>NZ_SHKJ01000001.1:0-4800000 GCF_004217075.1 Nocardiopsis sp. CNZ308 | reverse complement strand
AGGAGGCCAGGCGGTGGTTCCAGCTGGCCCAGACGTCGCGGTCGGCGGGCAGCACGGAGGCGTCGGTGTGCAGCAGGGTGCGGTTGCGCGAGTAGCCGAAGGCGCCGAGGACCTCGCGCTCGGCGCCGGTGGGGTCGGCGAGCAGGGCGAGGGCCTGGTCGGCGTGGGTGGCCACGACCGCGGCGTCGAAGTGCAGGGCCTCTCCCCCGGCGCGCAGGCGCACGCCCTGTGCCGTGCGGGCCAGCGAGGTGACCGGGGTTCCGGTGCGCACCGCGTGCAGGTTCTTGGCGACGCGCTCGACGTAGGAGTGCGAGCCGCCGGTGACGGTGCGCCAGCGGGGCGAGCCCCACACGCTGAGCATGCCGTGGTTGGCCAGGAAGGAGAACAGGTAGCGGGCGGGGTAGTCGGTGGCGGTGCCGGGCGGGCAGGACCACACCGCCGACACCAGCGGGAGCAGGAAGTGCGCGACCGTGTAGGGCGTGAACCGGTGGTGGCGGACGAAGGCGCCGAGGGTGGGTTCGGCCGCGCCGGGGGGCGGGGTCGCGGCGAGCAGGCGCCGGGCGGCCCGGTGGAAGCGGGGGATCTCGGTGAGCATGCGCAGGTAGGCGTGGCCGCGCCGGGACCGGTTGGGGAGCATGGCGCGCATGCCGCGCGCGCCCGCGTACTCCAGGCCGCAGCCCCGGCAGCTGACCGACATGCTCATCTCGGTGGGCTGGGTGGACACGCCGAGTTCGTCGAACAGGCGCAGCAGGTGGGGGTAGGTGCGCCTGTTGTGCACGATGAAGCCGCTGTCGACCCGCAGCCCGCCGCCCGGTCCGCCGTCGATCCGGTGGGTGTGGGCGTGCCCGCCCAGGCGGTCGTCGGCCTCGAACAGGGTGACGTCGTCGTTCCTGTGCAGGACGTGCGCCGCCGTCAGTCCGGAGACGCCGGAGCCGATGACCGCGATCCTGCGCCGGAGGAGGGTGTGCTGCCCTGTACCCAATGCGTCCTCTTCACTTCCGGGGGTTGTGTGGCGGAAGTGATTCGGTACCGGGAACCAGGCGGATTGGTCCACATCATCACGAAAAGGTCTCGAAGGGGAGGGGCCGGGGCGGGGACGGCCGCGCCGTCCGACACCGCGCGGATCGCGCTTCCGGCGACCGCGTACCACCGAAACCAACATCGTGTGTGATGTCATCAACACACTGAAGGCCCTCCTGCGGGCGCGCCCTTATGGACATCTGACGGCGCTTTGCCCAATCTGGGGAAATGAGCCTTATGAGTCGACTCCACCGGGCTGACAAGAAGGTCTACGACCACGTGACGGGGTTGGGACCCGCGTCCCTGGACGCCTACACCCCCAAGTTCGTGCAGGCGACGGACAACATGGCGCCGTGGTTCCTCATGTCGGCCACCCTCGCCGCCACGGGCGGCCCCAGGCTGCGGCGCACCGCCCTGCGCGCGATCCTGGCCGCGGGCACCGCCAACCTGCTCTCGGCGGGGATCAAGCAGCTCTCGGGGCGCACCCGCCCGGACAACTCGGCCGTCCCGGCCGCGCGCAGTCCCTACCGCTCCTACCCGAGCACCTCCTTCCCCTCCGGGCACACCGCCGCGGCCGCGGCCTACGCGGCCGGGGTCATGACCGACGCGCCCAAGCCGCTGGCCGGACTGGTCGCGCTCCTGGCGGGCGGGGTGGCGTTCTCCCGCGTGCACAGCGGCGTCCACTACCCCGGCGACGTGCTCGCCGGGATGGTCATCGGGTGCGGCGCCGCGCTGCTCGCCCGGACGGTGGTGCCGCCCCGTCCCGAACTGGTCTTCGGCGCGCGCACCGTCGCCGAGGGGGAGACCGACGTGGACCGCGAGGGCTCCGGGGTGACGGTGGTGGTCAACCCGCGCTCGGCCGCGGGCACGGTGCCCGGGCTGACCGCGGCCGACGTCACCAGCAGGGTGGCGCGGGCGCTGCCCAAGGCCCGGATCATCCCGCT
This sequence comes from Nocardiopsis sp. CNZ308, assembly GCF_004217075.1. Classification (NCBI taxonomy): domain Bacteria; kingdom Bacillati; phylum Actinomycetota; class Actinomycetes; order Streptosporangiales; family Nocardiopsidaceae; genus Nocardiopsis; species Nocardiopsis sp. CNZ308. Next base: position 4,798,036 of record NZ_SHKJ01000001.1, on the reverse strand, counting down.
GTCGGCCGACGACGACGTGGTCGGGGTCATGGACCAGGCCGCGCGCACCAGCGAGGTGCTGGCGGTGGCGGGCGGCGACGGCACCGTCAACGCCGGGGCGCAGGCGGCCCTCGACCACGACCGTCCGCTGCTGGTGCTGCCGGACGGCACCCTCAACAACTTCGCCCGCACGCTGGGGCTGTCCTCGGTGGACATCGCGCTGCGGGCCTTCGACGACGGGCGGGTGGCCCGGGTGGACGTGGGCGAGGTGGACGGCCGGATCTTCCTCAACACGTCCTCGTTCGGCTCCTACCCGCGCATGGTGGAACGGCGCGACAAGTGGGCCGAGCGGATCGGCAAGTGGCCCGCGTTCGCGCTGGCCCTGTGGCAGGACCTGCGGGAGGTGAGCCCGATCTCCGCGGTCGTGGACGGCCAGCCCGCCAAGGTGTGGTGGGCGTTCGTGGGCAACTGCCGGTACCGCACGCACGGCCGGGTGCCCGCGCTGCGCGAGCAGCTGGACGACGGGCGGCTGGACGTGCGGGTGCTCACCGCGCGGGCGCCCTTCCCGAGGCTGCGCGCCGTCGCGGACGTGCTGCTGGGCCAGTTCGCGCACGGCGAGGGCTACTCCGAACGGCTGACCACGGGGCTGACGCTGACCATCCCGGGCGAGCCCAGGCTGCTGGCCGTGGACGGCGAGGTCGTGGAGGGCTCGCGCACGGTGGTCTTCACCAAGCGGCACGCGGCCCTGCGGGTGTTCGTGCCCGCCGTCGAGACCAACCGGTGAACACCGGAGGCGGCATCGGCCCGACCGTCAGCGGCGGCACCGCCTCGGGCCGCGGGAGTGGTCCCGACCGGTGCCGCCGCTCAGCAGGAGGCTGAGCCCCGCCCCCAGCAGCCACGCGTCCTTGGACAGGGGCAGCCCCTGCTCGGTCGGGCGCAGGCTCTGGGGGCGCCGCATGCCCGGGGTGCGCAGGTACAGGCCGAGCAGTCCGGCGGCGAACGCGGTCAGGCCCGCGCCCGCGACGCGGCTCGGGACGACGGGGATCAGCAGGGCGGCGCCCAGGGCGATCTCACCGGCCGACAGCAGCCGGGCGAAGGTGACGGGGTCCACGTCCTTGAGGAAGGGGTAGGTCCCCGCCGCCATCCCGTGGAGGCCCTGCGCGGTCTCCTCGTCGGCGCCGCGCTTCTCCAGCCCGGAGTTGAGGACGAACGCCCCCGTGATGACGCGCAGCGGCAGGTCGCGGTTGCTCAGGGGCAGGTTCATGTCGCTCCAACAGCTGGTCGGGTCCGTGGCGTGCCCGGTCGGCCGGTTCCGGACCGGCCGCACTGGTGACAACCCTTTTCGGTCGCCAAGAGTCACGGAAATGCTACCGACCGCGAACCGCGCGGGCGGGCCGCGACCCGCCGGGCCGCCGGAACCGGGCGGTGTCAGCGGGCGCCGGACCGCTCCCCGGCGGCGAGGCGTTCGACGATGCGGACCAGGTCCCGCCAGGCCTGGGAGGTGTCGGGGCCGCCCTCGTGGGGCGCGCGGAACCAGTCGACGAACTCGACGACGTCGCGCAGGTCCCAGCGCAACCGGTACAGGTCCAGCAGGGCGCGGTCGGGCTCGTGCCCGCTGACCTCGGCGTAGCGTTCCAGTTCGTCGGGGTCGTCGGTGACCAGCCACAGGTCGCGCTCGGGGACGGCCAGGCCGACGGTGTCCCAGTCGACCAGCAGCGGGCGGTCGCCGCGCCACAACAGGTTGCCGGGGTGGGGTTCGCCGTGGGTGAGGACCGCCGCCGCGCCCTCCAGGGCGGCCGCGCCGCGGTCGGACTCGGCCAGGCGCTCGCGCAGCACCGGGGCGTGCTCGGCGAGCAGGTCGGCGGTGGGCGCGGCGTGGGGCCCCGCGTCGCCGACGGCGGCGGGGCGGTCCAGGAGCGCGGCGAGCCGGTCCTGGCCGGGGAGGCGGATCTCGACGGCGGGCGCGTCGCCCGGTGCGCTGCGGTGCAGCTGGGCGAGGGTGTCCAGGAGCCGGGCCCGCCGGTCGGCGTCCAGCTCCTGGCCGAAGTCGCCGGACTCGCCCTCCACGTGGGGGAAGACGCTGAGCGCGTACCCGTCGCCGACCGGGACGACGGTGTCCCCGCCCGGGGTGCGCAGGGGCGCGACGACGAAGCCGAGCCCCTCGTCGTCGTGCAGCCGGGCGGCGGTGTCCATGGCCCGGGTCAGGCGCCGCCGCACGGCGGCCGGGTCCGGGCCGAGGAAGGACTTGTGGGCGAGGTCGGCCACGGTGGTGAACCAGCGGCGGCCCGAGGTGTCGGTGACGCTCCAGTGGTGGTCGCCGAAGCCCAGGGGGACGTGGTCGAGCGCGGTCGCGTGGATGCCCCACGTCGCCAGCGCGTCGTGCAGGCGTGGTTCCAGGTTCGTCAGCCGTTCGCGCATGCGGCGAAACTACCAGCCGGTCCGCGCCGCGGCCGGGAATTTCCTCCCCGGGGACGCCCGTGTGGCTTCGGAGGCGTCCCCGGGGGCGGGGACCGGGGAGGGATGAGCGGGCGGCGCCGCGTTTCCGCCTGGGCGCGGCGCCCTCGGACCGCTCGGCCTACTCGGTTCCGGCGGCGGCGAGGAGGGTCGCGAGGGCGTCCCCGTCCCCGTCGACCCGCACCCGGGAGGCGTCGGTGCGCCCCCACAGAAGGAGCAGCAGGTCGGACGAGGCGCCCTCGACCGTGGTCGTCGCACCGTCCTCGGCGACGGGCAGCGTTCGCCAGGCTCCTGCCGAGGGGTCCACGGTCCAGGCCCGCCCGGAGTCGGCGGCCCGCAGGCACACCACCGCCTCGAAGCCCTCGGGCGGTCCGTCGCCCAGGGCCAGCATGAATGCCAGGAACTCGTCCACTCCGTCGGCGGCCAGCTCTCCGGGCAGCTCGGGCGCCTGTCCCACGGCGTTGCGGGCGTCCCAGGCGTGCACGAGGGTCTCCTGGGCCATGCGCCGCTGGATGAATCCGGCGTTCTTGCGCGGGGCCCACGTCCACCGCTCGGCGGAGGGGTCCACACCGGACAGGGCGCGGGCCGTCTCCTCCAGGCCGTCGCGGTACCAGCCCAGGAGGTCGTCGTCGGCGGGCCGGTCGGGCTCGGTGTAGTCCTGCGGGCCGCTGATGTCGCCCACGGTGATCGCGAGCCAGAAGCGGTGGACCTCGCCGGTGTGCCGCACCAGGTCGGCGACGTCCCACCCCGGACAGCTGGGGACGGGGCGGTCCAGGTTGCCCTCGGCCGCGTCGGCGAGGGCGGCGCCGTTCTCGCGGAGGGCGGAGATGTAGTGGGAGGTGTCCATGGCCCGCGACGCTACACGAGCCCCTGAGGTCCGTACATGCTTTCGGGGGTTCCCCGAGGAGGCGGGTGGGCCCGGCTCCGACGAAGATCCGGAGGGGTGGCGGAGGTGCCGGGTCAGGGCACCAGGCCGTACACGACGGCGGCCTCCTCCTGGCCGTAGGCGGTGACGGCACCGGGGACGGGCAGGAGCCGAAGGTTCACGGCGGAGCCGATCCCGATCACCGTCCCGCCGTCCTCCGACTCGCCCCGCTCCTCCCCGAGCGGGACCACGCGCACGGACGCCGATACCTCGCCGCCCCACACCTCCTGTTCCTCGTGCGGTACCAGGAGGGTCTCCCCCACGGCGAGGGCGTCGCTGATCTCGTCATCCCCCGAAGGCGGTTCGGGGACCACCGTGGTACGGACCAGCGCACCGGAGGGGTCGACGTGGTGGGCGAGGTGTTCGCCGTGTCCGCCGCCCTCGACGTGGACCCCGCCGCCGGTGTCGGCGTGGACGCGTCCCCGGTACCCCGAACGGATTGCCCGGTATTCCTGGCTGGCCTCGTCGTCATCCTCCATCAGGAACTCCGGGAACTCGCCCGCCACCGCGCCCGTGCGCGGATCCAGCAGAGTGACGGGGCCGGAGTCGGAACCGACTCCCACCACGGGGTGCTCCCCCTCCGACACGACGTGCCCCTCCCAGAAGATCCGCATGGAGCCGCTCGGGTACGGGTCCCCGATCTCCGTGCGCCACCTCTCCTCCCCGGTACGTGCGTCCAGGCCGAGAACGACGAGGGGCGGGTCATCCGCCTCTTCCCGACACAGGTACGCCGCCAGGACCACGGCCTCGTGGAGGAGGACCTGGCGTTCCGTGTCGCAGGAGGTCTCCGGATCCCGGGGTGTGAAGGTCCACAGCTCGCCCTCTCCGGCGTCGCCGTAGGCGGTCAGCGTTCCCGGTTCCTCGTCGGAGCCCGTGTAGAGGCTGCCCGTGGGAAGGACGCCGAGGAGGTGGTGGTCCCCGGTGCCGAACCGCTCCTCCGGCGGTGCCGACACCTCCCTGGTGATCTCGCCGGTGGCCGTGTCGAACACGGTCATCCGCTCGCTCCCGCTGTCGTCGGGGTCCCGCCGGTACCTCACGTACGCCAGGTCGCCTCCCATGGACGCGCCCGTGCTCGTGTACCAGCCGAAGGGAAGACGGTAGGTCCACAGCTCCTCACCGGTCGCCCCGTCCAGACCGACCAGTCCGTCCCCGAGCAGCACGACCGGCCCGCGCGCTCCGGCCACGACCAGCTCGATCCCGGCGTCCTCGGGCCTCTCCCAGGTCCAGCCCACCCGGGTGACCGTGGTCGGCGTGCCCGGGGCGGTCCCGGGGGCGGCGACCACGTGTTCCACGGGTTGGTGAGTGGTCTCGGAGACGGCAGCCCACCCTGCCGTGGCCACGGCCAGGGCACCGGCGGCGAACCCCGTCCAGGCACGCCCGCCCGGCTGGAACTGTGGGCGGCGTACGGCCGTGAGCAGCGCCAGGAAGCCCAGGGCGAACGCGCACAGCGCCACCCACTGGAGGCTGCCCGGGACCGACGGCGCCCAGGTGTCCCCGCTCTCCGTGAGCCGGGCGAAGGCGTCGAGCGGGAAGGAGCGGTAGGCCAGGTACGACAGCAGCGCGGCCCCCGCAGCCAGCACCGTGAGGCGGATCAGCTCCCTGCGGCCGTGGTCCGGGCCGGTCTCCCGCGACGCCGCGTGGCGCAGGACCAGGACCAGCAGCGCCAGTCCGGCGGAGAACGCCACGAGCAGGGAGGGGCCGAGCCCCAGGTCCTGCGGCGGGTCCCCCAGGAACAGCGAAACCACCGACAGCAGCAGGGCGCTGGCGACAAGACCCGTTCCGGCCCAGGCGAGGAGGGCGGAGAGGAGGGGCCGGGCCGCGCGGAGCGCTCCTGTGCGGTCTTCGCTCCGAGGGAGCCCCTCGTCATCGCGGCGCTGTGGGCCCTCCCGGTGCTCCGGCCCCTCCTCGGAACCACTCGCGTCCCGGTTCCCGGCCCCGGCCGCGTGGGCGTTCCCCTCCCGGGAGGAGCCTGCGGGAATACCCGCCTCGCTGTTCACGTGTGTCCCTGCTCCCTGGCCCGTCCGAGGGCGTGCGCGTGCGCCCACGGACGCACCAACCGGATATGCGGTCGTCACGATAACAGCGCGTATGGGGGCCGTTTCCCTCTTCGGCCGGTACCGGCCACGGTGGGCTCCGCGGGGGCGCTGTTGTAGCCTCTTCCTTCTTTCCCTGGAGTCAGTAAGCGCGAGGGAGGACCCCATGGACCGGACCGCACGGACCGGGCCGGAGGCGGCGAGCCTGACCGAGGTCGTGGACGGCGTGTACGCCTGGGTGCAGCCGGACGGCACCTGGTGGGTCAACAACGCGGGCGCCGTGGCCGGGGACGACGGGCTCCTGGTGGTGGACACCTGCGCGACCGAGGCCCGCACCCGCGCGTTCCTCGGCGCCCTGGCGCGCGCCACCGGCGGCGCGCCCGTCCGGTGGGCGGTCAACACCCACCACCACGGCGACCACACCTACGGCAACAGCCTTCTGCCCGAGTCCGCCGCGCTCATCGGGCATGCCGCCATGCGCGAGGCGCTCGCGCACGACCCGATCCTGGACGCCTGCCCGCCGTTCTGGTCGCCCCTTCCGGACTGGGGCGGCGTCACCCGGCGCCTGCCGACGATCGTGCTCGACCGGGAGCTGACCGTCCACACCGGCGGACGGCGGGTGGAGCTGCGCCACCCCGGGCACACGGCGCACACCCCCGGCGACGTGGTGGCCTGGCTGCCCGAGGAACGCGTGCTGTTCACCGGCGACCTGCTCTTCCACGGGCTGACCCCGCTGGTGTTCATGGGCTCGCTGGAGGGCGCGCTGCGCTCCCTGGAGTGGCTGCACGCCTTCGGCCCCGAACACGTGGTCCCCGGACACGGCCCGCTGCTGGGCGCCGCCGAGCTGGACGCGGTGCTGGGCGAGCACGAGCGCTACTACCGGTTCGTGCTGGAGACCGCCCGGGACGGGGTCGCCCGGGGTCTCACCCCGCTGGAGAACGCCGGGGGCTGCGACCTGGGCGGGTTCCGCGACTGGGCCGACGCCGAACGCCTCGTGCTCAACCTGCACCGCGCCCACGCCGACCTCACCGGCACCGACATGGACCTCGCGGCGGCGCTGTCCGACGCCGTCGAGTGGAACGGGGGTCTGATGCCCACCAGCCTCTGAGCGCTCCCGGCCGGTCACCGCGCCCCCGCACCGATCCCCCGCATTGGTGAAATCACCGTAAACGTGTGCCAAGTCGGCGCCGTGCCACCAAAGCACGCACCCCCGGATGTTTCGCTTGCCGTGACAGGGCATCACCGTGGGTGACGAGGGGGAACGCCATGGCGGAGGCGACCGGGGAGGACGCGCGCGCACGGCGGCGCGGCCCCCGCAGCAACTGGGTGCCGCTGGGCGCGGCCGCGGCGGCGATCGCGCTGCTGGTGGTGGCCTGGCCACTGGTCAACGCGCTCCTGCCCGGCTCGGAGTCCGTCCCCTCCGGCGAGCCGGTGCCCGTGGGGTCCGCGGGCGACTACCGGGCCTCCCTCACCTTCCCCCAGGAGGGCTGGCACCTCAACACCGGTTCCAGCCAGGCCGGACAGATCTACCGTTTCACCCGGGGGCCCGTGGAGCTGACGCTCAGCTCGGTCACCCCCGTGACCTCGCCGCCGCCCAGCCTGGAGGAGCTGTGGGCGGGCCTGCGACGGGTCGTGCGCGCCGGTGAGGCGACGGCGAGGCTGGGCGACCCCGAGGCCATCTCCACCCGGGGCGGCGTCGAGGGGCTGGCCGGGGCCCTGGAGAGCCGCGAGGGGGACGGCTCCGCGGTGGTCTACCCCTCCCCCGACGGACAGCTTGCCGTGGAGATGACCCTGGCCGGACGCGAGGCCACCCCGGCCGACCTCAGCGCGGTCGCCGACGTCGTGCGCTCGGTCTCCTTCACCCGGGAGGGCTCGTGAACCCCGAACCCGAGAACCGTCCGGCCGCGACCGACCGGGGCTCCGTGCCCTCGCCGCGCAGTGCCCGCCAGGAGGACTCCGGGCCCCGGCACGCCTGGAAGCGGCCCACCGGGGGCGGGCGCGCCCGCGGACAGCGGCTGCCCGCGCTGGCCGCGCTCGCCCTGATCGGGGCCCTGTGCGCGGTGGGCCTGGGCTACCTGGCGGTGCGGTTCACCGGGCTGGTGCGCGTCTTCTTCTCCGAGGCGGCTCTGGCGGTGTTCCTGGGGCTGGTGACACTGACCTTCGGGTTCTGGGTGCTGCGCCGCATCCGTCCGGTGCGCGACCCCGCTCTGGACGCCTCCGTGGCCGCGGTGCTCTGGGGTCTGACCGCCGCGCCGGCGGGCGGGGTCGTCGCCAACGCGGGCCTGGGCTCGATCTGGGCCAAGAGCCTGGGGCTGCCCTTCTCCGAGGTCTGGGGAGCGGCCATGACCGCCCCCCTCAACGAGGAGGTGCTCAAGCTCGCCGGGATCGTGCTGGTGGCGGTGGCCTTCCCCGCAGCGGTGCGCGGTCCGGTGGACGGGTTCGTGATCGGGTCCCTGGTGGGTCTGGGCTTCGAGGTGACGGAGAACTTCGTCTACTCGATGAACGCGATCGTCCAGTCGGGCGGCACCGGCGGGCTGGTGCCGGTGGTGCAGACGACCGTGGTGCGGTTGGTCCTGACCGGGCTGGGCTCGCACTGGGCGATGTCGGCGGTCGCGGGCGCCGCCGTGGGCCTGCTGGCGGCGGTGGCGTGGCGGCCCGGCAGGCGCAGGGCCATGGCCGCCGCCCTGCTGGTGCTCCTGGCGATAGCGCTGCACTGGCTGCTGGACTCGCCGCTGTTCGCCGGGTTCGGCGGCGTCGTGTTCAAGGTCGCGGCGGTCTTCCTGACCGCGATGGCCGTGTACTTCACCGTCCGGCACGCCTACCGGCGCCGGGTGCGCGCGACGCTGGCCTCCGAGGGCGGGGCGCTGGGCATGCGGCGGTCGGCGGCGGTGGCCCTGGCCAACCGGCGCGGCCGCGTCGGGGAGCTGCGCCACGTGGCGGAACCGGAGCGGCCCGCCGTGGAACGGCGCCAGGAGCAGATGCTGGCGATCGCCGAGGACCGGGCGGTGCGCCGGACGCCGTGACCGGCGGGCCGTGGGGCGCGCGGACGGCACCGATAGCGGCCCGTGAACACCCGCGTGGCCGGAACCGTGGATTTTCATCGGCCGTTACCTGGGCATAACGTGCCCCATGGGTGAGCGAGCACGGAGGGGCACGGGAACGACACCGCCGAGGACCGGGCGGGGGCGCACGCGCGACCCCAGCCTCACGCCGCGGGCGATGGCGGCGGCGCTGGCCGAGTACGGCAGGGCGGGTTGGGCCGCGTTCACCCTGGACGGGGTGGCCCGCCGGGCGGGGGTGGGCAAGGCCGCCCTGTACCGGCGCTGGCCGACGAAGGAACGCCTGCTCGCCGACGCCATCGAACAGCACACCCGGCCGCCCGCCGTGGCCGACACCGGCAGCCTGCGCGGCGACACCCGCGCGCTGGCCTCGGCCCTGCTGGGCCACTTCCTGGCCCCGTCGGGCTGGGTCACCCTGCGCGTGGCCGTGGACGCCACCACGGGGATGGAGACCTTCGTGGGACTCCAGGAACGTCTGGTGCGCGTGCACCGCGACGGGATGGCGGACATGGTGCGCAGGGCCGTCGAACGCGGCGAGCTGCCGCCGGGCACCGACACCGCGCCCTTCACCGAGGCGCTGTACGGGACGGTCCTGGTGCACGCGCTGACCATGGGCCCCGGCCAGCGCGAACGCGCCCGCGAGCACGTGGACGAGCACGCGTTCCCGCTGGCCGACTTCGTGCTGGCCCCGCTGGTGGACGGGGCCGGGGACCCCTCCGGGGGCGGGGCTGGGGCGGCCGACCGCGAAAAGCGCAAGTAGCCGAGCGGCCGCGCTCGGGCCCGCCGACCGCGAGGAGCGCCGGTGACCGCACGAGGTCTCGGCCCGCCCCGGAACCGGGTCCGCCGACCGCGAAGGGCACCGGTCACCGCCCAGGTCTCGGCACCGCCCCGGAACCGGGTCCGCCGACCGCGGAGGGGTCCGGGCTCGACCGGTCCCGCCCCGGGGAAGAACCGACCCAGCGGAGGGCCCCCGACGGACCACCGCGGGTACCGGGCCCGGCGGGTCGGCCGCTCCCGCCGGGACCCGGGGAAGGCGCTCCGCGCGCGGGCCCGGCGGTCAGCTCGGCGGGCGCAGCCAGCGCTGGAGCAGGGTGCCCTCGGACTCGATGAGCACACCGGGCGCGAGCGGCGCGTCGGCCGCCGCACCGACCGCGACGCGCTGCTGGACTCCCCCGGCCATCAGCGGGACGACCGTCAGGCACATCTCGTCCAGCAGACCGGCCGCGGCCACGTCGGCCAGCAGCCGGGGCCCTCCCTCGCACAGGATCCGGGGCAGACCGCGCCGTACCAGGGCCTCGACCGCCGCGCGCAGGTCCACGCGCTCGCGCCCGCACACCAGCACGCGGTCCTCGCCCAGGGTGCGGCGCGCCCGGTCCAGGGCCTCGTTCCCGGCCGCCCCGCAGGTCACCAGCAGCACCCCGCCGCCGTCCCCGGTCGGCTCGGCCAGCAGCGGCGGAACCCGTCCGCTGCCGCTGACCACGGCGATCTCGGGCCGGTCGGCGCGTCCCTCGGCGACGGCGCGGGCCGCCCGGTCGCCGGTGCGCGGGCCCGTCCTGCGGTAGCCCGCCTCGCGCGCGGTTCCGGCGCCGACCAGGACCACGTCGGCCAGGTCGCGCAGGAGCGTGAACACCACCAGGTCGGCGGGGGTGTTGAGGGCTTCGGTGCGGCCGTCGTTCCCGGCCGCCGCCCCGTCCAGGCTGGCGACCATGTTGGCGCGCACCCAGGGCCGGTCGGGGTAGGCGTAGAGCCGTTCCAGGGCGGAGGCGTCCAGGGCGTCGCCCGGGGAGGCCGCGCCGGGGGCGGCGTCGTTCATCAGCAGTCGCACGGCCACACCGCCACGAAGTACATGACCCCGAACGGGTCGTCGGCGTAGAGCACCCGCGGCCGCGCCGGTGCGCCGCCCCGGCCGTCGTCGGTGTCGGCGGCGAGCGCGTGCGCCATGACCTGGAGCGCGGCCCGGCCCTGCGCCATCAGCTCGGCGGCCGGGGCCGGGTCCAGCCGGGCCAGCCCCTCCCAGTCGCCCTCGGACAGGCAGCGGCGGACCTCCTCGTCGAAGGCGAAGGCGCGCTCGTCCGGCCGCACGAGGGCCCTGTCGCCGCGCCGGGCGCTGCCGTCGCCCAGGACGAGCAGGCCGATCCGTCCGGTGCGGGCGGCGATCCGCCGCCCCAGCTCCTCCACCTCGGCGGCGGAGGCGTCCCAGGCCACGGTGAGCATCTCCACGCGCCCGCGGTAGCCGACGGTGTCGAGCAGGCGCCGCGCCACGCCCAGGCTCGGCGGCAGCGTCCGCTCCCGGGGCACCCGCCTCCCCGTTCCGCCGAACTCGCGGACCGGCACGAGCCCCTCGGCGTGCTCCGCTGAGACGTCGTGCCCGCCGACGACGACGAGGACGTCCGGTTCGGCCGCGGCCAGGGCCTCCACCGCGGACGCGCACTCCTCACGCAGTTCGGCGAGCGGGTCCAGGCCGCCGCCGAGCTCGCGCAGGAGCAGCGGCGGATGCGGACAGACGGCGGTCGCGACGATCACGCTTTCCCCTCCCTCACACCAGTCCCCGCACGGCCCGTGCGGGGGGACGGACCCCGCGGATGCTGGCGACCATGTCCAGCGTCTGCCGCGTCTGCGCCACCTCGTGCACGCGGTAGACCTGCGCCCCGTGCCAGGCGCACACGGCGGTCGCGGCGAGCGTGCCGGTCAGGCGCTCGCCGACGGGGAGGTCCAGGGTCTCGCCGACGAAGTTCTTGTTCGACAGCGACACCAGGACCGGTCGGCCGGTGGCGGTCATCTCGTCCAGGCGACGGGTCAGCTCCAGGGAGTGCCAGGTGTTCTTGCCGAAGTCGTGCGCGGGGTCGATGATCGCCGACGCCGGGTGCACGCCGAGGGAGACCGCGCGCTCGGCCAGGGCGACCGTGTCCTCGACGGCCGAGCGCACCACGTCCTCGTAGCGCGTGCGGTGCGGCGGGGTGCGCGGGGCCATGCCGCCGGTGTGGGTGCACACCAGGGCGGCGTCGAACTCGGCGGCGACCTCGGCCAGCTCCGGGTCGTACCCGCCCCAGGCGTCGTTGAGCAGGTCCGCGCCCGCCTCGCACACCGCCCGGCCCACGGACGCGCGCCAGGTGTCCACGCTGATCACCAGCTGGGGGAACTCGGCGCGGACGGCGGCCACGAAGTCGACCACGCGGCGCTTCTCCTCGTCGGCGTCGACCGGCTGGCCGTGGCCCGCGGTGACGCCGCCGATGTCCACGATGTCGGCGCCCTCGGCCACGACCCTGCGCACGCGTTCGAAGGCGGGACCGTCGTCCCAGGTGGCACCGCTGTCGTAGAAGGAGTCGGGGGTGCGGTTGACGATCGCCATGACCAGCGTCGTGTCCGCGTCGTACTCCCGACCGCGCAGTCTCAGCACCGGCCGCTCACTTCTCTCTGTCTCCCTGTCGGCGTCGGACCGGCCGCTCGACCGGCGGGGCGAGGGCGGCGGCGTTCGCCGGTGTCCGCACCGGTCCCCGCGCACGGGACCTCCCCCCAGCGGCCAACACTAGGGCACGTCCGCCGAGAGGGGTCCGGCGACGCGTCCTTGCCCGCGCGCACGGGTTCCCCTGCGCCCGCGGTCCTCCGGCGGCGTGTCCGGGCGGCGGCCGTTTACGGCCACGGGCGGGAAGGCGGACGCCATCCGGGTTACCGTCACCCCAGGTGTGTTCCCCCGAGGAGATGGGCGCTCGCGATGGGCGAGAACGAGGAGAAGAGAACCGGCGAACCACAGCCGGAACCCCTTCCGCCGCCCCCGTCCGCGCCTCCGCTCCCTCCCCAGCACCCGCTTCCGCCTCCGCACGCCCTTCCTCCCCGCGCCCGGCCCACACGACGCCCCCTTCCGCCCCCGCGCCCACTTCCGCCGAGGGGGGGTCCGCCGCCCCCGCCGCCCCGCAGGCCCCGGCGGGGGTCGCAGGCCCCGCCTCCCCGGGCCCCGCGCGGACGGCGGCGGGAGCGCCCAGGACCGGACAGGCCCTCCTTCTTCGGTGTCCTGGAGCAGCGGTACTTCCCCGAGGGCCGGGGCGCGTCGCGGCGGACGCGCCTGGGCGCGTGGGCGGTCGCCCTCGTGCTGTTGGCCTCGGTCAGTCTGGGCGGCTACGCGGCGGGCTACGCCTACGACCTGTGGTCCACCGAGTCGCTGCTCCGCGAGCAGCGGGCGGCCGAGGCCGAGGTGGACCAGGAGAGGGCGCCGTTCACCGGTTCCATCGCCTACGACACGTCCGTCCCCCACAACTTCAAGATCGTTCTGGACCGGCCCCTGACCGCGCGGGAGGCGGAGACGCTCCGGTCCACCCCGGCCGAGGACGCGTGGGACCTCCTCCGGCCCCTGGGCGGACGGCTGGTCCGGTACGGCAGCAGCCTGAACACGGGGTCGCCGGACGCGTGGAACTGGCACCGGGAGGACGGCGTACCGCCCGACGCGACCGCGTTCACCATGAACCTGCTGTCCACGCGCACCTCGCAGCTCAGCATCGTGGACATGACCCCCGTCAACGTCTCCTGCACGGAGCCGACGGCCGTGACCGTCGTGGAGTTCCCGCCGCAGGGCGAGGCGGCGTACCCGGGCGTGATCGTGGACCTGACCGAGGACGACCCCGAGCTGTACATCTCCGACGATGGGCCCGACCAGGGGCAGCGGTACTTCAGCCACAGGCGGATCGACCTCGGCGGCGGAACGGACCCGGGCGGTCTGCGGGTGGAGGCGCTGGTGGGCGACCGGTCCTGTGAGTGGGAGATCCGGGCGCGCTACACCGACGCCCGGGAGAACACCGACGCGATCGTCCTGCGCGACGGCGACCGGCCCTTCTTCGCCGAGGCGCTGCCCGTGCAGCCCCAGCAGCACTGGATGGCGAGTGCCGTGTTCTCCCGCCCGGACGGAAGCTCGTTCATGCCGTGCCACGAGATGCGCGGCGAGGCCGTCTGCGCGAACCGCCTGGGAAGCGCGGACTAGCCCGCCCCCTTCGCCGCCCGGCCCCGTGCCCGCCGCACGGCGCGGGGTCGCACCGCGGTCCAGGGCGCACGCGTCACACCGGCGAGCGACACCGCCGGGCGGCCCATCGGCCGAGGCCCCGGTCTACCGGGGGCGCGGGGCGGAACGGCTCCGGGCGGCTCCGGCCTCGCGAGGACAGCGGGGTCCTCCCCTTCTCTGAGGCTCGACTACGTGTTACCTTTGGCATGATGTCAGAGTTCAACAGTCCCCGGATTCCGGCCGACCTCGTGAGCGCGGCGGTCCGCGCCTCGGAGAACCTCGGAAAGGACGTGGCCGACGTGCCCCTGGTCGCCATCGCGGAGGAGGCGGGGATCTCCCGCAGCACCCTCCTGCGCCGCGTGGGGGGTTCGCGCCGGGCCCTGGACGAGGCGGTGCGCGCCTCGGGCGTGGACCCGGGCGGGCAGCGCCCCGTCCGGGAACGCGCGGTCGAGGCGGCGGGCGGCCTCATCAGCGAACAGGGCCTGGCCGCGGCGACCCTGGAGGCGGTCGCCGCCTCCGCCGGGTGCTCGGTGCACAGCCTCTACGCGACCTTCGGCGGACGGGACGAGCTGCTGCGCGCGGTCTTCGAGCGCTACGGCCCGATCCTGGACCTGGAGGCGGTGCTCAGCGGACCGGAGGAGGACCTGGCCGACCGGGTCCGGGCGATCTACCGCCTGATGGGCGACGCCTTCAGCCGCGAACCCCGGGTGCTGCCCGCCATACTCGCCGACGTGTTCGCCCGCCCCGAGGGCCCCACGTCCGACCTGCTCATCCGGCTCTTCCTGCCCCGCATGCTCGCCGGACTGGGCGGGTGGCTGGCCGGGGAGGTGGCCGCGGGCCGCGTCCGCGACCTGCCGGTCCCCCTGCTGGCCCAGCAGATGCTCGCCCCGATCGCCGTGCACTGCATGCTGCGCCCGGCCCTGGACAAGGTGGAGGAGATCGCCTTCCCCCCGATGGAGGACGTCTGCGCGGTGCTGGCCGAGTCCTACCTGCGCGCCGTCGCGACCGACCCGAACACCGCCGACACGTCACCGGAATCGCCGTGAACGAGTGGAGTCGCCATGAGTGAACGCACGAACGAGCGTACGACCTGCGTGGTCGTCGGCGGCGGCCCCGCCGGAATGGTGCTGGGACTGCTGCTGGCCAGGGCAGGTGTCGGGGTCACCGTGCTGGAGAAGCACGCCGACTTCCTGCGGGACTTCCGCGGGGACACCGTGCACCCCTCCACCCTGGAGCTGCTGGAGGAGCTGGGCCTGTACGAGCGGTTCGCCCTGCTGCCGCACAGCAGGCTGGACGAGGTGGCCTTCCCGCTGGGCGGGGGCCGCACCGTGACCGTCGCCGACTTCCGCAGGCTGCGGGGGCTCGCCCACCCCTACATCGCGATGGTCCCGCAGTGGGACTTCCTCAACCTCCTCGCCGAGGCGGGAGGCGAGGAGGCGGCCTTCACCCTGCGGATGGACACCGAGGTGACGGAGCTGCTGCACGAGTCCGGCCGGGTGGCGGGCGTGCGCTACCGGGACCTCGACGGCGACGGGGAGATCCGCGCCGACCTGACGGTGGCCTGCGACGGGCGGTGGTCGCTGGCCCGCCGCGAGACCGGCCTGGTGTCCCGGGAGTTCCCGGTGGGGATCGACGCGTGGTGGTTCCGCCTGCCCCGCGGGGCGGGGGACCACGCGACCCTGACCCCGCGCGCGGCCCCGGGCAGGTTCGCCGTGGTCATCCCGCGCGAGGGCTACCTCCAGATCGCCTACATCGGCCCCAAGGGCACCGACCGCGAACTGCGCGCACGCGGGATCGGGGCCTTCCGGCGCGACCTCGCCGAACTCATGCCGGAGCTGGCCGACCGGGTGGGGGCCCTGCGGTCCATGGACGAGGTCAAGCACCTGGACGTGCGGCTCAACCGGCTGCGCCGCTGGCACGTGGAGGGCCTGCTGTGCATCGGCGACGCGGCCCACGCGATGTCCCCCCTCGGGGGTGTGGGGATCAACCTCGCCGTGCAGGACGCCGTGGCCGCCGCGACGCTGCTGGCCCGGCCGCTGAAGGGGCGCTCGCTCACCTCCCGCGACCTGGCCGCGGTGCGCAGGCGGCGGATCGTGCCGACGGTCGCCGTCCAGACGCTCCAGCGCCTCATGCACCGTGGTCTGGCCGAACCGATCGTCAGGGGCGAGCGGCAGGGCCCGCCCAAGCCCGTGCTGGCGGCCCTGGACCGCATGCCCTGGCTGTCGTTCGTGCCCGCCTACCTCATCGGCAAGGGCCTTCGCCCCGAACACATACCGGGGTTCGCCCGCCGCGGCCCCGCACGCGCGGCCCGGTAGGAGCGGCACGGCGGGAGCGGCGGGCAAGGCAGCGGGGTGCGGCCGGGACGCGAGTGTCAGGAGATGTCGGGGACGCGCTCGCCGACCGGGACCGGCCCCGGGGAGGTCCCGGCGCCGAAGGGGCTGCCGCCCAGCTCCTCGCGGTGGTGCGGGGTGAGCCAGCCGCGCGGATCGGGTCCGGCGGCGACGATCCGCGTCGGGTTGATCCCCGTGTGGACCCAGTAGTAGTGGATCCGGACGTGGTCGAGGTCGGTGGTGTCGCCGAACCCCGGTGTCTGGAACAGGTCGCGGGCGTAGGCCCACAGCGCCGGGTACTCCGACAGCTTGCGGATGTTGCACTTGAAGTGGCCGTGGTAGGCCGCGTCGAAGCGCACCAGGGTCGGGAAGAGCTTGATGTCGGCCTCGGTGATCGAGTCCCCGACCAGGTAGCGCCGCCCGGAGAGGCGCTCCTCCAGCGCGTCCAGCCTGGCGAACACGGCGGCGACCGCGGCGTCGTAGCGCCTCTGGTCGGGGGCGAACCCGGCCCGGTACACGCCGTTGTTGAGGTCGGTGTAGACCTCCCGGGACAGGGCGTCGATCTCGTCGCGCAGCGCGGACGGGTACAGGTCCGGGGCGCCGTCCCTGACCAGGCCGCCCCACTCGGTGTCCATGTCCCGGACCAGCTGGTCGAAGTCGTTGGTCACCAGGTGGCCGCTATCCACGTCGACCAGGCCGGGGACGCTGACCCCGCCGTCGTAGGAGGGGTCGCGCGCCAGGTAGGCCTCGCGCAGGGCGTGGATGCCCAGGACGGGGTCCCTGTCGCCGGGGCTGCCGGTCGCCTCGGTGAACACCCAGTGCGGGTCGCCCTCGATGACCTCCTGGCGGGGGTCGGTGACGGCCAGGGAGACGGCCTGTTCCAGACCCATGAGCCTGCGGGTGATGACCACCCGGTGCGCCCAGGGACAGGCGCGGCTGACGACCAGGCGGTAGCGGCCCGGTTCGGCGCGGCGGCCGAAGCGGCCGTCGGCGGTGACCCGGTCGGCGAAGGCCGCCGGGTCGCGGGTGATCTCCTCGGTGGGCATCTGGTTGGCCCTCATCTGCGGCCCCCTCGTCACGCTGGCGGGGCGCGGCCGGAGCCGCGCACACTGTCCGTGCAGTGTACGGATCCGGCTCCGGCCCTCCGCGTCGCGACACCTGGGTACGGGCTCCGGGTCAGGAGTTGTCCCTGGGGCGCCAGCTCCTTCCGCGTCCCGCCTTCTTGGGCTTGCGGAGCAGGGGCCGGGACGGCTGGGACCCGTCCGGCTCCCCGCCCTCGGTGTCCGGCACGGGGTGCTCGGCGACGGCTCCGGCGGGGGCGGCGGCGTTCCTGCGTTCCGCCCTGCTGCGCCTCTCCAGGCGCTCCGCGCGGCTGGTGAGGGGGTCGGCGCCGGACGTGGCCGCGCTCTGGGCGCGGGCGCGTGCCCGTTCGGGGCGGGCGGGCTGGTCCGGGAGCGCGGGCTGCTCGGACCGCGCCGCCGGAGCGGACGGGGCGGAGGGTGTGGCCTGGGCCGCAGGAGCGGACGCGGTCCCGCTCGGCTTCGGAAGGCGGGAGCGCACGGCGCGTTTGGCGGCCTTGCGGACGGGGGCGACCTCCTCCTCGGAGGTCGGCTCCTGTTCGGCGGGCGCCGGGCGCGTCCGCTGGGACGGGCGCTGCACACGGGCGGGAGAGGCGACCACCGACGGAACCGTGCCGGTGCTCGGACGCCCGGGGGCGGGCCTCGCCGGGGCGGGCTCGGGCTCGCTCCGCTCGGGTGCGGGGCGCTCGGCGGCGGGCCCGTCGGGGACGGCCTCCTCGGACGCAGGGCGCTGGGCGGCGGGCTCGGCGGGTGCGTTCTCGGACGCGCCGTGTTCCCGGGTGGCGGACGGCGCGGGCGCGGACAGCTCGGAGGCGTACCGTTCGGCGGAGGGCCGTTCGGACGCGGACGCCCCGGGGGCGCCCTCCTCCTGGGCGGACCGCTCCGGGGCTGTCTGCTCCGATGCCGACCGCTCCGGCGCACGCTGCTCGGGCGCGGACTCCCCGGTGGCGGCGGCCTTCTCCGGAGCGGGTGCGGAGGCGGCGGGCCGCGCGGACTCGGACGGTCCCGTCGCGGGCTCCCGGGACACCTGTTCCTCGGCGGCGAGCTGTTCGAACGCGGATGTCTGGGGCCCGGCCTCCTCGACGGCGGACGACCCGGTCACCGCCTCCCCGGAAACGGAGGGCGCGGACGAGGAAGACCGCGTCTCGCCCCCCTCGCTCGCGGGCTGCTCGACGGCGGAAAGGTCCGGCCAGGTGTCCGGCCGCGCGGAGACCTCCGACGCTGCCCCGGCCCGGGCCGTGTCGGTCGGCTCGGCCCCGGACCACCCGGCGACGGCCTGCTCGGGCACGGACGGCGCGGCGTCGGCCAGCTCGTCCTCGGGCTGGACGGCGTCGGCCTTCCCGGCCGCGGGCGCGTCGGTCTCCCAGAAGTCGGTGTTCCAGACGTCGGCGTCCCAGAAGCCCTCCTCCGAGGTGTCCGCCGCCCTGGCCTTCCTGGCCCCCTTGGTCCTCCTGGCCTTCGCGACCGTCTCGGCCTTCGTCTGGTCCTTCTCCTCGCTCACGGCCGCATCGACCGACTCGGTCGGCTCAGCCGTCTCCACCGGTTCGTTCGCCTCCACCGTCTCAACGGCGGTCTGCTCCCCCAGGGCGCCGAGGAACGGCTCAGCGAAGGAACCGGCCTCCTCTTCGACGAACTCCTGGGCGGACTCCTCCTCCTCAACGGCCGCCCGGGACGCCTCCGGGACCGGCGCCCGGTCGCCGGTCTCCTCCAGGGCGGGCGAGGAGTGGCGGTAGGCGCGGACGGCGTCCATGACCTCCTCGGCGGTCGCGCCCGGCCAGGAGCAGTGGAAGACCGGGTTGAGCGGAGGACTGGTCTCGGTGATGAGGCCGTCCTCCTCGATGACGCAGCTGCCGCCGAGCGGCCAGCGGCCCAGGACCACCGCCGTGATGCCCTGCTGCTGCCCGTGCAGCAGCAGACCCGACAGCGCGGTCTCGTGCTCGGAGGTGGGCGAGGTCACCAGGGCCAGCGGCGTGTGCGGCCGCTCTCCCCCGTCCTCGACGATCTGGTGCAGCTCGCGCTGGAGGACGGTCAGGGCCTCCTCCGTCGTGCCGACCATCCGCACGGGCTCGCAGGGGTGCGCGCGCAGCAGGTCGCGGCCCCGGTCGCCCACCAGACGGGCGGCCTCGGCCTCGGTGAGCAGCACGCGCACGGCGTCGTCGTTGAGGCGGTCGAGCGCGTTGACGATGAGGCGCCGGGCGGCCCCCGCCGCGCCCGGCCCGGTGATGCCGAGGCCGGGGACGTGGTCGAGTTCCACGGTCACCCGCTCGTCGATCTCGTCCCCGGGGGTGGGCCGGGGCGGCGGGGCGGTCAGGGCCAGGCGGCGGGGCGCCCTCGGCAGGCGGGGCAGGCTCAGGCTGACGCCGGGCACGCGGACGCCCCGCTTGCCCAGCAGGTATCCCCCGGCCAGGCCCGCGAACGCCACCGCTCCGGTGACGGCGCCGTCGGGGATCTCCACGACCAGCACGTTCCCACCGTCCTCGGCGGCCTCGGCGGCGGCAGCAGCGGCCGCCGCCTCCACGGGTTCGTCCTCCTCGACGGCGGCAGCGGTTTCCCCGGCACCGGCGCCGGGGTCCGGCGTCTCGGCGGCCATCACACGCGACTGGAGGGAGGTCGGCTGCGGAACGACGGTGTAGGCGACCTCGGCCCTGCGCTGGGCGGCGGCGCCGCCCTCGCGGGGCTGCTCGGAGCCGACGCCCTCCACCTCCATCTCCGGGGCCTCCTCGCCCAGGACCTCGTCGAGGTGGTCGGCGACCGCCTGGGCCCGGCGCTCGGACAGCTCCTGGTTCGTCTGGGCGTTCCCGCTGGGGTCGGTGTGACCGGTGATACGCACGGGCGTCTCGGCGTCGCCGTAGGAGTCGATCATCTCCGCGACGGGCGCGAGGTCGTCGCGCATCTGCTCGGTGAGCTCGGCCGAGCCGACGCCGAAACCGGAGACGGTGCGCACCCGCTCGACCGGCTGCGCGGACGGGGCCTCCTCGGGGGCGGGGGGCGCGTCGGCGTCCTGCTCCCCGTCCGCCTCGCGGTCCTCCTGCGTGGTGACGGTGTCGGCGAACGCGGTGGCCGGGGCGACCGCCACGGTTCCCACGGCGGCGGCCGCCACCACCTGGAGCGGCCCGAGGGGGCGCAGCCTGCGGGGCATGCCGCGCAGGCGGGCGAAGGTCTCCACGACCAGTCCGGCCGCGTACAGGGCCCACAGGGCCCACAGCACGGTGATGAGCAGGGCGGTGAACACACCCGGCGGCAGACGCCAGCCGCGCAGGTGGGCCGCGGCCACGGCCCAGGAGTCCGGCAGCTCCGGCCAGGGCAGATGCCACAGGAGCAGGTAGGGGATGCCGAGCAGGATCGCTGCCGCGAGCAGGAGGGCGCTCAGCCGTCGGATCTGGGTCATGTCCGCCTCACTGGAGCTAGGGAGTCGGCTGGGTGTGGGGACGTGCGGTGGCGGTGGCGTCGACGGTGGTCGAGCCCATCGGTAGGAGGGTGAAGGAGTAGTCCACCGAGCAGGTCACGGTCACGGTGTCGCCGCTGACCGCGACCGTCCCGGTGGCACCGGCGGCGCTGAGGAAGGACTGCGCGGCGGCCGAGGCCGCCGAGGGGTCGAGGGCTACCTCGGTCGTGCCCTCGCGGTAGGAGGACCAGTCGAGCTGTTGGACGCCCGCACGCGCGGCTTCCTGGGCCAGGGTGGCGGCCTCGTTGCGGGCGCGCAGCAGGCCGCCGCCGTCGGTGACCAGGCCCAGGCAGAGGATGAAGGCCGAGGCCAGGATGGCGACGAACGCCGTGGTCTGGCCCCTGTCGTCCGTGCGGCTCACGGCTGCCCCCTGAAGGTGTCGACGACGACGGTGGCGTCCCCGGTGATCGTCATGGTTCCGGGGACGCCCAGCCCGGTCAGGCCACTCAACCCGACGCGGCACTCGACCACGGCGGTGACCGCCCCTCCGGGGGTCAGTCCGCCGTGGTCGAGGGTGACGGAGTGGTCGCCGCAGACAAGGCCGTTCTCCGCGAGGGAACTCGCGGCGGTGCTCGACGCGGCCCCCTCTGCGGCGGCGACGCTGCGTTCGAGGGAGGCCGCCCGGGCGGCGGAGTGCGCCACCTGGTCGGCGGTGGAGTTGGCGTCCGCCACCCTCCCGGCGAGCACCATGAGGAGTGCGAACGCCAGGAGGGCGGGGGTGAGGAGTACCAATTCCACCGACGCTGAGCCACGGTCGGCACGTCCGGACTCCGCCGGGTGAACAGGGTTCACGGAGCTGCCTCCGAGGGGACGAAACGCTCCACGGGCGCGGTGACCTCATGGCCCACCGGCCAACTGAAGCCAGGAACGATGCTGGGCACCTCGGCGTCAACCACCACGCGTACCTCCTGCGCGCTGCGGCTGACGGACACGTCGAGACCGGAGAGGAAGGAACCTCCAGCCTGCTCAGCCACCGACGTGCCGCCACCCGCAGTACGCGACTGCTCAGCGGTCCTGCGCGCGATGTCGGCAACAACGTGGTCACCATGCATCCACAGGGCCGTCTGGATGACCAACATGACTAGGACCAGCAGCACAGGCGCGGCTATGGCCATTTCGGCGTTACCGCGGTCGTCCCGGGCAAATGACAAGATCAGCCGCCGCCAATAGCGGTGATGTTCTCCCTGATGACCCCATCGATAGCGACAGCCGCCGCACCAGCGGCGAGCACGAGGACCGCGGTAATGATCACTGTCTCGGTCGAGTAGCCGTCGTCCCTTCGGCTGAACAGCCGGGAGCTGAGATAGGCGGTGATGCGCTGCATCGGGGTTCTCCAAGGTGTGTCGAGTTTTCATGAGCTAAACAGAATGTGGCTTATAGCCGGATACCCCAGGAGGGCGAGAAACCCGGCGAAGAGGAGGACCACCGGCAAGCTCATCCGCTCGGTAGCGGATTGGGCCTCGGCGTCCATCTCAGCAAGGAACTGGGTGCGCAGTGTCTTGGCCTTGGAGGCCAGAGAACTGCGAATGCGCGCGCCGTCGGCTCCGGCGAGCTGGAGGCTGGCCGCGAGCTCGGCGAATTCGGAGGTGTCGTAGCGCTCACCGAGGTCGCGTAGCGCAGTCCAGGGCGACTGACGCATGAGCGTTGCCTCGCGCAGGCTCTCCCGGATACGGGCCATGGCCCATCCGTTTCCTGCAGCGCTAGCGTCGGACAGAGCGCCGTTGACACCCGCTCCCCCGGCCAGCGACACCACCACCAGGTCAGCGAAGCTCGCCAGAGCACGACGCATTTGCTCCCGGCGTTTGTTCGCCTCATCCCGTAGGGACATGTCAGGTGCAGACCAGGTTCCGAGAACGAACAACACCCACATGACCGCCGCGACCGTAGCGGACGGCTGCACTCCAGCCAACGAGAGAATCGTTCCCAGCAAGGGTGGCAGAGCCAGGCCCAACAGCAAGCTGGTGAACTTCTCAGCGAGATAGGACTCCGGTGAACGCTCGCAAACTCGCAGATTGCGCCGTGTGCGGGGTCCTGGCATTCCGAAACCCTCAAGGATCGGAGCACCGATCTTTCCCAGGCGTGTCAGCACCCCGGTGTCCGGACCAGCGACCATGACAGGCCGGGGAGGTGGCGGCGCGGCCAGACGTTCAGCGAGCGTGGGCCGAGCCCAGCGAGCGGCGAAGAACGCCCATAGGGCCAGCCCGAGGGCAGCACCCGCGAGCGCTGCGGCCAGAACAGGGTTCATCGAACGGTCTCCGGGGTGCGAGAAGAAGCAGGCGCAAGCACACGGGGCCCCAGGTCGAAGCGGGACATTCGGGACAACCAGACCATCGCAGCAGCCCACAGACCACCAATGCCCGCGAGTACCACCTGGCCGATGAAGCCGTCGAACGGTTCCAGGTAGTCGGGATTGGTCACCAACATGAACGCCGCTACGCCCACGGTCGTACCGACGATGATCCGTGTGGACGTACGCAGCCGCGCACGGCTCGCCGCCACACGCACAAGCATCGCCGCCTGTTCCCGAGCGGCCTCGGACAAGGTCCCCAGCAGCGTGCCCAGGTCGGTGGCGTGCCGGGTTGCCGCGGTGGTCAGCGCGGCGGCCACCAGATCGGCGGTCGGGTTGTCCACCTCGTCCGCGAAGGCGCGCAACGCACCCTGCGTGGGCTGACCGGCCCGCAGCCGCTCCGCCAGCCTGGCGACCGGCTCCCGCACCGGCTCGGGCGCGATGGGCACCGTTGCGGCCACGGCCTGGTGCAGACCGGCCGCACCGGCCATCAGGTCGCGCAGCATCTCGGTCCAGGCCGCGACGGCCTCGACCCCGGCCACCTGCTGTTCGTGACGGCGGTCAGGTCCCAGCACCGCCGGACCCCACCAGCAGCCCGCGGCGGCGAGCACACCGGCCACCGGCCACCCGGTGACGAACCAGACCAGCAGGCCGCCGACGATCGCCGCGACCAACCGCAGCGGCCGCTGCCGACCGAACAGAAGCGCCCGCCACTGCGGAACCCGCGAGGTACGCGAGTCACCACCGGACGCCGCCAGCGACACCAGGGCCAGCCACAGCCCCGCGCCGAGCAAAGCACCGGCGGCGGCGACAAGCAGAACAGGGGTCGTCATCGCGCCCACCCCACCGTGTCCGGGCTCAGCATCGCCGGGTCGAACCCGGCCTCGGCCAGGGCGTCGAGCGTGTTGGGGCTGGGCGGCGCCGCGGGCAGGGGCCCGTTGCGGTCGCGCCGGTAGATCTCGTTGGAGACCACGTTCTGCCCCTCGGCCCCCACCACCTCGCGCACGCTCGTGACCATGCGTCCGCCCGTGGGCAGCGCCGACACGTGCACGACCAGGTGCACGGCGGCGGCCACCAGGGACGCGGTGGCGTCCAGGGGCAGGCGCTCGGCGGACTGGGCGGCGTAGGCGCCCAGCTTGGTGAAGGCGCCCGCGGAGTTGGCGGCGTGCAGGGTGGTGAGGCTGCCGTCGTTGCCCTGGCTCATGGCGTTGAGCAGCGGGACGGTCTCGTGGCCGCGCGTCTCACCGACGATGACCCGGTCCGGCGACATGCGCAGGGCCGTGCGCACCAGGTCGGCGATGGTGATCTCGCCGACGCCCTCGACGTTGGCCGGTCGGGCCTGGAGGGCGACGCAGTCGGGGTGGGCGTCGCGGTCGCGGTCCAGTCCCAGCTCGAAGACGTCCTCGATGGTGACGAGGCGTTCGTCCACGGGGATCTCCGCGGCCAGCGCCCGCAGCAGGGTGGTCTTGCCCGCGCCGGTGCCGCCGGTGATGACCATGTTGCGGCGGGAGCGCACCCCCGCGCGCAGCAGGGCGACCAGGGTGTCGTCGATCGTGCCCAGTCCGTGGAGCTGTTCGAGGGTGGTGCGGCCGTAGCGGTGGCGGCGGATGGACACCGAGGGCTGCCGGGCGACCTCCATCACCGCGTTGAGGCGCTCGCCGCCGGGCAGCTGCATGTCGAGGATGGGCGCCCCCGGGTCGAAGCGGCGCTCCCCCGTGGCGGACTCCGACGCCAGGCGCCGGACCAGGGCGACGACCTCGTCGGGGTCGTCGAAGAGGGAGTCGTGCCGCTCGCGGCTGCCGTCGGCGCGGCGCACCCACACGTGCACGCCGTTGATGTTGATGTTCTCGATCCCGGGGTCGTCCAGGAGCGGCTGGAGGGGGCCGAGCCCGCACACCCGGGCCAGGGCGCCAGCGGCGACGGAGGCCTCGGTGGTGGCGTCGAGCACCTGCCTGCCCTCGGACAGGGCGCGGCTGGCGTCCTCGTCGAGGATCTGGGCGATGACGCGTTCGGCGCGGGCGCGGTACTCCTCGGGCGTGTCCTCGGGTTGGCCGCGGGTCTCCTCGCTGAGCCGCCGGGTGGCCTCGGTGACGGTCCGCTCCACGCGGTCGGCCACGGTGCGGGCCCGGTCGGTGTCCAGGAAGTAGCCGTCGGTGATGTCGTATCCGGCGTCGTGTCCGCTGCTCATGCGTGGACCCCCGTCGCCTCGGGCGCGGGCGCCGGGACGCCGGTGCCGTCGGCCCGCTCAGCGGGGCGCACTCCCTCGGCGAGGTCCTTCGCCAGACGCGCCGCCGCCTTCAGCAGGGGCCTGCGCTGAGGCTTGCGCGGGTTGGCCTCCCCGCGCAGGAAGGCGGCGGAGCGCGCGTCGTCGGGGAGCCGCCCCCACACGCCCGGGCCCAGCGCGCCCTCGATCTCGCGGACGTTCCCGGAGCCGCCGACGACGACGGTGCGCAGGCGCGGCAGGCTGCGGGTCAGGGCCTCGGAGGCCTCCTTGGCCCGGCGCAGCTGCGCGAGGTCGTCGGCGACGAGCAGCAGGGCCTCGTCGGCCCACGTGGCCAGTGCGGCGGCGGACGCGCCGGGGGTCAGGCGGCCCAGGTCCAGGACGACCGCGGGCCCGTCGGCGGAGACGAGCACGCCGGGGTTCTGGGCGAGCAGGCGCACCGCGCCCTCGGCGCGGTCGGCGGTGACGGGCGCGTGGCACACCGACAGCCCTCCGGGGAGGATCTGGGTGTGCGCGGCCAGGTCGGCGGAGGCTCCGCCGTGCCGGGCGGCGGCGGCCAGGCCGGTCAGGCCGGGGTCGGGCTGCAGGCGCCGCCAGGTGGCGACGTCGCCGCCGGAGGCGTCGGTCTCCACCAGGACGGCCCCGTCCGCGCCGGGCCAGACCGCGGCCAGCGCCATGGCCGCGCAGGTGACGCCGGGTGCTCCGCCCAGGGAGAAGAGCGCCACGGTCCGGGGCATCACGCGCCTCCCCGCGGGTTGACCTGGACGACGCTGACCCGCTCGACGGCGGCGGCCGAGGCGATGGCGGCGGCGTCGGCGGAGGAGGCGACGAGTTCGAGCTGCACCGAGCCGTCCTCGGCGGCGGAGGGCTGGACGTCGCGCACGAGCGCGCGGTAGGCCTCCACGCCGCCGCCGGTGGCGCCGTCCTCGGGGTGGACCACCACGGAGACCGCGGCGCCGGGGCCGATCGAGGCGGGGAAGCGGCCCAGGCGCAGGGCCACGCCGAGCACGGCGCGGTCGCGCTCGGGGAAGGCGGCCTCGGCGCCCAGGGCCGCCTCGGGGAGGAGGCCGCCCTCGGTGACGGGCACGGTGAGGGTCTGGCCGACGGTCGCCTCCAGGCGGTCGGCGCCGACGAAGGAGACCCCGTCGGCGACGGAGATCCGCGCGACACGCAGGTCCTCCGCGGTCACCACGTGGCCCGCGGGCAGGTCGGTGTCGGCGACGAGCACCCCCTGCCGGTCGTCCATCTGCTCAAGGGCCACAACGCCGCTCAGACCGCCCGCGGTCATCATGCCCAGGGCCAGGACCAGCCAACGCCAGCGGCGGGGTCCGCTGCCCAGGAGCCGCACCGGAGGGGTCTCCCCCTGCCGCGGGGAGGCCGCGGGGGCCGGTGCCGTCTTCGTGTCCACCACGTCTGTCGTCTTCTTTCGGTGTTAGCGGTTGCCGGTGCCGGTGACCAGGCCCTGGGATTCGGCCACCTGGAGTTCGACCTGCGAGGTCGTGGTGAGCGGGTCGAACTCGCCCGTCGCGCCCTCGGCGAACTCGCCCTCGGTGATCTCCCAGCCCACGTTCCATCCGACCTGGACGGTGACGGGGTAGGCGCCGCCGGGCTGGCCGTCGGAGGGCAGGGTGTAGACGTGCCCGCAGTCGGGGGAGGCCGATTCGGGGTCGTGCACGGCCGGGTCGAAGGGGGTTCCGGGGCCCTCGCAGCTGATCTGCGTGCCGTCGCCCAGGGTCCAGACCGTGGAGACGGGGCTGGCGCTGACCGTGAAGGACGAGTCCCGGAGTTGGGCGGAGGCCTCGGTGGCCTCCCAGTCCTGGGACTCCACCCACAGCCACACGGGGGTGTTGACCAGGACCAGGGAGTCGCTGCCCGGGGAGGTCTCGATCCGGGGCGGGGGCAGTTCGAAGGAGGCCATGGCCTCCTGGAGGGCGGTGACCATGTCGGTGCCCTCCTCCCCCTCCTGCCCGTCCTGCTCGTAGTCGATGGACTCCCAGTCGATGGCGCCCCAGTTCACCTGGGACCAGTCGATCGCGTCCCAGTCGACGTGGGCGTAGGGGTCGTCCTGGGCTCCGGAGCCGCCGGAGCCCCCCGAGCCGCCCGAACCGCCGGAGCCCTGCTGGCCCGCCTGGCTCTGCCACCAGCGCAGCAGGATGGAGCAGCCTTTGCCGCCCGAGCTGCCGCACTCGATCTGGCCGAGGAAGGAGCCGTCGTCGGCGTGCGCGGGGGCGGTGGCGGCTCCGGCCGCCAGCAGGGTCAGTACCGCGGCCGTGGCCGTGGGTCGTACGAGTCTCAGCATGATCCCGCTTCCCAGATCCTGAGGTCGGACACGCGCCAGGCGAGTCCGTCGTGAATGAGTGTGGCCTCGACGAGGCGCGGGCCCTGCCCGGAGGAGGCGCCCATGCCGAGGCTCCAGCCGGAGTCGTCGAGGCAGTCGTCGACCGTCGCGCTGTCGGGTCCCTCGACCTCGGCGACGGGGTCGAGGACGGGTTCGCCGGTGACCTGCGCACCGGAGACGCGGGCCCCCTCCAGGGCCGCGCTCATGAGGGCGTAGGCGCCGCCCACGGCGTAGTCCCGGAGTTCGGGGGGAACCTCGCCGCCCTCGTGGGAGGCGGCCACGACCGTGTCCCACATGCCGGTGTAGGCGGCGAGCGCCGCGGCCTCCTCGTCTCCGGGCGGGGCGGCCGGGGAGCTCGGTGCGGCCTCCGCCCCGGAGACCGCGCCCTCGGAGACCCCGCTCTCGGAGGAGGAGCAGCCCGCCGTCAGGGCGAGGACCGCACAGCATCCCGCGATCGCGGCCGCGCGCGGGAGGGCGCCGGTTCTTCTCGCGGCTGTCGTCATCGGTGCGTTCTCCACTGCCATGGAAGGGGAGGGGTGGTGCAGCATGGCGGAACCGACCCGGTGAACGGGCCCTTTCCCTTCCGACGAGGGGCGGGGACGGACTCCTGCGCCGGGAGGTCACGGGACCGGACGCGGAGGCCGTTGGGTGGACGGGCGGAGGAGGGACCCTCCGCCCGGGTTGCGGTCCGCCGCGGGCTGGCGTGACCGGAGTCGCGCGGGGCGGAGCCCGAGGACTGACCGAAACCACGTGGTATTGGTTGGGTTTTATCTGTCCTTGCGTGAGCTTATAGAGAAGTCGCCTGCCGTAACAACCCCCCGTTCCCCTTCTGTGACTGTGGCCCGCCCGAACTTCCGGACATCAGCCTCACGGCAACCCGAGAAGACCACGCATCCGCAGCCCTGCGACAAACACACGCAAAACAACATCTGAACGACACCACCTGCGGAGCCGGTTTCCCCGTCTCCGACCTGCCGGGCTGGTCGGAGACGGGGCGGGGAGGGCGCCGCGGTGTGGAGCGCGACACATCCGCCGGCGGTCCGGACGCGCCCGGCGGCGAAGGCGTTCGTCACCGGGCGTGTCCGGCGCCGGACGGGGGTCAGACCACGCGCACGCGCGGTCCGCGCCCGCGCAGCCTCCGGACGTCCTCGGGGTCGGTGCCGGTGTCGGTGATGAGGCAGTCCACCTCGTGCAGCCGAGCGAAGCGGGCGATGCGGTCGCCGCCGATCCTGGTGTGGTCGGCCAGCAGCACGGTTCTGGACGAGGCCCGCACCATGGCCTGCCTGGTCATCACCTCCGCGGGGTCGGCACAGGTCAGGCCGCGCTCGGGGGACACGCCGTCGGCGACCATGAAGGCCACGTCGACGTGGAGCTGCTCCAGCAGGCGCACGGAGGCGAGCGTGGTCCCGGCCGCCGCGCTCACCCGGCCCCCCAGGAGGTGCACGGAAAGGTCGCGGCGCGAGGCCAGCCCCAGCGCGACCGGGACGGAGTTGGTCAGGACGCTCAGCCCGCACCCGGTCGGCAGCAACCACGCGATCCGCTCCGCCATCAGTCCGGCGTCGAGCATGATCACCCCGTCCCTCGGCAGCTCCGCCAGGGCGGCCCTGGCGATCCTGCCCTCGGCGGCCGAGAGCCGCCCCGTTCCGGACGGTGTCGTCGTGGCGCTGACTCCCGTTGTCGGCCCGACAACCGTGGCGCCACCACTGAGACCACTCACAAGGTCCTCCGATCCGTCGATGGTCAACCCCTTGACCGAGGGGGCGACGAGCCCCGGCCCGGCGAGTGAATGCGATCGGGTCCTCTGCTTCCTCACGAAGAAAGCATCCCGGCCGAAGGGGAACGGTATGCGAATACCCCCGCTGTTCGGGGAAAACCGTTGCGAAATGGCAACGTCACCCTGGGTGCGGGGCGTGTACGGGCGCCGCCGACCTGCGGGGCGGCGCCTCCGGAGGGAGCGGAGCGGCGGCGGGTCCGTACAGGGTTTCGCGGCCGGATCGCCTACCACAGCAGCAGAGGACACAAGGCAACGCACACGGACGGGAACGGAAACAGAAGAACAACTACTTCCACATTCGGGTGTACCGGTGCTATTTTCAACCCTCCTGGGGAGCGGTCGGGGAGGGGGAGGCGCGTATGCCGTTCGACGAGAACATGAGCGCCTCCCAACGCAAGGCGATCGAGGTCCTCACCGGCATCCCCATCCCCAAGGCGAGCATCAACACCCTGGGCCGCGGGTCGGAGGTCTACGCCGCCCTCGAACAACGCATCAAAGCCCTGGACGACCTGTTCGACCTCAGCCGCGTCCACGCCCGACGCCACTTCAGCGGCAACACCGCCCAGAACTACGAACGCTCCCTGGACCAGTTCACCACCGGCGACAACGACTACGTCGGCTCCGCCCGCTCCAACGCCGCCACCATGTCCAGCGAACTCTTCAAGGCCCGCGCCAACGTCGAGTACATGCACATGATGGTCATCGGCCAGTTCGTCCAACTCCTCGCCGAGATCGCCTGGGCCATCGCCACCGCCAAGTTCACCTTCGGCGCCTCCTTGAAGTGGATCCCCATCTTCAAGGCCATCCGCAGCCTGGCCATCCGCCGCATCCTGACCTGGCTCCTGATCACCGTGCCCGGCCACCAGATCATCAGCCAGATCTTCGCCAGCATGGACAGCATCATCCAACGCATCCAGATCGGAAGAGGCACCCGCCACCACAAGGACCCCAACCTCACCCGCAGCGCCCACATCGGCGCCACCATCGAAGGCGCCCTGTCCGCCGTCTTCTCCGCCGGCATGGACGGGCTCTTCAGCAGACAACTCACCGACCTGTTCAGCGACCGCGTCGCCCGCATCACCGACCTCCCCGACCCACCACCCCTGACCAGACCCGACCCCACACCCGGCGGTCCCCCTCCCGGCCCCCTCAACAACACCCCAGACGCTCCGCCGCCCGGACCCCCCTCCGGGGGCGGACCCGACGGACCGCCCACCGGACCCGTCAAGGACACCCCGCCCCCCGGCAACCCCAACCGCGACACCGACACCGACACACCACCGCCGCCCGGCGGCGGACCCGACGGGCCGCCCACCGGCCCGGCCAAGGACGACCCGCCCGCGACGAACCCCGACCGGGGACCGGACTCCCCCGCGCCCAAGGACACACCGGGCGCGGACCTGCCCGCACCTTCCCTCAACAAGGACCTGGCCGAAATCTTCGGCCGACACAACGAGGAATTCCTGGTCCCCTACAACCCCGCCAGCCCCATCGGCGCGGGCGCCTTCGACAACGCCGCCAAAGCCGCCGCAGCACGCAACGAGTTCGCCGACCTCTTCGCCCGCCACTTCGGCGACCACATCGGAGACACCGCGGCACGCGACCTCGGACGCGACTACGCCGACACCCTCGCCCGCAACTGGACCGACCCCAACCTGGGCCAGCACCTGCGCGACACCATCGGCGACCGCCTGCCGCCCTCCACCCGCGACCACCTCTCGGATGTACCGGTCACCCTGCAACAGCCCCTCAACGACTACTTCTCCAAGAAGAGCACCTACGCCCAACAGGTCGGCGGCAACATCGTCACCGGAGCCCTGGAGGGCTACCTCGGCGAGGGCCTGGGCAGCATGGCCGACGGACGCGGATGGGAGGCCTCCGGCTACTCCGCGACCGCGGGCGCCACCCAGGCGGGCATCCAGCAGGGCGCCACCGACGGCATCCTGCACGGCGCCGACCTGTTCAAGGACAAGGGCACACCCGACCTCAACACACCCGCGCCCCAGACCGAGAGCGACGGTTCCGGCGGCCGGACCGACGACCGCGCCGACTCCGGCGGCACCGACCCCTGGTGGCGCGGGGACGACGCCCCCGGTCAGGGCGGTGACCGGACCCCCGAACGCAACGGCTCCCCCGTACCCGCGCCCGGCGACCGGACCCAGTCAACAGACGACCGCGACGACGGACCCGCCACGTCCTCACAGGACGACGAACGGTCCCTGTACGACAGCGGTTCCGACTACGACAGCGACGCCTCGTCCGTCTTCGACCGGGACGAACGCTCCTCCCCCTACGACAGCGACGACGAGACCTCGCTGTTCGACACCGACGAGGCCGCCCCCCAGCAGGGCACCACCACCGACAAACCGAACGGGAGACCCGGCCCCGACACGCCCTCCGTCCCCGGACCGCGGAACGAGCCGCTCGGAGTGGACTCCCCCCGCCCCGGATCCGGCGACGACCCCTTCCGGACGGGCACGAACAACGGCCCCCTGGCCACCGACTTCCTCAACGCCATCGTCCCCGACAACCCCATGGCGGCCGCGCCCCCCAGCGCCGAACAGACCGCACCTGACACGGAGAGGAGCGGCGAGACCAACCCCGACGACCGCTCCGTTCCCGAACAGGATCAGCGGCAGAACACCGCTCCCGTCGCTGTGGCGCCCTCGGTCGGCCAAGCGACTCCGCCCCCCGCGCCCGCCCCGCAGAACCCGGCCCCCGACACCGGCCAGCGCTCCGCACCCACCGAGCGCAACAGCGGTGAACGCTCGCCCCAGCGCACCAACGACACCACCACACCGAACACGGCCGCCGACCGGTCGGCCAACGACGACCTCCACACCGTCACGACAGACCCCCCGCCCGCACCGGAGACCGAGACCACCGGCGGCACCACCACCGAGCGGGACGACACGAGCGACCCGACGAACGAACGGCACGCGACCCCCGACACCGTGAGCGTTTCCGAGCAGCGGACGGAGTCGGAGGACGACCCGCCGCCCTCGCCGCCCTCGCCGCCCGCCGCCGACGAACGCACCGACGAACGCACCGACGAACGCACCGACGAACGCACCGACGAACGCACCGACGAACGCACCGACCACAGCGATACCACCGTCAGGACGGAGAGCGGACCGCCGCCGCAGGCCGAGGACACTGACCCCCTCCCCGGGACGCTGGACGACCCCTCCCCCGAGCCCGCCCCTCCGGCCGACTCCCAGGACGACCGGGACGCCGTTCCGCCGCCCCGTGCGGAGGAGCAGGACGGCGCTCCTCCCACCGCGCCCGTCCCGCCGCCCGCCATGGCGCCCCCACCCGTTCAGGGCGATCCGTCCACCCCCGCTCCCGCCGCAGCCGACGGGCAGAGGACCCCCTCCCCCCAGACCCCGCCGGACAGGATCACCACCGCGATCCGGCTCGGGGAGATGGCCTCGGCCAGCATCAAGGACGCGATCAGCGGCTACCAGCGCGCCCAGGACCTGGTCGGCCAGACCCGGGAGGCCGAGAGTCAGGGCCGCCCGGACGCCGCCGACCTGCGCTCCCAGGCCCACGAGGCACAGCGCCAGGCCAACGAGGCCTACCGGACCTACGACCTCCTCGCCCAGATGCAGGCCGATCTGCTGCGCACCGACCAGCCGGTCACCGTGATGACCGTCCTGGAGACTCCCGCGAGCCCGAGCGACGACGCCGGACCCGTCCCCCTCGGCGGTACCGACGGGGACATCCCGCTCGGTCCCCTCGACACCGGCTCCCCCGTCCACCAGGAGGAGACCGCGCCGGAGGGCGCACCACTGGAGGGGACCGCGCCGGAGGGGACCGCACCGGAGGGCGCACCACCGGAGGGGACCGCGCCGGAGGGGACCGCACCGGAGGGCGCACCACCGGAGGGGACCGCGCCGGAGGGGACCGCACCGGAGGGCGCACCACCGGAGGGGACCGCACCGGAGCAGCCCCCGGCCCCCACCTACAACGGCACCTTCACCCCGGACCGGAACAAGCCGTACGACCTGGGCTACCTGACCACGTCCAACCTCCTCGGTCCGAACATGCTCTTCGCCGAGCACCTGCACGGGTTCGTCGACAGCGTCCTGGCCGACACGCCTGCCATGCCCGAAACCGCACGTCAGCAGATCCTGGACGACGTGGCCGCCATCCTCACGAAGGAGGGGCCGCGCCCCTTCCTCCGCGAGGGCGGGCGCACCGTCAGCACCACCCACGACGGGCAGACGTGGAGCGCCGACATCGATCTGCGCCCACTCGACGGCGATTTCTACCACTTCAAGACCGACTCCCTGAGCGGCGAGGACTCCAGGCACCTGAGGCTCCACAACGCCGGACCCGGGGTGGCCTCCAGCGAATCCGGCTCCCAGAACGGGAGCGGCTCCGTCGGCGTCAAGTTCACGGGAAGCCCCATCTACCTGGCCAACGTCAGCGGCAGCGACATGGGGCCGATCTTCTCCATCGGCGTACGCGGCGGCTCCCAGGTCCGGAGCACCGGCGGATCGGCCGCGATCAGCGCCAACTCCGGTACCGGCATCGAGCTGCTCGGCACCCCGAACGTCTACGTCAGCGACCTGCACATGAAGGCCTCCGTCACCGGACCCGGCCTCACCGCGCCGCGCGTGCGGGAGGGGACCGCGTACGACGGGCTGCTCATGAACCTGCCGGGCGAGGCGGTCTCCTCCGACGGCCCCCGGCAGATCACGCCCGACAACGGAACGACGGACGCGAACGGGCACCACAAGCCGGTGAACCGCCCGTTCGTAGGTGCCGCACACCCGCTGGAGATCACCCGCTTCTCCCCGGTCCCACCGGCATCCGACAGCGGAACCGGTGGGAACACCGCCTCCGGCGACCGCGGTGACAGCACCGACACCGCGACGACGGACGGCGGCGGCAGACCGGGGCGAAACAGCCTCGGCACCTGGCTCGCCGACCACCTCCTCCCCCCTCCCAAGGGAGACCGGGGCGACGGCCGCGCCCCCTCCAGCAAGGAGAGGCGCAACAACGAGTACCGCGCGCGGATCGAGGCCGCCTTCGACAACGACCAGGTACAGCAGTACCTGCCGCAGATGTCCAACGGTTCCGCGCACATCCGGATCGACATCCCCGGGAGCCCTTCCCGGTACATGCGGATGTGGTCGGTGTCGACCCAGTACGACCGCAAGGACTTCGCCCCCGGCCTGGTCGACTTCGTGCACAGCAACACCGCGGTCAAGAGCGTCTCCTCCAACGTGCAGCACTCCACCACGGTGTCCGGTTCGATCGGCACCGGCTTCGGCATCTGGATCGAACTGCCGGACGGCAAGAGCATCCGGCTCGAAGCACCCTCCGTGGAGTACTCGGCGACGCTCAAGAAGAGCACGGGCACCACCCTGAACACCTCGGGGACGATCAGCGATATCGTGCACTCCCCCTCGGCCCACGCGGCCTACGACGTCAAGCGCGACTTCTACGTCCACATCCAGGGCGAACCGCGACCGCACCGCTTCGAGGGCAACTCCGTCGAGCTGCTCACGGTCGAGGACGCCCGCCTGCTCAACGGTGAACCGCCCAAGGTCCAGTCCTCGACCGACGGACCGGCCGCGCCGCCCCGGCCCCCGTTCCCGAACCTCGCGGTGGACCGCCCCACGAATCTGAGCGGGTCCACCGTGCTCGGGTTCGGCCACCTCCCCCCGCCCGCTCCGGAAAACAACAGTGACACCACTGGCACCACCGGAAACGCCAACACCACAAGCAGCACCACAGGGAACACAGAGACCACAGGGGCCGGCGACACCCTGGCCACGGACACGACGACGGACACGACCGGGAACGACGGCACCGACGGCACCGACAAGACGTACAACTCACCGGAGAGCTCGTTCTACGACGACCTGGCGTACGAAGTACTCAAAGGCATCTCCGAGAAGCACCCCGGCATGGTCATCCCGGACCTCGCGCGGACCAGGAAGGACTACGCCGTCCGCCCCAGCCACATGGAGCCGGACGCGGTCCGCAGCTTCCGCGAGCGCTGGGGCCTGCGCCGCAACGCGGACGTGGCACGGGAGAACACCCAGAAGGTCAGGGACGCGCTCTCCGAGTCCCGCATCAAGAGCAGCAAGTTCGACCTGCCCTACGACGGCATCCCGGTCCGCCTCAAGGAAACCGCCGTGATCGACGGGAGGACGGTCCTCCCGGACAGGGGTCTGCGCCCCGACCACGTGACCCTGCGCGTCTACGGCGAATTCGGGAAGCTCGAACACCAGTTCGAGACGACGGCCAGCGGAGGCGGCCGGTTCGCCGGCTCGTCCGGCGTCACCGTCACGAAGGGGTCGAACCTCAACCACTCGCTGAGTTTCACCGTCGGCGGCAGTGTGCGCGACGACGCCAAGGGCGACGCACGCGGTGTTCCCGGCACGCTGGGGAACCCGATGGTCGCGCTGTTCACCTCCTTGGGCTTCGGAAGGGAATCCGCCCAGAGCATCTCCCGCAGCGTCGAGGAGACGGTCCTGTTCAACGGGGACTCCGACGTGTGGACGTCCCGCACCCGCTTCACCGCCCGGCTGTTCGAGAACGACGACCTCGGGATGACGCGCGACGGCAGGTCCCAGCACGAACACGGGACACCGCTCCTGAAAGACGGGGGGATGGACACGCAGGTGGTCCTCCTCACGCCCAAGACGTCCCCGACGGCCTCGGACCCCACACGGACCGAGACCGACACGACCGACACCGACACGACCGACGACTGGCAGGCGCTCCCGCCCGAGCAGGTGAAGGACATGCTCACCCTGAGGCCCGCCCCGGCGGGCGGCGGGCGGGGCGGCCTGTGGACCGCCGTCCGGGACGGGGCCGTGCACACCTGGGGACGCCTGTCGGGCGGAGGCACCGATACCGCCGCACCCTCCCAGAACACCACCGCGCCTCCGGCGGACACCACCACGGTCACGGGCGCCGACGGCGACCGCTCCCCGAACGACCGGCCGCCGCAGGACCCGCCGACCCTGGGGCAGCTCCGCGCGCAGGCGCTCCACCGCGCCGGCGCCTTCTTCGAGCACATGCGAACCCATTTCGGCGACAGGGACCAGACCCCCGGGCTGCGGGAGCAGGTGTACCGGGCCCTCTCCGAGAACGGGTTCACGCGCAAGCGCGTGTCGTACCTCTCCCGGTCGCCCGGCAACGGTCAGCGGATCGAGCAGTCCCTGTCGTCGGAGGTACTCGCCACGGACAAGAGCACGACCAGCAAGTTCGGTTCCCGCTCCCGCCACGAGATGAGCAGCCGTCTCTGGTCACCGCACAAGGTCCGGGTCACCAACGTCACCAGGTCCGAGTTGGGCGCCGTCACCGACTTCCGCCCCGTCGACGCCCAGATGCGGTGGGGCGGCGGCAGCGAGACGGTCCTGTCCGCGGTCTCCTCCCGGAGCGGCAGCCTCGGACTCAGGTTCGGCGGGGGCGGAGCCCGCAACCCGAACCCGCCCGGCTCCGACGACTCCCTGCCGAAGGAGGCCGTCAAACCGATCCCGGTGTTCGGCACCTCCCTCTCCCGCACGCTCTTCTCCCGCGGCACGTCGCACAGCCAGTCGTCCACGTTCTCGTCGTCGGTGCTGTTCATCCCGAACAACACCAAGGCCTACGCCTTCCGTGCCTCCGGCCACGTCACCCTCCTCACCGAGTTCCTGAAGAACTGGAGCATCGGCCCGACCCTGGACTGGAAGACCCTGTTCCGCGGGTGGACCCGTCCGGTCACGGATCTGGCCTCGGGCTACGTGCACTCCCGCGACGCCCAGGAAGAAGGGATGGTCCGGGACCGGGCGACCCGCGACGGCGACAGGGTGGACCTGAGCCCCCACGACAACCCGGAGAAGCCCGAGAACGCGCGGGTGCGCCCGGGGTTCGAGAACAACGGCAGGCAGATCCAGCCCGCCGACCCCGAGGCCGCCGCCCAGGCCCTGGTGGACACCCTCGCCTCGAACGGACTGGAGCTGACGCTCGGCGGCGGCCGGGAGGCCCTGCTGAAGCGGCTGACCACCCATCTGGCCCAGAACCCGGACCCCACCGCCCCGCTGCCGCTCAACGTCCGCGCGCTGGGGCCGGAGCCCACCTCGGACTCGAAGCCGCGGACGCAGCGTTCGAGCTTCACGGGGAAGCTCTACGTGGAACTGATCAGGGACCCGAAGAGCACCAAGGTCTCGCACGTCGACCAGGCCGACTACTACATCGAGTCGCACACGGTGAAGGCGACCGACGCGCGCTCGCGGAGCGACGAGACCAGCAGGACGGTGAGCTCGGACGGCGCACTGCTGATACCTCCGCCCTACCCTCAGGACGACCAGGGGCCGGACGGACAGCCGGGACACCGCGCCCTGTTCACCACCCCCGCCGGGGAGGTCTCCGCCTCCAGCAGCGACGGGCGCTCCTCCGGACAGTCCCAGGACGACGCCCGCACCATCGAGCTGCACCTGAAGACCCCGTACGCGAAGGTCAGCACGGACACGAGCCTCAAACTCAAACTCCAGTTCGACGAACCCAAGGGCGGCGAGAACGGCAAGGAGCCGCAACCGGTCTACGAGGTCACCGCCGACAGCGGACGGGTCGACACGCTGTACTCGTTCGCGTACATGACCTTCGACCCCCCGGCGACGACCACCCCGGAAGGCGACACGCGGGAGACCGGAACCGACACGCGGGAGACCGGAACCGACACGCGGGAGACCGGCACCGACACGCTGTCGCCTCCGCCGGCCCCCGCCGTCACCACGTCCACGGACGGCACCGGCTCCACCGGGGCCGCTCCGCCCGACCGGAACACCACTCCGGCCCCGGAAAACGGCGACACCACCGGCACCACCGGCGACCGGACGGGGAGCGGCACGACGCGGCGGCCCGGAGCCCCCATCTACGCCTCCCAGGCCGACGCGTTGCGCACGTGGACCCGTGAGGCGGGTCCACGTCCCGGCAACGACTCCGCCCTCGCACTGACGACCATGGTGCAGGACTACGGAAAGGCGCTGCGCGAGCAGGCCAACATCGTCGTCGCGCGGTCCGCGGGCTGGAAGCCGCCCGAGGGGCAGTCGGCCGAGGAGGCGGCGAACGCGGCGCGGGCCCACCTCGCCGACGTCTACGGACTGGACCCGGTCTACAACGAGATCGACGCCAGCCTCAGCGACGAGGCCATCAAGGCGATGGACCCGTCGGCCTCGCTCGACCCCGAGGGGGTGCGTTTCAAGGACATCGAACTCCCCGGGTGGATCGACAGGGTGGTGCGGAGCAACCACACCGAGTGGGGTGCCAAGGCCCTGCCGAGCACCCGCGGGGCGAAGATCCTGGACGCGCGGCCGGACGGCCAGCTCAGCGACTCCCGTGTCCGGCCCCGGACGGACAGCTCCGGCAGCTCCCACGGCGGGGGCCAGGGCTTCGGGGGCGGGTTCCGCCCCGCGGGGATAAGCACCGAGAGTCCCGTCTACGACCGCCACGAGGGCATCTACACCGGTGCGGCGGCTGCGAACACCGGCTCGTCCCATGGGGCCGCGTCGGGCTCCAACCAGACCGTCAAGGGCTACCAGGAGTCCGACCAGCTCCGCCAGGGGCCCTTCTACCTCGTGGAGCACGACGTCACCTGGGCGTTCGCCGCGGGCAGCAAGCTCACGGCGCCCGCCGCCTTCCACCTGAAGGACCCGAGCCTTCCGCAGACCCCGCTCCACTCCCGGCCCACCCGATGGATCGTGGACCAGACCACGATCCGGATGGCCAAGTGGTACTCGGAGGCCGACGCGATCGCGATGGGCTTCCTCAGTCCGGACCAGGTCGAGGGCCTGGCACCCGTCAAGGACGGGATCCACAAGGCGCAGGAGGAGTTCAGCAAGGCGGAGGCCGAGTACGCCGACACCCGGGCCCCGATGGAGGGCCTGGCCCAGAGGTACGCCGACAAGCCGGACGAGCAGAGCGCCAGGGACGCCTACGAAGACCAGGAGAAGGCGTACACGAAGGCACTGGCCAGCTTCAACCAGAAGATCAGGGCCCTGGTCCAGACCCTGAACGACACGCGCACCACCCTGGGGGGCATCGACCAGGGGACGAACGGCGGCACCGTTCCCCCCGGACGCACGTCGAGCGGTGACACGAGCGGAGGGGCAACGACCCGTGCACCGGCCCCCGCCGACACCACCTCGACCACCAGCACGACCGGGGACACGACCACCGGCACCACGACCGCTGGCACCGGCAGCACCACCGGAGACAGGGATGTCACTCCCGGAGACACCACGACCACCGGCGACACCGATGGCGCCACCACGACCACCAGTGCACCCCAGCCGACCATCACCGTGACCCCGCCGCCGGACCCGGCGCCCGCGCCCACGGGACCGAGCCAGGCGCTGGCCGACCGCTTCCGTGCGGAACTGAACCTCGTCGCCGCGGAGCCCGAAACCCCCGTCCGGGACACGGACACCGTGGACGCGCGGATCCAGCAGGCCTCCGACGCCGCGGACACCGCTGACCGGGAGGCCCGTGCCGCAAGCGATGCCGCGAACGACCTCTCCACCGCCCTGGAGAACGGCACGACCGAGCTGGGGAACGGCACCCGCGTCCTCACGGGCTCCGACGGCGGAGCACCCGCCGCCGGGGCCGACGGCGCCCCCTCACCGGGGGCCGAGCAGCAGGCGCGTGACGCGCGCACGGCGGCGGACACGGCGCACACCGACGCCACGACCGCCCGCGACGCCTTCACCACCGCCCGCGACGACGCCCTCACGGCGAGACCCGAGCCCCGTGGGGACGCCTCCGCCGAACAGGCCGAGACGGACACCACCGCGGCCGAGAACGCGGCCGACGCCGCCCGGGAGGCGGCCGACCAGCACCGGGAAACCGTCACCCGGCTCGGGAACGACCTCGACGGGGCCCTGGCACGGCACCAGACGCTCAGCACCGCCGTGGACGGCCTGTCCGGACAGGACCGGACCACCGGCGAAGGCCCGGCCGCCCAGAGCGCGCGGGACGGGGCCGTGCGGGAGGCGCGCGAGGAGGCCGACAGCCTGGTCTCCGCCCTGGAGGGGATCGCCGAGCGCGCCGACACCGCGCGGACCGACGCCGAGACGGCGAAGAGGGACGCCGACGCCGCGAAGGCGAACGCCGACACCGCGAAGGCGACGGCCGACCGGGCGGCCGCGGACGCCGAAGCCCTGCGGACCTG
This sequence comes from Nocardiopsis sp. CNZ308, assembly GCF_004217075.1. Taxonomy (NCBI): domain Bacteria; kingdom Bacillati; phylum Actinomycetota; class Actinomycetes; order Streptosporangiales; family Nocardiopsidaceae; genus Nocardiopsis; species Nocardiopsis sp. CNZ308. The sequence continues at coordinate 4,757,952 of NZ_SHKJ01000001.1, read as the reverse complement.
GGCCGAGGGGCTCCGCACCAGCGCGTCCCACCACCGGGACAGCGCCGACCGGGCCGCCCAGGACGCGCGGAGGGCCGGGGAGGAGGCTCAGCGGGCCGCCGACTCGGCCGCGAAGGCCCGTGCCGCCGCGGACGAGGCCGCTGGGGTGAGCGCCCGCGCGGAGGACGCCACCACGAGAGCCGAGCAGGCCGATGAGCACGCCCGCGCGGCCCGCGCCGCCGCGGACCGCGCGGTCCAGGCGGCGGTGAACGCCCCCCAGCCCTCCCCCGGCGGCGAGACGGCGTCGGACGGCACGGACGCCCGGGGGACGACGGACACCCGGCAGGACGCCGCCCGCCGGGCCGCGGAGGACGCGCGGGCGCGGGCCCGGCAGGCCCGGCAGACCACACGCGACGCGGTGCGGACCACGACCCGGGCCGCCGAGGACGCGAAGCAGCTGGCCGAGCAGGCACAGGACCTGCGCACCAGGGCGGAGACCACCGCGCGGGAGGCCCGGGAGGCCGCCGCCCGGGCGAACGAGGCACGCGGGATCGCCGAGAAGGCCCGGGAGGACGCCGACGCGACCGCGAAGACGGCCGACAGGACCGCCGCCGACGCCCAACGCGCACACGAGTCCGCCCAGAAGGCCGCCCAGAAGGCGGAGACCGCGGCCAAGGACGCCGAGACAGCCGCGGAGACCGCGCAGGAGGCCCGCGACGACGCCGAGAACATCGCCACCAGCGCCCGCGAACGCGCCGACGACGTACGGCAGCTGCTGGAGAGGATCACGGCGGCCGCAGAGCGGGGAAGGCCGTCCTCCGAGGACGGCGGCCGGAAGAAGGACGACGACAAGGACGGCGGCCGGGACGAGGACGGTTCGGGCAGCAGCGACGACCGCAGCGGCGACGACGGCGACCGCTCCGAGGACGGGCGCGGCTTCGGCACCGGACGCGACACCGAGGGCGGCGACAGGAGCCGCGACACGGAACCGGACCACGGCAACCGCTCCCGGCACGAAGGCGACCAGGACGGCTCCGACACCGAGGGCGGCGACAGGAGCCGCGACACGGAACCGGACCACGGCAACGGCTCCTCGCGCGGAGGGGACCGGGACGGCTCCGCTCCCGCGAACACCCGTGGTCGGGGCCGCCCCTCCCCCCAGGCCGTGTCGGACGGGATCACCGCCGCCACCAGGCTCAACGAACTGGCCTCGGCCAGTATCAAGGAGGCGCTCAGCGGCTACCAGCGCGCCCAGGACCTGGTCAGCCGGTCCCGGGAAGCCGAGAGCCAGGGCCGCCCCGACGCCGCCGACCTGCGCGCCCGCGCCTACCAGACGCAGCGCGAAGCCAACGAGGCCTACCTCGACTACCGCGGCTTCGCCCGGATGCAGGCCGACCTGCTGCGCCCCAGGGACCCGATCACCGTCATGACCGTCATGACGTCCCCCGCGGGCCCGAGCGGCGACACCGGCCCCGTCCCCCTGGGCGGGACCAGCAGGGACGTCCCGCTCGGCCCCCTCGACACCGACTCACCCGTCCACCAGGAGGGCACATCACCGGAGGGGGCCCCGCCGGAGGGCGCACCGCCGCTCCCGACCCTCACCTACGACGGCGGCTTCGTGCCGAACCGGAGCGGTCAGAGCTACGACCTGGGCTACCTGACCACGTCCACCGTCCTCGGACCGCACATGCTCTTCGCCGAGCACCTGCCCGGGTTCGTCAACGACGTCCTGACCAGTACGCCGGGCATGCCCGACACCGCGCGGCAGGGGATCGTGGACGGCGTGGTCGACGTCCTCACGAGGGAGGGGCCGCGGCCCTTCCTCCGCGAGGGCGGGCGCACCGTCAGCGCCACCGGCGACGGGCAGACCTGGAGCGCCGACATCGACCTGCGCTCCCTCGGCGACGACTTCTACCACGTCGACGCCAAGGCCCTGAGCGGCGGAGGGGACTCCAGGTTCCTGAGGCTCAACGACGCGGGGCCCGGGGTGGACTCCAGTGACGGCGGGTCACGCGGCGCGGGCAAGACCGTCGGCGGCAAGTTCACGATGAGCCCCTTCTACATGACCGGCGTCGACGGCAACGACGCCGGGCCGATCGCGGCCATCGGCGGGCGCGGCGGCACGAAGGTCCGGGGCACCTCCGGATCGGCCTCGACCAGCGCCAACTCCGCCACCGGCATCGAACTGCTCGGCGCCCCGAACATCTACGTCGGCGACCTCGGCATGAGGGCGTCCGTCACCGGCCCCGGCCTCACCGCGCCGCGCGTCCAGGAGGGGACCGCGTACAACGGGCTGGCCATGAACCTGCCGGGCGAGGCGGTCTCCTCCTCCGACGCGCCCCCGCGCATCACGCCCGACAACGGACCGAGGGACGCGGACGGGCACCATCCGCCGGTGAACCGGCCGCTCATGGGCACCGGCCACCCGCTGGAGATCACCCGCTTCTCCCCGGTCCCCGCGGTGTCCGGCACCGGAACCGGCGGGAACACCGCGTCCGGCGACGGCGGGACCGGCCGCGGCGGAGAGGACGGCCGCGGAGACGGGACCGACCGCAGAGGCGGAGGCGACCGCGACGGCGGCACCGCCGCCGCGGGAGGCGGCGGCAGGCCGGGCGGGAGCACCCTCGGCACCTGGCTCGCCGACCACCTCCTCCCCCGCCCCAAGGCGGACCGGGGCGCCGACCACACCCCCTCCCGCAGGGAACGGCGCGACGACGAGTACCGCGCGCGGATCGAGGCCACCTTCGACAACGACCGGTTGCAGCAGTACCTGCCGCAGATGTCCAACAGTTCCGCGCACATCCGGATCGAGATCCCCAACAGCCACCCGCGCATCATGCGGATGTGGTCGGTGGCGACCGAGTACGACCGCAAGGACTTCGCCCCCGGCCTGGCCGACTTCGTGCACAGCAACACCACGGTCAAGAGCGACTCCTCCAGCGTGAAGCACTCCACCGTGGCCTCCGGTTCGGTCGGCGGCGGCTTCGGCGTCTGGCTCGAACTACCGAACGGCAAGAGCGTCCGGCTCGACGTGCCCTTCGTGGAGTACTCGGCGACCTTCGAGAAGAGCACCGGGAGCACGCTCAACACCTCGGGGACGAGCAGCCACGTCGTGCACGCCCCCTCCGGCCACGCGGCCTACGACGTGAAACGCGACTTCTACGTCCATATCCAGGGCGAGCCGAAAGCGCACCGCTTCGAGGGCAGCTCCGTCGAGCTGCTCACGGTCGAGGACGCCCGCCAGCTCAACGGCGAACTCCCCAAGCCCCCGTCCTCGACCGACAGCCCGTCCGCGCCGCCCCGGCCCCCGTTCCCGAACCTCGCGGTGGACCACCCCACGGACCTGAGCGGGGCCACCGTACGCGGATTCGGCCACCTCCCCCCACCCGCTCCGGCGGACAACGGCGGGACGACGCAAAGCACCGGGGACGACGGCGCCGACGGCGACACCCAGACACCTCCCTCACCCCAGCGCCCGTTCTACGACGACCTGGCCTACCGCGTGCTCAGCGACATCGCCGAGAAGCGCCCCGGCATGGTCATCCCGGACCTGGCCCGGACCGGCAAGGACTACGCCGTCCGTCCCAGCCACATGGAGCCGGACGCGGTCCGCAGCTTCCGCGAGCGCTGGGGCCTGCGCCGCAACGTGGACGTGGCGCGGGAGAACACCCTGAAGGTCATCAACGCGCTCTCCGAGTCCGGGCTCAGGAACGGCGCGCCCGACCTGTCCGGCAACGGCGTCCCGGTCCGCCTCAAGGAATCCGCCGTCATCGACCCGACGATGATCCGCAAGGACAGGGGCGGCCGTCCCGCGACGGTGACCGTGCGCGTCTACGGCGACTTCGACCGCCTGGAGCACCAGTTCGACACGACCGCCAGCGGGGGCGGCCGTTTCGCGGGCTCGGCGGGGATCACCACCACGAAGGGGTCGAGCGTCAGCCACTCGGTCGGCGTCAACGTCGGCGCCAGCGTGCGCACCGACGAGGGCGCCGACGCACGCGGCGTCCCCCGGGTCATGGGGAACCCCTCGGTCTCGTTGAACGCGTCCCTGAACAAGGGCGAGGGGTCCAGTCAGGGCCTCTCGCACAGTTCCGAGGAGACGGTGCTGTTCAGCGGGGACTCCGACGTGTGGACGTCCCGCACCCGCTTCACCGCGCGGCTGTTCGAGAACGACGACATCGGGATGGCGCGTGACGACAGGCCCCAGCGCGAACGCGGCATCCCGCTCCTGGGCACGGGGGTGGACGCCCAGATGGTCCTCCTCACGCCCAAGATGCCGCCGGTGTCCTCCGACTCCCCGCAGACCGTATCCGACCCCACGGGCACGGCCCGCGACGGCGAGACCGCCACCTCCTCCGACGGGCGGGAGACGCGCGACGCCACCGAGACCACCGTCACCACCACCCGGGAGGGGGACTCCGCGCGGACGGACACCGCCGGGAACACGGCGCCCGCCACGGCGGACGTCCGGCAACCGCTCACGCCCGAGCAGGCCCGGGACATGATCGTCCGGAACTTCGTCCCGCGGACCACCACCGGCGGTACGGGCGGCGACGACCGGGGAGGCCGGTGGACCGTCGTCCGGGACGGGGTCGTGCAGACCTGGGGACGCCTGTTCGGCGGGGGCACCGAAGTGGTCACCGCCTCCCAGGGCACCACCACCGGCGCCGACGACGGCCAGCCCGCCGCCCTGGCCTCACCGTCCGCCCCCGGAAACACCACGGACACCAGCACCGGCACCAACCAGCCCACCGCCCTGACCACACCGCCTCCTCCGGTCAGCACCGCCGACACCACCACCGGGACGACGCCGGAGAACACCCCGGCAGGAGACGACCGGAGCGGGGACGGCGCCCCCTCCAACCGCCCCCAGCACGGCCCGCTGACCCTGAACCAGGCCCGCGCCCAGGCGATCCGCCGCATCGGCGGCACCTTCGAGCGCGTGAACACCCACTTCGACACCGGGAGCCGGGGCATGCGCGGGCTGCTGGAGGAGACCTACCGGACCTTCTCCGACACGCGCAGCGGCCTCCACGACGGCTACCGGCGCAAGCTGGAGTCGTTCCTCTCCGACTCCTCCGGGGGCGGTCGGCAGTTCGAGAACCACCTGTCGGCGGAGGAGCTGGCCGCGAGCAGGAGCGTGACCACGCCGTCGGGCTCGCGCATCCGCCAGGAGATGAGCGGCGGCCTCTGGTCACCGCACGACGTCCGCGCCACCGTCGCCACCAGGGTCGACATCGACAGCGTCACCGACTTCCGCCCCGTCGGCGCCCAGATGCGGTGGAACGGCGGCAGCGAGGTGACCCTGTCCACCACCTCCTCCCTCACCGGCAGCCTCGGAGTCAGGTTCGGCGGGGGCGGAGCCCGCAACCCGAACCCGCCCGGCTCCGACGACTCGCTGCCGAAGGAGGCCGTCAGACCGATCCCGGTGTTCGGCACCTCCCTCTCCCGCACGTTCTTCTCCCGCGGCGCCTCGCACACCCAGTCGACCTCGTTCACGTCGTCGGTGCTGTTCATCCCGGACAACACCAGGGTGTACGCCTTCCGCGCCTCCGGCCACCTCACCCAGGCGATCGAGTTCCTGAAGAACTGGAGCATCGGCCCGCCCCTGAACTGGAAGACCCTGTTCCACGGGTGGACCGCTCCCGTCCAGGACCTGCTCGCGGGCTACGTGCACTCCCGCGACGCCCAGGAGGAGGGGATGGTGCTGGATCAGGCGACCCGCGACGGCGACAGGGTGGACCTGAGCCCGCAGCCCAACCCCAAGAAGCCCGAGAACGCGCGGGTGCGGCCCGGGTTCGAGGACAACGGCAGGCAGATCCAGCCCGCCGACCCCGAGGCCGCCATCCAGGAGCTGGTGAACGACCTCGCCTCGAACGGGCTGGAGCTGACGAGCGGCGGACGGGAGCTCCTGCTCCAGAAGCTGACCACGCACCTGGGCCAGAACCCGGACTCCACCGTCCCGGTGCCGGTCAAGGTCCGCGCTCTGGGGCCGGAGCCCACCCCGGACTCGCGTCCGCACGCCATGCGCTCGGCCACCCCGGCGAAGGTCTACGTGAACCTGACCAGGGACCCGAGCCGCACCGAGGTCTCCTACGTCGGCCAGTCCGGCTACTACATCGAGTCGCACACGTGGAAGGCCACCGACGCGCACTCGCAGAACAGGGGGACCGGGACGGCGGTGGGCGCGGACGGCGTGCTGCTGCAACCCCTCCCCTACGCCCAGGACGACCAGGGCTCGGAGGGGCAGCCGGAGCACCGCCCGCTGTTCGGCGCCCCCGCCGGGGCGGTGTCCTCCTCCAGCAACGACGGGCGCTCCTCCGGGCAGTCGCAGGACGACGCCCGCACCACCGAGCTGCACCTGAACACCCCGTACGCCAAGGTCGGCGCGGACACGAGGCTGACCCTCACCCTCGAACTCGGCGAACCCAAGGGCGGGGAGAACGGCAACGCGCCGCGATCGACGTACACGGGCACCGCCGACAGCGGGCGGATCGAGACGCTGTACCCGTTCGCGTACATGACCTTCGACCCCCCGGCGACGACCACCGCCGCGACCACCACGGGAGACGGCGCGCGGAGCACCGGCGCCGACCTGTCGGCGCCTCCCCCCGCCGTCACCACGTCCACGGAAGGCACCGGCTCCGCGCGGACCGCTCCCGCCGACCGGGACACCGCCGCGGCCCCGGAGGGCGAGGACACCACCGGCGACCGGACGGGAACCGACACGACCGGAAACGACCGCGCCCCCGCCCCCGCGGAGGGCGGCGGCACGACGCGGCGGCCCGCGGCCCCCGTCCACGCGTCCGTGTCCGAGGCGTTGCGCGCCTGGACGAACGAGGCCGGACCCCGGCCCGGCAACGACGCCGCCGTCACCAAACCGGCCATGGTGCAGGACGGCGGACAGGCGCTGCGCGACAAGGCCAACGTCGTCATCGCGCAGTCCCTGGGCTGGCAGCCGCCCCCCGGCACCCCCGAAGGGGGGCAGCCCACCCGGGCCACGGCGGACGCGGCGCGCGCCTACCTCGCCGACGCCTACGGCCAGGACCCGGTGTACAACGAGATCGACCACAGCCTCAGCGACAAGGCCCTCAAGGCGGTGTACCCGTCGGCCTCGCGCAACTCCGAGGGGGTGCAGTTCACCGACATCAGCCGCACGGAGTGGGGCGCCAAGGTCGTGCCGAGCAACCGCGGGGCGAAGATCCTGGACGCGCTGCCGGGCAGCCAGCTCAGCGACTCCCGCGTCCGGCCCCGGACGAACAGCGCGGGGGACTCCCACGGCGGGAGCCAGGGCCGCGGCGGGGAGTTCCGCCCGTCCGGGCTGACCACCGGCGGTATCCCCTACGACGGCCACGAGGGCATCCACACCGGTTCGGCGGCCGTGAACACCAGCTCGTCCCAGGGGACCGAGAGGGGCTCCAACCAGGCCGTCAAGGGCTACCAGGAGTCCGACCAGCTCCGCCAGGGTCCCGTCTACCTGGTGGAGTACGACGCCACCTGGGCGTTCGCCGCGGGCAGCAAGCTCAAGGCGCCCGCCGCCTTCCACCGGAACGACCCGAGCCTCGCGCCGACCCCGCTCCACCACCGGCCCACCCGCTGGGGCGTGGACGACGTCACGGTCAGGATGGCCGGCTGGTTCTCGGAGGCCGACGCGATCGCGATGGGCTTCCTCACGCCGGACCAGGCCAAGGACATGGCCCCCGCCATGGACCGGCTCACCCGGGCTCGGGAGGAGTTCAGCAAGGCGGAGACCGCGTACGCCGACACCCGGGCACCGCTGGAGGACCTGGCCGAGGGGTTCGCCGCCGAGCCGGACGACCGGAGCGCTGAGAGCGCCTACAAGGAGCAGGAGGACAAGTACAAGGAGGCGCTGCGCGACTTCGACCGCCAGATCGACGCCCTGGTCGAGACCGTGAACACCACGCGCACCGCGCTGGGGGAGGTCGGACAGGGGCCGGACGGCGGCACCGCTCCCCCCGTGCGCGCGGTCAGCGGCGACGGGACGACCACCCGCACACCGGTCACCGGGAACACGACCACGGGAAACACGGGGGCCGAGGGGAACACCGGCAACACGACCGTCAGCGACACGACCACCGGCACTACCGGCGACAGGGGTGTCACCTCCGGAAACACCACGACCACCGGCGACGTCACCACCGTTACCACCAGCGAGCCCCAGCCGACCGTCACCGTGACCCCTCCGGCCCCGGCGCCCGCACCGGCCGGGCCGAGCCAGACGCTGGCCGACCGCTTCATGTCGGAGCTGAACCTGCGTGCGCCGGAGCCCGACACCCCCGTCCGGGACCCCGGCGGCTCCAGCGGCCTCCGGGACGGCCAGGACCAGGACACGGGCACCGTGGACGCGCGGGTCCGGCAGGCCTCCGACACCGCGGACACCGCTGTCCGGGAGGCCCGCGGCGCACGCGATGACGCGAACGGCCTCTCCACCTCCCTGGACCACGGCAGGGCCGACCTCCAGCAGGGCACCCGCGTCCTCACCGGCTCCGACGGCGGAGCACCCGCAGCCGGGAGCGAAGGACGCACGCCCGCACCCGGGACCGACGGCGCTCCCTCACCGGGGGCCGAACGGCAGGCGCGTGACGCGCGCACGGCGGCGGACACGGCGCACACCGAAGCCACCACCACCCGCGACGCCTTCACCACCGCCCGCGACGCGGCCCGCACGGCGATGCCCGAACCCGACCGCGAGGCCTTCATCGAGCGGGTCCGGACGACCGTCTCCGAGACGGCGGAGGCGGACACCTCGGCGACCAGCGCCCAGGAGGCCGCGGGCGAGCAGGAGGACGCCGTCGCCGATCTCGTGGACGAACTCGACGCGACCCCCGAGCGCTACCGGGCGCTCAACGCCGCCGTGGAGGACCTGTCCGGTCAGGACCGGCCCGCCGGCGGCGACCGGGCCGCCCGGGACGGGGCCGCGCGGGAGGCGCGCGAGGAGGCCGAGAGCCTGATCTCCGATCTGGAGGGGATCGCCGAGCGCGCCGACACCGCCCGGGACGCGGCGGAGGAGGCGCGGACCGACGCCGGGACGGCGAAGGCGGAGGCCGACGCCGCGAAGGCGAAGGCCGACCGGACGGCCGCGGACGCCGAGGCCCTGCGGACCTGGGCCGAGGGGCTCAACACCAGCGCGTCCGGCCACCGCGACGGCGCTGACCGGGCCGCCCAGAACGCGCGGAACGCCGGTGAGGCGGCCCAGCGGGCCGCTGACACGGCCCGGGACGCCCGCGCCGCCGCGAACGCGGCGGCGGCCAGGGCCGACGAGGTGCGGGCGAACGCCGCGAAGGTGGCCAGGGACGCCGCTCAGGCCGAGGCCGACGCCCGCACGGCCCGCACCACCGCGGACCTCGCGGCCCAGGCGGCGAACGCCTCCCGGACCTCCTCCGGCGGGCGTACCGCGCCGGGCGGCACCGGCCCCCGGGGGACGGTCAACCCGTCCGACAGCGCTCCCGGCGACACGGGGTCGCAGGCCGCGCCGAACACGGCCGACGACCGCTCAAGGACGACGGACACCCGCCAGGACGCCGCCCGCCGGGCCGCGCAGGACGCGCGGGCGAGGGCCCAGGAGGCCCGGCAGACCGCCCGCGAGGCGGCGGAGCGCGCCGCCCGGGCCACCGAGGACGCGAACCAGCTGACCCGGCGGGCACAGGACCTGCGCACCAGGGCGGAGACCACCGGCCGGGAGGCCCGTGAGGCCGCCGCCCGCGCGAACGAGGCACGCGGGATCGCCCAGAGCACCCGCGACGCCGCCGACGCGACCGTGAAGATGGCCGACTCGGCCGCCGCCGACGCCCGCCGCGCCCATGAGTACGCGCAGCAGGCCGCCCAGAAGGCGGAGACCGCGGCCGAGCGCGCCGAGGAGGCCGCGGAGACCGCGCGGGAGGCCCGCGACGACGCCGAGAAGATCGCCGACAGCGCCCGCAAGCGCGCCGACAGCGTACGGAGGCTGTTGGAGAGGATCGACGCGGCCGTGGAGCCGGGGAGGACGTCCTCCGACGACGGCCCCGCGAAGGACCGGCGCGGGGACGAGGACGGCACCGGCGGCGACGGCTCGGGCCAGGACCGGACCGGGGGCGGCGGCCGCTCCCGTGGCGAGGGCGACCGGTCCGGCGGCGGCGACGACCGTTCCGAGGGCCGGGGCGGCTCCGGCACCGGGCGCGGTTCCGAGGGCGACGGCGGGAACCGCGGAAGGGGCGGGGGCGAGGGCCGTTCCTCGCGCGGAAACGGCCAGGGCGACCAGGGCGGCCGGGGCCCCCGCGACAGCGCGCCCACGGACCGGCGCGACCCGTTCCCCGACACCGGCTCGGACTCGGACTCGGACACCGATTCGGACACGGACTCCGCCCCGGACCCGGACGCGGTTCCGGACCTGGTCTCCGACGACGACCTGTCCCTGTACGACTCCCCCGACACACCGGTCCAGGACCGGCCCTTGCGCACACCGTTCGACGACGACCACCAGTTCAAGCCCCTGTGGGCCCGGGACGACCACGCCTTCGACGCCCTGGACCCCAAGCACTCCGGTTACGGAAGCGGTCCCCTCGGTTTCCTCGACCCGAAATCCCTGGACGCCACCCTCGGCCTCCTGGACTCCGGTTTCGGAAGCGACCGCCCCCTGCCCAGCTCGCTGACCGACATCGTGGCCTACCCCATGACCGGGGCCCCGGGCCAGCGAGGGGACACATCCGCGGACGGGGAGAACGACCAGCACACCGCCGGGTTCCATGACCCCTCCGCGGCGGCCTACGGCGAGCAGCCAGCGGCTTCGACCGAGGAGACCGCGCAGGACCGGGACGGGGACCAGGACGAGCGGATCGCAGCGCTCATGCTGTGGAACGGGACCTTCGCCGGTGTCGAGGACCTCGCCGAAACCACCGGATCCGATGTGGTGAGCCAGCAGGCGCTCGTCGAGGACGGCTCCGACGGCAGTACCACGCTCATGCGCTTCGCCAACGGCGCGCAGGCGGTCTACAAGGACACCGAGGGGGCCACCTTCGCCCGTGACCGCGCCGACGCCGAGCAGCTCGCCTCGCTGGTGGGCCGCGCCATCGGCGCCAACGTGCCCGGTGTCCTGCGCATCGGTGAGACCGAGGTGTTCATGCACTTCATGAACGGCGAATCCGGGTTCACCCACCTGGACAACCCGCGGTCCCCGCTCCTGAACACCTGGGACGGGCACGTGCTGGGCCTGCTGGACGTGCTGATCGCCAACGGCGACCGCAACCCGGGCAACTGGCTGGACCAGGGCAGAGGGCGCGTCGCGGGCATCGACCACGGCAAGGCCTGGTTCAAGTACGAGCACACGCCAGAAGACCCCACCGACCTGGAGGGGCTGGCCTACATCAACGGCATGCGGCCCTTCTACGACTTCGAGGCCAATACGTGGATCGCCAACCCGCTGACCCGGGCCGACATCCGGTTCCTGCGGGCCCGGCTCGCCGGGCTCCACGGCGAGTTCGACCGCCTGGGCCGGTCCGACTGGTTCGACGAGATGATGGAGCGCTTCGACATGCTGGCCCGCAACGCGCGGGGGACCACCGGCCTGTTCTCGGGGGGTGGCCGGTGACCCGTGTGCTCTACGCCCAGGACCGCCGCACGCAGCGGACACGGCCGTTCCTGACGCTGCACGACGACGGAACCCTGACCGCCCACGACCCGGAGACGGCCGGCGCGATCCCACGCCTGCGCGCCACGCGCGGCTGGTCCGGCGAGCGGATATTCGACGAGTGCGCCGCGCAGTCCAACGCCTACGTCCGCTACTTCGAGGAACCGGAGTGACCGGGCCCGGCTTCGGCACGCAGGGGTGTACTCCTCGAATCCAGTAGGCGAATTCCCACAGAACAGGGAATGAATTCCCCTCTCCCCGGAGCCGATCGCGGACCCATGTCCTGGCGTGATCCACTCCGCCCGCCGCCACCCTTTTCCGGGCACGAAAGTCCTCCCGCGAACTCGGTGAACCGGGTCGGACGGCACCGGCTCGCGGGCGGATGCGCCGGGCCTCGCCCGGCCCCACCAGGCCTCGCGTCCGAGCGCCGGAGCGGCATCCCCCGGAACGAGCCCCGGCGCGAGGGGAACGGGAAAAGAATATCCACCCGGTTCCAGGAGAACCGTTGCGGAAATACTCAGCGCGCCAACCCGGTGGAACACGTTGCAGAAAACTTCCACCGCCTCCATAGCACGCCCGTGACCTCCGGAAATTCACCGGGGAGCCCTTGGACGAGGGTTCCGATCCGGGTGACGAACCACCGATTCGCGCGTTTTCTCCGGTGTTACCTTCGTGGCCGCGCAGCGGCACCGGGGGGTAGAGGGGGAGACGCGTATGCCGTTGGACCACAACATGTCCGACTCCACACGCGGCGCGATCAAAGTCCTCACCGGCATCGAGGTCCCCAAAGCCAGCCTGGCCACTCTGGGCCGCGGGTCGGAGGTCTACGCCGCCCTCGAACAACGCATCAAAGCCCTGGACGACCTGTTCGACCTCAGCCGCGTCCACGCCCGACGCCACTTCAGCGGCAACACCGCCCAGAACTACGAACGCTCCCTGGACCAGTTCACCACCGGCGACAACGACTACGTCGGCTCCGCCCGCTCCAACGCCGCCACCATGTCCAGCGAACTCTTCAAGGCCCGCGCCAACGTCGAGTACATGCACATGATGGTCATCGGCCAGTTCGTCCAACTCCTCGCCGAGATCGCCTGGGCCATCGCCACCGCCAAGTTCACCTTCGGCGCCTCCTTGAAGTGGATCCCCATCTTCAAGGCCATCCGCAGCCTCGCCATGCGCCGCATCCTGACCTGGCTGCTCATCACCGTGCCCGGCCACCAGATCATCAGCCAGATCTTCGCCAGCATGGACAGCATCATCCAACGCATCCAGATCGGAAGAGGCACCCGCCACCACAAGGACCCCAACCTCACCCGCAGCGCCCACATCGGCGCCACCATCGAAGGCGCCCTGTCCGCCGTCTTCTCCGCCGGCATGGACGGACTCTTCAGCAGACAACTCACCGACCTGTTCAGCGACCGCGTCGCCCGCATCACCGACCTGCCCGACCCGCCACCCCTGACCAGACCCGATCCCGAACCCGGGCCGGGATCCGGTGGACCCCCCACCGGACCGCCCATCCGGGAGACTCCCGACGGGCCGCCCACCGGACCGCCCACCGGGCCCCCGCCCGACCCCAGAGGTCCCGTCAACGACGCCCCGCCCCCCGGCAACCCCAACCGCGACACCGACACCCCTCCGCCGCCCGGCGGCGGACCCGACGGGCCGCCCACCGGCCCGGTCAAGGACGACCCGCCCGCGACGAACCCCGACCGGGGACCGGACTCCCCCGCGCCCAAGGACACACCGGGCGCGGACCTGCCCGCACCTTCCCTCAACAAGGACCTGGCCGAAATCTTCGGCCGACACAACGAGGAATTCCTGGTCCCCTACAACCCCGCCAGCCCCATCGGCGCGGGCGCCTTCGACAACGCCGCCAAAGCCGCCGCAGCACGCAACGAGTTCGCCGACCTCTTCGCCCGCCACTTCGGCGACCACATCGGAGACACCGCGGCACGCGACCTCGGACGCGACTACGCCGACACCCTCGCCCGCAACTGGACCGACCCCAACCTGGGCCAGCACCTGCGCGACACCATCGGCGACCGCCTGCCCCCCACCACCCGCGACCACCTCTCCGACGTTCCCGTCACCCTCCAGCAACCCCTCAACGACTACTTCTCCAAGAAGAGCACCTACGCCCAACAGGTCGGCGGCAACATCGTCACCGGAGCCCTGGAGGGCTACCTCGGCGAGGGCCTGGGCAGCATGGCCGACGGACGCGGATGGGAGGCCTCCGGCTACTCCGCGACCGCGGGCGCCACCCAGGCGGGCATCCAGCAGGGCGCCACCGACGGCATCCTGCACGGCGCCGACCTGTTCAAGGACAAGGACACACCCGACACCACCGCACCACCACCCCGAACCCCCACCGAAACCGCCACCACCGACAACCAGACGAACGGCCGCACCACTCCTCCGCCGGGAAGGCACTCGGACACGGAGTCCCTGTACGACAGCGGTTCCGACTACGACAGCGACGCCTCGTCCGTCTTCGACCGGGACGAACGCTCCTCCCCCTACGACAGCGACGACGAGACCTCGCTGTTCGACACCGACGAGGCCGCCCCCCAGCAGGACACCACCACCGACAAACCGAACGGGAGACCCGGCCCCGACGCGCCCTCCATCCCCGGACCGCGCGACGTCCCGCTGAACCCGGGGCCCCTCGACCCCAGGTCCAGGTCCGACGACCCCTTCCTGCCGGGCACGAACGACGGCCCCCTGAGCGTCGACTTCCTCAACGCCATCGTCCCCGACAACCCGATGGCGGCCGCGCCTCCCGGCGCCGAACAGACCACACAGGACGCGGGGAACACCGGCGACCGCGACACCGCGAACCCGGCCGACCGCTCCGTCCCCGGACCGGAACAGCGCACTCCCGCGCCCGTCGTCGCCGCGCCGACCAGCCAGGCGGCCCCGCCCCCCGCGCCCGCCCCGCAGAACCCGGTCCCCGACACCGGGCAGCGCTCCACACCCACCGAGCGCAGCGGTGGTGGACGTCCGTCCCAGAGCACCGGTGACACCCGCGCCCAGGACCCGTCCACCCGGCAGACGACCGGCAACGGCCCCCGGATCGCCACGGAGAGCGCACCTCCCGCTCCGGAGACCGCGACCACCGGCGACACCGCCGGGCAGGACGACCAGGTCACCTCGACGGACGGACAGCGGACGAACCCCCACACCGCGCCCGCCCCCGAGGCCCCCTCTCCGATCGACATCCCGCTGCCCCCGCCTCCCGCCACCGAGAGCGGACCGCCCCAGGACACGGAGGGCACCGGCCACCACCCCTCCGAACGCGACGGCGAACGGCCCGACGATCGCGAGGAGGACACCTCCCGCGACGACGACCGCTCCCGGGACCGCGACAAGGAGCAGTCCGGCGACAGCAGTGACCGGTCCGGTGACGGCGAGCGCTCGGGCGACGGCGAGCGGTCGGGCGAGGAGAGCGGCGACCGTTCCGGAGACGGCGGGGATCGGGGCGAGGGCGACCGCTCCGGGGAGGAGAAGGGCGACGGATCCGACCGCGAGGACGACAAGGACGGCGAACGCGCCGACGACGACGCCGAGTCCGTGCACGAGGAGGTCCCCACCGCCGAGGGGGACGGCCGGGAGCAGGGCGCCAGCGACGAACGTTCGCCCCACCACACCGACGACGACCGCGCACCGGACTCCTCCCCCCAGCGGTCCATCGGCGACGGTGCGCACACCGCCGAGAGCACGTCACAACCGGATACCGCACCCGCGGCTGAGCAGGGGACCGCGTCGGAGGACGTCCCGCCGTCCACTCCGCCCGTCGTCGAGACCGGCAACGGCCGGCACGACACCGACCCCGGGACGGAGAGCGCACCGCCTCCGCCGACCCTCACCGAGAGCGGTGGCGACCAGCACGACACCGGTCCCACGTCCGAGAACGGACCCCCTCAGGACACGGAGGACACCGAGCACCCCCGTGCCGAGCGCGACGCGGAACAGTCCGACGAGCGCGACGAGCGCGACGAGGACAGCGAACACAAGGACGACGGCACCTGGTCCGGCCACCGGGAGGCCCCCGTCGAGGAGGGGGGCGGCCAGGAGCAGGGCGGCGAGGAGAGCCGCGAGGACGCCCCCGCCGGACAGGGCGAGGGGTCCGGGGCGCCCCTGTCCCGGAACCCGGACGGTGCCCCGCGGGATCAGGAGACGCCGCGGTCCCGTCCGGAACCGCTCCCCGACGGGGAGGCCGGTCCGGAGCGGAACGGCCCGCCCTCTCCCGCCACCGTGGAGCCCCCTGCCATGGCCGACAGCGGGGGGACCGCGACCCCGCCGACGGAGAACAGCGGGGCGCCGGTACCGGGCACCGGGGACGCCCCGCCCGCCGCTGAGGCCACGATGCCCGACACCGCCGACAGCACGCCGCTCCCCACGCGGAGCACGGACACGGACGCGCCTCCGCCATCGCCCGCCGCCGGACCCGAGCGCGCGGCGGACAACGGATCCGACACCCCCGGAGAGACGCGCACCGACCCCGCCGCCTCCGGGATCGACCAGAGGGCCGACGCCCGCGCCGCGTCGGTCCTGGACCGCCTGCCCGAACTCACCCGGGCCCTCGCGGACAAGGACATCCCCAGGGCGCGGGCGCTGGGAGCCGAGTTCTGGAGGCTGCTGCGACCGGTCGACGGTCCGGTCCCGGAGAACCGCTCCATCCGCGAGGCGCGCACGCTCGCGCAGGCACTGGTGTACACCGTCTCCGACCCCTCCGACAGGCGCGTCCCGCTGAGCGGCGGGTCCGTCCCTCCCGAACGCGTCCGGGACGCCGAGACCCTGGCCCGCGGTATCGGCCGCCACCTCCGGGACCGCCACGACCCGGTCCGCGCCCGGCTCTGGCAGCCCGGCGGGCGGCTCACCACGGACTACGTCCGCTACGCGATGCAGGACCCAGCCGACCGGGGCCCCTCCCCCTACGACGCACCGTCCCCGGTGACGACCGTCAACACGGCGCTGATGGACGGCGACGCAGACGCACCGTCCTCGCAAGGACGGACCGGGGAGGCGTCGACGCCCGGCCGGACGGCGACGGACAACGCCCCCGCCGCATCCGGGTCCGGGTCCGGGTCGATCCGCCGACTGCCCACCGGAGCCGAAGCCGACCGCTACGGCGACCTCCTGCACGACCCCGACTACAACCCCAACACCTTCGACGCGCTCCCCACCCCGACCCAGGACGCGGTCTTCGCCTACACCCGCTCCCCCTGGCTGAACCGCTTCGCACGCCTGGACCCGTTGAACGAGGCCACCGTGCAGACCGAACTGGACCGCATCCGAAACGAGAGCCAACCCCACCCCGGATGGCAGGTCTACGAGATCGGCGGCGGCCAATGGCCCGACCTGACACAGCTGGAACAAGCCGCCCAGCGGGGCCAACTCAGCCCCGAACAGGAACGGATCGTACGAGGCGTCCTGAACAACCGCTACCCCCAAGCGGCGCTGGAGAACCTGCGCGAGCACTCCGGACGCGCGGGCGAGATCGCCGAATCCCTCGCCCTGTACGGCGAACCGGCGCGCTTGCCTGACGCCTCGCAGGTCCTGGCGCTGCTCGGGCGCCTGGACCGCGCCACCGGCCACCCCTTCCCCGAGGGTTTCGAGGCCGTGCACGGCATGTACCACCACCAGCACCTGCTGGGCGAGGGCAGCACCGACCCGCGCTCCCTGGCGGGGACCACGCACGTGGAACAGGGGTACCTGTCGGTCTCCCTCGGTACCGTCCCGTCCGCGGCGGGCGGCTCCCCCATCGACCTGATGCGGCTGAGCGTGCCGCAAGGCTCCCGGGGGCTGTGGGTCGGCGACCGCAGCCAACACCCCCGCGAGCGCGAGGTGATCCTCACCCGCGGGACCCGCTACCGGATCACCTCGGTCGAGCCCTGGGGAAGGCACGGTTACCTCTTCCACGCCCAGATCCTGCCCCCCACCCGCGAGGCCTGGCCCACCACAGAACCTCCGGCCTGGACGGGCCAGGCGTGGGACCGCATCGACCGGGCCCTGGAGACGGATGACACGGCAGCGGCCCTGGCCGGGATAGGCGAGGCGGCGCAACACTTCACCGAGGACCTGGCCTCGGCCCTGCGGGGGGCTGAGGGCCCCGGCCGGTCCGCGGCGATCGGCCGCCTCGAACAGTTGCGGGACGCGGCCGAGCACCTGGCGGACCGGGCCTGGCAGATCGCCGACACCGCCCCGGAGGCGGTCGCGGCCACGATCGCCCTGGCCACGGACCTGGCCGCCGCTGCGCAGAGCGTGGCCGCGCGCGGTGCTGCCGACGCGGCCTCGGCCCGCGACGCGGTCCCCGAGCCGTCCGGGGTGGACCCCGAGGACCCCGGCCGGATCACCGACGCCGCACGGGAGCGCGAGGCGGCCCTGGCACGGGTCTCGGACGCCGATGCCGCGCGCGAGGACGCCGAACGCGCCTCCCGCATCGCCTACGAGGCCGCCGACACCGCCGCCCGCACCGCACGGACCACCGGGCACGATGGTGGGGGCCGGGTCGAGGAGGCGCGCGCGGCCGCCGCGGCGGCGGACACCCAGCGCCGCGACGCGGTCACCGCCGCCCAGGACGCGGCCGACCGGCACGAGGGTCTGACCCGTGCTATCAACGTGGCCGCGAACATCGCCGTCGGTATCGCGCTCGGCGACGCGGCCGCCTCCCGTGGTGACGCCGCCGCGGCGGCGGCCGCTCTGGAGCGGGCGCGGTCCATCGCCGACCTGACCCCTCCGGGCTCCGTCGCGCGCGCGAGGCTGGACATGCGCGTGAACATGCCGGGGTTCTCCGGCCCGTTCGGCTCCAACAACCCCTTCGTCATGGCCGTGACCGATATCGCCGGAGAGGTCCGGGACCCGGACGGGGAGGGCACCGAGGCGAGCGGCGCCGAACCCGACTCCCTGGCCCGCGGACTGGGACTGACCGACACCGACGCTGTGGAGCCGGATCCGGCGGAGGCGCCCGGCCCCGCGACCGGCGCACCCCCGAGCGACCGGACGGAGCGGAAGCCGGGGGCGGACCCCGCGGCGGACTCGCTCCTGGACGCGTTCCACAGCGCCCCCGGCACGCAGACCCCGTATGTCCGGAGCGGACCGGCGACCGGGGAGGAGTCCTCCCCGGGGACCGGAGCGTCCCCGCGGCCGGTTCCGGCCCGGTCGGCGCCCGAGCCGAACACGGACGACGGGACCACCGAGGCCGCCCCTGCCGAGACCGGCGTTTCGCGGGGACAGGCGGCACCGCCGGACCCGCTGACCACCGGGACCGGGGAGACGGCGGAGGATGCGGTACGCCCGCCCGCACCAGCCGAGGCCGAGACGCCCGTGACCACGGAGGAGGCGCGGACCGGGAACGAAGGGCACGAGGAGAGCGCGCCTCCTCCGCCTCCTGCTCCGTCCCAGAATGACGGCACCGAACCGGAGCCGTCGGCGCGGCCCGGCGACACCGGCGTCGCGGACACGGAGCACGCACCCGCGCCGTCCCCCCAGCACGACACCGGCACCACCACAGCCCCGGTGGACACGGCGGACACCACAGCCCCCGTGGACACAGCGGACACCACGGGTACGGAACAGCCTCCGCCGCCCCCGCAAGAGAACACCGTCGTCACCACGGAGTCCGAGAACAGGACGGACACCACGGCTCCCGCGGACACGGAACAGTCTTCGCCGTCACCACGGGAGAACACCGACACCACCGCGAACACCGCGGACACGGAACAGCCTCCCCCGCCCCAGCAGCACGAGCACGACACCACCGCAGAACCCGTCGAGACGGTGGACGCCACAGGCACGGAGCAACCTCCGCCGTCCCCGCAGGAGGACCCCCGCACCACCACGGACACCACGCACACCGAGGACACGGAACGCACGCCCCCGCCCCCGCAGGAGAACACCGACACCACCACCGACGGCACGGACACGGAGCGCCCGCAGCCCGACACCGACAACACCCGGCAGAGGGAGGAGCCCCCGCCCCGGAACTACCCGGGTTCCGTGCGGCCGGACCGGACGGGCGCCCCCTACGACCTCGACTACCTGCTGACGTCCAGCCTGGTCAACTCCAGCATGATCCACGCCGAGCACCTGCGTTCGTTCGTGGACGACACCCTCACCAACGACGCCGGACACGTCGACGCCACCGTGCGCGACGCGGTCAGGGAACAGATCGACGCCCAGGCGCGCAAGCAGACGGGCGTGTTCTTCGGACCGGAGGGGTTCTCCACGACGGTCACCGGAGCGGACGGCTCCACGTGGCGGGCGGACCTGCGGCTGCGCCCCTCCCGTGAGGGCTTCCACCACGCGCCCACACAACCGCAGCAGGGCTCGGGCTCCACCGAACTGAAGCTGGTGGACGAGGCCGGGGAGGCGAACCCGGCCGAGGGCAGCGGCAGCCACGGCGGCACCAAGTTCGTGGGAGCGGGATTCCAGGTCTCCCCCCTGCTCCTCGGCACGGTGGGCGGCGTCGACATCGGCCCCCGCTTCACCTTCAGCTTCTCGGGGGGAACGCGCCAACGCCAGTCCGTGGACACGGCGGTCAGCCTCAACGACGGCTACACCAGCTACGAGATCAAGGGCAAGCCCGAGGTCTACACCTCCGACCTGACCATGTCCTTCGACCTTACGCCCGTCCACGTCCCCACGAGGCAGGGGCCGGAGCGCGGTACCGCCCCGGCGGACGGCGGCACCGCGAACAACGACACCGCCCCGGCCGACAACACCCCGCCGGACCGGGCCGTGAACACCCGGGCCGAGTCCCCCAACGGGGTGCTCCTGGTCCTCCCGGGCAAGGTCGCGGCCAACACCGGTCCGGAGTCGATCCGCCTGCGCGACCCCTTCGCCACCGAGGACCACCAGCGCGGCCGCAACGACGACGACAGACCCGTGGGACCGCACGCGGACAAGGGGCACCCGGTGTCGGTCGGCGACATCCGGCTGAGCGACGGGTCCTCCGACAAGTCCTTCTCCGACTGGATCACCGACCACCTCTGGTCCCCGGAACAGGACCGCGGGTGGTGGAAGTCCGCGGTCGACAAGATCACGCCCGGGTTCGTCGACAGGCGCAGGCAGCAGGAACTGGACGCCTTCCGCGACCAGGTCAAGGAGTCCTTCTCCAAGAGGTCCATCCGCAACAACCTGCCGAAGATGACCTCGGCGCCCGCGGTCTTCAGGGTCAACGACCCCTCGGGCAGGCCACGCCTGGTGAGCGTCCAGTCCGTGCCCACCTCCTACGACGCCAAGGGCCACAGCATCCAGCCCGCGAAGTACATCAAGGGCAACAAGGCCGAACGTGAGAGCGGGAGCTCGCTCCGGCACAGCGACTTCCTCGGCGGAACCCTGGGCGCGGGCGTCAGCGTCGACGCGGGGACCGTGGGCGGTATCCACAAGGCCCGTGTGGACGCGATAGCCGTGGAGGGGGGCCTGCGGGGCCGGTCGACCACGGAGAGCGCGCAGGCGTCGTCGGGGTCGGTCAACCGCATGAACTACGGCAAGACCGAGTCGTCCGCCTACGACGTGCAGCGCAACTACTACGTGCACTTCGACGGCGAACCCGACGTGTACCGCTTCCAGGGCGACACCGTCGAGGTCCTCACCGTCCAGGAGGCCCGCATCCTGAACGGGGACGAGCCCTCGGACAAGGTGCCCGCGCCCCCGGCCCCCCTCCGGACCGAGGGGGGGAACACCACGCCCGAGGCGGTGGACACTCCCGGGACCGCTCGCGACACCGCCGGGAACCAGCAGCCGGGGACCGACGGCGACCGGAGCGCGCCGGGCGGCGACGAACGCAACGGGGACACCGGAACCGGGGGCCGGGACCGGCAACGGGAGCGCGGACCCGAGCAGGAGCGACCGCCCGGAGAGCAGCCCTCCGGGGAGCGTCCTCCCGGAGACGAACGGGACGGCCAGGCCGAGACCCTGAGGCCTCCGCGCCAGAACCTGGCCGAGGACCACCCGGTCACCTTCCACGGGGCCGTGCCCCGCGACTTCACCTGGCCCGACGGCAGCCAGTACCGCGACGTGGACGGGCGTCAGCGCAGCATCTACCAGCAGATCGCGCACGAGGTGCTGACCGGTCTGGCCGACAAGCTGCCCGGTCTGGTCCTGCCCGAGATGGCGCGCGACCCGAAGAACTTCGCCAGGCGGCCCGGCCACGAGAACACGGGCCCGCTCACCGGTTCCACGCGCGAGCACCGCCCCTTCCGACGCGACCCCGAGGTCGCCGTCTTCAACACCCACAGGGTCATGGACGCGATCTCCGCGTCCATGTTCAAGGGCGGCACGGACGACCTGACGCTGCACGGCCAGCCCATCCACCTGATCGACACGGGGAGGTTCGACCCCAGCGCGCTCTTCAAGCCGGGCCAGAGAGTGGTGCGCTCCCCGTTCGTCGCGGTACGCGTCAGCGCGGACTTCTCCCCGCTCAGACACGCGGGGGAGACGACGAGGGGCACCGGAGGCGAGTACGCGGGCGCGTCCGACATCACCACCGCGGACGGCTCGCAGAAACGCAAGACGGTCCGGTTCTCCTCCGGCGGCTACGTCCGCCGGATCGACACCGTCGACGCGGCCGGCAACCCGAGCGACGGCGGCGTGTTCTCGGTCTCCCTCCAGATGAGCGACACCAAGGGGAAGAGCCGGGGCCTGGGGATGAAGTCCCAGAGCGAGAGGACCGTCCAGTACGCGGAGGACTCCAGTGTCTGGAACTCCGGGGTCCGGTTCAAGGCGAGGCTCTACCAGGACGACGACCTCGGCATGGTCCTGGGCGGCGACACGCCGCTGGCCGAACGCGGACAGGACCTGCTCAACCGCCCGATCGAGGCGCTGGTCACGATGGACACGGCCAAGGCGGAGCCGGGCGGGGAACGCGGCGGTCGGGGGAACACCGAGACCGCCCCGCGGGTCACCCGGATCCGGCCGATACCGGTCGACCAGGCCAAGGAGATGATCGACGGCCCCACGAGGCCGACACCGGACAGGGTCCGCAAGACGCGCGACCTGACCGGCGGTGTCAAAAGGCTGTTCGGCGGGGGGCGGAGCCAGCGTCCCCCGGCCGAACAGGGCACCGCCCCTGCGCCGGAGAACCCCACCGGCCAGCAGAACACCGGACAGCAGAACACCGGCTCCCGGAACGACGGCGTCCGGACGCCACCGGCGACGGAGACCACAGGCGACACCACCGGGCAACAGAACACCGACACCGCTCCGGCACCGGACACCGAGACCGCGCAGGACACCACGGGGCGGCGCGACCCCGCGGAGAACGCCCCCGACACCCGCCCGATCGAACAGCGCCGGGCCGAGAAGCTCCGCAGCACCCCCGCCACCGTCGAGCACGTCAACACCCGCTTCACCACGGGCGACGGCCAACCGGTGAGCAGCCTGCTCGAAGCCACCTACGAGAGCTTCTCCTCCACCGCGCCCTGGGAGAGGGACCCGGGCGGCCAGCGCCCCTCCAGGGGGCTCGGCAACGAGCGCAAGCTGCGGCACTTCCTGAGACGGGGCGAGGGAAGCCGACAGTTCTACGAGAACGCGCTCTCCCCGGAGAACCTCGCGAACAACCCGGCGGCGCGCTCCTCCGGCGGCGCGCGCACGCGCACGCAGACGAGCGGGGGCCTGCTCTCCCCGATGCAGCTGCGCTCGACGTCGTCCACCCGGTTCGACGTCGACTCGGTCGACCGCTTCGAGCAGTCCGACGGCGCGGTCGTCTTCAAGGGCAAGAACACCCTGGAGACGTTCTCCAGGGACGGGAGGAGGACCGACCTGACCCTCCTGGCCACGGGCGGGGGCCGGGTCAACCCCAACCCCGTCCAACCGGCCGAGCAGCCCGCGGGCGGGACCGCGCCCGCGCCCGACTCCGCGAGCGCCCCCCTGATCCAGCTCGGCCCCTCCGCGGGCAAGAGCCTGTTCGACCGCTACACCATCACCAAGCCCACGTCGAAGTTCAACGAGTCGGTCGAGTTCCACCCCAAGCTCCCGATGTCGTACTCCTACTCCGCCTCGGGCCGCATCACGCAGGCGATGGAGTTCGTCAAGAACTGGAGCATCGGGCCGACGTTCTCCCTCTCCTCGCGCTACCGGGGCTGGCAGGCCGACGCCGACACCCTGGAGACCGGGCTGATCCACGTCCGCGACGCCCACGCGTCGGGCATGGTCGAGGACAAGGTCGAGGAGGTCGACGGCGAGCTGGTCCGCCTCCCCCAGCCTGAGCCGAAGTCGCCGGAGTCCGTGAGACCGCGCGCGGGTTTCGAGGACTCCGGCATGATGCTCGACCCGGTCAACCCCGACGAGGCCATCCAGAACCTCGTCGACGACCTGGCCTCACAGGGCTGGCAGCTGACCAAGGGCAGCCGGGAGATCATCCTGAAGGCCCTCGACTCCCACACCGGCCTCAACCCCAACACCGGGGTGCCGGTGACGTTGAAGATCAGCCCCATCGACCACTCGATCGGGAACCTCAACGCCCCGACCAGCACGCCGCTGTCCCTGGACGCCACCGTGAAGCTGCGGCTCGACAGGGACAACGCGAAGGTCGAGTACCTGGGCGGCAAGACGGAGTACCGGCAGCGCCAGGGTTCGGAGGAAGGCGACAGGCTCCAGCAGGGCAACGAGAGCTCCGCGTTCCAGGGAGCCCACGGCTCACTCCTGACCCCGCTGCCCCAGTCGGGGGGCGACCAGCCGGGGGGCACCACCCCGGCGAGCCGCCCCTACCTGATGGGCCTGCAGGGCGACGGCACCACGACGAACGCGCGCGGCGACGGCGGGATCGTCCGGGACACGGACAAGCGCTCCACCCAGTTGACCATGGAGACGCCCTACGCGCGGGTGTCGTCGGACACGCGGCTGACACTCGACCTGCACATCTCCGAGAAGCAGGGCACGGCCAACTCCCTTCTGGGGGAGATCCCGGGCTCGCGCAGGCGTGACTTCACCGGTACGGGGGACTCGGGCCGGGCGCAGGAGATGTACCCGGCCTTCTCCCTCGACCTGCGCAACGAGGCGGGCACGACCGGGGGGAACGACACCCCCCGGACCTCCACCGAGGGCGACAACACCACCCGCACCACACCCGAGGGAAACAACACAACCCGAACGGCCACCGAGGGCGACAACAACCCCCGTGCCACGCCCAAGGGCAGCGACACCACCCGAACAACACCCGAAGGCAGCAACACCACCCGCACCACTCCCGAGGGGAACAACGCCCCCCAGACGACCACCGACGGAAACAGAGCCCCCCGCACCGCACCCGACGCGGCCGACACCACCCGGACGACCACCCAGGACAACGGCAACGGACAGACCGGCGGCCAGCGGACGGGGAACCGGACCGCGCCGGAGAACCCCTCCAACGACAACCACGCCTCGCTGACCGACATGGCGCGCTCCCTGACACGCGACATGGATCCGCAGACCCGGGACGCCCTCGACAACGCCCTGACCCTGCTCGCTTCCGTCGAGAACAAGGGCAAGGACATCCTCGACCTCGGCCGGATCGTCCTGGCGAAGTCGTTGGGCTGGAACCCGCCCGCGAACGCGGTCAGCGACGGGCGCTACACCCCGGAGGCCGTCGAGAAGGCGGCCGCCTACGCGGCGGACAAGCTCAAGCTGAACTCCCGCAACAACGCCATCGACCACGCGCTCACCGAACTCGGCATCAAGGCCTCCTTCGCTGAGGCCAGCTCGGAGACGGGCGCCGAACTGCCCGAGTTGGGCCCCACCACGTGGATGATGCGTGCCATACCCCACCCGGAGACAGCACGCATCACGGACTACAACCCGAGCATGCGCCTGACCGACTCCTCGGAGACGAGCAGGACCTTCTCCCCCTTCCACAGCGGCTCGTCCACGACGACCATGGGTTTCGATGCGCGCCCCTCGGGACGCACCGGGACGGGGCCTCCGACGACGGCCACCCACTACGGCTCGGCCAACAACACGGGTTCGTCCACGTCCGGCGGCGACACCGCGCGGGGGAGCAAACCGAAGGAGCCTCCCCACTCCGACCGCGTCCGTACCGGCCCCGGCTACCTGGTGGAGATGGACACCGACGTGTTCATCGGCGCCAGGACCGAGCTGAGCGGCCCCTGGTACAAGCGCTCGGCGCGTTACCTCGGGGACAAGGCCGCGTCCGCGGGCAGGGCGGTGCGCGGCGCCTTCGGCGGCCGGAGCACCCCCTCGTCCGTCCCGACCCGCCCCGCCCGGTGGCAGCAGGGACAGACCACCGTCAAGACGACCCGGTGGATCTCGCACGGCGACGCGGTGAGGATGGGTGTCATCACGCCCGACCACGCCACCCGGATCGCCCCCCTGACCGAGCGTTTCGCCCGGATCCAGAAGGCGCTCGGAGACGCGGAGAAGGCCTACCTCGACGCGCGCTGGCCTCTGGACCAGGCGGCCTCCGACCGCATCGCCGCACCCGACGACCCGCAGGTCCGGGATCGTTACAGGGACCTGGAGGGCGCCTACGAGGACCGGCGGCAGAAATTCGAGGGGGCGGTACGCGACTGGGTGACGGCCCTCCAGGAGCTGCGCGACGGCCTGGGCGACCCCTCCTCCCTGCCCAGGCCGCGCACCGCCACCGCACCGGACCTCGACACCGTCCAGGAGGAGCCGCCTCCTCCCCCGGCCCCGCGGCAGAACGCCGATGACCCCGCCGCCGATCCGGAGGCCATCGAGCTGCCCGAACGGAACGACCGGCGGCCCGGGCAGGAGGGCCGACAGCCCGCGCGGGGCGACACCGCGCCCGGCCTCCTGGACACCCTCGGCTCGGATCTCAACATCCGGCTGCGGGAGGCCGGGGGGCAGGAAGCGCCTCCCCAGCCCCCGCAGCGCAACACCCCGGACCCCGCGACCACCGAGCTTCCCGAGCGCGACAACCGGCCGCAGGAGGACGTGCCGAGGAGGGCGCCTGAGCCGAGCGCGGCCGAGGCGCTCGAACGGGCGCGGCAGAAACTGGCGCGGGACACGGTGATGGGCAGGGCCCTCCACGGCCGGGACGGTTCCTCCCGCGACGAGACCGCTCCCGCCGACAACCGCCCGGAACGCCGCTCACGCAACCAGACGAAGGGGCCCTCCAGCCACACGGACCAGCGTTCCGGCCCGTCCTCCGAGACACACGACCGGCCCGAGCCCGCTTCGGCCCGCGGACCGAGGACGTGGACGGCACCGACCGGGGAGGACGGGAACGGGCCGTCCCAGCACGGGGCGGCCCTGCCCGACGGCCGGGCCGAGACCCGTCACGGCCCCGCCCCGGAGCGCGTCGACGACCCCGCCGACAGGTACCCGGCGAACGACGAGGAGAACCTGTACGACGTCAGTGACGACGAGGAGCGGGCGCCGCGCGTCCGCTGGCTCGACAGGCACCACCCCGAAGCGGCCTCGCTCAGCGGGGAAGAACGCACGGCGCTGACGCGGTCGCTCATGCAACGGTCCCTGGCGGTGGGCCCGCCCGCCCCCGAAGGGTTCCGGTACGACATGGACCTGGGCGGTCCCGACGACGCCGCCTGGCTCGAAACCCGGAGAGCACAGGGCTTCCCCGGGGAGGCCGACACCACCGTCCCGCCCGGGCCCTCGACGGCCCCGGGCGCACCGCAGCGACAGGACCGGCCCGTCCAAGGCCAGGACCAGCGGCCGCAGCCGACGCCGTCCGAGGAGGACGCGCTGGCCCAGGGCGCCGAGGACGCGGTGTCCACCTTCGACGGGCAGCGCCTCCCCCTCCACACGCGGACCGGAACCGACCACGACACCCTCCCCCAGCCGGACCAGGACACCATCTCCGAGGTGTCCTCAGTGGACTCGGACACGCTCAGGGACATGCGGCTGCGGCTGGAGCGGCTGATGTCGTCGGACCCTGCCCCCTCCGAGAGCGGCCAGCCGTCCCCGGCGGACACCGCCCTGACGGGCGACCACGGCCGACAGCGCTCCCCCGCGCAGACGGAACCGCAGGGGCCGGAGGAGCGGCTCCCCGCACAGACGGACCAGGACGGACAGCAGCCGCTGCCCACCGAGGCGCCGCAGAGCGTCGTACACGTCAGCCAACTGGCCCATCACCACGAGGCGGCCTCCACCGACCCCGGAGACGAACGCGCTCCCCAGCCGCCGGAGACCGACCCCGCACCGGAGGGACAGCGCTCCCCCGACCGGATCGAGACCGACCGCGCTCCCGAGGACCGGCCCGCCCTCCGCCGTCCGCAGCCCCGTGTCCTGCGCGTCCCCTCCGCGAACCCGGACCGGAACGAGTGGAACAACCGGCTCCAGGCCATCCAGGACTGGCGGACCAACTGGGAGCACGAGGCGCGGACACCGGAGGAGAGGGAGCGTCTACGAGAGGACTGGAGGGCCAAGTGGTCGCTACCGGCGACGACCCGGCCGAGCGGGAACGGAACCTCCCAGGACGACACCGGCCCGACGGACGGCCACGGTCCCCAGCGCTCCCCTGGCCAGACCGAGGCGGATCGCGCCCCGCAGAGCCAGCCAGCCCCGAGAACGGAGACCGCCCCTGCCGGGGAGGAACCGCGCTCCCCCGCCCCGTCCGAGACGAACCCGGATCCCCACAGCCCGCCGCAGAGCCAGACGACCACGCAACCGACACGACCGTCCCCTGAACAGACCCCCACCACCCGCACCCAACCGGCCACCGAGGAAACCTCCAGCCCCCGGACCCAACCGGCACCCGAACAGACTCCCGCCCCTTTGCCCCTCAGCCAGAACCGGGACGACGAGGGTTCCTCCACCCTGCCCCGGGACCGCACGGACGACTCCCGACAGGAGGGAACCACACCCCCGGCGGAACAAGCTCCCCCGGCCTCCGACCCGGCGTCCGACCTGTTCGCGTTCTTCGAGCGGGAGCTGAACGGTTCCGCGAACAACGGAGACGGCGGCTCCGCGCAGGACACCGCGCACACCCCCTCCGGGCAGGAGACGGCCACCGGTCCCGCCCCGGCCGCCGCCGACGACGGGAGCCACAAGACCCCGGCCCCAGAGACAGCGCCCGCGGTGACCGAACCCGACCCGTCCCGGAAGCAGCCCGATCCCGAGGACGGGGAGACGGCGAAGGACCCCGAGCACACGCAGGACGAGAAGAGGGAGGAGAAGGACACCGAGGAGGAGACCGAGGACGCCCCCACCGACACCAAGGACCAGCGCAAGGACGAGGGCGACGGCGGCGGTCCCGACAAGGACGGCTCCGGGGGGAATAGCGGAGACCGGACCGGCGGCAACGGAGGCTCCGGCCAGGACCGCTCCGGAGGCGAAGGCGACCAGGGCGGCAGCGGTGGCAGCGACAGGACCGGTGAGGGTGACCGTTCCGATGACCGTTCGGGCGACCGTTCCGGGGACCGGGACGGTTCCGGGGGGAAGGACCGCGGAAAGCAGGAGGAGGACCGCTCCCCGGATGGAGGCCGACAGGACGGCACGAGTCACGACCGCGGGGGGAACCAGGCCCGTCCCGAGACCGACCCCGACGCGGACCCGGTTCCGGACCTGGTCTCGGACACGGACTCGGACGGCTACGACAGCGACGACGACCTGTCCCTGTACGACTCCCCCGACACACCGGTACAGCGGCCCCGCGGCTCGACGTTCGACGAACCGCGGATCCGGCCGCCGCACGACGAGGACGGCTCCCCCTACGACTCCGTGGACCCGAAGCCCTCGGACAAGGAGAACGGCTCCCCCGACGCCCTCGGTTCCAAGCCCTTCCCCGACGACTTCCTGGGGCTGCTCAACCCCAGGTCCGGCTTCGACCAGCCGCTGCCCAGCTCGCTGACCGACATCGTGGCCTACCCCGTGATGGGCGGCAACGGCGGACCGTCGAACCGTCAGCCCGGACGGGACGGCAGCGGTCGGGACGACTCGCGGACCGGGGCGGAGGGCGGCGGCCAGGAGCAGTCGGACCAGTGGAAACCCGCCACCGAAGTCTTCGGCATCCAGGGCGAGGAGACCGAAGGGGACTCCGCCTTCCCCAAGTACCTCACCGACGGGAGAATCCTCGGAAGGATTCCCGAAGCCGACAGGACCACCGACCAGGACGGACTCATCACCCACGTCAAGGACAAACCCCTCGACAAATTCATCCACGAACTCGTCAACATGCGGGCGAGGGAGATATCCTACCTCGTCAAAAACAAGGTGCCCGTCCGCGTCGAATGGCACGACCTCGGCAGGATGGACAAGAACCTGCCCAAGAAATCAAGGCCGACGCTCGACCCGGAAACCGGGAGGAACACGGACGGCTACCCCCATGAGGAGGACGGGCAGGAGTACTTCGTCAAGATTCCCCTCACCCCCGAGGACCTGGGCCACGAGAACGGAGCCGTCAACTCCGTCGTCGTCGACCGCAGAACCGGACTCGTCGCCGAAGGCCTCAACGGCAGGCCCCGCCACTCCGTCATCGCGCCCGAACTCCTGCATCCCGAGATCAAGAACCGCATCGACGGCATGTTCCTCCGGGACAAGTACGAGATCCTCCAGAAGGACGGCACCACTCGCAGGATCAGCAACTACCCCCACTACGACAAACCCGCCAGGCATGCCGAGGTCAAGGCTGTCAACCGTCTCCTGAACGCCGCGGAAGACGCACAGATCAGCCACTTCCAGCTCGACAACAAGTTCACGCTGAAGCCGCCGTGGGTCCCCTACTGCCCCTCCTGCGCCAACTGTGCCCGCGTCACCGAGGGAGCAGCCGCCCCGCGCAGCGGGAAGAACACGCACACCACGGACGACATCAGGAACATCACGTACTACACCCCGAGAAGGGCCGACGCGGAAATCGACCCGGACAGAGGCATCGAACATGGATTCCCGACATACGACATCCCCTTCGGGCCGCACGACTCCGGCGACAGAAAGAGAAAACCGGACGAGGACGACGGACTTCACCGGGAGGGAGACGACAAGAGACAGCGGTAAGACCTACGTGCGGACCTTCGTGCACGGCCTGGAGAACGGCCCCAGAATGTCCTGGCACGGCAACGGACAACTCGCCGGTCTGGAAAACGTCTCCACCGGAGGAATGCCCGTAGGCCCCGCCCACTACTGGAACACCGAGGGCCGCCTCGTCTTCGAGTACATCGACGACGCCTACTCGAACCACCGCCTGTCCCGGAGATGGGACGCATCGGGCCGCCTCGTCAGCGAGGAACGCCACGAGGCGCAGTTCGGCGGGATCGACGCCGCGACAGGGGAGAAGGTGTTCATCCCCTGGCAGCCGATCCGGCTGACCCCCGGCATGCGGGCTCCGGACCGCGCAGACTCCCTGCCCGCTGTCAGCGTCGGCGACCTCACCGTCGGAGACGTCGAGGGGCTCGGCCGCCGGGTCCTGTACGACGGCGCGCCCTTCACCGGGGAGGCAGTCACCCGCGACCGCCACGGCAGGACCGAGATGCACACCTTCATCGAGGGCGTCGAGGACGGCCCCACCCTGACCTGGGCACCCAGCGGCAAACTCGTCATCCAGGGCATCACCCGGCACCCCCACGGCCCCGTGGGTCCCTGGCACCAGTGGGACGAGCGCGGACGCCTCCTGCGCGAGGTCGTGCACGACGCCCTGGGCAACCGCGTCATCGTCCGCCAACTCGACGAGGCCGGAAACATCGCCCGCGAGGAGCACAGACCCCCCGCACGCCTGGCCCGCGACCCCGAGACCGGCCGAGAACACCCCGCCCCCTGGCTCTGAGGAGCGGCCTCGCTCCCGCGCCGGGACCGCGGAGCCGCCGTCCCCGCCTCCGTGGAGCCCGCTCCGGAGGGAAACGACGCGGACCGGTCACCGGACGCTCATGGAACGTACACGGGAAACCGAGTACGCTACCGCAGTCGGCCCTCCCGTCCGAGGCCCCGCCCGCACGGACGGCGGCCCCCGCGGCGGCGGCCACAGCCCCCGTCCCGCGCGCGGAAGGGCCCCCTCGGGACGGCGGTGGAGAGGCCCCGCGACGGCGCACGCCTCCCGGTCCGGCGTTCCGCGGAGGGTTGGCGTAGGGTCGGGCCCCGTCCCGCTCCCCCGCGCGGCCTCCCACGGGACGGCGCCCCCGCGCCCCGTCCGGGCCGCCCCACCGGGCGCGAAGCGCCCCCAGGACACCCCTGAGAGTCTGGAGCACACGTCAGGTGACCGCACACACCGATCCGGGGACCACCCGGTCCCGGCGCCGCCGCACCGCCGCCGCGGCGCTGGCCCTCGGGCTCCTCGTCCCCCTCCCCGCTGCTCCGGCGGCGGCCGAGGCTCCCCAGGACCCCGTCTCGCTCGCGCAGGTCCACCCCTTCAAGGCCGACAACCAGCCGTGCGCGGCCAGCGGCGGGGACGTCGTGGAGCAGCGGCCCTGGACACACCACTTCCTGGGCCTGTCGCGGGCCCACGACCTGAGCACCGGCGAGGGGGTGGGCGTGGCGCTGCTGACCCCGGAGGTGGACGGCGGCGTCCCCGCGCTGGCCGACGCCGTGGAGGGCGGGCAGTCCGCCGACTGCCTGGGGTTCGGCACGTCGCTGGCCGGAGTGGTCGCCGCCCGGCCCGTGGAGGACAGCGGCCTGGTCGGGGTGGCTCCGGACTCGGCGGTGACGGCCGTGGCCACCGGCAGCCCGCAGACCGGCCTGGCCTCGGCGCAGGAGATCGCCGCCGGGATCGGGAGCGCGGTGGACTCGGGGGCCCGCGTGGTCCTGGTCGGCACCGGCACGTGGGAGGCGTCCCCGGCCCTGGAGTCGGCGGTGGCCGCCGCCGAGGAGGCCGGAGCCGTGGTCGTGGCCCCCGCGACCGTCCCCACCTCCCGGGGGCCGCTGCCGGGCCAGCCCGCCCAGCACGCGTCCGTGCTGAGCGTGGCCGCGCACGACGTGGAGGGCCTCCCCGTGGCCCAGCGACCGCTGATCCTGCCCAGCGGGGACCTGGCCCGCGTGGACCTGACCGGGCCGGGCGACCGGGTGGTGGGGACCGGCCCGGGCGGCGGCCACGTGGCCACGGCGGGCGACGGCGTGGCAGCGGCCTTCGTGGCGGGGGCCGCGGCCCTGCTCATGGCACGGGAGCCGGACCTGAGCGCCGCGCAGGTGCGCGAGCGGCTGACCACCACGGCCTACGCCTCGCCCCGGGGGGACGCGGACCCGCTGTCGGGACACGGCAGGGTGGACCCGCTGGCGGCGATGGCCACCGCCCCGGGCGGCGCCCCCGCCGGGGTGGTGGGCGAGGGGTTCGTCCCCGACCCCTCCCCCCGGGGCTCGGTGGACGCGCCCTCCACCGCGGTCGTGGTGTCCGTCACGCTCCTGCTCATCGTGCTGTGCGTCATGGGCGGAGCGGTGATCAAGCTCGGGCGCGCGCGCGAGTGGCGTCCCGCCGCCGCGGGCGAGCCGGTGCCGATGCGCTCCGACGAACCGGTGCGCTGACACCGAACCGACGCGGAAGGGGGCGTCCGGCGTACCGGACGCCCCGAACACGTCCTGGGGCCGGGCTCCCCTCCCGGCGGGGAGGGGAGCCCGGACACCCCGCTCGGGGATCCGCCCGCGCGGCGCGGGCGGATCCCCGTGTCACTCCTCGGCGCCCTCGGCGATGGCCAGCTGCACCTCGACCGGGTCGCGGCGCGCGATCCACAGGGCGCGTCCCGCGGGCATCGTCCTGGCCCGGACGCTGCCGAACATCATTCCCTCCGAGGGCGGGGCCGACAGCAGGATGCTGGGCGTGTTGGAGTCGATGAGCGTCCGGATGACGGGATCGCTGGAGGCCCGGCTGAAACCGCCCGCGGCGTGCACGAGGACCACGTGCAGGCCGATCTCCGCGCCCTGGCCGAGCATCGGCAGGAGCGGGGCCAGCGGGCTGGGCCCGCTTCCGGAGACCATCTCGAAGTCGTCGATGAGGATGAACAGTTCGGGGCCCGTCCACCAGTCGCGCTTGCGGATGCGGTCGGGGGTGATGTCGGGCCCGGGCAGGCGCGCCTTCATCGCCTGCGCGGCGGCGGCCATCATCTCCTTGACGTTCTCCCCCGACACCGCGTATCCCAGCTGCATCTCCTTGGGCACCGCGTCGTAGAGCTGGCGGCGCTGGTCGGCCAGCACGACCCGGGCGGTGGTGGGGCCGTAGTGGCTGCGGATCGCGTTGGTGATGTGGCGCAGCAGCGTGGTCTTGCCCGTCTCGGTGTCGCCGACCACGAGCAGGTGCGGGGTGACGCCGAAGTCGTGCCAGAACGGCTGCATCCGGCGGCTCTCCAGGCCCATGGGCACCTTGAGGCCGTTCGCCTTGGTGAGTTCGGACCCGGGCAGCTCACGGGCGTGCAGGATCGCGGGCAGGGTGCGCACCGCCGGGGCGGAGGGCCCGTCCCAGGCCGTGCGCACGCGGTCGACCAGATCGGTCATGCCCTCGGACAGCGTGACCGAGTCGGCGTCGCCGTCGGCGCGGGGCAGACCGGTGAGGAAGTGGTGCTTGGTGTCGGTGATGCCGCGCCCGGGCACGCGGGGCACGGTCTGCGCGGCGCGCATGTGGACCATGGAGTCCACGGGGTCGCCCATCCGCAGTTCGAAGCGGGTGCCCATGAGGTCGCGGACACCGGTGTGGAAGTCGGCCCAGCGCGGGGAGGCGACCACGACGTGCACGCCGTAGTTGAGGCCGCGCTGCACGATCTGGACGATGGAGCCCACCAGGTCCGCGTAGTCCTGGCGGATGGTGCCCCAGCCGTCGATGACGAGGAAGACGTCGCCGTGGGGCTGGTCGGCGAACTCCCCGGCGGCGCGGCGCCTGCGGTAGGTGCCCATGGAGTCGATGCCGTTCTCGGCGAAGAAGGCCTCGCGCTTGGTGAGGATCTCGTTGATCTCCAGGACGGTGCGGACGATGCGCCGCTCGTCGGTGCGCGTGACGACGCTGCCCACGTGCGGCAGGTCCTTGAGCGAGGTGAGCACGCCGCCGCCGCAGTCGATCCCGTAGAACTGGACCTGGGCGGGGGTGTTGCACACCGCCAGGGTGAGGATGAGCGAGGCCAGCATGGTGCTCTTGCCGCTCTGGGGGCCGCCCGCGATGCCGACGTGCCCCCCGGCTCCGGTCAGGTCGGCGACCAGGGGCAGGCGCTTGTGCTCGAAGGGGCGGTCGATGATCCCCAGCGGCACGCGCAGGGTCGTCTCCTTCCGCCAGGCCAGGCCGCCCTCGGGCACACGGGTGCCGACCATGGCGAGCAGCTCGTCCACCAGCAGCGGCACCTCCAGCGGGGGCAGCCACACCTCGCGGGCCGCGGGGCCGAGGTCGTCCATCCGCGCCAGCGCGGTCGCCAGGAGCGACTCGCTGGTCTCCTCCTCCTGGACCTCGGGCTCCTCGGGTTCGGAGGCGGCCGCGGCCACGGCGGTGTCGGCGAAGAGCACCACCTCGCCGCCGACCGTGCTCCTGCGGGCGGCGCGGCGCTTGACGCGGTAGGGACCGGAGACGTAGGCGGCCTTGAACCGGGTGAGGGTCTCGGTGTCGGTCTTGAGGTAGCCGTTGCCGGGGGCGGAGGGGAGCTGGTGGGCGTCGGGCACGCCGAGCACCCCGCGGCTCTCGATGGCGGAGAAGGTGCGCAGCGCGATCCGGTAGGACAGGTGGCCCTCCAGCTGGTGCATGCGGCCCTCGTCCAGGCGCTGGGAGGCCAGCAGCAGGTGGACGCCGAGGCTGCGGCCCAGGCGCCCGATCATGACGAACAGGTCCATGAAGTCGCGGTGGGCGGCCAGCAGCTCGCTGAACTCGTCGACGACCACGAACAGCGTGGGCATCGGCTCCATGTCGGGGTTGGTCTCGCGGGCCCTCTCGTACTCCAGCGCGGAGCTGAAGTTGCCCGCCGCCCGGAGCTGTTCCTGGCGGCGGACCAGCTCGCCGTGCAGGGCGTCCTGCATGCGCTCGACCAGGATGGCCTCGTCGGCGAGGTTGGTGATGAGCGCGGAGGTGTGCTGGAGCTTGTCGAGGCCGATGAAGGTCGCGCCGCCCTTGAAGTCGACGAGCACGAAGTTGAGGGTCTCGGGCGAGTGGGTCAGGGCCAGGCCGAGCACCAGTGTGCGCAGCAGCTCGCTCTTGCCCGAACCGGTGGCGCCGATGAGCATGCCGTGCGGGCCCATGCCGCCCAGCGCGGACTCCTTGAGGTCCAGTTCCAGCGGCGCGCCGTCGGAGTTCATGCCGATGGGCACGCGCAGCCGGTCCTTCTCGTGCAGCTCGCTCCACATGCGCTCGCTGTCGTGCCGGTGCAGGTCGGGGATGCCCAGGAGCGTGGTCAGCTCGAAGTCGGTGGTGAGCGGCTCGGTGACCTCGACGACCATGCCGATCCGGTAGGGCGAGAGCAGGCGGCCCAGGGAGGTGGCGCGGGACAGGCTCAGGGTGTCGGGCCGGCCCAGCACCTCCTCGGTGTCGCGGCCGCTGTTGTCGCGGGAGAGCATCACCAGGCGCTCGGTCTCCACCCGCAGGGCCAGGGTGTAGGGGTCGTCCTCGGGCGGCATGGGGTCGGCGACGTCGATGACGACGGCGTTGCGGTAGCCGCCGCCCAGCATGCGCGACCCCGGGGGGATGCGCCCGCCGTCCACGACGATGACGGTGAAGGGCTCCTCGCGGCTGGGGGCGGCGGTGGGGTCGAAGCGGGGGCGGTCGGCCAGGTCCGGGACGAGCTGTTCGAGCTCTATCGCGTCCGTGCACAGCAGCCGGGCCTGGCCCGCGCCGTCGCGGGCGGTGGGGTGCTGGCTGTGGGGCAGCCACTTGGTCCAGGACCACAGGGGCAGGGACTCCTCGGAGCAGCACACGGCCACGCGCAGCTCGTCGTGGGCGTGGAAGACGGTGAGCTGGCCGAGAAGCGCGCGGACCAGGCCCCGGCTGGTGTCCAGGTCGCCGCGCATGGTGATGCGGGAGTAGCCGCGCAGGTAGATCTGGACCGGCTGGTCCTCGACGGTGCCGTAGGCGCGGATGAAGCGGCGCAGGGCGTGGGCGCTGAGGGGTTCGAGGTCCTCCACCGGTTTGGAGGAGACCGGGGAGATGGTCATGGACAGCGCCTGTTCGCCCACGGCCATGCGCGCCTCGGCGAAGTCGTCGTCGGTCCCCCTGCGCTCCCACAGCCGGGAGGTGCGCACGATCGACCACAGGGCGTCGGGGTGGGGCGCCCGCCAGAGCATCGCGTCGCGCTGCTCGGTGACCACGCTCCGCAGGCGGGTGCGCATCTGCTTGAGGTAGCGCAGGTAGTCCCGGCGGTCGTCGTTGAGCTGGCGTCGGCGCTCCAGCATGCTGCGCAGGTACTGGCCGCCGATCATGACCACCGCGCCCACGAGCATCATGCCGCCCGCCAGATAGGGCATGATGCTGCTGCCGTCACCCATCCTCCCGGGGCGGATGAACATCAGCAGCATCGCCATCGAGGTCAGGGCCATCGGCAGGTAGGTGAACACCGACGAAACGTTGGCCTGCGGTTCGGGCAGTTCCGGGGGCTCCTGGAGGCTGACCTCGCCCGAGGGCAGGTCCGGCCCGGGGCGCCGCGGGGGGCGCCGGACGAGGATCGTACTCACGGGGCGGGGTCCTCCCTTGCAGGGAACAACGGGGAGCGGTCCGAAAGTCGGGACCGGAACGGGGCCGTACCGGGCATCCGGAACCGGAGACTGACAGCAGAACACTACTGTTGCCAACTAAAGTGACAGACACCAAAATTTAAAACAACACACCTCCAAAATGGGTCGCCGGAGTGTTACCGTCACTTCCACCCCTGTCACGACCCGCCTCATGATGGGCCCCCACCGGATGAACGATGTCGCCTCCCCGGACCTGTGCCGACTGCTGATCCGCGCCCCCGCGCGCTCCTTCGAGATCGCAGCGCCCACCGAGGTCCCCCTCTCCGAGATCCTGCCCACCCTGGTGCTCTACGCCGAGGGTGACAACGGCGAGGACCTGGACGAGAGCGGACTGGAGCACGACGGCTGGGTCCTCCAACAACTGGGCGACGAGCCCCTGGAGGAGGACGAGACCCTCCGCTCCCTCGGGCTCTGCCACGGAGAGACCCTCTACCTGCGCCCCCGCCGCGACCAGCTGCCGCCGGTGCACTTCGACGACCTGACCGACGGCGTCGCGACCGGTATGGGCGAGCGCCCCGACCGGTGGCGCCCCGAGGCCACCCGCGTCCTGCTCCAGGCGCTGG
Source organism: Nocardiopsis sp. CNZ308 (assembly GCF_004217075.1). Taxonomy (NCBI): domain Bacteria; kingdom Bacillati; phylum Actinomycetota; class Actinomycetes; order Streptosporangiales; family Nocardiopsidaceae; genus Nocardiopsis; species Nocardiopsis sp. CNZ308. The sequence goes on along the minus strand of NZ_SHKJ01000001.1, from coordinate 4,720,257 downwards.
GCCTGGTCGTGCTCTTCACCGGTCTGGCGGTCCTGGTCAGCGGCGGCCCCGGACTGCTGACCGCGGTGTCCGCCGCGTGCTCCTCGATCCTCATGCTGCTGTCGGCCTGGGCGGCCTCGCGCGCCATGGGCGACCTGGCCGCCGCCACCGGCCTGGCCGCGGCGGCCACCCTGTACATGGCGGTGGCCGGAGCCTCCGTGCCCTCGGGCGACCCCGGCACCGCGCTGACCGGAGCGCGGGTCCTGACCGGCGCGGTGACCGCCGCCGGAGCCAGCGTGCTCGGTCTGGCGGCCGTGGCGGGCTCCGTGCCCTTCTTCGCCGGCCTGTTCACCGCCGAGGTGCTGGGCGCGCTGGGCGCGCTGGCCCTGATGTTCATCCCCGGCGCCACGGTCCCGGCCGTGGCGGCGCTGACGGCGCTCATCGCACTGCTGCTGGGCACGTTCGCCCCCCAGCTGGCCTTCCGCCTCTCCGGGCTGAAGCTGCCGCCGCTGCCCTCCAACCCCGACCAGCTCCAGGAGGGCATCGACCCCTACCCCGCGCGCGGGGTCCTGGACCGCGCCGCGCTGGCCGACCGGTTCCAGACCGCCCTGTACGCCTCCACCGGCGCCGTCCTGACGGTCTGCCTGGTCGTGCTCGCCGCCTCCCCCGGCTGGGTGCCGATCACGCTGTGCGTCATCGTGTCGCTGGTGATGCTGCTCCAGTCGCGCGGCCTGGCCAGCGCATGGCAGCGGTCCTTCGTGGTCGCGCCGCCCTGGATCGGGCTGACCGCGCTGGTCCTGGTCCTGGTGTGGACGGCCGACCCCCTGCCCCGCACCCTCGCCATGGTGGGCCTGTTCGCCGCCTCCGCGATCCTGGCGGTGGTGTCGTGGAACCTGCCGGGCACGCGGCCGCTGCCCCACTGGGGCCGGGCCGCCGAGATCATCCAGTCGCTGCTGACGGTGGCCATCGTGCCCCTGGTCCTGGCGATCTTCGGCGTGTTCTCGCTCCTGCGCGGAATCGGCGGCTGACATGCAGTCACGTCGCGACAGGGTGATGGCCCACAACTTCACGGTGGGCCGCCTGGGCACGGCCATGCTGGAGGGCGACCCCGACGCGGTCGACGCCCCCATGCGCCGCACCCGCACCGGCACCTACATCGGCATCGCCATCGGCGCGGTGCTGTGCGTCGGCTTCCTCGTGTTCGGCCTGATCTTCCCCGGGGGCGCCACCAGCTGGCGCCAGGAGGGGCGGCTGATCGTGGACCGCGACACCGGCGCCTCCTACCTGTACTCGGCCGGAACGCTGCGCCCCGTGGCCAACGGCGCCTCCGCCCGCCTGGTCCAGGGCGCCGACGCCGCAGTGAGCCTGGTCTCGGCCGACTCTCTGGAGGGCGTGCCCGTGGGCGGCCCCGTCGGTATCGCCGGCGCGCCCGACGCCCTGCCGACCACCGAGGGACTGGAGCAGTCGGTCTGGCGGGTGTGCGCGCTGCCGCCCGAGGGCGAGGAGGACGAGCGGGGCCGCACCGCCCTGGTGGTGGGCACGGCCCCAGCCCCGAACCCGCCCTCCGCCGAACAGGCGGTCCTGGTCTCCGGACCGGACGGCGCCCCGCACCTGCTGTGGAACGGCACACGCCTGCGCCTGGACGAGGAGGGCGGCGCCGTCCAGGCCCTCGGCTACGGCACGAGTGACGCCCCGCCCGTCACCTCGGCCTTCCTCAACACCGTGCCCACGGGTCCGGACCTGACCGCGCCCGAGGTCCCGGGCGCCGGTGAGGACGCGGGCGAGATGGCGGGCGAGCCCCGGCGCGTGGGACAGGTGTTCGCGGTGTCCACCCCCGGGCAGGAGGACCAGCACTACCTGCTCACCCGGGACGGACTGGTCCCGCTCTCCGTGACGCACGCGCTGCTGCTGCTGGCCGACCCGGACGTCTCGGGCGCCGCCTACCCCGACGCCCCCGCCGAGGCGCTGCCCCTGCCCGCGGGCGAGGCGCACGCCCGGCTCTCCGACGGCCAGGGGCCGCGCGAGGAGCGCCACCCCGCCGCCCCGCCGGAGCTGGTGGGCGCCGGTGCGGGCGTGCCGTGCCTGCGGCTGGCCCCCGACGGCTCTCTGTCGGTGAGCATGGACGACCCCGCCGGGGTGGAGGCGTGGCCCGTGCAGGAGCGACCCGGCATCGCCCCCGGGTGCCCGACCCCCGACCTGGTCGGCATCGCCTCCGGCCGGGGCTCGCTCGCCGCCGCCCAGCCCGTGGGCGGCGGAGGCGCCGCCACCACCCACTACCTCGTCACCGACAGCGTGGCGAAGTACCCGGTGCTCGACGAGACCGCTCTGACCTCCCTCGGCTACCAGACGGCCCAGGCCGTCCCGGTCCCGACCTCCCTGCTGCGGCTGCTGCCCTCCGGGCCGGTGCTCGACCCGGAGGCGGCCGCCCTCCCGCTGGCGCCCTCGTCGATGCTCGAGGACGCCGGATGCCCCTGATGGAACCAACAGAGGAGATCCCATGTCGCAGATGACACAGACTACGGACGATGGCGAACGGCTTGCGCAGGAGGCGATGAGCGAGGCCCACGCCAAGTGCAACGAGGTCTACACCAGCGTGGACGCCACGCGTGACAAGCTGCGCGCCTCCTGGCAGGGAGCGGCCTCCAACAGCTACAGCGAGGCGGTCGTCGCCTGGCTGGAGGAGCTGCGGCTCATCACCAACGACATGAACCGGATGATCGGCACCTTCGGCGGCACCGTCCAGGCCATGCACAGCACGGAGGACGCCAACATCATCGCCGGTTCGCGGTGGATCAACGAGCTCAACCCGAACCAGGCCGGCTGAGTCCGGGCCGCCACCTCCACCCGCACCCGTCCCTTTCCGGAAGGCGAGACCATGAGCATCAACGGTTTCAGCGTCACCTACGCCTACGTCAACGAGGCCACCGACGAACTGCGCGCCCAGACCAAGAACGTCGAGAACCAGCTCGAGCAGCTCAACACGACGATGCAGTCCCTCCAGAGCCAGCTCGAGGGTGCCATGTTCACGGAGTACCAGAACAAGTACCGGTCCTGGCAGAGCAACGTGGCCGACATGAACACCCTGCTCCTCAAGGCCGAGATGGCCCTGAAGCAGATCAGCCACGAGTACTCCTCCACCGACAGTCGCGAGGCCATGAACTGGCAGGCGCTGCTGTAGTCCTCTCCCCCTCCCCCCGGGGCGGGCGGCCCACCACTCCCCTCGCGGCCGCCCGCCCCGCCTCGCCTCATCCCATCCCCCGCCACCCCCGACACAATCCAGACGAACTGCCGCCCTACGGGCGGTGAGGAGGTCCTGACGTGGAGTCCCCCCTCTTCGACTTCCGTGCTGCCCTCTCCGGGGAGGAGCCGGATCCGACCGAGACCGAGGAGGCCACCACCCTCCAGGAGCAGAGCTCCAACAACCGGTCGGAGTCCGCTCCGATCAGCGTGGACCTGACCAGCGGCCTGCTCATGCTCCGGCACGCCGGCTCCTCGGTCGAGGTGGACACCGCCACCCGGGAGGCGGTCCTCGACCCGGGCGACTCCGAGGTGAGCGTCGGCGACGACGGCGTGATGCTGTTCAGCACGCAGCAGTCCGGTGACACCGCCTCCCCGCACGTGCTCGCCGAGCAGGAGGTCGCCCGCGTCGTCACGGTGTCCGCGCCCGAGTCCGGGGACGTCTCCGGCCAGGAGCTCCACACGGAGAGCCGGTTCGAACCGGCGACCCCGGGAACACCGGCGCTCCCGGTCGAACCGGCGGTCAGGTCCGTCGGGGTGCCCGCCAACGCGGAGCCGGTCCCCGAGGGCGAGACCACGGAGCCCGTATCGCTGGAGCCCATGCTCGTCGCGGAGCCGCTCCAGCGCATGGAACCGATGCAGCCGCTGGAACCGGTGATCCCCGCGGAGCCGGCGATCCTCGCGGAACCCGCCCAGCGCGTGGAGGCGGCGGAGCCTCTGGTGGGCGAGGAGATCGAGCGGGGTGAGCTGCTGGAGCCGCTGACCCCCGTGGACACCGAGGACACGAAGGTGGTCTCCGGTGTGGAGCCCATCTCCGCCGACGCCGACGACCCCGCCTTCGGCGAGACCGGCTCGGAGATCCCCGGGGCCCCGGTCGTGACCCTGGACCCCGAGACGGGGATCACCACCGTCGAGGCGGGCGAGCTGAAGTTCGTCCTGGACTCGGACAAGGGCACGATCAGCATCGAGCCCGGGGACAGGAACGTGCCCCTCGACCCCGAGGCGGCGCCGGTCACCGTCGAGGCCGGACGCCTGGGCCTGACCATCGACCCGGTCGAGGGGACCGTCGGGATCGAGACGGGCGGTTCCGGTGACGGCGAGGAGAACCTGCCGACCACGATCGAGATCGGCGACCTCAAGCTCACCCTGGACCCCGAGACGGGTGAGGTCTCCCTCGACCCCGGCAGTGGGGACGTGGAGATCGATCCCGAGACCGGTCTGATCACCGTGTCCGAGGACCTCGACGGCGAGGAGGGTTCCGGCGACGAGGAGGGCAACGGCGACGAGGGGGACGACCGACCCGGCGGTGACGGGCCCGGCCAGGACAACTCCTCCGACCACGACCGACCCGGCGGAGACCACCCCGGCCAAGACGACACCTCCAACCACGACCGACCCGACGGAGACCACCCCGGCCAAGACGACACCTCCAACCACGACCGACCCGGCGGTGACGGGCCCGGCCAGGACAACTCCTCCGACCACGATCGCCCCGGCGGAGACCACCCCGGCCAAGACGACACCTCCGACCACGACCGACCCGGCGGAGACCACCCCGGCCAAGACGACACCTCCAACCACGACCGACCCGGCGGAGACCACCCCGGCCAGGACAACTCCTCCGAAGACGATCGCCCCGGCGGTGACGGGCCCGGCAGACCCGGCCAGGACAACTCCTCCGACCACGACCGACCCGGCGGAGACCACCCCGGCCAAGACGACACCTCCAACCACGACCGACCCGGCGGAGACCACCCCGGCCAGGACAACTCCTCCGAAGACGATCGCCCCGGCGGTGACGGGCCCGGCAGACCCGGCCAGGACGACACCTCCGACCACGACCGACCCGGCGGAGACCACCCCGGCCAGGACAACTCCTCCGACCACGACCACCCCGGCGAAGACGGGCCTGGGCAGAACGAGGAGCAGGACTCCCCCGAGCACGTGGAGAGTCACCGCCCCGGAGCGAACGACCCGGGCAGCGGCGGGACTCCGGGCGTGCCCGCGGGCACCACCCCGCCCCCGGTCGCGGCGGGGACCCACCGGGACGAACACATCACCGAAGACGACGACTCAGACACCGCCGGGGACGACAGCGGTCCCGAGCACCTGGAGACGGGTCAGAGCGAGACGTCGACGGCTGATGTCCCCGACGAGGAACCGGTACCGGTGGAACCGGCCGTCTCGTTCAAGCCCGTGGTCGAGGACACCTCCGAAACTTCCGGTGAGGAGACCGGGGGCGGCGAGGAGACCGGGGGCGGCGAGGAGACCGGGGGCGGCGAGGACGGTGCCGGGAGCGGTGGTGAAGAGGCACCCGGGGACGAAGAGGGCACTGAGGGCGACGACGAAGAGGAACCCGGAAACGAGGAAGACACCGCCGGGGACGAAGAGGACGACGACGGCGACGGCGACGACGGCGACGACGACGACGACGACGAGGACGACGAGGACGAGGACGACGAGGACGAGGACGACGAGGACGAGGACGACGACGAGGACGACGAGGACGACGACGACGGCGACGACGAAGAGAGCGACGACGAGGACACCGGCACCGGGGACAGCGGAGGCGGTGACGAGGGTGCGGGCTCCGGCACGGGTGACAAGGGCACCAAGATCGACCTCGACCGGATCAGGGATTTCCGCTCGAAGATCGTTGAGCCCCTCCAGAAGGACCTCAACATCCTGGTCACCGAACTCTCCGTGTACGAAGGGGTGGCCGAAAGCGGTTACCAGAGGCTCGGAGACCCCGGCATCCTCGAAGAGGCCGGGCGGCTCACCAGCAAGATCGACAGTTCGATGAGCGGGATCTACGACTTCATCTACGGCCTGAACCAGGAACTGATCGAGATCGACCGCAGGCTCTCGGAGAACCTCATCGTCTTCGCCAACCTCGAGGACGAGCAGAACCTCACCGCCCAGGAAGTCCACAACCTGATCTATTCGAGCCAGAGCGGTTCGGGTGGTTCGGGCGGCTTCGGCGGCTCCGGAAGAGGTTCCGGTAACGGCCAGGACGAGGGCGGCGACGAGGACAGCAGCGAAGCCTAGTCCAGAAACGCGATCCACAGAGGGAGGGGACCATGCCAGAACCAGAGATCGAGTACGAAGACCTTCCGGACAAGCCGCTGCACGAGCTCATGAACATCTTCGCCGGCACCGACGGCGACTACAAACCGATGGAGAGCATCGACACGGTCACCAAGGACCCCTGGGTCGCGGACGGGCGCTACCACTTCCACGAGACCACCAATCCTTTCACCGGTTTCTCGTGGAACTACGGCGGCCACGAGATGGACCGCTGGTGGAGTTACAGGGAGTACTACACGGCGTACATGCCCACGTACGGCGGCAGCAGCGTCCCTTATGAGACCTACGGCATCGACTACGCCGGCTACACCATGCAGAAGCACCTGTGGGGGGAGAAGACCCTCAGCGACGGCAAGGAGGATCTGCACACAGACGACACTCCTCCCCCACAGGACGGGTTCCGTCAGCAGCTGAGCAACCTGGCGCACCTGGCCGACTACGGGAACAACCAGCTGACGTCCGAGAACTGGGACCTCACCCGGTTGCAGAAGACCATCGACAGCCTGGGCACGCTCTACGACACGCTGACTCCCTACATCGACGGTGAGGGAGGCAGTCTGAACAAGCTGTGGCAGGAGATCGACGTCCCCGACGGAGCCATGCAGGGCTCGGCCGCCGCGGCGTACAAGTACCGCCTCCAGGACATGGCGTACCGGATGACCTCCGTGCACATGGAGCTCCCCGAGTTCAAGGCGGAGCTGGAGCGGGTCAAGACGGTTCTGACGTTCGCCACCGCCGTCCTCGCCTACACGGTGGAGCAGGCCCTCAACACGAGGGGAGGGCGCGTCCAGGAGGTACTCGACGACTGGTACTTCTACACCTCCGCGGGGACGGAGGAGTTCAACCCGGAGCGGGACCAGTTCCAGGTCACGATCGCCTATCCGGAGGAGACCGGCGGGGACAAACTAACCGGTATCCCCGGCGATCCGCCGACCCAGGACAACATCAACAACGTGCTCTACCAGAGGTTCCGCAACCACTACGAGGGCGTCTACGAGGCCGCCAACCAGGTGCGCGACCTCATGGCGCACACCTACACGCAGGCGCACGCCACCATACCGGTCATCGTGGACCCCGCTCCGCTCCCGCCGCCGACCCCTGAGACCGGTGGCGGCGGCAACGGACCCGGCGGCGAGAACCCCTTCGGCGACTGGGACAACCCCTTCGGCGACTGGGAGATCGACAACCCCTTCGATGATTGGAAGATCGACAACCCCTTCGGCGACTGGGACAACGAGGGAGGCGGTCCGCCCCCGCCGCCACCACCGCCCCCGCCGCCACCGCAGCTCCCGTACAACGGCCCCGGAACCGGTGGCCAGGGCCCCGGGAACGAGTACCTGGACCCTCCGCCGCCACCGCCGAACCTCGGGCTCAACGGGCCCGGCACGGGCAACCCCGAGGGCCTGGGCGGCCCTCCACCTCCCACCCCGGACCTGGGTCTCAACGGGCCCGGCTTCGGCCAGGGGGGCGACAACGGTCCCCAGGGGCCGAACGGCATCGGAACCCCTCCCCCGCCGCCGCCGAACCTCGGCCTCAACGGGCCCGGCTTCGGCCAGGGGGGCGACAACGGTTCCTTCGTGCCGCCCCCACCCCCCAACGACCTCGGCCTCAACGGGCCCGGCTTGGACCAGGGGGGTAACAACGGTTCCTTCGTGCCGCCCCCACCCCCCAACGACCTCGGCCTCAACGGGCCCGGCTTCGGCCAGGGGGGTAACAACGGTTCCTTCGTGCCGCCCCCACCCCCCAACGACCTCGGCCTCAACGGGCCCGGCACCGGTGGCAGCGGCGGCGTGAACGACCCCGGCCTGAACGGGCCCTTCGTCCCGCCGCCCCCGCCGCCGAACCTCGGCCTCAACGGCCCGGGAAGCGGCCGCGGGGGCTACAACGGCTCCCTGGAACGCGATCCGGCGACGGGGCTCCCGATCAACCCCGAGACCGGCGCACCCTTCCCCGTCGACCCCGAGACCGGACTGCCCTACAACCCCGACACCGGGCTGCCCATCAACTACGACCCCGAGACCGGGCGGGCCCTGCCCATCGACCCCGTCACCGGCGAACCGGTCCCCATCGGGGAGAGGGGCAGCTCCCTGGAGTTCGACCCGGCCACAGGGCTCCCGATCAACCCCGAGACCGGCGCACCCTTCCCCGTCGACCCCGAGACCGGACTGCCCTACAACCCCGACACCGGGCTGCCCATCAACTACGACCCCGAGACCGGGCAGGCCCTGCCCATCGACCCCGTCACCGGGCTGCCCATCAACTACGACCCCCAGACCGGGCAGGCCCTGCCCATCGACCCCGTCACCGGCGAACCGATCCCCATCGGGGAGAGGGGCAGCTCCCTGGAGTTCGACCCGGCCACAGGGCTCCCGATCAACCCCGAGACCGGCGCACCCTTCCCCGTCGACCCCGAAACCGGACTGCCCTACAACCCCGACACCGAACTGCCCATCAACTACGACCCCGAGACCGGGCAGGTCCTGCCCATCGACCCCGTCACCGGGCAGCCGGTCGGTATCGACCCGGTCACCGGGCTGCCCACCGACTACGACTACGAGATACCGGCTCCCCCGCCCGACCTCGGCCTCAACGGACCCGGCACCTCCAACGACTACGACTACGGGCTGCGGCCGCCGCCGCTGCCGGAGGACCTGGGCCTCAACGGCCCGGGGACGGGCGGCGACGTACCGATCAACCCGATCACCGGCGAGCCCTACGTCATCGACCCCATGACCGGTCGGCCCTACCCGATCAACCCCGAGACCGGGGAGCCGATCACGAGCAACTACACGGGCCCGGGGCAGGAACCCCCGGACGTCCTGCCGCCGCCGCTGGCACCCGACGCCATCGGCCTCAACTACGGCGGTCTCAGCCCCAGCCCCTACTCCGGTGACGGCCCCGGCGCTCCCGACAGCTCCGACCGCTCCTCGCTGTTCGCCAACCCCGACGGCACCCAGTACCAGCCGGGAGGCCCCCAGGGGGCCTCCGGCGGGCCGGGCTCCCCCGGCACCGCCGGCGGGCTCGGCGGTGTGGGAGGGCTGGGCGGCCAGCCCGGCGCGGGCACCGGCGGCGCGGGTGCCGGAGCCGGGGGCATGGGAGGCATGGGCGGCATGCCGATGATGCCCCCCATGATGGGCGGTATGGGCGGCGGTATGGGCGGTGGCGGCGGCGACAACAACCGCGACCGCCAGCGCTCCACGTGGCTCTCCGAGGACGAGAAGGTCTGGGGCACCACGGCCGACGCGCAGAGATCCGCACTGGGACGCCCCGTACCCGGTCAGAGCAAGAAGGGAGCCACCCGGCATGAGTTCGCAGATGCAACGCCAGATGGAAGAGGAACTGGCACAGCTTCACAAGACGATGGGCCTGCTGGCGGACGCAAGCGCAAACCTGGAGGCGGCAACCGAAGAGGTCGTGGCCAAGAACAGGCTCGTGGGCGCGAAGGTGAACGCGACGGGTGAGCTGGTCGAGCTGAAGTTCCACACGCAGGCCTACCGGGACATGGCCCCCACCGAGCTGGCCGCCGCCATCACCGAGGTGGTCAACAAGGCGCGGAGCCAGATGGCCGAGCGCGTCTCGAAGGCCTACAGCCCCTTCATGCCGGACGTGACGAGCGCGGAGGAGGTCATGAGCGGCGACCTCGATCCGCTCAAGCTGCTCGACCGGCTGGGCATCCCCTCCGAGAACCCGCGGCACTAGGCGCCCCGCGCCGCACCCGCGGCTGAGGACCACGAGAGGAGACGGACATGACGACCGGCGGCGACTTCTTCGCCGACCTCGACGGCATCGACAGGAACAGCTGGAGCGTCAACGACGCGGCCGAGTACGCCCGTGAACTCCAGCAGTGGCTGAGCAGCGAACTGGAGGCCCTGGGCCCCCTCTGGGGCACGGGGGACAAGTTCGCCGACGACATGGACAAGTCCCTGGGCGTGCTCAAGACCTCCATCGACGAGTACCTGGGGTTCCTGGTCATCGCGGCGGAGGACACCAGCGCCATCCTCGGCGGCACCAAGGAGAAGTTCGGCCGCGCTGAGGAGAACAACATCAACACCGTCCCGGACGTGGACGGCCCGGACGGGCCCGGAGGACGCCGGTGACCCCCGACCCCACCCCCACCTCCCCGTGCGGCCGCTCCCGCGGCCGCACGGGCCCCCCGAGAAGGAGTTCCGATGTCTGAGAGCGCGCAGGCTCGCGGTGAGGCCGAGGGCCGTCCCGCACCGGCGCCCGACTTCCGGTCCGCGCTCGGCGGAGGAGCCGACGGCACGGTCTCCGACGGTTCCGTGGGCTCCGCGGCGCGCGTCGGGGCCGTTCCCCCGTCCGCAGCGGCCGAGGGGGCAGGGGTGGCCGAGGCCGTGCCCGGCCCCCGGATCACCGGCGCCCTGCACGAGCCCGCCGCCCCCCAGGCCCCGGAGGTGGCCCTGGACCGCCCGGGCAAGCCCGTCCTGGCGGGTGCCGCCATCGCGGGCCTGCTGCTGGTCGCCGCCCCCTTCGCCATGACGGCGGGGGTTCCCGGGATCACCCTGGACACGACTCCGCTCGCCGCGGGCTCGGGCGGCGCGGACGGCACCGGCGGCCAGACCTCGGGGACCGCCGAGGCGGGCGCCTCGGCCGGCGGCGAGTCCGGAGCCGTCGCTGCGCCGGCGGACACGGGCGCCGCACCCGCGGCCCAGCAGGGCGGCGTGCCCCAGGAGACCGGCTACGTCCCCGAGGTGAGCGGAGACGGGGCCTCGGCCCCGTCGATGCCCGATCCGGGCAACGCCGCCACCGGTGGGGACAACCCCGTGGAGACCGCCCCGGCCGCTCAGGAGGCCCCGGACACGGCGGCCGCCGGTGCCCCGGAGTCCGGGGGCGGCGCCGGCGAGGCGACCGCCGCCGGGGGGCCCGGCGCCGAGAGTGCCGGGGAGCCGGGGGCAGAGGGCGCCGCGGCCGGGGACGGTGACACGGCCGCAGGCGGTGACACGGCCGCAGGCGGTGACACGGCCGCAGGTCCCTCCTCCGGTGAGGAGGGCGCGGACCAGACGGCCGGGGAGGACACGGCGGCCGCGGGAGACGAGGGCGCCGGGACCTCCGGGGAGGGGGAGGCCGAAGGGGCCGCGGCCGGAGAGGGCTCCGGCAACAGCGACACCGGCACCGGGGACACCGGGACCGGCACCGCCGCGGAGGAGATGAACGCCCCCCTCGCCGACACCGCCCGCACCGGGGACACCGCCCGTGAGAGCGGGGCCGCCGGGAACGGCGACACCGCGGGCGGCGGCTCGGCGCCCGCCGACGCTCCGGCCTCGGAGGGCGGGGGCTCGGTCCTGGCGGACTCGGGCGCGCTGACGGGGGCCTCGGAGCCCGAACCCTTCCTCGCCGTCGCGGGGCCGGGCTGCCAGGCCTCCCCCGGCGCCTCCTACACCAACGAGGGGCGCTGGGACAGCGCGGAGGGCACCGCCAGTTGGGCCACACGGACCGGCGGGTACGCTCAGGAGGGCTGTGACGGCGGCTACGAGGCCCTTCCCGTCTCGGGCGACCCGGAACAGGGCAACGGGCAGTACGCCACCTGGACCTTCACCCCCGGGGAGGCGGGGGTCGCGTGCGAGCTCTACGTCCACGTGCCCGACGACGAGAGCCCGCTGTGGATCTCCCCCGGGGAGGCGAAGTACCAGCTCTTCTCCGGTCCCGCGGCCGAGGGGTCTCCCGTGGCGGTCTTCGGGATCGACCAGGCGGGGATCCGGGGCGGCTGGGTCCAGGTGACCGGGTTCACCTCCCCCACGGAGGAGTTCACCGTCCAGCTCACCAACGCGGGGACCGACGCCCTCGCGGACCAGGAGCACGCCAGCTCGCACGTGGCCGCCTCGGCGGTGCGCGCGTCCTGCTCCTGACCCCACCCCCGGCGGGGCGGCTCCGGCCGCCCCGCCACCGCCCTCCCCCGACTTAGGAAGACACCGATGACCAGGCAGCTCCTCACCGTCGACGCCGACGCTCAGGACGGGCACGCGACGATCACCGAGGCGGTCGAGGCCGCTGACAGCGGCGCCCTCATCACCATCGCCCCCGGCCGCTACGAGGAGAGCCTCGTCCTGCGCGACGTGGTCACCCTGATGGCCCGCGACGGCCTGGGCAGCGTGGAGATCACCACCGCCAACGGCTGCGCCGTGGTCTCGGGCGCCGAGGCGGTCAAGCTGTCGGGGCTGGTCCTGCGCGGCCGCCACGCCGACTACCCGGCGGTGGACATCCCCCTCGGACAGCTGGAGATGGCCGACTGCGAGGTGGAGGGCGCCTCGTGGACCGCGGTGTCGGTGCGCGGCGAGGGCGCGCTCGCCATGCGCGACAGCCGCGTCACCTGCTCGGCGGGGGCGGGCGTGGTGATCACCTCCTCGGGGCCGAGCGTCATCGAGGACTGTGTGGTCGAGGATGTCGACACCAGCGCCGTGGTCATCGGTGAGCAGGCCCGCCCCACGGTCCGCTCCTGCGTGCTGCGCGACGCCGGGGGGAACGGGGTGTTCGCCAGCGGGCAGTCCGGGGGCACGATCCGCGACTGCGAGATCTCGGGGACCAAGAAGCCCGCGGTGGCGCTGGAGGAGGGGTCGGCCACCTCTCTGCTGGGCGCGCGCGTGCACGACGTCGAGGGCGACGGGCTGGTGGTGTCCAGCAGGTCGCGCCCGATGGTCGAGGACTGCGTGTTCGAGGACGTGGGCGGACGCGGCGTCGTCGTGCACAACGGGGCGGACCCGCAGGTGGCGCGGGTGCGCGTGGCGCGCGCCAAGGGAGTGGCCATCCACCTGTCCGGCCGGGCGCGCGGAACCTTCACCGAGTGCGAGGTGGAGGAGTCGGGCGGTAACGCCGTGCTCGCCGAGGAGCGCTCCTCCACCACCTTCCTCGGCCTGGTCGTGCGCGGCGGGCAGGGGCTGAGCCTGGGCGGCGACAGCGTCGTGGAGTTCGACCGCGGACTGGTCAGCGAGACCGCCGGTCCCGGCGTGGTGGTCGAGCAGGCCGCCCCGTTCCTGCGCGCGACCGCGATCACCGGGACCAGGAGCCAGGGCGTGGTGTTCGGCAGGGGCGGGCGCGGACGCCTGGAGGACGTGACGCTGGAGCGCACCGGCAAGAGCGCGGTGTCGGTGGAGGAGGGCGGTGCGCCCCTGCTGACCGGCGTGCAGATCTCCGGGAGCCGCGACGCCGGGATCTCGGTGGGCTCGGGCGCGTCCGCCGACGTGCGCGACTGCGACGTGTCCGAGTGCACGGGCGACGGCATCGCCGTGCGGGCCGGGGGCAGGGCGACGGTCCTGCGCACCCGGGTCTACAACGGCCGCCGCAACGGCGTTCTGGTGGCGGCCAAGGCGAGCGCCACACTGCGCCGGTGCGAGGTGTTCGGCAACGGCGCCGACGGCATCCTCGTGCACTCCGCCGAGGACGTGGCGGTGGAGGACTGCTCGGTGCGCGAGAACGGCCGCTCCGGGCTGCGCCAGACCGTGGCCAGCCAGAGCATGCGCACGGAGGAGCTGCTCAGCCGCGGCAACGGTGCCCCGGACGCGTTCGGCGACCTGGCGGGCGCGCCCGTCCCCATGCCGGAGGTCCCCGCCTCCGGGGAGGGGGACGAGGAGGCCGAGGAGGTCGGCCCCATGAAGGAGCTGGACGCGCTGGTGGGTCTGGCCGGGGTCAAGCACGAGGTCAAGACGCTCGTCACCCGCAACCAGATGGCCCAGCGCCGGGCGGAGATGGGCCTGCCCACGCCGCCCATGAGCCGCCACCTGGTCTTCGGCGGCGCGCCCGGTACGGGCAAGACCACCGTGGCGCGGCTGTACGGGCAGATCCTCGCCGAACTGGACGTGCTGCGCTACGGGCACGTGGTGGAGGTGGCCCGCGCGGACCTGGTCTCGCAGTACGTGGGCGGCACGGCGATCAAGACCACCGAGGTGTTCGAGCGGGCCAAGGGCGGCGTGCTGTTCGTGGACGAGGCCTACACGCTGGCCAACGGCAGCGAGGGCGGCGGCAGCGGCCCCGACTTCGGCCGGGAGGCCATCGACACCCTGGTCAAGCTCATGGAGGACCACCGCGACGAGGTCGTGGTGATCGTCGCCGGGTACACGGAGGAGATGCAGAGCTTCCTCGACACCAACCCCGGCCTGGCCTCCCGCTTCAGCCGGACCATCGAGTTCACCAACTACTCGCCGGAGGAGCTGACGCAGATCGTGCGCAACATGTGCGTCTCCCACAGCTACCGGATGGCGGAGGAGACCGAGGAGGCCCTGCTCGCCCACTTCGAGCGGGTGCCCAAGGGACCGGCGTTCGGCAACGGCCGCGAGGCCCGCAAGCTGTTCGAGGAGATGATCGACCGCCAGGCGTTCCGGCTGGGCGGGACCATCCCCGACAGCCCGGACTCGCTCACCCTCCTGCTGCCCGAGGACCTCGGGGAGGCGGCCGAGGAGGAGCAGCTCGGCGGCACGGCGGACGGGATCGCGGCCCTGCGCGAGGAGCTCAACGCCATGGTGGGCCTGGCCAGCGTCAAGGAGACCGTCAACGACCTGGCCAACCTGCTGCTGATGTCGCAGCAGCGGCGCGCCATGGGGCTCCAGGTGGCGCCGATGAGCCACCACCTGGTGTTCGCCGGTCCTCCCGGTACCGGCAAGACGACCGTGGCCCGTCTGTACGGCAAGCTCCTGCACGCTCTGGGGGTGCTGCGCAGCGACCACGTGGTGGAGGCGGCCCGGTCGGACCTGGTCGGGCGCTACGTCGGGCACACCGCCCAGCTGACCGCCGAGGTGTTCGAGCGGGCCAAGGGCGGCGTGCTGTTCGTGGACGAGGCCTACTCGCTGGCGCCGCGCGGAGCGGGCAACGACTTCGGCCAGGAGGCCATCGACACCCTGGTCAAGCTCATGGAGGACCACCGCGACGAGGCGGTGGTCATCGTCGCCGGGTACACCAACGAGATGCAGCGCTTCCTCGACTCCAACCCCGGTCTGGCCTCGCGGTTCAACCACCAGGTGGAGTTCCCCGACTACAGCGACGACGAGCTGGTCACCATCGTCGAGCGGATGGCGAAGGGGTCGGGGTACACCTGCGGTGAGCAGACGACGGCGGCCCTGCACGAGCACTTCTCGGGGGTGGTCCGCGACGTGAACTTCGGCAACGCCCGCTACGCGCGCCAGGTGCTGGAGCGGATGATCACCCGGCAGGCGGGCCGCCTGGTCAACGGCGTCCAGAACGCCACCCGGGAGGACTTCACCACCCTGCTGCCCGAGGACATCCCGGCCCGCTGACCCCGCGGCCCGGGCGGGCGGCGGGGCGCCCGGCGGGCGCCGTGCCGGGACGGGACGGAAGGCCGGGGGCTCCCTCCCGGAGGACGCCATGGGGGCCGTCCTCCGGGAGGGAGCCCGGGCACGGACTCAGCCGTGGCCGGGCGCGTGCCCGCCGACCTCCTCGCGCAGCTGCTCCAGCACCCCCGACAGCAGCCGGGACACGTGCATCTGGGAGTACCCCAACCGGTCCGCGATCTCGGACTGGGTGTGGTCCCCGAAGAACCGCAGCCGCAGGATCTCCCGCTCGCGTGCGGGCAGCCTCGCCAGCGCGGGCTTGAGCGACTCGCGCTCCACCACCCGGTCCAGCGCCGCGTCCTCACTGCCCAGGTGGTCCTCCAGGCGCGTGCCCTCCTGCCCCTCGGAGTCGGAGGAGTCGGGCGCGTCCAACGACAGCGACCGGTAGGACTCCGAGACCTGCGCCAGCTCGCTGACCTCGGCCTCGGGCAGCCCCATCTCGTGGGCCAGCTCCGCCATCGTGGGCGTGCGCGCGTGCCGCTGCTGGAACTCCCCCGTCACCCGGCGCAGCTTCACCCGGTTCTCCTGGTGGCGGCGCGGCACCCGCACCGCCCAGGTGTGGTCGCGAAAGTGCCGCTTGATCTCCCCCGTCACCGTGGGCAGCAGGTAGGAGATGAAGGGCTTGCCGCGGGCCGGGTCGTAGCCGCGCACGGCCTTGACCAGCCCCACCATCGCGGTCTGCTTCAGGTCCTCCAGCGGCTCGCCGCGCCCCCCGTAGCGGCGCGCGATCTTGTTGATCAACGGCTGGTAGAGCACGACCACCCGCTCGCGCAGCTCGTCGGCCCTGGGGTCGTCGTCGGCGAGGTCACGCAGCTGGGAGATCAGCTCCTCGGGGCGGACCTCCCCGATTTCCCGGACATCTTCGGTCTCCGTGGCCTCGGGGACGGCCCCCTCGACCGGCCTGCGCGGCCTGGGGATCACGGGCAGTCGGTCGGTGACGGTCGTTGACGTGTGTGTTTCGGTGAGAGACGTGGACAAGAGGAAACCCCCCGGTGCTCTGTCCTGTGTGCTCATGTACCTGCCTGGGCAGGACACCGGCGGCGCGATCCCGCGCGCGGCCCGCGGGGCCGGTGGCCCTGTGGCTGGCGGGACAGCCGCGATGCACAGACTAGGTTCCCTCAGGTATGGCTGCAAAAGCCGCGAATGCAAATTGTTTTACAATAAGACAATTATCTTGCAAAAAGCGATAATTTCCTCAACTTCGACACGGGACACCCGTTCGTCCCGTGCCCCCTCTCCCGGTGCTCCCGAGGCACCGCGACCCGCTCCCCCGCCGGGGGGACCCGCGTCGGTCGGATACACAGTCGCACGGTTCCGGGCTCCGGACGCGAACCGACACGTGCGCGAGGCGTCCGCTGCGCCCGCCTCCGGCACCGGGCCCGGTGGAATCCGGGGGCGAGGGGTGCCTCGGGGACCCGGGGCTACCTCGGTGTCAGCGGGCTGGCGAGGAGCAGCCCGGCCCCCGTCGCCGTGCCCGCGCCGACACCGTCCAGGCACAGTTCCTGGAGCGCCTCGCTGTCACGCACCACGGCCTCGCCGGTGAAGTGGTACCGCGCGGGACGGCCGCCCACGTGCTTCCACCGCACCGAGGTGACGTCCAGCGCGCCCGCGAACTTGCCGTCCAGCCATCCCTCGAACTCCTCCTCCGGAAGGGGGGCCCGCTTGCCGCGCGGGCGCGCCCCCTCACCGGCGGATTCGGCTCCGCGCGGCGCGGTGGGCGCCGTGATGAGCTCCCAGCGGACGGTCTCGCCCTCGGAGTAGCGCGGCATCGGGTGGATGGCGGCGGAGGTGGCGCCGGGGACCTTGCCCCAGGCGGGGGCGGTGTCGGAGCTGACCACCAGCGTGCTCGGCGAGGTGCGCGCCCACAGCACGCGGGCGTCGGACTCGGGGTCGGGATCGACCGCTCTGCGCACGGCCTGCCCCATGACCGCCCACTGGTCCATCCGGGCGCTGCGCTTGGGGTCGAGGTTGATGCGGGACAGGTACAAGGAGTTCCCCTCCGGGGCGTCCCCGCCGGGGCGGGGGTCGGTGTTCGTGTTCGGTCGCGGGCCGTCGAGGATCGCCTCCGCCCGGAACGGAGTTCCCACTGTACGAGGCACCGGACCCCGGGTCGGACGGCCCCACGGCACCGTCGTCGGGCATGGCTAGAGTACGCACCATGCACGAACACGGCGCCCCGCCTCCCCGGGGCCCCCACCCTCCCCGGCAGCCCCGTCAGGCGCCTCCCCCCGGCCACCAGCCTCCCCCCGGGCAGCGGCAGGGCCACCCCCTCCCCGGTCAGACGCCCGTCCAGCGGCCTCCGGCCGAAAAGGGCTCCGTCGGCCGGACCCTCGCCTGGATCGGCTGCGGCTGAGGTGCTGCCCGCGGGCTCCGGGGCCGAGGAGGCCCTCGACGAGACGGACCGCACCCAGGCGGCCGTGGACCTGCTCTGCGACGCCCTCTCCCGCGTGGAGTGACGGCGGCCCGGGACCGCGGCACACGGGTGGCCCGCGGCCCCGGGGACGGGCGGACGCCGGAGAGCACCGGCACGGACCGCCGAACGCGGCGATGACGCCGGTGGACGGCGTCCTGACCGGGGCGGACCGGCGGCCCGCACGCCCCGGTCAGGGCCGGTCTGCGCGCGGTTCGGTCCGGGCCGCCAGGCGGATCCCCGGCCAGGCCCCCCGCTCGGCGAGCCGGGTCGTCACCTGCACGATGCCGTGCCGGACGACGGACACGGCGTCCCGCGGCTCGTAGTAGTCCGAACCGGCGCACACCGCGATGTGGCGTTCGATCACGGGGTCCACGACCCGCCGCACCATGAGGTCGGGGGTGCCGCGCAGCGCCTCGACGCTGGACAGCGGGAGCAGGGCGCAGGCCTCGCCGCTCTCGGCGATGCGCACCATCGTGCCCAGGGACTCCACGTCGGCGGCGATCGTGGGCACCGCGCCGTGTTCGGCGAAGACCCGGTCGATGAGCACGCGCAGGTTGCTGCGCGATCCGGGGGCGACCAGCGGCACCCGGAGCATGTCGGCCAGGCTGATGTCCCCGTACGCCGCGGCGGCGGTCGCGCCCGTCCCTGCGGCCCCGGCTGCCCGGTCGTCCCGGGGCGGCTCCTCGGCGTCCGAGCGCCCGACCAGGTACAGCTCCTCGGAGTACAGCGGCGTCTCGGCCGGTCGGGGCGCCGCGTCGTCGCGGTAGAGGACGGCCAGGTCCATCCGCCCGACCGTGAGCAGCTCCTGGATGTATCCGCTCACCGACTCGAACAGCCGCAGGCGGACGCCCGGGTAGTGCCGTTTCGTCCAGGAGAACAGCGCCGGAGCGAGGTGGACGGCGGCCGCGGTGGGCAGTCCGACGGCCACCGGTCCGCGGATGGCCCGGGGTTCCTTGGCCACGTCCTCGGCGATCTGGTCGAACCGGCGGATGAGCTGCTGGGCGTCCCGGTACAGGGTCCGCCCCGCCGGTGTGGGCACCACCCCGCGGGGGCCGCGCTGCACGAGCCGCACGCCCAGTTCGCTCTCCAGCTGCTTCATCCGCTGGCTGACCGCCGGCTGCGAGACGAACAGCACCGAGGCGGCGCGGGTGAAGCTCCCGCTGTCGACGACCGCGATGAAGTCCCGCAACTGGGCGATGTCCACTGGCTGTCCCCTCGGCCTACACGGTCCGGTCCCTCCCCTCGGCGCGCCGCAGCAGTCGGCGGGCGCGCTCCACGACCGGCCGGTCGATCATCTCACCACCGCGCTGAACGGCGCCCCCGTCCCCCGCGGCGAGTACGCCGCGCGCCCATTCCAGCTCGGCGGCCTCGGGGGCGAAGGCGGTGCCCACGGGCGCGACCTGGGCGGGGTGCACGCACAGCTTGCCGCCGAACCCCCAGCGGCGGGCGCGGGCGGCGTCGCGTGCCGCGGCCGCGCCGTCGCGCACGTCCGTGGTGACGCCCTCGACCGGCGGCGGCAGCGAGCACGCCGCCGACCAGCGCACCAGGTCGCTCCGCGACGGGTCGAGCGCGGCGTCGTCGGCGGTGCCCAGGTCCAGGGCCAGGTCGATCCCGCCGAACAGCAGCCGGACCGTCTCGGGACGGCTCGCGATCCGGGAGAGCCCCACCAGACCGCGGGCGGACTCGATCAGCGGTAGTACCGGCGCCCCGCTCGCCTCGGCCGCGGCCCGCACGTCGTCGCCGGACTCGGCCTTGGGCAGGACGACGGCGTCCGGCCCCAGCTCGCGGCAGAGCCGCGCGTCGGCGGCGAACTCCGCGGTGGTGCGCGCGTTGACGCGCACGGCCACGGCGGGTGCGCCGCCGGAGGGTGGACGGGAGCCGACGACGCTCGGCCATCCGGCCCGCAGCGCTTCGCGCGCGGCGTCCTTGCCGTCGGCCGGGACGGCGTCCTCCAGGTCGACGATGACGGCGCCGGCGCCGCTGCGCACCGCCTTGGCGAACCGGTCGGGGCGGGACGCGGGCACGAACAGCCAGGTGACGGCCGACGTGAGCGCGTCCGCGTGCGCGGCGGCGTCCGTCCGCGGTGCCATCAGACCACCCCGCCGGACCGCAGCTCGCCGGTCTCCTCGGCCGTCATCCCCAGTTCGCCGAGGATGGCGTCGGTGTGCTCGCCCAGGTCGGGGACCGGGTCCATGCGGGGGGCCGGGTCGCGCGGGCCGGGCGGCGCCAGCGCCGGGACCCGCCCCGTCGGCGTGTCCACCTCGTGCCAGCGCCCGCGCGCGGCGAGCTGCGGGTGGTTCCACACGTCGGCGAGGGTGTTCACCCGGGCGTAGGCGACCGGGACGTCGGCGAGCAGGGAGGTGGCCTCGTCGCCGTCCAGCTCGGCGAAGCGCCGGTCGATGACCGCCCTGAGCGTGTCGCGGTTGGCGCTGCGGGCGGCGTTGGTGGCGTATGCGGGGTCCTCGGCGAACGCGGGGCGCTCCAGGAAGCGCTCGCAGAACGCGCGCCATTCGCGCTCGTTCTGGATCGCTATCAGGACCACCTGCTCATCGCGCGCGACGAAGGGGCCGTAGGGGTAGATCGTGGCGTGCGCCGCGCCGGCGCGCGCCGGCGGCTCCTGGCCGTCGTAGGTGTAGTAGAGCGGGAAGCCCATCCACTCGGCGGTGGCCTCCAGCATCGACACGTCCAGGTGCGCGCCCTTCCCTGTGCGCGCGCGTTCGAGCAGCGCGCCCAGGATCGAACTGTAGGCGTACATGCCCGCGGCGATGTCGGAGACCGAGATGCCGACCTTGGCCATCTCCTCGCCGCTGCCCGTCACCGACAGCAGGCCCGACTCGCTCTGCACCAGCAGGTCGTAGGCCTTCATCGTCTCGTAGGGGCCGGGGGAACCGTAGCCGGAGATGTCGCAGACGATGAGCCCGGGGTGTCGCGCGTGCAGCTCGGCGGCGCCCAGCCCGGCGCGGGCCGCGGCCCCCGGCGCCAGGTTCTGGATGAAGACGTCGGCGCGGGCCAGCAGCCGGCGCAGCACCTCGCTGCCGCGCGGGTCCTTGATGTCCAGCGTCAGGGACTCCTTGTTGCGGTTGACCCACACGAAGTGCGAGCTCATGCCGTTGACGCGGGAGTCGTAGCCGCGGGCGAAGTCGCCCGTGCCGGGGCGCTCGACCTTGATGACGCGGGCGCCCATGTCGGCCAGGTGGCGGCTGGCATAGGGAGCGGCGATGGCCTGCTCCAGGGACACGACGGTGACACCGCGAAGCGGCTGCATGGTTCTCTCCTGCGTGTGTGGGAAGGTCGGGTGCGCCACAGGTGCGGGGGGCGCCGGGAGCCGCGTCCCTCCGGGCCTGCGCGCACGCGGCGGCCCGGAGGGACGGTGGCCGCGACTCGCGGCGGTGTCCCTGCTAGACGACGAGGCTGATGCCCACGACGATGACCAGCGAGACCACCGAGGCCAGTGAGGTCACGAAGGTCAGCGCCTTGAGCGTGCCCCGGGTGGTCACACCGAGCAGCGACTGGAACATCCAGAAGAAGTTGCTGTTCACGTGGAGCGCGAACAGGGCGCCCGCGCCGATGGACAGCCCCAGGACCGCGGGCGGCAGGTCCAGGCTGCCCATGATCGGGGCGAGGATGCCCGCGGCCGCGATGGCGGCGACGGAGATCGAGCCGATGGCCACGTGCAGCACGGCCGCCACCAGCCAGGCCAGCAGCACCGCGACGAGCGCCGGTGTGCCCGCATCGGCGGAGAACAGGCCGCCCAGGACCCCTTCCAGCGCCGTCTCGCCGATCACCGCGCCCAGCGAACCGCCCACGCCGGTGACCAGCAGGATCTGCCCGGTGGTGTTGAGTCCCTCGCCCAGCGCGTCGTTGGTGCGCGCGTTGCCCAGCACGCCCCGCGACAGCAGGTAGGCGCCGACCAGGCCGACGAAGAGCGCCAGCACCGGGTCGCCGAAGAAGGCGACCACGGGAGAGGTCACGCCCGCGGCCTCGGCGATCGCCCCGGCGGCGATCATGACCAGCGGGACGAGGATGGGCAGCAGGGAGACGTAGAGCGGCGGGGTCCGCGGCGCCGTCTCGGCGACCTTCGCCGTGCCGTCGTCGCCGGCTCCGTCGCTGACGCCGCCGCTGCCGCTGCCGCCGGGCGCGGCGCCCACGGGCTGCGCGGCACCGGCGGGCTCGTGGGCGCCGACCGCCACCGGGGCGGTCTCGTCCTTGTCCGGGTTCCAGAACCCGAACCTCAGCAGGACGCCGTAGAGGAACACGGTGAGCACCGCCGTGGCCAGCCCGACACCGAAGCCGTAGAGCAGCATCGTGCCGAGCGGGACGCCCAGCAGACCGGCGATCGACACGGTTCCCAGACCGGGGATCACGAACACGTAGCCGACGAGGATGCCGGTGCTGAGCGCGCCGCCCATCATGCCGACGCCGTTGCGGCCCAGGCCGGGCGCGGCGGAGCGGGCCAGCGGGGCGGCGAGCACGAGCTGCACGTCCACGTAGATGGACGGGAAGACCGTGCTCAGCACGGAGGCGAGCGCGTAGGGGAGCCGTCTGGGACCGAGCAGTCTCAGCAGCAGCTCCACCAGTTTCTGCAGGGCGCCCATGCGGAACAGCAGCGACCCCAACAGGACGCCGAATCCGATGAGCAGCCCGACTTCGGTCATGATGTCGCCGAAGCCCTGGGCGATGGTCGAGATGGTGTTCTCGAACCCCAGCCCGGCCGCGAGTCCCAGGTAGATCGACCCGATCACGAGTGCGATCACCGGCTCGACGCGGGCGGCCAGGATCAGCAGCACCACGCCGATGATCGCTATCGCCGTGTGCGCCACGACCAAGGTGTCAGTCATCTGGCTCTTTTCCGTTCAGACCTGATGGGGGGCGGTGTCAGGCTCCGTGTCACTGAGGCGGACCGCGACCGGTCCGGTCTCTCCACCGCCTGAAGCCGCGCGGAAGCGCGGCCGCCTTGGCGGAAACGCTCGCACATCCGCGGTGGAGCGGCGTGAGCGGGTCCGCCCCGGGGTGCTCCAGAGCCGTATCGCAGGCACGCCCTCCCGTGGAGCGACGAAAACGGCGCTGCGCCGCGTGGCTGCGGATGGACGCGTCGCCCTGTGGTCCGCGCCACAGACCCGACCATGCAACACGAAGTCGGTACCGCCGGGTAGGGGCCCGTCTCCATGGGGCTCATAAGCAGCGCTTATACCGGCGCGAACGCCCCGGACGGCGGGCTGTGCCGATGACTTCGCAACGGGCCGCGGCGGTGCTCCGCGCGGCCGGGGGCAGCCGGTGGCAGGCCGGTCAACGGCACGGGCGCTCGACGGCGCGGACTGACGGCCCACACGCCCCGGTCGCAGCCCCGCTTCCACCCCACCGGGAACGCGGAAAGGGGCCCACCTTCCGGTGGACCCCTCGCTGACCTGCTATTCCTCTGTCGGGACGGCGGGATTTGAACCCACGACCCCTTGACCCCCAGTCAAGTGCGCTGCCAAACTGCGCTACGTCCCGTCCGCTGCGCGAACGCCGTTCCCGGCGCCGCCAACAGGTGAAACTGTATCGCATCCGGCAGGGCTCTCGAACCGGATACCGGGCCGCGGACGCCGAACGCGAAGGGCCCGCTCAGGGCACCAGCCCCTCGACGAGGGACTCCTCGTCCTCGCCCGTGTGCACGACGACCGCTCCGGGGACCGCGAGCACGTCGACCAGCACCTGGCCCTCGGGGGCGATCCACCGCGCGGTGTCCCGGGACACCGACTCGCCGAAGGGCGCGACCGCCACCTCGACCGACCTCTCCTCGCCCCAGGCGGTGGCCGGGACGCGCGGGATGACCACGGCGTCCTCCAGCGCGACCACGTTCGCCATGCTGGCGAGCCCGCTGAGGAGGTCGCCCGGGTCGGCCGTCGCGGTGATCTCGCCGGAGGCGTCCACGCGGTGGAGCAGCGAACCGTCGCGCAGGTCCTCGTGGAGCACGCCGCCCGCGGTGTCGGCCCTTACCACGCTCTCCCCTCCGTAGTCCTCGTCCCTGCCCCAGTCCTCGTCCGCCACGAGTTCGGGAAGGCGGTCGATCCGCTCCCCGGTGGCCGCGTCGAGCACGCGCAGGGCCGGATCGGCGTCGTACTGCTCCAGCACGACCACCGGGTCACCCTCTCCGGCCGGGTGACCGCCTCCGACCGGTTCGGGTGCCGTCTCCCCCGGTTCGGTGACCCAGGTGTGGCGCCAAGCCTCCTCCCCGGTGGTGAGGTCCACCGCCGTGACCGCGACCTCCACCCGGTTCTCGCCCGAGAAGAGGTCGAAGAAGCTCTCGTAGTCCGAATAGTCCCCCAGCCCGCTCTGCCGCTCGGGGGCGCACCCGTGCAGGGTGACCAGGAGGTCGCCGTACCGCAGGGGGTCCTCGTGGCGGCAGGCCCGGCCGTCGTCGGCCTCCGCCAGCGTGCGCGACCACAGCTCCTCTCCGCCGTCCAGCGACCTCGCGCTCAACGCGAGCGAGCCGCCGGGCCCCGTCCGGACGAGTCCGACCCGGGCCTCGGGGGTCATCGCGACGAGACCGCCCCACCCGTCCTGCTGGAGCGCGGTGTGTTCGCCGGTGACCTCACCGGTCGCGATGTCGAGCACCGCCGTGGTCCGCTCCACCGGCTCCCCGTCCGCGCCGGGTTCGGCGCCCTCGGGAACACCGCCGCGGACGTAGCGCACGTACACGTGCGCGTCGTCGGCCCACACGCTCCGGCCGTGGTCGCGCGGGCGCCGGAAGGACCACCGCTCCTCGCCGGTCTCACCGTCCAGGGAGACCGCGCCGTCGCCGAGCAGGACCAGGGGCCCGTGGGTGCCCGCGCGGACCTCCTCGATCCGCGCGCCCATCGGGGGCGCCCAGCTCCACCCCACCCGGCTGACCGTCTCCGGCACCGGTGGCGGGTCGCCGCCCTCCGCTGCGGTGGTGTGCGGTTCCCGGGGGAAGGCGGTCACGCCCACCAGCACGCTGACCAGTACGACGGTGAGGACGCCCGCCGCGGCGAAGGGCAGTGAGCGGCGCAGTGGCGCGGGACTCTGCGGCCGCACCGACGCCAGCATCAACAGGCACCCCAGCACGACCGCGCAGACGACGAGCCACATGGCCGCCGCCGCGGGCGAGGGGTCGTAGTGCCAGGCCGTCTCCGCGGTGGCCGGGAAGGAGTCGCGCGGGAAGCCCGCGACGGCCGGGTACACGCCGCCGAGGGCGGCCAGGGCGAGCCAGACCGCGTACGCCCGGCCCTCGGGATCGTCGTCGAGGCGGCGGGAACGCGTCAGGTTCCAGCGGATCCCGTAGAACAGGGCCAGTCCGGCGACGGCCGCCCCTGGGATCCACCAGCCGCCGGTCTCCTCCAGCAGGCCGTCCTCGTACCTTCCCCAGCCGCGGGTCACCGTGGCGGCCGCCAGGAGCAGGGCGCCCGCGAGCAGCCCCGCCCCGGACCACGCCAAGGCGCTCCTCATGTGTCGGCGCCGCTCCGGCTCCCCTGCCCCGTCCACTGCTCTCCCCGGCTCCGGGGCCGCGCCGGAGACGGCGGCGCCGTGTCCGCACGGCCGCACCGTCGGTCATGTCCGCGGACAACCTAGCAGCGGACGGGATCCGGACGGCGGGGCGCCCGGTGCCCGCCCGGTTCCAGAGGTCCGGTCGCAACCCGTGCGCACAGGCGCGAGACCCCGCACGCGGTCGCGATCCGCTCGCGGCGTCGGGCGCGGCCGGGTCAGGGACGGGGCCCGGCCGGGTCACTGGCCGCTGGGCCAGGTCCCCTCCTCGCCCGAGTCCTCCTCGACCTCGTGCAGGGGCGTGAGCGCGCGGGTGCGGTCGACGAACACGAAGGCGTCGTAGCGCTCCCCCAGCACGGTCGGCACGTAGTTGCGCAGCCCGTCGCGTCCGGGGTGGTAGATGACGCCGACGGCGCGGTGCGGCAGGACCTCTCCCGCGAACGGATCGACCGCCCCGTCGCCGGTCAGGAGCAGCAGGCCCGTCTCCCCCTCGAACGACTGGTGCAGCAGCGCCTCCACGCTCCCGTGGCGCGCCGCGGGCACCGGCATCGGTTCGGGGGTCCCTCCCCAGGCCCGGGCCGCCATGACCCGGCCCTCGTAGGTGCCGAAGCCGACGAGGACCACGCCCTCGTCGCCGTGGCGCTCGCGCACCAGCTGCCCCACGTTGACCATGCCCGAGGCGGCCATGTCGGTGGCGCGCGCGTCGCCGACATGGGTGTTGTGCTCCCACACCACGGCCTTGGCTCCGGGCCCGTGGTACTCCATGAGCCGGTCGAGCGTGTCGGCCATGTGGCGGTCGCGGACGTTCCACGACTCGGGGCCGCCGCGCACCAGCGCCCGGTAGTACTGCTCGGCGTCCGCGAGCACCTCGGCGTTCTGGCGCGCGGCGAACTCGGCCAGGTCCTCGGCGGAGGAGGCCTCCCCCGCCCGCTCGCGCAGTCCGGCCAGCAGGCGCACGACCTCCGCCTCGCAGCTCTCGGGCACCAGCCGCGTCGCGCGGGCGTAGGCCTGGGGGTCCTCCCCGTAGGGCTGGAAGCAGCGGTAGGCGTTCAGCGCCGGTTCCACCTGCTCGGGCATGTTCTCGCGCAGCCACCCCAGCACCGCGTACAGCGACTCCCACAGGCTGTAGACGTCCAGGCCGAAGAATCCGGCGCGCCGCTCCGGCGCGCGTCCCAGGTTGTGTTCGCGCAGCCACCGGGCGAACTCCAGCACCTCGGTGTTGGCCCACATCCACTGCGGCCACCTGCGGAAGCCCTCCAGGATCTGCCTGGGGTCCTCGGGCGCCCCCGGCGCGCCCACGACGCCGCAGTGCAGCTGCTGGAAGTCGGGCCAGTCGCCCTCCACCGCGACGAAGGAGAAGCCCGCCTCGTCGATCAGCCGCCGGGTCAGTTCCGCCCGCCAGCGGTAGAACTCGGCGGTGCCGTGCGAGGCCTCGCCCAGCAGCACGTAGCGCGCGTCGCCGATCCGCTCCAGGAGCGGGTCCAGCGACCTCGGGCCGGACAACCGCAGGAGGGCGTCCGGGCCGGTCCCGGGGCTCATCGCTCCGCCTCGCCCAGGATGCCCGCGAACCAGCCGGAGGCGGCGTCGGCCACCTCCTCCAGCGCCCCCGGTTCCTCGAACAGGTGGGTGGCGCGGGGGACGACGTGGATCCGGTGCGGGGCGCTGAGCCGGTCGGCCGCGTCCTCGTTGAGCCGCAGGACCTCGGTGTCCGCGCCGCCGACGATGAGCAGTGTGGGGGCGCGCACGACCTGGAGCGCCTCGGTGCCCGCGAGGTCGGGGCGGCCGCCGCGCGAGACCACCGCGGCGACCAGGTCGGGGCGCTCGGCCGCGGTCCTCAGCGCGGCGGCGGCGCCGGTGCTGGCGCCGAACAGGCCGATGGGCGTCCCCGCGGTGTCCTCGTGTCCGGCCAGCCAGTCCACGGTGCCGGTGAGCCGCCGGGTGAGCAGGTCGATGTCGAAGCGCTGCCGCCCGGTCGCGCTGTCGGCGCGCTCCTCCTCCGGGGTGAGCAGGTCCAGCAGGAGCGTGGCGACCCCGACCCGGTTGAGCTCCTCGGCGACGGCCCGGTTGCGCGGGCTGTGGCGTGAGCTTCCGCTGCCGTGCGCGAAGGCCACGACCGCGGTCGCCCCGGGGAACACGGCCAGCCGCCCGTCGAGTAGCGCGTCCGTCGTGCGTATCGTCACGTCGACGGCGGTCATGGTCCTCTCCCTTCGTGGGGGCCGGGCTCCCGTGCGGCGCGCCGACCCGGTGTCGTCCGCCGCGTGCGCGGCGGCCGGTGACGGTCAGGGACGGCCGGGAGGGCCGCCTCCGGGACCGCCGGAGCCGTGGGAGCCGCCGGGACCGCCGGAGCCGTGGGAGCCGCCGGGGCCCGCGGAGTCGCCGGGGCTAGGGCCACCGGGGCCGGGGCCGTCGGGGTCACTGGAGCTGCCGGGGCCTCGGGGAAGCCTCACCAGCAGGCCGCGCACCTCGTCATCGGTGACCTGGGGAAACCTCGCGTACCAGAGGCTGACCGCGCCGAAGTCCGGCGGCGTCTCCAGGCAGACGACCCGGTCGCAGACGTCGGAGAGCGCGCGGACGGCTTCGGGCGCGCCCACGGGGACGGCCAGCGTCAGGGACGCGGGGCGCCGGGCGAGCACCGAGGTCAGCGCCGCCCGGGCGCTCATCCCGGTGGCCAGGCCGTCGTCGACCACCACGACGTCGTATCCGGTGACCTCGGGCTCGGGGTCCTCCCCGCGGTAGGCCAGCAGCCTGCGCCGCGCCTCGACCCGCTGGGCCCCGACCATCTCGGCCAGGCGCCCCTCGGGGATGCCCAGCAGGTCCAGCGCCCTCTGGTCGAACAGCGCGGGGCCCTCTGCGGTGGTCGCCCCGATCGCCGTCTCCGGGCTGCCGGGGGCGGGGATCTTGCGCGCGACCACGATGTCCAGCGGCACGCCGAGCGCGTCGGCGACGGGCCTGGCCACGGGGACACCGCCCCGGGGCAGGGCCAGCACGCGCGGGCGCGGTCCCGCCCGCTCCGCCACCGCGCGGGCGAGCCGCTCGCCCGCCTCCCGCCGGTCCCGAAACACGTGTGCCACCTCACCCGGTCGCGTCGTCTGGATCCCGTGGCGCGACGGCCCGCGTCCGCGCGGTTCGGCGGCGCGCGGGCCGTGTGGTGAGCGCTACCCCGGCGCCTGCGGCGCACACATGACGCGGACCGGGCTCGCGCTACCCGCCCAGGGTGCCGTCGAGGCGCTCGACCACGCAGAACTCGTTGCCCTCGGGGTCGGCCAGGACCACCAGCAGGTGGCCGTCCTCCTCGTAGGCCGGGCGCAGCACCTCCGCGCCCAGCGCACGCAGCCGCTCGACCTCCGCGTCCAGGTCGTGGACGACCAGGTCCGGGTGCATCCGGTTCTTGCCGGAGCGGGGCTCGGGCACCTTCTGGAGGACCAGGTCGGGCCAGCGCCCGTCCGGGTCCTTCAGCGCGAGGTAGACCGGGTGCTGGCCCTCCTCGCGCTCGAAGCCCAGAGCGGCGCACCAGAAGTCGGCGGCGGCATGGAGGTCGTTGGTGTCGAGTACCCAGACCAGGCGCACGTGGCGCTCCCCTCGGTAGGCCCTGCGGTCCGCGGCCGCGGACCGCAGGGCCACCCTACGACGCGGGCCCGCGGCTCCGGGAGACCCCGCGACCGGTGCGGGCGGGCGGAGCGGTCCTCGCGTCCGTCCGCCTGGGGGCTCGGGCCGCGGGGGTCAGGACGCGGTTCCCGGGACGAGCAGGCCCTCGGCCTCCAGGTCCGCCCACAGGTCCTCGGGGACCGGGGCCGCCAGGAGGCGGGCGTCGTGCGTGATCTCCCCGGCCGAGCGGGCACCCACCAGGACCCCGGCCACCGCCGGGTGGCGCGCGCAGAAGGCCATCGCCGCCTGGGGCAGGCTGACCCCGTGGCGGCGGGCCACCGCGGCGATCCGCAGCGCCCGGTCGCGCAGCGGCCCGGGAGCGGCCGCGTAGTCGTAGGTGGCGTCGGCGGAGGGCTCGTCCACGGCCAGGATCCCGCTGTTGAACACCCCGGCCGCGATCACCGACACCCCCGCGCGCAGGCAGGCCGGGAGCATCGTGGCCGCCGCCCCCTGGTCCAGCAGCGTGTACCTGCCCGCGAGCAGCACGGCGTCCACGTCGGTCTCCACGGCGAAGCGCTCCAGCATGCGCGCCTGGTTCATGCCCGCGCCGATCGCGCCGACCACGCCCTGGTCGCGCAGCTCGTGCAGGGCCGGGTAGGCCTCGCCGACCGCCTGCTCCCAGTGGTGGTCGGGGTCGTGCAGGAGCACCACGTCCACCCGGTCCAGGCCGAGCCGCTCCAGGCTCCGCTCCAGGGAGCGGCGCACCCCGTCGGCGCTGAAGTCCCACCGCCGCCCGTACGCGGCGGGAACGGCGAAGCCCTGGTCGTCCAGCCGCCCGGCGCGGTGCGGGGTGGGCTCCAGCAGGCGGCCGACCTTGGTCGAGACCGTGTACTGCTCGCGGGGCAGACCGGCCAGGGCGCGGCCCAGGCGGCGCTCGGCCAGGCCCAGGCCGTAGTGGGGAGCGGTGTCGAAGTAGCGCACGCCCGCCTCCCACGCCGCCAGGACCGTCGCGGCCGCGTCCTCCTCGTCCACCTCCCGGTAGCCGCCGTTGCCGAGCGGGGCGGTGCCCAGCCCGAGGGGGCTGAGCTCGACCGGGGACCCGCCCAGCCGGACCCGCGTACCGGGACTGTGTTCCATCGCCTGTCTCTCCCTCTGCGCTGGTGGACGGTGCCGGTCGGATGCCCGGTCCCGTGGAGGGGGCCGCTCCGGACGGCGTCCGGCGGGCGCGGTCCCAGCGCCCGCGCCCCTGGCCTACCACTTCCACGGCCCCGAACGGCACCCCGGTTCCGTCCCCGGTTTTTTGTGACGATCAGTCCATAAACTGGTACCGTCTGGAGCATGGGAAGACCACGCCAGTTCGACGAGGAGCACGTGATCCGGGCCGCCTACGAAGAGTTCCGGGCCAAGGGCTTCGACGGGACCTCCACGGCCGACCTGTGCCAGGCGACCGGACTGACCCGCAGCAGTCTCTACAACACCTTCCACTCCAAGGAGCACCTGTTCCGCCGGGCGCTCTCCCACTACGTCACCACCATGACCGCTCGCCAGGGAACCGTGCTGGACTCCGCCGAGGGCAGCGGACTGGACCGGATCGGGGCGCTGCTCGCCGTGATCGTGGCCGACGAGGCGGCCAACAGGGAGAGCGGCCGCGGAGCAGGCTGCTTCACCGTCAACACCATCACCACGATCGCCTCGCGCAATCCGGAAGTCGCCCAGGTGGTGGAGGCCGACCTGCGCAAACGCCTGTCCTCACTGCGTCTGACCGTCATGGACGGCCAGCTCGACGGCTCGGTCGCCGCCGACCGCGACCCCGGCGACCTGGCCTGGTACGTGGTCTCTCTCATCTCCGGGATGAGGGTCGCGGCCCAGTCGGGCGCCGGGCGCACGGTGCTGGAGGGCATCGCCTCCACCGGCATCGAGGCGCTCCGCCCCTGACCCGCGCCGCTCCCGCCCCTCCCACTCCTCCCTCCGCCCCCGGACCCGATCCCCCGACCCGACCACCCCCGACCCCGTTCGCCCGCGCGGCCCCTCCGTCTCCGCGCCGGTGCCGCCGCGCTGTCCGCCGCACATCTCCTCTTCTGCCTCTCCGTACGTCCTTTTTTTGGTCTGAACAATACAAAACTTGGAAGGGAACCTCCCATGCCCAAGTCCGTCTACCTCATGGCGCTCGGCATCTTCGCCATGGTCACCAGCGAGCTGCTCGTCGGTGGACTCATGCCGCAGATGTCCGAGGACCTGGGGGCCACCATCCCGCAGATCGGCTACCTCATCACCGCGTTCGCACTGGCGATGGCGCTCGGCGGTCCGCTGGCGACCCTGTCGGTGCTCCGGCTGCGCACGAACCACGCCCTGATGGTGCTCTTCGCCATCTTCTTCGTCGGCAACGCGCTGGCCGCCCTCTCCACTTCCTACTGGCCCATGCTCGTGGCCCGCGTGATCACCGGAGCGGCCGCCGGAGCCTTCTTCGGCGTCGCCCTGTCGGCGGTCGCGCAGGTCACCGCGCCGCACCTGCGCGGGCGCGCCACCGGTGTGGCCCTCCAGGGCCTCATGGTGGGCACCCTGCTCGGCCTGCCGCTGTCCACGCTCATCGGCGGCCAGTTCGGCTGGCGCGCCGCCTTCGCCGCCGTCGGCGTACTGACCGTGGTCGTGGCCGTGGCCACCATGCTCGCGCTGCCGCGCCTGGAGAAGGCCGAGGAGGCCGGAGCCCTGCGCTCCGAGCTGGAGGTGTTCCGCCGCCCGCGCCTGTGGACGGTCATGGCCACCTCCACGCTCATCATCGGCGCCACCTTCGCGGCGTTCTCCTACTTCACGCCGATCCTCACCGAGGTCACCGGGTTCTCCCGCGACATCGTGCCGCTGCTGCTCCTGGGCTACGGCGGGGCGACGGTCATCGGCAACATCGTGGTCGGCCGCCTGGCCATGTCCCACACCGTGACCGTCATCGTGGCCGGTCTGGCGCTCAACACGGTCTTCCTGGGCGTCTTCGCCCTCTTCGCGGACCTGCCGGTCCCCGCCCTGCTGGCGATGGCGGGCATCGGCCTGGTGGGCATCACGCTGAACCCCGCGATGATCACCCGCGTCCAGCGCGCCGGGAACCCGCGCGCCCTGGTCAACACCGTCCACTCCTCGTTCATCACCATGGGCGTGGTCGTCGGCTCCTGGGTCGGCGGCATGGGCATCGACGCCTTCGGCCTGCGCGCACCGCTGTGGGTCGGCGTCGGCCTGGCCCTGCTCGCGCTGCTGGCCATGGTGCCCGCGGCCCTGACCGCGCGCAGGGTGGGCCACGAGGCCACCGACCTGTACGTGCCGCCCCCGGCCGCGCCGCGGCCGGTCGAGGAGGACCGGGCCGCCCACCCCACGGACGCCTGAGCCCGACCGGGCGCCCCGACCCGGCACGGCCTTCCCCGCTCCCCGCAGACCGCCCCACCGGGGAGCGGGGCACACACCCTCTTCAATGCCTTGACAGTTATATAACTGAGAAGGCATATTCGGTGTATGCCCGATCTGTTCGCCGTCCTGGCCGAGCCCAGCAGGCGCCGCATCCTGGACGCGCTGCGCCGCAGCGAGGGCCTGCTCGTCAAGGACCTGGTCGCCGGACTGGACATGAGCCAGCCCAACGTCTCCAAGCACCTGCGCGTGCTGCGCACCGCCGGGCTGGTCTCCGAGACCGCCGAGCGGCAGGGGCGGCGCTACCGCCTGCGGGCCGAGGCGCTGCGCGACCTGGACGACTGGCTGCGCCCCTACCGGGCGTTCTGGACGGACCGGCTGGACGAACTGGGCGACTACCTGGACTCCACGCACCCACAGGAGGGGCAGCAGCCATGAGCACCGAGGTCCGCGTCGACGCGAGCACGCCCGGCGCACCCGTACTGCACTTCACCCGCCGCTACCCGCACCCGCTGCCGGCGGTGTGGGCCGCACTGACCACCGACGAGGCGCTCAGCCGGTGGTTCCCGTGCCGGGTGGCGATCGACGCGCGCGAGGGCGGCGCCCTCACGCTCACCTTCCCCGGCGAGGAACCGCGGACCGCGCCGATCACCGAGTTCGCGCCGCCGCACGTCCTGGCCTTCCGCTGGGACGGCGAGGACCTGCGCTGGACCCTGGAGGAGGACGGCGACGGGTGCGTGCTGCGCCTGTCCAACACCGTCGCCGACCCTGCCTGGACGGCCGACACCGCGGCCGGGTGGGACGTGTGCCTGCGCACGCTCGCCGCCGTGCTGGACGGACGCGCGGAGCGGACGCAGGCCGGTCCCGACGAGGCGCTGATCGCGCACTACCGCCAGACCCTGGCCACCGACTGACGCACCGTGGTCTCGCGCCTCGCGGCGGAGTCGGACGGTCGCGACCAGCCACGGGTACGAGACCACCGAGGCCAGGGCCCCTCGGGGAACACCTGTGGCGCTTCCGGTCAGCCCGCCGGGGTGCCCGCCTCAGGAGGAGCGCGTGAGGAGGACGGGGCGGGGGCTGGCCGCGAGGATCCGCGAGCTGACGCCGCCCAGGACGAGCTTGGGAATCCCCACCCGGGCGCGGCTGGCGAGCACCGCCAGGGCACCGGGGCGGCGGTGGAGCAGCCCGGTGATGTCGCCCGCCGGATCGGTGCCGGTCAGCACGGTCGTCCGCACCGCCAGGCCGTCCGCCTCCAGCCTCCGGGCGGCCCCCGACAGCCGCGCCTCGGCCACGGCCGCCCCGCCGGGCGAGGCCACGTGCACCAGCTCCACCTCCAGCCCGAACTGGCGGGCCCACCCCTGTCCCAGGGCGAGGGTGTCGGCGTCGCGGGAACCGCCGTCCAGGCACACGAGGGCGCGGCCACCGGCCCCGCCTCCCTCGTCACACAGGTACCCGGGACCTATCATGAGCACCGGGGCGGCGGCCCGGCGCAGCACGTGTCCGGTGACGCTGCCCGCCACCAGGCGTGAGAACCGGTCCCGGTCGTGGGTGGCCATGCACACGACCGTTCCGGGCTGCTCGGCGACCGCGTCGACGATCACGTCCCCCGGCCAGCCGGAGCCGACCATGGACACCTCGACGCGGTCGTAGTCCAGGCCCGCGGCGACCGCGTCGACGTCCTCGGCCCACGCGCGGTTCACTCGGTCGCGCACGGTCAGCAGTTCCAGGGGGACCCGCAGGACGCGGGCGGCGCGCAGCGCGGGGCCCAGGGCGGCCGCCGCACCGGCGGTGCCGTCCAGGGGCACCAGGAACCGGGTGATGGCGCGGGCGGGGGCCCGTGCGGTGCCGTCCTCATCACCGGCGGCCATCGGCACTCCCCCCTCCACCGCGTCCCAGAGCCGACGACGGGGGGACCATGACAGTGCACCTGCCCGCCGACGGGTGGATCCTGGCGGCCGGACTCCTGCTGGTGGCGGCGATCCTGGCCTCGGGCTTCGCCAACCGCATCCGGCTGCCCGGCCTGCTGCTGTTCCTGGCGCTGGGCATGTTCATCGCCGACGACGGGCTCGGACTGATCCGCCTGGACGACCCCGAGATCGCCCAGATCGGCGGGGCCGTCGGACTGATCCTCATCCTCTTCGAGGGCGGCCTGACGACCAAGCCCGGGGACCTGCGGCGCGCCGCCGCGCCCGGGTTCGCGCTGGCCACGGTGGCGGTGGCGGGCACGGCGCTGATCCTGGCGGCGGGCACGTACCTGCTGCTGGACGTGCGCCCCCTGACCGCCCTGCTCATCGGCGCGGTCGCGGCCTCCACCGACGCCGCGGCGGTGTTCGCCATGCTACGGAGGGCCCCGCTGCCCCGCAAGGTCGCCTCCCTGCTGGAGGTGGAGTCCGGCGCCAACGACCCCATCGCCATCCTGCTCACCATCGGCCTCATCGCCACCTGGCAGGACACGCCGTCACCGGCCGAGTGGGCGCTGTTCGCCCTCATGCAGCTGGTCGGGGGCCTGGTCGTGGGCGCCGTGGCGGGGCTGGCCGGAAGCTGGCTGCTGACCCGCGTCAACCTGGGACCGGCGGGGGTCTACCCGGTGCTGGCGCTGGGAGTGGCCGGGGTCTCCTACGGCGCCGCGGCCCTGGCGGGCGCCTCGGGCTTCCTGGCGGTCTACGTCACCGGGCTGGTCGTGGGCGCCCGCGCGCCCCTGCACCGGCGGGGCATCCGGACCTTCCACGAGGGGCTGTCCAGCACCGCCGAGGTCGGGCTGTTCCTGCTGCTGGGGATGCTGGTCTTCCCCTCCGACCTGCCGGGGGTGGCGCTCTCGGGGCTGGCCGTCAGCGCCGTCCTGGTGCTGGTCGCCCGACCGGTGACGGTGGCGCTGTGCCTGGTGTGGTTCGACTACACGTGGCGGGAGACCGCCTTCGTCAGCTGGGCCGGTCTGCGCGGGGCCGTGCCGATCGTGCTGGCCACGTTCCCCTTCGTGGCCGGATACCCCGACGGAGCCCTGATCTTCAACGTCGTCTTCTTCGTCGTGCTGGTCTCCGCGGCGGTGCAGGGCACCAGCATCCGCACCGCCGCGGGCCTGCTGGGGCTGACCCGGGGCGGGCACTCGCTCGAACCCGTGGTGGCGGACGTGCCCATCAGCGACCTGGGCACCGAGCTGATCGAGGTGCGCGCGGCGCCGGGGCTCCACATCGTGGGCAGGCGGCTCGGGGAGCTGGAACCGCCGCACGGCCTGGTCACCACGATCCTGCGGGGCAAGCGGGTGCTGGTGCCCTCGGCGCACACACGGATCCGGGAGAACGACCTGCTCATCGTGGCCATGCCGCGACGCCCCGACGCCCAGAGGCTGGTCACCGCCTGGGCCAAGGGCGAGAGCGCGGGCGGGGCCTGACACGGGCCGCCGGGCGGGACCCCGCCGTCCGCGACCGCTCATCACCCGGGCCGGGCGCCGCCCCCGCCGTCCGCCCGCGGACGGGGCCCTCCGTCCACGGCCGCTCCCCGGTCGGCCCCTCAGGCGGGCGCCTGTCCGGTGGAGGCGCGGATGACCAGGTGCGAGGGGAGCATGACCCGCCGTTCGGGCGCGCGGGCGGTGGAGCGCGACCGGTTCTCCAGCAGCAGCTCCACGGCCGAGCGGCCCGCCTTGTCCTGGGGCCCGGCCAGGGTGGTGAGCGGGGGCACGCAGAAGTCGGCCCCGAAGATGTCGTCGTAGCCCACGACGCTGATCCGCTCCGGCACGTGCACGCCCCGCTCGGCCAGGCGGCGCAGGACCCCGATCGCCAGCAGGTCGTTGTGCGCCACCACGGCGGTGGCCCCGGTGACCAGCACGGCGTCGGCCGCGGCGCCGCCCCCGACCAGGCGGGGCGGGAAGGGGCCCAGGCGCACGGCGCGGATCCCGTGCAGCTCGGCGCCCTCGCGCAGCGCCTCCCAGCGCTCCCCCGCCAGCCAGGACTGGTGCGGCCCCGACAGGTAGACCAGCGACCGGTGGCCCAGCGAGGCCAGGTGCTCCACGATCTGGCGGCTGCCGACCCGGGTGTCGACCACGGCGCTGGGCAGGCCCCGCACCTCGCGGTTGACCAGGGCCAGGTTGTGCTCCCCCGCCAGCTCCAGGATGCCCTCGTCGGACATGCGGCTGGCGGCGAGGATGAACCCGTCCACCGAGCGCGCCAGGTGCTCGATCTTGGTGCGCTCGTTGTCGGCCGACTCCTCGGTGTCGCTGAGGATGAAGGTGATCCCGGCCGCGGAGGCGCGGCGCTCGGCGCCCCGGATGGTGCCGAAGAAGTGGGGGTTGGTGATGTCGGGCACCAGCATCGCCACGGTCGCGGTCCGCCCCGACTGGAGCGCGGTGGCCAGGGGGCTGGGCCGGTAGCCGAGGCGTTCGGCGACCCGCAGGACGTGCTCGCGCGTGGCGGCGTTGACGCGGCGCGGGTTGCGCAGGGCCCGCGAGACGGTCGAGGCGGCCACACCCGCCTCCCGGGCCACGTCGTAGATGGTGGTGCGCTTCGGTGAGCTCATGGGGGACCTTCTACGCGTTGTGACAACTTTTGGCAATCGCTTGCCATCGTTCGGACGCGAAACCTAGGGTTCACACCACACCGAGGGGCGTGACCCCCGTCACATTCCCTGACCTGCGCCGACAGCGTCCGACCGTTGAGTGGAACCGATGGCAGACAGACCCCCCGCCCCCGAAGACCGACCTCCCCGTCCCTCCCGGCCCGCGCCGGTGCGGTGGCTGGAGACCGCCGAACTGGTCACCGGCGTCGCGCTTTTGGCGATGATCCTCGTCCTCATGCTCCTCCAGGCCACCCAGCGCCACCTGCCCGTGGACGGCTGGGTCTGGACCGGGGAACTGGCCCGCCTCGGGCTGGTCTGGCTCGCCTTCTCCCTCGTCGGCTACCTGCTGGGCCGCGACGAGCACATCACCCTCAAGATCGTGGACTTCCTGCTCGACGGCCGCGCCCTGCGCGCGGTGTGGATCCTGGCCAACCTCGTGGTCGCCGCGGTGGGCGCGGTGTGCGTCCTGGAGGCCGTCGAACTCGTCTTCGGCGGGTCCCCCCAGCAGACCCCGGCCCTGCGGATCCCCGTCTCCTGGACCTACGTGATCCCCCTCGTCGGCCTGGCGCTCATGACGCTGCGGGCCCTGGCCAACGCCCTCCTGGTCGCCGGGCCGCCGCGGCGCGAGGGCCGCACGGCCGACTCCGGGGAGGAGGTGCGATGAGCGCGCTGCTGGTCGTCCTCGGCATCCTCGTCCTGCTGGTCCTGCGGGTGCCCGTCGCCTTCGCGATCCTGGGCCCGTGCCTGACCTACATGCTGGTCGGCGGGCAGTCCACCGGGCTGAGCCTGCGCACGGCGGCCCAGGAGGTCAACAGCTTCCCCCTCCTGGCCGTCCCGCTGTTCGTCCTGCTCGGGGTGATCGCCAACCACACCGGGATCGCCGACCGGCTCTTCGGCTTCGCGCGGGTGCTGTTCGGCCGGGTGCGCGGCAGCCTCGGCTACGTCAACATCGGCGTGAGCGTGGGCTTCTCCTGGATCAGCGGGTCGGCCCTGGCCGACGTCGCGGGCATGGGCAAGATGCTGGTCCCGGCGATGAACAGGGCGGGCTACCCCCGGCGCTTCACCCTGGGGCTGACCGCGTCCACCAGCCTGATCAGCCCCGTCATGCCGCCCAGCATCCCGGCGATCGTGTACGCCTCCGTGGCCGCCGTCTCCACGGCCGCGCTGTTCGCCGCCGCGGTGGTGCCCGCGTTCCTCATGGCGGGCGGGCTGACCCTGGCCGTGTTCCTGTGGACGCGGGGCAGACCGGAACTCGCGGGGCAGCGCGCGGAGCGGGGCGAGGTGCGCACCGCGACCGTGCGGGCCCTGGGCCCGCTGGGCACGCCCGTGCTGCTGCTCGGCGGCATCCTCAGCGGCCTGTTCACCCCCACCGAGGCCGCGGCGGTCGGCGTCGCCTACGTGCTGGTCCTGGGCCTGTGCTACCGCACCCTGAGCCCGCGGACGCTGTGGCGCATCGGCGTGGAGACCGCCACCACGGCCGCCTCCATCGCCGTCATCCTGGCCGCCTCCGGCCTGCTGGGCTGGGTGCTCGCCCGCGAGCAGGTGCCCCAGCGGGTGGCCTCGGCACTGCTGGGCCTGACCGAGAACCCGACCGTCCTGCTCCTGCTGGTGGCCCTGATCCTGCTCCTGGTCGGCACGGTGCTCGAACCCGTCGCCGCCCTGGTCATCACGGTCCCGGTCCTGCTCCCCGTCGCCGTCCAGGTGGGTGCCGATCCCGTCCACTTCGGCGTGATCGCCATCGTCAGCCTGATGCTCGGCCTGCTCACTCCCCCGATCGGCGGCGTGCTGTTCGTCCTGGGCTCGGCCACCCGCACCCCCATGCACGAGGTGTTCCGCGGGACCGCGCCCTTCCTGCTGCCGCTGCTGGCGATCCTGCTGCTGCTGACGCTCGCCCCCGACCTGGTCCTGTTCCTGCCCGCGCTCCTGGACCTGTGACGCCCGCCGGTCCCGCGTCACCCGGTCGGCACCCGACCGCCGCGGACGGACCGGCCACGACCCCCACTCCCGAGGAGGGAACCCCATGCGCACCATCACCCGCTGGACGGCGCTGCTCCCCGCGGCCGCGCTCGCCCTGACCGCCTGCGGCGCCGGCGGCTCCGACGACGCGACCACCCTGACCTTCGCCAACAGCTACCCCGAGGACCACCCGCACACCCGCTGCGGCATCGACCTGGTCGCCGAGCGCGTGAACGGCGCGGACGCCGGGTTCACGGTCGAGACCTTCCCCAACAGCCAACTGGGCAACAACACCGAGACCTTCGCCTCGGTGATGTCCGGCGACATCGACATGGACGTGCAGGGCTCCGCGGCCCTGGGCTCCTCCTACGGGCCGATCGGCGCCCTGGACGCCGCCTACGCCTTCCGCGACGCCGACCACCTGTTCTCCTACTTCGACTCAGAGAACTCCCAGGAGCTCAAGGACGGCTTCGCCGAGGCGACCGGGGCCCGGATCCTGGACGTGTGGTACTTCGGCGACCGCCACTTCACCGCCAACCAGCCCATCCGGCGCCCCGAGGACCTGGAGGGCCTGCGCATGCGCTTCCCGGACTCGCCCATCTACCTGGCCAACGCCGAGGCGCTGGGCGCCGAGCCGACCACCGTGGCCTTCGAGGAGGTCTACCTCGCCCTCCAGCAGGGCACCGCCGACGGCCAGGAGAACCCGGTCCCGACCATCGAGGGCGACAACTTCGTCGAGGTCCAGTCGCACATCAGCCTCACCGGCCACCAGGTCGGCTCGCAGATGATCGTGGTCTCAGGGCAGACGTGGGACGCGCTGACCGAGGAGCAGCGGCGGGTGCTCCAGGAGGCCGTCAGCGAGGTCCGCGCGGAGAACCGGGCCTGTATCGAGGAGGCCGAGGAGCGGATCCTGGAGGAGTGGCGGGCCGAGGGAACCATCGAGATCGTCGACGACGTGGACGTGGAGGCCTTCCGTTCCCGGGTCCAGGACCACTTCGCGCAGAACCTGGACGGGGAGCAGCTCGCGCTCTACGAGTCCTTCCAGGAGACCGAGTAGGCACGGCGAACGACGAGGAGGGGAGGGCACGACCATGCGGCGCTCCATAGCCACCGTGTCGCTGAGCGGCACCCTGGAGGAGAAGCTCGAAGCCGCGGCCGGGGCCGGGTTCGACGGTGTGGAGATCTTCGAGAACGACCTGGTGGGGTCGGCGCTGCCGCCCCGCGAGGTCCGGGCCCTGGCCGACTCGCTGTCCCTGAGCATCGACCTCTACCAGCCCTTCCGCGACTTCGAGGGGGTGGACGAGGCGCAGCTGGAGCGCAACCTCCGGCGCGCCGAGGCCAAGTTCGCCCTCATGGTGGAGCTGGGCGTGGACGTGCTGCTGGTGTGCTCCAGCGTCGCGCCCGCCGCGACCGGGGACGACGCGCGCTCGGCCGCGCAGCTGCACCGCCTGGCCGAGGCGGCGGCGCCGTTCGGGGTGCGCATCGCCTACGAGGCCCTGGCGTGGGGGCGCCGGGTGAACGACTACCGGCACGCCTGGCGGCTGGTCCGGATGGCCGACCACCCCGGGCTCGGGGTGTGCCTGGACAGCTTCCACATCCTGTCGCGGGGGCACGACCCCTCGGGCATCCGCGCGATCCCGGGCGAGAGGATCTTCTTCCTCCAGCTCGCGGACGCGCCGCTGATGCCGATGGACGTGCTGCACTGGAGCCGCCACCACCGGTGCTTCCCCGGCCAGGGCGCCTTCGACCTGACGGGGTTCACCGGGCACGTGCTCGCGGCGGGCTACACCGGGCCGCTGTCGCTGGAGGTGTTCAACGACGTGTTCCGGGCCTCGGACCCGCGGCGCACGGCCGCCGACGCGCTGCGGTCGCTGGCGGTGCTGGAGGACGAGGCCGGTAGGCGGATTCCGGCACCGGTCCCGGGTGCCGGGGACGGCGCGGTCACCCTTCCGGACACCGGAAGCGGCAGCGGTCCGGCTCCGTCCCGAGCAGGCGGCACGGCCACGGCCCCGCCCCGGGGAGGCGGCGCGCGGACCGGCTCGGGCGCGCCCCCGTCGCGCGGAAGCGGTGCGACGGTGGAACTGCTCCGCCTGCCCCGCCCCGCACGGACCCGGGGCTACGCCTTCGTGGAGGTCGCGGCCCCCGAGCACTCCGCGCCGCGGGTGCGCCACGCCCTGCGGGGACTGGGGTTCGCGCACACCCGCGACCACCGGTCCAAGCCGGTGCAGCTGTGGGAGAACGGGCGGGCGCGCGTCCTGCTCAGCGCCACCGACCCCCAGCTGGGGCACACCTGGAGCGGGGACGCCGCGGTGACGGCCCTGGGCGTGGACGTGGCCGACGCCGAGGGCGCGATGCGGCGGGCCGAGCGCCTGCTGGCGCCGCCGCTGCCCCGGCGCCGCGACCCGGCCGAGTCGGTCCTGCACGCGGTGGCCGCGCCCGACGGGACCTCGGTGTTCTTCTGTCCGGGCGGGCCCGCCGAGGGGGAGGACTGGCTGGCCGACTTCTCCGTCCCGGCGCGCGAGCCGGGCGGGGGCGGGGAGGCCGCCCTGACCGGCATCGACCACGTGGGGCTGTTCCAGCACCTGGACCACTTCGACGAGGCCTCGCTGTTCTACCGCTCGGTGCTGGGACTGGACCCCGACGACGGCACCGAGCTGGCCGCCCCGGACGGCCTGGTGCGCAGCCGCGCGCTGAGCCTGGGCGGGGCGGCGCCGCGCATCGCCCTCAACGCCCCGCTTCTGGGGCGGGGCCCCGACGACGCGCGGGGAGGACCCCAGCACGTGGCCTTCGGGTGCGAGGACGTGTTCGCGGTCGCGCGGGCGATGAGGCGGGGCGGAGCCGAGCCGCTGCGCATCCCCGACAACTACTACGCGGACCTGGCCTGCCGCACGGACCTGGAGCCGGTGACCCTCGAACTCATGCGCGAGTCCGGCATCCTGTACGACCGGTCGGGGGAGGGCGAGTTCTGGCACTTCTACACGCCGATGCTGGACGGGCGGCTCTTCCTGGAGGTGGTGCAGCGCGGGGGCGGGTACCGGGGCTACGGCGCCGCCAACAGCTCCCCGCGCATGGCGGCGCAGCGCGCGGAGGCCCGGCGCACGGAGAACCGGCGCGCGGAGGCCCGGCACACGGCTGACCGGCGGGCGGAGGCGGACCGGTGACCGCGGCGACGGCCCGGGAGACGCGGGCGCGCGCCCGTTCCTCGCTGGTGGGGCTGATCGGCACGGGCGTGGGCCCCTCCCTGACCCCGGCGATGCACGAGCGCGAGGCCGCCGAGCTGGGGCACCGCATGATCTACCGGACCGTGGACCTGGCGGAGCTGGGCCTGGCCCCGGAGGCGGTCGGCGGCCTGGTGGCCTCCGCACGCCACCTGGGCTTCAACGGCCTCAACATCACCCACCCGTGCAAGCAGCTGGTGCTGCCCGCGCTGGACGGCCTCACGCCCGAGGCGGCCACCCTGGGCGCGGTGAACACGGTGGTGTTCCGGTCCGGCTCCGCCGTCGGGCACAACACCGACTGGTCGGCGTTCGCGCGCTGCCTGGAGCGCGGCCTGCCCGGGGCTCCCCTGGACCGGGTCGTGGTGCTGGGCGCGGGCGGGGCGGGGGCGGCCGTGGTCTACGCCCTGCTCGTGGCGGGCGCGCGGGAGGTGGCCGTGGTCGACACGCGGGTGGACCGCGCCCGCGACCTGGCCGCGCGGATGGGCGGGCGCTTCCCCGGGGCGCGCTGCCCGGCGTACGGGACCGACGGGCTCGGCCCGCTCCTGGCGGCGGCGGACGGCATGGTCAACGCGACGCCGACGGGCATGGCGCACCACCCGGGCAGCCC
Source organism: Nocardiopsis sp. CNZ308 (assembly GCF_004217075.1). Classification (NCBI taxonomy): domain Bacteria; kingdom Bacillati; phylum Actinomycetota; class Actinomycetes; order Streptosporangiales; family Nocardiopsidaceae; genus Nocardiopsis; species Nocardiopsis sp. CNZ308. Next base: position 4,677,462 of record NZ_SHKJ01000001.1, on the reverse strand, counting down.
GGTCCCCGCCGGGCTGCTGCGCCCGTCGATGTGGGTGGCCGACGTCGTCTACCGGCCGCTGCGCACCGAACTGCTGCGCCGGGCCGCGGAGCGGGGGTGCCCGACCCTGACGGGCGGGGAGATGGCGGTGTTCCAGGCCAGCGAGGCCTTCGGGCTGTTCACGGGCCTGGAGGCGGACGCCGGGCGCATGCTCGCGCACTTCCACACCCTGCTCGCGGAGTCCTGAACCGGGCTCGGCCCTGACCCTGCGGCGGGCGGAACGCCGGGGCTCCCGGAGGGGAGCGTGCACGACGACCGCCGCCCACCGCTCCCCGCGGGGGCGGGGCGGTGGGCGGGCCGACGCGGCGGCGTACCGCCTGGTGGGAACGGGGGGCGGCGTCGGTCCTCAGGAGACGAAGAGCGCCGCGGCGTCCACCGCGGTCTGCGCCACCCCGTAGGCCAGGGCGGCGAGCACGATCACCCACAGCAGGATCGCGGTGACGGTGGAGGCGTTGGTGGTCCGGTTGCCTGACATGTGTGGCCCTTCCTCGGTGACCGGTGAGGCGTGTGTGGGGTTCCGGGGCGGGATCCGTCGCGGACCCGCCCCCGGGCCCGGGCTCAGCTCCGCCCGGCGACGCGTTCGCGGTCGCGCTGGTGGACCCGCTCGGGCAGGGGCCGGACCAGCATGTTCGCGAGGAAGCCCACGGCCATGACGCCGACCATGACGTAGAGGGAGAGCCCGTAGAGCTCGGCCCCGTCGCGTCCGGCGGCCATCTGGGCGTCGGCGATGACGTTGACGATCATCGGTCCGGCGACCCCGGCCAGCGACCAGGCGGTGAGGAGCCTGCCGTGGACGGCGCCCACGTTGAAGGTGCCGAACAGGTCCTTCAGGTAGGCGGGCACCGTGGAGAAGCCGCCGCCGTAGAAGGACAGGATGACGCCGGTCAGCGCCACGAACAGCACGATCGAACTGGTTCCGGCGACGGCGATCAGCAGGTAGAGGAGCCCGCCCAGGCCGAGGTAGCCGATGTAGACGCGCTTGCGGCCGATCGCGTCGGAGGCCGAGGACCACACGAGCCGCCCGAGCATGTTGCACAGGGAGAGGAAGCCGACGTAACCCGCCGCCTCGGCCGGGCCGACCCCGGTGAAGAACTCCTGCACCATGGGCGAGGCCTGCTCCAGGATCCCGATCCCCGCGGTGACGTTGCAGAAGAGCACGGTCCACAGGAGCCAGAACTGCGGGGTGCGCACGGCGGTCTCCACCGACACCCCCTCCAGCGCCGGGGACACTCCAGCGGAGGCGCCCTTCGGCTCCTCGGCGGCGGCCCCCGGGGGCCGCCAGCCGGCCGGGGGGACGCGCACGGTGAAGGCGCCCAGCATCATGACCACGAAGTAGACCGCGCCCAGGGTGAGGAACGCTGGCGCGATGGCGTCCGCGGGGGTGTCGGCGTAGCGCCGGAGGAGTTCGGAGGACAGCGGCGAGGCGATGAGCGCGCCGCCGCCGAAGCCCATGATCGCGATGCCCGTGGCCAGGCCGGGCCGGTCGGGGAACCACTTGATGAGGGTGGAGACCGGCGAGATGTAGCCGATGCCCAGGCCGAGCCCGCCGAGGAAGCCGTAGCCGAGGTAGACCAGCCAGAGCTGGCCGGTCGCCACGCCGAGCGCGGCGACCGCGAACCCGCCGGACCAGAACAGGCCGGAGACGAACATCGCCTTGCGCGGGCCGTTGCGCTCCACCCACTTGCCGCCGAACGCGGCCGACAGGCCGAGCATGACGATGGCGATGCTGAAGATGATCCCGATCGCGGTCAGCGAGGTGTCGAACCGCTCGACCAGCGGGTTGCGAAAGACGCTGAACGCGTACACCTGGCCGATGGACAGGTGTACCGCCAGGGCCGCGGGCGGGATGAGCCACCGGCTGTAGCCGGGTGGCGCGATGCTCCTCTCGTAGTCGAGGAACGAGGTCAGGGGACTGGTGCGCGTCATGGATCCCGCTTCGTGTTCTGCTTGTCGCGGTGGGGGCGCGGACGCCGGGGCCGCTCCTGCCGGTCCGGGATCCTCCCGGGGTTGCCGGGAACCGGGCTGGGCGGGGTGTTCCACCCTGTCGAGAGCAGCCCCCTCACGGAGAGTGATCGTGCGAATGTCGAACGTCTGTGCCGGAAGCGAACTTATGTGATGAACGCGTCATGATCAAGCCCTCAGTGGCCACAAACCGGTCAAACACCCCATTTCCCTCAACGCCCCCGCGCCACCGGGACCACGGCGACGGCCGCGGCGGAGAAGAGCGCGCTCACCGCGAAGACGAAGGGCAGTCCCGCGAGGGTGATCACCGCCGCCATGAGCACCGGCGTCAGAGTGGTGCTGACCGCCTGGAGCCAGTTCTGCGCGGCCAGGGCCCGCCCCGCCCAGGAGGTCCCCGCCGTCTCGGCGACGGCGGTGAAGGTCAGGCCGTTGTGCCACATCGTCAGGACCAGGCAGGCCAGGAGCAGCGGGACGGCCGTCCACGCCCAGGCCCACGGCAGCGCCGCGAGCAGCACCAGGCAGACCCCCGAGACCACCGCCAGCCACCGCACCGGGCGCATCCGGTCCCCGGTCCGGTCGGACCAGACGCCCAGCAGCAGCCGCCCGGCCGCCCCGGGCACCTGCGCCACCGCGACGACCGCGCCCGCGGCGGGCGGGCTCCACCCCTGTTCCTGCACCAGGTAGATGACGGCATAGGTCATCAGCGCGATCTGCGGGACGCCGAGCAGCATGCTCACCCCGTGCACCCGCCAGATGTGCCCGTGCCGGTAGGGCGACCCGGCCGCGGGGCGCGCGGCGGCTTCACCGGTGTCAGCGGCGTCCGCGCCCGCGGAGGGCTCGGCGTGCACGGCGTGCGCGGCGTCGGCGGCGGCGTCCCCGGTCTCCTCCGGTGCCGGGGGCCGCCCGGGGGCGGAGGCGGGCATCGCCAGCACGAACGGGACCGCCAGGAGCGCGAGCACGGCAGGGAGGGTCATCGCGCCGACGAACCCCCAGGCGCCCGCCGCCCAGGGCAGCGCCAGGGCGGAGACGCCCACGCCCAGCGGCAGCGCCGACTGGCGGACGCCCATGGCCAGGCCGCGTTCACGCTCGGAGAACCAGGACAGCACCAGCCGTCCGCTCGCCGCGTTGACCGGGCCGCCGACCGCGCCCACCAGCAGCAGGACCGCGACGGCCCCCCACAGCCCCGAGACCGCCCAGAGCAGGCCGAGCGCGCACGCCGTGAGCACCAGGCTCAGCGCCATCGTCGGCCGCTCCCCGAACCGGTCGATCACCAGGCCCCACACCAGGAGCGTGAGGAGCAGGCCGAGCGAGGGCAGACCGGCCAGCATCCCGGCCTGCGCGGTGGTGACGCCGAAGGCCTCCCTCAGCTGCGGCAGCACGACGGGCACGCCGAACATCGCCGACACACTGGCCACCTGCGCCACCATGCTGACCGAGAGGACGGCCCAACGGTTCCGTACGAGCACCCGGCCAGCCTAGGGAAGGCGGCGTCCGCGGTGTCCACCGCCCCGGACCGCGACCGCCCGGTCCCGGGGGCGTCCTCCCCCGCACCCGGCCGCGGCCCCGGGGCTCCGCGCCGTGCGCTCCCCGGACACGGCCGCGCCCCCGGCCTCCGGAGCCCACGCCCTCATGACCTGGGATGACGCCTTCCCGCCGCCACCCGGCCGCGTCCTCCCGGTCCCCCTAACGGAACCCGGCTCCCCGCGCGCCCTCCCAGGCCCGGGCGGCCTCCTCCGGCGGCCCCGAGGCCGCGATCCGCCCGCCCGCGAGCACCAGGCAGTGGTCGGCGTCGAAGGCCTCGTCGGGGGCGTGGGTGGCGTGCACGACGGTGACCCCGTCGGCGCGGGCCCGCTCCAGGACGCGGCGCACGTACTCGCGCGCACGGTGGTCCAGCCCGGCCGACGGCTCGTCCAGCAGGAGCAGGTCGGCCTCCTGCGCCAGGCCCTGGGCGATGAGCACCCGCTGGCGCTGACCGCCCGACAGCTCCCCCAGGCGGCGTTCGGCCAGGTCGGCGACGTCCAGGCGGTCGAGGCACTCCGCGACCACGGCGCGGTCGCGCCGGGTCAGCGGCCGCCAGAACCCCCGGTGGGCCCACCTCCCCATCGAGACGGCCTCGCGCACGGTGACCGGCAGGGCGTCGGGGACGGCGCTGCGCTGGACCACGAAGGCGGGGCGGGTCGGACGCGAGGCCCGGACCCCGCCCCGGCGGACCCTGACCGTGCCCGCCATGAGGCCGAGCAGCGTGGACTTGCCCGACCCGTTGGGTCCCACGAGTGCCGTGACCGCACCCTCCGGGACGGCCGCGTCGACGCCCCGCAGGACGTCCTCGCGCCCGTATCCGGCGTACACACCGTCCAGTTCCAGACGGTTCATCCCGTTCCTCACGCTCACCCCGATGTGCAAATGACAATGGTTATCGTTATACAGTGTCCCACTATGGAAGCTCTGTTCGACCCGTTCGGGGTCGTGTTCGTGCAGCGTGCGCTGTGGGGAGGCATTCTGGTCTCCCTCATCTGCGCCGTCGCCGGGACCTGGGTGGTGCTGCGCGGCATGGCCTTCCTCGGCGACGCGATGTCGCACGGGATGCTCCCCGGAGTGGCCCTGGCGTCCCTGCTGGGCCAGAACCTCATGCTGGGCGCGGCCCTGGCCGCGGGGGCGATGGCCGCGGGCGTCACCGCGCTGGGCCGCTCGTCCCGGCTGTCCCAGGACACGAGCATCGGACTGCTCTTCGTCGGGATGCTCTCACTCGGCGTGATCCTGGTCTCGCACTCGTCCTCCTTCGCGGTCGACCTCACGGGCTTCCTGTTCGGGGACGTCCTGGCGGTGCGCGAACAGGACCTGGTCCACCTGGGCCTGGCACTGGCCGCGGCCCTGGTCGTCGCCGTCGCGGGGCACCGGGCGTTCCTCGCCCTGGCCTTCGACCCGCGCAAGGCCGCCACCCTGGGGCTGGCGCCCCGGGCCGCCCACGGCGTCCTGCTCGGCCTGGTCACCCTGGCCGTGGTCGCCTCGTTCCACGTGGTCGGCACGCTGCTGGTGTTCGGGCTGCTCATCGCGCCCCCGGCGGCGGCGGCCCTGTGGGCGCGCAGCGTGCCCGCGATCATGCTCGGCGCGGCCGTACTGGGCAGCGCCGCGACCTTCCTCGGCCTGCTCGTCTCCTGGCACTGGGAGACAGCGGCCGGGGCCACGATCGCCGCCACGGCCACAGCGTTCTTCTTCGCCTCCGCCCTCGCGGCGGCCGTGCGCTCCCGCGGGCGCGGCTCCCCCGACCCGATCCCCGACACCACCCCCGACCACCCCGTACAGATGGAGAGGCCGATGACACATGAGGCGTGAACACCGCACAGGCGCGCTGGGCGCGGCCGGACTGTCCGCCCTCGTCCTGCTGACCGGCTGCGGCGCCGCGCAGGAGGGCACGGAACAGCAGCCGGAGGAGGAGGTCCCGCACGGCTACGTCGAGGGCGCCGAGGAGACCGCCGAGCCCCAGTCCCGCCTCGTGGTCGCCGACCCCGCCAGCGGAGACGTCCGGGTGCTCGACCTGATCACCGAGGAGACGACGGAGCTCGACCCGGTGGAGGGCCTCGACGGCATCGCCGGGGACGGCCGCTTCGCGTACCTGCACTCATCCGACCACCGGATGACCACCGTGGTGGACAGCGGGGCGTGGACCGTCGACCACGGGGACCACAAGCACTACTACCGGACCGGTGTCGGACTCGCGGGCGCGGTGGAGGGCCTGGCCGCGGGCCGGGTCGCCTCCGACACCGCCCTGACCGCGCTGACCGGGCCGGACGGCGCCGCCGTGCTCGACCGGTCCGCGCTGGAGGAGGGGTCGGTCGAGGAGGCCGCGGCCCTCCCCGACGGCGCCGCGGTGGTCCTGCCCTTCGCCGAGCACCTCCTGGTGGTCGGGGGCGGCTCGGGGGGCGGGGTCGAGGTGCGTGACCGGGACGGCTCCCCCGTCGCCACGCTCGACGCCGCCTGCACCGACCCCCTCGGCCAGGCCGTCACCCGGCGCGGAGCCGTCATCGGCTGCGCCGAGGGCGCCCTGCACGTCACCGAGGAGGACGGGGTGTTCTCCGGCGACGTGGTGGACTACCCCGGCGGCTCCGATGAACGGGTCGAGGAGTTCGGGCACCGTCCCGGTTCGGCGACCCTGGCCTCGGTCTCCACCGGCGGCGACCTGTGGGTCCTGGACCTGGCCGAACCCGGGTGGACCGCGCTGGAGCTGGAGGGAGCCGTGACCGCGACGGCCGTCGGCGAGGGCGCCCCCGTCCTGGCCCTGACCGGCGACGGGACCCTGCACTCCCTGGACCCGGCCTCGGGCGGGGAACTGGCCTCCGCCGACCTGCTCGACGGCACCGGCACCGCGCACGCCCCCGTCATCCGCGCGGACACCAGCCGCGCCTACGTCAACGACACCGGGCGCGGTGTGGTGCACGAGATCGACTACAACGACGACCTGCGCGTGGCGCGCACCCTCGACCCGGGCATCGCGCCGCACCTCATGGTCGAGACGGGATGGTGACCGCCGTGACGGCTCCGAAGGCGCTCCTGCGCGCCGCGACCGCGTCCGCCCTGGCCGGGGCGGTCCTGCTCGGCACGTCCTCCTGCTCCTCGCAGGAGGACGGGGGCGAGGGGATCGTGGTGACCACCAACATCCTGGGCGACCTCACGCGGGAGGTCGTGGGCGAGGAGGCCGAGGTCACCGTCCTGATGAAGCCCAACGCCGACCCGCACTCCTTCGGCATCTCCGCGCGGGAGGCCGCGCTCGTGGAGAACGCGGCGCTCGTGGTCTACAACGGGCTCGGCCTGGAGGAGGGCGTGCTGCGCAACGTCGCCGCCGCCGAGCAGGCCGGGATACCCGCCCTGGAGGTCGGCGCCCAGGTGGACCCCTTGGCCTTCTCCCCCGGCGGTGACGCCGCGGACAACGAGGACGAGGGCGAGCCCGACCCGCACTTCTGGACCGATCCGCGGCGGGTCGTCCGGGCCGTCGAGCTGATCGCCGAACACGTGGTCGCCGAGGTGGACGGCGTGGACGCCGAGGCCGTACGCGCCAACGCCGAGGCCTACACCGCGCAGCTGGAGGAGCTGGACGCGTGGATGGCCGAGGAGTTCGCCGCGGTCCCGGAGGAGGACCGCAACCTGGTCACCAACCACCACGTCTTCGGCTACCTCGCCGAACGCTACGGGTTCGAGGTCGTGGGCGCCGTGATCCCCAGCGGCACCACCCTGGCCTCGCCCAGCAGCTCCGACCTCAAGTCCCTGGCCGACGCCGTGAGCGCGGCGGGCGTCGAAGCCGTCTTCGCCGACTCCTCCCAGCCCGACCGCCTGGCCACGGCCATGGCGGAGGAGGCGGGCGTACGCATCGAGGTCGTCCCCCTCTTCTCCGAGTCCCTGAGCGAGGAGGGCGGGGGCGCGGCCACCTACCTGGAGATGATGCGCTCCAACACCGAGGCCATCGCCACCGGACTGCGTGGCGAGTGACCGGGCCCCAGTCCCGGCACGACCGCGGCGGTCCCTCCCCCCGCCCGCGGCGGACCCTTCCACCCCGAAAGAGAGAAACGTGAACACCCCGACGAACAACGCGACGACGCGGTTCCCCGCGCGGGCGGCGCTGCCCGCGCTGCTGTCCGCTGGACTGCTGCTGACCGCCTGCGGCACCGGAGAGGAGGCCCCGCAGGAGCAGGGCGGCGAGGAGCAGGGCGCCGCGGAGGCCGTGGTGGAGAACCCGGTCGTCACCACCTACGACGGCGGCCTGTACGTCCTGGACGGCCAGACCCTGGAGGTCGTCCAGGACATCGCCCTGGAGGGCTTCAACCGGATCAACCCGGCGGGCGACGACCGGCACGTGCTGGTCTCCACCTCGGAGGGCTTCCAGGTCCTGGACGCGGCCGGCGCGGAGCTGACCGACACCGTCTTCCCCGCCGACACCCCCGGCCACGTCGTCCGGCACGCGGGCCGGACCGTGCTGTTCGCCGACGGCAGCGGCGAGATCACCGCCTTCGACACCGGCTCCCTCGGCGACGGCCTGCCCGAGACCGACGTGACCAACGCGGAGGAGGCCCACCACGGCGTGGCCGTGGAGCTGGCCGACGGCGAGATGCTGCTGACCCTGGGCGACGAGGAGGAGCGCGTCGGCGCCGTCGTCCTGGACGCCTCCGGCGAGGAGGTCGCCCGCAGCGAGGAGTGCCCGGGCGTGCACGGCGAGACCACGGCCGAGGGCGAGGCCGTCGTCATCGGCTGCGAGGACGGCGTCCTGGTCTACCAGGACGGCGGGTTCACCAAGGTGGACAGCCCCGACGACTACGGGCGCATCGGCAACCAGGCCGGGAGCGAGGAGTCGCCGATCGTGCTGGGCGACTACAAGACCGACCCCGACGCCGAGCTGGAGCGCCCCGAGCGGGTCGCGCTCGTGGACACCGCCGCGGGCGACCTGACCCTGGTGGACCTGCCCGCCAGCTACACCTTCCGCTCCCTGGGCCGCGGCCCCGAGGGGGAGGCCCTGGTCCTGGGCACCGACGGCAGCCTGCACGTGATCGACCCCGAGGCGGGCGAGGTCGTGGACAGCATCGAGGTCATGGACGAGTGGCAGGAGCCGCTGGAGTGGCAGCAGCCCCGCCCGGCGCTGTTCGTGCGCGGCGCCACCGCCTACGTGAGCGACCCCGCCACGAAGCGGGTCCACGCCCTGGACCTGGAGTCCGGTGAGGTCACGGCCTCGGTGACCCTGGACGCCGAGCCCAACGAGCTCAGCGGCGTCGCGTCCTAGACGCCCTTGTCCGGGGCGGGCGCGCGTTCCCCGCGCGCCCGCCCCGGCGTGTGTCCCGGTACCGGAACGCACCGGTCGGGCGCAGCGCGGCTGCCGGATGCCGGGCGGCGCCGGGCGCACACGGGGAGGACCCGTGCGCGCCCGAACCGGACCCCCGCGAGCTGGGGCCGGTCCAGGGAACGGGACCGGGACCCACCGGGCCGGGGCCGACGCCTCACCAGTCGTGCATCGAGCCGTCGAGCCTGCGGTTGACCGGCAGGTACCGGGCCTCGTAGGGGTAGCGGGCCGCGGCCTCCTCGTCGATCTCCACCCCCAGACCCGGCGCGTCGCCCGGGTGCATGTAGCCGTCCGCGAAGGTGTAGGAGGTCCGGAACACCTCGCTGGCGGGCTCCAGGTGCCCCATGTACTCCTGGATGCCGAAGTTGGGCACGGTCAGGTCCAGGTGCAGGGCCGCGGCGAACGACACCGGCGACAGGTCGCCCGCGCCGTGCGAGCCGGTGCGCACCCCGTACAGGTCGGCCAGGTCGAAGATCCGCCGCAGGTGCGTGATGCCCCCGCTGTGCGAGACCGACATGCGGATGTAGTCGATGAGCCGCTCGGTGATCAGGTGCTGGCAGTCCCAGATCGTGTTGAAGACCTCCCCCACCGCCAGCGGGGTGGTGGTGTGCTGGCGGATCGTGCGGAACGCCTCCTGGTCCTCGGCCGGGGTGGGGTCCTCGATCCAGAACATGCGGTAGGGCTCCAGCGACCTGCCCAGCTGGGCGGCCTCCAGGGGGGAGAGCCGGTGGTGCACGTCGTGCAGCAGGTGGAAGCCGTAGCCGAACCTCTCCCGGACCGCCTTCATCATCTGGGGCGCGAAGTCCAGGTAGGCGGGGGTGTGCCAGACGTTGTCGGTGGGCATCGCCGCGTCGGCGGGCTCGTAGGTGTGGCCGGTGCCGGGGTGGTGCAGCCCGTAGGTGCTCTCCAGGCCCGGGACGGCGGCCTGCACGCGCACCGCCCGGTACCCCTGGTCCAGGAAGCCGCCGACCGATTCCAGGAGGTCGTCCACGGACTGGCCGCTGGCGTGGCCGTAGACCATGACGCCCTCGCGCGCGGCGCCGCCGAGCAGCTGGTGGACGGGCTTGCCGACCTGCTTGCCGAGGATGTCCCACAGGGCGCAGTCCACGGCGGCGATCGCGGTCATGGTGACGGGGCCGCGCCGCCAGTAGGCGCCGCGGTACAGGTACTGCCAGATGTCGTTGACGCGGCCGGAGTCGCGGCCCACGAGCAGCGGGCAGACGTGGTCGCGCAGGTAGGAGGCGACGGAGAGTTCGCGGCCGTTCAGGGTGGCGTCGCCGAGGCCGGTGGTCCCGTCCTCGGTGGTGATCTTGAGGGTGACGTAGTTGCGTCCCGGGCACGTCACGATGACGTCGGCGGAGGTGATCCTCATGGGTGCTTCCTCGTGGGTGGGGGTGTACCGCGACACCCGGCGTAACCGGGCCGCGGGGGCGGCCGGACGGTGGCACGCCCCCGCGGACCGGGGCCCTGGTGAGCCCGGCGGAGTCGCGCCGCGCTTTGCCGTCAACTCCCCGCGCTGTGCCTGACGTCGTAGGTATATCGTTTTCCCACTGGGGTGTCGAGACCTGGAAAAACCGCTTCTACTGCGGTAGGGTCCGCCGAAACGTTCGGGTTCATCGTTTTCCCAAGGGCTCCCCGGCACGCGCGGGGAAGCCCTCCACACACCCACGGGCCACCTGTCCGCGCCCCGGTCCCGCCCGTGCCCGCGACCCCCGGGAACGGCGGCGCGGGCACGGGGAGGTCCGCCACAGCGAAGGGAGCGGCACTGGTGCGCGAGCAAGCCCCCGGCGCCCCGTCCGGTAGGAAGGCGCCATGACTGCCGTCCGCGGATCCACCGGCCGCCCCACGATCTCCGACGTCGCCGCGCTGGCGGGGGTGTCGGTCTCGGCCGTGTCGAAGGTGGTCAACAACAAGGGACGCATCGCCGAGCCCACCCGCCGGCGGGTCCTCGACGCCGTGGACAAGCTCCAGTGGTCGCCCTCGGCCGCGGCCGTGGCCCTGCGCGGGGCCCGCACCCGGGCCATCGGCATGGTCTCGCGCCGCTCCCCCGACCTGCTGTCCTACGATCCGCACTTCGGCGTGCTGATCTCGGGCATCGAGCGCGAACTCGCCCCCCTGGACTACGGTCTGCTGCTGCACATCGTGGGCGAGGAGGAGGACGCCGAACGGCGCGCCTACCGGCGTCTGGCCGAGGAGCGCCGGGTGGACGGCGTCATCCTCACCGAGAGCCTGGTCCGCGACCCCCGGTTCGACCTGCTGCGGCGGCTCGGGCTCCCCTCGGTGCTGATCGGCATGCCCTGGCGCGAGGACCCGGTCGCCTCGGTGCTCGCCCCCGACCAGGAACGGGGGCTGGTCGAGGCGGTCCGGCACCTGGCCTCGCTGGGGCACCGGCGGGTGGCCTACGTGTGCGGCCCCGAGGACCGCGTGCACACCGGGTTCCGCCGCCGGATCGTGGAGGAGCAGGTGCGAAGGCACGGGCTGTCCGCCGTCGTGCTGACGGTCCCCGACTTCACCACCGAGGGGGCGGCCGCGGCCACCGACGAGGCGCTGTCGGCGGCCGAGCGTCCCACCGCGATCCTGTTCGCCAACGACATGATGGCGATCGCCGGGATCAGCGCCGCGCGCAGGCGGGGGCTGGAGGTGCCCCGGGACCTGTCCGTCGTCGGCCACGACGGCCTGCCCCTGGGCGCGCTCGTGCAGCCTCGGCTGACCACGGTCGGCCACGACCTGGTGGGGCTCGGGCGGGCCGCCGCGCTGACGCTCGTGGCCGCGCTGGACGGGGCGCCGGCCGACGTGCCCGCGATCGCCCCTCCCGGGCTCGTGGTGCGCGAGTCCACGGCGCCGCCCGGAGCCTGAGCGCGGACTCGGGGGGCAGGGCGCCGACCCGCACCGGGAGGGACGTTCCCGGACCGGAGCGGGGACGTCCCTCAACGGACCCGGGTGTTCCTCCAGGGCCGGGGGAAACGCCGACAGGCCGGGTCACTAGTGTCTCCTGCCATGGAATCCAGGCATGGTCGGCGGAGGGTGCTCGCGGGCGAACCCCGCCGGGAGGGGCACGGGATCGAGGCGCGGATCCTGCACGCGCGGGCCAGGGCCGCCGGGGACTCACCCGAGTCGGACGGTTCCTCCCCGCGTTCCGGGACGTCCCTGACCGTCCCGCTGCTGCGGGTGGTCGGCCCCCTCGGTCGGCGGCGGGTCGTCGTCGGCCGGATCCGGGTCCGCACCGGGCAGGACGAGGTGCCCGTGGTCACCCTGGCCGTGCGGGCGGTGTGGTCGGAGGAGGGCGGCTGGCGCCAGGAGCGGCCCGCCGCCGGGAGCCCCGACGACGCGCTCGCCGCCTCGCTGTCCGAACCCGCCCACGGGATCGCGGGGGACGCGCGCTCGCGGGCGGTGACCATGGCCAAGGCGTTCGCGGAGTCCTCGCGCAACGAGGTGCTGCGGCTGCGGGAGCTGCGCTACGAGCTGGAGCAGCACATGGCCGACCACCTCGCGGGACGGGCGGGCGGGCAGCTGCGGCCCCTGCTCGCGGCGGCGGTGGAACTCTCGACCGCCGTCGGCCGGGCGCGCGACCAGGCGCTGGAGGCGGTCCGCGCGGGGCTGGGGGTCTGGACGTGGGACAGGGCGGCCTACCTGCGCCTGCGGGAGGAGTCGGCCCCCGAGCCGGACGAGGGGCCCGCGTGGATGCCGAGGCTGCGCGCGGGCGTACGGCACTGCGAGGCGATGGAGCGCGAGCTGGCCGAGGAGGCGGACCGGCTCCAGGCGCTGCTGGGCGGCATGTCGAGCTTCGCGGTGGCCCAGGGGGCCGAGGCGCAGGAGCGGTTCACCCTGGCCGTCGGGGCCGGGGCGGCGGTGATCGGCCTTCCGGCCCTGGTGCTGGCGCTGTACGGCGCCAACCCCTACCTGCCGCTGGACTCCCTCGACCGCGCCTGGCGGCTGCTGCTGCCGATCGGGGCCACGGCCCTGGTCGCCGTGCTCGCGGTCCTGGCGTGGATGCCCGGAACCACCCGGCCCCGCCACTACCTGGTGGCGGTCGGGGCCGTGGTCGCCCTCGTGTCCGTGCTCCTGCTGGCGGGCGCGCTCGTCCCCGCCTGAGGCGTGCCCGGGGGCGGGCGGTTCCGGCCCACGGCGGAAGGGCCTTCCCCGCGGGCGGTCCCGGCGGACGGACCGGGTCGAGTCACCGCTCCCGATGGGGGTGGTTGCTTTTCCCCGGCAGGTGAGATTCAAACCACCAAAACCGCCCATGTTGTCCAAAACGTTACTTCTTCGCCTACTCTGATGCCCGACGTGACGTCAAACGGATGTCAACGCAGCTCAGAGGAGTTTCCTTGACCCCTGAACGACGAGTCGGCCTCTCACCGCGCTGGCGTTCCCGGTGGGTGGCCGCGGCCGCCGCGTCGGGGATCATGATCTCCGGATACGCCCTCGTCGGCGCCGCCCACTCCCCCACCGGCTCCTTTCCCGGCCCCGGCGCGGCCGGTTGCGAGGCCGCCCAGGACAAGCGGCAGATGCGCGGGGCGTGGCTGACCACGGTCGGCAACATCGACTGGCCCTCCGAGCCGGGCCTGTCCGCCGAGGAGCAGAGGGCGGAGATGGACCAGCGCCTGGACGAGGCGGTGGACCTCGGCCTGAACACCGTGTTCCTGCACGTGCGGCCCACCGCCGACGCCGTCTACGAGTCGGACCTGGAGCCGTGGTCGAAGTACCTCACCGGCGAGCAGGGCGGCGACCCCGGCTACGACCCGCTGGAGTACGCGGTGGCCGAGGCGCACGAGCGCGGCCTGGAGCTGCACGCCTGGTTCAACCCCTACCGGGTCGGCATGGACTCCGACATCGGGGAGCTGGCCGAGGACCACCCGGTCAGGGAGCACCCCGACTGGCTGGTCCGCTACGGCGGCGAGGGCTTCCTGGACCCGGGCAGGCCCGAGGTCCAGGAGTGGGTGACCCGCGTGATCATGGACGTGGTGGAGCGCTACGACATCGACGGCGTGCACTTCGACGACTTCTTCTACCCCTACCCCAAGGACGGCGAGGAGTTCGACGACGACCAGACGTGGGAGGAGTACGGCGACGGCTTCGAGGACCGCGAGGACTGGCGGCGCGACAACGTCAACGACTTCGTCAGCGGTGTGCACGAGCGCATCGAGGAGGCCAAGCCCTGGGTGCGCTTCGGAATCTCCCCGTTCGGCATCTGGCGCAACGCCGAGAACGACCCCGCCGGGTCCGACACCTCGGGCCTGGAGTCCTACGAGGCCCAGCACGCCGACACCCGCGCCTGGATCCAGGAGGGGATGGTCGACTACGTCGTCCCGCAGCTGTACTGGGAGCGGGGCTTCGACGCCGCCGACTACGAGGAGCTGCTGCCGTGGTGGGCCGAGCAGGTCGAGGGCACGGACGTGGACCTGTACGTCGGCCAGGGCGCGTACCGGGTCGGTGACCGCGGCTGGACCGGCGAGGACGCGCTGAGCACCCAGCTGGACTACTCCTCCGACCACCCCGAGGTGGACGGCGACGTCTACTTCTCCTTCACCTCCCTCACGGGCGTGGCCGAGGACGCCTACGCCCGCCTGGCCGACGAGCACTACGGCGACCCCGCCCTGCCGCCCCTGGCGGGAGGGGACCGCGGAGGCCGGTCCCTGGCGGGCGCCGTGGAGGACGTGACCGCCGAGGTCGCGGACGAGCACACCGCGGTGGAGTGGGAGCGGGTGGAGGACGCGCGCTTCTACGCCGTCTACCGCCTGGACGCGCGGGAGGCCGCGCGGGCGGACTCGGGCGACCCGGAGGAGTACTGCGGCGTGCTCTCGTCCGACAACCTCGTGGGCGTGACCGGCGGGACCTCGCTGGAGGACTCCGGCCACACCGCCGAGGACGCCGCGAAGGCCGAGGAGGGCGGCGAGGAGGCCGGTTCCGCGTACGTGGTGACGGCGCTGGACGACTACAGGGTCGAGGGGCCCGTGAGCGGGGTCGCCGACCCGCGCGGCTGACCCGAGACCCTCCGCGAGGACCCGCCGCCCGGAAGGGGCGGCGGGTCCTCGCGCTTCTTGAAGGCGTTCAGAAGAGAGGAGGGCGGTCCAGGTCCAGGACGTTGACGCCCTCCGCCTCCAGGAGTTCCTCGAAGGCGTCGAGCGACTCGGTTCCGATGAGGGCCGCCTCACTGCGGTGGATCGGCAGCAACCACAGGAACCGCGCTCCCCCGGCCTCCTCGGGCGCCCACTCCAACGCGGGTCCGTACGGATAGGGCGGGCTCACCAGCAGGTGGTCCATGCGGGAGCCGTCCGTCCAAGGGCCGCCGAGGTCGATGACGGAACCGACGTCGAGGCGGTACTCCTCGAAGGAGTGCAGGTGGCTCACCATGCCCAGGGTCTCGGCGTGGGCCCGCTCCGCGGTCGGCGCCACGAGGAAGAACTCGGTGCCGCCCCCGGCCTCGTGGACGGACGAGCCGACCGTCACGTAGGTCCAGCCCTCGCCCTCGTTCCTGGGCGCGACCCGGTAGGTGGCGAAGCCGGGAACCAGGTCGAGGACGGGGTTGTCCTCCCAGGTGACGGGCTCCACGGCGTGCCCCCGCCAGAACTCCCGAACGTGCCGCTCCAGCGCGGCGATCCGCGCGTCCTCCCCGGTCGCCAAGGAACCCGACCCCTCGCTGTGCCTCCGGCCGCCGGGGGGGGCGTCGCCCTCCCGAAGCACCCGGTATACGGACATCTGGAACGGCCAGACTACGGCGTCCCGACGCCGTCACTGGCGTCGGCGGCCTCCGCCCGCTCCTCCGCGTCCCGGCCGGAGCGGTTGGGCAGAGCCGAGTAGACGGCCGTCACGCTGAACAGCATCCCGGAAGCGAAGTACATGATGTAGACCACCCACACCAGGGGCACGAGGAGGTACAGGACCACGGCCCCGAGGAGCAGCGGCACCACCGCCAGCAGCAGCGACCACCCCACCCGGTTGCCGCCGCGCGTGTCGGCCATGTACTCGCCCGCCGTGCACAGCGGTACGACCAGGGCCAGGAGGTGGAAGGGCGCGTAGACGATCCCGGAGCCCGTGGTCAGCACTATGGTCCCGTAGTGCAGGTGCGGGAAGACCGTCCCCCACGCCATCAGCAGGGCCACCAGGACCGCGAAGTGGACCACGAGCGCGATCAGCCACCGCGTCGCCCACAGGGTCGTCCTCAGCCAGGGGGGTACCCGTACCGTGTTCCGCACCAGCGGTCTCCCTCTCCTGGGCGGAGCGTGAGCGCCCCGTTCTGGTGGGAAGACTAGACCCGGCTCCAGCGGAGGCCGATCCGGGGCCGGCCCCGCGGGTGCGCGCACGGGTCGGCGGGGACGCGGCCGACCCCGCGTCGCGCGACGGGGCGGTTCTCAGAGCGTGACGGGGCCGTAGGAGTTCAGCGCCTCCACGATCTGGCGCTCCTCGTAGTCCAGGTGCGCCTCCACCTCGGCGGCCAGGCGCTCGACCTCGTCGCGGAGCCCGGCCGCCTCCCCGCCCTCCAGGAGCGCGCGGATGCGGTCCAGCGACCGGCTGACGAGCACGTGTTCCCGGGTCAGGCGCTCCAGGACGGGCGCGAGCCCGGGGTGGCTCCTGGCCAGTCCGGGCAGCACGCCCTCGTCCTCGGCGGTGTGGTGGCCGTGCAGGAAGTCGCAGAAGGACAGGCACTTCTTGCGCAGCTGCTCGTCCAGGGGCGCCGGGACGCCGGAGGGGGCGCCTCCCCCGGCGAGGTCGCGGCGCAGCGAGGCGAGTTCGCCCCGCAGCATGTCGTGGATCTTGACGAGCTGGTCGCCCAGCGCCTCGATGCGCTGTCCCTCGGGGACGGGGGCGGCGGTCCGGTCGCTCATGTGCTCTCTCTCGGTGGAGGGGAAGGCATCCGAAAAATGCCAGTGATGGCATAATGCCAGTGACTGGCACATCAGGCAACGGGTTTTTCCCGGCCCAGGAGAGACCGCCGTATCCTGGCCCGATGACCGCCGAGCCCTTCCACGACGAGGAGTCCGCGCTCCCCCTGCGCGAACGCAAGAAGCTGCGCACGCGGCGAGTGCTCGCCGACACCGCGCTTCGGATGTTCCTGGAGCGGGGCTTCGACCAGACCACGCTGGACGACCTGGTGGCCGCGGCCGAGGTGTCGGTGCGCACCTTCTTCCGCTACTACTCCTCCAAGGAGGAGGTCGCCCTGGCCGCCGAGGGCGAACTGTGGGAGGCCTACGCCGCCGAGGTGGAGCGCATGAGCGTCACCGGCCCCGTCCTGCCCCTCCTGCGCGACTGCTACGCGGACGCGGTGCGCGGCCTGCCGGACGACTGGACCGAGCGCTACCTGGCCACCCGGAAGCTGGTCGCCCACAATCCGGTGCTGAACGCGCACCACGCTGGCGCCGTCCAGGCCCTCCGGGTGCGGCTGACCGAACTGCTGGAGGAGGAGACCGGCGCCGACAGCCGGGCGGACGTGCGGCTGCGGCTGGTCAGTGAGATGGCCCTGGCCGCGGTGCGCTGCGGGAGCATGAACTGGGTGCGCGCCTACCGGCACAGCGACCGCACCGGCGACGCCGCGACGCTCGTCGCCGAGGTCACCGCCGCCTTCGACGCCCTGCCCCGCGCGCTGACGCTGTCACCGGACACGCTCGCGCCCTTCGACTGAACCGGCGGGCGCCGGGAGCCCCGCCCGCATACACCGAGGCCGTCCGGGGTAGGCGAGGACCCGTCCCACCACGACCGGAGGGAGGGCGCAGGAGATGACACGCCGTTTCCACGTCGGTGACCATGTCAGCTGGAACTCCGAGGCAGGACGGGTGTCCGGCACGATCACGAGGGTCCACACCAGCGACTTCGCGTTCAGGGGCCGTACACGCCGCGCCTCCGAGGACGAGCCCCAGTACGAGATCAAGAGCGACAGGACCGACCACGTCGCCGCGCACAAGGACGGGGCCCTGACCCGCGTGTCCGGCGACGGCTAGCCGCGATGGCGCCGCCGTTCCTCACCGTCGGCCACTCCGACCGCACGTTCGGGGAGTTCGCCGCACTGTTGCACGAGAACGGCGTGCACGTGGTGGTCGACGTGCGCAAACTCCCGGGTTCACGCCGCAACCCGCAGTTCGACGAGGACGTCCTCTCCGAATCCCTGCGCCGTGTCGGCGTACGTTACTCGCGCGTCGCGGAACTCGGCGGTCGGCGCCCGGTCGCCAGGGACGTGGCCCCCGAGGTCAACGGGTTCTGGCGCAACCGCGGTTTCCACAACTACGCCGACCACGGGCTCTCCGCCGAGTTCGGATCGGGGCTCGCCCGGCTGCGCGAGGCGGGCGCGGACCACCGCGCCGCCGTGATGTGCTCGGAGGCGGTGTGGTGGCGGTGCCACCGGCGCATCATCGCCGACCACCTGCTCGCCCGCGGCCACGAGGTCCTCCACGTCATGGCCGCCCACCGCGTGGACGCCGCCCGGCTCACTCCGGGGGCCGTCGTGCACACCGACCGCACCGTCACCTACCCGGCGCGGTCCTCGGACGCGAACGGCGACGGGGACGCCCGGGAGGACGGGTCCCCCCGGGCGTGACGCGAGCCCGGCCCGAGGAAGGGCGCGCCGCGCCGAGGCGTCACCGGCGCACGCGGAACGACCCGGTCGGGCACGCGAACGGCACGGAACACCCGCCGGGGTTCCCCGCGCCCCGTCCCGCGCGACACGCCGACGCCCCGGAACGCCCGCCGGAAGCCGTACTCGGCGCGAAGGACGGCCCCGGTGGGTCGCGCCGAACCCTCTTCTGGTTAACGTACGGGTGTTCCACCCGGCCGCGGGCCCCCGGCGACGGTGCCGGTTCTTGCGCCCACGGCACCACGCCTGACCGACCAGGAGGAGTGCGCCATGTTCCGCAAAGTGCTCGTGGCCAACCGGGGCGAGATCGCCATCCGCGCGCTGCGCGCCGGTTACGAGTTGGGCGCCCGCACCGTCGCCGTCTTCCCCCACGAGGACCGCGGCTCCCTGCACCGGCTCAAGGCCGACGAGGCCTACCAGATCGGCGAGCCCGGCCACCCGGTGCGCGCCTACCTGTCCGTGGACGAGATCGTGGGCGCCGCCCGCCGGGCCGGGGCCGACGCCGTCTACCCCGGCTACGGCTTCCTGTCGGAGAACCCCGAACTGGCCCGCGCCTGCGAGCGCGCCGGGATCACCTTCGTGGGCCCGCCCGCCGACGTGCTGGAACTGACCGGCAACAAGGCCAGCGCCGTGGCCGCCGCCCGGGAGGCGGGCGTGCCCGTCCTGGAGTCCAGCGAACCCTCCGACGACGTGGAGGCCCTGGTCTCCGCCGCGGAGCGGATCGGCTTCCCGCTCTTCGTCAAGGCCGTGGCCGGAGGGGGCGGGCGGGGCATGCGCCGCGTCCAGGAGCCCGAGCGGCTGCGGGAGGCGGTGGAGGCCGCCATGCGCGAGGCCTCCGCCGCCTTCGGCGACGCCACCGTGTTCCTGGAGCGCGCCGTGGTCGACCCCCGCCACATCGAGGTGCAGATCCTCGCCGACGGCGAGGGCGGCGTCGTGCACCTCTACGAGCGCGACTGCTCCCTCCAGCGGCGCCACCAGAAGGTCATCGAGCTGGCCCCCGCGCCCAACCTCGACCCGGACCTGCGCGACCGCATCTGCGCGGACGCGGTGCGCTTCGCCCGCCGGATCGGCTACCGCAACGCGGGCACGGTCGAGTTCCTGGTCGGCGCGGACGGCAGCCACGTCTTCATCGAGATGAACCCGCGCATCCAGGTCGAGCACACGGTGACCGAGGAGATCACCGACGTGGACCTGGTGCAGTCCCAGCTGCGGATCGCCTCCGGCGAGACCCTGTCCGACCTGGGCATCTCCCAGGAGGGCGTCTACGTGCGCGGCGCGGCGCTCCAGTGCCGCATCACCACCGAGGACCCCGCCAACGGCTTCCGCCCCGACACCGGGACCATCAGCGCCTACCGCTCCCCCGGCGGCTCGGGCATCCGCCTGGACGGCGGCACCTCCGCGGCGGGCACCGAGATCAGCCCGCACTTCGACTCGCTGCTGGTCAAGCTCACCTGCCGGGGCCGCGACCTGGCCACCGCGGTCAGCCGGGCGCGCCGGGCCGTGGCCGAGTTCCGCATCCGCAGCATCGCCACCAACATCCCCTTCCTCCAGGCGGTGCTGGACGACCCCGACTTCCAGGCGGGGCGGATCACCACCTCCTTCATCGAGGAGCGCCCGCACCTGCTGACCGCGCGGCCCTCCGCCGACCGCGGCACGCGCCTGCTCACCTACCTGGCCGACGTCACGGTGAACAAGCCGCACGGGGAGCGCCCCCAGCTGGTGGACCCCGCCACCAAGCTGCCGCCGCTGCCCGAGCCCGCCGGACCGCCGCCCCCGGGTTCGCGCCAGCGCCTGGCCGAGCTGGGTCCGGAGGGGTTCGCGCGGTGGCTGCGCGAGTCGCCGAACCTGGGCGTCACCGACACCACCTTCCGCGACGCCCACCAGTCGCTGCTGGCCACCCGGGTGCGCACCCGCGACCTGCTGGCCGCGGCGCCCGCGGTCGCGCACACCCTGCCCGAGCTGCTGTCCCTGGAGTGCTGGGGCGGCGCCACCTACGACGTGGCGCTGCGCTTCCTGGCCGAGGACCCCTGGGAGCGGCTGGCGGCGCTGCGCGAGGCGGTGCCCAACATCTGCCTCCAGATGCTGCTGCGCGGGCGCAACACGGTGGGCTACACCCCCTACCCGACCGAGGTGACCGACGCGTTCGTGCGCGAGGCCGCCGAGACGGGCGTGGACGTCTTCCGGATCTTCGACGCGCTCAACGACGTCGAGCAGATGCGTCCGGCCATCGAGGCCGTGCGCGCGACCGGGACCTCGGTGGCCGAGGTGGCGCTGTGCTACACCTCGGACCTGTCCGACCCCGGCGAGAAGCTCTACACGCTGGACTACTACCTCAAGCTGGCCGAGCGGATCGTGGACGCGGGCGCGCACGTGCTCGCGATCAAGGACATGGCCGGCCTGCTGCGCGCTCCGGCCGCGGCGAAGCTGGTCACGGCGCTGCGCAGCGAGTTCGACCTGCCGGTGCACGTGCACACCCACGACACCCCGGGCGGGCAGCTGGCCACCTACCTGGCGGCGGTCAACGCCGGGGCGGACGCGGTGGACGGCGCGGTGGCGTCGATGGCGGGCACCACCTCCCAGCCGTCGCTGTCGGCGATCGTGGCCGCCTTCGACCACTCCGAGCACGCCACGGGCCTGAGCCTGGACGCGGTCAACGAGCTGGAGCCGTACTGGGAGGCGGTACGCCGGGTCTACGCGCCCTTCGAGGCCGGGCTGTCCTCCCCCACGGGCCGGGTGTACCACCACGAGATCCCGGGCGGGCAGCTGTCCAACCTGCGCACACAGGCGGTCGCGCTGGGGCTGGGCGAGCACTTCGAGGAGATCGAGGCGATGTACGGCGCCGCCGACCGGATGCTCGGGCACCTGGTGAAGGTCACCCCCTCCTCCAAGGTCGTGGGCGACCTGGCGCTGCACCTGGTCGGCGCGGGGGTCTCCCCGGCCGACTTCGAGGCCGATCCCGGGCGCTTCGACGTCCCGGACTCGGTGGTGGGGTTCCTGCGCGGTGAGCTGGGCGTCCCGCCCGGCGGGTGGCCCGAGCCCCTCCGCACGCGGGCGCTCCAGGGGCGTTCCGAGGCGCGGCCCGCCCAGGAGCTGAGCGAGCAGGACCGCGCGGGGCTGGCCGAGGACCGGAGGGCCACGCTCAACCGGCTGCTCTTCCCCGGTCCGACGCGGGAGTTCGAGGAGCACCGGGCGGCCTACGGCGACACCAGCGTGCTCTCCAGCGCGGACTTCTTCTACGGCCTGCGCGCGGGCGAGGAGTACGCGGTGGACCTGTCGCCGGGCGTGCGGCTGCTCATCCAGCTGGAGGCGGTGGGCGAGGCCGACGAGCGCGGCGTGCGCACGGTGATGGCCACGCTCAACGACCAGCTGCGCCCGCTCCAGATCCGCGACCGGGCCCTGGCCTCGCAGGTGCGGTCCGCCGAGAAGGCGGACCGCGGCGACCCCGGCCAGGTCGCGGCGCCCTTCGCGGGCGCGGTGACCCTGACGGTCGCCGAGGGCGAGGCGGTGGAGGCCGGTGCGACGGTGGCCACCATCGAGGCGATGAAGATGGAGGCCGCGATCACCGCGCCCGTGTCGGGGACGGTCACGCGGGTGGCGATCGACCGGGTGCAGAAGGTGGAGGGCGGCGACCTGCTGGTCTGCCTCGGCTGAGCAGGACGTCCGGTCCGTTCTGGCCCGGCGGGCGCCTGCGGGTGCCCGCCGGGCCCTTCCCTGTCCGGAGGCCCCGGGCCGGGGCCGGTTCCGGAGACATCCACCCGGGGCTCGGGCGTGGGTTCACGGTCGTGCGCACGTCCCAACACTTAGCCCTTGAGCTAACCATCACGAGCTGCCATACTTAGCCGCATGGCACAGTATTCGGCGGAACTCGACGGGGTCCTCGTCACCCTCGCCGATCCGACCCGACGCGCCGTCGTCCGGCGCCTCGGCCGCGGGCCCTCCACCGTCGGCGACCTCGCCCGCGAGTTCCCGATAACCCTCCCCTCCTTCATGAAGCACGTGCGCAAACTCGAGTCGAACGGGCTCATCCGCACGGTCAAGACCGGCCGTGTGCGCACTTGCGTACTCGACCGCGAGCGGCTCGCCCTCGTCAGTGACTGGCTCTCCGAGCAGCACAGGATCTGGGAGGAGCGCACCGATCGACTCGAACAGTTCGTCACCGATCCACAGGGGGACAGGCCGTGAACCCAGGCTCCGACATCGACCCCGACCTCGACCTCGCCTTGGAGCGGGTCATCCGGGCCCCGCGCGAAACCGTGTGGCGCGCCTGGACCGACCCCTCCCAGCTCGCCCGATGGTGGGTCCCGGCGCCGTCCCGCTGCCGTGTGGACCGCCTGGAGCCGCGGCCGGGAGGGGCTTTCGTGACCCGGCTGAGCGACGACGGCGCCGGGTTCCTACCGCACACGGACGCGTGCTTCCTCGTCGTCGACGAACCCGAACGGATCGTGTTCACCAACGCGATCGACGGCACATGGCGTCCCGCGGCCCCCGCACCTGTCGCCATGACCGCCGCGATCGCACTGGAGGCGCACCCGGAGGGCACGCGCTACCGGGTGCTCGTCCGGCACGGCGACCCGGAGGCCCGCGCCCGCCACGAGAAGCTCGGCTTCCTGGAGGGATGGGGTTCGGTCGCCGACCAACTGACCGCTCTCGCCGAAAGGACGGTCTCGCCGTGAGGATCACCCTCACCGAATTCGTCACACTCGACGGGAAGAGCCAGGGGCCCGGCTCGCCGGAGGAGGACACCAGCGACGGCTTCACACGCGGCGGATGGCTCGTCCCCCACATGGACGCGACGTTCGTCCAGCGCGCCTCGGACTGGCTCGACCTCGCCGACGGACTGCTGCTCGGACGCCGCACCTACGAGGCGTTCGCGCGCGACTGGCCGCGGATCACCGACCCGGAGGACCCGTTCACCGAACGGATGAACAACCTGCCGAAGTACGTCGTGACCAACACGCTCACCGAGGGGGCCTGGCACCCCACGACCGTCCTCAGGGGAGACCCGGCCCGGACGGTCGGCGAACTCAGGTCCCGGCCGGGACGGGAACTCCAGATCCACGGCAGCGCCCGGCTCGGCGACTCGCTGCTGTCGGCGGGCCTGGTCGACGTGCTCCGCCTGGTGGTCGCGCCCACCGTCATACGAAGCGGCCGACGCCTGCTGACGGACCGCGGCGCGCCCCTCGACCTGCGTCTGGCGCACCACGAGGCCACGCCGAACGGTCTGCTGCTCCTGGAGTACGAGATCGTCGGCCGAGCACGCCGGAGCCGGTACGAGGGGGTCACCGACCTCGTGTGAACGGCCGCGCGGCCGGAACCCGGTGGTGCGGCGGCGCCCACACCGGGGCGCCGCGTACCCTCGAAGGCGTGAGGAACACGCTCGACGACCCGGCGGCCCTGGCGGCCCGGATGCGCGAGGTCCTCGGCTCGGGCCCGGTGGTCGCGCTGACCGGCGCGGGCCTGTCCACGGACTCGGGCATCCCCGACTACCGCGGCCCGGACTCACCTCCGCGCAAGCCCATGACCTACCAGCAGTTCGTCGGCGACGCCGCCTTCCGGCGCCACTACTGGGCCCGCAACCACGTGGGCTGGCGGCACATGCACCGGACCCGCCCCAACGACGGCCACCGCGCGCTGGCCGCGCTGGAGGCGGGCGGCGCCCTGGCGGGCGTCATCACCCAGAACGTGGACACCCTGCACGGGGCGGCGGGCAGCAGGCGGGTGATCGACCTGCACGGCCGCTACGACCGCGTCATCTGCCTGGCCTGCTCGGCCGTGACCTCCCGCGAGAGCCTGGCCGAGCGCCTGGGCGCGCTCAACCCCGACTTCGCCGACGGGGTCCCCGACGTGGAGATCGCCCCCGACGCCGACGCGGTCCTGGCCTCCACCGAGGGGTTCCGCGTGGCCGACTGCGAGGGCTGCGGCGGCGTGCTCAAGCCCGACATCGTCTACTTCGGCGAGAACGTGCCCAAGGCGCGCGTGCTGGAGGGCTACGCGATGGTGGACGGCGCGCGGGCGCTGCTGGTGGCGGGGTCGTCCCTGACCGTCTTCTCGGGGCGGCGCTACGTCAAGCGCGCCGTCGAACAGGGAAAGCCGGTGGTGGTCCTCAACCGGGGCGCCACCCGCGCCGACGACGTCGCCGCGCTCACCGTCGACGCGGGCTGCTCCGAGGTGCTCACTGCCCTGGTGCGCGCCTACGAGGCCGAGGGCGCCGCCCCGGTCTGATCCGGCCCTCGTCGCCCCGGTCCTCGCGACCTTCCCTCCCGGTTACGTTTTCCACAACCCCGAGAACATGTCCGCGTACTCCCCGTAGTCTTGAGAGGTCGGCGCCGTGTCCCGGGAGGGAGGCCGCGCCGGCCCCGATGACGACGTCCCCCGGGGAGGACCGACTGTGGGTGCCATGGACGAGGCCGCTGTACGCGCGGAGCGCACGGACCTGCCGCTGAACCAACTGGTGGCGTCGGCGATGCTCATGCACGCCGTCGTCGCGATAGTCGAACTGGACGTGGTGGAGGACCTGGCGGACGGGCCGCGCCCGGTGGCGGACCTGGTCCGCCGCACCGGGATCCCCGAGCAGACCCTGACGGCGGTGCTGCGGGCCGGGACGGTGAGCGGGCTGCTCTCGGAGCCGGCACCCGGGTCGTTCGCCCTGACCGCGGCGGGCGGGCACCTGCGCGCCGGTGACCCCAGCGGCCTGTACGACCTCTTCCGGATGTGCACGCACGGCGCCTTCCTCCAGTCGTGGACCTGCCTGTCGCAGGCGGTGCGTTCCGGCCGTACGGCCTTCGAGGTGCACACCGGCCGCCCGCTGTTCGCCTACCTGGAGGAGGAGCGGGGTGACGCAGCCGCCCTGTTCCGCAGGGCGATGGTCACGTCCGTGGCCGCCGACACCCTGCTGGAGAAGGTGGACCTGTCCGGAGCCGAGCGCGTGGCGGACCTCGGCGGCGGAGAGGGCTCGATGCTGGCCGCCCTCCTGCAACACCACCCGCGCATGGAGGGGGTGCTGTTCGACCTCCCGCACGTGGTGTCCGGGGCCGGGCCGCTGCTGCGGGAACGGGGCGTGGCGGACCGGTGCGCCGTGGTGGGGGGCAGCTTCTTCGACGGGGTGCCCACGGGGGTGGACGTCTACCTGATGGCACGGGTGATGCAGAACTGGCCCCGGCCGGAGGCGGTACGGATCCTGCGCAACGTCCGCGCGGCGATGGGTGAGCGGTCCCGGCTGCTGATCATCGGGCACCTGCCGCAGCGGGAGGGCGCCACCCCCTTCCTCCAGGCGATGAGCCTGTACATGCTCGTGCTCTATGGCGCCCCGCTGCGCACGGCGGAGGAGTACCGGGAACTGTTCGCCGAGGCCGACCTCGCGCTGCACGCCGTGCACCGGGTCGAGGACGGGGAGTCGGTCATGGACGTCCGCCGCGCGTAGCGGGCCCCGTCCCGGCCGGGACGGGGCTCCGCCCGCGACCGCTCCGTCCGGTGGCGCCCGGGGCGCCACCGGACGGCGGTTCACGGGAACGCCAGCGCCTCCGGGGCGGGACGGCGCCTGAGGGCCGGTCGGACGAC
Source organism: Nocardiopsis sp. CNZ308 (assembly GCF_004217075.1). Lineage (NCBI taxonomy): Bacteria > Bacillati > Actinomycetota > Actinomycetes > Streptosporangiales > Nocardiopsidaceae > Nocardiopsis > Nocardiopsis sp. CNZ308. The sequence goes on along the minus strand of NZ_SHKJ01000001.1, from coordinate 4,651,522 downwards.
CACGTGGCCCTGTTCGGGGTGGGAACAGGAGGTGACGCCGCGCAGCGTGGACAGGATCGGCAACAGGTCGTGGTAACAGGAGACCGAGGACGGTACCTCCAGTACCTCGGGGGTGCTGAGCAGGAAGGGCAGTTCGGCGCGCAGGTAGGCCAGCCCGGCGCGCAGTCTGGCGCCCTCCGGGTCCGGCTGGGCGCCCACGACCCGACGTACGTGCTCCTCCCAGCAGCGGCGAATGCGGGGATCGGCGGCGTACTCCCGGTCGAGGCGCCCCTCGACCTCCCGGTAGCCGGGCAGGCGCGTGCACTGCGACAGGGCGAGGACGCGCACGTCCGCCACGGCGGCCGACTCCGCGGTCGCGGACTCCACCGCGCGCCTGATGCGCCGCCGCACGTCCCTGAGCGTCCGGTTCGCCCGGGACGCGGCGTGCTCCCTGCTGCTGCCGGACGCCATGTACATGGCGTCCAGGTGCAGGTCGGTGTAGAGCACGTCGACCCGGGCGAAGTGGCCCCGCGCCCAGCACAGGAGCCGTGCGAGCCGCTGCTGGCTGAAGTAGCTGTTCCCGGCGCTGATACCGACGAGGGCGTGCTCTCCGCGCTCGAACACGCGACGGCAGGAACCGGTGAAGGGCAGGACGTCGAAGTCGTCCGGGGGCTCCGGGGGCTCCGGGGGCGGCTCCGGCTCAGTCGGGGATGACATCGGGATCCTCCAGGACGGATGCCAGCCGCTCGCACAGCTGGTCGAGCAGGGTGTCCAGTTCGTGGTCGCCCATCGGCCCGCACATGACGTCGTCCATGCGACCGCGCAGGGCGTCGAGTTCCGGATGGTGCGGGCCGGTTCCGGCCGCGAGGGCGAGGACGCGCCGGGCGGCGTCCAGGCAGCGGAACGTGCCGTACTGCCGTGGCTCGTCCAGCAGGCCGCGGCCGCTGCTGAGCAGGTAGGCGGCGAGCAGGAGGAGTTCCTCGCCGACCTGTCGGACGTCAGGTTCCCCAGCGCTCATGGCTGACCACCTCGTTCGGGTCTCGTCGGGGTGCGGGGTCGAGCGGCCGGGCGGGGTGCCCGATCGGAACCAGGAGCAGGGGTTCCAGGTGGTCGGGCAGGCCCAGCAGCCTGCGGACGGGGCCGGCGCGAAAACTCCCCGACGGGCACCCGCCCAGCCCCAGGCAGTGGGCCGCCAGGAGGAGGTTCTCCACCGCCATCGCGACGCAGAGCATGCCCTCGTCCCAGGAGTCCCCGGAGTCCGTCGAGTTGCCTGAGCCCCCCACGGCACGGGAGCGGTCGAAGCAGGCCGCCACGACCAGGGGCGGGAGTTCGATGATTCCGGGGGAGAAGGCGCGCAGCAGCCTCAGCCTGCGCCGCTCGCGGACGGCGACGAAGGCCCACGCCTGCTTGTTGGACGCCGAGGGGGCGGCGAGCATGGCGTCCAGCATGGGGTCGAGGAGGGAGTCGTCCACCGGCCGGTCGGTGAAGGCGCGTACGGCACGGCGGGTGGTCAGGGTCTGTAGGACATGTGATGACCGCTGAGGGGAGCACTGGTTCGTATCCGTCTCACTCGAACCTGTGTCCACATTATGCGATTTTTCGAGCACGCTCCGTAGTTTACCCTGTTATACGGCTCCATGGATGCCGCACAGGCGCATCTGGCCGCCCCTCTCCGCACCCCCGGAGGGGCACCACCTGAAAGGACCGCGATGTCCGCATCTGCACCCCCGAGTCCTTCGGCCACGAAACTGTTCGAGCTCATCACCGCCAGCTGGGTGGCGGCCGCGGTGAGCGCGGCGGCCGAACTCGGTGTCGCCGACGCCATGACCTTCAAGCCCCTGCCCGTCGACGAGATCGCCGAGAGGATCGGCGCCGACGCCGACGCCCTCCACCGCCTCCTGCGCGCCTGCGCCGACCTCGACCTGGTCGAGGAGGGGCCGCGGCGGCACTTCGCCCTGACCGGGCTCGGCCGCGCCCTGCGCGGGGACGCGGCCGACTCCATGCGCGGCTACGCCCGGTGGGTCGGCAGCCAGACCGAGCGGTCCACCATGGCCCACCTGGCCCAAGCGGTGCGGACCGGACGCTCGGTGTTCGAGCAGGTGCACGGCCGGACGGCCTGGGCCTACCTGGACGAACACCCCGAGACCGCGGCGGTCTTCGACGCGGGCATGACCGACATCTCCGCCCAGCTCACCCGGGGTGTGGCGGGCAGTTACGACTTCGGCGCGCACCACACCCTCGTGGACGTCGGCGGGGGCCGGGGCAGGCTGCTGGCCATCGTGCTGTCGGCCCATCCCGGTCTGCGCGGCGTGCTCTTCGACCGGTCCGACGTGGTCGCCCACGCCGAACCGGTACTGGAGGAGGTCCGTGATCGGTGCCGCGTCGTGAGCGGGGACTTCCTCTCCTTCGTTCCCGAAGGGGGCGACGCCTACCTGCTGTCGAACGTCATCCACAACTGGGGCGACCAGGACGCCGCGCGGATCCTCTCCCACTGCCGTGAGGCGATGACCCGCGACGGGCGCGTCCTGCTCGCGGAGGTGGTGGTGCCCGACTCCCCGGGTCCCGCCCGGACCGCCAAGTTCATGGACCTGAGCATGCTCGCCCACTGCGACGGCAAGCAGCGCACCAGGGCCCAGTTCGCCGACCTCTTCGAGCAGGCCGGGCTGAAGCTGTCCCGTGTCCTGCCCAGCTTCGGGACCAGCATCGTCGAGGGGGTGCGCGCCTGAGCGGCGCACCGGTGCCGCCACCGTGCCCGTGCGCGCCGGCTCCGGCGCGCACGGGCACGGGCGGCTCAGCTCCCGTGGACGGCGGCGAGGAAGTCGAGCAGGGCCGCGTTGACCTCCTCGGGGCGCTCCTGCTGGGTCCAGTGGCCGCAGCCGGGCAGGGTGACGCAGGCGTGCAGCCCCGGTGCGACCAGCGACAGGTCCTCCAGGAGTTCGGGAACGCCGCGCATGGCCCTGACCAGGTCCTTGTCCCCTCCCACGTACAGCGAGGGCACGTCGATGACGCGCCCCTGGAAGGGCGACATGAGCCCCTGGTTGCGGTCGATGTTGCGGTACCAGTTGAGCGGACCGGTGAAGGCGCCGGGGTCGGAGTAGTCGGCCGTGAAAGCGGCCAGGTCCTCCTCGGTGAGCCAGGAGGGCAGCTCCTCCGGTTCGGGCAGGGAGCCCAGCGCGCTCTCGCCCTCGGGCACGATCCACAGCCGGGGTTCGTCGAAGGGGGCGTCGCCGGAGGCCCCGACCAGGAGGCGGCGCAGGGTCGAGGCGGGGTCGGCGGCCAGCTCGGCGTCGGCGACGCCCGGCTCCTGGAAGTAGGCCTGGTAGAAGCCGTCGCCGTAGACGGCGCGGGAGGACGAGACCGACGGCATCATGGCTGGCGGAACGGGCGGAACGCTCAGGCCCGCCACGCCGCGGACCAGGTCGGGGCGCATCATGGCGGTGGCCCAGGCCACCGGCGCCCCCCAGTCGTGGCCGACCATGACCGCGCTCTCCTCCCCCAGCGCGGAGACGAGGGCGACGACGTCGCCGACCAGGTGGGGCAGGGTGTAGGCGTCCACCGCCTCGGGCCGGTCGCTGCGGGCGTAACCGCGCTGGTCGGGGGCGACCACGCGGTACCCGGCCCCGGCCAGCGGGGCGAACTGGTGGCGCCAGGAGTACCAGCTCTCGGGGAAGCCGTGCAGGAGCAGGACGAGCGGTCCGCCGCCCTGCTCGGCGACGTGCAACCGGATTCCGTTGACCTCGACGTCCCTGTGTTCCACGTTCATGGCGTACGCGCTCCTCGTCGCTGAGGGGTGGGGGTCACGGTCACGCTATCCCAGCGGGGCCGGGCCCTCCCGGCTCCCCGGGAGCGGGGGCCGGACGTGTCCCCGGGTGGGCGTCCCCTCGTCCCCGGGTGGGCGTCCCCTCCCACCTGCGCCGCTTGAAGTGGAGCGCGCTCCAGTACCTAGGGTCCGGTCCATGACCACACCACAGCGAAGGATCGGCTCGGGCTTCGGGAGGCGCAGCACCGCGCGCGAGGTCCTGGACGGAATCGACCTGACCGGACGGCTGGCCGTCGTCACCGGCGGGTACTCGGGCATCGGCCTGGAGACCACCCGGGCCCTGGCGGGGGCGGGCGCCCGCGTCGTCGTGCCCGCGCGCCGGCCCGAGGCGGCGGCCGAGGCCCTGGCCGGAATCGGGGGCGTGGAGGTCGACGGCCTGGAGCTGTCCGATCAGGACGACGTGCGCGCCTTCGCCGAACGCTTCCTCAGGACGGGGCGCGCGATCGACGTCCTCGTCAACAACGCCGGGGTGATGGCCTGCCCCCGGGCCGCCGCCGGACCCGGCTGGGAGTACCAGTTCGCCACCAACCACCTGGGGCACTTCACCCTGGTCAACCGGCTCTGGCCAGCCCTGGCCGAGGGCGGGGCGCGGGTGGTCTCGGTGTCCTCGGGCGCGCACCAGGCCTCGCCGATCCGCTGGGAGGACCCGTGGTTCGCCCGGGGCTACGACCGGTGGCTGGCCTACGGGCAGTCCAAGACCGCCAACGCCCTGTTCGCCCTCCACCTGGACCGGCTGGGAGAACCCCTCGGGGTGCGGGCCTTCTCCCTGCACCCGGGCGCGATCCTCACCCCCTTGCAGCGGCACATGACGCGGCGGGAGATGGTCGACGCGGGGTGGGTCGACGGGAACGGTGAGCTGATCGACCCCCGGTTCAAGACGCCGGAGCAGGGCGCGGCCACCCAGGTGTGGGCGGCCACCTCGCCGAGGCTGGCCGGGATGGGCGGGGTGTACTGCGAGGACTGCGACGTGGCCGTGCCCGCCGGAACCGAGCCCGGTGTGGAGGGCGTGCGCGACCACGCGGCCGATCCCGCGCAGGCCGAGCGCCTGTGGGCGTTCTCCGCCGAGCTGACCGGGGAGAACGCCCTCGCCTGAGCGGCGGCCGGTCGCGGCCCGTGCCGCCGCCCGCGGGCACCGCGCCCCGTGGACGGCGGCACGGAACGATCACCGAAGTCCCACAATCGACATATCTCCCATAAAAGGGATTCCACCCAGAAACCTCGTGATATTCCCTCCAGCGGCTCCCGTGGCCAGACCCCTCGTGTCACGCCGGCAACACTTCCGACCACCCCCTACCGCTGCGGCGTGAAGCGCGCCGGGAGCTCGAACAGTCCGCGCATCCACAGCGACGGCCGCCACTCCAGCCGCTCCGGAGGCACCCCCAGCCGCACGTCCGGCAGCCGGTCCAGCAGGCTCTCCACCGCCGTGCGGGCGATCGTCTCCGCGATCTCCGGCGCCGGGAAGGGGCACCCGTGCTCGCCGTGGCCGAAGGACATCTGCGCGCGGTTGCCGCCGTGGCCGTCGGGGAGCCCCGCGTGCAGGCGGGGGTCGGCGTTGGCCGCCGACAGTCCCAGCACCAGCATGTCGCCGCGTCGGATGCCGCGCCCGCCCAGCTCACAGGCCTGCACGGCCCATCGGCCGATGAAGTTCTGCGTGGGGGTGTTCTTCCACAGCACCTCGTTGAGGGCCTCGCCCGCGCTGCCGCGCCCGCCCTGGAGGGTGAGCGAGAACTGGTCGTCGGTGAGCATCAGGAGCAGGGTGTTGCCGATCCAGTTGCCGGTGGGCGCCTGGGCCGCGGCGAGGACCACCAGCAGGTCGATGGCCGCCTCGGCGTCGCTCAGGCCCGCCGGGTGCAGCAGTAGCCGCGAGGGCACGTCGTCGCGGGGCGCGGCGCGGCGGTCGGCGACCAGGGCGTCCAGGCGGGCGCGCAGGCGCTGGTGGGCGCCGCCCGCGTCGGCGGTGGCGTCGAGCGAGAGCACGACGTCGCGCACCAGCGCCGGGACCTCCGCCTCCGGCAGGCCGTAGAGCCGGGCGACCACCATCGCGGGGATGCGGTGCGCGTACTGGGAGACCAGGTCGGCCTCGCCCTCCGCGCGGAAGGCGTCGACGAGGCCGTCGGCGGCCCGCTGGCACAGGGCCCTGAGGTCGGTGCGGTCCACGGCGTCCAGGGCGTCGCCGATCGCGCCCGCGCGCCGCTGGTGCTCGGCACCCTCGGCGAACATGACCGAGGGCGTCCACATCACGTAGGGCATGAGCGGCCAGTCCCGGCCGACGCGGTCCCACTGGTTCCAGCGGCGGCAGTCGCGGGCGAACCACTCGGGCCTGCTGGTGACGTGGTGCAGCTCCCGGTAGCCCATGACGAACCACGCCGGAACGTCGCCGTCGAGCAGCACGGGCGCGACCGGGCCGTAGCGCCCGCGCAGCTCCTCGTAGAGCCCGGCCGGGTCGCGGGCGACGTCGGGTCCGTACAGGCGGGCGGCGCCCGCGTGGTCCGGGGAGGGGGGCGGCGGACCGCTGCTGGCCGGTGCCGCGGCCTCCGGGCCCGGGCTGTGGTTCACGTCGTCTCCTCCTGGGTCGGCGCGGGTACGGACGCGGGGCCGGACGTCGGCGCCGGCGCGGACGCCTGCCCTGACCCGGGCGCGAACTCCGTCGTCGGCGCGGACGGGTACCCGGCGACGGGTCCGGACACGTGCTGGACGAGGGTGATCAGGACGTCGCGGCTGGACTCGCGGCTGCGGGCGTCGCAGTCCACCACGGGGACCCGCTCGGACAGGTCCAGGGCGCGCCGCACCTCGGGCAGGGCGGGCCCGGGGCCGAAGCGGTTCACCGCGACGACGAAGGGCGTGCGGTGGTGTTCGAGCCGGTCCACGGCGTACCAGGAGTCCCGGATGCGGTCGGTGTCCACGAGGACGACCGCGCCCAGGCTGCCCTCGAACAGCTGGTTCCACAGGAACCAGAACCGCTTCTGGCCGGGGGCGCCGAAGAGGTAGAGCACGCGCCGCTCGTCCACGGTGATGCGTCCGAAGTCGAAGGCCACGGTGGTGGTGCGCTTGTCGCGGACGGCGCTGAGGTCGTCGATCCCGGCGCTGGCCTGGGTCATGACCTCCTCGGTGCTCACCGGGCGCGTCTCGCTGACGGAGTCGACCAGGGTGGTCTTGCCGACGCCGAACCCGCCGACGACGACGATCTTGAGCGCGTTGTCGGCCGTCGCGGCGAGCGGGGCCCGGCGCGGTCCGGCCAGCCGTTCAGAGGCGTTGGAGGGCAAGGAGCACCTGCTTCAGGGTCTCGGGGTCGTGCCCGGCCTCCTGCCGGGTGAGGGCCGCCGGATGGCGGGCCGACACCCGTCCCGTGTCCAGCAGGTCCAGCAGGAGGATCCGCACGACGCTGACGGGGAGCCGCAGCTCCGCGGACAGCTCCACCACGGCGGTCGGGTACGCGCACAGGCGCAGGATCGCGGCGTGCTCGGACTGCATGCCGGGCACGGGGTCGCACTCGGCGACGACGAGGGTGACCGAGTCGAACACGCGGGTGTCCGCGTCGGAGCGCCCGCCGGTCACGGTGTACAGGCGGTCGGGGGCCTCTGCCCGGAGGGAGTCGTGGTGGGTCACCGCTGCTCGGCGCCCACTCGGAGCCGTTCGCTCCGGCGCGGGGCGGCCGTCAGGAAGCCGCCGATCCGTCCGACGAGTGCGTTCATGCTGTGGCCGATCACGCCGACGTCGGCTTCCCCGGCGGCGACCACCGCCAGGTGGGCGCCCTCCCCGGCGCGGATGATGAGCAGGACGCCTCCGCCGAACTCGACCATGGCCTGGCCCGCGCCGCCGCGGTCGCCGAACTCTGCGGAGGCGCTCAGGGACAGGCTCTGGATGCCCGCGGCGATGGCGGCGAGCTGGTCGGCGCGGTCGGTGTGCAGTTCGCGGGTGTGGCACATCCTGAGTCCGTCCCTGGACAGCACGAGCACGTGGCGGATGCCCGGTGTCCCGTGGCGCAGGTTCTCCAGAAGCCAGTCGAGGCTGGTGTCCATGGTGTTCATCGGGGTCGCGGGGCAGCCGCGCGCGGGCCCGGTCCGTGCCCCTCCCTCCGTTTCTCTTCTCTACTCTTCGGCTCGTTGTGGCTGGCGGGCGTTGCGGAAGGACGCGAACCTGGTGCCGGGGTCGCCGCCGGGTCCGGGTGTGGCCGGACCGGCGGAGAGCTGGTCGGGCTCCTCCCGCAGCGCCGCGGCGAGGGTCTGGCCGCGCCGCCGCCGGGGCAGCCCGGAGGCGGCGCGGGCGGGCGCGGGGGCGGTGCCGGGCCCCGGGGCCGCCGTACCGGCCCCGGGGCCCGGTCCCGCGGCGGGCGCGGGAGCGGGCCCCGCGGAGCGCCGGGGGTGGTGCCCGGCGCGCGGGCCGCCGGGGGCGGGCTGGGACTCGGTGACCAGGTGCGGCGGGACGAGGACGACGACGCCGACGCCGCCGCGGGCCGAGGGGCGGAAGCTGACGCCGAGCGCGTGCTTGTGGGCGAGGCGGCCCACGACCGCCAGACCCGTGCGGGTGCCGCGCAGCGTGGACAGGTCGCGGGGCTCGGTGACCAGGCTCTCGGCGAGCCTGCGCTCGCGCACGCGCATACCCAGTCCGCTGTCCTCGACGGTGACGGACAGGCCGGTGTCCTCCTCCTGGACGTAGACGTGCACCTCGGTGCCGTGGGCGGAGAAGTTGGCGGCGTTGTCCATGAGTTCGGCCAGGGCCTGCATGACGCCCTCGGCGGCGTGCCCGGCGATGGAGGCGGTGCTGGTGTTGTGCAGGCGCACGCGGCGGTAGGCGCTGATGCGGCCCATGGCACCGCGCAGGATGCTCTCCATGACGATGGGCCGGGTCCAGCGGCGGCCCGAGCGGCCCCCGGCCAGGACGACGAGGCCGTCGGCGAGGCGGCCCGTGCGGGAGACGCCGTGGTCGATGTCCAGGAGGTCGCCGAAGACGCCGGGGCTGTCGCCGTAGCGGTCCTGGAGTTCGCGGAGCCTGGCCAGCAGGGAGGTCAGGTGGGCCTGGATGCGGGCGCCGGAGGCGGCGGCGGTCTCCATGGCCGAGGCGGAGCGGCGGGCGGCGGCCAACAGCTCCTCCAGCGTGTGCGCGCGCAGGCGGGCGAGGGCGTCGTGGACGGGGGGCAGTTCCTCCCGCAGGGCCTCGGCGGCGCCGACGCGGTCCTCGCGCACGCGGGCGACCATGAGCGGCAGGCCGACGCGGTCGAGGTCGGCGATCTGCTCCTCCAGCGCGGTGCGCCGGGCGAGGGCGTCGGCGGCGCGCACGCGCGCGGTGTCGAGTTCTGCGGTGACGGCGTGGGTGAGCCGGTGCAGCGCGACGTGGCGGGGCTGGGGGTGCTCGGCGAGGACCTCGCGCGCGGTGCGGCCCGCGCGCAGGCCCTCGGTGAGGGCGGGCAGGAGCTGGTCCACCAGGTGCTCGGCCTCGCGTTCGAGGGCCTGGGCGGTGGCGTCGACCCGGGTGCCGCGCTCGCGCGCGGCGCGGGCCGCGGCGGCCTGGTGCGCCGCCGAGGTGACGGCGGCGCACAGGGCGGCTCCGGCCGCGCCGACGGCCAGGGCCACGCTCTGGCGGGCGTCGGGGTGGGCCGTGGCGACCGCCCAGGACCAGGCCGGGACCGCCAGCGCGGTCACGGCGAACAGGGCGGCCAGGGCCTGTCGTCCGGGGCGCGGTGGCCGCCGTTGTCGGTCGGACGGGTGAAATGGCATGGGCGGGTTCCTCGCGGGGCAATCGTGCGAAGGGAGCGGGGCCGTGCCCGGTCCCGTCGCCCGGTCTCCGGGCAGGGGAGGTCCACCCGGTTTTCCCCCGGGGAATTCGAGGGCGGACGGAAATCACCGTAGACCACGGGCGAAAGGCACGTGGGCTTTCTCGCGAGGAACCCCGGTCAGACGGCGGAGAAGTGCGGCATCCCACTTTTTCCGCTCTTCTTAAATCTGACATACCCCTGCATTGCGCGCTTTTCGCACGGATGCTCGGTTCAGGCGAAAAGGAGGAAGACCGCGAGGACCACCGCCAGGAAGACCAGCGTGCCGACCGCGGAGTGGCGCCGGGAGGCGGCGCCCGCGTCGGCGGCGCGCGCGGGCAGGCCGGGCCAGCACAGCACCGCGACCGCGGCGGCCCCCGCGCTCAGGGCCACGTCCAGGTACCAGACCGCCACGGGGAAGGACGCCCACGTGGTCAGCAGCAGCGAGAGCACCAGGAAGAAGAGGGTGTGGGCCGTCCGGTTCAGCACGTCCCAGCGGTCCGCGAAGCGGAACCTGCCCCGGTCGCGGATCCGCAGGAGGACGTCGGCCGCGCTCACGACGCAGATGCCGTTGAGGAACGCGGCCCCCGCGTAGGTCAGCACATCCGTCACGTTCATCGGGCGTCCTCCCCCGTCAGCAGCTCCAGGACGGGGGCTTCCAGTCCGGTGGTCGTGTTGCCGAAGGCCAGCACCGCGCGCCCGCCCTCCCGGTCCAGGGCGACCATGGAGGCGAAGCCCCCGGTGCCGCCGTTGTGCCAGGTGACCTCGGTGCCGCCGTGCTCCTGCGTGATCCAGGCGAACCCGATCCGGCCGTCACTTCCGCCGTCCCAGCGCGGTTCCAGGGCCGCCGCTCCCGGCGCGGTGCCCTCCAGCAGCGCCCCGGCGAAGAGCGCCATGTCAGCGGGGGTGGAGCGCACGCCTCCGGTGGGTGCGTAGGCGCGGGCCAGCCAGGGGCCGGCCACGCGCCCCCTGTCGGTGTAGCCCCGGGTCGCGTCCTCGGACAGGTCGTTCCCGGACGCGGGCAGGGTCGTGTCGTCCATCCCCAGGGGGTCGAGCAGCCGCTCGCGCAGGAGGGTGGCGTAGTCGGTCCCGGCGGCGTCGGCCAGGGCGTGGCCCAGGATCGCGGTGCCCATGTTGGAGTAGTGGGACTCGCCGCGGTCGGACAGCTCCGCCGCGGCCACCTGCGCGACCAGGGTGTCGTAGTCGTAGGGGTAGGGGTCGTTGCCCAGGTAGACGGCCACCGTCGAGACCGCCACGTCGGACACGCGGGTGGAGAGCCGGGGCAGCCCGGAGCGGTGGCTGGTCAGCTCGGCCAGGGTGACGTCGGCGGCGGGGGCGCCGTCCAGCTCGACCAGCTCCCCGAGCCGGGTGTCGGCGGTGACCTCGCCGCGTTCGATGGCCTCGGCGAGCAGCATCCCGGTCATGCCCTTGGTGACCGAGCCGATCTCGTAGTCGGTGCCGTCGTCGGCGCCGAAGTGGGCGAAGCTCACACGTCCGCCGTCGACCTCGACGACGCTGACGCGGTCGCGCACGCCCTCGGACAGCAGCGGGCGCGCCCGGTCGAGGAGTCCGGGGTCCCCGGACTCCTCGGCGGACAGGGCGGGTGTGTGCGGCCGTGCGGCGGTTCCGAGCACGACGACCAGGACGGCCGCCGCGCAGGCGAGCGCGACGGTTCCCCTTCTGACTCTCACGGAGCACTCCTTGCTAAGGCGCTCCCCCGGTCGCCGTGAGGATGACGAGCAGGGGGACGACGCGTTCCGGTGGAATGACGTAGTGGCCGCGCCGGACGGTGGTGAGCCACCCGGCGGCGGCGAGCAGGTTGACGTGGTGGTAGATCTGGCCGGTCGTACCGAAGTCGGAGCGCTCGGCCAGGGCGGCGACGGTCCCGGTGCCCCTCCAGACCGCGTGCAGCAGCTGGAGCCGGACGGGGTTGCCCAGGGCGTCGAGGCTGGCGGCGTGGCGGGCCCAGTCGGACTCCTCCAGGCGCTCGACGGGCAGCCCCTGCTGCCACTCCAGCGCGTCCTCCTCCCCCTCGCCGCCGCGGACGACCCCCGCGAAGACCACGCCGCCGTGTCCGGTGACGCGCTCCCGCAGGGCGTTGAGCGCGAAGAACACGTCTCCGAGCGCCTCCGCCCGGGGTGTCTCGGTCGCGCGTTCGCCGGCCGCCTCCAGGGCGCTGACCCGCGCCTCCAGCTCGGCCAGGCGCTCCTCCGTCGTCCTGTCCACCACGCCTCCACCTTACATGTTTTTCCGTAATTACGTACTTTTAGATTACCAGGTCCGTGAGCTTTGCCCGATCCGTAGGAACGGGTGGGGTGTCGCTGACCCGCGGGGTCGGATGATGAAGACAAGGCGCGCGGATCGCGCATCCGCAAGAGGGACACCCGAGCGGCCGTTCCCACGTCCCGGACCGCGCAGAGGCCAGCGGGGACGGCCGGGAAGGATCCGGAACATGCGAACGCAGGCAGCCAACGGCTGGCAGTTCTTCGTCGCGACACTGCTGATCGTCATCGGGGCGGTCAACGTCATCCAGGGGCTGGTGGCGCTCCTGACCCCCGAGTTCTACGCCGCGACGAGCACGGAGGTGCTCCTGTTGGGGTACACCTCCTGGGGCGTACTGCTCGGCCTGTGGGGGGCGGTGCTGATCGTCGCCGGTCTGGCCGTGCTGTCCCGCAGCACGTGGGCCCGGGGCTTCGCCCTGATCCTCGCCTCGGTGAACGCCATCGCCCAACTGGGCTTCGTCATGGCGATGCCGCTGTGGTCGATGGTGGCCATCGCCGTGGACCTGCTGGTGATCTACGGCCTGACCGCCGGCTGGCCCGATCGCGAGCGTGAGTCCAGGCGCACCGAACACCACGAGGGCGCCTACCAGAGCGGGTACAACGCCGCCCACGCGGCGCCCAGGCCCGCGCAGTCGCCGGAGGGGAGCACCGGCTCGCCGCAGCAGACGGCCGGGCCGCAGCAGACCACCGGGCAGAACTACTGAGAGCCCCTCCCGGGCCGCCCCCGTTCCCCAGGACGGGGGCGGTTTCGCGTGCCCGCGCCCGTGCGCGGCCGGTGGTGGAACCGTGGTCGGACCGGGGGGAGGTCCCCTTCGCGCGCCCGGGGGAGGCCGCCGCGGACACGGCTGGGGGCGGTGGCCTCGGCCACCGCCCCCAGCGGGTCGGTCACTCCCCCGCGGAGCGCCTCAGTCCTCGCCCCCGCCCTCGTCCTCGGTGAGGTAGTTGGCCAGGAACCCGAGGACCCCGAAGGCCGCCGCGGCCGCGACCGCGGGGACGAACAACAGGTCCGAGGTGGTCGTGACCCAGTCCGGCCGCCGCGCGATGACCCCGGCCAGCTGACCGGCGACGAGCAGGACGCCGAGGAGGAAGCAGACGACGAGGCCCAGCTTGAACAGGGTGCGCACCACGAGGAGGGCGCGGGATCTGATGGTGGTCATGTTCAGCCTCCGAAGACCGGTAGGACGCCCCAACCGATGAGGCAGCCGATCAGGAAGATCGGGATCATGTAGTAGACGATCAGCGGCAGGAAGGTGCTCTCGGGCCGGGCGCCCGTCAGTCCGGCCGCCACGAAGATCGACCCGGACGCGGGCGGCGAGGCCCCCTCGGTGGAGGCGAACACCAGGATGGCGATCACCGCCAGGAGCGGGTCGATCCCCACGCCCACCAGCGCCAGGAAGGAGATCTGCCCGACCGCGGTGAGGGTGGCCGTGGAGGAGAGCGGCCCGGCGACCAGGGCGATCACCAGTCCGACGGCCACCACCAGCAGGACGCGGTTGACCGGCAGGTTCTCCAGCAGGGTGTTGACGTCCTCCGCCAGCCCGAGGCGGGCCAGGATCTCGCTGGCCGCGATGGCGAAGAACAGCAGGGCCCCGATGGTGGCGAACTTGGGCAGGGCGCCGTCGAGCAGGGCCGACCAGTCCCGCGGGGTCCGGGGCAGGCGGTCACGCCCGGCGACGAGGGAGAACGCGATGATCAGGATCGGGATCCAGATCAGCAGAGAGATCTCCCCCATGGCCTCGCCGAGCGGGGTGGAGTTCTCCAGGTAGTCGGCCAGGGGCCCCGCCGTGACCACGATCGGGATGAGCGCGCCCAGGAAGATGGTCAGGGCTCCCGCGCCCTGCCGCAGGGACTCGCGCAGGGGCATCAGGTCGGTCGCGTCGGCCCGGGGGATGCCGTCCCTGCGCACGAAGTACGCGATCAGGGCGAACCTGAGCAGGATCTGGTACGCCCCGGCCGCGAGCAGGCCCATGTAGACCTGGCCGGTGCTGACCATGCCCCCGGCGAAGCCGATCATGATGACCATGGAGGCGCTGGGGGGCAGGGCCGCGCCCATCCCCCCGTTGCCGGCCATCACCGTGGCGGCGCGGGTGGGGGACCACCCCGTGCGCACCATCCAGGGGCCGGTGAAGGAGCCGCTGGAGGCGGTGTTGGCGGAGTTGGACCCGGACAGGGCGCCGAAGACCGCGGAACCGGCCGTGTCGATGAAGGCGGGGCCGCCGCGGACGCGCCCGAAGAGGGAGTTCAGGATGGCCAGGATCCGCTGGATCAGGCCCGTGACGTCGATCAGGTAGGCCATGAACACGAAGGCCAGGGCCGCGTAGAGCACCTCGTGGGTGAGGGCGTCGACCAGCCCCCGCAGCAGGTACGCGGGCGCCTGCGCCCCGGCGAACAGCGCGGTGACAATCAGTCCGAGCAGCATCGCCTCGCCCATGTTCCTTTTGAACACGACGTTCCAGACGATGATCACGGCGATGAAGGCCGCCAGGGCTAGGAGTGCGATGGGCATGGGTGGACCTTCGGGAGGGGAGTCGGGGAGTGGTGGCGGCCGGGTGCGTCGGGGGACCGATCCGGCCGGGGGTCGGTGGGGCGGGCGCTCACCGGCGTTCCGCCCGGATGGTGGCGCGGCGGCGCTCCTCCTCCGCGACGACCTCACGGGCCGCGCTCAGGGTCTGCTCCGCCTCCAGGCGGGGGACGAAGAACACCCCGTCGCCGTCGGCGACCACGATGTCCCCGGTGGAGCAGACCGCGCCGCCCACCGAGACCGTCCGGCCCACGTGCCCGGGGCCGTCCTTGTAGGGTCCGGCGGGCGAGATCCCGGCCGCCCAGACGGGGAAGCCCAGGTCGCGGAGTTCGTCGGCGTCCCGGACCGCGCCGTCGACCACCATGCCGCGCACGCCCCGGTTGAGGGCGCGTTCGGCGATGAGCTCGCCCAGCAGGGCGCGTGAGGTGTCGCCCCCGCCGTCCACGACCAGGACGTCCCCCGGCCGCGCGAGGGTCAGAGCCCGGTGCAGGGCGCGGTTGTCGCCGGGGCGGGTCAGGACGGTGAGCGCCCGTCCGGTGACGCTCGCCCCGGGCCAGACCGGGCGGACGCGCGAGGAGACGAAGCCCAACCGGTCGCGGCCGTCGCCGATGGCTGCGGTGGGGACACCGGCGTAGGCGTCGGCCAGCTCGCGCGCGTCCTCCCCGCCCGAGCGCGCCAGGAACAGGTGGCGGTCGGCGGCCCCGGTGCTCACCGGCGCCTCGACGCCCAGTTCACCGAGGAGTTCGACGCTGGAGCGGAGTTCGTGCGCCCTGCGCAGGGCGTGCAGGCGCGTGCCCTTGTCCAGGCGCTCCAGCGCTGAGGTGCCGTCGGCGAGCGCGTCGGCGACCTGTGTGCGCATCCACGCCTCCTCCCCCGCGGCCCTCCCGGCGTCCACGGCCTCGGTGATCAGGGCTCCCAGGCCCTTCATGAAGACGCTGCGCAGCAGCTTGCGCCGTGACGCGGCCCCGACCTCGCCGCCGACGGGCTCGGCGTCGGAGCCCACCGCCCGGAGCAGCCGAGCGGCGGCCTCGGAGGCGGGGCCGGAGAGCAGGACGTTGACCTCGGCACCGTACCTGAGCACCGAACCGATGATCGCACCGTCCACGACCTGGGCGGATTCCCCCAGGGCCGCCTCCACCTCGGTCTTGGTCGCCGGGGCGGCGGCGTTGAGGTCCACGTACACCGCGTCCCGGCGCAGCACCGGCCGTGCGTCCTCGGCCGCGGTCACCGCGTACGCGGCCGTGGTGAGGCTGAGGACCAGGTCGGCGTCGGCGACCGCCTCGCCGGTCGAGGCGGCCCGCGCCACCCCCTCGGGCGTCCGCGCCTCCGGCGAGGGGTCGTAGCCGACGGTCTGCCAACCGGCGGCCGCGAACGCGCCGGCGTAGATGACACCGGCTTCTCCGAGCCCGAGCACCGCGACCTTCATGATCCCACCTTCTATCATTGAGTGATAGTTCCTGTTGTCTGTTGATAGTGAGTGTGACCTGCGACGCTTCGCGGTGTCAACCTGCCGGAAACCCGTCCGCTACGTTGAGGGGAGGGCGGCGCTGCGCGCATCGCCTTGGGGACGGGCACATCGGCCCCCTCCCGGGACAGGGCGAACGACGACGGAAGGGCGGGCGAGGGCACGGATGGGAGCGACGGCTGGGGGTGGCAACCAGGGGCGCACCCTGGACCGGGCTCTGGACGTGCTGGAGTGCCTGGAGCGGGCGCGCGGCCCCCTGCGGCTCAGCGACATCGCGCGGGAGAGCGGGCTCCACCTCGCCACGACGCAGCGCACCGTCAACCAGCTCGTACGGCGCGGATACGTCCAGCAGGAGCGCCTGGGCTACTCGCTCGGGCCGGTGGTGCTGTCCCTGGCGCACTCCTTCGTCGTCAACGACCGCCTCTGCAGCGTCGCGACGCCGATCCTCACCGAACTGTCGGCCACGACCGGTCTGACCTCGTCGGTCTACGTGCGCTCGGGACAGGAGCGCATCCTCATCGCGCGCGTGGACGGAGCCGACCCGCTGCGCTACCAGTTCCCCATCGGGCGCCGGGTGCCCCTCTACATCGGCGGCGGCAAGGTGCTGCTCAGCGACTGGGACGACCAGGAGCTCGACGCCTACCTCGCCGACCACGCCGAGGTGCGCCTGGCCTCGGGCAGGACCCAGGACGCCGCCGACCTCCGGGCGCAGATCGAGCGGATCCGGGAGGTCGGCTACCACCTCGCCGAGTCCGAGCGGGAGCCCGGCGCCCTCAGCCTGACCCGGCTGCTGTACGACTCCGAGGGCGAGACCCTGGGCGCCGTCAACCTGGTGACCACCAGCGACAGGACCAGCCCCGAGGAGCTGCTGTCCCAGCTTCCGGAGCTGTCACGGGGCGCCAACGCCATCGGGGTGCGCGCCTGAGCCGTCGCCCGCCGGGGCCGGGCGGCCGCGCTCGGGTCCCGGCCGGACAGGTTCCGGGCATGGACGACGACTGGCGGGCGGACCGGATCGGGAGCGCGCTGCGGGGCGCCAACCCCACCGTGCTGCGGCGTCTGGACGCGGGCTTCGCGGTGATCGGGGACGTCCAGTTCCTGCCGGGGTACTCCGTGCTGCTCACGGACCGCCCGGAGGCGGGGAGGCTGACGGAGCTGCCCCGACCCGAACGGCTGGCGTTCCTGTCCGGCATGGAACGGCTCGGTGAGGCGGTCGAGCTGGTCTGCCGACGCCGCGACCCGGCGTTCCGGCGGGTCAACCTGGAGATCCTGGGCAACACCGATGCGTTCCTGCACGCGCACGTGTGGCCGCGGTTCGACTGGGAGCCGCCCGACCTGGTGGGCAGACCGGTGTGGCTCCACCCGCGGGACGGGTGGACCGACCCGCGGCACGCGCTCGGCCCGCGGCACGACGTGCTGCGCGAGGCGATCGGCGCCGAACTGGACCGCCTGCGGGAGGCCGACTGACCGGACCCGGGGTCAGTCGCGGTACAGCTCCGCCAGGGCGTCGGCGTGGCGCTCCCGGACGATCCGGCGCCGGAGCTTGAGCGAGGGGGTCAGCTCACCGGTGTCCGGGCCCCACTCGCCCGGAAGCAGCCGGTGGCGCCTGACCCCCTCCGCGCGGCTGAAGCGGGCGTTGGCCGCCGCGACCGCGCGTTCGGCCTCCGCCGCCACCTCGGGGTGGGCGACCAGCGCCTCCCAGTCCCCGCCGGTGTCGATGCCCCGGGCGGCCGCCCACACCGGCAGCGTCTCGCGGTCGGGCACCAGCAGCGCCACCAGGTAGGGCCTGCGGTCTCCGTGCACGTAGGCCTGGCCGACGATCGGGTGCTCCTTGAGGGCGTTCTCCACCGGCGCGGGCGCGACGTTCTTGCCCTGGGAGGTGACGATGAGCTCCTTCTTGCGGTCGGTGATCCACAGGTAGCCGTCCTCGTCGAGGCGGCCGACGTCGCCGGTGGCGAACCACCCCCCGGCGTCGGTGGCCCGGCGCACCGAACCGTCCGGCTGGAGGTAGCCGCCGAAGACCGACTCCCCCCGCAGCCACACCTCGCCGTCCTCGGCCACCCGCACCCGCACGCTCGCGATGGGGCGGCCGACCGAACCCAGCCGGAACCCGGTGGCGGGGCTGTTGACGGTGGCCACGCCCACGGACTCGGTGAGTCCCCAGGCGTCCATGACCACCACCCCGAACCCGGCCCAGAACCGCACCACGTCCAGCGGCATCGGCGCGGAGGCGCTGGAGGCCCAGCTCACCCGGTCCAGGCCGACCTCGGCCAGAAGGGGCAGCAGGGTCCCGGCCCGGGCCCGCTCGAAGCGTTCCCCGAGTTCGGCGGGCACCTCCTCGCCGCGTTCGCGGTGGGCGACGTGCTCGGCGGCCACGGCCATGGCCGCGTCCACGGCGGCGCGCGTCTCCTCGGGCATGCGGGCGAGCCCCGCGCGCAGGGCGGAGGCGAACTTCTCCCACACGCGGGGAACCCCGAAGAACTGGGGCGGGCGCACGTGCCGCAGGACCCCGGGCAGGTCCCGGAGGCTTCCGCACATCCACACGTGGGAGGCGCGAAAGACCGGCAGGTAGAGGCCGAGCATGCGTTCGGCGATGTGGGCCAGGGGCAGGTAGCACACGTGGTCGGGGTGCTCGGGGAGGACGACGGCCGCGTCCAGGGCGGTGGCGTTGGCGAGCATGTCGCGGTGCGTGATGGCCACGCCCTTGGGGTCCCCGGTGGTACCGGAGGTGTAGACGACGGTGAGCAGGTCGTCGGGGGTGAGGTCGCGCCAGCGTTCGGAGGCCGTCCCGGCGGGGGTGCCCTCCAGGAGGGCGTAGTCGGTGTGGCCGCGATCGGGGTCGGCCCCGTCCACGACGACCAGCGCGGCGAGGGGCACCTCGGGATCGGCGAGCAGGTCCTCCCACGCGGCGGCGGCCGCGGTGTCCCCCACCACGGCGAGGCGGGCGCGGCTGTGCCGGACGATGTGGGCGACCTGTTCGGAGGCGGCGGTGTCGTAGACCGTGGTGGGAACGGCGCCCGCGTGGACGAGGGCGAGGTCGGACAGCCAGTGTTCGGGGCGGTTGCCCATCATCAGCAGGACGTGGTCGCCGGGTCCGACGCCCAGGGCGGCGTAGCCCTCGGCGAGCGCGGCGACGCGGTCGCGCACCCGCGACCAGGTCAGGGTGGTCCAGTCGCCGTCCGGCGCGCGCCAGGACAGGGCGGGCGCGTCGGGATGGTCGGCGGCGTTGCGGGCGAGCAGGCTCGGAAGGGTCCGTCCGGTGGGGGGCATGGGCGCTCCTGGGTCCGGGATCTCCGTGCACGGCCGACGGGGGTGTCGGGTGCACTCATCCCTACCCAGGAACGGGTGCCCGCTCCGGGCGCCGAGGGGTCGGCGGCCCGGAGCGGGGCCGGACTCAGCGCTTGCGCGGGTGCAGGTGGCTGGTGACGGCCAGCCGGTTGTAGAGGTTCATCATGGCGATGCCCGCGATGAGCGCGGCCAGCTCCTGGTCCTCGAAGTGCTCGGCGGCGCCGTCGTAGGCCTCGTCGGACACCCCGTGCTCGCCCAGGCGGGTGATCTCGTCGGTGAGCGCCAGAGCGGCCCGCTCGGCGTCGGTGAAGATCTCACCGGCCTCGTACCAGGCGGACACCAGGAAGAGCCGCTGCTGGGACTCCCCCGCCTCCAGGGCGCGCTGGGTGTGCAGGTCGATGCAGAAGGAGCACCCGTTGAGCACCGAGGCGCGCAGCTTGACCAGTTCCAGCAGGGCGCCGTCCAGGTGCCCGGAGATGGCCTTGTCGATCTCGTCCAGCTTGCTGTAGACCTCGGGAAGCTTCTTCGCCCAGATCACGCGTTCTTTCGCCACGGGGGCCGCCCTCCTCGTCGAACACTTCCACCGTCCCGGCCGGGACCCGGACCACAACGCTACCAACGGGGTCCGGGCGCTGCGGGGCCGAGGTCGAAAACGGAGACGGAAGGCCAGGTTAAGGTGGTTTCGTGTGGTTTTTGGCTTTCCGCAAGCCAATCCGAGACATCAGAGCACAGAATTTCCCCTGTTTCTATCTCACCGTTTTCCCAGCGGACATAGAGCGCAGGCCAACGGCCAGACCGAGGGGCTTGGGACCAACCTTCAAGCGGTGACGCTCACGTCATCTTTCAGAAGGTCTTGGCTTTAATGCTTTTGAGAGCCGAGGACGTCTGATCGCGCTCACGCCAGCCCGAGGGGGTTTTGAACCCCAATCCGAGGGGGTTTTGAAGCCCGATCCGAGGGGGTTTTGAAGCCCGATCCGAGGGGGTTTTGAAGCCCGGCCGTCTGGTGGTTGAAGGTGTGCGGTGCTGCCTTCCCCGGACACGGCGGGGTACAAACGGAAAACACCAGTGCTGGGTAGGGGTGTGGGGGGTGGCCGTAGGTCCCAGGCTCCCTGCCCGGACGGAGGGGGTCTTCTCCAGTGCTGGGGACCGCGCGATGCGCGCATCGGTTGTCCAGGGGGTGAGCGCATCGCGTGCTTCGCCCCGGTTCTCCAGTGCCGCGGTCGAGGGCACGTCCGCGAAGTGCGTGATAAGCGGCTTAGCCACCGCTCCACGCTGTGGGAACCGTTTCCAGTCCCCGGCCGCTGGGGGCGGTACGAACGCGCACGTCCGCGCCCTCCAGAACACAGGGGGTTAAAGGGAGGTATTACCTGCGACCTGGAGCGGAGGGGGGTTTGCAGCTCAACCACAGGCAGGTAGTCACGGATCAGGTCACCGCCCTCCCGCACCACCACTGAGCCCGAAACCCCATGCCCCAACGCGACAGCCACCACCGGTGCGCTGAAAACCAGGGCCGTGCCGTGGCCCGGGTTCGTCGGTCACCGCAAGCAGGAGGCGTGGTGCAGGCACACCCGCGACCACAGAAAACACAAAGAGACAACAGAAGAAAGAAGACCGTGGCTGAGGCCGCGCGTACGCGCATGGTCTGTGGCGCGGGTTCCGCGTACGTACAGGGTCTGTGGCTGAGGCCGCGCACACGTACAGGGCCTGTGGCTGAGGTACCGCGTACCTACAAGGCATGTGGCCAGGGCATCGGCACGGGTTCCGCGCACCCGCACGGCCCGTGGCTCAGGTTCCGCGTACCTACAGGGCCTGTGGCTGAGGCCCCGCACACGTACAGGGCCTGTGGCTGAGGCCCCGCACACGTACAGGGTCTGTGGCGAGGCTCTGCTGCACGCTCTACAACCCCCTGTGTTCTGGAGGGCGCGGACGTGCGCGTTCGTACCGCCCCCAGCGGCCGGGGACTGGAAACGGTTCCCACAGCGTGGAGCGGTGGCTAAGCCGCTTATCACGCACTTCGCGGACGTGCCCTCGACCGCGGCACTGGAGAACCGGGGCGAAGCACGCGATGCGCTCACCCCCTGGACAACCGATGCGCGCATCGCGCGGTCCCCAGCACTGGAGAAGACCCCCTCCGTCCGAGCGGGGAGCCTGGGACCTACGGCCACCCCCCACACCCCTACCCAGCACTGGTGTTTTCCGTTTGTACCCCGCCGTGTCCGGGGAAGGCAGCACCGCGCACCTTCAACCACCAGACGGCCAGGCTTCAAAACCCCCTGAGGTCGGGCTTCAAAACCCCCTCGGATTGGGGTTCAAAAGCCCCTGGGGCCGGGGTTCAAAACCCCCTCGGGCCGGGGTGAGCACGAACGGACCGGCCGGGGCGCCTTCCCCGACCGGTCCGCCCTCACGACGCGTCACTTCTCGGCGACGGGCTCCAGCACGAAGACCGGGATCTCGCGATCGGTCTTCTTCTGGTAGTCGGCGTAGTCCGGGAACGCCGCCACCGCGCGCTCCCACCAGACCGCCTTCTCCTCGCCCGTGACCTCACGGGCCACCATGTCCTGGTTCACGGTCCCGTCCCGCAGCTCCACGTGGGGCTCGGCCAGGACGTTGAAGTACCAGACGGGGTGCTTGGGCGCACCACCGAGCGAGGCGACGACGGCGTAACGCCCCTCGTGCTCCACCCGCATCAGCGGCGTCTTGCGCAGCTTCCCGCTCTTGGCCCCGCGCGTGGTGAGCAGGATGACCCGCATCCCGCGCAGGGTCATCCCCTCCCTCCCGCCGGACCGCTCGATCTGCTCGACCTGGTTGCGCACCCACTCCGTCGGACTCGGCTCGTACTCGCCTTCGAGCGGCATGGAATCGTCTCCCTCGTCATTGCTCGTCCTGCTGGCCGACACCACTGCCCACATCACTTCCCCGCGGGGCTCGTCCGTACCACGTCAGTCGGGGGTGCGGGCGTCGTGGGTGAGCAGCGCCAGCTGCACCCGCCCGGACAGGTCCAGCTTGGTCAGCGCGCTGGACACGTGCGCCTTCACGGTGCCCATCGACATGTACAGCCGCTCGGCGATCTCGGCGTTGGACAGCCCCGCGGTCACCGCCTCGGCCACCTCGCGCTCGCGTTCGGTGAGCAGCGCCAGCCGCTCCCGGGCGCGCTCACGGCGCGAGGGCGCCTCGGCGCGCTCCACCGGATCGGTCCCGGCCACCCGGTCCATGAGCGCGCGGGCCACGCCGGGCGAGAGGACCGGCTCGCCCGCCGACGCGCGGCGCACCGCCTCCACGATCCGCTCCGGGGCGGTGTGTTTGAGCAGGTACCCGGCGGCACCGGCCCGCAGCGCCCGCACCACGGTGGCGTCGGCGTCGAAGGTGGTGAGCACCAGGACCTGGGGCCCGTCCCCGTCGCCGCGCAGCGCCTCGGTCGCCGCGATCCCGTCCGTGCCGGGCATGCGCACGTCCATCAGCACCACGTCGGGGCGGTGCTCGGCCACCGCCGCGGGCACCTCGGCGCCGTCCCCGGCCTCGCCCACGACCTCGATGTCCCCGTCACCGCTGAGCATGATCCGCAGACCGGAGCGGACGAGGGGGTCGTCGTCCACGAGCAGGACGCGCACGGGAGTGTTCACGGGCACCACTATGGCACCTCCGTCGTCTCGGGCCAGGGCAGCGCGGCCAGCAGGCGGAACTCCCCTCCCCCGGGCCCGTGGCGCAGGGTTCCGCCGTCCAGTGCGACCCGCTCGGACAGGCCGGTCAGGCCCGCCCCGGCCCCGGGGATCTCGGCGGGCGCCACCCCCACCGGCAGCGGGTTGACCACCGACACCTCCAGGCCGCGACCGGGGGCACCGCTGATCCGCACGTCCACCCGGGCCCCGGGCGCGTGCTTGCGGGTGTTGGTCAGCCCCTCCTGGACCAGCCGGTAGGCGGTGCGGCGCACCTGGCCGGGCGGCTCGGCTCCTTCGGGAACGTCGTGGACGGACCGCACGCGCTGCCCCGCCCGGACCGCCTCCTCCACCAGACGGGTCACCCCGGCCAGGGCGGGCGGCTGGGGCGCGGCGGTGCCCGCGTGGTCGCCCTCCTCCCCCGGGGCGGTGTCGGCCGCGCGCAGCACCGACAGGACGCCGCCCAGTTCCTCCAGCGCCCGGTGGGCGTTGTCGCGGATGACGCGCACGGCCGCGCCGAGTTCGGCGTTCTCCAGCGGCGGCGCCTCGCCCCGCTCCGCGCGCTCGGTCCGGTAGGCGAGCGCACCGGCGTGCACCGACAGCAGCGACATGCGGTGGGCGACCACGTCGTGCATCTCGCGGGCGATGCGCTGGCGCTCCTCGGTCCGGGCGGCGGCCAGGCGCCGCCCCCGGTCCTCGCGTTCGCGCCGCACGTCCGCGCGCAGCCGCTCGATGAGCTGGCTCCGGGTCCGGATGGCCACGCCCCAGCCGATACTGCCCGAGAAGAGCAGTGTGGCGATGATCAGGACGACGACGCTGTCGCCGCGGGTGGGCGGGACCATGACGATCCAGGGCAGGCCCAGGATGAGGCTCGCCATCGCCGTCACCACGGCCTGCCGCCAGGGTCGGCGGACGGCGAGGTTGAACAGGGCGACGACCAGGGCCGCGGTCACCGAACTGGACACGCTCTGGACCAGGCACAGAAGGACGGCCACGCCCAGGGGGTGGCCGCGGCGCCACCACAGCGCGAGGCAGCCGACCGCGCCCAGGGCGAGGTCCGGGAGGACGAGCCAGGAGGGCACGTACGGGTGCAGGCCCACGCTGTAGGCCAGGACGTAGTAGGCCCACACCAGCCCGGCGACGAGGAAGAGCAGGGCGTCCGCCGCCCACCCCCGCGGGCCCCGGCGCTCCCCGGTCGCACTGCCGTCCGCGGCCGGTGTCGTGTCCACGTGGCTCCCCTCCCTCACGCCAAGGGTAGGACGGCCGCACCCGCGCCGCCTCGGCCGACGGGCCGCCGCACCGGCGCGGACCTGGCCGACCGGACAGGCGGCCGTGACCGTTCGGCGGATGCGCCCGGAACGGGGATCCGGGGAGGGTGGCGGTATGAGTGAGAACGCGCCCGCCCTGGAGATGGACGGGCTGACCAAGGTCTTCAACGGCACGACGGCGGCGGACGGGGTGAGCCTGTCCGTGCCGCGGGGAGCCATGCTCGGGCTGGTCGGCCCCAACGGGGCGGGCAAGACCACCTCGCTGTCCATGGCGGTGGGGCTGCTGCGTCCCGACGCCGGGACGGCCCGGGTGCTGGGCGTGGACGTGTGGGCGGACCCGGTCGGGGCCAAGCGCCTGCTCGGCGTGCTGCCCGACGGCCTGGCCCTGCCCGAGCGGCTGACCGGCGGGGAACTGCTGAACTACTGGGGGCAGCTGCGCGGACTGGGCCGGGAGGTGACGCGGGCGCGCGCCGAGGAGCTGCTGCGGGTGCTGGAGCTGGACCGGGCCGAGGGGGACGGGGTGCTGGTGGCGGAGTACTCCACCGGCATGCGCAAGAAGATCGGGCTGGCCACGGCGCTGCTGCACGCGCCCAAGGTCCTGGTCCTGGACGAGCCCTACGAGGCCGTGGACCCGGTCTCGGCGCGGGTGCTGACCGCGATCCTGCGCAGGTTCACCGACGGCGGCGGCACGGTGGTGATCTCCAGCCACGTGATGGCGCTGGTGGAGCAGCTGACCGACCGGGTGGCCATCATCGCCCGCGGCCGGGTGCTGGCCGACGGGGCGCTGGAGGAGGTGCGCGGCGTGGACACCACCCTGGAGGACACCTTCGTGCGGTTGGTGGGCGCACGCGAGATGGAGGAGGGTGAGCTGGCGTGGCTGGCCTCCTGATCCGGTTGAAGTTCACCCTGCTGCGGCACTCGGTGACGGGGATGCGGCTGTTCGGGATCGCCCTGGTCGTCGGCGGGACCGCGCTGACCTGGTACCTGGCGGTGGCGGCGGCCTCGGACGGAGTGCGCGCGGACCTGCTCTGCCTGGCGTTCGCGGTGTGGGCGGTGGGTTGGATGCTCGGCCCCACCGTCGCCAACGGCACGGGTGTGCTGCGCTCGCAGTACTTCGCGCTGCTGCCCCTGGACCGGCGCCGGGTGGGCGCCCTGCTGCTGGTGACGATGTTCGTGGACGTCGGTCCCGCCGTCACTCTGCTGGCGCTGGGCGCGCTCGTGTGGCACGCGCTGGCGCTGGACCCGTCCGCGCTGGTGGTGGCGGTGCCGGGGGTCCTGGTGCTGTGGGTGTTCGTGGTGACGCTGTCCCGGCTGGTGTTCCGGGCGCTGGGCGCGGCCATGCACTCGCGGCTGGGCATGGAGATCGCGTCGGTGCAGTGGGGGCTGATCCTGGCCGGGCTCTTCTTCGGGTGGATCGCGGTGCAGCCCGCGTTCCGGGCGACGCTGAGCCTGAGCGAGAACGGTCTGGGCGAGGGCGTGGTGGGCACCGTGCTGGCGGCGCTGCCGACCTCGTGGCCGGTGCTGGCCGTGCAGGCCGCCGCGGCCGGTTCCTGGCCCGCGGCCGCGGCCTGGCTGGGCGGGTTCGCCGTGCTCACGGCGGCGATGGTGACGGTGACCAGCGTGCTGCTGGCGCCCCGGGTCGAGGCGCGCGGGGTCCGGCGGCGCCGCGGCCCCGGGGGCGGTGCGCTCACGCGCCGGGCGTTCGCGCTGCTGCCGGACTCCCCGCTGGGCGCGGTGGTCGCCAGGGAGCTGCGCCAGTGGTGGCGCGACCCGTGGCGGGGACTGGAGCTGAGGGCGTCGCTGTGGGCGGCGCTGTTCATGGGCCTGATGGCCTGGCCCACCGACCTGTACGCGTTCTTCTCCCCGTTCGCGGGGGTGATCGCGGCCTTCGTCATGGCGCTGTCCACCTCGAACATGTACGGGCACGACGGCACGGCGCTGTGGCTGTCGGTGGTCGGCCAGGACCGGGACACGCTGCGCGCGGACGTGCGCGGCCGTCAGATCGCGATCCTGCTGCTGATCGCCCCGGCCGCGACCGCGTTGAGCGCGGTGTTCATCGCGGCCACCGGAGCCCACTGGGCGTGGCCGCTGGTGCTCACGGGGCTGGCGGCGTTCTTCGGTGTGGGCAGCGGGCTGGCTCTGCTGCTGTCGGTGGTGGCGCTCTCCCCCGGTGTGGACCCGCAGTTGCGGGTGGACGCCAACGACTCCGGCGACAACTCGGTGCAGGTGTGGATCGCGCTCGCGGCGCTGCCGGTGCTGTGCGCGCCCTCGGTGCTGGCCGCCGTGTTCCTGTCGCTGTGGGGTCTGCCGTGGCTGGCGGTGCCGGTGGGTGTGCTCAACGGGGGGTTCGTGGCCTGGTTGCTGGGCCGCGTCGCCTACCGGAGGCTGGAGGCGCGGCTGCCGGAGACCTTCACCCGGATCCGGTACGGCCGGGAGGTCGCGCTCCAGACCGTGCCGGAGCGCGGCGGCTGGCTGGACCGCCTGGAGCGCTCGGCGATCGAGGGCAACGCCGAGACCAAGCCCACGGGCTCCTGAGGGACCGGCGGCCGTGCGGCCCGGGACGGGGGCCGCGCGGCCGCCCTCTCGCGTGCGGGCCGCTCCTGTCGGGACCGTCCTCTCACCGGCGGGACGGACCTCCTGCCTCGTGGCGCGGTCCTCCCACCACGGGGGCCGCCCCCTCCCGGTGGGAACGGCCGTCCACCCCGCCGGTCCGGCCCCTCCTCCGGCGGCACCGGCGGCCCCACCGGCACCACGGGGCACCGCCCCCGCCGACCCCCACCGCCGGCGCGAGCCCGCACCCCGAGTGTGACTGGGTGCACTCAGTGCTTCGTTGCACTTGGTGCAACCACCTCCGTAACGTAGAGACGTGGACAATCAGCACGAACCGCCCCCACGCGACAGGCGTGAGGCACTGAAGTCGCGCCACCGCCGCGCCATCGTGGACTCGGCCACCGCGCTGATGACCGAGCGCGGGGACACCGGCTTCACCGTCGACCAGCTCTCCGAACGGGCCGACGTCTCCCGAAGAACCGTGTTCAACCACTTCAGGTCCCTGGACGACATCGTCCTGGAGGTGTTCGGCGAGATGCTGGAGGCGATCGTCGACAGCATCGAGGCCAACCTCCCCGCCGTCACCGGCGACCGGGCGGGCAACATGTTCGACGAGTTCGCGGCGGCGATCCGCCGGACCGACCTGGTCACCCCGGTCACCCGGCTCAAGCGCCTCCTCCGGCAGCAGGGGAACGAACCCGCCCCGAGCCAGGCCGCGCTGTTCGAGCGGGCCATCAACGACGTGAGCGTCCGCCTGGCGGCCATCATGACGCGCCGCCACCCGCACGCCGACCCGCTCGTGGTCGACCTCATGTGCGGCGCGGTCATCAGCGGCGGCACGATCACGGTCCAGCGCTGGGAACAGACCACCGGAGGGGTCGACAACGACGACTCCCGCCGGGTCTGGGCCGATCTGCTGGACCGCATGCTCGCCGTGACCCGTGACGGCTACGGGAACGCCGGATCACCCACCTCCTGAGCGCACACGCGCTCCCTCCCACCCACTCCGTTTGCAGGAACCATGGCTGAATTTCTCTACAGACTCGGGCGTGCGTGCGCACGTCGCGCCCGAACCGTCATCGCGGTCTGGCTGGCCCTCCTGGTGGCCTCCGGCACCGCCTTCTTCCTCTTCTCGGGTGAGCTGAAGGACAGTTTCTCCATCCCCGGGACGCCCACCGACGAGGTGGAGCAGCTCCTGTCGCAGGAGTTCTCCGGGATGGGCGGCGGCTCGGGCACCGTCGTCTACCAGACCGAGGATGGATCGGACTTCACCCCGGAACAGCGGGAGGCGATAGCCGACCGCGCCGAGCAGGCCGCCGGGCTCTCCGGCGTGGAGGACGTGATCGACCCGTTCGCCACCGAGGAGCAGCGCGCCGACCAGCAGCAGGAGCTGGAGGAGGGCCGCGACGAGCTGGAGAGCGGCCTGGAGGAGCTCGAAGCCGGTCAGGCCGAGCTCGACGCGGGCCGTGAGCAGGCCGAGGCCGCCGGGATGATCGACCAGGTCGGCCCCGGCCTCGACGCCGAACAGGTCGTGATCGACCAGAACCGCGAGGAGCTGGAGGCGGGCCTGGAGGAGCTGGAACGGGGCGAGGCCGCGCTGGAGATGGCCTCCGAGATCCGCTCGGTCTCCGAGGACGGCGACACCGCCCTGGTCCGCGTCGCCTTCACCGACAGCCAGACGGAGATCACCCCGGAGACCCGCGACGCCGTCATGGAGGTCTTCGAGAGCGACCCCGTGCCCGGCACCACGGTCGACTTCGGCAACGACATGGCCATGACCATGCCCTCCCTGGTCAGCACCGCCGAGGTGATCGGCGTGATCGTGGCCGGGGTGGTCCTGGTGGTCATGCTGGGCACCCTGGTGGGCGCGGGCCTGCCGATCCTGACGGCGCTCGTCGGCGTCGGTGTGGCCACCCTGATCGCGATGTCGCTGTCCGGGGTGCTGGAGATGGCCTCGGTGACACCGATCCTGGGTCTGATGCTGGGCCTGGCCGTCGGTATCGACTACGCGCTGTTCATCATCAACCGGCACCGCCGCCAGCTCAAGCAGGGCGTCGACGTCGGTGCCTCCATCGGCCTGGCCAACGGGACCGCGGGCAACGCCGTGGTCTTCGCGGGCACGACCGTGCTCATCGCGCTGCTGGGCCTGAACCTGACCGGGATCGGGTTCCTGGGCCTGATGGGCAGCGTGGCCGCCGTCTCCATCGCCATCGCCGTGTTCATCGCGATCACGCTCGTTCCGGCGCTGCTGTCGCTGGTGGGCGCGCGCATCCTGTCGCGCCGCGAGCGCGCCCGCCTCGCCGGGAGCGCCTCCGCCACCGACCAGGGCGCGCACGAGGCGGAACAGGTCAAGCCGATGTCGACCGGCCGCGCGCTGGCCCAGGCCGCCGTGGCCGTGATCGCCCTGGGCGTGGTCGCCCTGCCCGCGCTGGACCTGCGCCTGGGCATGCCCGACGGCTCCTCCGAGCCCACCGACTCCACCCAGCACCAGGCCTTCACCGCCGTGGAGGAGAACTTCGGCGCGGGGCAGAACGGCACGCTCCTGGTCGTGGCCGAGCTGACCGGAGGACCCGACGAGGAGTCCGCGGAGCGCAACGCCGAGGAGGAGCAGGCACTGGTCGCCGAGGAGATCTACTCCCACGACGACGTGGCGGCGGTGGCTCCCGTCGGCGTCTCCGAGGACCACACCCTGGCCATCTTCCAGGTCGTGCCCGTCGAGGGCCCGGCCAGCGCCTCCACCGAACAGCTCGTGCACACCCTCCGCGACATGGAGCCGATCGAGGGCACCGGCCCGCTGGGCGTCGCGGGCATGGCCAGCGGCAACATCGACATCTCCGAGACGCTGAGCGACGCGCTGCCGACCTACCTCGCGGTGGTCGTGGGCCTGTCCCTGGTGATCCTGCTGCTGGTGTTCCGGTCGATCTTCGTGCCGGTCGTGGCCACGCTCGGGTTCATCCTGTCCTTCTTCGCTGCGCTGGGCGGCGTGGTGGCCGTCTACCAGTGGGGCTGGCTGGGCGGCCTCTTCGGACTGGAGAACACCGGGCCGGTGCTGAACTTCCTGCCCACGCTGCTGGTCGGGATCCTGTTCGGCCTGGCCATGGACTACATGCTCTTCATCGGCACGGGCATGCGCGAGGCCTACGTGCACGGCTCGCCCTCACGGCTGGCCGTGGTGCAGGGCTTCCGGGCCGGACGCTCGGTGGTCACCGCCGCCGCGATCATCATGATCTCGGTGTTCGGCGGGTTCGTCTTCTCGCACAGCGTCATGATCAGCTCGATCGGCTTCGCGCTCGCCTTCGGCGTGCTCATCGACGCCTTCGTCGTGCGCATGGCGCTGATCCCCGCGCTGATGCACCTGGCGGGGAACGCCGCGTGGTGGCTGCCCGGGTGGCTCGACCGGATCCTGCCCGACATCGACGTGGAGGGCGCCTCCCTGGAGCGCCGCCACCCGCGCGGGCAGGCGGCCGGGACCGGCGGGGACACCGACGGCGGCGTGCCGACCGGCGACGCGTCGGCCGCCGGGGACACGCGTCCGCCCTCCCAGGAGGACGACGCGGACCGGGTGTCCTCCGAGCGGCGCTGAGGCGCACGCGGTCCAGGGGCCCGGGGGCGGTGGTGACCGCCCCCGGGCCCCTCGCTCTCAGTTCCGGTTCCCGACCTTGTCGAAGACGCCGGTCAGCCCGTCCAGGAAGGCCGAGAGCGCGAGTTCGAAGCTCGCGTCGTCGATCTCCGCGGCGTGCTCGGGCAACCGGTGGGCCTGGGACAGGTTCGGGTAGCGGTCCCGGTAGACGCGCACGTCGTCGTCGAACCCGCGCGCGAAGGAGTTGGTGGCGGCCCCCACGACCAGGTACTTGGTGGAGGCGCCGATCATCGTGGCGTAGCGGGGCGGCCATCCGGCGCCCACCAGGCCGCCGTGCACCGCGTCGGCGCGGCGCAGCGCCTCCTCGCGGCGCCCGGGCCCGGAGGAGACCACCGGCAGCAGGTGGGGGTGCTCGGCGAGGGCGTCGCGGTAGGAGCGCGCCCAGACGGTGAGGCCCCGGCGCCAGTCCCCGCCCTCGAACCCCGAGACGTCGATGCGCGAGGTGACCTCGTCCGCGACCTCGGTGAGCAGCTCCTCCTTGGTGCGGTAGTGGCTGTAGAGGGAGGCCGCCTGCACGTCGAGCTCCTGGGCGAGCTTGCGCATGGACAGACCGTCCAGCCCGTCACGGTCGATGAGCGCGAGAGCCGCGCGGCGGATGCCCGGACGGCTCAGGATCGGCGTCTTGGGTCGGGCCACGGAGGGATCCCCTTCTCCACTGCGGCGGACGGACCGGACCCTCCGGCGTCCGGCCCGATCATCGCACGTCGGCTCACCGTGTGCGGACCCTCCGCGGCGTCCGCGCACCCGGGAGCCCGTCCTCCGGCCCCGCGCGACCCGGTGCGGGCGGCTGCCGGAACCGGTCCCCGCGCCCGTCTCCTCCCGTTCGGCCGCACCTCTTGCACGTACCCCGGGCGAGACCGTACCCTCAAACCGAACGCCGTTAGGTTACTGGGGAGACAGGCCGTGATCGATTTCTCACTGAGCGATGAGCAGCGCGCCGTCCGCGACTGGGTGCGGACCTTCGTCGAGCGGGAGCTGATGCCGCTGGAGAACGAGGTGCTGCGCCGCGAGCGCCAAGGGCAGCCGCCCGGCCTCAACGCCGAGGAGCGCACCCGGCTGCGCGAGCTGGCCCGCAAGTCCGACTTCTGGGGCGTGGAGACCCCGGTGGAGTACGGCGGCATGGGCCTGGACCCGGTCACCGCCGCGATCATCGAGATCGAGCTGGGCAGGACCTTCCTGACCTTCAAGTTCGGCGGCGAGGCCGACAACATCCTCTACCACGCCAACGAGGAGCAGAAGGAGCGCTACCTGCTGCCCACCATCGCCGGTGAGCGCCGCTCCTGCTTCGCCATCACCGAGCCCGGCGCGGGCTCCGACGCCAAGGCCATCCGCACGCGCGCCGTCCGCGACGGCGACACGTGGGTGGTCAACGGCGAGAAGACCTTCATCACCGGCGGCAACGAGGCCGACTTCGCCATGGTCTTCGCGGTCACCGACCCGGACAAGGGAGCCGACGGGGGCGTGACCTGCTTCCTGGTCGACCGCGAGGCGGGCTGGACCTCCGAGCCCATCGACACCATGGGCGAGCGCCGCCCGGCCTCCCTGGTCTTCCAGGACGTGCGCGTGCCGCACGAGAACATCCTGGGCGAGGAGGGCCGCGGCTTCGAGCTGGCCATGAAGTGGATCGGCAAGGGCCGCTACCTGCTGCCCGCCCGCGCGCTCGGCGGCTGCGAGCGCCTGCTGGACATGGCGATCGAGTACTCGCGCACGCGTGAGACCTTCGGGGCGCCCATCGCCGACCGGCAGGCCATCCAGTGGATGATCGCCGACTCCCAGACCGAGATCGAGGCGCTGCGCCTGCTGGTGCTGCACGCCGCGTGGCAGGTGTCGGTGGGCCGGGACTCGCGGCACGCGCAGTCCATCGCCAAGCTCTTCGGCGGCGTGAAGGCCAACGAGATCGTCGACCGCGTGATGCAGATCCACGGCGGCATGGGCTACACCCGTGAGCTGCCCATCGAGCGCTTCTACCGCGACGTGCGGCTGCTGCGCATCTTCGAGGGCACGGACGAGATCCAGCGCCGCACGATCGCCCGCGACCTGCTCAAGGGCCATGTCAAGGTGGGCGCAACCCTGGGCTAGCGGCGGGACGAGGGGCCCGTGCCGCACGTGGGAGCGCGGCACGGGCCCCTTCCGTACGCATGTGCCCGGACCGGGCGCGTCCGCCCCGATCGGGTCGGGTAAGCGCCCCCGGCCAGAGCGGGTGCGTGCCCCGACCCGTCGCCGCGGGGCGTCCGGTGCGGTGCACGGGACTCCGGCCCGCCGTGACCTCACTCCTGGCGCCACCTCCGGCGCCGGGGGCGGCACTGGGAACAGGGTCATCCCCGGCTGGAGCAGGAAACCCCGGCGGATGCTGGGAGCCCCGGCAGACGCGGGGAGTCCCGGCGCGACAGCCGCGGCAGACGCGGACGCGACACCGGGCGCAGGAAGCCCCGGAGGGCGCGGGCGCCACGGCAGGCACGGGCGCCACAGCAGGCGCGGACGCCGAACGCCGGGCGCCGGACGCGACGGCCCTAGCTGACGCCGACCAGGTCGCAGACGAAGATCAGGGTCTCGTCCGGCGCGATGGCGCCGGGGGCGCCGCGCTTGCCGTAGGCCAGGTGCGGCGGGATGACCAGCTTGCGGCGGCCGCCCACGCGCATGCCCAGGACGCCCTGGTCCCAGCCCTCGATGACCTGGCGCGCGCCGAGGCGGAAGCTCAGCGGGGTGCCGCGGTTCCAGCTGGCGTCGAACTCCTCGCCGCTGGAGAAGGCCACGCCCACGTAGTGGACCTGGACGGTGCTGCCGTGGCCCGCCTGGGCGCCTTCACCGACCTGGATGTCGGTGACCTCCAGCTCGGCGGGCGGCGGGCCCTCGATGAAGTCGATCTCGGGACGCTCAAGCGCCATGGTGGTACCCCTCGTGTGGTCACAGTGAACAGAGAGGCCCAGGCTATCGGTGCGCGGGAACCTCCCGGAGCAAAACGGACGTCCCGCCCGGGCGCTCCGTGACGCGCGCGTACCGTCCTGACCGGGCCCCAGACCCGAGTTCTGGGATCTGGAGCCTGAGGCCTGGAAACTGGGGCCCGGGTTCTGGGGTCTGAGAAAGCGGGCCCTGTTTCTCAGTCCGAGAACCTCGAACCCCGGATCTCAGGTGTGGGAACCCGGACTTGGGGACTCACGTCTGGGGTCTGGGGACTCGGATCTCAGGTGTGGAGACTCGGGCTTCGGGTCTCAGGTGTGGGGAATCGGACCTCGGGTCTCAGGTCTGTGACCTCAGGTGTGGGAACCCGGGTCTGGAGACTCAGGTCTCAGATCTCGCCGACGGTGGCGGCGATGACGTGGCCGTGGCCCTCGACCTTGATCGGCCCGCTGTCGGCCTGCACGAACACCGACTCACCGCGCTGGAGGGTCATCCCCTGGCCGACCTCGGCGACCAGCTCCACCTGCCCGTGCAGGGCGAGCAGCACGGTCGGCCCCTCCCCCGGCAGGTGGGCGGTGATGCGGCCGGGTCCGATCTCGTGCAGCGCGAACTCCGGGGCTGCCGTGCGGAACTCCCGGCGCCCCTCGCAGACCCCGGGTCTGGCGTAGGGGATGGGCAGCACCGAGAAGTCCACCACGTCCAGCAGTTCGGGCGCGTCCACGTGCTTGCCGGTCAGCCCGGCGCGCAGCACGTTGTCGGAGCTGGCCATCACCTCGACCGCGGTGCCCTGGAGGTAGGCGTGCATGTTCCCCGCGGGCAGGAACAGGGCCTGGCCCGGCCAGAGCGTGACCCGGTTGAGCAGCAGGGCGGCCACCGCGCCGGGGTCGCCCGGGTAGCGGTCGGCCAGGTCGGCGACGATGGCTCCGTGGGACCCGCGCGGGCCGGAGTCCGACCACTCGCGCACGAAGTCGTCCAGCAGCCGGGCGCGCTCGTCCCCGGTGAGGGTGAGCAGGCGGGTGAGGGCGCCGCGCAGTGCGGTTCCGGCGTCGGTCAGGGCGAGGTCGCCGCGCAGCGCGACGGCCAGTTCGCAGGTGAGTCCGTGCAGGTCGGCGTGGGCGGCGGCGGGTTCGCGGAAGCCGCACAGCGCCTCGAAGGGCTCCAGGGCGAGGAGGAGTTCGGGCTTGTGGTGGGGGTCGCGGTAGTTGCGGTGGGGGGCGTCCAGGGGGATGCCCGCGCGCTCCTCGGCCTCGAACCCGGCGCGGGCGCGGACGGCGTCGGGGTGGACCTGGAGGGACAGGGGCGCCTCGGCGGCCAGGACCTTGAGGAGGAAGGGCAGTCGCCCGCCGAAGCGCTCGGCGGTGCGCCGCCCCAGGACGCGGTGGGGGTTGTCGGCGATGAGGCCGGGCAGGGGGCGCGGGCCGTCCTCGCAGTGCGCCGTGCTGGGCGCGCCGTGGTGGGCCCCCAGCCACAGTTCGGCCTGGGGGGTGCCGTCGGGCTCGGCGCCCAGCAGCCGCGGGATGGCCGTGCGCGCTCCCCAGGCGTAAGGCCTTACCTGGTTGGTGAGCCTGTGCATGCGCCCCCCGCTTTCCCGTCTGCGTGTTCTCACCCCGTGGACACCCCGGCGAGGCTGCAACAGTCTCGTGGAGGGCGCTGTCCCGGTCGACACGGCGCGCCCCACACCTTGAGGTAGTGCACACTTCACCTCGCGGGGTGGGCGGGCACCCCACGAACACGGGTACCGGCTGCGGCAACGAAGTTACTCGGAAGTAAACCATGATCGGAAGCACGTGAACAGCGCCACATCCTGACCTCCTCCTCTTCCGCCCGGCGAGGGGCCGGGCGTCCCGCGACACGGCGGGAACCCCGTGCCGACCGCCCGTGGAGGCGACCGTCCGCCACCGCGTGGACGTGCGGCTCGCGAACCCCGCGCTCCCCCCGGCGGGGTTCCGCCATTGTCCCGCAGCGGCGTCCGGGGTGCCACGGCCGCGCCCCGGGAGCGGCCTTCCCCGCCTCGCCGCCGAAGCCTCTCCCTTCCTCGCTCCCCCTTCCGGGTAACCGGGGTGCCCGACGGATGGGCGACCGGTTAACGTGCTCTGGTCGTGTTTGTTCCCCGACGTGTGAGGCGGACACTTGAGGCTGCGCCAGGGCGGACCAGCGGACCTGTCAGCGGTACTGGAGACCTTCGACGCCACCGTGGCGTGGCTGGTCGAGCACGGGCGCTCCGCGCAGTGGGGCGACCGCCCCTGGTCACAGGATCCCCGACGGGTCGAGCGCGTGAAGGAGCTGGTCGCCGAGGGCCTGTGGGTGGCCGAGGTCGGGGACGGCACGGCCGGGTTCCTCACCGTCACCGAACGGGCTCCCGGCTACGCGCCGCGGGTGCGCGAACGCGAGCTCTACGTCCACCTGCTGCTGGTCGCGCGCGCCTACTCCGGGCGCGACGTGGGCGGCAAGCTGCTCTCCTTCGCCCGCAGGCAGGCGCGCGAGCGCGGCGTCGGGCTGGTGCGGGTGGACTGCTGGGCGGGCGGGGACGGGGCCCTGGTGCGCTACTACGAGGGGCAGGGCTTCACCCCGGTCGAACGGGTGCCGGTGGGCGGTACCGAGGTCCAGATGTTCGAGTACCGGGTCTGAACCGGGCCGACTCCTCCCGAAGGGGCGGCCCCACGCCTTGGCCGGGGAGACACACCCGGTCGGAGGGCCACTCGCAGGGTCGCGCCCGCCAGGGGCGGGGCCGGACCCCCGGGGCGCGAACACCCGGTTCGCGCCGAACGCGCCCGCCCGGCCGGGAGGCGGCGACGCGGACCGGTTCGGCGGCGGGAGGCGGAGGCGGGCGGTCGGCCCGGACCGCGGACGCTCAGCGCTCCCGGCGCACCTTGTCGGAGGCCTCCACCAGGCGGTCGATCATCCGCTGCGTCAGCACTGGGTCGGGCTGGGGCAGCCCGGCGATCGCCGCCATGTACAGCCCGTCGCCCGCGCGCAGGATGATCTCGGCCAGGACCGGGTCGGTGAGCTCCTCGTGCAGCAGGTCGCCCCAGCGGCTGAAGAGGCCCTGGACCGTGCGAACGGCCTCCTCGGGCATGTCCTCCTGGCCTCGCAGGGCCGCGATGACCGCCCAGTACAGCTCCCGTTCCTCGGGGCTGCGCGGCAGCGAGGTGCGCAGGAAGACGCGGACCACGCCCTCCTCCCCCTCCACCGCCTCCCGGAACTCCTCCTCCGCCAGCACGCGCAGGCGCTCGATGAGCCCGGTGAGCATGGCGGCCTTGGACGGGAAGTGGTACAGCAGTCCTCCCTTGGACACCGAGGCGTCACGGGCCACGGCCTCCAGGGTCACCGCGGAATAACCCTCACCGACGAGGATGTCCTGTAGGGAGTCGAGGATGCGGTCGCGGGTGTTCGAAGCGTTCACGATTGACACTGTACCGGCTGGACGGTACTGTACCGTCTGGACGGTTGAAGAGTCCCGGGAGTACGCCCGGTCGACCAGACTTCCCGCCCTTCCACCCGGCCGTTCGCCCTCCGCATCCCGCCGGTCCGAACGCGCCCTCACAGCCGTGCGGCGCGCACACAAGCGACACGTAACGAGGAAAGATGAGTTCCGCCCAGACCGGAAACGGCACCGCCGGCGCGCGCGGCCGCGACGGCGCGGCGCCCGCCCTCGCGGGCCCGCGCGAATGGACCGCGCTCGCCGTCCTGGTCCTCCCGGTGATCCTGATCTCGGTCGACTCCACCGTGCTCGGGTTCGCCGTCCCCGCGCTCAGCGAGCAGCTGCGGCCCGACGCGGGCCAGCTGCTGTGGATCGTCGACGTCTACGGCTTCGTCCTGGCCGGACTGCTGATCACCATGGGCTCGCTCGGCGACCGCATCGGTCGGCGGCGCCTGCTCATGATCGGTTCGGCCGCCTTCGGCGCGGCCTCACTGCTCGCCGCGTTCTCGCCCACCGCCGAGGTGCTCATCGCGGCCCGCGCCCTGCTCGGCCTGGCGGGCGCCTCGCTGATGCCCTCGACCCTGTCGCTGCTGCGCAACATCTTCCTGGACCCGCGCCAGCGCCTGCTGGCCATCGCCCTGTGGGCGTCGGGGTTCTCCGGCGGCGCGGCGCTCGGCCCGATCCTGGGCGGCTGGCTCCTGGAGCACTTCTTCTGGGGCTCGGTGTTCCTGATCAACCTGCCGGTGATGGCGCTGATCCTGGTGCTGGTCCCGCTGCTGGTGCGTGAGTCGCGCAACCCCGACTCGGGCCGCCTGGACCCGCTGAGCGTGGTCCTGTCCATGGCCGCGATCCTGCCCGTCGTGTACGGCGTCAAGAACCTGGCCACCGAGGGCCTGGCGGTCGTTCCGGTCGCGTCCCTGGTGCTCGGCCTGGGCCTGGGCTACCTGTTCGTCCGGCGCCAGAAGGCCCTCGACGACCCGCTGATCGACGTGGGCCTGTTCCGGTACCGCGTGTTCAGCGTGGCGGTGGCCACCAACCTGATGATCGTGTTCTCGCTGGTGTCGTCGCTGTTCTTCCTGACGCAGTACCTCCAGCTGGTGCTGGGCATCTCGCCGATGCGGGCCGGTTTCGTGCTGGTGCCCGGCCTGGTGCTGTCGGTGCTGGCGGGACTGGTGGCGGTGCGACTGTCGCGCCACCTGAGCCTGGCCACGGTGATCGGCGGATCCCTGCTGGTGACCGCGACCGGGTTCGCGGTCCTGGTCTTCGCGCCGCAGGGGAACGCGGTGACCGGTGTGGTGCTCGTGACGGCGGGCTTCGCGCTGATCGCCACCGGCTCGGGGTTCGCCGAGACGCTGACCAACGGCGCGATCATGTCGGCGGCCCCGCCCCAGCGCGCGGGCGCGGCCTCGGCGATCTCCGAGACCGCCTACGAGCTGGGCGCGGCGCTGGGCGTCGCGCTGCTGGGCAGTGTGCTGACCGCGTCCTACCGGGCCAACCTGACCGCCGTGGAGGGCGTGCCCTCGGGGGCCGTGGACGCCGCCCGGGAGACCCTGGGCGGGGCCGCGAACGCCGCCGCCGAGGTGGGCGGCGCCGCGGGCGACGCGCTGATGCTCGCCGCGCGGACGGCGTTCACCGACGGCATGCACCTGACCAGCGTCATCGCCGTGGTGATCGTCCTGGCGGCCGCCGCGCAGGCGTGGGTGCTGCTGCGCGGTCGGGGCAACCCGGCGGTGGAGCCGGTGGAGGGCCCCGCCGAGGGGGCCCTGGAGGAGACGGTCGAGGCCGTGGGCACCGCCGGGACCGCGGGGACCACCGTGGCCGCCGAGACCGTGGGCATCGATGAGGCCGAGGGGACCACGGGTACCGGGCAGGAACCGGGCCCCGTGACCGCCGACTCGGCGGCCGGGGACGCCGCGATCTCGCCCGAGCGGACGCGCTCCGACGGCTAGCAGGTGAGGGTCCGGGTCCCGGAAGGCGACGCCTTCCGGGGCCGACGCGTGTCCGGCCCCTGCGGGGCCGCGCCGGGGGGGTTCTCTAGGGTCCTCGCATGAGAATGCGGTTCGGTCGCCCCGACGTCGTGGAGGCGCGAGGACCCCTGGTCAGGTCTCTGAACGGGGGCGGTCTCGGACGCGGGAGTGGCTCCTGAGCGGACCCGGGAGTGGTCTCCGAGCGGACGCGGAGCGGTCTCAGGGAACGCGGAGCAGTTCCACCTCGCCGCCGTCCCACTCCGGCGGCACCACCGCGTAGGCGTCGGCCAGCGCGGCGCCGCGCAGACTGCCCGGACGGTCGTGGCCCACCGGATGCGCCCGTCCGCCGTCCAGACGCACCGCGACCAGCCGGGTGTCCCGGGGGTGGGCGGTGACGGCGCCCTCCAGAACGGCCCGGGCCAGCCCCGTTCCGGGGTCCGGGCGGCCCGTCATGGCGGCCAGCAGGGGGACCAGCAGGGTGGCCGCGGCGACCAGGGCGGCCCCGGGGTTGCCGGGAAGGCCCACGAACACGGTCCGGCCGGTGTGCGCGAGCAGCTGCGGGTGGCCCGGGCGGCAGGCGACCCCGTCCACCGCGACCTCGGCGCCCAGCTCCTCCAGGACCGAACGCAGGTGGTCGGCCGGGCCCCGGGACGAGGAACCGCACACCGCGACCACGTCGCCGTCCGCGCCCGCCAGCGCGTCGAGCAGCGGCCGCCGCTCGTCGCCCAGGTGGCGCAGGGACGCGATCCGGCCGCCCGCGCGCTCGACGACTCCGGGCAGCGCCGGACCGATGGCGTCGCGCACGCTGCCGTCGCCGGGCAGTCCCGATGTGGTGATCTCCTCACCGGTGACCAGGACCGAGACCCGGGGGCGCAGCACGGGCAGGGTGTCGTGGCCCAGGCTGGCGGCCAGGCCCAGCGCGGCGGGGCCGATCACCGCTCCCCGTTCGAGCACGGTCTCGCCGGGGGCGGTCTCCTCCCCCGCCCAGCGCACGTGGCGGCCCGCCTCCGCGGGCCCGTCCACCGTCCCGCCCCGGACGGCGGCCAGCTCGTAGGGCACGACGCACTCCGTGTCCTTGGGCACACGGGCGCCGGTGGCGATCTCCACGGCCTCGCCCGGGCGCAGGCCCACGGGCGCCTCCGCCGCTCCGGCCAGCTGCCTGCCGACCAGCCGCCAGGGCCCCGGGCCCGACACCGCGAAGCCGTCCATGGCCGAGGCGTCGAAGGCGGGCAGGCCCGACAGGGCGTGCACGTCCGCGGCCAGGACGGCGCCCAGGGCGTCCTCCAGGGGAAGCTCCCGCGGGTGCGGGGGCCTGCCGCCGCCCAGGAGCCGGGCGGCCTCACGCGCCCGCGGCCACGACCGGTGCCCGCCGTGTCCCCCGGTGCCGCCGCCCGCGCCCATATCCGTCTCCCCCTCGTCACGCCGGTGTCCCCCATTGTCCACCCGAGCGCATGACGCGGACGTTAACGTCCGCTCCGATGGCCCCGGCGCGTCCTCCGACCGCACGGCCTTCCGCCCGCGCTGGGAACGCCGAACCGGCCCCTCCCAGCGCCGATTTGCCGTCTGCCGACTTTCCGCTAGAGTTCTTACCAGCAGCACGGCGGGGCCCACGGGCCGGACGCCAGGCAGCAAGCGGACGTGGCTCAGCTGGTAGAGCATCACCTTGCCAAGGTGAGGGTCGCGGGTTCGAATCCCGTCGTCCGCTCGGAGGAGACGCGAGGTGCCCCGGCGCCTTACGTGCAACTCGGTGGAGTGGCCGAGAGGCGAGGCAGCGGCCTGCAAAGCCGTCTACACGGGTTCGAATCCCGTCTCCACCTCCCCATCGCTACACGCGGGCGGTTAGCTCAGTTGGTTAGAGCGCTACCTTGACACGGTAGAGGTCACAGGTTCGAATCCTGTATCGCCCACCATCTTCCCAGGCCGGAGCACACGCTCCGGCCTGAGTCGTTTCCGGGCAGCGCGGCGGGAGGGCGGAGCCCCCGCTCCGCCCTCCCGCACACCCGTGTTCACGCCTCGGGACGACCCCCGGCGGTTGCTTCGGTCAGGGTGAGGTTCCGGCGCCCGACGACGCGACCGCTCCCCGGCCGGGGGACGCCGACGACCGCCGTGGCCGACCGTTCAGTCGCTGACCCTGCTCCGGGACCGGTACAGCAGGTCCTGGTACTCGGGATGACGGGCGATCCAGCCCGCGAAGAAGGGGCAGGTCGCCAGCACGCGCAGGTTCGCGGACCGCGCCTCGTCGAGGGCGGTGCGGGCCAGCGCGGACCCGACTCCTCTGCCTTCGTGCTCCGGCGCGACCTCGGTGTGCACGAACGCGACGAGTTCCGGCGTGCGGATGTACTCCGCGACGCCCGCGACCCCGGGTTCTCCGTCGACGCGGGCCTCACAGCGCTTCGCCCGGGACACGTCGCCCACCAGGACCGCCACGGGTCCTCCCCTCGTGTTGGTGTGTCAACCCGTTCACGCCGTCGACCGGCGGTGTCCTCGTCCGAGACGGGGCCGGTCGGGGACGGGCAGCGCCCGACGCGGACCGGCCCCGTTCCGCGGTCGCGTCGTCAGGCGCCGTTCGCGGCGCGGCTGGCCAGCATCTGCGTCTCCCAGGCGAAGGCGATGCCGGTGGCGCCGCCGTGCTGGGTCAGGACGTCGACCATGCCCTCCATGGTCTCCTCGCGGGCCCAGTCGCGCTGCCACTCGCCCGCCACGGCCAGCCAGGTGATCGGCGCCACGCCGGCCTGGACCATGCGCCGCACGGCCATGTCGTGGGACTCCGCCGTGGCACCGCCCGACGCGTCGGTGACGGCGAAGACCTCGAAGCCCTCGCCCGCCGCCTGGATCGCCGGCATGGCCAGGCAGATCTCCGTCCACAGACCGGCCATGACCACCTTCTTGCGGCCGGTCGCCCTGACGGCGTCGACGACGCGCTCGTCCTCCCAGGTGTTGATGAACGTGCGGTCGATCGGCTTCTGCTCCGGGAACACGTCCTGAAGCTCCTTGATGAGGTAGCCGCCGCGCTCCTCCAGCACGGTCGTCAGGATGGTCGGAACGCCGAACGCCTTGGCGGCCTTGGCGAGGCCGACGGTGTTGTTGACGACCATGGACGGCTCATGGCTGTTCAGGTTGGCGAACTGGAACGGCTGGTGGTCGATCAGGACGAGGACACTCTCCTCGGGCGTCAGCAGTGCCTGGAGTCCGTTCTTGGCCTTGGTGCTCACAGGGGGTTCCTCTCAAGGGGTTCGTGTTCCGGGGGCTCGGCGGGGACACCGCCGGACCGCACGTGGACGGCACGGCTCCGCGGACCGGCGCGACCTCTCCGCACGGGAGACGGCCCTCCGCTTCGGTGACGGCGCGCCTCCGCCGAGTTAGGTGATGCATCACCAAAATTAGCATCTTTGGATGACGTGTCAACAAAATCGGGCCCGGAATCCGCCATCGCCCCGCCGCCCCGCAAGTTGTCTTGTCACCTACCGTCCGGATGATGTATCAACGACCAGCGGGGGTCTCGCACCCACAGGCGGCGCGGGGCGCCGTCCCTCCGGAGGCCGTTGGCCGCCGGGGCGCGGCGGGACCGGCAGGACCGCGGCCCGCCTCGCTCCGGCAGGGACGGGGGCCAGGACGCCCGTCCTCGGCGCACGACCGCCTCCGCCCCTTGGCGCACAGAAGGAAGTGAGTGAGCGATGACCAGCCCGTCAGCGACGAACTGGCCGAGCCTGCGGGTCTCGGACTGGACCCCCACCCGCGACACCCTGCACATGTGGACCCAGATCGTGGGCAAGATCCGCATGGCCCACGCTCCGCTGATCAACCACTGGTGGCAGGTGACCCTCTACGTCAGCCCGCGCGGGCTGACGACCTCAGCCGTCCCGTACGGCACCGGGGCCTTCGAGATCGAGTTCGACTTCGTCGGCCACCAGCTCCGGATCCGCAGCAGCGACGGCGGCGAGCGGAGCTTCGCGCTGCG
Source organism: Nocardiopsis sp. CNZ308 (assembly GCF_004217075.1). Classification (NCBI taxonomy): domain Bacteria; kingdom Bacillati; phylum Actinomycetota; class Actinomycetes; order Streptosporangiales; family Nocardiopsidaceae; genus Nocardiopsis; species Nocardiopsis sp. CNZ308. The sequence goes on along the minus strand of NZ_SHKJ01000001.1, from coordinate 4,609,066 downwards.
GCCGATGCCGGTCGCCGAGTTCTACACCCAGATCATGGACACGCTCGGCCGACTCGGGATCCAGGCCCCGATCCGACCGAGCCCCAACGAGGTCGAGCCCGCGATCCCCTTCGCCGAGGACCACGAGCACGCCTCCTACGACGGGGAGGCGGCCGCCCTGTTCTGGCGCCAGCTCCTCCAGGCGAACCGGGTGATGGGCGAGTTCCGGTCGCACTTCGTGGGCAAGGTCAGTCCGGTGCACTTCTTCTGGGGGGCGATGGACCTGGCCTGCACCCGCTTCTCCGGGCGCACGGCCCCGCCCCACCCGGGCGGAGCGCCCAACTGCGGGGACTGGGTCATGGTCGAGGGCTACTCCCGGGAGCTGTCCAGCTGCGGGTTCTGGCCCGGCGGCGGCGAGGAGGGCGCCTTCTACTCCTACGCCTACCCCGCACCCGGCGGGTTCGCCGACCGGCCGGTGGGTCCTGAGGGCGCGTACTACAGCGCCGAGTTCCAGCAGTTCCTGCTGCCCTACGAGGCCGCCCGCACCGCGCCCGACCCCGACCGCGCGGTGGCCGAGTTCCTGCGCACCACCTACGAGGCCGCCGCGGACCTCGGGAGCTGGGACCGCTCCGCGCTGGAGGACGACCCCCTGCGGTGGCAGGCGGCCTCCGCCTCCTGAGGAGACGGCGGGGGCGAACGGGGGCCGCGGTGTCGGCCCCCGTCGACGGGCCCCTCCGCGCCCCGGAGGGCTCGGCCCGGTGCAGGGCCACGTCCCGGCCGCTTCGTCCCAAGTGGATGAGGTGTCAACTTCTTCGTTACACTGCGCCCATGGACGAGACGCCGCGTTGGCTGGAGGCGGACGAGAAGGCCGCTTGGGACAGCTTCATCCGCATGCAGGAGACGCTCATCGGGCGGCTGTCCCGTCACCTCCAGAACGACTCCGGGGTGTCCGCCTCCGACTACGCCGTGCTCGTCAGCCTCACCGCGACGAGCGACGGGAGGATGCGCCTCCTGGAACTGGCCAAGATGGTGAACTGGGAGAAGAGCCGGATGTCCCACCAGGTCCGGCGGATGGCCAAGCGCGGGCTCGTGGCCAGGGAGGAATGCCCAGACGACGCCCGCGGGGCGTTCGTCGTCGCCACCCCGGCCGGGTACCAGGCGATCGAAGAGGCGGCGCCCCTGCACGTCGAGCACGTCCGCCGCCTGTTCGTCGACGCCCTGACCCCCAACCAGCTCAGGACGTTCGCCCGGCTCTCCCAGCGCGTCTCGGACCACATGGAGAAGCAGCCGGACTGAGCGGACGGCGCGGGTCCCCGGGGAGCACCGCCCCGATTCCGTTGATGGATCAACGCCCACTTGGTCTACTATGGTTGATGCATCAACAAAAGACGATGATGTCGCGACGGGGCGACCGCGCCCGGCACCGCGTTCGTCACGGCAGTCGGCACAGCGACCAACAGGGAGACGGGTGCGATGCAGTTCGGGATCTTCACCGTCGGTGACGTGACCACCGACCCCACCACCGGCCGTACGCAGACCGAGGCCGAGCGCGTCAAGGCGATGGTGACCATCGCGCTCAAGGCCGAGGAGGTCGGCCTGGACGTCTTCGCCACCGGCGAGCACCACAACCCGCCCTTCGTGGCCTCCTCACCCACCACGATGCTCGGCTACATCGCGGCCAGGACCGACAGGCTCCTCCTGTCCACCTCCACCACCCTGATCACCACCAACGACCCGGTCAAGATCGCCGAGGACTTCGCCATGCTCCAGCACCTGGCCGACGGCCGGGTGGACCTGATGATGGGCCGCGGCAACACCGGCCCCGTCTACCCCTGGTTCGGCCAGGACATCCGCCAGGGCATCCCGCTGGCACTGGAGAACTACCAGCTGCTGCACCGGCTCTGGCGCGAGGACGTCGTGGACTGGGAGGGCAGGTTCCGCACCCCCCTGCAGGGCTTCACCTCCACCCCCCGCCCCCTGGACGGGGTGCCCCCGTTCGTGTGGCACGGCTCCATCCGCAGCCCCGAGATCGCCGAGCAGGCCGCCTTCTACGGCGACGGCTTCTTCCACAACAACATCTTCTGGCCCGCCACGCACACCAAGAAGCTCATCTCGCTCTACCGCCGCCGCTTCGAGCACTACGGCCACGGCAGGGCCGAGCAGGCCATCGTCGGCCTGGGCGGGCAGGTGTTCATGCGCAAGAACTCCCAGGACGCGGTGAGGGAGTTCCGCCCCTACTTCGACCACCACCCCCTGATGGGCGGCGGACCGTCGCTGGAGGAGTACATGCAGGAGACCCCGCTGACCGTCGGCAGCCCCCAGCAGGTCATCGACAGGACCCTCGCCTTCCGCGACAGCTTCGGCGACTACCAGCGCCAGCTGTTCAACGTCGACGGCGTCGGGACACCCCTGAAGACCGTGCTGGAGCAGCTGGACCTGCTCGGCGAGGAGGTCGTGCCGGTGCTGCGCAAGGAGTTCGCCGCCGGGCGGCCCGCGCACGTGCCCGACGCCCCCACCCACGCCTCACTGCTCGCCGCCCGCGCCGCCGCGAACACCTCCGCGTCAGCGACGGGCTGAGGCGCGACGACCGATCCCCACGGCGGGTTCCCGTGCCAGTCGCGGCGAGAACCCGCCGCCGCCGTGCCCGCCGCCGGGCGGCCCGACCGGCGTCCGCCCCACCCGGTCCGGGGCGCCGCCGCGTCCGCCACCGACCAAGCCGAACACCGTCCCCACCAGAGGCCTTCCGTGACAGAGCCGCGAACAGACGGGACCGGCGCCGTCGTCCACGTCACGCTGGACGGGACACGCGCCGTCAGCGCCTACACCGTGGGCCTGGAGGACGGCACCCCCGCCGGGCGCGCGGACTTCGTCGACCCGCCCCAGGCAGCCAACGAGCGCGTCTTCTTCCACACCGAGGTCGCACCGGAGTTCGGCGGCCGGGGCCTGGCCGGGCTGCTCGTCCGCGAGGCACTGGCCGACAGCATCCGCAGGAACCTCACCGTCGTGCCCGTGTGCCCGCTCTTCGCCAAGCGCCTGCGGGAGCACGGCGACGAGTACACGGCCCGGGGCGGGCGGTTCCGTCGGCCGAGGCCGTCCGACCTCGCCCTGGTCAAGGAGACCGTCGAGGGAGACGGCGCGTGAGAGCGGAGCGCCCCTACATCGACAAGGAGCACCCCTGGTCAACATCCGGGTGTCCCAGATCAACGGGTGTCCGACCTGCCTGAGCATCCACCTCCCCAAGGCGCGCAAGGCGGGGGTGGAGCAGGGCGCCCTGGACGTGCTGTCGGCCTGGCGCGAGGCCGGGCTGTTCACCGACGAGCAGCGGGCCGCGCTCGAACTGGCGGAGTCGTTGACGGTGCTCGGGCGGTAGGCCGTCTCCGCGGTCGCGTTTCCGGTCCGCACGGGCCGGCCCCGGACACGGGGAGAAGGGTCCTCTGCCCTTCTCCCCGTGTTCATGTCCTCACCCTCCGGTGTGTACCGCCGTTGGAAAGAGCACCCGTCGTGGAGGATGTGCACGGCCCGGACACCGGGCGCCTCACCCACCGCCCAGACGAGCCCTCACGCGAAGGGGTGCCCCCGTGAACCCGTCCTGCCCAAGACCCCCGGGCCCCGTCCGCTCGGCGGCCCTCCCCGTCATCGCCGTGCTCGTCGCGCCCATGGTCCTGGCCGCGCCGTCGTCCCGGGTGACGGCCGACGTCGCCGCGCCGGTGGGCGGGATCCCCGGAGCCGTGGAGGAGCGGATCGCCGCCGGGGTGGACCTCGCCTCCGGTCCCGTCCCCGGCACCGGGGGCGGCGGGGAGCAGTTCGCCAGCCTCCTCACCGTCGACCTCACCGAGGAGGTCGGGGTCGAGTACGTGGACGGGGGCGGTCTCACCTCCCCCGCGACGGTCGCGGACATGGTCGCCGCCGCCGAGCCCCCGGAGGGGTCCACCGTGGTCGCCGCGGTCAACGGCGGCTACTTCGACATCGGCGCGACCCAGGCCCCCCTGGGCGCCGGGATGAGCGACGGACGTTTGCTCACCTCGCCCGACCCGGGGTTCGCCAACGCCGTGGTCATCGACGCCGAGGGCAGGGGCAGCGTTCGCCGGGTGGCCTTCGAAGGGACCGCGTCCCTGCCGTCGGGGGACCTCGGCCTCGACGCCCTCAACACCTCCGCCGTCCCCGCGGACGGCCTCGGCCTGTACACGTCGGACTGGGGCGGCCACCCCCGCGCACACGTGGTGTACGAACCCGGGAGCGGCCCCGGGGACACGGCCGTCGCCGAGGCCGTGATCTCCGAGGGCGCCGTCGAGCGGGTCAGCGGCACCCCCGGCAGCGGCCCGATCGACGAGGACGAGCAGGTCCTGGTGGCGCGCGGCTCCGCGGCGGAGCGGATCGCCGACCTGTCCGAGGGCGACCCGGTCGAGGTGGAGCACACCCTCACGGCCGAGGGCGCCGAACCCCGCGTCGTCGTGGGCGGACGGCACGTGCTGGTGCGCGACGGCGAACCCGTCCCCGTCGAGGACGTCTCCCGCGCGCCGCGTACCGCGATCGGGTTCTCCGAGGACGGCGAGGTCATGCACGTGGTGACCGCGGACGGGCGCAACCGCGGCCACGCCGGGTCCACGCTCGCGGAGGTCGCCGAACTGCTCGCCGCGTCCGGGGCCGAGCAGGCGCTGGAGCTGGACGGCGGCGGGTCCTCGACCCTGCTCGTGCGCGAACCCGGGGGCGTCTCCCCGGTGCTGCGCAACCGCGCCGGGGACCAGCTCCGGGAGATCCCCGACGGCCTGGTGATCACGGCGCCCGAGGGCTCGGCCCGGACCTCGGGCCTGTGGCTGCGGCCCGCGCTGGAACCCCGGCCCGAACACGGCTCCCCCCTACCGCCCCAGGCGGATCCCCGCCGCGTGTTCACCGGCATGCACCGCACCCTGGCCGCCACCGGGCACGACGAGGCCTTCGGGCCGTCCGGGCCCGGCGCGCCCCGCTCCCCCGACGACCGCACCGGCCAACTGGAGCTGTCCGCGCCCACCGGACACGGCGACGGCCCCCGGTTCGTCGCGGGAGACCCCGGACCGGTGACCGTCACGGGACGGGCGGGGACGCTCCGCGACACCGTCGATCTGGAGGTGCTGCCCGCCCCGGACACGCTCCTCGCCGCGCCTGAGCGCCTGGGCATGGCCTCCGCCGAGGACACCGCCTCCTTCGTGCTCACCGGGGTCACCGAGGACGGGCGGCGGGCGCCCGTCGAACCCGTGGACGCCCGGGTCGAGGCCGTCCCCGACCTGGTCGAGGTCGTGGACCGTGGAGACGGAGGCTTCGAGGTGCGCCCGCGCGCCGGGGAGGGAACGGCTGCCGGGGAGGGGCCGGGAACCGCAGAGGGATCGGGCGTCCTCACGGTGACCGCGGGCGGGGTGAGCACGCGGATCCCGTTCTCCGTCGGCACCCGGACGACGCTCCTGGCGGACTTCGAGGACGCGCGGGAGTGGACGGCGCGGTCCGCGCGCGGCGGGGCCGAGGTGCGCCCCGCGGCCGGACGGGACGGCCCCGGTCTGGCCCTGGCCTACGACTTCACCCGCGACATCCGCACCCGGACCGCCGCCGCCCACCCGCCCGAACCGCTCGCCCTGGACCGCCAGGCCTTCGCGTTCACGGTGGGCGTGCACGGCGACGGCAGCGGTGCCCGCCTCGTGCTCAGCCTCACCGACGCGCACGGTGTCGGCCACTCCCTGGAGGGCCCCGCCGTGGACTGGGAGGGCTGGCGCGACGTGCGCCTGGAGGTGCCCGAGGACGTCGGGCACCCGGTCACGGTCTCACGGGTGTACCTGTTGGAGGAGGATCCGAGCCGGGCCTACGCCGGTGAGGTGGTGCTGGACGGCCTCACCGCCGAGGCCGTGACGGAGCCCTGACCCGCCGGGCGGCGGGCCCGGCGGCGGCACGGACCCCGCCGGGCCCGTGTTCCACCGCCCGGCTACCGCCTACTCCCCCCGTTCCCCTCCGGGCACGTGGTACGAAGGACCTCCGGACCACGTTGAGCAGGGGAGACCGATGAGCGCCCGTTTTCAGGAGCTGGACTGGAGGGCGACCCCCATGGGAGAGCTCAGCCTCCGGCGTCGGCACGACCCCCTCTTCCGCAAGGAGGTCTACGAGATCAAACTCGACGACGACTTCCTGATGTCGAGCCTGTTCACCGCGGCCGAGGTCGAACTGGCCCGGCTGGCCCTGGCCGAACTCGACGCGGCGGACGGCCTGCGGGTAGCCGTGGGAGGCCTGGGCCTGGGCTACACCGCGCACACGGTGCTGGAGGATCCGCGCGTGGGCTCCCTCGTCGTGGTGGAGGCCCTGGGCGAGGTCATCGACTGGCACCGCGAGGGGCTGATCCCCTCGGGTGCGGCGCTGGTCTCCGACTCCCGCTGCCGCCTGGAGCACGGGGACTTCTTCGCCGTGGTCGGCGCCGGGTCGGGGCCCGCCCCCGACCTGGGCGCGGAGCCGTTCCACGCCGTGATCGTGGACATCGACCACTCGCCGCGCCACCTGCTCCATCCGGGTCACGCGGGTCTGTACACGGCCCAGGGCCTGCGCCGCCTGCGCGAGCGCCTGCTCACGCCGGGCGGTGTCTTCGCGCTGTGGTCCAACGACGCGCCGGACGAGGAGTTCACCGACCTGCTGGCGGAGATCTTCACCACGGCGCGCGCGGAGGTCGTGGACTTCCCCAACCCCCAGCAGGACCACGACGCGTCCAACACCGTCTACGTCGCGCTGGCGTGAGCGCCCCCGCTCCCCCCTGACAGGGAACCGGCCGGATAGGCGTCAGAGCGCGACGGCGCTGCTCTCCCTCACGAGGAGGGTGTGGCCGACGACGACTTTGGCCGAGGCCCGGTCGTCCTCCCTCCGGGGCTCGGCGTCCGGAGCGCCGCGGCGGGCCTCCACCTCCTCCAGCAGCAGCCGCACCGCCTCGCGGGCCAGGCCCGGCTTGTCCGGGGCGACGGTGGTCAGGCTCGGCACGGAGTAGCGCCCGGGGGCGATGTCGTCGAACCCCACCACCGCCACGTCCCGGGGGACGCGCGCCCCGGCGTCGTGCAGCGCGCGCATCGCCCCCAGCGCCAGCAGGTCGTTCATGCACAGCAGGGCGTCGGGCGGCCTGGGCCCGGCGACGAGTTCGGCGGCCAGCTCCGCACCGTCCTTCCAGTGGAAGTGCCCGGCCGGCCGCACCAGCGCGGGGTCGTAGCCCCTCCCCCTTGCCTCCAGGGCCTCGCGGTAACCGCGGGTGCGCAGCTCGGCCGTGCCGGAGGGGCCCGGCGGCCGACCGCCCACCACCGCGATCCGGGTGCGCCCGCCGTCGAGCAGGTGCTCGGTCGCCTCCCGCGCGGCGGCCACGTTGTCGATCGCCACGTGGCCGTGCCGGACCGTGCGGGGCAGCTCGCCCAGGAGCACCACCGGCAGCCGGGAGGGGTGCGTGCGCAGGGCGGCGTCGTCCATGGCGAGCGGGCTGAGGATGACGCCGTCCACGAAGTCGGCGCCGAACCCCTCCAGCGCGGACTCCTCGCGCTCGCGGCGGGCCTCGCTCTGGTGGACCAGGACGGTGCGCGAGAGGCGTTCGGCCTCGCGGATGACCAGGTCGGCGAGTTCGGCGAAGTAGCCCAGGTCGAGTTCGGGCACGACCAGCGCGATCACGCCGGTCTCGCCGCGGCGCAGGTGGCGTCCGGCCAGGTTGACCCGGTAGCCCAGCGCGTCGATGGCCGCCTCCACGGCGGCGCGCGTGGCGGGCCGGACGTGCGGGTGGTCGTTAATAACGTTGGAAACGGTTTTCTCCGAGACCCCGGCCTGACGCGCGACGTCCTTGATACGCGGCCTCGTGCCCACGTCCACCCCCGATCAGCGCCATCCTAGCCCGCGCCCCACCGCCGCCCGCCGGTCGGTTCCGACCGCCCTCCGCACGGTCTCGGGAGCCTCCTGACCTTCGCATCGAAGTATTTACATCGATGTAAAAGTGTGCTGACATGTGCCGTGACGCCAGTCACAGGACGACGCCGTGAGAAGGAGAACACCTCCGTGCCGACGCACCACCGCTCGCAGCGCGGGGACGGGCCCACCTCCCAGCCCCGCCCCGAGTACCCGCGCCCGCAGTTCACCCGACCCGACTGGCTGTGCCTGAACGGCACCTGGGACTTCGAGGTCGACCGCGGCGACAGCGGGCTCGAACGGGGCCTGCGCGACGCGGAACTCTCCGGCACCATCACCGTCCCCTTCTGCCCGGAGTCGGAGCTGTCCGGCGTGGGCGACACCGACTTCATGGAGGCGGTCTGGTACCGGCGCACCGTCCGCGTCCCCGACGCCTGGGCGGGGCGGCGCGTCCTGCTGCACTTCCAGGCCGTCGATCACGACACCACCGTGTGGGTCAACGGCACGGAGGTCGTGCGCCACCGCGGCGGGTTCACCCCCTTCACCGCCGACCTGGCCGGGGTCGCGGCCCCCGGTGAGGAGGCCGTGGTGGTCGTGCGCGCCCGCGACAGCCGACACGGCTTCCAGGCACGCGGCAAGCAGGCCACCTGGTACGCCAACACCGGGTGCCACTACACGCGCACCACCGGGATCTGGCAGACCGTGTGGATGGAACCGGTCCCCGACACGCACCTGCGCCGCCCCCGCATCACCCCGGATCTGGCCAACGGGGCCTTCCACCTGCTCCTGCCGCTGTCCGGCAGCGGCGAGGGCCTGCGGGTGCGCGCCGTCCTGGAGGACGAGGACGGCGAGGTCACCGCCGCCGAGGCCCGCGCCGACCTGGATACCGCGCCCCGGCTGACCCTGGCGGTGCCGGTGGATCGGCGCCGCGACTGGTCGCCGCAGGACCCGCACCTGTACACGCTGCGCCTGGAACTGCTGGACGCCGGGGGGAGGGTGGTGGACCGGGCCGGGTCCTACGCGGGCCTGCGGTCGGTCTCCGTCCAGGGCAAGGCGATCCTGATCAACGGCCGACGCGTGTTCCAGCGCCTGGTCCTGGACCAGGGCTACTACCCCGACGGGCTGATGACCGCGCCCGACGACGCCGCCCTGGTGCGCGACATCGAATTGGGCCTGCGGGCCGGGTTCAACGGGGCCCGCCTGCACCAGAAGGTCTTCGAGGAGCGCTTCCTCTACCACGCCGACCGGCTCGGCTACCTGGTCTGGGGCGAGTTCGGCGACTGGGGGTGCGCGGCCCACGGCGGCCCCGCCGACGACAACCAGCGGCCGGACGCCTCCTACGTGGCCCAGTGGACCGAGGCCGTGGAACGCGACTACTCCCACCCCAGCGTCGTCGGGTGGTGCCCGCTCAACGAGACCTTCCAGCGGCTGCACGACCGCTTCACCGCACTGGACGACGTGACCCGCGCGATGTTCCTGGCCACCAAGGCGATCGACCCCTCCCGTCCGGTGGTGGACGCCTCCGGGTACGCCCACCGGGTCCCCGAGACCGACGTCTACGACTCCCACAGCTACGAGCAGGACCCCGAGGCGTTCCGCGAGCAGATGAGCGGCCTGGCCCAGGACGACCCCTACGTCAACCGCGGCGCGGACGGCCGCGACTGGTCGGTGCCCTACCGCGGCCAGCCCTACTTCTGCAGCGAGTTCGGCGGGATCCGCTGGGACCCCGGCACCGACGGCGGCGAGCAGTCGTGGGGGTACGGCGACGACCCCAGGACCGCGGAGGAGTTCCACACCCGCTTCGAGGGTCTGACGGGTGTTCTGCTGGAGGACCCGGACATGTTCGGTTACTGCTACACGCAGCTCACCGACGTGTTCCAGGAACGCAACGGCGTCTACCGGTTCGACCGCGGCGACAAGCTCGACACCGCCCGCATCGCGGCCGCCCAGCGCAGGACCGCCGCGTACGAGAAGGCCGACCGTCGGCCCGGGTGAGTGCGTCCCCGGGACGCCCCGGGGACCACCGCCCCCACCACCCCCCGCCCTCCCCTTGGAGTCCGCCGATGCCGCACCCACCACGCAGACCCAGCCCGCCGACCGGGCCTCCACCGCCGTTCTCGCGGCGCCGCGCGCTCCTGGGCACGGGAGCCCTCGCCCTGGGCTCGGCCCTGGGCGCCGCCGGATGCGCCCCCGCCCCCGGTTCAGGACCGACCGCGCGGGTGCGGTTCTGGAGCCTGTTCCAGGGCGGCGACGGCGCCCGGGTGCAGACCATGCTGGACGCGGTGCGCGAACAGGCCCCGCACCTGGACGTCACCCCCAGCACGCTGGCCTGGGGGCCGCCGTACTACACCAAGCTGGCGGTGGCCTCCGTGGGCGGCCGGGCCCCCGAGACGGCCGTGCTGCACCTGTCCCGCCTGCCCGGGTACGCCCCCGGCGGGCTGCTCGAACCCTTCGACCTGGACCTGCTGGCCGAGTTCGGGGTCACCGCCGGGGACTTCGTGCCCGACCTGTGGGAACGCGGCATCCACGACGGCGCCACCTACGCCGTCCCGCTGGACACCCACCCGGTGATCGTCTTCTACGACACCGGGGTCGCCGACCGGGCCGGTCTGCTCGACGGGGACGGGAAGCTGACCGGGATGGACTCCCCCGAGGGGTTCCTCGCGGCCTCCCGGGCGCTGGCCGAGGCCGGGGGCGGCAACGGCGTCTCCTACGGGCACGTCAACGACGACTCCCAGGGGTGGCGGCTGTTCTGGATGCTGTACGACCAGACCGGCGCGTCCATGGAGCTGCCCGAGGGCGGACCGGCGGTGTTCGACCGCGACGCGGCGCTGCGCGTGTACTCCTTCCTCGCCGAGCTGCTCGACGGCCGGACGTCGGAGCCGAACCTGGACTACCCCACCGCCCTGGCGGCCTTCGCCTCGGGACGCTCGGCGATGCTCGTGTGCGGGGAGTGGGAGCTGCCCTACCTGTCGGAACACGTGGAGAACCTGGGGGCGGCCCCCTTCCCCACGGTCTTCGACCGGCCCGGCGGGTACGCCGACTCCCACGCCTTCGTGCTGCCCCGCCAGGGCGACCCCGACCCCGCACGGGTGCGCGCCGCCCACGAGTTCGTGGCGCTCATGGTGCGCAACAGCCTGATCTGGGGCGAGGCGGGCCACATCCCGGCCTACTCGCCGATCGCCCAGTCGCCGGAGTACCTGGCGCTGGACCCGCAGTCGGACTACGCCGCCGCCGGCGAGACCCCCGTGCTCGACCCCGAGGTGTGGTTCGCCGGGGCCGGATCGCGGTTCCACTCCGATGTGAGCGAGGCGCTGCGCACGGCCCTGACCGGCGACGGGCCCGAGGCGGCGGTGGAGCACCTGGGCCGGACCCTGGACTCCTGGGCCGCCCGCACCAACCCGGGAGGCTTGGAATGAGCGTGACCACCCAAGCCCCCGCCCGCGCCCGCGCGGGCTCCCCGCCGGGCGGCCCCGGCGGCGCGCGGCGGCTGTGGCGGCGCCCGGCGGACTCGCCCCTGGCGTTCCTGCTGCCCTTCCTCCTGGTGTACGCGCTGTTCCTGGCCTGGCCGCTGGTGAGCGGCCTGTGGATGAGCCTCACCGACACCGCCCTCAACGGGGCGGGCGGCGCGTTCGTCGGGCTGGGCAACTACGCCGAGGCGCTGGGCGACCCGATGGTGTGGCGGACCCTGGGCAACACCGTCCTGTTCACCCTCGTCACCACCGTCCCCCTGGTGGTGGTCGCGCTGGCCATGGCGGTCCTGGTGCACACCGGGCTTCCCGGGCAGTGGCTGTGGCGGCTGTCGTTCTTCCTGCCGTTCCTGCTGCCGGTGGCCACCGTGGCGCTGGTGTGGAAGTTCCTGTACGTGGAGGACTTCGGCCTGCTCAACCACGCGCTGGGGCTGCTGGGGATGGAGGGCCTGGGCTGGCTGACCGACGAGGGCGTGGCGATGTGGTCGGTGGCGCTGACCACGGTGTGGTGGACGGTCGGGTTCAACTTCCTGCTGTACCTGGCCGCCCTCCAGTCGATCCCCGGCCACCTGTACGAGGCCGCCGCGCTGGACGGGGCGGGGGCGGGGGCCCGCCTGCGCCACGTCACCCTCCCCCAGCTGCGGGGCACCACCGTGGTCGTCCTGCTGTTGCAGGTGCTGGCCTCGTTGAAGGTCTTCGACCAGATCTACCTGCTCACCGGGGGCGGCCCGGGCGAGGCGACCCGCTCGCTGCTGCTCTACATCTACGACGTGGGCTTCACCGGCTACCGGTTCGGGTACGGCGCCGCCGTCTCCTACCTGTTCCTGGCGCTCGTCCTGGGCGTGGCCGCCTTCCAGTTGTGGATCAGCGCGCGGAGAAGGGTCTGACATGGCGACGCGGAGCATGCGTTCGACGCGGCGGGCCGAGGCGGCCCTGGACCGCGCAAGGCAGCGCGACCTGATGCTGGGAGGGGGCCGCGGACCGCGGATCGCCGCGGTGTCGGCGCTGGCGGTCCTCGCGGTGCTGTGGCTGGCCCCCGTGGTGTGGGCGCTGGTCACCTCGTTCAAGACCGAGGGGGACGCGGTCGCGCTGCCGCCGACCCTGGTCCCCGGGAGCGGGTTCACCCTGGAGCAGTACCGCAACCTGTTCGAGGCCGGGAACGTGCAGATGTGGCTGTTCAACAGCCTGGTCGTCGCCGTGCTGGTCACCCTGCTCACGATCGCGGTGGCGGCCCCGGCGGCCTTCGCGATGTCGCGCATGGACTTCCGGGGCCGCGCGGCGCTGATGGCCCTCACGGTGGCGGCGATCGTGGTCCCGCCGCAGCTGCTCATCGTGCCGCTGTTCCAGCAGATGGTGTCGCTGGGCCTGGTGGACACCTACGCGGCGGTGATCCTGCCGCAGCTGGTGGCGCCGGTCATCGTGTTCGTGCTCAAGCGGTTCTTCGACGCGGTGCCGCGCGAGCTGGACGAGGCGGCCCGCATGGACGGGGCCTCCTACTGGCGGCTGTTCACCACGGTGATCATGCCGCTGTCGCGGCCCATCCTGGCGGCGGCGTCGATCTTCGTGTTCATCACCGCCTGGAACAACTACCTGTGGCCGTTCATCATCACGACCGACCCGGCCCTGATGACGCTGCCCGTGGGCATCCCCAACATCCTGGACTCCTACGGCACCTTCTACGCCTCGCAGCTGGCGGCGTCGATGGTGGCGGCGGCGCCGATGGTGGTCGTGTTCATGCTGTTCCAGCGCCAGATCGTCAACAGCGTCGCCACGACGGGTCTGGGCGGCCAGTGAGGACCGGTCCGCGCGCCGGGTCGGGGAGCAGCGCGTGTACCTGAGCCCCGAACCCGGCCCCGGCGAGCACACCCTGACCGTCACGGCCACCGGTGACGGGCCCGCCGAGTCCAGCGGTGCCATCGTCACCATCGACCGCGCGGAGGTCTACCCCGCGCCCTGAGCGCGGCCGGATCCGCCCGCGGCCCGGCCCCGGGCGGATCCGGCGTGCACCGTGTGCGGCGGCGGGGCCGCGGTATCCGAGCACCAGCGGCCCCGCGCGCGAGCGGGGCCGCCCGCCCCGGGCGCCTCCACCACCCGGTACCGGCGGCGGGCACGCACGCGGCGCGGGGGTTCGCGGGCGGCGGCGGGCGTCCGCGCGGCGTCAGGGCTTGCGGGCCACGCCGCCGTACTGGTCCATGCCGCGCCGGGAGCCGACCTCGATGGGAGCCGGGCGCCACAGGGGGCAGGGGACCACGCCCGGCTCCAGGAGCTCCAGGCCCTCGAAGCGGGCGGCGACCTCCTCCGGGCTGCGCAGGAGGTAGGGGACCGCACCCTGCTTGTTGCCCACCTCGATGGCCTCGTTGTAGGCCTCGCTGGTGTTGGTGCCGTCGTAGCTCGCCAGGTAGCTGCCCGGGGGCAGCGCGTCCACCAGGCGGCGCACGACGGGCAGGACCTCGTCGTCGGGCACGTGGCCCAGGACGCCCATGAGCATGAGCGCGATGGGCTGGTCGAAGTCCAGGGTCTGGGCGGCCCGCTCCAGGATCGCGTCGGGGTCGCGCAGGTCGGCGTCGATGTAGTCGGTGACCCCCTCGGGGGTGCCGACCAGCAGCGCGCGGGCGTGCGCGAGCACGAGGGGGTCGTTGTCCACGTAGACCACGCGGGCCTCCGGGGCGATCGTCTGGGCGACCTCGTGGGTGTTGTTGGCGGTGGGCATGCCGGTGCCGATGTCGAGGAACTGGCGGATGCCCGCCTCGCCCGCCAGGTGGGTCACGACGCGGATCAGGAACTCCCGGCTGGTGCGGGCCAGGTCCACGATCTCGGGGAAGCCCGCGGCGACCGCGTCGCCCGCCTCCCGGTCGATCGGGTAGTTGTCCTTGCCGCCCATCCAGTAGTTCCAGATCCGGGCCGAGTGGGTCCGGGTGGTGTCGATCCGCGGCGGGCGTTCGGCGGAGGCGGGAGTGGACGCATCGTCGGTCATCTGGGCATCTACCTCGATAGACGGGGGCGGACGTCACGGAACGCAGCCCCCGGTGCCCACGGAGCCGGAATACCGCCGTGGTCGGGGAAACTGCTCGCGTCGATGCTATCCACACCGTGTGTGCACGTCCTCCATCGAATGCCCGAATTCTCCACTCACGGGCGGTATTTCCCACGAAAGGGAAAGCCCCCGGCGCCGAAGGTGCGCGTACCCCAGGGGAATGTGCTCCCCCCAGGGAAGGGAAGGGCCCCGCCAGGCGCGGCGGTGGGGCGGCGCGGCGGCGGGGTGTCGGGGTTGTGTTGCGGACGGGCGGCCCGGAGGCCGGTGGGGCCGGTCAGCTCCGCCCGGCGGCCTCGGAGCCGGAGGACTTGATCAGGCGCTTGGTGGAACGGCGGAACGCCCAGATGACCACCACGGCGACCAGCGCCGTCAGCGGGAAGCCCATCACGGTGTCGGCGACCGCGAGCCAGCCGGTGGAGTCGGCCAGGTAGAGCCATCCCTGCACCACGAAGCGCAGAACGCACATGACCAGCACCGCGAACGTGGCGACGTGGTGCGCGACCAGCGTGGGCCGGTCCTCACGCCAGGCGTGGGTGCCGCCGTGCACGGCGTTCCAGATGACGCCGGTCGCCGGCCGGTTCATGAGGGTCGTGGCGAGCGCGACCACGCCCAGCACCAGGGCGGCCCAGATTCCGATCACGAAGAAGTCGTTGGCCGACCCGGTCCAGGTGACGACGCCTCCGGCGATCAGGACGCCGAGCACCCCGCCGTACACGGAGCTGAAGGGCTTGCCGCGCCAGAGCTGCACCACGGCGATCACCACGGCCAGGGCGATCGCGATCCCGACGGCGACCGGCAGCGGGACGAAGGCGACGGCCCCCGCGAAGACCAGGGCCGGGATCGCCGAGAGGACCATGCCCCACGGGCCGCCCGCCGCGTCCATCGCCGCCTGCCTGGCGTCGACGGGCTGTTCGGGCACGGCGGGGCTGGGGGACGGCTGGGGCTGGGCGGGGAGGTGCTCGGTCACGGTCACTCCGTCCGGGGAGGTCGTCGGGTCGGTGTGCTCGGGGGAGTCGAGGAGGTTCCGGGCGGCGGTCGTGTCGCTGCGTGCCATGTCGTCCCTCTCTTTCACGTCCGGGTCCGGCTCCGGTGCCGGGTCGACGCCCCGTCGCGGTCGCGATCGCATCCGGGCCGCCCCCGTGCGGGGAAGGGGCGACAGGGTGCTCCGCGTTCGCTCCGGGTGCCTGCCGGCGGTGGCCGGTGTGAAGCTCATGTCCCCTATTCCACCGGCTCGCGCGCTCCTCGGGCAGTGCGACGGCGTCACCACTTCGCCGTGACGTCGCGCTGCGACCGACCATGACGTGGTGTCACTGGTGGAACGCGAAACACGAGGTCACCGATGTGTCACGGCAGCACGGCCGCCCGGGCTGCCCTCCCCTGCCTCACAGGGGTCCCCGCGGCCTCGCACGGGGCGACAGGAAACGGAAGCGGCCGTCCGGAAGGCAGGAGGCGGCCTCCCAGGGAGCACGCGGAACGGCCCCGGCCCCGGACCGGCCCGGGCGCGTCGAAGGACGGCGCCGCGGATCGGTCCCTCCAGCCTCCGGCGGCGCCTGCGCGGGCGCCCGCGCGGGCGACGCCGAAGGCTCACAGCCAGTCGTGCTCGCGCGCGTACCGCGCCGCCTCGTGCCGGGTCCGCGTCTGGGTCTTCTGCATCGCGTTGGAGAGGTAGTTGCGCACCGTGCCCTCCGCCAGGTGGAGCTGGGCGGCGATGTCGGCGACCGAGTAGCCCTCGCTGGTCGCCCGCAGCACGTCGACCTCGCGGTCGGTGAGCGGGCAGTCGTCGATGACGGCGAGCGCGGAGACGTCCGGGTCGATCCACCGCTTGCCCTGGTGCAGGTTGGCGATGACCGAGGCGATGTGCGCCGGTTCCGCGGACTTGCTGACGAACCCCTGCACCCGGAGCTTGAGCGCCTTGCGGAGCACGCCGGGCCTGGCGTGGCGGGTGAGCATGAGGATCACCTGGTCCGGCAGTTCACGGCGGATCCGCTCGACGGCGCCGAGCCCGTCCACGTTGGGCATCTCCAGGTCGATGACGAGCACGTCGGGCCGGTGGTCCAGCACGGCCCGCACGGCCTCCTCCCCGTCCTCCGCCTCGGCGAGCACGGTGATCTCGCCCTCCAGCGGGAGCAGGGCGGCCATCGCCTTGCGCAGGAGGGCCTCGTCGTCGGCGAGTACCACGGTGGTCATGGGTTGTCCTTCCGCGTTGTCGTGCGCTGTGCCGGGGCCGGGCGCGGGAACCGCGCGGCGGTGGTGGACCGGCCGTGGTCGTGGTGGACGGTGAGTTCGCCGCCGCTGTCGGCCACGCGCTCGCGCGGAACGGCCACGGCGGCGCAACCATGGGACGCCGACGGGTCGTCCCGGACCGGCGTCCCGGTCGGGCGGGACGGCGGAAGGAGGGCCGGGGCGGCCGTGGACGGGGGCCGGGTGTCCATGTGCGGCTCTCCGGGTTCGAGGGCAGGGGTCCGCCCCAGTATTCCGCCGATCGCGCCGCGCCCACCAGTGACACCGCGTCATGGGCTCGCCCCGACAAACGTCACGGCCGGGTGGTGACGTGGTCCCACTGCCCCCGGAGCGCGGCGGGCGCTGCAATGGACACATGACCTCCACAGCAGTCATCGACGTCGAACGGCTCAACCTCAAGTACGGGGACTTCCACGCCGTGAGGGACCTGTCCCTCCAGGTGGGACGCGGGGAGCTCTACGCGCTGCTCGGCACGAACGGCGCGGGCAAGACCTCGACCCTGGAGACCGTCGAGGGCCACCGCACCGCCACCTCGGGCACCGTACGGGTCTTCGGCCAGGACCCGCGCGACCGGCGCGCCGTGCGGCCCCGGGTGGGCATCATGCTCCAGGAGAGCGGGTTCTCCCCGGACCTGACGGTGAAGGAGTCGGTCCGGCTGGTCGGCGGGCTCACCCGGCGCACGGACACGGTCGAACGCGTGCTCGGCATGGTCGGCCTCACCGCCAAGGCCGGCACCAAGGTGTCCCAGCTCTCGGGCGGCGAGAAGCGGCGGCTGGACTTCGCCACCGCCGCGTACGGGTCGCCGGAGCTGATCTTCCTGGACGAGCCCACCACCGGACTGGACATCCAGTCCCGGGACGGGCTGTGGGAGGCCGTGGACAGGCTGCGCGAGGACGGCTCGACCATCGTGCTGACCACGCACTACCTGGAGGAGGCCCAGCAGCGCGCCGACCGCATCGGACTGATGCACAAGGGGTCCCTCCACCGGGAGGGGACCGTGGCCGAGCTGACGCAGACCCTTCCGGCCACGATCCGCTTCTCCCTGCCCGACACCGCTCCGACGCCGCCGGTCCAGGCCGCGCGCCAGGGCGACGGGGCGTTCCTCGTCGAGACCCTCGGTCTGCAGAAGGACCTGTACACCCTGCTCGGCTGGGCGCAGGACAACGCGGTCGAACTGCGGGGGCTGGAGGCCGGGCCGACCCGGCTCGACGACGTCTTCCGCTCCATCGGCGACGACTAGGCCGTTCTCCCGGGACCCGTGTCCCCGGGGACCCGCGCCCCGCCGCGCGGCGGACGGCGTCCACCGCCCCGACTCCCCCGCACCTTCCAGGAAAAGGACCCGCACCATGCTCCCGATCGCTCAGAGCGAGCTGATCCAGATCTTCCGGAACCGGCTGGTTCTGGTCACCATGCTCATCGTCCCGGCGGCCTCCAGCGCGTTCTACATCTACATGCACCAGACCTTCCCCGCGCTGCGCGAGGCCGTGGACCTGGGCGCCATCGCCTCGATCCTGGTGTTCCTCGTGGTCACCATGGGGCTCTACACCACCTCGGTCACCACGCTCGCCTCCCGGCGGCAGAACCTCTTCCTCAAGCGGCTGCGCTCCACGGCCTCGGGCGACGCCAGCATCCTCACCGGGCTGCTGCTCCCGGTCACCGCGGTCACGCTGGTCCAGGTGGCCGTGATCCTGGCCGTGCTGGCCGTGGTCGGCGGCGCCCCGGACAACCTGCTCCTGCTGGTGGCGGCCGTCCTCGCGACGATGGTCATGATGGCGGGCCTGGGGCTGGCCACGGCCGGGCTGACCAACTCCCCCGACCACGCCCAGGTGACCACGCTGCCCATCATGATCGGCGTCCTGGCCGTCTCCGGGTGGGTGGGGTTCACCGGCACCGAGGAGCTGACCCTGCTCAAGCGGCTGCTGCCTGGCGGCTCGGCCTCGGAGCTGGTCGTCAACGCCTGGAGCGGCGGCGTCCCGGTCGCCGACTCCCTGTTCCTGCTGGCGCCCACGCTGGCCTGGGTCGTCGTCGCCGTCGCGGCGGCCACCCGGATCTTCCGCTGGGAACCGCGCAGGTGAGGGCCCCGGCGCGGGCCGCCCGCACACGCGGGCGGGGTACTTCCGCGACAGGCACCGACCGGGCCCGCGAGGGCGCCCGCCGCGGGCGGGCGCCCCGCCGGGACGCCTTCGAGAGGAGAACGACATGGACCTGACGCTGCCGCAGCGGCTCTACCTGCTCAGCTACGACACCGGCAAGAACCGGTTCGACCCCGTCAGCGCCGGCTACCGCGGCCAGCTGCTGTGCGCCGCGGCGCTGGCCGACCTGACCCTGGGCGGGCTGCTGCGCCCCCGCGACGGCAAGGTGACGCGCGCCATCGCCCGGGCGCCCCGGGACCCGTTCCTGGCCCGGGTCCTGTCCGACCTGTCCCCCAACGCGCCGCACCACTGGATCAACCTCCTCTACCCCCGGATGGGCAGGGCCGAGGAGATGGTGCGCGAGGGGCTCGTCGCGAACGGGTCGGTCACGGTCAGGCGCGGCCGGACGCTGGGGGTCTTCCCCACCCGCACGGTCACCCTCGACCGCCCCGAGGAGGTGGACCGGCTGCGCGAGCGCACGCGCGAGGCGGTCCTGGGCGGCGGCGACGCGGCGGCGGTGCCCCTCCAGGACGCGGCCCTGGTCGCGATCGCGACCGAGGGCGACGTGTGGACCGTGTTCGCCCCCAACGAGCGCTGGCGGCACCGGCCCGCGGTCAGGGCGGTCCAGGAACGCTTCGACGCCGCCGCCCCCGGACTGCGCAACGCGGTCCGCACGGCCGTCATGGCCACCGGCAAGGGCGCGTCCGCCTGACCGGCGCGGCCGCGCTCATCCGCATCCGCCAAGCCGCCCGGCCGCCCGGTCACGAAGCCGACGGCTCCCCCGGTTCGGGCACGGAGACGTCGACCCGGACACCGGCTGGCTCACAGCCCAGACCGCCCCAGCCGACCAACGCGTCCTCGGCAACGGGCACGAGGGGGCCGCAGTGCCCCGACAGCGCCTCGGTCTGGAAGCGGCGGGCCCTCCCGGCCCCGACGTCCCACAGGCTGATCTCGCCGGTTCCGGTCGCCAGGAGTCCCAGCCCCTCCACGAGGCCCATCTCCCCCGTGCCGAGGGCGAACTCCGGCACCGGAGGGCCGAAGTCGGCGCGATTCACCTCGTCCACCAGCTCCGCACCGGTCGGCCCGAACTCGTACAGGCTGACG
Source organism: Nocardiopsis sp. CNZ308 (assembly GCF_004217075.1). NCBI lineage: Bacteria > Bacillati > Actinomycetota > Actinomycetes > Streptosporangiales > Nocardiopsidaceae > Nocardiopsis > Nocardiopsis sp. CNZ308. The sequence goes on along the minus strand of NZ_SHKJ01000001.1, from coordinate 4,589,228 downwards.
CTCTCACCGCCCCTCAGCGCCAGGAGAGCGCGGCCCTCGGACGAGACCGCCAGCCCGACATGGAGGTTGTCCTCCTCGGCGTCGGTGAGGCCGGAGAAGTCCTGGACGGACGCGGTCTCTCCGCCGACGTGCAGCGTCGCCAGGAACATCCCCTCGCGGGAGCCGCCGACGGCCACCACGGTGCCGTCCAGGGCCACCAGGTCGTAGACGGTGGAGTGCTCGGCGTCGCGGCGCAGAGGAGCGGTGTGCCACGCGTCCTCCTCCGGCGAGTACACCAGGAAGCCCTCCTCGCCGCCCTCCCCGTCACCCTGCTCGCCGTACCCGCCGCCGAAGACGACGTGACCGTCGGCGACCACCCCGCGCGCCAGGGACCTGCTTTCGGGAGCCGGGGCGATCGGCTCCCAGACGTCGCGCTCGGGGTCGTAGAAGGCCCCGTCCCTGGCCATGTGCCCGTCCCGCTCGTCTTCGAAGGTCGGGGTGAACCCGCCCCAGACCAGCATCCGTCCCTCGACCATGACCGCGCTGTGGCCAGACCTGGGCTCCAGCCCGCTGTCGGCCAGGGGACGCCAGGTGTCGTTCCCGGGAGAGTAGGCGGCACCGTCGGAGAAGGAGTCGAACTGCCCGTCGGCATGACCGCCCCAGACCAGGACCTCGCTGCCGGACCAGACCAGGCTGTGGTCCTCACGGGGCGCGAGAGGGCCGGGCGAGAGCGCGCCCACGGTGACGGCGACCTCCCACTGCTCCTCGGTCAACTCCCCGACCAGGCCGCAGGAGGTGCTTCCGAGCAGGAGGGCCAGGAGCGGGGCCGCGATCCTGGTCAGGCGCCGCGTCCGCCTCCGACGCACCGCCGTGCCCCGGGGCGGTCGGGAGTCGCCTCGGGAGGGTGCGCCGTCGTGTGGGGGGTGGGCCATGGCACCGCTTCCGCGCGCAGGGGGACGGTCGGCTCCGATGATCGCAGAAGGGCGCGCCGCACCGGGGCTCGCGTCCGCAACCGGCCACACCGACCCTGCGGCGGCGTACTGCACCGTCCCGCACGACGCCGACCGCTCCCCCGGCGCGGGGCCGGGTCGCGGGCCCCTCCCGAAGCACCGCGAAGGCGCCGGGAGGCGTAAACATCCCTCCCCCGAAAAAAGTCCGCCGTGTCGGATGTGCGCCTCTCACGAAGGCCACATCACCCTGCGTCACGTCCGTTTCCCCTGGCCAGCGCCTTTCGGTCACTCCGTGCGACCACCACGGTCGCCACTGTAACCCTCCTCACACTGTACGGGCCCGAACGCTTAGGCTAGCCTCCCCTTAGTTAGGGCGCCCTACATAAGAGTGTTCGCGAAGTTCCTCACCCTACGCCCACATCCGCTTTGCGGATGCTGTCGGCATGCCCGTTTCCAGGAGGATGATCCATGAGCTCCCTCGCGCGGTCCGCACCGGGCCCGCTGCACGGGAACGCCGGTGCCCTCGGCACCAGGCCCGAGCCCACACCCCCCTCCGACCAGGACCCCGACGACCCCCGGACACAGCTGTTCGACGCCCGGAGCGCCGAACGCTACCGCGACCTGACCGGGGAGGCCGCGGCCCGCGTCGCCCGGCGCATCGCCGGAGCCGACCGGCCGCTCACCGGAGCCACCGCCGAGGACCTGCGCCCCCAGCTCGACAAGGTCGACCTCGACCAACCGCTCCACGACCCCACCGCGGCCCTGGACGAACTCGAACGCGTCTACCTCGACGACGCCGTCTACTTCCACCACCCCCGCTACATGGGACACCTCAACTGCCCCGTGGTCCTGCCCGCCCTGCTCGGCGAGACCGTCCTGTCCGCCGTCAACTCCTCCCTCGACACCTGGGACCAGAGCGCCGGGGGCACACTGATCGAACAGCGGCTCATCGACTGGACGTGCGAACGCGTCGGCTTCGGCGAGACCGCGGACGGCGTCTTCACCAGCGGCGGCAGCCAGTCCAACCTCCAGGCCCTGCTCATGGCGCGCGACGAGGCCCACCAACGCGCCAAGGCGGAGGAGGGCCAGGACACCCGCCTGGCCGAAATCCTGCCCCGGATGCGCGTCCTGACCTCCGAGGCCGGACACTTCAGCGTCGCCAAGTCGGCCGCCCTCCTCGGACTGGGCTACGAATCCGTCATCACCGTGGCCTGCGACGACAGACGCCGCATGCGCCCCGACGCCCTCGCCGCCCAGCTGCGCCGATGCCGCGCCGAAGGGCTCCTGCCCATCGCCGTCGTCGCCACCGCCGGAACCACCGACTTCGGCAGCATCGACCCCCTGCCCCGCATCGCCGACCTGTGCCAGCAGCGCGGCGTGTGGATGCACGTCGACGCCGCCTACGGCTGCGGCCTGCTGGTCTCGCGCCACCGCCACCTGCTGGAGGGCGTCGAACGCGCCGACTCCGTCACCGTGGACTTCCACAAGTCCTTCTTCCAACCGGTCAGCTCCAGCGCGATCGTGGTCCGCGACCGCGACGTCCTGCGCCACGTCACCTACCACGCCGACTACCTCAACTCGCGCTCGGACGGCAGCACCCCCCTGCTCTCCCCCAACCAGGTCGACAAGAGCCTTCAGACCACACGCCGCTTCGACGCCCTCAAACTGTGGCTCACCCTGCGCGTCATGGGCGCCGACGGCGTGGGCGCCCTCTTCGACAGCGTCCTGGACCTGGCCGCCACGGCCTGGACCCTGCTCGACGCCGACCCGCGCTTCACCGTGGTCACCCGGCCCAGCCTGAGCACCCTGGTCTTCCGCTGCGCCGTGCCCGGCGCCGACCCCGACACCGCCGACGCCGCCCACCGCTACGCACGCGAGGCGCTGCTGGCCTCGGGCCGCGCCTTCGTGGCCCGCACCACCGTCGACGGCAGGCCCCACCTCAAACTCACCCTGCTCAACCCCAGGGCCACCCGGGAGGACGTCGCCGAGGTACTGGACCTGATCGCCGCGCACGTCGACCACTTCGTGAACGGACGCGACACCCCCGACCGCCCGGCCCCGACCGCGGCCCACGCGGCCCCCGCCCTGCCGACCACCACCGGGAGGTCCCGTTGACCACCAGCCGCCAGCCCGCCCCGACCGCCGACCCCGGCCGCGTCCACGACTTCGCCGCCGTCGGCATCGGCCCCTTCAACCTCGGCCTGGCCTGCCTGACCGCGCCCATCCCCGGCCTGGACGGCCTCTTCCTCGACGAGAAACCCGAGTTCTCCTGGCACTCCGGCATGCTCCTGGAGGAGGCCGAACTCCAGACCCCCTTCATGTCCGACCTGGTCACCCTCGCCGACCCCACCTCCCCCTTCTCCTTCCTCAACTACCTCAAGGAGACCGGCAGGCTCTACCCCTTCTACATCCGCGAGCGCTTCTACCCCCTGCGCGCCGAGTACGACGACTACTGCCGCTGGGCGGCCCGGCGCCTGGGCGACGCCGTCCGCTTCGGCCAGCGCGTGGAGTCCGTGGAGTACGACCCCGACCAGGCCCTCTACCTGCTGCACAGCACCGAGACCGCGACCGGCGCCCGGCACACCCACCGCGCACGGCGCCTGGTGCTCGGCACCGGCACACCCCCCTACCTGCCCGAACCCTGCCGCGACCTGCCCGGCGACGCCGTGCACAGCTCCGGCTACCTGCCCGCCGGGAGGCGGCTGCGCGACAAGCGCAGCGTGACGGTCGTCGGCAGCGGACAGAGCGCCGCGGAGATCTTCCACGACCTGCTCCAGGACCTGGACGAACACGGCTACCAGCTCAACTGGGTCACCCGCTCCCCGCGCTTCTTCCCGCTGGAGTACACCAAGCTCACCCTGGAGATGACCTCCCCCGAGTACGCCGACCACTTCCACGCGCTCCCGGCCACCACCCGCGACCGCCTCGTGGCCTCGCAGAAGAACCTGTACAAGGGGATCGACTCCGACCTCATCAACGCCATCTACGACCTGCTCTACGTCAAGAGCCGCCTGGGCCCGCCGCCCGTACGCCTGATGACCGGTACCGAGGTCACCGGCGCCCGCCACGACGCGGCGCGCGGCGCGTACACCCTGGACCTGCGCAACACCGACCAGGGGCGCGACTTCACCCTCGACACCGAGGGCCTGGTACTCGCCACCGGCTACCAGTACCGGATGCCGGACTTCCTGGAACCCATCACCGACCGCCTGGCCTGGGACGACTCCGGACGCTTCGCGGTGCGCCGCGACTACCGCGTCGACCGCGACGCGCCGCTCGCCGGACAGGACGCGCCCGGCGCGGAGGGCTCCCCCGACGACGGCCGCGGACCGCGGTTCGCCCGGGGCGCCGTCTTCGTGCAGAACGCCGAACTGCACACGCACGGCTTCGTCTCCCCCGACCTGGGCATGGGCGCCTACCGCAACTCCTGCATCCTGCGCGCGATGCTGGGCCGCGAGCCCTACGCCGTCGAGCGCTCGATCGCCTTCCAGGAGTTCGGCGCACCCGAGCAGGACGCACCGGACACCGACACCCGGGGCGGCGGCGCGACCGGGGAAGGCGCGCTGGAGGCGGCCGTCCCGGCCTCCGGCCCGGCACGGAAGGCGGCGCGCCGATGACAGACCGGACACCGACGCGGCCAGCGCCCCACCAGGCCGCCGCGGCCGTCTTCACCCGCACCGACCCCGAACTCGGCGAGTTCAGCGTCCGCCCCGTGGACCCCGACACCGACGCGCCCCTCCTGCACCGCTGGCTCACCCACCCCAAATCCCACTTCTGGCTCATGTCCGAGGCCACCGAGGAGGACGTCGCCCGCGGCTACCGCGCCATGGCCGCCTCCCCGCACGAACACGCCTACGTCGGCGAGTGGCGCGGCACCCCCCGGTTCCTGGTCGAGCGCTACGACCCCGGCCACAGCGAACTCGCCGACCACTACCCCGTGCTCCCCGGCGACACCGGCATGCACTTCCTGGTGGCGCCCACCGACACACCCGTACACGGCTTCACCCGCGCCGTGATCACCACCGTCATGGAACTCGTCCTCTCCGACCCCGCCGCCCGGCGCGTCGTCGTCGAACCGGACGTGCGCAACACCGCCGTCCACGCGCTCAACGCCGCCATGGGCTTCCGGGTCCTCACCACCGTGACCCTCAAGGACAAGGAAGCCCACCTGAGCACCTGCACCCGCGCCCAGTTCCGCGCCGCCGTCGCCGCGGCCCCGACCACAGGAGGCATCGGCCGATGACCACGCCCGCCACCGGACCCGACCCCCGCCAGCCCCGCCTCTCCGACCCCCGCGACGCGGTCACCCACCTGGCCCCCGAGACCTGGGAGCGCGCCAACCGGCTGCTCGTGCGCAAGGCCCTGGCCGAGTTCGCCCACGAACGGCTGATCACCCCCGAACCCGGCCCCGACGGCCTCTTCTCGGTCACCAGCGACGACGGGGGCGTCGAGTACCGGTTCGCGGCCCGCGTCATGGCCCTGGAGCACTGGCGGATCGAGGCCGGCAGCATCGTCCGCCGCGACCTGCGGCACGACGGCGCGCACCTGCCCCTGGACGCCCTCGACCTGATCCTGGACCTGCGCAAGACGCTCACGCTCGACGAGGACGTCCTGCCCGTCTACCTGGAGGAGATCACCAGCACCCTGGCCAGCAGCGCCTACCGCATGTCGGGCGCCCAGCCCAGCGCCGCCGAGCTGGCTCGCGCCGGGTTCCAGGAGATCGAGGCGGGGATGACCGAGGGCCACCCGTGCTTCGTCGCCAACAACGGACGCCTGGGCTTCGACGCCGCGGAGTACCGCGCCTACGCCCCCGAGGCCGCCGTCCCGGTGCGGCTGGTGTGGGTCGCCGCGCGGCGCGAGCGCACGACGTTCAGCTGCTCGGCCGACCTGGACCGCGAGAAGCTGCTGCGCGGCGAACTCGGCGCCCAGACCCTGGCCGTCTTCGACGCGCGCCTGACCGACATGGGCCTGGACCCCGCCGACTACCACCTGATCCCGGTCCACCCCTGGCAGTGGTGGAACCGGCTGGCGGTCACCTTCGCCGCCGACGTCGCCCGCCGCGACCTGGTGTGCCTGGGCCACGGCCCCGACGAGTACCGCGCGCAGCAGTCCATCCGGACCTTCTTCAACACCTCGGCCCCCGAGCGCCACTACGTCAAGACGGCGCTGTCGGTGCTGAACATGGGCTTCCTGCGCGGGCTGTCCGCCAAGTACATGGAGGCCACCCCCGCCATCAACGACTGGGTCGCCTCGGTCGTGGCCGACGACCCCGTCCTGCGCGCCACGCGGGTGGAGGTCCTGCGCGAGCTGGCCGCGGTGGGCTACCGCACCACGCACTACGCACAGGCTTCGACGGAGAAGTCGCCCTACCTGAAGATGACCGCCGCGCTGTGGCGCGAGAGCCCGGTGGGGCGGCTGCGGTCCGGCGAGCGCCTGGCCACGATGGCCTCGCTGCTGCACACCGACGCCCGGGGGAGGTCCCTCGCCGCGGAGCTCATCGCCGAGTCGGGCCTGGAGCCCGCGGACTGGCTGCGCCGCTACCTCGACGCCTACCTCGTCCCCCTGCTGCACTGCTTCTACGCCCACGACCTGGTGTTCATGCCGCACGGGGAGAACGTCATCCTGGTCCTGCGCGACGGGGTGCCCCAGCGGGTCCTGCTCAAGGACATCGCCGAGGAGATCGCGGTGATGAACGACGACGCCGAACTGCCCCCCGGCGTCGAGCGGGTCCAGGGCGCGGTGCCCGACGACATGCGGGTGCTGTCGCTGTTCACCGACGTCTTCGACTGCTTCCTGCGCTTCCTCAACGGCATCCTCGCCGGTGAGGGCGTCCTGTCCGAGACCGACTTCTGGCGCACCGTGGCCGCCTGCGTCGCCGACTACCAGGCGTCGGCGCCCCACCTGGCCGACCGTTTCGCGCGCGACGACCTGTTCGCGGAACGCTTCGCGCTCTCGTGCCTGAACCGGCTGCAACTGCGCGACAACCGCCAGATGGTCGACCTGGAGGACCCGTCCGCGGGCCTGCAACTGGTCGGCACGCTGGAGAACCCCATCGCCGGGTTCCGTCCCCCGCCCCGGTAGGCGCGGCGGGGCGGTGGGTTCCGCGGTCCGGTGGGCACGGCGGGACAGCGGGGCCCGCGGTCCGACGGGGCCAGCGCACGCCGCGTCCGCTCCGGGGGAAGGGCCGCGCGCCCTCCCCCGGCGGTCCGCGCCGCAGGGCCGCCCGGGTGTCGTGGTGGCGCGGTACGTTCTTCGGGCCCGCGCACCGCACCGCCCAGGAGGAGACGTGGTCCACTACTCGCCCGTGCCGGAACTGAACCTGCTCAGGGAGCTGGAGGAGCGGGCCGCCGGTGACTTCGTCGCGGACGGCTTCGAGACGCTCGACTACGGCGACCCCGAGCAGCTGGCGGGCTGGCCGGAAGACCCGGCGTTCCGGTCCCGCCTCATCCCCTTCGCCCTGGCCAACGGCTCCGGCTCCGTCTACGCCCTGTGGCGTCGCGACGACCGCGAGGACCCCGCCGACCTGCCCGTCGTCGTCCTCGGCGACGAGGGCGCCGTGGCGGTGGTGGCCGAGAACCCCCGCGGGCTGGTCCTGCTCCTGGGCGCGGACTCCGAGATCGGCGTCGACCACGGCTACCCGCCCTACCTGCGCGGGGAGCCCCAGGACGAGGACGGGCCCCGGCGCGTCCGGTACCGCGCCTGGCTCCGGGAGCACTTCGGACGCGGCCTGCCCACGGACGCCGAGGTCGCCGCCGTGCTGGAGGGCGCGCGGGACCGCTACGGCGACTCCTTCGAGCGGTGGGTGGACGGCTACTTGTCCTCGTGATCTCGGCATCCGGTCTCTGGTTCTGCCGGAAACGCAGCGCCTTTACGGCGTAGATTCACTTTTGTCCGTTTATGCCGGATATGACGCCGGGGCCGGTGGCGGCCCCGGCATCACCCCCGCCGCTGGTTCCGGGCCGCGTCGGTCAGGTCCCGCACTGTCCTGTGCTCAGCGCGGTCCACCAGCAGGGACCGCGCCAACCGCATCGCCCCGCGCTCACAGGCGGCGCGCGCCGCAGGGTCGGTGATCCCGGTGAGGTCGTCGGGGCGGGCGAAGCCGATCAGGCGCCGCATGAGCTCCGCCCCGCAGAAACCCACGGAGTCGCCGAACACACGGTCCAGGTAGGCACCGCGCTCGGCCTCCAGGGCGGCGGCCCCGTCGGCACCGCCGAAGAGCGCGGGCGGGTAGGCGTCACCGCGCCCCGACGCGCGCCACAGGGACAGGAAGCGCTCTCGGAACACGTTCCACGTCTCCTCCACGGTCTCCAGCAGCCACACCTGCTGGACGTCCTCGGGGGACGCGTCCCCGTCCGCGCCGCGGCGGCCGTCCGCGGCGAAGTAGGCGATGAACAGGTGCGCCAGAAACCCGCCGACGTCGAAACCCATGGGGCCGAAGCACGCGAACTCGTGGTCGAAGACCCGGCTGCCGGACTCCCCCACCATGACCGAGCCGGTGTGCAGGTCGCCGTGCAGCAGCGCCTCCCTGCTGGTGAGATAGCGGTTCTTGAGCCGGGACGCGGCGACGGCCACGCGGGTGTCGGCGCGGATCCGCGCGACCTCCCCGTCCAGGTGGGGGGTGGTCCAGCGGTTGCGGTGGAAGTCGGTGTAGACCTCCGTGAAGACCATGTCCTCCATGATCTTGCACATCTCGGTGTTGGTCTCGAACTCCGCGACCAGCGCGCGCTTGTCGGCGGCGGGCAGGGCCAGGTCGGAGGTGGCGAAGAGCGTGCGGGCCAGGTAGTCGCCCACCTGCTCCCCCAGCCCCGGGTGGCGGTGGCCCCCGGCCAGGCGGTGGCGGAGGACGGTGTGGCCCTCCACGTACTCCAGGACGAGCAGGTGTCGGGCCCGGTCCAGGTGCAGGGGCGCGGGCAGCGCGCCGGGGGCGGCCCGGCCGTGCTCCTCCAGGGCCCGGTACTCGTGGACGGCGCGTTCGGGGGTCAGCGGCCACGAGTCCCCCGCCACACGCACGTAGGGCGGGGCCTGCTTGACGCACAGGGTTCCCGCCGGTCCGCGGACCCGGTACACGAAGTTGACGTTGCCGTCGCCGATCTCGTCGACGCGCCAGTCCGCGGTCCGCCCTCCGAGCCGGTCGCGCAGGGCGGGGACCGCTGCCAGGCGGGCGGCCAGGGCGGTCGCGTCGGTCCCGGCACGCTGCGGTGGGACGGTGTCGGTCACGAGGGCTCCTCCGGTGGTCGTGGTGTGCCGCCCGGGCCCGGGTCGGCGGGTGTCGTCCTCCCGGTACCGGTGGGGTCCGGGTCAGAGGGTGTCGGCGTCGCCGTACCAGTGGGGCGCGGCCAGGCCGAAGTGGTCGCGCAGGACCGCCTCGGCGCTGTCGAGGGTGCCCTCGACCGATCCGGGGTCGTGGGTCCAGCAGTCGCCGACGACGTGCACGCGCTCGCGCGCGGCGGGCTGGGCCATGCGCCGTCCCAGGACGCGCGGGTCGTGGCCCGGGCGGCGCGTGTGCCACGCCCCCCGGTGGGGATCGCGGCTCCAGTCCTGCCAGCACGCGGCCAGCGGGGGCGGGAGCGCGTGGAGTCCGTGCACGCGCTGGAGCAGGGTGTGGGCGCGGGACACCATGGCGGCGCAGGGCGCCGGTGCGTACCGCGACGCGGGGAACGCGGAGTCCCGCTCCGGGCCCCACCCGCGGTCCCCGGCCGGACCCCGCGCCGGTGCGTCCGGGCCGGACGCGGGTCGGATCCACCGTGCCACCGAGGCTCCGCTGGGGTAGGCAGCGAGCATCGGCGCGGGGCCCTGACCGCTGCCGGTACCGGGCGGCTGGCAGGTGCTCCCGTACCAGAGCTGGCGCAGCGGGGTGTCGGTGGTGCTCCTCCCCCGGGTCAGCCCGAGGTCGCGCCACCACGGCCGCGGGTAGAGGAGGAAGAGCTTGAACGCGGGCACGGCCTCGACCGTCTCCAGGTCGGCGGCCGACCGGCCGTCGAAGGGCAGGCCGGTGGGTTCGAGGTCACCCAGCGGCCCCGGCGGCAGGGCCAGCACGACGGCGTCGGCACGGACGCGGACGTGCCCCGGCAGCGCTCGCCCCAGCCGGTCCTCGCGCCCGAAGGTGAGCCGGTAGCCGCGTTCGGCGGCGCCGCGGCCGCCCGCCCCCTCACAGCCGCCTCCTCCCTCCCGGTCGATTCGCAGGAGCCGGTGCCCGGTACGGGTGCGTCCGCCCGCGCGGGTGAAGCGCTCGTGCAGGGCCCGGGGCAGACTCTCCATGCCGCGGCGCAGGCACAGGTACTCGGCGTCGGGAGGCGTGCGAAAGAGCAGGTCCAGCCGGGCTGCCGCGCCCTCGCCCCCTCCGGCCACGTCGTAGCCGCCCGCGTCGTGGACGAAGGCCGCCGCGTCCGCGCTCAGCACGGCGCCCAGGGCGTCGGCCCAGGTCGTTTCCTCCAGCCGCGGGCCGCCCGGGCCGCGCGGCAGCACCGAGCGGCAGCGCGTCCGGAAGTCCGCCAGGGAGTGCGCCGCCCGCAGCGGCTCGCCCCGGGCCAGCGCCTCGTGGTGGACGCGGCGGCCCCGGGCGAACCCGGGGACCAGGGTCTCGGCCGCCACGGCGGCCAGGGCGTCGGGGGACAGCCCGCGTTCGGCAGGCCGCATCCGGTAGGGCACCCGTGTCCGGGCCAGGTCCCGGCGGCGCAGCGCGGTCCCCCTCAGGTGCAACAGGTTCTCCGGCCGCCCGAAATCGAAGGGCACCAGGTCCCCGGACAACCCGAGGTCCCCGACCAGGCCCAGGACCCGGCGCAGACCCGTGTGGATCCGCATGGCGCCCAGGTCCGCCCACGGCCCGTCGCCGTCCGGCAGTCGGACCGAGTACAGCCTGCCGCCGACCCTGGGGCCGCGCTCGAAGAGGCCGATCCGACCGCCGCCCATCGCCCGCGCGAGCCGTGCGGCGACGTGGCACCCGGCGAGTCCCGCACCGACGACCGCGACCTCCAGGAATTCATCACGGGGATCTCCATTCCCTGGAATCACAGGTTCACCACCCACACTTCCACCCAACGCCATCCCTTGCCAACCAACGGCCATCGCGCACATACTGAGAGCCAAATCTTACTTTTTTTATCTTTCCTTCAGAAGCGGGGAGTTGCATGATCTTTCGACCGAAGGTACTTCAGGAGACCGCGAACGCACACGACCAACTCTCCGAGTACTTTCGCGACATCCGGTCCTTCTTCGAGGTCCTCAGCGTCCGCTTCTCCCTTCCCGAATACGGAACCCGGCTGCGCCCGGTGGCCGGAAAGGCGCTGTTCTCCAACGCCAACAGCTATCTGCTCTCGGACGAGAGCGCCTACCCCTACTACCTGTGGCTGCCCAGCTGGCTGGGCCGCTTCTACGTCGACGCCGCGCGCGTCCCCGCGGACGCGAACCCCGACGACTGCCGCATCGCCGACGCCGGACTGGTCGCCTTCGTCTGGCCCTGGCTCGGTTTCGGCGACGCCTACGTGCGCAACTCCCCGCATCCCGAATGCTGGTTCGGTGTCACCGACCCGCGTCCGCAGAACCCCGACGAACCGGTTCTTACCACCGCGCAGAACATTTTCAACCATTTTCGTCTCGAAACCACCTTCGAGGCGGAACGGGACGGCTGGCTCACCGGCAGTTTCCACCCCGATCCCGGAATCGACTGCAACCTGACCGGAAGCTGGCATCTGCGCCGTGTTCCCCTGGCCGTTCTGACGGACTACTACCAGGTGGAGAAGAACGTCATCCGCCCGCTGGGCGAGAAATTCACCGAACTGGCCGCCGCGCTGCCCGCCGCGCCGCGCTTTTCCGCCGACCACGTACCGGAGGGCCCGTTCCCCGGCAACGGAACCAGGGAACACCGGCTCCAGTCCGAGACCCCCTGAACACGTCGGCGGGACCGGCACCGCCGGAGCAGGGCGACCACGAGGGGCGACGCGCCGCCCCTCTCGGGACGACCACCCACAGGCCAGCACCGACCCTCAGGAACCCCCTCTGATCTGGCCTTTTCGGAGACCCGAAACCCGGACCACCGCAACCCGGCGTGTTTGCCAACCTCGGGCATGGGACAGATCTGCTACGCACAGTGACGAACCCTGCCGAGTCGAGGGACACGCGCATGACCGAGATCGTCTTCGACCACACCGCCACCGGCTACCAGTTGGCGCACGCGCGGTGCCTCGCCCACGCGGCGCGGCTGGCCTACGAGGACGAGGCGGAGATCGAGGCCACCGCGCACGGGTGGGGCTTCGACCGCGTGCGCTCCTTCCAGGTGCCCTTCCAACCGCCCTTCCCCCTCCAGGACACCCAGGCCTACACCATGGCCGGCGACGACATGATCGTCACCGCCTTCCGCGGCACCGAGCCCACCGAGATCCGCGACTGGCTCTCCGACGCGGGAGCCCCCATGGTCCCCCACCAGGCGGGCCGGGGCAGTGTCCACTGGGGGTTCGACGAGGCGCTCGACGCGGTCTACCCCGGCATCCGCGACGCCGTACGGGAGTTCCGCACCGGGGGCCAGACGGTGTGGTTCACCGGCCACAGCCTGGGCGGCGCGCTGGCCATGCTGGCCGCGGCGCGCGTGTACTTCTCCGACGGCGTCCTGGCCGACGGCGTCCACACCTTCGGCCAGCCGCGCACCTGTGACGCGGACCTGGCCGAGGCCTACGACGAGGCGTTCGGGGACCGGATGTTCCGCTTCGTCAACAACAACGACGTCGTCGCCCAGGTGCCGCCCGAGCCCGTGTACCGCCACGTCGCCGAGATGCGCTACATCGACGCCCGGGGCCGCGTGCACGAGGAGCGGATGTCGCTGGTGGGCGGACTGGCCGACTCCTTCCGGGGGCACACGGCCGACCCGTTCTCCCCCGGTGCCGACGGCGTGCGCGACCACTCCATGGACGCCTACGTCGAACGCCTCGACGCCGCCGCGCTCTGAGGCGCCGCCGGGCACGGGGCCCGGCGGGCACGGGGCCCGGCGGCGCGCGCCGTCCGGCCGGGGTCAGTCCCTCCACTCCTGGATCATGGTGTCGCAGGCGTGTACGCACATCACGCGCAGCCTTCCCGTGCCGGTGTTGGTGAAGCCGTGCCACACCCCGGGCTGGACGACCAGGGTGTCGCCCGCCCCGGCGGCCAACCGGCGGTCGCCGAAGGTGAACGCGGCCTCGCCCTCCAGGACGGTCCACGTCTCGGTGTAGGGGTGGCGGTGCGGGCCGGGCCCCTGCCCGGGGTCGTTGTCCACGAGGAAGAACGAGATCCCCGAGCCGTGGGTGCGGCCCTCGAAGCGCAGCGTGCGCGAGTCGCCCATCCGGAGTTCGTCGGCGGGGACCACCCGGTCGTGTGTCGTGCTCTCCGCGGACTCGACCCCGGGGTGGATCCCGACGGGTCCGTGGGCCGTCGAGGGGCCGTCGGAGGAGTACCTGTCGGACGCCTCGGCTCCGCTACCCGGAGCGGCGGGTTCATGGTGGTGGAGCGGTGCGGACCTCATCGCGCTGTCCCTTCGGTGTGCCCGTCTCGGTGTGGCTCCACCATGGCCGGGCGGGCACGCCGCGCTCTACACTTTCGATGTGCGTCGAAACAGGGTCCGCTTCCGGATCGGGGCGGCCGACGTCTCGGCGATCCGGTTCGGCGTCTCACCGGGCCACGAGCTGTGCCACGCGGTCCGGGTCCTGCTCGATCCCTCAAGCCATCCGCTCCAGTGGGGCTGGCTGCGCGCGGTGCGGGGGTCGCTGCCGAGGCGGTCGTTCGAGTACCTGGCCACGGTGATCGGCCGCGAGGGCTACTTCCCCGACTTCCTCACGGCCGCCCCGTTCTGGGACATGACCCCCGAGGAGGAGGCCGAGCGCCTGCGACGGGTGCCGCCCGAAGCCGTCCGGGCCGACCTGACCAAGGTGCTCGCGCGCTCGCGGGGGCGCCGCCACGCCCTGGTGGCGGACATGTTCGCCCACCCCGAGCGCACCCGCGCGCTGGTCTCGGACGCCTGGACGGCGGTCTGGGAGGCCGCGCTGGCCCCGCACTGGCCGCAGATCCGGCGTCTGCTGGGCGCGGACATCGACCTGCGGGTGCGGCGCATGGGCGCGGGCGGCGTGGCGGCGATGGTGGGCACGCTGCACGAGTCCGTGGGCTGGCACCGGGACGCGATCGAGGTCGGGATGCGCAGGCACGACGAGGACGTGGCCTGTGAGGGCAGCGGCGTGGTGCTCACGCCCTCCGTGATGAGCGCGCCGCACTGCTCGGTGCTCACCGAGCCGCCCGTGCAGCCGACGCTGTTCTATCCGGTGCACGGGCTGTCGGCGTCGTGGACGCGTGAGGGCACGGCCGCCGCGCAGGCGCTGGAGGAACTGCTCGGGTCGGGGCGCGCCCGCGTCCTGCTGGCCCTGGACGGGCCCCGGTCCACGTCGGAGGTGGCCGGGGACTGCGCGATGGCGGTCTCCACCGCCTCGCACCACCTGTCGATCCTGCGGCGGTCGGGGCTGGTGGAGGGCCGCCGGGAGGGCACACGGGTGATGCACGCGCGCACGCCGCTGGGCGAGGCCCTGGTGAGCGGAGGGGCCTGAGGGGCGGCGGACCCGCGTGCGCTCCCCGGCACGGAGCGCACGCCCGGAAGCCGTGGGGCGCAAGCTCAGGAGCGGGGGGCGCGCTCCCGGAGGCCGCGGGGCGAACGACCGGTGCGAGTGTGTGCCCCGAAGTCGCGGGGCGGGCGGAAGCCGGTGGGAGCGTCCGCCCGGCCAGGAGACCTCGACCCCCGGTCGGGGGACCCCGGGACGCCCGGTCAGCGGGCCCCGGGGCCCGTCTCCGGTTCCGGGTTCGCGTCCGGGGCCTGCGAAGCGTCCGGGCCGGGAACCGGCGCGTCCCGGTCCTGCTCGGGCGCGATGGCGCGGGCCAGGTGCTCGGCGACCTGTCGGCGCAGCGGGGTCGGGAGCGTGCCGCTGGACAGCGACTCGTACAGCCACAGGCCGTCCGCCGCCAGGCGCAGCACGAACAGCTCCATCTCCTCCGGCGTCAGCGGCCCGGCGGACGGTTCGGACGTCCAGCGCCCCATCACCTCGTCCCAGGGGGCGCGCGTGGCCGGTTCGTTCGCGGTCTCCAGCAGGAGCAGCAGCTCGGCGCGCGTGGAGCTGTGCGCGGCCACGCGGGCGTAGGCCGCCAGGCGCTCGCGGAGCGTGGCCCGGTCCGCGCTCCTCCCGGCGGCCTCCGCCAGGTGGTCGTCCCAGCCCTGGGCCAGGTGTTCGTGCAGGGCCTGGAGCAGGGCTTCGCGCGAGGGGAAGTGGTAGAGCAGCCCTCCCTTGGTCAGACCCGTCTCGGCCGCCACCGACTCGTAGGTCAGGGCCCTGACGCCGTCGCGCTGGACGACGCGGAAGGCCGCGTCCAGGATCTGTGTCCGGTTGCTCTTGCGCATGCTCTCCCCCGGTGTCAGTGGTCCGCGTACGCCGACGAGGACGTGCCGGGACCATGGTGGCGCAGCAGCCGCCAGGTGA
The DNA here is from genome assembly GCF_004217075.1 of Nocardiopsis sp. CNZ308. Lineage (NCBI taxonomy): Bacteria > Bacillati > Actinomycetota > Actinomycetes > Streptosporangiales > Nocardiopsidaceae > Nocardiopsis > Nocardiopsis sp. CNZ308. Next base: position 4,573,822 of record NZ_SHKJ01000001.1, on the reverse strand, counting down.
GGGCCGCGCCGCACGCCAGGACCGCCGCGACCACGACCATGACCACCAGGTAGCCGGTGTCGAAGGCGGCGTGGGCCGCGGCGACCACCGCGTCGTCGCCCCCGGCCGAGGCCAGGGCGTCGGCCAGGCTCCTCCCGGCGGCGTCCGGGGCGCCCGGCGGCAGCTGGACGGCGGCCGCGTAGACGAAGGTGACCAGACTGCCCATCAGGGCCACCGCGGTCAGGTTGCCGAACTCGTAGGAGACCTCCTCCACCGAGGAGGCCATCCCGGCGCGGCTGGCGGGCGCGTTGCCGATGATCGCCGTGGAGGCCACCGACATCGCTGCGCCCAGCCCGGCGCCGGTCAGCAGCAGACCCGCGACGAGCCAGCCGATGCCCGTCTGGAAGCCCAGGACCGAGACGACCACACCCGCCACGCCCGCGGCGAGCCCTCCCGCGATCAGGGGCAGCAGGCCGGTCCGGTGCAGGAACGCGCCGCCCAGCAGCGCGGTCGGCAGCGAACCCGCCGCCACGGCGGCCACCAGCAGACCGGCCTCCAGCGGTGTGAAGCCCACGACCAGCTGGAAGCGCTGGGTGGTGACGAGCTGGATGCCGCCGATGGCGAACATCGAGAACGCCGCGGCCAGCACGCCGGAGGTGAAGGCGGGGTTGCGGAAGACCGCGAAGTCCAGCAGCGGGTCCTCCAGGCGGCGCTGGCGGCGCGTGAACAGGACGAAGGCCACCACGGCCACGACCACGGCGACGGCGAAGAGCGGCCAGCGCGGCGGCGTGTGCGCCAGCTCCTTGATCGCCAGCACCGAGGCGACCAGCCCGGCCATGGCCTGGAGCGAGGAGACCAGGTCCCAGTGCTTGCCGGGGTCGGGGACGTTGGGCGGCGCGATCAGCGCGGTCGCCACCAGCGCCACGATGACCACGGGCACGTTGAGGAGGAAGACCGACCCCCACCAGAAGAACTCCAGCAGGACCCCGCCCACGATCGGCCCCAGCGCGCCGCCGACCACCGAGACGCTGCCCCAGACCGCGATGGCGATGTTGCGTTCGCGCTCGATGGGGAAGGCGATCCTGATCAGCGCCAGGGTGGCGGGCATCATCGCCGCCGCGCCCACCGCCAGCAGCGCGCGCGAGGCGATGAGGACCCAGGCCGTGGGGGAGAACGCGGCGACCAGCGAGGCCAGGCCGAAGACCACCAGCCCGACCACGAACATGCGCACGTGGCCGATCCGGTCGCCCAGCGTGCCGCTGCCCAGCAGCAGACCGGCCATGACCACCGGGTAGGCGTTGATGATCCACAGGCTCTGCGCGCCCGTCGCCCCCAGTTGAGCGGTCAGGGTCGGCAGGGCGGTGTACAGGATCGTGTTGTCCACGGTGACGAGCAGCAGTCCGGCCGCCACGGTCACCAGCAGCAGCCACCGGCGTGTCGCCGTCATGGCCGTCGCGTGCGTCTGATGTGAGCCCATGGGCCGAAATTTACCTTACATCCGGTACAGTTTCGCGCCCGCTCCCCTGGTGCGGACGTGCCGTCTTCCCCTGGCGCGCGGGCGTTCGCGGACCTGCGGGGCGCGCCGCGCGGCACCCGGCGCCCCTTCCTGCTACCACCCGTAAGGGAAGGCGTGCTGTTCGGCTGCGCGCCGGTAGCGGGAGGGGCTGGGAATGCCGGGAGTGGTGGAGGCGGGCGCCTGGGGGCTGCTGGCCGGGTCGGCGCTGCTGGCGGGCGCGGTGCTGGGGTACGCCCTGCGGATTCCGCGCCTGGTGATCGCCTCGGTGATGGCCTTCGGCGCCGGGGTGCTGCTGTCGGCGGTCTCGTTCGAGCTGATCGCCGAGGCGCACGCGGAGGCCGGGCTGGCCCCGGCGGTGGTCGGCACCCTCGCGGGCGCGGGCGCCTACACCGTGGGCAACATCGCACTCGCCCGGCGGGGGGCGCGGCATCGCAAGCGGTCCGGCCAGCCCAGGAAGCAGCCTTCGGAGGGCCAGCAGACCGGGTCGGGCCTCGCGCTGGCGCTGGGGGCGCTGCTGGACGGCGTTCCGGAGTCGGCGGTCATCGGCGTCGGCCTGGCCCAGGGCGGCGCGGTCAGCATGGTGACCGTGGCGGCGGTGTTCATCAGCAACATCCCCGAGGGGCTGTCCAGCTCGGCGGGCATGCGGCGGGCGGGTCGCGGCAAGGGGTACGTCTTCGGCGTGTGGGGGGCCATCGCCGCCGCCAGCATGGTCTCCGCCATGGTGGGCTACGCCGTGGTGGGCGGGCTGCCCGCGTTCGTGGTGGCGACGGTGACGGCCGTGGCGGCCGGGGCCATCCTGGCCATGATCGCCGACACGATGATCCCCGAGGCCTTCGAGGACACGCATCTGGCCATCGGCGTCATCACCGTCTGCGGGTTCCTGGTCTCCTTCGCGCTCTCCCACGCCTGAGCGGCGGGGGCGCTACTCGCCGAAGAGGGCCTTCTGCACGTCGTCGGGGCCCTCGAACCGGCTCGTACCGGCGTTGGACAGCTTCCGGACCAGGTCGTCGCCCGCACCGTTGCCCTTCGCCAGCGACACAAGGTCGTCGCGGCTGGCGGGGTAGTCGGCTCCCTTGAGCGCCTTCTGGAGTTCGACGGGGTTGAGGTCGGCCATGGGTTCCTCCCGGGTTCGCGTGCTCGTGCGACGGACTCCCGTCGGCTACCCGGACGGCGCGCGCGGGAATACCACCGGAGGGCAAAGAGGGGGCGCCTCCGTCTCCCGGCCCGGGAAGGCAGCCGACCGGCGCCGCGACCGGGCCGATCGGCCGAGACCGCGGACGGGGCCCGGTTCCTAGGGTCGCGGTATGCGCGAATCCACGGACGAAGGGGAACACGGCGGCGCCGGGGGCGCGGCACAGGACCGGAGGCGGCGGGACGGCGACGGCCCCGGCGGCGCGGGACGCGCCCCGCGCGGAGGCGTTCACGACTCCAGGCGTCACACGGTGCCCGTGCGCACCGGAGTCGGGCCCTCCCGCTTCCGGGACCCGGCCAGCTGGTCGCGCAGAACACCGTAGGCGGGGGCGAGTTCCCGCAGGACCGCGGCGGCTGCGCCGTCGTCGCCGGTGACGAGCGGGTGCTGCAGTGATCCGACCAGGCGTGCCTGCCCGGTCAGGGTCGCGGCCGCGGCCGTGTGGCCGACGCGGTGCAGGCAGGCCGCGGCGTCAGCCAGGCGCCGGGCTCCGACCCGGACCGCGAAGTCGACCAGGTGGCCGCGCAGTTCCCGACCGCAGCCGCGCTCGACCAGGTCCGCGAGGGCCAGTGCCGCGTCCGCGTTGGCTCCGCCGAGCCAGTCGATCGCCCGGGGGACGGCCGCGTCGACCGCCTGGAGCGTGTCGACCGGCCTGGCCCGGGCGAACTCCGTGCGCATCGTGTACGGCTCGGCGTAGGCGACGCTCTCGGCCCGCCATGCGGCGGTGAAGTCGGCCCGCGGCAGCCGCGCGTAGGGGTAGCCCTGCGGATCGTGCAGCGTCACGTGCGCGTCGTCGGCGCCGAGCACGACGACGTAGTGGTCCGCCCCGACCGGCCCGGTCATACCCGGCTGGTGGCGCAGGTGGCCCATCTCGACGGGGCCGACCATGACCGGGCCGTCGGCCAGGGCCGCGTTGAGGCGGCCGAACGCCGTGTCGGCGTCGCCGCCGCTGGTGGTCCGAGCCGTCCAGCCCAGGGCGGTCAGCGCCTCGTCCACACCGGTCTCGGGGTTCCAGCCGCACGGGTCGAAGAAGGCGAGCCCGTCCTCCAGCTGAACGCCGAAGGGGCTGCCGGTCACCGTCTCGACCACCGCGATGTCGGGTGCGTCCCCGCCCAGCATCATGATCAGGCAGCTGGAGTAGCAGTAGGGCCCTGAACCGCGGTACCGCGTATCCGTCATCGCCTCAGGGTGCCGTTTTTCCCGGGAAAACGCCACCGGTGCATGGCAGGGCCGGGACCGTGTGGCCGGAGCGGGCCCACAACGCGCGCGGCCGCCCGGTTTTTGCCGGAACGGCAAAGGACTTTGGCAACGCGGCGCCGCGGCCGCATCGTGGCGGTATGAGCGAGAACGAGTTGGTACGGGCATCCGGTGAGGCGTGGGACGTCGTGGTGGTCGGGGGCGGTGCGGCGGGACTGTCGGCCGCGCTGACGCTGGCCCGGGTCCGCCGTTCGGTGCTGGTCGTCGACGCCGGGGAGCCGCGCAACGCCCCGGCGGCCGGGGCGCACGGCCTGCTGTCCCGGGACGGGGTCCCGCCGCTGGAACTGCTCCGGCTGGGGCGCGAGGAGGTCGCCTCCTACGGCGGGCGGATCGTGTCCGGCCGCGTCGCGGGCGTGCGCCGGGAGGACGGGAACCTGGTGGTGAGCACCGGGGACGGGGGCCGGGCGGTGGCCCGGCGGCTGCTGTTGACCACGGGGCTGGTGGACGAGCTGCCCGACGTCCCCGGCCTCGCGCGGCTGTGGGGGCGGGACGTGGTGCACTGCGTGTACTGCCACGGCTGGGAGGTGCGCGACACGGCCGTCGGGGTGCTGGGGACCGGGCCGGGGTCGTTCCACCAGGCGCTGATGTTCCGGCAGCTGTCGTCGCGGGTGACGCTGTTCCTGCACACCGGTGTCCACCTGGGCGACGAGCAGTGGGAGCAGCTGGCCGCGCTGGGCGTCGGCGTGGTCGAGGGCGAGGTCCGCGGCCTGGAGGTCGACGACCGGGACCGGCTGGCGGGTGTGCGCCTGGCCTCCGGCAAGGAGATCGCGGTGGACACGCTGGCGGTGGCGCCGCGGTTCACGGCCCGCGCGGACTTCCTCGCCGACCTGGGGCTGGCGCTGACGGAGCACCCGACCGGGATGGGCGCGCAGCTGGCCGTGGAGGCGGGCGGGTTCACCGGCGTCGAGGGGGTGTGGGCCGCGGGCAACGTCGCCGACGTGACGGCGAACGTCCCGGTCGCGGCGGCGTCGGGGACGCAGGCGGGGGCGGCGCTCAACGCGGACCTGATCGCCGCCGACGCGGCGGCGGCCGCGGCGGCCCGCGCCGCCCTCGGCGCCCCGGAGGCGCGGGGGCGCGTCGCGGGCTGAACCCTGCCCGCCCGACCGGAGGCGCCGGACCGTCCTCCGGCGCCCCTCGGAGGGCGGGCCCCCACCCGGCCGGAACACGATCACGGCACCGCTGCTTCGGAGGCGGCGCCACTGCTTCGAAGGAGGGATCGGCAGGGCGGGGCCGTGGCCCGCCGACCGCGCCCGCCCGCCCCGCCCCTTCCGGTCAGGACGCCGGGCCGGAGGGGCCCACCTCGGCGGCGGCCCCGTCAGGGCTTCCCTCGGCGGACTCACTGGCGGCGGACTCACTGGCGGCGTCGTCGCCCTCGGCGATGCGCACGGCCCGCAGGACCGCCTCCAGGAGCCCGGGCATGCGCGCACCGAGGTCCTCCTCGCGCAGACAGCTCATGCGCGAGGTGCCCTCGTAGTACTGGCGGATGACCCCCGCCTCGCGCAGCACGCGGAAGTGGTGGGTGGAGGTGGACTTGCTCACCGGCAGTTCGAAGGCGATGCAGGCCATGTCGTCGTGGCCCCGGGCCAGTTCGCGCACGATGCGCAGGCGCACGGGGTCGGCCAGGGCGTGCATGACCGTCTCCACCCGGATCTCCTCCGCGGGCGGGTGTTCCAGTTGCCGACCGCTTCGGGCCCTTCGTTCCCTGCCGGGCATGCCATGACCTCCGCTGCCGTGCGCCGTGCGACTTCCACCACAAAGTACGAGGGCGGTCGTAGTTTGACAATCCTCGTAGTACGTTGCTTACCGTAGTACGACATTCATCGTATTAGAGTTCGGCCTCCGTGCGCCGGACCCGCTCCCCGATGGACGCCGACCACCCGCCGCAGACGGAAGGACACCCCTTGAGCACGCTGTTCACCCCCTTGAAGCTGAGGTCGCTGGAGATCCCCAACCGCGTGTGGATGTCCCCGATGTGCATGTACTCGGCCGCCTCCGAGGGACCCGACACCGGCGCCCCGACCGACTTCCACCTCGCGCACCTGGCCGACCGGGCCGCGGGCGGGGCCGGTCTGGTCATGGTCGAGGCCACCGGCGTGCGACCCGACGGACGGATCAGCCCCTGGGACCTCGGCCTGTGGAACAGCCGCCAGCAGGAGGCCTTCAAGCGCGTGACCGCCGCGATCAGCGCCCACGGCGCGGTACCGGCCATCCAGCTCGCGCACGCCGGGCGCAAGGCCTCGACCGACAAGCCCTGGCTGGGCGGACGGTCCGTCCCCGAGTCCGAGGGCGGCTGGCCGACGGTGGGCCCCGGCGCCGAGGCCTTCCCCGGCTACGCCGCGCCGACCGAGCTGACCGCCGACGGGATCCGGCAGCTGGTCCGCGACTTCGCGGCCTCGGCCGAGCGGGCGCTGGCCGCCGGATTCCAGGTGGTCGAGGTGCACGGCGCGCACGGTTACCTGCTGCACTCCTTCCTGTCGCCCGCCACCAACCACCGCACCGACGAGTACGGCGGCGGCCCCGAGAACCGGATGCGCTTCGCGCTGGAGGTCGTCGAGGCCGTGCGCGAGGTGTGGCCCGAGCACCTGCCCGTGTTCTTCCGCACCTCGGCCACCGACTGGCTGACGGAGAACGAGGCCGACGAGCGCGAGGGCTGGACCGGCGAGGACACCGTCCTGCTCGCCAAGGAGCTCCAGGCCCGGGGCGTGGACCTCCTCGACGTGTCCACCGGAGGCCTGGTCGCCGACGCCCTCATCCCCGTGGGCCCGAACTACCAGGTGCCCTTCGCCGAGCGGGTCCGCGGTGCCACCGGCCTGCCCACCGGCGCGGTCGGAGCGATCACCGAACCCGCCCAGGCCGAGGAGATCGTCGCCTCGGGCCGCGCCGACGCGGTGTTCCTGGGACGGCAGCTGCTGCGCGAGCCCTACTGGGCCCACCGCGCGGCCCAGGAGCTGGGCGCGGAGTCGCACTGGCCCGAGCAGTACGGCTACGCGGTCGGCCGCCCGCGGGTCGCCAGCGGGGCCTGAACCGGGCGGGTCCGGGCCGCGCGGCCCGGAGCACACCGCTCCGGGTCCGCCGCCCGCCGAACCCGTCGGAGGCGAAGGCCCCGCGCGGGCTCGGGCGTGACCGGTGCCGGGAGCGGACTCCCCCCCGCGCTCCCGGCCGGGGGGGAACGCGTTCGTGGGCGGCGCCCGTGACGGGCGCCGCCCACGAACGCGTCAGCCGTAACCGCTCCGGGCGTCCCGGAACCCCCGGGACGTCCGGAGCGCCGTCGAAAGGGTCGTACTCAGGCCGACGCCGGAAGGAGGGCGGCCACGTCCTCGGAGCTGACCTGCTCGTAGCCCAGGGCCACGTACAGCTCCTCCAGGGACGGGTACCCCGAACGGCGCGCCACCCCGGTCATCGCCCCCGACGACTCGGCCTCGATGAGCCGGTCCGCCCCCACCAGGGCGATCATCCGCTCCCGGCCGGTGTGCTCCGCCTGCTCGTGGGCGCGCGTGCGGTGCCAGGCGGCGATCGCGACCCGCGCCCTGCCGGTCCTGACCGAGTCCAGCCACCCCCGGTCGGGGGCGGGCACGGACTTGGTGATGATGTGCACCGTCTCCCCCTCGCGGACCCGGGTCGCGGGGCTGACCAGACGGCCGTCGATGGCCGCCGCCGAGTAGCGGTCACCGGTGTCGGCGCCGAGCGCGTAGGCCACGTCGACCGGTGTGGCGCCCTCGGGGAGGGTGAGGACCTGGCCCTCCCCGGTGAGCACGGTGATGCTGTCGGCGAGGTCGGTGCGCACGCCCTCCAGGAGTTCCTCGGCCGAGGCCTGCTCCTGCCACCCGAGCAGCCGGGTCAGCCACTCCGGGTCGGTGGTGCGCTCGGTGGTCAGGCGGCCGTCCCTGCCGGTGGCCTGGCGGATGTCGGCGATGATGCCGTACTCGGAGACCTGCTGGGCGTGGGAGTCGCAGATGATGATCTGCACGCGGCGGCCGGACTCGGTCAGGACGGTGGTGTGCAGCGCCCGGTACAGGTTGTACCGGGGGGTGGCGATGAAGTCGCGGAACTTGGCCGGATAGGGCTTCCACCTCCCGTGGACCGCCCCCAGGGCCAGGTAGGCGTTGCGCTCGTCACCCTTGACCACGACCACGTACCGGACGGTGTCCAGCGGGTCGGGGTCGCCGGTCAGGCCGGTGCCGGAGGTGAACACCGAGTACGGGTGGCGGGAGCGCACCTCCACCCGCGCCTTGACGCGGAAGGAGGCCAGGCCGTCGCGCAGGGAGACGCGCAGCGCGTCGATCTCGTGGGCGCAGCCCTCGCGGACCCGGGCCACCCGCGTGCTGATCCGCTCGAAGTCCTCACCCTCCAGGTACTCGAAGCACAGGTCCTCCAGGTCGCGCTTGAGCCGGTACACCCCCAGCCGCTCCGCGAGGGGGATGAGGAGTTCCCGGGTGCCCTGGGCGATCTTGACGCGCTTGTGCGGGGGCTGGAACTGGAGGGTGCGCAGGTTGTGGAGCCGGTCGGCGAGCTTGATCAGCAGCACGCGCAGGTCGTCGCGGGCGGCCACCACCATCTTGCGGAAGGTCTCCCCCGCCGCCGCGCTGCCGTACATGGACCGGTCCACCTTGGTGACGCCGTCCACCATGACCCCGACCTCGGTGCCGAACTCCGCCGCGAGGTGGGCCAGGCTGAACGGGGTGTCCTCCACCGTGTCGTGCAGGAGGGCGGCGACCAGCGTCGCGGTGTCCAGGCCCATCTCGGCCAGGATGGTGGCCACGGCGACCGGGTGGATGATGAACGGCTCGCCGCTCTTGCGCCTCTGCTCCTTGTGCAGGTGCTCGGCCACGGCGTAGGCCCGGCTCAGCAGCGCCACGTCGGCCCTGGGGTACCAGCGCTGGTGTTCCCTGACCAGGGCCCGGACCCGGTCGGCGGGGGTGGAGGTGGCCTTGGCCGCGTTGAGCCCCTGCCACCACTGGGTGGACGCCGTCACATCGGGTGCGCCCATCGGGACCCCCTGTCCGCACACTGATCCGAGTCCGAACAGTGTAGTGACCGGAGGCCGCCGTGGGACCGGGAATCCGGAGTCCGCGCCCCGGGCCGGTCCCCCGCGCACGCCGGACCGAGCGCCCGACGAGAGCCTCCAGGACCCCGCGACCCGGTGGCGGTCCCCGTGCCCCGGACACCGCTGCGCGGCATACCCGGGGCGGCGGGCGACCGCGGCTACTCGCCGGTGAAGGAGGGCCTGACCCGGGCCAGGGAGGCGCTGACCCCGGCCTCGTGGTCCTTGGTGCCGAGCTGCTTGTTCTGCTCCACGATCTCCCGGTCCAGGGCGGCGGGCAGCGCGGCGAGCAGGTCGGCGCGGAGCGTGGCCTTCATCGAGCGCACGGTCAGCGGGGCGGAGGCGGCGATGCGGTGGGCGTGGTCCACGGCCGCCGACCGCAGGGTGGCCTCGTCCACCAGCAGGTCGGCCAGGCCGATGGCGTGGGCCTCGGTGCCGGTCACCCGGCGGGCGGTGTAGAACATGTCGGCGGCCTTCTGGCGGCCGACGATCGCGGGCAGGGACACGCTCAGCCCGAAGCCCTGGTGCAGGCCCAGGAGCCCGAAGTTGGCGTGGAAGCGGGTGGAGGGCGCGGCCACCCGGAAGTCCGCCGCGCAGGCCAGGCCCAGGCCGCCGCCCACCGCCGCGCCCTGGACGGCGGCGACCACGGGCACCGGCAGGGAGAACAGGCGCAGCGCCTCACCGTAGATGGCGGCGAGGGTCCGGACCGGGGTGTCGCCGACCCCGCCCGCCGCGAAGTCCACCCCGGCGCAGAAGTTCTTGCCCTCCGAACACACCACGAGGGCGCGGCGGTCGCCGGTGGCGACCAGTTCCTCGGCGGTGTCCGCCAGCTCCTTGAGGAGGGCGTGGTCGAAGTGGTTGTTGGGAGGCCGGTGGATCTCCAGGACGGCCACATGGCCGTCGAGGCGGACGGACAGTTCCTCGCTCATCGGACGCCTTCCCGTGCGTTCGGTGTGACCGGCGACGATGTTACCGCCGAGTAGGACAATCGCGGGCGACCGCCCCCTCCCGAACGCCCGCGCGGTCGAGGCCGGAGGAACCGGACGGACCGGGCACTGGGATTCACCCGCACCACGCCCGCGGCGTGCGGCGCAAACCGTCGGGCCGACTCCCCTCCCCCGGTTGCGCCAAAGGCGCCCCCGCGCGCCCGCCGGTCCAGCACACTGGCCTTGCCGGTCGCCTATCAGCGGCGATCGCGCTTCGAGGACGCGAAGACACGAAGGGTTCTGCCATGGCCAGCATTCCGGGCGACCTCCTCTACACCACGACCCACGAATGGGTCCGCCGGGAGCCCGGCGGCACGGTCTCCGTCGGACTGACCGACTTCGCCCAGCGGCAACTGGGCGACGTGGTCTTCCTGGGGCTGCCCGAGGCCGGGGAGGGCTTCGACGCCGAGGAGGCGGTGGGCACGGTGGAGTCGGTCAAGGCCGTGTCGGAGTTCTACGCGCCGTTCGCGTGCGAGGTGGTCGAGGTCAACACCGAACTCGCGGAGGAGCCCGAGCAGGTCAACGACGACCCCTACGACTGCTGGCTCTTCTGCGCCAGGCCCACGGACCCGGGAGCGGTGGACGGGCTGCTCGACGCCGAGGCCTACGCGGAGCTGATCCGGGAGGAGACCGAGGGGTAGGGCCCGCAGGCGGGCGCGCGCCCTCTCCCGGGCAGGCGGCCCCGGCGGGCCCGTCGAGTCCCCGCCGGTCGGCGGCCCGCCCCCTGCCGGGGCCCGGCCGCGCGGGCGGCGGGGCCGGGCCCGCCGGACGCGGACCGCAGGGGCCGGGCGCACCGCCTCCCGGTGTGCCCGGCTACGGGTCAGACCAGCCCGCGGCGGACCAGCAGGGGCTCCATCCGGGGCTCGCGGCCCAGGAAGTCGCGGACCGCCTCCATGGGGTCCACACCGCCGCCCACGGACAGCACCCTCTCCCGGAAGCGGTCCCCGCCCTCCCGGGTGAGGCCGCCGTTCTCGGTGAACCACTCCACGCTCTCGGCGTCCAGGACCTCGCTCCACACGTAGGAGTAGTAGCCCGCGCTGTAGCCGTTGGCGAACACGTGCATGAAGTACGCCGACCGGTAGCGCGGACGGACCAGGGGGTGCAGGGCCCCCGCCGCCTCCAGGGCGCGCGCCTCGAAGGAGGCCGGGTCCTCCACGGCCTCGCCCGGGGCCAGGCGGTGCCACGACCAGTCCAGGAGCGCCGCGGCCAGGTACTCGAAGGTCGCGAAGCCCTGGTTGAACTGGCGGGCGGCCGTCAGGCGCTCCACGAGTTCGGCGGGCACCGGCTCACCGGTCTCGTGGTGGCGGGCGTAGTGGGACAGGACCTCCGGCCAGGTCGCCCACATCTCGTTCACCTGGGAGGGGAACTCCACGAAGTCGCGCGGCACGCTCGTGCCCTGCACGCGCGGGAACCGCACGGCCGACAGCAGCCCGTGCAGGGCGTGGCCGAACTCGTGGAAGGCCGTCTCGACCTCGTCGAAGGTGAGCAGGGTGGGGCCCGAGGCGGGCTTGGTGATGTTGAGGTTGTTCACCACCACCGGCCGCTCGTCCAGCAGGAAGGACTGGTCGACCAGGTTGTGCATCCACGCGCCGCCGCGCTTGGTCGGTCTAGCGTAGGGGTCCAGCAGGAACAGCCCCAGGGGCGAGCCGTCCCGGTCGAACACCTCCCACACCCGCACGTCCTCGTGGTAGCCGCGCAGGTCGGGCCGCTCGGCGAAGGTGATCCCGTACAGCAGCGTCGCGGCGTGGAAGACGCCGTCCCGGACCACCCTGCCGAGTTCGAAGTAGGGGCGCAGGACGCTGTCGTCGAAGTCGTAGCGCTCCCTGCGCACCTGCTCGGCGTAGAAGGGCCAGTCCCAGGGCTCGATGTCGTGCCCGGCGTGCTCGGCCAGGGCCCGGGCCTCCTTCTCGACGTTGCGCCGGGCGGGTCCGACGAGCTGGCCGAGCCGCTCCTCGACCGCGTCGACGGTCTTGGCGGTCTGGTCGGCGACCGTGTAGGCCGCGTGGTCGGGGTAGCCGAGCAGCGCGGCCCGCTCGGCGCGCAGGACGGCCATGCGCGCGGCGATGTCGAGGTTCTCGGGGGCGCGCTCGGCGCTCAGGGTGTAGAGCCGCTCGCGGGTGGCCCGGTCGGTGAGCTGGGCCAGCGCGGGCTGCACGGTGGTGTTGAGCAGGGGCAGGACGTACTCCCCGTCCCGCTCGATCGCGCTGATGTGCGCCTCGTCCAGGCCGTCGAGGTCGGAGACGTCGCCGGTGACGAGGGAGGCCTCGCGGGTGGCCCGGACCACGTTGCGGGAGAACTCGGTGCTCAGTCCGGCGAGTTCGGTGTTGAGCTCGCGCAGCCGGGCCTGCTGGTCGTCGTCCAGGTCGGCGCCCGCCTTGACGAAGTCGAGGCGGTACCGCTCCAGCAGCCAGGCCTCCTGCGGGTCGGAGGCGGTGACCTGCCGCACGCGCTCCCACAGGTCCCGGTTCAGCGAGATGGCGTCCCGGTGCTGGGCGGCCCTCGGGGCGATCTCCCGCTCGATCTCCTCGATGCCGTCGGTGGCGTCGGAACCGGCCAGGGTGTGCAGGACGGTCTCCACCCTGGCCAGGAGCGCGCCGGAGCGCTCCAGTGCCGCGATGGTGTTGTCGAAGGTCGGGGGCCGCGGGTCGCGGACGATCGCGTCCACCTCGGCGAGGTGCTCGGCCACGCCCTTGTCGAACGCGGGCAGGAAGTGCTCCTCGCGGATGGCCGCGAAGTCGGGGAGCCGGTAGGGAAGCTCGCTCGGGGACAGGAACGGGTTGTCGGTCAAGGATCGTGCTCCTCGTTCGTCGTTACCGGCCCCGCTCCCCCGCGGTGGTGCGCGGCGGAGCTGTGGAACACGCGCCGGACTCCGCGGCGTCAGGGTTCTCGGCCGGGCGGGCTCCGGTGCTCGGGGCGCTCGTGCTGTTCTACCTTGCTCCCCGCCCCGTGTCACCCGCACGCCCGGGAGCGTCGCCGGTCGCGGTCGGCCCAGGCTCACGGCCCCCGGTCGCCGCCTGTTCCGGGGCGACGGCGCGGCGGACGCAGTCCCGCAGCAGGGCCCGCCGCCGCTCGTGCGCGTCCGGGGGCTCCGCCGCGGTGGCGGCGTAGACGTTGCTCACCGGCGACCAGGCCATCGACATGGCGATGACCACGGCCATCACGTCGAAGGGGTCGCCCCGCCTGACGCGTCCGGCGGCCTGGGCCTCGGCGATCGCGCGGAGCTTGTGGTCGTCGTAACTCTCGTGCTCCGCGACGAGGTGCCCTTCCGGACGCCGTTCCAGACGGGCCCAGGTGGCGAGGCGGATGAGGTCGGGGCGCGCGAGGTACTCGTCGTAGAGGCGCACGGCCCAGTCGGCCAGGTCGTCGGCGTCGATGGGGGCGACGTTGGTGATGCGCTCCAGCGAGGCGAGGAAGATCGCGTCGAAGAGCCGTTCCTTGTTGCCGAAGTAGCCGTAGAGCTGCGCCTTGTTGGTCCGCGCGGCGGCGGTGATCCGCTCGACGCGGGCTCCGGCGATGCCGTACCGGGCGAACTCCCGCGTGGCGGCGTCGATGATCCGCTGGTAGGTCGCGGCTCCGCGCGCGCTCGACGGCTGGTCGGGCATCGGCTGGTCGGGCATGCCCCCACGTTAGCAGACCGACCGGTTTGTTTGCGGAACCGGTGAAGTCTGCCTAGACTCAAATAGACCGAACAGTCTGTTTAGGGAGAGAGATGCGCACCACCACCGGCTGGCAGGCGGACCCCGCGACGCGCACCCTGCGACGCGCGTCCCTCCAGCGCCGGGACCTGCGCCCGGACGACGTCGCGGTACGGGTGGACTACTGCGGTGTCTGCTTCAGCGACCTGCACGCCCTGCGCGCGCACGGAAACGACGCGGACGGAGTCCTGGTGCCGGGGCACGAGTTCACGGGCACGGTGACCGAGGTCGGCGGCGCGGTCACCGGTTTCACCCCGGGCGATCCCGTGGCCGTCGGCAACATCGTCGACTCGTGCGGGACGTGTCCCCCGTGCCGGGCCGGACAAGAGAACTTCTGCCGCGAGTTCCCGACCCTGACCTACGGCGGCAGCGACCGGCGGGACGGGACGACCACCCTGGGCGGCTACTCCCGCGAGTACCTCGTCAGCGAGGGGTTCGCCCACCGGCTGCCCGCGGGCCTCGATCCGGCCGCGGCGGCGCCCCTGCTCTGCGCCGGGGTCACAGTCTGGGAACCCCTGCGGGCCCTCGGCGTGGGCCCGGGCAGCACGGTCGCCGTGGCCGGGCTGGGCGGCCTGGGCCACCTCGCCGTCAAACTGGCCGTCGCGCTCGGCGCCACGACCTCTGTCATCAGCCGCAGCCCGGACAAGGCCGAGGAGGCACGCGGCCTCGGCGCCGACGGGTTCGTCGTCTCCACCGACGCCGGGCAGATGGAAGCCGTCCGGGACCGGTTCGACGTGGTCATCGACACCGTCTCCGCTCCCCACGACCTGGCCCCCTACCTGGGCACGGTCGCCATGGACGGCACCCTCAGCCACCTCGGCCACCTCGGCCCGGTCACCGTCGACACCACCGACCTGCTCATCGGCCGCAAGAGTCTCAGCTCCGCGGGCAGCGGCGGACGCCCGTCCACCGCCGCCATGCTCGACTTCTGCGCCGAACACGGCATCACCGCCGACATCGAGCTGCTGCCGTCGTCCCAGGTGAACACGGCCCTCGAACGCCTGGAACGCAACGACGTCCGCTACCGCTTCGTGCTCGACATGTCCGACCTGGACTGAACGCGGGTCCGGCCGCTGACGGGCTGGCCGACGGCGCCGCCCCCGGCGGTACCGTCCTCAGCCCGTCCGCGCGGCTTCGCCTCCTCCCCTGCCGCGCACCGTCAGCGGGGAAGGAGGCGGGACGGGGCGCCGGCATGTTCGTGGCCGTCAGAAGCCGGGCGTCTCTGAGCGGTGGGAGTGCCCGTGCTGGCGCCCCAGCCCGAAGTAGTGGCGGAAGTTGTAGATCATCGGGTTCCAGCGCGCGGGATCGACGTGGTCGGTGCCGGGCACCACCAGGCGCTCGTCCGCGTGCACCCGCAGCACCTCGGCCTGGACCACGGTGAAGTCGCCCGAGGCGTCGGCGTCCACGCGCACCGCCCGGGCCTCCAGCTGCAACGGGCACTCGGCCACGCGGGGCGGCGCGACCCGCTGCGACTCCTGCGGGGTCAGGCCCGCGGCGGCGAACTTGTCGGCCTCGAAACGGCAGCCCGGCGGCTTGCCCGGGGGCACGGGCGAGCGCCCGGTGAGCGGGGCCAGCCGCTCGACGCTGGCCCAGTCCTCGGCGGCGGGGAAGCTGGCCACGAGTTCGGGGCGCGCCGCCAGGTTGCGCGCGGTCTGCCCGGTGGCCCCCAGCCCCAGCACCAGCAGGTACCCCAGGGCCCAGGCCGAGGAGATCGGGGCGAGGTTGGGGGTGCCGTCCTCGTTGACGGTGGAGAGCAGCACCACGGGGGTGCCGAAGTAGAGGATGCGCGGTCGGATGGCGCGGTGGGCGAGGGGCGCGGCCGCGGCGGCGTGCCCCGGAGCCGTTCGCTGGTCGGTGGTCATGACCGGGACTCTAGGAGGCCGACACTTCGGCGGCGGCCGAACCGTTCCCGGCCCTCACCCCATCGGACCGGCGGGCGTGCCCCCACGCCCGCGCCCGCGCTGGCCAGAACGTTCGGCGACGGGCTCCGGCCGCCGGCCATCGGCCCCCCGGCCGGGACGGCGGCGCCCGCAGCGGCGCCCGCCCTCTTGAAAACAAATAACCAAAGTGTTTTTATAGTTTCAAGCACTCGCCGAACGGAGCCCCCCATGGACCTGCTCACCGACTTCCTCGCCTGGGCCTGGCCGCGCCACCTCAACCCGCTGAGCTGGTACGTCCGACCGCTGTTCTTCCTGCCCATCGCCTACTTCTGCTGGACGCGCAGGCCCGTGCCGCTGGCCCTGACCATCGCGGCCATGCTCTCCAGCTTCTTCTGGTTCCCCGCGCCCGAGGAGATCGACCCGGCCATGGCCGGGGTCCTGGAGATGGAGCGGGAACTGTTCACGGACCCCACCTGGATCACCTGGGTCACCCTGCCGCTGGTGCCCGCACTGCTCGGCTCGCTGTGCGCGGCGTTCTGGTGCCGCTCCCTGGGCTGGGGCCTGGTCGTCGTCAACGGCGGCCTGGTCGTCAAGATCGCCTGGACCGTCGCCAACTCCGGCTCGGACGGGCTGGCCACCGTGCTCCCCCTGGGCCTGGCCATGGCGGTGATCACCGCGGTCGTGGTCGCCGTGGCGCGCTGGCGTTCGCTCCCCCTGTCCCTGAGCGGCCGCCGGCACGGGAAGCGGGACGTGCGCGCACCGGCCGCCGCACGCTGACCGCGAGACACTGTCCGCGGACACCGTCGACCGAGGGAGGAACCACCGTGCCACCCGCGTTCTCCGCGCAGGAGAAGGAACGCATCACCGGCCTGCTGCTGGAGTCCGGACGCGCCCTGTTCACCACCCGTGGGCTGCGCAAGACCTCCCTGGAGGAACTGGTCGCGCCCGCCGGTATCGCCAAGAGCAGCTTCTACGCCTTCTTCGACTCCAAGGAGGCCCTCTACCTGGAGCTGATGCTGCGCCAGATGGCCGAGGTCAGGGAGCGGGTCATCGACGACGCCCTGAACAGCACCGACGACACCCGCGAGGGGCTGCGGCGGTTCCTGCGCGCCAGCCTGGACGAATTGGCCCGCAACCCCCTGTACGGACGGCTCGTGACCCACCCCGAGGAGATGGACGCGGTCGCGCGCAGGGTCGCCCCGTCCCGGGCCGCCTCCTCCCCCGACAACCCCGCGGCCGCGCTGAGCGCGTTCGTGGACGCCCGGCGCGGGACGGGCGAACTGGTGGACGCCCATCCGGCCGCCATCGTCGGAGTCCTCCAGGCCGTCCTGCTCCTACCGGTGAACGCCGACCGGCTGGCGGCGCCGGAGCACTACCACCAGACCCTCGACCTGCTGATCGACATCGTCGCTCGGGGTCTCACCCCCCGGAAGGAATGACCGGCGTGCACGCCCTCCTGCTCACCCACGGCACCCGCGGAGACGTCCAGCCCTTCCTTGCCCTGGCCAGGGCCCTGGACGCGGCCGGACACACCGGCGTGGTCGCGGGCCCCGCCTCCGCCGCCCCACTGGCCGCCGAGCACGGTGTCGCCTACCGCCCGGTGGACGACGGCCCCAACACCCTCATGGGCGATCCCGAGCTGGACGGAGTGAGGGACACCGGACTGCGGGGGCTGCGCGGCGCCGTGCACGCCGCCGCCCTGCTGCGCCGGATCACCCCGCTCATGCGCAGGGTCCACGAGGACATGGCCGGGGTCGCCGACGAGGACGCGGACGTGGTCGTGCACATCCCCGGCATGCCGGGAGGGCACATCGCCGAACGCCTGGGCGTGCCCTCCGTCCCGGTGGCCCTCCAGCCCTCCTGGGTGCCCACCCGCGCCTTCCCCGCCCCCGGCGTGCCCTGGCCTCGGTGGGTGCCCGCGGCGCTCAACCCGCTGACCTACCGGCTGGCCGCCCTCGCCCTGAGCGGGCAGCGCGCGGTGGTCGAGGAGTTCCGGGACGGGCTGGGCCTGCCCCGAAGGGCCGGGCGCCACGACCCGTTGCGCCAGCCGGACGGGAGCCCGTCCACTGTGCTCCAGGCGTTCAGCCGCCACCTGCTCCCGCCGCGTACGCACTATCCGCCGCGGGTGCGCACCACCGGCTTCTGGTTCCCGCCGCCGGACACGCGGTGGCGGCCCTCCCCGGAGCTGGAGGCGTTCCTGGACGCCGGGAGGCCGCCGGTGTTCGTCGGGTTCAGCAGCCTGCCCACCGCCGACCCCGCGGCCACCGGACGCGTGGTGGGCGAAGCCGTGCGCCGGGCCGGAGTGCGCGCGGTCGTCGCCTCGGGCCGGGGCGGCATCACCGCCGAAACCGGTGATGACGACGTGCTGGTCATCGACGGGGCTCCGCACGAGCGGCTGTTCCCTCGGTGCGCGGCGGTCGTGCACCACGGCGGCGCCGGGACCACCGGCGCCGCGCTCGCCTCGGGCAGACCGCAGGTCGGGTGCCCCTTCTGGGGCGACCAGCCGTTCTGGGCGCAGCGGGCCCACGAGGCCGGGGCCGCCGTCGCCCCGTTGCGGGGCCAGCGCCTGACCGCGGACGCCCTGGCCTCGGCCCTGGCCCGCGCGGTCGGCGATCCAGCCCTCGCGGAACGGGCGCGCGTCCTGGGCGAACGGGTGCGCGCCGAGGACGGCGCGGGCACGGCCGTGCGGCTGCTGGAGGAGGTCGTCCGGAGCGGGAACTCCTGAGCCGGGCCCTCGGGGTCCGCGCTCCTCGTCGGCCTCGGCCCCCGGCGGGTCCGCGCACGGCGCCGCCGTGCGGACGGGCCGACCGCGCGGACCCCGGCCCCGGCGCGTCCCGGACCGGCGCCCGCTGACCGGTGCCCGGGCCGGGGCTCGTCCCGGCCCGGACACCGCTGCGGTCAGGCCTTGACCCGGTGGGTGTCGACCGTCCACGCGCGCGCCCGGTCGCTCAGGGTCACCCCCAGGCCGGGCCGGTCGGACAGGTGCATGCGCCCGCCCGAGATCTCCAGGTGCTCGTTGAAGAGGGGGTCGAGCCACTCGAAGTGCTCCACCCACGGCTCGTGCCGGTAGGCGGCGGCCAGGTGGATGTGGACCTCCATCGCGAAGTGCGGGGCCAGCTGGAGGTGGCGCCGGTCGGCCATCGCCATGACCTGGAGGAACTGTGTGATGCCGCCGATCCTGGGGGCGTCGGGCTGGATGATGTCCGCTCCCCCGTGGCGGATCAGCTCGGCGTGCTCGGCGACGCTGGTGAGCATCTCCCCTGTGGCGATGGAGGTGTCGAAGGTCGCGGCCAGGCGCCCGTGGCCCTCGAAGTCGTAGGCGTCCAGCGGCTCCTCGATCCAGACCAGTCCGAACTCCTCGAAGGCCCGGCACATGCGCTGGGCGTCGGCGCGCGACCACTGCTGGTTGGCGTCCACCATCAGCGGCACGCCGTCGCCCAGGTGCTCGCGCACCGCCGCGACCCGGGCCAGGTCCGTGGCGCTGTCGGGGTGGCCGACCTTGAGCTTGATGCCGCCGATGCCGTCGGCCACCGCCGCGGCCGACCTCTCCATGACCTCCTCCACGGGGGCGTGGAGGAAGCCGCCCGAGGTGTTGTAGCAGCGCACCGAGTCGCGGTAGCTGCCGAGGAGCTTGGCCAGCGGCAGGCCCGCCCGCTTGGCCTTGAGGTCCCACAGTGCGATGTCGAAGGGCGCGATCGCCTGGGTGGCCAGTCCGCTGCGGCCCACCGAGGCGCCCGCCCAGACGAGCTTGTCCCAGATCTTGCCCGTGTCGCTGGGGTCCTCCCCCAGCAGGACGGAGGCCACCTCCCGGGCGTGGGCGAACTGTCCCGGGCCGCCCGCCCGCTTGGAGTAGCCGAACCCGACGCCCTCGTGACCGGCCTCGGTGGTGATCTCGGCGAAGAGCATCGCGACCTCGGTCATCGGCCGCTGGCGCCCGGTGAGGACCTTGGCGTCGCTGATGGGCGTGTTCAGGGGAAGGGTGACCGAGGAGATCGTGACGCTGGTGATGCGGTCCTGCGTGGCCGCTCCGGCGTGCGGGGTCATGGACGTCCTTTGCTTCGTGGTCGTGCGCGTGTGCGGGCGTGGCCGGTGGCCTGTCGGCCCCTCGGGCGGCCTCCGGCGCGGGCGCCCGCGCCGGAGGCCGCGCCGGGCGGTTCAGGAGGTCTCGACGGCCGCCTCGACCTCGGCCATGAACTGCTCGGCGGCCTCGGCAGGGGTGAGGTCGCCGAAGGCGAGCCCGTCGCTGACGCGGCTGCTGATGTCCACGACCTGACCGGCGCCGATCGGCGCGGGCGGGTTGCCGTCCACGATCGTGTCCTCGATCTCGCTCATGAACTCGGCCATCCGGGCGTCGGACTCGGGCAGGTCGTCGAGGATGGCCTCGCGGACCTCGGTGTTGGCGGGCAGGCCCAGGTCGGCCAGGAGCAGTTCGGACGCCGCCGGGTCGTTGAGCATGTAGTCGACGAAGCGGGCCGCCTCCGCGGGGTGCTCGGAGCCCGCGGAGATCGAGTAGAACATGGCCGGTTTGAAGAACAGGCCGGTCCGGTCGAACTCGGTCTCGCCCGGGTAGCGCAGGAGCTGGATCTCGCGCCCGGAGGCCTCGACCACGTTGCCGAGCTGGTTGCTCCAGAAGTGCGCCATGGCGCCCTCGCCGGTGGCCACGACCGACTGGTCGATGCCGCCCGCCTGGATCTCCACGCTCCGGGCCGCACTGGGCTGGCCGCCGTTCTCCAGCAGGTCCTGGGTGATCTCGTACCAGGCCTCCAGGGTCTCCTGGGAGAAGCCGAGGCTGCCGTCCTCGTTGTAGAGCGCCTCCCCGTGCTGGCGGGCGAAGACCTGGAAACCGGCCTCGTTGTAGCTCATGCTCTGGGCGCCGGCGATCTCGCCGCCGGTGCCCTCGCTGATCTGCCCGGCGATCTCGACGTAGTCCGCCCACGTCCAGGTGTCGTCGTCGGGCATCTCCACCCCCGCGGCGGCGAAGGCCTCGGGGTCGGCGTGGATGGAGTAGGCGTTGACGCCGCTGGCCGCGCCGAAGGTCTGCCCGTCCAGCTGGCCGCTCTCGGCGACCAGCGGGTCGATCAGCGACAGGTCCAGGCCCTCGGCCTCGCTCAGGTCGAGCAGGGCGCCGCGGTCGGCGTACTCGCGCAGGTAGCGCTCCTCCTGCATGAGGACATCCGGGGAGTCGTTGGCCGCAGTGGTGGTGGCCAGGCGGTCCCAGTAGGCGGACCAGTCGGTGGTCTCCGGCGTGATCCGGATGTCGGGGTTGTCCGCCTCGAAGTTCTCGATGATCTGGAGCATGGTGGCCTGGCGCTCGTTGGAGCCCCACCACGAGAAGCGCAGCTCGACGGTGCCGTCGTCGGAGCCCGAGCAGGCGGAGGCGAGCAGGACCGTCGCCGCGGCCGCGGCGGTCGCGGACAGGGCGGTGCCGCGGCGGCCGTGTCGGCGCACTCGGCCCGGGGGTACGCGCATGGTGGTGTTTCCCTTCGGCTTCCGGCTCGCGCCGGTGGCGGCTGTGGCTTCGGTGGGGGCGTCCGCGCCCGGCCGTCCGGGGGGACGCGGACACGGACGTGTGCGTGGGAACACAGGGGAGAAACGGCTCGAAGTGGTCTGGTAAGCGCTATCCAAGGACTAGGATGGTCAGTTTCTAGCACCGCATTCACATGGGTGTCAATGGTTCACATCCATGGACCGCCTGGTGGACCACCCCGCCGCACCGGCGCCGCCTCGGGCCGAGCCCGCCACAGAAGCCGCACGCCCGAGCGCGAAGGGCGACCCGGGGCGGACTGGGTTCCACGTCGGGGCGAACTTGCGGGACAGCCCTTGCCCTTCGATACGGAAAGCGCTTACCCTCCCCCGGTGCGCAGCGAAAGCCCGTGGGGCGAGAGCCCGCACCCGCGTCGTTGGGCGCGCCCGTTCACCGCGGGCCGCGCCGGTGGGTGAGGCGACCCGCCGTGGACCCGTGGGCGACACCGCGCCGTGGTGAGGGCGGCGCCGACGGGCGCCCTGCTCCGGGGCATCTGTCAGTCCGGCGGACCGGGGGCCGCGCCTTGTTCAGGGACGGCCCCGGCCGGGGACCAGCACCGCTCCGGCGAGCGGCACCAGGGCGAGCAGGAGCCAGGGCAGCGGCCCGCCCAGGTCCAGCAGCGCCCCCGCGGGCACACTGCCCAGGAGCACCACCAGCCCCGACAGCGAGGACAGCGCGCCCGTGAACAGGCCCAGGTGGCGGTCCTCGACCAGGTCGGGGATCCAGGCCCGCACCGTGGGCACGATGAGCACCTGGCCCAGGGTCAGCGCGGTGACGAACACCACGGAGGGCACGAGTCCGCCCAGCGCGCCGACCGGCATCGACGCGGCGGCCCCGGCGAAGCCCAGGCAGATCAGCACCAGCCCCCACACCAGCGTCGCGCGCCGCGTCAGACGGGCGGAGGTCCAGCGCAGCACCGGCATCTGCGTGGCGATGTAGAGCAGCGACGCCCAGGCCAGCAGCCAGCCCAGCGCGGTCTGGGAGCCGGTCGCCCGCTCCACCTCCGCGGGCAGGGCCAGGTAGAGCTGGTTGTAGGCCAGCAGGTAGCCGCTGTAGGCCAGGCTCAGCGCCAGGAACCCGC
Organism: Nocardiopsis sp. CNZ308; assembly: GCF_004217075.1. Classification (NCBI taxonomy): domain Bacteria; kingdom Bacillati; phylum Actinomycetota; class Actinomycetes; order Streptosporangiales; family Nocardiopsidaceae; genus Nocardiopsis; species Nocardiopsis sp. CNZ308. The sequence continues at coordinate 4,551,674 of NZ_SHKJ01000001.1, read as the reverse complement.
GGTTGCCCAGCAGCAGCCGCAGCCCCTCCCGCAGGCGCGGCGTCCCCCGGTCGGCCGACGCGGGCGCGCCCGGCGCGGTGCGGGGCATCAGCCGCAGGTGCCCGGCCAGCACGGCGGCGAAGACCGCGGCCCCGGCCAGGCAGGCGGCGCGGAAGCCGCCGAGCAGCAGCAGGGCGCCCAGCGGCGGGCCCACGAGGGTTCCCGCCTGCCCCGCGACGGAGAACAGGGCGAGCATCCGGGTGCGGGGTCCACCGGTCCTCCGCTCGTGCCGCACGGCCTGGCGCACGATCTCGGTCTCCACGGCCGGGGAGAACAGCGCGGCGGCGAAGCCGATGAGCAGGACCGAGGCGATGACCGACGCGGTGCCCTGCGCGAAGCCGAGCCAGCAGAACCCGGCCACGCGCAGCGCGCAGCCCGCCAGCACCACCGGGCGCGCGCCGAACCGGTCGGTGAGCGTGCCGCCCACCACGAACAGCCCCTGCTGGCTGAACGTGCGCAGGCCCAGCACGAGGCCGACCAGCCACCCGGCCAGGCCCAGGGCGCCGCCGAGGTGGTCGGCGAGGTAGGGCAGGACCGCGAAGAAGCCGACGTTGAACGCGAACTGCGAGCCGATCAGCAGCAGGGGCAGCGCGGGCAGGCCGCACACGTCGCGCAGCGCCGCGGCCCCGCGGGCGGTGGTACGGGACAGGACGTTCCCGCTCCTGTTCCCGCTCTCGTTCCCGGCCCCGGTCTCACTCCCAGCCCTGTTCCGGGCCCCGTTCCCGGCCCGGCTCCCGGTTCCGGTCCTGCTCCCGTTCCCGCTCTCGTTCCTGTCCCCGCTCCTGTTCCCGTGCCCGCTCTTGCTTTCGTGTCCGTTCCCGCGGGGCTGCCGTGCCGGGCTCACGGGGCGCTCGGCAGCGGCCGGCCCCCGGAGGCGCCGGGGAGGGCCGGGACGGCCTCCACCAGTTCGCGGGTGTAGGGGTCGGCGGGGTCGGAGCAGACCCGGTGGGCGGGGCCGGTCTCCACCAGCCGCCCCGCGCGCATGACCGCCGCGCGGTGCGCGACGTGCCCGACGAGCGCCAGGTCGTGGCAGATGAACAGGTAGCCCAGCCCCAGTTCGTCCTGGAGACCGGTGAGCAGGTTGAGCACCCCGGCGCGCACGGAGGAGTCCAGGGCCGACACCGGTTCGTCCAGGACCAGCAGGCGCGGCTCGCAGGCCAGCGCGCGGGCGATCCCCACGCGCTGGCACTGCCCGCCGGAGAGCTCGTGCGGCAGCCGGTCGCCGTGCGCGGGGTCCAGTCCGACCTTCTCCAGGAGTTCGGCCACCCGGGCGGGGCCGGTCGCGCGGTCCCAGCGGCCGTGGATGCGCAGGGGTTCGGCGACGGCGTCGCGCACGCGCAGGCGCGGGCTGAGCGAGCCGTAGGGGTCCTGGAACACCGGTTGGATGGCGGGGCGCAGGGCGCGCAGCTCCCTCTCACCCATGGCGGTCAGCTCCCGGCCCTCGAAGAGCACCGTCCCGCCCTGGGGGCGGCGCAGTCCGATCACGGCCGCGGCGGTGCTGGACTTGCCGCACCCCGACTCCCCGACCAGGGCGAGCGTCTCCCCCGCGCCGATCTCGAAGGAGATCCCGTCGACGGCCGTCACCGGGGCGGCCCGCCGGGTGCGGCCCGGGTAGCGCACCACCAGGTCGCGCACGCTCAGCAGCGGTGGGGTGGTCATGGCGTCCTTTCTCGTGGTGTGTGCGCGATGTCCGTGAACAGGGAGGAAGCCGGGTCGGGCAGGTCCTGCCAGCGGTGGCACGAGACCAGCCTGCCCGACTCCCCGGCTACCGCGGGTGAGGGCTCCTCGGCGTGGCACCGGTCCTCCGCCAGCGGGCAGCGGGGCGCGAAGGCGCAGCCGCCGGGCAGCGCCTCCGGTGAGGGGGGCGTTCCGGCGATGGCGGGCAGGCGGCGGTCCCCGGTACCGGGCCGGGGCAGCGCGGCGACCAGGCCGGCGGTGTAGGGGGCGCGCGGCCGGGTCAGGACCGGCCCCACCGGGCCCGACTCGACGTGGCGCCCGGCGTAGACGACCACCACCCGGTCGGCGTAGCCGCCGACGACGCCCAGGTCGTGGGTGACCAGGACGACCGCGGTACCGGTCATCTCGCGCAGCCCGCACAGCAGTTCCAGCGTCCGGGCCTGCATCCTGGGGTCGAGGGCGGTCGTGGGCTCGTCGGCGAACACCAGGTCGGGTTCGTTGACCGTGGCCATCGCGATGACCGCCCGCTGGCGCATGCCGCCGGAGAACTCGTGCGGGTAGGCGTGCGCGCGCCGGGCGGCGTCGGGGATGCCGACCCGGTCCAGTGCGGCCACCGCCCGCTCCCACGCCGCGGCCCGGCTCGTCCGGCGCACGGAGCGCAGGGCCCGTACGAGCTGGGCGCCCACGGTGTGCACGGGGCTGAGCACGGCGAGCGCGTCCTGGGGCACCAGGGACATCCGCCGCCCGCGCAGGGGCCGCAGGACGGCGGGCGGTGCGCCGACCAGCTCCTGTCCGTCCAGGCGGACGCTTCCGGTGACGGAGGCGCCGTAGGGCGCCATGCCCAGGACGGCGCGGGCGGTGACCGACTTGCCCGCCCCGGACTCCCCCACGAGCGCGAGCACCTCGCCGGGGCGCACGTCGAAGGAGAGCCCGCGCACGGCGCGGACCCCGCCCCCTCGCCGTCCGGGCAGGGTGACCCGCAGGTCGCGGACCGACAGCAGGGCCTCGTCGCTCATCTGCGTCCTTCCGGGGAGGGTTCGGCCTTCGGGCCGGAGAAGAGGGGAGCCGGGCCCCGCGCGGGTGTCCACGAGCCCTGGGGAAGCGTGGACGAGGAGACCGCGAACGCGGCCAGCAGCAGGAGCATGGCGGCCGGGGCCAGCGCCGCCAGGGGCGCGCGCTCCACGTAGGCCAGGGACTCCGACAGGCTCAGGCCCCACTCCGCCGAGGGCGGCTGCGAGCCCAGGCCGAGGAAGCCGAGCGAGGCGATGGCCAGCGCGATGCCCGGCAGGCGCAGCACGGCGTGGCGGGCCACCGGCCCCAGGACCGCGGGCAGCACGTGCCGGACCAGGATCCAGCGGGCGTCGGCGCCCAGGGCCCGCTGCGCGGTCAGGTAGGCGGCCGCGCGCGTCTCCTGGACCAGCGCGGAGGTGTGCGCGGCCAGCGGGGGCCAGGAGACCAGGGCCACGGCCACGGCGGCGCCGAGGGGTCCGGGTCCGGCGATGGCGGCCACCAGGATTCCGGCGATCACCGGGGGCAGGGCGTTGGCCATCTCCGAGGCGCCCGCCGACAGCGCCGGGGCGAACCCGACCAGCAGGGCCGCGGCCAGGCTGGCCAGGCACACCAGCGCCGCGGTGCCCACGGTGGCCAGGGCGCCGTGCCCGAGCCGGGCCAGGACGTCGCGGCCGACCGCGTCGGTGCCCAGGGGGTGGTCCCAGGAGGGGGCGGCGAGGCGCTGGGCCACCTCGACCGTCATGGCGTCGCGGGTCAGTCCCCACAGGCACACCGCCAGGATCAGCGCCGCGCACACCGCGGGCACCGCGCGGCGCACCGCCCCCGCGGGGGCGGTGGGCGGCGGGGGCAGGGCCAGGGCCGCGTCGTTCAGGCCGGGGCCCAGCAGGAGGCGGCGGGCGGCCTGGGCGGCGATCCCGGCCGCGGTGCCGAGCAGCACCAGGCCGAGCACGGCGCCCTGGAGCAGCGGCAGGTCCTGGGACTGGGCGGCGCCCAGAGCGGTGCGGCCGATCCCGGGGACGGCGAAGACCGTCTCCACCGCGACGGCGCCGCCGGTCAGGCCGACGACGACCATGGCGAACTGGGGGATGAGGGCGGGGGTGGCCCGGCGCAGGGCCGCGGCGGCGACGGCGGCCGGGGAGCAGCCCGAGGCCGTCCACAGCCCCACCCAGCGCTCGGTGAGGACGGCGGGCAGCGCGTCGTCGAGCAGCCGTCCCAGCAGCCCGCCCGCGGGCAGGCCCAGCGCCAGCGCCGGGAGCACGAGGTTCACCGGCTCCTGCCAGCCGTAGGGCGGCAGCCAGCCCAGCCACACTGAGAGCGCGACCATGAGCAGGACGGCGACGAGGAACTCGGGCAGGGCCGTGAGCATCGCGGCGGCGGCCCCGCTGCCCGACCCGCCCGGGCGCAGGGTGCCGCGCGCCCCGCGCACCAGAGTGGGGGCGCACAGCACGGCCGCGACGAGCAGGGCGACGGCGAGCGCGGCGCCCATGACCGTCAGGGACACGCCCATGGCCGAGACGACCGAGGGCAGTACGGGCGCGTCGGAGACCCAGGACCGGCCGAGGTCGCCCTGGAGGACGCCGCCGAACCAGCGGGCGAGGGTCACCGCGGGGCCGTCGGCCAGGCCGAGGTCCTCGCGGATGGCGTCGAGCACCTCGGGTGTGGGGGCCTGCTCGGCCGAGCGGGCGCGCAGCACCGACAGGGCGGGGTCGCGCCCGGACAGCCAGGGCAGGAGCCCGACGACGACCGTGACCAGGACCAGGGCGGCGGCGCGCGAGACCAGGGGCAGGAGCCACCCGGCCCCGCGGGCGCCGCTGCGGCCGGGAGCGCCGGTGTGACCGGGGGCGCCGGTGCGGTCGGGAGCGGCGGCGGCCATCAGTTCAGCCGGGTCCGCGGGGTGACGAGCAGGCGCTCGCGCGGGTCCTTGGCCGAGTCCACGACGTTGGCGGCGTCGCCCTGGATGACGCGTTCGTGCAGCATGGGAATGGCGGCGTCGGTGGCCAGGACGGCGGCCTCGGCCTCCAGGATCGCGGCGCGCCGCTCCTCGCCCGCGGGGGTGCGCTCGGCCTCCTCCAGCGCCGTGTCCACGGCCTCGTCGCACAGCTGGGCGATGTTGAAGGAGCCGTCGCAGGAGAAGTCGCTCGTCATGTAGGCGGCGGGGTCGCCGGAGTCCAGGACGGTGGCGCGGGAGAGGATGAACGCGTCGAACTCGCCGTTGAGGGCGTCCTCCTCGATGTTGGCGTACTCGCGCACGACCTGTTCGACCTCGAACCCGGCGTCCTCCAGCTGCTGTTCCAGGACGGTGGCGACCTCGGGCAGCTCGGCGCGGTCGGTGAAGGTGGCCAGGGTGATGGCGGCCCCGTCGGGGTCGGCCGCCTCGGTGAAGTCCTGGCGTTCGGGGCGGTCGGCGGCCCAGGGCAGCGCGGGGCCCAGCAGGCCCTCGGCCGCGTCCGCGCGCCCCTCGTAGACGCCGTCCACCAGCACCTGGCGGTCGATGGCCTCGCGGGCGGCGGCGCGCAGGCCGGGGTCGGTGAAGGGCCCGTCCTGGGTGTTGAGGTAGAGGGTGTTGGTGCGCGGCATCGGCACCTCGGTGATCAGCTCTTGGTCCAGCAGGGCGGCCTGGGACGTGGGCACGGCCTCGACGACGTCGGCCTCGCCGGTGCGCAGGGCGGCGGCGCGGGCGGTGCCGTCGGGCACGAAGCTGACGTCGATGCCCGGGGCCAGGGCGGCCTCACCCCAGTAGCCGTCGTAGCGGTTCAGGCTCGCGGAGGTGGTGCCGTTGACCTCGACCAGCTCGAAGGGGCCCGAGCCGGTGCCGACCGGGCTGACCGTGTCGCCCTCGTAGGCGCTCTCGGCCAGGATCGACAGCTGCGGCGAGGACAGGCGCTGGGGGACGAGCGGGTCGGCCTCGGCGGTGGTGACGGTGACCGTGTCGCCCTCGGCCTCGACCCCGAGTTCGACGCCGTCGAGGATGCGCGGCTTGGGCGAGGCCTGCGCGGCGTACTCCAGGGAGTGGGCGGCCGCGTCGGCGGTCAGCTCCGTGCCGTCGTGGAAGGTGACCCCGTCGCGGATGGTGAAGGTCCAGGTGGTGTCGTCCACCTGGGTCCAGTCGGTGGCCAGGCCGGGCAGGGGGTCGCCGACCTCGTCCAGGACGACGAGGGTCTCGGCGGTGCTCCAGCGCGAGAGCTTGAAGGCGTCGTCGGTGAGCGGCGAGAGGGCCGACCTGGGAGGCAGCAGCATCGCCACCGCGATGCGCCCGTCCTCCTCGGAGGCGGCGGTGCCGCCGCCGGAGGGGAGGCAGGCGGTCAGCAGGAGGGCGGAGGCGGCGGCCAGGCAGGCGCCGGGAGGGATCTTGCGCAGGTGCACGGCGGTTCTTCCGGGTCGGGGGCGGGAGGCCGCCGCGGCGCGCGGACGCCTCAGCGGACCAGAGCAGCATATGACAACCGTTTTCATTATTGACCCCCCATGCCCCGCCCAACAGGGACGAAGCGGCACGAAGGGGCACGCCGGACCGCCGCGCTGAGGGGCGCGGAAGTCCGGCGTGGAAGGGGATACCCGGTTTGTCCCAGGGGCTCTCGGTCGCCGGGGTCATAGGCGGTCCGGACCCGCACGAGAGGCCCACACCACGCGGCGGAGTGAGGCCCGCCACTCCCCCGCGCGCGGACGCGGTCGGGGACCGGTCCCGGTCGGCCCGTCGGCCACGGTCAGGAGGGTTGGGCGGTCAGCCTCCAGCCCCGGGCCCGCTCGCGCGCGCGGGCGAACTCGGCGTGGCGCCCTCCCGCGGCGAGGAGCTCCGCCGGGGTCCCGGTCTCGGCGACGCGTCCGGCGTCGAGGAAGACCACCCGGTCCGCGGCGGCCACGGTGGCGGGCCGGTGCGCGATGACGAGCACCGTGCGCTGCTCCCGCGCCAGGGAGACGGCGGTCGCGGTCAGCAGCGCCTCGTTCTCCGCGTCCAGGGCGGCCGACGCCTCGTCCAGGACGACCACGGGCGCGTCCTTGAGCAGGGCGCGGGCGATGGAGACCCGCTGCTTCTGTCCTCCCGAGAGCGAGGCGCCGCCCTCTCCGACGCGGGTGTCCCACCCGTCGGGGAGCGCGGCCACCACCGCGTCGAGGCCGGAGGCGGCGGCCACCCGGTCCAGGTCCTCCCGTGTGGCCGCGGGGTCGGCCAGGAGCACGTTCTCGGCGATGCTCGCGTCGAACAGGTACACGTCCTGGAAGACCATCGCCACGTGCCGGGACAGCTCCTCGCCGCCGACCGAGCGCACGTCCACCCCGCCGATGCGCACGCTGCCCGCGTCGGCGTCGTGGAAGCGCGCCAGCAGCCGGGCCACGGTGGTCTTGCCCGAACCCGAGGGCCCGACCAGGGCGGTGAGCGTCCCGGGAGCGGCCCGGAAGGAGACCCCGTCCAGGACGCGGGGCCCGTCCGGTGCGTAGGAGAAGGACACGTCGTCGAACTCCACGTCCGCGCCCCGGGGCGGCACCGGCGCCTCCGGTTCGGGGAGGGGGCGCGCCTCCAGCACGGCGTTGATCCGGTCGAGCCCGTTGGTCGCCATCCGCAGGGCGGACCCCTGGTCGGCCGCGCCGGAGAGGGGATGGACGAACCTGGCCACGAGCACGAGCAGCGCGACCGCCAGGGGCGCGTCGAGGGTGCCGCCGAGAGTGAGGAGCACGGTGGCCACCAGGAGCAGGCCGAAGGCCAGGCGCACCGCGAAGGAGTAGCCGAGCAGGGCGGGGACCGCGCGCAGCAGCAGGCGGCGGGCGGCGCCGTGCTCGGCCTCCAGCGCCGCGTCGAGGCGCTGGCCGCCCTTGTCCGTCCTGCCGAAGGCGCGCAGCACGGGCTGGGCGCGGGCGTACTCCAGGACCCGGTCGGCGGCCTCGTCGGTGACGGCGTCGCGGGCGGCGTCGTTGCGCCCGACCGCCTCCCCGGACAGGGTGAAGACCATCCACAGCAGCGGCAGGCAGGCGGCGGCCGCGAGCGCGATCCGCCAGTCCCACACGAACAGGGCCAGGACCGAGACGAGGGGGGTGACCACCGCGTCGGCCAGGGGCGGGTACAGGTGCACGGGCAGGCTGGTGGCCCGGGAGACGCCGTCGGTGGCGAGGCGGTTGAGCTCCCCGACCCGGCCGCCGGTGAACCACCCCAGGGGCAGGCGGACGACGTGGTCGCCGAGTCGGCGGTGCAGGCCCCGCGAGAGTGCGCCGCCGACGCGGAAGTTGAGGTAGAGGCTGCCCGCGCGCAGGACCGCGTAGGCGGCGGTGGCGGCGAGCAGGACGGCCGTCCAGGGCCCGGCCCGGTCCGGGTCGGGGCCCAGGAGGTGGGTCAGCACGGGCACCAGGAGGGCGAACAGCACACCCTGGAGGGCCGAGACGAAGGTGGTGAGGGCGAGGCTCGCGCGCATGGGCCCGACCTGCTCGGGGCCCAGGGCCTTGAGGAAGGCGCGGATCACTGGTCTTCTCCCGGTTCGTCTCGTGCGCCGTCACCGGCGTCGTCGCTGACGGCCCCGTCACCGGCGTCCGGGTGCTGGGCTCGCCACAGGTCGGCGTACCGGCCGCCGCGCGCCAGCAGCTCCCCGTGGGTGCCGCGCTCCACCACGCGCCCCTCGTCCATGACCGCGATGAGGTCGGCCCCGGCCACGGTGCTCAGACGGTGCGCGATCACCAGGACCGTGCGGTCCCGGGCCAGTTCGCTCAGGGCGTCCTGGATGGCCGCCTCCGACACCGGGTCCACCGCGGCGGTGGCCTCGTCCAGAACCAGCACGGGGGTGTCGGCGAGCAGGGCGCGGGCGATGGAGACCCGCTGGGCCTCGCCGCCGGACAGGTCGGCGTCCTCGCCCACCACGGAGTCGTAGCCGCGCGGCAGCGCCCCGATCCGTTCGGCGACGCGGGCGGCGCGGGCGGCCTCCTCCACCTCCTCCCGGGTCGCCCCGGGGCGGCCCATGGCGATGTTGTCGGCCACGGTCTCCCGCAGCAGCCGCACGTCCTGGAACACGAAGCCGACCGTGCGGTACAGCTCCTCGGCGGGGATGTCGCGCACGTCCGCCCCGCCTACGGTGACCGCGCCCGCCGTGACGTCGGCGAAGCGCGCGGGCAGGGTGGCCAGGGTGCTCTTGCCCGCGCCGGACGGGCCGACCAGGGCGGTCACGGTGCCCGGCTCCAGGACCAGGTCCACACCGCGCAGGACCTCCTCCCCCGTTCCGTCCCCCTCGGCGCCGTCCTGGGCCGGGTAGGCGAAGCGCACCCCGTCGAAGACCACGCGGGCGCCCCGCGGCCCCGCGCCGGAGCCCTCGGGCAGGGGCGGGGTGGCGAGCAGGTCGCGGACCCGTCCGGCGGCGGCCCGCGCCGCCTGGATCTGCTGCACCCGTGAGCCGATCAGGTTCATCGGCGCGCACAGCGCCGGGGCCAGCAGGGCGAAGGCCACCACCGACACGGGTTCGCTCCAGCCCAGGGCGGCGAAGCCCGCTCCCGCCGCCACCACGGTGACGGTGACCGTGGGCGCCGACAGCAGCAGGAAGGAGGCGACCGTGACCGGGGTGGTGGCGCGCGACCAGGAGACGAAGAAGTCGGCGAAGGCGTCGGCGGCCCGGGTGAAGCGCTCGTGCGCCCTGCGGTGCCCGTTGAAGTGCTTGACCACCTGGATGCCGTCGACGAACTCCACGGTCGCGGTGTTGATCGCGCCCATCGCCTCGGCGTACTCGGCCATCTTGCGCATCGACCCGGCCATGGCCCGCGCGAACAGCAGGACGCCCGCGGCCACCGGCAGCACCGCGACCAGGGTCAGACGCCAGTCCACGAGGGCGAGGTAGGCCAGGGCGACCACGGGGACCGCGACGACGGCGGCCAGGTCGGGCAGGGTGTGGGCGACCAGGGAGTGGACGTCCTCGATGTCGTCGTGCAGGGCCTTCTTGACCCGGCCCGAGCCGCGGCCGGAGAACCAGCCCAGCGGGACCCTCCCCAGGTGGCGGGCCAGGGCGCGCCGCACGGACAGCTGCATGTCGTTGTCGGCCAGGTGGCCGACCAGGGTGGAGGCGGTGCCCGCGGCCAGGGCGGCGACCGCTCCGGCCAGCGCGACCGCGACCAGCGTCCACACCAGGGCGGTGTCGGTCGGCCCGTCGGCGAGCAGCGCGGCGGCCGCCTCGGCCAGACAGATCAGGGGGACGAGGCCGAGCGCGCCCGCCAGGCCCTGGAGGGCCACGGCGGCGCGGACGCGGCCCCTGACGGGTTCCAGGAGGACGTCGAGCGGGGAGGTCGCGCGGCCGGTCTCCGGTTCCGGCGGGATCCGCGTGTGCGGGGTGGTGTCCTGTGCGGCGCTCACCCGGCCAGCGCCCCGGTCTCCGCGCCGGTGCCGGCGAAGGGGCCGCGCACGGTGTCCGGGCCGCTCGGCGCAGCGCACGGAACGGGCGTGCCGGCGGCCCTGTACCGGCGGCCGACGGGATCGAAGAACCCGGCCACCGGTGAGTGGTGGTCGATGGCGGAAATGGTGTCCTCCAGTGTCTGCGGCGTGGTCGGGGGGTGCTCGCTCAGCGGCCGGACGCGACGGCCGGCGCCGGGTCCGGGCGGTGCGGGACCCCGGCCTCGGGCGGGGCGGGGTGCACCCCCGCCGACAGGACGATCGCGTGGTCCCGTGCGACGGGGGTGCGGTTCAGGGGAGTCGGCGTCCGCCGCCCGGGCGAGGGCGGCGGAACCGACGGCGGCGGTGTCGCCCGCACCGGGCGGACCCCCACCGGGGCCGCGCCGGGGTCGTGTGCGGGCTGCCTAGGTACAGCCCGGACACACGCCCGACAGCTCGAAGGAGTAGTCCAGGGAGCCGTAGCCGCTGTCCTCGCGGATGCGTTCGACGACACTCCCCAGCTCGTCCGCCTGCGCGATGTCCTCCACCCGCCCGCAGACCCGGCACAGCAGGTGGTGGTGGCGGGAGGAGGTCCTGCACAGCCGGTAGAGGCGCTCTCCCCCGGGCGAGTGGAGGGTGTCGAGGACGCCCTCCTCCGCCAGCCGGTGGAGCGTGCGGTAGACGGTGGACAGGCTGGGCGGCCTGCGGGCACGGGAGCGCCCTCCGGAGAGGGCGAGGTGGATCTCCTGACAGCTGCGGAAGCGCGTGCTCCGACCCAGGGCCTTGAGGACGACGTCGTCGTACTGGGACACCCGGGGCATCTCAGGCCGCCGCCCGGTCGGTCCTCACGGTGAACGGCGTGCCCGCCGTCCCCGGCGCCGGGCGCCGTCGCCTGCCTCCAGACACGTCACGGGCCTCCGGTCATGTGACACAGACTGCATGGAAATGATTTTCATAACCGTACCACGATCGCGTCCGTATCACCTCAAAACCTCCCCAACCACACCGGAATCCGCTCCCCCGGGTCCGCGAGGCAGCCGGGGTTCGCCCCCGGAGAACCCGAACGTCGGCGCACGGCCCCGCGCTCGCGGCCCCGCGCACTCCCCCTTCCACCGCAGGGCCATGGGCGTTTGGCCCCACCACGGCGCCACGCGCGCCGTCCCCCTGGACGCACACGAGCACGCCCCGGCCGCCGAGGCGCTCGCCGGGGGCGGGAGGGCGCTCATGGGGTGGGCCGCCGCGCCCCGGCCCGCGACGGCGCCGCCACGGGCCGCCCGCGGACGGGTCGCCCGCGGACGGGTCGCCCGCGCGTCGGGCGGAGCCGCCCCGGTTTCCGCGGGTGGACGCCCGGCTCCGGGCGGGCGGGGCCCCGGGTCACCTCTCGCCGGCGGAGCCCCCGCGAGCCGGGCCCTCAGGGGCCGCGCCCTCGGAGGCCCGTCCCTCCCGCTCCGGATCCGGCGCGGCGGGCCTCGGGCCGACGAGGTCGAGGAAGTGGGCCATGTGGTCGGCCATGTCCACGCCGGAGTCGTACGCCCACTGCGTCTGGAGGCCGTCCATGAGGGCCACGCACAGTACCGCCAGGCGGTCGGCGTCCTGTTCCGCGGAGAGCCGCCCCTCCCCCTGGAGGCGCCGGATCTCCTCCGCGATGATCCCGCGGGCCCTGGCGTAGCGCTCCTGGAAGAAGTCGTGGGCGGGGTGCTCCTCCTCGGCGGCCTCCGCGGACAGACGCGAGTACAGCTGCACGAGGCCGGGCACCTCGGCGTTGTGCCGGACCAGCCGGACCAGCGAGTCGGCGATGTCGGGGCGCCCCTCAGCGGCGTCAGGACTCCGGCCGTCGGCCCCGGACCCCCGGTCGGCGCCCTCCCCGTAGGCCAGCAGGTCGAGTTCGTCGCGGTGGCGCAGCACCTCCACGAAGAGCCGCTCCTTGCTCCCGAAGTGGTGCAGCAGGCCGTTCTGGCTGAGTCCGACCGCGTCGGCGATCTCGCGCACCGTCGCGCGGCTGTACCCGTCGCGCCCGATGACGGTGAGCGCCGCGTCGAGGATCTCCCCGCGCTTGGCCACGCCCTTCGCGTACGAACCCCGTCTCGCCATGGCGCGACTGTAGCACTTGCCGCGCGAAAACCGCATGACGTACTGTTTTCGCACGGACGCGCCACAGCCCTCCGTTTCCTCTGGACAGGAGCGAGCCACCCATGACCCACGACCCGAACCCCGACCTGAGCGGGCTCACACTGGCGGAGAAGGCCTCGCTGAGCAGCGGCGCCGACTTCTGGACGACCAAGGCCGTGGGGGACGTCCCCTCGCTCGTGCTCACCGACGGGCCGCACGGCGTGCGCCGACAGGCCGGTGCCACCGACCACCTGGGCCTGGCGGAGAGCCTGCCCGCGACCTGCTTCCCGCCCGCCGTCGGCCTGGCCCAGAGCTGGGACCCCGACCTGGTCGGGCGGGTGGGCGCGGCCCTGGGCGCCGAGGCCGGGGCGCTGGGCGTGGACGTGCTCCTGGGCCCGGGGATCAACATCAAGCGCGACCCGCGCGGCGGGCGCAACTTCGAGTACTTCTCCGAGGACCCCCTCCTCACCGGTGTCCTGGGCGGCGCCTGGGTCAGCGGCCTCCAGAGCACCGGCGTGGGCGCCTCGCTCAAGCACTTCGCCGCCAACAACGCCGAGCACGACCGGATGCGCTCCAGCTCCAACATCGACCCGCGCACGCTGCGCGAGATCTACCTGCGCGCCTTCCAGAGGGTCGTGCGCACGTCCGCCCCGTGGACCGTGATGTGCTCCTACAACCGCATCAACGGCGTCTACGCCTCGGAGGACCACTGGCTGCTCACCACGGTGCTGCGCCAGGAGTGGGGCTTCGACGGCGTGGTCGTGAGCGACTGGGGCGCGGTGCAGGACCGGCCCGCGGCGGTCGCCGCCGGGCTGGACCTGGAGATGCCCGGTGACGGCGGCGCGAGCGACGCGCGGCTCCTCGCGGCCGTGGAGGCCGGGGCCTGCTCGACGGAGGACGTGGACACGGCCGCCTCCCGCGTGGCCGCCCTGGCCGCCAGGGCGCGCGGCTCCCGCCAAGACGGCGCGGCGGACACCGAACGCGCCCTGGAGGTCGGCGCGCGGGAGGTCGAGGACCACCACGCCCTCGCCCGCGAGGTGGCCGCGCGGTGCGTCGTCCTGCTCAAGAACGACGGCGCGCTCCTGCCGCTCGACCCGGGCGGCTCACTTGCGGTGATCGGCGGCTTCGCCCGGAACCCGCGCTACCAGGGCGGCGGCAGCTCCCACGTCAACCCCACGCGCGTGGACGTCCCGCTGGAGGAGATCCGCGCCCTGGCCGGTTCCGGCGCGGTCGCCTTCGCCCCCGGCTACGCCGACCAGGCGCAGGACGGCACGGAACCGGGCGGCGCGGCGGCCCTGCGCGAGGAGGCGGTGCGCGCCGCGTCCGCGGCGGACACCGCCGTGGTCTTCCTGGGCCTGGCCGAGCACCAGGAGTCCGAGGGCTTCGACCGCGAGCACATCGAACTCCCCGCCGAACAGCTCGACCTGCTCGCGGCCGTCGTGCGGGCGCAGCCCCGCACGGTCGTCGTGCTCTCCCACGGCGGCGTGCTGCGGCTCGCCCCCGTCGCCGAGCTGGCCCCCGCGGTCCTGGACGGGGCCCTCCTGGGTCAGGCGGGCGGCGGCGCGGTCGCCGACGTGCTGTTCGGCCGGGTCAACCCGTCGGGGCGGCTCGGCGAGACGGTGCCGGTCCGGTTGCAGGACACCCCCGCCTACCTCAACTTCCCCGGGGAGAACTCCGCGGTGCTCTACGGCGAGGGCCTGTACGTGGGCTACCGCTGGTACGACGCCCGCGACATGGAGGTGGCCTTCCCCTTCGGGCACGGCCTGTCGTACACGAGCTTCGCCTACTCCGACCTCGAACTGGAGCAGGACCGCACCGGGATCACGGCGCACCTGACCGTGACCAACACCGGGGAGCGGGCCGGGCGCGAGGTCGTGCAGTTCTACGTCGCCAAGCCCGACTCGGCCGTGTCGCGGGCGCCGCGTGAGCTGAAGGGCTTCACTGGCGTGACCCTGGAACCCGGTCACAGCGAGCGCGTCAGCGTCCTGCTGTCGCGCGAGGACCTGGCGTACTGGGAGGTGCGGGCCGACCGCTGGGTCGTCGAGGGCGGCGAGTACGTGGTGTCGGCGGGCGCTTCGAGCCGCGACCTGCGGGCCACGGCGGCGATCGCCGTCGAGGGCGACGCGCTGCGCCTGCCGGTGACGCTCGACTCCACGCTGGGCGAGGTCATGGCCGATTCCAGGGGGGCGGCCCTCCTCGCCCGGGCCTTCACGCCTCCGGCGGCCGAGGGCTCCGACAACGCCATGGGGGTGGACATGGCGCGGATGATGGCATCGATCCCGATCCGCCGCCTGGCGAGCTTCGGCCCCACGGGACTGGACGAACTCGAAGCGCTCGTCGCGAGGATCAACGCCGGGGACTGAGCGGCCGGCCCGGCCGGGCCCGCCGCGCTCCGGGACCGCGCTCGCGACGCGGCCCCGATCCGTCGGGCCGCCCTCACAGGGGCGGCCCGACGGCCGGAGGGGTCCGCGCCGGGGCCTGTACCGGCGGGGCGGCGGCGGGGATACTGGGGCGATGTTCGACGGCTTCACCTCCCAGTACGTCCCGCTCGGCGACGCGACCGTCTTCGTGCGCCACGGCGGCCGGGGCCCGGCCGTGCTGCTGCTGCACGGCCACCCCCGAACCTCGGCGACCTGGCACCGCGTCGCGCCCCTCCTGGTCGAACGGGGCTTCACCGTGGTCTGCGCCGACCTGCGGGGCTACGGGCGCTCGCGCGGCCCCGCGCCCTCGCCGGACCACGCCAACCACTCCAAACGCGCGGTCGCCTCGGACATGGCGGCGGTGATGCGCCTGCTGGGCCACGACCGGTTCGCGCTCGTCGGCCACGACCGGGGCAGCTACGTGGCCCTGCGGTTGACCCTGGACCGCCCCGAACTGGTCTCCCGGGTGGCGCTCATCGACTGCCTGCCCATCAGCGAGCACCTGTCGCGGATCACGCCCGAGTTCGCCACGCGGTGGTGGCACTGGTTCTTCTTCGCCCAGCCGGAGGTCCCCGAGCGCGTCATCAACGCCGACCCCGACCGCTGGTACACCGGCGACCCGCGGAGCATGGGCCGGGAGAACCACGAGGAGTGGCGGCGGGCGGTACGCGATCCCGAGGTGGTGCGGGCGATGCTGGAGGACTACCGCGCCGGTCTGACCGTCGACCGGGCCCATGAGGAGGCCGACCGCGCCGCCGGGGTCCGCGTCCGGTGCCCCGCGCTGGTCCTGTGGTCGCTGCGGGACGACCTGGAGGAGCTGTACGGCGATCCGCTGCGTGTCTGGCGGTCCTGGGCGGACGACGTCCGCGGCCACGGCATCGACTCGGGGCACCACGTCGCCGAGGAGGCCCCCGAGGAGCTGGCCGCGGCCCTGGGCGGCTTCCTCACCGGGTGAGCCGCCCCCGCCGACTGGCCCCGTCCCCCGGGGTCGGCTCCGGCGGGGCCTGGACACCCCGAACTCACGTGGTCCGCGACGGACGGTAGGAACCCGACACGCGGCCGTGTCGTTGCACCTCCGTAGTACTCATCCGAGTTTTTCGACGAAAACGCTGGGAATGCGTTCGGGAAGTGGCCGATGACTGGGTAGAGGGCTGGAGATGTGCCAAAGCAGACAGCCGGAGGTTGAGATGACGCAGGGTATCGGCGACCCCGGACCGATCGTGCGTGCGCTGACCGCTCTGGGGCTCTCTCCCGTGTTCGATCCCCAGCATCGCAGCGGCGGCGCGCACGAGGAGGATGTGCCCGCGCTCGCGCAGAGTCTGATCGCCGCGGCGGAGATCCAGGCCGGTCCGGATTCGGTGCGCCCCGCCGAGGGAGCGCCGAACGCGTGGGCGCACGCGGTACAGGACCGGGAGGTGGGGCAGGCCCTGCTGTACCGCAGGATGGAGCGGACCGTCAGCGACTGGCAGTGGGCGACCGACCCGGCCCCCTCGCGGCCGGGTGCGGCGGCGGAGGCGGCGATGTGCGCGGCGCACGCGCTCATCGCCGTGCACTCGGCTCCGGACGGTCACCATGTCCAGGCCGCGCTGGACGAGGCGGAGGACGCGCTGTTGGCCGCCGTGGTGCTGGTACGCGGCTCCCGCTCCGCCGCCGCGTGAAACACTCCATCCCCCTCGTGCCAGGAGTCCGTACCGCCCCGGGGGTGCGGGCTCCTGGCACGTGCGGGCCCTACCGGTCCAGGAAGCCGCCCGTCACCTCGGCGAGGCGGCGGTGGGCCTCGGCGTCGTCGATGTCGGCGGGCAGGTCCCCCGACTGGTCCCCGTAGGCGCCGAACTGGGCGTGGTTCATCCCCCGGACCTGGTGCGTGTGCGCGTCGGGCGGCAGGTTCAGGCGGTTCTCCTCGACCGTCGCCGGATCGGACAGGCCGTCGCGGCTGCCCGAGACCGAGATGACGGCGAGGTCCTCGCGCCCGGCCAGGCCCGCGCCCTCCGTGGCGTAGGAGCCCCACAGGACCAGTCCGACGACCGTGTCGTCCGTGCGTCCGCCGAGGTGGGAGGCGGCCATGGCTCCGCCCAGCGAGTGCCCGCCCACGTACCACGCGTCGACGCCGTCGCCGTGGTCGGCGATGGCGCGGTCGGCGCGGTCGGTGTCGAACACCGCGAGGTTCAGCGGCATCCGCGGGATGACCACCCGCACGGCGGTGTCGGCGGCGACCAGCGCCCAGGGCGCGGCGTAGGCCTCGGGTGCGACGCGCGCGCCCGGGTAGAAGACGACTCCGGCCTCGGGAGGGGCGTGGGTCGAACCGACGACCACGGCGTCGTCGGTGACGGCCACCTCCACGCCGGGGGTGGCCGCGGCCTCGCGCAGCGCCCGCGGCTCCGCCGGGTAGGGGTTGAGCGCCCAGACGGCGAAGCCGCCGACCGCGAGGACGAGCAGGAGCGTCAGGGCGAGCGCGGCGATCCCCAGCGCCTTGGCGGCGCGGCCGCGTTCCCGGTTCTTTTTCTTCACGCTTTCCAAGATACTTGTTTACTGAGGGAAGAACGGAGGTAGCGGTACAGGGACACACGGTCGCGGACCGCCTCCGCACGGACACCGGCTCGACCGGACTCCGGCACCGGACGGCCTCCGGAGCGGACCGGGCGCCGCACCGTCCAGCCGCCGATTCCGGGGAGTAGCCATGACCGCCGCGACCGCCTCACCCGCCCCCTCCGCCCGCGCGTCCCTGCTGGGCCTGGCCGGGTTCGCCGCCGCCGTCGCCGCCGCCGCGCTCGTCGGGGTGCTCTCCAGCACCAGCACCGCCGCGGAGTACGCCGCCCTGCGCCAGCCCTCGTGGGCCCCGCCCTCCTGGGTCTTCGGCCCGGTGTGGACCACGCTGTACGCCATGATCGCCGTGTCGGGCTGGCTGGTCTGGCGTCGCCGCGGCTGGCGCGGCGCCCGCCCCGAGCTGACGCTCTACTTCGTCCAGCTCGCGCTGAACGCGGCGTGGACGCCGCTGTTCTTCGCCGCCGGTCTGCGCGGGGTGGCCCTGGTCGACATCTGCCTGCTGGTGGTGGCGCTGACGGCGACCATCGTGCTGTTCGCCCGGCGGTCCCGGTGGGCGGCGGTCCTGCTGGTGCCCTACTGGGCCTGGACGGTCTTCGCGACCGCGCTCAACCTCTCCGTCTGGTGGCTCAACACCGGCGGCTGAGACCCGAAACGTCGCGGGCGCAACCCCGGGACGGTTTTCGGCCAGCAAAGAAACCCCTTTGTGGCCCTGGGTAGATTGCCCGGCTCAGGACCCGGCCCCGATCCGACCGCCAGAGGGTGTTCCCGCAGTTCACACACTCCTTTCACCACGTTCACCCGGGTTCGGCGCGCACCGCCGGAGCGACACGGGACACACGAAAATCGCTGTCCTGATTTTTATCGTTCCGTTATGGGGAATGACCTGGACACCAGACGGAGAGTGCTGCCGTCACACAGGAGGAGTACCGAGAAAGAAAGAGGAAGCATGCGGATCATCCAGCCGAGCATGAAGCGCATCAAGCTGGTCGTGCCCGACACCGTCGATTTCGTCGGCATCCGCGACCTCGACGGGACCTTCACCAAGGTGGCCTCCCCACAGAAGAGCTACCGCTTCAAGCGTGAGGACGCCTCCTTCGACTTCGCCTCCACCGGAAAGACCGTGGAGGAGGACGGAGGCAAGGCCGAGGTCTTCACGGCGGTGAGCGTGAAGTAGCGGCGCCCCCACACGCCTCCCTCGGAAGAACCCCCAGACAGCGTCGGAGTACGAGCGCCAGAGCACGGAGGTCCTCACGTGCGGCCCGGAACCCCTCCCGGGCCGCACGTGCTCCGTGTGCGGCCGCCCCGTCCGCTAGCGGCCCGAGAACAGCACCAGGGCCTGGGCCGCCTCGGCCGGGACGGTCAGGTCCAGGCCCGTGGTCTCGCGGAACGCCTGGAGCCGGTTGACCACCGTGTTGCGGTGGCAGTACAGGGCCTCGGCGGTGGCCTTGACCGATCCCGTCGCGGCGTAGTGGGTCAGCGTCTCCAGCAGCCGCGCCCGGCTGTCCGCGTCGAGCCGCTCGAAGCGCTCCACCCGGTCGCGTCCGAAACCGGGGATCAGACCGCGCAGCTGGTCGCGGGCGATGGCGGACCAGACGTCCTCCTCCCGGACGAACCCGCCGCCGGTGCCGGCGTAACCGGACAGGACGCGGGCCGCCTCGACGGAGGCCGGGACCGCGGCCAGCCCCCGCACCCGCGCGACCAGTCCCCCCGGAGCCCCCGGGGGCAGGTCCGGCCACGGCGTCCGGGCGGTCTCGCGCACCAGGGCGACGCCGTCGTCGAACTCCCACGCCAGGCCCCCGCCGCGTTCGCGGACCCGGGCCGCGGGCCGCTGCTCCCGCTCCGGGGGCGCCGCGACGAAGGCCACGTCGAAGGTCCCGTGCTCGGGGAGTCCCAGGGTGCCCGCCACCTCGGAGGCCACGGCGGCGGCCCGGCTCCCGGAGTTGAGCAGCCGGGAGAACGCCTGGGCCGCCGCGGCCCGGGAGTCGCGTTCCAGGGCGGCCCGCTCCTCCAGGAAGGCGGCCTGCACGTCGCTGATGTACTGCTCGACCGTGGTGAGGATCTCCTCGGCGTGCAGCACGAGGATCTGCGAGGACCCCGGCCCGCCCGCGCGCACCAGACCCGCCCAGAGCACGCGGAAGTCGAGCCGGACCGCCTCCAGCAGGTGCTCGCGCGCCACGCCCTGGCGGGCCCGGCGCACGCCCAGGCGGGTGGAGAGGTCGCGCAGGTGGTCGGGCAGGGGCACCCCGGCGATCCGCCGGGTGAGCATGTCGAAGGTCTCCGTGGCGCTCTGGCGCAGGTCGGTGTCGGGGACCATGCCGTCGGTGTAGTTGCCCAGGGCCGCCAGGCGCTGGAGGAAGTCCTCGACGAGGTTCTCCCGGTCCTCGGCGAGCCGTTCGACCATGCCCGCCCAGGACCGGGGCCCGTCGGCGGGCGGGGCCTGCTCCGCGGGGTCCGTCACGGCCGCCTCCCTTCGTACGTCTCGACGGCTTCCGGCTTCCGGGCTCGGCGTGCGGAGTCCAGCGCCGGCACCCGCGCTCAGCACCCGGTACCGAGTCTATGTGCACATGCACAGCACCCCCGGGGAATCTTGTGTGGATGACGATTGAGCGGCGCGGGGCGCGTGGCGAGGATGGACGTGGCCCACGCCCGGCCTCCGCGACCCGACGTTCTCCGAGAGGAACACCGCCATGACCGCACACGAACAGGGCCCGTCACAGGACGCGGCATCCGCCGACGCCCGCTTCCTGGAGGACTTCCGGGCCATGAGCGCCTTCGGCGCCACGCCGTCGGGGGGCGTCGACCGGCAGGCCGCCACCGGGCCCGACATCGCCCAGCGGCGGTGGCTGGAGGGACTGCTGGTCGGGCGGGGGCTGCGGGTGGTCTACGACCGCGTCGGCAACCAGTTCGGCCTGCTGGAGCGGGTGCCGGGCGCCCCCTACGTGGTCGTCGGCTCGCACATGGACTCCCAGCCCACGGCGGGGCGCTACGACGGGGCCTACGGCGTGCTGGCCGCCGCCCACGCCGTCTTCCGGATCGCCGAGCAGGACGCCGCCGCCGGAGCCCCCGCGCCCGTGTACAACCTCGCGGTCGTGAACTGGTTCAACGAGGAGGGCTCGCGCTTCACGCCCTCCATGATGGGCAGCGCCGTCTACACCGGCGCGCTCCCGCTGGAGACGGCGCTGGCCGCGCGCGACGCGGCCGGGGTCACGGTGGCCGAGGCCCTGGCCCCGACGGGCTTCCTGGGTGAGGGAGACGGTCCCGAGGCCGCCTTCTGCGCCGAGATCCACGTCGAGCAGGGGCGCGTCCTGGAGGAGTCCTCCACCACGATCGGCCTGGTCAGCGCCAGCTGGGCCGCGCGCAAGTACGCGGTCACCGTTCACGGGGAGCAGGCGCACTCGGGGGCGACCGTGATGGCCGACCGCCGCGACGCGCTCGTGGGCGCCTCCATGCTGGTCGTGGCCGCGCGCGAGCTGGCCGACCGGTTCCCCGGGGTCCTGCACACGGCCGTGGGACAGTTCGACGTCTACCCGAACTCGCCGGTGGTGGTGCCCTCGCGCGTCGAGCTGCTGCTCGACCTGCGCTCGCACGACGAGGAGGTGCTCGCCGAGGCCGACCGGCTGTTCCAGGAGCAGGTCGCCCGCATCGAGGCGGCGGCCTCCGTCACCGTGGAGCAGGCCCTCTCCCACTCCTGGGGCGTCAACCCCTACCAGCCCGAGGGCGTGGCCCTGGCCCGCGCCAGCGCCCGGAGCCTGGGCCTGAGCAGCGGCGAGGTCATGACCGTGGCCGGGCACGACTCGATCAACATGAAGGAGCGCGTGCCCACGGTCATGCTCTTCGTCCCCTCGGTCGGGGGCGTGTCCCACAACGAGGGCGAGTACACCGAGGACTCCGACCTGGTCGCGGGCCTGGCGGTGCTCACCGACGTGGTCCGGAGGCTCGGCGCGGGCGAGCTGGCCGCCGACGGGTCCTACACGCCCGGACGCGCGTGAGCGCACCGCCCGGCCCCTGGGCCGGAGAGCACCGAGGGGCCCGCGCGACGTCGCGCGGGCCCCTCGCCGCGTCCGGGGGCGAAGCACGAACACGGGCACCCGGCGCCGGGAAGGACGGCCGCCCCGCCACCGGGCGGCGCGGTACCCGCCGACGCCCCGTGCGCGGTGCGGAACGGACCAGGACGGCGGAACGGGCGGTGACCGGGGCTACCGGTCACCGCCCGTCGCTTTCCCTCCTGCGGTGTCAGCGCACCACCACGTCGTCGCGCACGCGCAGCCGCTCGCCGTAGAAGCCGCCGACCGCCGTGACCAGGGCGATCCCCAGGAACAGCGCCGAGGCGACCCAGGACCGGCCGTCCGCGCTCTCCAGCAGGGCGGTCGCGATGAACGGCAGGAAGCCGCTCAGGGCACCGGCCAGGTTGTAGGCCAGCGCGACGCCGCTGTAGCGCAGGTTCGCCGGGAACAGCTCGGTGAGCAGCGCGCCGGAGACCGCGTAGGCGATGGACAGGAAGCCCACGCCCCCGGCCACCGCCAGCACCACGAGCACCGGCGAGGTCGTGTCGATCAGCCAGAACACCGGGAAGGCGATCACCGCCGTGGCGATACCGCCCCACATGGTGACGCGCCCGGGCCCGAGCTTCTCGGCCAGACGCCCGAAGTAGATGATCACGCCGATCTGCACCACCGCGGCGACCAGGGTGGCGTTGACCATGAGGCTGCGCGACAGCCCGAGGGTGTCGGTGCCGTAGCTGATGGCGAACGTCGTCATGACGTAGAAGCCGCCGACGCCCAGCATGGCGGACGCGATCGCGATGAGGAGCCTGCCCCACGCGTGGCGGAACACGTCGACCGCGGGGACCTTGGAGCGCGCCTCCTGCTTCTCCATCTCCTCGAAGACCGGCGACTCCTCCACCTTCTGGCGGATGTAGACCGCGACCAGCAGCAGCGGGAAGGCCGCGAGGAACGGCAGGCGCCAGCCCCAGGAGTCGAACTGCTCGGCGGGCAGGAGCAGGACCAGCGAGAACGCGCCCGAGGAGAGCAGGGTGCCCACGGGCGACCCGATCTGCGGCAGGGCCGCGTAGCGCCCGCGCTTCTCCGGCGGGGCGTGCTCGACGGCGATGGTCACCGCGCCGCCCCACTCGCCGCCGACCGCGACGCCCTGCACGAGCCGGAGCAGGGCCAGCAGCAGCGGAGCGGCGATGCCGATCGAGGCGAAGTCGGGCAGCAGGCCGATGAGGCCGGTGGCCACACCGATGGAGACCACGGTGATCAGCAGCGCTGGTCGCCGTCCGATCCGGTCGCCCATCCAGCCGAACAGCACCGCGCCCAGGGGGCGCGCGACGAAGCCGACGCCGAAGGTGGCGAACGCGGCCAGGGTGGCGGCCGTGGCGTCCAGCGTCGTGAAGTACAGCCGGTTGAACACGAGCGCGGCGGCCGTGCCGAAGAGGAAGTAGTCGTACCACTCCAGTGCGGTGCCGACGAAGGCCGCGAAAGCGATCCGGCCCGCCTCGCGACCGCTCACCACCGGCCCGCCGCGTGCCGGGCGCTCCCCGGTCGCCTCTGGGTCGAGGTCACTCATCGTTGCTTTCTCCTATTCGCTGTCCGCGCCGGCGGCGGCGCGGTGTTCAGGGGATGGGACGGGGCCGGGCGGGCGTCCGCCCGGTGCCGCCCGTCGGACACGGGCAGGACCGGGCCCGGATCGGACCGGGCCGGGGTCGTGTCAGGCCGGGTCGGGCCGGACCTCGCCGGTCCGGCCGAGCCGGGTCAGGTCAGACCGTCGAGGTCGTCCGCCCCGTGCACGCACTCCCCGCCGACGAGGGTCGCCAGGACGCGGATCCTGCCGATGCCCTCCTCCGCGGTGTCCACGGGGTCGCGGTCCAGGACCACCAGGTCGGCGAGCTTGCCCGGGGTCAGGCTGCCCCGGCGGTGCTCGTCGTGGCTGGCCCAGGCCGCGTCCATCGTGTAGGCCCGCAGGGCCTGTTCGGCGCTGACACGCTCGTCGGCGGCCAGAACGGTCCCCGAGGCGGTCATGCGCTCCACCATCGACTCCATGCCCAGGAGCGGCGCACCCGGGGCGACCGGCCGGTCCGAGCTGCCCGGAACGCGCAGCCCGTGGTCGAGGAAGGAGCGGTGCCGGTAGAGCCAGGGCACGCGGTCCGGGCCCACGGCGGCGGCCATGCCGTCGCCCAGGGCGTACAGGAACCGGGGCTGGGGCACGGGGACCAGGCCCGCCTCGGCGATGCGGGGCAGCTGGTCCGGGCGCACCACGCCCGCGTGCTCAATGCGGTGGCGCACGTCCGGGCGCGGCAGCGCGCGCTGCGCCTCGGCGAACGCCTCCAGGGCGACGTCGACGGCGTCGTCGCCGATGGCGTGCGCGGCCACGCGCCATCCGGCCCGGTGGGCGGCCACGACCAGCGCGCGCATCTCCTCCGGGGAGTTCTGGTACACGCCGTGGCCGTGCCCGCAGAGCGGTTCGGTGACGGCCGCGGTGCGGCCGATGAGGGATCCGTCGAGCCAGATCTTCATCGGCCCCAGGCGCAGCCGGTCGTCGCCGAAGCCGGTGCGCAGCCCCAGGTCGATGCCGGTGTCGATCCCGTCGTCGGCGTGCCCGCCCAGCGGGTGCATGTTGTCGGCGGCGACCATGAGCTCGACCCGGGGAAGCAGCTCGCCCCGGTCGCGGGCGAGCTGGTAGGCGGCGGCCTCCACGGGGGTGCGGCCGATCAGCCCGCGCCCGATGCCCGCCTCCACGACGTGGGTGAGGCCCTCGGAGGCGTAGACCCGGGAGGCGCGCGCGAGCGCGTCGGCGAGCTCGGTCACCGGGTAGGGCATGACCAGCGCGGTCACCAGTTCCTGCGCGCGCTCCTGGAGCAGGCCGGTGGGGGCGCCCGCGCCGTCGCGGACGATCACTCCCCCGTCCGGGTCGGCCGCGGCGGTGTCGGACACGGCGGTGTCGATCCCGGCCTGGCGCAGAACCGCGCTGCTGACGGTGCACATGTGGCCGGAGCGGTGCTTGAGCCACACGGGTCGGCCGCCCCCGGCCCGGTCGAGGCCGTGGCGGTCGGGATGGGCGCCGAGCAGGGCGTCGTCGTAGCCGGAGCCGACGATCCACGTGTCCTCGGGCAGCGTCGCGGCCGCACGGGCGACCGCGTCGTAGAGGGCGTCCAGGGTGGACACCGTCTCCAGCTCCAGCTCGGCGAGCGACTGTCCGAACCACGCCATGTGGTTGTGCGCGTCCCCGAACCCGGGGACGATCACGGCGCCGCCGCAGTCGACCGTCCTGCGCGCGGGCAGGTCGGCGACCTCCTCGTCCAGTCCGAGGACGCGCCCGGCGGCGATGCCGAGCACCGTGGCGAAGGGCCGGTCGTCGTCGACCGTGCGGATGCGGGCGTTGGTCAGTTTGAGGTCGAGCATGCTGGAGGCGTTCTCCATGGGGTGCAGCGGTCGGGACGGTCGCGGCGGACGCACCGCGCGCGGGCTCGGCGGCGGGCGTGGACCCGCCCGCGCCGGGGCGGACGCGCGCGCTTCCGCGTCTGCCGGTGCCGCGCGGTTCACGCCGCCCCCACCTGGGATTTCCTTCCAGGTTGCAGCAACTGTGAGCTGGCGAACAATGGCGATTCGCATCGGATTGGGCACGCGGCGATAGGCATGTGCACAACGACCGCCCGGCGCGCGACATTTCCGAAACACGCACGTCCTACGCCGTTACCTACGCGGTGTCACATCGCACAGTCACATGTGCGGGGCGGAGGGCGGTCCGGACCCCCGGTGCGCTCCCCGGGGTCAGCCGCGGGCGCTCGGGGCCCGTCAGCGCCAGGGGCCCGGTCCGGTGGACTCGCGCCACAGGATCGTGTTGAGCGGCTCGCGTCCGACCTCCGCCACCGTGCCCCGTACGGCCGCGACCAGGCGGCGCATGGCGTTGACGCCCAGCCGTTCGAGGTCCACGTCGACCGTCGTGAGCGAGGGCGACAGGTAGGCGCCCACCGGGTTGTTGTCCCACCCCGTCACGCTCAGGTCGCCCGGCACGCTCCACCCGCGCTCCACCGCCGCGCGGACCGCGCCCGCCGCGACCACGTCGTTGCCCGCGATGACGGCGCTGACCCCGCTGTCCTCGGGCAGGGAGCGCACGGCCTCGGCGCCGGACTCGGCCGACCAGTCGCCGTCGAACACGCCGTGGGACTCCAGCCCCAGGCGTTCGACCGCCTCCAGGTAGGTCCGCCTGCGCCCGCGCGCCGAGGCGTACTGGAGGGGGCCGGACACGTGCAGGAAGCGCCGGTGCCCGGCCTTGGCCAGCCCCTCGACGAGGTCGGCGACGACCGACCCGTCGGCGATCTCGCCCAGACCGCGCATCTCGTCGTCGTAGTCGGCGGAGACGACCACGGAGGCGCCCTCGTCCGCGCCCCGGAGGCTGTCGGGGGCGACGGGGGCCAGGGACAGGACGCCCTCCACCTGGCCCGACCCGGCGAGTT
This sequence comes from Nocardiopsis sp. CNZ308, assembly GCF_004217075.1. NCBI lineage: Bacteria > Bacillati > Actinomycetota > Actinomycetes > Streptosporangiales > Nocardiopsidaceae > Nocardiopsis > Nocardiopsis sp. CNZ308. The sequence goes on along the minus strand of NZ_SHKJ01000001.1, from coordinate 4,526,095 downwards.
CGAGCATGCGCTCGGTCCGGGCCCCGACCCCGCCGTCCACGCTCACCGCCTCGACGACGAACCCCTCCGCGTGCGCGGTGGCGATGGCCCCGGCCAGCAACCGGCTCGGGTTGGCGCCGGGCACACCGGGAAGGAGGATCGCCAGGCGCCCGGTCCGGCGCGTGCGCATCGACCGGGCCACGAGGTTGGGACGGTAGTTGAGCTCCCGGATCGCGACGTCGACGCGCTCGCGGGTCGCCTCCTTGAGCCCGCCCTCGAAGCGCAGGTAGCGCGAGACGGTCTGGTGGGAGACGCCCGCCAGGCGGGCGACCTCCATGATGGTCGGTCGGCGCCTGGGCGGTTCGGGCTCGGCCATCGGCTCCTCCTCGGGCGGGCCCGTCGGCGGCGTCCGTCGGCGGGATCGGTCTTGACGGTGGATGTGAACGATCACTATTTTAGACCCGGCCGCAGAAAGTGAACGTTCACCATGGGTTCGTGATCCGAGGGGTGTGCCAGTGCCGAGTCCCAGACCACCGATTCGCGTAGCCGTCGTCGGAAGCGGCGGCATCACCCGGGGCAGGCACCTGCCGGCGCTCGCCGCCCTGGGGGACAGGGTCGAGGTGGTCGCGTTGGCCGACCTCGACGCCTCCCGCGTGGCCGCGACCGCCGACGAGTGGGGCGTTCCCGGCCGCTACACCGGCCTCGACGCCCTGCTGCGCGCCGAGTCCCCCGACCTGGTGATCGTGTGCACGCCGCCCGTCGCGCACAAGGACGCGGTGATCGCGAGCCTGGACGCCGGGTGCTGGGTGTGGTGCGAGAAACCGCCGGCGCTGTCCCTGGCCGAGTACGACGAGGCCTGCGCCCACGAGGGGAGCGAATCCGGTCCCGGCGGCGGAGGCGGCCCCTTCGTCAGCTACGTGTTCCAGCACCGGTTCGGCTCCGGCGCCGAGCGCCTTCGCCGCCACCTGGCAGAGGGAACGCTCGGCCGCCCGCTCGTCGGCGTGTGCAACACCCTGTGGTTCCGCGCCCCGGACTACTTCGAGGTCCCCTGGCGCGGACGCTGGGCGACCGAGGGCGGCGGCCCGAGCATGGGCCACGGCATCCACCAGATGGACCTCATGCTCTCCCTGCTCGGCGACTGGTCCGAGGTCACGGCCGTGATGTCCACGACCGCCCGGACCACCGAGACCGAGGACGTGTCGATGGCGATCGTGCGACTGGAGTCGGGCGCGACCGTCTCCGTGGCCAACAGCCTGCTCTCCCCCCGCGAGACCAGCTACCTGCGCTTCGACTTCGAGCACGCCACCGTCGAGCTGGAGCACCTCTACGGCTACGACAACGCGCACTGGCGCTGGACCCCCGCGCCGCACGTGCGCGACACCGACGCGGTCGCGTCCTGGCCGCCGGTGGAGGACGAGCCGAGTTCGCACCGGGCGCAGCTCGCCGCGCTGCTCGACGCGATGGAACGCGGGGAGCGGCCCCGCGCCAGCGGCCCCGACGGGCGGCGCGCCCTCGAACTCGTCACGGGCATGTACCGGTCGGCCCTGACCGGCACGACGGCGCGGCGCCGGGACCTGACCCCCGACGACGGCTTCTACCACGCGATGCACGGGGGCGACGCGGACACCGCCGCGGCCGTCCTCACCAGGACGGAGGAGACCACAGGTGTCTGAGACCCCCACCCTGACCGAAGGGGACGACGCGCTCACCGTGGCGGTGGGCGGAGTCGAGATCGCGCGCTACGTGCTGCGCCCCGACGCCCCCGCCACCGAGTCGCCCAAGCCCTACCTGCACCCCCTGCGCACCCTCAGCGGCGCGCCGCTGACCGCGTTCCGGCCGTGGGACCACCGGTGGCACAAGGGCCTCCAGATGACCTGGTCCCACGTCTCGGGACAGAACTTCTGGGGAGGTCCGACCTTCGTCCGCGGCGAGGGCTACCGGTGGCTGGGCAACAACGGCGGCATCGGCCACGAGGGGTTCACCTCCGTCGCCCGCGACGGCGACGGCGTCTCGGTCACCGAGCGCCTGGCCTGGAGGAGTTCGGGCGGCGAGCGGTGGATCGCCGAGGTGCGCACCCACCGGTTCCACTCGGCGGACCGCGAACGGGGGATCTGGGCGCTGGACTTCGCGTCCTCGCTGACCAACGTGCGCGGGAAGACCCTCGAACTGGGCAGCCCCACCACCCACGGACGCGCCGCCGCGGGCTACACGGGGCTCTTCTGGCGCGGCCCCCGGTCGTGGACCGGCGGCGACGTGGTCAGCGCGACCGGCCTCACCGGCGCCGACGTCATGGGCACGGAGGCGGGCTGGATCGCCTTCAGCGGCCAGCACGACGAGATCGACGGGGGCGCGACCGTCCTGGCCTACGCCGGGACCACGAGCGCCGCCGTCCCGATCAGGTGGTTCGTGCGGACCGAGCCCTTCCCCGTGTTCAGCCCCTCGCCGTCCTTCGACGAGGAGATCGTCCTGGAACCGGAGCACACCCTGGGCCTGCGCCACCGCCTGGTGTTCGTCGACCGGGTGTGCGCCGCCGACGAGGCCGGTGCGCTCGCGCGGGAGTACGCGCCCGGGGAGGACACGCCGTGAACACACCCCGTTTCCCCGGCGGCACCGCCGTCAGCGGCCTGCGGGTCTACGACTGGGAGGCGCCCGACGGCCTGCACGGCGGCACGCCCCACGTCCACACCGCGTCGTCGGAGGCCTACGTGGTGGTCGCGGGCGAGGGCGAGGTGCACACGGTCACCCCGCGGGGCGTCGCGGCCGACCCGCTCGCGGCCGGTGCCGTGCTGTGGTTCGCCCCGGGCACGGTGCACCGGCTGGTGAACTCCGGCGGGCTGGAGATCACCGTGGTCATGCAGAACGCGGGCCTGCCCGAGGCGGGCGACGCGGTGTTCACCTTCCCGCGCGGGGTGCTGGCCGACCCCGGGGCCTACGCCGCCGCGGCGGCCCTGCCCTCGGAGGGGCCCGAGGAGCTGCGCGCGGAGCGGGCGCGGGCCCGGCGCGACCTGGCCCTGCGGGGCTACTGGGAGCTGGTCGCGTCGGTCCGGGAGGAGGGCGCGGGGGCGCTGGAGGAGTTCCACCGGCTCGCGGCGGAGGTGGTGCGCCCGAGGGTGCGGGAGTGGCGGGAGATCTGGCGCGAGGGCGTGGAACGGGAGGTGGAGCGCACCCGGGAGCAGCTCGCGGCGCTGGCCGGGGGCGATCCGGGGATCATGCGGGAGGCGGCCGTGGTGCGCACCGAGCCGAGGCCGGGGCCCCGGGCCTTCGGGATGTGCGGACGCCTGCGCACGTGGCGGGTCGCGGACGCTCCCGAGAGCAGCGAATCCCCGGGAGCCCCGGAGACCCCATAGGCCCCGGGCCTCCTCGGTTTCGGAGGCCTGGGGCACCTCGGCAAGCCCCGGAGACCTCAACAGTCCCGGGAGCACCGACCGCCTCGGGGCCCGAGCTCCAGCGGTCCCGCCCCCTGAGGAGGTCATCGGCTGGCCGGTGACCTGAGGCTGATCGGGGACGGCGACGCCGAGCCGATCGCCGAGGGGGTCACCGGGGCCCGCCCCTGGGGCGCGGGACTCACGAGACGATGCCGGGGCGCGGGATGACGGTGCCAGCGTTCACCAATGTCCTGGTAAGGGCTTTCCGTATCACCTGGTTCGACGTCTCCGGCCATGCCGTCAGGCCAGGTCAACACCCTCGCGAAGCACGTCGCGCGAACACGACCGAAACACCGTTCGCCACTCATGCCTCTGACCCCCCAGCGGACACATAAACGGACGCCTCGACGCGCTGCCCGCGCACCACCGCCACCGCGACCGAGCGCCACGAACCCTGACACAGAGCACCTGCGAGAAAAGGGCCACCGCTCCGAGCAGGAGGAACTCCGCGCTATTAACACGAAAGCGCCCGGAGAACAAGACCGTTGACGCGCTGGGAACGAACACTTAACTTCTCGTTTGAAAGCGCTTTCCGAACTACGGGCGCCACCGTCCACCGGCACGGCCGGCCCCGTGTCCGCACCACCCCGTGACCGACCGCGCCGCACTTTCCGCGCCGCGCCGACCGCACGGCACCGGCCGTGCCACACCGTCCGCACCCGGGGGCGCCCGCCCCCGGCTCCCTCCTCCCGACCCTTCCGTCCAACGTCCCACTGGTCAGACGCACCAACCCCCCTGGAGACGAACGATGAGAACCAGACCCGCCCTCGCGTGCGCCGCCCTGCTGGCAGGCACGCTCGTCACGCTTTCCGGCACCGCGGCGCACGCCGCCACCACCCGCTACGAGGCCGAGGGCTCCTCGGCCTCCTGCAACGGCAGCATCGAGACCGAGTGGCCGGGCTACTCCGGCAGCGGGTTCTGCGACACCGAGAACGAGGAGGGCGCCCACGTGCAGTTCAGCGTGAACGCCCCCGCCTCGGGAACGGCCACGCTGACCGTGCGCTTCGCCAACGGCACCTCCTCCGCCCGCCCCGCCGACGTCCTCGTGAACGGCTCCCGGGCGGCGTCGGCCTCCTTCGAGGGCACCGGCGACTGGGACGCGTGGGCGACCAAGACGCTCACCGTCCAGCTGGCCGAGGGCGCCAACACCATCCGGTTCGACCCGACCGGTTCCCAGGGCATGCCCAACGTCGACTACCTCGACGTGGAGACCAGCGGCGGTGGCGACGACGGCGGAGGCGACGACGGCGGAGGCGACGACGGCGGAGGCGACGACGGCGGAGGCGACGACGACGGCGGCGACGACGGCAACCCGCCGACCTCGGACGCGCTGTACGTGGCCCCGGGCGGCAGCGCGGGCGCGGACGGCACCGAGTCCGACCCCACCACGCTCACCTCGGCCATCGACCGGATCGAGCCCGGCGGGACGATCCACATGCGCGGCGGGACCTACTCCTTCTCGGACACGGTCACCATCCCGCTGGGCGAGGACGGCACCTCCGGAAACCGCACGGAGCTGTCCGCCTACCCGGGCGAGACCCCGGTGCTGAACTTCTCCGCCCAGAGCGAGGACTCCGCCAACCGCGGCCTGGCGCTGGAGGCGTCCTACTGGCACGTCGAGGGCATCGTCGTCGAGCACGCCGGGGACAACGGCATCTTCGTCAGCGGCAGCCACAACGTCATCGAGCGCACGGTGACCCGCTTCAACCGCGACACCGGCCTCCAGCTCTCGCGCCGCGTCTCCAGCACCCCCGAGAGCGACTGGCCCGCCCACAACCTCGTCCTGAGCGCGGAGTCGCACGACAACGCCGACTCCGACGGCGAGGACGCCGACGGCTTCGCCGCCAAGCTCACCTCCGGCCCCGGCAACGTCTTCCGCTACGCCGTGGCCCACAACAACATCGACGACGGCTGGGACCTCTACACCAAGGACGACACCGGTCCCATCGGCACCGTGACCATCGAGGACTCCCTGGCCTACGAGAACGGCATCCTCAGCGACGGCTCCCAGGCCGGCAACGGCGACCGCAACGGCTTCAAGCTCGGCGGCGAGGACATCGGGGTCGACCACGTCATCACGGGCAACATCGCCTACGACAACGGCAAGCACGGGTTCACCTACAACAGCAACCCGGGCTCGATGACGGTGTCGGACAACGTCAGCATCGGCAACGAGGAGCGCAACTTCAACTTCGACGACGGCTCCTCGGTGTTCCGCGGCAACACCTCGTGCGACAGCGGTTCCAACGACCGGATCATCGGCGACGCCGACGGCTCCAACCAGTTCTGGTCCGGCTCGAACGGGTCGCGGTGCTCCTCCTACGACGGCGGCCTGGACTGGTCCTACGCCGCCGACGGCACCCTGGTGGTGACCTTCGGGGGCCAGCGGGTCACGCCGTAACCGGCGCCGCGGCCGGGGTGCGCTGACGCGACCGAGGCGCCCGCCACGGTTCGGTCCCCGGACCCGCACCCGCACCCGCACCCGAGAAACAGGAGGCCCCGACCAGCGGTGAAGTCCGCTGGCCGGGGCCTTCCCACGCCCGGTGGGGCGCCGGGCGTCCCACGGGACGTGCGCGGTCCCGGGCGGCTCGCGTGCCGGAACCGCCGCGCCACGGGCCGAGGGGGCTCAGTACTCCAGTTCCGGGCGCAGCGGTCCGCCCACCCTGTGCAGGTGCCGCAGCACCTCGGCGTAGGAGTGCAGCAGGCCCGTCTCGTGGTAGGCCAGCCCGTACCGCTCGCACGCGGCCCGGACCAGCGGCTGCGCGCGGCGCAGGTTGGGCCTGGGCATCGACGGGAACAGGTGGTGCTCGATCTGGTAGTTCAACCCGCCCAGGACCAGGTCGGTCAGCGGCCCGCCCCGGATGTTGCGGGAGGTCAGGACCTGGCGGCGCAGGAAACCCGCCCTGGTCCCCTCTTCGAGGACGGGCATGCCCTTGTGGTTGGGCGCGAAGGAGCACCCCATGTACAGGCCGAACAGGCCCTGGTGCACCAGGACGAAGCACAGCGCCTGGAGCGGGGTGAGCGTGAGCAGGACGATCGTGAGGTAGCCGCCCAGGTGGAGCGCCAGCAGCGCGCCCTCCAGGACGCGGGTCCGCACCGGCAGCGTGTCCCCGGCCAGCTCGCGCACCGAGGCGACGTGCAGGTGGAAGGCCTCCAGGAGCAGCATCGGGAAGAACAGCCACGCCTGGCTGCGGGCCAGCCACCGGGCCGGTCCCCGTCGGCGCAGGAGCGCCTGGTCCCGGCTGAAGGCCAGGGCGGCCCCGGCGATGTCGGGGTCCCTTCCCTCGTGGTTGGGGTGCGCGTGGTGGCGGTCGTGCTTGCCGACCCACCAGCCGAATCCCAGTCCCACCAGCAGGTTTCCGTGTATCCGCCCGATCAGGCGGTTGACCCTCTGGTTGGCGGAGACCTGCTGGTGCCCGGCGTCGTGCCCGATGAAGGCCGTCTGGGTGAAGAGCACCGCGAGCACCGCGGCCGTCAGCATCTGCCACCAGGAGGGCCCGATCAGCACGAAGGCCGTCCAGGTCGCGGCGAGCAGGGTCAGTGTGACGGCGATGCGCAGCGCGTAGTGGCCCGGTCTCCTTCTCAGCAGCCCGGACTCGTCCACGGTCCGGGAGAGGACGGCGAAGTCGCTTCCCCTCCGCTGTCGTGTGCGCGTGGCGTTGGCGGAATCCGTCTGGTCACCTTCGGTCATCAAGCATGGCCTCCTCCGTCGTCGCGTACACCGGCGAGAGCTCGTGCGTTCCGAGGAGTCCCAGGACTCTGCGGACCTGTTCCGACGGAGCCGCCAGCCTCAGGTCCACACCCAGCGCTTCGGCCTGTATCCACGCCGCTGCCAGCAGGGACACGCCCGCCGCACTGAAGAAAGTCACCCCGGACAGGTCGACGACCACCCTGTCGGCGTCCGTGCGGAGCGCGTCGAACAGGTCGTCGCGGTACGACGGGACCGTCGCCAGGTCGATCTCGCCGCGGACCCGGACGAGCACCTGTCGGGGACCGGTGTGTTCCTCCCGCGGCACGGCTTCTGTGCTCCTGGGCCGACGGGACGTCCGTGCGGGCACCTCCGCCTCGTGGAGCAGCCCGCCCTCGGACTCCCAGTTCTCCTCCGGCGCCGTCCTGGGAGGAGGGGGAAGCGTGCTCGCGACGCCCATGATCTCCGAGGCCCGGGCGGTGTTGGTGGCCAGGGCCGCCAGGTCGAGCGCGGACGAGGCGGTGAACGCCCCCGTCCCGGGGGGAACCACCAACAGGCGGGTGCGCGAACCGTTGCACGCGACCGCGACCAGGAGGTCCGCGGGCATGTCCAGCGACCAGGAGAGGTGGACCGCGCGTCCGGCCACCGCGAGAAGTTCCGGCCTGGTCCGCCAGCCCGTCACCCCCAGTTCGAGCCCGTGGACGGTCCCCCGGTACGCGTCGAGGGCCAGGACCAGTCCGGGCAGTTCCGCGACGGGGTCACCGGACCTGGGCCACCAGCCGCCGTCCAGGACGGCGCCGCGGTACGGGGTGGAGTTCAGCCTCAGCCTGGGGACCGAGGGAGGGGTGTCGGCGACGGTGGGCGGGTGTTGCGTGAAAGGAGCCATGAGTTGAGTGCTCCGCAATCCCCAGGGCGGACGGGTCGTGCTTAGGCCGCTCCGGACGAAGAAACATGAGCGCGGTGCGCGCGTCACGGGTAGGCGGGAAGGGGCGCGGCTCCCGGGCCGGTACCGGGGGCACGGCGGTCCGAACCTCGAAGTCCGGACCGTGTGTCATCGTCATACCCTTGACCCGGCGAGCCGGGCTCCCTCTGAACGAGATGTCATCCCCGCTCGGTCTCCATCCTACACCCGTGCCCTTCGCCCTCCCCTGGCGCGACGGCGGCGCCCGGGCCGTCCTCGGCCCGCGTCGTGCGTCCTCAGCGCCGCCGCTCAGGGGTCCAGGCGGCGCAGCGCCTCCTCCCAGCGGTGCCGGCGGTCGGCCTCCGCCAGCTCCCACCAGGGCGTGCCGCGCTCGCCCAGGCCGTGCTTGGCCAGGGCCATGCGTGCGCGCGCACGCCCCTCGGCGTCCGGATCCCCGATGCGCAGCGCGGCGGCCACGTCCCTGCGCGCGGACATCAGGTATCTCACCAGGCGCTCGCGTACCGGTTCCGGCAACTGCGGGTCGCTCGCGCGCCAACGGCGACCGGAGACCACGACGTAGCGTCCGTCCTCGGTGCGTTCGGGCATGTCCGTGTGGTGCCCGCGAACGGTCCGGGGCAAGCGCGCCCCGGAGCAAGCGCGCCGCTGGCCCCAGGGCCGGTCGTCATCCGTCCCGGGGTCGCTCGGCGCCCGGCTCCGGGACGGTCAGCACCCGTCCCGAGGCCTGTGGGCGCCCGGTTCAGGACCGGTCGGCCCCGTCCAGGAAGGCGTCGATGTCGGCGGCCACCTCCTCGGGGTACTCGCCGTTGATCGCGTGCGAGGCCTCCGGGTAGACCTCGACTGTGCCGTGCGGCAGGGCGCGCTCGGCGGTGGCCGCGGCGGTGTCGGGGTCGTGCATCACCGACCGTCCGGCGACGAACGCCAGCACGGGCATGTCCAGGTCCGTGAGGGCCTCCTCGCTGATCCGGCCGGGCGGGGGCAGCTTGAGCGCGTAGTTCTGCATGGCGGACTCGATCATCCGGGCGACCGGGACGTCCTCCACCGGAGCGCCGCCCGCGGTCCAGGAGTTGAAGCCGTCGCGCCAGGAGCGCGGCAGCCAGGGCAGCGAGGCGGGCAGGGAGCGCAGGACCGCCTCCAGGGGCATGTCGTCGAAGACGAACACCGGGTCGACCAGCGTCACCGAGGCCACGAGAGCGGGTTCGCGGACGGCCAGGTTGGTCGCCGACCAGCCCCCGATCGACAGCCCCACCAGGTGGAACCCCTCCTCGGGCAGGCCGTCGAGGGCCTGGTGCAGCCACGCCGCCTGGTCGGCGTCGTCCTCGATCGGCCGGTCCTGCACGCTCATGCCGGGTTCGCCCAGCAGATCAATCGTGTAGACGTCCGCGACCTCCAGCAGGGAGGGCAGGTTGTCCGCCCAGACCGGCGAGGGCGCCGCCCGGCCGGGCAGCAGGACCAGCGGTTCCTCCCGGTCCCCCGCGCCCTCGAAGCGGTACATCCGCACGACTCCGTAGTCGGTGCGCACGTCGATCTCGGCGTCGGGTCGGGGCAGGTCGGCCATCGCCGCCTCGTAGGTGCGCATGAAGGCTTCCCGCCCCTCGGCCGAGCGCCAGTGCCCCACCGGGGAGGGCGTGCGCAGGGCGATCGCGGCGAGGAGCACCGCGACGACCACGGCGCACGCCACGATGATCCACCGGTTGCGCTTCTTCTTCTGCATGACAGCCCCTAACCGATTGGTAAGTAATCTGACCATACGGTAAGTTCTGGAGTCATGACAAGAGAGAACCCCCGGTCGCAGGAACCCGGACACAGGCACGAGCAGCCAGAAGGGCCGACACGGAGACAGGAGCGCGAGCCCCGCAGGCCCACCCTGACCGAGCAGGCGCGGCGCGCGCAGCTCATCGACGTGACGGTCCGGCTCATCGCCGAGCACGGGGACGCGGCCACCTCGCTGGCCCGTATCGCCGAGGCCGCGGGCATCACCAAGGCGGCGGTGCTGTACCACTTCCGCTCCAAGGACGCCCTGGTGCGCGCGGCGCACGAGAGCGCGCTCAGCAGTCTGGTCGAGCACGTGGGCCGGGCCGTGGAGAGCGCCGACGCCGAACGGGCCCCCGCCGCCTACATCCGCTCGATGGTCGGCTACCTGCGCGACCACCCGGGCCACACCCGGGTGGTCATCGCGGCGGTGAGCGACGAGGACCGCCGCTCCAGCCAGCGCTGGCGCCCCCTGGCGGACCTGATGGCGGCCGCCCGGCGGGCGCGCGGAGCGGACTCGGGCACGGAGGGGCCGGACCTGCGCACCACGGCGCTGATCGTCGGCGGCGGCATGGACGCGATCGTGGCCGAGCACCTGGACCACCCCGACTACGACCCGCTCGCGGCGGCCGAGGAGCTGGTCGCCATGCTCGACGGCGTCCTCTTCTCCTGACCGGCGGCGAACCGGCGCGGGGCTCCCACGGCCCGCGTTCCCCACCCGCGCCCCGCCGGGGCCTGTCCGGGTCCGCCCTGACAGCGTCTTCGGGGCCGACAACCGCGGGACGCACCCGGGGGGCGCGCCGGAGTCTCGGCCCCGGCCTCGGCGGCTTCAGCGACGGCACTGATCGACACGACCTCGGACGCGGTACCACCGGACCGGTGTACACGTTGGCCAAACCAGGCCAAATACTTTCAAAAGACCGCGCATGAGGCATGACTCCTGCAACGATGACGCTTCCATCAGCCCCTCAGGAGCGTCCATGCCACGTCTTGCCCCGCGCGCCGCCGCGATCATCGCGGCCGCCGTCACCGCCGCCTCACTGCTGTCGGCCCCCGCACAGGCCGCCTCCACCACCGGAGCGCTCATGGTCACCCAGGTGCGCCCCAACGCCGCCGGGTCGGACACCTCCAGCAACGTCAACGGGGAGTACTTCCTCATCAGGAACGTCACCACGCGCACCGTCAACGTGGGCGGGTACGTCCCCGACATCACCACCAACACCTACGGGCGGCCGCTGCCCTCCTACAACCTGCCCGCGGGGGCGACGGCCTACGTGCGCACCGGCAGGGGCACCCACCGGCGCGACTCCAACGGCTACCACCAGATCTACCGGGGCTACGACCGCCACGTCCTGCTCAACAGCAGCACCAGCCGCAACCCCGACCTGCGCCTGAAGCGTCCGGGCAGCGCCGACAACAACTCCAGCACGGGCACCATCAGCTCCTGCAACTGGGGCAACGCCGCCAACGGCACCACCTACCGCTGCTGACCGATGCCCGGGCCCGGCCCCGTCGACCGATGGGGCCGGACCAGACGGAGTGGGACAGGACGGACCGGGACGGGACGGGAAAGGCGGGGGCGCGTCAGGCGGCGGCGCCGGAGCGGAACCGCTTCCGGTAGACGCGGGCCGCCTCCATCAGGCCGTCCAGCGTGTCGCGCGTGCGCACCAGTTCGGCGATGTGCTCGGTGAGCCGGTCGCGCTCCTGGGCCATGCGCTCGATCGCCGCGTCCGAGTTCCCCTCGCTGGGCGCCTCCGCGCAGGGCAGCACCTCGGCGATGGTGCGGCTGGACAGCCCGGCGGCGTACAGCCGCTGGACGAAGGCGACGCGCTCGACGGCGGCCTCGGTGTAGTGCCGCTGCCCGCTGTCGCTGCGGGCGCTGGTGAGCAGCCCCTGCTCCTCGTAGTAGCGCAGGGACCGGACGCTCACGCCCGTCCGCCTGGCGAGTTCCCCGATGCGCACGACTTCCTCCCCCGTGACCTGCGGCACAACCGCTTGCCCCTCACATCAATGTGAGGTTTTAGCGTAGTCGACGTACCCGACCGGGGTACACCGCCCACGGAGGAGAACCTGTCGTGACCAGCCTTTTCCAGCCCTACCGGCTCGCCGACCTGCACCTGCCCAACCGGGTCGTGATGGCGCCGATGACCCGCGTCCGCGCCGCCGAGGGCGGGTTGGCGACGCCGTCCATGGCGGCGTACTACGCCCAGCGCGCGACCGCCGGGCTGATCGTCTCCGAGGGGGTGCAGCCGAGCCTGGTGGGGCAGTCCAACCCGGGAACGCCGGGGCTGTACACCGACGAGCAGGTCGCCTCCTGGAAGCCGGTGACCGAAGCGGTGCACGCCAACGGCGGTCGCGTCTTCGCCCAGATCATGCACGGCGGACGCGTCTCGCACCCCGAGACCACCGGAACGCGGCCGGTCGGCCCCTCGGCCGTCGCGGCCACGGGCAACGTGTTCACGCCGAGCGGCCCCCAGCCCGTTCCGGTGCCGCGTGCGCTGGAGAAGGCCGAGGTCCCCGAGCAGGCCGAGTCCTACGCCCGGGCCGCACGCCGCGCGGTCGCCGCCGGGTTCGACGGGGTCGAGCTGCACGGGGCCAACGGCTACCTGATCTCGCAGTTCCTCTCGGACAACGCCAACCTGCGCACCGACTCCTACGGGGGCTCGGTGGCCAACCGGATCCGGTTCGCCGTCGAGGCGACCGCCGCCACCGCCGACGCCGTGGGGGCGGAGCGCACGGGTATCCGCCTCTCCCCCGGCGCCGGGTTCTGGGGGGTGAAGGAGACGGGCGTGCGTGAGCTGTACACCGCGCTGCTGGCCGAGCTGGCCCGGATCGGGGTGGCCTACGTCCACCTCGAAGCCACCGCCGACGAGGAACTGCTGCTGGAGCTGCGCCGCGCCTGGCCGGGCGCCCTCATCATGAACCCGGTGCTCCCCATGGGCCCCAAGCAGGTCGGCCGGGCGGAGGCCGACCACTGGCTGGGGCTGGGGGCCGACCTCATCAGCTTCGGCCGCGCGTTCATCGCCAACCCCGACCTGGTGGAGCGGCTGCGCACCGGGCTGCCGCTCGCGCCGGTGGACGAGGCGACCTACTACCAGGGCGGCGACCGGGGTTACCTGACCTACCCGGCGTACCAGTACAGCGCGTAGGTTCCAGGGCTGCGCTGGTCATGGCCTGGTTCCGGCCAGTCCTGCCCGGTGTCCGCGCGCGGGCGTGAAAGTCCGTGTGGAACCGCGTGGAAGACGCGGGGCAGCGGAGGAAACTCCGGGAACGCGGCGGCCCTTCCGGGAAAACTCCCCGGAAGGGCCGCCGGGGCGCCGCACCCCCGCCTTCCAGGATCGCCTCGCGGGGCGCGGGCCCCGCCGGATGTCCGGGCACGCGACCAGGGCATCCACCGCCACACCCCGTTCCGGTATGCTCCGGACGGCATCCGCGCCGCCCGGCGGCGGACGGCGCGACGCCCCGCTCGCCCGCCCGCGAACCGAGGGAGGCACCGCGTGCCGACGACCACCGTCCCAGGACCGCTGCCATGAGGCTGTCGAGGGTGGCACCGGAGCTGCGCGGCCCCCTGCTCCGTTCACCGGAAGTCCCCGTACACCGCCCCTGGGCCCTGCGACTCACACGCAAGCTGATGGAGGACCTGGACGCCCAGCACCTGCCCGGCGTCACCATGGAACTCCCCGAGGAAGCGGCCCCCGGCGTACGGGTCTACCGCCCCGACGACAAGCACTCGGACGGCGCCCTCGTCTGGATCCACGGCGGCGGCCTGGTCATGGGCCGCGCCGTGCAGGACGACCCGCTGTGCAACGCCACCGCCCGCCAGCTGGGCGTCACCGTCGTCTCCGCCGAGTACCGCATGGCCCCCGAGGACCCCTACCCCGCCGCCCTGGACGACTGCCACGCCGCCTGGACCTGGCTCCAGGACAACGCCGCCTCCCTGGGCGTGGACCCCGCGCGCGTGGCGATCGGCGGTCAGAGCGCGGGCGGCGGCCTCACCGCCTCGCTCGTCCAACGACTGCACGACGAGGGCGGCGCGCAACCGGTCGGGCAGTGGCTGCTGTGTCCCATGCTCGACGACCGCACCGCCGCCCGGCGCGACCTGGACAGGGTCCGCCACCGCATCTGGAACAACGAGGTCAACCGCTTCGGCTGGCGTTCCTACCTGGGCACCGACCCCGGCGCGGCCACGGTCCCGCGCTACGCCGTGGCCGCACGCCGCGAGGACCTCAGCGGCCTGCCGCCCGCCTGGATCGGCGTCGGCGACATCGACCTGTTCCACAACGAGTCCCGCGAGTACGCGCACAGGCTGCGCGCCGCCGGCGTGGACACGACCTTCCACCTGGAGCCCGGCGCTCCCCACGGGTTCGACTCCTGGGGCGCCAAGACCTCCGTCGCCCGCGACTACCTCGACCGGGCACGGACCTGGCTGGAGAAGGCCCTGGCCCGCGAGCTGAACGGCTCCTGACACCCGTTCGGGCCCGACCCCGGACGCCCGCTCCCGAGGCCCGGCCCCGAACGCCCGGGCATCCGCGCCCCCGGCCGGAAAGCACCGGCATCATAGGGAGGGAACGCAGCCACACGACGGGAACGCGCATGACCGGAGCAGTCGAGACGGGCGCCAGGAAGAGCGCGGACGGCCGGGCCTCCGCGCTCGCGCTCTCGCTCGCGACCCAGATCAGCGAGCTGGCGCGGACGGGCGGCCTGGACGAGGGCGCGCACCTGACCGAGCAGTGGATCGCCGACCGGCTCCAGGTGTCGCGGTCCCCGGTGCGGCGCGCGCTGGCGCTGCTGGACGAGATGGGGATCGTCGAGCACATCCCGAACCGGGGGTACTTCCTCGCCCGGCCGGGCAGCGAACTGGCCTCCGTGGACGCCGTTCCGGAGCGGGACGGGCAGGAGGACCTGTACTTCCGCGTGGTGGACGACTTCCTCAACGACCGGCTCGACCGGGAGTTCACGGCCGCGGAGATCGCGCGCCGCCACGGGGTGGCGGCCCGGCACGTGCAGCAGGTCCTGGTCCGGATGGAGGCCGAGGACCTGGTGCGGCGGCGGACGGGCCGCGGCTGGGAGTTCCAGGAGGTGCTGTCCACCGCCGAGGGGCACGACCACAGCTACCGGTTCCGGATGATCGTGGAACCCGCCGCGCTGCTGGAGCCGGGGTTCGCGGTGGACGCGGAGGCCTTCGCGCTCCACCGGGAGCGCCAGGAGGGCCTGGTGCGGGGCAGGGCGCTGTCGTCGGCGCGCGGCACCCTGTTCCAGACGGGGGCGGAGTTCCACGAGATGCTCGTGGGGTGCGCGAACAACCCGGTCCTGCTCGACGCGGTGCGTCGGCAGAACCGGGTGCGCAGGCTCATCGAGTACCGCCACCAGGTGGACCGCACGCGGATGGTGCACCAGGCCCGCGAGCACCTGCTCCTGATGGACCTGCTCGAGGAGGGGCGGACCGAGGAGGCCTCCCGGGCCCTGTACGCGCACCTGGACCGGGTCCGGTGGATCAAGACCGGGATCGGCGCGGAGCCGCCCGCCCTGCTGTGACGGGCGGCCGTCCCGTGGCCGGTCCCCGGCACGCGCGCGGCCACGGCCGGGCCCGCCGCGCCCCCGGTTCGGCGGGCCGGGCGCGCGGGCGTTCGCCGGACGGGGACGGCCTCAGACGGGACGGCGGTCCGCGAAGCGGCGCGCCACGTAGGGCATCGTGCCCCCGTGCCGCAGGTAGGCGACCTCGTGCCCCGAGTCCAGGCGCAGCAGCACCGTGTGCTCCCGCGCGCTCCCGTCGGCCCCGGTGACCCTGAGGACGAGCGGCGTCACCCCCACCCCGATCCCGCCGAGCCCGAGGACGGTCAGGCGCTCGCTGCCGTCGAGCCCCAGGTCGGCCGCGGTGCTCCCCTCGGGGAACAGCAGCGGCAGGACCCCCATGCCGATGAGGTTGCTGCGGTGGATGCGCTCGAAGCTCTCCGCGATCACCGCCCGCACGCCCAGCAGGGCCTGGACCTTGGCCGCGACGTCGCGGCTCGACCCCGTCCCGTAGGACCGGCCCGCCAGGACCACCAGGTCCACCCCGGCCTCGCGGTAGGTCGCGGCGGCGTGGAAGACCGGTTCCACGCGCGAGCCGTCGAGGACGCGGGCGTGCCCTCCCCTGCCGCGTTCGCCCTCCGGCAGGAGCAGGTTGGCCACGGCCGGGTTGGTGAAGGCGCCGCGCAGCATCACCTCGGGGTTGCTGCGCCGGGTGGAGTACTGGTTGAGGTCGCGCGGTTCGGTGCCCCGTTCCCGCAGGTAGGCGCCGGCCAGGCTGTTGCGGGGGATGGCCCCGGCCGGTGAGATGTGGTCGGTGGTGACGTGGTCGCCCAGCCACAGCAGGACCCGGGCGTCCTCGACCCGGACCTCGCTGCCGGGTTCGGGGCGCACGCCGGTGAGGTAGGGCGGTCGGCGGATGTAGGTGGAGTGTTCGCTCCAGGGGAAGTGCGTGCTCCCGGCCGCGTCCAGCGCCCGCCACTGCTCGGTGCCCTCCCAGACCGCGGCGGCGTTCTCCCGGAAGGCCTGCGGGTCGACGGCCTTCTCCGCGACGCGCGCGACCTCCTCGTCGTCGGGCCACAGGTCCGCCAGGTACACCGGATCGCCGTCGCGGTCGCGGCCGAGCGGCTCGGCGGCGAAGTCGTGCAGGACCGTTCCGGCCAGGGCGTAGGCCACGACGAGGGGCGGCGAGGCCAGGTAGGCGTGCGAGACGCGCGGGTTGACCCGGCCGGGGAAGTTGCGGTTGCCGGACAGCACGGCCGCGGCCTCCAGTCCCTCCCCGGCCAGTTCCTCCAGTGCGGGGACGAGGGGTCCGGAATTGCCGATGCAGGTCATGCAGCCGAAGCCGACGGTGTGGAAACCGGCCGCCTCCAGGGGCTCCATCAGCCCGGCCTTCTCCAGGTAGCCGACCACCACCCGCGATCCCGGGGACAGGGTGGTCTTGACCCAGGGCTTGACGCGCAGGCCGCGTTCCATGGCCCGTGCCGCGAGCAGACCCGCCTGAATCATCAGCGCGGGGTTGGCGGTGTTGGTGCAACTGGTGATGGCGGCGATGCCCACGGGTCCGCGCGGGAGGGGTTCGCCGAAGACGTCCTCCCCCGTCGCGGTGCCCGCGGCACCGTCCGAGCCGGGACGGGGAGCCGGTGCCGGAGTCGCGCCCGTGTCCGGGTTCAGGTCCGAGGCCGCGGCCGGGCCCGCCGCCGTGTCCGGGGCCGGAACGCTCTCCGGCGCGGAGGCGGTCTCCAGGAAGGACGCGGGCACCCGGGACAGCGGAACGCGCTGGTCGGGGCGGTGCGGCCCGGCCAGGCAGGGCTCCACCGCGTCCAGGTCGAACTCCACGAGCCGGTCGAAGCGCGGCTCCGGGGAGTCCGCGCCGCGCACCAGCCCCTGGGCGCGCATGTAGGCGTCCACCGCCTCCACGTGCCCGTCCTCGCGCCCGGTCAGGAGCAGGTAGTCGCGGACCTCGCGGTCGTAGGGGAAGTAGGCGCACGTGGCGCCGTACTCGGGCGCCATGTTCGCCACCGCCGCGCGCGCCGACCAGGACAGGCCGTCGATCCCCGGCCCGCAGAACTCCACGAACGCGTCCACGACACCCGTCGCGCGCAGCAGCTCGGTCAGCGTCAGCGCCAGGTCGGTGGCGGTGACGCCGCGCCGCAGGCTCCCGGTGAGCCGGACGCCGACGACCTCGGGGAAGTTGAGCATCACGGGTTCGCCGAGCATGGCGGCCTGCGCCTGGAGGCCGCCCACGCCCCAGCCCAGGACGCCGATGGCGTTGATCATCGGCGTGTGGCTGTCGGTGGCCACGAGGACGTCGGGGTACAGGAGGTCGGGGCCGTCGCCACCGTCCTCGCGCCAGACCACGCGGGCGAGGGTCTCCATGTTGACCTGGTGGATGATGCCCCGGCCCGGGGGGACCACGCGGAAGCCGCGCACGCTGCGCTCGGCCCACTTGACGAACTCGTACCGCTCGGCGTTGCGGCGGAAGTCGATGTCGAGGTTGCGGGCGAAGGCGGCGGCCGAACCGTGCGCCTCGGCGATCACGGAGTGGTCCACGACCAGGTCGGTGGCGATCACCGGGTTGACGTCCGCGGCGTCGCCGCCCAGTTCGGTGACCGTGTCGCGCAGGGCGGCCAGGTCGGTGAGCGTGGGCAGGCACGTGGTGTCGTGCAGCATCATCCGGTTGGGGTGGAAGGGGACCTCGCAGTCCCCGCCGCCCGAGCGCACGCGGGCGAGCACCGCGGGCAGGGCCTCGGGCGCCCGGCGGGCCGCGTTCTCCACCAGGACGCGGACCGTGTAGGGCGTGCGGTCCAGCTCGTCGGGGGTGAGCAGCCGGTCGAGCGCGACGTAGCGGAACTCGCTTCCGGCCGCGTTGAGTACCGCTGTCGCGGCGGTTCTGGCGGTTGTGGCCCCGGAGTCGTCCATCGTCCCCCCACGCTGGTCCTCGGGTGCGCCGTTTCCCGGAGCACCCATGATTGTTCTAGCAAAGAGACTAGTACAAAGTGGAAACACCGGAGGAAGCCAGCCCCGGGAGCGACAGCCGGACCCCCGAGGCGTCCCGCCAGGCCGCGACCGACCCGCCCCTCCGCCGCGTCCTTGCAGCGGGCTTGGACGCCCGAACCTCGCCACAAGCACGAGACCACCCAGGTCGGAACGCCGTACTCCGCGCCGACCGCACCCCCGTCGCCCCCGGTCCCACGCGGGGCGAACCGGGGGGTTCCCCAGGGGTGACGAGCGCTGATCTCGGGTTCCGCATATTGCACTCGCGTTCATATTGGTGCAATATCTCCAGGTGTGTGCCCCGCCTCACGAGGCACACGTCACACAGGGACCGGGCCCCGGCACCGGTCACCCGACCCGTGGGGGAGAGCAATGCAGATAACGGCTCCGAGCCGACGCGAGGCGATCGCGGGTGCGATCGGAGCGGTCGCCCTCGCCGGTGCCCTGGTGGAGGTCCGCGCTGGCGAGACCTCCCGTGAAGCGGGTACGGGCGGTGGGCGCCTGGAGATGGTGGTTCCCGCCGCGGCGGGCGGCGGCTTCGACACCGTCGCCCGGCAGACGCAGTACGCGCTCCAGCAGAACGGCCTGGCCAGCGGGGTCGAGGTGCTCAACCTGCCCGGTGGCGGCGGCACCGTGGGCCTCAACCACACGGCGCGGCAGCGCGGGCGCGGGGACGTGCTCATGGTGATGGGCAGCTCGATCCTGGGCGGCATCGAGATCACCGGTTCGCGGACCACCCTGGCCGACATCACGCCGCTGGCCCGGCTGGCCGAGGACTACATCGTGGTCGCGGTCCGCCGGGACTCCCCGCTGCGGACCCTGGAGGACCTGGCCGCGGCCTGGACCGAGGCGCCCCGCGACCTCGTGGTGGGCGGGGGCGCCATCGGCACCTCGGACCACCTGCTGGCGGCGCTGATGCTCGACGGGCTCGGGGTCTCGCCCTCCGAACTGAACTACATCGTCTACTCGGGCGACGGCGAGGTGCTCACCTCCCTGCTCTCGCACACCTCCGACATCGCGGTGTCCAGCTACAACGGCTTCCAGTCGCAGATCGAGGCCGGGAAGGTGCGGGCGCTGGCCGTCTCCGCCGCCGAACCGCTGCCCGGCGTGGACGTCCCCACGCTGCGCGAGGCGGGCATGGACCTGGACCTGGCCAACTGGCGCGGCCTGGCCGCGCCGGGCGGGCTGGACGAGGACCAGCGCGGGGTCCTGCTGGACCTGACCCACGCGCTGGTCGAGACGCCGGAGTGGCAGGAGGCCGTGGAGCGCTTCGGGTGGCGGGAGGCGTTCGTCGCCGGGGAGGACTTCGACGCGTTCCTCACCGAGGAGACCGCGCGCCTGGAGCAGATCATCGAGGGATTGGGACTGTCGTGACCCGAGAAAGACCCGCCGGGGCGCAGTCCCCGGACACCGACGCGCAGACCGGCACGGGCACCGTGCCCGCGAGCGGGAGCGAGGCGCGGGCCAGCACCCGGACCGGGGCCGCGAACGGCGACGGGAAAGCTGTCGGGAGCGTGACCGGCGGCCGGACCGGCGCCGACACCGGCGCCCCGGAACCCGGGGCCGGGTCCGACACCGCCGCCCCGGAGCCCGAGCCCGCGGCTGACCCCGCGCCCGTCACCCCCGGCACGGCGCTGGCCGTGCCCGCGGTGACCCTGGTGACGGCCCTCTTCCTGCTCGTGGGAGGCATGGCGGTCCGCGTGCCGGAGAGCAGCGGTTTCCTGGGCCCGCGGTTCTTCCCGCTGACCGTGGGCGCCCTCCTGGGCGTCACGGCGTGCGTGGCGGGGGTGCGCGCGGTCCTGGCCGTGCGGCGCTCCCCGTCCGCCGGAACCACCGGAACCCCGGCGGCAGCCGACGACGCGAAGAGCGAACACGGCGACTGGCGCACCCTGGGCGTCATGGCCGCGACCCTGACCGCCCACGTCCTGCTGCTCCAACCGCTCGGCTGGCTGCTCTCGGGCACCCTGCTCTTCTGGGGCGTCAGCTTCGCCCTGGACCGGCGCTCACCCCTGCTGGACCTGTGCGTGGCCGTGGCCCTGGCCGCGATCGTGCAGATCTGCTTCTCCGGCCTGCTGGACGTGTCGCTGCCCAGCGGCCTGCTCGGAAAGGTCCTGTGAACACCGTGGACACCTTCTCCCTCCTGATGTCGGGGTTCGCCGAGGCGCTGACCCCCGTCAACCTGCTCTGGTGCCTCCTCGGCGTGGTCCTGGGCACGGCCGTGGGCGTCCTTCCGGGGCTGGGCTCGTCCATGGCGGTCGCCCTCCTGCTCCCCCTGACCTTCCTGCTGGAGCCGACCGCGGCGTTCATCATGTTCGCGGGCATCTACTACGGCGGGCAGTTCGGCGGCGCGACCACGTCCATCCTGCTCAACACCCCCGGGCAGAGCTCCTCGATCGCCACCGCGTTCGAGGGCCACACCATGGCGCGGCGCGGCAGGGCCTCCCAGGCGCTGGCGGCGGCGGTGATCGGCTCCTTCGTGGGCGGCATCGTGGCCACGACCGCCGTGGCCTTCTTCGCCCAGCGCATGGTGGTCCTGGCGCTCGGGTTCGGACCGGCCGAGTACTTCGCGCTCGCCGTCCTGGCCTTCGTGTGCACCGCCGCCGTCGTGACCTCCTCCCCCCTGCGGGGCATCGCCGCGCTGGGCATCGGCCTGGCCGTCAGCGTGGTCGGCATCGACGACCAGAGCGGCGCCATCCGCCTGGCCCTGGGCGTCCCGCAGCTGCTGGACGGGGTCAGCATCGTCGTGATCACGGTCGGGCTGCTGGCCGTGGGCGAGGTCCTGCACACGGGGTTCCGGCCGGGCCGGGCCCCCGCCGGACAGCTGGTCGCGTCGGGCACGCCGTGGCTGGGACGGGCGGACCTGCGCCGCTCATGGAAGCCCTGGCTGCGGGGAACGGCGCTGGGCCTGCCCTTCGGCGTGATCCCCGCGGGCGGTGCCGAGATCCCCACCTTCCTGTCCTACGGAGCCGAGAAGGCGCTCGCCAGGCGGCGCGGCGACAGCGAGTTCGGCCGGGGCGCGATCGAGGGCGTGGCCGGTCCCGAGGCGGCCAACAACGCGACCACGGCGACCGCGATGGTCCCCCTGCTCGGCCTCGGCCTGCCCACGTCCGCGACGGCCGCCGTGATGCTGGCGGCGTTCCAGCAGTACGGGATGCAGCCGGGCCCCCTGCTCTTCGAGCAGGAGGGCGACCTGGTCTGGGCGCTGCTGGCCAGCATGTTCATCGGCACGTTCCTGCTGCTGGTGATCAACCTGCCCTTCGCCCCGCTGTGGGCGCGGCTCCTGCGCCTGCCCCAGCGCCACCTGTTCGCGGGGTTGATGGTCTTCGCCACGGTGGGCGTGTACTCGGTCAAGGGCTCGGTGTTCGACGTCGTCCTGCTGTTCGCGGTAGGCGCCCTCGGGCTCCTGATGCGCAGGTACGACATCCCCGTGGCGCCGGTCCTCATCGGCGTCATCCTGGGACCGCTGGCCGAAGGCGAGCTGCGCCGGGCGATGGCCGCGAGCCAGGGCGACGTGTCGGTCCTGTTGGACAGCGGCATCGCGGTCGGCATCTACACCATCCTCGTGGCGGTGGTGGCGGTCTTCGCGGTCAAGCGGGTGCGGGACCGGCGCCGGTCCGCGACCCCGGCCGACGAGCGCCGGGTGGACACCGTGTAGAACCGGATGGTCACGTCATCGGATGACCCCGGGGGACCCCCAGCCCCCGGGACGCCGTCGCGTCGGGCGGGGAGTACACGGACGAGGGGGAGAGAACGTTGGGAAGAGGCCGCGTCAGGGGGGCGTCGTGGCTCTGGCCGCTGTTACTGAGCGTCATGTTCACCCACACCGCGCTCAACCTCGCCCGTCCCCTGGTCTCGTACCGGACGATCGCCCTGGGCGGCGACGCCGTGGCGGTGGGCCTGGTCACCGCCGCCTACGCGCTGCTGCCCCTGCTGGTGGCGGTCCCGCTGGGGCGGGCGACCGACCGGTCCCGGCGCATGGCGTGGATCGTCGGCCTGGGCGCGGCGGTGCTCGGCGCGGGCTCGCTGCTGCTGGCGTACGGCACGGACCTGTTCGCGATCGCCGCGGCCAGCACGGTGCTGGGCACGGGCCACCTGCTGTGCATGGTCGCGGGTCAGGGGCTCATCGCGCGCCTGGCCGCACCGGGGAACCTGGACCGCGACTTCGGGTGGTTCACCGCGGCGGCCTCCCTGGGCCAGCTCGTGGGCCCCCTGCTGTCGGGCGCGATGCTGGCCGACGCCTCGGGGGACGCGCTGCTGTCGGCGACCTCCTCCGCCCTGCTCGTCGCCGCGGTGACCGGCGGCCTGGGGCTGGTGCCGATCCTGGCCTTCGTCCGGGTGCGCATGCCCGCGCCCTCGCGCAAGAAGGGGTCGGGGAGGACCCCCGCACGGGAACTGCTGCGCAGGCCGGGCCTGCCCTCGGGGCTGTTCGCCAGCCTCGCGCTGCTCTCGGCCGTGGACATCCTCACCGCCTACCTGCCGCTGGTCGCCGAGAACCGCGGCATCTCGCCGATGACGGTCGGCGTCCTGCTGAGCCTGCGCGCGGGGTTCTCGCTGCTGTCCCGCCTGGTGCTGTCCCGGCTGGTGCGGCGCTGGTCGCGCGAGACGCTGATCGCGGTCAGCGCCGGGGCCGCGGGCCTGTCGATGGCGGCGGTGGCCCTGCCGGTCAGCAACGTGTTCGTGCTGGGCGCGGTGCTGGCCGTCGGGGGGTTCCTGCTGGGCCTGGGCCAGCCGCTGACGATGTCGGCGGTGGCCACGGCAGCCCCGGAGGGCTCGCGCGGGGCCGCCCTGGCGCTGCGGATCTGGGGCAACCGGCTCGGACAGGTGGGGATCCCGGCCGTGGGCGCGGGGGTCGCGGGCGCGGTGGGCGCGTCCGGGGCGCTGTGGTTCGCGGCGGTGGTGCTCGTGGCGTCGGCGGTCACGGCGGCCAAGCAGATCTGACCCGCCTCCGGGGCTCGCGGGGCGGGCGGGAAGCGTGAGGGGCCAGGTGCGCACGGGGCCGCCCCGACCACGCGAAACAGACGCCCACGGAGAACCAGGTGCGCCTGCGACGCGCGAGCCGCACAAGCACCCTCGACCACGGGTGGACGGTCAGCACCAGGCACCCGATGCGCATGGGACGCGTGGGTTCTCCGGGTGCCCCGGGGCGCGCAGGTCCACCGTGCCTGCCGGGCACTCCGCCGGTGCCCCGGTAGGTTGGCGAGGGGCGCGTGTCCCGTGCCCGGGCAGCAGGTCAGAACCGGTGAAGGTGGTCGCGCCCATGCAGTCAGCCGTCCCACGGGAGTCCGGCCCCCTGGAGGAGGCCGCGAGGGCCTTCACCGGTGTGCGCCCGCGCCTGTTCGGCATCGCCTACCGGATGCTCGGCAGCTGGGCCGAGGCCGAGGACCTGGTCCAGGAGGTCTGGCTGCGGTGGCAGAGGACGGACCGCGGCGTCGTGGAGGACCCCGCCGCCTTCCTGGCCACGACGACCACGCGCCTGGCCATCAACGTCCTGAAGTCGGCCCGGGTCCGCCGTGAGGCCTACGTGGGGCCGTGGCTGCCCGAGCCCGTGGACACCGGCGCCGACCCCGGGGTCGGCGCGGAGCGCGGCGCGGCGGTCGAACTCGCCCTCCTCCTGCTCATGGAGAGGCTCACCCCCACGGAGCGGGCCGCCTACGTCCTGCGCGAGGCCTTCGACTACCCCTACGACCGGATCGCCGCCGTCGTACGGACCGGCGAGGCCAACGCCCGCAAGCTGGTCAGCCGCGCGCGCGGGCACCTGTCCGGCGGTCGGGCCGAGCCGGTGAGCCCGCAGGAGCACCGGAAGCTGGTGAGCGCCTTCCTGGCCGCCGCCCAGGCGGGCGACCTGGCCGCTCTGGAGGCGCTCTTCGCCGAGGACGTGGTCAGCCGCTCCGACGGCGGGGGCCGGGTGCGCAACAGCGCCCGCGTCCCCGTCGCCGGCAGGGACCGCGTGGCCAGACTCCTCCAGGCCTTCGCCCCGCGTTTCTGGCCGGGCTCGCGCACGGAGATCGCGGAGATGAACACGAGACCCGGCCTCGTGGTGTCGCGGGACGGGACGCCCTTCGCGCTGCTGTCCATCGACGCCTCGGCACAGGGCATCCACCAGCTCCTGTGGGTGATGAACCCGGACAAGATCGCCTCCTTCCGGCGCTCCTCGCAGGGCGTCGTCGGCGCTCCCGGGAGCCCGCCGGGCGCCGGGGACCCGTCGAGCGCCGGGGAACCGACCTGCTGAGCGGCGCCACCGGCGCCAGGTGTCCCAGCGGGCGCACGCGCCCCTGCGGACCCTTCCCCGCCACGCGGCCACGGCCGGCAGCCGGTCTTCGGCGTCCCTCGGTGAGGTCCTCTCCCCCGGGCCGCCCGTCCGTGTCACAAACGCGGCCGCTGCCCTGTCCGAGTGGATGAGGGCCGCACCGGTTGTCCGGACCGCGGCGCTCACGCGCCGTTCGCGGCAGGCGCGGCGGAGGAACCCGCCAGCCGCCCGCGACGGCCGCTCGGTCGGCGTACCGGGGCCCCACGCGCCCCGGACGCCACAGGTTGTCAGGCGTAGGAGGTAACGATGAAGATCGTGGTCGTCGGCGGTACGGGCCTCATCGGCTCGCAGGTGGTCTCCCTGCTCGGGGAGCGGGGCCACGAGGCGGTCGCCGTCTCCCAGTCGACGGGCGTCGACGTGCTCACCGGCGAGGGGCTCGGGCAGGCCCTGGCGGGCGCGGACGCGGTCGTGGACGTGACCAACTCCCCGTCCTTCGAGGACGGGGCCGCGCTGGACTTCTTCACCCGGTCGACGAAGAACCTGACCGCGGCGGGACGGGAGGCGGGGGTGGGCCACCACGTCATCCTGTCCATCGTCGGCGTCGACCGGGTTCCCGGGCTGGGCTACTACCGGGCCAAGGTCGCCCAGGAGGAACTCCTGGCGCAGAGCGGGGTGCCGTACAGCATCGTGCGCGCCACCCAGTTCTTCGAGTTCGTGGACTCGATCATGGCGTTGACCACGGACGGGGACACCGTGCGCCTGCCCTCCACCCTGATGCGGCCCATCGCCTCCGCCGACGTCGCGGCCGCGGTCGCGGACACGACGCGGGGGGAACCGCTGAACGGACGGCGCGAGATCGCCGGGCCCGAGGTGCTGCGGCTCGACAGGCTCGGGGAGATCACCCTGGCCGCGCGCCCGGACGGGCGCTCCGTCACCAGGGACGAGAGCGCCGGGATGTTCGCGGGCATCCCGGACGGCGTCGTCAGCGGTGACGGCTCCGTGCCCACCGCCACCACGCGGTACGAGGACTGGCTCCGGCGGTCCTGACCCGGGCCACCGGTCCACCCGGGCCCGCACCGGGTCGCGTACCCGGCGCGGGCCCCGCGCACTCCCCCCCCTGTTCGAACACCTCCCGGGGGCGTACGATGGGGCGTCAGGTGTGTCGGCAGTCGGGTCCACCGGCCCCGGCGTCTCCACGGAACCAGGCAACGTGAACCACCCCGCCCCCTCTCCCGCACAGCGCGTCTACCGTTCCCGGACCACCAGACAGGCCGTCCACGACTGGTGCTGGGACAGGCTCAACGCCCAGTCCCCGCTCACCCCGCTCGCGACCGTCCCCTGTTCCCTGGGCGTCACCCGCGTCTTCACCGCCCCCGGAGGCCCCGGCACCCCGGTCCTCGTGCTCCCCGGATCGGTCCTGAGCGCGGCCACACTCCTGGACGCCGTCCGCGTCCTGTCCGAGGACCGCCCCGTGCTGGTCGCCGACCCGCCCGGGCAGCCCGGGCTCAGCGACGGCGACCGTCCCCTGGTCGGGCGCCCGGCGTACTACGGCGGCTGGCTGGACGAGGTGCTGCCGCAGGTCACCGACCGCCCGGTCCTGGTCCTGGGCCACGGCGTCGGCGCGGCCATCGCGCTCTCGGCGACCCCCGGGCCCCTGGTGGCCGGGCTCTGCCTGGTCAACCCCGGCGGTCTGACACCGGCGACCGGCGGCACCGCCCTGGCCGCCGCCCTGGTGCGCTGGAGGTTCCACCCCGACGCCCGGTCCAGCTCCGCGCTGCTGCGCGCCATGTGCGGCCCCGGCTCGGCCGAACCCCGGGACACCACCCTGCTGGAGTGGACGACCCTGGTCGGCCGGTCCTGCCGCGCGGTCAACGTGCTGCCGCCCCGGCCGCTGCGCGCGGAGGCCCTCCACCACTGGCGGCGGACCCCGGTGAGCGTCGCCACCGGGTCGCACGACCCCTTCTTCTCCCCGGACCTGCTGTACAGCCCGGCCCTGCTCTTCCTGGACGCCGCGGTCCACACCGTCCAGGGCGCGGGGCACCTCGCGCTGCACGAACGCCCCGACCTGGTGCGGGACCTGCTGCGGGGGTTGCCCAGCGCCTGAGGCCCCGGGCGCGCGACGCGCCCGGGGCCCGTGCGTCCGCGCGGATCAGGCCCCGGTGCCGGGGCCCGGCTCCTCGGGGGCCTTGAGCGGCTTGACCAGCGCCCAGCCGCCCATGAACACGGCGAAGGCCAGCATGCCCAGACCCGACCACAGGTTCAGGTTCGTTCCGCTCTGCTCGATCTGCTCCGGCGTGGCCGCGAACCCCATGACCGTCAGCACGACGCCGTAGACGGCGAACAGCAGCGCGATGATCGTGCGGATGTCGAAGACCCGGGAGGCGGTGCGGCCCTTCCTCTTTCCGGGGCTGTCAGCACTCATCGGATGACCTCCTCAGCTTGTCTCAGCACGGTGCACCTCTCGGGGTCGCTCAGGCGAAGATGATGTTCAGGACGATGACGAGTACCAGGGCGATCCCGGCGAGCAGCCCCGGCCGGCGGTACCAGCCGGCGTCCTCACCGGTGGTGGAGGCCTTGCGCGACTCGCGCGGGGTCAGCGAGTGCACCAGGCCCACCAGCTCGGAGTCGGGCTTGGGCCGGGTGAACATGGTGACCACGACGCTGACGAGGATGTCGACCACGAAGGCAGCTCCCGCGCCGACGAAGCTCGCGCCCTGCGCCGACAGGGCCAGGACGCCGGTCTCGGCGAGCAGGAACACGCCCACGGCGGCCAGGGTTCCCGCCGCCAGGCCGCTCCAACCGGCGTGGGGCGTCATCCGCTTCCAGTACATGCCGAGGATGAACGTGGCGAACAGCGGCGCGTTGAAGAACGAGAACAGCTGTTGCAGGTAGTCCATCAGGTTGGAGTAGCCCGAGGCGATGAACGCCGTGCCCACGGCGCCGACGGTGGCGCCGACCGTGACCCACCGGCCCATGCCCAGGTAGTAGGAGTCGGGCCGGTTCTTGACGACGTAGGCCTGCCAGATGTCGTACGTGAACACGGTGTTGAACGAGCTGAGGTTGGCGGCCATACCGGCCATGAACGACGCGAGCAGACCGGCCAGGGCCACGCCCAGCAGACCGTTGGGCAGCACGTCGCGCATCAGCAGCAGGATCGCGTCGTTGTAGTCGACGCCGGGGTTCTCACCGGCCTTGAGCTGGACCATCTCCGAGACGCTCACGCCCGCGATCATCCCGGGGATGATGACGATGAACGGGATGAACAGCTTGGGGAAGGCGCCGATGATGGGGGTGCGCATCGCGGCCGACATGCTCTTGGAGGCCATGGCGCGCTGCACCTCGACGAAGTTCGTCGTCCAGTAGCCGAACGCGAGGACGAAGCCGAGGCCGAAGACGATGCCGAGGATGCTCAGGAAGCTGTCGCCGAAACCGGTCAGCGCGTTGCCCGGCCAGGCGGAGAGCTGTTCGGCGCCCTGCGGGGAGGCGGTGACCTCCTCCACCAGGCCCGACCAGCCGCCGACCCGGTTCAGGCCCGCCAGGGTCAGCGGCAGCAGCGCCGCGACGATGACGAAGAACTGGAGCACCTCGTTGTAGATCGCCGCGGAGAGCCCGCCCAGCGCGGTGTAGCTGAGGACGATCGCGGCGGCGACCAGGAGCGACAGCCACAGGGGCCAGCCCAGCAGCGCGTCCACGATGGTCGCCAGCAGGAAGAGGTTGACGCCCGCGATCAGGATCTGGGCGACCGCGAAGCTGATCCCGTTGAGCAGGTGGGCGGCGGTGCCGAAGCGGCGGAGCATGAACTCGGGGACGCTGCGGACCTTGGAGCCGTAGTAGAACGGCATCATGACCAGGCCCAGGAACAGCATCGCCGGGACGGCGCCGATCCAGAAGTAGTGCATGGTCGGCATGCCGTAGTTGGCGCCGTTGGCCGACATGCCGATGATCTCGATGGCGCCGAGGTTGGCCGCGATGAAGGCCAGACCCGTCACCCAGGCGGGCAGGGAGCGCCCCGACAGGAAGAAGTCGAGGCTGTTGGAGACCGAACGCCGGGCGATGAAGCCGATGCCCAGCACGAACGCGAAGTACACCGCGAGCAGGGTGTAGTCGATGGCGTTGGCGTCCAGCCGCAGGGAGTCCTGTGCTAGCACGGTCACGTCGGCTGGTCCCCCCTCGACGCGGCGGCCCCCGCGTGGAAGGCCTGTTCACACCTTCGGACGTGGTGCGCGCGGGTCACCACCGGATCTCGGGCGACGCAGGACGCGGCGTCGCGAACCGGTACCCGTATCTCCACCTCAGGACGGGGTGCGCCCATGTTCTTACTCCGTTCACGCATGTGCGCCGTGCGCATGAGGACCATTCCCCACATTTTTCCACGGAACCAAACATTAACCATCAAGGTAAGCAACCATCTTGCACAAGCACCGACGTGTCAAGGGTCTGGCGCCGCCCTGTTCGGGGTGGCGCTCGCGACCCCGTACCGGGTCGCGGGCACCGGAGGGAGCGGCGTCGCGGGAGCCTTCTCCTCGGGCGCCGGGGGGGCAGGGGCGCCTGTGCACCTACCCCGCCGGAACGCGCCTATCGTGTGCATCCGGGGCTGTTTCTCATGAAACGCCGCCGCCGGAGACGGCTCGGCGGCACCGGGAACGCCGAGGCGGACAGTGCGCGAAGGAGGGTTGACGCTGCGCGACCGCGACCTTACGATGCACGCACGGTGACGGGACGCCTCCGCCACCGCGCACCATGCACGCCGCCCCACCCCACGGCACACGACCCCCGGTGCCGACACGGACTTCCGGTGGACCACCCCCGCACCCGGACGGCCCGAGGGCGGACCGCGACGCGCGGCCCGTTCCGCGCCCGCACGACCCCCCGTTCCGGCCTCCGCAGCACGCCGCTCCCGCGGCACGCATTGTTAGCGCTAACAACACATGGATGACACGTCCTCGCACGGCGACGCGGAACCCGTCTCCCCTGGTATCCAGGCGCTTCCCGGACCGGGGCCCCTCCGCTCCGGGACACTCCGCGACCCGGAACACGGCCTCACAGCGGCACCCACCCCCCAGAACCGAGCCCGAGGAGGCTCCCCATGACGGAACACCCGCGAACCCTCTCCCGCCGAAGAATGCTGGGCTCCGCCCTGGCCGCGGGAGCGCTGGCCGCGACCACGACCGCCGCCGACGCGGTCGGCGCCCGGCCCGCAGCGGCCGCCGACTACCCCGGACCCGGCCACGTGACCGGCGACGTCCGGGTGCACGACCCGTCCTTCGTCAAGCGGCCCGGGGGCGGCTACCTGGTCGCCCACACCGGCGACGACCTGGCCCTGAAGACCTCCGCCGACCGGACCGCCTTCCGCGACGCGGGCCCGGCCTTCCCCGGCGGCGCCCCCTGGACCAGCCCCTACACGGGCGGCGCACGCAACCTGTGGGCCCCGCACCTGTCCCACGCCGACGGGCGGTACCGCCTCTACTACTCCGCCTCGACCTTCGGCTCCAACCGGTCCGCGATCTTCCTGGCCACCAGCACCAGCGGGGACTCGGGCACCTGGCGCGACGAGGGCCTGGTCATCGAGTCGTTCCCCTCCGACGACTTCAACGCCATCGACCCCCACCTGGAGGTGGACGGCCAGGGCCGCTGGTGGCTGGCGTTCGGCTCGTTCTGGTCGGGGATCAAGATGGTGCGCATCGACCCGGCGACCGGCAAGCGCGGCGACCGCGTCCTGCACTCGATCGCGGGCCGCGGCGGCGACGCCGTCGAGGCGCCGACCCTCTTCCAGCGCGACGGCTGGTACTACCTGTTCGTCTCCTTCGACCTGTGCTGCCGGGGAGCGGACAGCACCTACCGCATCATGGTCGGCCGCTCCACCAGCGTCACCGGCCCCTACCGCGACCGCGCCGGAAGGGCCATGACCGCGGGCGGCGGCACCGAGGTCCTGTCCGGCCACGGCGGTGTGCACGGCCCCGGCCACCAGGACGTCTTCGCCGACACCGACCACGACATCCTCGCCTACCACTACTACGCCGACGACGGCACGGCGCTGCTGGGCGTCAACTGGCTCGGCTGGGACTCCGCCGGATGGCCGTACGTGCACTGACACCGCTCCGGTGGCGTCCCGGAACCGGCCCGCCTCGGGCCCGGGGGCGGTAGCCGCGGCGGGGCGCAGCCGCCCCGCCAGCGGGACACGGCCGCACCCCGGCGGGGACGGCGCCCCCGCCCCGGAGGGCGGGGGCGCCGCCGACGGGACCGGTCAGCGGCCCCGGTCGGGCTCCGGAAAGGTGAGGACGCCGATCTCGGGGGCTCCGGGCAGACCGGGATCGCCGACCAGGCGCCCGGTCATACCGGCTTCCTCCGCGAGCCCGGCGATGCTGAGGTTCTCCCACACGTAGGTGTCGCTGGTGCTGCGCACCAGCGTGTCGCCGTGGAGGACCTTCCAGGTGGTCTCCCACCGGAGGACCTCGGTCTCGGCGCCCTCGACGGGCTCGGCCCGCGTCCACCATTCGTAGGTCTGCTCGCCGATGCGCTCCCGCAGCATGCGGAAGGGGGGAACGGCCCTGGCGGAACCGGTGCCCATGAGTTCCACGACGACCGGCGCACCGGGCGGGACGTGGGCCCTCAACTCGTGCCACAGCGCCAGCCGCTCGTCCTTGGTGAGGTGACCGACCACTCCGAAGACGACGACCGCGCCGACCCGGTCGGGCAGCCTCAGGTGTTGGGCGGGTTCGGCGCTGATGGTCACGCGTCGGCGCAGGTCGTCGTTGCCGACGACCCGGCTGGTGAGCATCGCCCGCATGGGCGCGGACGGTTCCGCGGCGATGATCGAGGCACTCGGCAGGGCCTCCGCTATCACTTCCGTGATGCGGCCCGTGCCGGCTCCGATCTCGACGACGGGGCCCGTGCCGGGGACGACCCCGGCCAGCGCCGCGCGCAGCGGTCCGGCGCTGGTGCGCACATGGCGTGCCGCGACCATCTCGTAGAACTCGGCCGAGGCCGTGTAGTAGTCGGCGACCATGGTGATCTCCCTTGTCGTAGTGGCGTCAGGGTGTGCTGGGCCAGGTGGGCGCCGTCTCGGTCGGTGCGTGGCCCAGGGCGCGGGCGACAGCCGCCGCGACCAGGCGGCGCTGTTGGGCGAGGAAGAAGTGGCCGCCCGGGAACACCTCGGTCGTGACCTCACCGGTCGTCGTGGTCTTCCAGGTCGCCGCGGCCTCCTCGGAGCACTCCGGGTCCTGTGCGCCGACGAAGACGTGCACGGGTATGTCGAGCGGTTCCGCCCGGGTGGGCTGGTAGGTCTCGATCAGCCGGTAGTCGTTGCGCACGTAGCGCAGGACCGCGGTCCGCAGCTCCTCGTCGGCCAGGACCTCCGGCGGGGTGCCCCCCAGCCGGGTCAGGTCGGCCGCCAGGTGCTCGTCGTCGCGCAGGTGGACGTCGCCGGGCCTGACGTGCAGGGGCGCGGGCCGCCCCGAGGCGAACAGCCGGACCGGGGCCGGGATCGCCCTCCGGCGCGCTTCGAGGGCCACCTCGTAGGCCACGGCGCTTCCCATGCTGTGGCCCAGGAGCGCGTAGGGGCGGTCCAGGAGGGGATCGAGCGCGTCCACGACCGCGTCGACGACCTCGGGCATCGTGTCGACCATGGGATCCCCGAACCGGTCCTCGCGCCCGGGGTACTGCACGGTCAGCGCCTCGATACCGGGCGGCAGCAGGTACTGCCACGGGCGCAGCGAGGAGGCCGACCCCCCGGCGTGGGGCAGGCAGACGAGCCGCACGTCCGCGCGCGGGCGGTGCTGGGGCCTACGCAGCCACGGGCTGATGGGCGAATGCCGCAGGTCCATGGGAATTCCACTCCTCGCGATCTGTTCCGGAGAAAAGAGAATGGCTTTTAATGGCGCCGCCATTGGCGACACCGGTGACATTGATCTCGGATCGCATATTTCCAATCGGGTTGGAAATCGCATCCGCGCGCTGTAAAGTTATCAGTGAAGACCAGTCGGCTTCTCCCTTTCTCCGAAATTTTTCCTGCCGTTTTTGAACCCTGCACAGAAGGGCTGGTGTGCGTATGTCCGACGCCGACCGCGCGAGGCTTCCGGCTTTTCCCATGCCGCGCGAGTGCCCGTTCTCGGCACCGAGCGCCTACGCCGACCTGCGCGAACGGGGGCCCGTCGCCCAGGTGCGCCTACCCACCGGCCGCACGGCCTGGGTCGTCACCGGATACCAGGAGGTCCGCTCGGTACTCGCCGACCCCCGCGTGAGCGCGGACATCCGCCGCCCCGGTTTCCCCGCGCTGGTGGAGGGTGAACAGGAGGCCGGAACGAAGACGACGCCGTTCATCCGGATGGACCCGCCCGAGCACTCCCGGTTCCGCCGGATGCTGCTGGCGGAGATGACGGTGCGCAAGGCCCGGCGGATGCGCCGTGATATCCAGCGGATCGTCGACGACCGAATCGACGAATTGCTGGCCTACGGACCGCCGGCCGATCTGGTGACCCATTTCGCCCACGTGGTCTCCAGCACCGTCATGTGCGAACTGATCGGTCTGCGCCGCGGCGACCAGCTGTTTCGGCGCGTCACCGAGACCCTGGGCTCGCAGGTCTTCGGCGGGGGCGGCAGCACCGCCGAGGGCGCCAGCGAAGGCATCGGCGCGCTGGGCGCCGTGGTGGAGGACGCCGTGCGCGCCAAGGAGAGCGACCCCGGCGAGGACCTGCTGAGCCGACTGGTGCACGAGCGGCTGCGGTCGGGCGAGCTGACCCGGCAGGAGCTGGTGACCACGATCAGCATCCTGATCGTCGCGGGATGGGAGACCACCACCAACCAGATCGCGCTGAGCGTGCTCGCGCTGCTGCGACGTCCCGACCTGCTCGACCGGTTGCAGCGCGACCCCGCGGTGCTCCCGCAGGCGGTCGAGGAACTCCTGCGGGCGCTCTCCGTGGGCGACTCCATCGCGCTGCGCACGGCGACCGAGGACATCGAGGTCGGCGGGACCGTGATCCCCGCCGGCGACGGGATCATCCCGCTGCTGGCGGCGGCCGACCACGACCCCGCGGTGTTCCCCGACCCCGAGCGGATCGACTTCGACCGCACCGGCAGGACCCACGTGGCGTTCAGCTACGGGATCCACCAGTGCGTCGGCCAGAACATCGCCCGCCTCGAACTGGGCGTCGCCATCGGCACCCTGGTCGACCGGATGCCCGGGCTGCGGGCGGCCGAGCCGTTCGCGTCGGTCCGCTTCCGTCACGACGGAATCGCCTTCGGGCCCGAACGGGTACTCGTCACGTGGTGACCGAACCGTCCCCCCGCGCCGTGAGCGTACCCAGGTAGGGCACGCTCTCGGCGTGGGGCGCGGGCGGCGGGGTGAGGCGCAGACCGCACTCCCGGGCGAGTTGGGCGAGCTCCAGCGTGTACCAGCGGTACTGCTCCCGGACCTCGCGGACGGGCTCCTCCCCGCGGAAGACGCGCCACTCGGTGTCGAGGAGCATCCGGTCCGGGCCGTCCGGTTCCGCGGACATCCACCACTCGTAGCGCTGGTCTCCGAGTTCGGCGTGGCGCAGGAGCGTCGGACGGATGGTCGTGGGCTCGCGCATCCCCGTCAGCTCGACCACGATCGGGGCCCCGGGCGCCAGGCGCCGGGCCAGCCCCAGCAGCAGTTCGCGGCGGAGGTCGGGTTCGAGGTGGCCCAGCACACCGCAGACCACGACCCCGCTCAGCCGTTCGGGGAGGACTCCCGGCTCCAGCAGGCGCTCCGCGGCGTGGGGCAGGACGGTCACCCTCCGCGCGAGGTCGGGGTCGTCGCCGACCCGGGCCGTGAGCAGGGCGCGCATCCCCGCGGCGGGTTCGGTGGCGATCAGGCGGCAGTCGGGGTAGGCCCGCGCGACCTGCCGGGTGACCAGTCCGCTGCCCGCACCGATGTCCACCAGGGGTCCCGCGGCCGGATCGATCCCCGCAAGGCACGCGACGACCGCGGGTCCGGTGCGGGCGGTGTGCTCTCGCGCGCCGAGGTCGAAGAACTCGGCGGCCTCGTTGTAGTCCGACAGGTCCGCCGCGTGCGGGCGGGCCGGTTCACCGGCGGGGGCCGCGCGGGTCCCCCCGGCCCGGGGACCGGCGGACCCCGCCGTGTCCGGGGCACCGGGTCCCGCGAGCACGGCGGGAGCCAGGGGTTCGGGGTCGGCGGGACGGATCAGTTCCGGCGGCCCCAGACGCGCCATCAGGTCGCGCCAGACCGCGAAGACCGCGAGGTCGTGCTGGGCCGACCGGAGGGGGTCCCCGCCCTCGGCGATCGCCGAGGCGAAGCCGTCGAGTGCCTCGCCGATCGCGGCGGGCCACAGCTCCGAGAAGATGTCGGAGATCCGGGGCGCGGGGTCCACCCGGTCCAGGACCGCCGACGCGGGCAGTCGGAGCGCTTCGGCCCCGGCCCCGGGCGTGAACACCAGCCGGTGCCCGGCGTCGCGGGGGGAGTGCACCCGCGGGTGCCACAGCACGGGGCCGTGCGTGTCGGCCAGGGTCAGGACGCCCCCTTCGGTGCCCACCGCCACACGGTGCCAGAAGAGGGAGTGGTTGTCGCGGTCGCCGGGGTGGAGCTGGTTGTGCACCCGCAGCGTCAGCGGGGCGCCGGCGATGGCGCCGTGCAGCAGCCTCAACGGCGCCTCCCCGTTGGCGGCCGCGGCGACGTCCCCGGGCACCGGAGCCGGATCGCCCAGCCGCCAGGGGCGTGTGCCGCCCAAGGCCCGGGCCAGGATGTCCACCAGGGGGGCCAGGACGTGGACCGGGGCCGCGGCGTCGACGAACAGGACGCGCTGCCGCTTCCTCAGCCTGGCGGCCGCCTCGATGAAGCCGCGCACCGGGGCCACGTGCGGGTAGTGGGTGTTGACCTGGAACTGCCGTTTGGCGCGCCGTGCCGCGCGAAGGGACTCCGAGAGCTCGTCGGGGTGCAGCGGGTGCTCCTGGAGCACGTGCACCCCCCGGTCGAGCAGAGTGCGCGCGAGCTCCGAGCCCCGGCCTCCCATGACCGCGGCGGGAACCGCCACGAACGCGGCGTCGATGTCGTCCGGCAGCTCCTCCGGGGCGGTGTGGCAGGGCACTCCGTGCCGTTCGGCCAGTTCCCGGGAGTAGCGGCTGCCGGTGGAGAGGATCCCGGCCAGGGTGAACTCCGGGTGGCGCTGGACGGCGTCGATGTAGAGGCGGCCGAAGTTCGTGCCGCAGACGACGGCGCGCAGCGGCGTCCGGGGGCTCACAGGGCACCGTCCTCGACGGCGGCGTCCGCGTCCCCGGGGGCGGGCAGCGCGGCGGCGTGCTCGTGGACCGCGAACTCCGCGTCCCCGTTCGCGCTGAGCGCCGTCACCGTGGCTTGCGGGTCCATCACCTCGGCGGCGTAGTGCAGCCCCCTGCCGACGCGTCCGGCCAGGACGTCCAGGACCGCGAGCGCCGCGACCGCGCCGGTGAGCCGGTAGCTGCTCTCGCTGTACACGACGCAGGTACGGGCCCAGTCCCGCCCCGAGAGGCTGAACACCAGGCGGTAGTAGGGCACGCTCCCCGCGGCGTCGACCTCGGCGGCGCGCCGGATGCGCTCGGTCACCGCGGCCCGCTCCCCGGCGCTGCCCATGGGCAGCGTCGGCAGCGCGGTGAACAGTTCGCGCACCTGCGTTCCGGGGAAGACGTTGTACCAGTCGGCCTCGGCCAGGCCCATCCGCGCGGCCAGGCGCTCCACCTCGGCGGTCAGGAGCGGGTGCAGGGCGACCCGGTGGGGGAAGTAGGGGACTTCGGCTCCGTCGGCCACCCGCAGGACCCTGTCGGCGCGGCGGCCGTGTCGCCAGGCCGCCAGGGGGCGGCCGAAGCGCTCGCCGCCCGCCCCGCCGGTGTCCAGGGAGAGGACGATGTCGGCCGCCACGCTCTCGGTCGCGTGTTCCAGCCCGCCGGCGTAGCCGGTCATCCTGCGCGCCGGGCCCCTCGCGGGGTCGGCTCCGGCGAGCCAGGGGGGGATGAGGCCGGCCAGGCCGGGAACGGTCCCGGCCGACAGGACGACGCAGCGGTCCGGCCCGACCGCGCCCGACTCCGTCAGGGACTCGTGGACGGGGTCGTCCCCCAGGACGTCGACGACGTCGGCGCCCGCGCTCAGCCCGGCCCGGACGACGGTGTCCTTGAGCAGGTAGCTCGGCCCGGCGCAGTTGACCAGCAGCGTGCAGCCCTCGCTGAACCGGGCGAGCGAGGAGGGGTCCAGGGCGTCGACCGCGACGGTCTCGCTGCCCTCGGGCCAGGGGCCCGCGGGGACGGCGGAAGGACGCCGGGCGCCCAGGCGCAGCGGCCCGGCGCCGGCTTCGGCCAGGGCGGCGGCGGTGTGGCGGCCGACCGCGCCCGAGGCGCCGATGAGGCCGATCATGACGTCTTCCCTTCGATGATCTCGTGCAGGTGGTCGTCCACGGTGGGGACGTTCTGGCCCGTCATGCAGGTGAAGTGCTCGCCGGGAATGTCGCGGGTGCGCAGCTCGCCGAGGCAGATCCGCGCCCAGTGGTCGGCGATGGTGTCGGCGCTTCCCGGGAAGGGGTAGGCGCCGTTGTGCCGCAGGAAGGTGATGTCGCCCGCGTAGGGTTCGGCCCGGTGCCGGCTCAGCGCGAAGATGCTCTGCTGGTAGGTGCGCAGCGCCCGCAGCAGGCCCTCGGGCTGGTAGGTGTCGGCCAGCTCGGGCGGCAGCGCCTCGCACATGCGCTTCACCCGGGCCATCCTGGGCAGCTCCTCCAGAGCCTCGAAGGAGGCCCCGACATCGGCGAACTCCCCGTCCAGGTCGGCGATCGCGCCGTCCAGGACGGCCTCCGGGGAGCGTTCGAGCAGGGCGGAGACGGCCTCACCGACGCGGTCGGAGTCGTCGGGGAACCCGATGTGGGCCTGGTCCATGCCCATCATGAGCGAGAAGGAGTACTCGGAGAGCAGTTCGTCGTCGATACGGAAGGTCGGGCTGTGGCTGCTGATGACCGTGAGGCTCCGGACGGTGGCACCGGCCTCGGCGAGCCCACGGGCCACCTCGGTGGCGATGACCCCGCCCACGCAGTAGCCGACGACGTCCACCCGCGTGTGCCCGGCGTCGATCAGGGCGCGCACGTACTCGGCGGCCGTGCGGTCGATGAGCCCGTTCGGGTCGGCGTTGCGGAAGTCCTCGGGTGCCGGCAGCTCCAGGCCCACCAGCCCGTGTCCCGCGGTGGAACGGGCGCGCAGACGGGTCACCAGGGGCCGGTACGGCAGCAGGGTCCCCGTTCCGGCGTGCACGAGCACGGTCACCGGGGCGCCGGGCCGGGGCGCGATCAGCTCCACCAGCGGCGAGTTCTCGGCCTCCTCCTCCGCTTCGGGGGCGGAGAGTTCGCGCAGGTAGGCCGCCAGGCCCGCGACGGTCGGCCGGCGCAGCAGGTGGCGCAGGACGACCTCCCATTCGAGGTCCCATTCGTGCCCGGCCAACCCGTCGCGCAGCCGCCCGACGATCCGGGCCACCAGCAGCGAGTCCCCGCCCAGCGCGAAGAGGTCGTCGTCGCGTCCGATGCGCTCCGTTTCGAGCAGCTCGGCCCACAGGTCCGCCAGTGCGCGTTCGAGGTCGTCGCGGGGCGTCTGGTCACCGGCCTCCTCCGCGGAACCGGTTCCCAGCTGGAGCGACCTCCTCTCCAGCGCACCGCGGTCCAGCTTGCCGTTCTCCGTTCTCGGCAGGGCGTCGACGATCTCCCAGTGCGCGGGCACCGAGTACTCGGGGAGCAGCTCGTGGCTGCGGCGCGTCAGTGATTCCACCGCCACCGGGGCCTGGGTCGGTTTGGCCTGGACCAGGTACAGGTGCTGGCCGAAGGCCCGGGCCGTCTCGGGGTCCTCGGGGAACTCCGCGGCGATCCGGCGGCCGCCGTCGCCGAGCAGTTCCCGCCACTGTTCGTGGCGGAGGAAGGTCTGCTCCCGCTCCTGGCGGACGTCGGTGAACGGCCCCGCGTGCTCGGCCATGAACTCCGCGGAGACGCGGAGCGCGTAGTCGTCGTCATCGGTGTTGGCCAGCAGGAGCATCCACCCGCCCGGGGCCACCAGGGTGGAGAGCCGCTCCAGGGCGGCGTGCGCGTCGGGGAGGTTGTCCAGGACGCCGACGCAGACCAGGAGGTCGACGGAGTTGCGTGCCAGCCCCTGTTCGGCCGGGTCCTGCGCGGGGTCGAAGGCGGCGCAGCGCACCCGGGGGTCGTCGGAGAAGTCCCGCTCGAACGCGGAGCGGTTCTGGGCCGACCCGTCGGTCGCCAGGTAGTCGACCGGGTGGTCGGAGAGGGCGGACAGCAGGTCGGCGGCCACCCCGCCGCCGCGCAGCCCGACCTCCATGACCCGCAGCGGGTCCGAGGTGTCCCGGGTCCGGGCGATCTCGGCGGCCGCGGCGGCCAGGACCGAACGCAGTGCCGAGGAGCTCGCGTTCTCCGCGTAGGCGGCGGTCAGCGCCTGCGGATCGGCTCCGGAGAACGGCCGGGCCGCCTCCTCGCGGCCGGTGATCAGGTCGGACAGGCGCTCGGCGCTGGAACGCACCGTGGCGAACAGCTCGGTGCTCCACCCCGCCTTGCCCTCAAGCCGGGCGGCCTCGGCCCAGGCGCGGTCGGTGGCCTGCGGACCGGGGGCCCTCAGGCCGCTCAGCCTCCCCTGGGGCGTGCGCTCCAGGAGTCCGGCCTCGACGAGTCCGTTCAGCCAGCGCCGTACCAGCCGGTGGTGCGCGGGGGCCGCTCCCAGAGCGTCGCACACCTCCTCCGGCGAGTACGCGCCGCCGTCGGCGAACACCGGCGCGAGCGTGTCGGCGACGGAAGCCGCGGCCGCCTCGCTGAGCGCGGCACGGAACGCGGCGAGCCCCGCGGTGTCCACCCGCTGCCCGACCTCCCGGGCGGCGTTCCGGACGGCGGGGACCAGCGTCTCGGGGATGGGGAGGGGGGTGTCCAGACGGGCGGGTTCGACGAAGGCCGTCAGGCTCTGACCCGCGCCCGTGGGCGCGGTGCCGCGTCCGCCGGTGAGTACGACCGCGGCGGCGCCCACCTCCGGCAGCGACTCCACCGCCGCCTGGACGTCGCCGAGTTCGATCCGGTAACCGCGGATCTTGACCTGCTGGTCCTCGCGTCCGAGGAACTCGATCACCCCGTCGGGCCAGTAGCGGCCCATGTCACCGGTGCGGTAGAGGCGCTCACCGGTTTCCGGGTGCCGGATGAACCGGGCCTCGGTCCGCTCCCGGTCGCCGAAGTAGCCCTGGGCCAGTCCGACGCCTCCGATGTACAGCTCACCGACGACCAGGTCGGGGCAGGGGCGCAGCGCCGTGTCGAGGACGTGGAACGTCTGGTTGTCCATCGGCCTGCCGTAGGGGATGCTGCGCCAGGCGGGGTCGACCCGGTCGATCGGGTAGTGGATGGACCAGATGGAGGCCTCGGTGGCCCCGCCGAGGCTGTGCACCGCCATGTTCGGGGCCCAGGAGCGCACGGCCTCGGGCAGGGCGGTGGGGATCCAGTCCCCCGACAACAGCGCCACACGCAGGGACGGCAGGGGCGGGTCGTCGGCGCGCAGGTAGTCGTGCACCATCTGGAGCTGTCCCGGTACCGAGTTCCAGAAGGTGACCCGCCTGTTCCGGACGGTCTCGATCCACTCGGAGGGGTCGCCGCGACGCGCGGGGTCGGGCAGCACCACGGCCGCCCCCACCGCCAGGGGGCCGAAGATGTCGTAGACGGACAGGTCGAAGCCGAGCTGGGCCAGCGCGAGGACACGGTCGTCGGCGGTCACGCCGAACCTGCGGTTGACGTCGGTGATCGTGTTCAACGCCGCGGCGTGGCTGATCATGACGCCCTTGGGCGCGCCGGTCGAACCCGAGGTGTAGATGACGTAGGCCAGGTCGTCGGGGCCGGTGTCGGGCCGCGGCGCGGGACCGGGCACGGGAGGGAGGGCGTCGACGGCGACGGTCCTGCACCCCGGGGGCCACTCGCCCTCCTCGACCAGCCAGGACTGGGTCAGGACCACCGAGGTACCGGCATCGGCGAGGATCGCCCCGCGGCGCTGCGGCGGCTGCGTGGTGTCCAGGGGGAGGTAGGCGGCTCCCGCCAGCAGGGTGCCCAGGACACCGGCGACCTGCTCCCATCCCTTCTCCATCGTGATCGCGACGAGGTCGCCCGCGCCGACGCCGCTGGCGCCCAGCGCCCGTGCGACAGCCGTCGCGTGCGCGACCAGCTCACCGTAGGTCAGCGAGCGGTCCCGGTCCAGGACGGCGACGCGCTGGGGGTCGCGCTCGGCCGCCGCGAGGACCCCGTCCTGCAACAGGGCGCGCGGCACCGGAGCGGTGGTGTCGTTGACCCGCTCACGGACGGCGCGGGTGGCTTCGGGCAGCTCGATCCGGGCCGCCTCGTTCCAGGCGTCCGGATCCTCCGCGAGGCGGGTCATGAGGGCCGCGAAGGCGGCGAAGAGGTCGGCGGCGG
This sequence comes from Nocardiopsis sp. CNZ308, assembly GCF_004217075.1. Lineage (NCBI taxonomy): Bacteria > Bacillati > Actinomycetota > Actinomycetes > Streptosporangiales > Nocardiopsidaceae > Nocardiopsis > Nocardiopsis sp. CNZ308. The sequence continues at coordinate 4,485,162 of NZ_SHKJ01000001.1, read as the reverse complement.
TGTCACCGCCCAGGACCCCCTCACGGACGTCCCAGCTCAGGGCGAGTTCATCGGCGCGTTCCATGACCTGGCAGTCGAGCCAGACCTGGGGGGTCTGGGTCTGGGCGTGGCGGATCGCGGCCGCGGGGCGGCGGGCCGCCGCGGAGCCGAGCGTGCTGGTGAACACGACCGGCATGAGCACGGTGTCGCTGTCGCTGCGACGGGTGAGGTCGGCCAGGACCTGGCTCCCGGTGTACAGGGAGTGCTCCAGGTCCTCCAGCAGGGTGTCGCGCAGGGTGGCGGCCCGTTCGGCGAACGTCTGCGCGGGCCGCAGGTCCACGGCGAGGAGCTCGACGGAGGTGAAGTCCCCCACGAGGCGGTCGACGTCGGCGTGCAGGGGCAGGCGGGTGAAGGTGGGGACGTTGAGCGTGAAGCGGGGGCTGCGGCTCCAGCGGCCCAGCACCTCGGCGTAGGCGGCCATCGCGGCGGCGGAGGCGGTGACGCCCGCGCGGACGGCGTTGGCCTCGAAGGACGCGCGCTGCTCGGCGCTCAGCACCTCCTCGAAGCGCCGGAAGGCGCCGACCTGCCCGCCGTCCGCGGGCAGCGGCAGGTCGGGGGCGGGGGGCAGGGTGGGCAGCCGTCGGGTCCAGTAGTCGCGTGCCCGGTCGTACTCGCCGGTCAGGGTCTGGTTGCGGCGCGCCAGGACGTAGTCGCGGAACCCGATCTCCAGGGGCTCGCCCTCCCGGCCGAGGTAGGTGTCCTCCAGCTCGGACAGGACCAGCAGCAGGCTGGCGTAGTCGACGATGAGCTGGTCGATCGACAGGTGCAGGATCAGTTCGTCGTCGCAGCGCGTCATGCGCAGCTCGAACAGCGGCGGCACGTCGGTGGGGGGAACCCTGGAGGCCAGCTCACGACGCACCAGGTCCACACGCTCTTCGACCTCGGCGGGGGCGGCACCGCGCAGGTCGGCGGTCGGCACCGGCGTCTCCGGGATCGTTGGAAGCACCTCCTGGAAGCCGTCGGGGTGGACCACCGCGCGCAGCATGCCGTGGCGGCGCACCACGGACCACCAGGAGTCCTGGAGCCGTTGCGGGTCGGTGTCGGCCGGGAAGGAGAGTTCGACGTAGACGTGGCAGGCCACTCCGCCGTACCCGTACGCGCTGCCGCGGCCGACCAGGTAGGCGGCCTGGATGTCGGTCAGCGGGAAGGGGGTGTGGGCTTCCTGGGGATCGGGGGTGATCCGGGCGGCGCTGCGGCGCGCGGTCAGATGGGCGAGGACCTCGGCACGGTTCTCGCGCAGCAGGGCCTTGCGCTCCTCGGTCAGCACTCCCTTGGGGGCTCGGAACCGCAGGGCACCGCCGTCCTCCCAGAGCCGAATGCCGTCCTTCTCCATTTCGGAAACGATCTGATGGGCGTTCATAGGACTCCGCTTTCTTCGTCGTCGCGGGAGGCGAGCGCGTGGTCGACCTGTCGTGCCAGGTCGGCGAGGGTGGACGCGGTGAGGAACGAACGGACCGAGATCTCGACGCCGAACGCCTCGCCCGTGGTGGTGACCAGGCGCAGCGCGCTCAGGCTGTCGCCGCCGGCGGCGAAGAAGTCGGCGTAGCGGTGCTCGGCCCTCGTGCCCAGGATCTGGGTCCACAGGGCAGCGATCCGGATCTCGGTCTCCCCCGTGGGCGGGCCCGAGGCGGCGTGTTCCTCGGCGACGGCCGCTTCGGCCAGCGCGCCGCGGTCGACGGCGCCCGCGGCGGTCAGGGGCAGGCGGGGCAGCCGAGTGAACCGGGCCGGCACGGCGAAGGGGGGCAGCAGGTCGGCCAGGTGCCGGGAGAGGCCGTCCGCCTCCTGGCCGTCAGCGGTCACCACGAAGGCGTGGAGCCGCCGTTCCCGTCCCTCTCCCGCGGTGACCACCGCCGCGTGGACGACGTCCGGGTGGGATTCGACCGCGCTCTCGACGGCGCCGAGGTCGACGCGGCGACCGCTGAGCACGGCCTGCGGCTCGGGGCCGAGGAACTCGACCGTGCCGTCCGGCAGGTACCGGGCCCGGACACCCGCCGGGCGCAGGCGCCCGACCGGTTCGGACGCTCCAGGCGGGACCGGCCCGGACGGGTCGGCGGGACCGCCGATCCAGAGGTCGCCGATCACCTGGTCGGGGCATTCCCGGCCCACGGAGTCCAGGACGCGCAACCGGTGGCCCGGCAGAGGCGTCCCGGACGGCGCGGAGCGGTCCGCGCCCCCGTCGAGCTCGACGGCGCTCGCCCAGCCGGAGACACCGCGGCCGCCGTACAGCGCCACGAGCCTGCCTCCGCCACCGGTGGCCCCGCGCAGGCGCCCGGGCAGGCCGGTGCTCACCCGGTCACCCGAGACGAGCGCCAGGCGAAGGCCGCGCAGCGGCGTTCCCTCCCCGGTCGAGGCCGCCGCGATCAGCTCGTCCAGCAGCATCGGCGGGCCGTTCCACACCGTCGCGCCGTGCTCGGCGGCCAGCGCGACCGCGGTGTGCGCGTCGTCCGTCCCCCCGGCCCCGGGGCACACGAGTGCGCCGCCGACGCCGAGCGGACCGAACACGGTGAACGCGTCCACTCCGGCCGCCGGGGGGTCGACCGCGAGCACCCGGTCCCGCGCGTCGACGCCGAACCTCTCGCGCACCGCCGCGATCGTCGCCGCCGCCGACCGGTGCTCGACGAACTCGACGGCGGGGTCCGTGCCGCCTTGACCTGCTCCGACGGTGACGTAGGCCGGTGCTCCGGGATCGGCGGCGACCGCGCCCCGCAGGGGTTCGGCGGCGGCCAGGTCCCCGATGTCGGCCTGGTCCGGCCCCTCCGCGCGCCCGGGGCCGACGATCACGGTGCGGGCCCCGGCCGCCCGCTGGTCGGATTCGCGCCGGGAGCGGGGCGCCCCCGGGTCGGTCAGCAGGTAGGCCGCGCCGACGGAGAGCACTCCCAGGATCGCGGCGACCCGGTCGACTCCGGAGGGCAGGGCGACGGCGACGACGTCGCCGGGGCCCGCACCCCGCTCCGCCAGGCCGCCCGCGACCCGGGCCGCCCGCTCGGCGAGCCCGCCGTAGGTGAGGGGTTCGTGCTCCGGCGCTCCGAGTACGGCGGGAAGGTCCGGCCGCTCCTGTGCCCGGCGCAGGACCTCGCCGTGGAGGGTGCCCTCCGGGGCGGCGGGGGCGGCGCCCCGGGCGGAGAGCCGCAGGTCCGCCTGGGCGCGCGGCAGCACCGGCGGGGCGACCGTGTCCCAGTCGTTCTCGGCCAGCCAGGCCAGCATCGCGTTGTAGGCGTCGAACATGGCGTCGAGCACGCCGGGACGGAACAGCTCCTCGATGGCGTCCCAGGTGACCATGACACCGCCGTGGGACTCGGTGACCTGGTTGTCCAGAAGCACCTGCGGGGTCTGGGAGATGCCCCACACCTTCTCGGGGAAGCCGTCGGAGAGGTCCTTGACGGTGCGGTCGCCCACTCCGACGGAGCTGCTGAAGACCACGGGCATGGCCGCGTCGACCGCGCCGGTGCGCTTGGCGAGCTCCTGGAGCAGCCAGGTCACGGAGGCCTCGCGGTTGTCGAGGTCCTCGCTCATGACGCGCTGGAGGCGGTGGGCGGCCTCCGACCAGGGCTCCCCGGTGCGCGGCTCGTACCCGAGCAGGGAGACCGAGGTGAAGTCGCCCATGATCAGGTCGATGCGGGGGTGGACCGGCTGCCTGTTGAACAGGGTGAGGTTGACCGCCACGTCCGGGTGGTCGCTCCACGCCGACAGGACCTCGGCGTAGCAGGTGAGCAGGACGACCGACGGTGTCAGACCGTGTGCTCGGGCCTTGTCGGTGATCGCCTCCCACGACTCGGCGCGGACGGGGCGCTGGCGCCGGGTGAAGCGGGGGTGCTCGACGGTGGAGGGGTCTGCGACCAACGGGAGGGCGGGTGCCGGAGGCAGCGTCTGGAGCCGGCGCGTCCAGTGCTGGCGCGCGTGCTCGACCGAGTCGGGGTCGGGTTCGGAGTGCAGGACGTAGTCGCGGAAGGAGACGTCGATGGGCTCCAGCTCCGCCCCGGGGTCGCTGTAGAGCCGGTCGAGCTCCCCGTACAGGGCGATGATGGACGCGGCGTCGAGGACGATGTAGTCGAGACCGATCGCCAGGCGCGTGCGCGTCTCGCCGCCGCGGGGGTAGCGCACGGCACGCAGTTCGAACAGGGGCCACCGGGTCAGGTCGATGCTCAGGTGGGAGGCCTCTTCGCGCAGCCGGGCCAGGGCCTCCGCCGCCTCCGCCTCGGAGCCGACCTCCGTGACCGCCACCGTGGCCGGTGGCGCCTGCGGCAGGATGCGCTGCCTACCGTCCTCGTCGAAGACGGCGCGCAGCATCTCGTGCCGGTCCACCAGGGCCGCCCACACGCGTTCGAAGCGGTCGAGGTCGAAGTCGGCGCCGTCGAACTCGCTGTAGTGGTAGGTGCCCACGCCCCCGAGGGAGAGCCTGCTGTCGCGCCCGATCCAGAACGCCCTCTGGACGTCGGTCATCGGGAAGGGCTGGTGGCGGTTGGCCGGATCGCCCTCCCCCAGGACGACGTTGGCGGACGGTTCCTGCCGTGTGAGCGTGGCGGCGAAGTCGGCCAGCTCGGGCGAGGCGAACAGGTGCGCGACCCGCGCCCCGCCGACGCCCCGTTCCCGAAGAGCACCGATCATCCGGGTCGCCAGCAGCGAGTCGCCGCCCAGGGCGAAGAACCCGTCGTCGCGCCGGACGGCCTCGACGCCCAGGAGCCCGCCCCAGACCTCGGCCACCACGGTCTCGGCCCACCCCCGCGGGGAGCGGTCCTCGGGGAGGTCGCCTTCGGGCGCGCGGCCGGTCACGGCCGCCGTCAGCGCCTCGGCGCGCCGCCGGTCGAGCTTGCCGTTGGCGGTCAGGGGGAGCTCGTCCACCAGCACGGTCTGGGAGGGGACCATGTAGGAGGGGAGGTTGCGTTCCAGAACGGCGCGGAGCTCCGCCTCGGCCGCCGGGCCCGTCTTCCCGGCCGCCACCAGGGCGAGCCTGCGCGGTGTGCCCGTGATGAGCGCGACCGCGGCCGTGACCACCGCGCAGGAGGCGGCGGCCGCTTCGACCTCGCCCAGTTCGATGCGGTGTCCGCGGAGTTTCACCTGGTGGTCGGCGCGGCCGAGGAATTCCAGGACGCCGTCGGACCGGTAGCGCGCCCGGTCCCCGGTGCGGTACCACCGGCGGCCCCGGTCGGTCACGAACTTGTCGGCGGTGCGCTCGGGGTCGCCGCGGTAGCCGGTCGCCAGGCCCGCGCCGCTGACCCACAGCTCACCCGCCACCCAGTCGGGGCGGTCGCGGCCGCGGTGGTCCACGACCCGGGCGCGCATGTTGGGCAGTGGCCTCCCCCACGGGATCGAGGCCCACGAGGGATCGACCCGGTCGACCTCGAACACCGTGGAGTGCACGGCGGCCTCGGTCATCCCGCCCAGGGCGGTGAACCGGGCGCCCGGGACCAGGGCGCGCAGGCGCGCGGGCTGGTCGAGACCGACCCAGTCACCGCCGAGCAGCACGAACCGCAGCCGGTCGCCGAGGCCCCCGGGGCGTGACTCGGCGGCCGTCAGCACCATGTCGAGCAGAGCGGGCACGCAGTTCAGGAGCGTGACCCCGTGCTCGCGGATCATCGTGACCCAGTGGTGGGCGTCGCGGCGGGACTCGTCTCCCACGAGGACCACCGAACCTCCCGCGGACAGGGGGGCGAAGAGGTCGTAGACGGACATGTCGAAGTCCAGGTCCGCCAGTGCCAGGCCGCGGTCCCCCGGCCCCACGTCGAAGTGGTCGTTCAGCGCGGCGATGGTGTTCATGGCCGCCGCGTGCGCGACCTCCACGCCCTTGGGAACCCCGGTGGAACCAGAGGTGAAGATGACGTAGGCGGTCGTGTCGAGGGGCTGCCCGAGATCCGGGGGCGCGGGTGCGAACCGGTCCGCGTCCTCGATCCGCACGACCGGTGTCCCCTGTCGGCCGCCCCTCGCCGCGACGGTGAACCGGGCGGCGTGCGCGGAGTCGGTGAGTACGGCCGAGGCGTCGGCCGCGTCCAGGACGCGCGCCATCCGCTCCGCGGGCTGTTCCACCCCGACGGGGATGTAGGCGGCGCCCGCGCCCAGGACTCCGAGCACCGCGGCGACCTGTTCCACGCCGCGGGGCAGACTGACCACCACGGCCTCGCCCGGTACCACCCCCGCCTCCGACAGCAGCGCGCTGACACGGCCCGCGCGATCGGCGAGCGCGGCGTAGGTCACCGGTTCACCGGAGTCGGGGACCAGCGCGACGGCTGCGGGGTTCTCGCGTGCGGCGCGGAAGAAGCCCTCGTGCAGCCGTTCGGTCACGGCCGGCGCGTCCGTGGCGTTGGCCGCCTCGCGCACGCGCGCCTGGGCCTCGGGCAGGGGCGGATCGGCGGGCCTGTCCCACGCCGAGGCGTCGTCGACGAGGTCGTCGACGAGGTCGCGGTAGGCCGCGAACGCGGCTTCGGGGACGCCGGGCTCGAACGCACGGTGCCGCACGTCCCAGTTCAGGAGCAGCCCGCCGTCGAGTTCGGTCACCTGGGCGTCCAGCCAGACCTGGGGGCCCTGGGAGATGATCCACACCGGATCGCCGAAGGCGCTCCTGACCTCGGAGTCGTAGATCTCGCCCAGGCCCAGGGCGCTGGTGTAGACGACGGGGGCCAGGGCCGGCACGCCGTCGGAGGCGCGGGAGAGGTCCCGGAGCACCTCGACACCGGAGTAGGAACCGTGGGCGGCCGCCGTGCGCAGGCGGGTCTGTACGTGGCGAGCGGACTCGGCGAAGGTCCGCTCCTCGGTGAGGTCGACGTCGAGCAGGATCGAGCTGCTGAAGTCGCCGACGAGCGATTCGGCTCCCTCCAGGTCCAGGTCGCGGTGGAACAGCGGGAGGTTGAGCAGGAATCTCGGGGAGTCGCTCCAGGCCCCGAGGGCCTCGGCGAAGGCGGCCGCCAACGCGGCGGCGGGGGTGACCCCGTGGCCGCGTGCGGCGGCGATCAGCAGTTCCTTGCGCTCGGGGGCGAGCCAGTGGTGCAGTCGGGTGGTCGGGTGGAAGCGCGGCGAGGAGGAGTCCGGGTCGAGCGGGTCCACGACGGTGGGCAGGGACGGCGGGGCGCTCAGCGACTCCAGGCGCTCGCTCCACCAGGCGCGGTCCTCCTCGCGCTCCCTCGCCCGGGTGGTCTCGGCCGCGCTCAGGTAGGCGCGGTAGTCCAGGGGGATCTCCGCGAGGTCCGCGTCGGGGTCGGCGTAGAGCGTCTGGAGGTCGCGCAGCAGCACCCGCATGCTCGCGGCGTCGGCCGCCAGCATGTCGAGGTCGATGTGCAACCGGGTGGCGCCGCCGGGGCGGAGCGTCAGCGCGAGGTCGAAGACCTCGCCCCGCTCGACGTCCATCCGCCGGTGGGTGTAGTACTCGCGCAGCTCGGCCAGCTCCCGGTCGACCCGCTCGGCCGTCTCCTCGCGCAGGTCGCGCACGGTCAGCGCGGGCTCCGGCTGGCGGTCCAGGACGCGCTGGCGGCCGTCGTCGAGCACGGTCACGCGCAGCATTCCGTGGCGGCGGCGCAGCGCCGTCACCGCGGCCTCAAGGCGTGCCGCGTCGACTCCCGAACCGTCGAGCTCGGCGTAGAAGTGCGCGCCGACCCCGCCGAGGGGCTGGCCCGGCTGGCGCCCGATCCAGTAGGCGTGCTGCATGGCGGCGAGCGGGAAGGGGCCGCCGGGGTCCCGCTCCTCGGAGCCGGACTCCCGGGCCGGAGCGGTCGGCGCCAGGAGCTGCCGCCAGCCGCGCAGGGTCGCCGCTTCCGCGAGTTCGTCGAAGCCGACCCCCAAGCCGGCGCGCCGCCACCGCGAGGCCAGGCGCATCAGGGCGATGGAGTCCAGGCCGAGCTCGAACAGGTCGTCGTCCGGGCCGACCTCCTCCGGGGGGATGTCCACCAGCGCGGCGACCGCGGCGCGCAGCTCCTCTTCCGTCGTGGGCACCGTTGGCGGATCGGCTGGCAGCGACACGCGTGATCGTCTCCTTGACTCGCGGCGGGCTTGGGGGGCCGACCTGGATCCGGCGGGGACCGGGGGCCGATGGTTCGCTTGAAAACGAAAACCGTTATCTTTTTTATCCTAAGCCCCACACGGAGCGCGATCCCCCCTATGTGTGGCATAGAACGCAAAAGGAGCAGAGATGACCAAGAGCGCAAACATGCCCGTAACAGCTCGGGAGCAGGACTGGCCGGGGTGGCCGGAGGAGGCGGGTCAGCGCTACCGAGCGGCCGGGTTCTGGCGCGAGGAGGTCCTGGCCGACCTGCTGACGCGCCAGGCGCAGCAGCGCCCCGACGCCGTCGCGCTCGTCGACGGCGAGCGCCGGTGGTCCTACGCCGAGCTGGCCGCGGAGGCGGGAACGGTGGCGGCCGGGCTGTACCGGCGGGGGCTGCGCCGGGGCGACCGGGTGGTGGTGCAGCTGCCCAACCGGGCGGAGTTCCTGCTGCTCTGGTTCGGGCTGCAGTACCTCGGCGCGATCCCGGTCCACGCCATGCCCGGGCACCGGGGGCACGAGATCTCCCACCTCCTGCGGGTCACCGGCGCGGTCGGCTACGCGGTCGCCGACCGCCACGCCCGGTTCGACTACCGGCCGCTGGCCGCGTCCATGCGCGAGGAGCACGAGGTGCTGCGCCATGTGATCGTCGTCGGTGACACCGGCGGGGTCGAGGACGCCGTCGGCTTCGAGGAGCTGCGCTCCGGCGCGTCCGGTGAGCGCGTTCCCGGCTCCGGGCGCCCCGACCCCGGCGACATCGGACTCCTCCTGCTCTCCGGAGGGACCACGGGGACGCCCAAGCTCATCCCGCGCACGCACCGGGACTACGCCTACAACGCCCGCGCCGCCGCGGCCGCCTGCGACCTGACCCCGGACAGCGTCTACCTCGCGGTACTGCCCGTCGCCTTCAACTTCACGATGTCCTGCCCGGGGGTCCTGGGCGCGCTCACCGTGGGCGCGACGGTGGTCATGGCGCCCAGCCCCGCCCCAGAAACGGTGTTCCCCCTGATCGAGCGCGAGGGCGTGACCGTCACGGCGCTCAGTCCGCCGATGGTGCCCGTGTGGCTGGAGGCCTACGCCGACCGGGCTCCGGGCTCAGCGGAGCTGGACAGCCTCTCGGTCCTGCAGGTGGGGGGAGCGCGGCTGGCCGACGACCTCGCGCGACGCGTTCGCCCGACGCTGGGGTGCCTCCTGCAGCAGGTGTTCGGCATGGCCGAGGGCCTGATCAACGTCACCCGCCTCGACGACCCCGAGGAGCTGGTGTGCACCACGCAGGGGCGCCCCATCTCGACCGGTGACGAGGTACGGGTGGTCGACGAGTCCGGTGCCCCCGTGCCCGTCGGCGCCGTGGGCGAGCTGCTGACACGGGGCCCCTACACACTGCGCGGCTACTACCGCGCCCCCGAACTCGCCACCACGCACTTCACGCCCGACGGGTTCTACCGGACCGGCGATCTCGTCCGGCTCCACCCCAGCGGCCACATCAACGTCGTGGGCCGGGTGAAGGACCAGATCAACCGCGGCGGCGAGAAGATCGACGCCACGGAGGTGGAGGGCCAGCTGCTCGCCCACCCGGACGTGTCGGCGGTCGCCCTGGTGGCCGCCCCCGACCCGGACCTCGGTGAGCGCTCGGTCGCCTTCCTGGTCTGCGCGGGCGCCCGGCCCACGGTCCGCGAACTCGGTGCCTTCCTGCGCGGGAGGGGCCTGGCCGGCTACAAGGCCCCCGACCGGATCGAGACCGTGGACGCGCTGCCCCTGACCCCCGTGGGCAAGGTCGACAAGAACGCCCTGCGCGAGCGGATCCGATGAGGTCCCTCGTCACTTCTCGCGACCGGAGCGACACGTAAGGCGTTGCGACCTCAGCCACACGGATGAACGCTTCTGGCGAAAATGATTATCATTTACGATCACACAAGCGCCTTCGGGCGTTCGGCGGCCCTGCCCGGGTCGCTCCACAGTGAAGAGGACGTCCCCACGTGCGAATCACCGTCCACCCCGAGGTCTGCATCGGCGCTGGTCAATGCGTCGTCGCCGCCGACCGAGTGTTCGACCAAGGCGAGGAGGACGGGCTCGTGCGTCTGCGCACCGACCGGCCCGACCCCCGCGACCACGCGCACGTGCGCAACGCGGTCGACCGCTGCCCCTCCGGCGCGATCGAACTCACCTCGGGCTGAACCCCGGACGCGCTTCCCCCGCCGCCTCCCCCTCCCCGCCCCGCACGGAGAGACGCCGGCCGCCCCCGGTCGACGTCCCCTCGAACACGAAGGACCGGGGCTGGTCGGCACCGGGCCGCGGGTGGGCGGCCGCGGGTGGGCGACGAAGACGCGGGCGTCCTCGCTGGCCCCGACACAAGACCGGAGAAGAATGTTGACCACGGGTACACCAGACGCGGCCTACGGGGCGCCCCGGGCGAGGAGACGTCCGTGAGCAGTCGTGCAACCGAACAGGTCGAGGGACCGCTCGATCCCGCCGCGGCCGCCGCCCGGCTCGCGGGATCGGGGCTCTTCCCCGAGTACGTCCTCTACGAACGCGAGGGGGTCTGGCTCTTCGGCGGCGGTGTGCGGTGGGGGATCGACCTCGACAGCGACCGGGTCACGGTCCGAGGCGCCGACGGGACCGCCGACTCCCGCGACTACACCGGCAGCCCGGCCGACGCCCTGGACGCGGCCCTGGCCGGACTGCCCGACCCCTCCTGGCGGGTCTACGGCTGGGTGGGGTTCGACTTCGCGCTCCGGTCGCGCGGGGTCCACTCGTCGGCCCCGGGCGCGTCCGCGCGGCTCGCCCGCCTCATCGTGCCCCAGACCGAGGTCCGCATCACCGCCGACGGCGCCCGGATCAGCGGGGGCGAGACGCAGATGCGCGCGAAAGCGCTCTCCGTCCTGCGCGAGCGGGCCGCCGATCCGGTGCGCGACCGCGTCCCGGCCGATTCACGAGCCGGCGCGGAGGCCTACCGCGCACTCGTGGACGAGGCCCTGGGCGAGATCGGACGCGGCGACTACCACAAGGTGATCCTCTCCCGGAAGGTCGAGCTGCCCTCGCCCGTGGACCTCCCCGCCACCTACGCGGTCGGCCGCGGGGCCAACACCCCGGCGCGGTCGTTCCTGCTGGATCTGGACGGGCTCCGCAGCGCCGGTTTCAGCCCCGAACTGGTCGTCACGGTCGGACCCGACCGCGAGGTCCTGACCAACCCGCTCGCGGGCACCCGGGCGGCGGGGCGCGGGGAGGCGCGGGACGGCGCCGCCCGCGCCGAGCTGGAGGCCGACCCCAAGGAGATCCACGAGCACGCCATATCGGTCCGCGAGGCCGTCGCGGAGATGCGCTCGGTGTGCGCGCCGGGCTCCGTCGCGGTGTCGGAGTTCATGGGCGTCTCCGTCCGGGGCAGTGTCCAGCACCTGGCGTCCACCGTCCGGGGGCGCCTGGACGAGGACGCCACTCCCTGGCACGCCTTCGAGGCCCTGTTCCCGGCGATCACCGCGTCGGGGATTCCCAAGTCCGCGGCGATCGAGGCGATCACCCGCCTGGAGGAGGAGCGCGGGCTGTACTCCGGAGCCGTGGTGACCGCCACCTCCGGCGGTGAGCTCGACGCCGCGCTGGTCCTGCGCGCGGTCTACGAGGAACAGGGCCGGTCCTGGCTCCGCGCCGGCGCCGGGATCGTGGAGGGCTCGCGCCCCGAACGCGAGTTCGAGGAGACCAGGGAGAAACTGGCCAGCGTCCTGCCGCACGTCGTGCCCGCCTCACGGCCGTGACCGTGCCGACGGGCGAGCGCGACCGTCCCCCATCCGAGACAGCCGAGGTGGTCGTTCCTTGACAGACATCCAACAGAACGGACTGGTCCCCTACCTGCTCGCCAACCGGGCCTTCGTCGCCCCCGCCGTCGAACAGGCGGTCGGGGCGATGAACCTGTCCGGGCGCACGCGCCTGCTCGACGCGGGCACCGGCGCCGGAGGCGGGCTGGTGGCGCTGGCCCGGGCGGCCGGTCCGCAGGCCCGGGTCCTGGCCGTCGACCGCAATCCCGACGTGCTGGAACTCGCCCGGGAGCACGCGCGGTCCGAGGGGGTGGCGGACAGGGTCGAGGTACGCGCCGCCGACCTGGTCGACGTACTCGACGAGGCCGCCGAATCCGGCGACGGGTTCGAGGCGGTCTGGGCCTCGGACGTGGTCTGGCCCGGCAACTTCGACGACCCCGGGGCCCTTGTCGCGCGCGCCGCGCGCGCCCTGCGCCCCGGCGGCCTGCTGGGGCTGTTCACCAGCAACTACTACCAGGCCGTGTTCCTGCCCGGTCGCTCACGACTGGAGCGTGCGGCGCGCACCGCCTCCGAACTCAACTGGGGGCTCCCCTCCGGTGGGCCCGACCACTACGAGCGCCACACCGCCTGGATGGCCGCCGCGGGGCTGCTCGACGTGCGCGTGAGCGTCTTCCCGAGGGTGGGCTCGCCTATCGACGCCGACCCGACCGTGCGCCCCTACCTGGAGAACGCCGTCTGGCCGGAAATGCGGGAGTCGGTGCTCAAGCGCGGCACCGACGCGGGTCTGAGCCGTGAGGAGGTGGCCGAAGTCGAGCGGCTCCTGACCCCGGGCCATCCGGACTACGTCCTCGACGCCCCGGGCTACTACATGGTCCATCCGACCGTGCTCGCCCTGGGGCGGCGGCCCTCCGACTGAGCCCCCGGCCGACTGGCCCCCGCCGACCGGGGCCAGTCGGCTTCGCGGAGGGCTCACCGTCCGCGGCCGCCCGGGGGCGCGGTCCGGCGCGCCAGCCGCCACGCGGTCACGGACGGCGGGGCGGTACCCGCGCTCACGGATCCCCCAGACGTGGCGCGTCCGGAGCGGCCCTGTCGGCTGATCCCCGCCCCCGCCGCCGGGGAAGGGGTGTTCCCCGCGGCGGTGGAGGCGGGGTCCGCCGGGGCTGGGGAGCGCTCTCAGCGCACGCCCAGCGCGAACAGGAGCTCGCGCATCCTGTCGGTGCCCTCCGCCGCCCCGGCCCGGGGGCCGGAACCGGCCGTGACGCCTGCGCCCGCGAAGACGTCGATCCTCTTCGGAAAGACCTCGGCACCACCGGGGGTGAGGGCCCAATCCCCGTCGCCCCGTGCCGTGCTGTAGCCGACGGCTCCGGTGTGGAAACCCCCGCCGAACGGCTCCGGTTCGCCGATCGTCCCGGACTCCGGCCTCGGGGGGAGGCCGCACACGGCGGGGGTGGGGCGCAGGGCCGTCGCCAGGAGGTGGGCAGGAGTATCCGGATCGATCAGCGTCCCCTCGACCCGGGTGGACAGATGCCACCCGGTGACGGTGCGAACCACCTCGGGCTTCCTCGGCACGGACAGGGTCCGGCAGTAGGGCTTCAGCGACTCCGCCACCGCGTCGACCACGACGGCGTGCCCACGCCTGCCCTCGGCCGAAGCCCGCAGTCTCTCGCGGCTGCGGTAGTCCTTGGTCGGATCAGCGCTGCCCGGAGCGGAGCCGGTCAGCGGGTTGGACACCACCCGGTCCCCGCGCTTGGAGACCAGCAGCTCCGGGCTGGCTCCGAGAAGGGTGCGGATCCCTCCGCCCTGTCCCGGCAGGTCGAAGGCGAAGACGAACGCGCCCGGGTCCCACCAGAGGAGGTTGTTCAGCACCGTCGCCGGATCGACCGGTGAGGTGCTGTCCATGCGCAGGCTTCTGGCCGACACCGCCGTGTCCAGCCCGTCACCGCCCGCCGTCGGTGAGGCCGTCCGCTCCATCGACACCCCGTGTTCGCCGGGGGTGGGCACCGGTGCGGACCCCCACTCCCCCGGCAGGGGACGCCGTCGCAGGGCCGACGCCCAGCCCTTCGGCGGTTCGGGTGCGTGGCGCACCGTCCGGGGGAGCAGGAACCGGGCCGGTCGTCGCGGGTCGAAGGGGACGGCTCCCACGACCAGGCCCTCGGGCCCCGCGTCGCCGAGCAGCGAGTCGAGTCCGTGCACGTCGTCCGAGACCGCCGCCACCCCCGTGGTGTGCAGCGCACCGGTGGCCGCCGAGAGGAACACGTCCCCCGCCCTGTAGGAGGACAGGAGTTCGCCGACGGACGAGGCCGGCGTGAGCGTCCTTTGTTCAGGCATGTGTCGAGTCCTCTACGCGAGTGGGAACGGCTTGCCGTCGGAGGCGCCGCCCTGTCGCGCGCTCCCGCCGGACCGAAACGCCCGCGGGGGACGGCAGCGCTTCGGCGGGGGGTGCGACGGCGATCCCGTTTCTCCGTTTTTGAAAATGAAAACCGTTCCCAACACTACCAAAAGCCCCATTCGCCACGAAAGGCCCGTGCACACCGGAAGGACCTCAGCGGAAGAAAGCCGGACGCTCGGGAGGAGAACCCGACCGGGGCGCGATCGCGGAGCACCGCGAGGCCCGCGCCCGAGCGGTCGAGGACGAGGGCCGGTCCCCGGCGACGGGGGCGGCCGCGACGCGGTGAGCCGGGCAGGACGCGAGCGCTGCCACAGGCGGCGCTAGGGCCCCGGCACGAGACTGCGGTGCTCCGGGTCCAGCGCCAGCACCCGGTTCGCACGGTCGGCGACACGCCGGTCGTGGGTCACCATGACGACGGCCAAGCCCTCCTCGGCCCGCAGGGTGTCCAGGAGGTCCAGGATCGTGTGCGCGCTCGCGGCGTCCAGAGCGGAGGACACCTCGTCGGCCAGCAGCACCCGGGGGCGCGCGGCCAGGGCGCGGGCGATGGCCACGCGCTGGCGCTGGCCGCCGGAGAGGCGGACCGGCAGCGCGCGCCCGGTGTCCGCTGGCAGACCGACCCGCTCCAGGAGCGCGGGGACCTCGGCCGCGGCTTGGCCTCGGGTCAGGCCGCGGAGCACCACGGCCGGGCGTGCGAGTGCCGTAGCGACGCGCTGAGCCGGGTTCAGGGTTCCGGCCGGGTCCTGGGCGATCAGCTGGACGGCTCGCAGCGTTTCCCTGGCACGGTCCGCGTGTCTGGCGGGCAGGGGCCGACCACCGAGTGAGAACGAACCCGCCGCGGGAGGGTGGAGCCCTGCCAGGCTTCTGAGCAGCGTGGACTTACCGCACCCCGAGGGCCCCAGGACGGCGACCGCCTCCCCCCGGCCAACGGTCAGGTCCACCTCGTCGAGCAGCTCCCGGCCGCCCGGAGCCGTGAGACGGACCCCCCGCAGGCCGAGGAGCGCGGCACCGCCCGGGTCCCGGGGGCCCGCCGTTGCGGCGCTGCCCCCGCGAACCGGTTCGGACGCACCGATGTCGAGACGGACGTCGGCCACGCGGTCGGCGAAGCCCCGGTCGTGGGTGATCACGACGGTGCTCCTTCCGGGGCGCCCCCGCCGCCGTTCGAGGACGTCGAGCACGAGTTCCACCGTGGTGGGGTCCAGGCCGCTCGTGGGTTCGTCGAGGACGAGGAGCCCGGGATCGGCGACGACCGCCCGTGCCAGGGCCACACGCTGGGCCTGGCCTCCGGAGAGTTCGTGCGGGCGACGGCGCCACAGGGCGTCGGCGTCCAATCCCAGAGAGGTGAGCGCCGCTCGGACGGCCTCGGCGTTCGCGCCCCGGAGGCCGCCCGGCAGGGCTTCGGCGACCAGCGCGGAGACCGGGCGCAGGGGGTGCAGGTCCGAGGCGGGGTCCTGTCCGAGCACGCCGGTGCTGGCCCGGCGCCACCGGCGCGCCGCACGTCCCGCGGGCACCGGCGCTCCTTGCCAGCGCACCCGACCGGCCCGGCGCACCAGCCCGGGCGGCAGCGCGTCCAGCGCGGCCAGGACGGCGCTGGTCTTGCCGCTTCCGGAGGCGCCCATGACCGCGAGCACCGCGCCGTCCGGCACCCGCAGGTCCACCGGGCCCACCACGCGGGCGCCGTGTCCGTCCTCGACCAGCAGCGCCTCCGCGCACAGTCCCTCAGCCATCCGTGGGCTCCTTCGGTGCGGGTCCGCTGTGACGGATCCGGCTCGTGCGGTCGTCGGCGAGGTACAGCTGGGCCAGGAGGGCGAGCAGGACGGTGGTGACGCCCAGTGCCACGGCCGGCGCGCCGACGGCCCAGGGGTTGGCCGCCACGCCGGGCATGTTCTCCCTGAGCATGAGGGCCCAGTCGGGGGCAGGGGGTTCGGCGCCCATTCCCAGGACGCTCAGGGCGGCGGCGACCTGGAGCGCGACCACCAGGCGCAGCCCCAGATCGGCGGTGACCACCCCCCGCATGGCGGGGAGGACCTCCCTCGTCAGGATCGAAGCGCTCGTCTCGCCGCGCAGGAGCGCGGCCTCCACGTACCCGGAGGTGCGGACGGCGCGGACCGCGTCCCTGACCACGCGCAGGGTGAGCGGGGCTCCTCCGCACACCGTCGCGAAGACCACCGCGGCGTGCCAGGGCAGGGCGATCGCCGCCACCAGGGCCAGCAGCAGGGAGGGCAGGGCGAGCAGCAGGTCGGCCGCCGCCGTGAGGGTCCGCGAGGCCGCCCCGCCGAACCATCCCGCGGTCAGGCCTCCGGCGGTCCCGACCGCGCAGGCGCACACGGCGGCCGTCACGGAGACACCGAGCAGGCCTCCTCCCCCGGCCAGGACACGGGACCACACGTCACGGCCCAGGGCGTCGGTTCCCAGGAGGTGGCCGGGAACGGGTCCCTGCCAGGGCGGCCCCAGCGGGGATGTGGGGCTGTGTGGCGCCCACCAGCCGCCGAACAGGGCTACGGACAGGACCGCGACCGACATCAGGGGGACGGCCGCGGAGGCGAGGAGTGCGAAGGGACGGCGGTTCACGGCGAGCGCCTCCGGCGCGGTTCGGTCAGGGCGGCGACCACGTCCGCGACCAGGAGTCCGGCCAACACGACCGCGGCGGCGACCACGGCGGTGGCTTGGACGACGGGCAGGTCCCGGGAGGCGATCGAGGACACCAGCAGGGATCCGACGCCGGGATAGCCGAAGAGCGTCTCCACCAGGGCCGCGGCGGCGATCAGTCCCCCCGCGGACACCGCCATGACCCTGGTGAAGGGGGCCAGCAGGAAGGGGAGGACGTCGGTCGCCGCGATCCGCCACGGGGGGACGCCGCGTCGGCGGGCGTCGGCCACGTGGGGCAGGCGCACGGTGTCGGCCACCGCGCCCGCCAACAGGCTCGCGGCGTAGAACGCCGTGGGCAGCGCCAGGGCCGCCACGGGGAGGAACAGCAGTTCCGGGTGCTGCCAGGGCGCGGCTCCGGGCGGGAGCAGGGAGACCGGGGGTACCAGACCCAGCACTCCGGAGAACACGGTGACCAGCGCCGCGGCCGTGACAGCCGTGGGCACGGCGGCGCCTCCGGTGAGGACGGCCGTGGACGCCCGGCGGGCCAGTCTGCTCCCACCCGCCCACCAGGCCAGGGCCAGGGAGGCCGGAGCCGCCGCCGCCAACGCCGCCCCGACGACCGTGAAGGTGGCCGGCAGCCGCTGGGCGAGGGCGTCGGCGACGGGGCGGCCGTTGACCAGGGACGCACCGAGGTCACCGGTGAGCAGGGACCCGGCCCAATCGAGGTAGCGCCGCCAGGGCGCGGCGTCCAGGCCCAGCTCCTCCCGCAACTCCCGCACCTGCGCCTCGTCGGCCCCGGGTGAGGCACGCAGGTCCGCGGCGTCCCCCGGCAGGAATTCGGTGGCCGCGAACACCGCCACCGACACCAAAGCCAGCAGGAACACCGCACGGACGACGGCGAACGGGAGCCGGACCCCCGCGGCCGACCCCCGGAAGCGGGGGCGGTCGGCCGCGGGGGCCGCCTCGGGGCGCGACATCAGCCGGTGACCTCGACCCGCTCGACGAACAGGCGGTGGAAACCGGGACCGGTGGGCAGGCCGCTCACACCGGGGCCCGTCAGGTCGATACCGTCGCCCGTACCCCAGACCACGTACCCGCCGTCGTCGGCGACGCGCTCCTGCAGGTCGGCGAGCATCGCGTGGCGCTCCTCCTCGTCCTCCGTGGCCAGTGCCCCGGTGAAGTCGGCGTCCCACTCGGGAACGTTCCAGGCGGTCTCGTTGACGGGGCCGTCGGAGAGCAGGGACATGCGCGCGAAGTCCACGAACCCGTTCCCGCCCAGGCTGTTGAGGTAGAACGGTTCGACGTTCCACACCTCGGTCCAGTAGGTGTCGGGCGCACCGACCTCGATCTCGACGTCGATGCCCGCCTCGGCGAGCTGTCCGGCGACCAGGGTCGCGGCCTCCTCCATGCCCGGGTAGGAGTTGGTGGCGTGCAGGGTGAGTTCGACACCGTCCGCGTGCCCCGCCTCCTCCAGCAGTTCGCGGGCCCGGTCCAGGTCGCGCTCGACCGGGTCGAGGTCGGGGGCGAAGGGCGCGTCGGGGTTCAGGACGTCGGTGCCGGGCTCCCCGTAACCGAGGAAGACCGTCTCGACGAGTCGCTCGCGGTCCAGGGAGAGCTTGACGGCCTCACGCACGCCCGGGTCGTCGAAGGGCTCGGCTTCCAGGTCCATGACCAGCGGGTAGTTCACCCCGGCGGGCCTGGTGACCACGTGGACCTCGTCGGACTCCTCGTATTGCTGCGCGCTGACGGGCGCCACGCTGCCCGCGACGTCCGCCTGCCCCGAGGCCACCGCCTCGGCCCTCGCGGCGGGGTCGGGCATGGCGGTGATCTGGAGGGTCTCGTAGTCGGCGGCCCCGCCCCACCAGTCGTCGTTGCGGGACAGGACCGCGGTGGTGTCGTCGTGCTCCTCCAGCTGGAACGGTCCGGAGCCGACCACGGGTTCGGTGATGTCGTCGCTGCCCTCGGGGACGACGAAGGTCAGGGAGGCGAGGGCGCTGCCGACCTCGGCGTAGGGCTGGCGGGTGGCCAGCTCCAGGGTGTGCTCGTCCACCACCGAGGAGGACTCCAGGTCGAACACCGCCAGGCGTCCGTTGTTCTCGGCGCCCTTGCCCTGGATCCGCTTCAGCGAGAAGAGGACGTCGGCGGCGGTGACGGGCTGGCCGTCGGAGAAGACGGCGTCATCGCGCAGGCTGACGGTCCACAGGTCGAGGGCTTCCCCGGCCGGTTCCCAGGACTGGGCCAGGCGCGGCTGGACCGCGCCCTCCTCATCGGTCACCGTCAGCACGTCGTAGAGCATGGCGAAGCGCATGTAGTCGGCCTCGTTGCTGACGCGGCCGTGCGGGTCGTGGGTGGTGGCCGCCGGAGCTCCGACCGCCGCGTAACGCAGGGCGGCGCCGTCAGCGGAGGCCTGTTCGCCTTCGCCTCCGCTGCCGCAGGCGGTGGCCGCCAGGAGCACCGCGAAGGTGGCCGCGGGCAGGAATGGTCGTCTCATCGTTCGGCCTTTCTCGGGGGCGGGACCGCGGGCGAGGCGGTCCCGTGAGGTGTCTGCGACCGGGGGTCGGGGGCCCTGTGCTCGGGGCGGCGGGAGACCGCGTTCAGCACACGCGCTGATACCCGGACCGGCACGTCATCGTGGAACAGGGCGGTCGGTCGCCCGTGGTCCCGGTCGGACGGGCCGGGTCGGCGCGAGGGTGTGGTCCGGTTCCGGGCCGGTCCGCGCGGCCGACGGCCAGCGGCGGAGGGGAAGCGGGGCCGCCACCGCGGAGCCGGCGTCCGGCCGCGTCCGACAGCCGCGCGGAGTGAACGGGGCGGGGGTCCTCCACCGGGAGGTCGGATCGGCGGGCGGGGATCCGTTCGAAGAGGGGCCCGGGGCGGCCTCGGCCTCCAGCCCGGCTTCCTTCGACACTGAGCTGCACACCCCTGCGGTCGCGCTGGACAGGATAGTCAGTAATGAAAACCGTTTTCATTGCCGGTATGTCCATGTATAGCACCTTTAATCCCACGGATGCGACTCCGGCTCCTGAGATCCCGGGAAAACCGTCGCCACGGGGCTGGCCGCGCGGCCCCGGGAAGCCTGCCCTCCGGGCAGGTGGACGTCCGCGGCACGGGGGACACGGGGCTGCCCGGGAGCAGCACACGGCACCGGCGGCGGGAGTCCGGGCTCCGCGCGTGGAGCGAGGTGCGGCACGGGACGGCGGGGGCGCCGAGACCCCGACGGCCGCGGTTCTCCCCGGAACTGTCGGCCATCGCGGTCACAGCGGTCAGCGCCCGCCGGAAGACGCGGACCCGTGGACGCGGGCCAGCGGCCAAAGCCGATGGACGACGCCCTCAACGACGTGGGCCGAGGGCGCGCACGCCTCGGCCCCAGCCCCGCTTCCACCCCACCGGAAACACGGAAAGGGGTCCACCATCCGGTGGACCCCTCGCTGACCTGCTATTCCTCTGTCGGGACGGCGGGATTTGAACCCACGACCCCTTGACCCCCAGTCAAGTGCGCTGCCAAACTGCGCTACGTCCCGTTCGTCGAGCGGTCACCTTTTCCGGCCCCGCCGACGCAGAAGACTCTACCGCATCCGCCGGGGCGCTCGCACCGGGAAAAGCCCGCCGGGACCGGCCGCGGCGGCGGCACGGGTGGGCAAGATCGGTCAGGCGCACGAGCGCCGCCGGTGAACATACTGGTTGCCATGACCGAGCCCACCCCAGGCCGGGACCGCCTGCGCGAACTGCTCGACGCGGTCCTGGACGAGGAGAACACCCGCCTCACCGACATGGCGGACCACGCCTTCGCCTCACCGTTCCACTTCACCCGCAGACTGACCCGCGACACCGGGGAGTCGCCGGTCGCGCTGCGCCGCCGGGTGCTCCTGGAACGCGCGGCCTGGCAGATCAGCCAGGGCAGCAGCGTGACCGACGCCGCGTTCGCGGCCGGGTACGAATCGGTCGAGGGGTTCACGCGCGCCTTCGGACGCGCCTTCGGGCACCCGCCCAGCGCCACCACGGCGGGCAGCGGCACGTGGCTGTCCGCGCCCAACGGCATCCACTTCCACCCGCCGATCCACCTGTGGATCGAGGACAGACCCAAGGAGCGGACCGGCATGGACCTGATCGCCCTCCAGGTCCACCACGACGTGGACGACACCGCCCACCTGATCCGCCTCGCCGGACGGCTGTCCGAGGAGGCCTACCGGCGGGTGCGCTCACCCGGGCGGACCGTCCTGGAGTGGGACGGGCCGGAGGAGTCCGTGGCCGCCGTGCTCGACCACCTGGTCCGGGCCAAGGAGATGTGGCTCGCCTCGATCGACGGCGCCGACCTGCCCGAACGGGGCGCGGACGGCCTGGAGGCGCTGGCGGAGCGGCACACGCGGGCGGGGGCGCGCTGGATCGCCGCGGTCGACGACATCGGGCGGCGGGGCGCCTGGGGCGACCGGCTGATCGACGCCCTGTGCGACCCGCCCGAGAGCTTCGTGCTGGGCAGCGTCGTCGCGCACGTGCTCACCTTCTCCGCCCACCGCAGGCAGCTCGTGCGCCACATGCTGCGCGCGGAGGGCCTGGAGGTGGACCACGGCGACCCCATCGAATGGCTTCAGGACCGACACCACGACGGAGGTACACGATGAGCAGAACGGTCTACAACACCGCGACGAGCCTGGACGGCTTCATCGCCACCGAGGACCACTCCCTGGAATGGCTGTTCGCCGCCGACGGGGGCGATGCCCTGAACGAGACGGAGGCCTTCATCCGCGAGGCGGGCGCGATCGTGTCCGGTGCGGGCACCTACGAGTGGATCCTGAAGCACGAAGGCGACAAGCCCTGGCCCTACCAGGTCCCCACCTGGGTGCTCACCCACCGAGACCTGCCCAGGATCGAGGGTGACGTCCGCTTCGCCAGCGCCGACACCGACCAGGAGCTGCGCGACCTGCACGCCGAGGTGGTCGAGGCGGCCGACGGGCGTGACGTGTGGCTGATCGGCGGCGGCGTCGTCGCCGCGGACCTGGCCCGGCTCGGCCTCCTGGACGAGGTGGTCGTGTCGGTCGCGCCGGTCACCCTGGGCGCGGGGTCGCCCCTGCTGGCCGGGCGGGTGGACCTGAGGGTGCTGGACGTGCACCGCGCCGGGGACTTCGCCTGCATGCGCTACGAGGTCGTCCGGCCCTGACCCGGGGGTTCCGGGGTCCGCCGCCACCGGTCGGGCCCTGGAACCCGCACCCCACCCCGAACCGGGGTCCACCCGCGCACCACCGGTCGGGCCCCGGAACCCGCGCCCCACCCCGAACCGGGGTCCACCCGCGCACCACCGGCCTGGCCCGGGGGCCGCCGCTCTCCGCCCCGGCCCGGACGGGCGTCCCCGCCCCACGGAGCCACTCCCCCGGCACCACGGACGGGCGGCGCGCCCCCGAGCGCCGACGGCGGCATCTCGACGGCGTTCCGGCGCCGCCCGACGACACAGGAGCGCGGCGGCGTCCTGTCGGCGTCCCTCAGCCGCCGTCCAGCTCGCGCAGGCGCGCGGCGGCACCGGCGATCTCGTCCTCGGTGAACACCGCGACGCCGTCGTCCGCGAGCAGCCGCGCGGTGACCCCCTCGCCGGGCACCCTGCGCCCCCCGAAGGCTCCGTCGTAGACCCGGTGCACTCCGCAGGAGGGGCTCGACTCCTTGAGCACCGCCACCGCCACGCCGTGCGCGCGGGCGGTGGCCAGCGCCGCCCGGGCCCCGTCCACGAAGTGCCCGGTCACGTCCCGCCCCTCGGGGGTGAGGATGCGCGCGCGGCCCGCGAGCACGTCGGCGGCGGTCGCGCCCGGCTCGATCTCGGCGGGCGGCCGGGGCACCGGGAGGCCGCCCGCGACCTCCGGGCAGTGCACCACCAGGCGGCCCTCCTCGCGCCAGCGGGCGACCACGTCGTCCTCGACCGGCTTGGCGCGCCCGTCGTAACGCACCCGGCGTCCCATCAGACACGCGCTGACCAGCACCCTGCGCATGGACTCCCCCTCTCGGCCGCCACCACGCTACCGGGACGGCGCCACGGGCAGAGCACGCGCTCCCGGGGCGGAGCCGATCCCGGGGAGTCCGCCGGAACCGGAACCACGGGGACTCCCCCGCCTGCGTTCCGGGGTGCCGCTATCCGGCCCCGCCGGGCGGGATGCCCCCGTCGTCCTGCACGTGCTGTCGCAGCACGTCCATCAGGGCCGAGGACCCCTGGAGGTTCTCCATGAGCCGGTCGACCGTCATGAGGGCGATCCCCTGCTGGGGGTCGCCGAGGACCAACAGCTTGTCGCCGGGAGAGATGCCCAGGTCGCGGCGGGCCTTGGCCGGGATCGCGATCTGGCCGCGTTCGCTGACCGTCACCGCGCCGTAGAAGCCCCGGCCGCCGGGTCCGTAGGAGGCGCCGTCCTGCTCCGCAGCCACCCCGCCACCGCCTTCCCGTACGTGTTGCGCACAGCGTACCAAGCGGGCCGTGTCCGTTTGCGATCACGACCACAGGGCACACGATATACATGATTTACATGTAATAGCATGTGCCCCACCCCCCACCGAGGAGGATCCGTGACCGCTCCCGCGCCCCGTGCCCTCGCCCCGGACCTGGCCAGGGGCGCCATGCTGCTGGCCATAGCCTGCGCCCACGCCCCGCTGTTCGTCCTGGCCGTCGACCACGGCCCCGCCCTGGCCAACGGCGCCGCGCTGGTCCTCCACGAGCTGTTCGTGGGCAACCACGCACGCCCGATGTTCGCCTTCCTGTTCGGTTACGCCCTGGCGCAGACGCTGGACCGGCGGGTCGCAGGCGGAGCCGACCCGGTCGGCGTCCGCGCCCTGCTGCGCCGCAGGGGCTGGTGGCTGCTGGCCTTCGGCCTGGTCCACACACTGCTGGTCCCCCTCGACATCCTCGCTGCCTACGGCGTCGCCTCCCTGCTGCTCGTGGGCCTGCTGCGGGCGCGCTCGACGACCCTGCTGTGGGTCGCGGGCCTGGCCCTGGTCCCCGGCACCGCGCTCTCGGCGGTCCCCCTGGGACTGGCCCTGTCCCAGGGCGTCTCCACCTTCGACATCGGCTCCGTGGCCCCGCCCCCGGGGTCCGACCCCGGCGCGCTCTACCTGGAGCGCCTCCCCGGCACGCCCTTCGCCCTGGCCGTCGGAACGGTCCTGGTCGTACCCGGGGTGGTCGCGG
Source organism: Nocardiopsis sp. CNZ308 (assembly GCF_004217075.1). NCBI lineage: Bacteria > Bacillati > Actinomycetota > Actinomycetes > Streptosporangiales > Nocardiopsidaceae > Nocardiopsis > Nocardiopsis sp. CNZ308. Next base: position 4,461,289 of record NZ_SHKJ01000001.1, on the reverse strand, counting down.
GCATGTGGGCGGCACGGCACCGCCTCCTGGAGGAACCCGAGCGCAACCGCGCCTTCCTGACGCGTGCCGTCATGCTCACCACGGCGGTCTCCGTCGCCGGGGCCCTGCCCTCGATCCTGGTCCAGACGGGCGCGTGGAGCGCCCCCTCGGCCGCCGCCCAGTGGGGCACGGCCCTCCTCCAACCCCTGACGGGCTACTTCGGCGGCGTCGGGATGGCCGGGATCGTCGCGCTGGCCGCGATCCGGGCGGCCCGCACCCGCGGCGTCCTGACCACCGCCGTCCAGGCTCTGGGCCAGCGCTCCCTGACCTTCTACCTGCTCCAGAGCGTGGTCTTCCTCGCGGTCTTCTCACCGGTGGGCCTGGGGTGGCAGGACCGGCTGGGGCTGGCCGGGGCCTTCGGGGTGGCCGCCGCGACCTGGCTGGCGTCGCTGGCCGCCGCCGAGCTGATGCGGCGCGCCGGCTACCGCGGTCCGGCGGAGAACCTGCTGCGCCGCCTCACCCGCCGGGCCGCGCCCCGGGCCCCGCGGGAGACCCCCTCCTCGGCCTGAGCACACGCCGAGGGCGCCGTCGCGGACCCGGCGCGCCCCGCGGGAGGGACTCGACTCCTGGCCGCCACCACGCCACCGGGACGGCGACACGGACAGAGCCCCCACTCTCGTCACCCAGGGTGATTAAGTGGGTGCACCAGGACCGCGGGGCAGCGAGGGGGAGACGTGAACGAGCCGCAGCCGCAGGGGCGGACGGCCCTGACCACGGACCGCAGGGCGACGCGCAAGGCCGTGGTGGCCGCGGCGATCGGCAACGCGACCGAGTGGTACGACTTCGGTGTCTACAGCTACCTGGCCGTCACGATCGGCCTGGTGTTCTACCCGGCGCAGACCCAGGGCACCCAGCTCATCGCCACCTTCACCACCTTCGCCGCCGCCTTCCTGGTGCGGCCCCTGGGCGGGCTGTTCTTCGGCCCCCTCGGCGACCGGATCGGCCGCAAGCGCGTCCTGGCCTTCACGATGCTGCTCATGGCGGTGAGCACGTTCTCGATCGGGCTCATCCCCTCGGCCGCGAGCATCGGCTTCGCCGCGCCCGTGCTGCTGCTGGTCGCGCGGATGCTCCAGGGCTTCTCCACCGGCGGCGAATACGGCGGCGCCACGACCTTCATCGCCGAGTACGCGCCCGACCGGCGGCGCGGCTTCCTGGCCTCCTGGCTGGAGTTCGGCACGGTCAGCGGCTACGTCGGCGGCGCCACCGTCGTCACGGTGATGACCCTCCTGCTCGGTTCGGACACCATGCAGGACTGGGGGTGGCGCGTCCCCTTCCTGATCGCGCTGCCGCTGGGCGCCGTCGGCCTGTACCTGCGGGCGAAGCTGGAGGACACCCCGGTCTTCGAGCAGAACACCGGGGGCTTCGCCAGGGACTCCCACGGCGGGCACCGCGAGGGTCAGCTGCGGGCGACGGTCGTGGACCAGTGGCGCCACATCCTGCTGTGCGTGGGCCTGGTGATGGTCTTCAACGTCAACAACTACGTCCTGACCGCGTACATGCCCACCTACCTGGAGGCCGAGCTGGGGTACGGCCCCACCACGGCCCTGGTGCTGACGCTGGCGGCGATGGCGCTGATGCTGTTCGCGGTGACCGGGTTCGGGCACCTGAGCGACCGTGTGGGGCGCAGGCCCGTGCTGCTCTCGGGCAGCCTGTTCTCGATCGTGCTGGCCCTGCCCGCGTTCTGGCTGCTGCAACAGGGCGGCCTGTGGACGGTCGCCCTGGGCATGGTGGTGCTGGCGGTGACCCTGGTGCACTTCTCCGGCGGCGCGCCCGCGGCGCTCCCGGCGTTCTTCCCCACCAGCGTGCGCTACGGCGCGCTGGCCATCAGCTTCAACGTGTCGGTGGCGCTGTTCGGCGGCACCACCCCGCTGGTCGCCGAGACGCTGGTGCAGGCCACCGGAAACCTGTACGCGTCGGCGTGGCTGGTGATGGTCGCTGGTGTGGTGGGGCTGGTGGTGGTGTGGCGGATGAAGGAGAGCGCGAACCGCCCGCTGCCCGGCGCCCCCGCGATCCCCGTTCCCGGGGAGGAGGGGGACCGACCGCCCCGCGCCCGCAAGGGGGGATCGACGGGGAGCCACCCGCCTCGGGGCAGCGTCCGCCGCTTGCGCGGGGAGTCCTGACCCGCTCGGGGGGCGCCGTCCGCGCGCGGGGCGGCCACGGCACCGTGCTCCTGGAAGGGGGCGCGCGGAGTCCCCCGCACCGGCGCCCGGAGCGGACCGCGACACCGCTCAGGCGGCGCCTTCGGGCATGAGGCCGTTGCGGAGAAGGCTCAGGTAGGCGTCGGTGGCGGCGGCGCGCCGGTCGGCCGGGTGCTCGCTGACCGCGTGGATCAGGCCGCACAGGAGTTTCAGCAGGTTCTCACCGGTCAGCGGCGGCCGCGGGTGGGCGCGTCCGAGCAGGCGCGAGGTCGCCCCGACCAGTTCGGCCTTGGCCTGCCTCAGGGACTCCCTCTCGTCGTCGAGGGTGATGAGGACCGTGAACAGGCCGGGGCGGGCGAGCGCCTCGTCCAGGGCCGCCCGGAGGAAGCCGTCGAGCGCGCCGCGCGGGTCCGGTTCGCGTTCGGCCTCGGCGGCCAGGCCGCGGAGTTCGGCCACCGCGTCCTCCACCACGGCCTCCAGCATCGCGCGCTGGGTGGGGAAGAGGCGGTAGACCGTCCCCACCCCGACGCCCGCGCGCCGGGCGAGCGCGTTGAGCGTGAGGTCGGTCTCCCCGGCGGCGACCGCCCGGCTCGCCTCCTCGAAGATCCTGCGGTTGTTGCGCGCGGCGTCCGCCCGCATGGGGCCTCCTCGACTCGTGAAGTGGATAAGTTATCGGCTTATCGTGCTACGTTGAAGTGGATAGATTATCAACTTCTACTCCAGGAGTGGTCATGACCATCGTGTTCGTCCACGGAGTCCCCGAGACGCCCTCGGTCTGGAACCCCCTGCGCGCGCTCCTCCCCGAGGACAGCGTGGCGCTGCGCCTGCCCGGCTTCGGCAGCCCCCGACCGGCGCGCATGCGCGGCAAGGAGGACTACGCGGCCTGGCTGGCCGAGGAGCTGCGCGCCGTCGGCGGACCGATCGACCTCGTCGGCCACGACTGGGGCGCCCACCTGGCCATGCGCGTGGTCTCCGCCCACGACGTCCCGGTCCGCAGCTGGGTCTCCGACGTCGCCCACGGCTGGCACCCCGACTACCGGTGGCACGACGCGGCCACGCTCTGGCAGAGCAGCCCCGAGGGCGAGGAGTCCCTGGCCGGGCTGCGCGAGGCCGCCCCCGGCAGCGGGGGCACCTTCGGAGACGTCCTCCAGCCCCGAGGCATGAGCCCCGAACTGGCCCGGGAGGTCGACCGAGCCCATGACGAGGAGATGAGCGCGGCCGTCCTGGCGCTCTACCGTTCGGCGTGGCCCAACTTCCACGCCGACTGGGGCCGGGACTTCGACGGCCCCGCCGAGGCGCCCGGGCTCCTGCTCGCCCCGACCGGGGACCCGATGGCCCGCCCGGAGCAGGACCGGGAGGTGGCCCACCGCCTGGGAGCCCGGTTCCAGGAGCTGGACGGGCTCACCCACTACTGGATGCTCCAGGACCCCGAGCGGGGCGCCCGCGTACTGCGCGACTTCTGGGCCTCCCTCGACGCCTGAGCACCCGGAGCGCGAGGGCCCGCACGCGCGGAGCGACCGGGCCGCCGGGCGCCGCGCGCCCCAGCTCAGGGCCCCTCCCCGGCCCGAGAACACGGCGAAGGGGGCTCCCCGGGCGGGGAGCCCCCTTCCTCGTGCCGTGGTCAGGCTGGCGGGGCCGGTGCCGGGAAGCGTCCGGCGGACACCGCCCCTCGCACAGCGGGGTGTGCGCCCGCCGGACACGCCCTACCGGCGGCGGTGCTTGCGGTCAGGACGCATGCTGCCCTTGGAGGCGCGGCCCTGGGCCCCGCCGCCCTTCTTCTCGCGGATGCGCATGCTGATGTGCACCGGGGAGCCCTCGAAGCCGAAGTCCTCCCGCAGGCGCCGCTCGATGAAGCGGCGGTAGTTGTCCTCCAGGAACCCGGTGGTGAACAGGACGAAGTGCGGCGGACGCGAGCCCGCCTGCGTCGCGAACAGGATCTTGGGCTGCTTGCCGCCGCGCACCGGCGGCGGGGTGGCCGCCACCAGCTCCTTGAGCCAGTTGTTGAGCTGCCCGGTCGGGATGCGCTGGTTCCACCCGCTCAGACTGGTCTCGATCGCCGGGACCAGCTTCTCCATGTGGCGCCCGGTCTTGGCCGAGACGTTCACGCGCGGCGCCCAGGAGACCCGGGCCAGCTGGCGGTCGATCTCCTTCTCCAGGTAGGTCCGGCGCTCCTCGTCCAGGATGTCCCACTTGTTGAAGGCCAGGACCAGACCGCGGCCCGCCTCCACGACCTGCTCGACGACCCGGATGTCCTGCTCGGCGAGGGGCTCGCTGACGTCCATGAGCACCACGGCGACCTCGGCCCGCTCCAGGGCGGTGCCGGTGCGCATGGTGGCGTAGTAGTCGGCGCCCTGGAGGGCCCGGAACCGGCGGCGGATACCGGCGGTGTCGATGAACTTCCAGGTCCGCCCGCCCAGCTCGATCAGCTCGTCCACCGCGTCGCGGGTCGTGCCCGCCACCGCGTCGACGACCACCCGGTCCTCACCGGCGAGGCGGTTGAGCAGGCTGGACTTGCCCACGTTGGGGCGGCCCAGCAGCGCGATGCGCGGCGGGCCGTCCTCGCCCTCGTCCTCCTCGCCCAGGGGCTGCTCGGGGAACTCGGCCACGAGCGCGTCCAGCAGGTCGCCGGTGCCGCGGCCGTGCAGGGCGCTGATGGGGAAGGGCTGGCCCACGCCCAGCTGCCACAGGTCGAGGGCGTCGGCCTCCTGCATGCTGCCGTCGACCTTGTTGGCGGCCAGCACCACGGGGCGCTTGGTCGAGCGCAGGACGCGGGTCACGGCCGCGTCGGCGTCGGTGACGCCCACCGTGGCGTCGACCACGAACAGGATGACGTCCGCGGTCTGCGCGGCGTACTCGGCCTGGCGGGCGACCATGGCGGCCAGGCCGCTGACGCTGGTCTCCCAGCCGCCGGTGTCGACCAGGGTGAACCTGGTGTTCTGCCACTCGGCGTCGTAGGCGACCCGGTCGCGGGTCACGCCCGGCACGTCCTCCACCACGGCCTCACGGCGGCCGATGATGCGGTTGACCAGGCTGGACTTGCCCACGTTGGGGCGTCCGACCACGGCCACCACGGGGAGGGTGGCGGGCTCTTCGGCGTCCGCCCCCCCGTGGACGACGTCGGAGGTGTCGAAGTCACTCATGTACTGCTCCCGGTTCTGGGTCCCCGCGCGCCCAGGATGCGTGCCGCGGGGATGCGAAGGGCCGATCCGCCCCGGTGTCCCGGGTCGCGCGGATCGACGCGGGCGCCGACGGCGCCCGTGTACTGGCCACGGGGAGGAACCCCCGCGGATGTCGTTGTGTTCCCCCGAAAGGGACTGTCGGGACGAATGTGTCCGGTGTTACGGCCGCCGGGTGCACCGCCCGCCCGTCGCGGCGGCGTCCGGAGGCACGGGACGCCCGTCCGCTGGAACGCGGCGGCGCCCGACCTGCGGGTCAGCGGTCGCGGGCCTCGTCGGCCAGCTTGACCACCAGGGCGACGACCTCGTCCAGGGTCAGCCCGCTGGTGTCGAGTTCGGTGGCGTCCTCGGTCTGGCGCAGGGGCGAGTGCGCCCGGCTGGAGTCCAGCGCGTCGCGCCGGGCCAGGTCGGCCTGGGTGGCGGCGACGTCGGCGCCGCGGACCTCCTTGCTGCGGCGCTGGGCGCGGGCCTCGGGGCTGGCGGTCAGGAAGAGCTTGACCGGGGCGTCGGGGGCGACGACGGTCGTGATGTCGCGTCCCTCGACCACGATGCCCGCGCTCTCGGCCCTGGCCTCGGCGATGATCTCGCGCTGGGTGCGCACGAGGCGCTCGCGCGCCGCGGGCACGGCCGAGACGGCGCTGACGTTGGTGGTGACCTCCCTGCCGCGGATCTCGGCGGCCACGTCGCGGCCGTCCACCGCCACGGAGGGCGCGTCCGGGTCGGTGCCCATGGTGATGACGGGGGTGTCGACGAGGGCGGTCACGGCGTCGGCGTCGTTGACGTTCACACCCTGGGAGAGCATCCACCAGGTCAGCGCGCGGTACATCGCGCCGGTGTCGAGGTACCGCAGCTCCCGCGCCCTGGCCACACCCCGGGAGGTGCTCGACTTGCCCGACCCGGAGGGACCGTCGATCGCGATGACGATGCCCTCGGTGCTGTCCTGCGCGCTCACTGCCGTTGACTCCCGCTTGCGTTCACTGTTGCCGACGCCCAACCCTACCCGTGGCCCGTGTGTACTTGGCGCTCAGTCGCGTGCAGTCGCACGCGGTGGGTGTTGAGTGATGTGTAGTCGTGCGCGGTGCGCTGGTAGTGGGCTCGCGGTCGGCGTCGCGTGGTGTGGGGTCGTGCGGTACGTGCGGAGTACGCACGAGCGCCGCCGGGGTAGGGCCCGGCGCCCGCCCGCGGGAACCGGAGCCGGAGGCGTCGGGACACAGGCGACCCGGCCCGCGGCTCAACCGGTGCCAGCGTCGGACCCCGCCACAGGAGCGGGAGCACGACGCGGGAAGCTCAGAGGCCCGGGTGCACCGACCAGCCGTCGGCGGCCAGCGCCCGCGCGAGCGTGTCCACCGCCTCGGGCAGCACGTGCAGCTGCGCCACGCCCAGCGGCAGGCCGGGCGTGTGCTCGATGCGCACGTCCTCGATGTTGACCCCGGCATCCGCCGCCGCGGCGAACAGGCGGCCCAGCGCACCGGGCTCGTCGGGAATGACCACCGGCATGACCGTGTAGTCGGGCAGCCGTACCGTGCCGTGCTTGCCGGGGATGCGGCCGTGGCCGGACCTGCCGCGCTCCAACAGGTCGTGCACCGGAGCGAGGACGCGGTCCGACGCCTCCTTCGGCCCCGGCCGGTCCGCCAGCGCGCGCAGGGCGTCGGCGGTCGCCGCGAGGTCGGCGGCCACCGCGTGCAGGACCTCCGCGACCGGGGCGGCGTTGTGCGTGAGGATCTCGGACCACATGGCGGGGTCGCCGCCCGCCACCCGGGTGACGTCGCGCACGCCCTGCCCCGCCAGGGTCAGGGCGGCGTCGTCGCCCGAGAGCAGCCGGGCCGCCACCGCCGAGGAGGCCACGTGGGGCGCGTGCGAGACCAGCGCCACCGCCCGGTCGTGCGCCGCCGCGTCCAGCACCAGCGGGTCCGCGCCGCACATGCGGGCGACCTCGGCGACGACGGCGACGGCCTGCGCGTCGACCTTGCCGGTGGGGCACAGCGCCCACGAGCGGCCCAGGAACAGGTCGGCGCGCGCGGCGCCGGGGCCCTGCTTCTCCCTGCCTCCCATGGGGTGCCCGGCCACGAACGTGGCCATGTCGCAGCCCAGCCGCTCGGCCTCGGCCAGCACGCTCGCCTTCACGCTGGCCACGTCGGTGTAGACGTGGGCCAGTCCCCGGTCCTGGGCCCGGCGCAGCACGGAGGGGATGACGGCGGGCGGCGCGGCGATGACCGCGAGGTCGGCCGGGGCCGAGGTCGGGTCGCCGGACTCCTCCAGGGGGTGTCCCGCGCCCAGGTCGCAGGCCAGGCGCAGAGAGGCGGCGTCGGGGTCGGAGAGGGCGACGTCGACGCCGCGCGAGCGCAGGGCGAGCGCCACCGACGTGCCGATGAGCCCCGCGCCGACCACCGTGACCCGGCGCACCGGGAGCCGCTGCTCCCCGTCCCCCCGCGCACCGCTGCTGTCGCTCACTTTTCCCCCGCCTCCGACGTGTTCCCGTTACCTCCCAAGCCTACGACCTGCCCGGAGGCCGGTGGATGCCGTCACTGGGCGATGTCCAGCCGCAGGGCCTGGGCCCCGCGCAGGTAGACGTGCTGGAGCTCCGAGCGCGGCCGGTCGGTCTCCACGTGCGCCATGAGGCGCACCACGCGCGGCAGGGCGTGGGGGACGGCGATCTCGGTCGCGCACATCAGCGGAACGTCGGAGAAGCCGAGCTTGCGCGCGGCCAGCGCGGGGAACTCGCTGTTCAGGTCGGGGGTGGCGGTGAACAGCACGCTGATCACGTCGTCGGTCTCCAGTGCGTTGCGCCGCATCACCTCCGAGACCAGTTCGGCCGTGGCCTCCAGCACCTGCTCGCGTTCGTCCGCGTCGACCTGCACCGCACCGCGGATGGCCCGTACCGCCACGTTCGATCCCGCCTCGTCCTCGTTCAGCCTGCCGTGCCCGGGAAAGGGGAACGGCGGTCGCCGCCCGGTGTCCGGGCAGGCGACCGCCGTCAACTGTATCTACAGGCCCGCGGCCTCGTAGAGTTCGCTCACCTCACGCGAGGTGAGGGCCCGCATCGTGCCCAGTTTGAGGGCGTTCAGGTCGATCGGGCCGACCTGGGTGCGGGCGAGGTCGGCGACCGGGTGGCCGACGGCCTCCATCAGGCGGCGCACGATGTGCTTGCGACCCTCGTGCAGCCGGATCTCGACGAGCGCCTTGGGCGGCTCGTTGTCGACCACGCGGAAGGAGTCCACCTCGACCGGACCGTCCTCCAGCTCCACGCCCTTCTGCACCTCGCGCACGACGCGGTGCGGGACCGGGCCGGGCACCTTGGCGATGTAGGTCTTGACGACCTTGTAGCGCGGGTGGGTGAGCCGGTTGGCCAGCTCGCCGTCGTTGGTCAGCAGGATGAGGCCCTCGGTCTCGGTGTCGAGCCGGCCGACGTGGAAGATCCGCTCCTCGGTCTGACCGGTGTAGTCGGCCAGGGTGGGACGGCCCTCGGGGTCCCACATGGTGCTGACGACGCCGCGCGGCTTGTTGAGCGCGAAGTACAGCTTGTCCGGGGCGGTGACCACGCGCATGCCGTCGACGCGGATCTCGGAGGACTCGGGGTCGACCCGGGCGCCGAACCTGCGCACGACCTGGCCGTCCACGCTGACGCGTCCGGCCGCGATCATCTCCTCGCTGGCCCGGCGGCTGGCGACCCCGGCCGCGGCGAGCGCCTTCTGGAGGCGGATGCCGTTCTCGACGTCGGTGTAGGTGTCGCGCGCCTCGTCGGCGTGGTCCTCGTCCTTGGGGTCGTAGTCGGCGCGCAGGGCGCTGAGCCGCTCGCGGGCCGCCTTGGAGAGCTGGTTCTCGCTCGTGACGCGCTTGGCGCCGGAGCGGTCGCCGCCTGGACGGCCGTCGCGGTCCTCGCGGTCGCGGAAGTCGCGTCCGCCACCGGGACCGCGGTTGTCACGCCCGCCGCGGTCGTCGCGGTCACCGAAGGAACGGCGGTCGTCGCGGCCGCCTCCGAAGGAGCGGCCCTCACCGCGCTGGCCGTCACGGCCACCACGGAAGTCGCGCCCGCCACGGCTGTCCCGGTCACCCCGGAAACCACCGCGGTCGCGGTCACGGTCGCGGTCATCACGACCGCCACCCGGGCCGCGTCCGCCACGGTCGGAGGAGCGTCCGCCCGGACCACGGTTGTCGCGGTCACGGAAGTCACGGCCGCCGCGCTCGTCCCGGCCGCCCGAGAAGGAGCGGCGGTCCCCGCCGTCGCGGCTGTCACGCCCGCCACGGCTGTCACGGTCCTGGAAGCGACCGCCCGAGCCTCGGTTGTCGCGGTCGCCGAAGGAACGGCGGTCGTCCCGCTGGCCGTCACGGCCACCACGGAAGTCACGCCCACCACGGCTGTCCCGGTCACCCCGGAAACCACCGCGATCACGGTCGTCCCGGCCACCACCCGGGCCACGGTCGTTGCGGAAGCCACCACGGTCACGGTCATCACGACCGCCCCGGAAGTCACGCCCGCCACGGTCGTCCCGACCGCCCGAGAACGAACGCCGGTCCCCGCCGTCACGGAAGTCGCGCCCGCCACCGGGACCGCGGCTGTCACGCCCGCCGCGGTTGTCACGGTCACCGAAGGAACGGCGGTCGTCGCGGCCGCCGCCGAAGGAGCGGCCCTCACCGCGCTGGCCGTCACGGCCACCACGGAAGTCACGCCCACCACGGCTGTCCCGGTCACCCCGGAAACCACCGCGATCACGGTCGTCCCGGCCACCACCCGGGCCACGGTCGTTGCGGAAGCCACCACGGTCACGGTCATCACGACCGCCCCGGAAGTCACGCCCGCCACGGTCGTCCCGACCGCCGGAGAAGGAACGGCGGCCGTCACGGTCGCCGCCGAAGGAGCGGCCCTCACCGCGCTGGCCGTCGCGGCCGCCGCGGAAGTCACGTCCGCCGCGATCGTCCCGGTCACCCCGGAACCCGCCGCGGTCGTCGCGGCCCCGGGGGCCGCGGTCGTCCCGGTAACCGCCGCGGGGACGGTCGTCCCGGCGGTCCCGGCTGTCGCCGCGGCCCTGTCCGCCGCGCTTGTCGTAGTCGCCGCGCTCACCGCGCGGGGCGTCGTCCCGCGCACCGCGGGAACTGTTGTTAGGTGTGCTCACCGGTGTCGTCTAGACCTTCGATGTCGTCGGGGAGGAACGGCGCCAGATCAGGCAGCTCGTCGAGGCCTCGCAGGCCCAACCGTTCCAGGAAATAGGAGGTGGTCCGATACAGCAGCGCACCGGACTCGGAGTCGTGTCCGGCCTCTTCGATCAGGCCCCTCAGTACGAGGGTACGCATAACCCCGTCGCAGTTGACACCGCGCACGGCGGAGACCCTGCCCCGGGAGACCGGCTGTCGGTAGGCCACGACCGCCATCGTCTCCAGCGCGGCCTGGGTGAGCCGCACCTCCTGCCCTTCCCGGAGGAAGTGCTCGACGACGTCGGCGCATTCGGGCCGCGTGTACACACGCCACCCCTCGGCCACCGCTCTCAGGTCGAAACCCCGGCCCTGCTCGGTGTATTCCCGAGACAGCGACTCCAGCGCCCCGACGACCACCGTGACGGGCACGTCCATGGCCCGCGCCAGGTCGTACTCCGACACCGGCTGGTCCACGACCATCAGCACGGCCTCCAGGTCGCGGCGCAGAGTGGCCGGGGCGCCCTCCGCGCCCACCTCGGCCCCGTCCCCGGCGGCCTCCCCGCCGACCGCCTCCCGGGCCGCCGCGTCCCCCGCTGCCGGGTCCTCCGTCGTCGGGTCCCCCACCGTGTCCCGGACGCTCATCCGCGCTCCTCCGTCTCCCCCGGCCCGTTCCCGCCGCCGGTGTCCCCGGCGCCGTCGGCCTCGTCGTACTCGCTCTCCAGCTCGACCTCGCCCTCGCCGCCGGTCCAGGAGACGACCAGCTCCCCCAGGGGTTCGGGCTGGTCGAAGCCCACGTTGGCGGCCCGGTACAGCTCCAGCAGGGCGAGGAAGCGGGCGATGACCTCGAAGGTACCGGTGCAGGCGGCCGTGAGCTGGGCGAAGGTCAACCGCCCGTGCTCGCGCAGCTCCGCGACCATCAGCTCGCCCTGTTCCTTCACCGAGGTCTTGGCCTGGTGGATGTGGGTGACCGGGACGCTGGGCGGCTCCTTGGGCGTGAAGACCATCCCCGCCAGGGCGGCGAACTCCTGGGGGCCCAGCTTGAACAGCACGTCCGGCCGCAGCCCCGCGAAGCGCTCCTCCAACGGGACGGCGCGCGCGTAGCGGCGCCCCTGCGAGGCCAGCCGCGCCCGCATGAAGGAGGCGACCTCCTTGTAGGCGCGGTACTGGAGCAGCCGGGCGAACAGCAGGTCGCGGGCCTCCAGCAGGGCCAGGTCGGCCTCGTCCTCGACGTCGCCGCGCGGCAGCAGGCGCGCCGCCTTCAGGTCCAGCAGGGTCGCCGCGACCAGCAGGAAGTTGCTGGCCTGGTCCAGGTCCCAGTCGTCGCCGTGCGCCCGGATGTGCGCGATGAACTCGTCGGTGACCTTGGACAGCGACACCTCGGTGATGTCCAGCTTGTGCTTGGAGATCAGCCCGAGGAGCAGGTCGAAGGGCCCCTCGAAGTTGTCGAGGTGCACCTGGAAGGCGTTGTCGTCCACCTCCGCGACGGTGTCCGCCGACGTTCCCTCAGCCCCCATGGCACCGGCCCCGCGTCGTCTTCCTCATGGGACAAGGGTGTCACCGGCCAGAACCCGCCGGTGACACCCGTGGCACCTCCGTCATCGAACCGGCACCCCCTCCGGTACCGGTGCGCGTGCCCTCAGTCCTCGGACAGCCTGCGTACCAGCATGCTGGCCGGTCCGTGCTCCTCGAAGTCCGCCAGCAGCACGGCGACGGCCTCGCGGACGAGGCGGCCCCTGTCGGCGGACAGCCCGTGCTCGGCGCGCAGCGAGAGCCGGGTCTGTTCCAGTGCCAGCAGTTCGGGCCCGGAGATGTAGACGGTGATCTTCTCGTCGTGGCGTTGGCGCCCGCTCGGTTTGGGCGCGCGTGCCGCCTGCACGGCGGACGTGCCCCTGTTGGTGCCGTTGGAGCGCGACGGAGCCTCGCCCCTGCTGCCCTTGCTGCCCTGCTCCGGTGCCTTGTGCTGGCGTTCGGTCTCTTCCGGCACCTCCTCGGTGCCGCTGGGGCGGAAGAACAGTTCGTCCGCCCCGGGTAGGGTCACACGCCGTGACCGCTGAGAGGCCACCTCGCCAGCACCTCCTTGGCCAGCTCCCGGTAGGCGTTGGCCCCGGCCGAGGACGAGTCGAACCTGGTGATGGGCTCGCCCGCCACGGTGGCGTCGGGGAAGCGCACGGTGCGGTTGATGACCGTGCCGTAGACCTTGTCCCCGAAGCCGTCGATGATCGTGGACAGCACCTCGCGCGCGTGGAGCGTGCGCGGGTCGTACATGGTGCCCAGGAAGCCGTCGATGACCAGGTCCTCGTTGAGCCGCTCCTGGACCTTCTGGATGGTGTCCATCAGCAGTGCCACACCGCGCAGCGCGAAGAACTCGCACTCCAGCGGCACGATGACGCCGTCCGCGGCGGTGAGCGCGTTGACGGTGAGCAGGCCCAGCGAGGGCTGGCAGTCGATCAGGACCACGTCGTAGTCGTTGATGACCGGTCTCAGCGCGCGGCCGAGCATCTGCTCGCGCGCCACCTCGCCGACCAGCTGCACCTCCGCGGCCGACAGGTCGATGTTGCTCGGGATCAGGTCCAGGCCGTCGATGTCGGTCTTGAGCAGGACGTCCTCGACCGTCACGTCCCGCTGCATGAGCAGGTTGTAGACGGTCAGGTCCAGCTCGCGCGGATCGAGGCGGCCCAGGCCGACGGAGAGCGCGCCCTGCGGGTCGAAGTCGACCAGCAGCACCCGTCTTCCGTACTCGGCGATGGCGGCGCCGAGGTTGATCGTCGTGGTGGTCTTGCCGACCCCACCCTTCTGGTTACAGAGTGCTACAATCCGTGCCGGGCCGTGTTCATCTACGGGCCCGGGCTCCGGATAGGCTCGCTCGGGTCTTGAGGTGTGCAGGTTAGCCCCCGTGTTGCGTGTCGTCCCCCACGGGTTGGTCACCGGGTCGGCGAGCTCCCCCTCGCCGACAGGTGCGGTGTTCGCAGCCTCGTTGTCCCAGTTCACAACCCTTGACCTCCCCTACGGATCGGCCACGGCTAGGGATGCCGCGCGCCCCTGTCCCTGACCGCCGTCGGAAACTCAATATGTCGACAGCAACGTACCTCCGCGCGGCGACTCTAGAACGCCGACACGACGCACTTCAACAAAACGTACGGGTAGAATCCCACGCCTGCGCCCCTGGGGGAAATCGGAGCCTCCAACCGGGTTGTTCCGCTTCGCACCGCGCGCGGACCCCGTGGCGGCGTCCCCGCTCAGCGCCGTGCCCGGGGGTGGCTGGACGCGTACACCTCGCGCAGGTGCTCGACCGTCACCAGCGTGTAGATCTGCGTGGTGGTGACCGAACTGTGTCCCAGCAGCTCCTGGACGACCCGGATGTCGGCTCCGCCGTCGAGCAGGTGGGTGGCGAAGGAGTGGCGCAGGGTGTGCGGTGAGACGCCCTCGACCCCGGCGCGCTCGGCCACGGCCGCCAGGATCCCCCAGCCGCCCTGCCGGGTGAGCCTGCCCCCGCGCGCGTTGAGGAACAGCGCCGGACCGCCCCGACCGGAGGCGGCCAGGCCCGGCCGGGCCCGCACCAGGTAGCCCGAGAGAGCGCGGCGGGCGTGGGAGCCCAGCGGCACCACGCGCTCCCTGCCGCCCTTGCCGCGAAAGCGCACCAGGCCCACGGCGTCGTCGCCCTCCACCGCGTCGGCGACGTCGTCCACGTCCAGCCCCACCGCCTCGGAGACGCGCGCGCCCGTGCCGTAGAGCACCTCCAGCAGCGCCCGGTCGCGCAGGGCCAGCAGCCCGGCGCGGTCGCCGGAGGCCGGGGCCCCCACCGGTCCGGCGGCGTCCAGGAGGCGCTCCACCGCCGCCAGCGGCACCGCCTTGGGCAGGCGCATCGGCGGCGCGGGCGGGGAGACGTCGGCGGCCGGGTCGGCATTCGTCCAGCCCTCCCGGGCCGCGAACCGGTGCAGGCCGCGCACGGCGGCCAGGGCCCGTCCGGCCGAGGCGGCGCCGAGCGGCGGGTGGTCGGCGTCGCCCTCGCGCAGGGCCCGCAGGAAGCCGCCCACCTGGGCGGGGCCCACCCGCTCGGGCGACAGGACCCCGTGCTCGGCCAGGTAGGCGCGGTAGCGCCGCAGGTCGCGCCGGTAGGCCGCGAGGGTGTTGTCGGCCAGGGCGCGCTCCGCGCTGAGGTGGTCCAGGAAGGCGGCGCACACCCGCGCCAGCGGGTCCTGCTCCCCGCCCGCCCGGTCGGCCACGGGTCAGTCCTCCGCGGGCTCGCGCAGGGAGGCGAACCCGTCCGCGGCGGCGGCCTGGGCGGCCAGGACGCCGATGACGGTGGCGCCGTTGTGCAGCCTGCCCGCCATGACCAGGGCGACCGCCTCCTCCAGGGGCACCCACTCGGCGACCAGGTCGGCCTCCTCGTGCTCGCGTTCGAAGCCGATCTCCTCGGGCGGCACCACCGACAGGTCCCGGGCCAGGTACACGTGGATGCGCTCGTCGGAGAACCCGGGCGAGGGGAAGAAGTCGGCCAGCTCGTGCCAGAGCCCGGCGCGCAGCCCCGCCTCCTCGACGAGTTCGCGCTGGGCGGTGCGCAGCGGCCCCTCGCCCTCCTCGTCCATGAGTCCGGCGGGCAGCTCCCACAGGGTGTGCCGGGTGGCGTGGCGGTACTGGCGCTGGAGCAGCACCCGGCCGTCGGCGTCCAGGGCCAGGGCCGCGGCGGCGCCGGGGTGCTCCATGTAGTCGCGGGCGGCCACGGTCGTGCCCTCGCCGTCGCTGCCGACCATGCGCACCCAGTCCGTACGCATGCCGCACTTGACGCTGCGGAAGCGTTCCTCGGACCGCTCCACCGGCCACGACTCGGGGGCGTCCGCGACCTTCGCGTCCGCCCCCGCGGGAAGGGCCGGGTGGGTGTCACTGGGCATGGGTTCTCGCCTCTCAGGCCTCGTGCCCCGCCCGGCCCCTCGGATCAGGAGTTGTGGTACTCCAGGGCCGCCGAGACCAGACCGCGGAAGAGCGGGTTGGCCTTGGTCGGGCGGGAGCGCAGCTCCGGGTGCGCCTGCGTCGCGACGAAGAACGGGTGGGCGTCCCGGGGCAGTTCGACGTACTCCACCAGCTTGCCATCCGGGGAGAGCCCGGAGAACACCAGACCCGCCTCCTCCAGCTTCGGGCGGTAGGCGTTGTTGACCTCGAAGCGGTGGCGGTGCCGCTCGGAGGCCTCGGCGCTGCCGTCGTAGAGCTCGCGCACCACGGTGCCCTCGCCCAGCGCGGCCGGGTACATGCCCAGGCGCATGGTGCCGCCCATGTCGCGCTCCCCGGCGACGACGTCGGTCTGGTCGGCCATGGTGGCGATGACCGGGTCTGCGGCTTTGTCGTCGAACTCGGTGCTGTTGGCGCCCTCCAGCCCGAGCACGTCGCGGGCGTACTCGATGACGACGGCCTGCAGGCCCAGGCAGATGCCCAGCAGCGGCACACCGTTCTCACGGGCGTAGCGGATGGCGCCGATCTTGCCCTCGATGCCGCGCACGCCGAAGCCGCCGGGGATGAGGATGCCGTCCGCGCCGTCCAGCTCGGAGGCGGCGCCGGAGGGGCTGGCGCAGTTGTCGCTGGCCACCCAGCGGATGTTGACGCGGGTGTCGGTGGCGAAACCGCCCGCGCGCAGCGCCTCGCTGACCGACAGGTAGGCGTCGGGCAGGTCGATGTACTTGCCGACCAGGGCGATGGTGACCTCGTGGTCGGGCTGGTGCACGCGGCGCAGCAGCTCGTCCCACTCGGTCCAGTCCACGTCCCGGAAGGGCATGCCCAGGCGGCGCACGACGTAGGCGTCCAGGCCCTCGCGGTGCAGGACCTTGGGGATGTCGTAGATCGAGGGGGCGTCGGGGGTGGAGACCACCCCGGCCTCGTCCACGTCGCACATGAGGCTGATCTTGGACTTCAGGCTCTGCGTGATGGGGCGGTCCGAGCGGCACACGATGGCGTCGGGCTGGATGCCGATGCTGCGCAGGGCGGCCACGGAGTGCTGGGTGGGCTTGGTCTTCATCTCGCCGGACGGGCCGAGGAAGGGGATGAGGGACACGTGCAGGAAGAAGCAGTTGTCCCGGCCGATCTCGTGGCGGATCTGGCGGACCGCCTCCAGGAAGGGCTGCGACTCGATGTCGCCGACCGTGCCGCCGATCTCGGTGATGACGATGTCGACGTCGGGGGCGTCCATCGCGTAGATGCGCGCCTTGATCTCGTTGGTGATGTGCGGGATGACCTGCACGGTGTCGCCGAGGTAGGCGCCCTGGCGCTCCTTGGCGATGACGCTGGAGTAGATCTGGCCGGTGGTGACGTTGGCCGTGGCGGACAGCTCGGTGTCCAGGAAGCGCTCGTAGTGGCCGACGTCCAGGTCGGTCTCGGCCCCGTCGTCGGTGACGAAGACCTCGCCGTGCTGGAAGGGGTTCATCGTCCCCGGGTCGACGTTGAGGTAGGGGTCGAGCTTTTGCATGGTGACCCGCAGGCCGCGCGACTTCAGGAGTCGTCCCAGGCTGGAAGCGGTCAGGCCTTTACCGAGACTGGAGGCGACGCCGCCGGTAACGAAAAGGTGCTTGGTACTCGCGGCGGATGCCAAAGTGGTGCTCCCGTGGGTTGAGTGGCTACGGCGGGCTCGGATCGGGCTGAGCGGCCGTGCGGCGGTCCGGTTGCGGGCGGTTGGTTCGTCGCTCCGGCCGCCGGACTCCACGGGGCACCAGGATAACAGGCACCCCGGACGTCCACACCCGGGGACACCGCCGTACACCCCCGGGTCCCCTCCCGTCACCAGCGTGATCGCTTTGCCCGCAGCGGTTCGGGGCGCGCGGCGGCGCGCGGAAACCGTTCGGGCACTTCGAGGTCCAGGGCCTTGGACCGCGAGGGCCGGGCGACGAACACCACACCGGAGCCTCAGGCCGGGAACGCCCCGGCGCGGCCCAGGTAGGCGGGCGGCTGCTTGCCCAGGCGCTCGCCCATCCACCCGCCCAGGGCGGCGGCCCCGGAGAGGCTGACCCCGGTGTGCAGGCCGCCGCGGTGCAGCGCGTACAGCAGGTCCTCGGTGGCGATGTTGCCGGTGGCGGCGGGGGCGAACGGGCAACCGCCGAAGCCGCCCAGGCTGGAGTCGAGCACCCGTACGCCCGCGTCCACGGCCGCGAGCGCGTTCGCGTAACCGGTGTTGCGGGTGTTGTGGAAGTGACAGCGCAGCGCGCGTCCGTCCGCGACCTCGCCGACGGCGGCCACGAGTGCGGTCACCTGGCGGGGCACGCCCACGCCGATCGTGTCGGCCAGGGCGATCTCCACCGCACCGGTGTCGGCGATGCGCCGGACCACCTCCACCACGCGCTCGGGCGCCACCTCGCCGTCGAAGGGGCAGCCGAACGCGGTGGAGACGGTCACGCTCAGCGGAATGCCCGTGCCCTCCAGCGCGGCGTCGATGTCGGCCAGGGTGCCGAGCATCTCCTCGACGGTGCACCCCTGGTTGCGGACGCAGAACCCGTCGGTGGCGGGCACCGCGACGTTGACCTCGGACACTTTCGCGGCCACCGCGCGGTCCAGGCCGCGCCGGTTGAGGACCAGCCCGATGTGGGAGACCCCCGGCGCGCGCGTGACGCCCGCCATGACCTCCTCGGCCCCGGCCATCTGGGGGACGCGCTTGGGGTTGACGAAGCTGACCGCCTCGATCCGGCGCACCCCGGCGGCCACCGCGCGGTCGATCAGCTCGACGCGGTCCTCGACCGGCAGGGTCCTCGCCTCGTTCTGGAGGCCGTCGCGCGGCCCCACCTCGACGATCTCGACGTGCTCCGCGCCCTCGGGCCCGCTGTCGCTGGCAGCCATCGTCCGTCCCCTTCCACGCGCCGTTGCGTCAGCGCACAGGGTAGTGGAACGCCCGCCGGCGGACCCGCACCGGGCCGCGCCCCCGTCGTCCACAGGCACCGCAACGCCGCTGGCGCGGGACGGGGGGAGCGCGGTCTACTGGATACCGGGGGGCCACCCCGGCCCCCCGGCTTCGCGCCGCCCGGCTCAGCGCAGGGCGAGCGCGGGACGGACCTCCCAGGTCGTCCACACCGGGCGGTACCCCATGCGGTGCCAGAACGGCCCCGACAGCGGGTTCATCGCCGCGTAGTTGAGCACCGACACGCCCACGCCGTGGCTGTCCAGCGCCTGGTGCGCCTGACCCACCAGCGCCGTGCCGATCCCGCTGCCGCGCTCCGCGGCGGTCACCACGCCGTAGCCGATGTGCGCGATCGGGCGCGCGTTGACCAGCGACTTGGCCCAGCGCGAACGCTCGGGCGGGGAGACCCACAGCAGGCCCACGGCGCGACCGCGCCGTTCGGCCAGCCAGATCCAGGACCGGGAGCGGTTCAGCGCCCGGGCGGCCACCTCACGGGTCTGCTCGGCGGTGTCGGGCTGCAGGAACACCCCGCCGAAGTGCTGCTCGTAGCGGTGCTCCTCCATCAGCAGACCGACCACCTGGGTCAGGTCGCTGCGGTCGGCCAGCCGGATGGTCACGTCGCGCGGCGGCAGAGACGGGGGCACGCCGCGGCGGCGCTGGCGGGCGGCCAGCACGGTGTAGGGCTGCAGACCGTGGCGCTGGAGCGGGATGATGCCGCACACGTCGCGGGCGGGCCAGCTCACCAGGGCCGCCGACTCCGAGCCGGTGCCGGTCGGCAGGTCCTCCAGCTGGTCGCGCCAGCTGGTCAGCAGCGAGTCCAGGGCGCGGCCGGGGTCGGGGCCGCCCACGATGGGGGTGAGCCAGTGCTGGTCGGGCACGCCCCATATCCGGCCGACCTCGCCCGGCTGGTACCAGGTGTAGTGCATGGTGCCGGCGGCGACCGCACGGCCGTCCTCGTCGCTGACGGTCAGGAGGGGATAGGAGCCCGGAGCGAAGTTGACCGGTTCGGGCAACAGCGAATCCACGGCCGCCCAGCGCTGGGCGGCCGAACTCACCAACGGGTCCAGGCCGACGTCGCCCCCGGGCGACTCATCATGCCGCACCCGTGCGACATAACCGCTCATCCACCCCTCCCCTAGCGGGTCCTCACGTCGAACGCGCGCCCTCGGAACGGCTCCGGCAGGGCGCGTGCGCCGCCCCTGGGCCGTCGTGCCGCCCCGGCGGGACAGGCCACACCGCAGGCGGAACGAAACGACCGTACCGCCTCAGAACCGACCAGGAGGACGAAACAGCCAACTGCAACCAAGAATTCACTGCGCGTCGCCGCGCCCGCTCGGCCTCGGCGTCCCGCGCCGCTTTCCCGCGCGCGCACGGACGCGCACCACCGTAACGGATCGAAGGTCACTCTCGGGTGCCGGGGCGGTCAACGCCCCGACACGGATCCCCGGCGCGGGCCTCCCGGCCCGAGGCGCCCGCGGGATCACCGCTGCGCGGTGCCGCCCTCGGCCACGGTGGTGTTGCGCCCGTGGTTGATCACCTCGGGCTCGCCGGAGGCGAAGGAGATCC
The DNA here is from genome assembly GCF_004217075.1 of Nocardiopsis sp. CNZ308. Lineage (NCBI taxonomy): Bacteria > Bacillati > Actinomycetota > Actinomycetes > Streptosporangiales > Nocardiopsidaceae > Nocardiopsis > Nocardiopsis sp. CNZ308. The sequence continues at coordinate 4,441,373 of NZ_SHKJ01000001.1, read as the reverse complement.
TGTTGTCCACGCCGACCAGCACGATCTTGTCCGCCGAGCCCACGTCGACGGTGGACCCGCGACCGGTGGCGCGCACCAGCCCGCAGTCTCCGTGCAGCACGACGACGGCGTCGTCCGCGGTGACGACGACCTCGCGCTCCCCGCAGTCCTCGCTCACCTCGGCGCCGTCGTCGACGACGATGAGCACGTCCTCGGTGCTGACGTTGTGCTTGGGCATGTCGGGCTCGCCCCCGTCGGAGGCGCCCTCGGTGCCCGGGGCGCCGTTGGGCGGCTCGACGTCCTCGTGACCGAAGGCCAGACCACAGCCGGGAAGGAGGCCGGTGATCAGCAGGCCGCCACCCGCGGCCACGAGAAGCCGAACTCTCATGTTCTCCCCCACAACCGGATAACCGGCAATTGCGACATACGGCTTGCGCGAAGCCAAGAGTATGTCACGCGGAGGTAACTATGCGACCTCACCGTTCTCAAAAAGTTTCTGTTTCGAGATGTGAGCGCTGTCCCGATCCCCGTGTTCCCAGAGCTGGAAACGCTAATCCACAGGCACTCGCGTCACTTCACCCCGGCCGCGTCCATGCCGCGGAGCTCACGTTTGAGTTCGCCGATCTCGTCGCGCAAGCGGGCCGCCAGCTCGAACTGGAGGTCGGTGGCCGCCTGGTGCATCTGCTCGCTCAGCTGCTCGATGAGCCCGGCCAGCTCCGCGCGCGGCATGGCGGACACGTCCGCCGAACGCTCGCCCAGCGCGGGCACCGGCGCCCGGCCGCCCCTGCCCCCCGAGCTGCGGTACCCGGTGGCCATGAGCTCCTCGGTGTCCACGTCCTCGCGGTTGAGCGTGTCCAGGATGTCGGCGATCTGCTTGCGCAGCGGCGTGGGGTCGATCCCGTGCTCGGCGTTGTAGGCCAGCTGCTTGTCCCGGCGGCGATTGGTCTCGTCGATGGCCGCCCGCATGGAGTCGGTGACGTTGTCGGCGTACATGTGCACCTGGCCCGCGACGTTGCGCGCCGCGCGCCCGATCGTCTGGATCAGCGAGGTCTCCGAGCGCAGGAAGCCCTCCTTGTCCGCGTCCAGGATCGCCACCAGCGACACCTCGGGCAGGTCCAGGCCCTCGCGCAGCAGGTTGATGCCCACCAGCACGTCGAACTCGCCCACCCGCAGCTCGCGCAGCAGCTCCACGCGGCGCAGCGTGTCCACCTCGCTGTGCAGGTAGCGCACCCGGATACCGAGTTCGGTGAAGTAGTCGGTGAGGTCCTCGGACATCTTCTTGGTGAGCGTGGTGACCAGCACCCGCTCGTCGCGCTCGGCGCGCACCCGGATCTCGTGGACCAGGTCGTCGATCTGCCCGTCGGTCGGCTTGACCAGCACCTCGGGGTCCACCAGCCCGGTGGGGCGGATGACCTGCTCGACCACCTCGCCGCCGCCCTGGCGCAGCTCGTAGCGGCCCGGCGTCGCCGACAGGTAGACGCTCTGCCCGATGCGCTCGGTGAACTCCTCCCACTTCAGCGGCCGGTTGTCCAGCGCCGAGGGGAGCCGGAACCCGTGCTCGACCAGGGTGCGCTTGCGCGCGGCGTCGCCCTCGTACATCGCGCCGATCTGCGGGACGGTCACGTGGGACTCGTCCAGCACCAGCAGGAAGTCCTCGGGGAAGTAGTCCAGGAGCGTGTTGGGCGGGCTGCCCGGCTCACGGCCGTCGAAGTGCCGCGAGTAGTTCTCGATGCCCGAGCAGGTGCCCAGCTGGCGCATCATCTCCAGGTCGTGGGTGGTGCGCATGCGCAGGCGCTGCGCCTCCAGCAGCTTGCCCTGGGCCTCCAGTTCGGCCAGCCGCTCGCCCAGTTCCGCCTCGATGGTGGCGATCGCGCGCTCGGTGCGCTCCTCGCCGGCCACGTAGTGCGAGGCGGGGAAGATGAACATCTCCCGGCTCTCGCCCAGCACCTCGCCGGTGAGCGGGTGCAGGGTCAGCAGGCGCTCGACCTCGTCACCGAACATCTCGATGCGGATCGCCAGCTCCTCGTAGACCGGGATGATCTCGATGGTGTCGCCCCGCACCCGGAACGTGCCGCGCGTGAACGCGGTGTCGTTGCGGGAGTACTGCATCTCCACCAGGCGGCGCAGCAGGTCGTCGCGGTCGACCTCCATGCCCACCGCCAGCTGCGCCATCCGGTCCACGTACTCCTGCGGGGTGCCCAGACCGTAGATGCACGAGACCGAGGCGACCACGATCGTGTCCCGGCGCGTGAGCAGCGAGTTGGTGGCCGAGTGGCGCAGCCGCTCGACCTCGTCGTTGATGGAGGAGTCCTTCTCGATGAAGGTGTCGCTCTGCGGGACGTAGGCCTCGGGCTGGTAGTAGTCGTAGTACGACACGAAGTACTCGACGGCGTTGTTGGGCAGCATCTGGCGCAGCTCGTTGGCGAACTGCGCCGCCAGGGTCTTGTTGGGCTGCATCACCAGGGTGGGCCGCTGGAGCTGCTCCACCGTCCACGCCACGGTCGCCGTCTTGCCGGTGCCGGTCGCGCCGAGCAGCACCGTGTGCGGCTCCCCGTCCCGCACCCTCCTGCTGATCTCGGCGATCGCGCCCGGCTGGTCCCCCGCCGGGGTCATCTCCGAGATCACCTCGAAGGGCGCCTCGCTGCGTTTGATGTCGCTGACCGGTCGCACGTCGCCTCTTCTCCCGTCGAAGGCGGGCCGCCCCCGCTGCCCGCGTGTCCCTCACCCCTAACGCTACAGAGCCCCTAGGACATCCCTTCCCGGCCGAGGGCGCGGAGTTACCATCGAGACCAGCGCTCTGCGTCCGAAGCGAGGTGGCAGCCGTGTCACACCCCTCCAGACCGACCTTCGACCCGGACCTCCCCCCACGCGCGGTCGCGCGCATGAGGGCCCATCCCGAGAAACTGCTCCCGGCCGCGGCCCGTCCGCGGCGCGGGCCCACCTGGCGCCAGGGCGCCGCGATCACGGCGGCGGGGTGCACCTCCCTGGCCGCCGTCGCCCTGCTCTCCCCGGCCGCGGTAGCCGTCCTGGTGGCGCTGCTCTGCGTGGGGACGACCGCGGCCGTCCTCGGCCTGGCCTCGCTCAGGGGCTCCTTCACCGACGACTGGGCCGACCTGGTCATGCACGCCTTCTGGGCGCTGCCCGCCTCCACCGTGGGCGTCCTGGGCGCCCGGATGCTGCTCGACCAGGCGCTCGGGCCGGTCGGCGCCTCCGTCCCCGGCGACCCCGCGACCGCTGCCCTCTACCTGACCGCCGCCGCGGGCGGCGCCGGGGCCATCCTGCGGCCCGGCATGGTCGCCCGTCTGGCCTCGGAGCACGCCGACCGGTACGTGCTGCCCCAGGACTTCGGCCGCACCCACGGCTACGCCTCCCGTACCGAGGAGCCCGAGGCCCACCTGTTCGCCGCGCTCCAGCAGGCCACCGACCGGGTGGAGGAGGGCGTGCGGGTGCTCGGCGACTCCTTCGACGCCGCCCAGACCCTGCCGCTGCTGCGCGAGGAGGAGTGGAAGCTGTCCCAGGAGCTGCTGCGGCTGCGCTCCCTGCGCAGGGAACTGCTGGTGCGCAGGCGCGAGGCCGTGTCCGAGCAGGTCACCCGGGCCCTTCAGCCGCAGGAGGAGGCGGTGGCCCGCGCCACCAAGGCACTCGGCGAACGGGTCGGGGTGCTGACCGGTTACGGCGACCGGGTGCACGCGGCGGTGACCGCGCACCGCGAGTGGGAGCAGTGCCAGGAGATCGCCGACCGCGCCGGGGACTACGCCGACCTGGCGCTGTTCTCCGCGCGGGAGCGGGTGCGCCCGCAGGAGATCGACGACAGCCTGCTCAGCGTGGAGGCCGCGCGCTCGGTCCGCGAGGAGCTGGTGCGCGAGGCCGTGTCCGCCGGGTCGTCCCTGTCCGAGGTCCTGCACCGCGACCGCGGACGGGAGTGACCGGAGGAGGGGGCGGTGGCGGAGACGGTGCACGCGGTAGGTGACGGCCCGGGGGGAGGCGTCCACGCGCGGCCCCTCCGCTTCCGGACGGGTACCCGCGGGTTAGCCTTCTCCTCCACCCGGCCGAACTCCGCTCCCCCACACGAGGCCCCATGCACGCCCGCGCCACCCTGCGCCCCGACCTGCCCCTCGAACTCGCGGAGCACCTGCCCGCGCACACGGCCGCCCCCCGCGGCGGCCCCGCCGGCCGAACGGCGCGGGGGCCGTCCCCGCGCGATCCCCTGCACTCCTGGCTGGCCGCGGTCTGCGCCGGCGCCGCCGTGCTGCTCCTGTTCTCCGGCGAACCCCTCGTCGGAGCGGTGGCGACCCTGCTCCTGGGCATCGGCGGGTGGGTCTACCTGTTCACGGGCCTGGGGTACAGGTACCCGGAGTTCAGTACCCGGCAGTTCGTCCTCCTGGCCGCGGTGTCCAGCCCCGTCACCGTCGAACCGCCGCTGCTGAACCCCCTCCTGGCGCGGGCGCTCGCGTTCCTCATGCCCGGGGCGGTGCCGAACACCGCCGCCGCCCTGCTGTTCGCCGTCACCGCCCTCGTGCTGTTGGCCACCGCCCGCCTCGGCCCCGCCCGGCAGGGGGACGGCACGCTCGTCCACGGAGTGGACTACCTGCTGCCGCACGTGAGCGGCGGCCCGGGCCGGTCGGCGGAGCCCTGGCCCGAGCACCGCCTCCTGATCGACCTCCAGGAGGCGACCGACCGCGTCGTCGAGGCCCACCGCGTGCTGGGGCCCGACAGCGGGACCGCCGAGGCGGTCGCCCTCGCGCGGCGGGAGGAGTGGGCGGCGTTCGTACGCGTGAACCTGCGGCACCGGCGCGGTTCCCCGCGCCGGGGAGCCCCCAGGTGGCCGGAGCTGTCGGAGGGGGACATCCGCCGCCCGCTCCGGCTCGGTCTCGCGGCGCACAGGGCGGTCGCGGCGCACCGGCGCTGGAGGCTGCTGGCGGAGTCCGGGACGGGAACGGTCCCCTCGGTCGAACTGTGGAGGTCCCGCCGTACGTCGGAGCGGCTGGAGAGGGAGTTCCTGGGGCGGGCGGCCGAACTCGACCGCCCCGGCGCCGGGTTGTGGGCTCCGGACCCCTCCGCCGCGGGCCTGCGGGAGGCGGTCCGCCGCCCCGGCAGGGCGCGTCCCCGGTCCCGGGTGGTGACGGCCCTGGTCGGCCTCCTGTTCCTGGGCGGCGCGGCCCTCGCACTGACCTGGTACGACGCGTTCCACCTGCTGCTGGTCCTGGGCTGGACCGCGGTCGGCGTCCTGGTCGTGCGGGCCAGGCTGCGGCGGGGGGAGTGGATGTCCTGGGGCGAGGCCGCGGCCTACGCCGTGGTGGCGGCCGTGGCCTGTGTCGGATTGCTGCCGTTCCTGCGCGACGTCGTGGTGTACCTGGTCTGGCAGCTGGCCCCGGTCCTGCTCCTGCACCCGGGCGACGTCGCGACGGCGCTGCTGTACCTGGCGGCCGCGCTGACCTGCTGGGGCGTCGCGGCCCTCGGCGTAGGCGGGGTGGGCGGGGAGGGGACCGCTACCGCGCCCGCCTGAGGAGTTCGCGCCAGAGTTCGGCCACCCGCTCCGTCAGCTCCTCGCGGGTGCCGGAGTTGTCCACCACCAGGTCGGCGGCGGCCAGGCGGGTGTCCCGGTCGGCCTGCGCGCGGATGCGGGCCTCCACCTGCTCGCGCGGCATGCCGCGGTTGGCCGTGACCCGCTCCACCCGCACCGCGTCGGGGGCGTCCACCACGACCACCAGGTCGTAGAGCGGCCCCAGGCCGTTCTCCACCAGCAGCGGAACGTCGTAGACCACCACCTCCACGCCGGAGGCCACGGCCTCCTCCATGAGCTGGGCGCTGCGCTCGCCCACCAGGGGGTGCACGATGGCGTTGAGCCTGGTCAGGCTGGCCTCGTCGGCGAAGACGATCTCCCCGAGCCGGGGCCGGTCCAGCCGCCCGTCGGGGGTGAGCACCCGATCGCCGAACTCGGCGACGACGGCCTCCAGGCCCGGCGTGCCGGGCTCGACGACCTCCCGGGCGATAGCGTCGGCGTCGACCACGGTGGCGCCGTAGGCGGCCAGTTCGGCCGCGACCGCGCTCTTGCCCGAGCCGATCCCGCCGGTGAGTCCCACTTTGAGCATGTCGGCAACCCTAGACGGCCGCCCGCGTCCGCGTCATGGCGCCCCCGTCTACCGCGCCGCCCGGGCGGCGCCGTCCGCGCGCGCTCCCGCCGGGGTGAGCTCCTTGCGCATGTGCACCATGACCAGGTGCTCGGCGACGCGCTCGCGGGAGGTCTCGGCGTACCCCAGGCCGCGGTAGAGCCGCTGCTGGCCGGTGTCCTGGGCCCCCGCGGACAGGGTGAGCGCGGCCAGGTCGGGGTGGCGCTCGCGTAGGCGGCCCTCCAGGTCGGCGAGGAGCGCCCGCGCGATCCCCCGGCGGCGCAGGTCGGGCACGACCGCCAGGCGGGAGACCACCGCGCTGGTGCCCATCACCCGAGCCCGCACCGAGCCGACCAGGCGGGTTCCGGCGACCGCCTTGAGCATGAGGGTGTCCTCCTGCCCCAGAAGTCTTTCCACCCTCTCCAGGCTCTCGGTGAGGGCCAGCACGAACGGGTCGCCGAAGGCTTGGGCCTCGTCGACGAACGCCGCGCGCTGGAGGGTGAAGACCTCGCCCGCGTCGGCGGGGGCGGCCGGGTGGATGTCGAACACGTCTCCTCCTGAGGGGCCCTCCGTCGGGGGGCACGCCACGAGCCTAGCCCCCGGCCCCGCCGGTGCCGCGAAACCCGGCCGGGGCCGGGCACGGCGAAGGGCCGCCCCCTCCGGAGAGGGGACGGCCCGAACAGCTTCTCAGCGTGTCCTCGGAGGCTGTTTAGGCCTCGCCACCCGCGAGCTTCTCGCGCAGGGCGGCCAGGGCCTCGTCGGAGGCCAGGGCGCCGCTGGAGGACTCCGAGCCGGACGAGCTGCTGCTCTGTCCGCCGCCGGTGTAGTCGTCCTCCTCCGCCGGGGCAGGAGCGTTGGCGGCGTCGGCCTCGGCCGCGCGCGCCTCCTCGACCTGCTTGCGGTGCGCCTCGAACCGGGCCTGGGCCTCGGCGTAGCTGCGCTCCCACTCGTCGCGCTGGGCCTCGAAGCCCTCGAGCCACTCGCCGCTGTCCGCGTCGAAGCCCTCGGGGTACTTGTAGTTGCCCTGCTCGTCGTACTCCGCGGCCATGCCGTAGAGGGTGGGGTCGAAGTCCACCTGGTCCGGCGAGACGCTCTCGTTGGCCTGCTTCAGCGAGAGGCTGATGCGGCGGCGGTCGAGGTCGATGTCGATGATCTTGACGAAGATCTCGGTGCCGACCTGGACGACCTGCTCGGGCACCTCGACGTGGCGCTCGGCCAGCTCGGAGATGTGGACCAGGCCCTCGATGCCCTCCTCGACGCGCACGAACGCACCGAACGGAACCAGCTTGGTGACCTTGCCGGGAACGACCTGGCCGATCTGGTGGGTCCGGGCGAACTGCTGCCACGGGTCTTCCTGGGTCGCCTTGAGCGACAGGGAGACGCGCTCGCGCTCCATGTCCACGTCGAGAACCTCGACGGTGACCTCCTGGCCGACCTCGACGACCTCGCTCGGGTGGTCGATGTGCTTCCAGGACAGCTCGGAGACGTGCACCAGGCCGTCGACGCCGCCCAGGTCCACGAACGCACCGAAGTTGACGATCGAGGAGACCACACCCTTGCGGATCTGGCCCTTCTGGAGGGTGTTGAGGAAGGTCTGGCGGACCTCGGACTGGGTCTGCTCCAGCCAGGCGCGGCGGGACAGGACCACGTTGTTGCGGTTCTTGTCCAGCTCGATGATCTTCGCCTCGAGCTCGCGGCCGACGTAGGGCTGCAGGTCGCGCACGCGGCGCATCTCGACCAGGGAGGCGGGCAGGAAGCCGCGCAGACCGATGTCGAGGATGAGGCCGCCCTTGACGACCTCGATGACGGTGCCGGTGACGACGCCGTCCTCCTCCTTGATCTTCTCGATCGTGCCCCAGGCGCGCTCGTACTGGGCGCGCTTCTTGGACAGGATCAGGCGGCCTTCCTTGTCCTCCTTCTGGAGGACGAGGGCCTCGACCTGGTCACCGACGGCAACAACCTCGCCGGGGTCGACGTCGTGCTTGATCGAGAGTTCCCGTGAGGGAATCACACCCTCGGTCTTGTAGCCGATGTCGAGCAAGACCTCGTCTCGATCGACCTTCACGATGGTGCCCTCGACAATGTCACCGTCGTTGAAGTACTTGATGGTCTCGTCGATCGCCGCGAGGAAGGCTTCCTCGGACCCGATGTCGTTGACCGCTACCTGGGGTGTCGAGGTGGCCTCGGTGCTGCTCGTCATGTGTGGGTGGACTCCGGATACGGACAGATTCAGAAAGATGGTCACATCGCGGGTTCGAACCCGTCGATCCGTCGTCCGAGGAGCGGAGCCGAGGCGGCGATGAACCGCCTGGACACCAATCGCCGGGTGCAGGGTGTCGACCGGAGCGGCGCGGTCGCGCCGACCCTCACCGGAGACAGCGGACGCACGCAGGAACCCACAACGCTCCCGCCAGAATATGAGACAAGGGCGTCCTGGTCAATCGGAACCCGGGGCAGCCAACCCGGCGTAGGTCGCAATGGCGGCAATTTACCCGAGCATGGCGGTCAAGATCAACTGGGGGGTAGCCCCACGTCCGAACGGGGGTTTCGTCCCCCTGGGACGGCCGCGCCGGCGGCCGGCGGCACCGGAGCGAACCCCCGGAGGAAAAAGTGCGAAGGGCCGGTTACGGTCAGTCCGTAGGAGGTTTGGAGCGTGACCGCTTGATGGCGCTCCGTTGCTTCTTGGCGTCCAGGCGGCGCTGCTTGGCCCTGCGGCTCGGACGGGTCGCGCGGCGCTCGCGGGCTGGCGGCGCGATCGCCTCCTCCAGCAGGGCGGCCATCCGCTCCCGGGCCTCGGCCCGGTTGCGCGCCTGCGAGCGGTGGGTCTGCACCGTGACCGTGAGCACGTCCCCGACCAGGCGCCCCCGGAGCCGCTCCAGCGCGCGCTGGCGCCGCGTGCCGCCAAGGCCGGGGCAGGCCGCCACGTCCAACGACAGCGACACCCGGGTGTCGGAGGTGTTGACGTGCTGGCCGCCGGGCCCCGAGGAGCGTGAGAAGCGCCAAGTGAGGGCGTCGGCGGGGACGGTGACCGGACCCGCGCTCAGCCCCTCCTCGGCCGTGCTCCGTGTCGTCACCGTCCCCCACCCTCTCGTCGTGCGCGGGCCGCGCGCGGCCCCTGTTCAGTGCGCGGCGTCGTGCCAGTTCTGGCCGCTGCCGACCGAGACGGCCAGCGGCACACGCAGATCATAGGCGGAGCTCATCTCGCGCGCCACGATGTTTTCGACCTCCGCGCGCTCGCCGGGGGCGACCTCCACCACGAGTTCGTCGTGCACCTGGAGCAGGACCCGCGAGGCGAGCCCGCCCTCGGTGAGGGCCGCGTCCACCCGGAGCATGGCCACCTTGATGATGTCGGCGGCCGACCCCTGGATCGGCGCGTTGAGCGCCATCCGCTCGGCCATCTCCCTGCGCTGGCGGTTGTCGCTGGTCAGGTCGGGCAGGTAGCGGCGCCGCCCCAGGATGGTCTCGGTGTAGCCGACCCGGCGGGCCTCCTCGACCACGGCGTTGAGGTAGTCGCGCACCCCGCCGAACTCGGCGAAGTAGTCCTCCATGAGGCGCTTGGACTCCTCCGGCGTGATGCCCAGCTGCTGGGACAGGCCGTAGGCGCTCAGCCCGTAGGCCAGGCCGTAGCTCATGGCCTTGATCCTGGACCGCGCCTCGCCGTCCACCCGCTCGACCTCGACGTCGAAGATCTGCGCGGCCATCTGCGCGTGGAAGTCGTAGCCGCTGTTGAAGGCGTCGATCAGCGCCTGCTCGCCCGACAGGTGCGCCATGATGCGCAGCTCGATCTGGCTGTAGTCGGCGGTGAGCAGCTCCTCGTAGCCCTCCCCCACGACGAACGCGCGGCGGATGCGCCGCCCCACGTCGGTGCGCACGGGGATGTTCTGGAGGTTGGGGTCGGTGGAGCTCAGGCGCCCGGTCGCCGCCACCGTCTGGTTGAAGGTGGTGTGGATGCGGCCGTCGTCGGCGACGGTCTTGATCAGCCCCTCGACCGTGGTGCGCAGCTTGGTCTGGTCGCGGTGGTGGAGCAGGACCGCGGGCAGCTCGTTGTCGGTCTGGGAGGCCAGCCACGCCAGCGCGTCGGCGTCGGTGGTGTAGCCCGTCTTGATCTTCTTGGTCCTGGGCAGGCCCAGGTCCTCGAACAGCACCTGCTGGAGCTGCTTGGGCGAGCCGAGGTTGAACTCGCGGCCCACGATCTCGTGCGCGCGCTCCACCGCGACCCGGCCCGCCGCGGCGAACTCGCCCTGGAGCTCCTCCAGGTAGGGGCGGTCCGCGGCGATCCCCGCGCGCTCCAGGCGCGCCAGCACGTCCACCAGCGGCAGCTCGACCTCGTGCAGCAGGTGTGTGCCGCCGCGCTTGTCGAGTTCGGCGGCGAGCACCCCGGCCAGGTCGCGGGTGGCGCTCGCGCGCACGGCCAGCAGGTGCTGGCGGCCCGAGCCCTCTCCGTCCTCGCCGCCCAGGTCCAGGGTGAGCTGGTCGCCGGAGGAGTCCTCCTCCAGCTCCCGGCCCAGGTACTTGCGGCACAGGTCGGCCAGGTCGAAGCGGCGCTGTCCCGGCTGGACCAGGTAGGCGGCCAGGGCGGTGTCGCTGACCACCCCGCCCAGCTCCCACCCGTGCGCGCCCAGGGCCAGCAGGGCGCCCTTGTACTCGTGCACGGCCTTGGGGCGGCGGGGGTCGGCCAGGAAGTCCGCCAGCGCCTCGGTGTCGGCGGGGTCCAGGGCGGTGGGGTCGACGAACACGGCGTCGCCGGAGGGCACGCTGATCGCCAGCGCGTCCACCCGGCCGGTGCCCTGTCCCCAGGAGCCGTCCAGGGCCAGTCCGGCGGGGGCGGTGGGCGTGAGGGTGTCGGAGGCCGCGTCGTCGGGGGCGGCGTGCGCGGCCAGCCAGGGGGCCAGCTCGCCGGTCCCGGCCACGGTCAGTTCGACGCGGAAGCCCTCGACCGCCTCGGTCCCCTTCTCCCCGGAGCCGTCCTCGGGCAGGCGGACGACGGCGTAGAGGCGCTCGCGCAGGTTGGAGGCGAACTCCAGGTTGTCGAAGAGCGCGTCGATCCCGGTGCGGTCGGCCTCGCCCAGGGCCAGGGCGGTGACCTCCGCGTCCAGCTCCACGTCCGTGGCCAGCCGGTTGAGCCGCTGGTTGCGCAGGACGTCGTCCAGGTGGTCGCGGAAGCTCTGCCCCGCCTTGCCGGTGAGCTCGTCGGCGTGGGCGACCAGCTCGTCCAGGGACCCGTACTTGGTGATCCACTTGGCGGCGGTCTTGGGGCCCACGCCCGGCACGCCGGGCAGGTTGTCGGCCTTCTCCCCCACCAGCGCGGCCAGGTCGCGGTAGCGCTCGGGGGTGACCCCGTACTTGTCCTCGACCGCCGCGGGGTCCATCCGCCGCAGGTCCGACAGGCTCTTGCCCGGGTACAGGACCGTGCAGGAGTCGGTGACCAGCTGGAAGGCGTCGCGGTCGCCGGAGGCGATGAGCACCTCCATACCGGCCTCGCCGCCCTGGTGGGCCAGGGTGGCGATGACGTCGTCGGCCTCGAACCCGGGGGCGGACAGGTTGGCGACGCCGATCAGCCGCATCAGGTCCTGGGTGAGCGGCACCTGGGAGGGGAACTCCGGCGGGGTGTCGGAACGGCCGTCCTTGTACTCGGCGTACTCCTCGTGCCGGAAGGTGGGGCCGGACAGGTCCCAGGCCACCGCGACGTGGGTGGGCTCCTCGTCGCGCAGCAGCTTGACCAGCATCGACGCGAAGCCGTACACGGCGTTGGTCGACTGGCCGGTACTCGTGCCGAACTTGTCCACCGGGAGCGCGAAGAACGCGCGGAAGGCCATCGAGTGGCCGTCCAGGAGGAGGAGCCGGGGGCGCCTGCCGCCGTCGCCGCTCCGGGTTGTCTGGTCGGGGGTCTCTCGCTTGGTCACCACAGACGAATCCTAGGATGCGACGGAGACACTTCGCGGCCATACCGCGAGGGCAGTGACACGACGGCGTGGACTCCGCCCCCGGTCCGGCGCGGCCCGGGCCCGGCCGCGGCGGGGTTCCGAGGAGGCGGAGGGCACATGACGACGGACTCCGAGGCGATGCGGCGGATGCTCGACACGGGCGCGCTCGCGGGCGGTCTGGGCGAGCGCATGGGCATCGAGGTGACGGAGGCGTCCGCCGAGCGCGTGGTGGGCCGGATGCCGGTGGAGGGCAACGTCCAGCCGTTCGGGCTGCTGCACGGCGGCGCGTCGTGCGTGCTGGCCGAGACCCTGGGGTCGATCGGCGCCACGGCCCACGCCTCCCGGTTCGGCAAGGTCGCGGTCGGCGTCGAGATCAACGCCACGCACCACCGCTCGGCCACCGAGGGGCACGTGACCGGTGTGGCCACGCCCGTGCACCTGGGCCGGACGCTGGCCACGTGGGACATCACCATCACCGACGACGGGGGGCGGAAGGTGTGCACCTCCCGGCTCACGTGCATGCTGCGCGAGCTGCCGGGGGCGTAGCGGGCCCGGCCGCCGGGGAGCCCTCCCGCGCGTCCGCCGGGCGCGGTCGCGGTCGCCTCCCGGAGTCGCTGACGGCGGTTCCGGGACGGGCACCGCGGGCGGGCCCCTCCGGGGCGGTCGCCCCTTCTGCTCCGCGTATAGCGGTCAAGGGTTTTCTCGTTTTAGGGAAGGACCGCTTCACGCCCGCGTGTAGCCCGCCTGTGGCTTTCCTCCGGCCCGGCCGCCGCCCTTGACGGTCGGGCTTCGTCGTGCCTGATCATCGCGACAGTTCGCTATCCCGCGAGCACGGAAAGCTGTGATCTGTACAGAGACGAAACGCCGGATGTCAATGATGACTACAGAGCCATAACAGCCTGACGGCGAGTCGGCACCAACGCCCGTTCCGTCCTTTCCGAGCCAGAACTTTCATGATTAAGCTCCGCTAACGCTCCTGATTAAGTCATGCCACACATCACGGACATTCAGGACGCGCATGCTCATGGCACGGCTGCCCCGCGCAGCACGTGCTTCGCCGGTTGAACGGAGTGACCACGATCATGGCTAGCAAGAAGGTCCTAGGCCTCACTGCCGCAACCGCGGCCCTCGTCCTCGGCCTGACCGCGTGTGGCAGCGACGGGGGAGAGGGAGGCGGCGGCGGTGAGGGCGGTGAAGAGTTCACCTACGGCATCCTCTACCCGCAGACCGGCAACCTCGCCTTCCTCGGCCCGCCCCAGATCACGGCCGCCGAGTACGCGATCTCCGAGATCAACGCCGCGGGCGGCATCCTCGGCACCGAGGTCCCCGCCATCGTCGAGGGTGACGAGGCGGGCGACAACGCCCAGGCCAACGAGGCCGCCAACAACCTCGTCTCCGACCAGGTGAACGCCGTCATCGGCGCCGCGGCCTCCGGTATGACGCAGGCGACCTACGACACCATCACCGGTGCCGAGATCGTCCAGTGCTCGGGCTCCAACACCGCCGCGGAGCTGAGCGAGATCGAGGACAACGGCTACTACTTCCGCACCGCGCCGAGCGACCTGCTCTCCGCGGTCGTGATGGCCCGCACGATGGTCGACAACGGCAACCAGAACATCGCCATCGTCGCGCGCGCCGACGACTACGGCGGCGGCTACGCGGGCGCCCTCCAGACGGAGCTGGAGAACCTGGGCGCCCAGGTCGTGGTCAACGAGACCTACGACCCGCTGGCCACCACCTTCGACTCGGTCGTCAACAGCGTCACCACCGAGGAGCCGGACGCCGTCGCGCTCATCGCCTTCGAGGAGGGCGCGCAGGTCATCGCCCAGCTCCTGGAGGGCGGCACCGAGGGCGAGCAGCTCTACGTCACCGACGGCCTCAACGACCCGAACCTGGGCGAGACCGTCAGCGCCGACAACCCCGAGAGCGTCACCGGCATCACCGGTATCGCCCCGAGCGCGGACAACCCCGAGTTCACCGAGGGCCTGACCAGCTTCAACGAGGAGCTGGAGGTCTTCCAGTTCGCCCCGCAGGTCTACGACTGCGTCACCGTGATCGCCCTGGCCGCCGAGGCCGCGGGCAGCGTGAACCCGTCCGAGTACGTCGCCGAGCTGCCCAACGTCAGCCGTCCCGAGGGCACCGAGTGCGGCACCTTCGAGGAGTGCCGCGACCTGCTGGCCGACGGTGAGGAGATCAACTACCAGGGCGTCAGCGGCAACATCGACTTCAACGACAACGGCGACCCGACCGCCGCCACCTTCGAGATCTTCCACTACGGGGAGGACGGCCACGAGATCCTGGCCTACGAGGAGCACTCCCTGCAGGAGTAGCGGCAACGGCCGGTAGCGGCCCCCGCCGCACACGGCCCGGTCCGTCACGGCGCGGTCCGTGACGACACACGCGAAGCGGCGCCCCGGGAGCGGGTTCTCCCGGGGCGCCGCTTCGCGTGTACGCGCCCCGCGGCGCAAGGGCGCTGGGGGCACGCGGGGGGCCGGGGCGACCCGCCCCCTCCGTGTCCGCCGGGGACCGGTCCCGGCCGGGACCCGGCGTCACCGGGGGCTCAGCGGGCCCAGCGGCGGGCGATGTCGGCGGCCAGGGCGCGCAGTTCGTCCGCGGAGCGGGTCATGGCGGCCTCGACCGAGCCCGAGGACTCCACGAGGGAGTAGGTCTCGGTGATCCCCGCGGCGGCCGCCTCGGCGCGGCCGACCTTGACCGCGCCCGCGGTGACCACGCAGGGGACGCCGTGCTTGTTGGCGGCCTGGGCGACGCCGTGGGGCAGCTTGCCGCGCAGGGACTGGGAGTCGAAGGAGCCCTCGCCGGTGATGACCAGGTCGGCCCCCGAGAGGCGCTCGGCCAGGCGCACGGAGTCCAGGACGCGGCTGATCCCCGACTCGACGGCGCCGCCGAGCAGGAGCAGGGCGAAGCCCAGGCCGCCCGCGGCTCCGGCGCCGGGGGTGTCGCGGACCTCGCCGCCGGGGTCGACGCGGTCGGCGAAGGCGGTGAGGGCGGCGTCCAGGCGCTGCACCTGGTCGGGGTCGGCGCCCTTCTGGGGCCCGAAGACGGCGCTGGCCCCGTGGATGCCCAGCAGGGGGTTGTCGACGTCGGTGGCGGCGACGACACGGACCCCGGCCACGGCCCGGCGGGCCGCGTCGAGGTCGACCTCCCCGGGGTCGGCCAGGGAGCCGCCGCCGTGGCTCAGGCGGTCGGCGGGGGTGGCGCCCAGGGCGGCCAGGAGGCCGGCCCCGGCGTCGTTGGTGGAGCTGCCGCCGAGACCGACGACGACGGTGCGGGCGCCGGAGCGGACCGCGTGGGCGACCAGCTCGCCGACGCCGCGGGTGGTGGTGCGGCCGGGATCGCGGTCACCGGAGGGCACCAGGTGCAGACCGCAGGCCTGGGCGCTCTCCACGTAGGCGGTGTCGCCGTCCAGGAGGTACTCCGCGGTCACGGGCGCGCCGAGGGGGCCGGTCACCTCGGTCCGGTGCACCTTGCCGCCGAGGGCCGTGTGCAGGACCTCGACGAAGCCGGGGCCGCCGTCGGAGAGGGGCAGCAGGTCCGTCGTGGCGGAGGGATCGGTCCGGTGCCAGCCGTCGGCGACCGCCTGCGCGGCTTCGAGGGCGGAGAGGGTACCGGCGAACTTGTCAGGAGCGATGAGGATACGCACCGCACCAGTGTGCCAGGCCACATTTCTCCCGGTGCGGGGTACCCCCCGCTGGTCAGAGGCCGGGCGCCCCGTAGACGGGGAACCACCGGGAGCGGTCCTCCTCCAGGGGCAGGTCGCGGCCGATGGCGGCCTCGGCCTGGAGTTCCAGGGCGTTGTCCCTGCGGCCGCCGTCGCCGACCGGGGCGAAGGGGTAGAAGGTGCCGCGCTTGTAGAGGTAGACCAGACCCAGCGAGCGCGTGCCGTCGGTGAAGCCGACCAGGGAGCACAGGAGGGAGGGCCCGTAGCCGTTGGCCTCCAGGGTGGAGTTGACGGCGTGCAGGTCGGTCACCAGGCCGGTGATGTCGGGGTCGGCGGCCCCGTCCGGGCCCCGGGCCGGATCGGCCGCACGGACCACCAGCCAGGTGTAGCCGTAGTCGTCGGTGACCTGTTCGACGGGTGTCCCCCCGTCGGCGTTGAGCAGCTCGGTGACGTCGCGTTCCAGGTCGGCGAAGGCGGCGCCCTCGGTGGGCCGGAAGGCGACGGAGCCGGTGCCGGTGGGCGTGAAGCCCGCGGCGGCCCGCAGGGTGACCGACGCCGAGGGCAGGCCGAACAGGGCGTCGAGGTCGGGCTGGGCCGGTTCGGAGCGCCCGAACAGCGCTCGCCAGAAGCTCATCGTGGCCGGTCCTCTCTCGTGGTCGTGTCGGTTGCGCGCGGACCGGGTCGACGCCGTGTCCGCCCGGACGGATCGGTGCGGCCGCCGCCCGCCTCCCGGGGCAGCGGCCCGGCGCGGCCGTCCCCTCCGGCGGCCTCCCCGGGCGGGGTCAGCGCCCCTGCCCGAGCTGGCGCGAGATGTCGGACAGCTGCTCCAGCCGCTGCTGCACCGGCGGGTGGGTGGCGACCAGCTGGCTGAAGCTGAACCCCTCGCGGGAGGAGGCCGGGGCGAAGAAGAAGGCGTTGAACGGCTCCGCCTGGCGCAGGTCGCGGGTGGGGATGCGGGACATGTCCCCGGTGATCTTGGTCAGGGCGCTGCCCAGCACGGACGGGCGCCCGGTGAGGTAGGCGGCGGCGCGGTCGGCCGCCAGCTCCCGGTAGCGCGACAGCGCCCGGGTGAGCAGGAAGCTGAGCGCCCAGGCCACGGCGCTGACGGCCACGACGAGCAGGGCGACCACGGCCGGTGCGGGCCCGTTGTTGTTGTTGCCGCGCGTCGCCCCGGCGAACATCGCGAAGCGCAGCCCGGCCTGGGTGAGGAACCCGGCCACGATGCCGAGGAACCCGGCGACGGTCATCACCATGACGTCGCGGTGGGCGATGTGGGACAGCTCGTGCGCCAGGACCGCCTCCAGCTCGGGGCCGTCGAGGCGGCGCATGAGGCCGGTGGTCACGCACACGACCGCGGACTTCTCGTTGTGCCCGGTGGCGAAGGCGTTGGGCACGTCGGTGTCGGCGATCCCCACGCGGGGCTTGGACATGTCCGCCATCGCGCACAGCCGGTCGATGAGGGCGTGCAGCTCGGGAGCCTGCTCCGGGGAGACCTCCTTGGCTCCCATGGCGAACATGGCGATCCTGTCGGAGGCGAAGTAGCTGAACAGCGCGAACCCGGCGACGATGAGCAGCACCAGCCACACGTTGAGGCCCACGAGGACCAGCCCGACGACGAAGGCCGCGTAGACGAGGGCGAGCAGGCCCATGGTCGTCACCATGCGGGTGGTCAGTCCCCGGTCAGGTCTGAACTTGGATCCGGCCATGCCGTAGTCCCCTCCGCCGGTGCGTCGACTGTCTCGGAGTGTAGTTCGCCCAGGTGGGAAAGGGTATGAGGCGGTTCGCCCGCCGCGTGTTCACCGGCCCCGCCCCGCCCGCTCCGGGCCTCGCCGGCGCGGCCGCCCCGGCGGACCGTCCCCCACGCGCACCGCGGGTCCCTGCCCTCTGCCCTCTCCCCTTCCCCTCCACCACGTCCAACGGACGGGGGGCCCGCCGCGGTTCCTGGACCGAGGGCGGCGCACGCCACACACGGCCCGTCGCGTGCGCCCCGGACGTGCGCGTACGCCCCCGGGCACGCGAAAGCCGCCGTGACACGTGGTCACGGCGGCCTGGAAACACGCGCGCAGGAACCGAGCGCCGCACCGGCCGGCCGGGATCCGGCCCGCCGTGCGCACTCACCGGTCCGGGCGCACCTGGACGGAGGCGGTGCGCCGGACGGAGGATCCGGTCCTAACCGGGGATGAGACCGTCGTCCTGGAGCATCTCCCGCACCTCTTCCATGGTGGCGTCGGCGTGCGGGAGGATGAACTGCGAGGGCTCCAGAGCGTCGGGAGGCAGCGGCCGACCGTCCTCGCGAACCCTCTCCAGGAGGTCGTGCAGGGCACGGCGGAAGGTGGCCTCGTCGCCCGACTCGATCGCCGACTCCAGCGCGGAGTCGAAGGAGTTGAGCAGCTCCAGGTCGGCGTCGGTGAGGTCGAGCTGCCCCTCACCCATGATGCGGACGATCACGCGCCCTCCCGGTTACCGGTGCCGCCGGTGTTCCCGGCGCCGTTGCCGCCCTCGATCTGGGGGGTGGAACCGCCGCTGCCCTGGCCGAGCTCCATCTTCATGCGCTCCAGCTCGGCCTCGACGCCGGTGGTGCTGGCCATGCGGTCCAGCTCGCTCTGGATGTCGTCCCTGGCGGTGCCGGTGACGTCGTCGAGCGCGCCGGAGGCGAGCAGCTCGTCCACGGCGCCCGCGCGGGCCTGCATCTCGGCGGTCTTGTCCTCGGCGCGCTGGACGGCCATGCCGACGTCGCCCATCTCCTCGGAGATGCCCGAGAAGGCCTCGCTGATCTGCGTCTGGGCCTGGGCCGCGGTGTAGTTGGCCTTGATGGTCTCCTTGCGCGTGCGGAAGGCGTCCACCTTGGTCTGGAGGCGCTGGGCCGCCATGGTGAGCTTCTGTTCCTCGCCCTGGAGGTTGGCGTGCTGCCCGCGCAGGTCCTCGATCTGCTGGGACAGGCCGGAGCGGCGGGTGAGGGCCTCGCGGGCGAGGTCCTCGCGCCCCTGCGTCAGGGCGGCGCGGCTCTGGTTCTCCAGCTTGCCGGACTGCTGCTCCAGCTGCTGGATCTGGAGTTCCACGCGCTTGCGGGAGGTCGCGACGTCGGCCACACCGCGCCGCACCTTCTGTAGAAGCTCAAGCTGCTTCTGGTACGAGTAGTCGAGCGTTTCCCTTGGGTCCTCGACCGAATCCAAGGCCTTGTTGGCCTTGGACCTGAAGATCATCGAAAGTCGCTGAAACACGCTCATCGGCGTGGCCGTCCCCTTCTCGGTGCGTACATCGGCTGTTCCCAGCGGGCGCTTTGCCCAACCCTACGCGCTCTGGCCCGCGGTCGCCATAAAGCTATGACCGGCTACCCTGTGGGTGTGTTCCGACGTCGCTCCGCTTCCGCAGCCACGGATCCGGCCTCCGCCGAATCCGCCAGCCCTGAGGCCACTGAGTCCACCCAACCTAAGGGATACACGCCCAAGAAGGGTGTTCCCACCCCAAAGCGCAGGGAATCCGACCCCAACCCCCGCCGACCGCTCAAGGCGCCCGAGACGCGCAAGGAGGCCTACCAGGCCTACCGGGAGCGTCTTGACCGCCAACGCGGCAGGGGCACCGCGAGTTCCGCGATCAAGGGCGTGCCCAAGGACGAGGCCCGTTACTACCGGCAGCAGGACCTCGGCGAGGCCCGGGCGTTCGCCCGCGACTTCGTCGACTCGCGCCGCAGCGCCAGCGAGTTCTTCCTGCCGTTCTCGATCCTGATCATCGCGCTGCTGTTCATCAACATCCCGATGTTCCAGATCGGCGTGGCCTACGTCCTGTGGCCGCTGATGATGGTCACCATCATCGCCGAGGGCGTCATGGTGGGCCGCACGGTCAAGAGGCGCGCCGCCGAGTACTTCCCCGACGACCCGGCCGTCAAGGGCATCGGGATGTACGCGGCCATGCGCCAGCTCCAGTTCCGCCGCCTGCGCCTGCCCAAGCCGCGGCTCAAGGTCCGCGAGGACCCCACGCCCCGCCGCGCGCACTGACGGCTCCCACCGCCGCCTCCCCGACGACGTGAGCCCGGGCCGGTCCCAGCACCGGCCCCTCACTCCCCGCCGATCCCCCGCTCCCCTCCGGTTGGGAGCGCTTCCACTCGCACGGCGTAGAACCTCGCGAACGGGCACAATCCCCTACTAGAGTGCTCGACATGGAATTTCGGCATCTGGGCAACAGCGGTCTCATGGTCAGCGAGATCGCCTACGGGAACTGGATCACGCACGGATCCCAGGTGGAGGAGGACACGGCCAAGGCCTGTGTCCGCGCGGCGCTGGACGCGGGTATCACCACGTTCGACACCGCCGACGGCTACGCCGGGGGCAGGGCGGAGGAGGTGCTCGGCCGCGCGCTGAAGGGCGAGCGCCGGGACGGGCTGGAGATCTTCTCCAAGGTCTTCTGGCCCACGGGTGAGGGCAAGAACGACCGGGGTCTGTCCCGCAAGCACATCGTCCGCAGCGTGGAGAACTCCCTGCGCCGTCTGGGGACCGACTACCTGGACCTGTACCAGGCCCACCGGTTCGACTACTCCACCCCGCTGGAGGAGACCGTGCGGGCCTTCGAGGACCTGGTCCGCCAGGGCAAGGTCCTCTACGTGGGCGTCTCCGAGTGGCGCGCCGAGGAGATCGAGCAGGCGCTCAAGATCGCCGACGAGATGGGCTTCGACCGCATCATCTCCAACCAGCCGAAGTACAACATGCTGTGGCGGGTCATCGAGACCGAGGTCGTCCCGCTCTCCGAGCGCGAGGGCGTCGGCCAGATCGTGTGGTCGCCGATCGAGGGCGGCGTCCTGAGCGGCAAGTACAAGCCCGGCCAGGAGCTGCCCGCCGGTTCGCGCGCCGCCGACCCCGGCGGCGGCCGCTTCCTGAGCGACCAGATGAAGGACCAGGTCATGCTGGAGCGCGTGCAGCGGCTGGAGCCGCTGGCCGCCGAGGCGGGCCTGACGCTCGCCCAGCTGGCCGTGGCCTGGGTGCTCCAGAACCCGAACGTGTCGGCCGCGATCATCGGCGCCTCCCGCCCCGAGCAGGTGGAGGGCAACGTCAAGGCCGCGGGGGTCAGGCTGGACGCCGAGCTGATGGCGCGCATCGACGAGGTCCTGGGCGACAGCGTCCAGCGCGACCCGGCGCTGACCAGGAGCCCCGAGAACATCCGCGGCTAGACAGTCTTCTCGGGACCTTCGCTTCGGTCCGTGTTCGAGCGGTGTCCGACGCCGCGGGCCCGGCCGTCCCCAGGACGGCCGGGCCCTTCCGTGTTCCCGGCGCCCCTCCGCGCGCTCGGCCGGGCCGCCCGGTCCCCGGCGCCAGCGCGGCCCCCGGTGTCGCCCCGCCCGACCTGGGTAGCTGCTGCCCCGCACGCACGCGGCACGGAGGGGGCTCCATGGACATCGCGCACGTCATCGAGGCGGTGGGCACCGCGGTCGACGTCGCCGGGGTCGGCGTCATCGTCGTCGGGGCCCTGGGCGCCACCGCGCTGTTCCTGTACCGGTGGGCCAGCGGGCACGGGCTGGACGCGGCCTACCGGCCCTACCGGCAGGGGCTGGGCCGGGCGATCCTGCTGGGCCTGGAGTTCCTCGTCGCCGGGGACATCATCCGCACGGTCGCGGTGTCGCCCACCTTCGCCAGCGTGGGGGTGCTCGCCGGGATCGTCCTCATCCGGACCTTCCTCAGCTTCTCCCTGGAGGTGGAGCTGGAGAACCGCTGGCCGTGGCAGGGCCGCCGTCCCCTCCCCGGCACCGGCTGACCCGCTCGGGAGGCCCCGGCCGACCGGCCGCGCCGGGGCGGTCAGCGCGCCGTGTCGCGTGACAGGTGGGAGCGGCGGAGGCGCCGGGTCCGCACCAGCCGCGCCAGGTCGGCGCGCGTCTGGTGGGACAGCTGGACGTGGAAGTAGTTGACGTGCTCCAGGAGCGCGAAGAGCCACAGGCCCAGGCCCGGCCACACCCTCGTCCACGGGGCGTCGGCGGCCAGGGCCGAGGCCACCACCGCGCCGCCCGCGAGGAACAGTGCGATGTTGGCCCGCCCCAGGGCGCGGAAGAGCGCCATGCCCGCCGGGCAGCGGGCCCGCGCGCGCAGTTGGCGCACCTTGACCCACCAGTAGGCGCCGCCCTCCGCCAGCAGCAGGGCGAAGAGGGCGAAGCCGACCAGGTTGGCGGGTGAGGCGGGCACGCCCAGAAGGAGGAAGAGCACCGTCGCGAACAGGGGGATGTTGACCAGTTCCAGGACGGCCACATTGCGCAGAGCAGGGATCACGCCCCCATTGTCACGGAGGCGGCCCACCGCTCCGGGGGCCCTGGCGGCCCCCGGGCGGGCGCTACTCGACGGGCTCCAGGGACATCGCGTAGACCTCCGTGTCGCCGTCGAGCAGGGCGACGCGTCCCACGCCGCCCTCGGCGAGCTCCTGCCAGTTCTCCCCCAGCCAGCTCTCCGCGTCGCCACGCGAGGTGAACGACTCCGAGGGCAGGTCCGCCCCCAGCGGGTCGGCTCCGTCGGCCTCGAAGTACCGCCAGGTCCACGCCATGTTCGACCGCCCCTTCGTCACGGAGGTCACGGCGCCGGTCACCGTGATCCTGGCCCGAGCTTAGCCAAGCCTTGGCGGAGGATGCTGTTTACTTTTTTGGTGCGTATCCGATTTCTCGGGACTGCCGGGCACTCGGGGTGGCCCGCCCCCCAGTGCACCTGTGCCTCCTGCAACAAGGCCCTCTCCGAGCGCCGCCTGCCCCTGCGCGTGACGGTGGACGACCGTTTCCGCGTCCGCGAAGCGGGGGTGGTCGGCCCGGTGCCGCCGGGGTACTCGGTGAGCCCGACCCCCGACGGCGTCCTGGTCGAGGGCCCCGACGGGGGCAGGCTGATGTACGCGCGCACGGGCCCGGGGCCCCTGCCCGGCGTCCCCCCGGCGGAGGCGCGCGCCGAGGGCTCCTCCGGCTACTCCTCCGCCCGCCCCGACCAGCAGGTGGACATGGTCGTCGTGGACGCCGCGCAGCGCCCGGAGGTCATCGGCGAGCTGCGCCGCTCGGGGGTGATCGGGGTGACCACGGCCGTCGTCGCGGTCGGCGGCGACCACCGCGTCCGCTCACCCGAGGAGTTCGCCCGCCGGGCCCGGCTGTGGGGCGCCCTGGTGCCGGGCGACGGGCAGGTCCTGTCGTGCCCTCCGGCGGTGTGGCCGGAGTCGCGGCCGCGCGGGCCGCACCGGACCCTGGTGACCGGGGGCGCGCGCTCGGGCAAGTCCACCGAGGCGGAGCTGCGCCTGATGTCGGAGCCGAAGGTGCTGTACGCGGCGACCGGTCCGGAGCCCGACCCGGACGCGGACCCCGACTGGGCCGACCGGGTGGCCCGGCACGTGCGGCGCCGCCCCTGGTGGTGGCGCACCGAGCAGACCACGGACCTGGCCGCGCTGCTCAAGGGCGCCCGGGGCGCGGTCCTGGTGGACTGCCTGGGCACCTGGCTGACCCGGGTGATGGACGAGGCGGGGCTGTGGGAGGACAACCCCCCGCCCGACGCGGAGGAGGAGGTGGAGGCGGCGGTCCACGGGCTGCTGGAGGCCTGGCGTTCCACCCAGGCCTACGTCGTGGCGGTCACCAACGAGGTGGGGTCGGGCGTGGTGCCCGCGACCCGTGCCGGTGGACTGTTCCGCGACCACCTGGGCCGGTTGAACCAGTGGGTCGGCGCCGAGTCCGAGGACGTGGTGCTGGTGACCGCGGGCCGCGTCCTGGAGCTGCCGTGAGCGGTGCCGCCGGTCCCCCTCCGGGGGACCCCGCGCCGGAGGGGCCTCCCCCGGAGGGCTCGTCGTCGGACGGGCCCGTCCCGGGCGGCTTCCCCTCCGTTTCCTCCCGCGCCGCGGACGCGGTCGCGGGGGCCCGGATGGCGCTGGGCACGTTCACCGTGTTCCCGGTGCGCGCGGGGCGGCTGGACCGCCGCGTGGCCGGGTGGGCGATGGTGTGGGCGCCCGTGCTGGGCGCGCTCCTGGGCGGCCTCACCGGCGCCGCGGCCGTGCTCGGGACGGCGGTCGGCCTGTCCGCCGCGCTGGCCGCGGTGCTGGCCGTCGGGCTGGGCGCGCTGCTGACGCGGGGGCTGCACCTGGACGGCCTGGCCGACCTGGCCGACGGGCTGGGCAGCGCGCGTCCCGCCGAGGGCGCCCTGGAGGTGATGCGCCGGTCCGACATCGGCCCGTTCGGCGTGGTCACCCTGGTGGTCGTGCTCGCCGCGCAGACCCTGGCCCTGGGCCAGCTGGCGCAGGCCTCGGCCGAGGCGGCGCTGACGGGCGCGGCGGCGGCCGGGGCCGCCGGGCGGCTGGCCGTGACCCTGGCGTGCACCCCGCGCGTGCCCTCGGCGCGGCCCGAGGGCCTGGGGGCGTTCGTGGCGGGGACCGTGCGCCTCCCGGGTGCGCTGCTGGCCGCCGTCCCCGCGCTGCTGGCGTGCCTGGCGGGCTGGGCGCACGCGCCGGGGTTCGCGCTGGCCTGCGCGCTCGCCGTCGCGGCGGGCCTGCTGGCGGCGGGCCTCCTGCTGCGCCGGGCGGTGCGCCGGCTGGGCGGCGTCACGGGCGACGTGCTGGGCGCGCTGTCGGAGACGGCGGTGACGACGGCGCTGGTGGCGGCCGCGGCGGCCGCGGCCCGGCTGTGAGGACCGGCACGGGGATTCACGGCCCCGGTCGGCGGGCCGCGGAGCTTCCCACCAGGCGGTTTCCTACCAGCCGGTAACCGCCTCGGGGGTGCCCGATGTCGTGATCATCACATTTTTTCACACAGGTTTCACGGTTCTCGCAGGCGGGAAGGCGGAGTCCGCCCCGGAGGCGGCCCACGACACCCTTCACCGGCGGTCAGAGGCACCCTCGCCGCGCGCGCGGGCCGGACCCGACCCCGCACACCCCCGGCTCCCGCGACCCCCCGCAGCGCCGCGTCAGGGCCCCCGCGGACCCGGGGCGCCGCGTCCCCGCCGGGCGCGCGGGGCGACTAGCATCGGGGACGTGAGCACGTCGTTGTCAGTAAATACGGAGTCCCCCAGTTCGCTCGACGCCGACGCGGTTGTCGTCGGTTACCACTCCGGAGGCGACGCTCCGGAGCCCGCGTCGGGCGCTCATGACGTCGATGCCGCCTTCTCCGGCGGCCTCGCCCAGACCCTGTCGCTCCTGGGAGCGAGCGGCGCCCCCGAGGAGGTGCACACCCTTGCCTCCCTCGGAGCCGTCAAGGCCCCGGTCGTCGTCGCGGTCGGTCTCGGCCCGGCGCCCGCCGAGGGCCCCGTCGACCCCGACATCCTGTCCCGCGCCGCCGGCGTCGCGCTGCGCTCGCTGACCTCGCGCCCCGAGGGCGCGGGCCGCGTCGTCCTGGCCCTGCCCGCCGGGACCGCCGCCGAAGCCGGCGCCGTCGCCCTCGGAGCCCGCCTGGGCGCCTACGGCTTCGACCGGTACCGCACCGCCGCCAAGGACAAGCGCGCCGCCGAACTGGTCCTGGCCAGCTCCGCCGGGGACGCCCGGGAGGCCGCCGAGCGCGCCGCCGTCCTGGCCGAGGCCGTCAACCTCACCCGCGACCTGGTCAACACCGCACCGGCCGACCTGGCGCCCGAGGACCTGGCCACCACCGCCCAGGAGATCGCCCAGCAGTCCGGCCTGCGCGTCGAGGTCCTGGACGAGGCCGCCCTGTCCGAGGGCGGGTACGGCGGCCTGATCGGCGTCGGCCAGGGCTCGGCCAACCCGCCCCGCCTGGTCCGCCTGGCCCACAGCCACCCCGAGGCCACCAAGACCGTCGCCTTCGTCGGCAAGGGCATCACGTTCGACTCCGGCGGCCTGTCCCTCAAGCCCGCGGGCTCGATGGACTGGATGAAGTCCGACATGGCGGGCGCCGCCTCCGTGCTGGCCGCCATGCGCGCCATCGCCGCCCTGAACCTGCGCGTCAACGCCGTCGGCTACCTGGCCGTGGCCGAGAACATGCCCAGCGGCACCGCCCAGCGCCCCTCCGACGTGCTGACCATCTACGGCGGCAAGACCGTCGAGGTGCTCAACACCGACGCCGAGGGCCGCCTGGTCATGGCCGACGCCCTCGTGCGGGCGCAGGAGGACGAGCCCGACCTGGTCGTGGACATCGCCACCCTGACCGGCGCCCAGCTGGTCGCGCTCGGCACCCGCGTGTTCGCGGTCATGTCCAACGACGACGCGGCGCGCGACCGGATCGTCGCCGCGGCCGCCGAGGCGGGCGAGGCCTCCTGGCCGATGCCCCTGCCCGAGGAGCTGCGCGCGGGCCTGGACTCCGCGGTCGCCGACATCGCCAACGTGGCGGGCGAGCGCTGGGGCGGCATGCTCTCCGCGGGCGTCTTCCTCAAGGAGTTCGTCGAGGAGGGCGTCACGTGGGCGCACCTCGACATCGCCGGTCCGTCCTTCAACCAGGGCGGACCGCACGGCTACACCCCGAAGGGCGGCACCGGCGCGGGCACCCGCACCCTGGTCCGCATCGCCGAGGAGTACGCCGGATAGCACCCGCCCAGGGGGCGGCCTCCCCGAGCCGGAGCGCCGCCCCTCCCGGGCACCGCGGCCGCGCACACCCTCCCTCCGCCCACGCGGGGCCGGCCGCGGCCACCACCCATCACCAGCCACAACAAGGAGTTCGTTCCCGTGAGTGAGAGCGGCGGCACCTTCGACCTCGTCGTCCTTGGCGGCGGCAGCGGCGGCTACGCGGCGGCACTGCGCGCCGCGGAGCTGGACATGAGCGTCGTCCTGATCGAGAAAGACAAGCTCGGCGGCACCTGCCTGCACCGCGGCTGCATCCCCACCAAGGCCCTGCTGCACTCGGCCGAGGTCGCCGACTCCGCCAAGGAGAGCGAGAACTTCGGGGTCAAGGCCACGTTCGAGGGCATCGACATCCAGGCCGTGCACACCTACAAGGACAAGGTGATCGGCGGCCTGTTCAAGGGCCTGACCGGCCTGGTCAAGTCGCGCAAGATCACCGTCGTCGAGGGCGAGGGCAAGCTCACCGGCAAGGACGAGGTCACCGTCGGCGGCGCCGTCTACAAGGGCCGCAACATCCTGCTGGCCACCGGTTCCAAGCCCAAGACCCTGGGGCTGGACATCGACGGCGAGAAGGTCATGACCAGCGACCAGGCCCTCGACCTGGACCGCGTGCCCGAGTCGGTCATCGTCCTGGGCGGCGGCGTGATCGGCGTGGAGTTCGCCAGCGTGTGGCGCTCCTACGGCGCCGACGTCACCATCGTCGAGGCCCTGCCGCACCTGGTGCCGGTGGAGGAGGAGTCCAGCTCCAAGCTGCTGGAGCGCGCCTTCCGCAAGCGCAAGATCAAGTACGAGCTGGGCACCCCGTTCGAGTCGGTCAAGACCACCGACTCCGGCGTCACCGTCACCCTCAAGGGCGGCAAGACCCTGGAGGCCGAGGTCCTGCTGGTGGCCATCGGCCGCGGGCCGGTCTCGGAGGGCCTGGGCTACGAGGAGCAGGGCATCACCCTGGACCGCGGCTTCGTCCAGGTGGACGAGAACCTGCACACCGGCGTGGGCAACGTCTACGCCGTGGGCGACCTCATCCCCACCCTCCAGCTCGCCCACGTCGGCTTCGCCGAGGGCATCTTCGTCGCCGAGCACATCGCCGGGCAGAACCCGCCCGCGATCGACTACGACGGCGTCCCCCGCGTCACCTACTGCGAGCCCGAGGTCGCGTCCGTGGGCCTGACCACCAAGGTCGCCAAGGAGCGCGGACACGACGTCGTGGAGATGAACTACAGCCTCGCGGGCAACGGCAAGAGCCAGATCCTGCAGACGCAGGGCGCGGTGAAGGTCATCGCCGAGAAGGACGGCCCCGTGCTGGGCGTCCACATGGTCGGCAGCCGCGTCGGCGAGCTGATCGCCGAGGGACAGCTGATCTACAACTGGGAGGCCCTGCCCTCCGAGGTGGCCCAGCTGATCCACCCGCACCCGAGCCAGTCCGAGGCGCTGGGCGAGGCGCACCTCGCGCTGGCGGGCAAGCCGCTGCACGTCCACGACTGACCGCACCACCGGGGGCGGGCCGCGAGGGCCCGCCCCCGCACACATCCGCGCTGCCCATCAAGGGGTTGGGCAGAGACCGCGCCCAGATCCAACGAGGAAACCCATGCCGACTTCCGTTTCCATGCCCGCCCTGGGTGAGAGCGTCACCGAGGGCACCGTCACCCAGTGGCTGAAGAACGTGGGCGACACCGTCGAGGTGGACGAACCGCTCCTGGAGGTCTCCACCGACAAGGTGGACACCGAGATTCCCTCACCCGTCGCGGGCGTACTCACCAAGATCCTCGTCGACGAGGACGAGACCGTGGAGATCGGCGCGGAGATCGCCGTCATCGGCGGTGAGGGCGAGAGCGCCGACGACGAGGGCGGCGCCGAGCCCGCCGCCGAGGAGTCCGCGCAGGAGTCCCAGGAGGAGTCCGAGCCGGAGCCCGCCCCCGAGCCCCAGGCCGCGGAGGAGCCCGAGCCGGAGCCCGCCCCGGAGCCCGAGTCCGGGTCCGACGCGCAGGCCTCGTCCTCCGACCAGGGCCCGACCACGTCGGTGACCATGCCCGCCCTGGGTGAGAGCGTCACCGAGGGCACCGTCACCCAGTGGCTCAAGAGCGTGGGCGACACCGTCGAGGTGGACGAACCGCTCCTGGAGGTCTCCACCGACAAGGTGGACACCGAGATCCCCTCACCCGTCGCGGGCGTACTCACCAAGATCCTCGTCGACGAGGACGAGACCGTGGAGATCGGCGCGGAGATCGCCGTCATCGGCGGCACCGGGGACGAGCCCCCGGCCGTCTCCGAGGGCGCCGCCCCGGCCGAGGCCGAGCCCAAGGCCGAACCCGTGTCGGAGCCCGAGCCCGCCAAGGCCGAGCCCGCCGAGCCCGCCCCGGAGCCCGAGGCCGAGCCCGCCGCGGGCCGGGACAAGGACGGCGAGAGCCCGTCCGTGGACATCGGCACCCTCAGCGGCACCGGCCGCGCCTCGGGCACCGACGCCGGGACCGAGGCGTACGTGACCCCGCTGGTGCGCAAGCTCGCCTCCGAGCACGGCGTGAACCTCAGCCGCGTCAAGGGCACCGGCGTGGGCGGCCGCGTCCGCAAGCAGGACGTGCTCAAGGCCGCCGAGGAGCAGAAGGCCGACGCCGCGCGCGCCGCCGCCCCCGCGCCGTCCTCGGCCCCGCGCAAGGGGGCCACCGACACCTCCCTGCGCGGCCGTACCGAGAAGCTCACCCGCCTGCGCCTGTCCATCGCGGACCGGATGGTGGAGTCGCTGCACGTCTCGGCCACGACCACGCAGGTCATCGAGGTGGACGTCACCAAGATCGCCCGCCTGCGCGAGCACTCCGCCGAGCGCTTCGCCGAGCGCGAGGACGTGCGGCTGGACTTCTTCCCGTTCTTCGCGCTGGCCGCGGTGGAGGCCCTGCGCTCCCACCCCAAGCTCAACGCCGTGGTCGACAGCGACAAGCAGGAGGTGACCTACCACGACGTGGAGAACCTCGGCGTCTCGGTGGACACCGAGCGCGGTCTGCTGGCCCCCGTGGTCAAGGACGCGGGCAAGCTGGGCCTGGGTGAGCTGGCGCGCAGGCTCAAGGACCTGACCGAGCGCGCCCACACCGGCCAGCTGGGCCCGGACGAGCTGGGCGGCGGCACGTTCACCATCACCGAGACCGGCTGCACCGGCGCGCTGTTCGGCACGCCGATCATCAACCAGCCGCAGGTGGCCATCCTGGGCACCGGCGCGGTCGTCAAGCGCCCCGTCGTGGTCGAGGACACCGCCATGGGCGACGAGGTGATCGCGGTCCGCTCGATGGTGTACCTGTCGCTGGCCCACGACCACCGCCTGATCGACAGCGCCGACGCGGGGCGCTTCCTCCAGAGCGTCAAGGCGCGTCTGGAGGAGGGCGCCTTCGAGGACGACCTGGGCCTGTAGGCCCGGGCCGCGAAGGCCCCCACACCACCCGCCGGGCCGGGTGCCGCGACGGCACCCGGCCCGGCGCGTCCTTTATTGGGGAATCTGCTGTCCGATTTGACCTCAAGACCTGTTGAGGTCCTAGCGTTGTCCTGTCCCCTAAGAACCGACGGTGCGCCGCGCGGCTCCCTGAGCCGGTCCGCGCGTGCCCGCCTGACGTGCCCGCTCACGTGTGGGCCGAGACGGCACCAAAGAAGCAAGGACCCACATGGACAACCTTCGGATCGCGGTCATCCTCGGCGGAAACCGCCGGGGCCGCACCGGACCCGCCGTCTCCCGCTGGTTCGTGGACCGGGCCCAGAAGTACCCGGACCCCTCCGTGTCGTTCGACTTCCTCGACGTGGAGGACATCAGCCCGCAGGACGGCCACGGCGGCCCGATGGCCCCGGAGTCGGCGCACACGGTGGAGGCGGCCGACGGGTACGTCGTACTGACCCCGGAGTACAACCACGGCTACCCGGGCGAGCTGAAGAGCGCCATCGACGCCGCGCGCCGTGAGTGGTTCGGCAAGGCGGTGGGCTTCGTCTCCTACGGCGGGATGTCCGGCGGCCTGCGTGCGATCGAGCAGCTGCGGTCGGTCTTCTCGGAGCTGCACACCGCCACGATCCGCGACACGGTCAGCCTGCACAACGCGCAGACGATGTTCGGCCCGGACGGGGCCCCGGTGGTGGACATGTCGTCCGCGGAGGCCGCCGTGGAGCGGATGCTGCGCCAGCTGGCGTGGTGGGCGCTGGCCCTGCGCGAGGCCCGGGAGCGGCGCCCCTACCCCGGTTAGGGCCCGGCCGGCTGAGGGGCCCGCGGCCTCCTCGGAGGCGGCGCGCAGCCCCGCGTCGGGAAAGCGGACGGGGCGGCGCCTCTCGGCGCCGCCCCGTCTTTCTACCCCACCAATCACCATCCCCTGATGATCCCCATCATCAAAGGTCTGTGGTCGGGGACGCGGCAGTCAGCCCGACAGCGCGTCGCCCACAGTAGCTCCGCGTTGACGCGGAGTTCCTGTCCCACGTTCAAACTAGAAGACCGAGGGCCCCTCGCGCAGCTCTTTCGAGGAAAAAGCCGAAGAAAAACCGGGCGGGTGTCCTCCGTCGTCCGTTTGGTGTGTCTTCACGCGCGAGGACCGCCCTCCTTCGGGTAGACCCAGGACCATGCGAGTGGCTATCACGGGGGCGACGGGACTCATCGGCAGGGCGCTGGAGGCGTCCCTGCTCGGCGACGGGCACACGGTGGTGCGCATGGTGCGCCACCTGCCCCGGGGGCGGCACCACCCGGACGTGGAGGAGGCGGAGTGGCGCCCCGAGCAGGGACGGGTGGACACCGTGGCCCTGCACGAGGCCGACGCCGTGGTGCACCTGGCCGGGGCGCCGGTCGGCCCGGCCCTGTGGACGCGGCACCGGCGCACCCTCATCCGGCGCAGCCGCGTGCGCGGCACCCGCACCCTGTGCCAGGCCCTGGCGGGGATGTCCTCGCCTCCCCCGCGCCTGCTCAGCGCGTCGGGGATGCACTTCTACGGCGACACCGGCGAGCGGGCGGCCACCGAGGACTCCCCGCCGGGCAGCGGCTTCCTGGCCGGGGTCTGCCGGGACTGGGAGGAGGCCACCGCCCCGGCCGAGGAGGCGGGCCTGTCGGTGGCGCACATGCGCACCTCGGTGGTGCTCGACCGCTCGGGCGGCATGCTGGGCACGCTGCTGCCGCTGTACCGGGCGGGGCTGGGCGGGCGCCTGGGATCGGGGCGCCAGTACATGAGCTGGATCGCCATGCGCGACCAGATCGGGGCCGTGCGCTTCCTGCTGGAGCACCCCGAGATCACCGGCCCGGTGAACATGTGCGCGCCCGAACCGGTGACCAACGCCGAGTTCACCAGGGCGCTGGGCCGCGCCCTGCGGCGCCCCGCCGTCCTGCCGGTCCCGGCTCCGGTGATGCGCGCGGTGCTGGGGGACTTCGCCGAGGAGACCGCGCTGATCGACATGAGGGCCGAGCCCGAACGCCTCACGAAGGCCGGTTATTCCTTCGCGCTGCCCACCGTGGACAGTGCGCTATCCGACATCCTGGCCAGACCCGCACAGTCCACCGGGGCGTAAGGTTGGATGTGTGAGTGATCTCGTTTACGCATGGCTGGGCGACGCTCCCGTCCCGTACCACCAGGGCTGGGATCTCCAGAAGCGGCTCCACGAGAGCCGGGTCGCCGATGAGGTGCCCGACACCGTCCTGTTGCTGGAACACGAGCCCGTGTACACCGCAGGAAAGCGCACCGGGAGGTGGGATCGTCCCATCACCGACCCCGGGGCTCCCGTGGTGGACATCGACCGGGGCGGCAAGATCACCTGGCACGGCCCCGGCCAGCTGACGGTGTACCCCATCGTCCGGCTGCCGGACCCCATCGACGTGATCGCCTACGTCCGGATGCTGGAGGAGGCCGTCATCCGCACCATCGCGGAGTACGGCCTGACCGGCACGCGGGTGGAGGGGCGCACCGGGGTGTGGCTGGAGGCCGACCCCGAGCGCGGCCTGATCGAACGCAAGGTGGCCGCCATCGGCTGCCGGATCGCCCGCGGGGTCGGGATGCACGGGCTCGCGTTGAACTGCAACAATGACATGTCGTGGTACGACCGGATCGTCCCGTGCGGAATCACCGACGCCGGGGTCACCTCGCTCTCCGCCGAACTGGGGCGCGACGTGTCCGTGGCCGACGCGCGGCCCCGGATGGAACGCCACCTGGCGGACCTGCTCGGCGCGCGGGAGTACCGCCACACCGACGGCGCGGACCTGCTCTCCGGCGCCACCGCGCGTGGATGACACACCACACCATGAACCAGTCCCCGTGGGGACGCCGAGCCCCCACGAGGGGAAGGGTCCCCGGCACGGGGCACAGAAGGGAACGGGTTCACGTTGACGATCGCTCCTGAGGGCCGCAGGCTGCTGCGCGTGGAGGCGCGCAACAGCGAGACCCCCATCGAGAAGAAGCCGCCGTGGATCAAGATCAAGGCGCACATGGGGCCCGAGTACACCGAGCTCCACTCCCTGGTCAAGAGCGAGGGCCTGCACACGGTCTGCCAGGAGGCCGGGTGCCCCAACATCTACGAGTGCTGGGAGGACCGCGAGGCGACCTTCCTCATCGGCGGCGACCAGTGCACGCGGCGCTGCGACTTCTGCAACATCGCCACCGGCAAGCCCACCGCCCTGGACCGCATGGAGCCGACCAAGGTCGCCAACTCGGTCAAGACCATGGGCCTGCGCTACGCCACCATCACCGGTGTGGCCCGTGACGACCTGGAGGACGGCGGCGCCTGGCTGTACGCCGAGACCGTCCGCAAGATCCACGAGCTCAACCCGGGCACGGGCGTGGAGCTGCTCATCCCCGACTTCAACGCCGACCCCGACCAGCTGGCCGAGGTGTTCGGCTCGCGTCCGGAGGTGCTGGCGCACAACGTCGAGACGGTGCCGCGGATCTTCAAGCGCATCCGTCCGGGCTTCCGCTACGAGCGCTCCCTCAAGGTGATCACCGAGGCGCGCGCGGACAACCTGGTCACCAAGTCGAACCTGATCCTGGGCATGGGCGAGACCCGTGAGGAGATCAGCGAGGCGATGCGCGACCTGCACGAGGCCGGGTGCGACCTGCTGACCATCACCCAGTACCTGCGCCCCTCCAAGCTGCACCACCCGATCGACCGGTGGGTCAAGCCGGAGGAGTTCGTGGAGCTGGGCCAGGAGGCCGAGGAGATCGGCTTCGCCGGCGTCATGTCCGGTCCGCTGGTGCGCTCCTCCTACCGGGCGGGCCGCCTGTACAAGCAGGCCCGGGAGAAGCGGGACGCCGAGAACACCGCCCTGGCGAACAACGCGTAACGAACTTTCCACCCGAGTCGTGACCAAGCTGGAACGGTGGCCCGCTGGCCACCGTTCCTCAGTTACGGGCACCCGCACATATCCTGATGTGGACAGGAGCCCGTCGGTGGCGCCGTGAGGCGCCGCACCCACGACGACCGCGAAGAGGAGGCAAGGCAGCCGGGGGATCTCCTTCCCCGCCGATCCGGCGTCGGCGTGAGCTGCCTGAGAGCACGATGGCGAAAAAGCCCAAGGGTTCACAGAACACGGCCCGAGGCAAGGGCGGTGCCGAGAAGGAGCCGGGCCGTCTCAAGCAGATCGGCATGGTCGCCAAGGTCGTCCACCAGCAGAGTCCGCGCAGCATCCCGCTCGCGGTCACGGCGGCGGTGGTCATCCTCGCGGTGTTCGTCGGCATCGGCATCTGGACCGGGTCGTGGATCCTGTGGCCGCTGACCGGTCTGCCGGTCGCCTTCCTGGTGGGCTTCATCATCTTCACCCGCTCCGCGCAGCGCGTGCAGTACAAGATGCTGGACGGACGCCTGGGCGCGGGTATGGCGATCCTGGACAACATGCGCGGCAACTGGGTGGTCGAGCCGGGTGTGGCGGCCAACAAGCAGATGGACGTCGTGCACCGCGTGGTGGGGCGCCCCGGCGTGATCCTGGTCGGCGAGGGCGACCCCGGCCGCCTCAAGCCGCTGATCGCCGGTGAGAAGAAGCGCGTGGCCCGCGTCGCCTACGACACGCCCATCTACGACTTCAAGGTGGGCAACGGCGAGGACCAGGTGCCGGTCTCCAAGCTCCAGCGCACGCTGGTCAGGCTCCCGCGCAACCTGGACAAGGCCGGGACCGCCGAGCTGAACTACCGGCTCAAGGCGCTGCCCGCCAAGATGCAGATGCCCAAGGGGCCCATGCCCAAGAACGCCAAGATGCCCCGGGGCATGCGCGGCCAGATGGGCGGCTGACCCCGCCCGGGGCCGCAGTCGGACGAGGGGGCCGTCGCACCGTCGGGTGCGGCGGCCCCCTCGCGTGTGCCCGGGTCCGGTTCACTCGGGGTCGTAGCTGATCAGGTCGCCCGGCTGGCAGCGGAGTTCGCGGCACAGGGCGGCCAGGGTGGAGAAGCGGATCGCCCTGGCCCGGTCGTTCTTGAGCACCGACAGGTTGACGACGGTGACACCGACCCGCTCGGCCAGCTGGGTGAGGGTCATACCGCGTTCGGCCAGGAGCTTGTCCAGGTGGACGCGGACGCCGGCGGCCTCCTCGGGCGGCATCAGACGAGACCCTCGACGTCCTCGCGGAGCCGGGTGCCCCGGCGGAAGACCTCGGCGAGGGCGGCGATGACGAGGCCGACCGCGACCAGCGGGAGGACACCGCCGTCGAGGTCCAGGCTGAGGGAGAACACCACGGTGGCGTCCGTGCCCAGCGCCCGGTGCTCCAGGACGGCGCCGAGGAGGGCCTCCGCGGCCGGGACCGCGAGGGAGCCGGTGATCACCGTCAGGGCGATGGCGTACATGCGACGGACGTTCGCCGGGACGAAGGGGTCTCCCCCGTCCAGGGTCAGGACCATGCGCAGCAGCAGATAGGCGACCAGCCCCGCCGCCAGGGCGGTGAGCAGCGCGGGGGCGACCAGCATGACGCGCTCGGCCACCGAGGGGGCGTGGAAGGCGATCTCCATGCCGTCCGCCCCCTCCACGGTGACGTCGCCGCGCACGGCGAGGTCCGGCGAACGCGGCACCGTGCCGGAGGGCAGGTCCCGCGTGAGCACGTTGAGGCCCGCGCTGGTGGCGGCGGGGACGAGACCGGTGCTCCAGGCGAGCAGGAAGAGCCCGTGGACCACCTGGAAGCCCAGGAGGACAACGAGGACGAACCGGAGCAGAGCGGAGTCCGCCCTGGACCAGTCCAGGGCCTTGCGAAGGGACATGACGGCCTTTCTCTTATCGTTTTTCGATATTAACGATAAACGATAAACCCGGGCCTGTCACACGGGGCGGCACCGCGTTCCGCCGGGGACACCGGGGAGAGGCACCGGGGGACGGCGAAGGCTCCTCGCGCGCCGCCGGGAGCCCGTCCGCCCTTCCCGGGGCCCACTCGTCCGGCGGCGCTCCCGGCACGGCGTCCCCGGTGCGGCGGGAACCGTCGCCGGACTCCGCGTGGTACGGGCGAAGGGCCCCGCGGACGCCTGCACGGCGTCCACGGGGCCCCGAAGCCCTCAGAAAGGGACTACTCGCAGCTGACCTCGTCCTCGGCAGCGCTGGTGGCGCCCAGACCCGCCAGGGCGTCGCCCCCGCCGCCGGAGCCCCCTCCGCTCGTGGCCAGGCCGTCCCAGTCCTGCGCGCCCATCACCAGCTCCAGCTCCGGACCGAAGTCGGGGACCTCCTCCAGCTGGGCCACGCTGAGCGCCGAGGCCAGCTCCTCGGCCTGCGCGAGCTGGTCGGGGCCGTGGTAGACCGTGGTGACGGCGGGGGTCCGCTCGACCGGGTCGCCCTCGCCGGTGACGTTGAACCCCTGCTCGGTGAGCAGCGTCCCGACCTGGCTCGCCAGACCGGTGATGCCCGTACCGTTGAGCACCCGCACGGACACGTCCGCGGGTTCGACGGCGGGCTCCTCGGCCCCCTCCGAGCCCTCGCCGCCGCCCTCCTCCTCGGGCAGGGCGTCACCGGAGGAGACCGCGGCGAACAGCTCGTCGGCGGCGGGCTGCTGGAGGTCCAGCTTCCCGCCGTGGACGGGAGAGTCCACCACGGGGGCGGTGACCATCCGCATCCGGCCCAGGTCGACCTCGCGCATCGAGATGGCCAGCTCGGTCATCTGGTCCACGGTGAACCCGTCGTCGGTCACCAGGCTGTCGGTGACCGAGCCCATGAAGTCGTAGAGCGTGGCGGGGCTGGACATGATCTCGCCGCTGGTGACCTTGCGCAGGATGGCGCCCATCATCCGCTGCTGGTTCTCGATCCGGTTGAGGTCGCTGCCCTGCTCCGTGCTGGCCCGGGAGCGGGCCAGGCCCAGCGCCTCCTCGCCGTTGAGGGTCTGCATCCCGGCGTCGAGCGTGATGTGGGCCTTGGGGTCGTCGATCGGCTGGGGGACGCACATCTCCACGCCGCCGATGGAGTCCACGATCTCCTGGAAGCCCGCGAAGTCGACCATCACCATGTGGTCGAGGTGGATGTCGGTGACCGTCTCCACCGTGTTGCCCTGGCAGTCCATCCCGCCGTAGGTCATGGCGTGGTTGAGCTGGTCCACCGTGCCCGCCGTCACCCCGGGGTTCTCACCGTTGGCCGGGCAGTCGGGCATCGGGACCATCAGGTCGCGGGGCATGTTGACCATCGTCACCCCGCCCTCGTCCACGTTGATGCTCACCACGACCAGCACGTCGGGGCGCACACCGTTGACCACGCTGTACTCGGCGCTGTCACCGGCGCGCTCGTCGGTGGCGAGCAGCAGGATGTTGTGGATGCCCTCCGCCTGGGCCGGACGGTCACCCCAGGCGTCGGTGTTGACCTCCTCAGTGGCGATGCTGAGGACGTCGCGGTAGCCCGCGTACACGGTGAGACTGGCCGCGATGAGCAGGCCGGTCGCCCCGCACGCCACCCACTGGCCGAGACTCATCTTCCCCGCCAGGGCTGAGGACGCGTTTCTGGGAGCCAAGGGGCACCTGCGATTCGGTATGGGACAAGGGCTGGTCCGGTCGGTGGGGGAGGGCGTACCGCGCGAGCGCTGACACGGACGTAACGGCCGGATGGTACCGGACGGGTACGTACCGTGTCAGATCAGAGCCGACGACCGGGTGCCGGTCACCGGCCCTCAGCAGGCGCTCTCCTGAGCCCCCGCCGCGGTGGTGCCGCCCAGGTCCTCGGTGATGGAGACCTCGGGCCCGGACGAACCGCCTCCGCCCGCGAAGCCGTTCCAGTCCTGGCCGATGACCAGTTCCAGGGTCTGCGGGAGGTCGGCGACCTCCTCGGTGACCGCGTTCTCCAGCGAACCCGCCAGCAGTTCGGCGGCGGCCGCCTCACCCGGAGCGTAGTAGACGGTGGTCAGCTCGGGGAAGCGCACCGCGGGTTCGCCGATACCGGTGACGTCGTAGCCCTCCCCCAGCAGGACGCCCTGGACCTCGTTCGCCAGGCCGGTGACACCGGTGTTGTTGAGGACCTGCACGGAGACGTCGGCGGGGGCGGGGGCCGCGTCGCCGGAGCCCTCCTCCGACTCCTCCCCTTCGTCCTCCGGGTCCTCGTCCTCCAGGTAGGCGCCGGAGTTGATCGCCGCGAACAGCTCGGAGGCGGCGGGCTGGCTCATGGCCAGCCGGTTGGCGTCGGCGGGGTGCTGGCCGTTGGGCACGGTGACGAACTGGATGCGCTCCAGGTCCACCTCGCGCATGGAGATGGCGATGTCGGTCATCGTCTCCACGGTCAGCTCCTCGTCGGTGGTCACCGAGTCGGTGACGGCACTGAGGAAGTTGGTGATGGTCACCGGGCTGGTCATGACCTCGCTGCTGAGCACCTGGCGCAGCATGGCGCCCATGAACTCCTGCTGGCGGTCGATCCGGGACAGGTCGCTGCCGTCGCCCTGGCCGTAGCGGGAGCGCACGTAGCCCAGCGACTCCTCACCCATGAGGGTCTGCGTCCCCGCGTCCAGCGTCAGGTGCGCCTTGGGGTCGTCCACCGGCGCGGGGATGCACATCTCCACGCCGCCGATGGCGTCCACCATGTCCTTGAACCCGGTGAAGTCCATCATGACGAAGTGGTCCAGGTGCACGTCGGTGACCTCCTCGACGGTCTGCCACTGGCAGCCCACCCCGCCGAAGGTCATCGCCGAGTTGATCATGCCGCTGTGCGGGTTCATCCCCTCGTAGCCCTCCACGGCCTCGCAGCCGGGCAGGTCCACGACCAGGTCGCGGGGCAGGTT
This sequence comes from Nocardiopsis sp. CNZ308, assembly GCF_004217075.1. Taxonomy (NCBI): domain Bacteria; kingdom Bacillati; phylum Actinomycetota; class Actinomycetes; order Streptosporangiales; family Nocardiopsidaceae; genus Nocardiopsis; species Nocardiopsis sp. CNZ308. Next base: position 4,403,048 of record NZ_SHKJ01000001.1, on the reverse strand, counting down.
GACCAGCGTGGCCGCGCCGTTGTCCACGTTGATGCTGGCGATGAGCATGGTGTCGGGGCGCTCGCCCTCGGCCTCGCCGTAGTTGGCGTTGTCCCCCGACCGGACGTCGGAGCCGATGATGAGCAGGTTCATCACGCCCTCGACGCTGGTGGGCCGGTCCCAGGCGTCGGTGTCCACCTGCGCGGTGGTGATGTTGCCGACGATGCCCTGGTACCAGCCGTAGCCGCCGAGGCTGGCGATGATGGCCAGGGCGGTGGCCACGCAGGCGACCCACTGCCCCGGGGACATGCGCACGGAGTGCATGGCGGCGGACGGAGGGCGGGGGGCGGAGCGTTTTCCAGCCATGCGAACCTTCGGGTGCGGCGGCGTGCGTGGGAGGCGGCCGGGTCCCCCGGCGGGGACGGGGCCCGCCGGTGGGAACGGGATCCGCGGCGGAGACCGGGTCCCCGCGCGGGTCCGGACCCGATTCTCCCGCGCGCGAACGGGCCCCCGTGAGAGCGGGGAATCGAGCGCTCAGAGTTTCGGTCCGTTCCCGGGCCAAGTAATGAACGGATGTTAACAGCAGCTCGGGAGGGCCGCGCCCACGCGCGTGCCGGGTGTCCCCGGCGCCGGAAACCCCCCGTGAGGCCTCAGTAGCGGGTGGCGACCGTCCCGGCGGCCCGGTCGTGCAGCCCGCGGGTGTCGCGGTCGTAGATGACGGCGGGAATGACCAGGCACAGCAGGAGTGTGCGCACCGTCATGGACACGAACCAGGGCCAGGAGCGCTCGCCGGTGGCGGTGATGCCCACGCCGACCAGGCGGCGGCCGACGGTGGTGCCGAAGAGCGTGAGCAGGAGGATGTTCATGACCGCGAAGACGACCAGGGCGGTGTTGCTGACCATCGGGACGGCCTCCGCCTGGCTGGCGGCGTCCGCGCCGACCAGCCCGACGCCGTAGGCCCCCCAGGCGAGAGCGAGGGACAGCATCCAGTCCAGGAGGAGCCCCACCAGGCGGCGCATCACGCCGGGCACCGAACCCGGTCCGCTCTCGGGCAGGCCGAGCCGGTTGCCCCGGTACTGGAAGTCGTCCCCGGACGCCGCGGTGGCGGAGCCCCGGCTCTCGTCGCTCATGGTTTCCACGGTATCCACCCGGTGGGAGGGCCCGCACCCGGGGCGTCGGAGCGGCTGTGACCCTCCGCTCGGTGCAGGATGGCGGAGGTCACGCCGGGGTCCGTGGCGGGGGCCGCAAACGGGGCCGCGCAGCGTCCCTTTTCGGCCCCTACAGGGCGGAATCACCGGGTCAGACCCGGTGGTCTGCGACAACAGCCGGGTCCGTAACATACAGGAAACAATCGAGACATGGCGCGGAAACCACCCGCTCCTAGCTTCGGAGACGAAGCCGGGAGACGGCGCGTGATCCGACGTGTCCGCGATGGCGCGGACCCCGGTCCACCGTCTCAGCCACCTGCACGGAGGTTCGTTTTGTTCAGCAGCGTCGACGAGGTGCTCGCCTACATCCGGGACGAGGACGTCAAGTTCCTCGACGTCCGATTCACGGACCTTTTCGGGGGCGTGAACCACGTTACCCTCCCGACCGAGAACGTCGACGAGTCGACGTTCACCGATGGCCAGATGTTCGACGGCTCGTCGATCCGCGGCTTCCAGGCCATCCACGAGTCCGACATGCTGCTGCTGCCGGACCTGAGCACCGGCGTGCTGGACCCGTTCCGCAAGCACAAGACGCTGAACATGACGTTCTTCGTCCACGACCCGCTGACCCTGGAGTCCTACAGCCGCGACCCGCGCAACGTCGCCCGCAAGGCCGAGGCCTACCTGCGCGGCTCCGGCGTGGCCGACACCGCCTTCTTCGGCCCCGAGGCCGAGTTCTACATCTTCGACGACGTCAAGTTCGAGACCCGGTCCAACACCGGCTACTACGAGATCGACTCGATCGAGGGCGCCTGGAACACCGGTTCGGCCATCGAGGGCGGCAACCGCGGCTACCGTCCCCGCTACAAGGGCGGCTACTTCCCCGTCGAGCCGGTCGACCACTACAGCGACCTGCGCTCGGACATGGTGCAGCAGCTGATCGAGTCGGGCATCGAGGTCGAGCTCCAGCACCACGAGGTCGGCACCGCGGGCCAGGCCGAGATCGGCATCAAGTTCGGCACCCTGCTCCAGCAGGCCGACAAGGTGCAGCTGTACAAGTACATCGTCAAGAACGTCGCCAACGCGGCGGGCAAGACGGCCACCTTCATGCCCAAGCCCCTCTTCGGCGACAACGGCTCGGGCATGCACTGCCACCAGAGCCTGTGGAAGGACGGCGAGCCGCTGTTCTTCGACGAGTCCGGCTACGGCCAGCTCTCGGACACGGCCCGCTACTACATCGGCGGCCTGCTCAAGCACGCCTCGGCGCTGCTGGCCTTCACCAACCCGACGGTGAACTCCTTCCACCGCCTGGTGCCCGGCTACGAGGCCCCGATCAACCTGGTCTACAGCCAGCGCAACCGCTCGGCCTGCATCCGCCTGCCGCTGACCGGCTCCAACCCCAAGGCCAAGCGCATCGAGTTCCGCGTGCCGGACCCGTCGGCCAACCCGTACCTGGCCTTCTCCGCCATGCTGATGGCCGGCATCGACGGCATCAAGAACAAGATCGAGCCGCCGGAGCCCGTGGACAAGGACCTCTACGAGCTGCCCCCGGCGGAGGCCCAGGCCATCAAGACCGTCCCGGCGTCGCTGGACGAGGCCCTGGAGGCCCTGGAGGCCGACCACGAGTTCCTGCTCGAAGGCGGCGTGTTCACCAAGGACCTCATCGAGACCTACGTGGACTTCAAGCGCACCGAGGAGATCGACTCCCTGCGCCTGCGCCCGCACCCGCGCGAGTTCGAGCTCTACTACGACATCTAAGGCGTAGACGGCAGCTCCGGGAGGGCGCGCCGCGCACTCCCCCCATCGGGGCCGGTATCCGTTCGGGTACCGGCCCCGACCCGGTTCCGGGTGCGCGGGACGGTTCGCCCCGGGCGCCGAGGGCCGAACCGGTTCGGGGCACCGGACCCGCTCACCGGCCGGACCGTTACCGTTGAACACGTGGTGAGGGACGGAACGACGAACATGACGGCAGGCGCGCTCGCCAGGCGCGGTTTCAGCGACAGCACCCGGGCCCTGCGCCTGGTGGAGGAGGCCGGACTCGACGCCCGGGCCGACAGCGAGGTCATCGGCTCGCTCGCGGCCGCTCCCGACCCCGACCAGGCGCTCCTCGGGCTGATCCGCGTCCTGGAGTCCGACCCCGACCCCGCCGACCTCCTGGACGCGCTGCGCGAGGACCGGGAGCTGCGGGCCCGGCTGTGCCGGGTGCTGGGCACGAGCACCGCCCTGGCCGACCACCTGGTGCGCCACCCGGGCGACTGGCGGGAGCTGCGGGGCGCCGACGCCGCCCGCTCCCCCGGCACGGAGGAGGTGCGCCGAGGCCTGCTGCACACCGTGGGCGCCGATCCCCACAGCCCCGCGCCGACCGCCGACCCGGCCGTGGTCGGCGACGGCTCGCCGGAGGACCTGCGGCACGTCCTGCGCGTGGCCTACCGCAGGCGGGTGCTGCGCCTGGCCGGGCGCGACCTGACCGGGTTGTGCACGGTGGACGAGGTCGCCGGGGAACTCGCGGACCTGGCCGCGTCGCTGCTGGACGCGTCGCTGGCGGTGGCCCGCGCCGAGCACCCCGAGGACGCCGCGCTGTGCCGCCTGGCGGTCATCGGCATGGGCAAGTGCGGCGGCCGCGAGCTCAACTACGTCAGCGACGTGGACGTGGTGTTCGTGGCCGAGCCGGTCGTGGCCGGGGAGGCGGACGAGGACGCTGGCGCGGGCCCGGGTTCCGGGGAGCCGGTGGACGAGCAGGCGGCGATGCGCGCGGCGACCCGGCTGGCCACCGCGATGATGCGCGTCCCCGCCGAGACCGACGCCGAGGGCGCCCTGTGGGAGGTGGACCCGGCGCTGCGCCCCGAGGGCAGGAACGGCCCCCTGGTGCGCCCGCTGTCGGGACACCGCGCCTACTACGAGCGCTGGGCCAAGACCTGGGAGTTCCAGGCGCTGCTCAAGGCCCGCCCGATCGCCGGGGACGCGGAGCTGGGCCGGGCCTACATGGACCTCATCTCCCCGATGGTGTGGGAGGCGGCGGGCCGTAAGGACTTCGTGGAGGACGTGCAGGCGATGCGCCGCCGGGTGGTGGCGCACATCCCGGCGGGCGAGGCGGAGCACGAGCTCAAGCTGGGCCCGGGCGGGCTGCGCGACATCGAGTTCTCCGTGCAGCTGCTCCAGCTGGTGCACGGGCGCACCGACGAGCGGCTGCGGTCGGGCAACACCCTGGAGGCGCTGGCCGCGCTGTCGGAGCACGGGTACGTGGGGCGCGGCGACGCGGCGGGGCTGGCGGAGGCCTACCGGTTCCTGCGGCGGCTGGAGCACCTGTTGCAGCTGGAGCGGTTGCGGCGCACGCACCTGATGCCCGATCCGGCCGCCGAGGAGGGCCCCGACCAGCTGCGCCGTCTGGGGCGGGCGCTGGGGATGACCGCGAACCCGGTGCGGGAGCTGACCGAAGCGCGCCGCCGGGTGTCGTCGGAGGTGCGGCGCCTGCACGAGAAGCTGTTCTACCGGCCGCTGCTCAACGCGGTGGCCAGGCTGCCGGGCGAGGAGGCGCGGCTGTCGCCGGAGCAGGCCAGGGACCGTCTGGAGGCGCTGGGGTTCGTCGATCCGGGCGGCGCGCTGCGCCACCTGGAGTCGCTGACCTCGGGGGTCTCGCGCAGGGCGGCGATCCAGCGGACGCTGCTGCCGGTGATGCTGGGCTGGTTCTCCGACGCCCCCGACCCCGACGCGGGTCTGCTGGGCTTCCGGCAGGTGAGCGAGGCCCTGGGCACCACGCCGTGGTACCTGCGTCTGCTGCGCGACGACGTGCGGGTGGCCGAGCGGATGGCGTGGCTGCTGGGGACGAGCCGGTACGTGACGGAGCTGCTGCTGCGCGCCCCGGAGGCGGTGGCGATGTTCGACGACGACGGCGACCTGGTGCGCCGCGACCCGAAGGTGCTGGCCGGGGAGGCGGAGGCGGCGCGGCGCCGGTACGACACGGCCGAGGAGTCGGTGTCGGCGGTGCGCGCGCTGCGCCGCCGCGAGCTGCTGCGCACGGCCGCGGCCGACCTGCTGGAGGTCGCCTCGGTCCAGGACGTGGGCACGGCGCTGACCGACATCGCGGCGGTGACCATAGAGGCGGCGCTGCGGCTGGCGCAGAACCGGGTGGTGGCGGCGTCGGGGGACGAGCCGCTCACGCGGGTGTGCGTGGTGGCGATGGGCCGGTTCGGCGGCGGTGAGCTCACCTACGCCAGCGACGCGGACGTGATGTACGTGCACGACCCCCTGCCGGGCGTGGACACGGGCGCGGCGACCAAGCAGGCGCTGGCCGTCGTACGGGAGCTGGCGCGGCTGCTGGAGATGCCCGCGGCCGAGCCGCCGCTGAAGGTGGACACCGACCTGCGCCCGGAGGGCCGCAGCGGCCCGGTGGTGCGCACGCTGGAGTCCTACGCGGCCTACTACGGGCGCTGGTCGCAGGTGTGGGAGAGCCAGGCGCTGCTGCGGGCCAAGCCGGTCGCGGGCGACCCGCAGCTGCGGGAGGCGTTCACGGGGCTGATCGACCCGATCCGGTACCCGGAGGGCGGGATCGACTCCTCGGCGGTGCTGGAGATCCGCAAGCTCAAGGCGCGGATGGAGGCGGAGCGGCTGCCGCGCGGCGCCGACCCGACGCTGCACACCAAGCTGGGCCGTGGCGGGCTGTCGGACGTGGAGTGGGTGGCCCAGCTGATCCAGCTGCGCCACGCGCACGAGTACCCCGACCTGCGGACCACCGGCACCCTGGAGGCGTTGGAGGCGGCCGTGGCGCACGGTCTCCTGGACGCGGAGGACGGCGAGGTGCTGGGTCAGGCCTGGCGGCTGGCGTCGCGGGTGCGGGGCATGGTGATGCTGGTGCGCGGCCGGGGCGGGGACTCGCTGCCCTCGGACCTGCGGGTGCGGGCGGCGCTGGCGGGGGCGATGGGCTGCCCCGGCGGCGACGGCGAGGACGGGGAGGACGGCGGCGGGGAGCACGCGGAGTCCGTGCGGGAGGGCCCGGCCGAGCAGTTGACGGAGACCTACCTGCGCGCCACGCGCCGGGCGCGGGCGGTGATGGAGCGCGTCTTCTACGACGACTGAGGGTGGTCCCCGGCCTCCGGGACGCGGTGAGGTCGGGGGCCGGTGCGGTCGGAGTCTGGTGCGGTCGGAGTCTGGTGCGGTCGGAGTCTGGTGCGGTCGGGAGGCGGACGCGGGACGCCGTGAGGCCGGGGGCCGGTGCGGTCGGGACGCGGGCACGCCGAGGTCGGCGGCCCCTGGGGACCCCCCGCTTTCCAGGAAACCGCGAACGCCCCGGGCCGCGCCAGAGGCTGCCCGCGCCTGTGGACAACCCCCGAGCGGAGACGTGTCCCTCCCGGTGCGGCGCCCCTCGCCGGAGGAGTCGGACACGGAGCCCCCGCACCGGAGGAGACGGACGCGGGGGCTCCGGGGCCGGGGAGTGGTCGGCCCGTGGGGGTGGCTCGCGGCTCCCGGGAGCGCGTCCCGGAAGGGCCGTGCGCGGCGCCCCGGCCGGGGCGCCGCGCACGGGTCAGTCGCGCCAGGTGACGCTGGTGGCGGGGCCGACGCGGTTGGCGCCGGACTCCCACTCGACGTTGCCCGCGCCGTCGATCTTGACCAGCTTCCACTCGGTGTCGGCGCCGATGGGGGCGGTGCCCGACCACACGGGGTAGGTGGACGCGTCGGTGGACAGCTTCACCCCGTTCGGGGGGTTCCAGGACCCCAGCCCGGGGGTGGATCCGACCACGTACACCTCCTGGCCGTACCAGGTCTCCACGGTGGCGGCGACGTTGACCTCGCCCGGCTCGCCCGGCTCACCGGGGCCGCCGCCGCACTCGGCCGGGTCGTCGCAGGTGCCGCCCACGTGCAGGGCGACGGCCCCGTTGGCGGGGACCTGGGCGCTGATCCGGCCGTCGGCGACGGTGAGGGTCCCGCTCCCGGCGGCGTTGTCGTAGCTGCCGTCGGGCAGGCCGGTGTCGGCGGTCAGGTTCCAGGTGCCGCCGGTGGCGTTGAAGGCGGCGAAGCCGCGGTCGCCCCGGTCGAAGGCGAGCCGGGAGGAGCCGTCGGTGGCGCGCTGGACGACGGGGGTGTCGCCGGTGGCGTTGCGGAAGGCGGCCATCCCGGCGACGGTCGGGTGGCGGTGCTCGCAGACCCACTCGGCGCTGGCGCAGTCGGTGTCGGCGGTGATCCAGCCCGCCGGGTTGCCCGCCGCCTCGCCGACGCTGGGCGGACCCTGGGTGACGTTGGAGCCGAAGTCGTAGCTGGACATCACCACGGGGCGCCCGTAGGGGTGGGCCAGCATGAACGCCACGGCCAGGTGGTAGCGGTCGCCGTCCTTGAAGGTCAGGGTCGGGTGGTAGCGCTGGGTGTCGTGGTTGTCGACGAAGACGGTGGCCTGCTCGTCGGTGAGCCCGCCGTAGTCCGGCAGCTGGGCCAGGCCGGAGATGTCGCCGCCGGCGAACTTGTTGGAGATGTCGCGCTGGTAGTCGAAGGCGGTCACGCGGCCGTAGGGCGCGTAGGCGGTGTAGGGGATGGTCTGGTCCCCGTAGACCTCGTGGAAGACGTCGGGCTGGCCGCCGAAGACCGGGACCTCGTTCAGGTCGGAGAAGATCGCGTCGACGTGGGCCTCGGGGACGTGCTTGGAGGCGTCCACGCGGAAGCCCCCCACGCCCATGTCCACCAGGCCGTTGAGGTAACGGCGGATCTGCGCGCGCACCTCGGGGTCACCGGTGTCGAGGTCGGACAGTCCGACGAGCTCGCAGTTCTGCACCTCCCACTTGTCGTTCCAGTTGCTGATCTCCCTCCGGCAGGAGCTGAAGTCCTCCCCCGTGCGGGAGGCGGTGCCGTCGCCGAACAGGTCGGGGTACTCGTACTTGGCCCACTCCGTGCCCGCGCTGCCGGTGCCCGAGCCGTCGCCGGTCATGTGGTTGATGATCGCGTCGGCGTAGATCCTCACGCCGTTGTCGGCACACGTGGAGACCATCGCCTGGAACTCCTCGGCGGTGCCGCGCCGGGTGTTGTCGATGCGGTAGGAGGTCGGCTGGTAGTCCTGCCACCAGGGGTAGTCGCCGCCCTCGGCGAAGGGGATGACCACGTGCTCCTGGGGCGGGGAGACCTGCACCCCGCCGAAGCCGTGGGGGCCGAGGAACTCCTCGCACTCGGTGGCGACGGAGTCCCAGTTCCACTGGAAGAGCTGGACGATGGTCTCGCCGTTGTCGGCGGCCCGGACGTCCTCGGCGGGGGCGGGGGCTGCCGGGACCGGTGTCGTCGGGACCGGGGCCGCCGGGACGGGGGCGGCCTGCGCGGGGGCGGCCAGCAGGCCGATCCCCATCAGGACCGCCCCGGCGACGGCGCCGGGTCGGATGGGCTTCATGTGCGCTCCTTGGGGGGAGGTGGCGCGGCGGGGCGGCACTGCCCCGTCCGCCGTTCTCTTGCAGTGCTTGCAAGAGTTTGCGTGAGCGTGACGAAGCTAACAGACCGGAACGCTCTTGTGAACGGGTCTTGATCTGGACGTCACACCGCTCACCCAGCGCGACGGTTTCCGCCGCCACCTGCCGCGATGCGTTTCGGGCCGCCCTCCCCCGCCAGATCGGCCCCAGGGGATACTCCCCCCGTGAACTGGGACGACGTCCGCGCAAGTCCACGAAGTCCGTGGGAAAAACTTCGCAAGATTACGGAAACGCACACAGAAAAAACCGGCGGCGGCACGGTTCGTGCCGCCGCCGGCGGTGGCTCCTGCGCGGTCTGCGGGGACCGCCCCGGGAGGGCCTACCAGAAGACGGCCACGCCGATATTGACGATGGCGAGCACGCCCGCGATGATCGCGAGGTTCTTGGCGGGCTTGCGCAGGTTGAGCACGCCCACGACCACGACCGCCAGCGCGACCAGCAGCTTGACCGCGATCTTGACGTGGTTCAGCTCTCCGAGGTCGGCCATCTCGGCCACCCCGACCAGCAGCAGGCCGGTGACGAACTGGAGCAGGGAGCTGTGCAGCAGGACCTTGGTCGACTTGGGGTTGTCGGTGATGACCTGCATGAGGAAGCCCGCGATGATCCCGGCCAGGCCGATCATGTGCAGGAAGACGAGCGCGGAGTAGAGAATGTCCATGCCGGAAACACTACTACGGCCTGTAGTTTTCCCTCGCCGGGTTCATGACACGCTGACGTAACAAAACCGGCGCCCCCACCTGCGCGACTCCCCGCCCGCGCGCCCCCTCACCCGCGCGACAGCGCCCTCCTGCGCCGCCACAGCATCCAGGCCAGCCCCGCCGCCAGAGCCACCCCCGCCGCCCGCAGCAGGTGGGCGGGGTCGGTGTACTCCGAGACCCGCGACATGGCGGTCTGTTCCGCGACCTGGACCGAGTCGCTGGCGCACGCGGCCGGGTCGGCGTCGCGTTCCAGCAGCAGGCAGGCGGTGCTGGTCAGGCGCTCCCCCGTCGCCTCCGGCGCGCGGACGCGCACCGTGTACACCGCCTCCTCCCCCTCCGGCACCGCCACCCGCCAGTTCACGATCCCCTCCCGGACCACCCCCTCCTCCCCGACCTCGACGATCTCCAGCTCCCCGGGAACGTGCTGGGCCAGCAGGGCGCCCTCCACGGGACCGTCGGTGACGGTGGTGCGCAGCGTGAACTCCTCGCCCGGCCGCGGCGCCTCGCCCGCCTCCAGGAACAGGCCCACCCGCCCCTCCCCCTCCACCGGCTCCGCGGCGGCGGGCGCGGGGGCGCCCAGCGCGCCCGCCGCCGCCAGGCCCGCCGTGAGCGCGCCCGCTGTGAGCGCGCCCGCCGTCTTTGCCCTGTACTTCCGCGTCATGTCGCGCCTCCCACGTGCGTCGTTGCCGCCTAGACAACTACGGGTGAGCACTCGGAAGCATGGTGTGACACGCCGTGGGGGCCGGGTCTTAGGGCGCAGGGGCGCTCAGACTTCCCAGGACTGGGATTCCTCCCCATGCGCGCTCCGGGGTCTTAGGGAGAACGTGGAGACCAGACGGCGGGACACCGGTTCCGCCGCGCGAGTGAAGAGGGAAGCACCGTGTTCCACAGCGAACTGCTCAACGCCAACGCCCGTGAGATGACCGAGCGGCGCGTCCGCGAGGCCGAGAACGTACGTGCGGCCCTGCGGGCACGCGCCGAGGAGCGCGCGCGGCGCAGGAAGGAACGCCGCGAGCGCCAGCGCCAGCGGCGCTCCTACGGCCGCGCCGCGTGAGGCCGTGCCGGGAGGCGGAGGCGGCACCGGGCCCGACTCGTCCGCGCGTCATGCGGCGGCGGGCGGCGGGCAGCGGGCGGCGGGCAGGCGGGCGGCGGGCGAAACCCCCTGGAAAGGCCGCACATGGCGGGCATAATGGGCGCTATGCCCGTTCTTGCCGAGAGTCGTACCCTTTTCGTGGGCCGCGAGCGCGAACTCCGCCTCCTCCGGGACCACGCCAGACGCTCCCACACCGAGGCGTCCGGAACGGTACTGGTCAGCGGCGACGCGGGCGTGGGCAAGAGCCGCCTAATCGGCGAGTTCGTCTCGGCCCTGCCCCAGGGAACGGTGTTCGTCGGCGGCTGTCTCCAGCTCGGCGTGGACGGGCTGTCCTACGCCCCCTTCACCGCCGTGCTGCGCCAGCTCCTTCGCGAGCGCGGACGCGCGGCGTTCGAGGCCGCGGCGCCCGGCGGCACCGGCGAGTTCGCCCGGCTCCTGCCCGAGCTGGGCGAGGTGCCCGTGCTGCGCCCGGAGAACCGGGGCATCCTCTTCGAGCAGGTCCTGCGCCTGTTCACCCAGGCCGCCGAGGACGGCGGCGTCACCGTGGTGCTGGAGGACCTGCACTGGGCCGACGGCGCCACCCGCGACCTGCTCGTCTTCCTCGTCCGCAACCTGGACCTGCCGGGCGTGCAGCTCGTGGCCACCTACCGCAGCGACGACCTGCACCGCACCCACCCGCTGCGCCGCCTGCTGCCCGAACTGCGGCGCGCGCCCGGGGTCGAGCCGCTGGAGCTGGCGCCGCTCAGCCGCGAGGAGGCCGGTGCCCAGGCCGCCGCGATACGGGGCGCCGAGCTCACCGGCCACGAACTGGACCAGCTGTACCAGCGCACCGAGGGCGTCCCGCTGTTCGTGGAGTCGCTGGCCTCGGCGGTCGGCGACCCCTCCGTCAGCGGCCACGACGTGCCCGACCAGTTCCGCGACCTGCTGCTGGAACCCCTGCACCGCTTCGACGACACCGCCCTGTCGGTGTTGCGCGTGGCCTCGGTCGGCGCGGTCTCGGGCAGCATCGAGCACGAGATGCTCTACCACGCGGCCGGGCTGCCCGAACGCGAACTGGAGACCGCGCTGCACACCCTGGTCGACGCCAACACCCTGCGCGCCGACCGGACCGGATACCGCTTCCGGCACGCCCTGCTGCGCGACGCCGTGCACGGCGACCTGCTGCCCGGCGCCCACGCGCGGCTGCACATGCGCTTCGCCCAGCTCATCGACGAGTACCCCGACTCCGTCCCCTTCGACCGCAGGGCCGCCGAACAGGCCCACCACTACAACGCCGCACAGGAGCTGCCCAGCGCCCTCCAGGCCGCCTGGTGGGCCGCGGTGCGCGCGGGCGACACCCTGGCCTACGGCGAGGAACTGGACATGCTGGAGCGTGTCCTGGCCCTGTGGGACCGCGTCCCCGACGCACGGGAGCGGGTCCAGGGCCGGACCTGGGCCGAGGTGGCCAGCCTCGCGGCGGGGGCCGCCGTGGAGGCGGGCCGCGCCAGGCGCGCCCTCGAACTGGCCGACGAGGCCCTGGCCGCCCTCCCCGAGGACGGGGGCGACGACCACACGCTGACCGTGCGGGCGGGGCTGCTGCGCCGCCGCGGTCTGGCACGCGCCGCGGACTCCTGCGGCAGCGGGATCACCGACCTGGTCGCGGCCCTGGAACTGCACCCGCCGCACATGCCGGGGTACGGCCTGCTGCTGTCCATCCTGGCCCGGGAGAGCACGGTGCACCGCGCCGACCGGCGCCACACGCCGGAACAGGAGCGGCTGCGGGAGCTGGAGAGGTCCGGGAGGTCGGCGCGCGCGCTGGCGGAGGAGGCCATCGCCCTCGCCGACCCCGCCGAGCAGAGCGGCATGTGCGCGGCCGCCGACGCCCGCATCACCCTGGGCGGCCTGCACATGGACGCGGGCGACCTGGACGGGGGGCGCCCCCTCATCGAGGCCGCCATCCGCTACGCCGCCGAGATCCGCGACCCCTCCCTGGAGGCGCGCGGGGCGGGCAACCTCGGCCACTTCCTACGTGAGCTGGGGCACCACGAGGAGGGCCTGGCCGTCCTGGAGGAGTCCCTGGCCCGGCACGAGGCGATGGGGTGGGCCGCCGTCCACAAGACGTTCAACCACCAGAACCGCGCGGAGATCCACTTCGAGCTGGGGGACCTGGCCAAGGCCCGCGGGATCCTCGAAACGGTCCTGCGCGCCCACCCCTCCAGCAAGCACCGCTTCTACGTCGACGCGGTGCTGGCCCGCACGGCGGCGGCGCAGGGGGACCCGGAGGCGGCGCGCCGGACCATGAGGGTGTCGGGGCGGGCGGACGCGCTGGCCTCGCACCGGATGAACATCGTGCAGCTGTCCCTTCTGGCGCTGCTGGAGGCGGACCTGGTCGCGGGGGACGTGGACGACGCGCTCGTCCTGGCCGAGCGGACGCTGGAGCGGCTGGCCCTGGAGTCCGCGCACGGGTACACGTGGCCGATGGCGGAGGCGATGGCCGAGGCCGCCCGGCGGGGCGCGGCGCCGGGCCGCCCGGAGGGGACGGCGGAGCGGGCGCGCCGGGTGCGGGACCTGGTGGCGGCGCTGGTGGCGCCGATGCCCGCCCACGGGACGGCGCAGCACGCCTACCGGACGTCCGTCGGGGCGCACCTGGCCGAGGCGGACGGCGCTGGACCGGACGCGCTGCTGGAGCGGTGGCGCGGGTCGGTGGCGGCCTGGGAGGCCACGCCGATGCGGCTGCACCTGGCCCGGGCCCGGCTGCGGGCCGCCGAGGCGGCCGTGGTGCTCGGGCGGCGGGACCTGGCCGTGGCGTGGATGCGTCAGGCGCACGCCGCGGCACGGGAGTGCGGAGCGGTTCCGCTGGCCGGCGCCGCCGCGGACCTGGCCCGCAGGATGGGCTCCGGCGTGGAGGAGGACGCGGCCCCGCCCGCCGTCCCGGCCGGGCTGACGGCGCGCGAGGCGGAGGTGGCGCGGCTGCTGGTGGTGGGCAGCACCAACGCCCAGATCGCCGAACGGCTGTTCATCACGGCCAAGACCGCGAGCGTGCACGTGTCCAACATCCTGGCCAAGCTGGACGTGCCCAACCGGGCCGCGGCCGGGGCGCGGCTGCGGGAGCTGGGCCTGGCCTAGGGGCGGGCCCCGGCCCCAGTCCCCGGCCCCACGCACACCGGACCCGGAACAGGGGCCGGGGGAGGGCGCGGGCGCACCGCCCCCACCGGCTCCGCGCCGCGGGTCGTGCGTGCTCCGGGGACCGGTGCGGACGCGGGCGCACCGGAGGACGCGGGTGGAACCCGGCTCAGACGGTCCAGCGGTTGGTGATGGGCACGCGGCGGTCCCGGCTGAGGTTGCGCGCGCTGATCTTGGTGCCCGGCGCGGACTGGCGGCGCTTGTACTCGGCGCGGTCCACCATGCGGATGACCCGGCGCACCAGCTCGGGGTCGTATCCGGCGAAGACCAGTTCGGCCTCCCCCTTGTCCGTGCCGACGTAGGCGTCCAAAACGGCGTCGAGCTGCGTGTAGTCGGGCAGGGAGTCGGTGTCCAGCTGGTCGGGGCGCAGTTCGGCGCTGGGCGGCTTGGATATGGAGTTCTCCGGGATGGGCGGGGTCTGCCCCAGCCGGACGGCCTCCTCGTTGCGCCAGCGGGCCAGCTCCCAGACCAGGGTCTTCCAGCAGTCCTTGATGGGCGCGAACCCGCCCACGGAGTCGCCGTAGAGCGTGGAGTAGCCGGTGGCGGCCTCGCTCTTGTTGCCGGTGGCCAGGACCAGGTGGCCCTCCTCGTTGGAGAGCGCCATCAGGAGCGTGCCGCGCACGCGGGCCTGGAGGTTCTCGGCGGCCAGGCCGGTGAGCGGAACGCCCGCCTCCCCCGTGGAGCGTGTGAAGGCCTCCACGGCCGGGGCGATGGCGATGGTGCGGGTCGCGAAGCCCTGGCGGCCCGCCAGCTCCTCGGCGTCGCCGACCGAGTGGTCGCTGGAGTGCGCGCTGGGCATGAGCACGCCGTGCACCCGGTCCGCGCCCAGGGCGTCCACCGCGATGGTGGCCACCAGCGCGGAGTCGATGCCGCCCGAGACGCCGACCAGGACCGAACCGAAGCCGTTCTTGACGGTGTAGTCGCGCAGGCCGGTGACCAGCGCGCGGTAGACCTCGCCCGTGTCGGAGAGGGGGTCGGGCCGCGGGGTGACGGTGCCCGCCCGCGGCGGGTAGGGGGCGACCGGGTCGGCCGAGACGGTGTGGCGCACGATGCGCAGGCCGTCCACCCGCGCGCCCGGACCGTCCGGTGCCGGTCGGGCCTCGGGCAGGTCGAGGTCGGCGACCAGGAGGGTCTCCGCGAACTGGGGCGCGCGGGCCACCAGCTCCCCCTCGGAGTCCACGATCAGCGAGTCGCCCTCGAAGACCAGCTCGTCCTGGCCGCCGACCATGTTGACGTAGGCCAGGGCGGCGCCGACCTCGCGGGCGCGGCGCTGGCACAGTTCCAGGCGCACGTCGTCCTTGTGGCGCTCGTAGGGCGAGCCGTTGAGGGAGACCAGGAGGCCGACCCCGGCGGCGCGGGCCGCGGTGACGGGGCCGCCCTCCTGCCACAGGTCCTCGCAGACGGCCAGGGCGACGTCCACGCCGCGGACCCGGACCACGGAGAGCGTGTCGCCGGGGACGAAGTTGCGGAACTCGTCGAACACGCCGTAGTTGGGCAGGTGGTGCTTGGCCGAGGAGAGGACGACGCCGCCGCGGTGCAGGACGGCGACGGAGTTCTGCGGCGCCCCGGCGGGCTGGCCGTAGCGGGCGCCCGGGCCCTCGCGGCGGGAGAGGTATCCCACCACGACGGGGAGTTCGCCCAGGCCCTCCCGGGCCAGGTCGGCGGCCAGGGCGCGGGTGGCCTTGATCGAGGCCGACACGAAGGAGTTGCGCAGCGCCAGGTCCTCGACCGGGTAGCCGGTGACGACCATCTCCGGGAGGACGACCAGGTGGGCGCCCTCCTCTGCGGCCCTGCGCGCGGAGCCGACGACGAGGGACAGGTTGCCGTCCAGGTCGCCCGTGGTGGGGTTGACCTGGGCCAGTGCGATTCTGAGCTGTGCCACGGGCCCGAGCCTAGCCGCAGGATGTTTCGGGGGCGGTGGGACCGGCGGCCCGGCACCGGGCACGGCTGTTCGGGGCACGAAGGCACACACGCCGGGGACGGCGGCGGGTCCCGTGCGGGGCCCGCCGCCGGCGGCGGGAGGATGACCGGAAACGCCCGGTCACGGGCCATAATGCGTGTGCGGGTGACGGACCGGGCAGGCTCCTCGGCGGGTGCGGAAATACCCCGGAAATATCCGCACGGCACACTGGACCTGGGAGGCCGTGTCCGAACCGGCCCCGCCGTACGCCGGGAGGGCCCGGACACCGACCGCATCGAGGAAGGTTGAACGTGAATCGACAGCAGGAATTCGTGCTCCGCACGTTGGAGGAGCGCGACATCCGGTTCGTGAGGCTGTGGTTCACCGACGTGCTCGGGTACCTCAAGTCCGTGGCGGTCGCCCCCGCCGAACTGGAGGCGGCCTTCTCCGAGGGCATCGGTTTCGACGGCTCGGCCATCGAGGGGTTCGCGCGCGTCTACGAGGCCGACATGCTGGCCCAGCCCGACCCCTCCACCTTCCAGGTGCTGCCCTGGCGCAACGAGCCGCACGGCACGGCGCGCATGTACTGCGACATCCTCATGCCCGACGGGTCGCCGTCGTCGGCCGACCCGCGCCACGTGCTCAAGCGCACCCTGGGCAAGGCCTCCGACCTGGGGTTCACGTTCTACACGCACCCCGAGATCGAGTTCTACCTGCTCAAGAAGATGCCCGAGCTGGGTGAGCTGCCCGAGCCCAACGACTCCGGCGGCTACTTCGACCACACGCCGCACAACAGCGCGCACGACTTCCGGCGCAACGCCATCAACATGCTGGAGGCCATGGGCATCTCCGTGGAGTTCAGCCACCACGAGGGCGGACCGGGGCAGCAGGAGATCGACCTGCGCTACGCCGACGCGCTGACCACCGCCGACAACATCATGACCTTCCGGCTCGTGATGAAGGAGGTGGCGATGGAGCAGGGCGTGTACGCCACCTTCATGCCCAAGCCGTTCACGCAGTACCCGGGCTCGGGCATGCACACGCACCTGTCGCTGTTCGAGGGCGACCGCAACGCCTTCTACGAGCCGGGGGCGGACTTCCAGCTGTCCAAGGTCGGGCGCGGGTTCATAGCGGGCCTGCTGCGGCACGCCGACGAGATCACGGCCGTCACGAACCAGTGGGTGAACTCCTACAAGCGCCTGTGGGACGACCCGGCCGCTTCGGCGGGCATGGGCGGCGAGGCGCCGGCCTACATCTGCTGGGGCCACAACAACCGCTCGGCGCTGGTGAGAGTGCCGATGTACAAGCCGGGCAAGTCCAACTCCAGCCGGATCGAGATCCGCTCGCTGGACACGGCCTGCAACCCGTACCTGGCCTACGCGGTGATCCTGGCCGCGGGCCTGAAGGGCATCGAGGAGGGCTACGAACTTCCTCCGGGCGCGGAGGACGACGTCTGGGCGCTGACCGACTCCGAGCGCCGGGCGCTGGGCATCCGGCCGCTGCCGCAGAGCCTGGACGAGGCGCTGCGGATCATGGAGAACAGTGAACTGGTCGCCGAGACGCTGGGCGAGCACGTCTTCGACTTCTTCCTGCGCAACAAGAAGGCGGAGTGGCACGACTACCGCCGCCAGGTGACGCCGTACGAGCTGCACAGGTACCTGCCGACCCTGTAGAGCCGGTGATCCTTCCACGCGAGCCCCCTTCCCGGGTGTCCGGGAGGGGGGCTCGGCGCGTCTTTGGGGTGTTGCGAACAGGGGTGCTTCGAAGGGGTCAGGGGGTGGGGCCCTTCACGACTTCCAGGAGGGTGATCCGCTCACGGTGGTCGGCCTCCAGGTGACCGAGGTGCCGGTTCTGGGTGTCACGCACGGCGGCTCCCGTGGCAGTGCCAGCCGCCTCCAGACAGTTGCCGCCGCTGCCACCGCTGTAGCTGGACTCACGCCACGTCCAGTGATCCATCTTCATAACCCCGCTTCGTTTCTCGGAGCCGTTCGAGTGACCGGTCCAGGGAGACGGCAACGCTCTGGAGACACCCGAACAGCTCTTGAGCCTGCTCGACCTGAGCAAGGCCTGAGGCACCGTCCTCCTCGCCCGCGGCGGGGCCGTGCTCACCCGCCCCGGCATGCGGATGGTGACCTTCGCCGAACTCCAGGCGGGCGACCTCCCCCGCAGGTACCTGTGGGGCACACGGCCACCGCGCGGAGAACCACGGGCCCTCCCCCGGAGAAGGACACACCCGGAAGGAGGACCCGTTTTCTGACGGCCTGTTTTCCGGCGGTCCCTTCTCTGACCACCCGTTTTCTGGCGGTCCCCTCCCCCGAGGGAACTCCGCCGGGAACGGGGCGGTCGCACGAGCACGCCCGTACGACCACCCGCGTCCTACCCCGCTCGGGCGTCAGGGCGTGTGGACCTCCGGCCAGGGAGCGGGCTCCATTCCGTCCCCGATGAAGAAGCTCGGGTGCGGCGGCTGGTTGTAGGCGGTGTTCTGCCAGGCGACGGCCACCCGGTACTGGGTGTCGTGCATCAGGGTCGGCATCCGCAGCTCTGTGGGAACAGGCGTGGAGTGGATCCGCAGCGCCCGGTTGTCCGCGGTCCGCCAGACGACCTCCTCACGCCAGTCACCCAGAATGTCGCCGCTCAGCGCCGGTGTGGACTTGGTGCCGTTGTTGGAGGCCACCCCGGAGCCGGTCAGCAGCCGGGTGTCGCCCCCGGTCCCGTACTCGTCGACGCGGGTGCCGTCCAGCAGTTCCCGCAGCGGGTCTCCGTCCCACCAGACCACGAAGTTCGCCGACGAGGGGGCACGAACGCCCAGGCGGTTCCCCTCGGCGTCGTACATGCCGCCGATGCCGCCACCCGTGACCCAGAACTCCGCGCCCGGGTTGCCCGGCCACACGTCCGCGGCCACGCCCCGGCCGGGCCCCTCCTCACCGCTGGCGGTCGGCCTGCGCCAGACCACCCCGCCTGTGTCGGCGTCGGCCACGTAGGCGCCCGCCGCGCCTCCCGTGCGCTCGGTGATGGTGAAGACCTCCAGACCGGAGCGGTCGGGCAGCAGGTCGCCCACGTGCATGGCGTCCCCGTGTCCGTAGCCGGTGGCCCACATCCCGCTTCCGTCGTCGTCCACGGCCATCGAGCCGTACATGACCTCGTCACGGCCGTCACCGTCGGCGTCGGCGATGCTCAACTGGTGGTTGCCCTGTCCGGCCCAGCGCGACCCGGCCTCGTCGCTGTCGAAGGTCCAGCGCCGGGTGAAGCGCCCGTCGCGCCAGTCCCAGGCCGCGATGACCGAGCGCGTGTAGTAGCCGCGCGCCATGACCAGGCTGGGCCGCTGACCGTCCAGGTAGGCGACGCCCGCCAGGAACCGGTCCACCCGGTTGCCGTAGCAGTCGCCCCAGTCGCAGACGTCACCGCGTCCGGGAACGTAGTCCACCGAGTCGAGTGCGGCCCCGCTGCGGCCGTCGAACATGGTGAGGAACTCCGGCCCGCTCAGGACGTAGCCGTCGCCGTTGCGGTGGTCGGCCCCGGCGTCGCCGATGACCCCGCCGGTGCCGTCCACGGTGCCGTCCGCCGTCTTCACGGCCACCTCGGCCCGCCCGTCGCCGTCGAAGTCGTAGACCTGGAACTGGGTGTAGTGCGCACCGGCGCGGATGTTGCGTCCCAGGTCGATGCGCCAGAGCCGCTCGCCGCTGAGTTCGTAGGCGTCGAGCAGTACGGGGCCGGTCCGGCCGGACTGGGAGTTGTCCCTGGCGTTGGTGGGCTCCCACTTCAGGACGATCTCGTACTCGCCGTCGCCGTCGAGGTCGCCCACGCTGGCGTCGTTGGCGTCGTAGGTGTAGCCGCTGCCGCCGGACGGGACGTCCAGGGGGACGTCCAGGTAGCCGTCGCGCAGCGCCAGGGAGGTCCCCGAGGCCTCCGCCTCCCGGCCGTCGATCACGGGGCGGACCGTGTAGCGGGCGTCCGCGGAGGCGCCGCCGTCCAGGTAGGAGGTGGCTCCGGTGAGGGGTTGTGAGTTCAGGCGCGTGGAGCCCCGGTAGACGTTGAAGGCGACGTCCTCGGGGTCGGTGGCCAGCAGCCGCCAGCTCACCAGGTTGCCCTGCGGGCCCCGCACGCTCACCAGGCCGCGGCCCAGCTCCTCGACCTGGCGCCCCTCTCCGGTGGTGGGCGGGTCCTCGGGGTCGGGCGGCTCCTCACCGGGCGGTTCCCCGGTGTCGCCGGTGCAGACGGTGCCGTTGAGCGTGAAGGAGTCGGGGATTTCGGGGGTGCCGCCGTGGGAGCCGTTGAAGCCGAAGCTGACCGAGGCTCCGGTGGCGATGGCGGCGTTCCACCCGGTGTCGGCCACGCTGACGCGGTTCCCCGATCCGGAGAACTCGCCGTTCCAGCCGCTGGTGACGCGCTCGCCCGCGGTGAAGTCCCACTCCAGGGTCCAGCCGTCGACGGGATCACCGAGGTTGGTGACGGACACGGCGGCGGTGAAGCCGTTGTTCCACTGGTTCTGGACGGTGTAGGCGACCTCGCAGCCGGCGGCGGCGGAAGCGGGGCCGGTCGCCGCGGCGACGAGCGCCGCGCCCGTGGCGAGGGCGGTCGCGAGGCAGGCGCCGCGCCGTGTGCGTCGGCGGGCGGCAGGGGGCTTGGGGGGCATGGGAAGGGCACTCCTCACCGCGTCCGGTACCGGCCTGTCGCGGCGGCCCGGATGCGTCGATGTGGATGGGAGCGCTCCCGAAAACAACGCGAATGTAACACGGGGAGTAGTGGTGCGACAACGGCCCTTCCTAAACCGATTTATGTCCCCTCGGAGGTTCTGAGTCCCAGATGACATGGGATATCCGACCCCTCTGCGGCCGAGGGAGATGAGTCCGGAGCAGTGGGAAGCAAAACGTTTCAAACGGAGTGGCGTCTCCGGCGCGACGGAGGGTTCCGCGGATCTTCGCCCGCGGCGTCCCGGCCGAAGGACGGGGCTCCGCGGGGGCCAGGCGACCGGGAGAAGGGGCGGGCGAAGGCCCACGCCCCGGGGTTCCGCCCCCTGTGGACGACACGGGTCCACCCCCGCTTCACCGCGGACTGCTAACCTCCCGCGGCCGGGGCCGCACCGGCCAGGCCAGGCCGCCGGGACTCTCCGGCCCGAATACGGTCGGGCGCGATCCGGCCTTTCCCACCCCGCTCCCCCGCTGAGAGGATGCCTCCATGAAGCCGCGTTCACGCCCGCTGGTCAGACCGGTGGCCTCCACCGCCACCCTCGTCCTGGCCGCGTCCGCCCTGGTGGCGGCCCCCGCCTCCGCCGAGGTGTCACCGTCGGTCCCCGAGCCGCCGGGATCGCACGAGGTGCGCTTCGCCACCTTCAACACCGCGCTGGAACGCCCCGGACAGGGGGTGCTCGCCGAGGAGCTGGCCACCCCCGACAGCGAGCAGGCGCGCAACGTGGCCGAGATCATCCAGCACGTGCGCCCCGACGTCCTCCTGGTCAACGAGTTCGACTACGACGAGGAGGGGAACGGGCCCCGCCGGTTCCAGGACAACTACCTGTCCGTGGGCCAGAACGGCGCCGACGCCATCGAGTACCCCTACGTCTACTCCGCGCCCGTCAACACCGGCGTGGCCTCGGGCGCGGACCTCAACGGCGACGGCGAGGCGGTGACCGAGCCCGGCAGCCCCGCCTACGCCGAGGACGCCTTCGGGTACGGGCTGTTCCCCGGCCAGTACGGGATGGTCGTGTACTCGATGTACCCGATCGTCACCGAGGACGTGCGCACGTTCCAGACCTTCCGGTGGGCGGACATGCCCGGCGCGCTCCTGCCCACCGACCCCGGGACGGGCGAGTCCTACTACTCCCCCGAGGCCCTGGAGGTGCTGCGGCTGTCCTCCAAGAGCCACTGGGACCTGCCGATCGACACGGGCCGGGGCCGCCCGGTCCACCTGCTGGCCAGCCACCCGACCCCGCCGGCCTTCGACGGCCCGGAGAGGCGCAACGTGGCCCGCAACCACGACGAGATCCGCTTCTGGGCCGACTACGTGACCCCGCGCGCGGGCTCCTACATCTACGACGACCAGGGGCGGCGCGGCGGCCTGCCCGTGGGCGCCCCGTTCGTCATCGCCGGGGACCTCAACGCCGACCCCAACGACGGCGACGGCCACCCCAACGCCATCACCCAGCTCCTGGAGCACCCGGGGATCACCGACGTGCGCCCGTCCAGCCAGGGCGGCAGGGGCGCGGCCCAGCGCCAGGGCGGGGCCAACGACGGGCACGGGGGCGACCCGGTGCTGGACAGCGCCGACTTCGCGGACGAGCCCGGTCCGGGCAACCTGCGCGTGGACTACGTGCTGCCCTCGCGGACCGTTCCGACCCGGTCGTCCGGGGTGTTCTGGCCGACCGTGGACGACCCTCTGTTCCGGCTGACCGGCGACTACCCCTTCCCCAGCTCCGACCACCGGATGGTGTGGGTGGACGCGGTACGCCACTAGCCGTACCCTCAGCGGCCGGGACGCGGTCACCCCGTGCGGACGGCCTCCTCCTGTGCGGCGGCCAGTCCTGCGCTGATGACGCTGTCCATGATGGCGGCGAGCCGGTCGGGGCCCAGGCGCGGGGCGTGCTCGGCCATGCGCTCGACCAGTTCGCGTTCGCGCCGCATGTCGCGCCCGGCGAAGTAGCCGACCGGCTTGAGCCGCTGCACCTGGGCGGCGACGAGGGCGCGGCGTTCGAGGAGGGCGGCCAGCTCGGCGTCCATCTGGTCGATGCGTCCGCGCAGCTGGCGGATCTGCTCCTGGGCGGCGGGCGGGGTGGTGCGGTGCTCGGACACGGTGGTTCTCCCTCGGGTGGGACGGTCCCGGCGGCGGGCCGGACGCGGTGGCGGTGCGGCCGTACGTCCCCGCGGGATGCGCGCGGTGCGTGGAGAGCGTGTCCTGGGGCGTCGGCCGCCTGAAAACGAAGAGGAGCACCGGGCTGCTGCCCTGGTGCTCCGTTGCCGACGACCCCTGGTTCCGCCTACGTGAGAGCGGCCGACGAGGTCGTCGGCTGGCTAAACACGTGATAGCGGCGGGTCATGGGGGAGATACTACCGAATCCGCCGGTGAGGGCGCGACGACTCCCCCGCGGGAGCCGCGTCGCCCCGCGCGTGTGAGCCGTGTTCCCTTCGGTCGCGCACGCGCGTGGGGAGGCTCCGCCGCGGTGGTCGATGCGGCGCTGTACGGCGACCGGCCGCGCACGCGCGTGGGGCGGTCCCGCCTGTCGGCGCGGGCCGCCCCACGGTGCTCCGGCCGGGTGGACCGGCTGACGGCTCAGCCCTGCTGGGCCCCGGTCCCGGGAATCCTGACCTGGACCATGAGGGCGGTGGCCTCGGCGGTGACCTCGCCGTGGGCGCGGATCCGTCCGGAGACGAAGACCTTGCGGCCCTCCACCCGCTCCACCTCCGCGGTGACCTCCAACGGGGTGAACAGCGGCGTGGGCCGGCGGTAGTTCACCTCCAGCTTGGCGGTGAGCCCCGGCGCGGTCTCGACCGCGGAGACGCTGCCGACGGCCTGGTCGAGCAGGGCCGCGATCCAGCCGCCGTGCACGAGTCCGGGCGGGCCCTGGTAGACGGTGTTGAGGGTGACCTCGCCGCGCAGGCCCTCGGGGGTGCGCTCCAGCAGGAGCGGCGGGGCTGCGGGGTTGGTGTCGCCCGAGACGATGTTGGTGATGGTGCCGTACTCGACGTCTCCGTTCGGGATGTCGCGCTGGACCATGGTGCCGATCTGGCGGCGGGCGACGTTGAGCCTGCCGGTGACGCCCTCGACGGCGGCCGCGGCCTCGGCCAGGGTGTCGGTGTCGACCTCGGTGTTGGCGACGGCGTCGATGAGGTCGTGGACGCGGGCCACGAGAGAGCGCAGCTCGGCGGGGATCTGGGCCTGCTCGACCACCGGGAGGCCGAAGGCGCGGGGGTCGAGGCGCTCGGTTACCGGCTGCGTGTTGACCGTCATGTGTTCCTCGTCGGATCGGGGTGTGCACGGGCGGCTGGGGGCACCACCGTCAAACCGAATCCTACTCGGTCGTATTCCGGCGGGGCGGGGCCGGGCGGTGCGCTCCCTGTCACACGGCGCGGAGACGGGCGGCACGCTCGGCGGCGTCAGGCCAGCTCACGCACCATGTGCAGGTGCGGAATCCCCGCGTCCAGGAACTCCTCGCCGTGGGCCGCGTAGCCCAGTCGCGCGTAGAAGCCCAGCGCGTGGGTCTGGGCGTGCAGCTCCACCTTGGTCAGACCGCGCTCGCGGGCCCGCTCCTCCACCGCGCGCACGAGCGCGGCGCCGGTCCCGGTGCCGCGTCCCTTGGGCAGGACGGCCAGACGGCCGAGGAGGCCCACGCCTCCGCCCAGGTCCACGAGGCGGACCGTGCCCACGGGGATGCCGCCGTCCAGGGCGAGGAGGTGGTCGGCGGTGGCGTCGCGCACGTCCCACTCCTCCTCCACGGGCACCTGCTGCTCGGCGACGAACACGGCTCCCCGGATGACGAACACTGCGGCGCGGTCGCGCTCGTCCCGCGCCAGGCGGATCTCGGTCGTAGTCATGCAGGCAGATTAGTCCCATGACGGGGCGAAACACGCATCGTGGGTGCCGTTCCCCGGCCTGTACGGACTTCCCATCGGAGCGGCCGGTGTCCGCGCTGTTCCCGGTGCCCGTGCTGTCGCACGGCCCCGCTCTGTCCGCGGCGTGCGCACCGAAGCCCGCGGCGGCGCCCGCGCGGCGCACTGCCTAACCTGGAGCGATGGGCATGCCCGGAGACGTTCACCCCCGGATCGAGGACCCGCGCGCGGAGCGGGCGCGCTACTGGCGCTTCTCCGGGCTGCCCGAGACCGAACTGCTCACCGCCCGCTTCGTCACCACCGCCTTCACCCGCCACACCCACCCCACCTACACGATCGGGGTGATCACCGACGGCATCGAGGAGTACACGCACGAGCGGGGACGCGCCCGTGTGGGGCCGGGCGGACTGGCGGTGGTCGGCCCCGGGGAGGTGCACACCGGCCACGCCGGGGTTCCCGAGGGCTGGAGCTACCGCGTGTTCTACCCGCTGCCCGAGGTGGTGGCCGGCGTCGCCCGCGAACTGGGCATGCGCGGAACCCCGGCGTTCACCGAGTCCGGCATCCACGCGCCCGAGGCCGCCCGGGTGCTGGCCACCGCGCACGTGGCCGCCGAGAACGGCGACCGCCTGACCGCCTCCTCCCTGGCCCGGCAGGGCCTGGGCATGCTGCTGCGCTCCCACGGCCGCGAACGGGCGGCCGGACCGGGCGGGCACGCGGCCCGCCCCGAGGTGGAGCGGGCCCGGCGGATCCTGGCCGGGCGCCTGGTGGACCCGCCGACGCTGGAGGAGCTGGCGGCCGGACTGGGCATCGGCCCGTTCGCGCTGTCGCGGGCCTTCCGCGCCGTCCACGGCCTGCCGCCGCACGCCTACCTCAACCAGCTGCGGGTGGACCGGGCCCGGGCGCTGCTGGCCTCGGGTCGGCGGGCGGGCGAGGTCGCGGTGGAGGTGGGGTTCGCCGACCAGCCGCACCTGACCCGCCACTTCAAGCGCCACTTGGGGGTTCCTCCGGTGACCTACCAGCGCGCCCTGCTCTCCGCCTGAGCCGCTGGCGGGGCGGTGGTGGGCGGCGGGCCCGGCAAGAACGTTCAAGACACCGCGGGTCGGCCTTCCTAGCGTGGGGCGGGTGAAATCCTTCTCCGTCCTCCGTACACCCGCGGTGCGCGACAGCGTGGGGATCGGCGTCGCCGTGGGCGCCGCCGGTCTGGCGTTCGGCACCGCCGCCGTGGCAGCCGGTCTGTCCCCGGCGCAGTCCGTCTTCATGAGCCTGTTCATGTTCACCGGAGCCTCCCAGTTCGCCCTGGTGGGGGTGATCGCCGGTGGCGGCAGCCTGGTCGCCGGGGCGGCGGGCGCGCTGCTCCTGGGCGCCCGCAACACCCTGTACGGGCTGCGCCTGGCGGACGTGCTGGGCTGGCGGGGCGCGCGACGGGCGCTGGCCGCGCACGGGGTGATCGACGAGACGACGGCCGTGACACTGGCCCAGCCGGACCGCGCGTCGGCGCGTACGGCGTTCGTGACGACCTACGCCGTGCTGGGCGGTTCCTGGGTGGTGGCGACCCTGGCCGGAGCGCTGGCCACCGAGCGTGTGGGCGACATCAGCGCGTTCGGGCTCGACGCGGTGGGTCCGGCGGTCTTCCTGGGGCTGTTGTGGCCCCGGTTGCGGGAGGGCGGCGCCCGCACGTGGCTGATCGCGGGCCTGGGCGCGGGCCTGGCCCTGGCGGCCACCCCGTTCCTGCCCTCGGGCGTCCCGGTGCTGCTGGCCGCCTCGGCCGCGCTCGTGGCGCTGATCGGTCCCGCCTCCGGGGAGGGCGGCCCGGCCGCGTCCTCCGGGGCTGGGACTCCGGCCGCGCCCGCGGTCGACGGTCCCGTGGCGGAGGGCGGCCACCGGTCCGCGGCGGAACGCGGGGAGGCCCGGCCGTGACCCTGTGGATCGTGCTCGTCGCCACCGCCGCGGGCTGCTACCTGCTCAAGTACGCGGGCCTGGCCGCTCCGCGGCGGCTCCTGGACAACCCGGGGCTGCGGCGGTTCGCCACCGCGGTGCCGCTCGCCCTGCTCGCCGCGCTGATCGCGGTGGAGGCGCTGCGCGGCGAGGGCCAGGCGCTGGCCTGGGACACCGCGCGGATGGGCGGCCTGGGCGCCGCCGTCCTGGCCCTGGTCCTGCGCGCGCCCTTCCTCGTCGTGATCGTCGCCGCCGCGGCCACCACGGCGGGCCTGCGCGCCCTCGGCGTCGGCTGAGCGGCGGGGCGGCCTCCGACGAGGGGGCCGCGCGACCGGACACCGGGGGTTCGCCTCCGACGGGGAGGCCGCTCCCCGCACCGCCCTTGGCCCAACACCGGGCGCGCGTCTCCGGCGGGGGAACCGCTCCCCGCACGTCCCCGGGCGAGCACCGGGTCGTGTCTCCGGCGAGGGGCGGACCCGGCTCCCGTGGGCGCCGGGCGTCGGCTGAGCGGCCCGGGGAAGTTATCCACATCCCCTACCGAAGGCCGCCGCACTGCGGTTTCCTCAAGGTGAGGAGGCGGTGGGACGTCGGAGGGCGTACCAGCCGGTGACGAGGCCTTCCCGTTCGCCCATGCGGCGCCGGGGCAGGCCCGGCCCCGGCACGGGTTCCGACCGATCGCCCCACCACGACCGTCCCCGTACACGGCGGGAGGGGGGTGCAAGTTCCCCTCCCCCTGGGAAGGAAGCCGGAGACCCTACTCGGGCGCCGGACAGCGGCGGCCCGGGACGGCGGCCTCCGGGTGGCAGCACCCGGGACGCCACGGAGCCCACGAGGCTCGAAACGGCAGCGGCCGGTCACCACCGGCCGCACGCGCCCGGACGTGCCAGGCCCGGTCTGGACCGTTCGGACGCGCCGAGTGGACCTTGCGACGATGGAAGGACCCCGCCCCCATGGCCACAGGCGCAGCAGAACGCCCCAGCCCGCCCACCGACACCGCCGCGCACGCGGTGGTGGGGGTGCTGGCCGCGGCCGGGATCAGACGGTGCTACACCGTCCCCGGTGAGAGCTTCCTGGAGCTCGCCGACGCGATCGACCAGCACCCCCGCATGCAGCTGGTCTCCACCCGGCACGAGAACGGCGCCGGGTTCATGGCCGAGGCCGAGGCCAAGCTCACCGGCGTCCCCGCCGTGGCCGCGGCCACCCGGGGGCCGGGAGCGTCCAACCTGGCGGTGGGCGTGCACACCGCCATGCAGGACTCGACGCCGATGATCGTGTTCCTCGGACAGGCCGAGACCGAGCACCTGGGCAGAGAGGCCTTCCAGGAGGTGGATCTCACCGCGTTCTACGCGCCCATCACCAAGTGGTCCACCACCGTGCACCGGGCCGACCGGCTCGCGGAGGCCACCGCGAAGGCGGTCCGCGTCGCCACCACCGGCAGGCCCGGCCCGGTCGCCATCGCGGTGCCCGGCGACCTGTTCGGCCAGCGCGTGGGCCCCCAGGACCCGCCCGGACCGACCGTGGTCCCGCGCCCGGTCCTGGGCACGGAGGCCAGGGACCGGCTGGCGACCTGGCTGGCCAGGGCGGTGCGCCCGGTGATCGTCGCGGGCGGTGGCGCCCGCGCGGCCCGGGAGGACCTGATCCGGGTCGCCGAACGCTTCAACACGGGCGTGTACGCCGCCTGGCGGCGCCAGGACGTGTTCCCCAACGACCATCCGCTGTACCTGGGCCACCTGGGTCTGGGCTGTTCTCCGCCGGTGCTCAACGCCCTGGCGGAGGCCGACGCGGTCCTGGTGGTCGGCTGCCGGATGAGCGAGACCACCACCCAGGGGTACCGGCTGCCCGAGCGCGGCGGCCGCGTCCGGGTCGCGCAGATCGACATCGATCCGGGGCAGCTCGGGGCCAGTACCGACCTGTGGTTCGGCGCGGTCGCCGACGCCGGGGAGGCGCTGCGCGAACTCGCCGGGGCACCGGTCCAGGCGCCCTACCGCGACTGGAGTTCGGCCCGCCGGGTGTGGGTGGACACCGCGACGGTGCCCCCCGAAACCGCCGGGCACCCCGGTTCCCGGCTCCATCCGTGGGCGGTGGTCGCGGGGATGCGCGCGGCGCTGCCCGAGGACGCGCTGATCACCAACGACGCGGGCAACTTCGCCTCCTTCCTGCACCGGGGCTGGTGGTTCCGGCATCCGCGCACGCAGCTGGCGCCGACCAGCGGGGCCATGGGCTACGCCGTGCCCGCCGCGGTGGCGGCCAAGATCACCGCCCCGGACCGGACGGTGGTGGCGGTGGCCGGTGACGGCGGCGCCCTGATGACCGGGCAGGAACTGGAGACCGCGGTGCGGATGGACGCGCCGGTCACCGTGGTGGTGTTCCAGAACGGGCTGTACGGCACGATCGCCATGCACCAGGCCCGGGAACTGGGGAGGATCGCCGGAACCCGGATCAGCGGGCCGCTGGACCTGGCCGGGTACGCCCGGTCCCTGGGGGCCAGGGGCGCGACCGCGCACACGCGTGAGGAGTTGGAGAAGGCGCTGGCGGAGGCCGTGATGGCGGATCTGCCCACCCTGGTGGACGTGCGGACGGATCCGGAGGTGATCAGCCCGGGCGCCACCCTGTCGGGCCTGCTGAACGGTTGAGCCGGTACCGCCGAACGGCTGGGGGCCGCCGCCCCGCGGGGCCGTCCGCGCCACCGGTCCGCCGGAGCGCCGTCGCCTCCGGGGCACCGGTCGCCTCCGGGGCGCTCGGACGGAGCCTCGCGGACGCGCCCTGCCGCCGACGCGCACGGACGCACGGGCGCCGTAACGGCCGCCTCGGGCGGCACGGCGCCCGCGCCCCTTCCCCGGACCCGAACCGTTCCGGAAAGGGGGCTGAGCGCTCAGGCGGCGTAGGCGGCGGCCGCCTCGCGCAGGGCGCGCACGGTGGCGCGGATGCCCGGACGACGGGAGGCGTCGGTGCGCCAGAACACGTACACCTGGCGCACCAGCGCGGGCTGCACGGGCACCACCCGCACCCCCTCCGGCAGGGGTCCGCATCCCAGGCGGGGCATGACGGCGGCGCCGATCCCGGCGGCGATGAGCGCCAGCTTGGTCTGGTGCTCCTCCACGTTGTGGATGACGTTGGGTTCGCCGCCGTGCGCCCGGATCAGGCCGTGCAGCCAGTCGTCGCAGATCGACCCGCGCGACCAGCTGATCCAGGGCAGGTCGAGGATCTCCTCGGGGGCGAGGATCTCGCGGTGGGCCAGGGGGTGGTCGGCGGGCAGGGCGATGTCGCCGACGTCCTCCATGAGCGGGGCGCGGCTCATCCCGCCGGGCAGGTTCAGCGGCGCTCCGATCCAGTCGACGACCATGGCCAGGTCGGCGTCCCCGCGGGCCATGGCGGGCACGCTCTCGTGCGGCTCCTCCTCGTGCAGCTCCACCCGCAGACCGGGGTGGGCCTCGCGCAGGGAGGAGAGCGCGTGCGGCAGGAGGCCCCGGACGGCGGTGGGGGTGGCGGACAGGCGCAGGTGCCCGGTGACGTCGTCGCGGTGCGCCTCCAGGTCGGCCTCGGCGCGCTGGACCATGGACAGGATCCTGGCGGTGTGCTCGACCAGGAGTTCGGCGGCGTCGGTGAGGCGCACGCCCCGGCCGTTGCGCTCGACGAGGGGCTGTCCGACCTCGCGTTCGAGTTTGGTGAGCTGCTGGGAGACGGCCGAGTTGGTGACGTGGAGGGCTTCGGCGGCGGCGCTGAGGGAGCCGTGGGCCGCGATGGTGTGCAGGACCCGGAGTCGGTCGACGCTGAGCATGTAAGCAAGTCTAAGGTCTGGCTTAAGCAATACGAAGTAGACCTAACACATCGTTCGGGGATAGAAACGTCCCATGTCCGCTGCCTCCACTGTCTCCCCCGTGTCCGCCCCGCCCGGCGGCCCGCGCCGCGCGCTCTCCGACTGGCGGGCCAAGTTCGTCCTGCTCTCCCTGATCTGGGGCATGAGCTTCCTGTTCATCAAGATCGGGGCCGAGGTCCTCTCCCCCATGCAGCTCACCCTCGGGCGCATGGCCACCGGAGCACTGCCCCTGCTCGCCGTCCTGCTACTGCGGGGCGGCCGGCTGCCGCGCTCCCCCCGCCTGTGGGGGCACATGTTCGTGGCGGCGCTGCTGCTCAACACCGTCCCCTTCACCCTGTTCGGGTACGCCGCCCAACTCATCCCGTCCGCGCTCATGGGCATCGTGAACGCCTCGACGCCCCTGTTCGGCGTGGTGTTCTCGATGCTGCTGCTCTCCGACGAGCGGCCCGACCGCGACCGGATCCTGGGCCTGGGCATCGGCTTCCTGGGCGTGCTCACCGTGTTCGGGGTGTGGAGGTCGCTGGGCGAGGTGGCCGTCAGCGACGGCGACGCCGTGCTGGGCATGCTGTTCGTCGTGGGAGCCACCGTCTGCTACGGGATCGGCACGCCCTACCTGCGCCGGTTCGTGGCGGGCAGCTCCCACGGCGCCCTGGAACTGAGCACTCTGCAACTGCTGCTGGGCTCGGTTCCGCTGGTGATCCTGGTCCCGCTGTTCACCGAGATGCCCACGGGCGTGACGTGGCAGGTGGTGGCGGCGGTGAGCACCCTGGGCGTCTTCGGCACCGGCGTGGCCTACATCCTCCAGTACGCGGTGGTGCGCGAGGCCGGGGCGACCGTGGCGACCACGGTCACCTATGTGGCGCCGGTGGTGGCGATCGCCGCCGGGGTCGTGCTGCTGGACGAGACCCTGAGCTGGAACCAGCCGCTGGGCGCGGTGGTCATCATCCTGGGCGCCGCCCTGTGCCAAGGGGTGATCCGTACCCGCTACGTGGCCCCGTCCGCGCGGAGGAGGTGACCGGAGCCTCCCGCGGGCCAGCCGTCCACAGGTCCGGGAAGGCCCTGGCCGGGGCCGCAGCCCGGTGTCAGACTGGGAACCGGGGGTGCCACGCACCCCCCAGGGGGTGGGGCTCCCCCCGATTCCAGTGTCCTTCGCCGCGCGCACGCACGGCAAGCCCTCACCCTCGCCTGTGGACGGCCCCATGCCTGTGGACGGGCCGGGGCGCCGGGCCCCGGCGGTCCGGTCCGGGAGCCGGTCGGTCAGTCCTCGCGCAGCGCTTCGACGGCGGCGGCGAGGTCGTCCGGGTAGGGGCTGGAGAACTCCACCGGTCGGTGCTCGGTGGGGTGGTCGAAGCCCAGGCGCACCGCGTGCAGCCACTGGCGGCGCACGCCCAGCCGCTCGGCCAGGGTCGGGTCGGCGCCGTAGAGCATGTCGCCCACGCACGGGTGGCGCAGGGCCGACATGTGCACCCGGATCTGGTGGGTGCGGCCCGTCTCCAGCTTGATCTCCAGCAGGCTCGCGGCCCGGAAGGCCTCCTGCGTGTCGTAGTGCGTCACCGACGGGCGCCCGCCCGCGACCACGGCCCAGCGGCCGTCCCCCGCCGGGTGGCGGTCGATCGGCGCGTCCACGGTGCCCCGGAGCGGATCCGGGTGCCCCTGGACGAGCGTGTGGTAGTGCTTGTCCACGGTGCGCTCCTTGAACGCCCGCTTGAGCACGCTGTAGGCGGTCTCGCTCTTGGCGACCACCATCAGGCCGGTGGTGTTGGCGTCCAGCCGGTGCACGATGCCCTGGCGTTCGGCGGCGCCGCTGGTGGCCACCTGCACCCCGGAGGCCAGCAGGCCCTCCAGGACGCTGGGGCCGGTCCAGCCCACGGTCGGGTGGGCGACCACGCCGACCGGCTTGTCCACCACGATGATGTCGGTGTCCTCGTGCACGATCCGCATGCCGGGCACGGCCTCGGGACGCGGCACGGGAGCGGTGGGCGGCGGCGGGAGGGCGACCTCCAGCCAGGCCCCCGCGCTGACGCGGTCGGACTTGCCCGCCTCGGAGCCGTCGACCAGGACGCCGCCGTCACCGATGATCTCGGCGGCGCGGGTACGGGACAGGCCGAACATCCGGGCGATGGCCGAGTCGAGCCGGTCGCCCTCCAGCCCCTCGGGCACGGGCAGGCTACGAACGTCGCTCACTGGTCCCTCCCTCCGGTCCTCTCGTCTCCGGCGGCACCGTTCTCACCGGCGCCTCCGGCGTTCTCGCCGCCCTCGGCCGGGGCCTTTCCGGTGTCGCGGTCGTCCTCGATGAAGGTCCCGTCCAGGTTGAGTCCCTTGAAGGTCAGCGCCACCACCAGGCAGGCGCCCACCACCACGCAGGAGTCGGCGATGTTGAAGACCGGGAAGGTCCCCACGCTGATGAAGTCGACGACCGCGCCGTGGAAGGGGGCCGGGTCGCGGAAGAAGCGGTCCATCAGGTTCCCGGCGGCGCCGCCCATCATCAGTCCGAGCGTCACCCCCCACCACACGCTGCGCACCCGCAGACCCATGTAGCCGATGACGAGGACCACGATGCTGGCGATGCAGGTGAACACCCACGTGAAGTCGGTGCCCATGGAGAAGGCGGCGCCCGTGTTGAACACCAGGGTGAACTGGACGAAGTCGCCGATGACGTCGAGGTACTCGCCCTCGGCGAAGGTCGCCAGGACCCACTCCTTGGTGAGGAAGTCGACGCCGATCGCGGCGAGCGCGACGAGCAGCAGGAGAAGGTACCTGCGCGGACGTGCGCCCGTCTTGTCGGTCGTGGTCATGTTCCTGTCCCCGGAGGGCTCTACCTCAGTCAGCGACGCTCCTCGCGCTGTTTGCAGGTGACGCACAGGGTCGCGCGCGGGAAGGCCTGAAGGCGCGCCTTCCCGACGGCCTGCCCGCATGAGCCGCAGACCCCGTAGGTCCCCGCGTCCATCCGTTCGATCGCCCGCTCGCCCTCGGCGAGCAGGTCACGAGTATTGTAGGCCAACGCCAGATCCTGTTCGCGCTGGAAGGCCCTGGCCCCGGCGTCCGCGCTGTCGTCCCCGGCCCCCTCCACGGGGTCCTCCAGCAGCTCGGCGAACTCGGCCTCGACCTCCCCGAGCTCCCGCTTCGCCGCGGCGGCCTCCTCCTCCAGTCGCCCGCGGAGCGCGGCGACCTCCCCCGCCGTCCAGGGGTCCTCCCCCGGCAGGACCGGCAGCCGGGCGGCGTCGGTGGCCTTCATCGCAAACCCCCTCCAAACGGCTCGGCACCCGTCCCGGAGTCCGCCGGAGCGCGGACTCTCCCCCCTGGGCGGTACCGCGAGTGGTGCCGGAAGCTTAGGCAATCCGCCCGGACAAGGCAAAGATCCGGGACAATGCGCTTTCCGCCCGGTCACGGCTCCGACCGGCCCGTACATTCCCGGCACGGAGCACGGAGCACGGAGCACGGGCGTCGGTCGTCGCGGGGGGCACGGAGTCCGCGCGGCCGCGCACCGACCGGTCCCGGTCAAAACCCCCGCCGGTAGCGCAGGCGGGGCAGGACCGCGCCGTTG
This sequence comes from Nocardiopsis sp. CNZ308, assembly GCF_004217075.1. Taxonomy (NCBI): domain Bacteria; kingdom Bacillati; phylum Actinomycetota; class Actinomycetes; order Streptosporangiales; family Nocardiopsidaceae; genus Nocardiopsis; species Nocardiopsis sp. CNZ308. Next base: position 4,369,796 of record NZ_SHKJ01000001.1, on the reverse strand, counting down.
AGGGGCCCCTCCTCGGTGACCGCCCCGTCGGCCTCCCAGCCGTGCGCCGCGTAGAAGCGGCGGGCGCGCGGGTTGTCCCGGAGCACCCACAGGACGGCCTCACCGTACCCAGCCCCGGCGACGGCGCGGTGCACGTCGGCGATCAGCCTCCGGTTGACCCCGCTCCCCCACGCCTCGGGGACGGAGAAGAAGGCCTCCAGCTCGCACGGCCCGGCGGTGCCGCCGGCCCCCTCCCCGTCCTCCTCGACGGGGGCGAAACAGGCGAAGGCCGCCACCCCCGCGCCGTCCTCGGCGAGCAGCAGCTCCGCCCCCGGCCGGGCCGCTCCGGCGATCCAGTCCGACCAGCGGGCGCCCCGCTCCGCGGCGTCCATGGCGTCGAGGTAGTCCTGCGGGACGATGCCCGGGTAGGCGGCCCGCCAGGAGCGGACCTCCACGTCGGCGACGGCAGGACCGTCCTCGGGCACGGCGGTACGTATCAGCATGGGACGTATCCTCGCGCTCCCCCCGGCCCGCGCCCAACCGGTTTTCCGTCCAGCGCACGAGATCCGCTCACCCCGACCAGACCACGCGCCCCGTCCGACCCGCCCACATCACGGGCGGGAGTCGCGCACCTCACTCCGCGAACGCGAAACCGCCGTAGTCCTCGGCCAGGGCCGCCAGGTGGGGCTCGTCGAACACCGCCGGGCCGCCGTGCGGCCCGGTGTGCACCTCGATCACCCAGTCCACGTCCTCGGCGTCGTCCTCGCCCGCGAGCATGTCGCGGTGCACCAGGCACGGCTCGTACCCCTGCTCCAGGAGCTGGTCGGCCAGCTCCTCGGCGTCATCGCGGTCCGCCATCGTCACCAGCACGGCGCCCCGGACGTCCTCAGCCACGGCGGCCCTCCCCCGAACGAGCGGCGGGGCCCTCCCCGCTGCGTTATCCTGACCTCAGGTGTCGATGGGGACGAGTAGCGCTGGCCCCGACCGGACGCGCAACAGCCTAGAGCGGCTGGCCCGTCCAAGCGACCCGGGGGCGGTGCGAGCCCGGGGGCACGACCAGCGCGAAGATCACCCCGGAGCCGCCGGAGGAACGGACGCGCCGCGTCCCAGTAGAACCGGCACAGCGCAACGAAGAGGGATCCGCCGCCCGCCGCCCAGCGGCACGGCCGCGGTCCAAGGAGGGTGGTACCGCGGGGCCGCACGCCTCGTCCCTCCGTCAGGAACACACCTGATGGAAAGGTACGACGGTGGCCAACGACCCCCGGCCCGAATCCCGCGCGCTGCCCCAGCTGCCCGCGCAGATCGACCTGCCCGCCATGGAGCGCGAGATCCTCGGCCGCTGGTCGAAGGAGAACGTCTTCCAGCGCTCGCTCGATCAGACCCGCGGCGGCGCCAACTGGGTCTTCTACGAGGGCCCGCCCACCGCCAACGGCCAGCCCGGCGTGCACCACGTCGAGGCCCGCGCCTTCAAGGACGTCTTCCCGCGCTTTCGCACCATGCGCGGCTACCACGTGGACCGCAAGGCGGGCTGGGACTGCCACGGCCTGCCCGTCGAGGTCGCCGTGGAGAAGGAACTGGGCCTGTCCGGCAAGAAGGACATCGAGTCCTTCGGCATCGCCGAGTTCAACGACCGCTGCCGCGAGTCCGTCCTGCGCAACGTGGACGCCTTCACCTCCATGACCGAGCGCATGGGCTACTGGGTGAACATGGACGACGCCTACCGCACCATGGACCCCCAGTACGTGGAGTCGGTCTGGTGGGCGCTCAAGCAGATCTGGGACAAGGGGCTGCTGGTCCGCGACTACCGGATCAGCCCCTACTGCCCGCGCTGCGGCACCACGCTGTCCGACCACGAGCTCGCCCAGGGGTACGAGACCGTCACCGACCCGTCGGTGTACGTGCGCTTCCCGGTGACCTCGGGCCCGCTGGCCGCCGCCGAGCACCCCACCTCGCTGCTGGTGTGGACGACCACTCCCTGGACGCTGGTCTCCAACACGGCCGTGGCCGTGCACCCGGACGTGGAGTACGTGGTGGCCACCGACGGCCAGGAGCGCCTGGTCGTGGCGCGCCCGCTGTTCGAGAAGGTCCTCGGCGAGGGCTGGGAGCTCACCGGCGAGAGCTTCGAGGGCGACGAGATGGAGCGCTGGACCTACGAGCGCCCCTTCGACCTGGTGCCCTTCGACGAGCCCGCCCACTACGTCGTGCTCGCCGACTACGTCACGGTCGAGGACGGCACCGGCCTGGTGCACCAGTCGCCCGCCTTCGGCGCCGACGACATGGTGGTGTGCCGCGCCTACGGCCTGCCCGTGGTCAACCCGGTCCGCCCCGACGGCACCTTCGAGGCCGACCTGCCCCTGGTGGGCGGGGTGTTCTTCAAGGAGGCCGACAAGACGCTGGTGCGCGACCTGCGCGACCGCGGCCTGCTCTTCCGCCACGTCAGCTACGAGCACTCCTACCCGCACTGCTGGCGCTGCCACACGGCGCTGCTGTACTACGCGGTGCCGTCCTGGTACATCCGCACCACCGCGGTCAAGGACGAGCTCATCGCACAGAACCAGGCCACCCACTGGGTGCCCGAGAACGTCAAGGAGGGCCGCTTCGGCGAGTGGCTGCGCGGCAACGTCGACTGGGCCCTCTCGCGCAACCGCTACTGGGGCACCCCGCTGCCGATCTGGGAGTTCCCCGACGGACGCCAGATCTGCGTGGGCTCCCTGGAGGAGCTGGGCCGCCTCAGCGGGCAGGACCTGTCCTCCCTGGACCCGCACCGCCCCTACGTCGACGACATCGTCATCCCCGACCCGGACGCCGACCCCTCCCTGCCCGAGGAGGAGCGGGTGGCCCGCCGCGTCCCCGAGGTCATCGACGCCTGGTTCGACTCCGGCTCCATGCCCTTCGCCCAGTGGGGCGCCCCGCACCAGAACGAGGAGACCTTCCGGGAGAACTTCCCGGCGCAGTACATCTCCGAGGCCATCGACCAGACCCGCGGCTGGTTCTACTCGCTGCTGGCGGTGAGCACCCTGGTGTTCGGCCGCAACTCGTTCGAGAACGTGGTCGTGCTCGGCCACATCCTCGCCGAGGACGGCCGCAAGATGAGCAAGCACCTGGGCAACGTCATGGAGCCCATCGCGGTGATGGACCGGCACGGCGCGGACGCCCTGCGCTGGTTCATGCTGGCCAGCGGCTCGCCGTGGACCGCCCGCCGGGTGGGCCACGCCGCCCTGGAGGAGATCGTCCGCAAGGTGCTGCTGACCTACCACAGCACCGTGTCGTTCTTCACCCTGTACGCGAACGCCGGTGAGGGCTGGGACCACTCGCTGCTGGACTCGGCGCCCGCGCCGCAGGACCGGCCGCTGCTGGACCGGTGGCTGCTCTCGGAGCTCAACGAGGTCGTCCGCGACGTCACCGAGGCGATGGACGCCTTCGACACCACGGCCGCAGGGCGCCGCCTGACCGCGTTCGTGGACGACGTGTCCAACTGGTACGTGCGCCGTTCCCGCCGCCGGTTCTGGGGCGGGGCCGCCACCCCCGAGGGCGCCGCGGCGTTCGCGACGCTCTTCGAGGCCCTGGAGACCGTCACGCTGCTGATGGCGCCGATCGTGCCGTTCCTGACCGACCACGTGTGGTCGGCGCTGCGCCGCCCGGGCGCCCCGGACTCGGTGCACCTGGCCTCCTGGCCCGAGGTGCGCGAGGACCTGATCGACCCCGAGCTGTCCCGGAACATGGCGCTGACCCGCCGCCTGGTGGAGCTGGGCCGCTCCGCCCGGGTGGACTCGGCCGTGCGCACCCGCCAGCCGCTGGCCCGCGCCCTGGTGGGTGCTCCGGGCTTCGCGGACCTGCCCGAGCAGCTGCGCGGCCAGATCGCGGACGAGCTGAACGTGGCCTCCCTGGACTCGCTGTCCTCGGTGGGCGGCGACCTGGTGGACTTCACCGTGAAGCCGAACTTCCGGGCGCTGGGCAAGCGGTTCGCCAAGCGCACCCCGCTGGTGGCCAAGGCCGTCCAGGCCGCCGACCCGGCAGAACTGGTGCGGCAGGTGCGCGCCACCGGCTGGGCTCGGGTGCACGTCGAGGACGAGCCGGTGGAGGTGAGCGCCGACGAGCTGCTGGTGACCGAGCAGCCCCGCGAGGGCTGGGCGGTGGCCTCGGAGTCGGGTGAGACCGTCGCCCTGGACCTGGAGCTCACGCCGGAGCTGCGCCGCGCGGGCCTGGCCCGCGAGATGGTCCGGATGCTCCAGGAGGCCCGCAAGCGGAGCGGGCTGGAGGTGTCGGACCGCATCGAGGTGTGGTGGACGGTCACGGACGAGGCGACCGAGCTGGCGCTCGCCGAGCACGGCCAGGCGATCGCCGCCGAGGTGCTGGCCGACTCGTTCGTCGCCGGTGAGCCGGGCCGGGAGCTGCACACCGCCTCCTCGGAGGAGTTCGGTGTGACCTTCGGGTTCCGCAAGGCCTGACCGGAGGCCGCGACCGGAGCGGCCCGGTCCGTCCGCCTCCCGCGGATGGGCCGGGCCGCCTCCGTTCCACGGCGGCGGCTGCGCGGGCCTCGGTGACCGCCGGGCGTCCGGATGGTCGAGCCGCGCACGCGACACCGTTCGGCACGGCTGTGGGGCCGGTCCGCCGCTGGGGTCCGTGGTCGCCCTCACCTGCTCCCGGGAGGGCGTTCAACGCGCGAGGGCGCCGCACCGTTGTGATCGGGGCAGCCCCGGTCCGCACCCGCACCGGGTGACGCGCGGGAACGCCGCTGCACGCCCGGTGACCGGTAGGCGCCGGATCCGGCCGTCAACGCGCGGGGGCGCCGCTCGGGTGAGCGGCGCCCCCGTCGGGTCTCAGCGCTTGGTGTCGGAGGCGTCGTCGTCGGAGGCCCGGTCGGCGGTGTCCCGCGCCCCGTCCTCGTCCGGACCGTCCTCGGTACCGTCGGCGGGGCGTTCCGCACGGCCGGCGGAGTCGCCCTCCCCGGCGTCCTCCTGCTCGGACTCGACTGCGGCCGGGACGTCCCCGGCCCGCGCACCGTCCTCCTCCTCGTCCCCGCCGCGGGGGACGCGGTAGGAGAAGGCGCCGCTGCTGGCGCCCCGCCCGTCGTCGGAGTCCTCGTCCCCGATCCGGTCAGCGTCCGCGGCGCGCTCGTCGGCCTCGTCGTCGGTCCGGGCACCGCTCCCGGTGCCGTCCGTCGTCTCGTCGGTCGCCTCGTCGGTCCCGGCGTCGTCGGGGCCGCCGTCGGGGGCGTGCTCCTGCTCCGGCCCGGAGTCCGCGGAGACCACCGGGAGGACGGCCGTCTCCGGGCCGTCCCCGTCCGTCCCGGGCCCGCTCGGGGCCTGCTCCGTGGCGTGCGCCTCCGGGGCGTCCTGTCGGTCGTCGGCGGGCTCGGAGTCCTCGTCCGCTTCCTCCGGGCGCTCCGCGGCGCGCGCCTTCGCGGTGTCCCTGGCGCCCTCGTGGTCAGCGGCGGGCACGGACGCCTCGTCGGGCTCAGGGACCCCGGCGGCGGCCGCGTCCTCGCCGGGTTCCCCGGCGTCGCGCTTCTCGGGGGCGTCCTCGGAGGGCGCGTCCTCGATGTCCTCTTCCGCCGCTTCCCGCGCACCGGGCGAGGGGGCGTCCTCGGCGGAGGAGACTCCGGGAACGTCGTAGGCGAAGGCCCCGCTCTCCTCCTCGTCGGGCCGGTCCCCGTCGTCGCCGTCCTCCGCGAAGGCGTCCTCCTCGACGGTTCCCTCCGTGGCCGACCGGCCGGGGATGTCGTAGGCGAACGAGGCCCCGTCCGAGGGGCCGGTCGCCTGACCGCCGTCCCCGTCCTGGACCCCGTTCCCGGAAACGTCGTGGGCGGAGGGGGCCGTGTCCCGGGCCTCGCTCCCGGAGTCGGCGTCCCCGTTCCCGGGGAAGTTCTCCTCCACGGCCTGCGCCGGACGGGGGATGCTGTAGACGAAGGGCTCCTCGGAGGCGAACGCGGAGCCGCCCCGCTCCCGGCCGCCGTCCTCGTCGGAGGCGTCCGCGAAGGGCGCGTCGTCGATGTCCTCCCCGACCGCGTCCTCCCCGAACGGGGGGCGGTCCTCGGCGGAGGGGCCGTCATCGGCCGGGGGCGTGCGGCCGGGAATGTCATAGGTGAAGGCTGCGCCGGAGGCGGCGGTGCGCTCGCCGGTCCCGTCCCCCGCGTCGGGTCCGTCCTCGGCGGCGGTGGTACCGCTCGGCTCGTCCCACTCCGCCCTCGCGGCGGTGTAGGCGGCGTCGGTTCCACTCTCCCAGGGCGCCGGGGCACGGAGCGGCCGCTCCTCCTCGGAGGAGGCCCAGGAGGGGCTCGGTCCGGCGTGGGGAGCGGAGGGGGCGGCGTCGTGCGCCGCCGTGTCCGGTTCCGGCCAGTCGTGGGCCGTGGGGGTCTGCCAGCGGGGGACGTCGTACTCGGGTTCTCCGTGGCCTGCGTCCTCCGCGGCGGGAGTCGGCCAGGCGGGCCGCTCCGGGACATGGGGCTCCCGCACCGGCTCGGAGGCCGGTGCGGGTACGCGCCCGGGGTTCTCCGACTCCACGTGTGCGATGGGCACCGCCGATGCCGCGGTGGCGGCCATGACGGGGACGGACGCCTTCCCCAAACCGTCCGTCCGATCCGGTCTGCCCCCGCCGCCGGACCTTTCCTGGAGCAGCGCCCCCAGTAGGAGGAGAACGCTGACGCCCGCCAGTCCCAGTGCCATGTACACCAGGACGGTCTCGGCGAACACCAGGGCGGCCACGATGACGGCGATGGCCGTCAGCACCGCCACGGTTGCGAGGATGCTAAGGATCACGGGTCGACCAGGACCTTTACACGTGTTGTGCCGGAGTCTTCAGTTGTTCGAGCGGATACCGCGGTGATCAGCGGCGCTCGTGCGGCTCGCCCGGGTGGAACCCGCCGTGCTGGGCCGGCTCGGGCTGCCCGAACGGGTTGCCCGTGGGACCGTGCTGGAGCGAGGGCGTGGCACCGGTCTGCGGAGCCATGGTCTGGAAGCCGCCCGTGGTGTTCGGGTTGTTCAGCTCCTGGGCCTTCTCCTCCTCGCTCTTGAGCTCGCGCAGCTGGCGCTCGAAGTAGTCCTTGAGGCGGCTGCGGTACTCACGCTCGAAGTCCTTGAGCACGTTGACCTTGTGCTCCAGCTCCTCGCGCTGCTGGACGAGGCTGCCCATGACCTGGCGGTGGCGCTCCTGCGCGTCGCGGTCGAGGTTCTCGGAACGGGCGCGGGCCTCACCGATGATCTGGTCGGCCTGGCGGCGGGCCTTGCCGAGGATGTCCTCGGACTCGTGGCGGGCGCGGCCGAGGGTCTCGTCGGCCTCGCGGCGGGCGTCGGAGATCGCCTGGTCGGCGGTCTGCTGCGCGAGGGCCAGGACACGGGCGGCCGTGTCCATGTTCTCCTCGCCGCCCATGCCCATGCCGGGACCGGCCATCTGCATCTGCTGCTGCTGGACCGGGGGCTGGGGCTCGACGGCCTGCGGAGGCTGGACCGGCTCGGGACGCATCTGCTCGTGCTGCTGCGGCTCGGGCGCCTGGTCCTGCTGCTGGAAGTCCTGCATGCCGGCGTTGGGCACCTTGCCCCGCAGGCACTCGGCCAGCTTGCCGCGCAGTTCCTCGTTCTCCTGGATCAGGCGGTCGAGCTCGGACTCGACCTCGTCGAGGAAGGCGTCGACCTCTTCTTCGTCGTATCCCGGTCGGAGCCGGGTGGTACTGAACTGCTTGTTCCGCACATCGGCGGGTGTCAACGGCATGTTCGTCTCCTTGGCGCGCTTGGAGTCTGTCCGTAGGGACGCTACATGATCGTGACCTTACGGCAATCCAGATCATGACCAAGACCACATAGCGGAATCCGGGGCGGTTCCTTCCGCCTACGTCTACTCTCCTGCTAGGCGAAGCTCCCGAGCAGTGCGATCAAGATGTAGACGCCGAAGAAGAGCACCAGGACGCTCAGGTCGAGCGCGATGCTCCCCAGGCGTACGGGCTTGATGAACCGACGCAGGAACCTCAGTGGCGGGTCGGTGATCGTGTACACGATCTCAGCGATCACGAGCACGAACCCCGTGGGGCGCCACGATCTGGAGAAGGACTGCACCATCTCCAGGATCACCCTGGCCAGCAGCACGAAGACAAACAGCTGCAGGATGATGATCAGCACGGACAGGACGGTACTCACGGTCGTTCCTCGACCCAATCTCTGGACAAATGTGACGTTCTAGCTCTGATTGAAGAACCCTCGCTCGGCGATCCGCGCCTTGTCCTCGGCGGTCACCTCGACGTTGGCCGGGGACAGCAGGAACACCTTGTTGGTGACGCGTTCGATACTGCCATGCAGACCGAAGATCAGACCAGCCGCGAAGTCGACCAGACGCTTGGCGTCGCTGTCGACCATCTCGGTCAGGTTCATGATCACCGGTGTACCCTCTCGGAAGTGCTCTCCGATGGTACGCGCCTCGTTGTAGGTACGCGGATGGAGCGTGGTGATCCGCGCGAGGTCGGCGGTGGAGGCGGTCGCGGTCGTGCCACCGCGACCTGAGCCCAGGTAACCGCCGGTGTCCATCACGTCGCCTCGCGCTTCCTCGCCGGGCGGGGCGTCAGCGTCGCGTTCACGCTGCTCCTCCACCCCCTCGTCGAAATCGTCGAACTCATCATATTCGTCCGCATAGCGGTGATCGTAACGGTCGTCCTCCACGAGGCCGAGGTAGACCGCCATCTTGCGCATCGCGCCGGCCATCTCATGTCCTCCGTCGTCCCCGCGGCCTTCACCGCAGCCGACTCCTTCGCACTGTCCCGTCCGCTCTCGGGGAGAGCGTCCATTCGGGCGAACTCCACAGACGGGTTCCAAGGTCTATGTGGGGACATTACCCCACGATCGGTCCCCGGTTGCCGAGCAACGCCGTACCGAGTCGCAGGTGTGTCGCGCCTCGCTCGACCGCCGCCTCCAGGTCCCCGCTCATGCCCGCGGACACCACCGTCGCCCGAGGATAGCGATCGCGGATGCGGGCCGCGACCTCCTGGAGACGCGCGAAGGCGGCCGAGGGATCGCCCTCGCGGGGGGCGACCGCCATGACCCCGCCCAGCGCGAGCGCCTCGTGCTCCTCGATCCGCGCGGCGACTTCGAGCGCGTCCCCGGGGTCGACGCCCCCGCGCGGACCGATCACCCCGGCCCGCGAGTCCTCGTCGAGGTTGACCTGGACGAGGCAGGTCAGGCTCCGTCCGGCCGCGGCGGCGCGCTCGCCCAGCGCCCGGGCCAGCCTGGCGCGGTCCACCGAGTGCACGACGTCGGCGTAGGAGGCCACCGACCGCGCCTTGTTGGTCTGCAACTGGCCCACGAAGTGCCAGGTCAGGCCGAGGTCGGCGGTCTCGGCGGCCTTGGGCGCCGCCTCCTGGTCGCGGTTCTCGCCCACGTCGGTCACCCCGAGTGAGGCGAGAATCCGCACATCGGAGGCCGGGTGTGTCTTGGTGACGGCGACCAGCGACACCTCGTCCGGGTCGCGGCCGGCCTTGGCGCAGGCCGCCTCGATCCTGGCCCGCGCGGCGGCGAGGTTGGCGCGGACCTGCTCGACGCGAGCCGGGTCTGCGTGTGTCACGGTGCTCCTTCTTTCCCTGGGACGGATCCCACTCGCTGTCCTTCCTACACCCCCCTCACCCCGCGTGCCCCGGACCCCGGGGACGCCGGGCCCGTCGGGGGCCGCGCGCGAGGCGGTGTTCTTTCGGACCTCCGCTTCGCTCCGCCCATCCGTCGCCCGCCACCACCCTCGAACGACGCCTACGGCGCGGTCCTGCTGGTGTTCGGGCGCCCGGAACACGGAAATGGGGTCGCAGCAGGCGCAGTGGTGCCTACGGCGGGTCCGGCCGGGAGACGCGCGGGCGCCGCGCACGCCGCGGAGGCGGGGAAACCGGGCTGTCCCGGTGGTTCCACGGCACCATCCTGGTGGCCGGGTACGACGTTCAGACGCGCCAGAGGAAGGCGGCGAACCTGCCGGTCGGCGCCTGACCTCGGTGGGAGAACAGTTCGGGGCTCTCCAGGGTGCAGCGGCCGTCGGCCCGGATGTCGGTGACGCCCGCCCGGCGCAGCTGGGCGGTGACGGCGGCGCGCATGTCCACTCCGGCGGTGCCCCGGCTCGTGGTGCAGGCGGCCTCGGGTACCCCGCGCGCGGTCTCCTCGCGCACGTGGGGCGGGACCTCGTAGCACCCGCCGCAGATGGAGGGGCCCAGGAAGACGGTGATCCGGTCGGCGCGGGCGCCCTGGTCGGCCATCGCCGCGACCAGGTTGGCGGCCACACCGTTCGCGGTGCCCAGTCGGCCGGAGTGCGCGGCGCCCAAGACGCCCGCCTCGGCGTCGGCGGCCAGGACCGGCAGGCAGTCGGCGGCCATCGAGGCCAGGACCAGGTCGGAGCGGGTGGTGACCACCCCGTCGCAGGTGCCCGCGCCCCCGGGGCCGGTGGCCACGAGGACGTCGGCACTGTGCACCTGGTGCATCCACACGACCCGGTCGGCGTCGAACCCCAGGTCGCGGGCGGCGATCTTGCGGTTGGCGAGCACCGCCTCGCGTTCGTCCCCCGAGCCCAGGCCCATGTTGAGCGAGTCGTAGGGCGGGGCGCTCACTCCCCCGTGCCGTTCGGTGACGGCGGCGCGGACCCCGTGGCCCAGGTCGATGACGTTGCTCATCCGGTGGTGTTTCCTCCCCGCTCCTGCCGGAGGGGGAACCCCGCGTCGCCCGGAGGGCGTTCGGGGCCGGTGGCCGGTACCGGCCGTGTTCCGGCTCCGGCGCGGACTCCTCGCGGGAGCGGGCTCCCGCGGGGCCCGCCTCGCCGTCCCCCCGGTCCAGGACACTACCACCGCCCGAACCGCCCCGGGCTGGGCGGACACCGCCCCCGAAGCGGCGACGACCCCGGCCCTGGGGCCGGGGTCGGAGCTACTTCAGGAACTCCGGCACGTCGAGGTCGTCGGGGTCGTCGAAGATGACCCGGCGCCGGGGCGTGGGCACGTCCCCGCGCCGCTCGGCGGTGGCGTCCGAAACCGCGTGGATGTGACCCGCGTGGCCGCCCTCACGCGCGGCGGGCTCCTCCTCGGCCGGAGCGGGCTCCTCGGCGCGGACCGGCTCGGCGGGCTCGGCCTCCGCCTGGAAGGCGGACGTGCCGTGGGGCGGGGTCTGCTGCGCGGGGTCCGGCTCGGCCGGAGCGGCCTGGGTGTACTGCTCCTGGTGGGCGGGCTCGGCCTCGACCGGCTGCTGGACCGGCGGAGCCTGGGTCGCCGGCGGCGTCCACTGCGGCTCCGGGGCGGGCTCGGCCGGACGGGACGGAGTGATCCACGGCATGTTGGCGGCCGACGCCCCGCTCGCGTCCGCGGAGGCGGGCGCCGCCGGAGCGGTCCTCTCCTCCCTGCCGGACGTGATGCCTGCCTTGGGGGCGGCGGCCTCAGGAGGGTCCACCGGCTGGCGCTCCCGCACCACCGGGATCACTCCCTCCGGCTCGTCGAAGCCGGCCGCGATGACGGTGACCCTCACCTCGTCGCCCAGGGCGTCGTCGATGACGGCGCCGAAGATGATGTTGGCCTCGGGCGCCGCCGAGTTCGCGACGAGCTGTGCCGCCTCGTTGATCTCGAAGAGCCCCAGGTCGGAGCCGCCCTGGATGGACAGCAGCACACCGTGGGCCCCGTCGATACTCGCTTCCAGCAGTGGTGAGGAGATCGCCATCTCCGCCGCCGCGACCGCCCGGTCGTCCCCGCGCGCCGACCCGATGCCCATGAGCGCCGACCCCGCCCCGGACATGACCGACTTGACGTCGGCGAAGTCCAGGTTGATCAGTCCCGGCGTGGTGATCAGGTCGGTGATGCCCTGCACACCGGACAGGAGTACCTGGTCGGCGGCCTTGAAGGCGTCCAACACGCTGACCTGGCGGTCGGAGATGGACAGCAGCCGGTCGTTGGGGATCACGATGAGGGTGTCGACCTCCTCGCGGAGCATCGCTATCCCCGACTCGGCCTGGGTGGCCCGCCTCTTGCCCTCGAACCCGAAGGGGCGGGTGACCACGCCGATGGTCAGGGCGCCCAGGGACCGGGCGATGTTGGCCACGACCGGGGCGCCCCCGGTTCCGGTTCCACCGCCCTCACCGGCGGTGACGAAGACCATGTCGGCCCCCTTGAGGACCTCCTCGATCTCCTCCCGGTGGTCCTCGGCGGCCTTGCGGCCGACATCGGGGTTGGCTCCGGCTCCGAGGCCGCGGGTGAGTTCGCGCCCGACGTCCAGCTTGACGTCTGCGTCACTCATCAGCAGCGCCTGGGCGTCAGTGTTGATGGCGATGAACTCGACGCCCTTGAGCCCCTCTTCGATCATTCGGTTGACGGCGTTGACACCGCCGCCGCCGATGCCGACGACTTTGATGACCGCGAGGTAGTTCTGCGGTGCTGCCACGACGAGGGGCCTTTCCGCTCGCTTACGCCGTTCCGCCACCGCGTCCGGTGGCTGTGTGCCACCGGAGGCGCCTTTGGTCCGGCATCCGGTTCTACAGTGTGCGTTTCGGGTTCCCCGACGGGTCGTCCACGACGCCGTAACCGGGGGACCCCGGACCGCCGGAGCCTCCGGCCACCCGCCCGGAAGGGGCTGGTGCGGTCCGCCGTGAGGCGGAACGGTTCCCGCGTACCCGAAAAGCCTGTTCTGGTGCTTTGTTGACGTTCGGTTGTGTTTCCCGACAGTAAGCGGACCGCCGACCACGGGCAACCGATGACGAGTTCAGCCTAACGGCGCACGACACGGGGAAGCGATGTGCGCCCTCGGCGCGTCGCGTCTGGAATGTCCGCGCGGGACGCCCGGGCGTGCCGCAGGGGCCCTCCGGCCCGTCCGCGCCCGTACCGCTCGGCGGACCGGCCCCCGCCGCCGCACCCCTGCCTGTCCTGTTCCCGGGAACGCTTCACCTCACCACGGCGAGGTCGGGCGCGGACACGTCGTAGACGCGCTCCTCCTGCGGCGGGTGCTCGCCGATGAGCACCCCCAGGACGTCGCTCTTGCGCGCGGTCTCCTCGGGCGGGCCCCACTCGACGCGGGCCTCCTCGGCGAGTTCGATCACGATCGCCTCGGGGTCGGTGGCGTCGATGAGCCGGATCCGGGAGAGGAGGGGGTCCGGCGCCCGTTCGACGATGTCGGCGGCGGCGGCGACGGCCTCGTTGCCCTCCACCTCCCCGGTCACGCTGACCAGCGGATAGGCGCCGGGCAGGCTCGGCGCGTCCTCGATGCGCACGCCGTCGGCGTCGATCAGCCGGTAGTCCTCCCCCGCCTGGACGGCCAGCAGCGGCCTGCGTTCGACCACCTCGACCTCCAGGGTGGCGGGCCAGCCGCGGGTGACTGTGGCCGACTCCACCAGCGGCAGCGCCTCGGCGCGCTCCTCGCTGCGGTCCAGGTCGACCCTGATCAGGGGTGTCCCGGTGGGCACGCCCAGGGCCGCGACCACCTCCTCGGAGGGGGTCCGGTCCAGGCCGGTGACCGCGACGTCGCGCACCACGAGCAGACGGGAGCCGAGCAGCAGCCAGGCGACCACGCAGACCAGGGCGACCACCAGCAGCGCCACGAAGGCGAACTTCCAGGGGTCGGACCGCTTGCGTGCCACCGCGTGCCCAGTCGCCTCCTCCTGCTCAGCGACCACCTGCTCCCCTTCCGTGTGTCCGCGCGACCGCTTCCCCCACCGCTGGCCGTTCCCGCCTCAGCCGCCGATGCCGTCGGCCCTCTGGGCGAGCGCCTCGACGATGCGCGGGCCCAGCTCGGTGACGTCGCCCGCGCCCATGGTGAGCACGATGTCGCCGGGGCCGGCCAGCTCGGCCGCCCGGAGCACGGCGTCGTCGCGACCGGGCACGTACCACACGCGGTCGTGCGCGACACGCGAGGTGATCAGCTCCGCGGTGACCCCGGGCTCGGGATCCTCGCGGGCGGCGTAGACCTCGGTGACCACGACCTCGTCGGCCAGGTTCAGCGCGGCGGCGAACTCCTCGGCGAAGATGCGGGTGCGGCTGTACAGGTGCGGTTGGAACAGGGCGACGACCCTGCCCCCGGCGTGCTCCCGACCGTCCTCGCGCGCCTCCTCGGCCAGGGACTCCAGCGCTGCCCGGGTCGCGCGCAGGTCGGCCTCGATCTCGGTGGGGTGGTGGGCGTAGCTGTCGTAGACGGCCACTCCCCCCGCCTCGCCCTTGGGCTCGAAGCGGCGCGCGGCGCCGGCGAAGTCGGCGATGCCCTCGACCGCCACCTCCAGGTCGTGGCCCAGCTCGTCGGCGACCGCGACGGCCGCGGCCGCGTTGAGCACGTTGTGGCGGCCCGGCACGGCGAGCTGGCCGTCCACGGGCTCGCCGTTCGCGGTGCGGATGGTGAACTCGGTGGTGAAGCCGCGGGCGCGCACCCGGGTGACGCGGTAGTCGGCGTCCTCGGCCTCGCCGTAGGTGAGCACCCGCTTGCCGCGTTCGCGGGCCAGCTCGGCCACCCGGCGGGCGCCGGGGTCGTCCACTCCCACGACGAGCGTGCGCTCGACCCGGTCGACGAACGAGGCGAAGTTGGCGTGGATCTCCTCGATGCCGCTGTAGTTGTCCAGGTGGTCGGCCTCGACGTTGGTGACCACGGCGATCTTGGGCGAGAGCATGAGGAAGGAGCCGTCGCTCTCGTCGGCCTCCACCGCGATGACCTCGCCGATGCCGGCGTCGGCGCCCAGGCCGGTGGTGACCAGCTTGCCGCCGATGACGTAGCCGGGGTCGGCGCCCACGTGCTGGAGCACCACCGCGACCATGGACGTGGTGGTGGTCTTGCCGTGGGTGCCCGAGACGGCGACGCCCTCGCGGCCCAGCAGCAGCGCGCCCAGGGCCGCGGCCCGGGGCAGCACGCGCAGGCCCCGGCGGCGCGCCTCGACCAGTTCGGGGTTGTCCTCGCGGATGGCGGAGGAGACCACCAGGGTCTCCGCCGTGCCGAGGTTGTCGGCGGCGTGCCCCACGTGGACGTCGGCGCCCATCTGCTCCAGTTCGCGCAGGGTGTCGCTGTCGCGGGCGTCGCTGCCCGAGACCTCCACCCCCGACTGGAGCAGCACGCGGGCGATGCCGGACATGCCCGCTCCGCCCAGGCCGATGAAGTGGGTACGGCCCAGCTTGTCCACGGGCACCGGCTCGGTCGGCCGCACCAGGCTCATCGGGTGTCCTTCCCGTCGTCGTAGAAGGCCTCGTCGCCGTCGTCCTCGGACACCGGCATGTCGGGCGTGGGTTTGTCTCCGCGGGCGATGGCCGTGACCTCGCGGGCCAGCTCCATGTCGGCGTCGCGGCGGCCCATCCGGGCGGCCGCCTCGGACATGGCCACGACCCGGTCGGTGTCGGTGAGCAGCGGGATGAGCTGCTGGGTGATCCACTCGACGGAGACGTCGGCGTTGTTGACCACCATCCCGCCGCCCGCCTGGACGATGGGCTCGGCGTTGAGGGCCTGCTCGCCGTTGCCGATGGCCAGCGGCACGAACGCGCCGGGCAGGCCGACGGCGGTCAGCTCGGCGCAGGTCATCGCCCCGGAACGGCACATGGCCACGTCGGCCGCGGCGTAGGCCATGTCCATGCGGTCCACGTAGGGGACGGCGACGTAGGGGATGCCCATCTGGGTGAGGTCCTGGGGCTCGTCGGCGTTCTTGGGGCCGACCACGTGCAGCACCTGGACGCCGCTGTCGCGGAAGGCGTCGCGGGCGGCGTAGGCGGTCTCGTTGATGCGCTGGGCGCCCTGGGAGCCGCCGAAGATCAGCAGGGTGGGCAGGTCGTGGCGCAGGCCGAAGTAGGTGCGGGCCTTGTCGCCCATGGCCAGCCGGTCGAGCGAGGTGATCTGCTCGCGCAGCGGGATGCCCACGAAGCGGCCGTTGCGGATCTGGGTGTGGGGGTGGCCGGTGAACACGTGCGGGGTCAGGCGCGCGCCCAGCCGGTTGGCCAGGCCCGGCAGGGGGTTGGCCTCGTGGACGACGATGGGGATGCGCCTGCGGCGGGCGGCCAGGTAGCCGGGCGTGGCCACGTAGCCGCCGAAGCCGACGATGATGTCGGCCTGGAGCCGGTCCAGGTGCTCACCGGCCGCGCTGAGGGCGCCCGCGAGCTTGCCGGGCACGCTGAGCAGCTGCGGGGTGAGCCTGCGCGGCAGGGGGACGGCCGGGATGATGCCCAGCTCGTAGCCGCGCATGGGCACCAGCCTGGTCTCAAGGCCCCGCTCGGTGCCCAGGCAGAGGATCTCCGTGCTGGGGTCCATGCGCCGCAGCGCGTCCGCAAGGGAGAGTGCGGGCTCGATATGCCCGGCCGTGCCGCCTCCGGCGAGGGCTACCCTCATCGTCGCCGATTCCTCCTTGGCCGGTCACCCGCCGGGACCGGTCCGCTCCTGTGCTTGGCCGTTGTCCTGCCACCGCGGGCGCCCGCCGTGCGCGGGCCGCGTGCCGTGGTGGGCCGCCCGGACGCCGCCGCGCCGCCGAGGTTGTTCACCGAGGCGGCGATGTTGTCCAGGCCCAGCCAGCTTAGAGCCCTTTGCACCCGACTGGGACCCCGGGCCTCCAGCACCTTGCGCGCCTCCGGCTCGGTCTTGGCCAGTGCCAGGAGAACGCCCAGGGCCGCCATGGTGGTGACCAGAGACGAGCCCCCGTAGGAGACCAGGGGCAGCGGGACGCCGGTGACGGGCAGCAGCCCGATGACGGCGCCCATGTTGATCAGGGCCTGGCCCATGATCCAGGTGACGATGGCGAAGGAGGCCATGCGGGGGAAGGGCTCCTTGACGCGGAAGGCCACGCGCATCCCGGCGTAGCCGAGCATGCCGAACAGGACGAGCATGAGCAGGGTGCCGATGAGGCCGAACTCCTCGCCGATGATGGCGAAGACGAAGTCGGACTCGGCGAAGGGCAGGAAGCCCCACTTCTCACGGCTCTCGCCGATGCCGACGCCGAAGATCCCGCCGGTGCCCAGGGCGTAGAGGCTGTGCAGCGACTGCATGCCCGAGCCCAGGGGGTCGGCCTCGGGGTCCAGGAAGGAGGTGACGCGCGCCATGCGGTAGGGCTCGATGGCGATGGCGATGGCGGCCAGTCCCAGGACCAGGCCGAACATGGCCCCGAACAGCCTGCCGGGAGCGCCGACCACCCACAGCAGCCCCAGGAAGGTGACCAGGAACACCAGGCCCGTGGACAGGTTGGAGCCCATCAGCACCAGCAGGACCAGCAGACCGCATCCGGGCAGCAGCGGGATGAGCAGGTGCCGCCACTCGGTGAGCTCGCGCAGCTCCTCCTTGCGGGCCAGGATGTTGGCGCCCCACAGGGCGAAGGCGAGCTTGGCCGGTTCGGAGGGCTGGATGATCAGCCCGCCCAGGTCCAGCCAGCGGGTGGCGCCGTTGACCTCCACGCCCTGGAAGACGGTGAGCAGCAGCAGCGCCGCCGAGACGATCATCGCCGGGTAGCCGACCAGGCGGAAGATCCGCTGGGGCAGGTGGGAGGCCAGGAACATCAGCGGCAGGCCCAGGGCGGCCGAGACCAGCTGCTGCTGGAACATCGAGAAGGCCGAGCCGGTCTCGTCGATGGAGTTGACCATCGTGGAGGACAGCACCATCATCAGGCCCAGCGCGATGAGCAGGACCGAGGTGCCCAGGATCAGGTAGTACGAGGTGAGCGGCCGGTCCAGCAGGCGGACCCATTCACGCCACAGGGCGCGTTCGCGTCCGCCCGCCGCCGCGCGCGCCTTGGACCGGGTCGCCCCGGGAACCGCCGTCGTCGCCGCCATCCACACCCTCCGCACGAAATTCGCGCCTCAATACTGGCGTACCGGCGGGTGCGAAGCCGTGGACATTTCGCGCGTGTTGGCCATCTTTGGCGGCCCGGGGCGTGGCGGAGGGCACAGTGGGCGCCGCCCGCGCGCGTTCTGTCACGCACGGGCGGCGAACCGTCGCTCAGGGCAAGCGGAGTACGGCCTCGGTGAAGAGGCGGCCCCGTTCGTGGTAGTCGGTGAACATGTCCATGGAGGCGGCCGCGGGCGCCAGCAGGACGGTGTCGCCCTCCTCGGCCAGGGAGGCGGCGGCGGCGACCACCGCGTCCATGACGGTGCCGTCCCCGTCGGCGGGGCCCCCGACCTCCACCACCGGCACGTCGGGGGCGTGCTCGGCCAGGGCCTCGCGCAGCCGGGCGCGGTCGGCGCCGATGAGCACGGCCGCGCGCAGGCGGTCGGCGGCCATCGCGGCCAGGTCGTCGACCTCGGCGCCCTTGAGCAGGCCGCCCGCGATCCAGACCACGGACGGGTAGGAGCCCAGGGACGCGGCGGCGGCGTGCGGGTTGGTGGCCTTGGAGTCGTCCACGTAGTCCACGCCCCCCGAGGTGGCCACGAAGGCGATGCGGTGCGGCTCGGGCTCGAAGGCGGCCAGCCCGGCCCGGACCGAACCGGGGTACACGCCCACCGAACGGGCCAGCGCGGCGGCGGCCAGGGCGTTGGCGACGTTGTGCGGCGCGGCCGGGCGCACGTCGGAGAGCGTGGCCAGCTCCTCGGCGCTGCTGTGCGGGTCCTCGACGAAGGCCCGGTCCACCAGCAGGTCCTCGACCACGCCGACCTCGCCCGCGCGGGGCGTGTCCAGGCGGAAGCCGACCAGCGGCGTGTGCGGGTCGCCGTCCTCCTCGGCCAGGCGGGCCGACCAGGCGTCGGCGGTGTTGACCACGCGGAGGGTGCCGGGCGCGTAGATCCGGCCCTTGGCGCGGGCGTAGGGGTCCAGGCCGCCGTGCCAGTCCAGGTGGTCGGGGGCGACGTTGAGGACGGTCGCGGCGTGCGGGCGCAGGCTGGAGGACCAGTGCAGCTGGAAGCTGGACAGCTCCACCGCCAGGACCTCGCGGAAGCGGCCCCCGGCGTCGGGCTGGACCGCCTCCACGACCGGGGTGCCGACGTTGCCGACGGCGAGCGCGTCGCGGCCGTCCGCGCGCAGCATCGCCTCCAGCATGCGCACGGTGGTGGTCTTGCCGTTGGTGCCGGTGACGGCCAGCCACACCTGGTCGGCGGGCTTGAGCCGCCAGGCGAGTTCGACGTCCCCGATGACCTCGATCCCGGCCTCGGCGGCCCGGACCAGCAGCGGGGAGTCGGGGCGCCAGCCGGGCGAGGTGACCACCAGGTCGCAGTCCGCGGGCAGCGGGGTGTCGCCCAGGACGACCTCGGCGCCCTCCGCCCGGAGCCGGTCGGCCACCGGGCGGACGGTGTCGTCGTCGCGGCCGTCGACGACGGTCACGCGGGCCCCGCGGGCCAGGAGCGCCCTGGCCACGGGGGGCCCGGACACTCCCAGGCCCGCGACGCAGACCCGGCGCCCCTGCAGGGGCGCGCCCTCCGGCGCGGCGCCGGACGGTGTTGGGGAAGCGTGGTGCGCCATGCCTACCTCGGCATCCATTCCAGGTAGAAGAGCCCGATGGCGATCGCCACGAACAGGCCCTGGATGATCCAGAAGCGGATCACGATGGTGGGTTCGGCCCAGCCCTTGAGCTCGAAGTGGTGCTGGAGGGGCGCCATGCGCAGCACGCGTTTGCCGGTGAGGCGGAACGAGGTGATCTGGACCATCACCGACAGGGTGATGATGACGAACAGGCCGCCGATGAGCAGCAGCAGGAGCTGCGTGCGGGTGGTGATGGCCAGGCCCACGATCAGACCGCCCAGGGCCAGGGAGCCGGTGTCGCCCATGAAGATCTTGGCGGGCGGGGCGTTGAACCACAGGAAGGCGATGCAGGAGCCGAGCACGGAGGCGGCCACCACGGCCAGGTCCAGGGGGTCGCGGACCGTGTAGCAGCTGTCCGAGAGGTAGGACACGCAGGACTGGCGCAGCTGCCAGTTGCCGATGATGACGTAGGCGACCAGGGACAGGATCGTCGCGCCGGTGGCCAGGCCGTCGAGGCCGTCGGTCAGGTTCACCGCGTTGGAGAAGCCGACGATGAGGAAGAGGGCCCACAGGACGAACAGGCCGATCATCAGCGGGGGGCCGAAGTCGCGGAGGAAGGAGAGGCTGGGGGCGGCGGGGGTGTAGCCGTAGCCGTTGGGGAAGAGGGTGACGCCGTAGGCGAAGCCCACGCCGACGATGGCCTGGCCGACCATCTTGGCGCCGCTGCGCAGGCCCAGGCTGCGGCGCTTGTAGATCTTGATGAAGTCGTCGAGGAAGCCGACGCAGCCCATCCCGATGAACAGGAACATCACCAGCAGGCCCGACGCGGTGGGCCCGCTGGCGCTGGGCTGCACGATCAGGAGCACCACGTGGGAGCCGAAGTAGCCCACGACGGCGCCGAGGATGATGACGATGCCGCCCATGGTGGGCGTGCCCTGCTTGGTCTTGTGGCCCTCGGGTCCGTCGTCGCGGACCTCCTGGCCGAACTTGAACCGGTACAGGAGCTTGATCAGCGGGGGCATGAGCCCCATGGAGACGACGAGCGCGAGGGCCGCCGCCAGAGTGATGCCGATCACCGGGCGTCACCCTCCGTGATGAGGTCGATAACCCTTTCGAGCCCTGCCACGCGTGATCCCTTCACAATGACGACGTCTCCTGTGCGCATCCGCGCGCGCACGGCCGCGGCGGCCTCGTGAACGTCCGCGACGCGGACGCACTCGCCCTGCCACAGTCCCTGCCGCGCGGCGCCCTCGGCGCCGACGGCGATGCCCTCGGCCGCCTCACCGACCACGATCAGGTGGGCCACGCCCGTACGGGCGGCGAGCTCACCGATCCTCTCGTGCTCGACCCCGCCGCCCTCGCCGAGCTCGGCCATGTGGGCCAGGACGGCGATGGAGCGGCGGTCCCGGGCGAGGGCGCCCAGGGTGGTCAGCGCCGCCCGCATGGACTCGGGGTTGGCGTTGTAGGCGTCGTTGACGAGGGTGGCGCCGGCGTGCTCGGTGACCTCCATGCGCCACCGGCTGACCGGTGTGGCGGCGCCGAGCGCCTCGGCGATCTCGTCCACGCCCATGCCCAGTTCGTCGGCGACCGCGGCGGCGGCCAGCGCGTTGTGGACCTGGTGGGCGCCGACGAGGGCCAGTTCCACCCGGGCGGTGCGCCCGGCCAGGTGGAGGGTGAAGGAGGGGGCGCCCGTCTCGCGCAGGACCACGTCCGTGGCGCGTACGGTGGCGTCCTCCCCCAGTCCGTAGGTGACCACGCGCGCACGGGTGCGCGCGGCCATGGCGTTCACGCGCGGGTCGTCGGCGTTGAGGACGGCGACGCCTCCCGCGCCCCTGTCCTCGGCTCCCGGCGGGAGCGCCTCGACCAGCTCGCCCTTGGCCTTGGCGATGGCGTCGCGGTCGCCGAACTCCCCCATGTGGGCGCTGCCGACGTTGAGGACCACGCCGATCCGGGGCGGGGCCACGCCGCACAGGTGGGCGATGTGCCCGATGCCCCGGGCGGCGGCCTCCAGGACCAGGTAGCGGGTGCCGGTGTCGGCGCGCAGCACGGTGAGGGGGTGGCCGATCTCGTTGTTGAACGAGCCCGCCGGGGCGACGGTCGGGCCCATGCGGGCCACGACCTGCGCGATGAGGTCCTTGGTCGTGGTCTTGCCGGAGGATCCGGTGACCGCGACGACCTCGGCGCGCTCCGCTCCGCGGCGGGGATCGCTGAGTTCTCGCGCCACGTGCCGGGCCAGCCGCGTCAGGGCCGCGACGACTCCCTCGTCGCCGCCCTCCGCCAGCAGGTGGGGGGCGTCGACGGGTCGGGAGACCAGGGCCGCCGCCGCTCCGTCGGCGACCGCGGAGGCGGCGAAGTCGTGTCCGTCCACGCGTTCGCCGCCCAGGGCGACGAAGAGCGCGCCGGGCACTGCCTGCCGCGAATCGATGACGACGGGGCCGTCGACGACGGCTTCGGGGCGCGCTGATCCGCCGATGGCGGTTTGGGTGATCTCAGCGATCCGATCGAGCGTGAGCGCGATCAAATCCACTCCTCATGTCAGGCCCGGTCCACGACGCCACAGGGGCGGCTGGCCACCCGGCCGGAGTCTCAGGTCAGGGGATGGCACCGCGGATGCCGCGCGTTGCCGCGCCGGGCCTCACCACGGTGTCGGCATGGGCCGCGTCGTGGTCGCCGCCGGGGGCGTCACGTGTCGGGCTGCGATTGCCGGACCTACCTTAGAACATCTTCGGGCGTCCGGAATCCCGCCGGGCCCCCACTGGCGGCAATATGCGCCACTTCGTGACCGTCGGCCCGCACCTGCCCGGAAGCGCTCGCAGGCCCTCCGGCGCGGACGCCGAGGGGGCGCGGGCACGGCCCGCGCCCCCTCGTCCAGACGGTTCGCACTCCGGGAGTGTCGGGGTGTCAGCCCTGGTCAGGAACCCGGTGGATGTCCTGGAGGGCGACGCCCAGCCGCTCGCGGGCGCTCATGCCGAGGTGGTCCTCGATGGCCGCGCGCAGCACCTCGCGGTCGTCGAAGGGCAGCACCTCGCCCTTGACGTACTGGCCGGTCTCGTGACCCTTCCCGGCGACAACCACCACATCGCCCGGACGGGCGCGCTCGACGGCCAGGCGGATGGCCTCGGCCCGGTCGAACTCCACGGTGACCCGGGCGCGGTGCTCCTCGGGCACCTTGGCGACCCCTTCGAGCATCGACGCGGCGATGCTCACGGGGTCCTCGGTGCGCGGGTTGTCGTTGGTGATGACCAGCTGGTCGGACAGGCGCGCGGCGGCCTCGCCCATGAGCGGGCGTTTGGCGCGGTCGCGGTCGCCTCCGCAGCCGACCACCATGGTCAGCCCGCCCTCGGTGGTGGCGCGCAGGGCGGTCAGGACGGCCTCGATAGCTCCGGGCTTGTGGGAGTAGTCCACGAGCGCGGTGAAGTCCTGGAAGGCGTGGGGCACGGCGTTGGCCACGACCGGCTCCATGCGCCCGGGCACCCCCGGGGCGGCGGCCACACCGGCGATCGCGGTCTCCAGCGGCAGCCCCGCCTCGACCAGACCGACGATGGCGGCCATCGCGTTGGAGACGTTGAAGGGGCCGGGCAGGGCGACGGATGCGTTGGCCTCCATGCCGCCGGGGCCCACGATGCGGAAGGCGCTCCCCATGGCGCCCAGACGCACGTCCACGGCCCGCCAGTCGGCCTCCATGGCGGTGGCGGGGTCGGCGTCGGTGTAGCCGTCCACGGCGAAGGTGGTGACGGGGACGCGGCCGTCGGCCTGCACCATGTCCACGAGCGCGCGGCCGAAGCGGTCGTCGGCGTTGACCACCGCGATGTCGCAGTACTCGGGGGTGAACAGGCGGGCCTTGGCGTCGAAGTAGTCGCGCAGGTCGGAGTGGAAGTCCAGGTGGTCCTGGGACAGGTTGGTGAAGACCGCGACGTCGTAGCGGGTGCCGCCGACCCGGCTCAGGGCCAAGGCGTGGCTGGAGACCTCCATGGCGGCGGCGGAGACGCCGCGTTCGCGCATGAGGGCGAACAGGCCGTGCAGGTCGGTGGCCTCGGGCGTGGTGAGCGAGGAGACGACGCGCTCGTCGCCCACCCGCATCTCCACGGTGCCGACGAGGCCGGTGCGCATTCCGGCGTGGCGCAGGCCCGACTCGACCAGGTACGTGACGGTGGTCTTGCCGCTGGTGCCGGTGGTGCCGATCAGCAGCAGGTCCTGCGCCGGGTCCTTGAAGATCCACGAGGCCGCCGTGCCCAGCACGGCGCGCACGTCGGGGACCACGATGACGGGCAGCCCGGTGGCGGCGGCCCGCTCGGCCCCGTCCTCATCGGTGAGGACGGCGGCGGCGCCCGCCTCGGCGGCCTGCTCGGCGAAGTCGGCGCCGTGCGCGCGGGTCCCGGGCAGGGCGGCGTACAGGTCTCCGGGCCCCACCTTGCGGGAGTCGTGGGTGATGCCGCGGACGTGCACCTCCCTGTCCGGCACCTCGGGGGGTCGGTCCGCGCCCAGGTCCGGGCGCAGGAGGGAGGCGTCCGGCCCGAGCAGCGCTGCGAGGGCGGACAGTGGACGAAGTGGCGTGTGTTCAGGTCGCATTACCGGTGGCACGTGTGGAGGTTAACCGCTGTCGACGACCGGCCGGTAATTTCCACGCTGCGTTCGCCGAGGTTTCCCGAACCGGGCGTTTCGCCCAGGTTGCGCGGGTTCGCCGTACACGTCGATGACCGTCCGGTGTCCTTCGCGGCCGGGGGCGCGTCCCGGCGGGCGGGTCCGGCGCCCGCGGCCGCGGGGAGGAGCGGCCGCGCCCCGGCGGGCCGGCCGTGCGGTGCGACGGCGGGCCGGCGGCCCCGACCGGGTCTAGGCTGGAGGCGTCCTCGGCTCTGCCCGAACGCGGAGGTGGCGCATGGCCGGAACCGCCCCGTCGCGGCGCCCCCTGGTGCTCGACGGCGGGCTGGCGACCCGTCTGGAGGCCTACGGCCGCGACCTGGGCGGCGGGCTCTGGTCGGCGCGGCTGCTGGCCGAGGAGCCCGACCTCGTCCGCCGGGTGCACCGGGACTACTTCGAGGCGGGCGCGGACGTGGCCATCGCCGCCGGGTACCAGGCGAGCGTTCCGGCACTGACCGCGCGGGGCGCCACCGAGTCCGAGGCCCTGGCGCTGATCGCCCGCTCCGTGGAACTGGCGCGGGCCGAGCGCGACGCGTTCGGTTCCGGCCTGGTGGCCGCCGGTGTGGGCCCCTACGGCGCGGCCCGGGCGGACGGCTCGGAGTACACCGGCGACTACGACCTGGACGAGGAGGGCCTGTACGCCTGGCACCGGGAGCGCTGGCGGGTGCTCGCCGACTCCGGGGCGGACCTGCTCGCCTGCGAGACCGTGCCCTCGGCGGCCGAGGCCCGGGCGCTGGCCCGGCTGCTCGCCGAGACCCCCGGCGCCCGCGCGTGGATCAGCTTCTCCTGCCGGGACGGCGAGCGCATCAGCGACGGCACGCCCCTGCGCGAGGCGGCCGCCGGACTCGCCCCGCTGCACGCCGGGGGGCGGCTGGTGGCCGTGGGCGTCAACTGCACCGCGCCCCGGCACGTCCCCGCGCTGGTGCGCGCGGTCGCCGCGTGCGGCCTGCCGGCGGTGGCCTACCCCAACTCGGGGGAGGAGTGGGACGCGGTGCGGGGGCGGTGGACCGGCACGGCCGAGCCCGAGGAGTTCGGCCGCGCCGCCGTGGGCTGGTACGAGGCCGGAGCGGTGCTCGTGGGCGGGTGCTGCCGCACCGGCCCCGAGCACGTGCGCTCCGTGCGCGCCCACCTGGACCGCGCCGCGCCCTGAGGGGGACGCGCCCCCGGCTGCCCTCCTAGCCGCCGCCCTGGTCCTCCGACAGCCGGATGGCGGGCGGCTCGGTCCCCGACGGCGGGACCTTCAGCGTCTTGAGCGCGAAGGACATGACGTCGTTGAACACCGGCCCCGCGGCCTCGCCGCCGTAGTAGTCCTGCTGCGGGTCGTGCAGCACCACCTGGACCACGACCTCCGGGTCGTCGGCGGGCGCGAACCCGGAGAAGGTGGACGTGTACCCGCCGCCGTCGTATTCACCCGTCTCCGGGTCGAGCCGGTTGGCGGTACCGGTCTTGCCCGCGACCCGGTACCCGTCGATGCGGGCCTGGGGCGCGGTGCCCTCGTCACTGGTGACCGCCTCCAGCATCAGCGCGAGCTGGCCGGCGGTCTCCTCGCTGAACACGCGCCGCTGTTCGGGCTCCTCGGACGGGGTGAACTCCCCCTGGGCGTTCACCGTCCCGGCGACCACCCGGGGCTCCACCCGCACACCGCCGTTGGCGACGGTGGCGTACACCGACGCCATCTGCGCGGCGGTCACCGACAGGCCGTGGCCGATGGAGACCGACGGCAGCTGGGTGCCCCACCAGTCCTCCGGGTCCTTGAGGACGCCCGCCTGCTCACCGGGCAGCTGGAGCCCGGTCGGCTGGCCGAACCCGAAGTCCTCCAGGTAGGAGTGCAGGACGCCCCGCCCCACCTGGTCGGCGATCTCGATGGTGCCCACGTTGCTGGACTGGGCCATGATGCCGTTGGTGGTCAGGCGCAGGGTCTCGTGGGGGCTGGAGTCCTTGAACGTCGTGTCCAGGTACCGGACGCTGTCGGGCACGGTGTAGACCGTCTCGGGGGTGGTGACGCCCTCCTCCAGCGCGGCGCCGATGGTGACGACCTTGTTGGTGCTGCCCGGCTCGAAGATCGTGGCCACCGCGCCGTTGGACCACTGTTCGGGGGAGCTGGAGGAGATGTCGCTCTGGGAGTAGGTCGGGTAGTCGGCCATGGCGAGGATCTCACCGGTGCCGACCCGCTCCACGATGACGCTGCCGCCCTGGGCGTCCAGCTCCTCCACGCGCTCGGCGAGGGTCCGGGCGGCGTACCACTGGATGTCCTGGTTCAGGGTCAGGCGCACGTCCTGGCCCGGCTCGGGTTCGCTGACCAGGCCGCCCGCCATGGGAATCTGGGTGCCGTCGGCGCCCACCTCGACGCGGCGCTTGCCCGCCTCGCCGGCCAGGGTGTCGTTGAGGTAGCCCTCCAGCCCCTCCAGGCCGTGGCCCTCGGCGCCGACGAAGCCGACGAGGTCGGCGGCGCCGGTCTCCTCGGGGTAGACGCGCTCGTAGGAGACCTGCGAGCCCAGACCGGGCAGGTTGAGGTCGGCCAGCTCCTCCCACTCCGCGGGCAGGACCCCGCGGGCGACCACCTCGTAGCGGCTGGGCGCGGCGTCCACCTTCCGGGCGACCTCGTCCTCCTCCAGGTCGAAGCGGGTGACGAGCTCCTCGACGAGCTGGTCGCGCTCGCCCTCGGCGACCATCTCGGGGTCGACGAAGACGGTGCGCACCTCCAGCGACAGCGCGAAGGGGTTGCCGTCGGCGTCGGTGATCTGGCCGCGCAGGGTGGGGATGTCGATGGTCTGCAGGCGCGTGTTGGAGGCCGCCTCGGCGTAGTGCTCGGCCTCCACGACCTGGATCTGCACCAGGCGTCCCGCGAAGAGCAGCAGGACGGCCATGATCAGGGCTCCGCCGATCTTGATGCGGCCCGGCGGCTCGCCCCTGCGGAAGGTGCGGCGCAGCAGGGGCGGGAGCGGGGGCGGGGAGCCCCCGCCGCGGCGGCGCTCACCGCCGCGCGCCTCCCGCGCCGGACGCCCCGGGGTGCGCGCCGAGGGGCGGGCGCCGCCGTCGGGGCGGCGCGGCTCGCGCTGGGGCCTCTTGGGCCGCGACCCCGAGCGCTTGGCCGCTCCGGGCCTGCGGGGGTCCCGGGGACGCCGGTCTCTGGGAGTGCTCACTCACCGCTCCCGGTGGCACCGCTGATCTCACCGGTCTCGGGGTCGAGGAAGAGCGGGGGCTCCCCGCCCTGCTCCATGCCCATGGCCTCGGCCTCGTCGGAGATGCGCTCGGAGCTCTCCAGTTCGGCGACCGTGCTGCGCCGCTGCTGCTCCTCGTAGGACAGCTCCCGGTTCTCCTCCTTGAGGTTGGCGATGGCGAAGGCCTCCTCGGCCACGACGCTGCGCAGGACGAGCAGGCTGACGAGCGTGGCCCCCAGCAGGAACAGGACGAGCAGGACGAAGGGGATGCGCGGCGCCCGGCCCTGCGCACCGCCCCCGGTCCGGGTGCGCTTGGCCGGTGCGGGCTTGACCGCGGGCTTGGCCGCTCGCTTGGGCCGCGCGGGGGCCGTCTTCCCGGTGGGGGCCTTGCCACCGCGTACGGGCGTGCGGCGCGTGTCCGTCCTCGTGCTCATCTGGGTCTCCCTACTGCCGCGGCGGTCGCACGCGTTCGGCCGCCCGGAGGCGGGCCGACTGCGCGCGCGGGTTGCGTTCGTTCTCTTCGTCCGTGGGGAGTTCGGCCCCCCGGGTGAGCAGCCGGAGTTCGGGCTGTCGTTCGGGAAGGGGGACCGGCAGGTCGGCGGGCGTGGTGTCGGTGGCCAGCGCGGCCAGGGCCCTCTTGGTCATCCGGTCCTCCAGCGAGTGGTAGGACAGCACGGCCACGCGGCCGCCGACCGCCAGGCGCGCGATCGCGGCGGGCAGGGCGCGTTCGAGGATGGACAGTTCGGCGTTGACCTCGATGCGCAGGCCCTGGAAGGCGCGCTTGGCGGGGTGGCCGCCGGTGCGGCGGGTGGCCGCCGGGATGGCCTCGCGCACCAGTTCGGCCAGCGCGCGGGTGGACTCGATGGGTGCCTGGGCGCGCTGGCGCTCGATGGCCCTGGCCACGCGGGAGGCGAAGCGCTCCTCGCCGTAGGTGCGCAGCACGCGGGTGAGCTCGGCGACCGGGTAGGTGTTGACGACCTCGGCGGCGGTCAGCGACTGGTCGCGGTCCATGCGCATGTCCAGCGGCGCGTCGTGGGCGTAGGCGAAGCCGCGGTCGGTCTCGTCCAACTGCGGCGAGGAGACGCCGAGGTCGAGCAGGACGGCGTCGGCCTCGGCGGCGCCCGCCTCGTCCAGGGCGCGCGGGATGTCGGAGTAGACCGCGTGCACGAAGTGGGTGCGGTCGGCGTAGGGCGCCAGGCGTGCGGCGCTGCGCTCCAGGGCGGTGGTGTCGCGGTCGACGCCGACCAGGCGCATGCCGGGGCAGGCGCGCAGGAGCGCCTCGGAGTGGCCGCCCAGTCCCAGGGTGCCGTCGACCAGGACGGCGCCGGGCCGATCCAGGGCCGGAGCGAGCAGCTCCACGATCCGGTCGAGCATGACGGGCACGTGCAGGGGGTCGGCTCCGGAGCGGGCCGCGTCGAGGCGTACCTGCTCCCCGGCGGTGTCCTCCCCGTCGGCGGGCACGCCGCTCCCGTCGGTGCGGGCGCCCCCGGTCCCGCCGTCCTGCCCGATGTCCCCCATGTGCTGCTGTTCCTCCACGCTGTCGCCGTCTCCCCCCGAGTCGCCGCGGTAGCGCCGCGGTCGGTGCGCTCCACGGTGTCCTTGGCACGGCCCGGCGGGTTCCGGCGGGCCTCCGGACACGGCCGCTATTGTCCACCTTCCGGTGGCTTCGCGCTCACGACCTGGCACCGGGGAAGTCGCGCCAGCTCGTGGAGACCGCGCCCGGAGGCCGTTGCCGGACTCCGGCTTGCGAGGGTGTGGACTGTGTGCTGGTCGGCCCGGCGGTGCTTCCGCCGGGGTCACAGCACCCCGGGCAGCACCTCCTCCGACAGTTGCGCGAAGGCGGGTTCCTGTTCGGCCTCGTAGTCCGACCACGCCCCGGAGTCCCAGATCTCCAGGCGGGTGTTGGCGCCGATCACGACGCACTCCCGCTCCAGGCCCGCGTAGTCGCGGAGCTTGGCCGGGATGGTGACCCTGCCCTGTTTGTCGCAGTTCTCGTCCGAGGCGCTGGCGAAGAGGACCCTGCTGTAGTCGCGCACCGCCTTGGCGGTGACCGGGGTGGTGGCGAGGGCGTCGGTGATGCGCCGGAACTCCTCCGTCGGGAAGACGTAGAGGCAGCGTTCCTGGCCCTTGGTGATCACCAGACCCCCCGACAGCTCGTCGCGGTACTTCGCGGGGAGGAAGAGCCGCCCCTTCTGGTCGAGCCGGGGCGTGTGGGTGCCGAGGAACACACTTCCACCTCCCTCACCCTCGAAGTGGAGAATTCACCCTCTCCACGGTGCCCCACCTTACTCCACTCTTCCCCACCGTCAACAGATCTTTCCGGCTTTTGCGCCCACTGGGGATCCGGAAAGCGCAGGTCACAGCGTTGTCCGTGGTGGTGGGGGAAGGTGGAGGGCCCGGGGTGTGTCGCGGAGAAGGGGATCCTGGGGGCCGCGACGACCTGCGGCGACACCGCGCGCGTGCCCGCGTGCGCGCACGCGGAAGGACAGGGCGGACACCAGTCGGGCGGCCCGGCGTGTCGGACCGGCGGGGCGGTGTCCCGGCCGGTCGGAGCCGGGCCCTCCCCACGCTCCGCGCTCTCGTCCCGCACCGGCGCCGCCACCGAGGATCAGAAGGGCGATTGGAGCCCTTTGGCCTCTTTGACCATTCCTGGAACCCATCGGCCGCTGATTCCGGCGCTTTGGTTTGCAATCGGTTGGAATGGGCTTAGCCTCGGTTCCGAACAGCGACACGCGGAGCCACAGGGAGCGGGAGGGGTCTGGTGTCACT
Source organism: Nocardiopsis sp. CNZ308 (assembly GCF_004217075.1). Taxonomy (NCBI): domain Bacteria; kingdom Bacillati; phylum Actinomycetota; class Actinomycetes; order Streptosporangiales; family Nocardiopsidaceae; genus Nocardiopsis; species Nocardiopsis sp. CNZ308. The sequence goes on along the minus strand of NZ_SHKJ01000001.1, from coordinate 4,339,936 downwards.
CGGTACACACCACGGCGGTCGGGGGGACGACGTCCAGGGGGACGTCGGTGAGATCGTCGCCGTGGCCGACCGCGTCCGCGCCGCGATCGAGACGGTCATCGAGGGCAAGCCGGAGGTGCTGCGCCTGGCGCTGACGGTCCTGCTCGCCGAGGGCCACCTGCTCATCGAGGACGTCCCCGGCGTCGGCAAGACCATGCTGGCCAAGGCCCTGGGCCGGGCCGTGGACTGCTCCGTGCAGCGCGTGCAGTTCACCCCGGACCTACTGCCCAGCGACATCACCGGTGTCAGCGTCTACCACCAGGACCGGCGCGAGTTCGAGTTCAACCCCGGCCCGGTGTTCGCCAACATCGTGGTGGGCGACGAGATCAACCGCGCCTCGCCCAAGACCCAGGCCGCCCTGCTGGAGTGCATGGCCGAACGCCAGGTGAGCGTGGACGGCCAGACCCGCGCCCTGGAACGGCCGTTCATGGTGGTGGCCACCCAGAACCCGGGCGACATGGAGGGCACCTACGCCCTCCCCGAGGCCCAGCGCGACCGGTTCATGGCCCGCGTCTCGGTCGGCTACCCCGCCCCCCAGGCCGAACTCGACATGATCGACTCGCACAGCTCCAGCTCGCCGCTGGAGGACCTGACGCCGGTCACCAACGCCGCCCAGGTCCGCGACCTGGCCGACCGGGTGCGCACGGTGCACGTGGCCCCGGGCATGCGCCGCTACGTCGTGGACCTGGTCAACGCGACCCGCACCAGCCCCGAACTGCGCCTGGGCGCCTCCCCGCGGGCCACCCTGCACCTGGTGCAGGCCGCCCGCGCCTACGCCGCCCTGGACGGACGGCACTACGTCGTCCCCGACGACGTGCAGGCCCTGGCCGTGCCGGTGCTCGCGCACCGGCTGCTGCCCGGCCCCGAGGCGCAGATGGAGCGCCTGACCCCCGAGCAGATCGTGGCCAAGCTGGTCGCGCGCCTGCCCGTGCCCGGCCCGCAGTAGACCCCGGCGCCCGCGGCCCTCCGCCCCGCCCCGTACGCACCCGCCCCCGAGAGAGGGTCCATGCGCCCGCACCGAACCCTCACCGCACGAGGCGTCTGCATGCTCGTCCTCGGCCTGACCGCCCTGGTGTGCGGCCTGGTCGTGGGACAGCGCGAGGTCGTGGGCCTGGGCGTGCTGCTGACCGTGATACCGCCGCTGTCGGCGCTGACGGTCCTGGGGGCCGCCTCCCGCGTCGTGCACAGCCGCACCCTGTCCCCCGTGCGCATCCCGGCCGGGCACAACGCCCGGGTGGAACTGCGTGTGGGCAACTCCTCGCGGACCTGGCCGGTGGCCGCGCTGTCGGTGCGGGACACGCTGCCCGTGCCGCTGGGCGGCGAACCCCGCTACACGGTGGGCTACCTGGGTCCGCGCGCCGTACGCGACGTCGCCTACCTGGTGCGCCCGGCCGTACGCGGGGACTACCCGGTGGGCCCGCTGTGGGTCGGTGTGACCGACCCGCTGGGGTGCGTGCGGGTCAGCCGCGACGTGGGCGGGCCCTCGCGCCTGCTCGTCACCCCCGTGACCGTCCCGCTGACCGCGCTGGGCGCCGCCGACGGCTCCAAGGGCGAGGACTCGCCGCGGCGTTCGATGAGCGGCGCCGGGGAGCAGGACCCCGTCCCCCGCGAGTACCGGTACGGCGACGACCTGCGCAAGGTGCACTGGCGGTCCACCGCCAAGCACGGTGAGCTGATGGTGCGCCGGGACGAACAGCACTCGCGGGAGAGCAGCGCGGTCCTGCTGGACACGCGGAGCGGGGCGCACGGGCACCCGGGGCCCACCGGATCCCTGGAGACCGCCGTGAGCGCCGCCGCCTCGGTGGCGGTGCACCTGCTCGACGGCGGCCACGAGCTGCGCCTGCACACCGAGCGGGGCCGGGTCCCGACCACGAGCGCGTCGGGCGTGCTGGACAGCCTGGCCGTCGCCGAGCCCTCCGACACCCCCGGGCTGCTCGGCGGGATCGGCATGCTGGCCGAATCCCGCGGAGCGACCGGCCTGGTCGTGGCGGTGCTGGGCGCGCTGGACCCCGAGGAGGCCGCCGCCCTGTCCCGCACGGGCGGCCGGGGCGTGCGCGTGGCCGTGCTGTGCGCGCACGCCGCCTGGCCCGGCCCCGACACCCTGCGCGGGGTCCACGACGTGCTGACCGCGGCCGGATGGCGCGTCCTCGTCCTGGGTTCCGCCGCCGAACTGCCCGACCTGTGGCGCCGCGCCTGGGCTCCCGCTCCCGCCGCCGGGCCGCACACCCCTCGGAAGGGTCCGCGTTGAGAGCACTGATGCCCCTGGCCACCCTGGCCTGCCTGCTGATGGCGCTGCCGCTGCTGGACAGCCTCGTCCGGGGCGAGGCCTGGTGGGTCCCGGCCCTCGTGATGACGGCGGCGGCGGGCGGGGTGTCCGCGTTGTACCGCCTCAGCGGCTGGAGCTCCTTGGCGGTGCCGTTCCTCCAGGTGCTGGCGGCGGCGCTGCTGATGACGCCGCTGTTCGCCGGACACGTCGCGCCGCTGGGGCTGCTGCCCTCCGGTGACACGGCGGCGCACCTGCTGCGGGTGTTCGACGAGGGCCTGGAGACGATCGACACCAGCACGCCCCCGGTCTCCTCCACCGCCGGGGTCATGCTGATCATCGCGCTGGTGTTCGTCCTGTTCGCGATCGTCGCGGACTTCCTGGCAGTGACCGCGCGCTGCCCCGGGATGGTCGGCGCCCTGGTGGCCGTGCTGATGGCGGTCCCGCTCATCGTGGACGACGCCGGACTGGGCTGGCCGGCCGCGACCAGCGGCGCCGTCGGCTTCCTGCTGCTGCTCGCGGTGGACGTGTGGGTGCGCGGCCGCGAGTGGGGCGTGCGCGTCCCCGACGGCCACGACCCCTCGGCCCGCGTGCTGGGCGCGGTGGGCAGGGCGACGACGGTGGCGGCGGCCTCGGCCGCCGCGGTGCTGCTGGCGCTGACGGTGCCGCTCGCGGTGCCGTCGCTGCGCACCGACGTGCTCCACACGATGGCCGACGGCACCTACATCGGCACCGGCGGGGACCGCATCACCACCACGCACCCGCTGGTCTCGCTGCGGCGCGAGCTGGCCTCCTCCTCCGACCGCACGGTGCTGACCTACCGGACCGACGCCGAGCGGCCCGACTACCTGCGCACGTACGTGCTGGACGAGTTCGACGGCGCGAACTGGACGATGACGCCGGTCAGCGCCTCGGGCGACACCCTGGTCGACGGGGAGCTGCCGCTGCCCACCGGGTGGGGCTCGGAGCCCTCCGGCGACGCGGTGACCACGCGGATCTCGATGGACTCGGACGCGCCCGGGATCGACTTCCTGCCGCTGCCGTACTGGGCGCGGACGGTGGACGTGCCCGGGGAGTGGTACGCCGACCCGGCGAGCCACGTGGTGTTCACGACCGAGAGCGCGCCCACGGGGCTGAACTTCACCGTGCGGGCCCTGGGCAGGGAGCCGTCCGTCGAGGAGCTGGCCGACAGCGGCAGCCCGCGGTCGCTGCCGGGCGACTTCCTCGACCTGCCCGGCGGCCTGGACCCGCGGGTCCGGGAGCTGGCCGAGGACCTGACCGAGGACGCGCGGAGCCCCTACGAGCGGGCGGTGGCGATCCAGGACCACTTCACGGGGGGCGAGTTCACCTACGACCTGTCCCCGCCCGCGGTGCCCGACGGCGCCGACCCGCTCGCCCACTTCCTGTTCGGGGACCGGGTGGGCTACTGCGAGCAGTTCGCCGGGGCGATGGCGGTCATGGCCCGGCAGGCGGACATCCCGGCGCGGGTGGCGGTGGGCTACACCGCGGGCGAGCAGCAGGGCGACGGCCGCTGGGCGGTGTCCGTGGGCGACGCCCACGCCTGGCCGGAGCTGTACTTCGAGGGCGCGGGCTGGGTGCGGTTCGAGCCGACCCCCTCCTCCGCCGGGGGGCAGGGCTCGGCGTCGGTGCCCGACTACTCCCGGGGCGGACAGGTGGGCGCCGACGACCCGGACGGGGCCGCGGAGGAGACGCGGGAGCCCTCGCCCGAGGAGACGGAGTCCGCGCGGGACGAGGCCACCGCGGAGGCCGGGGAGCCCAGCGAGGCCCCCGAGGAGGAGGCCGGGGGCGAACCCTCCTCGTCGGTGGCCGCCCCGGGCGACGACACCCGGGGCGGCCCGGACCTGTCGTGGCTGCCCGCGGCGGGCGCCGCCGCGGGTGTGCTGCTGCTGTTGGCCCTGCCCGCGCTGGTGCGCGCCCTGACCCGCTGGTCCCGGACGGCGTCGCTGACCGGCGGCGCGGGAGCGGCAAGCGCGCACACCGCGTGGCGGGAGCTGCGGGACACCTGTCTGGACCTGGGCGGCGCGTGGTCGCTGGCGGAGAGCCCGCGTGCCGCGGCCGAACGCCTGGCCGGTTCCGGTCCGGCGCCCCGGCCCGACGCGGCCCCGGCGGGGCTGATGTCGGGGGCCGTTCCGGGTCCGGTGCCGCCGGAGGCCGCGGCGGCGCTGCGGCGGCTGGCCCTGGCCGAGGAGGAGGCGCGCTACGCGCCCTCGCCCCGGGTCCCGGAAGGGCTGCGCGAGGACCTGCGGACGGCCCTGGCGGGGCTGACCGGTGTGGTCGGCGCGGGAACGCGCGTCCGCGCGGTGCTGCTGCCCCGGTCGCTGGCCCCGTGGCACCGTCCGCGCCGCGCGGCCGACCCCGAGCCCGTGACGCCCTAGCTGTGGCGACGTGCCGCCCCGGCTGTGCTGACCCGAGGGGTCGCGCCCCAGCGGTAGCGGCGGTGTCCCCGCCGGTACGCCCGCCGCGCGGACGCCGCCCCCTGTCCCGGGGCGGTCGACGACGGCACCTCTCCCGTGCACCGCGCCAGCCTCGGACGCCTCCGGGGAACCACGATCCCCGCCTGGAAAACGTGGTGGGCCCCGCACCACTGTGCGGGGCCCACCACGGGGAACCGGGTGTCCGGCGCGGATCCCCTCCGGGATCCCCGCCCGACGGGGCACGGCCGGTCGCGACCGCCGGGGGTGTGGGACCGGGGTCCTACTCCTCACCCTCCTGGCGACGGCGCCAGCGCTCCTCGAAACGATTCATCATGCCGGGACGGCTGCCGCCCCGGCGCTTCTGCTTGGGCTCCGCCACCGCGACGCCCTGGTCGGCACCGCCGCTCCCGGAGGCCTTGCGCCAGGCGTTGGCGCCCCACAGGAAGCACAGCAGCATGACGAGGAAACCGAGGACGCTGATGGCGACCTGGGCGACTGTGGACTGGAGCATCAACCCCGTCATCAGCAGCACGATACCGACGACGAAACCGAGTCCGGCCTTGATGATCCAGCGCTTGTAATGGACCGCGGGGTTCGTTTGCCGAACGGTGTTCGCGAACTTCGGGTCCTCGGCATACAGCGCCCGCTCGATCTGGTCGAGCATGCGCTGCTCGTGTTCAGAGAGCGGCACGGCGCCTCCCTACGGCAGTCCCCGGTTGGGGTGACGGGTACTGAAGAACAGTCTCTTGGTCAGTGGTATGCCCAGAATACGATGAGCTAGCGCCCGGTGGAAAGAAAAGCTGCGTGCGTACCTGACCACCACGGGCCACGATACCCTCGCCCTGTATCGGAAACACCGGCTTCCATGCCTCTCTTCTTACCCTCATTCCGGTCCTACCCTGGGGAACGCTCCGAGGGCCCCGGAAGTTGCCGCATCATACGTCGTTTTCGTCACGCTTGGCCAACACGGCCGACTGTATCGCGCCCGGCCCGAAACGTGCCGTTACGCGGTCCATAACCCGTTCAACATCCCTCCAACCCGATTCCTCCTCCCCCAGTGCCAACTGGCGGTGCACCTGTTCCACCGGAATGACCCCCTCCACCCGCACCCCCACCAAGCGCAGCGGCACCCCACGCAACCCGGAGGCGGTGTACAGCTCACGGGCGACGGCGCTGATCTCGCGGGCCACGTCGGTGCCCTCGGCCAGGGTCCGCGCCCGGGTGATGGTGGAGAAGTCGCCACGGCGCAGCTTCACGCTCACCGTGCGTCCCGCCTGCCCCGACGCCCTCAGGCGGCGCCCGACCTTCTCGGCCAGCCTCAGCAGCTCGCGGTCCACCACCTCGGGATCGGCCACGTCCTCGTCGAAGGTCTCCTCCGAGCCGATGCTCTTGTCCGGGGACTCGGGCACGACCGGGCTGGTGTCCACCCCCCGGGACAGCTCGGCCAGACGGGTCCCGGCCTTGTCGCCCAGCTCCATGCGCAGCAGGTCCGGCTCGTAGCGGGCCAGCTGCCCGACCGTGCGCACGCCCAGCCGGGCCAGGGTCTGCTCGGTCCGGTCCCCCACTCCGGGCAGCGCCCCGACCGGCAGCGGGTCCAGGAAACCGCGCACGTGGGCGGTGGGCACCAGGAGCAGGCCGTCGGGCTTGCAGTGCGTGGAGCCGAGCTTGGCGGTGAAGCGGGTGGCGGCCACGCCCACGGAGCAGGTCAGGCGCTGTTCCCGGCGCACCCGCTCGCGGATCATCGCGGCGATGCGCACCGGCCCGCCCAGGCGGCGGCGCGCGCCGGACACGTCCAGGAAGGCCTCGTCCAGGGAGAGCGGCTGCACCAGCGGCGTCACCGAGCGCAGGATGTCCATGACGGCCTCCGACGCCTGGCGGTAGGCGCGGCCGTCGGGCGGGAAGACCAGGGCGTCCGGGCACAGGCGCAGGGCCCGCGCCATGGGCATGGCCGAGTGCACGCCGTGCGCGCGGGCGAGGTAGTCGGCGGAGGAGACCACGCTGCGCGGGCCGGTACCGCCCACGATGACCGGGCGTCCGCGAGCCTCGGGGTGGCGCAGCTGCTCGACGCTCGCGAAGAACGCGTCCATGTCCAGGTGCAGGATGTGGCAGTCGCCGTCCGGTCCGGAGCCGTCCGCGGGGAAGTCCGCGTCCAGCGCCGCGATGCCCTCCGGGGAGACCATCCCCCGCATCGCGGCGCCGCGTTCCAGTTGGCGTCGGCTCATACAGCCAGGTTATGCCGTGCCGGGGGCGACCCGGCCCCCGGTACCGGGGTTCAGGAGCGGTGCGCGACGACGTGCAGCTGGGTGGCGATGCCGATCAGCTCGGGGTGCTCGGCGGCGGCCCTCTCCAGCTCCACCAGGTGCTGTCCGGCGTGGGCGTCGCCCTCCCAGGCGTGCCCGGGCACGAGGTCGGCGAACGCGCGGACGCCGCGGACGCTCTCCCCGGACAGTCCGGCCCGGCCGATCAGCTCCAGGACCTGCTGGCGGGTGAAACGGCGCGGCATCGGGTCGCCCTCGCCCCAGCGTCCGTCGGGGTCGCCGAGCAGGTGGTGGGCCTCGGTGATGTGCCCGGCCAGCGCGCGGTGCAGGGCTCCGGCGACCGCGTTGGTGACCAGCAGGCTCACCGCACCGCCCTCGCGGGTGATGCCGACCACGTCGTGCAGCGCCGCCGCGGGGTCGTCCACGTACTCCAGCACGTTGTGCACCAGGACGAGGTCGGCGCTGGCCGGCGCGAACAGGGCGGCCAGGTCGCGGGTCTCCCCCTGGACCCCGCGCACGGACACCCCCCGCTCGGCGGCGCGGCGCTCCAGGGCCGCGAGCGAGTCGGGGCTGGGTTCGACCACGGTCACCCGGTGGCCGAGTTCGGCCAGGGGGACGGCGGCACCGCCGGTGCCCCCGCCCGCGTCGACGATCTCCAGGGGTCCGTCCCCGAGCCGGTCCAGCAGTCCGACGAGGGCGTCCCACACGACCGCGGTCCGGGCCGCGTTGGCGGCCCGCCCCGGGCCGGTCGCCCCGCTCGCGCCGAGGCCGCCGCCCGCGGCCACGCTGGTCCTGTCAGTCACCTGCGTTCCCTCAATCCACGTTGCCCCGGCGGTCCCCCGAGCGCCGATAACGGTCGCGCCCTAGAGCGAGAGCGTCGACTTGTTCTCCATCAGCCTGGACAGGAGTCCGCTGACGAAGTTGGGGGACTCGTCGGTGGACAGCTCCTTGGCCACGCCGACCGCCTCGGCGATCGCCACACCGTCCGGGATGTCGTCGGCCCACAGCAGTTCGTAGGCGCCCATCCGCAGGATGTTGCGGTCCACGACCGGCATGCGCTCCAGGGTCCAGCCGATGGCGTAGGTGTCCAGGAGCTCGTCGATGCGCTCACGCCGCTCGTCGACCGAGCGGGCCAGACTCTCGGTGAAGTCGTTGATCGGCGGTTCGGGCTGGGCCCGCCGGCGCCGGATGACGTCCTCCACCGAGGTGGCGCGCACCTCGGCCTCGTAGAGGACCTCGACCGCGCGCCGCCGCGCCTTGCGCCGTGCTCCGCTCATCAGTTGACTCGTCCGAGGTAGTCGCCCGTGCGGGTGTCGACCTTGACGCGCTCGCCGGTGGTGATGAACAGGGGCACCTGGATGGTGGCGCCGGTCTGGACCTCGGCGGGCTTGGTGCCGCCGGTGGAGCGGTCGCCCTGCACGCCCGGGTCGGTCTGGGTGATCTCCAGCTCGACGGCGGGGGGCAGCTCGATGTAGAGGGGGTTGCCCTCGTTGGTGGCCACGGTGGCCTTGGTGTTCTCCAGCAGGAAGTTCTTGCCGTCGCCGACGACGGCCTCCGGGACCGGGATCTGGTCGTAGGTGCTGGTGTCCATGAAGATGAAGGACTCGCCGTCGTGGTAGAGGTACTCCATCTCGCGGCGGTCGACGTTGGCGAACTCGACCTTGGACCCGGCGTTGAAGGTCTTGTCGACGATCTTGCCCGTGAGGACGTTCTTCAGCTTGGTACGGACGAACGCGCCGCCCTTGCCCGGCTTGACGTGCTGGAACTCCAGGACGTTCCAGAGGACGCCGCCGTCGAGCCGCAGGGTCGTGCCGTTCTTGATGTCGTTCGTCGTGGCCACTTCGGTCGTCTCTCCCAGGGGTTTGACACGTCGGGGACCGACCCCCGCGGGGCCCGGTCGGTGTTCGGTGGGGCCGGGCCCGGGCACCTCGGGGAGCTCCCCGGGCGCGCCGGTGCGCACGTCGCCTGTGTGCAGTCTAGTGGCTTCGCGGAACCCGGGTGCCGCCCGTGACCGCGCGGTACGCCTCGTCCAGCAGTTCGGGCGCGGGGCCGCTGAGGATGGTGGGCCGCGCCAGGCCGTCCAGGACGACGAAGCGCAGGGTGGCCCCGCGGGCCTTCTTGTCCACGCTCATGGCGGCGCGCAGCTCGGGCCAGGCCTCGGGGGCGTAGGAGACGGGCAGGCCGACCGAGGAGAGCAGTGAGCGGTGGCGCTGGACCAGGTCGTCGCCCACACGACCGTCCAGGCGGGCGAGTTCGGCGGCGTAGACCATGCCGATGGAGACCGCGTAGCCGTGCCGGAAGGTGTAGTTCTCGGCCCGCTCGATGGCGTGGCCCAGGGTGTGGCCGTAGTTGAGGATCTCGCGGCGGCCGCTCTCGCGCAGATCGCCGGAGACGACGTCGGCCTTGACCCGGATGGCGCGCTCGATGAGCTCGCGGGTGTGCCTGCCCCCGGGTTCGGCCGCGCCCTCGGGGTCGTCCTCGACCAGGTCGCAGATGACGGGGTCGTCGATGAACCCGGCCTTGACGATCTCGGCGAGGCCGCCGATGTAGTCGGCGCGGGGCAGGCTCGGCAAAGTGGCGAGGTCGCACAGGACCCCGGCCGGGGGTGGAAGGCGCCGACGAGGTTCTTGCCCTCGGGGGTGTTGACGCCGGTCTTGCCGCCGACGGCGGCGTCGACCATGCCGAGCAGGGTGGTGGGCACCAGGACCGAGCGCACGCCGCGCAGCCAGGTGGCGGCGACGAACCCGGCGAGGTCGGTGGCGGCTCCCCCGCCCACGCCGACCACGGCGTCGCTGCGGGTGAAGTTGCGCTGCCCGAGCCGGGACCACAGGTCGGCGGCGACGGCGGCGGTCTTGGCGGCCTCGCCGTCCGGGACGGGCATGGAGTGCGCCCGGTAACCGGCGGCCTCCAGGGCGCCGACCACGGGGCGGGCGATCCCGTCCAGGCTCTCGGGGTGGATGACGGCCACCTGGGCGGCGTCGCCGACCAGGGAGGGGAGTTCGGAGAGGACCCCGCTGCCGACCACCACGTCGTAGCGGCCGGCGGAGTCGCCCACACCGATCCGGGTCACGGTCACTGCTGGGCCTTTCCGGAGTCCTGTCCGGCCAGCGAGGGCAGGATGGCGTCGACGATCTCTTCGGGGTGGTAGCCGGTGGTCTCCACGGTGACGCTGGCCAGGCGCTCGTAGACGGGCAGGCGCTCGTTGAGCAGCTGGCGCAGCCGGGTGCGGGGGTTGCCCGCGAGCAGGGGGCGGGCCACGTCCATGCCCACGCGCTTGGCGGCCTCGCCGAACTCCACCTGGAGGTAGACCACGTGGTGCCCGGCCAGGTCGCGCTGGGTGTCCTCGTCCAGGACCGCGCCGCCGCCGACGGCGATCACGCCCTCCCAGGCGCGCAGTCCCTCGGCGACGACCTCGCGTTCCAGGGCGCGGAAGCGCTCCTCGCCGTCCTCGACGAAGATGTCGCCGATGGGCTTGCCCGCGCGCTTCTCGACCTCGGTGTCGGTGCACAACAGGTCGGCGCCCAGGCGCCCCGCCAGGGCCTCTCCGACGGTGGACTTGCCCGATCCGGGCGAACCGATGAGCACCGCGATCGCTTTTGCCACGTTCTGCCTGCCTAGGTGATCCGTGGGTTCCTTCTCCGCGTGCGCGGGAGGTACCGCCCTGTTACGTGCGTCTTCCTGTCTAGCAGACCTCGAAAACGCGAGTCAGGGGAGACGGGGTTGTCCACAGGCCGGGCCACACCGCTGGTGCGGATGTTCGGTCCGCCTCTACTCTCGGATTCGGGGGCGACTTCGTCGCTCACGGGCGCGTCGTCCGCCCCCGAACCCAGTATGGCTTCTTCCGTCCCCGCCCCGCCAGCCCCGAGGACGCGGCTGTGGACAACCGCTCCGGCATGGGGGCCGGGCCCGAGGGTCAGCGGATGGTCAGCGCGTCCAGGTAACCCCTGAGGTTGCGCGCGGTCTCGGCGACCGAGTCGCCGCCGAACTTCTCGACGGCGGCCTCGGCGAGCACCAGGGCGACCATCGCCTCGGCGACCACACCGGCGGCCGGGACTGCGGTGACGTCGCTGCGCTGGTGGTTGGCCTGCGCGGGCTCGCCGGTCTCGATGTCGATGGTGTCCAGCGCCCTGGGCACCGTCGCGATGGGCTTCATCGCCGCGCGCACGCGCAGCGGGTCGCCGGTGGTCATACCGCCCTCGACGCCTCCGGCGCGGTTGGTGCGGCGGCGCACGCCGTCCGGACCGGGTTCGATCTCGTCGTGGGCGGCCGAACCGCGACGGGCGGCGGTGCGGAAGCCGTCGCCGACCTCCACGCCCTTGATCGCCTGGATGCCCATGAGCGCACCGGCCAGGCGCGCGTCCAGGCGCCGGTCCCAGTGCACGTGGCTGCCCAGGCCGGGCGGCAGGCCGTAGGCCAGCACCTCGACCACGCCGCCGAGGGTGTCACCGGACTTCTTGGTGTCGTCGACCTCCTCGACCATGCGGGCGCTGGTCTGGGCGTCGAAGCAGCGCAGCGGGTCGGCGTCGATCGCGGCCAGGTCCTCCGGGCGCGGCTCCGGGGCGTCCTCGGGCACCGCCACGGGCCCCATGGACACCACGTGGCTCAGGATCTCCACGCCCAGGGCCTGACGGCAGAACTGGCGCGCCACCTCGCCGATGGCGACGCGGGCGGCGGTCTCACGGGCGCTGGCGCGCTCCAGGATCGGCCGCGACTCCTCGTGGCCGTACTTCTGCATGCCGACCAGGTCGGCGTGGCCGGGACGGGGCCGGGTGAGCGGCGCGTTGCGCGCCACGCTCTCCAGCTCCTCGGCGGGCACCGGGTCGGGGGACATCACCTTCTCCCATTTGGGCCACTCGGTGTTCCCGACCTCGATCGCGACCGGACCCCCCTGGGTACGGCCGTGTCGGATGCCCCCGATGACGGAGACCTGGTCCTTCTCGAACTTCATCCGGGCACCCCGCCCGTACCCGGCGCGACGGCGGAGCAGCGCGGCGGCGATGTCGTCCGAGGTGACGGACACACCGGCCGGGAGGCCCTCAAGAATCGCGACGAGTGCGGGTCCGTGGGACTCCCCCGCGGTCAGCCAACGCAACATGTGCACGATCCTTTCACGGATCGGTGCGCGGTGGCGCGCCGGGTTCAGGGTTGTGGAAGTTGTGGAAACAGCGCTCCTCCCGTCAGGACGGTGGCCAGCGCGGCGGCGAGCATGAACGGACCGAGCGGGAAGGGATCCCTGCGGGTGAGCCGCCGCAGCGCCATGAGCACGACCCCCACCAAGGAGAAGGCGGCGAAGGCCCAGAACACGGCGACCAGCGCGCCGAGGGTCCCCGCCGCCCACCCCGCGTACAGCGCGGTGAGCCCGGAGAGCTTGACGTCGCCGAACCCCAACCCTGCGCTGTGCACCCGCCACAGCAGCCAGTACAGCACCGTGACCAGGACCATGCCGGCGAGCGCCCCGGCGGCCCGGTCGGTGTCGGGCCCTTCGGGGGGCAGCAGGACGGCCAGCCCGATCAGGACCGCGGCGACGGGGTAGGCGGGGAGGACGACGGCGTCGGGCAGGCGCATGACCCGCAGGTCGATGACGGCCAGCGGCACGCCGACGGCGGTCAGCCAGAGCACGGCCAGCACGCCGAACGGCAACCAGTGGGGTTGGAGGGTGGCCCACAGGCCGACGCAGCCGAAGAGCGCGGCGGTCACGACGACGACCGCGGGGTGGGACCGGACGACCTGCTCGCAGTGGGGGCAGGCCCCCCGTCTTCGGAACGTCCGGGACTCCACCGCCGGGAACCAGCGCAGGAAGCGCAGCTCGGCGCGGCAGTGGGGGCAGCGGGGCGGCGGCGGGCCCTCGTCGTCCTCCGGCGGGATCCGGCGCCCGCCGTGCACGTCCTCCCCGGTGTCGGGGACCGCGGTGGCGTCGTCGCGCGCGGGCTGGACGTGCCGGTCGGCGGAGGGCGTGAGCGAACCGCGGGAGGCGGGTGCGGGCGGCGGGTTGGCGGGGCCGAAGAGGTGGACGAGGCGGCCGTTGACCCGGCCCACCACCACTCCGAGCAGGGCGAGGAGGACGGCGACGGACGCCGTCCACAGGTGCGGGTGGAGGAGGAGTGTCGAGGGGGTGGGCATGATGGGAAGCTACCCTTCCGGGGCCCGCGGCGACACCGCCCGGTCCGGCCTGTGGAAAACCCCCCGTCCGCGGACGCCGCGGCACCGCGCGCCCGCACGGGGCACGCACGGGACGAAGGTCCGGAGCGGCCCGCCACCGCGGGCCTCTCGGCCCGGCCGGAGGCGCCCGGGACGGAGTCAGTCCCGGTCGGCGGTCCCGGGCCCGCTCGGGGGCGCGTCGTCGCGCTGGGCGCGCACGACGGCGCTCAGTTCGATGCCTCCGGGCAGCACGTGCCGCAGTTCGGCGGTGAGCCGCTCTGCCACGCGGCGCAGGACCTCGTCGTCGCGCTCGTCGAGTTCGAGGCGGATGCCGATCTCTCCGCGCTCGGAGGGGTGGATGCGGACGCGCTCGATACCGAACTCGCCCTTGGTGACCTGGTAGATGAGTCCGAGGACCTGCGGGTCGTCCTTGGGCTCGGGGACGGCGCCGGTCTCGGCGATCATGCCGAGGAAGGGGCCCTGCACGGTGTAGGGCACGGGGCCGGCCACGTCGAGCACCAGCGCGTCCGCCTCCTCCTCCAGGGCCGCCTGGCAGGCGTCCCTGACGGTGAAGGGCACGGGGCGCGCGTCCGGGCGCCAGCGGCGGACCGCGTCCACGGAGGTGAAGGCGAGCATGCCGCGCCGCCCGTCCCTGCCGGTCATGATCGGGACGGCGACCTCGCTGTTCTTGTCCTTGGTGAGCCCGCCGACGCCCTCCTCGGTCTCGGTGGCCACGGCGACCACGGGGATGAGCACGCGGGTTCCGCTGAGCGCGGCCAGCACCTGGCGGTCGCCCGTCGCGCCCGTCGCGTGTTCGCGCAGGCGCGCCTCGACCCCGGGATCGACGCTGCCGTCGTCGTCGCGGAAGTTCTGGGCGCCGATGATGGATGGTCTGCTCACGTGCACCGACTCTACCCGTGGGGCGCGGGGCCTGTCGCGGGCACGCCCGAAACGGCGCGAACCGGGCGGCGCGCCCGGCCACCGGCCGACTTCGGGGTTTCCGAGCACACGAAACGGGCGGGCCCGCGGGGACGGCGGGCGCGGGGCCTCACCCCCGCCGGGCGGCCTCGCCCTGCTCCAGCGCGCCGATGATCGAGCCGAGCTGGGCGACCTGCTCCTCGCTGAGGCGGTCGAAGACCAGCGAGCGCACGCGCGCGGCGTGGCCGGGCGCGGCCTGGCTCAGGAGGAGGGAGCCCTTGTCGCTGAGCACGGCCCACAGTCCGCGGCGGTCGTCGTCGCAGTGCTCCCGGTGCACGTAACCGCCGCGTTCGAGCCGTGCGACCTGGTGGGAGAGCCTGCTCTTGGACACGATGACGCTGTCGGCGAGCACCCGCATGCGCATGCGCCGCCCCTCGGCCTCGGACAGGTGCACGAGGATGCCGTACTCGATGAGGGAGAGGCCGGTACGGGCGCGCAGGTCCTTCTCCAGCTCGTCGTAGACCCAGGCGTTCATCCTGAGGAAACCACGCCAGACGTGCTGTTCTTTGACGTCAAGCCACCCGGCGTTGTTCATGCGGCCCATCGTAGCGGCGTGTCCGAAACCCCCGCTCCGCCACACCGTCGGGCCCCGCGTCGGCTCGCGTCGAAGGAACGCCTTGCATGAGGGCCCGGCATTGCCTAAACTCCTCTTCCGAGGAAGATTCTTCTAAGGCGTCTTGTTACACCTCAGCGAATGGGCCCGGTCCCCGGGTCCGCCGACCCGACAGGGAGACACCATGGCAGCGCAGGAACTCCAGGCCGGAACCTGGAAGATCGACACCGCCCACAGCGTCGTCGGCTTCTCCGTACGACACATGATGGTCAGCAAGGTCCGCGGGCGGTTCGAGAAGTTCGACGCCACGCTGACGGTGCCCGAGGACCCCACCCAGGCGTCCGTCGAGGCCACCATCGACGCCAGCTCGATCAACACCGACAACGGTGACCGCGACAACCACATCCGCTCCGCCGACTTCTTCGACGTCGAGAACCACCCGGAGTTCACCTTCCGCTCCACCGGCGCCGTCGCCAAGGGCGAGGACTTCGTCCTCCAGGGCGAGCTGAGCATCAAGGGCAACACCCGCCCCGTCGAAATCGCGCTGGAGTTCAACGGCTCCACCATCGACCCCTACGGTCTCAACCGCGCCGGCTTCACCGCCTCCACGCAGATCAGCCGCAAGGAGTTCGGCGTGGACATCGAGATGCCGATGGACGGCGGCGGCGTGGTCGTCGGCGACAAGATCACCATCGACATCGACGCCGAGTTCACCCGCCAGGCCTGAGCACGTCCGTGACGGCCGGGCGGACTCCGGGCCGGACGAAGCAGGGGAACACGCGGGACGGGACGGCCTCCCGGAAGTTTTGACGACACACCGTCATCACCTTCGGGGCCGCTCGGATATCGTCAGCGGGGGGAGGGCGCACAGCCCTCCCCCCGCTCGTGTCACGCGTGCACGCCACCCGCCGACCAGGAGGTCCCGTGTCCCCGTCCAACCCCTTCTCCCCCGAGGTCGTCGCCGCCGTCACCGCACACATGAACGGCGACCACCCCGAGGACACCCTGCTCATCTGCCGCGCGCTGGGCGGCCGGCCCGAGGCCACCGCCGCGCGCATGACGGGCCTGGACGGCGACGGCGGCGACTACGCGGTCACCGTGGACGGAACCGAGCACGCCGTGCGCGTGCCGTGGGCGCGACCGCTCACCGAGCGCGCCCAGATCCGCGCCGAGGTCGTGCGCATGTACCAGGAGGCCTGCGACAGGCTCGGCGTGACCCCGCGCGGAGGGCACTGAGCACCACGGGCGGCACCGGACCCTCGTACCGCAGGGGCGCACCCCGGCACGGACGGGGCCGAACAGGCGGTCCCGCACGGCGGAGCGGGGCCGGTGCGCCGGGGTCGGCGCGGACGGCGCCGGGGCGGGCGCAGGGCCGCGGCACCGGCTTCCCGCCCCGGAGCGCACCGTCTGCGCGTTCCGGGCGGAACTCCACGCGCCCACCGGGAGTCAAAGGAGACGAGGGGCTACGCCGAGGAACCCGCACCGGGGCCCGAAACGGCGCGCGAACCGCGCCGCGCGGACCTACCCTGGAGGGGCCCTCGTTCCCCCGCAGGTCCACGACACCAACGCCTATCCGAAGGATGGCTCCGACCCCGATGGTCACGCCCGACCCCGGTGACGAGAACGCGCCGACCCAGCGGATCGAACCCACCGCGCCCACCACACGCATCGGCCCCGACGAGGGCCGCACGCGTGCGGCCCGCACCCACCGGGCCACCCGTGTGTTCCGCCCGGGAACGGCCCCGGGGAACGACACCGAGCCCACCCGTGTCTCCGCCCCGGCCGCGGACCGCACCAGCGTCCTGCCCGGCGCCGGTCAGGCGGACGCCACCCGCACGGCCGCCTCGGCCCCGGGCACGCGCCCCGCCCGCACCATCCCGGGCGACGGCCGCACCGACGGCCGCGCGCCCTGGTGGCGAACCCTGTTCGGCCCGCTCCTGGACTGGATGGCCCGCCTGGTCTCGCGCGTGGTGGTCGGCCCCGCCAGCGACCTCGACTACGCCGTCCCCGCCGAACTGCGCCGCCGCTACCGCGTGCTCGACCACATCGGCGCGGGCGGCGAGGCCGTCGTCTACCTGGCCGAACCCACCGACTCCCCCGGGCGCCGACTCGCGCTCAAGGTGTACCGGCCCGGACACGACATCAACCGCGAACTCCTCGACCGCCTGCGCGCCCGCGGCACCGCCTCACCGCACACCCCCGCCATCCAGGGCTACGGCACCGCCGCCAGCTCCTGGGGCGAGGACCTGGCCTGGGAGGCCCAGGAGTACTTCTCCCACGGCTCGCTGCGCGCGCTCATCGACCAGGCCCCGCTGCCGGACGACCGCGCCCGCGCCGTGGTCTCCGCCGTCGCCGAGTGCCTGCACCACTGGCAGGACGAACTCCAGCACAACCACACCGACGTCAAGCCCGAGAACCTGCTCGTGCGGTCCCTGGACCCGCCGGTCGTGGCGCTCACCGACTTCGGCGGCGCCGTGCGCGCCACCATGAGCCGCGTCTACGGCGGACTGGCGGTCACCGAGGACTACGCCGCGCCGGAGGTCGTCGAGGGCCGCCGCGAGGCGCCCGCGGCCTGGTGGTCCCTGGGCGTGATCGTGCACGAACTGGTGGCCGGACGCCGCCCCGAGCGCGGCGGCAACTGGCTGACCGCCCGCAACACCGAGGTGGACATCTCCGCCATCACCGACGAGCGCTGGCGCCTGCTGGCCCGCGGCCTGCTCACGCTCGCGCCCTCGGCCCGCTGGGGATACGACGAGGTCGCGCAGTGGCTGGCGGGCGAGCGCCCGCAGATCCGCGCGGTCAAGCGCCTGCGCCCCATCGAGTTCGCCGGAGCCAGCCACGAGGACCCGCCGAGCCTGGCCTTCGACCTGCTCGACCGCTCCGAGACCGGCGCCATGTGGCTGCGCACCCACTGGTCGCAGCTGCGCAGCTGGCTGGACCGCGAGGTCAACGACTACACCTTCGACCGCGCCTACCTGACCGGCCTGGACGCCCACCCCGAACAGGCGCACGTGGCGATCAGCGCGCTGGCCGCCCGCTACGTGCCCGGGATGCCGCCGCGCTTTCGCGGCCACGAGATCAGCGCCGACGGGCTGCTGGACCTGGCCACCGGCGACGCCAGCCGCCACGCGGTGGTGCGCGAGGCCGTGACCTCGGGCGCGGTCGGGCTGGGCGCCCAGCACTGGTGCCCGCACCCGGCCTGCCGCTCGGGCGGTTCGGGGCGGTGCGCCCTGCTGGAGCGCGTCCAGCACGAGGTGCCCCTGATCATGCGCAAGGTGTCCGAGAACGTCGACCAGCTGGTCGGCTCGGGCCCCGACGCGCCCCGGCGCCCGGACACCCACGAGACCGACACCGCCTGGGCCAGGGCGGTCGAACTGGTCCTGCTCCCCGACACCGCCTCCCGGAGCCGGTCGCTGCTGCGCCGCCAGTCCTGGCACCCGCGCCAGCGCACCGCCGCCCCGCACGCCCCGTGGTGGGTGGAGCAGCGGCGCCTGGCCCTGCGCGACGCCAACGGCCGCGACGCCCTGGCCACCCGGGCCGCCCTGATCACGGCGGTGCTCCTGCTGCCCGAGGCGGCCCGGGTCGGCGGCGCGGTCGCCGAGCGCGAGCGCGCCGACGGCAGGGCGCGCCGCCAGGACCGGTGGGCGTCGCTGGCCGGTTCGGCCGGTGAACGCTGGTCGCAGGTCCGCGAGAAGGCGGCCGGAGTCCGCAGGCGCGCCGCCGGGTCCTCCGCGCCCGGCCGCCCGGAGGACGCGGCCGCCCCGCACCCCTACAACCCCGCGGGACCGCAGGACCCCTCGCTCGACCCCCGCGAGCAGGAACGCCGCAGGCGCCGGGCCGACAAGACCATGGGCCAGATCCAGCGGGCGATGAAGGCGGGCGCGTGCCGCCGGTTCGCCTACCCCGCGGCGCTGCTCGGGCTCCTGGACGGCCTGGGCCGCGTGGTGCGCCCGCAGGAGGGCTTCTATCCCGAGAGCGAGTTCGTGACCTCGGCCTACACCGGACTGCTGGACGCCAGCAACGGCGTCGTCCTGGGCTGGCTGTCGGAGGTCACCGGGGCCGTCACCGGTCTGCTGCCCGGCGACACCGGTGCGGCGTGGTGGCTGCCGGTGCTGCTGTCGGTGCTGCTGGTGGCGCTGGGCCGCTCGGCGGCCAGCAGGAAGCCCACCTCGCGGGCCCGTCGGCGCCTGGGGGCCTTCCGCCTGGCCGTGGTGGGAACGCTGTTCATGGTGGTGGTGCTGTTGTCCACGGGCCTGCTGGCGCTGGGCTCGGGCGTGCTGATCCCCCTGGACGGCCTGCTCGCTTAGGTCGTGTCCCGTGGACCGTGCGGGACCCGCGGCCCCGCCGGGCCGCCTCCCGCCGCACCGGCTCCGCTGGACAACACCGGGCCGCGCCCGCGCGAACCGTGGTGCGGTGGACGGCCCGAGCGGCCGCTCCCCGGTCCGAAGGCCCGCGCGGAACACTCCCCGGCGGGTCGGCCGGGGCCGTTGGGGGCGGACCCCTCCGCCCGGCCGCGCCCGCCCGGGTGCGCTCAGGGCCGGAGCCGGCTCAGGGTGTAGCCCCGCCCGGCCGGGTCCAGGGAGCGCGTGGCCCGCTTGAACAGGTACTCCGCGCGCGGGTAGGACAGGCGCCCGCGCCCCGTCAGCGGGCACAGGTCGGCCGCGGCGGGACGGCGCGCCGGCCCCGGACGCCGGTCGGCCAGGAAGAGCGGCCCCCGGTCGCGCCCCGCCACGAGCTGGGGCAGCAGCCGGGCGGTCCCCGACCGCCAGCCCACCCAGCCGCCCTCCGTCCGCGCGCGGCGCTCCTCCAGGTCCAGGTCCTCCACATCGAGCGCCAGCACGGGCTTCACCCGGGCACCGGACTCGTACAGCAGCCGCCACAGCACGCGCTCGCGCAGCGCGAAACCCTCCCCGTCGCACAGGCGCGCCACGGTCTCGGGGCCGAGCGGCACGTGCGTGGAGCGGTTCTCGCCGCGCCGTTCCAGGTCCGCCGCGAGGTCCTCCAGCCCCGCCCAGGCGCAGAAGGAGCGCACCGTCGACCGGTGCCGGTTCCACGTGCGCGGGGCCGCACCGCCCCAGGCGGTGGCGAACACGCCCGCCACCCGTTCGGGGGTCAGGTCGGCCAGGGGCAGCCCCTCCCCCAGCGAGCGGCACAGCCGGTCCAGGGTCTGGCCGTAGGAGCGCAGCGTCTCGGGGTCCAGGTCGTCGCGGCCCAGGAACTCCCGGGCCGTCGCGCCCAGGCCGGGTCCGGTCGGCTCGGGTACCGCGGTCTCCTCGGCCCGGCGCAGCAGGAAGGCGCGTTCGGCGGCGTTCTCGGCCAGCGCGGCGGCGCGCTCGAACTCCCGCCGCGCCTCGGCGGCCCGGCCCAGCCGCAGGAGCAGGTCCGCGCGCACGCCGGGCAACAGGTGGTAGTCGCGCAGGGCCGGGTCCCCCGCCAACCCGTCCACCAGTGCCAGCCCCTCCTCCGGCCCGAGCGCCATGCCGACCGCCACGGCCCGGTTCAGGCGCACGACCGGGGTGGGCAGTCGCACGACCAGCTGGTCGTAGAGGGAGGCGATACGGGCCCAGTCGGTGTCCTGCTCGGCGGTGGCCCGGGCATGGCACACGGCGATGGCCGCCTGGAGCACGTAGGGGCCGGGCGGGCCGCCCGCGTCACGGGCGCGCAGCATGGCGGCGAAGCCCCGGCGCACCAGCAGGGGGTCCCACCGGCCCCGGTTCTGCTCGTGCAGTCGGACGATCTCGCCGGAGGGGCCGGTCCGGGCCCCGGCCCGGGACTGCTGGAGCTCCATCAGCGCCACCAGGCCGTGCACCTCGGCCTCGTGCGGCACCAGTTCGGCCAGGGTGCGGCCCAGCCGCAGCGCCTCCAGGCACAGGCCGGGGCGCATCAGGTCCTCTCCCGAGGTCGCCGCGTAGCCCTCGTTGAAGACCAGGTAGACGACGCCGAGGACGGAGGAGAGGCGCTCGGCCAGCTCCCGGCCGTCGGGCAGACCGAAGGCCACCCCCTCCTCGGCGAGCAGCCGTTTGGCCCGGGCGACGCGCTGGGCGATGCGCCCCTCCCCGGTGAGGAAGGCGCGGGCGATCTCCCCGTTGGTCAGCCCGGCCACCAGGCGCAGGGTCAGCGCGACCCGCTCCGGAGCGGACAGCACCGGGTGACAGGTGACGAACAGCAGGCGCAGGACGCCGTCGTCCGGGGCGGGCGAGCCCTCGGGACCGCGCTCCAGCTCGTGGGCGATCTCCTCGTGCTTGCGCTCCAGGCGCTGCTCCCGGCGCAGGCGGTCCAGGACGCGGCGCTTGGCGGCGGTCATGAGCCAGGCGCCGGGGTTGTCGGGGATCCCCTCGCGGGGCCACTGCTCCAGGGCGGCGACGAGGGCGTCCTGGGCGCACTCCTCGGCGGCGCCGACGTCGTGCGCGATCCGGGTGAGCGAGGCGACGATCCGCGCCGACTCCATCTTCCAGACCGCGTCGACGGTGTGGTGGACATCGGTCACACCGACGATGACAGCACCGGCCGGGCGCGTGCGCAACCCGGCCGGCGCCGCGGCCGGTCAGGGACCGAAGACCTGCTGGACGACGCTCTCACCGTCGCCGACGATGCGGCGGAAGCGGCGGGCGACTTCGAGGGCCTCCTCGCGGGAGCGGACCTCGACCAGGGCGAACCCGGCCACGGCCTCCCTGGCCTCGGTGAACGGGCCGTCGGTCACGGTGATCTCGTCACCGGCGGAGACCACCTGGGTACCGCCGGGCTCCAGTCCCCCGGTGGCCAGAAGGACTCCGGAGGCGGTGAGTTCCTCCACGAACGCGGCCATCTCGGCGTACAGGCCCTCGTCGTCGCGGGCGTTCTCGGCGGGGCGGGTGGTCATCAGGAAGCGCACGGCGTGCTCCTTCGTCTCGTTTCGTTGCCTTCGGACATACGTCGAACGGGGTGATGTGACAGGGAACGCGATCGTTCCCTGTCACATCGCCGTAGCGACGTGAGAAGGAGAAGCACAGAACACGAGAGAGGACCCGGCCATGACCGCCACCCCCGTCCCCACCGCCACCGCGCCCCGTGTCCGCCGCGCCACCGCGGACACCACCCGCGCGCTGCTCGCCGGCGCGGCCCTCGCGGCGCCCCTGTGGGCCGCCGTCTCCCTCGCGCAGGCCGCCGCCCGGGAGGGGTTCGACCTGACCCGGCACCCGCTGAGCGCGCTCAGCACCGGCGACCTCGGCTGGCTCCAGATCACGAACTTCGTGGTCGCTGGCGCCCTGACCGCCGCCGGGGCCGTCGGGCTGCGCCGGTCCCTGCGCGGTGCGCCCGGCGGCACGTGGGCGCCGCGGTTGATCCTGGTCAACGGCCTCGGCATGATCGCGGCGGGGCTCCTCGTCATGGACCCGGCCGACGGCTTCCCCGCCGGCACCCCCGCGGGGATGCCCGAGCAGCTCACCTGGCACGGCTACGGCCACATGGCCGCCGGATCGGTCTCCTTCGCCGCTCTGATCGCCGCCTGCTACGTCCTGGGACACCACTACGGCCGGACCGGCCACCGGCGCGCGGCCGCCGCCTCGCGTGTCGCGGGCACCGCCCTGCTGGTCGGCAACGGCTGGGCGATGACCGGCGGCCAGTACGGCTCGCTGACCCTGGCCGTCGGAGCCGTCACCGCCATGCTGTGGGTGTCGGCGGTCGCCGCGCTCCGCCTCCGAACCTCCTGAACAACTCACGTCACACGTGTCACGGGTCCCGCCGTGTCTCCCCCGCCGGGCCCGTGGGCTATGATCGCCCGGTTCGGCACACGGACGCATGGCCACGACGGGGAAGCAGGTGTCAGGTGGGTGAGGTGATCGAGCTGCGCTCGGGAGAGTACCGAGCGCGCGTCGACCGCACGGGAGCGGGACTGCGGGCACTCACCTGGCGCGGCCGCGACGTGGTCTGGCCCTACGACGGGGACGGCCCCAAGGCCTTCCAGGGCCAGGTGCTCGCGCCCTGGCCCAACCGCGTGACCGAGCACGGCTACCGCTTCGACGGGGTCGAGCACCGCCCCGAACCCAACGACCCCGCCACGGGCACCGCCATCCACGGCCTGGTCCACGACCGGGCGTGGACGCCGGAGACGGTCTCCGAGGACGCGGTCGGACTGCGGCTGGACTTCGGGGGCGGGCCCGGCTACCCCTTCCCCCTGGAGATGACCGTCGCCTACCGGCTCTCGGCCGACGGGCTGACCGTCGCCACCACCGCCCGCAACCCGGGCGGCTCCCCCGTGCCGTTCGGGCTGGGCTTCCACCCCTACCTGACCCTGGGCGAGCCGCTGTCGGCCCTGGCCGCGCGCGGGGAGTTCGCGCTGGAGGTCACCGCCGGCACCCGCCAACCGGTGGACGGTCAGATGCTGCCCGTGGGCGACCCCGTCCCCGTGGACGGCGGCGACTTCGACTTCCGCCCGCCGGGCCGCCAGCTGGGCGACACCGTCCTGGACACCGCCTTCACCGAACTGGAGAGGGACGCCGACGGGCGCGCGTGGGTGCGGGCGAGCGGCCCCGAGCACCGGGTGTCGCTGTGGTGCGACCGCGGCTTCGGCTGGTTGCAGCTGTTCAGCGCCGACACCCTCGGCGGGGACGACCACCGGGCCCACCTGGCCGCCGAGCCCATGACCTGCCCGGCCAACGCCCTGGCCACCGGCACCGACCTGATCGTGCTGGCCCCCGGGGAGTCGACCGCGCACGTGTTCGGCATCCTCGCCGAGTCCCTGGTCTGAGCCCGGCTCGCCAAGGCGCGCGGCGCCGTGACGCGGGCGGCGGGTCCGGCCCCGCCGGAAGGGGCCCGCGGCCGCCGAACCGACGACGGTGGCCATGCGAGGCCAGCCGTTCGGGGGCGCACGCGCGCCGGGATCCGGACACGGTTCCGGGCAGGGGGTTCAGCCCGAAGCGGACACGGCCGGGAGCGAGGGGCCCGGTCCGAAGCGGACACGGCCCCGGACAAGGGGCTCAGCCGGAACCGGAGGGCTCCCCGCCCAGCACGCCGCTGAGCCGCTCCAGGTCCTCCACCGTGTCGATGTCCTCCGGGCTGGCGATGTCGTCGCAGGCCACGGCGGTGACCAGATGGGAGTACGCGCGCAGGAACGGGCGCGCCCCCACGTCGTGCACGGCCATGGCGTAGGCCGTGGACCAGTGCTCGCGGCCCAGCAGCACGGGGTTGCGCTGGTTGCCGCGGTAGGTGGCCACCGCGGCGCGGGCGCCCTGCTCGTGCGCCTCCACCAGGCGGCGCACCGCCTCGGGGGTGACCAGGGGCTGGTCCGCCAGCGCGATCAGCACCGCGTCGACCGTGTCGGGCAGGGCGTCGATCCCGGCGCGCACCGAGGACCCCATGCCCGTCCGCCAGTCGGGGTTGTGCACCGTGTGGGCGCCGCGCACCGGGGTGTCGGCGGCGCCCAGCACCACCATGACGGGGGCGCAGCCGCCCGCGGTCAGCGTGCGCACGCCGCGGTCCACCAGGCGTTCTCCGCCCACCTCGACCAGCGCCTTGGGCCGCCCGAGTCTGCTCCCCGAACCCGCGGCCAACAGCAGGCCCGCCACCGGACCCGTACGCGTGCGCTCCCCGCCCTGCTCCTGCCCCCCAGTACCCATGACGTGATGATGCCACGCACGGGCGCGCGGGATGGGCGACCTGGCACAGCACGTCCGGCCCTGTTCCGCGACCGCCCCCACGAACCCGCCGTGACCAGGCACTCCACGGACCAGCGGGTTTCGGTTCACTTCACACGGTGGCCGAAACCGGCCGGAACCAGGGGTTTACCCGACGTGTCGTGGTGGATCCGGCCGCTGGTCTCACGCAGGGCCCGCCCGCTGCCGCCCCACCGCACCTGCACCAGCTCCGCGGCGATCGACACCGCCGTCTCCTCAGGGGTGCGCGCTCCCAGGTCCAGACCGATCGGCGAGTGCAGACGCGCCAACTCCGCCTCACCCACCCCGGCCTCGCGCAGCCGCTCCAACCGGTCCTCGTGCGTGCGCCGGGACCCCATCGCCCCGATGTACCCGGCACGGGTGCGCAGGGCCGCGCTGAGCACCGGCACGTCGAACTTGGGGTCGTGGGTGAGCACGCAGATGGCCGTGCGCTCGTCGATCTGGTCGGCGATCTCGTCCAGGAACACGTGCGGCCACTTGACCACCACCTCCTCGGCGGTCGGGAAGCGCTTGGCGGTCGCGAACACCGGCCGGGCGTCGCACACCGTCACCCGGTAACCCAGGTAGGTGCCCAGGTCGGCGACGGCCGCCGCGAAGTCGATCGCGCCGAAGACCAGCATGCGAGGGGCGGGCGCGAAGGACTGCACGAACACCTCCAGCTCGTCCCCGCGCCGCTGCCCGTCGGTGCCGTAGCGCAGCAGACCCGTGCTGCCCTGGGCCAGCATGCCGCGCACGTCGTCGTCCAGGGCGTCGGCCAGCCTGTCGCTGCCCAGGCCGCCCTCGGCGTGGCCGGGCCAGACCACCCGGCGCCGCCCCACCCGGCCCTGGTCGGAGGGGTCGGAGACGATGGTGGCCACGGCGACCGGCTGGTGCTCGTCGACCGCGCCGATCACCGAGCCCAGCTGGGGGTAGACGGACCGGTTGATCGGCTCGATGAACATGTGCAGTGTTCCGCCGCAGGTCAGGCCGACGCTGAAGGCGTCGTCGTCACTGACCCCGTAGGTGCGGCGCACGGGGACCCCCGTGCGGATGACCTCCAGGGCCTCCTCGTAGACAGCACCCTCCACGCAGCCGCCGGACACGCTGCCGACCGCCTCCCCCGAGGCGCTGACCAGCATCGCCGCCCCGGCGTCGCGGGGAGCGCTCTTGTAGGTGTCGATCACGGTGGCCAGCGCGAACGTCTCGCCCGACGCGTACAGGCCGGACACGGCCGCTCGGATGTCGCGCACGCGGTACCTCTTCCACGTTCCGTCGGTGGCTCTCGGTACCAAACTATGTGCCCCGCACAACACTCGGGAGCCACCGATCCTCAGGAATTCGGCGGCTCCCCCCGGAGGTTCCTACGAGCGGTCGGGCTCGCGGCCCTCGCCGCGCTCGTGCAGCAGCGCGCGGAACTCCTCCAGAGCGCGCCGGGCGGACTCGCCGTCGGCGCTCTGGATGGCCATCACCGCCAGGGTCGTGCCGTCGGACAGGTCCGCCGAGGGCCAGGGCTCGCCCTCGGGCATCCGCACGTCCACGACCTCCGCCCAGGACAGCACGTGGGTGCGGATGCTGTTGACCACCGTCACACCCTCCTCACCGGCCACCAGCCGCGGCCGGGCCAGCAGATGCAGGGCGGCCGCGATGGCCAGGCCCAGGCCCACCATCAGGACCCGGTCCATGACCCCCCAGCCGCCCGGCAGGATCGCGGCCAGGACCGCCAGGGTCGCCACGATCAGCAGCGCCAGGCCGTAGGCGACCCACCGCACCGACCGGGGCCGCCACGTCCTGGGCAGCACCGCCTGCCCCGATTCCTCGCCGTCCACGGGCTGTTCCCTCGTCCGCACCAACTGCTCCACTTCTGGACCGTGTCCGCCGCGGCCCCCGGCACGCCGCCAGGCCGCGTCCCGCGACGCCGTACCCCGCCGGACGGACCCCTCGGGCCCTCCGGCGCGCACCGCCCACCGAGGACCGCCAGCGGCCGCCCGCCGGGTCGGGACCCGCGCGCGACACCCCTTCGGCCGCCCGCGTGCGCGG
This sequence comes from Nocardiopsis sp. CNZ308, assembly GCF_004217075.1. Lineage (NCBI taxonomy): Bacteria > Bacillati > Actinomycetota > Actinomycetes > Streptosporangiales > Nocardiopsidaceae > Nocardiopsis > Nocardiopsis sp. CNZ308. Next base: position 4,313,606 of record NZ_SHKJ01000001.1, on the reverse strand, counting down.
ACGGCCCACCACCGTCACCGGGCGCCACCGGACCGGATCAGCGGCGCAGCCCGCGCAGGGCCGCCGCCGTGTCCAGGGCGGCCAGCGCGGCCTCGGCGCCCTTGTCCTCGGCGCTCCCCGGCAGACCGGCGCGGTCGAGCGCCTGTTCCAGGGTGTCACAGGTGAGCACGCCGTTGCCCACGGGGGTGGAATGGCGCAGCGCCACCTCGGTCAGGCCGTGGGTGACCGACTGGCACACGTAGTCGAAGTGCGGGGTGCCCCCGCGGATGACCGCGCCCAGGGCGATCACGGCATCGTGCTTGCGGGCCAGCTCCTGGGCGACCACCGGGATCTCGACCGCCCCGGCCACCTCCACCACGACGGGCTCGGCCGCGCCCGAGGACGCCACCACCTCCAGCGCCCTGGTGAGCATCGGCTGGACCACACCCGCGTTCCAACGGGTCACGACGATGCCCACCGACATCCCCGAGGCGTCGACACCACTGCTGTCGGGGCGTCCTTCACCACTCATGGGCTCCTGCTTCCTCTCCGAACGAAGTGTGCGGCCCCGGACCACCACCGGGGCGGGCGCCGCCCCGGCCTTCCGGGGGCGCCGCGCGCGGGGCGGCCGGTCGGCCGCGCCGCGGGACCGGGGTCAGCGGACGACGCCGGTCAGGTCGTGGCCCATGCGGTCGCGCTTGGTGCGCAGGTAGTCGATGTTGTCCTCGGTGACGAAGGAGGGCATCGCCACCCGCTCCTTGACCCGCACCCCGTGCTGCTCCAGCCCCTCGGCCTTGGCCGGGTTGTTGGTCAGCAACCGCACGGACGACACCCCCAGGTCGGCCAGGATCTGCGCCCCGGCGCCGAACTCGCGCGCGTCGGCGGGCAGGCCCAGGCGCAGGTTGGCGTCCACGGTGTCCGCCCCCTGGTCCTGGAGGCTGTAGGCGCTCAGCTTGTGCAGCAGACCGATCCCCCGGCCCTCGTGGCCGCCCAGGTAGACGAGCACCCCGCGCCCCTCCTCGGCGATGCCGGCCATGGCGGCGTCCAGCTGGGCGCCGCAGTCGCAGCGGTGGGAGCCGAACGCGTCGCCGGTGAGGCACTCCGAGTGCAGGCGCGCCAGGACGTCGGTGCCGTCGGTCAGGTCCCCGTACACCAGCGCGACGTGTTCGGCGCCGTCGGCGGTGCCCCGGTACCCGATCGCGCGCCACTGGCCGTACCTGTTGGGCAGGCGCGTCTGGACCGCGCGGGAGACCAGCGGCGGGTGGGCCTCGGCCTCGGTGAGCGCCTCCCCCAGCGCCTCGCGGTAGGCGGCGAGCTGCTCGACCGAGACCAGCTTGAGGCCGTGCTCGTCGGCGAACGCGCGCAGCTGGGGCAGACGGGCCATGGTGCCGTCGTCGTTGACGACCTCGGCGAGCACGCCCGCGGGACGCAGACCGGCCAGGCGGGCGAAGTCGACGGAGGCCTCGGTGTGGCCGCGCCGGGCCAGCACGCCGCCCGGGCGGGCGCGCAGCGGCAGGACGTGGCCGGGGCGCACGAAGTCGGCGGGGCGGCTCCCCTCCGCGGCCAGCAGGCGGATGGTGCGGGCCCGGTCGGCGGCGGAGATCCCCGTGGTGACGCCCTCGCGGGCGTCCACGGTGACCGTGTAGGCGGTGCGCAGGCTCTCCTCGTTGCGCGCGGTCATCAGCGGCAGGTCGAGGCGGTCCAGGTCCTCCCCCTCCAGGGGGACGCACACCACGCCGGAGGTGTAGCGGATCATGAACGCCAGGAGTTCGGGCGTGGCGAGCTCGGCGGCGAAGATGATGTCGCCCTCGTTCTCGCGGTCCTCGTCGTCCACCACCACGATGGCCCGCCCCGCGGCGAACTCGGCGACGGCCTCCTCGATCGGGTCGAGGACGACGGCCTGGTCGATCGGTGTCGTGGCCGGGGTGGGTTCGGTGACGGTCATGGCCGCTCCCTGGGATGGGTCGTGGATGTGGGTGCTGGGGCGGGCGGCGGCCCGCCCGCGCGGGCCCGCCCCCTCGTGCCGTGCTCGGGCGCTCACGCCCGCGGGCGGACCGCCGCCACAGCGGTGATGCGTTCGACGTACTTGGCGATGACGTCCACCTCGATGTTCACGGTGGCACCGGTGGCCAGGCCGCCCAGAGTGGTCGCCCGCAGGGTCTCGGGGATGAGGCTGACCTCGAAGAACTCATCCTCGGCCCCGGGCTCGCTGACCGCGGAGACGGTGAGGCTGGTGCCGTCGACGGCGATCGAGCCCTTCTCGACCACGTACGGCGACAGGTGGGCGGGCAGCCCGAAACGCAGAACGTCCCAGTTGTCGCCGGGATTCCGGGAGACCAGGGCGGCGGTGCCGTCGACGTGGCCCTGGACGATGTGGCCGCCCAGGCGGCCGTCGGCGCGGGCGGCGCGTTCGAGGTTGACGGGGGAGCCCGGGACCAGGCCGCCGAGGCTGGAGCGGTCCAGCGACTCCTTCATGACGTCGGCGGCGAAGGTGCCCTCGCCCCGGTCGACGACGGTCAGGCACACGCCGTTGACCGCGATGGAGTCGCCGTGTGCGGCGTCCGAGCTGACCAGGGGGCCCCGGACGGTGAGGATTACGGCCTCACCCGTGGTTCCCGCGGCCTGGATGGAGACGACCTCGCCGAGTTCCTCGACGATTCCGGTGAACACGCCCTTGCCTTCCCTTCGCCTGGTGGCTCCGGGGTGAGGGGACGCGTGGAGAAGGGTCCACGAACAGGACGGCACCGGGGCCGCGCGTCAGCGGACGCGGGCGGCGAGGGACCGTCCCGACACGTACTGCCTCCCATCCGGACTTTCACCGTCGGTACCGGAATTCCACCGGTTCAACCGGCCGATGGACTCGGCCGGGTCGCGGACTGTCACCGCCGGTTCGGAATTACACCGACCCCGGAGCACGTGTTGAACTTGCTGGTAGGGATCCTAACCCCTCGTCAACAGGAGCGCCTAGCCGGTGTGACGCGAATCATCGGGCCCCACCGGCGGCGGCGCGGACGGCGCGCGCCCGGCCCGGCGGCCCCGGCGGGCGTGTCGCCGCGACCGCGCGTCCCGCCCGCTAGGAGGTCTCGGCCGCGGCCCCGGGCCGGGTGGCCAGGCCGCTGCGGACGAAGGCCTCCGGGGCCAGGAAGGAGGCCCAGAAGGTGATCGCGCCGTAGGCGACGAAGGACACGGCGGCGTCGGCGAGCCCGCCCAGGTGGCCGAAGAGCACGCTCACGAACACCTGCACCAGCACGATCACCGAGACGCCCAGGACGAAGCGGGCGGCCCGGGAGGCCAGGGCGCCCGCGGCGCTGTACCATCCGCGCCGGGCGAGCAGGGTGAAACCCACCAGCCCGCCCAGCAGGGTTCCGGCCACGGTGTACAGGCCGGTGAGGGTTTCGGCGGCCGGGTCGGCGGGGACGGCGCCGATCCACTCCTGGGGGACCGTCCAGTCACCGCGCGCCAGCAGCTGCCACAGGGTGGCCGCCAGGCAGGGCAGCAGGGCGGCGGCCAGGGCGTAACCCGCCCAGCGGGCGGTGTCCAGCCCCAGCCACCAGGCGATGACGCGCTCCTCCCAGCGCAGGACCGCCCACAGCAGGGCGGCGCCCAGCACCAGTCCGGCCACGACGTCGCTGATGAAGTGGGCGCCCAGGTAGACCCGCGAGAGCGAGACGAGCGCGATCACCGCGACCGCCGCCCACAGCACGGCGCGGCGGCCGGACCTGATGCCGAGGTAGCCCCAGGTGACGGTGGCGCCCTGGGTGTGCCCGGAGGGGATCCCGAAGCTGTCCGAACTCGTGTGGGCCGTGACGCGGGCGTCGAACCAGGGCGGCCGGGCCCCGTAGAGCAGGGACTTGAACAGCTGGTTGACCACGCCGGAGCAGGCCACCACGACGAACAGGCGCGCCCCCAGGCCGGGGTTGACGCACCAGAAGACCAGGGTGAGGGCGAGGATGACGAGCGTGTGGGAGCCCAGGTGGGTGACCAGGCCCAGCGGGTGGACGAGCCAGTCCCCCAGGTCCTGGAGCCAGAGGATGGGGACGGTCTCCGCCTCCCACAGCGCGTCCATGGCCAGGTGCTCGGCGGTCCAAGCGTTCAACGCGTACTCCCGGGGGTCCGCGCCTGGCAACGCGCTCACGCCGCGCCGCTCCCCCGCGCGCGCGAAGGCGGAGGGGAAGACGGAGCCGCGACCAAGCGAGATTCACGACTACGAGTCGCACAGCTTAGGGGGAGACGCCGGGCGGGGCCAGCGAAGGGCGGAACCGTGTCGCGATCGTTGCGCAGACGGACGTTCGGTTGTGGAGGGTCGGGCTTCGGGTTCAGGACTTGGCGGCCCCGGCGGCGAGGGCGCGCAGGGACTCCACGGCCTTGGCCGGGTCCTGGGCCCCGTAGACGGCCGAACCGGCGACGAAGACGTCGGCTCCGGCCTCGGCGGCCCGCTCGATGGTCTCGTCGCTGACGCCGCCGTCGACCTGGAGCCAGACGGAGGCCTCGCGGCTGTCGAGGATCTCGCGGGCGCGGCGGATCTTGGGCAGGACCACGTCGAGGAACTTCTGTCCGCCGAAGCCGGGTTCGACGGTCATGAGCAGGAGCATGTCCATCTCACCGACGAGGTCGGCGTAGGGCTCGACGGGCTCGGCGGGGTTGAGGGCCAGGCCCGCCCGGGCGCCGAGGCGGCGGATCTCGCGCAGCGTGCGCACGGGGGCCCCGGCGGCCTTGGCGTGGATGGTGACGCTGCCCGCGCCCGCTTCGGCGTAGGCGGGGGCCCAGCGGTCGGGCTCCTCGATCATCAGGTGGCAGTCCAGGGGGGTGTCGGTCGCCTTGAGCAGGGACTCCACGATGGGCAGGCCGAGCGTCAGGTTCGGGACGAAGTGGTTGTCCATCACGTCGACGTGGAGCCAGTCGGCGGACGGGGACACGGCGGCCGCTTCGTCGGCGAGGTGCGCGAAGTCGGCGCTCAGGATGCTGGGTGAGATCTGGATGGCCACGCGTGCAGTGTAGCCACGGCGGACGGGGGCGGGTGGTCCGGGTGCGGGGCCCGGAACTGCGGGGATGCGAAGAGGTTCTTCCCTCTCCCCCTCACTGTTCGGGGTGTCTTCGTGGAGGATCTTTACGACGTAGATCACAAATCGCCCTTTTCGGACATGTGGAGTGGCCGAGAGGAGTGGGGGGAGGGCGTCCGAGCGCACCTGGCACGGCTCCCGGGGAGGTGGGGCCCGTGCCAGGTGCCGTGGCGGGCACCCGCGCGCAGGAGCGGCCGGGAGGAATGGGAGATCCGTGAGCGAGGACACCGCGGCGGAGCTGGGCGTGGTCTGCGAGCACGCCCGCGACATCAGGGATCGGCTGGAACCGGTGCCGGGCGGCCCCGCGCTGGTCGACGCGGTGCTGGGGGCCGCGCGCGGCGGCGGGGACGCGTCGGCGGAGCTGGCCGGACTCCAGGAGGCTCTGGTCGCCCTCGACGGGCGCGGGCTGGCCGCCCACGCCGACGGAGTGCACCGGGTGGGGTCCGGGGGCGCGGGGGTGGCCGGGATCGGCCTGCCCCGCCCCGCCTTCGCCCTGTACGGGTGCCCCCAGGGCAGGTGCGCGCGCACGTGGGAGCCCACACCGGCCGAGGACGTGCCGGTCTGCCTGGTCAGCGGCGCCGCCCTGCGCCCGCCGCGGGGGCGGTAGGCGGTGGGCGGCCTGTGGGCGGAACTGGGCCGCAGGCTCACCGAGAGGTGGGTCGGCACCCTCGCGCTGCCCGGCGCCCTCTACCTGGCGGTCGCCACCGCCGCCTACGCCCTGGGCTGGTCCGGGGCGTGGGACGTGGGGCACCTGGCCGAGCGGGTCACCGGATGGGCCGCGGATCCGCGCGTGGACACCTTCGGCGGCCAGGCCCTGGTACTGGCCGCCGTGCTGGCCGGGAGCACCGCCGTGGGTCTGGCCGCCCAGGGGGTGGGCTGGCTGGTCGAGCGCCTGTGGACCGCCGCGGACTGGGAGCGGTGGCCGCCGCCGCTGCGCGGCTGGACCGGGTGGTGGGTGCGCTCGCGCCGCGCGCGGTGGGACCGGCTGCGCGGGGAGGTCGAGCGGGCGCGGAGCGGGGAGGCGGAACGGACGCGGAGCGGGGAGGCGGAACGGACGCGGAACGGGGAGGTCGAGCGGGCGCGGAACGGGGAGGCGGAACGGACACGGCGTGAAGGCGGGGAGGCTCGGCGCGGGGGCGGCGAGGTCGGGCAGGCGCGGGACAGCGGCCGGGAGGAGGCGTTCGCGAAGGCCTACGACCGCATGGCGAGGGTCTCCCCCGAGCGGCCGGAGCGCCCCACCTGGTGCGGTGACCGGATCGCGGCCGTGCGCACGCGGTTGGCCCGCGACCACCGGGCGGACCTGGCCGTGCTGTGGCCGCACCTGTGGCTGGTCCTGCCGGAGGAGGAGCGCGTGGAGGTCACCGCGGCCCGCGAGGACCTGTCCCGCGCCACCGGGCTGACGGCGTGGGCACTGCTGTACCTGCCTCTGACCGTGTGGTGGTGGCCCGCCGCGCTCGTCGCGACGGCCGTGGCGGGGATCGCGTGGGTGCGTGCCCGATCGGCGGCCGGGAACTACGCCACGCTGGTGGAGGCCGTCGTGCGCCTGCACGCGGTGGAACTGGGCGACCGCGTGGGGGTCGCGCATGAGGGAACGTTCAGCGGGGAACTGGGCGAGCGGCTGACCCTGCGCCTGCGCGCGAGCATCCCGCCGGTGCCCGTGCTCGCACCCCTGGTGTCCGGGCCCCCGCCGGTGGCCGCACCTCCGCCGGGGCCCGCGCCGCCTCCGGTACCCGAGCCCGCGCCGCCGTCGACAGCGGACGCCGCCGCCCCCGGGCCGGAGGGCGAAGGACCCCTATAGGTGGCGAACGCCTCGGTCGGCACCGGACGCCGTCGCCCCGGGCCGGAGGACGAAGGACGCCCCGCCGCCCCGGACGGGTTGTCCACAGGGCTCCGCGGAAGAGCGCGCAGGCCCCTACCCTGGTATCGGGGGCGCCGCGGGCGTCCGTCGGCGCGGTGACATGCCCCCGTGTCCCAGTGTGACCGGCCGTCCCGCTCCCGCCCACCCCGGATCCCCTCCTGTGGACAAGTCCCAGGACTCCCCGGACCGGGCCGGTGAGGGGACCGCCGCGCGAGCGGCCCCCACGGCTTCAGGACCGCTCGGCCCCGGGGCTGCTCGGACCTAGGACCGCTCGGACCTGCGCAGCAGCGCCAGGAACATCGCGTCGGTCCCGTGCACGTGCGGCCAGAACTGGACGTACCTTCCCTCCGGACCGGCCGCGAGGTCGGGCACCCCGTCCAGGTAGTCGGCGGCGCGCAGCAGCGTGAGGTCGTCGCGCTCGGAGAGCACCCGGCCCACGATCCCGTCGGTCTCGTCCAGGTGCGGCGAGCAGGTGACGTAGGCGACCACGCCGCCGGGGCGCACGGCCTCGACCGCGCTCGTCAACAGGCCGTGCTGGAGCGGCGCCAGCTCGGCGGCCGAGCCCTCGGTGCGCCGCCAGCGCGACTCCGGGCGTCGGCGCAGCGCGCCCAGGCCCGTGCACGGCGCGTCCACCAGCACCCGGTCGAAGGCCCCCGGCCGCCAGGCGGGCCTGGTTCCGTCGGCGACCACGACCCGGCCCGCGTCGCGCGGGGAGCGGCGCACCGCACCGGCCACCAGTCCGGCCCGCGCGGGCTGCACCTCGGCGGCCAGCAGGCGGGCGTCGCGCTGCCCGGCCAGGGACGCCAGCAGACCGGCCTTGCCGCCCGGTCCCGCGCACATGTCGAGCCAGCGCGCGTCGTCGCCGTGGGCGTCCACCCTGGTCAGGGCGAGGGCGACCAGCTGGCTGGCCTCGTCCTGCACCGCGGCCCGGTTCTGGTGCACCTCGCGGATCGCCGCCGGGTCTCCCTCGGGCAGGTAGGCGGCGAACGGCGAGTAGCGGGCCTCCTCGGCACCGGCGGCCACCAGGTCGGCGACGGTGGCGCGGCCCGGCTTGGCCACGAGGGTCACGCGGGGGCGCTCGTTGTGCGCGGCGAGCAGGCGCTCGGTCTCGACCAATCCGTTGGCGGACCGCTCCCCCAGCGCCCGGGCCAGCGCCTTGACCATCCAGCGCGGGTGGCTGTGCACGACCGACAGGTACCCGCTGGGGTCGGTGGCGCGGTCGGGGGCGACCACGGCCGTCCACTCGTCCAGGTCGCGGGCGGAGACCTTGCGCAGGACGGCGTTGACGAACCGGCCGCGGTGGTGGCCCACGACCCTGCGGGCCAGGTCCACGGTGGCGCTGACCGCGGCGTGCGGCGGGATCTTGGTGGACAGCAGCTGGTGGGCGCCCAGGCGCAGCAGCGGCAGCGCCTCGGTGTCCACGGAGGCGAGCGTGCGGTCCACGCAGGCCTCCAGGATCGCGTCGTAGGTGCCCTGGAGGCGCAGGGTCCCGTAGGTCAGCTCGGTGGCCAGGGCCGCGTCGCGGCCGCTGATGCCGCGTTCGCTGAGCAGGGCGGGCAGCAGCAGGTTGGCGTAGGCGTCGCGCTGGCCCACCGCGCGCAGCACGTCGTAGGCGACGCGGCGGGCGGGGTCGCGGGGCGGGGACTGTCCGTCCCCGCCCCTGCCGCCGCCCTGCGCGGGCTTCCCGCCGCGGCGGGGACGGCGGTACGGGGATCGGGACTGCTCGCTCAACGTGTGCTGCCTCAACAAACCGGGGACGGGACCGGCGGGCTCAGCCGCCAGGTCGAGACTACGGCAGCTCAGCGCCCCAGGCGGTCCTCGTCGCCGGGGCGCACGCCGCGCGCCCAGTCGACCGCGGCCATGGCGCGCTTGCCCTGCGGCTGCACCTCGCCCAGGACGACCGGGTGGGTGGCGGTCCCGACCAGGACCCGCTTCTTGTCGGCGTGCAGCTGGCCGGGGTCGAGCGCGGGTGTGTCGGCGTCGGTGAGGGGGGTGACCGGCCCCACCTTGAGGCGGCCGCCGCGGAAGGTGGTCCAGGCGCCCGGGGCGGGGGTGCAGGCGCGGGCCGTGCGGTCCACGCGCAGGGCGGGGGCGGTGAAGTCGAGTTCGGCGTCCTCGGGGGTGAGCTTGGACGCGTAGGAGATTCCGTCGGCGGGCTGCTCCACCGGGCTGAGCCGGTCGGCGGCGATGCCGTCGATCGTGCGGACGAGGAGTTCGGCGCCGGAGACGGAGAGCCGGTCGAGGAGTTCGCCGCTGGTGTCGGTGGGGCGCACGGTCTCGGTGAGGGTGCCGAAGACGGGACCGGCGTCGAGTTCCTTGACGATCCGGAAGGTGGACGCGCCGGTGATGTCGTCGCCGTGCAGGACCGCGTGCTGGACGGGGGCGGCGCCGCGCCAGGCGGGCAGCAGGGAGAAGTGCAGGTTGACCCAGCCGTGGCGGGGGATGTCGAGCGCGGACTGGGGCAGCAGGGCGCCGTAGGCGACCACGGGGCAGCAGTCGGGGGCGATGTGTGCCAGCCGCTCCAGGAACTCGGGGTCTCCGGCCTTGGCGGGTTTGAGGACCTCGATGCCCTCGCTCGCGGCGAGTTCGCCGACCGGGCTGGCGGAGACCTTCCGGCCGCGCCCGGAGCGGGCGTCGGGGCGGGTGACCACGGCGGCGACCTCGTGGCCGGAGTCGATCAGTGCGCGCAGGGACGGTACCGCCACCTGCGGTGTTCCGGCAAAGACAAGCTTCAACGTGGGTTCCCCTCCACCGAGGTCTGTCGGTTCCCCAGTTCTACCAGTGGCGCCGGGCCGCGCCGCCCGGTGCGCGGGGCGGTGTCGCACGGTTCTGGTAGACAGAGGAGGATGACAGCGCAGCCCGGTCAGCCCGACGGGGTCCTCTTCGAGCTTCCGGAACAGGAGCCGGAACAGGAGAAGGCCACGGCTCGGGCGGCAAGCAGGTCCCGCCGCCCGGCCCCACGCAGGCCCGCCGAGCGGCTGCCCGTCGCGCGCGTGGTGGTGGACACCCCGCTGCCCCACCTGGACCGGTACTTCGACTACCGGGTGCCCGCCGACATGGACGAGGCGGCGGTGCCCGGCTGCCGGGTGAAGGTGCGGTTCAACAACCGCCAGCTGGGCGGTTTCCTGGCCGAACGGGTGGGGACCTCGGAGTTCTCGGGGCGGCTGGCCTACCTGGAGGCGGTCGTCTCCCCCGAGCCCGTGCTCACCCCCGAGATCCTGGGCCTGGCCCGCGCGGTCGCCGACCGCTACGCGGGCACGCTGAGCGACGTGCTGCGGCTGGCGGTGCCGCCCCGCCACGCCCGCGTGGAGAAGGAGGCGGCCAAGGCAGCGGAGGCCGCGGAGGCAACGGGGGCCGACGCGCCTGCGGAGGCAACCGGAGTCGGGTCGGGGGCCGACGCGGTTCCGGAGGCGACCGAGGTCAGCGAGGTCCCGGAGACAGCGGACTCCGGGGCACATCCTGGGACGACCGTGACCAGTGCGGCTCCGGAGGCAGCGGATCCTGATGCGGAACCCGAGACAGCTGTGACCGGCGCGCTCCCGGAGACAGCGGGTTCTGGCGCGAACTCCGAGACGACAGCGACCGCGACGACCCTGGGGACAACGGAGTCCGGAGTGAATCCGGAGATGCCAGGGGCCGAAGCGTCTTCGGAGGCCACGGGGGTCAGCGCGAATCCGGAGACGGCGGGGCCCAGTACGGGTCCGAAGGCAGCGGGGACGGCGCCCTCCTGGGAAATCGCGGCGACCGGAGCGGACCCGAACGACTCCCCTTCCGGGACGGCCCCGGGCAAGGCCCCCGAGGCGGTCCCGCACAGCACCCGGACGGGCCCCGACACCGCGCCGAACACCACCGACACCCCGCAGGTGTCCGCAACCGTGACGGCCCCGCCCTCCGGTGCGGCAGCGGCACAGGACGCCACCGGGGCCGACTTCGATCCCGGTCCCTGGGCCGACTACCCCGAGGGCCCCTCGTTCCTGCGCGCGCTGCGCGCGGGCCAACCCGCCCGCGCGGTGTGGAACGCCCTGCCCGGAACCGAGTGGGCGGACGCGGTGGCGGTCGCCGCAGTGGAGACCCTGGCCGCCGGGCGCGGCACCGTGGTCGTGGTGCCCGACGGCCGCGACGTGCGGGCCGTCGACCACGCCCTGGAACAGCGCCTGGGCGGGGGCCGGTACGTGGCGCTCACCGCCGACCTCGGACCGGCCGAGCGCTACCGGCGCTGGCTCTCGGTGCTGCGCGGAGGGGTACGGGTCGTGGTCGGCACGCGCGCGGCGGTGTTCGCGCCGGTGCGTGACCTGGGGCTGGTGGTGCTGTGGGACGACGGCGACGACGTGCACGCCGACCCGCACGCCCCCTACCCCCACGCTCGCACGGTGCTGTCGATGCGCGCGCACCGCGCCGGGGCCGGTGCCCTGATCGGCGGGCACACGCGCACCACCGACGCCCAGCTGCTGGTGGAGTCGGGGTGGGCGCACCCGCTGACCGCCGACCGGACGACCCTGCGCCGCCGCGCGCCCGTGGTCCGGGCGGCCGGGGACGACCGGGAGCTGGCCCGCGACGAGGCGGCGAGGTCGGCGCGGATGCCGAGCGTGGCCCTGCGCGCGGCCCGCGAGGCCGCACGGACCGGTCCGGTGCTCTTCCAGGTTCCGCGCCGGGGCTACCTGAACACGCTGGCCTGCGCCGGGTGCCGCGAGCCCGCGCGCTGCGACTCCTGCCGGGGCCCGCTGGCCGTGCGCGGTTCGCACGCCATGCCCTCGTGCGGCTGGTGCGGCCGGGTCGCCGGGCAGTGGGCGTGCCCGGAGTGCGGCGTCACCCGCATGCGCGCCGTGGTGGTGGGCGCCCGCCGCACCGCCGAGGAGCTGGGCCGCGCGTTCCCCTCGCTGACCGTGCGCACCTCGGGCCGCGAGGAGGTGCTGTCACGGGTGGCGGACGCGCCGTCGCTGGTGGTGGCCACGCCGGGGGCCGAACCGGTGGCCGACAACGGGTACGCGGCGGCGGTCCTGCTGGACGGCTGGGCGCTGCTGAACCGGATGGACCTGCGCGCTTCGGAGGAGGCGCTGCGGCGCTGGCTGAACGCGGGGGCCCTGGTGCGGCCGGGCGGCACGGTGGTGGTGTCGGCCGACGCCTCGCTGCCGGTGGTGCAGTCGTTCGTGCGCTGGGACCCGGCGGGCTTCGCCGAGCGCGAGCTGGCCGAGCGCCGCGAGCTGGGGTTCCCCCCCGCGGTGGCGATGGCCTCGGTCACCGGCGCTCCCGAGCACGTGCGCGAGCTGCTCGACCAGATCCAACTGCCCGAGGGCGCCGAACTCCTGGGGCCGGTGCCGGTGGGCGCGGACCGGGCGGTCGGCCCGGACGGCGCCCACCCCACGGAGCGCGCGCTGCTGCGGGTGCCCCGGGCCGGGGTGGGGGCGCTGTCCCGGTCGCTCAAGGTGGCGGCCTCGGCGCGCAGCGCGCGCCGCGACGAGCACCTGGCGCAGGTGCGGATGGATCCGCTGCACGTGGTCTAGATCGTTGATGGGAAAATGTGTCCTGGTCAGTGGTCGTAAGCGATCAACGACCGCTTGACCGGGGCACCCACCAGCCAGTTGTGCCAGATCGCCGCGTTCAGCGCCAGAACCCGCTGGCACACCCGGGCCCAGAGCCCCTCGCTGGTACGGGCGTTGTGACGCTCCAGCCCGAGCTGGTTCTTCAACGTCCAGATGATCGCCTCCACCCGCTGACGCAACCAGGCCGGGAACACCCCGGTGTCGACCTCGTCCTTGCGCGCGGGACGCACGAGCACATGCCCCAGGTCCGCCGCGGCCTTTTCGATACCGGCCCCGGCGAAACCCTTGTCGCACACGATCGGGCACGGCCCCTGCGCGCACCGCTGGACGTGGAGCAGATGCAGTGCCTGCTTGCGTTCGTCCAGCTCCTTGGGGTTGGCCAAAGAGAAGGAGACCACCGCCCCGTCGGTGGTGGTGATGAGCATCAGCTTGGACCCCCAGTAGAACCGGTGGTGGGAGGCGTCGCGCCCGTAGCCGCACACCTGGCCCAGGTTCGAGCGCTGCACGGTGGTGCGCGAGGCCCCGCACGGCACGGGGGTGCCGTCCATCAGCCGCAGTTTCTCGTGCCAGGTGGGGGTGTGGCGGGCCAGCCAGCCCGCGGCGGTGAACAGCAGCGGGGCCAGGTGGGTCAGGCGCCGGTTGTACTCGGATTGGTGCGGTAGGCGGCCGAAGAGGTGACCGATCCGGGTTGGTGCCAGGCGCAGCCAGCGGCGCTCGTCGTCACAGCGCAGGAGTACCTGGGCGGTGGCGACGCAGATGAGTTCGGCGTCGGTGAGCAGGGGTGGGCGGCCCGGGCCGGTGCGTGAGTTGGCCGAAGGGATCACGTCGTCGTCCAGATGGACGTAGAGTGCTGTCAGAAGGGCGTCAAGGTTGGTCGTCACACACCGATCCTCGACGCCCTTCGTCATGGGCGCAGGCGTTTCAGGGATTTCCCATCAACGATCTAGGCGGTGTCGGGGCCGTCCGGGGGAGCACCGGGGCCCGCCCCTCCGAACGTGTCACCGGTGCGGAACACGGGGTCTGGCCCGTGGCGGCCTTGTACCCGTAGCGGGTCCGGGCGCCTCGGGGTCAGGCTGTCGTCGCGGCAGGGAACGCGTCGGGGGCCTCGGCCGGGGCGGCCCGGCCCGGGGTCCGACGGGAGCGGCCGTCGGGCTCAGCGGCCGTACTCCGCGCGGTACAGGTCGCGCAGCGCGGCCACCTCCGCCGCGTGGTGGATGACCTCCCGGTTGACGTGGAGCACGAGGGCGACCATCGGGAAGTCCCCCCACTGGGGCGCCTCGGCGCCGCCCACCGGCGCGGCCAGGCCGCTCTCGTCCAGCTCCTGGACGTGCGCGGTCCAGGCCGTGTAGGCGTGGCGCAGCCGCTGCCGGGCCTCGGCGGCGGTCGCGGGCCAGTCGGCGTTCTCCCGCGTGGCGGTGCGGTCGCCGAAGTGCCAGTTGACGCGGGTCTCCAGGACCTCGACGACGATGTGCCCGAGCCGCCAGGCGATGGTGGTCACCGGCGGCGGCTCGGGTTCGGGGACGGCCGTGTCGGGCCGGTGGCGCCCGTCCGGCCCCTCGCGCACGGTCCAGGCCCCGGGCACCGGAGCCCAGTGGAACTCCTCGTCGGTGAGCCCCTCCAGGCGGGGCCACAGGGAGAAGTCCCAGTAGAACCGCAGCTGCGCCAGGACCTCTCCGGTCCAGTTCACCGCCACCCGCGAACGCCCCCTCGGCGTCTTGGCGCGCGGCCCAGCCCCGCCAGGACGCCGGTGCCCGGGTCGGACACGTCCTCGTCCGGGTAGGGCCACCACCGCAGGTCGGCCACGCCCGGCTCGATGGGCTGGAAGGGGTCGAAGGCGCGCTCCACCGCGGCGCGGGGCGCCGGGGAGGTGAGGGCGAGGTAGCCGCCCCCGCGCATGAGGGCGTGCAGGGCGTCGATCCGGGCGGGCGGGTCGTCCGCGGTGAAGGGGCGGGTCATCAGAACGGCGACGGGCTCGTCGAAGTCGACGAGCCCGGAGGTGCCGAGGCGGCGCAGGAGCGTGTCCGTGCCGGACCCGTCGCCGGAGAGCACGCGGGCGCCGGGGGTGGAGAGCATGCCCGCCGCGCCGTGCGGGGCGACGTGGACGACGGAGGCGTCGGGGGCGGTGGCGTGCACGCGCTCGGCGGTTCCGGGCACCGGGCACCCCCAGTCGACGAACTGGCGTACACCCGCGTCGGCGGACAGGTAGTCGATCACGCGCCCCAGGAAGGCCTGGTGCAGGCGGGTGTGCTCGGCGTGCCGGGGGTCGGGGCGTCCGCCCGCGCGGGAGCCGAGGTCGACCACACCGGACCGCTGGCCGGGGACGGGCACGGACCCGCGCCCTCGGAACACGGCCGTGAGCCGACCCGTCTTGGGCCCTCGGACGTTGGTCACGTTCACGCTCCCCCAGCCGGTTCGCTCGCGGGAGGCAGACGCTCGGCGGGGCGGGCCGGTCGGGCCCGGACAGCGTCGCGCCATGCCGTCAGGGCCCGATGGTACCTCCTGTGAAAGTGATCCTCAGCACACACTTGGGTGTTATGCGCCCTATTTCGCCCTTTGAGAACTCCTGGGGCACAAGTGTTTCTGGTAAACGAACTCGGCTCCGCGAACGGGGAGGGGGCGTCACGCCCCGCTCCCCCGCGGTTCCGGCAGGTCACCGCCGTGTGTTCCCGGGAAAGCTCCACGGCACGGCCGGATCGTCCGGGAAAGCGCTCTTTCTGCCGCGCTTCCCGGGAAACGGTCCGGGAGGTAAGGGGGTCCCCGCGCCCCCGGGCTCCGGCCCCGACCGGAGGCGGTCCCCGCGGGAACGCCGCTCCGCGCAGAGGACCGCTCCCGGGGGAAGCCCGTCAGACCTCGGCCCCGGCGCGCCACCGGTCCGCGGTCAGCCTCCTCGCGGGCAGCTCCGCGCACAGCCAGGACACCACCGCGACCACCAGCACGGTCGCGGGCAGCAGCCAGAACGGGCCGCCGGGCCACGGGCGCCCCAGGAGCCCCATCCCGGCGAAGGCGAGCGGGACCGCCGAGGTCAGGACACCGGCGACGACCGCGCCGACCGTGATCAGGGCGGCCTCCCTGCGCAGCAGCGACCGGACCTGCGCGGGGGTCATGCCCACGGCGTGCAGCGCGTCCGTCTCCGCGCGGCGGCGCAGGGTCTGGGCGGACAGGCGGTTGGCCACCGAGAGCAGCACGTACCCCGCCAGGCAGAGCAGCACCACGAGGTTGAGCACCGTGTTCGCCGCGAGCCCGCTCCCGGCCGCGTCCGGGGCGGTGTCGGCGACCTCCACCCCCGGATGGGCCGAGGCCAGGCCGTCGAGGGCCTCGCGGACCTCGGACTCCCGCCCGGGTTCGGCGAGCACCCGCAACTCGGCGGGCAGGTCCCCGGTCAGGTGTCCCCGGGCCAGGTCCCGCGAGACCAGGACCGGACCGAAACCGAGTTCGCGCTTGTACAGCGCGACCACCTCGGCGCTGACCTCGGCCCCGTCCCCCATCCGGAACGTCACCCTCTGCCCCGGCTCCGCGCCGAGGGAGCGCGCGATCTGCGCGCCCAGCGCGACGGTGTCGCCGGTCAGCGCGCCCAGGTCGCCCCCGGTGACGCCCACGTCGACGACCTCCGGGGCGCCCGGCCCCAGGACCAGCGCGGGCGTCTCCTGGTGCAGCACCCCCTCATCGAACGGCAGCTCGGTGGTCCACACGAGGGCGGTCGGCGTGGCGGTGACGGCCGCGGCGACGGACGGGTCCTCCCGGACGGTCTCGGCCAGCCCCGACGGAAGCCCGCCGAGCGCGGGCGCCGTCAGCGTGCTCGCGGCCAGCTCGCCGTCCTGCCGCTGCTCCGTCTGCGCGGCCAGCAGCGTGGTGTTGACGTAGCCCTGGCTGAGGGCGAAGGCCACCAGCATCGCCAGCGCGCTGACCGCGCCCGCCACCCGGTGGGAGTGGCCGTGCAGGTTGCGCACCGCCAGCCAGGTCAGGGCGGACGAACGCGCGGGCAGGCGGCGGCCGAGCGCCCCGCTCACCGCCCGCAGCAGGGCGGGGCCGACCAGGGCCAGCCCGATCACCGCGAGCAGGCTGGCCGAGGCCGGGCCGACCGCCGCCGTCTCGTCACCCAGCACCAGCGCCGGGACCGACGCCCCCACCGAGGCCAGGAGCAGCGCCGCCCCCGTCCAGGTCCGCGCCCGGCCGGGAGCGCGCGGTTCGGCGACGGACTCGGCGAGCGCGTCGGTGGGCGGCGCGGCCGCGGTCCGGCCGACCGCGGCCAGCGAGGCCAGCCACACGGCGAGCACCATCAGCACCGCCGTGGCCAGGGCGGGCAGCGGTCCGAACACCGGCGGCAGGCCCGGAGGCACGAGCCCCAGGGAGGCGAACCAGTCCAGCACGAGCCCGGCCAGCGGGTAGCCGCCGGCCACGCCGAAGGGCAGGGCCGCCAGGGTGACGAGCAGGTTGGGGGCGGCGACCAGGCGGCGGACCTGCCGGGGCGTGGCGCCCACGGCCCGCAGCAGCGCCAGGTCGCGGCGCTGGGCGGCCACGGAGACCGACAGCGCTCCGGCGACGGTCAGGCCGATGGTCATCACCAGGACACCGCTGAGCGAACCGGCTACCGCGACCAGGACACCGCGTGCGGCTCCGGCGGCCGGGAACTCGGCGTCGCCGATCCGGTCCCCGGTCCGCACGAGCGCGTCCTCGCCCGCCAGGGCCTCCCGCACCGCCCCGGTGAACCGCTCCTGCGACACGCCGGGCGCGGCGCGCAGGGCCACCAGGTCCACGGTGCCCTCGCGCGGGCCCTCGGTGCGTCCGGCCAGTTCGGCGGCGGCATCGTCGTCGAACAGGACCACGGTGGCGCCGGTGTCCAGCACCCCGGAGAGCCGGTGGTCGCCGGTGCGCCCCGCCGCGGTGACCCGCACCCGGTCGCCGACCCCGGCGTCGGCGGCGGCCGCCGTGGCGGCGTCCAGGACCACCTCCCCCGGCCCCCGCGGCGCCTCCCCTTCCAAGGAGGCTTCCTCCAGCAGTGCGGCGGAGGACCACCCGTGGCCGGTGGTGCGGGGGTCGGCTCCCGTGGCGGGCCCGTCCCCGGTGTGCACGGCGGCCGGGAACCCGACGTCGCCGACGGCGGTGCCGACCTCGGGCAGGGCGGCCAGCCGTGCGGTGAGCTCCTCGGGCAGGGCGGCCCGCTCGGGCAGGGGCAGGTCCAGGTCCTCGGCCTGCTCGACCGTCTGGGGGGCGGTGACCACGGCGTCCGCTCCCCGGAGGCGTTCGGCGGGGACCGAGGAGCGCAGCCCGGTATCGGCCAGCACGCCGCCGACGGTGACGAACGCCGATCCGCCCAGGACCGCGACGGCGACGGCGGCCAGCACTCCGGCACGGCCGCGCGCCAGCTTCAGCGCGAGGGGGCCGCGTCCGCCCACGGGACCCTGATCGCAGGCGGGGCCGGAGCCAGAGGCCGGACCGGGGTCGGAAGCCGGGCTCGGGCCGGGGGTCGCCGTCATCGGTCCGCCTCCGCCCCGGCCGTCTCCAGGGAGGCCAGGCGTCCGGCCAGGTCGGCCGCGGAGGGGGCGTGCAGGACGTCGGCGAGGCGGCCGTCGGCCATGACTGCGGTGGCGTGCGCCCGGGCGGCGGCCTTGGGGTCGTGGGTCACCATGACGACGGTCTGGCCGAGTTCGTCCACGACCTCCCTCAGCAGGCCCAGGACGCTGTCGGCGGTCGCGCCGTCGAGCGCTCCGGTGGGTTCGTCGGCGAAGACGATGTCGGGGCGGGAGGCCAGGGCGCGCACGATCGCGACCCGCTGCTGCTGGCCGCCGGAGAGTTCGGTGGGCCGGTGGCGCAGCCGCTGCCCCACCCCCACCCGGCCGACGAGCGCGCGCAGCCAGCCCTGGTCGGGGGTCCGTCCGGCCAGGCGCAGCGGCAGGGTGATGTTCTCCTCCGCGGTGAGCGTGGGCACCAGGTTGTAGGACTGGAACACGAAGCCGACCCGCTCGCGGCGGAACTCGGTGCGGCGGGGCTCGCGCAGGGAGCTGATGTCGGTGCCGCCCACCACCACCGAGCCCGAGGTGGGGCGGTCCATGCCGGACGCGCAGTTGAGCAGGGTGCTCTTGCCCGACCCGGACGGCCCCATGACGGCGAGGAACGAGCCGCGGGGAACCCGCAGCGACACCCCGGCCAGGGCGGAGACGGCGCCCTCGCCGTCGGAGTAGACGCGGTGGACGTCGGTGAGCCGGACGGCCTCGCCGTCGGCGTCCGGACCGGCGGAACCCGGTGCGGTGGAGGCCGGGGCGGCGGCCGCCCCGTTCGCGCCGCTCACCGGTCTCCCCTGCGGACCAGGAGGATCAGCGCGACGAGCGAGACCAGCGCCG
Organism: Nocardiopsis sp. CNZ308; assembly: GCF_004217075.1. Taxonomy (NCBI): domain Bacteria; kingdom Bacillati; phylum Actinomycetota; class Actinomycetes; order Streptosporangiales; family Nocardiopsidaceae; genus Nocardiopsis; species Nocardiopsis sp. CNZ308. The sequence continues at coordinate 4,294,831 of NZ_SHKJ01000001.1, read as the reverse complement.
CGAGTCCGAAGGCCGACCCGATCAGCTCGTGGCCGAGCAGGGACAGCGTGCCGTTGGCCGTGGCGGTCCCGGCGAGGACGACGCCGAGCAGGACCAGCAGGGCCTTGCGGGCGGGTGCGCGCCGGGGCCGGGGGGCGCGCGCGGGCGCCCGCGGAACGGAGGGCGACGGGGCTCCGGCGGTCGGAGCGTCGATGCGGTAGGGGTCGTCGGACACGGCTGCTCCCGGGGTTCGGTGGGTGGCTGGACACGGCCGGTGTACCGCCCGCCGTGTCGTCTCCGACGCTACGAAGGCGCGGCCCGCCGAAACATCCCGCCCACCAGTCGATCCCTGTTACAGCCAGCTGTAGCAGCGCCGACCCGAACCCCTCTGACCAGCCGCGACGCGCGCTCCCGACCGCGTCCGCCGCCTCCGCCGAAGCGGAGCCCCGCCGACGCGTGGAGCGCTCCGCCGCCACGGCGCACGTACCGCCCCCCGCCCACCGCGCCACCGCGACGCCCTGCGACCGGGCCGGGGACGGCCGCTGGCACCCACCGCCGCGAACCGCGAGGCGGCCTCCCCGCCGCTTCCGGCCCGGGGGCCGACGGGGCGCCCGCGCCCGCGACCTCCGTCAGAGCACCCGCGCGGGGTCGGGCACCGGGGCCAGGCGGCCGTCGCAGTCGGCGTACTCCCAGCGCGGTCCGCGGGCCACGAGTTCGGCGACCGCGCCGACGAGGCGGTCCACGTGCTCCCGCGTGGTGCCCACTCCCAGGCTCGCCCGCACCGCCTGGCCGTGCCCCCGGGGCAGCAGGTGCCGGGTGAGGGGGTGGGCGCAGAACAGGCCGTCGCGCACCCCGATCCCGTACTCGGCGGACAGGGCCGCGGCCAGCAGGTCGGCGGGCAGGCCGTCCACGGTGAACGACACGATGCCCACCCGCGGGTGGTCCCCGCCCCACAGGGTCAGCTCGGTGACGCCGTCGATCGCCGTCAGCCCCGCGCGCAGCCGCTCCAGCAGCGCCGACTCGCGCACGTGCAGGAGTTCCTGGACGGCGGGGGCGAGGGTGTCGCAGGCGGCGGCCAGCGCCACGGCGCCCAGCACGTTGGGGCTGCCCGCCTCGTGCCGCGCGGGCAGGTCGTTCCACACCACGTCGTGTTCGCTGACCAGCCGCGTGGCTCCGCCGCCGGACAGGTAGGGCGCGGCCTCGCGCAGCCAGTCGGCGCGACCGGCCAGCACCCCGGAGCCGAAGGGGGCGTAGAGCTTGTGGGCGGACAGGGCGACGTAGTCGGCGCCGGTCTCCTCCAGGCTGAAGGGCAGGTGCGGCACGTACTGGGCGGCGTCCACGACCACGCGCGCGTCCTCGGCGTGGGCGGCCCGCACCAGTTCCTCCACCGGCCAGATCTCGCCGGTGACGTTGGAGGCGGCGGTCACGCACAGCAGGCGCGGGCCCTCGGGGGCCCCGCGCAGCGCTGCGCGCGCGGCCTCCACGGCGCCCTCCGGGGAAGCGGGCAGCGGCAGGCGCACCACCCGTCCGGCGCGGGCGGCGGGGTGCTCCCAGGGCAGCAGGCTGGCGTGGTGCTCGGACTCGAACACGACCACCGTGCAGCCCTCGGGCACCGAACGGGCCAGCAGGTTGAGGGCGTCGGTGGTGCCGCGCACGAACACCACGGCGTCGGCGGGCTGTGCGCGCACGCCCACGAAGCGGGCGACGCTGCGGCGGGCGCGCTCGTAGGCGTCGGTGCTGACCTGGGAGTGGTGGCCCGCGCCGCGGTGCACGCTGGCGTAGTAGGGCAGCGCCGCGGACAGGGCCTCGGCCACCGGGGTCAGACACGGGGCGCTGGCCGCGTAGTCGAAGTTGGCGTACTCGACGCGTTCGCCGGTGACCAGGGGGACGCCCTCGTCGGAGGTGACGACGGTGCACGCGGCGGCGTCGGCCGGGGGCTCGGCGGAACGGGCGGCGTGGACGGAAACGGCAGTGGTCATGGGGCACCTCTCCTGTGGGTCGTGGGACCCGCGGAGATGTCACTCCGGTAACGCCTCAGGGGTCCGCGCTTGTCCGACACGGTCGTGTCGGGACCTGGTCCTCACCCGGGGCACCCCACCGCGGTAGGAGGGTTGCCGACCAGCTAGCCGGGGCTTGACGCTGGTACTCGTGACCTGCGAGGCACACTAACACAGCCTTCCGGCCCGCGGCAGGGGGAACGGATGTGGCCCGGACCACCGATCCGCTTGACAGCGGCGCGCGCGGTGGGGACATACTTGTGCCTGCCTGCCCTCACGCCGCGGGTGTCCGGTTTCCCCCGGCCGCCCTCCAGGCGCGAGACTCCAGAGCGTCGGAGTTTTCGCGTGCCCGTGAGCGAGAGGTGTGCACCTTGTACGGCGACGACCGTATCCAGCAGGTTCTGCGCAATCCCAGGGTCGTCCTGGTGTCCGGCTACGCCCGCCTGCCCGACTCGGTGGCGAGCCACTCCCAGTACCAGCGGCTCGGCGTCGTGCTGGCCGTGGACACCGCCGACGGGCGCGTCGTCGCCGCGGACACCACCCTGCTCACCGAGCTGGCCAGGGACTTCTTCCGCGCCCTGGTCGAGGGGGAGTCGGTGACCGAGGACGTCGCCGAACTGGTGCGGCGGGTGCAGACCCGGTACGCGGGCCAGTCCGGCGCCGCGCTGACCACGGCCCTGCGCCGCTGTCTGGAGACCTACGTCCAGCTCCGGGAGGGCGACCAGTTGCCCGCGGACCCCGGGGCCGGGCAGGAGGCGCGGCCGTGACCGACGACCTGCGCGCGGACGGATCCCCCGTCGGAGCCCGGGCCGGAACCGGCGCCAGGGCCGGAGGCGGGGCCGAGCCCCGGACCGGAACCGGGAGCGCGACCGGGGCCGCGCCGCTGCCGCTGGCGGGCGTGCGCGTCGCCGACCTGTCCCGCGTGCTGGCCGGCCCCTACGCCACCATGCTGCTCGCCGACATGGGCGCCGAGGTGGTCAAGGTGGAGCAGCCCAGACGCGGCGACGACACCCGTTCCTGGGGCCCGCCCTGGGCCGGGGAGGCCGGACCGGAGGGGCACGGCGAGGCCGCCTACTTCCTGTCGGTGAACCGCAACAAGCGCAGCCTGGCCGTGGACCTGAAGGACCCCGGGGGCCTGGCCGCGGTCCAGGAGCTGTGCGCGGCCTCCGACGTGGTCATCCAGAACTTCCGGCCCGGGGTGATCGACCGGCTCGGGCTCGGCTACGAGGCCGTCAGCGCCCGCAACCCGGCCGTCGTGTACTGCTCGGTGAGCGGGTTCGGACCCGAGCACGAGCCCGCGACGCGCCCCGGCTTCGACATCGTGGTGCAGGCCGAGAGCGGGCTCATGGCCGCCACGGGGCCCGCGGAGGGACCGGCGAGCAAGGTGGGCGTGGCCCTGACCGACGTGCTCACCGGGCTCAACGCCGCCGTGGGCGTCCTGGGCGCGCTCATGCGGGCCCGCGTCACCGGGCGCGGCGAGAACATCAGCGTGTCGCTGATCAACTCCACCCTCTCCGGCCTGGTCAACCTCACCCAGCAGGCGCTGGTGACGGGGGCCGAACCCGCCCGGGTCGGCAACGCGCACACCACGATCGTGCCCTACCAGACCTTCGCGACCGCGGACGCCGAGATCGTCGTCGCCGCCGGGAACGACGCCCTGTACCAGCGGCTGTGCGCGGCCCTGGACCGCCCCGACCTGGGCGCCGACCCGCGCTACACCACCAACCCCGGCCGGGTGGCGCACCGGGAGGAGCTGGTCGGCGAACTGTCGGCGACCCTGCGCTCGCGGCCCGCCGACCACTGGATGGAGCTGCTGGTGGGGGCCGGGGTGCCGGTGGGACGGGTGCGCGGGGTGCTCGACGCGCTGCGCACCGCCGACGCCAGCGGCGACGACGTCCTGCGCACCGTGAAGCACCCCACCGCCGGGCTGATCGAACAGGTCCGCGCGGGGTTCCGGTTGGAGGGCACCCCGCCGCCGCTCGGCGCGCCGCCGCTGCTGGGGCAGCACTCCCGGCAGATCCTGGCCGAACTCGGCGTGGACGGGGCCGACGTGGACGCGATGGTCGCGCGCGGCGCCGTCCAGCAGTCCGACCCGTCCTGAGGTCCCAGCGGACCGCACCGGATCCGCCCGGCCGCGCCCCGGGGCCGTTCGGGGCTCCGCACCCGGTCCGCGGACCACCGCCCGTCCTTCCGGGCCCCGCACCCGGGTCCGAGGACACCGTCCACCTCCCGCACGGCCGCACCGGCCGTCAGCACCACGAAGGGACACCCCACCATGAGCGACTCCCGCAAGCCCGCCGCCCCGGACCCGCACGACTTCCTGGCCGTGGACGCCGACCTGTCCGACACCGAGCGCGACGTCCGCGACGCCGTGCGCGACTTCGCCTCGCGCGAGCTGGCGCCGAACGTCGCCGAGTGGTTCGAGGCGGGCACCCTGCCCGACCCGCGCGGGCTGGCCAGGGCCTTCGGCTCCCTCGGAGTGCTGGGCATGCACCTGGAGGGGTACGGCTGCGGCGGCTCCAGCGCGGTCGCCTACGGTCTGGCCTGCCGCGAACTGGAGGCCGTGGACTCGGGCCTGCGCAGCTTCGTGTCGGTGCAGGGCTCGCTGGCGATGGCGGCCGTCCACAAGTTCGGCTCCGAGGAGCAGAAGCAGGAGTGGCTGCCGCGCATGGCCGCCGGTGAGGCGATCGGCTGCTTCGGGCTGACCGAGCCCGACTCCGGTTCCGACCCGGGCTCGATGCGCACCCGCGCCCGCAGGGACGGGTCGGACTGGGTGCTCGACGGCACCAAGATGTGGATCACCAACGGATCGGTCGCCGACGTGGCCGTGGTGTGGGCCGCCACCGACGAGGGCGTGCGCGGGTTCGTGGTGCCCGCCGACACGCCCGGGTTCTCGGCCAACGTCATCCACCGCAAGCTGTCGCTGCGCGCGTCCATCACCTCCGAACTGGTGCTGGAGGGCGTGCGCCTGCCCGCCGACGCGGTGCTGCCGGGGTCGCGCGGCCTGGGCTCGCCGCTGTCGTGCCTGAACGAGGCCCGCTACGGCATCGTGTGGGGCGCGGCCGGCGCCGCGCGCGCCTGCTACGAGGCCGCCCTGGAGTACGCGCTGAGCCGTGAGCAGTTCGGCCGGCCGATCGCCGGGTTCCAGCTGACCCAGCGCAAGCTCGCCGACATGGTGGTGGACGTCAACCAGGCGGCCATGACCGCGCTGCGGATCGGGCGCCTGAAGGACGAGGGCCGGTGCCACCACAACCACGTGAGCTTCGGCAAGCTCTCGTGCGTGGCCGCCGCCCAGCGGGTGGCCGCGGCGGCGCGCTCGGTGCACGGCGCCAACGGCATCACCCTGGAGTACCCGGTGATGCGGCACATGCTGAACCTGGAGACGGTCGCCACCTACGAGGGCACCGAGGAGATCCACGCGCTCAGCATCGGCCAGTCGGTGACGGGGATCTCGGCCTTCCGCTGAATCCCGCCTCCGGGGCCCGCTCTTCGGCCCGGGTCAGGGCCGGTCGGCGGTGGTCCGCCGCGGGTCGCGCGCCTCCCCCGGTGCCGCCGGGCGCGCGCAGCCACCAGAATGGGGAGCAGCCGAGCGAGGGAGTTGCCGAGATGGGGAACGAGCCGACGAAGCGGTTCGAGATGACGGGGCTGCGGCGGACCGCCAACGCCGTCGTCAGCGGCTTCGTCAAGTACGGGGTGTGCCTGCCCGAGTTGCACCTGCTCACCACGCGTGGGCGCAAGTCGGGCTTCCTGCGCACCATCCCGCTCAGTGTGCTGGACAGCGACCGCGGACGGTTCCTGGTCTCCCCCTACGGGGAGGTGGACTGGGTCCGCAACCTGCGTCAGGACGGTTTCGCGACGCTGCGCCAGGGCGGCTGGATCGAGCTGATCAGCGTGCGCGAACTGGGGGCCGAGGAGGCCGCCCCGCTGCTCAAGGAGTACCTGGACCACCCGCGCGCCGCCATGGTGGGCCTGTACTTCGAGACGCCGCCGGACGCCCCCGAGGAGGCGTTCGCGGCCGAGGCCGAACGCCACCCGGTGTTCGAGATCGTGCGCTCGACCACGATCCGCATCTGACCGGAGCGCACGGGCTCCGGGCTCCCCGCGCGGGCGTCCGGGGCCCGGCCGTGTCCGGCCGGGTCAGTTGCGGACGCGGAAGACGTCGTAGACGCCGTCCACGCCCCGCACCGCGCGCAGCACGCTGCCCAGGTGGGCGGGGTCGGCCATCTCGAAGGTGAAGCGGCTCTGCGCCACGCGGTCGCGGCTGGTCTGGACGGTCGCGGACAGGATGTTGACGTGCTGGTCGCTCAGCACCCGCGTGATGTCCGACAGCAGCCGGGACCGGTCCAGGGCCTCCACGTGCAGCGCCACCAGGAACATCGAGTCCTCGGTGGGCGACCACTCCACCTTGACCATACGGTCGGTGTCCAGCGTCGCGGTGTTCACGCAGTCCCGGCGGTGCACCGACACCCCGTTGCCCCGGGTCACGAAGCCGACGATCTCGTCGCCCGGCACGGGGGTACAGCACTTGGACAGGCGCGCCCACACGTCGGCGTCGCCCTCCACGACCACGCCCGGGTTGCCGTGCTGGCGCTGGCGGGTGGCCGCCTTGGTGGGCAGCGCCGACTCGGCGATGTCCTCGGTGTGGTTCTCCAGGCCGCCCATGGAGTCGACGAGCTTGCCGACCACGTGCTGGGCGCTGACCTGGCGCTCCCCCACGGCCGCGTACAGCGAGTCCACGTCCGGGTAGCGCAGGTCGCTGGCCAGGCCGATGATCGCCTCACCGCTGAACAGGCGCTTGACCGGAAGCTCCTGCTTGCGCATGACCTTGGCGATCTCGTCCTTGCCCTGCTCGATGGCGGCCTCGCGGCGCTCCTTGGTGAACCAGTGCCGGATCTTGTTGCGGGCCCGGGCGCTCTTGACGAAGTTCAGCCAGTCCCGGCTGGGCCCGGCGTCGGGCGTCTTGGAGGTGAGGATCTCCACCGTCTCGCCGTTGTGCAGCTCGTTCTCCAGCGGCACGAGGCGGCCGTTGATGCGGGCGCCCACGGTGCGGTGGCCGACCTCGGTGTGCACGGCGTAGGCGAAGTCCACGGCGGTGGCGCCCTGGGGCAGCGAGATGACGTCGCCGCCCGGGGTGAAGACGAACACCTCCTGCACCGACAGGTCGAAGCGCAGCGACTCCAGGAACTCGCCCGGGTCCTTGGTCTCCTGCTGCCAGTCGATGAGCTGGCGCAGCCACTGCATGTCGGAGCTGCCCCGGGGCTTGCTCTCGCCCCCGCTGCCCCGGTCCTCCTTGTACTTCCAGTGCGCGGCGATGCCGTACTCGGCGCGCCGGTGCATCGCGCGTGTGCGGATCTGGAGCTCGACCGGGTTGCCCGAGGGCCCTATGACCGTCGTGTGCAGCGACTGGTACATGTTGAACTTGGGCATCGCGATGTAGTCCTTGAACCGGCCGGGCACCGGGTTCCACCGCGCGTGGATGGTCCCCAGGGCCGCGTAGCAGTCGCGGACGCTGTCCACCAGGACCCGCACGGCGATGAGGTCGTAGATCTCGTCGAAGCCGCAGTTGCGGGCGATCATCTTCTGGTAGATCGAGTAGTAGTGCTTGGGCCGCCCGCGCACGGTGGCCTTGAGCTTGGACTCGCGCAGGTCGGCCGAGACCGCCTCGATGACCTCCTGGAGGTAGACGTCGCGGCGCGGGGCGCGCTCGGACACCAGGCGGGCGATCTCGTCGAAGCGCTTGGGGTAGAGGGTGGCGAAGGCCAGGTCCTCCAGCTCCCACTTGATGGTGTTCATGCCCAGCCGGTGGGCGAGGGGGGCGAAGATCTCCAGGGTCTCGCGGGCCTTCTTCTCCCGTTTGGCGCGGGAGGGCAGGTAGCGCAGGGTGCGCATGTTGTGCAGCCGGTCGCACAGCTTGATGACCAGCACGCGGATGTCGCGGGCCATGGCCACGACCATCTTGCGCACGGTCTCGGCCTGGGTGGCCTCGCCGTACTTGACCTTGTCGAGCTTGGTGACCCCGTCGACCAGCTCGGCGATCTCGTCGCCGAAGTCCGAGCGCAGCTCGCCCAGGGAGTAGTCGGTGTCCTCGACGGTGTCGTGCAGGAGGGCGGCGGCCAGGGTGGCCTCCTGCATGCCCAGCTCGGCGAGGATCGTGGCGACGGCGAGGGGGTGGGTGATGTAGGGGTCGCCGCTCTTGCGCTTCTGGTCGCGGTGGTGGTGGGCCGCGACCTCGTAGGCGCGCTCGACCAGCCGCACGTCCACCTTGGGATGGGTGGCCCGCACTGTCTTGATCAGTGGTTCGAGCACCGGGTTCATCGTCACTCCCCGCTGGGCGCCGAGTCGGGCGAGCCTTCTGCGTACTCGCACCGTGGAGGGCGTGGTGGAGGGGGACGGCTGCCGCGTGGCCCCCGCTCCGGAGACGTCGGAGGGCGCCGCTCCGTTCGCGGCGCCCTCCGGCCGGTCTCCCTGTGGACTTGTGGTGGCGCCCCGCGCGCCGGTGCCGTCCGCGCGCCCCTGGGACGCGTTCGGCCGCGGTTCGTGGGAGGCGCCCCGCCGCGTCTCGTCCGTCGCTGCCGCCCCGGTCGAAACCACTTCGCTTGGCATGCCTACCTCCCGCGGATCCGTCCGGTCGCGCGGGCGCCGTCAGCGCCGCCCGGCTCCACCGGTGCACGTGCGTGTCATCAGGGCCAGTCGTGACGTGGCCGCCGCGGTACCTCTCCCACCAGTCTAGTGGGGCCGTTCCCGTCGGGAACGGCCTCGGCCTCCCCGCTCCCGCCGCGCCCGGCGGCGGGTGTGACACTGGCCACCGGGGGTTCACCCCCGGTGGTGGAGTACGTCAACGATGACGGGCCGTCGCGCATTCCCCTCGGGGAGGGGCGTCGGCCGCGGCGCGGGTCGGCCGGATCAGACCGTGAGGAGGGTGTGCAGCTCCACGTCGGGCACCCTGTCCCGTCCCCGGAGCGCGGAGAGCTCCATCAGGACGGAGAATCCCACGACCGTACCACCCGCCTTGCGGACCAGGTCCACCGCGGCCCTGCCGGTGCCGCCGGTGGCGAGGACGTCGTCCACGATCAGCACACGGCTGCCCGGGGAGACCGCGTCGGCGTGGATCTCGACGGTCGCGGTGCCGTACTCCAGATCATAGGCCTGCCCGATGGTCCGTGAGGGCAGTTTCCCGGCTTTGCGCGCGGGGACGAAGCCCGACCCCAGCGCCATGGCGACCGGGGCGCCGAAGATGAACCCGCGCGCCTCCAGTCCGACCACGTGGTCCACCCCCGCGGCGCGGAAGGGCGCGGCGAGGCCCTCCACGGCGGCGGCGAAGGCCTCCCGGTGGTTGAGCAGCGGCGTGATGTCCTTGAACAGGACGCCGGGCTTCGGGAAGTCGGGGATGTCGCGGATGTGCGCCCGGATGAGCTCCGGGCTGGGGACGGGCGCCGCGGTGGCGGTGTCGTCGGGCATGTGGGATGGGCCTTCTGCTGGGTTCTCGTGTTGTCGGGGCCGACGTGGGCGGGGCCTCGCGGGAGTCGCCGCGGCGCTCCGCGGTCCGGACACGGCGGTACCGGCCCCCCGCGCGGGGGGCCGGTACCGGGGTCGGACGCGTGCGGGCCGTCCGCTCACCGCGCGGGGCGGAGGCCCGAAGAAGTACTTCTAGCCCTTGGGCTTGTCGTCGTCGCCGAAGTCGGGGCGGTCCTCCACCGGGGTGTCGTCGGCGGCCGGGGTGACGACCTCTCCGACACCGGCCTTGAGCATGCGGATGCGGGTCCCGGGCGCGATCTCCAGCAGGACGTCCTGCTCGTGGATCTCGACGACGGTGGCGAAGATGCCGGCCTTGGTCATCACCTCGACACCGGGGACCAGGGCGTTGTGCATCTGCGTCTCCTGCTGGCGGCGCTTCTGGGCCGGGCGCCAGAACAGCAGCCAGAACACCAGAAGGATCAGCAGGAACGGGAACAGCATGCCGAGGAGTCCGCCCGTGGGCTCTCCTTGGGCAGCGAGGTGGTAAAGGCCCTGCACGGGGGCGTCCTTCCCTGAGGTTTCTTCGTGTGGCCGACGGCTGTCGGATCGGACACCGCGGCGGCCACCTTCTTCGCGTCGGTACGAACCGCGTGGTCCGGACCTGTCCGGCACGTACAACGCGCCAGAAGGCCGACTCGTTCCACCGGTGTCGAACGACACGTACGGAGTCATGCCCCGTATCGGCTGTTTCGTCCCAGCTTACGTGGCGTGGGTCACCAGCATCCCACCGGATGAGATCGGAGTGTTAACGGTTCGTCCCCGGTCCGCGCGGCCGGAACCCATTGTGCCCGGACCGGGGCGCCGTGTCAGACGCACTGGTCAGGGACTCGCCGTGCCGTTGTGACCCGCGTTGCCCGCGGGGGCGGAGTTACCGGTGGCGCCGCCCCCGTTGGCCGCCGCCGCGCCGAAGGCCGCGTCCGGCGGCGGGGTGAGCCCCATGTGCGCCCAGGCCTGCGGGGTGGCCACCCGGCCGCGCGGGGTGCGGGCCAGGAAGCCGGAGCGGACCAGGAAGGGCTCGGCGACGGTCTCCACCGTCTCGGCCTCCTCCCCCACCGACACCGCCAGCGTGGACAGGCCGACCGGGCCGCCGCGGAACCTCCTCATGAGCACGTCGAGGATGGCGCGGTCCAGCCGGTCCATGCCCAGTTCGTCCACCTCGTAGAGGTCGAGGGCGGCGCGGGCGGTGTCCAGCGACAGCCGCCCGTCCCCGCGCACCTCGGCGTAGTCGCGCACCCGGCGCAGCAGCCGGTTGGCGATCCGGGGGGTGCCGCGCGAGCGCCCGGCGATCTCCACGGCGGCGTCCGCGTCCAGGGGAGCGCCGAGCAGGCCCGCCGAGCGCTGGAGGATCAGCTCCAGTTCCTGGGGGGTGTAGAAGTCCATGTGCGCGGTGAACCCGAAGCGGTCGCGCAGGGGCGCGGGCAGCATGCCCGCGCGGGTGGTGGCCCCGACCAGGGTGAACGGCGCGATGTCCAGCGGGATGGCGGTGGCGCCGGGGCCCTTGCCGACCACGACGTCGACCCGGAAGTCCTCCATCGCGACGTAGAGCATCTCCTCGGCGGGGCGGGCCATGCGGTGGATCTCGTCCAGGAAGAGCACCTCGCCCTCCTGGAGGGTGGAGAGCACCGCGGCCAGGTCCCCGGAGCGCTCGATGGCCGGGCCCGAGGTGATGCGCAGCGGGGCCCCCATCTCGGCGGCGATGATCATGGCCAGGGTGGTCTTGCCCAGGCCCGGGCCGCCGGACATGAGGATGTGGTCGGGCGCCCGGTTGCGCCGCTTGGCGCTGTGCAGCACCAGGGAGAGCTGTTCGCGCACGCGTTCCTGGCCGACGAACTCGTCCAGGGCCCGGGGCCGCAGGGCGCCCTCGATCTGGCGCTCGTCCGTGCCCGCGTCGGGCGAGACCGCGTCGCGCTCGTAGGGCGGGGGCCCGCCGGGGACCGAGCCTCGGGGGTCTTCCTCGTGGAAGTCGTACACGGGGCTTCCTCCTTCCTAGGCCCGGCTGAGCCTGCGCAGAGCGCTGCGCAGCAGGACGGCGACGTCGTCGGTGTGCTCGGCCTCGGTCGCCACGGCGGAGGCGGCGGCCTCGGCGTCCTTGGCCGACCAGCCGAGGTTGACCAGGCCGGAGACCACCTGTCCGCGCCACGCGCCGTTGGGTTCGCCGCCGGTCCCGGCGGCATCGGACCCGGGCAGGGTGCCGTCGGTGAGCACGGGCGCGTCGAGCTTGCCGCGCAGTTCCAGGACGATGCGCTGGGCGCCCTTCTTGCCGATGCCGGGCACGCGGGTGAGGGCGGTGGTGTCCTCGGTGGACACGGCGTGGCGCAGGCTGGAGGGGCTGTGGACGGAGAGCATGGCCAGGGCCAGGCGGGGGCCGACTCCGGAGGCGGTCTGGAGCTGCTCGAACAGGTGCTTCTCGTCGTCGTCGGCGAACCCGAACAGGGTCAGGGACTCCTCGCGCACGACGAGGCTGGTGGCCACGGTCCCGGTCTCGCCCACGTGCAGGCGCGAGAGCGCGGAGGGCGTGCACTGCACGGTCATGCCGACCCCGCCGACGTCGATGACGGCGGTGCCCGCGCCGCGTGCGGCCACCCGGCCGGTGAGGAACGCGATCATCTGGTGTGGGCACCGGGGACGGTGCCCCTCTCCTTCCTGGGGGCGGGGCGCTAGCGGCCGCGGGTGCGGCGGGCCAGCTCCACCTTGCGGGCGAAGTCCTGCTGGGCCTGGGCGACGCGGGCCTGGGCCCCGCCGCGCCAGATGTGGCAGATGGCCAGGGCGACGGCGTCGGCCGCGTCGGCGGGCTTGGGGGGTCCGTCGAGTCCGAGGATACGCGCCACCATCGTGCCGACCTGCGCCTTGTCGGCGCGGCCGTTGCCGGTGATGGCGGCCTTGGCCTCGCTGGGGGTGTGCATGGCCACGGGCAGGCCGCGGCGGGCGGCGCAGACCAGGGCGATGCCGCTGGCCTGGGCGGTGCCCATGACGGTGCTGAGGTTGTGCTGGGCGAAGACGCGCTCGACGGCGACGGCGTCGGGCTGGTAGCGGTCCAGCCACTCCTCGATGCCGCGCTCGATCCCCACGAGCCGGTGGGGCAGGTCGGTGTCGGGGCTGGTGCGCACGGCGTCGGCGCCGAGCAGGGTGAGCGGTCGGCCGATGGCGCCCTCGACGGCGGCGACACCGCACCGGGTCAGCCCGGGGTCGATCCCCAACACGCGCACGCGCCTCACCCTTGTCCTCTCGAACGTCCGTTCGCCCACATGCTAGCGGCGGGCCACGACGTCCGCCTCCGGCCAGCCCGGGCGTGTCCGCTCCCGGGGCACCGGCCGGGCCGGAACCCGCCGCGGCCGCGGGCCGCCCCGTCGCGAGCGTAGCCGCCCGACCGGGTGCGGCAGCACGGCCCGGGCCCGCGCGCCGCCTTCGCGCTTCCGGAGAAAAGGGATGGACGGGACGCCGAACGCGTGCTAAGTTGCTCTCAGTTCGAGAAATACTCGACTTGAGAACAACTGGAGGCGCACGTGGCCGACCCGCGCGACGAGGAGGGCGAGAGCCGGTTCCTCGCCGACTACGACCCGCACGCGTTCGCCCCGGCCGCGGTCACCGTCGACGTCGTCGCCCTCACCATCAGGTCGGGCGTGCCGCACGTGCTGCTGACGCGCCGCGCCGCGCGCCCCCAGCGCGGCTGGTGGGCGCTGCCGGGCGGGTTCGTCCGGGCCCAGGACGGACCGGACGGCCCCGCCGACCCCGACCTGCCCGACGCCGCCCTGCGCGTGCTCTCGGAGAAGACCCTGCTGCCCACCGAGCTGCACCTGGAGCAGCTGGGCACCTACGGCGCCCGGGACCGGGACCCGCGCATGCGCGTCTTCTCGGTCGCCTACGTCCTGCTGGCCCCCGACCTGCCCGACCCGCACACCGGCCGGGGCACCGAGGAGGCCGCCTGGATCCCCTGGCGCGACCTCGGCCACGGCGACGGCGCACGCGCCGGGCTCGACCTGGCCTTCGACCACGGCCGCGTCCTGGCCGACGCCGTCGAGCGCGCCCGCTCCAAGCTGGAGTACACCCCGCTGGCCACGGCCTTCCTGCCGCCCGCCTTCACCATCACGGCGCTGCGCGAGGTGTACGAGGCCGTGTGGGGCCACTCCCTGCACGCGGCCAACTTCCACCGCAAGATCCTCGCCGCACCCGGGTTCGTGGAGGACACCGGGGAACTCGCCGAGCGCGGCGGCGCGGGCGGCGGACGGCGCGCCCGGCTCTACCGCGCGGGCGGCGCCGCCCTGCTGCACCCTCCCCTGCTGCGGAGCACGCAGTGACCCCCGAGAGGAGCCCGATGACGGCCACCGGCCCCGCCTTCGAGGACGCCGAGCGCCAGGTCGCCCTGGCGGGCGACCCCGTGGAACTGTTCGGCCCGCTGCCCGAGGACGGCGGCGTGCCCCCGGCGGCCACGGCCCGCCACCGCGAGCTGGCCCGGGCGCTGCACCCCGACACGGCGCCGCCCGGAAGCGGCACCGGCCCCTTCGCCCGGCTCTCGGAGCTGTGGGACCTGTACCGGGCGATGGCCGCGGGCGACCTGCGCCTGGACGACCTCACCCTGGCCACCGGCGCGCACACCTACCGGATCGGCCGGGAGCGGCTGGCCCGGGGCGACGTCGCCGACCTGCACCCGGTGCGCTACCGGGCCCCTGAGTGGCGCGACGCGGTGCTCAAACTGCCCCGCGCACCCCGCGACAACGACCTGCTGGAGGCCGAGGCGACCGCGCTGCGCCGCGTCCGGGAGCACGGCCACGAGCGCTACCGGGCCTTCGTCCCCGAACTGGTGGAGTCCTTCAAGCACCGCGACGCCGCCACCGGCGTGGAGCGGCGGGCCAACGTCCTGGGACGGCTGCACGGCTTCCACACGCTGGCCGAGGTGCGCCGCGCCCACCCCGACGGCGTCGACCCGCGCGACGCGGCGTGGATGTGGCGGCGGCTGCTGGTCGCCGTCGGCAACGCCGCCCTGGCGGGGGTCGTGCACGGCGCGGTCGTGCCCGAGCACGTGATGATCCACCCGGCCGAGCACGGCCTGGTCCTGGTCGACTGGTGCTACTCGGTGACGGCGCACGCCCCGCGCACCGCGCCGCACATCCCGGCGATGGTGCCCGGCCGCGCGGACTTCTACCCGCCCGAGGTGACCGCCCGCAGCCCCGCGCTGGCCCAGACCGACATCCACATGGCGACCCGGTGCGTGGAGTACGTCACCGCGGGCCGCCTGCCCCCGCAGCTGCGGTCCTTCGCGCGCGGCTGCACCCTGCCCGCCCCCGAGCGGCGGCCCCGCGACGGGTTCGCCCTGCTCCGCGAACTGGACGACGTGCTGGAACGCCTCTACGGACCGCGCCGGTTCCGCCCCTTCACCATGCCGGACCCGGCACCGGCCGCCGGGGCCTGAACCCCCTCCCCGACCACCTTCCCCGCCCCCGACCCCGGCGGCCCCGTCCGCCCGCCCCGTCTCCCGAGGAGAACCCCATGGGAAGCAGCAACTGGTCCACCGACGCCTACCACGCGCGTCAGGCCTACAACGCCTCCGTCGGCTCCAGCAGCTTCGGCTACACCGACGACGTGCTCGCCTCGACCCCGCGCAGTGCCTGGCGGGTCCACGACAGCCTCGACCCCCACGGGGTGGGCGTGCGCGAGAGCCGCGACTCCGCCGAACACCCCGAGTCGCTGGCCATCTCGGTGCTCTTCGACGTCACCGGGTCCATGCGCAACGTGCCGCGCGTGCTGCAGACCAAGCTGCCCGACCTGTTCGGCCTGCTGCTGCGCAAGGGGTACGTGCGGGACCCGCAGATCCTCTTCGGCGCGATCGGCGACGCCACGTGCGACCGGGCCCCGCTCCAGGTGGGGCAGTTCGAGTCCGGCAACGAACTGGAGGACGACCTTGGCAACATCCTGCTGGAGGGCGGCGGTGGCGGCCAGGTGATGGAGTCCTACGAACTGGCCATGTACTTCATGGCCCGGCACACCTCCATGGACTGCCTGGAGAAGCGCGGACGGCGCGGCCACCTCTTCGTCATCGGCGACGAGATGGCCTACGGGGCGGTCAAGGCGCGGGAGGTGCGCGAGGTGATCGGCGACGACCTCACCGAGGACATCCCCTTCCCGCGGATCCTGGCCGAGCTGCGGCGCAGCTTCGAGGTGTACTTCATCATGCCGACCGGCAGCGGCCACTACCACAACGACAAGGTGCGCGGCTTCTGGGACACCCAGCTGGGCCAGAACGTCATCTACCTGGACGACCTCGACGCGGTGTCGGAGACCATCGCGGTCACCGTCGGACTCGCCGAGGAGGCCATCGACCTGGAGAAGGGCCTGGCCGACCTGGCCGAGGCGGGCTCGGACGCGGGCGAGGCGGTGGGCAGGGCGCTGCGGACGCTGTCCGAGAGCCGAGGCTCCGTGGTCGTGGCCGACACCCCGACCGGGCTCGGCGGTCCGGCCGACGCGGGCGGGGTGGACCGGCTGTGACCGGCGAGACCGCCCCGTGGGCCGACGGGAACGCCGTCGTCGTCGACCTGGGGTTCGGCGACGCGGGCAAGGGCGTGACGGTCGACCTGCTGTGCGCGCGGCGGCGCTTCGGCGCCGTCGTGCGCGCCAACGGGGGAGCCCAGGCAGCGCACAACGTGGTGACCCCCGACGGCCGCCACCACACGTTCGCCCAGTTCGGCGCGGGCACGCTGGCCCCCGGCGGCCCGGTGCCCACGCACCTGTCGCGATGGATGGTGGTGGACCCCTTCGCCCTGGCAGGCGAGGCCGGGCACCTGGCCTCGCTCGGCGTGGCCGACCCGTTCGCGCTGGTCACCGTGGACCGCCGGGCGCTGATCAGCACGCCGTGGCACCGGGCGGCCAACCAGGCGCGGGAGCGGGCGCGGGGCGAGGCCCGGCACGGCTCCTGCGGGATGGGGGTGGGCGAGGCCGTGGCCTACGCCCTGGCCCGCCCCGAGGACGCGCCCACCGCCGGTGACTGCGCGCGGCCGGACGCGCTGCGCCGCAAGCTGCGCCGCCTGGCCGACCACCTGCACGCGGTGCGCCGCGCCCTGGAGCCCCCGGGCGCGGCCCCCGACCCCGGAGCAGGGGCCCGGCCCGGGCCCGACCCCGACGTCGAGGAGTGCGTGGAGGCCTACCTGGCCTTCGCGCGGCGGGTGCGGCTGGTGGACGAGGATCACCTGCCCCGGCTGCTCGACCGCTCCCCCGTGGTGTTCGAGGGGGCGCAGGGGGTGCTGCTGGACGAGTGGCACGGGTTCCACCCGTACACCACCTGGTCCACGACGACCACCGCGAACCCGCTCGCGCTCCTGGCCGAGGCCGGGCGCCCCGGCGACGCCCGACGGATCGGTGTGGTGCGCACCTACACCACCCGGCACGGCGCGGGCCCGCTCGTGGCCGAGGACCCGGAACTGGGCGCGGTGCTGGCCGAGGCGCACAACGGCGCGCACCCGTGGCAGGGGGTGTTCCGGGTCGGGCACTTCGACGCGGTGGCGCACCGGTACGCGCTCGCCGCCACCGGCGGGGTGGACTCGCTGGTGGTCACGCACGCCGACGCCCCCGCGCGGGCGGGCGGGCGACTGCGCTGGTGCACGGGCTACACCTCGCCGGACGGGTCCGGTCTGGAACCGGTCCCCGCACCGGCCCCGGCGCCCAGCGGGCCTGGCTCCGCCGTGACGGGCGCGGCCCTGGCGGACGCCGCGGCGCGCCTGGACCGGCAGGAGCGCCTGGCCCGCGCCCTGCTGGCGGCGCGGCCCGTGCTCGCCCCGGCGCCCGGCTCCTCCGCCGAGGCCGTCGGCGAGGAGCTGGGCCTGCCCCTGGAGGCGGTGTTCTCGGGGCCGACCCGCGCCGACGCCCGCGTTCCGCCCCGTGTCTGACCGCCCGGTCAGATCCGTTCCGGCTCGTCGCGCCGTGCCGCGCGCCTAGGCAGTGTTTTTTGGACCTCCGCTTCGCTTCGGTCCGTGTTCGGGCGCCCGGAGCACGGGAACCTTCGGTGCCTACGGCGGGTTCGCTCGTTCCTCACGAACCCGCCTCCGCCACCTCCAGAACCCCGTGGGCGCCCGAACCACCCCCCACAAGCTGAGAACGGTTCAAAAACCAGGCCCTAGACGACGGTCAGGTGGTAGGTGGTGTCCACCCGGAAGCCCTGCCCATCGTCCGCCCTGATCTCCAGCACGTACCCGCCGGGGCTCAGCGGCGAGACCGCGCCCCACAGCCCCCAGCTGTGCCTGCGGACCCACAGAGGGCTGCGGAACACCCCCTGGAACTCCTCCAGCGGCAGAGCGACGCCGTTGAGGTGCGCGTCGGCCCGCGCGACCGGCATGGCCATCGGCTGCCTGGAGTACTCGAAGGGGAACTGCATGTTGAACACCGGGAAGAACAGGGGGCGTCCCGTGGGCACCTCGCACCGGCGCACGACCCTGCCCCCGTAGGTACCGGCGAGGAACCACAGGTCGTCCGGCTGGTTGCGGGCCGCGTGCTCGCCGGTGGTGTCCCTGACCGGGTCGCACCCCTCCGGCGCCGACCACACCCACTTCCACCAGCGCGCCGAGAGCGCGACGCCCTCACGGGCACCGATCCGCCACGTCCCGTCGTCCGGCACGACCCCGCCCATGGCACCCCTCCCCGTGTCCGACCGCCCGAGGCGGACGCCCGTGTTGCGCGGATCGTACCGATACGCGGGGTCGCGCCGACACGCGGGCACCCCGGCGCCGCGTCCTCCCGGAGGGATCAGGACCCGCGCACTAGCGTGGGGCCGTGACTTCTCTCTCCGACCCCCGGGTCCGCGACTTCCTGCTCCAGGGCACCCGTACCGGGATGCTCGCCTACACCGCCTCGGACGGACGGCCGCTGGCGGCGCCGGTGTGGTTCGTCGTCGAGGACGGCGACATCGTCTTCAACACCGGCGCCTCCACCGCGAAGGGCCGGTCCATCGCGCGCGACCCCAGGGTGGCGCTCACCGTGGACCTGCCCGAGCCGCCGTACGCCTTCGTGCAGGTGCAGGGCCAGGCCGTCGTGTCCGAGGACCCCGACGAGCTGGTGCGCACCGCCACCGCGATCGCCCGCCGCTACATGGGGCCCGAGCGGGCCGAGGAGTTCGGGCGGCGCAACGGCGTGCCCGGCGAGCTCGCGGTGCGGCTGCGCCCGACCAGGGTGGTCTCCGCCTTCGACATGGTCGGCTGAGCGCCCGCGCGTGGACCTCCCCGGAACGCGGTCCCGTTCGTCTGCAACGACGACGGCAGGAAGCCGTACCACGGCCTCAGGCCGAACAGCGCGGGTGATCGCGGCTTCGTCACCGACCGCGAGTCCCTGGACGACGCGGTGGCGGTACCGCGCCGACACGGTTTCGGGGTCGCCGCGTCGGACCTCGGCCCGGGCAGCCTCAACCCGTCGGACCCCGAAGAGCTGATCGGCCCGAACCCCCGGTGAGGACGTCGCTCCCGGGTTCGCCCGGCGGGCCCGGGTCCGCCCCCGCGGACCAGTCCACCGCGTGGGCCACGAACGCCTCCGCCGCCGCGGTGAGCGGCCCCCTCCTGCTGACCAGAGACACGTACAGGTGGCCGGTGGGCTCCAGGTCCAGCACCAGCGCCCCGGCCCGCTCGGCCAGGTCCCGCCAGGCGTCGGTGACCACCGCGATCCCGGCCCCGCCCAGCACCAGCGGCAGGAGGGACACCCGGTGCTCGCTCTCCACGGCGACCCGGGCGTCCAGGCCGTCCGCGACCAGTTCGTCGACGAACCGGCGCATGCCCGAACCGTGCTGTCCCACGATCAACCGCTGCCCCTCCAGCCGCTCGGCGCGCACGGGTTCTCCCGCGGCGAAGGGCCCGTCGGGCGGGGCGAGCAGCACGAAGCTCTGGCGCACCAGCGGATGGGCGCGCACCCCCGTCCGCGCGAAGGGCTCGGAGGTGGCCACCACGCCGAGTTCGCAGGCGCCGGTGCGCACCATCTCCACGGCGTCGCGCGTGGTCAGCGCGCTGCGGACCGACACCGACACCTCCGGGTGGCGCCGGGTGAAGCCCGCCACCAGGCCGGTCAGCGGCTCGATCGCCTGGGTGGGCAGCACCGCCACGTCCACCCGTCCGCCGCGCAGCTCCCGCACCGACTCGACCGCCGAGCGGGCCAGGTCCAGGGCGCGCACCGCCTCGCGGGCGGGCTCGACCAGCGCGCGTCCCGCCCCGGTCAGCACCACGCGGCGGCCGATGCGGTGGAAGAGGTCGCTGCCCAGGTCGCGCTCCAGGGCCCGGACCGCCTGCGACAGGGACGGCTGGGACAGGTACAGGGCCGAGGCCGCCCGGTTCACCCCGCCGTGGTCGACCACGGCCAGGAAGTACTCCAGCTGCCGGACGTCCACCGCTCCTCCTTATAGGCCGGGCCTATCAACGATATCGGCAGCCGGTCTTGGACGCCCGCGCCCCCAGCCTGCTGGAATCCAGTCATGAGCGACCTCCTCCCCTCCGGCTTCGCCCGCCGCACCGTGGACGCCGGGGGCGTGCGCGTCAACGTCCGCACGGGCGGGGACGGCCCCCCGCTCCTGCTGCTGCACGGCTACCCGCAGACGCACCTGATCTGGCACCGCGTCGCACCGCTCCTGGCGGACCGGTTCACCCTGGTCATGACCGACCTGCGCGGCTACGGGGACAGCGACAAGCCCGCCTCCGACGAGCGGCACGCCCCCTACGCCAAGCGGGCCATGGCGCGGGACCAGTACCTCGTCATGCGCGAACTGGGCTTCGACTCCTTCGCCGTGGCGGGCCACGACCGCGGCGGCCGGGTCGGCCACCGCCTCGCCCTGGACCACCCGGAGGCGGTGACGGCGCTGTGCGCGCTGGACATCGTGCCGACCCGGTACGCCTTCGAGCACGCCGACGCCGAGTTCGCCCTCGGGTACCACCACTGGTTCTTCCTGGCGGCGGGCAACGGCATCCCCGAGCACCTCATCGGGCAGGACCCGGACTTCTGGGTCCGCACCCGCATGAACGCCCGCCACCACGGCGGCACCCCCTTCGCACCCGCCGCCGTGGACGAGTACGTGCGCTGCTTCCGCGACCCGGCCGCGATCCACGCCTCCTGCGAGGACTACCGGGCGGCGGCCTCGATCGACCTGGAGCACGACCGGGCCGACGCCGGGCGCCGCCTGGAGTGCCCGGTCCTGCTGCTGTGGGGACGGCACGGCTTCGTGGGCCGCCACTACGACGTGCCGGACGCCTGGAGCGGATACGCCCGCGACGTGCGCGGCCACGCGCTGGACTGCGACCACTACGTGCCCGAGGAGGCGCCCGAGGCCACGGCACGGCACCTGCGCGCGTTCCTGGGCGGGGGCTGCGCGCCCTGAACACGCCCCGCGCCCCGGGCGCGGTTCCCGCGTCCCCATCCCCCGGCCGGGCCCTCCCCGACGGGCCCCGGGCCCCCGTCGGCCCCGACGCGATGAGACGGACCGGCCCCCGCCAGGACGACGAGGGCCCCGCCGGGCCCGAACACCCCCGAACACCCCACGGAAGGACACCGCCATGAAGCACTACCGCGTCGCCACGATCCCCGGTGACGGCATCGGCAAGGAGGTCCTGCCGCCCGCCAGGGCCGTCCTGGACCGGATCGGCGCCCACCACGCGCTCTCCTTCTCCTACGACGAGTTCGACTGGTCCTGCGCGCGCTACCTGGCCGAGGGCGCCATGATGCCCGACGACGGCCTGGAGCGGATCCGCCACCACGACGCCGTCCTGCTGGGCGCCGTGGGCTGGCCCGGCGTCCCCGACCACGTGTCGCTGTGGGGGCTGCTCATCCCCATCCGCCGCGGCTTCCACCAGTACGTCAACCTGCGGCCGATCAGCGTCCTGGAGGGGGTCC
This sequence comes from Nocardiopsis sp. CNZ308, assembly GCF_004217075.1. Taxonomy (NCBI): domain Bacteria; kingdom Bacillati; phylum Actinomycetota; class Actinomycetes; order Streptosporangiales; family Nocardiopsidaceae; genus Nocardiopsis; species Nocardiopsis sp. CNZ308. Next base: position 4,273,499 of record NZ_SHKJ01000001.1, on the reverse strand, counting down.
CCAGCCCGGTCGCGCGGGCGCTGCCCGGCGAGGTCGACTTCGTGGTCGTGCGCGAGAACAACGAGGGCGAGTACTCGCGCGTGGGCGGACGGATCCACGAGGGCACCCCCTACGAGGCGGCCCTCCAGGAGTCGGTGTTCACCCGCAGGGGCGTGGAACGGGTGCTCGACCACGCCTTCACCCTGGCCGGGCGGCGCGGCGGCAGGCTGACCTCGGCCACCAAGTCCAACGGCATCGTGCACACCATGCCGTTCTGGGACGAGCTGGTGGCCGAGCGCGCGGCACGCCACCCGGAGGTGGCCTGGGAGCAGGAGCACATCGACGCCCTGGCCGCCAAGATCGTCCTGGACCCGGCGCGGTTCGACGTCATCGTGGGCTCGAACCTGTTCGGCGACATCCTCAGCGACCTGGCCGCCGCCGTGGCGGGCGGTATCGGGGTGGCGCCGTCGGCCAACCTCAACCCCGAGCGCGAGTACCCGTCGATGTTCGAGCCGGTGCACGGCTCGGCGCCCGACATCGCGGGCAGGGGGCTGGCCAACCCGCTGGGGGCCATCTGGTCGGCGTCGATGATGCTCGACCACCTGGGCCACCCCGAGGCGGGCGCGCAGGTCATGGACGCGGTCCGCGCCGTGCTGGCCTCCTCCCCCGTGCGCACGGCCGATCTGGGCGGCAGCGCGGGCACGGACGAGTTCACCGCCGAGGTGCTCTCCCGCCTGCCCTGATCCGGGCGCGGACCCCGCCACCCCCTTTGTCCGGTCGGCACAGGAACCCCACTCCTGATTGTCGCTTCTCGACAAGACCCCCACGGCGGAAAGCGAGCATGGTGGGGACCGACGGACACGGTGAACAGGGGGAACGGGCGCGATGGCGGACGTGGGGCGTGTCGGCGGGGTCCAGCACGTGCTGGTCGTGGGCGCGGGGGTGGTCGGCCTGTCGACGGCCTGGTTCCTCCAGGAGCGCGGCGTCCGCGTCACCGTCGTGGACCGGGACGGGGTCTGCTCCGGGGCCTCCTGGGGCAACGCCGGGTGGCTCTCGCCGGGCCTGGCCATCCCCCTGAACGAGCCGGGCGTGCTGCGTTACGGCCTGCGCTCCCTGCTCGACCGCGACGCGCCCCTGTCGGTTCCGCTGACCCCCTCGCCGGACCTGTGGCTGTTCCTGGCCCGCTTCGCCGCGCACTGCCGCTGGGACGCCTGGGAGAGGGCCGTACGCGCCAACCTGCCCCTCAACACCGGGGCCCTGGACGCCTTCGACGCCCTGGCCAAGGGCGGCGTGGAGACCACTGAGGTCTCCGCACCCGTCACCGCGCTGTTCCGGTCCCCGCGTTCGGCCGTCGCGCTCCTGCGCGAGCTGGACCGGATCGCGGCCTCGGGGCTGGACGTCGGCCACACCGCCCTCACCGGGGCGGCGGTCCGCGAGGTCCTCCCCCACGCCTCGGGGGCCGTGGGGGCGGCGGTGCGCCTGGACGGGCAGCGCCACGTGGACCCCGGCACCCTCGTCCGCAACCTGGCGGCCTCGGTGCGCGAGCGCGGCGGTCAGGTGCGCACCGGGTTCGAGGCGGTCGGCGTCCACCGGGAGGGCGGCGCGGTCGTCGCCGTCTCCGGCGACGGCGAGCGGTTGCGCTCCGACGCGGTCGCGGTGTGCACGGGCGCCTGGTTCGACCGGCTGGCCGCCGAGCACGGCGTACGCGCCCGGGTCCGCGCCGGGAGGGGCTACTCCTTCACCGTCCCCACCGACGAGCCGGTGCCCGGACCCGTCTACCTGCCGGAGGCCCGCGTGGCGTGCACCCCCTACCAGGGGGCGCTGCGGGTCGCCGGAACGATGGAGTTCCGGGGCCCCGACGACGCGCTCGACCCGCGCCGGGTCGAGGCCATCGGGCGCTCGGCCAGCCCCTACCTCAGGGGGGTGCGCTGGCAGGAGCGCACCGACGCCTGGGTGGGGCCCAGGCCGGTCACCTCCGACGGTGTGCCCCTGGTGGGGGCCACCCGCACCCCCGGCGTCTTCGTCGCGGGCGGCCACGGCATGTGGGGGCTCACGCACGGCCCGGTCACCGGCGGCCTCCTGGCCGAGCAGATCACGACCGGCGTCCGCCCGGGCGCGTTGGAGGCGCTCGACCCGCTGCGCTGAAACCCCCCGCTGCCGGCGCCGATGTCCCCGAGGGGCACCGGCCCTTCCGTGCGGGATCCCCAACGCGGAGCCGGTGGACGGGCCCACCCGCCCTCCGGCTCCTTCCCGCGCCCCGCCCCGCGTCCCGGCTCTCCGGCGGAGACGCCCCTGTCACGAGAAGGTGAACGATGTCCACGCTGTCCCTCACCCGGGTCTACCGGTCCGACGCCGGTGAGATCGCGGTGCGCTCCTGGTGCGAGCGCGCACTGGGCGGGGCCCGCGACCTGCGCTCGCCGGGGGCGGTGACCTCCGCCGGACGCGCCACGCGGGTGCACGTCCTCCCGGGCGGGCCGGGGACCCCCGTCCTGCTGCTGTCCGGGGCCCTCCTGGGGTCGGCGAACCTGGTCGCGACCGCGCGGGTGCTGCGCGCCGACCGGACCGTGCTCCTGGCCGACCTGCCCGGACACCCGGGCACGAGCGACTCCCGGCGCCCCCTGCTCGGCCGGGCGGACGCCTACGGCGCCTGGCTGGACGCGCTGTTACCCCAGGTCACCACCGAACCGGTGATCCTGCTCGGGCACTCGACGGGCGCCGCGGCCGCCCTGGCGGCGATGCCCTCGCCGCTGGTGGCGGGGCTCGTGCTGATCGGTCCGGCGGGCCTGGCCGCCCCCGTCATGGACGGCGAGAGGCTGCGCGCCACGTTCTCCTGGCGGCTCTCACCGGGCGAGCGGACCAGTTCGCGGCTCCTGGGCCTGCTCAGCGGGCCCGTCGCCGCGGGCGGAGCGACCCACCCGCTCACGGAGTGGGCGACCCTGGTCGGGCGGCACTGCCGCCCCAGCCCGGTCCCGGGCATACTGCGGGGTGAGGACTTCCGGGACTGGTCGGGCACACCCGTCACGGTGGCCACCGGAGCCCACGACCGCGTCTTCACCCCCGCGCTGCTGCGCGGTGCGGTGCGCAGACTGCTGGGCACCGACGTGCGCACGATCGCGAGCGCGGGCCACCTCGCACTCCACGAGGCGCCCGCGCGCGTTCGCGACCTGCTGCGGGAGGTCGCCTGACCGGAGGGTCAGCCGAGCTCGGCCATGACCTCGTCGGGGATGTCGGCGTTGGTGAAGACGTTCTGCACGTCGTCGGAGTCCTCAAGCGCGTCCACCACCCGCATGACCTTCTTGGCGGTCTCGGCGTCGACCGGGACCTCCATGGTCGGCAGGAAGCTGGATTCGGCGGAGTCGTACTCGATGCCCGCCTCCTGGAGCGCGGTGCGCACGGCGACCAGGTCGGTGGCCTCGCAGACGATCTCGAAGGACTCGCCCAGGTCCTCGACCTCCTCGGCACCGGCCTCCAGCACCGCCAGGGTCACGTCGTCCTCGGTGGTGCCCTCCTTGGGCACGATGACGACGCCCTTGCGGTTGAAGAGGTAGGAGACCGAACCGGCGTCGGCCATGTTGCCGCCGTTGCGGGACACGGCCACGCGCACCTCGGAGGCGGCGCGGTTGCGGTTGTCGGTCAGGCACTCCACCAGCAGGGCGACGCCACCGGCGGCGTAGCCCTCGTACATGATGGTCTGCCACTCGGCGCCGCCCGCCTCCTCGCCGGAGCCGCGCTTGCGGGCGCGCTCGATGTTGTCGAGCGGTACGGAGTTCTTGCGCGCCTTCTGGATGGCGTCGTAGAGCGTGGGGTTCCCGTCGGGGTCTCCACCGCCGGTACGCGCGGCCACCTCGATGTTCTTGATCAGCTTGGCGAAGAGCTTGCCGCGCTTGGCATCGATGACGGCTTTCTTGTGCTTGGTGGTGGCCCACTTGGAGTGGCCGCTCATGAATGTCCTTTCACGATGTCGACGAAGAGGCGGTGGATGCGCGTGTCGCCGGTCAGTTCGGGATGGAAGGACGTGGCCATCAGGCCGCCCTGCCGTACGGCGACGATCCTACCGGCCTCGTCGGGGCCGGGCACTGCGCCGAGCACCTCGGCCCCGGGCCCGACCGACTCCACCCAGGGCGCGCGGATGAACACCGCGTCGAAGGGGTCCCCCTCCAGGCCGTCGATGTCCACGGCGGCCTCGAAGGACTCGGTCTGGCGTCCGAACGCGTTGCGGCGCACCGTCATGTCGATCCCGCCGACGGTCTGCTGGTCGGCGGTCCCGCCCAGGATGCGGTCGGCGAGCATGATCATCCCGGCGCACGTGCCGTAGGCGGGCATCCCCGCGGCGATCCGCTTGCGCAGCGGTTCCATCAGGCCGTAGCGGACGGCCAGCTTGGACATGGTGGTGGACTCCCCGCCGGGGATGACCAACCCGTCCAGGGCGTCGAGTTGGTCGGGGGAGAGCACCTTGACGGTGTGCGCGTCCAGGGCCTGGAGCGCGCGCAGGTGTTCGGCGACGTCGCCCTGGAGGGCGAGGACGCCGATGGTGGGTGTCGCGGTCAAGTACGGCCTCACTCGTGGACGTAGGCTCGTGTTCTGCCGTGTGCGGGCGGCGGGGCCGCGCCCGGCCCCGCCGCCCGCACGACGGACGCGGGAGGCGTCCGCCGGGCGGCGGCTACCAGCCGCGGCCGGCGTAGCGCTGGGAGTCGGACAGCTCGTCCAGGTTGATGCCGACCATGGCCTCGCCCAGACCGCGGGACACGCGCGCGATGACCGCGGGGTCCTCGTAGTGCAGGGTGGCCTGCACGATGGCGTCGGCGCGCTTGGCCGGGTCACCGGACTTGAAGATGCCCGAGCCCACGAACACGCTCTCGGCGCCGAGCTGGCGCATGAGCGCGGCGTCGGCCGGGGTGGCCACGCCTCCGGCGGAGAACAGCGGGACGGGGAGCTTGCCCAGCGCCGCCACCTCCTTGACGACCTCGTAGGGCGCGCGCAGCTCCTTGGCCGCGCCGAACAGCTCGGCCTCGTCCAGGGTGCCCAGGCGCCGGATCTCGCCGCGGATGGAACGCATGTGGCGGGTGGCCTCGACGACGTTGCCGGTTCCGGCCTCGCCCTTGGAACGGATCATGGCCGCGCCCTCGCCGATGCGGCGCAGCGCCTCGCCCAGGTTGGTCGCCCCGCACACGAAGGGGACGGTGAAGGCCCACTTGTCGATGTGGTAGGCCTCGTCGGCCGGGGTGAGGACCTCGGACTCGTCGATGAAGTCGACGCCGAGCGACTCCAGGACCTGGGCCTCGACGAAGTGGCCGATGCGGACCTTGGCCATGACCGGGATGGAGACGGCCTCGACGATGCCGTCGATCATGTCGGGGTCGGACATGCGGGCGACACCGCCGTCCCTGCGGATGTCGGCGGGGACGCGCTCCAGCGCCATGACCGCGACGGCTCCGGCGTCCTCGGCGATCTTGGCCTGCTCGGGCGTGACGACGTCCATGATGACGCCGTTCTTGAGCTGCTCGGCCATGCCGCGCTTGACACGCTCGGTGCCGACGGCGTTGTCGGAGGTGTTCGGTGCGTTGTTGGCCACGGTGGTGGACTCCCGTTGTCTCGGTTCTGCTGAGGGCTGCTCTCGGGCAGCGGAGTCGGCGGCCCCACGCGGCGGTACGCGGACACCGTCGGCGCCGCGCACCCTGGTCGACCAGCCCCCCATCCTACTTCCACCCCCTTTCGAGGGTTTTGGCCAGATCGGTGTTTTGCCGGGGCCCGTATCTACGGGGTGTCGGGGCCGACGGGGAGAAGCGGGATGCGCGGCGGCTGGTCGTCGATCTCGAAGAAGTCCGGCAGGGGCGCCGTGCCCGCCAGGCGGAACGTCCGGACGAGCCGGGAACGGCGGGCGCGGCGGGTGTCGGAGACCGCGCCGTTGTAGAACGTGCGGGCCATGTGGACGCCCTTGGCGGCGGCCTCCACCTCGATCAGGTGGGGCCGCAGCATGTTGGAACGCTCAGCGGGACCCGGAGATTCCAGTGCCGCGCGCAGCGTGCGCGAGAGCGCGCTCTCGGCCAGCTCGCGTTGCCGGTCGCGCGCCCCCCGGGCGGCCTCGGCGGCCCCGGGCAGGGCGCGCGTGGCGTCGGTGCCGTCGGCTGCGGCCAGCGCTGACGCGGCGTCCAGGCGCCGCTCCAGCGCGGCCTCCAGGGCCGCGCGGGCGGTGTCGACCCGGTGGTGCAGGCGGTGCAGGCGGGTGGCCCGCCAGGAGAGGTAGAAGCCGAACAGCACCAGGGCCAGGAGGATGCCGACGACGGTGGCGGCGAAGAGGACGTCCTCGGTCAGGGCCGCTCACCCCGTTCCGCGGGGGCGGGCGCGCGCAGGACCGGGGCGGGTGCCCGGGAGGCGGCCGCGGTCACGTCGTCCCCCGGCGCAGCAGGGCGGTGGCCCGGGGCCCGCCGTCCAGGCGCACCCCCGCGGAGTGGCCGTCCCCGTCCCACAGCAGGACGGTCCGGTAGACGTGGGCGACGTCGGCGGCCACGGTGTCCCAGTCGTAGGCGCGCACCGCGCGGCGGGCGGCACACGAGAGCTCGGCACGCCTCGCGGGTGCGTCCAGCAGCGCACCGGCGCGTTCAGCCAGGTGGGCGGGGTCGCCCGCGGCGAACAGCTCCCCGGCGGCCCCGCCGTCCAGGACCGCGGCGAAGGCGGGGATGTCGCTGGCCGCGATGGCCGCTCCGGAAGCCATCGCCTCGGTCAGCACGATGCCGAAGCTCTCGCCGCCCAGGTTGGGCGCGCAGAACACGTCGGCGGAGTGGTAGGCGCGCGCCTTGTCGGCGTCGTCCAGGCGTCCGAGCAGCACGACGCGTTCGCGCAGGTGCCCGGGGACGGCCTCCATGGCCGCCGAGGCGTCGCCGGGCCCGGCCACCATCAGGCGCAGGCCGGGGCGTTCGGGGGCCATGAGCGCGAAGGCCTCCAGCAGGACGCCCAGCCCCTTGCGGGGTTCGTCCAGGCGTCCCAGGAAACCGATCGAGCCGCCCTCCCCCGGCCAGCCGGGCAGGGGGTCGGCGTGCGCGAACCTGCGCACCGCGACCCCGTTGGGGATGAGCACGGCGTCGCCGCCCAGGTGTTCGACCAGGGTGCGCCTGGCGGCCTCGGACACGGCGATGCGGCCGTTGATCTTCTCCAGGGCCGAACGCAGCGCCGGGGAGCTCACCGCCATCGCCCGCGACCGGGGGTTGGCGGTGTGGAAGGTGGCCACCACGGGGCCGTCGGCCGCCCAGCACGCCAGCAGCGAGACGCTCGGCGCGGACGGCTCGTGGATGTGCAGGACGTCGAACCCGCCCTCGGCGATCCACCGGCGCACCCGCGAGGCGGCCCTGGGGCCGAAGGTGAGCCGGGCCACCGAGCCGTTGTAGGGCACCGGGACCGGTCTTCCGGCGGGAACGAGGTAGTCCGGCAGGGCGCCGGTGTCCGCGTCGCCCACCGGCGCCAGTACCGACACCTCGTGCCCCATGCCGATGAGCGCCTCGGCGAGGTCGCCGACGTGCTGCTGCACCCCGCCCGGGACGTCCCAGGCGTAGGGGCAGACCAGGCCGACCCGCATGCCCACGGTCACCCGTTCCGTTCGTCTCGTCCGGGGGGCCTCGCCCCGCTGCCTTGAGGGGCCCCTACCCCGTTCTCCGCGGGGAACCCGCCCCGCGTGCCCGGTGCTGTGCCGTCGCCCGCCCCTCCCGGCACGCCGTCGTCCGGCACCGTGCCGTTGCCCGGGCCCTCCCGGACAGCGCCGCCCGGTGCTGTGCCGTCGCCCGCCCCTCCCGGCGTGGTGCTCTCGTCCGTCCCCGCGGGCACGGCGGTCTCCGCGGTCGCCTCGCGCGAGACGCGCGCGTGGTCGGCGCTGAACACCGGCTGGAGCATGTGCCAGTCCTCGGGGTGCTCGGCGATCGCCCCCTCGAAGACGCGGACCAGCTCCTGGGTCGTGGCCTGGACCCGCTCGGCGCGGGTGGCTCCCCCTGCGACGGGGATCTCGTCGTGGATCCGGATGTTCCAGTACGGGCCGTCGTACCACAGCGAGACCGGCATCAGGGCGGCGCCGGTGTTGAGGGCCAGCGCGGCGGGCCCGGCGGGCACGCGCGCACGCTCCCCGAAGAAGTCCACCTCCAGGCCGGTGCCGCTGATGTCGCGGTCGGCGAGCAGGCACACCAGTCCGCCCTCGCGCAGCCGCCGGGCCAGGGTGCCCACGGTGTTCGGGCCCCCGGTCAGCGGCAGCACCTCCATGCCCAGGGACTCGCGGTAGGCGGTGAAGCGCTGGAACAGGCTCTCGGGGCGCAGCCGCTGGGCGACGGTGGTCAGGGGGGTGCCCCTCAGCGCGATCCAGGCTCCGGCGTGGTCCCAGTTGCCCATGTGGGGCAGGGCGGCGACCACGCCGCGGCCCGACCGGACGTGCTCCTCCAGGACCTCGATCCCGGTGACGCGGGTCCGGCCCAGGACGTACTCCTCACTCATGGCGGGGAGGCGGAACATCTCGTAGTAGTAGCGCATGTAGGAGCGCATGCCCGCGCGGGAGAGCGCGCGCAGCTGGGCGTCCGTGGCCCCGGGGCCGACCAGGCGCCTCAGGTTGCGCTCCAGGCCGCGCGTGCTCTCGTCGTGGGCGCGCCAGGAGCGGTCGGCCAGGCGTTGGAACAGCGCCCGCCCCGCGCGCTCGGGCGTGCGGCGGATCATCGCCCACCCCGCCGTGTAGGCCAGGTCGGCCGTGCGTTCGTCCACGTCGTGTCCCCGTTTCCCGTTCTGCCCGTTTCGCCGTCCCCTCGTGCGCTCAGGCTCCGCCGTTGGCTTCGCCGGTCCCCGCGGCGCCCTCGACGTAGTCGGGGTCGTTGAGGCGGGCGCGGGTCTCCACCAGGCGCTGGAGGACGGTGAGCAGGCTCATCGCGGCCAGCAGCCACAGACCGCCCGCGAGCACGTAGGGCACGTCCAGGCCGCCCAGGCCCACGGCGACGAGGATGACCACCAGGCGTTCGGTGCGCTCGGCGACGCCGACGTCGCAGTTGACGCCCAGTCCCTCGGCGCGCGCCTTGATGTAGGACACCATGAAGCCGCTGACCAGGCAGAAGAGGGTGAGTCCGGCGAGCAGGGGGTCGTCGCCCTCGCCGATGAACCACCACAGGAGCCCGGAGAGGATGGCGGCGTCGGCCACCCGGTCGAGGCTGGAGTCGAGGAAGGCGCCGAACGCGCTGGCGCTGTCGCGGGCCCTGGCCACGGCCCCGTCGAGCATGTCGAAGAGCACGAAGACCGTGACGACGACCGACCCGGCGTACAGCTGTCCCTGCGGATAGAAGAACAGGGCGCTGACGACGACGCCGAGGGCGCCGACGATGGTGACGATGTTCGGTGTGAGGCCGAGGCGGGCCAGACTCCGGCCGAGCGGAGTGGTGACCCGGGAGACCATGGGGCGAAGGATTCTCAGCATGTCTTCTTGGAATCGTAGGGCGGGAACGGTCATGGAGGTGGGAACCGCACCGGCGGGAGTGGGGACCCCACCGAGGAGGTGGGAGCCCGACCGCGGGAGTGGGGACCCCACGGGTGGAACGGCTCGGGGTCGGGCCGTGCGGGCTCGGATGGACGGGACGGACTGGGTGTGCGGGTCGGGCCGGGCGTGCGGGGCCGGACGGGTGGGCTCGTGGGGAGCCGGGGCGGCCTCCGGGGGGCGTGTCGCGTGCTCCCGTGGGGCGCGCCCTACTCTCTGGGCCAGTGCGCGGCGAGCTTGGACCGGGTCTGCTCCAGCATCTCGGGCAGCACCTTGGTCCGGCCGATCACGGGCATGAAGTTGGCGTCGCCTCCCCAGCGGGGGACGATGTGCTGGTGCAGGTGGGCCGCGATCCCGGCACCGGCCGCGCCGCCGAGGTTCATGCCGACGTTGAAGCCCTGCGGCCCGTAGGCCGCGCCCAGCGCACGGATGCCCTCCTGGGTGAGGGCGGCCACCTCGGCGGTCTCCTCCTCGTCCAGGGCGGTGTAGTCGGACACGTGGCGGTAGGGGCAGATCAGGATGTGGCCGCTGTTGTAGGGGTAGAGGTTGAGGACCGCGTAGGCCGACTTGCCCCGGGCGACCACGAGGCCCTCGGGGTCGGACAGCCCGGGGGCGCGGCAGAAGGGGCACCCGTCCTCGGGGCGCGAGCCGCTGGGCTTGCCCTCGCCCTTGATGTAGGCCATGCGGTGCGGCGTCCACAGCCGTTCCCAGCCGTCGGGGCTTCCCGTCCCCACGGCGGGAGGGTCGCCGGGAACGTCCCCGTGCTCGTCGTCGGCACCGCGCATGGCTCGTCCGTTTCCGTCGCCTGTCCGTACTCTCTCGCGCCTCCAGCATAGAAGCGCGATGGCGACCGCGGGCCGGACCCGCCCGGCCTGTGGACAACTCCGCGGGCGCCCGCGGGGATCCGCGGGGACCGGTCGTGCCCGCCGCGGCCGCCGGTGTGCCAACGCGTGGAGGGCGGCCGGAGTGCCCGTCCGGTCGGGTGGCCGCGTCCCTACAGCTCCAGCAGGGTGCGCAGGTGGCGCGGGGGCGGACTGCCGTGGGCGAGCATCGCGTCGTGGCGCTCGCGCTCGGTGAGCGCGGGCCGGGCCAGGGCCAGGTCGCTGGCGATGTCGGAGACCTCCGCGTAGCCCACGTAGTAGGTGGACAGCTGGGCGCTGGTGAGCTGGGCGCGGCGCCACTTGCCGACGGCCTCGCCCTCCTCCTGGTGTCCGCGCTGCGTCATCAGGGAGATCGCCTCGGCCTCGGTGAGGTCGCCGGTGTGCAGGCGCACGTCCAGGATCGCGTTGATGATCATCCGCAGGCGCATCTTGAGCTGCACCAGGCGCAGCGCCAGGTCCTCGCGCCGGTCGCCGGACCAGCCGTGGCGGGCCAGCACCTCCTCGGCGTAGACCGCCCAGCCCTCTACGAAGGTGCCGCTCCACAGGATCCGGCCCACCCGGGTGCCGCCCTCGTGCCGGGCGGCGTGGGCGAGCTGGAGCGCGTGCCCCGGCACGGCCTCGTGGGCCATGAGGTCGCGCAGCATGACCGCGTTGTACTCGCGGAAGAAGGACTCCCGGCGCTCGGCGGGCCAGTCCTCCGGCGGCGGTGCCACCGCGACCAGGGTCGGCTGCTCCCCGGACCGCGGGTCGAGGGGGCCGGGGGGCTCGCAGTAGGCCACCGACACCCCGCGGCGGGCCTCGGGCATCGGCACGATCCGGACCGGGTCGTCGTGCACCGTCACGATGTCCAGCGCGCGCACCCGCTCGTTCAGGTGCAGGAGGGCGTCGGCGCAGACGGGGCGGACCGTGCCCGCGTCGGTGGCGCCCCGTGCGGCCAGCTCGGCGAGCGCCTCGGCCACCCCCTCGCGGCGGCGCGCCCCGCCCAGGTACTCGGCCGCCGCCTCGGCGATCGCCTCCTCCGTGGCCAGCAGGTCGCTCTCGGCGCGCACCAGCAGCGCCTCGGGCGAGAGCTCGGAGTCGAGGGTGTACCAGAGCTGGGCGGCGAAGTCGCGCTCGCCCAGACGGGGGTCGGCGGTGGCGGTCTCCAGACGGTCCCGCAGCCAGGCGGCGTGTTCCTCCACGGCGGCCAGGGCGGCCTCGCGGGCCGGTTCCAGGGCGGAGGGCGCTCCCTCGGCCGGGGCGGGCACGTCGGAGGTGAGCATGGCGCGGGCCCCGGCAGCCTGGGCCAGGGCCGTCTCCACGTGCACGCGGGGCATGCCGGGGCCCTCCGACAGGCGCGAGCGCGCGGTGGCGAGGTGGTCGGGCAGGGCCGCGCAGCGCGCGGCGAGCGCCGACAGGCGTTCGGGGAGGGGCAGGACCTCGCGCTCCACGAGGGCGTGCAGGGCCTCTCCCGGCGAGTACAGCAGCGGATCCCACGTGTGCGGGCGCAGTTCCGCGGTGTGCCACAGGTCGGCGCTGACGCGGGTCCGCAGCACCTCCAGGTCGACCCGGTCGCCGGCGGGGACGAGGTCGGGGTCGATCTCGTCCAGGGATCCGAGGGCGTCGGTGAGCACGGAGACGCGGCGCACGTCGGCCTCGGCCGAGTGGTCGGACAGACGGGAGGCGCCACGGGTGTCGCCCAGGTCCAGCGCCCACTCGGGGGCGTCGTGGAGCAGGGAGTCGAGCACGCGCTCGGCCACCTCGCGGAACCGCCGGGTCATCGCCTCTGGGTCGGGCTGGGAGGAAGAGCTCATGGCGCCATGATGCCAGCACGGACGCCCGGTTCCCGTCCGACGGGAACCGGGCCGTGCTCTGTGCGGGACCCCGGCCCGGGTGGCCCTCCTAGCGCCAGGAGCTCTGGCCGCCCGTGGAAGTGGGCTGTCCGGCCGCGCCCTCGGGGTCCCCCACCGTGATGGCGTGCTCGACGAGGGTGATGAGCGTCGACTTGGTGGAGGCCTTGTCACGGGCGTCCACCTGGACGATCGGGATCTCCGGGCTGAGCGTCAGCGCGTCCCGGACCTCGTCGGCCGCGTGGGGGTAGTAGCCGTCGAACCCGTTGATCCCCACGATGAAGGGCAGACGCGCCTCCTCGAAGTAGTCGATCGCGGGGAAGCAGTCCGCCAGACGGCGGGTGTCCACCAGGACGACGGCACCGATGGCGCCCTTGACCAGGTCGTCCCACATGAACCAGAACCGGTGCTGTCCGGGGGTGCCGAACAGGTACAGGATCAGGTCGGAGTCGAGGGAGACTCGGCCGAAGTCCATCGCCACGGTGGTGGTCTGCTTGTCCGGCGTCTTTGCGAGGTCGTCCACCCCGACGCTGGCGCTGGTCATGACCGCCTCGGTGGTCAGCGGCACGATCTCGGAGACGGAGCCAACGAATGTCGTCTTCCCGACACCGAAGCCCCCGGCGACGACGATCTTGACCGACGTCATCGCGTTCCCCCCAGCACCGCCTTCCTCGGCTGGGCTAGAGCTTGCGAAGTCCACTGAGCACCCTTTCAAGCAGGTTGGTGTTGGGACGGGCGTCGTTGTTGAGCGAGGACCTGATCTGGACCAGTCCCTGCTCGGACATGTCCGCCACAAGCACCCGCGCCACACCGAGCGGCATCCGCAACAGCGCGGAGATCTCCGCCACGGAACGCCATTCCCGGCACAGGTCGCTGATCGCCTGCCATTCGGGCGTCAGCGTCCCAGACTCGTTGCGGGCCGCCGCGGTGGCCGAGATCAGGGCTTCCAGGGGAAGCTGAGACTTCGGCTTGGTGCGGCCCTTGGTCACCGCGTAGGGACGGACCAGAGAACTGGGCGCGCTCCCCGCAGCGGATCGTTGGTCGTATGGTTGTTGGATTGGTCGGGGAACATCTCCGCCGCCCGGAACCGCCGGCATTCCCCCCGTGGGGGGACCGCTCGGCTGTTGTCCGAACCACGAGGCGCTCCCGGCATCTCTACTGTGAGGTGCCACCACTTCCTCCTGTCGGTGGTGGTTCAGTGGATTCCCGAGGTGCGCGCCGTTGGTGTCAGCGCCCGCCCCGCCCGCTCGACGAGCAGGGTCATCTCGTACGCGACCAGACCCAGGTCGCTCTCAGCCGACGCCAGGACCGCCAGGCAGGAGCCGTCGCTGATGGCCATGATGAGCATCAGCCCCCGCTCCATCTCCACGACGGTCTGGGCGACCGCTCCCCCCTCGAACACCCGGGCAGCACCCTGCGTCAGGCTCGACAGACCGGAGGCGATGGCCGCCAGCTGGTCGGCCCGGTCCGTTGGGAAGCCCGCCGACGAGGCCAACGGAAGGCCGTCAGAGGAGACGACGATCGCGTGGGCGACATCGGGGACACGGTCGGCAAAGTCAGTGATCAACCAGTTGAGTTCATTCACCTGTCGACTCATCTGATCTCCTGTCCAGTTTCGCCGGCTGGTCTCTGGGCACTGCTACCGCCGGCACGGCATGTGACAGCACTGCCTCTACGAACTGCCCGGCCCCTCCCGTGGGGGTGGCCGGGAGTCTGGTGTTCTGCTCTCGTCGAGCTGTGGGTAAGACGCGTCCGAGAAGCTCGGTAGATGCTATTGCATCCAGCCCCCGGGATTAAGGGGGACCCCGTCCCGCCAGGTTCCACTGAGGTCACCCCTCCGTCGAGCCTTCCCCGAGTCGGTCCCGTCCCTCGCGGACGCCCTTCTGGAAGCCGGAGAAGCGGTTGCGGACGCGGTCCGCGCTGCGCGTGGGCATCTGCTTGAAGTTCTCCGGCTTGGGCGCCGTCCCCGGAACAAGGTTTGCCTTGGGAACGCGTTTTGGCAAGCCCGAGGGGGTCAGTCCGTCCGCCTTGGGCTCCGCCGCGGTCCGCGCGGCCTTCCAGCCGCGGTCGGCCTCGGAGGTCCACTCCTGGGTGGAACGGGGCGCCTGGTCGGTACTGGCCGGGGAGCGCTGCTCCTGGGCCGCCGGGACCTGCTGGATCGGGCCGGTCTCGGTCGTGTCCACCGTGGGGCCGCCGGTGCGGCGCTTGAACCAGTTGGACTCGATCGCGTCGAAGATCGGCAGCGAGTCGCTCTCCTCACCCGAAGGGGTGGGCGGCACGACGGTGTTGTTCGGCCCCTGGGCGCCGCCGTAGCGGCGGGAGAGGTAGGCGGTCGAGCCGTACCCCTCGCGGGAGTCGATGCCGCCGGAGCGCCAGTTGCCGCCGTCCTGGGACGAGGGGATCGCCGGGAAGGTCTCGGTGTTGTCGTCGCGCTCGCGGGACGCGGGGCGCTCGTGGGTGCCGGTGTCGCGGCCGTCGAACGCGTGGCCCGGGCCGTTGCCGGAGAAGGCCCCGCTGCCCGCGGACGCGCCGTTGTCGGCGGGGGCTCCGGTGTGGCCGCCCGACTGCGCGCCGGCGCCGCCGAACGCGTCGTAGGACTCGTTCGCCGTGGAGCGGAACGCGCCGGTGTCGGGCCGGCGGAACTCGCCCGTGTCGCCGGTGGGACGGCGGAAGGAGCCCGTGTCGGAGGGCCTGCTGAAGGACCCGGTGTCCGTCGAGCGGCCCACGGAGCCGCCGCCGAAGGAGTCGCCGCGGGGGCTCGGGTCGAAGAAGTTGCGTCCGCCCGTCTCGGGCTGCGGGCGCTGGGGCTCGTCGTCCTCGGAGGCGTCGTAGGGGTCGACCACGGGTCGGCCGTTGGCGCCGCCGGAGGAGGTGCCGGTGGTCCCGGCTCCCCTGGTGGTGTCCCACACCGAACCGGTGCCGGTGTTGCCCCACAGGTCCTGGCCGCTGGGCGGGTGCTCCTCAGTGTGGGAACCGGTGGCCTGGCGCCTGGGCAGGCCGCCCAGGTCGCCCGGGACGCTGCCGCTCTCCTGGGTCTGCCAGGGGTCGTTCGGCTCGACGGGCGCCGGGGTGGAGGCGAAGGCCGCCTCGGCGTCGGCGTAGGTGTTGGGCGCGCCCGAGGTGAGCTCGGGACGGCTGTCCGCTCCGCCCAGGGCGTGCTGGCCCTCGACCGGGGTGATCAGCAGGTCCGGCGGGAAGATGACGTGCGCGGTGGTTCCGCCGCCGTGCGCCTCCTCCAGGCGCAGCCTGACGCCGTGGCGGTGGGCCAGGCGCGAGACCACGAACAGGCCCATGCGGCGCGAGACCGCGACGTCGATGACCGGCGGGGCGGCCAGGCGGGCGTTGATCGCCGCCATGTCCTCGGGCGCCATGCCGATGCCGCTGTCGGTGACGTCGACCTGGACGCCGCCGTTGTCGAGGGTCTTGGCGCTGACCAGGACCTCGGTGTCGTGCGGGGAGAACGAGGTGGCGTTCTCCACCAGCTCGGCGACCAGGTGGATGACGTCGTTGACGGGGCGGCCGAGCACCGAGATGTGGGAGGGGGCGCGCACGTTGACGCGCTCGTACTGCTCGACCTCGGAGACGGCGCCGCGCAGGACGTCGACCAGCGGGACGGGCTGGGCCCACTTGCGGGTGTTGTCCTGGCCGGACAGGACCAGCAGGTTCTCGTTGTTGCGGCGCATGCGCGTGGCGAGGTGGTCCAGCTGGAACAGGTCGGAGAGGCGGTCGGCGTCCTGCTCGGACTGCTCCAGACCGTCGATGAGGCGCAGCTGCCGTTCCACCAGGGTCTGGCTGCGGCGGGACAGGTTGACGAACATCGCGTTGACGTTGCTGCGCAGCGCGGCCTCGTCGGAGGCCAGGGTGAGCGCGACGCGGTGGACGTCGTCGAAGGCGCGGGCCACCTCGCCGATCTCGTCGTGCGTGTCGACCTCGATCGGGGTGACCTTGACGTTCTCGGGGACCGTCCCGGCCTCCTGCATCCGGTTGATCGCGTCGGGCAGGTCGCGCTCGGCGACCCGGCGCGCGCCGTCCTCCAGGGCGCGCAGCGGGCGCACCAGGGAGCGGACCACGAGGGAGGTGAGGACGAAGACCGCCAGGAGCACGGCCGCGACGACGAAGAGGTCGATCAGGGCGCGGCCCATGGCCTCGTCGCGCAGGGTGTTGGCGTCGGCCGCGATGCCCTGGGCGATGCCCTCCTCGACCGTCTGGAGGCGTCCCAGTGCCACGTCGGCGATCTCGCGGTAGTCCTCGGGGCCGTCGTTGGCGGTCACACCGGTGAGGTCGTCGCCGCGGTCGGCGCGGTACATCACGCGCATGCGCATCGTGGAGACCTGGCTGACCTCCAGACCGGTGAAGTTGTCGTCGAAGATCTGCCGCTGCTCCTCGGAGGCGGCCTGGACGAAGTTGGAGATCTCGCTCTCGTAGCGGGCGCGAGCGGAGTCGATGGCCTCGGCGATACCGCCGGTCATCGTGTTGCGGGCCAGGGAGTGGCCCATCAGCGCGGTCTCGTAGGAGAGCTGGTCCCGGGCGGTGGAGAGCGCGGTCAGCGTGCGCACGCTCTCGCGCAGGTCGGTGTCGCCGGTCTCGTCCGCCATCGTCTGGTTGAACTCGGCCAGCGAGCGGGTGATCGTGCGGTACTTGGTGACCACCGGCAGGACGGTGATACGGGTCTCGTCGACCTCGGTGCGCAGGGCGTCCAGCGTGGAGAGCTGGCTGCGCATGCTGGACAGGCGGCTCGAGGCGGTCTCGGTGTCCACCTCTCCCATGTCGTCCAGGCGGGCGGTGAGGGTCTGCTGGAGGTCGCGGGAGGCGTCGCGCTCCTCCTCCATCCGCTGGCGCAGCTCGTCCGAGCGCCGCGCGGGGTCGGCGTTGTCGGAGATGTAGACCGCGCTGGCGCTGCGCTCGTGGCCCAGCTGGTTGGCCAGCTCCACGATGAGGACGCCGACCTCGGCGCGGTCCTGGATGTGCGCGTGGGTGACGGTGGAGACCGCCGCCTCGTAGACCCGCAGGCCGCCGAGTGCCAGGGCTACCGCGGTGGGGATGACGATGAGGGCCACCAGTCGGGAGCGCACCCGCCAGTTACGTGGCCGCCACCAGTCGGCTCTGCGCTTGGGCGTGGCATCGGCATGTTCGGCCTGCGCTGCCTCGCTCTGCGCGCCGGCCCCGTTTTTCGTCGCTCGTGTCGACACGGACCCTCGCAACCTTTCGTGTCACCGCTTCGGGCGGCTGGTTGGACCCCAGGGTCGACCGCTCCAACCGAAGGCTCTTCGGGGAAATCGGTACAGACCAGGTGGTCCGCCGAGCCGGAAGCGGCGGGAATGTGGGGAGATGTGAAGACTGTCCGCTGGACTCGCCTGGGATGAGAGGAGCCGCGCACCCGAAGATCTCCGTAGGTGCGCGTGCGGTGGATAGCGTACCAATGGGCGCGAAGGACTCGCTTCGGCCGTTTGATGGCGATCGGTGGGATCTTCTTCCCCCGACCGGCACATAATGCCCGCCATTGTCGGCATTATGGCCGATGCACCAGGTCAGGGATAGAGTCCGAAACCACCCCGGGACTGAGGTAACTTTTTGGACACACCGCCAGCTTCCCCACCAACACCCCACCGACATGACATCGTGACAAGACGGTAGACGCAGGTCCCGGGGAGGAAGCGGAAATGCGTACCTCGTCATGTCCTGGATCACACACACTCGGTGACAAAACGAAAGCGGAGGGTTCCGTTCGCGGGAAAACCCGCGGACCCTCCGTACGCGCCTTTTCGGTCAGTACCGCGCTCCCGGCCGGCCTCGCGGTACTGCTCTGCCTCTCCACCGCCGCGCCCGGCGCCGCCTCCGACGGCGACGCGTCGGGGAGCGCGCTGGGGAGCGTGCGGGTGGAACTGGCCGCGCTGCGCGCGGGCATGGAGACGCTGCGCCAGGAGGCGTCGGAGAAGATCGAGCACTACGAGGCCGAGCGCGAACGCCTCACCGAGCTGACCGAGCGCAGCCGCGAGGCGCAGGAGCGCGCGGGGGAGGCCGACGAGCGCGGCGAGACGGCCCGCCTGGCCGCCGCCCGACAGGCCGCCACCGCCTACAAGGGCGGTGATCTGGGCATGGTCAACGCCTGGGCCGGACCCGAGGGGCCCACCGGGATGCTCGAACGGGGCGCCTACCTCACCCTGCTCGGTTCGCACCGGGAGGCCGACGTGGGCCGCGCCGAGGCCGCGCGGGTGGCCACCGACACCCTCGCCGGGATCGCCGAGACCGCGCGGACGGAGCAGGCCGAGGCGGTCGAGGACGCCAGGAGCGCCCGGGAGGACGCGGTGGAGGCCGTGGCCGACCAGGAGGCGGCGCTGGAGGAGCTGCTGGAGGAGCAGACCCGGCTGGAGGCCCGGCTCGCGGAGGTGCGCGACGCCGAGGCCGCCGAGAGGCGCCGTGAGCAGGCCCTGCGCGACGCGCGGGCGGCGAACTCCTCCGGGGGGTCGGCGGAGTCCGCCGTCACCGCCGTTTCGGCGGAGGACGGGAAGGAGGGCGGGGAGGAGGTTCCGTCCGTGGAGAGCGCCGACCGGGGTTGCACCGGGGGCGTCGCGACCGCGCACGCCAACGGGCGGATCCCGGAGTCGCTGCTGTGCCCCCTGCCCCAGCCCGGCGAGCGGCTGCGCGCCGACGCGGCCGAGGCCTTCATCGAACTCGACGGGGACTACCGCGAGGCGTTCGGACGGCCGATGTGCGTGGCCGACTCCTACCGGCCCTACCACGAGCAGGTGCGCCTGTTCCAGGAGATGGTGCCCGGCATGGCCGCCCGGCCCGGCACCAGCCAGCACGGACTGGGCCTGGCCGTGGACCTGTGCGGCGGCGTGAACCGCCTCGGCACCGCCGAGCACCAGTGGATGCTGGCCCACGCGCCCGCCCACGGCTGGCACAACCCGCCCTGGGCCCGGGGCGGCTTCGAGCCCTGGCACTGGGAGTTCACGCCGTAGCGCCTGACCACCAGGTTCGCCGGGATCGCGTACCCGTGGCGGGCTCCGAGCCCCGACCACTGCCACGGGTACGCGATCACCGCGGGTCGGGGCTCCCGTGACACGCCAAGGGCGTTTCCGGCCGGTCCGCCGGGAAGCGCCGCGGTCGCGGTCAGACCTGGGAGCCGACCCGGACCTCGAAGGTGCCCAGGACGTCGGCGTCCACGAACAGCTCGTCGTCGGTCTCCAGCGGCGGTGTCGCCACCGGCAGCAGCGCGCGCACCCGCCCGGGGCCCGACACCAGCCACTCGTGCGCGGGGTCGGCCAGGCCGCGGCCCAGCTCCCCCTCCTCCACCGAGGCGCTCACGTTCAGCGGCTCCCCGGGCACCTCGTCGGCGGTGGTCAGCACCGGCCCCAGGGTCAGCTGCACCGGCTGCCCCTCACCGTCCAGCCACAGGCAGGCGGGCGTGTAGGCGCTCACCGACGCCCCTCCCCCGGCGACGGCGGCCACGCCCACGCGGGCCGAACTCGCCCGGGGCGGCACGGCGTCGTCCGAGCCCCGCACCAGTTCCGGGGGAACCCGCCAGACGTCGTCGCCCGCCCGGACCGGCACCGGCTCGGCGGGGACCAGCGGGGCGCACATGCGCGCCTCCGGCTCGACGATGATCTCGATCGGCGAGGCGACGGCGCGTTCGTGAGCCCCGGTCAGGGCCTCACCCCCCGCCTCCAGCAGGTCGGCGAGGCGGACGGGGTCGGGGCTGCCCAGCACGTCGCCGTCGTCCAGGGCTCCGACGCGCTCGCTGCCGCCGCTCGGCGACAGGTAGGTCACCCAGCGCATGTGCTTCTCCTTGTCCACCGCGGAAGGGGCGTCGCGCCCCCGCTCAGAGGGCGGCGGTGGGACTGTGCTCCTTGCCCGTGCCCGCGCACCCGCGGCAGGGCTCGTCGACGCGGAGCCAGACGATCACCCCGCTGCCGTCGCGGTGCGGCCGCTCGGGTCGCCACCAGCCCGTGCCGGAGCAGAACCGGCACTCGACGCCGTCCCGCTCGCACCATCCGCACGAGGAAATCGCACACCTGCTGTGTGTCGGTTCCCGCTCCATGCGCTCCCACCGTCTCCCGCGAAATCGCGACCAGCCTCGCACAGTCACCGCGCCGCGTCCACCCGGGAGGGCGTGAACGGGCGGGTCAGAGCGCTGCGGGAGGGTGTGCGCGGGCCCCGGCTGCTCCGGGAGGCCCCGCGGCTCAGCCGGACTCGCGCACGACCAGGTGGGTGCCGAGCATGACGGTCTCGGCCTCCGTCGTGCGCGGGATCGCCACGTCCACCAGCAGCCGCGCCATCTCCTGCCCCATCTGCACCGTGGGCTGGTGGATGGTGGTCAGCGGCGGGTCGCTGTGCTGGGCCATGACGGTGTCGTCGTAACCCACCAGCGCCACGTCCTCCGGAACTCTCAGGCCGCGTGCGCGCAGCACCCTCAGCCCGCCGAGCGCCATCATGTCGGAGGCCGCGAACACCGCGTCGGGCTCCAGTCCGGTACCCAGGAGCCGCTCCATCGCCTCGGCTCCCCCCTCCACGCTGAAGTCGCCCTGCACGACGAGCCTGTCGTCCACCTCCAGCCCGGCGGCGGCCATGACCTCGCGGTAGCCGCGCAGGCGCTCCACACCGGCGTTCATGTCCAGGGGACCGGTGATGGCGGCCACCCGTCGGCATCCGCGCTCCAGGAGGTGGCGGATGGCCATCCGGGCCCCGCCGATGTTGTCGATGTCGACGCAGTAGGGCGCGGGCTGCTCGGGCGAGTGCGGGCGACCGCCGTGGACGACCGGCACCCCGGCCTCGTCCAGACGGGCCGAGAGCGGGTTGTCGCTGTGCAGGGAGATCAGCAGCGCGCCGTCCACGTGGAAGCCGCTGAGGTAGTCGCCCACGCGCTTGTGCTCGGCCTCGGTCCGGGCCGTGGTGAGCATGAGCTGCAGGTCGCGCTCGTGCAGGACCGAGCTCACTCCGCGGATGATGTCGGCGAAGAAGGGGTCGGAGAACAGCCGGTCCCGGGGCTCGGAGACGACCAGCGCGATCGTGTCGGTGCGCCTGGTGACCAGGGTGCGCGCGGCCTGGTTCGGGCTGTAGCCGAGTTCGGCGATCGCGGCGTGCACGGCCTCCCGGGTGCGGGGGCTCACCTGCGCGGACCCGTTGATCACCCGCGAGACGGTCCCTCGTCCGACCCCGGCGCGCTGCGCCACCATCTCCAGGGTCGGACGCTTCCGACCAGCACCGGTCTTGGCCACTTCGAGGCTCCCTCTGGGATCGTGTCCCACCGTCCCGGGGGCTGCTTCCCCGGGGCGGCGGCGTGTGCGACGGGCATCCACGGTCATACCCGCCCGGAACGACTGTGTGGGGTGCCCTTTGGGACACCCCACGGTCCTTCCGCGGTTCGCCGGACCGCCGCCGCGTGCACGGCGGCGGTCCGGCGCAATCCAGGACGTGCTCGGCGGGGCGCCCGCCACGCGGCGGGCGGCGTCCGCCGGACGCGTTACTGGCGCTCGGGGAACTGACCCGTCTTGGCCAGTTCGGCGTACCAGTGACCGCTGTCCTTGATGATCCTGCGCTGCGTCTCGTAGTCGACGTGCACGATGCCGAACCGGCGGGAGTATCCCCACGCCCACTCGAAATTATCCAGGAGCGACCAGGCGAAGTAACCCCGCAGGGGCACTCCGGCCAGGACGGCCTCCTTGGCCGCCCTCAGGTGGCCCTCGTAGTAGTCGATCCGGTCGGTGTCGTTGACCTCGCCGGCCTCGGTGACGGTGTCCTCGAAGGCGCACCCGTTCTCGGTGACGTAGAGGTCGATGCCGCCGCTCTCCCCCGCCAGGCGGGAGAGCACGTCGTACAGGCCGGTGGGGTCGATCTCCCAGCCCATGTGCGTGACGGGCAGCCCCTGCGAGACGTGCACCTCCTCGGGCTCGGCACCGAGCCACGCACCGCCCTCGCCGCTGACCAGCGCGGGGTCCAGACCCTTGGCCGAGGCGGCGACGAACTCGGGCGAGTAGTAGTTGACGCCCAGGAAGTCCAGGGGCGCCGAGGTGATCTCCAGGTCGCCGTCCTGGATGAAGGAGAAGTCGCTGACGCCGGCGAGGTCCTCCCTGACGTCCGCGGGGTAGCGGCCCTTGAGCAGGGGGTCGGTGAAGATGCGGTTGCGCACGCCGTCGGCGCGGCGGGCGGCGCGGGCGTCCGCGGCGCTGGGGCCGTGGGGCCGGATGACCGCCTGGTTGTGGGCGAGGCCCACCCGGGCGGGGTGGCCGGTGGAGCGGATCGCCTCGACGGCCAGGCCGTGGCCCAGCAGCAGGTGGTGGGCGGCGGCCAGGGCGGCGGCCGGGTCCTTGTGGCCCGGCGCGTGGTGACCGTTCTCGTAGCCGAGGAAGGCCGAGCACCAGGGCTCGTTGATGGTCATCCAGTTGCTGACGCGGTCGCCGAGGGCCTCGGCCACGACCTGGGCGTAGTCGCGGAAGCGGTAGGCGGTGTCGCGGTGGGGCCAGCCCCCCGCGTCCTCCAGCGGCTGGGGCAGGTCCCAGTGGTAGAGGGTCGCCCAGGGCTGGATCCCGGCCGCCAGGAGGGTGTCCACCAGGCGGTCGTAGAAGTCGATCCCGGCCTGGTTCACGGCGCCGGTGCCCTCGGGGATGATCCGCGGCCAGGCGACGGAGAAGCGGTACGCGCCCAGGTTGAGCTGGGTCATGAGCGCGACGTCGTCGGCGTAGCGGTTGTAGTGGTCGTCGGCGGGGTCGCCGGTGTCTCCGCCCAGGACCTTGCCGGGCGTCTCGGCGAAGGTGTCCCAGATGCTGCGGCCGCGGCCGTCGGCGGTCGTGGCGCCTTCGATCTGGAACGAGGCGGTGGCCGCCCCCCAGAGGAAGCCCTCAGGGAAATCGTTGCGGTTGTTCACTGCTGGTGTACGCACCTTCCATGACGAGGGGACATCGTTTTGGGAGCGCTCCCATAAAAGAAACAGAGAAGTACCTTGATGTCAATCAACAGCCTTGTCACCGCAATCCAAACGTTACGGGCAGGCGGTGCCGGAGACGGTTCCGGAACGCCCCGCCCGGGCGCCCGGAACCGGCGCGGCGGCCGCGCGGCGAAACCCCGCGACGCGGCCCGCGCGGCCGCCCGGGACCGCCCTCAGGTGCCCTCCCCGCCGACGGGGACCACGACGCCCTCCCAGCGCTCCTCCATGAACGCGCGCACCTCGTCGCTGTGCAGGAGCTCGTCGAGCCGGGCGATCTCCTCGTCGCCGATGTCGTGCGTGGCCACCACCAGCCCGTTGGCGTAGGGGTTGTCCTCGGTCTCCTCCCAGGCCAGCACGTTGGCGGTGGAGACCAGGTCGGCCTCCAGGGCGTAGTTGCCGTTGACCACCGCCGCGTCCAGGTCCTGGAGCGAGCGCGGCAGCTGGGCGGCCTCCACCGGGGTGACCGTGACGTCGAGCGGGTTGTCCTCGATGTCGTCGACCGAGGGCGCCTCCCCGCCCGTGTCGGCCAGGGTGATGACGCCCTCGGTGTCGAGCAGGTCCAGCGCCCGGCCCATGTTGGAGGTGTCGTTGGGCACGCCGACCTGGGCGCCCTCGGGCAGGTCGGCCAGGTCGGTCAGCTCCTGCGAGTAGACGCCGAAGGCCTCCAGGTGCACGTCCGTCACGTAGCTCAGGTCCGCGTCCGGGTTGCCCTGGAGGTACTCCTCCAGGAACGGCCGCGTCTGGTAGTAGTTGGCGTGCAGTTCGCCCTCGGCCAGCGCCGCGTTGGGCTGGTTGTAGTCGGTGTACACCGACACGTCCAGGGCCAGCCCCGCGTCGGCCGCCAGGTTCTCGTCGACGAACTCCAGGATCTCGGCGTGCGGCATCGGCGTGGCGCCGATCCTCAGGACGGTCACGTCCTCCCCGCCGGTCTCCTCCCGGGCCCGTTCGCTGGGGCTGCCGCAGGCCGCCAGCAGGGCCACCGCCGTCGCCGCGGCGGCGCCCCGCACCGCGCGCCTCCTCGCGTCCTCGGTCATCGCCGTCTCCCTCCGTGTCGCCGGGACAACTGGTGGGGGGAGGGGGTCGTCCTCTGTGTGTACCCCGTCGCGTCAGCGCCGCGCCAGGCGGCGCACCAGCAGGTCGCCCAGGCTCTGCGCGATCTGCACGATGACGATGAGCAGGATGACGGTGGCCCACAGGTAGTGGTCGTTGAAGCGCTGGTAGCCCTCGCGGATGGCCAGGTCGCCCAGGCCTCCGCCGCCGATGGCTCCGGCCATCGCCGAGTAGGAGATGAGGGTGACCACGGTCATCACCAGGCCCGCGATGAGGCCGGGCATGGCCTCGGGCAGCATCACCTTGCCCACGATGGTGACGCGGCGGGTGCCCATGGCGTGCGCGGCCTCCACGACCCCGCGGTCCACCTCGCGCAGGGAGGTCTCCACCAGGCGGGCGAAGAAGGGGATCGCGCCGATGCTCAGGGGCACGATCGCGGCCGTGGGGCCCAGGGTGGTGCCCACCAGCAGGCGGGTCAGGGAGAGCACGGCCACCATCAGGACGATGAACGGCAGGGATCGGCCGATGTTGACGACGGCGCTGAGCACGGCGCGCACGGCGGGGGCGGGGATGAGCCCGCCCCGGTCGGTGGCCACCAGCAGCACGCCCAGCGGCAGGCCGAACAGGACGCTGACGACGGTGGCCCACCACACCATGTAGACGGTGTCCAGGGTGCCCAGCCACAGGTCCGGCCACATCGCGGGCCAGGCCTGGACGAACGCGACGACGGCGTCCCAGGGTCCGGCCGCCCCGGTGGCGGCGGCCAGGTGCAGGACGTCGGCGGGGTTGGTGCTCACTTGCGGGCCTCCTCGACCAGCAGGCCGTGCTCGGACAGGTAGGCGAGCGCCTGCTCGCGGCGGTCGCCGCGCAGGTCCACGCTCAGGCGGCCCACGGACTGCCCGGCGACCTCCTCCACGCCGCCGCCCAGGATGTTGACGTCCACGTCGAAGCGGCGGGTCAGCTCGGACATGAGCGGCTCGTCGAAGGAGCGCGGGTAGGTGACGTAGACCGTGTCGGGTCCGCCGTGCGCGGGCAGCGGGAAGAGCGAGCGCGCCAGCAGCGAGCCGGGGGTGCCGATGAGGTCGAGCACCCGGCCCGACTCCAGGAACGCGCCGCTGTCCATGATCGCCGCGGAGTCGCAGATCCGCTTGATCACGTCCATCTCGTGGGTGATCAGCAGGATGGTCAGGCCCAGTTCGTCGCGCAGGCGGCGCAGCAGGGCGAGGATGGCGTCGGTGGTGGCCGGGTCGAGCGCGGAGGTGGCCTCGTCGCTGAGCAGCACCTTGGGGTCGGAGGCCAGCGCTCGGGCGATGCCCACCCGCTGCTTCTGGCCGCCGGAGAGCTGGGAGGGGTAGGCGCGCGCCTTGTCCCCCAGGCCCACGAGTTCGAGGAGTTCGCCCACGCGCCTCCTGCGGCGGGCGCGGTCGACGCCGGAGACCTCCATGGGGAAGGCCACGTTGCCCGCGACGGTGCGCGAGGACAGCAGGGCGAAGTGCTGGTGCACCATGCCGATGCGGCGGCGGGCGACCCGCAGCCGCGCGCCGCGCAGCGCGGTGAGCTCCTCGCCGTCGACCCGGACCGTTCCGGCGTCGGGGCGCTCCAGGAGGTTGACCGAGCGCAGCAGGGTGCTCTTGCCCGCGCCGCTCTGGCCGACCACACCGAAGATCTCGCCGGGCTCGACGTGCAGGTCGACCCCGTCCAGGGCGGTCACCCGGTGCTTCTTCAACCTGTAGGCCTTGTGGAGGCCCACTGCGTCAATCACGGTGTTCCCATCGACGTCTGGCGGTGGTGTGGCGCCCGGCGGGGATCCGGCGCGGGTCCGTCGCCCGCGTCCGAGCGTACGGAGCGCCCCGCGGGCGCGGGCGGCGGCGCGCCGGTGGCTCGGACAGGCGCCGGTGGCGGCTCGACCGCGCGGGGCGGCCGGTTGGGGGACGCGCCGCTCCCAGCGGCGGTCTCCCCCTACTCCCCGGTGTCCGGGGGCTGCGGGCGGGTCCACGGGACCGGGCGGACACGACAGCGCCCGCCGGGCAGCGGTAGACACCGCTCGGCGGTGTCCGACCGCGTGGGAGCGGTGGTCGCTGGGTCGTGCGCGGGAGCCTTCACGTTTCCTACTCAACCACGGGGAAAAGGGTCGGTTCACCCGATTTCACTGTTCGCGCCGGGTTACCTCCACCACATCGGGGCTCCCGTGGCACGGTGGATTCGTCCCGTCCCTCCCGAATAACCGCGCGAGTGCCTACACTCATGACGGTCCCTTTACTCCCGCCCCCGGCTCCCGGGTGTGCGCGGGAGGCCAGGGCCGGAGGCCGCTCCCGCGGCTGTCGGCCCCCTGGGGAAACGACGAGAAACAGCGCCCGCTCCGCTCCCGTGCCAGGGGGCCGCGCGGGCCCGAGGAGCGACCGCACCGTGCAGCCCGACGACCTGAGCCGAGTGGACGAATTCGCCGACTTCTGGGCTCCCGACCCTCCCGAACTCAGCTGGCCGGACCGCGCCCGGGCCCTGGCGGGGTTCCTCGCCGCCGCGGCGCGCCCGGGACGCGCGCGTGTGGCCGCGCTGGCGGTGGCGGTGCTGGGGGGCTTCCTGTTCGCGCCCCAGGGCACGGCGGTGGCGGCGCCGGTGCCCGCCGAGCCGGAGGACATGGGCGCCCTCCAGGATCGCGCGGAGGCCCTGAGCGAGGAGTTCAACGGCGAGCTGCGCGACATGGAGGGCGTCATCCAGGAGGCCGAGCGCGCCGAGGAACGGGCCCAGAGCACCCGCGAGGACGTGGAGGAGGCGCGCGAGCAGGTGCGCGCCCTGGCGGTGGCCACCTACACCAGCAGCGGGATCGGCCTGTCCATGTCGCTGTTCGTCGAGGCCGATCCCGACGAGGTCATCGACCGCGCGGTGGTGATCAACTACCTGTCCACCAGCAACCAGGACAAGATCGACCAGCTCAGTGAGGCGCTGGAGCGCGACGAGACCGCGCAGCAGAACGCCGAGGAGCAGCTGGCCGCGGCCGAGGAGGACCTGGACGAGCTGGAGGGGCGCCGCGAGGAGGTCCAGGAGATGATCGCGGACCACCCCGTGCAGCCGATGGGCGGCCAGTACAACATCACCCCGCGCACCGAGCAGATGCGCGAGCTGATCATCGAGAAGTTCGGCGAGGGCACCGACGTGGGCGGCGTGGGCTGCTACCGGCAGGTCGGCGGCTGGGTGGTCGGCGAGCACCCCAAGGGCCGCGCCTGCGACTTCATGGTGGACCCCAACGGGAACACGCCCTCACAGGAGCAGATCGACCGCGGCTACGCGATCGCCGAGTGGGCCCAGGAGAACGCCGACCGCCTCGGCATCATGTACATCATCTACCGGCAGCAGATCTGGGACATCCGCCGTGGCGACGAGGGCTGGCGCGACATGGCCGACCGCGGCAGCATCACCGAGAACCACTTCGACCACGTGCACATCTCGATGTTCTGATCCGGCGTCGCCCGCGACGGACGCCCCATTACCCCGCGCGGGGCGCGACCGCGCGGGGAACGGCGTCACGATTGCGTCACGTGCGGGATGAGTTCCTGCACAACCGACACAAAACAGTGACGATTCACCCTGCTACCCCCGGTCTGACCTGCCCAGGGGACACCACTCACAGCTAGGATGCACACGTCCCGGCCCGGACCGAAGGACGCCTTCGGCTCCGCCCGGCCACCGCCCCCGGTGGCCGGTCCCCCGGTCCACCGCAACCTCCGCATGGAGGCGGGGAACGCCCGCCCACTCCCCCGCCCTCGCCCGCGGGACGGCAGTGGCGACAGGTGCGCCTCCCCCACACGGCCACCGTGCCCCTCCCGGGGCGGCACGGGAAGTCGTGAGAACCCAACGGCGCACACACGCGTCCCAGACAACACGGTCATCACACACGGGCGAGGGGAGCCATGAGCGAAAACGGACCATACAACCAGCCGCCGCAGAACCCATACGGCGGTGGGGACAACAGTGGGGGCCAGCCGCCCTACGGCCCGCCCCACGGCGCCCCCTACGGTGACCCCAACACCGGAGGACAGCCGCCCCACGGCGGCCCCTACGGTGACCCCGGCACCGGCGGCCAGCCGCCCTACGGCGGCGGCCCCGCGGGTTTCCCCGGCCCCCAGGACCAGCAGATGTACGCGGGCGGCCAGCCGCCCTACGGCGGCGGTCCCGGAGGTCCCGGGTACGCCCCCGCGCCGCAGCAGCCCCAGGGCGGCGGCAGCAAGGCGGGCCTGTGGGTCGTGATCGGCGGCGGCGCCGTGATCGTCGTCCTGGTCATCGCCGTTCTGGTCGTGCTCGTCACCAACAACGGCGGACAGCAGACCGTCTCCCCCGAACCCGAGCCCGCCCCGAGCACGGAGGCGACCACCGGCGGCGGTGAGACGACCGCGCCCGCCCCCGAGGCGGCCCCCGCGGGCGAGCCCCCCTACGCCGTCCCCTCCGAGCCCTGCCAGGCCTTCACCGACCAGGTGCTCTCCGACTTCCTGATCCAGGACGAGGGCGACAAGTACGTCCAGGACAACAACTCCTACTGCGAGAGCCTGGAAGGCGCCGCCCCGGAGGGCAACCCGGCCGAGAGCTACGCGATGTTCGAGATCAGCTACCAGGTCCCCTACTCCGCCGCCGACTCCGTCGAGGCCGCCACCACCGACTTCCAGACCGCGGTCCAGGAGCTCCGGGGCGAGGGTGACTACAACACCTTCTACGACGCCGCGAACGTGGAGGAGGACAAGGAGGTGGACCTCGGCGACGAGGCCCACTACGTCCTCACCAAGTACGACTTCCTGGGTGAGGACATCCCCGAGGCCACGCTGGTGATCCGCACCGCCAACCTCAACATCCAGGTCCAGTACCAGATGCACCCGCCCTTCACCGAGGACGCCTCCGCCGAGGACCTGGTCATGCCCGACAACGTCGAGGAGATCATGCTCAACGCCGGCGCCGAGGCGCTGGCCCTGGTCGGCGCCTGAGGGGGCTGACCGGACACGGCACGAGGGGGCCGCGGCGTGCGCCGCGGCCCCCTCCCGCGTTTCAGCCCCCGGTGGCAGGGCTCACGGAAGGTCGGCGCGCACCCGGCGGGCCGCCTCGACCATGTTGCGCAGGGCCTGTTCGGCCTCGGCGTAACCGCGCGTCTTGAGGCCGCAGTCGGGGTTCACCCACAGGTTCCGGGCGTCGATGTGCGCGACCGCCAGCCGCAGCGACCCCTCGATCTCCTCCACCGAGGGCACCCGCGGGGAGTGGATGTCGTACACGCCCGGGCCGATCCCGCGCCCGTAGCCCCGCTCGCCCAGGTCCCGCACCAGCTCCATGCGCGAGCGGGCGGCCTCCACGCTGGTGACGTCGGCGTCCAGCGCCTCGATGCCGCCGACGATCAGCCCGAACTCCGAGTAGCACATGTGCGTGTGGATGGTCGTGGACGGCGACACCCCCGACGTGGCCAGGCGGAAGGAGCCCACCGCCCAGTCCAGGTACCGCGCCCGGTGCTCCGAGCGCAGCGGCAGCAGTTCGCGCAGGGCCGCCTCGTCCACCTGGATGTGGCGGATCCCGGCGCGCTCCAGGTCGGCGACCTCGTCGCGCAGACTCAGGGCCACCTGGCGTGCGGTCTCGGCCAGCGGCTGGTCGGTGCGCACGAACGACCAGGCGAGCATGGTGACCGGGCCGGTCAGCATGCCCTTGACCGGCTTGTCGGTGCGCGACTGGGCGTAGGCGGTCCACTCGACCGTCATCGGCTCGGGGCGCGAGACGTCGCCGAACAGGATCGGCGGGCGCACGCACCGCGAACCGTAGGACTGCACCCAGCCGTTCTCGGTGGTGGCGTAGCCCTCCAGCTGCTCGGCGAAGTACTGGACCATGTCGTTGCGCTCGGGCTCGCCGTGCACGAGCACGTCCAGGCCGATCTCCTCCTGGAGCGCGACGACCCGGTCGATCTCCTCTCGCAGGACGGCCTTGTAGGCGTCCTCCGCCAGCTCCCCCCTGCGGTGCGCGGCGCGGGCGCGGCGCAGCTCGGCGGTCTGGGGGAAGGATCCGATGGTGGTCGTGGTGAGCGGGGTGTCGGTGGGCCTGCCGCGTTCCCGCGGGCGCTCGTAGGCGTCCGGGCCCAGGGCGTCGAGGCGGGCGCGCACGCGCGCGTCGGTGAAGGCGGGGGGACGGACGCCGCCCCGTCCGGTGTGCTCGGCCTCGGACCCCTCGGACAGCACGCGGCCGAGCAGGGCCGTCTCCTGGGCCTTCTGCCTGGCGAAGGCCAGGGACCCGCGCAGCTCGGGGGCCAGGGAGGTCTCGGCGTCCAGGTCCAGGGGCACGTGCAGCAGGGAGCAGGAGGTGCTCACGGTCAGCTCGTCGGTGAGGGCGAGCAGGGTGCCGAGCACGGCGACGGCGGCCGGGATGTCGGTGCGCCAGACGTTGCGCCCCTCCACCACGCCCGCGACCAGGCGGGTGGCGCCCAGGCCGGAGACCCGCACCAGGTCGTCCACGCCCTCGTCGTCGGTGACCAGGTCCAGGCCGACCGCCTCGACCGCGGAGTCCTTGAGGACGCGCAGGGCGGCGGAGCCGATGGAGCCGAAGTAGGTGGACACCAGCAGGGAGGGGCGGTCGGTGACCGCGCCCAGGTGCTGGTAGGCGCGCTCCAGGTGGCCGACGGCGGCGCGGCCCTCGTCGGTGGCCAGGATCGGCTCGTCCAACTGGACCTCGGTGGCGCCCGCGGCCCGCAGGTCGCCGAACAGCTGGACGTAGGCCTCCAGGAGCTGGTCGAGCAGCTGGACGGGTTCCCAGCCCTCGGGGGCGCCGTCGGCGGGCTTGGCCAGCATCAGGAAGGTGAGCGGACCGACCAGGACCGGGCGGGTGTGGAAACCCGCCTCGGCGGCCTCGCGGAACTCGGCGACGGGCTTGTCACCCACCAGGCGGGGACGGCTGCCGGGCGAGAGCTCGGGGACCAGGTAGTGGTAGTTCGTGTCGAACCACTTGGTCATCTCCAGCGGCGGGGCGCCCTGTTCGCCGCGGGCGAGCGCGAAGTAGCGGCGCAGCTCCTCCTCGCGGTCCGGCGCCGCGGCGGGAGGGGCGAAGCGGGAGGGGACCAGGTCGAACAGGACAGCGGTGTCCAGCACGTGGTCGTAGTAGGAGAACGTGTTGGAGGGGATGTCGTCGACACCGGCCTCGCGCAGCTGGGCGTAGACGCCCAGGCGCAGCCCGGCGGCGACCGCGTCCAGTTCGCGGGCGGTGGTGCGGCCCCTCCAGTGGGACTCGCAGGCGCGCTTGAGCTCGCGGGCGGGGCCGATGCGCGGGTAGCCGTGCACTGTCGAGCGCACGGAGGGGCGTGGTCCGCCCGGGGCCGCGGACGGCGCGGGGGTCGTGGTCATGAGCTTCTCTCCCTCGTCGAAAGCCGGGTACCGGCCGCGAGGAGGAGAGGGCGGGCACGCCGGCGGACGCGCCGCGGGCGCGCACCGGACCTGCCACCGCCTCCGGCCCTCCCTCGGGGCGCGGGACCACCGGCGCCGCGGGTGCGTCGCCGGGTGGAGGCAGGTCTTCGGACTCGGGGGCGCGGGCGGTGTCGACACCGCTCCTCCTACTGGCCGCCGCTTCCCGGTGTGCGGTCTCCGCGACCGGCACTACCAGTGCTCATGGCGACGTTCGTTCCCCCATACCGCTGCGGGGCAGTCCCGGACTCACACCGGGTTCCCTCTTGCGACATGGTTCCGCCCCGCCCGTTCCGGGCCGGGCCCGGGACGCGGGGGTGGATCATGTACCTTCCACGGCTGCAAGTATAGGGAGGGCCCCCTTCGCCCCTGCACCCGGCGTGCGGCCCCATGCGCCCGGCCCGAACGGTGAGAACCCCCGTCCTTCGGCCGGCGTCACACACGAAGTCAAGCGTTGCGCGGGTGAGCTCCCCTCTGCTCCCCGCGGACGTTCGTCTGAGCGATGAACGTGGAGATTCCCTCGTGAGTAAGCAGTCCCGCCTCGCCATGGCACCGGACCACCCCCTGATCACGGTCGTGGTAGCCCTGGCGGTCCTGGCGGGCATGGTGTTGTTGGCCACCCGCTCCTCCGGAGAGCCCGAGCCCGGGCCGCGGACGCACGAAGCGCCGGTCTCCGAGAGCGAGCCGCCGCCCCCGGCCTCCGGTGAGCCCGACGGGCTCACCGAGGTGGACCCGGCCGCGGTGGCGGGCGTGGAGGAGGCCGAGCTGCCCTACGACGGGGAGATCTCCGTCGCGGTGACCTACCCGGTGATCCCCAACGCCGAGCCGCTGGCCGACTTCCTGGAGCGTGAGCTGACCGACGAGGTGCACGCCTTCGAGGCCGCCAACCCCGGCGCGGTCTCCTTCGAGGCGGGGTGGAACCTGACCGCGGCGCGCGACGGCCTGCTGGGGGTCCGCGTGACCCGGGTGGAGACCGACTCCGAGGGGTCCCGGGAGGGGTACACCACCTACTGGTACGACACCGGGACCGCGGCACACCACCCCTCCGCCGCGCTGGTCGGCGGCCAGGAGCAGCTGGAGGAGCTCAACGGCCTGGTGCGCGGCGCCGTCGGAAGCGGGGAGGACGGGGAGGGCCCGGCCGACCCCGGCGTCATCCACCCGATCAGCTCCCTGTACGACTCGGTGGGCTTCAACCCCGACGGGGACCTGATCGTGGAGTTCGACGCCGGGCAGGTGGCCCCGGCGGAGGAGGGCCGCACGCGCGCGGTGGTCGCCGCCGGTGAG
This sequence comes from Nocardiopsis sp. CNZ308, assembly GCF_004217075.1. Taxonomy (NCBI): domain Bacteria; kingdom Bacillati; phylum Actinomycetota; class Actinomycetes; order Streptosporangiales; family Nocardiopsidaceae; genus Nocardiopsis; species Nocardiopsis sp. CNZ308. The sequence continues at coordinate 4,240,656 of NZ_SHKJ01000001.1, read as the reverse complement.
GCCGAGGGCCTGCTGTCCGAGCTGGGCCTGCGCGTGCGCGACGCCGCGACCGTGGGCGTGGAGGACTTCTCCATCGCCGCCCCGCCCCGGGCCGACAAGGACGGCCAGGAGGAGGGCGCCGTGCCCGGACAGGTGCCCGCGGTGGACCCCGACGTCGACTGCTCCGACCCCGAAACCACGTGCGTGGCGCTGACCTACGACGACGGCCCCGGCGAGCGCACCCCCGAACTGCTGGACGTCCTCGCCGAGTACGACGCGCGGGCCACGTTCTTCGTCACCGGCAACCCCGTCATGGAGCACCCGCACACGGTGCGGCGCGCCTATGCTGAGGGGCACGAGATCGCCAACCACACCCTGAACCACCCCGACCTGGCCGGTCTGGGCGCGGGAGGGGTGCGCGCGGACCTGGACGTCGTGCAGGCGCTGGTGTACCGCGAGACCGGCTACACCATGGACCTCATGCGCCCGCCCTACGGCTCGACCGACGAGGGCGTGGCCTCGGTGACCGAGGACATGGGCCTGGCCCAGATCCTGTGGAGCGTGGACACCCTCGACTGGAAGGACCGCAAGGCCTCGGTGATCCACGACCGGGTGCTGGAGGGCGCTTCGGACGGGGCGATCATCCTCATGCACGACATCCACGGCACCACCGTCGACGCCTCCCGCACGGCCATCCGGGAACTGGACGAGCAGGGGTACACCATGGTCACGGTGTCCCAGCTGCTGGGGACCACGACCCCCGGCCAGAGCCACATGGACGGGGTCCCCGACGCCCCGGAGGAGGGCGCCGACCCCTCCGAGGAGGCCGGTGAGCCCGCCGATGGGGCCGAGGAGGCTTCCGAGGGGGCCTGAAGGGCGCGGCGTCACGGCTCGGCGGGCGGTCCCGGGTGAGGATGGCCCCGGGAGGGCTTCGGGGCCGCGGCCGGTGGGACGCACGGGACGAAGAGCCGTGCGGGGCACCGGGTGGGGCCGGAAAGGGCGCCCCGCGCGGGTGTTCCCGGTCTCCGGCGCGTTGCCCGTCCCGGGGCGGTGACCACATGTGGTCACCGCCCCGGGACGGGTGACGGCGTCCCCTATGTTGCTCCCAGCAGCAGCCGTGTTGGCCACCCGCTGAGGGATGAGGGAGTCCGGTGTTGTCGTCGACTCGAATCCACCCGAACGAGGCCGCCCCCCGTCCCGGGGCCGGGGGGAACCGGCCGTGGGAGCGCAGAACCCGGTGGCCCGGGGCGGCGCTGGCCGCGCTGGTCCTGCCCCTGGCCGCGTGCGGCACCGAGGGGATCGCCTCCGGGGGCGGCGAGGAGCCGGAACTGATCACGGTGGTGGCGGCGGAGCCGGGGGACGGGGTCACCGAGTGGCGCGGGGACGCCTCCGACTTCGAGGACCACCCGTACAGGCCCGAGGGGCTCACGATCGACGTCGCCTACCCGGTGTTCTCGGGTGCCGACGCCTTCGCCGAGGAACTGGCCGCCCGGGTGGACCAGGAGGTGCGGGACTACCGGGGCGCCAGCCGGGACCCGGTGAGCCTGGGCGTCGACTGGGAGGTGGTCGCCGCCGGGAACGGGGTGCTGGGCGTGCGCCTGGTGCGCACCGAGGAGGACTTCCACGGACTGCGCCAGGGGTACGGGACGTACTGGTACGACGCGTCCACCGGCCGCACCGCCTACTCCGCGGAGCTGCTGGCCGACGACGCGGCGCTCCGGGAGCTCAACGGGATCGTCCGCGCCTCGTTCGCCGACGAGGAGGCGGTGGACGCGGGGGGACTGCACCCGGTGATGCGCACCTACGACTCGATGGGGTTCAACGCCGACGGGGACCTGGTGGTGGAGTTCGACGACGGGCACCTGTCCCCGGTCGTGGAGGGCCACCCCCCGTCCTCGGAGCCGGGGCGGATGGTCGCGGTGGTGCCCGCCGAGGAGGCCGCGCCCCTGCTGTCCGACCTGGGTGAGCGGGCACGGGAGGCCGCCATGGCGGAGGAGCCCGTGCTGACCGTGGAGGCCCCCGACGCCGAGCCCCCGGCCGACCCGCCGGTGCCGGGGGTGGTCTCGGCGGGAGATCCCGACCTGGACTGCGCCGAGGCCAAGTGCATCGCGCTGACCTTCGACGACGGACCGGTCGCGACGACTCCGCGGCTGCTGGACCTGCTGGCGGAGGAGGAGGTGGCGGCCACCTTCTTCCTCAACGGCAACCCGGCGCTGACCCGGCCCGGCGTGATCCGGCGCGCCTACGCCGAGGGGCACGAGATCGGCAGCCACAACCACCTGCACGAACGCATGCCCGAGGCCTTCGAGGGTGAGGAACTGGTCCACCAGGTGGCCGCGGTGAGCGCGATGGTGCGCCGCCAGACGGGGCACACCGTGGAGCTGTTCCGGCCGCCGTTCGGCGACAGCTCGCCGGAGGTGCTGGAGGAGATCGGCCGTCAGGGCATGGCAGAGATCCTGTGGAGCCAGGACAGCAAGGACTGGACCGGCATGAGCCGCGACGAGGTCGTGGAGAGCGTGGTGGAGGGGGCCCGACCCGGGGGCGTGGTGCTGCTGCACGACACCCTGGAGCCGACCCTGGCCGCGGTCCCCGAGATCATCGAGCGGCTGCGGGCCGACGGGTACGAGTTCGCGACCGTCAGCCAGGTCTACGACGGCCCGGAGGCCGGAAAGAGCTACCCGCCCGAGGGGCTGTCCGCGCCCGCCGGTTCCTGAGGTCCGCGGGCGGCGGGGCACCCGTGTCGGCGGCCGGTGGGGACCCCACCGGCCGCCGCGTCGCGGCCCTCGTCGGCGGACACGGCCCCGGGGGGCGGAGCCGCGGGACCGGTCGTCGGTGCCGGGTCCGCGGATCCGGGCCCTGGCGGCGGGCTCAGCCCTTGGCGGTGGCCGCGGCGGGGTCCGCCCCCTGTCCGGGGTCGGCCGCCGGGGCGACCGGGGCGGGGACGTCGGCCCCGACGACCTCGTCGATGGAACGGTGGCCGGAGGCCCGCACCAGCCGGGCGAGGCCGCGGTTGATGCGGCGGGGCCAGAGGGGACCGCCGTAGATGAGGCCGGTGTAGCCCTGCACGAGGCTGGCCCCCGCCCGGATACGGAACCAGGCGTCCAGGGGCGTCTCGATGCCGCCGACGGCGATCAGGGTCACCCGGTCGCCCACACGGGCGCGCAGGCGGCGCAGCACCTCCAGGGAGCGCCGCTTGAGGGGGGCGCCGGACAGGCCGCCCGCACCGGCCGCCTCCACCTGTGCCGCCGGGGTGGTCAGACCCTCGCGGGAGATGGTGGTGTTGGTGGCGATGATGCCGTCGAGCCCCTCGGCCAGCGCGAGGTCGGCGACGGCGTCGACGTCCTCGTCGGCGAGGTCGGGGGCGATCTTCACCAGGAGGGGCAGGTCCGGGCGGCCGGCCTCGGCCATGGCCTCGCGCACGGCGGCCAGGAGCGGGCGCAGCCGCTCCACGCCCTGGAGGTTGCGCAGCCCGGGGGTGTTGGGCGAGCTGACGTTGACCACCAGGTAGTCGGCGTAGCGGGCCAGGCGCCGGGCGCTGAGGGCGTAGTCGGCGGGGGCCTCCTCCTCGGGCGTGACCTTGGTCTTGCCGATGTTGACGCCGAGCACGGGACGGCGGCCGCCGCGCCGGTGGTGGAGGCGTTCGGCGACCAGGGCCGACCCCTCGTTGTTGAAGCCCATGCGGTTGACGATCGCGCGGTCGGCCACCAGCCGGGACAGGCGCGGCCGCGGGTTGCCCGGCTGGGGCTGGGCGGTGACGGTGCCCACCTCCACGAAGCCGAAGCCGAGCGCCGCCAGCCCGGAGGGGCTCTCCGCGTTCTTGTCGAAACCGGCCGCGAGCCCCAGCGGGCCGGGGAACTCCTGCCCGAGGGCGTGCACGGTCAGCTCCGGCTCGCGCGGCCCGAGCACGCCGTTCATGGCGGAGGCCACGCCGGGCAGGGAGGTCACGCCGCGCAGCGCGGCGAAGCTGAGCCTGTGGACCTTCTCCGCGTCCATGTGGCGCAGGACCGAGCGGAAGAGCATCTGGTAGAACACGGTCATCCGTTTCCCTCGCCCTCGCGCTCGGCGAGGAAGCGTTCGAGTTCGGCGCCGAGCTCGTCGGCGGTGGGCAGCTGGGCGTCGTCGTCGGCCAGCGGGAGCGTGGGACGCTCCTCGGGGTCGGTCCGCGAGGACATGATGTCGTCGTACTGGCGCTCCAGGTTGGCCACGACGCGCTGGATCTCCTCGGAGGCCATGACCTGTTCGGCGATGTCGACGTCGGTCGCCGCGGCGACCTCCTCCATCTCCGTGGTGGCCAGGGCCAGGCCGGTGGCCCCGGCCACGTACTCGGCGGCGGCGATGGCCGCGCGCGGGTACTGGGCCTGGGCCAGGTAGCTGGGCACGTGGACGGCGTAGCCCACGAAGTCGTGGCCCCGCTCGCCGAGCCGGTACTCCAGCAGCGAGGTGGCGCTGCCGGGCACCTCGACGCGGCCGATCCACGGGGTGTGCCCCTCGACCAGCTCGGGGCGGGTGGAGTGCGGGGTGACCGTGACCGGCCGGGTGTGCGGGACCGCCATGGGGATGCCGTGGACGCTGACGGACAGCGTGACGGAGAAGTGGTCGACGAGGCGGCCCACGGCGGCGACGAAGGCCTCCCACTCGCGGTCCGGCTCCGGGCCGTGCAGGACCAGGAAGGGGGCGCCCTCGTCGTCGTGCATCCGGTACAGGGCGATCTTGGGCGCGTCGTAGGCGGTCCAGGTGTTCTCGACGAAGGTCATCGTCGGACGGCGCGAGCGGTAGTCCACGAGGCGGTCGGCGTCGAAGGTCGCGACCTCCTCCGCGGTGAACCTCTCGAACAGCGACGTGATCAGCTGGCGCCCGGCGTGTCCGGCGTCCACGAAGCCGTCCAGACAGACCAGCATCGCCAGGCCGGCGACATCCTCGAAGCCTGGGTGGAGTTCGTACAGATCTGCGGAATCACGCACCGGGTTCTCGTCTCCAAAACTGGTCGGGATCACAGGGCCGCGCTCGCGCGGCGGCCGGGCGCCGGGGTACGGCCGGGGAGGCCCGATTCGCACCGCCTGGGAGGCTGTGCCCTGCTTCTCCAGAATACCGACCCACCAGCCCACCGACTGAGCCGTGCGAGGGCGCTCACGCCCCACGACACCACCGCCACCGGTCGGTGGAGGGAACCCCGACCGGTGGAGCCGTGCGAGGACGCTCACCCACACCCCTACCAACCCCGACCGGTGGAGGGAGCTTCCTGCAACCGGGGCATGAGAGGACCGCCACACCCCGGCCCCGCCCCCGCGGCTCAGTGCAGGTCGGCCACCAGCAGCGAGCGCAGCCGGTTGAGGACGGCGGCGACCTCGAAGCGGCGCGGCAGGGCGTAGTCGCCGCCGAAGTCGGAGCCCAGCAGGGTGACGCCCCTTCTGTCCAGGGCCTCCTCCAGGGAGTCGAGCGCCTCGGCGAGGGTGCGGCTGCCGTCCAGGTGGCGTCCGGCCACCAGCTCGCGCAGGGCCAGCCCGGCCCCGGTGATCTGGCCGGGGTCGACGAACTGCTCCACCGCGCGCACGTCGACGTCGTGGTCGCCGAACACCAGCACGTCCATGTCGCGGCGCTTGATCCGGCCCCGGCCCCGCGAGGTGCCGTCGTCCACGGAGGCGGGATCGACCACGCGGGGGCGCGGCAGGGCGAAGGCCGCGTCCACGCGCTCGTGGGCGAGTTCGCGGGCCCGTTCGGTGACGTCGTGCGGGTGGTAGGCGTCGAGCATGATGACGTGGTCGGCGACGTCGAAGTAGTCGCCGCTGCCGCCCATGACCAGGACCGTGGACACCCCGTGGTCGCGGCGCAGGGGCCGGACGAGGTCGATGAAGGGGACCAGCGGCTCCCGGTCGCCGTGTACGAGGGCCTGCATGCGCTCGTCGCGGATCATCAGGTTGGTGGCGGTGGAGTCCTCGTCCACCAGCAGGGTGCGCGCCCCCGCCTCGACCGCCTCGCAGATGTTGGCCGCCTGCGAGGTGGACCCGGAGGCGTTCTCGGTGCGGAAGTCGCTGGTGTCCGCGCCGGTGGGCAGGTTGCGCACGAAGGGGCTCACGTCCACGCGTTCGACCCTGCGGCCCTCCTCCGCGCGGATCTTGACGGCGTCCCCCCTGGTCACCACCAGTTCGCGGCCGTCGCCGGGAACGTGGTCGTAAACGCCGCGCTCCAGGGCGTGCAGCAGGGTGGACTTGCCGTGGAAGCCGCCGCCGACGATGAGGGTGATGCCCTCGGGCACGCCCATGCCGCTCACCGTGCCCCGGTGCGGCAGGTCGACGCTGACCCGCAGACCCTCGGGGGAGGCGAAGGGCACGGCGCCGCCGGTCATGGGTTCGTCGCTGACACCGCTGCGCCGGGGCAGCACCGCGCCGTCCGCGACGAAGGCCACCAGGCCCCTCTCCTCCAGCTGGGAGCGCAGGGCGACCGTGTCGGCGACCGTGTCGGCGAAGGCCGCGGCCTCCTCGGCGTCGACCTCCTCCCAGTCCAGGTCGTCCACCAGGCCGGGCAGGGTGCGGCACAGCTCCCGCTCGGCGGTGCGTCCGTCGATGCGGCGGCCGTGGCCGGGCAGGTCGATGCCCACGCGCAGGTCGATGCCGCCGTCGGTGAGCTGGCAGGAGGAGCGTTCGATCACCTCCTGGCCGCCGGTGTCGATCCTGAGCAGCGATCCGCGCAGGAGCCGGCGGGCGCGCCGTCCCAGGTAGTCGGCGGTGGCGCGGCGGCGCACCGGGTCGCCCCAGGCGCTCTTGGGGATGCCGGCGTCCGGGATGAGCACGCGCACCCGCGAGGGCGGTGCGAAGGGGTCGGCCTGGACCCGCTGCACGGTCAGGGTGAAGTCGCCGAAGTCCCAGTCGCCCCTGAGCGACTTGTAGCGGCCGTAGGAGGCGCCGTCCATGCGCAGGAGCTCCTCGGAGAGCCGGGCCTCGTCGCGGACTCCGCGGATCGGCTCGGGCTCGGGCCTGCGCCCGCCGCCGCGGCCCCCGCCGCCCCCGTACCGGCGCCCCTGGCCTCCCCCGTACCGTCCCGTCATCGCTGTCCCCCAGACGTCGTTTCCTCTGCTCCGGCCAGGTTAGGCGTTGGGCGGATTCTCCGCAGAGGGCCTGTGGACAGCCGCGTCCGCCCTGTTCGGAGCCCTGGTCCTCCCCACCGGTCCGTCCGGTGCGGGCGCCACGCGCCCCGCCCGCCTCCGGGCCCTCCGAGGGCGGACCCGTCCGGGCCCCTCGCCCCCGCCGGACGCGCGAGGGGAGCCCCGGCGGCCGACCGGTCGGACGAGAACCGGGGAATCGGCGCGCCCCGAACGCCGCGATCCCGCCCGCCGCCCGGGCGGCGCACCGGTGCGAACGCCCCGAACCACGGCAGTGGCACAGTGAAGCCGCCCCGCGGTAACAAGCGCGCAACATGACCGCAGAAAAGAGAGAAACGCGAATCCAACATTTCTCTTCGTGGTCGAAATACTGCAAGAAGTGACAGCAGAACGTGAATCCACCGATTCCTCCGCCCCGAGGACGGAAAACCTTCACCAGGGAACACGCACGGGCTTGATGCGGCACCCCCGCCCCACGCCTTCTCCACCTGGACCTCCAAAACATGAGACTTTTGGTGTGATCCGCGTCACATTTGACGCTTATATTCGCCAATGCTACTTTCATGGACGTCCCATAAATTTTGCTTAGGTGCGTTTACTGGTGCGCGTTATATTGTTCGCCCCCGAGACATTCAATCTCGCGGAGACAACCCGGTCCATCGAGGTTGCGAAACACCTCCGTGAAACATATGAATGCGTCTTTTCCGGGTATTCCGAAAGGTACTCCGGCCTCATTGAAGAGGCCGGGTTCACGTTTCACCGCCTGGCCCCCGCGCTGACCGACGAGGACGCGGACCAGCTGATCCGCGTCGACCAGGGGAAGGCGGTCCGGCACCCCTTCACCGCCGCGATGCTCCGCACCCGCGTCGCCAGTGAACTCGCCCTCATCGGCGCGCTCCGCCCGGCGGCGGTCGTGATCGGCACGACGCTCAGCCAGTTCGTCTCCGCCCGTGCCGCCGGCGTGCCGCTCGTCTACGTCAAGCCCTTCGCCTACAGCTGGCCCCACATCCTCCAGACGCGGTCGCTGCCGCTCGTCGAAGGGGGAGGCCCGCTCCCCCGGGCGGTCAACACCGGCGCCGCCGCGCTCCTGCGGGAGGTCGCCCGGGTGACCACCTACAAGCCCGCGGCCTTCCGGGCAGTCGCGCGCGAGCACGGGGTCAGACTGCCCGGTCGCACCATCCAGGCACTCGACGCCGACCTCAACCTGATCACCTCCCTCTCCTGCTACCTGCGCCCCTACCGGTTGCCCGCGAACTACCGCCTGGTCGGCCCGGTCTTCGCCCGGATCGACCGGGAGGTCCCCGCGGACGTGGTCCGCGTCGCCGAGGCCTCGGCGCGGGCGAAGCGCCCGGTGGTCTACTTCGCCATGGGCAGTTCCGGGAACCGGGAGGTGGTGCTCCGGGTCCTCACCGAACTCTCCCGGATGCCCGTCACCGTCATCGCCCCCGTCGCCTCCTACCTCAAGGAGAGCGACCTCCCCCAGGTCGCGGACAACGTCCACGTGCGCGACCTCCTCCCCGCGCACCTGCTCGGCGACCTCATCGACGCCTCCGTGATCCACGGGGGCGAGGGGACCGTGCAGACCGCGGTCACGACCGGAAAACCCTTCGTCGGAATCGGTCTGCAGATGGAGCAGCGGTGGAACGTGGCGGACTGCGTCCGCTTCGGGAACGCCGTCGCCGTCTCCCCCAAGGACGTTTCCGGGACCTCTTTCCGCAATGCCGTGGAGAAGGTCCTCACAGACCCCCGCACCCGTTCCCGCGCACAGGCCCTCCGCGGACTCCTCTCCGGAGTCGACGGGGCGGCGTCAGCAGCGGAACACATTCACGAACACGTGTCTCAGAAGCCGTGAAGAACGACTTGGAGCCCCCATGAGCCACATGAGTAACATGAGTACCGATCTACTCAAAACCGTCGCCGAAATAGCCTCGTACGAAACCCACGAAATCGACCCCGGAAAACTCATGATCGACGACCTCGGGTTCGACTCGATCATGATCATGGACCTCGTCTCCAGCCTCGCCAAGAACTACCCCCAGATCCGCGCGATCGACCCGTGGGAGGACTTCCAGGACGACATCACCTACGCCGACCTCGAACTCCGTCTGCACGCGCTGGTCGAGGACACCCCGGCGGATGCCCCCGCGGCTCCCGAGGGCATCGCGCGGATGGAGAAGATCGTCCAGTTCGGGGACTTCCTCCGCGGACAGGAGGACCTGCCCTACTTCGCCGCCTACCGCGGGATCGCCGCGAACAGGATCAGTGTCGGCGCCCGCACGTTCGTGAACTACTCCAGCTACAACTACCTCGGCACCAACGGCCACCCCCGTATCCGCAAGGCCGTCGACGAAGCCGTCGCGGAGCACGGGACCTCGGTCTCGGCGAGCAGGCTCATCGGCGGCGAGATCGGTCTCCACGGGGAGCTGGAGCGCACGATCGCCGACTTCATCGGCGTGGACGACGCGCTCGTGCAGGTCGGCGGGCACAGCACCAACGTCAACGTCCTCGGGAACCTGTTCGGTGAGGACGACCTGATCCTCCACGACTCCCTGGCCCACAACAGCCTCATCCAGGGCGCGCTGCTCTCCGACGCCAAGCGCAAGCCCTTCAAGCACAACGACATGGAGAACCTGGAGCAGGAGCTGGCACGGCTGCGCCCCAGGTTCCGCAACGTCGTCATCGTCGTCGAGGGCGTCTACAGCATGGACGGCGACCTGTGCCCCCTGCCGGAGCTGCTGCGGATCAAGGAGCACCACGACGCCTTCCTCATGATCGACGAGGCCCACTCGATCGGCACCGTGGGACGCGCGGGCCGCGGTGTGGCCAGCCACTTCGGTGTCGACCCGCGCCGCGTCGACATCCACATGGGCACCCTCAGCAAGGCCTTCAACAGCTGCGGAGGCTACATCGCCGGAAGCCGCGGGTTCGTCGAGTACCTGCGCTACAACCTCCCCGGCTTCGTCTTCAGCGTGGGTATGACCCCCGCCAACACCGCGGCGGCCCTGGAGTCGATCCGCCTGTGCCAGGAGAACCCCCACTGGATCGACGAGCTGCACGGGATCTCCCAGCGCTTCCTCGGCACCCTGAGGGACATGGGCCTGGACACGGGCAAGAGCGGGGGCACGCCCGTGGTCCCGCTCATCACCGGCGACTCCGCCCTCGCCCTGAGGTTCTCCGAACAGCTGCACGTCAGCGGCATCAACGTGGCGCCCATCCTGCACCCGGCGGTCCGGGAGGACGAGGCCAGGCTCCGCTTCTTCCTGTCCCGCCTGCACACCGAGGAGGACCTCGAGGTGACCTTCAAGGCCCTGAACGAGCTGGAGGCCGCCCGATGAGGCACAGCGAGATCGCCCTCAGGCGGCACAACCTGGCGCTCCGCTCCCGGCAGACGCCCGTCGTCCGCGCGGCGCTGGCGGCGGCGAACGGGCTGGGCCTGCGCGGCGGCCCCCTGCTCCAGCTCCTCCTGCTGTCCAAGCTCCCGGGGTTCCTCCGGCACATCGTGCTCACCCTCATGGACCGGGAGTTCCCCGACGGCGACCTGTCCGCGCGCCCGGACACCGACCCCCGGATCCTGGACGACTTCCTCCGGCTCGCCCTGGAACTGGGCGTCGCGGCACGGGTGGACGGCGCCGTCGTCCCCGAACCCGCCTACACCACCGGGTTCGCCGGCTTCGGCGGCGACTCGGCCACGCGCCCGCGCGCCGAGGCCGAGAAGGACTACGTGTTCGTCCGAGGGCTCATCCGCAAGGCCGAGGCGGACGGGGAGTCCGGGCCGCTCCACCGGCCGGACGTGCGCTACCTGATCGTCCTCAGCCGGTACATCCTCGAACTGGAGGGCATGAGGTTCGACGCCCAGGTCGCGCCCTCCTTCTCCGAGAAGTTCTACTCCGACCTCGGGGCCCTGGCCTACGAGCTCTACACGAAGCGCTCGTTCGAACGGCTCTGCCGCCGCCTCTCCCCCGCGTCCGTCCTGGACATCGGCTGCGGTGACGGCCTGCACATGAGCTCGGTGCTCTCCACCCTGCCCACCGCCCGGATGGTCGGCCTGGAACCCCAGGTGAAGGTCGCCGACGCCACACGCCGGCGGCTGTCCGGACATCCGAACACACGTGTGGAATCGGTCCGGTTCACCGACTACGACACCACCGACCGCTTCGACATGGTCCTGAGCAGCTTCATGATCTTCTACATGCCCGAGGAGGAGCGCGTCCCGTTCTTCCGCGGGGTCCGTGAGGTCCTGTCGCCGACGGGCACCTACGTCATCGGCCAGTACTTCCCCGACTTCGAGGACGTCCAGGAGGTCCTCGTGCGCTCGACCTCCCCGGTGCCGGGCACCCAGCTCTACCTGTCCGGTGTGGGCAACGCCCTGGTCAAGGCCGAGGCCCTTCTCAACCGCGTGCTGTCGGACTTCCGGTCGGTGGCCTACTGGAGCACACTCCAGGACCAGCTCTCGGAGGCCGGCCTGGCCGTGGAGGAGATCATTCCGGCCGACAGCATGTACTACTCGTACTTCCTGCTCGTGCGGCGGGCGGAGGACGCCTCGTGATCGCGGCGCAGGACCTGGTCAAGTCGTTCCCCGTCGGCGGGGAGCACGGCACCACCGTGCTCAAGGGGGTGTCCCTGAAGATCGAGGAGGCGACGCTCTGCACCATCCTCGGCCCGTCCGGGTCCGGGAAGTCCACACTCCTCAACTGCCTGTCCGGTCTGGAGGGGGTCGACTCCGGCACCGTCACCGTCGCCGACCGCGACGTCCACTCCCTGTCACGCCGGGAGGTCGACCGCTTCCGCCGCGACGAGATCGCGTTCGTCTTCCAGGAGTACAACCTGGTCGGGGACCTGACGCTCCACGAGAACATCGTGCTCGACCGGCCGCTCATCCCGAAGGTGGACGAGCTCATCGACAGCTGGAACCTGCGCGGCGTGGTGGACAGCTTCCCCGGTGAGTGCTCCGGCGGCCAGCGGCAGAAGTGCGCGATCCTGAGGGCGCTCAACAAGGAGTGCGCCATCCTGTTCTGCGACGAGCCCACGGGCGCACTCGACACGGTGTCGACCCGCGAGGTCTTCTCGGTGCTCCAGGACCTGACCCTGCGGTTCGGTGTCACCATCGTGATGATCACGCACAACGAGCTGGTCACGGGGATCTCCCACCAGGTCGTGCGCCTGCACGACGGCCGTGTCGTCTCCGACGACCGGGGCCTGGCCCCCGTGGACGCCTCGTCGGTCGCATGGTGAGCCCCGCCCTCCGCGACACGCTGCGCAAGCGTGTACGGCGACGAGCGAAACGCAACTGGCCCGAACTCGTGACGCTCTTCCTCATCACGGTCATCGGGTTCACCCTGAGCAACTCCTTCTTCGTGGCGTCCACGAGCGTGCTCGGCGACCTCGAACGCTTCGCCCAGGAGAACAACCAGGAGGAGGGGTACTTCCTCGTCGCCGACGGCGAGGAGGGGGAGCGGGTACGGGGTGAGGTGGCCGACGGAGTGGAGTCGGTGCTCAGCGCCGACGTGCCGGGACCGGACGACTCCACCCTGCGGCTGTTCCCTCCCCGGGAGTCGATCAACCTGCACGCGGTGGTCGCCGGGCGGGACCTGGAGGCCGACGACGACGTGCTGCTCGACGAGCAGTACGCCAACGCCCACGGGCTGGAGATCGGCGACCGCTTCACCGTCGGGTCCCTCGACCTCGAAGTGGTCGGCTTCGCGACCGCACCCGACTACATGACCACCAAGAGCAGCGAACTGGTCCTCCAGCCGAACGCGGACGATTTCGGCATGGCGTTCGTCACCGGCGGCACCTTCGACGCGGAGTTCCTCGACGAGGCGACCCGGCAGTTCTCCTTCGACGAGCGCACCGACGTCGCCTCCGTCATCGACGAGTACGCTCCCTCGCTCATACGCGACTCGGACAACAACTCCCGGATCCAGCAGGTCATCGGGGACTCCGCCGCCCCGCGCGACCTGGCCGCGCTCATCTTCGTCATCTTCACGGCCATCATCGTCGCCCTGGTGTCCGTGTACCACTTCGAGACGCGCAGGAGGGAACAGCGCGACATCGCCACCTTCGAGCGGCTCGGGCTCGCCTCTCACCTGCGCGGGCACTACCGGGTCGAGACGGTGCTCACGCTCGTCGCGGCCTGGGTCGTGTGCACGGCCCTGACGGCGGTGGCTGCGACACCGATCATGTCGATCAACGGCAGGCTCTACAACTATCCGCCGCTCTCGGTCGACGTCCCGGTGCTGGTCGCCGTCTCCCTGGTCACCCTCGCCGTGCTGCTCCTCGTGGACTACGCCTGCTACCGGACGGTCCACCGAAGGCCCCGCCAGCGCCGCAGGGCACGCCGGGAGCCCCGGGTGTCCACCTCGGGGCTGTGGTTCATCCCCGACTTCGGGCTGCGGCTGCGGCTGGTCAAGGCCCTGCGCAACCCCCGGGAGCCGCTGTCCCTGGTCGCGCTCGTGCTGATCGTCAGCCTCTTCGTGAACTTCTCGTTCATGCTGAAGATCTCGGTGGACGAGTACGTGGCGATGCTCGAAACGGACACCGACTACGAGTACATGTACGTGCTGTCGGACGCCGTGGCCGAAGCGGGCCTGGAACGGGACGAGGACGAACTCGCCCGGCTCACCACCCTGTACGACGACGAGCACGTCGCGCAGATGGTGTTCTCCGTACCGTCGGACTCGCGCTTCTTCGGTGAGGTGGACGAACCCACCGTCACCGAGGCGTTCGCCGACAAGTACGGGGTGGGCGAGGGCAGCGAGCTCCGGTTCACCGACATCGAGGGCGAGGCCGAGTACACGCTGGAGGTCGGCGCCGTCACCGACAACGCGACCTCCGCGCTGGTGTACGTCCCCGAGGACCAGCGGATCGAGGACTCCGGAACGCGGGCCCCGTCCGTCCCGGTCGCGTTCACCGGGTCGCGCCATCCCGACCTGCACGACGCGGTCCCCTCGGTCTCGCGGGAGAGCATCGCCTCCTCCGGGGAGAGCATCGTCGAGATCATCAACATCCAGGTGTCGCTGCTCATCGGTATCGCGGTGGCCCTTCTGGCCATCATGCTCCTGTCCATCTACCGCTTCACCTTCGCCACCCAGGGCGAGTTCGTCCGGATCATGCGGATGAACGGCTACTCGCCCGGCGTCCTCAACCGGGCGGTGTTCGGCTACACGGTCCCCCTGGTCGTGTCGCTCGTCGCTCTGACCGCGTTCGCCGCCTCGGCCGTGGTCCGGGCGTTCTTCGACCGGATCATGTCCACCTTCGTCACCTTCGTCCCCGCGAGCACGTCCTATCTGCCGTTCGCCCTGACCTGCTCGACCGTGCTCGTGCTGTTCGCGGTCGTCCTCGTCAGGTCGCGATCCCGCCTGAGAAGGAGTTGATGGTGTCCGAAACGAAACGACGCGTCGTGGTGACCGGTACCGGCGTGGTGAGCCCGATCGGCGCTGACACCGAGGAGTTCTGGGGATCGCTGCTCCACGGCAGGACGAACTTCACCGAACCGGACATCGAGGGTGTGACCCTCGTCGCCCGGGTGCCCGACGGTTGGGAGGAGGGGTTCCCCACCCGCGTCCGCCGCCACACCGACCGGGTCACCCGCCTGGCGCTGCGCGCTTCGAAGGAGGCCCTGACCGGTGCGGGCCTGCTCGATCTGCCCGAGGTGCTCCAGGGGGCGGGCCTGTTCATGGGCAGCTCGATCGGCGGCGTGCAGACCCTCGCCTCCGAGTTCGGTGACGGGGCCGTCCACGGGGTGCGGGAGATCTCCCCCCTGATCGTGCCCAAGGGGCTCATGAACATGATCGCGGCGAACATCTCCATCGAGTTCGGGCTGCGGGGCGAGGCCCTCAGCTACGCCTCCGCGTGCGCCTCGGGCAGCGTGGCGATCGGCGAGGCGTTCCGGAGGGTGCGCGCGGGCGACCTGGAGGTGGCCGTCGCCGGAGGCGCCGAGGCCTGTGTCATCGACCAGGTCCTCGAACCGTTCAGGAAGCTGGGCGCCATGACGTCCTCGTCCGATCCCGACAGCGCGTCGGTGCCCTTCTCCGGGAACCGCTCGGGGTTCGTGATGGCGGAGGGCGCGGGGGTCCTCGTCCTGGAGTCGTGGGAGCACGCGCGGCGGCGGGGCGCCCCCGTCCTCGGCGAGGTGGTGGGCTACCACGGCACCTCGGACGCGGGTTCGCTGCTCGCCCCCGACCTGGACGGGGTCACCCGTGCGATGGCGGGGCTGTTCTCGCCGAGGTCCGGCCACGGGGTGTCCGAGGTCGGATACGTCAACGCGCACGGCACGTCGACGCAGCTCAACGACCGGACGGAGGCGTCGGCGATCGCGTCCCTGTTCCCGCACCGGCCGCTGGTGTCGTCGACCAAGTCGTACTACGGCCATCCGCTCGGAGCGGCGGGCGCGCTGGAGGCGATCGTGTGCCTGCTCAGCCTCGACAGGGGCGTGGCCGTCCCCACCCTGAACGTGGGCAAGGACGACGTGGATCCCGACATCGACCTCAACCTGCTCCTGGGGGACCCGCAGCCGATGCCCGACGGGCTGGCCCTGTCGAACTCCTTCGCCTTCGGCGGGCAGAACTCCTCGCTCCTGCTGTCCCGGGCGGGGTGAGGGAGCGGTCCCGTCGGGGCGGCGGGACCGGTCCCCGGGGAGGGGTGTTCCGCGGATCCGCCGTGGGGCCCGTGGACGAGTGCGCCGGGTGCTCCGGTCGCCGCACGCCCGGGCGAGGACCTGGGGGTTCAGCGCGCCCTGAACTCCGCGGTCCCGCCCGCCCGGGCGCGCGGCGCCCCGGCGCGGGTGCCCGGTCCGGGAGTGGACGCGGGGAGCGCCGGTGGGACGGCTCCGTCGGTGACGGCGGCCGTCCGCCGGAGAGGACCGGCCCCGCTGGGGCGGCGGGGCCGGTCTTCCGGGGGGTGCGCCGCGGCCCCCCGATACCAAGGGGGTGTGCCGGAGGGGCCGCGGCGGGCACCTCCCCGGGAGGGGTGGGGAGGTGCCTCGGACCAGTTCTACCGGAACTCGGGGCTCCGTGAGGGGGAAACCCGGATTCCTCCGTCCCCGCGCTCGCATCGGGCCACCGCCAGGCCCCGCCGCCCGCCCGAGGCCCGCACGGCCGGGCCCCGCGCCCGGGGCGGTGCGCGGGGCCCGTCCGGAGCCTAGAGGAGCAGCGTGCCGGTGGCCACGGTGACCGCCTCGCCGCCGATCAGCACGCGCCCGTTGCGCTCCTCCACCAGCAGGTCGCCCCCGCGCGCGGAGGCCTGGTGGGCGCTCAGCTCACTGCGGCCCAGGCGGTCGGCCCAGAACGGGGTGAGCACGGTGTGCGCCCTGCCGGTGACCGGGTCCTCGGGCACACCGACGTTGGGGCCGAAGACGCGGGAGACGAAGTCGGGGCCCTCGTCGGCCCGGGCGGTGACGATGACCAGGTGGTACGGCATCCGCCCCAGCGCGGCGATGTCGGGCGACAGCCCGCGCACGGCGTCCTCGTCGGCGAGCTCGACCATCAGGTCCTGGCCGCCGAGGCCCAGGCCGGTCCACAGGGGGCGCGAGCCCAGGGCCTGGGCCAGTCCCCCGGGCTCCTCGACGCGCTTGGGCCACGCGGCGGGGAAGTCCATCCACATCCGCCCGTCCCGCTCGGTGACGGTGAGGACGCCGCTGCGGGTGGTGAAGCGGTAGGGGCCGGGGACACCGAGTTCGGACAGGGTGTGCGCGGTGGCCAGGGTGGCGTGCCCGCACAGGTCGACCTCGACGGTGGGGGTGAACCAGCGCAGCTCGTAGTCGGCGCCGGACTCGTGCACGGGCCGGGCGAAGGCGGTCTCGGACAGGTTGAACTCGGCGGCCACGCCCTGGGCCCAGTCGTCGGAGTAGGCCTCGTCCAGGACCAGGACGGCGGCGGGGTTCCCGGCCAGGGGCCGGTCGGTGAAGGCGTCGACCACGCGGTACTCAGGCATGGGGCCCAGACTAGGAGCCTCCCCCGCGCCGCCCCAAGGACCACTTCCCGGAACGGTGGCCCCTTTTCTCCCCCCCGACCCCGTCTAGAGCGGGGGCTCGTCGAGGATGAACATGGTCTGCGTGCTCTTGACCTCGGGGATGCGCTGGAGGCGTTCGAGCACGAAGGTGCGCAGGGCCGCGGCGTCGGTGACGCGGACCAGCAGGAGCAGGTCCACGTCCCCGGAGACGAGTGCGGCGTGGTCGACCTCGGGGATGTCGCGCAGGTAGCCGCGGAAGCGTTCCCAGGAGTGCTGTTCGATGCGCACGGACACGTAGGCCGACAGGGCGGTGCCGTACTTCTCGGGGTCGATGACGGCGGTGAAGCCGCGGATGACGCCCTCCGAGCGCAGGCGTTCGAGGCGCGAGTAGGCGTTGGCGCGGGAGATGTGCGCCTGCTCGGCGACCGCGCGGATGGACATGCGCCCGTCGTCGCGGAGCAGGGAGATGATGCGACGGTCGGTGTCGTCCAGCTGCACGGCCATACTTACCTCATACCGCTCACACGATCATCGACGGAGAACATCCGGGCCGCCGCACCGCACTACTGGGCATTTCGTCCAGTATCCGGATGGGCTTCTCGACAATATGGGGTGATTCACCTCATATTCAAGACATGAGGCACACCGATGAGCGATCCGCCCCGGCTCCTCCGCTCCCCTCGACGGAGCCGGCGCGCCTCGTGGACCGGAGCAGCCCTCCCCCGGCCCACGGGCCGAGGGAGGCCTGAACGGCGGACCTCCGGTACGGGACGGGGCGCGCGGACCCCGCGTCGGCGCGCCCGAGGAGCGGACGGGCCGCCACGGTCAACGGCGACCGGCGGCCCGTCCACAGCCCCGGGCCAGAACGCTCGCGGCCCTCGCGCGCCGGGCGGGCCCGCGCGGCGCCGCGGACGCGAACGGGGGCCGCGGCCGGTCGGCCGCGGCCCCCGCGGTGCGCCGGAACCCGTGTCCCGGCCGACGGGCCGTCCCGGTGCGGGTCAGCGCCCGCCGCGCAGCCTGTCGATCACGGAGTTCAGCCGCGTGCCCAGGCTGTGGCGGCCGCTGCTCGCGTCCGTCAGGCTTCCGCCGTCGTCCTCGGCTCCGGCGTGGGCGCCGGCCGGGCGGCGGGTCCAGGCGAAGAACACGGCGAGCAGGACGGCCGGGATGAGGGCCAGGGCCAGCAGCCCGGTGCCGCTGATGACACCGTCGGAGCCCATGAGCTGGAAGCCGGAGAGGTCGTTGACCGCGGTCTCGGCGGTCACGCCGCCGTCGCCGTCCTCGCCCCCGTCCTCGGCGGCGCCCTCCTCGGGCTGCTCCTCCTTAGCGCTCTGCTCGGGCTCGCCCTCGGCCTTCTTCGGGGCGGGCTCCTCGCTCTCCTCGGTCTTCTGCGCGCTCTCCTCGGCGGGCTCCTCGGCCTCCTCCTCGGGAAGAGCGTCCTCGGGGATCGGGGAGACCGCGTCCTCGCACTTGTTGCCGGGCTGCTGGAAGGGGTGCGGTGCGCCCTCGGTGCCCGCGCCGTCGCCCCACTTGGTGATGTAGTACTCCACCTCGAGGTGGCCGTTGCCGCCGCTGACGGTGTAGTTGCTGTCGTTCCAGGTCTCGCCCGTGATCTCGGCGAAGGTCTTGCCGTCCATGTCGAGGAGGACGTCACAGCCCTCGGAGGGGGCGCCCGGGCCCCGGTCGCCGATGAAGAACTCGGCTTTCTTGCCCTCGTGGACGACATAGCCCTCGGTGCCGAGCGGCCAACTGGGGCTGGAGAAAAGCCCCTTCTGCATGGGTTCCCCGCTCGCGGGGGCTCCTGTGTCCCCGTTGATGCCGGAACCGTCGTCCCAGAAGTAGGTCGCGGTAACTTCGCCGTGCTGAATGGGAGTGTCGTTGCTCATAAGTAGGAAGCCAGGTTGACGACAGGGCCGAGAAGACCGCGGGCATGACTCGTCCGGCATGCGGGCACGCTCGGTGCGCCCCCGCGAGGGCGTGGTCAAGGCAGGGTTCTCCCGCGTCGCTGGCGGCGAGTGGCGGGCGGGAACGGGATGTACCGATGGGATTCGGCTTCTCCGCTGGCGCAGGCGCGTGGATTCGCGCGGCCCTGTTCCCGGGGAAAGAGGTCTCGACTCCCTTGCGGCTCTCGGCCGGTCAAGGGCTCGGCATCGGTTCGTCAAACAGCAATAACGAACCGATCACGAGGACACTAACCCACGTTTAGGCAAAGCGCGCAATCCGCAGAGGTAAAATGACTTTGCGTGTCTCTCGCAATACGTTACGAAACGGGGCGAGCGAGGGGCCGAAAACGCGAAAAGCCCCGGTGGCAGGGGATTTACGGTCCGTCCCGGGGCAGCGGACGGGCTTTTCCGTGGCCCTCGTCATAGTTTCGGCTCCACCCGATCGCGGGCGGCCGCGGGGCGGCAGGAGGAGCCGCGGAGCACGGGGCGCGGCGGCGGACGCGGAGGAGGCCGGTCACCGACGAACGTGGTCAAGGCCACGCAAACCCCACATTCGGGAACGGTCAGCGCCGCCCCGGCCGGCTCCGGGCACGGGCGAAGGAGTCCCGCAGGGTCGCCCGGCCGCCGCGACGGGGCGGCGGCCCGGCCCGGGGCCGGGCCGCCGGGCCTCAGGTCACCTGGCCCCGGCGGGAGAAGCGCTCCTGGCGCCACTCCCCCGTCTCCACGACCTCCAGCAGGGCCTGCGCGGCGTCCCACACGTCCACGTAGCGCAGGTAGAGCGGGGTGAACCCGAACCGCATGACGTCGGGGGCGCGGAAGTCCCCGATCACACCGCGCGCGATCAGCGCCTGCACGATCGGGTACCCGGCGCCCTCCTCCGGCTGCACCAGGGCCACCTGGCTGCCGCGCCGCGCGTGTTCGGCCGGGGTGATCGAGGAGATCCCCGCCCGGGCCGCGCGCTCCAGGAACAGGTCGGTCATGGCCAGGCTCTTGGCGCGCACCAGGCCCATGTCCGCCCGTGCCCACACGTCCAGGCTCGCCTCCAGGGCGGCGTCGGCCACCAGCGGCTGCGAACCGCTCAGGAAGCGCGACACCCCCTCGGCGGGCTCGTAGTCCGCGGTGAAGTCGAAGGGGCGCGCGTGCCCGTGCCAGCCGCTCAGGGGCTGGTCGGCCACGGCGTGGTGGCGGCGGGCGGCGTACAGGAACGCCGGGGCGCCCGGGCCCGCGTTGAGGTACTTGTAGGTGCACCCCACCGCGAAGTCGGCGCCGCTGCCGGACAGGTCGACGGGGACGGCGCCCGCGCTGTGGCACAGGTCCCAGACCACCAGGGCGCCGTGCTCGTGGGCCAGGCGGGTGATGCCGGGCATGTCGCGCAGGGTTCCGCTGCGGTAGTCCACGTGGCTGAGCAGCAGGACCGCGACGTCGCCCCGCTCCAGGTCCCGGGCCAGGTCGGGGCCGTCGGGGTCCACGCGCCGCTGCGTCGCGCCCGTCAGCGAGGCCGCCCCCTCGGCGACGTACAGGTCGGTGGGGAAGTTGCCCGCCTCGCCCAGCACCACCGAGCGGTCGGACATGCGCAGCGCCGCGACCAGGGTCTTGAACAGGTTGGCCGAGGTCCCGTCGCCGACGACCACCTCGTCGGCCGCCGCGCCGACCAGCGGCGCGATCTTGGCGCCCAGGACGCGCGGCTTGTCCCACCATCCGGCGTCGTTCCAGCTGCGGATGAGGTCGCGCCCCCACTCGCGTTCGATCATGTCGGCGACCCGGCCGGGGGTGGAGCGCGGCAGCGCGCCCAGCGAGTTGCCGTCCAGGTAGACCACGCCCTCGGGGAGGACGAACTCCTCCCGGAAGGGGGCGAGGGGGTCGGCCGCGTCGAGCGCGGCGCAGTCCGCGCGGGTGGCGGGGGTCATCGGGTCCTGCTTCCTCGTGGCGGCGGGTGGGAACGGTCAGACGGTACTGCGGAGGGACCACAGCTCGGGGAAGACGTCCTGCTCGGCATTGCGCGCCAGCCACTTCAGGCCGTTGGAGCCGCCGCTGCCGGGTCTGCCGCCCAGGGTGCGCTTGACGGCGACCAGGTGGCGCTGGCGCCACCGGGTGACCCGCTCGGCGACGTCGAGCAGCGCCTCGGCCAGCAGGAACAGCTCGTTGCCGGGCACGTCGTGGGCGTAGACGGCCTTCCAGGCCTCCTCCACGCCGGGGCTGGCCTCGTAGGACAGGGTCCAGTCGCGCTCGACGCGGTCCCCGGGGACGGGCAGGCCGCGGCGGTGCAGCAGCCGCAGCGCCGCGTCGTAGAGCCCGGGCCGCTCCAGCAGGGCGGTGAGGTCGTCGACGACGCCGTCCATGGCCTTGTGCGGGCGGATCATGGCGGCGGACTTGTTGCCGAGCAGGAACTCCAGCTTGCGGTAGCCGTAGGACTGGAAGCCCGAGGCCTCGCCGAAGGAGTCGCGGAAGCGGTTGAACTCGGTGGGCGTCATGTCGGCGAGCAGGCCCCAGGAGTCGTTGAGCACGTCCTGGGCGTTGCGGGCGCGGCGCAGCCAGGCCAGGGCTTCGGGTACGTCGTCGGCCTCCAGCGCGTCGCGTGCGGCCTCCCAGCGCTCCCGCACCAGGGCGAACAGCAGTTCCATGACCTGGGTGGCGATGATGAACGAGGGCTCGGCGGGCTCGGCGGTGCGCGGCTTCTGCAGGGACAGCAGGGTGTCGATACCGGCGTAGTCGACGTAGGGGGTCGCGCGGTCGAAGGACAGGGTCGGGCTGTCGTCCCCGGCGCTCCGGGCCGCCTCGGCCCCGCCGGGGCCACCGGCGTACGGACACTGCTGGGCGGTCATGGTGAGCATGCGAAACCCCTTGTCGCGATCGCGTGTACGGCGGCGCGTCCGCGGCGCCGCGGGCGGAGGGGTCCGCCCCCGCGCACGGCCGCCGGGCGCGTGAGGTGACATCATCGGGCACCCGCACCCCGGACAGGAAGGGCCAACAGGCACGCGAAGGGGACATTGGCCTAGCATTCGTAAGTCGTTGTGACTCTCGACTTTGGGAACGCAAAGCATGGCCTCACGGTTGGCAACCCCGCTGGACAGCGTTGACCAGCGCATCCTCGCCGAACTCCAACAGGACGGGCGCCTGTCCTTCAACGAACTGTCCCGGCGGGTGAACCTGTCCGCGCCCGCCGTCGCCGACCGGGTACGGCGCCTGACCGACCGCGGGGTGATCACCGGCTACCACGCGCACGTGGACCCGGCCGCGGCCGGACTGCCCGTGACCGCCCTGGTGCGCATGGAGTGCTTCGGCGCGCACTGCCTGCTGCGCGACGAGGCGTCGCTGGAGATGCCGGAGATCCTCCAGGTGCACCGGGTGACCGGCGACGACTGCTGCGTCCTGCTCATCGCGGTCCGCTCCATGGAGCACTTCGAGGAGGTCATCGACAGGCTCGCCGAGCACGGCCGCCCCTCCAGCACCATGGTGATGTCCAGCCCCGTGCCCTGGCGCCCGGTGAGCGCCCCGGTGACCGGGCGGCCCTGACCGGACACCGCCCGAGGGCTCGTCCCACACGGGTTCCCGGGGGACGCCGGGCCGCGTGCCGGTGGCGAGGCGGCCGCGGGCGGGCGGCGACGGGCCGCACCGCTCCCGCCCGGACAGGCCCTACAGTTTCCAGATGAGCGTTCTCATCGACACCCCGGTCTGGCCGGGGCCGCGCGGCTGGCTGTTCGCGCACCTGGTCAGCGACAGCTCCTACGAGGAGCTGCACGCCTTCGCCCGTACGCTCGGGGTGGGCCCGCGGGCGTTCGAGCGCGACCACTACGACGTCCCCGAGCACCTGCACGCCCGGGCCCTCGAACTGGGCGCCGAGCACGTCAGCGGGCGCGAGCTGGTCACGCGCCTGCGCGCGTCCGGGCTGCGGCGGCCCAAGGCCGCCCGGCTGACCGGCACGGCCTGACAGAGCGGGTTCAGGGCGGGGGCGGCTCCACCGGGGGCGGGGCGTTCAGCCGGTCGAGTTCGGCGAGCACGTTCACCCGGGCCCGCGCCTCCCAGCGCGCCCGCCCGGCCGGGGTGTGGAACAGGTGCGGCGCCTCCAGCAGCGACCGCAGCACCGCGGTCCGGCCCGCGCGGAAGTCCTCGTCGGGAACGTGCCGGTACTCGGCGCGCACCGCCGTGGTGTAGGCCAGGTACTCGTCGGCCGGTGCGGCCAGCACCGACAGGTCGGCGTCGCAGAGCACCGCGCCGTCGGCGTCCCACCTGCCCGGCCGGTGCGTCGCGGTCACCCCGACCAGGCGCACGACCTCGCGGACCCGTGCGGTCCCCATCCCCGTCAGGGGCAGCAGCCGCTCGGCGAGCCCCGCGCTCTCGCGCTCGTCGCGGCCCGGGGCCCCCTCGTAGACGGCGTCGTGGAACCAGACCGCGTAGCGCACGAGGTCGGCGTCGCGCACCCTCTCCTCGCGGAGCAGCAGGTCGACCGCGCGCAGCACGGCCTCCAGGTGGGCGGGCGTGTGGTAGCGGCGGTGCGGCTCGTTCCAGCGGCCCAGGAGTTCGGCGCCGACCGCCACCGCCTCGGGGCCGTCCCCGGCGAGTCCGCGCCAGGCGGTTTCCAGCCACGCGTCGTCCATGCCCCCAGTCTCCCCCATCGCGGCGGGTCCGCCCGGCACCGGGTCAGGTGGCGGAGGTGTCCACGAGTCCGGCCTCGTGGGCGAGGATGGCCGCCTGCACCCTGTTGCGCATCTCCAGCCGGTTGAGGATGGCGCTGACGTAGCTCTTGACGGTGCCCTCCACGAGGAACAGCCGGTCGGCGATGTCGGCGTTGGACAGGCCCGCCCCCACCAGGGCCAGCACCTCGCGCTCGCGCTGGGTGAGCTCCCCGACCCTGGCGACGGCCGCCGCCTCCCGGGCTGCCCGGGGCCCGCCGAACCGGGCGATGACCTGGCGCGCCACCTGGGGGGACAGGTAGGCGCCGCCGTCGGCGACCGCGTGCACCCCGGCGATCAGCTCGCGCGGGTCGCCCGCCTTGAGCAGGAAGCCGCTGGCGCCGCCGCCGAGCGCCTGGGAGATGTAGCTGTCCTCCCCGAAGGTGGTGAGGATGACCACGGCGGTCCCGGGCGCGACCCTGCGGATCTCCGCCGTGGCGGCGAGGCCGTCCATCCGGGGCATCCGGATGTCCAGCAGCGCCACGTCGGGGCGGTGGGAGAGCACCAGGTCCACGGCCTCGCGGCCGTCCGCGGCCTCGGCCACCACGTCGATCTCCGGGTCGCTGCGCAGGATCGCCCGCACCCCGGCGCGGATCATCGCCTCGTCGTCGGCGAGCAGCACCCTGATCACGTGTGTCCCTCTTCCCTGTGTCCGCCGCGGGTTCGCGTGGTCACCGTAGCGGCGCCTCGCCCTTGGTCAGCAGGCGCCCCTCGGAGAAGCACAGCTGGTAGAAGACCGTCTCCTCGCTGAAGAACACGCCGTTGCTGCGGTAGTAGCTGCATGTGGCGCCCGGGGGGACGGCGTCCTGCGCCAGGACGCTCGCGTCCATGTACACCGGGTTCGGCGGCAGTGCCTCCTCGACCTCGGTCTGGGGGTCGCCGACGGTCAGGCCGGCGAACTCCTCGGGGGTCAGGGTGCTGCTCTCCATGTTCGTGACGCTGATCCAGCCCAGCCCGAGCACGAGCGCCACGGCGGCGGTGACCGGGACCAGGGCCAGGACCATCGTCCAACCGCGCACCCGGCGGTGGGCGGCGAGCTGGAGCTGGTCGATCTGGGCCGCCTCCCCGTCCTCGTCGGGCCCCGCCCCGGCGGTGCCGTCCAGCGGCATGGTCGCGCAGACCTCCCAGCCGCCGTCGCCGCTCGGTCCGGCGGCGAAGGAGCCCCCGGTCAGGCGGACGCGCTCGCGCAGGCCGATGAGTCCGCGCCTGCCGCCCGGACCGGTGTCGGGGCACGGCTCCGGGGGCGCGGAGTTGGTGACCCTGGCCTCCACCCGCTCCCCGCTCGCGGTCAGCCACACGGTCACGTCGGCGCCGGGGGCGTACTTGGCGGCGTTGGTGAGCGACTCCTGGACGACCCGGTGGACCGCGCGGTCCACCATCGGCGGCAGGCCGCCGGTGTCCCCGTCGCGCACCAGCACGACCCGCATGCCGGAGTCGCGGACGCGCTCGACCAGCGCGGGAACGCCCTCGCCCGCGGGGGACATGGGCGCGGGTTCGGTGTCGGCGCGCAGCACGCCGATGATCTCCCGCAGGCTGCGGGTGGCGTCGACCGCGGTGATCCGCAGCTCGGACGCGGAGCGGCGGTGCTCCTGGTCCAGGTCGGGGCTGACCTCCAGGGCCCCGGCGCGCAGGGCGATGAGGCTGAGCTCGTGGCCGAGGGAGTCGTGCATGTCCTGGGCGATGCGGGAGCGCTCGCGGAGCCTGGCCTCGTCGACGGTGAGGCGGTGCTCGCGCTGGAGCTGGCGGGCGTGCTCCCACCCGGCCTCGGCCAGGGCCACGTGCTGACGCCGGTAGACGCCCACCAGCCAGGGGAGCACGATGGTGAACACGACGGTGCTCACGGTGGCGGGCCACGCCGCGGGCGTCTCGGGCCACAACAGCGCTCCGACCGCCGTCCACAGGACGGTCACGGACGTGAAGAGCACCAGCGCCGACCACACCGTGGGGACGCGGCGGCCCACCAGGTAGGCGACGCACAGCAGCAGGATGCCGAAGCCGTACACCCAGAACGAGCCGAGCAGCGCCACGGTCAGGGCGAGCAGGGGGTAGAGGCGGCAGAGCACCACGGTCAGCGCGGTCAGCGCCACCGCGGCGGACGCGGTGGCGAACGCCTCGGCGACCGACGTCTCACCGGCGCGCCAGCGGATGAGCATCTCCCCCAGGCACAGGACGGCGATCGCGGCCCCGAACAGCACGTCGCGCCAGACGGCGCCCCGGGTGGGCCACCCCCCGAGCGGGGTCAGCGCACGCCGGAGGCCCGCGCGCGGTACGGAGAGGTCCATACCGGTGAACCTACACACCGGGGGCGGGCCGGCGGCACCCTCGAAAGTCAGGGTGGGGCCACCCCCTCCGGCGGTCGGCGCGTGCGCCCGCCCCTCCCCCGCTCGGCGCGTCCGGTGGGAACGCCGCGGGGTCCGCCGGGGCCACGGAGGTCCCCGCCCGGGTACCGGGAGGTCCGCGGGGGCTCCGAAAGCCCCCCGCGCGGGCGCCGGAAGGGCCCCGCCCGCCGACGACGGCCATATCATGGGATGAATTTTGGCCCTTCCGCGACGGCCCGAGCCCTACGGCCGTGCCGGAAGCCGGGGGTCGGCAACCACGACCGCGGACAGGGGCCGGATGTCACCTTTGGACACGCTGCGACGCATGCACCACATCGCCGGGTGGCCGCTGCTCCTGAGCACCTTCCTCGCCCGCCTGCCCATCTCCATGTCCCTGATCGGCCTGCTCACCCTGGTCACCACCACGACCGGGAGCGTGGCCGCCGCCGGGGCGGTGACCGGCGCCTTCGCGCTCGGGGAGACCGTGGGCGGGCCCGTCATCGCCCGCTTCGCCGACCGGCGCGGGCAGCGCGTCCCGGTGCTGGTCACCTCGCTCGTGGACGCCGTGCTCATCACCGTGCTCGTGACCGCCGTCCTGGCGGAGGCCTCCGCCCCGGTCCTGGCCGTGCTCGCCGCCGTGGCGGGCCTGTGCATGCCCCAGATCGGCCCCATGGCGCGCACGCGCTGGGTGGTGCTCATCCGGCGGGGAGCACACCGGGGCGAGGAGCGCGAGCGGTCGGTGTCCGCGGCGATGTCGGTCGAGGGCGTGCTGGACGAGGCCGCGTTCGTCCTGGGCCCCGCCCTGGTGGGCCTGCTCACCGTGACGCTCTCCCCGGCGGCGAGCGTGCTGGGCGCGGCCGTGCTCATCGGCGTGTTCGGGACCGTGTTCGCCCTGCACCCCACCGCGCCGCCCGGAACCCCGCCGGTGCGCGGCGCCGGGGGCCGCATCGCCACGCCCGCGCTGCTGGTGCTGGCCGTCCCCATGTTCTGCCAGGGCCTGTTCTTCGGCGGCATGTCCACCGGCGTGACCGCCTTCTCCGCCGCCTCCGGGCACGGGGACCTGTCCGGGCTGATGTACGCGGTGATGGGCACCAGCAGCGCCGTCGCGGGCCTGATGATGGCCTCCGTCCCCGTGGGTTTCCCGCTCACGGCGCGGACCCGGATCGCGGCGGGCGCGCTGTTCCTGCTCACCCTGCCGCTGTACGCGGCCCACGGCGCGGCCGCTCTGGCGGTGGCCATCTTCGTCCTGGGCTCCGCCATCGGCCCGCACATCGTGAGCCTGTTCGGGCTGATCGAGAGGGCCGCCCCGGCCAGCCGCCTGTCGCAGTCGATGGCCGTCATCCTGAGCTGCCTGATCCTGGGCCAGGCGCTGGGGTCGTCGGTCGCGGGCGTCCTCGCCGACGCGCACGGCCACCAGGGGGCGTTCGTGCTGGCCACGCTGGGCGGCCTGGTCTCCTTCGCGGTGACCGTCCTGGTGATGCGCGCCCGCTGGTACGTGCGCGGCGAACCGTCCTCTCCGGCGACGGTGACACGTTCCGCTCCGGGCGCCTGAGAGGGGTGACCGGGGAGGTCAGGGAGTGTGTCGGGGTGATTCGGGGAACATCAGGCG
Organism: Nocardiopsis sp. CNZ308; assembly: GCF_004217075.1. Taxonomy (NCBI): domain Bacteria; kingdom Bacillati; phylum Actinomycetota; class Actinomycetes; order Streptosporangiales; family Nocardiopsidaceae; genus Nocardiopsis; species Nocardiopsis sp. CNZ308. The sequence continues at coordinate 4,213,096 of NZ_SHKJ01000001.1, read as the reverse complement.
TTAAACCCGCGTTAAAGAGGGACCCATCATTCTGACTCCGACCTAGGCTCGATGATCGTGCTCGATCTACTGGCCACCATCGGCCCCCGCCGCAGAGAGGTGCCCGTGCCCCAGCTCAACGGGCTCGCCCGCGTCACCCTGTCGGTCCGCGACCGCGACGAGAGTGTGCGCTTCTACCGCACGGTCCTGGGTTTCCGGGTCCTCGGCAAGAGCGACCACGAGGGCACACGGCGCACCGAGTGCCAGCACCCGGCCTCCGGGCTGCTGCTGGCGCTCATCCAGCACCGCGACAACTTCAAGGGCAGGTTCGACCGCAGGCACTGCGGCCTGGACCGGCTCACCCTGGGCGTGGAGAACCTGGGCGAGCTGGAGGCCTGGGAGGAGCGCTTCGCGGAGATGGACGTGGAGCACTCCCCGGTGATGCACCGCGAGGAGGGCTCCACCCTGCTCTTCTACGACCCGGACGGCACCGAACTGGCCCTGTTCGCCCACGCGGAACTCGACGCCGACGAGGACTGAGCCGCGTGGAGCCGTAGCCGGGGCCTGGGCCGTGCGCGCCGCCGACCAGGCGGGGAGCGGCGGTCTCGGGCGGCCCTGAGCCGCCGGGGCGCCCGGTGGGCGCCCCCTCTACTCCACCTCGACCAGCTTCAGGCGCACGTCGCGCTCGGCGAGGTCGTCCACGGCCGAGCGCGGGAGCCGGTCGTCGGTGATGATCAGGTCGAACTCCTCCAGGCTCGCCACCCTGAAGGTGCCGAACTTGCCGTACTTGGTGCTGTCGACCGTGAGCACGCTCTTGGAGGCGATCCGCAGCAGCGCCTGCTTGGCGACCACCTTGGCCTCGGAGGGCGTGGTCGAGCCGCGCTCGGCGTCCCAGGAGCTGCTGGCGATGAAGGCCAGGTCGACGTTCACCTGGCGCAGGAAGTCGGCGGTGAAGCGCCCGACCGAGGAGTGGTCGGAGTGCGAGACCACCCCGCCGGTGTGGATCAGCTCGATCCCGGGGTACTCCATCAGGTGGCCCACGACGTTGAAGTCGCTGGTGATGACGGTCAGGCCGACCTTGTCGGTGAGCAGGGGGACCATCTGCAGCGTAGTCGTGCCCGCGTCCAGGTAGATGGTGAAGTTCTCCCGGACCAGGTCGGCCGCCGCGCGCGCTATGGCCCGCTTGGCGGGTACCTCCAGCTGCGCCTTGGCCAGGTAGGAGGGCTCGCTCTTGAGCCGCGCCGCGAGCCGCACCCCCCCGGTGACCGACAGCACCTTGCCGTCGTTCTCCAGCGCCTGGATGTCACGCCGGACCGTCATGTGGGACACGGACAGCATCGACGTGAGCTCGTTGATGCTCAGCACGTGGCGCTCCTGAAGGAGCTTGAGGATGTGCTCTCGTCTCTGGTCCGGAATCATCGTTCGCCTCACACTCCAGGGACGGTCATGGGGCACCGTGCGGTCACGACGCCGTGTAACAAAGTTTCCCAGCTCGCCGCACCCCGTCGGCGTCCCCGAGGACGTGAGTCCGCTCGCAATCGCGACGCCACGTAACGGCAACACCGGGCCGCGCGGGGCGCCGCGCGCCCGTCCGCGCCCGCCCCCGGCGGGCGTTTTTCCTGTTTGCACTACGTAAAGCGGAAGTCTTTGCCACCCTTGACCACATGACGTTGTCCATCGCACTGCGCGGAGACACCGCACGCTTCCCGGGTAACACCCTCCCGGCCCTGCGTTCAGCCTCGCGTGCCGGGGCTGACCTGGTCAAGATCGACGTCCACCTCACCTCCGACGGCTATCCCGTCCTGGTGGACGAACGACTCGTGGCCCTTCCCGGTTCCCCGTCCCGCCCCGTGGGGGATCTGACCCTGGCCGAGATCGCCGCCGCCCGCGACGACGTGGAGCACCGCGTGCCCACCCTGATGGAGGTGCTCGCCGAGTACACCGGCGACGCTCCCCCTCCCCTGATCGTGGACGCCAGCACGCCCGAGGCGGCGCTGGCGGCGGACAGCCTGCTGCGGGCGCGCGGGTTCGGCGACCAGGTGCTCTTCACCGGTTCCGCCGAGGCCCTCGACGCCCTGCGGGGCCGCAGCTCCGAGGCCCGGCTGATGCTGGCCTGGGACAAGCCGGGCCCGCCTCCCGAGGACGTGGTGCGGACCCTGCGTCCGACCTTCCTCGGCACGCACTACACACTGCTCACCCGGGACCTGGTCTCGGAGATGCACCTGCGCGGCCACCTCGTCACGGCGTGGACGGTGAACGACTTCCCCGAGATGGCGCGCGTGGTGGGCATGGGCGTGGACGCGCTCGCCACCGAGCGGATCGAGGACCTGGTGCCGCTGACCAGCAGCCGTGAGCGGCGGGCACCGGCCGCCGGTCCGGTCTGAGAGCGGGGGTCGCGGAACCGATCCGCCGAAGACCGCACGCCCTCCCCCTCTCCGGGGGCGTACTCCGAGCGATGAGACACCACATGACGGCCGACACATCCCCTCACGCGCTCCGCACCACGGCCCCCGTCCTGGACTGCGCGGCGCACCTGTTCGCCCAGCACGGCTCACAAGGCCTGGCGATGTCCGAACTGACCTCCCGGATCTCGGCCGAGACCGGGACCGACCCCGCCGCGCTCAGACGTGCCTTCCCCACCCGGTTGGACCTGGCCTACGCCGTCGTGCTGCGCTCCACCCGGGAGCGGGTGCACGGGCAGCTGGCCGCGGACCGGCCGGACCGGCCCGCGACAGAACGCATGTCGACGCTGGTCAGGCGGCACGTGGAGACCGGCTGGCGGCACCGCGCGGCGACCGCGCTGGGGCACGAGCTGCTGCCGGTGCTGCGCGCCATCCACCCGGCCCGCCACCGCGAGGTCACCTCCCTGACCCGGGCTTACCGCGAGCACGTGCGCGGCATCATCCTGGACGGTGTGACCCGCGGGGACTTCGGGGTGCGCGAGCCGGGGCGGGTCGCCGACGAGGTGCTGGAGACCTTCGACTCCCTGCTGCACTGGTACGACCCCGGGGCCGGGCTGAGCCTGGACGACCTCGGCGCCGTCTACGTCGACCTCGTGATCCACCACCACCTGGGGTGCCCGCGCTGACCGGGCGGCCGGGGCGGGCCGCGCGCCCCGCGCTCCCGCGGTCGGCGCTAGCCGCCGACGAGCTGGTAGAGGTCCACGGACTCGGCCAGCGCGCGCAGTCCGGCGTCACCCGGGTGGAGGTGGTCGCCCGAGTCGTAGGCGGGCAGCATGCGGCTGGGTTCCCGCGGGTCGCGCAGGACCGCGTCGAAGTCCCACACGCCGTCGAAGGGCGACAGGGGATCGTTCGCCCGCGCCCGCAGGCGGTCGTTGACCTGCTGGCGGGCTCGGTCGACCTCCTCGGTGCAGCGTGCCTCGCCCCCGCAGGGGCCGAGCGTGGCCACGAACACCCGCATGCCGTTCTCTCGGGCCAGCCCCGCGATCTCCTCGATCCCGGCGATCACCGACTCGGGCGGGGTGCTCCAGCGCAGGTCGTTGATCCCGGCGAAGACGACCAGGGTGCTCACTCCGCTCTGGGCCAGCACGTCCCGGTGCACCCGGTGGGTCAGCGCCACCCCGGTGGGGTTGGTGGAGACGCCCTCACCCGGGTAACCGTCCCGGATCACGTGGTTCCCGGCCACGCCGAGGTTGAGCACGCCCGGGTTGGGCAGCCCCGGCCGCTCGGCCAGGCGGGCGCTGAGCACGTCGGGCCAGCGGGCGTGGGCGTCGGGGGTGGAGCGGATCCCGTCGGTGATGGAGTCGCCGAAGGCGGCGATCGCGCCCTGCCCTCCGGAGACCTCCACCGCGGTGAGGAAGGGCCACTGCGCGACCCGGCCGGTGAACGGCTCCCCCGTGGTGTCCAGGGTCAGGTCGCCGCTTCCGGGCGCGCTGGTGTAGTTGGTGTCCACCGAGGCGTAGTGCACCGGCGCGGTGGTCACCTGTTCGGGCAGGTGGATGCTGACCAGCACGTCGGTCTGCGGAGGCAGGAGCATCTCGACGGGGTCGCTGAACACCTGTCCCCCGGCCGGGATGACGGTGTCGGAGCGCCCCTCGAAGGTGAGCGGGACCGCGGCGCCGCGGGAGGCGGCGCCGCTTCCGCGCAGCGCGACGGAGGCCGCGCCCACGGTGACGGGGGCGGCCGCGAAGGTGTTGTCCAGGCGGATGCGGACCGTGTGTCCGCCGGTGGTCGTGCGCACCGACAGCCGCAGGGTCTGGTCCCGCCAGGGGCCGACCTCCATGTAGCCGGAGGCGGCGCGCGCCCAGGTGCCCGTCCACTCCGCCTCCGCGGCGCGCCCGCCCACGGAGAACACGTGGATGCGCCCCGCCTCGTCGGCGGTCTCGGGCAGCACCACGTGGGAGATCTCACGGGCGGGGTCCACGGTGACGCCGCGCGCGTACAGGCGCGCCGCGCCGAGGGTGGGACTGGGACCGGCGTGCCGCGCGGAGTTGGCGTAGGGCAGGGTGAGCGCGGCCTCGCTCGCGGGTCCGGCGGTCCAGTGCGGCACGGACAGGGTGAACTCCTGCTCCCGGCCGTCGGCGTAGACGACGCGGCCGGTTCCGGTGACCTCGGCCTCGATGCCGTCGGTGCGAGTCGCGGTGGCCAGGAAGGTGAGCGACCGGTAGCGCTCGTCCGCGAGCCGCAGGAACTGGCCGTCCGAGACCAGGTGGTCGGGACGGCCGGGGGCGTAGTCGGGCAGTTCCAGGGGCGTGCCGAGCAGGACCACCTCGCGGCCGGGCGTCCACCCGGCGGCGGCCAGCGCCTGGGAGGACAGGCTGTTCCCGGAGCCGTCGAGGTCGACGGTGGCGACGGAGGTGTCCCGGGAGACGCCGATCCGGTCGACGAGGCCGCTGAAGGGGACCGCGTTCACGGCGGGGACGGTCTGCTCCCTGGACTCGGAGGGCCCGGCGCCGTCGTCCCGGGAGACGGCGGTGTTGACCACGACCACGAGGAGCACCGCCACGGCCGCCGCGGCCAGGCCGTACAGCAGACGGGGATGGAGGTCCACCCCTTGCCGGTGGGTTCCGCTCCGCCGTGTGCCGTCCGCTCCCAACGCTCGCCTCTCCCCCCGCATGCATCTGTCCACCGACTGTCGGACGCCGCCGGGCGCGCCGTGGTTGTTGAGACGTGGACCACCGCGCCCCTCGGAGCGGCCGCCAGTGTAAACGAGCGGCCACCGCCGGGCGCGGAGGTTCCGGGATGTACTGGACGGCGGGTCGTATGGCCTGCGACCTGCACGGAACGGGAAAACGCGCAGGAGCTTCGGATTCGGGAAGGAGTGCCGCCATATTCGTCCGATGTCAGCCCGGGAAATCGGACGTCCGTTATTCGGATACCGCAGTGAGGACTCACCCGGAAGGAAGGAACATACCAAAGGCACTATAAGTAGACAAAAAACAAACGAAGAAACGGACGCCGCGCCTCCGGGCCCGTGGCGCCGCCGACCCGGCCCGCACCCGCGAGACGGCGGGTCACGGGGCGGTGAGGGGACGGCGGGGCACGTGGCGCGCGTGTCCGGCGCCTTCGGCGGGAAGGGACGACCGCCGCGCCGCGGAACGGCGCCGCCGACCGGGAGGCGGACGGGTTCGAGGGCTTCCGAGACTTCAACGTGTATTCAGCGTGGGCAACCGGACCAGACCGTAGAAGCCCGTAGCCGACCGTAGGGAAAGCGATAGCGCCTCCTGCCTGTATGCACAGGTGGGAGGCGCTTCTTTCGTGTTCGGAGAGGGTAGGCCGGGCAGGACTCGAACCCGCGACCCAGGGATTATGAGTCCCCTGCTCTAACCAACTGAGCTACCGGCCCGCCGTGATCGGCAAACGCCATCCTAACAGGGTGGGTCCGACGTTTCCCCGCCCTAAATCCGTTAACGGACAGGGCCTCCCGGCCGCCCGCCCGGGACGGCGCGGGGACACGTAGCGCGCACCTGGGTCACAGCAAGCGGGAGCGCGCGGTCTAGGGTGGTGAGGTGCGGCGCGAGCCTGGACGGCCCCCAGCGCCCGGTACCGAAGCCGCGTCGAACCCGTTGTGAGCATCGCGGGTCGCGAAACGTCGTCAGGGAGAGTTCACGTCATGTCCAAAGCACCCGTCAACGTCACCGTCACCGGCGCCGCCGGCCAGATCGGCTACGCGCTGCTGTTCCGGATCGCCTCCGGCCAGCTGCTCGGCGCCGACACCCCGGTGAAGCTGCGCCTGCTGGAGATCCCGCAGGCCGTCAAGGCCGCCGAGGGCACGGCGATGGAGCTGGACGACTGCGCCTTCCCGCTGCTCCAGGGCATCGACATCTTCGACGACGCCACCCAGGCCTTCCAGGGCGCCAACGTCGCCCTGCTGGTCGGCGCCCGCCCGCGCGGCAAGGGCATGGAGCGCGGCGACCTGCTGGAGGCCAACGGCGGCATCTTCAAGCCCCAGGGCGAGGCGATCAACGCCGGCGCGGCCGACGACATCCGCGTGCTGGTGGTGGGCAACCCCGCCAACACCAACGCCCTCATCGCGCAGAGCCACGCCCCCGACGTCCCGGCCGAGCGCTTCACCGCGATGACCCGCCTGGACCACAACCGCGCGCTCACCCAGCTCGCCAAGAAGCTCGACGTGTCGATCAACGACATCAAGAAGCTCACGATCTGGGGCAACCACTCCGCCACCCAGTACCCGGACGTGTTCCACGCCGAGGTCAACGGCGCCAACGCGGCCAAGGCCGTCGGCGACCAGGCCTGGCTGGAGAACGACTTCATCCCGACCGTCGCCAAGCGCGGCGCCGCGATCATCGAGGCCCGTGGCGCCTCCTCGGCGGCCTCCGCCGCCAACGCCGCCGTCGACCACGTGTACGACTGGGTCAACGGCACCCCCGAGGGCGACTGGACCTCCGCGGCCATCCCCTCCGACGGCTCCTACGGCGTGCCCGAGGGCATCATCTCCTCCTTCCCCGTCGTCTCGCGCGGCGGCAGTTGGGAGATCGTGCAGGGCCTGGAGATCGACGACTTCTCCCGCACCCGCATCGACGCCTCCGTCAAGGAGCTGGTCGAGGAGCGCGACACCGTGAAGCAGCTCGGTCTGGTCTGACCGCCGGGACGCGCACCGCGAGACCGGTGGCACGACGGGCGCACCCCGCGCGGGGTGCGCCCGTCGCCGTCTCGGGGCCCGGACCCGGCGTGCGGCGGCCGCCGTCCCCAAGGGGGCCGGGAAGCAGGCAGTATAGAGACTGTGAGTCTCATCGATGTGCTTCCGGCCGAACCAGAACCCGACTCCCTCTTCGAGGCGTTCGCTTTGTGGGCCGAGGAGCGGGGCCTCACCCTCTACCCGCACCAGGAGGAGGCCCTCATCGAGGTCGTCTCCGGGTCCAACGTCATCCTCAACACCCCCACCGGCTCGGGCAAGAGCATGGTGGCCACCGGCGCGCTCTTCGCCGCGCTGGCCCGTGACGAGTGCGCGTTCTACACCGCGCCCATCAAGGCGCTGGTGTCGGAGAAGTTCTTCGACCTGTGCAAGATCTTCGGCACCGACAACGTCGGCATGATGACCGGAGACGCCAGCGTCAACGCCGACGCGCCCATCGTGTGCTGCACGGCGGAGGTCCTGGCCCAGATCGCCCTGGCCGAGGGCGCGAACGCCGACATCAACACGGTCGTCATGGACGAGTTCCACTTCTACGCCGAGCCCGACCGCGGGTGGGCGTGGCAGGTGCCGCTGCTGGAGATGCCGCAGGCGCAGTTCCTGCTGATGTCGGCCACCCTGGGCGACGTCAGCCGCTTCGAGGAGGACCTGGAGAAGCGCACCGGGCGCTCCACCGCCGTGGTGTCCTCGGCCGAGCGCCCCGTCCCCCTCTACTACGACTACCGGGTCACCCCGCTGCACGAGACGCTGGAGGAGCTGCTCGGCAGCGGCAACGCCCCCGTGTACATCGTGCACTTCACCCAGGCGCAGGCGGTCGAGCGCGCGCAGTCGCTGACCAGCATCAACATGTGCACCAAGGAGGAGAAGGCGGCGATCGCGGCGGAGATCGGCAACTTCCGCTTCACCACCAAGTTCGGCCGCAACCTGTCCCGCTACGTGCGGCACGGCATCGGCGTGCACCACGCGGGCATGCTGCCCAAGTACCGGCGCCTGGTCGAGCGGCTGGCGCAGTCGGGGCTGCTCAAGGTCATCTGCGGCACCGACACCCTCGGCGTGGGCGTGAACGTGCCCATCCGCACGGTGTTGTTCACCGCGCTGAGCAAGTACGACGGGGTGCGCGTGCGCCGCCTGCGCGCCCGCGAGTTCCACCAGATCGCCGGGCGCGCGGGCCGGGCCGGGTTCGACACCGTGGGCAACGTGGTGGCCCAGGCGCCCGAGCACGTCATCGAGAACGAGAAGGCGCTGGCCAAGGTCGGCGACGACGCCAAGAAGCGGCGCAAGGTGGTGCGCAAGAAGGCACCGGAGGGGTTCGTCTCCTGGGACGAGGCCACCTTCACCAAGCTCATCGAGTCCGACCCCGAGCCCCTGACCTCGCGGTTCAGGGTGAGCAACGCCATGCTGCTGAGCGTGATCGCCCGCCCCGGCGACTGCTTCCCGGCCATGAAGCACCTGCTCACCGAGAACCACGACGACCGCCCCAGGCAGCGCCGCCACATCAGCGAGGCCATCGCCATCTACCGGTCGCTGCTGGACGGCGGGATCGTGGAGGCGCTCCCCGAGCCCGACGCGCAGGGGCGCACCGCGCGGCTGACCGTGGACCTCCAGGCCGACTTCGCGCTCAACCAGCCGCTGTCCACGTTCGCGCTGGCCGCGCTGGACCTGCTGGACAAGGAGTCGCCCGCGTACCCGCTGGACGTGCTCAGCGTGGTGGAGTCCACCCTGGACGACCCGCGGCAGATCCTGGGCGCCCAGCTCAACAAGGCGCGCGGCGAGGCCGTCCAGCAGATGAAGATGGACGGCATCGAGTACGACGAGCGCATGGAGCGGCTGGAGGAGGTCGACTACCCCAAGCCGCTGGAGGAGCTGCTCAGCCACGCCTACGAGGTGTACCGGCGCGGCCACCCGTGGGTGGGCGACCACCCGCTCCGGCCCAAGACGGTGGCCCGGGACATGTACGAGCGGGCGATGACCTTCACCGAGTACGTGGGCTTCTACGAGCTGGCCCGCTCGGAGGGGCTCGTGCTGCGCTACCTGGCCAGCGCGTACAAGGCGCTCAACCAGACGGTGCCCGACGACGCCAAGACCGAGGAGCTGCGCGACCTCATCGAGTGGCTGGGCGAGCTGGTCCGCCAGGTGGACTCCAGTCTGCTGGACGAGTGGGAGCAGCTGACCAACCCCGAGGCGGAGGTGCCGGAGGACGCGGCCGCCGCCGAGGAGAAGGTGCGGCCCGTCACCACCAACGAGCGGGCGTTCCGGGTGCTGGTGCGCAACGAGATGTTCCGCCGCGTGGAGCTGGCCGCCCTGCGCCGCCACGACGAACTGGGGCGGCTGGACGAGGACGGGGAGTGGGACGCCGAGGCCTGGGAGGAGGCCCTGGACGCCTACTTCGAGGAGCACGACGCGATCGGGACGGGGCCGGACGCGCGCGGCCCGGCGATGCTGCTCATCGAGCGGGAGCCGGAGCTGTGGCGGGTCCGCCAGATCTTCGCCGACCCGGCGGGCGACCACGACTGGGGCATCAGCGCCGAGGTGGACCTGGCCGCGTCCGACGCCGAGGGGCGCGCGGTGGTGCACGTGGCGGACGTGGACCGGCTGTAGGGGCGGCAGCGGCAGCGGCAGCGGCAGCGGCAGCGGCAGCGGCAGCGGACGGTGACCGGTCGGCGGTGCGACCGGTTGACAGGTATGGCCTGTTGACGGGCTCGACCGGCTACCGGGGCGTACGCGGTCGGCCGCGGGCACCGCTGGCCGTGCCGGAGCGGCCGTTTCCGGGCACGCCCGTGCCGCCCCTGGGGAAGGGCCCCCTGTACCAAGGAAACACCCCCGGGCCCGGGCCGCGCCACAACCGGATCCGGTCTGTGGACAACCCGGGTCGGGCCGCCTCCGGCGGGTAGAAAGGACGAGACAGGGTCCGGTGCCGCCGGACCCGCTCCCCCGCCCGCCGACCCCTCCCGTTCCAGCGGTCGTGCGGACCTTCACACACAGGAGGTTCGACCATGCCCCTTCCCCTCATCGCCTGGGCCGTCGCCGCGGGAGGCGCCGCGGCCGCCGCCTACGTCGCCCGCCGGATGTCCAGGGACGAGGAGTTCGCCGGAAGGGTCCGCGAGATCGCCGGTTCCCTCGGCAGGTCGGTGTCGGCCAGCGACGAACTCGACGGGCTCCTGGAGATGGAGGAGTCCGTCGCCATGCGCCACCTCGACGCCAGGGCGCCCCGGATGAGCGCCCAGGAGTGGGACGACTTCTCCGGGGCGGTGCACGCCCGCGTCACCAACCCCTACGAGGACGAGGAGACCAAGGCCCGGACGCGCCGCCTGTACTCCTACGCGGGCAAGCTCAGATGACGCGGCCGCCGTCCGCCGCGCTCAGCCCAGCAGGTGGGCGTTGACCTCGCGCACGCCGTCGGCCAGGTCGGGCCGCTCCACGACCGTCCGGCCCGCCGCGCGCAGGCGCTCGGCGCCGTCGCAGTCCACGAACACGGAGGGCTCGCGCCAGGCGAACACCACGCGCGCGACGGGCGTGGCCAGGATCAGCGCCGAGCAGGACAGCGGCCGGGAGGCGCGGGAGCTGCACGGTTCCAGGGACGAGTACAGGGTGGCTCCGGCCAGCCTGGGATCGTCGGCGTCCACCTCCCGCAGGGCCGCCTCCTCGGCGTGGTCGTGCGGGTCGTCGCGGCGCGAGTAGCCCTCGCCCAGGACGGTGCCGTCGGCGGCGACCACCGCGCAGCCCACCGAGAACGCCGTGTCCGAGGGCGGACAGGAGCGGGACAGCTCGACGGTGCGGCGCAGCCACCGGGCGTCGGACTCCCCCTCGGCGGGGGGCGGACCGGCGCTCACGCGTGCGCTCCCGGGTCCAGCCGGTAGCGCAGGACCGCCACGTCGCCCAGCGCCCTGGCCTCCACCAGCCGCATCGGCGCGTCGGGGGTCTGCGGGAAGGCGCCGGGCACGACGAAGCGCGGGGCGTCCTCCTGCCCCACCAGGAAGGGGGCCACCGCCAACCGGAGCTCGTCGACCAGCCCCGAGGTGAGGAAGAGGGTGTGGACGTGCCCGCCGCCCTCGACCAGCAGGCGTCCGACGCCCCGGTCGGCCAGGTCGGCCAGCACGGCCCGGACGGTGGGCGGGTCCCCGGCGTCCACGACCTCCGCGGGCGGGTCCGCGGCGGGTCGGTCGGCCAGCGCGCGCCGGGCGGTGTCCACGCCCGCGCCGCCGGTGTAGACGACGGCTCCCGCGTCCCCGGTGGAGAAGAAGCGGGCCGCGGGGTCGAACTCGCCGCTGCGGGTGACCAGGGCCTTGAGCAGGTGCGCGGTGCGCCCGCGCTCCCGGCGGCGTTCGCGCAGCCGCGGGGAGCGCACCAGCAGCCTGGGATTGTCGGCGCGCAGGGTGCCCGCGCCGACGAGGATGGCGTCGCACTCCGCCCGTAGTTCGTCGATCTCGGCGAAGTCGGCCTCGTTGGACAGGCGCAGCCGCTCGGGCCCGGTGTCGTCGATGCGTCCGTCGACCGACATGGCGCAGCTGAGGATGGTGTACGGGCGGTCCATGGCCCCAGGCTAGGCCACGGCGCGGGGCCGGGCGGTCCGCGCTCGGGGAGCGTCCGCGTCCGCGAGAGCCCTCGGCCGGAAGCGTCTGCGGATGGGAGGGCCGGCGCCGGGGAGGGCCAGCCTCCCAACGGGGTTCCGGTGTTTTCGGACCGCCGCTCCACCGTTCACCGGTTGCGCCGCATTCCGGGGCGCGCCAAGGAATTCCCGCAGGTGGCGACTACGTGTGCGGAATTTCCCTCCGATATGCGCGGGGAACGCTTTTCGCCGTTCCCGCACGGTGAAGGAGCCCGCGGCTCCGCTCCGGGGACGGGACACAACCACCCGTACCCACACGTCTTCACTGTCACACGCGCGCACCCACGAAACCCGGGAAGCCCGCAGCCACAGGCTTACAGGCTCCAGGACCTCATCCTGATTCCCCTCATAATGGACATTAGGTATATAACTCCTAGCCCACCCAGGTCCGCCCTTCGCCACACCCCGCAGTACTTCCCGGGCATCGCGAACACCGATTTTTATGACCGGAGTCTGTGACTCGGTTAACAACACCGCTCACGCGGAATACAATCCAGTGGTCGACCACTCTTCCCACCTCAGACAAGAGGACGGCGATGTCTCGATTCACCTCCCCCCCTTTCCTGAGGCAGGCGGGGGGCAAACACGTCCGCGCCCACCCACCGCCCGCCGTTGACCTGACCCGGCCCAGCGTGGCCCGGCTGCACTCCTTCCACCTCAAGGGCAAGGACCACTTCGAGGCGGACCGGGACCTGGCCGGCCGCGCCGAGCGGGCCGCGCCCGGGTTCCAGGACCTCGTGCTGGGTGAGAGGGCCTTCCTCCAGCGCGCCGTCCGCCACCTGTGCGCGGACCTGGGCATCCGGCAGTTCATCCAGTTCGGCGCGGGGCTGCCCGCACCGGGCGACCCGCACGAGATCGCGCACGAGAGCGATCCCCGCGCGCGCGTCGTCTACGCCACCGACGACCCGGTGGTCCTGACCCACCACCTCGCCCTGCTCCGCGACCGGCGCACCACCACCGCGGTGCGCGCCTCCCTCACCCGCCCGGACAAGCTCCTGGACAGCTCCGAGACCCGGAGCTTCCTCGACCTGGACGAGCCCGTCGGCCTGCTGCTCACCGGTGCCGTCACGCACACCTCCGACGCCGACCACCCGGCCGAGCACATAGCCGCCCTGCGCGACGCCCTGGCTCCCGGCAGCCACATGGTCCTCAGCCACTACTGCCGTCCCGACTCCGCGGTCTTCCCCAAGGACGCGGCGCGGGCCGAGCAGCTGGAGCAGGTGTTCGCCGAACGCCTGCGGTCCGGCCGCTGGCGCTCCCGGCGGGCCATCCTCGACTTCTTCGAGGGCTGGCGCGTCGCCGAACCCGGCGTGATCGAGGTCCAGCGGTGGCGCACGCTGCCCGTGGCCCCGCCGGTACCCGGCTGCTACCAGATGCCCCAGCGCAACCGCCGACTGCTCATCGGCGGCGTCGCCGGAATCTGAGGCGTTACCTCCGCCCCGCGTCGCAGCCGCCCGGATCGGCAGCGGGCGAGGTCCGCCGCCGCGCACACCAGGCCACTCAGCCCCATGGCCCCGACACCGAGCGGTCCCGTGTCCCGACCACGGGAACCCTCGGAGTACTCCAGCGGCCCGAACCGCTGGCGCGGACGGTGGAAGTCCGGCGGGGCGTCCCGGCCGCCCCGTCACCGGGCCCCGGCACCGGCGGATGGCGTCCCAGGGCACGGGCGCGGACCCGGAGCCGCTCTCCGCACCGATGACCGGACGCGTGCCGCCCCGGGTCGCGGCCCTGCGAGCGCGGTCCCGTCCAACGGACCATGCCGCCGTCCCGGCGGACCGGGAAGCCGGTCGGACCGGACCCGGCGCAGCTCTCCTCGACGACCCGTCGCCCCGGTGGACCGGGGGTCCGGCGTCCACGCGCGTGCCGTCCCCCTACTCCCCGTCGGCGCCTGCCGGCCTGGACCCGGCGCACGTCCCGTCCGCCTCGGGGTCCGCCCCGGCGGGCCGGAGCACGCCGGAGCGGAGCGGTGGGGTCGCGGTAGGGGTCAGGGGCTGGTGCAGCTGATGCCGCTGGGAGCCGCGGAGGAGTCGCCGGTGGCGACGAAGCCGAAGGTGACGCTGGCGTCGGCCGCGACGGCTCCGTTCCAGGGGGTGTTGCGTACCGTGACGGCTCCGCTGGTGCCGGTGTTCACCCCGTTCCAGAGGTTGCCCACGGACTGCCCCGGGGCCAGGGTCATGGCGACGCTCCAGCCGTCGAGCGCGCTGGCTCCGTCGTTGCGGACCGTCACCTCACCCTGGAAACCGCCGGACCAGCTGTTGACCGTCCGGTAGTCGGCCGTGCAGGTACCGTCCGCGCCGTCGTCACCGCCACCGTCGTCACCGCCGCCATCGTCGGTCAGGACCGGGGTCCGCCAGTCCCGCCACTCGGACAGGTCGCCGGACCTGCCGGGGGCGACCCGGAACACGCCGGGGGCCTCGCCCGTCCCGTGCAGGAACGCCTCGATGCTCTGCCGCAGCGGGGCCCGCCACTCGGGCCTGGTGGCGCAGTGGGTGCCGTCCTGGACGTCGGACCAGTAGCTGATGTTGTCCTGGGCGCCGAGCGCCTGGTAGACCTGCGCTCCGCCCAGTGCCGCCACGCTCCCGGAGCGGGCGCCCAGCCAGTCGATGTGGGGGTTGTCCATGACCAACAGCCCGCGCGGCGCGATCATGCCCAGGATCTGGTGTGTGTCCACCGGCAGCGTGCTCGGGTCGCCCGTGTGGGATCCGAAGGAGTCCCCCAGCCACGGCTGCTCGCCGTAGGCGCTGCTCAGGGGCTGGGCCCCGCTCTCCCGGGCGACCGCGCGGAAGGCGGGGACGCCGCCGGTGCCCGACTCGATCGGCATGGTCAGGTCGATGCGCTGGTCGAACGCGCCCGCCACGAGGGCACCCTTGCCGTAGCGCGAGCACCCGGTGACGCCGGTCGCGTCCGCCCGGAGGACGCTGCCGCCCGACTGCTCGACGACGTCGATGATGCGGCTGGCGCCCCAGGCCCAGGCCATGAGCAGCCCCGTGCCGCTGGAGGAGCCGTAGATGTCGTAGAACGCGCCCCGCTTGTCGCCGCGCGAGGTGCCCTCGGCCCCGACAGCGAAGGGGTCGTAGCTGATGACGGCGGCGCCCGCGGCGTTGATGGTGGCCGTGTCCGCCCCGAACCCGCCGTAGACGATGACGGCCGGGAAGGGGCCCGAACCGCTCGGCAGGTCCACCGACGCCGAGAAGCTGGTGCTGCGCCCCTGGTCCGTCACGTTCACGGTGATGCCGGACGAGGTGACCGTGCCCGTGACGCTGTCGGGCGGCGCGGGTCTGTCCCCGTACACGGAGCGCTCCGCCAGTTCGTGGATCTCCGCCCGGCGGCACTCCCACTCCTCCAGGGTGGAGACGCGGGTGCCGTCCAGGCTGGTGAAGGGGTCGGGAAGCAGGGGGTCGGCGGCCGGGCGGCCGGGGTCGGGCACCGCGCAGTCGGCGCCGTTGTGCTCGGCGGCGGGTTCGGCCTGCGCGGCGGCGCCGGTCGGCGGGAGGAGGGTGGTGACCAGACCGGCCGCGGCCACGAGGGCCGTGGCCGCCCACACCCGGGATCGGTGGCGGTGGAAGCGCATGGGGTCCTCCGGAGGGAGGGCGCGCGGTCGGCCGGAACGGCCCTTGCCGGACGGCGTCGGGTCGCGTACCCGCCGGTGCGCGCCGGACGGGGGGTGGTGCCGGTCCGGCCCGACGGGGGCGCCGCCGCGCGTGCGGCGGCGGGGAGCAGCATGCGGACTTCCGGTGGGACGGGGGCCGGAACCGGCGGTGCGAGCCTCCATGCTAGGAAGGGTTTTCGGGTTTTTTCCAGTGGAGTAACGGAAGTTTTCCGGAATACCCGGGAAAATGAGGCGCGCGTGCGCGAACGAGTGAGACGGCAGGGGCGTCTGGGATTCCGGGAACCGCAGTGCCCTCTGTGGACACCGATACTTTCTGTGGGCCCGAAGGCCGGGCACAAAAAAGGACAGGGCCCCTCCCCCGTGGGGGAAGGACCCTGTCCCACCGCTCCCGCGATTGGACTCGAACCAATAACCTGCCGGTTAACAGCCGGCTGCTCTGCCGATTGAGCTACGCGGGATCGCGCTGGTCCCCGAACCCCGGGGGCTCGGCGACGTCCCCTAGCCTAGCGCCTTCCGGAGGGTGCTCGCGACGTGTTTTCGCCCCCGCGCACCGGCTCCGGTCACCCGCCCGACCGCCCGAAAGGCCGAGGGCCCGCCGGATGCTTCCGACGGGCCCTCCGGGCGCTCCCGCGATTGGACTCGAACCAATAACCTGCCGGTTAACAGCCGGCTGCTCTGCCGATTGAGCTACGCGGGATGGCGTGCGCCCCGCGGCGGGGGCCGCGGCGACACATCAAGCCTAGCGTCCCCGCGGAGTGCTCGTGACCGGTGTCGGCATGTGTGGCGGGGTCGCGACGGGGTAACGTCGAGCACGGATCACGCCGATCGTCTCCAAAGGGTGAAGAGGTAGACCATGCGTTACCGGATCACGTTCGCCGCCGGACTCGCCATCGGTTACGTCCTGGGAGCACGGGCGGGCAGGGCCCGCTACGAGCAGCTCGCGCGCACCGCGCGCAAGGTGGCCGACAGCCCGGTCGTCCAGGAGGTCGCCGGCCTGGTCGGCGCCCAGGTCAGCAACGCGGGCCGCACCGTCTACGACAAGGCCGTGGACAAGATGCCGGTCACGTCCGTGCGCGACTTCCTCGCGCGGCCCACCGACGAGGAGATCGAACTCGTCGAGTGGGAGAGCCACAGGTCCAACGGCACCCAGCCTCCGGAGGAGAACGGCTCCCCCGGCAACGGCGGGAACCGCTAGTGGCCCTGTTCTCCAGAGGCGTACCCGCCTCGCTGCGCGCCCGGCTGGAGCGGGGTGAGCGCGTGCTGGCCCACGCGCCCGTCGCCTCTCCGGCCGGGGTGGCGGCGCCCGTGCTGGCCGCCACCACCCGGGCCCTGCACCTGCCCGACGGGCGCGCGGTGCCCTGGCAGGACATCGACCAGGCCAGTTGGAGCCCCGACGCCTTCACCTTCATGGAGGAGGGCGCGGGCGAGCACACGGTGCGGCTGCGCTCGGACCCGGACGCGGACGGCGTGGACTACCGCCGCCTGGCCGAGACCGTCTCCGAGCGGGTCACCGCGACCATCCTGGTCAACCGCTTCGTGCCCTTCCCCGATCCGGACTCCTCCACGGGCTTTCGCCTGGTGGCGCGGCGGCCGCCCGGCGGCGCCGACGTGGCCTGGCGCATCCACCTGGGCGAGGGGGTGGACCAGCGGGACCCGCGCCTGCCCGACGCCGTCTCCCGTTCCCTGGACGCCCTCCACGACCAGATGGGCGTGTGAGCCGCGCCCGAGGACCCCTCGCCGCCCGGTCGGAGCCGGGCGGCGGGACGGCCCCCTCCGCCCGGCGCCGGGTGGCAGCCGGTCAGCAGACGTCGAAGACGTAGTCCCCGTGGCCGGGGCCGACCAGGTTCAGGTCGCGCAGGATCATCCGGGAGGGCGCGCCCGGAGCCGCGCAGGCCTCCTCGAAGGCCATCCCCGCCTCCTCCAGCGCGTGGGGGTACTCCACCGCCAGGACGGCGTCGCCGTAGACGCCGGTGTAGGCCTCGCACTCGTTCCACACCGCGCACTCCTCGGTCACGGCGAAGTCGAAGCCGACCTCCTCCCTGCCGCGCCCGGTGACCTCGGCGGCGTTCTTCTGGCCCGCGGCCATGCCGTGTCCGTGGGTGAGTTCGACCAGTTCGGCGGCCAGCGCGAGGTTGTCGTCGATCGTGAGCAGGCCCTGGGAGCGCAGGTTGGAGTCGAGGTTGTCGAACTCGACCGCGTCGAAGCCCTTGTCCGCGCAGCCGGCGACCGTCTCACCGAGGACGGCGGCGATGTCGGAGCGCTTGTCCTCGGTGGAGGTGTCCAGGAGGCGCTCGTCGTCCCAGTCCTCGTCGATGACCGGCTCGCCCGAGGCGTCGCGCAGGATCAGGTCCGGGTGCTCCTCCAGCCACCACTCCAGGTCGCCGGGCTGGGTCTGGAAGCCGTTGACGTAGCAGACGGAGTACATCCCCTCCGCCGGTTCGGAGGCGGAGTCGCGCACCACCGTGCCCACGCCCGAGGGCGGGGTGTAGGAGGCGCCGAGCTGGTAGTCCAACGTGCCCTCGGGGAAGCCCTCGAAGGCGGCCGCCTCGGCGGCGGTGTCGGCGGTGCCCCCGGTGGAGGAGGCGGACGAGGCGAGTTCGCCTCCGCCCTGGCCCGCGCAGCCCGCGGCCAGGAGCGCCGTCAGGCCGACGGCCGCGACCGCGCGGAGTCCGGTGGGTGTGGACATGGAGGAACCCCGTTCTGCGGCGGTGGGGTGTTCCGCCGCCTGGTGGTCGGCGGTCCCGCCGCGCGGGCGGGACGACGCCTACGGTAGGTGCTCGCGCCCGGTCCGCGGGACGCGGAGGGGGTCACGGGCGGGGCCCGCGCCGGAACGCACGGTCACCCTAGCCACGGACGCGGTCCGGCGAAAGGCTCGGCCTCCGGGCCACTAGCCGGACGCGTCCCCCGGAGGGCCCGGAACTGCGGGAACCCACCGGGGGTGTCGGCAGGGTCACACGCCTCCCAGGACACGTCAGGAGTCACACAAGGTCGGGGCGCCCGGCCGACTCCCGCGCGTCGCGTTCGGCCAGCCCCCGCGCCAGCACCTCGGCCAGGTGCAGCGCCCGGCGGCCCGCTCCCTGTTCGATCTGGGTGCGGCAGCTGTAGCCGTCGGCCAGCACCAGCGTGTCCGGGGAGGCACCGCGCACGCGGGGCAGCAGCTCGCGTTCGCCGATGGCCGCGGACACCTCGTAGTGGCCCTCGGTGAACCCGAAGTCGCCCGCCAGCCCGCAGCAGCCCGAGTCCAGCACCTCTCCGTCGATCCCCGCGCGGGCGATCAGCTCGCGGTCGGCGTCGAAGCCGATCACCGCGTGCTGGTGGCAGTGCACCTGCGCCAGGGCCGAGGCCGCGATCCGGGGCGGCCGCCAGTCCGGGGCGTACTCGTTGAGGAAGCCCGCGAGGGTGTGCACGGCCGCGGCCACCCGCTCGCTGCTCTCGCCCGGGAGCAGTTCGACCAGGTCGTGGCGGAGCGCGGCGGTGCAGCTGGGCTCCAGGCCCACCACGGGCAGCCCCTCCTCCACCAGCGGCTCCAGCGCCCGCACCGCGCGGCGCATCACGGCGCGGGCGGTGTCCAGCTGGCCGGTGGACACCCACGTCAGGCCGCAGCACACCTGCCCCCGGGGCAGCACCACGGTGAACCCGGCGTCCTCCAGCACGCGCACGGCGGCCGCGGGCACGTTCGGGTTGAGGTGGTTGCCGAAGGTGTCCGGCCACAGCACCACCCTCGGTCCGCCGGCGCGGGCCCGCCCGCGCGCGGCGCGGCGCCGGAACGCGCGGGTGAAGGTGGTGCGGGCGAACGACGGCAGGTCGCGCTGGGCGGCCACGCCCGCGACCCTCTTGGCCAGGCGCGACACCCCCGGCAGCCGGGCGGCGCGGTTGGCCTCGGCCGGGGCGAGCGAGGCCAGGCGCGCCCAGAGGGGCAGCCAGCCCATGGAGTAGTGGGCGGCCGGGCGGACCCTGCCCCGGTAGTGCTGGTGCAGGAACTCGGCCTTGTAGGAGGCCATGTCCACGTTGACCGGGCAGTCGCTCAGGCAGCCCTTGCAGGACAGGCACAGGTCCAGGCTCTCGCGCACCTCCTCCGAGCGCCAGCCGTCGGTGATGACGTCGCCGCTGGCCATCTCGAACAGCAGGTGGGCGCGGCCGCGGGTGGAGTGCTTCTCCTCCTGGGTGACCTGGTAGCTGGGGCACATGACGCCCGGTCCCTCCTGGCGGCGGCACTTGCCCACCCCGGAGCAGCGGCGCAGCGCCTTGGCGAGGTCGCCCCCGTCCTCTCGGTAGGCCAGTTCGGCCCGCGAGAGCAGCGGCAGCACCGGGCCGGGGCCGGAGGGGCCGGGGACGGCGGCCACCCGGACGTCGGCGTCCAGCGGCAGCGGATCGACGATGACGCCGGGGTTCATGAGGCCCGCGGGGTCCCAGATCCGCTTGAACTCGCCGAAGGCGCGGAGGAGGGAGGCCGGGTACATGCGGGCCAGGAGTTCCGAGCGCGCCTGTCCGTCGCCGTGCTCGCCCGACAGGGAGCCGCCGTGCCGGACCACGGTGTCGGCGGCCTCCTCCATGAACTCCCGGTACTCGCGCCGTCCCCGCTCGGTGGTGAGCTCGAAGTCGATGCGCACGTGCAGGCAGCCGTCGCCGAAGTGGCCGTAGACCACGCCGAAGCGGCCGTGGCGCTCCATGAGCGCCTCGAAGTCGCGCAGGTAGTCGCCCAGGTTCTCGGGCGGCACGGCGGCGTCCTCCCAGCCCGACCAGGCCTCGGCCCCCGAGGGCGTGCGCTGGGTGAGCCCGGCGCCCTCCTCCCGGATGCGCCAGAGCGCCTTCTGGTGGGCGGGGTCGGAGACGACGAGGGCGTCGCGGGGCCGGGAGGCGCCCGACAGGGCGGCGAGCATGCCCTGCGCGGCGTCGGCGGCGTCCCGGGGGTCCTTCCCGGCGACCTCCACCAGGAGCCAGGCCCCGCCCTCGGGCAGCGGTACGCGCGAGCCGGAGCCGAACCGGTCCAGGGAGGCGACCATGCGGTGGTTGATGCCCTCGACGGTGAGCGGGCTGTGGCCGAGCAGGTCGGGGACGGCGTCGGCGGCCGCGGGGGCGTCGGGGTAGCCGAGGACGGCCAGGGCGCGGGCGGGCGGCGACTCGACCAGGCGCACGGTGGCGCCGAGGACGAACACGCAGGTGCCCTCGGTGCCCACGAGGGCGGCGGCGACGTCGCGGCCCTTCTCCGGCAGCAGGCGGTCCAGGGAGTAGCCGGACACGCGGCGGCGGAAGTCGGGCATCGCGGTGCGCAGTTCGGCGCGGTGGGCGTCCACGAGGCGGGCGAGGGCGGCGTGGATCTGGCCCTCGCGTCCGGGACGCGCGGCCAGGGCGCGGTGCTCCTCGTCGCCGTCGCTGGAGCCGACGGTGAGCCGGGTCCCGTCGCTGAGCAACACGTCGAGGGAGACGATGTTGTCGGCGGTGGTGCCCCAGGCGACCGAGTGGGAGCCGCAGGCGTTGTTGCCGACCATGCCGCCCACGGTGCAGCGGCTGTGGGTGGAGGGGTCGGGGGCGAAGGTGAGCCCGTGCTCGGCGGCGGCGCGGCGCAGGTCGTCGAGGATGACGCCGGGCTGCACGGTGGCGGTGCGCGCCACGGGGTCGATGTGCTCGATGGCGCGCAGGTGGCGGGAGGTGTCGATGACGACACCGGTGCCGATGGCGTTGCCCGCGATGGAGGTGCCGCCGCCCCGGGGCACGATCGCCGCACCGTGCTCGGCGCAGGCGCGGACCGCCGCCACGCAGTCCTCGACGGTCTCGGGGACCACCACGGCCAGCGGGACCCGGCGGTAGTTGGAGGCGTCGGAGGTGTAGAGGGCGCGGGTGCCCGCGTCGAAGGCGACCGTGCCCCGGACGCGGCTCTCCAGGTCGCGGCGCAGGGCGGCGACGTCGGTTCGGGCTGTGGTGGTGCTGTGCGGGTCGGCCATGGTGCCAGCGTGGCGGCTGCGGCCGCGGCGCCGCAAGCGTGCCGCGCTGCCCCGCCGCGCCGTCCGGAGCCGGGAGCACGCGGCCCGGGACCGGAGCGCGGGGTCGGGGGCCGGTGCCCGGGAGCCTGGTCGGGGACGCGGGGGCCGGGAGCCCGGAGCCGGGGCCGGGCATCCCGGGGGTTCAGCCCCCGAGGGACTCGTCCATGGCCCGCACCAGCTCGCCGCGGGGGTCCATGTCCAGGTTCCACACCATGAGCCCGCCCAGCCCCTGTTCGAGCACGTACTCGCCCTTGAGGCGGATCACCTCGGGGTCGTCGTAGGCCCACCACTCGTCGCCGTCCAGGACCCAGGAGGCGCCCGCCTCCTCGTCCAGGGCGCGGGGGCCCTCGATCTCCTGGAGTTCGGAGAAGGCCGTGGTCGGGCCGTCGTAGCGGTCCTCGGCGGGTCCCGCGACCGGCCGCCCCGGCCCGGGATCGGAGGGGTCCTCCAGCCGCCAGCCGCGGCCGAAGGCCGGAACGCCCATCACGAGCCGGTCCGGCGGCGCGCCCAGGTCCACGTAGCGCCGCACCGCCCGGTCGACGCTGTTGGCGTCGGCGTCGGAGGTGTACAGGTTGGAGTGGTAGGCGGTCCGCTCGCTCCACGGGCCGGCGAAGTCGTAGCCCTGCACGGTGGCGAAGTCCAGGTACTCGAAGACCCGCGCGTCGTAGGCCTGGCTGGCCGCGGCCCCGCCGGGCAGCGACGCGGACAGGACGTACTCCTCGCCGGTCTCCCGGGACAGCGCGTCCATCTGGCGGCGGAACTCGGCCGCCAGGAGGGTGAAGTTGGCGGCGTCGTCGGGGTGCTCCACGTTGTCCGGGTGACCCGCTCCCCCGGGCCACTCCCAGTCCAGGTCGATGCCGTCGAAGATCCCCGCGGCCGCCCCGTCGCCGCCCTGCGGCTCGTCCTCGAACACCGGCAGGTCGCCGCGCAGCCACAGGTCCAGGCAGGAGGCCACGAAGGCCTCCCGGGACTCGGGGGTGCGGGCCGCGGTGGAGAAGTGCGTGGACCAGTTCCAGCCGCCCAGGGACAGGCTGGCCCTCAGGCGGGGGTGCCTCTCCTGGAGCTGGCGCAGCTGGTTGAGGCTGCCCGCGAGCTCCTGTTCGTACTCGTCGGCCCGCCCGCTGACGCTCTCGTCGGCGTCGTAGCGCCGCTGGTACAGCTCCCAGGGCTGGTCGTGGGTGCCCGGGACGTGGCACAGGCCCTCGGAGCTGATGTCGCCGAACGCCCACATCAGGCGGGTCAGGTGCTCGGGGGCTCCGCTGTCCTCCAGCTCCTTGACGGTGTAGCCGCGGTTGGCCACGTTCCAGTCGGCGAAGTACCCGAGGCGCTCGGGGTTCCTTCCGGTCGCGGCCACGAAGACCCCCGTGATCAGCACTGCGGCGGCCACGACCGCGCCCAGGACGAGCAGGGGTCGGCGCCTCGGGAGCGGCGCGCCGTCCGGCGGGGCTGGCGTGGTTCTCACACCCACGACGGTAGACGCCGAGCGTGTCGGATGCGGTGGATCGACACCGGTTCGGCCACATCAGGCCGACCGTCCGCCGGACGGGAACCCCGGGGGCGGCCCACGCGTTGGTGGTGACCGCCGACCGTCCGAACGCGGTCCGGCCCCGCCGAACGCCCCGTGCCCCCGCTCAGTCGGTGCGGATGAAGTCGCGCAGGCTCCCGGCCCGCGAGGGGTGGCGGAGCTTGGCCAGGGTCTTGGCCTCGATCTGGCGGATGCGCTCGCGGGTCACCCCGAACTCGCGCCCCACCTCCTCCAGCGTGTGCGGGTGGCCGTCGGCCATCCCGAAGCGCAGCCGGATGATGCGCCGCTCGCGGTCGGACAGGCCGCCGAGGATGGCCCCCAGCTGCTCCTGGAGGACGGTGAAGGCCGCCGCCTCGACCGGGGCGACCGCGTCGGAGTCCTCGATGAAGTCGCCGAAGTCGGACTCCTCCTCGCCGATGGGCGACTGGAGCGAGACGGGCTCCCGGGCGATGCGCTGGATCTCCAGGACCCGCTGGCCGACGAACCCGGCGGCCGAGGAGATCTCCTCGACGCTGGGTTCGCGGCCGAGCTGCTGGTGCAGCTGGTGCTGGACCCGGACGACCTTGTTGATCGTCTCGACCATGTGCACGGGGATGCGGATCGTGCGCGCCTGGTCGGCGATCGCCCGCGTGATGGCCTGGCGGATCCACCACGTCGCGTAGGTGGAGAACTTGAAGCCCTTGCCGTAGTCGAACTTCTCCACGGCGCGGATCAGGCCGAGGTTGCCCTCCTGGACGAGGTCGAGCAGGAGCAGGCCCCGGCCCATGTACCTCTTGGCGATGGAGACCACCAGGCGCAGGTTGGCCTCGATCAGGCTCCTCTTGGCCCGCAGCCCCTCCTCGACCAGGCAGGCCAGCTCCTCGGCGGTGCGCACGCCCTCCACGGGCGCGCAGTGCTGCGCGTAGAGGCCGACCTCGACCGCCTTGGCCAGTTCGACCTCCTGCTCGGCGCTCAGCAGCGGTACCCGGCCGATCTCGCGCAGGTAGAGGCGGACCAGGTCCGATCCGGAGCGCCTGCCGCCGTCGGCGACGGGGCCGGGGTCCTCGGAACCGGTGTCCTCGGGGCCCGAGACCTCGACGCCGATCCGGGCGAGGTGGGCGACCGCCTGGTCCAGGTAGTCGGGGGGCGCGTCCAGCCGCTCCAGGGCCGAGGCGACCTCGCCGCGGCTGACCGGCCCCGTGTCGGGGAGCAGCCGGACCACCTGTCGAATGGACGGCGTTTCGTTGGTCACAACTGTTGGAGCCACCCGCCCATTGTGCCCTTTCGGATACCTGGGAAGGGAGAACTACTATTGTCACCCCGGTGCTACATACCGCCCCGTCACATCTCCTGGAGAGCGCGTTTTTGCTGTTGGAGCGCCATGAGTTCGGTCAGCAAGCGCTGTTGTTCCTCCACCTGGGGAGTTCCCTCCAGGCGGGACAGTTCCGATCTCAGGTTTGACTCGCGCCGGTTGATGGAATGAGTCTTGACTGTGCCCAGTATTTGCCGGGCGTAATGCTCGTCGAGTTCTCCGTAGAACTCCAGCTGTTCCACCACCAAACGGGTGAGGAAATCACGCTGTGTGTCATTGGGGGCGGCCTCGCGCAGGCCGTTCACCCACGCGGCGGGGTCGTGCGCGGCGGCCACTCCGCCCGCGGCGGTGATGAGCCCCAGCACCGCGCGGTGCTGGGGGACGGTGAAGTCCTCCTCGGTGAACGCGTCGAAGCCCACGGCCAGCGAGGGGAACTGCAGGGCGATCTTGAGCGCCTGGCGTTCGCGCTGCACGGAGGGGTCGCCCAGGTTGTAGGGCGCCTCCTGCGCGTCCGGGGTGGGCACGGGCCGCGCGGGGGCCGTCCGCGGCCCGGGACCGCGGCCCCGGGCGCCGCGCATGTGCTGGTTGACCCGGCGCAGCACGAAGGCCTCGTCCAGGATGCCGATCCAGCGGTCCAGGTTCCTGCCGTAGTCGCGGCGCACGCCCTCGTCGCGGATGCTCGCGACCACCGGGGCGGCGGCGTCCAGAGCGGCCATCCTGCCCTCGGGGGTGGACAGGTCGTAGCTCTCCATGACGTTGCGGATCATGAACTCGTACAGCGGGGCGGCGTCCTTGACGAGGTCGACCACGGCCTGCGGCCCGTGCTGGAGGCGCAGGTCGCACGGGTCGAGTCCGTCGGGCTGCACGGCGACGAAGGTCTCGGAGGCGAACCCGTGCTCCTCGGCGAAGGCGCGCACGGCCGCCTTCTGGCCCGCCTTGTCGCCGTCGAAGGTGAACACGACCCTGCCGCTCTGTCCGGTGCGGCCCAGCAGCATGCGGCGCAGGATCTTGACGTGGTCCTCGCCGAAGGAGGTGCCGCAGGTGGCCACGGCGGTGTCCTCCCCTGCGAGGTGGCAGGCCATGACGTCGGTGTAGCCCTCGACGATGACCGCCTTGCCCTCCCGGGCGATGTTGCGCTTGGCCAGGTCGAGCCCGTACAGCAGCCGCCCCTTGTGGAAGACGGGGCTCTCGGGGGAGTTGAGGTACTTGGGCCCGTCCTCCTCGGGGTCGAGCTTGCGGGCGCCGAACCCGACCACCTCGCCGGTGACCTCGCGGATGGGCCACAGCAGCCGGTTGCGGAAGCGGTCGTAGGCGCCGCGCCGCCCCTGGCTGGCCAGGCCGCCCTCGACCAGTTCGGCGTCGGTGAAGCCCTTGCGGCGCAGGTGCGCGGTGAGGTTCTCCCACCCGGCGGGGGCGTAGCCGAGGCCGAAGTGCTCGGCGTGCGCGCGGTTGAACCCGCGCTCGTCCAGGAAGCGCCGGGCGGTGACCGCGCCCGGGGAGAGGAGCTGTTCGGCGTAGAACTCGGCGGCGGCGCGGTGGGCGTCGAGCAGGCGCTGGCGCTTGCCGGTGTCGTGCCTGGCGGCGCTGCGTCCGCCCTCCTCGTAGCGCAGGGTGATGCCGACCTGGCGGGCGAGCGTCTCGACGGCCTCGGTGAAGCTGAGGCTGTCGATCCTCTGGAGGAAGGAGATGGTGTCCCCGCCCTCTCCGCAGCCAAAACAGTAGAACAGGTTCTTGGAGGGGGTGACGTTGAAGGAGGGGGACTTCTCGTCGTGGAAGGGGCACAGGCCCTTGAGCGACCCGCCCCCGGCGTTGCGGAGCTGGAGGTACTCGCCGATCACGTCGGCGATGGGCGCGCGCTCGCGTACGAGGGCGATGTCTTCGTCTCTGATCCGGCCTGCCACGGTCTCCAGGGTAGTTCGCCCCGCCGACGCCGCGACCGCCGTCCGCGGTCCGTTCCCCGGTCCCGCCGGTTCCCGCGCCCTCCTCCGTCCCCGGCACCGGGGTTTCCCGCCGCGCCACCGGACGGCCACCTGCCGGTCGGCTCCGCGCCCGCGGGCTCTGGGATCATCGGGCTCCCCCGATGACCGGTTCCCCGAGGAGGCTCGGCACAGGTGCGCGGACTCCCCCACACGTCCGGCCGCGGCGCTTTCTGGTTCGTCGTGGTCGCCTCGGTCCTCGCGGTGGTTCTGGCCGTGGCGCTCGGCTTCGTCGTGGTCGACCGCCTGACCGGCGGCGGCACGGTCCCCGTGGAGGGCGTGGTCGGCTCGGAGAAGGTGGAGCTGTTCGAGGACGAGCGGGTCGTGGAGCGCTTCGCCGAACTGGGGTACGAGGTGCGGGTGCGTCCCCGGGGCTCGCGACTGATGGCCGAGGACGCCGAGGGGGCCGACTTCGTCTCCCCCGGCTCGGGCCCGGCCTCCGAGCACGTGCGTGAACGGCACGGGATCTCCGCCGAGTACCGGCCCTTCAGCACCCCGATGGTGCTGCTGAGCTACCAGCCGATGGTGGACGCCCTGGAGGGCGCCGGGGTCGCCGAGCAGGCCGGGGACGGCACGTGGTCGCTGGACCTGGCCGCCTACCTGGAGCTGACCGAGGAGCGCACCCGCTGGCGGGACCTGCCCGGGGACGCGGTCAGCTCCAGCAACCGCAACGAGGTGCTGGTGCGCACCACCGACCCGCGCACCTCCAACTCGGCGGCGATGCACGTGGCGGCCCTGTCCTACCTGCTCAACGGTGAGGAGGTGGTGGCGCCGGGCGGGGTGGACGAGGAGCTCACCCGGACGCTGTCGCGCCTGTTCCTGGCCCAGGGCCAGCCGCCGGAGTCCTCCCAGCAGCCCTTCGACCAGTACCGCGACCTGGGCTCGGGGCACACGCCGCTGCTGTGGGCCTACGAGGCGCAGTACGTGGACGCGATGGTCGGCGGGCCCGCGCTCGCCGACGACGCGGTGGTGCTCTACCCCGGGCCGACCGTGTACGCGGTGCACACCGTCGTGCCGTTCACGGAGGAGGGCGACGCGGTCGGCCGCCTCCTCACCGAGGACCCGCGGCTCCAGGAGCTGGCCGCCGCGCACGGGTTCCGCACCGAGGGCGGCACCCAGTTCGAGGGCCTGGTGGCCGAGCACGGGCTGCCGGTGCGCACCCGGGTCGCGGACGTGGTGAACACGCCCACCTACGAGGTCCTGGAGGCCCTGCTGACGGGGATCGAGGACTCCTACAGCAGCAACGGGATGCGCCCGCCCGCCCCCGACGCGTCGGTGCACGGCGCCGGGGGCGGGAGCTAGGGCATGGCGGGCGGACACGGAGGCGGGACGGCGATGGCGGCTGGAACGGGAACCGGGAGGGGACGCGGGGTGCGCGGGGTGCGCGGCGCGTGCGCGGCGTTGCTCGCGGCGGCCCTGGCGGCGACGGGCTGCTCCGCCCCGGGGTCGGACCCGGACGTGACGCTGCGGATCCTGGCCGGGAGCGAGATCGCCGACCTGGAGCCGCTGCTGGAGGAGGCCGGGGAGCGCACCGGGGTGACGGTGGAGCTGGAGTACACCGGCACGCTGGACGGCATGGCCCGGATCGCCGCGGGCGACCGGCAGGGCGGGGGCGGGGAGTACGACGCGGTGTGGTTCGCCTCCAACCGCTACCTCAACCTGGACGGCGACGGCCGGTCGGCGGTGCACGAGGAGACGCCGGTCATGGTCTCCCCCGTGGTGCTGGGCGTGGCCGCCGACCGCGCGCGGGAGCTGGGGTGGGACGGGGACGCGGAGGTGACCTGGTCGGACGTGCACCGGGCGGTCGCGGAGGAGGGTTTCACCTACGGGATGACCAACCCGGGCGCCTCCAACTCGGGCTTCTCCGCGCTGATCGGGGTGGCCTCGGCGATGGCCGACACGGGCGCGGCTCTGCGGTCGGAGGACGTGGAGCGGGTGGGGCCGGAGCTGGCGGAGTTCTTCGCGGGCCAGGAGGTGACGGCGGGGTCGTCGGGGTGGCTCACGGACGCGTTCGTGCGGCGCGCGGAGAGCGGCAGGCCGGTGGACGGGCTGGTCAACTACGAGTCGGTGATCCTGTCGCTGAACGCCTCCGGCACGCTGGAGGAGCCCCTGACGGTCGTGTACCCGGCCGACGGCGTGGTGACGGCCGACTACCCGCTGACGCTGCTGTCGGACCCCTCCGAGCAGGCGTTGGACGGGTACGAGCGGCTGGTGGGGGACCTGACGTCGGAGGGGACGCAGCAGCAGATCGCCGACCGGACGCGGCGGCGCCCGGTCACGGCCGGCGCCGAGCTGTCCCCGCCGGTGCCCCCGCTGGTGGAGCTGCCGTTCCCGGCGAGCCGGGAGGTCGTGGACGGCCTGGTGGCGGACTACTCGGCCTCGCTGCGCCGTCCGGCGCGCACCGTGTACGTGCTGGACGTGTCGGGGTCGATGGAGGGCGACCGGCTCTCCGAGCTCCAGTCGGCCCTGGGCGCGCTGACCGGCGCGGACGGCGGTTCGCTGGCCCGGAGCACGCAGGCCTTCCAGGAGCGGGAGGTGGTGACGCTGCTGCCGTTCTCCACCTGGCCCGCCGACCCGCGGACCTTCGTGGTGGAGACGGGTTCGGTGGACGAGGTCAACGCGGACCTGTCCGCGGCGGTGGAGGAGCTGGAGGCCGAGGGCGACACGGCCGCCTACGACGCCCTGGTGCGGGCGTACGAGCTGTTGGAGGGCGACACGGGCTCGGACGGTGGACCCCTGATGTCGGTGGTGCTGATGACCGACGGCGAGGTGAACCGGGGCGTGGGGCTGGAGGGCTTCCGGGAGTCGCTGGCGGCGCGGTCGGAGTCGGTGGCGCGGGTGCCGGTGTTCACGGTGCTGTTCGGCGAGTCGGACGTGCCGGAGATGACCGAGCTGGCGGAGCTGACGGGCGGCCGGGTGTTCGACGCCCGCGAGCAGGACCTGGAGCAGGTCTTCCGGGAGATCCGGGGGTACCAGTAGGGCCCCGGACCTCCCGGAGGCGGTCTCCTCAGGAGGAGGCCCGGGCCCGGTCCGCCGCGGGCGGCGGGCCCTGGACCCCGTCCCCGCCCCGGCTCGCCCCGGAGGAGGGCGGGGGGACGGAGACGGTGACGGGTCCTGCGCTGACGCGGCGTTTGTTGTAGATGTCGAAGGCGACCGCCAGGAGCAGCACCAGTCCCTTGATGAGCTGCTGCCAGTCCACGCCCAGGCCGATCAGGGACATGCCGTTGTTGAGCACGCCCATGACCAGGGCGCCGATGACGGCTCCGACGACGGTGCCCACGCCCCCGGAGGCGGAGGCGCCGCCGATGAAGGCCGCGGCGATGGCGTCGAGTTCGAACATGGTCCCGGCGCCGGTCGTGGCGGCGTTGAGCCGGGCGGTGAAGACGAGCCCGGCCAGCGCCGAGAGCACGCCCATGTTGACGAACACCCAGAACGTGGTGCGCTGGGTGCGGATCCCCGACAGCGCGGCGGCCTGCTCGCTGCCGCCGACGGCGTAGACCCGCCTGCCCATGGTCGTGGAGCGCATGACGAACGAGTACCCGGCGATGAGCGCGACGAGCAGCACGCCCACGACGGGCAGCCCGTTGTAGTCGGCGAGCACGTAGGTGAACGCCAGGATGGCCGCGACGATCACGGCCGAGGAGGCGGCGGTGACCGGCGCGGACTGGACCGGGAGCCCGTACCCGAGCGAGCGGGACCGCGAGCGCCACTGGATCCACACCAGGGCGGCGGCCCCCGCCGCGCCCAGCAGCAGGGTGGGCAGGTGGAGGCCGTCCCCGGCCTGCCAGGGCAGGAACCCGCTGGCGATGTTGCGCAGGGAGGGCGGCAGCGGCGCCACGGACTCCCCGCCCAGGACGGCCAGGGTCGCGCCGCGGAAGACGAGCATCCCGGCGAGGGTGACGATGAACGCCGGAACCCGCACGTAGGCCACCCAGAAGCCCTGCCAGGCGCCGATGAGCGCGCCGAGCAGCAGGGCGACGGGCACGACCACGACCGTGGGCAGCCCCCAGGAGGTGAGCATGATCGCCGACACCGCGCCGGTGAAGGCCACCACCGAGCCGACCGAGAGGTCGATGTGGCCGGTGACGATGACCAGCATCATCCCGATCGCCAGGATCAGGATGTAGGAGTTCTGCATGATCAGGTTGGTGACGTTGAGCGGGGTGAGGAGCAGGCCCCCGGTGAGGATCTGGAACAGCACGATGATGGCCACCAGGGCGGCGGCCATGCCGTACTGGCGGGAGTTGCCGCGGGTCAGCGCGCCGCCGAGCCGGGAGAGTCGGGAGGTTGCGGTGGGCTCTTTCACGGGTGTCCCCCGGTTCGCGTCATCAGTCTCATGAGGGTTTCCTGGTCGGCCCCCTCACCGGGGACCTCTCCGGTGATGCGCCCCTCGCACATCGTGTAGATCCGGTCGCACATGCCGAGGATCTCGGGGAGTTCGGAGGAGATCAGCAGCACGCAGGCGCCCTCCGCGGCCAGGCGGCGGACGATGAGGTAGATCTCGTACTTGGCGCCGACGTCGATGCCGCGGGTGGGCTCGTCGAGGATCAGCAGCTCGGGCCGGGTGAACATCCACTTGCCCAGGACGACCTTCTGCTGGTTGCCGCCGCTGAGGGTGCGCACGGTCTGGGTGGTGCCCTGGCTCCTGACCCGCATGCTCTGGCTCATCCGGGCGGCCTCCACCACCTCCAGGCCGGGGTCGAGGACGCCGCGCGCGGACACGCGGTCCAGGGCCGCCAGCGTGGTGTTGCGGCGGATGTCGTCGTCGAGGAGCAGGCCGAGGGTCTTGCGGTCCTCGGGCACGTAGGCGAGGCCGCCGCGGATGGCGTCGGCGACGCTGGCGGTCGCGAGTTCGGCGCCGTCCTTGAGCAGGGTGCCGCGGACGCGGCGCCCGTAGGATCGGCCGAACAGGTTCATCGCGAACTCGGTGCGCCCGGCGCCCATGAGGCCGGCCATGCCCACGACCTCCCCGGCGCGCAGGGTCAGGTCGACCCCGTCCACCACGCGCCGTCCGGCCTGGGTGGGGTGGTCCACCGTCCAGTCGCGGACCTCGAAGCGCACCCGGCCGACCTCGCCGGTGCGCGGGGGGTGGCGCTGGTCCAGCGCGCGGCCGACCATCCCGCGGATGATGCGGTCCTCGTCGATCGAGGGGTTGCCGTCGGCGTCGCGCTCCACGGCGAGGGTCTCGACGGCGCGGCCGTCGCGCAGGATGGTGACCTCGTCGCACACGCGCACCACCTCGCCGAGCTTGTGCGAGATGAGGATGCACGTGACGCCCTGGTCGCGCAGGTCCAGGAGGAGTTCGAGCAGCCGGGTGCTCTCCGCCTCGTTCAGCGCGGAGGTGGGCTCGTCCAGGATGAGCAGCCGCACCCGTTTGGCCAGGGCCTTGGCGATCTCCACGAGCTGTCTGGCGCCCACGCTCAGCGCCGAGACGGGCGTGGCCGGGTTCTCGTCCAGGCCGACCCGGCGCAGGAGTTCGCGGGCCCGGGCGTGGGTGGCGCCCCAGTCCAGGACGCCGTAGCGGGCCTGTTCGTGGCCGAGGAAGACGTTCTCGCTGATGGACAGCTGCGGGATGAGGGCGAGTTCCTGGTGGATGATGGCGATGCCCGCGCGCTCGCTGTCGGCCACGCCGGAGAAGGAGCAGGGCTGCCCGTCCATGAGGATCTCGCCGCCGTGGGAGCCCGTGGGGTGGACCCCGCTGAGCACCTTCATCAGCGTCGACTTGCCCGCGCCGTTCTCCCCCATCAGGGCGTGGACGCGGCCGTGGCCGACGGTCAGCGACACCCCGTCCAGGGCCCGCACGCCGGGGAAGTCCTTGCGGATGTCGCGCATCGTCAGGAGCGGCCCGCCGGGGGCTGGCCGCCTCTCCTGCGTCGTCACTGGAGCTCGGACTCCTCGTAGTAGCCGCTCTCGACCAGGACCTCGTGGTAGTTGTCGGCGTCCACCGAGACCGGGTCGAGCAGGTAGGAGGGGACGACCTTGACCCCGTTGTCGTAGCTCTCGGTGTCGTTGACCGGGACCTCCTCGCCCTGTACCAGGGCCTCGACCATGTCCACGGTCTGGGTGGCCAGGGTCCGGATGTCCTTGAAGACGGTCTGGGTCTGCTCCCCGGCGATGATGGACCGGACCGAGGCGGCCTCGGCGTCCTGGCCGGTGATGACGGGCAGCGGCCGGTCCTCGGTGCCGTAGCCGACGGCGCGCAGGGACTCGATCACGCCGAGGCTCATGCCGTCGTAGGGCGACAGGACCGCGTGCACCTCCTCCTCGGAGTAGTGGGCGCTGAGCAGGTTGTCCATGCGGTCCTGGGCGATGGCGCCGGACCACTCCTGGGTGGCGATCTGCTCCATGGAGGTCTGGCCGCTGCGGACGACGAGGCGTCCGTCGTCGATGTGGGGCTGGAGCACCGACATCGCCCCGTCGAGGAAGTAGGAGGAGTTGTTGTCGTTGGGCGAGCCGCCGAACAGCTCGATGTTGAAGGGGCCCTCCTCGTTCTCCAGGTCGAGGGCTTGCACGATGTACTCGCCCTGGAGGACGCCCACCTGGAAGTTGTCGAAGGTGGCGTAGTAGTCGACGTGCTCGCTGCCGAGGATGAGGCGGTCGTAGGCGATGACGGGGATGTCGCTGGAGGCGGCCATGTCGAGCACGTCGCCGAGGGCCTCGCCGTCGATGGAGGCGATGACCAGGACGTCGGCGCCCCGGGTGATCATGTTCTCGATCTGGGAGACCTGGTCCTCCACGACGTCCTCGCCGTACTGGAGGTCGGTGCCGAAGCCGCGGGCCTCGAACTCGGCGACCATGTTCTCGCCGTCGTTGATCCAGCGCTCGGAGGACTGGGTGGGCATGGCGATGCCGACGACGCCGGCCTCGCCCTCGGGCCGCGCGGCGTCGCCGACGCCTCCGCAGGCGGTGAGCAGGAGTGTGCCGCACAGCGCGGCGGCCAGAAGGGGTGTGCGTCGGGGACGGGGGGTCATGCGTTCGCCTTTCTGGGCGTGGTCCGGGCGCGGACGCGCACCGGGGGGTTCGGTCAGTTCCGGCTGGTCGAGAGGGTGACGACGGACCAGGACACGGGGGGCAGGACGGCGGAGAGCCTGCCGCCGTCCAGGGTCACGCCCCCGGCCGGTCGCGGGACGACCCGGTCGGGGGCGTCCATGGTGTTGTGGGCGTAGGGGTCCTCGTCGCTGAGGGTCCGGGCGTCCGTGACGGCCGTCGGGGCCAGGCCGCGCAGGTCGGCGTCGAGGGCGAGGTGCTGGTCGGTGGAGCGGTTGACCGCGAACAGCGACGCGGTGCCCCCCTCCTCGTCGAAGGTGACGACGGCGTCCAGGAGCGGGATCTCGCCGTGGCTGGCGGTCGCGTACCGGGGCGCGGTGACGCCGGTGTGCAGCACCCGGCCCCGTGCGGCCCGAGCGGTCAGGGCGAAGGGGTGGAAGACGGTCTGGCGCCACGCGGGGCCGCCGGGCTCGGTCATGATCGGCGCGATGACGTTGACGAGCTGGGCCTGGCTGGCGGCGGTGACCCGGTCGCCGTGCCGGAGCAGGCTGATGAGCATGTTGCCCACGACGACGGCGTCGGCGACGCTGTAGCGGTCCTCGATGACGCGGGGCGCCACCTGCCAGTCGTCGGCGGGCTGTGCGGCGGCCCGGGCCTGGTGGCGGCTCAGGTACCACACGTTCCACTCGTCGAAGGAGAGCTGGATGCGTTTGGGGTCGCGCAGGCGCGCGCCGACGGCGTCGGCGGTGGAGACGACGGAGTCGATGAAGCGGTCCATGTCCGTTGTCGAGCCGAGGAAGTCGGCCAGGTCCCCGTCGCGCTCCTCGTAGTACGCGTGCAGCGAGATGTGGTCCACGGCGTCGTAGGTCTCCTCCAGGACGGTGGCCTCCCACTGGCCGAAGGTGGGCATGGCCGATCCGGAGCTGCCGCAGACGACCAGTTCGAGGTCGCGGTCGGCCATCCTCATGGCGCGCGCCACCTGCCCGGCCTTGCGTCCGTAGGAGCGCGCGTCGAGGTGGCCGATCTGCCAGGGGCCGTCCATCTCGTTGCCCAGGCACCACATGCGGATGCCGTGCGGTTCGGGGTGCCCGTTGGCGGCGCGCTGGTCGGACAGGTGGGTGCCGCCGGGGTGGTTGCAGTACTCCAGCAGGTCCAGGGCCTCGGCCAGGCCGCGGGTGCCGAGGTTGACCGCCATCATCGGCTCGATGTCCAGGCCCCGGCACCAGGCGGTGAACTCGTCGAGGCCGAACTGGTTGGTCTCGATGCTGTGCCAGGCCAGGTCGCGGCGGACCGGTCGGCGGTCCCGGGGGCCGACGCCGTCCTCCCACCGGTACCCGGACACGAAGTTGCCGCCCGGGTAGCGCACGGTGGTGACGCCCAGTTCCCGGACCAGGTCCGCGACGTCGCGGCGGAAGCCGTCGGCGTCGGCTGTGGGGTGCCCGGGTTCGTAGATGCCGGTGTAGACGCAGCGGCCCATGTGCTCGACGAACGAGCCGAAGGTGCGGCGGTGCACGGGGGAGACGATGGCCGCCGGGTCGACGGTGAGGGAGGCTCGGAGCATGCGTTCTCCTTGGGTGGTTGGTGGGGTCATCCCTTGATGCCCGCTCCGGCCACACCGGTGACGATGTGGCGCTGGAAGAGCAGGAAGACGACCAGCAGCGGGACCGCTCCCAGCACGGCCGAGGCCATGACCTGGGCGTACTGGACCCCGTACTGTCCGGCCACGGTGCCCAGCCCGACGGTGAGCGTCATCATCTCGGGGTCGTTCGTGACCAGGAAGGGCCACAGGAAGTTGTTCCAGGCGCCGATGAAGGCGAAGATGCCGACCGCGGCCAGGACCGGCCTCGACAGGGGCAGGATCACGTTCCACAGGACGCGCGGCGCTCCGGCGCCGTCCATCCTGGCGGCGTCCTCGTACTCGCGGGGGATGGCGTCGAAGAAGCGTTTGAGGATGAACACGAACACCGGCGCGACCACCTGCGGCAGTGCGACACCCCAGTAGGTGTCCACCAGTCCGAGCTGGGTCATCAGGACGAACTGCGGCACGATCAGGGTCTGCGGCGGGATGAGGATGCCGCCGATGACGAGCGTGAACAGCCACGGCCTGCCGCGGAAGTCGAAGCGGGAGAACCCGTAGGCGGCCAGGACGCAGACCACCAGGGTGAGGGCGGTGACGATGACCGTGGTGATGAGGGAGTTGGCCGTCCAGCGCAGGATGTCCCCGCGCCCCAGCACGAGGGAGTACGCCTCGAAGGTGGGGTTGTCGGTGAGCCAGGAGGGCGGCATGACGGTGGTCTCGCCCTCGGGTTTGACCGAGGTGGCGAAGGCCCACAGGAGGGGGACGAGCCAGAGGGCTCCGGCCAGGGCGGAGACCGTGTAGAGGGCGATCGTTCCGGGGGAGGGCGCGCGCCGGGGCCGGTGGACGCGCCGCGCGGACGCGGCGGGGGCGGTGGGGGCTGCCATGGCCGGTCAGGCCTCCTTCCGTGCGAAGAGGCGGAACTGGGCGATGGAGGCGACGACGACCAGGGCCATGAAGACGTAGGCCATCGAGGAGGCCAGTCCGATGCGCAGGCCCACGAATCCGGAGTCGTAGATGTACTGGATCGCGGTCCTGGTGGCGAAGTTCGGGCCGCCCGAGGTCATGAGGTAGATCTGCTCGAACACGCGCAGGGAGCCGATGAGCTGGAGCACGGCGATCAGCGCGGTGGTGCGCGCCAGCAGGGGCAGGGTGATCCGGCCGACGCGCTGCCAGGCCCCCGCCCCGTCGATGGCGGCGGCCTCGTACACGTCCTTGGGGATCGACTGCATGGCCGCGAGGTAGAGCAGGTAGTTGAAGCCGACCTGCCACCACGCGGTGGCGACGACGACCGAGAGCATCGCCGTGTCCTCGCTGAAGAGCCACTCGACGCCGTCCAGCCCGAGCTGTCCCAGGACGCCGTTGAACAGGCCCAGGCTGGGGTTGTACATCCAGTTCCAGATGAGGGTCATCACCGCGACCGGGAGCACGAACGGCGCGAAGAACGACAGCCTCAGGAACCACCCCAGGCGCCGGGCGTGGTCGGTCAGCAGGGCGAGGGCCAGGGCCAGCGCGACCATGAGGGGGACGCTCAGCACCGTGAACCACAGGGTGTTCCACAGCGCGTCCCACATGTCGGGGTCGGTCAGGCTCTCCCGCCAGTTGTCCAGTCCCACGAAGGAGACCGGTCCCCCGGCCAGGCTGCGGTCGGTGAAGGAGTAGACGAGCCCGACGAGGGCGGGCCACAGGAGGAAGAGCAGGTAGAAGGCGAGGAAGGGCAGTGCGAACCACAGTCCGGTCCACACGGCGGGCCTGCGGCGCACGTCCACGGGGCCGCGGCCGGAGGGGCCGGGGGCCGCGGTCCTGGGAGGCGCCGGGTTCTGGGCGGTCATGGCGGGCTCCCTCACACCGGTGACGGCACGGTCAGCAGGTCGCGGATGGCTCCCTTGAGCTGTTCCAGCGCCTGTTCGGGTGTCTGGGTCCCCTGGTGGAGGGTGGTGAGCGGGCCGTTGGCCTCCTCCTGGAGGCGCCCGGCCGAGCCGCTGAACCAGGCCTCGGGCTCGAACTGCACGTTCTCGGCCGCCTCGCGGTACTCGGACTGGGGGTGCAGCGCCTCGTACTCGGCGCTCTCGACCACGGGCCGGTAAGCGGGGATGTGGCCGCCCCCGGCCCAGGTGAGGCTGTGGCGCAGCATCCACGCGGCGTATCCGACGGCGGCCCGGATCCGCTCGGGGTCGGGGTCGCGCTGGTGCGGGAACACGTAGCAGTGCGAGTCGCCGCGGGTGCGGCGGTTGCCGAAGACGTCGGGGAACTGGGTCGCCGAGAAGGCCGTTCCGGCGGCCTCCAGCGTCGGGATCTCCCAGTTGCCGTGGATCATCAGCCCGGCCCTGCCGTTGGAGAGGTTGGCCGCGGTGTCGGCCAGCATCGAGTGGCGGGGCGCCAGCTCCTCCTCGGAGAGCCGGTACATGACCTCCATGGCCGCCAGGGCCTTGTCGTCGTCCATGGTGAAGTCGTCCTCGCCCAGGAGGAGTTCCCCGTCCTGCTGGCGGTAGAGCGCCCAGAAGTTGGGCCAGGGCTGCCAGGTGTCGATGGACAGGCCGTAGGCCCCGGTGACCGCCTTGATCTCGCGGAGCATGGCCATGTAGTCGTCGAGCCCGCTGACCTGGACCAGACGGTCGTCGGCGTCGAGCAGTCCGGCCTCGCGGCACACGTCGAGGTTGTGGTACTGGATCAGGACGTGCGTGTCGATGGGGACCGCGTACAGCTGCCCGTCGAAGAAGCACTTCTCCCAGACGTTGGGCGGGATCACGGTGTCGTCGATCCCGGCCTCGGCCAGCAGCGCCGGGTCGACCGGGTCCAGCAGCCTCCCGGGGGCCAGGCTCTCCAGGCGGGAGACGTGCACGGTGGCGATGTCGGCGCCGCGCCCTCCCGCCGCGCCCATCGCGACCTTGGTGTAGAAGGGGGAGCCCCAGGTGAAGGTGGTCGCCCGGAAGTCGACCTCCGGGTGCTCGGCCCGGTAGGCGTCGTGCATCTCGATCATCCGCAGGCCGTCGCCGCCCGAGAAGAGGTTCCACTGCCGCAGGCGGGTGTCCCCGGTCAGCAGTGCGTCGGGGGGCGCGCAGCCCGCGGCGGCCAGTCCGGCCGCGGCCAGGGCGCCGGTGAGCAGGGCCCGGCGACCGGGCCCGGCGTGTGGTGGGGGGTGGTGGGGGGTGGTGTCGCGCACGGTGTTCTCCTTGCGCTTGGGGGGTCGGAGGGGCCCGCCCGGGGCCCTCCCCGTCTTGGGGGGTGTGGACGCGCCGGGGCGCTCGGCGTCCGGGTCAGACCCGGACGTACTCGATTCCGGACAGCTCGCACAGGACCCGCCAGTCCTGCGCGCGCGCCCCGGTGTTCATGACCATGTGGTGGGTGCCGCCCGCGCGGAGCCAGGCGTCCATGCAGGCCCGCACGCCCGTCTCGGGGCGGAACTGGCCGTAGGGCATCTCCAGGGACGGCAGTTCGGGGGCGTCGATGACCTCGCCCTCGGCCACGACCAGGCGGAACTCCTCTCCGCCGAGGGCGACCAGGGAGGCCAGGGTGGCCGGGCCCGGCCGGTAGCGGAACACGATGGTGGGCGGGTCGCCCAGGCCGCCGATGCCCAGCGGGCGCTTGACCAGCCGGACGGGCTCGTCCTCGCGGGCCACCCTCCAGTTCCCCTCGCCCATGTGGCTCATGAGGATGGAGTCGCTGGGGAAGTCCATCGCGTACATCTCGGTGAAGTGGCCGTCCCCGGCGAGCTGGTGCCCGGCGTAGACGATCGAGGCGGCCAGGACGTCGCCCTCACCGGCGAACCCGTACCCCTGGGCCATCAGGGTGGAGGCGGCGGCCATCGGCAGCCGGGCGAAACGGCCGTCCTCCCCGATCGCGTCGAAGTGGGTGGAGTAGGCGCCGCACCCGGACTCCTCCAGCAGCCGTTCGATGCCCAGCTGCATGCGGGCGTGGTCCTCGCGCTCCTCCTTGGACAGGCGGCCGTCCACCTCCAGGGCGCCGTCCTCCCAGGCCATGAGGTCGCGCACGGCCTGTTCGGGCAGCTCGGCCATGGTCCGGTGCAGGGCTCCGGGCGCGATGACGTGGACCTCGGGGCCGAGCCTGCGCAGCAGCGCGGTCTCGTCCACCCGGGCGTCGCCCATGCCGTTCATGGGGTAGCCGAACACGCCGACCCGCAGCCCGCGCAGAGCGGTGACGGCGCGGGCCGCCCGCGCCCAGCGGTCCACCCGCGCGGCGAACTCCGGGCTCTGCC
This sequence comes from Nocardiopsis sp. CNZ308, assembly GCF_004217075.1. Lineage (NCBI taxonomy): Bacteria > Bacillati > Actinomycetota > Actinomycetes > Streptosporangiales > Nocardiopsidaceae > Nocardiopsis > Nocardiopsis sp. CNZ308. Next base: position 4,174,236 of record NZ_SHKJ01000001.1, on the reverse strand, counting down.
ACTCGCCGGTGAGGACCTCGAAGGGCAGCCCCGCCCGCACCATGGCGTTGGCGGTGTCCTGGGCCCCGTGGATGCCCTGGTTGTAGGTCATGTCGTCCATGTCCCAGGACGGGCTGACCGCGGGGTCGGGCTGGATGTTGGCCAGCGCCAGGGGCAGGTGGGTGCGGGCCAGCGCGCGGGTGACGCGCAGGGAGGGTCCGTAGGTGAGCATGACGACCAGGACCCCGTCGAGTCCGGCGGCCTCGAAGCCGCGGATCGCCTCCTCGGCGTCGGCGCGCCCGCGCACCGGCGGGGCCACGGTCCACTCGGCGACGCCGGAGAGGCGTTCGGCCACCCGGGCCGCGTACGCCGCCTGGTGCTCGGTGATGCCGGGGATCATGTCGTCGTAGAGCGGCTGCATGATGCCGAGCAGGCCGACGCGGGGGGCGCGGGCGCGCACGGGGGGGTGCTCGGTGGCGGGGGGCGTGGGTACGGTCACGGTGCTTCCTTAGGGCGTGTTCGGTGGGTGCCGGGAGCCGTCGTCGCGCGGCGGGGTGCCGCTGGAGGCGCCCTACTGGCCGTAGACGTTCTGGTAGCGGTCGTGGAGGGCGTCGATGTGCTCTTGGGGAAGGCGCTGGAGGGGGCCGCCCTGGCGGGCGATGTGGACGGTCCGGGCGACGTCCTCGCACATCACGGCGGCCTTGACCGCCGCCCTGGCGCCCGCCCCGACGGTGAACACGCCGTGGCCGCGCATGAGGACGGCGGGCGAGCGGTGGCCCTCCAGGGTGGCGACCACGCCCCTGCCGATGTCGTCGCCGCCGATGAGGGCGAACGGGCCGACGGGGATGTCGCCGCCGAACTCGTCGGCCATCGCGGTGATGGCGCAGGGGATGGCCTCGCCGCGTGCGGCCCAGGCGGTGGCGTAGGGGCTGTGCGTGTGCGCGACGCCGCCGACGTCGGGGCGGGCGCGGTAGACGTAGGCGTGGGCGGAGGTGTCGCTGGAGGGCTTGTGCGCGCCCTCCACCAGGCGGCCGTCCAGGTCGCAGACGACCATGTCGGCCGGGGAGAGGTCGTCGTAGGAGACGCCGCTGGGCTTGATCACCATCAGGTCGGCGTCGGGGACGCGGGCGGAGACGTTGCCGCTGGTCCAGGTGACGAGGTTCCACCGGGGCAGTTCGGCGTGCAGGGCGCACACCAGGGCGCGCAGGCGCTCCACCTCCTCCCGGTGCTCCTCGGGCACGGCCGTGGGGGTGGGGGCTGTCATCGTTCTCCTTCCCCGCCGCTCGCGGCGGCGGCCAGGGCGGCGTTGCGCAGGGCCCGCAGGCGGTGCAGGCTGCGGCTGCCGCCCCGGCCGAAGTGGTCGTGGAGTTCGGTGTAGAGGGCGAAGAGCCCGTCGTAGGCGGCGGCCCGGACCGGGTCGGGATCGACCGTCTCCTCGCGCACCCCGCCCATGGCGGCGGAGGCGGCGTGGATGTCGGGGTGGGCCCCGGCGGCGACCGCGGCGTGGATGGCGGCCCCCACGGCGCAGCTGTGCTCGGAGGCCACGACGCGCAGCGGCCGGTCCAGGACGTCGGCGTAGACCTGGAGGACGAAGGGGTTGCGGACCATGCCGCCGCCGATGGTGAGGTCGTGCACGGGGACCCCGGCGTCGGCGAAGGCCTCGACGATGGTGCGGGTGCCGAAGGCGGTGGCCTCGACCAGGGCCCGGTAGACCTCCTCGGGCCGGGTGGCCAGGGTCAGGCCGACGAGCACGCCGGACAGGTCGTGGTCGACCAGGACCGAGCGGTTGCCGCTGTGCCAGTCCAGGGCGAGGAGCCCGTGCTCCCCCACCGCGGCGCCGGCGGCCCGTTCCGAGAGCAGGTCGTGGACGGACAGGCCGCGTTCGCGGGCCTCCTCGTGGTAGGCGGGGGGCACGTAGGAGTCGGCGAACCAGGCGAAGACGTCGCCGACGCCGCTCTGGCCCGCCTCGTAGCCCCACGCTCCGGGGGTGATGCCGCCGTGGGCCAGGCCGCACATGCCCGGGACCTCGGCGAGGACGTCGGAGTTCATGACGTGGCAGGTGCTGGTGCCCATGATGGCGAGCATCCGGCCGTTGCCGGTGGTCTGCGCGGTGGCGGCGGTGACGTGCGCGTCGATGTTGCCGACCGCGACGGGAACGCCCTCGGGCAGCCCGGTCCAGGCCGCGGCGCGGGCGGTGAGGCCGCCCGCGCGCTCGCCGAGCTGGGACAGGGGGTGGGCGAGCTTGTCGCGGACGAAACCGGAGAAGCCCGGGTCCAGGGCGCCCAGGAAGTCCGCCGAGGGCCACTCCCCGTCCTGGTGGATGCCCTTGTATCCGGCGGTGGCGACGTTGCGGGTCTCGTGTCCGCACAGCTGCCACACGATCCAGTCGGCGGCCTCGATCCAGCGGTCGGCGCGCTCGTACACGCCGGGGTCGTCGCGCAGGACCTGGAGGGCCTTGGCGAACTCCCACTCGGAGGAGATCTTCCCGCCGTAGCGGGCCAGCCACTTCTCGCCGCGTTCGGCGGCCAGGGCGTTGATCTCGTCGGCCTCGGGCTGGGCGGCGTGGTGGCGCCACAGCTTGGGCCAGGCGTGCGGGCGCCGGGCCAGGTCGGGCAGCTCGCACAGGGGCGTGCCGTCGGCGGTCACCGGCAGGACCGTGCAGGCGGTGAAGTCGGTGCCGATGCCGACGACCCGTTCCGGCGCGACCCCGGCGGCGCGCAGCGCCTCGGGGACGGCGGTGCGCAGGACCTCGCGGTAGTCCTCGGGGTGCTGGAGCGCGGTCTCGGGTTCGAGGGGGTCGGCCGATCCGGGCAGGTGCGCGGTGATGACGCCGTGCCGGTAGACGGAGTCGGCGGAGCCGAGTTCGGCGCCGTCGCTGACCCGGACGACGACGGCGCGGCCGGAGAGGGTGCCGAAGTCGACGCCGACGACCACCGGATCGGGAGAACGTGAATTGTTAACGCTAACATTCTGGGGCAAAGGAAGTTCTCCTCCGTGAGGGGGGCGGACAGGGAGGTTTCAGGGGGTCACGGCGGCGGGGGCCCGCTGCTGCCGCGCACCCGCAGCCGCGCCGGGACGACCCGGCGCGCGGCCCCGGCGGGGTCGGCCGGTCCCTCCCGGGCGATCTCGGCGAGCAGCAGGGCCAGGCTCTCCCGGCCCACCTGGGCGAAGTCCTGGTGGACGGTGGTCAGGGACGGGGTCAGGTACTCGGCCTCGGGGATGTCGTCGAAGCCGACCACGCTGACGTCGCCGGGGACGCGCAGGTCCGCCTCGTGCAGCGCGCGCAGCACGCCGATGGCCATCTGGTCGTTGCCCACGAAGATCGCCGTGACCCGCTCCCCCGAGGCGCGCCTGCGCACCAGCGCCAGGCCCAGCTCGTAGCCCGACCGGGGGCTCCAGTCCCCCTGGAGCGGTTCGGGGACCGGCACCCCGGCCTCCTCCAGCGCCCGCCGCCACCCGACCACCCGGGCCGCGGACTCCAGCCACAGGGGGTCGCCCTCCACGTGGTGGACGGTCGCGTGGCCCAGGTCGAGCAGGTGGCGGACGGCGTCGTGGGCGCCCTGGACCTGGTCGACGCAGACGACGGGAAGGCCCGAGCCCTCGCCGCCCTCGACCGCGACCAGGGGCCCGGGGCCGGGCAGCGCGGCCAGCGCCTCCACCAGGGCGCGCTGGGGGGCGATCGCCACGCAGCCCTCGACCGACTGCTGGATCAGGTAGTCGGCGGCCGCGACCACGCCCTCGGGCGACACGTCGTCGAGGCTGACCATGCTCAGGAAGTAGCCCGCCTCGCGCGCGGCCCGCTCGATCCCCGCCAGGGTCTGCGCCGGGCCGAAGAGCGTGGGGTCGAAGGCGATGACGCCGAGCACGTTGGTGCGGCGGGTGACCAGGGCGCGCGCGGTGGAGTTGCGGTGGTAGCCCAACTCCTCGATGGCGTCGCGCACCCGGAGCACCGTCTCCTCGCGGACGTTGGGGTGGCCGTTGACCACGCGCGACACCGTCTGGTGGGAGACTCCGGCCAGCCGGGCCACGTCCGCCATGACGGGGGTACGGCCACCTGGGGGTTTCACCGGGACGACACCTCCGGGCGCATGAAGGGGGGACTTCTGTGATGTGCGCAACATTGTTAGCGCTCACATCAGTGAAGTCAACCCCCCTTCACCCCGGTCGTGGAAACGGGGGAAGGGGCCGGGGACGCGGGCGCGGCCCCGCGCTCAGCCCGTGAGGCTGGCGTGCAGCGCGGTCGCGGAGGTGTCGGTGAGCGAGGCGACCTGGTCGATGACCACGCGCAGGGCGGCGGAGTCGTCGGCGGCACCGGTGAAGGCGGCGCGGAACTGCGGGTCCAGGCCCTCGGGGGCGTTCTTCCACAGGAGGCCGACCAGCTCGGTGATCAGGCGGCGCTCCTCGGCCTGGTAGACCCGGGCCTCCTCCCGCGAGAGCACGAAGTGGGCGGCGACCGCCTTGAGCAGGGCGCACTCCAGCAGGGGGCGGCGGGGCACGAGGAGGTCGCCGCCGTAACGGGTGAGGCGCCCGGGACCGTACGCGGCGCGGGTGGCCTCCTCCGCGGCCCGGCAGAAGCGGCCGATGAGCCCGCTGGTGAGGTTCTTGAGCGCGGCGAGCGAGGCGAGGTCGCCGGTGAACTCGCGCGGCCACGAGGGGTGGGCGATCAGGCCGGTGAAGACCTCGTCGAGTTCGGCCGGGTCGGCGTCGCAGTAGTCGGCGGCGGCGATCCGCACGACCTCGGCGCGCTCGGCGGCGCCGCGCAGGGCCGCGGGGTCCACCAGCCCGGCGTGCAGGGCGTCCTCGACGTCGTGCACGGAGTAGGCGACGTCGTCGGCCCAGTCCATGACCTGGGCCTCGAAGCAGGTGCGGCCCGGGGGCGCGTCCCGGCGCAGCCAGTCGAACACCTCGGTGTCGTCGGGGTAGCAGTTGAACTTGTGGGTGTCGCCGCCCTCGCCCCGCAGCCAGGGGTACTTGACGGTGGCGTCGAGGGTGGCGCGGGTGAGGTTGAGCCCCGCGCTGCGCCCGTCGGGGTCGATGACCTTGCCCTCCAGGCGCACGAGCAGGCGCAGGCTCTGGGCGTTGCCCTCGAACCCGCCGCAGTCGGCGGCGGCCTCGTCCAGGGCGCGCTCGCCGTTGTGGCCGAAGGGCGGGTGGCCCAGGTCGTGGGACAGGCAGGCCGCCTCCACCAGGTCGGGGTCGCAGCCCAGGGCCTGGCCGAGTTCGCGGCCGATCTGGGCGCACTCCAGGGAGTGGGTGAGGCGGGTGCGCGGGAAGTCGCTCACACCGGGCTGGACGACCTGGGTCTTGGCGGCCAGGCGGCGCAGGGCGGCGCTGTGCAGAACCCGGGCCCGGTCCCGCTCGAAGGGGTCGCGGGCCCGGTTCTTGCGGTTCTCCAGGGCCATGCGCTCGGTGTCCTGGTCGGTGTAGCCGAGCGCTCCGCCCTCGCGGGGATTGTTCGTCATCGTGTGTGCGAGCCTACTTCCCAGCTACGACCCGGGCGCCGTCCGCACTGGTCAGGCGGCATCGACCTGGATGTCGCTGCTGTCGTTGAAGATCCAGTAGTACCAGAGCGCCGCGGTCTCCCTGGTGATGTACCACAGCTGGGTGCGGCGCTCGATGACCGCGGGCCCCGACCGCGAGGGCGAGGTGCCCGCCTCGATGCCGTGGGCGGCGGCCATGCGTTCGGAGCGCAGGCTGTGCCAGGGGTCGGAGACGAGGATGGCGGTGTCCCAGGAGTTGGCCTCGAAGACCTCGGCGACGGCTTCGATGCTCTGGAGGGTGTCGCTCCCCTCCTCCACCGCGATGACCTGGGCGCCGGGGACGCCCACCTCGATCAGCCAGTTGCGTCCGGAGGCGGCCTCGGTGAAGTTGTCGCCGGGCAGCTTGCCGCCGACGGTGACGATGACCGGGGCCACGCCCTCCAGGTAGAGGGCCTGGGCTTGGCGCAGCCGGGCCTCGAAGACGGGCGAGGGCACGCCGTTGTACTGGCTGGCGCCGAGCACGACGATGGCGTCGGAGGGGGTGCGCTCGTCCTGGCGGGCCACGTACCAGACCCAGGCCCAGGTGCCGACCGGGACGGCCAGGGCGGTGACCAGCAGCAGGCTGACCAGCCAGCGCAGGCGGAAGCGGCGCCGGCCGCGGCGGCGCGGCCGGGAGAAGGACGGCGGTTCGGGGCGGCGGCGGGGCGCGGGCTCCGGGGCGCGCGGGAACTCCTCCTCCGGGACCCCCGCCTCGGGTGGTGCGGGCGCCGGGGGCGGGGAAACGCGGGTGCGGGGCCGCGGGCGCTCGCGGACGAAGCGGCGGGTGAAGACGGCGTCGTCGGCCGCCGGAAGGTCGGCGGGCACGCCCTGGGTGGCGGTCGCCCCGGGTGTCAGGACCTCGTCGCGCCGGAACTCCCGCGTGGTCTCGTCGTCGGAGAACGCGCGGGTGGCGTCGTCGTCGGAGAAGCCGGGGGTGGCGTCATCGACGGAGAACGCGCGGGTGCTCTCGGCGCCCTCGCCACCGGAGGACGCGGGGAAGTAGGCCCCTCGGGAGAAGACCTGGGTGGCCTCGTCGTCGGACGAGGGAGCGGTGGTCGGGTCGTCCCACGGCTCGTCGCCGCGGCCGTCGTTCGCCGTTCGCACCGGCTCACCTCCGCACATTCTCTGATCGGGGGGGGTGTCACCCCCACTGGGACGGCCTCCGGCCACCGCTGGTTCTCAGCGATTCGGCCCGTGGGAGGGCCGTGGCGGAGGGTGGTGTCAGCGCACCCCGTACCCGGTTCCGCGGGCACGGGGAGGCGGGCGGGGAAGTGGTGGCCCGGCTGGCGGTCAGAATACATCACGAACAGATCACAGCACATTTTCCACGCGTGCCGCCGACCGGGACGAGTCTAGGGCGTCGGGGAGGCGCTGCTTCCCCTCTGGGCAGGGACTTCCACTGCTCTGGGGGACGAAGAAGGGCGGGTGCGGCGGTCCGCGGGGACCGCCGCACCCGCGTGCGTCCTCGGCTCGGTCAGGGCGCGGTGTGTCCGGCGGCCCGGCCCGCCTCCAGGCGGGCGACGGGTACCCGGAAGGGGGAACACGAGATGTAGTCCAGGCCCACGCGGTGGAAGAAGTGCACCGAGGCGGGGTCGCCGCCGTGCTCACCGCACACCCCGAGCTTGATGCCCGGGCGCGCGGCGCGCCCCTCCTCCACCGCGATGCGCACGAGGCGGCCCACGCCGTCCACGTCCAGGGACTCGAACGGCGAGACCCCGAACACGCCCTTCTCCAGGTAGGCGGAGAAGAAGGAGGCCTCCACGTCGTCGCGCGAGAAGCCCCAGACCGTCTGGGTGAGGTCGTTGGTGCCGAAGGAGAAGAACTCGGCGTTCTCGGCGATCTGCCCGGCGGTCAGCGCGGCGCGGGGCAGTTCGATCATCGTGCCGACGGGGAAGTCGAGTTCGACGCCGTTCTCCCGGCCCACCTCGCGCAGTACGCGCAGCGCGTCCTCGCGGATGATCTCCAGTTCCTGCACGGTACCGACCAGCGGGATCATGATCTCGGGGCGGGGGCGTCCGCCCGCGGCGATCCGGTCGACGGCGGCCTGGGCGATGGCGCGCACCTGCATGGTGAACAGCCCCGGCACGACCAGGCCCAGGCGCACGCCGCGCAGGCCCAGCATCGGGTTCTGCTCGTGCAGCTTGTGCACCGCCTGGAGCACCCGCAGGTCGTTCTCGTGGCTCTCCCCGCGCGCCTCGGCCACGGCCACGCGCACCGACAGCTCGGTGATGTCGGGCAGGAACTCGTGCAGCGGCGGGTCCAGCAGGCGCACGGTCACCGGCAGGCCGTCCATGGCCGCCAGGATGCCGCCGAAGTCCTCGCGCTGGAGCGGCAGCAGCGCGTCGAGGGCCTGCTCCTGCTCCTCCGCGGTGTCGGCGAGGATGAGCCGCTCCACGAGCTGGCGGCGGTCGCCCAGGAACATGTGCTCGGTCCGGCACAGGCCGATCCCCTGCGCGCCCATGCGGCGGGCCCGGGCGGCGTCCTCGGCGGTGTCGGCGTTGGCGCGCACGCGCATGCGGCGGGCGGCGTCCACGTAGTGCATGAGGCGGTCCACCGAGTGCACGAGGTCGTCGGCCTCGTCGGAGGCGGGGTCGATCTCGCCCTCGAAGTAGCGCACGACGGGCGAGTCCACCACGGGGACCTCCCCGAGGAGGACCTCGCCGCTGGTGCCGTCGATGGAGATGACGTCGCCCTCCTCGACCACCTCGCCGCCGGGCGCGGTCATGCGCCGGTTCTTGGTGTCGATGTCGAGCTCCTCCGCGCCGCACACGCAGGTCTTGCCCATGCCGCGGGCGACCACGGCGGCGTGCGAGGTCTTGCCGCCGCGGCTGGTGAGGATGCCCTCGGCGGCGATCATGCCCTCCAGGTCGTCGGGGTTGGTCTCGCGGCGGCACAGGATGACCCTCTCTCCGCTGCGCGACCACTTGACGGCGGTGTAGGAGTCGAAGACGGCCTTGCCGACGGCGGCGCCGGGCGAGGCGTTCATGCCGCGGCCGAGGCGGTGGACGTCCGTCCCGGAGAGGGCCTCCTCGTCGAAGCGGGGGAACATCAGCTGGGCGAGCTGGTCGCCGGTGACCCGTTGGACCGCCTCGTCCAGGGTGATCAGGCCCTGGTCCACGAGCTGGTCGGCGATGCGGAACGCGGCGGCGGCCGTGCGCTTGCCCACCCGGGTCTGGAGCATCCACAGCCTGCCGCGCTCGATGGTGAACTCGATGTCGCACAGGTCGCGGTAGTGGTTCTCCAGGGTGTCCATGATGCCCATCAGCTCCCCGTAGCTGGAGGCGTCGATCCCCTCCAGGGCGGCGAGGGGGACGGTGTTGCGGATCCCGGCCACCACGTCCTCGCCCTGGGCGTTCTGGAGGTAGTCGCCGTAGACGCCGGGCTGGCCGGTGGCGGGGTCGCGGGTGAAGGCGACGCCGGTGCCCGAGTCCATGCCGAGGTTGCCGAAGACCATGGAGCAGACGTTGACGGCCGTGCCGAGGTCGGCGGGGATGCGCTCCTGACGGCGGTAGAGGACGGCGCGGGGGGCGTTCCAGGAGTCGAAGACCGCCCGGACCGCGAGCAGCATCTGCTCGCGGGGGTCGCTCGGGAAGGGGCCGCCGGTGCGTTCGCGCACGACCTCCTTGAAGCGGTCCACGAGCCGGCGCAGGTCGGCGGCGTCCAGGTCCAGGTCGCTGGTGACGCCCTTGGCGGCCTTGACCTCCTCGATGGCGTCCTCGAAGAGCTCGCCGTCGATGCCCTGCACGGTCCTGCCGAACATCTGGATCAGGCGCCGGTAGGAGTCCCAGGCGAAGCGCTCGTCACCGCCCCGGGCGGCCAGGCCCAGGACGGACTCGTCGTTGAGGCCGATGTTGAGGACGGTCTCCATCATGCCGGGCATGGAGAACCTGGCGCCCGAGCGCACGCTCACCAGGAGCGGGTCGTCGGCCTGGCCCAGGCGGCGCCCCATGGCCTTCTCCAGCTCCTGGAGGTTGGCCTCGATCTCGGCGTCGAGTCCGGCGGGCGTGCTGCCGTGGGAGAGGTAGTGGCGGCACGCCTCGGTGGTGATGGTGAACCCGGGGGGAACGGGCAGGCCGAGGTTGGTCATCTCGGCGAGGTTGGCCCCCTTACCGCCGAGGAGATCCTTCAGGTCCTTGTTGCCCTCGGTGAACGTGTAGACGTACTTGGCCACGGGGGTGCTCCCTCGCTTCTCGACGGCGCAGTGCTGGGTCGGCGCCTGTGCCCGGATGGGCGCGACTCTATCCACACTCCGCATCATCACTCGCCCATGAACTCCCTTTTTTCGTCATTTCCCCAGTTCACGGCTATTAAAGAGGTCTATACCAATGGTTTAGAGAAAGGGAAGCCGCCGAACACCCCGATCCGACGCGTGGAGCCACCGGCACAGACGACATCGCTGGTCACGGAGGCGCCGATACGCTCGAAGGCTCCGGTTCCCCAGCGAACGCCGCCACGGGAACGCACACGACCAATCCTGCGCCACATCCGTCACGGGAGAATGCCTGTGCCGCGAAACACAGGACTACCAATGAGTAACCTACGGAGCCGTAGGTTAGGCTTCGGGTGGGCCCGCAGCCGGGCGGACCGTGGGATGGAGGAGTGCAGCGTGTCGGAGGAACAGGCGCGGGGTACCGGGCGCGCGGAGGCCGACCGGAAGGACCGCGGGGCCCCGCGCGACGGCGGGCGGGGACCGGAGTCCGGCGCCCCCTCGGACGCGTCCGTGCCCGAGAGGGCCGCGACCGCGGCCGAGGAGCTGCTGGAGGCGGTCAAACCGCGGCTGCGCGGCTGGCTGCACCTGGGGACGGCGCCGCTCGCCCTGGCGGCGGGCGTCGTCCTGGTGTCCCTGTCCCCCACCGCGCCCGCCATGATCGCCAGCGCCGTGTACGCGCTCAGCGCGGTGATGCTCTTCGCCACCTCGGCGGTCTACCACGTGGGGCACTGGTCGCCGGGCGCGCAGAAGGTGCTGCGCCGCATGGACCACTCCAACATCTACCTGATCATCGCGGGCACCTACACGCCGTTCGTGCTGCTCGTGCTCCAAGGCACGCTGCGCACCGCCATGCTGGCGCTGATCTGGGGCGGGGCGATCGCCGGGGTCGGTTTCAAGATGCTGTGGCTCAACGCGCCGCGCTGGCTGTCCACCGCGCTGTACCTGGCCATCGGCTGGGTGGCGGTGCTGTTCATCCCCCAGCTGATCGGCGGCACCCACCCGGCGACGTGGATCCTCATCCTGGTGGGCGGGGTGCTCTACAGCGTGGGCGCGGTGGTCTACGGGCTCAAGTGGCCCGACCCGGCGCCGCGCTGGTTCGGCTTCCACGAGATCTTCCACTCGCTGACCATCGCGGCGTTCGTCTGCCACTATGTCGCGGTGTCGTTCGTGGTCTACACCACGGGCTGAAAGACCGGGCACCGCGACCGGAGGTGCCCTTCGCGGCCCACACCACGGGCTGAAAGACCGGGCACCGCGACCGGGGGTGTCATTCGCGGTCTGCACGACGGATTGAAAGACCGGGCACCGCGTCTCCCGCTCCGCAGGCCGCGCGCCCCCTTGTGCCGGGTCCCTCGGGGAGGGGCCCGGCGCACGGGGGCGTGGCCGCCGCCCGGATCAGGCGAAGCCGAACACCGGCGGGAACACCAGCACGACCAACCCCGCCCAGACCGCGTAGACCGGCAGGTAGGCCGTCTGCCACCGTTCGACCGCGGCGAAGGGGCGGGTGCCCCGCACGAAACCCGCCATCAGCCACGCCGACCACGCCAGGTGCACCAGCAGCACGAGGTTGAGACCGAGTGCGGCGGTCTTGTTGGCGGTGAACCCGAACTCGGCGATGCGGGTCAGCATCGCCGTCAGCGCGACGGCGTCCACCGCGAGCGCCGCCCCGACCAGCGCGAGCTGGAGCCAGTCGAACACACCCGGCGGGGACAGCGGGGCGCGGGCGGAGACCGAGTACAGCAGCAGGAACAGCACCAGCACCAGAACGGCGTCCATGATGATGAGCAGTTCGCGGTCCACCGTGGTCAGCGGGCCGTTCACCAGGAGCGCCACCAGGTCCGCGAGCAGCATCAGGACCGCCAGCGGCGTGAAGACCCGGGTCAGGACGGGCGCGATGTTCTCCACCACGCTCTTCTTGGCCTCCACCAGCCACGCGGCCACCAGGAGCGCGCCGGGCACGCCGAACGGCAGCAGCCAGTCCTCCATGAACGGCTCCAGGTCGACCTCCACCAGGGCGAGCACCCCGAAGGTGAGGCCGATCAGGACCGCGGACCCCAGCACGATCAGCGCCAGGTACATCACCAGCTCGCCCACGAACCGTACGAAGTCCATGCGCCGGTCGTGGGACCGCCACTGCCCGCCCGTGTGCAGGACGCCCACGAGCAGCCACAGCAGGACCGGGGCGTGCGTGAACGCGAGCACGGCGGTCATGCCGGGGCCCGGGAACGGCCCGGAGGCCGTCTCGAACGGGTAGAGGTTCACGGCCAGGGCCGGTACCGCCGCGATCGCGGCCAGCGCCGCGCACACGCGCCAGGTGACCCGCCGCTTCCAGGCGAACCACCCCGCCAGGAACGGGAGCACCACGAAGGCGACGTTGCGCAACTGCGCGAACTCGTCGTCGACCGCCGTGAACAGGAGCTTGACCGCCAGCCCCGCGCCGAGCGCGAAGGCGAGCACCACGCCGAGCTCGCGCCAGCGCGCGAGGCCGCCCGCCCCGTCCTCGGCCTCGGGGACCAGGACCAGCTGCTTCCAGAGCCGGTGGGAGTGCTCGCGCGCGAACTCCCGCGACACCTCGTCCAGGTTGCCCATGCGCCTGACCGCGACGAGGAAGGCCTCCTCGTCGTCCAGGCCGCTCTCCCCCAGGTCGGCGATCTGTTCGCGCAGGTGGTCCTCCATCTCCTCGATGTCGGAGGGGGAGATGGCCCGGCGGCGGCGCACGAAGCCGCGCCACTGGTCGATCTGCTCTTCCAGGACGTCACCGCGTGTGTTCTCGCTCATCAGGCGATCCCCCCCGCCGCGGCGTCCCCGAGGACCGGTGGCCGCGACGCGGCCTGCCACACCTGCTGGAGGGCGTCGGCGACGACGTCCCACTGCTTCTGCCGCTCGGCCAGCGTCTCCAGCCCGGCCTCCGTGATGGCGTAGTGCTTGCGGCGCCGCCCCGTCTCGGACACGCCCCAGGACGCCCGGACGTAGCCGTTGCGTTCGAGGCGGTGCAGCAGGGGGTAGAGCATGCCGTCCGTCCACTGCATCCGACCGTCGGAGAGCTCCTTGACGCGTTTGACGATGGCGTATCCGTAGGACTCGCCCTCGGCCAGGATGCCCAGGACGAGCGGTGTGGCCGACGCCGCGACCAGATCCTTGTCGATGTGCACGCGCACTTCCTATACCTAGTTCCGCTAGGGTTGATTACCCTAGCAGACCTAGGCATAGAAGAGTGAGGTATCGAGTTGAATCTCCACCGGTGTCACGATTCGCTCACACGACAGGACAAGACACACCAAACGACCGCGTAACGCACACCCCCTACCGCTAGGTTGAGAACCGGTTCCCGCGGTCGTGTGCGACCGGGGGCCGAAGAGGCGGCCGGAATCCCATCCCCCCGGGTCCGGCCGTCTCGCCGTGCCAGCGGTCCCGCCCCCGCCCCTCAGGGGGCCGGCGGAAGACCCGGCAGGCCGTCGACGCTGGCGGAGTTGCGGGTGAGCCGGTGGTCGTCGAAGTAGGCGGGGTCGCGGCGCTCGTGGTAGCGGTCCAGCAGGTCCCGGTCGCCGCGCAGACCCATCAGCGGCACGGAGAACCCGCAGGAGTCGGAGATACGCCGGACGTCCACCACGATGACCGCGCGCTGGCCGAGGGTGCGCTCCTTGGGGAAGTGCGCGCGCAGCCCGTCGAACCCGGGCTCCTCGGGGAGCACGGCCCGGCCGGTGCCGTGGAGGCGGACGATGTTCGGCGGCCCGTCGAAGGCGCAGAACATCAATACGATCCGACCGTTCTCCCGCAGGTGGGCGATGGTCTCGACACCGGAACCGGTGTAGTCGAGGTAGGCCACCCGGTGATCGTCGAGCACGGCGAACGTCCCGCTCATCCCCTTCGGTGAGACGTTGACGTGGCCGTCTCCGGCGAGCGGTGCGGTGCCGACGAAGAAGACCGGCTGGGCGAGGAGGAAGCGCGCGAGCCGGTCGTTGATGGCCTCATGGATTTTTCCCATGGCACCGAGCCTCCCACCCCGCCGGTTCCGCGCTCCGGCTCACCCCCGCCGCAGGATACGGGCCCCGCCGAAGCACGAGGGCCGCCCGCCCCGATCGGGGACGGACGGCCCTCGCCGCGCCGGTGGCTAGCAGCCGGGCAGGCGCTCGAACAGGTAGGTCTCCACGCGGTCCAGGGACACGCGCTCCTGGGACATGGTGTCGCGCTCGCGCACGGTCACCGCGTCGTCCTCCAGGGTGTCGAAGTCCACCGTCACGCAGAACGGGGTGCCGATCTCGTCCTGGCGGCGGTAGCGGCGGCCGATCGCCCCGGCGTCGTCGAACTCCACGTTCCAGCGCTTGCGCAGCCTGGCGGCCAGGTCGCGGGCCTTGGGCGAGAGGTCGGCGTTGCGCGACAGCGGCAGCACCGCGGCCTTGACCGGGGCCAGGCGCGGGTCCAGGCGCATGACGGCGCGCTTCTCCAGTTTGCCCTTGGCGTTGGGCGCCTCGTCCACGTTGTAGGCGTCCAGCATGAACGTGAGCACCGCCCGGTCGACACCGGCCGCGGGCTCGATGACGTAGGGGATGTAGCGCTCGTTGCTCTCCTGGTCGAAGTAGGACAGGTCCACGCCCGAGGCCTCGGAGTGCGTCCGCAGGTCGTAGTCGGTGCGGTTGGCGATGCCCTCCAGCTCGCCCCACTCGGAGCCCTGGAAGTTGAAGCGGTACTCGATGTCCACGGTGCGCTTGGAGTAGTGGGACAGCTTCTCCTGCGGGTGCTCGTACAGGCGCAGGTTGTCCTTGGCGATGCCCAGGTCGACGTACCACTGGTGGCGGATGTCGATCCAGTGCTGGTGCCACTCCTCGTCGCTGCCGGGCTTGACGAAGAACTCCATCTCCATCTGCTCGAACTCGCGGGTCCGGAAGATGAAGTTGCCCGGGGTGATCTCGTTGCGGAACGACTTGCCGATCTGGCCGATGCCGAAGGGAACCTTGCGGCGGGCGCTCTGCTCGACGTTCTTGTAGTTGATGAAGATGCCCTGGGCGGTCTCCGGGCGCAGGTAGGCCAGGCCCTTCTCGTCCTGGACCGGGCCCAGGTAGGTGCGCAGCAGACCGTTGAACATGCGCGGCTCGGTGAAGGAGTCCTTGGCGCCGCAGTTGGGGCAGGCGATGGCGGCCAGGCCCTCGGCGGGCTCGTGGCCGTGCTTCTCCTCGTAGGCCTCGACGAGGTGGTCCGCCCGGAAGCGCTTGTGGCAGGACTGGCACTCGGTGAGCGGGTCGACGAAGGCCGTCACGTGGCCGGAGGCCTCCCAGACCTCGCGGGCCAGGATGACGCTGGAGTCCAGGCCGACGATGTCGTCGCGCTCCTGCACCATGGAGCGCCACCACTGGCGCTTGACGTTGTTCTTGAGCTCGACGCCGAGGGGGCCGTAGTCCCAGGCGGCTCGCAGACCCCCGTAGATCTCGCTGGAGGGGTAGACCAGACCTCGGCGCTTGGCGAGGTTGACCAGTGCGTCCATCGCCTCTGACTTGGCGGCCATGGGGAACTCTCCATCCGGCTGGGTGTCGGTGGATCGCGTGCGCGATACATCGGTTGGTGTGGAAATGCGGCGCCGCCGAAACCAGGGAGCGGCAACGGCGACGACCGCGTCCATCCAGGCTAGAGCACCGGGGGGTGCGCGCACGCACGTTTCACGGGCACGGTGGCCCCCGTCGGAGGTGCGCGAACCGGCCCCGGGAAGGACGAAACCGTCCCCAAGCGTGCGGAAGCCGCCCGGACGGGTTTCAGGCCGGGGCCCCACCCCCGGTCACGATCTCGAACGCGGTGGGTTCGTCGATGGCGCGCGAGAGCAGCGGCACCGCGTTGACCTTGACGTCGAAGTCGGACAGGGCCCTGCGGTAGAAGCCGGCGCCGTCCCACTCGGTGACCACGGTCCACAGGCAGGGGTCGTCCGCGGCGCGGCCCACCCGGTGGCTTCGGAAGCCGGGGCGGCGGGAGAGCACCTCGATCGCGGCGGCGGCGTCGGTCTGGAAGGCCGCGGTGTCGGCCTCGGGCACGGAGTAGCGGGTGATGACGATCACGGTCCCATTGTGGCCCACCCGGGAGGCCCCGGACGGTTGTCCACAGGCGCGGATCCCGCTCCGGGCGGCCCTCCTCACGGGGGTGCTGACCCCGGAAGGCCCCCGCAGGCCCGACGCGCGCCCCGGGCCCGTGTCCCGGGGACGCGCGGCCCCCGGGACACGGGCCCCGGATCACTCCCGGCCGAAGACCCGGTCCACGACGCGGGCCGCGGCCCGGCCGTCGTCGAGCGGGCAGAACCGCTCCACGAACGAGCGGTAGGCGTCCCCGCTGCGCCGGGCCACCTCGTCGATGTCGAGCAGGGCCTCGACCACCTGGTCGGACTCGGTCAGCAGCGGGCCCGGCGCGGTCTCCTCGAAGTCGAAGTAGAACCCGCGCAGGTTGTCCCGGTAGCTCTCCAGGTCGTAGGTGAAGAAGAGCATCGGCCGCCCGGTGTTGGCGAAGTCGAACATCATCGACGAGTAGTCCGTGACGAGCACGTCGGTGATGAGGAAGAGCTCCATGATCTCCGGGTAGAGGGACACGTCGTGGACGAAGTCCCTGCCCACGATCGGCACGCTGTCCACCACCCGCGGGTGCCTGCGCACCAGCAGCACGTGGTCGTCGCCGAGCTTGTCGTACATCCGGCGCAGGTCCAGGTGCAGGTCGAGCTTGTGCCTGCCGCGCGTGTAGTACTTGTCGTCGCGCCAGGTCGGCGCGTACAGCACCACCTTCCTGCCCTCGGGCAGGCCGAGCCTGCGGCGGGTGCGCTCGGCGACGGCCTCGCGGTCGGGGGCGAAGAAGATGTCGTTGCGCGGGTAGCCGGTCTCCAGCACCTCGCCCTCGAAGCGGAAGGCGCTGCGCAGGATCGGGGTCGCCCACGGGCTCGGCGAGACCAGGTAGTCCCACTGCGCGGTCTCCCAGGCGAGCTTGTCGAAGTAGTCGCGCGACTTGCCGCGGATGTTCTCGACGTCGAAGCCGATGCGCTTGAGCATCGAGCCGTGCCAGGTCTGCACGACCACCTGGTCGGGGTGGCGGTGGAACCACGGGGGCTGGCGGGAGTTGGTGACCAGGTAGCGGGTGCGGGCCAGCGCCTCGTAGTACTCCCGGCCCCGGTGCCGCACGGCGGTCAGGTCGTCGGGCAGGCGCACCTGGCCGTCGGCGACCAGCCACGACATCGGGTACCGCGCCCAGCGCGCCCTCCCCCGCAGCTCCGCGTAGACGCTCTGCGGGCTGTCGGAGTACTGGCGGCCGGTGTAGCTGTCGAAGAGCACGCCCTCGGTGACGGGCTCGCGGCGCCGGGCCGGGTAGTGGCGCTCGCGCAGCTCGCGCTGGGCGAAGGCGCCGCGCTCGGCGGGGCGCAGGTCGCTGCCCACCTGGAGCACGGGGACACCGCGCCCCTGGCAGGAGAGGGTGTAGGCGCGCTCGCCGGTCTGCATCTCCAGCGGCAGGCCGGGGATGAGCGCGTCGGAGAACTCCACTCCCACGTCCGTGGCGTCGGCGCCGTCCCCGGCGGCCTCGCTGACCCTGCCCCCCAGCTGGTAGGCGCCCGCGGGCAGGGACAGCTCGCCGGACAGGGTGGGGACGTCGGCGGGGGCGAAGCGGGCCGTGAAGCGGCTGCCGGAGCGCTTCACCCGCAGCGGGTGCTCCTCGTCGCGGCCGCGCGCCCGGGCGACCAAGTCCAGTTCGGCGTCGGCGGAGAACTCCCCCTCCAGCAGCAGGGCGCGGCCCTCCCAGCGGGCGCGGTCGACCACGGGCCGGGCGTGCCCCGCGCGCAGCTTGAGGTGGCCGGTCGCGGTGCGCAGCACGGCCAGCTCGCGGTGGCCGTCCTCGGCCGCGTAGGCGGCGGTGGCCGTCTCGTCGGGCAGGATCAGGGGGACGGCCTGCCCGTCCGGGGTCACCAGGTGGACGTCCCACTCCTCCTGGCGGATCACGCCGCCGCACTCGGTGACGCTGCGGTCGAAGAGCTCGTCGGCGCGCACGCGGGCGGTGACGCGGCCGCCGTGGACGGTGGCCGGGTAGGTGAGCGCGGCGGTGCCGGGGCGGCGGGTCAGGCGCAGCCCGGTGGCCTCGGCCGCGGGCGCCGACACCAGTTCGCCCTCCAGCTCCAGCTCACCGGTGCGGGCGTCGAAGCGGTGCTCGGCCACGCGCGCGCGGGCCGGTTCGACGCTGATGAGCAGCTGGCGGTCCCTGCTCCAGTGGGGGCGCACCCACACGTCCCCGTCCACGCGGTGGTAGCCCGGGCGCTCGGACGGGCCGGGGACGGGGTTGGCGACGATCCTGCGGCGGGTGATCCCGCGGTTGAGGACGACCAGCTCCAGCTTCCAGTCGCCGGGCTCCCAACCGCCGGAGGACCGCAGCTTGCGGGGGTCCACGATGACGGTGAAGCCCCCGTGGTCGTGGCGGGCGGCGTCGATGACGTCGGGGAGGCGGTACTCGGCGGCGAGCCGCACCCGCACGGGCACGCGGACGCGGCGACGGGTGGCGGTGTTGACCGCGAAGGCCGCCAGGTGCTGCTGCCATCGTCTGCGGGCGCGCAGGTGGCGGATGCCGACGCGGCCGCTGACGTGCAGGCGCCCGTTCGACCAGCGGACGTCCTCGGTCTTCTGGCGGACCCGGATGTCCTCGCCGAGCCGGTACACCTCGCGCGGCACCGCCCGGTCGGGGTCCCGCGACTCGAAGAAGGGGTAGCTGACGTAGTAGCCCAGGCCGCGCCGCACGACGGTGGCCTTCTTGATCTCGACGCTCTTGGCGAAGGTCGCGACCTCCAGGACGTCGGCCGTGCGCCGCTTGCGCACCAGGTGGTACAGGAGGCGGTCGAGCACGTTGAGGCCGCGCAGGAGGCGCGCGGGCACGTGGTCGAGGTAGGCGTTGAGCAGGTCGACGGCGGTCTCGCGGGTCTCCTCGTCGGCGTCGTCCAGGCGCAGCAGGAGCTGGTGCAGCTCGCCGCCGAGCAGGGTGCGGTCCCACAGCTCGCGGTCGGCGCTGGCGAGTCCGGCGGCGAGGTCGCCCATCGCGGTGAGGCGCCGGGTGAGCGCGGCCTTGTCCAGGGGCCGGCGGGCGGCCTCGCGCCGGCGCATGAGCAGGACGGGGCCGGGCAGGGTGTCCACGGTCTCCGCGGACAGGGCGGCCCGGCGCAGGCCCAGGTCGGCGTCCTCGGGGTCCAGGGAGTGGTCGGGCAGGGAGTTCCAGAACTCCCTGCGCCAGAGCTTGTTGCCCAGGGTGGCGTCCGCGGCGAGCCCGGGGACGGCGCGGGGGTCCTCGGCCATGCGGTGCCTGCCGCAGTACCTGCGGTGCGCCTTGGACGGGGAGGCGCCCAGCTCGTCGAACCTGTACGCGTTGCCGACGACCAGGTCCGAGCGTGTGTCGCCCGCGCTGCGCAGGAGGTAGGCCAGGGCGTAGCCGGTGAGGGCGTCGGAGCCCTCCAGGAAGAGCAGGTGGGTGCCGTGCGCGGCGGCGGCGCCTCGGGCGCGGGCGGCGGGGCGGTCGGGGGCGGGTTCGCCGGTCAGGAGCGTGGCGGTGAGGCCGGGCGGCGGTGCGGCGGCGAACGCGGCGGCGAGGGCGAGCGCGTCCTCGCGGGCGGGTTCGACGGCCTCGTCCCCCTGCTCGTTCTCCTCCCCTCGGGTGTCGCCCTCGGTGTTCTCGGCGGCGTCCTCGTCGCCTCCGTTGTCGGCGTCGGTGTTCTCGGGGCCGGACCCGGCCGCGGACTCGGCGCCGTCGGCGCGGAGGCGGTCACCGTCGCGGACGGGGACCAGGACCACCTGCGCGTCCGCCCGGGGCTCGCCGGTCCCGCCGTCGTCGCGTTGGCGGGCCAGGGAGTCGAGGCAGTGCTGCAGGTGGGGCTCGGTGACGTCGAACGTCACGATGACAGTGGCTTCGGGCACGGAAGTTGACACCCTCCGGAGGGTTCGACGGGCCGCGCGGGCGACTGGGCGCGCTGGCCGCGTGCATCAGATGACTGACGACTGCGAGTGTGGATTTTGTGACTCAGAGTCAACACGGTACCGATGGCTGTGCGCCGTGCGGAAGACGGGAGGGGGTGTTCGGCGCAGCCGCACCGGCGCCCGGCGGCGGGCCGGGGTCCTGCACTAGGGTTCAGGACACAAGTATCACAGGCCCGGCGGCCCCACCGCCCACCTTTTCGGGATGGGCGCGCCCCCGCGCGGGCCTGTCCGGCGGCGGCACGGACCAGAAGCGGACACGGACAGCATGGCCCCTCCCGAACACGGTGACGAGAAGCGGCGTCCAGACCAGGACCGACCCCGGCGCGAGGGGGACTCCCCCCGCGCGAGGAGGACGGGCGGACTGCGCAGGGCGGTGGAGGAGCGCAGCGCGGTGCCGCTCGTGTGGCTGCACCAGGGCCCCCGGTGGCTGGCGCCGCTGGTGGTGGGCGCCCTGTTCATCGCGGGGCTGGTGGCGCCAGGACCGGTCGGCGCGGTGTGCCTGCTGCTGGTGGCCGCGTTCGTGGCGTGGCTGGCGTTCCTGACCTGGCCCTCCCTCGGCGGCCAGCCGCGGGCCGCGCGGGTGCTCATGGTGGTGGTCGTGCTGGTGCTGGCGGTGGCGCGGATCCTGGGTTACTGACACGACGACACCGAAAAGATCACGAATCCGCCATATTTTGACAATCATTTTCGTTTTCGTGATAATGGAACGGTGTCTGACCAGTTCAAGGCCGTCGCGGGCGACGCGCCGCCCGCCTTCCAGGCCGTCGACGCGCGTGTCGCCTACGACGGCGTCCCCGTGCTCGACGGTGTGAGCCTCGACGTGCCCGCGGGCCAGACGATGGCCGTCCTGGGGCCCAACGGCTCCGGCAAGTCCACCCTGATGCGCTCGATGCTGGGCATCGTGCCCCTGACCTCCGGCGAGGTCCTGGTGCACGGCGTCCCGCTGCGCAGGTTCCGCGCCTGGCGCCGGATCGGCTACGTGCCCCAGCGCCTCACCGCCGGGGGCGCCGTCCCCGCCACCGTCCGCGAGATCGTCGCCTCCGGGCAGGTCGCCTCGCGCCGCCGCCTGTCCCTGCCCACCCGCGCCGACCGCGCGGCCGTGGACGAGGCCCTGGAGACCGTCGGGCTGGCCGACCGGGGCCGCGACGCGGTACGCGAGCTCTCCGGCGGCCAGCAGCAGCGCGTGCTCATCGCCCGCGCCCTGGCCGGGCGGCCCGACACCTTCGTCATGGACGAGCCCATGGCCGGGGTGGACGCCGAGAACCAGCGCGCGCTGGCCGGGACCATCACCCGTCTGCGCGAACGCGGCGCGACCGTGGTCCTGGTCCTGCACGAACTGGGCCCGCTGGAGAACGTGATCGAGCGGGCCGTGGTGCTGGAGTCGGGCCGCGTGGTGCACGACGGCGCCGCGCCCGCGCCCACCGGCGAGTGCGCGCGGCCCGGACACGAGCACCAGCACCCCCACCCCGACCCCAACGCTCCCGACTCCGCGGGCACCACGGCCGCGGAGATGATCCGACTCGAGGTACCCGGCCGTGACTGAGCTGCTCCACTACGAGTTCATGCGGCGCGCGCTGGTCGCGGCGGTGCTCGTCGGCCTGGTCACCCCGATCATCGGCACCTACCTCGTCCAGCGGCGCCTGGCCCTGCTGGGCGACGGGATCGGCCACGTCGCCCTGACCGGGGTGGCCCTGGGCCTGCTCACCAGCACCTCTCCGGTGCTCACCGCGGCCGTGGTGGCCACGCTGGGCGCGGTCCTCATCGAGCTGGTGCGGGTGCGCGCCCGCACCAGCGGGGACGTGGCCCTGGCGCTGCTGTTCTACGGCGGCATCGCCGGTGGTGTGCTGCTCATCGGGCTCACGCCCGGGGCGAGCAACGCCACGCTGGTCTCCTACCTGTTCGGCTCGGTGAGCACGGTGGAGGAGTCCGACCTGTGGGTGGTGGGCGTGCTCGCCGCCGGGGTGATCGCGGTGGTGGCGGTGTTCGGCCGCGAGCTGTTCGTGCTGTGCCAGGACGAGGAGGTGGCGCGGGCCCACGGGCTGCCGGTGCGCTTCCTGAGCGTGCTGCTGGCCGTGACCGCCGCGCTGACGGTGGTGATCGCGATGCGCGTGGTGGGCGTGCTCATGGTGAGCGCGCTGATGATCGTCCCGGTCGCCGCCGCCCAGCAGCTCACCAAGAGCTTCCGGGTGACGATGCTCCTGGCCGTGCTGATCGGACTGCTGTCCTCGGTGGGCGGCCTGACCACGTCCTTCTACGCCGAACTCTCCCCCGGCGCGACGATCGTGCTGCTGGCCCTGGCCGTCTTCGGCGTGGCCGTGGCGGTCGGCGGCGTGCTGCGCCGCACCTCGGGGCGCCGCTCCGCGGCGGCCTTCGATCCCGTTGGCGGGAGTTCGACCGGTACGATGCCCCAGACTGAGCGGGGGAAGGTGAGACCATGAGTACACGACGCGAGGCGGTCCGCCAGGCGCTGACCGGTTCCGACGGTTTCCGCAGCGCCCAGGACCTGTACGCGGACCTGCGCGCCGACGGTTCCAAGATCGGCCTGACCACCGTCTACCGGGCGCTCCAGGCGCTGAGCGACTCCGGTGAGGTGGACGTGCTGCGCACCGACGAGGGCGAGGCCGTCTACCGGGCGTGCGGCACCGAGAGCCACCACCACCACATCGTGTGCCGGGTGTGCGCGACCGCGGTGGAGATCGAGGGGCCCACGGTGGAGAAGTGGGCCGCCGAGATGGGCGCCCGGTACGGCTTCACCGGTGTGACGCACACCGTGGAGGTCTTCGGGACCTGCGCCAACTGCTCCTAGGGCCTGTTTGGTAAGTCAGAGCCATTCGTTGATGACCGCGATCTGGACGGTGGCCTCGTAGCGAAGCGCGAGCTTGTCATAGCGCGTGGCCACCGCCCGATTGCGTTTGAGCCGGTTGATCCCGCACTCCACCGCGTGACGGGCCCGATAGTCGGCCTTGTCGAAAGCGGGAGGACGTCCCCCGCGCCGTCCCTTGCGTTCGCGATTGCGAACCCGGTCGGCAGGCTCTGGGATCGTCGCCTTGATCTTGCGTGCGCGCAGGTAGGAGCGGATCTTCTTCGAGCTGTAGGCCTTATCGGCGCGCACCCGTACCGGCCGGGTGCGCGCCGGACCACTGCGCCCCCGCCCCACGACGCGGATACGGCCCATGACGGGCTCGAACTGGGGAGCGTCTCCACGCTGACCGGCGGTGATCACCACGGACACGGGCTTTTGAGCCTGTTCGCAGGCCAGATGGATTTTGGTGGTCCACCCGCCGCGTGAGCGTCCCAGGGCGTGGTCGGCGGGCTCATCCGTTCCGTGATCTTCTTGCTCCCCTTTTTCGCGGCCCCGGCGGCGTGCTGGTGGGCGCGCACGATGGTGGAGTCGACGTTGACCTGCCAGGTGATCAGGCCCGCCGCGTCGGCGATCGACTGCAAAGAGGCCAGGATCTGCGCCCAGGTGCCGTCCAGGCTCCAGCGGCGGAACAGGTCGTAGACCGTCTGCCAGGGGCCGTAGCGTTCGGGTAGATCGCGCCAGGGAGCGCCGACCCGCACCCGCCAGCGGATGCCGTTGATCAGGGTGCGCTTGCAGCGTTGGGGCGGGCGGCCCGTTGAGGAGGCGGGCAGCAGGGGTTCGAGTAGGGCCCACTGGGCGTCGGTGAGGTCACCGCGCCCGGGTCCGGGTAGGGTCGGCACGAAGCCTCCGGCGGACTTGTCTTCTTGGTCGTTGACCCGTCTACCGGAGGCTTCGTTCGTGTGCTGGGCGACATGCCCGTTGTTACTGCTTTGGTGCTTTCACCCGCTCCCGCGAGGGTTCCCAAACAGCCCCTAGGCGCAGCGGCCGTCACGGCCGGTGGGCCCGTTCGGTGATGACCGAGAACACGGTGACCGGCTCGCCGAAGTGCTCGGCCAGCAGCTCGGGCAGGGCCTCGCCGAGGTCGGTCCGGTCGTAGGCGGACTCCAGGGGCACGAAGTGGTCCGGCCCGGAGCCGTCCACCAGCAGTTCCCACCCGTACCCGCCGCCGCGCCACAGGGTGCCCAGCTCGATGCCGTCCACGCAGATGAGCGCGGTGTCGGCGTCCCGGTACCTGAGGCGCACCCATACCCGCCGCACCGCGCTGGAAGGGGAGGGCGGGGCGTCGGAGGCCGGACCGCCTGCGGCGGCGGGAACCGCCCGCTCCGCCCCGATGACGTCCTCGGGAGCGGATGCCCCCTGTCCTGGGTCCGTACCGCTCTCGGAGACGGGCTCCTGCGGCCCGGCGTCCGGGCCTCCGGTGGGGGCGGGAGCCGACCGCCCACCGGCGGTGCCGTCCGCGGAGGCGCAGACCGGCGGACCGGGCAGGTTCGGGACCAGGTCGGGCTCCTCCTCCCAGGGCGAGGACCACCCCAGCACGCGCTGCACATGGCGGACCGCGACTGGTTCGCGCGTCCACCAGTCCTGGACGTCGTGGAACCACACCAGGTCGGGTGTTGCTCTGGCTACGCCCTCGGCGCGGCTCACCGACACCTGTCCGGCCCCGTCGCGGACCACGGCGCGGACGTGCCAGGCGCGGTCGGCCCACCGGTTCGAACCCCACACCACGGCGGCGGTGAACGCCTCGGCGCCGAGCGGGGCGGAAGAGGGCGGGGCGCGGTGCCGGGGGCGCTCACCCGCAGGGTACGGGCCGTGCCGTCGGCTGACCTCCCGTCGGCGTCGCCCTCCCCCGCCTCGGAGAACCCGGAGCGCGCCGAGGCCGCCGATCCGCGCCGGGGCGATCCCGTCGATCCGCGCCGGGGCGAGGGCCAGCGCGCGTGGTAGCGGCGCACGGCCGCCTCGAAGGTGTCCTCCTCGTGGGCGGCGCCGCTCCCCCGGGTGCTCCACAGGGCGCGGATGTCGCGGACCATCGCACGCCACCCGGCCCGGTCGCCGGGGTGGGTGCGGCCGACCGAGCGCAGCCGGGGCCTGCCCGCGTCGTCATCCCGGCCCGGTCGGGGCTGTCTGCCCCGGAGAACCACGCCCGGAGCGCCGACGCGTCGTGCGCGCGGCGCCCCGCGGGGCGTCACTCCCGGCGCAGCGGGTCCAGGCTGGGGCGCTTGGGGCTGACGTTGTCCCCCGAGGAGCGACCGGTGAGGCGGCGGCCGATCCACGGCACCAGGAACTCGCGCGCCCAGTGCAGGTCCTCCTGGCGAGCGGAGCGCCAGTCGCGGGGGTCGGCGGGCGGCCACGGCTGCTTCCAGTCGCCCTCCACGGGCACCCCGAGCACCTCGGCCACGCGCAGCGCCATGCGGCGGTGGCCCTCCGGGGACAGGTGCAGGCGGTCCCAGCTCCAGGCGCGGGCGTCGTCCAGGACCCGCATGCTCCACACGTCCACCACGTCGCAGCCGTAGCGGTCGGCGATGGCCCGCAGGTGCATGTTGTACGTGGCGATCCGGCCGCGCATGTGGCGCATCACGGGCTGCCAGTTGGTGTCGAACCCGGTGAAGACCACGATGCGCGCGCCGGTCCGGCTGAGCTCCTCCACCGCCGCGGCGAAGGCCACGGCCACGGCGTCGGGGTCGCTGCCGGGGCGGATGATGTCGTTGCCGCCCGCGCACAGCGTGATCAGGTCCGGCGAGAGCTCCACCGCCCGGGGAACCTGTTCCTCGGCGATCTGGCCGATGAGCTTGCCGCGCACCGCGAGGTTGGCGTAGCGCACCTCCGCGACGTGGTCGGCCAGGTGTTCGGCCAGGCGGTCGGCCCATCCCCGGTAGCGGCCGTCGGGCGCGCCGCCGCCGTCCGGGTAGGGGTCGCTCATGCCCTCGGTGAAGCTGTCACCGAGGGCGACGTAGGACAGGATGTCCTGGTGCACCAAGTTCGTCCCAAAGCCGCTCATAATGCCCGATCATCCAACTCCGCGCCAGGGTTACGCGACAGTAGGTTGATCGTTTCCGGCGTTTTGGGAGCCACCTCACACCGGGACGGCGGCGGTCAGCGGTCCTTGGTGATCCGGGTCAGCTCCGGGCGCTTGGCCGTGACCGTGTCGCCGGAGGAGCGCCCCGTCAGGCGGCGGCCGATCCACGGCCCGAGCGACTCCCTGACCCAGGTCAGGTCCTCCCGGCGCGCACGGGTCCAGCCGACCGGCTCGCTGTGCGGCCACGGCTCGTCCCAGCGCTCCGTCACCGGCACGCCCAGCACCTCGGCCACGCGCAGCGCCAGGCGGCGGTGCCCCTCGGGGGACATGTGCAGCCGGTCCTCGTCCCAGGCGCGGGGGTCGGTGAGCACCCTCATCGGCCACTGGTCCACCAGGAGGCAGCCGTGCTTGTCGGCGACGGCGCGCACGTGCATGTAGTAGCGCGCGAACAGGCCGATGGTGCCGCGCATGTAGCCCGTGGTGATGTTGACGCCGGTGAAGAGCACGACCTGGCTCCCCGCGGCGCGCAGGCGGCCCACCGTGTGGTCCAGGATCCTGGCCATCCGCTCGGGGTCCCCGCCCGGGCGCAGCAGGTCGTTGCCGCCCGCGCTCAGGGTGACCAGGTCCGGGGCCATCGCCAGGACGGGCGGGAGCTGGTCGGTGACGATCTGGCGCATGAGCTTGCCGCGCACGGCCAGGTTCGCGTACAGGACCTCGCCCAGGTCGTCGGCCAGGTGCTCGGCCAGCCGGTCGGCCCAGCCGCGGAAACCCGCGCCCGGCTCCGGGTAGGGGTCGCCCACGCCCTCGGTGAAGCTGTCGCCCACCGAGACGAGCGACATGCCCGGCCTGAGCAGCGGACCGTCCGAACCTGCCATCACTTCTTCTCCTCCGACACGGGGTTGGGCACGGCACCGCCGTAGCGGCGGTCCCGGCTCGCGTAGATCTCACAGGCCCGCCACAGGTCGCGGCGGTCGAAGTCGGGCCAGAGCGTGTCCAGGAAGACGAACTCGGCGTAGGCGGACTGCCAGAGGAGGAAGTTGGACGTGCGCTGCTCGCCGGAGGAGCGCACGAACAGGTCCACGGGCGGCACGTCGGGGGCGTAGAGGTGCTGGGCGAGGGTGTCCTCGGTGATCTTCTCCGGGGAGAGCAGACCCGCCGCCGCCCTGCGGGCCAGCTCGCGCGCGGCGTCGACGATCTCGGCCTGGCCGCCGTAGTTCACGCAGAACTGGAGGGTGAGCGCGGTGTTGTCTTTGGTCATCTCCTCCGCGTCCTGGAGTTCGCGGATGACGCTCTTCCACAGCCGCCCCGCGCGCCCGGCCCACTTGACGCGGACCCCCCGCGCGTGCAGCTCGTCGCGGCGCCTGCGGATGGTGTCGCGGTTGAAGCCCATGAGGAAGCGCACCTCGTCGGGCGAGCGCTTCCAGTTCTCGGTGGAGAAGGCGTAGGCGGACAGGTTGGCCACGCCCATCTCCAGGGCGCCCTCGATCACGTCGAAGAGCGAGGACTCACCGGCCTTGTGCCCCTCGGTGCGCGCCAGCCCGCGCTCCTTGGCCCAACGGCCGTTGCCGTCCATGACCACGGCCACGTGCCGGGGCACCAGCTGGGCGGGGAGCTCGGGGGGACGCGCGCCGCTGGGGTGCGGAACGGGCGCGGCGTACTCCCGCCGTTTACCGGTGTCGAAGCTGAACAGACTCAAGAACGCTCCACATGGCGCAGTGATCGGATTCCGTTTTCCAGGTGCCACTGTAGGTAGGCCGCGACCAGCCCGCTGCACTCGGAGCGCTGCCTGTCCTCGCTGGCGTCCGCGCTCTCCCAGTCCCCTCCGAGCAGTGCCGACATGAGTCGGAGCGTGTCCGGGGACGGGTGCACGGAGCCGTGGGGACGGCACACCGTGCAGACCATACCTCCGGCGTGGACCGCGAACGCGCGGTGCTCCCCCCGGCTGCCGCAGCGGGCGCACTCGGCCAGCGAGGGCGCGTACCCGGCGACGGCGAGCGAGCGCAGCAGGTAGGCGTCCAGGACCAGCCGGGAGTCGTGGCTTCCCTCACCCAGGGTACGCAGCGCGCCGATGAGCAGGAGGAACTGGCGCAGCGCCGGGTCCTTCTCGACCGAGACGACCTTCTCGGCGGTCTCCAGCATCGCGGTGGCGGCGGTGTAGCGGGAGTAGTCCGACACCACCGCCTCGCCGTAGGCCCGCACGGTCTCGGCCTGGGTGATCACGTCCAGCGTGCGGCCCGCGTGCAGCTGGAGGTCGACGTGGGTGCACGGCTCCAGCCGGGCGCCGAAGCGGGACCTGGTGCGGCGCACCCCCTTGCCGACGGCGCGGACCAGGCCGGTGCGCCGGGTCAGGAGGGTGATGATGCGGTCGGCCTCGCCCAGCTTCTGGTTGCGCAGGACGACACCCTCGTCGCGGTAGAGACTCACATCCCCATTGTCGCGGATACCACGGACCGTCCACGCGGACGGTGGAGCACGAAACCCCTCTATGACCAGCTTTATTACAGTTTGGTTTCCCTTTTTGCGACATTTGCTCTACTCTCACGCGCTAGGCGCTCCGCGTCGGGCCCGCCGCCCTTCCCCCGCGGCACTCTCCCGGAGCAGCCGCGCGCATCCCGCGCGCTCCCCGACACGGGTTCACCCGAGACCCGCGGGGCACGAGCGAGGGCCGGCCTGAGCGCGGACCCCGCGCGAGCGGCGCCCCGTCGCGCCCGTGCCCCGACGTCCCACTTCCCGAGGAGGGCCCCATGGCGCGTGGTCGCCGAGGCAGGCGCAGGAAGAGCGCCGACCGACACCGCCGTACCGGGCGCGGACTGCGCTCGATACCGCTCGCGGTCCCCATGGCCGCGGTCCCCGTCGGCCTGGTCGTGGCGGGCGCTCTGCTGTTCACCGGTGCGGACTCCGGCCTCAACCCCTTCCAGAACACGGCGGACGGCCAGGCGCAGGAGGGAGGGCTCGGCACCGCGGTCACCGACGACTCGCTCGTGCCCGAGGCCTCCGAGGACGCCGACTTCTTCGCCTCGCCCACCGCGACGCCGCAGCGCGAGCCCGCGCCCTCCGGGGAGGGCGTCGAGCCGCAGAGCGCGCAGGCCTCCTCCGTTCCCGAGGACGGCGGGGACGAGGACACCGGCGGCGGTGGCAGCGGCAGCGGCGGCAGCGGCGGTGGCGGCTCGGAGTCCGGCGGCGGGGGCTCAGGCGGCGGTGGCGGTGGCGGCAACGGCGGCGGTGGCGGCGACAGCGGTTCGGACGCCCCCTCCGGCGGAGTGACCGAGCAGGTCGTGACCCTGGTCAACGCCCAGCGCGCGGACGCCGGCTGCGGCCCGCTGCGGGTGGACTCACGGCTGACCGCCGCCGCCCAGGAGCACAGCGAGGACATGAACCGGCGCGACTACATGAGCCATGAGAGCCCCGAGGGCGAGGGCCCCGGGGACCGGGCCGACCGCCACGGCTACGACGCCTGGGGCGCGGAGAACGTCGCCAAGGGGCAGACCAGCCCCCAGCAGGTGATGGACGCCTGGATGAACAGCGACGGGCACCGCAGGAACATCCTCAACTGCGCCCTGGTCGCGATCGGCGTCGGCGAGTCCGGCAACGCCTGGACCCAGATGTTCGGCTGGGAGTAGCCCCCCGGCCCGCACGCGTCGGGCCGCCCTTCCCGGGAGGGGAGGGCGGCCCGACGTGCGCGAGGAGAGCGCGGCGGCTGGGCTCTAGTGGAGAAGGAAGCCGCCGCTGTGCCTCGCCGGGGCGGGCGGAGAGCGCGGAGGCTGCGTACCGTGTGAAAAGGGGATTCGAACCCCGAGAAGGAAGCCTCCGCTGTGCCGCCCGGGGAGAAGGCTAACCCGCTCCTGCCACGGACGCCACACGGTTTTCCGGGCGGTCACACCGCCTCGGGGTCGGGCAGCAGGGAGGGCAGGTCCGCCAGCGCGGTCGCCCGGACCCCCTCGGGCAGCCCCTCGGGGCGCTCCAGCCCCAGGTAGGCCACCCGGCGCCCGGCGACCTCCTCGGCGGTGGGCGGCTCCCGGTACTCCCGCACCTCGGCGCCCGCGCCCGCCATCAGGTCCACCAGGTGCCGGACGGTGAGGTAGCGGCGCTCCACCACGGCGCGGGCCATCAGCCGGGCGGACGCCCCCGTCTCCTCGACCCGGTTGAAGTGCTGGCGCCCCCGCAGGAACAGGTGCGTCCAGCAGGCGCTCCACCGGCCGCCGCTCCCCCGGCTGAACACCAGCGGGACCAGGACCCGGGACTCGCCCTCCAGGTCCGAGCGCACGCGCACGGTCCGCGGCTCGAAGGGCATGCCGCGCTGGTCTCCGTCCCGGGTCATGTAACCGAAGAAGGCCTCCGGCAGGAAGGTGAACCGGTCTCCCTCGTAGACGAGCACCTGCGGCACCACGTGCCGCACCCGCTCGTCCAGCGCGGACAGGTCCAGGTCGATCATCTCGGTGGCGCCGTCCGGCGCGGGCGCCGCCACCAGGTCGCCGGAGTGGGTCGTCGCGCCCTGGCCGAGGTTGGTCCAGGACACCTGGCCGACCGGGGCGAAGTCCTGGTCGAGCAGCTCCACCGACAGGTCCAGGTCGGTTTCCCGGGTCGGCGTCTGCGTCCAGTGCACGAAGAACCGCAGCCGGTCCCCCTCGACCCCGGTGCGGCTGCCGCGCGGCAGCACGCCCATACCCTTGGCGGCTCCCCTCCCCGAACGCGGCACGGCCACCGGGAGCACGGCGGGGTCCACCAGGAGCAGGTCGTGGACCGGCAGGCGCCGGGCGATCAGGCCGTCCAGGGCCTCCAGCACGGCGGCGGTGTCGGCCCCGGGCAGCGGCGGTCGGCTGTCGGGGGCCGTGTACCCGCGAGCGGACTGGTTGGCGAACAGGCGCACCAGGCCGGGAACGTCCCGGTTGGCGAGCTGTTCGCGCGCGGAGACCAGCACCCGGCCGGAGACGCGGTCGCCGACCTCGCGCAGACGCGCGGCCAGCGGCTCCCCGGTACCGGCCCCGCCGGCCGCCAGGATCCGGTCCAGAGCGCGCACCAGCGTTCCCGGCGCGGTGGCCAGCAGGTCCACGGCGGCGGTCACGTCGCCGTCCAGGAAGGCCGCCTCCACACGGGCGTCGAAGGTGCGCACACGGCGGTCGCCGCGCGCCACCGCGAACACCTCGCGGGCGTGCTCCCACACCGGGTACTCGTGCGGGTGCAGCCCCTCCCCCAGCCGCTTCCACGCCTCGGTGTGGCGGCCCACGTCGGCGAGCTTGCCGGGGTTGTCGGCGATCACCGCGTCCAGGGCGGCGAGCAGCGCACGCCGTTCGCGGCGGCGGAAGGAGCGCGGGCGGGCGGGCCGGGCCAGGGCGGGGTCGCCCCCGGAGAGGGCCTGGGCCAGGCGCAGCACGTCGGTGGCGGTGTCCACGCGCGGGGCGTGTCCGGCCCGCACGCGGGCGGCGTTGACCACGGCTCGGTTCTCCCGCACGGGGATGACCCGCGGCGGTTCCCGATCGGCGCACTCGTCGGCGAGCACGGCCAGGAGCGCCAGGTCGGCCTCCCCGAGCGGGACCGGGCTCCCCGCCAGGTCCTCGTACAGCGCGCGGGTCTCCTCGGCCAGGGGCGCGCCCAGGTGGAGCGGGGTGAGCCGGTCCTTGGCCCCGGGGGCGAACGCGTCGCGGGCGGCGGCGAGTTCGGCGTAGGTGTGCTGGTAGCGGCCGTAGGAGGGCAGGTCGAGCAGGTTGATCCGCCCCTGCGGGAGCGCCAGGTGGACCGGACCGGCCGGATCCCCGATCGCCGTGGCCAGGCACCACGCCCAGAACTCGACGGTGTCGGGGACGTTGTCGGGGAAGTCGCGGAAGTAGACGTTGTGCTCGGCGGAGGCTCCGACGAGACGCCGGACCGCGTCCAGGAGGGGCCCGGCCTCGCGCAGCACGGCCTCGGGGGCGAGGCCTTCGAGGCGGGCGCGCAGCCCGCCGGTGAGCGTGAAGCCCACGGACAGCAGCGCCGCGTCGAGCCGCCTGGTCGCGGCGCCGCCGTCTCCGGGCTCGCCGGACGGCTCGGGGACGCGCAGGGTTCTCCGGATGATCTCGCCGTACACCATGCACGGCATCGTGGCACTCCCCCGACCGCCCGCGCCACGGCTTTTGCCCGCTCCGTCACCCCGTGCGCGGACAGCGTCCGCGCCTACCGCCGCGGTCCCGGAGTCCTCGGCGAACGCGTCGGCGCCGACCGGTAGTGTGGACCGCCGTCGCGACCCCTCGCGGCCCGACGGGAGGTGGCCCTGTGCGCGAGCTGAGTGAACTGGTCGAGGTGGACGAACCCGCCTGGCCGCTGCTGTCCGAACGCCTGGAGCGGGGCGGGGCCGCCGTGCGCGCCCTGCCCGTCGACCCCGAGCGCGGCCGCACGTGCCTGCACCGGCTCCAGGTGACCGCGCGCTCCTTCCTGGGCGCGATGGCTCTGGAGTCCGGCGGCCTGCTCCTCGACGGCGGGTGGCTGCGCGTGCACGGCGGCGGCGGGGCGGAGCTGCCCGGTCTGGGCGAGGTCAACGACCTGAGCGCGGCGGTGGTGTACGGCCCGCCGCCGCGGCTGGTGGTCGCCCACGACGTGCTGGGCGGGGTGTTCGCCCTCAACGGGCCCGCGGCCGAGGGCGGGGACTATCCCGGCAGGCCCGGGGAGATGGTCTACTTCGCGCCCGACTCCCTGGAGTGGGAACCGCTGGAGACGGCCTACTCCGGCTGGATGCTGTGGCTGCTGGACGGCCACCTGGAGGACTTCTACCGCGCCCTGCGCTGGCCGGGCTGGCGCGAGGAGGCCGAGGCGCTGGACCCGACGCGGGGGTTGTCGCTGCACCCCTTCCCCTGGACGGCCGAGGCGCGCCAGGACATGGCCGCCACCTCGCGCAGGCCGGTCGCGCTGGGCGAGCTGACCGGCGCGCACCGGGAGTCGTGCGCCACCCTGGGCCTGCCCGACCCCGGGCCGTTCGGCCTGCTCTAGCGGCCGGGAGACGGGCCGGGGCCGCGACCGGCGGTCGCGGCCCCGCACGCCCCCGGGCGTGCGCGCGTCAGACGCGCGCGATGGCGCTGCACAGCGCCTTGAGCGAGGCCGTGGTGATGCTGCTGTGGATACCCACGCCCCACACCACGCGGCCGTCGATCTCGGCTTCCACGTAGGCGGCCGCGCGGGCGTCGCCGTCCCCGCCCATGGAGTGCTCCACGTAGTCCATGACGCGGACCTTGACGTCGACGTCGGTCAGGGCGTCGCAGAACGCGGAGATGGGGCCGTTGCCGGTGCCGGTCAGCTCGCGGATCTCGCCGTTGACCCGGGCGTCGGCCTCGATCCGGTAGGTGCCGTCGCTGCCGGTGGTGGAGCGGTGCGCCAGCACCGCGACCGGGCCGCCCTCGGCCAGGTAGGTCTGGGAGAAGATCTCCCAGATGCGCCCGGCGGCGAACTCGCCGCCCTCGGCGTCGGTGAACTTCTGGATGACCTGGGAGAACTCGATCTGGAGGCGGCGCGGCAGGTCCAGAGAGTGGTCGCGCTGCATGATGTAGGAGACGCCGCCCTTGCCGGACTGGCTGTTGACCCGGATGACGGCCTCGTAGTTGCGGCCCACGTCCTTGGGGTCGATGGGCAGGTAGGGCACGTCCCAGACGTACTCCTCCACCGGGGTCCCCGCGGCGTCGGCGGCCTCCTGCTGGGCGACGAAGCCCTTCTTGATGGCGTCCTGGTGGGAGCCGGAGAAGGCGGTGTAGACCAGGTCGCCGCCGTAGGGGTGGCGCGGGGCGACCGGCAGCTGGGTGCAGTGCTCGACGGTGCGGCGGATCTCGTCGATGTCGGAGAAG
Organism: Nocardiopsis sp. CNZ308; assembly: GCF_004217075.1. Lineage (NCBI taxonomy): Bacteria > Bacillati > Actinomycetota > Actinomycetes > Streptosporangiales > Nocardiopsidaceae > Nocardiopsis > Nocardiopsis sp. CNZ308. The sequence goes on along the minus strand of NZ_SHKJ01000001.1, from coordinate 4,140,888 downwards.
TCGATCCGGGGGTCCACGCCCTGGCTGAACAGGTTCATGCCCAGGGTGACCAGGCAGACGTTGCCGGTGCGCTCGCCGTGCCCGAACAGGCAGCCCTCGACGCGGTCGGCCCCGGCCATGACGGCCAGCTCGGCCGAGGCCACGCCGGTGCCGCGGTCGTTGTGCGGGTGCACCGAGACGACCACGTGCTCGCGCCGGGACAGGCTGCGGCTCATCCACTCGATCTGGTCGGCGTAGACGTTGGGCGTGGAGCGCTCGACGGTCGCGGGCAGGTTGAGGATGATCTCGCGGCCCGGGCCGGGCCGCCAGACGTCCATGACGGCCTCGCAGACCTCCAGGGCGAAGTCCAGTTCGGTGTCGACGAAGATCTCGGGCGAGTACTCGTAGCCGAAGTACTCGGTCTCGCCCAGGTACTGCTCGGCGAAGCGCATGACGTGCCGGGTGCCCTGGACGGCGATGTCCTTGCAGGCCTCGCGGTCCACGCGGAAGACGACGCGGCGGAAGGTGGGCGCGGTGGCGTTGTACAGGTGCACGGTGGCGCGCCTGGCCCCGACCAGGCTCTGCACGGTGCGCTCGATGAGGTCCTCACGGGCCTGGGTCAGCACCGAGATCTGTACGTCGTCGGGGATCGCGTCGCCCTCGATCAGGGACCGGACGAAGTCGAAGTCGGTCTGGCTGGCTGCGGGGAAGCCGACCTCGATCTCCTTGTAGCCCATCCGCACCAGCAGCTCGAACATCTCGCGCTTGCGGGCGGGGTCCATCGGCTCGATCAGCGCCTGGTTGCCGTCGCGCAGGTCCGTGGACAGCCAGCGTGGGGCCTCGGTGATGCTCTTGGAGGGCCAGGTGCGGTCGGGCAGGTCCACCGGCGCGAAGGGCTTGTAGCGGTGGAAGGGCATGGGGCTGGGCTTTTGCTGCGGCACCATCTCGGTGGCTCCTCGGGTGGATCTGGCGCTTGGTCATGGTCGACCAGGACAAGCCGAAGTCCCGCGGCGAGGGAGCCGACCTTTTAACGACCCCCGCCGCGGCCGCTAAGGAGAAGCAGCTCGCGCAGCATAACGGTCCTCACGCTAGCAGACGGCCCGTCGGAACTGGTACCCGGTGTCCATATGTTGGGACGGGCGTCACATGACCTGGGGATCCTCCTCACGGAGGGCGCGCACGGCGGGATTCACCCCCTTACCGGTACCTCGACCTCAAGAGACCGGCGGGGTGTCTGTAACATTTTCGGTGAACCCTTCAGTGCTAGGGGGGTTGTTCCAGATCCCGTCGACGGGGCCCGGGGTGCGGCCAACACCCGGGACCGCCGCCGGCAGCGCGGTCACCGCGCGCCGGCGGCCGGGCCGGTCCCGTCGACGGGATTTCGCGTCAGGCGTCCAGGGCCGGGTAGTCGGTGTAGCCGCGGTGGTCGCCGCCGTAGTAGGTGGCCCGGTCGGGAACCGCGACGGGAGCGCCGGTCCTGATCCTGGCCGGCAGGTCGGGGTTGGCGATCCAGGCCGCGGCCATCGCCACGGCGTCCGCCCGCTCCTCGGCCAGGGCCGCGGTGGCGGGTCCGGTGTCGGTGCCGGAGGCGGGGTTGAGGACGAGGGTCCCCGGCCACTCCTTGCGCAGCGCGTCGGTGTACTCGGCCGAGGCCGACTCCGTCAGGTGCAGGTAGGCCAGCCCGGGACGGCTACGCAGCCCGTCCAGGAGCGCGAGGTACTGCTCCAGGGGGTCGCTCTGGCTGATGCCGTTGAGCCTGCTGGCCGGGGAGACGCGCAGGCCGGTGCGGTCGGCGCCGACGGCCTCGACGACCGCGTCCACGGCCTCCAGGGCGAAGCGGGCGCGGTTGGCGGCGCTGCCGCCGTACCCGTCGGTGCGCCGGTTGCTGCCGTCGGAGAGGAACTGCTCGATGAGGTAGCTGTTGCCGCCGTGCAGCTCCACCCCGTCGAAACCGGCGGCGATCGCGTTGCGCGCGGCCGCGGCGTGGTCGGCGAGGGTCTGGTCGATGTCGGCGGCGGTCATCTCACGCGGCACCGGGTGCGCGAGCTTCTGCTTGCCGTCGTACATGGACGCGCCCGAGGCGATGGGGGAAGGGCCGACGGGCAGGCCGCCGTCGGGGTAGAGGCTGGGGTGTCCGACCCGGCCCGCGTGCATGAGCTGGGCGAAGATGTGTCCGCCGCGCTCGTGCACGGCGTCGGTGACGCGCCGCCACGCCGCGACCTGCTCGTCGCTGTGCAGCCCCGGGGTGTCGGTGTAGCCCTGGCCTCGGACGCTGGGCTGGATGCCCTCGGTGATGATCAGCCCGGCGGAGGCGCGCTGGGCGTAGTACTCGACGGCGAGGTCGCCGGGCACGCCCCCTCGGCAGCGCGAGCGCGTCATCGGGGCCATGAACAGGCGGTTGGGCAGGTGCAGGCGGCCGATCCGGACGGGATCGAACAGGTCGCTCAAGGCGGGCTCCGTGGTGTGCGGGTCGAGAGGGGTCATGCCCTCGGGGACGCCCTCACGTTAGGAGGACCCGCCGCGGGACCGTTGACCGGGTACTCTCCGGCGGACCGCCCGCACCCGCCGGACGCGACCACCGTGTGGCCACATCCGGCCATACGGTGACCACTCGCGCACGGAGCGGAAGCGGGCTTCACCTGCTTGGAGCGCTAAACAAGTCAGTTCGCCACTTTCGTCACCGAAAGTTAGTCGTATTGACAGTAAGTACGGTTCTCTCTTGCAATAACGCCACATATTCGACGCCTCACCCCCACTTACGGAGGCATCGTGGCAACCCTCACCCCACTCAGAGTCCTCGCCCCCGCGACCGTCGGCGCGCTCCTGTTGAGCACGCTGGCCTCGGGCGCCGCCGCCGCCGAGCCCTCCCACGGCCTCTACGAGGTCCACGGCGCGGTCACCGCTCGGGACCGCACCGGGATCGCCGCCACCGGAGCCGCCATCGACCAGGTAGGGGACGACTCGGTCCTGGTCACGGCCACCCCCGACGACGCCGCGGAGATCACCGGTCTCGGCTACGACGTCGAGGTGTTCGACCCGCCCCGGCCCCTGGCTTCGCCCGACCCCGGCTACACCACCTATCCCGAGCTGCTCGACGTCATCGACGAGGTCGTGACCGCCAACCCCGGCATCGCGGCGAGGTCGGTCATCGGCCGCTCCCACGAGGGGCGCGAGCTGGTCGCGGTCAAGATCAGCGACAACGCCGCCGTGGACGAGGACGAGCCAGAGGTCCTGTTCGTCCACGCCCAGCACGCGCGCGAGCACCTCACCGTGGAGATGGCCGTCCACCTCATGCGCATGCTCACCGAGGGGTACGGCGACGACGACCGGATCACCGAACTGGTCGACGGCCGCGAGATCTGGATCCTGCCCAACGTCAACCCCGACGGCGGCGAGTACGACATGGCGGGCTCGAACTGGCGCAACTGGCGCAAGAACCGGCAGCCCAACACGGGCTCCTCCGCCCTGGGGACCGACCTCAACCGCAACTGGGACTACATGTGGGGCTGCTGCGGCGGCTCCTCGGGCAACCCGAGCAGCCTCACCTACCGCGGCTCCGCGCCCGAGTCGGCGACCGAGGTGCGCGCGGTCGCCGACTTCGTGCGCGGACGGGTCGTCGGCGGGGAGCAGCAGATCACCGCCGCCGTGGACTTCCACACCTACAGCGAGCTCATCCTGTGGCCGTTCGGCTACACCTACGGGGCCGTCGTGGACGGGATGACCGCCCAGGAGTACCGGACCCATGAGGCGCTGGGCGAGTACATGGCCGAGGCCAACGGGTACACACCCCAGCAGTCGAGCGACCTCTACGTCACCGACGGGTCGATCGGCGACTGGCTCTGGGGCGACCAGCGGATCGTCAACTTCACCTTCGAGATGTACCCCGCAAGCGCCTGGGAGGGCGGTTTCTACCCGCCCTCCTCGGTGGTCGGGCGCGAGACCGCCCGCAACGAGGAGGCCGTGCTGCGCCTGCTCGACTACGCGGACTGCCCGTACCGGATCATCGGCGCGGAGGCGGACCACTGCGGCTGAGGCTTCCGGCCCCGGGCGGCGAGCCCGGGGCCGGAGGCGGTCAGAACTCCCCTTGGCAGGCCTGCTGGACCTTGCCCTGGCCGAAGGACTCCACGTAGGTCTCGTCCGGGGCCAGTTCCAGGTAGCCGTCCGTCTGGGCCCCGTAGACCAGCACCGGGTCGGTGCCGTTCCACTTGAACTGGAGCTGGCAGTCGTCCGTGGCCTCGTAGGTGGCCCACCAGAACCCTTCGGAGTCCGGTGCCGTGATCCTGAGTTCGTCACCGGGCAGACCGCTCTCCACCAGGAGTTCCTGGAACTCCTCCTCGGAGCCGTTCTGGGAGGAACAGGCGGAGGAGGCGAGCGCGACGGCCGCGATGGCGGCCGCAGAGAGGAAACGCGCGTGGGGGGACATGCTTTTCCAACTTCCGAGAGTGCCGACGACGGCTCCGTTGCGTTATCCCGCTCCCTGGCACGGCGGATCCGTCGTCAAGGTGAGTCCACGTTTACGCAGGTGCGGGCCGGAGAAAACACACGTCGCGAAACACTCCGGACACAACCCCGTAACGGCGGGTTCACCTGTGTCCGGTGTGCCCCGTTTAGTCCACTGTGGCAGGCGTTCCGCACGGGGCACACGCGCTCTCAGACCCCCGGGACCGGCTCGAACTCGCGGACCGCGTCGATCGCGGGCCCGTGCGGCGTGTTGGCCTCGCGCTCGATCATGATCTCCACGAGCACCGGCCGCGAGGTGGCCTGGGCCTGCTTGCGGGCCCACTCCAGGGACTCGCGGATCTCCCCGGGTTCCACGACGCGGCGCCCGGAGCAGCCGTAGGCCTCCATGAGCTTGACGTTGTCGGTGCCGTACTCGTCGTAGTGGATGTCCACCTGGTAGTTCATGTCGAAGGGGATCGAGGCCTGGCGGATCAGGCCCAGGTACTCGTTGTTGAGCATGATGATGACGTAGGGCACGTCGTACTGGGCGGCCACGGCCAGTTCCTCGACCATGTACTGGAACCCGTAGTCGCCGACGATCCCGACGACCTCCGCGTCCGGCTCGGTGTGCTTGAGCGCCTTCTTGACGCCGATGGCGGCGGGGATCTCCCAGCCGAGCGGGCCCGCCTGGCCGCAGATCTGGTAGTGGCGCGGCTTGTACGCCTTCTGGTGCTGGCCTCCCCAGATCTGGTAGAGGCCGATCGCGGTGACGAAGTAGGTGTCCTCGCCGAAGACCTCGTTGATCTCCTTGTAGACGCGCGGCGCCTTGACGGGGACCGTGTCGAAGTCCTCGCGGCGGGTCAGGGTGGCCTTGAGCTCGGCGACCCGGTCGATCCAGGGCCGCACCTGGGCCTTGGCGCCGCGGGCGCGTGCGGCGGCGAGCAGCTCGCGCAGGAACAGCCGCGCGTCGGAGACCACGCCCAGGTCGGGTTCGAAGACCCGGCCGATCTGGGTGGCCTCGATGTCGACGTGGATGAACCTGCGCTCGCCCCGGTAGACGTCGATCTGCCCGGTGTGGCGGTCGGCGAAGCGCGCGCCCACGGCCAGGACCAGGTCCGACTCCAGGAAGGAGGCGTTGCCGTAGCGCTGGGAGGTCTGCACACCGGTCATGCCCGAGTACAGCGGCGAGTCCTCGTCGAAGGAGCCCTTGCCCATGAGGGTGACCTGCACCGGGACCTGGAGGTGCTCGGCCAGCGCGCGCAGGTCGTCGGAGGCCTCGGCGGTGATCACGCCGCCTCCGGCCAGGATCAGGGGGCGCTCGGCCTCCAGCAGCATGTCCAGCGCGCGCTCCACCCGGGGCTGGTGCGGCTCGACGGCGTTGACCTTGAGCGGCGCGTCGATGGCGGGGTCGTAGTCGATCAGCTGCTGGGCGACGTCCACGGGGATGTCCACCAGGACGGGGCCGGGGCGCCCCTCCCGGGCGATCCGGAACGCCTCGCGGAAGATCCAGGGCGCGGTGGCGGCCTCCTTGACCTGGACCGCCCACTTGGTGACGGGCTTGGCGATCTCGACGATGTCGACCGCCTGGAAGCCCTCCTTGTCCAGCAGGTCGGTGCGCTGCTGGCCGGTGATGCACACGATCGGGACCGAGTCCGCGATGGCCGTGTACAGGCCGGTGATCATGTTGGTCCCGGCGGGGCCGGAGGTGCCGATGGCCACGCCGACCCTGCCGGTGGTCCGGGACCAGCCGTCGGCCATGTGGGTGGCGCCCTCCTCGTGGCGGACGGTCAGGTGCTCGATGCCGCCGACCTGTTCCATCGCCTTGTAGAGGGGCAGGATGGCCGCGCCGGGGCAGCCGAAGGCCGTGTCGACGCCCTCGTCCTTGAGGACCTCCACGACCGCGTTCATCGCGGGCATCTGTGGCATGGGAAGCGAACCCTTCAGTGCTGGGGGTGCTGGTGGCTGTGTGGTGGTGACTCTGTGTCGTGATGACGCTGTGTGCTAGGGGTGGTGCCGGGGTGCCGCTGGGGTGCGGGCGAGCCCGCAGGTGGGTCCGGACGGCGCGCGGGCCGTGTCCGCCGGTGCGGCCAACACCGGGGAGGGACGGCGCGGGGCCGGGTGCGGACCCTGGCCTGTGAAGGGCCGGTCCGCTACTTCTCGGAGCGGTCGGAGAGCTGCTCGACGATCTTCAGCAGCGCGGAGTGGTCGAGGCCGCCGTGGCCCTGGTGCTTGAGCGCGCCGACGTACTGCGCGACCTGGGAGCCCAGCGGGATCGCGACCCCGGCGGCGCGCGCGGAGTCGGTGACGATGCGCATGTCCTTGTCGTGCAGCGCGATCCGGAAGCCCGGGGTGAAGTCGCGCTTGCGCATGGCGGCTCCCTTGCGCTGGAGCACGGTGCTGCCCGCGAGCCCTCCGCCCAGGACCTCCAGGCCGGACTCGGTGTCCACCCCGTGCGCCTCCAGGAAGACCAGGGCCTCGGCCAGGAGCTGGATGTTGCCCGCGACGATGAGCTGGTTGGCGGCCTTGACGGTCTGGCCGGAGCCGTTCGGTCCGACCAGGACCGGGGTGGTGCCCAGGACGTCGAAGAGCGGCCGGGCCGCTTCGAAGTCCTCCGCGGCGCCGCCGACCATGATGGAGAGCTTGGCCTCGACCGCGCCCGCCTCGCCGCCGCTGACGGGGGCGTCCAGGACGCGCAGGCCGCGTTCGGCCCCGGCCTCGGCCACCGCGCGGGACACGTCCGGGCGGATGGTGCTCATGTCGATGACCAGGGTGCCGGGCTTGACGTTCTCGAAGACGCCGCCCTGGCCGAGCATGAGCTCCTCCACGTCCGGGGAGTCCGGGACCATGGTGATGACGGCGTCGGCGTCGGCGACGGCCCCGGCGACGCCGCCCCCGCGCAGGCCGCCCTCGGCGACCAGCGCGTCGACGCGCTCGGGGGAGAGGTTGTGGCCGGTCACGGTGTACCCGGCGCGGACGAGGTTGACGGCCATGGGCAGACCCATGATCCCCAGGCCGATGAAGGCGATCTTCTTGACGGGCACGAGGGCCCCCTTCGTGACTGGTGTGCTGCTGGTGCTGTGCTGCGGGTGCCGTGTGGCCGGTGGCGGGGTGCGCGGCTGGGGAGTCAGTTGAGCCAGCCGAAGCTCTGGGCGCTGGGCACGGTCGGCTTGTACTCCAGGCCGACGAGCCCCTGGTAGCCCCCGGTCTGGGCGGCGGTGAGCAGTTCCTCGATGGGCAGCCGTCCGGTGCCGGGCTCGCCGCGTCCGGGGGTGTCGGCGATCTGGATGTGTCCGAACTCGGCGGCGTGGTCGCGGACCGCGGCGGCGAAGTCGTCGCCGTTGACGGCGAGGTGGTACAGGTCCGCCAGGAGGGCGACGTTGTCCGCGCCCGCCTCCCCGGCCCGGGCGACGAACGCGAGCCCGTCCGCGGCCGTGGTCAGGGGGTAGCTCTCGGCCCCGCTGATGGGCTCGATGAGGACGGTGCCGCCGACCGCCGCCACGGCCTCGGCCGCCGCGACGGTGTTCTCCAGGGCGGTCCGGTCCTGTTCGCCGGGGTCCACCCCCGGCTGGCGCAGGCCGTAGAGGGCGTTGAAGCCCGTGGCGCCCGTGCGCTCGGCGATGCGCACCACGACCTCGATGTTGGCGCGGAACTCGGCGCTGCGCGAGGGGTGCGAGAGCACGCCCCGGTCGGGGCCGGGCAGCTGGCCCGCGAAGAAGTTGAGGCCGCTGAGACGGACCCCCGCCCGGTCCAGGGCGGAGACGAAGGCGTCGATCTCGTCCTTGGGCGGGGTCGGGCTCTCGAACGGCCACCAGAACTCGACGGCGTCGAAACCCGCCTCCCGCGCCGCCCGGGGGCGGTCGTTGAGGGGGAGCTCGGTGAACAGCAGCGAGCAGTTCACCGTGTACCCCAGGGTGTGGCTCATACCTTGCCTCCAGCATCTACTTCCACTATGTGGAAAGTAGTTTTCGCTTTAAGGAATGATTGAAGTGTGTGCCGGGGCACCCCCGCTTGTCAACCACCCCCGGACCCGGCCCTCCCCCACCCCGGACGCCACTCCAGGCGCACCAACCCCGCGAACCCCCCGAAACCCGTCGCGGACTCTGCGTGACGGCGAGAAGGTCGGACCTTCTTTGTGCTCGGGCACAGAACGGGTTATTTTTCGCAGATCTCCCCTTGCGAGTGTTGACAAGGTCACACTCGCATCAACTAGAGTCCCTCCAATCCGTAATACGGAATTAGCTATCTGCACTACGAAAATTCTTGGCGGGGGCTGCGGCGGTACGCCGTCCCACGGACGGGGACCCGGGGTTCGCGCCAAGTCACGGGAGACCACATGAGCACCCCGGAGGAGCCGGAGAGCGGGCCCGACCCCGGCCTGGCCCGCCTGAACGCGCTGCCCGAACAGGAGCTGCGCGCCGCGCTCGCGCAGTGCCTGGACGTGGACCGCTGGGTCGCGGCCGTCGCGTCCGAGGCGCCCTTCTCCGACCGCGCGGCCCTGCTGGCCTCGGCCGACGGGCACGCGCGCGCCGTCACCGCCGACGAGGTCGCCTCCGCGCTGGCCCGCCACCCCCGCATCGGGGAGAAGGCCGAGGGCGCCGGCACCGAGGCCGCCTGGTCGCGCGGGGAGCAGTCCGCCTTCGCCTCCGACACCGACGACGCCTCCGTGCGCGTCCAGCGGATCTTCGCCCACGCCCAACGCGAGTACGAGGACAGATTCGGGCAGATCTACCTCGTCTGCGCGAGCGGGCGCTCCAGCCGCGAACTCCTCGCCGACCTGGTCGCGCGCCTGTCCAACGACCGCGCCACCGAACTGGCCGTGGTCGGCGGGGAGCTGCGGCGGATCGCCGGGCTCCGCCTCGTCAAACTCCTGGAGGACGCATGAGCCACGTCACCACCCACGTCCTGGACGCCGCCCTGGGCAGCCCCGCCCGCGGCGTGCCCGTGCGGCTGGAGGCCGCCGACGGCCCCGGCGCCTGGCGGACGGTCGCCGAGGGGCGCACCGACGACGACGGGCGCGTGCCCGACCTGGGCCCCGACCGGCTCCCCGCGGGCTTCCACCGGATCGTCTTCGACACCGCCGCCTACTTCGGGGCGACCGGCCAGCGCGGCTTCTACCCCGAGGTCGCCATCGTGTTCGACCTCGCCGACGAGGACGCCCACTACCACGTCCCGCTGCTGCTGAGCCCGTTCGCCTACTCGACCTACCGGGGCTCCTAGCCGGGCGGGCGCCACGCGCCCTCCCCCTGGACACCACCCACACAGACCACCGCGGCGGCACGGCCGACCGGGAAGGGAGCGGCGGGCAGGAGATCCTCGCCGGCCAGGGCACACCTGAATCTTCGAGTGCGCGACAGGTCCTTCCGCACGACCACAGCGGTCCTCCCTCGTAGCACCTGCGCCACGGCGCGAACGATGACGATTTCACGCATCACACGGATGGAGTTCACCCTGATGGGCATCCGACTCGGAGACAACCAGTACGGCAAGGCCGAGGTCCGCCTCGTCCACGTCGACCGCGACACCGACGTCCACCGGATCAAGGACGTCAACGTCACCTCCCAGCTGCGCGGAGAGCTGGAGACGGTGCACACCCTCGGCGACAACAGCACCTGCCTGCCGACCGACACCCAGAAGAACACCGTCTACGCCAAGGCCCGCGAGTGGGGCGGCGTCGGCGCCGTCGAGGACTTCGCCCTGCGCCTGGCCCGCCACTTCGTGGACGAGCACGAGTACGTGCACGGGGCCCGCCAGGAGGTGCAGGAGTACTCCTGGGAGCGGATCCAGACCTCCTCCGGCCCGCACGACCACGCGTTCTCGCGCAAGGGCGCCGAGACCCGCACCACCGTCGTCACCAAGACGGGCGACCGGGAGTGGGTGGTCTCCGGCTTCGAGGGCCTGTCCGTGCTCAAGTCCACCGGCTCGGAGTTCCACGGCTACCCCAAGACCAAGTACACGACGCTGCCCGAGACCACCGACCGGATCCTGGCCACCGACGTCACCGCCCGCTGGCGCTACGTGGGCGTGGAGCACGACTTCGACAGCGCCTACTCCTCGGTCCGCGCCCTGTGCTTGGACGCCTTCGCCCGGACCCACAGCCTGGCGCTGCAGCAGACCCTCTACGAGATGGGCAGGGCCGTCCTGGAGGCGCACCCGGAGATCGCCGAGATCCGCTTCTCCATGCCCAACAACCACCACTTCCTGGTGGACCTGTCCCCGTTCGGCCTGGACAACCCGAACGAGGTCTTCTTCGCCGCCGACCGCCCCTACGGCAAGATCGAGGCCACCGTGGAGCGCGACGACGCCCCCGAGCCCGGCGACGCCTGGAAGACCGTCCCCGGCTTCGTCTAGAAGCCGCCCTCCCCGGGACGCCGCCGCACGCCGCCCTCCCGTCCCCGGGCGGTCCGCGACCGTCCCGCGCGTCCGGGCGCGCCGAGGGGGACCCCGGCGTCCGGACGGCGTCCCCGACGGAGAAAGCCCTGCCCCCGCCCCGTGTCCGGGCGCTCCCCGGTGAGCGCTCCGGCAGGTGCCCCGCGGGCGGGACCGCCCTCTCCTCGCGGTCCCGTCCGCGGCCCCGGCTCCCCGCCGGGCACGCGCACCGACACCCCCGTGACCCGCGCGCACAGCCGTGCCACGGGCCCTGGCCCGCCGCGGCGGGCCCTCCCCCGGCCCCGGCGCCCCCTGACGGAGGTGTCGGACCGGTGCGACACCACCGGGCCCCGTGCCCGAGAGTTCGGCCCCCTCCGGGGTGGCCGCCGATCGCAAAGGCTGGAAACTGGCCATGTCGAACAGTCCGTCCGCGAAGGACTCGGCCACAACGAACGCCGCCTCCTCCCCCCGCCCCGAGGACGAGAAGCTGCCCGCGCGGCTGCTCCTGGTCTACGGGCTCCAGCACATCCTCACCATGTACGCCGGCGCGGTGGCGCCGGCCCTCGTCATCGGCGCCGCCGCCGGGCTCGCGAACGACCCTGCCGCCATGGGCATCCTCGTCAGCGGCGCGCTCCTCGTGGCGGGGTTCGCCACCCTCATGCAGACCGTGGGCCACCGGCGCGTCGGCGCGCAGATGCCGATCGTGGTGGCCTGCTCCTTCGTCCCCGTCAGCGCCATCACCTCCCTGGCCGCGGGGCAGGACGGCGAGAACCTGCCCGTGGCCTTCGGCGCCTCGCTCGCCGCCGGAGTCTTCGCCCTGGCGCTGACGCCGTTCTTCGGGCAGCTGATCCGCTTCTTCCCCCCGATCGTCACGGGCACCATCATCACCGTCATCGGCGTCAGCCTCATGCCGGTGGCGGCGCGGTGGATCATGGACGGCGGCGCCCGCACCCTGGAGGACGGCTCCGCGGTCCCGGCCGCGCCCCTGGCCAACCTCGGCCTGGCCGGGCTCACCCTCGGGGTGATCGTGCTCGGCTCCCGGGTCCTCCCCGGCATCTGGGGTCGGCTGTCCATCCTCCTGGGCCTGATCGCGGGCACCCTGGTCGCCGTCCCCCTGGGCATGACCGACTTCAGCCGGGTGGGCGAGGCCGACATCGTGTTCGACCCGACCTCGCTGTTCTACTTCGGCGCGCCCCGGTTCGAGGTCGCCGCGGTCGTCACCATGTGCGTCATCATGCTCGTGGTCCTGACCGAGGGGGCCTCGCACATCATCGCGGTCGGGGAGATCACCGGCTCGAAGGTGGACGCCAAGCGCATCTCGGCGGGCCTGCGCGCCGACGTGAGCGGGTCGATCATCGGGCCGATCTTCAGCGCCACCCCCACCAGCTCCTTCGCTCAGAACATCGGACTGCTGGCCCTGACCAAGGTGCGCAGCCGCTACGTGGTGGCCACCGGCGCGGGCATCCTCGTCGCACTGGGGATGTTCCCGGTGCTGGGCGGCGCCATGGCGGCCATCCCCACACCCGTGCTCGGCGGCGCGGGCCTGGTGCTGTTCGGCAGCGTGGCCGCCAGCGGCGTCAAGACCCTGGCCAAGGTGGACTTCACCAACAACCTCAACCTGGTGCTGGTGGCCGCCTCCGTGGGCGTGGCGGTCATCCCGCTGGCCTACCCGACCTTCTACGCGTTCCTGCCCGAGTCGGTGGAGCTGGTGGCGCACTCGGGCATCATCGGCGCGGCCGTCGTGGCGATCGTGCTCAACGTGTGCTTCAACGTGATCGGACGCGGGAGCTCCGCCGCCCCGGCCGAGATCGACGCCGAGGAGATCGGCAGCGCCGGCCCCGGGGAGGCCAAGTACACCGACCAGGCCCGGGAGGCCTACCGCGACGGGGGCGCCGGGCCCCTGGACAAGCCCCGGGCGTGACCGCCGACGGGCGGGGGCCGCGCCCCCGCCCCCGGAGCCGGTGTCCGCGGAACCCCCGCGGGCACCGGCGCTACCGTTCAGGGCGGCTGAATGGTATTCCTGACAGGGTGACCGACTGGGATCTTCGCAAACTCCGCGTCCTGCGCGCCCTGGAGGAGTTCGGGACCGTCCGGGCCACGGCGGAGGCCCTGTGCATGACCCCCTCCGCCGTGTCCCAGCAGCTGTCCTCCCTCTCCCAGCAGGTGGGGGTCGCCCTGCTGGAGGCGCACGGGCGGCGGGTCCGCCTCACCGACGCCGCGCACGCCCTGCTGCGCCACACCGACATCGTCCTGGCCCAGCTGGAGCGGGCCGAGGCCGAACTGGAGGGCTTCGCCCGGGGCGAGGCCGGGCACGTGCGGGTGGGCGCCTTCGCCACCGCCATCCCCAGTCTCGTGGTGCCCGCGCTGGGCGCCCTGCGGCGCGCCCACCCCGGCCTGACCACGCGGGTGCACCAGGCCGAGGCGGCCGAGGTCTACGACCTGTTGTCGGCGGGCGAGATCGACGTCGGCCTGTCCCTGGCCGCCCAGGCCCCCACCGGCCACGACGGCCGCTACGACCGGCGCGAGCTGCTCACCGACCCCCTGGACGCGGCCCTGCCCGCCCACCACCGCCTGGCCGACGCCCGCGCCCTGCGCCTGCGCGACCTGGCCGGGGAGCCGTGGATCTACGGGGCCTCGGGCCCCTGGCGCGACATCACCGTCGCCTCGTGCGCGCAGGCGGGGTTCGTCCCCGAACAGGCGCACGCGGCCTCCGACTGGAGGGCCATCCTGGACATGGTGGCGGCGGGCATGGGCGTCGCTCTGATCCCCCGGCTGGCCGCCGCGGACGACACCCCGGGGGTCAGCCTGCGGGTGCTGCGCTCCGACCAGCCCCGCCGCCACGTGGTCTCCGCCGTGCGCTCCGGGGCGGGCGGGCGCCCCCAGGTCGCGGTGGTGCTGCGCGCCCTGGCCGACACCGCCGCGGACCTGGGCGTCCCTTCTGTTCAGTGCAGCTGAACAGAATGATCAGAAAGTTTCGCTGGAAGTAATCGTTTTCTCTTGGGACTCTGGACATGTCCGACACGTCCACTTTTTTCGGGAGAAACATGAGCGGGGCCCAGCCCACCGATCCACGTGCCTACAACGCCCGGCCCTACGCGGGCGGCGACCCCTACGCCGACTACCGAGGCACCGACCTCGACTTCTCGGCCCTGGTCGACCTGGCCGACCGGCGCCTGGGCGCCGGGGTCGTGGCGGCCAACGACGAGTTCTTCGCCCAGCGCGAGAACCTGCTGCTGCCCGGACCGGCCGTGTTCGACCCGCACGCCTTCGGGCACAAGGGCAAGGTGATGGACGGCTGGGAGACCCGCAGGCGCCGCGGCGTGAGCGGCGACCAGCCCCACCCCGCCGCCGACGACCACGACTGGGCCCTGGTCCGCCTCGGCCTGCCCGGCCTGGTGCGCGGCGTGGTGGTGGACACCGCGCACTTCCGCGGCAACCACCCCCGCGAGGTCAGCGTCGAGGCCGTCCACCTGGAGGGCACCCCCACCACGGACGAGCTGCTCAAGGCGGAGTGGACCGAGATCGTCCCCCGCGCCTTCGTGTACGGGCACGCCGCCAACGCCTTCGAGGTGGAGGCCCGGCGCCGGTGGACCCACCTGCGCCTCAAGCAGTTCCCCGACGGCGGCGTGGCCCGCCTGCGCGTGTACGGCGAGCCCGTGCCCGACCCCGACTGGCTCACCGCCCTCGGCGGCTTCGACGTGGCCGCCCTGGTCAACGGCGGCATGGTCGAGGACGCCTCGGACCGCTTCTACTCCTCGCCGGACAACATCATCGCCCCCGGCCGCTCGCAGAAGATGGACGACGGCTGGGAGAACCGGCGCCGCCGCGACACCGAGCACGACTGGGTGCGCTTCCGCCTCACCGCCCAGGCCACCGTCCGCGCCCTGGAACTGGACACCGCCTACCTCAAGGGCAACTCGGCGGGCTGGGTCGCGGTCATGGGACGCGACGCGCACTCCGACGCCCCCGACGCGTGGTTCGAGATCGTCCCCCGCACCCGGCTGGAGCCCGACAGCGCCCACCGCTTCGTCCTGGACACCCCGGTCACCGCCACCCACGTGCGCACCGACGTGTACCCCGACGGCGGCATCGCGCGCCTCAACGTCTTCGGCTCCCTGACCGGGGCCGGGGCCGACCACCTCCGCGACCGCTGGAGCGAGCTGGGGGGCTGACCCCCGCGCGAACGATCGGGCCGCCGCCGGGATGTTCCCGGCGGCGGCCCGTCGCCGTTCCTACCCGCGGACGAGCATCCGCCCGGCCCTGTCCCCGGGCCCCACGTCCCGACCGCGCAGGACGGTGCGGCGCACCCGCCCGAGCAGTTCGGCCCCGTCGTAGGGGCTCACCGGGTTGCGGTGCTCCAGCGCGCGCACGTCCACCCGGAAGGCCTCCTCCGGGGCGACCACGGCGAAGTCGGCGTCGGCGCCCTCGGCGATGGCGCCCTTGCCGCGCAGTCCGGCCACCCGGGCGGGCCCGGACGACATCCACCGCACCACGTCCGCCAGGGATCCGCCGCGGCGGCGGGCCTCGGTCCACACCGCGGAGAAGCCCACCTGGAGGCCGGACACCCCGCCCCACGCGGTGCCGAAGTCGCCGGTGTCCAGGTCCTTGAGGTCGGGGGTGCTGGGCGAGTGGTCGCTGACCACGCAGTCGATCAGCCCGTCGGCCAGCGCCCGCCACAGCAGGTCGCGGTTGGCCGCGTCCCGGATGGGCGGGCAGCACTTGTACTGCGTGGCCCCCGCGGGCACGCCCTCGGCCTCCAGGGTGAGGTAGTGCGGGCAGGTCTCCACCGTCAGCGGCACGCCCTCGGCCCTGGCCCGGGCGATCAGCGGCAGGGCGGAGGCGCTGGACAGGTGCAGCACGTGCGCGTGGGTGCCGGTGGCCCTGGCCACGTCGATCACCCGGGCGATCGCCTCGTTCTCGGCGGTGTCGGGCCGCGAGGCCAGGAAGGAGGCGTAGTCGCGCCCGGCCGCGGGCGGCGCCCCGTCCAGGACGCCGGGGTCCTCGGCGTGCACGATGAGCCGTCCGCCGAACTCCCCGATCGCCTCCGCGGCCGAGTACAGCTCCTCCGGGGACAGGTGGCCGAACTCCTCCACCCCCGACGGGGACAGGAACGCCTTGAACCCGAACACCCCGCGCTCCCAGAGCGCGGCGAGCTCCTTGGTGGCGCCGGAGCGGCTGTTCTCGGGGACCGCCCCGCCCCAGAAGCCCACGTCCACGGCGAGCTTGCCCTCGGCGGCGGCCCGCTTGGCGTCGAGCCCGGCGACGGTGGTGGTCGGCGGCACGCTGTTGAGCGGCATGTCCACCAGGGTCGTGATCCCGCCCAGGGCGGCGGCCCGCGTGGCGGTGGCGAAACCCTCCCACTCGGTGCGCCCGGGCTCGTTGACGTGCACGTGGGTGTCGACCAGGCCCGGCAGCAGCACCTCGTCCCCGGCCAGGGTGATCTCGCGGCGGGCGATGAGCGGCGCGGACTCCCCCTCCAGGACGTTGACCACGCGCCCGTCGCGCACCCCGACGGTGACGGGCCGCTCCCCCTCGGGGGTGAGGGCGCGGCGGGCGCGGACGGCGAGATCGTGCTGGGTCATCGGTTTCACTGCTCCTGTCCCACCCGCCGGCTGGCCAGGCCGACGAGTGTGCGGGTGTCGGTTCCGGCGGCGTCGGCCACCTCGGCCTCGTCCAGCGCCCCGCAGCGTACCCCGCTCACCAGGGCGGCGGCCAACGCCTGGGCGGTGGCGGGCTCGTCCAGCACGCCCCCGGCGACGGCGCCGAGGTAGGCGCGCAGGCGCGCGGCAGCGGGCGCGAAGGCCTCGCGGTAGAAGACGTAGGTGGCCAGGTAGCGGGTGGGCAGCTGGTGCGGGTGCAGGTCCCAGCCCTGGTAGAAGCCGCGCTCCAGGGAGCGGCGGACCAGGGAGGCGTGCAGGCGCCAGGCGGCGTGCACCTCCTCGGCCGAGCCCACGGGCAGCACGTTGGTGGAGCCGTCGGAGAGCCACACCCCCGTTCCGGCGGCGGCCACCTGCATGACGGCCTTGGCGTGGTCGGCGACCGGGTGGGCCATGCTCTGGTAGGCGGCGGTGATCCCGCAGGCGGCGCTGTAGTCGTAGGTGCCGTAGTGCAGGGCGCTGACCCGCCCCTGTCCGGCGCCGATCATGCGGGCGACGGCCACCGTGCCGTCGGGGAGCAGGACCGACTGCGGGGTCTCGATCTGCAGCTCAAAGCGGAGCCGCCCCTCGGGCAGCTCCAGACGCCGCTCCAGCTCCTCGGTGAGCCAGACCATCGCCTCGACCTGCTCCACGGAGGTGATCTTGGGCAGGGTGAGCGCGAGCCCGTCCGGCAGGCCGCCCCGCTCCTCCAGGAGGGTGTGCAGGAACAGCGCGAGGCTGCGGGCCCCGCGGGCGCGTCCGGCGGCCTCCATGCCCTTCATCCGCACGCCGAGGACGGGCGGTGCCTGTCCGGCTTCCATGTCGGAGCACAGGGCGCGGGCGGCGGCGACGGTGTCGCCGTCCTCCTGCGCGTCGCCGCGGTCGCCGTAGCCGTCCTCCAGGTCCACGCGCAGGTCCTCGACCGGCTCGCGGACGAGCTTGTCGCGCAGGCGGGGCAGGACCCCGGCCACGGCGTCCTCGTCCACGCCGGTGGCGGCGGCCAGGGCCGCGGCGTCGGGCGCGTACTCGTCCAGACTGCGCAGGGCCGCCTCGCCCCACTCCCGGACCAGTCCGGCCCGGACGCGGTCCGCCGGAACGTAGACGGTGTGCACCGGCTGGCGTGCGCCGGAGGAGCCCGGGTAGTCGCGGACGAGCCGGGCGTCGGCGTCGGCCAGGCGGGCGTTCAGTCCCGCGGTGAGCACGTCCAGGCCGAGATCGGGTTCCCTGCGGCGGTTCTCGGACCGGTCCTGTTGCACGTGTATGTCCCCTCCCAGGCTAGTTTTTCCTATCGTGGATAGTAACTTTTGCTATCCGGAATAACAAGGGAGCCCGGCGTGCCCAAGATCCCTGGACGCAGGTTCCCGGAGCACCGGAACACCGCCGTCGCACGTGCTATAGAAGACAGTGAGCCGGAAACCGTCCTCCCCGCGCGGAGGCAGGACCCCGAACCCACGGCCCTCAGCATGGGAGCACGATCCTTGTCAGCCCCACAGACCTCTCTCCACCCTGACGAACAGGGCAAACGCGGACGCTCCGGCGGCGTGCAGTCCCTCGACCGCGCCTTCTCACTGCTGGAGATCATGGCCGAGGCGGGCGGCGAGACCTCGCTGAGCCAGCTGGCCGACTCCTCGGGGCTCCCCCTGCCGACCATCCACCGCATCATCCGCACCCTGGTCGGCAACGGTTACGTGCGCCAACTGCCCTCCCGCCGCTACGCGCTGGGGCCCCGGCTGATCGGCCTGGGCGACAAGGCCTCGCAGATGCTGGGCACCTGGGCCCGCCCGCACCTGGCGCAGCTGGTGGAGGACCTGGGCGAGACCGCCAACCTCGCCATGCTCGACGGCGACAAGGTCGTCTACGTCGCGCAGGTGCCCTCACAGCACTCCATGCGCATGTTCACCGAGGTGGGGCGCCGCGTGCTGCCGCACTCGGCGGGCGTGGGCAAGGCACTGCTGTCCCAGCTCGACGACGAGGAGGTGCTGGCCACGGTCCGCCGCACCGGCATGCCCGCCGCCACCGACCGCACCATCACCGACCCCGACGCCTTCCTCGCCGAGCTGCGCCGGGTCCGCTCACAGGGCTTCGCCGTGGACGACGGCGAGCAGGAGGTCGGCGTGCGCTGCGTGGCGGTCCCCGTCGCGGGCGCGCCCTCGGGGATGGCCGTGTCGGTGTCGGGCCCCGAGGCCCGGGTGAGCTGGGATTTCGTGGACCGCGCCGCCCCCATCGTGCGGCGCTGCGCCACCCTGCTGGCCACCGACCTCAACAACCAGACGTGACGGGCCGGGCCGGGATGATCCCGGCCCGGCCCGTTCTCGGCGCTCCCGTGCCCGCAGCCGACGGCGGTGCCCGAACCCCGCGGGACCGCCGCGGGCCGGAGCCCCGCACCCGACACCGGAAGCGCTTCCGGTCGGCGCCTCAGGTGGGCTGGTCGAAGCCCAGCTTGCGCAGCTGCTTGGGGTCGCGCTGCCAGTCCTTGGCCACCCGCACCCGCAGGTCCAGGAACACCCGTCGGCCCAACAGGGCCTCGATCTGCTTGCGGGCCCGCGAGCCCACGTCGCGCAGGCGCGAGCCCTTGGACCCGATCACGATCGCCTTCTGGCTGGAGCGCTCCACGTACAGCGACGCGTAGATGTCCACCAGCTCCTTGCCCGGACGGGTGTTCTCGCGCTCGTACATCTCGTCCACGACCACCGCGATGGAGTGCGGCAGCTCGTCGCGCACACCCTCCAGGGCCGCCTCGCGCACCAGCTCCGCCACCAGCATCTCGTCCGGCTCGTCGGTGAGGTCGCCGTCCGGGTACAGCGGCGGCCCCTCCGGCAGGTGCGAGCACAGCACGTCGGTGACGGTCTCCAGCTGGAAGCCCCCCTGGGCCGAGACCGGGACGATGTCGGCCCAGTCGCCCAGCTCGTTCACCGCCATCAGGTGACGGCCCACGGCGTCCCGGTCCACCAGGTCGGTCTTGGTGACCAGGGCGACCACGGGGGTGTTGGTCTGCTCCGCCAGCTCCTTGGCGATGTAGGTGTCGCCCCGCCCGATCGGCTCGTTGGCGGGCAGGCAGAACGCGATCACGTCCACCTCGACCAGGGTGGACCGCACCAGCGAGTCCAACCGCTCGCCCAGCAGGGTGCGCGGCTTGTGCAGGCCGGGCGTGTCCACGATGATCAGCTGCGCGTCGGGCCGGTGCACGATCCCGCGCACCGTGCGCCGCGTGGTCTGGGGCCGGTTGCTGGTGATCGCCACCTTCTGCCCGACCAGCGCGTTCATCAGGGTGGACTTGCCCACGTTGGGGCGGCCCACGAAGCACGCGAAACCGCTGCGGAAGCCCTCGGGGTGGGAGGGCATCTCCAGCGGTACGCGCAGCCTCTCCAGGTCGAGCTCGTTCATGGGTCCTTCTCAGCTCCGGGTGATGCTCGCGGGCACCCCGTCGGGGGCCGCGATCACCACCACCTGGGTCTTCAGGTCTTCCGCCACCGCGCGGTCGTCCTCGGTCAGCTCCGCGGCCTCGGTGACCACCACGGCGGCCTCCAGCGCGGTGGCCTCACCGGAGACCGCCGCGGCCACGGCCGCCTGGAGCGCGGACAGCCGGAGCGAGGGCAGCGACACCGTCGTGGCCACGTACGTGCGCCCGGTCTCGTCGCGCACCGCCGCGCCCTCCGCCGCCGCGTTGCGGGCCCGGGAGGCCCGCGCGAGCGTGATGAGCTTGCCGTCCTCGGGGCCGAGCCCCGTCGTCTCCGTCACTGCTCCGTGCTCCTCACGTCGTCGTTGTCCTCCTCCGACGCCCCTTCGGCGTCGGCGGGCAGGCGCTCCACCAGGACCGTGGTCATCCGGCTCCGGCGGCTGCTCTTGCCCTCGAGGGTCAGTCGCAGACCAGCGTATTCGGCCCGGTCCCCTCCACCGGGCACCCGGCCCAGGACGAACGCCACGAGTCCGCCGACGGTCTCCACGTCCGCCACGTCCAGGTCCCGGTCCGGGAACAGCTCGTCCAGCTCGCCCAGCGGCAGGCGGGCGGTCACCCGCACCCGGTCCGCGTCGAGCCAGGCCACCGGCGGGATCTCGTGGTCGTACTCGTCGGTGATCTCACCGACGATCTCCTCCACGATGTCCTCCAGGGTCACCAGGCCCGCCGTGCCGCCGTACTCGTCGATGGCCACCGCGACGTGGTTGCGCTGCTGCTGCATCTCGCGCAGCAGCTCGTCGATGGGCTTGGTGTCGGGGACGTAGTTCGCCTGGCGCATCACGTCGCCCGCCGTGAGCGGCACCTCGTCGTCGGTGCCCGCGGCCGCCGCCCAGCGGTCGCGCAGCTGGTACACCAGGTCCTTGAGGTAGACGATGCCGACCACGTCGTCCTCGTCCTCACCCGTCACCGGGATGCGCGAGTACCCGCTGGCCAGCGCCAGGGTCAGCACCGCGTCGGCGTCGGCCTCACGGCTGGTGAACACGATGTCGGGGCGGGGCACCATCACCTCGCGCACGGGCGTGTCGTCGAGCTTGAACACCGAGTGGATCATCTGGCTCTCCTCGGGGTCGATGACCTCCCCCCGCTCGGCCAGGTCCACGAGCTGGCGCAGCTCCACCTCGGTGCTGAAGGGGCCCTCGCGGTCGCCCTTGGCGCGCGGGGTGAGCGCGCGGCCCGCCCCCACGAACAGCTGGGCGATGGGGCCCACCACGAGCTGGACCGGGTAGACCACCGCGGCGCTGGCGCGTGCGAAGGCCCCGGAGAACTGGCGGCCGAGGATGCGCGGCGCGATCGCGATCAGCACCGACTCCACCACGACCATCGCCGCGGCGGTCAACCCGAGTGCGGGCCAGCCGAGTCCCAGCAGGAACACCATGCCCACGGCGGCGGCCAGTACCGCGCACACCTCGCACACCACGCGCAGGAACAGCAGCACGTTGAGGTGGCGGGTGGGGTCCGCCGACACCCGCTCCCAGCGGCGCCCGGCCTTGGCCACGCGCTCACCGGAACTCGCCTCGGGCAGGCCCACCGACATCACACGGGTGACGGCGACCTCCGCGGCCACCAGGAAGCCCGCGACGGCGGTCAGCACCAGGGCCACCGCGAACGCGCTGATCCACTCCACGGGCTCACCGGTGGTCAACGGGGCGATGTCAGGCCAGGCCGACGGAGTCATCGGGCGCTCTCATCCCCTTCGGCCGCGGCCGCCTCGCGCTCGCGCCAGGCCGCGAGGATCTCGCCCTGGAGCCCGAACATCTCCTTGTGCTCCTCGGGCTCGGCGTGGTCGTAGCCCAGCAGGTGCAGGATGCCGTGCGTGCACAGCAGGTCGATCTCCGCCTCGGTGCCGTGCCCGGCCTTCTCCCCCTGACGCTCGGCGACCTGCGGACAGATGATCACGTCCCCCAGGACGCCCGGCTCGCTCGTGCGGCCGGGGCCGCCGGGGCGCAGTTCGTCCATCGGGA
The DNA here is from genome assembly GCF_004217075.1 of Nocardiopsis sp. CNZ308. NCBI lineage: Bacteria > Bacillati > Actinomycetota > Actinomycetes > Streptosporangiales > Nocardiopsidaceae > Nocardiopsis > Nocardiopsis sp. CNZ308. The sequence continues at coordinate 4,119,049 of NZ_SHKJ01000001.1, read as the reverse complement.
AGGAGAGCACGTCGGTGGGGCCCGGCTCGTCCATCCACCGCACGTGCAGGTCGGCCATCGGCTCCTCGTCCACGAGCACGACGGACAGCTCGGCCAGCGGATGGACGCGCATGGCGTCGAGCACGTGACGGGCCAGACGGGAGAGCCTCTCCTCGTCCACGCTGGTGACGCCGGACTCGTTGGCGACGTCGATACTCATGGTTGCGGCTGCCTTACCTAGGGATCGCGGGGCCGGGCGGAGTGCCCGGCCGGTGGTGCGGCGCGCCGGTCCGGCGCGCCCTCGGCAACCGAACCGGTGGACCCGCCTGCGGCGGACCCACCGGTTCGAACGCCGTGGGGTCGTGTTCCTCGGGCCGTCTCGGAACCGAAGGCCCTCGGCGGAACACCCCTGTCTCAGTCTGCCCGTTCCCCGTCACCGGTGCTCCCCGGCTCCGCCGGGGTGTCGGGGGCGACGCGGCGCGCGGACCCGCGGCGGGGGCGGCCGCCTCCGGCGGATCCCCTGCCGTCCCGCGCGTCGCCCTGGGCGGCGTCGTAGCGCCCGTAGGCGTCCACGATCTTGCCGACCAGCTTGTGCCGGACGACGTCCTCACTGCTCAGGCGGCAGAAGGCGATGTCGTCGATGTCACTCAGGATGGACTCGATGGTGCGCAGACCGCTGGTCTGTCCACCGGGCAGGTCGACCTGGGTGACGTCACCGGTGACCACGATCTTGGAGCCGAACCCGAGCCTGGTGAGGAACATCTTCATCTGCTCGGGCGAGGTGTTCTGGGCCTCGTCCAGGATGATGAAGGAGTCGTTCAGGGTACGGCCGCGCATGTACGCCAGCGGTGCGACCTCGATGGTCCCCGCCGCCATGAGCTTGGGGATGGAGTCGGGGTCGAGCATGTCGTGCAGGGCGTCGTAGAGCGGGCGCAGGTAGGGGTCGATCTTGTCGTAGAGGGTGCCGGGCAGGAAGCCCAGCCGCTCACCGGCCTCCACCGCGGGGCGGGTGAGGATGATCCGGTTGACTTCCTTGTCCTGGAGCGCCTTGACCGCCTTGGCCATGGCCAGGTACGTCTTGCCGGTACCGGCGGGGCCGATGCCGAACACCACCGTGCGCTGGTCGATGGTGTCGACGTAGCGCTTCTGGTTGAGCGTCTTGGGGCGGATGGTCTTGCCGCGGTTGGACAGGATGTTGGTGGTCAGCACGTCCGCGGGGCGCTCGGCACCGGGCGAGCGCAGCATGTGGACCATGCGTTCGATGGTGTCGGGGGTGACGTGGGTGCCGCTCTTGGCGAGTTCGATCAGCTCCTCGACGAGGCGGACCACGACGGCGGTCTCCTCCGGGGAGCCGCTGATGGTGAACTCGTTGCCGCGCACGTGGATGTCGCTGTCGAAGGCCCGCTCCAACGCCCTGAGGAGTTCGTCCCTGGAGCCCAGCAGGCTGACCATCGTGTGCTCGTCGGGCACCACGACCTTGACCTGGGTGTCCCGTGGCGGGTGCGTGTGCGTTGTCTCGGACATGGTGAGGCCGTGCGGCCGCTGTCCCTACCCTTCGGTCGGGCGCCTGCCCGACCCCTGCGGGAGGCGCGCCTGGTGGACGGTCCCGGCGCCGCGGACGGCGCCCGGTCGGAGCTTGCGCGCCGGTGTTCCCCATGGTCACACCGAACCCTCGAAGCCCACAGCGACGAGTCTACCAAGGCGCCTCCGCCCGACTCGATCCGTTATTTCCGCCTGTGGACAGCGTGCGGGAGGGGTGGGGTCGGGGGCGTCGGCGTCCGCGCGCGGGACCGGTCGCGCGCCTCCTACCCGGGGGGCCAGTTGAGCCCGCGGCCGCCGAGCAGGTGCCCGTGGAGGTGGAAGACCGTCTGCCCGGCGCCGCTGCCGGTGTTGAACACCAGCCGGTAGCCCTGGTCGGCGACGCCCTCGTCCACGGCCACCTCGTGCGCCACCCGGACGATCTCGTCGAGCAGGCCGGTGTCCGCCGCCGCGGCCTCGGCGGCGTTGGGGTGGTGCTCGCGCGGGATGACCAGCACGTGCGTGGGCGCCTGGGGGTTGATGTCGCGGAAGGCGACCGCGCGCTCGCTCTCGCGCACGATCTCGGCGGGCACCTCCCCCTTCACGATCTTGCAGAAAAGACAGTCGTCCTGGGCCATCGCTCACCTTTTTTTGCGTCTGCGCGACCGCCGAAAGGGCCGCCGTATCGGGTTCGTCCGGGACCATGATGCCGCAGGTCGCCGTCGGGCGGGCCCACGGCGGAGGGCTGGGAGGCGCTGTGGGCGAGCGGATTCGGCGACGCCCGGCGCCCCGGGCGCGATAGGCTTTCCACCCGTGCGCGTCAGGTCGTCGGCTCCGTCCGGCCCCGGCCATATTCCCGCGTGTTCGGATTGAAACGCACGTCTACCTGGAAAAGAAGAGGTATGCCCTTTCGTAAACCCCGCGACAAGGGTGTGCGTCGAACTGATGTGACGACAGAAACCATGGTGGCCGGTGCCACCACGGCACCGCTCTCGGTGGAGTGGGACGCCGACCACGCCGTGACGGAGCTCTACCGGGAGCACTACCGTCCGCTCGTTCGGCTCGCCGCCCTGCTGGTCCGCGACCACGCGACCGCGGAAGAGGTCGTCCAGGACTCGTTCGTCGCCATGCACGGAGCGTGGCGCCGCCTGCGCGACCCGAACAAGGCCCTGTCCTACCTGCGCCAGGCCGTGGTGAACAAGGCCCGGTCCGTTCTCCGCCACAGGGCGGTCGTGGAGAAGCACGCGCCCAAGGCCCTGCCCGACGCCCCCAGCGCGGAACACGGCGCGCTGAGCCTGTTGGAGCGCGAAGCCGTCATCCGTGCCCTGCGCAAACTACCCACCCGTCAGCGAGAGGCCATCGTGCTCCGGTACTACGGCGACCTGTCCGAGGCACAGATCGCGGACGCCATGGGGATCAGCCGGGGTGCGGTGAAGAGCCACACGTCCCGCGGTATCTCCGCGCTCCGCTCTGTTCTGGAGCAAACGACATGACCAGCCCCACGAACCCCACGAACGATCCGTTCGAGGAGCAGCTGCGCCGCCTGCTCAAGGCCGAGGCCGACACGGTCACGGCCTCTCCCGAGGCGTTGAACCTGATCCGTGAGCGCACCGAGCGCAGCCGCGGCTCGGCCTGGTTCGGTATGCCCTGGCTACGTCCGGCGGTGGCGGTGGCGGGAGCCGCCCTGATCGCCGGGTCCGTGGTCATCTCCAGCCCCCAGGTCCGCGACCACGTGCTGGAGATCGTCCCCGCGGGCGCCGACCGCGAGGGCGCGCCCGCCGAGGAGGAGGGTGAGGGCGGTGGTGTGATCGCTCCCGACCCCTCCACCGGCTCCGTGGACGGCACCACCCAGCAGGAGGAGGAGCCGCCGCGCGACCCGGCTTCCTCCCCCACCCCGGAGGACGACGAGGAGGAGCCCGCTCCCTCCGAGGAGGGCGTCACGGCCGCCACCACGTGTCCGACGCCCGAGGAGCCCGCCTCCCCCGCCCCGTCCAGCTCCGAGGTGGAGAAGGGCGAGAAGGCCGCCTCCGAGGAGGAGTGCGAGCCCAGCGACGAGCCGAGCAGCGGCGGCGGCGACGGGTCCACCGGTGAGGAGGGCGGCGGCGACAACGGCGGTGGAACCGGTGGTGAGGAGCCCTCCGGCGGAGAGGGCGGCACCGGCGGCGAGGGCGGCGGGACCGGAGGCGACGGAACCGGCACGGGCGGCAGCGGCACCACCGGAGGCGACAACGGCGCCAAGACGGCTCCCAGCAGCTGACACGCCCCTCCCGGAGGTCCGTCCCCGTACACGTCGGGGCCGGTCCCGCGCAGGAGTCACCCGCTGGACATACGAGAGGCGCCCGGACGTGTCCGGGCGCCTCTCGTATGTCCGGTGTCGGGCCGTGCGCCCTACCAGCGGCCGGTGCGGGCCTGGAGCACCGACAGGGCGGCGACCCCCGCGGTGGAGGTGCGCAGCACGCTCGGCCCCAGCAGCGCCCGGACCGCGCCCGCGGCGTCGAACGCCTCCAGTTCGGCGTCGGAGAAGCCGCCCTCGGGGCCGACCACCACGACGACGCCGGCGCCCTGTCCGGCGGGCGGTTCCAGCTGTGACAGGCGGCTGGCGCCGTCCTCGTGCAGCACGACGCCCAGGTCCGCCTCCGCCAGCAGTCCGACCACGGCGGTGCGGTCGGCGAGGTCGGCGACCTCGGGCAGCCGCGCGCGCCGGGCCTGCTTGGCCGCCTCACGGGCGGTCGCACGCCACTTGGCCAGCGCCTTGGCGGCGCGGTCGCCCTTCCAGCGGGTGACGCAGCGCTCCGCCGCCCAGGGCACGACCGCGTCCGCTCCGGCCTCGGTCATCATCTCCACGGCCAGTTCGCCCCGGTCGCCCTTGGGCAGCGCCTGGACCACGGTCAGGCGGGGGCGGGGCGCCGGTTCCTCCCGGCGCTCCACCACCGCGCAGACGATGTGGTCCCTGCCCACGGCGGTCACCGTGCAGCGGGCGCGCAGACCGCGTCCGTCGGAGAGGTCGACGGTCTCGCCCTCCCGGATGCGGCGCACCACGGCGGCGTGGCGGCCCTCGGCGCCGTCCACCGTCACCCGGTCGGCCGCCAGATCGGCGGCCTCGACCAGGAAGACCGGCGGTGTCACTTGGCGCCGAAGGCGTCGCGGATCTTGGAGAAGAACCCGCCGTGTCCGGGGCTGAAGCGTCCCGGGGTCTGGTCCTCGCCGCGCAGTTCGGCGAACTTGCGCAGGAGGGCCTCCTGCTCCTCGTCCAGCCTGCTCGGGGTCTCCACGTCGACGCGGATGCGCAGGTCGCCCCGGCCGCCGCCGTCGAGGTGGCTGACGCCCTTGTTGGGGAGGGTGATGACGTGGCCGGAGTTGGTGCCCGGGCGCAGGTCGATGTTCTCGGTGCCGTCGAGGGTGTCGAAGGCGAAGGAGGCGCCCAGCGCGGCGGCCGTCATGGGGACGGTCACCGTGCAGTGCAGGTCGTCGCCGCGGCGTTCGAAGGTGGGGTGCGGGCGCTGGATGATCTCCAGGATGATGTCGCCGCGCGGTCCGCCGTTGGGGCCGACCTCGCCCTCCCCGGCGAGCTGGATGCGGGTGCCGTCGTCGACGCCCGCGGGGATCTTGACGGTGCGGGTGACCTTCTCGCGCACCCGGCCCTCGCCCGCGCAGTCGCCGCAGGGGTTGGTGATGACCGAGCCCTGGCCCGAGCACTGGGGGCAGGGGCGGGAGGTCATGACCTGGCCGAGGAAGGACCGCGTGACCTGGGAGACCTCGCCCTGACCGTGGCACATCTCACAGGTGGTGCGGTGCGAACCGGCCGCCGTCCCCTCGCCCTGGCAGGTCTCGCACAGGATGGCGGTGGGGAAGGTGATCTCCTTGCTGACCCCGAACGCGGTCTCCACCAGGTCGAGTTCGACGCGGATCTTGATGCTGCGCCCGCGTCGGACCCGCTCCCGGGGGCCGCGCCCGCCGGGCTGGCCGCCGCCGAAGAAGGCGTTCATGATGTCGTCGAAGGCGAACCCGCCCGCGCCGCCGAAGCCCCCGGCCCCGCCGCCGCCGGGCGCGTAGGGGTCCTGGCCCATGTCGAACATCCGGCGCTTGTTCTCGTCGGAGAGGACCTCGTAGGCCTGGGTCACCTCCTTGAAGCGCTCCTGGGTTGCGGGGTCCGGATTGATGTCCGGGTGGAGTTCGCGCGCGAGCCGCCGGTAGGCCTTCTTGATCTCGTCCTTGGACGCGTCGCGACGCACTCCGAGAACCTGGTAATAGTCTCTGGCCACTGGGTTACTGTCCTGCCAAAATCTGTCCGACATAGCGAGCCACGGCGCGTACTGCTCCCATCGTCCCCGGATAGTCCATCCGGGTGGGTCCCACCACACCGATCTTGGCGAGCGACTGGTTTCCCACACCGTAGTCCGCCGACACGATGGAGGTGGACCTCAGGCCCTCGTGGAAGTTCTCCGCGCCGATGCGCACCGTGAGCATCGACGGGTCCTTGGCCTCTCCCAGCAAACGGATGAGGACCATGTTCTCTTCCAGTGCCTCCAGGACGTCCCTGAGGCTGGCGGCGAAGTCGACGGCGGCGAGGTTGGCCGTCCCCGCGAGGACGATCTTCTCCTCGTGCCGTTCGACGAGGCTCTCCAGCAGGACGGAGAGGACCGACACCGCCATCTGGCGGTGTTCGGGCGCCACCTGCGGAGGCAGGTCCTCCACCGCGTCGGGCACGTCGCCGAGGTGGCGTCCGGCGATGGCCCGGTTCAACATCGCGCGCAGGTCGTTGACGGCGGCCTCGTGGACCTCTCCCAGGCCGTCGATGACGCGCTGCTCGACCCGGCCCGTGTTGGTGATCACGACCATCATGATCCGCTGCCCCCCGAGGGGGACCAGTTCCACGTGCTGCACCGACGAGCGGGTCAGCGACGGGTACTGGACGATCGCGACCTGGCGGGTGAGCTGCGCGAGGAGCCGCACGGTCCGGGCGACGATCTCGTCGAGGTCCACGGCGCCGGTGAGGAAGGACTCGATGGCGCGCCGCTCCGCGCTGGAGAGCGGTTTGACCGAGGAGAGCCGGTCGACGAAGAGCCGGTACCCCTTGTCCGTGGGAACGCGTCCGGCACTGGTGTGCGGCTGCGCGATGTAGCCGTCCTCCTCGAGGGCGACCATGTCGTTGCGGATGGTCGCCGGGGAGACTCCGAGCCGGTGCCGGTCGGCCAGGGCCTTGGAACCCACGGGCTCGTTGGTGTTGACGAAGTCCTCGACGACGGCACGCAGGACCGCGAGCTTGCGCTCATCCAGCACTCGTCACCTCCTGGCACTCCATGGTCCTCAGTGCTAAGTCTATGCCCGGCCGCAAACCCTGACGGTTACCCGCGGGTGGTGAAGCCCGGCGCGGCCGTGTCGCCCCTGTTCCCGCCGGGCCCGGGGCACGCGCCGCGGCCGACGGGGCGCCGGCGCGCGCCACCAGTAGACTGCACCACCGTGGCTACCAAGGGAACCGGCCGTTACGGCCGCGACGTGCTCGCCGGGGACTGGCGCCGCCCGAAGAAGAAGGCGGTCCGCGAGGTGCCCCTGGAAAGGGAACTGGTCGTGGAGGACGCCGAGGAGGCGTTCTGCGGGGCGGTGGTGGCCTGGGACAAGGCCACCGTCACGTTGGAGGACCGGCACGGCCGCCGCCGCGTGTTCGACCTCGCCCCAGCCGCGTTCCTGGTCGACGGCGAGCCGGTGACCCTGGTGCGCCCCTCCGCGGCTCCGCGGGGGCCGCTGCGCAGCGCCTCCGGGTCGGTGGCGGTGCCGGGCGCGCGGGCGCGCACGGCCCGGGAGAGCCGGATCTACGTGGAGGGCGTCCACGACGCCGAGCTGGTGGAGAAGGTCTGGGGCCACGACCTGCGCGTGGAGGGGGTGGCCGTCGAGTTCCTGGAGGGTGTCGACGACCTGCCCTCGATCGTGGCGGAGTTCTCGCCCGGGCCCGGCAGGAGGCTGGGCGTCCTGGTGGACCACCTGGCGCCGGGTTCCAAGGAGACGCGGATCGCCGAGCGGGTGCGCGGCGAGCACGTGCTGGTGGCCGGGCACCCCTACGTCGACGTCTGGCAGGCGGTGCGGCCGGGTTCCGTGGGGATCGGGGCCTGGCCCGAGGTGCCGCGCGGCGTCCCCTGGAAGGAGGGGGTCGTGAGCGCCCTGGGCTGGCGGATGGAGACGGGAGAGGCGTGGCGCCGGATCCTGGGGTCGGTCCGTACCTATGCTGATCTGGAGCCGGCTCTGCTCGGCCGGGTGGAGGAGCTGATCGACTTCGTCACCGGGCCGCACCCGGACGCTCCCTAGCGAGCGCTGCGCGCGGGAGGAGCGGCAGGACCTAGGATTTGACCCGGGCGAGGCGCCGGTCCCCGTGTCCGGTGCCGAGGTCGCCCGCCTCCGGCCCGCGCGGTCGTCGGTACAGCACGGTAGTACAGGAACCTCCCTCTCATCAGCGGAGCCAAGGAAGAGCATGAGCCAGACCCCGACGAACCCCCCGCCCCCGGAGGACCCCCACCGGGGACAGCAGCCGGAGCACGGGCAGGACGGTCAGCAGGAGTACGGACAGCAGCCCCCGCAGCCGGAACCCGGCCAGCGGCCCTCCTACGGGCAGCCGTCCGGGGCGCAGCCGCCCTACGCTCCGCAGCCCGACCAGGACCACGGCCAGCCGTCCTCGGGTGCGCAGCCCGCCTACGGCCAGTCCTCCGGCGCGCAGTCCCCGTACGCACCGCAGCCCGACCAGGGCTACCAGGGCTACGGCCAGACCCCGGGGGCGCAGCCCGACTTCGCACCGCCCCCCGGCGCCCCGTCGCCGTACGCGCCCCAGCCCGGACAGGGCCAGCCCGCCTACGGTCAGCCCTCGGACGCGCAGTCGCCGTACGCGCCGCAGTTCGAGCAGGGACAGCAGGGCTACGGCCAGGCCCCGGGCGCGCAGCCCGGGTACGGGCATGCCTCCGGCGCCCAGCCCGGGTACGCACCGCAGCCCGAGTACGGACAGCAGCCCTACGGCCAGCCCCAACAGCCCCAGCAGGGCGAGTACGGCCAGCCCCCGGCCGGACAGCAGCCCGGTTTCGCCCCGCCGGAAGGCGCCCCCGAGCAGCCCGGCTACGGGCAGCAGGCGGCCTACGGCCAGCCGCCCTCGGGTGCGCAGCCCGCCTACGGCCAGCCCTCCGGCGCGCAGTCCCCGTACGCACCGCAGCCCGACCAGGGGCAGCAGGGCTACGCCCAGGCACCGGGCGCGCAGCCGGGTTACGGACAGCCCTCCGGCGCCCAGCCCGGGTACGGGCAGGCCTCGGGAGCCCAGCCCGGCTACGCACCGCAGCCCGAGTACGGACAGCAGCCCTACGGCCAGCCCCAACAGCTCCAGCAGGGCGAGTACGGCCAGCCCCAGCAGGGGGTCTACGGCCAGCCCGCCCCGGGCCAGCAGCAGCCCTACCCGGGCGCCCCCGCGGCGTACGGGCAGCCGGGTGTTCCGGGCCAGCCCCAGCAGGGTGCGCCGGGCGGCGACAACGGCACGCTCGTGGCCATGCTCGCCCACCTGTCGGGCTTCGTGATCGCCTGCCTGGGCTGGATCCCGCCGCTGGCCATCTACTTCGCCAAGCGCAACCAGTCGCCGTTCGTCCGCCACCACGCGGCCGAGGCGGCCAACTTCCAGCTCACCCTGCTGATCCCCTACCTCTTCGCGTGGGTGGCCTTCATCGGCCTGGGTATCTTCTTCCCAGAGCTGTCCTGGATCGGATCCCTCCTGGTCGCCCTGATCTGGGTCGTCGCTATCGTGTTCGGCGTCCTGGGCGCCAACGGCGCCAACAAGGGGACGTGGTACCGCTACCCGGTGAGCATCCGTCTGTTGAAGTGATCCGCTCCCGCACGCAGTCCGAGCGCATCCGCACGAAGGAACCCAACATGTCCTATCCCAGCAACCCTCCCGAGGGCCCCTACGGCCAGGGCCAGCAGCCCGGCCAGGACTCCGGCGGTTACCCCTCCCAGCACGGTTACCCCACCGGTGGCCAGCCCGGGTACCAGCAGGGCGGCTACCCGCTCCCGCCCGGCCAGCCCGGGTACCAGGAGCAGTCCGGCGGATATCCGGGCCAGCCCGGCGGCTACCCCGGCCAGCCCGGGTACGAGCAGACCGGCGGCTACCAGTCCCACTACCAGCAGGGCGGCTACGGCCAGCCCCCGCACGGCGCCTACGGCCCCTCCTCGGCCACGACCGGCCAGCCCAGTCCGGACGAGCGACAGATGGCGATGTTCGCCCACGTGGGCGGCGGCGTCATCGGCTGGCTCGTGCCGCTGATCATCTTCTTCGTCAAGAAGGACGAGTCGCCGTTCGTCCGCAACCAGGCCGCGCAGGCGCTGAACTTCCAGCTCCTGATCCTGATCGGCTACCTGATCTCCAGCGTCCTGATGATCGTCATCATCGGGTTCCTGACCTGGTTCATCTGCTGGATCGCGGCCGTCGCCCTCGGCATCATCGGCGGTGTGGCCGCCAACCGGGGCGAGTGGTACCGCTACCCGTTCAACGTCAGCTGGATCAAGTAGTCCGGCGCTTCGGCGGACGCGAGGGGGCCCGGCCCGACGGCCGGGCCCCCTCGCCGTGTCCGGGCCCGGACGGAGGGGCTCAGGTGAGGTCGCGCACCACGGCGTCGGCGAGCAGGCGCCCGCGCAGGGTGAGGGCCGCGCGGCCCTCCTCGTGGGCGTCCGCGTCCAGCAGTCCCTCGGCGACGGCCCGCTTGGCCGCGTCGCGGCCGTGCGGTTCGAGCAGGTCCAGCGGGCACCCGCCCTCCACCCGCAGTTCCAGCAGGACGCGTTCGAAGCGGCGCTCCTCCTCGGTGAGCACCTCGCGGGCCAGGCCGGGGCTGTGCCCGGCGGCCAGGCGGGCGGCGTAGGCGGCCGGGTGCTTGACGTTCCACCAGCGGGTGCCGCCCACGTGGCTGTGCGCGCCCGGGCCCACGCCCCACCAGTGGCCGCCGGTCCAGTACAGGAGGTTGTGCCTGCTGCGGCCCTGCTCGGTGCGCGCCCAGTTGGACACCTCGTAGGCGCTGAACCCGGCCTCGGTGAGGACCTCCTCGGCCATGAGGTAGCGGTCGGCCATCGTGTCGTCGTCGGGCTCGGCGAGTTCGCCGCGGCGCACGCGGGCGGCCAGGCGGGTGCCCTCCTCGACGATGAGGGAGTAGGCCGAGACGTGGTCGGGTCCGGCGGAGACCGCGGCCTCCAGGGAGGCCCGCCAGTCCTCGTCGCCCTCCCCGGGAGTGCCGTAGATCAGGTCGAGGTTGACGTGGTCGAACCCGGCCCGCCGCGCCCACTCCACGCACTGCTCGGGGCGTCCGGGCGTGTGGCCGCGCTCCAGCACCCGCAGCACGTGCTCGCGGGCGCTCTGCATGCCGAAGGACACACGGGTGAACCCGGCCTCGCGCAGCCGCGCGAGGTAGTCGGGGGTGACCGTCTCGGGGTTGGCCTCGGTGGTCAGCTCGGCGTCGGGCGTGAACCCGAAGCGCTCTCGCACGGCGGTGACGACGCGGCCCAGGTCCTCGGCCGACAGCAGGGTGGGAGTGCCGCCGCCGACGAACAGCGTGCTGACCGGCGGGCGCTCCCCCGCCAGGACCCTGTCGGCCAGCGCGACCTCCGCGATCGCCTGGTCGGCGTAGGTCTCGCGGGAGGCGGTGGCGGTGCCGTCGCGGGAGACCAGTTCCTCGGCCGTGTAGGTGTTGAAGTCGCAGTAACCGCAGCGGGTGACGCAGAAGGGCACGTGGACGTAGAACCCGAGGGGCCGCCCGCCGAGTTCGGCGAGGGACGGCCCGGGCAGTTCGCCGGTGCTCGGTACGGGATCGCCGTCGAGGGCAACGGAAGGCATGCCTCCAGTGTCGCCGACCGGCCGGTGTGCCCTGGTCCCCCGTGTCGGGCACGCGGGGGCTCGGGGACGGGAGTGCGGGATCGGAGGTCGGGAAGCGGGGGGTTGGGGGATCGGGGAGCAGGGGTCGGGAGATCGGGATGGGACGCGGGGTGCGGGGATCAGGCGGGGAGGGCCGCGGGGAGGACGGCCCGGTCAGACCCGGGGGCGCTCCGCCCGGGCGTGCGCGGGGGCGTCGACCCGGGTGACGGGGGCGGGGTTCCTGGCGGGGGCGATGGCGGTGGAGCCTCGGACGACCAGTTCGGGGTCGAAGACGTACTCGGTGTGGGAGACGGGGTGTCCGGCGATCTCGTCGCACAGGGCGCGCACGGCGGCCAGCGCCATGGCGTTGACCGGCTGCCGGACGGTGGTCAGCGGGGGGTCGGTGAAGGCGATGAGCTGGGAGTCGTCGAAGCCGACCACCGAGAAGTCCCGGGGGACGCTCAGGCCGCGCTGGCGGGCGGCGCGGATGGCGCCCAGGGCCATCATGTCCGAGCCGCAGACCATCGCGGTGACGCCGCGTTCGATCAGCCGGGTGGCGGCGGCGTGGCCGCCCTCCACGCCGAACAGCGACAGCTCCACGAGGTCCTCACCGTCCAGGCCGTGCTGCGCCAGGGCCCGGTGGTACCCGTCGAGCTTGCGGCGGACCGGAACGTAGCGCTCGGGGCCGCTGGTGAACCCGATGCGGGTGTGGCCGAGGGCGACCAGGTGGTTGACGGCCAGGTGCCCGGCCTCCCGGTCGTCGCAGGAGATGAAGGCGGCGGGGATGGCGTCGGCGTACCCGTTGACCAGCACGATCGGGAGTCTGCGCGAGACCAGGGCGTGGTAGCGCTCGTGGGGGGCGGTCGTGTCGGCGTGGCGCCCGGAGACGAAGAGGATGCCGGAGACGTTGCGCTCCAGCAGCAGCTCCACGTACTCGTCCTCCGTTATCCCACCGGGGGTCTGGGTGCACAGCACCGGCGTGTACCCGCGCTGGGCGAGCGCCCCCTCGGCCGCCTGGGCGAACATCGGGAAGACGGGGTTCTCCAGTTCGGGTATGACCATGCCGACCAGTCCGGCGGAGCGCTGCCGCAGCCGGGCGGGGCGCTCGTAGCCGAGGACGTCCAGCGCCGTCAGGACGGCCTTGCGGGTGTCGCTGCCGACGCCCGGCTTGTCGTTGAGCACCCGCGAGACGGTGGCCTCGCTGACGCCTGCGTGCCGCGCGATGTCGGCAAGTCGTGGACCCATGGGCGCAACTCTAGTCGAGATCGTCGTCACATGGCCGAAAATTGACGGTAATCTTGCGCAAGAAATTGCACTCGTCACAGGGAAGGACCCCCGCTGATGGAGCCTCAGTCGCACTGGTGGCGTGACGCGGCGATCTACCAGATCTACGTCCGCAGCTTCGCCGACTCCAACGGTGACGGTGAGGGCGACCTCGCCGGCATCCGCGAGCGCCTCCCCCACCTGGCCGAACTCGGTGTGGACGCGATCTGGCTGACGCCGTTCTACGTCTCCCCCCTCGCCGACGGCGGTTACGACGTCGCCGACTACCGCGACGTCGATCCCCGTTTCGGGACCCTGGAGGACTTCGACGCCCTCCTGGAGACCGCCCACGGGATGGGCATCCGCCTGATCATCGACGTGGTGCCCAACCACTCCTCCTCCGCCCACCGGTGGTTCAAGGAGGCCGCTGCCGCCGAGCCGGGCGAGCACGCCCGCTCGCGGTACGTCTTCCGGGACGGCAGGGGACCCGACGGGGAGGAGCCGCCGAACAACTGGAAGTCGATCTTCGGCGGCCCGGCCTGGACCCGCCTCAAGCGGCCCGACGGCACCCCCGAGCAGTGGTACCTGCACCTGTTCGACCCCGAGCAGCCCGACTTCGACTGGACCAACCAGGAGGTGCACGACGAGTTCGACGACGTGCTGCGCTTCTGGCTGGACCGGGGCGTGGACGGGTTCCGCATCGACGTCGCGCACGGCATGGTCAAGGACCCGGCGATGCCCGACATCGCCGAGGGCGCCAAGGCCGACATGCTCGACGGCAGCACCTCGCTGCCCTACTTCGACCAGGACGGCGTGCACGAGATCTACCGCCGCTGGGCGCGGATCGCCGCCGAGTACCCGGGTGACCGCGCCCTGGTGGCCGAGGCGTGGGTGGAGGACGCCCAGCGGGTGGCCCGCTACCTGCGCCCGGACGAACTGCACCAGGCGTTCAACTTCGAGTACCTGACCGCGCCGTGGGACGCCGGGCGCCTGCGCGAGGTCATCGACGTGTCCCTGGCCGCCAACACCGCCGTGGGCGCGACCACCACGTGGGTGCTGTCCAACCACGACGTGACCCGCCACGTGACCCGCTTCGGCGGCGGTGAGCAGGGGCTGCGCCGTGCGCGCGCGGCGACGCTGCTGATGCTGGGCCTGCCGGGTTCGGTGTACCTGTACCAGGGCGAGGAGCTGGGGCTGCCCGAGGTCACCGACCTGCCCGAGGACTCGTTGCAGGACCCGACCTGGGAGCGTTCGGGCCGCACCGACCGCGGCCGGGACGGCTGCCGGGTGCCGCTGCCGTGGGGCGGCGACCAGGCGCCGTACGGGTTCGGCCCCGAGGGCAGCGTTCCGTGGCTGCCGATGCCCGAGGGCTGGGGCGCCCTGTCGCGCGCCGCCCAGCGCGGGGTGGAGGGCTCCACGCTGGAGCTGTACACGAAGGCGCTGCGCCTGCGCCGGGAGCTGGACGCGCTCGGCGACGGCTCGATGGCCTGGCTGGACGCGCCCGGGGGCGTGCTGTACTTCGAGCGCGAACCGGGTGTGCGCGTCGCGGTGAACCTCACCGGGGAGGCCGTGGAGCTGGCGGCCGACGGTGAGGTGCTCGTGGCCAGCGGTCCGGTCGGCGAGCCCGCCGGGGGCACCCTGGCGCTGCCCGCCGAGACGGCGGTGTGGCTGCGCGGCTGAGAGGCCGCGCGACTGCAGGGCTGAGCGGCTGAGCCCGCGCGTGCGGTGCCGGACCCCGTGTCCGGCACCGCACGCGGTGCGGGTCGGGGCGGGTCGGCGCTGTCCTGCTGGCACGGGGATCCCCTTCGGCACGTTCGCTGGGCGAACGTGCTCTCAGCCGGTTCCCGCCCCCGGCACTGGCCGTTGCCGCCAGTGCCCACCACGACGCCCCCCGGGGAGGGCTGGCGTGGAACCCGCACGCTTGACCGGTGCCTGACGGAGATCGCCCCGAAGGCCCGCCCCCTGCGGCGCACCACCGGCCCACGCCCCACGGGCGCCTGGACGCCGTCACCGGCACGCTCCCCGCCGACCCCCTGAGGCGGGCCGGACCCGAACGGGGTTCGAGTGGTCCGCGACGGCGTGTTCAATGGTGTTACGAAATCGCTGCTCATCACAGGATCTATCAGCGAACGGTCACCGCACCGCTACCCAGCGCACGATGTCACGCGCCCGTTTCCGCGGCGTTTCCACATCTTTATGCGGGAGATCCGCAAACTCTTTCAAAGCTTGCAAGTTATTGCTAGCGTCACATCACCACGCATGCCCTCGACGGCCGGAACGCATGCGCGACCCCCTCAGCACGGCCTCCCGGAAGGAAGACAGCATGAGATTCCGCAGCGCACGAGCGGTCACGGGCATCGCCGCGATCGCCTTGATGGCGACCGCGTGCAGTGGTGGCGACGAGGGCGGGGAGACCGCCGCCGAGGGCAGCCTCGTCATCTGGTCCGACCCCGAGCGCGCCGACGCCATCAAGGCCGCCGCCCAGGAGTTCGCCGAGACCAACGGCATCGAGGTCGAGGTCCAGGGCCTGACCTTCGGCGACATCCAGGGCGACGTGCTCAACGCCCACCAGGCCGGAAACGCCCCCGACGTCTTCATCGGCGCCCACGACTGGACGGGCAACCTCGTGCGCAACGGCGCCGTCCAGCCCATCGAGCTGCCCCAGGACCGCGCCTCCGGCCTGGACGAGACCTCGTTGCAGGCCCTCAACTACGACGGCCAGCTCTTCGGTGTTCCCTACTCCCAGGAGAACATCTTCCTCATGCGCAACACCGACCTGGCGCCGGACGCCCCCGCGACCTTCGAGGAGATGGTCGAGGTCGGCACCGAGCTCAAGGACTCCGGTGAGACCAGCGAGGTCCTGTCCATGGCCGTGGGCCAGGAGGGCGACCCCTACCGGATGAACGCCCTGTTCACCTCCGCGGGCGGCTACCTCTTCGGCCAGGACGAGGAGGGCACCTGGGACCCGACCGACCTGGGCGTGGGCACCGACGAGTCCATCGAGGCCATGGAGAAGGTCGCCGAGTACGGCGAGGCCGGGGAGGGCGTGCTGCGCCGCTCCATCACCCTGGAGAACGACGCCTCCCTGTTCTACGAGGGCGAGGCCCCCTTCTTCGTCGCGGGCCCGTGGAACGTCGCCGACGCCAACGAGGCGGGCGTCGACTACGAGATCAGCCCCATCCCCGGTTTCGAGGGAGAGGAGCCCGCCAGCCCCTACATCGGCTACCAGGCGTTCTTCGTCACCGAGGGCAGCGCCAACAGCGCCCTGGCCCAGGAGTTCGTGACCAACTACGTCACCGACACCGAGTTCGTCCTCAGCCTCTACGAGGCCGACCCCCGCATGCCGGTGCAGACCGAGGCCCTGGAGAGCGTCTCGGCCGACGACCCCACCATCGCCGCGATCTCCGAGGCCGGGGCCGAGGGCATGCCGATGCCCTCCATCCCGGAGATGGGTGAGACGTGGGAGCCGCTGGGCATCGCCCAGGCCGCCGTCATCGCCGGTGAGGACGTGCGCGAGGCCATGGAGGCCGCCCACGAAACGATCGCCTCGCAGATCGGCGAGTAGCGGTGGCGTCCAAGAAGACAGCGGGCGCTCCCTCACCGGGGGCGCCCGCCCGCACGCCCCTGCCGGGCGGCCGGTTCGCCGGGAACGGTTCACTGGCCGGGCAGCTGGTCAAGATCGCCCTGCTGGGCCTGTTCACCGCCCTGGGCGTGTGGGCGGTGCTGCCCCTGTACGTGGCGGGCAACTGGTGGGGCATCGGCCTGGTCGTGGCCGTGGTCGGCCTCGTCTACTGGGTCTACCTGTCCAAGCGCACCGTCCCGGTCAAGTACCTGGTCCCGGGCGTGCTGTTCCTGCTCACCTTCCAGATCCTGCCGGTGCTCTACACGATGAGCACCTCGGTGACCAACCTCAGCGACGGCCACCGGGGCGACAAGGAACAGGCCATCGCCTCCATCGAGGCCTACTCGGTGAGCAGCCCGGACGGGGCCGAGGAGTACACCCTGACCGTTGCGGTCACCGGCTCGCCCGAGACCGGTGAGCTGGTCTTCCTGCTCACCGACCCCGAGGGCCGGGCCTACGCCGGAACCGAGGAGGGGCTCACCGAGCTCGACGGCGCGACCGTGGAGCCCTCGGGCAAGGTCACCGAGGCCTTCGGGTACACGATCCTGTCCCCCACCCAGGTCAACGCGCGCAGCGACGAACTCCAGGCGTTCGCGGTGCCCACCGGCAGCGGCACGGGCATCCGCTCCAGCGGCCTGTCCACCGCCTTCGAGGGGACCGCGACCCGCGCCTACGACGCGGGGTGCGACTGCGTCACCGACGCCGAGACCGGGATCGTCTACCACGCGGACAACGAGCGCGGCGCGTTCTACAACGAGGACGGGGAGCGGCTCGCCCAGGGCTGGCAGGTCGGCGTGGGCTTCGACAACTTCGCCCGCTTCCTGTTCAACCCGACCTTCGCGTCGTCGTTCTTCAGCATCCTGGTGTGGAACATCGCCTTCGCCGCCTCCGTCACCTTCCTGGTGTTCGTGGTGGGCCTGGCGATCGCGCTCACCCTGCACGTGCCCGGGCTGCGCGGCAAAGTCGTGTACCGGATCCTGGTGGTCCTGCCGTACGCGATGAGCTCGCTGGCGATGTTCCTGCTGTGGCGGGACATGTTCAACACCGACTTCGGCCTGTTCAACCGGGTGCTCGGCCTGGAGGTGGACTGGCTGGGCGACGCGTGGTCGGCCCGGGCGGCGGTGATCCTGGCCAACGTCTGGCTGGGCTACCCGTACATGTTCCTGGTGTCCACGGGGGCCCTCCAGGCCGTCCCGCGCGAGCTGGGCCAGGCGGCGCAGATCGACGGCGCGGGCCCCTGGCAGGCCTTCCGCAACGTCACCCTGCCGCTCCTGATGGTGGCGATGACGCCGATCCTGGTCTCGACGTTCGCGTTCAACTTCAACAACTTCAACGCGGTGTGGCTGATCACCCAGGGCGGCCCCTTCTCCCCGGCGAGCCCGACGGCCGGGGCCACCGACCTGCTCATCACCTACACCTACCGGCTCGCCTTCAACGAGGCCACCGCCCAGTACGGGTACGCGGCGGCGCTGTCGGTGATGATCTTCCTGATCGTGTCGGTGATGTCGGTGGTCAGCCTCAGCAGGAGCAAGGCCCTCAAGGAGGTGGACTGATGGCGGTCGCAACCCCGGAAGCGGTACGCGCGCCCCACCGGCGCGGTACCGGAGTCCGTCTGGGCCTGTGGGCCCGCAGGTACGGCTGGCGCCACATGGTGATGCTGGTGGTCGTGGCGTTCGCGCTCTTCCCGGTGCTGTTCGTGGTGTCGGCGGCGCTCAACCCGCTGGGCACGCTGTCCAGCGCGCAGCTGTGGCCGACCGGGGCCAGCCTGGACAACGCCGTCGACCTGTTCAGCAACACCCCGTTCACCACCTGGTACGCGAACTCGCTGTTCTTCGCCTTCACCAACGCCGCCGTGACGGTGCTGCTGTCGGCGCTGGCCGCGTACGCGTTCAGCCGCATGCGCTTCCGGGGACGCCGGGTGGGGCTGATCGGGCTGCTGGTGATCCAGATGTTCCCGCAGTTCCTGGCGATCGTGGCGATCTACCTGATGTTCTCCACGATCGGCGAGTACTACCCGGCGATCGGCTTCGACACCCGGTGGGGACTGCTGCTGGTCTACCTGGGCGGCGCGCTGAGCATCAACACGTGGCTGATGAAGGGCTTCTTCGACACCGTGCCGAAGGAGCTGGACGAGTCCGCGCAGATGGACGGGGCCTCGCACGCGCAGGTGTTCTTCCGGATCATGCTGCCGCTGGTCACGCCGGTGCTGGCGATCGTGGGCCTGCTGGTGTTCATCTCCACCATCAACGAGTTCCTGATGGCGAGCGTGTTCCTGCGCGACACCGACGCCAAGACGCTGGGCCTGGGGCTGTACCAGCTGGTGGCCTCGCAGCGCAACGCCAACTTCGGGATGTTCGCGGTGGGTGCCATCATGCTGTCCCTGCCCACCCTGGCGGTGTTCTGGTTCCTCCAGCGCTACATCACCGAGGGCCTGACCGCGGGAGCGGTCAAGGGCTGAGGCGGTACCGAGGAGGACGCGGAAGGGGGCGCCCCGGGCCGGGGCGCCCCCTTCCGCGTCCCCGCGCGCGAGCGCGTGAGGACGGGGCTGCCGCTACTTCTTCTTCTTGTCGTCGGCGCCGCCGGTGTCGGTGGACAGAGCGGAGATGAAGGCCTCCTGGGGCACCTCGACCCGGCCGACCATCTTCATCCGCTTCTTGCCCTCCTTCTGCTTCTCCAGCAGCTTGCGCTTACGGCTGATGTCGCCGCCGTAGCACTTGGAGAGCACGTCCTTGCGGATGGCGCGGATGTTCTCGCGGGCGATCACCCGGGCGCCGATGGCGGCCTGGATGGGCACCTCGAACTGCTGCCGGGGGATGAGCTCGCGCAGCTTCTTGGTCATCTCCACGCCGTAGGCGTAGGCCTTGTCCTTGTGCACGATGGCGGAGAAGGCGTCGACGGCCTCGCCCTGGAGCAGGATGTCCACCTTGACCAGGTCGGAGGCCTTCTCCCCGGTGGGCTCGTAGTCCAGTGACGCGTAGCCCTTGGTGCGGGACTTGAGGTGGTCGAAGAAGTCGAAGACGATCTCGGCCAGGGGCAGCGTGTAGCGCATCTCCACGCGGTCCTCGGACAGGTAGTCCATGCCCTGGAGGTCGCCGCGCCGCTCCTGGCACAGCTCCATGATCTGGCCGATGTGGTCGGCGGGACTGAGCACGGTCGCCTTGACCATCGGCTCGTAGATGGAGTCGATCTTCCCGGCGGGGAACTCGCTGGGGTTGGTCACCACGTGCTCGGTGCCGTCCTCCATGTCCACCCGGTAGATGACGTTGGGCGCGGTGGAGATGAGGTCGAGGTTGAACTCGCGCTCCAGGCGGGCCCGGGTGATCTCCAGGTGCAGCAGGCCCAGGAAGCCGCAGCGGAAGCCGAAGCCCAGGGCGGCGGAGGTCTCCGGCTCGAAGACCAGGGCGGCGTCGTTGAGCTGGAGCTTCTCCAGGGCGTCGCGCAGCACCGGGTAGTCGGTGCCCTCGATCGGGTACAGGCCCGAGAACACCATGGGCTTGGGTTCGCGGTACCCGGACAGCATCTCGGTCGCGGGCCGGTTGAGGGCGGTGATGGTGTCACCGACCTTGGACTGGCGCACGTCCTTGACGCCGGTGATGATGTAGCCGACCTCCCCCACCCCCAGCCCGTCGCACTTGGTGGGCTCGGGCGAGCTGACGCCGATCTCCAGGATCTCGTGCGAGGCGCGGGTGGACATCATCTGGATGCGCTCGCGCGGGCTGAGCTTGCCGTCGATGACCCGGACGTAGGTGACCACGCCGCGGTAGGTGTCGTACACCGAGTCGAAGATCATCGCGCGGGCCGGGGCGTCGGCGTCGCCGACGGGCTGCGGGATCTGGTTGACGATCTCGTTGAGGAGCTCCTCGACGCCCTCGCCCGTCTTGGCGCTGACCCTGAGCACGTCGGAGGGCTCGCAGCCGATGATCCCGGCCAGCTCCTCGGCGTACTTCTCCGGCTGCGCGGCCGGGAGGTCGATCTTGTTGAGCACCGGGATGATGGTGAGGTCGTTCTCCAGGGCCATGTACAGGTTGGCCAGGGTCTGCGCCTCGATGCCCTGCGCGGCGTCCACCAGCAGGACGGCGCCCTCGCAGGCGGCCAGGGAGCGCGAGACCTCGTAGGTGAAGTCGACGTGCCCGGGGGTGTCGATGAGGTCGAGCGTGTAGGTCTTGTCGTCGACGGCGGTGAAGGGGATGCGCACCGCCTGCGACTTGATGGTGATGCCGCGCTCGCGCTCGATGTCCATGCGGTCCAGGTACTGGGCGCGCATCTGGCGGTCCTCGACGACACCGGTGATCTGGAGCATCCGGTCGGCCAGCGTCGACTTGCCATGGTCGATGTGCGCGATGATGCAGAAGTTGCGGATCAGCGCGGGATCGGTCCAGTTCGGCTGTGCCACCGTGCTCCGTTCACAGGTCGGGTCCGGGTCGTGTGCGCCTCGCGGCGGTGTCGCCCCGCCGCGGCGGAGGCCGACGGCGTCGTCCATCATCCCACGGCGGCCGGGTGCCCTCTCTCGGTGACGGCAGCGGCCCGTGCGGCAGTATGGGGCGCGGGCGCGGGTCTGGTGTCCAGATTATGTGACCCGGGACCGGGAACGGGCCGTGCTGGCAGGTACCGGGCGCGCGCCGCCGCCGTTGAGGGCGGTGGCGGGCGGGGAGCGCCCGCGGTCCGGGACGTGGGAGGAGCGGGCGGTTGAAGTGGCTGTTGACACGGTTGCTGGCGGGTGTGGCCGCGATCGCGGTCGTGGTGGCTGGCGCGGGTGCCCTGCTGGCCTTCCAGTTCTCGGGTGAACCGGCGCCGTGGGCGGTCTCCCGGGGCTCCGACGCGGCCTGGGTGGGCTCCTGGGAGGACACCGGTCCCCTGGCGCGGGTGCTCGACACCGGCGGGGTGGACACGGTGTACGTGTACGCGGGCGAGATCGACGCCGAGGGCGCGGTCGAGCGGGTGGAGGACACCGGTTCCCTGCTGTCCTGGCTGGAGCGGGAGTACCCCGACGTGCGCGCGCTGGCGTGGCTGCGGCACGTGGAGAGCGGGTCCTCGCTGCTGCGGGACCGGCTCGACGAACAGGCCCGCGCGGCGCTCGCCCCGGCGGTCGCCGAGGTGGCCGCGGACGGGTTCGCGGGCGTGCACCTGGAGATCCGCCCGGTGACCGTCAACGACCCGTCGATCCCCACGCTCATGTCGATGGTGCGCGAGGAGCTGGGCGGGGAACCCGTGCTGTCGGTGCAGGCCCACCACGTGGAGCTGGTGCCGGGCGGGCGGGTGCCCTCCTTCGTCGTGGAGCGCGAGGAGAGGTACTGGTCCAAGGGCTACCTGGACCGGGTGACCGAGCACGCCGACGAGGTGGTGCTGCCGGGCGTGGGCGCGGGAATGCCCGGCGACGCGCTGTACGGCGGGTTCATGGTGCGGCAGGTGACCGAGGCGGTGACCGCCCTGCGCGCGCGTGAGGGCGTGACGGTGCGGTTCGGGCTGCCCACGTACGGCGGCGGCGAGTGGGCGCCGGAGGAGGCGGACGAGTCGTTGGCGACCGCGCTGACGGCCGTCCGGCTGGGCGTGACCGAGGCCGATCCGCCGGAGGGGATGACCCTGGGGGTGGCCTTCTACCTGGGGGACGAGGCGACCGAGGAGGACGTGACGGCCTACACGGAGGGGTGGCTGCCGTCCTGAGCGGCGTTCGCCGAAGACCCGTGAGCGGGGCGGTGGAGTTGCCGCCGCCGCTCCGCGCGCATGCCGCATGGAACCACCACGGTGCGTAGAAAACCCCCAGAAACGACTTCCGAGTGCCATAACGAACACCCGTGGGGCGCACGTGGTGCCTGAGCGGTACCCCGTGTGAGGCATACTGGAAGTCCGTGTCTCGGACTTCCACATTGGCCTCGGGCCCTGTGGACTCACACACCCTGCGTCGGCGCCCACGCCGGCCCCTCGCGGAACGGCTGCCCGCGGGTCTGGCCGCCTGGTCCGGTCGGCGCGATGACCAAGATCAACTGGAGCACGTTTTCGCATGGCGAACATCAAGTCGCAGAAGAAGCGCATTCGGCAGAACGAGAAGGCTCGTGTCCGCAACCAGGCGGTGCGCTCCTCGCTGAAGACGGCCGTCCGCAAGTTCCGTGAGGCTGCCGAGGCCGGGGACGTCGAGAAGGCCACCGTCGCCCAGCGCGCCGCCGCTCGCGCGCTGGACAAGGCCACCAGCAAGGGCGTCATCCACCAGAACCAGGCCGCGAACCGCAAGAGCGCGATCGCCAAGCGTCTGCACTCCCTGCAGTCCGCCTGAGACTGAGGCTCGACCCGGCCCGGTGCGCACGCACCGGGCCGGGTTTTTTCGTGCGCCGGGCGATGCCGCCCACCTTCGTCCGCGCAGGTCGAGGAGGCCCGGACGGGAGTTGTCCACAGCGTGGAATCTGCTGCTGACACAGCGTTTCCGGCTTCCTAACGTGGTCTTATGACTGTTCAGCGCCGCAACCGGCGCCACTCCCCCTCGACCGACCAGCAGGACCGGCTCCGCGCGCTCACCCTGGACGCCTCACCGGCCGCCCGGCGCCTGCGCGCGCGTATCCCCCGCCCGCATGCGCAGTCCGCGCCGCCTCCCCGTGACGTCCCGGCGATCCCGAGCGCGCCGTACGCGGTGGCCGGGACGCACGCCCCGTACCGCCCGGAGGGCACGGGCCGCCCCGAGGCCGCGCCCCGTCGAGGTCCGGCCACCGGTCCTCAGCGGCCGGACGCCCACGAGGGCACCGTGACCTGGGCTCCTGCCCCAGAGCGGCGGGGCGGGAACGCCTCCGGCGACCGCCCGGGGCGAAGGCAGGCCAGGCTGAACGCCCCAGGGACGACCGCCCCCGGGGAAGAAGGCCGCTTCTCGGCCAGGCCCGCCCCGGGTCCGGTTGGAAGGCGTCGGACCCCGGGAAGCGCCGAGGCCGGTACCCACCGTCCTCCGGACGCGCCGCCCGCTCCCGGCACGGGTCCCGTGCCCTCGAAGGCCTGGCCCGAGCGCCACCCCGACGACCGGCTCGGCGTGGCCGATCCCCCTCGTTCCTCCCCGAGCAGGTCTCCGGCCGTGCGGGGTCCGGCCGAGGGGAGCCGAGCTGGGAAGGCGACG
Source organism: Nocardiopsis sp. CNZ308 (assembly GCF_004217075.1). Classification (NCBI taxonomy): domain Bacteria; kingdom Bacillati; phylum Actinomycetota; class Actinomycetes; order Streptosporangiales; family Nocardiopsidaceae; genus Nocardiopsis; species Nocardiopsis sp. CNZ308. The sequence continues at coordinate 4,095,718 of NZ_SHKJ01000001.1, read as the reverse complement.
GCGCCCGTCCCACGGACCTCGGGAGAGAACCGGGGCGGACAGGCGGGCCTGCCCGTCCCACGGACCTCGGAAGGGGACCGAGACGGGAGGGCCACAGCGACCGCACCGCGGCCCTCCATGGTGAACCGGGAGGCGAAGGCGACCGTGCCCGCACCGCGGCCCTCCGGGGAGAACCGGGGCGCGAGGACCGCAGGGCCCGTCAAGCGGGGCACCGGGGAGGACGCGGACCGCGGGACCGCCCCGCCCTCCCGTCGTGCCGACGCGTCGGAGGGCGCGCCCGGTGCGGATCCGTGGCCCGACCCGGCGGGAGGACGGCACCGGCGCCCGGAGCGCCCGCCGTCGGGGTACGCGGAGTTCGACCCCGAGCCGTCCGGTTCACTCCTGGAACGGCTGGCCCTGCGATGGCCGCCACGGGCGGCGCTGTCCCGGCGGGCGGTGATCGTCCTGGCCGTGCTGGGCGCCCTGGCCGTCGTGCTGGTGCTGACGCTGTACCACCGGCCGACCACGGTGCCCGCACCCGAGATGGTCACTCGTGCCGCGCCCGTACCCGCGGCGGAGGGCGACGGCGCCCGGTCCCCCGCGCTGGAGGCGGGGGCGCGGGCCGGGGACGCGGACGCCGGAACGGCCGGGGACGCGGCGCCGGAGGAGGACCTCGTGGTGCACGTGGGCGGTGAGGTGTCCGACCCCGGGCTGTACACGCTCCCGTCGGGGTCGCGGGTGGCCGATGCCGTGGAGGAGGCCGGTGGCGCGCTGCCCGACGCCGACCTCGACCTGCTCAACCTGGCCCGTCCGCTGGTCGACGGCGAACAGGTCCTGGTGGGCGTCCCCGTGCCCGCGGGCGCGGGCGCCACCGGGAGCGGCGCCCAGGGGACCGGAGGGCTGGTGGACATCAACCGGGCGGACCGGGCCCTGCTGGAGACCCTGCCCGGGATCGGCGCGGTGATCGCCGACAACATCGTCTCCTACCGCGAGGAGCACGGCCCCTTCCGGAGCGTCGACGACCTGCTCGACGTGGACCGGATCGGCGACAAGACCCTCGCCGACCTCCGACCCCACGTGACGGTGGGGTGAGCGGCGGTGACGACATGGCTGGGAACGGACGCCTACGGGCTGGACGAGCCGCCCGACCTGCGCCTGCTGGCGCCCGCGGCGACGGCCTGGCTGGCCGCGCTGGCGGCGCTCTCCGCCCCGCCGTGGGCCGTCTGGTCCCTGGCCGGGGTCGCGGGGACCGGCGCGGCGGTGGTGCTCCTGGCGGCGGCGCGTCCACCGCTGGAGGCGGTGGCGCTCACCGCCGCGGCGTCGCTGGCCTGTGTGGCCACGGTGGCGGCGGTGGCCGGTGTGCAGGTGCACCGGGTGGAGCGGAGCGCGGCCGGGGAGGCGGCGGAGCAGGGGCGCGAGGCCGAGTTCGAGGCGGTGGTGACGTCCGATCCGCGCCCGCGGTCGGGGACTCCCCGGCCGGGCAGGGCGGCCTGGGTGATCGACGCCCGCACCGCCTGGGTGCGGTCCGGGGGGAGCGAGCGGGTGTCCTCGGCGCCGGTGGTGGTCCTGGCCTCGGAGGAGGAGTGGCGCGAACTGCTGCCCGGGCAGACCTTCCGGGCGCGGGGCGTCTTCCTCGGCACGGAGGACGACCCCCTCACCGCCGCCCTGGTCCTGGTGCGCGGGCCGCCGGAGGAGGTGGGGCCGCCCGGCGGTCTGCAGAGCTTCGCCGGTCTGGTGCGGGAGCGGCTGCGGGAGGCCTCCTCGGGACTGTCCCAGCCCGAGGCCGGGCTCCTTCCCGCGCTGATCGTCGGCGACGCGTCCGGGGTGCCGCCGGAGACCGCCGAGGACTTCCGGGAGACCGGGATGACGCACCTGCTGACCGTCTCGGGGGCCAACCTGGCGGTGCTGACCGGCTTCGTGCTGGCGCTCGCCCGGCTGCTGCGGGCGCCCCCGTGGTGCTCGGTGGCGGGCGGCGCGGCGGTGATCTGGGTGTTCGTCCTGGTGTGCCGCCCGGAGCCGAGCGTGGTGCGCGCGGCGTTCATGGGGTCGCTGGGTCTGCTGGCGCTGGCCACCGGGCGCGCCCACGCGGGGCTCGGTGCGCTGGCCGTCACGGTGGTCGGGGTGCTGTTCGTCGCACCGGGGCTGGCCGCCTCCTTCGGGTTCGCGCTGTCGGTGCTGGCGACCGCGGGCATCCTGCTGCTGGTGCCGCCGTGGACGCGGGCGTGGTCGGCGCGCCTGCCGCGTCCGGTGGCGGAGGCGTTGGCGGTGGCCCTGGCCGCGCAGGTGGCGGTCTCGCCCGTGCTGGTCCTGCTCTCGGGCGAGCTGTCGTGGATCGCGGTTCCGGCCAACGTACTGGCCGCTCCGGTGGTCGCTGCGGTGACGGTGGCGGGGACTGCGGTGGCCGCCCTGGCGGTGGTGTGGCCGGGGGCGGCGGCGGTGGCCGCGCACCTGCCCGGGCTGGGGGTGTCGTGGATCGCGGCGGTGGCCGGTGCGGGCGCGCGGGTACCGCATGGCGCGCTGGCGTGGCGGTCGGACCTGGTGGGAGGGCTGGTCCTGGCCGTCGTGCTGGCGGCGCTGGTGTTCACGCACGGGCGGTTGCGCCGTGTCGTGGCCGCCGTGGTGGCGGCCGTGCTGCTGCTGGCCCTGGCCGCGCGGTGCGTGCCGGGCGGATGGCCGCCCCCGGGGTGGGCCCTGGTGGCGTGCGACGTGGGCCAGGGCACCGCGTTCGTGCTGTCGGCGGGCCCGGGCTCGGCGGTGGTCGCCGACACCGGCGAGGACCCGGACCGGGTGGACGACTGCCTGGGGCGGCTGGGGGTGCGCGAGGTCGCGCTGCTGATCCTGAGCCACGACCACGCCGATCACGTGGACGGGACGCCCGGGGTGCTGCGGCACCGGAGCGTGGGGGCCGCGCTGGCGCCGCCGGGGTTCGGGGAGAGCGCCACGGGGCGGCTGCTGGCCGGGGCCGGGGTGCGGTTGTTGGAGGCCGCGCGGGGCCAGCGGCTGCGGGTGGGGCCGTGGCTGCTGCGCGTGCTGTGGCCCGAGCCCGGCTTCACGGGTTCGGTGAACGACGCCTCGGTGGTGGTCCGGGCGGACGGGGCGGCGCTGACGGTGCTGCTGACCGGTGACATCGAGGAGGAGGCGCAGAGAAGGCTGCTGGAGGGACCGGACGCCGACCTGTTGCGGGTGACCGTGCTGGCCGTGCCCCACCACGGGGCGGGGAGCCAGGAACCGGCCTTCCTGGAGGCCACCGGCCCGGTGGTGTCGGTGACCTCGGTGGGCGCGGACAACACCTACGGGCATCCGGCGCCGTTCACGTGGAACATCCTGGAACGGGTGGCGCGGGTGAACCTGCGCACCGACCGGGACGGGGACGTGGCCGTGCTGGACGGCGGCGCTTCCGGGCCCGGGCAGGCCGTGGTGCGCGGGCCCGACCCCGCACGGTAGGAGACGGCGCCGCGCAAAGCGGCGCGGCGGAGGACAGCACGGCAGGGGGCCACGGGAGGCACCGGGCACGGGGCTCACCGGTCACGGGCGGTGCGGGCCACGGGGCGTGAGAGCGTCCGCCGACCGCGCGACGGGCGCCCGGCCGGTCGGTGGGGCGTGGCATCCTCTGTGTATGCCTGCACCCGCCCTGCTCACGATCATCGTCGGGGACGAGGAACTCCTCGTCGACCGGGCCGTCGCCTCCGTCGTCGCGGCGGTCCGCGAGGCCGACCCCGGCGTGGACGTCCACGACCTGGTCCCCGCCCAGGTGGGGATGTCCACGCTCGTCGAGGTGACCTCGCCCTCGCTGTTCGGCGATCGGCGGGTGGTGGTGCTGCGCTCGTCCCAGGACCTGACCAAGGACTTGGCGGCGACCGTCACCGACTACCTCCAGGACCCGGCCGACGACGTCAACCTCGTGCTCACCCACGCGGGCGGCAACAAGGGCAAGGCCCTGCTCCAGGCCGCGGTCAAGGCGGGCGCCCACCGCGTGGACTGCAAGGGGCCGGGCAAACCCGCCGAGCGGGTGGCCTTCGTCAGGGGCGAGTTCTCCCAGGCGGGGCGCCAGATCACCGCCGACGCCGCGCAGGCGCTGGTGGACGCGGTCGGCAGTGAACTGCGCGAGATCGCGGCGGCCTGCACCCAGCTGATCGCCGACACCGAGGGCCGGGTGGACGCCGCGGCGGTGGCCAGGTACCACTCCGGCAGGGCGGAGGCCTCGGGGTTCACCGTGGCCGACCGCGCCGTGGAGGGGCGCCTGCCCGAGGCGCTGGAGCAGTTGCGCTGGTCGCTGGCGGTGGGTACCGCCCCGGTGCTCATCAACAGCGCGCTGGCCGGTGCGGTGCGCGGCATCGCCGTGGCCGCCCAGCCGCCGCGCGGCATGTCCGAGGCGGACCTGGCCAAGCGCGCCAAGGTCCCGCCGTGGAAGCTGCGGACCCTGCGTCAGCAGGCGCGGGGGTGGAGCCCGGCGGGGGTCACCCGGGCCATGGCGGTGGTCGCCGAGACCGACGCGCTCATCAAGGGCGCCGGACGCGACCCCGAGTACGCGCTGGAGCGGGCCGTCATCGAGATCGCCCGGGCCCGCGGCACGCGTTAGCGGCGGGCTCGAAGGGCCGCCTGGGGTGTCGGCGGCGGCGCCTCAGCGGATGGTCCTGCCGCCCTGCCACACCCGCAGGGTGTTGAGGCCCATCGACCAGGCGAAGGCGCCCTCGTGGTCGGCGTCCCACTGGACGAGGTCGGCTAGGCTGCCGGGCGCGAGCACGCCCCGGTCGGTCAGGCCCAGGGCGCGTGCGCTGCCCACCGTGGCGGCGTACAGGGCCTCCTGCACGGTCATCTCGAACATGGAGATGGCCAGGGAGATCACCAGCGGCATCGACATCGTGCCCGACTGGCCGGGGTTGTGGTCGGTGCCCAGCCCGATGGGCACGCCGTGGTCGAGCAGCGCCCGCACCGGCGGGGTGCGGCGCTCGTGCAGCGAGGTCGTCGGGCAGGCCACCACCGGTGTGCGGGTGGCGGCCAGCGCCAGGACGTCCTGCTCGTCGGTCTCGTGCAGCAGGTCCACCGAGGAGCAGCCCATCTCGGCGGCCATGCGCACGGCGCCGTGCCGGGGGCGCGAGCAGGCGTGCAGGGTGGTGCGCAGCCCCGCGGACTGGCCCGCCCCCAGCAGCATGCGGGCGTCCTCGGTGGTGAACTGCTGGTTGTCGCAGTACACGTCCACCCCGTCGGCACCGGCCAGCGCGGCGTCGCTGAGCCAGGAGGCGGCGGTGGCCGCGTACTCCCTGGGTCTGCCGAAGAACTCGGGCGGCACCCCGTGCGCGGGGAAGAAGGTGACGTGCAGGCGCGGCATGCCCGGCTCCTCCTCCAGGGAGCGCAGCAGGCGCACGTCGGCCAGTTCGCCGTCCCTGGTCAGGTGGTAGCCGGTCTTGGCCTCCACGGTGGTGGTGCCGGTCAGCACCCAGTGCCGGAGCCGCTCGCGGACCGCGTTGCACAGGGTCCAGGGGTCGGTTCCCCGGGTGATGGTGACGGTGGTGGAGACACCGCCCCCGGCCGCGAAGATGTCCCCCTTGGAGGCGCCCTTGGCCCACATGTTGACCTCGGCGTAGCGGTCCCCCGCGTACACCGGGTGGCAGTGGGCGTCGATCAGCCCGGGGGTGATCATGCCGCCGCCGATGTTGACGACGTCGTCGACGTCGGTGAGGTCGTCCACCACGCCCGGGATGCTCTGGGGGAGCTCGGCGGCGGGCCCGACCCAGGCCACCCGGTCGTCGTCCATCAGGAGCGCGGCCTTGGTGATCAGCTCGCTCCCGGTCCACAGCCGGCCGATGTTGCTGAGGAGTACCGCCGTCATGGGGTCGTCCGCCCTCGCCGGTCAGGTCCACCGGTGCGGCTGCGGGACACGGTCGTGGGATACACGGGCGGACATGGCGACCTCGTATCTGGAGCGGTCCGACAGAGCCGGTGGGGAGCGGCCTGCGGCCGCCGCGGTGCCGTGACAGTGGCAGAGGGGTCGGCTGTCGCGGGACAGCGGCCACTGTCGGCCAGTGCTCCAAAACCGTAGTCCATCCGCGGACTCCGTGTACACCTCCCCGGGAGGACCAATAGGACGCTCTCCCAACAAAGACCGCGGGCACACCGGGTGATCGGTGCCACCGGCGACCTCGGTGATCTGGGTGTTGGCGTGTGCCCGCCTCACCGGGGCGCGTCCGTGAGCCGCCGGGGCCCGCCCCGGACACGGCGAGGCCGGGGCGCCCCGTGGGGAGCGCCCCGGCCGTGCGCGGCGGACCGCGCGTGCCTCAGGCCGTGCTGGGCGTGTACTCGTCGAGTCTGCCCGCGAGCAGGGCCGGCACGAAGGCGTGGATCGCCGTGCCCTCGGCGGTGTGCTCCTCGCTGAGGATGCGCCCCTCCTCGTGGATCCGGGCGATGAGGTCGCCCCGCGAGTACGGGACGAGCGCCCGCACCTCGTGCGCCAGCTCGGGCAGCGCCGCGGCGACCGCCTCCACCAGCGCGGGAACGCCCTCGCCGGTACGGGCCGACACCTCGACCATGTCCGGGTAGCGGGTGCGCAGCGCCTTGAGCACGTCGGGGTCGGCGGCGTCCACCTTGTTGACCACGATGAGCTCGGGCACGTCACCGGCGTCGATGTCGGCGAAGACGTGCCGGACCGCGCTGATCTGGCTCTCGGGGTCGGGGTGGGACCCGTCGACCACGTGCAGGACCAGGTCGGAGTCGGCGACCTCCTCCAGGGTGGAGCGGAATGCCTCCACGAGCTGGTGCGGCAGGTGCCGGACGAAGCCGACGGTGTCGCTGAGCGTGAACCCGCGGCCGTCGGGCGTGCGGGCCTGGCGCACGGTCGGGTCCAGGGTGGCGAACAGGGCGTTCTCGACCAGGACCCCGGCGCCGGTCAGCCGGTTGAGCAGGCTCGACTTGCCCGCGTTGGTGTACCCGGCGATGGCCACGGACGGCACCGAACGGGTGCGCCGGACGTCGCGCTTGACGTCGCGGGCGGTGCGCATGTGGGCGAGCTGGCGGCGCAGCTTGGCCATCTTGTCGTTGATGCGCCGGCGGTCGGTCTCGATCTTGGTCTCACCCGGGCCGCGCAGGCCCACGCCGCCGCCCGCGCCACCGCCGCCGGAGCCGCCCGCCTGGCGGGACAGGGCGTCACCCCAGCCGCGCAGTCGCGGCAGCAGGTAGCTGAGCTGGGCGAGTTCGACCTGGGCCTTGCCCTCGCTGCTGCGCGCGTGCTGGGCGAAGATGTCCAGGATCAGAGCCGTGCGGTCGATCACCTTGACCTTGACCACGTCCTCCAGCTGGCGCAGCTGGCCGGGGGTGAGTTCCCCGTCGCAGATCACGGTGTCGGCGCCGGTGGCCTCCACGATGTCGCGCAGCTCGGCGGCCTTGCCCTTGCCGACGTAGGTGGCGGGGTCGGGCTTGGAGCGGCGCTGGGTGACCCCCTCCAGCACGAGCGCGCCCGCGGTCTCGGACAGGGCGGCGAGCTCGGTGAGCGAGTTGTCCGCGTCGGCCTGTGAGCCGCTGGTCCACACGCCGATGAGGATGACGCGCTCCAGCCTCAGGGAGCGGTACTCGACCTCGGTGACGTCGGTGAGTTCGGTGGACAGTCCCGGAACCCGGCGCAGCGCGTGGCGCTCGGCGAGTTCCATCTCGCCCTGGTCGGGGGCGTTGTCCGGGTCGTCGTAGCGGTCGCCGCCGGTGGCCTTGGCCTCGCGGGACGCGTCGTGTGCGTCGACCCCGTCCCCGACGGTGATCGCCTCGCGGAACGCGTCCTCGGCCTCGTGGCCGTCGTGAACGCTTCCGCGGGTGTCAGCTGTATTCATATCCCTCCAGGTGGGTCAACGTGGCCGCCGCCGCGATTCTTCCCGCGACCGGGCGGTGGCGGGCGCCCTGTCGATGGTGGCATCTCACCTTCGCGAGGGCACCTGAATTATCGCAGGGCACGGCGGGCACGACACTCCATGGGACCGGGGCCGGGTCCGGTGTCCGTCCCGACGACGGGCGCCGACGTCGCGGGAGAAGTTTTCGCGACCTTCCCGTCCAGGGAAACTCCCCGGTCGGTGAGACACGCGCGACGTTGACCGTCCGCGAACCGGACGGTAGCTTCGTTTTCCACATACCAAAAGCTTATTTCGTATTGCGGAAGGTTTTCCATGGGCGCCACGCACGGGGTCGAGATCACCGGCCCCCTCCACGAACGGTTCGACGAGATCCTCACCGAGGACGCCCTCGCCCTCGTCGCCGAACTGCACCGCGCCTTCGAGGCGCGCCGCCAGGAGCTCCTCGAAGCCCGGGTGGCCAGGCAGGAGCAGATCTCGGCCGGGGCCGACCTCGACTTCCTCCCCGAGACCAAGCACATCCGTGAGGACGACAGCTGGCGGGTCGCCCCTCCCGCCCCGGGCATCACGGACCGCCGCGTGGAGATCACCGGCCCCACCGACCGCAAGATGACCATCAACGCGCTCAACTCCGGCGCCAAGGTGTGGCTGGCCGACTTCGAGGACGCCAACACCCCGCTGTGGGAGAACATGATCGGGGGCCAGCTCAACCTGCGCGACGCCCTCGACCGCACCATCGACTTCACCTCCCCCCAGGGCAAGACCTACGCCCTGAAGGAGGACGGCGAGCTCGCCACCGTCGTCGTGCGTCCGCGCGGCTGGCACCTGGACGAGAAGCACGTCCTCGTGGACGGCCAGCGCGTCAGCGGCGGCCTGCTGGACTTCGCCCTCTACTTCTTCCACTGCGCCCAGCGCCAGATCGACAAGGGCAGGGGGCCCTACTTCTACCTGCCCAAGATGCAGAGCCACCTCGAGGCGCGCCTGTGGAACGACGTCTTCGTCCTGGCCCAGGAGCGCCTGGGCATCCCGCGCGGCACCATCCGCGCGACCTGCCTCATCGAGACCATCCCGGCCGCGTTCGAGATGGAGGAGATCCTCTACGAGCTGCGCGAGCACTCCGCGGGCCTCAACGCGGGCCGCTGGGACTACCTGTTCAGCATCATCAAGACGCACCGCACCCGCGGCCGCAGGTTCCTGCTGCCCGAGCGCAACGCCGTCACGATGACCGCGCCGATGATGCGCGCCTACACCGAACTGCTGGTCAAGACCTGCCACAAGCGCGGCGCCCACGCCATCGGCGGCATGGCGGCCTTCATCCCCTCCCGCAGGGACGAGGAGGTCAACAGGACCGCCTTCGCCAAGGTCCGCGACGACAAGTCCCGCGAGTCCGGCGACGGCTTCGACGGCTCCTGGGTCGCCCACCCGGGCCTGGTCCCGGTGGCCATGGAGGTCTTCGACGGCGTCCTGGGCGAGCGCCCCCACCAGATCGACAAGCAGCGCCCCGAGGTCGAGGTCTCGGCCGAGGACCTGCTGGCCGTGGACAGGACCCCGGGCGGCGTCACCCTCGCGGGCCTGCGCGGCAACGTCAACGTCGCCCTGCAGTACCTGGCGACGTGGATGGGCGGCAACGGCGCGGTGGCCATCCACAACCTCATGGAGGACGCCGCCACCGCCGAGATCTCCCGCTCCCAGGTCTGGCAGTGGCTGCACAACGACATCACGCTCGACAACGGCCCCAAGGTCACCGCCGACCTGGTCCGGGGGATCATCGACGAGGAGCTCGCCGCCATCCGCGAGCAGCTGGGCGCGGACTTCGACGAAAACCTGTACCAGCAGGCCGGCGAACTGTTCACCGAGGTGGCCCTGGCCGACGAGTACGTCGACTTCCTGACGCTGCCCGCCTACGAGCGCATGCCGTAGCCCGGTGTTGATTTCATAAGACGGAAGGCAACTTCCACTGCACCCCTTGCCTAGGCGAGGGGTGCAGTCGTACGTTCACCTTGCGAGGTCGCGTCCGCCAGCGGGCGGGACCGTCCGTGTCCGCGCAGGTGGAACCGGGAGGCGCCCATGTCCGAGACCGATACGGCCCAGGCGGCCGTGGCCGGGCTCGTCCCGCGGCTGCGCCGGATCTGCGGCGAGGACGGCGTGCTCACCGACGCCGCCCAGCGCCGCACCTACGAGAGCGACGGGCTGCCCCACCACCGCGCCCTTCCCGGCGTCGTGGTGCTGCCCACCACCGCCGACCAGGTCGCCGCCGTCGTGCGCCTGTGCGCCGAGAACGGCGTGCCCTTCGTCCCGCGCGGCGCGGGCACCGGCCTGTCCGCGGGAGCGCTCCCCCACGCCGAGGGCGTCCTGCTGGTCACCTCGCGCATGCGCCGCGTCCTGGAGATCGACGTCGAGAACGAGTGCGCGGTCGTCGAACCCGGTGTGGCCAACCTGGACGTCACCCGCGCCGCCGCGCCCCACGGCTACTACTACGCGCCCGACCCCTCCAGCCAGCAGGTGTGCTCCGTGGGCGGCAACGTCGCCGAGAACTCCGGCGGCGCCCACTGCCTCAAGTACGGGTTCACCGTCAACCACGTGCGCGGCCTGGACATCGTCACCCCCTCCGGCGAGCAGGTGAGCCTGGGCGGCAAGAACCCCGGCGCGCACGGCTACGACCTCGTCGGGGCCTTCGTCGGCTCCGAGGGCACCCTGGGCGTGGCCACCCGGATCACCGTCGGCCTCACCCGGTCGCCCGAACGCACCGTCACCCTGCTGTCGGCCTTCGCCTCGATGGACGCGGGAGGCCGGGCGGTCAGCTCCATCATCTCCGCCGGAGTGCTGCCCTCGGCCGTGGAGATGATGGACGCGCTGGCCATCGAGGCCGCCGAGAGGGCCGTGGCCTGCGACTACCCCGCGGGCGCCGCGGCCGTGCTGGTCGTGGAGCTGGACGGGCCCGCCGCGGAGGTCGGGGCCCAGCTCGCCGAGGTCACCCGGCTGTGCGCGGAGGCGGGCGCCTTCGAGACCCGCACCGCCAGCGACGCCGACGAACGCGCCCGGATCTGGAAGGGCCGCAAGTCGGCCTTCGCCGCCGTCGGCCGGATCAGCCCCGCCTACATCGTCCAGGACGGCGTCGTCCCGCGCACGGCCCTGCCCGAGGTGCTGCGGCGCATCACCGAACTGTCGGCCGCCTCGGGCATCCGCGTCGCCAACGTCTTCCACGCCGGGGACGGCAACCTGCACCCGCTCGTGCTCTTCGACGACGCCGAGCCGGGCGCGGCGGAGCGGGCCGAGGAGGTCTCCGGCGCCATCCTCGACCTGTGCATCGAGCACGGCGGCTCCATCACCGGCGAGCACGGGGTGGGCGTGGACAAGGCGTGCAAGATGCCGCGCATGTACGGCCCCGACGACCTGGCCACCTTCGACCTGTTCCGCCGGGCCCTGGACCCGGACGGGATCGCCAACCCGGACAAGCTGCTGCCCACCCCGCGCCTGTGCGGCGAGCGGCCCGGAGTGCGCACGGGGGTGCACCCGCTGGTGGAGGCGGGAAGGGCCGAGCAGTTCTGAGGCGCGGACGGACCGCGAGCACGGGGGAGGACGCGTGACACTCGTCGAGGGGCCGGACGCCCGGGGCGGAGCCCTGCGGGAGGGGACCGACGCCGACGCGGTGGGCGGCCTGGTCCCCGCGCGCGTGGCGCGTCCCGCCGACACCCGGGGTCTGGCCCGGGTCATGGCGTCCGCCGCCCGGGAGGGGCTGGCCGTCGTCGCGCGCGGCGGGGGCACGGCCCTGGACTGGGGCGGCCTCCCGCGCGGGCTGGACCTGCTCGTGGACACCGCCGACCTGTCGTGGATCGAGCACATCGCGGGCGACCTGGTGGTGGAGGCGGGCGCGGGGACCCCCGTGGCCGAGCTGTACGACGTGCTGGCCGCCGCCGGACAGCGGCTGTCGGCGGACCCCGTGCGCACAGGCGGCACCGTGGGCGGGATGGTGGCCACGGGCGTGAGCGGTCCGCGCCGCCTGCTCACCGGGGCGCTGCGCGACCTGGTCATCGGGATGACGGTGGTGCGCGCCGACGGCGTGGTGGCGCGCAGCGGGGGCCGGGTGGTCAAGAACGTGGCCGGGTACGACCTGGCCAAGCTGCACACCGGCGGCCTGGGCACCCTGGGCGTGATCGCCTCGGTGGCCTTCCGCCTGCACCCGCTCCCCCGGGCCCTGCGCGTGCTGACCCTCCGGGCGTCCCGCGCGGAGCACGCCGAGCGCCTGCTGAGGGCGCTGCGCGGGTGCACGGCGACGCCCGCGGCGGTCGAACTGGACTGGCCCTCGGCGAGTCTGCGGGTGGTGCTGGAGGGCACGCCGGACGGCCTCGGGGCGCGGACGGCCGAGATCGCCGCGGCCACCGGCACGGAGCCCGACGTGGCCGACGCCCTGCCCGAGGGCTGGGGCGTGCTGCCCGCCGAGGGCACGCTCGCCCTGGTGTCGGTGCCGCCCGCCGAGAGCGTCCGGGCCGCGGTGCGGGTGCACGAGCTGTCCGGCGCGGGCGTCAGCGGCTCGGCCCGGGCGGGGGCGCTGTACGCGTCCTTCCCGCCGGGCGCCGGCGCCGCCGAGGTGGCGGCCGTGCTCGACGGCGTGCGTTCGGCGCCCGGCTGGACGATGACCCTGCTGCGCGCGGAACCGCACGTCCACGCCGCCGGTGTGGACCTGTGGGGCGAGGTGCCCGGACTCCCGCTGATGCGGGCGGTCAAGGACTCCCTCGACCCCGGACACCGCCTGGCCCCCGGGCGCTTCGCGGGCGGTATCTGAACACGTGCGAACACCCTGGGAGGGCCCGTGACCGACCCGACGACCGCGGACGAGCGCGACCGGCTGTTCTCCGACCTGCTCAACGACTGCGTCCACTGCGGTTTCTGCCTGCCCACCTGTCCCACGCACGTGCTGTGGGGCCAGGAGATGGACTCGCCGCGCGGGCGGATCCACCTGATGGCGCAGACGCACACCGAGGACGTGCTGACCGAGACCGCGGTCGGGCACTTCGACAACTGCCTGGGCTGCCTGGCGTGCGTGTCCGCCTGCCCGTCGGGGGTGGCCTACGACGCGCTCATCGACACCACCCGGCACCGGGTGGAGAGGGAGCACGAGCGGCCCGCGGGCGAGCGGGCGCTGCGCGGGGCGATCTTCGCGCTGTTCCCGTACCGGCGCAGGCTGGGGCTGCTGCGCGGGCCGCTGCGCGCCTACCAGGCCAGCGGCGTCTCCTCGCTGGTGCGGCGCACGGGGCTGCTGGAGCGGGTCTCCCCCGCCCTGGCCACCATGGAGCGCATCTCGCCGCCGCTGTCGTCTCCCCCTCCCGCGCTGCCGGAGCTGGTGCCCGCGGTGGGGCGGGCGCGGGCCCGGGTGGGCATGCTGGTGGGCTGCGTGCAGGGGGCGTTCTTCCCCGAGGTCAACACCGCGACCGCGCGGGTGCTGGCTCTGGAGGGCTGCGACGTGGTGATCCCCCGCGCCCAGGGCTGCTGCGGGGCCCTGTCCGGGCACGCCGGGCGGATGGAGGAGTCGGCCGACCTCGCCCGGAGCCTGATCGAGGTGTTCGAACGCGAGCGAGTGGACCGGATCGTGGTCAACTCGGCCGGGTGCGGGTCCAGCATGAAGCACTTCGACCGCACCCTGACCGAGGCGGGCGCGGACCCGGCCTGGGTGCGTCGGGGGCGGGCCCAGGCCGAGCGGGTCGCGGACCTCACCGAATTCCTGGTGGAGCTGGGACCGCGGGCCGAGCGCCATCCCCTCCCCCTGCACGTGGCCTACCACGACGCGTGCCACCTCTCCCACGGCCAGGGCGTCACCCGGCCGCCCCGGGCCCTGCTCGCGGGGATTCCGGAGCTGCGCGTGTCCGACCTGCCCAACGGCGAGATCTGCTGCGGCTCGGCGGGGGTGTACAACCTGCTCAAGCCCGGGGCCGCCCGCGAGCTCGGCGACCGCAAGGGGCGGGACGTGGCCTCCACCGGCGCCGACGTCCTGGTGTCGGGGAACCCGGGGTGCTCGCTCCAGATAGCCTCCGCCATGGACCGCGCGGGTTCTCCGGTGGCGGTGACCCACACCGCCCGGGTGCTGGACGCCTCCCTGCGGGGGCTGACCGTGGCGCGGTTGCTGGGATCTCGCTGAGGCGACCCGACCCGCCCTTGTGACGCACACCACATGTCTTCCGGCGGTTTTCCCGTCCTCCCCCCGAACAACGGCCGCTCCGGCGACACAAGGGGGAGAGAGGAGCTGCCGATGGTGCGCGACAACAACAGCGACCCACCCGACCACACGGCGTTCAACGCGCTGTTCGAGCGGTACTACGACGCGGTGTACGACTACGCCCGCCGCAGGGTCGGCCCCGATCTGGCCGACGACGTGGCCTCGGAGTCCTTCGCGGTCGCCTGGCGACGGCGGACGGGGGTGCCCGAGGGCCGGGAACTGCCCTGGCTGTACGCCTGCGCCCGCCGTATCACCCTCGCCAAGCTGCGCGAGGTCAGGAAGCGCGGTGAGGTCCCCCCTCCCCCGGAGGAGGCCTGGGGCGGTTCCCAGGACGACGCCGAGCGCGTCGTCCGCCGCCAGACGGCCCTGAGCGCCCTGGCCCGGCTCTCCGGCACCGACCGCGAGCTCGTGATGCTCGTGACCTGGGAGGGCCTGAGCAGCCGCGAGGCCGCGCGCGTGGTGGGCTGCTCACCCGTGACCGCGCGCGGACGGCTGCACCGCGCCCGCAAGCGCCTCCAGGCGCTCATGGACGACACCGCACACCCCGCCGAGGACAGGAAGGACGCCTCGTGGACGACGTCACCGCGCTTCGCACGCTCCTGAACGACACCGACCCGCGCGCCGGGGAGACGGTCGGCCACGCCGACCGCCAGCGCGCACGGACGAAGGCCATCACCCTGATGAACGACACCCCCGCCCGCCGCCCCCTGTGGCTCCGCCCCCCGGCCCTGGCCGGCGCCGCCGCCCTCACGGCCGCCGCCACCGCCGCCGTGCTCGTCCTCGGCACCGGTTCCGGGGACCCCGTCGGCGTCCCCGCAGCCTACGCCGCGCCGCCCACCCCCCTGGAGGTGGTCGGCTCCGCCCCCGAACCCGGTGAGCAGCGGCTGCTCGCCCTGGCCGAGACCGCCCGCGACGGCGGTGACGCCCCGGGCGAGGGCGACGTCGCCTACGTCTCCTCCTCCGGTGTGGAACTGCTCGCCGTCACCAGCTACACCGGTGAGGAGCCCAGCGACGAGGACCTGCACAGCGCGGGGTTCATCCCCTACCAGTGGCAGCACTGGCAGGACCCCGAGGGCGGCACCCGCGCGGTCAGCACCCCGGGCGCGGCCGAGGACACCGCCGGCGACGCGGAGGAGCACCGGGAGTTTCTCGACCGGCAGGCCGAGGACGTGGAGGAGAGGCTGGATCCGGTCCTGCTGTTCCCCGAGGAGCTGCCCACCGGGGCCGGGGCCATGGCCGACGCCCTCGTCGCCTGGAGCGGGGAGGACCCCGCGACCGACGCCGCCCTCGTCAACGCCCTGAACAACCTCTACGACCACCGCCCCCTGGACGGGGCCGAGGAGGCGGCCCTCATGGGGGTCCTGGCCGGGCTTCCCGGCGTCGAGTACGCGGGGGGCACGCGCGACCCCCTGGCCCGTGAGGGAGAACTCTTCCAGGTGCGGGTCGCGGAGTCCGACCAGGTGACGCGCTACCGCTACCTCTTCGCCCCCGACACCGGGGACCTGCTCTACCGCGACGCCACCGTGCTGGAGGAGGAGGGCGGTGAGGGCTCCCTGGCCCAGCACGGACTGGAGCTGCCGGTGACCACGTCCTACCGGTCCTTCGTCTGGTCCGGCTGGGTGGAGGAGGTCGGCGCGCGTCCCGGAAGCTGAGGCGGGACGCCCGGCAGACCCCGGCCGGGAGCCTGGACCGGCGCTCCGCCCCCTGGGACGGGGAAGCCGGTCCGTGCGGCCCGGTGCACGGGGCCGGGGGGCGTCGCGCGAACCCCGGCCGGGCACCGGCCCGCCCCGCGCCGACGCGCGGGCCGACGCGGGGTCAGATCAGGCTCGTCTCGCCCTCGGCCACGATGACGGCCGGGCCGCTCAGCCTCGCGCCGTCCGCGTCCAGGAAGACGGTGCACTCGCCGCCCGGGACCCGCACCCTCCAGGTCGCGCCCTCCCCGCGGGGCGTGGCCGCGGCGGCGGCGGCGACGATCCCGGTCCCGCAGGAGCGGGTCTCCCCCGAACCGCGCTCGTACACGCGCATCTCCAGCACACCCGGAGCCACCTCGCGGTACACCTCGACGTTCGCCCCGGACGGGAAGGCCTCCCCGTCCAGCACCGGCAGCTCGCTCAGGTCCACCTCGGCGACCGGCACGGTCACCTCGCAGGCCAGGTGCGGGTTGCCCACGGAGATCTGCTCACCGTGCACCACCTGCCGGGCGAGCTTGGCGGAGGAGGTCCCCTGCATCTCCACCCGGCCCATGTCTATGGTGATGCCGCCGTCGGCCTCCACCTGGACCTCCTTGGCGCCGTCGCGGGTGCCCACCTCGAAGCGGTCGCCCTCGACGAGCCCGGCGTGCAGCAGGTAGCGGGCGAACACCCGCACACCGTTGCCGCACATCTCGGCGACGCTCCCGTCGGCGTTGCGGTAGTCCATGAACCACTCGGAGCGCTCGGCCGTGCGGGCGGCCGGGGCGAGGGCCTCACCGAGGGCGCGCGTGCGCACCACCCGCAGGACGCCGTCCGCGCCGATCCCGGCCCGGCGGTCGCACAGCAGGCGGACGGCCTCCTCCGTGAGGTCGAGCTCCCCGTCGGGGTCGGGGAGGATCACGAAGTCGTTCTCTGTTCCGTGGCCCTTGGCGAATCGCATGCCGACCATCCTAGGCGCGCACGACCACCTCCCCCGTCCCGCTCCGCGGTCGGGCCGGGTCCGGGGCTGACTACGCTGGAGGAATGATCAAGGTGATCGCGGTCGTCGGCCCGACCGCTGTGGGCAAGTCGGACCTGGCCGTCGAGGTGGCCCTGCGGCTGGAGGAGCGCACGGGGCGCCGGGGCGAGGTGATCAACGCCGACTCCATGCAGCTCTACCGCGGCATGGACATCGGCACCGCCAAGCTCACCGACGCCGAGAGACGCGGGGTGCCCCACCACCTGCTCGACGTGTGGGAGGTCAGCGAGCCAGCGGACGTGGCCAGCTACCAGGACATGGCCCGCGACCGCGTCGAGCAGTGCGCCGACCGCGACGTCCTTCCCGTCCTGGTCGGCGGTTCGGGCCTGTACGTGCGCTCGGTCCTGGACCACCTGAACTTCCCCGGCACCGACCCCGCGGTCCGCTCGCGCCTGGAGGCGGAGCTCGGCGACCTCGGCCCGGGCGTCCTGCACGCCCGTCTGGCCGAGGCCGACCCCGCGGCGGCCCGCGCCATCCTGCCGGGCAACGGACGGCGGATCGTGCGCGCCCTGGAGGTCATCGAGCTGACCGGGGAGCCGTTCACCGCGAACCTGCCCGACCACACCTCCTTCTACCCGTGCACGCAGATCGGCCTGACCGCTCCGCGCACCGAGTTGGACGAGCGCATCGGCACCCGTGTGGACCGCATGTGGGAGCAGGGCCTGCTGGAGGAGGTCCGCGAGCTGGACAAGCTCGGGCTGCGCGAGGGCCGGACCGCCTCGCGCGCGCTCGGCTACGCGCAGGCGCTCGCCCAGCTGGACGGCGCGCTGTCCGAGGAGGAGGCCAAGGCCGACACCGCCCAGGCCACCCGCCGGTTCGCCCGCCGCCAGGAGTCGTGGTTCCGGCGCGACCCGCGGGTGCGCTGGCTCCCCTACGACTCCCCCGACCTGGTGGAACGCGCTCTGGCCCAGGTGGAGCGGGCCCTGTCGGGAACCTCGGAGGAGCCGGGCGAGGCGCTGGTGGACGTGTCGACCTGGGTGCCCCGCTCCGCGCGCTGACCCCGCGGCGGGTCCGCCTCCGCCGCACACCCGCCCGCACGTGACGGCCGGGCCCGCGAGGGCCCGGCCGTCGGCCTCGCACGACCCGCTCCCGCTTTCCCTCCCGAAAACCCTTGCCCCGGCCTCCCGGGTGACCTACTTTGACTGTGTGACCAGATTTCAAAACTGGTCACACAGTCAGAGGGAGGGAGGTGGGGATATGGTCATCGGCGTCAACACGCGTGGTCAGCGACACCTCGCACGCCCTCGACTCGCAGGAGTACACCGTGGCCCCATCCACATCCCCGACCGCCAGCGAGCGCGAACTGCGCGCCGACCGCATCCTGGACGCGGCGGAGGAGCTGATGGTCGCCTGGGGGCACCGCAAGATCACCATCGAGGACGTCGCCCGGCGGGCCAAGATCGGCAAGGGGACCGTCTACCTGCACTTCTCCACCAAGGAGGCGCTCCTCCTCACGGTGGTCATGCGGGCGCAGCTCGGCGTGCTGCGCCGGATCCTGGACTCCATGCACGCCTCACCCGAGAACGTCCGGCCCAGCGAGGTCGCCCGCGCCCTCTACCTGTTCCACCTGGACTCGCCGACCATCCGCGCGCTGTTCTCCAACGGCACCGAGTCCCTGGGCAACCTCTCCCGCGACGCGGCCTCCCTGGTCGGCGACACCGTCCGGGAGCGGCAGAGGGCCCTGCGGACCTACTGGGACATCCTGCGCGAGCACGGCCTGCTGAACGCTGACCGCGCCCCCGACGAGCAGCTGTACGCCTACAACTCCCTGGTCATGGGCCACCTGGTCACGCCCCCGGTGCTGGAGAGCCAGGGCATGCACGTGCCCGACCACGGCACGCGCGCCGAGCTCATGGCCCGGAGCATCCGACTGCTCCTGGAACAGGACGCCTCCCCGGAGGACACCCGTCGGGCCCGGGACAGGGCCCTGGCGCTCTTCTCCGCGCTGGACGAGCGCCTGCACGAGGAGATCACCCGGCAGAAACAGACGACACGCTCCACCTGAGCCCCCGAGGAGGGCCCATGACAGCCGCGACCCCGTCCGACGAACTGATCGACCTGCGCTCCCCCGAGTTCACCGCCGACCCCCACTCCGTGATCGACCGGGTCCGGGCCGCGGGCGGCTCGGCGCCGGCCCTGTTCGTGGACACCCAGAAGGCCGTCCTCTTCGTCGACGACGAGGACGTGCGGACCATCCTCAGCGACCGGCGCTTCGTGCTGGACCCCGCGAACGTGTCGGGCGGGCGGGCCCAGGCCACCCGCTCCGACGCGCTCAGGGGACTGGGCATCCGCCCCGACCTGATCACCTACCTGACCGAGTCCCTCCTGGACAAGGACGGCGGCGACCACACGCGGCTGCGCAAGCTGGTGTCGCGCACCTTCACCGTGCGCCGGGTCAACGAACTGCGGCCCTCGGTCCAGCGCGTCACCGACGACCTGCTCGCGCGGCTGCCCGACCTCGCCGACGGGGACGGGGTCGTGGACCTCATGCCGCACTTCTCCTACCCGCTGCCGATCGCGGTCATCTGCGACCTGGTCGGCGTTCCGGAGGAGGACCGCGGGACCTGGCGGGCGTGGAGCGACCAGCTGTCCAGGTTCGACCCCACCAGGCCCGAGCTGATGAACGACGCGCTCGGCGAGATGATCGGCCACATCGAGGGGATGCTCGCCGAGCGCCGGGCCCGGCCGAGCGAGGACCTGCTCGGCGCCCTGGTCAGGGCGCGCGACGAGGACGGCGGGCGCTTGAGCGAGAGCGAGCTGATCACCCTGGTGTTCACCCTCGTCATCGCCGGGCACGAGACCACCGCGCACCTGCTGGGCAACGGGGTGCGGGCCCTGCTCGACCACCCGGCCCAGTGGGAGATCCTGCGGCACGACCCCGGGCTGCTGCCCTCCGCCGTACACGAGATGCTCCGCTACGGGGGCACCGCCGTGATCTCCAAGGCGCGGTACGCGGCCGAGGACGTCGAACTCAGATGCGGCCGCCTGGCCGCGGGCGAGCGGGCGATCGCGGTCCTGGCGGGCGCCAACCGCGACCCGAGGGTCCATCCGGACCCGCACCGCTTCGACATCACCCGCCACCAGGGCAGCCCCGGCGAGGCGCACGTGGGGTTCGGCCACGGCATCCACTACTGCCTGGGCGCGGCCCTGGCCCGCCAGGAGGGCGAGGTGGCGGTCGGCTCCCTGCTGACCGCCTACCCCGGCCTGTCCCTGGCCCCCGGTCGTGAGCCCCTGCCCGGGAGGGTTCCGGGCGCGATGCGGTTGGACAGCCTGCCGGTCCGGCTCTGAGGCCGCGCCCGCACGGCCGTCCCGCCCCGGTCCGCGCGGATCCGCCACCGGCGGGAGCCGCGCGGACGACAGCGGCCCCCGGCGCGAAGGCGCCGGGGGCCGCGACCGCTTCGCGGGGTCAGATCTCGCAGCAGCCGCCCGCCGGGGCGGGCTCCTCGGCCGGAACGCCGATCCTGGGCATGCCCAGGAGCACCTGCGGCTTGCTCTCCTGGACCGGCTGGCCGTTGCGGGCCGCCCAGGCGTCGCCCGCGCGGGTGCGCCGCAGGGCGCGCACGCCGGAGTCGGCCACCAGGTGGTGCGGGGCGGCGTAGGTGACCTCCACGGTCACCGTGTCGCCGGGGCGCGGGTCGTCGCCGTCACCGACCGCGAAGTGCACGAGGCGGTTGTCGGGGGCGCGGCCGGACAGGCGGCGGTGCTCGCCGTCCTTCCTGCCCTCGCCCTCGGCGACCAGCAGCTCGACCTCGCGGCCGACCAGCTTCTGGTTCTCCTCCCAGGAGATCTGGTCCTGGAGGTCGACCAGGCGCTGGTAGCGGTCCTTGACCACCTCCGGCGGGACCTGGTCCTCCATGGTCGCGGCCGGGGTCCCGGGGCGCTTGGAGTACTGGAAGGTGAACGCCATCGAGAACCGCGCCTCGCGGACCACGTGCAGCGTCTCCTGGAAGTCCTCCTCGGTCTCGCCGGGGAAGCCCACGATGATGTCGGTGGTGATCGCGGCGTGCGGCATGGCGGCGCGCACCTTCTCCACGATGCCCAGGAAGCGCTCCTGGCGGTAGGAGCGGCGCATGGCCTTGAGGACCCGGCTCGACCCCGACTGGAGCGGCATGTGCAGCTGCGGCATGACGTTGGGGGTCTCGGCCATGGCCTCGATGACGTCGTCGGTGAAGTCGCGCGGGTGCGGGGAGGTGAAGCGCACCCGCTCCAACCCCTCGATCTCGCCGCAGGCGCGCAGCAGCTTGGAGAAGGCCTGCCGGTCGCCGAAGCCGCTGCCGTAGGCGTTGACGTTCTGGCCGAGCAGGGTGATCTCGCTGACGCCCTCGTCGACCAGGGCGCGCACCTCGGCGAGCACGTCGCCGGGGCGGCGGTCCTGCTCCTTGCCGCGCAGCGCGGGCACGATGCAGAAGGTGCAGGTGTTGTTGCAGCCCACGGAGACCGACACCCACGCCGCGTACGCGGACTCGCGGCGGCTGGGCAGTGTGGAGGGGAAGTGCTCCAGGGACTCGGCGATCTCCACCTGCGCCTCCCGCTGGACGCGGGAGCGCTCCAGCAGGGCGGGCAGGGAGCCGATGTTGTGGGTGCCGAACACGACGTCGACCCAGGGCGCCCGGCGCACGATCTCGCCGCGGTCCTTCTGCGCCAGGCAGCCCCCGACGGCGATCTGCATCCCAGGATTGGCGTCCTTGACCGGGCGCAGGTGCCCGAGGTTGCCGTACAGGCGGTTGTCGGCGTTCTCCCGGACCGCACAGGTGTTGAAGACGACGATGTCTGCGGTGGTGTCCTCGGCTGCGCGCGCGTACCCAGCGTCCTCCAGCAGACCGGAGAGGCGCTCGGAGTCGTGGACGTTCATCTGGCAGCCGTAGGTCCGCACTTGGTAGGTACGACTCTGGCTCACGGGACCAGGCTATCCGGTGCCGTGGACCGCGCGGAGACCACGGAAGGGGCCCGCCGCCCCCGCCTGGGGCTTTCCCCGGGACCCCGCGTCGGACGGGGAGGCGGAGCGCGTCCGGAAGTGGCCGATGTGAGACGCTGGAGAACGGAACCGCAACGGGGAGCGACAAACGGCCACTTAACCGTCCAAACCCATAACAGTTTCGCCGATCACGCCGTAACAAGTCTGCTACTCCGCAGACGGACGGCGATTTCGTGATGACACGGCAACATGGACCCATTAGGTTCCGAACATGACCTCAACTCCTCTCGTCGTGCTGGAGAACGTCAACAAGCACTTCGGCGACCTGCACGTGCTCCGCGACATCGATCTGACGGTTAACTCCGGCGAGGTGGTAGTCGTCATCGGGCCGTCCGGTTCCGGCAAGTCGACGCTGTGCCGCACGATCAACCGCCTGGAGACGATCGACGCCGGCACCATCACGCTGGACGGACAGCCGCTGCCCGCGGAGGGCCGCGGCCTGGCCCGGCTCCGCAGCGACGTGGGCATGGTCTTCCAGTCGTTCAACCTGTTCGCCCACAAGACCGTGCTCCAGAACGTGACCCTGGGCCCCACCAAGGTCCTGCGCATGAACAAGGCCGAGGCCGACGCCCGGGGCATGGAACTGCTGGAGCGCGTCCGGATCGGCAACCAGGCCAACAAGTACCCTGCGCAGCTCTCCGGGGGCCAGCAGCAGCGCGTGGCGATCGCCCGCGCCCTGGCGATGAACCCCAAGGTGATCCTCTTCGACGAGCCGACCTCGGCACTGGACCCGGAGATGGTCCAGGAGGTCCTCGACGTCATGACCGACCTCGCCTCCGAGGGCATGACGATGGTCGTGGTCACCCACGAGATGGGCTTCGCGCGCCGCGCGGCCAACCGGGTCGTCTTCATGGCCGACGGACAGATCGTGGAGGAGAACACCCCCGACGAGTTCTTCACCAACCCCCGGTCCGAGCGCGCCCAGGACTTCCTGTCCAAGATCCTGACCCACTAGGTTTCCCCGCGTTCTTCGCACGAAGCAAGGAAGAGGTACCCCACATGCGAGTCCGTCGCATCAGCACCATCCTGGGCGGCACCGCGGCCCTGGCCTTCGCCCTCAGCGCCTGTGGCACCGCCGACGTCGGCGGCGGCAGCGGCGACGAGGGCGGCGGCGAGGGTGGCGGCGACACCATCACCATCGGCGTCAAGTACGACCAGCCCGGCCTGGGCCTGCTGGACGGCGACGCCCCCGTCGGCTTCGACGTGGACGTGGCCACCTACATCGCCGGTGAGCTCGGCTACGAGCCCGAGCAGATCGAGTGGACCGAGGCCGCCTCCGCCAACCGCGAGTCCTTCCTCCAGCAGGGCACCGTCGACATGGTGATCGCCACCTACTCGATCACCGACGAGCGCCGCCAGGTCGTCAGCTTCGCCGGCCCGTACTACGTCGCCCAGCAGGACATCCTGGTCCAGGCCGACAACGAGGACATCCAGGGCCCCGAGGACCTGGCGGGCAAGGTCCTGTGCTCGGCCTCCGGCTCCCGCTCGGCCAACAACATCGTCGACGACATGGGCATCGACGCCGAGCTGCGCGAGGCGGGCAACTACTCCGAGTGCCTGTCCCTGCTGGGCAACGGCACCGTCGACGCGGTGACCACCGACAACACCATCCTCGCGGGCTTCGCCGCGCAGGACCCGGGCACCTACCGCGTGGTCAACAACCCCTTCGGCGAGGAGCGCTACGGCGTGGGCCTGCCCGCCGGCTCCACGGAGCGGTGCGAGGAGGTCAACGCCGCCATCCAGAAGATGTGGGACGAGGGCTACGCGGTCGAGGCCCTGGAGACCGCCTTCGGTGAGACCGACTTCGCCTACGAGGAGACCGCTCCCGAGGTCGACGCCTGCCAGTAGGCACCCCTTCCCCGACCGTGCGCCCAGCGGCGGGGCCGACCCCGGCCCCGCCGCCCGGCCCTTGACCAGCTGGGACCCATGGAAGCCTTTCTCAGCAATATCGACAGGGTTGTCGACGGTTTCTCATGGACCGTCCGGCTCACCCTCCTCAGCGCCCTCTTCTCCTTCGTCCTGGGCGTCCTGCTCACGGCCATGCGGGTCTCCCCCGTCCCGCTCCTGCGCGGTCTGGCCACCGCCTACGTCGAGGGCATCCGCAGCACGCCCCTGACCCTGGTCCTGCTCTTCTGCGGCCTGGGCCTGAACAGCGCCCTGGGGATCGCCCTGGCCGACAGCGTCGCGTGGGACGTGTTCTGGTGGGCGGTCATCGGCCTGTCCGGCTACACCGCCTGCTTCGTCTCGGAGTCGCTGCGCGCGGGGATCAACACGATCCCCCTCGGCCAGGTGGAGGCGGCCCGCTCGCTGGGCCTGACCTTCACCCAGAACCTGCGGATGATCGTCATCCCGCAGGCGCTGCGCACCGTCGTCGGCCCGCTGGGCAGCGTGCTCATCGCGCTGATCAAGAACACGACCGTCGCCTCCGTCGCGGGGCTGGGCGTTCAGGAGGCGTCCAGGGAGATGAAGCTCATGTTCGACCAGGGCATCGCCCCGGTCCTGCCGACCTTCGTCGGCTTCGCGATCGGCTTCCTGATCCTGACCCTGCCGACCGGCTACTTCTTCGGCTGGCTCTCCAAGCGCGTGGCGGTGGTCCGATGAGCGCGCAGAGCTCCGTCCTCTTCGACGCGCCCGGCCCCAAGGCCCGCAGGCGCAACGCCCTCTACACGGTCGTCACCGTGTTCCTGGCCCTGATCGGCCTGGCCGTCCTGTACCTGGGGTTCAACGGAACCCTGCGCGACACCGGGTTCTCGCTGTTCAACCCGCTCACCTGGGGACCGCTGGGCGACCCGGCCACCTGGGCGGTCAACCCCTCGGGCGAGTGGACGGCGGACAAGTGGGAGCCGTTCCTGCGGCCCGCCACCTGGACCGACTACGTCGTCCCGGGTCTGCAGAACACGCTGACCGCGGCGCTGACCGCCTCGGTCCTGGCCATCGTCTTCGGCCTGGTGTTCGGCATCGGCCGCCTGTCCGACAAGTGGTGGATCCGCGTTCCGGCCGGGGCCGTCGTGGAGTTCTTCCGCGGCATCCCGCTGCTGATGCTGATCTTCTTCACGATGGCGCTGCCCATCGTGGCCTACCAGGTGTTCGACATCCCCCCGGGCACCTTCCAGGTCTCGGCGCTGGCCGCCGTCGTCACGGGCCTGACCCTGTACAACGGCTCCGTGCTGGCGGAGGTCTTCCGCGCGGGCATCCTCGCGGTGCCCAAGGGCCAGTCCGAGGCCGCGCAGGCCATCGGGATGACCCGGGGCCAGAACATGCGGATGATCCTCATCCCGCAGGCGATCACCGCGATGATGCCCGCGATCGTGGCGCAGCTCGTGGTCCTGCTCAAGGACTCCGCGCTGGGCTACATCATCGCCTTCCCCGAGATGCTGCGCAGCTTCACCCTGCTGGCCACGCGCGAGGGCAACGTGATCCCGGCCGCGATCATCTGCGCGGCCATCTACATCGCCATCAACCTCTCGCTGAGCCGGGTCGCGATCTGGCTGGAGCGGCGCAACGCCCGCCGCGGTCGGCCCTCGGCCAAGCCCACCGGCGGCGGGGACATCCCGGCCCAGCCCGTGACCGCGCCCGGGGGCGGCACCGGAGGCGGCGGCGTCAAGGCGAAGGGCCCCGCCGGGTCCGTGGCGGTGGAGCCCACCGTGCAGGAGCCGCTGCCCGACGCGCTGGACGGGTCCCGCCCGGCGCAGTCCGACGACGGCGACGACGCGGACGGCACGGGGGAGCGGAAGGGCTGACCCCTCCTTCCCCACGGCCGGTACGGCCCCGTGCGCGCCCCTCGGCGCGTACGGGGCCGTCGTCGTCGCGGCCTCGCGCGGGGCGGTTCCGGGGACTCCGCGCGGAGGGTCCTTCGGGACTGCACAAGCGGGCGAACGAGGGCTAAGGTCGACATGTCATCGCATCGAACCCAAGACCCATCCTGAGCGGACATGTCTGAACTGTCGAGCCCCCACGGCTCCTGGCCATCGCCCATCAGCGCCGGTGACGTCGCCCGAGGAGTGCGGCGGATGGCGTTCCCGTCCGTCGCGGGCGCGGAGGTCTGGTGGGAGGAGGGGCGCCCCGAGGAGGGGCGGACCACCCTCATGCGGCGCGACGCCGACGGAACGGTGACCGACCTGCTGTCAGCGCCCTGGAGCGCGGGGACCCGGGTGCACGAGTACGGCGGGCGCGCCTACCTGCCGGTCCCGCGCCGCGACGACAAGGCCATCACCCGTATGGGCGTGGTGTTCTCCCAGTCCTCCGACCAGCGCCTCTACCTGCTGGAACGCGGCTCCTCGGAGCCGGTGCCGCTCACCCCCGACGACGGCGCCTCACGCTACGCCGACCCCGCCCTGAGCGCGGACGGGCGGGCCGTGCTGTGCGTGCGCGAGAGGCACGAGGAGGGGGCGGTCCGCCGCTCGATCGTGTCGGTGCCGCTGTCGGGCCGGGGCGCGCAGGACCCCTCCGCGGTGCGCGAACTGGTCTCGGGCGCGGACTTCTACGCCTCCCCCACCCCGTCGCCGGACGGCGCCCACCTGGCCTACGTGCGGTGGAACCACCCCAGGATGCCCTGGGACGGCAGCGAACTGAGGGTGGGCGCCCTGGGCGAGACCGGGCTGACCGGCGAGTACACCCTCAAGGGCGGTGTGGACGAGTCGGTGGTCTCCCCGACCTGGGCCGACGACGCGACGCTGTACGTGGCCTCGGACTGGCCGGGCTGGTGGAACCTGTACCAGGCGGGGATGACCGGGCAGGCGTTGGCGCTGTACCCGGCCGAGGAGGAGTTCCACGCCTCCCCCGGCCGTCTGGGCAACCGGTCGTTCTGCGTGCTGGACTCGGGCCGGGTGGTGGCGCTGCACGGGCACGCCGACCTGACCCCGAGCGTGTACGACCCCGACACCCTGGACCTGACGCCGGTGGCGACCGGCCTGACCACGTGGTCGATGCTGGACACCGACGGACGCACCGTGGTGGCGGTGGCCTCCTCGCCGACCGAGCCGCCGTGCCTGGTGCGGCTGGACCCGGTCTCGGGTGGCGTGGAGGTGCTGCGCCGGGCCGCCGGGGAGCTGCCGGACACCGCCTACCTGCCCGTCCCCCGCCAGGAGACGCTGCCGGGCCGCTACGGTGCGCCGGTGCACGCGAACGTGTACCCGCCGACCCACCCGGACGCGTCCGCGGACGGCCCCGCGCCGTACGTGGTGTGGGCGCACGGCGGCCCGGTGTCGGTCAGCACGCTGGAGTTCGACCTGGCCAAGGCCTACTTCACCAGCCGGGGAATCGGTGTGGTGGACGTCAACTACGGCGGCTCCACGGGGTACGGGCGCCCGTACCGCAAGCGCCTGCACAAGGAGTGGGGCGTGGTGGACGTGGAGGACTGCGTGGCCGCGGCCCGGGCCCTGGTGGAACAGGGGGTGGCCGATCCCCGCAGGTTGGCCATCCGCGGTCCGAGCGCGGGCGGGTACACGGCGCTGATGGCGCTGACCGGGGACACGTTCGCGTGCGGGGTGTCCCTCTTCGGGGTCACCGACCTGCTGGGGTTCAGCGAGACCACGCACGACTTCGAGTCGCGGTTCCTGGACTCCCTGGTGGGGACGCTGCCGGGGTTCGTGGAGCGGTACCGGGAGCGCTCCCCGGTCAACCGCGCCGGGGAGATCGACGTGCCGGTGCTGCTGGTGCAGGGCCTGGAGGACAGGGTCGTGACCCCGGACCAGGCCACGGCGATGGCGACGGCGCTGGGGCGGCGCGGGGCGCCGTACGCGCTGGTGGAGTTCGAGGGCGAGGGACACGGGTTCACCGGGCAGGAGGCGCGGATCCGCTCCCTGGAGACGGAGCTGGCCTTCTACGCGCGGGTGTTCGGGTTCGAGGCCGACGTGGCGCCGCTGGAGCTGGTGACCGCTCCGCCGGAGACCGGGACCGCCGGGGACGGCGCGGAACCGGCCGCGGAGGGCTCCCGGGCGCCCGGCGCGGAGGTCGCAGGGGAGTCCGGTGACGCCCCGAGCGCGGAGGACAGCGCCGACGCGCTCGCGCGGGACCCCGGGCAGGACGGGCAGGACGGCGGATCCCCGAGGCCCGCGGAGGCCACCACCGGCCCGACGGCCGTCAGCGACTGACCCTCCGGAAACGGAGCGGGCGGGGCGGGCGGTCCCAGCGCAGGACGCCACCGGCCCGACCGCTGTCGGCGGCGACGGCTCAGAAGTCGGGGTCGGGGGCGTGGAGTTCGGCCTCCACGCCCTCGCGTTCGAGTTCCTCGCGGACCACCCGGTAGGACAGGCCCGCGGAGTAGCCCTTGCGGGCCAGGAAGCCCAGGGCGCGGCGGATCCGCGTCTCCTCGTCCCTGCCCCGGGTGGCGGCCAGGCGGCGGCGCGCCAGGTCGCGGGCGGCCTCCTCCTCGTCCTGGTCGCTGAGTTCGCCGACGGCCTCCCGGACGGTGTCCTCCTCCACGCCGCGGGTGCGCAGCTCCTGGGCCAGGGCGCGGCGGGAGAGCCGTCTGCCGTGGTGGCGGGAGGACACCCAGGCCTGGGAGAAGGCGGCGTCGTCGATCAGCCCGGCCTCGCCGAACGTGTCCAGGACCGAGGTGACGACCTCCTCCTCGTACTCCCGGCGGTGCAGCGCCCGCTCCAGCTGGGCGCGGGTGCGCGGGGAGTGGGTGAGCATCCGCAGGACCAGGGCGCGGGCCTCGGCCTCGGGGTCCTTCCCGGGCGGGGCCGCCCCGCCCGGGGAGGGGCCGTCGTCCTCGGGGTGGCGCCGGTCCGGGGACCGGCTCCCCTCACGCATCAGCCGCGGGCGCCTTGGGGGTCCTGGCCGCGGCGCGCTTGGCGGGTGCCTTGGCCGCGGCGGCCGGGTCCGCAGCCGCCTCCGCGGCGGCCTTGGCCGGTTCGGCGGCCGGGCCGGAGGCGCTGTCGTCGCCCTTGACGGGCACGCCCAGCTTCTCCTTGATCTTCTTCTCGACCTCGTTGGCCATGTCGGCGTTCTCGCGCAGGAAGTTGCGCGCGTTCTCCTTGCCCTGGCCCAGCTGGGTGCCCTCGTAGGTGTACCAGGCGCCCGACTTGCGGACGATGCCGTGCTCCACGCCCAGGTCGATGAGGCTGCCCTCGCGCGAGACGCCCACCCCGTAGAGGATGTCGAACTCGGCCTGCTTGAAGGGCGGCGCGACCTTGTTCTTGACGACCTTGACGCGGGTGCGGTTGCCGACCGCGTCGGTGCCGTCCTTGAGCGTCTCGATGCGGCGCACGTCCAGGCGCACTGAGGCGTAGAACTTGAGCGCCTTGCCGCCGGTCGTCGTCTCGGGCGAGCCGAACATGACGCCGACCTTCTCGCGCAGCTGGTTGATGAAGATCGCGGTGGTGTTGGTCTGGTGGAGCGCACCGGCGATCTTGCGCAGCGCCTGGGACATCAGGCGGGCCTGGAGTCCGACGTGGCTGTCGCCCATCTCGCCCTCGATCTCGGCGCGGGGCACCAGGGCCGCCACGGAGTCGATGACGATGATGGAGACCGCGCCGGAGCGGATGAGCATGTCGACGATCTCCAGCGCCTGCTCGCCGGTGTCCGGCTGCGAGAGCAGCAGGTCGTCGGTGTTGACGCCGATCTTCTTGGCGTACTCGGGGTCGAGCGCGTGCTCGGCGTCGACGAAGGCCGCGATGCCGCCCATCCGCTGGGCGCTGGCCACCGCGTGCAGGGCGACGGTGGTCTTACCGCTGGACTCGGGGCCGTAGATCTCCACGACGCGGCCCCGGGGCAGGCCTCCGATGCCGAGCGCCACGTCGAGCGCGATCGCCCCGGTGGGGATCGACTCCACCGGCGGGCGGTCGTCGTCGCCCAGGCGCATGATGGAGCCCTTGCCGAACTGCCGCTCGATCTGGGCGAGCGCTGTTTCGAGAGCCTTGTCTCGGTCTCCAGATGCCACGGGATACCCCTGTTGTTGGGTGGATGCCTTTTTCTTCATGGTGAGCACGACGCTACGCGGTCGCTACGACAATCGCGACGTCCCACGTCCGCCTGTGGATAACCCACCCTACCCGAACCTGTGTTCGATGTGGCGTACGAAACGGATGCGGCCTCGCGGGAGGTCCGCCGCCGGATCAGCGTCTGGAGGCGGGCAGGTCGAAGGCGTCGCACACGGCGCGCCACACCTCCTTGGGCGCCGCCCCGTCGGCGAGGGCCTGCTCGACCGTGCGGGACCCGAGCCCCTCCAGGACGTGGTCGCGGGCCACGCTCTGCGCGTAGGCCTCGCCGAACTGCTCGTGCATGTTGTGCCAGAAAACCGTGAGTCTCATCGGGCCCAGTATCGGTGATGGCGGCGTCCGCCGCGCCCCCTCCCCTTTGTCGCCGCCCGCGGGCACACTGGCGGCATGAGCCGTGAGCCCAGCCCCCTCGAACGCTTCGGACCCGCCACCAGGGCCTGGTTCGACCGGGCCTTCCCCGCGGGCCCCACCCCCGCCCAGACCGGCGCCTGGGAGTCGGTCCAGCGCGGGAGGAACACCCTGGTGGTGGCCCCGACCGGCTCGGGCAAGACCCTGTCGGCCTTCCTGTGGTCGCTGGACCGGCTGTCCTCGGCCCCCGTCCCCGAGGACCGCGCCCGCCGCTGCCGGGTGCTGTACGTGTCCCCGCTCAAGGCCCTCGCGGCGGACGTGGAGCGCAACCTGCGCGTCCCCCTGGCCGGGATCGCGGCCGCCGCCGAGGCCGGGGGGCACGCGCTGTCCCCGGTCACCGTGGGGGTGCGCACCGGCGACACCCCCGCCGCCGAGCGGCGCAGGCTCGCCACCCGGCCGCCGGACGTGCTCATCACCACGCCCGAGTCGCTGTTCCTCGTGCTCACCTCGCGGGCCAGGGAGGGGCTGGCCGGGGTGGAGACGGTCATCGTCGACGAGGTGCACGCGCTCGCGGGGAGCAAGCGCGGCGCGCACCTGGCGCTGAGCCTGGAGCGGTTGGACGCCCTGCTGGACCGCCCGGCGCAGCGGATCGGCCTGTCGGCGACCGTGCGCCCGCCCGACCTGGTGGCGCGGTTCCTGGGCGGCGCGGACGTCGTGGCCCCGCCCGGCTCCCCCGGCATGGACCTGCGCGTGGTGGTGCCCGTCCCCGACATGGAGGAGCCCGGCGTCCCGGAGCCGACCGGCCCCTCCGGCGGCGCGGAGGGCGACGGGGACGCCCGGGGCGCGGGCGGCGGGTCCCTGTGGCCGCACGTGGAGCGGCGGGTCCTGGTCCTGGTGGAGGCCCACCGCTCCACCATCGTGTTCACCAACGGACGCCGCACCGCGGAGAAGCTGTGCGCCCGCGTCAACGACCTGTACGCCGAGCGGCACGGCAGGCGTCTGCCGCCGGAGGAGGTGCCCGCCCAGGTCATCGCCCAGTCCGGGCACAGCCGCGGCGGCCCGCCGGTGGTCGCCCGCGCCCACCACGGCTCGATGTCCAAGGCCGAGCGGACCCTGATCGAGGACGAGCTGAAGCAGGGGAGGCTGCGCTGCGTGGTGGCCACCTCCAGCCTGGAGCTGGGTGTGGACATGGGCGCGGTCGACCTGGTGGTGCAGGTGGCCTCGCCGCCGTCGGTGGCCAGCGGCCTGCAACGGGTCGGCCGGGCGGGGCACCAGGTGGGCGAGACCTCGCGCGGGGTGTTCCTCCCCCGCTTCCGGGGCGACCTGCTGGCGACGGCCGTGGTGGTCGGGCAGATGCGCGCGGGCGCCATCGAGCGCCTGGAGATGCCGCGCAACCCCCTGGACGTGCTGTCCCAGCAGGTCGTGGCGATGGCCGCCATGGACGACTGGCCGGTGTCCGAACTGGCCGCCCTGGTCCGGCGGGCCGCGCCCTTCGCCGACCTGGCCGACACGGTGCTGGAGTCGGTCCTGGACATGCTCTCCGGCCGCTACCCCTCGGACGAGTTCGCCGAGCTGCGCCCCCGCCTGGTGTGGGACCGGGAGGCGGACGTGCTCCGGGCGCGCCCTGGCGCGCAGCGGCTGGCGGTGGTCAGCGGCGGCACCATCCCCGACCGGGGCGTGTACGGGGTGCACCTGACCGGGCGGGACGGGGACCCCGCGCCGGGACGGGCGCCCACCCGGGTCGGCGAGCTGGACGAGGAGATGGTCTACGAGTCGCGGGTGGGCGACGTGTTCGTGCTGGGGTCCACCTCGTGGCGGATCGAGGCGATCACCGCCGACCGGGTGCTGGTCTCCCCCGCGCCGGGGCGGCCGGGCCGGATGCCGTTCTGGAAGGCCGACGCGCAGGGCAGGCCCGCGGAGCTGGGCCGGGCGGTGGGCGCCCTGACCCGGGAGCTGGCCGCGGCGGAGCCGACGGAGGCGCTGGCCCTGGCCGAGGGGGCGGGGCTGGACGCGTGGGCCGCGCGCAACCTGGTGGAGTACGTCTCCGAGCAGCGGGAGGCCACCGGGCACGTGCCCGACGACCGGACCGTGCTCGTCGAGCGCTTCCGTGACCAGGTCGGCGACTGGCGCGCGGTCGTGCACTCCCCGCTGGGCGCGCGGGTGCACGCGCCGTGGGCGATGGCCCTGGCCCGGCGGCTGCGGGACCGGTTCGGCGCGGACGCGCAGGTCGTCCACGGCGACGACGGGATCGTGCTGCGCCTGCCGGACGCCGGGGGCTGGGACCGGCCGGGCGAGCTGGCCGACCTGGTGGCGCTGGACCCCGAGGAGGTGGAGGAGGCGGTCACCGGGGAGCTGCCCGGGTCGGCGCTGTTCGCCGCGCGGTTCCGCGAGTGCGCGGCGCGGGCCCTGCTGCTGCCCCGCCAGCGGCCGGACCGGCGGATGCCG
The DNA here is from genome assembly GCF_004217075.1 of Nocardiopsis sp. CNZ308. NCBI lineage: Bacteria > Bacillati > Actinomycetota > Actinomycetes > Streptosporangiales > Nocardiopsidaceae > Nocardiopsis > Nocardiopsis sp. CNZ308. The sequence continues at coordinate 4,063,279 of NZ_SHKJ01000001.1, read as the reverse complement.
CTGTGGCAGCAGCGGCTGCGGGCCTCCAACCTGTTGTCGGTGGCGGGCCGCTACGGGTCGTTCCCGATCGTGCTGGAGGCGGTGCGCGAGTGCCTGCGGGACGTGTTCGACGTGCCCGCCCTGGTGGAGGCGCTGGAGGGCATCCGGTCCCGCCGGACACGGGTGGTGGAGGCGCGCACCGAGGCGGCGTCGCCGTTCGCGCGCTCGCTGATGATGGAGTACACGGCGGCGTTCCTGTACGAGGGGGACGCCCCCGCGGCCGAGCTGCGCGCGCAGGCGCTGACCCTGGACGCCTCGCTGCTGGCCGACCTGCTGGGCGAGGCGGACCTGCGGGAACTGCTCGACCCGCGCGTGGTGGAGGAGGTCGGCGCGCTGTTGCAGCGGACCGCCCCCGGCTCGGGCGCCCGGGACGCCGAGGGCGCGGCCGACCTGCTGCGCGAGGTGGGGCCGCTGACCACGGAGGAGGCCGGGGCCCGGGGAGCCCGGCGGGAGTGGCTGGAGGAGCTGGAGTCCGCGGGCCGGGTGGTGCGGATGGCCGTGGCGGGCGCCGAGCGCTGGTGCGCGGTGGAGGACGCGGCGCGGCTGCGCGACGCGCTGGGCGCGCGGCCGCCCTCCGGTGTCGCCGGGGCCCTCCTGGAGCCGGTGGAGGCGCCGACCCGCGACCTGGTCTCGCGCTACGCGCGCACGCACGGGCCGTTCTCCTCCGGGGAGGCGGCGGCGCGGCTGGGGCTCGGCGCGGACGTGGTGGAGGGCGTGCTGCGGGAGCTGTCCCGGCTGGGGCGCGTCCACCAGGGCGGGTTCCGGCCGGGCGGGACGGGCACCGAGTGGTGCGACGCCGACGTGCTGCGGCGGCTGCGGCGCGGGTCGGTGGCGAGGCTGCGCAGCGAGGTGGAGCCGGTCGCGCAGACCGCCCTGGCCGCGTTCGCGCCGGTGTGGCAGCGCGCCGTCGCGGGTGAGCGGTGGCGCGGACCGGACGCGGTGTTCGAGGCCGTGGAGTCGCTGCGCGGCGCGACGGTGGCGGCGTCGGCGCTGGAGACCCTCGTGCTGCCCTCCCGTGTGGAGGACTACGCGCCCCGGCGGTTGGACGAGCTGACGCAGGCGGGCGAGGTCGTGTGGGCCGGTGCGGGCGCGCTGCCCGGGCAGGACGGGTGGGTGTGTCTGGCCCCGGCCGACGAGGCGGCCCTGCTGCTGCCCGAACCGGTGCCGCCGCGGGAGGGTTCCACGGCCCACGCGGTGCTGGAGGCGCTGCGCGGGGGCGGGGCGCTGTTCTTCCGCGACGTCGCCGACCGTGTGGCGGGCGCGTCGGGGGGCTCGGCGGTGACGGACGCGGAGCTGGTCGCGGCGCTGTGGGAGCTGGTGTGGTCGGGCTGTGTCACCAACGACACCCTGGCCCCGCTGCGCGCGGTACTGGGCTCGGGGGCGGCCCCGCGTCGCGCGCCCTCGCGTGCGGGGCGGCTGGCGCGTCCGGTGCTGCCCACCCGGTCGGGACCGCCCACGGCCGCGGGGCGGTGGTGGGCCCTGCCCGAACGGGAGGGCGATCCCACCAGGCGGGTCCTGGCGCGGTTGGAGGCGCGGCTGGAGCGCCGGGGCGTGCTGGTGCGCGGCTACCAGGGCGGGCGGATCTCCCCGGACGAGTACCGGGTGCTGCGGACGATGGAGGAGTCGGGCCGGGTGCGCCGCGGCTACTTCGTGGACGGGCTGGGCGGCGCCCAGTTCGCGCTGCCGGGCGCCGTGGACCGGCTGCGCGCGGTTTCCGTCGGCGCGGCGGAACCAGTGGTGCTGGCGGCGACCGACCCGGCGAACCCGTTCGGCACGGACCTGCCCTGGCCCGGGGACGCCCAGGCCAGGCCGGGCCGGTCGGCGGGTTCCCTGGTGGTCGTCGACGGGGGTCGGCTGACCCTGTACGTGGGGCGGGGCGGCCGCTCGGTGCTGACCTTCGGCTCGCCGCCCGCCCTGCTGGAGCGGGCGGCCCGCGCCCTGGCCGGGGCGGTGCGGGACGGACGCGCGGGAGCGTTGACGGTGGAGCGCGCCGACGGGGCCGAGGTGTTCGCGACGCCGGTGGACGCCGCGCTGGTGGCGGCGGGGTTCCACGTGACCCCGAAGGGGCTGCGCCTGCGCCCCTGAGGATCCGGCCCCGCCCCGGCCTCCCCTCCCACAGCTCCCGGCACCGACGCGCCGGTGCCGGGGCGGGCCGGATCAGCGCCCCGGGTCCGCGAGGTCGACGGCGTCGAGGCGTTCGGGGTCGGACAGGATCTCGATCGCGGTGATCCTCCCGTCGGTGACGGTGAACCCCATGACCGAGAGCAGCGCGCCGTCGAGGGTGTTGACCAGACCGGCCCTGCCGTTGACCAGTGCGGGACGGCTGGTCGAGAGGGTGGCCATGCGGTGGAAGGTGGCGGCCTGACCGGCCACCGCCTCCCGGCCCCGCAGGACCCTCATACCGCCGGGCAGAGCGTTCCCGCCGTCGACACGCAGCACGACGTCGGGGTCGAGAACGGCCACCAGGGCGTCGAGGTCGCCGCCGCGCGCGGCTCGGAGGAAGGCGTCCACGACGCGGCGCTGGGCGACCGGGTCGGGGTCGGGTTCGGGGGCGGCCCCACGGACGCGGGCGCGGGCGCGGCTGGCGAGTTTGCGGGCCGCGGCCGGGGTGCGGTCGACGATCGGGGCGATCTCCTCGAACGGCAGGCCGAACATGTCGTGCAGGACGAAGGCCAGCCGTTCGGCCGGGTTGAGCGACTCCAGGACCACCAGCAGGGCCAGCCCGACCGAGTCGGCCGTCAGCGCCACGTGCTCGGGGTCGGTGGCCGGTTCGCTCACGATCGGGTCCGGCAGACGTGCCTCCAAGGGGGTCTCGCCGCGTTGCGCGCGCGAACGCAGCATGTCCAGGCAGACCCGGCCGACGACCGTGGTCAGCCAGCCGCCGAGGTTGCCGATCCCCTGGGCGTCGGAGCGGGCGAGCCGCAGCCATGCCTCCTGGACGGCGTCGTCGGCCTCGGCCAGGGAGCCGAGCATGCGGTAGGCCACCGCCCGGAGGTGGACGCGGTGCTCCTCGAACCGCTCGGCCAGGAAGTCGCTCTCGCCCATGATCGCCTCTCGATGTCGCCTTCTCGGGTGCCACCACACTGACGATCCCGCCGCCGCGGATGTGACCGCGTCCGCCCGGTCACATCCGCGGCGGCCCGTCCGTCATGGCTGTGATCACGACGACGTGACGACCGGAGCACCGAAAGGACACCGCATCATGAGCACCACCGCCAGCCGGGAGAAGACCCAGTCCCGACTGCCCAACCCCGCCGTACTCGTTCCCGAGCTGGGAGAGGTCAGCAAGGCGCTGTTCGCGGCCACCGGGAACGGCTCGGTCCCGCGGGCCACCGTGGGCCTGGTGCAGCTGCGCGCCGGCCAGATCCTCGGGAACACCTACCTGACCGTCCTGCACACCGGCAACCTCCGCGGGGCAGGGGAGTCCGAGGAGCGCATCACCGCCGTGGCCTCCTGGCGGGACGCGCCCTGCTTCACCGACGCCGAGCGGATCGCGCTGGCGCTGCTGGAGGCCGTCCTCACCGCCAACCCGCACGGCGAACGCGTCGGCGACGACCTGTACGCCGCCGCGTCCGCCCACTACGACGACAGGGCGCTCGCCACGCTGATCATGGCGATCGGCCAGGTCGGCTTCTTCGCCCCCCTCGCCCTCATCGGCAGGCCCCTCCCCGGCGTGGCGCCCGCCGAGCAGTGGCGGGACTGACCCCGCACCGCCCGGGGTGAGGTCCCGCCCCGGGCGCGGTCGGGCTCGGCGGCGTCGCGGGGCCCGCCCGCGCGAGCGCGCACGGGCGGGCCCGCGCCCCCTCCGGCCCACCGGAGCGGAACGCGGAAACGACTGGCCGCGGCGGCCGGAACCGGCCAGGATGGCGTCCGCACAGCAGAGAGCACGAGCACGAGGGGGGCCGGTGGGACGACCGGGGATCCGACCGATGCGGGCGGAGGACGAACCGCGCGTGGTGGAGGTGTCGCTGGCGGCGGACACCGTGTTCGCCGCCGCCGGGGTGGTGCTGCCCCCCGACGACCCGAGGGAGGTGCTCGCGCACGCGGAGCGGGTCCTGGTGGCCGAGCAACCCGCTGGGGACACGGCCGCGGCCCCGGCCGAGGACTCCCTGGGAAGCCCGGTCGGGAACCCCGCGGCGAACGGCTCCGTGGTCGGCCTGGCCGCGACGGTGACCGTGGACGGGCGCCCGCACCTGGAGCAGCTGGCCGTGCACCCCGACCACGGCAGGCGCGGGATCGGCGGCGCCCTGCTGGAGGCGGTGTGCGCCGAGGCGGCTGCCGCCGGTCACACCCGCCTCACCCTCACCACCTTCCGGGACCTGCCGTGGAACGGGCCCTGGTACGCGGCCCGGGGGTTCTCCGTGCTCCCCCGGGCGGAGTGGGGCCCGGGCCTGGAGGGGGTCTGGCGGGCCGAGGAGCGGGCGGGCATCCGGGTGCTGCCGCGCGTGGTGATGGTCCGGGGGCTGGTCCGGCCGTCCTGAGCCCTCCGCGCGCGGCTGCCCGGCGCCCTTCACGGGAGCCGGGCGGCCGCGCCCCGGCCGGGTGAGGAACACCGGGGCGCGGCCGCCCGGGACCGCGGGACTCGGCCGGAAGGGACCGCTGGACACAGGCGACCGCTGGAGACGGGCATCCGCTGGCGAGAGCCCGCGCCCGCCGCCGTGGGAGGGCTCCCATGGGGCCGGAGCCCGCCGGGTTCAGACCGTCGAGGAGAAGACGTCCTCCCGCGCCCGTTCCAGGGCGTGCAGCAGCGCGCCCCGCACCACCGGGCTGCCCTCCACCCTTCCCAGCGCGACCTCGGTCGCGTTCGGGGCGATGCGCGCGGTGGCCGCCTGGACCCGCTCGGCCAGCTTCACACCGCCCGCCCGGGCCACGTCCCCGCCGAGCACCACCAGGCCGGGGTCCAGGATCACCGCGACGGCGGCCACCCCGCGGGCCAGGCGCTCGGCGAAGTCGTTCAGGAAGGCGTCCGCCTCCGGGGTCTCCGCGGCGGCGGCCGCCCCGACCACCTCGGTGACGTCGGTGCCCTCGATGCCGTACCCGGCGGCCAGCTCGACCACCTGCCCCGCCTTGACCAGCGCCTGGAACCCGTGGGGAAGCTCGCGGCTCGCACCGTCGCGCAAGGACTCGTAGCCACCGGACAGGCCCACGTCGGTGGGCATGGGCGCCCCGGGCACGGGCAGGTAGCCGATCTCGCCCGCGCCGCCCGAACGGCCCCGGTGGATGCGGCCGTCGATCATGGTGGACATCCCCACGCCGCCGTTGGCGCTGAGCCAGATGAGGACGAACTCGGCCACCCCCGCGGCGGCGCCCTCGGAGTGCTCGGCCAGGGCGGCCAGGTTCACGTCGTTCTCGATCATGACCGAGCGCTTGAGGTCGGCGCGCAGGGCCTCCAGGATGCCCTCGTGCCAGGACATCAGGTCGAAGGAGAAGCGGATGTCGCCGGTGCGGGGATCGACCACGCCGGGGGTGCCGATGACGCAGGCGCGGACCCTGTCCAGCGCGACCCCCGCCGTGTCGGCCAGGCGCATCACCGCGGTGTGGACGAGCGCGACGGGGTCGTCGGAGGCGCTGGGATCGACCGCGACGTCGCTGACGATCCGGCCCGTGATGTCGGCGATCGTCGCGGTCACCCGGCTCGCGCTGACGTCCAGGGCCGCGACGTAGGCGCTCTCGGGCACCACCGCGTACAGCGCGGCGTTGGGCCCCCGACCGCCCGCCTGGCTGCCCACGACGCGCACCAGGTCCCGCTCCTCCAGCCGCGCGAGCAGCTGGGAGGCGGTCACCTTGGAAAGGCCGGTACGCGTTCCCAGCTGCGTCCTGGTCAAGGGCCCCGCGGACAGGAGCAGTTCCAGTGCCGCGCGGTCGTTGAGCTGGCGTAGCAGCCGGGGAGTCCCCGGACGTTGAGACATAACCGTGACACCTCACCCTGTTTTTATTAGGAAAGTTTCCTGTTAATTTAGCTCACAACCTCACAGGAGGTCACGTCCTCGTAAGGCCCGCTTCGGGCCCTTCCGATACTCGCTGGGCCCTCCCGGTACCCGCTCCGGCGGGGCGGCCAACGTGCTATCCCAGCACAACCCCCACAAGACGTCGAGCCGCGGGGTGATTCCCACGATCATCCCAGGTCGGTTCGAGCACAGGCGTCGCACCCCGGCGCGTCGTGCGAAGGGAGAAGAGATACAGATGAGGTTCCCCAAGATCGCCGCGGCCACGGCCGTGGTCCTGCTCGCCTCCGCGTGCGGCGGCTCCGACTCCGGTGACGGGGGCGGCGAGGCCGACAGCCTGACCGTCTGGGTCATGGGCACCTCCCAGGAGCCCCTCGTCGAGTACTTCGAGGACGTCGAGGCGCGCTTCCAGGAGAGCAACCCGGACGTGGCCGTCAACGTCGAGTTCATCCCCTGGCCCGACGCGCAGGAGGCCATCACCAACGCCCTCGCCGGCGGCGACGCCCCCGACGTGCTGGAGGTCGGCAACGACCAGGTCGCGGGCTGGGCCGCGCAGGGCGCCCTGATGGACATCACCGAGCAGGTCGGCGGCTGGGACGCCGCCGCGGGCATCGACGAGAACGCCCTGGAATACGGCACCTACGAGGGCGTCCAGTACGGCGTCCCGTGGTTCTCGGGCGTGCGCACCCTGTACTACCGCGCGGACTGGCTGGAGGAGATCGGCCACGAGCCGCCGACGACCTGGGACGAGCTCGTCGAGGTGGCCGGGGCCATCGAGGAGGAGTACGACGTCCCCGGCTTCGCCGCGCCGACCGACTTCACCAACGGCATCGCCAGCTTCATCTGGAGCAACGGCGGCTCGATCGCGGAGCAGAACGGCGAGGAGTGGGAGGGCAAGCTCACCGACCCCGCCACCGTCGAGGCCATCGAGTTCTACGCCAGCCTGACCACCGACGGCATCTCGCCGCAGGACTACGTCGGCCAGAACGAGCTCATCGCGCTGGCCGACATGGCCAACAGCGAGCTGGGCATGTACATCGACGGCGGCTGGGCGGTCGGCTCCATGGAGGAGCAGGCCGCGGACCCGGCGGTCATCGAGAACATCGTCGCCGCGCCCATCCCCGGCGCCGAGGGCATCGCCCCGGCCTTCGCGGGCGGTTCCGCCCTGACGGTGTTCACCACCACCGAGCACCCGGACCTGGCCTTCGAGCTGCTCACCGTCCTCGGTGACGAGGAGGGCGGCCAGGGCTACGCCGACGTCGCGGGCTTCTTCCCGGCCTACCCGCACCTGCTGGAGAGCGAGGAGTACCAGGAGGACCCCGCCACCGCCGCGGCCGCCGAGCAGATGCAGCACACCCAGTTCTTCCCGACCACCCCGCGCTGGACCGCGGCCGACCAGGACAACAAGATCCTGCCGGGCGCCGTCCTGGAGATCGTGCAGGGAGGCGACGCCGAGGAGGTCCTGGCGGCGGCCAACGAGGAGCTGACCTCGATCCTCAACGAGCCGGTCGAGTAGCCCGTCCCGCCTGACTGAGTAGAGCTGCGCGCGGGCGGGGTCCAACGGCCCCGCCCGCCGCGGTCGGCCCACGCCTCGATTGAGAAGACCATGGCACAAACCGTCGAACCAGCGCCCGCGCGCGAGCGGGAGGAGGCCGTGAAGGCCCCCGTCTCCGAGCCCGCGCCCCGCCGCCGCGCGCTCCCCACCCCGTACCTGCTCATCGCACCGGCCCTGATCCTCCTCGCGGTCGTGCTGCTGTGGCCGATCGTGCAGATGGTGTGGTACTCGCTCACCAGCTTCACCACCCGCAACCTCCTGCCGAACCAGCCCGGCCCGGCCTGGAACGGCTTCGCCCACTACCAGACCCTGCTGACCGACCCCGAGTTCTGGGGGATCCTGCGCAACACGGTCGTGGTCTGCGTGCTGATGGTCGGCATCACGATGGTGCTGGGCACCCTCGTGGGGCTGCTGCTGAACAAGCTTCCCAAGTGGTTCTCGGGGTTCGTGGCCCTGGGCATGATGCTCGCCTGGGCCACCCCCGCGCTGAGCGCCTCCCTGGTCTTCCGCTGGCTGTTCCTGCCCGAGCGGGGCCTGGTCAACGTCATCCTGGACCGGATGCCGGACTGGCTGGTGGGCAGCGGATGGCTGCAGTACAACTGGTTCCTCGAACCGCTCCCGCTGTTCTCGATCCTCGTCACCGTGATCGTCTGGCAGTCCTTCCCCTTCGTGGCCGTCTCCGTGCTCGCCGGGCTCAAGAGCATCCCCTACGAGCTGTACGAGGCCGCGAGGATGGACGGCGCGGGCGGCTGGAAGGCCTTCTGGAACGTCACGTTCCCGATGCTGCGCCCGCTGTTCGCCCTGCTGCTGGTCCTCCAGATCATCTGGGACCTGCGCGTGTTCACCCAGCTCTACATCCTGGCGAACAGCTTCCAGAACAAGGACGTCTACCTGCTCTCGTACTACATCTACCAGCAGGGCTTCAGCGCCAGCCCGGCCAACTACGGCATGGGCTCGGCGATCGCGGTGGTCATGACCGTGATGATCCTCGCCGTCACCGCGTACTACCTGCGCATCATGATCCGCCAGGGGGAGACCCGATGACCGCGATCGACCAGACCTCCGCCTCCGCCGTCCGCGAGCGCGCCACCGGGGGCGCCGGGACGGGCGGCCCGAGCGGCCCCCGGCGCGTCTACCGCCGCGGCCCGCTGCGCCGGCTGCGGCGCCTGCCGCTGTACCTGGCCGGCCTCGCGGTGTTCCTGTTCTCGGTGTTCCCCGTGTACTGGATGGTCATCACGGCCTTCAAGCCGGTGGGCGAGATCTTCACCCGCGACCAGACGATCTTCCCGACGGCGCCGACCCTGGAGCACTTCGACCGGGTGCTCAACGGCCAGCTGATCCCCGGGGTGAACTTCTGGCAGTTCCTGGGCAACAGCCTGTTCCTCACCGTGGCCTCCGTGGCCATGGGAGCGTTCCTGTCGCTGCTGGCCGCCGTGGCCGTGGCCCGGTTCCGCTTCCGGCTGCGCACCGCCTTCATCATCCTGCTGCTGGTGATCCAGATGGTGCCGATGGAGGCGATGATCATCTCCATCTTCATCAACTTCCGGCAGCTGTCCGACGTCAGCGGCGTGCAGCTGCTCGGCAACCTGTCCGGCCTGCTCATCGTGTACACGGCCGTGTCCCTGCCGATCACCATCATGATGCTGCGGGGCTTCGTGGCCGCGGTGCCCAAGGAGCTGGAGGAGGCCGCGGCCATCGACGGCGCCAGCTCCTGGACCGTCTTCTGGCGCATCCTGATGCCCCTGGTCGCGCCGGGCCTGGTCGCGGCGAGCATCTTCGCCTTCATCACCGCGTGGAACGAGTTCATCGTCGCGCTGACGTTCCTGGGCCGCAGCACCGACAACTACACGCTGCCGCTGACGCTGTCCTACTACTTCGGCCGGTTCGGCACCGAGTGGGGGCCGATCATGGCCGCCTCCACCCTGCTGACCATCCCCGTGATGATCTTCTTCCTGTTCGTCCAGCGGCGCATGGTCTCCGGCCTGACCATGGGCGCGGTCAAGGGCTGACCGCGTCCCTCCCGCCGGGGCGGGTCCCGCGACGGACACCGCGGGCCCCGCCCCGGGCGCGCCCTCCCCCCCCGTTTCCCCGCCCTTCGTCTGCCCGACCACGGGCACCCCTTCGCTCACCGAACGGAGTTCGTCATGCCGTACGACCCGACCCTGGCGCGTCTGGCCAACGCCACGCTGCTGGTGCCCTTCGAGTCCTACCAAGCCCCGCGCTGGGTCCTGGAGGGTCTGGCGGACGGGATCTCCGGTGTCTGTCTGTTCCACAACAACCTGGACGGCCCCGAGCAGGTGACCGCGCTCAACGCGACCCTGGCCGGGGTCACCGACACCCCGCTGATCTCCTTGGACGAGGAGGGCGGCGACGTCACCCGCATCGGCCAGGCGCAGGGCAGCGACTACCCCGGCAACGCGGCCCTGGGCGCGGTGGACGACCCCGGCCTGACCCGCGCCACCCTGCGCTCCCTGGGCGGACGCCTGGCCGAACTGGGCTTCAACCTGGACCTGGCGCCCTCGGTGGACGTCAACGTCGCCGACGACAACCCGGTGATCGGCACCCGCTCCTTCGGCTCCGACCCCGAACTGGTGGCCCGGCACGCGGCGGCAGCCGTGCTCGGCCTCCAGGAGGCGGGCGTGGCCGCGTGCGCCAAGCACTTCCCCGGCCACGGCGCCACCTCCCAGGACTCCCACCACGTGCTGCCGCGCGTGGAGGCCGACGCCGACCTCCTGCACCGCCGCGAGCTGCGGCCCTTCCGCGCGGCCGTGGAGGCGGGCGTCCGGTCGATCCTGACCGCGCACATCGAGATGCCCGGCCTGGGCGGCGACGGCCCCGCCACGCTCACCCCGCGCATCCTCAACGACCTGCTCCGCGGCGAGCTGGGCTTCACCGGCACCGTGGTCAGCGACGCCATGGACATGCAGGGCGTCAGCGGCCGGATCGGCATCCCCGAGGCCTGCGTGCGCGCGGTGGCCGCCGGGGTGGACCTGCTGTGCCTGGGCCGGTTCGTCTACGCCGACCAGGTCGAGCTGATCCGCGCCGCGCTGGTGGACGCGGTCCGGGAGGGCCGCCTGCCCGGGGAGCGCCTGGAGGAGGCCGCCGGGCGCAACGCCGAGCTGCGGACCTGGATCCGCGCGGCCCAGACCCGGCGCTCGGACGCGCCCGCGGCCGACGGGGTGGGCCTGGTCGGCGCCCGCCGCGCGGTGCGCGTGGACGGCGACCTGCCGCCGCTGGCGGACCCCTACGTGGTGGAGGTGGACGCCCCCTCCGGCATGGCGGTGGGCGAGGTCCCCTGGGGCCTGTCCCCCTGGTTCCCGAGCACCGAGCGGGTCTCCCCCGACGTCGCGCACGCCGACCGGCTGGCCGCCAGCGCCCGGGACCGCGACCTGGTCGTGGTGGTGCGGGACGCGCACCGCTACCCCTCCGCCCAGGCGCTCGTCAACCGCCTGCTCAGCTCCCACCCCGACGCCGTGGTGGTGGAGATGGGGCTGCCCATCTGGCGGCCCGACTGCGGCGCGCACGTGAGCACCTACGGCGCCGCGCACGTGAACGGGCTGAGCGCGGCGGAGCTGCTGGGGGCCCCGGTGGGCGCTCCCTCCCCCGGCGTGGGCTGAGCGCCACGGCCGCGCTCCCCGGCCCGGCCGGTCGCGGACCGGCCGGGCCGGCGCGTTCCGGTGACGCTCGTCACCGCGGCGGACATACTGGGGCGGGACACCCCGAGAGCGGGGACGTCACCGATGTCCCCGCAACCCGGTAGGAGAAGTACCCTTGGCCTGAAGCATCCCGGTCGACGGCGTCCCCGTCGACGACCGGTGCCCCATTCGCCCACTTACACACGGCATAATCACAGCATGCGCCTTTCAGCCCGGGTCGACTACGCGCTACGCGCGGCGGCGGAACTCGCCGTCGCCGACGAGGGGCCGGTGACGGCCGAACAGCTCGCACGCGCGCAGGCCATCCCCGGAAAATTCCTCGAGAACATCCTCACCCAGCTACGCCGGGCCGGTCTGGTACGCAGCCAGCGCGGCCCCGTCGGCGGCTACTGGCTGGCCCGTCCGGCGGGGGAGATCTCCCTGGCCGACATCATCCGCGCGGTCGACGGACCGCTCGCCAACGTGCGCGGGGAGCGGCCCGAGCACGTGGACTACGACGGCGCGGCCCGCAGCCTCCAGCAGGTGTGGATCGCCCTGCGCGCCAGCGAGCGCGCGATCCTGGAGGGCGTCAACCTCCAGCACCTGGTGACCAACGAGCTGCCCGAGACGGTGCGCTCGTTGGCCGAGGACCCCGAGGCCTGGGTGAACCACACCCACCGCTGACCGCCGCCCCGGGCGCAGGTCCCGTGAACACCGAAGGAGCCGACCGTCTGGTCGGCTCCTTCGTCGTGGTCACGGTGACGATGGACGGACAGTTCCGAGGAGGGGTCAGACCCCCACCATGTCGGCGACTTGGGGAACGCGATCCGGTACCGGGTCGATGCCGAGGTCCTGGGCGGAGACGGGGTCGGTCGTGACCGCGTCACCCAGCAGCGCGGCCTCCTGGAGCTCGGCGAGGGCGAGCTGGTCGGAGACCTCTCTCAGTACCTGCGAGAGCGGGACGCCCAGCGCCCCGCAGATCGAGGAGAGCAGTTCGGAAGAGGCTTCCTTCTGCCCGCGCTCGACCTCCGACAGGTAACCGAGGGATACACGTGCATCGGCCGACACCTCACGGAGGGTGCGGCCCTGGCGCTGCCGGAGCCGCCTGAGCACGTCACCAAGTAGGTGACGAAGCAGGACCATCATTCGCGCTCCCTCCCACCGGTAGCGACCTTCATATACACCACCGTACCTGTCCCACGCCCGATTCGGGCACCTCTTGCCGTCCTGTTCGCTGGAGGGGGAACCCCGCCCGGGGGTGGTTTTGTTCCCAAGGGTGGGGAAAGGAAGAACAGCCCGAAAAGTTCAGCCTCGGGCGTTTCCTTCCGTGCTCCCGCGCACAGCGGTGTCCAGGAGCAGCAGCGCCCCCTCGACCGTGCGGTATCGGATACCCGCACGGTCCCCGGTGAAACGGAAACGGCGGCCCCGTGTGGCCCCGTCGGGCGTGGCGACGGCCACAAAGACCGTACCGACGGGCTGGCCGTCCTGGGGGTCGGGTCCGGCCACGCCGGTGACCGCGACGCCGTAGTCGGAGCCCAGCAGGCGGCGGACTCCGAGCGCCATGTGCCCGGCCACCTCCGGGTGGACGGCGCCGTGCTCGGCCAGGAGGTCCGCGGGCACGCCCAGGACGCTGTCCTTGGCGTCGGTGGCGTAGGCCACGACACCGCCCCGGTAGGTGCCCGAGGCGCCCGGGATCGCGGTGAGGTGGGCGCCGATGAGGCCGCCGGTCAGCGACTCGGCGGTGGCGCAGGTGGCGCCGGCGGCGAGCAGGGCCCGGTGGGCGGCCCCGGCCGCGGCCAGCGCCCCGGCACGCGGGTCCGGGTCGCCGGCGTCCGGCGGGCCCTGCTCCCCCGTCACGCGGCGGGGCCCTTGCGGGCGCGCACCGCGCGGACGGCGTCGAACACGTAGGTCAGGCCGGTCCACAGGGTGACCGCCAGCGCGGCGGCCATCACGACGTGCGCGAACCAGACGAAGACCTCGCTGAAGGGCAGCACCTGGAGCGGGAAGAGGTAGACGCTGATCGCGACGATCTGCAGGACCGTCTTGAGCTTGCCGCCCTGACTGGCCGGCATGACCACGTAGCGCAGGACCGCGAAGCGCAGCGCCGTGATGCCCCATTCGCGGACCAGGATGGCGATGGTCACCCACCACCACAGGTCGCCCTGGAGGGAGAGCACCACCAGCGCGGAGCCGGTGAGCGCCTTGTCCGCGATGGGGTCGACGATCTTGCCGAAGTCGGTGACCAGGTTGCGGCGGCGGGCGATCTCGCCGTCGACACGGTCGGTGATGGCGGCCAGCACGAAGACGGAGAAGGCGGCGAACCGCCACCACGAGCCGTCCAGGAACATGAGCCACACGAAGAGCGGCACCATGACCAGGCGGCTCATCGTGAGGATGTTCGCGATGTTCCACAGGGGAACGCGGGGGGCGGGGGTGGCCGCGGGGTCGGGGGTGCTCATCTGTCCGCGGCTTCCCCGTGGGTGTCGTCCTGCTCCGCGATGAGGTCGGCTCCGGCCGACTGGATGACGGTGGCGCGCACCAGGTCGCCGACGGCGAGGCCCTCGCCGTAGAGGATCGTGCTGCCGTCCACCTCGGGCGCCTGGTGCTCGGCGCGGCCCTCGTAGGCGCCGTCCTCCAGCACCGTCTCCACCAGGACGGTGACCTCCGAACCGATCCGCTCCTCGGCGCGCTGGGCCATCAGCTCCTCGGAGAGGCGGTTGAGCCGGTCCACGCGCTCGGCGACGACCTCGTCGGGCAGCTTGCCCTCGTGGCCGAAGGCCTCGGTGCCCTCCTCGTCGGAGTAGCCGAACACGCCGATGGCGTCCAGTCGGGCCTCGGAGAGGAAGGAGACCAGGTCCTCGAACTCGGCCTCGGTCTCACCGGGGAAGCCCACGATGAAGTTGGAGCGCGAGCCCGCCTCGGGGGCGCGCTTGCGGACCGTGTCCAGCAGCTCCAGGAAGCGCTCGCGGTCGCCGAAGCGGCGCATGCGGCGCAGCAGGGTGCCGCTGGCGTGCTGGAAGGACAGGTCGAAGTAGGGCACCACGCCGGGGGTCCCGGTGAGCACGTCCACCAGGCCGGGGCGGACCTCGGCGGGCTGGAGGTAGCTGACCCGGACCCGCTCCAGGCCCTCGACGGCGGCCAGGCGGGGCAGGAGCTTCTCCAGGGCGCGCACGTCGCCCAGGTCCTTGCCGTAGGAGGTGGAGTTCTCGCTGACCAGGAACACCTCGCGCACGCCCTCGGAGGCCAGCCACTCGGCCTCGCGCACGATGTCGTCGGGGCGGCGGGAGAGGTAGGCCCCCCGGAAGGTCGGGATGGCGCAGAAGGTGCAGCGCCGGTCGCAGCCCGAGGCGATCTTGAGGTTGGCCACCGGTCCGCCGACCAGGCGGCGGCGCGGGACGGAGGCGCGGTAGGGCAGCTCGGTGCCCTCGGCCCCGGCGGATTCGGCGAAGCTGGCGTGGCCGGGGACGTGGGCCTGGGAGGCGTCGCGCTCGGCCGGGCTGATCGGCAGCAGCGTGCGCCGGTCGCGGGGGTCGTGCGGGACCAGGGTCCGCCCGGCCACGACGTCGTCGAGCCGGTCGCTGATGGCGGCGTAGTCGTCGAATCCGATGACCTGCGCCTCGGGCAGGGCCTGGGCCAGCTCGGAGCCGTAGCGCTCGGCCATGCACCCGGCGGCGACGACTCTGCCGCCGTTCTCCGCCGCTTCCAGGAGGGTCTCGATGGAGTCCTGCTTGGCCGCGTCGATGAACCCGCAGGTGTTGACGATGGTGACGTCGGCCTCGGTGTCGCCCTCGACGAGGTCCCAGCCGCCAGCGGACAGGCGCCCGGCCAGCTCTTCGGAGTCGACCTCGTTACGCGCACACCCCAGGGTGACGAGTGAGACAGTACGGCGCGATGACATGGCTTCCAAGCGTGTGGGAGAGCTTCGGGTGGCGCGGGGGGCCGTCCCGGACCGGTCGGCCGTGCTCAGTGCACGGCGCAGCCCGGCGCCGCCCGCAGCCCCCCACATTACCTTGGTCGGCTCACCCGCCCGTACCCCGGCCCGGATCGCTCCGGGCCGGGGCGCGGTCCGGTCACTGCTGCACGCCGTCCGGGCCGATGACGATCTCCTTGACCTCGCCCGGAAGGCCGAGGGGTCCGGAGCTCTCGCCGTCGACGGTCACGCTGACCGCCCCTGCGTCGCCGACCCACAGGTTGAGCATGTCCTCGGTCACGTACTCCTTGACGTCGCCCTCCAGCAGGTAGCCGACGTAGAGGTCCTCGCCGTCGGCCCCGCTGACCTCGACCCAGCTGCGTCCGGAGGCGCCGAGTTCGACGGTGAACTCGACGGGCCCCTGCTCCGCCGCGGCCTCCTCCGCCCCCACGGCGGAGTCGACGGTCCTCTCGGTGGTGGAGGAGTCGAAGGCCGAGCGCAGCGGGTTGCCCGCGTCCCAGTCCTGCCAGGTGCGGACCCCGACGAAGAGCGCCAGGAGGAAGATGGCCCCGACCACGGCCCAGGGCCAGTGGCGCCGGACGGCGTCGACGGGCCGGGGGCGGGCGGCGACGACCACGGGGCGGGTGACGGGGTCGCCCCGGCCGTGCCTGCCGACCCGGGTCCCGCCCCCCTGGTGCCTGGCGCTCCGGGGCCCGCCGCCGCGGTGCCTGCCGTCGGCGCGCCCGCTCCGCACGGGGCCGACCTGCGCGGAACCGACCCGGGCGGGACCCGCGTCGGCGGCCCTGTCCTCGGGAGCCCCGCCCTCGGGGTCCCCGTCCTCGGGGGCCCGGGCACGGTGACGGCGCCCCTCCGCGGTCTCGCGGGGGCCGGGGATCCACCCGGCCCGGCGCGGCCTGCGGGACCCCCGGCGCTCCTGGGGCTCCTGGGGCTCCTGGGGCTCCTGGGGCTCCTCGTCGGGCTGGCGCGTCAGGAACTGCCTGCGTTCGAAGTGGCCCCAGCGCTGGGCGCCGACTCCGGAGTCGTCCTCGCCGAAGCGGTGGGCCATCACCGCCTCCCCATCCTCCCCCGGACGGGTCTCGGCGCGCGCGGCGGCGGCCACGCGCGCCGCCTCGGGCACGGACGCCGGGTGGCGCTGCGGGGGGACGAAGGCGGGTATGGCGCGGGACGCGTGCTCGCGGTCGTACTCGGCCAGGAGCGGCGCCGGGTCCAGACCGAGCGTGCGGCAGATGCCGCGGATGTGGCCGCGTGCGTAGAAGTCCCCGCCGCAGGAGAAGAAGTCCTCCCGCTCGATGGCCGTGAGGACGGGTTCCCGGATACGTGTACGGATGCTGAGGTCCGCGACCGTGTACCCCGCCGCGACCCGGGCGGCGGACAGGGTCTGACCGATCGTCGCCATGCGCACTCCCCCCGCGACTGTGTGTAGCTGCAAGAGACCACTCTGCCGCCCGGAGCGCTTTCGCGCAGGTCACCACGCCCCATGAAGCCTCCAAGATCCCACCAAATCGGGCATGCCTGTTTTTAAGGGATGCCAGTGGAGTTTCGGGAAAGGCCGTAACACGGGGCCGGAAGCCCGACTTCCCGGGTGCTGGTCGGCACCCGGGCGCCGCCGCGCGGACGCGGCGGCGCGGGTCAGGAACCGCGGATGTCGGCCAGCACGGCGGGCAGGTCGTCGGGCTGGACGAGCACGTCGCGGGCCTTGGAGCCCTCGCTGGGGCCGACCACGTCGCGGCTCTCCATGAGGTCCATCAGGCGGCCCGCCTTGGCGAAGCCCACGCGCAGCTTGCGCTGGAGCATGGACGTGGACCCGAACTGGGTGGTGACCACCAGCTCGACGGCCTGGAGGAGCAGGTCGAGGTCGTCGCCGATGTCCTCGTCGATCTCCTTCTTCTTGGTGTCGGGGGCGGCCACGTCCTCGCGGTAGCTGGGCTCGGACTGCTTCTTGCAGTGCTCGACGATCGCCCGGATCTCCTTCTCCGACACCCAGGCGTTCTGGAGGCGGATGGGCTTGCCCGCGCCCATGGGGAGGAAGAGCGCGTCGCCCTTGCCGACCAGCTTCTCCGCACCGGGCTGGTCGAGGATGACGCGGCTGTCGGAGAGGCTGGAGGTGGCGAAGGCCAGGCGGGAGGGCACGTTGGCCTTGATCAGACCGGTGACGACGTCGACGCTGGGCCGCTGGGTGGCCAGCACCAGGTGGATCCCGGCGGCGCGGGCCAGCTGGGTGATGCGCACGACGGCGTCCTCCACGTCGCGGGGGGCGACCATCATCAGGTCGGCCAGCTCGTCCACGATGACCAGCAGGTAGGGGTAGGGCTCGTACCGGCGCTCGCTGCCGGGCGGGGCGGTCAGCTCCCCGGTGCGCACGGCGGCGTTGAAGTCGTCCACGTGCCGGTACCCGGAGGCGGCCAGGTCGTCGTAGCGCCGGTCCATCTCCCCCACCACCCACTGGAGGGCCTCCGCGGCCCGCTTGGGGTTGGTGATGATGGGGGTGATCAGGTGCGGGATGCCCTCGTACATGGTCAGCTCGACCCGCTTGGGGTCGACCAGGATCATCCGCACCTCGTCGGGGGTGGCGCGCATCATCAGCGAGGTGATGAGCCCGTTGATGCAGGTGGACTTGCCCGCGCCGGTGGCGCCGGCGACCAGGACGTGCGGCATCTTGGCCAGGTTCGCGACCACGTTGGAGCCCTCGACGTCCTTGCCCAGGCCCACCAGCATGGGGTGGTCGTCGGAGGTCGCCGCGGGCGAGCGCAGCACGTCGCCCAGGCTCACCAGGTCCTTGTCGGTGTTGGGGATCTCCACGCCGATGGCGGACTTGCCGGGGATGGGCGACTGGATGCGCACGTCCGCGCTCTTGACCGCCAGGGAGATGTTCTTGGCCAGGGCGGTGACCTTCTCGACCTTGACCGCGGGGCCCAGTTCGATCTCGTAGCGGGTCACCGTCGGCCCGCGGGTGAAACCGGTGACGTCGGCGTCGATGTTGAACTGGGTGAGCACCCCCGACAGGGCGTCGACGACCTCGTCGTTGGCCTTGGTGCGCGGCTTGACCGGGCTGCCGGGCTTGAGCATGGTCGGCGCGGGCAGCTCGTAGTCGCCCTCCACCACGCGGGAGGGGATGGTGAGCTGCTCGGTGGCGGCGGGGGCCGGGGTGGGGTCGGGGACCTCCCGCTTGGCGCGGGCGGCCTTCCTGCCCTTGGGCGCGGCCTCCGCCGGGGCCGCGTCCGGTTCCGGGGCCCCGGCGCCGGTCCGCGCGGCCTCCTCCTCGTCGGTGAGGGCGGGGGCGATGGGCTCGTCGGGCAGCACCGGGCTGTCGTAGGGGCGCTCGTGGTCGCCCGCGACCGTACCCGTGCTCTTCTTCTTCCTGGACGCGCTCCCGCGCGGCTTGGCGGGCTTCTTCTTCTCCGCCCCCAGCAGGCCCATGCCCGCGTCGGGGCCGGTGTCGCGCTCCATGAGCGCGCCGAACAGGACCTGGAGGCGCTCGGGGATGCGCCGGATGGGTGTGGCGGTGACCACGAGGATCCCGAAGACCAGCACCAGGGCCAGCAGGACGCCGGTCAGCCACGGGGTGACGACGGCGCTGAGCGGCCCCGAGGCGACGAAGCCGATGAGTCCGCCGGCCTCCTGGAGGGCCGCCAGGCCCTCGGAGGGCTGCGGGATGCCGTGGGCGATGTGGATGAGGCCGAGCAGGCCCAGCATGATCGAGCTGAAGCCGATGAGCAGCCGCCCGGCGTCGCCCTCCTTGCTGTCGCCGGGAGTGCGCATGAGCCTGACCGCGATCGGCAGGAACAGCAGCGGCAGGATCGGCGAGAACGTGCCGAAGGCGCCGACCACGACCGTGCGGGTGTACTCCAGGAGCAGCCCGTCGCTGTTCCACCACACGGCGGCGGCGATGAGGACGCCCGCGGCCAGCAGGACCAGCCCGGCCCCGTCGCGGCGCAGGTCGGGGTCGAGGCCGCGCGCGCCGCGGCCGACCGCGCGGGCGGAGCCGCCGACGGTGTGCGCGACGAGCTTCCACAGCACCAGCAGGAACTGGCCGAACATGGTGACGGCGAAGGCGATGGGCCCGTCGGGCATGCGCTTCTTCGCCGCGGGCTTGCGCGCGGCGGGCTTCTTGCGTCCGGAACCGCCGGAGGAGGCGCGCGTGGCCATGGGGTCACCTCCAGGGGACGGGGTCGTGCGGACGGTCGGGCAGGACGGCCCGCCACGGCGGGCAGCCTACTGCGGCGTCCACCCCCGGCGCCCGTATCCCGCGCGGCGTGTCGCACGGGCGCCCCTGTGCTCCCCGTCCCACCGCCGCCCCGGCCCCGGCGACGCGAACGGCCCGTACCGCCGCGGTGCGGCGTCGGGCCGTTCGTCGTCGTCGGGTGCCGGTCAGACCTCGACCAGGACGGGGATGATCATGGGCCGCCGCCGGTAGGTCTCGTTGACCCAGCGGCCGGCGCTGCGGCGGATGAGCTGGCGCAGCTGGTGGGGGTCGTTGACCCCGTCCCTGGCCGCCTTGTCCAGCGCGTCCTGGATCCGGTCGATGACGTCGTCGTAGGCGTCGGCGCCGATGCCCGCGCCCCGCGTGTGGATCTCGGGCTCGCCCAGGATCTTGCCGGAGCCGGAGTCCACCGCCACGACGACGGAGATGAACCCCTCCTCGCCGAGGACCCGGCGGTCCTTGAGCGCGGCGTCGGTGACGTCGCCGACCGAGGAGCCGTCCACGTACACGTACCCGGCCTGCACCGCGCCGACGATCCTGGCCCGGTTCTTGTGCAGGTCCACGACCACGCCGTCCTCGGCGATGACGATCCTGTCGCTCGGGACCCCGGTCAGTTTGGCCAGGTCGGCGTGGGCGCGCATGTGCCGCCACTCGCCGTGCACGGGCATGAAGTTGCGCGGGCGGACCATGTTGAGCACGTACATCAGCTCGCCCGCGGGCGCGTGGCCGGAGACGTGCACCAGGGCGTTGCCCTTGTGCACGACCTTGGCCCCCCAGCGGGTCAGGCCGTTGATCACCCGGTTGACCGAGTTCTCGTTGCCCGGGATCAGCGACGAGGCGAGCAGGATGGTGTCGCCCTCCTCGATGCGGATCTGGTGGTCCCGGTTGGCCATGCGGCTGAGTGCGGCCATCGGCTCGCCCTGCGAGCCCGTGCACACCAGGAGCACCTCGTCCGGGCGCAGATGGTCGAGCTGCTTGACGTCGACGACGGTGTCGCCGGGGATGCTCAGGTAGCCCAGGTCGCGCGCGATGTTCATGTTGCGGACCATGGAGCGGCCCACGAACGCGATCTTGCGCCCGTGCTCGACGGCCGCGTCGATGACCTGCTGGACGCGGTGCACGTGCGAGGCGAAGCAGGCCACCACGATGCGCTTCTGGGACTGCCGGAACACCTTGTCGATGGCCTCGGTCAGGTTGCGCTCGTTGACGATGAAGCCGGGCTGCTCGGCGTTGGTGGAGTCCGACAGCAGCAGGTCCACGCCCTCGTCGCCGAACCGGGCGAACCCGGCCAGGTCGGTCAGGCGCCCGTCCAGCGGCAGCTGGTCCATCTTGAAGTCGCCGGTGTGCAGCACCGACCCGCCCGGGGTGCGGATGCCCACGGCCAGCGCGTCCGGGATGGAGTGGTTGACCGCGAAGAACTCCAGGTCGAAGGGGCCGAAGTCGTGTCGCTCGCCCTCCTCCACCAGCACGGTCTCGGGCTTGATGCGGTGCTCGCCGAGCTTGGCGGTGATCAGCGCCAGGGTGAGCTTGGAGCCGACGATCGGGATGTCGGCCCGCTCACGCAGCAGGAACGGCACGCCGCCGATGTGGTCCTCGTGCCCGTGGGTGAGCACGACCGCCTCGATGTCGTCGAGCCGGTCCCGGATGTAGTCGAAGTCCGGCAGGATCAGGTCGACGCCGGGCTGCTCCTCCTCGGGGAAGAGCACGCCGCAGTCCACGATGAGCAGGCGCCCGTCGTACTCGAAGACCGTCATGTTGCGGCCGATCTCGCCGAGGCCGCCCAGCGGGACGATGCGCAGCACGCCCTTGCCCAGGGGCGGCGGCGAGCCCAGTTCGGGATGCGGGTGGCTCATACGGATCCCTCCGTGAGGCGCTCGACGGCGACGGCGCTGGCCGGGACGGCCTGGTGCGGGGCGAGCCCGATCGGGCCCTTGACGCCCGCGGCGGCCAGGTCCTCGCGCAGGAGTGCCTGGAGCTCGGCGGAGGCGTCGGCGAGCGGGGTGCGGACCGGCCCGGAGGGCAGGCCGAACAGGTTGAGGATGGCCTTGGTCGTGATGACGCCCTGTGTGCGGAACATGCCCGTGTAGACCGGCGTGAGGCGGCGGTGGATGGCCAGGGCCTGGCCGACCTCGCCCTTCTCGAAGGCGTCGATCATGTCGCGCAGGTCGGCGCCCACGATGTGGCCGACGACGCTGACGAACCCGGCCGCGCCGACGGACAGCAGCGGCAGGTTGAGGATGTCGGTGCCGCAGTAGAAGGCCAGGTCGGTGCGCTCCATGACCCAGGAGCTGGCGCCGACGTTGTCCTTGGCGTCCTTGTTGGCGACGATGCGCGGGTGCTCGGCCAGGCGGACCAGGGTCTCGGAGGCGATCGGCGTCCCGGTGCGGTGCGGGATGTCGTAGAGCATCACCGGCAGGTCGGTGGAGTCGGCGATCGACGTGAAGTGCCGGATGAGGCCTTCCTGCGGCGGCTTGTTGTAGTAGGGGGTGACGGTCAGCAGACCGTGCGCCCCCGCCTTCTCGGCCGCCTGGGCCAGCCGGATGCTGTGGCGGGTGTCGTTGGTGCCGACCCCGGCCACGATCGTGGCGCGGTCGCCGACCGCCTCCAGGACGGTCCGGAGCAGCCGGTCCTTCTCGTCGTCGCTGGTGGTGGGCGACTCGCCGGTGGTGCCGCTGATGACGAGGCCGTCGTTGTGCTGTTCGTCGACGAGGTAGGTGGCCAGTCGGGCCGCGCCCTCGTAGTCGAGTTCCCCGTCCTCCAGCATCGGAGTGACCATCGCGGTCAACATCTTGCCGAACGGGCGGTTCTTGGTGTCCATCATCGTGTGTGAAAGGCGTGCGGACCGCCGCCCTCGGGCGGTGGGGTCCGTGGTTGCCCCTCCTCCTCTCGGTGTACTCCGAAACAGTTGTGGTATCCCGTGCGGGTGTGCCTCGGGCACGGGTGGTCGGCGCTGCGTGCGCGCCACCGCGACCGGCGGATGCGCGACGGTCGCGGGAAAGATCTGTGCTGCCCCGTGTCGGGGGCGAGGGGCCGGGCCCCGTCCGGTCCACCGTCCTCGTGGGTCGAGGTTGAGTGGTCCCCGGTAAGACGAACCTACCCGTCCCGGGCCCGTGCCATCCGGCCGGGCCCGGGGTCCGCCCGCGGTCCGGGCGGTCGGGGTCCGCGGTAGGAGGCTAGTCGTCGCTGCCGTCGGGCAGGAACATGCTGAGCAGCCAGCTGACGATGGTGACGACGATCGCGCCCCAGAAGGCGGGCCAGAACCCGTCGATGTGGAAGGGCAGGTCGAACAGGCCCGCGATCCAGTTGGTGAGCATGAGCAGCAGCGCGTTCACCAAGAGGCCGATCAGCCCCAGGGTCAGAGCGTAGAACAGGCATCCGACCGTTTTGACGATCGGTTTGATGACCGCGTTGACCACGCCGAAGATGGCGCCGACGGCGAGGTAGACCAGGATCTGGCCGACCGTGTCCTGCGCGGTGACTTCGATGCCGTCGATCAGGAGGACAGCCGCCCAAAGGGCGAGCGCGTTCACGATAACTCTGATAATGAGGCTCACAACGTAGATGTTCCCATGCTGTGGCAAGGTCCGGAAACTCCGGCGTAGGTGATCTTGTCGCCAGGCGTGTCGCCCACCCCCGAAGGAGAGTTCCCCGTGTCCAGTGCCCGGTTCGTCCGTCCCGCCCGTACCGCCGACGTGGAAGCGGTCGTCGACATCCAGGTGGCGTCGTGGCGGGCGGTGTACGGGTCGCTGCTGCCCGAGGAGGTGTCCGGGGCCCTGGGCGGTGAGGAGGCCAGGGAGCGGTTCCGCGAGCAGTGGACGGCGGCCCTGGAGTCTCCGCCGACCTCCCGGCACCGGCTGGTGGTGGCCACCGACGAGGTGGAGGGGGTGCGCACGGTCGCGGGTTTCGCCGCGTTCGGCCCCGCCGGGGACCCGGACCTGTGGCCCGCCAAGGACGCGGAGGTGTTCGCCCTGCACGTGGACCCCGAGCGGGCGCGTCAGGGGCACGGCAGCCGTCTGGTGAACGCGTGCGTGGACCACCTGGTCGAGGACGGTTTCGCCACCCTGCACGTGTGGGTGCCCGAGGCCGACAACGCGCTGCGGGCGTTCTTCGAGGCCTCTGGCTGGCGCGCGGACGGCGCCCGCCGCGAGATCGACATGGGGCGGCTGCTGCCGATGGTGCGCCTGCACGCGGCCATCTCCCAGTAGCGGGGGCGGGGGCCGGTCGGCCGGAGCGGGACGGGCCCCGTCCGCGCCCCGGCGCCGGGGCGCGGACGGGAGCGCCGCCGGCAGGGTCTAACGTGGGGTGGTTGTCGCGGCGCGCACGGGTGCGCCGGTGGTGAGCGGGGAGGGCCGGAGCGTGGCCACGGTCAGTGAATGGGTCTCGGGGCTGCGCCCCCGTACGCTTCCGAATTCGATCGTTCCGGTGGCGGTCGGCACGGCCCTGGCCTTCGCCCTGGACGGGTTCGTCTGGTGGAAGGCGCTGCTGGCCCTGGTGGTGTCCATGGCGCTCCAGGTCGGCGTGAACTTCGCCAACGACTACAGCGACGGCGTCAAGGGCACCGACACCGAGGCGCGGACCGGGCCGACCCGGCTGACCGCGACCGGCCTGGCCGCCCCTCGGCAGGTGCTGGCGGCGGCCCTGGCCAGTTTCGCGTTCGCGGGGGTGGTGGGCCTGGTGCTGGTGGCCACGTCCTCGTGGTGGCTGCTGCTGGTGGGCGCCCTGGCGATCGCGGCGGCCTGGTACTACACGGGGGGCCGCAGCCCCTACGGCTACCGGGGCCTGGGCGAGGTCTCGGTGTTCGTGTTCTTCGGCGTCGTGGCCGTGGTGGGCACGGTCTTCGTGCAGCTGGGCTCCGCGCCCTGGCAGGCGTGGGTGGCGTCGGTTCCGGTGGGCCTGCTGTCCTGCTCGGTGCTGGTGATCAACAACCTGCGCGACATCCCGACCGACCGCGAGACCGGCAAGGTCACGCTGGCCGTGCGGCTGGGCGACGCCGGCACCCGCCGCCTGTACGGGGGCGCGATCGCGCTGTCCTACCTGGTGGCGCTGGCGCTGACCCCGGTGTTCTGGTGGACGCCGCTGGTGCTGGTGTCGGCGCCGCTGGCGGTGCCGCCGCTGCGGCGCGTGCTGGGCGGCCAGACCGGCCGCGACCTGGTGCTGGGCCTGGGTGAGACCGGAAGGCTCCAGATGGCGTTCGGCGTGCTGTTCTCGGTCGCCCTGCTCCTGGGCTGAGGCGGTGGCCGCACCCGGCCGGGGCTCCCCGAGGGGCCCGAGGCCTCCCTCGACCACGGGCCCGACCCGCCGGAGGGGGTGTCCCCCGCCGACCGGCCTGGACCTGGAGATCCCCGTGGAGGGGCTGGACCCGCCGGTGGCGGACGGGCGCTGAGACGACACGCCGGGCGCCGGGAGGCGGCGCCGGGCCCCGGTCCGGCGGGGACGGGTTAGGATGCGCGCACCCCAGACACGCGCGTACGACACGGCAGGGAGAGACGACACCGTGCCCAGCGAGAACACCGCCCCCGATCCCCTCGACCACGTTCCGGATCCGGAGGAGTGGGCGCGGCGCTCGGCCCTCCAGGCCGCGGCGTTCGACGCGATCGGCGAGCGCTACGACGAGGCCTTCCCCCGCAAGGAGGGCCAGGAGGACCGGGTGCGCCGGCTGCTGGACCTGCTGCCGCCCGGCGCACACGTGCTCGACCTGGGTTCGGGTACGGGCGTGCCCACCGCCCGGCAGCTGGTGGCGGCGGGGGCGCGGGTGACCGGCTACGAGATCTCCGGGCGGATGGTCGAGATCGCCCGCCGCAACGTGCCCGAGGCGACCTTCGTCCAAGCCGACATCCTCGACCTGGACCCCGCGGAGTCCTCCTACGACGCCATCGTGGCGTTCTTCTCCCTGCTGTGCCTGCCCAGGTCCCGCATCCCCGAGGCGCTGAGCCGCGTGCGCGCCTCGCTGGTCCCGGGCGGCCTGCTGTGCCTGTCCATGGTGGAGGCCGACCTGGACGACGACCCGATCCCCTTCCTGGGCACGGACGTGCGGGTGTCGGGCTACCCGAACGGGGAGCTGCGCCGGGTGGTGGAGGAGGCCGGGCTGATCGTGGAGGACGAGCGGGTCGTCTCCTACGAGCCCGAGGGCGCCCGGCCCGAGGTCCAGCTGTTCCTCACCTGCCGTCGCGGCGCGTGAGACGGGACGGGGGCCGCGCGCGGCGCGCGGCCCCCGTGCGGCGACCGGTCGGGGCGGCCCGCTAGTCCAGGTCGAGGAGCGCGTCCAGGCCCACGGTGAGGGGGTCGGCGAGGCCGTCCACCCCGCGCACGCCCAGCAGCACGCCCGGCATGAACGAGGCGCGGTTCATCGAGTCGTGCCGGATCTTGAGGGTCTCCCCGTCGGTGCCGAACACGACCTCCTGGTGGGCGATGAGCCCGGCGATGCGCAGCGCGTGCACCCGCACGCCCTCCACGTCGGCGCCGCGGGCGCCGGGGATCTCGGAGGTGGTGGCGTCGGGCATCGGCGCGGTCCCGGCCGCACGGCGGGCCTCGGCGACCAGCTCGGCGGTCCGGTAGGCGGTGCCGCTGGGGGCGTCGGCCTTGTTCGGGTGGTGCAGCTCGATGATCTCGGTCGAGTCGAAGTACGGCGCGGCCTTGCGCGCGAAGTGCATCATCAGGACGGCGGCGATGCCGAAGTTGGGGGCGATGAGCACCTTGGCCCCCGGCTTCGCCTCCTGCATCCGGCGCACGCGCTCCAGCCTGGCCTCGTCGAACCCGCTGGTGCCGACGACGGCGTGGATCCCGTGGCCGATGAGCCACTCCAGGTTGTCCATCACCGCGTCGGGGTGGGTGAAGTCGACCACGCAGTCGGCCCCCAGCACCGCCTCCCTGTCGCTGGCGGCGTCCACCCCCGCGACGAGTTCCATGTCCTCGGCGCCCCGCACCGCTCGGACGACCTCTGACCCCATGCGCCCGTCGGCGCCGAAAACTCCTACCTTGAACACGGCACGAGCGTACCGGAGCCGGGGAGGCGGGTCGTCGCGGCCCGGCCCGCGACGTGGGCGGACGTGCCCGGCCGGGCCGCCTCGCCAGCGGGCGCGGCCGGGCGGAGCCACCGGACACCCGTGGCGGGGCCCGGCCCCCGGTGTCAGCGGACGTCGGCCAGGGTGAGCGCGAAGTCCCCCGAGGGGTCGGTCCACCAGTGGGTGAGGGCGAACCCCGCCCCCTCCAGCTCCGCGGTCAGCCCCTCCCGGCGGAACTTGGCAGAGACCTCGGTGCGCGTCTCCTCCCCGGGGGCGAACTCGACCTCCAGGTCCAGGTCGGCGACCCGCACGCGCTGGGCGGCCCGGGAGCGCAGCCGCATCTCGATCCACTCGCGCTCGGCGTCCCAGCGCGCCACGTGGTCGAAGGCGTCCGGGTCGAAGTCGGCGCCGAGCCGGTGGTTGATGACGGCGAGGACGTTGCGGTTGAAGGCCGCGGTGACCCCCCGGGCGTCGTCGTAGGCGGCGACCAGGCGGGCGGGGTCCTTGACCAGGTCCGCGCCCAGCAGCAGCGAGTCCCCGGGGCGCAGGACGCCGCGGACGTCGCGCAGGAAGGCCGCGCGCGGCCCGGGTTCCTGGTTGCCGATGGTGGAGCCCAGGACGGCCAGCAACTGGCGCCCGCCCTCCCCGCCGACCGGCAGCAGCCCGAGGTGCTCCTCGAAGTCGCCGACCACGGCGTGCACGTCCAGGCCGGGGTAGTCGTCGGCCACGCGGCGGGCGGAGGAGTCGAGGAAGTCGCCGCTGACGTCGACGGGCACGAAGCGGGTCAGGCGGCCCTGGCGGCGCATCGCGTCGAGGAGCAGGCGGGTCTTGACCCCCGATCCGGAGCCGAGCTCGATGAGCGCCTCGGCGCCCGCCGCGGCGGCGATCTCGTCGGCCCGCAGCTCCAGGATCGCGCGTTCGGCGCGGGTGGGGTAGTACTCGGGCAGGGCGGTGATCTCCTCGAACAGGGAGCTGCCGCGTTCGTCG
Organism: Nocardiopsis sp. CNZ308; assembly: GCF_004217075.1. Classification (NCBI taxonomy): domain Bacteria; kingdom Bacillati; phylum Actinomycetota; class Actinomycetes; order Streptosporangiales; family Nocardiopsidaceae; genus Nocardiopsis; species Nocardiopsis sp. CNZ308. Next base: position 4,035,985 of record NZ_SHKJ01000001.1, on the reverse strand, counting down.
TAGAACCACTTGGGCGGGAGCCGCTTGGGCCGCGCGGTCAGACCCTCGGCGACGTCGGTGCGCAGTGCCTTGTCGAGGTCGTCGGCGGTCAGGTTTCGGTCAATCCGGAACATGGTGCCTCCTGTGTCCCCGAAGATGTACCCGGGACAGGTGGTGTCGGAAAGATGGGCGGAGCCGGTCAGTCGATCGGGCGGACCTCGGTGCGCTCCCCCGTGGCCGCGACCACCGAGTCCTGGGGGACCTCGCGCCATCCGGGAGCGTCGTCGAAGGGTTCGGAGGCCAGGAAGACCCCGCCGTCCGGCTCGCGCAGGGTGAACAGGGTGTCCCCGGCCGCGGTGGCGGCGAGGGTCTGGCCGTCGCTGGCCAGCAGGTTGTAGCGGCCCCCGGAGTGCTTGCGGGCCTCGCGGACCACAGTGGCCAGGGTTTCGGACAGGTTCTGGGAGTCGCGCCACAGTCGCACGGTGTGCGCGAACAGCGGTGCGGAGTCCAGGGGGGCGCGGGCGTCCAGCGCGCCGCGGGGCGGGGGCGTGGCGAACGCCGCGGTGAGCGCCTCGTCGTCCTCCACCGCGCCGTTGTGGCTGAACAGCAGCCGGTCGGCGCGGAAGGGCTGGGCGCCCGACTCCTCCGAGCCGAACCCGATGGTGGCGTCGCGCACGGCGGCCACCACGCACCCGGAGGCGATGGCGCGGGCGGCGTCGGCGAAGGAGGCGTCACCCCAGACGGGCATGGCGCGGCGGTAGCGCAGCGGTTCGGCGGGGCCGTCCCCCGGGGGGTACCAGCCGACGCCGAACCCGTCGGCGTTGACGGTGCCGTACCGCTGCATGCGCGGCGCCCAGGACTGGACGTGCAGCGAGTGGGGCGCCGCGTACAGCAGGTCGTGCAGTGTGCGCGGCGGCCCCAGGTAGGCGAGGTGCCGGCACATCAGGCGGGTTCCGCGTCGCGCGCGCAGCGGAAACCGCTGAAGATCTGTCGGCGGATCGGGTGGTCCCAGTTGCGGAACGTGGCGCGGGCCGCGGTGGGGTGGGTGGCCCAGGAGCCGCCGCGCAGCACCTTGTACCCGTCGTCGAAGAACACCTCCGAGTACTCCTCGTACGGGAAGGCCCGGAACCCCGGGTAGCCGGTGAAGGTGGTGGAGGTCCACTCCCACACGTCGCCGAGCAGCTGCTGGACCCCCAGCGGCGAGGCGCCGTCGGGGTGGCGCCCGGCCGGGGAGGGGGCGAGCCTGCGCTGGCCCAGGTTGGCGTGGCCGGGCCCCGGCTCGGTGTCGCCCCACGGGTAGCGCCGGGTCCGGCCGCTGACCGGGTCGAAGCGCGCGGCCTTCTCCCACTCGGGTTCGCTCGGCAGGCGCTTGCCCGCCCAGGCGGCGTAGGCCCGGGCCTCGTGGAAGCACACGTGCTGCACGGGCTCGTCGGGGGGCACCATCTCCTGGCGGCCGAACCGGCGGCGCGACCACCCGGTCCCCTCCCGGGTCCAGAAGGCCGGGGAGACCGCTCCCCGCTTCTCCTTCCACTCCCAGCCGTCGCGGGTCCACCAGCGGCGGGTCTGGTAGCCGCCGTCGTCCATGAACTCCTGGTAGGCGGCGTTGGTCACGAGGGCGGTGTCGATCCAGTAGGGGCCCAGGTCGACGGTGCGCGCGGGGCGCTCGTTGTCGTAGGCCCAGGGGTCGTCGTCGGTGCCCATGGTGAACGGCCCCTCGGGCACGAACACCTCGTCCCGGACCGGCGGGCGCAGCGCGGTGACGGGCGCGGCCTCCTCCAGCAGGACGGGCTCGCCCCTGCGGAGCTGGTGGGTGGCGAGCATGGTCTCGTCGTGCTGGTGCTCGTGCTGGATGACCATGTGGAAGACGAATCCGGCGTCCAGCAGGGAGCGCTCGCCGTCCGGGCCGGTCCCCACCCGGGCGAGGTCGGCGGACTCCAGCGCGTCGAGCACCTCCCCGCGCACGCGCGCGTTGTAGTCGCGGGCCTCCTCGGGCCGCAGCAGCGGGAGGCTGACCCGTTCGGCGCGCGGGTTCTCGAAGGCGTCGTAGAGGGTGTCGATGTCGGGGCGCAGCGCCTCACGTCCCCCCGCGGCGCGCAGCAGCCACTGCTCCTCGTAGTTGCCCACGTGCGCCAGGTCCCAGACCAGCGGCGACATCAGGGGCGAGTGCTGGGCGAGCAGCTCCCCCTCGTCGAGGGCGTGGAGGGTCAGCCCGTTGCTGCGGTCCCTCGCCCGGTCGAGTTCGGCGGCGATGCGCTCCTTGGCGCGCTCCTGTTCGTGGTTCACCGTGCTCCTTCCACGTGCCCGGGGTCCGCGGCCACGGACCGTACGCGCTCCCCCCGCGCCGGGCGCGGTACGGGCACGGTCGGCCGGATGTCGGCGGGGCTGAGCCCGCGCCGCGTGTGGTGGTCGGCGTAGTCGTCGACCAGCGCGGCCAGGGAGGCGGCGCCCATGCGGGGCAGCGCCTCGACCGCGGCGTCGAAGCAGGCCCGGGCGCACCGGGCCACGTCGGGGTCGGCCATGCCCAGGCGCGCCGAGCGCAGCCACAGGCGGCGGTCGGGGAAGCGCCCCCCGCACAGCTCCTCGGTGGCCTCCTCGGCCGCGGCGCGGGCGCGGGTGTCGTCGACCAGGGCGGCGGCGAGCGCCACCGGGACCGGCCACCAGCGCACGGGCAGCGCGTCGATCATCCGCAGCTCCCACCAGCCGCGCGGGCGCACGGGCGGGAAGAGTGTGCTGAGGTGGAACTCCAGGTCGGCCCGGGTGGCCGGGCGCGGACCCCGCCCGTCGAGCCACTGGGCGAAGGTGAGGCCCGGGTCGGGGGTCCAGGGGCCCTCGCCCCCGGGGACGGCCAGGACCCTGGCGGCCAGCGCGTACTCGGCCCACGCCGTGGCGGGGTCGGCGGAGCTGCCCGCGTCCAGGACGGGCCGGGTGCGGGTGGCGTCGGTGGCCGCCCAGATCGCCCAGCGGGTGGACTTCCATCCGGTGGGGCGGCCCCGCCAGACGGCGGAGTTGGCGAAGGCGGCGACGAGCACCGGGCCGAGCCGGTGGACGAGTTCCCAGCGGTCGCGGACGTCGGCGGCGTCCTCCCCCGTGTCCAGGCACACCTGGAGCGAGGCCGTGCTGCACATCATGGTGTAGCCGCTGGGCTGGCGGTGGTGGGCGAAGAAGCGCTCCATGGCCGTGTAGCGGGCTTCACGGAGCTGGCGCCGGGGCGGGCGGACGGGGTCGAGGGCCGTCTCGACCAGGTGGAGCCCGGCCTCGGCGAGGGCCTTGCCGATGTGGTCCAGGTCGGCGGAGAGCGCCGCGTGCGCCCGGGCCGGTCCCGGAAGGGCGGGTGAGCTGAGTTCGAGCTGCCCGCCGGGTTCGAAGGTGACGCCGCTTCCCGAGGGCGGTGGGCCGCAGGACTCCACCAGGGCCGCGAGGCGGTCGACGGGAACGGGTGCGGTCGGATCCGCGGAGTCGGCGACCAGCCATTCGGTCTCGGCTCCGACCTTGCCGGGAGGGCCGGTCTTGAAGCAGACGCCGTTGATGTACTCGTGGACGTCTTCCGCGGTCATGTGGTGGGCCATGGGCTGTCCCCTCGCGAACGGCCGCCCCCTCCGGGCGGCGCCCCGAGGATCCTGCCCATCCGGCCGTCATGCCGAACGTGCGTGTTGTCCACGACTCTCCGCTGATGCCGGAACACTCCCGACACGGGTGGGGAGGCCGGGCGGCGGGACGCCAGGTGGTACCGGCCATCGCGGTGGGTGGGCGCACTCCCACCCACCGCTGTGTGATGCCGCTCACATGCCGGTGAACTCCCGGAGGCGCTTCTCGACGACGGCCCGTTCGTGCTGGTCAAGGCCGATACCGAACACCTCCTGCAACACCTGTCCCACCTCTTCCACGGGCACCTCGCGTTCCGTGCGGGTGCCGTCGGGCGCGGCGGTGGTCAGGGTGGTGTCCATCAGCATGTGGTGGGCGCCCGGTCCGATGCGCTGGACCACCAGCCTGCCCCGGAACGGGGAGCGCGGGTGGGTGACCAGGTGGTGGCTGAAGACGGCGTAGTCCTGGCGCACCATCGCGGTGGCGGAGAAGGAGTACAGCGGGTTCCACTCGCGACCGTCGAAGAAGCGCAGCAGCCACTCGTCCTCGCCCACCTCGGACACGCGGTCCAGGCGCAGACCCCACCCGCCCTGGACCTCCTGGTGCCCGTCGGCGAAGGGGACCGGTTCCAGCAGGCCGCTGCCGAAGCCGACGTCGGCCAGCCACGGCCCCTCCTCCAGGTCCACCCGCAGCAGGGCGTGCGTGGCCGGGCGCGGGGCGCCCGTGCCGCCGGAGAGCACGCGGGCGGCGAAGCCGGTGACGGAGAAGCCGAGCCGGTCCAGCGCGGCCGCCAGCAGCAGGTTCTGCTCGTAGCAGTAGCCGCCCCTGGACCCCAGGACCATCTTGTCCACCAGCGCGGGCACGTCCAGCAGGATGGGGCGCCCCAGGACGATCTGGAGGTTCTCGAAGGGGATGGCGGCCAGGTGGGCGCGGTGGAGGGCCCGCAGGGTGTCCAGCGTGGGCGGCAGGTCGCCGGACAGGCCCAGGCGGGCCAGGTAGGCGTCCAGGTCCAGCTCGCTACCGTGCCAGAAGTCGCGGTCGGTGGTGAGGAGCTCGGGCCGGGGCGCGGGAGCCAGGGTGTCGGAAACGAGGGTTTCGTGCGTCATGTCGAACCCGAACCGGCCCCATAAGGGCACTATTCCGGAGGAAACGCCCTCCCCTTCTGGCCGTATGCGGCCACTGAAGAAGGGAATGGAAGGGGTGGACGCGGAGGCGTCCGTGGTCGGCTCGCCGAAGGGCCCCGGAAGGGAGTCCGGTGCCACGACCCGCCGCCGGGAGCGGCGGCGGGAGGAGCACGGGGTCCCGCGAGGACACCGGGACGCCCGGAGGGCACGCGGACGGGATCGCGGGGCTGGCCGCCAGGGGTCGGCCGAAAGCGTGGTCGGTGCGGCGCGAGGGTGCTGACCTGCGCGGCGTACGGGGCCTTTCCCGGGTCCGGCTCAACCGGAGGCCGGTTCCCCCTCGCGTACGCGCCCGGCGGCGTCGGACGCCGCCCAGTGGCAGGCCACCCGACGCTCGGCGCCGCCCTCCAGGATCGCCGGGTCCACGGTGCGGCAGCGGTCGGCCACCCCCGCGCGCCCGGCCTCCCCGGAGGCCAGCACCGGGCAGCGCGGGTGGAAGCGGCAGCCCCGGGGCACCCGCTTGGGGTCCGGCGGCTCGCCGGAGAGCACCACCGGTTCCCCGTCCGCCTCGGGCAGCACCGACAGCAGCGCCCGGGTGTAGGGGTGGGCGGGAGCGGACAGGACCTCCTCCACGGTGCCCAGCTCCACCACGCGCCCCAGGTACATCACCGCGACCCGGTCGGCGATGTTCCAGGCCAGGCCCAGGTCGTGCGTGGCCACCAGGGCCGACAGCCCCAGGTCGGCGCGCAGGTCCAGGAGCAGCCGCAGGATCTCGCCGCGCACCGACGCGTCCAGGGAGGCCACCGGCTCGTCGGCCACCAGCACCTCGGGGTCCAGGACGAGCGCACCGGCGATCACCACGCGCTGGCGCTGGCCGCCCGACAGCTCGTGCGGGTAGCGGGGGAAGAACCGGTCCGGCGGGCGCAGGCCCGCCTTGGACAGCGCCGCGCCGACCCGCTCGGCCTCGTCGGACACGGTGCCCTCATGGATGCGCAGCCCCTCGGCCACGGACTCGTAGACGGTGCGGCGCGGGTTGAGCGACCCGGTGGGATCCTGCTGCACCAGTTGCACCCGGCGGCGGTAGCGGCGCATGTCGCGGGAGCCGTAGCGCAGCGGGTCGCCCTCGAAGGCCACGTCGCCGCCCGTGGGCCGCTCCAGACCCAGCAGGACGCGGGCCAGAGTGGTCTTGCCGCAGCCGGACTCCCCCACCAGCGCCACGATCTCGCCCGCGGAGACGTCCAGGTTGACCCCGTCCACGGCGCGGGCGGTGCCCCGGCCGCCGCCGGGGGCGAACCCGGCCGCGAAGGCGACCTCCACCCCCCGGGCGCTCAGGACGGGGACCGACTCCTCCCCGCGGGTCGGCGGTGTCTCGTGGGGGTCGGTCTCGGTGGTGCTCACGGGCGCGTCTCCTCGGTGGGTGCGGCGGTCGCGGTCACGGACGGCCCCCGTCGTCCCCGGTGGCGGTCAGCGGCCGGGCGGGGCCCACGTGCACGCACGCCGCCTGCCTGGTGGACGCGCCCTCGGTGTCGGGGTCCACCGGCCACAGGGGCGGGTCGACCGTGGCGCACACGGTCTCGGCCACCGCGCAGCGCGGCCGGAACACGCAGCCCGAGGGCGGTTCCGCCGGGTCGGGCGGGTCGCCGGGCAGGCCCCGGGGCGCCAGGCGCGAGGCCGGGTCGCCGATACGGGGGAAGGCGGCGCTGAGCGCGCTGGCGTAGGGGTGCGCGGGTTCGTGCACGACCTCCCGCGCCGGTCCCTGCTCCACGACCCGGCCCGCGTACATGACCGCGACCCGGTCGCAGGTCGAGGCCAGGACCGACAGGTCGTGGCTGATCATCAGCATGCCGATGCCGTGCTCGGCGACGAGCCGCCGCAGCAGGGCCAGGATCTGGGCCTGGATCATCACGTCCAGGGCGGTGGTGGCCTCGTCGGCGATGACCAGGCGCGGCTCGCAGGCCAGCGCCATCGCGATCATGGCCCGCTGGCGCTGCCCGCCCGACAGCTGGTGGGGGTAGTCGCGGGCGCGGGAGGCGGGAAGGCCGACCTGTTCGAGCAGTGCGGCGACGCGTGCGGGCGCCTCCGCCTCGGGGACCGTGCCGTGCACGCTCATCGGCTCGGCGATCTGCTGTCCGATCCGCCGGACCGGGTTGAGCGAGTGCATGGCGCCCTGGAAGACGATGGAGGCGCCCGCCCAGCGGACCGCGCGCAGGCGGCCCCAGCGCATGTCCAGGACGTTCTCGCCCTCCAGCAGGACCTCGCCGGAGATGCGCGCGGTCTCGGGCAGCAGGCGCAGCAGGGCCAGGGCGACGGTGGACTTGCCGCTGCCCGACTCCCCCGCCAGGCCCAGGGTGTCACCGGGGTCCAGGGACAGGTCCACGCCGCGCACGGCGGGGATGTCGCCGCCGCCCGTGCGGTAGGTGACGCGCAGGTCGCGGACGTCGAGGAGGGAGGTCAACGCTGCTCCCGGAGTCGCCGGTTGATGACGGATTCGAGGGCCCGGCCGCACAGTGTGAAGGAGAGCGCGACCACGGCGATCGCCAGGCCGGGCGGAACCATGTACCACCAGATCCCGGAGCTGATCGCGCCCGCGTTGCGGGCCGCGTCCAGGATGCCTCCCCAGGAGATCGTCGTGGGGTCTCCCACGCCCAGGAAGGCCAGCGTGGACTCGGCGATGATCGAGGTGGCCACGAGCAGGGTGGTCTGGGCGAGCACGACCGGCATGACGTTGGGCAGGACGTGCCAGAGCATGACGTGGCCGTGGCCGCCGCCCAGGGCGCGGGCCCGCTCCACGTAGGGGCGCGCCTCCACCGCGAGGGTCTGGGCGCGCACCAGGCGCGCCGTGGCGGGCCAGACGGTCAGGCCGATGGCGATGATGATGGTCCCGGTGCCGCGCGGCAGCACGGCGGCCAGCGCCACGGCCAGGACGAGCGTGGGCAGGACCAGGAACCAGTCGGTGACGCGCATGAGCGCGGAGGACACGAACCGCCCCGCGGGGCCGCCGGAGGCGCCGAAGTGCCCGGCGGTGACCCCGACCAGGGTGCCCAGGACCACGGAGACGGCCGTGGCCAGGAAGCCCACCGTCAGCGAGACCCGTGAGCCCCAGATGACCAGGTCCAGGATGGAGCGGCCGAAGTTGTCGGTGCCGAGCGGGAACCGCGCGCTGGGCTCCTCGTAGGCGGTGCCCGGCGCGCCGGTGACGGTGAGGTCGGCCTGGTCGACGAAGAGCGGCGCGGTCAGGGCCAGGGCGCCGATGGCCAGCAGTGCGGTCAGGCCGACCAGTCCGGCGCGGTTGCGGGTGTACTCGCGTGCGAAGCGGCGCAGGGCCTCCTGGCGGCGTCTGCGTGCCAGGACGCGGGGCGGGGGCGGTGCGGCCGTCGGCGGCGGCGCGGTCGCCGTGGCGGCGCCCTCCGGCCGGGCGGAGGGGCCGTTCTCCCCGTCGCTCGGGCTGCCGGGCGTCCCGGCGGGGGCGTTCACGGGCGCACCCGGGGGTCGAGCAGCGGGTACACCAGGTCGGCGAGCAGGTTCATGAGGATCACCGAGGCCGCGAACACCACGAACAGGCCCTGGACGAGGCCGAGGTCGGGTACGCGCAGGCCGGAGTAGAAGAGCTGTCCGAGGCCGGGCCAGGAGAACACGGTCTCCACGAGGATCACCCCGGACACGACCTGTCCGAGGTTGAGGAACAGGAGCGTCACCGTGGGCAGCAGGGCGTTGGGCACGGCGTGCCTGCGCCGCACCAGGGCGTCGCGCAGGCCCTTGGCGCGCGCGGTGGTGAGGTAGTCGGCGCCCTTCTCGTCCATGAGCGAGGAGCGCATGATCATCAGGTACTGGGCGTAGATGACCGCGACCATGGTGGTGACGGGCAGCACCATGTGCCAGGCGGTGTTCAGCACGGTCTCCAGGCCTCCGCCGGTGCGGGGGTCGACCATGCCGCCGGTCGGGAACATGCCGGGAACGAACCCGCGTCCCGAGGCCAGGAAGACGATGAGCAGCAGGCCGAGCCAGAACGTGGGCACCGACCAGAAGAACAGGGCGACGGCGGTGTTGGCCCGGTCCGAGCGGCTGCCCGGCCTCCATCCCGCCCGGGCGCCCAGGAACAGGCCCAGCAGCGCGGCGATGACCGTGCCGGTCCCGGCGAGCAGGATGGTCGGGCCGAGCCGGTCCAGGATGAGTTCGGCGACGGGTTCGTGGTACTGGAAGGACTCGCCCAGGTCGAGGCGCAGCAGGCCGAGCGCGTAGTCGAGGAACTGCTGCCACAGCGGCTGGTCGAGCCCGAACTGGCGGCGCAGCTCCTCGCGCTGCTCGGCGGTGACCTCGCGGCCCTCGGTCATGGCGCGGACGGGGTCGCCGGGCAGGATCCGGAAGAGGAAGAACCCGGCGACGACCACGGCGGCCAGGGAGACCACCGCGGTCGTCAGGCGTCCGGCCACGTAGCGCACGGCGCGCCGGGCGCGGCCCGGTCCGGCGGGTTCGACCGGGGAGGGGGCGGCGGGCGCTTCCTCCTCGGGCGGGCCTCCCGCGGCGGTGGGAGCAGTGGTCACTCGCGGTCCTCCATGGTGGAACGTCGGCGCAGCAGCAGGAAGCCCCCGACCGCGGCGAGGACGAGCACGGCTGCCCCGACGCCGATCCAGACCCCGGCGGAGGGACCGGAGGCGGCGCCCGCGGTCCGCTCGTCGGCGGGTTCGGCCGACCACCAGGCCCAGTAGCCGTCCTGGCCCCAGATGTTGCCGCCCTCGGCGGGCTCGTACTGGATGGAGGCGATGTGGTCGGTGCGGTAGGCCTCCATGATGTTGGGGTAGGCCAGCACGTTCACGACGGCCTCGCGGTAGAGGACCTCCTGGAGCTGGTGGATGATCTCCGCGCGGGCCTGGCGGTCGTACTCGGCGAGCTGGGCCTCGTAGAGCTCGTCGTACTCCTCGTCGCAGAAGTAGGCGTCGCCCTGCATGGTGCCCGGCTCGGTGGGCAGGGCGCCGCAGGTGTGGATGCTCAGCACGTAGTCGGGGTCGGGGTTGACCGTCCAGCCGGTGAAGATGAGGTCGTACTCGCCCGCGAAGAGGGCGTCGCTGAGCACGCCGGGGTCGACGGTGAGGTTCTCCACCTCGATGCCGATGTCGGCCAGGCGCTCGACGACGACCAGCCCGGTGTTGACGTTGTCGGGCCGGTCCTGGTGGACGTGCATGCGCAGTTCGAGGCGGTCTCCCTCGGGTGAGACGCGCACGCCGTCCTCACCCCGCTCGTAGCCGGCCTCGTCGAGCATCGCGTTGGCCGCCTCGGGGTCGAAGTCGAGGACGGCCTCCTCGCCCTCGGGCGCCCAGTGGAAGTCCTCGTAGCGGGGCGGGATGTAGCCGCCCGCGGCCACGGCCTCGCCGCCGTGCGCCTTGTCGACGATCTCCTGGTTGTCGATGGCCATGACGATGGCCTGGCGCAGGGTGCGGTCGGCGAGGGCGGGGTGCCCGTCGCCGAACTCCTCCCCGTCCTGGGTGACCGCGCCGGGGTTGATGGTGAAGGCCTGGAAGCGCTTGCCGTCGGCGATGTTGACCTGGACGTCCTGCGCCGACTCCAGGGCGGCGGCCTGCGCCTGGGTGAGTTCGTAGACCAGGGAGACCTCGCCGCTGCGCAGCGCCTCCACGGCCGCGTCCTTCTCGGAGTAGTAGCGCAGGACGATCCGCTCGAAGGCGGGTGCGCCGCGCCAGTGGTCGGGGTTGGCCTCCAGGGTGATGGAGCGGCCCCGGTCGTGGCCGGTGAGGACGAAGGGGCCGCTGCCGACGGTCGGGAAGTCCTCGTTGCCGTAGTCGGCGAAGGCGTCGCCCTCCCGCTCCAGGACCGGCTCCCAGACGTGCCTGGGGACGATCGGGACGTTGAGGGAGGTCATGGTGGCCTGCGGCTCGTCGAGTTCGACGACCACGGTGTGGTCGTCCTCGGCGGTGACCGTGTCGAAGCCGGAGACGTAGTTGCCGTTGGCGACCGCCGCGGCCTCGTTCTCCATCATGGTGGTGAAGGTCCAGACCACGTCGTCGGCGGTCAGGGGCTCGTCGTCGGAGAACCGGACGCCCTCGCGCAGGTGGAAGGTCCAGGTGAGGCCGTCGTCGCTGGACTCCCAGGACTCGGCGAGGGAGGGGGCGGGCTGGTTCGTCTGGGGGTCGATCGTGACGAGGGAGTCGTAGACGTGGCGCAGGACGTTGGTGGTGATCGCGAGCTGCGCGGTGAAGGGGTTGAAGGAGTCCACCTGCTGGGAGGTGGCGATGCTGAGGGTCTGGCCGTCGGAGGTGTCCGCGGCGGCGGGGGCCGCGGCGGTGCCCGCCAGGAGGAGCAGCGCGGCGGCCGTGGCGGCGGTGCGGCGCGGGAACGCGCTGGCGGAAGGGGCGTGGGGAGGGACGGTGCGGCGCACGGGGGGACCGGGGGGAGGGTGGTGGGCGTTCATGTGCGGCCCCTCCTGTCAGAGGATCGTGGGTCGGTGGCACGCCACCTGGGGGTTGGTGGTTGTTTACCAACGGACGACGACGAGCGTCAATGACCTTCGTGGAGCGCCGTGACATCGGTTTGGATTCGGTCTGAAGAACGCCGCCGTGAAAGCGTCCGGAAACCGTCACCGGAAATGTCCGGGACACGCGGGAAAAGGGCGGCCGGAGCGCGCGACCGGCGCGGAGGGGCGCACGGCGGGCCCGCGTTCCCACGGAGAGGGGCCGCGGGTACACGTTGGGTGGCGAAGGGGCGCCGCCGGGAGGGCGGCGAAGGCACCGGCCGTGTGCGCTGGGTGACCGGCGCGCCGTTGGCGGACACCCCGCGTTGGCAGTAAATGCCGTACTCCGCTACGGTTCCCGCCATGATGGGGCACTCGCACGCACTGAGCGGCGTGGTCGGCTGGATGGCGGTCGTTCCGCTGGTCCAGGGCAGGGAATTCCTCGGACTCAGCTTCCACCTGGGTCCCGGTGAGATCGTCGCCGGTTCCCTGGTCTGTGCCGGTGCGGCCCTGCTGCCCGATCTGGACCACAAGAGCGCCACGGTGACCAAGACCTACGGCAAGGTCACCGAGGTGCTGAGCGGCATGCTGGGCTTCCTGTTCGGCGGGCACCGGATGGGAACGCACTCGTTCTTCTTCGCGGTGCTCATGGGCGTGCTGGTACAGCTGTTGGCGCTGTGGTCCCAGTTGGCCGTCCAGGTCTTCGTGTTCCTGCTGATCGGCATCGCCCTCCAGGGCCTGGGCTTCGGCCTGGACAAGAACAAGGTCGCGTCGGGGGTCATCAACGCGATGGCCACGGCGGGCATCACGCTGGCGCTGTTCACCTCCGGGGTGAACTACAGCTGGCTGGGCCTGGCGGTGGCCTTCGGCGTGGTCCTGCACTTCTTCGGCGACATGATCACCAAGATGGGCGTGCCCATCTTCTGGCCCTTCTTCAAGAAGCGCTTCGGGCAGGGGAAGGGCTTCGTCACCGACGGCCCCGTCGAGCAGAAGTTCGTCACCCCGCTGCTGACCATCGGCGTCATCGTGGGGACGATCTACCTGTTCGACTGGCCCGCGCTGCTGCCCGAGTACTGACCGGGTCCGGGGTGCGGGGACGCCCCCGCGCCGACGCCCCGGAGGGCCGCGCCAGGCCCCGGAGCGCGCCCCGCTGCCGCCGGGTCCGCGCCCGCGCCCCTCCCCGCGACGGCCCGGCACCTGTCGGCCGGGCCCCGGCTGGCCTAGGCTGTCGGGCGTGACACGATCCACAGAGGGCCTCAGCCCCGAACTGCACGCCTACGTCGTCGAGCACAGCGAGCCCGTGGACGAGGTCCTGGCGGACCTGGCCGAGGAGACCGCCCGGCTGTTCCCGGACCACCGGGGCATGCAGATCGGCCCCGAGCAGGGCGCCTTCACCACGATGCTCACGCGGATCTGCGGCGCGCGGGAGGTGGTGGAGATCGGTACCTTCACCGGCTACTCGTCGATCTGCTTCGCGCGCGGCCTCCCCGAGGGCGGCCGCCTCCTGGCCCTGGACGTCAGCGAGGAGTGGACCTCCGTGGCCCGGCGGTACTGGGAGCGCGCCGGGGTCGCGGACAGGATCACCCTGAGGCTGGGCCCGGCCCTGGAGTCGCTGCGGGAGCTCCCCGAGGAGCCGCGCTTCGACCTGGCCTTCGTGGACGCCGACAAGGAGGGCTACGTCGGCTACTGGGAGGAGCTGGTCCCCCGCGTCCGGTCGGGCGGCCTGATCCTGGCCGACAACACCCTCTCCCACGGGCGGGTCGTGGACCGCGAGAACACCTCGGCGGCCGTACGGGGGATCCGCGACTTCAACGACCGGCTGGTCGCCGACGAGCGCGTCACACAGGTGCTGCTGCCCATCGGCGACGGCCTCACCCTCGCCCGCAAGCACTGACGCCCCGGCGTTCCGAAGCACCGACGCGCCGCGGAGGGCGCCGGCCCCCGAGGTTGTCCACAGGACGGCTCTCGTCCCGCACGCCGAGGGCCGGGCTTCGGTAATGTCCAGTGCCATGCGCCTGCTGCACACCTCGGACTGGCACCTGGGCCGCTCCTTCCACCGGGAGAACCTCATCGACGCCCAGGCGGCCTTCCTGGACCACCTCGTCGACACCATCCGCGAACACCGGGTCGACGTGGTGGTCGTGGCCGGGGACCTCTACGACCGCGCCCTGCCGTCGGTGGACGCGGTCCGGCTCTTCGACCGCGCCCTGGGCCGGATCCGCGAGACCGGGGCCCGGGCCGTCCTCATCAGCGGCAACCACGACTCCATGGCGCGGATGTCCTTCGCCACCGGCCTCATCGACGCCTCCGGCGTCCACCTGCGCAGCTCCCTGGACGGCGTCGGCACGCCCGTGGTCATCGAGGACGAGCACGGGCCCGTGGCCTTCTACGGCATCCCCTACCTGGAACCGGAGATCGCGCGCCACCACTGGGACCTGCCCGAGCGGGGGCACGCGGCGGCGCTCGGGCACGCCATGGACCTGGTGCGCGCCGACCTCGCCGAGCGGCCCGGCACCCGGTCGGTGGTCCTGTCGCACGCGTTCGTGACCGGCGGCGAGCCCTCCGACAGCGAACGCGACATCTCGGTGGGCGGCGCCTCGCACGTGCCGGTCCCGGTCTACGACGGGGTCGACTACGTGGCCCTGGGCCACCTGCACGGGCGGCAGACCATCACCCCGTCCGTGCGCTACTCGGGCAGCCCGCTGGCCTACTCCTTCTCCGAGGAGCACCACGTCAAGGGCTACTGGCTGGTGGACCTGGACGCCGACGGCCTCGCGGGCGCCGAGTTCGCCGCGGCGCCCGTCCCCCGCCCCCTGGCCCGTGTCCGCGGCCGGATCGAGGACCTGCTCACCCGTCCGGAGTGGGAGTCCCGCACCGGCCACTGGCTCCAGATCACCCTGACCGACCCGCGCCGCCCCGCCCACCCCATGGACCGGCTGCGCGAACGCTTCCCGCACGTCCTGGTCCTGGACTTCGCCCCCGAGGGCGGCGCCCCCGACGCCCGTCCGATCGCCGCCTCCGTCGCCGACCGCAGCGAGCGCCAGGTGGTCGGCGACTTCGTGGAGTGGGCCCGCGGCACCCCCGCCACCCCCGAGGAGGAGGCCCTCGTGAACACCGCCGTCGAGCAGGTCCGGCTCCAGGAGGGGACGCGCTGATGCGGCTGCACACCCTCACCGTCCAGGCGTTCGGCCCGTTCGCGGGCACAGAGAAGGTGGACTTCGACCGCCTCAGCGCGGGCGGGCTCTTCCTCATCCACGGCCCCACCGGCGCGGGCAAGACCACCGTGCTGGACGCGGTGTGCTTCGCGCTGTACGGCAACGTGCCGGGCGCCCGCGGCAAGGACCGCTCACCCAAGAGCGACCACGCCCCGCTGGACGCCGAGCCCAGGGTGGTCCTGGAGTTCACGGTCCAGGGGCGCCGCATCTGGATCGAGCGCAAGCCGCGCTGGGACCGCCCCAAGAAGCGGGGCACCGGCACGGTGTCGCAGAACACCAAGGTCGTCGTCAAGGAGTTCACCGGCGGCAGGTGGGAGGGCGTCACCACCCGCCCCGACGAGGCGGGGCAGTTCGTCGGCGACCTGCTGGGCCTGACCCTCGCGCAGTTCTGCCAGACCGTCATGCTCCCCCAGGGCGACTTCGCGCGGTTCCTGCGCGCCAAGTCCGAGGAGCGCCGCGAGTCCCTGGAGCGCATCTTCAACACCCGGCTGTTCCGGGACGTGGAGACGTGGCTGGGGGCGCACGCCAAACGGCTCGAACACGAGGTCCGGACGGCCAACGCCCAGGTGCGCGCGGTCGCGGACCGGATCGCCGAGGTCGGCGGGTCCCGGGCCCCCGAACCGCCCGAGGAGCTGTCGGCCTGGGCCGCGGAGCTGGCCTGCGTCACCGCCGCGACCGCGCACGACGCCGGGCGGGTGGCCGGGGAGTTCACCGGGGCCCGGGAGGAGGCCCAACGCGCCCTGTCCGAGGGGCGTGAGCTGCGCGCGCTCCAGGAGCGGCTGGCCGCCGCCCGCGGGCGCCGCGCCCAGCTGGCCGAGCACACCGCGTGGCGGGCCGCGCTCGACGCCCAGCTGGACGACGCCGAGCGCGCCGAGTCCGTGCTGCCCTTCCTGCGCGCCCGCGACAACCGCCGCACCGAGCTGGACAAGGCAGAACTCGCCGTCGCCGACCACCTGGCGCTGGTGGGCGGGCTGCCCGGCTTCTCCGCGCGGTCCGACGAGGCGGTGCCCCGCGAGGAACTGGGCGCCGCCGAGCGGGAGCGCCGGGACGAGCTGGCCCGTCTGGACGCGCTGCGCGCGGACGCCGAGCGCCGCCGGTCCCTGGGCCGCTCCGTCACCGCGTTCACGGGGCGCCTGGACGAGATCGCCGCGCAGCTGGAGCGCCAGCGCGCGCTGGCCGCCTCCCTCCCCACGCGGGTGGAGGCGCTCACCGCCGAGCTGCGGCGCCTCCACGACCAGGCCGGGCAGGAGGGGGCCGCCGAGACCGCCCTGGCCGCCGCCCGCAGGCGCCTCGACGCCGCCGCCGAGTACGAGCGCCTGGGCCGGGAGCTCTCGGAGGCTCAGGAGCGCCACCGGGAGGCCGTGGACGGGGCCCAGGCCGCCCGCGACCGCGCCCTCGACCTGCGCGAGCGCCGGATCACCCACATGGCCGCCGAACTGGCGTCCGGCCTGGCCGACGGGGAGCCGTGCGCGGTGTGCGGGTCGGTGGAGCACCCCTCCCCCGCCCTGCCCTCCGGCGAGGGCCTGGTCTCGGCCGAGGAGGAGCGGCGGGCCCAGGCGGCCGCCGACGCCGCGGCCTCGCGCCGCACGGAGGCCGAGAGCGCCGCGGTGGCCCTGCGGGAGCGGCGCACCGCCGCGCGGGAGCGCGCCGAGGACGCCACCGCCGACACCGCCCGCCAGGAGGTGGAGGCGCACACCGCGGCGCTGGCGGAGGCCCGGGCCGCCGCCGGTGAGGCCCGGCGGGTGGAGGAGGAGCTGGAGCGCACCACCGGCGACCTGGAGCGCGCCCGCACCCGCGAGGGCGAGCTGGTCCGGCAGGAGGCCCAGGTCGGGGCCGACCGGGACAACGCCGTCCGCGAGCACGGGAGGCTGACCGCGCTGCTGGACCGGGCGCGCGGGGACGACGCCGGGCTGGACGAGCGGATCGCCAGGCTGGGCGGCGAGGCCGACCTGCTGCGCGCGGCGGCCGAGGCGGCCGTCAACCGCGACCGCGCGGCCGACGAACTGCGCGCCGCCGTCGCCGAGGCCGAGCGGCAGCGGGCCGACGCCCGCTTCGCCGACGAGGCCGGGGTGTGGGAGGCCGCGCTGGACGAGGAGCGGCGCCGCGCGCTGCGCGAGCGCGCCCGCTCCTTCGACGACGCCCTGGCCGCGGTCGAGGCGTCGCTGGCCGACCCGGAGCTGACCGCGGCCGGGGAGCTGCCCGTCCCCGACCTTGAGGAGCTGGCCCGCGCAGCGCGGACCGCGTCGGAGGCCGCCGACCGCGCGGTGGCCTGGCGGAGCATGCTGGAGGAGCGGGCGCGTCGGCTCGCCTCCCTGCGCGGGGAGCTGGACCTGCGGCTGAGGGACTGCGAACCGGCGCTGCGCCGCTACGCGGTGGCCGAGGGGCTGCGCGGCCTGACCGCCGGGACCTCCTCCGACAACGCCGACAACGTGCGCCTGTCGGCGTACGTGCTGGCGGCCCGCCTGGAGCAGGTGGTGGCCGCCGCCAACGACCGCCTGGTGACGATGTCGGACGGCCGGTACGAGCTGCGGTACACGGTGGACAAGGCCGCCGGGGACGGGCGGGCGCGTTCGGCCGGCGGCCTGGGCATGCGGGTGGTCGATGCCTGGACGGGTGTGGAGCGCGACCCGGCCACGCTCTCGGGCGGGGAGACGTTCTTCAGCTCGCTGGCGCTGGCCCTGGGGCTGGGCGACGTGGCCAGTGCCGAGGCGGGCGGCGCCGACATCGACACGCTGTTCGTGGACGAGGGGTTCGGCACGCTGGACGAGGACACCCTGGAGGAGGTGCTGGACGTCCTGGACCGGCTGCGGGACGGCGGCCGGGCGGTGGGCGTGGTGAGCCACGTCGCCGACCTGCGGCAGAGGGTGTCCACCCGCCTGAGGGTGGTCAAGACGGCGGCGGGCTCGCGGGTGGAGCACACCGGCTGAGCGCGCACGTCCACCCCGGATCCGGGCGTCCGCGGTTCGGTGCGACAATGGCGAGCGTGAGTTCGCTGGTCAACATCGCCGTGTTCGGAGTCGTGGGCGCCATCCTGATGGCGGCCCTGCTCGGTCTGCTCCTCGTCGTCTCCGGGAGCTCGCGCGGGGCCTCGCCCCGGTCGCGGGCCGCGTTCGGGATCGCCTCCGTGGTGGTGCTGGTGGCGCTGCCGACGCTGGCCGCGGCCAACGCGCTGGCCGCCGGGTCCGGTTTCTGGGCGGGGTTCGCCGCGTCCGCCTGCGTCGCGGCCGTCGTGTCCGCGGTGAACGTGGTCATGCTGCCGATGGTGGCGCGCCGCCAGTCCTCGGGGGGCGGCCAGTCCGCGGTGTCCGCGCTGCGGCCCTCCCTGCCGCTGGTGGCCGCGGCCCTGCTGGTCTGCCTGGCCCTGGGACTGGTGGGGGCCTCCGTGGCCGCCCTGGTCGTCTGACCCCGTACCCCCTGTCTCCGCGCGCCCCGTGCCTCGACGGCGCGGCGGACCTCGGCCCGGCCCCGGGCTCGTCCGCGAGCATGTCGGCTCCGAGGCGGAACCTCCTCACGGGGCCGGGCCGGCACCGCCGTGCGCCCCGGCGCCAGGGGGCGGCGTGCTCCGGTCGGGCCCGCGACGACGGCGGGGGCGCACCGGCCGGTGCGCCCCCGCGTGCGGGTTCAGCCGCCCTTGCCGGCGGCGGGGTCGGGGTCGTCGTCCCCGGCCGCCGGCGCGCTCCGCGCCTGCGGCTCCTCACCGGTGCGCGGCGGCGCCTCCGGGGCCTTGGTGGCCGCGGCCGCCGTCCCGCCCCGCGAGCGGCGTTCGAGCTCGGCCAGGTAGGCGTTGTAGGCGTCCATGTCGGCGTCGTCGGAGCCGTCCCGGCGGCTGTGGCGCTCCCGGCGGCGCTCCTGCTTCTCGTCGTCGCGCGACCACTGCCGGACCAGCGCGATCATGACCAGCGCGGTGGGGATCTCGCCCAGCGCCCAGGCGACGCCGCCGCCCGCGTACTGGTCTGCGGCCTGGTCCTCCAGCCACGGGATGTCGAACTGGCCGTAGTAGTCCATCGCCAGGGGTTCGGACTGCATCATGATCGTGATGCCGAAGAAGGCGTGGAAGCCCATCACCACCAGCAGCAGCAGGATGCGCAGCAGGAAGGGCACCTTCCTCGGCGCCGGGTCCACGCCCACGATGATCCAGTAGAAGAGGAAGCCCACCAGCAGGAAGTGCACGCCCATGAACAGGTGGCCCAGGTGGTCGTTCATCAGCGTGCCGAACAGCGGCGTGAAGTACAGCGCGTAGGGGCCGAACACGAACAGCGGGGCGGCGATCGCCGGGTGCGTGACCGCCTTGGAGAAGCGGCTGTTCAGGAACAGGTTGAGCCACTCGCGCGGCCCCCGGTCCCCGCGCCGCGCGGCGGGCTTGAGCGCCCGCAGGGCCAGGGTGATCGGTGCGCCCAGCACCAGCAGGATCGGGGTGAGCATCGACAGCACCATGTGCTGGATCATGTGCGTCGAGAACAGCACCATGGAGTAGGTCGCGAACCCGGTGAGCTGCGTGACCACGATCGTGAGCAGCCCGGCCGCGAAGGCCACCGTCCGCCCCACGGGCCAGGAGTCGCCCCGGCGCACCAGCCGGACCACGGCGCCCGCGTACAGCCCGCCCGCGACGACCACGATCATGATGAAGAACAGGTCGGGGCGCCACAGGGTGAGCAGGGTCTGGGCGGTCATGGGCGGCGGAACGGGGAAGCCGAGGATGGCGGCGGCCGGGTCCACGGTGCCCTCCAGCGGCGGGGGCGGCGCGGTGCGCCCCAGGCCGACGGACACGCCGATGACGGTGGCCATGATGAGCACCTCGGCCAGCGCCGCGCGCAGGAACAGCGGGCGCCGGAAGGCCTCGCCCGCCGGTCCCTGCGGGGAGTCGTCCAGGCGTTTGAAGACGAACTCGCGGTGCATGTAGCCGAACGCGCCCAGGACCCCGAACAGGATGACCTTGACCAGGATGATCAGGCCGTACTCGGTGGCGACGAGGTCCCCGATCGAGTACAGGCGGGCCAGCGCGCTGGCCGCGCCGCTGACGGCCACGCCGACGTAGGCCCACAGGGCCAGGCGGCTGAAGCGGTTGGCGGCCACCGACGGGTCCTGGGCGTCGCGGCGCAGCGCGTGGTAGGTCAGCGCGGCCACGCCGCCCACCCACACGCTGATGGAGATCACGTGCAGGGCCAGCCCGGTCACGGCCAGCTCGTGCGAACCGGAGGAGGCCGAGTGGCCGGTCAGCGCGGGAGGCGTGGTGGCGGCCAGGGCCAGGACGAGCAGCCACAGGCCGCCGGTGGCGGTGGTGGCCGTGCGGCCGAACAGGGCGATGCCGGTCGTGAGCAGGACGACGAACATCAGCGCGATGCCGCCCGAGACCGACCCGGCGTAGGCCGTGACCTCGTCGACGCTGATCTGGCCGACCTTGCGGGCCAGGAACTCCGCGGCCTGGAAGTACAGGGTGAACACGGCGGCGAGGGCCCAGACCAGGCCCGCCCAGCTGGCCGCGCGCACGTAGGAGGTCGCCTGCGGGGAGAGCCTGCCCTTGTGGGAGGGCAGCAGGACGGCGGCGAGCAGCAGCAGGCCGATCGCCACGACCGCGGAGGCGTCCATGGTGACCTTGGCCAGCGGAAGGCCCCAGCGGACCGCCTCACCGGCGTCGGGCAGCCCCGGGATGACCTCGGGGAAGGCGGCTCCGCCGAGGACCAGGGTCAGGCTCAGGCCGGTCAGGCACAGGGCGGCGGCCGCGGCGGCGAAGAGGGGCGCCCGTCCCGTGCCCGGGGCGTCGTCATGGTGTTCCTTGAGGGGGGACTTCTGGTTCTGTGCGGGAGGAGCCACGCGCCACTCCGTCGTCGGTCTCGTTGCAACTGGCTGGTCAGCGCCCTTGGCCGTGTGACCGCCTCGCCGCTGTCCGGGACTTTTCCGGCAGGGGCCGCGCACGGAGGAACACCTCGACCAAGGTTAGTCCGTCTACTACACAGTGTCGGACTCGGGCGTCCCCGTACACCCCCGCTGGCGGATCCGGGGCGCCCTCGCAGGTGGGGGCGGGCCGTGCCGGGGCGGTCGGGAGGGCGGTCACGGGAGGCGGGCGGCGGCGCCCCTCGCCCGTCCGGCGGGGCGGCGGTGCCGGGGCCGGGATGTCGGATTCCCCCCTTGCGGAGGGGCTCTTCGCGATACGCTCGTATCCGGTCGAGACGACGGTTTCCCCGCCTTCGGCGTCCGGCCTCCCCTCCCGTGCCGCGGTCGCCCGCGGCGCCTCTCAGCACATCCTCCAGCGAGCGCAGCGAAGGGGACGGCGGATGGCCGTGTACGACAGTGTGGTCAGGTCCACGCGCGTGGTCCTCCCCGAGGGGGTCCGGCCCGCCTCGGTCGGGGTGCGCGACGGGCGGGTCGAGGCCGTGGGCGCCCACGGCGCGCGCATGCCCGCCCACGAGACGACCGACCTCGGCGACGTGGCCCTGCTGCCCGGCGCGGTGGACGTCGGCACCGGCGCGCACGTGCCCGGGCAGGACCTGGCCGAGTCCTACCGCCGGACGGGGACGGCCGCCCTGCGCGGCGGTGTGACCTGCGTGGTGGCCTCCCCCGCCCCGGTACGGCCCGCCCTCACCTGCGCGGACGCCCTCGGGGCGCACCAGCGCGCGGCGGCCCTGTCCCCCGTGCCGGTGCTGTTCCTGGGCGGGGTGGCCCCGGGAACCGGCCCGCTGGACCTGGCCGACCTCCAGGCCGCCGGGGCGGTGGCCTTCCACTGCTCGCTGTCGGACGGGGGCGCCCCGGACATCGCGGCGCTCAACGACGCCCAGCTGCGCAAGGCGATGGCCGAACTCGCGGCGCTGGACAGCGTGCTGCTGGTGCACGCCGAGGACGCGGCCGAGCTGGGGACCCCGCCGACGGCGGCGGAGCACCGGCCGCCCCGGGCGGAGCGGCGCGGGCTGGAGCGGGTGATCGCGGCGGCCCGCGCGGTGGGGACGCGCACGCACGTGGGGTCGTTCACCGCGGCCGAGTGCGCGGCGCTGCTGGCGGCGGCGGGAACGGTGGGGGTGGCGCTGACGGCGCACACCTGCCCGCACTACCTGTGCCTGCCCTCGGAGTCGCTGGGGCCGGAGTCGCCCGCGCACGCCTGTCGGCCGCCGCTGCGCTCGGACGCCAACCGCAAGGCGCTGTGGAGCGCACTGCTGGCGCGGGACTCGGCGATCACCACCGTGGGGTCGGGGCACCTGCCCGCCCACGGCCTGTACACGCTGGAGTGGAGCCTGTCGGCGCTGTGGACGGCGGCGCACCGGCGCGGCCTGGGGCTGGCCGACCTCGCACGGTGGACGGCGCGGGCCCCGGCGGAACTGCTGGGACTGGTGGGCAAGGGCCGGATCGCGGCGGGGTTCGACGCCGACCTGGTCGCCTTCGACCCCGGCGCGCGGGTGGCGGTCCCCCCGGCGGACCCGAGCCCCTACGCGGGCCGGGAGCTGACCGGCCGGGTGCGGCGGGTGTGGATCTCGGGCCGCCCGGCGGACGGCGTCCGTTAGGACGGCGACTCGACCCGCGACGTCTCGTGGCGCGGCGCCCGGACCGCGAGCGCCCGGGCGGCGGCTTCCAGGGCGTCGGGCCCCGAGGGGTTGAGCCCGCGCGTCAGGGGCAGGTACCCGTGTCCCAGACCACACATCGCCCTTACACCCTGTCAACAAGATCGCCGACAGCGATGCATGTTGGCGATGGCGCCAGGGCACCCCCGCAGTTCACAGTGGGGGTATCAACGGAGACAGCCGTAGGAGGAACCGTGCGCATCGGCGTGCCCCGCGAGATCAAGAACCACGAGTACCGGGTGGCCATCACCCCCGCCGGGGTCCACGAACTGGTCCGACGCGGCCACGAGGTGGTCGTCGAGCGCGACGCGGGTCTGGGCTCCTCCATCCCCAACGCCGAGTACGAGGCGGCGGGCGCGCGCGTCCTGGACTCCCCCGACGAGGTGTGGGCCGCCGGTGAGCTGGTCCTGAAGGTCAAGGAGCCGGTCGCGGCCGAGTACCACCGTATGCGGGAGGGGCAGACCCTCTTCACCTACCTGCACCTGGCCGCCTCCCGCGAGTGCACCGAAGCCCTGCTGGAGCGGCGGGTGACCGGCATCGCCTACGAGACCGTGCAGCTGCCGGACGGCTCCCTGCCCCTGCTGGCCCCGATGTCGGAGGTCGCGGGCCGCCTGGCCCCGCAGATGGGCGCGGTGACCCTCCAGCGGCCCAGCGGCGGGCGCGGCGTGCTGATGGGCGGGGTGCCGGGCGTGCGCCCGGCGCGCGTGACCGTGATCGGCGCGGGCGTCTCCGGCCTGAACGCGACGCAGATCGCGGTGGGCATGGGCGCGGAGGTGACCGTGCTGGACCTGAACGTGAACAAGCTGCGGCACGTGGACTCCCTCTACCAGGGCCGGGTCAAGACGGTGGTGTCCAACGCCTTCGAGCTGGAGCTGTCGGTGCTGGAGTCGGACATGGTGATCGGCGCGGTGCTGGTGCCGGGGGCCAGGGCGCCCAAGCTGGTGACCAACGAGCTGGTGTCGCGGATGCGGCCGGGCGCGGTGCTGGTGGACATCGCGATCGACCAGGGCGGGTGCTTCGAGGACTCGCGCCCCACCACGCACGCCGACCCCACCTTCCACGTGCACGACACGGTGTTCTACTGCGTGGCGAACATGCCGGGCGCGGTGCCCAACACCTCCACGCACGCCCTCACCAAGGACACCCTGCGGTACGCGGTGGCGTTGGCGGAGAAGGGCTGGCGGCGCGCCATGAACGAGGACGAGGCGCTGGCCGGGGGCCTGAACACCTTCGACGGCGACGTGGTCTCCGCCCCGGTCGCCGAGGCGCACGGGGTCAAGCACCGCCCGCTGGACGAGGTGCTGGTCCAGGGCTAGGAGGGGGTACGGCCCGCAGAACGCGGGCGGAGCCCGTCCGGGGGTCCGCGCCGCCCGGCCGCACGGGTGGCGCGGACCGCACCGTTCGGGGTGGTCGCGCAGGTCGGCCGGGGGTACGGTCGAGGGGAAAGCCCGCGCGTCCGGCTCTGCGGCCGGGCGCGGGAGGACGAGTACCGAGGTGGGACAGCGTGGCACACACCGGCTCGGCGACCGCGACCCGGATCGTCGAACTCGAGCTGATCCGGCTGCGGCCCCCGGCCGGCGGCCGGGGCCCCGGCACCGACGGCCCCGTCCTGGTCCGGGTGGCCGACGGTGCCGGCGTGAGCGGCTGGGGAGAGCTGCCGGAGGCCAGCGGAGCCCAGTGGGACGCCCTGACCCGTGCCTTCGCCCCCGCCCTGCTCGGCCACTCCTGGCGGCGTCCGACCGAGGCGGGCGAGGCCTGGGCCGATCTGCCCTGGGACCCGGCGGTGGCCGGGGCCCTGGACACCGCGTGCTGGGACCTGTGGAGCCGCCAGCGCGACACCCCGCTCTCGCACGCCCTGGGCGGGGAGCGCACCGCGCTCACCGCCGGGGTGACGCTGCCCCGCCAGGTGGCCGTGGAGTCGGTGGTCACGGAGGTGAACCGCCAGGTGGGGGCGGGGTTCCGGCGGATCCGGCTGGAGATCGCCCCGGGCTGGGACGCGGACGTGGTGCGCGCGGTGCAGTCGAGCTTCCCGTTCCTGGTCCTCCAGGCGGACGCGGGCTGCCGCTACACCGAGTCCCCCGCCGACCTGGACGCGCTGCGCGTCCTGGACGGGCTCGGTCTGCTGGCGGTCGAGGACCCCTTCGCCCCGGGCGACCTGGCCGCGCACGCCCGGCTGGCCGCGGAACTGCGCACGCCGGTGGCGCTGGGACGGTCCCTGGAGTCGGTGGACGACCTCACCGAGGCGATCCGGGCCGAGGCGGGCGGCGCGGTGAACGTGGACCCGGCCCGTATGGGCGGCCTCACGGCGGCCCGCCGGGCGGTGGACCGCGCCGTGGACGCCGGCTGGCGGGTGTGGTGCGGTTCGTCGGCGGTGACGGGGATCGGCCGCGCCGCGACGGTCGCGCTGGGCTCGCTGTCGGGGGCATCGCTGCCGGTGGAGATGCCCGGAGCCGGGAGCCGGGGCCGCGACCTGGTGCTCCCGCCCGTGCGCGCGCACGACGGGGTGGTGCCGGTTCCGCTGACCGAGAGCGGCCTGGGGCACACGGTGGACCGCGCGGCGGTGGCCGAGCGCACCGCCCGGGCCCTGGTCGTGGACGCCGACGGCCCGCGTGAGGCCCACGTGGAGCGCGGGCGCGCCAACGGCGCCCGACGGCGGCGCTGACCGGAGAGTCCCGCGCGACCGCAGCGACCGCAGCAACCGCAGCAACCGCAGCAACCGCAGCAACCGCAGCAACCGCAGCAACCGCAGCAACCGCAGTGGAACTCCGCCGCGCCCGACCGGGTTCCCTCCTCCCCTAACCGAACAGCGTTAGGTAGAGTTGCGGCACCGTCCGGCCCCCGTTTCCGGACCCGACGACCGTGGAGGCGCGGTGCGCGTATTCGCCGATATCCAAGAGGTGCTCGCATCCCAGGGCGAACACCTGGGCCACACCGACTGGGTGACCATCGACCAGGACCGGATCTCCCTGTTCGCCGACGCGACGCAGGACCACCAGTGGATCCACACCGAACCGGAGAGGGCGGCCGCGGGCCCCTTCGGGGGCACCATCGCGCACGGGTTCCTCACCCTGTCGATGCTGGCCCACTTCTCCCAGTCGGTGATCTCGGTGACGAGGAAGCCGAGCATGTCCATCAACTACGGGCTCAACAAGGTGCGCTTCCTCCAGCCGGTCGTGTCCGGCTCGCGCATCCGCGACGGCGTCGAGCTCAGCTCGGTCCAGGAGACTCCCAAGGGCTACCTGGTCACCACGACCCACACCGTGGAGATCGAGGGCCAGGAGCGGCCCGCCCTGGTGGCCGAGTCGCTCGGCCTCTGGGTGCCCTGAGGCCCTCGTTCCCGCGAAGGCCCGGGACGCCCCGGGAGTGCGGGCGCGGCCCCGGCCGGGCGGTCCTCCCGCCGGCCGGGGCCGTGTCTCAGCGCGCCAGCTTGCGCAGCGCCCTGCGGGTGAGCCCCGGGGTGAACCAGCGCAGCTTGCGCTCGGCGCGCCTGGCCCGGGCGCGCAGGCGCTCCACCTCGGCGAGCGCCTGGTCGAGCTTGCGCCGCAGCGTCTCGGGGTTCTCGGGCTTGGTCCGCTCCCCCTCCTCAGGGAACACGAAGTCCGTCCCGGGGACCCAGTGGGTGCCGTAGACCTCCTCCACCCGGCGGTCCAGCTCCTCGGAGGTCGCCTCGGGCCACAGGTGGCGGGCCCTGGCGTAGGCGGCGATCCGCTCCAGGCGCATGACGCCGTCACCGCGTGTGGCGCCGGGCACGGGAGAGCACAGCAGCCCGGCCTTGTTCTTGTTGGCCATGTCGACCAGCTCGACGACCGCACGCTCCCTCAGGGCCGGACCGGCGGGCACACGCAGCTGGAAGTTGACGAGCGGGTCGTGGCCCGGCGCGTCCTCCACCAGGCGCACCCGGGGGTCGCCCCGGAAGGTCTCCCGGATCAGCCGCAGGTCGAGCCGCTCCTCGTCCAGCGGGGAGCGCCGCCCCTCGTCCAGCACGTCCCAGGGGCCGACCAGCCACAACCGGATGTCGGGAGTCGTACCGGACAGCAGTGCGGACGCGGTGGTGTCCACGTCCTCCAGGGTGGCGCCGTCCACGTCCATGACCACGTCGACCAGCGGGACCTCCCACTGCCGGTCGGGGCGCTTGCGTCGCAGGTGGAAGTCGGGCACCCGGTTGGCCACGAAGGGGGCGCGGTAGCGGGTGCCCGCGTCGCGGCGGGTCTGCATCTGGGTGCGGCCCAGGTGCCAGCTGCTGGTGTCCAGGTCGGGGACGAACAGGGCGCCCTGCTGGGAGACCCGGTAGGCGAACTCGCTGTCGCCGCCCAGGACCAGCTCCCCGTTCAGGCCGCCCGCGGCGTCGAACAGGGTGCGGTGCAGGGAGCCGGTGGCGCCGATGAACACCTTGTAGGCCAGGCGGTCGGCGGTCCGCAGCTTGTCCTTGCCGTCGATGGTCTGCTCCACCCAGTGCGGGTCGGCGCTCTCGCGGTCGAACAGCTGGTCGGCGCGCCCCTCGCGCACCTCGGCGGCCACGTACTCGGCGGTCATGGCCTTCGGGTCGAAGTCCACGAACAACTTGTGGCCCAGGGCGACCCCGTAGTCGACCAGGTGGTGCCAGCGCATCTGCGACTCGACGTGGTCGCGGTAGACCAGCATGTCCGCGTCCAGGCGCAGGACCACCTGGCCGGAGGAGACGGCCACGCCGCTGTTGACGGCGTGCGCCGAGCCCCAGCCGCCGGGGGCCGAGGTGATCAGCCGGGTGTTCTCCGGACGCACCGGTGGGAGCCTGAGCGGTTCGGGCGTGCCGTCGTCCACCACGATCACCTCCATCAGGTGCGCGGGGTAGCTCTGCGCGGACAGGGAGGCCAGGACGAGATCGAGCTTTTCCTGGTGCCCGTGGGCGGGGATGACCACCGACACCGACAGGGTCGGGGTCCACTCGCCGATCGCGGGCGGCTGGAGCACGGAGTAGTCGTTGCGCCGCGCGCGGGGCTGGTCGCGGTAGTCGATCTCCGCGCGGGGCAGGAGCGGAGCGGACGCGCGGTCGCCGGAGACCGGTTCCGGAGTCATGTCAAGCGTGGTCAACGGATCTCCCCCGTGTACTCGGTGGCGGGCTGGCCGAGGGGCGAGGGCTCGCCCTCCACGATGGCGCTCGGACGCCAGCCGAACCACTGCTGGGTGTGGTTGTGCAGGAAGAAGGCCATGTCCTCGGACCAGGTGTGCCCGCCGCCGGTGCGGCGGAGCACGTAGCCGAGTCCATGGGCGCGGTAGATGCGGCCGCCGCCCCGGATGACGGCGAGGAGCAGCTGGGTGTCGATGGCGCGGGGCAGCGGCCGGAAGCCGCCGATCTCCTCCATCACCACGCGGTCGGTGAGGATCGTGCCCCCGGCGATGAACCGGGTCGCCGCCTCCGACCTGCGGTTACGCCAGACGGTCAGGTCCACCTCCTGGAGGTAGATGAAGTCCTGTCCGGTGCCCACGAGCTCGGCGCCGGAGTAGGTCCGCGCCATCAGCAGGTCGGCCAGGTGGTCGGGGCCGTACCAGTCGTCGTCGTCCCACTTGGAGATCAGGTCTCCGGAGGCGCGGTCGACGGAGTCGTTGAGCACCGAGCCGAAGATCTGGCCCGCGTCGGCCTCGTGCAGGACCAGCGGCAGCCCCGTCTCCCGGAACGCGTCGATCGCCGGGCGCACCTCGGGCAGGTCCGCCGTGAACCCGTGAAGGGTGAGGACCACCTCCAGTTCCACGTCGCGCTGCCGGGCGATCTGGGCGAGCGCGAACCCGACCATCTCGGGGCGGCGCGTGCACAGGATCACCGACACCCGGGGCTCCCTGGGCAGGGGGATCCCGGCCTCCGCCCCCAGGGCCCGCCAGCGGGAGCGCTGGCCGTGGGCGCGCAGGGCCGTGCGGCGCAGGCGGACGCTGTACTCCTCACGGCGCAGCTGGTCGCGCAGGTCCTCGTCGCGGGCGCCGGTGATCAGGTCCGTGAGCGGCGTGCCCAGGCCCGACGCCCAGGCGGGCACCTCGCCGCTGAGCAGAGGTACCCCGCCGGCGGCCAGGGAGGCGACCGCGCGTACGGCGGCGCTGGGTCCGGTGTGCCCGGACCAGTCCACCCTGATCCCGCGCAGGTGGCGCAGGCGTGCCAGGTCGACGTCGGTGACCGTGCCGTCCGCGGCGACGGTGACCAGGTCCTTGCCGCCCTCCCTGACCACGGCGTGGGGGCCGTGGACGGTCAGGTCGGCCAGGTTCCCGTCCTTGACCCTGGTGAACCCGGTGGGGTTGACGGTGAGCTCGTCCACGGGCGCGACCGCGTGCGCGGTGTCCGGCACCGCCTCGTGGGCCCGGACGTGCCCGTCCGGCCCGCAGATCCGGGCCCAGGAGCCGGCGGCGGTGGTGGCGCGGTCCAGGACGGGGACGACCGGGTCGGTCCACTCGGGCCGCGCGACGTCGTCGGACACGCGCAGCGCCAGGTCCCCCACGGGGGTCACCCGGCGCAGCGGGACGGGCCCCTGGGCCTCCACGCCCCGCACGCCGGTGTCGCCCGGCCGCCACAGGGCGGCCTCGGGCCCGTTGAGGACGGCCAGCGGAGCGGTGGCCGGTCCCCGGCGCCGGCCCCGGGTGCCGTGCACGACGGCGTCGACCACCTGGACGGTGTCCATCCCGTTGGGGAAGAACAGCTCGCACAGCCAGCCGTTCCTGTTGACGCGGCGGACCCGCACCTCCTGGAGCTCGCGCCACTGGCCCATGCCCGGGGAGGCCGGGATCGGGGGCTCCTGGTGGCCGGACGTGGCGACCATGGCGACCACGATGTGCACGGCTCTGGGAAGGTGTGTGGAGACGGTGAGGGCGCGGTGCAGGTCGGTGGTCGTGGCGGCCACGACCGCGACCAGACCGACCTCGGGCTCCTCGTCCCGTATCCAGGCGCGCGGAAGCTCCAGGGGCTGGCCCAGGGGGTGGGCGTCCAGGTCCACCAGGATGTCGTCGGGGCGTAGCGGCAGCTCGGCCAGGACGGAGCGGGTGTCGGCACCCGCGTGGCAGAGCACGGCGGCCTCGGTGCCACGGGCGCGCAGCGCCTGCCGCAGGGCGGTGGTAATCATCGGGTGACCTCGGGTGTGTCGGTCGGGGCTCGGCGGGGAGCCCGTCAGGCGGTGCGTGGGAACGCGGCGTTGGCTAGACGC
The DNA here is from genome assembly GCF_004217075.1 of Nocardiopsis sp. CNZ308. Classification (NCBI taxonomy): domain Bacteria; kingdom Bacillati; phylum Actinomycetota; class Actinomycetes; order Streptosporangiales; family Nocardiopsidaceae; genus Nocardiopsis; species Nocardiopsis sp. CNZ308. Next base: position 4,006,921 of record NZ_SHKJ01000001.1, on the reverse strand, counting down.
CCTTGCGGCTGAAGACGTGGGCGCCCTTCTCGGCGGCCTCCTCGACGCGCTGGAGTTCGGGGTGCTCGGCCAGCCAGCGGTCACCGATGGCGCGCTCGTCCACGCGCGCGGCGTCGTCCAGGACGATGACGGCGTCCTCGGTGCAGCGCGGCAGCAGGACCGGCAGCGCGGGGTAGCGGGCCTGGAGGCCGGTGGCCTGGGGCGGGCCGTCGACGAACACCAGGCCGACGCCCTCCAGGTCGGCGAAGACCGAGGTGTCGTACCAGCGGTCGGCGGTGGGCAGTTCCTCGCCGTTGACGGTGACCGTGGTGTTCGGGGTCTGGACCAGCGGGGCGTGCCGGACCTCGACGATGTCGTCGAGGCCGTGCGCGGCCACCAGTTCGCGGCTGAGCTCGGCGTAGCGGGCGTCGTGCTCGACGGCGACGAGTCTGCCGGTGCCCGCGCGGCGCAGGGCGTAGCCGATCCAGACGCTGGAGGCGCCGCTGCCGCACTCCACGACCAGGCCGGGGCGCAGCCGGTCGATCTGGCGGACCAGGATGCGGAGCACGTCGGGGGAGGCGGCCCAGCCGCGCAGGGGCGGCATGAACGCGGCGGTGTCCAGGTACTCGCGCAGCTCGGTCCAGGCGACCTGCTGCTCGTAGTCGTCGCGGCCCCGCGCGGTGACCACGTTCCTGATCTCGCGGCTGACCTTGGGGAGCGCGTGGTCCTGGAGGTGGGCGACGCGTTCGCGGACGCCGTCCATGGCCAGGGCGGCCTCCAGACGGTCGCGCCCCAGCGTCTCGGCGACGCTGCGGCTGTGGGCCTCCATCGAGGTGGACACGCTCCTGGAGAGGGCGCCCACCCTGCGGGACAGGAGCAGCGTGCCCAGCCCGAGCACGCCCACGGCACCGGCGAGCAGGCCGAGGAAGGTGAGGATGAGCACGTCCGTCCAGCCGATCAGGCCCGCGATCCCCAGGGCGGCTGGCACGCAGAGCACGGCGGCGCCGACCACCGCGCCGGTGACCAGGAGTGGACGGAGACGGCTGCGAAGCGACCGCATGGGCGGATACCTCCACGGGAGTTTCGACACGGTTCCGCCGGGCGCGGGCCGCGGGGGGGACGAGAGGGGAAGGGCTGGTTTCCCGGCACTGAACTGCCGCTTCGCCCGGTGTTTCGGGGAGGACGGCAATCTGCTCAGACGGTTTCGACCTTAGCCCTTCGAGGAAATAACGGACGCCCCCGAAGGGGAATCGAAACCTGGATTACACGCAATTCGCCTTCCGTTCACCCGCGCATCACGCGCTTCTCATGTGCGCGCATCCGGGGTTTTCCCGGAGCGTCGGCGGACCCGCCCCCACCGCCCGCTGGCCTCCCGCGGGACCTCCCGCGCGGCGGCGCGGGGGCCCGGGCTCGGACGGGCGTGTGGCGTTTGGAGCACGACGGCCAATTCTTCCTCACCCACCTGCGAATTCGGCGCGATCACGGCGGACACCGGCCGATGTTTTCCGCGGAGTCCGCCGTGATCGCGTCCGCGACCCCGGCGATTTCACCGCGAAAGCCAGGATTGGGATCGGCCGTGCCGGGCAGTGCGGGGAGGAGGCGGCGGTAGGACCGAGCGCGCGGACCGTCCGCGCGGGGACCGCTCCACCGAGGGGCGGCGGCCGCGGGCACGGGTCCGGGCGCTCCTGACCGGGGTCGGCGGCCCCGGTTTATTCCCGAGCCGGAGTGTAAAGAGCCTGACATCGGGTGAGCCGCCGCCCGACTGATAGCTTGCTGCCTAGGCGATCCCATCGCTGGTGAACACGACGAACCGCGTCATTGGAAAGGTGCGTCAGAGATGTCTGCGCCGTACTCGCTTCCCGAACTGCCCTACGACTACGCGGCCCTGGAGCCGTGGATCTCCGGTCAGATCATGGAGCTGCACCACGACAAGCACCACGCGACCTACGTCGCCGGTGCCAACACGGCTCTGGAGAAGATGGCGGAGGCCCGGGAGACCGGCGACTTCGGCACCATCCCGATGCTGGAGAAGAACCTGGCCTTCAACCTGGGCGGCCACGTCAACCACTCCGTCTTCTGGAAGAACCTGTCCCCCGAGGGCGGTGACAAGCCCGAGGGCGAGCTGGGCGCGGCCATCGACGACCAGTTCGGCTCCTTCGACGCCTTCCGCGCGCACTTCACCGCCGTGGCCACCACCATCCAGGGCTCGGGCTGGGCGATCCTGGCCTGGGACGCGCTGGGTCAGCGCCTGGTCATCGAGCAGCTCTACGACCAGCAGGGCAACACCGCCCTCAGCTCCGTTCCGCTGCTGATGCTGGACATGTGGGAGCACGCCTTCTACCTCCAGTACAAGAACGTGAAGGCCGAGTACGCCAAGGCGTTCTGGAACGTGGTCAACTGGGCCGACGTCCAGGAGCGCTTCACCAACGCCCGCGGGGTCAAGATCGGCTAGTCCCGGTCCCCCGTCCGGCTCGTCGCCGGACACGGCGGAGGGCGGCACCACCCACCGGTGATGCCGCCCTCGCGCGTGTACGGGTCCGCCTCTCCCCGACCCCGTTCACGCCGAGCCCCGCCCCGCCCCGGCGGGTCAGACCACGAGGCGGACCGGATCGGCCTCCACCGGCCCGTGGCGGTCGAGTTCGCGCCAGGCCCGCGCCAGCCGCCAGACCAGTTCCTCGCGGGTGGGGGCGTCGTAGGCGAAGGGCAGCCGGAACCACTCGGCGTGGCGCTCCCCTCCGGAGGCCGACATCACCGAGCCCGGGACCAGCTCCACGTCGTGGCAGAGCGCGACCTGCACGTAGGCGCGGGCCTCCACCCCGGGCAGGCGCACCCACAGCGCCGCCCCGCCGTCGGGGCGCCGCCACTCCCAGGAGGGCAGGGCCCCGCGCAGCAGCTCCTCCATGTGGTCGAGGGCCTCGCGCATCAGCGCGGAGCGCTGCCGGGACAGCTCGTCGTAGCGCTCCAGGAGGCGCACGGTCACCGCCTGGTCGAGCAGAGGGCTGGCCAGGTCGGCGAGGACCTTGCGGCGGCTCAGGCGCAGGGCCATCTCGGCGGGCGCGCGCAGCCAGCCCAGCCGGAGCCCGGCCCAGCCGACCTTGGACAGCGACTCCACGGTGATGACCTCGGCCCCGCGCGGGGCGAACGCGGCCAGCGGCGGGGGCTCGTCGGGGGCGCGCAGGCCGGTGTAGGCGTGGTCCTCCAGCACCGGAACGCCGTGACGGGCGGACAGCTCGCCCAGCTCGCGGCGGCGCGCCGCGGACATCATCGTGCCGGTGGGGTTGTGGTACGAGGGCATCGTGTAGACGAGGTGGGGCGCGTGCTCGGCCACGGCGCGGCGCACGCCGTTGGCGTCCAGGCCCTGTTCGTCCAGGGGCACGGGCAGGAAGCGGGCGCCCCGGTCGCCCATCAGGTCCAGGCAGCCCGCGAAGCTGGGGTCCTCCACCACGACGGGCGAGCCGTTGCGCAGGTAGAGCTGGGCGACCAGGTTGACGGCCTGGTGGGCGCCGGTGGTGACGACGATCTGGTCGGCGGTGGTCGGCAGGCCCCGGGCGGTGTAGTGGTCGGCGACGGCCCGGCGCAGCGCGGGCAGGCCGCTGGGGTGGTAGCTGCCCTCGGCCATGAGCGCGGGCAGGTCCTCGGCCACGACCCGGCGGATGGCCTCCTCCACACCGGGGAGCGCGGGGGTGGTCAGGCAGGCGGCCGAGATGAGCCCCTCCTCGTGCTGGAAGAGGTTGCGGTACATGGGGTTGCCCGTGCCGTTGGCGGTCCAGCCGTCCGAGCGCACGGGCGCGACCCGGCTGCTGACACGGGTGCCGCTGCCCTGCCTGCTGTCGAGGATGCCGTCCGCGCGCAGGGCGTCGTAGGCGGAGACCACGGTGGTGCGGCTCACCCGGAGGCTGGCGGCGAGGGAGCGTTCGGAGGGCAGGCGCTCACCGGGGGTGAGGCTGCCCTGGTCGACCAGCTGGCGCAGGGTGTCGGCGAGGCGCCGGTAGAGGGGCCCGCCGCCCCGTGGCCAGGCGCCGAGGAGGTCGGCGAGTTCGGCGGAACTCCGGGAAGAGTCCATTTTCCCCTCCATTGGATCTGTGGGGAGTGGTCCCCGGATTCCATACTGGCATCGCCAGAGGGGATACCACCAGAGCCGAAGTGGACCCCACATCAGCAGTCCAATCCCCGGGAGCGGTCATGCCATTCCTCGCCCAGCGCCGACACGACACCGTCCGCCGCACGCCCCGCCGCCGTCCGAACCCCGTCGGTGAGCGCGGTCGCGCGCTCCACACCGGCTGGCCGGTGCTCGTGGAGGCGCGCGTCCTGCGGGGCGACCGCCGTCACCTCGGCGCGTTCGCCGCCGCCCTGCGCGAACGGGCCCGGCGGGACCCCGGCCACCTGGAGGAGGTCCACTTCCTCGACGAGGGGGGCCGCGTCCGCCTCGTCTCGCTGTGGCGCTCCCCCGGCGACCTGCGGTCCTTCGTGGAGGCGGCGCACCGGGACGTGCTGGCCTTCCGCGCGGCCAGCGGCGCCTTCCCGGAGGTGGAGCGCACTCTGTGGTGGTCGGCGGCGGGGACCCCGGTGTCGCCGGAGGAGGCCGGGGAGCGCGCGGCGTGGCTGCGCGCGCACGGTCCGGGCGCGCGGGCGTTCACCCTGTCCTCGCCGGTTCCCCCTCCGGCCTGACCCCGGCCCCGGCGCCGACCCGCCAGACCCCGCCGAGGCGGGGCGCCAGGGAGCGGCGGGCCACGTCCGCGAACGCGCGCGGGCCCAGCGCCCCGCTGCCCCGCGGCACGGCGCCCGCCAGGGGACCCGCCCCCATGGCGGACAGGTCGGTGAGGTTGCAGCGCATGGCCAGGTCCGGGCGGTCCGGCCAGGACCCCACCACCACCCCGGCCGGGGACAGGCCGCGGGTGCGCAGCGCCTCGGCGGTCAGCGCGGTGGCGTTCAGGGTGCCCAGGTCGGGCCGGGCCACCACCAGGACCGGCGCGGACAGCAGCACGGCGACGTCGGCCAGGGTCTGCCCCTCGGCGTTGAGCCGCACCAGCAGCCCGCCCGCCCCCTCGACCAGCACCAGGTCGTGTGCGCCCGCCAGGCGCCACACGGCCTCGGCCACCGCCTCGGCCCGCACGGGTTCGGCCCCGCTGCGGGCGGCGGCCGTGGCGGGGGCCAGCGGTTCGGGGTAGCGGACCAGTTCCACTGTCGTCACGCCCGGGACGAGTGCGGCCACGGTGTCGGCGTCGCCGGGTTCGCCGGGCCCCACCCCGGTCTGGGCGGGTTTGAGCACGGCCACCCGCCGTCCCGCCGCGACCGCCAGCGCGGCCACCGCCGCGGTGACCACCGTCTTGCCGACCTCGGTGCAGGTCCCCGTCACCACCAGGACGCTCATCGGCGCTCCTCCCCCAGGCAGGCCCGCACCGCGGCGGCCATCCCGTCGGCGACGGCGGCCACCTCCTGCGAGGTGCACACGTAGGGCGGCATCGCGTACACGTGCTCGCGGAAGGGCCGCAGCCACACCCCCGCCTCCACCGCCGCCCGCGTCGCCTCGGCCGTGCGCACCGGCTCCTCCAGCTCCACCACCCCGATCGCGCCGAGCACCCGCACCTCGCGCACGCCCGGCAGCCCCTCCAGCGGTGCCAGGCCCTCGCGCAGGCCCGTCCCGATCCGCGCCACGTCACCCCTCCAGTCTCCGCCGGTCAGCAGGTCCACCGAGGCCAGCGCGGTCGCGCAGGCCAGAGGGTTGCCCATGAAGGTGGGCCCGTGGGCGAGCACCGGCACCTCGCCCCCGGCGATGCCGCGGGCCACCCGCGCGGTGCACAGCGTCGCGGCGAGGGTCAGGTAGCCGCCGGTCAGCGCCTTGCCCAGGCACATGACGTCGGGGGCGACCCCGGCGTGGTCGGCGGCGAAGAGCTCGCCGGTGCGGCCGAAGCCGGTGGCGATCTCGTCGAATACGAGCAGCAGCCCGTACTCGTCGGCGATCCGCCGCAGCTCCCGCAGGTAGCCCGGGTGGTGGAAGCGCATGCCGCCCGCGCCCTGCACCACGGGTTCGACGATGACCGCGGCCAACTCGTCGGCGTGCTCGGCCGCCAGGCGCTCGAAGGCGGCCACGTAGCCGGGGTCCGGTTCGGCGCCGAACCCGGAGGGCGGCGCGGGCGCGTGCACCTGGGCGGGCAGCACGTCGCCCCACAGGGAGTGCATGCCGCCGTCGGGGTCGCACACGCTCATCGCGTGGAAGGTGTCGCCGTGGTAGCCGCCCCGCCAGGTGAGGAAGCGGCGCCGCTGGGGCCGACCGGTGGAGCGGTGGTACTGCATGCACATCTTCATGGCGACCTCCACCGCCACGGAGCCGGAGTCGGCGAGGAAGACGTGCTCCAGCGGCTGCGGGGTGATCGCCACCAGGGCCTCGGCCAGGTCGGCGGCGGGCCCGTGGGTGAGCCCGCCGAACATGACGTGGCTGAACGCGTCGGCCTGCCGCCGCACCGCGGCGTCGAGCACCGGGTGGCGGTAGCCGTGCACCGCCGACCACCAGGACGACATCGCGTCCACCACGCGGCGCTCGCCCTCCTCCGACCACAGGGTCAGCGTCGCCCCCTCGGCCCCGGTGACCACGTACGGCCGTTCCGCGGCGGGAACGGTGGTGTAGGGGTGCCACAGGTGGGCGGTGTCCGCGGCGCGGATCCGGGCGGAGCGGTCCGCGGGCGCCCGGGCTCCGGGGACCGCGGGGGACGTCGGCGTCATGGGGCTCCATTGTTCACCCCGCGCCCGTGCGCGCCCCCGTGCGGTCCCACCAGGAATCCGGGCGGATCTTTGTGGGCTTCGGCGAATGACGCGCGGGTGCGCGGGAGGGCAGAGTCGTAGACGCCTCCCTGGCACGAAGGACCGGACCGCCCCAGCGGGATTGGCCGCCGCTGGGTCGGTCCCCGCCGGGGACGCGCCCCCGCCTCCCGGACCGAACCCGCGGCGACGGAGCCGCCCGGGCCGGACGCGCTGCGGCTCGCCCGCCCCGCGCGCCGCTGACCCCCGTCGCGATCCGACCGGAGTGCGCCCCACCACGACCGCGCCCACGACCCAGGAGGCCGTCCCGCGTATGCCGAGCACCGCCGCCCCCACCCGCCGCCCGTGGCCCCTGCGCGCCACGGCCCGGGCGCGCCGCGCCCGGGCGCTGCCGCCGGGACACCCCTTCGCGTGGTTGGACGGCGCCGCCCGCGCACGCGCCGAGGCCGGGCTGACGCGGCACGCCACGCCCCGGACCGCGGCCGACGGCCCGCTGGACCTGGCGGGCAACGACTACCTCGGGCTGCTGCGCCACCCGGACGTGGTGGCCGCCGCCGGGGACGCCGCCCGCGTGTGGGGCGCGGGCGCGGGCGGATCGAGGCTGGTCACCGGGGACACCGGCCTGCACCGGGAGCTGGAGCGCGAGCTCGCCGACTTCCACGGCACCGAGTCCGCGCTGGTGTTCTCGTCCGGGTACGCGGCGAACCTGGCGATGGTCACCGCGCTGGCCGCGCCGGACGGCGGCGCCCCTCCCCTGCTGGTGTGCGACCGGCACAACCACGCCTCCCTCATCGACGCGACCCGGCTGGCCCGGGCCTCGGGGGCGCGCGTGGCCCTCTACGACCACGCCGACGCCGACCGGGCCGCCGAGGCGCTCGCGACCGCCGGGGGACGGGCCCTGCTGCTGAGCGACACCGTGTTCTCCGTGGACGGCGACCTCACCGACGCGGCCGCCCTGGCGCGCGCGGCCCGCGGGCACGGCGCCGCCCTGCTGCTGGACGACGCGCACGGCCTGGGCGTGGTGGGGCCCGGCGGGAGCGGGACGGCGACCGCCGCCGGACTGCGCGGCGCGGACGACGTCGCGGTGTCGGTGACCCTGTCCAAGTCGCTGGGCTCCCAGGGCGGCGCGGTGCTGGGCTCGCACCGGGTGGTCCGCCACCTGACCGAGACCGCGCGCACGTTCGTCTTCGACACCGGCCTGGCTCCGGCCTCGGCGGGCGCGGCCCTGGCCGCGCTGCGCGTGCTGCGCGCCCAGCCCTGGTTGGCCGAAGCGGTGCGCGACCGCGCGCGGCGGCTGGCGGAGGGGCTGCGCGGGCGCGGACTGCCCGCGAGCACCCCGGACGCCGCCGTGGTGTCGGTGCTGGCGCCCTCCCCCGAGGCCGCTCTGGCCTGGCGCGACGCCTGTCTGGCCGCGGGCGTGCGCGTGGGCTGCTTCCGCCCGCCCTCGGTCCCCGACGGCCGGTCCCGGCTGCGGCTGACCGCCCGGGCGACGCTGGGCGGGGCCGACCTCGACCGGGTCGTGGACGTCATCGCGGCGAACCGTCCCGGATAGTCTTGCGGAGGTGACGACAGTCCGCCGGGACCCGGGGAGGCGATAGCGGCCGTGTCAGCACGTGGTGAGGGCCCCGAGGCGCCGGAGCCGGTCCCCGCGGACCCCTGCGGCGAGGACGCGAACGGCACCGGCGATCCGGCGGACACCGCTGGATCCGACGACGGCGCGACCGGCGCGGGACCGGGCGGCACCGGCGGCTCGGACGGCGGCGCCGGTTCCGGCGACGGGGCCGACGGCGGCGGGGACGACTCCGGAGGAGAGGGCGGGGACGGGCGCCCGCGCCGACGGCGTCGGCGGTCCCGCGTGGCCGTCGCCGTCTCGGTCACGCTGATCCTGGTCATGGTGGCCGTCCTGGCGCTGCCCGCCACCCGCGAGGGCCTGGTCGCCCTGTGGTGCGAGACCACCGACGGCGTGTGCCCGGCCGAGGAGCTCCCCCCGATCACCGAGGAGGAGCAGACCGACTGGCGGGTCCGGATGGAGCCCGAGGAGGCCGCGCTGTGGGGCAACTACGTGGCCCTGGGCGACTCCTACTCCTCCGGTGACGGCGCGGGCGACTACGCCCCCGACACCGCCGAGGCGGGCGGCTGCTGGCGTTCGGAGAACGCCTACCCCCGGGTGGTCGCCGAGGAGTTCGACTTCACCGGTTCGCTGGCCTTCTACGCGTGCAGCAGCCACAAGGGCTCGGAGATGATCGAGCAGATCGGCACCTCCGAGTCGCAGATCGACCGGGTCACCGAGAACACGTCCCTGGTGACCCTGGGCATCGGCGGCAACGACCTGGGGTTCATCCCCGTCCTGCGCACCTGCATGGTGCGGATGCCGCTCCTGGAGAGCAGCGTCTGCGTCGAGCAGGAGGAGGAGGTCGACAGGCGGATGAGGACCTTCGAGGAGACCCTGACCGAGATCCTCGGGGAGGTCCGCGACCGCGCGCCCGACGCCCGCGTCCTGGTGCTGGGCTACCCGCGGCTGTTCCCGGAGGACCCCCCGGGCATGTACTACACGCTGACCAGGAGCGACCAGCTGTGGCTGAACGGTCTGGCCCAGCGGTTCAACGAACTCATCCGCGACACGGTCTACCGGGTGGACGGCGACGTCTACGGCGGGCGCGGGACCGGCAGCGTGGAGTACGTGAACACCTTCTCCGCCCTGAGCGGGCACGAGGTGAGCGCCGATGCGGCCTGGCTGAACGGGATCGTGCTCGGGCAGCTGGGCGAGGGCCTGCGCGTGGACCGGGCGAGCTTCCACCCCACCGCGCAGGGGCAGCTGTCCATCGCCGAGCGGGTGCGCCTGCAGATCGTGGAGGGCCCCGAGCGGGAGGTCTACGTGGCCCGGGAGACCCTGGACAAGGTCGATCCCGAGCAGCTGAGGTCGGAACTGGGCGGGCCGCTGGACCCGGAGTTCGCCACCGAGGCGCCCGGCAACGAGGCCGACGCCCCCTGACCCGGGGGGAGCGCCGGCCCCGCGTCGCCGCTACCGGCCCGCCTGGAGCTCCTTGATCACCTCGGCGAAGCGGTCCAGACCCCAGTTGAGGTCCTCCTCGCTGATCACCAGGGGCGGCGACATCCGCACGGTCGAGCCGTGGGTGTCCTTGACCAGGACCCCGTGGTCGGCGAGGCGCTCGCACAGCTCCCGGCCCGAGGCCAGCGACGGGTCGACGTCGATGCCCGCCCACAGCCCGATGCTGCGCGCGGACACCACCCCGTCGCCGACGAACTCCTTGAGGCGGCGCTTGAGCACCTCGCCCAGACGGCGCGTGTTCTCCAGGTAGGGCCCCTCGGTGAGCATCCGCACGACCGTGCTCCCGACCGCCCCGGCCAGCGGGTTGCCGCCGAACGTGCTGCCGTGCTGGCCGGGCTGGATGACGCCGAGCACGTCCTCGTCGGCGACCATCGCCGACACCGGCAGGATGCCGCCGCCCAGCGCCTTGCCGAACAGGTAGGCGTCGGGGACCACCCCGCTGTGCTCGCAGGCCCGGATCGTCCCGGTGCGGCCCAGGCCCGACTGCACCTCGTCGGCGATGAACAGCACCCGCTCGCGGTCGCAGATCTCCCTGACCCGGGGCAGGAAGTCCGCCGGCGGCACGATCACCCCCGCCTCGCCCTGCACGGGTTCGATGAGGACCGCCGCGGTCGTGGAGTCGATGGCGGCCTCGATGGCCTCGGCGTCACCGTAGGGCACGGACCGGAAACCCGGCGTGTAGGGCCCGAAACCCGTCCTGGCCTCCGGGTCCGACGAGAAGGAGACGATGGTGGTGGTGCGGCCGTGGAAGTTGGCGCCCGCCACGACGATGGTCGCCTCGTTCTCGGGCACGCCCTTGACCTCGTAGGCCCACTTGCGGGCCACCTTGATGCCGGTCTCCACCGCCTCGGCGCCGGTGTTCATCGGCAGGACCTTCTCCTTGCCGACCATGTCGGCGAGGGCGCTGACCCACGGGCCGAACTGGTCGTTGTAGAAGGCCCGGCTCGTGAGGGTCACCCGGTCGATCTGCCGGTGCGCCGCCGCGAGCAGGTCGGGGTTGTGGTGGCCGAAGTTCATGGCGGAGTACCCGGCCAGGCAGTCCAGGTACCTTCTGCCCTCGACGTCGGTCACCCAGGCGCCACGGCCCTCGGCGATCACGACGGGAAGGGGTGAGTAGTTGTGCGCCGACCGCGCGCGTGCGAGCGCGATGTGGTCCGCGCCGGAGAGTGCCTCTCCACCGGGGTTCCCGGCGGAGTCCCGCTGTCCCAGGTTCTGGGTGTTGCCCATCTAGCCGCTCCGATCACCATTGACCGATGTCAGACAGTTGATACCCACCGTCGGGCCGGATCGCGCCCCTGCGGCGGGAGGTCCCCAAGAGTTGAGCAGATGATCCGGTGAGCCCACAAGGGGTGGGGGAGATCACAGCTGGGAGGCGATGCCCGAAAACCCGTCCGCGAAACGCCGCGCACACCCTCTGAGCGGGGTCGTCACATCCATGGTGACCTGCGATAACGCCCCTGGTGACGCGCTCCACAGCCCCGACGGCGGTCGAGCCCTCCCCCGAGGGGTACGGTCGCACCAACAGCCACTCAGCCGCCGCGAGCCCCGAGCCGTGGACGGCCCCGTCGACCGTGCCCGGGAGGTCAGGCGTGCCCACCTCCGCGTCCCCGGACGCCCCCTTCTCCCTCTCCCGCCTGTTCGCGGCGGTCGCCGAGGCCGTGCCCGGCCGGACCGCCCTGGTCGCCGGTCCCCGGCGGCTCACCTACCGCGCCCTGCACGAGCGCTCGCTGCGGCTGGCCCGCCACCTGGTCGGCGCGGGCGTGCGCCCCGGCGAGCACGTCGCCGTCCTGGCGTTCAACCGCGCCGAGTGGGTGGAGTCCTTCCTCGGCGTCCTGCGCGCGGGAGCGGTCCCGGTCAACGTCAACTACCGCTACGTCGCGGGCGAGCTGCGCCACGTCCTGGCCGACTCGCACGCGGTCGCGCTGATCGCGGAGGACTCGCTGGCCGGGGCGGTGGCCACGGTCCGCTCCGACCTGCCCCGGCTGCGCCACGTCCTGCTCGTCGCGGACGGCTCCGCGCGCGGGACGCGGGGCCGCGACTACGAGGAGGCGCTGGCCTCGGCGCCCGACGACGCGGTCCTGCCCCCGACCAGCGGCGAGGACCACTACCTGCTCTACACCGGCGGCACGACGGGCTACCCCAAGGGCGTGCTGTGGCGGCAGGCGGACATCTTCCGCGCGGCCCTGGAGCGCCGCGCTCCGGGCACGCCCAGCGCCCGGACCCCGCAGGAGGTGGCCGAGCGCGCCGCGCGCTGCTTCGAGCAGCGCATGCTGGTCCTCGGCCCGCTCATGCACGCGGCCGGACAGTGGAACGCGCTGAGCATGCTGCTGTGCGGCAAGCGGGTGGTGCTGTCCACCGACCGCAGCTTCCGTCCGGACCGGGTGCTGGAGACGGCGCACCGGGAGGGCGTGCACGTGCTCCAACTGGTGGGCGACGCCATGGCCCGCCCGCTGGCCCGCCACCTGCTCACCGAACCGGGACTGTGCCCGGACCTGGCCTCGATCCGCTCCGGCGGCACCCCGCTCACCCCGGCGGTGCGCGCCCTGTGGCACGCCTGGCGCGAGGACGTGTCCCTCTCCGACGCCTACGGTGGCTCGGAGACGGGCGTGTGCGGGTCGGCGACCGGCGCCGAACCGGCCGGTCCGGCGGAGGCCCCGTCCGGGGCCGGGCCCGCGGGCAGCCGCAGCTTCACCATGGGCGGCAGCATCGCGGTGCTGGACGCGTCCCTGCGCCCGCTGCCCCCGGGTTCGCGGGAGGTGGGGCGGATCGCGCGCACCGGACGGATCCCGCTGGGCTACTACAACGACCCCCTGGCGACCGCGCGCACCTTCCCCACCGACGCCGAGGGACGCCGGTGGGCGCTGTCGGGCGACTTCGGGACGTGGGACGCCGACGGCTCGATCGCGCTGCTGGGACGCGGCAGCGCGGTGATCAACACCGCCGGGGAGAAGGTCTACCCCGAGGAGGTGGAGGCCGCGCTCAAGGCGCACCCCTCGGTGGAGGACGCCATCGTGGTGCCCTCGCCCGACGAGTACCTCGGGCAGCGGGTGACCGCGCTGGTCTCGCTGGCCGCGAACGCCCGTCTGGAGGAGGCCGAGCTGCGCGCGTACTGCCGTGTGCGGCTGGCGGGGTTCAAGGTGCCGCGCACCGTGCACTTCGTGGACCGGGTGCGGCGTACGGCGGTCGGCAAGCAGGACTACCGGTGGGCGGCGTCGGTCACCGGGGCCGGTGCGCCCGCTCCGGCCGTTCCGAACCTTCCCTGAGCCCGGTCCGGGTTCCAGGACCCCCGCCGGGCTCCGCGACGGGCCCGGAGCCGGACTCCGGAGGCGGGTCCGTGTGCGAGGCGGCGCTCGCGGCCGGGCTCCCGGGTTCCACGGCCGCCCGCTGCGGAACTCCGCACCGGGGCGGTACGGGACCCTTCATTTCGGGCACAGGGTCAATACGGACTTACCCAGCCGAAACAGGGGTTGCGCATGTTTCCCACCGCTCTCCGACCGCTCCGCCACCGCTAGACTGGCGTCGCCTGGTTCCGGGCCCCACGGTTTCCCTCCCCCGCTCCGACCGGATCGCACACTCCCGGCCGGGGCCGACCGGCCCACCTCGCCTCCGGTCGAAGCCGTGGACCGCGAGGACCACCTTGACCCACCCCTCCACCCGTGCACACGGTGCGCGTGCGGTGACACCACTAGGACGGAGGACGGCGCGCCTCCCCGGGCCCCGCCCGGAGCGCGCCCAAGAACCCAGATGCCCAACTCAGTAGGCAGCTACATCTTCAACGCGGTGCGCGGCGGCGCCGTGGGCGCCTCGGAGGCCCTTCCCGGTATCAGCGGCGGCACGGTCGCCCTCATCGTCGGCCTCTACGACAAGCTCATCGGCGGCGCCGGCCACATGGTCAGCGGTGTCAAGCGCTACGTCACCGACGTCCCGCGCGGACGCGGGAGGGAACGCGCCCAGGAGCAGTTCCGCCAGGTGGACTGGAGCGTGCTGGTCCCCGCGCTCGTCGGCATGGTGGCCTTCCTCGGTATGGCGGCCGTGATCCTCGCCCCGCTGGTCGAGGCCCACACCCAGTACGCGTACGCGCTGTTCTTCGGCCTGGTCCTGGCCTGCCTGTGGATCCCCTACACCGGCGCGGGCCAGAAGTGGCGGGCCTGGCACTACCTCGTCGCCCTGGTCTTCGCCGCGGGCGCGTTCTTCCTCACCGGCCTGCCCGGCGCCAACCTGCCCACCCACCCGGTCGTCGTCTTCCTCGCCGCGGCGGTGGCCGTCTGCGCCCTGGTGCTGCCCGGGCTGTCCGGATCCTTCATCCTGCTCACTCTGGGCCTGTACGAGCCCACGATCAGCGCGGTCGGGGACATGGACATCGCCTACCTGTCGGTGTTCGCTCTCGGTATGCTCACCGGCCTGTCGCTGTTCGTGAAGCTGCTCCAGCACCTGCTGGAGAACTTCCACCACATGACCCTGGTGGTCCTCACCGGCCTGATGGCCGGTTCCCTGCGCGCCCTGTGGCCCTGGCAGGACGAGGACCGCACATTCCTGGTTCCCACCGACGTCCCGCTGACGGTCGCCCTGATGGCGGTCGGCTTCGCGATCGTGGCGGCGGCCATCGTCTGGGAGCGCCGCAAGCGCCTCCGGATGGAGGAGGCCGAACTCCACCGGGCCCCCACCCACGCCTGAGAACGGGAACGACAACCGCATGACAACGAATCCGCTGTTGACCGCGGCCTCGACGACGGACGTCGGCGTCGCCCACGAGTACGAGGGATTCATCGGGTGGGTCCTGAGCCTGATGACGACCCTGGGCGAACCCGGTGTCGGCGTGGCGCTGTTCATCGAGACCTTCTTCCCGCCGATGCCCAGTGAGGCGGTCCTGCCCGGCGCCGGGTTCCTCGCCTACGCCGGACACATGAACGTGTGGCTCGCCATCCTGTGGGCGACGATCGGCTGCCTGGTCGGCGCGTGGGGCTTCTACGCGATCGGCGCGCTCCTGGGCCGCGAGCGCACGGCCTGGCTGGTCGAGAAGACCCCGCTGCTGGAGATCGAGGACTTCTACAAGGCCGAGCGCTTCTTCACCCGCTTCGGCGGCGTCGCCGTCCTGCTGGGCCGGTGCGTGCCCCTGGTCCGCAGCTTCATCTCGGTGCCCGCCGGGATCGAGCGGATGCCCCTGTTCAAGTTCTCGCTGTACACGGTCATCGGCTCCGCGGTGTGGAACACGATCTGGATCGGCCTCGGCTACGTCTTCGGCCCGGCCATCGAGCCCATCCTCGCCCAGTGGAGCGGCGTGATCAGCAACATCGTGGTCGTGATCATCGGCCTGCTGGTGCTGTGGTTCATCCTGGCCCGCGTCTACAAGCGGACCAAGGCCCGCCGGATCGAGGGCACCTCCGCCTGAGGCGCCTTCCCCCGGGGCTCCCCCCGTGAACCCCTCCAGGGGTCCGCCCGCATCCCCGGGCGGGCCCCTTCGCGCTTGTGTGGGTATCCTGCCCGGAACGCACCGACAACCACACAACGGCCGGGGCCGCCGACGCGGCCCCGCCCAGGCGCGGGGTGCCGGGACACGTTCCCGGCTGAGAGCACACCCGTCGAACCTGCCCTAGTTAGCACTAGCGAAGGAACGCCATGAGCGCGTACAACATCGTGTCCATCGCCGGCAGCGACCCCAGCGGGGGCGCGGGCGTCCAGGCCGACCTCAAGGCCTTCTCCGCGCACGGGACCTTCGGGATGACGGTGATCACCGCGCTGACCGCCCAGTCCACGCGCGGCGTCACCGGGGTCCACCCGATCCCGGCGCGGTTCGTCGCCCACCAGATGGACACCCTCTTCGCCGACGCCGACGTGCACGCGGTCAAGGTGGGCATGCTGGGCACCTCGGAGGTCACCGAGGCCGTGGCCGAGGCGATCGACCGCCACGCGCTGCCGAACGTGGTGGTGGACCCGGTGATGGTCGCCAAGAGCGGGGACCGGCTGCTGGAGGCCTCGGCCGTCGACGCGTTGCGCACCAAGCTCCTGCCCCGCGCGGACCTGGTCACCCCGAACCTGCCCGAGGCCGCGGACCTGCTGGAGGAGCCCGAGGCGACCGACCTGGCGTCGATGCGCGCCCAGGCCTGGCGGCTGCTGGAGCTCGGCCCGCGCCGGGTCCTGCTCAAAGGCGGCCACCTGCCCGGCGGGGAGAGCGTCGACGTCCTGGTCGGCCGGGACACCGACCCGGTCGAGCTCCGCGCCCCGAGGGTGGCCACCCGCAACACGCACGGCACCGGGTGCACGCTCTCCTCCTCGATCGCGGCCCTGCTGCCGCAGCGTCCGGACGTGGCCGCCGCGGTGGGCGACGCCAAGGACTACCTGACCGAGGCCATCCGGCGCGCCGACGAGATCGACGCGGGCGGCGGACAGGGCCCGGTGCACCACTTCCACGCCTGGTGGTAGCAGCGGCGTCCGGAGGAGGGAACGCCGAGGGGGGACCGGCTCCGCGCCGGTCCCCCCTTCCTCGTTCCGACCTCCGGTGGAGGCGCGGCCCCTACCGGGTCAGACCTTGGTCACGTCCTCCATGACCTTGTCCGGGTCCCTCCAGTCGGGGTGGGCGAAGAACTTGCGCGTCTCAGCCACGATGACCGGGGACAGCAGCAGGAGCCCGATGAGGTTGGGCAGGGCCATCAGGCCGTTGGCGATGTCGCTGAACAGCCAGACCGAGTCCAGGCTGGCGACCGCGCCCACGTAGATGACGGCGATGAACACCAGGCGGTAGGGCAGGACCAGACGGCGTCCGCCCAGGAACACCATGCAGCGCTCGCCGTAGTAGGACCACCCGAGCAGGGTGGTGAAGGCGAACACGGCCACCGCGACGGCCACGATGACGGCGCCGGCCGGGGCGAGCACGGGGCTGATCGACCCCAGGCCCTCGGAGACCGCGTTGCTGGTCATCAGGGAGCCGTCCGCCTCACCGTCGTCCCAGACGCCGGTGGTGATGATGACCAGGCAGGTCATGGTGACCACGATGATGGTGTCGATGAAGGTCTGGGTCATCGAGACCATGGCCTGGCGGACCGGCTGCTTGGTCTTGGCCGCGGCGGCGGCGATGGCCCCGGTGCCCAGGCCCGACTCGTTGGAGAAGATGCCGCGGGCGAAGCCCAGCTGGATGGCGAGCATGACGCTCGCACCGGCGAAGCCGCCCGTGGCCGCGGTGCCGGTGAAGGCGTCGGTCACCACGAGCTGGAGCGCGGGGAGGATCGCGGCCCAGTTGACGGCCAGGATGACCAGGCAGATGCCCACGTAGCCGACGATCATGATCGGCACGAGGCCGGAGGCGACGCGGCCGATGCTCTTGATGCCGCCGAGGATGACGGCGCCCGCGAGGACCACGAGGGCCAGGCCCACCATCCACGGCTCCAGCGGCGTGACGCTGGTGATCTGCTGCGAGACGGCGTTGGCCTGGGTGCCGTTGCCGATACCGAAGGCGGCGATGGCGCCGAAGACCGCGAAGGCCACGCCCAGAGTGGTTCCCAGGCCGCCGGGGATCCCGTACTTGAGGTAGTACATCGGGCCGCCGCTCTGTTCGCCCTTGGCGTCGGTGCGGCGGAACTTCACGCCGAGGAGGGCCTCGCTGTACTTGGTGGCCATACCGAGGAAGCCGACGACCCACATCCAGAACAGCGCGCCGGGGCCGCCGACGCCGATGGCGAGCGCGGCGCCGGCGATGTTGCCGACGCCGACGGTGGCGGCCAGGGCCGTGCTCAGCGCCTGGTAGTGGGAGATGTCGCCCTCGACGGAGTCGTCCTCCTTGCGCCGGACGATGGCGAGCCACAGCGCGTGCGGCAGGCGGAAGAGCTGGAGCAACCGGAGACGGACGGTGAGGAACAGGCCGACACCGAACAGCAGCGGGATGAGGACGAAGGGCCCCCAGATGATGCTGCTGGCGAGGCTCGCCATTTCGAGCAGTTGGTCCACAGGGGATCTCCCTATCGGTGAGTGTGTGGGGACGAAGGCCGCCGGTACTGAAGTACGGGGGATCCGACGCCCTCGCGATCGCTTCGGCACTGGTGGAGGCCCGCGATATCGGCAAAGAATCGCATCGACGCGTAACGAACACATCACATGTGTTCCACATGCCTGTTTCTTCGGGAACCTCCGGTTCCATTTCCGCGTACCGCTCGGGTGGGGCGGTGTCCTCCGGAGGCTTCCGCGCTCGCCGGGGGCCCGGTCCCGGGGCTCCGCCCGGACGGCGGCGGCCCCGGAGGAACCGGTGGAGCCGGTGCGGCCCGCGCGAGGCGGTCGGGTGCGGTCGGTACGGAGGGCCGGTCGCTACGACCACGACGATCCGCCGCGACCGGGTCGGACTCCGGACGCCGCGTTCCTCACGAACGCGGCCGCGACGGCACGGCCGGGACGGACGGGAGGAGCCGTCGGCACGGACGGGAGGGCCCCGACCAGCGCGGACGACGGCGGGGTGTCAGGCGCGGTCCTCCTCGTCGGCCTGGGCCAGGGCGAGTCTGCTGAGGGCCGCCGCGGCCTCGTCGGGGTCCGCGCCCTGTCCCACCGCCACGCCCAGGAGGTAGGTGGTGAGGGGCGCGGCGGGCCGGGCCACGGAGTGGGCGGCGTCCCGGGCGAGGTCGAGCACCCGGTCGACGTCCTCCTTGCGGAGGGGTTCGGTGCCGGTCAGGCCCAGTTCGCTTCGGACTGCTTCGGCCCATTCCACGAGGGTCACCGCATGACTCCTTAGAGCAATATATTGGCTACATTCAGCAATCATATCCACCGGGGAGTCACCCGGTGGACACACGGGCACACGGGCACGGTCACCGACCGCTCGGACTGCCCACGCCTGGTCTTCGGGCGCGGTTCCCCCGCACCCAAACCGAGGTTCATCCCACGAGCCTAGCGTCGGAGACAGCCGTCCCCGGCGTAGGCAGCCGTCCCCCCGGCGTTGGGAGCCACCCGCATGTCCCCGACCGACCGTACGTCTCCGGCCACGCGCATGTCCCCGGCCGCTCACCCGTCCCCGGCCGCACGCGTACCCTCCGCGCCCCCGGCCGCGCCCCGAACCGCGGCCGACCACGCGTCCGCTCGCGTTCCCGCTGCCGGGCACCGGGCTCCAGCCGCCCACACGCCCCCGCTCGACCGCGTGCTCCCGGCCGACGCCCGGGGCCCGCTGAGGGTGGCGATCGTGACGGAGTCCTTCCTCCCCCAGGTCAACGGGGTGACCAACTCCGTGTGCAGGGTCGCCGACCTGTTGGCCGCGCGCGGCCACGAGGCCCTGGTGCTGGCCCCCGGGCCCGGCCCCTCCTCCTACGCGGGTTTCCCGGTGGTCCGACTCGCCTCCGTACCACTGCCGTTCTACCGCGACTTCTCCGTGGGGCTGCCCGCGCGGCGGGTGATGACCGCGGCGATCCGCGCCTTCTCCCCCGACGTGCTGCACCTGGCCTCGCCCGCCCTGCTCGGGGCGGCGGCCGTGGAGACCGCGCGCAGGTGGGCGCTGCCGACCGTGGCGGTGTTCCAGACCGACCTCCCCGGCTTCGCCGGGCGCTACCGCCTGCCCGGCGGGGACGCCCTGTGGTCGCTGCTGCGGCGCACGCACGCCGCGGTGGACCGCACGCTGGCGCCGTCCTCGGCCACCATGGAGGCGCTGTCCGCGCGGGGGTTCCCCCGTCTGGACCTGTGGCGCCGCGGGGTCGACGCCCAGCGCTTCTCCCCCGCGCACCGCGACGAGGAACTGCGGCGCGTGCTCGCTCCCCACGGGGAGACGATCGTGGGATACGTGGGACGGCTGGCCAGGGACAAGCGGGTGGAGATGCTCGAACACGTGTCCCGCCTGCGCGGGATCAGGCTGGTCGTGGTGGGTGACGGCCCCGAGCGCGCGCGCCTGCGCAGGCGCCTGCCCGACGCGGTGTTCACCGGGCAGCGCACCGGCGGCGACCTGTCGCGCCTGTACGCGTCCATGGACGTGTTCGTGCACACCGGGGCGGACGAGACGTTCTGCCAGGCGGTCCAGGAGGCGCTGGCCTCGGGGGTGCCGGTGGTGGCCCCCGCCTCGGGCGGGCCGCTGGACCTGGTGGTGCCCGAACACAACGGGCTGCTGTACGCCCCGGACTCGGTGCGCGAACTGCGGGTGGCGGTGGGGCGGCTGGCCCACAACCGCCAGGTGCGGGAGCGGATGGCGCGGGGCGCACGGCCCTCGGTGGAGCACCGTACGTGGGAGGCGGTCGGTGAGCAGCTGCTCGACCACTACCGGGCGGTGATCGCCTCCAGCGCGGAACTGGCCGCGCGCGAGGCGGGGGTGGATGGCGCACCGTCGGGTCCGAGGTGAGCGCCGAAGCGGCGGCGCCCACGCGGTGACCGTACCGGACGGGAGCACGGAGGGGCTGCGGGCCGGGGCGCGAACGTGCCGCCGGTGTGGGGGCGGTGTGCCGCGGAGGGGCCGCGGCATCCCGCCGCACGGGGCCGGACAGGGATCCGGCCTCCCCCGGAAGGAGCGGCCGGGGGAGGCCGGATGACGGTGCGTCCGCCCCGCCCCCTTACAACGGGGCGGACGCGGGGAGCGGTCAGCTGACCGCCTGTGGTTCGGCGGACCGGGGCGGGACGGCCCCGGCGTCGGCGCCCGTGGGGAGCAGCGCGCCCAGGACCTCGTCGAGGCGGTCCAGGTGTGCGCGGATCCAGGGCAGCGCCAGCGGGTCCGTGGCGGCGAGGGCGGCGTAGCGGCGTTCCTCGGTGTCGCCGTAGAGCAGGCTGGTGGCGACCCGCATGCGTAGGGCCTCCGTGCCCTCCCCGAACTCCGCGGCGGGGAGCACGCCCATCCCGAAGCGGTCCAGCAGCAGCCCGGTCAGGTCCGGGCCGGTGGCCACACCGTGGAGGGCGGCCAGCCGCTCCCGGACCGGCTCGAAGTCGGGGTAGAGGTAGAAGGCCGCCCGGGGTGCGGCCACGCTCGCGCCCGCGCGGACGAAGGCCCCCGTGACCGCCCCGGCGACGATGCCGTGCAGACGGCGGCTGCGGTCGACGTGGTCGAGGAGTTCGGCGGGTTCGGTGAAGGCGTGCGCGGCGGCCTCCTGGACGGGGGCGGCCGGGCTCGACCAGATCTCGCTGGCCACCCCGAGCAGCCCGCCGCGCAGGCGGTGGCCGATCTCGGAGTCGGGCAGGCGTACGACGCCGATGCGCCAGCCGCCCAGGGCCAGGTTCTTGCTCAGCCCGGTGGAGATGACGGTGCGCTCGGGCGCGTACTCGGCGGGGCTGTGCACCTCGGCGGGCTCCTCGCCGGGGGCCGCGGGGTGGAGGAGGTCGCGGTAGATCTCGTCGGAGATGACGATCAGGTCGAGTTCGCGGGCCACCTCGCACAGGCGCCGGACGGTGTCGGCTCCGGCCACGGTGCCGGTCGGGTTGTCGGGGACGGTGACGATGACGGCGTTGACCGTGCGCCCCTGCTCACGGGCGGCGGTGACGGCGGCGTGCAGCAGGTCCGGCTGGGGTACGCCCCCCTCGCCGGTGGCGGTGGGGACCATGACGGGCCGCTGCCCCACCAGGCGGCTCTGCGCGGCGTAGCTGACCCAGCTGGGCGCGGCGATCGCGGTGTCGCCGCCGATCTCCAGCAGGAGGCTGTACAGGAGCGGCTTGCTGCCGGGCCCGGCGATGACCAGACCGGGATCGGTGGGCAGCCCGCGGCGCTCCCAGTACCCGGCGGCGGCCTCGCGCAGGGCCGCGGACCCGGCGACGGGCCCGTAGGCGTTGGCGCCGTTCCCCGCGGTGAGCCGGTCGCGCATGACGGGGTGGACCGGGAGTCCGGCCTCGCCGAAGCCCAGGGGGAGCACGCGGACTCCCTGGCGGCGCTTCTCGGCGAGCGCTTCGTTGACGGCGAGGGTCGCGGACACAGTGACGGTCATCGAGGACTCATCTCCGGTTTGTCGTGAATGCGGGTGATGCGTGGACTGCCGCTCCACCTGGGAAGACGGCCCGTCACCCCACACACTGCCCAGGTTCGGGCATCAGTACAAGCACGTCTTTTCGATGCTGAGCGTAAGCTCTTCTTATGCTCGATCTGCGTCGCCTGCACGTCCTCCGCGAGTTCAGCGCCCGGGGGACCATCGCCGCCACCGCCGCCGCCCTCGGTTACACGCCCTCGGCCGTGTCCCAGCAACTGGCCACCCTGGAGCGGGAGACCGGCGTCGCGCTGCTGGACCGCTCCGCGCGGGGCGCCGAGCTCACGGACGCCGGACGGCTGCTGGTGGCCCAAGCCGAGGACATCCTGGCGCTGGTGGAGGCGACCGAGTCGGTGCTCGCCGAGCAGTCCGACCTGGCGCTGGGAGTGGTCACCGTCACGGCGTTCCCGACCGCCGCCGTGGCGTTCGCGCCGCTGTTGGTGCCGCCGCTGCGCCGTCACGAGGGGATGCAGCTGCTGCTGCGCCAGACCCTGCTGGCGACGGGGACCCAGCAGGTGCGCTCACGGGAGGTGGACATCGCCCTGGTCGACGACTGGTCCGGACAGCACCCCGGGCGCGGGCCGGAGGGCGGCCTGCGGCACATCAACCTGATGCGCGACCCGATGGTGCTGGCGGTGCCCCGGGGGCACGCGCTGGCCGATCCCTCGACGCCGGTGGCGCTGGAGGGACTGCTGAACGAGTCGTGGATCGTGACTCCCGAGAGCGAGCGTTCGCGCTACGGAACGGACCGGCTCCTGTCCGAGGTGGGCGGACTGCCCTCCGCGGCCTGGGAGTTCGAGGGACTGGGAACGGTGCTGAGCCTGGTCTCGCGCGGGATCGGGATCGCCGCGGTCCCAGCCCTGGCGATGGTGGGGGCCCCGGCGGGGCTCGTCTACCGGAAGCTGCCGGTGTCCGCGCCCGAGCGGCACGTGTACGCGGTGGTGCGGTCGGTGGCGGCGAGGCGGCCTGCGGTGCAGGTGACGCTGGCGGCGTTGAGGGACGCCGCGCAGCAGGTGAACAGGGAGATCGCCGGGATCATGGTGGCCTGACCGCCGGTTCCCACCGGTCCGTACTCCGCGGTCACGCGGCCGGACTCCGCCGAGGGCCCGGTCCCCTTCGGCGGGGCGCAACGGTCCGTTCCGGCCCCGGAGCGAGCCCTCCGGGAGGGGCCGCCGTGGAACGACGCGTGGCCCGAACCCCCCGGGGCCGGACCACGTTCGTCGTCGTTCACTCTTTCTCCCTGCCGCGTGTCCGGTCGATCCGGCGGCGCAGTCTGCGGCAGACGTGGAGTGCCCGGTCACGGTCGTCTCGGGCGTTCCACCATCGGGCGTAGGCTTCCAGTCTTCTTTTGCGCAGTGCCTCCAGCTCGGCCTCCATCCGGTTCACCCGGTGCTCCAGGTCGATGCGCTCGCGTTCGAACACCGACATGTCGCGCTCGTGGAACCCCGCCTCCCGCTCGGCGCTGACGAGCCGATCGGTGAGGCCCTCGGTGGGGTTGCCCCGGCCGGTCTGTGCACTGATCCCTTCGAACCACACAACATCTTGTGTATCCCGCACGGGGACAACATCACCGGTCGCTACGCAAAGAATACGGAAAGTGGCAGAAGAATCGAAACATCAACCAAACGGCTCTTTCGGACACCTCAGGCGGCGACCAGCCCCTCCACCCGCGCGGGAGCCCTGCCCCGCAGGCGGGTGTAGACCTCCTCGAACCGCTCCAGGGACCGGTGGTGGTCGTGCCGCCGCGCGAGTTCACGGCTGGCCTCGCCCAGCGCGCGCCGACGGGGACCGAGCACGAGGAGCAGCCGGTCCGCCAGGCGCACGGGGTCGCCCGGCGGGAAGAGGAACCCGTTGCCCCCCTCCTCCACCAGGTGCGGCAGCGCCATCGCGTCCGCGGCCACCACCGGCAGACCGGTGGACATCGCCTCCAGGGTGGCGATGCTCTGCAACTCGGCCACACCCGCGATGGCGAAGGCGTCCCCCGCCGCGTAGACCAGGGGCAGGTCCTCGTCCGGGACGAACCCCAGGAAGAACACCCGGTCCGCCACCCCCAGCTCCGCGGCCAGCGCGCGCAGCTCCTCCTCGCGCTGGCCGGTCCCGGCCAGGGCCAGCTGGGCGTCGCGTTCGGGCACGATCCGCGCGAGCGCCCGGATGGTGTCGTCGATCCTCTTCTCCGCGTCCAGCCTGCCCACGAACACGATCGTGTCCCGGTCTGGCAGACCGAACCGCCGCCGCGCCGCGGCGGGGTCCTCGTGGGGGCGGAACCGCTCCAGGTCGATCCCGCACGAGATGGCCTCGACCCCTCGCGTGAACCCCTTCTCCCGCAGGAGCCGGGCCGCCCGCGGGGTCGGCGTGGTCACGTGGTCGGCCTCCCCCGCCACCCGGACCATGTCCCTCCAGGCCAGGAGGCCCGCGAGTTCCTGCATCGGCGCGGGGATCCGGGCGTGCGCGTACAGGTTGTCCGGCATGAAGTGGTTGGTGAGCACGACGGGGACACCGGCGGCACGGCCCCTGCGCATCGCCGAGCGGCTGAGCGGGAAGTGGCTCTGCGCGTGCACGACGTCGGGGTCCAGGCGCTCGATGACCCTGGCGATGTGCCCGCCCATCCCCAGCGGGACGGCGGCGCGCATGAAGGGGATGGGGGCCGAGCGCAGACGGTGCTCGGTCACCGAGCCGTTGACCGCGACGTGGGGTTCGCCCCGCTCGGAGGGGCACACCACGTGGACCCGGTGCCCCCGCCCGGCCAGCCCCTCGGCCAGGCGGTGGGTGAAGTATCCGGCCCCGTTGACGTCGGGGGGATAGGTGTCGCTGGCGATCAGGACGCGCAGCGGGCGTTCGGCCATGGTGGTCTCTCCTTAGCGTTCGGTGTCGGCGACGACCTCGGGGTTGCGGTGGCGCGCCTGGGCGAGGGCGATGGTCCCGGCGACGGCGAGGCAGGCGAAGACCAGCGCGCCGATCTGGGCGGGAAGGGTCCGCGGCGCGCCCTCGCCCAGGAGGAGGGCGCCGATGGCCACGCCGACCACGGGGTCGGTGATCAGGAGGGTCGCGTAGGCGGCCGTGAAGTGCCCGGTGCGGTAGGCGTTCTGCATCAGGAGGGCGCCGAAGACCGCCGCGGCGACCGCGAGCGGGGCCAGCCAGCTGATCAGGCTGGTCCAGTCCCCGACGGCGTTGGCGGCCAGGACGCGGGCCAGGCCGGACGTGGTGCCCATGGCCGCCCCGCCCGCCAGGGCGAGCAGGAGGGCCCGGGTCCCGTTGTTCATCCGGTGCGCCGTGAAGTGGACGACGGCTCCCGCGCCGAGGACGACCCCGGTGAGCGCCAGCGCCGTGCCGGTGCTCATGACGGGGCTGTCGGCGGTGTGCGGGAACAGGGAGATCACCCCGGTGAGGCCCACCATGACGGCGATTCCGGCGATGATCTGGGAGGGGCTGACCCGGCGGCGGTTGAACAGGGCCGACAGCACGATGGCGAACAGCAGGCCGGTCACGCCGATCGGCTGGATGATGGTCAGCGGCGCGCCGCTGAGGGCCACCAGGTGCAGTCCCGCGCCGAGGACGGCGGCCATGCTGCCGATCATCCAGCGGGGCTGGCGCAGCAGGTGCAGCAGGAACCCCGCCTTCGCCACCCGGCCGCCGGGGGCGCGGACGGCGTCGCGCTCCTGGAGGGCCGAACCCAGTGCCAGGGTGAACGCCCCGGCCACGGCGATGAGGATCGGCACCAGCATCAGCGCCACCGCCCCACGGGTGTCCCCCGCCTCCTGAGCATCGCCGAACCCCCTGTGTCCCGCCGTCTCGGCAACGGTACGGACGGGCCCCGCGTCACGGCGATAACGCCAGCCCCCCATCCGTCGTGGTGGTAACCCCACCACGTCCGCACCTACCCGGACCCGATTTCGGTACCCCGTCGTCCTGGGGGTACGGGTGACCGTTTGTCCGTGGGGGGTGTGCCCGTGGGGAGCCACGTGACACTATGGCCGGTATTGGTCTAGACCGGATAGGAGCGGTTCACCGTGCCCGACGCTTCCCCCTCCCTCGTCCCCCGTCCCCACTCCTCGACTCCGGGAGACGCCGGGGGCCTCACGCTGACCGCCTCGACCAGG
Source organism: Nocardiopsis sp. CNZ308 (assembly GCF_004217075.1). Taxonomy (NCBI): domain Bacteria; kingdom Bacillati; phylum Actinomycetota; class Actinomycetes; order Streptosporangiales; family Nocardiopsidaceae; genus Nocardiopsis; species Nocardiopsis sp. CNZ308. Next base: position 3,981,125 of record NZ_SHKJ01000001.1, on the reverse strand, counting down.
GTGTCCGCCGACCCCGACGCCCGGGGCACGCTCGCGTGGCTCCAGCGTGAACTCGGAGCGGCCACCGGCCTCCCCCTGGCCGCCGGCGACGAGGCCAGCGCGCAGATCCGGCTGAGCGTGGACCCCGAGGCGGGCCTGGGCCGCGAGGGCTACCGGCTGATCGTGGACGCCGAGGGAGCCATCATCGTGGGCAACGACCCCGCCGGGGTGTTCTACGGTGCGCAGACCCTGCGGCAGCTGCTGCCCGCCGACGCCTACCGGGACGCCCCGCTGGGCGGCGCGGAGTGGGCCCTGCCCGCCGTGAGCGTCACCGACGCGCCGCGTTTTCGCTGGCGGGGCGTGATGCTGGACGTGGCCCGGCACTTCGTGCCCAAGCGCGAGGTACTGCGGTTCATCGACCTGCTGGCCATGCACAAGCTCAACGTCCTGCACCTGCACCTGACCGACGACCAGGGGTGGCGCGTGGAGATCCGCCGCTACCCGAAGCTGACCGAGGTGGGCTCCTGGCGGACCCGGAGCCAGGTGGGCGCCGCGAAGCCGCCGGTGTTCGACGAGCGCCCGCACGGCGGCTTCTTCACCCAGGACGACATCCGCGAGATCGTCGCCTACGCCGACGCCCGGCACGTGGCCGTCGTCCCCGAGATCGACGTGCCCGGCCACTCGCAGGCCGCCATCCACGCCTACCCCGAGCTGGGCGAGTGCGGACCGATCCCGGTCGGCGACCAGTGGGGGATCTTCGAGGAGGTCCTCGCGGTCACCGACAACGTCCTGGAGTTCTACCGGAACGTCCTGGACGAGCTGATCGAGCTGTTCCCGAGCACGTACGTGCACGTGGGCGGCGACGAGTGCCCCAAGACCCAGTGGCGGGCGAGCGCGTCGGCCCAGCGGCGGATCAAGGAGGAGGGGCTGGCCGACGAGGACGAGTTGCAGAGCTGGTTCATCCGCCAGCTGGACGAGCACCTGACCTCGCGCGGCCGCCGCCTGCTCGGCTGGGACGAGATCCTGGAGGGAGGACTCGCGCCCGGAGCGACCGTGATGTCGTGGCGCGGCGAGGAAGGCGGTGTCGCCGCCGCGCGGGCCGGTCACGACGTGGTCATGAGCCCCACCCGCACCTCCTACCTGGACTACCGGCAGTCGGAGTCCGGGGACGAGCCCGTCCCGGTGGGCACGCTGCTGCGGACCGAGGACGTCTACCTGGCCGAGCCGGTCCCCTCGGGGCTGACCGAGCAGGAGGCCCGGCACGTGCTGGGCGCGCAGGTGAACGTGTGGACCGAGCACATCGACTCGCCGCGCAGGCTGGACTACATGGTCTTCCCCAGGCTGTCGGCCTTCGCCGAGCAGGTGTGGTCGTCCGGTGAGCGCGACTACGCCGAGTTCGAGCCCCGGCTGAGGCGGCACCTGGAGCGGCTCGACGCGGCCGGGGTGGAGTACCGGCCGCTGGACGGGCCGCGCCCGTGGCACACCCGCCCGGGGGTGGTGGGCTGGGGGTGACCCCGCGGCCCCGGGAGCCGGAGGCGCTCCCGGGGCGCCGGAGCCCGGAGAGCACGCCCGGGGAGGCCCGGCTCCTGCGGCGGAGGACGCCTGCGGGCCCCGGACAGGGGCGGCGACCGGGCCCCGCGGGCCCGGGGCCGTCCCCGGGGATCAGAAGTAGGTGGCCGCCATCTCCACCACGGTGTCGGCGTCGTCCACCACCGGCAGGACCCGCCAGCGGTCGAAGGCCGTGCACGGGTGCGAGATCCCGAAGGAGACCAGGTCGCCGGGGCTGACCCGCAGCCCCGGCGCGACCCTCAGGTAGGCGTGGTGGTCGTTGAGGTCGGTCACCTCCGTGCCCCCGGCCTCCACGGTGGCGCCGTCCGCGCGGCGCAGGCGGCGCGGCACGGGGAACCCCTGGTCGTGGTTGGCGTCGCGTCGCCCCATGCCGACGATCGCCAGCCCCTCCTCCGGGACGGAGGTCACCTGGGCCCACAGCTCCAGGGCTCCGGCCAGCGCGTCGGGGCCCTCCGGCAGGCGGCGGTAGGGCGTGGTGCGCCGGTACAGTCCGTCGTCGTGGACCACGTAGGCGCCGCTGCGCAGGATCGGCAGGACGTCCCCGCGTCCGCCGAGCTCCTCGGCGACCAGGTCGAACCACGCGCTGCCGCCCACCGACAGCACCGGCCTCTCCAGGCCGTGCCGGGCGGCCAGCGCCGCGGCGTCGCCGACCAGGTCGCGCAGGAAGCCGCGCACACCGTCGGCGTCGCCGAGCGACCCCTCGTAGCCCGCCACCCCGGCCAGTTCCAGGCCCGGCGCCCCGGCGACGGCCTCGGCCACCGCGCGCAGTTCCTCCCGGGTGCGGCAGCCGGTGCGCCCGCCGGGGACCCCCCGCTCGACCAGCACCCGCAGGGGCCGCCCTGCGGGGCCTCCCCCGGGCCGGTCGGCGGCCGCCTCCGCGGCGACCGCCACCCCCTCGGCGGAGTCGGCGTAGAAGAGGAACTCGAAGTCGGGGTCCTCGTCCAGCTCACCGGCCGCCCAGCGCAGCACCCGGCCGTCGAGCAGCTCGTTGGCGAGCAGGATCCGGCGCACGCCGAACCGCCGGAAGTCCAGGACCTGGTTGGCGCTGGCGGCGGAGACCCCCCAGGCGCCCGCGTCCAGCTGGCGCTGGATGAGGGCCGGAGCCATGGAGGTCTTGCCGTGCGGGGCGAACAGCAGCCGGTGGCGCTCGGCGAAGTCGGCGAGCGCGGCGATGTTGCGGTCCAGCGCGGAGGCGCGCAGGACCATCAGCGGCCAGGTGAAGGGGCCGGTGAACAGGTGGTCGCGGCGGGCCGCGAACTCCTCCAGGGGAATCGGTGCGTCTGTCCACCACAGGCCCTTGGTGCGCCAGTCGACGTGTTCCCGGGGGATGGTCAGCCGATCGCTCACGTGGTGTCCGCCTCCTGGTCCGAACGCCCCGCTTCCGGGGAGACCGCGGCGCGGCCTCCCCGGAAGCGGGGTCCTCGTGTGGGTCGGACCGATCATCCCACCTGACACCGCCCGGGGCCAGGGAGCGCTCCGGACACGGTCCGGGGACGCCGCCCCCCTGCGGGACGGACGCGGTTCCCGGACCGGCGCGGGTCAGCGGGGCAGGGGCAGCGTGGGGATCCTGACCACCGGCCGGGACCGCTTGGCCTGGGCGGCGATGGCCTCCTGGCCGACGTCGGGGTAGTCGGTGATGAACCCGTCGACCTTCCAACCCAGGACGGTGTCCATCCGGGAGCGCTCGTTGATGGTGTAGGGCATGATCTCCATCCCCGCCTCGTGGACCCGCTCCACGTAGGCGGCGTCGATGGTGGTGTGGTTGGGGTTGATCATCTGCGCCCAGTCGTGCTCGTCGATGCTGCTCTCGGGGACCCGCCCGAGCAGGGCGTGCGGCACGGACGGGAGCAGGTCCTTGGAGCGCCGCACCGCCTCCCAGTCGAAGCTCTGCAGGACGAGGCGGCGGGGCTCACCGTCCGGGTTGGGTTCCAGCCAGGTCCCGCGCTCGGTCAGCTCGTCGGCGATCTCCTGCTCGATGCCGGGGTAGAGTCCGGGCTCCTTGAGCTCCAGGAAGAGGTTGAGGTCCAGCTGCTCCATGCGGTCGAGCCCCTCCGCGAAGGTGGGGACGGGCTCGCCGTCGAAGGAGGAGTCGAACCACGCGCCCGCGTCGAGCCTGCGGACCTCCTCCATGGTGAAGTCTCCGACCTCGTAGGAGCCGCGGTCGGGGAAGACCTCCTCGACGTCGGTGGTGCGTTCGAGGGTGGTGTCGTGCATGAGCACGAGGACGTCGTCCTTCGTGCGCTGGACGTCGACCTCCACGGTCTCGGCTCCGAGCCGGTCGGCCGCGTCGAGGGCGGCCAGGGTGTTCTCGGGCGCGTGACCGGAGGCTCCGCGGTGGGAGACGGCGATCAGCGGGCGTCCGGATGTCGTCGTGTACTCGATGACTGCGGATCTGGTGACGTCCGACCACCGGGGGTCGGCGTCCTGTGTCGCGGACGATGCGCTCGCGCCGGTGACGACGAAGAACGACACGGCTGCGACGACGATGCCGATGCGCTGCACCGGACCTCCCAAGTGCGCGTGAACTTGTCGGCTGCTTCCCCAGGTTGGGTGCGGATGGTGACCCCGTGGTTACCGTCTGCGGAGCAGCCGGTGATCCGCCGCCCATCATCTGGTGATGTGTCCGACAGTTCGACGACATTCTCACTTAATGCATCCATTTGGTCACTTCATGTACGGTTTTTGACCCCCGAGCCCGTGAGCGATTACTCAGAGGCTGCGAACATCACTATGAGTAGTCGATGGGAAGGAACACTGATGCGCAAGCACCACAAGAGGTGGGTCGCGCTGCTCGGCGCCGCCGCGATCGCGTCGTCGGGACTGGCCGGTCTCCCGGGGGCGGTGGCGGCCGACGAGAAGGACATGCGGACACTGGCGTGGCCGGAGATCAGCCAGAGCGTCTCCTCGTACAGCCTGGACGGCTACGAGATCGGTTATCTGCCCGCCGAGCTGGAGCGGCACGGGATACACGCCTCGACCACGACCGACCGGCTGGGCAACAGGCAGTCGCAGCTGTCCTGGATGCGCGGACCCGACCAGCTGCTCGGCAGGGTCTCGATCCTGCGCTCGGACAGCATGCGGCAGCTCGACGACCTGCGCGAGCGCCGGTACGGCCACCTTCCCGAGAGGACGCTGGAGCGCCTGGACTCGGGTGAGGCGCTGCGCAGTGAGGCCTACCTGTCGCCGGAGACCGGCGACCTCTTCTGGCTCGATGAGCCGGGGGTGGCCGTGGCCCTGTACCTCCAGCCGGACAAGTGGAGCAGCGGTGAACTGGTCAGGATGGCGGAGTCGCTGACCAGGAAGGAGGAGGCTCCCGCGGAGGGGAACGGGGAGCCCGCCCCTGAGGGGCCCGGGTCGCAGGAGCCGGCGGCCGAGGAGCCCGCGCAGGACGAGCCGGACGCGCAGGAGCCCGCGCAGGAGGGGTCCGGCGGCGAGGCGGACGGCGCCGAGGGGTCCGGCGGGGAGACGGGCGGAGCCGCGTCGGACGGTGACTCCGGCGGCGAGGCCGGTGCCGAGGCGGCGCAGGAGCCCGCCGGGGCGGAGAGCCCGCAGGAGTCCGCGGAGGCGGCGTCCGGGGCGACCGGGGGGAAGGAGTCGCAGGAACCCGCCGGTGCGGACGAGAGCACCTCCTCCGCCGACGGGACTCCGGTGGGCACCTCCCCGGTCGGACGGCCCGAGACTCCGGAGACCCCCGAGGCCGCCCAGACCTCCGAGACCTCACAGACCCCCGAGAGCCCGTCCGAGCAGGGCGGAGAGACAGCGCAGGAGCAGCCCGCCACCGGGGAGGGCGCGCAGGAGGCACCGGCGGAGACCGGGGGGACCGCGGGATCCGAGCGTCCCGGGGCGACCCGCGTCCGGATGGCCAAGGAGTGCGTCGTCAGCCGGTTCGTGAGCTTCGGGACCGGAGAGACCCGCCTGGGCGAGATGACCCCGGCCAGCACGGAGTTCGTGGAGCGGGCCGTGGCCGCGGAACGGCTCGGCGACGGGGACCTCGACCGCCTGCTGGCCACCGTCTGGTACTACGGCGACGAGGGCGTCAAGACCGGCGCCGTCGAACACTGCGCCGAGGACGTCCAGATGTCGCGCACCGAACTGGAGGGGCTCATCTCCGACCTCGGCGAGATGATCGCCGTGCTCGTGGAGGAGGCCGAGAAGCACGACGCCACGCACGAGGAGAACGTGGCGCGCACGCTGGAGGAGGTGAACGCCACCCTGCCCGTGGAGGTGGACGCCGCCGAGGTCCTGGACCCGATCGGCGCCCAGGAGTGGGCCGAGCTGGCGCAGTCCGTGCCGTGGAGCTTCCCGACCGGGACCTCCTGAGCACCGCGCCCTCCGGCCGCGAGGCGGCGGTCGGCGGGCAGCACGATGCGGGCGGGCCCTGAGGACCCCCTGCATCCAGTCAACCCGGGGCCGGGCGCACGCACCAGCCCCGGGTTCCTCCTGTGGACGACTCCGCGGCGCCCGCCCCGGCCGTGCGCCCGCCCCTCCCCCCGGAGAACCCACGGCGGTCCCACCGATCACTCGGGCGCGGCCCTCCTCAGGGCGGACACCCGTCCCGCCGGCGTCCCGCTCGGCCGTCCCTCCCAGGGCGCCGGACGCCGCTCCCCCGAACCAGACATCAACCCATTCATATGGACAACCCATGATGTAACGTCACCTCAAGTCCGCGTCCGGGTGACCGTGGTCACCCTCCCGGCCTCCGCGTCCCCCACCGGGGGCAGGCCTGGACCGGACCGCGGTGGCGACCCGCCACCACCGCCCCCTGAGGAGGACCCGCTCAGATGCCCCTCGGTTTCACCACCCGCCCCCAGCTCCGCGGCGACTTCGGCATGGTCGCCTCCACCCACTGGCTGGCCAGCGCCACCGGCATGTCCCTGCTCGAACGCGGCGGCAACGCCTTCGACGCCGCCGTCGGCGCGGGGTTCACCCTCCAGGTGGTCGAGCCCCACCTCAACGGCCCCGGCGGGGAGGTCCCCGTCGTCTTCCAGGCCGCCGGAAGCTCCCCCCGCGTCCTGTGCGGCCAGGGCGTCTCCCCCGCCGCGGCGACCGTCGACGCCTTCGCGGGCATGGACCGCATCCCCGGCAGCGGCGTGCTCGCCGCCACCGTCCCCGGCTCCTTCGACGCCTGGATGCTGCTGCTGCGCGACCACGGCACCATGACCGTCCGCGACGTCCTCGACCACGCCATCGGGCTGGCCGAGCGCGGCTACCCCGTCCTGGACCGCATCGCCGCCGCCGTCGAGGCGCTCTCCCCCGTCTTCTCCCGCCACTGGGCCGGTTCGGCGGCCGTCTACCTCCCGCACGGCGCCGCGCCCCGCCCCGGCTCCCGGCTGCGCAACCCGGCCCTGGCCGCCGCCTACCGGCGGATCGTCGCCGAGGCCGAGGCTTCGGGAGGCGACCGCGAGGCGCAGATCGAGGCGGCCCGGCGGTCCTGGTCGCAGGGCTTCGTCGCGGAGGCGGTCGGGGACTTCCTGTCCTCGCCCGTCCCCAGCGGCACGGGCGAACCCCAGCGGGCCCTGCTCACCGCACAGGACATGGCCGACTGGAGCGCCTCCTACGAGGAGCCCGCCAGCGCGGCCTACGGCGCCCACACCGTGCACAAGACCGGCCCGTGGGGGCAGGGGCCCGTCATGCTCCAGCAGCTGCGCCTGGCCGAGGCCCTGGGCACCGGCCGCGACGTGCTCGACGGGGTCGGCGCCGACTTCGTGCACGGGGTGACCGAGGCGGCCAAGCTCGCCTTCGCCGACCGCGAGGCCTGGTACGGCGACCCCGACTTCACGGACGTGCCCCTCAAGGAGCTGCTGGGCGCCGACTACACCGCGCGCCGCGCGGCACTGGTCGACGGTGCGCGCGCCAGCATGGAGCAGCGCCCCGGCGCCGTCGGCGGCCGCACGCCCTTCGAACCGCCGCTGTACGTGCCGGGCCGCACCCCCGGCGACCGCACCACGGGCGAGCCCACGGTACGCCAGGACGCCGTCGCCAACCCCGCCGACCTGCGCGGGGACACCTGCCACGTGGACGTCGTGGACGCGCGGGGCAACATGGTCTCGGCCACCCCCAGCGGCGGCTGGCTCAGCAGTTCGCCGGTCATCCCCGCCCTCGGATTCCCGCTGGGCACCCGGGCGCAGATGTTCTGGCTCGACCCGGCCTCCCCCAACGCCCTGGCGCCCCGCAAGCGCCCCCGCACCACCCTGTCCCCCACCCTGGTGACCAGGGAGGACGGCCAGGCCGTGCTGGCGATCGGCACCCCGGGCGGCGACCAGCAGGACCAGTGGACGTTCACCGCCCTGCTGCGGATCCTCAACGGGGTGGAGAACCTCCAGGAGGTCCTGGACACCCCGATGTTCCACACCACCGCCTTCCCCAGCTCCTTCCACCCCCGCGAGACGGTTCCGGGCGGCCTGGTCGTGGAACCGGGCGTGGGGGCGCTGACCGTCGAGGAACTCCGTCGGCGCGGCCACCGGGTGCAGGTAGCCCAGGAGTGGACCCTGGGGCGCCTGGCCGCCGTGGCCCGCGACCCGGAGACCGGCGAGCTGCGCGCCGCCGCCGACGCGCGGGCCTCGCAGGGGTACGCGGTCGGCCGCTGAACCGGCTCTGAACCGCGGGGGACCGGAGGAAGACGAAACGGCACGCGACGCGGTGCGGCACTGCCCGGGATGCGCGGCGCAGGGGGGTTGACAGCGCTTACCTGCATTGATCTGGGCTCTTGCCAAATCGCCCGGTCACTGCTTATGTAGACCTTGTGCGACGGCACTCCGGGAAAGCTCCCGACCGCGTTCCGTCAGAACTCAATACCACCGCATCAGGGTTCGTGCGCTGTCTCCCCCTCCCTCAGTGACGGCCCTGTTCCCCCTCCTGACCGAGGCCTGCCCTCCCCTCCCGGCTGGGTTTTTCGGACAAGGAGAACGAGCGGGCCTTGGCACCACCGGCGCGGTGGTGCCAAGGCCCGCTTCGTGTGCGTGTTCGGGCCGCGCGGCGTCAGGTGTTGACGCGCACGGCTCCGGCGTAGTTGGCGGTGCGCACCGGGGTGACGCGCACGTCCAGCCCGGTGCGCGGCGCCTCCAGCATCATGCCCTCGCCCAGGTAGATGGCCACGTGCGAGATGTAGTCGGGCGCGGTGGGGTCCGTGCGCCAGAACAGCAGGTCGCCGCGCTGGAGGTCGTCGAACTCCACGCGCTGTCCGGCGTTCCACTGGTCGTGGGTGACCCGCGGGATGGACACGCCCGCCTGGGCGAAGGCCCACTGGAGCAGGCCCGAGCAGTCGAAACCGCCCTCCGGGGTCTCACCGCCCCAGACGTAGGGGACGCCCAGCTGGCTCTCGGCGTGGTCGATGACCTGCTCGATGACCGAGGGGGTCACGGCCTCGCCCTCGACGAGCGGTTCGGGCGAGTCGGCGACGAGCTGGAGGGAGACGTCCTCGCCGAGGGCCTCGGCCAGGGCCTCGTGCAGCTCGGCCAGGTCGGCCTCGGGCGCCGAGACCACCAGGGCGTTGCCCCTGGGCATGCCCAGCTCGGCGGCGCGCTCGCGGGAGACCAGCGCGTCGATCCCGGCGATGCCGGAGGTGGCGTGCGTCCACACCTCCAGGGGGACCTCTCCGCGCCCGCCCGCGACGGTGACCTCGCGGCCGACCTCCAGTCCGCGCTCGGTGCCGACGTCCTTGGACAGGGCGACGTGGCCCTCGGCGACGCCCTGCCAGATCTCGTCGGACTCGGCCGAGGGCCCGGGGGCGTGGTTGCGGAAGCTGGAGGGGCTGACGCCGAGCACCGAGGTGGGTTCGCCCTCGATCTCGACACGGGCGGCGTCCACGGCCAGGACGCTCTCGACGCCCTCGATCCCGCGGACCGCCTCGACGGCCTCGCGCGGCAGGGCGCGGGGGGCTACCGCGAAGTACTCGGTGCTGCGGGCCTCGCGGAAGGGGGCGACGTGGGCGTCGCGCCGCAACTGGGAGTCGGAGACCTCGGGGGACTGCTCGGACGTCTCCTGCCGGGGGGCGGTGGCGCCGGAGGCCTCGGAGGAGAGCTGTTCGCTGATGGGGGGACGGTCCTCGACCACCGGCTCCGCCCAGGCCGGGGTGGTCCCGAAGGCGGTGAAGGCGACGGCGAAGGCGGCCGTGGTTCCCGCACACGTTCTCAAGCGGCTCCGCACGGGGGGATCTCACCTTTCTGCGAGTGAGCCGACCGGGGGTGGGGGACCCCTGCGGCGTACGGCCTGTTGCCGGTTTTGCACTTTCCGGATCCAAGAATGGGCGTACCCGGACGAGTTTGCAAGAAGCCCACGCCGTCCGATACCGGACCGCCACCCGGTGCTCACCCGATGTTCCTCGTCACCACGGGGGTCAGCGGGAAGCGCACCGGGGTGTCCCCGAAGAGGGTGGCGCGGGTCGTGGCCTCGGCCTCGGCCACCGCGCGCACCGCCTCCTCCGCCAGGTCGGCGGGCACGTGCAGCACGACCTCGTCGTGGACGAAGAAGACGATCCCCGCCCCCTCGGGCATGTCCGGCAGGCGCTGGCGCAGCGAGGCGAGCAGGACCAGGGCCCACTCGGCGGCGGTGGCCTGGACGACGAAGTTGCGGGTGAACCGGCCCTGGGCGCGGCGGCGGCGCTCACCGCCGGGCCCGGAGACGGCGGCGTCCCACCCCGCGGGGGCGGGCGAGGTGCGCCCCAGCCAGGAGCGGACGATGCCGCCGCCCTCTCCGGTGCGCGCGGCGGAGTCCACGTACTCCAGGGCCCGCGGGTAGAGGCGGCGCATGGTGGCCAGCAGGGGCGCGGCGTCGCCGGAGGTCTGGCCGTACATGGCCGAGAGCATGCCGATCTTGGCGCGGTCGCGGTCGCCGCCCACGTGCACGGCCAGGCGCGCGTACAGGTCCTCCTCCGCGGCCGCGGCCGCCAGGGAGTCGTCACCGGAGACGGCGGCGAGCACGCGGGGTTCGAGCTGTCCGGCGTCGGCGCGGACGAGGACCCAGCCCGGGTCGGCGCGGACCGCACCGCGCAGCGACCGGGGGATCTGGAGGGCGCCGCCGCCCCGGGTGGCCCAGCGGCCCGACACCACGCCGCCGACCACGTAGTCGGGGTGGAAGCGTCCGAGGGTGGTCCCGTCCGGGCCGGGGCGCCTGCGCACCCAGGTGTCCAGCCACGCCCAGCCGTTGGCGGAGTGCAGGCGGGAGAGCTCCTTGTAGCGCAGCAGGAGCGGGACGACGGGGTGGTCGATCCTCTCCAGGACCCAGGAGCGGGTGGAGTCGACGGGATGGCCGATCCACGCCATGGCCCGCAGGACCTGCGCCGGGGAGTCGGGGTTGACCTCGCGGCCGACGGCCTCGCCGATGCGGGCGGCGAGGTCGGCGAGGACGGGCGGGCGCTGCCCGGCGGGGGGCCGCTGTCCGAGGAGGCCGGTGAGGATTTCGTCGTGGACGTCGGGCCGCCAGGGCAGGCCGTCGTGGCTCATCTCCGCGGCGGCCAGTCCCCCGGCCGACTCCACGGCGGCGAGCAGGCGCATGCGGCCGGGCGCGGGGTCGGGGAGCTGCGCGAGGCGCCGCAGCTGGTCGGCGTGCACCTCGACCAGGGCGGCGAGGCGGTCGGTGCCCGGGGGCAGGGTGGAGCGGTCGGCCTCGAAGAGCGCGGGCTGGGCGTGGGCGGTGCCGCCCTCGCCGAGGGGGCGCACGGGGTCGTCGGGGACGGGCAGCCGGTGCAGGCGGGCCCAGGCGGCGCCCAGCGAGGAGGCCTCGCCGTGGCGGGCGTGGTAACCCAGGAGCAGGGCCTCGGTGAGCGCGGCGTCGTGGCAGCGCGAGACCCGCACCCCGGCGCGGACGAGGTCGGGGTAGACGTCCTCACCGGCCGACCACACCCAGCGGGGCGGCTGGGGGCGGGCGTGCTCGGCCTCGCGCACGGCGGCGGCGAGGTCGCCGACGCGGCGGATCGGGCCGGGGGCCTCGTCCAGTTCCTGGAGCCAGCCGCCGCCCTCGCCGTCGGCGACCACCGCGATCCGCATCCTCCCCAGTGTGCCGCCTGCCCGCGACAGTTTCGCGGACGCGCCGCGCGGGAGACCCTGCCCGGTTCCGTCAGGACGGGGGCGGGCGCCCGGGTCCTGCTTTCCGGGGCTCGCGGTACGGGCCCGGGCGGGTGACACCCTGCCCGGGCCGAGCGCACCGACGCGGTGTCAGCGGTCGCGGGCGGATCCGGTGCGGACCACGTTGGCCAGCGGCTCACCGGCGGCCCAGCGGGCGAGCTGGGCGTCCACGAAGGCGCGGGCACGCGGGTAGAACGCGGCCGAACCCCCCGCGACGTGCGGGGTGAGGAACACGCCGGGCGCGCTCCACAGGGGGTGGTCCGCGGGCGGGGGCTCGGGGTCGGTGACGTCGAGGGCGGCCCGCACCCGGCCCTTCTGCGCCAGCAGGGCGCCGGTGTCCAGGACCGGGCCGCGGCCCACGTTGACCACGAGGGCGTCGTCGCGCAGCAGGGCGAACTCGCGGGCGCCGAACAGGCCGCGGGTGGCCTCGGTGAGCGGGGTGACCAGGACGACGATGTCGGCCCCGGGCAGCAGGGCGTGCAGCTCGTCCACGCCGTGCACGCCCTCGTCCGGACGGGCGCGGCTGGCCACGCGCACGACCTCGGCCTCGAAGGGCAGCAGGCGGCTCTCGACGGCCCGGCCGATGCTGCCGTAGCCGACGATCACCACGCGCGAGTCGGCCAGGGAGCGCAGCTGGGCGGAGCCCCAGTGGTGCTCCCTCTGCGCGAGCGCCCACCGGGGCAGGTCCCGCTGGGCGGCCAGGATGAGCGCGAGGGCGTGCTCGGCGGTGCTGGCGTCGTGGAGGCCGCGCCCGTTGCACAGGGTCACGTGGTCCGGCAGCAGCGGGAGCACCTGCTCGTACCCGGCGGAGAGGATCTGGACGACCTCCAGCGACGGCATCCGCGCGATCATGTCGAGCCGCGCGTCGACGCCCTGGGTGGAGGGGGTGTAGGGCACCTGGTAGAAGGTGACCTCGTCCAGTCCGCTGTCGGGCGCCGCTCCCCCCGCGTAGAGGTCCACGGTCAGGGAGTCCGGGGCGTTGTCCCTGTTCTGCTCCCACTGCACCAGCGTTCGGCCGCCCATGTCGCGCCGCCCTTCCCCTCGGTCCGTCTCAGGCGCCACCCTAGCGGGACGGCCGCGGAGGCCGCCGCCGCGGGTCCTGACCTGCGCGGAACGGAAGGCGTGTCGGCTCGGCCGCTGGGGCGGGGGCGGCCCGTCCTGAGGGGGCGGCCCGGTCTGAGGGGGCGGCCCGTCCTGAGGGGTCGGCTCGGTCTGGGGAGCGGACCGGTCCGCCCGGGGGCGCGACCGGCTCAGCCGGTGGAGCGGGTGAGCTCGTAGCAGGCGATGGCGGCCGCGGCGGTGACGTTGAGGGAGTCGACGTCGCGGTCGGCCATGGGGATGTGCACCCGGGCGGTGGCCCGTTCCAGCCAGCGGGAGGAGAGCCCGTCGCCCTCGGTGCCGAGCAGGAGGCCGACCCGGTCGCCCGGCGCGAGGGCGGCCATGGCGTCGCGCAGGGGCAGGGAGCCCTCCCCCGGTGTGAGCGCCATGAGGTGGAACCCCGCCGCGCGCAGGGTGTCCAGACCGCCGTACCAGTCGTCCAGGCGGGTGTGGGGCAGGGTGAAGACCGCGCCCATGGACACCTTGACCGCGCGCCGGTACAGGGGGTCGGCGCAGCGGGGCGCGAGCACGATCGCGTCCACGCCCAGACCGGCGGCGCTGCGGAAGATGGCGCCCACGTTGGTGTGGTCCACCAGGTCCTCCAGGACCACGATGGTGCGCGCCCCGGCCAGGACGTCGTCGAGTGAGGGCAGGGCGCGGCGGTGGAAGGCGGCCAGCGCGCCGCGGTGCAGGTCGAAGCCGACGAGCTTCTCGGCGGTGTCCTCCGCGACCACGTACAGCGGCGCGGAGGAGGCGGCGACCACGTCGTCGAGCGCCTCGGCCCGGCGTTCGGTGAGCAGGAAGCTGCGGGGCTCGAACCCGGCCGCGGCGGCCCGGCGGATGACCTTGTCGCCCTCGGCCATGAACAGCCCGTGCTCGGCCTCCAGGTGGCGGCGCAGGTTCACGTCGCGCAGGCGGGTGTAGTCGGCCAGGCGCGGGTCGGCGGGGTCACTGACCTTGATGACGTCCATGGGGGACGATTATCGCCGGTCCGCGGGGGTTCCGGTCCAAGGCGGTCCGCAGGGTTCACCGGGGTCCCCGGCCCGGGGCCGTCCTCGGGGTTGACGGGAGGTCCGGCCCGGGGCCGTCCCCAGGGATCACGGGAGATCCGACCCGAGGCCCTCCCCAGGGATCACGGGAGATCCGATCCAAGACCGTTCACGGGAGATCCGATCCGAGGCCGTCCACAGGGGCCGCGGAGGACTGGTGGCGCGGTCGGCGGCGCGGGACACTGGAGAACGGGGGGGACCACCCCCTGCCGTCGGCGGCGCGTGGCGCCCCCGTCATCGAGCCTACGTTCGCGCCAACGCGCCCGAAAGCCCCGATCGCTGCCTGTGGACAAGGGTCCCGCGTCACGGGACCGGCCGCGCGTCCGTCAGCTGATCTGTTCGGTGAGGGCGCGCAGGCGCTGCCAGCGCGCCTCCTCGCAGGAGCCCTTGCGGGTGAGCGTGGTCTCGATCTCCTGGCCCTCCCAGACGCCCACGATGGTGGCCTCCTGGGGGCCGTACACCTTGTCGGTGCACACGGTTCCCTCGCGGACCTCGGTGAACAGCAGCGCGCTGCCCGTGTTGACGGCCTCCGACGGCTGGGCCTCGTCCCCGACGCCTTCGGCGTCCTCCGCGGTCCCGGCCCCGTCCTCGCCGCCGTCCTCACCGCCGCCCTCGGCGTCGACCGACTCCTCCTGGACGGTGACCGGCTCGCCGGTGTCGGCGTGGAACTCCTCCGCGACCCGGGCCAGCTCGGCGCAGGCGGCGGGGTCCTCCTCCAGGTTCCCGGTGCACATCAGCGTCTGCACCCAGGCGCGTCCGCGGTCGCTCACCTGGACCTGGAGCCGACCGCTCGGCCCCTCCGCCACGACCTCCTCGGGCTCATCCGCGTCGGGGGCCAGGTCCGGGGTCATCGCGGTGGTGGCCTGCACGTCCCGCTGGTCCGGCGGCAGCATCGACGGACCGACGATCGCCCCGTAGGCGACCGCGCCGAGGCAGCACGCTCCAGCGAGCATGGCGGTGCCGAGAGTGCCTCGGCTCCGGTGTTCACGATGCGATGGGGACATGCCAAAAACCCTCGGGGGTCGGTGTCACGGGACGTCCACTGGGGAGTGTGGGCTGGGTGTGGACGCGGGGCCTAAGCCTAGCGGGGAGCGCCGAGTGACCCTTGACGGGCACGGTAACAAAGCGATCACCCCGGTCGGGTCGGTAGGGGCTTCCTCTCGTGCGTTACCAACGAGTAAGGTCCTGGAAAAGTGTCGTTCGCGCCTCATGGTGTGGTTGTTCGTCCTCCCTACCGTGTGACGCCGTCGGGTGCGCGGGGGTTCGCACCTCCTTCCGCGGAGCCCGCGCCGTGGCGCAGCGGGGGCCCTGCTCCACCCCTGCCCCCGCGGGCCCGCGTCGACCCCGTATTCACCCCCCGGAGTGCCCGTGCCCAGTGGACGCCACCGACAGGCCTCACCGACCGCCGCGAACACCCGCAGGGTGGTCGCGTCGCCGTTGGGGATCACCGCGATCGCCGTCGCCCTGATCGCGGTGGCCGCGGTCGCGGTTCCGGTGGGACTCGACATGCTCGGCTGCGGCGACACCCGCTACCTGCGCGTGTCGGCGACCCAGAGCATCGCGCCCGTGCTCCGCGAGGCCGCGGGCGAGTTCAACGAGGAGCGCCCCCGTTACGACGGGGAGTGCGTGTACGCGCAGGTGGACGAGATCGCGCCGCACCGCATCATGACCGCCCTGTCCGGCGGCCAGGCGGGCGACTCCACCATCGCCCCGCACGTGTGGGTGCCCGAGTCCTCGGCCTGGGTCGAACTGACCCGCGTCTCCGGGAGCGGCACGCACCGCATCGACACCGACCCGCCCTCGCTGGCCAGCTCACCGGTGGTCCTGGCCGCGCCGCGGGGCGGCGAGGGCCTGCCCGAGCCCGACGAGGCCGGGTGGCCCCTGGTCCTGCCCGACGAACGCGAACGCCCCCTGGTGATGGTGGACCCCAACCGGGGCGCGGACGGTATGGCCGTCATGCACGCGGTCCGCCGACACCTGGGCACCGGTGACGGCGCCGACACCGCCATGACCGACTTCGTGCGCGACGTGCAGCTCGACAGCGCGTTCGGCGAGATCGACCTCGCCACCTTCTACAGCTCCGGACGCACCGGCGGCGGGAGCGGCGAGGGCGGCGAAGGCCGCGTCGACCCGCTGATCGCCGTCCCGGAACAGGCCGTGGTGTCCTACAACGCCGACCGCGCCGGGTCCGCGCCGCCGCTGGAGGCCCACTACCCCACCGAGGGCACCGTCAGCCTCGACTACCCCTACGTCACCACCACCGACACGGCCTCGCTGCGGTCCGCGGCCGCCGACCTGCACGAGGTGCTGCGCCAGGACTCCTACCGCGCCCGGCTCCGGGAGCTCGGTTTCCGCGACCCCGACGGCACCCTGTCCGGCGCGGCCGGTGCGGACCCCGACGGGTTCGGTGTGACCGCCGAGGAGCCGCCCACCCACGACGACCTGACCGGGGACGCCCTGCTGGCCTCGGTCACCGACTGGAACCGGCTGTCGATGCCCAGCCGCACCCTGGTGCTCGCCGACACCTCCGCGAACATGGCGGAGGACCTCGACGGGGGCCCGACCCGGATGGAGGTCGCCCAGCAGGCGGCGCTCATGGGCCTGTCGCTGTTCCCCGACGAGACCGACATGGGTCTGTGGCTGATGTCGGACGAGAACGCGAGCGGCCGCGTGGAGGCCGCGGACATGCACCCCCTGGGCGGGACGGAGCAGGGCGACACCGCCACCCGTCGCCGGGAACTCATCGGGGTGGCCGAGGAGATCGCGGTCCGCGGCGGCGGTTCGCGCCTGTACGACAACATCCTGGCCGCCTACGACCGGGTGCAGGACGACTACGACGAGGACAAGATCAACAGCGTCATCCTGCTCACCGCCGGTCAGGACGAGGGGTCCAGCGACATCACGCACGCGGACCTGGTGGCGGCGCTCCAGGACCGCTTCGACCCCGAGCGGCCGGTCAGCATGTTCATCATCGCCTTCGGGTCGCGTGAGCAGCAGGTCGCGGAGGAGGAGCTGCGGCAGATCGCGGCCGCCACCAGCGGTTCGCTGTTCGTCACCGACGACCCCGACGAGATCGGCGACATCTTCCTCAGCTCCATCTCGCGGCGTCTTTGCGTGCCCGACTGCGACAGCTGACGACCGGTGCCGTTTTCCGACCGGCGCGGTCTCGATTGGGTATCGGAAACGAATTTCGTTCCGCCTCGCACGGGGAGGAGAACGCGGGAGGAACGGACGGGATCCCTGAGGTGACCGGCACTGTGTCCGGGTTCACACCGGTGGGCCCCCGGCGGCGCCAACGTGAGAGCGGCACGGTCGGTATTCACCCGGTCTGGACTGTTGAGTACCGTTTCCCACCAGTAACACCCCCCTGTACGCCCCGTCCGTACACCACCCGTGAGGAAAGCTGTGGGACGTCACCGCGGAAGATACGCAGAAGAGACCTCCGGCCGGTCCAGGCGCCGTCCCGGCCGCGGCGGTGCCTTCGCCGCCCTGGCCGCCGCGCTGGTAATCGTGGTCGGCCTCGCCGCGGTGGGCGTCTACGTGTTCGGCCGGTCCGACGGCTGCGGCGGCTCCGACATCGCGCTGGACGTCGCGGTCAGCCCCGAACTCGCCCCGGCCCTGACCGACGTCGCCTCCGACTTCAACGCGGAGGAGCACCAGGTGGACGGGAGCTGCGTACGGGTGCAGGTGCGCCAGGTCGACTCCGCCAACGTCGCCTTCGGCATCACCGGCGCGGGCGCCACCATGGGCGACACCGATTCCGACGTGTGGATCCCGGACTCCTCCCTGTGGCCGCGCCTGGTCCAGAGCCAGGCGGGCGACGCCGTCATCACCGAGACCGGCACCTCCGTGGCCCGTTCGCCGCTGGTCCTCGCCGAACTCACCGAGTTCGCCGACGAGGACTCCCCGAGCAACTGGGCGGAGGTCGTGCCCACCACCGCCCCGGGCCAGGAGGCGGAGCGCACCGTCCGCGTGGTCGACCCCGCCCGCAACGCCACGGGGCTGGGCACCCTCTACCTCCTGCACGGAGCGCTGGAGGAGGCCAGCCCGGACACCGCCACGTTCAACGCGCGGATGACCGCGGCCCTGCAGGGCCTGCACCGGGGCGCGTCCTCGGATGAGGAGGCCGCCTTCCTCGCCCTCAGCGGCGGCGGCGCCGAGGCCCCGCCCATGATGGTGATGTCGGAGCAGGCCGTGTGGCGCTACAACGCCGCGCACGGGGACGCCCCCGCCCAGGTCGGCTACATGGAGGGCGGCACCTACTACCTCGACTACCCCTACGTCGTGCGCAGCGAGGAGAGCGCCGTCACCCGCGCCGCCGAGGAGTTCCGCGCGGCGGTGCGCGGGGAGGACGCGCGGACCCGGCTGCTCGCGGAGGGGTTCCGCGGCCCCGAGGGACAGATCGACGCCTCCGTGCTCACCGGGGAGGCCGGCTTCGCCGCCGAGCCGCCCACCGAACTGCCCACGCCCGCGGCGGACTCGATCACCGGGCTGATCCGCACCTGGAACCAGCTCAAGATGGACTCCCGGGTACTCGCGATCGTGGACATCTCCGGCTCGATGCTGGCCGAGGTGCCCGGGACCGGGATGACCCGCATGCAGGTGACCAGCGCCGCCGCCACACAGGGCCTGGAGATGTTCACGCCCAGTTCCGAGCTGGGCCTGTGGGAGTTCTCCACCAACGTCAACAACGAACTGCACTACCAGGAGATCGCGCCGGTCCGCGAACTCCAGGCGGCCGCCGACGACGGCACCGCGCACCGAGACGTCCTGGCGGGCGCGCTGGCCTCGCTCCAGCCCCTGCCTCAGGGGGACACGGCGCTGTACGAGACCTACCTGGCGGCCTACCAGGAGATGTCGCGCACCTACCAGCCGGACCGGACCAACGTCATCCTCATGCTGACCGACGGCGACAACGACAACCCCGGCGGGCTGGGGCTGGACGAGCTGATGTCCCAGATCGAGTCCCTGGCGAGCCCGTCGCGGCCGATCCCGATCATCACGATCGCGTTCGGACCCGACGTGCAGAACCTGGAGCCGCTCCAGGAGATCGCCGCCGCCACCGGCGGCGCCGCCTACATGACCGAGGACCCGACCGAGATCGGTGAGATCTTCCTCCAGGCGTTCTCCCTGCGCATCTCCGAGGACTCCGAGGAGACCACGGATTAGCCAGAACGGCGTCCGGGCCGCGGGCCCGGACGCCTCCCTCTTCCCGCCCTCCCCCACACGCGGATCCGGCCCCTTCCCACGGGACGCCGACGGGCGGTGACAAGTCCCTGTCCTCTGAGTGAGGGGCTCTGGACTTCTCCGTTGCGTTGGCGTACTCAGGGAGGAGTCGGGGGGTGCCCCCGCGGTACCGGAGGCCCGGCACACGACGACCGGTTGGGGGAAGGCCATGACGGAGGCGTGGATGCCCGGCGCCGAGAGGTTCGGCGGTGGGACGAGCACCCGGACACCCCCCGGAATCGGCGCCCCGCGCGCCGTGTGGACGGTGACGGGGTCCGACCCCGGAGGCTGGTCCGCGCGCGAGGAGGCGCGGCGGCTGGTGAACGAGGAGCGCGAGGCGCACCTGGTGTGGAATCCGCTGACCGGCGACGTGGTCCAGACCCTGGCCGCGACCTGCCGCGGACGCCTGCCCCTGGGCGGCACGCGCCGGTACGCGCTGTACCACGACCACGGCCACGAGGGGCGGGTGTGTCTGGTGGTGGCGGTGGTGTCCTTGTGGGAGACCCCCTTCACCGACGGCCCGATGCGCGGGCTGTCCCCGATCCTGACGTGGCTGGACTCCTGGGGGGTGGAGCGGGTCTGGCGCGCGGACCCCGCGGGATCGGTGGCGGGGACCGTGGACGCGGGGAGCACGGAGAAGAGGAGCGGGGAAGCGCGGGCACCGGGGCCGAGGAGCGCTGCGGCACACGCCGCGACGGCGCCGCACTCCGCCGAGGCCGCACGCGCGGCGCGGGTGGCGCGGGCGTGGGCCAGAGGAGGGCACTTCGGCCACGACCAGGTCCCCGGCTCCTGCGCCAAGGGACCCGGGGGACTGGACACCGCACGGCTGCTGGCCACCGGCCTCGTCCCGCCGCCGAGCGGTCCGCGCGCTCCCGCCGACCCGCGCCCCTCCGCGATGAGGTGAGTACGCCACGGCAGGAGAAAAATGGTCCAGGTGTCCTGACCACCGGTAATCGGACACCACTGGTTCATCGCCGTTCCGCAACCCTTTAGTCTGTCGCCCATGGGTGGATCTATCGAGCCGGGTTGGTACGCGGACCCGCAGGGCGACGCGCAGACGCTCAGATGGTGGAACGGCAGCGAGTGGACACGGCATACCCGTTCCCTGAGCGAGCTCCAGGGCGGTGGCGATCCTGGCGACGAGGAGGCCGAGACCACCCACCTGGGCGGATCCGGACAGGGTGGGTCCGGACAGGGCGCCCCCGCCTCCGACGAGGAGGATCCCGGAACGGTGCGGCTGGGCCCCTCCCAGGCGCAGCCGGCGGCACCGATCGACGACGAACCCAGCACCATGCGCATCAACCCCTCCTGGGCACAGGGATCCCCCCAGCAGGACACCACCCCGCCGTCCCCCCAGCCCCCGATCGACGACGAACCCAGCACGATGCGGATCAACCCGTCCTGGGCACAGGGTTCCTCCTCCCCCTCTTCTTCCTCCTCCCCCGCCTCGCCGCCCCCCGGCGCCCCCATCGACGACGAGCCCAGCACCATGCGCATCAACCCGTCCTGGGCGCGGGGCGGCGACGATGACGAGGAGCCCACCGCCGACCTGAGCGGCACGAACTCCACGATGCGGGTCGACCCGGCCGACCTCCCGGGCCGCGGCGGCGGCCCCGGGGCGGGCGACGGGTACGGGGCGGGCGACGGGGCGACCGTGCGGGTCGACCCGGCCGACCTTCCCCGGCGCGATGAGGACGAGCTGCCCACCGCCGACCTCACCGACGACGAGATCCCCACGTCCAACCTGACCGACGACGACCTGGGCGGTGAGGCGCCGCGCACCGCGGTGTTCGACCCGGGCGGCCCCGGTGCTTCCGGTACTCCCGGTGCCCCCGGGTCGGCGGGAACCCCGGGTGAGGCCCCGCGCACCGCCGTGTTCGACCCGGGCGACCCGGCCTTCTCCGGAGGCGGGGCCGCAGGGGGCGGGACCGCCGGTACCCCGGTGTTCAACCCCTCGGGCGGCGAACCCTCCGGAACCGCCGTGTTCGACCCGGGCGACCCCGCCTTCTCGGGGGGCGCGGACGAGGGGAACAAGAAGGGCGGCAAGTTCAACAAGTTCCTGGGCAGCCTCAAGGAGGGCTGGTCCGACCTGTCCGAGGAGCGCAAGGAGCAGCGCCGCCACTCCGAGGAGGAGGCGGCCAAGCGGCGCGAGGAGGAGCGGGTCCGCAGGGAGGCCGAACTCCAGGAGGAGGCCAAGCGCCGCGAGGAGGAGGCCCGGCGTCGCCCCGAGGAGCAGCCTCCTGGCGCACAGGGCCCGGGCGCCGCTGCCGCCGCCGGTCCGGCGGTCGGTGCGCAGCCGGGAGCCCCGTGGTCCCCGACCGGTCAGCCCGATCAGCCCGGCCAGCCCGGTCAGCACT
The DNA here is from genome assembly GCF_004217075.1 of Nocardiopsis sp. CNZ308. Taxonomy (NCBI): domain Bacteria; kingdom Bacillati; phylum Actinomycetota; class Actinomycetes; order Streptosporangiales; family Nocardiopsidaceae; genus Nocardiopsis; species Nocardiopsis sp. CNZ308. The sequence goes on along the minus strand of NZ_SHKJ01000001.1, from coordinate 3,959,786 downwards.
CCTCCGAGCAGCAGGCCCCGGGCCGGCAGCCCTCGGGGCCGCAGCCCTCCGCCCAGCCGTTCCCCGGTGCCCAGCAGCCCCCGGGATTCCCACCCGCCGCGCAGCAGCCGCCCTCGGGCCCCCAGCAGGGGCACTCCGCTCCGCCCGCGGCCCCCTCCGGACCGCAGCAGGGCATGTTCTCGCCCCAGCGCCAGTCGGGACCGCAGCACCCGCCGTCGGGACCCCAGGCCGGTTACCGCCAGCCCCCGCCGCCCCAGCAGGGTGGTTTCGGTCCGCCCGGATACCCGCCCCCGCAGCACATGGGCGGCCCGAACACTCCGGGGCGTCCGCCGCAGGGCATGCCCCCCGGCGGTCCGCCGCCCGGCCAGCGGAGCAACCGGCCGGGCCCGCCGCCCGGATACCCGCCGGCCGTCGGCCCCATGGCCAACACCCCGGGCGGGCAGCCGCCGATGGGCGGACACCCCGGAGGCCCGCAGTGGGGCCAGCCGGGTCCGGGGCAGCCACCCGGGCCGGGACAGCCCTACCAGCAGCACCGCCCGCAGAAGCCCAAGAAGAAGCGGGGAGGGTGCAGGGGATGCGGCTGCGGCTGCTTCACCTTCCTGCTCATCCTGCTCGTCCTCATGGTCCTGGGCTACCTCCAGTTCTGGGGCGTGTGGGACTGGATGTACGCCGTCTTCGGCGTCGGTGAGCCGCCCGGCGTCTCGGACCCCTGGATCTGGGACTGACCCGGGCTCGAGGGGGCGGTCGGACACGGTCCGGCCGCCCCCTTCGTCATCCCCCGCGACTCCCCACAACCCCTAAGCTGACCGGTATGAATGACAGTTTGGTGTGGATTGACTGCGAGATGACGGGCCTGGACTTCGAGCGCGACGCGCTGATCGAGGTGGCCTGCCTGATCACCGACGGCGAGCTCAACATCCTCGACGAGGGCGTGGACGTCGTGATCAGACCGCCGCAGGCCGCACTGGACCGCATGGGGGACTTCGTCCGCGACATGCACACGACCTCCGGCCTGCTGGAGGAGCTGGACAAGGGCGTGAGCCTGCAGGAGGCGGAGGACCTCGTCCTGGAGCACATCCGCCAGTACGTGACCGAGCCGCGCAAGGCTCCGCTGTGCGGCAACTCGATCGCCACCGACCGCACCTTCCTGGCCCGCGACATGAAGCGCATCGACGAGTTCCTGCACTACCGGATGGTCGACGTGTCCTCGATCAAGGAGCTGCTGCGCCGCTGGTACCCGCGCGTGTACTACGCGAGCCCGGAGAAGAACGGCGGGCACCGGGCGCTCGCCGACATCACCGAGAGCATCCACGAGCTGCGCTACTACCGCGCCGCGGCCTTCGTGCCCGAGCCCGGCCCGAACTCGGCCACCGCCCGCGCCATCGCCGCCGAGGTGGTGGCCGGGGGCACCGGCGCGCAGGCGCGCGAGGCGGCTCCCGGGGACGACGCGACGGAAAACTGATCGAAGCACTCCCCGGAGTCCGCTAAGCTTTCATACGTACGCGGGGCCGAGAGGCCCGGCGCACGTGGTGGGTGTAGCTCAGCCGGTAGAGCACTTGGTTGTGGTCCAAGAAGTCGCGGGTTCAAGTCCCGTCACTCACCCCAGAGCCGAAAGGCCCTGACCAGCGCGCAAGCGCAGAGGTCAGGGCCTTTCGCGTTGCCGGGAGTGTATCGAGACGCGCATCGGTCCGCGTCTCTCTCCCGCCTCCGCTTACTCCATGACGATCACCGGTTGGACACGAACCCGAATGGGTGGAGCCACTCCGGTGCGGTGGAGCGCTCAGCACCAGTGGACGCGGGCGTCCGTGTCGACCGCCGCTTGGCAGACGGTGATGAGCGGATTGACGATGTAACGCACGTCCTCCGCCGTCAGCGCGGCTTCACGGACCAGGAGGACCTGGGGAGGGCGTCTCCCACTCTGGCCCAGGAGCTACGGCCAGGGCACGGTGAGGTGTCCGTCATGGTCGAGCGCGGTGAAGCCGCACTTCACCCTCCCCCACCTCCTCCTGGGCGAACCTCGATGACCGGAAGAGCTCCACCAGGGGGTCGGTTTCCTCGTCCTCCGCGAAGAACCCGTCAGGGCCCGGCCCCATTCGGAAACGGGAGCGCGCACCGAGTCCGAACACGTACCGGCCTGATCCGGGGTGCTGGAAGGCCGGTTGATCCGACCCCTCGCCGACAAGCAGCGTCCGCGTGCCAGGTCCGTGCTTCCGGCGAGGCCGCGCAGCTCCGACAGCATCGCCGCGGCCTCCTCAGGCTCGAGAAACCCTCCGTTCCCGCGGGGAGTCGGCTCGCCAGTACCGGAAAACGCTCTTCTCCGGCCTCGTCATTATCGGCTCCAAAGAATGTACAGGCGCTCTTCTGGTCCTCCGCGCCGAATTCATCCGGAGTTCTCCGCCGAACTCCTTCTCTTCGGCAAGGCCGGGCGGCGGCCCGGCGGCCTCCTGGGTGGTGCCCATGCACACAGGAGGTTCCGGGCCGCTGCGGCCTCCGGTGGCAGAGCCCCCTGCCGGGCCCTGCCGCGGACGCGTCCGGTATCGGCGACGGACGCCTCTCCCACCGGCACGGAACCGTGCCCTCACCGCGAACGGCCACCGTGCCCTGTGGCCGCGGTGCGGCGGTGGCGTGGCTCCGTGGCCGCTTCCGGGCTCCGCCCACCTCACGGTGCTCCGGGAGCGGCCCGCCCGACCCCCTCGGGCTGCCGCCGGTGCGTTCTCGCGCCCAACTGATGACGCACCGGGAAAGGCGGGTGCCGTCGTCCGTCAACCGGTTCCTCGCGGTCGGTGAACCGGACAACGGTCTCCGACCGGGTGGCGACTGGAGGCCCTCGAACCCGGGGCGGCGTGTCCCCGTCCCGTCGCCGCTGGCCGTCCTCAGCGGTGGGGCGGCCGGTCCGTCTCCCCCGCCGGGAACGGAGCCGTTCACCCCCGCTCGGGAGACGGCCAGCGGAGACAGGGCCTGGGGCGCGGACGTCGTGGTCTCCGCGGGCCCCGTGGGCGGTGACGCCGACAAGGCCGGGCTCCTCCGCGAACCGGGGCGGCGCGGGGTCCGGGGATCCCCCGCCATCGACGGCGGCGCGCCCACCGGGGGCCCCGGCGTCCGCCGCGCCCTCCTCGGGGTCGCCCCGAAGGGCGTTCGGATCGGCGGTCGCGTCCGGGGCCGGCGGTGCGCTGTGGTCGACCACCAGCACCGGCGGGGCGTCCTCGACGCCGAAGCGGCGCCAGGCCGTGGTTCCGGACTCGTCGCGTTCCCCGAGGCGGAGGTGGACGTGGGATTCTCCGCTGTCCACGGCCCGCTGGTAGGCCTCGGTCAGGTCGAACTCCACGCCGCCGGTCACGGGGCAGGCGGACCGCCCGCCCCTGATCCTTCGGGTGTCGAGCAGGGCGCGCACCCGCGGCTGGTCGTTCCAGGTGGTCCCGTCGTCGAAGGGGTCGACCCGGTGCAGTTGCACGAAGGAGTCGCTGTCGCAGTCGTAGGACCAGACCACCTCGGCGCGCAGCACGGCGGCGTCCACGACGGTCCCGGGTGCGATGGTCACGGGGAACCGGAACAGGACCCTGCGGGTGTAGACGCGGTCCCATTCGAGGCGCCCGGTGCCCGCACTGGCGGTTTCGGCGCCGCCGTGGGGCCGGTCGGGAAAGGCCCGGTCCACGTAGGTCCACGCGGAGCTCCCGACCTCGGTCCGCTCACCGTGGGAGCGCGCCGGGGCAGGGGGGCCGCCGGTCGCGGACGCGGTCCCGGGCCCGGTCGGGCCGCTGGTTCCCTCCGCGTCCGGGGCGGTCCCGCGAGGCTCACCGCTCCGCTCCCCCGAGGCGGCGCGCCCTCCGGGGACTGCTGCGCCGCCGGTGGTGGCGGGGGCCTCCTCGTCGGCTGTGGCGGGAGCGACCAGCCCCAGCACGAGGACCAGGGCGTAAGCCGCACAAGCCGCCGTCGCACGGGTCAGGGAACGACGCATTACGGATGGTGCCTACACATTTCAACTACGACCGAAAAAGAATGCAGAAGAAACGTTCACAACCCGCTTCAACCACAAGGAATTTACCAAGTTTCCACGGCGCCCCACAAACCCCAGGGATATAAATACAGGCCAAAACCGAGTTTAATACCAACAGAAATACGGGCACCACCGCAAGCTGCCCGAAGGCACGCGAGCCCGCCGGACACCTTTATGTGGCAATCAGAAAAAACCGATTCACACCAGACCGGAAACCAGACGCCTCTGAGGACGGACACACGCTCACCGAGGCCGCGCCCCATCCCGGCCCGCCGCCCGGGCCGGCCGGGTTCGGGTCACAGCCACAGGCCCGCCGGAACACCCCCGCGCCCGCACCGGCGGGGTCGCGGAGAACGGGGTCCCCACGGACGGTCACTCCCGCTCGGCGTCGGGGTCCGGCGGTGCTTCCTCGGTGAGCCGAATCCGGCTCGCGAGCCGGTAGTCGACGCGGATGTCCGTGTACACCGCTCCGGAGCGGACGCCGTGGGGAAGTCCCGAGCGTTCGCTGCCGGAGATGCCCTCGTGGTCCGGCTCCCCCCGGGTCCGGGCCCTGACCTCCGGCACCTCATCGAAGGTCAGTTCGTCCGCGGACACGGAAGCGCTGATCTCCACGTCGTACTCGGGTCCGGTCCGGTCGTCCACGGCCTCCCACCTCCCGGCCTCCGGATGGTGCGCTCCAGGCCGCTTCAGGCCGCCCGGGCACGGCTGCCACGGCCCCCGGCGCTCGGCTCCTCCACCGCCCGGTTTCTCCACCGTCCTACTTCTCCGCCGTGTCGTCGGAGTCCTCCACGACGTCCGCGACGTCCCCGACCTCCTCCACGGCCTTCCCCGCTCCCCGGCCGACGCTCCGCGCGGCCTCCCCGGCACCCCGGGCCGCGTCCTCCACCGCGTTCCCGGCTCCGCGGGCCACGCCCTCCACGGCGCTCCCGGCACCCCGGCCCACGTCTTCCACCGCGCCGCCCGCGCCCCTGCCCAGGGCTCCCACGGCCTGCCCCGCACCGCCCGCCACCTGGTCGAGCGAGGACTCCAACCCCCGGGTCACGTGCTCCAGGATCTGCGGGTTGGCGTCGATGGTCTGCAGGACCCGCGTGATGATGTCCCGGACGTTGTCGAGATGGACCTTGAGCAGGGCCTGGGCCTCGACCCCCTTGAGGGTGAGGCTGACGCGGCCGAGCTCGACGTCCGCGCCCACCTTGAGCTTGAGCAGGTCCAGCACCTCGGCCTGGAGGGAGACGGAGGCCCGCAGGTTCTCGACCTCCAGCCCGATCTCGTCGACCTTGACCACCGGGACGTCGAGGAGCACGTCCGGGTCCTCGAACCCGGGGGCGCGGACCGGGCGCTCGGCCCCCGGGACGCGGCCGGTGCGTTCGACGCCCGACCCGGGAGCCCGGGACTCGGCGGCTTCGGGCTCGGGGGCCTGAGGCTCAGTGGCTTCGGGTTCGGGGGCCTTGGGCGCGGCCGCCGACCGCTTGGCCCTGGCGGGCCCCGCCACCGCCTCCCGTTCGGTGGGCGCGACGTCCCCCTGCGTCTTGCCGCCTCCGCCCTTGGTGGACCGGCCCGTGCTTCCTCCGCTGTCCTGAGTACTCCGTTTCACCTTCTGCGCACCCTTCCGAAACGGTCCGGCCAGGCCCCGGGGTCCCCGCCTTCCGGCGGCGGCCCGCGCCGTCGGCCGTGTCGCGGACACCCCGACCGCCTGTCCGATTTATTGCCGTTTGTGAGTTATGCGTGCATGTTCGCCCCATGTACCCCCGGCCGCCCTCCCGAAACGGTCCTCCCTGCTCAGGGCACCTTCGAGCCCTCCCGGGCGGACACCCGCCCCGCCTCCGCCGCCCGCCCCGCTGACGTAACCGGCCACTGCCACGGCCCGGAGCGCGCACGCCTCCTCGGCGGCGTCCGGGCGCGCGCACCCGGACGCGACGGCGGCGGGTGCACTGCGCATGGCGCGAGGGCAACGGACGGGTGAACGCGGACGGGGGAGGCCCGTACCCGTCTGGACACCGGCCTCCGGACACCGCGAGGATCGGTCTCCTACCGGGCGGGAGGACCCGCGGGCCCGGCGCACACGGAGTTTCGGCGTCTTCTGGCCGGCGTCTTCGGGAAGGGCAGGAACAGCGTGGACGAGGGTTCCCGCAAGGAGGTCGTCACCGCGCCCCCGCGCGGGCGGCGCCCGATCCGGAGCGGGCTGGCCACGGGCCTGGTGATCTTCGTCGGCCTGGGCACGGCGCTCCAGGGGCTCCCGGACCTCGTCCCGGAGAACGGCGGCCTGCTGGTCGTGGTGCTCTCCCTCGTGGGCATGGGGGTGGCCGCCTCCGCGCAGGCGCTGCTCGACCGGCTCGACCAGTCCCAGCGGCCCGAGGAGAAGCCCGCGCTGCGCCGACGGCTGCCTCCGCCCGTCGACCACTTCACCGGCCACACCGCCCTCATGGACGAACTGCTGGAGGAGTTCGCCCGCTTCCCCCGCCGGGGCGCGCGCCGCCTGGTCGGCCGACCCGCGTGGAGGGCCGGGAGGCGCGACTCCCGAGGCCCGCTGGCCATCGCGATCACCGGTGAGGGAGGCACCGGCAAGAGCCAGCTCGCCGCGCAGGTCGTCGACAGGGTGGGTGACCGCTTCCCCGACGGCAAGCTGGAGTTCGAGCTCTACGGCAGCGCGGCGCACGAGGCCCCGCCCGAGACGCGTCCCTCCGCGCTCGGCCGGTCCGCTCCGGGACACCGCTCCCGCACGGGCGGGTCCGAGGGCGCCGACCCGATCGCCCCGGCGCGCCGCGAACCCCGTCGGCCCGAGGACGTCCTCGTCCAGATGATCACCGAGATCGGGGGCCGCCCGCCCGACGGGGCCTCCCTGGAGGAACTGGGCGTGCTGTGGCGGACCGCGACCGAGCAGCGCAGACTCCTGGTCGTCCTCGACAACGCCAAGGACTACGCCCAGGTGGAGCCGCTGCTGCCCGGCGGCCGGGGGTGCGCGGTCCTGGTCACCAGCCGCAACGACTTCCCCGACGCGGCGCAGCCCATGCTGCGCAGGCACCTGGACCCCCTTCCACACGAGGAGGGCATGGAACTCCTCGGCAGGCTGGTGCGCGACTCGCCCCGACCCCTGTCGGAGGCCGACCGCGCCGCGCTGCCCGGCCTCGTCTCCGCGTGCCACGGGTTCCCGCTGGCGATCTGCCTGGTGAGCACGCAGGTCACCCAGGAACGGGGGCCGGGCGCCGCCGACCTGATGCGCCACATGAGCGACCCGGCCCTGCGGCTGACCGTGCCCGGGCCGCAGGCCATCGCCCAGTCCCTCGCGTTCAGCCTCCAGCAGTGCGAGCCGCGGGAGCGGCTGCTGCTGAGCCGCCTGGCCGGAGCCGGGCTGACCACCTTCACCGCGTGGGCGGCCGCGGCCCTGCTGGACGTCTCCGAGGACGAGGCCAAACCGCTGCTGCTGCGGATGAGCCACCGGTACCTGGTGACGTACCTGTACGAGGCGGGAGGGTTCGACCGGTTCCAGCTGCACGACCACGTCCGCGAGACCCTGCTGACGGCGGGTCCCCGGATCCTGGGCGTACCGGAGGAGGAGCTGCCGGACTGGTCGCGCGAGGAGCTGAGGAACGCGGTGGAACGGCTGCTGCGCGCCTTCGACCGGATCGCGGAGGCGGCAGCGCGCCGGGCCGCGCCGCACGAGTGGAGCTTCGGCGCGTCCCTGCCCGGCGGCGACGCCGGGCGACACGGCGGGGGCGCCCCGGTCCCGATCGGACCGAGGGGCCCGGCCGACCCCATGGCGTGGCTGGAGACCGAACTGCGGGGCTTCGAGGTCTGCTTCCACTGGACGCAGCCGCGCGCGACCGCCGAGGACGGCCCGCCGCGCGGGCGGACCACCGAGCGGGAGCGGCGGCGCGAGCGGGCCATCGGGTACGGGTGGCGGCTGCGCCGGGCCTTCGCCGTGCTGTGCCGGACCGGGCGCACCCAGTGGGAGGCGGTGCGCGAGGCCACCCAGCAGGCGACCGCGCTGGCCCTGGAGATGGGCGAACCGCTCGCCTACGGGGTCGCCCTGCTCGACCGGGCCGAGGTGGCCAGCGGCCACGGCGACCACGACACCGGGTACGAGCGCGCCCTGACCGCGCTCTACATCCTGGAGCAGCTGGGGGCGGAAGCCGATCCGCGCTGGAAGGCGCGGGCGCACCGGGCGATCGGGGTGAACCTGTACCGCCGGGGCGACCTGGACGACGGCCGGGCCGAGATCGAGGAGGCCGTGCGGATCTTCTCCGAGTACGGTGACCGCTGGTGGCAGGTGCGCGCCCTGTGCAACCTGGCCGAGGTGGACCGCTTCCAGGGCTACCCGGAACGGGCCTACGAGGCGCTCACCCGCGCGCAGGACCTGCTCGTGGGCTCCCAGGACTCCCAGGAGCAGTGGGCCAGGGTCCGGTTGCAGAAGGGGGAGGTACTGCGGCTGCGCGGGTTCACGCTCAACGCCTGGTTCCTGTTGGAGGACGAGAGGGAACGGCTCTCCCGGGCGCCGAACGGGGACTGGTACCACGCCCGCTACCTGCGTTCACTGGGCCGGTTGCCGACCAACGAGCTCAACCGGGAGGCCTGGGAGTGCGAGCTGCTGCTCAGCCCCGCGCGGGAGCGCGACCGCCGCCGCCTGACCGCGCGCGACCCCGGGTGGCCGGGCAGGCAGCGGGCCAGGGTGGCCGGTCTGTTCGCCGACGGGGGGATGGAGTACGCCGAACGCTGCGCCGAGGTGCGGCCCGCGCGAGGGCTGCTGCGCCGACGGGAGAGGCCGCGCGACACCTGGCAGGTCGCGGACCAGATCGCGCGGCTGCGCGACGCCGAGCGGGCCTTCGTCGAGATCGGCGACGACTGGGGGCGCTGGCGCACGTGCCTGGTCCTGGGACAGGCCCGGATGGCCGTGGACCGGGAGCGGGGCAAGGAGGAGATGCTGCGGGCCGCCGAGGGCTTCCGGGAACTGGGGGACAAGTGGTGGCACGCCCGCGCGCACCGCTTGGCGGCGGAGTCGCTGCAACAGGCCGAGCGGCTGCCCGAGGCCGAGGAGCTGGCCAGGGTCGCGGTGGACGGCTACCGGGGCCTCCAGCACCGTTCGGGGCAGCTGCGGGCGATGAAGCTGCTGGCCGGGATCATGACCCGCCGCGACCTCCTGGAGGCCTGGCGCACGCTCAACGAGGCCGAGGGGCTCGCGGAACAGGGCGTCCGGCTCGGGACGGTGCCGGTGTCGCTGCTCCGGGAGATCCGGGACATGCTGCGCGTCATCGAGCACGGTTCGGACTCGGCCCCCGGCACCGACCCGGTACGCCATCCGGGGGGCCCGGGGTCGCGGACCGCGGAGCCGGGGTAGGGGCGCCGGGCGGGAGGCGCCCCCGCCGGACCAGCTGCCGGGCGGGCACCGTCCGGCCCGGGCGCGGGGCCGTCCGGGCGTGGAATGCGCGTGGAGGGCGTGGGGCTGCGGGGAAGACGCTGGGTCTGCGTGGAAGACGCGGGTTTTGCGTGGAAGCGCGGGGACGTCAGCCGGTGAACCACGGGATCAGTTCGCCGGAGTAGACCACGACGAAGGCCGTCGCCACCACGGCCGCGGTCCCCCCGGCGAGCGCGAGGGAGCGCGGGCGCGGGGCGGGGCACCGCCGGACCGCGGCCCACCCGAGGAACGCGGCGCCCACGGCGATGGAGCAGGACCAGTAGACCGGGGACGTGGTGTCCGCGATGTAGAGGAGGCCGTACGCCCCCTCGCCGACGAGCACTCCGCCCATGGCGCCCGCCGCCAGCGGGGCGAGGCGGGACCGCGTGCGCAGCGTGCTGCCGCCCCAGCCGAGGACCGGCCCCACCAGGGCGGCGGCGGCCAGCCAGAAGGCCGTCGCCCCCGAGGAGGCGGCGAATCCGCGCAGGACGGAGGCGATGTCGTAGCCGAGGACCATCGCCGCCAGCGACAGCGCGCCCGCGATCGCCGAGACCCAGGGGCGCGGTGAGAGCATGCCGAGAAGGAAGGCGACCAGGCTCCAGCTCCCGGCCGAGTTCGCCAGCGGGGCCAGGCCGTGGGGAAGCAGTCCCTGCGCGTAGGAGGTCAGGAACCCCGTGAGGAGCCCCGCGCCGACGGCAGCGCCCAGAGGGGTCAGCAGGGCGCTCGGGGAAGCGGGTGCGGGCGCGGTCGCGGGCTTCTCCGTGTCTGCGGCCATGGTCTCTTCCGTTCCGTCGTCGCGTGCTCGCCACACGCGGGGCTGCCTGTCCTCACCGGGGTTAACGCCGTGCTCCGCTCCCCCGGTTCGTCGTGAGGCGCCCCGTCCACCGCTGGGAGGTCCGCCACCGGGCGGCAACCGGCCCCGCTCCCCCGAAGGCTGCCCCGCCGGCCTCCGGACGCCTCGTCGGGCTCAGACCATGCCGCCGTTGGCGTAGAGGGTCTGGCCGTTGACCCAGCGGCCGGGCCCGGCGAGGAAGGAGACCACCTCGGCGATGTCCTCGGGGGCGCCGAGGCGCCCGAAGGGGTTCATCCCGGCCAGCCGCTCCACCTGCTCCTCGCTCTTGTCCGCCAGGAACAGGTCCGTGGCGGTGGGCCCGGGTGCGACGGCGTTCACCGTGACGTCCCGGCCCCGCAGCTCCTTGGCCAGTACCGGGCTGATCGCGTCCACGGCGCCCTTGGAGGCGGCGTAGGCCGCGTAGGTCGGCAGGGCGAGCTTGCCGACCGAGGTGGAGACGTTGATGATCGCTCCGCCCCGGCGGACCCTCCTGGCCGCCTGCTGGTTGACGACGAAGGTGCCCCGGACGTTGGTCCGGTGCATGCGGTCGAGGTCGGCCAGATCGAAGTCGGCCACGGTGTCCAGGAGCATGATCCCGGCGGAGTTGACCACGACGTCCACGCCACCGAACCGCTCCTCGACCGCGTCGAAGGCCGCGCGCACGGCGTCCTCGTCGGCGACGTCGGCCCGGAGCGCGACGGCGCCGCCGCCCGCGCCGGTGACCGCGGCGACGGCGGCCTCCGCCGCGGCGGTGTTGCCCGCGTACACGATCGCGACGTCCTGGCCGTCGGCGGCGAGGCGTTCGGCCATCGCCCGTCCGATACCGCGCGACCCGCCGGTCACCAGCGCCACACGCTGTTCGGTGCTGCTCATGATCGTCCTCCCGTCGGGGCGGCCTTGCGCCCATCCTTGATAACGCTGATAACGCTAGTACTTAATCGACGATAACACAAAGGCGCTATCAGAATCCCGTTATCATCGATACATGGCTTCTCGCAGCGACAACCGGCAGAAGGTCATCGAGGCCGCCGCAGACCTTCTCAGGAACCACGGGCGTACCGCGGTCACCACGCGAGCCGTCAGCACCGCGGCCGAGGTGCAGCCCCCGACGATCTACCGCCTGTTCGGTGACATGAACGGTCTGCTCAACGCCGTGGCCGCGGACGGTTTCACCCGCTACCTGGCGCGCAAGACGGCCCAGCCCGCCTCGTCCGACCCGGTGGAGGACCTGCGCAACGGCTGGGACCTGCACGTCGGGTTCGGTGTGGAGAACCCGGCCCACTACCTGCTGATGTACGGCGACCCCGCGCCGGGCGGAAGCGGTGAGACCACACGGGAGGCCCGGCGCATCCTGCTCACGCTGGTGCACCGGGTCGCGGAGGCCGGTCGGCTCGTCGTCGGTGTCGAACAGGCGGCGGACATGGTGCACGCCGCGGGCATGGGCGTCACCCTCAGCCTGATCAGGGCGGGCTCCGACCGGCCCGACCTGTCGCTGTCCGTCAGGACGCGCGAGGCGGTCCTCACGGCGATCACGTCCGCTCCCGGCGCCGACGGCGGCGTGGCGGCCGGTACCGGCCCCGGAGCCGACCGGGACCGCGAACCCGCGCGGCGGGCGATCGCCCTGCGCTCGGTCCTGGACCGGTCGCGGGCGGACTTCAGCGACGGCGAGCGCATCCTGCTGGGAGAACTCCTCACCCGCCTGGCCGACACCGACCCGAGGCCCCGCGGCCTCTGACCGGCCCGGTTCCCGTCAGCGACGGCGGCACCGCACAGGACACGGAAGCGGAACAACGGCGACGGCGTGGCAACCGGCGGCACGTGTCGCGCGTGGAATGAGGAGGACACCGTGCGAGCCATGCCCGGGAGCGCTCCCAACACGTTCCGTGGTCCCGGTCCGCGTTCCCGGCGCCCGCCCGGGGGCAGAGGGCACGACGGGGCCCGCGGTCGCGACGGCCGCGGTCGTCCCCGTCCGGCGCACCCCGGGGAAACGCTTCCCCGTCCTCCCGCGCCCCGCCCGTCCGCCCCCTTCCCACCAGTCCGCATTCCCCACCAGTACGAAGACTCCGGAACGGAACATCCGAGATGCCGAGAAGTCCCCAGACCCCCTCACTGCTCCTGAGAGGGGCCTGCGCCTCCACCTCCGCCCTCCTGGCCTTCGGGCTGCTGCCCGCCGCCCCCGCGCTGGCGGAGACCGCCGTCAACCCCGTGTCCGGCAACCAGGGCTTCCTCGTGGTCACCGAAGGCGACGCGGTCCTGGCGGGCAACGAGTCCGAGGGAGCCGTCGCGGTCGGCGGCGACCTCGTGTTCGGCGACTACAACGTGGCCGCCCACACAGCCGGTTCGCACACCGCCGAGGGGGACGAGCACCCCACCGCCCTCCTGGTGAACGGCCGGGTGGACTTCGGCGCCAGCGAGGGCGACCTCAAGGTGCTCCAGAGCGGGTACGTCAAGGTCGGCGCGGCCGCGGACGCCGACATCAGCACGACGGACCACAACGGCGCCCAGGTCAACACCGTGGTCGCCGGTCCCGAGGGCCGTGAGAGCACACCGAGGATCTCGCTCACCGTCCGCCAGCCGCGGGAGTCCGTCACCGGCGCGGCCCTCGACGTCGCGGGGCTGTTCCCCGCCTACCGCGAGCGCTCGGCCGGACTCGCCGCGTGCGAGGGCGGGGTGGTCCCACTGCGGACGGGCGAGGGCTCCGAGGCCCTGCCGCCCTTCGAGCAGGGCGCCAACGTCACCCTGCCGCTGGCCCAAGGCGCCCAGAACGTGTGGAACGTCGCCGCCGAGGACCTGGCCGCCCTGGAGGTCATCACCTTCGAGGACAAGCCCGGACCGGACGCGCCGCTCCTGGTCAACGTCGACACCTCGGGCGTGGGCGGACGTTTCGAGTGGCGCACCCCCAACATGGCCGGGATCGGGCTGGAGGAGGCCCGCTACGTCCTGTTCAACTTCGGGGACGCCGCCTCCGTCACCTTCACCCCCGACAGCCGGACCCTGGAGGGCACCGTCTTCGCCCCCGACGCGAAGGTGAGCTGGCTGTCGCCGAGCAACATCGAGGGCAACGTCGTCGCCGCCTCCTTCGAGCACGGCTCCCTGTCCGCGGGCGTCGTCGGCAACGGTGAGCTGCACAACGGCGACTTCTCTGCGGAGCTGACCCCGTGCGGGCCCGGCGGGGGCGAGACCCCCGGGGAGCCGGGAGAGCCCGAGCCGACCCCTGGCGGTGAGGAGCCCGAGGCCCCCGAGGAGGAGCGGCCGACCGAGGCTCCCGTCGCGGAGGAGACGCCCGGCGAGGAGCCCTCCGCGTCCCCCTCACCCGAGCAGGCGGCCGGGTCGGACGGCGGTCTGGCCGTGACCGGCGCGAGCCTGTGGGGGCTGGTCGGCGCGGCGGTGGTGGCGATCGGGGCCGGTGTGGCGGCCTTCGTGTTCACCAGGCGCAGGAAGTCCGGGTCCTCCGCCTGAGGGAGGTTCGCGGGAAAGGCGGCACGGGGCCGGTCGCCGGTCCGGTGACCGGGAGGTCGGCGGCGGTCGGGACCGGCCCCGTCACCGTCCGCCAGGGTTCCGCACGGGGGCTCCGATCCGGGTGATCGGGGCCCCGGCGTTCACCGGGGCTCCTCGGTGTCCGGCGCCTCCCGCCCGTCCGGCTCGGGGTACTCCTCCCGGATGCGCAGCGCCAGATCGTCGAAGCCGCCCCGCTCCAGGACGATCACCTGCTCATGGACGAACTTCGCGCGCTCCTCGGCGTCCTCGAAGGAGTCGGCCAGCCCGCGCAGGATGGCCACCTGCACGTCGCGTTCAGCCGACTCGGGGCCCTCCTCGGCGGGCCACCAGTAGCTCTCGTACCCCTCTTCGTCGACGTCGCTGCCCGGGCCCGGGGACGGGTCGGGCCCGTCGTCCCCGCCGAGGCCGAGCGGATCGTCCAGCGGGTCGGGACCGCCGAAGGCGTCGAGGCCCCCGTCCACGGCCGGCGCCGGGGGGACCTTCGGGCGCGGGGAGGGCGAGGCGGTCAGATGCGGGGGAGGCGCCTGGCCGACCCGGGAGGGCGGGAGCTCCTCCAACTCCTCCTCGGCGTCGCGGACGGCCTCGCGCAGCTCGCGGTCCTTGCGGAGGGCGGCCATGCGGCGCAGCCGTTCGGCGTCCTCCTCCGGCAGGCGCAGGCTCACCTCCTCCGCCCACACCACGACCCCGGCTCCGGTGACCGCCGTCTCCACCGCGAGCCGGGCGGCCAGCTCGCACTCGGCCGTCCCGTGGTCGCCGGGTCGGACGCCGCGGGCCAGCCCGGACGCGCGGGTGACCACCGCCAGGACGGCGGGGGCGACAGGGTTGCGCAGGCTCAGGTCCACGTGGCCCTCCCACCGCCAGTGGACCACGGCGGAGAAGACCAGGTCGTAGTCCCGCGCGGCGCTGGGCAGCGCGACCGGGCGGATCCGGGTGCCGCCGCGTTCACCGAAGGCGCGGAGCGTTCCGTCCTGTCCGCCGTGGGCCCGCGCGGAAGAGGCGTCGGCGGTCGCCTCGGCGGCGTCCGGAGCCGCCACGGCGGCCGAGGCGTCACCGGAGTGCGGGACGAGGGCGCCCAGCACCAGCACGACCGGGATCCACAGCAGGGTCCACAGACCGATCAGGGGGTACAGGACACAGGGCACCACGACCACGACCGTGGCGGCCGCCACGAGGTGCGCGCGGGTCAGGGGGGTGACGGGGGTGACGGTGTGCCTCCTCTCGCGGCGCGGTCGCACAGGCCGGATCCGCTCGGGCGAACGGGGCTCCGCGGCGCGGCACGGCCCTGGGCGGACCGGCGCGATCCCTTCCGGCGACATCCGACAGTCTGCCCCAGATCCGGAGCGGACGCGTCACGAACCGGTGCACACGCCTTCCGAGCACGTCACGTCCACCGGGCGGGCCCCGTGATCCGGGTCCCGAACCGTGCGTTCCCACCGATCCCCCGCGCCCCGTAAGCCCTGTGAGCCCCATGAGTCCCGCCCTTGTGAGCGTTCCCCGGTACCCCACCGGGAAGCGCCGCACCACCGGAGACCACGAGCCACGACACCCCGTGTGAGCCCCGCCCTCCCGAGCCACCTCCCGGCACGCCTACGAGGCGCTCACAGCGCCGGAGGCCACGGCCCCGCGAGCCCCCGGAAAACCACCGCCCCGCCGACGCGCCAGGCGAACACCCGACCAAGGGAACGTGTCCCCCGCACCCCTGTTGGACGAACACCTGCCACCGTGTCGGCTCCGGGGTCGCCTCGGGTCCTCGAAACGGCACAGAATGCGATCATCCCCCGCGACTCACCCCCCGGACCCACCCTCGTCGCCGAGCCCGCTCTCGGAGCCAGCCCATGTTCTCAGCACCCGCCCGGACCGGACGCCGTTTCCGGCCCGAGGTCCAGGGCCTGCGCGCCGTCGCCGTCCTCCTGGTCCTCGTCTACCACCTCAACCCCGCCCTGCTACCGGGCGGTTACGTCGGCGTCGACGTGTTCTTCGTGATCTCCGGCTTCCTCATCACGTCGCTGCTGTACCGCGAGGCCACCGAGCACGGCAAGGTGTCGATCGGCGGCTTCTACGTGCGCCGCATCCGGCGCCTCCTGCCCGCCGCGACGACCGTGCTCCTGGTCACCGGCGCGGTCGCGCTCTTCCTGCTGCCCGTCACCCGCCTGGTGGACACCGCCTGGCAGCTGGTGGCGTCGGCCGCCTACGTGGAGAACCTCTACCTGGCCCAGCAGGCGGTGGACTACCTGGCCGCGGACGACCCGCCCAGCCCCGTCCAGCACTTCTGGTCGCTGTCGGTGGAGGAGCAGTTCTACCTGGTGTGGCCGCTCCTGTTCGTGGTGTGGTCCCTGGCCCGGCGACGCTGGCGGGCCTCCGCCGGGACCCTCACCGTCCTGCTGGGCGCGGTGCTGGTGCTGTCCCTGGCCTGCTCGGTGCTGCTGACCTCGCGGGAGGCGGCCTCGGCGTACTTCCTGCCGACGACCCGCGCCTGGGAGCTGGCCGTCGGCGGCCTGCTCGCGATCGGACTGGCGCACGGCGGCCTGCCCCAGCGCTGGCGCGCGCCCCTGGGCTGGCTCGGCCTGGCCGCCATCGTCGGTTCCGCGGTGGCCTACGACGACGCCACGCCCTTCCCCGGCTGGGCGGCGGTCCTGCCGGTCCTGGGCAGCGCGGCGGTGATCGCCGCCGAGGACTCCCCCGTGAGGCTGTCGGCGTCCCGGCTGCTGGGCACCGCGCCCGCCCGGTGGATCGGCGACGTGTCGTACTCGCTGTACCTGTGGCACTGGCCGCTGATCGTCTTCTCGCTGGTGCTGCTCGGGCAGGAGAGCCTGGGCGCGGTGGAGACCCTGGCGGTCGCGGCCGCGTCCGTGCTGCTGGCGTGGGCGACCAAGGTGTGGGTGGAGGACCCCGTGCGCGACCGCGGCCTGGTCCGCCGCGGCCGCTCCGCCCTGGCCGTGGCCACGGCGGGCGTGGTGACGGTGGCCGCGGTGAGCGGCGCGGTGTACGTGCGGGCCGACCAGGAGCGGTCGGTGACCTTCGACCCGGCGGTGCACACCGGTCCCGCCGCCCTCGGCCAGACCGCCGACGCGGGGCCGCTCTACCCCTCCCCCGTCAACGCGGAGGACGACGTGCCCACGCTGTACGACGACGACTGCCAGGCCTCGCACTCCGAGACCGACCCCTCCGACCCGTGCGTGTACGGCCCCGAGGACGCCACCCGGGACGTGGCCGTGCTCGGGGACTCGCACAGCGCCCAGTGGGTCACCGCGCTGGAGGGGATGGCCGAGGAGCGGGGCTGGCGGCTGCACCTGTACACCAAGTCCTCGTGCGCCTTCACCGACACGGTGATGAAGGGCCCCGACGGCGGCCCGTACACGGCGTGCAGCGACTGGAACCGCGCGGTGATCGGCGAGCTGGAGGAGCTGCGGCCGGACCTGGTGTTCACCAGCTCCTCCACCGCGAGCGACCCGGCCGAGGAGACCACCCCGGAGGAGGACCTGGTCGTGGTGGCCGAGGGCATGGGCCGCCTGTGGGAGGAGGTGGCACGGGTCAGCGGCGAGGTCGTGGCGCTGCGCGACACCCCGCGCGCCCGCCGGGACGTGGTGGAGTGCGTGGCGGCCAACCTGGAGGACCCCTCACCGTGCGAGCGGTCCGAGCGGGACGCGCTCCAGGACGCCGACCCGCAGGAGATCGCGGCCCGCGAGTCCGGGGGCGACGTGCACTGGGTCGACCTCACCGACCGGTTCTGCGTGGACGGCGGGTGCCCGGCGGTGATCGGCAACGTGATGGTCTACCGCGACTCCGGGCACATCACCAGCACCTACATCGACCTGCTCACCGATGACCTGGCCGCGAGAATGGACGAGGCGCTGGAGTCCTGAGCGCGCCCCGCGCGGGCAGCGCGGGAAAAGCGCGAAGCGGCGCGGGATATCCCGCGATGGCGCCTTTCCCCGCATGAAACACCCCTTTTCTCATGAAAAGAGAAAAGGGGTGTTTTTCTTGGCTGATGTTGCAGTATGCGCAGTTCGAACCGGTTCTGCGCGCACGGAAAACACCCACGGACACGCGCGAAACCAAAAGGCCCGTGTTCTCCCCGTCAACGCCCGCATGAGGGGTATGCTCGTGACCCGAAACGGCCGCACAGGGAGAACACGGGAAATCCCCGGCCGTGAAAGGCGGAGCCGATGCAGGGACACGAAGCGACCGGGACCGGCGCGGCGGTAGCGATCACCGCCTCCGGCCCCAGAGGAGCCGCGTGAACTGACCGGCACCGCCTCCGGGGCCCGCCGCCCACCCCCCTCACCGGACCGTACGACCACGACCACACGAGGGGAGCGGGATCGCACGATGCCCTGGGACGCACAGGAACGCACACGCTACGAGGACGAGGTGCTGGTGGCCGCGCGCGCCCACGGGCTGCCCGCGGACCTGTTCACGCGCTACGGTGTCGAACCCCGCCTGGAGCTGCGGTTGTGCGCCGATCCGGCCGCGTTCACCGAGCACGTCAACGAGGTGTGCGCCCACTGGCGCGCGCTCCGGAGCAGCCGCCGCTCCCTGAGGGAGGTGCTGGACGACCTCATCGCCGAGCACGAGCGGCTGGAGGGCGAGGGCGCGCTCACGCACGCCCACTTCCGGCAGGTCCGCGCCGACGAGGCCCAACGGGTCCTGAGCGCGTGGTCCGAGATCGCCGGGGGTCTGACCACCTCCCTCCTGGACCGCGACACCCTCCGGTCGATGATCGCGCCGGTGGGCGTCACCGAGGCCGACGCCGAGCGCGTCCTGCTCGAACACGACGTGCGCGTCGTGGACCGGCTCCCCGAACTGGACGACGCCCCGTCCGAGGACACCCTGCGCGCCCTGCGCGGGCACCTGCGCGTCCGGGGCGTGCCCTTCTCCGCCATGGAGGTCTTCGGGGAGCAGCGCCTGGCCGAGGGGTTCACCGTGCTGGACGGCTTCCGGCTCCACGACGGCACCGCCCTGGACAAGGCCGCCCTCGACGAGGCGGTCCAGCGCGTACGGCTGGAACCGGAGTCCGAGGGCAGGGCGGCGGCCGAGAACGTGCTGGAGATCCTGCGCGCCGAGGGCGACCGGGCCGACGCCCTCGTGCTGGGGGAGATCGTCGGCGACCTGCGGGAGCGCCCGGAGGCCCTGAACGAGTCCGGGCTGGCCCGGCACTGGGTCGGCCGGGGGCTGGCCGAGGAGGAGGCGCTGCTGCTGTCCGCGGCCGTGCGGCGGTCCGCCTCCGGCGCCGACGCGCCCGCCCGGGCGGAGCGCGACGTGCACGACCTGCTCGCGGACAACCGGCTGCGCCAGGCGCAGGAGGCCGCCGAGGACCTGCCCGAGGACCACGACCTGCACGAGCGCCTGCGCGCGCGGATGCAGCAGGTGGAGGAGTTGACCGCGCAGGCGGAGCGGGCGCTGCGCGCGGGCGACCGGGAGGAGGCCGCCCGGGCCCTGGCCGCGGCGGCGGACGCCGCGGCCGACGACGAGGCGCTCGCCGCCCGGCTCGGCGAGGTGGCGACGCCGCCGCCGCGCGGTGTGGAGGCCCGGGTCGACGGCCGGAACGTGGTGGTCTCCTGGCAGCCCGGCCCCGCTCCGGATGAGTCGGTCACCTACCGGGTGACGCGGCGCACCGGGCGGGACGGGAGCGCCCGCGAGGCTCTGGTGGGCGAGTCGTCGGGAAACGAGGTCACCGACACCGGAGCACCCGTGGGAGCGGAGGCGCGCTACGCGGTGGTGGCGGTGCGCGACGGCCTCGGGGTGTCCGAGGAGGCGTCGTCCGCGCCGGTGATGATCGCGCCGGAGGTCTCCTCGCTGCGGGTGCGCGCCGGGGAGCGGTCGGTGTCCGGCTCCTGGCAGGCCCCGGCGGAGGCGGTGCGCGTGGAGGTGCTGCGCGGTGTGGGGGCGCCGCCGCGCGGCGCGGGCGACGGCGTGCGCGTGGAGACGGACGGGTCGGGGTTCTGCGACACCGACGTCGAGATGGACGTGGAGTACCACTACCGGATCCGCGCGGTCTACGTGACCTCGAACGGGCACGCGCGGGGGTCGGCGGGGCTCGTGCGCCGGGCCAGCCCGGGCCCGTGCCCGGAAGCGGTGCGGGACCTGTCCGTGGTGCCGGACGGCGGCGCGGACTTCCGGGCCTCGTGGACACGGCCCTCCCGGGGGAGGGTCGTGCTGCGGGTCGGGGAGGAGCCGCCCGAGTGGCCCCTGGGCACGGTGCTGGGCCCCGACGACCTGGAGTCCTACGGCCGTGAGGTGGCCCAGACCCCGGTGGCCGACGACGAGGGGTCCCCCGAGGGCAGGGGGACCGACAGGAGAAGCGGAACGGGTGTTCGCGCAGGCGCGGGCCGCGCCTCGGGGCCGCCCCCGGGGTCGGCGAACGGCCACGCGGACCCCGCGCGCGGGGGGACGCCCGGCGAGGAGAGGGAGGGCGTGCGCGTGCTCGGGCCCGGGGAGAGAAGCACGGGCCACACCCGCACCGCCCCCGTCCAGAACGCCCGCACCCCGCACGCGCCGCGCACCGGCGCCGCGGCGCCCGAGGAGGGCAGGGCCCGCCCCCGTGAGGGCGCGTTCCGCGACACGGGCCACCCGCGCACCACGCCTTTCGAAGAGACCGGGGCGCCCTCCCCTGAGGGGGAGTTCCACGCAACGGACCACCCGAGCACAGTGCCCTCCGAGGAGGGCGGGACCCGCTCCCCTGAGGGGGCGTTCCACGCAACGGACCACCCGAGCGCAGTGCCCTTCGAGGAGGACGGGCACGGGGAGGCCGAGGGCGTCCGCGTCCTGGGTCCGGGCGAGAGGGGCCCCGCCCGGAACCGGGGCGCCGACCACGGCACGGACGCCCGGCGCGGAGGCTTCGCGGACGAGGAGGGAGAGGGAGTCCGGATCCTGGCCCCCGGTGAGCGGACCTCGGGGCGGACCCGGACCGTTCCCGGCCAGGACACTCGCACCCCGCACGCGCCCTCCAGCGGTTCCGAGGCGCCCGGAGGCACTGCGGGGGACCGTGCTCCCGACCCCGCCGGGGGGCCCGGTGAGCGCATCCGCAGTGTCGGAAGGCACGCCAGGCTCTCCCCCGCCGCGGAGTCCCCGGCACCGGCGGCCGCCGGGGTGGGGGACGGTACCCTCGGCGCTCCCGCGCGCACCGGGGAGGACGCCCGCGACGGACGCGGGCGCTCCGTGAACGCCCAGGCGGCGCCCGCGGCCGACGGCGCCGACCTGCCGCGCGTGGTGCTGCCCTCCCCGCCCGCGGGCGGGGAGGGCGAGGGCGCCCGCGTGTTCGGCTCCGCGGGGCGGACCGGCGCCGACCTCCATGACGACGGGACCCGCACGGCGAACCCGCCGTCGCACCGCGCGGCCGCGGGCGACCGGCCGGGGGGCGGACCGGCGGTGCCCCAGCAGGGCGTCGCCCTCCACGACCGCGCCGAGGGCCGCGCCGCCGCGGGCCTGCTCACGGACGCGGCGTCCCACGGGGCCGGGCACGGCGGTACGGCCGCGCACTCCGGACCCGGGAGACCGGAGAGTCCGGGGGCTCCCGGCGACCGGGTGGCGGAAGGTCCGGACACGCCCGGCGGCACGCACGGAGGACATGCGAAGGCCGGGGCTCCCGAGGCAGTGGGGAACCGCGGGATGTCAGCGCCTCCCGACACCGCGGGGTCTCCTGACGCGGAAACGGTCACCAGCACACCGGGGAGCCTCGGAACAGGGACAACCGGAAACCCCGGGCCGGCGGCGACCACCGGCGTCACGCACAACGCCCCTGGAACGCCAGCGCCCACCGGTGTGCCGGGAACCCCCGGAACAGCCGGGAACCGCAGGTCAACCGCACACGCTGGTACTCAGGAGGTTCCCGGGACGCCAGCGGCCGGAGCGGCCCCGTGGAACCGCGGGTCGGCCGCCACGGCGGTACCCGGGAACCGCATGAGCGCGGCCGAGGAGCAGGGCGCGCACCAGGCACAGGCCCCTCGGGAGGAACGGGAGCGGGTGGCCTTCACCCTGGACTCGGGCACCAACCACGTCTTGGCGGTGACGGTGGCGGGCGACCAGGCGGTCGTGGGCGTCTCCGTGCGGGTGACCGCGGCCCCGCCCGTGGAGGGGCTGCGCGCGGAACGGTTCGACACCTCGGTCCGGCTCGGGTGGACCTGGCCCGAGGACGCCTGTGCGGCGATCATCTCCTGGCGCCCCGAGGAGCGCGGCACGGAGACCTGGACCGGCGGCCAGCTGCGCTGCACCCGCCGCCAGTACTCCTCCGACGGGGGCTTCGAGACGCTCATGGGCCCCGAGTCGGTGCGGGTGGACGTGCGCGCCGTCGTCCCCTTCGAGGGCGGGGAGGCGGTGAGCTCCGCGGCGACCGTCACCGTTCCCGGCCGGGCGGTGCTCGACTACCGCGTGGAGCCGGCGGGCCTGCTGCGCCGGGACCGGGTGGTGCACCTGGTCGCGGAGGAGGACTGCACCATGCCCGAGGTGGTCGTGGTGTACGCCGACGGCCCGGTCCAGCCGCACACCGCCGACCAGGGGACTGTGCTGGCGGTCCTGCCCGCCCAGTACCTGTCGGCGGGCGAGTGGGTCTCGGTGCGCGTACGGCCTCCGCGGGGCACCGGCCAGGGCTGGCTGATGTGCTTCCCGGCGGACGACGACGGGACGGGGGTGCGGCTGCGCCAGCCCCCGGTGAGGGAGTTGAGGTGCTGAGGAGCCTGGACGCCGTGCGCTCGCTGATCCCCGTCGAGGGCCGCCTCCTGGTGTGCCCCTACTGCTACTCGCGGTTCGCCGAGCGCCGCATCCGCTTCCGGTGCACGGGGCGCCCGGGACCGGACGGGCGGGTGTGCGCGCCGGTGGAGGACGCCGCGATCCGCGCCCAGCTGGGGCGGCGCGAACGGCTGCCGCCGGTCTTCGAGGCCGACGGGCGCAGCGCCCGGGCGGTGTGCCCGGAGTGCGCGTCGACCACCGGCAGACAGGTGTGCGCCACCTGCCACGCCCAGCTCCCCGTGAACTTCGGACGGATCCGCAGCCGGATGATCGCCCTGGTCGGGGCGCGCGACGCGGGCAAGACGGTGTTCATGACGGTGCTCATCCACGAGCTGATGAACCGCGTGGGCTCCCGGTTCGACGCGTCGGTGGGGGGTTCGGACGACCAGACCCGGCACCGGTTCCACGCCGACTACGAGACCCCGCTCTACGAGGAGGCGCGGCTGCTCGGCGCCACCCGGCGCACCGGGGTCACCCGCGAACCGCTGGTGTTCCGGTTCACCACCCAGCGCCGGGGGCTGGGCGGCAGGCGGCCGCAGCACACGCTGCTGTCGTTCTTCGACACCGCCGGGGAGGACCTGACCTCCGAGGCGAGCGTGGAGGCGAACCTGCGCTACCTCAACAGCGCCGACGGGATCATCCTCCTGCTGGACCCGCTCCGGATGGAGGGCACCCGGCAGCTGGCCGCCGCGGGCGGGCGACCGCCCGCCCCGGACAGGGCGAGGAGCCGACCGCTGGACATGCTGGGACGCGTCACCGACCTGCTGATGAGCCGCCCCGGGGCCGTCAACAGGCTGATCCAGGTGCCCATGGCGGTGTGCCTGACCAAGATCGACGCGCTGCACGGCGAGCTGGACGAGGGCTCACCGCTGCACCGGCCGCAGCCCACCGCGCCGTTCTTCGACGAGTCCGACAGCCAGGACGTGCACGCCCAGATCCAGCAGCTGCTGCACCGGTGGGACGGCGGCGGGGTGGACGGCCACGTGCGCAACCACTACCGCAACGCCCGCTACTTCGGGGTGTCGGCCCTGGGCGGCGTCCCCGACGCGGGCAACCGTGTGCGCGGCGGGGTGCGCCCCTACCGGGTCGCCGACCCGTTCCTGTGGATGCTCAGCGAGTTCGGGGTCATCCCCTCGCGCGAGGCGTCCTGGTCCTGAGCCCGGCCCGGCGGACCCGCCGGGCCGGGATGTCCGGGCCCCTGTGAACCACCACCGACCCAGAACCAGACCCCCCGCGACGACCAGACCGAAGGGGTGCGCCGATGGGCTTCGCGCAGCTGTACTACACCTCGTGCGAGCACGGCCTGTCCGGTTACGCCGGGTACCAGTTCAACGCGGCGACCCCCGGGGTGGACCCCCGGGTGCTCAGGGAGGTCGAGAGGTTCACCGTGTACGAGCCGCCGCGGTCCCGCGAGCGCGTCGACGAGCATCCGGTCAACCTGTGCTACTCCCCCGACGTGGGCGGGGTGCCGGTGGTGAGCCGCGTGGTCTCCAGCGGCGACGACCCGTCCGGGAGGCCGGGCAACTACTTCGCGCACAGCCTGGTGGCCGCGGGGCCCGAGGAGTCCGGCCCGCTGCCCGCGGAGCTGTGGGAGGCCGACTTCTGGGCGGAGGAGCCGGTCGGCGATCCCGGCCTGTCCGAGCTGCCGGAGCTGTCGGAGCCGGAGATGGGCCCCGGCCCGCTGGACCGCCCGCGCACCGACGCGTGGGTGCGGGGACGTTCGGCGGAGGTGGTGACGCGGCTGCTGCTCGCCGCCGACGACGCCGTGGACGACTCCCGCCCGCTGGTGCTGGTGGCCGACAGCACGTCCGTGGCGCACTGGGTGGCGGCCCTGAGCCACCTGCTTCCGCCGCGTCGGGCGCGGCTGCTGTCGTTCGCGACCTACTGCGGCGACCCCGACGAGGCGCTCGTGCAGGTCGTCGGCGTCGCGCCCGGCTCCGACACCGCGCTGTGGCGCGACAGGTTCACGGTGTACGACCCGGAGGAGGACCCGCCGGACGCGCTCCCCGAACCCGACCCCCGTGCGCGGGCCGTGGCCGACCGCCTGGTCCGGCTGGGCACGCGCCGGGCGGCCGTGTTGTGGCACAGGGCGCGGCCGTACGCCTCGGGCCGCGAGGGCGCGCTGGCGGACTGGCTCCCGGTGCTGGCCGCGGCGTCCCTGCTGGACGCGGACGCTTCCGCGCGCGAGGACCTGCGGGAGGTGCGCGAGTGGCTGTCCGAGGCGGTGGAGTGGCTCGCCCCCGAGGACGCGGCTGCGCTGGTCCACCGGATCCTGGACGCCGACGCCGCGGCGTCGGAGGAGGGCCGCGTCGGGATGGAGGTCAGCGATCGGGGGCCGGACCGGAACCTGGTGGGCGCGGGGTCCGGTCGGTCCCCGGGCGGGGCCGCCCGCGGGCCGGTCGGCGGCGTGCTGGACCGGGCGTTCGTCGGCGGTACGGGCGGGACGCCCGCGGGAAGCCGCGGCGGGGCACCCGGCGGTGAGGGGAACGCGGCTCCCGGCGGGGGGCGGGGCGGAGTGTCCGGAAGGAACCGCGACGGAGCGTCCGGGGGCTCCGCTCTGCTCACGGAGCCGTCGTCGGGAGCCCTCGACCCGGCCGACCTGGCCGGGTTGCAGCGGGTGGCGCACCGGCTGGGCGGCGCGGACGGGACCACCGAGCGGCTCGAACACGTGATGTTGCGCCGTTCCCTGGACGACATCGCCGCGGGCGGGGGCGCCCCCGCGGTGACGCCGATGCGCACGGAGTCGGTGCGCGGCGCGGCGCGGGAACGGGTCACCGCCCTGCTGGAGGGCGAGTGCGGCGAACTCGCCCCCGACCGGGCGGTGGTGCTGCTGCGCTGGGCCCGGGCCAGCGGTCTGCTGCCCTCCGAGGAGAGCATGGAGCGGTACGGCGGCGGGGTGCTCGCCCCGCTGCTGGCCGCCTCGCACCTGCCCTCCCCGGAGGCGCGCGCCCTGGTCGCCGCCCACCCCGGGGTGCGCCGGGGCGCGGCCTCGCGCCTGGCCGCGCTGCCCCGCGAGAGGTTGTCGGCCCTGGCGGCCGGGCCGGTGGGCGCCCTGTTCGCCAACGACCGCGACGGGTCCAGCGCCCTGCTGCGCGAACTGAGGCTGCTGGCCACCGACCCCCGCAACGACCTTCCGGGGCTGCTGTCGTACCTGGTGTCCGTACGCAGGGAGGGCCGGGCGGCGGGCGCCGCCGGGCTCGCCGCGCACGACCTGGACGAGGACCTGCTCACCGACGTGTGGGGCCCCGGGCACGGGCCGCGGGCCGCCCTGCTGGTCCTGAGGGTGCTGCGTCCCGGGGTCCTGGTGGCGCCGGGGGTGGGCGGCTGGGTGGCCGAGGCGATGGCGGCGCCCCCCGAGGCGGGCCAGGAGCGGACGTGGCGGGAGCTGGTGGACGAGGTGTCCCGGCACTGGTTGCGGGCCCGGCTCCCCGATTCCGGCCGACGGGTCGTCGTGGAGTGGTCGGAGGTCCGCCCGTCCCTGGTCGCGCTGCGCGCGGCCGGGGAGGACCGGGCGCACGACCGGCTCGCCGCCGTGTACGCGGCCGTGCGGGGAACCCATCCGGCGGTGGAGGAGGTGGCCTGGCGGCTGGTGGTGCGCGTGCTGCTGGGGTGGTGTCAGTGCTCGCTGCTGGCCGAGGCCCTGCGGGACTGCCCGGCGCAGGTGTTCGAGGCCTACGGCGAGGCGGTGTCGGCCCGGCTGGCCGACGACCGGCCGGACACGGCCACGGCCGCCCTGGTCTACCGGGCGACGAGGCACCGGATCCTGGCCGGGCACGGGCGGGCCGGGCACCTGGACGCGTCGGTGCTCGCACCGGCCGTGGCCGGGTGGAGGCGGCGCCACCTGGCGAGGATGCGCAGACAGCTGCCGCGCGAGTCGGCGGCCGGTTTCGACGCGTGGGCGCAGCGTTCGCGAGAACCGCGCGGGCGCGGGTTCCTGGGGCTGGGTTCGCGGTCGGGCGAGCGGCGGTCATGAGGAGGGCGGCGTCCGAGGGGCGGTCGGCGCCGAGGCGGGCGGCCTCCGGAGGGAGGGGCGCGCTCACGGGGTGGTCGGCGCTCAGGCGGACGGCGGCCGCGGGGCGTGCGGCGCGGTCGCGGCGCGACGACGGCGGCGCGCAGATGGGGGTGGCGCTCCTGGTCGCCGCCGGTGCGGGCCTGGGCCTGGTGGTCGTCTACCTGCTGCGGTGGTGGCTGCTCGCGGGACTGGTGAGTGCCGTGGTGCTCGGGGGAGGCGCCGCCCTCCTCGTCGGGTGGTGCGTGCTGGTGCTCTCCTACCTGCGCCGCGTGCGCGAGGTGCTGTGGGCGGGCGACCACCCGGACGAGCCGCTGCCCGGCACCCGCGACGACCCCGCGCACCTGGCCTACCACGGCGGTCCGGCCTGGTGGGACCTGCGCGCGGTGGTGGCGCACAGCTGGGGGGCCGCGGCGCCCTGGAGCGTGTTCCTGCTGCCGCAGTTCCTGGTCCACGCCCTGGTGGTGGGCCTCTACCTGGCCGCGGCGTGGACCGCCGTCGGAGCGCTGCGGCTCGCGGACTCGGGACTGCTGCTGGTGCGCCGGATCCGCATGGTGTGCCCGGGATGCTTCCTGCGGCTGGGTTACCCGGCCTACCTGTGCGCGCGCTGCGGTCGGCGGCACGGCGCCATCCGCCCCGGCGGGCGGGGGCTGTGGCGCCGGGAGTGCCTGTGCGGAGCGCGCCTGCCCACGCTGCTCCTGCTGGGGTCGGCCGACCTGGAGGCGCGGTGTCCGCACTGCGACCGGGGGCTGGAGCACCGTCCGGGCGAGGCCAGGGAGTTCGTGCTGCCGCTGTTCGGGGGCACGGGCGCGGGCAAGACGCGGCTCGTGACCGGCATGAACCTGGCGCTGGCCCAGGCCGCGCGCCGGGCGCCGGGGGCGTACGTGGAGCCGGTGGGCGAGGAGACGGTGCGGCGGCTGCGGGAGGGCGAGCGGGTGCTCGCGGCCGGGTCCCGGACCGCGCCCACTCCCCCGGGCCGCGAGGTGCGGGGACTGACGGTGCGGGTGGGGGCGAGCGGCAGGACGCTGCTCATGCAGCTGTTCGACGCGGCGGGCGAGCGGTTCAACCGGTCGGCGACCGTCGAGGAGCTGGCCTACCTGGGCCGGGCGACGACGTTCGTGCTGGCGGTGGACCCGTTGGGGATCGAGTCGGTGTGGCGTTCGCTGACCACGCGGGAGAGGGCCCGGCTGGCCGGGGAACGGTCGCACACCCGCGACCCGGAGCTGGCCTACGGGGCGGTGCGCGACGAGATCCGGCGCCAGTACCGGATGCTGGCCCGGCGCCGGGGCGGGCGGGGACTGCGCCAGGCCCGCCTCGCGGTGGTGGTCACGCGCGGCGACCTGGTGCGGGGCACGGCCATCGCGCCCGGGGAGACCGACCCGCGCGTGTGGGCGGAGCGGACCCTGGGGTTGGGGAACCTGCTGCGGGACGCCGAGGCCGACTTCGGGGAGGCGCGGGTGTTCCTGACCTCGGCCGTCACCGACCGGGAGGGGCGGGCCGACCCCAGCCTGAACGTCCTGCTGCGGTGGACGCTGGCCGGGGAGCACGACGCTTTCACCGCGATGCTCGCCGCGTCGCGGGAGGGACCCGGGGACCCGGGAGGAGCGGGCGCGCCGGAGGCGGCGGGGGATCGCGCGGCGTCGCAGGAGCCGCGGCCCGCGGGGCGCGGCCCCCGGCACGCGCGGCCGGAGCGGACCGGGCCGGACCGCCCCGAGTACGCGGAGGAGAGCCGATGACCTACCGGGGAGCCGGGCACCGGAGCACGCGCCGGACCGTGACCGTGGTGACGTACGCGCTCGCGGGCGCGGTGACCGCGGCCGTGCTCGCGGCGGCGGTCTGGCTGGGAGCGGTCACCGTCCAGGGCGTGTGGGCCTACGCCCTGTCCCGCGTCACCGAGGGCCCCTGAGTCGTCCCCGAACCGCGGCGAGCCCCTCGGACCAGCCCGAGGACATCCCCGGGACGGCAGGGGCGCCCGACCCGGCCGCACCCTCCCACCTGCGCCTGTGGCACAGTGACGGCGATCGCGGCACCAGCCGCCACAACCCTGGGAGGGAAACCATGGCGATCTTCGCCGTCACCTACACCTACGCCCCCGACAGCGCGGCGGCGCGCGACGAGCACCGCCCCGCGCACCGCGAGTACCTGGCCGCGCAGGACGCCAACCTCTGCTCCGGCCCCTTCGGCGCCGAGGACGCGCCCGGCGCCCTCCTGCTCTTTCGCGCCGGCTCCCGCGAGGAGGCCCTCGCCCTGACCGAGAAGGACCCCTTCCGCGTCCAGGGTCTCGTCTCCGAGGTGGACGTCAGGGAGTGGCTTCCGGTGCTGGGCCCGCTCGCCGAGCACTTCTGAGCCCGCCGGAGGGCACGGCCCTCCGGAGAGCAGGCGACGCTGGCCGGGACGGAATCCCTTCCGTCCCGGCCAGCGTCGTGTGCGGCGGCCCCCGCACCCCCTCCGGCACGGCCGGGCCGCCCCCGGCGTCACTCCTCGGTGAAGCCGTTGTCCCTCATCCACTGCGGGTCGGGGGCCACCATCTGGAGGATCTCGACGTAGAGGCCCTCCGGACCCGAGACCTGGAAGCGGCGCTGCCCCCAGGGCTCGCTGACCAGCGGCATGATCACCTCCACCCCCGCCTCCCGCAGCCGCTTCTCCTCGGCGTCCACGTCCGGGACCAGGAAGGCGACCAGCGACTCCGCCCTCCCCGAGCGCAGGACCTCGTGCGTGGACGGATGGTCGCGCAGCACGAAGTCGATCGACAGCTTGGGGTGGTCCTCGTGCTGGGTGTTCAGGTACCAGCCGAGGTCGATGTTGACGTTGAAGCCGAAGTGCTCGGCGAACCACGCGGCGCTGGCGCGCGGGTCGTCGCAGAGCACGGCCAGACCGACGAGATCGATGTTCACGGTGCCTCCAGGGGATCGCTTCCAACCACTTCAAGCAAAGTACTACATCCATCGTGATTATGGCAAGCGGCCTTCCCCTCCGGGCGCTACGCGGGTGCTATACGATAATGATTATCGTTTTCTTTGAAAGGAGGGTGTCTCCCGATGGAGCCGACAACCCCCATGCGCGTGGCCGTGGTCTGCGGCCTGCACCGCCACGCGCGCGGACGAAGCGTGGACGACCTGCTGGCGGAGGTCCCGGGGTCCGTGGCCGTGCACCACGACCTCGACGGGATCGCCGAGGGGATCGTCCACCGCGTCATCCGTGACCGCTGGGGCGCCGTGGACCACAGCCGTGTCGACCTGGACCACCTGTGCGCGTCCTGCACGCTGCGCGAGGACCTCGTGCCCACGCTGCTGCGGCTGGCCGAGCGGGGTGAGCACACCCTGTGCGTGGTGGAGACCTGGGACGGGGTCGAACCCCGGCAGGTGGCCGAGGTCGTCGCGGCCCGGGAGGAGCTGAGGCTGGCCGCGGTCATCGCGGCGGTGGACGCCGACCGCCTGCTGCCGGACCTGTCCGGGCACGACGACCTGAGCGACCGGGACCTGGACATCGCGGTGGAGGACGAGCGCACGGTGGCCGAGGTGCTCGCCCACCAGGTCGAGTACCCGACGGCGGTCGCCGTGCACGGAACCCGCCACCTCGACGAGGCCCGCGCCCTGGTGGAGCACCTCAACCCGGCCGCCGTGGTCGTCCCCGCGGGCGGCGGGCTGGCGGACCTGACGCACGGCCGGTTCGACCCCGAGGCGGCAGCGCACCGGCTCAACCCGGCCTGGGCGTACTACGCCGACCGCGCGGACGGGCGGGTGAGCACGGTGACCTGGAGCCGCAGGCGCCCCCTGCACCCCGTGCGGCTGCACGAGGCGCTGGAGCGGATCGTGTCCGCGGGCCTGCGCGGCCGGGGCCGGATCTGGCTGGCCAGCCGCCCGGACACGCTGCTGGTGTGGGACGCCTACAACGACGCCCTGCTGCTGGAGAGCGGCGGCCCCTGGCTGGACGCGCTGCCCGAGGCCGCGGTGGAGATGGTCTCCGAGACCCGCCGGGTCTCGGCGCTCCTGGACTGGGACCCGGTGCTCGGCGACCGCGGCCAGCACCTGGCGTTCACGGGTGTGGACCTGGACGCCCGACGCCTGGTGGCCCTGCTGGACTCGTGCCTGATGACCGAGGACGAGGCGGGACAGCCGCTGCGGTCCGACCCCTTCGCCGACGCCCTGTAGAGGGACGGCGCCATGACGGGAGGGCCCCGGACACCGGGGAGCCCGAACGGTCCGCGAGTCCGCGGGCCGCGAACGAGAGGAGGGACCGCCGTGTCCCGTGTCTGTCAGGTGACCGGGAAGGCTCCGGCCTTCGGAAACTCGGTCTCGCACTCCCACCGGCGCACCAAGCGCCGGTTCGACCCCAACATCCAGACGAAGAAGTACTGGCTGCCCAGTGAGGGGCGTTACGTGAAGCTGCGCGTGAGCACCAAGGGCATGAAGGTGATCGATGCCCGAGGCATCGAGCGGGTGGTCGCCCAGATCCGCGCCCGCGGCGGGAGGGTCTGATGGCCAAGAAGAGCAAGATCGCCCGCGACCAGCAGCGCAGGCGCGTGGTGGCCCGCTACGCCGAGCGCAGGGCCGAACTCAAGCGGATCATCCGCAGCCCGCGCACCGGTGAGCGGGAGCGCGCGGCGGCGGTGGCCGAGCTGAACCGGCAGCCCCGCGACGCCAGCGCCACCCGGCTGCGCAACCGCGACGCCGTGGACGGGCGGCCACGAGGACACCTGCGCAAGTTCGGACTCTCGCGGATCCGCTTCCGGGAGATGGCCCACCGGGGCGAGCTGCCCGGGGTGACCAAGTCCAGCTGGTGACGGAAGCGGGATCCGGTCGTGCGCTCGGCGGTGCGACCCCCGACGCCCTGCGGTTCGACCGGATCCGACGCCACGGGCCCCGCGCGGTGCGCGCGGGGCCCGTGTGCGGTCCGGGTGCGATCCGGGGCCGTCAACGGAGGGCGGCGGTCCCGGCCAGCGACGGCGCTGACCGGGACGGTGCCGTTCAGGGGCGTGCGCCGTCGGTGGAGGAGCGGTGGCCGTCGTGGCCGGAGACGCCGTGTCCCCGTTCCGGTCCCTCCGGGCCGCCGCGCATGCCGTGGTCGTGTCCGCCCGGCTGGTTGGCCTCGTGGAAGGCCTGCTGCGCCTGGTTCCGGCGCTCCCAGAGCACGAAGCGCTCGCTCTCGCCGAGCGCCATGGTGGTCAGCCACACGGCGACGGCGACGTCGTCGGCCAGGCCGAGCAGCGGAACGAACAGTTCGGGGACGAAGTCGACGGGAGAGAGGATGTAGGCCACCAGCACGAGCATCCCGAGCAGTTTGCCGCTGCTCAGCTCGGGGTAGCGTCCACGCACCTTGGCGCCGATCATCCGCGGGACGGCTCCGGCCCGCTGCCAGACGGACATGTCGCTGTCGGTGTTGCGGACGACCTGCCAGGCGGCGGCTCCCGCCGCGGCGCGGTTTGCCTTGCGCATCGTTCGGTCTCCTCGGTGAGGACGTGGCTTCTCAAGATATGACGCGAAGCCTTCCTGTTTCGTTCCCGCGTGGGGCGGGTCCAATCCCGTACGTGACCGGCGCGACACCCCGACCGCCTTCCTCGCCCCCGGAGGGAGCGTCCATGCGCCGAGAGGGTTGTCCACAGGCCGCGAAGGGGACTGGTGGGGCAGGGAGAGGAAGGGCATCCTTGGAGAAGAAAGGATGAGAGACACCAAACGTCACCGGGAGGCATCCCAACCCCCACGGACCAACACAGAACCCATACGACCCGAAAACGGTCGCATACCGATCTGTCCACGCGTTGGCCACATGCGGCCAGCACGAAACACGTCTGCCCAGGAAAGAGGCGGTGCACACGGACACGATCCGATCCCCTTCGGCCAGCGCGGAGTCCGCGCCACCCGTGTCACCCCCGCCGACCCCCCGCACCCCGACCACTCCACCACCGCACACCCCGCGTTCCGGGGCGACAAACGCGAGGCCTCCCGCGCTCAGCCACACATTCGTTACGATGCGTCCGAGTGCCACCCTTCGCAAGGCCGCTCAGCCATCTCGCCCCAGCGCGCAGAACCGATGGAGCTTGCCCAGTGTCCAGAGCCCTACCTCGGTCGGCGACGACCGTCACCCTGTTGGCGGACATCCCCAGCACGGGTCATGTGGGTGAGGCCGGGGCCCACCGGTTCGCGATGCGCGGTGAGGGCATCGGCGAGCGCAGCGCAGCGTTCGTCGCCTTCGCCAGGGAGCAGGTCGAGGCGGGCCGCAAGGTCGTGGCGCTCTACCCCGCGTGGCACTCCGCGGACGCCGAGCGCGCGGTCAACTTCGCCCGCGGCGCGATGCGTACCGACCACATCGCCGGGATCGGCGTCGACCTGTCGCCCCTGGCCCTGTCCCTGGTCGCCGACCAGCTCGCCTACCTCGCCCCCTACCTGCCGCCGGGGATGGTCGCCGCGCTGTGCGACGAACTGCCCCGGCACCTGCTGGCGGGTGCCTGGCTCAGGACCGTCTCCGGCCTGACCACCATCCCGACCTCGATGCGCCAGCACATGGGCTCCTACGCCCCGTCCGTGTCCTTCCTCGCCTACTGCGCGCCCACCCACCGGGTGGGACGCATGCGCGCGTCCGACGTCTCCCGCACGCTCCCCTTCCGGCCCGTGCAACCGGTCCAGCTGCTGTGCTCCACCCCCGACCCCGGCATCACCGGGGTCTTCGACGACCACCTCCCGCAGGCCATCCAGCCCGTGGCCACCCGCACCCTGCCCGCCCAGCCGCTCGGCCCCCTGTACTGGGGAACCGCCAAGTACGTGGAGTTCGTGGCGCTGAGCGCCCACCCGCAGGCCCTGGCCTACGCCGCCAGTTCCATCCGCGCCGCCTCCTGCTCCTGGTGCGGCGAGCCCATGTCGGCACGCACCTGCCCCTTCTGCTCGGCCACCGCCGCACGGACCCCCGCGCAGCAGTCCGCTCCCCGGTCCGGCCCCCGGCCCTCCGGCGGGCAGGGCCCCCCGGCGGTTCCGGGCTCCTCGACAGGAGCCGCCGGGCCCCTCTCCGGCGGCACCACCCGCCCGCCCGGCGCCTCGGGCGGAACCGACACCTCCTCCCCCGGCGGCACCGCCGGACCCGGCCAGGCCCCTCCCCCCGTGGAAGGGGGGCGCGTGCCGGGTCCGCCTCCCCCGCCCTCCACCGACCGACCGCAGGGTCCGCCGTTCGCGGGCCGCGCCCCGCGCCCCGACGCGCCCCGGACCTACTCCCGTTAGGGACCGGCACCGCGCCCCCGAGGCGAGCGGACGGCCCGCGACGACACTGGAAACGGAAAAGCCACCCCTATGAACCCCCGTCAGCGACGCGGCGTCCTGCTCATGGTCGTTGCCGCTATCGGCGCCGTCGCCGTGTTCGCCTCCGTGTTCACCTACCTCAACAGCCAGCAGGAGCGCCTCGGCGAGTTCGCGACCGTCCTGCGGCTGACCGAGGCCGTGGACGCCTACCAGCCCATCGGCGAGGAGTCCGTGGAGCGGGTCGAGGTGCCCAGCATGTACTTCGACCCGGAGGTCTTCCTCACCGACCTGTCCCAGGTGGAGACCCCGGCCGATCAGCAGCTCGTCGCCGCCTCCCACCTGGGGGCGGGCGTCTACCTCCAGCGGGGCATGGTGCAGCCCCAGCCCACCCTCACCGCCGGGGAGCGGGAGATCGCCATCATGGTCAACGCCGAGACCGGCGTGGCGGGCAAGGTGCGGCGCGGGTCGTTCGTGGACATCTACGGCACCTTCCCGGCGCGCGACCACGGCGAGGCGTGCGCGGTGCGGGTCATCACCGAGGTGGAGGTCCTCGACATCGGTGAGCTGCGCACCCAGGAGGAGGAGGGCGGCGGCGTCGCCGGGGTGGTCCCGGTGACCTTCCGCCTGGACCCGCAGGCGGCGCTCCGGCTCGCCTACGCCGAGGACTTCTCCAGCGGGCTCAGGCTGGCCCTGGTGAGCGCCGACGGCGGCGGCACCCCGGAGGAGTCCGAGTTCTGCAGCGGGGACTTCGACGACCTCGTCGCCGGGGGAACGGCCGACGAGAGCACGACACCGGACGAGGGCGGGGCGGCCGACGACCGGCGCGCGCCGCATGGGGGGTAAGCGTTGAACTTCCGTGTCCTGGCGGGTATGCCGACCTCGGAGTCGGAGATGGTGCTCGCCGCGCGTTTCGAGGAGCTGGGCAGCGCTTCCCTGGTGGCCTTCAGGGCCACCACGACGGCGCTGATCGACGCCGCCGGGGAGTTCCCGGAGATCGACGTGGTCCTCATCCACCAGGATCTGGGCCCGGCGCCGGTGTTCGAGGCCGTACGCGACCTGTCCCACCGCCATCCGCAGGTGGCGATCCTGCTGGTGTCGCCCACTATGGACCCCGACACGTTCACCGGGGCCATGGAGGCCGGTGCGCGCGGGGTGATGCCCGACGACTGCGGGATCGCCGAGCTGGAGAGCCGGGTCACCAAGGCCGCCGAGTGGTCGCGCACGCTGCGCCGCCACCTGGAGTCGGCGTCGATGGACCTGCCCGCGTCGGGCGTGCGGGGCCGGATCGTGGCGATCAGCGGCGCCAAGGGCGGCGTGGGCACCACCACGTGCGCCGTGCACCTGGCGATGGCCGCGGCCGCCGCCGAGCGGGTGGTGTGCCTGGTCGACCTGGACCTGCAGACCGGCGACCTGCCCGCGTTCCTCAACCTGCGCCACCGCCGCTCCATCAGCGACCTGGTCGAGGCCGGGGACAACATCACCCCCGGCATGCTCGCGGAGACCCTGTACGTGGACCCGCGGGGTCCGCACGTGCTCCTCGCCCCCGAACACGGCGAACGCGGCGAGGACGTCGGCGCCAGCGCCGCCCGGCGGGTGCTGAACGCGCTCCGGTCCCGCTACGAACTGGTGGTGGTGGACTGCGGGTCCACCATGAACGAGGCCACCGCCATGGCGGTCGAGCTGGCCGACAGCGCGGTCGTCACCGTCACCCCGGACGTGCCCGCGATGCGCGGCGCCCAGCGGCTGATGAGCATGTGGGAGCGGTTGCAGGTGCGTTCGCACACGGACGTGTACTCGCTGGTCACCCGGCACAGCCGCAAGAACGAGATCCAGCCGGACTTCCTCCAGCAGCTGCTGGGCACCCGGGTGCTGCGCACACCGGTCCCCGCCGCCTACCGCGCGCTGGAGCCCGGGGAGAACAACGGCGACCCGACCAAGGTGACCGACGAGGGGCTGCGCAGGGCCTTCTCGCGGCTGGCCGCGGAGCTGGACCTGCTGAACCCGCCCGTGCAGCCCGGCGGAGGCGGGGGTTCGGCCACCCCGCCCGCGGGGCTGGGCGGGTTCGCCTCCCTGTCCGAGCGACGCGGCGGCGGACCCTCCACCCGTGACGTGTCCGGCTTCCTCAACGCGTCGGGGGCCAACCCGTCGCGCGCGGCGGTCAACGGGCAGGCCTCCGTGCCGCCGCTGGGCCAGCCCTTCGGCGGGCGCCCGGGTTCCGGGCCGCACGGGGGCGGAGGGGGACGCGGTGGCTTCGGGAGCTGAGCCCGGCCTCCGACGGGGGCGGCGGTGCGGCGACCGCGGCGGGGTCATCGTGGAGTTCGCCGCGGCGGTGCCGTTCATGATGCTGGCGCTGGCCCTGGTGTGGCAGGTGCTGCTGCTCGGCATCACCGCCATGTACGCCTCGCACGGCGCCGCCGAGGCCGCCCGCCAGGCCGCCGTGACCCCCGACGACATGGCGCGTGTGGACGAGGAGGCCCGCAAGCGCGTCCGGCCGCCGTGGGACGGGGCGGACGTGATGTCCGTGGAGATCGTGGAGCGCGACGGCGCGCGCTACGCCCGGGTGACCATGGCCATGCCCATCTTCCTGCCCGGGGCCTCGGGGCCCTGGGACGTCACCGGCGAGGCCCGCGTGGTCACCGAGGTCGAGCCGCGGGGGGTCACCCCGTGAGCGCGCGACCGGCCGGGCGGACCGCTCCGGGCCGCACCCGCCGAAGCGTCGAGGACCACGACCCCCTGCCCGGGACCCAGCAGGGCGCCGAAGGCCGGGAACGGCGGCGTCCGCCGGCCGGGGACCGCCGGGACGCTCGACACACGCACCCGCGGCTCCGACCGGCGGGGAGCCGTCGGCCCGCAGGGCTTCGGAGACCACGGCGTCCGCCGCCCGGGGAACGCCGGAGCGCCGGAGGCCGCGGAGCGCGGCGCCTCCTGCTCGGAGGCCGACCGCGCCGGGACGGCGACCGGGGCGGCCCGCTGCTGGAGTTCGCCGCGATCTTCCCGATCCTGCTCCTGGTCGCGGTCATCGCGATCGAGGCCTTCCTGGCCTTCGTCGCGGTGGAGCGGCTGGAGTCCGCGGCCCGTGCCGGGGCGCGGGTGGCCGGAGCCGAGCGGTTGGAGGGCGCGGAGGCCGCCGCCCGCGCGGCGCTGCCGCCGTGGCTGGACGAGGCGACCGTCACCAGCGGCGTCAACGAGCACGAGGGCTTCTACGTGGAGGTCTCGCACCCGCTGCCGATCGTGTTCTCCGCGGCGGGCTTCGACCTGACGCTGACCCGGCGCGTGGAGATGCCCGATGTGTGAGGTCGAGGCGGTGCGCCGTGAGCGCCGGGGCACCGCCCCGGTACCCGGGGAGAACGCAGCGGAAGTCGTGTCGGGGCGCCGCGCGACGGGGTGTGTCCCCGTCGCGCCGGTCCCCGGGGGAAGGAGAGCGGGGCCATGGGTCTGAAGGACCGTCTGGAGGAGGACCGCGCCGTCGAGGGGCGCTCCGAGCGCAGCAGCGTCACGCACTGGCGCAGGCGCCTGCTGGAGGAGATCAACCTGGAGGACCTCACCAGGCTGACCCTGGCCCAGCGCCGGGTCCGCCTGGAGAAGGTCGTGGGGCACATCCTCACCCGCGAGGGCCCGGTGCTCTCCGACCGGGAGCGTTCGGCGCTCATCCGCCGGGTCGTGGACGAGGCCCTGGGACTGGGCGTCCTGGAGCCGCTGCTGGCCGACGAGACCGTCACCGAGATCATGGTGAACGGCCCCGACAACGTGTTCATCGAACGCGGCGGCCGGATGCAGCGGGTGGACGCCACCTTCAACGGCGAGGAGCAGCTCTACCAGACCATCGACCGCATCGTGTCGCTGGTCAACCGCCGCGTGGACGAGTCCTCCCCGATGGTGGACGCGCGGCTGCCCACCGGCGAGCGGGTCAACGTGATCATCCCGCCCCTGTCGCTGTCGGGCCCGGTGCTGACCATCCGGCGCTTCCCCAAGCCCTACCCCATCGACGAACTGGTGCGGATGGGGAGCCTGGACTCGCCCACCGGCATCCTGCTGGCGGCGATGGTGCGGGCCCGCTTCAACATCGTGGTGTCCGGCGGCACCGGTACCGGAAAGACGACCTTCCTCAACGCGATGTCGGCGTTCGTGCCCTCCGACGAGCGCATCGTCACCATCGAGGACTCGGCCGAGCTCCAGCTGATGCAGGACCACGTGGTGCGCCTGGAGTCCAGACCGCCCAACATCGAGGGCCGGGGTGAGATCGCCATCCGCGACCTGGTGCGCAACGCGCTGCGGATGCGCCCGGACCGCATCATCGT
This sequence comes from Nocardiopsis sp. CNZ308, assembly GCF_004217075.1. NCBI lineage: Bacteria > Bacillati > Actinomycetota > Actinomycetes > Streptosporangiales > Nocardiopsidaceae > Nocardiopsis > Nocardiopsis sp. CNZ308. The sequence continues at coordinate 3,921,816 of NZ_SHKJ01000001.1, read as the reverse complement.
CGGCGAGGTGCGCGGCTCGGAGACCATCGACATGCTCCAGGCCATGAACACCGGCCACGACGGGTCGCTGGTGACCGTGCACGCCAACTCGGCCGACGACGCCATCCACCGGTTGCAGACCCTGGCCACCCTGAGCGACGTCAACGTGCCCTACGAGGCGATCCGCGACCAGATCAACAACGCGGTGGACGCCATCGTCCACCTGGGCCGGTGGCCGGACGGGTCGCGGCGGGTCAACGAGATCGCGGTGGTCTCCTCACGGCGGCGCGAGGAGTTCCGGCTGGACCCGGTGATGCAGTTCTCCGCCCTGCCCATGGGCCCCAACCGGGCCGTGGAGGGCGAGTTCCGGCACTTCCCGCTGCCCCGGCACATCGCCGGGCGGATCTACCACGTGGGCGAGGCCATCCCGGCGGCCTTCGGGGTGGTCACCGACGAGCGCCCCCGCAGCGGCTGGTGAGGCCCTCCCCCGCGCCCCGGCGGGCGCGTCCCCCGATCGGAATGGAGCTCCGGTGACCTGGCAGTTCGTGGCGATCCTCGGCGGCCTGGCCGCGGTGCTGGCCCTGGCGCTGTGGGCGCTGTGGGAGTTCGTGGCCAGTGCGCAGCACCGGCGGATGATCGCCGCCCGCAGTGCCCTGGACCAGGCCGAGTACGAGGCGTCCACGCCCATGGCGCGGCTGGACGCGGCGATCTACCGCACCCAGTGGGGCGGGCGGCTGTACCGCAGGATCGCCCGGTCGGGCGCGGAGGTGCGCCTGTCCACGTTCGTTCTCGCGCTGCTGGGCGGATCGCTGCTGGCGGTGGTCGTGGTCTGGCAGGTGCTGGCGCCCTTCTTCGGCCTGCTCGCGGCGGCCGGGGTGGCGTTCCTGTTCTTCTCCTACCTCAACCGCGCCGAGGCCAAGCGGCGCGAGGAGTTCACCTCCCAGCTGCCGGACCTGGCCCGGGTGCTGGGCAACGCGACCTCGGCGGGCCTGGCCCTGCCCACGGCCGTGGCGATGGCCGCCGACGAGCTGGACGGACCCGCGGGCGAGGAGCTGAGCCGCATGGCCGAGTCCATGAAGCTGGGCGCCAGCTTCGAGGAGGCCGTCGCGGAGCTGCGCGAGCGCATGCCCTCCCGTGAACTGGGGGTCCTGCTGTCCACGCTGGTGGTGGCCTCGCGTTCGGGCGGCTCCCTGGTCACGGCGCTGCGCAACATCTCCACCACCCTGGAGAACCGCAAGGAGACCCGGCGCGAGGTGCAGACCATCCTCAGCGAGACCACGAGCACCGTGTGGGCGCTGGGGTTCATGTCGGTGGGCGCCCTGTTCCTGATCAACGCCATCGAGCCGGGCATCATGCGCGTCATGACCACGTCCGTGGCGGGGGTGGCGGTGCTGCTGGTGGTGGCCGCGCTGTTCGCCATCGGCTTCGTGCTGGTGTCCCGCATCACCAAGTTCGACCTGTGAGGACCGCTCCCCGATGAACGCCCCCCTCTCCCTGCTGGTGCCGCTGACCGCCGCTCTGGCCAGCGCGCTGGTCGTGCTGGTCGCGTGCTACGGCCTGTACCTGATGATGTCGCAGACCCGGGTGCGGGTGGCCGACCCGGCCGCGCGCCCGACGCGGATCCGGTCCGACGACACGTTCGTGCTGCACCGGATCACCGAGGCGATCGGACGGCCGTTCGCCCGATCGCTGCACGCGTCGCTGAGCCAGCGCCGCCTGATCTCCATCGCCGAGCGCATCGAGGCGGCGGGGAGGCCGGAGGGGCTGACCCTGGAGCGCTACCTGCGGCGCAAGGTCGGCGAGGTCGCGCTGTACGGCACCCTGGGCCTGCTGATGTTCGCCTCGGGGAACCCGTTGGTCGGGCTGGTGGTGCTGGCCTTCATGGGGCTGACCGACCTGAGCCTGTACGTGCAGGGCCAGGAGCGCGGCGACAAGGTGCAGTCGCAGCTGCCCGACTTCCTGGACGTGCTGGCGGTGACGGTGAGCGCCGGGATGTCGTTCCGGGCGGCGGTGGCCCGGGTCGCGGAGTCGATGCCGGGCGTGCTCGCCGACGAGTTCGCGCTGGCCCTCCAGCAGATGGAGCTGGGCACCTCGCGGCGGGAGGCGTTCGAGATGCTGCGCCGACGCAACCGCAACGAGTCCTTGAGCAAGTTCGTGACCGCGATCCAGCAGGCGGAGGAGCTGGGCGCCCCGCTCAGCGACACCCTGGTCGCCATCAGCCAGGACATGCGGCGCGCCGACGCGCAGTACATGCGCCGCAAGGCGCAGCGGATGAACCCCCGGGTGACGATGGTGACCGCGGTGACCCTGCTTCCGGGCCTGCTCATCCTCATCGTGGGGTCGATGTTCCTGGGCACCGAGGTCAACCTCGGCCTCATCCTGGGCGGCTGACGGGGGCGGCCCCTTCCCCCGTTCCGGGGGAAGGGGCCGCGGCAGGGCTCTAGGCCGGACCGGCGGGCGGGAACGGGATCTCGGCCAGGGTCGGGATCAGCTGGGCCTCCTCGTAGTCCAGGTGGGCCTCCAGTTCCCGGGTCATCCGGTCCAGCTCCGCTCGGAAGCGCTCGGGGTCGGCCGTGGACAGGTCGGAGATGAGCGCCTCCAGCTCACCGCGGACGCGGTCCACGGTGCGGTGCTCCTCCCACAGCCGCCGCAGCGCCTCCTCCAGGTGAGGGGCCTGTCGGCCCAGTGCCGGGAAGAGGCCGGACTCCTCACTGGAGTGGTGGAAGTGCAGGGACTCGCAGAAGGCCAGGCAGTGCTGGCGCAGCTGGAGGCTGAGCCCCAGCGGTGGCGGGCCGTCCCCGTCCGCCCCGGCGGTGCGCTCGGCGAGGTGGGCCTCGGCCTCGGTGCGTACGTGCGCGAGCTGGCCGCGCAGCCAGGTGTGGATCTCCACGAGCTTGTCGGCGAGGTTGGCGACCTCCGCGGGTTCGTCCGCGTGGACGCGGTCCAGGGCGACCACCGGCAGGACCCGTGCGGTTGCGGCCTGGTAGTCGGCGTATCCGGAGTCCGTTCGGACGAACTCGGCGAAGAGGCGGTCGCGTTCGGCGCCCTCGGCGGGGACGGCGACGGCGTCGAACGTCTCGGTACCCAGTTCCACGCGCACCATGGGGTGGGCGAGGACGTTGCGGAACCAGTCCGGGTGGCGGTCCGAGCCGCCCGCGGAGCCGAGGACGAGTACGCGTCCGTCGACGCGGACGAAGCCGAGCGGGGTGGTGTGCTCGCGGCCGGAGCGGGCCCCGACGGTGGTGAGCAGCAGAAGGTCGCCGCCCTCGAACACGCCGCCGACGCGGCCCCCGTTGGCGCGGAACTCCTCCACGACGGGGACGTTGAAGTCGCTGACGTGGGGCTCGGTGGTCCGGACGTGCGGGTTTTCGGTCACAGGTCTCCTTCGGGATGGTGGTCATGGGCGCGACCGTCCCCGAAGGCACCCGCGGCGGCCCGGGCGCGCAGGCGCACGGGTGGCGGGCGGACGTGACAGGGAGCCCGGGCGTGGCCGGGCCGGAAGAGGACTCCGGGGAGGTCGCGAGGGGTCTGGGCGCGTTCGGGCGCGGCTGGGGCCGGCGCCGTCGGAACGGCTAGACGCGGTCCGCGGTGTGTGTGCTCACAGTGCGCTCCCGGATGTCAAGGTGCCTCCATACCTACCGACCGGCCCACTGCTCTGTGGTCGGTGGCACGCGACACGGGGGTGAACCTACACCACCGGGCGGGAGGAGCGCCACAGGCGTGTGGGGAGGCCGCCCGATCGGCTCCCGTGCTCAGTCGCCGTCGGGCGCGGGAGCGGCGGGCCGGACCTGCCCGGGATCGGGGACGCCCAGGTCGGGGGTTCCACCGATTTCCACGAACGTGTACCGCGTGTACCACCGCTCCGGTTCGGGGGCGGCGGGGTCCAGGAACGAGACCGGGACCCCCTCCGACACCGGTCGCCCGTTGAGCACCCCTCCGCCGGAGCCCTCCGTGGCGAAGCTCAACGGGACCCCGTCCTCGGTCGCGACCAATGCGAACACCGTGTCCGCCTCCCCCGGCCCTCCCCCGGCGGGGAACGTGCCCTCCACCCGGATCGCGGGCACGCCGTCGGGGGCCTCGCCGCCCAGGTGGCCGAAGGCGTCCTGGGCGGGCGGGGGCGCGGCGAGGACCACCTCCTCCTCCGCGGTGACGGTCCCCTCCTCCACCGCGCGGACGAGCGGTGCGACCACCTCAGCGGGCGCGAACACCTCCTCCGCCAGCCCCGGCTCGGCCGCGTGCCAGGTCGGCGTCGCGTTCCAGGCGGAGTTCTCCGCGCGCAGCAGGTCGCCGTCGACCATCAGCAGGTCGCTGGTGCGTGCGCCGCTGACGGTACTGGTCCAGCGCAGCGCCTCCGGCGGCCCCGCCTGGTAGAGCACCCGGTCGAAGAGGGTGGGGCCGGTACCGGCGGGAAGCGGCTGGCCGTGGCCCTCCCCGTTTCCGGCGTGGGTGAGCAGGGTGAGCTCGAAGGAGTCCGCGGCCAGGAGGGTGTCGAGCGAGGCCGCCACCAGCTCCGTTCCGCTGAGGGGCCCGGCCGGCGGATCCCCCTCGGTGGCCGGGTCCGTCCCGGAGCCGGAGTCGGCCGTGGTGGTGCCGGACTCCGCGGACAGGGCGTTCAGGAGCAGGTAGCCGCCGCCGACGGACACGGCCAGGAGCACGGCGGCGGCGACCGCCAGAACGGGAAGCCGGCGCCGGGCTTCCGCGCGGCGGCGCCCACGCGAGCGCCCGCCGACCGCCCCTCCGCCGATCGCCCGCCGACCGGTCGCGTGCTCGCCGGTCCCACCGTCGCTGACGGCACCGGCCGCCCGGCTCCGGGCACGCAGACTCCACCGGGGGGAGGCATCCGATTCGGCGGCCTCGGCCTCGCGCTCCGCCATGTGCAGGGCGGAGCTGATCCACTCCGCGGGCTGGCCGCGGTCCGCGTCCACGCGCGGCCAGTGGGCGCGGACGAGCGCGCGCAGCCGGTCCGCCCACACGTCGGGGGTGGCGCTGTCCTCCACGCCCGCCAACAGGAGGCACTCCAGGTAGGCCTCCTCCGCCGCGGGGCGCCGCCCGGGGTCCGTCGACAGCGCCCGGGCCAGCAGGGGACGCAGCCCCTCGGGAACGTCGGCGAGGTCGACGGCCTCCTCCCCGGCCCGGCGGGCCGCCTCCGGCGGTGCGGCGTCCGTGCCGAACGGGGCGTGCCCGGTCGCGGCGAACACCACCAGGCAGGCCCAGGAGAAGACGTCGGAGGCGGTGTCGGGCCGCGCGCCCGCGTAGCGCTCCGGGGCCAGCCAGCCGACGCTGCCCGCGGTGGTCAGGGAGTCCGCGTCGTCCACCCGGCGGGCGATCCCGTGGTCCACGAGCCGGGGGCCTTCCGGGGTCAGGACGACGTTTCCGGGTTTGACGTCCCCGTGCGGTACGCCCGCGGCGTGGACCGAGGCCAGCGCCTCTGCGGTTCCGGCGGCCAGCACCAGGAGGGCGGGCTCGGGGAGGGGCCCGTCCTCGTGCACGCGGCGGGCCAGGTCGGGGCCGGGAAGGTACTGGACCGAGGCCCACGGCCGCCCGTGGAAGGTTCCGCTGGCGTTGACGCCCACGGCGCACACCCCGACGGACCGGCGCAGGAGCGTGATCCTGCGGTCGGGGTCAGCGGCCGGAACCCACTCGGCGTGGGCGACCCTGAGGGCGACCGCCTCGCCGTCCGGGGCCACGGCGGCGTAGACCACGCCCATGGTGCTGCCGCCGAGGCGGCCGATCAGCCGGTGGCCGCTGATCTCGGCGGGATCGCCCGCGGTGAGGGGGCGCACGTGCGCCGGAAGGGAGGCTGGCGGGTTCGGAGCCATGGGGGGCGCCTTCCACTCTCCTGGGACGGGGGAACGCGCACTGCCTGGACCGCCGACCCATGGTTGCGTAGACCTGTACCGACCGTACATTCCCGGACGTACCCCGTGTCGGGTCGGCCCACGAGCCTTCCGGGACGCGAGTCACTCCTCTGGCAGCGGCACCGGCACCCACACCGGCACCAAGCGATCGGGAAACGGGAACCGGACAACGCTCCGCGCTCGGTGACGGCACGGGCTCCGCCGATCATTCCGGCGCTACCGGGCCGAAGCGCTCTCCTCATCGGGACGCGGGGCCGCGGCGTCGCGGCACGCCAGCACCGACTCCAGCAGACCCGGGAAGCGTCCCTCGAGTTCCTCGTCGCGCAGCGAGACGAAGCACCGCGTCCCCTCGGTGCGGTTCTGCACCAGACCGGCGTTGCGCAGGATCTTCAGGTGGTGGCTCAGCGTCGACTGGGCGATGGGCAGGTCGATGTCCTTCCAGGCGTGCTCCCCGTCCATGTCGGCGAGCATCCGCACGAGCCGCAGCCGGGTCGGCTCGGCCAGCGCGGCGAGAACCGTGACCAGTTCCACCTCGTGGAGGGCGGGGTGCGCGTGCTCCCTGGGAGCCAAGGCGGTCCTCCTCATGCGGCGCCCGGCCGGGACCAGGCGAGATTTGGCTCATGGACAGTCGGAAGTGTACCTTCGTAATTCGATGTTCGTCGAATATCGAACGCGCAGGTCGGCCGGGGAAGCGGATCCTCCCGTCACGGCCTCGCAGCCGGACCCGCCACGCAACAGGGGGAAGAGCCACCATGTCCGACGTCGCGCTGTCGGTGCTCGACCACGCCAGCATCGCCGAGGGGTCCACGCCCGGTGACGCGCTGCGTTCCGCCAGGGAACTCGCCCAGCACGCGGAGCGGCTGGGCTACAAGCGTTTCTGGCTCTCCGAGCACCACAACATGCAGGCCATCGCGAGCGCTGCCACCTCCGTCTCCCTGGGCTTCATCGCCGAGGGGACCTCGACCATCCGGATCGGGGCGGGCGGTGTCATGCTGCCCAACCACTCGCCCCTGGTGATCGCCGAGCAGTTCGGCACGCTGGAGTCGCTCTACCCGGGACGGGTGGACCTCGGCCTGGGCCGCGCGCCGGGCACCGACCCCCGCACGATGATGGCGCTGCGCCGCGACCACAGCGCCTCGGCGACGTTCCCCAACGACGTGCAGGAGCTCCAGGCCTACTTCGAGCCCGCCGAGCCCGGCCAGCCCGTACGCGCCATCCCCGGTGAGGGGCTGCGGGTGCCGCTGTGGATCCTGGGGTCCAGCCTCTTCGGCGCCCAGCTGGCCGCACAGCTCGGCCTGCCCTACGCGTTCGCCTCGCACTTCGCCCCGGACGCGCTGTACGAGGCGCTGAAGGCCTACCGGGAGGCCTTCCGCCCCTCACAGCAGTCGGAGGAGCCGTACGCCATGGCGGGGGTGAACGCCTTCGTCGCCGACACCGACGAGGAGGCCCAGCACCTGTTCACGACGATGCAGCAGGCATTCCTCGGCACCCTGCGCGGTGCGCGGGGACGACTGCGCCCGCCGGTGGAGAACCTGGACACCGCATGGCGTCCGGGAGAGAAGGAACGACTGGACCACATGCTTCGTTACTCGTTCGTGGGTTCCCCGGAAACAGTCCGTCGCAAGCTCGATCTGTTCGTCGCTGACACGGGTGTGGACGAGCTGATGGTGTCGTCGATGATCTACGACCAGAAGGCTCGCCTGCGCTCGTTCGAGCTGCTGGCGGAACTGGCCGGCCTCAAGCGTCCGGACCAGGGCTGACCCCACCTTCCCGCACAGGGAGACGGTCAAGGGTGGCGGCGCCGAATCTGTGGGCAGGCAGTGGCGCCGCCTTCCCCGTGCGGGAGTGCCGGGCGGGGTTCGCGTAGAACCCCGCCCGGCGCCTGGCTCCGGAGCGCGGTGGGGCTCCGGGGCGGGCCGAGACGTTCGGGTGGAGGGGATCAGTCGCCCCCGCCACCGCCACCACCGCCGTCGCCTCCTCCTCCCCAGCCACCGCCGCCGTCGCCGCCTCCCCAGCCGCTGCCGCCGGATCCGCCGTCGCCGCCTCCTCCCCAGCCACCGCCGCCGTCGCCGCCTCCCCAGCCGCTGCCGCCGGATCCGCCGTCGCCACTGTCACCGTAGTGACCGAAGTCACCACCCCAGCCCTCGTTGCCGCCCGAACGGCCGTCGGAACCACCCGTCCCCTGGCACAGCTCGGCGAACAGGCACAGGCTCTCCAGAGTGACGGATCCGGAGTCCGCGCCGCCCGTGCCCGCGGTGCCGCCCGGGCCGTCGCCGCCCGCGTGGGCGGCGGCGGGGACCGGGTCCTGCTGGACCTGGGCGGACTCCTGGTCCGAGCGGGCCCCGCCGACCCGTCGGCGGGAGGCGGACGCGCGCAGCGAACGAAAGCCCGTTAGCGCCGTGTGCCGGACCGCGTGGTCACGGGCCATCGCGCCGGCGGGGTGCGTACCGATGGTGTCCGTCCCGGTGGACCCGGTCTCCAAGGCGCCGTACCTCCGGCGGGCCGACTCCAGCACCGCGTTCCCCATGGGGGTGTTGGGGCTGAGCGTGGGGCCTCCGGTCGCCGCCATGACCACCTGGGCGGCGACCAGGGAGGCCAGTGCGCTGAGCCCCGCGACGAGGAGGCCGAGCGCGACGGTGCCCGGCTCCACCAGGAAGAGCACGGCCGCGCCCGCGGCGGCGGCCAGGACCGCGACGGAGCGCAGCCGCCGGATCGTCCTCGGGGCCCTCTCGCGGCGCCGCAGCGCCCGGCGCAGCTGCGGGGAGTCGACGATCAGGTCGGACTCGGCCAGGCCGGTGCGCAGCTTCTCCACGCCCCGGCCCGCGACGACACGTCGCAGCATCTCCAGGGCGCTGACACCGACGCGTTTGCGGAAGACCTTCACCAGCTCCCGGCGAACGGCGTCCTTCTCGTGCGTGTAGGGACGTGAGGGGCCCACGAGGGTGAAGAGCCCGCCGGCGGGCTGTTGGCGGATGCGCCCGTGCAGGAAGGCGTCCATGACCGCGGTCTCCCCGACGCGGACCGGTCCTCCCGCGAGCAGGGCCAGTTCGTTCGGTTCGAGTCCGTCCGGGTCGGGCGGGGACTGATGGGTGAGTGCGGGATGGCGGAGCGTCGATCTGAGGGCGGAGGCGCCCCTCAGGACCGCGGAGAGCGGAACGCCTCCGACCACCAGTCCCACGATCAGAGCTGCCACCAGGGGAAGGGCCAGGCTGGGGTCCAAGACGCCACCTCTTGTCTTCGGTCTCGGGGGGGTCGGGGTTGCGGGGGTTGTGGGGGGGTGTGGGGACGGGGATGAGGGCTCGTGGAGGAGAGGGGTCTGCGAGGAACGGAGTCCTGACTGGGGGGATGCCGTCCGAAGGCGCCTGGTTCCGTCCGAAGCCGTCGGAAACCGGGGGAGGGCGCGGCGGGCCGGGTGATCGTGCCCGGGGAGAGGAAGCGGTGCGTCCCATGGGCACCCTGGTTCTCCGCACCCTGCCCGGTCACTATGGCGCCTTCGCGCGGAAGTACGGGTTCCGTCCGGCACCGGTGCTCCGGAGAGCCCGACGGTGATCTGGTATTCGCCGTCCGGCCATGGCGCCCCCGCAGCACACGTGCCATCATGGTGACCCGCCGACCACCAAACGTGACCCCGTCTCGGCGAGGAACTGTGACCGCGCATCGACCCGACCACCGGCTTCCGCCCGGGCGTTCATCCAGCCCTGTGGACAACGTGTGGTTCCGGGATCCATGGGGCATCCTGAAGGAAGATGGCCACATCCGGTCAGAAGGCGGGATGGCGTCGGTGTTCATGCCGGATAGTGGGACTCCGTGAGCACGCGTCGCCCACGTACTCCCCCCGGTGGCCGCGGGCAGGGACCCACCTGCTCGCAGGCCGCGAAGATGTGGTGCCGTAAGACCCCCTCCTCAAGGAGTTAAGCCCCGTGAACAGCCTGACCAAACTCTGGGTGACGCTGAGCACCTTCCTCGTGCCGACCTCCAAGGAGAAGGACAAGGGCGCCGGGATCGTCGAGTACGCCGCAGTGATCCTGCTTGTCGCCGCCATTGCCATCGCGGTCTACAGTCTCAACCTCGACCAGAGCATAGGCAACGGAATCCGAGGAGCTGTCGACCAGGTTCTTCGCGGCCCCAGCAGCAACGAAACTCCCTAGAAAACAACAGAAAATCCCTGCGGGGGCGTCAAAGGAAAAAGAAATCACAAGGAAAACTAAAAGCAATTGAGAAGAGAGCACAGATCCCCCAAAAACACGAACAGGGCGAAATTACTTCTCATTGGGTCGTCAATGATAGCCCCAGTTTTCCTTGCCTCTGGTTGCGTAGTCTCCCCCGAAGGAACTCCATCGGAGGACCGAAGCAGTCCGAACACGCCCTCGGACCCCACGCCCACGTCTTCGAACGATACCGAAAAAAGCCCTCAAGAAATTATCGCAAGCAGTACGACTTCATCAACCGTTATCGGCAGTGATTACCGGATTGACGTCTACGCCCTGGAACGCGTGGGGAACGAGCTAATCAGACTTCGCTTCGGCGTCACCAACAAGTCAGGAGAAAGCTATTTCTTTGACGACAGTCTGGGCGGACCCGAAAACCCCTACACCGCAGACAGAATAACTCTCCTGGACCCAGAGAACAGGACACGGCATATTAGCATTGATCAGAGTGACGGATCATGCTTCTGCTCGGCCCTCAATGAAAACATTCCTGCCGGCGGCACCGCTGACATGTGGGTCATTTTTCCCGAACCACCCTCAGGCGTCGCATCGATGTCCGTCACCACACCCATCACCCCTCCCCTTCTTGACATACCTATCACTGAATCACCAGAGACGGTCGAGAACTCGGGACTGTCAGAGCCAAAAATAATCCCGCTCACCATGATCTCTGACAACACCGACGACAACACAGGACGCACGGAGAGCGAGGATGAAGTGAGCATCATACTCTCCTCGGACGTTCTCTTCGAAACCAACAGTGCAGAACTCAGTTCAAACGCACACGAGATCCTCGAACAGGTCGCCACAGAAATCAACGATGCAAGCTCCCCGGTCGTCAATATTGACGGCTACGCCGACAACACAGGCAGTGACTCAGTAAATATCCCCCTGTCTCAGAACCGCGCAGAGTCAGTAAAATCCGTCCTTAGCGAACTGGTCACACGAGAGGACGTCTCCTTCGAGGACGAAGGCCACGGCTCAGCTGACCCAATCGGCGACAACGAAACCGAAGAAGGGCGTGAACGCAACCGAAGAGTCAGTGTCACGTTCGAAAAGTAACGGATACATGATGCAGAAAAAACCTCTGTCCACCAAGATATTGATAGTTTCCTCCACGACTGCTTTACTCATGTCCACAGGCGTCAGTACAGCAGCACCAATCCCCCAAACAGGGAATTTGGAAACCCTTGGAACAGCAGAGAGCAGCAACGCGCTCTCATCCCATCTTGTGGCAGAAGTCCACCAGGCCGAAAGGGATGAGGCCGACGTCTTTCTCTCCGTGACATGGAGTATCGAGAACACCGGAGAATCCCAGGTTCCGCTTGCTTGGCTAAGAGACGGATCTTACACTTATTCCGGCCAGAATTTCGCGGGCGTGACAGCCATGAGTCCTGAGGAAGGAACTCGGTACCGACCCATCATGGACGGGGAAGGCTACTGCCTCTGCTCCGGCGAAGAATCCAATGAGCTCATCGATGTACTCAAACCAGGAGAGAAAATCGCTTACTGGTCTCTCTTCTCGGTTCCTGACGACATCGACTCCGTGACGGTCGAAATCCCGAACTTCGATCCCATCGAGGACATCCCCATCTCCTGAAGTCCCCCACCACCCAGATCACCCAGGAGGCGGCGTTGCCCACTCCCCACCGCCCCGAGCTCGGGGACACCCGACGGCCCTCCCCCACCGGGCCGCCCGGGCGGTCCGGTGAGCGCAACGGGCCGCCGAGGCGGCACCGGGACGGACGGTTCCTGCAACGGTTCCGCCCCGCCCGGAGGACGGGGGACGACCGGGGCGCGGCGCTGGTCGAGCTGGCGGCGGTCACCGTGCTGGCCGCGGCGATCATGGTGGCGGTCTACCAGCTCGAACTCAGCCAGACCTTCAACAGCGGGGTCCGGCAGATGGTGTGCCTGGTCGAGGGCCCCGGCTGCGGCGACGAGACCTGGGTGGACGCCGACCGGCCGGAGGAACCCGAGGAGTACGAGTGGGGCCAGGGCAACTCCAACGCCCTGGAGAACGAGGCGCTCGCGATGGGCATGGCCGCGGATCGCGGCTGGACCGGGAACGAGTGGGAGTGCCTGAGCAACCTGTGGAGCGTCGTCTCCCACTGGGACCACACGTTCGTCAACACCGAGACCGGTGACCACGGCATCTCCGGGTTCAACCCGGCCAGGCACGGCTCCATGCCCGAGGGTTTCCGGGAGAGCCCCTCCACGCAGATCTCCTGGGGGATCAGCCACATCGACGACGCCTACGGGGCACCCTGCGCCGCTTGGGCCTACTGGGAGGACACCGGCACCTACTGAGGGTGCCGTCCACGCCCTTCCCGACCCGCCTTCCGCCGCCTCGCGCTCGCGCCTCCTTACACGAGCGCCGCTCACGGAGCCGGGCGAGGCGTCTTCGCGGCTTGTTAAGGTTCCGCAAAACACCCACAGAAATGGGTAAATACCAGGGTTTTATCAGACATAAGGGGCATTTCTCTCTGCGGAGCGTTCGTACCCTGGACGTTCCCACGCCGCCTCTGCGGGGGCTCTGGTGTGGAAGACGGGCATCGCTGCCGTCTCGTGGGGGCACGGGTCGGCACTGACCACACGGGGGTTCGGTGAAGATCGCCTATCTGATCAACGACATGTACGGCATCGGCGGAACCGTGCGCACCGTGGCCAACCAGGCGGCGGCGCTGTCCGCCCGGCACGAGGTCGAGATCGTCTCGGTGTTCCGGCACCGCGCCGAGCCCGTTCTGCCCGTACCCGCGCAGGTGCGCCTGCGTCCGCTCGTGGACGTGCGCGGGTACGACGGCGACCGGGGCACGGGGACGGACGGACGCCCGCTGTACGAGGGATCGGAACGGGCCGGTGTACCGCCGCTGCTCTTCCCGCCGGAGGACGCGCGCGGTCCCACACACAGCCGCCTGACCGACGACCGGCTGGAGGAGTACCTGGCCACCACCGACGCCGACGTGGTGGTGGGCACCCGTCCGGGGCTGAACGTGGTGATCGCCCGGGCCGCTCCGAGCCGGGTGGTCAAGATAGGACAGGAGCACCTGACCTACGACCAGCACTCCGAGCCGCTGCGCCGGGTGATGGAGGAGACCTATCCCCACCTGGACGCCTTCGTGACGGTGACCGAGGCCGACGCGCGCACGTACCGGGAGCGGATGCCGATGCCGCGGGTGCGGGTGCTGTCCATCCCGAACTCGGTGCCCGCGCCCGCGTTCACCGCCAACGGGCACAACAGCCGCACGATCGTGTCCGCCGGGCGACTGGCCCCCAGCAAGCGGCACGACCTCCTGGTGCAGGCCTTCTCCATGGTCAGCGAGGACTTCCCCGAGTGGACGCTGCGTATCTACGGGCGCGGCAACCGGCGTGCGGCGCTGGCCCGGCTGGTCGACTCGCTCGGGCTCCAGGACCGCGTGTGGCTGATGGGCGCGCACCCGCGCGTGGAGGAGGCCTGGGCCCAGGGTTCGTTCGCGGCGGTGACCTCCAGTGAGGAGCCGTTCGGGATGACGATCGTGGAGGCCATGCGCTCGGGGCTGCCGGTGGTGAGCACCGACTGTCCGCACGGCCCGGCGTCGATCATCCGCGACCGCGAGGACGGGCTGCTGGTGCCCAACCGGTCCGCCCCGGGGATCGCCGAGGGGCTGGCCCAGCTGATGGCCGACGACGAGCTGCGCCAGCGAATGTCGTCCGCCGCGCTGACCGGATCCGAGCGCTTCGACCCGGCCAACGTCATGCTGATGCACGAGGAGCTGTTCTCCGACCTCTCCGGCCACGAGCTGCCTCCGCCGCCGGTGTCGGTGCCCGCGCCGCGCCCCGAACCGGCCGCCGCCTGCCGGGTGCACGTGGACGGGGACGGGGCCGCGGTGCTGTCGTTCACCGATCCGCCCGACCGGGTGGTGCTGACCCTGGAGGGCAAGCGGGTGGAGCTGGAGCCGGACGGCGGTGAGGTGGTGGTGGACGCCGCGCGCGGTCGGCTGGCCGCGCGCACGTGGGAGGTGCTGCGGCTCGACGGCGACCGGGAGACCCCGGTCCACGACGTGGAGATCCGCCAGCACGGCTTCCCGTTGGACCCGGAACGGGTCGGGCGCCTGTCCCTGGTGCTGCCCTCCCGTTCGGCGAAGGGCCGTCTGGTGCTGCACGTGCGGCGCTCCGCGCACCACGCCGAGGTGGAGCACGTGGAGTCGGCCGACGGGCTGATCACCGTGCAGGGCCGGGTGCTGGGCCGCGACGCACCCGACGCCCACGCGCGCCTGGCGGTGCGGCTGCGCACGTCTCCCGGGGCCCTGCGGGAGTTCTCCGCGCCGGTGGCCGGTGACGGCCGTTTCACGGCGGTGGTGGATCCCGAGGTCGTGGTGCACGGTCGGTACGGCGAATCGGAGAAGTGGGAGCTGCGCCTGGTGCTCTCCGACGGGACCGAGTGCACCGTGGGACGTCACCTGTCCGGTGTGGCGGGCTACCAGAAGATCATCCGGTACCCGGACCAGAAGGTGGAGCGGGGCGGGGGGTCCGGTTCGCGGGTGCGCCCCTACTACACGGTCAACGACCGGCTGGGGCTCGTGACGTCGCCGCTGGCGCCCACCCTGGAGGTGGACGTCGTGCGGGCGAGCCCCGCGGGGCGTGGCGCGGGCCGCCTGCGGTTCGAGGTGCGCCTGGCCTGCGCGCTCCCGGAGGGCGCGGAGTACGCCGTGGAGGTGGTGCGCGGCACCGACGTGGGCCGGCGCTTCCCGCTGCGCGCCGAGGGCGGCTCCGCCTCCGGCGGCCGTCTGGTGGGCTCCCTGCCACTGCTGGCGGGGTCGGGGCGCGGCGGCCCCGGCGCGATCCGGGCCACGTGGCGGCTGCGGCTGTTGGCGGGGCCGCCGGGGGCTCTGGGGCGCCTGGGCGCCACAGCGGTCCCGGACAGAACCTCGCGCCGCTGGAGCCACGGCCCGTACGTGCGCTCGGCGACCGTGACGCCCCTGGGGTCCGGCGACCTCCAGGTCACCGTCGCCGACGTCCACGCGTGGGAGGCCGTCCGGCGACGGATGCCCTGACCGGGGAAGGCCCTCAGGCCTGCCCGGTGCGGATCATGCGCTGGGCCAGGCTGAGCCGGTCCAGCAGCCAGTCGGGCAGGTGGTCGGCGCCGCGGGGGAAGTGCTGGATGTCCTGGTGGAAGTCGCGGGGGTCGGGTTCGACGTCGAACTCGGGCGGGGCGTCGTGGTCGAAGTGCGCCCCGATCTCCCGCGACTCCTGCACCGTGAACCGGGCGGTGAACCACGTGCCCTTGCCCGGCTGGTACATGCCGGTGCGCAGCCGGTCCAGCAGCCGTCCGACCTCGGGGAGGAGCAGGTTCCACTCCGTGCCGCCGTCGGGTCTGCGCACGCTCACCCGTGACGAGGAGACCCCGGACAGGCCCCGGTAGTCGACGACCACCTCCGTCCAGGGGCCGTGGACGGCGTCGAGGGTGCGGTCCACGATCTCCTGGACGGTGTCCATCATCTCCTCGGGGGTCATGTCCCCCGGGGACATCCGCGTCCGCGGCTCGGGACGCGAGGCGATGAGCAGGCTCCAGGGAGACCCGCCGTCCTGCGTCTCGGGCACGCGGTCGCCCTCCAGCCGGTCCCGCAGCCAGGCGGGGACGTGCTCGTCGTCGCGGGGGAAGTGCTCCAGGTCGAGCAGGTAGCTGGCGTCCTCCCGCGGTTCGTCGAAGTGCGGCTCGTTCTCGTAGTCGTAGCGGACGCGGTAGCTCACGGGCCGGTCGATCTCGTAGTAGGCGGTGTACCAGGTGCCCGTCCCCTCGGCGTACATCCCCGTGCGGATCTCCCGCAGCCGCTCCAGGGCGGACAGCGGAGGAACCCAGCCGCTGCTGCGCCCGCCCTCGAACATGACCTCGAAGAGGGCCGTCTCGCAGGCGCCCAGTCCGGAGTACACGAGCCGGAGCTTGACCCAGTCGTCGGGTGCCGCCCGGAGCAGGTCCGTCCCGATCCTGCGGAGGAGCTCGTCCTGTTCGACGGGGGTCATCGCTTTACGGGCGCTCATGTCCTCGCCTTCGCTTCTGCTGCGGTGGAATGGGTGCGAATCCGACCACGCACCACGACTCGACACGCGTCGGACAGGGTCCATCCTCCCTGGGCGGAACCCGTCATGGGCCCCACACTCGCCAGAAACCCGTCGGACAATTCCTCCGAAGTCACACGGCCCGGGGGTCCGGTGCGCGTGGGCCCCGGCCGCCGCGCCGCCATCTCGCGTCCCAACAGGGCGAACACCTGTCACACCGGTCTCACAGGCGGCCGTGATCGTCCACAGGCCCTACCGCTTCCCGACATGCCCGGATAAGCTGCGCTGGTCGGGACGTTGTCCGGGCGTGTTCGCGTGCTCACCACGCGCGACGCGGACCGGCCCGCTCCCCCTTCCTCCGCTCCCCTCCTCCCGGGAGCACCCCCTCCCCTGATGGAAGAGGCATGGGACTGCGACGGATCCTTCCCCACACCGCCCCTCCGTCCCGGCGGCGCGCGCCGGGCGGAGGCGACGACGGACAGGCCAACGTCCTGCTCCTGTTCGGGCTCACCCTGGCCCTTCTCTCGCTGACCCTGCTGTTCGTACGGGTGGGCGCCGCCAACGACCAGCGCTCACAGACCCAGACCGCGGCCGACGCCGCCGCGCTGGCTGCGGTGGGCGCCCTCCAGGACCGGGCCGCGCAGGACATCGTCGACGGCGCCTACCCCATGCCCTGGTTCGACGAGGAGGCCGCCGAGGCGCGCGCCGAGGAGTACGCGCGCAGCAACGGGGCGGTCCTCACCGACATCCGCGCCAGCGACAACGTCATGGGACGCAGCGGGAACATCGTGCGTGTGGAGGTGCGCGGCGCCGTGTGCCAGCGCGAACTGGAGGAGGACGGGTCCCGGCACTGGAACGACGTGGTCTGCGACGGCAGCGAGGAGGAGACCAACACCGTGGTCGGCAACGCCTCGGCCATCGCCATCGTCCGCATCCCCCACCAGTGCGGGCGCGACGGGGGCGAGCTGATCTGCGACGGCGGCACCGTCGACGACCTCGCCTCCGCCAAGCGCCTGATCGACGTGCACCTGGTCGACCAGGAGGGCCGCTACAGCTTCAACCCCAATTTCGTCGGAGGGGGCGGGCCCGTCGTGGACTGCGCCGCGCTGGGGTCGCTGCACCCCGTCATGTGCTCGGCGCACCAGCGCCTCCAGCAGGAGTTCCCGGGCTTCTACCTCTCCGCGGGCGGCCAGCGCAACGAGCCGGGCAGCGACCACCACACCGGCGAGGCGGTGGACTACATGATGGCGGAACTGGGCGGCGTCCCCACCCCGCAGATGCACGCCACCGCCATCACGGTGATTGACTGGGTGATCCAGAACTCCCACCAGCTCGGGGTCAAGGGCATCATCTACGAGCAGCGCATCTGGAACGCGACCGGCGGGAACCCGGACCCGGTGGGTCCCTGGGCGAGTGTGAGCCGCCCCATGGACAACAGGGGCAGCAACACCCAGAACCACATCGACCACATCCACCTGGCGGCGGGCGTCGGTTTGATGCAGTGACCGGGCCCCGCGGAGGTCCGGGGAGTTGTCCACAGGCGGCGGAAGGGGCTTGCCGGGGCGGTGCCCGCCCCCGAACCTGGAGGGTATGACAGTCCGTGAGCACACCCTTCCCGACCGTGCCCTCCTCCTGCGCACGCTCGCGCCGATCGTCGGTCCGCTCTCCCCCGACGCGGTGGTCTGCGACATCACCGCCTCCTACGTCTGGGGCGTGGACCTGCACCCGGCGGGCACCCGCGCCACACGCACCCGCCCGCACGTGGCGGTCCCCCGGGGCGTACGCACCAGCGGCATGCCGGTGGTCGCCCACCGGGAGCACGTGCCCGCCGCGGACCGCGACGTAGTGGAGGGCGTGCGCGTCACCACCGCGGTGCGCGCGGCCGTCGACGTCGCCGCCCGCGCGCCCTCGGTCTTCATGGCCACGGCCCGCCTCGACGCCTTCCTCTCCCGGGGGCTGGTCGCCAAGGGCGACCTGCTCCGCGCCGCCCAGCGGGCCCGGTCCCAGCGGCAGCTGAGGCAGCTGCGCACCGCCCTGCGCTACTCCTCCGCGCTGAGCCAGTCGCCCGCCGAGTCGTGGACGCGTGTACTGGTCCTGGAGGCGCTCCTGCCTCCTCCCGTCCCGCAGTGCCCGGTCCCCACCGACGAGGGCGTGTTCCACGCCGACCTCGGCTGGCCCGACCAACGGGTGGCGCTGGAGTACGACAGCCTGGAGTTCCACTCCTCGACGGCGGCCAGGGCGAGCGACCGGGTCCGGTACGCGGCGATGCGGGCGCAGGACTGGGAGGTGGTCTCGGCGAGCGTGTACGACCTCCAGCTGCGGCCGGGACGGCTGCTGCGCCGCATCCTGCACACGCTCACCCGCCAGGGTTGGTCGTGCCCTCCCGAGCACCTGGAACTCATCCGCGGCCGTGTGCGCGCCTACGAGAGGGAGCCGCCCCAGCTCTTCGCCCCCCGGCAGCCCTAGAGGGTCTCCGGGGCCGCCTCCCCCGGCCGGAGGCCCGCCGAGTGCCGGGGCCGCCGCGCAGGGCTCACCCAGCCCGGTGCCCACGCCGCACGGGCCGCGCACAGCCCGGTTCTCGGCACCGCGCAGGACGCGCACGACCCAGGACACGTACGGCCCAGGACACGTACGGAACAGCGCACGCACAACCCGGGCCACGCGCGGCACAGGGCATGTACGGCACAGCGCACGCACAGCCCGAACCACGAACGGCACGGGGCGCGTACGAGCCGATGGCTCCATCGACACGGGTCCGGGCCGTGGGCAGGCACGAAGCGACAGGAGGTGGACACGTGGACCGGGGCAGCACCCTGCTGGAGTACGCCGCCCTGCTGCTGGTCGTGCTGTCCCTGCTCGTCGCGGCCGCCGCGCACGGCGCGCTGGGACGGCTCCCCGCGGAGCTGCGGGGAGCCGTGTACCGGGCACTGGGCGACGCGTCCGGTTCCCGTCCCGAGGGCGGGACCGACACCGGTGACGGCACGGCCACAACCGGCCACGACCCCGCGCCGGACGGGGACTGGAGGCTGGATCCCGCCGCCGCCGCGGAGGCGGTCCTGCGCTGCGCGCGGGCCGGGGCCCTCCCCGATCCGGTGGCCCGGACGGACTGCGCGCTGTCCCTCCTGGGCCTGCTGGACGCGCGGGTGCTGGAGGCCACCGTCCTGAGGTTGGAGGGCGAGGATCTGCGCGAACTCTTCCGCAGTCCGACCTTCGCCGCCTCCGCCGCGGCCCGGACCGCGGTCCGGCTGCTGTGGGAGCACGCCGCCGAGGAGACCCTGCGACGGCTGTCGCGGACCGACACGTTCGGCTTCCTCGCACCGTTCCTGGAGTCACCCCACCGCGACTGGGTGCTCACTTTCGTGGATGTCGGAAGCGATCACATGCGTGGGACCATCGAACGGAACACTGCGTCACCGCGTCGTAGCAACCGTCACCCTCCGGTGCCAGACGAGAACGATCAGCAAACCCCCCGCGTCCCGCGTCCCCCGGCGGTCGCGCGAAGATCCGCAGAAACGAGGCCCAGGCCGTGTCGATTCCGTCGATGCCGCACCCCTCCGACCCCGACGAGCAGTCCTCCTCCCCCGGAGGGCGGCCCAACTGGCTCGTCTCCCTCCTCATGGTGCTGGTCTGCCTGGCCGTGGTCGCCAGCGGATGGGCTGTGGCCCGGCTCGTCGTGGGCGACCCCCTCCCCCCGCTGGAGGTCGCGGAGGGCCCGGAGTCCCGCCCGCCGCGCAGCGGTTCCGCCCGTACCGCGGCCGCCCCCGAGGACGCCGAGGCCTACCTGGAGGCCGCCGTCGAACTCGTGGAGGACTCCTCGGCCTTCCACCTCACCTTCACCGTGCACGACGGGGAGAGCGACCCGCGGGACGCGCCGGATCCCGGCGCCGGATCGGCCGACGCCCTCCCCCGGCCGCCCGCGACCCACCCCACGACCGCCGCCGACCCGATCACCTCGGGCCGCGGTCAGGCCATGTACGACGCGGGGGCCGAGCCGGAGTTCGACCACTACTTCTCCACCACGGACGGGTTGAGCGTGTACCGCTACGACGTGGGCGGCGGCCAGCTCATGATGACCGCCGACCGGGGCCTGGAACTCCTGGACCCGCCCAGCCACGCCGACCGGTACCTGTGCTCACGCGCGTACGGGTCGGTCAAGCTGCGCGAGGTGCTCGCCACCTCCACCGACCTCGCGCTGGAGGGACGGGAGGAGGTGAGCCTGGAGTGGCCGGAGCTGCACAGCACGCACAGCGCCTACCACTACACGGGCACGTTCACGGCGATGCTGGGCGGTTACGACCCCGAGAGCGGGCGCAACACCCTCACCACCGTCAGGGACGCCGAGTTCGAGCTGTGGATCGACGAACAGGGGTACCCCCGCAGGCTGGACTACCGCACCGAGAGCGGTGTCGGGGAGAGCTACGAGTACCACTCGTTCAGCTGACCCCGGCCTCGGACGAGACCACGTCGGGGACGCGGGCGGTGTCGTCCATCTCGTAGGCGTAGGGCGGATCGGCCACCTCGCCGAGCAGGTCGGGCTGCGCGGAGTCCACGAGCAGGTTGTCGCGGGTGACCACGTTGCCGGGCTCCTCCTCCGAGGTGGCCACCGAGAGCCGGGTGCCCTCGAAGTAGTTGCCCTCCACCAGGACGTTGGAGTCGTCGGCCGACTCCACCCCGTACTCCTCGTTGGCCCGGAAGTAGTTGTTGAACACGTGCACGTGCTCGGCGAACCGCGCCCTGGGGTGGCGTCCCGCCGTCCCGTCGAAGTAGTTGTGGTGCACGGTGACCCGCAGCGCCCCCGGCTCCTCCTCCCCGCCGCCGACGGCGAGCGCCGACTCGGCGTCGGCGAAGTGGTTCCAGGACAGGGTGACGTGGTCGGCGCCGCCGGTCACCGAGACGAGGGGGGCGTCCCCGCCGCCGGAGAGCGTGGAGCCGTCCACCCACACGTGGTGGGCGCCGCCGCGCACGGACAGCGCGGTCCCGTCGGCCTCCACCCGCAGGTTGGACAGGATGACGTTGCTGGCTCCGTCCACCACCAGCCGCCCGCCGGTGAGCTCGGCACCGCCCTCGACACCCACCAGGGTCTTGTCCGAGCCGACCTCCACCGTCCCGTCCAGGTCGATCGCTCCGGTGACCTCGACGGTGAGCGGCTCCTCGGCGGACAGGTGGTCGGCCAGCTCCCCGGCGTCGGAGGCGGTGACGGTCTCCCCCTCCGCCCCGCCGACCGCGCCGGGGTACTCCTCGCCGTCGCGCTCCAGCGGCTCACCCGCCCAGCCGACCGGCCCGCCCCGCTCCCCCTCCGGTGTCTCCGACGGAGTCTCGTCCGGGGTCTGCTCCGCCGGGGACCCGGACTCGTCGGCCTCCGTGTCCGGTTCGGCGGCGGCACCGGTCTGCGGCTGCGTCGCGGCCTCCTCCCCTTCCGGGGAACACGAGGTGAGGGCAGCGCACAGCAGCGCCGCCGAGGTCGCGGCGGCGATCGGGTGAGGTCTCATCAAGGGCTTTCCAACGCAGCGGGACAGGGGGTGTGGGGGCTGGGGCGCTGCCGGGCGGCGGCGTGGACCCGTGGCGGTACCGCACGGCCACGGGAGGGCACGGGCCTCCCGGCGGACGGCCCCGGTGTTCCCGATCGTCCGCCTGCCCGGGCAGAGGGGCGGGGCGGGCCGGAAACGATGCCTAGACCTTGCCACAGCCGGGTCCGCGGCCCCAACCCCAACCCCCGCCCCGGAGCGGTGCACGCGCGGTGTGTGGGGGATGACACACCGCACGGGGGCCGCGCGGCCGGGTCGGCCCCGGACGGCATGGGAGGTGGCGCACGGCGCCGCAAGGCCCCGCTCGGCCCAGAGGCCACACGGCGAACGGCGCTCACGCGCACACGACGCCGAGCCGTGCGGGGAGCGCGACGGCCCGGGCGGTACACGGCGAAGGGCGCCGGTCCCGCACGGGGACCGGCGCCCTGGCACTCCCGCTCACGCGGCGGGCGGTGACGTCACGGGACTACTCGGCGGCCCAGCCGATGTCCTCGTAGACGTAGCTGCCCGCGAGGCCGTACTCGCCCCAGTTGCGCAGGTTCTCGTCCATGGCGTAGAGGCCGGGACGCTCGAACATCGGGATGGTGAGGACCTCCTGCCAGATCGCGGCGTCGATCTCGTTGGCGATCTCGGCGTAGCGCGCGGGGTCGGTCTCCTGGCCCAGTTGGTCGTAGAGGTCGTTGATCTCCTGGGTGGAGTGGAAGCTGGTGTTGTTGCCCCAGTCCTCGCCCGCCTCGTCGAAGGGACCGCTGTAGTTCTCCGCGGAGTCGGTCGGGTAGGGGTTGTTGCCCACCAGCACGAACGTGGACATCTCGTAGTTGCCCGGAACGATGTAGTCCGAGAACAGGGCGTTGCCCGGCACGTGCTGGACGTCGACCTCGATGCCCACCTGGGAGAGCATGTCGCGGACGATGTCGCCCTCGTCCTTGGCCAGCTGCATGTCCTCGGAGGCCACCCAGCCCAGGGTCAGCGTCTCGCCCTCGGTGTTCGTGCGGAACTCGGCTCCCTCCTCCAGAGTCCAGCCCGCCTCGTCGAGAAGCTCACCGGCGCGCTCGGGGTTGAACGTGCCGACCTCGCCGCTGTTGTCCTGGTAGCCGTTCTGGCTGGACCGGAGGAGGCGGTTGACCTGGCCGGTGATGGGCCACTCCACCGGACCGAGCGCGACCTCGGCCATGGTGTCGCGGTTGACCGCCATGGAGATGGCCTGGCGGACCCGGACGTCGGACAGGTTCTCGCTGCCCGCGTTGAGGGAGATGAACCGGTGGCCGTGGTTGATGGCGCGGGTGAAGTAGGTGCCCTCGCGCTCCTTCAGCAGCTCCCAGGCGGCGGCGTCGTAGCCGAGGTAGAAGCCGTCGATCTCACCGTTGTCGAATGCTGTGGCTTGGCCGTCGATCGCGACGTTGGTGAAGACGATCTCGTCGAGCATGGCGGGCTCGCCCCACCAGTCCTCGTCCCGGGTCA
Source organism: Nocardiopsis sp. CNZ308 (assembly GCF_004217075.1). Taxonomy (NCBI): domain Bacteria; kingdom Bacillati; phylum Actinomycetota; class Actinomycetes; order Streptosporangiales; family Nocardiopsidaceae; genus Nocardiopsis; species Nocardiopsis sp. CNZ308. Next base: position 3,898,752 of record NZ_SHKJ01000001.1, on the reverse strand, counting down.
CCGTGACGCGCTGGGCGACGTCGTCGAATTCCACGTCGCCGAAGGGGCCCGCGGTGACGGGGAAGTCCTTGACGTAGCCCTCGGCGAAGAGCTCCTCGTCCTCCATGTACTCCTTGGGGTACAGGGGGTCGAAGAGGGTGGGCCAGTCCGCGTAGGGCTGGGAGAACTCCAGGGTGAAGGAGAACTCGTCGTCGCCCTGGACGACCTCCTCGATCCACTGGTAGCCGGCGTCGGAGCCGACCTCGAAGTCGCCCTCGCGCTCGCCCTTGTAGGTGAGGACCTGGGCCTCGTAGTCCTCCCAGGTGATGGGCTCCCCGTCGGACCACACGGCGTCCGGGTTCAGCGTGTACTCGACCGAGAGGCCGTCGTCGCTGACCCCGTACTCCAGGACGTACTCCTCGCGCGGCTCGAAGCCGCCCTCGGCGTCGAACCGGGTCGCGCTGGGCATCACGGCGCCCGTGATGCGGCGCACGTCGCCCTTGTTGCCCTGGACGTGGGCCATGTTGTACTGCTGCTCGTACTCGCTGAGGGCCCACACGAAGGTGCCGCCCTTCTTGAGGTCCTCGCGGGGCGCGGGGTTGAGGTCACTCGCGGGGAGGGCCGCGACCTCCTCCTCGGTGTTGCCCCCGTCTCCGCCGCCGCAGGCGCTGGCGACCATCACCAGCGCCGCGACCGGGGCGAGGTAGCGCACCTTCCCGATTCGCATGGGGATTTCCTCTCTGGGGTGATGCGGCCAGCGCGCGGGGTGGCGCTGGCCGTGACGAGCCGGTCGTCGGGGGTCGGACGACCTCCTAGCGCTCCGCGAAGTGGCAGGCTGCCGCCTGGTCACCGTCGTTCACGGCGAGGACGTGGGGCTCGACGGTCCTGCACTGCTCCCGGTCGGCCTCGGGGAGCAGGGCGAACTTCTGGCACCTGGTCCGGAACCGGCATCCCGAAGGGGGGTTGGCGGGGCTGGGCAGGTCGCCGTCCAGGACGATGTGCGTGCGCGCGCGCTCCTTCTCCGGGTCGGGGATCGGGATGGCGGACAGCAGCGCCTGGGTGTAGGGGTGGGAGGGTCTGGAGTAGACCGAGCGGGTGTCGCCGATCTCCACGATCCGGCCCAGGTACATGACCGCGACGCGGTCGGCGATGTGCCGGACCACGGACAGGTCGTGCGCCACGAACAGGTAGGACAGGCCCAGCCGGGCCTGGAGCTCCTGGAGGAGGTTGACCACGCCCGCCTGGATGGACACGTCCAGGGCCGAGACCGGCTCGTCCAGCACCAGCAGCCTGGGCTCCAGGGCAAGGGCCCGGGCGATGCCGATGCGCTGGCGCTGGCCGCCGGAGAACTCGGCGGGGAAGCGGGTGACGTGCTCGGTGTTGAGGCCCACCAGGTCGATCAGCTCGTACACCCGGCGGGTGACCTCGTCCACGCTCCTGCCGTGGGTGCGCAGGGGCTCGGCGATGATGTCGAACACCGTCATGCGCGGGTCGAGCGAGCTCATCGGGTCCTGGAAGACGATCTGCATGTCCCGGCGCAGCGCGAACCGGTCGGCCCGGCCCAGGGTGGCGACGTCGCGGCCCATGACGGAGATGGAGCCGCGCTGGGGCCTGGCCAGGTCCATGATCTCCATGAGGGTGGAGGACTTGCCGCAGCCGGACTCGCCGACCAGGGCGAGGGTCTCCCCCTCGCGGATGTCGAAGTCGATGCCGTCGACCGCGTACACCGAGCCCACCCGGCGCTTGAACACCGCGCCCTTGGTGAGCGGGTGGTGCTTGACCAGGTCCCGCACCCGCAGCATCTCCGCGCGGTCCGCGCGGTCCACCGCGGAGGCCGGGGAGTCGGGGATCTCCGGCACCGGGTAGATGTCCTGGGCTGTCCACCCCCGGTCGGTGATCTCCCCGGAGCGGACGCACGCCACCCGCTGGGCGTCGGCCTCTCCCGCGTCGGGCCGCGCCGAGGCCCCGCCCGCACGGATCCGCCCGCCCGAGGGCTGGGCGCCGATCGTGAGGAGCTCGGGCTCGGCCTCGTCGCACTCGGGCCGGGCCAGGGGGCAGCGCGGCGCGAAGGGGCATCCGGGCGGCAGGTCCGACAGCGACGGCGGGGTGCCCTTGATGGGCACGAGGGCGCCCTGGTGCTCCAGGTCCATGCGGGGGACGGCGCCGAGCAGGCCCATGGTGTAGGGCATCCTGCTGCGGTAGTAGATGTCGTCGACGCGGCCGGTCTCCACCGGGCGGCCCGCGTACATGACCAGGACCCGGTCGACGAAACCGGCGACGACGCCGAGGTCGTGGGTGATCATCACGATGGCCGCGCCGGTCTCCTCGCGGGCGGTGCGCAGCAGGTCGAGGATCTGCGCCTGGATGGTGACGTCCAGGGCCGTGGTGGGCTCGTCGCAGATGATGACGTCGGGGTCGTTGGCCATCGCCATGGCGATCATGACGCGCTGGCGCATGCCGCCGGAGAACTCGTGCGGGAAGGAGCGGTAGCGCTGCCCGGCGTTGGGGATGCCGACGAGTTCGAGCAGCTCCACCGCGCGGGCGCGGGCCCTGGCCTTGGGGGTGGAGGGGTCGTGGACCAGGACGGCCTCGGCGAGCTGGTCGCCGACCGTGTACACGGGGGTGAGCCCGGACAGCGGGTCCTGGAAGACCATGGAGATGACCTTGCCGCGCTTGCGGGCCATGGCGCGGTCGTCCAGGCCCAGGATCTCCTCACCGTGCAGGCGCACGGAGCCGGTGATCCGGGCGTGGTCGGGCAGCAGCCCCATGGCGGCCATCGAGGAGACGGACTTGCCGGAGCCGGACTCGCCCACGATGCCCAGGACCTCGCCGCGGCGGACGGAGTAGCTGACTCCGCGCACGGCGCGCACGTCGGGGTTGCCGTTGAGTCCGCCGAAGGTGACGGTGAGGTCGGTGACCTCCAGGACCGGGGTGTCGCCGAGGGGTGCCGCGCTGGCGGCCTCGGTGGTCGCGACGGTGTCGGTGCTCATATGTGTGCCTCCCCCTAGGACCGGCGCGACTTGGACTGCGGGTCGAGGGCGTCGCGCAGCCCGTCCCCGATCATGTTGACGGCGAGCACCAGGACCACCAGCAGGGCGGTGGGGAACGCGAACATCCACCAGGCGGTGTTGGCGAACCGGGAGCCGTCGGCGATGACCACGCCCAGGCTGATGTCCGGCGGCTGCACGCCCAGACCGAAGTAGCTCAGCGCCGTCTCGCCGATGATCGCCGTGCTGACCGCGATGGTGGCGTCCGCGATGAGCAGGGACGACATGTTGGGCAGGATGTGGCGCAGGATGATCTTGTACGGGGGCACGCCCATGAACCGGGCCGCGTGGATGTACTCGCGTTCGCGCAGGGAGATGGTCAGGCCGCGCACCATCTTGGAGGTCACCATCCAGCTGAACGCCGCCAGCAGGATGACCAGGACGAACCAGCCGCCCTGGCCCACGAAGTGCTTGGACAGGATGGCCAGGACCACGAAGCTGGGCAGGACCAGGGCCAGGTCGGCGATCCACATCAGGGCGCGGTCGGTGACCTTGCCGAAGTAGCCGGCGAAGGAGCCGACCAGGGCGGCGGCGGCCGTCGAGATCAGGGCGACCAGCAGCCCGATGAGCAGCGACTTCTGCAGTCCGGCGGTGCTCTGGGTGAAGATGTCCTGGCCTGTGCGGTTGGTGCCCATCCAGTGTTCGGGCGAGGGCCCCTGGATCAGGGCGGTGTAGTCGCGCTCGCCCACCTCCCAGCCGCTCAGGAGGGGACCGACGAAGGCGAAGGCCGCCAGCAGCACCAGCAGGACCAGTCCCGTGACGACGCGCGGGGTGCCCAGGAGCTGGCGCCCGATGTCCTTGAGCCGGTTGGGAGCCGGGGGCAGGGCGGGCGCCCGCTCGGGCTCCTTGCTCACTTCGGTCGTGCTCATGCCGGGATCTCCAACTGGGCTGCCGCGGCGGGGCGCGGAAAGGGCGGGACGTGGCTCGGGAACGCGCAGGGGGCGGCGCGGAGGGCGGTGGCGCTCACACCCGCACCCGGGGGTCGAGCCAGGCGTAGAGGATGTCCGAGAGGAAGGACGCGGCCATGATGGTCACCGCCATGAAGAAGGAGACCGCCGCGACCACGTGCACGTCGTTCTGGGAGATGGAGTCGATCAGCCAGGCGCCCATACCGTGCCAGCCGTAGATCTTCTCGGTGAAGGTGGCGCCGGAGACCATCACGCCGAACGTGAAGGTGAAGTAGGTGATGGTGGGGATCAGCGCGGTGCGCAAGGCGTGTTTGAACAGGGCCTTCCTGCGGGTGAGACCCTTGGCCATGGCGGTGCGCACGAAGTCCGCGTTGAGCACGTCCAGCATCATGTTCCGCTGGTAGCGGGCGAAGGCGGCGAACAGGGCCAGGGCCAGCACGAGCGTGGGCAGGATCGCGTGGTGGATCCGGTTGAGCAGCAGTTCCCACCACTCCCCCCTGAAGCCCGCCGTGTACTCGCCGGAGAAGCGCAGCAGCTGAAAGCCGAGCACGTCGTTGATGGCGGTGGCGCCGACCTGCACGCTGAGCGCGATGACCACGGTGGGCACCGAGAGCACGAAGAAGGCGACGGCCGTGGAGGCCTTGTCGAAGCGCCGGTACTGGCGCACGGCGGCGTAGGCGCCGACCGCGATGCCGATCACGCTGCCGAGGATGGTGGCGACCGTGATCAGGCGCAGGGTCACGCCCGCCTTCAGCCAGATCTGGGGGGTGACGTCGCCGCCCTGGATGGTCTTGCCGAAGTCGCCCTGGACCACACCGCCGAGCCAGGTGACGTACCGCTCGGCGAGCGGCGCCTGGTCGTTGAGGTTGAGCGCGTCCAGTTGGGCGTTGACCGCCTCCGGCGTCGGCGGCGGCTGCATCTGCTCGAAGTAGCCGCGCGGATAGAGGTTCGTCGCGGCGAGCAGGTAGGCGAAACTCGTCGCGAGAAAGATCAGCACGACGTAGTTCAGCAGCCGCCTGGCCAGGAACTTGCCCAAAACTATCTCCGAACCTCACAGCCGAGCCCGGCACTCGTCCTGTTGTGCGCGGTCGTTACTGGGGGCGCCCGTGGCCGGGGGTCCGAAGCACCAGGAGGACGATGCCATCGGTGGATGGCGTCGTTAAGCCTTCGCGATCCCGCGGCCACCGGCGGGGGGTTGCTCCCGGTGACTGCCGAAACACACTTGCGCCCGGTTCACGTTCCGTGACCGGAATGTCAAGAGTCTGCGATGAGCTAGACACTCGACGGTAAACACTGCATCAAGAAAAGACAACAGTGCCCAATTGAGCACCCGATTGCAGTCGATTTGTCAAGTTTCACACGTTCTGCAATGAAATAACTCTGTACAGTAATCGACAACTGGCACGAGCTGGGGAAACACACCCCGCAAGCCCCGCGGGCACGCCTCCGGCGGCCTGACATTCGGACATACGACCCCAGAAGCATCGCTCAACGGCAATCTAACGCAGCATGGTCGAAACCCCCCTCCCCCGGGCCCAGGTACCACCACAGGACGGTTTCACGAAAGGCGCGGAAGTGCTCGGAGAACACCCGTGGTCCGCCCGGAAGGGTCGCCCCTCCCCGCCCCGGAGGGGTTAAGCCCGGCTCACGGCCGCCGTTGAGCCGTCCTTGGGTCCCCGCGCACGACGCGTCCCGCCGGAGCGCTCCCGCGGGGCCGGGCCGGTCGCGGCCGGGGGTACGAGCCGGGGCACCAGGGGCGCGGGCGAACCCGACCGCGCGATCCCCCACCAGGTGCCCAGGGAGCGCGCCGCGTCGCCCGCCATCCCCAGGGCCGTCCAGGTCACCGGACCGGCCAGGGCGGCGCCCCTGCCCCGGTGCCAGGCCGCCACGTGCGGCACGACCAGGGCCGCTCCCGCGGCCAGGGCGGCGACGCGGCCCGCGCGTCCGCCGGCACCGCCTCGCCGCGCTGACCGGCCTCGACCCGCGAGCGGGTCCGAGGCGGCCGGAGCGGGCACGCCCGGTGCCCCGCGGCCGCGCCGTCCGAGCACCGCCGTGCCCACCGCCGCCGCGGCCAGCGGCCACCAGGCCGTGCGGACCGCGCGCGTGCCCGTGCGCACGGTGTGCGCGAGGTCCAGCCCGGCCAGTCGCACCGCCTCGGGCAGCGGGGTGCCCGCTCCCGCCACGAGGGAGCCCGTCACCGCCGCGCCGCCCAGCGCACCGGCCGCCAGGGCGGCGCCGGGCCGTCCCGCGAACAACAGCGCGAGTCCGACCGCGCCCGGCCAGGACAGCGCGGGCCCGGCGGCGTGCGCGCCGCGGCGGCGGGCCAGGGGACCGGCGACCGCCCCGGAGGTGAAGCAGGAGCGCAGGTACGCGCCCAGGTCGGTGGTCGGCGGTGCCCACACCCTGGAACGGGGCTCGTAGCGCACCGACCAGCCCTGTTCGGCGAGCCGCCACAACAGGTCGAGCCCGGCGGCGGCGCCGAGGCCGGGGTCGAGGTCGGCGGCACCGCGGCGCAGCACCAGGACGGGGACCGGCCGCAGAGGGTCGGTGTGCTCGTTGGCCGGTCCCGGGCGCTCCTGCCAGGGCAGAGCGTGCCCCCAGGGCAGGACGGGGGCGGGGTCGGCGCCCCGGTCCGCGCCCGTTCGGCGGGCGGCGACGGAGGCCACGGTCATCCGCGTGTGGCCCAGGCAGGCGGAGCGGTCGGTCAGGACCCGGGGCACCACGGCCGCCACGTCCGGGTCGGCGAAGTGGCCGAGCGCGGTCTCCAGCCACCCGGGGCCGGGGCGGGTGCCCGCCTCGACCAGGGCCACGAACTCGGCGGAGCACGCGCGCAGCGCCGCCGCCCGGGCCCCGGCTCCCCCGGTCGGCCCGGGGACGACGCGGGCGCCCCGGCGGCGGGCCGCCCGGGCTTCGGGCCCGGTGGCGCCCACGACCAGGGTCCGCGTCCCGTGGCCGTGCTCGTCGAGGTGGTCCAGGGTGGCGTGCAGCGCGGCGGAGTCGGCCCGTCCGACGACGGCCACCTCGGCCGTGTCCCCCGGGGCGAGGGGCAGGGGGCGGGGGTGGGCGAGGCCCGCCCTGACGAGGTCGCGTGCGAACAGGCCCTCGTCCGCGTCCCGCGGCACCGCCCGGCTCAGCCAGCGGATCAGCGCGCTGACCCGCTCCGGGCCGAGGCGCACCGCCCGCGGCGGGCTACCGCCGAGGAGGACGTGCCCCTCGTCGACCAGGCGCGCCGCGCGGTCGATCTCGATGCCGAGACCGGGAGGCAGGGGCGCGCGGGAGGGCATGTCCACACCCTGACCGGTCGAACACGAGCGCGCAAGACCGTGGGAGGCACAAAGTTTCCGAGAGCTTGACCCAATCGTTATTCATGCTCACAGGCCCCACCAGTTCCGAAACACGGCCCATATCCGTCCCCGGTCGCTCCCGCGATCCGACCGAACAGCCCCTTTTTCCTGCTCAGCCGGGGTTATCCTGGCCAAGCCAGGTCAGCTGGGTTTCCGGGGAGGCACGGAGCGTATGCTAAGCGCGAATACGCCCTTCAGTGTCGTAGGGCACATCCGCCACCCGACATGACCCACCGTCCCGGCCCGCTCCCAGGCCCCACCACCGCCTCGGAGGAAGTCTCGCGGCTTCCCTCCTCCCTCCTGTCGCCGCCCTTGCGCGTGACGCGTGGCACACCGACGCACCCCTCCCTGTCCCAGGGGGTCCGGGCCCGTGTGACCACCCCGCGCCGTGACCCGTTCCGCGGGCACGGACGCCTTCGAGGGCCCGGCACCTCCGTTGCCATGCCCGCCGCGAACACACGTCCTCGGGGAGTGAACCCTCATGTGTGACACCGCAGCACCCCACAGTCCCCCCGTCGCGCTTCACACGCACGACCCCACCCCCGGGTCCGCCTCCCCCCAGCCGGACACACTCCAGGTCCCGGTGTCTTCGTCCCGTCCCTTTCAACGTCCGGCGAGTTCCATGGAAGAGCGCACCCCGTACAGCACAGAGACCGCCTCCAGACCGGCGCGGCGGCGCTTCCCCGGCCTGCCGAGCCAGATCGCCTACGCGAGGAGGTTCGTCGCCCGGCAGCTGGTCGCCTCACCGGAGCTGACCACGGCGACGCTGCTCACCAGCGAGCTGGCCACCAACGCCATCACGCACAGCGCCTCGGGCCGCGCCACCGGCAAGTTCGAGGTCTGTGTCCACCTGGCGCCCGGGTGGGCGCGGGTGGAGGTGCGGGACCTGGGCAACGCGGCCGAGACGCCCGAGCCCCAGCACCGGGGCCCCTATGACACCACCGAGCACGGTCGGGGCCTGGATCTGGTCGAGGCGCTCTCCAGCAAGTGGGGCGCCGAGCCCCGCGGCGACGGGATGGGCCGCAAGGTCTGGTTCGAGCTGGTGTGGGACCGCGACACCTCGGCGGAGGACGCCGACGGGGCCGTCCTCCCCGACTGACCCGGTACGCGGGTCGCCGCCCGCCCCGGGGGCGGGCCCACTCCCCCGGACACGGAGCGAAGCGGAGCGGAACCCCGGAGCACGGACCGCTCCGAGCCGCGCCGGTACGCCGCCGCGTCCGGGAGAGCGCGCCTACTCCCCGGCGCCGCCCCTCGGGGGCGCCGCCGCACCGCCGTCCTGGCCGGGCGCGGGCAGTCGGTAGCGCTCGTAGAGTTCGCGCGCGTAGTCCTTGGCCTCCTGCGACGGTTCCTCGCCCAGCTCGTCGCGGACCAGGTCGTCGAGGCTCTTGTTCGTTTCGTCCATGTGACGCAGCCTGCCTGGAGTGCGCGGATAGCACAAATCGCCGCTCCGGTGACGCAGCGCCAAGGGCCCGAACGCCCCGACTGCGGGGGTTTGCGGAGTGAAACCCAACCCGGGCCACGCATAACGCCCGAGCAGAGACCCGTCGGCATGACGTGCAGCGGGACGAGGCGCTGCTCTCGCTTCCCGCCCCGGACCCGCGAAGGGTGGTCCCCGCCGTCCGGAGGAGGGCCCTCTCGGCCCCTCCGGAAGACCTCAGGAGCGGTCCGGCCCGGCCGCGCCGACATCCTGGCGCAGCTGTTCCAGCACACCGGAGAGCAGCCGGGACACGTGCATCTGGGAGTACCCCAACCGGTCCGCGATCTCGGACTGGGTGTGGTCCCCGAAGAACCGCAGCCGCAGGATCTCCCGCTCGCGTGCGGGCAGCCTCGCCAGCGCGGGCTTGAGCGACTCGCGCTCCACCACCCGGTCCAGCGCCGCGTCCTCACTGCCCAGGTGGTCCTCCAGGCGCGTGCCCTCCTGCCCCTCGGAGTCGGAGGAGTCGGGCGCGTCCAACGACAGCGACCGGTAGGACTCCGAGACCTGCGCCAGCTCGCTGACCTCGGCCTCGGGCAGCCCCATCTCGTGGGCCAGCTCCGCGATCGTGGGCGTGCGCGCGTGCCGCTGCTGGAACTCGCTCGTGACCCGGCGCAGCTTCACCCGGTTCTCCTGGTGGCGGCGCGGCACCCGCACCGCCCAGGTGTGGTCGCGAAAGTGCCGCTTGATCTCCCCCGTCACCGTGGGCAGCAGGTAGGAGATGAAGGGCTTGCCGCGGGCCGGGTCGTAGCCGCGCACGGCCTTGGCCAGCCCCACCATCGCGGTCTGCTTCAGGTCCTCCAGCGGCTCGCCGCGCCCCCCGTAGCGGCGCGCGATCTTGTTGATCAACGGCTGGTAGAGGACCATGACCCGTTCACGCAGCCCGTTGGCCCGCGGGTCCCCCTCCCCCAGCCCCACGAGTACGGACAGCAACTCCTCCGCCGTGGCGTCCTCGCCGGGCATCGGCCTGCGCGGCCTGGGGATGACGGTCGTGTGGTCCGCGGCGGTTTGGGACTTCGGCGCGGTGTTCTCGGACAAGAGAGGCCCCCCGGTGCTCTGTCCTTCTGTGCTTGTGTCGCTTGTCAGCACCTGCGGCGCGGCCCTCGCTCCTGACGCGCTGTCGGGAGCTCTCGTCGGGCGGGGGACGGTCGCCGTGCGGGGAGTACGTTCCCTCAGAAACGCCTTCAAAAGCGACGGAGCGAAAAAAGTTGTCGCGCGACAAATATCTTTCGATCCCCGTGCGGTCACTCTGCGTGCACGGAGGCGGGTACCGTACTCCGCGCTTCCATACCCGCAGACCCGCGGGACACGGCGACCGCGCCCTTCCCGCCCGGCGGGCCGGGCGCGGCTACCACGCCCCTACCGCCAAGTCAGTCCATAAAACACTTTTGCCGAATTTTTCATGACCGAACTCAGGTTCGCATCGCCGTAGCCGGTCAACGCCCCGTCGGCTCGAAGCCGGACGGCGGACGACGGTGAGGGGCGCCCCGCGCCGTGCGCGGAGCGCCCCCGAACCGGGAACGGCCTGGGATCAGCCGACCGGCTCCTTGGTGCGCTCGGTCCCGGCGGCCGCGGCCTTGCGCTCCCTGCGCAGCTCGCGGCGCGCCTGCCCGCGGGCCGCGCCGCGCTGCTTGCCCCACTCCACCAGCTGGTAGAGGACGGGGACCAGGATCAGCGTGAGCACGGTGGAGGACAGCAGACCGCCGATCACCACGATCGCCAGCGGCGCGGAGATGAACGCCCCGCCGCCGGTGATGCCCAGGGCCATCGGGGTCAGCGCCGCGACGGTCGCGAGCGCCGTCATCAGGATGGGCCGCAGACGGTGCCGGGCACCCTCCACGATCGCCTCCCTGAGCGGCATCCCGTTGTTCTGGTTCTGGTTGATCAGGTCCATCAGGACGATGGCGTTGGTGATCACCACACCGATGAGCATCAGCATGCCGACCATGCCCGCCACACCCAGCGGGGTGCCGGTGACCAGCAGCAGCCCCAGCGAACCGGTGATCGCGAACGGCACCGAGATCAGGAGCATCAGCGGCTGGATCAGGCTCTTGAAGGTCGCCACCATGATCAGGTAGCAGATGACGATCGCGGCGACCATCGCCAGCATCAGCTGCGCGAAGCCCTCGCTCTGGTCCTGGCTGACGCCGCCCAGGGTCGCGGTCGCGCCCTCGGGCAGGTCCATGGTGTCCAGGGCCTGCGTGATCTCTGCGCTCACCGCGCCCAGGTCGGAACCGGTGGCGCTCGCCGACACGGTGGCGCTGGTGATGCCGTCGATCCGGGTGAGCTCCGGCGGCTGCTGCACCTCCGCCACCTCGGCGACGTCGGACAGCGGGACCGCCTGGCCGCTCGGGCCCGTGACGGGCAGGTCCTCCAGCTCGGCCACGGTCTGGGGCGCCTCGTCGACGCGGACCACCATGTCGCGGCGCGTGTCGTCGAGGGTGACGGTTCCGACGTTCTGCCCGTTGAAGGCGGCGGTGACCTGCTGGCCGATCATGGCCTCGGTCATGCCCCGCTCGGCGGCCTCCTCGCCGTCGACGCGGACCTCCAGCGCGGGCTGGGACTCGGAGATGCTGTTGGCGACGTCGTCGGCACCGTCGATGCCGCGCAGCTCCTCCTCGACCATCCCGGCCGCCTCAGCCAGGGTGTCCTGGTCGTCGGCGCTGACCCGCACCTCGATGCCCGAACCGCCCATGGCGGCCATGGCGCTCAGGCGCGGCTCGTACTCGGTGTCCAGGTCCTCCAGGGCCGTGCGCAGCACCTCGCGGTTGCGGGCCTGGTCGGTGTCGGGGTCCGCGGTGATGCTGTAGTCCACCTGGGCCGCACCGCCGCCGCCCAACATGGCGGCCATACCGCCGCCGCCGACGTTGGTCTGGTAGGACTCCACCCAGGCGTAGCCGGCGAGGATGTCCTCGACCTTGGCCGCCTCCTCGTCGGCGACCTCCAGGGACGTGCCCGGGGGCAGCTCCTGGACGACCTGGTAGGTGTTCTCCTCGGACTGGCCCATCCAGTCGGTCTCGATACCGCTGGCCATGAAGACCGTGCCGACGAAGATCGCGGCGCTGGCGAGGAGCGTGGTGATCGTGGCGATCCTGCGCTTGGTGGTGATCCAGCGGATGATCGGCAGGTAGGCGCGCTGGAGCGGGCTGCGCATCTCCCGCTCGTACTCCTCGCGCTCGATCTCCTCCTGGGTGGCGTCCCCGACCTCCTTGGGACGCATGAACCAGTAGCACAGCACCGGGATGAGGGTGATGGAGACGACCAGGGAGGCGGCCAGGGCCAGGCTGGCGGTGACCGCGAACGGCAGGAACAGCTCGCCGACCTGGCCGCCGACGAAGGCCAGCGGCAGGAACACGGCGATGGTCGCGAGCGTGGAGGAGACCACGGCGGTGGCGACCTCGCGCACGCCCTGCTTGACCGCGGCCATCCGCTCCTTGCCGTAGTCCAGGTGCCTGCGGATGTTCTCCAGGACCACGATGGAGTCGTCCACCACGCGCCCGATGGAGATGGTGATGGCGGCGAGGGTGAGCATGTTCAGCGAGAAGTCGAACGCCTGCATGCCCAGGAACCCGATCAGCACCGAGGCCGGGATCGACACCGCGATCACCAGGGTGGAGCGGATCGAGAACAGGAAGACCAGGATGACGATCACGGCGGCCAGCAGGCCCATGCCGCCCTCTTCGAGCATCGCGATGATGGACTCGTTGATGTAGGGGGCCTGGTCGAAGACCACGCTGATGTCGATGTCCTCGCCCAGGACGTCGGCCTGCTCGTCCAGGACCGCCTGGACTCCCTCGGAGACCTCGACGGTGTTGCCGTCGGGGGTCTTCATGACCATGACGCCGATGCTCGGGTCGCCGTTGACGCGCGCCAGGCTGGCGGCCTCGTCCTGGACGAGTTCGACGTCGGCGACCTCGGAGAGCCGGACCGGGTCGGCAGGGGCGGCCGGGGGCGCGCCGGGCGCCGCGGCGGACATGTCCGCGCCCGCGGCGGCGGGCTGGAGCCAGACCTCCTCGACCTGCTCGATCGAGGTGAACTGGTCACCGGTGGTCACACTCAGGCTGCGGCCGTCGGACTCGACGTCCCCGCCCGGCTGGAGCAGGCCGCTGGACTGCAGGGCGTCCACGAGGCTCTGCGGGGACAGGCCGTTGGCGGCGAGTTCGTCCTCGTCCGGCGTGACGACCACGTCGGACTCCACCGCGCCGGTGATCGTCGCCGAGCGCACGCCCTCGACGGACTCCAGCTCGGGGATGAGGTGGGTCTCCAGCGGGTCGACCATGGCCTGGTCGTCGCCGTCCCCGGCGCCCGCCGCGAGCATCACGACCGGCATCATGTCCGTGCTGAAGGACATGACGCTGGTGTCGACGCCCTCGGGGAGCATGCCCGCGACCTGGTCGACGGCGATCTGGGTCTGGCGGACGAGGTCGTCCTGGTCCTGGCCGTAGTCGAACTCGACCGTGACCTGGGAGGAGCCGGTGCTGGAGGCCGAGGTGACCGTGGTGACGCCCGGGACGCTCTGGACGGCCTGTTCCAGCGGCTCGGTGACCTGGCTCTCCACCACCTGGGGAGCGGCCCCCTGGTAGGTGCCGGAGACCATCACCATCGGCAGGGACATGTCGGGGAAGAGCTCGCGTTTGGCCGACGCCGCTGCGAGGACTCCGAAGAAGAGGACTGCCAGGGTGATGAGCAGGACCAGTGCCCGGTTGCCGAGCGACATGACCGCGGCGCGGTTCATACCCGGGTCCCTTCCACGCTGGTGGCAGCGGTCCCCGTCCGGGGGAGACCCGCGGCGCGGGCCCTTGCGGCCGATCTGGACATGAGAGGTTCTCGCTCCTAGTTCACTGCGGACACGGGGCGGGCCGTGATGTGTGGGTCGTCGAGCGCGTGTACGCGCCGGGGCAGCACACGGTCGTCCGCCGGTGCTGGGACCGGGATCGAAGGTGTGGTGACAGGGGTGCCGGTGTCTGGCTGCCGGGTGCGGGGCGGCCGTGTCGGCCGCCTCTCCCGGGCCTCGTGCACCTGCCGGGCGCACTACTCACCATACGTCGCGTTATATCGGGACTTGGGGCTTCCCCCGCACGATTCAGGGAAGTCTCAGGGAAGCGTCAGCCTTCTGTCAGGGTCCGTTTCTGACCAAAGTAGGTGTCCTCATCCGTAAGTCGGAGCCGGATGGGATGAAATGCGGCTTCCTGCGACCGCACAGGGGGCGCGCCCTGTAACGGACATCACGGTGGCAACTTCCGGCCAACCGGAAAACGGCCCCGGACACGCGGAACGCGGGGACACCGGGGGTGACGAGGCGGGCACGGCGGGGGGCCGGACACCCGGCCCGCGACGGCGGGGAGCCGCGCGCACCGGGCACGCGCGCACCGGACCGGCCGTCGCCGGGCGCCCCCGTGACGGCGGCGCTCAGGCGGACCGGGGCTCCCCGGGGACCTCGTGCGGCTGGGCGGTCCCCCACACCACGCGCAGGAGGTCCTCCAGGGCGTGGGCCAGGGAGTCGTCCACGAGCGCGTAGCTGACCTGGCGCCCGCGAGCGGAGGTGCTCACCAGGCCGCAGTCGCGCAGGCAGGCGAGGTGGTTGGAGACGTTCTGGCGGGTGAGCCCCAGTTGGTCGGCGAGTCCGGCGGGGTAGTGGGGACCGTCGAGGAGCGCCAGCAGGAGGCGGCAGCGGGTGGGGTCGGACAGGGCGCGTCCGAGCCGCTGGACGGCGGACAGGCGCTGCTCGGAGGTCAACATGAAAACCATTGTACATGGCTTGCTGTATAGACAGCGCAGGCTGTATAAACAGTGGAGGCTGAACCATGGGTGCCGCGGACGGCGGCCCCGGGAGAGGACGTCGCGACGGGAGGGCTGATGGGCCTGGGACACGACCACGGGCACGGGCACGGCGTCACCGCCGGGGCCGCCAACAGCAGGCGGCTGGCGGTGGTCCTGGGGATGATGCTCGCCGTCGCCGTGGTCCAGGTGGTCGGCGCCGCGCTCAGCGACAGCCTGGCCCTGCTCGCCGACGCCGGGCACACCGTCACCGACTCCTTCGGGGTGGCCCTGGCCCTGGTGGCCGTGTGGATCGCCGCCCGGCCCGCCACCAGCAGGCGCACCTTCGGCTACCAGCGCGCGGAGATCCTCGCCGCCGCCGTCAACGCGCTGGTGCTGTTCGTCCTGTGCGGGTTCATCGTGGTGGAGGCGGTCGAACGGCTCCGGGAGCCCGCCGACGTGTCCGGGCCGGGCATGATCGCCGTGGCCGCCTTCGGACTGGTCATGAACATCGGCGCACTGCTCGTCCTGCGCTCGGGCGCCCGCGAGAGCCTCAACGTCAAGGGCGCCTACCTGGAGGTCCTGAGCGACGCCCTGGCCTCGGTCGGGGTGATCGCGGGCGGCGCCGTCGTCTGGCTGACCGGCTGGGACCGGGTGGACACCCTCGTCTCACTGGGCATCGCTGCGATCATCGTGCCCCGCGCGTGGGCGCTGCTGCGCGAGGCCGTGCACATCCTCCTGGAGGCCACACCGCAGGGCATGGACCTGAGCGAGGTCCGCGACCACCTGCTCGGGCACCCCGCCGTCCTGGACGTCCACGACCTGCACGCCTGGACCATCACCTCCGGGGTGCCCGTGATGTCGGCGCACGTGGTGGTCGCCGAGGAGCACCTGCGCGACAGCGGCCGCATGCTGGACGAACTCCACGCGTGCCTGACCGGTCACTTCGACGTCGAGCACTCCACGCTGCAGCTGGAACCGCCCGGCCACGCCGACCACGAGGGCGCACGCCACGCCTGACCTGGGGCGGGGCGCTCCCGGGCACCGCGGCACCGCCGCCGGGCCCGCGCGGAGCCGGCGTCCCCGCTGGTGGGGACCGCCGCGGGCGCCACCGGCACACCCCCCGCACGGTTACGATGCTGGACGGGCCGTCGACGTGCCACCATCGGAACCCTCCGGCACGGTCCCTCGCGCCCAGGAACGTCTAAGGAGACACCGTGGCACCCTTCCCGACCCGCGGTCAGCGGTGAGCGAGAACCGGCTGAGAACGGGGTTGCGCGCCCTGCGCAGGCTGCGCGGCTCGCTCCTGCCCCTCAGGGCCGCCAGGCTGTCGTACAAGCTGCGCCGGGAGCTGAGCTCCACCCGCGAGGCCAGCACGTGGCGCCAGCCCGCGCGGGTGTTCCTCATGGCCTACGTGATCGTGGACCTGCTGGGCACGGCGCTGCTGATGACCCCGCTGACCACGCCCGACCACCACGGCCTGGGGTTCGTCGAGGCCTTCTTCACCGCGACCTCGGCGCTCTCGGTGTGCGGGCTGAGCGTGATCAGCATCGGCAACGACCTCAACACCTTCGGCCAGGGGGTGGTCCTGGCGCTCATGCAGGTGGGCGGCATGGGCATCATGACCCTGGCCTCCCTGCTGGGCACCGCGATGATCCGCCGCTTCGGACTGCGCATGCAGCTGACCGTGCAGACCGAGACCCGGAGCCTGTGGGTGGGCGACGTGCGCGGCCTGGTCAGCCGGGTGGCCCTGATCTTCCTCATCTGCCAGGGCCTGACGTTCCTGCTGATCACGCCGAGGATGTGGCTGGGCTACGACATGCCCTTCGGGGAGGCCGTCTACTCGGGCTTCTTCCACTCCATCTCGGCCTTCAACAACGCCGGGCTCTCCCTGTACGGGGACAGCATGATGCGCTTCTCCGGCGACGCGTTCATCCTGGTGCCGATCGCCCTCGCGGTGATCCTCGGCGGCATCGGCTTCCCCGTCCTGCTGGAGCTGCGGCGCGAGCTGCGCACCCCGCGCCTGTGGAGTCTGCACACCAAGCTCACCGTCACCACCACCGCGATCCTCTTCGCGGCCGGGGCGCTGCTGGTCACGGTGATGGAGTGGCACAACCCCCAGACCCTCGGTCAGATGCACTGGTGGGCCAAACTCGTCGACGGCTTCTTCCACGGCGTGATGCCCCGCAGCGGCGGCCTCAACTCCGTCGACACCGGGGAGATGGAGGACGCCACGCTGCTGGTGACGATCATGCTGATGTTCGTCGGCAACGGCAGCGCCGGAACGTCCGGGGGCATCAAGGTGGCCACCCTGGCGGTGATCTTCCTGGTGGTGGCGGCCGAGGTCCGCGGCAACGACAAGGTGCACGTCTACGGGCGCCAGCTGTCGCCCGGGGTGATCCGGCAGTCGCTGAGCCTGGTGTTCCTGTCCGCGACGGTGGTGGCCTTCACCACGGTCCTGCTGGTGCGCACCACCCCGTTCGAGCTGCTCCCGGTGATGTTCGAGGTGGTGTCGGCCGTCGGCGTGGTCGGCCTGTCCACCGGCATCACCGCGGACCTGGCGCCGTGGACCCAGTTCCTGCTGGCCCTGCTGATGGTGGCGGGCCGGATCGGCCCCATCACCTTCGTGACGGCGCTGGCCTTCCGCGACCACCGACGGCGCTACGATCTCGCCGAGGCGCGGCCGATCATCGGCTGAGAGCACTCCGAGGGAAGGAAGGGACACCGTGCAGCAGCACAGGAGACTCACCGACAAGCGGGTCCTGGTCATCGGCCTGGGCCGGTTCGGCAGTTCGCTCGGCCTGGAGCTGGTCAGCCGGGGGTGGGAGGTCCTGGGCGTGGACTCCAACCCGCGGCTGGTGCAGTCCTTCGCCGACGCGCTCACGCACACGGTGATCGCCGACGCCACCGACGAGGAGGCGCTGCGCCAGGTGGGCGCGGGCCAGTTCCACAGCGCGGTGGTGGCCATCGGCACCCATCTGGAGGAGAGCATCCTGGCCACCTCGCTGCTGGTGGACATGGGGGTGTCCAACATCTGGGCGAAGGCGACGAGCCGCCGCCACGGCCGCATCCTGGAACAGGTCGGCGCCACCCACGTGGTGCTGCCCGAGCACGACATGGGCGAGCGGGTGGCGCACCTGCTGTCGGGCAGGATGCTCGACTACGTGGAGCTGGAGGAGGGCTTCTCACTGGGCAAGACCAAGGCCCCCAAGGAGCTCATCGGCAAGACGCTGCGCGAGACGCGGGTCCGCCAGCACTACGGGATCACGGTGGTGTCGGTGAAGCGGATGGGTGAGGAGTTCACCTACGCCACCCAGGAGACGGTGTTGAACAAGGGCGATGTGATCGTGGTCGCAGGACGCACCGACGACGTGGAGCGCTTCTCCGAGTCCACCTGAGCCGGGCCGCACGGCGGCGGGAGGGGCCCGCAACCGTTGCGGGGCGGTGGAAACCGGTCGGACGGGGAGTCGCGCGGCGCCTGCCGGTTCCGGGTCCGGCCGCCCGCTCCGCGCGCCCGCGGACGGCGGTTCCGGGGGCGCGTGAGCGTTCCGATCCAAACAGACAAATTGACAACCGTTTTCATTCTCCCGACAATTGACCCATGCGAACTGGGACAACCGTGCGGGCCGCCGCCCTCGGCGCCGCCACACTTTTGACGATCACCGCCTGCGGAAGCGGCGGCGAGGGGGCGGACGACCCGGGTGTCTCACCCGCCGACGCGGACCTGACCGTGGTCACCGGCGTCTACCCCCTGGAGTGGCTGGCCGAGCAGATCGGCGGCGACCGGGTGGCGGTCGTCCAGCTCACCGAGCCCGGCACCGAGCCCCACGACCTGGAGCTGACGGGCCGACAGGTCGCCGAGGTCAGCGAATCCGACATCGCCTTCTACGTGGAGGGCCTCCAGCCCGCCGTGGACGAGGCGATCGCGCAGGAGGCCTCCGAGAGCGCGTTCAACGTCGCCGACGTCGTGGAGCTGCACCCGGCGGGAGAGGGCGGCCACGACCACGCGGAAGGTGACGAGCACGCCGAGGAGGAGCACGGCCACGGCGAGGAGGGCCACGACCACGCCGAGGACGAGCACGACCACGGCGAGGAGGGCCACGACCACGCCGAGGACGAGGCGCACGAGGAGGAGGCCGCCGCCGAGGAGGAGCACGACCACGGCGAGTACGACCCCCACTTCTGGCTGGACGTGGACCTGATGGCCCAGACCGCCCAGGCGCTCGGCGACCGGATGGCCGAGGTCAACCCCGAGGGCGCCGACGGCTACGCGCAGGGTGTGGAGGCCGTGACCGCCGAGCTGGAGGCGATCGGCCAGGAGTACGAGGAGGGGTTGTCCTCCTGCGAGCACGACGAGGTGGTCGTGGGGCACACCGCCTTCACCTACCTGACCGAGGCCTACGGCCTGGAGCAGATCGGGGTCAGCGGGGTGGACCCCGAGACCGAGCCCTCCCCCTCGCAGATCGCGGCCATCACCGACGTCGTCAACGAGCGCGGCATCGAGACGATCTTCACCGAGCCGCTGATGCCCGCGGCGACCGCCGAGACCATCGCCGCCGAGACCGGCGCGCAGGTGGAGGTGCTCGACCCGCTGGAGGGTGTCACCGAGGACTCCCCCGGCGACGACTACCCGTCGATCATGCGGGGCAACCTGGAGGCGCTGACCACCGCGCTGTCCTGCTCCTGACCCCCGCCGCGTCCCACCGCACCGGCCCCGTCGGCCCCGGGCCCCCGCCCCGGCCGACGGGGCCGACGCGTGTCCGCGCCCCCCGCGCCCCCTCCCGCGCCGCTTTCCCGGCGGACGGTCCTCCCGGCGGGCGGGGTCTCCGCGCTTTCGCGCCCCCGCGCACCCGCGGTCCGGGGTGTCCGCGTGTTCTCGCACCCCTGCTCCCCCCTCGGAGGAAGCCGCGTGCTCTCGCGCACCTTTACCTCCCGACCGAAACAGCCCTCGGGACACACGGGAACGACACAGGGGAAGGCCATGGGTTACATGGCGCTTACATACCACCAAACCCTCGGACAAGTGGCAGGGGTCACGCTATGCTTGTGAACATGTCGGTGCCGATGCACGTGCATGTGGCGGTGCATAAGCACGGACGTCCCCCTCAACGAAAAAAAGGAGCAGCATGACCGCACACAACGGCATCCCCGCGACCCAGCTCACCGAGGCGGCCTGGCAGAAGGCCCGGCGCAGCAACTCCCAGGGCGCCTGCGTCGAGATGGCCCGCCTCGGCGACGGTTCCATCGCCGTACGCAATTCGCGGTTCCCGTCCGGACCGGCGCTGGTCTACACCCAGGAGGAGATCGACTGCCTCATTCTGGGCGCCAAGGACGGGGACTTCGACAACCTGCTCAGCTAGGACCTTTCATCACATCGGGCGCGTTCCGCCCCGAGACACACAGGAGGGGTTACCGCTCGGCGGTGACCCCTTCCCCGGTCGCCGCGCCCCGACCGGTCCGCGGCCGCGCGGCCGCCCACACGTGCGCACCCGCCCCGAAACCCGGAAAGGCCCGCCTCGGCGAGCCTCTCATACCCCTGGGAGCGTGTCCGGGGTCCCCTCCTCCCGTCCCACGCCGTTGCTCAGCCGACTTCCTTGTCCAGGTCCTCCAGCATCTGCTCCAGCAGTTCCAGCGTCTCGTCCGGCGTGGCCGCGGCGACGCTGAGCCGGGTCATGGCCTTGGTGTAGGCCTCCACCACCGGCCTGCGGTCGATGATCTCGCCGTCGGTGAGCTGCTCCAGGTAGACCATGTCCGCGAGCTCGAACTCCGAGTAGCGCAGGAGCGTGAACGACCCCGCCTCGGCCGCGTGCGCGCCCACCGCGAAGGGGACGATCTGGAGGGTGATGTTGTCGTACTCCTTGCTGAGCTGGATGAGCCACTCCAGCTGACCGCGCATGATCTCGCGCCCGGCCTCCGGTCCGCCGATGGGCCTGCGGACCGCCGCCTCGTCGAGGATCACCCACATGCGCATGCTCGTGTCGGTGCGCAGGCGCCGCTGTCTCTTGAGTCTGGCGTCGACGCGCTGCTCGGTGACCTCGTCGGTCTCCACGCCGCCGGAGATGACCGCCCGCGCGTACTCCTCGGTCTGGAGCAGTCCCGGGACGAACTGGGACTCGTAGATGCGGATGTGGTCGGCGGCCTCCTCGAAGCCGACGTAGCGGATGAACCACTTGTGCAGTGACTCCCCGTACTCCTTCCACCAACCGGGCTTGTTGGATTCGCGCGCGACTTCGAGGATTTCCTTGATCCTCTTGCGGTCGGAGACCCCGTACATCTTGAGGAGGTCCTCGATATCGCGCAGCTTGAAACCCACCCGGCCGAGTTCCATACGGCTGATCTTCGACGCCGATGCCCGAATCTTGTTCCCGGCGTCCTCTCGGCTGATACCACGCGCTTCGCGAAGCTGGCGCAGCTCGTGCCCGATCAGCATGCGGCGCACAGTGGGGCCGCTCCCCTGGCGCAATCGAGCGATATCCACGTTCGCCGCCTCTCCCTCATTCCTCGCACAAGGGTATCCGTGTGAAGGGACACCTTTGCCGTGCGGACAAGACACTACAGGTACACGATAGAACGATAGAGCAGTGGTGCCTTCGCCTCGCTGGCGGATCCCCCTGCACCTCCGGGGAGGGCCCGCCGCCGGGAGTGATCCGGCGCGGCGCCCGGCGGGAACCCCGGCACTCACACGAATTGCGCCCAAACGAACTTTCCACCGGGCGGCGTGGGAATCACACCCCACTCTCGCGCGAAAGCACTCACCAGGGCAAGCCCCCGACCGCCCTCCAGGTCGAGATCGGTTTCCCTTCTCTCCGGCAGCCGGTCTCCACCGTCACGAACCGCGCAGATGAATTCACTGCCGCTGCGCATGAGCGAGAGCTGAATACCGCCCTCGCTCTGCCCTGTCAAGGGCAGAGGGCCACCGTGCCGGAGCGCATTGGTGACCAATTCCGAAACGACCACCGCGACATCGCTGGACAAGTAGTGCATCTCCCATTCGTGGAGAAGCGCCTCGGAAATCTCGCGCGCGGCCCCCACCGAGTGGGGGCGCAGCTCGAAGCTCCACGTGACGGCGTCGTGCCGGTCTCCGCAGACGGGGGTGTTCCAGCGGCGGGAACCGTGCGTCAGGACCCTGAGCCACCAGCCACCAGCCGGGTCGGCCACCGCCTCAGCGCACTCCATGCCTTCCACTCCTCCCTGACGCACCGCTGTGTGGGCGTCGGTGACACGGCCGGGGACGGACCGTGTCCGCGTGCAGGTCGGGCGCGTGCCGCTGCACGACTCGAATGCACGTGCATCTTCGCCTTGCAGGCAATCGTAGGCCAAGCCCCGACGATGTGCAGGCAAACGGGGAGACGACTTCGTCCGACCCGTGAAGCGGGCCGTCGCGTCCCTCCCCACCCGCGGTCGGCCGCGTCCCGGACACACCCCGTCCACCTACCGACCGGTTGGCATGTGGATAGGATCTCCTCGCGCCCACCACGCGAACTCTTGGAGGTAATCCCATGTCACCAACGCCCCGTGTGGCCGTCGTGACCGGTGCGGCCCGTGGGATCGGTGCCGCCGTCGCTGAGCGCCTGGCGCGCGAGGGCCGGTCCGTCGCCGTGCTGGACCTGAGGGAGTCCGACGCCCAGGAGGTCGTCGACCGCGTCACGGCCGCGGGCGGCACCGCCCTGGCCGTGGGCTGCGACGTGTCCGACCCCGACCAGGTGACCGCCGCCGTCGACACCGTGGCCGAGCGCCTGGGCCCGCCCGCGATCCTGGTGAACAACGCGGGCGTCCTGCGCGACAACCTGCTGTTCAAGATGTCCGTGGAGGACTGGGACACCGTGATGAACGTGCACCTGCGGGGCTCGTTCCTGATGAGCAGGGCCGCCCAGGCCCACATGACCGCGGGCGGCTGGGGCCGGATCGTCAACCTGTCCAGCTCCTCCGCGCTGGGGAACCGGGGCCAGGCCAACTACTCGGCGGCCAAGGCCGGACTCCAGGGGTTCACCAAGACCCTGGCGATCGAGCTGGGCAAGTTCGGCGTGACCTGCAACGCGGTCGCGCCCGGCTTCATCGAGACCGCCATGACCAGGGCGACCGCGGAGCGCATCGGCGTCAAGTACGAGGACATGAAGGCCTTCAAGGAGGCCGAGATCCCGGTGCGCCGGGTGGGCGTGCCCGAGGACATCGCCAACGCCGTCGCCTTCCTCACCGGTGAGGAGGCCGGGTTCGTGTCGGGCCAGGTCCTCTACGTCGCCGGCGGGCCGCTGTAGCACTAAGTACTAACCTACGCGACCCGTGAACGCAAAACGGAGGGCCCCGCTTGTGACGCTGGCGGGGCCCTCCGGGCGTTGGTGCTCGCGTGAACGGCTACACGTCCCGCTTCCACGGCTCTGGCAACGGCCCGCCGCTCCGGAGGGCCTCGTCCAGGGATTCCCACCAGCGCGCGGCGTCCACGAGGACCCTCCGCGCGGCCGTCACTCCGACACGTTCTCTGAGAGTTTCCGACAGAGCGCCGTAACACGCAGCGACACACACCCACGCGGGCAAGGCCCCGGGAGCCACACGCCATGACACGGGAGCGGGGCCGCCTCGGCGCATGTGTGCGTCCAGTTCACCGAACAACCGGTCACACTGCCGGAGCCGGACGGGCGCATGTGCCGGATGTCCAGGGTTGGCCAGAACGGTGGAGAGTTCGCGGACGAGGGCATCAACGCCGGGGCCCTCGTACGCACGATTGCGCGTGCCCACGTCACGCGCGGTCCCGCGTGCATGCTCCGGCATGCTGTCCTCGTTCCACGGGTCGTTAAGCGCGTTGGCGTGCGGACCCGTGTGTCCCGGTGGAAGCACACACGGCAGACGACGGCGTCCGATAGCCGGACCGTGTTCCCAACCGGGGCGGCGTGCGGCACACGGCCCTACGGCGTTGCCATCGGCGTCACGGTGAATATCCGCGTGGTGCGCACGGTTGACGCATGCGTCTACAGAGCAGGGAATGAATACGGGGGTGCTCACGCGGTCACCTTCGCCATGCGGGTCGCGCGCGTCGCGTCCTGGCTTGCCTCGTGTGCGCAGTAGTACCCGCGCACCATCGCGGCCGGAGGCTGGACGCCTTCCGGGTCCACCACGGGGACGTAGTCCGTCGGGGCCGGGCGGAGCGCCACGGACAGGACCTTGTCCAGAGAACGACGCGGGGCCGGAACGCGGGACGTCCGGCCCGCTTCCAGGGGGGCCGCTCCGCACGGAGACGGATACACGTAACCCGGTCCGGCCGGACGAGCGGGAACAGGGTCGGCCGCGTAACGGCGGACGCGGTTCGCGCGTCGGGCCCGCGCCTCCGCCTGGAGTTCGCGGAGGAAGTCACCGGGGCCCGCGTGGAGTCCCCGGGCCGGGCGGAGCAACCGAACGAGGGTTGCGAGCACGGAAAGTAGGGTGTGCATGTTGACGCTCCTGTAAGCGTTGACCATGGCCCCGGGGGTGTTACCAGCACCCGCCGGGGCTCTGCCGTTTCGGCACCCGTGACGCTACCGCAACCGTTCAGACCTGTCTACAGAGTTCAGAGCTACCCACCGTGACACCATTGGGCACATGACCACACCGCTTCCTGACGGGTACGGACCGAACAGCCGTATCAAGGAGGGCCCGGAACCGAAGTACGTGCAACTTGCGGCCATCCTTGCGGCCAGGATCGACCGTGGAGACTTCCCGGAGGACACTCCGCTTCCATCTGTGGCGAAGCTGCAAACCGCATACGGCGTTTCGCGGGGGACTGCGCAACGGGCGGTCTCCGTGCTCGCAGAACACGGACGGGTCCGCGTGTCCAACGGCAAGGGAGCGTGGCCGGTCCATACGTAAAGCGGCCCCGGAAACGCGCCCGTGTCAGCGTTCCCGGGGCCGTGTGCGCTCCGCCGGAAGCGGACGGCGGAGCGCGTGGGGCCCGTTCTCTCTCCGGGCCCCTGGAAGGGTCTAGGACAGCCACGAACCTAGACCCGCGTGGCTTGTTGGTGCCGGGCCCGCTACGGGGAAGTGCAGCGGGACCGGCGTCCGCGCACACGAGGGCATCCCGACGCGTGCGCGGAGGTCTCTAGTCGCGGCGGGGGTCTCCCTTTTGCGGCTGTGTCTTCTCCTTGCCGCCGTCCGCGCCGCGAACTGGTCCTGTCCGTTCCTGGCCCTTCTTCTCCATGGCGGCGGCTATGGCGGCCAAAGCGGCGGCTTTTTCTTCTTCAGTGGCCACAGGTCGTCCTTCCGTGTGTGGGTATCCCGGCGGAGGTCCCGCCGGAAGCCGTGCGGCTACGCGTCCGGCTCGTCCTCGTCCTGGACGTCGTCCACGGGGCGGAAGTGCTTGCGCCACGGGTCCGGAAGCGGCCGACCCGCCATAAGCCACTCATGGAGTTGGTCGAAAGCCGCGTCCGTCTCCACGAGGTTCCGGCGGAGTGCCTTGTAATCCTCGTCCGCTGTCGCAAGCGCGGCCCGGAGCTGTGCCTTGGTCGCGCGGGACGGCGGAGCGGCCCAAGCCCCCGCGTCGGGCCGCTCCCGGAGGTTCCCCGACACCGCGTCAAAGAGGTAATCCGCGAACCCTTCCGGGTCCCGTGTCGGGTCGGGGACCTCGTCCTCCGCCGGGTCGTATGCCGTCATGACGTCCTTTCCTGTCTGATTGATAGCGGCCAGCGGTGGACCCGGCGGTCCCGTTGGGGAAGCCTGGACGGCTCCGGCGTCCGGGGCCGCGTCGCCTCCGCCTCGTGGAACACAGCGGGGACGTCCGCGCTGTCGTCCTGTGGATTGCCCTTGGGACACGCCGTGTGTGCCTTGTGGCCGCTCGTCTCCGTGTGCGCGCACGCGGGACACGTCCAGGCGGTCATGTCTCGTCCTCCGCCAACGTCTCCGCCACCGTGCGGGCCACGGACCATTCCATGCCGTGCCAGTGCAGCGGGACGAGCGTGTTCCCGCGCTCCGCCGGGATTTGGCGGAACCACTGGCGGCCCACGAGGATCACGGTCACGGAGCGGTCCCCGGACGAGGCCGTGACGTATCCCGGGAGCGGTCCGGCCTCCGCCTGGACGCCGTGCGTCGTACGGAGGAAGTCCACGAGGTCCGACAGTGGGCTTTCCACGCCGGTTCTCTGGTCAAGTGGGGTGAACGAGCACGACATAGGGGGCCTTCCGCGCGGGACTCACTTCTGAATGCCTGTGTCCAGCGTTTCGCCACAAGAGATTCCACGGAGTAGCCCAGGTGTGAGCCCTGCTGTGGGCCAGTGGTTCACAATGGCGGCATGGCCCCCAAACCGTTCCGTCTGGTGCTCCGTGAACTCCGGTCCGCGCGTGGTTGGTCGCAAGCGCGGTTGGCGGAAGCGCTGTGTGACGTGTCGGGACGTCCAACGGTGACCCGACACGATGTGTCGCGGTGGGAGCGGGGGAAGCGTGTCCCGCGTGCGTGGCTTCCCTACCTCGCGGAGGTTCTGGACGTCTCCCGGGAGACGTTGGAACGGGCTACGGTCACGGAGCCGGAGCCCTTTCCGGTTGCGGAAACGCTGGCGTCTCTCTTGCCTCCGGGGGAGGCTGTCGCGCCGCTACAGGCCCGAGCAGGCCGGAGGGTGGGGCAGACGACGGCGGATGATCTGGCGACCCGTGCGCACGGTCTGCGGCTTGCCGACGACGTTCTAGCCGGAGGCGATTTGATCGGTCCGGCCTTCCGGGAACTGGACGCGGCCGTTCGCGTCCTCCGGGAATCGACGCACACGGACGAGGTCCGGCGGGAACTACTCCGGGCGGTTGGTGAACTCGCGCAGATAGCCGGATGGATTGCCAGCGACGCGGCGGACTCCCGGGCGGAGGGGGCCTATCGGCTTGGGCTGGACGCGGCACGGGAAGCCGGGGACGGCCCGTTGGCCGCGCAGCTTGCCGGGTCTCTCGGCTACCACTTGGTGAACAACGGACGTGTTGCCGATGGGGCCGCGCTGTCGGTCGCGGCCGTGGCGGAGGCGGGACCGGACGCTCCCGGGAAGACGCGGGCACTGTTCCATGACCGGGCCGCGTGGGCCCATACACAAGCCGGGGACGCGCAAGCCGCTATGCGGTCGTTGGGGGCCGCCCACGAGGCACTAGCGGAGGACAGCGGGGACACTCCGGAGTGGGCTTACTGGGTGAACGAGGCGGAACTAGAGGTCATGGATTCCCGCGTCTACACGGAACTCCGCCGTCCCCTGCGCGCGGTTCCCCTGCTCTCTCGTGTCCTCCGTGAATACCCGGCCACGTCCACAAGAGAGCGGGCTTTGTATGAATCGTGGCTTGCCGTGGCCTACGCGGACGCGAACGAACCAGAAGAGGCCGCACGCGTCGCGGCCCGCGTGATCGAACTATCCGGAGACGTGGCATCCGCGCGGACATCGGACCGGGTCCGTGTCGTGCTGTCGCGACTTGCCGACTTCCCAGACGTCCCGGAGGTCCGGGAAGTGCTGGACAGCGTCGGTCCGGCTTGAACAGCGCTAAACAATTACCAAGCATGAAGAAATGGGCTTTCGGGGTGCCCCGGCGTGCCAAATAAGGCGAAGTTCACGAAACTTAAACAACATCCAAAACATTGAAACACTAAGAATATTCGTGACTTTAGATCATTTCGGAGGAAATCTGCTCCAGGAATCCTCCAGCCGCCTACCGTCTTCCGTTACAGCCCTCGCCCGAACATGAAAAATTGGCCACTCTGGATCACCCATCAGCAACCGAACCATATCACCAAACAATTTGAGATTCACCAACCAAGAATCACCCCGCCGAGAAGGAATCTCTCGTTTGACTGGACGCGGGAACCATGGATGCTCGAAATCAGAAAGAAAGTGCGGCACATAGCGATCAAAGTCGCCATCCTGGGCAATATCAATACTAACTTGCTCTACAAAAATTGAACGCGATGTTGGATTTGCCACCTTGATAACGAGAGCCGGGTTCAAGTCTCCTTGAACCACCTGCCAACCCTTAATCGCCTGCCCAAATGGAACTCCCTTCCAATCCCCATGTCGCGAAAGATGCCCCCCAAGCAAATCAATCTTCGGCGACTCTTCACCCCCGACAACCAAAGTATCGATCTTGTGCGCCTGAACGACGGTTCCGCTGTTCACGTCCCTCACGTAGTTACCCATGGAGACAGCATAGCAATGATTTCATCAGGCCATCTAAATACGCGCATAGGACACGACAAGAGATGCTTTCAGGGCAAAACTATTGAAAGTAGATAAGGGAACATGAAAGGGCAAATCAACACCATTCCTCGTGCGCGCCCGCGTTGCACGCGCATACGCCCGCATGTTCGCGCTAGTCACGCGCCTAAGTAAAAACCTCAGACCCGTACGGCGACAGGATCGCTATCCCCCGCCGGAGCATAGCCCCCGAGGTTTGGGGGTCCTCCCCACCCTGACCAGGGGAAACGTCGCTGATCATCCGCGCGGGTGTCGCTCCGGTTCACGTGCTCGTTTCTCTCGCCGTGCGTTCGCGTAACTCATATCAGACAAGAGAGCTCCAGGACCAAATAAGAAAATACCTAGGAGAATATCCCTGGACTGATGCAGAACTGTTCGCGAACGACTAGGCGGACATGGCAACCTTGAAAGCCATAAAGCGACGATCGTCCATCTTTCCCGCGCCAACAAAAGTCCCCATGAGAGAGACATCCGCGCGGACGGAAATGTCGAAATCGCGGAGATAGCGGAGCGCGTAGCCGTTGTGAGCGCGCGCCTCCGCGAACCCGGCTCCCTCCGGAGGGAGCGGTGCGCGGCACGCTAGCGTGAAAGCCTCACGAGTGAAAGCCACAGCCCCATCCGTGTAAGGAGAGACGCGGACAGAGAAACCCATAAGCCTGGTGAGCTCTCCGCCCCTAAGGGCCTCGTCCGCCCCGGCGGATGCTACATCCTGGAGAGCGGGAAGGTTAAGAAAAGCCTCCAGCATCTCCGGGCCGATCACCAGAATACGACCATTCATCGGAAGCTCACGACGCGTGAATTCCGCCGCTGCCCTAGCAATCGCGGAAAGCGGGGCATCCGGGTTAATGGTGTTGGTGTTCGCCGCGTCGTTGACCTGAGCGTTCATCACGCCCGCGATAGCCTTTTCGCAGTACTTCGCAACGCCCGCCGCCTGAGGCTGGAGAACCTGAGCACCAAAATTCACGATGTCTAGGGAAAGTTCCTTGTCCGAGAGCTTGACGGCGGAATATGCCTCGTCTGTAAGAGTAACGGGCACGGCTCCCTCCGCGATGTCAGAGAACACCGTGGCCTGTCCGGCCCCGTTCTGAGCGTCGATCACGTTAGGCACGCGCACGCGGACGGTGTCCCCGACTCCGCCGGTGAATCCCGCCTCCGCGTCACGGTAAACGAGATTACCGAGAACGCTTTCGGCTTCGACCAGACCGAGCGACGCGTTAATAACGTCGGACACCTGGATAGTGTGAGCCATATATGTACTCCAGAAATAGAAAAAGCGCCACGGGTGCGCCGTGCGCCGGAAGCTAGAAAAGGGTCGGCTTACTTGCCGTTTTTGGCCTTCATGATCGCGGAGACGAGGACACGGGGATCTTCTTTCATCTGCCGTTCCATGAACCGCTTGTTAAGTGCGGTGGCGACGCGCTTAAGTTCGGAGATATCCCCGTCCGTTGCCAGCTTTTCCAGCTCCGACGGAAGCGTGTTGAGCTCTTTGTCAATTGCGGTCGTCACGTGGCCGGGCTGGCCAAAGGAAGCGAACATTAGCGGTCCCCGGTGGGAACATAGGCGTCCCGGTGCTCCGGGTACAGGGCCGCGAACGCGTCACGGGTAGCGATGAACACAGCGGTGTTCTTCGGGTCCCGTCGGTGGGCGGTGGCGTGAACGGCATAAGTGAGTGCATCCAGGACGCGCGTGTACTGCTCAAAAGACATGAATCGCTCCATGGATCACCTAGGTTGCCGGGCGGAAAGTTGCCCGACGGAGTTGTGTGTCCCGGTGATTGCGGACGAGACGGCCCGTAGCCTCCGCCGAAGCTCCGGACCGTTCACGGGGCCGCTCCGGAGGACGAGGCGGGCGGCGTCCGGGGTGGCTCCACGCAAAAGCGCTCAAATGGACGCAGGCGGCTTAGAATCGCGCGACCCTTCCCCCAAGTCGAAGCCGGAGGCAAAAGGTCACTAGCGTCCATTGTGAAGCTGTACAGAGAGTGCAGGGGCTAACCATGCCCCTACGCGTGCTGGCATGGGCCACGCTCGGCGTCTCCGGGGCGTCACACGGAGGGCCCGGCTCGTGGTCGTTCTCGGGACGAGGGCAGAGCGGTCCGCGTGGACGCCCCCGGGGCCGTGCTGGACGGGACGCGGGACGAGGTTCGCGGAGAGCGGGCCGCGTCGGTGACGAAGTGACGTTTTGAAGGATGTTTCTTGTTTCCTATAGAAAACTCTTAAGGAATACCGAAACGACGTCTAAAACGTCACTTCGTCACCCTGGACGTCAGGAGGGCCCGGAGGGCGGACTACTCCGCCGCCTCCTCCGCGTGGAACACTTCCGGCTCCACGGCCGCCGGAGCGGAGGTTTCGGCTTCCTTCCGGACCCGCTCCGGCGGACGCTCCGGGGCCACTCCACGGCATGGATAGGGACGGCCCGGACATGACAAGGGCCCCCGCCCCCGTGATGCGGAGGGGAACGAGGGCCCGGAGAGGACGAGGGGCGTTAGGACGTGGCTTGGTACAACGCTTCCGCCTCCGCGTCCGCTACCGGGTCGCGGTTGGTAGCCACGTCGAAACTCAGCAGCGACTCATCTAGCCGCGTCACGCGGCCGGTACGCGTCTTGCCTTCCGCCGGAGCCTTGCGCTGAACAACGATGCGCACGCCCGCGTCTTGCATCATGCGCCGCTTGCCCATGTCGTCGGCGTTGTGCCACATAGCGGCGTACTTCTCCCCCGTCGGTATCTGCTCTTCGTAGGGCTCCGTAACGGGCGTGGCTTCCAGCGTGGCCGCGCGCGCTTCCAGGGCGTCCACGCGCTCTTGCCACACGGCTTGTGTGGTCCGCGTCTTGGCCTCCGTAAGCCGCGCGATCATGACGCGGAGCTCTCGCGTGACCTCGTCCATCTCCGGCCCCGGGTCGTACCCGCCGTGCGAGACGACGCGGACGACGTCCATACGGCCGAACCGCTTCAAGAACTCGCGTTCGGCGTAGTCCTCCAGCCAATCCGCGCGGATGGAGACGGGCCGCGCGCACTTGACGCCAGCGGAAGCCTTCCGGCACATGTACCGCCGTGCGGCTTTCTTGGTGGGCTTGGTGGGGTACAGCTTCCCGCCACAGCCTCCGCAGAACCCAACGTTGAGCATCCGACTTCCGGAGTCCTTCCGGGGCCGCTTGTCCGCGTTGGGATTCTCCATCTCGTCCAGGATCACGCCGACAGCGTCGAACTCCTCTCGGGTGAAGATCTCCGGCCCAACGATGACCGGTTCCCCTCGTTCGTCGCGGACGATAGTCCCGCCGTGGACGGCGTATCCGAGCAACGCGGGGTTACGCATGATCTTCTTGAACGCGAATCCCGTCCAGTTCCCCGCCTTGTCCGTGCTCGTCCCGGCCTTCAATGCGAAGTGCCGCGTAGCGTTGGGGATGGCCATGCCGTTTAGGTGCTCCGCGATCGGGTGGGGCCGCATACCCGCGTGTAGAAGCTTCTGACCGTAGCGGAGGACCTGGACGGCGTCGGCGTCTTCACCCAACACGACGCCGGGCCCGTCCGGGTTCGGGATGGGCTGCGTCCCGTACGGCGGTTGTCCTCCGCCCCAACGGCCCGTTCGGCGGAGCTGTGCACGGGAACCGGTAACGCGCTCCCGGATGGCTTGCGCTTCCATCTGTGCGGCGAACGCCATGAGAATCGCCATGAGTTCCCCGGTAGCGGAACCCATGTCGAGTTCCAGGCGGCCCCCGGTCGGGCCCTCCGCGAACACGAGCCGCTTGTTGTGCTCCCGTGCCCAGTGGCCCAACGCGGACATGTCCGCCATGGACCGAACCGCGCGGTCCATGCGCCACCAGATGAGGACGTCGAACTCGTCCGGCTTGTTCAGCCACTCGGCGAGTTGGGGCCGCTCCCACGGCGTCGTCTTGGACGCGGACACGTCCAGGTCCACCGGATAGCCGACGACACGGGCCCCTAGGTCCCGCGCGGCCTCGTTCCCCGCGTCCGTCTGCCGTTCGGGGGACGTGGACGTGTCGGTGAAGTCGCTCAACCGCACGGCGACAACCGCTCTTAGCTGGCCCAATGCAACCGCTCCCATGGTTCGGAGGCTACCGGCCCGCTTGGTTGGTACATAGTGCACCATCGGCGGGCCGCTGGACTAGGCGGCGCTCTTCGGGCCCGCGCGCCGCCCCGTCCCGCGTTCGGGCGCCCGCACCGGCCCCCGGGGGTGAGGCGGGTTCGCGAAGGGCCCGGCCGCCCGGGAAACCCCGTGTGCCCCGTCCGGAGCCCTCCGGGCGGGGCACACGTGCGCGTGGGCCGGAGCCCGGGGCGGTCACTCGTCCGGGGACCCAGCGGCGCGGGCCTCCTCCATGGCCGCCGTGACCGTGGCCGCCAGTTCCTCCACCAGGGCGACGCCCGCGGTGTAGTCGGGGCTGCCGTCGGTCAGGACCGCGATCAGGTACTCGCGCCCGGGCCCGGCCACGTAGCCGACGCTGTTGACGTTCCACAGGCCGCCGTTGGCCTCGCGCGGGGTCCACCCGTTCTTGAGCCCGACGGTGTCGTCGGGGCCCGCGCTGGCCGAGATCCCCCAGGACTGCTCGGCGGCGACGGACTCCATCAGCCCGCGCGCGTAGGCCCGGTCCTCCTCCGCCAGCGGGCTCCCGTCGCAGTACAGGGAGCGCAGCAGCCGCACCTGGTCGGCGGCGGTGGTCAGGGTGGCGCCCCACCTGCCGCGGGGATGGGGGTCGGTGTTGGTCAAGCCCAGCGTCCGGGCGCCCTCGACGAAGCCGTCGGTGAACCCGATCCGCGAGTACAGGCCGTCGGTGACCTCGTTGTCGCTGTGGCGGATCATGGCCGAGACCTGTGAGCGCTCGGCCCCCGTGAGGTCTCGGCCCTCCTCCTCGGCGCGCAGCAGCAGCATGGTGAGGATGGTCAGCTTGGCCACGCTCGCGGTGGGGAACTGCCGGTGGGCGCCGTGGCTGAAGGTGGCGCCGGTGCGCAGGTCCTGCACAGCGACCGCGAAGTCGGCCGGGTGCTCCTCCCCGATCGCCCCGACGCGCGCGGTGAGTTCCTCCCGCTGGACCGGTGTGAGGCCCTGGCCTCCGGTGGCGGGCGCTTCGACGGGCGCGAAGGGCACCAGGGGGGACGCGTCCCCGGAGACCGACGACCGCAGCAGCGCGGGGTCCGGGCCGGGCGGGACGGCCCCGGAGGCCGAGGTGGCGCCGGGCAGGGTGAAGGCCATGAGCACCGCGAGGACGGCCGCCACGACGGCGACGGACCGGGCTCGGGTGTCGGCGGGGGGATGCCGGGGCACGCTATCACCGGTTCGCTGACACGCGGATGGGCTGGATTACCACCATTATTCAGTGAAATGTCGCGAATACGAACATCTCGATACCGAATCGGTACCCAACCCTCTCTTTTCGTCCGCTCCCACGGGCGAATCCTCAGCGGCGGGTGTCCTCGTCGATACCCCGGGCCACCAGGGCCTCCCCCGTCGCGTCGGCCATCCGCAGCAGTTGGACGATGACCGGGACCACGAGCAGGTGGGGGCGGCCGGACAGGCCCCGCGCGCGGTAGGCCTCGCGTGCGGCCTGCCAGGCGGAGGCGGCCATCGGGATGGAGCGGACGGTGAGCGCCAGGACGAGTGCGATGCGCTCGGGGTTGGCGCCGACGTGCCTGAGCGGGCGGGCCATGCGTTCGAAGAGGTCGAGCATCGCGCGCACGCGGGTGGTGAGCGTGACGAGGTTGGCGAACAGGACGAGGGCGGCCAGCTGCGCGCACAGGCGCAGGGCCGTCTGCCAGTCCGCGAACAGGACCTGGAACAGGCCGATGGCCAGCAGGAACGGCGACAGCGCGCGCAGCGCCGACCAGGCCCGCCCCGGCGGGAGACCCGCCAGCGGGTACAGCGCGAACGCGGCGGCCAGGGCGCCGACGGCGACCCGGGGGTCGGCCCAGAGGACGAGGCCGACACCGACCAGCAGCAGTGCGAGGAGCTTGGCCCCGGCCGGGATCCGGTACAGGAACCCGGTACCGGGGACGTAGAGGCCGACGGTGCTCACCGCTCGTCCATGAGCTTGGTGTAGTGGGGCACGGCGTCGCCGGGAACACCGTCGAAGACCACCCGGCCCGCGTCCATGACCAGGACCCGGTCGAAGCCGTCGAGGAGGTCGAGGTCGTGGGTGAACAGGACGACCTGCTGGTCCAGGCCGTCCAGGGTCCGGTGCACCATGCGGGTGTTGCGCAGGTCGAGCAGCGTGGTGGGCTCGTCGCAGACCAGGACCTCGGGCTCGGTGACCAGTACCGAGGCCAGGGCCAGGAGCTGCTTCTGCCCGCCCGAGAGCAGGTGGCCGGGGTGGTCGCGGTGGCCGTCGAGTCCGTAGCGGACCAGGGCCGACTCCACCCGGCGGGCGGTCTCCTCGCGGCCCAGCTTCAGGGAGCGCAGGCCGATCTCCACGTCCTCGGCCACGGTGGGCATGATGATCTGGTTGGCGGCGTCGGAGAAGACGAAGCCGACCCGGCGCCGGATCTGCTTGGCGTGGCGCCGGGTGTCCCACTCCCCCAGCGTCACACGGCCCTCGTCGGGGACGACGAGGCCGTTGAGGGTGCGGGCGAGCGTGGACTTGCCCGATCCGTTCGCCCCGATCACGCCGATGCGGTGTTCGGCCAGGTCGAGGGTGACGTCGCGCAGCACGGCGCGGTCGTCGTAGGAGTGGGAGACGCCCTCCAGTCGCAGCATCAGGATTCCCCGCGGCCGGTACCGGCCTCCACGACGGGGCGGCCCGCGGGCGGGATCGGGTAGGCGCGGTAGACGGCGCTGGCGATGAGCGCGGTGACCACGGCCTTGACCAGGTCGCCCGGCAGGAAGGCCACCATGGAGTAGGCGGCGGCCAGGACCCCGTCGCCCATGACGACGGCCATCCAGGGGACGCCGATGGCGTAGATGACGAGGATGCCGCCGACGACGTTGATCCCCAGGCCCGCCCAGAACCGGTAGCGCCCCCGGGAGCCGCGGACCATGAGGTCGGTGAGCAGACCGATGACCAGGGCGGCGAAGACCCAGCTGACGATGAACCCGGCCGAGGGCCGGGCCAGGACGCCGACGCCGCCCATGCCGCCCGCGAAGAGCGGGAGCCCGGCCAGGCCGAGCACGATGAAGGCCGCCACGGCGAGGGGGCCGCGCTTCCAGCCCAGGAGGCTGGGGGCGAGCATGATGCCCAGGGTCTGGAGGGTGATGGGCACCGGAGAGAACGGCAGCGGGATGGCGACCGTGACGCTGAGGGCGGCGATGAGCCCGGCGAACACGGCGATGAGCGCGAGGTCGCGGGCGGTCAGGCCCCTGTGGCGGATGTCGGTCCTGGTCGTGGGCATGGGCGGTTCCCTCGGGAGGTCGCGGAGGCGGATCTTTGCCCATTGTCCGTTATGGCGGTGACCAGGACGAAGGCCGGGGCGCACAGTTCTGCGGGCCCCGGGGTTGTAGGGGATCGCCTGAGGCGCGGGTCACAGGGCGGGGTCCTCCCCGCCCCGCGGACCCGCGCCGCCTGCCCGGAGGGGTGGGGCCCGGGCGACCGGTGTCCTCGGTCGCCCGGTGACCTCTACCGGTAGCCCGGGACCGGGTCAGGACCGGGTTCGGGGTCAGGGCCGGGCGTCGGGTCCGGGTCAGGGCCGGGCTCCGGGTCGGGGTCGGGGTCGGGACCCGGTGTGGGATCGGGGCCAGGTGTGGGATCGGGGCCCGGCGTCGGGTCGGGCGTGGGGTCGGGGTCCGGGTCGGGTGTCGGGTCCGGTGCGGGGTCGGGGTCCGGCGACGGACCGGCGTCACACGTGGTCAGCTCGGCGTCGAACGGGTGGTAGTGCAGTTCGAAGGGCCGGACGACGCGCGCGCCGCGCTGGCTCTCGCGCGGGCCGCCCACGTCCTGGGTGAACTCGCGGGCGACCACCGTCCCCTCGATGTTGGCCGAGGAGTAGTGGTTGACCGCGGCGTTCGGGGCGTAGACGGTGCCCTCGATGCTGTCGGTGCCCACGGGGATGGTGACCGTCCGGGCGTCGGAGAAGTTCCACAGGGTGTAGGGGGCCGTGGAGGAGCTCAACCCGGCGCCGGTGGGGCCCTCCCACGTGAAGTCGCCGCCGACGCCCGAGGTGTCGACGTTGATGATCAGCGGGGTGTCCTGGCTCGGCGGATCGTCGAAGGTCAGCTGGGAGAGCGAGTTCAGTTCCTCGGCGGTGATGTTGAGGACGTTCTGCTCTCCGGGCGTGAGGCTGACGTGCAGGTCCGCCCCCTCGGGGATGGCGTCCGGGTCGATCGGGTCGCCGTTGGGGGTGGTCAGCGTGGCCGTGGTGGAGCAGAGCGCGAACCCGGACGAGTAGGAGCGGAAGGCGGAGAAGGCCTCCTCGAAGTCGATCAGGTCCGGCGCCGGTCCCACCGAGTCGGCGGGCTGCATGGTGCTGAGCTGGACCCGCGGATAGCCCTCGTAACCGGCGCCCTGGGGGACGACGCGGGTGTTGGCCGAGGCGTTGTTGAGGTCGGTGGTGAAGACGTCGGCGTCGTCGAGGTCGCCGATCTTGACGTAGGCGCCCGTGGGGATGCTGAGCACGCCCTGCGGATCGCTGTCGTCGAAGTCCACCTCACCCCGGACCAGCAGCGCCACGGGGTTGCTCTCCCCCGCGTCGGTGAAGGTGCCGTCGTTGTGGATGCGCACCCGGTAGTCGCGGCCGAAGGACAGGTCGCCGCCGACCGCGATCGGGCCCTCGGACTCGGTCCCGGCCAGGTAGGTGTCGCCCTCGGAGATGGCGTTGAATCCGAGTGCGGGGGCGACGGGGTTGACCGTGACGGCAGCGGAGGCGGGGGCCGGGGTCCACCAGCCCCGGAACCCCGGGGCGGTCGACAGGGCGCCGGCCGCCAGGGCCAGGGTGGCGGCCGTGACGAGGAAGGTCCGGCCGGTCCTCTTCGGGGCCGACCAGCGCACACGCTTTGCGTTACCAATCATGCACACATTGTGACTATGCCGTGGTCCGGAAGTGGGAAGGCACGGCGGGACCGGGAGGAAAACGTCAGCGGTTCCCCATCGGCGGGTAGGGGGCCGCCCCCCTCCGGGGCCTCACCCCCGGCAGCCGCTCCGGGAGCGGGCACGGCCCGCTTCCGGTGAACGCCCCCGCCTCTCGGTGGGGGAACTTCCAATCCCCGCGCGGACCTGGGATGTTCTTCGAACTGCGATGGAACGTGCCCGGACTGGTCGTGTGCGCGGGCGCCGAGGAGCTGCGGAAGGCACTACGGGTTCTGGAAGGCGGTGCAGGATGGGCGCGGTCATGACCCTGGAGACCGTGGAGGCCTCCGTCCCCCAGGAGGTGGGGCGTCTCCGCGCCACCTACCGCAAGCGGGGGTGGACGGTGTGGTACGGCAACGCGACCGGCCAGTACTGGGCGGCGCACACCGGCCGCATGGTGATGCTGAGCGGTGACACCGCCCAGGAGCTGGCGGCGGAGATCGAGAGGACGCAGCCGGGCAGGCCGGTGGAGGCGGTTCCGGCTCAGGCGCGGCGACGGCACACGGAGCTGGTGCTGCTGTTGAAACCCTGGCCGTGTGCCTCCCTGGGACGGGCGGACACCACGGTCGGCGGAAGGCGGTAGGCGGTGACGGCCGCGGCCCGGGAAGGGGCGCTCCCGCGCCACGGCCGACGCGCGGCAGCGGGCGGAGCGCCCCGCTCACGTCGCGGGGGACGCCGTGTCAGCCCCGGGTCCCCTCGGCTCGGCGGATGCGGGTGATCGGGACCGGGAGCACGCACACGGGGACGGGCAGGCGCAGCCGGTGGCCGGTGTCGGCCGGGACGCCCGTGCCGGGGTCCAGGAGCAGGGAGGCCAGCGAGTCGCCGTTCTGGGCGGCCACGACCAGGTGGTCGGGCTCCTCGCGGTGGCCGCGCACGACGGCGAAGTTGCGCGGCCACGGCCCTCCGGCCGGGGTGTCGGCGACGTGCTCCAGGCGGGCGCCGCCGTCGCGGACGGCGAAGGTGGCGATCGTGTCCGCGCCCCGGTTGGACACGTACACGTGGTCGCCGTTGGCGAGGATCTCGGCGGGGAAGTTGGCGCCCGCGGCCTCCTCGCCGGTGGCCTCGACGGAGCCCAGGTGCTCGGCGGTGCCTTCGGCGGGGTTCCAGCGCAGGACGTGCACGCGCGAGTCCAGCTCGCCCGCCACGTAGAGGTACTCGCCGAGGACGGCCGTGTGCCGGGGACCGGTGCCCGGGGGCAGGGCGACGGCGCCGACCTCCTCGCCGCCGCGCAGGACGCGCAGCTCGTCGGTGCCCAGGTCGGCCACCAGCAGGTGGTGCTCGTCGGGGGCGGCGGCGCTGTGCGCGTGCGGCCCCTCCTGGCGGTCGGTGACCGGGCCGCTTCCGGAGTGCGCGAGTTCCGCCACCGCCCAACCGGGGGAGCCGTCCCCGGCCAGGGCGTACACCGCGGCCACGCCGTTGGCGTAGTTGGTCACCGCCAGTTCGGAGCCGCGCGCGAGCACGTGGCAGGGCGATCCGCCGCCGGTCGGGACCTGGCCCAGTTCGGTGAGCCCGGCCGCGCCGTCGATCCGGAAGGCGGTGACGGTGCCCTTCTCGCGCTCGTTGACCGCGTACACCGTGGGCGGGTCCTCGCGGAAGGCCAGGAAGGACGGGCCCGGGGTGCGGGCGGCGGCGCCGCCGTCGGTCATCTCGCCGGTCATGGGGTCGAACCAGACGCGGTAGATCCCCTCCCCCTCCCCGGCCGGGTCGGAGTCGGGGGTGTAGGTGCCCACCAGCAGGAGCCGCTTGCCGTCCACCGAGCTGTCCGTCGATCCGCCCACCGGGGGCCTCGCTTCCCTCGCGCCTGTGATGTCCGCCCGCCAGTGGTCTACACCACTGGAGTCCACGGCGCATGCTACAGGCCGCACCCTCCGGCCACGAGGCCGGACCCGTCGGGTCGGCCCCCGCCACCAGGGGAAACACCGGTGGAAAAGAAGCCCGTCCCCGAAAAGGGTGTCCGTTCTGGCCATCTTCCGCCATAGGAAACGGGGGTCTGCATATATTGCCCCATAACGAACAAGTAACGGATAAGCAGGGGGTGAGGCCCGTGGCGGACGACTGCCGCACTGACAGCAAAATACGGGACAAGTACGAGGTCCTGGCGGCCGAAACGGTGGCCGAGCGCGCGGACGAATGCCACCGGAGGCGGGAGTTCGACCACGAGTCGTGGCGTGAGCTGAGCGAGAACGGCGTCTGGCGGATTCCCGTTCCCGAGGAGATGGGCGGCCTGGGCGGAAACTGGTGGGACTTCGTCTCCGCCTTCCAGGGAATCGCCCGGGGAGGCCGCGACCTCGGTTTCTGCCTGTCCATGGTGGCCCAGACCGGGCTCATCCGCGCCCTGGTCCGCGACGGGACGCCCTCCCAGCGCGAGTCGTGGTTGCCGCGGCTGCTCTCCGGCCAGGTGAGTTCCATGGCTCTGACCGAGGAGAGCGGCGGCTCCGACATCAGCAAGATGTCCGTCACCGCCGAGGCCGGTTCCGGCCGCCTCCACGGCGCCAAGGTCCACATCACCAACGCCCCGGTGGCCGACCTCGCACTGGTGCTGGGCCGCAGCGGCGACCTGGACCGCGGGGCCGACGCGACCCTCTTCCTGGTGGACCTGCACGCCCCCGGAACCGAGCGCGGCGCCGCGGAGACCATGATGGGCAACCACAGCAGTCCCACCGGTCGGCTGGACTTCCACGGCGCGGGCATCGGCGCCGACGGCGTGCTCGGGCGGCCCGGGGGCGGGCTCGCCCTCGTCCACGGGATCATGGCCTTCGACCGGCTGCTGTACGGCGTGCTCGCGGCCGCCTACCTCGAACCGCTCGTCGACGAGATGATGGACTTCGTCCACGAGCGCCGCGCGTTCCACGCCCCCCTCGCCGACCACCAGTACGTGCAGGGCCGGCTCACCGACACGCGCTTCGCGCTGGAGAGCACCCGGTGGGTGTCCTACGGCGCCTTGGAGTCCCTGTTGGAGGACCGCCCCGACGCCGCCCTCCTGTGCTCGATCGCGAAGTTCCAGGCCGCCGAGTCCCTCAGGACCGGCACTGAGGACGCGCTGCGCGTCTTCGGCCACGCGGGCTACGAGGAGGGGCGGGTGTCCCGCTCGGTCCGCGACGCGCTGGGCACCCTGATCGCGGGCGGCACCGCCGAGATGCAGCGGAAGAACGCCTTCACGCAGATGTGCGGCCTGCGCCGCGCCCGCGGCTGACCCGCGACCGGCCCCCGCCGTCGCCCTCCCGAGAGAAAGGACCTATCTCGCCATGCCCAAGATCATCGTCGCCAACGTCGACAGCGACGCGATGTGCGGCACGGACATGCCGCCGGACATCCACGCCCTCAGCTCGCTGTGCTGCTGCCGCCTGCTGGTGCTCGCCGAGGACGAGGACCTGGTCGTCCTCCCGCACGCCGTCTCCGAGGAGTTCGTCTCCTACGTGAACGGGCTGCTGGGGCGCAACCTCTCCGAGAAGAACGTCATCCTGCCCAGGAACAGCGAGACCGAACAGCTCATCCTCAACTTCGACTCGCTCAACGACGGCTGGGTCGAGGAGCAGATCCGCCAACGGGTGGGGTCGGTCCGCGGGTGGACCCTGGAGGCGTACTTCCTGGACCGCGCCGCCCTGACCCTGGCCCGCTCCCTGGAGCTGGACGTGAGCCGTGTCGAACCGGGCTTCCTCGAGGCGGGAGGAGCCGAGACCTACAACAGCAAGGTGCTCTTCCGGCAACTGGCCGAGGTGTGCGGCACCCCCGTCGCGGAGGGGCGGATAGCCACCACCGCCGCCGAACTGGCCCGTGCGGTCGGCGACCTCGTCGCGCGCAACGGCAGGGTCATGGTCAAGCAGGACACGAACTCCGGCGGCGCGGGCAACGTCGCGGTCACGGTCCACGGCGAGACGGAGCTGACGGGGGCCAGCCGCGTGGTCCCCGTCGAGCCGGGGTTCGACCCGGAGGCGCTGGCCGCCTCGCTGTGGCCGCAGATCGCGGTGCAGCGCAACACCAGGGTCGTGGTCGAGGTGTACCACCCCTCCGTGATGGTGCACTACAGCGAACTCCGGGTGTCCGGAGACGTCGACGCCCCGACCGTCCTCAACTTCGGCGAGATGCGGATGGAGCCCACCTTCATCGGCCTGGAGATCCCGCCCAGGCGGCTGAGCGAGTTCCAGCTCGCGGAGATGATCGCGCACAGCACGACCCTGGCCGCCGCGGCCGGGCGGCGGGGGTTCCGGGGCTACATGAACATCGACTCCATCCTCACCGAGGACGGGAAGCTGCTCTTCACCGAGGTGAACGGCCGCATGGGCGACTGCACGCACATCGACTACCTCGCGCGCAGGCTCGTCGGCGACTCCTACGGCACGGAGCACACGGTGCTGACCCGCAACTGGGTCCCGGTCCGCGGCTTCACCGAGGCCGTGGGGGCCCTGCGCGACGAGGGCCTGCTCTACGACCACTCCCGCGGCTGCGGAGTGGTGCTGCCCATCGAGGACGTCGACCGCTCCGGGGTCATCGACTACATGGTGATCGGCGACGACGCGCGGCACGCGCGGCGGATCGAGGAGCACGCCGAGCGGGTCCTCTCCGTCCTGGGCGGATGACACGCGCGCAGACCCACGGCCCCCCCTCACCGGGGCTTCCCGACGACCGCCGACCCCTTTGCGCACCGAGGTCTCGACCATGAGTGATTCCAGTACAGAACCAGGCGGGCCGACACGGGGGCCCGAGCCGGAGGAGAAGGGCGGCGGCTTCGGCGCGCTGCCGACGGCTATCCGCGTCGTGGTGGTCGCCGCCGGCGTGCTCAACGTCGGAACCTTCGCGATCGCCCCGTACCTGGCGCTGCACATGCTCTCCCTGGACTACACGGCCTGGGAGGTCGGAAGCGTCCTGGCCGCCAACCTGGTGACGGCGCGCTGCCTGCCGCTGCTGAGCGGCCTGATCGGAGACCGCACCCGGCACGTGACCCTGATGACCCTGGGCCTGGCCCTGCGGGGCGCGGCGTTCGCCGCCTTCGCGGTGGACGACGGCTTCTGGTGGTACCTGCTGTGCTCGTCGCTGGTCGGGCTGAGCGGGGCGCTCTACGAGCCGTCGGCCTCCGCCGTGATGGCCGGGCAGCCCGACGAGGACCGCAAGCGCGGGTTCTCCTTCCTGAACCAGGCGCAGAACCTGGGCGCGGTGCTCGGCCCCGCGCTCGGCGCGCTGCTGATCGGCGTCGACGCGCGCCTGCTGTTCCTGGTGGGCGGAGCGCTGATGCTGGTCTTCACCGTGCCGGTGCACCTCGTGCGCCGCCACCTGAACACCTCGACCACCAGTGAGACCGTCATCGGCTCCCTGGGGCGGGTCTTCCGCAACGGGCTGTTCCTGCGGTTCGGCCTCGCCATGGGGTTGTTCTGGGTCATCGACTCACAGCTGAC
Source organism: Nocardiopsis sp. CNZ308 (assembly GCF_004217075.1). Classification (NCBI taxonomy): domain Bacteria; kingdom Bacillati; phylum Actinomycetota; class Actinomycetes; order Streptosporangiales; family Nocardiopsidaceae; genus Nocardiopsis; species Nocardiopsis sp. CNZ308. Next base: position 3,856,681 of record NZ_SHKJ01000001.1, on the reverse strand, counting down.
CACCTCCCTGCCCATCTACGCCAGTGAGCTCTCGGGCTACGAGGAGCTCGCGGGAGCCGTGCTCATGGTGAACGGGATCGCGGGCGTGCTCGCGGTGATCGCGCTGCGGCGGCAGTTCGAGAGGCGCGCGGCCCTGGTGCTCTCCGCCGCCGGGATGGCCGTGGTCGCGGTGTCCATCGGCGCGATCGCGGCCGTACCGGTCCTGTGGTGGCTGCTGCTGTGCGTGGTGGTCTACAGCGTCGGAGAGACCCTCGTGTTCGTCTCCGCCGACATCTACATCGCCGACCTGGCCGACCAGAGGGACGCCGGGGCCTTCTTCGGGGGGCACGACGTCTTCTGGGCGGTGGGCGGCGCCGTCGGCTTCTTCGTGGGCGCGGAGATCGACGGCGGGCCGCTGTCCTGGCTCGGCCTCGCGCTCCTGCCCGCGCTCGCCCTGGCGCTGGTGGTGGGCAACGCCCGCACCGGCGGACGGGTCGGCACGAGGGCGTGAGACCGCCCCGGCGCCGCCCCTCCGGCACAACCGCAGTCGACCAACCGGGAGAACCATGCAGACCGATTTCGACCGGACCGCGCAGGGACCGCCTCCCCTGGCGGGCAACGACCCCGAACTCACCGCGGTCACCGAACTGACGGGACACACCCTCGACGCGCTCAGATCCGGCCTGGTCCGCGGTCGGGGGCCGTGCCCCGAGGGCGGCCCCGACAAGGTCGCGGCCGACCTGCTCGACCACTGGCCCGACCCCCTGCCACACCAGGGGATCGGCGCGCGGGAGGCGATCGACGCGCTGGTCCCCGCGTTCGCGGCGGGGTCCGCCGACCCCGCCCACCCGCGCTGTGTGGCGCACCTGCACACACCGCCGCTCGCCCTCCCGGCGGCGACGGACCTGGCGGTCAACGTGCTCAACCCGTCCATGGACTCCTGGGACCAGGCCCCGGTGTCCAGCACCATCGAGGCCCGGGTCTGCCGGGCGCTGGCCGAACTCGTGCACCCCGGGGCGAGCCGGCCGGACGCGCTGGTGACCACCGGAGCCACCGAGTCGAACCTGGTCGGTGTGCTGGTGGCGCGTGAGCGGGTCGGCGGGTCCTCACTGCGGGTGCTGTGCGGCGACAACGCCCACCACAGTACGCAGCGGGCGACGTGGCTGCTGGGCCTGCGCCCGCCCGTGGTGGTGCCCACGAGGCACGGCCGGATGTCCCCCGACGGGCTGCGCAGGGCCCTGGCCGCCTCCGAGGAGCCGTCCCTGGTCGTCGCGACGGCGGGCACCACCGACCGGGGCCGGGTGGACCCGCTCCAGGAGATCGCGGACGCCTGCCGCGAGCACGGCGCCCGCCTGCACGTGGACGCCGCCTACGGGGGCTGCGCCCTGTTCAGCGACCGGCTCCGCCCCGCCCTGGACGGGATCGGCTCCGCGGACAGCGTCGCCCTGGACTTCCACAAGTTCGGCGGCCAACCGCTCGCGGCCGGGATGCTCACCCTGGCCGACCCGGACGACGTGGACCTGCTGGCGGTCACCGCGGACTACCTCAACGCCGACGACGACTCGGACGCCGGACTGCCCGACCTGCTCGGACGGTCGATCCGCACCTCCCGCCGCCCCGACGTGCTCAAGCTGGCCGCGACGCTGCTGGCCCTGGGGCGCACCGGTATGGGGGACCTGGTGGAACGCTGCTGTGACGCCGCCGACGAGGCCGTGTCTCTGGCCGGCGCCCACCCCGCCCTCCGGGTGCTGGAGGAGCCCGGGCTGAGCACCGTCCTGTTCCGCCCCGTGCTCGCGGACCGGCTGGGCGAACCGGCCGGGTCGGAGATGGTCGCCGAGCTGCGGCGCCGGATGCTCGCCTCCGGCGAGGCCGTCCTGGGGAGGGCCACGGCTCCGGACCCGGAGAACGGCGGCGCGGCCGCGGTCTGGCTCAAGCTCACGCTGCTCAACCCGCACCTGCGCCGCAAGGACCTGCGCCGCCTGCTGGACATGGTCGCGACGGCGGCGGCCCGTGTGGAACGGCCCGCCGCCGCGTGACCGCACGTCCGCGGCGACCGCCGCGGACGGAACGACACCCCACGAGGAGAACCCATGCCCTTCGGCATCCTGGGACTCGGCTCCCACCTTCCCGACACCGTGATCGACAACGACGACATCGCCGCGTGGACCGGCGCCTCCCCCGACTGGGTGGTCGAACGCACCGGTGTGCGGACCCGGCGCTACGCCGGGGAGGACACCGCCACCTCGGAGCTGGCCGAGTTGGCCGTACGCGACCTGCTGCGCGGACACACCGACTCCCCCGAGCGCATCGGCCTGATCGTCCTGGCCACGTGCACCCCCGACCAGCCCCAGCCCGCCACGGCCGCGCGGATGCAGAGCAGACTCGGCCTGGGCCCCACCGCCAGCTTCGACATCAACGCCGTGTGCACCGGCTTCCTGTACGGACTCGACTGCGCCCGGGGCATGCTGGAGTCCGACCCCGGACTCGAACAGGCCCTTGTGGTCGGCGCCGACAAGTTCAGCAGCGTCATGGACCGCTCGGACAAGCGCACGGTGAGCCTGTTCGGAGACGGAGCGGGAGCGGCACTGGTCGGTGAGGTGCCCGAGGGCTACGGCATCCACACGACGGCGATGACCTCCGACGGCTCCTCGGCGGACCTGGTGGGCGTGGACGCGGGCGGCACCGCCATGCCGACCACGCCGCGGACCGCGGACGAGGGCAGGGACAAGCTCCGGATGCAGGGCCGCGAGGTCCGGGGATGGGCCATGGAGAACGTCCCCAAGCTGGTGGACGACGCCTTGGAGCGCACCGGCTGGGACGCCGGGAGCGTGGACAGGGTGGTCTTCCACCAGGCCAACGTGCGGATGCTGGAGGAGCTGTGCGACGCCGTGGGCATCGACGCGGACAAGGCCCCGATGACCGCTCCGGAGTACGGCAACACGGCGGTGGCCTCCATCCCGGTCACCCTGCACGCCTCCCATCACGCGCGCCCGCTGCGCCGCGGCGAACGCGTCCTGCTGGCGGCGGTGGGCGGCGGCATGACCGCCGGGGCCGTCACGCTCACCTGGTACTGAGGAGGTACGCATGCAGGCGAACGCACTGGTCAGCCATGCTCGGGGCGTCCACGTGGTGGACACCGAGGGCCGTGAGTACCTGGACGGCTGCTCGGGCGCCGTGAACGCCAACCTCGGTCACGGCCATCCCGAGGTGACCGCCGCCATGCACGCGCAGATCGACCGGGCGTGCTCGGCCTACCGCCGGCAGTTCGCCAGCCCGGCGCTGTCCCGGCTCACCCGGGAGCTGTGCGCGGTCGCGCCGGGCGCGCCCGGCGCGGTCCTCTACGCCAACTCCGGCTCCGAGGCCGTCGAGACGGCGCTGCGCCTGGTGCTGGCCCACCAGGCGTGCCGGGGCGCTCCCGAACGCACCGTGGTGCTCGGCGAGGAACCCGGCTACCACGGGATGACCGCGGGCGCGCTCTCGCTGTCGGGACACCCGCAGCGGCGCGCGGGGTTGGAGGCCCTGCTGGACAACCGCACCGGGGGGCCACGGGTGCGCCCCTCGGTCCCGGGCGCACGCGCGACAGCCGCCGACTGGAGCGCGGCCCTGGACCGCGTCGGACCCGACCGGGTGGCCGCCGTGGTCGTCGAACCGGTGGGGGGCGCGGCCACGGGGGCGGCCGTGCCCGAGCCGGACGTGCTGCCCGCGCTCCGCGCGCTCGCCGACAGGCACGGTTTCCTGCTCGTCGCCGACGAGGTGATGACCGGTCTGGGACGCACCGGCGCGTGGTTCGCGTCCGCTGCCGCGGGGATCGTGCCCGACATGATCGCCACGGGCAAGGGCCTCACCGCCGGGTACGTGCCGATGTCCGCTCTGGTGGTGGACGGCGCCGTCACCCGGGCTCTGGACCGTCCCGCGGAGGAGTACGCCTTCGGGCACACCACGGCGGGGAACCCGCTGGCCGCGGCGGCGGGACTGGCCGTGCTGGAGTACCTGCGCGCCCACGACGTCCCCGGGCGCGTACGGGCGCTGGGCGCCGGGCTCCGGGCCCGCATGCGGGCGCTCGCCTCGGCGCACCCGCACGTCGTCAGCGGGGTCAGGGGCGAGGGCCTGCTGCTGGCCCTGCGGATGCGGCCCGACCAGGACCGGCCGCTGGCGCGCGCCGGAGCCCTGGCCGAGGCGGCCTGGGACTGCGGGCTGGTGCTGTACCCGGCGGGCGTCGACGCCGCGACCGAGTCGGTACTGGTGGCACCGCCCCTGGTCATCGCACCGGCGGAGGTCGACGAGCTGCTGCACCGGCTGGAGAGGGCCCTGTGCCTCCTGGAGGAGCGCGTGGCCGCCGCCGAACCGGCCCGCGCCGCCCGGTACCACCACGCGGGGGCCGCCCCCGAGCGGTTCGGGCCGACCATGACCGCACCGACCGGAGGAGAACCGTCATGACCACCAGTACCGGCTCGGGCGCGGCGGCGGAGGACCGCTTCGCCGCGCTCGTGGGACGCTCCCACACCCTGCGGCACACGGTGTCGGAGGCCGACCTCGCCCGCCGCTGGGGCAACGGCCTCGACGTACTGGCCACCCCCGTGCTCCTCTGGCTCGGAGAGATGGCGTGCATGCGGCTGTTGGAGGAGGCGACCTCGCCCGACGAGATGTCGGTGGGCGTGGCGCACGACTCCGCGCACCTGGCCCCGACCGTGCTCGGCGAGGAGGTGACCGTGACCGCCGTCCTCGTGCGGGCCTCGGGGCGAAAGTGCGCCTTCGAGGTCACGGCCCGCGACCCCCGCGACGGGGTCCTGTCCGGAACGCACACCCGCGCCGTCGTCGACCGCGCGCGCTTCGCCGAACGCCTGCCCCGCGCCGCGGCCGCCGACCCCCCTCCCCGTTGAGCCGCCCCCCGTCGAGAGGACGCGCCCGGTCCGGCGACACGGGCCGGGCGCTCGTTGCCCTCCACACGCCGATCCCCTAGCCTCCGGGGGCGAGGGGGGTTCATGGCGGAACGGCCGATGATGGCGTGGGAGCTGGGAGGGACCGGGGGCGTGGCCCTCGCACGGTGCGGGTTCGACGGCTCCGGCCTGTCCGCGGACGGTGTGTCCTTCCACTCCGGGGAGGAGCCGCACACGGCGGTCTTCCGGCTGGAGTGCGGTCCCCTGTACCGCACCAGACGCATGCGGATCGCGGTACTCGGCTCCGGCTGGGACCGGGAGGTGGAGCTCACCCGATCCGACTCCCACGGCTGGAGTTCACGGGTGCGGACCGGTCGGGGGCCGTTGCGCGCCGCGCCCCTCCCCGACCTGGAGGGCGCGGTGGACTGCGACTTGTGGATGTCGCCCCTGACCAACATCATGCCCGTGCGCCGCGCGGCCCTGATGGACCGGGATCGGCGCCCCACGCAATCCCTGTCGCACGCCATGGCCTGGATCGACCTGCCCGGCCTGACGGTGGAGTGCTCCCGCCAGGACTACTCCCTGGTCCGCCCCCGCGGCGACGAACCCGCGCTGGTGCGGTTGGAGGACCGCGACTCCGACTTCCGGGCCGACTTCTCCGTGGACGAGGAGGGGTTCGTCATCCACTACCCGGAGATCGCCACCCGGGTGGACGACCCCGGGCGGGTGGAGGAACTCGTGGGCGAGGTGCCCGGGGAGTTCGGGGCGCTGCTGCGGGCGAAGAGGGACGAGCTGCTGGCCGGTGTCCCGTGGAGGCGTTGGGGCGACCTCGGTTGAGGAGGGGCCGCTCCGGCCGCCGTCAGACGCCGCGCCGCCGGCCGAGGAAGAAGCCGGCCTGAAAGCGCGTCCTGGCGCCCAGGTCGTCCATGAGCACGGACACGCGCCTGCGCACCGTTCGCTCGCTGACCCGCATCCGGGCGGCGATGGCCGCGTCGGTCTGTCCCAGGCACAGCTGTTTGCGCAGGAACTCGTCGTGGTTCTCCCCCCGGCCGGGTTGTTCGGCGACCTCCAGGGTCATGCTCCAGTAGATCTCGAACAGGCTGGCCAGCGCCTCGACGACCCCCGGCAGATCGATGCAGAGGCCGTTGGCCACGCCGGTGGACTCCACGGGGATGAGGGCCGAGGTCTCGTCGCTGACGAGGAGCCACAGCGGCAGGTGCGAGGCCGTCCTGCTGTCCTCGGGAAGGCCGGTGAGGAGGGCTCCGGCGCTCGCCCGGTCCTCCAGGAGGTCCTTGGTGTGCAGTATCCGTAACCTCACCCGTTTGGCCCTCAGCGTCTCGATCTGGTCGAGGAGACCGCTGTAGGAGACGAGGTCGAGGTAGTGCCCGGTGAGGAAGATCCGGAAGTCGGTGGTGGCCGACTCCACCAGGTCGTGGGAGAGGTCCTGGATGCGTCCCCGGCCGATGACCAGCCGCATCCCCTCCACTCCGGACCCGTCCGCCTCCCCGTCCGAGCGCTCGTAGGCGGCGCCCAGCGGCAGAAGCCAGGAGTCGAGCCCGGCCGCCAGCTCGCGGGCCTGGCGAATCCTGGCCTCACCGGAGCGGTGCAGGGCCTGCCGGATGACCTGTGGCGAGACCGGGACGATGATCTCGGTCCCGTCCTCCTCGTGGCGGGAGATCCGGACGTAGCGGTGTCGCAGCAGTTCGCGGAAGGCCCCGCCCGCCCGGCCCCGCAGGTTGGACGTGGCCAGCCAGCCCACCTCGACCAGGTGCTCGTAGAGTTTCCTCGCCTCCGTACCGATCAGATAATCCGAGAAGTCGAGGTGATCAGCCAAAACCGTTCTCCCTTCCGGTGGAGAGCATTCACAGAAGTCCCTTGCGTGAGCGTTCGGGTAACTTCCCCGGAAAGGGAAATCCATGCCGCCCGGAACAACCTCCCCCTCGCAGGACACGGCTTTGGCGGACAACGGCGGTGAAATCCGGAGAGGCGGGACGTGAATCACCGCCCGCACATTTCGTATCACCAGGGAAAACGTGCGGACCGTACGCCTTCCGGTTAATTTCCGCGCCTTCGCGAAAGGTACGCGGTACCGGAAATCCCTCCGAAGAAGCGCCCGCGCCCGCGGGGGCGCGTGAGCAGCGCCCCCTACGTGCGTTCGGCGGCCTTGACGGCCTCGACCGCCTTCAGAATGCGCTTGTCCGAGACCGGGTAGGCCGTGCGCAGCTCCTGCGCGAACAGGCTCACCCGGTACTCCTCCAGCATCCAGCGCAGCTCGGCCACGTCCGGATCGGCCGCGCGGCCGGGCGGCAGGCTCCCGCGCAGCTTGGCCACGGCCTGGCGCATCTGCTCCACCTTGGACATGTTCACCTGGTCGCGGCGCGGGTTCTCCGGCAACTTGTTCAGCCGGTACTCCACCCCGCGCAGGTAGCGGTGCAGGTCGTCCAGGCGGGCCAGGCCGGTGCGGGTCACGAACCCCTCGCCCACCAGGTCGCCGAGCTGGCCCTGCACGTCGTTGAGCGAGGGCAGCACGGCCAGGGACGTGGTCCCCTTGACCTTCTTGGACACCTTGCGCCACAGCACCAGGACGCGCGCGGACCTGTCCAGGATCTCGGCCAGGGTGTCGCCGAGGTCGGCGCGCACCCGGTCGGCGAGCTTGGCGAAGTCCTCGCCGTTCCACACCGGTCCGCCCTCGCGGGCGAGCAGGTGGTCGACGGCGGCCGCCTCGGCGTCGTCGAGCATCCTGCGGATCGAACCGTGCGGGTTGTCGGCCAGGGCCAGCTTGTCGGGGTTGTTGAGCCCCTTGCTCACCACGTTCGCCACGGACGGCACGGTGAGCAGCAGCAGTCGGCGGGTGCCCGCCCACATCGCGGCGCGCTGTTCGGGACGGGTGTCGAAGATGCGGATCGCGACGCTGTCGCCCTCGTCCACCAGCGCCGGGTAGCCCTTGACCTTGGGCCCCAGCGCCTTGCGTTCCAGGGTCTGCTCCAGCGGGCCGAAGTCCCAGGAGGTCAGGCCCTTCTTCTCCACGCCCTTGGCCTCGGCCGAGATCGCCTCGCGCAGGCGCGGTTTGAGCTTGGCGCGCAGCTTCTCCAAGTCCTTGGACTCGGCCAGGGCCCGGCCCCGGTCGTCCACGGCCCGGAAGGTGATGCGCAGGTGGTCGGGCACCCGGTCCAGCTGGAAGTCGCCGGGGGCGATCCGCTCCCCCGCCATCCGGGTCAGCTCGGCGGCCAGCGCCGCGGTGAGCGGCCCCTCGTAGGGGACCAGCCCGGCCAGGGCGCGGGCGGCGTTGTCCGGGACCGGGACGAAGTTGCGGCGCAGCGGCTTGGGCAGCGAACGGATGAGCGCGGTCACCAGTTCGTCGCGCAGACCCGGGATCTGCCAGTCGAACCCGGTGTCCTCCACCTGGTTGAGGAACTTCACCGGGACGCGCGCGGTGACGCCGTCGGAGTCGCTGCCCGGCTCGAACTGGTAGCTGAGCGGGAAGGTGAACTCGCCCTGGCGCCACACGTCCGGGTAGTCGTCCTCGCTGATCGCCCCCGCGCCCTCGTTGATGAGCTCCTCGCGGGTGAAGTCCAGCAGCCCGGGCTCGGTGCGGCGGGCCTTCTTCCACCAGGAGTCGAAGTGCGCGGCCGAGACCACCGAGTCCGGCAGGCGGGCGTCGTAGAACTGGAACAGCGTCTCGTCGTCCACGACGATGTCGCGGCGCCGGACGCGGTGTTCGAGGTCCTCCACCTCGTCCAGGAGCTTGCGGTTGTCGTGGAAGAAGTGGTGGCGGGTCTCCCAGTCGCCCTCGACCAGGGCGCGGCGGATGAACAGCTCCCGGGACAGCTCGGGGTCGATCTTCCCGTAGGAGACCTTGCGCTGCACGACGATGGGCACGCCGTAGAGGGTGACGCGCTCGAAGGCCATGACGGCGCCGCGCTTGCGCTCCCAGTGCGGCTCGCTGTAGCTGCGCTTGACGATGTCCCCGGCCAGCTCCTCGGCCCACTCGGGCTCGATCCGGGCCGCCATGCGGCCCCAGAGCTTGGAGGTCTCCACCAGTTCGGCGACCATCACGTAGCGGGGCTGCTTCTTGAACAGCGCCGAACCGGGGAAGACGGCGAAGCGGGCGCCCCGTCCGCCCAGGTACTCGTGCTTCTCGGGGTCCTTGAGGCCCACGTGCGACAGGAGTCCGGCCAGCAGGGACATGTGCACGCCGCGGGGGTCGGCGGCCTCCTCGCGGGGATGCGGCACCTCCACGCCCATGGAGCGCAGGACCTGCCTGAGCTGGCCGTGGATGTCCTGCCACTCGCGTACGCGCAGGTAGTTGAGGTACTCATCGCGGCACAACCTGCGGAACTGGTTGCCCGACAGCTCCCGCTGCTTCTCGCGCAGGTGGTTCCACAGGTTGAGGTAGGCCAGGAAGTCCGACTCCTTGTCGGTGAACCTGGCGTGCGCCTGCTGGGCCTGCTGCTGCTTGTCCGTGGGCCGCTCGCGCGGGTCCTGGATGGACAGGGCCGCGGTGATGACCAGGACCTCGCCCAGGCAGTCGCGCTCCTCGGCCTCCAGGACCATCCGGCCCAGACGGGGGTCGATGGGCAGCTGGGCCAGGCGGCGGCCCATCGGGGTGAGCCTGCGTTTGCCCCCGGACTCGTCGGGGTGCAGGGCGCCCAGCTCGTTGAGGAGGTTGACGCCGTCCTTGATCTGGCGGTGGTCGGGGCCGTCCACGAACGGGAAGGCCGCGACGTCGCCCAGCCCCAGGGCGGCCATCTGGAGGATGACCGAGGCCAGGTTGGTGCGCAGGATCTCGGGGTCGGTGTACTCGGGGCGGGAGAGGAAGTCCTCCTCCGAGTACAGCCGGATGCAGATGCCCTCCGAGACGCGGCCGCAGCGGCCCTTGCGCTGGTTGGCGGAGGCCTGGGAGACCGCCTCGATGGGCAGGCGCTGCACCTTGGTGCGGTGGGAGTAGCGGGAGATGCGCGCGGTGCCGGGGTCGATGACGTACTTGATGCCGGGGACGGTCAGGGAGGTCTCGGCGACGTTGGTGGCCAGGACGATGCGCCGTCCGCTGTGCGAGGACCACACGCGTCTCTGCTCGCTCGTGGACAGGCGCGCGTAGAGCGGCAGGACCTCGGTGCCCGGGAGCTTCCTCTTCTCCAGAGCCTCGGTGGTGTCGCGGATCTCGCGCTCGCCGCTGAGGAAGACCAGCACGTCGCCGGGGGCCTCGCGGCCGAGCTCGTCCACGGCGTCCAGGATGGCCTGGGTCTGGTCGCGGTCGGTGCCGCCGCCCGGGTTCTTCTCCTCGGGGTCGAGGATCTCCTCGGAGATGGGCCGGTAGCGGACCTCGACCGGGTAGGTGCGCCCGGAGACCTCGACGATGGGGGCGTCGTCGAAGTGGCGGGAGAAGCGCTCGGGGTCGATGGTGGCCGAGGTGATGACGACCTTGAGGTCGGGGCGCCTGGGCAGCAGCTGTTTGAGGTAGCCCAGCAGGAAGTCGACGTTGAGGCTGCGCTCGTGGGCCTCGTCGATGATGAGCGTGTCGTACTGGCGCAGCATGCGGTCGTGCTGGATCTCGGCGAGCAGGATGCCGTCGGTCATCAGCTTGACCAGGGTGCTGTCGCTGGAGGAGTCGGTGAAGCGGACCTTGTAGCCGACCGTCTCGCCCAGCGGGGTGCCGATCTCCTCGGCGATGCGCTCGGCGACGGTGCGGGCGGCCAGCCGCCGGGGCTGGGTGTGGCCGATGGTGCCCATGACGCCGCGCCCCAGCTCCAGGCAGATCTTGGGCAGCTGGGTGGTCTTGCCCGAGCCGGTCTCACCGGCGACGATGACGACCTGGTGGTCGCGGATGGCCTCGGCGATGTCCTCGCGCCGGGAGCTGACCGGCAGGGACTCGGGGTAGCTCAGCTCGGGCACGGACTCACGGCGCAGGTTCACGCGCAGGAGCGCCTCGTCGACGTCCCCGGAGATCTGGGCGGCGACGGAGGCGCGGCGGCGCTCGTCGCCGATCTTGGCCAGGCCGTCGATACGCCGACGGAGCCGGTGGCGGTCCGAGGGCATGAGGTCGCGCAGCCGGGAACGCAGCGTGTCCGCGGCGGGCGCGGGCGTGGTGGTGCTCATCAGTAGTCAAGGGTAGGAGGGACGGCAACCGGTTTTCGCCGCCGGGTCCGCGCGGTGGGCGCGCGGTCGCGGGCGGGCGAAGGGGCGCCGCGGGCACGTACCGGCCAACGCCCGGCGGGCCCGTTCTGTTCCGGGGGGCGCGTGTCTCCCCCCGCGGCGGTCCCGGGCCGGTCCGGACGCGGGCCCGCCTCGTGTCCTCCCCTCCCGCCGCGGAGGCCGTGTCCCGCGGCGGGAGGGGAGGGCTCAGCCGAGGTCCCTGACGCGGTCGCGCAGGCGACGCACCATCGACCGGCCCCCGCGCGCGGTCTCGGGCCGGGCGAGGGCCTCCTCGACGGCCGCGGCCGTGGTCCCCGCGTGCTCCTCCATCATCGTCAGGTGGTCCCCGGGCACCTCGACCCGGCCGTGCGGGCGCGGCCACTCCCAGCCCAGGCCCAGTGCCGCGCCGTTGGAGCCGCGCACGGGGCTGGTCGGCCGGACCTGTGTGACCGGACACACCGGGGAGCCGGGCCTCCAGCCGGCGAACATCGCGAGGTAGGCGCCCATGGCGGTGACACGGTCCGCGTCCAGGAACGCGAACTCGTCGGCCCGCTCGGTCACGGACTCCGTGACGATCGGGAGCACTCCGGGCTCGTCCGGTACCGGGGTGTCGAGCAGCACCAGACCCGCGGGCGCGAGACCGCGCTCGTGCAGCTCCTCGGCGACGGCGTGCGCCAGCCATCCTCCCGACGAACGGCCGACCAGGAAGAACGGCTGACCGGTCGCGGCCCGGAGCGCGGCGTCGGCCTGCGCGCGGACGAGCGCGAGCCGGTCGGCGGGAAGCGCCTCCCCGGCCAGGAAACCGGGCGCGGGCAGGGCGTGGACGCTCCTCCGTCCCCGCCAGAAGGCGGCGAAGCGGGCGAACTCCTGCGCACCGGAGGTCATGACGAGGGAGGGGAAGCAGATCAGAGCGGGGGCCTCCCCTCCCGAGGAGAGCCGGGTCGGCGCCACGGGCCAGGCGTCCCCCGGGGCGAGGACGGGGCGTCCGCGCGCCGCGATCCGCGCGAGGGTGACCGCGTCCTCGGGGCGCCCGTCGCGGCACGCCTCCCGGAAGAGCTCGACGAGATCACCGTGGGACGCGGGCGCCGCGGACGCGACGGGCCCGGCGGCCGGGGCGGTCCGCTCCGGGGCCTTCGGGGCCTCCGGGTCCAGCCGGGCCTCGGGGGTGCCCGCGTGTCCCGTGCCCATCCGCCCGTCCAGGTGGGCGGACAGGGCCACCGGGGTGCGGTGGTTGAAGACCAGCCCGGCGGGAAGCCGCAGCCCCGTCGCCTCCTGGAGGTGGTTGCGCAGCTCGACGGCCGTGAGCGAGTCGAACCCCGACTCCAGGAAGTCCTGTTCGGGGTCGACGCGGTGGCCGGAGGGGTGGCCGAGGATCTGCGCGGCCCGGGAGCCGATCAGCTCCTCCAGGAGCGCACGGCGCTCGGGCCCCTCCCCGGCCGTCCGCAGCACGGCAGCGGTGTCGCGTGCCCGGTCGTCCTCCACGGGAGCCGACGGGCGCACCAGACCGCGCAGGAGCGCGGGGACGCCGTTCGCGGAGGAGGCCCGGGCCCGCAGCGCGGACAGGGCCATCGGCACCGGAAGCACGTGGGGCAGACCGGTGTCCGCGGCGGCGTCCATGAGCGCACACCCCTCGTCGGCGCTGATCGCCTCCACTCCCCACATCCTGCTCATCCGGGCGTCGTCGGCGTCGCCGAGGTGGGCGGTCATCGCGCTCCGATCGGCCCACCTGCCCCAGGAGAGGGACTGCGCGGGCAGGCCGAGGGAGCGTCGGTGTCGGGCCAGGGCGTCCAGGAAGGAGTTGGCCGCCGCGTACCCCGCCTGCCCGGCCGAGCCGAGCACGCCCGCAGCCGAGGAGAACAGCACGAAGGCGTCGAGGTCGAGACCGGCGGTGGCCTCGTGCAGGTTCCACGCCCCGTCGACCTTGGGGGCCAGGACCCGCTCCAACGACTCGGGGGTGAGCCGCGTGACGGTGGCGTCGTCGACCACCCCGGCGGCGTGGACGACACCGGTGAGCGGGTGGCCGGCCGGGACGCCGTCCACCAGGGCGCGCACCTGGCCGGGGTCGGAGACGTCGCAGGCGGTGATCTCCACCCGTGCGCCGAGGGAGGCCAGCTCCGCGGCCAGGTCGGCCGCTCCGGGTGCCTGGCGCCCGCGCCGTCCGGTCAGGACGAGGCTGGTGACCCCGTGGCGGACCACCAGGTGGCGGGCGACCAGGGCGCCCAGCGTGCCGGTCCCCCCGGTGACCAGGACGGTGCCGCCGGGCCGGAAGCGCGTGGCCATGTCGAGCACGATCTTGCCGACGTTGCGTCCGTGCTGCATGAGCCGGAAGGCCTCGACCGCACGTTCGACGGGGTAACGGGTGACCGGGACGCCGGGCAGCTCGCCCTTCTCCAGCAGTGGCAGGATCGCGTTGAAGGCGCGCTGGACGCGCTCGGCGGGCAGGGTCGACAGATCGACCGTCCGGTACCGGACGCCGCCGTGCTCGGACGCGATCCGCCCGGGGTCGCGGAGTTCGTTGTGCCCCAGCTCCACGAAGCTCCCACCGGGGGCCATGAGCCGCAGGGAGGCGTCGATCGCCTCGCCCGTGAGCGAGTTGAGGACGACGTCGACGGGGCCGGCCGCGCGGAAACGCTCCTCGAAGTCGAGTCTCCGGGAGTGGGCGATGTGCTCGTCCGCGATCCCCGCCTCCCGCAGTACGTCCCACTTCTCGGGACTGGCGGTGGCCAGGACCCTGGCGCCCAGGTGCCGGGCCAGGTGGACGGCGGCCTGTCCCACCCCCCCGGCCGCGGAGTGGATCAGGACACGGTCCCCCGGCCCGAGTCCGGCCTCCTCCACCAGCGCGATGTGGACGGTCAGGTAGACGGCGGGCACGGCGGCGGCGAAGGCGTCGTCCCACCCCTCCGGCACGGGCGCCACGAACCCGCGCGGTGCGACGGCGACCGGGGCGAAGGCGCCGGGGAACAGGCCCATCACCCGGTCCCCCGGCGCGAGGTCGTGCACGTCCGGGCCGACCTCGATGACCGTGCCGGCCCCCTCGTGACCGATGCTCACGGGCTCGGGGTGCATGCCCACGGTCATCAGCACGTCGCGGAAGTTGACGCCCGCGGCGCGGACGGCGACACGGACCTCCCCCGTCTCCAGGGGGCGCAGCTGTTCGGGGTACGGGACGAGGGCGAGCCCGTCCACCCGCCCCGGCTCGCGGGACTCCAGACGCCAGTCGGAGCGCCGCTGGGGCGGGACCAGTCCCTCGCCGCCCGGGCCGGCGTCGGCCAGGCGGGGGGCGTACAGGCGGCCGTCGCGCACGGCGACGCGCGGCTCCCCGGTGCGGACGGCATCGGCGACGGTCTGGAGGTCGAACCGGTCGGTGTCCAACAGGAGGAATCGGCCGGGGTTCTCCGTCTCGGCGGAGGCGACCAGCCCCCACACCGCCGCTCCGGCCAGGTCCACGCGGTGCGCGGCGCCGGATCCGGCCTCCAGGGGGTCGACGGCCCCCGTGGTCACGACCACGATCCTGGCGGCGGCGAGGCGTTCGTCGTCCAGCCACGTCCGCACGGACTCCAGCACCCGGTGCAGCCCGGCTCTCGTGCGCCCGTCGGGAGGTCCCTCGCCGCCGCCCGCGGGGAGCAGGACGAGGCCGGGTGCGGGCGCTCCCCGGTCGAGGGAGGCGACCAGGGCGCGCGCGTCGGGGTGGTGCCCGGCCCGGCCCTCCCCGAGGGCTCCGACCAGCGCCCACGTGTCCGGACGCGGAGGTTCCTCCGCCCGGCCCGGCGCCGTGAGTTCGTGCCACTCCTGCTGGAAGAGGGCGTTGGGCGCGGTGTCGGCGGCGGCCGGGGCCTCGCGGACGGTGAGGGCGTCGATGGACAGGATCGGGGCGCCGTCGGCGTCGGCGTAGACCACGGAGTAGGTGTCGGTGCCCGTCCGGGTGATCCGGACCCGCGTACGCGAGGGCGTCCGCACCGGGTGGAGCCTGACGCCGCTCCAGGAGAACGGCAGCCGGAGGGCTCGGCCCGGTCCCTCCGCGAGGTCGTGCAGGAGGAGCGCGTGCAGTCCCGCGTCGGCCAGCGCGGGGTGCGGTCCCGCCATGGCTGCGGCGTCCCCGGGCAAGGGGTCGAGCTCGGTCTCGGCCCACACTCCGGAGGCGTCCGCCCACGCGGCGCGCAGGCCGCGGAAGGCCGGCCCGTAGTCGTAGCCGTGCGCGGAGAGGAACGCGTAGCCGTCCTCGGTCGGCACCGGTACGGCATCGGCGCCCGGGGCCGCCACCGGTGTCGCGGCGGGCCTTCCGGAGGAGGGGGCGAGCTCCCCTTGGGCGTGCAGGGTCCACGAGTCCTCGCCCTGGGGGAGGGAGCGCACCCGGACGGCGCGTCGTCCCCCCTCTCCCGGGGCGTCCACCGTGATCTGCACCCGGGTCCCCCGGCCGCTCTCCCCGGGCAGCTCCAGCGGGGCGAGGACGACGAGGTCGGCGATCTCGGGGCAGCCGCACTCACGGCCCGCGTACAGCAGCAGCTCCACCACCGCCGTACCGGGTACCAGGGCGCGTCCGCCGACCCGGTGCTCGGCGAGCCAGGGGTGGCCCGCGGTGTCGAGCACACCGGTGAACAGGGTCTGTCCGGTGTCGGCCACGGGGACGCGCGCGCCGAGGAGGGGGTGGCCGGACCGTTCCAGGCCCAGTTCTGCGGGATCTCCGGAGGTGTGCGGCACGGACAGCCAGTAGCGCCGGCGCTGGAACGGGTAGGTGGGCAGTTCGACCGGCGGGGCGCCGTTCGCGCCGCCGAGCACCCGGCCCCAGTCGACGCCCGCGCCTCGGCAGTGCGCCTCGGCCAGTGCCGTCCGGAACCGCAGGGGCCCGTCCTCACCGCGGCGCAGGGTGGCGAGGACGGAGTGGTCGCCCTGTCCCCGCTCCTCCAGGGTCTGCTCGATCGCCAGGGTGAGCACCGGGTGCGGGCCCACCTCCACGAACGTCGCGCTCTGCCGCGCCAGGCGGTCGACCACCGGGGCGAACAGCACGGGGTGGCGCAGGTTCCGGTACCAGTAGCCGGCGTCGAGGGACGCGCCGTCCACGGGCTCCGTGTCCGGCAGCTCCCCGGGCGCCCACCCGGGCCCGGGGGCGACGGTGGAATGGAACGGAACCCTCCCCCGTGTCGGACGGACAGGGGCCAGGTCGGCGCGCAGCCTGTGGGCGACCCTCTCGACGTGGTCGGAGTGGGAGGCGTAGTCGACGTCGACACGGCGTGCTCGCACGCCGTCCGCCTCGCAGGCGCGGACGAGTTCGGTCACCGCGTCCTCGTCCCCCGAGACCACGGTGGACCCGGGACCGTTGACCGCGGCGACGGAGATCCGCCCCCGCCAGGGGGTGATCCGTTCGGCGGCCTCCGCCGGAGCGAGCGCCAGCGCCGCCATACCCCCGTGTCCGGCGATCTCCCTGAGTGCCAGGCTGCGGAGCGCGACGACGCGGGCGCCGTCCTCCAGGGTCAGGGCCCCCGCCACACAGGCGGCGGCGATCTCGCCCTGGGAGTGCCCGACCACGGCGGAGGGCTCCACCCCCGCGGCGCGCCACAGCCGGGCCAACGACACCATCACCGCCCACAGCACGGGCTGCACCACGTCCACGCGGGCGTCCTGCCCGGTCACCGCGGGCGCTCCGGGCGCGCCGCGCAGGACGGCGGTCAGGGACCAGTCCACGAACGGGGCCAGGGCCCGCTCGCACTCGGCCACGGCCTCGGCGAAGGGACGCGAGGACTCCAGCAGGCCACGGGCCATCCCCTCCCACTGGCCTCCCTGGCCGGGGAAGACGAACACGGGCGCGG
This sequence comes from Nocardiopsis sp. CNZ308, assembly GCF_004217075.1. Taxonomy (NCBI): domain Bacteria; kingdom Bacillati; phylum Actinomycetota; class Actinomycetes; order Streptosporangiales; family Nocardiopsidaceae; genus Nocardiopsis; species Nocardiopsis sp. CNZ308. Next base: position 3,839,889 of record NZ_SHKJ01000001.1, on the reverse strand, counting down.
AGGCGCGCCCGGCCCCGGGGGCCGTACCGGTGACCACGCCCTCCGGGCGGTCACCGGCGGCCAGCGCGTCCAACCGTTCCATGAGCTGGTCGGGCCCGGAGCCGATCACCGCGGCGCGGTGCGCGAAGAGCGTCCGCGAGGAGCACAGGGACCAGGCGACCTCCGCGGCGCCCGGCGATCCGGGGAGGTCCCGCAGCCGGTCACGCAGGCGGGCCGCCTGCTCCCTGAGCGCCCGGGGGTCGCGGGCGGAGAGGGTCCAGACCGGTGGCCCGCCGACGATGCCGGGCTCGGGCCGTTCGGGTCCGGGTCCGGCGTCCTCCTCCGGCGCCCCTTCCGGTGCCTCTTCCAGGATCAGGTGGGCGTTGGTGCCGCTGATACCGAACGCCGACACCCCCGCCCTGCGCACGCGCTCTCCCCGGGGCCACGGCACCGGCTCCGACAGCACGCTGAGGCGGCCCGAGGACCAGTCCACCAGCGGCGAGGGCGTCCGGGAGTGCAGGGAGGCGGGCAGGGCCCCGTGTTGGAGGGCCAGCACCATCTTCATGACCCCGACCACGCCCGCGGCCGCCTGGGTGTGGCCGATGTTGGACTTGACCGAGCCGAGGTGGACCGGCCGGGAGGACCGCCCCGCCCCGAACACCTCGGCCAGCGCCTCGGCCTCGATGGGATCGCCCAGCTCCGTACCGGTCCCGTGCCCCTCGACCGCGTCCACGTCGTCCGGGGCCAGCCCGGCGTCCGCGAGCGCCGCGCGCACCACCCGCACCTGTGCGGGCCCGCTGGGGGCCGTGAGGCCGTTGGACGCACCGTCCTGGTTGACCGCGCTGCCCCGGATGACGGCCAGTACCCGGCGCCCGTGGCGCCGGGCGTCCGACAGCCGCTCCAGCACCAGCGCGCCGACGCCCTCGGCGAACCCCGCGCCGTCCGCGCCCTCACCGAACGACTTGCACCGGCCGTCGGCCGCCAGACCGCCCTGCCTGGCGAACTCGGAGAACAGCGCGGGACCGGACATCACCGTCGCCCCGCCCGCCAGCGCCAGGGAGCACTCGCCCCTGCGCAGCGCCAGCACAGCCAGGTGCAGCGCCACCAACGAGGACGAGCACGCGGTGTCCACGGTCAGTGCCGGCCCCGACAGGCCCAACGTGTACGCGACCCGGCCCGAGACCACGCTCGTGGCCGTCCCGGTGAGCAGATAGCCCTTCGCCTCCTCCGGGACGGGGAGCGCGCCCGAGGCCGAGGCTCCCGCGTAGTCGCTCACGCTGATGCCGGTGAACACCCCCGTCGGGGTCCCCGCCAGGGAGGCGGGGTCGATCCCGGCTCGCTCGACCGCCTCCCACGACACCTCCAGCATCAGCCGCTGCTGGGGGTCCATCGCCGCGGCCTCACGCGGGGAGATCCCGAAGAAGTCGGCGTCGAAACCGGACACGTCCTCCAGGAACCCGCCCGAACGCGTGCCCCCGGGGAGCGCGGCCAGGGCCTCCAGGTCCCACCCGCGGTCGCTCGGCATGCCGCCGATCACGTCCGTGCCGCCGTCGAGCAGGCGCCACAGGGCTTCCGGGGCGTCGACGCCGCCGGGTGCCCGGCACCCCATCCCCACGATCGCGACGGGTTCGGACTCGCGTGCCCTCAGATCGCTCAGTTCGGCACGCGTACGGCGCAGGTCGGCGGTGACCCGTTTGAGGTAGTCGAGGAGTCGCGTGTCTTCCGACATGTGGTCTTGCCTCACAGGTTCGCGGCGTTCGCTCTTCGGACGAAGGGGCCGGGTGACGTGTTCCGGGACCGGGTCCGCTCCCGGCCGGACCGGGAGCGGACCCGTCGGCCGCTGGGCCGGGCTCGGGTGTGCCGTTCAGTCGAGCAGTGTCTGGTCGATGTAGGCGAAGAGCTCGTCGCGGCTCGCGGCCTCCAACTCCTGGTCGGTCCTGTCCGCGGTGTCGTCCGGGGACAGACGGCTCAGCAGGGCGCGGAGACGGTCGGCGACGGCGCCGCGGTCCAGCTCGTGGCCCCCGTCCCCCGCCAGGGCCGCCTCGACCCCGTCGAGCTGGGCCATCACGAGCTGGTCGGCGCTTCCGAAGAGGCGCTCCTCCAGGTGGCGGCCCAGGGCTTCGCAGGTGGGGTGGTCGAAGGCGATCCCCGACGCCAGCCGCAGGCCGGTGAGCGCGGACATCCGGTTGCGCAGCTCGATGGAGGTCACCGAGTCCATCCCCAGGTCCTTGAGGCCGCGGTCGGTGTCCAGTGCTCCGCCGAAGGGGTAGCCGAGGATGTCGGCCACCTGGTCGCGGACCAGTCCGGTCACCTCACGGACACGCTCGCCGCGGCCCAGACCGGCCAGACGGGCCCGCAAACCGTCCCCGTCTTCCTCGGGCGCCGCGTACCCGCCCCTTTCCAGGCCCAGGTCCCCGATGAGGGGGCTCGGCCGGTTGACCGTGAAGGCGGTGCGGAACCGCGGCCAGTCGACGTCGGCGACCGCGAGCGCGGTCAGGTCCCGGTCGAGGACGTGCTGGAGCGCGTCGACCGCGACCTCGGGGTCCATCGTGGGCAGCCCGTGCCTTCGCAGGAGCTCGGCGACGTCCGCCTCTTCGGCCATGCCGCCCCCCGCCCAGGCGCCCCACGCGACCGACGTGGCCGGGAGCCCCAGCGCGCGGCGGTGGTGGGCCAGAGCCTCGCAGAAGGCGTTGCCGGGCGCGTAGTTGCCCTGGCCGGTGACCCCGAACACGGCCGAAACCGACGAGAACAGCACGAAGGCCGACAGTTCCAGGTCCCTGGTGAGCTCGTGCAGATGCACGGCTCCGTCGGCCTTGGCACGCAGGGCGCGGACCAGCTGGTCCGGGGTGAGGGCGTCGATCGCGCCGTCGTCGAGGGCCGCGGCGGTGTGCACCACCGCACGGAGTCCGTGCTCGGAGGACACCCGCTCCAGGAGCCCCGCCAGTTCGGCGCGGTCGCCGACGTCACACGCGGCGAAGGTGACCCGGGCCCCGCTCGCGCGCAGGTCGGCCTCCAGGTCCCGGGCCCCCGGGGCGTCCGCGCCCCGGCGGCTCACCAGGAGCAGGTGGTCCGCGCCGTTGCGGGCGAGCCACCGGGCCGCGTGGGCCCCCAGCGCCCCGGTGCCACCGGTGACCAGGACCGTTCCCGAGGGTTTCCAACGGCGCACGGCCGGGGAGCCGGACAGCGGTTCCCGGACGATCCGGCGGACCAGCACCTCGCCGCCGCGGACGGCGATCTGGTCCTCACCGGGCGCGCGCTCGCCGACCAGGAACGCGGCCAGGACCTCGCCCGTCCCCTTCTCCGGGACGGCGGGCAGGTCGACCAGACCGCCCCAGCGCTCGGACTGCTCCTGGGCGGCGACCCGCCCGAAGCCCCACACGAGCGCGGCCGCGGGGTCGGCGACCTCGGCGCCCGCCGTGACCGCCCCCCGGGTCAGGCACCACAGGGGCGCGGTGATCCCGGCGTCCGAGAGGGCCTGCGTCAGCAGGACGGTGCGCCGGTGCCCGGAGAACGCGGTGGGCGAGGACAGTGCCGTGGCCGCGGGGTCGGCGGTCAGGGCGTACGCCGAGAGGACCCCGACGACGGAGTCGACCTCCTTGACGGCCGCCATGGCCCGCTGCGCCACCGCGGAGCGGTCCGCGGACTCGGGCACGTCCACCTCGCGGACGACGTGCCCACGCGCCGTCAGCGCCGCGACGCAGTCGGTGACGGCGGGGTCCGTCGGACCGGCGCCGAACAGCAGCCAGGTGCCCCCGGCGCCGACGGAGGTCCCGGCGGACCGCGCGGGCACCCAGTCCTCCCTGTAGGACCAGTCGTCCGGGGAGGCCGGCGACGATCCGCGTCCGGGGGTCCGGCCGCCCTCAGCCTCGGCGGCGGAGGAGGTCGCGTCCGGGGCCGCGCGCCAGTACCGCTGGCGTTGGAAGGGGTAGGTGGGCAGGTCCACGACCCGTGGGGAGCCTCCGAACACCGGTTCCCAGTCCACGTGCACGCCGTGCGCGTGGGCTTCGGCCAACGAGGTGAGGAAGCGGTCCAGGCCGCCCTCCCCCCGACGGAGCGTGCCCAGGACCACGGTGCCCGGCGCCTCCGACGCCTCACAGGTCTCCTGGAGCGCGGGGACGAGCACCGGGTGCGGTCCGACCTCGACGAACGTGTCGTACCCGTCGGCGAGGAGCGCCCTGGTCGCGTCCGCGAACTCGACCGGTTCGGCGAGGTTGCGGTACCAGTACCCGGCGTCCGTCTCCACCTCGCCCAGCCTGCCACCGGTGAGGGCGGAGTAGACGGGGACCTCGGGCGGCCGTGGGGTGATGTCGGCCAGCGCCGCGGTGACGGACCCGCGCAGGCGCTCCATGTGAGGCGTGTGCGAGGCGTAGTCCACGGGGACCATCCGGGCGCGGACGCCCTCGGCCTCGTAGCGTCCGACCAGGGAGCGGACGGCCTCCGCCCCGCCGGCCACGACGGTGGAGACGGGGCTGTTGACGACCGCCACGCGCACGTCCGCGTCCAGTACGGCGAGGTGCTCACGGACCAGGTCCGCCGGCAGGGCGACCGAGGCCATCGCACCGGTGCCCGCCAGTCCCAGGATGGCCCGGCTGCGGAGCGCCACCACCTTCGCGGCGTCGTCGAGGGAGAGCGCGCCCGCCACACAGGCCGCGGCGATCTCCCCCTGGGAGTGGCCCACCACGGCCGCGGGGCGCACGCCGTGGACGCGCCAGAGTTCGGCGAGGGAGACCATCACGGCCCACAGCACCGGCTGGACCACGTCCACGCGGTCCCGCGGGACGTCCGGGGCCTTTCCCCGCAGCACCGAGGTGAGCGACCAGCCCACGTGCGGGGCCAGAGCCTCCTCGCATTCGGCCATGCGCCGGGCGAACTCGGGCGAGGCGTCCAGGAGCTCCGCGGCCATGCCCTCCCACTGGCCGCCTTGGCCGGGGAAGACGAGAACGGGCTCCCTGACGGTCCTGGCCAGCCCGCGCACCACCCCGGAGGCGTGTCGGCCCCCGGCCAGGGCGGCCAGGCCGTCGAGGTAGGAGGCCCGGTCCCGCGCGACCACGACCGCGCGGTGCTCCAGGGCGGCCCGTGTCGTGGCCAGCGACCAGCCGACGTCGGCCGGATCGGCGTCCGGCCGGGCGCGCAGGTACGCGCCCAGGCGCGCCGCCTGCTCCTCCAGCGCCGCGGTGTCGCGCGCCGAGACCGGCCAGGGCAGGGCACGGGGGGCGACGGGCCGGGCGGCGCTGCGTGCTTGCGCCTCCTCCGGCGGGGCCTGCTCCACGACCACATGGGCGTTGGTCCCGCTGAGTCCGAAGGAGGACACCGCGGCGCGGCGCGGCCGTTCGGTCTCCGGCCAGGGCCGCTCCCGCGACAGGAGCCGGACGGCGCCCGAGTCCCAGTCCACGTGCGGCGTGGGCTCGTCGGCGTGCAGCGTCCTGGGCAGAACCCCGTGGTGCAGGGCCTGCACGGCCTTGATCAGCCCGGCGACGCCCGCTGCGGCCTGGGAGTGCCCGATGTTGGACTTGAGCGAACCCAGCCACAGGGGCCGGTCGACAGGCCGTTCACGGCCGTAGGCGGCCAGCAGGGCCTGCGCCTCGATCGGGTCACCCAGGGTGGTCCCCGTACCGTGCGCCTCGACCAGGTCCACGTCGCCGGGTCCGAGCCCCGCGTCCGCCAGGGCCCTGCGGATCACCCGTACCTGCGAGGGTCCGTTGGGGGCGGTGAGGCCGTTGGACGCCCCGTCCTGGTTGACGGCGCTTCCGCGAACCAGGGCCAGCACCCGGTGGCCGTTGCGGCGGGCGTCGGAGAGGCGCTCCAGCACCACCACGCCGACGCCCTCGGAGAACCCGGCGCCGTCGGCACCGGCGCCGAACGCCTTGCAGCGCCCGTCCGGCGCGAGCCCCTGGAGACGGGTGAACTCGGTCAGGGCCCCGGGCGAGGCCATGACCGTCGCCCCGCCCGCCAGGGCCAGGGAGCACTCGCCCCGCCCCAGGGCCTGGACCGCCAGGTGGACGGCCACGAGGGAGGAGGAGCAGGCGGTGTCCACCGTCATCGCCGGGCCGGTCAGTCCGAGGGTGTAGGAGATCCGGCCGGAGGCGACGCTCGTGGTGGTCCCGGTCATCGCGTAGCCGTCCGCCGGGGCCTGGGCCAGCCGCGGCCCGTACTCCTGGTTGATGACGCCGACGTAGACGCCGGTGTCGGTGCCCGCCAGCGCCGAGGGGGAGATCCCCGAGCGTTCCACGGACTCCCACGCCACCTCCAGCAGGAGGCGCTGCTGGGGGTCCATCGCCTCCGCCTCGCGGGGTGAGATCCCGAAGAAGGCGGGGTCGAAGGCGGTCGCGTCGTCGATGAAGGAGCCCTGGGTCATCGCCGACCTGGGTCCGTCCCCCTCACCGAGCAGTGACGCCGTGTCCCATCCGCGGTCGCCGGGCAGCGGGCCGACGGCCTCGCGCCCCCCGGCCACCAGGTCCCACAGTTCCTCCGGGGATCCGACACCGCCGGGCAGGCGGCAGCCCATCCCGACGATGGCGACGGGCTCGCGGGAGGCGACCCGGTCGACCTCCCTGCGCAGCCGGTCGTTCTCCTTCAGCGCGGACCTGAGCGCCGCGACCAGTCGGTGGTCATCGGTAGTCATCCACCGTCTCCTGTCCACGTGGTGATGCGGGGAGCTCATCCCTCAGGGCGAGGTTCACGAGCTCCTCGACTCCCATCTCGTCGATGCTCTCCCCCCGGGCTCCGGTGCCGTCGGGGGGTGTGTCGGTTCCGGTGTCGGCCTGCCACTGCCGGGGGACCTCGGGCTGTCCGGGGGACAGCAGGTCCCCCAGCAGGAGAGCGAGCGCGCGCGGGGTCGGATGGTCGAAGACAGCGGTGGCCGGGACCCGGACCCCGAGCCAGTCACCGAGCCTGTTGCGCAGCTCCAGACCGGTGAGCGAGTCCAGGCCCAGTTCGCTGAAGGGCCGGTCGGGGTCCACACGGAAGTGCCCGGCGTCGGGGTCGTGGCCGAGGACGAGGGCGGTCTGCGTACGGACCCCCGTGAGCAGCGCGTGTTCGCGTTCGGTCCCGGACAGCGCGAGGAGGCGGCCGGGCGCCCCGGCTTCCGCGCCCCCGCCGGAGTCCGTGGTGGCCGGGGCGTCCGGTCCGGGCGGCGGGGCCAGACCCCGCAGGACGCCGGAACCGGTGGCGGCGGTGTCGAACAGGGCGGGAACGCAGTGGGCCATGTTCCACATCAGCGCGGTGTCCAGGTGCCGCAGGGCCTCCTCGGCGGGCATGGGGAGCAGACCGCCCCGGCTGAGGACGCCGAGATCGGTGCCGTCCAGGTGTCCGGTCATACCGCTGGCCCCGGCCCACAGTCCCCACGCCAGTGAGGTGGCGGGCAGGCCGCGTTCGCGGCGGTGGTGGGCCAGCACGTCGCAGAAGACGTTGGCCGCGGCGTAGTTGGCCTGACCGGCGTTGCCCAGGATCCCGGCCACCGACGAGAACAGCACGAACGCGCCCAGGTCGGTCCCCGCGGTCAGTTCGTGCAGGTTCCACGCGGCGTCGACCTTGGGCCGCAGCACCCGGTCCACCTGTTCACGGGTGAGCGAGGTGACGGTGGCGTCGTCGAGGACGCCGGCGGTGTGCACCACCGCCCCGAGGGGGCGGTCGCCGGGGACGTCGCGCAGAACCCGTTCCAGGGCGCTGCGGTCCGCGGCGTCGCAGGCGACCACGTCCACGGTGGCCCCGAGGGCCTCCAATTCGGCGGTGCGCGCGTCCTGGCCCCCGGCGTCGGGTCCGCTCCGGCTGGTGAGCAGGAGGTGGCGCACCCCGTAGTCGGTGACCAGGTGGCGGGCCACCCGGTGGCCCAGGGAACCGGTGCCCCCCGTGACCAGGGTGGTGCACTCCTGCGGGAAGGGCGCCGGGACGGACAGGACCAGCTTGCCGACGGTCTCCCCGCGCTGAAGGCTCCGGAAGGCGTCCCCGGCCTCACGGAGGTCGTAGACGGTCAGGGGCAGGGGCTTGAGCGTGCCGGCGGCGAACAGCTCCATGATCCGCCCCAGCATCTGCCCGATCCGCTCCGGCCGCACGTCCGTCAGCTTGAACGCCTCGTAACCGCGTCCGGGGAAGCCCTCGGTGACGTCCCTCTCGTCGCGGACGTCGGTCAGTCCCATCTCCACGAGCCTGCCGCCCGGCCCCTCGCCGTCGCCCGGCGAACGCAGGAGCCGCAGGGAGGCGTCCACGAACTCACCGCTGAGCGAGTTGAGGACCACGTCCATCCCGCGCCCGCCGTTGGCCTCGCGCAGGCGCTGCTCGAACTCCAGGTCGCGGGAGGAGGACAGCCGCTCCTCGTCGAGGCCGTACTCGGCCAGCCCGGACCACTTGCGGCGGCTCGCCGTACCGAACACGCGTGCACCCATGTACCGGGCGAGCTGGACGGCCGCCGTTCCCACGCCTCCCGCGGCCGCGTGCACCAGGACGCTCTCCCCCGGGCGCACCGCCGCCAGGTCCACCAGTCCGTAGTAGGCCGTCAGGAAGGCCACCGGCACGGCCGCGGCCTGTTCGAAGGTCCACTGCTCGGGGATCCGTGCGAGCTTGCGGCCATCCGCGACCGCGACCGGACCGAACGCGCCGTCGAACATCCCCGCCACACGGTCGCCCGGGGACAGGTGCGACACCTCGGCACCGGTCTCAAGGACGATTCCGGCTCCTTCGAGGCCGATCCCGGTCTCGCCCTCGACCAGGCCGAGAGCGACCACCACGTCCTTGAAGTTCACCCCAGCGGCGCGGACGGCGACGCGGACCTCGTCCGGGCCGAGTCCCCTCCCCGCCTCCGGCGCGGGCAGTGCCTCCACACGTTCCAGGGAGCCCGTCCTGCGGGTGTCCAGGCGCCACAGCGCCCCCGGCGCCGTTCGCCCACCCTCGACCTCGGCCAGCCGGGGCACCAGGACCGTGCCCGAGCGCAGCGCCACCTGCGGTTCGCCGAGCGCGACCGCGCCGGGCAGCACGCGGTGGGAGTCCTCCGAGCCGTCGGAGTCCACGAGCACGAGACGGTCCGGGTGCTCCCGCTGGGCCGTGCGCAACAGACCCCACACCGGGGCCGCCGCCGGCCCTCCGAGCCGGGCGCCGCGGTCGGTGGGCACGGCCCGCCAGGTCACCACGACCAGCCGGGAGCGCGCGAACCGTTCGTCGGTGAGCCAGGAGCGGACGGTCTCCAGCGCCGCGTCGAGTCCGGCTCGGACGGCGTCCGGCACCGGTGCGTCCTCCGCGTAGACCGCGGTGGGGGGCAGCTCGGTGTAGACCGTCGGCGGGACGGGGGCGTCCGGGCCGAGGGAGGCGAGGTCGGGCAGGCCGACGGGCAGGGACGCCGCGGAGTCGGCGGGTACCGCCTCCCACACGAGCTCGTAGAGTCCGGACGACTCCGCCCGGTCCTGTTCGGGCAGGGAGTCCGCGTCGAGGGGACGCAGCACCAGCTCGTCCACGGCCGCCACCGGGGTGCCGTGCCCGTCCACCGCCAGGACGCGGTAGCGGTCCTTCCCCAGTTCGGTGATCCGCGCCCGGAGCGTGCGGGGGGACCCGTCGGCCCCGGACGGTGTGACGCGCACGCCCGACCAGGCGAAGGGCACCAGGAGGCGGCGCTGGTCCGCGCCGTGCGCGAGCACCGCGTGCAGGACGGAGTCCAGCAGGGCCGGATGGGGGCCGTGGAAGTGACCGCCGGCCGAGACCCCGTCGGGAAGGACGGCCTCGACCAGGAGTTCCCCGCCGCGCCGCCAGACCGAGCGCAGGCCCCGGAAAACCGGCCCGTAGGTGTACCCGCGTTTCTCCAGGAGGCCGTAATCGGCGCTGGTGTCCACCGGGTCAGCATCCGCGGGCGGCCACTCCCACGCCTCCCGCGGTCCGGCGGGCTCCCCGTGGACGAGGGTTCCCGACGCGTGCCGCGTCCACGGGGCGTCGTCGCCCTCGGGCCGGGAGTGGACCAGCACTTCGCGTCGGCCGTCCTCGCCGCGGGGCCCCACGGTGACCTGGAACAGCACGGCCCGGTCCCCGGTCAGCACCAGCGGCGCCTCCAGGGCGAGGTCGCCCACCGCCCCGGCTCCGCAACCCGCCGCGGCTTGCGCGACGAAGTCCACCACCGCGGTTCCGGCGACGACGACCCGGCCCAGCAGGCCGTGGTCGCCCGTCCAGGGGTGATCGGCCGTGCTGATCCTGCCGCTGAACACGGTCCGCCCGTCCGCGAGGGCGAGCCCGTCGCCCAGCAGCGGCCCGGCGGCGGGAACGGGTGTGGACGGCCCGGGCGCCGTCCAGTGGCGACGGCGCCGGAAGGGGATGTCGGGCACGACGACGGGTGCGCCCTCGTCCGCGACTCCCTCCAGTACCACGTGCGCGTTGGTGCCGCTGATACCGAAGGAGGACACGGCGGCGCGCCGGGGACGGCCGGTGTCGGGCCAGGGCTCCTCCTCGCGGAGCAGGCGCACCCCGGCCTCCTCCCAGTCCACCTCGCCGGTGGGCTGGTCGACGTGCAGCGTCCTGGGCAGCCGACCGTTGCGCAGCGCCTCCACGGTCTTGATCACCCCGGCCACGCCGGCGGCGGCCTGGGCGTGGCCGATGTTGGACTTGAGCGAGCCCAGGCGGAGCTCGTCCTCTCCCCGGCGGTCGCCGCCGTACACCGAGATCAGGGCCCGGGCCTCGATGGGGTCTCCCAGCCGGGTCCCGGTCCCGTGGGCCTCCACCGCGTCGACGTCCCGTGGCGTCAGCCGGGCCGATTCCAGAGCCTGTCGGATCACCCGCTCCTGGGCCTCCCGGCTGGGCGCGGTCAGGCCGTTGCTCGCACCGTCGGAGTTGACGGCGCTGCCCCTCACCAGGGCCAGGACGGGGCGGCCCGCGCGTCGTGCGTGCGAGGCGCGTTCCAGCAGGAGCATGCCCGCGCCCTCGGCCCAGGCCGTTCCGTCCGCTCCGGCGCCGAAGGCCCGGCACCTCCCGTCCGGGGACAGCCCGCGCTGGGCCGAGAACTCCAGGAACATACCGGGGGTGGCCATCACCGTGGCCCCGCCCGCCAGCGCCATGGAGCACTCACCCCGCTGGATGGCGCGCACGGCCTGGTGCAGCGCCACCAGGGACGAGGAGCACGCGGTGTCGATGGTCATCGCCGGCCCGCGCAGCCCGAGCACGTAGGCGATCCTGCCCGAGGCCACGCTCAGGGTGCTGCCGGTCAGCCGGTAGCCGCCGTCGGTGCCCGGCCCCGGGTCAGCGAGCCGGGGCCCGTAGTCGGTGGGCATGGCGCCCACGAACACCCCGACCTCCTGCCCTCGCAGCTCCCCGGGCTCCAGTCCGGCCCGCGTGACCGCCTCCCAGGAGGTCTCCAGCAGGAGCCGCTGCTGGGGGTCCATCGCGTCGGCCTCTCGGGGGCTGATACCGAAGAAGTCGGCGTCGAACATGGCGGCGTCGTAGAGGAACCCGCCCGAACGCGTGTAGGTGCGCCCCGGCGTCCCGGGGTCGGCGGAGTACAGGCCGTCCAGGTCCCAGCCCCGGTCGTCGGGGAAGCCGCCGATCGCGTCCTTGCCGTCCATGACGAGCCGCCACAGCCGCTCGGGCGAGTCGGCGCCGCCCGGAAGGCGGCATGCCATCGCGGTGATCGCGATCGGGTCGTCCTCGGCGGGCGTACGCTCGGCCGCCGCCGCGGGTCGGCGTTCGGGTGCCCGCCGGGAAGCCGGGGCCGCGGCGAGCTCGCCGAGCAGGAAGTCCACCATCCCCTCGGCCGTCGGCACCTCGAAGAGCAGGGTCGGCGGCAGCCGCAGGCCCGTCTCCCCGGCCAGGGCGTTGCGCAGCTCGACCGCCATCACCGAGTCGAAGCCCAGGTCGCGGAAGGTGCGGCGCTCCCAGCCGTCCTCGTGCTCGGAGAGCCCGAGGATCTCGGTGCTGCGGGTCCGGACCAGCTCCTCCAGCTCCTCCCTGGCCCACGCGCGGGCCCGGGGCTCGCCGCCGTCCCCATCCGGCTCGGACACGGGGCCTTCGGCCTCCGCGGGCACGGCCGGGGACGGCGCCGCCGGAGTGTCGGGCCACAGGCGCCGGCGCTGGAACTGGTAGGTCGGCAGGTCGATGACGCTGGCCCCGCTACCGGTGAACAGGCCGCTCCAGTCGACGTCGACACCGACCGCGAACGCCTTGGCCGCGCTGGTCAGGAACTGCTGGGCGCCCCCGGAGTCGCGGCGCAGCGTCGGCACGACGTGCCCCCCGCCTCCGGACAGGGCGAGGATCTGCTCGATCCCGAACGACAGCACGGGGTGCGGCCCGACCTCCAGGAAGGTCCGCCGTCCAGAGGCCACCAGGGCGCGCACCGCCTGGTCGAACCGTACGGTGCCGCGCAGGTTGGAGAACCAGTACCCACCGTCCAGGGGCGTCGAGGCGGTGTCCAGCTCCCCGCCCGTGAGCGTGGAGAAGAACGGCACCCGCGCGGCACGGGGGCGCAGGCCGTACAGGCTTTGGAGAACCTGGTCGCGGATGCCCTCCACATGGGCGGAGTGGGAGGCGTAGTCGACGTCGACCAGCGTCGCCCGCACACCGTGGTCCTCGCACCACTGCACGGCCTCGCGCACCGAGCGGGGACCGCCCGACACCACCACGGCGTTCGGGCCGTTGCGCACGGCCACGTACAGGTCGTCCAGACGCCCGGTCAGCCGCTCGGCCTCGTCCGCGTCCAGTCCGAGGGAGGCCATCGCGCCGGTGCCCGCCAGCGCGGTCAGGGCCTGGCTGCGCAGGGCCACCACCCGGGCGCCGTCGTCCAGGGACAGCGCTCCGGCCACACAGGCCGCGGCGATCTCGCCCTGGGAGTGGCCGACCACCGCGGACGGCCGCACACCGAGTTCCTCCCACACCCGCGCGAGCGACACCATCACCGCCCACAGCACGGGCTGGACCACGTCCACGCGCGCGTCGGGCCCGGCGACCACGGGGGCCTGGGGCTCCCTGCGCAGCACCTGGAGCAGCGACCAGCCGACGTACGGATCCAGGGCCCGCTGGCACTCGCGCAGCCTCGCCGCGAACACCCGGGACAGGGTGCCCTTGCCCTCCAGCAGCTCGCGCGCCATCCCCGGCCACTGTCCGCCCTGCCCCGGGAAGACCAGGACGGGCCCGGGCCGGCTGGGGTCGGTGTCCGGCGGCGTGGCCGAGTGCACCGACTCCAGCTCACGCGTGTCGGTGCCGCCGGAGGCGAGTATCACCGCCCGGTGCTCGAACACCGAGCGGGTCGTGGCCAGCGAGTAGCCCACGTCCTCGGCCCGGATGCCCGGCCTGGACGAGACGAAGGCGTGCAGCGCGGAGGCCTGGGCGCGCAGGGCGGCCTCCGACCGCGCCGACACCACCCACGGGACCAGGTCCATGCCCGTGCCGCCGCCCGACGCTCCGGCGCCCGCGCGCTGGGTGGGCGGGGGCCCGAGTACGAGGTGGCAGTTGGTCCCGCCCATCCCGAAGGAGGACACGCCCGCGAGCGGGGCCTGGCCCGGCCACGCCTCTCGGCTGGTCTGCGGGACCACTCCCCAGCGGTCCAGGTCCAGGTCGGGGTGGGGGGACTCGAAGTTCAGGGTGGGCGGGAGCTGGCCGTGGGACAGGCTCAGCACGGTCTTGAGCAGGCCGGCCACGCCCGCGGCCCCCTCCAGGTGACCGATGTTGGTCTTCACCGACCCCACACGCAGGGGTTCGCGCCGCCCCCGGGAGAAGACCTCCCCCAGCGCGGCCGCCTCCACCGGATCGCCGACGGGGGTTCCGGTCCCGTGCATCTCCACGTATCCCACCCGTGCGGGGTCCGCACCGGCCTGGCGGTAGGCCTCACGCAGGACGCGTACCTGCCCCTCGGCGTCGGGACGGGCCAGATAGGGGGTCCGACCGGAGTTGTTCACCGCCCCTCCGCGCAGCACCGCGTGGACGCGGTCGCCGTCCGCCAGCGCCCGGTCCAGGAGCTTGAGCACGAGCACCGCGCCGCCCTCGCCCCGTACGTAACCGTTGGCGCGGGAGTCCAGCGTGTAGCACCGGCCGTCCGGGGACAGGCCGCCGAACCCGTCGACGCTGTCGGTGCTCTCGGGGACCAGGATCAGGTTCACGCCGCCGGCGAGGGCGGTGTCGGACTCACCCCTGCGCAGGCTCTCCGCCGCCAGGTGCACGCTGACCAGCGAGGAGGACTGACCCGAGTCGACGGTCAGGCTCGGTCCGCCCAGGCCGAGCACGTAGGACACCCGGTTGGCGATCATGCCCCGGTGGGTTCCGGTCAGTGTGTGGTGGGTGACGGCCGAACGGCCGCCGACCTGCCGCAGGAGCGCGTAGTCGGAGGAGATCGCACCGGTGAACACGCCGGTGCGGCCGTCCCGGAGGGCCGCCGGGGCGATCCTCGCGTTCTCCGCGGCCTCCCAGCTGAGTTCGAGCATGAGCCGTTGCTGGGGGTCCATGGCCACGGCCTCGCGCGGCGAGATCCCGAAGAAGGCGGCGTCGAAGTCCTCCACCCGTTCCAGGTATCCGCCCCAGCGCCCGTCGCGCTCTCCGGCGTGCCCGCCGAGGCGTTCGGGGGGCGCGGTGATCGCCTCGCGCCCCTCGCAGAGCAGGCGCCAGAAGGCCTCGGGGGTGGAAGCTCCAGGAAGTCGGCAGGACATCCCCACCACGGCGACGGGAGCACCGGCGCCTTCGTGGACGCCGTCCGCATGGTCACTGCTCAACGCTTTCCCTCCGATCACGCTTCACGTTCTCGTCGTGCGCACACGAGGACTTTCGCGACGTGCGCCCTCACGGAAGGCGCATCGGCACCCGATACCGCGAAGGTGCGCGATATGATCGCTTTCTCGCAGGTCGGAGTGATTCTCCGAGGAAACGGACACGTCTTCGTCCCCTGAGGGGTCGGAGCCTTCGTCCCGAGCGGGGCCAGAAGGGTTGGGGCACGCACGGGGCTACATGAAACACCCTTCACAGCCGACACGGGAGTCCTTGCGAAAAGTGGCCCAGTGCGGTAGGCGCCCGATACACCGTCATGTTTGTTACATAAAACTCATTCGTCACTCTACGGATGTTATGGACACCAACTCGAAGGATCGTAGCTGTCGGCCAGGTGGCGTGACAACGCACGCAGGGTTTTCGGTCATTCTGTTGAGCCATTCAGTCATCGACTTAATTAGAGGCGAAAACGCCTCCAAACAGCCGGATGCCCGATGTCCCTGGGACATCGGGCATCTGCGAGGCGGCACGGGTGTCAGTTCCCGTTCCGCGCCCGCACCTCGGCGATGTACTGGCGTGCGAGCTCCGGGTCGAGGAGCCAGGTGCTGAAGTCCGGCGGGTAGTCCCAGCCCCCGATCCACCGGTCTCCCACCTCGGGGTGGGCGTTGGCCGCGTCGATGAGTTCGTAGAAGTGCGGCGGGAGGTCGCCCGCGTCCCACATCGTGGAGTTCATCTCAGACCACAACTGGTTGTGCAGGCCGAACTCCCAGAAGCGGTCGAACGCGCCGACCAGGAACTCCTCGTCGAACTCACGGTCCCCGTGCTCGATGATGCTCTCCAGGTACGCCTTGGCACAGCGTGTGGAGTTGTTCCAGCTCTGGCACACGTAAGGGTCCATGGTGACGACCACGTCCGCCATGCCGAGGACGCGTCCGCCGGACGGGAGAACGCCCACGGGGTTCCTGACCTGAGGGGTCAGGTCCTCCACCAGGGTGCTGTTCCTGCCGTCGACCAGGACCGCGTCCTTGGCGCGTTCGAAGTACTCCGGAGCGTAGCTGCGCAGGAGGTCCTTCATCCGACGCAACTGCTCCTCGGGCCCCGGCCGGTCGGGCCACGCGTCCATGGGGCCGCCGCGCTTGTCCACCATCATCAGCGTGTGGCAGGGGCCGTCCTGCGCCAGGATCGGCATGAAGTTGATGTTGCCCGCGTCGGCCGCCGACGCGGCCCAGCCGATGTTCTCCTCGCCCTGCTCGTCCGGCCAGACGTCGTAGACATAGGCCTGGGCGATGGAACGGGGCCTCGCACCGCTGAACCTGCTCTCGTCGTAGTCGAAGAGCTGGCCGAGTTCTCCGTGCCCGACCGCCACGATGATCAGGTCGAACATACGCGAGAAGTAGTCGAGGTCGGTGACCGTGACACCGTGGATGACGACCTTGCCGCCCCGGTCCTCGAAGTACTCCAGCCAGTCGGCCATCTTCACTCGCCGGTCGACCGAGACCATGTAGTCGTTGTCCTTACCGGTCCTTCCCTTGAAGGACACGAGCGGCTTGCCTCCGCCCGGGTACAGGTGCACCTTCTCCTCCCTGATCTGCGGGGCGAGGGCGCTCCACAGATCGAGGTCGTGTTCACGCTCATAGTTCAGCGCCGTGGGGAGCGTGAACTGCGAGATCGAAGGCTTTCCCGTCCGGATCTCCATCGAGGACTGCCCCGTGATCACCGTGACGTCGTATCCATGGGTCAATAGCCCATGGGCCAGGTGCAGGCCGGCATGACCCGCGCCGACGATAAGGATCTTGCGCATTGTCGCTAACTTTCCTGGGGAATCTGCGGGGCGGTGGGAAGACCGGGGCCTCCCTGTCCGTCAGGCGACGGGCTCGCTGGCGCGGTTGTGCTCCAACGCGTACCGGAGCAGCGTCTTGAGCACCTCACCCCCGGACAGGCGGTTCCGGGCGTCGAAGTCGATGATCGGCACCTCGGGGCTGACCTCCAGCGCCTCGCGGACCTGCTCGGAGGTGTACTCGAGGCGGCCCTCGAACTTGTTCAGCGCCACGATGTAGGGGATGCGCTTGGTCGTCTCGAAGTAGTCGACCGCGTCGAAGGAGTCCGCGAGCCTCCGGCAGTCGACCACGACGACGGCGCCCACGGCGCCCCGGACCAGGTCGTCCCACATGAACCAGAAACGCGCCTGGCCCGGTGTGCCGAACATGTACATGACCAGTTCGTCGTCGATGGTGATGCGACCGAAGTCCATCGCGACGGTGGTGGTCGTCTTGTCGGGTGTGATCGAGGTGTCGTCATGACCGATGCTGGCCTCGGTCATGATCGCCTCGGTCGTGACAGGGGGAATCTCCGACACCGAGCGCACCAAGGTCGTCTTGCCGGCGCCGAAGCCCCCGGCGATGACGATCTTGCTCGACATCTTCTTGCGATTCGACCGCTTGTCACTGGAAAAGTCGTTCGAGACCACGAAGAGCCCTCTCCAGAACCTGGTTTTCCGATGGACTGCTGCCGGTGATGGTCGGGTGGATGTACACGAGGTCCTGTTCGGCCAGGTCGCTGACCAGAACCTGGGTGACGCCCAGGGGGATGTTCAACTCGGCCGACACCTCGGCCAGCGACCGGGTCTCCCGGCACAGCTTGTAGATACTGATCGACTCCGGCATGAGGGTGCCAGGAGGTTCCTGCCCGGGCTCGGACGTCGAGACCAGGGTCTGCACCATCAGCGGATGCCGCGACCGTGTCCGCCCACCCGTGAAGGTGAACGGACGGACACGGTTACTCCTTCGCCTGCGGAAGCTCATAGCCGAGGCAACCTCTCCTCCCGAACGGGCACCGTCGTCAGTTCTGGATGACCTCGCGCAGCTGCGAGCGCAGCTGCGGCGTGAGCACGTGGGCGACGTTCTCCACGAGCTTGGTCATCTGGAAGCCGACGATCTTGAGCTCGGTGCCCGGGGCGGTGAGCACCGCCATGCAGGAGCCGTCGCTGATCGCCATGATGAACAGGTGGCCGTGGTTGAAGCGGACCAGCAGCTGCTCGCACTCGCCCCTCTGGAAGAGGTTGGCGCCGCCGACGGCGAGGCTGTGCAGGCCGCTGGCGATGGCCGCGAGCTGCTCGGCGTGCTCCTCGGGGAAGTCGCTGGAGTGCGTCAGGACCAGACCGTCGGAGGAGACCACGACGGCGTGCTCGACACCGCGCACGTCACGGACGAAGCGGTCGATGAGCCAGGAGAAGTTCTCAACACTGTCGTTCACGGATTCAGTCATCGCTGTGCCTTACCTGCCTGGGCCGAGGGTCGTGTTCGCTGCTGTGGTGTCTGCGGGGGCACACCGGGAGGGGCGCCCTGGACGGGGTCGGGAGCCGTCACTTCTTGTCGTCCTTGAGCTCGTCGCCGCCCTCGCGGGCCTCGCGCTCGCCGTCGAAGAAGTCGCCGAGCTCGTCGCGGATCTGCTCGGCCCGGGCCTCCCCGGTGAGCCTGGGCGGAGTGTCCTCGCGGGCCTGGGGCGGGGTGTCCGGCTTCTGTCCGGGGCGGGGCATCATCCGCAGGGGCGATCCGTGCGGGGTGGCGCTGCGCCGGGGCAGCCCGGCGGAGGTCACCGCCGAACCGCTCGCCGCGGAGGGCCTGCCCGTGCCGTTGGCGGGGGGGCGGGCGGGGGCCGGGGCGGGCGCGACGGGCTTGGCGGGCGGGGCGCTCGTCGGGACGGTCGAGGTGCGGGCCTGTCCGGGGGTTCGCGGCGTGGCCACGCGCAGCAGCTCCTTGGGGATGATCGCGTAGGCGCTCACCCCGCGGAAGGAACGGGGTTCGAGCCTGGCTTCCAACCCGTGCTTCTTGGCGATCCGGCTGGCGACGTACAGGCCCATGTGGCGGGGCACGTCGGCGTCCAGGACGGGTTCGCCCGCGAGACGGTCGTTGAGTTCGGCGAGCTGCCCCTCGGGGATGCCCACGCCCTCGTCCTCGACGACGATCATGAGGCGCCCGTCGGCCATCTCCTGGGCGCTGATGACGACCTGGGAGTGCTCGGGCGAGTTGGCGGTGGCGTTGTCCAGCAGTTCGGCGAGCAGGTGGCTGATGTCGTCGGCCGCCATACCGGTGATGGAGGTCTGCGGGATCTTGCCCATCCGGACGCGGGGGTAGTCCTTGATCTCGGAGGTGGCGGCGCGGGCCACGTCGAGCAGGGGAACGATCTCGTCGTGGGCGTCGGACTCGCCGCCGTCATGTCCGGTGAGCACCAAGAAGTTTTCCCCGTTGCGCCGCATACGGGTCGCGAAGTTGTCGATCTGGAAGAGCTTGTCGAGCAGGTCGGGGTCCTGGGCGTCGGTCTCCAGCTCCTCGACCATCTCCAGCAGGGCGTCCACGAGCGACAGGTCGCGCATGGCCAGACCCGCGAGGGCCTCGTTGAGGAGGCTGTCGCCGCCCTCGGAGGGCGCGGGGGTGGGGGCGATCGCGTCCATGAGGGCCGCCCTGCGCTCGGTCAGCGTCTCGGCGGGGGCCTCGGGAGCCGCTTCGGCGGGCTCCGCGGCGGCCTCGGCCGGGGCCTCCCGCTCCTGTTCCCGCTCCGGCTGCTCCCTGCCCGCGTCCGTGCCGGAGCCCGCGCGGGTCAGGGCCCGGTCCTCGCGCTCGGCGGAGTCGGTCCGGGTCTCGGCGTGCTCGGCGAAGAGCGTGCTGGCCGACTCGGCGCTGATCACCTGCGGCTGCTGTCCGGCGGTGAGCACGATGATGTGCTGGACCGGCTGGCCGTAGGGGTTGTACTGGCCCGGGTAGAACATCGGCTGGCCGTGCATGACGTAGCCGGGGGGCTGGAAGGGCGCCGGGTAGGCGCTCTGGTAGGTGACCAGCGGCTGGGGCGGGTACTGCGCCGGGTAGTGCGCGGGCTGCGCCGGGTAGGGGTGCTGGCCCTGCGGCTGGGGCGCGTAACCGCCGTGCTGCGGCGGCGCGGCGGGGTAGGGCGCCGGGGCGGCCTGCGGGTGCGGCGGGTAGGGGTGGTGGGGCTCCTGCCCGGCCGGGTGGTAGGGGCCGTACTGCGCGCCGGGGGGCGCCTGGTAGGGCGCGGGGGCCGCGTAGGGGTCGTGGCCGACCGGGCCGGGGACCGGCTGCTGGGAGTACCCGTGCTGCCCCTGCACCTGCGGGGGCGCGGGGCGCTCCCCCGGCACCTGGTAGGGCTGGGGCGCGGGCCATGCCTGGGGAGGCTGCTGGTGGCCCTGGGCGGGCGCGGCGGCCTGGGGCTGCTCCGGCTGGCGGTGGTCGTCGGCCTGGGACGCGTCGGCCTGCGGCTGCTCGGGCCGGTGGTGGTCGTCGGCGGCCTGCGGGGGGTCCTGTCGGTGGGAGTCCGCCTGTTCGGGCCGGGGCGGGCGGCCCTGCTCCTCGGGGGACCGCGTCCGGCCGTGCGGGACCTCGGTCCGCTGCCGCCCCGCCTGCTCGGGCCGCGAGGCCGACTGCGGCGTGGTGTCCGCGGGCGCCGCCTGCGTCTGCGCGGCGGGGGCCTGGGGCCGCTCCGCGCGCTCTGTCGGTGAGGAGGTGTCAGTCATGGTGTCCGTGGTGGCGGTGATGGGTGGGGTACGCGGCTCGGGCTCGTCCAGGCCCACGCCACGCCACTGGTTGACCGGGGAGGCCCCGGTGTCCACGTCGTCGACGTTCACCCGCCGGGTCGTGTAGGGGTTGGGGACGCTGGTCCTGGAGGCGGGTCGGTACCCGTTCTCGGCGGAGCCGGAGAAGGGGCCGGTCGCGGGGGGCGCGGCGTCGCCGCGCTCCGTCGCGCCCGACTCGGGAGCGGACCCGCCCGTGGGCTGGACGCTGTCCCGGTCCGACGTGCGGCCGGAATTCTGCGAGTGCGGATGCACGGGATGATGCACGGGATTTCCTTGCTGGGTCTCCGGTGAGGGGGGTTCCTGGGCTCTGACCATACGGGAGATGGCTCGTCGGAACCGTCCCTCCCGCCTGGCTCCTTGCCCGTCCTCCGCTGACGTCATCGACCCGCCCCCGCGCGGGTGCGGAGCGGAGCTGTCTCGCGGCGACGGCGCCTCTGCCACAATCTCGTCTCCTCGCGTCGGTGGGGCTGGCTCGGCGGCGGCGCCGCTCCACCGCCCTGCCCGGGGAGGTGGCCGCCCCGGGATCCCGCGCGGGACCCCCGTGGCAGCCGGGTGCCCCGTGCGCCGGAAGAAGGTCTCGGCCGGGGCGCCCCCGCCCGAGCGGGGACCAGACGGGTGCGACACCCCATCCGGAGACAAGTATCCATGCCCCGCACAATTCCTGTACTTCCACCGAGAACCGTCGTTCGGTTCGCCAGACTAACAAAGGTCGACAGCCTTGGCAGACGAATCATGGAAGGATCACAAAAGCACCCGGAACAACACCTCTGACGTGCGCGAACGCCATCCAGGGGGTGATGTGACCCCAGATGTTTTTGTGAGATTTATGGACCCGTGTCTGTTTACGGACAGGTGTCAGCAACCGGTCCGCCGCACCGGCGGACCCGTGATCCGGAACCACGCGCACCCGCTCTGAACAGTGCGAACGCGCGGCTCGTCGACCGGCCGCCGAGCCGGACCGCCCCTCGGGCCGCAGCGGCGGGAAGCCCCGTCGCACGGGGGCCGCGTCCGCCCGCGCATCCGGGGCGCCGCGTCGGCACGGGGGCACGGGACTCCGGCGCTCGGACGGTCCGGGTGCGCGGGTCCACGGGGAGCGGGGGTCATGGCTCTCCTGTCGATTCCTCTTCCCCCCGTTTGCGCGCCGTTCCCGGAATTGCTCCGAAAACAGCTCCGGACGAGGAGCGATGCGCCTCGCGGGCCGTCCCGCGCAGGGGCGGGGCACGACCGGGGGAACGCGGAGCGCGGAAACGTTTTGCGCGCCTTCGGGCAGGAGGCCGGGGCGGCCCCCGCGAAGGCGTTGGCGTCGGAAACGGGCGGTGTTCGGACACCGTCCTCCCGACGTACAGGAGACTACCTTCCTCCGCCGCGAATGCGCATCAAGGGTCATCATTCCGGCGTAAAAGAGAGAGTACGCACAGAAGGGGCGGGGCCGTGCGGCCCCGCCCCCGGGTGCGGCCCGGTCCCCCGGCCCCGCCGTCCCCTACCCGGCCGCCTCCAGGCCGCCCTGCATCAGCGACAGGATGATGTGGTTGTCCCGGTAGATCTGGTTCTGGGCGGCGGGGTGGTCCTCGGGGAAGGACTCCACCCGAACCCCCTCCAGCGCCGGGGCCAGGTACTTGTAGGTCCAGATCGGGATGCGCGGCAGCAGCTCGTTGAAGACGATCGCCATCGTCTTGAGGGCCTCGGTCTGCTCCTCCTCGGTCTGCGCGGTCTTGGCCACCTCGACCAGCGCCTCCAGGTCCACCTCGCCCCGGCTGGGGCTGTCCACCTTCAGGTCGAAGTCCTGCCCCGGGGTCTCGCCGGTGCGGGCGTTCTCCACCAGGAAGTTCATCTGGAAGGCGCCCCAGTACTGCGGGATCTCCGGGTTGCCCCAGTGGCGCACGGCCACCTCGAAGTCACCTGCGGCCCAGATGCCCCAGGGGTTGTCCGCGGGCACGTTGCGCGCCGTCGTCTTGATCCCGAAGGCGTTCCAGGCCTCCTCCACCTGGGTGGCGGTCAGCTCGAAGTCGCCCCAGCCCGCGACGCCGATGATCTCGTAGCTGGCCTCCTGACCCTCGGCGGTGTGCCAGACCCCGCCCTCCTTGGTCCAGCCCGCCTCCTCCAGCAGTTCGGCGGCCCGGTCCGGGTCATGGTCGTAGGCGGCGAACTCCGCGAGCTCCTCGGGGGTGAAGATCTGCTCGGTCTGGAGGTCGACCAGCCCGGAGTAGTACCGCACCCGGTCGTAGGCATCGCCCCGCGCCACCTGGCCGATCTGGTCGCTGTCGAGCAGGTGCTTGAGCGCCTTGCGCACCCGCACGTCCTTGAGCTCGGGCTTGGCCGCGTAGTTGAACATCAGTCCGCAGCCGTCGTAGCCGGGGTGCTCGATCCACCGGAACCCCTCGACGCCGCGGAACGCCTGCTGGTCGGCGGCGGAGGTGGCCAGGGTCGAGTAGTCGACCTCGCCCTGCTGGATGAGCAGGGAGGCCTGGCGGTTGTCGCCCTTGTGGACGACCACCTCCTCGAAGTTCACCTCCTCGCCCTGGTAGCCGGTGCTCTCGCGCACCAGGGTGATCCGCGCGTCGGACATCTGGGCCCGGTCGAAGGTGTAGGGCCCGCTGGTGATGATCTCCTCGGGGTTGAACTCGATGAACTCGGCGTTGAACTCGGTGTGCTCGTCGTCGCCCTGTCGGACGCCGTCGGCCACCATCGCGATCGCGCGCTCCCCGAAGTCGCCGTAGGTCGACTTGGAGAAGATCCGGTGCTTGACGACCTGGAGCTCGATGCCGGGGAAGGGGTTGTCGAAGCGCGCGCGGACGCTGAGGTCGTCCAGCTGCTCCAGCTCGGTGATCTGCGGGAAGCCCACCGACCACGCGGGCGCCTCCAGGACCCGGATGGCGTAGTTCTGGTGCAGGTCCTCGGCGGTCAGGTCGGTGCCGTCGCTCCACTTCAGGCCCGGGCGCAGGGTCACGACGAGGTCGTCTCCCTCCCAGGCGCTGTTCTCCAGGAGCAGGTAGTCCCACTCGTGGGTCTCCCAGTTGTAGAACGCGCCCGCGGGCAGGAAGAGGTCGGCGTACACGGAGTTCATCAGCAGCGCGCCGTCCTCCACGGCGACGTTGCGCGTCTGGGCGGCCAGGTCGAAGTCGAAGACGCCCGTGAACTGGGCGGTTCCGTCCGAGGCGTTGTCTCCGCCCGCGCAGGAGGACAGCACGCCGGCGCCGGCGACGCCCGCCGCGCCGAAGCCGATCGTCCGGAGCAGGCGCCTGCGGCTCAGGTCCCGCATCAGGGGGTGGGGGGTGGAAGGGGTCATCGGCGCTTCCTTTCGAGTAGGACGGCGAGCAGACCGAGGGAGAGCACGACCAGGCCGATCACGACGGTGAGGGCGCTGATGACGAACTCGGCTGTGCCGGGGGGTGTGAGAACGAGCATGAGTGCGCTGGTCAGGGTGAGGAAGGCTCCGGCGAGGAGTCCGAAACGGCCGACGACCGCGAGCACGGACTCACCCCCGGCTGACGACGTGGCAGGCGAGCAGCCGCTCGTGCGCGGGGACCAGCGGCGGCCGGACGGTGTCGCAGTCGCCCTCCTCGTAGAGGGGGCAGCGCGGGTGGAAGTCGCACCCGGACGGCAGGTCCGTCAGGTCGGGGATCTCGGAGCCGCGCAGCCTGATCCGTTCCCGGTTGTGCGCCAGGTCGGGGTCCGGTTCGCAGACGGCGTCGATGAGCGCCTTGGTGTAGGGGTGCTGGGGATCATTGACCACGCGCGGGGTGGGGCCGTGCTCGACGATCCTGCCCAGGTACATGACGGCGATCTCGCCCTCCCAGGCGAAGTACTTGGCCACGGCCAGGTCGTGCGTGATGAACAGGAAGCCCACACCGAGGTCGTCGCGCAGCCGGCCGAGGGTGTTGAGCAGGCTGACCCGGATGGACACGTCGAGCATCGAGGTGGACTCGTCGGCGATGATCACCTCGGGGTCCATCGCCAGGGCGCGGGCCACGGCCACGCGCTGGCGCTGGCCGCCGGACATCTGGTGCGGGTACTTGTCGAGGTACTCCTCGGCCGGGGTGAGGTCGACCCGCCGCAGGAGTTCGGCGGTGGCCCGGCGGGCCTCGTGCCTGTCCTTGACCAGCCCGTGGCGGCGCAGTCCCGCCGAGACGGTCGAGTAGACGGTGCGCACGGGGTTGAGCGAGGCGTAGGGGTCCTGGTGGATGAACTGGACCGAGCGGCGGAAGCGTCTGCGCTCGCTCCGGTCCATTCCGGCGACGTCCCCGCCCCGGAAGAGCACGGAGCCCCGGACGGGGTCGGCCAGGCCCGCGGCCATGCGGGCGCTGGTGGTCTTGCCGCAGCCGGACTCCCCGACCAGGCACAGCACCCGTCCGGGGCGCACGTCCAGGTCGACCCCCGCCACGGCGGGCACGTCGCCGCGCGGGGTGGAGAAGACCTGGTGCACGCCGCGCAGGCTGAGCACCGGCGGCGGGGCGTCCCCGCCGCCGCTGGCGGGTGCGGCACCGGGCTCGGGCCGCGGGTCCGCTGGAACGGTCCGGTCAATCACGGGTGGCCCCCTCGGTGGAGAGTTCGTTCGAACGCAGGCAGGCCGCGGCGTGGCTCAGCCCCTCGGGGCGGTGCGTGAGCACGTCGAGCACGGGTCGGGTGGACGCGCACCGCTCGACGGCGTGCTCGCAGCGCGGCGCGAAGGAGCAGCCGGGGGGCAACGCGGAGAGGCTGGGCGGGCCCCCGGGCAGCGACTCGGGAACCCTGAGGTCGCCGGTGACCGGGGGCACCGAGTTGATCAGCGCCGAGGTGTAGGGGTGACGGGCGCGGTGGAAGATGTCGCGGGTGGTGCCGGTCTCGATCATCCGTCCCGCGTACATGGTGGCGACGCGGTCGGCGAGTTCGGCGGCCAGGCCCAGGTCGTGGGTGATGAAGACCATCGAGAAGCGCAGTTCCTCGCGCAGCTCCGCGAGGCGCTCGACGATGGAGCGCTGGGTGAGGATGTCCAGGGCGGTGGTGGGCTCGTCCAGGATGAGCAGCTGCGGCTCCAGGGCCAGGGCGAGCGCGATGAGGGTGCGCTGGCGCATGCCGCCGGAGAGTTCGTGGGGGAAGCTGTCCAGCACCCGGGCGGGGTCGAGCCGGACCGTGCGCAGCAGCTCGGCGGAGCGTTCGAGGACCTCGGCGCGCGTGCGGCGGCCCCGGTCGTGGGCGCGGAAGGTGTCGAGGAAGTGGTCGCGCACCCGCAGCACGGGGTTGAAGGCGTTCATGGCGCCCTGGAAGACCATGGCCGCCTCGTTCCAGCGGAAACGGCGCAGGTCCTCGCGGGCGAGGGTGCG
The DNA here is from genome assembly GCF_004217075.1 of Nocardiopsis sp. CNZ308. Taxonomy (NCBI): domain Bacteria; kingdom Bacillati; phylum Actinomycetota; class Actinomycetes; order Streptosporangiales; family Nocardiopsidaceae; genus Nocardiopsis; species Nocardiopsis sp. CNZ308. The sequence continues at coordinate 3,814,374 of NZ_SHKJ01000001.1, read as the reverse complement.
CACGTCGACGAGGCGGCCGTCCTTGCGGCGGAAGAGGACCTCGCCCGCGGAGAGGACGCCGGTGCGCGGGAGCAGCCGGAGCAGGCCCAGGCCCAGGGTGGTCTTGCCGCAGCCGGACTCCCCCACCAGGGCCATGGACTGGCCGGGGTGGAGGTCGAAGGAGACGTCGCGTACCGCGGTGACCTGTTTCCTGCGGCCGGTGCGGTAGCCCACGTCGACCCCCCTCACCGACAGGAGGGGGCCCTCGGCGGACGGCGGGGCGGCGGTGTGGTCGGTCATGGCTCACCTGTCCCGGAGTCGTGGGTTGAGGGCCTGCTCCAGGGACCGGGTCATGGTGACCAGTCCGATCTGGAAGAGCATGATCATCACCATCGGGGCGATGAGGAAGGGCGCGGCCTGGGGCAGCAGGAAGGCGTTGTTGTTCCAGGCCTGCTGGATCATCAGGCCCCAGTTGTCGGCGGTGCTGGGCAGCAGGCCGAGCAGGTACATGCCGACCACGGCGTAGATCGCGTTGGTGATGGCGATGATGAAGTTGATGAAGATGTAGCCCGCCATGTTGGGCAGCACCTCGACGAAGAGGATGCGCGCGGTGCCCAGGTCCTGGAGCCGGGCGGCCTCGACGAACTCGCGCTCCCTGAGGGTGAGCACCTGGGCGCGGATGGAGCGCATGAGGTAGGGCCAGGTGACCAGGCCGATGATGAGGGAGACCACCAGCGGCGAGGAGGTGCGGAAGAACGACGCGATGACCAGCATCAGGACGACGAACGGGATGGTCATCGTGATGTCGGTGAGCTGGAGCAGGAAGTGGTCGATCCGTCCGCGCACGTACCCGGCGACGCCGCCGAGGACGACCGCGATGGCCACGGTGATCACGGCGGCGACGAAGCCGACCCAGATGGGTTCGCGTCCGCCCAGCACGAGCTGGGTGAAGGTGTCCTTGCCCTGGTGGTTGGTACCGAGCCAGTGCTCGGCGGTGACGGGCCCCCAGATCGCGGTGACGTCCGTGGGGTTGTGGTGGTCGATGAGCAGCGGCCCGACGAAAGAGAAGAGCAGGACGCTCAGGACCAGGCAGAGGCCGACGAACCCGCTGGTGCTGCGGGTGAGGCCCTGCCAGATCGTTCCCCAGACCCCGGGGGCTGCGGTGGTGGTGACGGCCATGTCCGGTGGGCTCCTACGTTCGGATGCGCGGGTCGAGGCGGCTGTAGAGGAGGTCGGCGACGAGGTTGGCGACCACCACGCAGGACGTGATGATGATGAGCAGCCCCTGTAGGAGCGGGTAGTCGCGGTAGTTGACGGCGTCCAGGAGCAGGCCGCCGACGCCCTTGTAGACCAGGACCTGTTCGACGAAGATCGCGCCGCCGACGAGGGTGCCGAAGGAGATGGCGATCTGGGCGACCAGCGGCAGGACCGCGTTGCGCCCGACGTAGGAGACGGCGATGCGCCGGTCGCGCAGCCCCCGGGCGCGTGCGACGGTCACGTAGTCCTCGCCGAGCACCTCCGTGGTGGAGGCCTTCATGATGAGCATCCAGGTGCCGATGATGGCGAGCACGTAGGTGACGATCGGCAGGGCCGCGTGGTACAGGGCGTCGCCGAGGAACTCCGCGTTGAACCCCGCCTGGACGCCGGGGCTGATCGTGCCGCGCAGGTCGATGGGGTCGAACCACCCCAGGTACATGCCTCCGCCGAAGACCAGGGCCATCGCGATGAGGTAGTTGGGGACGGCGCCCAGGACCGAGGCGAGGACGCTGAGCACGTGGTCCAGGAGGCGGTTGCGCCAGTAGGCCATCACCATGCCCAGGGCCAGGCCGAGGACGACGGCGATGACGGTGCCCACGCCGATGCTGAACAGGGTCCAGGGCAGGTAGGCGCCGATGGCCTCCATGACGCTCTGGCCCGGCCGGTTGATGGTCATGCCCAGGTCGAGGGTGACCAGGCCGACCAGGAAGTCCCACCACTGCTGGTACAGGGGGGCGTCGGGGTCGTAGGCCAGCGAGTTCATGGCGATGACCCGGGCCTCCTCCATCGACATGCCGCCCTGCGTGAGGCGCCCGGCCATCACGTCGATCGGGTCTCCGGGCATGGCGCGGCCGAGGAAGAAGGTCACGTTGGCGACGACGAACACCACGACGACGGCCTTGCGGACCTTGACGGCGGCGTAGTGGCGCCAGATCCGCGGTAGCAGGGGCGCGGGCGCGTCGGTGCGGGCCGACGCGCCGCTTCCGGCGCGCGGCGGTGGTGGGGAGGCCGCGATTTCGGTGGCCACGGGGCTCCTTCGGGGGGCGCAGGGACTCCGTTTCTATTAGGAAAGTTTCCTAATAGAGGGTTCACGGTAACCCGAGCGGTGTGGTCCAGACCACCTTCGTGACCAAACGGCGTCTTGCGAGCGACACGATCGACATCACAAAACGAACAAAAATCGATAAACCGCCACATATGTTTGCCGCGTCGATTGGCCGAACCCGGCCACATGAGCACACTCATGACATTTGTGGGTGTTGTCATCACACGGGCGGTTCGTACGGTTACGTCTCCGAAGTACACGATCCCGTTCCCCCGAACGGACCGAAGACGCGGAGGCGACCCCCGTGCGCACAGCACGCGCAACCACACTGGCCTCGACCGTCCTGGTGACGGCCCTGGCCGCATCCCTCGCGGCGGCCTCCCCGGCCGCGGCCGACCCCCTGGACTCCCCCGCCGACGACACCGCGCTCGCCGAGTTCCACGACCAGGAACCGGCCTGGGCGCCCTGCACCGAGGAGGTACTCCAGGGACTGGAGTGCGCCGACGTCGTGGTCCCGCTCGACTACTCCGACCCCGGAGGCGAGCGCGTCACCGTGGCCATCAGCCGGGCCCGCGCCACCGACCCCGAACAGCGGCGCGGCATCCTGCTCACCAACCCCGGAGGACCGGGCGGGCACGGCCGCAGCGTCCCCCTGCCACTGGACCCGCAGACGGGCACCGGACTCGTCGGCGGCCTGCGGGTCGCCGAGGTGTACGACGTCATCGGCATGGACCCCCGCGGCAGCGGCGGGTCCTCGCCCAGGCTGGACTGCGGCTCGGAACCGCCGCCCGTGTACCCGAGTCCCACGGACGGGGAGATCTCCGAGGCCACCCGGTCCGCGATCCGCTACCAGCGCGCCTGCGAGCAGGCCGAGGGCGGCGTCCGCCCGCACATGACCACCGCCAACACCGCCCGCGACATGGACGTCATCCGGGCCGCCCTGGGTGAGGAGCGGACCAACTACCTGGGCTACTCCTACGGCACCTACCTGGGCGCGGTCTACGGGAGCCTGTTCCCCGAGCGGCTGGACCGCAGCGTGCTGGACTCGTCGGTGCACCCCGACGGCATCTGGCGCGACGTCTTCATGATGCAGGCACCGGCCTACAGCGAGAACATGGACCGCTACACGGCGTGGGCAGCGGGGTACGACGACGTCTTCGGCTTCGGTTCGACCCGGGAGGAGGTCTACGCGACCTTCGAGGCGACCGCCGAGCGGCTGCGGGAGGAACCGCTCGAGCTCGCGCCCGGCGTGTTCTACGACAGCCACCTGTTCCACATGGACGTGGGCATGAATTCACGCTTCCAGGACCAGTGGGACGTGGTGTCGGAGTACCTGGGGTACATCGTGCACGGCGAGCCCCTGCCCCAGCCCCTCGCCGCCCAGGCGAGCACCCTGGCCGAGGAGGAGTACGGCACGGCCACCATCGACCTGCAGACGGCGGTGCTGTGCGAGGCCGAGTGGCCCGAGCGGATCAGCACCTACCACGCGGACGCCCGGGAGTACCGGGAGGAGCACCCCTACGGCAGCGGCGCCTACTGGGCGCTCGCCCATCCGTGCACCTTCAACGGCCTCGACCGGCCCGAGCCCCCGGTCGAGCTGGAGCGGGAGGGCTACCCCGAGGCGCTGGTCATCGCCGGTGAGTTCGACGCCAACACGGCCTACGAGGGCGGCCCGGCCATGGCCGACCGGCTGGACAGCCCCCTGATCACCGTCGCCGGGGACGGCGGGCACGGCTTCTACCTCCCCGGCGGCCTGGACTGCGTGGCCGAGGCGGTGGACGCCTACCTGGTGGACGGGGCCCGGCCCGAGGACCTCACCTGCCAGGGCCTGCCCCCGGCGGAGGTCGACGGGGAGGTCGAGGTGGAGGCCGAGGACCTCGTGGCGCTGCGCGACCGGACCGGTCCGAGCGGCCTGGGGATCTGACCCAGGAGACGACGGCGGCCCGCGCCGCCCCTCGCGGGGTGGCGCGGGCCGTTCTCACCGCGGCCACGGAGGATTTTTCATCCCAGGATCGGATGAATCGGATTCTCGGGGGCTCCGCGCTCCGGGGGTCGCCCGTCCATGGGGACGGCGGGAGGGGAAGCGGGGTGGGGACAGGGCCCCGCGGTTCCCGCTGCTCAGCGGTTGGCGCCCGCGAGGGTGCCGGTGACCGTCTCACCGATGTTGGCGGTGGTCGCGTAGCAGATGATCTCGCGGTCGTTGGCCTGGTCCCAGCTCTGCTGGGTCGGGGTGAGGTAGTAGGCGTAGATCTCCGACTCGAAGTAGTCGACGCCGATGAAGTCGGTGAAGTTCTCGCCCTTGCAGATCTCGTCGGCCTCGGTCTGTACCGCCGAGTCGCCGGGGTACTCGGCGTCGGTCATCTGGTGGGAGTAGAAGAACTCCGAGTCGTGCTCCTCAGCGCAGTCCACCAGCGGGACCTCGCTGATCCCGTCGCTGAACAGCGCGGTCTCCATCTCGGACTCGATGAAGCAGTCGCCCACCTCCAGGGAGAACACGTCGACGGTCCCGGGAGAGACGGGCTCGGTGGTCTCCTCGGACTCGGTCGGCGCCGCGGCGTCGGTGGGCTCGGGGGCGACGGTCTCCCCGCCGCCCTGGAGGGCGGGGGGCAGCAGGGGAAGCGAACCACAGGCCGTCGTGGCCACCAGGGTGGCGCCGACGGCCAGGGTTCCCAGGACGACACGGCCGAAGAGCGGGCGGCGCGTTGCGGACAGCATGGGGAACTCCACTGGATCGTTCGGTACTGATGCCGATGGGGGACGGAATCGGCGACACATACCCAGATGCCGGGGACGTGAAGAAGGTTTCGTCCCAGGTCCGGATGCGTCAGGTTCTGTTACCTCCCGGGCACCGCGTGACGCGCGCCGCCTCAGGGGGAGCGGCGGGAGGGAGGGCGGGGTGGGGCAGGGCCCCGAGGTCCCGGCGCTCAGCGGTTGGCACCCTCGAGGGTGCCGGTGACCATCTCGCCCGTGTTGGAGGTGGTCACGTAGCAGATGATCTCGCGGTCGCCGAGCACGTCCCAGCTCTGCTGGGTCGGGTAGAGGTGGCCCGCGTAGATCTCCGAGTAGGCGTACTCGACACCGATGAAGCTGGTGAACTCCTCCCCGGTGCAGATCTCCTCGGCCTCGGTCATCGTCGCGTCCTCGCCGGGGTACTCGGCGTCGGTCATCTGGTGGGAGTGGAAGAACTCCGAGTCGTGCTCCTGGGAGCAGTCCACCAACGGGACCTCGCTGATCCCGTCGCTGAACAGCGCGGTGTTCATCTCGGACTCGACGAAGCAGTCGCCCACCTCCAGGGAGAACACGCCACCGTCTCCCGGAGCGACGGGCTCGGTGGTCTCGGTCTCCACCGGCTCGGCGGTCTCCGTGGACTCGGTCGGCTCCGGGGTCTCCTGGGGCTCGGGGGCGACGGTCTCCCCGCCGCCCTGGAGGGCGGGGGGCAGCAGGGGAAGCGAACCGCAGGCCGTCGTGGCCACCAGGGTGGCGCCGACGGCCAGGGTTCCCAGGACGACACGGCCGAAGAGCGGGCGGCGCGTTGCGGACAGCATGGGGAACTCCACTGGGTCGTTGGGTACTGATGCCGACACGGGGGAGGGGATCGGCGCCACCTGTCCGGGTGCACGGGGCTCGCGGACGTCGTCATCCCGGGTCCGGGTTCGCCGGACCGAGGGCTCCGAACACCGCGCGGCGTTCGTCGCCGCAGGTGGGAGGGGGAGGGGGGAAGGGCCGCTCGTGCGGCCGGGGAGGCGAAGGCGGGGCAGGGCCTGCGCTGTCCGGGGGGACGCTCAGCGGTTGGCGCCCGAGAGGGTGCCGGTGACCATCTCGCCGGGGGTGTTCACGTAGCAGATGATCTCGCGGTCGTTGAACTGGTCCCAGGTGTCCTGGGTGGGGTAGATGTGGCCGACGTAGATCTCCGACTCGGCGTAGGGGACACCGATGAAGTCGGTGAAGTTCTCGCCGGTGCAGAGCTCCTCGGCCTGTGTCTTGGTCGCCTCGTCGCCGGGGTACTCGGCCTCGGTCATGTCGTAGGCGAAGAAGAACTCCGAGTCGTGCTCCTCGGCGCAGTCCACCAGCGGGATGTTGCTGACCTCGCCGCTGGCGAGAGCGGTGTTCATCTGCTCCTCGACGAAGCAGTCGCCGACGTTGAGCTCCATCACGTTGCCGGCACCCATGAAGGACATGAGGGCACCGCAGCCGCTGAGGGCGAAGACACTGCCCGCGGCGAGCGCCGAGACGCCGGCGGTACGCAGGAGGGGGGAGAAATTCGACATGGGGATACTCCGAAAGTTATGCATGGGGCTCGCCGACCTGAGAGAAGCGGCGAGAAGGTAACAATTCACTACCTGGGGGTTTATGTCAATTTCATCTGCGAAAACGACGGAATGACAGTGGACCGTCACGGTGTGCTTCCACGGCCTCTCCCTCGCCTCACCCCTATGGGATGCCGCAAACGCGAAGCAGCACATCACAGACCTATGACGTTTTCCGGAGCCGCGTCCTCGTCCGCGCGGTCACGGAGGACGGACCGCAGGCACGCGGGCTCCGGGAGCGGATTCCGGAAAAGGACAGCGGAGGGCTTCCGGCGGAGCGGGGGGAGTGAACGCCTTCGGGGAGGCGCGCGGAAAGCGTGAGGGCGCGGCAGGGCGTCCCCGCGCCCCGCACAGGGCGCCCCACGGAAAAAGCGAGGGCCCCGGCCGTTTCCGGCCGGGGCCCTCGCCTCGGGTGCGTCATCAGGGACTCGAACCCCGGACCCGCTGATTAAGAGTCAGCTGCTCTAACCAACTGAGCTAATGACGCCTGTTGTTCACCGCCAGGCCTCCCGGCCGCGGCGACAGGGACAACTCTACCCGACCGGTGGAGTGCCCCGCGCCGCGAACCGCACGATGTGGGGCACGCCACCGCGGCGGCCGCCTCCGCGCCGGTGGCGGCCCGGACGGCACGGCGGCCCCGGGCGGAAGGCGGTGCCTTCGACCCGGGGCGGCGCGGACACGGCGGGACGTGCCCGGCCTCAGACGCTCAGTCTGCGCGCCTGCCCGGCCAGCAGGGCCACCGCGAGCAGGACACCGGCCACCGCCGCCACCAGGACGGCGGGCGGTCCCTCCCCGGTCATGCCCATGAAGTCGGCGGCGGCGATGCCGTTGACGGCCAGGTACCACAGCATCGGGTACAGCACCCGGAACAGCGTCGGGGTGCGGCCCAGCGTCCCCAGCGCCGCGGCCAGGGCCGGGACGAAGACGGCCCCGGCGCACCAGGCGGCGACGGCGGCGGTGTCACCGGCGGCCGCCAGCCGCACCAGCGGACCGGCTCCGGAGAGCACCGCGAGCAGCACACCGGCCGCCCACGCCGCCACGTGGCGGCGGACCGGACCGGGGTAGGCGGCGAGCAGCGCCTCCACGCCCGTGCCGACCTGGGCGGTCGAGACGCGGGCCCACACCAGTACCGGCCAGATCCAGCAGGCGGGGAGCACGACCGCGCGCACCGCCTCCACCGGGAGCCACAGTCCCGCCGCGCCGAGCACCACCGCCCCGAGCCACCACCACACCGACACCCCGGCCAACAGGATCCGCAGCTCCGCCCAGACCAGGCCGCGGGGCGCGGGCGGTCGGACGGCGCGTGCGGCGCGAGGACCGGGCCGAGCCCCGGCCCCGACACGCGGTACGGGCTGTGTGCTCCGTACACGGAACCACGCGGCGGACACCGACACCAGGGCGAGGGCCCCGGCGACGATGAGCAGCCGCTCGGTCAGGAAGGCCCCGCCGAGGGCCAACCCCTCCCAGGGGACCGGGACGAGGGGCTCGTCCACCCTGGTGAACCCGAGGCTGAACTCCCCCTCCGCCTCGATCCCGGCCCGCGCCATCCCGGCGTCGAAGGGGTCGGCCAGAGTCTGGACCCCGATACCGCCGAACGGTGCCCGGCTGCTCTGGCCGCCCAGCACCACGGCTATCCAGACCGGGATCCAGAGGAGGTCGGCGAACCCGCCGCGCAGCCCGGGAACGGTGTCGAACACCAGCGCCACCGCCGCGACGGCGACCACGACGGGGACCGTGACCACCAGGAAGGGCAGCACCAGCCCCACCGGGTCGACGGCGGTGTCCTCACCGCGCGTCCACCACATCACCAGGGCGACTCCGACCAGTACCGCGACCATCGACAGCAGGACCGCGACGTTGCTGAGGAACTTACCGGCGAGGTAGCCCAACGACCGCAGCGGTGTGACGGCCAGTACCTCCCCCGCACCGGTGCTCCGGTCGCGGGCGACCGCGCCGCGGACGACGTAGAAACCGCCGAGGGCCAGCCACAGCGCCCCGCCCAGGGCCACCACGGCTCCCACGTAGGCCATGTCGTAGACCCCGCGGTGCCCCCCGGCGTCGACCACGGTCCAGTGGCCGTCGGCCGCGGGCACGGCCAGGTAGGCGAGCGTGGCCGCGCCCAACAGGGTCAGGGCGTAGGAGGGGCGGCGGATCCGTTCCCGGAGGTCGCCGAGCGCGAGCCGGGGGATCATCGCACCGCTCCCACGGCCGCCCGGTAGGCGTCCTCCAGTTCCGGCGCCACCGGGACGGCGTCGGACGTGGGCCGCTGTTCGGACAGGAGCCGGGCCCGGACGCGTCCGTCTCCGTCGCGCAGGGCGCGGACCACGGTGTGGCGCTGTTCCAGGGAGGCCAGACCCGCGGGGTCCGCGGTGGTCTCCCACACCCTCCCCGCCAACCGCCCCGCCAGGTCGGCCGGGCGGCCTCGGCGGACCAGGCTTCCGCCGACCACCACGGCCACGTCCGTGGCGACCGCCTCCACGTCGGTGACGATGTGGGTGGACAGGACGACCACCCGGTCGGCGGCCAGTTCGCTGAGCAGGGAGTGGAAGCGTGCGCGCTCCTCGGGGTCGAGGCCGACGGTCGGCTCGTCCATGATGATCACGCGCGGGTCGTTGAGCAGGGCCTGGGCGATGCCCACCCGCCGCACCATACCGCCGGAGTAGGTGCCCAGGCGCCGGTCGGCCGCGCCGTCGAGTGCGACGAACTCCAGCAGTTCGCCGATGCGGGCGCGGGCCGTGCGTGCGCCCACCCCCTTCGCCGCGGCGAGGTAGGACAGGAACTCGCGTGCGGTCAGGTTGGGGTAGAAGCCGAAGTCCTGCGGCAGGTAGCCGAGGGTCCGCCGCAGGGGGCGCGGCCGCGCGGTCACGTCGGTTCCCTCGAAGAGGACGCGTCCGCTGGTGGGTCGGGCGGCCGTGGCGACGATCCGCATCAGCGTCGACTTGCCCGCGCCGTTGGGGCCGAGGAGGCCGAGCACGCCCGGCCGGAGGCTGAGGGTGACACCGTCGACGGCGCGGAGGCCGCCCCGGTAGACCTTGGTGACGTCGGTGAGGTCGAGCACCGGCTCACCGGCCGGTCAGGTCGGTCGGCTCGCCGTCGCGCAGCACCCGCACCCCGGTCGGGACCTCCACCCGGAACCGGTCCTCGTAGACGCAGACCCCGCTGCAGGAGTTCTCCAGGCGGAGCGTGCCGTCCTCCAGCGACCAGGTCGAGGTGACTCCGGGGTCGCCCCAGGTGTCGATCCACCGGGTCACCTCGACGTCGGTGCGGTCGGCGGGGACGAGGTCGGTGTGCGTCCCGTCGGCGACCACGTCGAGCACGTCGCCGTCGAAGGGAAAGGTGGTCGTGTCCGGTTCGGCCCGGGCGGGGTCGGGCCAGCCGCACCCGGACAGCAGGCTCACCGCCGCGACCGCGGTGAGTACCGCCGCCGGACGTGTCCTCGTCGTGATGAAGGTTCGCATGCGACAAGGCAACCGGTTCCACGGGCGCGGATCACTACGCGTGGACGCCGTATCGGGAGTAGGGCGGGCCCTACCCCGGGCCTGGCCCCGGACCCGCCCGCCGGACGGCCCGTGGACGTGCGCGGGGTGGGGGCGGCCACCGATCCGGCCCGGGCCCCGCCGCGCGCCGGCGGCGGCGCGGGCGGGCAACACGAAGGCCCCGGGCGGAAGGCGGTGCCTTCGACCCGGGGCCGTTGTCTGTGCGCCATCAGGGACTCGAACCCCGGACCCGCTGATTAAGAGTCAGCTGCTCTGACCAACTGAGCTAATGGCGCCTGTCATGCCATGGTACCGGCCCTGCGGGCCTCCCCTGGCGACGTCGTTAACTCTAGCAGGACCGCAGGAGGGCCGCGAACCGGTTACGGACCGGCGGGAGTGGCGGTCCTCCCCTCGGTCCCCTGCCTCGAAGTGCCTAGGCGAAGGCCAGGAACAGCGCGACGATCACGGCGATGAGCAGGACCGCGCCGACGACGGCCAGCACGATCGGCATGACCGGGCGGCGCGCGGGCTCCTCGGTGCTCGGGTTCTCGTCGACGAAGCGGCGGAAGTGCTGCGTGGTTCCCGCCGGGTCCATGTTGGGATCGTTGTTCTCTGTCATGAGGTTGACCCTAGCGACTCATGGGAGTGATGAGGACCCCCGTGGGTATATCTCATCCTTTTCGCTACACGCTCTTGGCCCTCCCCCGCCGCGCACCTGCGGGGACCGCGCTGGGCGACGCGGCGCGTACTCAGCGTCCCCCGGAGGACGGCCACTTTCTCACCCGGGTGAAAGCCGAACGTAAGATCCCCGTTCGACACTGGTGTCGGGAGGACGGGACTCGGCCGGTACTTCCCCGCGGCCGTGCCGTCCCTCCCGGGGCCCGGCACGCAGCACGGCGGCCATCCGGGCCGTGGGTGTGCTCCCGCGTGCCGGGTCCGCCCCCTCCAGTCGGCGCACCAGCTCCGCGGCGGACCGGTCCGGGCGGGTGTCGTCGAGCCAGACCGCCGCCATGCGCAGCGCCAGGGGCAGGTGTCCCAGGACCCGGGCGAGGCGGCGCAGCACCGGCTCGGCGTGCCGGTTCCGCCCCTCCCGCGGGCGCAGCAGGTCCACCGCCGCGTCCGGGGGGAGCGGCCCCACGGGCAGGGCGCGCAGGCCGTCGCGCACCAGCAGGTCGGTCAGCCAGTAGCGGCTGGTGACGAGCGCCGCGCACCCGGTGCCGCCGGGGAGCAGGGGGCGCACCTGGCGCACGGAGGCCGCGTTGTCCAGGACCAGCAGGACGCGCCGGTGCGCCAACAGCGTGCGGACCCGCGCGGCGGCCTCGTCGGCGTCCATGGCCTCGGTGCCTCGGGTGCCGGTGGACAGGGAGCGCACCAGGCGGCGCAGCACCTCGACCGGGTCTCGCGGGCTGCCGTCGCCGCCGCGGAGGTCGACGTAGAGCTGTCCGTCGGGGAAGTGCGGCGCGGCCGCGCGGGCCCAGCTCAGGGCGAGGGCGCTGGCTCCGGCGCCCGCGGGGCCGCGCACCAGCGCGCTGCCGGGGGCGGTGCTGGAGGGGTCCACCAGCCGGTCCAGTTCGGCCAGGGCCTCATCGCGCCCCAGCAGCGCGGAGGGCGCGGCGGGCAGCTCGGCCGGGGCGAGGGCGGCCGACACCGGGGCGGGCGCGTGGACCGGGTCGTCGCCGCGGCCGTCGCGTTCCTCCGCCTCCGCCGGGACGTCGGGATCGGCGCCCGGTCCGGATCCGGCGCGGGGTCCCGCCTCCGGTTCGGTGCCCGGCGCGTCGGCTGACCCGGCGTCCGGTCCGGTGTCCGTGGAAAGGGGCCGGGCCCCGGCGCCCTCCTCGACGGAGGCGCGCTGGCGCGGGACGCTGGTTCCCGGGGCGCGGTCGAGGTCGCCGCGCAGGATGCCGTGGAAGGTCTCCTGGAGTTCGCGGCCCGGGTCCGCGCCCAGGTGCTCGGCCAGCGCGTCGCGGGTGCGCGCGTACACGCGCAGGGCCTCGCTGGGGCGCCCGCAGCGGTAGAGGGCGGTCATCTGGACGCGGATGAGGGGTTCGCGCTCGGGGTGGTCGGTGGCGATGGAGCCGATCTGGTCGGCCACCCGCTCGTGGTCGCCCCGGGCCAGGGCGGCGCCGAACCCCTCCTCGGCGGCCCGCAGGAGCTCCTCGTTCAGGGGCGGGATGTCGCGCTCGTGCAGGACGGGGCTGACGATGTCGGCCAGGACGGGGCCGCGCCACAGGCGCAGGGCGCTGATGAGCAGGTCGGCGCGGTCGGAGGGGTCGGCGCTCCCGTCGGCGCGGCGGACCAGGGAGCGAAAGCGCAGCAGGTCGCACTGGTCCTCGGTGAGGTCCACCCGGTAGCCGCCGTCGCCGCCCGTGATGAGCGGGGTGCCGCAGTGCTGGTCCAGGACCGCGCGCACGCGGGTCACGTGGACCTGGAGGGCGCTGCGCGCGGACGGGGAGGCCGGGCTCCCCCAGACGCGTTCGATGAGGTGTGCGGTGGGGACGGTGCGCCCGGTGTTGAGCAGGAGGGTGGCCAGCAGGGCACGGCGCTTGTCCCCGCGCAGGCGCAGCGGGGCCCCGTCCATCTCGACGCCGAACTGCCCGAGCAGTCCGACGCGCAGCCCGCTGGCGGTGTGTCCGGACGCGCCCTGCCGGGCCTGTCCGGCCGTGTCGTGCCACCGCCTCGCCGGGTCGCTCAGCGACACAGCACCCTCCCCCTCGCGGGGCGCGCGTGCGAGCGGGTGAACCCCGACGCCCCTGGATCCAGGGTGCCGCCTGAGCTGGGATATCGCAATCACGCACCCCGCACTTGCCGCTGCGGCCGTCCCTTGGAATCCTGGATTCTCCCGCTTTTTCCCCTCACCTCGTTGACTCTTCACCACGACCGAAAGAAACTTTCCTCCATGGCGGAAATTCCGAAGCCTGCGAGCGGCCGGGCGGAGCCCGGACACGTCTCCGCGCCGCCCGTCCCCACGACGGTCCTGCGCATCCGGTCACTCCTGCCCTCCCTCGCGCCCGCGGAGCGACGGGTCGCGCAGCACGTCGTCGACGACCCCGAGCGGGCCGCCGCCTCCTCCATCACCCAGCTCGCCAAGGACTGCGCCACGTCCGAGGCCACCGTGATCCGGTTCTGCCGCACCATCGACTTCAGCGGCTACCGGGAGCTGCGTCTGGCCCTGGCCACCGAGGCCGGTCAGGCGCGCGGCGCGCGCGGGGCGGCTCCGGAGCTGTCCAGCGACATCAACCCCGACGACACCCTCGTCACGGTGGTGCAGAAGATCGCCTACACCGACGCGCGCGCGGTGGAGGAGACCGGCGCCGCCCTGGACGTGGAGGTGCTGCGCACGGTCATCGACACGATGGCGGGCGCGCGGCGCATCGACGTGTACGGGGTGGGCGCGAGCGCGTTCGTCGGCGCCGACCTCCAGCAGAAGCTGCACCGGATCGGGCTCACCTCGTTCGCGTGGTCGGACGCGCACGTGATGCTCACCAGCGCGGCGCTGCTGGACGAGCGGGACGTGGCGATCGGCATCTCCCACAGCGGGGCGACCATAGACACGGTGCAGGCGCTCACGGAGGCGGGGCGGCGCGGCGCCCGGACCGTCGCCGTCACCAACTTCCCCCGCTCGCCGATCGGGTTCGCCGACCACGTGCTGACCACCGCGGCCCGCGAGACCACGTTCCGGTCGGGGGCCACCGCGAGCAGGCTCGCGCAGCTGACCGTGGTGGACTGCCTGTTCGTGGGTCTGGCGCAGAGCCGCTACACCGACAGCCGCACCGCGCTGGAGACGACCTTCGAGGCGGTGCGGGGGCTGCGGATCAACGACGACCGCAGGCGCCGCAGGGGCGAGGCCCCCGGCGGGAGCACGGACGACAACGAGGGCTGACCGTACGCGTCCCGCCTGCGCCGCCCGGCTCCGGCCGACGGCGGAGGCGGGGCGGTCGAACGAGGGAAAGGAACGGCACCGGTGCGGACCGAACAGGAGAGCGCTGTGCACGACGACGGGCGCGGAACCCGGCCGGAAGGCGGGGACGCCCCTCAGGAGGCCGGCGCCCCGCTGCCCTCCGGAGGGGACGGGGGCGGTGCGGCCGTGATCGTGCGCGCGCCCACGGAGGCCCGCAACTCCGGTACCCACGACATCGACCTGCTCCCGGCGCTGGACGTGCTGCGGCAGATCAACGCCGAGGACGTCACGGTCCCCGGCGCGGTGGGCGCGGTCCTGCCGGAACTGGCGCGGGCCGTGGAGCTGGGGGTGGCCGCCCTGGAGAGCGGGGCGGCCATCCACTACTTCGGCGCGGGCACCTCGGGGCGGATCGCGGCCCAGGACGCCGCCGAGCTGCCGCCGACCTACGGCGTGCCCGCCTCGTGGGTGGTGGCCCACCACGCGGGCGGCGGGGAGGCCCTGGCGCGGGCCGTGGAGGGGATCGAGGACGACTGGGAGTCGGGCCGGGCCGACGCCGCCGGGATCGCCCCGGGGTCGCTGGCCGTGGGCCTGGCCGCCAGCGGGCGCACCCCGTACGTGGGCGGGGCGCTGGAGGCGGCCCGGGAGCGCTCGGCCGCGACGGTGCTGATCAGCGCGAACCCGCAGGCGCCGCTGGCGCGGGAGGCGGACGTGCACGTGGGCATGGCCACCGGCGCGGAGGTGATCGCCGGGTCGACCCGGATGAAGGCGGGCACGGCGCAGAAGCTGGCGCTGAACGCGTTCTCCACCGCGGTGATGGTGCGGATGGGGCGGACCTACTCGAACCTGATGGTGGGTGTGGACGCCACCAACGGCAAGCTGCGCGGCCGCGTGGTGACCATCCTGACGCAGGCCACCGGGTTGGACGAGCGGGTGTGCGCGCGGGCGCTGAGCGCGGCCGGGGGCGACACCCGCGTCGCGCTGGTGTCGCTGCTGGCCGACGTGGACGCGGACACGGCGGCCCGGGCGTTGGGCGAGGCGCGGGGCCGGGTCCGCCCCGCGCTGGCCGGGCTGGGCCTGCCGGGCCAGGTCGCCCCGGAGTAGGCGGCGGGGCGGCCGGGGTCCCGCGAGGGCCGCTCCCGCGCGGGTCCTCCACAGGCCGAAGGTCCCTCTGGCGGAGCCCGTCCCGCCCGTCCTACGTTGGATACGGGGGGTCCCCGGCCTCCCCCGCTTTGCGCTGCCCGCGTACCGAGGGCCGCACCCGCGCGGGTCAGACCCGCGCACCAGGGGTCGGGCCCGCGCGGGTCCTCCACAGGCCGAAGGTCCCTCTGGCCCGGGGCGGGGCGGGCGGCGCAGGCTCGATTGCGGGGGCGCCGTGCGCCGCCGTGGGAGGGGACCGGTCCCCCCGTATCCGAGTGTCCCGCGCCGCCGTCCGCCCCGCCAGCCCCTGTTCGAGGCTGTGGACGGCCCCGACGACCCCCGCCCGGCTCAGCCGCGTTCGACGGCGGTGCCGATCAGACCGATCGGCGGGGAGCCCAGGTCCAGCAGGGCCCGGTGGAAGCGCTCGAGGGTGAACCCCTCGCCCCAGCGCTCGCGCGCCCGCTCCCTCAGCCGCAGGATCTCCAGCTTGCCCCAGGTGTAGCGGCCGTAGGTGGGGTCGAAGGTGGCGCGGCGCGCCTCGGCCAGGGCCGCGGGCCCCTGGAGCGGCGTGTCCTCGGCGAAGCGGGCGGCCGCCTCCTCCACGGTCATGGCGCCGCTGTGCATGCCGATCGCCACGGACAGGCGGGTGACGCGGATGAGCGCCTCCACCCACACCCCGGTCTCGTAGTGGTCGGCGGTCCAGGCGGGGTCGCCCAGGCGTTCGGCGGCGTAGGCGCCGAAGCCCTCGTCCACGCACACCTCCTCCACGTAGTGCGCCCAGCCCTCGGCGAAGGTCATCGAGTGCAGGGCGCGGCGCACCGGCCCGGGCGCCCGGCGCAGCGCACGGCCGTGGGAGAAGTGGCCGGGAGCCACCTCGTGCACGCTCACGGCGGGCAGGGTGGTGTGGCTGAACATCTCCAGCCACTCGTCGGCCTCCTCCGCGGTCCAGGAGGCGTCGGGCGGGGTGATGAAGTAGAAGGAGGGCGTGTCGGCCTCCCACGGGCCCGACCACGCCATCATCGCGGTGGCCCAGCGCTGGGAGGGCGGGGAGGCGTCCACGCGGCACTCGCCGTCGTTGTGGGGCGCCAGGCCGCGTTCGGCGGTGAACGCCACGGCCAGCTCCGTCCAGCGGCGGGCGGCGTCCAGGACGCCGTCGGTGTCGGGGTGCTGGCGGGTGAGCTCGCGGACGAACTCCATGGTGTCGCGACCGGGCGCGAGGCGTCCGACGGCCTCGGCCAGGCGCGCGCGCAGGCGGTCGCGTTCGGCGTCGGCGCGGGCGGCCAGGTCCGCGAGGTCGACCTCGACCGCCTCGCCGCTGCCCATGAGGCGGGCGAGCGGCTCGGCGCCGAGTCCGGCGCTGCGGGGGCCCTCCCGCACCGCCTTCTCGACGTGGGCGAGCAGGCGCGCGTGCGCGGCCAGGGCGGCGTCGCGCACGTCGGCGGGCACGTCTTCGGGGAGACCGTCGGCCACCCCCCGGACGGCGCCGAGGAGGGACTCGGCGAGGGGGGCGGGCAGGCGGTCCAGGGCCGCGATCGCGTTGTCGACCACGCGCGGCCACTCGGCCAGGTGGGCGACGCGGGCGGCGTCGCGCTCGGCCCGGGGCGCGTACGCGCGGTCGTAGCCCGACAGGTCGAGTTCGTTGACGTGGTAGAGGGGGTTGGCGCGGTGCAGCTGGAGTTCGCCCAGCTCGTAGCGCAGGGCGTTCTCGAAGGCGGCCAGGTGGGCCTCGTCGTGCGGGTCGTCGAGGGGTTCGCCGCCGAGTCCGGCCAGGGCCTCCCGGACCCCTTCGGGCGACAGGTCGGCGGCCTTGCCGTCGTACTCGTGCATGCCGGCGCCCTCGCGCATGTTCCTCGGCCTGAGGTCGGCCAGGCGCCGGAGCCGCGCGGGCAGGTCTTCGTGCTGTGGCTGGAAGGACATGCGGCGACTCTAGCCCCGGAGAGGGCCGTGCGGACAGACGGTCAGCGGCCCTGGAACGGGCCCGAACCGGGCATGGATCCGGCCGGGAACCGGGACCGGAACGCCAACCGCTTCGCGGGCCTGAGCCGCAGCCGGGTCGGAACCGGGCCGGTGCCGACCCCGAACCGGGCGGAGCCCGGCCACGACCGGACGGTCCGCGACCGGACCGGCCGGCGCCGCTGTGCCGCACCGGAACTCGCGCCGCGCCGGAACTCCGGAGCGGGGCCGGGCGTCTTCCCAAGCGTGACGATCCCAGATCCCGCCACACCCCAGAGTCCCCCGTCCGACGACGACACCGGTGTCCTCCGTGACCGGCCCTCCCCCGGGTCCGGCGGTTCCGGGGACGGCACCGACGACGACCTTTCCGGCACCGAGGGCACCGGGGCCTCCGCTGGCCGCCGCGGACGCCGGACGTGGCTGGGCCGCCTCGCCGTGCTGGCCGTGTTCGCGATGGTGGCGGGGTGCGCGCCGTTCCTGTGGGTGCTCTCCTCCACCTCCGACCACCGCCACACCGCCGCCTCCGTGCCGGAACGCCCGGTGGCGCTGGTGCTGGGCGCCGGTGTGCGCCCCGACGGGCGGCCCAGCCTGCTGCTGGCCCGGCGGCTGGACGCCGCGGCCGACCTCTACTTCGCCGGGCAGGTCGACGTCGTCCTGGTGACCGGCGACAACAGCGTCGAGCACTACAACGAGACCGACACGATGCGCGCCTACCTGGTGGACGCCGGGGTCCCGGGAGAGCACATCGTCGGCGACTACGCCGGGTTCTCCACCTGGGACTCGTGCGTGCGGGCCCACGAGGTGTTCGGGGTGCGGGAGGCCACCGTGGTCACCCAGGACTTCCACCTGCCCCGCGCCGTGCGGCTGTGCCGTTCGGCGGGCATCGACGCGGTGGGCGTGGCCGACTCCAGCCTGGAGGAGCGCACCTTCGCCACCGTGTACGGGTGGTTCCGTGAGGTCCCGGCGGCGGTGGCGGCGCTGGGCTCGGTGGTGCTGCGGCCCGACCCGACGTTCCTGGGCGACTACGAGACCGGCGTGGACGAGGCCCTGGCGCTGGAGCGCGAACCGGGCCCGACGGACGGCTGAGGCCGCCGCGGCCCCGGAGCCGTACGCGACGGCCCGGGGCCGCGGCAGGCGATCGCGACCGGTCGGCCCACCGGCTCCGGGAGTTGCACCGCGCCGGTGGACCGGGCGCGCCCTACCGTCCTCCGCCGAAGAGGCGCCCCAGCAGTCCGCCGGGCTGGGGGGCGGCGGGCTGCTGCGGCCTCGGGGCCTCGGCCTGCTCCGGCTCCGGTTCGGCCTGGGTCTCCACACCCACGAGCGCGCAGAAGTCCTCGGCGTTGTCCGGCAGCGCCCAGGCGCTCAGGGTCCGCGTGAACTCCTCGTCCTCCCAGGCGGAGGCGGGCAGTTCGGCGATCGTCCAGAGGACCTTGAGGGTCTCCTCGTCGTAGTCGGCCTCGGCGTGCTCCTCGGCGGTGTGGCCCTTGCTGCGGGGGCCGAGCACCAGTTCCAGGCCGACACCCGTCACGAGGGCCCGCGAGTCCTCCTCGCCCTCGATCAGGCCGGGCAGGATGTCCAGGCGCAGGCGGCGGGCGCGGTCGCCCGCGCGGCCCAGCGCCAGGAAGCCCAGGACCTGCGGGGAGTGCCCGCCGCAGTGCGGCCAGGACTCGTTGAACAGGCCCTGGTAGCCCATGGAGGTGCCGCCGCCGCGGCCGACGCGGCGCAGCGCCTCGCGCGGGGTCTTCTCGCCGTGGATGAGCAGCATCGCCACCGAGGCGGCGAAGGAGTTGTACAGGTTCCCGCCCGCCATCTGGTGGGTGAGGCCGACCGAGACGTCGATGTCGGTCGGGCTGGCCAGCAGGCCGAGGGCGAACAGTTCCGCGGGGAGCGGGTCGCCGCCGCTGTCCAGCGCGTTCATCACGTCGCGCAGGCTCGTGGGCGCCTGCGGGGCGGGGCGCAGGTCCTTGGCGAGCAGGACCTGGGAGGCTCCGGTGATCTCGGTGGTGATGCGCTCGGCGTCGTCGGGCAGGAAGGCCAGCAGGTAGCTCACCCACTCCCCCGCGCGGTCCATGCCGCCTCGGTTGGCGCCGCCGTGGAGCAGTGCGACCAGGTCGGGGACGCGGGCGCGGACGGCCTCGTAGGTGTCCAGCTCGGCCTGGAGGATCGCGGCGCCGCCGGGCTGCTCCATCACGGCGAGCCGGTTGCGCATGCGGTGGTAGTGCTGCTCGTCCGGGGCCTCCTCGGCCCAGTCGCGGTACTGCTGGCGGACCTTCTCGGCGTCGTTGGAGGCCGCCCAGGCCACCTCGTCGCGCCACTGGTCCAGGTCGCGGGTCTCGGGGAAGCGGTCCTCGGCGTGCCCGGCCACCAGCTCCAGGAGCAGGCTGAGGGGACGCCAGCGGTCGGTGGCCGGGGTGGACTCGGCGCAGGCGAGGTCGACCAGGAAGTCGACCGCCTTGGGTGCGGCGAGGTGTCCGGGCGCGGGGAAGTGGATGATGTCGTGGAGTTCGGAGAGCGCGCTGTCGCTCCCGGCGAGCTGGCCGAGGAGCTCGGGGATGCGAGCGCCGCCCTCGGGGGCCAGGGTCGCCCAGTCCACGTTCTCCGCGCCGTCGTGTGGGTCGGTGGTCGCGTTCATGGTGCCGATTATCCCGCCTGAGCCGGTACGCGCGAATCCACCTGTGGACGACCGGGGCGGTGCGACGGCGCCGAACCCCGAGGCCGGGGGCGGGCAGCGCGAAGCGGAGGGGCCCGGGGACCCCCCTGTCACCACGCTAGGCCCGCGCCGCGCGGCGGCACCAGAGGCGGTTCACGCCTGTGGACGACCGGGGCGGTGCGACGGGGCGGGTCCGGACAGGACCCGCCAGGACTCCGTCCGGGCGGGGGCCGCTAGAGCTCGCTCCGGGCGGGCGCCGGGCGCAGCACGGCGTCGCGCAGGGCCTTGACGGCGGCGGCGACCTCACGGGCGTAGCCGATCACGGTGGAGCGGCGGCGGGCGCCCATGCTGGAGTCGCCCACCCCGACCGCGTCGATCCCCGCGGCGCGGGCGAGGGCGACCGTGCGGGGCAGGTGGAAGGACTGGGTGACCATGGTCGCCTCGCGCACCCCGAACAGGTCGCGCACCCGCACGCAGGTGTCCCAGGTGCGGTAGCCGTGGCGGTCGGCGTCGATCCGGTCGGCTGGCACGCCCCGCGCGACCAGGTACGCGGTCATGGTGTCGGTCTCGCGGCGCGACACCTCGCGGTTGTCGCCGGAGACGATGATCCGTTCGACCCGGCCGTTCTCGTACAGGCGCACGGCCAGGTCCAGGCGGCGGGCGAGCAGCGGCGAGGGCCCGTCGTTCCAGGCGGCGGCCCCCAGGACCACGGCCACGGGCCGGTGCGGGACGGTGTCGACCTCCCCGCGGCGCCCGGCGCTGCCCAGGAAGGTCCAGGCGTAGGGGCCCAGTGCCAGGGCGCACGCGCCCGCTCCGACCGCCGCGATCCACAAGCCCACCCTGCCGCCCCTCTCCGTCGTCCGGCGCGCGTCCGTCACCCGCCCGTGCGGGGCCGCGGTCCGCTCGGGTGCTCCCGAGACGGTGGCCGCCGTCCGCCCCGCGCGTGCGCGGGGCGGCGCGCCGCACCCATCATGGCGCACCGGCGGAGCCCGGATATCCGGACGAAGACGCACGGACCCGTGCGGGAGGCCGAGAACCGGGACGCGTCGGAACCTCCGTGCCGGGCCTGCCGCCCCGGGGCGCCCGGAACCGGCCGCGCACGGAGCCGGGTCCCCGCTCGCGAAGGC
Source organism: Nocardiopsis sp. CNZ308 (assembly GCF_004217075.1). Taxonomy (NCBI): domain Bacteria; kingdom Bacillati; phylum Actinomycetota; class Actinomycetes; order Streptosporangiales; family Nocardiopsidaceae; genus Nocardiopsis; species Nocardiopsis sp. CNZ308. The sequence continues at coordinate 3,793,545 of NZ_SHKJ01000001.1, read as the reverse complement.
CTGCCGCGGCCGCGCGGGATCGCGGGCTCAGCTCCCCAGACCCGCCAGACCGCCCCAGGAGAAGGGCCGCTTGTACCGGACCGTCAGGGAGCCGCCCTGGCAGGAACCGGTGATGACGAAGTGCGGGGCGGACGCCCGGCGGAGGGAGTCGACGCCGTTGCGCAGCGTGCCGAACCAGGAGGCGTCCGCCTCCACGTCGGCGGTGGCGCCCTCGGGCAGGATCACGTCGCCCGAACCCCAGGAGGCGTCGACGTGGACCTCGACGACGGCGCTGGCCAGGGAGGCCTCGCGGAAGTCGAGCCGGGTGGAGCCGTACTTGTTGTACACCTCGACGCGGTGCGGCGCCTGCCACACGCCCTTGCGGACGACGGAGCTGCCCTGGGAGCGGATGACGAGGGCGTCGCCGCCGTCGCGGCGCTCCGGGAGGACGCCCTCCGCCGGTCGCGCGACGGCGCCCGGCAGCGTCTCGGCGCCCGTCGGCAGGTCGGCGGTGACCGGTTCGAGGTCGGCGTAGGTCTTGGCCGCGTAGACGGCGTTGAGCCGTTCGTCGAGTTCGTCGAGGGTGATGCGCCCCTGCGCCGCCGCCTCCCGCAGGACCTCCGCCACCTGGTCCCTCTCCGCGTCGGAGACACGCATCCGACTCATGTCATTGGAGGCCACTGTCGCTCGCCCGGTCCTTTCCCGCTCCTTTTGTCACCACCACGGTAGAGCATGGGCGGAAAGGAGCGCGGTGCGGAACCGGCGCCGCCGCGGACCGGCCCCCACGCGGGCGGGAGCGGTCGCGGGGCCGTGACCGGCACCCGCGTCCCCGATCACCGCAGGTTCGCGGCCCGGCGCGCTTTGGGGAGGTCGGGGACTGGGTACCGCTTCTCTAGGGTGGTTGAGGACTCTGCCGGGGTAGGACGGACCCCGGCAGAGTCCTGAACCACACCTGGTTCCTGCCTCCCCCCGGTACACGATCTCGCGTCGGCGCGCGCCTGCACAGCGCGTGTCCGCAACCGGCCACCCCGTGAACCGCGCCCCCGCCGCGCGGCCCGCCGTACGGGCCCTGCGCTCCCCACCCTTCCCTTCCGGTTTTCGGTCACGCCCTCCGAGCGCGTTCGGGACTCCCCCATGCTCCCCGCCAAGCCCACGCGGAACAGGCACTCTTCCGGTGTTCGACCCCGCCGTCGAGCGGGTTTCGGTCAGATACATAACGCCGATTCCGGGCACAGCATCCGATCGGAGAACCGCAGGTCACGCGAGCCGCGCCCGGCCGCCCCGGAAAACCTTCGCGCACCTCTCGAACACACCTCCGCAAACACCCCCCTGAACAGGTAAAACACGAAGGATTCAAAGCCTCCGAAACCGGACGGGAAACGCGTCGGGAGCGGCGTTTGCCGGAATTGCGCGGCGAGCATCCTTCCTGTGGGAGCCGCGGCCGCACAGGCCGTTCTCCCAGGCCAGACCATCCGCTCCGACCTCCCCGAGCACCACAGACACCACCTTGGTCGAAGACCGGAGGAAACCACGACGTGTCCGCCCTCGCGATCGCCCCGACGTTTCTCAGCGACTTCACCCGCCTCACGCCCGACGTCCAGCTCAACACCCTGGCCGTGATGCGCGCCTGCCAGGTCGGCGACGAGCCCGACCTGGAGTCCGTCGCGGGCGCCGCCGACCCGGGCGTCCGGGTCGTCAGCATCGCCCCCGACTGGTCCGGCGTCGTCGTCCCCGACGCCGCGGGCCGCGGCCGGACCGGTGACGGCGGCCTCGCCGACGGCACCCGCTACCGCCTGGTCACCGTGCGCCCGCGCGACGAGGCCCTGCGCTTCGCGCGCGACCTGCGCCCCGAGGCATCGGCCGGGATCGACCCCGCCGAGGCCGACCCCACGCCCAGCGGCCCGCCCGAGCTGGCCGGGGCCCTGAGGGCCCCCTTCGACCAGTGGCAGCTGACCCTGCACCCCGACCAGCACCGGATCACCGAGGCGCACTACAACGGGTCCACGCAGGTCACCGGCGGTCCGGGGACCGGCAAGACCGTGATCGCGCTGCACCGCGCCGCCTACCTGGCCGAGCGCGACGCCGCCGCCCGCCCCGAGGACACCCGCGAGTCGGTGCTCCTGACCACCTACAACCGGGCACTGGCGCAGTCCCTGGCCGAGCGGCTGGACCAGCTGCTGCCCGACCCCGCCGTACGCGCCCGCGTGCGCGTGGCCACCATCGACAGCCTCGCCCGCTCTGTCGTGCAGACCCACACCAGCGTGGCGCCCCGCATGGTCGGCAAGGACGAGCTGGCCCGGCGCTGGCGCGCGGTGGCGGTGGCCGACGGCCTGCCCTTCTCCGGCCGCTTCCTGGTGGACGAGTGGGAGCAGGTCATCCTCGCCAAGGGCCTGGAGCTGCTGCCCGACTACATCCGCTGCGAGCGCAGCGGGCGGGTGCAGCACCTGGCGCCCGAGCACCGCCGCCAGGTGTGGGAGACCGTGCGGCGCTACGTCGGCGCCATGAGGGTGGAGGGGATGTGGTCCTACCCCCAGCTGGCCGCCGAGGCCGCGCGGATCCTGGGCCGCCGCGAGCCGCTGTTCCGGCACGCCGTGGTCGACGAGGCCCAGGACCTGCACCCGGCCCAGTGGCGGATGCTGCGCGCCGCCGTCCCGGAGGGGCCGGACGACCTGTTCATCGTCGGTGACCCGCACCAGCGGGTGTCCGACAACCGGGTGTCGCTGGCCTCGCTCGGCATCAACGTGCGCGGGCGCGGCCAGCGGCTGCGGGTGAGCTACCGGGTGACCCAGGAGATCCTGGACTGGAGCATGCCGATCCTGGACCGCCGTGCGGCCCTGGGCATGGACGACAACGCCGACACCCTGGCCGGGTACCGCTCGCTGCTGCGCGGTCCGGCGCCGGTGGTGCGCGGCTGCGAGGACCGCGCCGAGGAGCTCACCGCGCTGGGCGACTGGGTGCGGGTGTGGCTGGAGGCCGGGGTCAACCCGGCGGAGATCGCGGTGGCCGGACGCAACCAGTGGACCGTGCGCGGCATCGCCAAGGAGCTGGAGGCCAGGGGCGTTCCCACCGCCCAGCTGGAGGACAGCGGCGCCGCCGAGGCGGTGCGCGTGGGGACGATGCACCGGCTCAAGGGCCAGGAGTTCCGGTGCGTGGCGCTGATCGGCGTCAGCGACCACCTGCTGCCGCCCAAGGCCGCGATCGAGGCCGCCGACGGCGACCAGGTGGCGCTGGAGCACGCCTTCCAGCAGGAGCGGACGCTGCTGTTCGTGGCCTGCACCCGGGCCCGTGACGCGCTGTACGTGTCGCACGTGGGCCGGGCCAGCCGTCTGATCGACTCCGGTCTGTGACGGCGCGGGGGCGCGGGCGCCGCGGAGGCGGCGCCCCCGCCCCCGTGTGCGGCGGCGCGGTCAGGCGCCGCCGTAGCGGCCGTTGAGGTCGGGGATGTTCATGACGTCGGTGCTGGCCAGCGGGTCGTCCACGTCCACGTCGGTGACGATCATGTACGGCAGCAGCAGCGGGGGCGGGAAGTCCGGTGTGAAGGTGAGCGGGATCCCCAGGATGCGCACGTGCATGCGGGTGATGTGCATCTGGACGGACCCGTCCATGACCATGGTGGGCAGGTCCAGGCTCATCCGGGTTCCGGCGTCCTCGAACCACAGTTCGGCGTTGACGAAGTCGGCCCGGCTCATGGTCAGCCGGATGTACCTGCGGGGACCGTCGAGGGTGGGGCACTCCACCACGCCGTCGTAGCGGGCGCCGCTCATCGTCAGCCGGTCGGCGGTCAGGCCGGAGGTGCGGACCGAACCGGTGGAGCAGTCGTGGGCCTCCTCCACCGGAACCTCGGGCAGCTCCCCCGCGTCCTGGGCCGCCTGGCAGGCGCGGACGGCCTCCAGGAACTCCTCCTCCGACCCCGCCAGGGCGGACTCGCCGGTGCCCATCTCGCACTCGTCCGGGTTCGCCTCCCGGTCCCGCCCGTCCTCCTCCGGCTCCTCCTCGGTCTCCTCCTCCCCGGGCCGCTGGTCCTCGGGCCGCTCGTCCGGTCCGTCCCCCTCGCCCGCGCCGGGCCCGGGCCCCGGCGGGGTGGGCCGGTCGGTGGGGCTCGCCGAGGGCTCGTCCGAGGGGGAGGGCGAGGGAGAGGGCGAGGGCTGCTCCTCCTCGTCGCCCGGGGGCAGGAACCAGTCCCAGGGCCAGTCGGCGGGCGCGGCGGCGCCGACCAGGGTCACGGCCAGTGCCAGGGGCAGGGCGAGCGCGGCCAGCGGCCGGGACGGAGGCCGGGGGGCGCTGACGGCTCCGTCGGGTGTCGCGGAACCGGTGTCCCTGCCGGGGAGGGGCTCGGGAACGCCCGCGTCGGGCGCGGTCTCGGCGGGGACAGCGGTCGGGGGCCCCTCCCCGGTCGCACGCCCACCGGTCCCGTCCGGCGCTTCGGGACCGCGGGGGGCGGTGTCCCCTGGAGAGGCCCCAAAAGACGCCTCCGGGCCGGTGGCGTCGGCGTCCGCGGCCCGTCGGCGTCCGCGCCTTCGGCGGCGGTCCACGCGGGGCGCCCACGCGAAGACGAGGGAGCCGCCGACGATGCCGAGCAGCATCCCGATGACGAAGCCGCCGAAGTTGGAGGTCACGAAGGACACCAGGGCGAGCATGAGCCCGACCACCCCGAAGAAGAGGTGCTGCGCGGGCTGGAACCAGCTCAGCACTCCGAGGGTGATCAGCAGCACCGCGATGAGCGGGCCCGACACACCGGCGATACCGGTGTAGGCGATCAGGTCGATGGGCAGGATCAGGCTCTGCGCGGCCGGTGCGACCAGCAGCTCGACTCCGGCGATGACGAGGATGAGCCCGCCCCAGAACGGGCGGCCGCGCCGCCAGTCGCGCAGGCGCGCCCGGCCCCCGCGGAGCAGGGTCAGTGCGTGGGCCATGGGATCAGAAGCACTCGTGCTCGCCGGGCCGGACGGCCAGGCTCAGACCGGACAGCTTCAGGGATCCGGAGGTGACCGCCCAGGTGGTCAGCTCCATGTCGGAGACGGTGATGTTCTGGGACTGGAGGCCGAAGCCGCCCGCCGGTCCCTGGCCGCCCTCGGCCCTGTCCAGCGTGCTGGCGTCGCGGCCGATCTCGATGGCGCCGAACTCGGCGTCGCCCTGGAGCTGCTCGATGTCGAGGACGAGGTTGGTGCCCTGGACGGGGGTGGACTCGCCCGCGGTGATGACGAGGGTGGCCTGGCCGATGGGCAGGTCCCACAGGGAGGACATGCACAGGTTGGTCAGCTCGGCGGAGCCGACCGAGGACAGGCCGACCGGGCGGGAGGAGCCGTCGACGGAGGTGGCGGCGTCGCCGTACTGGGTGAAGCCGGTGCCGACGAGCTGGTCGGCGGACATCTTGAAACTGTCCCCGGACACCGCGAAGGAGGCGGCGAGCAGGCCCTGGGTGGTCATGCCTCCGAGGACCGCGGCGGCCGCGAACCCGGGGACGGCCACGAGGGCGAACCTGCGCCAGCGCGTCCCGCCACCGGCTTCGTGCTGCTCAGGCGCGTCCTGAGGCGCCTCGGACGCCTCGCCGGAAGCCTTGGGCATGAGTACCTCCAGTGTTCCGCCGCCCGTGAGCGGCGAGGGGGAGCCGAACTTGCGCCGAGGCACGCCACGTGTGTTACATGGAACACACCCTACTCGGCGGTAGTGACGAACATTACAATAGTTGTTGTCACATTTCTAGATGGCGCATTCAATGTTGCGGACCCGTATCCGGCGCACTACGGGAAACCGCGTCTGACCTGGAGAGAGTCCAACCGTGCCCCCAGAGCGCAGCACAGATCCCACCGCCACCCCCAACTCCTCCGCTCCCACCTCCCGGACCGCGGCCGAAACCCCGACCGAAACCCCGACCGGGGCCGAGACCGGATCCGCGACCGGTGACCGCGCCGACCGCTTCGACTACGACGTCCTGGTCGTGGGCTCGGGCTTCGGCGGCTCGGTGAGCGCCCTGCGCCTCACCGAGAAGGGTTACCGCGTCGGCGTCCTGGAGGCGGGGCGCCGCTTCACGCCCCAGACGCTGCCCTCCTCGTCCTGGGACGTCCGCAACTTCCTGTGGGCGCCCCGGCTCGGCATGTACGGCATCCAGCGCATCCACCTGCTGCGGGACGTGGTGATCCTGGCGGGCGCCGGCGTCGGCGGCGGTTCCCTCAACTACGCCAACACGCTGTACCACCCGCTGGACCCGTTCTTCGAGGACCCGCAGTGGCGGCACATCACCGACTGGAAGTCGGAGCTGGCGCCGTTCTACGACCAGGCCCGCCGCATGCTCGGCGTGCGCACCAACCCCACCGTCACCCCCTCCGACGTGCACATGAAGGCGATCGCCGAGGACATGGGCGTGGGTCACACCTTCCGCCTCACCCCGGTGGGCGTGTGCTTCGGCGACGGCCTGGACGGCGACGGCCGCCGGGCCGAGCCCGGCGCGTCCGTGGGGGACCCCTACTTCGGCGGCGCGGGCCCCGACCGGCGGGCCTGCACGGAGTGCGGGGAGTGCATGACCGGATGCCGCCACGGCGCCAAGAACGCCCTGACCGAGAACTACCTGTACTTCGCCGAGCGCGACGGCGCCGAGGTGCACCCGCTGACCACCGTCGAGCGGCTGCGCGAACTGCCGGGCGGCGGCTTCGCCGCCGACACCGTCAGGACCGACGCGCCCCGGCGGCGGTCGAACGCCCGCACGTTCACCGCCCGCCAGGTGGTCGTGGCCGCCGGGACCTACAACACCCAGACGCTGCTGCACCGCATGCGCGACTCGGGCGCGCTGCCCCGCCTGTCGGCGAGGCTGGGCACGCTCACCCGCACCAACTCCGAGGCTCTCGTCGGCGCGATGACCCGCCGGGTGAGACCGCAGGAGGACCTGACCCGGGGCGTGGCCATCACGTCCTCGATCCACCCGGACGAGAACACCCACATCGAACCGGTCCGCTACGGCAAGGGCTCCAACGCGATGGCGCTGCTCACCGCGATGCAGGTGCCCGGCGGCGGGCGGGTCCCGCGCTGGCTGCGGTTCCTGGGGCTGGCGGCGCGCCATCCGGTGGTGTTCGCCCGCAGCCTCTCCGCCCGCCGCTGGTCGGAGCGGACCATCATCGGCCTGGTGATGCAGTCGCTGGACAACTCGCTGACGACGTCGGTGCGGCGGGGGCCGTTGGGCGGGAGGAAGAGGCTGACCTCCCGCCAGGGCCACGGCGAGCCGAACCCGACGTGGATCCCGGCGGGGCAGGACGCGGCCACCCGGCTGGCCGAGCGCATCGACGGCTTTCCCGGGGGCACGGTGGGCGACGTGTTCAACGTCCCGATGACCGCGCACTTCCTGGGCGGCTGCCCGATCGGCGACAGCCCGCAGACGGGGGTCATCGACCCCTACCACCGGCTGTACGGCCACCCGGGCGTCCACGTGGTGGACGGCTCGGCGGTCACCGCGAACCTGGGGGTGAACCCGTCGCTGACCATCACCGCGCAGGCCGAGCGCGCGATGTCGATGTGGCCGAACAAGGGCGAGGAGGACACCCGGCCGGAGCAGGGCGAGCGGTACCGGCGGGTCGGGCCGGTGTTCCCGGCCTCCCCGGCGGTTCCGGCCGGCGCCTTCGCCGAGCTGCGGTTCACCGCCCCGCTCCCGCTCTCGGTGGTGCACTCGGAGGCGCCGTCAGCGGACGCGGCGGCCGTCGGCGAGACGACCGGGGCCGCTGGGCAGAGCGGGGCCGCTGGGGAGGACGCACGAACGTGAGGCCGGCGCCCCGGGGCCGGTCGTCCACAGGGACGGCGGGCGCCCCGGTGGCGTCGGGGGAACCGGTCTAGGCTGGATTTCGGGGGCGCCGCGCGCCGCTTCCGGGCGGGCGCACCGCCCCCGGATCCCAGTCTCCCCCGCCCGCCCCGCGTCCGCCAGACCGCTCCTCGGCCTGTGGAAACGCGCTCGCGCGGTGGAACCGCCGCGACACCCGGTCCTCCAACAGGTAGCCAGCGCTCAGACGCGCTCGCGCACCGGAACCGCCCACGAACCCGGCATCCGCGGGCCGCGAAGGCCGGCGAGTGCGCCGAAGGCCTTCGGGCGCACCCCGTCAGCCCTTCGGCGGCGCCGCCGCGCCCCCTCCGACGCCCTCCTTGGCCGCGCCCTCCTTGTCCAGGTACTCCATCGCCAGGGCGAAGTGCTCCCCCATGACGTTGGTGAGGTTCTCCGCCATCGCCTGCGCCAGGACCGCGTCCACGGCCTGCTGCGCGAGAGGGCGCACCCGGCGGATCAGCTCGGCCATCTCGGCGGTCTCCTCGCTGCGGACCACCGTGCCGGGCGCGTACTCGGCGATGATGTGGTCGGCGACCAGGCGGACCATGTGCTCGGCGACGTGGCCGACCTTGTCGCGCAGGTTCTCCGCTATGTCGAGCACCGAGTCCACGGTCATGCCCAGCTTCACCAGCTCCACCCCGGCGTGCAGCAGCCGCGGGCTGGGCACCCGGAAACGCAGCCCGTCGCGTTCGAGCACGCCCAGGTCCAGGGAGCGCTTCACCGTGCGGGGCGTGACGCCGTGGCCGAAGAGTTCGCGCAGGTCGCCCATGGTCAGGTAGCCGGCGATCTCGTCGCTCCAGGCGTCCCCTATGGCCGACTCGAAGCCCAGGATGTCGGAGAGGTCCCCTCCTCGCTCCCAGACCCGGAACATCTCGCCGATGTTGGCGAAGGTGTAGCCGCGCCGGAGCAGCTGGCCGATCAGCCGCAGACGCGCCAGGTGCGCCTCGGAGTAGATGCCCACGCGGCCCTCCCTGCGGGGAGGCGCGAGCAGGCCACGGTCCTGGTACACCCGGACGTTGCGCACCGTCGTGTCGGCGAGCCGGGCGAGTTCGTCAATGCGGTATTCGGCCATGGGTCCAGCCTAGGGACAACCGCGAACCTTACCCGTCAGTAAATTTCCCGCGTCACCCCATTGCATTGTGACAATGCCCGTTGTAACGTTCCGGCAGGAACTGTGGAGGAGATCACATGAGGACCCCCCTACCGCGTCACCTGCGACGACTGCCCGGCCAGAACGCCCTCGTCACCGGCGCCTCCGGCGCGTTCGGCAGCGCCACGGTGGCCGTCCTCCGCCACCTGGGTGTGAACGTGGTCGGCATCGACCGCAAGCCCGCCCCCGGAGTCGTCGGCTGCGACATCACCGACGACGCGCAGGTGCGCGAGGGCGTAGCCGAGGCCCTGGACCGGCTCGACGGCCGCCTGGACCTGCTGATCCACTACGCGGGCGTCGGACCGGCCGTGGACATCGGCCAGGCCCCGGACGTCCACGTGCACCAGGCGCTGGAGGTCAACCTGCTGGGCACCTGGCGGGTCACCGCCGCCGCGATGCCCGCGCTGCTGCGCAGCAGGGGACGCGTCCTCATCACCGCCTCGCTCCTGGCGAACCTGTCGCTGCCCTTCGCCGGGGCCTACACGGTCTCCAAGAGGGCGCTGACCGCCTACGCCGACTGCCTGCGCGCCGAGTACGGCTCGCACATCGGCGTCACCACCGTCCACCCCGGCTACGTCGACACCCCGATCCACAACAGTTCCCGGGCCACCGGCGTCGCCCTCGACGGCCTCGTCCCCGCCGAGAGCGAGCGCGACACCGTCATGGCGGTGGTCCGCGCGGCCGGGGCCAGGTACGCCCGCCGCGACACCGCCTCCACCGCGCTCGGCACCGCCGGGCTCCACCTGTTCCGGCACTTCCCCGGCACCACCGAACAGATCGTGTCGCTCCAGGTGGGCCTGCTCCTGTCGGACGGCGCCTTCGGCGACGCGGAGATCGCCCGGGGACTCCACTCGCGGCACGCCAACCCCCTGGTCCGGCCGGACGCGTCCTGAGGAGGAACACACAGTTGACCGTTGAGATCACCCCTAAGCCCAAGATCACCGACCGCGAGGACATCGCCAAGCGCCTGCTGCGCGGCTCGGCCAAGGCCTCCTTCGACCCGCTCGTCGAGATCGACTGGGACGCCCCCGTGGACAAGGACATGTGGGCGATCCGCCCCGAGCGCCTCTCGCTGTACGGGACCTACCTGTGGGACCGGCTCACCGAGGAGCAGCGCAAGGAGCTCTCCCGGCTGGAGATCGCCAGCGTCGCCACCATCGGCATCTGGTTCGAGACCATCCTCATGCAGATGCTGGTCCGCCACGCCTACCACCACGACCCCAGCACCAACCACGTCCAGTACGCCTACACCGAGATCGCCGACGAGTGCCGCCACACGGTGATGTTCGCCAAGATGGTGGGCAAGCTCGGCTGGCAGACGCACAAGCTCGACCCCGTCGCCTTCCACCTCGGCAACCTCTTCAAGACCATCGCGCACGGCCCGCTGATCTTCGCCGGGGCGCTGTTCGTCGAGGAGGTCCTCGACCAGCTCCAGCGCGAGGCGGTGCCCGACGAGCAGATCCTGCCGCTGGTGCGCTCGGTCTCGCGCATCCACGTGGTGGAGGAGGCGCGGCACATGCGCTACGCCCGCGAGGAGTTCCAGCGCGACTGGGCCACGCGCGGCCCGCTCAACCGGGCCTACAGCCGGATCATCCTCGGCCTGGTCACCTACTACTCGGCCACCCGGCTGATCAACCCCAAGGTGTACGCGCAGGTCGGGCTCGACCCCCGCGAGGCCTCCCGGGTCGCCCGCAACAACCCCCACTGGATCGGCACCAAGACCTGGGCCGCCCGCAAGGTGGTGAGCACCCTGGACACCGCCGGTGCCATCACCGGCCTGGGCCGCTACTTCTGGAAGAAGGCCGGCCTGCTCGGTTGACCCTGCCCCTCCCCGGCTGCGGACGTCTCTCCTGTCGACGCCCCGCCGCCGGGTCCCCTCGGGGGAACGGGCCCGCTCCCCGTCCGCCCCCGAACCCGCAGGCCGCGGACTCCGGTCCGGAAGCACCGCGGCCTGCGGGTCCCAGACCCCACCGCCGGAGGACGAAACGCGCCGCGTCCCCCGGCGGTGGACCCGCCTCCCGGGGGCGAAACGCGCCACGTCCCCGGGAGCCCGCTCCCCGGAGGCGGAACACGCCGCGCCTCACGGGGTGACAACTCCCCCGGGGGCGAAACGCGCCGCGCCCCCGGGGGACACACCCGCCGATCCGGACGGCGACACGTCCGGGCCGGTCCGCACGAAGGGACCAAGACGTGACCGAAGCACCACCCCACTTCCGGGTGGCCGTCATCGGCTCCGGCTTCGCCGGGATCGGGATGGCCGTCCGCCTCAAGCAGGCCGGTCTGAAGGACTTCGTGGTTCTGGAACGCGCCGACGGGATCGGCGGCACCTGGCGCGACAACTCCTACCCGGGCGCCGCCTGCGACGTCCCCTCCCACCTGTACTCGTTCTCCTTCGCGCCCAACCCGCACTGGAGCCGCAGCTTCTCCCCCCAACCCGAGATCCACGACTACATGAAGCGGGTCGCCGGAGAGTACGGGGTGCGGGAGCACGTGCGCCCCGACCACGACATGAGGTCCGCGCACTGGGAGCCCGAGGGCAACCGGTGGCGGATCGAGACCAACCGGGGGACCGTCACCGCCCAGTTCCTCATCAGCGCGGCGGGACCGCTCGCGGACCCCTCCTATCCCGACATCAAGGGCCTGGACACCTTCGAGGGGACGATGTTCCACTCGGCGGCCTGGGACCACGACCACGACCTCACCGGCCGCAGGATCGCGGTGATCGGCACCGGGGCGTCCGCGATCCAGTTCGTGCCCAGGATCCAGCCCAAGGCCGGAAGGCTGACGCTGTTCCAGCGCACGGCCCCGTGGGTGATGTTCCGGCACGACCGCGACATCACCCGGTTGGAGCGCTGGCTGTACCGCAACGTGCCGCTCACCCAGCAGATCGCCCGCAAGAGCATCTACTGGGGCCGGGAGTCCTACGTCCTCGGCTTCGCCAAGAACCCCAGGCTGCTCTCGATCGTGGAGGGGCTGGGCCGGGCCAACATCCGCCGCAGCGTGAAGGACCCCGAGCTGCGGGCCAAGCTCACGCCGAGTTTCCGGGCGGGCTGCAAGCGCATCCTGATGTCCAACGACTACTATCCGGCGCTGGCCCGGCCCAACGTGGACGTGGTCACCGACGGCATCGTGGAGGTGCGCCCCCACGCCGTGGTCACCCGCGACGCCTCGGGCCGCGAGACCGAGCACGAGGTCGACACGATCATCCTCGGCACCGGGTTCCACGTGAGCGACCCGCCCGTGGCGCGGCGGATCTTCAACGCCGAGGGGCGCTCTCTCTCCGACCACTGGGGCACGGACGTGCAGGCCTTCCGCGGCACCACCGTGGCCGGGTTCCCCAACGCCTTCGTGCTGGCGGGGCCCAACACCGGGCTGGGGCACACCTCGCAGCTGTTCATGATCGAGGCCCAGATCCGGTACACGATGCAGGCGCTGAAGTACCTGTGCCGCAACGGCCTGGACCGCATGGACGTGCTCCCGAAGGCCCAGCGCGACTACAACGAGATGGTCGCCAAGGCCATGGAGGGCACGGTCTGGGTGACCGGCGGCTGCGACAGCTGGTACCTCAACGAGCAGGGCCGCAACACCACGCTGTGGCCGACCTTCACCTGGGAGTTCGCGCTGCGCACGCGCTGGTTCGATCCCCACAACTACGACCTGCGGGTGGACCGCTCCCGCGGCCGCGGCGCCCGGCGGCCCGCGGTCCGCGCCGGAGCGGCTCCGGAAGGGGAGCGGTATGAGCGGGTTCGGTGACGGGGAGGAGGAGTACCGGGGCCCGGTGACGGTCGTGCTGCCCACCGCCGGCGGCGCGCAGCGGTCGGAGCGGGTGCCTGGTACGAAGGTTGCGGTTGATGCTGAGGGGTCGCCGGAGTCACCGGATCCTGGCGGTGTGACGGATGGGTCGGGTGCGCCGGGTGTCGAGAACACGGCGGATACGCGGGGTGCGGCAGATGCGGAGGGTGCGGCGGACGAGGGCGTCGCCGTGCGGGTGCAGGCCCACCTGGCGGGCCACTTCTCCCCCCTGACCGGTGACTACCGTTGGCGGGGGCGGCTGTCCCCCAGCCCCGAGGTGACCGCGGCCTTCCGCGCGGGCGTGCGTACGGTCGTGGTGCGCACCCCCGACGGGTTCGAGGGCACCGGGGTTCTGGACGAACCCAACCTGTGGGGCGGCCATCCGGTCAACGGGGCCGGTTCACCGCCCTTCGCCGTGCCCCGCGTGGACATCGACGCGTCCGACGACTGAATGCGTCCGCGCACGCCCCCGGCCCGCGCCGACCCGGGGCGGCCCCTTTCCGGCACCCGGCGCGGTCTTCCCCCGAGTGAGAGGTATCCCCGATGGCAACCCGACACGTGGGTCAGGTCCGAGAACTCCAGGTGCGCTCCGACGACGGCACACTGCTGCACGTCGAGGTGCGCGGCCCGGAGGACGGGCCGACCGTGGTCCTCGCGCACTGCTGGGCGACCTCGCTCGCCTCCTGGGGACCGGTGGTGCGCGAACTGGACCCGTCCCTGCGGGTGGTGCTCTACGACCAGCGCGGTCACGGACGCACCCAGGCGCCGCTGACCAGGGCGGGGTACGGCGCCCGGAAGTTGGCCGAGGACCTGTGCGCGGTCCTGGAGGCGACCGTGCCCGAAGGTGAGAGAGCCGTGGTGGCCGGGCACAGCATGGGCGGGATGACCATCATGTCGGCCGGTGCGCACCCGGTGTTCCGGGAGAGGGCCGCCGCGGTGCTGCTCACCAACACCGGGTGCAAGGAACTGCCGATGCGGTCGACCGCGATCCCGCTGCCCGGTCCGCTGGGCACGTTCGGCGCGCAGGTCTTCCTCAGGGCCCCGATACCGCTGGGCCCGCGCAACGCCCTCACCACGGCGGTACTGAAGTCCATGGTGATGGGCAGGAGAGCCGATCCACGCATGGTGCGGCTGTGCATGAGGATGGTGCACGCGTGCGGTGGTGTGTCCCGGGGCGCGTGGGGGCGGGTGATCTGCACGTTGGAGGCGGAGGAGACCGCCCGGCAGATCTCGGTGCCCACGGTGGTGATGGTGGGCACCGACGACAAGCTGACCCCGCCCTGGCACGCGCACCACATCGCGTCGCTGCTGAAGGACTGCCGGGAGGTGCGGGAGATCCCCGGCGCGGGCCACATGGGACCGCTGGAGTACCCGAGGGCTCTCGCCGAGACGGTGGGCAGGCTCGCCGCCGAGCACCTGGAGCCGCGGACACGGGCCGCTTGACCCCCGGCTCCGCGCTGACGCCCCCGGCTTCCCGGCCGGGGGCGTCGGCGTGCGAAGACCCCGAAGGCGCGGGGAACACGCGCTCCGGGCCGCGCGGACCGGGTCCGCCCGGGCCGGTCCGTCTGCGCACCGGGCTCACCGCGTGTTCCCGGACGGCCGCTGGGAGAAGCGGCCGCCCGTGGTCGTGACCGCCGAGGCGGCTGCCTACCGGGGTTCCGGGGACGGCTCGCCGGTGCCGTCCGGGACGGGTTCGGGTCTGGTGTGCAGGACCTCGCGTGCCTGCTCCGAGGCGCGGATGATGCTCTCGCGCACGAAGTCGACGAAGCGGGCGATGTTCTCCAGGCGCACGGCGGCCGGAGTGCCGGGGCCCAGGACCTGGACGCCCTGACGCGCGGTCTCGACGAGGTGTGCTTCGGCCTGGGCGTTGGCCAGCATCGACTGGTACCAGACGTCGTCGTCGACGACGTAGCGCTCGCGGCGGCGTTCGTCGCGTTCGCGGCGCACCAGGCCCTGGCCCTCCAGGAACGTGATCGCCTTGGAGACCGAGGCCGGGCTGATCTGGAGGCGCTGGACGAGTTCGGCCGCGGTGAGGCTGCCCTCGTCGGTGGTGTAGAGGGACACCAGGACCCGGGACGTCATCTTGGGCAGACCCGACTGCATGAAGACGGCGGTGAAGGCCTCCTCGTACTCGCGCACGGCCTCGGCGTCGCGTCCGTAGGCCTGCGGAGGCGCCTGTGCGGCCCGGGTCGCGGTCTTGACGCGGCGGCGGGTGCGGTGCTGGGTGGCTCGGTGGGCCAGGTCGGCGCGGTAGGAGGTGGGGCCGCCGTTGCGCGTCACCTCGCGGGTGATGGTCGAGGTGGGGCGGTCCAGGTCCCTGGCGATCCGCGCGTAGGCCAGTCCCTGGGCCAGTCCCAGTTCGATCTGCTGGCGTTCGGACTGGGTGAGCCTGCCTCCGGGCATCGCGGTCTCCTTCGTGGTGCGTGGGTGCGCCCACCCTAGCGTTTACTTTCTCACCATTGCAACGCAATGAGCGAAGAACGTTGCATTAGATTCAGAACCATTGCAATAATTCCCCCGGATCTACCTGCTAATACAGGGATCTTTCGCGATACCTCTGTTGCCATAACCATGAACGCAACGTAGCTTTTCCATCATCGGAAACAGCGGGCCGCACCGGCGCCGCACCGGAAGAAGGAGAAGTACGATGCACACCTTCCCCACCCCCACCGCCATCACCACCGTCCTGGACATCCCCGCCGGACGCGTCCAGCTCATCGCCGCCGACCGCACCGACACCACCGTCCAGGTCCAGCCCGCCAACCCCGACAAGAACCGCGACGTCAAGGCCGCCCAGCAGGTCACCGTCACCTACGACGACGGTGTCCTGCGCGTCCAGGCCCCGCCCGCCAAGAACCGGGCCTTCGGCCCCTCCGGATCGGTGGAGATCACCGTCCAGCTGCCCACCGGCTCCCACCTCCAGGCCACCGCCGCCAGCGCCGAGCTGCGCGGCGTCGGACGCCTGGGCCAGGTCGCCTTCGAGGCCGCCCGGGGCCCCGTCAAGCTCGACGAGGCCGCCAGCGCCCGCCTCACCCTCCAGGACGGCGACGTCACGCTCGGCCGCCTGGGCGGCCCCGCCCAGATCAGCACCGCCAGAGGCGACATCGACATCGCCCACGCCACCCGGGGCACGGTCGAGGTGCGCACCGGGTCCGGCGACATCACCGTGAGCGCCGCCCCCGGCGCCTCCGCCGCCCTGGACGCGGGCGCTCCCCACGGCCGCGTCCACAACGCCCTCAAGAACGACGGCGAGACCACCCTGGGCATCCGCGCCACCACCTCCCACGGCGACATCACCGCCCGCGGCCTCTGATCAGCCGTATCCCCCCGGCCACCCGACGACTTACGGAGATCCACGATGGAAAACGACAACGGCCGCTTCTCCAAGGCGGGACTGCGCCGGATGCGCGACGTACTGACACGGCACGTCGAGAGCGGGAGGATCCCCGGGCTGGTCGCCCTGGTCAGCCGGGGCGGTGAGACGCACGTCGAGGCGATCGGGACGATGCGCCACGACGGCGGCGCCCCGATGCGCAGGGACACGGTCTTCCGGATGGCCTCGACGTCCAAGCCGGTCACGATGGCGGCGGCGATGGTCCTGCTCGACGAGTGCGGGCTGCGGCTGGACGACCTGGTGGAGCAGTGGCTGCCCGAACTCGCCGACCGGCAGGTGCTGAGGAGGATCGACGGCCCGCTGGACGACACCGTTGCGGCGCGGCGGCCGATCACCGTACGGGACGTGCTGACCTCCACGTTCGGGCTCGGCATCGACCGGAGCGCGCTGGGCACCCCGATCATGGACGCGCTCTTCGCACAGGGGCTCACGCCCGACCTGCCGGAGCCGATGCCCGAGCCCGACGAGTGGACGCGCCGCCTGGGCACGCTCCCGCTGATGCACCAGCCCGGCGAGCAGTGGCAGTACCACGTCGGCAACGACCTGCTGGGCGTGCTCGTCTCCAGGGTCACGGGGAAGTCGTTCGAGGCGTTCCTGCGCGAGCGCGTCTTCGAGCCTCTGGGTATGGGGGACACCGGTTTCCACGTGCCCGCCGACAAGATGGACCGGCTGCCGCCGCTCTACGCCCCCGACCCGCAGACCGGGGAGTTCCACGTGTGGGACCCGGCCGAGGGGGGACGGCACAGCCAGCCTCCGGCGTTCCAGGCCGGTGGCGGTGGGCTGGTCTCCACCGTCGACGACTACCACGCCTACTTCCGGATGCTGCTGAACCAGGGGATGCACGGGAGCGAGCGGATCCTGTCCCGGCCCGCCGTCCAGCTGATGACCACCAACCGCCTCACGCCCGCGCAGCAGGCCGCCCGGAACGCCATGGCCACCGAGAACGTCCACGTGTCGTTCGGCCAGGGGCAGCACGGCGGATGGGGCTTCGGAATGGCGGTGCGCACCTACCGGGGCGACTACGCACCCGTCGGCCAGTTCGGCTGGGACGGCGGAAGCGGCACCTCGACCTACGCCGACCCGCAGAACCGGCTCACCGGCATCGTGCTCACCCAGGTCGGGATGTCCGTCCCGGACTCGGCCCGGCTCATCCACGACTTCTGGACCACCCTCTACCAGGCGATCGACGACTGACACCGGGTCGGTTTCCCCGGGACCTCCGTCCCCGTCGCACAAGGCGCATCCGCCCCTGAGGGCCCGGCCCCCGACGTCTGCGCGCGGGGGCCGGGCCTCGGGGCCGTCGTGGCGAGGGCCCCGCCGATGAGCGGTGCGCCGACCCGGTCGGAGGGGCGCCCACGCGGTCCGACGGCGGACTCCCCCTACGGCCCCTCGCGTCAGGTGTCGGTGTCGGTCCCGCCCAGGGCCTCGACGATCCGGTCCCGGGACGCGGTCACCTCCTCGCGCAGACCGTCCACGTCCACCCCGACCAGGCGTCCGTGCGCCTTGCGGATCCGACCGGCCACCATCACCGTCTCGATGTTGCGGGCGTCGGCGCCGAGCACGAGCGTGCCCACCGGGTCGTTCAGGGGCATGGTGTTGACGTCACCGGCGTCGACCACGATCAGGTCCGCCTGCCGGCCCGGGGCGAGCGACCCGGTCACCTCGCCCAGTCCGATGGTGCGTGCGCCCTGGAGGGTGGCGAAGTCGAGCACGTCGCGGGTGGTGATCCGGTCCGGCACGGGGTCGCCGCTCCCGTACGCCCCCCGCACCGCGCGCATGCGCTGGATCGCGAGCAGCGTCCGCATCTGCGTGAACATGTCGCTGGCCAGCGCCACCTCCACGTCGATGCTCAGACCCGGGCGGATACCGGCCGCGAGCGCCTCATCGATCGCCGGGACGGCGTTCTCCAGACCGATCTGGGCGTCCGAGGAGGGCGCCAGCGACACGGTGGCCCCAGCCTCGCCGATGGCCCGCCACGCGGACGGGGACAGGCCGGTGGCGTGGATCAGGCACATGTCGGGACCGAGGAGGTCCGCGTCGGCCCAGCCCAGGATCGCTTCCGAGGAGTCGGACCCGAACACCGCGTCGATGCTCACCCCGAGGCCGAGGGCGCGGGCCACCGCCGCCAGTTCCCTCCCGTAGGCGAGGTCAGGGCCCGCGACCGCGTCGGTGGCCAGGGCCGCCAGACGGATGGTGACCAGCCCGTCCCCCGCTCCCTGGTGGGTGGCGCACAACCGTTCCAGGTCCCCGGGCCACTGGTGGTCCCAGTTCCCGAAGTGCGGGCCCATGGAGGCGTGCACCCCTCGGATACCGGTGTCGGCGAGTGCGCGGATCGCCGCGTCGGAGTGGGCGCGCGTACGCGAGTTGTGCGAGAAGTCCAGCATCGTGGTGATCCCGGAGTCCAGCGCGGTGAGCGCCGCCAGCCGGGTTCCCACGTACATGTCGTGGGGCGTGTACAGGGGTGCGACCCGGCCCAGGGTGGACGCCACGTACGAGCCCAGGTCGGAGACGTCGGGGATGCTACGGCGCATCTGCGACTGCCAGGCGTGGCGGTGGGTGTCGACGAATCCGGGGGCGACGACGCGCCCGGTCGTGTCGACCACCGTCGCGTCGGCCGCGTCCGGGTGCTCTCCCAGGTCCGCACCGACCGCGACGATCCGGTCATCCCGGACCAGGACGTCGCCGCGTTCCAGGTCCTGGCTCCCGGGGTCCATCGTGACGACGGTCCCGCCGGTGAACAGCGTCCCGCTCATGGTCCTCCTCCGTTCTGTCGGGGTGGTCGTGAGTGCGCGCTCAGCCGCGGTGGAAGACGTAGCCCGCGTGGTGGAGCACATCGTCGGCGAAGCGGCCGTAGGCCCAGAACCCCAGGTCGTCGCGGTAGACGATGCGGTCCCCCTCGATCCAGAACGACCCCTGGTAGGCGTGGGGGCGTCCGCCGCGCGTCTCGTCGTAGCGGCCGTCGGCGGTCAGTTCCTGGTGGATGAAGCCCGTCTCGTCGATCCACGTCCCCAGGTACGGGCTGTCCGCCGGTGTCCGCGTCGGCCCCGGGAACCGCTCGGTCCGGGGCTCGACCAGGCGTCGGCCGTTGAACAGGGCGAACCCGCCGTCGATGACGACCGCGGCGGCCCGCTCAGGGCGCCAGATCACCTGCTCCAGCGCCGTGGTCCCGGGATGGTGCCCGGAGAGCACGACGAAGGTCGCCGGGTTTCCGGGTGCCAGCGTGCCGACCCTGTCGGAGGGGATCCTGCGCAGCCCGGCGACGGTGTCGTTCTCGACCACGCCCGGGACGACGGTCAGCCCCGAGCAGTCCACGACGACCGCGCCGTCGTCCTCGGCGGCCGTGTGGAGGCCGGGGCCGACCCCGGCTATCTCCTTCCCGTCCAGGAGGAGGTCGGCGCCGGTCAGGTCGCCGATCAGCGGGTCGAACGTGTACACGGCGGCGTTGACGAACATCAGCGGGCGGGGCGGCTCGGCGGCGATGGTCCTCAGCAGGTCCTCGTCGAAGAACTCGGTGCTCATGGTCTACTTCCGAAGGGTGTGGGTGCGTCTCGGGAACGCTCTCCACCCTCGGTGCTGGAAGGCCGGGTGACCAGGCCGCGCTTCACCGGGGTGCCGCGCACCCCGGCTGGATGACGTCCACAGACCGTTCCCGCGCTCGCGGGGAGCACTCCCGCCGGGTGGTCGCGCGGCCGGTGCCGATGGGACCATCCCCGCGTGCGCGGGGAGCACGGGAGGGCTGCAAGCCCTCCCCCTGGGTGGGAGGGGACCATCCCCGCGTGCGCGGGGAGCACGTCAACGACCTGCGAACTTACCAGCGGCAAGCAGCCGTTCTTCCAACTTCTTGAAAAAGAGACAAAAGGGACGAAGTACGTAACCCTCGGAGACCGTGGCCGTAACGGTTGGGTGATCGGTCATGGGCCCTTCGGAAGGCCGGCGGGTTGTGTCCGGACACCTGAAGGGACGAGACGTACCCGCTGGCCTTCAGCGCCCACAGTGACCTCGAACAGGCTCCGGTCAGGGCACCCGTGCGTTTCCCACCACCTCCAGGCGGACTCAACCTCCACCCACAAACTGCGGGGGCCAGCCTGCTCGACCGCGTATACCTCGGCACCTGGCACGTAGTCCACCGACGCCCACGAGCCCGCGGTGTCGTACAGCCACAGCGTGCTCTCCCCCGAATCGTCGTCCGCATCGAACCAGGCCCGGCACAGACCCGGTACCGCCACACCAACGGTGAACTCGGCGCCTGACCCGTGGGCGACCACGTGATGCGGGTCCACACTGGTGTGGCAGGTGCGCACCGGAGCGTCGAAGTCAACGTGATCCGACCAACGGCCCCGGTGAGCGCGCTGAGCACGCAGCCACATGAACGGAGCGTCGCCGATGGGGCGGCCGGTCGCGGTACCGTCCGCGTCCACCACCAGGCGCAACAGCACGGTCGCCGCGTAGTCGTTTCCCCACGGGGTCAGGATGATTCCGCCCGGCCTGGTCTGCTCCACCCAGGCGTAGGGGATCTGCTTGGCGGCGACGGTGGCGAGAACCCGGTCGAACGGGGCGGCTCCGGGAACACCTTGGGCACCGTCCCCACACACCAGGGCCGGCTTCCACCCAGTGGCTTCCAGAGCCGTACCACCCAACTCAGCCAAGGCGGGGTCCACCTCGATGCTGGTCACATTGTGCGAGCCCAGCCTGGCGCACAGCAGTGCCGCGTTGTATCCGGTGGCGGTACCGATCTCCAGCACCCGCATACCGTCGGTTACCTGAAGGGCCTCCAGCATGCGGGCGACCAGGGAGGGCTGTGAGGCGGAACTGGTGGTGTACCGGCCCCGGCCGTCAGTTCCGGCCGGGGTTCCGTCATCGACCTGGGTGGGCAAGGCGTAGTCGGCGTAGACGTTCTCCCACCAGTACGGATCGTCCCGGCCAACGGGGACCATCCACCCGTCGGCACGGGCACCGTCGTCGGCCCAGATGGGGTCGGGAATGAAGAGGTGCCGGGGCACCTGCAGGAAGGCGTCCCGCCACCGGGGGTCGGTGAGCGCGCCCGTCGTCTGGAGGTCGTCCACCAGGGCGGCCAAACGGGCACTGGTGTCGGGGGAACCCACTACTTGCCGCTGCCTTCTTTCCCACCGCCGCCGTGGGGGCTCGGTTTCTGGCCGTCCTGCTGCCATTTCGGGTCGGGCTTCTTGTCCTCGCTGTCCGGCTTGCCGTGACTACCCACCGGGAGTACCTCCTCGGATTTCTGTTCCGAGAAGGAATGTAACGCGGCATTCGCTGTGGAGCACCGGTGTTGGCGGAACTCGGTCACTCCGGGAATTCCAGGTCCTGCGACATCCGTGCCGAACGTGGAACGGCCCGTCCCCGCGTGCGCGGGGAGTGTCAACGAGCTGCGAACTCACCAGCGGCCAACAGCCGTTCTTCCAACTTCTTGAAAAAAGAAAAAACGGACGATGCGCTCGGCCCTGGAAAGACCGTGGCCGCAGAATACCGGCGACCCCACCTCGGCCTCGGCGACCTCGGTCAGCCCGCGGTGGGTGAGGTCCCCCGGTCGAGTCGGGTCAGACCGTGTCGCGCAGCGGCGTCGGCACCACGTGCTCCGACACCTCCGAGTGCACCTGGTGCAACCGTGTCTGCACCGCCCGCCGGAGCTTCGTCAGGCACTCCACCAGGGTGATGTCGTCCCCGACCAGGCCCCCCTTGGCCACCACCGGCGTTCCGTCCAGCGGCCCCCCGCTCAGGTGCCCGTGCACCGTCAGCGGAACGATCTCGCCCCCCACATCGAACGCGTGCACGTCCAACTCGTCCAACAGGCTCGCCACCAGGTCCCCGCCGGTCAGGTACAGCCCGCTGGGCAGCGCGTGCGCCCCCGTGGTGTCGGCGACCTCGTTGACCACGTCCGCCACCAGCCGCGCGATCCGGCCGGGCAGTTCCGCTCGGACCTGGGCGGGCAGTGCGCGCACCCGGTCGGAGGGCGTCACCACCCGCAGCACGCACAGTTCCGGAAAGCCCGAGGAGGTCAGCTGCTCGGACAGCTCCCGCGCGGTCCGCTCGGCGACCTCGTCCGCGCGCTCCCCCACGCTGAACTCCACCGCGTCCAGGTCCACGAACCGCACCGCGCCCGTGCGCGCGACGGTGGCCAACTGCCGCCGGGTCAGCTCGGTGGTACTGCCCACCACCCCCAGCAGCGGCCCGCGCGAACCCGCCTGACCCCTCAACCGCAGCGCGTAGGCCAGCAGCGCCCCCGTGGGCCCGGGGTCGGCCGCCAGCCACACGATCCCCGTGTCGTGGTGCGCGGCGGCCGCGGCCTCGGCGATGTCGGTCAGGTGCTGCTCGGTGCTCGCGTCGCACACGACCACGGGCTCGTCACCGGCGAGCAGTTCGGCGGTGAGCATCGTCTGCGTCACCTGCCGCACGGGCACGTGGCGCACCGGAAGGTCGGTCTGGACGGCGAGGATGTCGGCGACGGAACTGGTGGTCATCGGGCACAGCGGGTCATCGGCCAGTTCGGTGCGCTCCAGCGGCAACCCGTTGAGGAACTGCAACCCGTCCTCGGTGATGCGCCCCGAACTCGGGAAGGCCGGAACGAACAGCACCCGCACCCGCGTTCCGGCGGGTACGCGCTCGCGCACGGCGTCGTAGGTGGCCTCCAGTTCGGCACCGATGTTGCCGCGCAGCGTGGAGTCGGTCCGCTTGACCACCAGCCCCACCGGCCACACGGCTTCGACCACGTCCGTGACCAGGTCGGCGGCGTGCTCGGGAGGGACATGGCGGCTGTCCAGGTTGGCCACGACCACGTCGTAGTCCCCCACGACCCGGCTCACGTGTTCGGGAGTCACCGTGGCCACACGCATCCCGGTACGGGCGAACCGGGCACCGGTGGCGTTGGCACCGGTGAGTTCGTCGGCGACCACGAGGACCTGGGCCACGGCGCGTCTCCTTCGGCGTTCGGCGAAACCCCGGGGCGAGCTGGGGTGGGTCCTTCCAACATAGGCCCACGCGGGTGGTCCGGGGAGCGCCCGGCCCTCCCGCGGGAGCCGGGAATCAGACGTCGACCACCGACCGCGTGCGGGCGCTGCGCCGGGCGGCCTCGATGACCTCCAGTCCGTGGATCACCTCGTGCGGGTCCACCGGCAGGGGCTCGCCCTCGCCGACCGCGTCGCGCACCCCGGCGTAGAACTCCGGGTAGGCGCCGCGCGCGCTGGGCACCGGCCGGGTGTGGCCGTCCACCCCGAACACGCCCCAGTCCGCCTCGGGGACCACGCCCCAGTCGGCGGCGTCGGCCCGCTCCCCCGCCGTCAGCCGGGCCTCCTGGCCGTCCATGCCGTGGCTGGTGAACGCCCCCTCGTCCCCCAACACCCGAAAACGCGGCCCGCCCTGGGCGGTGAGCGCGCTCATCCACAGGTGGGAACGCGTGCCCCGGGCGTGGTCGAGGGCCAGGAAGACGTCGTCGTCGGCGTTGACGCCCTCGCGCCGGGCGTCGATCTCGGCGTAGACGGAGGAGACCGGGCCGAACAGGTTGACCGCCTGGTCGATCAGGTGCGGGCCCAGGTCGTAGAGCAGCCCGGCCCCGGCCTCGACCCCGCCGCTCTCGCGCCAGGTGCCCTTGGCCCGGGGACGCCAGCGCTCGAACCGCGACTCGAAGCGGTGCACGCGGCCCAGCCTCCCCTCCTCGATGAGGCCCCACAGGGTGAGGAAGTCGGCGTCCCAACGGCGGTTCTGGTACACGGTGAGCACCCGGCCCAGCTTGTCCGCGAGGTCGGTGAGCTCCCGGGCCTGGAGGGCGGTGAGGGCGAAGGGCTTGTCCACCACCACGGCCAGGCCCGCCTCCAGGGCGGCCTGGGCGAGCGGGGCGTGGGTGTCGTTGGGCGTGGTGACGACCGCGATCTCGTAACGCTCGGCGTCGGCCCACAGTTCGGCGACGTTCGGGTAGACGGTGACGCCGGGGTAGCGCGCCTCGGCGGCCCTGCGGCGGTCGGGGTTGCCCGTGACCACCGCGGACAGGCGCAGCCCCGGGACCGCGTCGATCAGCGGCGCGTGGAAGACCTCACCGCCCTTGCCGTAACCGATGAGGGCGACGTGCAGTTCGGGGCCGTCGTGTTCGGGTGTGCTCTGTGCCTCGGGTGCGTCAGCCATGCCACCAATCTAGGGCGTGCCGCCCCGACCCGCTGGTGGCGGGCGGCACGTGCCGTTCCCCCGCGGCCCGCGGACGCCGTCAGCGCTCGGGGGCGGACACGGTGAGGCCGCCGGGCAGGGCGTCGAAGGCCCGGCGGTACCGGGCGAGCAGGTCGGGGACCGCGGGGGTCCCCGGCGCGGCGGCCCAGTCGTCCAGCGCGTACCGGGCCGCGGAGGCGACCATGTCCAGGGCGAGCCGCGAGCGCGGGTCGCCCTGGTCGCCGACCCCCAGCACGGCCAGGGCCCGGACCGTGGTGCGCTCGCAGAACTGGAGGTTGTGGGCGCTGATCGCCGGGGTGTCCCCCGCCAGTCTGAGGCTGAGCCGGGCGGCGTGCGTCCACTCCCGGTCGGCCACGTGTTCCACGGCTTCGAGGATCGCGTCGCGTGCCAGCTCCACCAGGGGCCGACCGTCGGGCCCCCTCTCCTCCAGCACCCGGAGGAACGCCCCCCACAGGTCCTGCAACGGAGCCATGGCCAACTCCTCCTTGCTCGCGAAGTAGCGGAAGAAGGTGCGTTTGGAGACCTCCGCCTCCGCGCAGACCTCGTCCAGCGTGACCCGGTCGTACCCCGCCCGGGTGAAACGCTCCAGTGCGGTGTCGACCAGGGTTCGGCGGGTGCGGCGCTTCTTGCGCTCGCGCAGGGACTCCTCGGAGGCGGCGGGGCGGGGACGGGTGCTGACCATGGCCGAAGTGTACCGAAGCGGACCGCCACTCGACGCCCATAGCGCCTTGGAGGCTTTGGCCCCTTGGACGCTTTAGCCCCTTGACGCATAAAGCCACTAAGTGCCATATTCTGACCCTGGCCATCCCGTCCCGTGAAGGAGCCCGGACATGCGCGCCCTGGTCGTCGACCGCACCGCACCCCGCCGTCTGCGACTCGGAGAGGCCCCCGAACCGGTTGCGGCCCCGCACCAGGCACTGGTCCGCGTCACCGCCACGTCACTCAACTTCGGCGAGGTGACCACCGTCTCCCGTCTGCCCGACGCGACCGTGCCGGGGTGGGACGCCGCGGGCTTCGTGGAACGCCCCGCCGCCGACGGATCCGGCCCCGCCGCCGGAACCGCGGTGGTCACCCTGGGTGCGGCGGGGGGCTGGGCCGAACTGCGCGCCGTGGACACAGGCTTCCTGGGAGCCGTCCCGGACGGCGCGGACCACGGAGCCCTCAGCACCGTCCCGGTGGCGGCCACCAGTGCCCTGCGCGCCCTGCGCGAAGTGGGGTTCCTCCTCGGCAGGAAAATCCTGGTCACCGGGGCCACCGGTGGCGTGGGGCGGTACGCGGTCCAGCTCGCCCGCATGGGCGGCGCCCACGTGACCGCCTGCACCGCTGACCCCCGGGCCCACGGCGCCGGACTGCGCGACCTGGGCGCCCACGAGGTGGTGTCGGAGCCCGGGGAACTCGACTACCTGGTCGACGGGGTCGTGGACTGTGTCGGAGGCCCCCAGTTGGTCGCGGCCTTCGACAGGCTGAACGCCGGGGGAACCCTGGTGGCCGTCGGACACGTGACCGGGCAGCCCGAGCACTTCCCGCTCGACGCGTTCCTCGTGGACGACGGGCGACACGGCCGCTCCATCACCACGTTCCACCTCCAGGACGGCGTGGCGCCGGCCGGGGACCTGGGCTGGCTGGCCGGTCGGGTCGCCTCCGGGGACCTCGATCCGGGGGTCTCCTGGCGCGGTTCGTGGGACCGGGCCGACGAGGCCGTGGCCGCCCTCCTCGAACGCCGCCTGCGGGGCAAGGCCGTTCTGGAGCTCACCGCCGGGTGAGGGCGCACCGCCCACTGCCACAGCCTGGGTTCGGCGGGAGCGGCGACCGCCGGGGACCTTGTCTCCCCGGCCTCGGCGGTCGAGGCCGGGAAGGCGGGGAACCGACGGTCCGGCCCGGCCGGTGCGCGGCGGGTGGTGAACGGTGGGCGCGACCGGCGCCGTTACCGGCCGCGACCACGGAGGCGGGCTGGCCGCCGGTGACGACGGAGGCCGTCAGAGCTGGTCGAGGCGGGCCCTGAGCAGGCAGAACTCGTTGCCCTCGGGGTCGGCGAGGACGTGCCAGGGCTCCTCCCCGCTCTGACCGATGTCGGCGAACACGGCCCCGGCGGCGAGGAGGCGTTCGAGTTCGGCGTCCTGGTCGCGGTCGGTGGCGTTGACGTCGATGTGCAGCCGGGGTTTCGCCCTCTCCGGCTCCTCGGTGCGGCTGAGGATGATCGTCGGCTGCAGGCCGCCGAACCCCTCACGCGGCCCGATCTCGATGCAGCCCTCCTCGCGGTCGAGCACGACGAAGTCCAGGACCTCGCACCAGAACCGCGCCAACGCCTCGGGGTCGCGGCAGGAGAGCACGAGCTCACTGATACGACATGCCATGGACGAAACCTGCTCTCCTCGTGGGAACTGACGGGGTGACCGCGCGGATCTCCTGAATCCGCGGCGGCGGCACTCCGAGACCGTACCGGGTGAGGCGAGCGGGAGCGAGGAGATTTCCGGGGTCCGCCTGGCCGGGTCCGCCTGGCCGAACCGGGCCGAACCGGGCCGAGCCGCCGAACGCGGGTCACGGGCCTCGGTTGCCGGGCTCTCGATCCGAGGTTCCATGATCGGGCTTTCAGACCCTCGGATCCAGGTTCGAGGCCCCAGGGTTCAGCTTCCAGGCCCTGAGCTCTCGGCTCGGGGTCCCAGAAGCCGGGGTCCAGACCCTCGATCCCAGAATCAGGACTTCGGGTTCAGGGTTCCAGGCCCTCGACTCCCGGCTTGGGATCCCAGACTCCGGAGACCAGAACCCCCGGGTTCCAGGTGCGGGCTCCTCGGGCCGTCAGATCGCGTTGAGGCTTATGGCCAGTTCGTCGAGGCTCTTCACGACCAGGTCGAAGCGGTCCGTCGCGCGCGGAGGATCCCCGACGGGACGTTCGACATAGGCGGTCCGCATACCCAGGGCCCGCGCGCCCCGGAGGTCCCAGGCATGGGCGGCGACCATGAGCAGGCGGTCCGGCGGGCAGCCCGCGTTCGCGATCGCGAGCCGGTACACGTCGGGATGGGGTTTGTAGCCGCGCGCGTCCTCGGCGGAGAGCACCTGGTGCCAGCGGAGCCCGGCATGTGCGCTGATGCGGGTGAGCGCCGAGTGGCTGGCGTTCGACAGGCCGACCACCGGGAAGTACGAGGCGATCCGGTCCAGCGCGGAGGCGGAGTCAGGCCACGGCGCCAACCGCTGCGCGGAGGCCGCCAGCGAGCGGATCGCGTCCGCGTCGTCGACACCGGCCTCGGCCGCGACGCGTGTGGCCGCTCCGAGGTCGATCACCGTGCTGTCTGCGTAGGGGCGGCGGCCCGCGAGGATCTCCTGCTGCTGCTCGTCGACATGCCTGTTCCACACCTGGACGAGCTCGCGCGCCCTCGCGTCGTCGATGTCCGGGAGCAGTGTCCGGATGCCGCGCCCGATACCACCGGGTTCATCGACCATGGTCCCCAGAACGTCGAAGACGATCACGTCTATGTCGGAGGGTGAAGTCACGGGAAGCGCTCCCTAGGTTCCTCCGCTGCGCCACCCGGGATGTGTGGGGACTCAGTTACAGGAGGGTTCAGTGATCCGCCAGGCACGTTGGTGAGCATAGTGCGGGCCCCCATCCGTCCCCGCCGGAGGGGCCCAGCGGCTCCAGCGGTTCCCCCGGCCCCGCCGGCACCGGACGGTCGGCACGGTCAGCCGCCGCGCAGGAGGTCCAGCACACGGGGCGGCCAGCACGCACAAGGCCTGGCACGGCCAACCACCGTGCGGGCCGACCAGCACGCGGGACGCCGGGCACAGCCGAGCACGGCGCGGAACGACCAACACGGAGAACGCTCGGCACCGCCAACCACCGCGCGGAACGACCAGCACGCGGGACGCTCAGCACGGCCGACCACCGTCCAGGCCGGCCGACACGGTCAGCCGCCGCGCAGGGCGGTGCGCGCGGCCTCCAGGGTCGTGGTGCGGTAGGCGGCGCCGAACAGGCACATATGGACCAGCAGCGGGTGCAGCTGGTGCAGGGCGACCCGCGACCGCCATCCGGAGGCCAGCGGCGCCACCTCGTTGTAGGCGTCGCGGACCCGTTCCAGGTGGGGCAGGCCGAACAGGGCCAGCATGGCCAGGTCGGCCTCACGGTGCCCGCCGTGCGCGGCCGGGTCGATGACCACCGCGTCCTGCGCCCGCCAGAGGACGTTGCCGCTCCACAGGTCGCCGTGGACGCGCGCGGGCTCCTCGGGTTCTCCGGCCAGGTCGGCGACGGCGTCGACCACCTTCTCGACCACGCGGCCGTCGGACGGGGTGAGGGAGCCCTGGTCCAGGGCCTGGCGCAGGTAGGGACGCAGGCGCTGCTCGGCGTAGAAGCGCGGCCAGTCCCGGGAGGGGGTGTTGTCCATGGCCAGGGGGCCGATGTAGCCGGGCCAGTCGGCGCCGAAGTGGTCGGCGCCGGTCAGGTGCATCCCGGCGAGTTGGCGGCCGAGGCGCTCGGCGGCCTGGGCGGTGGGTTCGCGCTCCTCGATCCACGGCAGGACGAGGATGCGGTCGTCCCAGGCCACGACGTCGACGGCGGGTGAGCCGAAGGTCCGGCCCAGCCAGTCCAGGCCGCGCGCCTCGGCGGTGAGCACCCCGTTGGGCGGGGCTCCGCGCACCAGGGACTTGACGAACAGGCGGGTGCCGTCGGCGAGTTCGGCGTAGTAGATGTCCCAGTCGTGGCTGCTGCCCGCGCGGGCGGCGCGCCTGACGTCGCGGTCGAGCAGGACGGTGAGGCGTTCGGCCATGGTTCCGTTGACCGGGTCCCTGCGGCGGCCCTCCCCGGGCCCGTCGCCGCCGTCGCCTCCGAAGTCCCGCACGATCCGCTCCCCCCTCACCCGCGCTACCGCCTCAACCGGGTGACGAGTTCGCCGGTGAGGCCCTTGGCCGCGGACTCCACCATGTTGAGTACGGCGGTGAACCCGTCGTCGCCTCCGTAGTAGGGGTCGGGGACCTCCGGGTTGGGTCCGGTGCCGGGCGCGAAGGAGCGGAAGAGGCGGACCCGCGACATGTCGAACCCGTACTCCTCACCGTACTCGTCGACGATGCGCCGGATCTCGTCGACGTTGTCCAGGTCCATGGCGAGAACGAGGTCCCGGTCGGCGAGGACGTCGTGGGCGAACTGGCGGGCGGTGTGACTGGTGAGGTATCCGTGCACGCGCAGGGTGGAGGCCGCGCGCGGGTCCATGCCGCCGCCCACGTGCCAGTCGCCCGTGCCGAAGCTGTCCACCGCCACGAGGTCGCTCATCCCGGCGCGTTCGAGGTCGGCGGCGAGGATCTTCTCCGCCATGGGCGAGCGGCAGATGTTGCCCAGGCACACCACACTGACGCGGTAGGGACCAGCGGGGTCACGCGGTTCCGGCAAGCTCATGCCCTTACCGTAACGAAAAACCGTTGCGGCCACGTGTTGTGGCTCCCGCGCGTTCGCCGGACGGGGCGGGGCATCACGCGGGGCAGCGCGAAGCGGGAGGGGTGGGTGGCCCCCCTGTATCCATGCAACCGCAGGCGGGCGCGCCGCGGTAGTCCCCGCGCGCGGCTGTGGAAAACCCCCGCGGAGGGCCCGCCGCGACCGCGCGGGCCTCCCCTGCCGGTCCCCGCGCTGGCCTCCGGCGCTGCCGCGCCCTGCGGTGGGACGGGCGCGCCGCCTACCCCTTGGGCAGGCGCACCACGCTGACGAAGAAGTCGTCGATCTGCCGGACCACCCGTATGAACTGGTCGAAGTCCACCGGCTTGGGAACGTAGGCGTTGGCGTGCAGGCGGTAGCTGCGCAGCACGTCCTCCTCCGCCTCGGAGGTGGTGAGCACCACGACGGGGATGTGCGCGAGGTCCTCGTCGTTCTTGACCTCCTCCAGCACCTCCCTGCCGTCCTTGCGGGGCAGATTGAGGTCGAGCAGGATCAGGTGGGGACGGGGCGCGTCGGCGAACTCCTCCTCGCGACGCAGGAAGCGCAGCGCCTCGACACCGTCGGAGACCACGTGCAGGCGGTTGCCCAGCTTGTGTTCCTCGAACGCCTCCCTGGTCATCAGGACGTCGCCGGGGTCGTCCTCGACCAGCAGCACCTCGATGGGATGCACCAACATGACCTCGCTCAAGCTTCCAGACCCCTGCTCAGGGTCCCGCCCCGTGACCGGGGGGAACCGTACCGCCACCGGTGTCGGGCTGGGCGGAGCGGACGCCGCCGGGCCTGTCGCCCGGTTCGGCGCTGTCCTCCCCAGGGTTGTCCGTACCCGTGGGCTGTCGTGCGGCCGTCGGAGCCGAGTCCTCGGGGGTGGTCTCGGCTTCCTCGGTGCCCTCGTCCCCGTTATCGACGGCGAGGGGCTCGGCGGTTCCCCTGTCGGGGGCCGGGTCCTCGTCCTCCGCGGGGTCGGCGGGCAAGGACCAGCATATGCGCGTTCCGGTTCGACCAGAGTCCCGGTCACCTGAGGTTTCGGATTCCCCGGGGTCCTGGGAGCCGGTTTCCAGCCAGATCCGCCCCCCGTGGAACTCCACGATCTTCTTGCACATCGCCAGGCCGATGCCGGTCCCCGTGTACTTGTCCCTGGTATGCAACCGCTGGAAGATCACGAAGATGCGCTCCGCGTACTGCGGTTCGATTCCGATCCCGTTGTCGGAGCAGCAGAACACCCACTCGTCACCGCGCCGTTCGACGCTGATGTGGACCCGGGGGTCCTCCTCGCCGCGGAACTTCACGGCGTTGCCCACGAGGTTGAAGAACACCTGGGTCAGGAGGGTGCGGTCGCCCTGCACGGTCGGCAACGGGTCCCGGGTGACCTCGGCGTCGGCCTCCTCCAGACGGGTGGACAGGCTGCTCAGGGCGTCGTCCAGCGCGCCGTCGAGGGCGACCGGCGCGAAGTTCCTGACCCGGCCGACCCGGGAGAAGGCCAGCAGGTCGTTGATGAGGGTCTGCATGCGCTTGGCGCCCTCGACCGCGAAGTCGATGTAGGAGTCGGCGCGCTCGTCCAGCTGCCCCTGGTAGCGGCGCTGGAGCAGCTGGCAGAAGCTCGCCACCTTGCGCAGCGGCTCCTGGAGGTCGTGGGAGGCGACGTAGGCGAACTGCTCCAGCTCCAGGTTGGAGCGGCGCAGCTCCTCGGTCTGGTTCTCCATGAGGACGGACTGCTCCTGGAGCTTGCGCCGCGCGGAGGCGACCTCGTCCAGGTCCTGCACGATGCGCTCGCGCATGGCGTCCACGTCCTGGCCGAGCCGGACGATCTCCGGCGGGCCGTGCAGGGAGATCCGGTGGGCGTAGTAGCCCTCCGACACCTGGCGCATGTGTCCGGCGAGTTCCTCCAGGGGGCGCAGAACCCACTGCTGGAGCATCACCCACAGGAACACCGACAGGAACACCACGACCAGGCCGACCAGGACCAGCAGGGCCACGACCTGCTGGGTGGCCAGGGTCAGGCCCTCGCGGGCCTCCTTGATCTCCGCCTCCAGCTGGCTGGTGGTGGCGTCGCTGATCCGGCTGAGCTCCAGGAAGAGGACCCGGCCGCGCCGCAGCTCCTCCTGGGTGACCTCCTGGCCGCCGCTGACCCGCTCCAGGGCGGGCTCGGCGAAGTCCTCGGTCCACACCCGGCCCGCGGTGAGCAGGTCGTCGACGTTGGTGGCCACCTCGGGGTTGTCCTCGGCCAGCTGGGCCAGGACGGCCTGGTTCTCCGTCAGCGTCAGCTGGCTCTCGACGTAGGGCTGGAGGAACTCGCGGTCCTGGGTGAGGATGTAGCCGCGCAGGGCGTGGTCCTGGGTGAGGTAGGCCGAGTGCGTCTGCTCGACCGCGCTCACGGCGGGTGTCAGGGAGTCGACCTGGAGCGCCAGGGACTCGCGTGCCTGGAACGCCGCCAGGGTGATGACGGACACCGCCACGACCAGGACGACGGCGACCACGGCCAGCAGGCTCGTGACGCGCCGCCGCAGGCTCCACGACTGGTGGGCCGAGCGCTTCCCCTCGCGGTTGGTGCCGTTGACGAAGTGCGTGCCGCCGGTCGAGGCCGCGCCGCGCACGCCGGTGTCCGGGGCGGGCCCGGACCCCTCGGTCTCCATGGCCGTCCCCTCTCCGGTCGCCGGTGTCACTCGGGCTCTCCGTGGGTGATGAGCAGCATCGCCACGTCGTCCTGGAGCGGTCCGCCGTTGCTGCGCTCGGCCTCGTCCACCAGGCGTTCGGGCAGCCCGGCCAGGGAGGTGCCCCGTTCCAGCACGCCGGAGACCATCCGGCGCAGGCCCGCGACCTCCAGGCGGGCGGGCGGGGCGCCGTCGTAGGCGTCCACGAGGCCGTCGGTGTAGAAGAGCATGGTCGCCCCGGTGGGGAGCACGACCGTGTCGGTGTCGGTCTGCTCGACGGGGAAGACGCCCAGGGGAGGCTGCGGGGTGACGCGGGTCTCCTCGACGGAGCCGTCGCGCAGGACCATGGGCGGCGGGTGGCCCAGGACTCGGAGCCTGACCCGGTCGTCGCCGGTGTCCAGGCTGGCCATGCACAGGGTGGCGTACATCTCCTCCTGGGCCCGCTCGGTGACCAGGATGTCCTCCAGGCTGGTCAGCACCTTGGCCTCGTCGACGCCGCCCATGATGAGGGCGCGCCAGGCGATGCGCAGGCTGACTCCGAGCGCGGCCTCGTCGGGGCCGTGCCCGCTGACGTCGCCGATGATGACGTGGGTGGTGCCGTCCTTTTCGACCGCGTCGTAGAAGTCCCCGCCGACCAGGGCGCGCTTGCGGCCGGGACGGTAGTAGGCCAGGTGTTCCAGGGGCGAGCGCTGGAGCAGGACCTGGGGCAGGAGTCCGCGTTCGAGGCGCATGTTCTCGCGGGCGCTCATGCGGGCCTCGCGCAGTTGGCGGGCGTTCTCGTCGGCGCGGCGGCGCTCCAGGGAGTAGCGCAGGCTGCGGCCGAGCAGGGAGCCGTCGACCTGGCCCTTGACGAGGTAGTCCTGGGCGCCCGCGGCCACGGCGGCGACGCCCTCGTGCTCGTCGTCGAGTCCGGTGAGGACGACGACGGCGGCCGCGGGCGCGCCCTCCAGGACCTCGCGGAGCAGGTCCAGCCCGTGGGCGTCGGGGAGGTTGAGGTCGAGCAGCACGCAGCCCCGGAAGCCCTCCAGGTGGCGGCGCGCCTCGGCGAGCGTGGGGACCCAGGTGATGTGCGTGGGCAGGGCCGTCTCGTCGAGCAGTTCCTCGGCGAGGAAGGCGTCCCCGGGGTCGTCTTCTATGAGTAGGACGTCAACCGGTTCGACAGCAGCCTCCACCCGCTCGTTCGGGACGGTGTCGTCGCCCAGGAAGGCCCCGTCGTGCGGGGCAGCGTCGTTGGCGGAGGCGGCCCGTGCCGCCTCCCCGCCGATCACCGTCACGGGATCGTGCCCTGTTCTCCTGGTATCCACTCATCGCCCTTGGTCTGCCGGTTCGTGGGTGCCGTGTCGCGCCGTGTGATCCCGGGGAGCGCCCCGGGTTCTCCCGGCGGTCCGGACCGCACGACACCCAAACGATAATCGCCCCGATGACCTGTTGACCAGCGGCCGTGACGAGACACATCCGACGCCGGAGACCGGGATCACAGTCCTGTTCTCCCTGTGTGAGGGCCTGTTGGCCCGGGGTGGGAACCCGCTGACGCTCCGCCCCGACGTGCGGACGGAACGGGCATGTGCCCATGCACGAGCACATGCAGGGTGTGACGGGGGACACGCGCTGGATTTCTTCGAGCGTACCCGAGACCCCTCCGGAGGGGTCGGCGCCCCTGCGTGAGACGCGCCCGGAAGCGCCGCGGCGGCCTCCGGGAGGAAGTGCCGGTCGGCGGGCCCGGAGGCGGAGGGGAGTCGGGCTCGGCACCCCTCGGCGCGCCGGCAGATTTTCATGACAGGGTGTCATATACCCCTTGACAGCGGCCTCCGTCTAAATGACATGATGTCATAAACGTGTCGGACGGAAGGCGGAAGAGCACCGATGAGCGCAACGGCCGAGGTTCCCGCGACGACCGCCCCCGACACCCCCGGGACGTTCTCCGAACGCCTGCGCGCGGCGACCTGGAGCGACCACCAGGCCGCCGAGGACCACGGTTTCACCCGGGCCCTCATGGACGGCACGCTCTCCCTGGACGGGTACACCGGCATGGTCGCCCAGCACTACTTCGCCTACGTCGCGCTGGAGGAGACCGGTCGGCGCCTGGCGGACGACCCCGTCGCCGGAAGGTTCCACCACCCGGAGCTGGAGCGGGTCCCCGCGCTGGTCCGCGACCTGGAGCACCTGCTCGGCGCCGACTGGCGCGACAGGATCGCCCCCACCCCGGCCACCCGCACCTACGCGGCGCGCATCGAGCAGATGGCCGACCACCCCGAGGGGTTCGTCGCGCACCACTACACCCGCTACATGGGCGACGTGTCCGGCGGGCAGTTCATCCGCCGCGCGGCCGCCAAGGCCTACGGCCTGACCGACGCGGCCGGCGTCTCCTTCTACGTCTTCGACGCGCTGGGCAGCCTGCCCCGCTTCCGCGCCGGGTACCGCGAGCGGCTCGACTCCCTGGCCCTGGACGGGGCCGCGGCCGCCCGCCTGGTGGCCGAGACCCGGCTGGCCTACCAGCTCAACACCGAGGTGTTCGCCGACCTGGGCCGGATGTACGCGCCGGGGACCGGGGCCGACGCCGACGCCGCCTGAACCCCGACCGCGTGCGCCCGTCAGGGCTCCGGGGTCTGACGGGCGCGCTCCTGGTGGCGGCGGGCCTTCAGGCGGTTGCCGCAGGTCCTCATCGAGCACCAGCGGGCGGTGTTGGCGCGGCTGCGGTCGAGGAGGAAGAGGCGGCACTCGTCGTTGCCGCAGGGGCGCAGCCGCCCGGGCCTGCGCTCCTGGACGTCGTACCAGGCGAGCACCAGTTCCACCGCGAGCGTCCGCTCGGGCGGCGCCCGGAGGGTCCACCGCAGGTCCGACCCGTCGACGTCGGGGGTCCGGGAGACCCCGGCGAGCATCCGCCGCATCCGCGCCTCGGGCACGGGTCCGCGCGTGGCGGCCTGGAGCACGTCCCTCGCCGTCCGCAGCCAGTCGATCGCCGACGCGTCATCGGAACCGCCGTGCTCGCGCGCCCACCGCCGCGGCGCGGCGTCGTCGGCCCACAGGTCCCGCCGCCGGCCGTCCACCACCGGGGTGCTGTTCAGCGCTTCGAGCAGCGCCTCCTCGTCGACCATGTCCACCCGCCTCCCAAGCTAACCCTATTCAACGATTTGACAGGTTACCCCGCATCCGCTCCACTGGGGGCGGAGATAACCATCAAAGTTCCCCTGGAGGGTTAGTCATGACGGAGATCCGCCACCAGTACGCCACCGTGCGCGGACACCGCGTCTTCTACCGGGAGGCCGGACCCCGCGACGCGCCCGCCCTGGTGCTCCTGCACGGGTTCCCCACCAGCTCGCGCATGTTCCGCCGACTGATCCCGCGGCTGGCCGACCGGTTCCGCGTCATCGCCCCCGACCACCTCGGCTTCGGCCACTCCGACGCCCCACCCGCCGACGCGTTCGCGTACACGTTCGACGCGCTCACCGACGTCACGGAGGCGCTCCTGGCCGGGCTCGGCGTCACCAGCTACGCCATGTACGTACAGGACTACGGCGCTCCCGTCGGGTGGCGGCTCGCGCTGCGCGCCCCGCACGCGGTCACCGCGGTGGTCACCCAGAACGGCAACGCCTACGAGGACGGCTTCGTCCCCGAGTTCTGGGCGCCCGTGTGGGCCTACGCGAAGGACCCGGGGCCCGCGACGGAACCGGCGGTCCGCACCGCCCTCGGCCTGGACGCGGTCCGCTGGCAGTACCTGCACGGGGTGGACCGCCCCGAACTGGTCGACCCCGACACCTGGACGGCCGACCACCGTGACATCAGCCGCCCCGGCAACGACCTCGTCCAGCTCGCCCTCCTGCGCGACTACGCCACCAACCCGCCCCTCTACCCGCGGGTGCACGCGTACTTCCGGGAGAGCCGCGTCCCGCTCCTGGCCGTGTGGGGAGCCGAGGACCGCATCTTCGGCCCCGACGGCGCGCGCGCCTTCGCCCGCGACCTGCCGGACGCCGAGATCCGCCTGGTGCCCGGAGGCGGCCACTTCCTGCTGGAGAGCCACCTGGACGGCACCGCCGACCACATCCGGGACTTCCTGACCCGTACGCTGACGGCGCCCCGGGGATGACGCCCGCGCGGGCGGAACCGGTGGCCGGCGTGCGCGCCACCGACCGCCCGCCGGCCCTCCCCGCCGCCCTGTCACCACCGTCGCGCACGGTCACCGAACACCGCCACGGTCCGCCCCCGGGCGTGACACCATAGGAGGA
Source organism: Nocardiopsis sp. CNZ308 (assembly GCF_004217075.1). NCBI lineage: Bacteria > Bacillati > Actinomycetota > Actinomycetes > Streptosporangiales > Nocardiopsidaceae > Nocardiopsis > Nocardiopsis sp. CNZ308. The sequence continues at coordinate 3,756,979 of NZ_SHKJ01000001.1, read as the reverse complement.
TGCCCAAGATCACGGCGCCGACCATCGCCGCCCACCGTGCCCGCACACGGGATCGCATCATGGACGCCGTCGACGAGCTGATCCGGACCCAGGGGATCGACCGCATCTCCATGACCGACGTGGCCAACTCCGCGGGGATCACCCGTACCGCCCTGTACAACTACTTCCCCGACAAGCCCGCGCTGCTCCTGGCCTTCACCGAGCAGATCAACAGCGCGTTCGTCGAGCGGTACAGGCGCGAACTCCCCTCGGGCGTCTCGGCGGCGCGGCGGCTCTCGGCGTTCGTCCGCCTCCAGCTGGAGGGCATCATGGCGCATCCGCACCCGCCCGCCGCCGAACTCGGGGCCAGCCTCGGCCCGGACGCCTACCAGGCGCTCGCCGCCCACGTGGCGCCCATGCAGCGACTGCTGACCGAGATCCTGGAGGAGGGCACCGCCGCGGGAGAGTTCGACCCCCTGCCCGCCGAGCCCGTCTCCCGGCTGGCCCTGTCGATGGTCGGCTCCCAGCGCCTGCCCCTCGTCAGCGGGGAGATCGACCTCGACGAGACCCACGCCCTGGTCACACGGTTCGTGCTCCGCGCCCTCGGCGTGGCGACCGAAACCGTGGACACCGTTCTTCCGCAAACCGCCGCGAGGAACACCCACAGTGGTGACTCGTGAGCAAGCAGTCATAAGGGCTGGCCCATAACCTGCGCCACAACGTTGGCGAGGCGATATCAAGTCGCAACGGTACGGCGACATCGGTCAGAATCGGTGACCCCGCCCGCCCCTCGGGGCGGTCGCCCCTTCGACCGAGTGTGAGGCCCTCTCCGACGTGTCCCTCGTACTGATCCTCCTCGGCGCCGTCCTGGTGGCGGTCGCCATGTTCAACAAGGTCCCCAGCTACGTCCCCGGGCGGATTCCGGCGCCCCGCCCCGCCCGCGGCGGCTCCGTGGCCGCCGTGCGAAGCCCCGAGATGGTGCGCCCCCGCGTGAGACTGGTGTCGGCCCGGCTCACCGAACCGGGCAAGGCGCTGCTCACCACACTCGGCGGAAGCGCGCTGATCGTGGCGTTCTTCCTCACCCTGTCCGGTCTGTGAACCCCGGCCGGTCCCTGAGCACGGACCGGCCGATCCGGCCGAGCAGCCGCGCCGGGGACCCGTCGCCGCGTCCGGCCGGGTAACCGGGGTCGCGCGTGCTCCCGCCGCCGGCCATGCGCAGCAGCAGGCCGCCCGCGGCGGTGGCCGCGAGCCCGCCCGTCACCGCGGCGGCCGCGGCCAGCCGCTCGCGGAAGCGGGTGTCGCGGTGCGCGGCCATCTCCGCGATGGCGCGGTCCGTGGCGCCGAAGGCCCCGCCGCACAGCAGCGGGTCCAGCTCCTGGGGCCGCCACCGCGCCTGCCAGGGGCTCAGCGGGGGCAGTCCGCCGGGCGCCGACGACGTGCGCGGCTTCCAGCGGACGGACCCCGCCGCACCGCCCGGGCCGGGGACCGGGTCCGGCACCGCGAGCCGCTTGGGCGCGGGACCGCCGTAGCGCAGTTCGCCGGGGGCGTTGGCGAGCATCTCCGCGAGCAGCTTGGCGCAGGCCCGGGCGTCGCCCAGCGCGGTGTGCTGTCCGGTCGGCCAGTCGCCGCTGAGCCGGTGGGAGGCCTTGGGCAGCGAGTACCGCTCCAGCTCCACCTGGGAGCGCAGCGCGCGCAGCGTGCACAGCCCGGCCTGGCCCGTGGGCAGCCCGGCGGGCACCAGCTCCGAGGCGAGGAAGCGCTGTTCGAAGTCGAGGTTGTGGCCGACCACGACCGCCCCGGAGAGCAGCTCGGTGAGTCTGGGCACCACCTGGGCCGCGGTCGGGGCGCCCACCGTGTCGCCCTCGCCGATGCCGTGGAACTCCCGGCCGCCCACCGGCGCGCGCGGGTCGACCAGGGTGCTGAACTCCTCCACGAACTTGCCGTCGCCGCGCACGCGCACCACGGCGATCTCCACGATGCGCGCGCCCTCGCGCGGTTCGAGGCCGGTGGTCTCCATGTCGAGCACCGCGTACTCCAGGTCCGCCGCCCGCATGCCGACCCTGCGCCGGGTCAGCGCGCCCATCCGCAGCGTTCCCATCGTGTGCCCCACTCCCTCGTACCTCGTGCCGAACGGCCGTCCCACCTCGCCGCGTACCGGCAACGACCTTACTCCCCGCGTCCGACAGCGGACCCCGCGCACGTGGCGGGCCCCTCCCGGCGGCGGGACGGCCGACCCCTCCGGGCGGGCCCCCAGGCCGCGGGGCGCCCGCGGTCGGGCCGGTTCCGCGACCGCGCGGCGACCGGAAGAAAGGGGGGTTATGTAACGTTCTCAGTCGTGTCCACCCACAGGCGGACACTCCACGCGCACCCTGACCCGACCTCAACGGCGAGGAGAAGCCCGCATGCCCCAGAGCCCGCTGCCCGAGTACGTCCCCCTGGCACAGGTCCTCCGGTCCGGAATGCTGGAGAGCGTCCACTACGGCGCGGTCGTCGGACTGGCCGCGGACGGCCGGATCGCCTACGCGCGCGGCCCCGTGCACCAGCCCATGTTCCCGCGCTCCTCGGCCAAGCCCTTCCAGGCGCTGGCGATGCTGCGGGCGGGCGCGCGCCTGGAGGGGCCCTCGCTGGCCATCGCCGCGGGCAGCCACTCCGGTGAGGAGGCGCACACCGCCGAGACCGAGCGCATCCTGGCCGCGGCCGGGCTCACCGCCGACGCCCTGGGCTGCCCCCCGGCCGCCCCCGGCGGCAAGGAGGCGCGCGCCGCGTTCGTACGCGCCGGACGCGAGCCCGAGCGCGTGCTGATGAACTGCTCGGGCAAGCACGCGGGCATGCTCGCCGCCTGCGTCGCCCGGGGGTGGAGCACCGGGGACTACCTGGAAGCGGAACACCCCTTCCAGGTCCTGGTCCGCGAGACCATCGAGGAGCTGTGCGAAGAGCCGGTCGCGCACACCGCCGTGGACGGCTGCGGGGCGCCCCAGATGGCGGTCTCCCTGACCGGTCTGGCCCGCGGCCTGTGGCGCATGCGCACCGCCCCCGAGGGCGGCCCGGAACGGGCCGTGGTCGAGGCGATGAGCGCCCACCCGCTGTACGTGGCGGGCAGCGACCGGATCGACACCGACCTCATGAGGCGGATGCCCGGCCTGGTGTCCAAGATCGGCGCCGACGGGGTGCTGGTGCTCAGCGCCGCCACCGGCGAGACCGTCGCCGTCAAGATCAGCGACGGGGACGCCGAGGAGCGGGCGCGTACGCTGGTCGCACTCGACGCGCTGCGGACCCTCGGTGTGGACGTCTCCCCCGTCCAGGACCGGCTGCGCGTGGACGTCCTCGGAGGTGGCGCCCCCGTCGGCGAGGTCCGCCCGCTCTGACCGACCCCGACCTCGGGGAACCACCACCGGAAGGGACACCACCGTGCGGGACACCCTCAACGACATCGTCGTCGTCGGCGCGGGGATGGCCGGGCTGCACACGGCCGAGGCGCTGCGCGAACGCGGGTACGAGGGGCGGCTGACGCTCCTGGGAGAGGAGGCGCACCGGCCCTACTCGCGGCCTCCGCTGTCCAAGGAGGTCCTGACCGGGGTGGGCATGGAGCCCGCGGGCGGCGGCCCGGGCTGGCTGGTGGGCCACCGGGCGCTGCGCCTGCGCGAGGACGAGGCCGTGGACGCGCTGGACCTGGACTTCCGTCCGGGCAGCCGGGCCGTGGGGTTGGACACCGCGGCCCGTGAGGTGAGCGTGTCCGGTCCGGGCGGCGCCGCCTCGACGGTGCGCTACGACGGCCTGGTGATCGCCACGGGCGCGCGGGCGCGCCGCCCCGCCACCGACCTGGCGGGCGTGTACGTGCTGCGCACCCTGGACGACGCCGAGGCGGTGCGGTCGGAGTTCGACTCCGGCGGCCGCCTGGTGGTGGTCGGGGCCGGTTTCGTCGGCGCCGAGGTGGCGGCCAGCGCCCGCGCGGTGGGCATGGACGTGACCCTGGTGGAGGCGGCGCCCACACCGCTGACCCGGGTCGTGGACCCGAGGATCGGCGAGGTCCTCACGGAGCTGCACCGGGAGAACGGCGTCGACGTGCGTCTGGGCGTGGGCGTGGCCGGTTTCGAGGGCCGGGGCCGGGTGGAGCGGGTCCGGCTCGCCGACGGCTCGGCGGTGGAGGCCTCCCTCGTGGTCGCCGGGATCGGCGTGCACCTGAACACCGAGTGGCTGCGCGGGTCCGGGGTGGAGCTGCTGGCCGACGGCTCGGTGGCGTGCGACGAGTACTCCGCGGCCTCGGTGCCGAACGTGTACGCGGTCGGCGACCTGGCGAACTGGCCGCACCCGCGCTACGGCGGGCGGATCCGCCTGGAGCACTGGACCAACGCGGGCGAGCAGGGCGAGGCCGCGGCCCACAACCTGTTGGCGGGCGACGGCGGGCGCACGCCCTTCACTCCGGTGCCCTACTTCTGGTCCGACCAATACAAGATGAAGGTCCAGCTGCTGGGCCAGGGCGCGCCCGCCGATCAGGTCGCCTTCGTGCACGGCTCCCCGGAGGACCGAAAGTTCGTGGCCTTCCTCGGCCGGAGCGGAATGCTCACCGGTGTGCTGGGGCTGCGCTCCACGCCCAAGACCATGCGCTACCGGGGTCTGCTGGAGAAGCCGACGACGTGGGACGAGGCGTTGGCGGCCGCGGGGGTCACTCCCGCACGGTGATGGCCCTCTTGGGGCACATGCGCTCGGCCTGGCGGACGCGTTCGTGGGACGCGGCGGCGGGTTCCTCGGTGAGCAGGTAGAGGAAGTCGTCGTCGCGGACCTCGAAGACCTCCGGTGCGGCGGCCATGCACAGGGCGTTGCTCTCGCACTGGTCGTAGTCGACCTCGACTCGCATCGTCGCTGGACTCCTCGCGCGGAAGGGGTGTGACCCCCGACTCTAGCCGGGACGGCCGTGCTGTACGGGCTCGGACGGGCACACCGACGCACGTCCAAAACTTCGCTTTTGTCCATAAAACGGATGTTGTGTGAACCACCAGTGCGCACACGCTGTCCCACTGCCGACAGCACCGGGCCGTCCGGTGCCGTCGGGAAAGGGGCACACGGGTGAGCGAGGACGAGACCACCGGGAATCCCGAGAGCCGTGGGTCGGCGGCGGAGGCCGCCCCCGTGCCGGGACCGCACGGGACCCCCGTGCCACCGGGTCCACCGGGGCGGGTGGAGCGGGAGGGGCGACCAGGGCAGGTGGATCCACCGTTACGAACCGGGCGGCCGAGTCCGTCGGAAGCCTCAGGACAGCCGGGCCCGCCGGAGCATGGGGGGTATCCGGTCCCTCCGGGTCAGACGGGTCACCCGGGACAGGCGGGGCAGGCAAGGCCGCGGAGCCCCCACCAGGAACCGCAGCGGTACGGTACGACGTTCGCGCACCTGTCCTACGCGCAGCACTACCAGCAGACGTACCACGACCCGGCCTACCGGTACCGGGAGCGGCCGCGGGTGCCCCTGCCCCGTGCGCCCGCGTGGCTGCCGGTCGCCGTGCTCGGCGTCGGCGTGGTGGCCGCGCTGCTGGCCACGTTCGACCGGCCCGGGATCGGCCTGGTCATCACCGGTGTGGTCGCGGGTCTGACCGCCTTCGCCGCGCTGATGGCGCGCCCGGCCATCCCCGGGAGCGGCATGGAGGACGGGGAGGAGCGAAGCGGGGAACCCGGGCCCGGGAGCGCTTCTGGCACCATGGGGGCTCCAGAAGCCCACGTGGCCAAGGGTTCGGGTGTTTCCGGTCCGGTCGCACAGGGCGGTCCCGCCGAAGACGACGGGCAACCGCGACCCGAGAACCCCTCCGACGCCGATGGGGGCGCGAAGGCCCGCACAACCGAGGCCCCCGGCCTCCCCGACCCCGCGGGGGACCACGGGGGACCGCGGTCCGGGAGCTCCTCCGGTACCGCGACGGAGGCCGAGGACACCGGGAACACATCCGAGGCCGCACAGAACCGTGAGGATTCCGGGGACGCCCCCTCGACCGGGGCCGCAGGCAGGCCCGAGGCCGCGGAGGACAGCGGGTCCGACACCAGCGGAACACGCGCTCCTGGAAGCGAGGAGGCCACCGGTACTACCGAGACCGGCGAGCCTGGTGAGGCCGCCGAGGCCGCCCCCGCCGGTGCTGACGAAACCGCTGGGGCCACCGGGACCGCTCCAGCCGTCACGCCCTCACCCCGGCCCCTCGCCGACCCCGCAGCCCCACACGCCCCCGTCTCCCCTACTCCTCACCCCTCTGTTCCTCACTCCTCCGCCGCCCCCGCCCCCGAATCCGCACCTGACCGCTACTCCTACACCTGGTCGGCGGTCTACGGCGCGCTCGCCGCCGCCCTGCTGTTCACGGCGGTGTTCCGCGACGCGGGCTGGGTGCTCCTGTGGACCCTGACCGCGTCCTTCCTCTTCGCCTCGATGGCCTTCGCCGCGCGCGACCCCGCCTCCCGCCAGGGCGCGGTGGGCGTCGTCACCGGCTCGCTCGCCCTGTTGCGCAACCTGCCCTCCACACCGCGGTTCCTGGCCGCGCCGCTACAGAGCTCGCGGTCCCGCCGCCTGGTCGGACCGGTCCTGGTCACCACCGTGGCCACCGTCGGGCTGCTGCTCGTCTTCGGCGTGCTCTTCGCCTTCGCCGACCCGGTGTTCGGCAGCTACCTGGGCCGGATGTTCACCGACCTGTTCCGGGAGGGCGACTTCAACCCGTTCGGCGACCTGTTCGCCATGGTGACGGCCATGCTGCTCACCGGCTCCGCCGTGCTGGCCGCGCGCCGCCGCCACGCGCAGAGGCACGCCCCCCACACCACTCCCGTGGACCCCCTCCCCCTGAGCCCCTCCCGCGAGCGGACTCCCCTGCCGGTGTGGGTGTGGACGATCCCGCTCGGTGCCCTGGTCCTCCTGTTCACCGCGTTCCTCGCGGTGCAGGCCGTAGCGATGTTCGGCGGTGACGAGTACGTCCAGCGCGTCGCCGGGGTCACCTACGCCGAGTACGCACGCCAGGGCTTCTTCCAGTTGGTCGTGGTCAGCCTGCTCGTCCTGTGCGTCATCGCGGTGGTCGTGCGCGTGCTGCCCTCCAGCACCACCCGTGTCCTGCGCAACGCCCTGCTCGGGCTGCTGTGCACGCTCACCCTGGTCATCCTGGCCTCGGCGATGCTGCGCCTGCAGCTGTACATCGACACCTACGGGCTGACCCGGATGCGGGCCAGCGCCGAGGCGTGGATCGTGTGGAGCGCGGGGGTGTTCGGCCTGCTGCTCGTGGCGGGCGCGCTCGACACCCTGGGCCGGTCGGCGGCCTGGCTGCCCCGGGTCACGGCCGCCCTGGCCGGAACGGCGCTGGCCGTGTTCGCCTACGGCAACCCGGACCTGCGGATCGCCGAGAGCCACCGGGACCTGGACCTGTCCACGGTCGACACCTGGTACCTGCGCGACCTGTCCGCCGACGCGATCCCCGGTCTGCTCGAACTGGAGGGCGGCGAACGCGACTGCGCCCTGGTGGGGTTCCAGGACCTCGTGGAGGAGGCCGACGACGCCGGGTTCGCGTCGTGGAACCTGTCCCGCCACCGGGGCCTCCAGCAGCTGGACGAACTGGGCCTGTTCGAGATCGGCGGCCAGGCCGGGATGAGCTGCTCCTACGAGCGCGGCTACTAGGGAGGGCGGCGGGCGCACGTCCCCGCCGCCCCGCTCCCGGCGAACGCCTCGCGCTGCCCCTCCCGCGCACGGCCCCGGCCGCGTCCGCGCCCCGGCCGGACCGGTCGGGGCGCGGGGCCCAGGGGCGCGGGGCGTGTGGGGGCCCCACCCCCGCGTCCCGCGCGCAGACCCGGGGCGGCCCTCCCGCCCCGGGGCCGGACCGCCTACTTCGCGAAGCGGTCGGTCGCCTCGATCAGGTGGTCCAGGATGCCCGGCTCGCTGAACGCGTGCCCCGCGTCGTCCACGATGTGGAATTCCGCCTCCGGCCACGCCTTGTGCAGGTCGTAGGCGGTACGGGCCGGGGTGCACACGTCGTAGCGGCCCTGCACGATCACGCCGGGGATGTGCCGGATCGCCTCCGCCCCGTCGATGAGCTGGTCGGGCTCCAGGAACCCGCGGTTGACGAAGTAGTGGTTCTCGATCCGCGCGAAGGCCAGCGCGTAGTCCTCGTCCGCGTGGTGCTCGCGCAGCTCGTGGTTGGGCAGCAGGGTGACCGTGGACCCCTCCCACACGCTCCACGACCGCGCGGCGGCCAGGCGCTCCTCACGGTCGGGCGAGTTCAGGCGGCGCGCGTAGGCGGCGATGAGGTCGCCGCGCTCCTCCTCGGGGATGGGCGCCAGGTAGGACTCCCACAGGTCCGGGAAGAGCTGGGAGGCGCCCTCCTGGTAGAACCAGCGCAGCTCGCTCTCGCGCAGGGTGAAGATTCCACGCACGACCAGTTCGCTGACGCGGTCGGGGTGGCGCTGGGCGTAGGCCAGCGCCAGGCAGCTGCCCCAGGAGCCGCCGAAGACCTGCCAGGACTCCGCGCCGATCATCTCGCGCAGCCGCTCCATGTCCTGCACCAGCGTCCAGGTGGTGTTGGTGGACAGGTCGGTGTCCATCTGGCTGGCGTGCGGGGTGGAGCGGCCGCAGTTGCGCTGGTCGAACAGCAGGATCCGGTACCGCTCCGGGTCGAAGAGCCTGCGGTGGTCGGGCACGCATCCGCCGCCGGGGCCGCCGTGCAGGAACACCACGGGCTTGCCCGCGGGGTTGCCGCACAGCTCCCAGTAGACGCGGTGTCCGTCGCCGACGTCGAGCATCCCCGAGTCGTACGGCTCGATGGGCGGGTACAAGGTACGCAAAGCGTGGGGCCTTTCGTGGACGTGTTCGTGGACGTGGTTCCTCCCCGGGGACCCCGGCGGAGTCGGGCGCCGCGGACGGAGGTGTCCGGCGGACGCCTGACGGGGAACGACGAGGAGAGGGTACGGCGTCCCAGGCGTCCACCGGGCGCGAACACACGCGGGACTCCGTCAGAGGCGGTCGAGCAGCTCGGCCTTCTTGGCGCTGAACTCGTCGTCGGTGAGCAGGCCCTCGGCGTGCAGCCGCCCGAGTTCGCGGATCTTGGCGAAGATCGCCTCGCTGCCGTCGTCGTCCGCCGCTCCGAGCGCGACGCGCTCCTGCCGGGGGTCCTCGGCCGCCGCGACGTGGGCGTTGACGGTGGCGGCCATCAGCAGGGTCTCCTCGCTGCCCTTGGTCCCGTGCGAGGCGAGCGTGAAGAAGTCGTGGTCCAGCGCCGTGGCCTCGGGGAGGGTCACCCCGCGCAGAACGATGCGCAGGTAACCCTCGGTGACGTCGACCGGCGGGTGCCAGTGGGCGGTCTCGATCTCGGAGAGCTGGTAGTCGCGGGCCTTCTCCTTCTGCTTGGCCGTGCTGGCCAGCCAGTTGTCCCACTGGAGGCGCACGCGGGTGCCGTCGAAGGAGGCCGTGCCCTCGGCGGTGCGGACCTGGAGCGGGGGCCGGGCCACCAGCCCCCGGGCGACCTCGCGCGGGTCGAGTTCCCCGGCCAGGGTCTCGCGGGCGAAGCGGGCCGAGGAGGCGATCTGCTCGGAGTAGTACTCGGCGAGGAGTTCTCCGTCGTGCGGGCCGGTGATCAGCAGCGGGGTGAGCGCGTCCCGGCCGGGGACTCCCAGGAGCGCGTAGGGGTCGCCGCCCTCCAGCAGCCGCAGACGCAGCCGCCACCCGTGCTTGCGGGTGCCCCGGTCGAAGTCGACCTCGCGGACGGCGGCCAGCGGAACCGAGCAGCTCCCCAGCGACCGGAACAGGGCGGGCACCTTGCGGCCGGAGTCGAAGCGGACACGGATCGTCTCGTCGTCGATCCGCCAGGTTCCGTGGTGTCCGCGAAGTTCCTCCATGTCCACACATCCTAGAGCCAGCGGGACCCGCCCCGCGGGGCCGCATGCGGTCACCGCCCCCGCCCGGACGCCCGGACCGTCCCCCGAGGTCAAGGGCCCGTCCGGACCACGGGCCCCAAGCGTCACGGCGGCGCATCCCGGGTAGGACCAGCGGGGCACACCCGTTGCACCGCCCCGCCCGGGCGGGACCGGCGGACAGTGCGGTCGGCGCCCTGTCCACGAACCGGAGGTCGCCACATGTCGAGAGAGACGGCAGCCGAGGGCGCGGCCGAGTTCCGCGCCGCCCGGGACCTGCTCCTGGACCTGCGCGAGGACCAGGAGAGGGCGCACCGGGAGTTCGCCTGGCCCCGGTCGGACCGGTTCAACTGGGCGCTGGACTACTTCGACGAGGTGGCCGGGCGCCGCCCGGACAGGACGGCGCTGTGGATCGTGGAGGAGGACGGCGGCCAGGCCAGGTACACCTACCGGCGGATGTCGGAGCGCTCCGCCCAGGTGGCCAACTGGCTGAACAACCAGGGCGTGCGCCCGGGCGACCGGATCCTGCTGATGCTGGGCAACCAGGTGGAGCTGTGGGAGACCCTGCTCGCCGCGACCAAGCTCGGCGCCGTGGTCTGCCCGACCCCCACCTCCCTGTCCGAGGGCGACCTGCTGGACCGGCTGGAGCGCGGCGAGATCGCGCACGTGGTGTGCTCGGCCGCCGAGACCGAGAAGTTCGCCCCGCTGCGGGGGCACTGGACGCGGATCTGCACGGGCTACATGGAGGGGTGGCTGAACTACGCCGACTCCGAGCACGCCGGTCTGGACTTCCACCCCCCGCACCCCACCCACCCCGACGACCCCCTGCTGCTGTACTTCACCTCCGGCACCGCCGCCCTGCCCAAGCTGGTCGTGCACACCCAGCGCTCGTACCCGGTGGGACACCTGTCGACCATGTACTGGCTGGGTGTGCGGCCGGGCGACGTCCACCTCAACGTGTCCGAGCCGGGGTGGGCCAAGCACGCCTACGGCAGCGTGTTCGCGCCGTGGAACGCCGAGGCGACGGTGCTGGTCGTCAACCAGGAGCGCTTCGACGCGGCGGGGCTGCTGGACGCGGTCGTGCGCTGCGGGGTGGACACGCTGTGCGCGCCGCCGACGGTGTGGCGGACGCTGGCGCAGGCCGGCCCCGCGGCGTGGGACGTGGGGCTGCGCGAGGCGGTGGCCGCCGGGGAGCCGCTCAACCCCGAGGTGGTGGACCGCGTGCGCGAGGCCTGGGGCGTGACCGTGCGCGACGGGTTCGGGCAGACCGAGACGACCGTACTGCTGGGCAACGGCCCCGGTCAGCGGGTGGTGCGCGGGTCGATGGGGCGCGAGATGCCGGGCTACGACGTGGTGCTGACGGACCCGGCCACCGACGAGCCCGCCGACACCGGGCAGATCTGCGTGGACCTGGCCCGGGAGCCGGTGGGGGTGATGAAAGGCTACGCCGACAACCCCGGCCTCAGCCGCGAGGTGGTCCGCGGGGGCCGCTACCGCACCGGTGACATCGCCAGCCGGGATTCGAACGGTTACATTACCTATATCGGTCGATCCGACGATGTGTTCAAGGCCTCAGATTACCGCATCTCACCATTCGAACTCGAAAGCGTTCTGGTCGAGCACGAATACGTGGTCGAGGCGGCCGTCGTTCCCTCTCCCGACCCGCTACGGCTGGCGGTGGCCAAGGCGTACGTGGCCCTGGCCGAAGGGGTGGCCCCCGACGCCGAGACCGCGCGGTCGATCCTGGCCCACGCGCGCGAGCGCCTGTCACCGCACCAGAGGGTGCGCCGCCTGGAGTTCGGTGAGCTGCCCAAGACCGTCTCCGGTAAGATCCGTCGCGTGCAGCTGCGTCGGGCCGAGGCCGAACGCGGCACGGTCGCCGACGGCGCGCGCAACCCGCGCGAGTACTGGGAGGAGGACCTCCCGGGGTTGGAGCGGTGACCGACCGGGCTCCGGAGCCGCCCCCGACGGAAATGGCCGCGCGAGCCGGGAGAATTCCGTCTCACGCTATGAGACGCTTTTCGGCGCCCGAAACCGGTGTGGTGTTTTCTGTCACCCGAACCGTGCCGGCCGACGCGGCAGCGGAGCGCCGAACCGTCCGCGCTACTGTTTTCATAAGACGGTTTTCGTGGCTACAGCGGAAAACACGACAGACGGGACCCGAGGGGAACACCATGCCGAGCACCAACGACACCCGGGTGGCCAGTTACAAGCCGCTCATCGCGCCCCGGGACCTGCTGGCCGAGCTCCCGCTGGGCGCCGAGCGCAGCGCCCTGGTCGAGGAGTCCCGCGCCGAGGTCAAGCGGGTGCTGGACGGTGACGACGACCGCCTGCTGGTCGTCGTGGGCCCCTGCTCGGTGCACGACCCCGAGTCCGCCATGGACTACGCCCGCCGCCTGAAGGAGCTGGTGCCCTCCCTGCGCGACGAGCTGTGCGTCGTGATGCGCGTGTACTTCGAGAAGCCGCGCACCACCGTCGGCTGGAAGGGCCTGATCAACGACCCCGGCCTGGACGACACCTACGACGTGCACCGGGGCCTGCGCACCGCGCGCAAGCTGCTGCTGGACATCAACGCGCTCGGGCTGCCCGCCGGGACCGAGTTCCTCGACCCCATCACGCCGCAGTACATCGCCGACGTCGTCTCCTGGGGCGCGATCGGGGCGCGCACCACCGAGAGCCAGGTGCACCGCCAGCTGAGCAGTGGCCTGAGCACGCCCGTGGGCTTCAAGAACGGCACCGACGGCGACGTCCAGGTGGCCGTGGACGCGGTCGGCGCCGCCGCCGCCTCGCACACCTTCTTCGGTATCGACCCCACCGGCGCCGGTTCGGTGGTCGTCACCGAGGGCAACCCGGACTGCCACGTCATCCTGCGCGGCGGCCGCAGCGGCCCCAACTTCGGCGCCGGGCAGGTCGACGCCGCCCTGGACGTCATCGAGGGCGCCGGGCTGCCCCGCCGCCTGATGATCGACGCCAGCCACGCCAACAGCGGCAAGGACCACACCCGCCAGCCCGGTGTGGCCGCCGCGATCGCCGCCCAGGTCGCCGAGGGCCAGAAGGGCGTCATCGGCGTGATGCTGGAGAGCTTCATCGTCGAGGGGGCCCAGAAGCTGGGCGAACCCGCCGCCCTGACCTACGGCCAGTCGATCACCGACAAGTGCATGGGCTGGGAGACCACCGGCGAGGTGCTGACCCAGCTGGCCGAGGCCGTGCGCCAGCGCCGCAAGGCCTAGCCTCCCCCGGAGGACGCGCGTCGGCCCGCTCCCGTGACGGGGGCGGGCCGACGCGCGTCGCGGGGCCCGCGCGGCGCTCAGGCGGTGCGCCCCTCCTCGGGCAGGACCTCCAGCTCCACGAGCATCTCCCGTCCCAGGGACTCGCCCAGCTCGGCGTCCTGGTCCCCCTCCGGTTCGACGCGCAGCGCGAACGTGTACAGGTCCCCGCCGCGCTCGACCCAGCCGACCCACCAGCCCGGCGCGGGGTCGGCCTCCCGGCCACGCCCGGCCTTGGCGTGGAGGGCGTAGCCGTCGCCCTCCTCCAGGGCGGCGAGTGCGCGCACCGCCTCCTGGTGCGCGTCGTCCACGGGCAGTTCGTCGCGGGCCAGCCGGGCCAGGAAGGCGGTCTGCTCCATCGCGGAGATCTCCAGCGGTCCCTCCAGCCAGAACCGGTCCAGCGCGTCCGCGTCGCCCACCGAACGGTTGCCGTAGTCCAGCCGGTCCACCCAGGCCGCCATCGGGCCGTGCCCGACCCGGCGGGCCACCTCCTGGTAGACGGGGACGTTCGAGGCGGGCAGGGCCTCGCGCAGGGCCGTGTCCCGCTCCCGCCGGTCGACGGGCCGGGATCCGCCCCCGTGGGGCACCGCCTCGTCCACGTCCCCGACCGCGCCCGTCTGGAGCCCCACCAGGGTGCTGACGAGGTCGAAGGTGGACGCGGGGACCGCGCGCTCGCGGGCCCGCTCCGGCCCCACCACGGTCGCCTCCCGCTCCATCACGTCGTGGAGCACGAAGGTGCCCTCCACGCCCGCGTCGGCGAACACCGCCTCCAGGTCCCCGCGCTCGACGGCGGCCACGTCGCCCCGCGTCAGGGGCGGGGGCCCGGCCTCCGCCCCCTCCCGGGAGTGCCCGTCCGGCTCCCGCGGTCCGTCCACGGCCCCGGCGCACCCCGTGCCCGCGGCCAGGGACAGGACGCATCCGGCCGCGAGCGCGCGCGCCGCCCTCCCGGTGTCGGTTCGCATCCGTCTCCCTCCCCGCTCGGTACTCTCCGCAACTCTCCGCACACGCTAATCCCCGCGTTCCCGCTCCAGGGTGGAGGCGGCCGGAGTGTCGGAGACCGGAGGGAGCGCGGCGGACAGGCGCGGACGGCGCGCGACGGTGCCGCTCACGGGCGCCGCGCGGGAGCTCCCGCGCGGCGCCGGGCACCCTTGGGTGCCGTTCACGGCCGCTGCTAGGCTGAACGTGTTGCTGACCCCGTACGGGAGAGTGCCCGCGTATCCAGCGCGGGCCGCCGAAGGAGCAATCCCTCCCCGAAGACAACCTCTCAGGCACAGCGGACCGTACGGGCGAGACCACTCTGGAAAGCAGGGACAGCCGTCCCTCGCCGAAGGTGCAAGCCGCGCCGAGCGCGCGGCGAAGCTCTCAGGCACAGATGACAGAGGGGGAGGATGGCAACGCCACGCACGTCACGACGCCCATCCTCTCGGGAGTGCCCATGTCAGATGCCGCATCCGCGCCGCGCGCGACAGCGCTGCGCGAGGTCCACGAGAAGGCCGGCGCCACCCTCGTCGACTTCGCCGGATGGCTCATGCCGCTGCGCTACGGCAGCGAGACCGCCGAGCACCGGGCGGTGCGCGAGGCCGCGGGCCTGTTCGACCTCTCCCACATGGGCGAGATCCGGCTGACCGGCCCGCAGGCCGCCCAGGCCCTCGACCACGCGCTGGTCGGCCACCTGTCCCAGGTCAAGGTGGGACGCGCCCGCTACTCCATGATCACCGCCGAGGACGGCGGTGTCCTGGACGACCTCATCGTCTACCGGCTGCGCGAGGACGAGTACCTCGTCGTGGCCAACGCCGCCAACACCGCGGTCGTCGCCCCGGCCCTGGCCGAGCGGGCCGCGGACTTCGACGTCGAGGTCCGCGACGAGTCGGCCGAGTACGCGCTGATCGCCGTCCAGGGACCCCGAGCCGTCGACGTCCTGGCACCGCTGACCGACGCCGACCTGGACGGCATCCGCTACTACGCCGGGTACGAGCACACCGTCGCCGGTGAGCCCGTCCTGCTCGCCCGCACCGGCTACACCGGCGAGGACGGCTTCGAGATCTTCGTCAGCCCCGCGGACAGGGCCCCCAAGGTGTGGGAGGCCCTCATGGCCGAGGGCGAACGGCACGGCCTCGTCCCCGCCGGGCTCTCCGCGCGCGACACCCTGCGCATGGAGGCCGGGATGCCGCTGTACGGGCAGGAGCTGACCGCCGACCTCACCCCCTTCGACGCCGGTCTGGGCCGGGTCGTGAAGTTCGACAAGGGCGACTTCGTGGGCCGCGCGGCCCTGGAGGAGGCCTCCCGCTCCTCCCGCCCCCGCCGCCTCATCGGCCTCGTCGCGCGCGGGCGCCGCCCGCTGCGCCAGGGCCAGGAGGTCCTGCGCGACGGCACCCCCGTCGGAACCATCACCAGCGGCGCGCCCTCACCCACCCTGGGCCGCCCCATCGCCATGGCCTACGTGGACGGCGACCTCGACACCTCGACCGGCGCGTTCACCGTGGACGTGCGCGGGCGGGGCGAGGACGTCGACGTGGTCGAGCTGCCGTTCTACAAGCGGCAGTCGTAGGAGCAGGGGCCTTCACACCCCGAAGGCCCGCACGCCCCCGGCACGGCGGGATCCCCCCACAGGGGACCCGCACGCACGGGGCGCGACCGGGCGTAGGCCGGGCCGGGCAGCCGTACGGGCGCGCGGCAGGAAAATGGAACACCTCCAAGGAGAGTTGAAGTGAGCGTTCCCACGGAGCTGGGTTACACCGCCAAACACGAGTGGGTCGTGGTCGAGGACGGGATCGCCACCGTCGGGATCACCTCGTTCGCCGCCGAGTCCCTGGGCGACATCGTCTACGTCGAGGTGCCCGAGGTCGGCAGCGAGGTGACCGCGGACGAGCCGTGCGGCGAGGTGGAGTCCACCAAGTCCGTCAGCGACGTCTACTCGCCCGTGAGCGGTGAGGTCACCGAGGTCAACGCGATCCTGGAGAACGAGCCCGAGACCATCAACTCCTCGCCCTTCGAGGACGGTTGGCTGTTCAGGGCCCGGATCTCCGAGGAGCCCTCCGACCTTCTCTCCGCCGAGGAGTACACCAAGCTGACCGAAGGCGAGGAGTAGGCCCCCGATGGCTACTGACAACACGCTCAACCAGACGCTGGGCGAACTGGACCCCGAGGTGGCGGCCGCGGTCGACGCGGAGCTGGCGCGCCAGCGCGACACCCTGGAGATGATCGCCTCGGAGAACTTCGCCCCCCAGGCGGTGATCGAGGCTCAGGGCACCGTCCTGACCAACAAGTACGCGGAAGGGTACCCGGGCCGCCGCTACTACGGCGGGTGCGAGCACGTCGACGTCGTCGAGCAGCTCGCCATCGACCGCGCCAAGGCGCTGTTCGGCGCCGAGCACGCCAACGTGCAGCCGCACTCGGGCGCGCAGGCCAACACGGCCGTGTACTTCGCGCTGCTCAAGCCGGGTGACACCATCCTGGGCCTGGACCTGGCCCACGGCGGCCACCTGACCCACGGCATGAAGATCAACTACTCCGGCAAGATCCTCAACGCGGTGGCCTACCACGTGCGCGACGAGGACGGCACCGTCGACTACGACGAGGTCGAGGCGCTCGCCGAGGAGCACCGGCCCAAGATGATCGTCGCCGGGTGGTCGGCCTACCCGCGCCAGCTGGACTTCGCCCGCTTCCGCAAGATCGCGGACTCGGTCGGCGCGCTCCTGATGGTGGACATGGCGCACTTCGCCGGTCTGGTCGCGGCGGGGCTGCACCCCAACCCGGTGCCGCACGCCGACGTGGTCACCACGACCACGCACAAGACCCTGGGCGGCCCGCGCGGCGGCATGATCCTGGCCAGGGCCGAGCTGGGCAAGAAGATCAACTCCGCGGTGTTCCCCGGCATGCAGGGCGGGCCGCTGGAGCACGTGATCGCGGCCAAGGCGGTGGCCCTCAAGGTCGCCGCGGGCGAGGAGTTCGCCGACCGCCAGCGCCGCACGGTCTCGGGCGCCAGGCTGCTCGCCGAGCGGCTGACGCGGCCGGACGCGGCCGAGGTCGGCGTGAAGGTGCTCTCGGGGGGCACGGACGTGCACCTGGTCCTGGTGGACCTGGTGAACTCCGAGCTCAACGGCCAGGAGGCCGAGGACCGCCTGCACTCGATCGGGATCACGGTCAACCGCAACGCGGTGCCCAACGACCCGCGTCCGCCGATGGTCACCTCCGGCCTGCGGATCGGCACCCCGGCGCTGGCCACCCGCGGTTTCGGCGACGAGGACTTCGCCGAGGTCGCCGACGTCATCGCCGAGGCGCTCAAGCCGCAGTTCGACGAGGCCGCGCTGCGCGGCCGGGTCCAGGCGCTGACCGCGAAGTACCCGCTCTACCCGAACCTGTAGAGCCGTGCCGTGCGGGGCCGGGCGGCCCCGCACGGCGATCTCATGCCCCGGGCCCTGTACTCGACGAGGAGGACAGCCATGGCCATCAGCGTGTTCGACCTGTTCAAGATCGGAATCGGACCGTCCAGCTCGCACACGGTCGGGCCGATGAAGGCCGCGCGCACGTTCGTGGCCGGACTGCGCGAGGAGGGCCTGCTCGACGGCGTGGCCCGCGTGCGCGCGGAGCTGTACGGCTCCCTGGCGCTCACCGGCAAGGGGCACGGCAGCGACCGCGCGGTGGTCCTGGGACTGATGGGGCACACCCCCGAGCACGTGGACGTGGACGCGGTGCCCGAACTGGTGGAGGGGGTGCGCCGGGAGCGGACCCTGTACCTGGGCGGGCCCGCAGGGCCGCCGGTGGCCTTCGACCCGGCCGTGGACGTGGACTTCCGCCGCAGGGAGAGCCTGCCCGACCACCCCAACGGAATGCGGTTCGTGGCACTGGACTCCTCCGGCGCCGAACTGGCGGCGAAGGTGTACTACTCGGTGGGCGGCGGGTTCGTCGTGGACGAGCGCGCTGCGGGCGCGGACCGGATCAAGGCCGACGACACCCGGGTGCCCCACCCCTTCTCCAGCGCCGAGGAGCTGCTGGGGATCTGCGCCGACACCGGGATGTCGATCAGCGCGGTGATGCTCGCCAACGAGCAGGCCTTCGGGCGCTCCCCCGCGCGGATCAGGGCCGAGCTGCTCGTGCTGTGGGAGGCGATGCGCCAGTGCGTGCGCCGCGGGGTGACCACCGAGGGCAGCCTGCCCGGCGGGCTGAAGGTGCCCCGGCGGGCGCACCGCCTGTACCGGCAGCTGGGCGGCAACTGCGACGAGTCGGGGCTGCTGGCGCCGACGGGGGTGGACTCCGACCCCATGCGCGGCAGCGACTGGATCACGCTCTACGCGCTGGCCGTGAACGAGGAGAACGCCGCGGGCGGCCGCGTGGTGACCGCGCCGACCAACGGGGCCGCGGGCATCGTGCCCTCCGTACTGCACTACTACCTGCACTTCAGCCCGGGCGCGGGCGACGAGGGCGTGGTGCGTTTCCTGCTGACCGCGGGGGCCGTGGGCATCCTGTTCAAGCAGAACGCGTCGATCTCGGGCGCCGAGGTGGGCTGCCAGGGCGAGGTGGGTTCGGCCTCCTCGATGGCCGCCGCCGGGCTGGCCGAGGTGCTGGGCGGCACCCCCGCGCAGGTGGAGAACGCCGCCGAGATCGCCATGGAGCACAACCTGGGGCTGACCTGCGACCCCATCGGCGGCCTGGTGCAGGTGCCGTGCATCGAGCGCAACGCGCTGGCCTCGGTGAAGGCGATCAGCGCCGCGCGTATCGCGCTGCGCGGCGACGGCAGCCACTTCGTGTCGCTGGACAAGGTCATCCGGACCATGCGCGACACGGGCCGCGACATGATGGACAAGTACAAGGAGACCTCGCGCGGCGGCCTGGCCGTCAACGTCATCGAGTGCTGAGGGGCCGGTCTTCCTCCCGGCCGCCGTGGCCCGCCCGCCGGGGCGTGGGAGGAGAGCACGGGGACCGCGCCCGGTCGGGAGCGGTCCCCGCGTGTGTCAGGCGTCGGTCCCGGTGGGTGCGGGCGCCTCGGCCGCGGCCACCCGCGCGGGGTCGGGGGCCTTGGTGACCAGGCTGGCCACGACGAGCGCGACCAGGGCGGCGGGCAGGGCGGCGATGACCGCGTTGAGGCCGCCCGGGGTCCCGGCGACCTGCCATCCGATGGTGGTGGCGGCGCCGACCACCAGCGCCGCGACGGCGCCCGCGGTGGTCGCGCGCTTCCAGAACAGCACCGACAGGACCACCGGGGTGATCGCGGCGCCGTAGACCGTGTAGGAGTACATCTGCAGCTCCAGCACGGTCGGGAAGAACAGGCTCAGCGCGAGGCCCGCGAGCGCGATGCCCACGACCGACAGGCGCTGGACCACGAGCTTGCGGCGCTCGTCCACACCGTCCCCGGCGAAGCGGGCGTACAGGTCGTAGGCGACGTTGGAGGCGCAGGAGAGCATGTACGAGGACCCGGTCGTGATGACGAAGGCGACCGCCCCGGCCAGGATCAGGCCGCCCAGCACCACCGGGAGGTAGCCCTCGGAGGCCAGGCTGAGCACCGCCATGTCGCCGTTGATGCCGGGCATGAGGATGGCGGCGCAGGTGGCGAGCAGCACGACGGGCACGAAGACGAAGAAGCTGCCCACGAGCATGCCCGCGGTCGAGGAGCGGGCCTCGCGCTCGTCCTTGGCCGCGGCCAGGCGCTGGTACATGTTCTGGTCGGCGAGCAGCAGCAGGAAGAGCGGGAGGAAGTAGCCGAGGAGCTGGAGGGCGGTGAGCCCGCCGCTGAAGGTGGTCGCCTGCTCGGGCAGGCCCTCCCAGTAGGCGCCGGGGCCGCCGACCGTGGCGAACACCAGCGGCAGCGACACGAACAGGCCGAGCACGATGAGGATGGCCGAGACGAAGTCGGTGTAGGCGACCGAGAACAGGCCGCCGGTGACGGTCAGCAGCGTCACGACGGCCGCGACGAACAGCGTCCCCTGGGTCGCGGTCAGCGGCGTGACCAGGCTGACGACGTACCCGCCGCCGACGAACTGCGAGGCGGTCAGCCCCAGGAAGGCGATGGTGGTGACCACGGCGGCGACGGTGCGCACCCCGATGCCGAAGCGCACCTCCAGCAGTTCGGGGATGGTGTGCCGGGACGCCCGGCGGATCCGGCGGGCCGCCAGGAGCAGGACCAGGATGCCCAGCGGCGTCCCCGCGAAGAAGACCATGCCCGCCATGGGGCCGTAGGTGTAGGCGAAGTTGGCGCCGCCGATGATGGTGCCCGAGCCGACCCAGGTGACCAGCATGGTGGCGATCATGACGGGACGGGGGAGGCTGCGTCCGGCGAACAGGAAGTCGTCACCGCCGCGCAGCCTGCCCGAGCGCGCGAAGTAGAGGGCGATCCCGATCATGGCCAGGATGTACACGGCGAGGATCACGAGATGGGTCGTCTGCATGGGCCACCTTCGCGGCGAGGTTCAGAAAGCAGGGGATGTGGACGCGAGGGACCGGCCTTCCGGAGGCGGTCCGACCGGGCCATGTAAGCAGCCCCGCCGCGTGAAGTGCAACACTTATTGCAGCGAACGTGACCCTGATCACGTCACAGTCGTGTCACCGCGTCTTCCCAGGTCGTTCCCCCCTGCGTCGCTCAGAAGAGCTCCGTGCTCTCCCAGAGCCGCTCGGTGTCGCGCACCGCGGCCAGCACCGCGTCCCCGCCGAGGCGGGCCAGCTCGGCCAGCACCGCGTGGACGACCGCCATCACCGGGGTGAGCGAGGGGAACATGCCCACGCCCTCGCTGGGCACCAGCAGCACGTGCGCCGCCCCCTCCACCAGCGGGGAGTCCCTGCGGTCGGTGATCACCGCGACCGGCACCGACCGCTCACGGGCCACCCGCGCCGCCGAGCGCAGCGCGACCGGGAGCCGCCACAGGTCGCACGCCAGCAGCAGGTCGCCGGGGCCCATCCTCGCCAGCGCGCTGACCAGGCCGGTGCCGCCCAGATCCAGGCGCTCCACGTCGTAGCCCATGATCCCCGCGGCGTGCGCGAGCTGCACGCCCGGCGCCGCGAAGGTGCCCGAGCCCACCACCCGCGTCCGGCGCGCCCCGTGCACCGCGCCCGCCAGGGCGCGCACCCGGGCGGGGTCCAGGGTCCGCTCCAGGTCGCGCAGCCCCTCGCGGTCGGCGCGGAAGGCCTCGCGCACGGGGTCGGCGTCGGACCCGGCGTGCTCGGCCAGGACCTCTCCGGCGCTGAGCGAGGCCAGGTAGCGCGAGCGCAGTTCGACGCGCAGGGCGGGCCAGCCGGTGAACCCCAGGGCCTGCGCGGCCCGCACGACCGTGGCGACGTTGACCCCGGCCCGCTCGGCGAGCTCGGCGGTGCTCGCGTAGGAGGCGAACCTCGGCTCGTCCCGCAGCACCCTGACCACGCGCTCGGCCGCGCGGCCCAGGCGTCCGCCGCCGAGCGCGGCCTCGATCCAGTCCGCCATCACCCCTCCGTCCCGGCGCCCCGGACCGCGCCGCACCCCCAAGCGATACCACCCCCGCGGGGTGGCCCCCTCCCCGTGGTGCAACATATATTGCAACAACGCGAACCCCGACGGAGGTATCCATGACCCGCCAGTCAGAACCGCACATCCTCTTCACGGGAGCCGGGCTGCTCGACCCCGAGGCGGGCACGAGGACCCCCGGCTCCTGGCTCCTGGTGCGGGACGGCCTCGTCGCGGGCAGCGGCCGGGGAACTCCGCCCGAGGTGGGACCGCAGGTGCCGACCGTGGACCTGGCGGGGGCCACCCTCATGCCGGGCCTGATCGACGCCCACGTGCACCCGACCGCCTTCAGCGCCGACCTCGGCGCCGCGATGGACCAGTCGCCCGCCTACGTCGCCAGTTACGCGGGACGGTCCCTGGGCGACATGCTCAGGCGCGGCTTCACCACCGTCCGCGACGTCGCCGGGGGCGACTGGGGGCTGGCCAGGGCGGTCGAGGAGGGGCTCGTCGACGGCCCCCGGCTCATGTTCGGCGGCAAGGCGCTGTCGCAGACCGGCGGCCACGGCGACTTCCGCACGCCCGGCCGCCAGGGCAACGACACCCACGCCTGCTGCCCCGGCGCGGGCATCGTCTGCGACGGGCCCGTGGAGTTCCGCCGCGCGGCCCGCGAGCAGCTGCGCACCGGAGCCCACCACCTCAAGATCATGCTCTCGGGCGGCGTCGCCTCCCCCACCGACCGCATCGACTCCACCCAGTCATCCGAGGACGAGATCCGGGCCGTGGTGGAGGAGGCCGAGGCGGCCAACCGCTACGTGACCGGCCACGCCTACACCGCCCGCGCCGTCAACCGCGGGCTCCGCCTGGGCGTGCGCTGCATCGAGCACGGCAACCTCATCGACGAGAGCAGCATCGAGCTGTTCCTGGAGCACGACGCCTACCTGGTGCCCACGCTGGTCACCTACCAGGAACTCTCCCGGCAGGGGGCCGCCAACGGGCTGCCCGCGGCCAGCCAGGCCAAGGTGGACACCGTGCTCGACCGGGGGCTGGACGCCCTGCGCATGGCCCACGAGGCCGGGGTGAACCTGGTCTTCGGCAGCGACCTGCTCGGCGGCATGCAGGACCGCCAGAGCCAGGAGTTCGCCATCCGCGGCCGGGTCCAGCCCGCCGCGGACGTGCTGCGCGCCGCCACCGTCAACGCCGCCCGGCTGCTGGGGCTGGAGGGGGTCGTCGGCACCCTGCGTGACGGGGCGCGGGCCGACCTCGTCGTGGTCGACGGCGACCCGCTCACCGACATCGGGGTCCTGGCCTCGCCGGAGACGAGCGTGCGCACCGTGCTGCGCGACGGCCGGATCCGCCACGAGCGCGACGCCGTGCGCTGACGCGATCGGCGGGTGCGGGCCCCGGGGCCCGTGCCCGCCGTCGCTCAGGAGATGGCGGCGGTCGCGTCCATGTACAGGAACTCCCACAGGTGGCCGTCGAGGTCGGCGAAGGAGCGCGAGTACATGCCGGTGTGCTCGATGGTCCTGGCGTGGGTCGCCCCGGCCACGGCGGCGGCCTCCGCGATCCGGTCCACGTCCTCACGGCTGTCGGCGCTCAGGCAGGTGATCACCTCCGCGCCCGCGGAGGTGTCGGCTATCCCCGAGGGCGTGAACTCCGCGAAGAAGGGTTCGGACAGGAACAGGACGCGCGAGGTGTCGCTGACGACCATGCACAGCGCCCTGTCGTCGGAGAAGGCCTCGTCGTAGCCGAAGCCCAGCGCGCTGAAGAACTCCCGGGTGGCGTCGACGCTCTTGACGGGCAGGTTCACGAAAGTCGTTCGAGTCATGTGGCGAAGCTAACAGCAGGCGCCGACAATCGGCGGCAACGGCTCAGGCCAGGCTGCGCCGCGGGTTCTTGGCCGGTGCCGTCATCGACATCCGCACGACGGCCGGGACCTGCTCCAGGTCCAGCGCCCGGCGCAGGTTCGCCAGCGCCTCCGAGCTCACCCGCCGCCACACCCCGGCCACGTCCGCGTCGTCGTCCAGGGTCAGCGCCAGGCGCAGGTGCGGCGCCTCGGCGGACTCGGTCAGCCTCGCGCGGGCGCGGCGCACGCCCGGGTAGTCGGCGACCTCCTGCTCCAGGGCGCCGCGGGCCACGTTCTCGGACATCTCCACCCGCCCCTGCTCACCGCGCTCCAGGACCAGGCGCCCCACCGTGTCGTTGAGCCCCTGGGACATCAGCCAGCGCAGGGCCAGGAAACCGGCGACGAAGGCCACCGCGACCACCGCGTAGGGCACCCACTGCTGGTCGAGCGCCTCCCGGGCCCCGGGGCCGAGCAGGACGCTGTCGGCCGCTCCCCCGCCGAACAGGCCGCGCCCGGCGGCCAGCGACGCCAGCCCGGCGACGAGCAGCACCGCCCCCACGACCGCCAGCCCCCACCGATTCCCCCGCGCCGACCTGCGCGACCTGTCACCAGCCATGGTCAACCCTCCGCGTACCGCACGTGGGTGGCGATCCGCATGCTGCGCAGCGGCGCCAGCTCCTCCAACCGCCGCTCCACGGCCGCGGTCACCTCGGCGGGCAGCCCCTCCGACCCGCGCATCCCGGTGCGCGCGTGCACCCGGATCCTGTTTCCGCGCACCGTCACGTGCACGCCGTCGACGCCGCTGACGCCCTCGGCCGCGGCGGCCACCGCCCGGCGCAGCGCGGGCCGGGTCAGCCCCACCACCAGGGCGGGGTCGTCGGTGCGCAGGGCCGTCCAGCGCCCCCGTCCGGGGGCCAGGGCGGCCACGATCAGGGCCAGCCCGATGAGCGCCAGGACCGCCGAGGCGATCTGCACCGACGGCATCGACCAGGTCGTGGTCGCCGCGTACCCGCTGGCCGCGCCGACCGGGATCAGCCCCAGCGGGCTTCCCGCCAGGGCCGAGATCACCTCGGCGGCGGCCACGACGGCCACGAGGAGGATCACGAAGCCCGTGATCACCGCGGGCCAGGACCGCCGCGGACGGAACGTGTGGACGGCCACCCGCCTGGCCCGGCGGTCGACGCCCTGGTCGGGGCGTCCGAGCACCTCTTCCACGGTGGTCATGTCAGCGCACCAACTCCGCGATCTCGATGTCGATGTGGTGGACCCGCTTTCCGGTGATCTGTTCGATCCGCCGCCCCACGTGCCCGCGCACCCGCGCGGCGACCTCGCGCACCGAGTGCGGGTAGCGGACGCCGACCCTCAGCCTGAGCAGCACGACCTCGCCGCTCACCCGGGCCCGCGCCGTGCGCGACCGGGCGGGGAGGGCGCCGGGGACCTCGCGGACCGCGCGCGCGGCCGCCTTCTCGACCACACCGGGTTCGATGACGGTGCGGCCGCCGGGGTCGCGTTCCCCCCCGCCCCCGCTCCGCTCCCGGGCGACCTCGTCGCCCGGGCGTTCCCTCTGTCGGGGAACCGTACTGGTCCGCACTCCGGCCACGTCCGCTCCCTCACGTCTCAGGCGGAGCGCCGCGAGAACATCGCGGTGAGGTCGATCTCGCCCTCCATCGCCCGACCGGCGACGAACCCCGCGAGCCCCAGGATCAGGACCAGCGCGAAGGCCGTGAACCCGCCGAACGCGGCGGCCAGACCCAGTACCGTCCCGTAGGACAGTCCGACGATGGGCCACATGGCTTCCCCCTCTTGTCCAGCACCCGATGCTGCCTGCTCAACCGCCCGTACGGGCGCCGTCCCGCAGTCCCGCGACCACGTCCTCCACGGACACGTGGACGGTACGGCCCCCGGCGACCGGGGTCAGGCCGCGGCGCAGCTCGGCGGCGATCTCCGGCAGGGGCCGCCCGAACCGGAGCACGACGCCGACCTCGACGCTGTCGTCGCGTACCGCCACCCCCAGGACCCGTCCTCCGGGGACGGGCGTGGTCAGCGTGCCGAAACCGCCCGAGGACAGCTCCACCACGTCCGGGAAGCGCTCGGCCTCCCGCACCAGGCGCCGGGCGACCTCGCCCGGGTCCCCGTCGGCGGCCGCCATCACTGCACTCGGGGCGCGGACTCGCCGTCGTCCTCGCCGCGGTCGTCGTCGGGCAGGTGGATGTCGTCCACCCGAAGGTTGATCTCGGTGACCTCCAGCCCGGTCATGCGCTCCACCGCCGAGGTGACGTTGCGGCGCACGGCCGCGGCCAGGTCCTGGATGGCGACGCCGTACTCGACGACCAGGTCGATGTCGACGGCGGCCTGGCGCTCGCCCACCTCGACCGCGACGCCCCGCGCGACCGAACCGCTGTCGCCGCCCCGGGTCACGACGTCCCTGACCGCGCCGACCGCACGCGCGGTCCCGCCGCCCATGGCGTGGACGCCGCCGATCTCCCGCGCGGCCATGCCGGCGATCTTGGCGACCACGCCGTCCGCGATCTGGGTGCGCCCGCCCTCCTCTCGCGAGGAGTCCCCCCGGCTGGTCCGGCCCGACTCGCGGGCTCCCGGCACCTTGGTCTCGGTTCTCATGTCCGTCACTGGATCCCCCTACGCAGTGTGCGGGCCGCACGGGCGGTCGCGGCGCCGAAGGCGCCCCCGGACCGCTCCCCGCGCCTTCCCGGCGGATGTGCCCTCCCAGAGAGCCGGACCGAAACCCGGGCCCGTGTCATGGCCGGAAGGATGTCGAACTGACCACACCATATACATACACACTGTATCCGACAAAGCACTGTGAGTAATTTTTCCTGGTCGGAACGGGCAAGGTCAGTCCCATCTCCGACCCAAAACAGCGTCGAGAATCTGGTCGGGGCAGGAAAACGCACGGGGGCGCCCGTGGGCGCCCCCGTGCGCGGACCGCACCCCGCCGCCGCGCGGCGGGCGTCCGGCTCAGCCGAAGATGACCGTCTTGTCCCCGTTGAGCAGCACGCGGCGCTGCGCGTGCCAGTTGACCGCTCGCGCCAGCGCCACCGACTCCAGGTCCCGGCCGATCGCCGTGAGCTGCTCCGGGCTGTGCGTGTGGTCCACCCGGGACACCTCCTGCTCGATGATCGGGCCCTCGTCGAGGTCGGCGGTGACGTAGTGGGCGGTCGCGCCGATCAGCTTCACACCGCGAGCGTGGGCCTGGTGGTAGGGCCGGGCACCCTTGAAGCTGGGCAGGAAGGAGTGGTGGATGTTGATGATGCGGCCGGACATCTTGGCGCACAGCTGCTCGGAGAGCACCTGCATGTAGCGCGCCAGGACCACCAGGTCCACGTCGTAGGAGTCGACCAGCTCCAGCAGGCGCGCCTCCTGCTCCTTCTTGCTCCCGGCCGTGACCGGCAGGTGGTGGAAGTCCACACCGTAGGAGTCGGCCAGGAACTCCAGGTCGGGGTGGTTGGAGACCACGGCGGCGATGTCGGCGTCCAGCAGGCCGCTGCGCTGGCGGTAGAGCAGGTCGTTGAGGCAGTGGCCGAACTTGGACACCATCACGATCATGCGCGGGCGCACGTCGCGGGGGTTGAGGGTCCACTCCACGAACGCGTCGCCGCCCCGGCCGCCGAAGTCGCCCGCCAGCGCCGCGAAGGCGCCGCGCAGGACGTCCTCCCCCACCACGCCGTCGCCGCCCCGCTCCGCCACGAACTGCATCCGCAGGAAGAAGCGTCCCGTGTAGTGGTCGCCGTACTGCTGACTCTCGGTGATGTTGCAACCGTGGTCGGACAGCAGGTTGGCCACAGCGGCGACGATGCCCCGGCTGTCGGGGCACGAAAGGGTCAGGACGTACTCACGCTCACTCATGGAAAGAACCACTCCCGGGGTCGGACGGCTGATCAGCCGTGACACCCCAGGGTATCGCCCCCGCGACACCGGGGACCGGTTGTCGCGAGGCCCTCCGCGGACCGCCCGCCGCGGGGTACCGCGTCCCCTTTTGCGCCGAGAATATGAAAGACATTCATGTTCTGGCATGCTCAGGACATGACAAGTCTGCGCGAAACGTACGAGTCCGCCACACGCGGGCTCGAAGCCCCCTTCGCCCTCGTCGACCTCGCCGCCCTGCGCGCCAACGCGGCCGACCTGACCCGCCGCGCCCACGGCAGGCCCATCCGGATCGCCAGCAAGTCCGTGCGCAGCCGCGAACTGCTGCGCACCGTCCTCGCCCTGCCCGGCTACGCGGGCGTCATGGCCTTCACCCTGCCCGAGGCCCTCTGGCTGGCCACCGGCGACCGCCCCCTCAGCGACGACGTCCTCGTCGCCTACCCCACCGTCGACCGCCAGGCCCTGGCCAGGCTCGTGCGCGACCCCCGCGCCGCCCGAGCGATCACCCTGATGGTGGACGACACCGCGCACCTGGACCTGATCGGCGCCGCCGTCGCCGACGCCGCCGGGTCCCGCGGCCCCGACGCCCCGCCGGTCCGGGTGTGCCTGGACGTCGACACCAGCTGGCAGCCCGTGGGACCGCGCCTGCGCGTGGGCACCTACCGCTCCCCCGTGCGCACCCCGGCCCAGGCCGCCGCGTTCGCCCGCGCGGTCGCGGCCCGCCCCGAACTGGAGCTGGACGGGATCATGGCCTACGAGGGCCAGATCGCCGGGGTGGGCGACGCCCCGCCCGGCAGGCCGCTCTACGGACGCCTCCTGCGCGCCGTCCAGCGCCGCTCGGCCGTGGAGCTGGCCAAGCGCCGCGCCGCCATCGTCCACGCCGTCAGGGAGGTCGCCGACCTGCGCTTCGTCAACGGCGGCGGCACCGGCAGCCTGCACACCACCGGCCGGGAGAAGGCGGTGACCGAGCTGGCGGCGGGCTCGGGGCTCTACCACCCGCACCTGTTCGACCACTACCGCTCCTTCGGCGGACGCCCCGCCGCCCTGTTCGCGCTCCCCGTCGTGCGCCGGCCCGGACCGGGCGTGGCCACCGCCCTGGGCGGCGGCTACCCCGCCTCGGGCCCCGTGAACGCCCACCGCGCCCCGCTCCCCCACCTGCCCGCCGGGCTCTCCTACAGCGTCAACGAGGGCGCGGGCGAGGTGCAGACGCCCCTGCTCGGCGCCGCGGCCGACGGCCTGTCCGTCGGCGACCGGGTGTGGATGCGCCACGCCAAGGCGGGAGAACTGTGCGAGCGCTTCGACACCCTGCACCTGGTGGACTCCGACACCGGCGAGTACGCGGGCGCCGTGCCCACCTACCGGGGCGAGGGCCAGACCTTCCTTTGACCTCCTCTCCCGCCTGAAGGCGGCGCCCCCGGGCCCGGGCGCGGCCCGTGCCGGACACCGCCCCAGCGGCCCCTGGACACCCGGCCCGGCGGTGGCCGCACACACGGAGGGGCCCGCTGACGCGGACCCCTCCGAACGTGCGCCGGTCCGGCGCTACTTCCTCCTGCGGTGCACCGCCCAGGCCACCACGCCCACCGCGACGACCGCGCCGACGCCGACCGCGAGCAGCAGTGCCTCCGGGGGGAGCTGACCGCGCGACTGGTAGGTGGTGACGACGTGGCCGTCGCCCTTGACGACGATGCTGCCCTCCTCGGGCTCCACCGGGTGGCTCTCCACGCGCACCGCGCCGCCCCCGACCACCAGGGCGCGCGCCTCGTCCACGATCCGGGCGCCGCGTTCGCGGACCCTCTCCATCTGCTTGCGGGCGATGTTGGCGGGCCGGGCCTGCACGCTCAACTCGTCCAGGGTCTCGGCGAGCTGGCGCTGTTCGCGGTTGATCTCGGCGACGACGTCCGCCGGGGTCAGGCGCGGTTCGGTGTCACGTCCCGTCATGGGTGCCTCTCTCCACTAGCGCAGGGTCGTCTGAGAACCCGTGTCCGAGCCGGTGTCCCGGCTCCCTTCCTCCGCGCCGTCGGACGGACCGGAGAATCTCAGCGCGCTGTCGATTCCGTCGACCACGCGGAAGAAGTCCCGCGTGGACAACCACAGTTTATAGATGATGGCGATCTCGAAGGCGAGGAGCAAAACGCCCGCCACAGCGGTGATCCACCCGATAAGGGACGGCGCGCCGAAGGCGGCGACCGCCAGCGGCGCGATCACGAACACCGACATCTGGAACTCGATGCCGCCCACCAGGTGCGTCCTGACCCGTCTGGCGCTGAGGGACGACCAGAACCGCTGGTACCACGGGAAGCGGTTGCGGAACTCCTGGTGCAGGTCCACCTTGGGCAGGGTGAGGTCGGGCTGCTTGCCCGCCGTGCGCTGGTTGCGGGCCTCGCGCTCGTTCTGGCTGTGCAGGATCTGCTCCAGCACGCCGATGCCGTGGCGCAGCACCGCCTGCTCGCCGCCGTCGCTCATCGTCCGCCCGCCCGCGCCGGTGGCCGAGCCGGTGTCGTCCTCCTCCGGCTCCAGCATCGACAGGGTGGCGCGGGCCCTCTCCAGGGCGGCGGCCAGGTGCGAGCGCATCTCCCTGCGGACCTTGTACACCTGGAGCGCGTTGAGGTAGCGCAGCATGTCCAGGAACACCACGGCCAGGGCCAGCCACACGAACCACACCGGCCCGTCGCCCTCGGCGTTCTCGGCGACGACGTACTGCCCGCCCATCAGGGCGACCACGCACACCAGCACCCGGAACCGGTCGGAGACGTAGTCCATCCAGGAGCCGAACAGCGACTCCGAGCCGGTGAGCCGGGCCAGCTTGCCGTCCGTGCAGTCCATCAGGAAGGACAGCAGGTACAGCAGCGCGCCCAGCGCCAGGAAGTGGCGGTAGCCCAGCGAGAAGCAGACGGCCGCGCCGAGCCCCAGGAAGAGGGCGACCACCGTCAGCTGGTTGGGTGTGATCGAGGTGCGGTTGGCCACCAGGCGCACGAGCCGGACCGCGATGGGGTCCACGAGGTAGACCGTCCACCAGGAGTCGCGCTCCTTGAGGGTCCGGGCCCTGACCTCGTCGAGTGTGAATCCAGGCATCGTCGCCAATACTCTCCAAGCGAAGCGGGTGTGTTCCGGCCCGCCGGGCGCCGCCGACGCGGCGTCCCCGGTGCGCGGCGGACGTCGCCGGGGCCGAACGACGGGACGAGTGCGGTCAACAATAGGTGATCGCGTCGCTGGTCACTCCGGATGCGGGCGAACCGAACCGGAATCGCAACCGAACACCGTGCCTCCAGCCTGGCACAGCCCGCGAAGCGTCGACTCACGGGGCACCGGAAGGCGGGTGTGGTTAGGGTGAGTGCGAGAGTCGGCGGGGCGGCGCCCCGCCCGCGAACCCAAGGGGGACACCACGTGAGCGATCCGATCCGCCTGGAGCCCGGCGACCAGGCACCCGACTTCACCCTCGACGACGCCGACGGCAAGCCCGTCACCCTGAGCGAGGTGCTGGCCTCCACCGGCAAGCGCGTCGTCCTGTACTTCTACCCGGCGGCCATGACCCCCGGGTGCACCACGCAGGCCTGCGACTTCCGCGACAACCTGCGCGACTTCGACTCCGCGGGCCTCACCGTCCTGGGCGTGTCCCCGGACACGAGCGACAAGCTGGCCAGGTTCCGCGACAAGGAGGGGCTGACCTTCCCGCTGCTGGGCGA
The DNA here is from genome assembly GCF_004217075.1 of Nocardiopsis sp. CNZ308. Classification (NCBI taxonomy): domain Bacteria; kingdom Bacillati; phylum Actinomycetota; class Actinomycetes; order Streptosporangiales; family Nocardiopsidaceae; genus Nocardiopsis; species Nocardiopsis sp. CNZ308. The sequence continues at coordinate 3,726,068 of NZ_SHKJ01000001.1, read as the reverse complement.
CCCGGGCAAGGACACCCTGCACGCCTACGGCGCCTTCGGTGAGAAGAAGAACTACGGCCGCGTCGTGCAGGGCGTCATCCGCTCCACCGTCGTCGTGGGCACCGACGGCCGGGTGGAGAAGGCCTTCTACAACGTGAAGGCCACCGGCCACGTCGACCGGATCAAGAGGGAACTGGGCCTGTGACACGGGTGCCGGGGGCGGCCCCCGGGGGCGGCGGGCCCGTGTGCACGCCGCGGCCGGGCCCCGCGCCCGGCACCGGTACAGTTGTCCGCGAGGGGCCGTAGTCCAACTGGCAGGAGACGGCAGCTTTAGGTGCTGTACAGTGCGGGTTCGAATCCCGCCGGCCCCACCCAGCCCACCCCGCCCAGCCCGCGCGGGGGATCCCTCCGCGGCGGCGCTACCGGCCGAGCAGCGCCCAGAGCATGACCGCGAGCAGCAGCAGGACGCCGAGGGAGACCGCGGCGATGGTGGCCACCGCGGGCAGGCGGCTGCGCTCGGCGTGCTTGCCCGAACTGGTCAGCCCCAGCGTGTCCGTGGACTCGCGGATCGAGGTCATGATCGAGTTCATCGCCTCGGGGCTGTTGCGCAGCCGCTCGTTGATGGACTCCGCCAGCACGTGCGCGCCCGCCTTGAAGTGCTCGCGGGCCGACTCGCGCTCCTCGCCCTCGGGACGGGGCTCGGCGGGCGTGGCGGTGCCCTTCGCGGCCGTCTCCGGACTCGTCTCGGGCGCCCACGGCGCGAGAGCGGCGATCCGCAGCATCTTGGTGGCGTTCTCGGCGGTCAACCGCTCCGAGGGCTCCACCCGGAGCAGACCGGCCAGCACCGGCGCCAGCGGGCCCGCGCTGGCGGCCTCGGCGGGCTCGTCCAGCTGCTCCTGGCGCAGGATCTTGATGTAGCCCTTGCGGTCGTAGGGAGGGTGCCCCTCCACCGCCGCGTACAGGGTGGCGCCCAGGGACCACAGGTCGGACTCGGGTCCCACCGGGCCCGCCTTGGCCCGCTCCGGCGGGATGTAGGCCGGGGAGCCGATGATGCGCCCGGACGCGCTCAGCGCCGACTCGCCGTTCCAGGCGGCCAGCCCGAAGTCGGTGAGCACGACCCGCCCGGCCTGGCTGATCATCACGTTGTCGGGCTTGACGTCGCGGTGCACGATGCCCTCGGCGTGCGCGACCTTGAGGGCGTCGATGAGCTGGAGGCCGATCTCGGCCACGCGCTGGTAGGGCAGCGGGCCGCCCACCTGGATGAGCTCCTCCAGGGTGGAGGCCTCCACCAGCTCCATGACGATCCAGGGGCGGTCGTCCTCGTCCACGACGTCCAGGACGGTGACCAGGCTGGGGTGGGTGAGGCGTCCGGCGACGCGGGCCTCACGGGTGGTGCGCTGCAGGAGCGACTCGCGCTCGGAGCGGCTCAGGTCCGCGGGCAGGCGCAGCTCCTTGACGGCCACCTCGCGGTCGATGACCAGGTCGGTGGCGCGCCAGACCGTGCCGACACCGCCGCGGGCGATCTCCGACACCAACTGGTAGCGCCCCTTGAGCAGGCGTCCCTCGGGACGGGGCTCGGCGGCGTCGGCCGCCTCCGCCCGTGCGGAGGAGCGCGACGCCTCAGGGCGCTGCGTGTGGGGGTTCTCTAGGGAGGACACGGTTATCCACGGGTCCATTCACCGGCCATGGTGGCCTCCTGCGGGAGCATTGCGGTCGCTGTCACCACGTAGGTGCACGGATCACTCGTTATACCAGCAGGACGCCGGATCCATGCTGGTGGTTGCCACATCACGGACACATAGGTTCGCTTTCGTTATGTCCGACGACGACCCGAGCATGCAGTGACGTGGGTCTCACTCCGAGGCTCCCGTGCCTGTTGGCGCGGGTGGCGCGGGTGCGCGGGCGGACCGTCCGCGCACCCGTCGGCCTCAGGTCCAGAGCGAGTCGGGAGTGCGCACCTCGACCGGGCCGACCCCGGTGTCGGTGAGCGGCTGGCGCAGGCGCTCGGCGTCGCCGACGACCACCACGACCGACTCCTCGGGGCGCAGGTACTCGGTGGCGGCGCTGTCCAGGGACTCCTTGGTGAGCCTCTCGTACCCGGCCCGGACGCGGTCCACGTGGTCCTCGGGCAGGTCGTGCACCACCATGTCGACCAGGGCTCCGGCCATGGCGCGCGCCGTGGCGTAGGTGACCGGCAGGCCCACCGTGTTGGAGTCGCGCACGGCGGCCAGCTCCTCCTCGGTGACCCCCGACTCGCGCAGCTTGGCGACCTGCTCCAGCGAGGAGGTGACCGAGTGGGCGGTGGTGTCCGCCTCGACCTGGGCGGACATGAAGAACACCCCGCTGTCGCGGCGCAGGTCGAAGCGGGACCCGGCGCCGTAGGTGTAGCCCAGGCGCTCGCGCAGCTCCAGGTTGAGCCGGGAGGTGAACATGCCGCCCAGGACCTCGCTGACGCCCTCGGCGCGCGGCAGGTCCACCTGCGAGCGGGAGGGGGCGCGGTGCGCGATGACCAGGGCGGACTGCACGGAGCCGGGCCGGTCCACGATCAACACGCGGGGCAGCTCCCCGGGCGGCGGGGCGGGCTCGGTCGGCTCGGGCGCGCGCACCGCGGCGGCGTCGCCGAACACGGTCTTGCCCAGGTCCTCCAGGTCGATCCCGGTGAGGTCGCCGACGACCACGAGGGTTCCGGCCACCGAGGCGACGGAGTCGGCGTGGAAGGCCGCCACGGTCTCGGGGGTGACGTCGGCCAGCTTGACCGGGCCGCCCGCGAGCGGCGTGGCGTAGCGGCCGGTGAACAGCTGACCGCCCAGGCTGCGCATGGCCAGGGTGCCGGCCGAGGCCGCCTCCAGCCAGAACCGCTCCAGCAGCTGGTCGCGGCGGCGGACGACGTCGTCGGGGTCGAGCGCGGGACGGCGCACCGCGTCGGCGAACAGGCGCACCGCCTCGGGCAGGCGGCCCGCGGGGGCGTCCAGGCCGGTGATGAAGGCGTCCCAGTTGACGCGGGAGACCCACTCGGCGCCGTGACGCTCCAGGGCGGGCGCCAGGGAGCTGTTGCCGTTGGGGCCGTCCTCCAGGACCTCGCTGGTCAGAGCGCCGACGCCCATGGCGTCGAGCGGCTCGGAGGCACCGCCGTGGGGGTGCACGAGGCGGAGGGAGACGAGCTGTTGGCCGGGTACGTCGATGGCGACGACCGTGCCGCCGCCGACGGTGAGGCGGCGGGGCTTGGGAAAGGTGTAGGACGCTACGGCACCGAGGTCCGGGCGTGTCTGCGGCATGCTCTGCGGCTCTTTCTGCGGCTTGCGGTAACGGAACCCGGATCAGGCGTCGACGGTGTCGGCCCCGGCCGCCTCGGCGGCCTCGGACTCCTCGGGGTCGAAGCGGACGACGAGCAGGTTGTCGTCGACCAGCACGCGCTCGGCGGCGGCCCGCACCTCCTCGGCGGTGATGTCGTCCCAGCGCCGGGGCCAGGTGTAGGCCAGCTCGGGGTCGTCGAACAGCTGGGTGCAGCTGCTGATGCTGTCGGCGAGCCCGGAGGGGCTGGAGATGGACTGGAGGTGGTCGCGCTCCAGGACGGCGCGGGCCCGGTCCAGCTCCTCCTCGGTGATCCCGGCGGCCAGCTTGGCGATCTCCTCGCGCATGGCCTCCTCCAGCACGTCGCCGCTGACGCCCTCGCGGGCGAGCATGTTCACCAGCATCAGGCTGTCGGTGTAGCGGAACGGCAGGATGTCGGCGGCGCCGCCGCCGTCGTCGGCGGCGATGGGGCGGTCCACCACCAGGGAGCGGTACAGGCGGCTGCCCTGCCCCTGGCCCAGGACGGCCGAGGCCAGGTGCATGACGTCGAACCCGCGCTCGCCGTAGGGGGCGACGCGGAACCCGAGGAACACCCCGGCGGCGGGCACGGTCTCGGTGACCGCGTCGCGGACCGGGCCGCCCAGCGGGGCCTCCAGGGCGGCGTCGGGCGCCTCGGGGACGCTCTCGCGGGCCGGGATGGGACCGAAGAACTTCTCCACGCGGCCGCGGACGTCCTCGGGGTCGAGGTCGCTGACCACGGTGAGCACGCAGTTGTCCGGGCCGTAGTGGGCCTTGTGGAACGACTTGACGTAGTCGAGGTCGGCGGCGTCCAGGTCGGCCATGGAGCCGATGGTCGGGTGGTGGTAGGGGTGGCCCTCGGGGTAGGCCAGGCGCAGGATGCGCTCCAGGGCGGTGCCGTAGGGCTGGTTGTCGTAGCGCTGGCGGCGCTCGTTCTTGACGACGTCGCGCTGGTTGTCCAGGACCTCCTGGGTCATGCCCTCGCGCAGGGTCGCCAGCCGGTCGGCCTCCAGCCACAGGATCCGGTCCAGGGCGTGCTCGGGGACCGTCTCGTAGTAGTTGGTGCGGTCGGTCGAGGTGGAGGCGTTGATGTCGCCGCCGAGCCGCTCGACCTCCTCGAAGTGCTCGCCCTTGGCGACACCGCCGCTGCCCTGGAACATCAGGTGCTCGAAGAGGTGCGCGAACCCCGTGCGCCCGGGGACCTCGTGCCGGGACCCCACGCCGTACCACAGGTTCACGGAGGCGACCTGGCCCGTGGAGGCCGCAGCGGTCACCAGACGCAATCCGTTGTCGAGCGTGTACTGAACGACACGTCCCGCCGCTCCGATGGTGGTCACCAGTGCTGCCCCCGATTCACGTCGCCTGCGACCGCGCCGCCCGCGCGGGCGGCCGTCGTCGTAACGAGTACGACCCTACGGCCTCATCGGACCGCGGGGACACCCGATCGGGTAATCGGTCGAACCGAAACCGCGGCGGTCAGCTCTGGTACTCGCTGGTGTCCATGGACAGGGCGATCTCGTCGTACACGGCGGAGTACTGGGAGTCGGCCGACCACACGTAGAGCAGGACGTCGCTGACCGGCAGGAACCACATGCGCACCTCGAAGGCGTCGCCGTTGACGCACGCCACGTTCCACACCGAGTGGTGCGAGGTGAGGCCGTCGGCGTGGTCGGTGAAGTCGGAGACCGCGAGCTCGGCCCCCTCCACGCCGATGCCCCCGGAGGCGGCGGTGTTGAGGCTGCGGCAGCTGCCGGTGTCGGCCGCCCAGCCGCCGTCCTTGCTGAACGCCTCGCCCTCGCCCGGCCAGCCCTGGGGGTGCTTCTCGGCCGCGTGCGGGGTCAGCTGCACGGAGCCGTACCCGCAGGGCTCCTGTCCGGGCGGGCTCACGCAGAGCACACCGCCCTCGTTCTGGGTCTGCCAGCCCTCGGGGACCTTCAGGGACACGCCCTCGATGCTCTCGGTGGCGAACTCCTCCGGCGCCGGGGGCTCCGCCGCGGGCAGGGGCCCGCTCTCGCCGAGCTGCAGTTCGGCCTCGCTCCCTCCGGAGCAGGCCGACAGGACCAGCAGCGCCGCGGCAGCCGCGCCCGTTCCCGTGCCGACGCGTGCGGCGCGCGCCCGCCGCCGTCGCCCGTGGATGCCCGCCATGCCGTCGTCCCTCTCGTGGATCCCGTGCTCGAACCACCGTTGACCTTAGCGCGCCCGACGACCGCATCGCCCGATTCGGCCCGTTCCGGACGGCGTTCCACACCCCCGGAGCACTACGCTGGGCCCATGGTGGACCTCGCGAAGATCATGAAGACCCGACAGCGCCCCCAGGGGCCGCTGGTGCTGGAGCTGGACCTGACGGAGGGGGTCGCCGACCAGGCCCCCGGGGATCCGTTCAGCCAGATCATGAACCGGCGCAGGCAGCAGTACCTGGACGTCCTGGAGGGGATCCGCCGCGGCGCGCGCGACCCGCGGGTGGCGGCCCTCCTGGTCCGGGTGGACGCCCGCTCCCTGGGATTCGCCAAGGTCCAGGAGCTGCGCGACACCGTCGCCGACTTCCGCGCGGCGGGCAAGCCCGCGGTGGCCTGGGCCGACTCCTTCGGCGAGACCGGCGAGGGCAACCTGCCCTACTACCTGGCCTGCGCGTTCTCGCGCGTGGTCATGGCGCCCACCGGCGTGCTCGGCCTGACCGGCCTGATGATGCGCACGACCTTCGTCAAGGGCGCCCTGGACAAGCTGGACGTGTCCTACGAGGTGGGCGCGCGCCACGAGTACAAGAACGCGATGAACAGCGTCACCGAGACCGGTTACACCGCCGCCCAGCGCGAGGCCAGCGACCGGATCGTCACCTCGCTCGGCGACCAGATCGTCGAGGCGGTCTCCCTGGCCCGGGGGCTGCCCCGGGAGGAGGTGCGCGCGCTGGTCTCCCAGGGCCCGTTCCTGGCCCGCGAGGCGGTCGAGCACAAGCTGGTGGACGGGCTCGCCCACCGGGACGAGGTGTACGCGCAGCTGTTCGGGGAGCTGGGCGGTGAGCCGCAGCTGCAGTTCGTCACCCGCTACCACCGCAAGCACACCGCGCCCCAGCAGCTGTCCCGCAACCCCAAGGGCCACATCGCGCTGATCTCCGCCACCGGAACGATCAGCCTGGGCCGGACCCGGCGCTCGCCCCTGGGCGGCGGCACCGTCATGGGCTCGGACACCGTGGCGGCGGCCTTCCGCGCCGCGCGCAAGGACCCCCAGGTCAAGGCGGTCGTGTTCCGGGTGGACAGCCGGGGAGGCTCCCCCACCGCCTCCGACGCGATCCGCCGCGAGACCGAGCTGACCAGCAAGGCGGGCATCCCCGTGGTGGCCGTGATGGGCGACGTCGCCGCGTCCGGCGGCTACTACGTGACCCTGGGCTCGGACGCGGTCGTCGCGCAGCCGGGCACCCTGACCGGCTCCATCGGCGTGATCACCGGCAAACCGGTCCTGGGCGCGCTGAAGGAGCAGTACGGCGTGACCAGCGACTCCGTGCGCACCGGCGAGCACGCGGGCATGTTCGACACCGACCGGCCCTTCACCGAGTCCGAGTGGGAGCGGGTCAACGCGCTCCTGGACGAGATCTACGAGGACTTCACCGGCAAGGTCGCCGCCGCGCGCGGAATGACCCGCGAGCAGGTGCACGAGGTGGCCCGGGGCCGGGTGTGGACCGGCCGCGACGCCCACGAGCGCGGCCTGGTGGACGAGCTGGGCGGCCTGGAGACCGCCGTTCGGCTGGCCCGTGAGAAGGCCGGCGCGGGACCGCTCCCGGTACGGCCCTTCCCCCGCCCGCACCCGCTCGACCGGATCCGCCAGCACGAGTCCAGCGAGGACGTGGGGGCCTCGGGCCCGCAGACCGTGGTCAGCGCCTGGGGTCCCCTGGAGCACGTGGCCGTGTCGATGGGGCTGCCGGTCGGCGGCCCGCTGATGATGCCGGGGCTGTGGGAGATCCGTTGACGTACCTGGAAGCGATGGCCCTGCTGCCCGTCGGCGTCACGGTGGTGACCGTCGCCGACGGCCGCGACGACGTGGGGGCCACCGTCAGCGCCTTCGGGTCGGTCTCGGCCGACCCGCCCGTAGTGTCGGTCAGCGTGGACGCCAGCGGCTACATGGCCGAGGTGATCGAGGAGGTCGGCGCCTTCGCCGTCAACGTGCTGGGGGGCGGCCAGCGGGCGGTGGCCGGGCGCTTCTCCGCCGAGGGCCGTCCCAGCGCGCGCCTGCTGGTGACGGACCAGCCCCACCACCGGGGCGAGCGCACCCGCGCGATCGTGCTGGACGAGGCCCTGGCCGCGCTGGAGTGCTCCGTGCGCCAGCGGGTAGCGGTCGGCGACCACGTGGTCTTCTTCGCCGACGTCACCAACCTGCCGGGGGTGCGGGGCGAGGGCGCGGCCCTGGCCCGCCGTTCCGGCCGCTACCGGCTGGTGGAGTAGGCGGCCGGTTCGGCAGACGGGCCGGTGCGGTGGGCGAAGGGCCGCGCCCCCCTGGGGCGGGCGCGCGCGGGCGGCTCACCCCGCGGGGCCGAGGCGCGCGGGCTGCGCCGCCGCCTCGGCCCCGGCTCCCCCGCGACCGCCGGGAACCGACCACTCAGGCCAGCCCCTCCTGCTCCAGCCACTCCTGGGCGACGTCGGCGGCGTTCTCGTTGCCGATGACCACCCGCTCGTTGAGCTGGGTGAGGACCTCGGTGGTCAGGGCGGCGGAGACGGCGTTCAGCGCGCCCCGGGCGGTCTCGTCCACCTGCTCGCCGTTGACCAGCGGGGTGATGTTCTGCGCGCCGAACAGGTTCTCCGGGTCCTCCAGGACCACGAAGTCGTTCGCGGTGATCTGCGGGTCGGTGGTGAACAGGTTGGCCGCCTGGATGTCACCGTCCAGGAGCGCCTGGGTCAGCAGCGCCACCTCCAGGGAACGGAACTCGCCGAACTCCACCCCGTAGACGTCGGCCAGGCCCACCACGCCCTGCTGGCGGGTCTCGAACTCCGGCGGACCGCCCAGGGTCAGCTCCCCCGCGGCGCCGGCCAGGTCCTCCAGGCTGGCCAGGCCGTGCTCCTCGGCGACCTCGCTGGTGACGGTGACCGAGTCCTTGTTCTCCGCGCTGGAGGAGTCCAGGATCTCCAGGCCCTCGGGCAGCGCCTCGGTGACCCTCTGGTTGGTCTCCTCGCTGCCGCCGGTGGGCGCGTCCTCGTCGAGGTAGGCCAGGATCGCGCCGTTGTACTCGGGGAACACCGACAGGTTGCCGGACTCGATCTGCGAGTAGTAGACCTCGCGGCTGCCGATGCCGAGCTGGTAGTCGACCTCCACGCCCTCGGCCTCCATGGCCCGGCCGTAGATCTCGGCGAGCAGGGTGGACTCGGGGAAGTCGGCGGAGCCGATGACGACCGCGTCGCCGGAGCCGCCTCCGGACCCGCCGCCGCCCTCCTCCGCGTAGGGGTCGCTGGCGCCGCACCCGGTCAGGAGCAGCGCGGCCAGGGGCAGGGCGATTCTCTTGTACATGGGACCTTCTCTCTGGGGTGGCCTGGCCCTGTGACCCGGCCCGGTTCTGTGGTGTGGCCCGGCTCCGCGGCGCGGTCCGGCTCCGCCTAGCCCTGCGGCGCGGCCTGGCGCAGACCGGGGGCGACCAGGAGCCGCCGCAGTCCGGCGAACACGAGCGTGGTCAGGACCGCGAGCAGCACCACCAGCACCGATCCGCCGAGCATCATCGTCAGGTCCTGGCGCGCCTGGCCGTCGACGATGTAGCGGCCCAGGCCGCCGACCCCCACGTAGGCGGCGATGGTCGCGGTCGCGACCACCTGGACGGCGGCGGTGCGCATCCCGATGAGGATGAGCGGCGCGGCCACGGGCAGTTCCAGGCGCAGCAGCACCTGGTGGCCGCGCATGCCCATCCCGACGGCGGCGTCCCTGAGCCGGGGCTCCACACCGCGCACGCCCTCGTGGGTGTTGACCAGGATCGGGGGCACGGCCAGCGCCACCAGCGCGCACAGCACGGGCACGATGCCGATACCGGCGGCCAGCACGATGAGGAACAGGACGCCGATGGTGGGCAGGGCGCGGGCGAAGTTGGCGAGGCTGGTGGTGAGGAAGCCGCCCACACCGGTGTGCCCGGTGAGCAGCCCCAGGGGGACCGCGACGGCGGCGGACAGCAGCAGCCCGAGCAGCGAGTAGTAGACGTGCTCTCCCAGACGCGCGGGGATGCCCGCGCCGCCGGTCCACTGGGCCGGGTCGGCGAACCACGCGACCAGGTCGTTGAGGATGTCCATGGCTACCTCTCCCCCGCCGTGTCACCGGTGTCCGGGTCCGCTGGCGACCGTCCCCCCGCCGGGGCCGCGGCCTGTGGCTCCGCTGCCGGACCCGCCGCCGGGTCCGCCGCGGCCGCCTCCGCCGCGACCGCCCGGCGCCTGCGGCGCGGTACGGCGCCGTCGCGGCGCGACCAGGGGGTGAGCAGGCGCTGGGCGAGCACGAGCACCGCGTCGGTGACGAACGCCAGGGCCACGGTGAGCACGATGCCGACCACGATGGGCGCGTCGAACTGGCGCCGGAAGCCCTCGCTGAGGATGAGCCGGCCGAGCCCGCCCAGACCCACCAGCGAGGCGACGCTGACCATGCTGATGGTGGCCACCGAGGCCACCCGCAACCCGGCGATGACCACCGGCACGGCCACCGGCATCTCCACGTACAGCAGGCGCCGCAGCGGGCCGAAGCCCATGGCGACGGCCGCCTGGCGCACGTGGTCGGGGACCTGGCGCAGCCCGTCCACCACGTTGGGCAGCAGGATCACCAGGGTGTACAGGGCCAGCGGCACGACGGCCGTCCAGTCGCTGAACCCGGTGTAGGGCAGCATGAGGAAGAACAGGGCGATGGAGGGCACCGCGTAGAGCACGTTCACACCGGTCAGCACCGGCGGGTACAGGGGCTTCCAGCGCGCGCACGCCAGGCCCAGGGGCAGGGCGACCGCCAGTCCGATGAGGATGGACAGGTAGGACAGCCGCATGTGCTCGGTCAGGCGGGGCAGGACGCCCCGGTCCGGGTCGCCGGGGTGGCTCCAGTTCTCGACGCCCCAGTCCACGACGCGCACGACCCAGTCCCACGCCCCGGCGAGCGCCCCGGTGCCGGATCCGGCCGCGGACCCGGCGTCCCAGACCCCGGCGACGGCCTCGGCGATCACTCGGTCACCGACCACAGGGCGGCGCTCAGGTCGTCCTGCGAGACCACGCCGACCACCCGACCGTCGGCGTCGACGCCGACCGCGCGGCCCGCGGGCGAGAGCACCGCCGCGTCCAGGGCGGCGCGCAGGGAGTCGGTGCCCACGTCGAAGGTGTGGCCGAAGGGCGCGAGTTCGAGTGAGCCCAGGGCGGTGTCGGCGGGCGCGTCGGCCAGTTGCCGCGCGCTGACCCAGCCCAGGGGCATGCGGTCTCCGCTGACGACCAGGGCCCAGGGCTCGCTCCCGAGCGGGGCGGCCGCGGCGCCCGCGCGCACGCTCTCCTCCAGGACGGCGTCCTGGCGCGGGGAGAGCCTGTCGGCCGGGAAGAAGGACAGGCGCCGCACTCCCCGGTCGTAGCCGATGAAGGACTCCACGAAGGCGTCCCGGGGCGCGGCCAGCAGGTTCTGGGGCGTGTCGTACTGGGCGAGCCTCCCGCCGGGGCGGAAGACGGCGATGCGGTCACCGAGCCGGACGGCCTCGTCGATGTCGTGGGTGACGAAGACGATGGTCTTGTGCAGCTCCTTCTGCAGGCGCAGGAGCTCGTCCTGGAGGCTGGCGCGCACGACGGGGTCAACCGCGCTGAAGGGTTCGTCCATCAGCAGGATGGGCGGGTCGGCGGCCAGTGCGCGGGCGACGCCGACGCGCTGCTGCTGTCCCCCCGAGAGCTGGTGGGGGTAGCGCCGGGCCTGGGCGGGCTCCAGACCGACCAGTTCCATCAGCTCCGCGGCGCGTGCCCTGGCCCTGGCCCGGCCCCAACCGAGCAGCAGGGGCACGGTGGCGATGTTGTCGCGCACGGTGCGGTGCGGGAAGAGCCCGGCCTGCTGGATGACGTAGCCGATGGAGCGGCGCAGCGCGGCGGGGTCGCGCTCGCGCACGTCCTCGCCGTCGATGCGGACGGTGCCCCCGGTCGGTTCGACCATGCGGTTGATCATCCGCAGCGACGTGGTCTTGCCGCTGCCGGAGGGACCCACGAAGACCGTCGTCTGGCCGGTCTCGACGGTCAGGTCCAGCTGGTCGACGGCCACCGTGCCGTCGGGATAGAGCTTGGCGGCGCCCTCGAACGCGATCATCGGCGGTGTCGTCTCCATTCGGGGAACCGGAGGGTCCGGAAAGGTGAGGTGTGGCGAGGGGCAGGCCGTTCGCACGTTACCCCCGCGCACGCTGGTCAAACCGTGAGGTGGAGGCCGTGACCGTACCGGGACCGAAGGTGGCGCGGACACGCCGAGGGGCCGGGTCCCACGACCCGGCCCCTCGGCGTGCCGCCTCAGTCCTGACGGCCGATCCAGTCGGCGAGCTGGTGCAGGTCGTCCAGGACGGCGTCGGCGCGGGCCGCCTCCTCGGCGGCGGCGTGGCGGTAGCCGTAGATGCCCCGGCGCAGCAGGACGGTGCGCATCCCGGCGGCGCGGGCGGGGAGGACGTCGTTGTCGACGCGGTCGCCGACGTAGACGATCTCGCCGGGTTCGGTGCCGGGGCGGGCGGCCCGGACCAGGGACAGGACGCGGTCGAAGAACGCGGGTTCGGGCTTCTTGACGCCCCAGTCGTCGGAGATGCCGATGCCGTCGACGCCCAGGTCCATGGCGGTCAGGGCGGGCCCGGCCTCGGGCGGCTGGTTGCCCGCGATGACCAGGGAGATCCCGGACGCGCGCATGGCCGCGAAGGCGGGGCGCACGTCGGGGTACAGGTCGGCCTCGCCGAAGTGCTCGCGCTCCCCGTCGGGGTCCTCGGCGCGCCAGCGCGCGCTCTCGGCCGCGAGGTCGAACCCGGGCACGAGCAGGCGGAAGCCGTCGGTGAGGGTGCCGCCGCAGGCGAGCACGCCGCCGATGGTCCCGAAGAAGGCCATGTGCGGGATGCCGAAGCGGTCGGCCCAGCGAGCGAAGATCCGCGTCTCGTCGACGAGTGTCTCGCCGACGTCGAAGACCGCAGTACGAATTGCCACGGTCAGGGAGTGTACAAGCCGCCGACGACGGTCCCCGGGCAGGGGAGGGGCCGCGGCCCGGGACCGGCCGCGGCGTCCGGCCGGGAGGACCGGCCCCACGGGGGGCGGAACCGGGCGGGCCGACCCGCGGAGCCCTCAGCTGGGCGGGCGCAGCACCGCGAAGGCGTCGGTGACCTGGAGGCTGCGGTCGCGGAACCGGAAGAGGGCGGCGGGCCTGCCCCCGGATCGGCCCGAGGGCACCGATCGGCCGGTCTCCTCGATCTGCCCCCGGCGCAGCAGGACGCGGCGCAGGTTGGTGGCGGCCACGTCGTGGCCCAGCGCGGCCCGGTAGTAGCCGGACAGCTCCGACATCGTGAACTCCGGCGGCGCGAGGGCGAACCCGACGTTGGTGTAGCTGAGCTTGGCGCGCAGCCGCTGGCGTCCGGAGCGGACGATGGAGGCGTGGTCGAAGGCCATGGTCGGCAGGTCGGCGGCCGGGTGCCAGCCGGTGTCGTCGGGCACGACCGGGTCCACGTCGGCGGGGACCAGCCCCACGTAGGCGGTGGCCAGGGTGCGGCGCCGGGGGACGCGGTCGGGGTCGCTGCGGGTCTCCAGCTGCTCCAGGTGTGACAGATCCCTCACGTCGACCTTCTGGGCGAGCTGGCGCCGGATGGAGGCGCCCAGGTTCTCCCCCCGGCCGAGCCTGCCGCCGGGCAGCGCCCAGGCGCCCTCGCAGGGCGGCAGGGCCCTGCGCCACAGCAGGACGCACAGTTCTCCGGCACGGATCTGGAGCACGACCGCGAGCGCCTCGTGCACCGACAGCTCCGCGTGGTCGGACGCGGAGCAGACGGACGCCGCGACCTGTCCGTTTTCCTGAGGGATGTCCACCCTGTCCCTTCCGTTACCCGTCATGTTAAGCTTCATCAGGTTTGTGCCTGACAGACAAAAACTTGTCCTCATCCGCACCGACCCTCCCCGGCACGGCGCCCGCGCGGCGTTGCCCACAGCCTCAAGGAAGTAGTTGGACATGGCACCGGTCACCGCCACGGCGGACACCATGACCAGGCAGGAATGGGCCGCAGAGGTCCACCGCCTGGCGAAGGAGCGCGACGCTGTCATCCTCGCGCACAACTACCAGCGCCCGGAAATCCAGGACGTCGCCCACCACACCGGCGACTCCCTGGCGCTGTCCCGTCTGGCCGCCGGTGTCGACGCGAGCACCATCGTCTTCTGCGGCGTGCACTTCATGGCCGAGACCGCCAAGATCCTCGCCCCGCACAAGACCGTCCTGCTGCCCGACCCCAACGCCGGGTGCTCGCTGGCCGACACCATCACCGCCGAGGACGTGCGCGCCTGGAAGGCCGAGCACCCCGACGCGGTCGTGGTCGCCTACGTCAACACCACCGCCGCGGTCAAGGCCGAGACCGACATCTGCTGCACCTCCTCCAACGCCGCGGACGTCATCCGCTCCATCCCCGAGGACCGCGAGATCCTCTTCCTGCCGGACCAGTTCCTGGGCGCCCACGTCAAGCGGGTCACCGGCCGCGACAACATCCACGTGTGGATGGGCGAGTGCCACGTGCACGCCGGGATCGACGGGCACACCCTGCGCGAGCGGGTCGCCTCCGAGCCCGACGCCGAGGTCTACGTCCACCCCGAGTGCGGCTGCGCCACCTCCGCCCTCTACCTCGTGGGCAGCGGCGCCGTCCCGCAGGAGCGGGTCAAGGTCCTCTCCACCGGCGGGATGCTGACCGCCGCGGAGAACACCAGCGCCAAGAAGGTCCTCATCGCGACCGAGACCGGCATGCTGCACCAGCTGCGCAACGCCAACCCGAACACGGAGTTCGAGGCGGTCAACTCGCGCGCCGAGTGCCACTACATGAAGATGATCGACGCGGACAAGCTGCTCAACGCGCTGCGGTTCGGCACGACCGAGATCACGGTCGACGCCGACACCTCCGCGCGCGCCCGCCGCTCCGTCGAGCGGATGATCGCCATCGGGTCACCGTCACGCGGCGGAGAGTAGCCGATCCGCGACCGCCGGGTCCCGCGTCCGGCCCCGAGGTTACAGAAGACTTACCTTCAAGACACAGGTAGACGATTCACCCACGCGTCGCCGCGCCCCTCGCTACCGTCACGGGTAACGGGGGGTTGAAAAGTGACCAGAGGTAGCGAACCAGGCGAACCGTCGACGGTCGAGGCGCTCTACGACGCCTTCGCCCCGTCCCTGTACCGGTACGCCTGGTCGCTACTGGGTGAGGAGGACACCGCACAGGCGGCGGAGGCCGTGCACGACGGCCTCGTCGCCGGTGTCGTCCTCGACTCGCGGCGCGCGGACCCGGCCGACCTCGGCTCCTGGCTGTACGCCCTGGTCCGCTCGGCCTGCCAGCGCCGCGGCCTGGCCCACGTGAGCCCCTACACCCGGCTGGCCACGGTGCCCGCGGAGGAACCGGTGGCCCGTATGTTCGCCCGGCTGCCCGCCAGCCACCGCGAACTGGTGGAGCTGAACCTGCGGCACGCGCTGCCCACCTCCGCGGTCGCGCGCGTCCTGGGCCTGGACCCCCAGATCTGCGGCGAGCTGTCGCGCTCGGCGATCCGCCGCGCCGCCGAGAACCTGGACGGCCGCGACGGCGGGCGCCGCGTCCCGGACCCCCGCCCCTCCCGGGAGGCGGGAGCACCGGACGGCGCCGGGGACACCGGCGGCCCGGGGACCGCCGCCTGGCGCGCCCAGGTGCACGACGTCTCCCAGGCCCTGGCCCTGCTGCGCCCGCCCGGCCCGCCGCCCGGCCTGCGCGAGGCGGTGGTGCGCACCTGCACCGATCCCGGCCTCGCCGCGGCCCGCGAGCGCATCGCCGCGCAGATGCACCCCCTCACCGGCGAGGGGTACCCGATGCACCGCTCCCGCGCCGCCGGGGCGGTCGAGGAGGAGGCCGAGGCGGCCGAGCCCGGCCCCGAGGCGCCGCCCCGCGCCCTGCCCGGCGACCGGCTGACCACGCGCGACCACCCGGTGCGCGACGAAGCGGTCACCCCGCTGGCCGGACCCCGAGCCCCCACCGGTCCCGACTCCGGTGACGACCCCGACGACCAGCGCACCGCCCGCCGCCGCTGGCCGCTGCCCGCCGTCTCCGGCCTCGCCACCGTGGCGCTGGCGGTCGCGCTGTGGGGCTGGGCCAGCGCCGTGGGCGGCCCCTCGACGATGATCGGCTCCGGTCCCGACGAGGCCGGGCGCGGTCCGCTGGTCCCGCAGGTGGAGACCGACGCGACCAGCGCGGACACCAAACCGGAGGCCGGACCGACCGTGGAGCCCCCGGCCGCGCCGACGGAGCCCACCGAACCCGGGACCGCGACGGAGCCGGGGCCGGAGGACGGCGGCGGCAGCGGGCACCAGGTCCCCGACCCGGCTCCGGAGCGGACCACGCCCGCACCGCCCGCGCAGGAGCCGAGCCCGCCCTCCGGAGGCGAGGGCCCCGACGGCGGCCCGGACGCGCCCGAGGGCGAGGATCCCGGAGACGACGACGCCCCCGGCGGCCCGCCCGAGGAGGACGGGGACGACGGGGGCGGCACAGGACTGCTCGACGGGCTGTTGGGGCTGCTCTTCGGCGGTGGCTGACACCGGTCCCCCGCCGGCGCGGGGGAGGATGAGCGGGTCAGAACGGGGCGAGCAGGCGCTCGGCCGCCGTCTGGAGCCGCCGCTCCACCTCGTCCACGTCGCGGCGCCCCTTGAGGACCTCCACCAGTTCGAAGATCCACACGCTGGTCAGCGAGCCCACCAGGACGTAGCCGGTGCTGTCGCGGTCCACCTCGGTGCCGCCCTCCTCCTCGGCGCCCTCCAGGTTGCCGGTGGCCACCCGCCACACCAGGTCGGAGATGCGCACGTCGAGCTCGATCTTGACCTCGGCCATGATGAGCGAGCGCACCAGCGCGTCGGCCAGCTCCGGCTCGCGCATCAACCCGCGCGTGGCCCGCAGCAGGACGTCGACCGCGCGTTCGGCGGGGGTGTCGGCGGTGGGCGGGCGGCGGACGATACCGCCCTCCAACAGGTCCAGCTCCTCGGTGACCACGGCCACCACCAGGTCCATCTTGGAGGGGAAGTACCGGTAGAGCGTGCCGAGGGCGACACCCGCGCGCTCGGCCACCGAACGCATCTGCATGGCCTCGACACCACCGCGCACGGCCAGCGCGGCCGCGGTCTGCACGATGCGCCTGCGGCGCTGGGTCTGACTTCGTGACATCGTTCCGCTCGCCGCCCGCACCGCCACAGGATCTCCCCTTCGTCGTCAGCCCGCGCGCTGCCCGCTCGCCGCGGCGCTGATGCCCGTCGCCGACGCCCACCCGGAGGCGGCGGCTTTTACGAGAACACGTTATCCAACGGATTCCCCCGAAGACGGCCGGCCAAGCCCATGATCCTCACCTCATCGCCCGACGTAGCAGTAGCAATACGAAAAGAGGACCGGGGTTTTCGGATCGCCTGACAGGCTTTGTAGAATTTGTTCTCATTTGTGTACCGCACATGAACACCGCCCCTCCCCCGGCCGTCCGGGCGCCCGCCGCGCCGAACGCGGCGACGCGCCCCGCCGGAACGCCGCCGCGAGGCGCCCGGCATAGGATCCCTTACCAACCGGCCCGACGCCGGTCCGAACACAACTGCCGAGTAACATAGGCACGCGCACGCCTGTCACCGGCCGACGGCATCCGCGCCCACGGCGACCGGGCCCGCGACCCAACGAAGAGGTGGACTCTTGACCCAGTCGGGCACCACACCGAGCCCACGGCCCCCTGCCGAGCGCCCCCTGCGCGTCGCCCTGCTGTCCTACCGCAGCAAGCAGCACGTCGGCGGACAGGGCGTGTACGTCCGCCACCTCTCGCGCGAACTGGCCGCCCTGGGCCACGAGGTCACCGTCCTCTCCGGCCAGCCCTACCCCGTCCTGGACGAGGGCGTGACCCTGGAGAAGGTCCCCTCCCTGGACCTGTACAACGACGCCCACCCCTTCAAGGCCCCGCCCGTGCGCGAGTGGCGCGACTGGATCGACGCCCTGGAGGTCGCCACCATGTGGACCGCCGGGTTCCCCGAGCCCCTCACCTTCTCCCTGCGCGCCAACCGCGAACTGCGCCGCCGCCTGGACGACTTCGACGTCGTCCACGACAACCAGACACTGGGCTGGGGACTGCTCGGCATCAGGTCCGCCGGGCTGCCGCTGGTCACCACCATCCACCACCCCATCAGCGTGGACCGCAGGATCGAACTGGCCGAGGCCCGGGGCCTGCACAGGCTCACCAAGCGCCGCTGGTACGGGTTCGTGGGCATGCAGGCCAGGGTCGCCCGCCGACTCGACCCGATCCTGGTGCCCTCCCAGTCCTCCGCCGACGACATCGCCCGCGAGTTCGGCGTCGCCCCCGCCGCCATGGAGGTCACCCCGCTGGGCGTGGACACCCGCCACTTCCACCCGCGCCCCGCACTGGAGCGCGTACCGGGACGCATCGTGTGCACCGCCAGCGCCGACAGCCCCCTCAAGGGCGTGGCGGTCCTGCTGCGGGCCGCGGCCAAACTCGCCACCGAACGCGACATCACCCTGACCGTCGTCAGCAGACCCAAGCCCGGCGGCCCCACCGACCAGCTGGTGGACGAGCTGAGCCTGCGCGACCGCGTCGAGTTCGTCAGCGGCATCGACGACACCTCCCTGGCCGAACTCATCGCCAGCGCGCAGGTGGCGGTCGTCCCGTCCTTCTACGAGGGGTTCTCCCTGCCCGCGGTGGAGGCCATGGCCTGCGCCACGCCGCTGGTGGCCAGCCACGCCGGAGCGCTGCCCGAGGTCGTGGGCACCGACGGGGACGCCGGGCGCCTGGTGCCCCCGGGCGACCCCGAGGCGCTCGCCGAGGCGCTCGCCGCCCTGCTCGACGACGACGCCGAACGCGAGCGCATGGGCGCCGCCGCCTGGCGCCGGGTCCAGGAGCGCTTCACCTGGAGGGCCGTCGCCGAGCTGACCGCGCGCCGCTACGCCTCCACCATCGACGCCGTGCGGGGGAACCACCCCGCCGACGGCGACACGCGGCCCGGCCCCGCCGAGCCCGCGGCCGCGCCAGCACCCGAGCGGGCCCGCGCGAACGGCGCCTGACCGGCCCGAGCCGCGCGCCGCCCCGTCGGGCCACGCGGCGGCCCACCGCCCCGCGTCCGCGGCCGCTGAGCCCCGAACCCAGATCCCCGAGCCAGATCCCCAGGGAGCCTCCACTGATCACCGTCGACTTCAACCTGTTCCCCGTCGGCCCGGGCGACCGCGTGCTCGACCTGGGCTGCGGCGGCGGCCGCCACGCCTTCGAGGTCTACCGACGCGGCGCCGACATCGTGGCCTTCGACCAGAACGTCGCCGACCTCGCCGAGGTCGAGACCATGTTCGCCGCGATGCGCCACGAGGGCGAGGCTCCCGAGGAGGCTAGGGCCGAGACCGTCAAGGGCGACGCCCTGGACATGCCCTTCGACGACGCCAGCTTCGACCGGGTGGTCGCGGCCGAGATCTTCGAGCACATCCCGCACGACACCGCCGCGATGGCCGAACTCTTCCGGGTACTGCGGCCCGGCGGCATCGCCGCGGTGACGGTACCCAGCTTCCTGCCCGAGCGCCTGTGCTGGGCCCTGTCGGAGGAGTACCACACCAACGAGGGCGGGCACATCCGCATCTACACGCGCGCCGAACTGGAGGCCAAGCTCAAGGCCACCGGCTTCGAGATCGGCCCGCACCACCACGCGCACGCCCTGCACGCGCCCTACTGGTGGATCAAGTGCGCGGTGGGCACCGACCGGGACGACCACCCGCTCGCCAAGGCCTACCACGACATGCTGGTCTGGGACATGCTCAAGGCCCCCGCGGTGACCCGCGTCGCCGAGCGCCTGCTCAACCCGGTCATCGGCAAGAGCGTGGTCGTGTACGTGCGCAAACCGCACGACGCCTGATGTCCGTCACCCCCGCGCCCGCGCCCACCGCCGGACCGGCCCCTCACGACGCCCTGAGCCTGCCCGGTGTGCTCGACGCCGGGCAGCTGCACCGCTCGGCCTCCTACCTCGCGCGCTGCCAGGAGGACAGCGGGGCCATCCCGTGGTTCCCCGGCGGGCACACCGACGTGTGGGACCACGTGGAGTGCGCCATGGCCCTGACCGTGACCGGCCGCAGCGCGCCCGGACACGCCGAAGCGGCCCGGCGCGCCTACCTGTGGCTGGCCGACAGCCGCGCACCCGGGGGCGGGTGGCCCGCCAAGTTCCGCCAGGGCGTCCCGGTGACGCGGCTGCGCGAGGCCAACCACGCCGCCTACCCGGCGGTGGGCCTGTTCCACCACCTGCTCGTCACCGGCGACACCGCGTTCGCCGAGCGGATGTGGCCGGTGGTCGAGGAGGGCCTGGAGTTCGTCCTGGCCCTGCGCGGCGAGCACGGCGAGATCCTGTGGGCCCGTTCGGAGAACGGCGCCCCCGGGGACCACGCCCTGCTCACGGTGTGCGCGAGCGTGCACCACGCGCTGCGCTGCGGCACCGCCCTGGCCGCGCGCCTGGGCCGCTCCCGCCCCGCGTGGACGGCCGCCGCCGACCGCCTCGCGGTGCTCATCAACGGGCACGAGGACCTGTTCGCCGACCGCGGGCGCTTCTCGATGGACTGGTTCTACCCCGTCCTGGGCGGCGCCGTGCGCGGCGCCGCCGCCAAGGAGCGCATCGCCGAGCGCTGGGACCGCTTCGTGGTGCCCGGGCTGGGCGCGCGCTGCGTGAGCGACCAGCCGTGGGTGACCGCGGCGGAGACCTCGGAGCTGGTGCTGGCCCTGGCCGCCGTCGGCGACGTGGACGCGGGCGTGCGCCTCCTGCGGGACGTGCAGCACCTGCGCGACGCCGACGACGGCGTGTACTGGACGGGCTACCAGTTCGCCGAGCAGGTGCGCTGGCCGGTGGAGCGCAGCACGTGGACGTCGGCCGCCGTGATCCTGGCGGTGGACGCGCTCACCGGGACCACACCGGGCTCGCGGGTCTTCCTGCACACCTGGGACGGGGACCCCTCCGACTAGGCGGTGCTCTCGGGCCCCGTTCCGCTCCGGTCCCGCCCGCGCCGCCTCCGGCACCCGGTGTGCGCCCGCCCCCGCGAACCGAGGCCGGTCCGGGCGGACGGGACCCGCCGGTCCGCCGACCGGCACGGGAGCGGCGGAGGCCGAACACCAAGGACCCGACACACGGGGAGGGCCCGGCGGTGCGCACCGCCGGGCCCTCCACCCGTTCTCACCGGCTCCGGTCACCACCGGACCCGGACCTCACCAGAGGTCGTCGCGCCTGGCCGGCGGGCTCTCACCGCCGCCGCCACCGCCGCCGCCTTCCTCTCCGCCGCCGCCGTCACCGGGACCCGGCTCGGTCCCGGGACCGGGGATCTCCGGCCACTCGGGCGTGGTGGGCACCTCCGGCTCCACCGGCGTCTCCGGCGTGGTGGGCGCCTCCGGCTCCACCGGCGTCTCCGGCTCCACCGGCGTCTCCGGCTGCTGCGGCTGCTGGGGCTGCTCGGTGGACACCTCCGGAGCCCAGTTCTCGGTGGTGCCGCTGAAGGCCGGGCTCGGGAACGAACCGGGCTCGTAACCCTCCATGGCGGTGCTCATGTACCGGTTCCACAGCGACGCCGGGAGCGTACCGCCCGACAGGGAGCCGTATCCCGGGATACTGAAGCTCTCGTTGTTGCCGCTGTAGATCCCCACCGCCGTGGACAGCTGCGGGGTGTAACCGACGAACCAGGCGGCGACGCTGCCGTCGGTGGTGCCGGTCTTGCCCGCGGTGGGGTGGTTGGCCAGCCGCGCCGCGGTACCGGTACCGGCGTTGACCACCTGCTGGAGGGCGTGGGTGACGTCGGCGGCGGTCGCCTCCTCCAGGGCCCTGTTGCTCTCCACCTCCGGACGCACGTTCTCGCCCTCGGAGTCGATGATCTCCCGCACCACGTGCGTCTCGACGTGCACGCCGCCGTTGGCGAAGGTGGCGTACCCGCTGGCCTGGTCGACCGTGCGGGCGCTGGAGGCGCCCAGCGGCATGACCGGAACCAGCTGGCTGTCGGGGACGCTCCCCTCGGGCCAGCCCGCGGCGTAGACGGTGTCGCGGACGTTCTCGAAACCGACCTCCTGGGCCAGCTCGATGAAGCCGAGGTTGTTGGAGTGCTGGGTGGCTTGCGTGAGCGTCATGATTCCGCCCGGCGCGTTGCCCGCGTTCTGGATGCGCGATCCCGCGATGGTGCGCGGCCCGCGCCCGTCCACCGTGGAGTTGAGGCTGTAGCCCTGCTCCAGTGCGGTGGCGAGCACGTAGGGCTTGAACGCCGAACCGGTCTGCGCGGCACCGAGGAAGGAGCTGTCGTACTGGTTCTCCCAGTAGTCGTGGCCGCCGTAGAAGGCCAGCACCTCGCCCGTCGCCGGGTCGACGGTGGTCAGGCCGACGTTGACGCCCTCGGGCCGGTTCTCGAGCGGGACCATCTCCTCCACCGCGGCGTAGGCGGCGTCCATCATGTCCTGGTCGAACGTGGTGACGATCCTGTAGCCCTGGCGGTTGATCTGGTCCTCGGTGTAGCCGAGCCGCTCCAGCTCGTTCATGGCCTCCTGGAGCATGTAGCCCTTGTAGCCGCTCAGGTCGGTGCCCTCGCTGGGCCGCTCCGGCTCGGGCGCCGGGAACTCCATCGCGTCGGCCTCGGCCTGGGTGATGGCCTCCGTCGTGACCATGCCGTTGACGACGTACTCCCAGCGCCGCTCCATGGAGGGGGTGGTCTCCACGTCGGCCTCACCGAAGGGGGTGGGCTGCTGGATGGCGGCGGCCAGGAACGCGGCCTCGGCGGGCTCCAGGTCCTGGACGTCCTTGTGGTAGTACGCCTGCGAGGCGGCCTGGACTCCGTAGGCGTTGCGACCGAAGTAGATGGTGTTGAGGTACTGCTCCATCACCCACTCCTTCGACTCGCTCCGGTCGACCTTGAGGGCGATGATGATCTCCCGCACCTTGCGGGTGATGGACACGTCCCGGGAGATGCCCTCGTAGTAGTTGCGGACCATCTGCTGGGTGATGGTGGAGCCGCCCTGGACCTGCTGGCCGGTGACGGTGGACCAGACCGCGCGGCCGGTGCCGCTCACGGACACCCCGGGCTCGGTCCAGAAACCGCGGTCCTCCGCGGAGATGACCGCCTCGACGACATGGTCGCCGCCCGCGGTCATCTCGTCGTAGGACAGGATCTCCCGGTGGGTGCCCCGGTAGGCGAACTCGGTCTCGCCGTCGGCGAAGTAGAAGGTCGAACCCTCCTCCAGGACGTCGGCCTTGGCCGCGTCCGGGACCTCCACGGTGCTGTAGAAGAAGGCGAAGACACCGCACCCGATGATGAAGAACACGCCGGCGACGATGAGGAAGACCCGCAGGATCCTCCACCAGAGGGGCTTCTTGGCCTTCTGGCCGGCGCCCTTCTTCTTGCCCCGCGCCTTGGGGTCACCCGGGCCCTTGGGCCCGCCGGGCCCGGTACCGCCGGGACCAGCCGGACCCTTGGGGCCGCCAGGGCCGGTGGGACCGCTGGGTCCACCGGAGTTGCTGGAACTGGTGGTGGCACCCGGACCGCTGGGGTCGCCGTGTGCCCCGGAGTGGGCGGCGGCCGCTCCCGCGGCACCCGCAGCTCCGGCCGCGGCCGCGGCGGAACCGGGGCGGGCACCCCGGTCCTGATTCCGGGAGGGCGAATCGGCCACGTAGGAGGAGAGGCGACGCGGCTCGGGCCACAGGGACGCGGTCTCGGCCGCGGAGGACTCGTCGATCCTCTGCTCTCCGTCACGGTCCGGAGCGACCGCGTCCGGTGCGGCGGGCACAGCGGACGTGGCGGCCTCGGCGGACTCGTCATCGAAGTCCTGGACGTCGGTCACGGTTCCGGCCACGGGGCTCTTGGGAGCTCCCGTGCGCTCCTGCCCGCGCGGGCTCCAGAGGTCTGTCCCGCCCTCTTCGGCACCGGCGTTCCCGGAGGAGTCGTCGGACGTCTCCGCCGTCTCCGCGGAGGCGGCGGCGCGGACGGAGTCGAGCGAGATGGGCTCGGTCCGGTCGGACACCGGCGATGGGGGCTCGTCGGCGCCGGCCGTACCGTCCTGGTTGACGGACGCGTCGTCGGCCGCGAAGGGCGAGGCGGCCTGGGAGGACCCTCCGTCCCCCCGGACCCCGTCCTCGTGCGTGTCGGGCTCCTCCGCTCCCGCGCTGCCGGCCGAGGCGGGGGAGCCGGCCGCGGGAGAGGTGTGGACGGCATCGGCACCGTGCGCGTCGGCGGGAACGCCGGAGGCCTCCGCGTCCTCGTCGCCGGTGTCGTCGGAACCGAAGCCCTGTTCCGCGAGGTTCTGGGCGACCTTGTCACGGAGGAAGGTACCGCTGGTCTTGAAGGTGACCGGATTGATGAACTCCGGTTCGGGCTGTTCTCCTACGCCTTCTTCTCCTCCAGAAGCGCCATGAGTGGATTGGTTCCCCTCGACGTTGGGTACTCCACTCTCGGGAGTGTGCTTGTTGGACAGCTCTTCGGCAGAGGTGTTCCTGGTGTCCGGCGTGTCCTTCCCGGGACGCTGTCCATCCGCCCCGCTTTCGCCGTGTGTGCTCTCGCTCAGTTCCCCGCCCCCATGGCAAATCACGTCCGGCACCGTGCCGTCCTGATGTTTGACGCGCGAGTGCCCCGGATCGTTCAGTTCGAGTCAGGACCGAAGCGGTAATTCGGGGAATAACGCCGCCATCGCTCAGCCCTCCAGGCCACGATACCCGCCCGTAACCATGTCAAGTCCGAACGGGTAAGCGTACTGTCACTTCTTACCCAAGGCTTACCCTGGGCAGCTGTGCATCGGAAAGGCTGTTAGCCCGCTCACTTCCCCGGGGTGCGTTCGAGCACCCGCAGGGAGCCCACCGCGCGCATCTCCTTGAAATCCCCCGAGTCGAGGGCCTTCCGGTAGATGTTGTAGGGCGGTCGGCCGCCGTCCTCGGGGTTGGGGAACACGTCGTGGATGACGAGGGCCCCGCCGGGGGCGACGTGGGGACTCCAGCCATCGTAGTCGTTCTGGGCGGCCTCCTCGCTGTGACCGCCGTCGATGAAGACCATGCCGAGCGGGGTGCCCCAGACGGCCGCGACATCGGTGGACCGGCCCACGAGCGCGATGACCTCCTCGTCCAGGCCCGCTTCGGTGATCGTGCGCCGGAAGTGCGGAAGGGTGTCGAACCTGCCGGTCGCCTCGTCCACCAGGGACGCGTCGTGGTACTCCCAGCCCTCCTGGTGCTCCTCCGAGCCCCGGTGGTGGTCGACCGTGAGGACCTTGACCCCGGTGGCGCGGGCGGCCGCTCCGAGGAAGATCGTGGACTTGCCGCAGTAGGTGCCGATCTCCACGATCGGCCCGACCTGGGCGTAGGAGACGGCGGTCTCGAAGAGGGCGGTGCCCTCGTCCGTGGGCATGAAGCCCTTCGCGGCCTCCGCCGCGGCCAGAAGCTCTGAGGGGATTGTCTTCGTCATGCGGAAATTGTCCCACCAGCGAAAACAGAAACGGGCAGTGGCCTGTGCGAGCGGACTGCCGCGCCTGCGGAGGGGGCGGCTGGTTGTCCACAGCGCGCAAGAGGCCCTGGCGCCCCCACCCCCGCACCCGGTTCACTGGAACACAGGGGGCCCACCCAAGGACCCGCACCCCCACCCACCCCCACATTCACAAACGCACAAACAACCCCACAAAAAAAAGGGGGTGGGGAAGCCTCCCCGACAACCCCACCCCCACACAAAAAAAGAGGGGCCGCCCCAACAGGCGACCCCCCTCTCACAAAAAACCGTGGCAGCGACCTACTCTCCCACCCCACCACAGGGCAGTACCATCAGCGCAAAGAGACTTAACGACCGGGTTCGGAAAGAGACCGGGTGTGACCCTCCAGCAATAACCACCACGGAAACCACACACCACCCACCCGACTCCACCCACCCCCACAAAGGAGCAAGGAATCACAGCGAGCAGCAAGCTCCGTGAAAAGTGTGCGCGAACATCCAATTATCTGCAGCGGACAAGCCCTCGGCCTATTAGTACCGGTCAGCTCCACCCCTCACAAGGCTTCCACACCCGGCCTATCAACCCCATCGTCTATAGGGAGCCTTACCCCCTCAAGGAGGCAGGAGACCTCATCTCAAAGCAAGCTTCCCGCTTAGATGCTTTCAGCGGTTATCCCTCCCGAACGTAGCCAACCAGCCATGCCCTTGGCAGGACAACTGGCACACCAGAGGTTCGTCCGTCCCGGTCCTCTCGTACTAGGGACAGCCCTTCTCAAGTCTCCAACGCGCACAGCGGATAGGGACCGAACTGTCTCACGACGTTCTAAACCCAGCTCGCGTGCCGCTTTAATGGGCGAACAGCCCAACCCTTGGGACCAACTCCAGCCCCAGGATGCGACGAGCCGACATCGAGGTGCCAAACCATCCCGTCGATATGGACTCTTGGGGAAGATCAGCCTGTTATCCCCGGGGTACCTTTTAGCCGTTGAGCGACACCGCTTCCACACGCCGGTGCCGGATCACTAGTCCCAGCTTTCGCTCCTGCTCGACACGTCCGTCTCACAGTCAAGCTCCCTTGTGCACTTACACTCAACACCTGATTACCAACCAGGCTGAGGGAACCTTTGGGCGCCTCCGTTACTCTTTGGGAGGCAACCGCCCCAGTTAAACTACCCACCAGACACTGTCCCCGAACCGGATCACGGTCCAAAGTTAGATGCCCGAAACAGTCAGAGTGGTATTTCACCAACGCCTCCACCGCCACTAGCGTGACAGCTTCACCGGCTCCCACCTATCCTACACAAACCATCCCAAACACCAATGTCAAGCTATAGTGAAGGTCCCGGGGTCTTTCCGTCCTGCTGCGCGAAACGAGCATCTTTACTCGTAGTGCAATTTCACCGGGCCCATGGTTGAGACAGTGGGGAAGTCGTTACGCCATTCGTGCAGGTCGGAACTTACCCGACAAGGAATTTCGCTACCTTAGGATGGTTATAGTTACCACCGCCGTTTACTGGCGCTTAGATTCCCAGCTTCGCAAGGGCGAACCCCCACTAACCAGTCCTCTTAACGTTCCAGCACCGGGCAGGCGTCAGTCCGTATACAGCGTCTTACGACTTCGCACGGACCTGTGTTTTTAATAAACAGTCGCTTCCCCCCGCTATCTGCGACCCCACCCAGCTCAGGATGCAAGATCCGTCACCAGACAGGGCTCCCCTTCTCCCAAAGTTACGGGGACAATTTGCCGAGTTCCTTAACCATGGTTCACCCGAACGCCTCGGTATTCTCTACCTGACCACCTGCGTCGGTTTAGGGTACTGGCCACACACGAACTCGCTAGAGGCTTTTCTCGACAGCATGGGATCACTCACTTCACCAAAAACGGCTCGGCATCACGTCTCAACCTTCATGGTGTGCGGATTTGCCAACACACCGGCCTACACGCTTACCCCCGGACAACCACCGCCGGGTAGAGCTACCCTCCTGCGTCACCCCATCACTTACCTACTACAAGCTCGGTTCCCAGACCAGCTCAGAGGCAGTTCCCGAAGGAACCACCAAGAACCAGCGTGGTTAGCATCACCTGATTCAGTACTGGACGCTCGTGCACGGGTACGGGAATATCAACCCGTTATCCATCGACTACGCCTGTCGGCCTCGCCTTAGGTCCAGACTCACCCTGGGCGGATTAACCTGCCCCAGGAACCCTTAGTCAATCGGCGGCAACGTTTCTCACGTTGCTATCGCTACTCATGCCTGCATTCTCACTCGCACGCCCTCCACCACACGATCACTCGGCAGCTTCACCGGACGCACGACGCTCCCCTACCAACCCAGGAATCTAGTCCTGAGCTTCACAGCTTCGGCGGTGTGCTTTAGCCCCGCTACATTATCGGCGCAGAACCACTTGACCAGTGAGCTATTACGCACTCTTTAAAGGATGGCTGCTTCTAAGCCAACCTCCTGGTTGTCTCAGCAACTCCACAACCTTTCCCACTTAGCACACGCTTAGGGGCCTTAGCTGATGATCTGGGCTGTTTCCCTCTCGACTACGAAGCTTATCCCCCGCAGTCTCACTGCCGCGCTTCACTTCACCGGCATTCGGAGTTTGTCTGACGTCAGTAACCTTGTCGGGCCCATCAGCCAAACAGTAGCTCTACCTCCAGCAAGAAACACGCGACGCTGCACCTAAATGCATTTCGGGGAGAACCAGCTATCACGGAGTTTGATTGGCCTTTCACCCCTACCCACACCTCATCCCCCAGGTTTTCAACCCTGGTGGGTTCGGGCCTCCACGAGGTCTTACCCCCGCTTCACCCTGGACATGGGTAGATCACTCCGCTTCGGGTCCACAGCATGCGACTCCAACGCCCTATTCAGACTCGGTTTCCCTACGGCTACCCCACCCGGGTTAACCTCGCCACACACCATGACTCGCAGGCTCATTCTTCAAAAGGCACGCCATCACCAAACACGAAGTTCAGCTCTGACGGCTTGACAGCACACGGTTTCAGGTACTATTTCACGACCCCTCACCGGGGCACTTTTCACCTTTCCCTCACGGTACTAGTGCACTATCGGTCACCAGGACGTATTTTGGCTTAGCAGGTGGTCCTGCCAGATTCACACGGACTTTCACGGGCTCCGCGCTACTCGGGAATACGTCCAACACCTAGGTTCTTCCTACACCTACGGGACTCTCACCCACTCCGGTACCGCTTCCCAACGGTTTCAGCTACAAGAACCACTCAGCGCTCTGAGTCGGCAGACCCAGACAGACGCATCCCACAACCCCGCACACGCAACGACTGCCGTCTATCACACGCCTGCGGTTTAGCCTCTTCCCCGTTCGCTCACCACTACTAGGAGAATCACTGTTGTTTACTCTTCCTGCGGGTACTGAGATGTTTCACTTCCCCGCGTCACCACCAACCACCCTATACATTCAGGTGGCGGCAACCCGACACAACTCGGGCTAGGTTTCCCCATTCGGACACCCACGGATCACAGCTCGGTTGACAGCTCCCCGTGGCCTATCGCGGCCTCCCACGTCCTTCATCGGCGCCTGGTGCCAAGGCATCCACCGTGTGCCACTATCACTTGGCCACTACAGATAATAAGATGCTCGCGCACACTATTCACAAATCAAAACACCAACCGCACACCCCGACACCACTCACATCCCCAGCCGCAACGGCAAGGACCCGAGAGTTCTCAGAGGCGGTCCGCGGGAACCAACACCCACTCCGTACTGGAGCAGAGGTTGTTTCCTCAGACACCCAACAGCGCGCCCCCGGACGCTTCTAGTCGCCCGAGGTCAAGTCCGATTTGTCTTTGAGCCATCCTGGATACTGCACGCAGCACCAGGTCCACTTTCGAGTCCGGCCGGCTGTAGAAGTAATGCCGACCTGTAAAGACTCCTTAGAAAGGAGGTGATCCAGCCGCACCTTCCGGTACGGCTACCTTGTTACGACTTCGTCCCAATCGCCAGCCCCACCTTCACTCACTCCCTCCCACAAGGGGTTAGGCCGCAAGTTTCGGGTGTTGCCGACTTTCATGACGTGACGGGCGGTGTGTACAAGGCCCGGGAACGTATTCACCGCGGCGTTGCTGATCCGCGATTACTAGCGACTCCACCTTCATGGGGTCGAGTTGCAGACCCCAATCCGAACTGAGACCGGCTTTTAGGGATTCGCTCCACCTTACGGTATCGCACGCCCATTGTACCGGCCATTGTAGCATGTTTGCAGCCCAAGACATAAGGGGCATGATGACTTGACGTCATCCCCACCTTCCTCCGAGTTGACCCCGGCAGTCTCCCATGAGTCCCCACCATTACGTGCTGGCAACATGGAACAAGGGTTGCGCTCGTTGCGGGACTTAACCCAACATCTCACGACACGAGCTGACGACAGCCATGCACCACCTGTCACCCGCCAACTAAATGACCTCACATCTCTGCGAGTCCACGGGTGATGTCAAACCTTGGTAAGGTTCTTCGCGTTGCGTCGAATTAAGCAACATGCTCCGCCGCTTGTGCGGGCCCCCGTCAATTCCTTTGAGTTTTAGCCTTGCGGCCGTACTCCCCAGGCGGGGCGCTTAATGCGTTAGCTACGGCGCGGAAACCGTGGAAAGTCCCCACACCTAGCGCCCAACGTTTACGGCATGGACTACCAGGGTATCTAATCCTGTTCGCTCCCCATGCTTTCGCTCCTCAGCGTCAGGTAAGGCCCAGAGACCCGCCTTCGCCACCGGTGTTCCTCCTGATATCTGCGCATTTCACCGCTACACCAGGAATTCCAGTCTCCCCTACCTACCTCTAGCATGCCCGTATCCACTGCAGAACCGGAGTTAAGCCCCGGTCTTTCACAGCAGACGCGACACGCCGCCTACGAGCTCTTTACGCCCAATAATTCCGGACAACGCTCGGACCCTACGTATTACCGCGGCTGCTGGCACGTAGTTAGCCGGTCCTTATTCCCCACCTACCGTCAACCTCCAGAGAACTGGAAGCCTGCGTTGGTGGTAAAAGAGGTTTACAACCCGAAGGCCGTCATCCCCCACGCGGCGTCGCTGCGTCAGGCTTTCGCCCATTGCGCAATATTCCCCACTGCTGCCTCCCGCAGGAGTCTGGGCCGTGTCTCAGTCCCAGTGTGGCCGGTCGCCCTCTCAGGCCGGCTACCCGTAATCGCCTTGGTAGGCCGTTACCCCACCAACAAGCTGATAGGCCGCGAGCCCATCCCTGACCGAAAAACTTTCCACCCTCCACCATGAGGTGGCGGGTCGTATCCGGTATTAGACGGCGTTTCCACCGCTTATCCCAGAGTCAGGGGCAGGTTGCTCACGTGTTACTCACCCGTTCGCCGCTCGTGTACCCCGAAGGGCCTTACCGCTCGACTTGCATGTGTTAAGCACGCCGCCAGCGTTCGTCCTGAGCCAGGATCAAACTCTCCATAAAGGTCACTCAACCCGACCCGACCGTGAAGGTCTGGGCGGGTAAACCTAGAAGTAATCCTGACCAACCGGGTTACCCCGGCTAATCAAAGGAACCTCCGCACACGAACCGTGATGGTTCTGTGTGACGGGGCCAAAACAAACATGGCTTAAAGAAAATCAAACACGCGCTGTTGAGTTCTCAAGAAACAACCGCTCTTCGCTTACAAGCTGCTGTGAGCTTTTCCGCCGAAGGCGTTGTGCGTTTCCGCTTTGTTGTGTCTTTACTTTATCAGGTGTTCCGCACCCCGCCAAATCGGCGGTTTTTGCGAAATTGCACCGGATCAAGAAGACCAGTTCCTCTTTCGAGGCAACTCCCCGAGCCTACACGCCCCGAGCACGTGCTCGAACCATCGAAGCTTGGAGAGAAGGTCAGGACAGCGGTCCGGTTCCGAGTCGACCCCGTGGGGTGTCTCGCCGTCCCGCAGCGACCCGATCGAGTTTAGGCAACCTCAGCGGCGGCGTCAAATCCGCCTGGACTCGGAGGGGACTCCAGTCCGGGGCCTGGTCGTTCGTCGGCTTGCTTGTCGTCTGACACAGACCCTTCCCGGGAGCCGCGGGGCCAAACACGGGAGGACGGGATTTTCCGTCCCCGGGGCGAGACCGCTCCGGGGACGGGGACCGACGTGGTCCCCGGAACACGTCCGGGGCCTCAGAGGATGTCCGCCAGCTCCCGGGCGAGCTTGCGGAAGGCGATCCCCCGGTGGCTGATCGCGTTCTTCTCCTCCGGGGACAGCTCCGCCGTGGTGCGGCTCTCCCCCTCGGGGACGAACACCGGGTCGTACCCGAAGCCGTTCTCCCCGCGGCGCTCGCGCACCAGGCGGCCGCGCAGCACGCCCTCGGCGACGGCCTCGGTCCCGTCCGGCATCACCAGCACCGCCGCGCACACGAACGCGGCGCCCCTGCGCTCGGCCGGGGTGTCGGCCATCTGGTCCAGGACCAGGTCCAGGTTGGCCCGGTCCTGGTCGCCCGCGCCGAAGCGGCCCGCCCAGCGCGCGGACAGCACTCCGGGCATCCCGCGCAGTTCGTCCACGGCGATGCCGGAGTCGTCGGCGACGGCGGGCAGCCCGGTGTGCGCGGCGATGGCCCGGGCCTTGAGCAGCGCGTTGCCCAGGAAGGACGGCTCCGTCTCGGGCACCTCGGGCGCGTCGGGGAAGGCGTCGAGGGAGAGCACCTGCGCCTCCACCCCGGCGTCGGCCAGGATGGCCCGCATCTCCGGGACCTTCTTCGCGTTGCGCGTGGCCAGGACGATCTTCACGGTTCCCCCTCCCCGGGGCGCACCGCCGATACGGGCACCGGCCCGTGGGGTGGCGGTCACTCCGACAGCGCCTTCTTCTGGATCGCGGTCAGTTCCCCGCAGCCGGAGACCGCGAGGTCGAGCAGCTGGTTGAGCAGGTCCCGGTCGAAGGGGGCGCCCTCGGCGGTGCCCTGCACCTCGATGAACTTGCCGTCACCGGTGATGACGACGTTCATGTCGGTGTCGGCGACCGAGTCCTCCAGGTAGTTCAGGTCCAGCCGGGGCTGGCCCTGCACCACGCCGACGCTGACCGCGGCCAGGGAGCCCGTCAGCGGGTTGTTCTTGAGCTTGCGGCGCTTGCGCAGCCACTTCATCGCGTCGGCCAGCGCCACGTACGCGCCGGTGATCGCGGCGGTGCGCGTGCCTCCGTCGGCCTGGAGCACGTCGCAGTCCAGCGTGATGGTGTGCTCGCCCATCGCCTTGAAGTCCACGACGGCGCGCAGGGAGCGGCCGACCAGGCGGGAGATCTCGTGGGTGCGGCCGCCGATCTTGCCGCGGACCGACTCCCGGGAGCCCCGGGTGTCGGTGGAGCGGGGCAGCATCGCGTACTCGGCGGTGACCCACCCCTCGCCGGTGCCTCGGCGCCAGCGCGGGACGCCGTCCTCGACGCTGGCGGCGCACAGCACGCGGGTGTCGCCGAACTCGACGAGTACGGAGCCTTCCGCGTGGCGGAGCCAGTTGCGGGTGATGGTCACAGGGCGGAGTTGGGTCGGAACGCGTCCGTCAGGTCGGGCCATGGACAAGAGCGTATATCCGTGGAGTGCCCCGCGGTGCTGGAGTGCGCAACCCCGCGGTCCGCCCCGGCCCGGTCCCCGGTCAGCCGCCGACTTCGTGCACCTGGCCGCTGCGGGCCAGGCCGATGGGCCCGTCGTAGGTGGAGCGCGCCTCGGTGAGGGTGACGTCGTCGTCGTTCCACGGCACCAGGTGGGTCAGCAGCAGGCTGCGGGCGCGGGCCCGGCTGGCGTGCTCCCCCGCCTCGCTGCCCGTCAGGTGCATGTCCTTGGGGTGGTCGAGGTGGTCCTGGAAGGCGGCCTCGCACAGGAACAGGTCGGTGTCGGCGGCCAGGTCCACCAGGGAGTCGCACACCCCGGTGTCACCGGAGTAGGCCATGGACGCGCCGCCGTGCTCCAGGCGGATGCCGAAGGCCTCCACCGGGTGGTTGACGTGGTCGACACGGGCCTGGAAGGGGCCGATCCGGAACGGCCCGGGGGAGAGTTCGTGGAACTCGAACACCTCGGTCATACCCGGGTCGGGTTCCAGACCGTAGGCCTCGGCCATCCGCCGGGCCACGCCGCCGGGCCCGTAGACCGGGATGCGGGGCTTGGCGCCGCCCGGGTGGTACGCCCTGGCCACCCAGTACGAGCACAGGTCGAAGCAGTGGTCGGCGTGCAGGTGGCTCAGGTAGACGGCGTCGACCGAGTAGATGTCGACGTGCCGCTGGAGAGTTCCGAGCGCGCCGTTGCCCATGTCGAGCAGGAGGCGGTAGCCGTCCGCTTCGAGCATGTAGGAGGAAGCCGGGCTGTCCGGCCCGGGGAAGCTCCCCGAGGACCCGATAATCGTGAGTCGCACGTCGTCGTCGCCTTCTCGATGGGCCGCGCGGCGTCCGTGGCACTCCCGCCGAGAGACTGTGCGGAGTGCGGATGGCGGCTGGTTCTGCGGATGTCCCGTTGTTACGGGTGTACCCCAATGCCCGCCCGGGTGGTACAAAATGTGGCCCGCGTCTCACGCGACCTCGATCACGTGTGAATTTTTCACACCGCTTGACGACGTATGTCTTGTTTGTTCAGGGCGTGTTTCCCCGGTGTTCAGAACGGCACGGAGGCCGGCACCCGAAGGTGCCGGCCTCCGCCGTGCCCGGGCCGCCGCTTCCGGAGGGGTCGCGGCGGGTGCCGGGCGGGTCCGTGCAGACCCTGGAGCCTAGGCCCAGAGCTGGCCGTCGAGGCGCTCCTCGGCCTCCTCCAGCGTGCCCTCGTAGGCGCCGGTGGACAGGTACTTCCACCCGGCGTCGGCGATGACGAACGCGATGTCGGCGCTCTCCCCCGCCTTCTCGGCCTTGCGGGCCATGCCCAGCGCGGCGTGCAGGGCGCCGCCGGTGGAGACGCCCGCGAAGATGCCCTCCTTGTCCAGGAGTTCCCGGGTCCGCCTGAGAGCGGCCTCGGAGGGCACGGAGAAGCGGGTGGTGAGCACCGACTCGTCGTAGAGCTCGGGCACGAACCCCTCGTCGAGGTTGCGCAGCCCGTACACCAGCTCGCCGTAGCGGGGCTCGGCCGCCACGATCTGCACGCCGGGCCGGTGTTCGCGCAGGTAGCGGCCCACGCCCATGAGGGTGCCGGTGGTGCCCAGCCCCGCCACGAAGTGGGTGATCCCCGGCAGGTCGGCGAGGATCTCGGGCCCGGTGGTCTCGTAGTGGGCCCGGGCGTTGGCCGGGTTGCCGTACTGGTACAGCATCACCCAGTCGGGGTGGGCCGCGGACATCTCCTTGGCGACGCGGACGGCCTCGTTGGAGCCGCCCGCGGCGTCGGAGAAGTGGACCTCGGCGCCCCACATGGCCAGCAGCTGCTTGCGCTCTGCGGAGGTGTTCTCCGGCATGACGCAGACCATGCGGTAGCCGCGCAGCTTGGCGACCATGGCCAGCGAGATGCCGGTGTTCCCCGACGTCGGCTCCAGGATGGTGCACCCCGGGGAGAGCAGCCCGTCCTTCTCGGCCTGTTCGATCATGAAGAACGCGGCGCGGTCCTTGATCGAGCCGGTGGGGTTGCGGTCCTCCAGTTTCGCCCAGAGCCGGACCTGCGGCGAGGGCGAGAGCCGGGGCAGGCCGACGAGCGGCGTGCCGCCGAGGGAGTCGAGCAGGGAGTCGTAGCGCATGTGCGGCCTAGCGGCTTCCGCCGGCCACGGCCGGCAGGATCGTCACGTTGTCGCCGTCGGAGAGCTTGGCCTCCAGACCGCCGACGAAGCGCACGTCCTCGTCGTTGAGGTAGACGTTGATGAAGCGGCGCAGCTTGCCATCGTCCACCAGGCGCTCGGCGATGCCGGGGTGTCGGCTGTCCAGGTCGGCGAACAGCTCGCCGAGGGTGTCGCCGGACCCCTCGACGACCTTGGCGTCGCCGGTCAGGTTGCGCAGGATGGTCGGGATGCGGACCTCGATGGCCATGAGGGTTTCTCCGTTAGCGGTCGTTGGTGTGCGTTCATTGCCAACAGGGGGCGCGCGGTGCCCATTCCTGGGCGCCGCCCGGTGTGGTGTGGAACCTACGGGGCGGTCGCGGCGCCGTCGCCGGGCCCGGTGACCTCCACCGGTTCCTCGGTGACCTGGCCGTCGACGATCCGGTAGGAGCGGAACTCGACGGTGTCGGGCTCGCGTGTGGACACGAGCACGTAGTGGGCGCCCGGCTCGGACGCGTAGGAGACGTCGGTGCGCGAGGGGTAGGCCTCGGTCGCGGTGTGGGAGTGGTAGATCACGACGGGTTCCTCGTCGCGGTCGTCCATCTCCCGCCAGACCTTGAGCTGTTCGAGGGAGTCGAACCGGTAGAAGGTCGGCGACCGTTCGGCGTTGACCATCTCGACGAGGCGTTCGGGGCTGTCGGAGCCCTCGGGTCCGGCCACGACGCCGCACGCCTCGTCCGGGTGGTCGCGGCGGGCGTGTGCGACGATCCTGTCGTAGATCGCGCGATCAATCCTCAGCATGCTCCCCAGGGTACCTACATCCGGTTCCCTACCAACCAAATGGGTATTGTTGGCGAACGCCGAGGCCGCGGCGGCCCGGTGCTGGTGGGGGCGACCTCCTCCGTCCCACCCGGCACAGATTAGGCTCGTGCGCATGAGCGAGGACAGCAGCAGCGCGCTGCTCACCGACCACTACGAACTGACGATGCTCCAGGGGGCGCTGCACAGCGGCGCCGCAGCCCGCCACTCGGTGTTCGAGATGTTCGCCCGGCGGCTGCCGGAGGGACGCAGGTACGGGGTCGTGGCCGGAACGGGCCGCTTCCTGGAACTGCTGGAGCGGTTCCGGTTCGGCACGGAGGAACTCGACTTCCTGTCCGACAACGGGGTCGTGGACGAGCGCACCGTGGAATGGCTGGCCGACTACCGGTTCTCGGGCAACGTGTGGGGCTACGGTGAGGGCGAGGCGTACTTCCCCGGCTCGCCGATCCTGGTGGTGGAGGCCTCCTTCGCCGAGGCCGTGCTCCTGGAGACACTGGCCCTGTCGGTGTACAACCACGACAGCGCGATCGCCTCGGCCGCGACGCGGATGGCGGTCGCGGCGGGCGGTCGGCCGCTGATCGAGATGGGCTCGCGGCGCACGCACGAGCGGTCCGCGGTCGCCGCGGCCCGAGCCGCCTACGTCGCGGGGTTCTCCACCTCCTCCAACCTGGAGGCCGGGCGCTCCCACGGTGTGCCGACCGGCGGGACGGCGGCGCACGCGTTCACGCTGCTGCACGACAGCGAGCGGCACGCGTTCAAGGCGCAGTTGGAGTCCCTGGGCGAGGGGACGACGCTGCTGGTGGACACCTACGACGTGGAGCGCGCGGTGCGCACCGCCGTGGAGCTGGCCGGGCCCGGACTGGGCGCGGTGCGGATCGACTCGGGCGACCTGGCCGCCCACGCCGGGCGCGTGCGGGCGCAGCTGGACTCCCTGGGCGCGACGGACACCCGCATCGTGGTGACCGGGGACCTGGACGAGCACTCCATCCAGGCCCTGGCGGTGGCGCCGGTGGACGGCTACGGGGTGGGCACCTCCCTGGTGACCGGCTCGGGCGCGCCGACGGTGTCCCTGGTGTACAAGCTGGTGGCGCGGGCGCGCGGCCTGGAGGAGGACGCCCCGCTGGAGCCGGTGGCCAAGCGCTCGGTGGGCAAGCCGAGCCGGGGCGGGCGCAAGTGGGCGGTGCGGCGGCTGGACGACAAGGGGACGGCCGTGTCCGAGGAGATCTACCCCCACCCGCCGTCCTCGCAGGTGGGAACGCGGCCGCTGCTGCGGCCCCTGGTCGCCGACGGCGTGGTGGTGGGCCACGAGAGCGTGCACGAGGCCCGGGAGCGGCACCGGGCGGCAGTGGCGGAACTGCCCGAGGAGGCCCTGCGCATGTCGCGTGGCGAGGCCGCGCTGCCGACGGTGTTCCACTAGAGGATGGTGCGTGAGGGCCCGCGCACCGGCGGACGACCGCCCGGGTGACCTCGGACACGGTGGTCAGCGCGGGTCGGGGCGGCGGTGGTACACGGGCCCGGGCGGATCCGACGACAGGGAAAGGGGTGCCGCTGTGAGGGCGCTCATCGTGGTGGACGTGCAGAAGGACTTCTGCGAGGGAGGGAACCTGGGGGTGGCGGGCGGGGCCAGCACCGCGGCCGCCGTCACCGAGTACGCCCGTGCGAGCGACTACGACCACGTGGTGGCCACGCGCGACTTCCACATCGACCCGGGGGAGCACTTCTCGGAGGAGCCCGACTTCGTGGACAGCTGGCCGCGCCACTGCGAGGCGGGCACGCCGGGGGTGGAGTTCCATCCCGGCTTCGACGCCTCGCTGGCCGAGGAGGTCTTCGACAAGGGGCACTACACGGCTGCCTACAGCGGTTTCGAGGGCGTGACCGGGGAGGGCGGGGTGACGCTGGGTTCGTGGCTGCGCGAGCGCGGCGTGGACGAGGTGGACGTGGTGGGCATCGCCATGGACCACTGCGTGAAGGCGACCGCCCTGGACGCGGTGGCCGAGGGCCTGCGCACGCGGGTGCTGCTCGGGATGACCGCCGGGGTGTCGCGCCCGACCGTGGACGCGGCGCTGGAGCGGCTGCGCGAGGCGGGCGTGGAGCTGGAGGGCGAGCCGCTGGTCGGCTGAGGTCTCCCGCGGGGGCCGGGGGCGGCGGGTCAGCGCGCTGACCCGCCGCCCCCGCGTGTCAGACGACGCCGACGGCGGCGCGCACGCGCTCCAGGGTGGCGCGGGCGCGCTCGCGGGCGCGCTCGGACCCGGCCGCCAAGATGGCGTCGATCCGCGCCGGGTGGGCCATCAGCTCCTCGTAGCGCTCCCGTTTGGGGCCCAGCTCGGCGTTGATCGCCTCGAACAGCTCGTTCTTGAGGTCGCCCCAGCCCATGCCGCCCGCCTCCAGGCGCTTGCGCACCTCGGAGACCTTCTGGGCGTCGGCGAAGTGCGTGAGCAGCTGGAAGGGCACCGAGCTGTCGGGGTCCTTGGGGTCCTCGACCGGCGTGGAGTCGGTCGGGATGCGGCGCACGGCCTTCTTGAGCTTGTTCTCCGGCAGGAAGAGCGGGATGTGGTTGTCGTAGGACTTGCTCATCTTGCGGCCGTCGACGCCGGGCAGGATGCTCGCGTCGCTGTCGTCGATGACGCCCTTGGGGACGGGGAAGCTGTAGGACCCGCCGAAGCGGTGGTTGAAGTACCCGGCGATGTCGGCGGTGTACTCGATGTGCTGGGACTGGTCGCGGCCCACGGGGACGTGGGTGCCCTCCATGACGAGGATGTCGGCCGCCATGAGGATGGGGTAGTTGTACAGCCCCATGTTGATCCCGGCGTCCAGGTCGGTGATCCCGGCCTCGTTGTTGCGGTCGCGGGCGGCCTTGTAGGCGTGCGCGCGGTTCATGAGGCCCTTGGGGGTCAGGGCGCTCAGGATGGTGGTGAGCTCGAAGGTCTCGGGCACCCGGGACTGCTGGTAGACGATCGTCCGCTCGGGGTCGAGCCCGCACGCGAGCCAGGTGGCAGCGCCTGACCGGATGCTGTGGCGGAGCTCGTCGGCGTCCTTGATGGTGTTGAGCGCGTGGTAGTCGGCGATGAAGTAGTAGGTGTCGTAGGCCGTGGCCGCGCTCAGGGCGGGCTTGATCGCGCCGATGTAGTTGCCCAGGTGGAAGTCGCCGGTGGGCTTGATCCCGGTCAGGTACGTGTTCGCTGCCATGGGACCAAGCCTAGCGGCGGCCGGGCCCGCGCACGGTCCCGGCCACGCCCCGGTCCCGCGCCGCGGAGCCGCGGCCGTCAGGCGCGGAAGGCCGCCCAGTGCTCGACCATGCGCTCGGCCTGGCCCTTGGTGAAGTGGCTCATGCAGGCGTCGTCGCTGTAGTTCATGAAGTTGGTGACGGGGTCCTCGCCCTCCTGCTCGGGGCAGGTGTCGCGGCCCTCGGGGCAGCCGGAGGCGGCCTCGCGCTCGTAGGCGGTGTCGTCCACGTAGTCGCCGGGCGAGGAGCAGCCGTTCTGGAAGGTGTGGAAGAGCCCGAGCCAGTGGCCCACCTCGTGGGTGCCGGTGTGGCCGAGGTTGAACCGGTCGCGGTCGCCGCCGGGCAGGGTGTCGTGGGAGATCACCACGCCGTCCTGTTCGGGCGCGTCCTCGTAATCCTGGGGGAAGGAGGAGTAGCCGAGCAGGCCGGTGCCCAGGTTCGAGGTGTAGATGTTGAGGGTCGCCGCGTCACCTTGGCGCAGTCTGGCGTGGACGGTGTCGCGGTGCTCGGCGAAGCTGGTGAACCACTCGTCGTTGGTGGTGCGGGTGACCTCGCTGAGCTCGAAGCGGAAACCGGTGTCGATGGGTTCGGCGTCGCTCGTGCCCCCGGCCCGGCGGGCCGCCTCGGCGGCCCGGGCCGGGTCCGCCGCGGTGTCGCCGCCGTAGGCGGCGTTGAGAACGTCGATCTGCCGCTGGACGCGTTCGTCGCTGACCTCGCCGCGGCCGTCCTCGGCGGAGATGACGTGCACCACGACCGGGACGGTGTGGGGCGGCTGGAGGTCCTGTCCTCGCAGGGGCACGAGTGCCTCCTGGAGCTGCTGTTCGTACAGGGCCGCCTGACGCGGCGTCACCTCGCTGCCGCCGGGAGGCCGATCGGCCGCTTCGGGGTCGGTGACCCTGGCGGCGCCGGGCAGGCAGGGCTCCAGAGCCTCGGACTCCCCCGGCGCCAGCTGGGCGCGCGGGGAGTCGGTCGCCACGGTGCCGGGAGCCGTGACCGTGACCATCCCGGCCAGGGCGAACCCGCACATCAGCAGTCCGGTGCAGAGCGCGGCTGAGCCGCCGCGAGGGCTGTGTCCACTCATCTCACACAAGGTAATGAAGCGGACACGAGGGGCTTATGGGACATGCGCGAGCTTGCGAAGTGTTTGCCCGTTTCGGGTGGCCTATCGCCCGCCGACGGCCCAGACGCGGATCTTGGCGATCCGCTCGCGGATCTGCGTCGGGGTGGCCTGTGCGACGGGCGGCCCGCCGCAGGCGCGGCGCAACTCGTTGTGGATCACCCCGTGCGGCTTGCCGGTGCGGTGGTGCCAGGCGCCCACGAGACCGCTCAGTTCGCGGCGCAGGTCGGCCAGGACCTGGTGGGTGGGCCCGTCCTCCTCGGCGGGCTCCTCCACCTTGCGGGCCTTGACCTCGCTCGCCTTGAGGTCGGCCTTGCGCTTGCGCAGGAGCTGGGAGACCTGCTGCGGGTCGAGCAGACCGGGCAGACCCAGGAAGTCCTCCTCCTCCGTGGAGCCCGGCACACCGCCGTACTCGGCCCCGTCGTAGAGGGCGCGGTCGAACTCCGCCGCCGACTCCATGGTCTCGAAGGGCAGTTCCTCCCCGGCGTCGGGGGTGTCCCGCTTCTTGTTGGCCTCCCGGAGCAGGTCCTCCTCCGGGTACCCGTCGCCCTCCCCCGGGGTCCGGTCGAGCACGTGGTCGCGCTCGCGCTCCATCTCGCCCGCGTACTCCAGCAGGGTGGGCACGGAGGGCAGGAAGACCGAGGCGACCTCGCCGCGCTGGCGCACGCGCACGAAGCGGCCGATGGCCTGGGCGAAGAACAGCGCGGTGCTGGTGGAGGTGGCGTACACGCCCACCATCAGCCGGGGCACGTCCACTCCCTCGGAGACCATGCGCACCGCGACCATCCAGCGGTCGTCGCCCGCGGCGAAGCGGGAGATCTTCTTGGAGGCCCCGGGGTCGTCGGACAGGATGACCGTGGCGCCCTTGCCGGTGATCTGGCGCAGGATGCGCGAGTAGGCGCGGGCGTTCTCGTGGTCGCTGGCGATGACCAGGGCCCCCGCGTCGGGGTGGGTCTTGCGGACCTCGGTCAGGCGGCGGTCGGCGGCCTGGAGCACGCGCTTGATCCAGTCGCCCTTGGGGTCCAGCGCGGCCCGCCACGCCTGGGAGAGCGCGTCCTGGGTGAGGGGTTCGCCCAGCCTGGCGGCGAGCTCGTCGCCCGCGCGCGTGCGCCAGCGCATCTCGCCGGAGTAGGCCATGAAGATGACGGGGCGCACGACCCCGTCGGCCAGGGCGGGCCCGTACCCGTAGCTGTAGTCCCAGGAGCAGCGGCGCACCCCGGCGCTGTCCTGGACGTAGTCGACGAAGGGGATGGGGTTGATGTCGGACCGGAAGGGGGTCCCGGTCAGGGAGAGGCGGCGCCCGGCCGGGTCGAAGGCCTCGCGGGCCGCGTCGCCCCAGGACAGGGCGTCCCCGGCGTGGTGGACCTCGTCGAAGATGACGAGGGTCTTGCGCGCCTCGGTCCGGTTGCGGTGCAGCATCGGGTGGGCGGCGACCTGGGCGTAGGTGACGGCCACGCCGACGTACTGGCGGCCCAGGGCGCCCTGGCCGTTGCGGAACTCGGGGTCGATGGCGATGCCGAACCGGGCGGCCGCCTCGGCCCACTGCTTCTTGAGGTGGTCGGTGGGGCACACGATGGTGATGGCGCGCACCGTGTGCCGTTGGAGGAGTTCGCTGGCCAGGGTGAGGGCGAAGGTGGTCTTGCCCGCACCGGGGGTGGCCACGGCGAGGAAGTCCCGCGGTTCCCGGCGGAAGTACTCCTCGAACGCCTCCCGCTGCCATGCGCGGAGGCCTCTGAGCCGGTCCTCCGTCGTGGTCTGCGTCACCGTCATGCTGCGAATCGTCCCCCGTTACTCACCCCCATGAGGTTAGCGGGCACCGTGGACCGTTCCGGGAGGCAGGCCAGTGGCGCCGCGCACACGGCGTGTCCCGGCCGCCCGGAAGGCCGCCGGTCCCCGCCGGTCGCCTCGTCGTCCACGATCGTCACGGATTACCCGGAGGCCCCGTCCGTCCCCGCCTCCCCGCCGGAACCGGCCCCGGGCTCCGCGCCGCCCCCGGTCTGGACTCCCCCCACGTCGACGGCGCCGTCGTTGAAGGGCATGTGCGGCGAGATCGCCGGGAAGGCGAAGAACCACAGCAGCAGGGCGGCGCCCGCCACCAGCCCGAGCGCCATGATGAGCTTGGCGATCCACGGACCGGGCAGGACACGCCAGATCAGACCGTACATTCGCGTTCCTTACTCGCTGGCCTGGGGAGCCATGTGCGCGATCGAGTCGGGCATCCCCTCGGACTTGGGCGTGGTCTCCACCAGCTCCGCCCAGACGATGAGGCGGTGCGTGTTGTTCAGCTTGGGCGCGCACGTGGTGAGGGTGAGCAGGGACCTGCCCGGCTCCTCGTCGGTGGCCTCGTCGAACGGGTCCGGCTCGATCACCCACACGTCGGTGGGCAGGACCGTCTCGTCGCGGAAGACCTCGTAGGTGTAGAAGTTCTCCCCGTCCTCCAGCACCATGACGTCGCCGTTCTGGAGCAGGTCCAGGTCCCAGAACAGGCCGGGGGTGCGGTGGGCGGCCACGGCGTAGTTGCCCTCGCCGCCGGGAGAGCTGGGGTACTCGGTGTAGTGGCCGGGGCTGTAGCGGATGTCCTCCTGCGTGGTGCCGTTGACCACCACCCAGTCCAGGTCCAGGCTCGGCACGTACAGGCGGCTGTCGGCGCTGCCCGGCAGGGGCTCGGAGTCCGGACCGGCCTCCGCGGCCGCCTGTTCGGCGGACCAGGCCTCCTCCAGCCCCTGGGCCAGGTCCTGCTGTTCGCGGTCGGTCTCCCACTGGGAGCCGTACACCTCGTATCCGGCGTAGAAGAGCATGAGCAGACCGGCGGTCAGCATGATCTCGCCGAAGAACCGGACGATGCCGCGCACGACGTCGCCGGGGGTGGCCCTGGGCTTGGGGCGGCGGCGCCGTCGGCCGCCGGAGGCCCGACGTCCACGCCCCTCCCCGCGTCCGGGCCGGGGACCCTCGTGGAACTGCCGTTCAGTTGTGGACACCAATACGACCTACTCCTGTGGACGCTTCCGTGTGCACCCGTCCCCTACCTGAGGGGGACGACCAGCGGGACTCCGGTACGCGGGTGCGGTAGGACTTCGACCTCGTGCTGGTAGACGGAGCTGAGCAGCGACGCGGTGAACACGTCGGCGGGGGAGCCCTGCGCGGCGACCCGTCCTCGGGAGAGTATCGCCACACGATGGGCGTAGGCTGCCGCAAGCCCCAAATCGTGCAGGACCACGATAACCGCACCGCCGCGCTCCGCGAGTTGGGAAGCCAGATCCAGTACGAGTTCCTGGTGCCGGATGTCCAGGGCGGCGGTCGGCTCGTCCAGCAGGAGCAGCTGGGTGTCCTGGGCCAGGACGCGGGCGAGCATCACCCGCGCGCGCTCACCCCCCGACAGGGTCGGGAAGCGCCGTTCGGCCAGGTCGGCCACGCCCGTGCCCTCCATCGCGGCGGCGGTGAGGGCCTCGTCCTCGGCCGCGGCGGCCAGCCCCGCCCAGGGGGCGCGGCCCATGGACACGATGTCGGCGACGGGGAACGGAAAACTGACCGCCGCCTCCTGGGGCAGGACCGCGCGGCGCAGCGCCAGCTCGGGGGGCGTCCAGTCGGCGAGCGGGCGGCCGTGGAGGCGGACGGTCCCGCTGTCGGCCTCCCCCCGGCCGGGCGCCCCGGTGACGTCCCCGGACAGGGCGGCGAGCAGCGTGGACTTGCCCGCCCCGTTGGGCCCGACCAGGGCCAGCAGCTCCCCGGCGCGCACGGTGAGTCCGACCCCGTCGAGCAGGGCGCGGCCGCCCCGGCGGACGGTGACGCCCTCGGCCCGGAGTATCTCCTCGCCGGGTGGGACCGGGGCGGGGCGCGCGGGCGGCCGGTACAGCGGGGAGGCCGCGGTGGCGACCCGCCGCCGCAGTCGGACGAGGGCGTTCACGACCAGCCTCCTTGCCGGGCACGGGTGCGGTACAGCAGGTAGAAGAAGAACGGCCCGCCCAGGGCCGCGGTGACCACGCCCAGGGGGATCTCGGCGGGGGCCGCGACGGTGCGGGCGAGCAGGTCGGCGGCGAGCAGGAGCAGGCCGCCGCCCAGGGCGCTGGCGGGCAGCAGGACCCGGTGCCCGGGGCCGGTGACCATGCGGATGATGTGCGGGACGACCAGGCCCACGAAGGAGACGATCCCGGCGAAGGCGACGGCGGCCGAGGTCAGCAGGGCCATGGCGCAGATGAGGACCAGGCGGGTGCGCTCCACGTCCACGCCCAGGTGGCGGGCGGGCCCCTCCCCGAGGGCGAGCAGGTCCAGGCGGCGCGCGTGGAAGGGGATGACCGACAGCCCGAGCAGCAGGCACGGGGCGATGGCGGCGACCTTGGCCCAAGTGGCGGTGGAGACGCTGCCGAGCTGCCAGAAGGTGATGGTCTGGATCTCGGCGTCCTGGGAGAAATTGGTCATCAGGCCGATGGCCGCGCCGGCGATCGCGTTGACGGCGATGCCGGTGAGCAGCAGGGTGACGACCTCGGTGCGCCCGCGCGAGCGCGCGAACACGTACACGAACAGGGTGGTGGCCAGGCCGAACACGAAGGAGGAGGCGATGATCGTCCAGTGGCCGAGGACGGTCAGGCCGGTGAAGATGACGGCGATGGCGCCGACGGCCGCGCCGGAGGAGACGCCGATGACGCCGGGTTCGGCCAGGGGGTTGCCGAAGACGCCCTGCATCATGGCGCCCGCCGCGCCCAGGGCGGCGCCGACCATGACGGCCAGGACGACGCGGGGCAGGCGCACGTCCCACAGGACGGTGTGGCCGATCCGGTCGGGCGGGGTGCCCGCCTCCAGACCGAGGGCGTGCAGGAGCGAGGCGGCGACCTGACCGGGCGGGATGGGGTAGGCCCCGGCCCCGGCTGCGACGACCGCGACCGCGACGAGGCCGCCGGTGAGCGAGGCGAGCAGGAGCGCGGCGCGCAGGCGGCGCAGGGCGCGCCGGTCCCGCGGGGCGGCTGGTGCGGTCGCGGCTTTCGAGGCGGCCGGTGCGGTTGTGGGAGCGGCTGCTTCGGAAGGGGCCTTCGGGGTGGCCGGAGTGAATGACGTGCCTGACGGGACTGCGGGAGGACCGGGTTCGCGGGTGCTGGTTCCGCCCTGCCCGGGGGAGGGCGTGCCGCTGGCCGCCCGAATGGACCCTTCGGGGAGGCCCCGGGCGTCGTCGCCCGCGGCGCCGTCCGCGGGCCTGCCGGGAGCGGTCACC
Source organism: Nocardiopsis sp. CNZ308 (assembly GCF_004217075.1). Classification (NCBI taxonomy): domain Bacteria; kingdom Bacillati; phylum Actinomycetota; class Actinomycetes; order Streptosporangiales; family Nocardiopsidaceae; genus Nocardiopsis; species Nocardiopsis sp. CNZ308. The sequence goes on along the minus strand of NZ_SHKJ01000001.1, from coordinate 3,681,132 downwards.
GTTCCCCCTCCCCCGCGCTGACGGCGGCGAGTTCGTCGGCGAGGGCCGCGACGACCTGCGGGGTGCGGGGGCCGAAGTTGAGCAGGACGCCGTCCTCGAAGTCGAGGACGGCGCGCGCGGCACCGGCCGGGGTCTGGGCGACACCGGGGATCTGGACGAGCCCCTCGATCCCGCCGACCGACTCCAGTCCCTTGGTCATCACCAGGAGCACGTCGGGCTGGGCGGCGATGAGGGCCTCTGTGGTGATGGGGGTGAAGGGTGTGGTCAGGCCCATCTCGACCCCGGCGTCGCGGGCGCCGATCTCGGCCAGCACGGCGTCGGCGCCCGAGCCGGGTCCGCCCATGAGGTAGACCCCGGCGGTGCCGCGCAGGTAGAGGAAGGCGACGAGGGGGTCGCCGCTGACCGCGGTGGAGTCGGCCCGGACCTCGGCCATCTGCCCTCGCGTGCGTTCGGCCAGGGCCGTGCCGCTAGCCGGGACGCCGAGGGCCTCGGCCACGCGCTCGAAGCGCGGGTACATGTCGTCGATGGACCAGGCCTCCTCCACGATGACGACGGGGACGCCGGAGCTCTGGATCTGCTCGATGGCCTCGGGCGGCCCGGTCTGGGTGTCGGCGAGGACGACCGTGGGTTCCAGGGACAGCACGCTCTCGGCGGAGACCTCGTGCGCCTCGCTGACCGTGGGCAGGTGGGCGGCCTCCTCGAAGGTGGCGCCGACGTCGCGGCCGACGACGTTGTCGCCCAGGCCCAGGGTGAAGACGATCTCGGCGAGGCTGCCGGTGAGCGGGAGGACGCGGCTGGCGTCGGTGACCTCGACCTGCTCGTACTCCAGGGGGTCGGAGCCGGTGCGGTAGGGGTCCAGGACCACCGAGTCGACGGTCACGGGCAGCTCGGGCACCGCGGGCTCCTCCAGGACCTGGAGGCGGTTCTCGGCGAGGTCGGGGATGCCGGGCGCGTCGCCGGAGTCCGCGGGGTCCCCGCCTCCGGAGGCGCCGCCGGTGCACCCGGTCAGGGCGAGCACGAGCGCGCAGGCGGCGGCGAGGGCGCGGGGAGCGGCGGGGCGGCCCCGGAGTGCGGCGGGCCGGGGGCCGGTGGGGCGGGAGTCGGCGGGTCGGGAGCGTTCGCGCGGAAGGGGCCGGGGGACGGTGTGGGGCATGGCGGTCGCTTTCGGGGTTCCGTGTGCCGGGGCACGGGCGCTGTCGCCGGGAGAGCGGGATGCGACGACGCTTTTTATGACACCTCGTCATCATCTTGACAAGCCCGATGGTTCGGTGTTCAACTGTTCCGGCTCGGACTTCAGGTTAGGTAAGGCTCACTTCGCAAAGGTAAGCATAACCTCACCGAAGTTCTCCTCACGCGGGTGGCGGACCCCGACCGAACCCGCACGAACGCGAAGGCCCCCGATGCAAGCAGCGCTTTCCCTCCGCCCGAGGAACGGGCGGCGCCGCGGGCTCGTCCCGCCCCTGGTCCTCACCGCCGCGCTGGTGCTGTCCGCCCCGGCGGCGGCACTCGCCCAGCCCGTCCCCTCCCCCGGCCAGAACCCCGGTCAGGATCCCGCTCGTCCGCGCGTCACCACCGTGGACCGGACCCGGCACCTGGACCCCGGGGGCGACACCGTCACCGTCTCCGGGATCGGACACGAGCCCGGTTCCCTGCTGGAGGCCGCCACCTGGGCCGTCCCGGACGCGGAGGACGGCGGGGGCGAACCGGTCGCCGACACCGCGAACGCGGTGACCGCCGAGGTCGACGAGCGCGGCACCTTCAGCCTCAGCCTGGACACCGGCACCGAGTTCGCCGCCGACGCCGGCCTGGACGACTCAGACGCCCCCTTCGAGGTGCGCCTGGTGGAGGTCGGCACCGGGCCGGACGGCGAGGACCCCGCCGAGGGCGCTCCCCCGGCCCCGGAGACCGACGCGGGCGCGGAGCCCTTCGAGGAGGACCGCGCCGCCGCGGAGACGACCGACGCGGCCGACGCGGACCCGGCGGGGGCGGCCACCGGCGCCCGGGGCGGGGACACCGCCCGGCGGGCTCCGGAGGTCCTCGCCGGCCCCGGCAGGAGCGCCCCGGCGGCCCTGCCCTCGGCACCGGCCCCCGACGCGGTCGTGGGCCGGATCCCGCTGGCCTTCTCGGCCCCCGCCCCGCGGACCGAGCCCGGGACGAGCCCGCAGAGCCGGCCGCAGTCCGCCGTGCCCGCGGCCCCCGTGCCCCGTGAGCCGGGCGACCCGGCCCTGAGCGTCTCCAAGACCAGCGGACTCGACCCCGAGGGCGAGACCGTGACGGTCACCGGCTCCGGATACGACACCGCCAAGGGGATCTACGTGGCCCTGTGCGACACCAGCGGCGCCGGTCCCGACCGGGCGCCCAGCCCCTGCGTCGGCGGAGTGGACATGGAGGGGTCGAGCGGCGCCTCGGTCTGGGTCTCCAGCAACCCGCCGCCCTACGGGGAAGGGTTGGCCGTCCCCTACACCGGCGGCGGTACCGACGGCGGGTTCAGCGTCGAACTGAGGGTCCGGGCCAGCGACGAGAACACTGACTGCACCGCCCGCGGAACCGAGTGCGCGGTGGTCACGCGCAACGACCACACCCGCTCCAGCGACCGCGGCCAGGACGTGTTCGTCCCCGTCTCCTTCGGCGGCGGCTCCGGGAACGAAGGGGGCTCCGGTGGTTCAGGAGACTCCGGGGACCCGGGAGGCAGCGGATCCGGCGGCGGTTCGGGCAGCGGATCCGGCAGTGGTTCGAGCGGTACCGGTGACGCCGGAACCGGCGGGGGCTCAGGCAGCGGCTCCGGCCCCCTGCCCCGCACCGGCAGCGCGCTGTACGCCCTGGTCCTGGCCGCCTCGGTCGCCGTCCTGACCGGCGCGGCGGCACTGGTCGCCACCCGCCGCCGGGCCCGGGGAGCCCCCACGGAGACGGCCTGAAGCCGGGGTACCGACGGACTCCTCCGTCCGGGGCTCCCGTGGGAGCCGCTCTGAAGGCCGCCTCGGCAAGCCCCTCCCGGCCCCGCCCACGGCGGCCCTTCCAGGGAGGACCCCGCCGGGGAAAGCCCGTCCGGGAAGCCGCCTCCCGAAGGGAGCCTCCTGGAGGCCCCTGGAAGGGCTCCTCCGAGGCCCTTCCCCCGACCACCGTGCCCGCCCGTCCCCCGGCGGGCACGGAGGGAGCCCGCGGCGCCCGTGCCGAACCCCCGTTCGGCACGCCGCCGCGGCGCCCCACCCACCCCCCTCGCCCCAGGCGCACCCCCACCGCGCCCGCTCCGCAGGGGTCCGCCGCACCACGGGTCCCGGCAGTGGCCGGGGACCGACCACCACCATCCCCCTCACGGATTGGACCGACGATGACCACCACCCCGACCCGAGGGAGCACGGCACCGGGCGGACTCCGCCGGGCGCTGCGCCTCCTCACCGCCTACGCGGGCGCGGCCGCCCTGGGCGGCACGTTCGCCGTGGCCGCCGCCCCGGCCGCCTCCGCCGACGAGGTGCTTCCCCTCACCGGAGGCTCCGCGTCCTGGGGCGTGAAGGAGTCCTTCCGCAACTACGTGGGCAGCCCGATCGCGCACGGCGGCTACGAGGCCTCCGCCGGGGCGACCCTCCTCGCCGACGGCACCGTCGGCTTCCCCACCGCCGGGGGCACGGTCTCCAAGGAGGACGCCTCCGGTGACGTGAGCTTCTCCGGGACGGTCGTCTTCAGCGGCCACGACTACGGCCAGGGCCCGGTTCTGGAGGTGCGCGTCTCCGACCCCCGCGTGGTGTTCGAGGGCGACACCGCCACGGTCTTCGCCGACGTCACCAGCCGCGAGTTCGGCGGGGCCAACCCCAACCTGCCCCCGGGCGACCTCGTCGAGTACGGCGAGGTCGCGGTCACCGAGCTGACGGGCGCCGAGGTGGCCGTGGAGGGCGAAGAGATCACCTTCACCTCCACGGCGGGCGCGCTGCACCCCGACGCGGTGGAGCCGTTCGCGGGCTTCTACGCCGCGGGCGCCCCGATGGACCCGTTCTCCTTCACCGCCGGGATCGACGACGTCACCGACCCGGGCGGCCCCGGTGAGCCGGTGCACGACCCGAGCGTCACGGTGACCCCGGCCAGTGGCCTGGACCCCGCGGGCGACACCGTCACCGTCGAGGGCACGGGCTTCCGCCCCGGCCAGGGCGTCTACGCGGCCCTGACCGCCGCCCCGCGGTCCGCCGACTCCCACCCCGCCCACCACACCGGCGCGGTGTGGCTGCGCGGGGCCGACGCCCCCGGCGAGGACGGCTCCTTCAGCGCCGAACTCCGGGTGGCCGGCTCCTACGAGACGGACGGCACCGTCCACGACTGCGCGCTGACGCAGTGCTACGTGGCGGTGTTCAACGACCACACCGACATCGCCAACCGCGACCAGGACGTGTGGACGCCGGTCTCCTTCGCCGCCGTGGAGGAGCCCAGCGAGGAGCCCACGGACCCGACCGACCCGACCGACGAGCCGACCGACCCCGCCGAGGGTCCGCTCACCGTCCACAACGGCCGCGCGGACTGGGGCGTCAAGAAGTCCTTCCGCGACTACATCACCGGCGACATCGCCCGGGGCGAGATCACCCCGAGCGACGGCGCCAGCGAGAACGAGGACGGGACCTTCGCGTTCACCGACGGCAGCGGTGAGGTGGACCTGACCGCGTCCACCGCCGACATCGCGTTCGAGGGCGCCGTGCTCTTCGAGGGCCACGTCCACGACGGCGCCGACCCGCTGCTGAGCATGACGGTCAGCGACCCGCGCGTGACGATCGACGGCGCGGCGGGCGTGCTGTACGCCGACGTGACCAGCAAGCCGCTGAGCGGGCAGGAGCCGGTCACGTACGAGGACGTGGCGCTGGCCGACCTGGACCTGACCGGGGTGGACTACACGCTGGAGGAGGGCGTCCTGAGCTGGGAGCCGATCCCCGCGACCCTGACCGCCGAGGGCGTGCCCGCGTTCGCGGACTTCTACGCCGCCGGGGAGCAGCTGGACCCGGTCTCGCTGACCGTGAGCGTGGACGAGGAGGTCCAGGTTCCGGGCGGGGGCGGTGACGGAGACGGCGGCCCCACGCCCGGCCCCGGGGACGGTGACGGCGGCGGCACTCCGGGCCTGCCCAACACCGGTGTCGCCCTGGCCGGTCTGCTGACCGCGGCCGCGGTGGCCGTCGGCGCGGGCGGCGCGGCGGTGTACGCGGCCCGCAGGCGCGGTCCGGCTCCCGACGGGGACGAGGAGTCCGCGGTCTAGGACCGCCTGACCGGTTCCCGCGCGCCCGCGCGGGGCGGGGTCCCCGGGGCCCCGCCACGGGGCCGGTCGGCCCCCGGGTGACACGAGGGCCTTGGCACACGCCGTGTGTCAAGGCCTTCGCCGTGCCCGCCGCGCGCGGTGCCCGGGCACGGCGGGGTCCGCGCCGGACACGGGGCCGCTTCCCCGGAAGTCGTCGGCCGTCCGGGCGGGAGGGCTACTTCATCATCTCCTCGTAGACCTTCTTGCACTCGGGGCACACGGGGAACTTCTTGGGGTCGCGGTTGGGCACCCACACCTTGCCGCACAGGGCGATCACGGGGTCGCCGGTCACGGCGCTCGCGGTGATCTTGTCCTTCTGCACGTAGTGGGCGAACCGCTCCCGGTCCCCGCCGTCGTGGGAGATGTCCGGTTTGGTCTCGCTGTCCGGGAGGACCTTGTTGAGGATGTCCATCGCCATCGTGCCTCACACCTTTCGACGTCTGCGTTCCACGGTATAGGGTGCCGCGCCCCGCCCGGCTGCTCAGTTCATGGCGGGGTCGTCGGGGAAGGTGGACAGGAGCGCCATCTCCCCGCCCTGGCGGCGCAGCACCCGCGACCACAGCCCCTCGGGCGCGGTGGTGAAGACGTCGTCGGCGACCGCGTCGACGACGTACCAGGCCCCCTCCTCGATCTCCCCGGCCAGCTGGCCCGCGCTCCACCCCGCGTAACCCGCGAAGAGGCGGAACGCGCCGAGCGCCCCGCCGAGCACCTCGGCGGGGCCGTCGAGGTCGACCACGCCGATCCCGTCCAGGCCCAGGTGCGGGTCCAGGCCCTCCAGCGGGGACCAGCCGGGAGGAGGCTCACCGGGCCCGGCCACCCCCAGTGCGATGCCGGAGCCCAGGCCCACGGGCCCGCCGGAGAACATCACCGCCGGTTCGCTGGCGTAGGCGCCCCAGTCGGTGACGACCTCGTCCACGGCCATACCCAGGGGCCGGTTGAGGATCACCCCCAGGGTGCCGTCGGCGGCGTCGTCCACGACGAACACCACCGAGCGGCGGAAGGAGTCCTCCTGGAGCATGGGGGCGGCCACCAGGAGGCGCCCGGTCATCGGCTGGTCCATGCCCTCCCACCTACCCCGGAACGACGGGCGGACCGCCGGTGTTTCCGGGCCGTTATGCCTGTGCGGCCGCCTGGCCGCGCTGGGCGACCTCGCGCACGGCCGTGGCCACGTGCGTGGACAGGTCGGAGTGGAACACGCTGGGGATGATGTAGTTGGGGCCCAGCTCGTCCTCGGTGACGACGTCGGCCAGGGCCTCCGCCGCGGCGACCATCATGTCCGAGGTGACGTCGTGGCTCTGGGCGTCCAGCAGGCCGCGGAAGAATCCGGGGAAGACCAGCACGTTGTTGATCTGGTTGGGGTAGTCGCTGCGGCCGGTGGCCACCACGGAGGCGTGCAGGTGGGCCACGTCCGGGTCGACCTCGGGGTCGGGGTTGGCCAGCGCGAAGATGATGGCGTCCTCGTTCATCTCGGCGATGTCCTCGCCGTTGAGGAGGTTGGGGGCCGAGACGCCGATGAAGACGTCCGCCCCGGCCACGGCTCCGCGCAGGTCACCGCTGTAGCCCTCGGGGTTGGTGTGCTCCGCGATCCACCGCAGGTTGGGGTCGAGGTCCTCGCGCCCGGCGTGCACGGCGCCGTGCACGTCGCTGACGATGACGTCGCGCGCCCCGGCGTGCATGAGGAGCTTGAGGATCGCGGTTCCGGCCGCGCCCGCGCCGGACATGGCGATGCGGACCTCGCCGAGCTTCTTGCCCACCACGCGCAGAGCGTTGCGCAGGGCGGCGAGCACGACGATGGCGGTGCCGTGCTGGTCGTCGTGGAAGACGGGGATGTCGAGCAGCTCGCGCAGGCGGGCCTCGACCTCGAAGCAGCGGGGGGCGGAGATGTCCTCCAGGTTGATGCCGCCGAACCCGGGGGCCAGCACCTGCACGGTGCGCACGATCTCGTCCACGTCCTGGGTGTCCAGGGCGATGGGCCAGGCGTCGATGTCGGCGAAGCGTTTGAACAGGGCGGCTTTGCCCTCCATGACGGGCATGGCGGCCTCGGGGCCGATGTTGCCCAGGCCCAGGACCGCGGAGCCGTCGGTGACCACGGCGACGCTGTTGCGCTTGATGGTCAGGCGCCGGGCGTCGTCCTTGTTGGCGGCGATGGCCTGGGAGACGCGGGCGACGCCGGGGGTGTAGGCCATGGAGAGCTCGTCGCGGTTGCGCAGCGGCACCTTGGACTTCATCTCGATCTTGCCGCCCAGGTGCATGAGGAAGGTGCGGTCGCTGACCTTGTGCACGACCACGCCCTCGACGGCGCCCAGGGCGTCGACGATGGCCTGGGCGTGCTCGGTGTCGCGGGCGGCGCAGGTGACGTCGATGCGGATGCGCTCGTGTCCGGCGGCGGCCACGTCCAGCGCGGTGATCATGCCGCCCACCTGCTCGACGGCGTTGGTGAGACTGCCGACCGCACTGCCCCCAGCGTCCAGTTCGAGGCGGACGGTGATGGAGTAGGAAACGCTGGGAAGGGTGGCCACGTGTTGCTCCTTGGCTCTGGCTGGTGTGGTGCGTCCGGGGCGCCCCGCCGGGGCGCTCGCCGGTGCACGGCGCCGCCTGCGCGCGTGCGCGGGATGGGGGGTGCCGTGTGTCCTGTGGGTACGGTGCTCGCGCACCGCCACTCGGACCCCGGTTCCGGGCGGGGGCTGACCCGTGACCGAGTCGCCTTACCTTACCTGAGTCAAGCCCCAACCGTCAGCACAAGGTGACAATTACCGCGCTGGTAAAAAATCGCATAAATTACGCAAGCCCACGGGTGTCGCGGCGGACCACGCGCGGCGGTTCAGGCGCCCTCGGAGGGGTCTGCCGCGCGGTCGCGGGCGGCGCGCACGACGAGGTCCACGCAGGCCTCCAGCGACAGCGACACCGCGTCCAGGACCAGGTGGTAGTGGCGGGGATCGGCGGGGTCGGCGCGGTAGAAGCGCCGCACGTAGGCCGCCCGGGCGCGGTCGTTGTCGTCGAGCAGGCGCGGGTTGGGCGGCTCGTCGGAGCCGGTGCCCGTCCACTCGCCGTGGTCACCGGACTCCCACAGCCCGCGCGCCCGGCGCAGGCGTGCGTCGGGGTCGCCGTCCAGGCGCACGTGCAGGGCGCCGGGACGGTCGCGCAGGACCACGGCCCCGGCGCGGCCGAGGACGACGCCGCCCTGCCGGGCCACCTCGCCCAGGACCCGTTCGGTCTGCTCCACGAACTCGTGGTCGTAGAGGAGGCGGCCCTCCTCGTCGGTGCTGCCGATGAGGGCGGTGTCCACGCTGCCGAGGGTGACGGTGGGCAGGCGCGCGGCGCTGGAGAGCAGGCGTTCGAGCCTGCCGGGGGCGCGGTCGTCGCGTTGGAGCGCCTCGTCGAGCGAACAACCGATGCGGGCGGCCACCGCGCTGGGCACGGCCCGGTCGAGGAAGGCCACGCCGAGCCGGGCGGCGACGGCGGGGCCCACCGCGCTGCCTCCCGCGCCGTAGGTGGCCGAGATCGTGACCAGGGGTCCGCCGCGTCTGTCGGGGGTGTCGTCGGTAGCCATGGGGTGAACCTGCCAGTTCCGCGACGGGCGGTGAGCCCGTCTCCTGACGGGGTTGTACCCGCTGTGCGCGGGTTATGTCCCGCGGACGGCACGGCGGGCCCGCCGCCGACGGGAAAGCCGTGGTCGGCGGTCTGCCCGCCGACCACGACTCCTAGAACAGCGCGGAGGTGAGCTTGCGGCGGGCGGCGTTGACCCGCGGGTCGCCCGGGGGCAGCAGCTCGAACAGGCCCAGCAGGTGGGTGCGCGCCCTGTCGCGCTCCTCGTCGGCGGTGATCCTGACCGTGTCGACGAGGCGGGCGAAGGCGTCCTCGAACCTGCCGCCGTACATCTCGACGTCGGCCGCGGTGGTCTGGGCGGCGACGTCCTCGGGCCGGTCGGCCGCGGCCTGGAGGGCGGCGCCCGCGTCCACCTCCTGGAGACGGCCGACCAGCCGGACCTGGGCGAGCTTGGCCCTGGACTCGGTGTCGCCGGAGTCGGCCTCCACGGCCTTGGCGTAGACGGCCGCGGCGGCCTCGAAGTCGCCGCGGTCCAGGGCCTCCTGGGCCTCGACGTCCACGGGACGGCCCTGGGGCTCCTCGGGCTGGGCCGCCTGCGCGCCCTGGGCGCCCTCGGCGCCGGGCTCACCGGTGATGGTGCCGGGGTGGCCCGGGGGCAGCGCGCCCTGTTCCTTGAGGGCGGCGAACGCCTCGACCAGCCAGGCGGTGAGCTGCTCCTCGGTGGCCGGGCCCGCCGGGCCGGGCAGGAGCTGGCCCTGGATCACCACGACGATCATCGGGGTGGTGGGCACCCGCAGGGCCTGGACCAGCTGCGGGCTGGCCTCGCTGTCGACCTTGGCCAGGAACCAGGTGCCGCCGGAGGCCGCGGAGATCTTGTCCAGGGCGTCCTCGACCTGCTTGGACTGCTCGGACCAGCCCGCGAGGACGGCCAGCACGACCGGGGTCGACATCGACCGCTCCAGGACCTGGGCCTGGAAGGTGGCCTCGTCGACGTTGACGGCGTAGGGGTTGGATCGACCCGCCGACTCCGCCGCGCGCTGTTTGGCCTCGCGTTCCATGGCCGCCTTGCGCGCGCCGAGGTCCACGGCACTGTTCGGTGAAAAGTCCGAAGGCTGCATGCCTCCATCCTGCCGTATGCGCGGGCGGGACGTGGACCGCCTGTGGACGAGTCGGTCCGGACGCGCACGGGTCCCGCTTCCCCGCGTCGCGGGGAGGCCGCGGGCGGAGGGCCGGGGGACCCGCGCGGGGTCCCGGGGTGCGCGACGACGGGTGTCGCCCCCGGGCGCCTCGGTCGGGTCAGAACCGCGGGTCCTCGGTGTAGGTCCCGAACTCCTCCCCCATGGTCGCGCAGATCTCGCCGAGCGTGGCCTCGGCGCGGGCCGCGTCCATGATCAGCGGGATGAGGTTGTCCCCGCCGGAGCGCACGCCCGCCAGCAGGGCGGCCAGGGCGCGGTCCACGGCGGCGCCGTCGCGGGCGGCGCGGCGCTCGGCGAGCGCGCGCTTCTGCTCGTGCTCGACCTCGTGGCTGATCCGGAGGATGTCCAGTTCGCCGGAGACGGTGTTGGTGTGGCAGTTGACGCCCACGATCCTCTTGTCGCCCTTCTCCAGTGCCTGCTGGTACTGGAAGGCGGACTCGGCGATCTCGGAGCTGAAGTAGCCGTTCTCGATCCCGGCGAGGATGCCGGAGGTCATCGGGCCGATCGCGTGCTCGGCGCCCTCGCCCCCGCCCATGCGCAGGACGTGCGCGAAGATCCGCTCCGCCTCGGCCTCCAGCTCGTCGGTGAGCGACTCCAGGTACCAGGATCCGCCGAGCGGGTCGGCGACGTTGACGATCCCGGTCTCCTCCATGAGGACCTGCTGGGTGCGCAGGGCGATCTCGGCGGACTGCTCGGTCGGCAGCGCCAGGGTCTCGTCCAGGGCGTTGGTGTGCAGCGAGTTCGTACCGCCCAGGACCGCCGAGAGCGCCTCCACGGCGGTGCGCACGACGTTGTTGTAGGGCTGCTGGGCGGTCAGGGAGACCCCCGCGGTCTGGGTGTGGAACCGCAGCCACTGCGCCTTCTCGGTCTTGGCGCCGTAGACGTCCCGGAGCCAGCGCGCCCAGATGCGGCGGGCGGCGCGGAACTTGGCGATCTCCTCGAAGAAGTCGATGTGCGCGTCGAAGAAGAAGGACAGCCCCGGCGCGAAGGTGTCCACGTCCAGCCCGCGGGAGAGGCCGAGTTCGACGTAGCCGAAGCCGTCGGCGAGGGTGAAGGCGAGCTCCTGGGCGGCCGTGGCCCCGGCCTCGCGGATGTGGTAGCCCGACACCGACAGCGGCTTGTACGCGGGGATGTTGGCCGCGCAGTACTCCATGAGGTCGCCGATCAGCCGCAGCTGCGGCTCCGGCGGGTAGAGCCACTCCTTCTGGGCGATGTACTCCTTGAAGATGTCGGTCTGGAGCGTGCCGTTGAGGGTGCGGATGTCCACCCCCTGGCGCTCGGCCGCCACCAGGTACATGCAGAAGGCCGGCACGGCCGGACCGCTGATGGTCATGGAGGTGGTGGTCTCGCCGAGCGGGATCCCGTCGAAGAGCAGGTCCATGTCGGCGACGGAGTCGATGGCCACGCCGCAGTGGCCGACCTCGCCCAGCGCGTGGGGGGAGTCGGAGTCGTGGCCCATGAGGGTGGGCATGTCGAAGGCGACCGAGAGCCCGCCCCCGCCCGAGGCCAGGATCATCTTGTAGCGCTCGTTGGTCTGGCGCGCGTTGCCGAACCCGGCGAACTGGCGGATGGTCCACGCCCGTCCCCGGTAGCCGGTGGCGTGGAGGCCGCGGGTGTAGGGGTACTCCCCCGGCCAGCCGATGCGCTCGAAACCGGGGACCTCGGCGCCGGGACGGGGACCGTAGACGGGTTCCAGGGTGCGCCCGGACAGGGAGGTGAAGTCGGCGTCGCGTGTGCGCGCCGAGTCGTAGCGGCGCTGCCAGCGCTCGCGTCCGGCCTCGATCTCCTGGGCCCCGCCGCCACTGGGGCCGCTCGTGGTGTTCGCCATACCGAGATAGTAGGACGTCCAACTAATGATGTACAGGGAGGGCGCCCGCGGCGCCGTGGCGCGGCGGGCGGTCAGCGGCCCTCGGCGGCCTCCGCGACGGGCTCGGGGAAGTCGCCGAAGTCCACCCTGAGCCGGGTGAACATCTCGTGCATGCGCCACAGCTCCTCGTCGGAGTAGCAGCCCAACCCGAAGTCCATGGACAGCAGCGCCCCGGTCGCCTCCTCGGTGACCCGGCGCCCGGCGTCGGTGATCTCGGCCAGCACGCCGCGACCGTCGCTCGGGTTGGGGCGGCGGCGCACGAAGCCCTGCCCCTCCAACCGGTCGATGGTGTTGGTGACGCTGGTCGGGTGCACCATGAGGCGCTCACCGATCTTGCCCAGGGGCAGCGAGCCGGAACCGCTGAAGGTGAGCAGGACGAGCGCCTCGTAGCGGGCGAAGGTCAGGCCGAACGGCTTGAGGGCGCCGTCCAGCTCCCCGATCAGGATCTGCTGCGCGCGCATGACCGAGGTGACCGCCGCCATGGCGGGCGAGGGCCCCCATCTGCGCGTCCAGTTGTCGTGTGCCCGCTCGATCGGGTCGAACGGAAGATTCAACGGGTTACCCACGGGTTCACTCTAGTCAGCGGGGAGGGCGCGCCCGCCTGACCGGAAGGGGGCGCGCCCCCGCTCCCGCCCGGCCCGGCCTCCGGGCGCCGCGCCGGGCGCGGCCCGGGCCTCCGCCCGGGCCGACCGAAGTGACGGAACCGGCACCCCGAGGCGGGTGCGACATGGGGGTTGCACGGGGCCGGAAGGAACCCCGGAGCGGGAAACACACAGGGCACTTAACAGCGGACGGGAAAGAAGGCAAGACTTTTCCGTGGCCACAAAGGGACAGGTTCCGCGCTCGGAACTGGTCCACCCCGCCAACTCGGCAAATCCACCGGTTCCCCCGCGAAGGGCCCGCGGAGCCCGCCGCCGCGCACGCGGGGGAGAGCGGAGAGTCCCCGCCGGGTCTTGACGGAGCGCGGAATTATTAGTTAAGTTTCCTAAAAATTTATCCCCCCACGTCAGAGGCTCAAGGTGACGACCTTTCCTCACTTGGCCCGTGGACCACCCCCTGGGAGGACGCCGAACCCCGCTGACGGACCGCGGTTCCCCCCGCGATCCCCCGCACACGACCGCAGCCCATCCCCTCCGCTTCGGGAGCAGGGTTCCTCCGCTTCGAGAGCGGGGCCCTCCGCTCCAGGAGCACGGTCGCCCGTCCCCCCGACCCCCGCCCCCGCACCAGGAGATGCCACGACGTGAGAGCACGACGTTTCAGTACCCGCCTCGCGGCCGCCGCGGCCGCCGTGCTGCTCGCCCCGCTCGCGGCGACAGCGGTCCCGGCCGCGGCCGCCGAGGAGACCGCCCCCGCCGACCTCACGGTGACCTACACGGAGTCGGCCCGGTGGAACACCGGCTACACCGGCCAGATCACCGTCCACAACGCCTCGGACGCCCCCGTCGAGGACTGGACCGTCGAGTTCTCGCTCCCCGACGGCAGCCGCGTCCACGAGCTGTGGAACGCCACCCTCGCGGGCACCCCCGGCGGCTACACGATCACCCCGCCGCACTGGGGCGCCAGCGTTCCGGCGGGCGGCAGCTACTCCTTCGGCTTCAACGGGCTGCACTCCGACGGCGCCACCGACCTCGTGGACTGCCTGGTCAACGGCTCCCCCTGCGCCGGGGACGACGGGAGCGGCCCCTCCCACGACAGCTACAGCGTCGCCTACTACACCCAGTGGAGCGCCGGGGAGCGCGACTACCACGTCCGCGACCTGGTCGACAGCGACAGCGCGGAGAAGCTCACCCACATCAACTACGCGTTCGGCAACGTCACCGCCGAGGGCGTGTGCGCCACGGGCGACGGGACCAGCCAGGAGGGCGCCGTCGCCGACTACGCGCACCCCGTGCCCGCCGCGGAGAGCGTCGACGGGACCGCCGACGACCCCGACCAGGAGCTGCGCGGCAACTTCAACCAGCTGCGCGAACTCAAGGAGATGTACCCCGACCTCAAGGTCAACATCTCCCTCGGCGGCTGGGAGTGGTCCCGGTACTTCTCCGACGCGGCCCTGACCGAGGAGTCCCGCGAGAGGCTGGTCAGCTCCTGCGTCGACCTGTACCTGCGCGGCGACCTGCCCGAGGTCGACGGCGCGGGCGGCGAGGGCGCCGCCTACGGGGTCTTCGACGGCATCGACCTGGACTGGGAGTGGCCCGGCTCCGACGGCCACCCGCACAACACCGTCCGGCCCGAGGACAAGGAGAACTTCACCGCCCTGGTGCAGGAGTTCCGCGACCAGCTGGACGCGCTCGGCGAGGAGACCGACCGCCACTACGAGCTGACCGCGTTCATGCCCGCCGGGGGCTGGCGCCTGGACGCCGGGTACGAGCTGGACGAGCTCATGACCGACTTCGACTTCGTCACGGTGCAGGGCTACGACTACCACGGCACCTGGGAGAGCACGACCAACCACCAGTCCAACCTGGTCGTGGACGCCCGCGATCCCCAGCCGGTGATCTCCACCGAGCTCATCGTCCAGGCCTACCTGGACCGGGGCGTGGACCCCGGCAAGCTCGTCCTGGGCGTGCCCTTCTACGGACAGGGGTGGACGGGCGTGGAGCCCGGCCCCGACGGCGACGGCCTCTTCCAGCCCGCCACGGGCCCAGCGCAGGGGACGTACGCGGCGGGCACCGAGGACTGGAAGGTCCTGGAGGAGAAGGTCGAGTCCGGTGAGTTCGAGGTCTTCCGCAACGACGGGGCCGGTACCGCCTGGATCTACGACGGCCAGACGCTCTGGAACTACGACGACGAGACCGCCATGACGCAGAAGACCGACTGGGCCCAGGACAGGGGCCTCGGCGGGGTCATGGTCTGGTCCATCGACGGCGACGACGCCGAGGGCAGCCTCATGGCCGCCATCGACACGGCGCTGAGCGACTAGGAGCCTCCGCTCCCGCCGCGACCGCGCGCCCTCCGGGTGGCGCGGGAGCGGCGGGGACGGGCTCCGCGCGCGGCCCGGGCACCCGGAACGCGCCCCCGCGACCGCAGCCGACAGACTTCCGGTCCGGCGATCCCGGACCGGGACCGAGCGGCGTCGGTGCTCTGATCCGGGGAGCACCGCCGCCACGGCCGGTGCGGACCGATGTGCGACGGTCCGCACCGGCCCCCACACCGCCCTCCCCCCTTCCTCCCCCAGGTCGGAGGCCCGCCATGCCCCTGCCGCGCACACGCCACCCCTCACGCGCGCCGCCGAGCCCGCCACCGGTCAGCTCGCGACACCGCACTCCCTGGGCGCACACCCCGCAGCCCTCCGCCCCCGCGGCGGAAGGCCAACCCCCACACCGCTCACGCACCAGGAGCAACCGTGAGAGCACGACTTCGCCAACGAATCGCGGCACTGGCCGCCGCGGTCGTCCTACCCCTCGCACTGGCACCCGCCACCGCCGCGTCGGCCGACACCACGGGCGTCACCGTCACCTACGTGGAGACCAGCCGCTGGGAGACCGGCTACGGCGGGCAGCTGACCATCGCCAACGGCTCGGGGTCGGCGCTGACCGACTGGAGCATCGGCTTCCGGCTCCCCTCCGGCACCGCGATCACCAGCCTGTGGAACGCCACCCTCAGCCGCTCCGGCGACGCCTACACCGTCACCCCGCCCTCGTGGGGCGCCTCCGTCCCCGCTGGCGGCAGCTACTCCATCGGGTTCAACGGCACCCACGGCGGCGGCGACACCGCTCCCGTGGACTGCACGGTCAACGGCGGCAGCTGCTCGGGCGAGCCCGGCGAGGAGGACACCGAGCCGCCCACCGCGCCGACCGGCCTGACCGTCACCGGCACCACCTCGACCACCGTGGCCCTGGAGTGGGGCGCCGCGGACGACAACGCCGGGGTCGCGGGCTACGAGGTCCTCTCCGGGGGCGAGGTCGTCCGGGCGGTCACCGGCACCACCGCCACCGTCACCGGGCTGGCGCCCGAGACCGAGCACACCTTCACCGTGCGCGCCTACGACACCTCCAACAACAGGGGTCCCGAGAGCGGCGCCGTCACCGCCACCACCGACGCGGACGGCGGCGGCCCCACCGACCCGCCCCAGGAGCGCCGGGTCGCCTACTTCACCCAGTGGGGCATCTACGACCGCGGCTACCTGGTGAACGACCTGGTCACCTCGGGCACCGCCGAGAAGCTCACCCACATCAACTACGCCTTCGGCAACATCAACGCGAACGGCGAGTGCTTCATGGCCAACCAGCTCGGCCAGGGCGACGCCTGGGCCGACTACGGCCGCTCCTTCGGGGCCGCCGACAGCGTCGACGGGGTCGGCGACACCTGGGACCAGGACCTGCGCGGCAACTTCAACCAGCTGCGCGAACTCAAGGAGGTGTACCCCGACCTCAAGGTCAACATCTCCCTCGGCGGCTGGACCTGGTCCGAGCACTTCTCCGACGCGGCGCTGACCGCCGAGTCGCGTGAGCGCATGGTCTCCTCGTGCATCGACCAGTTCCTGCGCGGCAACCTGCCCGTGTTCGACGGCGCGGGCGGCCCCGGCTCCGCCTACGGGGTCTTCGACGGCATCGACCTGGACTGGGAGTGGCCGGGATCGGCGGGCCACGAGCACAACACCATCCGCCCCGAGGACAAGGAGAACTTCACAGCCCTGGTGCAGGAGTTCCGCGACCAGCTGGACGCCCTGGAGTCCGAGACGAGCCGCCAGTACGAGCTGACCGCGTTCCTGCCCGCCGACCCGGAGAAGATCGAGCTCGGCTTCGAGATGCCCCAGCTCATGACCGACTTCGACTTCATCACGGTGCAGGGCTACGACTACCACGGCGGCTGGGAGACCACCGCCAACCACCAGTCCAACCTGCTCCTGGACCCGGCCGACCCCGGCCCGGACCTGTACTCCACCGAGACCACGGTCCAGGCCTACCTCGACCGCGGCGTCGACCCCGCCGACATGGTGCTCGGCGTGCCGTTCTACGGCCGCGGCTGGACCGGCGTGGAGCCCGGTCCGAACGGCGACGGTCTCTTCCAGAGCGCTACCGGTCCCGCCCCCGGTAGCTACGAGGCGGGGATCGACGACTGGAAGGTCCTGAAGGACCTGGTGGGCACCAGTGGCTACGAGCTGTACCGCGACGACGCGCTGGGCACCGCCTGGCTGTACAACGGCAGCACCTTCTGGACCTACGACGACGAGATCTCCATGACCCAGAAGACCGACTGGGCCCAGGCCCAGGGCCTGGGCGGCGTCATGATCTGGTCCGTTGACGGCGACGACGCCAACGGCAGCCTCATGAACGCCATCGACACCGCGCTGGCCGGGTAGTCGGCTTCCGGTCCGGCGCACGCCGGGCTGGAGGCAGGCCTGTTGGAAACGGGCCTGGCCGGAAGCAGGCCGGTGGGGACCGTCGCGGTCCGTACCGGCCGCTTCTGTGCCGGGCCCTCCCAGAGAGCCCCTGCTCCGGACGGACACACGGAGGAAGGGAAGGGGCTGGCGATGGTGAGCGCACACCAGCTGCCGTGTAGTGGCGCGGGAGGGCGGCCAACGGACGGGGTTCGGGGGGCTGGGCTCTGCTGCGTCGGCAGCGAAGGCGGCGGGTGGCTGGGGGCATCGTTCAACGATCCTCCTGCTGGTGGTGGCGGGAGGTAGCGGCACCAGCTGCCGCGAAGTGGCCTGGGAGGGCGACCAACGCTTGCTGTTCGCGCGTGGTGGGGCTCTGCTGCGGTGGCAGCGAAGGCAGCGGGTGTCCGGGGACTCCGCTCAACGCCCCACCCGCTGATGGTGTCCGGAGGTAGCGGCGCCAGCTGCCGCGAAGTGGCCCGGGAGTGCGGTCAACGGTTGGCCTTCGGAGGCGGCTGGGCTCTGCTGCGTCGGCACCAAAGGCAGCGGGACTGTCGGGCCCCGGGCAGCGGTTCCGGCCCCTGGGGCGGGGGCGGGCGACGGAGGCAGCGACCACGGTGGGCGCGGGGCCCGCGCCGCCTGCCGGGTGCGGGCATGCCGGGGCTCGGCGCGGCCCGGGGGTCATGTGCGCGGTGGTGGATCCGGGTCCCTGCCGGGCGGGTGGTCTCCTCCCCGTCCGCGTCCGCGTTCTGGGTGGTGGTGTGTGCGGAGTTCGCGTTGGTACTTGGCCCGGTTGTGCGGCCCGCACAGCGGTTGCAGGTTAGCCACCACCGTGCGCCCTCCCCGGGAGAAGGAGGTGACGTGGTCGGCTTGGCAGAGGGCGACCGGTACTTCGCATCCGCCCGGGTGAGCGCACGTGCTGTGTCCGTGAAACGCGGCGGTGCGCTGGCGGGCTGAGGCCAGGCGGCGGCTATGGCCCACGTCCAGCACCTGTCCGGTGGGGGGTGCGGTGAGCATCCGCACCACCTCAGAATCGGCGGCGAGTTCGTGGACCAGCCCGACCGGAATCACCCGACCGTGCTCGTCCAACGCCGGAACCTCCTGACCCTGGGCGTCCAAGTAGGTCTGCACCGGTACGACGATGCGGATCTGCGCCAACGGAGCCGGAGCATGAGTGCACCCGGTGTGGGTGGTGGCGAAACGCAGCGCGGCGATGAGCGCGTCGTGCTCACGCTGGGACCGAGACCGGGTGTCACCCTCCCCGGGCGGGGTGGTGAAGGTGTCGATGGCCGCGCGCACGATCAACGCATCCCCAGACCCACCCCAAGATTGGAGTTGGTAGCTGCCCTGGAACGTGTCATGGAGCGTTAGTCCACGGGCCGCGTGAGCAGCCTCATGGTCACGGTCCAGGCGGTGCGGATCCAAACGGTAAGCGACCTGGCGGGCCACTGACTGGAGCTGGTTGACCGACAACGCGGGCCGCTCCGTCTTCGCGGCCACCAGAGCCGACTCGAACCCCTGCCGGTACTCCGCCTGGTCGGGAAAATGCTGCTCATCGCGGGCCTGGACGGCCTTGTCAGTGGCTTTGGCGATCGCCACCGCCTCACCCAACACCACCCGGCCCTCAGCTACGGCCTGGGCGGTAGCGGGCAGCGTTTCCTCGTGCACGTGTTGGGCCAGACGGGCCAAATCCTTGGCCTGGGCGGTGGGCATTTTTCCGTGGTGCACCAGCCACTTGTCCAGCGTGGAATAGCCGCTGTAGCGGGCTACCTCGCCGCGCGCGTACAGGCGCGCCATCCGTGCGAGCGCCTGGTAGCGGAGCTGGTCCAACTGAGCCCACAGCGCCGCGACCTCCTCAGCCGCACTCTCGTCCGCCCCGGGCGGCAGCTCGGCGTTCAACGCCTGGTGGATGATCTCGCGCGCACCGGCCAACGCGGCCACGGCCGGGGAACATTCCCCGGGGGCCGCCTTGGGCGCTGCGATCACCATCTCCATACTTCTTATTATAGGCGAGCACCCGCCCTTTCTCCACTATTCACAGCCCCGAATTCGACGCCTTTCTTTCCGGGGACTGCACTTGATTGGAGGGCCACATTTAAGGCGGCCTCAAAAGGTGTCCGAAAACGAGCGCACGGAACGGGAACTTGCCATTGGTGTCACCGCCAGCCGCCCCAACCCCAGGGGCCGGGGCCGGTGCCCGAGGCTGGAGGGTCCGCTTGCCGTTGGCGTGATCGTCGCCCGCGCCGACGAGAGGAGTCAGAAGCGTTGCCCGAGGGTGGAGGGTCCGCTTGCCGTTGGTGCCGACGTCGCAGAGCCCGACCACCTCCACACCTCGGGCGTTGGTCGCCCTCCGGTGGTCGCTCCTGCCTTTGGTGCCGCTGTTCGTCGGCCGCCTCCACCCCCACCCAACGCCAGCCGTTTGCCGAAGACCATTCCACTTCGCGGCAGCTGGTGCGCTTTCGTTGCCGCCAGCAACCCCCGACAGGAATGGCGTAGGGGAGAGACCTGTGGGCGGCCCCTCCCTGCCCCTCAATTATTTATCCCCATTGGCCTGCGGACTGTGGAGCATGAAACACTGGATGTTTAAGGGCATACCAAAACCTCCGTGGGTGGGATCCCCCCTATTTCCAGGAAACCATCACCACCCCACCCACGCCCACCCCCAACCCCCACCTGTGGAAAACCCAGCCACCTGTGAAAAACACGGCCGCCACCGACACCACCGCCAGCACCAGCACCAGCACCAGCCTCACCCCAGGTCAGTGCCCAATTCCTTCAGCACCACGTCAGCGGCGGCATAGGGGTCCTTCCTCCCCTCCGCCACGTCCTCGGCCAGCGCGTCCAGACCGGTGTCGTCGCCCGCCCCGCCCATCCGCGAGCGCAGCAGGTCCAGCACGATCGCCTGCACCTCGTCCCGGGCGCGGGCGCGGCGGCGGCGGGCCAGGTCGCCGCTGGCCTCCAGGTGGGCGAAGTGCTGGTCCATCCGCTCCCACAGCTCATCGACACCCTCGTCCCTGGAGGCGACGGTCATCACGATCGGCGGCTTCCACTCCTGGTCGGTGCGGTCCTTCATGGCGATCATCTGGCGCAGCTCGCGCAGGGTGGACTTGGCGCCCTCCCGGTCGGCCTTGTTGATCGCGAAGACGTCGGCGACCTCCAGCACGCCCGCCTTGGCGGCCTGCACGGAGTCGCCCATGCCCGGGGCGCACAGCACCACGGTGGTGTCGGCCTGCCCGGCGATCTCCACCTCGGCCTGGCCCACGCCCACCGTCTCCACCAGGATCACGTCGAACCCGGCCGCGTCGAGCACCCGCAGGGCGTGCGGCGTGGCCCAGGACAGCCCGCCCAGGTGTCCGCGGTTAGCCATGGAGCGGATGAACACCCCCGGGTCGGTGGCGTGCTCCTGCATCCGCACGCGGTCGCCGAGCAGGGCGCCGCCGGTGAACGGCGAGGACGGGTCCACCGCGAGAACGGCGACGGTCAGCCCCTTCGCCCGGGCCGCGCGCACGACGGCGTTGGTGGTGGTGGACTTGCCCACCCCCGGGGAGCCGGTGAAACCCACCACCCGGGCACGGCCGGTGTGCGGGGCCAGGCCCGCCATGATCTCGCGCAGGGCGGCGGCCCCGTTCTCGACCAGGGTGATCGCGCGGGCCAGTGCCCGGCGGTCGCCCTCGCGGACCCGTTCGACCAGTTGGGGGGTGTCCATGGAACTCCTCGGTGTGGGCGGAGCAGGACGGGGCGAGGGCTCGTGGCCCCCGCCCCGCGGCTGTCAGGTGCGTCGTGTCCCCGGGGCTCTCCCGGGTACACAGTGTCTTCGAGTCACAGTGTCTTCGGATCGGGTCCCCCGCGCGGTCCGCCACGCGGGCGTTCGGGGATCTCCCGGTGCCCGCGGACGGCGTCCGCGAGGGGGTCGGCCGCCGTCCGGCGGCCGTGGCTGCCGGGTCCGGGGCCCGGCGCGGCGCTACTCGGCGGGGACCGTGAACAGCAGGGCGTCGCCCTGGCCGCCGCCGCCGCACAGGGCTGCCGCGCCGAACCCGCCGCCGCGGCGGCGCAGCTCGTGGACCAGGTGCAGGGCGATGCGGGCCCCGGAGGCGCCGATCGGGTGGCCGAGCGCGATGGCGCCGCCGTTGACGTTGACGATGTCCTCCGAGACGCCCAGGTCGCGGGTGGACTGGAGGCCCACCGCGGCGAAGGCCTCGTTGATCTCGATCAGGTCCAGGTCCTCGACCGAGCGGCCCGCCTTGCCCAGCGCGTGCCGGATGGCGTTGGAGGGCTGGGAGTGCAGCGAGTTGTCCGGACCGGCGACGTTGCCGTGCGCGCCGATCTCGGCCAGGACCGTGGCGCCCAGTTCCTCCGCCTTGGCGCGGCTCATCACGACCACCGCGGCGGCGCCGTCGGAGATCTGCGAGGAGGAGCCCGCGGTGATGGTGCCCTCGCTGTCGAAGGCGGGGCGCAGGCGGGCCAGGCTCTCGGCGGTGGTGTCGGCCCGCACGCCCTCGTCCGCGGAGAAGACGACGGGATCGCCCTTGCGCTGCGGGATCTGGACGGGGACGATCTCGGCGTCGAAGTACCCGGCGGCGGCCGCGGCGGCCGCGCGCTGGTGGGAGCGGGCCGCGAAGGCGTCCTGCTCCTCGCGCCCGATGCCGAGCTTGCCGTTGTGGCGCTCGGTGGAGGCGCCCATGGAGTCGCCCTCGAAGGCGTCGGTCAGGCCGTCGTGCGCGGTCGCGTCCAGGACCTCGACCGACCCGTACTTGTAGCCCTTGCGCGACTTGGGCAGCAGGTGCGGCGCGTTGGTCATGGACTCCATGCCCCCGGCCACCACCACGTCGAACTCGCCCGCGGAGATGAGCTGGTCGGCGAGGGCGATCGCGTCCAGTCCGGACAGGCAGACCTTGTTGATCGTCACCGACGGCACGTTCATGGGGATGCCCGCCTTGACGGCGGCCTGGCGGGACGGGATCTGGCCCGCGCCCGCCTGGAGCACCTGTCCCATGACCACGTATCCGACCTGTTCGCCGGTGATGCCGGCGCGTTCCAGCGCGGCCTTGATCGCGAAGCCCCCGAGGTCGGCGGCGGAGAACCCGGCGAGGGAGCCGAGGAGTCTGCCGGTGGGGGTCCGTGCCCCACCGACGATGACGGAACCGGGCATCGTAACTGGCCTCCAAATGCATGGGTGACGCACCTGGTCTGCAACGATACCCACACCGCCGTCAGCGATCCCCGGGAGGTTCACCCCATGAGTGACGCACCGCACTCGGCCAGCGAGTTCATCACCCCGCCCTCCTCCTCCACCCCTTCCTCCCCCTCCGCGCCCGCGGCCCCGTCCGCACCCGCCGTCCCGTTCTCCGGCCTGACCCGGCTCGACCACGTGGGCATCGCCTGCCGCGACCTCGACGCCTCGGTGGCCTTCTACCGGTCCACGTACGGGTTCGAGGTGGAGCACGAGGAGGTGAACGAGGAGCAGGGCGTGCGCGAGGCCATGCTCCGGGTCAACGGCACCGACGACGGCGGCGCCACCTACCTCCAGCTGCTCGAACCCACCCGCGCGGACTCGCCGGTGGCCAAGTTCCTGGAGCGCAACGGCGAGGGCGTCCACCACGTCGCCTTCGGTACCGCGGACGTGGCCGCCACCGCGGCGGGCGTCGGCGAGAGCGGCGTGCGCGTGCTGGACGCCCGGCCGCGGCGGGGGACGGCGGGGTCGAGGATCGTCTTCCTGCACCCCAAGGACTGCGGCGGCGTGCTCACCGAGCTGGTCCAGAGCGCGGATGGGGCGCATGAGGAAAGGGACGACAACCGTCCCGGAATTTCCGGATAGCGTCACGGGGGCGTTCCGGACAAGTCACAGGTTGAACGCCAGTGGCGTGGTTAGCCTCGGAGCCCACCGGAAGTTACCCGAAACCCCCTTCCCAGGTGTTCCGCGCTTGATAAAGTCGGCTAGCTGCCGGATGCGCTATTCCGGCGTTGGTCCATGTCTTGCAGTCCGGTAGCCGAGTCGGGTCGGCCGTACCGCCGTGTCAGGTGACGTGGCGCACGCGGACGACCTCGGGGGCGGCCAGGGGCTCACCAGCCCGTCGTCATCCGTCCCATCCCCCCGGCTCGCGACCGGACCCGTCCCCGGGGACAGCACTGCCGCCCTCCCCGCCGTCCCCGGCCCCTTGCAAGTAGCCGTCTCGCACCCGTTCAGGATTCCGCCACATGCCGTCAAACAACATCGACACCCAGCTCAACAACATCTTCGACGAGGACAACACCCCGCACGAATTCGACGTGGTGCTGCGTGGGTATGACCGCACCCAGGTGGATGACTACGCGGCCAGCCTGCGCAACGAGCTCAAGCAGTACTCCAAGCAGGTCGAGAAGTTCAAGGCCGAGCTCAACGCCAAGAACCGCCAGCTCCAGGAGCGCGAGCGCCCCTCCTACTCCGGTCTGGGCTCGCGCATCGAGGAGCTGCTGCGCCTGGCCGAGGAGCAGGCCAACGAGCTGGTCCAGAGCGCGCAGATCGACGCCAACGACATCCGCTCGGCCGCCAAGATCGAGGCCGCCGACATGCGCGCGGCCGCCGAGTCCGAGGCCACCGAGGTGCGCGCCCTCGCCCAGCGCGAGGCCGACGAGACCCGCCAGACCGCCGAGTCCGAGGCGGAGGAGATCTCCACCACCGCCCGCCGCGAGGCCGACGAGCTCACCTCCACCACCGAGCGCGAGGTGCAGAAGAAGCGCTCCGCGGTCGACCACGAGATCGCCGAGAAGCGGGCGACCTTCGAGGGCGAGATCGCCAAGCTGCGCACCACCACCGAGCGCGAGTGCGCCCAGGCCCGCGCCGCGGCCAAGCGCGAGCGCGACGAGACCATCCAGTCCGCCAAGAGCCAGGCCGAGGAGCTGCGCAAGAACGCCGAGCGCGCCTACGCCGAGTCCGAGGCCCGGCGGACCGAGGCCGAGGACCAGTTCGAGCTCCAGCTGGCCGACCGCCGCGCCGAGGCCGAGCGCCAGGACGCCGAGCGCCTCGCCGCCGCCCAGGCCGCCACGCAGAAGATGGTCAACGAGGCCGAGGAGCGGGCCGCCAGCGCCGAGCAGCGCGCCACCAAGGCGAGCCAGCAGGCCGAGCAGACCCGCCGCGACGCCGAGAACCACGCCAAGCAGCTGGTCGGCAACGCCAAGAAGAACGCCGCCCAGATCGAGGCCGAGGCCAAGTCCAAGGCCGAGCACCAGCTCGGGGACGCCAAGTCCGAGGCCAACCGGATCATGACGGCCGCCAAGAAGGAGGTCGACGAGCTCAACCGCCAGCGCGACAGCATCCAGTCGCACCTCCAGCAGCTGCGCCAGCTGCTCGGCGGTGGCGGCCCGGCCGCCCCGGCTCCGGTTCCCGCCGCGCCGGTCGCCCCCGCTCCGGCCCCGGCCGCGATCCCGCAGGAGCCCGCCCCGGCCGCCGAGGAGACCCGGCAGCCGGTGCACTCCGGCAAGGGCGCCGACGACGAGGACTGGTGGCAGGAGTAGGGTCGCGGCCCGCTCGGGGCTGACGCTCTCCCCCACGTGCGAGGACCCGCCTCCCCCGGCTGACGCCGGGGAGGGCGGGTCCTTCGTCGTGTCGGAGGCGGGACGGCGCCTCCCGCGGCGGGCCCGGGCGCGGCGGCGCCGAACCGACGGCGGGGACGGCAGTGGTTCAGGCCCGCGCGGGGCTAACCGAGGGTCTGGACGTCCTTCTCGTAGGGGCCGTCCCACTCCACGGGGAGGGGGTAGGCCTCGGGGTTGACCCGCTTGACGATCTCGTCCAGCACCCGGCGCACGTAGGGCTCGCCCACCCACAGGTGCTTGGCGCCCTCCACCCCGACGACCTCGCACTGGGAGAGCGGTTCGAAGCGCTTCCTGGCCTCGTCGGGGCGCAGGTAGTCGTCGTGCTCGGGGACCAGGGCGACCACCGGCTTGCCCGTCCGCGCCCACGCCTCCATGTCGGCCTCGTCTGCGCGGTGCAGCGGCGGCGACAGCAGGATCGCGCCCTTGATCTGCGGGTCGGCGCCCCACTTGAGGGCCAGCTCGGTGCCGAACGACCAGCCCAGCAGCCAGGGTTCGGGCAGGCCCTCGAACTCGGTGAACTCGATGGCGGCGAGCACGTCGTGCTTCTCGGTCTCGCCCTCGCCGAACTCGCCCTGGCTGGTGCCGTGCCGCGAGCCGGTGCCGCGGGTGTTGAACCGCAGCACCGCGATGTCGGCCAGCGCGGGCAGCCGGAACGACGCCTTGCGCAGGACGTGGCTGTCCATCATGCCCTCAGCGGTGGGCAGGGGGTGCAGGCACACCAGGGTGGCCTTGGGGTCGCGGCCCTCGGGCAGGGCCAGCTCGCCGACCAGTTCCAGGCCGTCGGCGGTGTGCAGGGTGACGGGTCGTCTCACGGCGGGCAGCACCGTGGTGGCTCGGATCTCCATGGCTCCTCGTGTCCGGGGTAGGTGGCCGGGGTTCAGCGGCGGGGGGAGCGCGGCGCGCGGTGGGAGCGCCGGTCCCAGCAGGAGGAGTGCCAGTGGCGCCGGTCGTCGCCGTCACCGTAGGGGCGCCAGGCCACGACGTGCGCCATGCCGGTCGGGATCTCCTGGGCGCAGCCGGGGCAGCGGTAGACCTTGGTGGCGGCGGCGCCGGGGATGCGGCGCGTCACCCACTCGCCGTCGGGGCCGGTCTCGCGGCGCTGTCCGCCGGTGACGCGCAGCATGAGGGCGTCCTCGTCGTCGGGGGCGCCGCCGGGGGCCTTGCGGCCCCGGGCGGATGTGCGGCGGGGAGAGTTACGGCGCGGGCTCACACCGTCCAGGTTAGAAGAGGACCGGCAGTGGCCGCCGCCACAGGATCGGCGGCGGCCGGCTTCGCCTCCCCGCAGGACGAGCGGCCCGGCACGGTGGCCGGAGCGCTCCCGTGCGCCGTGGCGCTCCTGTGCCGGGCGCGGGGCCGGCGCGGAGGCGTCACCGCGGGCCCGGGACCCGCGCCCCGCGACGGCGGCGCCTCCGGTCGGCGCTAGGCGTGGCAGGCGCAGCCGCCGTGGCCCTCGCCCTCCGGCGCGTCGGGCAGCTGGTCCATCAGCAGCGGGGCGGGCACCGGGATGTCGGTGAGGCCGTACTCGCCCATCGCGACCAGGGTGGTGACCACGGCCTCGGAGCCGCGCTCCTCCAGCAGTTCGGTGGGGCCCTTGGGGTAGCCGCAGCCGAAGCGCATGGCGGTGTCGACGTCCCTGGCGGAGGCGTAGCCGTCGCCGATCATGCGCAGGGCGTCGTCGATCTGCGGCGCGAGGAGGACCTCGCCCAGGTCCAGGGTCTCCTCCTCCCGGATCATCTGCGCGTAGCGGCCGGTGGGGCGGGGCTCGGGGGCGTCGTCGGTGCCCGCGTAGAAGCCCTGGCCGGACTTGCGGCCCAGGCGGCCCGCGGCCACCATGCGGCGCAGCAGCGGCGAGGCGGCGTAGCGCCGGTCGCGGTACTCCTCCCACAGGACGTCCATGACGGCCAGGCAGACGTCGAGGCCGACCAGGTCGGCGAGGGTCAGCGGGCCCATGGGCAGACCCGCGGCCTTCTGCACCGAGGCGTCGATCTCCTCGCGGGTGGCCACCTTGCGCTCGTACAGGCGGATCGCGTCGTTGATGTAGGGCACGAGCAGGGCGTTGGCCACGAATCCGGCGCGGTCGCCGACCGCCACGGGGGTCTTGCCGATGCGCTTGGCGACCTCGCAGACCACGTCGACGGTCTCGGCGCTGGTGGAGACCGTGGTGATGACCTCGACCAGCTTCATGACCGGGGCGGGGTTGAAGAAGTGCAGCCCCACGACCTTGTCCGAACGGCCGGTGAGCGCGGCGATCTCGGTGACCGACAGCGAGGACGTGTTGGTGGCCAGGATCGTGCCGGGCGGGCAGATCCGGTCCAGGTCCGCGAAGACGTCCTTCTTGATGTCCATCCGTTCGGGGACGGCCTCGACGACGAAGTCCGCGTCGGCGAGGTCCTCGCGCGAGGTGGTGAACGTCAGCCGGGCGTCGATCCCGGTGCGTTCGTCCTCGGTGAGCTTGCCTTTGTCCACCGCCTTCGAGAGGGACCGGTCCACGTGGGCGCGGCCGCGGTCGACGGCGGCCTGGTCGATCTCGACCCCGGTGACGTTGAACCCCGCGCGGGCGAACACCTCGGCGATACCCGCGCCCATCGCGCCGAGTCCGACGACACCGACCTTGTCAAATTCCTGCACCATACGCCCAGACTACGGGCCCGGCCGAACCGTCCCGCGCACGGGATGCCCGAGTCGGGCACTCGGTGCCATCCGGTGCGGCGGTGGCGGTGCCGCCGCACCCCGGCCGTGGCGCGGCGGCACCGCCCCTCCCGGAGGGCGCGACCACCCCTGACAGGGCCGCCTCTAGCAGTCGACGAGCTCGGGCGACTGGTTGAGCAGCTGGGCGCGCGGGGAGGTGAACTCGGCGCGGGCCTCCTCGGCCCCGGGTGCGAAGAGGGCCACGCGGTGGCAGTTCTGGAAGGCCAGGCGCAGGCCGAAGTGCCGCTCCACCGCGCCGCGCATGGCGTCGCTGGCGAGCAGGCGCAGCAGCTGTCCCCTCTCCTGTTCGCCGGGCGGGGGCACCTCGTTCGCCTCGAAGCCGGACTCGGCGGTCCGGGCGCCCTCGGCCAGCCCGCTGACCACCTCCCAGGCGTAGGGCAGGGAGTCCTTGATGCAGGCGATGAAGTCGGCGTCCTCGACCGGGCCGTGCTTCGCCTTCTCCAGCAGGTCGGGGGAGACCGTCAGCGACATGGGGGTCCCTTCGTCGTCGCGGGCGCGCGCATCCGCGCGCCCCTGGCGACGTTAGGGGCCCGGCCGCGCCCCGTCATGGCACCGGGGGGACACACCTGTCTTCCCTCGGGGGCACATCCCCGTGACGCGGTCGCCAGCGCCGAACGGGGAGGGCGGACGATACGCGGTTGCGCCCCGAGCGTGCGGCGGAGGCGGTAACGTGACGTTTCGTGCGTCTCGTCATCGCTCGGTGCAGTGTCGACTACGTCGGCCGCCTCACCGCCCACCTGCCCATGGCTCCCCGCCTGATCCTCATCAAGGCCGACGGGAGTGTGTCCATCCACGCCGACGACCGGGCTTTCAAACCGCTGAACTGGATGAACCCGCCCTGCAAACTGCGCGAGGAGACCGTCGCCGACGGGCCCGACGTGTGGACGGTCACCCACGGCAAGTCCGGTGAGAAGCTGGTGCTGACCGTCGAGGAGGTCATGCACGACTCCTCGCACGAGCTGGGCAAGGACCCCGGCCTCCAGAAGGACGGCGTGGAGGCCCACCTCCAGGAACTGCTCGCCGAGCACATCACCACCCTCGGCGACGGCTACACCCTCATCCGCCGCGAGTACCCCACGGCGATCGGCCCGGTGGACATCCTGTGCCGGGACGGCGCCAACGCCACCGTCGCGGTGGAGCTCAAGCGCCGCGGCGACATCGACGGCGTCGAACAGCTCACCCGCTACCTGGAACTGCTCAACCGGGATCCGCAGCTCGCGCCGGTGCGCGGCGTGTTCGCCGCCCAGGAGATCAAGCCGCAGGCCCGTGTGCTCGCCGAGGACCGCGGCATCGCCTGTGTGGTGCTGGACTACGACGAGCTGCGCGGGATCGAGCCGGACGTGCTCCGCCTGTTCTGAGCGGCCCCTTCCCGCCTCCCGACGGGCCCCGGGCGCGAGCGCGCGCCCGGGGCCCGTCCGCGTCCGCTCCGGGCCCCTGCCCTGAGGCCGCCCCCTCCCTTGGTCGGGGCGGCGTCCTCCATCCGGAGGACACGGGTGCGCCCCGGCGGCCGATACCCCGGGGGCCCCGCCCGCGGGAGAGTCGGTGGCATGAGCGAGACAGCGATCGAGGTCCACGGCCTCCGCAAGAAGTACGGCGACGACGAGGCCGTCGCCGGAGTCGACCTGAGCGTCCGGCGCGGCGAGGTCTTCGCCCTCCTCGGCCCCAACGGCGCGGGCAAGTCCACCACGGTCGAGATCCTGGAGGGCTTCCGTCACCGCGACGACGGCACCGTCCGCGTGCTGGGCGAGGACCCCGGCGCCGCCGGTCGCCGGTGGCGCTCGCGTATCGGGGTGGTGTGGCAGGGCGAGACGCTGATCCCCCAGCTGTCCGTGCGCGAGGTGGTCCGCCACTTCGCGGGCTACTACCCCGCCCCCCGCGACCCCGACGCGGTGGTCGACCTGGTCGGTCTGGGCGAGAAGTCCCGGGCGCGGGCCGCCTCCCTGTCCGGCGGCCAGCGCCGCCGCCTGGACGTGGCCCTGGGCATCATCGGCAGGCCGGAGCTGCTGTTCCTGGACGAGCCCACCACCGGCTTCGACCCCAGGGCCCGGCGCGACTTCTGGACGCTGATCGGCGACCTGGCCCGGGGCGGCACCACCATCGTCCTGACCACGCACTACCTGGAGGAGGCCGAGGCGCTCGCCGACCGCGTGTGCGTGGTCGCGCGCGGCAGGGTGCGCGCGCAGGGCTCCCCCGCCACCCTGGGCGGGCGTGCCTCGGCCCAGGCCACCGTCGGCTGGACGGTCGACGGCCAGCGCCGCGAGACCCGCACCGACGAGCCCGCCCGGGTGGTGGGCGAGCTGTCCGCCCTGTTCTGCGGCGAGGTCCCGGAGCTGAGCGTGCACCGCCCCACGCTGGAGGACGTCTACCTGGGCCTGATCGGTGAGGAGGGCCAGAGCCGCGGGGAGGGCGACGACAGGGACGGCCGCCCCGCCCAGAGGAAGGTGTCCGCGTGAGCACCGCGACCGACCGCACTCCCACCGACCCCGCCGTACCGGCCCCCTCCGGACGCCTGCCCGGCGCGCTGCGCGTCGGGCTGTCCCGGGGCTGGCTGGAGATCCGCGAGTTCACGCACGAGTGGGAGAGCGTGATCTTCACCTTCTCCCTGCCCGCGCTGATCCTGGTCATGTTCTCGTCGATCTTCGACGGCATGTTCGACATGGGCATGCCCGCCGTGGACTACTACCTGCCGGGCCTGGTGGCGATGGGCCTGATGTCGGTCAGCTTCCAGCAGCTGGGGCTGAGCATCGCCAACGAGCGCGAGCGGGGCGGTCTGCGCCGCCTGCGCGGCACGCCGATGCCGCCGACCGCCTACTTCGTCGGCAAGACCGTGGTGGTGCTGTTCCTGGCCCTGGGCCAGCTGGTCCTGCTGCTGGGCGTGGCCGTCCTGGCCTTCGGCGCGCGCGTGCCCGACGAGCCCGCCGCCTGGGCGACGCTCGGGTGGGTGTTCGTGCTGGGCACCGTCTCCTGCTCGCTGCTGGGCATCGCGGTCAGCTCCCTGGCCCGCAACGTCCGCTCCGCCTCCGGCATCGTGGTCGTGCCCTTCCTGGTCCTGCAGTTCATCTCGGGAATCTTCGTGCCCGTCGTCGCCCTGCCCGACTGGGTGCTCGACGCCGCCGCGCTCTTCCCGCTGATGTGGATGGCGCAGGGCCTGCGCGCGGCGTTCTTCCCCGACGAGATGGCCGCCCTCGAACCCGGCGGTTCGTGGGACCTGTCCGGGGTCGCCCTCGCGCTGGGCGTGTGGTGTGTGGTGGGCTTGGCGCTGGTACTGCTGACGTTCCGGTGGAAGACGAGGAAGGACGGGTGATCGCCGTGGCCGTACGGGCTCCGGGGGGCGGCCACGCCCCGCCCGCACCGTTCCCCGGGCCCGGCGGCGCCCCGCCCGGGGAAGGCGCCCCGGCCGGGGAGGAGGAGCGCGTCGAACGGCACGCCTGGGACCTGGGCGTGTGGTGGGACGTGTACTTCACCTCCGTGATGGCCGCCATGGCGGCCATCGCGCTGGTCACCAGCGACCCCTTCTGGCGGTGGCCGCTCGTGGGGCTCATGGCCGCGGTGACGGGCGTGTACTACCTGTTCGCCAGGCGGTTGGTGATGCGCGAGGAGCGGATCCGCCCTGCGGTCCTCATGGCCGTCCTGCTCGTGCTGTGCCTGCCCGCGGTGACGGTCAACCCCACCCTGACCTTCCTGGTCGTGGCGGTGGCCCCGCTGTGCTTCATCACCTCCCCGGTCCCGGCCGCCGTCTCGACGGTGGGCGCGATCCTGCTGGTCCCGATGCCGCTGCGCGGCCTGCTCGGGCTGAGCGAGTGGGACGACATCGCCGTCAACCTCCTGATCAACGGCGTGATGGTGGGCTACACGCTGTGGTTCGGCGGCTGGCTGGGACGGATCATCGAGCAGAGCTACGAGCGGGCCAACCTCATCAGGGAACTGCGCGAGAGCCGCCTGGAGGTCGTGCGGCTGTCGGAGGAGACCGGGGCCATGGCCGAGCGGGAGCGCCTGGCCCGCGAGATGCACGACACCCTGGCCCAGGGCTTCACCAGCATCGTCGCCCTGGCCCAGGCGGTGGAGTCGGAGATGGACTCCGACCCGGAGCTGGCCCGGCGCCACCTCGCCCTGATGCGCGAGACCGCCGCCGAGAACCTCGCCGAGGCGCGGGCCATGGTGGCCGCCCGCCAGCCGGTGGGCCTGGACAGCCAGACCCTGGAGTCCGCCCTGGACAGGATCGCCTCCCGCCTGGGAGACGAGCTCGGCGTCCCCGCGGACACCGAGGTGCTCGGCGCCCCGGCCGCCCTGTCCAACGACCTGCAGATCTGCCTGCTGCGCACCGCGCAGGAGGCCCTGGCCAACGTCCGCAGGCACGCCCGGGCCGGGTACGTGCGGGTGGCCCTGGAGTACACGCGGGCCCCCGACGGGAGCCCCGGTCCGGTGGAACTGACCGTCGCCGACGACGGCGTCGGCTTCGACCCCGGGCGGACCGCGCCCGGGAACGGGCTGGCGAACATGCGGCGCCGGGCCGAGGACGCCGGAGGCTCCGTGGAGGTCGGCAGCGCCCCCGGACACGGCACCCGCGTCCGCATGTCGCTGCCCCTGCCCCCGCAGACCCCGCGAGGCGGCGAGGAGGGCGCACCGTGATCCGTGTCCTGCTGGTCGACGACCACCCGGTGGTCCGCGAGGGCATCCGCGGGATGCTCGCCGCCGAGGCCGACCTCACCGTCGTGGGCGAGGCCGCCTCCGGCCCCGAGGCGGTCGTGCGGACGGCCGAACTGGAACCGGACGTGGTGCTGATGGACCTGCGCATGCCCGGCGGAGACGGCGTGGAGGCCACCGGGCGCATCAGCGCCGAGCGGCCCGGCGCGCACGTGCTGGTGCTCACCACCTACGACACCGACGACGACATCCTGCGCGCGGTGGAGGCGGGCGCCACCGGGTACCTGCTCAAGGACACCCCGCGCGCGGAGCTGGCCGAGGCCGTGCGCGCCGCGGCGCGCGGGGAGACCGTCCTGACCGGACGGCTGGCGGGCAGGCTGTTCACCGGCATGCGCCGGCGCGGAGAGCCCGCCGCGGTGCTGTCGCCCCGCGAGGTGGAGGTGCTGCGCCTGGCCTCCGAGGGGCGCACCAACGCGGCGATCGGGCGCGCCCTGCACATCAGTCCGACCACGGTCAAGACCCATCTGATGCGGATCTACGACAAGCTCGGCGTGGGCGACCGGACGTCGGCGGTGAGCCAGGCGATCCGCCGCGGGCTGCTCCCCGAGGACTGATCCCGGGCCGCGGAGCCGGGTCTCGGGGATCTCTGGGGGATTTTCCCCGATGCGGCACACCGCGCGGCGCCGGAAGAATGGTTCTATGGTGGAAGCAATGAGCGAGATCACTCCCCCCGAGCGCGGTCGGATGCGCGCCTCCGACGCCGACCGTGACTCCGTCGCGCACCGCCTGCGTGAAGCCCTCGCCGAGGGGCGCCTGGACCCGGACGAGCACAGCGAGCGGCTCGACGCGGTCTACCGGGCCAAGACCGTCGGCGAGCTGGTCCCCCTCACCGAGGACCTCCCGGCGCCGAACGCTCCCGGCGCCTCCGTGGCCCCCACCGACTTCCGTTCGCCCCGGCCGCTCTACGGCGGCGGCCGGATCGTCGACCAGGAACCCACCAGCCGGGCCGCGGTCGTCGTTCTGGGCGGTGCCGCCCGGTCGGGCAACTGGGTCGTGCCGGGCGCCTTCACCGCCTTCGCGGTGCTGGGCGGGATCGACCTGGACCTGCGCGAGGCCCGGTTCACCCAGCGCGAGACCACCATCTGGGTCTGCGCCGTCATGGGCGGGGTGGGCATCACCGTGCCCGACGACGTGCAGGTGCGGGTGCACGGCCTGCCGCTCATGGGCGGCTTCGGCGTCTCCGAGAACACCCCCAGCGTGGTGGACCCGGACGCGCCGATCGTGCACGTGCGGGGCATCGCCGTGATGGGCGGGGTGGGCGTCGAGTACAAGCCGCGCAAGCACCAGGACGAGGAGTAGCCCCGCCTCCCCGGAAGGGCGCGGGGCCTTCGGACGAGACGTTCTGCTCACGCGGGACCGTCCATGGAACCACACTGCCACCCCATGCGTAAGGTCTGTGGCTGATTGTGGCAATTGTGGTCATCGGTCCTTGCCGGGAGTACCTCCGCGGTGTCAGGCTGCACCGGTACTTCGCCTACCCAAGGTGTCCATCCCCCGACTCCCAGGAGCGGTGGACCCCCGCACTCCGGAGGAAGATCCTTGCGCACCAGTTCCGAAGGGAAGCCGCCGCGCCGGGCGGCCGTCCCCGCCTCCCGGCGCCGCGCCGCCACGGCCGGCGCCGCGGCCGTACTGATGACCGCCGCCGCCCTGGCGTCCTCCCCCGCCCACGCCGAGCCCGGGCACGCCGGGCCCCCGGACCACTCCGGAGCCCCCGAGCACGCGGGGCCGCCCGCGCACGCGGGCAGGCCGAGCGAGGACCCGCCGCTGTCGGAGCGGGTGGGCGCGGAGGCCATCCGCGAGCACCTGGAGAACCTCGACACCATCGCCGAGTACAACGGCGGCAACCGGGCCACGAACACCCCCGGCTACGACGTCGCCGCCCTCTACGTCGAGGACCAGCTGGAGCGCGCCGGGTACGAGCCCTACCGGCACGAGTACGAGTACGAGCTGTGGCGGGAGAACTCCCCGGCCGTCCTCGCCCAGACCGCGCCGGAACAGGTCGCCTACGAGGCCGAGACCGACTACGCGACCATGAGCTACTCCGGATCGGGTGACGTCACCGCCCCGGCGGTGGCCGTCAACGCCGACAGCGCCGCGAGCGGTTGCTCCCCCGACGACTTCGCCGGCTTCCCCGAGGGCGCGATCGCGATCACCGTGCGCGGCACCTGCCCGTTCTCGGACAAGGTGGACAACGCCGCCGCCGCGGGGGCCTCGGCCGCCCTGGTGGTCAACAACGAGGACGAGGTCTTCCTGGGCACCGTGGGCGAGCACTCGGCCATCCCCGCCCTGGGCGTGTCCGGGACGCTGGGCGCGGAGCTGCTGGCCGCCGAGGGCCTGGAGCTGCGGGTGAGCGTGGACGCCGAGGTCAGCAACGAGACCTCCTACAGCGTCCTGGCCGAGACCCCGGGCGGCCGGGACGACAACGTGGTGGTCGTGGGCGGCCACCTGGACGGCGTCGAGGACGGCCCCGGCATCAACGACAACGGCAGCGGCGCGGCCTTCCTGCTGGAGACCGCCATCCAGCTGGCCGAGCAGGAGGAGCCCAACAACAAGGTGCGGTTCGCCTTCTGGGGCACCGAGGAGGAGGGCCTGGTCGGTTCCACCCGGTACGTGGAGGACCTGACCGCCCAGGAGGTCGAGGACATCGCCCTCTACCTCAACTTCGACATGATCGGCTCGCACAACTACGGCCGGTTCGTGCTGGACGGCCGGATGGAGCTGCCCGGGTCCGTGGCCGCCCCGTCGGGCTCCGGCGCGATCGCGAAGGTCTTCGAGGACTACTTCGCCGCCCAGGACCAGGTCAGCGAGCCCGGCGTGCTGAGCGGGCGCAGCGACTACCAGGCCTTCATGACCGCGGGCATCCCGTCGGGCGGCCTGTTCAGCGGTGCCGACGGCGTCAAGACCGAGGAGCAGGTCGAGTGGTACGGCGGTACGGCGGGCGAGCAGTTCGATCCGTACTACCACACCGCCGACGACACCATGGAGCACGTCAACTGGGAC
Source organism: Nocardiopsis sp. CNZ308 (assembly GCF_004217075.1). NCBI lineage: Bacteria > Bacillati > Actinomycetota > Actinomycetes > Streptosporangiales > Nocardiopsidaceae > Nocardiopsis > Nocardiopsis sp. CNZ308. Next base: position 3,645,958 of record NZ_SHKJ01000001.1, on the reverse strand, counting down.
TCGGTGGCCGAGCTGTCGGCGGCCGGTGCGCACGGCGTGGAGTTCTTCGCCGAGAGCACCCTGCCGGTGAACGGTGTGCTGCGCACGACGGCCGCGCCGGACTTCCCGCGCCTGGGCGACGGCTGGCTGAAGTAGTCCGCGCACGATCCGTGTGAGGGGCGTACACCCCAACGCGACAGGGCGGGCGGCGTGAACCCCCCGGTTCCACGCCGCCCGCCGCGGTGTCTCCCCCTCCGCGGTTCCCGGATGACCCCCTCTCGCATCCGGGTACCGCACATGGACACCACGGGAAACTACTTTCGGTAGCCCCCTGGCTCCCCAATGTATCAGTGAGTTGCATCACCTTCACACGCTGATATGGAACAGTTATCCTCCGTCACGACGGGTGCTCCGACCCACCGCCGCACCCGCCGGAGCGCGGTCGAACCCTAGGGTGGAGGGCATGACCAAACGGGACACCGACAAGCCGGTCGTGCTGTCGAAGATCTACACGCGCACCGGCGACGCCGGGACGACGGCGCTCGGCGACATGAGCCGGACCGGCAAGAACGACACGCGCCTGGTGGGCTACGCCGACACCGAGGAGGCCAACGCCGCGATCGGCACCGCCCTGGCGCTGGGCGAGCTGCCCGACGACGTCCGGGAGCTGCTCGGACGGGTCCAGAACGAGCTGTTCGACCTGGGCGCCGACCTGTCCACGCCGATCGTGCCCGACCCGGAGTACCCGCCGCTGCGGGTCCTGCCCGAGTACGTCACCCGGCTGGAGGAGGCCTGCGACGCCTACAACGCCGACCTGCCCACCCTGCGCAGCTTCATCCTGCCCGGGGGCTCCCCCACCGTGGCGCTCATGCACACCGCCCGGATCGTGGTCCGGCGGGCCGAGCGCAGCGTGTGGGCGGCCGTCGAGGAGCACGGCGAGACCGTCAACCCGCTCACCGCCCAGTACCTCAACCGGCTCTCCGACCTGCTGTTCATCCTCGGCCGGTACGTCGCCCGGGAGGGCGACGAGGTCCTGTGGAAGCCCGGCGGCGAACGCTAACGCACGCTGCCCGCCGCGGCCTGCGGGCCGCGCCCCCAGGGGTCCCGCTCCGCGTGAGCGGGACCCCTTCGCGCTCCCCGCGCCGCCCCGGGGCCTCCCGCGCCCCGGAACGCCGTCCCAGTGGGCGTCCGCGACCTGCGCGGACGGAAATCGTCCGGTGGGACGCGTGTCCTCGGCCGGACTGGGGTTATGGGTTCTGGACACAGGAACGGACGAAGGAAGGAACGCAGATGACCACCAGAGCCAGACCGGCGACCGTCACCGCGGTCTTCGTGCTGCTGGTCCTGATCGCGGTCTACCAGATCGTCATGAGCCTGATGGCCCTCCTCGGCGCCACCGCCATGGCCACCATCCCGACGATCGCCGAGGGCGCCCAGGTGCCCGTCTGGGCCGTGCTGACCGGCGCGGCCGTCGGCCTGGTCTACGGCGCGCTGTCGGCCGTCCTGGCCGTCATGGTCAACCGGAACCGAAGCGGCGTCCGCACCTCGGTGACCGCGGTCAACGCGGTCTACGCCGTCGTGATCCTGGCCCTGCTGCTCACCCCGGTCAGCGGGGTCCCCGAGATCGTCGCGGCGCTCTTCGCCGTCACCGTGGCGGTCCTGGCCAACACCGCGACCGCCAAGGAGTACTTCTCCGGCGCCGCGGTCCCGGCCGGACACGCCCACCCGCAGGTCGGCTGACCGCCCCCTGACCGCGCCCGGCCCGGCACCCTCCCACGGGCCGGGCGCGCCCCTGTCCGCACCGTTCGGTCGGCCCGGTGGCACGGGCTAACGCTCCGCCTCCCCCGCCGCGATCCGGGAACGGCGCAGCAGAGCACCGCCCACCTGGGGCAGGACGAGCACGCTCAGCATGCCCGCGCCCAGGAGGGCGGCGGCGGAGGCGCCGTCGAGGGCGCCCGTGTCGGTCCCGATCGTCGCCAGGACCGCGATCAGGGGCAGCGCGGTCGCCGAGAACAGCACCAGGGGGAGCCGCTGGCGCTCGGGGACGTCGCCCCGCGACAGCAGGTACTCGGGGCCGCCCCGCACGACCAGGAAGGCCGCCAGCAGCAGGGGGACCAGCAGCAGCGCCACCGGGTCGGCCAGCAGGGCCGACAGGTCGAAGCGCACCCCCGTCACCACGAAGAACACCGGTATCAGGAAGCCGAAACCGACGGCGTCCATCTTCGACTCCACCCGCTCGACCGAGCCCGGATGGTGGGTGGTGAACATCAGCCGCACGATGATCCCCGCCGCGAAGGCGCCCAGCAGCGCGTCCAGCCGCAGGCTCGCCGCCAGCCACACGAACAGCACGATCACCAGGATGCACAGGCGTACGGCCACCTGGGTGCTGGAGCCGAGCGTGGCCCGGATCAGCCGTGCCAGCCGCTCCGAGGGCGGGCGGGTCGCGCGCCAGGCCGAGAGACCCGCGAGGACGAAGAACCCGACCAGCAGCAGCGTCGCCTCCCACGGGCGGTAACCGCTGAGCAGCAGGGTGATCAGCACGATCGGCCCGAACTCCCCCATCGTCCCGGACGCCATGAAACGGGCCCCGAAGGCGCCCTCCAGCCCCCCGGAGTCCCGCAGGATGGGCAGCACCGTGCCCAGCGCGGTGGTGATCAGGGCCAGGCCGATGATCAGGGCCGTCTGGGAGGCGCCGAACAGGGCCCACCCCGCCCCCAGCCCGAGGGCGACCGAGCACAGCCAGGCCAGTGCCGCCCGCCGCAGCGGCCTGCCCCTGATCCGCGCGAAGTCGACCTCGTACCCGGCCATGAACATGAGCAGCGCGAGTCCGAGGTCGGCCAGCATCGCCACCGTCTCGGTCTCGCGGACCAGCCCGAAAAGGGAGGGCCCCAGGACGATGCCGAAGACGATCTCCAGCACGACCGAGGGGACGACCACGAACGCGGCCAACCGGTCGGTGACCAGCGGGGCGAGGAAGGCCGCCATGAGGATCAGGAGCAGCATGCCCAGTGTCTGCGCGACGTCGCCTTCCATGTCCCCCCGTTCCGCGGAGCGGGGCCGCTCCGGCCGTGGGCACACTACGCGCGGTCGGCGCGGCACGGCGGCAGACACGCGGACACGGGAGGCGCACACGCGGCGCGGTCGCGGCCCGGGGCCGTGGGGGCGGGGACGCCGGACACCCCGGGACGAGGGCGGCCCCGGCCCCTCAGCACTCGGGCGGGAACTCCTCCTCCGGGACGAACTCCGCCTCGGCCGACCCCCCGGCGGCGGCGTACACGCCCTGCTCCTCGGCCAGCACCCCGGTCGTGAACGCGACCGTGCCGATGTCGTGCTCGGTCTCCTCGCCCGGCGGGGCCTCCCGCGAGCCGATCCCGACCGTGTACTCCTCCCCCTCCGACTCCGGGACCAGACGGTAGACCTGCCGTCCGTCGCCGTCGGTGATCCGCCAGGCGTCACCGGGGGCGGCCAGGTCCACCTCGGTACGGTTGCCGTCGAAGTCGCGGGTGGCGATCAGGTGGATCCGCTGTCCGCCGCCGGTCAGGTCGATCTGGCGGGGGGAGGCGTCACCGCACCAGGCCACGACCAGCACGGGGAACACGTGCGCGGCGGAGAAGTGGCCCGTGGCCACGGCACCGACGTGGCCGCCCGAGGGCTGGCAGGCGGCGAGCAGGGGGACGAGGAGGACGGGGCCCAGGAGCCGGGGAAGTCGCGAGGCGAGCATGGAACCGCATCCTGCCGTGTCCGACCGCCCAGGGGAAGGGGACACGGGGCACGGCCGCGCCGCGCCCCGCGAAAGGCCCGGTCTCAGGCGTCGCCGAGTTCGCGTTCGACGGCTTCGACCTTGCTGCGCAGGCCGTCGGTGACGCCCTCGCGGACGTCGGCCTTGAGGGTGAGGCTGACGCGTGAGGCGCCCTCCCCCGCGGCCTGCACGGCGCGCTTGACGACGTCCATGACCTCGTCCCACTCACCCTCGACGCTGGTGAACATGGCGGAGGTCTCGTTGGGCAGTCCGCTCTCCCGGACCACCCGCACCGCGCGGGCGACGGCGGGGGCGACGGACTCACCGGTTCCGAGAGGGGCGACGGAGAAAGCGACGATCGTACTCATGTCGGCCATGCTAGGCACACAGGGGCGTACGGGGGAACCACCCACGCGCAAACTCAGCTCTCCCAGTGCGTTCCGGGGGGCATCGACTCCAGCCACGACAGGAAGCCGGTCTGGGTGCCCTCGCCCATGGCGATCTCGTAGGCCGCCTCGCGGGGGTCGGAGCCGTCGGCGAGCGACCAGCCCACCTGGAGCACGGTGAGGTCCGCGGGCAGGTCCTCGTCCCCGGCGGGGGCGCGCCGCCCCACGACGACGAGACCGCGGCGCGACAGCTTGGCTGTCGGCCGCGGTCTGAGTGAGAAGATCGGGAACCAGCCCAGGTTCTCCGTGCCGTACCGGCCGAAGCCGATACGCCAGGACCCCCTGCGGCCCCGCGCCCCGACGGCGCGCAGGTAGCACTCCACCGCGCCGCCGCGCCGCACCAGGATCCAGCGGCGCAGGGTGACGGCGAGCGCCAGCGCCAGGAGGACGACGAGCAGGGCGAGGAACACCCACAGCGCGGACTCCCACCAGGGTGCTCCGGGCCGGAGCCGTTGCATGCCCACCACTCGTCCCGCCGTCCTACGCTAGGCGACTTCCTCGCCCGCGGCCCGCAGACGGCTGCGGGCACGGCCCAGCGCGACGTTGTCGCCGGACTCGGCCGCGCCCTTCAGCGCCGTGCGCGCGCGGTCCACATCGATGTCCTCGGCGAGCTCGGCGGTCTCGGCGAGGATGGAGACGCGTCCCTCACCCGAGACCGAGACGAACCCGCCGTGCGCGGCGGCCCGGACCTCGCCGGTCTCGCGCGCGCCCAGCACGCGAACGACCGCGTCGTGGGCGAGCAGCGACAGCACCGGGACGTGCCCGGGCTGGACGCCCATCTCACCCTCGACGGTCTTCGCGATGACCATGTCGCCCTCGCCCGCCCAAATCTCACGTTCGGGCGAGACGATCTCGACGAAAAGCTTCTTCGACACTGCCACAAACTCCTCGGCTAGCGGGTGATTCGGCCGGGCCGGTCCCCGACCGCTGTCGGGGACCGGCCCGGCCGGAGAACTAACCCTGCAGCTTCTTGGCCTTCTCGACGGCCATGTCGATGTTGCCGACGTCGAGGAACGCCTGCTCGGGCAGGTGGTCGTACTCACCGTCGCACAGCGCCTTGAAGGAGGCGATGGTCTCCTCCAGGGGCACGAACACGCCCGGGTTGTTGGTGAACTTCTCCGCCACGAACATGTTCTGCGACAGGAAGCGCTCGATCCGGCGCGCCCGGTTGACGACGATCTTGTCCTCCTCGGACAGCTCGTCCATACCGAGGATGGCGATCTGGTCCTGGAGGTCGTTGTTGCGCTGGAGGATCTCCTTGACGCGCTGGGCCACCTGGTAGTGCTCCTCGCCCACGTACTGCGGGTCGAGGATGCGGGAGGTGGAGGTCAGCGGGTCCACCGCCGGGTAGATGCCCTTCTGCGAGATCGGGCGGGAGAGCTCGGTCGTCGCGTCCAGGTGGGCGAAGGTGGTCGCCGGAGCGGGGTCGGTGTAGTCGTCCGCGGGCACGTAGATCGCCTGCATCGAGGTGATCGAGTGGCCGCGGGTCGAGGTGATCCGCTCCTGGAGCTGGCCCATCTCGTCCGCCAGGTTGGGCTGGTAGCCCACGGCCGAGGGCATGCGGCCCAGCAGCGTGGAGACCTCCGAACCCGCCTGGGTGAAACGGAAGATGTTGTCGATGAACAGCAGCACGTCCTGCTTCTGGACGTCGCGGAAGTACTCCGCCATCGTCAGAGCGGACAGGGCCACCCGCAGACGGGTGCCCGGGGGCTCGTCCATCTGGCCGAAGACGAGGGCGGTGTCCTGGAGGACCTCCATCTCGTCCATCTCCAGGAAGAGGTCCGTACCCTCACGGGTGCGCTCGCCGACACCGGCGAACACGGACACACCACCGAAGTTGCGGGCGATACGCGTGATCATCTCCTGGATGAGCACGGTCTTGCCCACGCCGGCGCCGCCGAACAGGCCGATCTTGCCACCACGCACGTACGGGGTGAGCAGGTCGATGACCTTGATGCCCGTGACCATCATCTCGGTCTTGGACTCGAGCTGGTCGAAGGCCGGGGCCTTGCGGTGGATCGGCCAGCGCTCGGTGACGCCCAGCTCCGCGGTCGGCACGTCCAGGGACTCGCCCAGGGTGTTGAACACGTGGCCCTTGACGACGTCGCCGACGGGCACGCTGATGGGCGCGCCGGTGTCGCGCACCTCGGCGCCGCGGACGAGGCCGTCCTGGGGGGCCAGGGAGACCGTGCGCACGAGGTTGTCACCCAGGTGCTGGGCGACCTCCATCGTGATGGTCTTGGCCTTGCCGCCGATGGTCACGTCGGTGTGCAGGGCGTTGTAGATGGCAGGCAGGGAGCCGACGGGGAACTCCACGTCGACGACCGGGCCGGTGACCCGGGAGATCCGGCCGGTGGCGGTGCCAGCCCCAGCCGTCCCTTCAACTGTCGCAGTCACTTTTGTTACTCACTTCCCGCGCTGGCAGCAGCGAGCGCGTCGGCACCGCCGACAATCTCACTGAGCTCATTGGTGATCTCAGCCTGACGTGCCTGGTTGGCCAGACGGGTCAGGTTCTTGGCGAGTTCCTCGGCGTTGTCCGTGGCCGCCTTCATGGCGGCGCGGCGGGAGGCCTGCTGGGAGGCTGACGACTCCAGGAGCGAGAAGTAGATCCTGTTGACGACGTACTGCGGCAGCAGCTGGTCCAGGACCTCCTCCGCCGAGGGCTCGAACTCGTACAGCGGGAGCGGCTCGCTCCCGTGCACGGCCTCCAGCTCGGAGCTGTCGACCTCCTCCACCTCCAGCGGCAGGGCCCGGACGGCCCCCGCGCGCTGGGTCAGCATCGAGACGAACTCCGTGGAGACCACGTGGATCTCGTCGACGCCGCCGTCGGCGGCGTCGGCGGAGAACTTCTCCATGAGGGCGGAGCCGATCTCCTGGGCGTGCGCGTAGGTGGGGCGCTCGGTGAAGCCCTCCCACTGCGCCTCGAGGGGGCGGTCGCGGAACTTGTAGAAGCCCACGCCCTTGCGGCCCACCATGTAGGTGAGGACCTCCTTGCCCTGCTCACGCAGGAGCTGGGTGAGGGAGTCCGCCTCCTTGAGCACGTTGGTCGAGAAGGCGCCCGCCAGGCCCTTGTCGCTGGTGATGACCAGGACGGCGGCGCGGGTGGGGTTCTCGGCCTCGGTCAGCAGCGGGTGATCGGTCACCCGGCTGGCCAGGGCCGAGACCGCCCGGGTGATCTCCCGCGCGTAGGGCCCAGCAGCCTCCGCCGCACGCTGCGCCTTGGTGATGCGCGTCGTGGCGATGAGCTCCATCGCGCGGGTGATCTTCGCCATCGACTTCGTCGAGCGGATCCTCCGGCGATAGACGCGAAGCTGTGCACCCATGGGTTACTTCCCGCCCTTGGCGACCTTGATGGTCTCCTGGCCGACCTTCTCCTCGTCCAGCGCCTCGGCCTCGGCCTCGGTTCCCAGGAGGGTCCCGGCGGAGGTCTGGAAGCCCTGCTTGAACTTCTCCAGCGCCGAGTCGAGGGACTTCTCGGTCTCGTCCTCGAACTTGCCGCTCTCGCGGATGGTGTCGAGGATGCCCTGGTGCTCGCGGCTCAGGTGGTCCAGGAAGTCCTCCTCGAAGCGGCGCACGTCCTCGACCGGGACGTCGTCGACGCGGCCGGTGGTGCCGGCCCAGATCGAGACGACCTGCTTCTCCATGGAGAACGGCGAGTACTGGCCCTGCTTGAGGAGCTCCATCAGGCGGGCACCGCGCTCCAGCTGCTGCTTGGAGACGGCGTCCAGGTCCGAACCGAAGGCGGAGAACGCCTCCAGCTCGCGGTACTGGGCCAGGCCCAGCCGCAGGGTGCCCGAGACCTTCTTCATGGCCTTGGTCTGCGCGGCGCCACCGACACGGGAGACCGACACACCGACGTTGATCGCCGGGCGCTGGCCCTGGTTGAACAGGTCCGACTCCAGGAAGACCTGGCCGTCGGTGATGGAGATGACGTTGGTGGGGATGTACGCCGAGACGTCGCCCGCCTTGGTCTCGATGATCGGCAGGGCGGTCATCGACCCCTTGCCCATCTCGTCGGAGAGCTTGGCGCAGCGCTCCAGCAGCCGGGAGTGCAGGTAGAAGACGTCACCGGGGTAGGCCTCGCGGCCCGGCGGGCGGCGCAGCAGCAGCGACACCGCACGGTAGGCCTCGGCCTGCTTGGTGAGGTCGTCGAAGACGATGAGGACGTGCTTGCCCTCGTACATCCAGTGCTGGCCCAGGGCCGAGCCGGTGTAGGGGGCCAGGTACTTGAAGCCGGCCGCCTCGGACGCCGGGGCGGCGACGATGGTGGTGTACTCCATCGCGCCGGCCTCTTCGAGGGCGCCACGCACGCCGGCGATGGTCGAGCCCTTCTGGCCGATCGCGACGTAGATGCAGCGCACCTGCTTGTCGGGGTCGCCCGACTCCCAGTTGGCCTTCTGGTTGATGATCGCGTCGATGCAGACCGCGGTCTTGCCGGTCTGCCGGTCGCCGATGACCAGCTGGCGCTGGCCGCGGCCGATCGGGGTCATCGAGTCGATCGCCTTGATACCGGTCTGGAGCGGCTCGTGGACGGGCTTGCGCTCCATCACGGAAGCGGCCTGGAGCTCCAGCTCACGGCGTTCGGTGGACTCGATCTCGCCCTTGCCGTCGATGGGGGCGCCCAGGGGGTCCACCACGCGGCCGAGGAAGTTGTCACCCACCGGCACCGAGAGGAGCTGGCCGGTGCGGCGCACCTTCTGGCCCTCCTCGATGCTGGTGAAGTCACCCAGCACGACGACACCGATCTCACCGATCTCGAGGTTCTGGGCCAGGCCCAGGGTGCCGTCCTCGAACTGGAGCAGCTCGTTCGCCATCGCCGAGGGAAGGCCACCGACGCGGGCGATGCCGTCACCGGAGTAGGTGACGGTACCGACCTCTTCCGCGCGGGTGGCTTCAGGCTCGTACGACTGGACGAAGCGCTGTAGCGCGTCCCGGATCTCGTCCGGCCGGATCGTCAGCTCCGCCATCTCTACGTTGTCCTTGCTCTCAAATGGCGCCGGGCTGGCGCCGTGCGTGCTTGCCTTGCGTTCTGTCAGCCGGCCAGGCGGCGTTGGGCCTCGGCGATACGCCCGGCGATGGTCCCGTCGATGACCTCGTCACCCACCTGGATGGACAGGCCACCCACGATCTCGGGGGCGACCTCGATGTTGAGGTGGATGTCGCGGCCGTAGGCGCGCGAGAGCGCGGCTCCGAGCCGGGACTGCTGTTGCTCGCTCAGGGCGACGGCGCTGCGGACGACGGCGACGTAGCGCTTGGCGCGCTCGGCGACGAGTTGTCCGAAGTTGTCCAGCGCCTGCTCCAGGGTACGTCCCCTGGGTCGGGCGACCGCTTCACCGACCAGGACCAGCGTCGCGGGGTGCACCTTGCCCGAGAGCAGGTTCTCCACGAGGGAGAGGCGCAGCTCGGGGGCGGCCCCGTCGCGGGTGAGGGCGTCGCGGAGCGCGGGCTGGGCGATGACGATCCGCTGGAAGCGGAACAGCTCGTCCTCCAGCTCGTCGAGCCCCGAGGCGGTCTGGAGCTGGGCGACGGTCGCGTAGACCGCCATCCGCTCCATCGCGTCCACCAGGTCGCGCGGACCCGACCACCTGGCCGAGACCACGTCACCGGCCACGAGGACCGCGGACGGCGACACCCTGCTCTCCAGGAGCTGCCCGATCAGGCCGGTCTTGGCCTCGGCCGGGTTCGCCTGGTCGGCGAGCCAGCGGCGCAGCGAGTGCTCGCTCCCCAGCAGGGCGACGACCTCGAAGAGCTCGCTGCCCAGGGAGACGCCGCTCTGCGGGGTGCCCGCCGACGCCAGGACGTTCTCGTCCAGGCGCCGGGTCACCTCGGCCAGCGACGTGCGGCTGATACCACGCATCAGCGCACCTCTGCCTGCTGCGTGCTGTCGCTCTGCTCCAGCTCGTCCAGGAACCGGTCGATGACGCGGTTCTGGGCGGCGCTGTCGCTGAGGGTCTCACCGACGATGCGGCTCGCCAGCTCGGTGGAGAGCGCACCGACCTCGTTGCGCAGCTGCACCAGGGCCTGCTGGCGGTCGGCCTCGATCTGGGCGTGGGCCGCCTCGACGATGCGTCGCGCCTCGGCCTGGGCCTCCTCGCGCGCCTCGGCGATGATCGCGGCCCGCTGCTCCTTGGCCTTCTCCAGCTCCTGGGCGTACTCGCGGTGCGATTCCTCGAGCTTCTCGCGGTACTGCTGGCGGATCACCTCGGCCTCGGCCTCGGCCTTCTTGGCGCGCTCGATGCCGCCCTCGATGGCGTCGTGACGCTCGTCGAGGACCGCCATGACCTTCGGCACCGCCTTGCGGGCGACAAAGAAGTAGACCACGGCGAGCGCGATCGCACCGAAGGTGAACTTCACCCAGTCGATCCGCAGAATGTTGTAATCGGCTGCCAACTCCACCAACATGGTCAGCCCTCCTTCGCGTCAGTTGCCATCAGATTCCGCCGGCAAACCTTGGTCAGGAACCGGTGGGGGCGGCGAAGGCGAGAACGAAGCCCAGGATGGCCAGGGCCTCGATGAGGGCGAAGCCCAGGTAGATGTTGGTCTGGAGCGGACCGCGCGCCTCGGGCTGGCGGGCGATGGCCTGCATACCGAGACCGAAGACGATACCGACACCGATACCGGCGCCGATGACGCTGATGCCGTAACCGATGGTGTTGATGTTGCCGGTGATCGCAGCGATGTCCATTGATGTTTCCTTTTACTCGACGTCCGGCGTTGCGCTTCGCAAGTGGGTCAGTGCGCCGGTGTGGACGGATCTGTGGCTTCCCACACCCCTGCCCGGCCCGGGGGGACCGGGGGGTGTGCGGGGTTCAGTGGGCCGCTTCGAGGGACTGGTTGATGTACAGGCTGGCCAGCAGCGTGAAGATGAACGCCTGGACGGCCATGATCAGAATCTCGAAGAGGAAGAAGGCCAGGTAGCCGAGCAGAGCGGCACCGGAGAAGAGCACCGAAACCGTACTCAGGACCGGTCCGGCCGTCAGGTTCAGCATGTACCAGCCGCCGTAGGCGAACACGGCGAGCAGCAGGCTGCCCGCGAACATGGTCGCGAAGAGACGGAGGGCGTGCGTCACCGGCCGGATGAGGAACACCGAGAGGATTTCGATGGGGGTGACCAGGATGTAGATCACCTTGGGCATTCCCGGGGGGAAGATCTGGTTCCGGAAATAGCCCCAGCCGCCCTGGTTGCGGATTCCGATCACGATGGTCATGACGTAGATGACCGCCGCCAGCATGGCCGTGAAGGCCAGGTTGCTATTGACCGGCAACATACCGGGGATCAGGCCGGTGAAGTTCATGGCCAGGATCAGCGTGAACACCGCTGTCATGAACGGCAGGAACCGGTCGCCCTTGGCACCCATCGTGGGACGGGTGATCTGGTCGCGCACGAAGAGGACCAGCATCTCTCCGACGCTCTGCCTGCGCCCGGGGACGAGGCTCAGCTTGCGGCTGAACCACGACCACAGAAGCAGGACGGCACCGACCGCGACGAGCAGCAGGACCAGGTAGAGGTCGATACCCGCGCTGCCGGGGATGTTGGTGTACCACGGTTCGGGAAAGAACATCCCGATCGTGGGCGGCGTGAAACCGCACCCGTTGTCACCGAACAAGTGGCAATTCGGTTCGGCCGCGAGAATGCGCACGTCAGCACTCACGGCGAATCCTTTCGTCGTGACGCAAGAAAGCCTCGTTGATGGTTGTTGCGGAGCGTTGTCGCGCGAACCGCGACGCCGGACTGGTGGGGGGACTCAGGAGCGACGGGACTTGGCGACGATCAGGTAGATCGCACCCGCCATTCCCAGAACCGCCCCGATGGGCAGGAACAGTGCCTGGAAACCCAACAGCTCGTCCGCGGCCCAGCCGATCGCGCTCCAGACGAGCACGCCCGAGAGCAGAGTGGAGAAGAGGGCCCACCCGTCGGACTGACGCGGCACCGAATCCTCGTGCGCGTCTGTCCTCCTGGTCGGTTCGCTGCTCATCTCGCTCCGGAATATAGCATGTGAGCTCGGACGGGGACTCGGAGTCCCAGCCGTCGGGAAGCATCGTATTACGCCCGTTTCGAGGGGCACGGCCGGGGCACTCCATCACCCGTTCTCCGCGCTCTCGACCGGGTCGACGTGGAGCGTCCTCGTCCTGGAGATCGTCCAGGTCTGGCCGCCCAGCCAGGCCAGGACGACGGCCAACGCGCTGTACACGAAGGCCGAACTGTTCAGGCTGGCCACGAAGGAGCTGTTGCCCAGGGTGACCAGGACAACGCCGAGCACCGCCATCTTGAGGACGAAGCCCACGAGGTTCGCCGCGAGGAAGAGGTCCTTGTTTCGGCGGGTGACGAGGATGACGCCCGCCTGTCCCAGACCGAAGCAGCCGAGAACGACCACCGAGGCCAGCGCGGAGCCGGCCAGGCCCGGTGTACCGGCGAGAAGCACCGATACCGCCAAGGCCAGAAGGGCGCACGCCACACCGGGAAGCGCGGCACCGCGGAAGGCCCTCCAGGCGTCGTTTTCCTGCATGGCGAAGCTCCGTCTGGGGTCGTGGTTGCCTGCTCGTGAAAGCTATCACAAGGTTTTTGGTGCTGAATCCGGGGGTTCCTTAACGCGACCTTAACGGTCCGCGAAGTGCCCGATCCAGACGGTTTCTCGCGCTCATGTCGCCTTCGCCACACCTGTTCCGCCACCGTATTCGCAGGTCACAAGCGTCTTCCCTCGACCCCAAGGTACGGCCCCCGGGGGCCCGCTCAGCCATCAGTTGGCGAATCGTGATCTGGGGCCGTCTTGACGCTTTCCTTGCGCCGCGGGAACAGCAGTCCGCGTCGCCGCAGGCGGGGCAGCGCGATGAGGCCAACCGCACACGTGGCCACCAGCGCGGTCACCGCCAACACGATGACCCAGGAGTCGAACACCGACAGGGCGACCGCGGCGAAGGCCACGATCCCCGCCCACAGGTACATCAGCAGCACAGCGCGCACGTGGCTGTGGCCCATGTCCAGCAGGCGGTGGTGCAGGTGGCCCCGGTCCGGCGCGAACGGGGACTTGCCCGCCAGGGTCCTGCGCACGACGGCCAGCACCAGGTCGGCCAGCGGAAGGGCGATCACCAGCAGCGGCAGCGCGATCGGCAGGAACACCACCAGGCCGGAGTTGAACCCCTCGCGCGCGGTGTTGGCGTCGAACTGCCCGGTCACCGTGATGGTGATCGAGGTCAGCAGCAGGCCCAGCAGCATGGCCCCGGTGTCGCCCATGAACACCTTGGCCGGGTGGAAGTTGTGGCAGAGGAACCCGGCGCACGTGCCCGCGAGGATGATCGCGATCATCGCCGGATAGGACTGGCGCACGAAGCCCTGCTCCACCGCGACGACGTAGTAGTAGGCGAAGAAGGCCAGGGAGGAGATGGCGACGATGCCCGCCGCCAGGCCGTCGAGGCCGTCGGCGAAGTTGACCGCGTTGATGGTCACCACGATCAGCAGGATCGAGACCATCGCGCCCAGCCACGGCCCCAGGGAGAGCTGGGTGCCGGGCAGCGGCAGCCACAGCAGCTGCACGCCCTGCCAGACCAGGATGCCCGCGGCGGCGGTCTGCCCGGCGAGCTTGCTCAGCGCGTCCATGCCCCAGCGGTCGTCGATGACGCCGACGATGGTGATGAGTCCGCCCGCGAGCAGCAGGCCCATCCAGGTGTCGGCGAGGAAGACGTCCTGGAGGTGGGGCAGCTGGGCCGAGATCAGCAGGGCGGCGGCGAACCCCCCGTAGATGGCCAGCCCGCCCAGTCGCGGGATGGGCTCGGTGTGCACGTCGCGGTCGCGCACCGGCGGCGTGGCGCCGAAGGCGATGGCGAACCGGCGCACCAGCGGAACGAGCAGGTAGGTCACCGCGGCGGCGATGACGAAGGTGAGCGCGTACTCACGCACGTCCTGGCCCCTCTAGTTCTTGTCGCCGTCGGTGGCGGTCCCGGGAGCGCTCTCGTCCTCGTCCCGCGAGGTCCGCGGCTCCGGTGCCGGGGCCTGCGCGTCCTCGGCCTCGCCGCCCTCCGGCCGCGCGGGCTTGCGGGGCCCCTTGCGCAGCTCGCCGATCACGGTGCCGCACACCGCGCGCAGCTGTTCGATGGAGATGGCGCCCGCGCGCAGCACGCGCGGGACCGCGTAGGTCAGGTCGACGATGGTGGAGGAGACGCGGGACTCGGTCTCGCCGCCGTCCAGGTAGACGGCGACGTCCTCGTCACCGAGCTGTTCGATGGCCTCCTCCACGCGGGTCGCGGAGGGCTGACCGGACTTGTTGGCGCTGCTCACCGCCATCGGCCCGACCTCCTTGAGCAGGTCCAGGGCGACCGGGTCCATCGGCATGCGCACGCCCACGGTGCCCTTGGTGTCGCCCAGGTCCCAGGACAGGCTGGGGGTGGCGGTGCAGACCAGCGTGAGCGGGCCGGGCCAGAACTCCTCCATGAGGTCGCGGCCGTGGTTGCCCAGGTCGTCGACGAGGGCGTTGGCCGCGCGCATCGAGCCGACCAGCACCGGCGGGGGCATCTCGCGGCCCCGGCCCTTGGTGGCGAGCAGCCTGGCCACGGCGGTCGGGCTGAAGGCGTCGGTACCGATGCCGTACACGGTGTCCGTGGGCAGCACCACAAGGTCGCCTCGGCGTACCGCGGACGCGGCGTCGGCGATGCCGTCCTTGCGGGCGGTCTCGTCCGCGCAGTCGTAGATGCGGCTCACCTGCGTTCACCTCACTCTTGAACGGAGTCCACCGGGTTCACGGTCGGACCGGGATACGGGGGGCACCAGCGACGCTCGGGCGCCGGCGGGGTTCTGGAGGCGTCGGACGTGCCGCCGGCGACGAAGGAGCCAGGCACGGGAGACGCCGCTGTGTCTCCTGCAACCCATTCCCGCCCTTCGGGCGCCCGAGCGCGTGAGCGAAGCGAACCGGACAACGCGATCAGCCGTCCTCGTCGGCGCGGCGCATGACCACGAAGCGGTCGCGCCGGGCCAGGTCCTTGCGGTTGAGGACGTCGCGCCAGCCCCTGTCCTCGGGGAAGAGCCAGGGGATGTCGATGCCCTGGCCGTCGTGGTGCTCCACGGCCATCGCGCCGCCCGGGCGCAGCAGCCTGCGGCCGACCGCCTCCAGCGCGCGGATCATGTCCAGGCCGTCCTCGCCCGACCACAGCGCGGGGGCGGGGTCGTAGTCGCGCACCTCGGGCGGGATGGCTCCGGCCTCGCGGGTGGGGACGTAGGGGGGGTTGCTGATGAGCAGGTCGACGCGCCCGTTGAGCTGGGGAAGGGCGGTGCGCATGTCGCCGTGGTGGGAGGTGACCCGGTCGGCGTGGCCGCTGGCGTCGATGTTGCGCCGGGCCCAGGCCAGGGCGTCGGGGTCGACCTCCACCGTGTGCACGCGCGAGCGCGGCACCTCCTGCGCGATGGAGATGGCGATGGCTCCCGAGCCGGTGCCGAGGTCGACCACCAGGGGGTCGGCGACGTCCATGGCGCGCAGGGTCTGGATGGCCCAGTCGACCATGATCTCGGTCTCGGGGCGGGGCACGAAGACCCCGGGCCCGACGCGGAGTTCGAGGTAGCGGAAGTAGGCGCGGCCGGTGATGTGCTGGAGGGGTTCGCGGGCCTCGCGCCGGGAGACGCACTCCCAGTAGCGGGCGTCGAAGTCGGAGTCGGCGACCGTGTGCAGCTCACCTCGACGGACACCGTGCACGAACGCCGCGAGTTCCTCGGCGTCGGCGCGAGGTGAGGCCACGCCCGCCTCCGCGAGTCTGCGCGTCGCGCGGGCGACCTCGTCGAGCAGGACGTTCATGACGACTGAGCCGCTTCGAGCCTTTCCTTGGTGTCCGCGTCCACGAGGGCCTTGACGACCCCGCCGAGTTCCCCGTCGAGGACCTGGTCGAGGTTGTAGGCCTTGTATCCGACCCGGTGGTCGGAGATGCGGTTCTCGGGGAAATTGTAGGTGCGCACGCGCTCGGACCGGTCCACCGTGCGGACCTGGCTCTTGCGCTCGGCGGCGGCCTCGGCGTCCGCGCTGGCCTGGGCCTCGGCGTAGATGCGGGCGCGCAGGATGCGCATGGCCTGCTCCTTGTTCTGGAGCTGGCTCTTCTCGTTCTGGCACGAGGCGACGATGCCGGTCGGCAGGTGGGTGATGCGCACCGCGGAGTCGGTGGTGTTGACGCTCTGGCCGCCGGGCCCGGAGGAGCGGTAGACGTCCACGCGAAGGTCCTTCTCGTGGATCTCGACCTCGATGTCCTCGGCCTCGGGGACGACCAGCACACCGGCCGCGGAGGTGTGGATGCGGCCCTGGGACTCGGTGACGGGGACGCGCTGCACGCGGTGCACGCCGCCCTCGAACTTGAGCATCGGCCACACGCCCGAACCGGGCTCGGGGGTGCCCTTGTTCTTGAAGGCGATCGTGATGTCCTTGTACCCGCCGAGGTCGGAGTGGGTGGAGTCGATGACCTCGGTCTTCCAGCCCTGGCGCTCGGCGTAGCGCAGGTACATGCGCACCAGGTCGCCGGCGAAGAGGGCGGACTCCTCACCGCCCTCGCCCGCCTTGACCTCCATGATGAGGTTCTTGTCGTCGGCGGGGTCCCGGGGGATGAGCAGGACGCGCAGGCGCTCGGTGAGCCGCTCGGCCTCCTCGGTCAGGCGGTCGGCCTCCTCGGCGAAGGAGGAGTCCTCGGCGGCGAGCTCGCGCGCGGTGTCGATGTCGCTCTCGACCTCCTTGAGCGCGCGGTAGGTCTCGATGATGGGGGTGAGCTGTGCGTAGCGTTTGCCCAGCGTGCGCGCCCTGGCCTGGTCGGCGTGCACCTCGGGGTCGGCGAGCTGCTGTTCCAGCTCGTAGTACTCCCCCAGTAGGTCGTCCAGCTTCACGTTCGCCCGTCCCCGTCGTGTTGTGCTTACCTCGCCTGTCCGTCTCCCCCTCGGGGGTCAGCCTGGTCCCGCGGGGCCGGGTGCTCCGGCCCCGCGGGACAGCGGGCGGCGCTACTTGCGCTTGCCGAAGCGCTTCTCGAAGCGGGCGACGCGGCCACCGGTGTCCAGGATCTTCTGCTTGCCCGTGTAGAACGGGTGGCACTCGGAGCACACCTCGGCGCGGATCTTGCCCTCGTTGACGGTGCTGCGGGTGATGAAGTGGGCACCGCAGGTGCAGGTCACCTCGGTAGCGACGTACTCGGGGTGGATGTCGGCCTTCATGTGTGTCTCCTCATCAGGGGCGCGACCGCCGGACGCATGACGGGCCGGGCCGCCAGGGGGCGGGTCGGTCGTCGTGGGCCATGCGCGAACCGGTGTCGCGGCGATCCAGGTAACGGGGCGGCGGGCCCAGCCGAAGCGGGGCGGGCCACTCCCCGCTACCAGTTTGCCAGACCCACAACGTTGCCGGGACCAGTACCTATTCCTCCCCCTCTCCGCTGCCGCCTCCAGGGGCGGTTCCGGCGGTGCGGGAGGGGGGCTTGTGCGCGTCGGCCCTGCGCATGAGGAGGACGAGCGCGGCGAGCACGGCGAGGACCAGGAGGAGCATGACGGTGCCGGTGTCGGGGCCGAACCCGTAGACGAGGACGTAGCTCACCGACCCCGCCAGCAGCACGTAGTAGGTCATGGGCAGGAGGCTCTGGCGGATGAGGTCGCCCTCGCGTCCGGCCAGTCCGACCACGGCGGAGGCGGCGACCACGTTGTGCACGGTGATCATGTTGCCCGCGGCGCCGCCCACGGCCTGGGCGGCCACGACGGTCTCGGGCGGGATGCCGATGCGTTCGGCGGTGGAGAACTGGAAGAGGGAGAACATCAGGTTGGACACGGTGTTGGAGCCCGCGACGAAGGCGCCCAGGGCGCCGATCCAGGGGGCGTAGAGCGGCCAGGTGGTCCCGCCCAGTTCGGCGGCTCCGATGGCGAGGGTGAGCGGCATGCTCTCCATGGCGGTGTCGCCGAAGTCGCCTCCGGTGTTGATGAAGACGCGGACGAGCGGGACGGCGAAGAGCAGGGCGACGGCCGCCCCGGCCAGCTGTGATCCGGCCATCCGCCAGGAGTCGGCGATCTGGCGGCGGGTCATGCGGTGCAGGCCGTAGGTGAGCAGGCAGACGAGGATGAAGGCCGCGCCGGGGGAGTAGAGGGGTTCGACGAGCTGGGAGACGGGGGTGCCGAAGATGTCGGTGGCTCCGACCGTGACGCCGGTCAGCCAGTCCTCCAGGGGTGTGATGGTGCGGGTGGCCACCAGCAGCGCGGCGACCATGAGGTAGGGCGCCCAGGCGGCCAGGAAGCCGACGCGTCCGCCGTCGGCGGGCGCGGTCTCGCCGTCCCCCGGGGAGAGCGTGCCGCTCCAGCGGGCCAGCCAGTCCTCGCGGGGCGGGAAGTCCCAGGTCCGCTTGGGCATGAGGAAGCCCTTGCGCGCGGCGACGACCACGATGACCAGGCCGGTGAGGCCGCCGAGGAGGCTGGTGAACTCCACGCCGAGGAAGTGGTTGTACAGGACCGAGGGGACGGTCATGGCGAAGGCGGCGAACAGCGCGAACCTCCACACTCCGAGGCCGTCGGAGAAGCGCCGGCCACCGCCGTAGAAGCCGCAGAGCATGCAGCAGATGAAGAGCGGGACGAGGGTTCCGGCGACGGCGTGCAGCAGGACGGTCTGGAGCCCGATGAGGCTGATGAAACCCGGCGTGTCCAGGCCGAGTTCGGCGGCGCGCGCGGCGACCGCGGACGACCCCTCCAGCCCTCCGGAGACGCCGACGAGGATGGGTGTGCCCACCGCGCCGAAGCTGACCGGCGTGCTCTGGATGACCAGGCCGACCATGACGGCGGCCATGGCGGGGAAGCCCAGGGCCAGCAGGAGCGGCGCGACCACGGCGGCGGGGGTGCCGAAGCCGGAGGCGCCCTCGATGAAGCTGCCGAACAGCCAGCCGATGATGATCGCCTGGACGCGGCGGTCGGGGCTGATGTCGGTGAAGGTGGCGCGGATGGTGGCGATGGCGCCGCTCTTGGTGAGGGTGGACAGCAGCAGGAGCGCGCCGAAGATGATGTAGAGCAGACCGATCGCGAGGATGAGGCCCTGGACGGTGGAGGCGGCGATCGCGACCCAGTCGGTCCGCCAGAAGAGGACGGCGATGGCGACCACGACGACGTATCCGGCGGGCATCGCGTACATGGCCGGGAGGCGGAACCCGACGAGCAGGACGCCGACGAGGACGATCGGGGCGAGCGCGAGGAGGCTGAGTAGGGCGAGGTTGTCCATCCGGGCGGCTCCCTGGTGCGGGGACTACTCGACGGCGCGACCCTAGATCGTTTTCCTGTCGCGGGATACACCCTTATGTGATCCGCAACACAGTGGTGATCTTTTTCGTCCCACGGGCTGATCCTTCCGCGATTCGAAAGGAATGCGGTGAAGGGCCCGGTCGGTGGAGCGCTGTCCCGCACGCGGGAGCCCGTCCGGGCGGGCGCGCCCACCGCCGACACACCGCGCGGACACGACGGAGCCCCCCTCCCGGAGCGGGAGAGGGGCTCGGTTCGACCGGGGGTCGCGGGTCAGCGCTCGGGGCCCACGGTGGTCTTCTGGATCTGGAGCAGGAACTCGGCGTTGCTCTTGGACTCCTTCATCTTGTCCAGGAGCAGCTCGATGGCCTGCTGGGTGTCGAGCGCGTGCAGCACCCGGCGCAGCTTCCAGACCACGCCCAGCTCCTCGGAGGACATGAGGATCTCCTCCTTGCGGGTGCTGGACGCGTCCACGTCCACCGCCGGGAAGATCCGCTTGTCGGCCAGGCTCCGGTTGAGCTTGAGCTCCATGTTGCCGGTGCCCTTGAACTCCTCGAAGATCACCTCGTCGGCGCGCGAGCCGGTCTCGACCAGCGCCGTGGCCAGGATGGTCAGCGAGCCGCCGCCCTCGATGTTGCGGGCCGCGCCGAAGAAGCGCTTGGGCGGGTAGAGCGCCGTGGAGTCCACACCGCCGGACATGATGCGCCCGCTGGCCGGGGCGGCCAGGTTGTAGGCGCGGCCCAGGCGGGTGATGGAGTCCAGCAGGACGACGACGTCCATGCCCATCTCCACGAGCCGCTTGGCGCGCTCGATGGCCAGGTCGGCGACGACCGTGTGGTCCTCGGCGGGCCGGTCGAAGGTCGAGTGGATGACCTCGCCCTTGACCGTGCGCTGCATGTCGGTGACTTCCTCGGGCCGCTCGTCGACCAGGATCACCATCAGGTAGCACTCGGGGTTGTTCTCGGTGATGGCGTTGGCGATCGCCTGCACCACCATCGTCTTGCCCGCCTTGGGCGGGGAGACGATCAGCCCGCGCTGGCCCTTGCCGATGGGCGCCACCAGGTCGATGATGCGCGTGGTGAGGATCTGCGGCTCGGTCTCCAGGCGCAGGCGCTCCTGCGGGTACAGGGGGACCAGCTTGGAGAACTCCTGGCGGCCCCTGGCCTGGTCGGGCGACATGCCGTTGACCGAGTCCAGGCGGACCAGGGCGTTGAACTTCTCCCTGCGCTCGCCGTCCTTGGGCTGGCGGACCGCGCCGATGATGTGGTCGCCCTTGCGCAGGCCGTGCTTGCGGACCTGGGCCAGGGAGACGTAGACGTCGCTCTGGCCGGGGAGGTAGCCGGTGGTGCGCACGAAGGCGTAGTTGTCCAGGATGTCGAGGATGCCCGCGACCGGCAGCAGGACGTCGTCCTCGCCGATCACCGGCTCCGGCTCCTGGCCCCCGCCGCGTCCGCGGCGGTCCCGGCGGTCCCGGCGGCGTCCGCGGCGGCGTCCGCCGAAGTCGTCGTCGTCGCCACCGCCACCACCACCGGAGCCGCGGCCCTGGTTCTGGCCGCCACCACCCTGCTGGGCGTTGCTGTTCGCGTTCTGGTCGTCACCGCCGCGGTTGCGGTTGCGGCGGTTGCGCTGGCGCTCGCGACCCTGCCCGGACCTGTTGTCACGGTCCTCGGCGGAGTCGGGGCCGTTCTTCTGGGGGGTGCTGGATGTCTTGGTCACGCTGCTCGCGGAGGTAGAGGATTCGGCGCCGTCCACCGCCCGGGGCTGGTCGCCGGGCTCGTCACCGCGTCGGCGGGACGAACGACGACCGCGGGAGGGCTTGTCGCCCCGTCCGCCCTGGGGGTCGGTCACGGCCTGGTCCGACGGCTGCTTGTCCGCGCGCTTGCGCGGGGCCTCGTCCGTGCCCGGCGTCTCGGGAGCCTCGGCCCGGCCGTCGGTTGCCTCGACCTTACCGGCCTTGGACGCCGTCTCTGCGCTCTTTGCTGTTTTGGCCTTCGTGGGGCCGCCGACCGGGCCGCCCTGCTTGGCCTCGATCGCGGCGATGACGTCGCTCTTGCGCATGCGCCCCGTACCGGTGATACCCAGGCTGGACGCGAGCTTCTGGAGCTCGGGGAGCTTCAGGGCCGCGAGACCGGTGCCGCGCGAAGCCGTGCGGGACCGCGAGGGTGTGGCTGTCGGCGCGCCATCGCCAGCCTCCGTCACGGAAACGCCGGTGGTGGCTTTGTCTTCGACCGCCGCGTCCGTTCGGAGTTCGGTGGTGTCGCTCACTAAGGGTCCTTCCCAAGGAGCGGGCGTCGGCCGTCAGCGGGTGCTGGAGCGGCCGGCCCGGTGGTGCGAACCGGCAGGGCCGGGTAGGGCGTGCCCCACGTGGATGTTCGGAAACCGGCGTGAAGGCGGTCCCGTACCCAATCGCGACGGGCTCTGGGTACAGCCAGACGTCGGGGCGGATGGCTCGGTGGTGTTGCCCGTCCATCGTGGAGACACGCTCATCCGAGGAGGAGCGGGCTGCGATGACGTTGGCGACAGTCGCGGGAGAACCGCGGACTCGACACGTCGGCCGCCGCTTCCGGTTGGTCGTGGGACCGGACCACCGGAGTATGGGACGCGAAGGCCGTTGTGGCGGATGAGCACTCGCCCCGCAACGGGGCATCTGGTGCTTCACCTAGCCTAACACCACCACAGGCCACGGCTATTCCTCGACACAGGTGCTACGGATGGGGAGATGGGGACCGCACCCCCGCCAGCTCCACGAGCAGGGGGCGTATGTCCCACTTCTTACCCGCCCTCCGGCGGATCGAATCAACCTGGTCCGCGATTTCCGGCGAATCCGCGGACGCCTCCCCCGCCCCCGCGGAGCACAGGACCAGGACCGTCGGCCCCGCCCCGGAGACCACCGCGGGCAGTTTCTCGTGTTGACGCAGGTCACGGATGAGGTCGAGGGTGTCCGGCATGGCCGGGGCGCGGTAGGACTCGTGTAGCCGATCCCGCGTGGCCGCGTACAGGGCCTCGGGATGGCCACAAACGGCCGCGGTCATCAGCGCGGCGCGCCCGGCGTTGAAGGCGGCGTCGCCGTGGGGCACCCGTTCGGGCAGCAGCCCGCGGGCCCGCTCGGTGGACAGCCGCCACTCGGGCACGCACAGCACCGGCAGGACGCGGGGGTCCGGGGCCAGGGACACCGCGCCCCAGCGGTCACCGTCGCGGTAGGCGACCGTGTATCCGCCGTAGACGCAGGGGGCCACGTTGTCGGGGTGGCCCTCGATGTCCGCGGCGATCCGGTAGATGCCGTCGCGGTCCGGCCCGCCGTCGGGGCCGGTGCGTCCCAGCAGGGCGCTGGCGGCGGCCACGCCGCCGACGATCGCCGAGGAGGAGGAGCCGAGACCGCGTGCGTGCGGGACCCCGTTGACGCAGGTCAGATCGAGCCCGGGCAGTTGCTCCCCGGCCCGCTCGAAGGTCTCGCGCATGGCGCGCACCACGAGGTGGCGCTCGTCGAGGGGGACCTCGTCGGCGCCCTCCCCCTCGACGCGCACGCGCAGCTCGCCGTCCTCGCGCGGGGACGCCTCGAACGTGTTGTACAGGCGCAGCGCCAGGCCCAGGGCGTCGAAGCCCGGTCCGAGGTTGGCGCTGGTGGCGGGGGCCTGGACGGACACCCGGGTGGGGCGTGGTGGGCTCACGTGGGGCTCTCTCCTGGCGGGGGCTCTCGGGAAGCCCCCGCGTGGTACTCGTCCACAGGCGGGATCGGGGTCTTGCAAGGATGATGGGTGCGCGGTGAGGGTGGTTGTCGGGGGCCCACACCCTCGCGGGCACGGGGCCGCACCCCTCCCGGTCGGAGGTTACCGGCGTCCCCGCCAGGGCGGAAGGCTCTCCCTCCGCCCTGTGGACGACCGGTCTCAGGCCAGGTCGAGGGCCTGGGCCGCGGCGAGGGCGTCGACCGGGACGGTGGTGGCGGAGGAGGCTCCGGCCAGCGCCCAGTCGGGGTCCTTGAGGCCGTTGCCGGTCACGGTGCACACCACGCGGCTGCCGGGCTCGACCAGCCCCGCCTGGACGGACTGGAGCAGACCGGCCACGCTGGCGGCGGAGGCCAGCTCCACGAACACGCCCTCCTCGGCGGCGAGGAGCTTGTAGGCGGCCATGATCTGGCGGTCGGTGACCTTGTCGATGAGGCCGCCGGACTCGTCGCGGGCCTGCTCGGCCAGCTTCCAGGAGGCCGGGTTGCCGATCCGGATGGCGGTGGCGATGGTGCTCGGGCTGGTGACGGGGGCGCCGTTGACGATGGGCGCGGAGCCGCTGGCCTGGAAGCCGAGCATGCGCGGGTTGCGGGTGGAGATCCCGTCCCTGGAGTACTCGGTGTAGCCCATCCAGTAGGCGGTGATGTTGCCCGCGTTGCCCACGGGGATGCAGTGGACGTCGGGGGCGTCGCCGAGGGCGTCGACGATCTCGAAGGCGGCGGTCTTCTGCCCCTGGAGGCGGTAGGGGTTGACCGAGTTCACCAGGGCGACCGGGTAGTCCACGCTGAGCTTGCGGGCGAGTTCGAGGCAGTCGTCGAAGTTGCCGTCGACCTGGAGCAGGCGGGCGCCGTGGACGAGGGCCTGGGCCAGCTTGCCCATGGCGATCTTGCCCTGGGGCACCAGCACGGCGCAGGTCATGCCCGCGCGGATGGCGTAGGCGGCGGCGCTGGCGCTGGTGTTGCCGGTGGAGGCGCAGATGACGGCCTTGGCGCCGTCCTCGGCGGCCTTGGTGATGGCCATGGTCATGCCGCGGTCCTTGAAGGACCCGGTGGGGTTGAGCCCCTCGACCTTGAGGAAGACCTCGCAGCCCGTGAGCTCGGACACGCGCGTGGCGGGCAGCAGGGGCGTGCCGCCCTCCTGGAGGGTGACAACGGGGGTGTTCTCGTTGACGGGGAGGCGGTCGCGGTACTCCTCGACGATGCCTCGCCACGCCCGTGCCATGCTCACGACTTGTCCCTTTCGGGTGGATGCGGCTTCGCTTGACGCGCGGTGGAAGCGGCGGGGTTCCCGGACGGCCCGGCGGCGCGTCCGTCGCCCCCACCAGCTACGAGTCTATGACCACGCCCGCACTATCTCGAATCGCGGTCTGGTGTCTCATCATACGGACATGGGGGTCGGCGGAGGGCCGCACGGGTCCCGTGCGGCCCTCCGCGGGGTCCCGGCCGTCCGCGGCGCGCGGTCCGCTCAGTCGGCGAAGGTCTCCACGCGCATGACACTGGCCACCTCGCGCACCATGTCGTGGACGCGCAGGTCCTCGACCGTGGCGCTGAGCGCGGCGTCGGGGGCGGGGTGGCTCACCAGCACCAGCTGGGCGTCGTCCCCGGTGCCCTCCTGGCGCACGTTCTTGATGGACACGCCGTGGTCGGCGAAGATCTCCGCGACCTTGGACAGCACGCCGGGGCGGTCCGCCACGTCCAGCGCCACGTGGTAGCTGGTGATGGTCTCGCCCATGTCGTGCACCGGCAGCCCGGTGTCGTGCCCGCCCTCGGCCACCGAGGTGTCGGCGAGGCGGTTGCGCGCCACCGCGACCAGGTCGCCCAGGACCGCGCTGGCGGTGGGGGTACCCCCCGCCCCGGCCCCGTAGAACATCAGGCGGCCCGCGGACTCGGCCTCCACGAACACCGCGTTGTAGGCCTCCTTGACACTGGCCAGGGGGTGCCCGACCGGGAGCATCACCGGGTGGACGCGCACGCCCACCGACTCCCCGTCCTGCGAGCGCTGGCAGATGGCCAGGAGTTTGACCACGCAGCCCATCGCGCGGGCGCTGGCGATGTCGCCCGCGGACACGCCGGTGATGCCCTCGCGGTGCACGTCGGCGGCGGTCACCCGCTGGGTGTGGAAGGCCAGCCGGGCCAGGATGGCGGCCTTGGCCGCCGCGTCGAAGCCCTCCACGTCCGCGGTGGGGTCGGCCTCGGCGTACCCGAGGGCCTGCGCCTGTTCCAGGGACTCGGTGAACCCTGCGCCCAGGGAGTCCATCCGGTCGAGGATGTAGTTGGTGGTGCCGTTGACGATGCCCAGCACGCGGTTGACCCTGTCCCCCGCGAGCGAGTCGCGCAGCGGCCGCAGCAGCGGGATCGCGCCCGCCACGGAGGCCTCGTAGTACAGGTCCACCCCGGCGTCGCGGGCGGCGGCGTGCAGGGTCTGGCCGTCCTCGGCGAGCAGGGCCTTGTTGGCCGTGACCACGGACTTGCCCGACTTGATCGCGGCGAGGATCAGCGAGCGGGCCGGTTCGATGCCGCCGATGACCTCCACCACGAGGTCGATGTCGGGACGCGTGGCCAGGGCCGTGGCGTCGGTGGTCAGCAGCGCCGGGTCGACGCCGCGGTCGCGGCCCAGGCGGCGCACCGCGATGCCCCCGATCTCGATGGGCGTGCCCACCCGCGCGGCCAGTTCCTCGGACTGCTCGTTGACCAGGCGGACGACTTCCGAGCCCACCACGCCGCATCCGAGCAGCGCCACCTTCATCGCCATTTGGGCGTGACTCCCACTTCTCTCGTGAATCCTCGTCTCGGGGCGGCCCCGGCCGCCGTCGGGACCGTTCAGCCGACGTCGAGGCGGAGGAGGTCCTCCTCGTTCTCCCTGCGCACGATGACGCGGGAGCTCCCGCCGCGGACCGCGACCATGGCCGGCCGGGGCAGGTGGTTGTAGTTGCTCGCCATGGAGTAGCAGTAGGCCCCGGTGGCGGCGACGGCCACCAGGTCGCCCGGGCGCAGGTCCGCGGGCAGGTAGAGGTCGTGGACGATGATGTCTCCGCTCTCGCAGTGCTTGCCGACCAGGCGGGACAGCATGGGCTCGGCGTCGCTCTCGCGGGAGACGAGCTGGCTGGTGTACTCCGAGCCGTACAGGGCGGTGCGGATGTTGTCGCTCATGCCGCCGTCGACGCTGACGTAGGTGCGGATGCCCTCCACGTCCTTGACGGTACCGACCTCGTAGACGGTGATCCCCGCCGGGCCCGCGATGGCGCGGCCGGGCTCGACCGCGATGCGGGGCACCGGCAGTCCGGCCTCCTCGCACTCGCGGCGCACGATGGAGGTGAGGCTCCCCGCGATGGTCTTGGGGTCCAGGGGGTCGTCGCCGGAGGTGTAGGCGATGCCCAGGCCGCCGCCGAGGTCGAGCTCGGCCAGGGTGACGCCCAGCTCGTCGTGGACACCGGTGAGGAACCGGGTCACGCGGCGGGCGGCGACCTCGAAGCCGGAGGTGTCGAAGATCTGCGAGCCGATGTGCGAGTGCAGGCCGACGAGTTCCAGGTGCGGGGCGGCCAGGACGCGGCGGACGGCCTCGGCGGCGGCGCCGGTGCTCATCGCGAAGCCGAACTTCTGGTCGTCGTGGGCGGTGGCGACGAACTCGTGGGTGTGCGCCTCCACGCCGGTGGTGACGCGGATGAGGACCTTGGGGCGGGCGCCGAGTTCGGCGGCGATCGCGCCGAGGCGCTCGATCTCGTCGAGGGAGTCGATGATGACGCGGCCCACCCCGGCCTCGACGGCGCGGCGCAGCTCGGCGGCGGACTTGTTGTTGCCGTGCATGCCGATGCGCTCGGCGGGGACCCCGGCGGCCAGGGCGACGGTGAGTTCGCCGCCCGAGCACACGTCGAGCTTGAGCCCCTCCTCGTTGACCCAGCGCGCGACGGCCTTGGTCAGCAGCGCCTTGCCCGCGTAGTAGACGTCGGCGTCGGAGAAGGCGGTGCGGTAGTCGCGGGCGCGGCCTCGGAAGTCCTCCTCGTCCATGACGAAGAGCGGTGTGCCGTGGGCGGCGGCGAGTTCGCGCACGCCGACGCCGCCGACGGTGAGCTCACCGTCCGTTCGGCGCGCGGTGGCGGGCCACACGCGCGGGTCGAGGGCGTTGAGGTCCTCGGGCGGCAGCGGCGGGTTGTCCTCCGGCAGGATCTCCGCGTGGCGGGAACCGGCGGGGTGGGCGTAGCGGCTCATGATGGGCTTTCGGCTGGGACTGTACGGCTGTGCGGGTCGGCGGCACCCCCCATTGTCCACCGAACCGGTCGGAACGCCGGGGACGGGTACGGCCCACCGGGGGGCACGGGGCGTCTACAGCCTTGTGGGCGCTGACACCCCGAGCAGGAGGAGTCCGGTGCGGAGGACTCCGGCGACGGCTGCTGGCAGGGCCGGGTCCGCGGCGGTCCGCTCAGAGGCTTCGGGGACCGCGGCGGAACACGTCCGCCACTCATCGTAGGCACTGGTCAGCGCCTCCAGGTATCGGACCAGGATATGGGGTTCCTCTCGGCGGGCGGCCGTGTCCAGGGCGCTGGGGCCGTCGAAGAGGAGGCCGCGCACGGCGGCGGTGCGGTCGGGGCTGGCCGCGGGGGGCGGCGCGCCCTCGGCGCTCCAGCGCACGAGGCTGGTCGCGTGGGCGTGGGCGTAGCGCATCCGGAAGGCGGGGTTGGCGTCGGTCAGGCGCGCCCAGGCCCCGGGGTACTCGGCGGAGGGCAGCACCGGCAGGTCGCGCCCGGTGGTCTCGGTGCCGCGCGGGTGCTCGGGCACCGAGCGGCAGAAGGCGACGCGCGCGCTGTCCTCGCCGACCGCGCCGAGGGCGCGCGCGGCGGGGGTGAGCAGTTCCCTGTGCCCGCCGTCGAGGTAGGGGTCTCGCCAGGAGGCCTCGCCGGGGGCGGGCGGAGGGGTCCGGGGGCCGACCGCCAGGGCGACGCGGGCTCGGGCGTCGGCGCGGGCGAGCCTGCGGGCCTGGGCGACCGGCCCGGCCTCGTGCAGGGCGGAGGCGGGCCACTCCCCCTCGCCGTCCCAGTCCCGGCCGGTGAGGAAGCGGGGCCCGTCGGCCGCCGCGGCGAGCAGGGCGTCGCGCTGGCGCCCGGTGAAGGTGACGTTGAGGAAGCCGCGGCCGTCGCCGGTGACGCGGTCGAAGTCCACCAGGCCCTCGTCGCGCATGGCCGAGAGCTCGGCGGCGACGCGGTCGCGGACCTCGGCGCGGCGGTCCCCCCTGCGGTCGGTCTCCCGGCCGCCGGCGCCGCCCGCCAGGCGGGGCGGCAGGGCGGTGGCGGCGTCGGCGCCCCCGTCCGCGTGGTCGTTGCGGGGCCACACGAAGGGGATCGCGTCCGGGGCCAGGTCCAGGGCCCGCGCGGCGGCCGCGCGGACGGCGGCCTCCAGGTGTCTGGGGGTCACTCCCAGCCCCTGTCGACCAGGCTCCGGATGATGTCGATGAGCACGTCGGGGTCGAAGGGCTTGGTGAGGTAGGCGTCCATGCCGACGCGCCTGCCGCGCTGGTGGTCCGTCTCCTGGGTGCGCGCGGTGACCATGATGATGGGGCGGTCGCGGGTGCGGGCGTCGGCGCGCAGGCGCTCGACGGCCGTCCAGCCGTCCACGCGGGGCATCATGACGTCCATGGTGACCACGTGCGGGTCGATGTGCGCGGCGCGGTCGAGGCAGTCCTGGCCGTCCACGGCGGTGAACACCTCGAACCCCTCCAGTTCGAGGTTGAGGCGGATGAGCTCGCGGATGACGTCGTCGTCCTCGACGACGAGAACCCGTGTGGGTAGGGCGTTCACGGGCGCGACCCTACCGCCGCCGGGCGACACGGCACCACCGGATTGCGGTCATCGCCGGGCCGGGGCGGGCGCGGCGTCGACGGGTGGACGAAGGGCGGCGCGCCCCTGCTACAGTTGTTCACGCAAGCCAGCCCCCTTAGCTCAGGGGATAGAGCAACGGCCTCCGGAGCCGTGTGCGCAGGTTCGAATCCTGCAGGGGGCACATCACAGCGGACCAGCGGATTCACCCCGCTGAGCAGCCGGAACGACGCCGACCGCCACGGTCGGCGTTCTTCGTTTCACGGCACCCGGCACCACGTTTCCCGGACTTCCCCGGACACACGGTGGACCGGGCACGCGGTGGACAGGACGTACGACGCCGCGCGGGGCGGTGGTACCGGGAGCTCCCGGTACCACCGCCCCGCGTGTCGGGGCCGCCCGTGGTCGCCCGGCCGGTCCGGCGCGGTGGTCGGTGCCCGGTCAGGCGGGGCCGGGCAGCGGCCAGGAGCCGTCCACGACCGCCTCGGGATCCCTGCGCCGCAGGTAGTCCTGGAAGCTCGCGGCCTGTTCGGCCTTCCAGACGGCCTGCGCGGCGTGCAGGTCGTCGATGTCCATGGCCGCCAGTTCGGGGTGGGCGGCGGCGAGCTTCCAGGCCAGTCGGGCGGCGGCGAGCGCGTCCGCGGCGGCCCCGTGCGCCTGCTCGGCGTCCAGGCGCACGCCGTGGTGGGCGCACACGTCGACCAGCTTGCGCGAGCCGCGCCGGAAGGTGTCGAAGCGCTTGTCGATCACCAGCGGGTCCAGGACGCGCAGCGTCCCGTCGAAGCGCGCCCCGGCGTCGTGGCGCCGGAGTTCGGCGGAGAGCAGTCCCAGGTCGTAGGGGGCGTTGTAGACCACCACCGGCACTCCGTCCGCGGCGGCCTTCTCCAGGGCGGCGCCGATCTCGGGCACCGCCTCGGCTGCGGGGCGGCCGTGCTCGCGGGCGTGCTCGGTGGTGATGTGGTGGATGTCGGTGGCTTCCCGGGGGATCTCGATCCCGGGGTCGATGAGCCAGGTGGTGACCTCCTTGGTGCGGGCCGCGGGGTCGATGCGCCACAGGGCGGCGGTGACGATCCGGTCGTTGGCCAGGTCCAGGCCGGTGGACTCGGTGTCGAACGCGGCCATGGGCCGGGTGTGCCAGGTCATGGGGACCTTTCCGGGTCGGGATGTGCCCATAGGTACCCGCTCCGGCGCGTGTTGTGCCGGAGCGGGCGGACTTTCGCGGGCACGACCCCGTCCGGCGGCGGTGTCGGCGCGGAGCCGCGCCGGGCGGTCTCCCGGCCGGTGCGGCCCGGGGCGGCCCTGCCCGGGAGGCGTTGTCCACGGGCGCGGACGGCCTCTGGTGCGGCGGGCGCGCGTGCCCTAACTTCGAGGCATGAAGTTCCTGGTACGCGAACGCGTTTTCGACATCGGTGACGACTACTGGGTGACCGACGAGGCGGGTGAGAAAGTCTTCCTCGTGGACGGCAAGGCGCTGCGGCTGCGCACGACCTTCGAGCTCAAGGACACCGGCGGCACCGTCCTCGCCGTCATCCGCAAGAAGCTGTTCAGACTGCGCGACCAGATGACGGTCGAGCGGGAGGGCGGCGCCACCGCCACCGTGCGCAAGCGCCTGGTCAACCCGCTGCGCGACAAGCTCGTGGTGGAGGTGGAGGGCGCGCCGGACTGGGAGGTGACCGGGGACTTCCTCGGCAAGGAGTACGTGATCAGCGACGAGCACGGCACCGTCGCGCACGTGTCCCGCAAGTGGTTCCGCGTCCTGGACACCTACGCGGTGGACGTGAACACCCACCGCACCGACCTCGCCGGGGATCCCGCCCTGGTGATCAGCGTGGCGGTGGCCGTGGACTCCCTGACCCGCGACGAGGACGAGGAGGAGGGGCCGGGGGACTGAGCCGGGGCACGCGCGGCGGCGCCCCGACCCCTCCCCCGGGTCAGGCGTCGCGCCGGCGGAACGGCCACACCTTCGCCGCCCGCACCGGCACCACCCGGGCCGCCGTGACCGCGCCGCCCTGGAGGGCGGACGGGTCGGCCGCGGGTCGATGCGTCGCGGTCGCCGATCGTGCTCCGTTGCGGAAGCGGGCGGGGGTTCCCGTCCACGGTCTCAGTGTCCGGTGGATCCGTCGACGCGCTCGCGCAGCAGGTCGGCGTGGCCGTTGTGGCGCGCGTACTCGGCGATCAGCCTGACCAGCACGGTCCGCAGTTGGACGGGGCCCTCGGGATCCGGTCCGCCGATCGCGTCCAGGGGGAAGGCCGCGGCGATCTCCCGCCCCCGGGCGGTCTCCTCATGCCAGACCGCGAACGCCTCGGCCGGGTCGCCCGCCACGTCGCCGAAGTCCTGGTCGGGATCGTCGTCGGAGTAGTACAGCAGCGGCAACTCCTCGCCCGCGAACCTGATGCGCAGCCACCACCGCTCCACTCCGGCCAGGTGCCGGACCAGTCCGTGCAGGCTCATGGCCGAGGGCTCCACCGACCTCGCGGAGAGCTGCTGCGGGGTGAGTCCGGCGCACTTCGCCGCGAAGGTGGCCCGTTGCCAGTCGAGGTAGGCGGTGAGGACCTCGCGTTCGCTCCCGGCCCGGGGCAGGAGCGGACGATCGGCTCCTTCCCAATCGGGTGAGCGGTGGGAGGGAGGAGTCGTGTGCATGCCCCCAGTGTGCTCCCGACCCACGACAGTGCGCGGTCGCCCCGGTCGGCGGCCGCGGGCGGAGAGGGTGGCTGGCTGTAGTGCCCGGGGCGTCCGCGATGGACCAGACTGTCGTTGGTCGACGGGCGAGAGGAAGGGACGGCGGGTATGGGCGCGGTCTGGAGGCGGGCGCTGCGGGCCAGCACGTACCTGCTGGTGGTTCTGGGTTCGGGTCTGGTGACGCTGGCGATGCTGCCGCTGACCCTGGCCGTGGCGCTGACCATCCCGATCGGGGGCCTGGGGTTCGTGCTGCTCCCGCGCTGGGTGGGGCTGCTGGGCCGGTGGGCCTCCTGGCACCAGGGGTGGGCCTCCCGTTTCCTGGGCGTGCCGGTCCCGCGCGTGGGCGGGCGGGAGGCGTCCGGTTTCCGGGAGCTGTGGGGTCGGCCGTCCACCCGCCGCGTCCTGCTGTGGCTGCCCGCGTTCGCGCCCGCCAGCACCGTGCTGGGGCTCGTGGGGCTGCTGGCCCTCGCGATGCCGTTGAGCGCGCCGCAGTACCTGTTCTGGTGGGCGGTCCCGCGGGAGGAGCCGTTGCAGCTCCTGTGGCTCCCGGTGCTGGACTGGGGCACCGCTCTGGTCACCGGGGCCGCCTACGCGGTGGTGGGATGCGCGCTGGGCCTGGGCGCGGCCGTCCCGGCGGCCCGGGCCCACGCCCGCATGACCCTGGCGCTGCTGGCCCCCACCGAGGCGGAGCTGCTGGCGGCCCGGGTGGACGAGCTGAGCCGCACGCGCGCCGACGTGGTGGACGCGCACGGCGCGGAGCTGCGCCGGATCGAGCGCGACCTGCACGACGGCACCCAGGCGCGGTTGGTGGCGATCGCCATGCAGCTGGGTGTGGCGCGGGAGGCGGTGGAGAACCCGGCCGTGGCCGCGCTGCTCCGCAACGCCCACGAGGGCGCCGAGGAGGCGATGGCCGAGCTGCGCGAGGTGATCCAGGGCATCTACCCGCCGATCCTGGCCGACCGGGGGCTGTCCGGGGCGCTGACCGCGCTGGCCGCCCGCACCACCGTCCCCACCCGCCTGGACGTGGGCGAGCTGGGCGCGCTCCCGGTGGCGGTGGAGACCGCGGCCTACTTCGTGGTCACCGAGTCGGTCACCAACGCGGTCAAGCACAGCGGGGCCGAGGAGGTCTCCGTGCGCCTGGAACGGGCGGACGGCGTGCTGCGGGTGACGGTGCGCGACGACGGCTCGGGCGGGGTGGACGAGGAGCGCGGCAGCGGGGTGCGGGGACTGCGCCGCCGGGTGGCCGCCCTGGACGGTACGGTACGCGTGGACAGCCCGGCGGGCGGGCCGACCGTGATCGACGTGGAGATGCCGTGCGGATCGTGATCGCCGAGGACAACGTGCTGCTGTCGGCGGGGCTGGAGCTGCTGCTCTCCACCAGGGGCTTCGAGGTGGCCGAGGTGGCCGCGGACGCGGCGGCCTTCGCCGACGCCGTGGACCGCCACCGGCCCGACCTGGCCATCGTGGACGTGCGGCTGCCGCCGAACTTCCGCGACGAGGGCATCCACGCGGCGATCGGGGCCCGCCGCAGGCACGAGGCGCTGCCGGTGCTGGTGCTCTCGCAGTACGTGGAGAGGGACTACGCCGGGGAGCTGCTGGCCGACGGCCGCGGCGGGGTGGGCTACCTGCTCAAGGACCGGGTGGGCCGGGTCAGCGAGTTCGTGGACGCGCTGCGGCGGGTGGCCGGGGGCGGCACGGTGATGGACCCGGCGGTGGTGCAGCAGCTGCTGGCCCGCCGGGTCCGCGACCCCCTGGAGTCGCTCACCCGCCGCGAGAACGAGGTCCTGGCGCTGATGGCGGAGGGGCTCGACAACGGCGAGATCGCCGAGCGGATCGTGGTCACCGAGAACGCGGTGCACAAGCACGTCGGCAACATCTTCGCGAAGCTGGGGCTGTCGCCCTCCGACAGCGGGCACCGCCGGGTGCGCGCGGTGCTCGCCTACCTCGACAGCAGGTGAGCGGCCCCGGCCGGATCCGGCGGGTCGGCCCCCGGCGGGGAGCGGGTCAGCGGCCGGGCTCCGGAACCTCCTCCCGGGTTCCCCCGCGCGTGACCAGCAGGCCGGTGGCGGCAGCGGTGAAGAACATCAGCACGCCGTACACCGCGGACGGGACGGCGATCTCGGTGCTGCCGAGCAGGGCCGGGCTGAGCGCGATGGCCAGGGACAGCGTGGTGTTGTGCAGGCCGATCTCCATGCAGGAGGCGATCGCCTCGGGGCGGCCGGTGCCCAGGACCCGCGGCGCCCAGTAGCCGATGGTGAGGCTGGCGATGTTGAACAGCAGCACCATCAGCCCTACGGACACGATGTAGTCGCCGATGTTGTCGAGTTCCTGGTAGAGCGCGACGGCGATGACGCCGAACAGCACCGCGACGGAGGCGATCTTGACCGGCCTCTCCATGCGCCGGGCGAAGGCGTCCGCCCTCGCCCTGACGAGCATGCCGACCGCGACGGGGACCAGGATGACCGCGAACACCTGGAGGACCTTGCCGACCTGGAGGCCGAGGGTGTCGCCGTCGCCCATGAAGTGGGCGATGGCCAGGTTGGTGATCAGCGGCAGGGTCACCATGGCGGTGAGGGAGTTGAGCGCCGTCAGGGAGATGTTGAGCGCGACGTTGCCGCGGAACAGGTAGCTGTACAGGCTGGCGGTGGTGCCGCCGGGCGAGGCGGCGAGCAGCATCATGCCCACCGCCAGGGCGGGCGGCGGGTCGAAGAGCAGGACGAGGGCGAGGCAGACCAGGGGCAGGACGAGGATCTGGCAGCCCAGAACGAGGGCGACCGTGCCGGGCATGCTGGTCAGTCGGACGAAGTCCCCGACGGTCAGGCTCAGGCCGAGGCCGAGCATGATGACGGCGAGTGCCGCCGGGAGCGCGATCGTGGCGATGGTGGAATCCATGGGCGGGCACCTCGGGGCGGGGGCGCGAGGGGGCGGTCGGGGGAGTGGCCGACCGTCGCGGACCGCGGAGGTGAGGGCGTCGGCCCGGGGCGCCGCGTGCGGTGTCACGGGCCCGCGGGCCCGTGCGGACCGGGGATCGCGCCGTCCCGTGATCCGCGCCACATGTGACTACTGGCCAGTATGCTGACACGCCCGCGCCCGGGTGGCAAGAGCGCACGCCCGGTCCGCCGGGACCGTATGGCCGCGGGCACGTCCGCGCTGCGGGGCCCGACGCGTGGGGAACGCGCACGCGCCTGCCGCGTCGGCCCTCCCCTGGGAAGGGCCGAGCACTCGTACGCCCCGCCTGGCTCCCCCGCCCCCGGCAGGGCTCAGGCGGCGGGCCAGGAGCTGCCGGTGAGGTCGTAGGCCAGGTGGAACCACACCTTGCGGATGCTGGGGTGGCCGTTGTCGCCCCAGGCGGTGGCGAAGCTGTCGACCAGGGCCAGGCCCCGGCCGTTCTCCGCGGTGAGCCGGTCGCCCTCCAGCGGTCCGGCGCTCAGCGGGCGGTCCTCTCCCGGCTGGGAGCGCGTGGGCCTGCCGTTGTCCCGGCAGACCAGCGTGAGCCCGTTGGGCGCCCGGGTCACCCGCAGCACGAAGGTCTGGCCCTCCTCGCCGGAGCGGCTGTGCCGGATGGCGTTGGTGGCCAGCTCGGTGCCCAGCAGCGAGAAGACGTAGCGGTAGTCGCTGTCCCGGGCGGCCGCGCAGGTGTCCAGGAAGGCGCGGGCCAGCGGCACGCTGGCGGGCTCCCCGGGGAACTCCCAGTGGCGTTTGGTGAAGGGGACCGGCGGCCGTCCGCTGAAGTAGTGCCGGTACTCGTCCGGTACACCCGTGAGGACGGTGTCCTCGGCCTTGGCCAGAGCCGGCACGGAGACGAGCGTGGGCATGGGAGGACTCCTTCGGCGGGGCGGTTCAGTGGGCAGGCGAACCGGGGGAAGGGGGCGGCTGCGGGAGCGTCCTGGAACCGCCTTCGGGGGAGGGGCGGCGGGAACGGCTACGACCTTACGCGATCAGAACCCTGTGGGACAGGGGATGCGGGTGTGGTGAGTCCCCGAAATCCCGCGCGTTTTCCGGCCGGGCTCCCCCCGGTCCGTCCCGCCGTTCAGTCCACGGCCCCGAGCGCCTCCTCGGCGGCGGCCTCGGCCGCGGAGCGCTCGGCGGGGACGAGCCCGACCCGGGTGCGGCGGTCCAGCAGGTCAGCGGCGTCCATGGCCCCCTCGTGGCGCGCCCCGAAGCGGAGTTCGGCCCCGGTGACCCCGCGGACGAGGGGTGCGAGCAGCTCCGGGTCGGCGTCGGCCTCGGCCAGCACGGCGACCGCCTCGGTGCCGTACCTGGCCACCAGGCGGCGCGGGGCGGCCACGGCGTCGAGCTCCTCGCGCGGGGCGGCGCCGACCAGGGGCAGCGCGCGGGTCCGGCAGGGGCCCGCGGACAGTCCGCGGGAGCGCACGGCGGTGTCGACGGCCTGCTCGGCCATGGCACGGTAGGTGGTGAGCTTGCCGCCGACCACGGTGACGGTGCCGTTCGGGGCGACCGTGACGGCGTGCTCGCGGGACAGGTCGGCGCTGTCCCCGACCCCGTGCACCAGCGGGCGCAGCCCGGCGAAGGCGCCCAGGACGTCG
Source organism: Nocardiopsis sp. CNZ308 (assembly GCF_004217075.1). Lineage (NCBI taxonomy): Bacteria > Bacillati > Actinomycetota > Actinomycetes > Streptosporangiales > Nocardiopsidaceae > Nocardiopsis > Nocardiopsis sp. CNZ308. The sequence continues at coordinate 3,609,828 of NZ_SHKJ01000001.1, read as the reverse complement.
GCGCGCTCCAGGCGGGTCTCCAGGGCCCGGTTGAACTGGTCCAGCAGGAAGTCCACGTCGCCGTCGGGCACCTCGGGCACGTCCGGCACGGGGCCGTCCACGGGCTCGTCGGTGAGCCCGGCCAGGACCCGGCCGTCCGGCTGGGGCAGGGCGAACACGAAGCGGCTGGCGCTGCCGTCGATCGGCACGGTGAGCGCGGCCCTGGGCCGGCCCAGGGCGGCGCCGTCGAGCACCAGGTGGCTGCCCCGGCTGGGGCTCAACCGCACGCGGGGGTCGAGCCGGTCGGCGTGGACCCCGGTGGCGTTGACGATCGCGCGCGGGCGCACGGGGACGATCCGGCCCGTCACCCCGTCGCGCAGCACGGCGCCGTCGGCGGCCAGGCTCTCGGCCGAGCAGCGGGTGAGGATCCGGGCGCCCTCGCGGGCGGCGGTGCGGGCCAGGGCCACCACGAGGCGGGCGTCGTCCACGAGCTGGCCGTCGAAGGACACGACGCCGCCGAGGAGTCCCCGCCGCGCGACGCCCGGGACCAGGCGCAGGGTCTGGCGCGGGCCGACCACGCGGGGCCGGGGCAGCACGCCGCCGGGGGTCCCGGCCATGATCCGCAGCAGGTCGCCCGCCCCCGCCCCGGCTCGGACGAACAGGGCGCGTGCGAGTCCGGTCCCCCGGTGGACGGGGACGACCATGGGCAGGGGCCGCACCAGGTGCGGCGCGGTGACCCGCATGAGGACGTCGCGCTCGCGGGCGCTCTCGTAGGCGATGGCGACCTGTCCCCTGGCCAGGTAGCGCAGGCCGCCGTGGACCAGCTTGGAACTCCAGCGGCTGGTGCCGAAGGCCAGGTCGTGGCGTTCGACCAGGGCGGTGGACAGGCCGCGCGAGGCGGCGTCGAGCGCGACTCCGGCGCCCGTGACTCCCCCGCCGACGACCAGGAGGTCGATCCGGGGGTCGTGCTCCAGCGCGGCGAGGTCGGCCGCGCGCCGGGCGGTGTTGAGGGAGGAGGCGGCGGGGACAGCGGGGCTCATGGGCTCTCCTGGTTCGGCGGGCGGAGGTAGCCGTCCAGGAGGGCGGCGAGCTCGTCGACGAGGCCGGACTCGTCGGTGACGTCGGCGAACAGGCGGCGGGAGGTGACCGTGCCCTGGACCGTGACCAGCACGAGGCGGGCCAGCACCGCGGGGTCGCCCGCGCGCACCGATCCGTCGCGCTGGCCCTCGGCCACGACCGGTTCCACCAGGTCGAGGGCCGCCCGGTGGCTGGTGCCCAGCCGCTGGAAGGTGTAGGTGGCCAGGAGTTCGGGCTCGGTGTCCACGATCCGGACGAACAGCGGGTGGGCGAGCAGCGCGCGGGCGACCCCGGCCGCGTGCCGGACCAGCCGGGCGCGCACGTCCTCCCCGGCGGGCCCGCCGGGACCGTCGCCCTGGTCGGCGAGGATCCGCCGCAGCTCCCGGGTGAGCAGGTCGGCCACGAGCGCGGTCGCGTCGGGCCAGCGCCGGTACACGGTGGGCCGGCTGACCCCGGCGCGGCGCGCCACGTCGGTCAGGGTGGTGCGGCGCACCCCGAAGGCCTCGACACAGGCGCGGGCCGCGTCCAGGATGCGGTCTTCAACGTTACGTATTGACGCCATATGTAAAACTGTAGAGCATGACTGACGACACTTCCCCGGAGGCGGCGCCCGAGATGAGCTGGTTCGGGTGGGGGGATCCCGCCCGGGCGCGCGCGCTGGACCCCGGTCTGCGCGACCTGGTCTCCCAGGTGCTGCGGGCCCCCCTGGCGGACCTGCCCCCCGTCCCCGAGGAGCGGGTGGAACTGCCTCCCTCGCGGCTGGACGAGCGGCTGCGCGGACTGCTCGCCGGTGTGGTCGGGCCCGGCCACGTGGACGACGGGGACGCCGCCCGGCTGCGCCACAGCGGCGGCAAGAGCACTCCCGACCTGCTGCTGCGCCGCGCGGGCAGGGCCGACCCCGCACCGGACGCCGTCCTGTACCCCGCCGACCACGACCAGGTCCGGCGCGTCCTGGAGGTGTGCTCGGCCGAGCGCGTGGCCGTGGTGCCCTTCGGCGGCGGAACCAGCGTGGTGGGCGGGGTCGCGCCCCTGCGCGGCGGTCTGCGCGCCGTGGTCTGCCTGGACCTGCGCCGCCTGGACCGGCTGGTGTCGGTGGACACCGCCTCCATGACCGCCGTCCTGGGCGCTGGCGTGCGCACCCCGCGCGCCGAGGCGCTGCTGGCCGAGCACGGGTGCACGCTCGGGCACCTGCCGCAGAGCTACGAGTACGCGAGCGTCGGCGGCTACGCGGCCACCCGCTCCAGCGGGCAGGCCTCCTCCGGGTACGGCCGCTTCGAGGACATGGTGGTCTCGCTGCGCGCGGCCACCCCGCGCGGCACCCTGGACACGGGCGGCCCGCCCGCCTCGGCGGCCGGGCCGGACCTGGGCCGCCTGCTGCTGGGCTCGGAGGGGACGCTGGGCGTGATCACCGAGGTGGGCCTGCGGATCCGCCGCCGCCCCGAGCGCGTGCTGGACGAGGCGTGGTCCTTCCCCGGCTTCGCGGCGGGCGTGGACGCGCTGCGGACCCTGGCCCAGTCCGGGATCCGGCCGACCATGGCGCGGGTCCTGGACGAGGCGGAGACCTTCGTGGGAGCGGCCATGGGAGGGCGCGAGTCCGCGCCCGGCTGCCAGGCGGTCCTGGGCTTCGAGGGCACCGGTGCCGAGGTGGAGGTCCGCGCGGCCGCGGCGCGGGAGGCCATGGCCGGGGCGGGCGGCACCCCGCTGGGCCCCGAGCCGGTCGCGCACTGGCGCGGCAACCGGTTCTCCGCGCCCTACCTGCGCGACTCCCTGCTGTCGGCCGGGGTGCTGGCCGAGACCCTGGAGACCGCGGCCCCCTGGAGCCGCCTGCTCCCGCTGTACGCGGCGGTTTCCGGCGCGCTCACCGGGGCGCTGGAGGACGGGGAGGGCGGCGCCGTGGTCATGTGCCACGTGTCGCACACCTACCCCACGGGCGCCTCGCTGTACTTCACGGTGGTGACGGCGGCCGGAGCCGCGCCGCTGGAGCGCTGGGGCCGGGCCAAGCGGGCCGCCTCGGAGGCGATCGCCGCCAACGGCGGGACGATCACCCACCACCACGCGGTGGGGACCGACCACCTGCCGTGGATGGCCGCGGAGATCGGCCCCCTGGGCGGGGAGGTGCTGCGCGCGGTCAAGGCCGCGCTGGACCCGGAGGGGATCCTGAACCCGGGCAAGCTCATCCCCGCCCCGTAGGGCGGCGTCCGGCCGCCCCGGGGGGGCGGCCGGACGTCCCCGGGCGGGTCTCAGGCCCGCTCCCCCTCGCGGGAGAGCTGGCGCTCCACCCGTCCGGCGAAGTCGGCGAGGAAGTCCAGGGCCTCGGCCTCACCGACGCCGTCGTCGCCGCCGACGGCGTAGGAGACCGTCACCCCGACGTTGACGGTGACGAAGACCGCCGAGCCGTAGGCGTCGCTGTCGGTGTGCCCGTCGCCCTCGAAGAGCACCGCGTACCCGGTGTCGCCCGCGGACACGGGGCGCCAGTCCAGGAGCACCGCCGCCTGGTCCCGCTCCTCCTCGTGACGTCCCCGCTCGCGGTCGCGGAGCTGGTCCTCGAGCTCCCTGTGGAACTCCCCGACGGCCTCCCCGCCGTCCTCGTACTCGAAGAGGGTGGCGGTGACGTGCAGGGGGAAGCCGTCGACGTTCCCGACGCTGCAGCTGAGGTAGCCGAGCACGCCCTCCTCGGCCAGGTACGCCATCTCCTCGTCTTCGACGGTGGTGTACTCGCCCTCGGCGCGGAGGTTCTCGGTGCCGGGCACGGAGTCCACCGCCTCGGCGGGCAGCAGCCGCCCGCAGTCGGGAAGTTCCGCGTAGGGGCGGCCGTCGGCGATGTTCCACACCACGACGCCCAGGGAGGCCGCCAGCAGGACGGCCGCGGCGGCGCCGCTGACGACCAGGCCCCCGCGGGGGCGCCGGCGCGGACCGGGCCGCCCCGGGTGGCCGGGAACCGGCGGCAGCGGCGGCGTGCCCCCGTGCGCGCCGTACCCGGGCTGGGCGGGCGGGGCATGGGAGTGGCCGGGCGCGTGGGGCGGCCGACCGCCCGGCGGCTGCCCCGGCTGTCCGGGAAAGGGCTCCCCGCCGGGGGGACCGGGGAACGAACCGTCGTCGGGGGGATAGGTCATCGGCTCCGCGGCGTCGCCCCGTCCGGCGGGCGGACGCCGCGCCTCCTCACCAGTGCTCGTCGGCCGCGCGCGGCGGCCGGGCACCGCCCCGCCCCGCGAGGGGCGCCCGGGCGTGTGCGTCGGTTGTCACCCCCAGTATCGCCAACCCGGGCCGCCGCGTCATGCCCGAGGCCGCGGATGGTTCGGGCCGCGGCCCGAACCGTCCGCGGCGGCCCTCCCCTGCCCCGACAATGGATGCCGTGGCACGAGGAAAGCTCCGCATCTACCTGGGATCGGCCCCCGGCGTCGGCACCACGCACAACGCCCTGGCCGAGGCCCGCAGCCGGGCCGAGCGCGGCACCGACGTCGTGGTCGCCGCCGCCCACACCCACCGCCGGGCACGGACCTCCGCGCTCCTGGAGGGGCTGGAGCGGATCCCGCCGCTGCCGTCCGGTTCCGTGGACACCGCGGCCGTGATCGCGCGCGCTCCAGGGACGGCGCTGGTCGACGACCTCGCCCGCGCCAACCCGCCCGGCTCGCCCAACGCCACCCGCTGGCAGGACGTGGAGGAGCTGCTGGAGGCGGGTGTGGACGTGCTGTCCACCGTGGGGATCCACCACCTGGAGTCCCTCAACGACGTGGTCCACCAGATCACCGGCGTGCGCCCCCGGCAGACCGTCCCCGACCACGTGGTGCGCCGCGCCGCGGAGGTCGAACTCGTGGACGTCACCCCCCAGGAGCTGCGCCGCAGGATGGCGCGCGGCGACATCCACCCGGCCGAGAGCGTGGACGCGGCCCTGGCCGACTACTACCGGGAGGGCAACCTGGCGGCGCTGCGCGAGCTGGCGCTGCTGTGGACCGCCGACCGGGTGGAGGAGAGCCTGGCCCGCTACCGCGGCGAGCACGAGATCCGGCGGACCTGGGAGGCCCGGGAGCGGGTCGTGGTGGCGCTCACCGGCGGCCCCGAGGGAGAGACGCTGATCCGGCGGGCCGCCCGCGTGGCCGCGCGCTCGCGGGGCGGGCACCCCCAGCCCAGCCACCTGCTGGCGGTGCACGTGGTGCCGCCCAACGGCATGGCGCAGGCGCCCACCGACGACCTGCTGCGGCAGCGCAGGCTGCTCGTGGAGCTGGGCGGCACCTACCACCAGGTGGTCGGCAACGACGTGCCGACCGGGCTGCTGGAGTTCGCGCGGGGCGTCCAGGCCACCCAGATCGTGCTGGGGTCCTCGCGCCGCCGCGCCTGGCAGTACGTGTTCGGCCCCGGGGTCGGGGCGATCGTGGCGCGCGACTCCGGGGACATCGACGTGCACATCGTCACCCACGAGCGGGTGGGCAGCGGCCGGTGGCCGCTGCCCCCGCCCGGCCGGGGACTGGGAGAGCACCGCCGGGTGACCGGCTGGTCGCTGGCGCTGCTGGCGCCCACCCTGCTCTCCCTGGTGATGGCGCTGCCCCTGTTCGAGGACGTGGGCGCCGCCTCGGACGCGATGCTCCTGCTGCTGGCCACCGTGGCCACCGCGGCGGTGGGCGGCCTGCGCCCCGCCCTGGTGTCGGCGCTGTGGAGCGCGGTGCTGCTCACCGTGCTGCTGTCCCCGCTGCACGGGCGGCCCTCGGTGTCTCTGGACAACATGCTGGCGCTGACCGCGTTCGCCCTGGTGGGGGCGCTGGTGGCGATCGTGGTGGAGATGGCGGCGCGCCGGTCGGCGCAGGCCGCGCGAGCCCGGGCCGAGGCCGACGCGGTGACGCTGCTGGCCAGCAGCGTCCTGGCGGGCAAGGAGCCCCTCCAGGCCCTGCTGCGGCGGATCCGGGAGACCTTCGGGCAGCGGTCGGCGACCCTGCTGGAGCGGCTGGACGACGAGCGCTGGCGCGCGGCGCACAGCGTGGGAGCCCCGGCGTGCGAGTCCCCCGAGGAGGCCGACGTCCTGGTCTCGATCTCCGACAACCTGGCGCTGGCGCTGCGCGGGCGGGTGCTGCCCGCCGCCGACCGGGGCGTGCTGCGGGCCTTCGCCGCGCACATCGGCATCGCGCTGGAGCACCAGAGGCTGGAGTGGGACGCGGCCGAGGCCCGCGGCCAGGTGGCGGGCAACCGCATCCGCACGGCTCTGCTGGCCGCGGTCTCGCACGACCTGCGCACCCCGCTGACCTCGATCAAGGCGAGCCTGTCGAGCCTGCGCGCCACCGACATCACCCTCACCGAGGAGGACCGCGAGGACCTGCTGGAGACGGTGGAGGAGTCCACCGACCGGCTCAACCGGCTGATCGACAACCTGCTGGACATGAGCCGGGTGCACACCGACAACGTGCGCCCCAAACTCCGCGCGGTGGGCCTGGAGGAGGTCGTGCCCGTCACCCTGCTGGGCCTGCCGCACGAGGCGGTCGTGGTGGACGTGCCCGACCGCCTGCCCCGCGTCCGCGCCGACGCCGGGCTGCTGGAGCGGGCGGTGGCCAACGTGGTCTCCAACGCGGTCCGGTACAACCCGGACCCGCGCCTGCCGGTGCTGGTCTCGGCGAGCGCGCACGGTGACAGCGTCCAGCTGCGCGTGGTGGACCGCGGGCCCGGAGTCTCCGACGAGGGCAAACAGCGCATGTTCGAGGCCTTCCAGCGCCTGGGCGACGCCCCCCAGGGCACGGGGGTGGGTCTGGGTCTGGCGGTCGCGCGTGGTTTCGTTGAGGCGATGCACGGCAGGCTCGACCCCGAGGACACGCCCGGCGGCGGCCTGACCATGGTGTTCACGCTCCGTGCTGTGGAGAAGAGCGAGACGGACACCGGAGACGGGGAGGGGACCGATGCGGGTCCTGGTCGTTGACGACGACATGCAGATCATCCGGGCCATGCGGATCAACCTGAAGGCGCGCGGGCACGACGTGGACACCGCGGCCGACGGGGCGTCCGCGCTGCGGCTGGCCGCGGACAACCACCCCGACGTGGTCCTGCTCGACCTGGGGCTGCCCGACATGGAGGGCATGGAGGTCATACAGCGGCTGCGCGGGTGGTCGCAGGTGCCGATCATCGTGCTGTCGGCGCGGCACTCGGCCGGGGAGAAGGTGCGCTGCCTGGACTCGGGCGCCGACGACTACGTCACCAAGCCGTTCGGGATGGACGAGCTGCTGGCGCGCATGCGCGCGGCGGAGCGGCGGTCGGTGCGCGTGGACGAGGCCCCGGTGGTGCGCACGCCCTCCTTCACCGTGGACCTGGGCGCCAAGCGGGTGCTGCGGGAGGGCGAGGAGGTCCGGCTCACCCCGACGGAGTGGCACATCCTGGAGATCCTGGCCCGGCACGCGGGCCAGCTGGTCAGCCAGCGCCAGCTGCTGCACGACGTGTGGGGCCCGGCCTACCAGAGCGAGACCAACTACCTGCGGGTCTACATGGCGCAGTTGCGCCGCAAGCTGGAGCCCGACCCGGCGTGCCCGCGCTACCTGATCACGGAGGCGGGCCGGGGCTACCGCTTCGAGAGGACGGGCTCGGTCCAGCCCGGGGACTGAACCCGTCGGCGCGTGCCGGGGAGGTCGGCCGCCGGGGCCGTCCGGCACGGGTCACAGGACGAAGGCCTCCCCCTCCGAGAGTTCGACGAGCATGTCGAACTCGTCGGTGCCGCCGTGGCCGCGGTTGGCCTTGGCCACCGCCAGGCAGGGCGCGAACGCGCGCGCCCACGCCATCATCCGGTCGCCGTCCACGCCCAGGACGCCGGAGAGCACGTCCACGCGCTGCACCACCTCGGGCAGGCTGGTGGCCTTCCACAGGGCCCAGTCCACGGCGTCGACCGCCGCGTCCCCCAGGCAGGCGCGCGGGTCGACGGCCACCAGGCCGCGCCGGCCGCCGTCGATGACGTTGCCCGGGTGCAGGTCGCCGTGGACGGGCACGACGTCCACCGTGCCGTTGGCCAGGTCGCGGGCCCGGCAGAAGCCCTGGTGCATGGCGGACGCGGACACCACCTCGGCGGCGGGCCCCTCGGCGCGCTCGCGGTTCCACAGGTCGAAGATGAACTGCACCCGCGAGGTCAGCGGGCGCAGTTCGAGCAGTTCGCGCCGGGGCACCTCGACGGAGTGCAGCTGGGAGATGAGCGCGCCGACGGTCTCCATCGGCGGCACCCGCCCGCCCGCCGCGACGGTGTCGCCGCCGACCCACTCCATGAGGATGGCCCCCCGCGCGTTGTCGACCTCCCACACGCGGGGAACGCGCCCGGAGGTCTCCCACATCCGCAGCACCCGTGCCTCGGACGCGGCCAGGCCGGTGTCCGGCGAGAGCTTGAGGACCGCGCGGTCGCCGTCCGGACGCACGACGCAGACGACGACGGAGGTCCGGCCGTGGGGGGCCGGGCCCTCGACGGTCAGTCCCCAGTCGGAGGCGATCCCGGAGACGATCCCCGGGAGTTCGGTCAGCCACTCGCCGACGTGGCTGCCGAAGCGCCGTTCCAGACGCCGACGCTGCCGGTCATCGACGAACTGCGCTGTGACGTCGTTCATACATCCACCTTAGGTTCGCTCGCGTCGATGACGGTTCGGGGTGGGCCCCTCGCGGGTCGGCGGAGCCGCGGACCGCACGGTCCGCGGCGCACTGGCTCTGTTCGGGTCCCGGACCGGTCGCGGGGAAACCTCCGCGCCGGCGGGGGGAGGCGGGGGCCGCCGGAGGAGTCGCTTCCGGTCGTCACCGCGCCGTGTGGGAGGCGGCGCGGTACGGATGCCGTGTTTGTGGGTGCGGGGAGTTCCCGCCCGTTTGCCCCCTACCCATCCGCGCGCGCCCGGTAACGGCGACGCGGCTCCCCGAACTCCTGCGATCACCCGTGCGGCGGACGGTGTCACCGTCGGTGTCGGCTCGTCGGGGACCGCGTTCTCAGGCCAGGCGCCCCCTGACCGCCCGGTGCTGGGCGAGGAGGGTGTCCACGACCAGCTCGGAGGGCCACAGGGGCTCGGTGATCGCGGTGACGTCCAGACCGCGCAGCAGGTCGAAGTCGGGGCCGTCCACGAGCCTCCACGCGGCGACGGCGACGTTGTCCTGGCCGTGGCGGCGCAGCCGGTCGACGGCGTCGACCACGGAGGGCGCCCAGGTGCGCAGGTAACCCACCTGGACCGGGGAGTCGAGGCGGCGGCTGAGCATGCGCGCCACGTCCATGACGACCTGGTGCTCCTCGGTGCCGGTGGTGCCGTCGGCGGCCAGGACCACGCCGTCGGACGGACCCCAGCCGGAGTCGGCCAGCCGCCCGGCGAGGTCGGCCACGATCGACGGAACCGCTCCCAGGGGCGGGGTCTGGCAGGAGTCGCTCATACGGCCGAGGCCGAGCCGGGAGAGCAGGTGGGCGCTGGCGACGTCGCCGCCCGCGACGAAGGCGGGGACGACCACCTTGGGCCCCCGGACGGAGTGGACGGTGGCGGCGACGTCGTCGGGGCTGCCGAAGGCCGGGGTCACCGGCACCTCTCCCCTGCTCGCCACCGCCTCTGCCAGGCCCCACAGGGCGTCCCGGCGGTGGGTGTCACGTGAGTCGTCGGCTACGAGGACCATCGTCGGGACCATGCACGTCTCCTTCGGTACATCTGCGGGGGGAACTGCCTTGCCCGCCGAGCGTAAAGCGGCTCAGTTTCACGGGGGTTGTGCGGTGTTACGCGGAGGAAAAAAGCGAACAATGGCTGTGGTGGTTATGACCACCGGGGGTCTGCGTGAACCATAACAATCGCCGAAAAAACGGGGCGTGTCCACTTCCCGGGAGAGTGGTGTAGGACTCACGGGTTCCGGAGGGCGAAGGGGGCTATCCTTGACACCGAGGGAGGGGGCCGCCCTCACCTGCCCCGACGAACCGCTCCTTCCCTCCCGTCCCGCGACCGGCCCCCGGCGGGACATGGCGGACACCACACCCATTCCCCGGCGGACGAATAACCGCTTTCCCCCCGACCTCTCTAGAGAAATACCCAGCAAAGCTTTTCCCATGCATTCGCCAGGTGCGGATGCACGTGCTGCGGAATGTGCGGCAGCCTTCCTGCCTGAGAGGACGCGGATTCGCGGCCGCCTTCGGAGCGCGCCGTTTTCCGCCGGTATCCGTTCCCGCCCGGCCGCCTCGGGGCCACGGCCGGAGCGGGGCGCGGCGCCGCGCCCCGCTCCGGCCGGTCCGGGCCGCCTCGCACGCGCGCGAGGACCCCTTGCACATCACGCCGTTCCCTGTCAAGGGTGCGTGCTCCCCCAAGCACCCATAGCCGCACACCACCTGACGTGGGGGGACAGGATGCGGGTCCGGCGCGATCACTTGCCATGGCCCCCTCGGCCCGCTCACACTTGGTACCGATGGAGCGCGTACTCGCAGGCGGCACACGCCGCGGGAACGCTCCGGGCCGCCGCCCGACCGGACTCCCCACCTCCGGACGGACCGCGCCCCCAGATCCGCACCGAACCATCCAGACTGGAGTGAGCATGGCCGTCCACCCTCGGGTGCAGACGCTGGCCCAGACCTTTCTCGCGCACGCCGACCAGGAGGCCCCCGGCCTGGTCGAAGGCCTCTACCTGACCGGTTCGGTCGCCCTCGGCGACTTCCGCCCGCACACCAGCGACGTCGACTTCGTGATCGTCACCGGTCACACGCCCGGCAGGCGTGAGCTGGAGCTGCTGCGACGCGTCCACGCGCGCGTCCGCGCCGCCGCCACCGGGCCCCAGTTCAACGGCATCCACGTCACCTGGGACGACCTCACCCGCGACCCCTCGGCCTGCGGCCCGGTCGCCTCGGTGATCGGCGGCCGGTTCCGCAGCCGGGCCAGCGCCGACGTCAACCCCGTCACGTGGCACATCCTCGCCGAGCACGGCGTGACCGTGCGCGGCCCGCACCCGCTCGAACTGGACGTGTGGGACGAGCCCGAGAGCCTGCGCGCCTGGTCGCTGGGCTCCCTGGACGAGCAGTGGCGGCGCTGGCGCGAGAAGGCGGGCCGCCTGGTCACGCCGCGCGGCCTGGCCGCCCTGGGCTCCCTGGCGCCCTCCTGGAGCGTGCTGAGCGTCAGCCGCCTGCACTTCACCCTCAAGACCGGGGAGATCACCTCCAAGAGCGGCGCGGGCGCCTACGCCCTGCACGCCTTCCCCGACCGGTGGCAGCGCATCGTCAACGAGTGCCTGCGCGTGCGGCGCAGCGCCAGCGCCCCCTCCCTGTACGAGAGCGCGCTGGCCCGGCGCAGGGCCGCCCTGGACTACATCGAGATGGTGCTGGACGACTCCCTGCGCCCCGGCCTGGCCGCGGCCTGAGCCGTCCGGAGCCGTCTCCGGGCCCCGAGTCCGGATTCTCCGCTTCCGTACCGCCGGGAGCACGCTTCCGACTACCCTGGGGCACATGACCATGCGCCCCATCGTCCGTTTCGGCGACCCCGTCCTCGTCACGCCCACCACACCCGTCACCCGGTTCGACAAGCACACCAGGGCGCTGGTGGACGACCTCCTGGAGACGGTCGAGGCCCCCGGGCGGGCGGGCCTGGCCGCCAACCAGATCGGCGTGGGCCTGCGCGTGTTCAGCTACAACGTCGAGGGCCGGATCGGCTACGTGATCAACCCGAGGATCGCCGAGCTGTCGGAGGAGGTCCAGGAGGGCGACGAGGGCTGCCTGTCGGTCCCCCGGCTGTGGTACCCCGCGGTCCGGGCCGAGCGCGCCGTCGTCACCGGGGTGGACCTGCGCAACGAGCCGGTCACCGTGGAGGGCACGGGGCTGATGGCCCGCTGCCTCCAGCACGAGACCGACCACCTCGACGGCATGGTCTACATCGAGCGCCTGGACCCGCAGACGCGCAAGCGGGCCCTGCGCGACATCCGCCGCTCGGACTGGTTCATGCCCGCCGAGCCCCCCGAGCCCGCGGGCGTACAGCTGCCCAGCGCCTTCGGCGGCGCGAGCTGAGGGCCCCGGCCTCCTTCCGGTGGACCCGGACCCGGAACGGTCGGCCGGGGTTCGGTCCGGTCCCCGGCTCCGGGTATCTTCGGACACATCCCCGCGCAGTCTCCCAAGTCACGTGAGTAACGCACTAGGCATGTAACGCCAAGATCTCGTATGGTCTGCTGAGTATCTCCCACCGCCGCGGCTCCCCCCGCCACACGCCGCAGGCCGACCGGATGCGCTCGGACCATCCTCGGAGCAGACATGACACCCACTCCTCCCTCATTCGCGCGCGGCAGGCGTGCCGCCCTGTCCCTCAGCGCCTTGGCGGCGGCCCTGCTGGTCGCCCTGCCCGGAACGGCGCTGGCGGAGCCGGACAACGACGAGGTGGACATCGACGAACTGAACCGGCGGGCCGAGGAGCTGGAGGAGAGCTACGACGGCGAGCTCCTCCAGTTCAACGAGATCAAGGACCGCGTGGAGAAGGCCGAGGAGGACCTGGAGGAGGTCGAGGGGCGTCTGGAGGCCTCCCGGACCGGTGTGTCCACCATCGCCTCCACCCAGTACATGAGCGGCGGCGGTCTCGACCCCGCGTTCCAGGTGATCTTCTCCAGCGATCCGGAGAGCATGTTCGCCGACGCCGCGACGCTGAACTACCTCGGGCAGAGCCAGTCGGAGCAGATCTACGACCTCATCCAGACGCGGGACGAGGCGGCCCTGGTCAACGAGGAGCTCCAGACCGAGCTGGCCGAGGCCGAGGAGCTCGTCGAGACGCTGGAGGAGGAGCGCGAGGAGGTCGAGGCCAGGATCGAGGAGTACGAGGCGGAGCAGATCCCCGAGACCCCGGGCGACGGCAGCATCCCGGCCAGCGCGCGGGGCTGGGGCTGGGACGGGGCCACGCCGCGCATGGCGGCGATCCGCGACGAGATCGTGCAGAACTTCGGCGCCCCCTACCCGGTCGGCTGCCTGCGCTCCAGCGCCGACGACCACGGCTCGGGACGGGCCTGCGACTTCATGATGAGCGCGGGCGGTGCGCTGCCCTCGGCGGCCAACCAGTCCCTGGGTTCGCAGATCTCCCAGTTCGGGATCGACAACGCCGACCGGCTGGGCATCAAGTACATCATCTGGGAGCAGCAGATCTGGCACTCCGCTTCCCGTCAGTGGAAGTGGATGGAGGACCGGGGCGACAACACCCAGAACCACTACGACCACGTGCACATCTCGTCGTACTAAGCGCGCGTACCGCGCCTCGGGCGTGCGGACGCTCCGCTCCCGCTCCCCCGCCCGCGGTTCTGGCGGCCCCGGAGCGCCCCTCCGCGTGGAAACGGGTGGCTGTCGAGGGCGCCGCACACCTGGTGCCCGCTGACGGTCCCGTGCCGCCCTACCCGGCGGAGTCCGTGTTCGAGGGCATGCTCACCGGCTGGGAGCGTCAGCGGCGCGGCCGCCGACCGGCTTCCTCGACGGTCAGGGGGCGACTCGACCTCCCACGCCGCGCGCGCCCGCCGAGGGCGAGCGGCACCGAGACCAGCAGCGCCACGGCCGTGACCGCGAACGCGGGCCCGTACCCCGTCAGCTGGATCAGCAGCCCCAGGACCATCGCCCCGGCTCCCGAACCCGCGTCGTAGCCGATGTTCCACACCGCGCTGGCCCGGCCGTACCCGGCCGGACCGGCGCGGTTCAGCATGAGGGTGACGGTCTCGTTCTGGACCGCGCCGAAGCCGAGGCCGAACACGGTCGATCCCAGGAGCACCAGCAGCGCCGTCCCCGCGCCCGGCGCGTCCCCGACCGACCACAGCGCGGCGGTGACCAGGGCCATCCCCGCGACCGCGCCGACCATGCCCGGCAGCAGCAGGAGGGCGCGCCGGTGGCGGTCGTGCAGCATCCCGGCGGTCCAGCGGCCCGCCACCACCGCCAGCGCGTAGGCGGCCAGGGCACCGCCCACCAGCCACGCCGCCTGCTCCAGGGGGATGGCCAGGAAGGTGATGATCGCGCTGGCCGACGAGGCGGTCAGCAGCATGAGCACCAGCGGCGCCGCCAGCGCCCGCAGCAGCGGACGGCCCGCGGACGCGTCCGCGGCTGGGGCGGGACCGCCGCCCGGGGCGGGGTCCGGACCGGGTCCGGAGGCGGCCCGGACCGTGCTCCGCAGCGCCGCCCGGTTGCGGCCTCCGTCGGCGTACCAGATGCCCCAGGCCAGGACACCGCCCAGGACCGAGCACAGACCGGTGAGCCAGAACGCGGTATCGAAGCCGATGTTGAGGGCCAGCGCCACGCCGCCGGGCAGGATGAGCACCTGCGGCAGGCCGACCGCCAGCCCGTAGTAGCCGGTGGCCCGGCCGACCTGGTGGTGCGGGACCAGGCGGGCGGCGAGCACGGTTCCGGCGACGCTGACCATGCCGAAGCCGACCCCGCGCACCGCCGAGACGGCCAGCAGCGGGCCCAGGTCGGCGGTCAGGGCGAACAGCGGGGTGGGCAGCCCCATCACCAGGGCGCCCAACGGGAACGCCCAGCGGTAGCCGCCCCTCTCCAGCAGCCAGGGCATGGCGAGCTGGGTGAGCACGGTGGTGAGCATGAAGACGGCGGTGGTGCTCCCGGCGCCGAACTCGCCCGCGCCGCCCCGGCTGGCCCACAGGGGGACCAGGGGCAGGACGGCGGCGAAGCCGCAGAGGCCGACCGCGGTCGCCGCGATGAGCAGGGCGAATCCCCGTCCGCGCAGGCCGGGGAGGGCGGGCGGGGTGGTGTCGGTGGTGCCGCTGTCGGAGGCGGCCCCGGCCGGGGCCGCCTCCGAGGGTGTTCCGTTCCCGGGTGAGGACGAACGAGATCGGATCATCCCTCCTTTGTAGCCGACACGCGCACACCTGTCGACGCGGTGCCGATCCGCCCCGCTCAGCCGTCCGCTCGGGCGTTCTCGCCGCCGACCCTCCCCACGAGCCAGTCGCGGATGCGCGCGGTCAGCTCCGGGGTCACGGCGCGTTCGGCGTGTCCCATCCCCGGGATGATCCACAGGTCGCGCGGTTCCCGGGCGGCGTCGTGGATGGCGGTGGCGTGGGAGACGGGGAAGTAGGCGTCGGAGTCGCCGTGCACGACCAGCAGGGGCGTCGGGGAGACCTCCCCGGCGATCTCCCGGGGTTCGGCGGGTACGGGGTCCCATTCCTTGTCGATGACCCTGACCTTGCGGAAGCCGCGCAGGAACAGGCGTCCCGCCCTGCGGCCGATGCCCAGGTGGAGCAGCCGCATGGCGCGCGTTCCCCTGTAGTACCAGCGGCTGGGGCCGCTGACCGAGACCACCGCGTCCATTCCGCCGTAGATGGCCGCGTGCCGGATCGCGACGGCCGCGCCCATCGAGAACCCCACGGTGGAGAGGGAGGTGTAGCCGAGTTCGCGCAGGCGGACGGCGACCGCCTCCAGGTCGTGGATCTCCGCGTTGCCGACGGTGCTGAGCCCGCCGGAGCCGTGGTGGCCGCGGAAGTCGAAGGTCATCACGTCGCCGAACGGGAGCAGTGCTTCGGCGACGGCACGCGTGCTCGGGTTGCGGTGGGTGCCGGTGAACCCGTTGGCGAGGATCACGGCGGTGGTGCGGGACCCCGCGCCGCGCAGGAGCACGGCGTCGATGCCGACCCCGTCGGAGGTGGTCAGCCGGTAGCGGTGCTCACGGGGTTGGGCGCGCGGGTGGTCAATGGCGTCGGACACCCCACCATCGTGCCCGATCAGCTCCAGCGGTCGGGGGCGGACCCTGGTGTGGTGTTCGCGTCACCGTAGCGGCGGTCGATCCACTCGTCGGGGTACGGGCGGCGTTCTCCGCGGCCCTCGTCGCGGCGGATGCCGCCCGGGAGGTCGTCGTGGGAGGGGCCCGCCGGTGCCCCGTGGGGAGGGAGGGGACCGGGACGGGAGGGGCCGGGATAGGGCGGGGCGGGGTGGGGCGGACCGCCGTGGGAGGGGCCGGGGTGGGACGGGGCGGGGTGGAGCGTGCCGTCCGAGCGGTGGCCGCCGTGACCGGGATGACCGCCGTAAGCGGGTTGACCGCCGTGACCGCCCTGGTCACCGCCGCCGAAGCGGTCACCGTAACCGGGCAGGCCGCCACCGCCGAGGGGGTCGTCGTGCCCGGAGGAGGGTCCCGAGGTGGACAGGCCGCTGTACAGGTCCTGTTGGTCCTGCTCGAAGGCGCCGCCGCGGGTGTGGGGACCGCTGTCGGTGTGGGGCCCGCCGGGGCCGAAGTCCGCGCTCCGGGCCGGGAGGTCCCCGTGAGCGGAGTGCCCGCCGTGTCCGGGGTCGCCGCTGTGACCGTAGGGGTCGCCGTGGATCGAGGTGCCGCCATGACCGGGGGCGCCGCCGTAGCCCGACACGGCTCCGTGGGACGGGGTCCCGTGCGCGGGGGTCCCCGTGCCCGGTGGCGCGGGCGCCACCGCCGTGTCCGCGCCCCCGTCCTCCTCGGCGCCGGTCAGCGGCTGTTCCCCGGTGGCGGGCCCGTCCTCGTACCCGTGGCTGTGGTGCTCGTACTCGTCGTACTCATCATAGGCCTCGGGCTCCCCCTCCTCCTCGCGGTGCTCCCGCTCCCCCGCCTCGCGGACGTCGGCGGGCGGGAAGACCAGGGAGCGCAGGTTGAGCGCCACGTGGACCAGGACCGGCACCCAGACGCTTCCGGTCCCCAGGTACAGGACGGTGAAGAGGGTGCCGGACGCGCCGGCGCTGACCAGGCCCCACCAGCCCTGGTAGAGGTGCGCGACGGAGAACAGCAGCACCGACAGCGCGGCGGCGATCCACAGCGGCACGCCCATGCTGGCGACCAGGAGGATGAACAGGCCCCGGTAGAGCAGTTCCCCGAACACGCCCCCGGTGACGGCCACCCCGGCGGCCATCGCCCGTTCGGCGGTGGTGCGCGGTGCGAGCAGCCCCCGGTCGCGCTCGGGTTCGGGGAGGCTGAGCGGCGCGGAGGAGCGCCGCCCTCGGGCGCTCGCGCCCTGGGCGCGCCTGCCGCGCGCCGGCCTCCCGCCGCGGCCGTGACCGCTGCCGGAGCGCCCCGGTCCCTTCGGCAGCCCGTTGACCAGCAGCCAGAACACCGTGAGGGCGAGCAGGCCGCCGACGGCGCCGCCCGCGATCGGCCCCCACGCGTCGGGCAGGCGCAGGCCCAGGTCCGCGGCGACCAGGTTCGGCGAGAGCAGCAGCACCCCGAAGACCACCAGGCCCCACAGCACGTGGATCCCCATGGTGACGGCGTGCAGGAGCGTGAGGGCGCGCGCGTC
The DNA here is from genome assembly GCF_004217075.1 of Nocardiopsis sp. CNZ308. Taxonomy (NCBI): domain Bacteria; kingdom Bacillati; phylum Actinomycetota; class Actinomycetes; order Streptosporangiales; family Nocardiopsidaceae; genus Nocardiopsis; species Nocardiopsis sp. CNZ308. The sequence continues at coordinate 3,592,617 of NZ_SHKJ01000001.1, read as the reverse complement.
GCCGTCGCGCCTACGGGACAGCCACGTGAACGCCTTCCTGCCGAGGAGGGGTTCGCCGAGCGCCGCGAAGAGGAGCAGCAGGACCGTCAGGACGGTCCCGGCGAGGCTGAACTGAGGGAGAGACTCCGACCATGGCACGGGGCAATAGTAGGGGTCCGAAACGAGTCATAGTGCACATGCTGTATTTCATCCACGGCTGCTCCCGCTCCTGACCACCTCTTGCCGTGCGGCCCGAGAAGGGCGACCTTGGAAGTGACACAGGTCACAGCATGGACGGGTCCGCCCGTTCCGTGCGGCCACCGCTCGGACCACGAAGGGCTGGGTAGCAGGGATGGCAGATCACAACGTCAACGGAACCGGAGCCTCAGCCGGAGCCGTACCGAGGGCCGACGGGCCCCGCAACATCCGCAACGTCGCGCTGGTCGGACCGTCCGGCGCCGGTAAGACGAGCCTGGTCGAGGCGCTGCTCTCCGCCGCCGGGGAGGTCAGCCGCCCCGGCAGCGTGGAGGAGGGCACGACCGTCAGCGACCACGACGAGGTCGAGATCCGGCAGGGGCGGTCGGTCAACCTCACCGTCAACCCGGTCATGGTCGGCGACGTCAAGGTCAACCTGCTGGACACCCCCGGGTACGCGGACTTCATCGGGGCGATGCGCGCCGGGCTGCGCGGGGCCGACGCCGCCCTGTTCGTCGTGTCCGCCCTGGAGGGCGTGGACGGCCGCACCCGCGTGCTGTGGGAGGAGTGCGCCGCCGTCGGCATGCCCCGGGCGGTGGCCGTCACCAGGATCGACCACCCGCGCGCGGACTACGACGAGGTGGTCGCCCAGTGCCGGGAGGCGTTCGGTCCGGGCGTGCACCCCGCCTACGTCCCGGCCGTGGAGGGCACGGGGGACGACCGCCGCGTGGTCGGCCTGTGGGGGCTGGTCTCCGAGCGGTACTACGACTACTCCGGCGGGCCCGCTGACGTCGGCGGTTCCGCCGGCTCCGAGCGCGCGAAGCGCTCCGGCCGCGCCGGAGGGGGCGGGCCCGGGTCCGCCCCCTCGGCGCGTCCGGTGCCGGACTGGCTCCGCGAGGCGGCCGGGCCGCTCCGGGAGACCCTCGTCGAGGAGGTCATCACCGAGAGCGAGGACGAGGCCCTCATGGAGCGCTACATGGAGGGCGGCGGACTCGACCCCGACCTGCTCATCGACGACCTCCAGAAGGCGGTCGCCGCGGGCGGCTTCCATCCCGTCCTGGCGATCAGCACCACGACCGGGGTGGGTGTGCGCGAACTGCTGCGCGAACTGCCGCTCTCGTGCCCGGACCCGACCCGGCGCCCGTTTCCCGAGACCTTCACTCCGGAGGGCGAACCGGCGGCGGGGCTGTCCTGCGATCCGGACGGACCCCTGGTCGCGCAGGTCCTCAGCACCGCCGGGGACCCGTACGTGGGCCGGGTGAGCCTCGTGCGCGTCTTCTCGGGGACCCTGCGCCCCGACACCCGTGTCCACCTGCACGGCCACGGAGTCCCGTGCGGGCTGACCGGCCAGGACGAGCTGGACCGGACCGGCAACGACGAGCGCACGGGACCGCTGTCCGTGCCGCTGGGCCGCGAGAACCGGCCGGTGGGCCAGGTGGTCGCCGGAGACCTGTGCCTGGTGGCGAGACTTCCCGACGCCCGCACCGGCGACACCCTCTCCGAGCCGGAGCGGCCGGTGCGCGTGGCGCCGTGGCGCTTCCCGCGTCCGCTGCTGCCGGTGGCGGTGAGCGCGGCGTCGTCGGGGGACGAGGACAAGCTGTCGCAGGCGGTGGCCCGGCTGGTGGCGGAGGACCCGTCGCTGCGGGTGGAGGTGAACGCCGAGACCCACCAGATGGTGCTGTGGAGCCTGGGCGAGGCGCACCTGGACGCCGCGCTGGACCGGTTGGAGCACCGCCACGGGGTGCGGGTCGCCACCGGGGAGGTGCGCGTGCCGCTGCGGGAGACCTTCGCGGTTCCGGCGCAGGGCACCGGGAGGAACGTGAAGCAGAGCGGCGGGCACGGGGAGTTCGGTGTCTGCCGGATCCGCGTGGAGCCATTGGAGCCGGGCGCGGGCCTGGAGTTCGTCGACGAGATCGTGGGCGGGGTGGTGCCCCGCCAGTTCGTGCTGTCCGTGGAGAAGGGCGTGCGCGCGCAGATGGCGGACGGCCTCGGGACGGGGACCGGCGCGAAGCGCGGCGCGGCTCCGGGGGACGGAGCGGGCTCCGGGGCGGGGTATCCGCTGGTGGACATCCGGGTGACGCTCTACGACGGCAAGGCGCACTCGGTGGACTCCTCGGACATGGCCTTCCAGAAGGCGGGGCGGCTGGCGCTCAGGGACGCGGCGGCCTCGGCGCGGCTGGCGGTGCTGGAACCGGTGGACGAGGTGTCCGTGGAGGTGGACGACGCCTACCTGGGCGCGGTGCTGAGCGACCTGTCGGCCCGGCGCGGCCGGGTGGTGGGGACCGAGGCGGTGCGGGGCGGCCGGGCGGTGGTGCGCGCCGAGGTGCCGGAGCTGGAGATCGTCCGGTACGCGGTGGAGCTGCGGTCGATCTCGCACGGTACGGGCGTGTTCAGCCGGGAGTACGCGCGCCACGAGCCGCTGCCCCCGCAGGCGGCGGCGCGGCTGGCCGGACGGCGCTAGGGCGGGAGAGGGCGTTCCCCGTCCTGCACGGGGGAGCGGACCCCGCCTCTAGAAGACCCTGCCCGGCCTGGTGCGGTCGGCCAGGGCGGCGAAGCGGAACGTGTTCACGGGGTGGCTGGACAGGAGGTTGACCAGCAGCACGAAGAAGCCCGTGTCGGTGCGTGCGCGGGCGGCGATGTCGTGGAAGTCCACGGCCGGGTACAGGTACTTGCCCGCGGCGAGCACCCGCAGCCCCTGCATGCCCTCGGGGCAGAACGCGTGGGCGTGGTTGTCCGCGGTGTACTCCTGCGCGCGGTTCAGGCTGGTGCCCACGCCGGGGATCACGTTGGCCACCGAGATCCCGAACTGGCGCCAGAACGACGTGTGGCCCGCCGCGATGTGGCCGACCTCGTGGCCGATCACGAACCGCAGCGTGTCGGCGTCGGCCAGCCGGCCGCCCACCTCGAACAGGTCGCTGGTGACGGCCACGTAGCGCCGGAAGCCGTGCCCGGAGGCGAACGCGTTGAGCTCACCGTTGCCCAGCACGACGTAGGCCTCGGGCACCCGCTTCATGCGGAACGCGGCGGCGGCCTCGACGACCATCCGGTGGGCCTCGGGGAACTGGTTCTCGGTGATGCGCACCCCGTTGACCCGCTGGCGCGCGTACTGCTGCCCGCGCACGAAGTACACGAGCGCGGGGATGCTCAGCAGGAGCAGCGGCTGGTTGGGCTCACCCGAGTAGGCGCGGCTGACCGCGCCCACCACGGCGAGCAGGGTCACCCCCACGCACACGACCAGGAGGGGGATCTCCCGGGGATGGCGCAGCCGGCGTTGGGCCATCCGTGGTCAGAGGCGGTACTCGGAGCCGGGGCGGTCGTCGTCGGGAGGCGGGGGCGGGCCCCCGTAGGAGGGGCCGGACGGCGGGCGCGGCCGGTCGTCGTCCTCCAGCAGCGCGGCCATGTCCGCGGACAGCGTGGACTCCTCGGTCTTGCCGTCGCGCCACTCCTGGCGGTGCTCCTCGTCCTGGGCCTCCATCACGGAGTCCATGTCGGCCTCGTGGGTGGACTTGGCCCGGTCATCGTCCGGGGCGGGCCAGGGGGACTGGGGCCGGTTCTCGTCGGGGGCGGGCCAGGCGGTCTGGGCCCTGTCCTCCTCCGGGGCGGGCCAGGCGGTCTGCGCCCGGTCCTCCTCCGGGGCGGGCCAGGACGAGGCGAGGTAGGCGCTGTCGTAGGCGTCGTTGGGCGTGTCCTCGGCCGGCGCCTTCGGGCTGTCGTCGCCCAGGTAGGACAGCGCGGCCACGGTGATCGCGGCCAGCCCGGCGCGCAGGGTGGGTTCCCGGGCGGGCGCGAAGAACGGCGAGTGGGTGCTGGGGACGTTGCCCATCTTCTCGTACGGGGTGTCGCCGGGGGCGGCCTCCCACACGTCGTGGGGGGTGGCGCCGACGAACCAGAACACGTACGGGATCGGCTGCGGATCGCCGGGCAGGCCGAAGTAGCTGAAGTCCTCGGTCGCCGGGAACGGGTCGGGCAGGTGGATGACGTACTCGTCGCCGAAGTAGGCGTGGTGCGCGGCGGCCACGTCGGCGGTGCTCTGGGGGTCGTTGCGGGTGACCCCCGCGCCCTGGAAGCGCTCGATCTCCGGCTCGCGGGCGGCTCCGGAGGCGGCGGCCTCGGCGCGCACGATCCGTTCGATGGCCGCTTCGAGCTGGGCGGACACGTTGTCGTTGAGGGCCCGGGTGTTGATCTCCAGGTAGGCCTCGTCGGGGATGATGTTGGCCTTGGTCCCCGCCTGGATCCTGCCGACGGTGAGCACCGCCATCTCGCTCGGGCTGACCTCGCGGGAGACCACGCCCTGGAGGCGGGTGACGATGCTCGCCGCGATGAGCACCGGGTCCACGGTCGTGTTCGGCTGGGAGGCGTGGCCCCCCTCCCCGTACACGCGCACGCGGTAGGAGTTGGAGGCGCCGAGGATGACCCCGGCGCGGTGGGAGATCAGTCCGGCGGGCTGCGGGCCCAGGTGCTGGCCGAGGATGACGTCGGGGCGGCCGAAGCGGTCGAACAGCCCGTCCTCCAGCATGGCCTGCGCCCCGTCGAGGGTCTCCTCGCCCGGCTGGGCGACGACCATCACGGTTCCGGCCCACTCGTCGCGGGTCTCCGAGAGCAGGTCGGCGGCGCCCACCAGGCAGGCGGTGTGGGCGTCGTGCCCGCAGGCGTGCATGACGGGGACCTCAGCGCCCTCGTCGTTGGCGGCGCGGGCGGTGCTGGCGTAGGGCAGCCCGGTCTTCTCCTCCAGCGGGAGCGCGTCCATGTCGGCGCGCAGCATCACCGTGGGCCCCGGTCCGTTGCGCAGGATGCCGACCACGCCGGTCCCCCCGACACCCTTGTGGACCTCGTAACCGGTCCGGGTGAGCCACTCGGCGACACCGCTGGCGGTGCGGTGCTCCGCGTGGGAGAGCTCGGGGTTCTTGTGCAGGTCGACGTAGAACCCCTCCACGAGCGGGAAGAGCTCGTCGAGGAGTCGCATGACCACGTTCCCGTGCTGAGCGGCACGGTTGGGGTCCACCGCGTGCGGCACGGCTTCCACCGCCTTCTTCCGTATCTCGACCGGGTCGGAACCGCCCGTCTGACGAGAGCAGCCTAGCGGCGCGCCCGCCGCGGCCACACAGTCAGCGGCGTGACCTCCGCGGGCCGGGTCCGGAACAGACCCGGCCCGTCACCCTCTGTAGAAGACGGTGGCGATGATGGGTTAGGGTCTGCACACGGAAAGCTACCCCCTGCCGAGCCGCTCGTGCCACACATGTCTCACGAGCCCCAACCCCACCTCAACCGAGGCAGGACTCCGGCGACTTTCCACCGATCTCCGGAGAACCGCTGGCATACTTTGCTACATCACAGTAAGGTAACGCAGCACATGTTCTTTCATCCGACCTTACGGTGTCCCCCTCGCGCCCCACGCGGCACCGCGCCACCCGCGTTCCGGCCCCGCGGTCGGCCCACGGGCCGCGCGCACGGCCGGAGGAGAGCACACACGTCCCAGAAGCAGATGATCTCGGAGTCCACTCGTGGCCTCATCCATGACCAGTCCGGCATCCCAGCGTCAGGAACCGGGGCACGGCGCGGTCGCCCCCACCACGGCGGCCCCGGGTCCAGGCCGTGACGCCCGTCTGGACAATGCCAAGTTCGTCCTGATCGCCCTGGTCGTCGTCGGCCACGCGATCGGCCCACTACGCGAGTACGGGCCCGCCAGTGCCCTCTACTACTGGATCTACTTCTTCCACATGCCCGCGTTCATCATGATCAGCGGCTACCTCTCGCGGTCCTTCGACGCCTCGTCGAACCGCGTCGAGAAGCTGGTCGTGTCGCTCGCGGTGCCCTACCTGATCTTCTGGACCATCCACCAGTCCATCTACGCGGTCGAACGCGGCGGCCTGCCCGAGACCATGTCGGTGCTCCAGCCGACCTACGCCCTGTGGTTCCTGGTCGCCCTGTTCGTGTGGCGCCTGAGCGTGCCGGTCTGGAAGCGGCTGCGCTGGCCCGTGCTCATCGCGGTGCTCATCTCCGTGTTCGGGGCCACGGCGAGCCTGGGGGAGACGCTCTCCCTGGGCCGCGTGGTGAGCTTCCTGCCGTTCTTCGTCCTGGGGCTGAGCCTGCGCCGCGAGCACTTCGCCTACCTGGACCGGCTCTGGGTGCGGATCGCGTCCGTGCTGGTGCTGGGGGTGACGGCGGCGCTGGCCGTACCCATCTCCGAGCAGATGAGCCGCTCCTGGCTCTTCTGGACCAACAGCCTCACCGACCGCGAGATCGACCCGATCCTGCCGAGTCTGGGCGTGCGGGTCGGCTTCATGGCCCTCGCGCTGGTGATGTCCTTCGCGGTCCTGGCCCTGATGCCCAAGCAGCGCACGTGGTTCACGTCCCTGGGGGCCTACACGCTGTACGTGTACCTGGGGCACTCGGTGGTGATCGTCCTGTTGCAGGCCTCGCCCTGGTACAGCCTGATGTCCGGGGCCACGGAGATGGTCGTCACGGTCCTGCTGGGCGTGGCCCTGACACTGCTGCTGTGCACCCCGTGGGTGCGCGCGGGCCTGCGCTGGGCGGTGGAACCGCAGCTGACGTGGTTCCTGCGCCAGGACTCCGCGCCGAGCGCGCCGAGCGGCGCCGGGAAGACCGGCGCAGACGGGAACACCGGCAGCGGCGGGAACGGCGACGGCGGGCGCGAGAAGGAGAAGGCCGGGGTCTGACCCGGCCCCGCGCGAGGGGCGCGGCGTACACGGGAGGGGCGGGTCCGCTTCGGCGCGGACCCGCCCCTCCCGTGTCGCTCCCGCCCGCGGTGGGGAGGGCCGACTCAGCTCCCGCCGGTCGGGTGCGGTGCCGCGGCGGCGCCGGGGACGGCGCCCGAGGCCAGCAGCTGGCGGCGGCGCGTCTCGAACCTGTTCGTGTCCTTCCACAGCCGCAGCACCAGGATCACCTCGAAGAAGGCCAGCGCCAGGACGGAGAACACCGCGACCGGGATGATCAGGCTGTTGAGCGGGGTGAAGAGGGAGACCAGCGCGGTCACCGGAGCCACCACGCACAGGAACATCTCGAACTCGATGCCGCTGAACAGGTGCGGGCGCACCCGGTGGCGCAGGAGCCGGTCGCGCACGCGCGGGTAGAGGCCGGTCGGGGCGGGGGCGCCCGTCCGGGCGGGGGCGGGGGCCTCCCCCATGTCCTCGTCCTCGGGGTCGGCCTCGCGCTGGGCGGCGGCGAGCCGGTCGATGTCCCCGGTCAGCTCGGCGAGGGTCTGGTTCATGGTCCGGCGGGTCTTGGCGACCTGCGGGCCGTTGAGGTAGCGCAGCAGGTCGAAGAAGACCACCACCGGCGCCGCGATCAGGTAGACCTCGTGTCCGGTGAGCAGCCACTGGCCGATCAGCAGCGCCATCACGCAGCCGAAGAAGCGGATGCGGTCGAAGACGAAGTCCACCCAGCTGCCGAAGACCGTGCCGGTGCCCTTGAGCCGGGCGATCTTGCCGTCCATGCAGTCCAGCACGAAGCTGAGGTGGAAGAGCAGTCCGCCCGCCAGCAGCCAGGCCCAGTTCCATCCCCCGCCGCCCGGCACGAGGACCGGCGCGACGAAGCACAGCATGGAGAGCAGACCGAAGACCCCCGCCCCCAGCGTCAGCTGGTTGGGCGTGATGTTGGTGCGGTTCGCGGTCCAGACGACGAGGCGTCCGGCCAGGGGGTCCACCAGGAAGACCGTCCACCAGGCGTCCTTCGCCTTGTAGGTCTCTTCCTTGACTTGCGCGAAAGTGAAACGCGGCATGCGGGCTCTCCAGGAACGCCCGTCCGGGCCCCGGCGCCCGACGACGCGCTGACAGGGGCGGGGAAGGGCTGTGTCGGCGGGGATCCGGGTCATCATGCCAGATCGGATGTCGACCGACCTAATCCGTGACGGCATACTTGACCGGTAAGAGGGGGATCAACAGGCGGCCGCGCGCGGCATGCGGCGGATGGTCCACCCCCTTCGGTCTCGACCGAGGTAGAGGCATTGCGTTTTCTCAACGACCAGGCACCCCAGCAGGACCTGACCTACAGCGACGTGTTCATGGTCCCCAACCGGAGCTCCGTGGGCTCCCGGCTCAGCGTGGACCTGTCGTCGCCGGACGGCACCGGAACCACGATCCCGCTGGTCGTGGCGAACATGACCGCGGTCGCCGGGCGCAGGATGGCCGAGACCGTCGCCAGGCGCGGCGGTGTCGCGGTCATCCCGCAGGACATCCCCCTCGACGTGGTCTCCGACGTCGTCTCCTGGACCAAGAAGCGGCACCTGGTCTACGACACCGCCATCACGCTCAACCCGTCCAGCACCGTCGGCGAGGCGCTCAACCTGCTGCCCAAGCGCGCGCACAACGCCGTGATCGTGGTGGACGGGGACCGCAGGCCCGTCGGCGTGGTCACCGAGGCCGACTGCGCCGGAACGGACCGCTTCGCGCAGCTGCGCGACGTGATGTCCGCCGAGCTGATGACCATCCCGGCGGGCACCGAGCCGCGTGAGGCGTTCGGGATGCTGCACGACTTCCGCCACCGGCTGGCCCCGGTCGTGGACGGGAACGGCGCCCTGGTCGGCGTGCTGACCCGCACGGGCGCGCTGCGCTCCACCCTGTACACGCCCGCCGTGGACGCGGACGGCCGCCTGCGCGTGGCCGCCGCCGTCGGCATCAACGGCGACGTGACGGGCAAGGCCGCCGAGCTGCTGGAGGCCGGGGTGGACACCCTGGTCATCGACACCGCGCACGGCCACCAGGAGAAGATGCTGACCGCGGTCTCCAAGGTGCGCGCGCTGTCGCCGCGGGTGCCGATCGTGGCGGGCAACATCGTCACCGCCCAAGGCACGCGCGAGCTGATCGAGGCGGGCGCCGACATCGTCAAGGTCGGTGTGGGCCCGGGCGCGATGTGCACGACCCGCATGATGACCGCCGTGGGCCGTCCCCAGTTCTCCGCCGTGCTGGAGTGCGCCGAGGCCGCGCGCGAGCTGGGCGGGCACGTGTGGGCGGACGGCGGCGTGCGCCACCCGCGCGACGTGGCCCTCGCCCTGGCCGCGGGCGCGTCCAACGTGATGGTGGGATCGTGGTTCGCGGGCACCTACGAGTCGCCGGGCGACGTCATGCGCGACGCCGAGGGCAGGCAGTACAAGGAGAGCTTCGGCATGGCGTCGGCCCGCGCGGTCCGGCTGCGCACCGCCGAGGACTCCCCGTTCGAGCGGGCCCGCAAGGCGCTGTTCGAGGAGGGCATCTCCACGGGCCGGATGTACCTGGACCCGGAGCGCCCCGGTGTGGAGGACCTGATCGACCAGATCGTCGCCGGTGTGCGCAGCTCGATGACCTACGCGGGCGCCTCCTCCCTGGCGGAGTTCCACGAGCGCGCCGTGGTGGGCGTGCAGAGCGCCGCCGGGTACAACGAGGGGCGCCCGGTCCCCACCAGCTGGTAGGGCCTGTGTTTCCGCGCCCTCGCGGGCGCGGCCGGGGCCCAGGGCGCCGAAAGCCAGGAGTTCTTCGTCCTCGCCCACGCCTGACGCTCGTTCCTCGCCAGCGGCTCGGCTCGTCCTGCACAACCCTGGCGCGCCCCTCGCGTTTCCGCGCCCTGGCGGGCGCGGCCAGGGCTCAGGGCGCGGGAGACCAGGGGTCAGCCGGTCCGGCCCTCCTTCGCGGCGAGTACCGCCTTGCGGTGCTCGCCGCAGAGCTTGTCGGCGTGCCGGACCGGCTCGGGCACGCGGTACTTGGGTGAGAGCCGCAGCACCAGCTCGGCCGCGCCCTCCAGGTCCACCCGGTGGCCGACGGACACGTAGACGGGCTTGACCCCCCTGCGCGTGCGCAGCACGCGTCCGAGGACCTCCTTGCCCTGGTCGGCCAGCGCGAAGGAGTCGGGGACCACCTCCGAGCGCCCGGCCACCATGGGCGTCCACGACCCCCGCTCCTCACCGGGCACGCTGTGCCTGCCGAAGAGCACCGACTTGGCCGACCCCACCACCGGCAGGTCCAGCAGCACCCCCAGGTGGCAGGCGACCCCGAAGCGGCGGGGGTGCGCCAGGCCGAAGCCGTCGCACAGGTACACGTCCGGGGTCACCTTGAGCTGCCCCAGCGCCTCCAGGACCGGCGGGGACTCGCGGAACCCGAACAGCCCCGAGATGTAGGGGAAGGACGGCTCGGAGGAGATGGCGACGGACTCGACCACCTCCAGGGTCCGCACGTCCATGACCACGGCCGCCGCGGAGAGCGCCGTGTTGTCCGTGGAGTAGCTGACGTCCAGCCCGGCCACCAGCCGCACCGCGTCCACGTCCAACGGCTCCACGCGGACCCGGTCGGCGAGCCTGCGCTGGAGCGCGACGGCCTCCTTGGGGTCGCTCGGCCAGTTCTCCGGGTCGTCCAGGACCCTCGCGACCCGCTCGGAGATCTCCGACATCCCGATCCTCCCGTTCGTTCGGTGGTACGCGCCCTCCCATCCAATCCCATTACCCGTTCGCGCGCGGCGCACGGGAGCGGGCGGCGGCGCTGTGCGACACTCCACAGCTCCCGGTGCCCGGAGGAGGCGTATGCGCGCTGTACGGTGGTTTCCGCAGTTTTGCACTGACTGGTCAGTTCAAAAATCGGAGGGGGCCGAGGGATGCGACGGGCGACCGGAGCTCGTGTACAGGCCGAGGGCGTCGGGCTCGCCACCCGGGAGGGCCCCGTGTACACCGACGTGGGGTTCACGGCCCGGCCGGGCACGCTCACCGTCTTCCGGGCCGACTCCGGGGGCGGGCGCAGCGCCCTGCTGCTCACCCTGACCGGCCGGATGCGCCCTTCCGAGGGAACCCTGTACGTGGACGGCCACGCCCTGCCCCGGCACGCGCGCCGGGTCCGCCGGATCAGCTCGCTCGGGCTGATGGACGAGGTCAACCCCCTGGACGAGCGGCTCCGGGTCCGCGAGCACCTGTCCGAGGGGCTGCTGCTGCGCATGCGCCCCGCCGCGCGGAGCCTGGCCGACGAGGCCATGGAGGCCGCGGGGCTGGGCGGGCTGGACCGCCGGTCGCTGGTGCGGGAGCTGTCCATGGTCGAACGGCGCCGCCTCGGGCTGGCCCTGGCCCTGCTGGCCGAGCCTCGGCTGCTGGCCGTGGACGACGTCGACGGCGGCCTGGAACCCGGGCACCAGGCCGACCTGTGGCGCACCCTCAAGACGCTGTCGGACGAGGGGCTGACGGTGGTCGCCACCTGCGCCGACTCCGGCGAACTGGCCGAGGTGGCGGGGCCGGACACCCAGGGGCCGATCCCGCTGCGCCAGGACGCGGGCACCCCGTCCGCCCCCGCGGCCGCCGCCGGAGGCGCGGGCTCCCCCGGCGGCGCGTCCGCCGCGGGGCCGGGTACCGGCGGACGCCGCGGGCGGCACCGCCGCCACGTCGGCCTGGACATCCTGCGCGGCGGCCGGGAGGAGGGAGGCGACCGTGGCCGGGCGTAGGCGTTCGCGCCCGCTCGTGCGCCCCCTCGCGGTGCCCCGGCTCGGGCTGCTGACCGTGCGCTCCTTCCTGCGCTCGCCGCTGCCCGCCGCCGCGCTGGCCGCCCTCCTGCTCATCCCGCTGCTCTACTCGGGGATGTACCTGTGGTCGTTCTGGGACCCCTTCGGCCGGATGGAACACCTGCCGGTCGCCCTCGTCAACGAGGACGAGCCGGTCGAGGTCGGGGGCCGCGAGGTCGACGCCGGAGGCGAGCTCACCGACACCCTCCTGGAGCGGGGGGACCTGGACTGGCACCTGGTGAGCGCCCGGGAGGCCGCGCGCGGCGTCGCCGACGGCACCTACTACGTCTCCCTGACCATCCCCTCCGACTTCAGCGCCGACCTGACCTCACCCTCCCGCGACCGGGAGTCCCCCTCCCCGGCGACCCTGGAGGCGCACTACAACGACTCCAACAGCTTCGTCGTCCGCCAGCTGGCCGGAAGCGCGTTCCGGGAGATCCGGGAGGCCGCCGGGGCGTCGGCGATCAACGGCTACCTGGACCAGATCTTCCTCGGGTTCAACGAGATCCACGGCAGGACCGAGGAGGCCGCGGAGGGGGCCGACGAGCTCTCCGGCGGCGCGGGCGAGGCCGAGGAGGGGTCCTCGGAGCTGTCCGGGGGCGTCGGCGAGGCGCACACGGGCGCCGGGGAGCTCAGCGGCGGCCTCGACCAGCTGTACGCCGGTTCGCAGGACCTGGCCAGCGGCGCCGCGACCGCCTCCGAGGAGGTCTCGGCCCAGGTGGACAAGCTCGACGCGCTGGCCGACGAGTGGCTCCCGCAGCTGGAGGAGGACATCCCCTCCCTCCAGGAGCACGCCGGGAACGCCGCCGAGGTCACCGCGGCCCTGTCCGCGGCCCTGGAGGAGCTGCCGGAGGTCGACACCGGGGCCCTGGAGGAGGTGGACGGGCGCCTGGCGGCCCACCTGGAGGAGCACCCGGAGCTGGAGACCGAGGACCCCGACCTGTACACCCTGCTGTGCGACCTCCAGGAGGCCCTGAACGTCGCCGAGTCGGCGGCCGGGTTCGTCGAGGACAACCGCGACGCGATCACCGCGACCGCCGAGGACGCCGCCGCGCTGAGCGCGGAGGCCGCCGCGCTCTCGGAGGACCTGCCCGCGATGGTGGAGAGGGCGGAGGACGCACGGGAGCGGGCCGACGAGCTGGACGAGGGCCTGGCCGAGCTGGCCGAGGGGTCCGCGCAGCTGCGCGACGGGCTGGCGGAGTCCGCCGACGGCGCCGGCGACCTCGACGAAGGGCTGGGCGAGCTCAGCGGCGGCGCCGACGAGCTGCACTCGGGCCTGGAGGAGCTGGCCTCGGGCTCCGACGAGCTGGCCGAGGGACTCGACGAGGGCGCGGACCAGGTTCCCACCTACTCCGAACAGGGGCGCGACGACGCCTCCTCGACGATGAGCCGTCCGGTGCGGCTGGACAGCGCCGTCTCCAACGAGGCGCCCGACTACGGGACGGGGTTCACGCCGTTCTTCGTGCCGCTGTCGCTGTGGGTGGGCGCGATGGTGGTGTTCATGGTGCTGCCCGCGCTGTCCTCGCGGGCCCTGGCCTCCTCGGCCCCCTCCTGGCGGGTGGCCCTGGCCGGGCGGGTCGCCCCGCTCCTGCTCGGCGTCGGCCAGGTGCTGGTCATGATGACCGCCCTGCACCTGCTGCTGGGCCTGGAGGCGGGGAACTGGCCGCTGCTGATCGCCTTCCTGGTGCTGACCGCCGCCGCGTTCGCCGCGACGGTGCAGTACCTGAACGCGGCCTTCGGCGCGGCGGGGCGGGTGGTGGCGCTGGCGCTGCTGGTGCTCCAGCTCACCTCGGCGGGCGGAACGTACCCGATCGAGACCAGCCCGGCCTTCTTCCAGGCCGTGGGGCCGTTCCTGCCGCTGCACTGGGGCGTGACCGCGCTGCGCCACATGATCGGCGGCGGCGACCCGGACCTGGTCCGGGCGGCGTTCGGGGTGATGGCGCTTTGGCTGGTGGTGCCTTTGCTGCTCACGTGGTGGACAGTGGAACGCAAGCGCGTGTGGACGATGGGCGCGCTCCACCCGGCGCTGAAGCTGTGACGTGCGCCGGGGTGACGGACATGGCGCGACCTGTACGAGTATGGGCGAGAATGGACCGGATGAGTGCGAGCACGTCCGACCACCCCGTGAGCGGCCGCCGCGAGGCCACCCGGCGCCGCCTGTTCGAGGCCGCGGTCACGCTGATCTCCGAGCAGGGGTACGGCGCCACGACCGTCGACGAGATCGCCGAGCGCGCCGGGGTGGCCAAGGGCACCGTCTACTACAACTTCGGCGGCAAGGGCGAGCTGTACGCGGCCCTGATGGAGTGGGGCGTGACCCGGCTGGCCGACACGCTCAAGGACGCGGTGCCCCCTCCCGGGGCCGGCGCCGCCCCCCGCGACGCGCTCGCCGCCGTGCTGCGCGCCGGGGTGGTGTTCATCGGCGAGCACGAGTCCCTGGCCCGCCTGCTCATGGCGGAGGCCTGGCGGACCAACCGGGCCTGGTACGCGACGATCCTCCAGATCCGCACCGAGGCGATCGGGGTCATCACCGGCCTGCTGGACGACCTGGCCGCGGAGGGGTCGCTGCGACCGGACCTGGACACCGGCCTGGCCGGGTCCGCCCTGTTCGGCATGGTGGTGACGGTGGCCCTGGACTGGCGCACGCTCCAGCCCGGACGCCCCGTCGAGGAGGTCCACGCGACGCTGGCCCGCATGGCCGACGGTCTGGTCGGCCCCTCCGGCTCCCCCGACCGTACGAGCACCCCGGACACCTGAGAGGACGTACTGCGCGATGGCCACCCTCTACCCCCTGATCCCGCTCCTGGCCGGGGTGGTCATGCTCTGGGCGGTCACACGTGACACGCGCCTGGAACTGCGGCTGCGCCGACACGGGATGCGCGCCAAGGCGCGTGTGATCGGCTACCACGAGACCTCCACGGCCTCCCGGATGATCGTGCAGTTCCGTACCGAGGACGGGCACGAGGTGCACGCCGAGCACGAGAACACCGGGTGGACGGCCTCCCGCGCCGGGGAGATCGTGACCGTCGCCTACGACCCCGACACGCCCGAGCGGGCCCGGATCGTGTCCGCGCCCTGGCTGTCGCACTACGTGCGGGTGCTGTTCGGCGGCCTGGGGGCGATCCTGGTGTTCACGGGGCTGCTGCTGGGCTACCTGGCCTGGCGCTGAGGGGCTCCCCGCGCGGAGCGGAGTAGCGGACCAGGCGTGAGGGCAGGGCGCCGTCCAGGGTGGCGCGGGCGCACACGCGCACCCCGCACAGCAGGTCGGCCGCGCCCGCGCCGTCGGGCCGGACCAGAGCGCTGCTGACGTGCACCGCGGCCACGGCGAGCGCGTACCAGGGCAGGCCCAGGGCCAGGAGGACGACGACGGGACCCTGGAGCAGGCAGGTGCGCGTCAGGACCCGCCAGCGGGCCGCCGGGACCGGGTACCCGCGATCGCGCAACGCCAGCCGCACCGAGGCGGCGCCCGGGGTGGCGCGGTCGCGACGCGTCAGCGCGGGGACCAGGGCCAGGGCCCCGCCCAGGCACAGCAGGGCGGTCGTACGCGTCCCGGTTCCCGGTCCCGCGGCGCCGAGCGCGTGCGCCGAGACGGCGAGGGCGGCCGCGCCGAACCACCACAGGCCCAGGTCGAGCAGCACCCCGGTGAGCCTGCGCACCGGTCCGGGCACGGCGCGGTCCGCGACGGCCGCGGGCCAGCCGCGGGCGTACCCGGGCGGGAGCGCCCACCGGGCGAGCAGCCAGCCGAGCAGGGTCGCGGCCGCGCCCCAGGCCACGAGCCCCGGCGGGGCCCCGGCGTAGGCGCACGGGTACAGGCCCAGGAGTCCGGTGGCGCGGACGGCGACCACGGCCGCGGCCAGGGCCGCCCCCAGCAGCACGGTGAACGCGGCGCCGCGGCGGAAGCGGTGCCGGGCCAGCAGTCCGACCGCCAGGAACAGGGCGAGGACCCCGGCCTCCCGGGGCTCGGACAGGAGTTCCCGGCCGGACCGGCCACCGCCGAGGGGGTCCGCGCACAGGCCGTCGGCGGAGGCGGGCAGCGGCCAGACCGCGTACGCCGCCAGGCCGACGCCCGTGGCCAGGGCGGCCGCGGTGCACAGGCCCGGCCAGCCGTGCGGGCGGCCGTAGCGGCGGTACTGGAGGCTCAGGTAGAGCGCCGCCGCGCAGACCACCAGCAGCGGGACCCCCGCGACCGCGGCCTCCACGGCGAGCGCTCCCCCGCCCATCGGCCGGCCCATGCGCGTCCCCCCGTCACGTGGTGTTCCCCCTTCGACACGCAACGCTAGTACGCACGGCGCCGGGGCGAGGGGCGAACGCGGACATTCGCGGCGGAGGCCGGGTTCGGGGAGGGTGGGTTCGGTCACCCGGAGCAGGACTTGCCATACTCTCCGCCATATGTGACCTTTGCCCTATTGTCACAAGGCTTCACAGGAGGAAACACCCCTACCGCCCACCCGCGAGGTGGACATTCTCGCCTCCCATGGCAGACTGCCTCCACCACCCGGATATTTCAGCGTTTCACCGGCGAGGTACGATCCCCCACGCCGAAATACCGCGCTTGTGGTTACCCTGCGGTACGTCCCGTGTCGAGAGCCCCCCACGGACGCAAGCCCGCGGGGCACGAGGCCGCGCACAGGCGGACCGGGACGCGCCGACTCCCCCCGGCGGCCCCCACCCCCCACAAGACCCCGGACGCGGATCGACAGGAGAACCGTGCAGGCAGTACCCGAGCGACGCGGTCGGAGCATCACCTCCCGCATCCGCGCAATGGTCATGATCCCCACCACCGCCCTGGTGGTGCTCTGGCTGGCCCTCACCGCGGCCCTCACCGGAGACGCGGTCATCCAGATCCTCCGCGCCAACGCCACCGACGAACTGGTCACCCCCGCCGCGGTCGGCCTCGTGGACGTGATGCGGGAGCGGTCTCAGACGATCGCCCACATCGAGAACCCCGGGAACGCGGAGATCGAGGGCCAGCTGGCCGAGGCCCGCGAGAGCACCGACGACTCGCTGGGCGCGATCGTGGGCGAGCTCATCGGCTTCGCCGACATCGCCCCCGGCGAGAGCGGCCACCACATCGAGATGCTGCACATGCAGTATGGCGAGATCGGCGCGATCCGCTCGGCGGTGGACGCGGGCGAGGCCTCCCGCGCCGACGTCCTGGACTACTACAACGAGCTGATCCTGCACGGCGCCGACAGCTTCGACAGCCAGGCACGCGAGGGCGACCTCGGGAACGCGGTCAGCTCCAGCTTCACCGCGACCTACATGTTCCGCACGGTCGACCTGTTCGCGCAGTCCGACGCCCAGGTCGCCCGCGCCTTCGCCACCGACGAGCTGACCCTGGAGGACCAGCGCCGGTTCACCGAGCTGGTCGGCTCCTACGAGAGCATGCTCGCGGCCAACGGCCACTACCTGGGAGGCGAGGGTCAGGAGGCCCGGCTGGAGAACCTGCTGGCGAGCCAGGAGTACGCCGACCTCCAGCGCATGCAGGACGAGATCATCGACCGACAGGCGACCACCGAGACGGTCACCGACCCGGTGACCCTGGTGCCCAGCGAGGTCCAGGACCTGTCCATGCCGGTGGACTACGCCGCGTGGGACGAGTCCTACGACCACGTCCTCTCCGAGCTCACCGCGATCGGCGCCGACGAGGCCCTGTACGCCGCGGAGGTCACCCGGGCCCAAGCCAACCAGGCCGTGTTCCTCGCCGTGGCGGGCAGCCTCGGCGTCGCCGCCGTCATCGGGTTCGCCTTCGCGCTGGCCCGCCGCTCCTCGCGCACGCTCACCGAGCGCCTGCTGCGCCTGCGCGAGGACTCCAACGACATGGCCGAGCACCGCCTGCCCGACCTCATGCGCCGCCTGCACGAGGGCGAGCGCGTGGACACCGAGGCGGCCCTGCCCGCGCTGGCCGCCAGCGACGACGAACTCGGCGACGTGGCCAGGGCGTTCAACACCGCCCAGCGCGCGGCCGTCAACGCGGCGGTGCAGCAGACCGAACTGCGCCAGGGCGTCAACCGCGTGTTCCTCAACATCGCGCACCGCAGCCAGACGCTGGTCCACCGCCAGCTGCGCCTGCTGGACCGGATGGAGCGCGAGCAGGAGGACCCCGAGCAGCTGGCCCAGCTGTTCAAGCTCGACCACCTGGCCACCCGCTCCCGCCGCAACGCCGAGAACCTGCTCATCCTGGGCGGAGAGGCGCCCGGCCGCACCTGGCACCGCCCCATGCCGCTGATCGACGTGCTGCGCGGCGCCATCTCCGAGTCGGGCGACTACACCCGCGTCAAGCGCGAGCGGATCGCCCGCGTGCACCTCAACGGCCCGGCCGTGGCCGACGTCATCCACCTGGTCGCCGAGCTGGTCGACAACGCCGCGATGTTCTCCCCGCCGCACACGCACGTGCGCCTGAGCAGCGAGGACGTGCCCAACGGCGTGACGGTCGAGATCGAGGACCGGGGCCTGGGCATGACCGAGAGCGAGTTCGCCTCGGCGAACGCGCTGCTGTCCAGCCCGCCCGAGTTCGACGTGATGCGCCTGAACGAGAAGATGCGCCTCGGCCTCTTCGTGGTCTCGCACCTGGCCCACCGCCACGGCATCCGCGTGCACCTGCGCCCGTCGCCGTACGGGGGCGTGCAGGCCATCGTCCTGCTGCCGCACGAGCTGATCTCCGGCGACCGCTCCCCCCTGCCCTCCGACGAGAGCGGCGAGCACGTGTGGGACGTGCGCGAGATCCTGGACCGCACGCCCGGCGGCGAGCTGTCGTCCGGCAGGCGCGTCAAGCCCGTGCTGACCTCGGTGTCCGCGCCGAAGGAGGAGGCCCCCGCCCGCGAGGACGAGGACTCCGCGGACTCCGCCGGGGGCGAGGGGGAGGACACCGTGACCGCCGAGGCCGCCGAGGCCCCGGCGGGCGGCGCGGACCTCCTCGACGCGGACGGCGACCGCCCCCCGCTGCCCACCCGCACCCCGGCCGTCAGCGCGGTCCCCGACCCCGAACCCTCCGCCGCCGAACCGCCCGCCATGGTCGAGGCGGGCGGGGGACGGCCGCCGCTGCCCAAGCGGCGGCCCCAGGAGAACCTGGCTCCGCAGCTGGCCGCCGACCCCGCGGCCGACACCCGGAGCGGCCCCGCGACGGCGGGCGGGTCCTCCTCGAACGCGGCCCAGGACGGCCAGGAGCGTCTGGCGCGCCTGCGCCGGAACATGTCCGCGTTCCAGAAGGGTACGGACCGCGGACGGCGCGAAGGCAAGCAGCAGACCAACGACACCGACAAGGACGCGTAACCGTGACGAGTACTCCCGAAAGCGCCCAGCGTGACAGTGGAAGCGGCGCGGGCAAGAAGGACATCGACTGGCTGCTGGACGAGCTGCTCGACCGCGCGGTGGGCTCCCGCCACGCGATCGTGCTCTCCGCCGACGGGCTGCTGATCGGCCGCTCCCGCGAGCTGGTCAAGGAGGACGCCGAGCACCTGTCCGCGGTGGCGTCCGCGTTCCAGAGCCTGGCCCGGGGCACCGGCCGCCACTTCGGCGGGGGCGAGGTGCTCCAGACCATCGTGGAGATGGAGAGCGCGTACCTGTTCGTCACCGGTGCCGGCCGGGGGGCGTGCCTGGCGGTCCTGGCCGAGGAGAGCGCCGACGTCGGCCTCATCGCCTACGAGATGAACGTGCTGGTCGAGCAGGTGGGCCGTTATCTGGACGCCGCGCCCAGACGCGAAGGCGGTTCCGGGGAAGCCACGCGATAGGGGACGCCATGCAAGCGCACAACGAGTTGCCGCCCGAGGAGGATCCGCACGGCCTGCCCCAGAGGGACGCGGTCGGCGGGTTCGACGAGGACGCGGCGGTCGGACAGCAGGACGCCGGACCGCTGGTACGGCCGTACGTGATCGCGCAGGGGCGCGAGCACGCCGACACCGTGCAGCTGGACATGATCAGCGTCGTGATCGCGGCCAAGCGGGCCGAGGTCGACGAGATGGCGCTGGAGCCCGAGCAGATACGCATCCTGGAGCTGTGCCGACGGCCCCAGTCGGTCGCCGAGGTGTCCGCGCATCTGGACATCCCGGTGGCAGTGGTCAAGGTCCTGCTCAGCGACCTGCTCAACCGCGGCCTCGCCTTGGCCCGCGCCCCCTACACAGCGAAGAGCCCGGTCAGCCGGGACGTACTCCAGGCGGTTCTCGATGGCATCCAGCGACTCTGACGACACGCAGGCGCCCGTTCCGGCGGCGCTCAAGATCCTCGTGGCGGGGGGTTTCGGGGCCGGTAAGACCACGATGGTCGGATCGGTCAGCGAGATCGCGCCGCTGAGCACCGAGGAGGTGATGACCGAGGCCAGCTACGGGATCGACGACCTGTCGGGCGTGGAGGCCAAGACGACCACGACCGTCGCGCTGGACTTCGGCCGCATCACCATCAACGACCACCTGGTGCTGTACCTGTTCGGGACCCCGGGCCAGGAGCGGTTCTGGTTCATGTGGGAGGAGCTGTCCGAGGGGGCGCTGGGCGCGGTGGTCATCGCCGACACCCGCCGCCTGGAGACGTGCTTCGCCGCGGTGGACTTCTTCGAGCGGCGCGGTGTGCCGTTCGTGGTGGCGGTGAACTGCTTCGAGGGCGCCCACCGGTACGAGCCCGAGGAGGTCCGCGCCGCGCTGAGCCTGGACCCCGCGATCCCGGTCGTGCTGTGCGACGCGCGTGAGCGCGAGTCGGCCAAGGCGGTGCTGGTGACGCTGGTGAACCGGGTGGCCGAGCGGATGGCCGCCTGAGTCCGCTCCGAGGAAGGGGCGGGGGCCGGTCCCCCGCCCCTTCCGTGTGCCCGCCGGGGACGGACCCCGGGGTTTCGGACGCCCCGCCGGGTTTGCGGACACGTTCGACCCCCCGGAACCGGTGTACACAAGGGGCTTCCAGGTAAAGTGCGCCCCGTGGAGCGCCGCGTGCGCGCCACACCCGCAGACCATGGCCCCGTCCGAGCGGGCCCGCACGAAGGTGACTGGAGTTGCCCATGAAGCGGTTCGAGTGGCGCGACCGGATCCATGCCCTGGACGCCGAGGACGACTGTGAGCAGATCGTGCGCATCCTCGGCAGCCACGAATTCCCGTGGGACATCGAACAGGCCCTGGGCCTGGCCCTGTACCGCACCTACGCCGTGCCCAGCATCGGCGAGCTGCTGGCGCACACGCGCGAGTTCACCGAGCGCACGCAGCACCGCTACGACGACACGGCGCTGATCCTCAACGACATCATGGAGCACGGATTCGGTCCGGGCCGCGGCCGTGACGCGCTGCGCCGGATGAACCAGATGCACCGCTCCTACGACATCAGCAACGACGACTACCGCTACGTCCTGAGCACCTTCGTGGTCATGCCGGTGCGCTGGATCAACGACCACGGCTACGGCTGGCGCAGGCTGAGCGACCACGAGATCGCCGCCAACACCAACTACTACCGCAAGCTCGGCAGGCACATGGGGATCAAGGACATCCCCGAGGACTACGCCGGGTTCCTCGAACTCTTCGACTCCTACGAGCGCGAGCACTTCGCCTACACCGAGGGCGGCCGGGCCGTCTCCGACGCCACCCTGGGGCTGATGGTGGACCTCTACCCGGCCTGGCAGCGGCCCCTGGTGCGCCCCTTCACCAAGGCCCTGCTCGACGACCGGCTCATCCGCGCCTTCGGCTACCCCGAGCCCTCCGCCGCCTGGCGGCGGCTGAGCGCGGGCGCGCTGAGGCTGCGGGCCAGGGTGGTGCGCCTGATGCCGCCGCGCCGGGAGCCGCGCTGGGCCAGGATGAGCCCCAACATCCGCAGCTACCCCCGGGGCTACGACCCGTCCCGGATCGGCACCTTCCCCCAGGGCTGCCCGGTTCCGCACGGCATGGTGACCCGCGAGGTCGCCGCCACGGGCGCCCGCGTGCCCGCGCCGGACCAGGCGGTCGCACCGGCGGGCGGGGAGGCGCCCGGAGGGTCTGCCGGGGAGGACGCGGAGAGGTAGCGGCCCCAGACCCAGACCCCCTCCCCCGCCCGACCGACCCCCCTCTCCCCGAAGGAACCGCGGATGAAGCGTTTCGACCTCAGAGACGAGATCCACCACCTGGACCACGAGGCCGACTGCGTACGGATCATGCAGATCCTCAACTCCCAGGAGTTCCCCTGGGACATGGGCCGGGCGCTGGGCATCGCCCTGTACCGCACCTACGCCGTGCCCAGCATCGGCGAACTCCTGGGCCGCACCGACGAGTTCACCGGCAGCACCCAGAAGCGCTACGACGACACCGCGCTGATCCTCAGCAACATGATGCGGTACGGGTTCGAGCCCGGTCAGGGCCGCGACGCGCTGCGCCGGATGAACCAGATGCACCGCTCCTACGACATCAGCAACGACGACTACCGCTACGTGCTCAGCACCTTCGTGGTCATGCCGGTGCGCTGGATCAACGACCACGGCTACGGCTGGCGCAGGCTGAGCCAGCACGAGATCTCGGCGATCACGCACTACTACCGCAGGCTCGGCCGGTACATGGGGATCAAGGACATCCCCGAGACCTACGAACAGTTCCGGGAGCTCCTCGACTCCTACGAGCGCGAGCACTTCGCCTACACCGAGGGCGGCCGGGCCGTCTCCGACGCCACCCTCGACCTGATGGTGTCCTTCTACCCGCCGCGCGTGTCCGGGCTGGCCCGGAAGTTCTCCATGGCGATCCTGGACGAGTCGCTCATCGAGACCTTCCGCTACGAGCCGCCCAGCAGGGCGTGGCGGCGGACGGCGGACCTGGCGCTGAGGCTGCGGGCCCTGGTGGTGCGCCGGATGAAGCCGCGCGAGGAGCCGCTGTGGGCGGAGGACAACCCGAACATCCGCAGCTACCCGAAGGGGTACGACGTCAACCGGATCGGCACCTTCCCGGCGGGCTGCCCCGTGGCGCACGACGTGGACCCGGTGGGGCACGAGGAGCTGTACGGCGACGGCGGCGGGGAGGGCGGCGCGGCTCCCGAGACCCGGGAGGCTCCGGGGACGGCACGGCCCGCCGCGGAGGCCTCCCCCGCCCCGGGGACCCGGGAGGCTCCTGAGGCAGCGGCCTCCGCGGACGGGCGCGCGTGACCGCCGCGGCCGACTCCGCGGCGTCCGGGGGTGACGGGCCCGGGGGCGCCGCGGTGGGAGGAGCCGCGGCCGGGGCGACCGCGCCGGAGGCCGCCGCCCGGGGTACGGTCGGCGGGCCGGGCGCTCCGCTGCCCCGTTCCGTGCACGCCTGGTACGGCAGCGGCGCGGTGGCCACGGGGATCTTCAACACGGTGCCCGGGCTGCTGCTCCTCATCTACCTGACCGACACGCTCGCGGTGAGCCCCGCCCTGGCCGGGGCGGTGGTGCTCCTGCCCAAGGTGGTCGACCTTCTGGTCAGTCCGTATATCGGGATCTGGTCGGATAGGACGCGTTCGCCGTGGGGGCCGCGGCGCCCGTGGATGCTGGCGGGGGCGCTGACCCTGCCGGTGCTGTTCGCCGCGATGTTCGCCGGGCCGCCGCTGGAGGGCGGCTCCGCCGCGGTGTACGTGGCGGCCGTGTTCGTGGCCGCCGCGCTGGCCTCGTCGGTGTTCCAGGTGCCGCACACGGCCATGCCCGGGGAGATCACCTCCGACTACCACGAGCGGTCCACGTTCAACACGTGGCGGACCGCGTTCGTCGGGCTCGCCCTGATGCTGGGCGGCGCCCTGGCGCCGGTCGTCCAGTCGGCCCCCGCGGACCCGGTGGCCGGGTACCGGCTGATGGGCCTGCTCATGGGCTGCGTGGTGCTGGTGTCGATGCTGGGCTCGGTGGTGGGCACGCGCCGGGCGCCGCGCCCGGTGTTCGCGCACCGCACGGAGGGTCTGGCGGCCCAGCTGCGGGTGGCCTTCGCCCACCGGCACTTCCGGGTGCTCTTCCCCGCCAACCTCCTGATGGCCACGGCGGGCGGCACCATGGTCGCGGGCGTGCCGTACGTGACGGCCAACGTCATGGGAGAACCGGGCTACACGAGCGTGCTCATGGTGTGCGTGCTGGTGCCGCTGATCGCGTCGGCCCCGCTGTGGCGGCGGCTGTCCCTTCGGGTGGACAAGCGCCGCGCCGCAGGGTACGCGGCGGCGGTGTTCGCCCTGGGCGGTCTGGGCCTGCTGCTCATCCCGATCTGGGGCCTCCCCGGCGCCGTGCTGTCCTCCGTGCTGGTGGGCGCGGGCCTGTCGGGGACGACGCTGCTGCCGTGGTCGATGCTGGCCGACTGCCTGGCCACCGCCGACGCCTCCGGGCGGCGGCAGGGCGGCGTGCTCTCGGGCGTGTGGACCGCCGGGGAGGCCATGGCGCAGTCGGTGGGAACCGGGCTGCTGTCGCTGGCCCTGGCGGTGAGCGGCTACGTGGAGTCCGGGGCCGGGGAGGCGGTCCGGCAGAGCGACGAGGCGCTGCGCGGCATGCTGGTCGGCAGCACGCTGGTGCCCGCCGCGGTGATGCTGTCCTGCCTGGTGCCGCTGGCGTTCTACCGGCTGACCGCCGAGGATGCGGCCCCGAGCTGACCGAGGGCGTGGCTGGCGCGGCACCCGGGGTCCCCGCCTCAGCGGCCCAGGCGGCGCCACAGCGGGCGCGGGAGCAGCCTCATCCCCGCGAAGAGCGGCTGGAGCACGCGCGGCGCCCACACGGTGGTGGCCCCCGAGCGCAGCCCGGCCGACACCGCGTCCGCGACCTGGCCCGGTGTGGCCGGGAAGGGGGCGGGCGCCACGTGCGCCGACATCCGCGTCGGCACGTAGCCCGGCCGCACCACCAGCACCCGCGCGCCGGACCCGTGCAGGGAGTCGGCCAGGCCCTGCGCGAAGCCGTCCAGGCCCGCCTTGGCCGACCCGTACACGAAGTTGAACCTGCGCACCCGCACCCCCGCCACGGAGGAGAGCACCACGAGCGTCCCGTGGCCCTGCTCGCGCAGGCGGGCGGCCACGGCCAGGTCGGCGGACACGTGCCCGGTGTAGTTGACGGCGGCGGCGCGGGCGGCGGCGGCCGGGTCGGCCTCGTACTCGGACTGCTCGCCCAGCACCCCGAACGCGTCCACCACCACGTCCAGGTCGCCCACCAGCTCCACCGCGGCCGCCACGGTACCGGTGTGGGTGTCGGGCAGAGCGGCGTCGAAGTCCACCGAGTGCGTCCGCGCCCCGAGGGCGGTGAGCGCGCCCGGCGGCGAGGGCACCCCGCCCCGGGCGGCCAGCACCACCTCGCGGGCGCCCTCGCGGACCAGCCGTTCGACGATGGCCAGGCCGATCTCGCTGCGGCCGCCGAGCAGCAGCACGCTCCGCACCGCTCCCACCGAGTCGCGCACGGCTGTCCCTGCCTTTCCGGAGTGTGCGTCCCCGGCTGCCGGGGACGGCCGTCATCGTGCCACCGAAGGGCCGAACTGTCACAGCAGTCGCAGTCGGCGGGCCAGGTCCGAGACCAGGACCCCGTCCGGGTCGGCCCGCCCGCGCACCCGGCGCCACGCGGGCAGCCCGGGGTACATGGCGTGCACGGCCTCGGGGCTGGCCCGGCTGTCCTTGGCCAGGTACAGGCGGCCCCCCGCGCCGACCACGCGCTCGTCGAAGCGGTGCAGCAGGGGGCCGAGACCGGGCAGGTCGGCGGGCAGGTCCACGGCCAGCGACCACCCCGGCCGGGGGAAGGAGAGCGGTCCCGGCGTGGGCCGACCCATCCTCTTGAGGACCGCCAGGAACGAGGGCGCGCGCGTGCGCGACAGCTCGCGGGCGATCCACTCCAGGACGCCCTGCGCGCCGAAGGGCACCACGAACTGGTACTGCACGGCGCCGTGCCTGCCGTACAGCCGGTTCCACCCGTCGAGCGCGTCCAGCGGGTGGAAGTAGCCGCCCACCGGCTGGATCCGGCCGCGCCGCCTCCTGGGCGCCCGGCCGTGTTCGAGGGCGTTGAACGCGCCGACGGTCCACCGGTTCAGGGTCGCCGTCGGCGGGGTCAGGGGCGGCACGGGCAGGCTCGCGCTCCGGTACCGCAGCGGGTCGCGGCGCAGCGGTTTCGGGAGGTCGCCGGGTTCGGCGTGGTGGGCGCGGGTGACCACGCCCCGGCCCAGGCCGCCCCCGCGTGCGAACAGGTCCAGCCAGGCCACCGAGTACCGGTGGCCGGGGCGCGCCATCAGCTCCAGGGTGGCCTCCAGGTCCCGCGTCCGGTCGGTGTCCACCCGCATGTACGCGGTCCGGACCGGGAGCACGCCCAGGGTGGCCTCGGTGACCACCCCGGTCAGGCCCATGCCGCCGACGGTCGCCCAGAACAGGTCGGGGTCGCCGCCGGGCCCCGGTCCCAGGCGGCGCGTGCGCCCGTCCGGGGTGACCAGGGTGAGGGAGCGCAGGTGCGCGCCCAGGGAGGAGTCGGTGTGGTGGTTCTTGCCGTGGACGTCGGCGGCGACCGCCCCGCCCAGGGTGACGCGGCGGGTCCCGGGGGTGACGGGGACGAAGAGGCCGCGGGGCAGCAGGTGTGCGAGCAGGGCGTCCACGCTGGTGCCCGCGGGGGCGGTGACCTCGCCGCGTCCGGCGTCCACGCGTACGGGGCCGGTGAGCCCGGTGCAGTCCAGCACCAGGCCCCCGGCGTCCTGGGCGGCGTCGCCGTAGGAGCGCCCGAGCCCGCGCGGCAGCGCCCCGCGCTCCCCCGCCCGGGCGAGCGCCTCGGCGACCTGGGCGGGCGTGCGGGGGCGCACGACGCGGGCGGCCGTGGGCGCGGTGCGTCCCCACCCGCGCAGGAGGACCGGCCGGTCCGGCGGCGGGTTCACAGGTGGATCCCCGTTCCGACCAGGACCGCGAGTCCGCAGAGGATGAGCTGGAGGGGCCGGTCGCGCAGGGCGATCTCCTCGGGCTCCTCCCCCACTCCCCGGTCCACGAGCAGGTTGTAGCGCAGGACGAACATGATGAACGGCACGATGCTCAGCGCGTGGAAGAGCGTCCTGGGCCCGTCGCCCGGTTCCAGCGCCCACAGGCAGTAGGTGACGATCATGGCGCCCGAGGCCATGGTGCGGGTCTGGGAGAGGTAGGCGGTGCTGTAGCCGCGCAGGGCGGGCCGGACCGCGGCCGCCGCGGCGGCCGCTCCCCCGGGGGCGTCGCCGTTCCCGACGGTCGCGGCGGACGCGGCACCGGACGCGCGCAGTTCGGCCTCGCGCTTGCCGACCACCACCAGGAGCGCGGCCAGCGACACCACGATCACGAACCACGAGGTCAGCGGCACGCCGACGGCCACCCCGCCCGCCACCGCGCGCAGCACGTGGCAGGCGGCGACCGCGACCAGGTCGCACACCACCAGGTCCCGCAGGTAGCGGGTGTAGACGAGCGTGAGCAGCACGTACCCGGCGACCAGCGCGGACAGCACGGGGTCGCCCAGCGCCAGGGAGGCCAGCGGCGCGGCCGCGCTGAGCGCGGTCCCGACCGCGACGGCCACGGGGACGGGGAGCGCGCCGGAGGCCACCGGGCGGTGGCGCTTGCGCGGGTGCGCGCGGTCGCGTCGGGCGTCGTGGACGTCGTTGAGCAGGTAGGTGCCGCTGGCGGCCGCGCAGAACAGGGCGAACACCGCCGCGCTGGTCAGCAGCGCGCCGGTCTGCGTCAGGGCTCCGGCCGCGGCGGGCGCGGCCAGGACGAGGAGGTTCTTGAGCCACTGCCGGGGGCGGCACGCGCGGACGAGCGCGCCGACCGTCCCCCCGTCGCCGCGCGGAGCCCCGGCCGCCGCGGGCCCCGTGGCCCGCGTCCTCTCCGTCACCGGGGCCGGGGGGCGCGGTGACGCACGCCGACGCGCCCGTCCGGGCGCGTCGGCGAGGGGCGGGTGCGGGGGTCAGTTGTGGTGGTCACGACGGCGGCCCGTGACGAACAGGACGACCGCGACGCCGATGAATCCGACACCGGCGACGAGGCAGACGACGGGCAGGGTGGTCTGGAGGAGGGGCAGCACGGTGCGTCCCTGCTCGGATTTGGCGACCGCGTTCTGGACGGACTCGTCGTTGGAGACGAGTGCGGCGTCGAACAGCGTCAGGACCTCCTCGCCGTCCACGACGACGACGCGGTTCTGGTCCTCGCTGATCTTGAGGGGGGAGCCGGTGACGGGCTCGATCCAGTAGGTGCGGGTGATGGAGAAGACCTCGTCGCCGGTGACGTCGCCCTCGCCCTCCATCCCGGCCACCGAGCGGGGCAGGGTGCGCTCGCCGATGACCTCGTCCTCGACCTCCTGGACGAACCTGTAGGCCTCGACGCCCCCGACCTCCTCGATCCCCTGGAACTCCATGGGGACGACCTCCCGCGCGGTGGTCTCGTAGAAGTCGTAGTCGCGCTGCTCGGTGAAGAAGGGGAACTTCCAGGCCTGGCCGCTCTGGGCGACGGAGTCGTCGTTGACCATGGAGTCGCAGCAGTCGACCACCTCCCCGGTGACGCGGTCGTGCCCGGCGCGGCGGCTGCTGGAGGTGATGCCGAAGTCGGTCTCGGCGTCCCTGACCCAGGTGAACTGGTCCCACACCACCGTCTCGTCGGTGCTGGACGCCACGTCGGCCCGGATGGTCGAACGCGCCTCCAGGGTGGCGTCCTCGACGAGCTCGACGTCCTCGATGTTGAAGTAGGTGGCCCCGTCGGCCTCGAGGACCGTTTCGCTGTAGTAGTCCAGAGGGGTCTTCATCAGGGAGCTCGACAGCCACGTGCGCATCATGGGGGCAAAGGCGAGGAAGAAGACCCCAAACGCGACGAGAACGACCGCAACAGTACGGCGCATGTGCCCTCCTGGGCGTATGAGAGTCCAGATCTGGAACTGGGTCTAGTGGAACTAGGTTCAGTTCCGGGTAGAGTACTGCCCAGTAGCGAACGACGTCACCAGGGCGTGTCGAAATTTTTATAACGCGTTCTAGTGCTACTCGTTCCTCCCTCCACCCAGTCCGGGAAGGCCCATGGCGCCCACCTCCTCCTCCGCGCCCGGGGACCCCGCCGCCGGTGTCCACTTCGCCAGCGCGCGCACCCCCGACCCCTCGTCGGTGCTGCCGCAGGTCGACGGCCGCCACGAGTCCCTCGACGGCGTCCGCGCCGTGGCCGCCCTGATGGTCCTGGTCTTCCACGTGGCCACCGAGACCGGCGACTCCCTGGCGCCGGGGGTGCTGGGCGGTCTGCTGTCCGCCTTCGACGTGGCCGTGCCGCTGTTCTTCGCGCTCTCGGGCGTGCTGCTGTACCGGCCCTGGGCCCGCGCGGCCCTGGACGGGGTGCGCGGGCCGCGCGCCCGCCCCTACCTGTGGCGCCGCGCCGTGCGCGTCCTGCCCGCCTACTGGCTGGTGGCCGTGACGGCGCTGCTCGTCTACTCCCGCGACGAACTCGGCTCGCTCCGGTACTGGTGGGAGGTCCTGACCCTCACCTTCCCCTTCAACACCGATCCGCCGTGGGTGGGCACCGGCCCCTACGGCCTCGGCCAGATGTGGAGCCTGTCGGTGGAGGTCAGCTTCTACCTGCTGCTCCCGCTGTTCGGGCTGGGCCTGGCCCTGTGGGCGCGCGGCGGCCGGAGCGTGGACGCCCGGGGCCGGAGGCTGCTCGCGGGCCTGGGGGTCATGGCGCTGCTGGGCCTGGCCGCGCTGGTCCCGCAGTTCTATCCCGAGCCCCGCGAGTACATGCACGCCTGGCTGCCCCGGGCCGCGGGCCTGTTCGCCGCCGGCATGGCGCTGGCCGTGCTCTCGGAGTGGGCCTGGCGCGAACCCGGCGCCGACGGCCCCGTGCGCCGCCTGTGCCGGACCCTGGGCTCCTCCCCCGGTGTGTGCTGGCTGGTCGCGGGCGGGTTCTTCGCCCTGAAGGCCACCGAGGCCTCCGGCGGCCGCTTCATCGGCTCCGGCGACATCTGGACCTCGGCCGTGGACTCGCTGGCCGGGATCGGGTTCGCGTTCTTCCTGATCGCCCCGTGCGCGCTGGCGCCGCGCCCGGCGGGGCCCGCCCTCCCGCTGCGGGAGGCGCGGGCCTGGCGCGGGGGTCGGTGGCTGGACTCGCTGCTGCGGCACCGGGTGTGCCAGTTCCTGGGGCGGATCTCCTACGGCGTGTTCCTGTGGCAGTTCATGGTGCTCTACCTGTGGCGCGACTTCACCGGCCAGGAGATCTTCACCGGGTCGTTCTGGCTGGACGCGGTGCCGGTGACGATCGGGACCGTGCTGCTGGCCGCCGCGAGCCACCGGTGGGTGGAGGAGCCCAGCCGCCGGTGGTCCCACCGCCTCTCCCGCCGACGGTCCTCCCCCTAGCCCCCCGCCCGGCCGTCCTCCTCGGGCGCCCACGGGTTGCCCTCCACCGTCGGCGCCATGCCGCCCACCGACACCCAGTCCAGGCACAGCCCGCCCCGGTCCTCGGGGTCCTCGGGCACGAACACCGACAGCTGCTCGCCGGGGGCGCCCGCGGGCACGTACCAGGTGCCGTTCTCCTGCGCGGCGGGCAGCTCGACCTCGATCCAGTCGTCGCCCAGCGCCACCACCACGTCGACGTCCTCCTCGGCCGTGTAGCCGAGCGTGACGACCTGGGCGACGCCGCCGTGCGCCTCCACCGGCCAGGAGACCAGCCCCTCCCAGGGCTCCAGGCACCCGTCCGCGGGCCCGGGTGCGAACATGTCGCTGTCGTCGGAGGGCCGCGCCGGGACCAGGAACCCGGCGTCGTTGAACACGTACGCGGTGGCGGCCTCCTCGGGCACGGCCATCCGCTCGGCCACGTCGTCCGACGCCAGCGGCGGCAGCACCCACGAGCTCAGGCGGCGCTGGCCGTTCCACTCCAGGACCACGTCCTCGGGGACCGGGCGCGCGTACAGGCCGCCCTCCTCCGGAACGTCCGCCAGCGCCGTGCGCACCGTGTCCAGGTACCACTGGAGGCGGTCGCCGCTCAGGGTCCGGGCGTAGGCGTGGGTGGAGTAGCCCGCCGCCACCGCGTACACCGCCGTCGCCAGCGCGGCCGCGACCCGGGCGGCGCGCCGGGGCCGCACGCGGTAGGGCTCCCCGCCCGCCGGGGCCGATGAGGCCCCGCCGACCAGGGCGCGCGCCCGCTCCTCCCTGGTGGGCAGGTAGGCCAGGGCCAGGCACAGGGCGAACACCAGCGCCGCGTCGGCCACGTACCGGGGGTCGGCGGCGGCCACGTCCTGGAACCGGCCGCGCGCGATGATCGTCGGGATGACGTCCACGACCACCAGGTAGACCAGCAGCAGCGCCCAGGCACGCCACGCCCCGCGCCGCATCCGCAGGCTGACCAGCACGATCACGGCGAAGACCGCCCAGGCGGCCAGCACGGTCACGTCCGGCACGTCGACCAGGCCGCCGGTCGGGGTGACCGGGCCCCACTCCAGGGGTCCGCCCAGGGCGCCGACCGGGAACACCTCGGTGAGCAGTCCGCGCAGCATCGTCAGGGCGGGCTCGCTCTGGGGCACGCCCGCGCCCTCCCCGCCCCCGGCCGCGCGCATCCGCACCAGGTAGAACACCGCGTAGGCGGCGAACAGCGCGCCCATCGCCGTCCAGAACGGGCGGTGCAGGGCCCAGGCGCGCCGGGTCCCGGCGACGAGCCCGCCGGGGTAGAGGTGGGCGACGGCCACGGCGAACAGCACCGGTGGCAGGAACATCGCCTTGACCGTGAACAGCATGCCGAACACGACGGCGCCGACCGCCCGCCAGGCCAGGCGGTGGTCGTCCGTGCGCAGGTAGCGCACGGTCCACAGCACGGCGAGCACCAGGGCCAGCTGGAGGGGGACCGCGTTGAGCGCCGCCGACCACCAGCCCAGCACGGGCACGGTCAGCGGGGCCAGCGCGTACACGGTCAGCGGGACGAGCAGCGCCCAGCGGCGGCCGAACAGCTCCCACACCAGGCGCAGGAACCCCACCAGCGCGGCGGCCTGGAGGGCGAGCATCGTGCCCGCGCTGACCCACCACTCGTAGGGCCACAGGGCGGTCTGGAGGTAGACCAGGAACAGCGCCCCGGGCATCAGGTGGCCCTTGTGCAGGGTGAGCAGGTAGTCCGGCCCCAGGTCGCTGGCGTGGGCGTTGGCGAAGAAGAGGTAGTCGTCCTCCACGAAGTAGGACTCGCCGAGCACGTAGGCCCGCAGCCCCACGGCCCCCAGCACCACCACCAACCCCACCAAGACCAACCGGTCGCGGGCCAGGCGGCGGGCGGCGGCCCACGCGGCGCGGACCGCCCCGCCGGGGCCGGGGCCCTTCCCCCGGGGTTCCTCAGAGGGGCGGCGTACCCTGGGTGCCCCGACCGGGCCGGGCCGCTCGGCCTCGGCGCCCGGACCGTCGTGCCCGCGCGCGGTGGGGGGAACAGGCGGCATCGGCATCTCTCCCGCCGTAGTTGGCCGATCCGGAGAAGGGGTGCCAGAATACAACACGTTCCACTTTTTTCCTGGACCCTTGTCGCAGGCCTCTCCGGCCTGGATGCCCGGAACAGGAACACGATCCAGGTGTCGTGTTCCGGCGGGTCGCGAGCACCGTGGAGGTGATGCGGGTGGGACTCGAACAGGTCCGCCGCGACTGGACGCGGCTGGGTTCGGCCGAACCCCTGTGGGCGGTGTGTGTGGACCCCGCCAAGAGGGGCGGCGGCTGGGACGACGACGAGTTCCTCGCCTCCGGACGGGCCGACATCGACCCGTCCGTCGCCCGCCTGGAGGAGCTGGGCATCCGCCCCGCGGGGGGCCGGGTGCTGGACTTCGGGTGCGGCGCGGGACGGCTGTCCAACGCCCTGGCCGCGCACTTCCCCGAGGTCGTGGGGGTGGACATCTCCGCGCCGATGCTGGAGGAGGCCCGCCGCCTGGACCGCTCCGGGGGACGGATCGAGTTCGTGCTGAACGAGCGCCCGGACCTGTCGGTGTTCGGGGACGCCTCCTTCGACCTGGTCTACACCGACCTGGTCCTCCAGCATTTGCCGCCCACTCTGGCCGAGGGCTACGTGCGCGAGTTCGCGCGGGTGCTGCGCCCCGGCGGCGCCATGGTGCTGGGCGTGCCCGAGTCCGAGCGGCGCACCTTCAAGGGGCTGGTGTTCCGGTACGCGCCGTGGCCGCTGGTGGCCCTCGCCCAGCGGGTGCTGCTGCGCTACCCGGCGCCGATGCGGATGCACACCCTGCGCACCGGGCGGATCGCCGAGCTGGTCCCGGGCGGCCGGATCGCCGCCTCCGACGAGTACTGGGGCGGCGACCACTGGCGCCACCTGCGCCACTTCGTGGTGCTGGAGGCGGGCACGTGACCGCGAACGCCGCAGACGGGGGCACCGTCCCCTTCCGCGCCACCCTGGGCCGGTCGGTGCGGCTGTTCACCGCCTTCCGCGGGGAGCAGACCGACCCGGCGTCCTTCTACGGCACGCTCGCCCGCGACACCGTCGCCCAGCTGCGCTCCTACACGCCCCTGGACGGCAGGCTCGTGGTGGACGTGGGCGGCGGCCCGGGCTACTTCGCCGACGAGCTGAGGGCGGCCGGGGCCCGCTGCCTGTGCGTGGACGCCGACGCCCACGAGATGACGCTGCACGGGCGCGACGCCGACGCGTACGGCGTCCAGGGCAGCGCCCTGGACCTGCCGCTGCGCAGCGGTTCGGTGGACGTGTGCTTCTCCTCCAACGTGCTGGAGCACGTGCCGGACCGGACGCGGATGGCCGACGAGATGGTGCGGGTGACCCGGCCGGGAGGGCTGGTGTACCTGTCGTACACGCTGTGGCTGTCCCCGTGGGGCGGGCACGAGACCTCGCCGTGGCACTACCTGGGCGGCGCGTACGCGGCGGAGCGGTTCGCGCGGCGCCACGGACGTCGGCCCAAGAACGACTTCGGCCGCACCATGTACGCCGCGCACGCCGGGGAGATGCTGCGCTGGACGCGCGGGCGCACCGACGTGGACGTGGTGGACGTGCGCCCCCGCTACCTGCCCGGATGGGCCAGGCCGGTGGTGCGGGTGCCGCTGCTGCGCGAGGTCGTCACCTGGAACCTGCTGCTGGTCCTGCGCAGGCGCTGACCGGCGGGCCCGGGGTCTGGCCGGTGGGGCACGTGGGGCTCCGACCCGCGGCGGCCCCGTGCTCATGGCGGGGTCGGGCGGTCGGGACCCGCCACGGGTACGAGGTCGCGGCGAGGGAAGCGGGAGGTCCGGACCCGCTCACTCCGGGCCGAACGGCGTCCTGCGGCGCGTGTGCTGGAGGCTGACCCAGTGGTCGGCGGTGAACTCCTCCATCGCCCACTCGCCGCCGAACCGGCCGATCCCGGAGTGGTTCTCGCCGCCGAAGGCGGTGTTGGCCTCGTCGTTGAGCGTGGAGTCGTTGACGTGCGTCATGCCCGCCCTCAGGCGGCGGGCGAAGCGCACCCCCCGCTCGGCGTCGCGGGTGTGCACCGCGCTGGACAGCCCGTACTCGGTGTCGTTGGCGATGCGAAGTGCGTCCTCCTCCCCCTCGGCGCGGATGACCGTGGCCACCGGGCCGAACACCTCCTCGGCCGCGCTCGGCGCGCTGTTGTCGGCCAGCAGCAGGTGGGGCGGCAGGACCCTGCCCGCCGGGCCGGTCGGTTCGCCGGACAGCAGGAGCCGTGCGCCCTGCTCGACGGAGCGCTCGACCACGTCCCGCACGCCCGCGCAGTGCTCGTCGTCGATGACGGGGCCGATCTGGGTGGCGGCGTCGGAGGGGTCGCCCACCCGCAGCGCCCGGGCGCGCACGAGCATCCGCTCGACCAGCTCGTCGTGGACGGCGGCGGTGGCCACGACCCGGTTCGTGGCCATGCAGATCTGGCCCTGGTGGTAGTAGGAGCCGAACACGGCGGCGTCCGCGGCCAGGTCGAGGTCGGCGTCCTCCAGCACCACCAGCGGCCCGTTGCCGCCGAGTTCGAGTGCGCGCCTGGTGAGCGGTGCCTGCCGGGCGATGTGGCGGCCGACCTCGGTGGAGCCGGTGAACGAGATCATCCGGCAGAGCTCGTGGGTGGCCAGGGCGTCGCCGATCTCGCCGCCCCTGCCGACGACCACGTTGACCACCCCGGGCGGCAGCCCGGCCTCCTCGTAGATCCGGGCGAGCAGCAGCCCGCCCGTGACCGGGGTGTTCTCGGCGGGTTTGAGGACCACGGTGTTGCCGAGGGCGACGGCGGGCGCGACGGAGCGGTGGGAGAGCTGGAACGGGAAGTTCCACGGGCTGATCACCGTGACCACGCCGAGGGGTTCGCGGTAGACGCGGTTCTCCTTGCCCGGGGTGATGCCGGGCAGGATCCGGCCCATGACCCGCGTGGGGTAGGAGGTCACCTCGACCATGCCGCTGCGCACCAGCCCCCACTCGAACTCGGCGCGCTCACGGATCGCCCCGGCCTCGTGGACCAGCCAGTCGACGATCTCCTCTCGGCGCGCGTCCAGGACGCGCAGGGCGCGGACGAAGACCTCGGCGCGCTCGGCGGCGGGGGTAGCGGCCCAGCCCGGCCACGCCCGCTGCGCCTCGCGGTAGGCCAGGTCCACGTCGCCCTCGTCGGCCAGGCGGAACTCGGTCAGGACCGTGTCGTCGTAGGGGTCCACGTCCCGGACGACGCTCCCGGACGACCCGTGCCGCCACTGGTCCCCGATCGGCATCCGGTCCAGTCCCGTGTAGGCGTCCGGCCTGCGGTCCGCGTGCATCGGCCCTCCCCTGCTTCGGCGTCACTGGTGCCACGGTCACCCCTGCCCGGGGCGCGGGCAACGGGACTTGCCGCCTCTTGGCCAACTGTTCAGCGACTCCGCGACCGCCCTTGTCGCCCGGTGTCCTCAGCGGGCGGGGGTGAGCAGGAGTTCGCTGACGACGCGGCCGTCGGCCTCGGTGACCGTGGCCGTCCAGCCGCCCAGGTCCACGCTCTCCCCGGGCTCGTCGGGGATGTGGCCGAGCAGGACCAGGACCATCCCGGCGACGGTCACGTAACTGCCCCGGGGCCGGTCGGTGAGGACGACGCCGAGGTCCTCCAGCTCGTGGACGGGGTACACGCCGGGCAGGCGCAGGGCGCCGCCGTCCAGCCGGGCGGGGGCGCGCTCGTCGGTGTCGGTCTCGTCGTAGATCTCGCCGACGACCTCCTCCAGCAGGTCCTCCAGGCTCACGATGCCGCTGACCTCGCCGCTCTCGCCGATCACGACGGCCAGCTGCTGGCGTTCGGCGGTGAGCCGGTGCAGGGCGGCGGAGACCGTCAGCGAGTCGGGCAGCAGCAGCGGTTCGCGGGCCAGCTCCCGGGCCGTGCCCTCGCCCCGCAGGAGGTCGGACCAGTGCACCACGCCGACGATGTCGTCCACGTCGCCCCGGCCGACCACCGGGGCGCGCGAGTGGCCGTGCTCGGCCAGGAGCAGGGCCGCCTCGCACGCGGGCAGGTCGGCCGGGACGGTGTCCACGTCGGGGCGCGGGACCAGGACCTGGCGCAGCGTCCGCCCGGTGATGTCGAAGGCCCCGGAGAGGATGGTGCGCTGTTCGGGGGTCATCTGCCCCTGGGCCTCGATCATGTCGCGCAGCTCCTCCTCGGTGGCCTCCTCCCTGGCGCCGTGCGGGTCGACCCCGCCGAGCCGGACGACCAGGTCGGTGGAGGCGCTGAGCAGCCAGATCGCGGGGCGCGAGAGCAGCGCCAGCGCGTTGAGCGGGCGGGCCACGAGCAGCGCCCAGGGCTCGGCGCGCTGCATGGCGATGCGCTTGGGCGCGAGTTCGCCCAGGACCAGGGTGACGAAGGTGAGCACGACGGTGACCAGCACGACCGACACCGGGGCCGCGTAGGAGCCGAGGAAGCCCAGCGGCTCGACCAGCGGGCGGGCCAGGGAGACGGCGGCGGTGGCGGAGGCGAGGAAGCCCGCGAGGGTGATGCCGATCTGGATGGTGGCCAGGAACCGGTTGGGGTCGCGGGCCAGCCGGGCCACCGCGCGCCCGCCCGGGCCGCGCTCCTCCAGCCGCCTGATCTGCCCCTCCCGCAGCGTGATCAGGGCGATCTCGCTGCCCGCGAACACGGCGTTCACCACGACCAGGACCAGGACGAGGCCGATCTGGGCCCCGATGCCCTCCATGGGACTCCCCCGCGGTCGACTGTCGGTGTCTGGAGCTGGCATTCCTTCCCCGAAACCCGCGGGCCACACCATCCGGGGCCGTCGTCCGCGCACCGCACGGGCCCCGCCCGCGGCGCGGCCTGACCGCATGCGGACAAAAACGAGCCCGAATGGCCTCCCGTTCACTTCAGCGCTGTTACCGCAGGTAGGAACGCACAGAGGTCACCGCGAAGGGCGACTGTCCCCTCCGGAGGGCTCTTACGCACCTGTTGCAACCTTCCTCTCCGATACCCCTCTTTCACCCTCTGGAGTTCCCGTGTCCGGTCCGACCGGCGTCAACCCCGTCGACGCCATGTCCGAGGCCCAGGAGGCCGAAGCCCTGGCCGAGGCGATGGTCTTCCTCGGCACCGACTTCGAGGCCGCCGTCGAAGGCCTGACGGGAGCCGTGTCCGAGCACGTGGCGGGCGGCCTGGACGACTACGACCTCGACACCATGGAGCACATCCGCAGGGTCGCCCAGAACGGCGTCAACCTGTGGTGGACCTCGATGACCGAGGAGGAGCAGGAACAGGCCGTGCGGGACCATCCCGAGCTGCTGCGCGAGCTCGACGGCATCCCGGCGGCCGTGCGCGACCGGCTGAACCGCGACCACCTCGACGACGAGATCGAGCGGTTCGAGGAGGAGATCGCCGAGCGGGACGAGGAGATCCGGGAGACGGCGGCCCGGGGCGGCAACGGGTCCGACGCGATCGCGTTGGGCATGGCGAACGACGACACGCTCGACGACCAGCTCGCGGAGCTGAAGGAGCTGCGGGAGAGCCTGGGGGACGAAAGCGCTGACAGGTACCTGCTGGCTCTGAACACCGAGGGCGACGGGCGGGCGATCGTGGCCAACGGCAACCCGACACCGCCGACAACGTGGCGACCCTGGTGCCGGGCACCACGACGACCTGGGAGAGCGTCAACGACCAGGTGGGGCGAGGAGACAGCCTCATGGAGTCCGCGTTGAACGCGGACCCGAACGGCAGCCACTCCGTGATCAGCTGGATCGGGTACGACGCCCCCAACGTTCCCGAGGCGGCCTTCGAGGGACGGGCCGAGGACGCGGTCAGCGAGCTGAGCGGATTCCAGGACGGGCTGCGCTCCACCCACCAGGGACCGCCGTCCCACAACACCGTCATAGGCCACAGTTACGGTTCCACGGTGGTCGGGCACACCGCGCAGAGCGACGCCGGGCTCGACACGGACGAAGTGATACTCGTGGGCAGCCCCGGAACCAATGCCGACCACGTGACCGACCTCAACCTTCCCGCCGAGGACGTGCACGTCTCAACGGCGGAGAATGACGGCATCACCAACTTGACGGGCCTCACGCACGGCATGGATCCGACCGATCCGGAGTTCGGGGCGAACGTGTTCGAGTCCGACCCTGGCAGCGAGGGCGGCACGTGGCCCCTCGGTGACGCCCATTCGGAGTACTTCGACGAGAACACGAGTTCGCTGAGGCACATGGGCTCCGTCATCGCGGGACAAGAGTAGGGACGATCACCTGATGAGCCGAGCACGACACTGGGTGTGCGCCGCCGTTCTCACGGGGGTGGTGGCCGGTTGCGGTTCCAACGCACCGGAGGAGACCGGAGGGGGAGAGACCATGAACCAGGACGAGGCAGCGGAGAACGTCCGGGAGCACATCGACAAAGCGGTGACCGTGCTGCCCGAGACCCTGGAACTTCAACTGGTGGGCGGGGTCAACATCGCCGCCTGCGATGATCCCACCGACGGCGGCCCCGAGGGCCGCGTCACGGTGGGCCGTTCCTACTGGTTGGACGGCCTGCCCGTCGAGGACAACGAGGCCAACATCGACCTCCTGACCGAGTACTGGGCCTCCAACGGCTACCGCGTGCTGACCGACTCCCGTCCGGACGACGTATTCGTCTCCGTGGAGAACGAGGAGGACACCTTCAGGATGTCCGTCCAGGCCAGCGTCGAGGGACACCTCTCCATCGGCGCCTCGTCCCCCTGCGTCTGGCCCGAGGGCACCCCGGACTCCTGACGCCACGGGCGAGCCTCAGCCCAGCCGCTCCAGGGCCCCGCGCGGGGAGCGGGCGTGCCCGCCCATCCCCGCGAACGGGCACTCCTCGCGCTCCAGGCCGATCGTGAAATCCCGGGCCGTCTCCACCTTCTCCAGGCCCTCCCAGGTCAGGGGCGCCGCGATCGGCGCACCCGGCCTGGCCCGCACCGAGTACGGCACCACCGCGAGCTGTTCGCGGCCGTTGCGCAGGTAGTCCACGAACAGCCGGTCCCCGCGCGCGGCCTTGCGCACCTCGGTGGTCAGCTCGTCCGGCCGCCGGGCCGCCACCCGGTCCGCGACCGCCTCCGCGAGCACGCGGACCTCCTGGTCGTCGGCCTCGGGCCGCAGCGGCGAGCGCACATGCAGTCCCCGGGAGCCGCTGGTCATCACGTAGGCGGCCAGGCCCAGGTCGTCGAGCACCTCCCGTACGTCCCGCGCCGCGGCGCGGCAGGCGGCGAAGTCCTCGGGGCCGTCCCCGGCGGGGTCGAGGTCGATCACCATCCGGTCGGGCAGGCCCAGCCTCGGCTCCCGGGACTGCCAGGCGTGCAGGGTGACCGCCGCCTGGTCGGCGCACCAGACCAGCGCGGCCGCGTCCTGGCACAGCATCATCCGGCCGCCGCTGGTGTCCACGGTCCGCACCCAGTCCGGGACCGACGGGTGCTTGACGAAGAACCCCTGCGCGTCGATCCCGTCGGGGAAGCGCGCCAGGGCCACCGGCCGGTCGCGCACGTGCGGCAGCATCAGGGGTGCGATCCGGGCGTGGTACCGCGCCAGGTCCTCCTTGGTCGCCCCGCCCTCGCCGAACAGCGGCTTGCCGGGCCTGCGCACCTCCACCACGCGCCGTCCGGCGCGCACCTTCGCGGTCTCCGTCGCCATGGCCTCCCCGTTCGCCGCCGTGCGGCCCGCCTACCCGGGCTGCGGCCCCGGAAACGGCCCCCGGAAACGCGAACGCCCGGCCGGGGAGGTCCCTGGCCGGGCGTTCGGGGGTCGGCGCGGTGCTGTGCCCTGCGCCTGTCGACCCGCGCCTGTCGGCTACTTGCGCTTGTTGATCTCCTCGGTCAGCTGCGGGGTGACCGCGTGCAGGTCGCCCACGACGCCGAAGTCGGCCAGCTCGAAGATCGGGGCCTCGGGGTCCTTGTTGACCGCCACGATGTTCTTGGCGGTCTGCATGCCCGCGCGGTGCTGGATCGCGCCGGAGATGCCCAGGGCCACGTACAGGTTCGGGCTGACCGTCTTACCGGTCTGGCCGACCTGGAACTGGTTCGGGTACCAGCCGGAGTCGACGGCGGCGCGGGAGGCGCCCACGGCCGCGCCCAGCGAGTCGGCCAGGTTCTCCACGACCGAGAAGTCGTCGGAGCCCACGCCGCGTCCGCCGGAGACCACGATGGCGGCCTCGGTGAGCTCGGGGCGCTCGCCCTGCTCCTCGTGGACGCGCTCGACGACCTTGGCCGTCCTGGCGGCGTCGGAGACCTCCACCGACACCTGCTCCTCGGCGGCGGCGCCGGAGGCGGCCTCGGCCGGGACGGAGTTCGGGCGGACCGCGACGACCGGCACGCCGGTGCGCACGCGGGCGTGGGTGATGGTGGTGCCGCCGAAGATGCTGTGCTCGGCGACGACCTCGGCGTTGACGTCCACGACGTCGGTGAGCACGCCCGAGCCCAGCTTGACGGCGGTGCGGCCCGCGATCTCCTTGTTCTCGGCGGTGGCCGAGACCAGGATGGCGGCGGCGCCCTTGTCCTGGGCGAGCTTGGCGAGCAGCTCGGCCTTGGGGGCCACGACGTGGTCGTTCAGCTCGGCCGAAGCCACGTAGACCTTCTCGGCGCCGTACTCGGCCAGGGTGCCCCTGCCCGACTCGGCGCCGTCACCGATCCACACGGCCGCGGGCTCGCCGATGCGGCGGGCGGCGGTCAGCAGTTCGGTGGTGACCTTCTTGACCTGTCCGTCGACGTGGTCGACGAGGACGAGGACCTCAGCCATATCCCTTGAACCTTCCCTGAGTCTCTCGTTCGACCTAGACGAACTTCTTCTCGACGAGGAACTCGGCGATCTTCGCGGCGCCGTCGCCCTCGTCCTTGACCACCGTGCCCGCGGCGCGCGGCGGCGCGGCGTCGAAGTCGACGGTCTCGGTGGCGGCGTTGGCCAGACCCACCCTGGCCGTGTCGATGCCCGCGTCGGCGGCGGACTTCTTGTCCACCGGCTTCTTCTTCGCCTGCATGATGAGCTTGAAGGACGGGTAGCGCGGCTCGTTGATCTTCTCGACCACGGAGACGACCGCCGGGAGCTGGGCCTCGACGAGGTCGTAGCCGTAGTCGGTCTGGCGCTGGATCCTGATGGTGCTGCCGTCGATGTCGACCTTGCGGGCGAACGTGAGCTGCGGCAGGCCGAGGTACTCGGCGAGCGCGGCCCCGACGACGCCGGTGCGCGCGTCGGTGGACTCCGAGCCCAGGACGACCACGTCGAACTCGATGGTGCCCAGGGCCTGCGCGAGGGCGTAGGCGGTCTGGAGCGAGTCCGAGCCGTGGAGGGCGTCGTCGTTGACGAAGACGGCCTTGTCCGCGCCCATCGACAGGGCCTTGCGGATGGAGTCCGTGGCCTGGTCCGGTCCCATCGTCAGGATGGTGACCTCGCCGCCGTGCTTCTCCTTGAGCTGGAGAGCCTCCTCGATGGCGTACTCGTCGAGCTCGTTGATGACACCGTCGGACGCGGCGCGGTCCAGCGTCTTGTCATCGGCGTTGAGCTTCCGCTCGGTCGCCGTGTCCGGGACCTGCTTGACCAAAACGACAATATTCATGGCCGGTGGCCGACCTCCCTGCACTCCATGATCCGCCGTGCGGCGGCCGGACGCTGGCGCGCCCCCTACTGCCAACAATGCCGAATGC
Organism: Nocardiopsis sp. CNZ308; assembly: GCF_004217075.1. Lineage (NCBI taxonomy): Bacteria > Bacillati > Actinomycetota > Actinomycetes > Streptosporangiales > Nocardiopsidaceae > Nocardiopsis > Nocardiopsis sp. CNZ308. The sequence continues at coordinate 3,551,113 of NZ_SHKJ01000001.1, read as the reverse complement.
CGTTCGGTCATCCGACGGCGGGGCCGTCTTCACGTCCAGACAGGTCCCGCGATGTGCTCATAGCCCAGATGTTACTGGCTAGTAGCTTGGAGGCCAACCCCTGGCCCCCGGTGTGACTGAGGCAACCCTAACCAGCGCTGTACCGCCGGTACGCCGCTGATGCTCCGACCCGGGTCGGAGCGCCGGCGCCGGACACCGGTCGCGGGCGCCCGCCTCCCGCTCCCCACCCTAGTCGCCGCCGATCCCGCCGGAACCGGTCACACCACCGGTAACAGGTCGGGGTCTCCCACGCCCCGGAAGGACGCCGAAGGCCCCGGGCCGGAGCCCGGGGCCTTCGCGGTGCCCGGTGAGCCGTACGGCCGCCGGGCGGGGGTCACTGCCCGTCGAACCAGTCCGAGGGACCGCCGATCGGCACCCAGTCCGGAGCCGCCGACAGGCCGAACGACAGGATGAGCATGGTCAGGAGCACGAGGCCGATGCACACGCCGACGTAGACGTACAGGTTGCGGTAGTGGACCCGGCGCACCAGCCACACCGCCTGGTGCCGCGCCTCGCGCCCGCTCGGCATGACGTAGCTGAGCAGGATCATCACGAAGATCGCGAAGGCGCCGGTGTAGTTGGCGCCCTGACCCGGCACGTCCGCGACCCGCGCGTAGATCATGCCGACCAGGATGCCCGCCAGCAGGTAGACCAGCCCGAAGCCGAGCGTGCGCAGCGCCATGCGCCCGAAGGCCCACGGGAAGCTGAGCGCCACCACCATGTTGTCGGAGCTGCGCGGTCCGCGCGTCTGGAGGCGGCGGGCGTGCTCGGCCTTGACCACGTCCAGGGCGCCCAGCGCGGCGATGAGCACGACTCCCAGGATCAGCCCGAACCAGGGGAAGAGCAGCGACACACCGGCCACGGAGACCAGCATGGGCAGGATCGTCAGCGGGTGCATCCGCCACGACCGCTCCTCGTACTCCTCGCCCTCCTCGTCGGAGTCGTCCGGGAAGTAGTCGCTCACCCGGTCGTTGCCGCCGCGCCGGAACCGGCCCAGCAGTCCGCCGCGCCGCTCCTCGTACCCGTCCCCGTCGAACTCCTGAGTCTGGTTGCTGCCCCGGCCGTCGTCCACCGGGGTGAGGATGTCAGCGAAGTCGCCCTTGTGCAGCGGGGTGTTGAAGAACTGCGTGTGCGGGGCCTGGTAGCCCTCGTCCTCGCGCTCGTCGACGGGGCGCCGAGCGTACCCGTCCCGGTCCACCGGGTCCATCATCATCGTGCCCTGCGGGTCCTCGCGGGAGAACTCGTCGGGCTGGAAGTGCCGCGTGCCCAGCGCGTCGTCCGGTTCGTCGCGGACCGGGCTGATCCGCATCGTCCCCTGCGGGTCGTCCGGGTCGTCGGCGCCGCGCGGGGCGATGCGCTCGGTGCCCGGGAGCCCGTCGTCCTCGTCGTCCCAGCCGCGCCGGGCGCCCGAGAGGTCGTCGGTGGACTCCGGGTCGTCGGCGCGGCGGCCGTTCGCCGCGCCCGAGAGGTCGTCGGTGGACCCGGGGTCGTCGAGCAGACCCCCGGAGTGCGCGGCGGAGGTCGGGCGCGCGGGGTCCCCGGACGGGGACCAGGCGCTGGAGGCGGGGCCGCCGCTGGTGTGCGGGGGACCCCAGCCCTGGTCGCCCTGGGCCGCGCGACCGGCCAGGTAGCCCGCCGCACCGCCGAGCGCGGCACCGGCCGCGCCCGCCGCGGCGGCGCCGCCCAGGCCGCCGCTGCCCGGCTCCTCCCCCGTGCCCCCGGCCGTGGTCGGGTGGTACACGGTGTGGCTGCCGGTGAGCCCGCTGGGACGGCCTCCCGCGTCCTCGGTCCAGGGCAGGTCGAGGTTGAGGCGGCTGGCCTCCTCCAGCAGTTCCTCCGCCGTGGGGCGGCTGCGCATGTCGCGGGAGACGGCGCGGTTGACCAGCGGCCGCAGCGCCTCGTGCATCCCGTCCATGTCGATCTCGCCGTTGAGGATGCGGAAGAAGATGACCTCGAAGGTGCCCGCGCCGTAGGGCGGGCGGCCGGTGGAGGCGAAGGCGACGGTGCCGCCCCAGGCGTGGATGTCGGTGGCCGGACCCAGGTCGGTGCCCTCGATGACCTCCGGGGACAGGTAGCTGGGCGTGCCCACGAACGTGCCGGTCTGGGTCAGCTTGGCGCCGTCCACCGCGTGCGCGATGCCGAAGTCGATGACGATCGGCTCGCCGTTGGAGATGATCACGTTGCCGGGCTTGAGGTCGCGGTGGATCACGTCCACCGCGTGGATGTCCCGGATCGCGCGGGCCATGCCGGTGACGAAGCGGGTCAGGGCCCGGCCGCGCAGCGGGCCGTGGTTGGTGACCGTGGCGTCCAGGGTCGGGCCGGGGATGTGCTCGGTGACCACCCACGGCAGCTCGGCCTGGGTGTCGGCTTCGATGACCTCGGCCACGTTGGGGCTGTGCACGCGGCGCATGGTCTCGACCTCGCGGGCGAGGCGGGCCCGGGCGATCTGGTCGCCCGCGACCTCCGGCTTGAGGACCTTCACCGCGACGAACTGCTCGGTCCGGGGATCCTCGGCCTGGTACACCACGCCCATGCCGCCCTGCCCGATGCGGCGGCGGATGACGTAGTGGCCGATGCGCTCCGGCAGCTCCTCACCCATGGGGAAACCTGCCGACATTGCCATCGAGAACTCATCCCCTCAAAAGACCACATACCACCGCGTCCAGCTTAACGGCCGGGGGATGGGTCACCATTGGCTTGTTCGTCCCGTCTCGGGCCCGTGTGGTCGCTTCCGCACCGCCGGGCGTCCGGGGTTCAGGCGGCGCGTCCGTCCGGGGGCGACCCTCACGAGTATGACGGAAAACTGGCGTGGGCGGTTCCCTCCCTCCCGTCCGGACTGGCCGGATCCGGACGTTCGGCCGAACCCCCTGTGACACCGTTCGATCCAACGAGAGGGGCGAAAAGTTCTCGAATCCGCCGAAACGGTGGCGGGACGGACGGCACGGCACCGTGTGCCGCCGCCCCGACCTGCTGTTCCGGTGTCCGATCAGCTCCGTGCGGCGCCTCCTCAGCGCCCCTGGAAAACGGCCTTGCCGGGTCCCTGCTCGACGAAGCTGCGCATGCCGTCCTTCTGGTCCTCGGTCGAGAACAGACCCGCGAAGTGCAGGCGCTCGATCTCCAGACCGGTGTCCAGGTCCGTCTCCAGGCCCCGGTCCACCGCCTCCTTGGCCGCGGCCAGCGCGACGGCCGGGCCCTCGGCGTACCGGGCGACCAGCGCCACGGCGGCCCGGTAGACCTCCTCGTCCGGGACGACCTGGTCCACCAGGCCGATCTCCCGGGCCTCGTCCGCCTTCACGTGGCGGCCGCTGAAGATCATCTCCTTGGCCCGGGACGGACCGATCAGGCGGGGCAGGCGCTGGGTCCCGCCCGCACCGGGGATGACGCCGAGCTGGATCTCGGGCACGCCCAGCCTGGCCCCGGCCCCCGCGACGCGGAAGTCCGCGGCCAGGGCCAGCTCCAGGCCGCCGCCGAGCGCGTACCCGGTGACCGCCGCCACGACCGGCTTGGGGATGCGGGCCACCAGGTTCAGGGCGCCTTGGAGGTCGCGCGCGTAGCCCAGCATCCGCGCGGCGGTGAGGTCGGCCATCTCCTTGATGTCGGCGCCCGCGACGAACACCCGCTCGCCGCCGTAGACGACCACGGCGCGCACGTCCGGGTCCTTGGCGACCCGGGTCGCGGCCTCGGCGATCTCCGCGGTGAGCGCGGCGTTGAGCGCGTTCACCTTCGGCCTGTCCAGCCGGATCACGGCCACGGCCGGGTGGTCCGGATCGGTCTCCACACGCACGAACTCGCCCACGGTCCACTGCCCCTCACTACTCGGACGTCACTGTCTCCGAACTGCTTACCACCCGGTTCAGGAGAAGAGCAGCACCAGGGTGCCCAGCCGGGCGGACAGGGTGTAGGCCGCCGCCAGGAGCAGGGCGGCCCCCGCCAGCAGCAGCGTGTCCGCGGTCCGCCAGCGGCTCTCCCGGGCTCGGGTGCGCGGCCCGGTCCCGAAGGCGCGCGCGTCCATCGCCGCCGCCAGCAGCGTCCCGGTGCGGATGGAGCGCACCAGCAGGGCGAACAGGCGGCCGAAGAACAGCGTGACCGCCCTGACCGGGTTGCGACCGGCCTCCAGCCCGCGCGCCCTCCGCGCCAGCGTGATCGTGCGCCACTGGTCGGCGAGCAGCGGGACGAGCCGCAGCGCCGCCAGCACGCCCATGGCGGGCCGCTCGGGGACCCGGAGCCGCTGCACCAGGCCGTCGGCGGTCTCCGTGGGGTCGCTGCTCACGGCGGCGAGCAGTCCGGGCAGGGCGATGGCCAGCAGGCGCACCGCGGCGCCCAGCGCGCCCTCCGCGCCGTGCTCCCCGTACAGGTAGTTGACCAGCCCGCTGGAGAGCCCCATGAGCAGGAAGGGCCCGCCCAGGACGAGCAGGGTGCGCCGGTCGATCCCGCTGAACGGCAGGAGCAGCAGGACGCCCGCCAGCACCGTGCCGCCGGTGACGGCGTCCACGGCCGGGACCAGGCCCACGCCCAGCAGCAGGGCGGCGAGCAGTTTGGCCGCCGGGTTGAGCCCGACCAGCCAGAAGCGCGCACCGCCGTCCTCGGGCGCCTCCAGGGTGAGCGCGTCCCCTGCCGGGGGACCGGCCCCGCCCTGTCCTCGAACCCCCTGCGGTGCACGGACCTCGTCCGGCGTACGGACCCCGCCCGGTGCACGGGTTCCCTCCCCGGGTGTGTCCGACAGCCTCCGGTCAGCCACGGCTCCCCCTTCCCACCGCCGCGTGCCCCGCGGGCCCGGTCGGCTCCGTCCCTGCGCCCGCGTCCGGTGCGGCGGCCTCCTGGACGGCCCTGCCCCCGGCCACGCGCACCCGCGCGTCGGCCAGGTGGCGCAACAGCAGGTCGTCGTGGGTGGCCATCACCACCGCGCGGCCCGCGGACCGCAGGGTGGCGAGCAGCTCCACGAGTTCGGTCCAGGTCCGGGTGTCCTGACCGAAGGTGGGCTCGTCGAGGACGAGCGCGTCGGGCGCGTGCGCGGGGCCCGAGCTGAGCGCCGTGGCCACCGACAGCCGCCGCTTCTCCCCGCCCGAGAGCGTGTAGGGGTGCACGTCGGCCAGCGCGGACAGGCGCAGGCGCTCCATCAGCTCGCCCACCCAGGCCTCGGTCTCGGCCTCGCCCATCCCGGCGCGCAGCGGGGCGAAGCGCAGCTCGTCGCGCACGGTGGCGGTGACGAACTGGTCCTCGGCGTGCTGGAAGACCGTGCCCACGTGCCGGGCCAGCCTGCGGGCGGGCCAGCGCACGAGCGGGCGCGGGTCGGCTCCGGCCAGCGGCCCGCGCGGCAGCACCGCCCCCCGGTGGGGCCTGGCCAGTCCGGCGAGCAGGGTCAGCAGCGTGGACTTGCCCGCGCCGTTGGGGCCGGTCAGGGCGGTCGCGGTCCCGGCGCGGACGGTGGCGTCCACCCCCTCGAACACCGTGCGCCGGGGCGCCGCGCGCACGCCGAGCTGGCGCGGGGTGCGCGCCGTGACGCCCGCGGCCTCCAGCAGGGGATCCCCGCCCGGCGCGGGCGCCAGGACGGGCGCGGGCTCGTGCCCGGGCACCCACACTCCCTGCGCGGCCAGCGAGCGCCCGTGCTCGGCGAACACCGTCCCCGGCGGCCCGTCGGCGACGACCCCGCCGCCCGGTGCCACGACCACGACCCGGTCCACCAGGTCCACGACGTCGGCCACCCGGTGCTCGACCAGCACCAGGGTCGCCTCGGTCTCGGCGAGCAGGCGGGTCAGCACGCCGCGCACCAGCTCGGCCCCTGCGGGGTCGAGGTTGGCGGTGGGCTCGTCCAGCAGCAGCAGGCGGGGGCGCATAGCCAGGGCCCCGGCGATCACCAGGCGCTGCTTCTCACCGCCCGACAGCGCTCCGGTGGGGTGGCGCGGGCCGTACGGGAAGCCCACGGCCTCCAGCGCCTCGTGGACCCGGGGCCAGATGAGGTCGGGGGCCACGCCCAGGTTCTCCGGGCCGAAGGCGACGTCGTCGCCCGCGCGCGCCATCACCAGCTGCGTCTCGGGGTCCTGGCTGACCAGGCCGACCGAGCCCCGGCTCCGGTCGGCGGGCTCGCCGTCCAGGAGCAGGGTGCCCTCGTGGTCGCCGCTGATGGCGGCGTCCTCGCCGGTCAGACCGGCCAGCGAGTGCAGCAGGGTGGACTTGCCCGCGCCGGAGGCGCCCAGCAGCAGCACGCGCTCGCCCGGCTCGATCACCAGGTCCACGCCGCGCAGCGCGTGGGACCCGCGGCCCGAGTGCCGCCAGCCCCAGCCGGAGAGCTCCACGCGCGCACCGGGGCCCCCGGCCGCCGTCCGGCGCCCGTTCGCGGAGGCCACGGTCAGCCCCTCGCGGACGGGAAGGGGGCCAGTGCCCCGGAGCGGGCCAGGGCGGTGGTGAGCAGGCGGGAGCCCACGCCCGCGATGAGGGCGGCGCTGACCACCACGATGACGCCGTAGGTGACCTGGTAGGACAGCGGCCAGGTCACGTTGTAGGCGAGGTTGTCGCGGATGGCGGGGGAGACGCCCGCGACCGCCGCCGCCAGGACGGCCACGCCCATGCCCCAGCGGCGGTAGCCGAAGGCGAGGAAGACGAGTTCGGGCAGGATGCCCTGGAGGGTGCCGTCGAGGATGACCATGACCCCCCACTGGGTGCCCAGGAGCGCCGAGACCGAGGCGGCGGCGATGGCGGTGAGCAGGGCCGCACCGGGCTTGCGGATGATCAGGCCGCCCAGTACGCCGGAGATCAGCCACATGCCGTAGACGACGGCCTGCGCGGGTGGGAAGCCGACGAACAGCGGCGTCGTGACCGACCAGACGATGTTCCAGAGCCAGAAGACCACGCCGACCGCGACGCCGATGACGGCGGCCACGACGATGTCGACGGTGCGCCAGCTCCGCAGTCGGTCGAGGAGGTCGCGCCGGAAGCCGGCGCCCTGGGGGGTGGTGTTCCTCTTCATGTGGTGTCCCTTCGCCGGGGGATGCGAGGGGCCCGTGCGGCCGAGAGCGGCGCCGGGACGCGTTCCGTGCGCGCCGGGACGTCCCCGGTGCGCGGGAGCACGCCACCGGTGACGGTTCCTACGACTTCCTTCGCTGGCATGACCCAGATCAGGTGTGTAAGGGTCTGCGGCCTGGTGCCGCACTCTCAGCGCTCGCGCGCTCCCCTGTCGGTTTCGTCCATTATGAACAACGGGGAACGCCGGGGTGTTCCCGGGTCGCGTCAGCGCACGTCGGGGGCCTCAGCCCCCGGGGCTGGCACCGCCTTCGGGCGTCTGCGGTCCCGGGGTCGCGCCGCTCCAGGGCGCGCCGCCGTCCCCGCCCGGGGACTCGCCGCCACCGGTACCGCCGCCGCCGCCGGTACCGCCGCCGTCTCCGCCCCCGCCGCCTCCACCGCCGCCGGTGTTCCCGCCTCCGCCACCGCCACCGGTGCCTCCACCGGTCGAACCGCCACCACCGCCGGTACCGCCGCCTCCACCGCCGCCGGTCGAGCCCTCGCCACCGCCGCCACCTCCGCCGGTCGAGCCACCGCCGCCACCGGTACCACCGCCACCGCCGGTGGCTTCCTCGCCGCTGTCACCGGTGCCGCCACCGCCGGTCGAGCCACCGTCACCCGCGGCGCCGCCAGCGCCGCCGGTCGAGCCGTCACCGCCACCGGCCGCGACGCCGCCGTCACCCGTGTCGCCACCGCCGCCGCCACCGGTGTCACCGTCGTCACCGCCGCCCGACGGCTTGTCCGAGGCCTTGCCGTAGACCTTCGGCGAGGGGGCGAACTCCTCCTTCGGCAGCTCCGCCACGGCCTCGCGCATGGTGGCCTGCCAGATCGGGCCGGGCAGCGTGGCCCCGTAGACGATGCCGTAGTAGCGGTCGCCGATGGTCACGCCCTGGAGCGTGTGCTGCTCCCCGCCCCGGATGTCGCCGACCACCACGGTCCCGGCCAGGTTCGGGGTGTAGCCCGCGAACCACGCGTAGGCCGCGCTGTCGGTGGTGCCGGTCTTGCCCGCCACCGGGCGGCCGATCTCCAGGCCGTTGGCGGTACCGCCCTCGAAGGTCTGCTGGAGCAGGTGGTTGACGCCGTCGGCGACCTCGGCGTCCAGCGCGCCCTCCTCGCACTCGGTGCCCACCTCGACCTCCTCGCCGTCCTCTCCCTCGATGAGGAGCGAGGCCACGGGGACCGGCTCGCAGTAGGTGCCCCGGGAGGCGAAGACGGCGTAGGCGCTGGCCATGGTGAGCGGGGAGACCTCCTGGTCGCCCAGGGTGAAGGAGCTCCACACCTGCAGGTCCTCGCCGTCCGCGCGGTGGATGCCCAGGCTCCGGGCCATCTCCGCCGTCTCGCACAGGCCGACGCGCTCCTGGAGCTGGGCGAAGTAGGTGTTCACCGAGCCCTTCGTCCCGCTGATCATGTTGTGCCTGCCGCCGTCGCTCTCCCCGGCGTTGCGCACGTCCCAGGGCGCCATCCTGCCGCCCTCGCAGTTCTCCAGGCCGCTCACCGTCGTGGACTCGGGCGAGGAGAAGCTGGTGTCGTACTTGAGCCCGGCGTCCAGGGCGGCGGCCAGGGTGAACGGCTTGAACGTCGAACCCGCCTGGTAGCCCAGCGACCCGCCGTCCTCGTGGTCCACGGACAGGTTGATCGAGGTGGTGCCCGGCTCGTCGGAGAAGCCGTAGCGCATGTTCTGGGCCATCACCCGCACCCGGCCGGTACCGGGCTCCACGAGGACCTCGGCGGCGAACTTGTGGGAGTCGCCCGCGGGGACGTAGCGCTCGATCGCCTGCTCGGCGGCCTCCTGCATGTCCAGGTCCAGGGTGGTGCGCACGGTGATGCCTCCCCGCTCCAGCATCCGGTCGCGCTCCTCCTGGGTGTCGGCGAGCGCGTCGGAGCCGCCCAGCCACCGCATGACGTAGTCGCAGAAGAAGGGCTGCTCGCTGCTGAAGCAGCTGCCCGCGCGCGGGGTCTCGTCCACCTCCAGGCCCCGGCCCTTGTACTCCTGCGCACGCGCGCTCTCCAGGTGGCCGGTGGCGACCATCCGGTCCAGCACCAGGTTGCGGCGCTCGACGGAGGCCTCGGGGTTGGTGAGCGGGTCGTAGTACGAGGGCGCGCGCACCAGCGCCACGATCGTGGCGGCCTGCGCGGGGTCGAGCTCGGAGGCCGGGACGGAGAAGTAGCGCTCGGCGGCGACCTCGATGCCGTACGCGTTCTGGCCGAAGTAGGCGAGGTTGAGGTAGCCCTCCATGATCTCGTCCTTGGTGAGCTTCTCCTCCAGCTCGATGGCGTAGCGCAGCTCCAGCACCTTGCGGGTCAGGGTGCGCGCGTTGGCGCTCGCCAGCTCCTCCTCGGTGTCGGCCTGTTCCATGAGGAGGTTCTTCACGTACTGCTGGGTGATGGTGGACCCGCCCTGGGTGTTGCCCAGGGCGGTGCGGACGGCGGCGCGCAGCGTGCCGCGCAGGTCCAGCCCGGCGTGCTCGTAGAAGCGGTCGTCCTCGATCGCCATGAGGGCGGCGGGGACCCAGGGGCTGATCTCGTCCAGAGGCACCACGTCGCGCTCGCGCTCGGCGACCTCGGCGATCGGTTCCCCGTCGACGTCGGTCAGCAGCACGCGCTCGGACGGGCGCGGCACGGCCAGGTCGCTGGGCAGGGCCATGAAGGCCGCCGCGGAGTCCCTGGCCGCCAGGCCGAGGCCGCCGACCCAGGGCATGACCAGCGCCGCCGTGAGCAGCCCGGCGACCGCGCCGGTTCCCGCCAGGCGCTGGACCGTCTCCCGGCGGTCCCCCGCCGGGGTCGGCTCCGACACCTTTCGGCGCAGGGCCTCGGCCCACCGCCGGACACGCGGACCCGCGGCGGCCGGTACCGCACGGGAGAGGGCCCCGCGCCGGTTCCGGCGCGGGGCCTCGTGCCGCCGCCCACGCGGCGGGCGCTGGTTGGACTCCGTCACGTCGCCCCCTACGGCCGTGTGCCGCCCCGCCCGCGGGACGTGCGGGCAGGCAACTCCATCGACCACGGTCTCAGGGCGGACGCAAAGGGCAGGCCGGGTTAACGGGCGCGTCAGCGAAAAACTTCCTCAATGCCAAGCAAAGCACCGCAGAACGAACATATTTCTTCAATCACCACGAAACAGGCGCGTCACACACCCGGAACAGGGAGAGGACGCGAACACCGGGGAGACAGCCCGGGCCACGGGTGACCGAATCCGGGACAAAAGATCCTTAGGCGACTGTTCGACCGCACGCGGATGTCCGGAATACAGCCATACAGCTCGCGCGTGCATTCGGTCATCCCTACCCACCGCAGCACGCCGCCCAACATGACTGATCAGTTTTTCGGCATTTCCACAGGATGCATCAGAAAACAACCACAGAGGCACCTGCATCTGCTGTGTCCTTATGCCCGCTTTGAGAGGTTTACTCGGCAGAAACCCGACAAACACCGGCTCTTAGCACCCACAGTCGATGTGAGGAGGATCACAGAAATTATTCGGCCCTGGCACTCCGCCAAACACCACAAGAGGGCAGACGATAGACAGCGGAGGGCACCCAAGCCTTAATCCGGACAGTTTCTGTTCCGGATACTCCGTGAACTCCGCCTTGCCCCGGATTAACCCCCGGTTATTTCCGCCTGCCGAAAAACAGCACGGTTCCGCAACGCCGAACCACGACAATTACGGTGTAGCCAGTGATCGGACGCCTGCCCATCCTCGATATCTCTCCAGAGAACGACCTCGGACCGGTGAAAGCCGTTCCGGGCGAACGCTTCACCGTGGGAGCGACGGTGATCCGCGAGGGCCACGACTCCCTCGCCGCGGGCGTCGTCGTCTACTCCCCCGAGGGACGCCGCGAACAGCTCGTCCCCATGCGCGAGCACGCCCCCGGCACCGACCGCTACGAGGCCTGCGTCAGCCTCCCCACGGAGGGGACGTGGTCCTTCGCCGTGGAGTCGTGGACCGACCCCTTCGCCACCTGGCACCACGTCGCGGGCGTCAAGCTCCCGCTGGGCCAGGACACCGAGCTCGTCCTGGAGGAGGGCGCCCGCCTGCTCGCCCGCGCCGGGCGGCGGGTCCCGCGCCGCCCCTTCCTGAACGCCGCCGCCAAGGCGCTGCGCGACACCTCGATGACCCCGGTGGAGCGCTTCGAGGCGGCGCTCACCCCCGAGGTCCTGGCCGAGATGGAGCGCGCGCCCCTGCGCGAGCTGGTCACCAGGTCCAAACGCACCAGCGTCGTCGTCCACCGCGAGCGCGCGCTGTTCGGCTCCTGGTACGAGTTCTTCCCGCGCTCGGAGGGTGCCCAGGTCGACACCGTGCCCGGCCAGGAGCGCTCGGGCACCCTCGCCACCGCGGCCAAGCGCCTGCCCGCCATCGCCGACATGGGCTTCGACGTGGTCTACCTGCCGCCCGTCCACCCGGTCGGCACCACCCACCGCAAGGGCGCCAACAACGCCCTGACCGCCGGTCCCGGCGACCCCGGGTCGGTGTGGGCCATCGGGTCGGCCGACGGCGGCCACGACGCGGTCCACCCGGACCTGGGCACCCTCGCCGACTTCGACGCCTTCGTCGCCGAGGCCCGCGAGCACGGCATGGAGATCGCCCTGGACCTGGCCCTGCAGTGCTCCCCCGACCACCCCTGGGTCGCCGAGCACCCCGAGTGGTTCACCGCCCGGGCCGACGGCTCCATCGCCCATGCCGAGAACCCGCCCAAGAAGTACCAGGACATCTACCCGCTCAACTTCGACCGCGACTTCGAGGGCCTGTACGCGGAGGTCCTGCGGGTGGTCGAGCACTGGATCGCGCACGGCGTGCGCATCTTCCGCGTCGACAACCCGCACACCAAGCCGGTCGCGTTCTGGCAGAAGCTGCTCGCCGACGTCGCCGACAGGCACCCCGACGTGCTCTTCCTCGCCGAGGCCTTCACCCGCCCCGCCATGATGCGCACCCTGGCCAAGGTCGGCTTCCACCAGTCCTACACCTACTTCACCTGGCGCAACGGCAAGGACGAGCTGACCGACTACCTCACCGAGCTGAGCCGGGAGAGCGCCCACTACCTGCGCCCCAACTTCTTCGCCAACACCCCGGACATCCTGCACGCCTACCTCCAGCACGGCGGTCGGCCCGCGTTCGCCGTCCGCGCCGTGCTGGCGGCCCTGCTCTCCCCCACCTGGGGCGTCTACTCCGGCTTCGAACTGTGCGAGAACACCCCCGCCGGGCCGGGCAGCGAGGAGTACCTCGACTCGGAGAAGTACCAGTACCGCCCGCGCGACTGGGCCGCGGCCGAGGCCTCCGGCGAGACCCTCACCGGCCTCCTCACGCTGCTCAACCGGCTGCGCCGGGGGCACCCGGCCCTGCGGGAGCTGCGCAACCTGCGCTTCCACCACGCGGACCGGCCCGAGATCGTCTGCTTCTCCAAGCACCGGCCCGGCACCGGCCCCAAGGACCCCGACGACACCGTGATCGCCGTCGTCAACCTCGACCCGCACCACGCACGCGAGGCGACGGTGCACCTGGATCTGCCGTCCATCGGCCTCACGAGGGAGGAGGAGTTCAGGGTGACCGACGAGCTGACCGGCCGTTCCTACACCTGGGGTGCGGACAACTACGTCCGACTCGACCCCGCGGCCGGTCCCGCGCACGTGTTCACCGTCAGCGGCAGATAGCGGCCCCGGAACCAGCGCACGGGGCCCGGCGGAGCTGCTCCGCCGGAGCCCCGCCGTGTCCGAAACGCCTGTTGAACCGACGTCGAACATTCTTGGTGGGGAGCAGTAGATGAGCAAAGACGAGCCCGGCCCCGGCGGACGCGGTCACGCCGAACACGGTCCGCTCGCCCCGGCCACCGGGGCCGCCACCGGCCCGCTGATGTCCTCCGGCGGCACCAGTGATCCCCACTGGTACAAACACGCCGTCTTCTACGAGGTCCTCGCCCGGGGCTTCTTCGACTCCAACGGCGACGGCACCGGCGACCTCGCCGGGCTGGTGCAGAAGCTGGACTACCTCCAGTGGCTGGGCATCGACTGCGTGTGGCTGCTGCCGATGTACGAGTCGCCCCTGCGCGACGGCGGCTACGACATCTCCGACTACTTCAAGATCCTCCCGGAGTTCGGCCGCACCGCCGACTTCGTGGAGCTCCTGGACGAGGCGCACCGGCGCGGGATCCGGGTCATCACCGACCTGGTCATGAACCACACCAGCGACCAGCACCCGTGGTTCAAGGCCTCCCGCGAGGACCCGGACGGGCCCTACGGGGACTTCTACGTGTGGTCGGACACCGACGACCGCTACGACGAGGCCCGCATCATCTTCGTCGACACCGAGACGTCCAACTGGACCTACGACGAGGTCCGCGGCCAGTACTACTGGCACCGGTTCTTCTCCCACCAGCCCGACCTCAACTTCGAGAACCCGGCCGTCCAGGAGGCGATCCTGGAGGTCCTGCGCTACTGGCTGGACCTGGGCATCGACGGGTTCCGCCTGGACGCCGTGCCCTACCTGTACGAGCGCGAGGGCACCAACTGCGAGAACCTCAAGGAGACGCACGAGTTCCTCAAGCGCGTGCGCGCCGAGGTGGACCGGCTCTACCCCGACCGCGTGCTGCTGAGCGAGGCCAACCAGTGGCCGTCCGACGTCGTCGACTACTTCGGCGACTTCGAGTCCGGCGGCGACGAGTGCCACATGAACTTCCACTTCCCGCTGATGCCGCGCATGTTCATGGCGGTCCGGCAGGAGCAGCGCTTCCCGATCTCGGAGATCCTCGCCCAGACGCCGCCGATCCCCCGCAACTGCCAGTGGGCGATCTTCCTGCGCAACCACGACGAGCTGACCCTGGAGATGGTCACCGACGAGGAGCGCGACTACATGTACTCCGAGTACGCCAAGGAACCCCGCATGCGCGCCAACGTGGGGATCCGCAGGCGGCTCGCGCCCCTGCTGGACAACGACCGCAACCAGATCGAGCTGTTCACGGCCCTGCTGCTGTCCCTGCCGGGCTCGCCCGTCCTGTACTACGGCGACGAGATCGGCATGGGCGACAACATCTGGCTGGGCGACCGCGACGCCGTGCGCACGCCCATGCAGTGGAGCTCGGACCGCAACGCCGGGTTCTCCAAGGGCGACCCGGCCCGCCTGTACCTGCCGCTGATCATGGACCCGGTCTACGGATACCAGGCGCTCAACGTGGAGTCCCAGCGCGACAACCCCGGCTCGCTGCTGCACTGGACGCGGCGCATGATCCAGATCCGCAAGCGCCACCCCGTGTTCGGCACCGGCGCCTTCACCGAACTCAACGCCACCAACCCGAGCGTGCTGGCCTTCATACGCGAGCACGGCGACGACCGGATGCTCTGCGTCAACAACCTGTCGCGGTACCCGCAGCCCGTGGAGCTGGACCTGGGGCGCTACGCCGGGGTCGCCCCGGTGGAGTGCGTGGGCGGTGTGCGCTTCCCCGAGATCGGGGAGCTGCCCTACCTGCTCACCCTGCCCGGGCACGGCTTCTACTGGTTCCAGCTGCCCGCCACCGCCGACCGGGAGTCCGCGGGCACGAACCGGGACGGCGTGCCGTCCTACGGACTGCCCGAGGCCGGGGCCCGGGTGCACGCCACATTCGAGGCCTCGCCGGTGTCGACGGCCGCGGCCCGGACGCCCGAAACGGAACACCCAGTGAGCACGACGTCCAGCATCCCGGCCGGGTTCTCCCCCGCGTTCGGCGACGGCGCCCGCACCCCCTCCCCCGGGAGCGCGGTGCGCGCGTCGGGCCCCTCCGGCCCGGCCGCGGAGCGCACGGGCCGGGGTGGGGGCGAGAAGGGAAACGGGTCGCTCTGACATGTCCCAACTCGAAGAACTCCTGGCCGTCTGGCTACCGAGACAGCGCTGGTTCTCCGGCAAGGGGATCCCCATCCGCCAGATCCGGGTCGAGAGCAGGTACACGCTGGTGACGTCGGGCCCCGACGGCCCGGACCTGAACGTCCTGGTCCTCCAGGCCGGGCAGCGGGGCCGCAGTTCCCGCTACCAGGTGCTGCTGGGCTCGCGGCCGCCGCGCTCCCTGCCGCCGGACCTGGCGCGCGTGGCCATCGGCGTGTGCCAGGTGGCGGGCGGCAGACCCAGGGTGGTCTACGACGCCGCCCACGACGAGGAGCTGACCCGGATGCTCCTGGAGCGGTTCGCCGCCCCCACCGGGGCCGAGCCCTCCGGAAAGGTGCGTTTCCGCAGCCTGCCGGGCGACAGCATCCGCACCGGGTCGTCCGGGCGGCTGCTCACCGGCGAGCAGTCCAACACGTCGCTGGTCTTCGGCGAGGACTACATCCTCAAGACCTTCCGCAGGCTCTGGCCCGGGCCCAACCCGGACCTGGAGCTGAACATGGCCCTGTCGGGGACCCCGTACGTGGCCCGGCCGTGCGGGTGGATCGAGGCCGACCTGGCCGGGCACTCCACGCCCACGACCCTGGCCATGCTCCAGACCTACATCCCGCAGGCCACGGACGGGTGGGTGCTCGCCACCGCCAACGTGCGCGCCCTGCTGGAGGGGCCGGGGGACGGGCGCGAGTCCGCGTTCACCGGCGAGGCGGCCCGGCTGGGCCGCACCACCGCCGAGGTGCACCGGTCGCTGGCCCGGACCCTGCCCACGGACGTGCTCACCCCGACGGGCGCGGCCGAGATGGCCGACGCCATGGTGGAGCGCCTGGCGATGGCCAGCGCCGAGGTGCCGGAGCTGGCCGAGCACGCGCCCCGGGTGATGGAGGCCTACGCCGACTTCTCCGAGGTGGACGAGCCGCTGCCGATACAGCGCATCCACGGCGACTACCACCTGGGGCAGGCGATCCGGACCGCGTCCGGGTGGGTGCTGCTGGACTTCGAGGGCGAGCCCACCGTGCCGGTGCGCGACCGCCAGCGCCTGTCCAGCCCGCTGCGGGACGTGGCGGGGATGCTCCGCTCCTTCGACTACGCGGCCGGGTACCTGCTGATCGGGCACCCGGGCGACCCCGGTCTGGAGTGGGCGGCCCGCTCCTGGGCCCGGCACAACCGGGAGGCGTTCTGCCGGGGCTACGCCGACGGCGGCGGGGCCGACCCGGAGAAGCACCTGGCGGTCCTGCGGGCCTTCGAGTTCGACAAGGCCGTGTACGAGGTGCTGTACGAGGCCCGGAACCGGCCGAACTGGCTGCGGGTCCCGCTGGAGTCCATCGCCACCGCCGCCGCGCCTCCCGTGCCCGGTTGAGCACGCCGGCGGCCGCCTCCCGAGCGCGGCGGCCGCCCCTTCGACCACCACGCCCCCCGATCCGTCCGCACGAGTACCACGGAGTCCGCATTGACCTCGCCGCGCAGCGAACAACGTCCGCGTGCCAGCGCAGCCAAGACTGCGACGAACGGGAAGAACCCGAAGGAGAAGGCCGTGGAGAGCATCCCGGTCGTGGAGGAGGTGTCGGTCGCCGAGACGGCGGCCGCGGTGGAACCCGCCGCGGGGAAGCCCGCGGGGGGCAAGGCGGGCAGGAAGGCCGCGACGGCGGGGACCGGTGAGAAGGCCCCGGCCGCGAAGCGGGCCCCGGCCGTCTCCAAGGGCAGGGCCTCCGCGAACGGGAGGGCCGCGACGGCGAAGCCCCCGGCCGCCTCCCGGCGCAAGGGGCCCGACCCCGAGCTGGTCGCCGCCCTGGACCGGCTGGTGGACGGCCACCACCACGACCCGCACGCGCTGCTGGGCGTGCACGCCGAGGGCCGGGGCACCGTCGTGCGGGCCCTGCGGCCGGGCGCGGTGGAGGTGCACGCCGTCCTGGCCGACGGCTCGCGGCTGCGCCTGGACCACCTGCACCGGGGCGTGTTCTCCGCGAAGGTGTCCCGGAGCAGGCTCGGCTCCGTACCCGACTACCGGATCAGCGCCCGCTACGAGGACGGCGCCGAGCACGTGGCCGCCGACCCGTACCGGTTCGCGCCGACCCTGGGCGAGCTGGACCTGCACCTGATCGGCGAGGGCCGCCACGAGGAGCTGTGGAACGCCCTCGGAGCGCACCTGCGGGTCGAGGACACCGCGATGGGCGAGGTGGCCGGAACCCGGTTCGCGGTGTGGGCGCCGGACGCGCGCGGCGTGCGCATGATCGGCGACTTCAACCACTGGAGCGGCGTCGGGCACCCGATGCGGAGCCTGGGCTCCAGCGGTGTGTGGGAGCTGTTCGTGCCCGGGATCGGCGAGGGCGGCCTGTACAAGTTCCAGATCCTGGGCGCCGACGGGCACTGGCGCGACAAGGCCGACCCGATGGCGCGGTGCACGCAGATGCCGCCCGCGACCGCCTCCGTGGTCACCTCCTCCACGCACGTGTGGTCCGACCAGGAGTGGATGGCCGAACGCAAGGGCGTGGAGCAGCACCGGGCGCCGATGAGCGTGTACGAGGTGCACCTGGGCTCCTGGCGGCCCGGGCTGGGCTACGCCGAACTGGCCGAGGAACTCGTCGCGTACGTGACCGACATGGGGTTCACGCACGTGGAGTTCCTGCCCGTGGCGGGCCACCCCTACGACGGCTCCTGGGGATACCAGGTCACCTCGTACTACGCGCCCACGCCCCGGTTCGGCACGCCGGACGAGTTCCGCCACCTGGTGGACGCCCTGCACCGCGCGGGGGTCGGCGTGCTGCTGGACTGGGTGCCCGCGCACTTCCCGAAGGACGAGTGGGCGCTGGCCCGCTTCGACGGGAGCGCGCTGTACGAGCACCCCGACCCGCGCCGGGGCGAGCACCCGGACTGGGGGACGCTGATCTTCAACTACGGGCGGACCGAGGTGCGCAACTTCCTCGTGGCCAACGCCCTGTACTGGTTGGAGGAGTTCCACGTCGACGGCCTGCGGGTGGACGCGGTGGCCTCGATGATCTACCTGGACTACTCGCGCGACTCCGGGGCCTGGGAGCCGAACGTGTTCGGCGGCAGGGAGAACCTGGAGGCGATCGACTTCCTCAAGGAGCTCAACACCACCGTCTACCGGCGCAACCCGCACGTGGCGATGATCGCCGAGGAGTCCACCGCCTACACGGGCGTGACCACGCCGGTGGACCACGGCGGGCTCGGCTTCGGGTTCAAGTGGAACATGGGGTGGATGCACGACACCCTGGAGTACGTCAAGAAGGAACCGGTCCACCGCCAGTACCACCATGACGACGTCACGTTCTCGATGGTCTACGCCTACAGCGAGAACTACGTGCTGCCGCTGTCGCACGACGAGGTGGTGCACGGCAAGCAGTCGCTGTTCAACAAGCCGCCCGGCGACGAGTGGCAGCGGTCGGCGACCCTGCGCGCGCTCCTGGCGTTCATGTGGTCCCACCCGGGCAAGCAGCTGCTGTTCATGGGCGGGGAGATCGCCCAGGGCGACGAGTGGTCGCACCGGGAGGGCGTGCCGTGGTGGCTGCTCCAGTTCGAGCACCACGCGGGGGTGCAGCGCCTGGTGCGGACGCTCAACGAGGCCTACCGGCCGCGGGCCGCGCTGTGGTCCCAGGACACCGAACCGGCGGGCTTCACCTGGCTGGACGGCGGTGACCGCGAGGGGAACACGCTGTCGTACCTGCGCCACGGCGACGACGGCTCGGTGCTCGCCTGCGCGGTGAACTTCTCACCGGTGCCCCGTACGGGGCGGCGGATGGGCCTGCCCTCCGGGGGCCGGTGGAACGCGGTGCTCAACACCGACGAGGCGCGCTTCGGCGGGTCGGGCCACCCGGCGCCCGCCCGCGTGGACGCCGAGCCCGTGCCCTGGGACGGGCAGCCGTTCTCGGCGGAGGTCGTCCTGCCCCCGCTCGGCGCGGTCTGGTTCGAGCCCGGGTCCTAGATCGTTGATGGGAAAATGTGTCCTGGTCAGTGGTCGTAAGCGATCAACGACCGCTTGACCGGGGCACCCACCAGCCAGTTGTGCCAGACCACCGCGTTCAGCGCCAGAACCCGCTGGCACACCCTGGCCCAGAGCCCCTCGCTGGTACGGGCGTTGTGACGCTCCAGCCCGAGCTGGTTCTTCAACGTCCAGATGATCGCCTCCACCCGCTGACGCAACCAGGCCGGGAACACCCCGGTGTCGACCTCGTCCTTGCGCGCGGGACGCACGAGCACATGCCCCAGATCCGCCGCGGCCTTTTCGATACCGGCCCCGGCGAAACCCTTGTCGCACACGATCGGGCACGGCCCCTGCGCGCACCGCTGGACGTGGAGCAGATGCAGTGCCTGCTTGCGTTCGTCCAGCTCCTTGGGGTTGGCCAAAGAGAAGGAGACCACCGCCCCGTCGGTGGTGGTGATGAGCATCAGCTTGGACCCCCAGTAGAACCGGTGGTGGGAGGCGTCGCGCCCGTAGCCGCACACCTGGCCCAGGTTCGAGCGCTGCACGGTGGTGCGCGAGGCCCCGCACGGCACGGGGGTGCCGTCCATCAACCGCAGTTTCTCGTGCCAGGTGGGGGTGTGGCGGGCCAGCCAGCCCGCGGCGGTGAACAGCACCGGGGCCAGGTGGGTCAGGCGCCGGTTGTACTCGGATTGGTGCGGTAGGCGGCCGAAGAGGTGACCGATCCGGGTCGGTGCCAGGCGCAGCCAGCGGCGCTCGTCATCACAGCGCAGGAGTACCTGGGCGACCGCGACACAGATGAGTTCGGCGTCGGTGAGCAGGGGTGGGCGGCCCGGGCCGGGACGTGAGTTGGCCGAAGGGATCACGTCGTCGTCCAGATGGACGTAGAGTGCTGTCAGAAGGGCGTCAAGGTTGGTCGTCACACACCGATCCTCGACGCCCTTCGTCATGGGCGCAGGCGTTTCAGGGATTTCCCATCAACGATCTAGGCGGTGTTCTCTTCGGGCCTTCGCTCCGCTTCGTCCCACCCGCCGCCCTCCGCCTCCGGAACCCCGTGGGCACCCGGGACGGTCACCGCGAGCTGAGGCCGGTGGGAAAGCAGCATCCCAGCGGAGCCACCGGTGCGGCGCCCGGGCCCCTGTCGGCCCGGTCGCCGCACTGTGTATCTTATACACTGTATTTGATACACAGTTAAGGGGCGACGTTGTGGCCAGTACCGAGATCCGGACCTTCCGCGAGGACGACCGCGCCGAACTGCGGGCGCTGTTCGCCCGCGCGGGCGAGGGGTCGCCGTCGGGAACGCTCTGGGGGCACCTGCCGTCCGAGGCCGCCATCTACCTGGATCCCTACATGGAGCACGTGCCCGACTCGCTCCTGGTCGCCCTGGTCGACGGTCGGATGGCGGGCTACCTGACCGGCTGCCCCGACCCCTCCGCGATGCCCGGGGAGAGCGAGCTCATGGACCGCGCGATCCGGGAGCACCGGCTCGCGCTGCGACGAGGACCGGCGGCCTTCTTCGCCCGGGCACTGCTGGACACGGCGGTGTCCGCCCTCCGGCGCAGGCCCACCGCGGGCGAGTTCTCGGACCCGCGCTGGCCCGCCCACCTGCACGTCAACGTCGAGTCCCGGGCACGCGGCACCGGCGTGGGCGCCGCTCTGGTGCGCGAGTGGCAGGAGCGGCTGCTCGCGCGGGGGTCCCGCGGCTGCCACCTGCAGACCCTCGTGGAGAACACCGGCGCCGTGCGCTTCTTCGCGCGCGCCGGGTTCGAACCCCACGGACCGGCCCCCGTGGTACCGGGCGTGCGCTTCGAGGGAGGGCACGTGCACCAGCGGACCATGGTCTGGAGCCCGTCGGCCTCCCGGCCCTGAGGGGCCGCGCTCACGGGCGCACGCCTGACCGGCCGTCAGGAACACCCGCCGCGTCCGGGCCGAACCGCCCGTTCGCGGGTGGGGCGTCCGCACCGATCGGCGGCGGGGTGCGGACGCCGCCCCGGTGCGCGAGCGGTGGAAGCGGCGGAAGCGGAACAGGAGCGAAAACCTCCGCGACGGGCCCTTCCGCTCACCGCCGCCGCGTGCTTGTGTGTCCTGCACCACAGGCACGACCGTTGGGAGACCCCGTGTCCGACAACAGCCAGAGTTTCGTCCGGGTGCTGGGAAGGGGCGACGTCCTCGCCCTCGGCTTCGGCGCGATGATCGGCTTCGGCTGGATCGTGCTGGTGGGCGACTTCGTCAGCGCGGCGGGCAGCGCGGGCGCGGCGCTGGCCTTCGTGATCGGCGGCGTCATCATGGCCTTCGTCGGCCTCGCCTACGCCGAGCTCGTCGCCGCGATGCCGCACGCGGGCGGAGAGCACCACTACGCCATGCGCGCCATCGGCCCCAAGGGAGCCTTCACCGCCTCCTGGGCCATGGTCCTGGGCTACGTCTCCGTCGTCGCCTTCGAGGCCGTGGCCGTCCCCCAGACCCTCGTCTACCTCTTCCCCGACATGGCGGTCGGCCGCCTGTGGACCGTGGCCGGGTACGACGTCCACGCCAGCCTGGTCGCCGTCGGCGTGGCCGCGGCCGTGCTGATGACCGCCGTCAACTACGTCGGCATCAAGCCCGCGAGCGTCTTCCAGACCATCGCGGTGCTGTTCCTGCTGCTCACCGGGGCCGCCATGGTCACCGGCGCGTTCGTCGGCGGTTCCGTGGACAACATGCGGCCGCTGTTCACCGGCGGCGCCCCGGGCATGTTCGTGGTCCTGGTGGCGGTCCCGTTCCTCTTCGTCGGCTTCGACGTCATCCCGCAGTCGGCCTCCGAGATCAGACTCCCGTACCGCATGGTCGGCACCCTGGTGGTGCTGTCGGTGTTCTGCGCGACCGCCTGGTACGTGATGGTCATGCTGACGGCGGGCTCGGGCCTGGGTCCGGCCGAGCTGGCGGACTCGGAACTGGCCTCCGCCGACGCCGTCGCCGCCGCGTGGGACAGCGCCGCCATGGGCAACCTGCTCGTCCTCGGCGGCGTCGCGGGCCTGCTCACCAGCTGGAACGCCTTCCTCATCGGCGGCAGCCGCCTCATCTACGCCATGGCCGCCTCGCGGATGCTCCCGGCCTGGTTCGGCCGCCTGCACCCGCGCTTTCGCACCCCGTCCAACGCCGTGCTGTTCGTCGGCGCGCTCTCCCTGGTGTCCCCGTTCTTCGGCGAGCCGATGCTGGGCTGGCTGGTCAACGCGGGCGGCCTGAACATCGTGGTCGGCTTCGTCACGGTGGTGGTCAGCTTCCTCGTGCTGCGCCGCCGCGAACCCGCCATGGAGCGGCCCTTCACCGTTCCGGCGGGCGTCCCCGTCGGCGTGGTGGCCCTCGTGCTGTCCGTGGGGCTGCTCCTGCTCTACCTGCCCGGCATGCCCGCAGCGCTGAGCTGGCCCAACGAGTGGCTGATGGTGCTCGTGTGGTGGGCGGCCGGGGCCGCCCTGATGTGGCGCCTGCCCCGGATCGCCGCGGGTCCCGACGCCGAGCGGCGCCTGGTCGAGGTGATGGACGCGCGCTCCCGCCCGGGCCCGCGGGCCTGACGGACACCGCCGTGCGCTCCGGTTGAGCGCACGGCGGCGGGTTCCTACCGCCCGCGCGCGTGCCAGCCGGAGAGGCGGGCGACCGCCTCGTCCAGCACCTCGTCCCTCTTGCAGAACGCGAACCGGAGCAGGTGCGCGCCCTCCTCCTGGCGGTCGTAGAACACCTGGGCGGGCACCGCCGCCACCCCGGCCTCCCGGGGCAGCGCGCGGGCCACCTCCACCCCGTCGGCGTACCCGAGCGGGCGGATGTCGGCCATGACGAAGTAGGTGCCCTCGCACGCGTCCACCTCGAAACCGGCCCCGGTCAGCCCCTCCACCAGGCGGTCGCGTTTGCCCTGGAGGGCGGTGCGCTGGGCGGCGACCCACTCCTCCTCCTGGTCGATGGCGTCGGCCGTGGCCAGCTGGAGCGCGCCGTTCGCGGAGAAGGTGAGGAACTGGTTCACCGTGCGCACCGCGCTGACCAGCGGTTCGGGCCCCATCACCCAGCCGGTCTTCCACCCGGTCACGGCGAACATCTTGCCGACCGAGGACACCGACAGCGTCCGCTCGCGCATGCCCGGCAGGGTGGCCAGCGGCACGTGCGGCCGCCCGTCGAAGGTGAGGAACTCGTACACCTCGTCGGTGAACGCGATCAGGTCGTGCTCGCGGCACACCCGCGCGACCGCTTCCAGCTCCTCGGCGGTGAACACGGTCCCCGTGGGGTTGTGCGGCGTGTTCACCAGCACCATCCGGGTGCGGGGGCCCACGGCCGCGCGCAGCTCCGCGGGGTCGAAGGTGAACCGGCCGGTCACGGGGTCAGGCCGCAGCGTCACCGGTCTGCGCACCCCGCCCGCCAGCGTGATCATGGCGGCGTAGGAGTCGTACATCGGCTCGAAGACGATCACCTCGTCACCGCGCTCCACCAGGGCGAGCATCGCGGCCGCGATCCCGGCGGTGGCGCCGACGGTCACGTAGACCTCGGTGTCCGGGTCCAGCTCGATGCCGTAGTGGCGGGCCCGGTACCGGCTCACCGCCCGCCGCAGCTCGGGACGGCCCGGCCCCGGCGGGTACTGGTTCACCCCCTCCAGGATGTGCCCGGAGGCGGCCTCCAGCAGGGAGCGGGGGCCGTCGGTGTCGGGGAACCCCTGCCCCAGGTTGACCGACCCGGTCTCCACGGCCAGCCGCGTCATCTCGGCGAAGACCGTCTCGCCGTACACGCGCATTCGTTCGATCAGCGGTTCTTCCACCCGACGAGCGTATCCACCCGCCCGGTCGGCGGGCCAGACGCGGGGACGCCGACGGGGCGGGTCCCCGCAAGGACCCGCCCCGTCCGCCGCCGTCTACAGCAGCAGGCTCAGCACCATCCACGTCACGGGACCGGCGATCAGCAGCGAGTCCAGGCGGTCCATGAGGCCGCCGTGTCCGGGCATGAACCTGCCCATGTCCTTGACCCCGAGGTCGCGCTTGAACAGCGACTCGATGAGGTCCCCGACGGTGGCGGCCAGCACGACCGCCAGGCCCAGGACCACGCCGACCCACCAGGGGCCGTCCAGCATGAGCGTCACGCACAGCGCGCCCGCGACGGCGCAGCCCACGACCGATCCGCCGAAGCCCTCCCAGGTCTTGTTGGGACTGATCACCGGCGCCATCTTGTGCCGACCCAGCAGGATCCCGGCGAAGTACCCGCCGATGTCGCTGGAGATCGTCACCACGATGAACGTGACCAGGCGGTACTGGCCGTCCTCGGGATGGGAGATGAGCAGCAGCCACGTGCCGAAGAGGAACGGCAGGTACACCAGGGTGAACAGGTTCGCCGCGACGTCGGCCACGAACCCTTCCGTACCTCCGCGCAGCCGCCACACCAGGGCGACGATCGCGGTCAGCGCGGTCGTGCCCACCAGCCAGTCGGTTCCCCCGAAGTAGGCGGCGACCTGCATGGCCACGCCGCCGACGGCCAGCGGTACCAGTGCCAGGCCCATGCCCTTGCCCGCGAAAGCCCGGTTGACCTCGCGCAGGCCGATCAGCACCCCCAGGGAGGTGATGATCGTGAACAGCTGGGGCAGGGGGAAGATGGAGAAGAACACGAGGGCGCCCAGGGCGCACCCGCTGGCGATGGCCACCGGGAGGTTGCGGCCCGTCCGGACCGGCTCGCCCCCCGGTTTGTGCAGCACGAAGCGCTGCCCGTCCGGATCGGGACCGCCCCGCGGCCCGCCGCCGGGTCTGTGCTCGGGCGAGCGGTCATCGCCTCCCGAGTCGCTGGAGGAAGGAAGGGTCACCGGCTAAACCTCGAGCAGTTCCGATTCCTTGTGCTTCAACAGCTCGTCGACGGACGCGACGTACTTCGAAGACAGCTCGTCCAGCTCGGCCTGGGCGCGGTGCGCCTCGTCCTCGCCGACGTCGCCGGACTTGACGGCCTTCTCGAAGGTGTCCTTGGCGCGGCGGCGGACGTTGCGGATCGAGACCTTGCTGTCCTCGGCCTTGGTCCGCGCGACCTTGACGTACTCCTTGCGGCGCTCCTCGGACAGCTCGGGGAAGACCACCCGGATGACCTGGCCGTCGTCGGAGGGGTTCACGCCCAGGTCGCTGTTGCGGATGGCGTTGATGATGTCGGTGCGCGAGTTGACGTCGAACGGCGAGATGACCACCATGCGCGGCTCGGGGACCGAGAAGGAGGCCAGCTGGTTGATCGGCGTCCGGGCACCGTAGTAGTCGACGGTGATCTTGTTGAAGGTCGCCGGGGTGGGGCGTCCGGTGCGGATCGTGGCGAAGTCCTCCTTCGCCACGGTCACGGCCTTCTCCATCTTCTCCTCGGCCTCGAGGAGGGTCTCTTCGATCATGTGGGCGCTCCCTGGTGTCGTGGCTTGCTGTGGTCGCGGAGGCTGTCTAGACCGGGGCCGGACCGACGATGGTGCCGATCTTCTCACCGCGTACCGCGCGCAGGATGTTGCCCTGGCTCATCAGGTCGAACACGACGATGGGCAGCCCGTTGTCCATGCACAGGCTGACCGCGGTGGCGTCCATGACCTTGAGGCCGCGGGTGAGGACCTCGTTGTAGTTGAGCTTGTCGAACTTGACCGCGTCGGGGTTGCGCTGGGGGTCGGAGTCGTAGACCCCGTCGACCTGGGTGCCCTTGAGGACCGCCTGCGCGCCGATCTCCAGCGCGCGCTGGGCGGCGGTGGTGTCGGTCGAGAAGAAGGGTGCGCCCAGACCGGCGCCGAAGATGACCACGCGGCCCTTCTCCAGGTGGCGGACGGCGCGGCGGGGGATGTAGGCCTCGGCGACCTGGCTCATGTGGATCGCGGTCTGCACACGGGTGTCCACACCGAGCCGCTCCAGGAAGTCCTGGAGGGCGAGGCAGTTGATGACGGTGCCGAGCATGCCCATGTAGTCGGCGCGGCCGCGCTCGATGCCGCCCTCGGTGAGCTGGGCGCCGCGGAACATGTTGCCGCCGCCGACGACCACCGCGACCTGGATGCCCTCGGAGACCGCCTCGGCGATGGACTCGGCCACGTACTGGACGACCTCGGGGTCGATGCCCAGGCCGCCGCCGCCCGCGAACGCCTCTCCGGAGAGTTTGAGCATCACGCGCTTCCACCCGGAACCGTGCATCGCCGGTTCGGTGCTCGTCGCTTCGTTCACAGCCTGTGGCCTCCCTTGTCGTCCCCGAGCGGCACAGGGTCCCCCGAGTGATCCTCGATGCGGCCGGCCGGGCTCACGCGCCCCGCCACCCGCCCATATCCACCGAAGGTGCCGGGGAGCAGTCTCCCCGGCACCTCCATCATCTCAAAACCCTCAGGCCTGGCCGACCTTGAAGCGGACGAAGCGCTTGACGGTCACGCCCGCCTCGTCGACGACCTTCTGGACCGTCTTCTTGTTCTCCTTGACGAACGGCTGGCCGAGCAGCGTCACGTCCTTGAAGTAACCGTTGAGGCGGCCCTCCACGATCTTGGGGATGGCCTGCTCGGGCTTGCCCTCCTCGCGGGTGGTCTGCTCGGCGATGCGGCGCTCGTTCTCCACGACCTCGGCGGGGACGTCGTCCCGGCCGATGTACTGCGGGGCCAGCGCGGCGATCTGCTGGGCGAGGTCCTTGCCGACCTCCTCGTCAGCCTTGTCCAGCTCGACCAGGACGCCCATGGTGGGGGGCAGGTCCGGGTCGGACTTGTGGAGGTAGCTGGCGACGTAGGCGCCCTCGAACTTGGCGAAGCGGCGGAACTCCAGCTTCTCGCCGATGACCGCGCTCTTGGCCTCGATGAAGGACTGGAGGGACTTGCCCGGCTCGATCTCGGCGGCGGCGACGGTGGCGAGGTCGTCGCTGTCCTGGGCGGCGACGAAGTCGGCGACCTGGTTGGCCAGCGCGATGAACTGGTCGTTCTTGGCGACGAAGTCGGTCTCGCAGTTGAGCTCGACGAGGGTGGCCTTGCCTTCGGACTCCTGCTTGAGGACGACCATGCCCTGGGCGGCGGTGCGCTCGGCGCGCTTGCCGACGTCCTTGGCACCCTTGACGCGCAGGGCCTCGACGGCCTTGTCGAAGTCGCCGTCGGCCTCGGTCAGGGCCTTCTTGCAGGCCATCATGCCGGCGCCGGTCATGTCGCGCAGCTTCTTGACGTCCGCGGCGGTGAAGTTCGCCATGACTGTTCTCGGATTCCCTTGGAGTGGAGAGTCTGTACGGAAAGTGAAGCGGATCCGGCCCCGGGCACCGAGCGGCCGCCCCGCCGGGAGCGGCGGGGCGGCGACGGTGCTCGGGGGCACGGGACTACTCGGCGTCGGGGGCCTTCGCGGGCGCGTCGACCGGGGAGTCCTCGGAGGTGGCCTCGGCCGGGGCCTCGGCGGCGACCTCGTCGGCCGGGGCGACGGCGGCGGTCTCGACCGGAGCCTGCTCGGCGGCGGCCTCGGCGGCCTCGACGGGAGCCTGCTCGGCGGCGGCCTCGCCGGTTTCGGCGGGAGCCTCGGCCGAGTCGGCCTTGCCCTCCAGGAGCTCGCGCTCCCACTCGGCCAGGGGCTCCTCGGCGGACTTGCGCTCGCCGGAGGCCTCGGAGGCGCCGGAGCGGGCCATGAGACCGTCGGCGACGGCGTCGGCGACCACGCGGGTGAGCAGGCTGACGCTGCGGATGGCGTCGTCGTTACCCGGGATCGGGTAGTCGACCTCGTCCGGGTCGCAGTTGGTGTCCAGGATGGCCACGACCGGGATGTTCAGCTTGCGAGCCTCGCTGATCGCGATGTGCTCCTTCTTGGTGTCCACGATCCAGACCGCGCTGGGCACGCGGGACATGTCGCGGATACCGCCGAGGGTGCGCTCCAGCTTCTCCTTCTCACGGCGAAGGTTGAGGAGCTCCTTCTTGGTGAGCGAGGAGCCGGCGACGTCGTCGAAGTCGATCTCCTCCAGCTCCTTGAGGCGCTGGAGCCGCTTGTGCACGGTGGAGAAGTTGGTGAGCATGCCGCCCAGCCAGCGCTGGTTGACGTAGGGCATGCCGACGCGTCGGGCCTGCTCGTCGATGGCCTCCTGCGCCTGCTTCTTGGTGCCGACGAACAGGACGGTGCCGCCGTGGGCGACCGTCTGCTTGACGAACTCGTAGGCGCGGTCGATGTAGGCCAGCGACTTCTGGAGGTCGATGATGTAGATGCCGTTGCGCTCGGTGAAGATGAAGCGCTTCATCTTGGGGTTCCAGCGACGGGTCTGGTGCCCGAAGTGGACGCCGCTCTCCAGGAGCTGGCGGATCGTCACGACTGTGGCCATGACCTGGTCCTCCTTGATGGTGGCGGGGAGGGACCCCGCCCTCGGTTGTTCCTGACGCCCCGGCCGTACCGCCGCACCGCCCGGAGGCGGCGCGGACCGCGGGTGCGGCCCCTCGCTGAGGAGGCTCGTGGACGTGCGTATTGTGATCGGCCCGACGGGCCACAGATGATTCTATCTCCATCGGGAATACGTCGGGACCTGCGCCGCGTCACGCCCCTCTTCCGCGGCGGCGTCGTCCACAGGCACGGACTCCCCCTGGCGTCGCGGCCCCCGCGTCCGGACCCTGGAGGTATGGCCCCCTCGCTGCTCCTGAGCCTGTCCCTGGTGTTCTCCCTCCTGTCCCCGCACCACCCCGCAGAGGCCGACTGGCGCTGGCCGGTGGACCCACCGGTCCGGGTGCTGCGCCCCTTCGACCCGCCCGAACAGCGCTGGCTGCCCGGGCACCTGGGCGTGGACCTGGCCGCCGAGCCCGGCCAGGAGGTCCGCGCGGCCGGTGCCGGGCGGGTGCACTTCGCGGGCCAGGTGGCGGGCACACCTCTGGTGAGCGTGGCCCACGGCGACCTGCGCACCACCTACCTGCCGGTGGAGTCCGACCTGGTCCGCGGCGACCCGGTCGCCGCCGGGGACGTCCTGGGCACGCTCGCCGCCGCGCCGCCGCACCGCCCGGACCGGCCCTGCCTGCACTGGGGCCTGCTCCGCGGCGACGACCACCTCGATCCGCTCTCCCTGCTCGGCCTGGGCGAGTTCCGCCTGCTGCCGGTCCCGCCGCCCGCGTCGCCGCACGGGCGCGGACGGCCCCGGCCCCGCCGACGCCCGCCGACGGCGGAGCGGACGGCTCCCGGACCCCGGAATCGCCCCGGGGAACCGCCCCGGGCGGGGCCGCGTCCGCGCCCTCCTGATCACCGCCGCGGGCGGGGCGCGGGCGCGCGGTACGCCGACCAGGCGCACCGCGAGGGGCCCGCGGCAGCGCGGGGAGCGGTCAGGCGCGGGGGTGGGCCCGGCGGTAGGTGTCGCGCAGGCGCTCCACGGACACGTGGGTGTAGATCTGCGTGCTGCGCGGGCTGGCGTGGCCCAGGAACTCCTGCACGCTGCGCAGGTCGGCGCCACCGTTGAGCAGGTGGGTGGCCGCACTGTGCCGCAGACCGTGCGGCGCGCTGTCCGCACCGACGGCGCGCAGGTGGGCGTGCACGTCCTCACGGGCCTGGCGGACGCCCAGGCGGCCGCCCCGTGCCCCCAGGAACAGCGCGGAGCCGCTGGTGGCGCCCGCCATCTCCGGGCGGCCGCCGCTCAGCCAGGCGTCGAGGGCGTCCAGGGCCGGACCGCCCACGGGGACCGTGCGCTCCTTGGCCCCCTTGCCCAGGACGCGCACGGTGTCGCGTTCGCGGTCCACGTCGGCGAGGTCCAGAGCGCACAGCTCGGCGACGCGCACTCCGGTGGCGTAGAGCGTCTCCACCACCGCGCGGCGGCGCAGACCGGTCGGGGTCCCGTCGGTCTCCCCCGCGAGCGCCGCGGCGGCCTGGCGCTCGTCGAGCACCGTGGGCAGGGAGCGCTGCTGCGCCGGGCCGGCCAGGCGCGGGCCGGGGTCGGCCGCCAGCACGCCCTCGCGGTGCAGGAACCGGGTGAACGCGCGGACGGCGGCCACGCGGCGGGCCACGGTGGCGCGGCTCGCGCCCGCGTCGCGGGCGCGGGACAGCCACCCGCGCACCAGGTCCACGTCCAGGTCCCGCACGCCCCGCCCCCGCTCCTCCAGGTGTGCCAGGAGGGAGCGCAGGTCGGCCAGGTAGCCGCGCACGGTGTGGGGCGAGCGCCCCAGCTCGCCCGACAGGTGCGCGGCGAAGCGCTCCAGCACGCCTACCTCCCGGAGGGCAGGCAGGCGACCCCCTCGACCTCCACGAGGTGGGTGGGGTCGACCAGTCCGCTCACCTCCACCAGGGAGGCGGCGGGCAGGCGCCCGTCGGGCAGGCACTCCAGCAGGGCGGAGCGGAACTCCTCCAGGTCGGAGATGTGGCGCAGGTAGTAGGTGAGCTTGACCAGGTGGCCCAGGTCCGCGCCGTGGCGGGACAGGACGGCCTCCAGGTTGCGGAAGATCTGGCGCGTCTGCCCCCCGATGTCCCCGGCGACCTCTCCCCCGGGCCCCTCGGGGGTCTGTCCGGAGACGAACAACAGCGGCCCGTCCGCCACCAGGGCGTCACTGTAGGGTTTGGTCATGGCGTCACCGTACCCGTCACGCGGGGTGCGCTACCGTCGCCGCACTCCGGTCCGCGTGCCGCCCCCGGGACCGCGTACCGGCTTCGCCCCCGCGCGGGCCGGGACCGGACCGCGGGCAGCCCAGATGGAGTTCCATCACCACTTCGCCTCCGCGCGGGCCGAAGACCGGACGTGGCGGGGCGGGCCACGGAGCGTACGCGGCGCGTGGGGTCCGTCTCCGCCGGGCCCGGCGGGCCGTGACCGTCCACGAGGGTGCGAAGCGGGGCCCGGTCCCACCGGACCGGGTAGGCCGCGACCGTCCGCGGTGCCGCACGGCCCCTGACCGCTCCGACCCGGCGGCGCACGCCGGGAACCGGCTTGCCGGTCGCGGCCTCCGCCCGCTCACTGCGGCAGCCGCCAGCCCGCCGGACAGCGCTCCACCAGCCCGGCCGCTGCCAGCATCCCCAGGGAGCGCAGGGTCCTCTCCAGGCGGGTCCCGCTGGCCACGGCGATCACCGCGGGCCCGGCGCCGGACCGGGGCACCGCCGCCAGGACCCGGGCGCTGTCCTGGTCGAGCTCGGCCGACACCCGCAGCGGCCCGGACTCCGGCGGCAGCTCCCCCAGCGCGCTCACCTGGGCGACGACGTCGTCCGCGCAGGTGACACAGCTCGCGTTCCAGTCGCGGAGCAGCAGGTGGCAGCCCACCGACATCGCCGAGGTGACCGGGCCGGGGACCGCCATCAGCGCCCGGTTGAGCTCGGCCGCGTGCGAGGCGGTGTTGAGGGCACCGCTGCGCCGCCCGGCCTCCACCACCACCGTGCCCGGGGTGAGCGCGGCGATCAGCCGGTTGCGTACGAGGAAGTCCGGTGCGCGCGGGGTGGCGCCCACCGGCCGCTCGCTCACCAGCACCCCGGTGCGGGCGACGTCGGCGAACAGGCCCGCGTGCCCACGCGGGTAGTCCACGTCCAGCCCGCAGGCCAGCACCACGACCGTGCCGCCGTGGGCCTGGGCCGCCCGGTGCGCGGCCCCGTCGATCCCGTAGGCGCCGCCGGAGACCACCACGACCGCGCGCTCGGCCAGCTCGTAGGCCATCTCCGCCGCCACATGCTCCCCGTAGGGCGTGGCCGAGCGCGCGCCCACCACGGCCACCGAGCGCAGGCACAGGTGGCGCAGGTCCCCCGCGCCGCGCACCCACAGTCCGTGCGAGCGCCGCCCTCCGGGCAGGTCCAGTTCGTCGAGGCGGCCCGGCCACTCGGGGTCCCGCGGGGCCACGAAGCGGATGCCGGCCGCCGCCGAGTCGCCGAGCAGCCCGTCGGGGTCCACCGCCCGCGCCGCGGCGCCCCACCGCACCCACCTGCGCTCCAGCAGGGCCCGTGCCTGCGGCCCCGGCCCCTCCTCCCCGGCGCTGGCGGGCGCCGGTGGCGGGGGCGCCCCCGCCACCAGCAGCGCCCACACCCGTTCCGCACCGTGCTCGGCGAGCACCGCCCCCAGCCACAGGTCCCCCGGCGGGGCCACCGCCGTCAGGCAGGCCCGCGCCCGCGCGTCCGCCTCGTCCTCCGCGTCCCGCACCGTCCCCCCGCTCCCCTCCGTCGTGTCCGTGCTCACCACGCGCGCCCCGCCCAGAGCGCGAAGGCGTAGGCCGCCTCCTCCTCGCCGGGGCGGTCCCGGTCGGCGAGGTCGGCCAGGGTCCAGGCGACCCGCAGGGCGCGGTCCACCCCCCGGGCGCTGATCTGTCCGAGGTCCATCGCTCTGCCCAGCACCCGCAGCGCGGCGGACTCCACCGGGAACTCCCGGCGCAGCTGCGCCCCGGGGATGGCCGCGTTGGTGGTCCAGGGCGTGTGCGCCAGCCGCTCGGCGGCGCGGGCGCGGGCCTTCTCCACCCGGGCGGCCACCACCTCGGAGGACTCGGCGAAGGCGCGGTCGGCGAGCAGCTCGGCCCTCGACACCGGTTGCAGCTCCACCTTGAGGTCGATCCGGTCCAGCAGGGGCCCGGACAGGCGGGAGAAGTAGCGGCGCCGCTCACCGGCGGGGCAGGTGCACAGGGCGCCGGGTTTGGCGCAGGGGCAGGGGTTGGCGGCCATCACCAGCTGGAAGCGGGCCGGGAAGGTCACCGTCGAGGAGGCGCGGGCCAGGACCACCTCGCCGCGCTCCAGGGGTTCGCGCAGGGAGTCCAGCACCCCTCGCCCGAACTGCGGGGCCTCGTCGACGAAGAGCACGCCGCGGTGGGCCTTGGACACCCAGCCGGGCGTGGGGTAGCCGCTGCCGCCGCCGATGATCGAGGCCCGGGTGGAGGTGTGGTGCGGCGCCGCGAAGGGGGGCGCGGTGACCAGGGGCGCGCCGGGCGGCAGCATGCCCGCCACCGAGTGGATCGCGGTGGCCTCCAGCGCCTCGGCGGGGCTGAGCGGGGGCAGCACGGTGGGCAGGCGTTCGGCGAGCAGGCTCTTGCCGGTGCCGGGAGGCCCCAGCATCATGAGGTTGTGGCCGCCGGCCGCGGCGATCTCCACCGCGCGGCGGGCCACCGGCTGCCCCAGGACGTCGGACAGGTCGGGCCCCTGGCCGCGCGGCTCCCGGGGGCGGGGTACGGCCTCCTCCTCGTGCGCCTCGGGAAAGCACTCCCCGCGTAGCCACTGGCACAGGTCCATCAGGCTGTCCACCGCCGTCACCTCGGCGCCGGGCACCAGCCGGGCCTCGGCGGCGTTCCCCCGCGCGACGACGAACCTGCGGTAGCCCTGCTCGGCGGCCGACACGACCGCCGGGAGGACCCCCAGCACCGGCCGTGCCCGGCCGTCCAGGCCGAGTTCGGCGATGAGGACGCTGTCCTCCAGCCGCTCCACCGGCACCGAGCCCGCCGCGGCGAGGACGGCGGCGGCGATGGCCAGGTCGAACAGGCTCCCTGACTTGGGCAGGCTGGCCGGGGACAGGCTGATGACGATCTGGCCGCTGGGCCACTCCTCACCGCTGTTGACGACGGCGGCGCGGATGCGGTCCCTGGCCTCGCGGAGCGCGGCGTCGGGCAGCCCCACCAGGGTCACCCCGAAGTCGCCGCCGCCCAGGTGCACCTCCACCTCGACGATGTGCCCCTGGACGCCCAGCAGGGCGATGCAGCGGGTGCGGGCGAGCGTCATCATGCCATCCCCCGCTCATGGGAGACGAACACGCGCCCGCCGCTGATCAGGACGCAGACGCCGTCCACGCGCAGGGGGTGGGCGGGCACCCGGTGCCGGGCCGCCCAGGCGCGTCCGAGGCGGCGCAGGCGGCGCCTCTTGTCGGGGGTGATGGCCTCCACCGGGTGCCCGTGCCGGACGGAGGTACGGGTCTTGACCTCCGCGACGACCAGGACGGGGCCGTCCCGGGCCACGATGTCGATCTCCCCGTCGGGGATGCGCCAGTTGCGGGCGACCACCCGCATCCCGGCGCGTCGGAGGAAGGCCGCGGCGAGGTCCTCGCCGCGGCCGCCCAGCGTCCTTCGGTACTCGGCCCACCGGTCCAAGGTCGACCACCTCCCGTAACCACGGTCGGTGATCGCCGTTCACGGCGCCAGGGCCGGTTCTCTCCTGTGGAAAACCCCGACGCCGTCCGGGGGAGGGAGGCCGGGCCCGGGGGCCGGAACCCGGGGGTCTCCCCGGCCGCCCGGCGGCCGGATCAGCTCTGTCCGCTCCCCTCGGCGGGCGGCATCTCCAGGTCGGCCTTGGTGATCTCCTCGACGTTGACGTCCTTGAACGTCACCACGCGGACGTTGCGGACGAACCTGGCCGGGCGGTACATGTCCCAGACCCAGGCGTCCTCCATCACGACCTCGAAGTACATCTCCCCGTTCTCGGTCGAACGCGGCTGGAGGTCGACGTGGTTGGTGAGGTAGAACCGCCGTTCGGTCTCCACCACGTAGCTGAACAGACCGACGACGTCGCGGTACTCGCGATAGAGCTGGAGCTCCATCTCGGCCTCGTACTTCTCCAGGTCCTCAGAACTCATCCACGCGCTCGCTTTCGTCGCACTCTCC
Source organism: Nocardiopsis sp. CNZ308 (assembly GCF_004217075.1). Classification (NCBI taxonomy): domain Bacteria; kingdom Bacillati; phylum Actinomycetota; class Actinomycetes; order Streptosporangiales; family Nocardiopsidaceae; genus Nocardiopsis; species Nocardiopsis sp. CNZ308. Next base: position 3,516,862 of record NZ_SHKJ01000001.1, on the reverse strand, counting down.
GGTCGTGGTGTGCCGGTCCCCTCCCACCGGGACACCGCCGGCGGCCGGGATGTTCCCGGTCGACGGCGGCCCCGCGCGTCGGGGGACGCCGATACCGTCCAGCCTCCATCATGCGTCACGGAAGGGCCCCGTGTACTCCGCCGTGCGGATTTTCTCGCCGGACCGCCCGCGCGGTGCGTCACTCGTCCGCGGCGTTGAGCTCCTCGAAGGACTCGGGGATGCTGAGCGGACCGATCTGCCCGGCCGGCCAGATGATCACGAAGGCCCGTCCCACGACGTGGTCGATCGGGACCGCGCCGCCGCCGGGGTTGTTCTGGTTGAGCCGCGAGTCGGAGGAGATCGCCCGGTGGTCCCCCATCAGCCACAGGTGTCCCTCGGGCACCTCGATCGGGCCGAACTCGGTGTGCGTGGCCACGCTGCCCGGGTACAGGTAGGCATCCTCTTCGAGGGGGACCCCGTTGACCAGGACGCGGTTCTGCTCGTCGCAGCACTCCACGGTGTCACCGGGCAGGCCGATGACCCGCTTGATGTACTCCTTGCCCGTGGGCGCCGCGCCCAGCTGCTGCTGCACCCACGTGAACGCGGCCGAGACCGGGTTGGTGGGCTCGGGGACCGACACGGTGTTCGGATCGTCCCAGGACCCGTTGCCGTCGAAGACGACCACCTCTCCGCGCTCGATGTCGCGGAGTTCGTAGACGACCTTGTTGACGAGTACCCGGTCCCCGACGAGGAGGGTGTTCTCCATCGAGGTGGAGGGAATGTAGAAGGCCTGCACCAGCCAGGTCCTGATCACGAACGCCAGGACCACGGCGATCACGATCAGGACGGGGAGTTCCTTCCAGAACGACCCCTTCTTCTCGGTGCTCTGGGACTTGCTCATCTCGTCGTCCGCCCCCTCCTCCGACTCCTCGCCGTCGGTACCGGAGACAGCACTGGCTCCCGAGCTCTCGTGAGCTCGGGAGCCAGTGGCGGAGTCGTGCTCCTCCGGACCGGGCTGGGCGGATTCCTCGTCCTGGACCCCGTCCGAGCCGAGGTCCTTCTCGTCTTTGCTCATCGAGCCGAAGCCTATCCTGCCTCCCTGGCGGGAGCGGAGAGATTCGACACGGAAAAACGCCGGGAGGAAGCCCCGGGCCACCCGGTCGCGGACTAGCGGCGCTCGCGGATGCGGGCGGCCTTGCCGCGCAGGTCGCGCAGGTAGTACAGCTTGGCGCGACGCACGCGGCCGCGGGCGGCGACCTCGTACTTCTCGATGGCCGGGGTGTGGATCGGGAAGGTACGCTCCACGCCCACGCCGTAGCTCACCTTGCGGATGGTGAAGGTCTCGCGGTTGCCCGAGCCCTGGCGGCGGATGACGACGCCCTTGAAGACCTGGACACGGGTACGGTTGCCCTCGGTCACACGGACGTGGACGTTGAGGGTGTCACCCGGACGGAACTCCGGGACGTCGGAACGAAGCTGGGCCTTCTCCAGCTCCTGAATGGCGGTGTGCATCTCGCGAATCCTCATCGATAGCGCTCCGCGTCCTGCTCCCCGGCAGGGGAGGGGGTACGCGGGCGAGGGCCCGAATGGGTCTGTACTGTCGAACCGCCCGGGTGACCGTCACAGAGGCCGACGTCGTACCGCCGGCATGCGGATGCCGCCGGTCACCGAGGGGGAACCCACCCAGTCTGCCACATCTCAGGTGGCGTCTCGAACGGCCTCCTCCGCCAGGACCTCCCGGTCGCGCCGGTCCAGCGCCTCCTCCGGCAGGGCCTCCACCAGGTCGGGGCGGTTGCGCGCCGTCTTGCGCAGCGCCTGGTCCCGGCGCCAGCGGTCCACGGCGCCGTGGTTGCCCGACAGCAGCACCGGCGGCACCTCCCGGCCGCGCCAGGAGGCGGGTTTGGTGTAGACCGCCCCCTCCACGAGGTTCTCCATGCCGCCGGAGGCGAAGGAGTCCTGCACCGCGGACTCGGTGTTGCCCAGGACGCCCGGCAGCAGCCGGGTGATCGCCTCGACCATCACCAGCGTCGCGGACTCGCCGCCGTTGAGCACGTAGTCGCCGATGCTGACCTCCTCGACGGGCATCCGCTCCGCGGCGTCCGCCGCGACCCGCGAGTCGATGCCCTCGTAGCGGCCGCAGCCGAAGACCAGCCGCTCCTCCTTGGCCAGGCGCTCGGCGTCGGCCTGCCGGAAGGGGCGCCCGCTGGGAGTGGGCAGGATCAGCCGCGCGGGGCCCTCCCCCACGACCTCGTCCAGCGCCTCGCCCCACGGCTCGGGCTTCATCACCATGCCGGGGCCGCCGCCGTAGGGGGTGTCGTCCACGGTGTTGTGGCGGTCGTGGGTCCAGGAGCGCAGGTCGTGCACGCGCACGTCGAGCAGCCCGGACACGCGGGCCCTGCCGATCAGGGACAGGTCCAGGGGGCCGAAGTACTCGGGGAAGATGCTGATGATGTCGATGCGCACGGCGCGCCCCTTCAGTCGGCGAGGTCGAGCAGGCCGGGCGGCGGGTCGATGACGATCCGGCCGCCGGCCACGTCCACCTCGGGGACCAGGGCCGCCACGAAGGGCACGTACACCTCCGCACCGCCCGGGGTGGTCACCACCAGGAGGTCCTGCGCGTTGTGGAGCACGTCCGCGACCGTGCCGACCGGCTCCGCGCCGGTGGTCACCGCGGCCAGGCCGATGAGTTCGTGGTCGTGGAACTCGTCCGGGTCCTCCAGCGGCGGGATGTCCTCGGAGTCCACGAGCAGGGCGGTGCCGCGCAGCCCCTCCGCGGCGTCGCGGTCGGCCACGCCCTCGAAGCGCACGAGCAGGCGGCCGCTGTGGCGGCGCGTGGAGACGACGGTGAGCGGACCGGCCTCGGCCGGGTCGGTGGCCAGCACGGAGCCGTCGGCGAACCGGGCCGCGGGGTCGTCCGTGCGCACGTCCACCGCGACGTCGCCGCGGACGCCGTGCGCGCGGCCGATCCGGCCGACAACGAGTCGCATGGGGATTCTTCCTTCCGCCCCTCGGGGGGTGAGAAAACTGTGCCCGGGACCGGGCGCGTGCGATGGGCACGGGCCCCGGGGTCCCGGGCACGGCTGCGGGGCGCCGACCGCTGGCGGTCGGCGCCCCGAGAGGCGCGTCAGCGCACTTCGTGCAGGTCCAGCAGGTCCACGCGGACGTAGCGGCCCCCGGCCAGGGCGCCGATGACGGTCCGCAGGGACTTGGCGGTGCGGCCGTTGCGGCCGATCACCTTGCCGAGGTCGTCGGGATGGACCCGGACCTCCAGGACTTTGCCCTTGCGGAGCCGCTTGGCTCTCACCTGGACGTCGTCGGAGTTCGCAACGATCCCCTTCACGAGGTGCTCAAGCGCCTCTTCCAGCACGTCAGGCCTCGCCCTCGGACTTCTCAGTCTCGGTGGTCTCAGCGGTCTCGGCGGGCTTGTCCGCCTTGTCCGCCTTCTTCTCGGACTTGCGGCCCTTGCCCTTGCCCTCGGCGCCGGGGAGCACGAGCTCCTTCAGAGCGGCCTGGAAGGCGGCTTCCTTGGCCTCGGGGTCCTTGGCCTCGGCGACCTGGAGCGGAGCCGGAGCGGGCAGGCCCTTGAACTTCTGCCAGTCACCGCTCTTGCGCAGGAGGACCTTGACCGCGTCGGAGGGCTGGGCGCCCACGGACAGCCAGTACTGGGCCCGCTCGGAGTCGACCTCGATGAGGCTCGGGTGCTCCTTGGGGTGGTACTTGCCGATCTCCTCGATCGCCTTGCCGTCCCGCTTGGTGCGGGCGTCGGCGACGATGATGCGGTACTGGGGCGTACGGATCTTGCCCATACGCTTGAGCTTCAGTTTGACAGCCACTGGAGTGGTCTTCTCCCGATTAACGGTGTAAGGCGCCCGGCGGCGAAACCACGTGGGGTTGCGGCACCCGACGGGACAGACGTGGGTGGCGGGCTAGTTAGAGGGCTGGCCCGGCACCGTTAGTCGACTACTCATTGTGCCAGACGCGGACGTGTTCCCCGGACACGACACCGGAACACCCGTGCACGGATGGGCGGCGGACCCGGAGACGGCCCGTCCCCGGAACGTGGACGGGCCGCCCCGCCCGGTCTCCCGGGCGGCGCCGACCGCCCGCCTCCGAGGAGGCGGGCACGCGGTCCGGGCCGTGGGCCCGTCCGCGTCCGCGGTGCGGTCGGTCGCGCCACACGCATGGTAGCGCTCCGCCCGTCGGCCGACGGGCGCGAGGGCCGGTACCGGCCGCGCCTACTGCTTGGGCAGCTTGAAGTTGGACAGGTCGGGCATGTTGGGGCCGCCGAAGCCGGGCGGGAGCGTGGGCTGGCCGCCGCCCCCCAGGCCCGGGGGCAGCTGCGGCGGCTGCTGGCCGCCCTCCTCCTGGCGGCGCTGGCGCTCGGCCGCGCGGTCGGCCTCCTGCTGGCGGGCCTTCATCGGGTTGCCGCTGCGCTGCTTGCCCTTCTTGGCCTTCTTGGCCTGGGCCTTGGCCTTCTTGCGGTTGGCTCCGCCGCCCATGCCCGGCATCCCGGGCATACCCGGCATGCCGCCGCTCTTCATCTTGCGCATCATCTTCTGCGCCTCGAAGAAGCGGGTGACCAGGCCGTTGACATCGCTGACCTGGGTGCCCGAACCGTTGGCGATGCGCAGGCGGCGCGAGCCGTTGATCATCTTGGGGTTGGCGCGCTCGCCCGGGGTCATCGACTGGATGACGGCCTGGATGCGGTCCAGGTCCTTGTCGTCGATGCTGTCGATCTGCTCGCGCATCTGGCCCATGCCGGGCATCATGCCGAGCAGGTTGCCGATCGGGCCGAGCTTGCGGACCATCTGCATCTGCTGGAGGAAGTCGTCGAGCGTGAAGTCCTCGTCCGACGCCATGGTCGAGGCCATCTTCTCGACCTCGGCCTCGTCGAACGTGCGCTGGGCCTGTTCGATGAGGGTGAGGACGTCACCCATGTCCAGGATGCGCGAGGCCATCCGGTCCGGGTGGAAGAGGTCGAAGTCCTCCAGCTTCTCGCCGGTGGACGCGAACATGATGGGACGGCCGGTGATGTGGCGGATGGACAAGGCCGCGCCGCCGCGCGCGTCGCCGTCGAGCTTGGTGAGCGCGACCGCGTCGTAGCCGACCCCGTCGAGGAAGGCCTGCGCGGTGTTGACCGCGTCCTGGCCGATCATCGCGTCGACGACGAAGAGGATCTCGTCCGGGCTGACCGCGTCGCGGATGTCCGCGGCCTGCCGCATCATCTCGCTGTCCACGCCGAGACGGCCCGCGGTGTCGATGATCACCACGTTGTGGTTGTTGCGGCGGGCGTGCTCGACGGACTCGCGGGCGACCTGGACGGGGTCGCCGACGCCGTTGCCGGGCTCGGGCGCGAACACGGGGGTCCCGGCGCGCTCACCGACCACCTGGAGCTGCGTGACGGCGTTGGGGCGCTGGAGGTCGGCGGCGACCAGCAGCGGCGTGTTGCGGTCGGCGGCCAGCCACCGGGCGAGCTTGCCCGCCAGGGTGGTCTTACCGGCGCCCTGGAGGCCCGCGAGCATGATCACGGTCGGCGGGTTCTTGGCGAAGCGGATCTGCCGGGTCTCGCCGCCGAGGATCCCGACCAGTTCCTCGTTGACGATCTTGATGACCTGCTGGGCCGGGTTGAGGGCCTTGGAGACCTCCTCGCCCCGGGCGCGCTCCTTGATCCGCGCGATGAACTCGCGGACCACCGGCAGCGCGACGTCCGCCTCCAGCAGCGCGAGACGGATCTCCCGCGCGGTCGCGTTGATGTCCTCCTCGGACAGGCGCCCTTTACCGCGCAGCGAGGAGAAGACCGATGTCAGCCGGTCGGAAAGCGTCTCGAACACGAGTGTGGCCAGTCCTTCGTCTCGGAGTTGGTCTCCCAGCCTACCGGCCGGGATCACCTTGCAGTATCCCTCGGCAGGCGGGTCCGGACACGGCCGAGGGCGGGAACACCGTCCCCGCCCTCGGCCGCCGTGCGCTCGGGGCCGAGCCCCGCGGGTACCTCTAGTTGCCCTCTTCCTCGGCCGTCTCCGACGCCTCCTCGGAGGGGGAGGCCCCGCCCGACAGGGTGGCCTCGCGCTGCTCGGCGAGGGCCGCCAGCATCTCCTCCTGCTGGCCGCCGGTCAGGCCGCGCGTGGACAGCTGGGCCTCGCCGTCGATCGGGTAGGTCTGCTGGACGGAGCTGACGATGTTGTAGTCGGCGCTGCACGAGAGCTCCAGCGTGCCGCCCGCCTCCAGGGTCCCGCTGTCCTCGCAGGTCTGCTCGCCGATGTCGGCGTTGCTGAAGGTGACGGCCATGCTCACGGCCACCTCGCCGCTGCCGTCGCCGCCCGCGTCGCGCACGGTCCCGGTCCAGGTGCAGTTGGGGCCGTCCTCGCACGTCATGGAGGGGCTCCCCTCCCAGCCGACCTCGATGCGGGCGTCCCGGGAGGAGGTCAGCTCCTCCTCGGTGGCGGCGGTGACGCCGTCGTAGAGCTCCTCGACGGCGGCGGTCTCGGCCTGGGCCAGGTCCAGGCGGACCTGGGGGCCGGTCTCGGCCTCCTCGGGGACGAGCTCCTCGATGGCGATGCGCTGGATCTGGCTGGTCTCGGCGTTGATCCAGACCTGGTTGCGCTCGCCCGCCAGGTCGATCCGGTAGGTGAGCGTGCCGTCCAGGTTCTCCTCGACGGCCTCCTCCGAGTCCAGCTCGATGCCGCCCAGGACGGCGGAGAGCTCCGGCGGGGCCAGGGAGACGCTCGGGTTGAACCCGGCCTGGGCCGAGGAGGCCCGCACCCAGTTCCCGTCGAAGTCGTCGAAGTCGGGGCTGAAGACGCCCTGGTCGAGCCAGAAGTCCTCCGCGGCCCGCAGGAACATCCTGCCGTCCGCGCTGATCAGCTCGGCCTCGATGCCGTTGGCGCGGATGGTGCCGCTGGCCGCGCCGCCGTCGGCGACGGTCAGCGAGGCGTCGCGCACGTCGGCGGAGCCGACGCTCTCGGCCACCTGACCGGTGGCGGTGAGCGCCGGGTAGGCGGCCAGGTCGGCCAGGGCCTGCTCCATCAGCGGCGCCGCGGCGACCGGCTCGGCGGCCTCGGGGCTGGGCTCCTCCTCGCCGCCGCCCCCGGGGCGCAGGTGGCTGAGGTCGATGGAGCAGCCGGACAAGCCGAGGGCGACGACCGCGCCCGCGGCGGCGAGGGCCACGCGCCCGCCTCTGCGACCCGTGATGTGACTAACCGGCGCCATCTTGCCTCCTGACCCCGACATGTGGGGCACTGTACGAATCAGCATGGTTTCCGGGTGGACGGCGGGGTGGACGCGCCGGTCCCCGACCCGTTCCTGGTGTGGGATGCGAATGCGCGGCTCCCGGTTGTGTCGCGTGCCCCTTTTCGGGGGAGCCGGGAACGGGGCCGCCCGCGTGGCGGAGCCGTCGGTCGGGCGCCGTGCGCCCGGGCTCTACCGCCGTACCGCTCAGAGGGTACCGAACGGATACACAGGCCACAGCCAATACGGTGCCAGAAATGCCCATATATGCCATGAAAAGTGGCTGAGCACACGAACGGGGCTGACGGAGATCTCTCTCCGCCAGCCCCTGGACACCTCGCCGGATCAGTGGCGCAAGGCCCGCGGCCTCGACGCTGAGGTCTAGGCCTTGGCCTTCGGCGAGGCCGTCTCCCCGCCCGGAGGCGTCGGCAGGGAGACCGCTTCCGTCGCGTCCTCGAGCTCGTCGAGTTCGTCGAGTTCGTCGAGTTCGTCGAAGGCGTAGGCGGACTCGGCGTGCAGCTCGTGGTCCAGTCCGTTGGTCTCCACCTCCTCGGGGATGCGGAACCCGATGACGAGGTGGATGACCTTGGCGATGACCCAGGTGACGGCGAAGGAGTAGAGCATGACGCCGATGACGGCGATGGTCTGGACGGCCAGCAGGCCGATGCCGCCGCCGTAGAGCAGGCCGTCGGAGCCGCCCGCCACACCCGCGGCGACCAGGCCGAGGATCAGGGAGCCGACGATGCCGCCGACCATGTGGATGCCCACCACGTCGAGCGCGTCGTCGTACTTGAACTTGAACTTCCAGCTGATGGCGTAGGCGCAGACCGCACCGGAGAGCAGGCCGACGGCGATGGCGCCGAGCGGAGTGACGTTGGCGGCGGCCGGGGTGATGGCGACCAGGCCCGCGACGGCGCCGGAGGCGAAGCCCAGCGCGCTGACCTTGCCGTAGCGGAAGCGCTCGACGAGCATCCAGGCGCCGGTGGCGGCGGCGGTGGCGACCTGGGTGTTGACCAGGGCCAGGGCGGCGGTGCCGTCGGCGGCGTAGGCCGAGCCCGCGTTGAAGCCGAACCAGCCGAACCACAGGAGCGCGGTGCCCAGCAGGACGAACGGCAGGTTGTGGGGGCGCATCGACTCCGAGCCGAAGCCCTTGCGGCGGCCCAGGACGAAGGTCAGGGCCAGCGCGGCGGCGCCGGCGTTGATGTGCACCGCGGTGCCGCCCGCGAAGTCGATGACCGTGTAGCCGCCGATCTCCAGCTGCTCGATCCAGCCCTCGCCCCAGACCCAGTGGGCGACGGGGAAGTAGACCAGGAGCGCCCAGACCGGGACGAACAGCAGCCAGGCGCCGAACTTGGCGCGGTCGGCGATGGCGCCGCTGATGAGGGCCACGGTGATGACCGCGAACATCATCTGGAACCCGGCGTCGACCAGCAGCGGGTAGCCGCCGGTGCCGTCCTCGGCCGCGGGCTCGATCTCACCGATCAGGTTGGACAGGCCGACGTAGTCCAGGCCGCCGATGAAGGTGTCGAGCGCCCCGGGCCCGTCGGAGTAGGTGAGCGAGTGGCCGATGACGACCCAGAGCACGCTCACGACCGCGATGCTCGCGAAGCTCATCAGCATCATGTTGAGGACGCTCTTGGCCCGTGACATGCCTCCGTAGAAGAAGGCCAGGCCCGGGGTCATGAGCATCACGAGGGCTGCGCTGATCAGCAGCCACGCCGTGTTGCCGGAGTCAATCATTGCGTCGCCTCCATAGGACGGACGGGGGATTGTGTCTGTGAGGGCGGCGGTCAGCGAGCGCATCATCGGGCCCGATGCAGAACACCACGCAGGCAACTGTCGGACCGGGGTGTTTCTCTCCAGGACCCGGTGTGTTGCGCGCCGGTAAAAGGACAGACGGCAGTGTTAAGGCGCCATGAACCGAAGCCCCAGTCCGCGCGAACGCACGTGCACCGGCACAGAGCGACCCCCGTCACACCACCGTTGGGCGACGTCACGGACACGCACGGTCACATCTCACGGGATCGGCGCGGGCGCGGTCAGGTACCGGCGCCCCCGTGTTGCGCCGGGGTTTCCGCCGCGTGTCGTGCGTCACATCCGCGTTCCGGCCCCCGGACACGGGCGGGGCGGTCGGTGATGGGGGCGGTGACGCGCGTCGGCGGACCCGGCCCCGGCCGCGGGGGGCCGGACACGAGAAGGCCGGACACCCGTGCGGATGTCCGGCCGTGCGTCGTCGGGTCCCCCGTCACTCCGTGGACAGGATCGCGTCCACGAAGACCTCGGGATCGAAGGGCGCCAGGTCGTCGGGGCCCTCGCCGAGCCCGACGAGCTTGACCGGCACGCCCAGTTCGCGCTGGACCTGCACGATGATGCCGCCCTTGGCGGTGCCGTCGAGCTTGGTCAGGGCGATGCCGGTGACGTTGACGACCTCGCCGAACACCCGGGCCTGGCGCAGGCCGTTCTGCCCGGTGGTCGCGTCCAGGACGAGCAGGACCTCGTCCACCTGGGACTTCTTCTCCACGACCCGCTTGACCTTGCCCAGCTCGTCCATGAGCCCGGTCTTGGTGTGCAGGCGTCCGGCGGTGTCGATGATGACGGTGTCGGCGCCCTCCTCGACGCCCCGCGCCACGGCGTCGAAGGCCACGCTGGCGGGGTCGGCGCCCTCCTCCTTGCGCACGACCGGGGCACCCACGCGGCTGCCCCAGGTCTCCAGCTGCTCGGTGGCGGCGGCGCGGAAGGTGTCGGCGGCGCCGAGCACGACGCTGCGGCCGTCGCCGACCAGGACGCGGGCCAGCTTGCCGGTGGTGGTGGTCTTGCCGGTGCCGTTGACCCCGACGACCATGACCACGCCCGGGCGTCCGTCGTGCGGGCCGGTGCGCACGGCGCGGTCGGCCTCGGTGGTGATCTGGGCGAGCAGCTCCTCGCGCAGCAGCGTCCGCACCTCCTCCGTGCCGCGGGTGCCCAGGACCTTGACCCGGGTGCGCAGGTTCTCCACGATCTGCGCGGCGGAGGTGACGCCGATGTCGGCGGTGATGAGGGTGTCCTCGATCTCCTCCCAGGTGTCCTCGTCCAGGGAGTCGGAGGACAGGAGGTTGAGCAGCCCCTTGCCGAAGGCGTTCTGCGAGCGGGCCAGCCGCGCGCGCAGGCGGACCATGCGCCCGGCCGAGGGCGGCGGGGTCTCCAGCTCCGGCGGGGCGGGCTCGACGGTCTCCCGCACGGGCGGGGGTGCCTGGGCGGGGGGCGTGCTGACGGTCCCCGGATCCCGTTCCCGGTCCTCCACGGCGGTGGCCCCGGCTGCGGCGCCGGTGGCTTCGGGTTCGGTCTCGTCCTTGCCCGGTTCGACCGAGCGCCGGGTCGTGACCAGGAAGAACCCACCGGCGGCCAGGAGCACGACGGCGATGATGATGGCGACGAGCAAGGTGATGTCCATAGCACCTTCCAGTGTTCCAGAGTGTGCGACGCGTTCGCGTCACGGCCGGGTGGCGCGCCGGGAACGAAGCGGGTACCGGTAAGGCCCTCTCCCCTTCCGGGGCGCCCCGGAACCACCGGTGACAGCGGGAACTCAGGTGCCGCGGTGGCGCGTGGTGCGCAGGATGAGCACGAAGAAGGGCGCGCCGAGGAAGGCGGTGACCACGCCGATGGGCAGCTCCGCGGGGGCGATGAGCGTCCGGGCGACGATGTCCACCAGGACCAGGAAGGCGCCGCCGAGGAGCACGGTGACCGGCAGGATCGCCCGGTAGTTGGAGCCCACCAGGCGGCGCACGACGTGCGGGACGACGATCCCCACGAAGCCGATCAGGCCGCTCACCGACACGGCGGCGGCCGTGGCCAGGGACGCGGCGCCGATCACCACGATGCGCACGGCGGCCGGGTTCAGTCCCAGGCTGACCGCCTTGTCGTCTCCCAGGGCGAGCATGTCCAGCAGGTAGCCGCTGGCCAGCAGGACGACGAGTCCGACCACCGCGTACGGGGCGACCAGCCGCACGTCGTCCCAGCCGCCCCTGCCGAGTCCGCCGAGCAGCCAGGCGAAGATGCGCTGGAGTTCGTCCACGCCCATCTGCTGGACGAGGGTCTGGGCGGCGGACAGGAACGAGGAGACGGCCACGCCCGCCAGGACGAGCGCGGCGGTGCCGCCCCCGCCCGCGGTGGACCCGAGCAGGTAGGCGGCGGCCACGCCGAGCAGGGCGCCGGCGAACGCGGCGACCGGGACCAGGGCGCGCGGGGAGTCGCTGAACTGCGCGCCGAAGACGATGACCGTCGTCGCGCCGAGCCCGGCTCCGGCGGCGGCGCCGAGGAGGTAGGGGTCGGCCAGCGGGTTGCGGAACACGCCCTGGTAGGCGCCGCCCGCGGTGGCCAGGAGGGCGCCGACGAGCGCGCCCATCACCACGCGCGGCAGGCGCAGCTCCACCAGGACGGCCGCCTCCCGTTCGGTGAGGGGGGACTGCGCACCGAACGGCAGGAGGCTGAGCAGGTGCCGGGCGATGTCGGCCGCGGAGAGGGAGGCCGCTCCGGCGGAGACGCCGAGCAGGGCCGCCGCGAGCAGCGCGACCAGCCCGCCCGCGACCCACCCCAGCGGGAGGCCGACACCGCCCCGCACGTCAGTCCGCCGCGTTCTCGGTGACGGCCTGGCCGACCAGCTCGGCGAACTCGACCACGCGCGGCCCCCAGCGGGAGGCGATGTCGGCGTCGAGCAGGTAGACGGCGTCGTTGCGCACCGCGGTGACGGTGTCGAAGGCGGGGCGCCCGGCCACGTCGGCAACCGTCGACTCGTCCCCGTAGGACAGGAAGATCAGGTCCGGGTTCTGCTCCACGACGTACTCCTGGGACAGCTGCGGGTAACCGCCCGCGGCCCCGTCGGCGTCGGCCTCGTCGGCGATGTTGACCAGGCCGAAGGACGCGTAGATCTGGCCGACGAAGGTGTCGGAGGTGGCGGAGTAGGAGGTCTCGTCGAGCTCCTGGTAGAAGGACAGGCCGGCGTCGCCGGTCTCCTCGCACACGCCCTCGACGATCGCGTTGAACTCGTCCTCGACCCGGGTGGCCTCGGCGTCGGCCTCCTCGGTGTGGCCGGTGACGTCGCCGAGCATGCGGATCTGGGCGTAGGTGTCCTCCAGGTCCCGGGCGGCGTCCAGGACCAGCGACGGGATGCCGACGTCCTCCAGCTGGGCGGCGGTCGCCTCGGCGCTGCGGGCGAGCAGGACCAGGTCGGGGTCGTACTCGGTGATGGCCTCCACGCTGGGCTCGAAGCCGCTCAGCGAGGTGGTGGGGGCCTCCTCCGGGTAGTCGGAGTACTCGTCGGCGGCCTCGACCCGGTCGCCCGCGCCGATGGCGAAGAGCATCTCGGTGTGGCTGGCCGACAGGGAGACGATCCGCTCGGGGGCCTCCTCGACGGTGACCTCGCCGGTGGCGTCGGTGACGGTGACGGGGAAGGCGCCGTCGCCCACGGAGAGGCGCTCGGGGTCGGGCTCCGGGGGCCCGCAGGGGACGGAGGCGGCCTCGGTGGCGGGCTCGGCCTCGGGCTCGCCGCCGTCCGGTGCACCGCAGGCGGTCAGGGCGAGCACGGCTCCGAGAAGGACGGGGGAAAGGTGGCGTGCGGTCCGCACGGTGCTCCTTGTCGGGCGGGGGGAAGGAGCAGCGCGGTCCCGACGGAGGCGGCCTGTCCTTCCCACGAGGACGGGGACGTCGGTGTCGGGAAGGCGACCTGGCTCGTCCCCCGAGGGGGCCTCACAGTTGCGGGACAGCGCCGGGTTGGACGGCCGGTTGTGGCCGCGCCACCGGACTTCGCTCCGTCGACACCGCTCGGGCCGCCCGCGGGCGGCCCGGAACCCCCAGCGTACTCGGCCCGCCGCACACCCCCGCGGGCACCCCGACGGCTACTCTGGCCTGCGCTTTCTCCGGCGGGGCCGCGCCTCTTCGCCGAGGGCGGCCGGGAAGGCGCCGCACGGGAACGAGCCACCCTTTTTCGCATCTTTTATTGCTTTCGCGAAAAAAGAGAAGAATGCCGGTTTTGATTACGTCTGTAAAGCAGAGGGATGGTTCGGTCCCCTGTGTGTCCAGATTGAGCCTTGGTGAGCATTGACACTTTCATGGCGCACGGCAATGATCTCGTTGCTATGCGCGCCGACTAACCGATGACGGACATTAAGCGGCGTATCCCCCTGAGCACCACAGCCGTACCCAGTGGGGTACTCCCGCTCCCCCGGTGTCCTGAGGCGCGCACCGAGAAGGGATGTGTTGACAAGGTGGTACCCCACCGCACGCGCCTGGCGTCGCTCGCCGGGTTGACACTCGTCGCGGGCCTGGTCGCGGCCGCACCGGCCAGCGCCGACGACGCCTCCGAGCTCGCCCCCCTGCACCCCGCCCCCTCCGCCGAGAACGGCGAACTGACCCACCAGGCGGACGGCCTGTGGTTCATCGAACTGGAGAGCCCCCCGACCACCGCGGGCACCTCCTCGGCACAGGTCGAGAACGAGCACGAGGCGTTCCGCGCCGAGGCCGAGGAGTCGGGCCTGGAGTACACCGAACGGCACTCGTTCGGCGACCTCTGGAACGGCTTCTCCGTGGAGATGGACGACGCGCAGGTGGGCACGGCACGGGAGATCCCCGGTGTCAGCGCCATCTACCCCGTCGTCACCTACGAGGTCCCCGAGGGCGACACAAGCGTCCCCGACCTGGACACCGCGCTGCCGATGACCGGGTCCGACATCGCCCAGAACGAACTCGGCCTCACCGGCGAGGGACTGCGCGTGGCCGTCATGGACACCGGAGTCGACTACACCCACCCCGACCTGGGCGGCGGCGGCTTCCCGAACGACCGGGTGGTCACCGGGTACGACTTCGTCGGCGACGACTTCAACGCGGGCGACCCCACCACCGTGCCCGCCCCCGACGACGACCCCCAGGACTGCCACGGCCACGGCACCCACGTGGCCGGGATCGTCGGCGCCCGGGGCGAGGTCACCGGTGTGGCGCCCGGCGTGGACTTCGGCGCCTACAAGGTGTTCGGCTGCGGGGGCTCCACCACCTCCGACATCATGATCGCCGCCATGGAGCGGGCCCTGGCCGACGACATGGACGTGCTCAACATGAGCATCGGCTCGGCGCACTCCTGGCCGCAGTACCCCACCGCGGTCGCCTCCGACAACCTGGTCGACGAGGGCATGGTCGTGGTCGCCTCCATCGGCAACGAGGGCGACACCGGCCTGTACTCCGCGGGCGCCCCCGGCCTGGGCGAGGACGTGATCGGCGTCGCCTCCTACGACAACACCCACATCCGGTCCGCGTCGGCGACCGCCAACCCCAGCGGCGAGACCCTGGCCTACATGGAGATGGGCGAGGCCTCCCCGCCGCCCACCTCGGGTGAGACCGACGAACTCGTCCACGTCGGACGGGGCTGCCCGTCCCTGGGCGACGAGCTGGAGGCCGACCCCGAGGGCAAGACCGCCCTGATGGTGCGCGGCGCGTGCACCTTCGCCGAGAAGTACGACGCGGCCGTGGCCGCGGGCGCCACCGGCGTGGTGATGTACAACAACGTCCCCGGCATGTTCGCGGGCAGCGGCATCGTCGACCAGGGCGCGTTCTCCGTCGGGATCTCCGACACCTCCGGAGCCCACCTGCTGGAACTCCTGGAGGGAGACGGGCCCGTCACCCTGTCCTGGACCGGTGAGACCACCACCATCCCCAACCCGACCGGCGGGCTGATCAGCTCCTTCAGCTCCTTCGGCCTGTCCCCCGACCTGGCCCTGAAGCCGGACATCGGCGCGCCCGGCGGCCTGATCAACTCCACCTACCCCATGGCCAAGGGCGGCTACGCCACCATCAGCGGCACCTCGATGTCCTCGCCGCACGTGGCGGGCGGCGTCGCGCTGCTGCTGGAGGCCCGCCCCGACCTCGGCGCGCACGAGGTGCGCGACGTCCTCCAGAACAGCGCCGACCCCAAGAGCTGGTGGGGCGACCCCGACGCGGGCTACACCGACAACGTCCACCGCCAGGGCGCGGGCATGATGGACGTGCCCGGAGCCGTGCTGGCCACCACCGCCGTGACCCCGGGCAAGCTGTCCCTGGGCGCCACCGAGGGCGAGGTGACCGAGACGATCACCATCGCCAACGACGGTGACGAGGAAGCCACCTACACCCTGGGCCACGAGAGCGCCCTGGGCACCCACGGCAACACCTTCGCCCCCGGTTACAACGACGCCTCCGCCGAGGTGGCCTTCGACCGGGACGAGGTGACCGTCGCACCGGGCGGCACGGCCGAGGTGCAGGTGACCTTCACCCCGCCCGCCCAGGACTTCCAGCAGATGATCTACGGCGGCTACGTCTCCGTGGCCGAGGCCGGCGGCGAGACCTACCGGGTCCCCTACGCCGCCTACAACGGCGACTACCAGCAGATCGAGGCGATGACCCCGATCACCGACGGCAGCGGCAACGTCCTCGAACTGCCGTGGCTGACCAGGATCACCGAGTGCGGCGCGTTCTCCGGCCTGGAGTGCGTGAGCGAGGGCGGGGGCACGTTCGAGAACCAGCCCGACGGCGCCACCTACACCCTGGAGTGGGTCGACGGCCTGCCCGACGTCCCGTACGTCATCGCGCACTTCGACCACCACGTCACGCTGCTGGAGATGACCGTCGTCGACGAGCGCACCGGGCGCCCCGTCCACCCGGACCGCAACGTCGGGGTGTCGGTGGACCACGTGAGCCGCAGCGCGACCGGGACGTCGTTCTTCAGCTACGCGTGGGACGGCACGGTCCTGGACCGCCACGACCGGATCACCCCGGTCCGGGACGGCCAGTACCGCCTGGAGGCCCGCGCGCTCAAGGCGCTCGGCGACCCGGACAACCCCGACCACTGGGAGACCTGGACCTCCCCGGTCATCACCATCGACCGCGGCTAGCAGTACCTCTGAGGACCTCCGCTTCGGCCCGTGTTCGGGCGCCCTTCGACGCGGGAACCAGCCCCCGTCGGCTGGAGCCGAAGCGAAGGGGCCCGAAGGGGAACAGCACCGGGGCCGCCCTCCCCTCCGGGAGGGCGGCCCCGGCCGTGTGTCAGGCGGGGCGCTCCAGCTTCTGGCTGATCACCTGGGAGATGCCGTCGCCCTGCATCGTCACGCCGTACAGCGCGTCGGCCGCCTCCATGGTGCGCTTCTGGTGGGTGATCACGATGAGCTGCGAGGCGGCCCGCAGCTCCTCGAAGATCACCAGCAGGCGCTGGAGGTTGGTGTCGTCCAGGGCCGCCTCGACCTCGTCCATCACGTAGAACGGGGACGGCCGGGCCTTGAAGATCGCGGCCAGGAAGGCCACCGCGGTCAGGGAGCGCTCGCCGCCGGAGAGCAGCGACAGGCGCTTGACCTTCTTGCCGGGCGGACGGGCCTCCACCTCCACCCCGGTGGTCAGCATGTCCTCGGGCGAGGTGAGCAGCAGCCGACCCTCGCCCCCGGGGAAGAGCCGCCCGAAGATCGCCGCGAACTCCCGCTCCACGTCCAGGTAGGCGGAGGAGAACACCTCCTGCACCCGGGCGTCGACCTCCTGGACGATGTCCATCAGGTCCCGGCGGGTCTTCTTGAGGTCCTCCAGCTGGGCGTTGAGGAAGGCGTGCCGCTCCTCCAGCGCAGCGAACTCCTCCAGCGCGAGCGGGTTGATCTTGCCCAGCTGGTTGAGCTGGCGCTCGGCGGCCTTGGCCCGCTTGGCCTGCACCTCGCGCACGTACGGCAGCGGGACCGCGTCCTCCTCGGCGTCGCCCGGAGGGGGCACGGGCACGTTCGGCCCGTACTCGGCGACCAGGGTGGGCACGTCAACGCCCATCTCCTCGTTCGCCCTGTCCTCCAGCTGCTCCAGGCGCAGGCGGCGCTCGGCACGGGCCACCTCGCCGCTGTGCGCCGAACTGGTCAGCTTCTCCAGGTCCACGGACAGCTCGCGGACGCGGGCGCGCACGGTCCGCAGCTCGGCGTCGCGCGCCTCCTTGTCCGCCTCGGCGGCGGTGCGCTCGGCCTCGGCCGCGGCCAGGGACACCGCGATCCGCTCCAGGGCCAGGCGGGCGCCCTCGGCGACCGCCTCGGCGATGGTGGCCTGCGCGGCGCGGGTGCGCCGGCGCTCGGCGGCGCGCTCCATGGCGCGGCGCTCCTCGAAGGCCTGGGCGCGCAACCGCTCGGCGCGGCCCTCGATCGAGCGGGCGCGCTCCTCGGCGGTGCGCACCGACAGGCGGCGCTCCATCTCGGTGGCGCGGGCCCGCGAGGCCTGGGCGGCGAGCTCGTCGCGGGTCTCGGGATCGGGGGCGTCCTCCTCGATGGAGGCGGCCACCTCCTCGGCCTCGGCCAGCTCCTCCTCCAGCCGCTCCAGCTTGGCGGCCTCCTCGCCGCGCGCGGCGGCGGCCTTGGCGGCGGCGGCCGCGTACCGCTCGGACTCGGCCTCGGCGGAACGGGCCTGCCCGCCCAGCTTGCCCAGCCGCTGCGCGGACTCGTTGCGCCTGCGGTCGCCCTGGCGGCGGCGCGCGGTCAGCTCCTCGACCTCGGCGGCCAGGTCGGCGCGCTCGCGCCTGCGCTCCTCCAGCTCGGCGGCGATCCGTCCGGCGGCCTCGGTGGCCGTCTCCAGCCTCCCGGCCGCCTCGTCCACGGCCGCCTGGACCTCCAGCAGGCTCGGCGCGGCGGCCGAACCGCCGTGCACCAGCGCGGCGGAGAACACGTCCCCCTCGGGGGTGACGGCGCGCACGCCGGGGACCTTGCGGACCAGGTCGCGGGCGGCGCGGGCGTCGGCCGCCAGCGCGGTGCGGTCCAGCAGGGCGGTGACCGCTCCGGCCAGGTGCTCGGGGGCGACGACGGCGTCGAGGGCGTAGCGGACCCCGGAGGGCAGCGCGGGCCACTCCCCGCGGGGCACCGCGGGGACGGCCTGGGCGATGACGATCCCGGCGCGGCCCGCGTCCTCGGACCGGAGCAGGTCGAGCGCGGCCACGGCGGTGTCGGGGTCGCTGACCGCGACCGCTCCCGCGGCCGTGCCGAAGGCCGCGGCCACGGCGGTCTCCTGGCCGGACTCCACCTGGACGAGGGCGGCGAGGCTGCCGAGCATCCCCGGCAGGTCGGCGCCCAGGAGGGTGCCCGCGCCGTCCTTGTGCGCCAGCCCCAGCTCCAAGGCCTCCTTGCGCGCGGCGAGCGCGGCCCGCTCCCCCTCGGCGGTGCGCTCGGCGTCGCGCAGCCGGTTGATCCCGGCGTCGGCCTCGGACAGGCGGCGGGCCGCCTCCTCCTGGGCGGCGTCGAGCTCGGCGTCGCCCTCGTCGAGGCCGGCCGCCTCCTCGGCGGCCATCTCGTACTCGGCCTGGGCCCGCTCCGCGCGTTCGGCGGCCTGGCGGGCGGACTCCTCCAGCCGGGTGATCTCGTCCCCGTTCGAGGCCAGTCGGCCGCGCAGGCTCTCCACCCGCGCGGACAGCCGCACGAGGCCCTCCCTGCGCTCGGCGGAGGCGCGGTTGGCGGCCTCCAGCCGCTTCTCCTCGCGGTGCAGGGCGTCCTCGGCGGCGGAGCGCTCGGTGACGGTGGCCTCCAGGGCCTCGCGGGCCTCCTCCAGCCGGGTGAGCAGCTCCTCCTCCTGGGCGGCGGCCTCCTCGGCCTCCATCTCCAGTTCCTCGGGGTCGCGGCGGTGGACGGGCTCGTCGGAGACGGAGGCCAGGTTGCGGTGGCGCTCGTTGGCCAGGCCGCGCACGGCGTCCAGGCGCTCGGTCAGGCGCGACAGCGCGTGGTAGGTCTCCAGGGCGCGGGCCAGGGCGGGCGCGGCCTCGGCGGCCTGCGCCTCCAGCTCGGTCTCGCGCTCCTGGGTCTGGGCGAGGGCTGCCTCGGCGGCCCCGCGGCGGGCGAGGACCTCCTTCTCGTCCGCCTCCTCCTTGGCCAGCTGGCCGGTGAGCGTGACGATGTCGTCGGCGAGCAGGCGCAGGCGGGCGTCGCGCAGGTCGGCCTGGATGACGGCGGCCCTGCGGGCCAGCTCCGCCTGGCGGCCCAGGGGCTTGAGCTGGCGGCGCAGCTCCGCGGTGAGGTCGGTGACCCGGTCCAGGTTGCCCTGCATCGCGTTGAGCTTGCGGATCGCCTTCTCTTTGCGCTTGCGGTGCTTGAGGATGCCCGCGGCCTCCTCGATGAGGGCGCGGCGCTCCTCGGGACCGGCGTGCAGGACGGTGTCCAGCTGCCCCTGGCCGACGATGACGTGCATCTCACGGCCGATACCGGAGTCGCTGAGCAGGTCCTGGATGTCCAGGAGGCGGCAGGTGTCGCCGTTGATGGCGTACTCCGAGCCGCCGTTGCGGAACATGGTCCGCCGGATGGTGACCTCGGTGTAGTCGATGGGCAGCGCACCGTCGGTGTTGTCGATGGTGAGGCTGACCTCGGCGCGGCCCAGCGCCTGGCGGGTGGAGGTGCCCGCGAAGATGACGTCCTCCATCTTGCCGCCGCGCAGGGACTTGGCCCCCTGCTCCCCCATCACCCAGGACAGGGCGTCCACCACGTTGGACTTGCCCGAGCCGTTGGGACCGACCACACAGGTGATCCCGGGCTCGAAACGCAAGGTGGTGGCCGACGCGAACGACTTGAAGCCGCGCAGCGTCAGATTCTTCAGGTACACCCACACCTCCCACGACGGTCACCGTTGATACACAGCGCGACCACCTAAGGGTGCCACGAAGCGGTGACCGGAGGGTGGGGTTCGGGCTGGTGTCCCCGAGCGGACGGCCCCGGGGCCCGTGCCCGGGCGGGGAAGAGGGGGGATGTCCGGCGGACACGTAGGGTTGCGAAAGGGTCCGCCGGGTACAACGGTAAAAAGAGCCGCAAGGGAAAGGAAAGACTGCGGCGAAGCGGACTGAGGACAAGCAGACCCGGTCCGTCGACGGTTCCGACCAGGGACGCCTGGCTCGTGTGTTCGGCGTCCCCGTCAGTGGGTCGAGCACATCGGAAAGAGCAGCTCTGGCTGCGCCCGAAACGTCGACGTCGTCAGGTCAGGCGAGCGCCGGCTCGCGGTCGGTCGCGCCGGAGGCGGCATCGGTGACGGCCATGCTGAGCTGGTCGTTCTGTGCCTGGAGACGGCTGATCTCGTCCTCAAGGTCGCGTACCCGGTTCTGGAGCCGCCGCACCTCCGAGACCATCCGAGGGTCGGAGACGCCGACGTGGCCAAACAGAGCCTTCGCCATGATGTGGGTCCTCCACACTGAGTGACCAGTGATGATCCGCGCACGTGATGTCCCGTGGAAAGCCGACCGATGGTGGTCCGGCCCGGGTGGAAGATCTGCGCGATGTGTCTTCCAGAGTCTCACTGTGCGCGCCGCTGGTCAAGATTGGATTACGACAGTCCGTAACGGCCACGCCCCGGACAGGTATCCAGGGCAGGTGGCAGCGCACGATCCGAACAAGGCCACCCCGGGTCCAGCCGGAACGCGCGGACTGGCCGCACGACGGTCGCCTCACACCCCGCGAGGTCCCGCCGCGAGTCCCTGGGGACCGCCGCGGTCGCGCGGTGTGCTCGAATCGCGTTACCCCACAAGCATACTCACCGTTCGTCGAATCCGGTGAACGTCCCCCCAGACGAGGACCAACGTTCGACCACGGAGTCCACACGACCGGGTGTTGCACCGCCCCGGAGATGGCCAAGAAGCCGTTCGCACGCGTCCCTGGGGCCCTCGGCGACCACCTCGACGCGGCCGTCCCGCAGGTTCGTCGCCGCCCCGACCAGGCCCAGTTCCAGCGCCTTGGACCGCGTCCACCAGCGGAAACCCACGCCCTGCACCTGCCCGCGCACCCACGCGGTCATCCGGACGGCCTCGACCTCGTCCCCCACGGACGGACTCCTTACTTACCTGGCAGACATACTTTGCTTGCCGACACGCCAAAGGGGCCTTATGTGCGGCCGCGGGGCGCCCGCTGGCAGGTCGGACAGCTGTAGGAGGAGCGGTTCATGAACGCCTCGCGGACGATCAGGGCGCCGCACCGCCCGCACGGGCGGTCGCGGCGGCCGTAGGCGTTGAGCCCGCGCTCGAAGTAACCGCTCTCCCCGTTGACGTTGACGTACAGGCCGTCGAAGGTGGTGCCGCCCACCTCCAGGGCCTCGTTCATCACCTGGCCCACGTGGCCCAGCAGCTCCACCGCCTCGGCGTCGGACAGCCCTCGCGTGGAGCGCGCCCAGTGCAGCCGGGACCGCCACAGCGCCTCGTCGGCGTAGATGTTGCCCACCCCGCTGATCAGCGACTGGTCCAGCAGAGCCCGCTTGACCTCGGTGCGCCGGGCCCGCAGCGCCCGCACGAAGTCCTCGGCGACGAAGTCGGGGTCCAGCGGGTCCAGGGCGATGTGGTCCACCGACGAGGGCACGTCCTCGCGCGCCCCGGGCACGTCCACCATCAGGTGGCCGAAGGTGCGCTGGTCGACGAAGCGCAGCTCGGTGCCGTCCGACAGGGGCAGGCGCACCCGCAGGTGCCTCTCGTCGGGCTTGCCCCCGGGCTGGACCAGCATCTGCCCGCTCATGCCCAGGTGGGTGAGGAGCATCTCGCCGTTGTCCAGGACGAGCCACAGGTACTTGCCGCGGCGCCGCGCGGCGGTGGGCACGCGGCCCGACAGGCGGGCGGCGAAGTCGGCGGGACCGGGCAGGTAGCGGCGCACCGCGCGGGGGTGCAGGACCTCGACGGCGCCGACCGTACGGCCCAGGGCGTGTTCGGCCAGGCCTCGCCGGACGACCTCGACCTCGGGGAGTTCGGGCACGGCCGCCTCACCCCTGCCCGTCGCCGGAGACGGCGCCGGCCGCGCCGGCGGCGGCCTCGGAGCGGGCCTTGATGGCCTTCCACGCGGACTCGGCGGCCTGCTGCTCGGCCTCCTTCTTGCTGCGCCCCTCGCCCAGGCCGTAGCTCTCCCCCGCGACGCGGACCGTCGCGCGGAAGGTCTTCTGGTGGTCGGGCCCGCTCTCGTCCACGTGGTACTCGGGGACGCCCAGCATCTCGGCCGCGGTCAGCTCCTGGAGGGAGGTCTTCCAGTCCAGGCCCGCGCCCAGCCCGGAGGCGGTGGCGATGAGCGGGTCGAAGAGGCGGTGCACGAACTCCGAGGCCACGTCCAGGCCGCGGTCCAGGTAGACGGCGCCGATGACGGCCTCCAGGGTGTCGGCGAGGATCGAGGACTTGTCGCGGCCCCCGGTCCCCTCCTCACCTCGGCCGAGCCGGATGTAGGCGCCGACGCCCAGCCCCCGGGCGACGTCGGCGAGGGCGCGCATGTTGACCACGGCGGCGCGCAGCTTGGCGAGCTGCCCCTCGGGCAGGTCGGGGTGCTTGCGGAAGAGGGTGTCGGTGACCACCAGGCCGAGCACGGAGTCCCCGAGGAACTCCAGGCGCTCGTTGGTGGGCAGACCGCCCTTCTCGTAGGCGTAGGAGCGGTGGGTCAGCGCCCTGAGCAGGATCTTCGGATCGACTTCGACCCCGATGGCCTGGTGGAACGCCTTGGCTTCGGAGACGGGGAGTTGGTTGGCCACTCGTTCACTTCCCTGTTCGTACGCGCCGGGCTGCGGCGCGCGGACGGCTGGAGTCGGGTGCGGCCCCCGCGGCTCCGTCAGGGTGCTCGAAAACGAGGTGACCGTCGCGGGAGGCTCCGCTCCCCCGGCAACCACCACGAACTCGGGAACCCGGGAGAACCCGGACCGCCGTGCGGCGCGCGCACGCTCCCGCGCGCCGGTGCTCGTCGTGTATCACGCTTTGTTCCTTGACATCACTCTACAAACCCGCGTACGGCGGCGCTCGGGGAGTACGTGGACAGGGGGCCGGATCCGCGCGGACCCCGCCCGCACCGGCGCGGGCACCCGCAGCGCACGCGGGGCGGCACGGGCACGGGCACGTGACCCAGCACGTGCACGGGCGCGTCCGCTCGGACCGTCTGCCGACCGGTGACAGCGCTTCGGGGCGGACCCCTGTGCGGGATCCGCCCCGATATGGCTGGGGAACCGGGTGCGAGGACCCGGAACCCGTCATCCGCCGGACGCGTTCGGCTGCGGTGCGCAGGACCAGCGATGTGATCCACGGCGCGCCTAGGCCGGGTTGGTGACCTGGCGGTTGTTGTAGGTGCCGCAGGTCGGGCACGCGATGTGGGGCTGCTTGGGGTCGCGGCAGCGCGGGCAGTTGACCAGCACCGGGCGCGACGCCTTCCACTGGGAACGGCGGGTCCGGGTGTTGCTCCGCGACATCTTCCGCTTCGGGACGGCCACTTCAATCCTCCTGGGTCACCCCCGCGCGGTCGCGGGAGGTCGCTTCTCTCGGTCACCCCGCGCACTGTGGCGGGGAAGGTGTGCCCCGGTCGGCGGGGGCGCGCCCGGGGGCGGCCGTCCGCGATCGGTGCACGAGCTCATCGTTCGCCGGGGTCGTCCGCGATCTCGCGGAGCGCCTCCCAACGAGGGTCGATGTTGTCGCCGTGGCCGTGGTCGGGCCCGGCCTCGGCGATTTTGGCACCGCACTCGGAGCACAGGCCGGGGCAGTCCGGACCGCACAACGGCGTGAGCGGGAGCGCGAGCACGACGGCGTCTCGGACCACGGGTCCGAGGTCGAGGAGATCGCCCTCCAGATAGTAGTCCTCATCCTCGTCGTCCGCGTCCTCGCCCGTCACCGCCACCTCGTCGTCGGCGGAGTACCGGTACAGCTCCTGGAATCCGGCCTCGACGCCCTCCGAGATCGGGTCCAGACAGCGCGAGCACTCCGCGGTGAGCTGGCCGCGTGCGGTGCCGGTGACGAGGACTCCCTCCATCACCGCCTCCAGGCGCAGGTCCAACTCGACCTCGCTGCCCTCGGGCACGGCCGCCATCGCCGTGGCGAACGCCTCGG
The DNA here is from genome assembly GCF_004217075.1 of Nocardiopsis sp. CNZ308. Taxonomy (NCBI): domain Bacteria; kingdom Bacillati; phylum Actinomycetota; class Actinomycetes; order Streptosporangiales; family Nocardiopsidaceae; genus Nocardiopsis; species Nocardiopsis sp. CNZ308. The sequence goes on along the minus strand of NZ_SHKJ01000001.1, from coordinate 3,492,858 downwards.
GGACGGTCACGATGCGGTTGACGGTCCGCATCGACCCCGGCTGGCGGCCCAGCTGGCGGGTGTCGACCACGAACGGGTCACGAGGATCTAGGCGAGACAGGGTCATCGGGCTTTCACGAGGGTTGCGGGCGCGGCACCGGACGTGCGGGAGGCGTCGCGTGCGACGGGCACGGCCGGTGTCGGGGCACGCCGAGAACCGACGGTACCCATGGTCAAACCGAGATTGTACCCAGCATGTACCCTGCCGCCCAAATCAGCCCCCGTCCCGGCGGCGGGGAGGGCGGCGGAGCCGAACGCCCGGAGGCCCCGGATCAGAGGCCCTCGGACCTCTTCTGCTCGTACTTCTCGCGCAGGCGCTCCTGGACGTAGGGGGTGACCAGGCTGGAGACGTCCCCGCGGTGCTGGGCGATCTCGCGCACGAGGCTGGAGGACAGGAAGGAGTACTGCGGGTTCGCCGTCATGAACACGGTCTCCACGCCGGAGAGCTGGTAGTTCATCTGGGCGATCTGGAGCTCGTAGTCGAAGTCGCTGACCGAGCGCAGGCTGCGGACGATGGTCTCGATGCCGTTCGACCGGCAGAAGTCGACGAGGAGGCCGTCGAACTCGCTGATCCGGACGTTGCCGAACCCGGCGGTGCCCTCCCGGAGCATGTCGAGCTTCTCCGGGACCGTGAACAGGCCGCGCTTGTTGACGTTGTTGAGCACGGCGGCGACGACCTCGTCGTACTGTTTGGCCGCCCGGCCGATGATGTCGATATGACCGTAGGTCACCGGGTCGAAGGAACCCGGGCAGACGACACGGCGCACGGTGGATCGCCCCTTTCAGCAACGAACGACGTTCGGGTACCGCGATGGTAGGGGTTGGTCCCCGCGCGGATTCGGGCAACACCCGTTTAGCGGTCGTCTCCGTCCGTGGTCGGGACGTGTGCGCGCTTTGGGCGCACCGCACGTCATGACGGCCGAAGCGGGCTTCCCCCTCCCGAACCGGCGCCCTCCTCCTGGCCGTGTTCTAACCCCGCCTCCCGCCGTCGCCCGGGAGGCGCGCCGGGGTTGGGGGCGAGGCGTACGGGGCGGGGAGCCAAGCGCGCGGGGCTGGGACGAGTGTGGTGCGGGTGTCAGGTGGTGGTGGGTGACGGGCATGGAGAACACCGCGCCGCAGGCGTCAGTTGAGGGTGGTGGTGGGTGACGGGCATGGAGAACACCGCGCCGCAGGCGTCAGTTGAGGGTGGTGGTGGGTGACGGGCATGGAGAACACCGCGCCGCAGGCGTCAGTTGAGGGTGGTGGTGGGTGACGGGCATGGAGAACACCGCGCCGCAGGCGTCAGTTGAGGGTGGTGGTGGGTGACGGGCATGGAGAACACCGCGCCGCAGGCGTCAGTTGAGGGTGGTGGTGGGTGACGGGCATGGAGAACACCGCGCCGCAGGCGTCAGTTGAGGGTGGTGGTGGGTGACGGGCATGGAGAACACCGCGCCGCAGGCGTCAGTTGAGGGTGGTGGTGGGTGACGGGCATGGAGAACACCGCGCCGCAGGCGTCAGTTGAGGGTGGTGGTGGGTGACGGGCATGGAGAACACCGCGCCGCAGGCGTCAGTTGAGGGTGGTGGTGGGTGACGGGCGGGCGTACCAGAGAACCGCCTCCCCGTACCCCCGGCTGCGGTCGCGCTCCAGGCCCTCGGGCCAGGAGGGTTCGGCACCGCGCTTGGAGCGTTCGACGACGACCACGGCGTCCTCGGCCAGCCAGCCGCGGCCGACCAGGTCGGCCAGCACCCCGGCGACCTCGGCGTCGGTGACGGCGTAGGGCGGGTCGGCGACGACGACGTCGTAGGGGTCGCCGGTGTTGTCCGCGCCGACCACCCGTTCCACGCGGTCGGCGACCAGACGCGCCCCGGGGAGGCCGAGCGTCTGGACGTTGTCCCGCAGCACCTGGGCCGCCCGGCGGTCGGCCTCCACCAGCAGCGCGTGCGCGGCGCCCCGGGACAGGGCCTCCAGGCCGATGGCCCCCGAGCCCGCGTACAGGTCCATCACCCGGGCGCCGTCGAGGGAGCCGAGGTCGGACTGCACGGAGGAGAACAGCGCCTCGCGGGCCCGGTCGCTGGTGGGGCGGGTGTTACGGCCCTCGGGGACGGAGATGCGCCGTCCACCGGCCGTACCGGCGATGATGCGGGTCATGCCCCCACGGTAGCGGCCGGGGTGCGCGGGCGCCCCGGTACGCGGGCAGCACGAGGCTGGCGCCCCGGGGACCCCCCGCTTTCCACGTTAGGCCCCGGAACGCGGGCCGCACCAGGTCCGACCGCGGCCTGTGGACGACGCCGCGGCCCCTGGACGGCCGGGGCGCCCCGGGCGCTCAGGCCTTGTCCAGGTACTCCGCCCGCTCCTCGGGCAGCAGCGTCTCCAGCGCCCGGGCCAGCGGCGGGTGCCCGGTCAGCCCGGGATCGGCCGCCACGTAGGCCGTGGCCTCCTCGCGCGCCTCTCCGATGAGCTCCTCGTCCTTGAGCAGGGTGAGCATCCGCAGGCTGGACCGGGCTCCGGACTGCGAGTCGCCCAGCACGTCGCCCTCGCGGCGCATCTCCAGGTCCACCCGGGAGAGTTCGAAGCCGTCGGTGGTCGCGGCCACCGCGGCCAGCCGTTCACGCGCCGGGGAACCCTCCTCCGCGTCGGTGACCAGCAGGCACAGCCCCGGCAGCTGGCCCCGGCCGACCCGGCCGCGCAGCTGGTGCAGCTGCGAGACGCCGAAGCGGTCCGCGTCCATGATGACCATCACTGTGGCGTTGGGCACGTCCACGCCCACCTCGATGACGGTGGTGGAGACGACGGCGTCGGTGTCCCCGGCCGAGAACCGGCGCATCACCGCGTCCTTGTCGTCGGGCGCCATCCGGCCGTGCAGGACCTCCACGCGCAGCTCGGAGAGCGGCCCCTCCCGCAGCCGCGCCGCCACGTCGAGCACCGCCAGGGGCGGCCGGGCGCCCGCGGCCTCCTCGCCGTCGCCCGCGCCGACCTCCTCCTCCGCCTCCTCCTTGGCGTCGTCGCCGATCCGCGGGCAGACCACGAAGGCCTGGTGCCCGCCGCCCGCCTCCTCCCGGATGCGCTCCCAGGCCCTGGCCAGGAAGTGCGGTTTCTCGCTCGCGGGCACCACGTGTGTGGACACGGGCGCGCGGCCGGTGGGCAGCTGGGTGAGCGCGACCACGTCGAGGTCGCCGTAGACGGTCATCGCGACGGTGCGCGGGATGGGCGTGGCCGTCATGACCAGCACGTGGGGGCGCCCGTCCACGGCCTTCTCCCGCAGGGCGTCGCGCTGCTCCACGCCGAACCGGTGCTGCTCGTCGACCACCACCAGCCCCAGGTCGGCGAAGGACACGTGCTCCTGGAGCAGGGCGTGGGTGCCCACGACGATCCCCGCGGCGCCGGAGGCCGCGTCGAGCAGGGCCTCCCGGCGGGCGGCGGTGTTCATGGAACCGGTGAGCAGCGCCACCCGCGTGGCGTTCTCCGCGCCGTCGATCTGTCCGGCGCGGCCGAGCGCGCCGAGCATGGCGCTGATGGACCGGTGGTGCTGCTGGGCCAGGACCTCGGTGGGCGCGAGCATGACGGCCTGGCCTCCGGAGTCCACGACCCGGAGCATGGCCCGCAGCGCGACCAGGGTCTTGCCCGCGCCGACGTCGCCCTGGAGCAGGCAGTGCATGGGGTGGGCCGCGTCTAGCCGCTCGGCGAGGCGTTCACCCACCTCCCGCTGGCCCTCGGTGAGCGTGAACGGCAGCTGGGCGTCGAAGGCGTCCAGGAGACCGCCGGCCGCGCCGGGCCGGGGCTTGGCCGGCAGGTCCTCCGCGCGGTGGCGCCGCTGGGCGAGCGCGAGCTGGAGGACGAAGGCCTCGTCCCACTTCAACCGGCGGCGGGCGGCGCCGACGTCGGACCACTCCGCGGGCCGGTGGATCCGGCGCAGGGCGTCGGCGACACCGAGGAGTCCGCGCCGTTCGCGCAGTTCGGGGGGCAGCGGGTCGGGCAGGCTGTCCACGTCGGCGAGGACGATGTCGACGGTGCGGGCGATGGTGGTGGAGTCCAGGCCCTTGACCGCCGGGTAGACGGGGATGAGCTCCTCGGCGTAGGCCCGGGCCCGCTCGCCCTCGTGGCCGTCCTCGTCGAGGAGTTCGTACTGGGGGTGGTCGAGCTGGCGGCGGCCCTTGAAGGTGGAGACCCGGCCGGAGAACATCGCCAGGCGCCCGGGGACGAGGGCCCCCTGGTGGTAGGAGCCCCGGTTGAAGAAGGTCAGGTGCAGGCGGCCGGTGCCGTCGGTGACGGTGGCCTCCATCATGTCCATGCGGCGTCGTCCCTGCCGCGCGGGCACGGTGCGCCGCTTGGCGTCCAGGACGCGGGCCTGCACGGTGACCTCCTCGCCCTCGCGCAGTGCCGCGAGGTCGGTCAGGTCGCCGCGCCGGTCGTAGCGGCGCGGGTAGTAGCGCAGCAGGTCGCCGAGGGTGTGCAGGTCGAGCTTCTCGGCGAGGGCCTTGGCCGTCTTGCCCCTGAGGGGCCCCCTGCTCAGCGGTTCGTCCCAGGTGCTCACGTGTGCTTCCCGTCTCGGATCGCCGGTCACCGCCACGGTAGTCCTCCGGTGCGACGCTCGCGCGCCTTCCGCCCCGGTCGGCCCGCGGACACGGGTCCCGTGTCTCCGGCCCGGGACCCCCGGGTCGCGGCGGGATCGCCGGTCCTGGAGGGCGTCCCACGGGAGGGCGGGCTCCCCGGCTCCGGCGGACGCCCCTCGGCTGCAGGGGCACCTCCCGGGAGGGCGGGCCCCGCGGATTCCGGCGGCGGTTCCCCGCTCGCGGTTCCCGCCCCTCCCAACCGGGATATACTCGTGGAAGTTCATCGCGTTCCCGCCATGCCCGCGTGGCGTATTCGATGCTCCCGGCGCTCGCCCGGGTCGTTCTCGACCACGGTGCGGCCCGCCATCACGCGTACGGACACCGGTCGTCGGCCCGCGCTGCGCGCCTGGCCATGTCCTTCGTGTAACCTTCCACGGTTGGCGTCACCGCCGACCAGTCCGCCCGACCTCTCCCGGTCGGATGAACCTTCGCGTGCGGCGACGTGCGCGATCCCGAGCGCTTGAATGGAGTTACCGTGGCTTCTGTCTGCGACGTCTGCGGCAAGGGACCAGGGTTCGGTAACAGTGTTTCCCACTCGCACCGTCGCACCCGCCGCCGCTGGAACCCCAACATCCAGACCGTCCGCACCCGTGTGGGCGGCACGCCCAAGCGCGTGAACGCCTGCACCTCGTGCATCAAGGCCGGCAAGGTGACCCGCTAGGGTTCCCAGCCCTCCGGACCTTCCATGAAGGCCTCTGACCCTCTCGGTCGGAGGCCTTCGCCCTTTGTCGGGGGCCTGTCGGAGGCCGGGGGCCGCACTGGGATCCGGCGGGGGTCTCGGCGGGCCCGGAGGCGACCCGCGCCCCCGCTTCCCCCCGGTTCACAGCTGGCAGACGTGCCCGTTGAGGGAGCAGCGGATCGGGCTCTGCGGCACGCCGACCGCCTCGAAGGTGAGCGCCACCGAGTCGCCCGGCTCCAGGCTGTCCTGGTCGGCGGGCTGGCGGGCCAGGATGCCGTCCTCGATCTCCGCCCAGTCCGCGCCGTTGACGTGCGTGATCTCCGCGGAGTCGAAGGCCAGGGCCAGCTCCCAGCCGTCCAGGTTGGCGTGCGAGGTGTTGGTGACGGTGACGTGGCCGCTGAAACCGACCGCCGTGGACTCCGTGATGCGGTAGACGACCGTGGTCGGCTCCGAACCCGCCTGGGTCTGCGGCCCCTGCGCCCCCTCGCCCTCGGCCGCGGGCTCCTCGGTGCCGGTACCGGGCGAGGCGTCGTGCGTGGGCTGGACCCCGTCCTGGGTTCCGGGGGCCTCGGTCGCGCCCGGGGTGCCGCCGAACTGGAGGTAGATCTGGGTGGTGCTGTACCCGAACAGGAGCAGGCCGAGGATCACGCCGGAGACGACGAGCACGTTGAGCAGCCGCGGGGGTTCGACGCGTTTGGGGACCGTGCTCTCGATGAGGCCGCCGAGCCGCCGCAGCACGCCGACGTCCTCCGGCTCGCTGCGGTGCACACCCCGGCGGTTGCCGTTCCGCCAGCCATGCCGCCCCATAAACCGCCCCTCGACGTTGCCAGCGCCCTCCACCGAGGGCGCCGGTTTCCGGTCCCTCCCCCGTCGCCCTCCGCCGTGTGTGCCCCGTCCGGCGCGGGGGACACCGGCGAAGCCGTGGCTTCCTGCTCCGACCGTCGGTCGCTCCCGGGGACTCCCTGGGGCCGCCGCGTCCCGCAGGGCGGGTGCCGCGCCCGGAAAGGCCGCGTTGGCAAAGCCTAGCGCGAGAGTTAAACAGGACAAATCCCATCGGGCGCCTCAGCGCCGGAAATGATCCCATCCTCCGCGAGGTGGAACCCGCCCGTCGACCGTGACCGGAATTGTGTTTTCCTCGGCGTTTTCACCTGTTGTTCGCACAACGGTTCCCACCCTGGACCAGTGAGCGGGCAGAACGGTGTGCGGCGGGAACACGGCGGCGAGGGCGTGGTCCTCTCCCCCGGCGACCATGAGGTCCCGCGCGGCCCGCTCGGCCGTGTCGGCTCCGGCTCCCAGGACGCGGACCGCCTCGACGAGCGCGGGCTCGGGGCGCAGCGCCTCCCCCTCCAGGTCGATGCGCACCCCACTGGCCCGGCAGACGTGCCCGAGGTCCTGGGCGAGGCCGTCACTGACGTCGAGCATGGCCGTGGCCCCGAGCCGGGCCGCCTCCGCCCCGCGGGCGTAGGGCGGACTGGGCCTGCGGTGCTCGGACAGGCACTCGGCAGGGCCGTCGATCCCCTGCTCCAGCAGGGCGAGCCCGGCGGCCGACAGCCCCAGGTGGCCGGTGTAGGCGACCACGTCGCCGGGACGGGCGCCGTCGCGGCGGACCGGAGCCCGCCCCTGGAGGTCGCCGAGCGCGGTGACCGCGATGGTGAGGGTGTCCGAGCCGACCATGTCCCCGCCCACGACGGCGCCGCCCGCGACCGCGCACTCGTCGCGGACCCCGGCGGTGAACTCCTCCGCCCAGGTCACCGGGAGGTCGGAGGGCGCGGCGAAGCCGATGAGCAGGCCGGTGGGGCGGGCGCCCATGGCGGCGACGTCGGCGAAGTTCTGCGCGACGGCCCGGTGCCCCACGTCACGGGCGGTGGACCACTCGCGCCGGAAGTGGCGGCCCTCGACCAGCAGGTCGGTGGTCGCGACCGTCCGGCCGTCGGGGGACGCGACGACGGCCGCGTCGTCCCCGGGTCCGAGGATTACATCGTCCGTGGTGGGGAATTGGCTCGTCACGCGCGCGATCAGAGCGAACTCACCAAGACCCCCAATGGTGTTCCGCACAGGGATCAGGGTACGGTGACGCTCCGGCGCGGTGATCCGGACCCACGCTTGTCATCCGTCCGTCATCGGCCGCACCCTGGCTCGGCCGTGAACCACTCGCCGCTCCGACCGGCGACACGAAGGAGTACTCATGGTGCAGGCATACATCCTGATCCAGACCGAGGTCGGTCAGGCAGCCGAGGTGGCGGGGCGCATCCGGGGCATCGAGGGGGTCGAGAAGGCCCACGACGTGACCGGGCCCTACGATGTCATCGTCCAGGCCAGCGCCGAAGACATCGACTCCCTGGGCACCCTCGTGGTGGCCCGGATCCAGCGGTTGGACGGCATCGCCCGGACTCTCACCTGTCCCATCGTCAACATCTGACGCATCGCGTCGTCCGGAGCGGGGTCTGCTGTGCTGAGTCGGTTCGCGTGCGCCGGTGTGGTCGCGGCCCTGGCCCTGGTGGCGACGGGCTGCGGCGCGCAGACGGTGCGGATGCAGCCGCCCGAGGCGGACGCGGCGACCGCCGAGGTCTGCGCCGACCTCGTCGCGGCGCTCCCCGACACCCTGCTGGGAGCGGAGCGGGCACAGGTGCGGCCCGACTCGGAGCTCACGGCGGCCTGGGGTGACCCGCCCATCGGACTGCGCTGCGGGGTGGAGCGCCCGGTGACGCTGACCAGCACCTCCTACCTTCAGGAGGTCAACGGTGTTCCGTGGCTGCCGCAGCCGGAGGACGCCCCCACCATGTACACGGCGATCGGCCACGAGGCGTACGTGGAGCTGTCGGTCCCGGCCGCCCACGGTGCCCCCGCCGCCGCGCTGTCCACGGTCAGCGACCTGATCGTCGAACACGTCCCCGCGCTTCCCGAAGGGGAGCTGTGATCCGGCGCGTGCGCTGACGACGGGGCCCGGTGTGCGGGCACGCCGAAGCGGGCGAAGGCGCGGCCTCCCCCTTCACCACGCCGAGCCCGCCCACCAGTGGCCGGCGCGGCCTGTGGACAACCCGCACGACCCGTGGCCGACACGCGCGCGGGGCCGCCAGCGGACGCTGACGGCCCCACGTCGGTCATCACGGGGTCACGGTGACGGCGGAAAGTCCCGTCAGTTCTCCGCCCCGGCCGACTCCTCCGCGGACGGCTCGTCCTCAGCGGCGTCGGAGGGGGCGTCGGACGCCTCGTCCCCGGTGTCCTCCCCAGCGCCCTCCTCGGCTCCGGCGTCGCCGCCCTCGGGGCCCTCCATGGTCTCGGCGTCCACGCCGGCGCCGCTGCCGAGCATGGCGTCGACCTCCTCGGCGTTCTCCGCCACGCCGCCGGAGCAGGCGGCGCCCGGCTCGGGAACGTCGGTGCCGCGCTCGTACAGCCGCACGAAGCGCTGGAGGTTCTCGTCGTCGGCGCTCTCGGCGGTGATCTGGCGTCCCCAGCTGGAGGCGACGATCGGCGCGTCCAGCTCACCCGCGTAGGGGCTGATCACCAGGTAGTCGCCGGAGCTGTACATGTCGGTCAGCGTCTGCACCTGGTCCTCGGGCAGGTCGGGCCGGTAGTTGATCCACACCGCGCCGTGCTCCAGGGAGTGCACCGCGAACTCGTGGGTCACCGGCTCGGTGTAGACGCCGCAGTTCTGCCAGGCGTTCCAGTGGTCGCCGCCCACGGGCGGGGACTGCTCGTAGTTCACGCGCTGTCCGGTGTCCACGTGGACGTAGGAGCCGACCTCGTACTCCTCCACCCCCGAGATGGTGCGGCTGCGGAACTCCATGAAGACGAGGAAACCGATCAAACCCACGACCAGGACCACAGCGGTCGTGATACCGGTGGTGGTAAGGATTTTGCGGCGGCGTTCCTCTTTGAGGCGTTGCGCCTTCAGCTCGGCGGCGCGGCGGCGACGCTCCTCCGCCGTCTTCTTCTTGGCCACGGGGTCTCCTGGGATGGATGGTGACATTAGGGACTTACCTATCCTCTACTTTGGCACCAGAGTTGGGCGATTCGACCAGGATGGTTCCTATGGAACAGAAAAACGGTCCCGCGGCCGGGACCGCCGACCACGTCGGCGATGCCCCGGACGACGACGGGCCCCCGTGGGAGGACGGGGCAGCGGACGAGGAGACCCCGTCACGGGTGTCCTGGCGCTCGGTACCGATGTGGATCACTGTGATCCTCGCCGTACTGGCCCTGGGCGGGGGTTACCTGCTGGGACGCCCGTCCTACCCGCTGGACACCGGCGCCGACGCCGGGTTCCTGCGCGACATGAGCGCGCACCACGCCCAGGCCGTGGACATGTCGATGCTCATCCTGGAGAGGACCGAGGATCCCGAGCTGCGCACGGTGGCCACCGACATCGCCCGCACCCAGCAGGCCCAGATCGGGATCATGCAGGGGTGGCTGATGGCCTGGGACCTCAACGCGCGCGGCGTGCGGGAGCCGATGGCCTGGATGGAGGGCCACGACCACGGCGGCGAGGGCGGCGAGGTCCCCGACACGATGCCGGGCCTGGCCTCCTCGGAGGAGATGGTCTCCCTGGAGGAGGCCACGGGCGAGGAGGCCGAACTCCTCTTCCTGGAGCTGATGATCGCCCACCACAAGGGCGGCATCGAGATGGCCGAGGCGGAGGTGGAGCTGGGCCAGGAGGAGCTGGTCACCAACTTCGCACAGGGGATGGCCGACTCCCAGCTCAAGGAGATCGACCTGATGGAGGGCATGATCGACCAGCGCCGGGACGGCGCCTCCGGCGACTGACCCCGCTTCCCCGGACACGGCGACGGCGGCCCACCCGCGGGCGGGCCGCCGTCGCCGTGTCCGGAACCTTTCGCTCCCGGCTCTCGCGTGCTCCGGGCCGGTCCCGCCCGTGACCGTCCGCGCCCGGCCCCCGTGTGTCCACTACCGTCCCCGCCCGGAACTCCAAGGGCCCCGGAGCGCGTGTGTCCGAACGCACACGACGGCTCGTCTCACGGCCCCACCCCTCCCTCCCGAGCGGCTTCACCGCAGGTGGCGGCGGTGGAGGCCCGTCGCCAGTCCTCCCCGGCGCACCCCGGAGAGCCCGCACACCCACCGGGGAGACGCACGGAACACCGTTTTCCGCGGGACCCGCTGGAACTACGACACGCTGTAGAACTACGATTTGTAGTACTACCGGCGGTCGGTACTTGGAGAGGCGGGTATGGAAGCCCTTGAACTCGCGAGGTGGCAGTTCGGTGTCACCACGATCTACCACTTCCTGTTCGTACCCCTGACCATCGGGCTGTCGTTCATCGTGGCCGTGCTCCAGACCCTCTGGTACCGCACCGGCAGGCACGAGTACCTGCAGGCCACCCAGTTCTTCGGCAAGCTCTTCCTCATCAACTTCGCCATGGGCGTGGTCACCGGCATCGTGCAGGAGTTCCAGTTCGGCATGAACTGGAGCGAGTACTCCCGCTTCGTCGGCGACGTCTTCGGCGCCCCGCTGGCCATGGAGGCCCTGCTCGCCTTCTTCCTGGAGTCCACCTTCATCGGGCTGTGGATCTTCGGCTGGCACCGGCTGCCGCGGGGCGTCCACCTGGCCTGCATCTGGGCGGTCGCCATCGGCACCAACCTCTCGGCGTACTTCATCCTCGCCGCCAACGCCTGGATGCGGCACCCCGTGGGCTACACGGTCAACGAGGAGAACGGGCGCGCCGAACTCACCGACATCTGGGCCGTGCTCAGCAACGACCAGGCCTGGTCCACCTACCTGCACACCGTCTCGGCCGCGTTCGTCACCGCCGGGCTGTTCGTCGTGGCGGTCAGCGCCTACAAGCTCTGGCGCAACAGCCACCACAACGACACCGGCGTCCCCGGGGTGGTCCCGCCCCGGAAGGACTTCGCCCTGTTCCGGGGCACGCTCAAGGTCGGCCTGGTCTTCACCCTGGTCGCCGGTGCCCTGGTGGTCTTCTCCGGCGACCACCAGGCCAAGCTCGCCGCCGAGTACGAGCCGATGAAGCTCGCCGCCGCCGAGGCCCTGTGGGAGACCGAGGAGGGCGCGGCCTTCTCCGCCCTGGCCGTCGGCGACACCGAGGAGCGCTACAACCCCATCGACATCACCATCCCCAACGTGCTCAGCTTCCTCGCCACCGGCCAGTTCGACGGCGAGGTGCACGGGATGAACAACCTGGAGGAGGCCTACGACGAGTACTACGGCCCCGGGGACTACACCCCCAACGTGTTCGTCGTGTACTGGTCCTTCCGCCTGATGATGGGCCTGGGCATGTTCGGGGTGGCGGTGGCCGCGCTCGGCCTCCTGCTCACCTGGGGCAGGGAGCGCACCCCGACCAGCAAGTGGTTCTACTACGCGGCCATGCTCGCGCTGCCCTCGGCGCTGGCCGCCAACATCTTCGGCTGGGTGCTCACCGAGATGGGCCGCCAGCCCTGGACCGTGCACGGTGAGCTGCTCACCGCGGCCAGCGTCTCCCCCGGGGTGAGCCTGGGGGCCGTCGCGGCGAGCCTGGCCGGGTTCACCGCGGTGTACGGGGTGCTCTTCGTCGTCGAGGTCGGCCTGCTCCTGAAGTACGTCAAGGCCGGACCCTCCCACCTCGTCCCCGACCTGGAGGACGACGAGGACGAGTCCAAGATCCCGCACTTCAGCTACTAGGAGCCAAGGACCATGGAACTGGCCGTCATCTGGTTCATCGCCATCTCGGTCCTGTGGATCGGGTACTTCGTCCTGGAGGGGTTCGACTTCGGGGTGGGCACGCTCATGCCCTTCATGGGCAGGCGCGACTCCGTCGACCGCCGGGTCGCCATCAACGCGATCGGGCCGGTCTGGGACGCCAACGAGGTGTGGCTGATCACCGCGGTCGGCGCGACCTTCGCCGCCTTCCCCGCCTGGTACGCCTCGCTGCTCAGCGGGTTCTACGCACCGGTGTTCCTCATCCTCGTCGCGCTGATCCTGCGCGGCGTGGCCTTCGAGTACCGGGGCAAGCGCGACAGCTCCGTGTGGCGCGCCTGGTGGGACCGGGCGATCTTCGCGGGCAGCACCGCGCCCGCCTTCCTGTGGGGCGTGGTCTTCGCCAACGTCGTCCGGGGTGTGGCCATGGGCCCGGACCAGGTGGTCACCTCCTCGGTGGCCGACCTGCTCAACCCCTACGCCCTGCTCGGCGGGCTGACGACGCTGTCCCTGTTCACCCTGCACGGGGCGATCTTCCTGACCCTGAAGACCGACGGGCCGGTGCGGACCCGCGCGCGCCGGGCCGCCCTGTGGTCCGCGTGCGCCGCGGTCCCGCTGGGCTCGGTCTTCCTGGCCTGGACCCAGCTCGCCCACGGCGACGGGACCGCGACCCTGCCGCTCGTCTCCCTCTCCGCCGCCGCCCTGGCGGGCGGGGTCGCCGCGGCCTGGCGGCGCCGCGAGGGGTGGTCGTTCGCCTGCACCGCGGTGACCATCCTCACCGCGTTCGCCGCCCTGTTCACCGCGCTGTTCCCGAACGTGCTGCCCTCCACCACCGACCCCGCGTTCAGCCTGACCGTCGCGAACGCCTCCTCCGCCGAGTACACGCTGACCGTGATGTCGTGGGTGGCGGTGGTGTTCCTGCCGCTCGTGCTCCTCTACCAGGGGTGGAGCTACTGGGTGTTCCGCAGGAGGGTGACCGGCGAGACCGTGACGGGGGCGACCGTCACCCGCACCGACCACGGGGGCAGGAACCCCGAACCCGCAGCCTGACCGCGCCGCGGAGCCTCCCGGCGGACGCACCCGCCCGGGAGGCCTTTGGCCGCCCCGTCCGGAGGAGGAGTCGCGGAGTCGGCCGGTCCGCGGGGCGCACCCGGTGGATACTGGGGCCGTCACGCCCGCTCCGGCCGACCGGGGCGGCACCGTGCCACCGTGAAGGCCCAGCCACTCCGGGTCAGCCGTGCACCCGACCCGAACGACGTCGTGAGGTCCCGCGCCCATGAAGCCCCTTGACCCGCGCCTGGTGCGCACCGCCAGCGCGGTACGCGCGCACCTGGCCGTCTCCGTGGCCAGCGGAGTGCTCATCACCGGCCTGATCCTGCTCCAGGCCTGGCTGCTGGCCCGCGCCGTCACCGGCGCCTGGCGGGGCGAGGGGCTGGACACCCTGGGCTGGGTGGTCGGCGCGGTCGCGGCCGTCGCCGTGGTCCGGGCCCTGCTCTCCTATGTGGCCGAGACCTCCGCGCTGCACAGCGCCGCGCGCACCAAGTCGCAGCTGCGCCGCCGGCTGGTGGCGCACGTGACCGGATCGGGCAGGGTGTGGGCCGCCGAACCCGGCGGCGAGCAGGGCTCACCCAAGGCGGGAGAGCTGGTCACCCTGGCCACCCGGGGCCTGGACGCGCTCGACGACTACTTCGCCCGCTACCTGCCCCAGCTGGTCCTGGCCGCGATCGTGCCGCTCGCCGTGCTGGCGGTGGTGTTCTGGGCCGACTGGATCTCGGGGATCGTCATCCTGGTGACGGTGCCGCTGATCCCGGTGTTCATGGCGCTGATCGGCATGCACACCCAGCAGCGCACCGACCGGCAGTGGAAGCTGCTGAGCCGTCTGGGCGGACACTTCCTGGACGTGGTGGAGGGGCTGCCGACCCTGGCCGTGTTCCGCCGGGCCAGGGCGCAGGCCGAGATCCTGCGCCGGGTGGGCGAGGACCACCGGCGGGCGACGATGGGGACACTGCGGATCGCCTTCCTGTCGGCGTTCGCGCTGGAGCTGCTGTCCACCCTGGCGGTGGCACTGGTCGCGGTGGAGGTGGGCCTGCGCCTGCTGGGCGGCCACATGGACTACCAGACGGCGCTGCTGGTGCTGATCCTGGCGCCGGAGGCCTACCTGCCGCTGCGGGAGGTGGGCGCCCGGTTCCACGCGAGCATGGAGGGCGTGTCCGCCGCCGAGCAGGTGTTCACCGAACTGGAACGCGGACGCGGAACGGCGCGGACCGCGGCCGCCGCCTCCGACGACACCGCCGAGGACCAGGCGACGGGATCCGGCCGCTCCTCCGCCCCCGCCCCGGCGACCGGCCGGCCCGCCCCCGCCGCCGGGGGCGACATCCGCTTCGAGGACGTGGAACTGCTCTACCCCGGACGGGACGTGCCCGCCCTGTCCGGACTGGACCTGGAGGTGGCGGCCGGGGAGCACCTGCTGCTCACCGGCCCCAGCGGGGCGGGCAAGTCCACCCTGTTGTCACTGCTGCTGCGGCTGAACGAACCCACCCGCGGACGCGTCAGCGTGCGCGCGCCGGGCGGGCGGTGGGAGCCCTTGGACGGGATCGACGCCGACGACTGGCGCCTCGGCACCGCCTGGGTCCCCCAGAACCCCTACCTGTTCGACGTGTCCGTGGCCGACAACATCCGGCTGGGCGCGCCCGACGCCTCCATGGAGCGGATCCGCGAGGCGGCCCGGCTGGCCGAGGCCGACGCGTTCGTCCGCGCCCTCCCCGACGGCTACGACACCCGGCTCGGCGAGCGCGGCGCCCGGCTGTCGGCCGGGCAGAGGCAGCGGATCGCGCTGGCGCGGGCGCTGTGCCGGGACGCCCCGCTCGTCCTGCTGGACGAACCCACCGCCCATCTGGACCCGGAGAGCGCCGCGGCGGTGCGCACGGCCGTCGCCCGGCTCCTGGAGGGGCGGACCGCCGTCATCGTCGCCCACGACACCGGGTGGGCGCGCGGCGTCCTCGGGGACACCCTGCGGACCGCGTCGCTACCGCTGCTGACCCAGGAAGGGAACGTGTCGCGATGAGCGCCGACACCGCCGCCCCCGACACGCTCCGGGTGCCCGGGCGCGAACGCCGCCGCGACCCGCTGCTGCGGATGACGGCCCTGGCCCGGCCCCGCGGGGGCCGCTTCGCGCTCGGCGTGCTGCTGGGCGCCGCCGCGACCGGCGCGGCCGTGGCCCTGCTGGGCGTGGCCGCGTGGATGCTGGCCACCGCCGCCGACCACCCGCCCATCACCGCGCTGGGCGTGGCCGTGGTCGCCACCCGCGCGCTGGGCGTGGGCCGCGGAGTGGCCCGCTACCTGGAGCGGCTGGTCACCCACGACGCCGCGTTCCGCACACTGGCCGAGGTCAGGGTGCGGGTGTACGAGCGGCTCGCCAGGACCGAGCCGTTCGGCCGCTTCCGGTCCGGCGACCTGGTGTCCCGACTGGTCAACGACACCGAGGCAACCCTGGACCTGCTGGTGCGCGGCCTGACGCCGCCCCTGGTCTCGGTGGTGACGGGCGGCGTGACGGTGCTGGTCCTGACCGCGCTGTACGTCCCGGGAGGGCTGCTGCTGGCGGCGGGCCTGCTGCTGGCGGGGCTGGCGGTGCCGCTGGCCGCGGCCGCGCTGGGCCGGGAACCGGGCAGGCGCCAGGCCAGAGCGCGCGGGGAGCTGTCGACGACCCTGGTGGACACCCTGCACGGGGCGCCCGACCTGGTCGCCTACGGCGCCATGGACCACCAGGTGGCGCGGGTGTACGCGGCCGACGAGGAGCTGACCCGGCTGGCGCGCAGGGACTCCGCGATCCTGGGGCTGGGCGCCGG
This sequence comes from Nocardiopsis sp. CNZ308, assembly GCF_004217075.1. NCBI lineage: Bacteria > Bacillati > Actinomycetota > Actinomycetes > Streptosporangiales > Nocardiopsidaceae > Nocardiopsis > Nocardiopsis sp. CNZ308. Next base: position 3,477,059 of record NZ_SHKJ01000001.1, on the reverse strand, counting down.
GGCGAGCGCGCTGATCACCGGGCTGACCGTGTGGGGCGCGCTGTTCCTGGGCGTGGCCGCCGTGGCGGGCGGGGCGCTGGACGCGGTGTCGCTGGCGGTGCTGGTGCTGGTGACGCTGGCGGCGTTCGAGATCGTGGCGCCGCTGCCCGCCGTGGCGGCAAGGCTGGGTGCGATCCGGGCGAGCGGCGCCAGGCTGTTCGGGGTCCTGGACACCCCGCCCGCGGTCGCCGCGCCCACGCGCACGGGCCTGGACCCGCACGGGGACGCGACGGTGCGGGTACGGGACCTGCGGGTGCGCTACGGACCCGGGGAGCCGTGGGCGCTGGACGGGGTGGACCTGGAGATCCCCGCCGGGTGGACGGTGGCGGTGATCGGCCCCAGCGGCGCGGGCAAGAGCACGCTGGCGTCGGTGCTGCTGCGGTTCCGCGATCCGGACGGCGGCCTGGTAGAGATCGGCGGGGAGGACGTCACGTCCTACCCGGCCGACGAGGTGCGCGGGGTGGTGTCGGGGGTGCCGCAGGACCCGCACGTGTTCGCCTCGACGCTGCGGGAGAACCTGCGGCTGGCGCGGCCCGGCGCGGAGGACGAGGAGCTGTGGGAGGCGCTGCGGCGCGCGCGGCTGGCCGACGAGGTGGCGGCGATGCCCAAGGGGCTGGACACGCGGGTGGGCACGCACGGCCTGGGCCTGAGCGGGGGGATGGTGCAGCGGCTGGCGCTGGCCCGCGCCCTGCTGGCTGCGCCCCGGGTGCTGGTGCTGGACGAGCCGACCGCCCACCTGGACCCGGACACGCGCGACGCGGTGGTGGAGGACCTGCTGGCCGCGGCCGAGGGGTACTCCACCCTGCTGGTCACGCACGACCTGACGGGTCTGGACCGCGTGGACCGGATCTACGTGGTGCGCGAGGGCCGGGTGATCCAGCAGGGCACGCACGAGGAGCTGTCCCGGCAGGAGGGCTGGTACCGCGACGTCAGCGCGGACTGACCGCGGCCGGGGACCGGCACACCTGTCCACAGGCCCGGGCGACGGTGTCCGAGGCGGCGGACGTCGGGGCGGACCTTGGTACGGGGGCGCGTACCGCGCCGTGGGACCGGCAGGAGCCCCCCTCACGAGCATGCCCCGCCCGGCCCTTCACCACCCCTGGTTCGCGCCTGTGGACAGGCCGTACTCCCCCGGAGTCCGCGGCGCACGCGTGCGGTGGAGACGGGCCGAAAACGGGGGGACGTGACGGGCAGTACTGGGATACCGTCCCACCGGGCCGCTCCGACAGACCGCTTGGAACGGGTGGGCCGGATGCGCCCGACGAGCTGGACGAACCCCCTGGAGTGATCATGACCGCCCCCGAGCTGCGCGCGCTCGACCTGTCCGTCCTCAACTCGGCCACCAAGTACCCCAGCATCCCCACCTACCACACCCTCGATCCCAAGAACGGTGGTCTACTGGAGGAGGTCACCGCCTTCACCGGTGACGTCGTATTGACCGAAAAAGTCGACGGAGTCAATGCCCGTATCATCTCCTTCCCCTCCGGGGACTACATCCTGGGCAGCCGCGAGGAGCTGCTGTACGCCAGGGGCGACCTGATCGGCAACCCCGCCCTGGGCATCGTCGACGCCCTGCGCGCCCTGGCCGAGCGGATCACTCCTCCCAGGACCGGAATCGTCGTCCACTACCTGGAGGTGTACGGGGGCAAGGTCACCGCGGCCAGCCGCGAGTACACCGGTGACCGCGCCGTCGGGTACCGGATGTTCGACTCGGCGGCCGTCCCGACCGAGGTGCTCTCCCGCCAGCGCCGGGAGGTCTCCGCCTGGCGCGAGGGCGGGGGCCAGGACTTCCTCCGCGAGGCGACGCTCTCCCGGCTCGCCGAGCGCGAGGGGATCGAGCTCACACCCCGGCTCGCCACCGTGCCCGCCGACAAGCTGCCCCGGGGCGTCGCCGAGACCTCGGAGTTCGTCGCCGAACACCTGCCGGGCACCCGGGTGGCGCTGGACGGGGGCGCGGGCGGCCGGGCGGAGGGGATCGTGCTGCGCACGATGGACCGGTCGGTGATCGCCAAGGCCCGCTTCCAGGACTACCGGCGCACGCTCAAGCGCCGGTCCCAGCGCGGAGGATGACGGCCGGGGCGCCGGGCCCTGGATCTGACAGCGGGAGCGGTCTCCTCTAGGGTTCCCCCGTGGCCAATCCTGTTCGTGAGTTTCTCGGTGGTGTCGGCGCCCTCCTGCGCGGCTTCACCCTGCTGTTGCGTAAACCGCGCCTGTTCCTGCTCGGCGCCCTTCCCGCCCTGATCACGTCACTGGTGTTCCTGGCGTTGTTCGTGCTCCTGGTGGTGAATCTGACCGACCTGGCCGACTGGGCGACGCCCTTCGCCGACGGCTGGGACCCCCTGTGGCAGGGACTGCTGCGCGGCGCCGTGTCCGTGGCGGTCCTGGCCGGATCCCTCCTGCTGATGGTGGTGCTGTTCACGACGGTCACGCTGACCCTGGGCGGGCCGATCTACGACAAGGTCACCGAACTGGTCGAGAAGGAGCTGGGCAACGACCCCGGCGAGCTCGACGAGCCGCTGATGGCGTCGATGTGGCGGGCCGTCCGGCAGTCGCTGGCGATCGTGGCGGTGTCCCTGCTGGTGACGGTGTTCGTGTTCGCGATCGGTTTCATCCCGCTGGTGGGGCAGGTGGCCGGTCCGGTGCTGGCCGCCGTGCTGGGCGGGTGGCTGCTGGCGATCGAGCTGCTGGCGAGCGCGTTCGACCGGCGCGGGCTGACGACCATCCGCGAGCGGCGCCGGTACATGGGCACGCGGCGGGCGCGGGTGCTGGGCTACGCGGTGCCGACGTACTTCCTGTTGGCGATCCCGTTCCTGGCGGTCGTGGTCTTCCCCGCCGCCACCGCGGGCGCGGTGCTCCTCACCCGCGAGCTGGTGCCCGCCGCGCCGTCCCGGCCGGACCCCAAGAGCCCCCTTCCGGGACCGGGCGCTCCCGACGGGCCGCTTCCCGGCGGCCCCTTCCCGGGCGGACACGGTCAGGGCTGACCGGAGCCGGACCCTCCCGGCGCCACCGGCGGCGATCAGCGTTCCGCCAGCCGGAGCCGGGGTCGTCCACAGGCTGGCGGGAAGGGCTGGTGGCTCGGTCGCGGTGGGCGTACCCTCGCGGAGGGGCCTCCGCAGGCCCGTCTTGCCCGGGTGGGCCCGCCCCCGTGTACCAGTGTCCTCGCGAACGCGGAAGGCGGGCAACCGCCAGGCCGCCCGCCTGTGGATACTTCCGCCGCCCGACTCGGGCGTGCCCGTACTCACGTGAGCAGCGCGGAGGCCTCGATCTCGACGTCGAAGGGTTTGGGGAGGTTCACCGATCCCCCCCGTACGGCGCGAGCGACCTCCTGGTACTCGTCGCCCTTGGGGTCGGAGAAGAGCGCGACCTCACTCCTGCGGGGGTCGACGACCAAGTAGAGGGGTACTCCGGCTTTGGCATACCCCCGTGCCTTGGCCTGCCAGTCGTGGAGGGCACTGCTCGGAGAGACGACCTCCACCGCGAGCTCCAACGCCTCTGCCGGCCGAATCCACTCCGGACCGTCCCACCCCTCGCCCTCGGCCAGAGCCGTCGGTATAACCAGGAGGTCGGGAACGTAGCGGTCCCCGGTCCCACTGACTTCCACCGTCGCCGTCTGCAGCATGTCGAGCCCCTCTTCCTCTACGTGAGAGAGAACCCTTTCAAGCTTCCTGACAGCCCTGGCGTGCCGGTAGGTCGGTGTCGGCGACACGATAATGCTCCCGTTGATGATCTCCGTGCGGTAACCATCCGGGAGTTCGAGGCTTTCAGCCAGCGTCGGGAGGTCCATCTTCGTCTCCTCCACCCGCTCTTGAGCAGCACACGTCATCTGTACCCCCTGCGGTATCCGGAACGCTGCTGAGCGTAACGAGAGCACCGTTCCAGCGTACGCGTTTTCGGAGAGAAACCCCAGAGAGTACGCGGTCGGGCGAACGCTCGGAGCGCCCGCCCGGAGAGGGCCCCTGCTACCGCAGGCCGGGGGCGCGGCGCAGCGCCGTGGAGATCATCCGCTCCACCAGGGCCGCGTAGTCCACGCCGGTGGCGGCCCACATCTGCGGGAAGGCCGACGCCGGGGTGAAGCCGGGCATGGTGTTGAGCTCGTTGACGAGGATGTCGCCGTCCTCGGTGTAGAAGAAGTCCACGCGGGCCAGGCCCTCGCACCCCATCGCCTCGAACACCTCGGCGGCCAGCGCGCGCAGGCGCGCCGTGGCCTCCTCGGGGAGCTCGGCCGGGATGGTCAGGCTGCTCGTGGACAGGTACTTGGCCTCGAAGTCGTAGAAGTCGAAGCCGTCGGCGACGTGCACCTCGGCCGGGAGGGACACGTCGGGCGTGCCGCCGTCCTCGGACTCCAGCACGCCGCACTCCACCTCGCGGCCCACGACCCGGGCCTCCACCAGGACCTTGGGGTCGTGCTCGCGGGCGGCCTCGACCGCGGCGACCACCGCGTCGGCGTCGGAGGAGTCCTCCACCTTGCTGATGCCGACGCTGCTGCCCGCGCGGGCGGGCTTGACGAACACGGTGGCGCCCAGCTCGGCCACGTCGTCCAGCACCCTCTTGCGCTCGGTACGCCACTGGCGGTCGGTGATGGCCACGAAGTCGCTGGTGGGGATGCCGTTGCCGCGCAGCATGGCCTTCATGAAGACCTTGTCCATGGAGGCGGAGCTGGAGAACACCCCGGCCCCGGCGTAGCGCACGCCCATCATCTCGAACAGCCCCTGGATGGTGCCGTCCTCGCCGAAGGGGCCGTGCAGCAGCGGCAGCACCACGTCCACCCCGGCCAGGCGCTCGGGGCCCTTGACCGGGTCCACGACCATCAGCTGGCCCGCCGAGTCGAAGGGCAGCGCGAGGTCGACGCCGTCCTCGGACACCGACGGCAACGCTCTGGTACCCGCGTCGATGCGCAGGCTCTCGGGGTCGCCCGAGGTCAGCACCCAGTTGCCCGTACGGGTGATACCGACCGGCACGATCTCATAGCGGTCGTGGTCGACGACGGACAGCACGCTGCCCGCGGTGACGCAGGAGATCTCGTGTTCGGAGCTACGCCCGCCGAAGACGACGGCCACCCGAATCTTGCGCTGTTCGGACGACATGCTGCCTGACCCTATCTCGCCGTTGGTTGGAACCGGAGCGGGTGGAACCCCGCGGTGTGTCAGCTGTCCCCGCCGAGGGCCGTCAGGGCGTCCTCGACGAGGTCACGGGGGTCCTCCAGGCCGACGGAGAACCGCACCGCCCCCGGGGAGATGCCCGCGGCGGCCAGTTCCCGCTCGCTCATGCTGCGGTGCGACGTGGAGGCGACGTGTCCGGCGAGCGTGTGCGTACCGCCCAGCGAGGCGGCGATGGTGGCCACGCGCAGCCGGTCGGCGAAGGCCATCCCGGCCTCGCGTCCGCCTCGCGGGTGCACGGTCACGACCGCGCCGTAGCGGCCGCGGTCGAACAGCTTGTCGGCGAGCGCCGACTGGGGGTGGGAGGCCAGCGAGGGGTGGTCCACCCGCTCCACCAGGGGGTGTCCCTCCAGTGCCGCGGCGAGGGCCGCCGCGCTCTCGCACTGGCGCTGCACCCGCAGCGGCAGCGTCTCCAGCCCCCGGTGCAGCAGGTAGGCCTCGTCGGGTGCCAGGCAGGGGCCCAGGTCCACGCGCGCGGAGCGGATGCGCCCGATCAGGTCGGGCGAGGCCACGGCCACGCCGCCGGTGGTGTCGCTGTGGCCTCCGATGTACTTGGTGGCCGAGTGCACGACCACGTCGGCGCCGTGCTCCAGCGGTCGGCACACGGCCGGGGAGGCGAAGGTGGAGTCCACCACCAGGGCGGCACCGGCCTCGTGGGAGATCCGTGCCAGCTCGGGCAGGTCGGAGACGGTCATGGTGGGGTTGGACAGCGTCTCGGTGAACACCATCCGGGTGTCGGGCCCCACGGCGGCGCGCACGGCGTCGAGGTCGGTGATGTCCACGAAGTCGGTGCGCACGCCGAACCGGCGCAGCAGCCGGTCCAGCAGCGAGTGGGTGTTGCCGTAGATGGACTGCGAGGCCACCACGTGCGATCCGGCCTCGGTCAGCGCCATGAACACCGTGCTGAGCGCGCCCATGCCCGAGGAGAAGGCCTGTCCGCGCACCGGGCCCGGTACGCCGACGCCCTCCAGGGCCGCGACGGCGTCGGCGAACGCGTCCACGGTGGGGCTGTCGATGCGCGCGTAGGAATAGCCCGGCCGGGTGCCCGCCAGCACGTCCGCGTACTCCTGGGAGGTGTCGAACGCGTAGGTGGTGGCCCGGTGGACGGGCATGCGCATCGGGCGCTCGGCGGGAACCGGCGCCTGCGGGAGGGAGACCGCCCGTGTGTACTCGCCCTCGGCCCCGGCTCCCGCCGCGGACCCTGGTGTGTGTGACATCGTGCTCGCTCTCAGACCCCGTAGCGCTCGGGCTTGGCGCTGCGCGCCATGAAGGCGGCCAGCGCCTCGGCCGGGCTCAGGTCGTGGTGCATCATCTTGACGACGGCCTCGGTGATCGGCATGTCGACCCCGTGGGCCCATCCGAGTTCCAGGACGGACTCGGAGGACTTGACCCCCTCGGCCGTCTGCCTGGTCTCCGCGACGACCTGTTCAAGGGTTTTGCCAGCGCCCAGTTTCTCACCGAAAGTCCGGTTCCGCGACAGCGGCGACGAGCATGTCGCGACCAGGTCACCCATCCCGGCCAGGCCGGACAGGGTGTGCTCGTCCGCGCCCAGGGCCACCGCCAGGCGCGTGGTCTCGGCCAGGCCGCGGGTGATGAGGGACGCCTTGGTGTTGTCCCCGAAGCCCATGCCCTCGGCCACGCCGACGGCCAGGCCGATCACGTTCTTCATCGCGCCGCCGATCTCCACCCCGACCAGGTCGGTGCTGGTGTAGGGGCGGAAGTAGGCCGACTTGAACAGGCTCTGGAGCCGCACGGCCGTCGGCTCGTGCGGGCAGGCGACCACGGCGGTGGCGGGCTGGCGCTCGGCGATCTCCCGGGCCAGGTTGGGGCCCGACACGACCGCGATGCGCTCCTCGGAGTACTCCAGGACCTCGGCGATGATCTGGCTCACCCGCATGCGGGTGCCCAGTTCCACACCCTTCATGAGGCTGACGACCACCGCGTCCTCGCGCAGGTGGGGGCGCCAGTCCACGAGGTTGGCCCGCAGCGTCTGCGACGGCACGGCCAGCACCACCACGTCGGCCTCCGCCAGCGCCTTGGGGGCGTCGGCGGTGGCGCGCAGGCGCGGGTTGAGGGCGATCCCGGGGAAGTAGTCGGGGTTCTGCGAGGTCTCGTTGATCGCGTCGACCACCGAGGACCGCCGCCCCCACAGGACCACCTCGGCGGCGGGGCCGTCCGGACGGCGTTCCCTGGCCAGGTCGGCCGCGTCCGCGATGATGTTCGCGAACACGGTGCCCCACGATCCCGCGCCGAGAACGGCGATCCTCACGTCGTCGCTACCCATCGGCTCCGTCATGCCCCCACGCTGTTCCCGCCGTTGTCGCTCTTCGCCCCGGCCTGGTCGTCGGCCGGCGCCGTGCTGTCCGCCGCGGCGGCCGTGCCGCCCTCCACGGGGGGCCGCTCCCCGCTCCCCGCGGCCGCGGCCCGCGCCTTCCTGGGGTCGTAGGGGACCGCGGGCGGCTCCTCGCCGCGGATCCGCGCCTGGAGGGCGGTGATGTCGGCCATGATCGCCTCGGTGGCCTCCCGCAGGACCGTTCCGGTCAGCGGCTGCTCCCGGAACCGGGACAGGTCCACGGGCGGTCCGGCCAGGAACTCCACGCGCTTGCGCGGGAACAGCCTGACCTTCTTGGTGCCGTAGGGCATGATGTGCTGCTCGCCCCAGTGCGCCACCGGGACCACGGGCACGCCCGTGGTGAGGGCCAGGCGCGCCACGCCGGTCTTGGCGGTCATCGGCCACAGGTCCGGGTCCCGGGTGCAGGTGCCCTCGGGGTAGAAGATCACCGAGGCCCCGTCCCGGGTGAGCGCCAGCTCGGCCTCGTGGAGCGCCTTGACGGCGTCGGTGCTGCCGCGCTTGACGGGGATCTGGCCGGTGCTCCTGGCCACCGCGCTCACCACGGGGATGCGCATGACCCCCTCCTTCATGGTGAAGGTCGGCCAGCGCCGGGCGCCGATGTAGAGGAAGTGGGCGACCGTCAGCGGGTCCGCCAGGGACAGGTGGTTGAGGGCGATGATCGCGCCGCCCTTGGCGGGGACGTGCTCGGTGCCCTTCCAGTCCGGTTTGGTCACGAACCACAGGACAAACCGGACGATCCGGGAGACGACCGCTTTCACCCACCGGGATTCTCGTTGCTTGGCCACGGGACTCCTCACTCCATCGCTCCGGGCCCGTCGAGGCCGCACAGCACAACCGATTCAGTGTAGGACGTGTTCGGCGGACGCGGCCCGTCGCGGGCGTCGCAGCCGACGGCTCCCCACCGAACGCCTACCCTCGTCACTGTCGTGCCGTACCGACGTTCCGGGGGGACCGTGACCGGCTGTGGAGAGCAGGGCGGGGCGCCGCGCCCCGGGGCGCGCTGGTCCCTGGTCGTCCCGGTGAAGCGCCTCGGACGCGCCAAGACGCGTCTGGCCCCGGTCGCGGGGGGCCGCCGCGAGGACCTGGCGCTGGCCATCGCCTGCGACACGGTGGCCGCGGCGCGGGCCTGCCCCGGGGTGGCGGCGGTGTTCGCCGTGACCGAGGACGCGCGCGCGGGCGCCGAACTGGCCCGGTTGGGCGCGGTGGTGGTGGGCGGCGAGCCCGGCACGGGGCTGAACCCGGCGCTGGAGCACGGGGCGGCCGTCGCGCGGCGGCGCCTGCCCGGGCTCGGGGTGTGCGCCCTGTCCGCCGACCTGCCCGCGCTGCGCCCCGAGGAACTGGAGCGGGTCCTGGCCGCGGCGGCCGGGCACGGCCGCTCCTTCCTGCCGGACGCCCCCGGTGTGGGCACGACGCTGTTCGCCGCCGCGCCCGGGCACCCGTTCACCCCGGCCTTCGAGGGGCCCTCGCGGGCCCGCCACCTGTCCGGGGGCGTCAGGGAGCTGGTGGTGCCGGACGTGGCGTCGGTGCGGCGCGACGTGGACACGTTCGAGGACCTGCGCGCCGCGGTGGCGCTGGGCGTGGGCCCCAGGACGCGCGGGCTGTGGGAGCTCGTGGACGGCGGCCTGTGTCCGCAGAACGCGCCCTGAGCCCTCCCGGAGGCCCCGAACACCCTGCCCCGCCGCTCGGGCGCCGCAGAGGCCTTGTGCGCCCCTCATGCGCCCCATGAACCTCATAAGGCTCTGGCGCACCCTCCCGAGGCTCCTCGTGCACCCCAGGAGCCTCACGAGGCCCTGACGCGCCCTCTTGGGCTCCTCCTACACCACACGAGCCCGTACAAGGCCCCGGCGCACCCCTCCTGGGCTCCCCGTGCGTCCCCTGGACCTCACGGGGCCCACAAACGCGTTCCGCCCGGGCCCCTCGAAGGGGACCCGGGCGGACGGACCCGTCGCCGTGCGGTGGCGGGTTACTTCTTGTCGCCGTTGACCAGAGCCTTGAAGTCAGCGCCAGCGCGGAACTTCGGAACGAAGCTCGCGGGGACGTTGATGGTGGCGCCGGTGGCGGGGTTGCGGGCCGTGCGGGCCGCGCGCTCGGACTTCTCGAAAACACCGAAGCCGGTGATGGCGACCTTGTCGCCCGACGCCACGGTGGCCTGAATGGTGTCAAGCACAGCGTTGACCGCTTCGGTCGCGGTCTTCTTGTCTCCGAGCCGATCGGAGATCGCGTCGATCAGGTCACGCTTGTTCATAAGGTTCCTCCGGTTCCCCCTTGCTCGCACGAAATTAGGGGAAGCAGAGGCCCTTACACAAATACAAACGCCTACGGGCAGGGCGTGTCGGGCCCATCCCCACCTGCGCGGCAGCTTCCGCGGGACTCCGGTCCAGACCGGAGGCACCCCCGGCTTCAGTCCCTTTTGACCCCTTCTGCGAGCCTCAAATGCCTACGTATAACCGGATTCCGGGCACGAGACACGCTGAGCTTAAGGACGGAAGACCCGTAAGCAGGCGCTCACAGCATGTAAAGGTAAAATATTTCTGGACCGGGGGTGGCCTGCGTCACACAGCCCACGAATCCCCGGCCCAGAAGCCGATCAGTGTCTAGAGGGTCACCGGCAGCCAGGGCTTGCGGGTGCCCTCGAACTCCCCGATCTCGTCCGTGTGGCGCAGGGTCAGCGCGATGTCGTCCAGGCCCTCCAGGAGCCGCCAGCGGGTGTAGTCGTCCAGCTCGAAGGGCTCCCGCACGTCCGCCGCCGGAACCCGCACCTCGCGCTCGACCAGGTCCACGGTCACCTCGGTGGCGGGATCGGCCTCGACGGCCGCCCAGACGCGGTCGATGACCTCCTGGGCCAGCAGGACCGTCAGCAGGCCGCCCTTGAGCGAGTTGCCGCGGAAGATGTCGGCGAAGCGGGAGGACAGCACGGTCCTGAAGCCGTAGTCCTGGAGCGCCCACACGGCGTGCTCGCGCGAGGAGCCCGTACCGAAGTCCGGCCCGGCCACCAGCACGGACGCGCCCTGGTACTCGGGGCGGTTGAGGACGAAGTCGGGGTCGGACTTGCGCCACTCGGCGAACAGGCCGTCCTCGAAGCCGGTCCGGCTGACCCGCTTGAGGTAGACGGCCGGGATGATCTGGTCGGTGTCGACGTTGCTCGCGCGCAGCGGCACGGCCCGACCGGTGTGGACGTCGAACTTCTCCATGAGAGGTCTCTCCTAACGGGGCGCGCTAGAGGGCGGCCAGGTCGGCGGGCGAGGACAGGGTGCCGCGCACCGCGGTGGCGGCGGCGACCTGCGGCGACACCAGGTGGGTGCGTCCGCCGCGGCCCTGGCGGCCCTCGAAGTTGCGGTTGGAGGTGGAGGCGCTGCGCTCGCCGGGCTTGAGCTGGTCGGGGTTCATGCCCAGGCACATCGAGCAGCCGGCCTCGCGCCACTCGGCGCCGGCCTCCTCGAAGATCCGGCCCAGGCCCTCCTCGTTGGCCTGCTCCTTGACCCGCATGGAGCCGGGGACGACGAGCATGCGCACGCCCTCGGCCACCCTGCGGCCGCGGATGATCTCGGCGGCGGCGCGCAGGTCCTCGATGCGGCCGTTGGTGCACGAGCCCAGGAAGACGGTGTCCACGCTCACCTCGCGCATCGGCGTTCCGGCCGCGAGGTCCATGTAGGCCAGGGCCTTCTCGGCGGCGGCGCGGGCGGAGGGGTCCTCGAACGAGGCGGGGTCGGGCACGGAGGCGTCCAGCGGCACGCCCTGGCCGGGGTTGGTGCCCCAGGTGACGAACGGGCTGAGCTCGTCGGCGTCGAGCACGACCTCGGCGTCGAAGACCGCGCCCTCGTCGGTGCGCAGGCTCCTCCAGTGCTCGACCGCGGCGTCGAAGTCCTCGCCCTGCGGCGCGTGCGCCCGACCGCGGATGTAGTCGAACGTGGTCTGGTCCGGGGCGATCATCCCGGCGCGGGCGCCCGCCTCGATGGACATGTTGCACACGGTCATGCGGGCTTCCATGGACAGGGCCTCGATGGCCTCGCCCCGGTACTCGATGACGTAGCCCTGGCCGCCGCCGGTGCCGATCTTGGCGATGACCGCGAGGATGACGTCCTTGGCGGACACCCCCGGCCGCAGCGTGCCGTTCACGGTGACGGCCATCGTCTTGAAGGGGGCCATCGGCAGGGTCTGGGTGGCCAGGACGTGCTCGACCTGGCTGGTGCCGATACCGAAGGCCAGGGCGCCGAACGCGCCGTGGGTGCTGGTGTGGCTGTCGCCGCAGACGATGGTCATGCCCGGCTGGGTCAGGCCCAGCTGGGGGCCGACCACGTGCACCACGCCCTGCTCGATGTCGCCCATCGGGTGCAGCCGCACGCCGAAGTCGGAGCAGTTCTTGCGCAGCGTCTCGACCTGCTTGCGGGAGACCGGGTCGGCGATGGGGGCCAGCAGGTCCTGGGTGGGGACGTTGTGGTCCTCGGTGGCGATGGTCAGGTCCGGGCGGCGCACGGACCGGCCCGCCAGGCGCAGGCCCTCGAAGGCCTGCGGGCTGGTCACCTCGTGGACGAGGTGGAGGTCGATGTAGAGCAGGTCCGGCTCGCCGTCGGCACGCCGGACGACGTGCTCCTCCCAGACCTTCTCGGCCATCGTGCGTGCCATGGGCGATCGCCTCTCTCGTAATCGTCTCGGGCGCGTCTCGTGTGGAGCCCTGCGCGGACTGCGGCCTGACTTGCATTCCATATTTCGAGACGGCAATATCAAGCCATGGACAACTCTAGCTCATCCAGCGGCGTCGGTGTCCTGGACAAGACCATGTCCGTCCTCGACGCCCTGGAGTCGGGACCGGCGTCCCTGGCCCAGTTGGTACAGATCACCGGTCTGGCCCGGCCGACGGCCCACCGGCTGGCGGTGGCGCTGGAGCGCCACCGCATGGTCACCCGCGACAGCCAGGGGCGCTTCGTGCTGGGCCCGCGCCTGGGTGAGCTGTCGATAGCGACCGGCGAGGACCGGCTGCTGGCCGTGGCCTCCCCCGTCCTGGTGCAGCTGCGCGACCTGACCGGGGAGAGCGCGCAGCTCTACCGCCGCCAGGGGGACCTGCGGGTGTGCGTGGCCGCCTCCGAGCGCAGCAGCGGACTGCGCGACACGGTCCCGGTCGGCAGCGAGTTGCCCATGAACGCCGGTTCGGCCGCCCAGGTGCTGCTGGCCTGGGAGGACTCCGACCGCATCCGCCGCTCCCTGCTGGGGGCCCGGTTCACGGCGGCCAGCCTGGCCCAGGTGCGCCGCCGCAGGTGGGCCCAGAGCGTGGCCGAGCGCGAGCAGGGCGTGGCGTCGGTGTCCGCGCCGGTGTCGGGCCCCGGGGGGCGCGTGATCGCCGCCGTGTCGGTGTCGGGCCCCATAGAGCGCCTGACCCGCTCCCCCGGCCGCATCCACTCCCAGGCGGTCCTGTCGGCGGCGGAGAAGATCAGCGAGTCCCTGCACAGCTACGAGGGCGCGCACTAGCCGGGCCGCTCCGCCCCGGCGGGCCGCCGCGAAGGCGGCCCGCCGGAGGGTGTCGTGGTGAAGCGCCCGGCGGCGGTCCTTCCCGGGGCGGGCGCGGAGCTCCTCCGTGACGGCCCGCCGCCGGGGACCGGCCCGGGTTCAGGCGCCGACGAGGTCCATCGGCGACCGCGCGGTGATGGGCGCGGTCTTGGTGGACGCGCCCTCCGAAGCGACGGTGAACTCGCTCTCGGGCGACAGGGCGATCATCCCCAGCCAGTCGCGCACGGTCATCCCGGGCACCAGCTCGGTCGCGTCACCGCGCTCACCCTCCCCGTCGACCATGACCAGGGCGTGGATGCGGTTGGTCACCGTGGCGAGCACGACCGGGTGCTCGAACGCCTCCAGCCTGCGGAAGACGTCCACCGCCTGGTCCCGGGGCGAGCAGACCAGCACCGTGTAGCGGCCTCGGGCGTCGCACACCCGCGGGTTCTTCACCAGGTAGTGGATGAACTCGCGCGTGGTGCGGGCGTGCGCGGCCAGCAGCCTGGCCACCCGGCGCGCGTCGGGGCTGTTGGCGTGGCGGACCAGGGCGAGCTCGACCTTGCGCGAGGTCTGGAGCAGCCAGTCGATCTCGGACATCTCCGTCCGCGTGGGCCGCAGCTGACCGTCGTCCAGGCCGATCCCGCGCAGCCACGCGTTGACCTCGGACCACAGCCACACCAGGGAGCGGCCCACGGCCGCCTCGGGCGCGGGGAAGGGGACGCCGTCGTGCCGCTGTCCGCGGACCCACTGGTCGACGTTCTGCCTGCTCCTACCGGTGATCTCGGCGATGTCGGAGATCCCGACCAGCTCCCGGTCCAGACGGACGATCCGCACGCCGGGCACCGTCACGTGGACGCGCTCCACCAGCGACCTGGCCGCCGTGACCGCGTCCGGGCCGAGCGCGGCCACGGACAGGCGCAGGGACCCGTGCCAGGAGGAGACGAGGGCGTCGAAGCTCTCGCTGAGGGCCTGGACGGTGTCGTGGTCGTCCAGGTCGAACCCGTCCACGACGAAGACGAACTCGTACTCGGCCATCGGCCTCGCCTTCCTCCGGAGCGTCCTCCGGTGTGCGCCGGGCTACCGGCCGCGGTCAACGGCCGCGGCGCCCCCGAACCCGCCGGGCGCCGCCCATCCGTTGGCAAACGTCAACACAAGGATAGCCGGAACGGCCGGGCCCCACCACGGCCGGGGGCGGCAGGAACCACCTCCGACCGGACCGGTCTCACTCGCGGGGTCCGCCCGCGCCCCGCCGGGGGTCGTCCGGGGGCATCGGGCAGCGCCGCGCCTCCTGCCGGATGCGGCGCGCGGCCCGGCCGGAGTTGCGCGGCGTCCCGGGGACCTGGATGCGGGTGCAGCCGCAGTCGCAGTACAGGCGCCCCCAGTGTCCCTCCTGCCTCAGCACCCACCCCTGTTCGCACAGGTCCTTGAGGACCTCGCGCAGCTCCTTGTCCTGGTGGCTGCCCGGGCCGAGCTCACGGCCGGTCACGGCGCGCCCGGGGGCGCCGGTCCGGTCCGGACGGCTGGGGAGGCGGGGTCGCTCTTCATACGCTCCGACAGGGGTTGAGGGGTCGGGGAACCGCGCCCACCCAGTATCCCAGGGGCTTCCCGGCGCCGCGGACCCGCCTTCCGCGGCCCGGGAGGGGCGCGCGGTTCCGAAGGGCCCTCGGGGCCGGAGAACACGAAAGGCCCCATCCTGGTGGATGGAGCCTCGCCTGCTGGTACCCCCGAGCGGATTCGAACCGCCGTTACCGCCTTGAGAGGGCGGCGTCCTAGGCCACTAGACGACGGGGGCCGGACTGGTCCGGGCGGACCTTTACTAAGATACCCGCCCCAACCGGACACCGGTGGCATGCACCGGCCAGAAAGAAAGCCCCCACCTGGTGAGAGCTTCTCCCTCTGTGTACCCCCGAGCGGATTCGAACCGCCGTTACCGCCTTGAGAGGGCGGCGTCCTAGGCCACTAGACGACGGGGGCGCGCTTTCGGGTCTGCGACCCGCGCGGTCAGCGCCTGAACGCTGACCTGCGCTGGGGTACCAGGACTCGAACCTAGACTAACTGAACCAGAATCAGTCGTGCTGCCGATTACACCATACCCCAGTGCTCTGGGAGGACCCGGTCCGCTTTCGCTTCCCCGTCCCCCTCGGCGACGTGGACAACTCTAGCGGACATTCGGAGTGGTCGCGAACCGGAATCGGGGCGGCCGGGCTGTGGCTCCGACCACCCCCGTCCGCTTCAGGACCCGGCGGGGCCGTCCTGTGCGTCCAGCTTCGCCAGGGCCGCGGTCAGCCGCTCCCGGACGCGCTCGCGGCCGAGCAGTTCCAGCGACTCGAACAGCGGCAGGCCGACGGTGCGGCCGGTGACCGCGACGCGCACGGGGGCCTGCGCCTTGCCCAGCTTCAGGCCCAGCGAGGCGCCGACCTCCTCGGTGGCGGCCTTGAGGTCCTCGGCGGCCCACGGCAGCTCCGGGTCGGCGAAGCGCGCCAGGGCGGCCTGGAGCATCTCCCGCCCCACGCCCGGCTTCATGGCCTTGGCCCAGCTCTTCTCGTCCTCGACGGGCTCGCGCAGGAAGAGGAAGTCCACGTTCGGCACGATCTCGCTGAGCACCGCCACGCGGCTCTGCGCGAGCGGGGCGACGGCGGCGAAGACCGCCGGGTCGTAGTCGGCCGGGTCCCACGGGGCCGCGTCGCCGGTCAGCCACGGCTGGCAGCGCTCGACGAACTCCTCGGCGGAGAGCTCGCGGATGTACTCGCCGTTGAAGGCGCGCAGCTTCTTCTCGTCGAAGAAGGCGCTGGAGCTGTTGACGTCCTCCACCCGGAACAGCGGCTGCATCTGCGACCACGGCATGATCTCGCGGTCGTCGCCCGGCGCCCAGCCCAGCAGCATGAGGTAGTTGACCATCGCCTCCGGCAGGTAGCCCTCCTCCTGGTAGGACTCCAGGGCGACCTTGTCCCGGCGCTTGGAGAGCTTCTTGCGCTGCTCGTTGACGATGACCGGCAGGTGCGCCCACACCGGCGGGGTCAGCCCCAGCGCCTCCCACAGCAGCTGCTGCTTGGGGGTGTTGGACAGGTGCTCCTCGCCGCGGACGACGTGGGTGATGCGCATCTCGACGTCGTCGACGACGTTGGCCAGCACGAACAGCGGCGAGCCGTCGGCACGGGCGATCACGAAGTCCTCGATGGCGGAGTGCTCGAACTCCACGCGGCCGCGGATCCGGTCGTCCACGACGGTGGGGCCGCCCTCGGGCACGCGGAAGCGCAGGGCCCGGCCCGGGCCGGGAGCCAGGTTCCGGTCGCGGCAGAAGCCGTCGTAGCCCAGGTTGGGGTTGTCGCGCCGCTCCTGCACCTGCTCGCGGGTGCAGTCGCAGTAGTAGGCGCGGCCGTTCTTGTACAGCTCCTGCGCGGTCTCGCGGTGCTTGTCCGCGTACTCCGACTGGAAGTAGGGGCCCTCGAAGTGCGGGTCGTCCTCGCCGATGCCGAGCCAGGCCAGCGCGCGGATGATGCCCTCGGTCCACTCGGGGCGGTTGCGTGCGGCGTCGGTGTCCTCGACGCGCAGCACCATGCGGCCCTCGGGCCGCTGCTGTGCCAGCGCCCAGTTGAACAGCGCGGAGCGCGCGCCGCCGACGTGGAACATGCCCGTGGGGGACGGGGCGAAGCGGGTACGAATCGAAGTCTCAGTCACGCGCCCAGGGTATCCGCGCCGGACGGGGGCCCGGGGAAACCCGCTGGTCCCCGCCGCGCGCACGGAACCGCTCCCCCGACCGGGAAACGCCCCGGGGCGGGCCCGGCTCCCCTCCTCACTCCCCCGCGGAGGCCGTGGGCAGCGGGCGCGGGTAGGGGCGCCCGATCCCGTAGCCCTCCGCGAGGGCGTCGGCGAAGGCCGCGGCGATCTTGACCTCCCCGCGCGCGTTGGGGTGGGTGCCGTCGTAGGTGTCGGCGGCCGGGTCCCAGTCCTCGCCGCCCGCCACGTCCAGGCTGATCACCGGCGAGCGCTCCGTGGACATGTCGGCCGCGACCTCGCGGACCAGGACGTTGTAGGCGTACACGCGCAGGGCGAAGCCCTCGTCGGACTCGGCCAGGGCGATGGGCGGCGTCTCGGCGAGCACGACGCGCAGGTGCGGGTTGGCCTCGCGCGCCGCCTCCACGTAGCCGCGCAGCCGGTACTCCATCTCCTCCATCGTGACCGGCCACAGCAGGTCGTTCACGCCGAGCATGACGCACAGCACGTCCGGGCGGTGGACGCGGACGTCCTCCCGGATGGAGGAGGAGGCGTCGCGCAGGGTACGGCCCCACACGGCGTTGTGGTCCTGGTCGAAGTCGGGGTCCCGGTACTCGGCGGTGCCTGGGTCGCCGTCCGCGCCGGGCCAGACGGCACCGTCCCGCGGGATCGGCTCCTCGGGAGCGGAGGGGCCCTCCTCGGGAGCGGCCCCGCCGGTGCCGTCCTCCCGGTAGTCCTCGGCGGGGTCTCCGTCCGGGCTCGGCGTCGTCTCGTCCTCGGCGGTGGGGACCGGCAGGATCATGTCGCGGCTCGCGGGGTCGCTGTAGGGGCCGACGAAGTCCAGCTCCTCCACGTGCGGGGAGAGGTGGTTCCACAGGTGGTAGCGCCAGGTCCGGTCGCCGTTGGCGCCCTGGGTCATCGAGTCTCCCGCCAGCATGATGCGGTGCGGTTCGCTCACGGGTCCCCCTGTCGGTGTGCCGGTGCCGCCGTCGTCGGTGCGCGCGGCCGTCCAGTAGGCGGTTCCCCCGACCAGGAGCACGAGGGCGAGCGCACCGGCGAGGACGAGGGCACCGGTGCGGCGGCGTCGGGGAATGGTCAACGGACTGCCTTCCACTCGTGCGCGGGTCGGCGGCGCGGGAGCCGCCGACCCCTGGGCCCGCGCCGGATCGGCGCGCGGAGCGGGGCCCTCAGTCGCGGGCCACCACGCGGTTGGTGATGGTGCCCAACCGCTCCACCGTGACCGCGACCTCCTGGCCGACCTCGACCGGGCCCACCCCTGCGGGGGTTCCGGTGAGGACCACGTCACCGGGGAGCAGCGTCATGAAGGACGTGACGTAGGCGATGATGTCCGGGATGTCGTGGATGAACTGCGACGTGCGCCCGTCCTGGCGCGTCTGGCCGTCCACGGTGGTGGTGACGGCCAGGTCCTGCGCCTCCTCGATGCTCATCCCGGTGGTGATCCAGGGACCGATGGGGCAGAAGGAGTCGAAGCCCTTGGCCCGCGTCCACTGCTTGTCCTTCTTCTGGAGGTCGCGGGCGGTGACGTCGTTGGCGACGGTGTAGCCGAAGATGACGTCCTTGGCGCGCTCGCGCGGCACCTCGCGGCAGGGGCGGGAGATGACGATGGCCAGCTCGCCCTCGTAGTCCACCCGCTCGGAGACGGCGGGGCGGAAGATCGGGTCGCGGGGCCCGGTCACGGCGGTGGAGGGCTTGAGGAAGACGACGGGCTCGTCGGTGGACTCCCCCGTGACGTCCTTCATCTCCGCGACGTGGTCGGCGTAGTTCTTGCCGATGCAGACCACCTTGGTCGGCAGCACCGGTGACAGCAGCCGGACGTCGGAGAGCTTGGCCCGCTCGCCGGTCAGCTGGATGTCGCCGATGAGGGGATGGCCGCTCAGCCGGGCGACGAACTCCTCCCCGGTGTCGGAATCCTTCTCTACCAGGCCGAACCCGACCTCGTCACCGGACGCGAACCGCGCGATGCGCACCTGATGCCTCCCAGCAGCCCTGTTGTCTCGCTTGCGGTTGAAGGGTATCGGCGCGGCGGGTGGCCGGGAGCGGACGGGACCCGTCCGGGGGGAGTCGAAGGACACATCCAAACCGCGCCGCGGACGGCGTCAAAGCACACGGAAGCCGCGAAAGACCGCAGGATATTGACTCCCTCTCATACCTGCTCTTCCCGGACAATGCCTTGGCCTTTCCTTGGGCGGGATTCTGGCATGCTGGGTCCGTCGTCCGCCGTCGAGAGGCTGGTTCCCGTGCCCACGTCCGCTTCGCCCGGGGGTCGTCCCCGTGCCCGGCACCGCAAGCGCCGCCGGTACCCGATGGGTCTGGCGCTGGGTCTGTGCATGGTCTCCGGGGCCTCCACCGTGCTCATGGTGAGCGTGCCCGGTTCCGGGCCAGACTTCGGCGAGCCCGCCGAGACCTCCGCGACGGGGCCGGTCGGCGACGGGGTCCCCGAGGAGGGCGGCGGCCGGCGCACCTCCGCTGAGGACCGGGACTCGGCGGGCGGGGCCGCCGCGCCCGGAGCGGGGTCCTCCGCCGACCCCGCCGAGCGGGCCGAGGAGGAAGAGGCCCCGCTGCTGCTCCGCTCCGTGGAGGAGGAGGTCGAGAGCGCCGACGGCGAGTTCTCCGTGCTGGAGGGCGAGAGCGACGTCATGGGCGACGGCCCGGTGACCACCTTCGCCGTGGAGGTCGAGAAGGGGCTGCCCGGGGAGTCCGAGGACTTCGCGGCCGCCGTGGAGGAGATCCTGGGCGATCCGCGCAGCTGGGGCGACGACGGCGAGCGCGCGATGCAGCGGGTGGACGGCGACGACGCCGACGTCCGCGTGCTGCTGGCGGCCCCGGACACCGTGGACCGGCTGTGCGCCCCGCTGAACACCGACGGGTACGTGTCCTGCGCGAACGGGAACCGGGCGATCATCAACCAGAACCGCTGGGTGTCGGGCGTCCCCCACTTCGGGGACGACCTGGAGACCTACCGGATCTACCTGATCAACCACGAGGTGGGCCACACCCTGGGCCACGGCCACGTGGACTGCCCCGGCGAGGGGGAGCCCGCCCCGGTGATGCAGCAGCAGACCCTGGGCCTCCAGGGGTGCGAACCCAACGGCTGGGTCCACCCCGAGAACGGCTCCGGGGACTGAGGGCCCCTCCGGAGGCCGTCCGTGCTTTTCCGGCCGACCGCGCACTCCCGTCGCGTGACTCCGGGTATCGACATGGACACGAAAAGCGATGGAGGGGTCGTCCTGGAGGGCGACCGCGATCGTCATGAGGGGGCGGGGCGGCTGCCGCCCCGCCCCCGTCCGCTCGCCGGAGGGCTCCGGCTCCCGGGTGCCCCCGGTCAGCCCTGCGGGTAGCCCTGGCGCAGGAGCCCGTAGGTGACGGCCTGTTCGAGGGCGACCCAGGACGCGTCGACGACGTTGGGCCCCACGCCCACCGTGGTCCACTCCCCCACCCCGTCGCTGAAGGTGATGAGGATGCGGGTGATGGCGTTGGTGCCGGAGCTGCCCTCCAGGATGCGGACCTTGTAGTCGGTCAGCTCCAGCCCGGCCAGCGCGGTGTACACGCTCTCCATGGCGCTGCGCAGCGCCCGGTCCAGGGCGTTGACGGGGCCGTTGCCCTCCGCGGTGGCGATCACGCGTTCGCCCTTGACCCGCAGTTTGACGGTGGCCTCGGTGAGGCTCTCGTAGTCGCTGGACAGGGGGCTGGCCCCGGCCCGGGGGCGGCGTTCGGTGATGACGCGCCAGGACTCGGTGTCGAAGTAGCGGACCGGCTGCCCCAGTTCCTCGCGCAGCAGCAGGTCCAGGGAGGCGTCGGCGGCCTCGAAGCTGTAGCCCGACAGCTCCAGGCCCTTGACCCGCTCCACGGCCCGCCCCGACAGGGCGCGGTCTCCGGACAGGTCCAGGCCCAGCTCCTTGGCCTTGAGTTCGATGGAGGCCCGCCCGGCCATGTCGGAGACGAGCATGCGCATGGCGTTGCCGACCAGCGCGGGGTCCGTGTGCTGGTAGAGGTCGGGGTCGACCTTGATCGCGGAGGCGTGCAGCCCCGCCTTGTGCGCGAAGGCCGACACCCCCACGTAGGGCTGGTGCGTGTCGGGGGTGAGGTTGACGATCTCGGCGATGGCGGTGGCCACGCGGGTCATCTCGGCCAGGCAGCCCTCGGGGAGGACCTCCTGGCCGCGCTTGAGCGTGAGCGCGCCGACCACGGAGAAGAGGTTGGCGTTGCCGACCCGCTCGCCGTAGCCGTTGGCGGTGCACTGCACGTGGGTGGCGCCCGCGTCCACGGCGGCGAGGGTGTTGGCGACGGCGCAGCCGGTGTCGTCCTGGGCGTGGATGCCCAGGCGTGCGCCGGTGGCCTCGCGGACCTCGGTGACGATGCGGGTGACGTCGGTGGGGAGCATGCCGCCGTTGGTGTCGCACAGCACGACGACGTCGGCACCGGCCCCGGCGGCGGCGCGGACCACGTCGAGCGCGTGGTCGGGGTTGTGGAGGTATCCGTCGAAGAAGTGCTCGCAGTCCACGAACACGCGCTGGCCGTGTTCGCACAGGTGGGACACCGTGTCGGCGATCATGGCGAGGTTCTCGTCGAGGGTCGTGCGCAGCGCGCGCTCGACGTGCCGGTCGTCACTCTTGGCGACAAGGGTGACGACCGGTGCGCCGCTGTCGCGCAGCGCGGCCACCTGTGGGTCGTCGGCGGCCCGCACACCGGCACGGCGGGTCGCGCCGAACGCGGTGAGTTGCGCGTGCTCCAGCGTCAGCTCTCGTGAAGCCCGCTGGAAGAACTCGGTGTCCTTGGGGTTGGCCCCCGGCCACCCTCCCTCGATGAACGCCACCCCGAAGTCGTCCAGCAGCTTGGCGATGGCCAGCTTGTCGGAGACCCGCAGGTTGATCCCCTCGCGCTGGGCCCCGTCGCGCAGCGTGGTGTCGAAGACGTGGAAACTGTCGTCCCTCATGGGCGGAACTCCCGAAGGTGGATGCTGTGGTGTGGCCGACCGGGCCCCGCCAACAAAAAAGACCCCTCGTGGACACGAGAGGTCAGCGCGCTGGCGGCGTCCGATGGTCAGCCAGCGCGCCTCACGATAATGAGCACCTGAGACGGCATGAGGTCAGTGTGCCACACGGTGGCGGAGTTCTCGGTGCTCAACGGCAGATTGTCCCACCATGCGAGACGCTGGTTTCTCACACCGGACATACCCGGCACCCCGCCGAGGACGCCCGGGAACACCGTCGCCCCTCGTGAACCGCCCGAGGGCGCGCCGCCCCGGACCGAGCGGGTCGGCGCGCGGCGGTGACCGACGCCACCGGGGAGGGGGAGGGGTGACCGCCCGCCCTGCATCCGTCCGCGGCCACGGGCCGGGGTACGCGGCGGTCCCGCCTCCTCGGCGGAGGCTTCGACAGCGGCGTTCCCGTCGGCGTCGACCGCTTCGGACCCGGGCACGGAGGGCTCCCCGCGGAGGGAGAGGGGGGAGGAACGGGGCGGGCCGCCCTGGGGGAGGACGGCCCGCCGGGGCGTGTCAGAACCGGGTGACCCAGTCGTGCTTGTCGGCGCGCAGACCCGTCTGGATGCCCACCAGCTCCTCGCGCAGGCGCATGGTGACCGGCCCCGGGGTGCCGTCGCCGACGGTGAACTCGCCGTCGTCGCCCTTGACCCGGCCGACGGGGGTGATGACGGCCGCGGTGCCGCAGGCGAACACCTCGGTGAGCTCGCCGGACTCGGCCGCCTCGCGCCACTCGTCGGTGGAGATGGGCGCCTCCTCGGCCGGGATGCCGAGGTCGGGGGCCAGGGTCAGCAGCGACTCGCGGGTGATGCCCGGCAGCAGGGTCCCGGTCAGCGGGGGCGTGCGCAGACGCGCGTTCTCACCCGAGCCGAACACGAACCACAGGTTCATGCCGCCCATCTCCTCGACCCAGCGGTGCTCATGGGCGTCGAGCCAGACCACCTGGTCGCAGCCCTGCTCCACCGCCTGCGCCTGGGCGAGGAAGCTCGCCGCGTAGTTGCCCGCGAACTTGGCCGCGCCCGTGCCGCCCGGCGCGGCGCGCGTGTAGTCCCTGGACAGCCACACCGTCACCGGCTGGACGCCGCCCGAGAAGTAGGAGCCGACCGGCGAGGCGATCAGCAGGTAGACGTAGGAGCGGGACGGGTGGTTGACGCCCAGGCCGACGTCCGTGGCGACCATGAACGGGCGCAGGTACAGGCTGAAGTCCTCCTTGGTCGGCACCCAGTCGCCGTCGTGCTCCAGGAGGAGTTCGATGGACCTCAGGAAGAGCTCCTCGGGGAGCTCGGGCATCGCCATGCGCGCCGCGCTGCGGTTGAAGCGGGCCGCGTTGGACTCGGGGCGGAAGGAGGCGAGCGAGCCGTCGGGGTGCCGGTAGGCCTTGAGGCCCTCGAAGATCTCCTGGGCGTAGTGGAGGGCGGCGGTGGCCGGGTCCAGGCTCAGCGGACCGTACGGCTCCAGCTTCGCGTCGTGCCACCCCTTCCCCTCGGTGTAGTGGATGCTCACCATGTGGTCGGTGAACACCTTGCCGAACCCGGGACTCTCCAGCAGTGCCTCTCGTTCCTGCGGGGTCTTCCGCCTGTCGGAGAGCTGGATGTCGAACGTCAACCCGCTTGTGGTGGTGTCGTTGTTCATGGTGTCGGTGGTCCTCTCGGGTGCATCAGGCCGGCAGCATCGCCGGCCTGGGATCTAGTCTGTCTGAAGAGCGCACCCGGTGCCAGAGCAGGAGTGACGCACGCGAGGGCGGCGCCGCTCGGGGAGCGGAAGCCGCGTGCGGACACGGCGACGGGCGCGCTCGGGAACCCGGGCGCGCCCGTCGACGGTGAGGGTGGACCAGGCCGTCAGCCGCGCCGCAGGGAGGGAGGGCAGGGCTTCCGGCGTGTGCGTCAGCCCTGCTCGGCTACTCGCGCGGCGAGGTCGTCGCCGATCTGGGAGGTGGAGCGGACCGCGCCGTTCTGGGCGCGGGTCTTGAGGTCCGTGGCGACCGCGGCCTCGATCCGGCGGGCCGCCTCGGGCACTCCGAGGTGCTCCAGCATGGTCGCGGCCGAGAGCACCGTGGCGGTGGGGTCGGCCTTGCCCTGGCCCGCGATGTCGGGCGCGGAGCCGTGGACGGGCTCGAACATGCTGGGGAAGGTGTTGTCCGGGTTGATGTTGCCGCTGGCGGCCAGCCCGATGCCTCCGGTGATGGCGGCGCCGATGTCGGTGATGATGTCGCCGAAGAGGTTGTCGGTGACCACCACGTCGAAGCGGGCGGGCTGGTTGACGAAGAACATCGACGCGGCGTCGACGTGGCAGTAGTCCACGGAGACCTGCGGGTACTCGGCGCCGACCTCCCGGACCACGCGCTGCCACAGCTCACCGGCGAAGGTCAGGACGTTGTCCTTGTGGACCAGGGTGAGCTTGCGGCGGGGGCGGGAGGCGGCCCTGTCGAAGGCGTAGCGCACGACGCGCTCCACCCCGAAGCGGGTGTTGACGCTGTCCTGGGTGGCGATCTCGTGCGGGGTGCCCTTGCGCAGGACGCCTCCGGCGCCCGCGTAGGGGCCCTCGGTGCCCTCGCGGACCACCAGCATGTCGATGTCCTCGGGGCCCACACCCGCGAGCGGGCTGTCCACCCCCGGGTAGAGGCGGACCGGGCGCAGGTTGACGTAGTGGTCGAAGTCGAAGCGCAGGCGCAGGAGCAGGCCGCGCTCCAGGACGCCGCTGGGGACCGACGGGTCGCCGACGGCGCCGAGGTAGATGGCCTCGTGCCCGGCGAGTTCGGCCTCGACCGAGTCGGGCAGGGTCTCACCGGTGCGGTGCCAGAGCCTTGCGCCCAGCTCGTACTCGGTGGTCTCCACGGCGAGGTCGTGCTGGGAGGCCGCGACCTCCAGCACCTTGAGCCCTTCGGCGATGACCTCGGGACCGATCCCGTCGCCGGGAATGACCGCCAGTTTCACGGTGCGCGCTGCCATACGGACTGCCTCTGCTTCGACACGGCCCCACCGGCCGCTTCTCATATGGTGAGACCAGGATGAACACTGAATGAGACAACCCTACCGCCCCGGCGGAGTGCGGACGCCTCCCGCCGGGGGTTCGCGCGGCCGCCCCCGCGGCCGGGCCCTCAGGCCCGCCGGTTGAGGGCGTCCTGCAGGGCGCGGTTGATCTCGTCCTGGGAGTCGGGCGCGGACGGGTACTCGATCATGTCGTACATGCGATCCTCCGGATGCGTTGCGTGACCGGAGCCGGGAACGGCGCGGCCAGGGAATGCTCTGCGGCGGCGTGCACTACGGGACCGGGGTTCGGGGCGGATCGCGCCGAACGGCGGCGGAGCGCGGAACGTGGGCGACGGTGTCCACGGGGACGGGGAGCCTTCCGGGCGGGATCGACCGCCGTGGAACGCCCGCACGGGCCCCGGTGGGGGCGCTCGCGGCGCCGGGCGGCGGCCTCCGGCTGTGGAACCGGCGCCGCTGACTCCTAGGACCTCAGAATATCGGATGTCCAACTATATGGCCAGGGTTTCTCACCATACGAGACGGCTTGGTGTCATCGCTGGTCAGAGCGCGGACGCGACGCGCCTCGGGCCCACGCCGTAACCACACAAAAGCGAAGAAGAGCCGCGAAGGCCACACAACTCACCGCGCCGCGCGGTCCCCGGACAGCACGAGGGGCCGCACCGCACCCGGCGCCGGTGGGCGCCGGGTGCGGTGCGGCCCCCTGCCGCGACCACCCGGAGGGAACTCCCCGGTCCCCTAGTCCTCCAGGTCGACCTGGCGGCTGATGTCGGCGTCGATCTCGGCGGAGATCGAGGCGAGGGTGTCGTCGGGCACCGCGGAGTCCACGGTGAGCGCGATCAGCGCCTTGCCGCCCTCCTGGTCCCGGATGACCTGCATGCCCGCGATGTTGACACCGGCGTCGCCCAGCAGGGCGCCGACCGTGCCGACCACGCCGGGGCGGTCCTCGTAGGACAGGAACACCATGTGCTCGGCCAGGCCGATCTCCATGGTGTAGTTGTTGATCTCCACCAGCTTCTCGACCTGGCGGGGACCGGTCAGGGTGCCCGAGGCCGACACGCGGGTACCGTCGGCGAGCACGCCGCGGACCGTGATGAGGTTGCGCCAGTCGGTGTTGTCGTCGCTGGTGACGAGGTTGACCTCGACGCCGCGCTCCTTGGCGAGCAGCGGGGCGTTGACGAAGGTCACGGTGTCCTCGACCACGTCGGCGAACACGCCCTTGAGGGCGGCCAGCTCCAGCACCTTGACGTCGTGCGAGGCGATCTCGCCGCGCACCTCGACGTCGATGCGGCTGGCGATGGTGCCCGCGAGGGAGGTGAACACGCGGCCGAGCTTCTCGGTCAGCGGCAGACCCGGCTTGACGTCCTCGGCCACGCCGGTGCCCTGCACGTTCACGGCGTCGGGGACGAACTCGCCGGAGAGGGCCAGCTTGACCGAGCGGGCGACCTGGGTGCCCGCCTTCTCCTGGGCCTCGGCGGTGCTGGCGCCCAGGTGGGGGGCCACGACCACGTTCTCGAACTCGAAGAGGGGGCTGTCGGTGCACGGCTCCTTGGCGAACACGTCGATGCCCGCGCCCGCCACGCGGCCGTCCTTGAGGGCCCGATAGAGCGCGTCCTCGTCCAGGATGCCGCCGCGCGCGGCGTTGATGACGCGCACGGTGGGCTTGACCTTGCTCAGGGCCTCGTCACCGATCAGGCCCAGCGTGTCCTTGTTCTTGGGCAGGTGGATGGTGATGAAGTCCGAGCGCTCCAGCAGCTCGTCGAGCGTGGTCATCTCCACGCCGATCTGGGCCGCGCGGGCGGGCTGCACGAAGGGGTCGTAGGCGATGACCTGGGTGCCGAAGGCCGACAGGCGCTGCGCGACCAGGGCGCCGATGCGGCCGAGGCCGACGATGCCGACGGTCTTCTCGTAGAGCTCGACACCGGTGTACTTGGAGCGCTTCCACTCGCCGTTGACCAGGGCGTTGTGCGCCGGGGCGGTGTTGCGCGCACTGGCCAGCAGCAGGTTGATGGCCTGCTCGGCGGCGCTGATGATGTTGGAGGTGGGCGCGTTGACCACCAGGACGCCGGCCTTGGTGGCGGCCTCCACGTCCACGTTGTCCAGACCGACACCGGCCCGGGCCACCACCTGGAGGCGGGAGGCGGCGGCGATCGCCTCGGCGTCCACCTGCGTCGCGCTGCGCACGATGAGGGCGTCGACGTCGGCGAGGGCGGGCAGGAGCTGGGACCGGTCGGCGCCGTCGACGTGACGTACCTCGAAGTCCTCCTCGAGCAGCGCGATTCCGGCGGGCGAGAGCTTTTCCGCTACGAGTACGGCGGGTTTGGGCACAACGGTTCCTTTTCGGGTGGTGCGGCCCGACCGCGCAGATGGTGGGCGCTGCCCGGATCGGGGGTGACGGCTGGTCGAAAGTCTACCGGCGGGGTAGGGAAGCCCGACGGGGACGGGTGGCCAAGGGCCGCCCGTCCCCGTGGTTCACCGGGTCCCGAGGGTCGTTCGGGCGCGGCGGGGTTCTGGAGGTGCCGGAGACGGGTTCGCGAGGAACGAGCCAACCCGCCAGAGGCGCCGAAGGTTCCCGCCTTTGGTGCGCCCGGACACGGGGCGAAGCGAAGCGGAGCCCCACAAAGGCACTGCCTAGGCCTTGAGCCAGCTCATCAGCGGGCGCAGCTCCGCGCCCACCTTCTCGATCTGCTCGTTCTGCTCGGCCTCGCGGCGCTTGGTGAAGGTCGGCTGCCCGGCGTCGAACTCCTCCATGAGCTCCTTGGCGTAGGAGCCGTCCTGGATCTCGCCGAGGATCTTGCGCATCTCCTGGCGGGTCTGCTCGGTGATCAGGCGCGGGCCGCGGGTGTAGCCGCCGTACTCGGCGTTGTCCGAGACCGACCAGTTCATCTTGGAGATGCCGCCCTCGTACATGAGGTCCACGATGAGCTTGAGCTCGTGCAGGCACTCGAAGTAGGCGATCTCCGGCTGGTAGCCCGCCTCGACCAGGGTGGCGAAACCGGCCTTGACCAGCTCCTCGGTGCCGCCGCAGAGCACGGCCTGCTCACCGAACAGGTCGGTCTCGGTCTCCTCGGTGAACGTGGTCTTGATGACGCCGGCCTTGGTGCCGCCGATGCCCTTGGCCCAGGACAGCGCCAGGTCCCAGGCCTGCCCGCTGGCGTCCTTCTCGACCGCGACCAGGCAGGGCACGCCGCGCCCGGCCTCGTACTGGCGGCGGACCAGGTGGCCCGGGCCCTTGGGGGCGACCATGGCCACGTCCACGCCCTCGGGCGGGGTGATGAGGCCGTAGCGGATGCTGAAGCCGTGGCCGAAGAAGAGGGCGTTGCCCGCCTCCAGGTTCGGCGCGATCTCGGCCGCGTACAGGTCCCGGTGGATGTGGTCGGGGACCAGGATCATGATGACGTCGGCCTCGCGGGTGGCCTCCGCGGGGGTGAGGACGCGCAGGCCCTCCTCCTCGGCCTTGGCCCGGCTCTTGGACCCCTCGGCGAGGCCGATCCGCACGTCCACGCCCGAGTCGCGCAGCGACAGCGCGTGCGCGTGGCCCTGGCTGCCGTAGCCGATCACGGCGACCTTCTTGCCCTGGATGAGCGAGAGGTCCGCGGCGTCGTCGTAGTACATCTGTGCTGCCACTTGGGGTTGCTCCTTGTTTCTCAGTTTCGTGTGGGACGCGGTGGGGTCCGTGCGCCCGGGCCCCGGATCCACCAGCGGGCGCGGTGGACCGAAGGTCACTGCTACGCGCTGCGCTCGACCGTGCGGAGGGATCGGTCGGTGATCGACCGGGGTCCGCGTCCCAGGGCGACCAGCCCTGATTTGACGAGTTCCCGGATGCCGAACGGCTCCAGGTTCCTGACCAGGGCATCGAGCTTCTCGGGGTCGCCGGTGGCCTCGATGACGACGACGTCCGGGCTGACGTCCACGACGTGCGCGCGGAACAGCTCGGCCGTCTGTAGCACGTGGGTGCGGCTGGACGCGTCGGCCTTGACCTTGACGAGCAGGAGCTCGCGCCGGACCGACGCGGTGGTGTCCATCTCCACGATCTTGACGACGTTGACCAGCTTGTTGAGCTGTTTGGTCACCTGCTCCAAGGGGTGGAGGTCGCAGTTGACCACGATTGTCATCCGGGACAGTCCTGGGTACTCGGTGTTGCTCACACTGAGCGAGTCGATGTTGAAGCCTCGACGGGAGAAGAGGGCGGAGGCGCGGGCGAGGATACCCGGGGTGTCCTCCACCAGAACGGAAAGCGTGTGACTGCTCATGGTGGTTCCGCCTGTTCCTCTTAGTCCTCGTGTTCCCAGTTCGGCGCCATGTCGCGCGCGTACTGGATGTTGTCGTTGCTGACGCCGGGGCCGACCATCGGCCAGACCATGGCGTCGTGGTTGACGGTGAAGTCCACGACGACGGGGGCGTCGTCGATCGCCATGGCCTTCTCGATGGTGGCGTCGATGTCCTCGGCTCGCTCGCAGCGCAGGCCGACACAACCGTACGCCTCCGCGAGGCGGACGAAGTCGGGGATGCGGACCTTCTCGTCGCGCGGGGAGGTCTGGAGGTCGGTGTTGGAGTAGCGGCCCTCGTAGAACAGGGTCTGCCACTGGCGGACCATGCCCAGGTTGCCGTTGTTGACCACGGCGACCTTGACCGGGATGCCCTCGATCGCGCAGGTGGCCAGTTCCTGGTTGGTCATCTGGAAGCAGCCGTCGCCGTCGACCGACCACACGGTCCGGTCGGGGTCGCCGACCTTGGCGCCGAGCGCGGCGGGGACGGAGAAGCCCATGGTGCCCAGGCCGCCGGAGTTGACGAAGGAGCCGGGGCGCTCGTAGTCGATGAACTGGGCGGCCCACATCTGGTGCTGGCCCACGCCCGCGACGTAGGTGGCCTCCGGGCCGACGACCTTGCCCAGGCGCTCGATGACGGCCTGCGGGGACAGGCTGCCGTCCTCGGGTGCCTCGTAACCCTTGGGGTAGGTGTTGCGCAGGCGGTTGAGCTGCTGCCACCAGGCCGCGTAGTCGCCCTGGCGGCCCTTCTCCTGGTCGGCGCGCACGGCCACGACCAGGTCGGCGAGGACCTCGCGGCAGTCGCCGACGATGGGCACGTCGGCGTGGCGGTTCTTGGAGATCTCGGCCGGGTCGATGTCGGCGTGGACGATCTTGGCGTCGGGGGCGAAGCTGTCCAGGCGTCCGGTGACGCGGTCGTCGAAGCGCGCGCCCAGGGCGACGATGAGGTCGGCCTTCTGGAGGGCGCCGACGGCGGCGACGTCGCCGTGCATGCCGGGCATGCCCACCGACTGCGGGTGGCTGTCGGGGAAGACGCCGCGGGCCATCAGGGTGGAGACGACGGGGGCGCCGGTGAGCTCGGCCAGGACGCGCAGCTCGGCGGAGGCGCCGGCGCGCAGGACGCCGCCGCCGACGTAGAACACCGGGCGCCGGGCCTCGGCGATCATGCGGGCGGCCTCGCGGACCTGCTTGCCGTGCGGCTTGGTGACCGGGCGGTAGCCGGGCAGTTCGAGGCGCTCGGGCCAGACGAACTCGGCGGAGTTCTGCAGGGCGTCCTTGGAGATGTCGACCAGGACGGGGCCGGGGCGTCCGCTGGAGGCGATGTGGAAGGCCTCGGCGACGATCCGCGGGATCTCGCGCACGTCCTTGACCAGGAAGTTGTGCTTGGTGATCGGCATGGTGATGCCGCAGATGTCGGCTTCCTGGAAGGCGTCGGTGCCGATCATCGGGGAGGCGACCTGGCCGGTGATGGCGACCATCGGGACCGAGTCCATGTGCGCGTCGGCGAGCGGGGTGACCAGGTTGGTGGCGCCGGGCCCGCTGGTGGCCATGCACACCCCCGGACGGCCGGTGGCGTAGGCGTAGCCCTCGGCGGCGTGACCGGCCCCCTGCTCGTGGCGCATGAGGATGTGGCGCACCTTGGCCGAGTCGTAGAGCGGGTCGTAGGCCGGGAGGATGGCGCCGCCGGGAATCCCGAAGACAGTGTCAACGCCGACCTGTTCCAGCGACCTGATCAGCGATTGGGCGCCGGTCATCTGCTCGGTCATCTCAAGATCCTTCAGCGAGGGTCAGAGCGGCACGGGGGCTCTGGCCTGGTGGGTCTGACTCTGGGCCTGGCAATAAAAAAACCCCCACCGCCGACGGCGGTTGAGGGGTGGCGCGCAGCAGAGGAAACTCAGCGGGCTGCGCGCCGACCAAGTACGAGAATCAGGGAGTTGCTCTGCATGCTGACCACATTGGCCGACGGAGAGGGCACCCGTCAACCAGAACGACATATTGTCTCATATATTGAGACGGCAATGTCAGCATGCGGCCTCACCCGATGACGTGACAACCCCTGCGAACTGGGCGAATACTGACAAGTCACCCCGGTTTCGTGTGACGCACACCGCACGGGCGGCGGCCGGGGTCCGGGGAGTGGAACGGAGCGCGCGGTCAGCGCGCGTCCGTCCCCGACCGTTCGGGGGAAGAGGTCCTCCGCGCTGTCGGCCTTCGCCGCCCGGCGGACCCACCGGTTCAGCTCGTCGAGGTCCGAGGACGCGTCGACCCGCTCGCGTACCTGGTTCGACACCGCGATCCCCCGGGAGTCCAACGCACCCGGGACCGCCTCGATCCGGCCCTGGATCCGGCCCTCTCGGAAGGGGCGGCCGATCAGTTCGGTCCGGAACTCGTAGTCACGCACGGCCATGACCTCCTCCAGGGAGCTTGGGGACGGAGCCGAGGCACGAGGCCCTCCAGGGCCGCGGTCAGGGCCTCCAGAGCGTCCTTGTCGCCGGTCGGGTTCGAGGCCGGAGCGAGGAAGGTCAGCACCGGGTGCGCCGCCGCCGCGCTCTGGTCGGTGACGGGTTCGGGCCCGAAGGGATGTTCCCTACAGGCTGACCCCGGCCTCGCCGCCGACGAGCGACTCCACACCGCTCGCGGGCATGGGCCGGGCCACCAGGAACCCCTGGCCGTGGTCGCAGCCCATGGCGCGCAGCTGCTCCAGCTGCTCGGAGCGCTCGATGCCCTCGGCCACCACCTGCACGCCCAGGTCGCGCCCCAGCTGGATGATCGTGTGCGTGAGCAGCGTGACCGTGTCGTCGCGGCCCAGGTCCGCCACGAACGACGGGTCGATCTTGATCGCGTCCACGCTCAGCCTGCGCAGGTGCGCCAGGGACGCGTAGCCCATCCCGTAGTCGTCGATGGCCAGCCGCACGCCCAGCTCGCGCAGCTCGCCCAGGCGCTGCACGGCCTCCCCGCCGTCGTCGAGCAGGACCTCCTCGTCCACCTCCAGGGTCAGCACCTCGGCCGGAAGCCCCGACTCGGCGAGGACCCCCGCCACCGACTCCACGAAGCGCGGCGACAGCACCTGCTTGACCGACAGGTTCACCGACAGGCCGATGTCCCAGTCCGAGAGCCGCCACACCGCGACCTTCTCGCAGGCCTCGCGCAGGATCCGCTCGCCCAGCGGCACGATCAGACCCGACTCCTCGGCCGCGCCGATGAAGTCCTCGGGGCCGACCCTCTCGCCGTCGCGGTCCCAGCGCACCAGCGCCTCCACCGAGGTCACCTGGGAGCTGCCCAGGTCCACGACGGGCTGGTACTCCAGGAAGAACTCGTCCTTGACCAGCGCCTCGCGCAGGCGGATCTGGAGCTCCAGGCGCGAGACCACCGTGTCGTGCATGTGCGCGGCGTACACCTCCACGTGGCCCGCCCCGCGCTCCTTGGCGCGGGTCATGGCCACGTCGGCGTTGCGCAGCAGCTCGCCGCTGTCGGTGACCTGCTCGGCGAAGGCCACGCCGATGCTGGCGGTCAGCATGATGTCCCGGTCGGCGACCGGGAACGGCTCCGAGGCGATCACCCTCCCCAGGCGCTCGGCCAGGTCCACCACCCGCTGGACCCGGGACACGTTCTCGACCAGCACCGCGAACTCGTCGCCGCCCCAGCGCGCCAGGGTCGCGTCGGAGTCCACCTCGCCGCGCAGCCTGCGGGCCGCCTGTCCGAGCAGGTGGTCGCCGCGCACGTGCCCGGCGGAGTCGTTGACCGCCGTGAACCCGTCCAGGTCCAGGAAGATCACCGCGACCTCGCCCGCGGGCTCCTCGTTGATCACCCGGTGCGCCAGGACGTCGCTGGCCCGCTCCTCCAGGTAGGCGCGGTTGGGCAGGCCGGTCACACCGTCGTGGAACGTCAGGTGCTCCACCTCGTCCTGGAGCGCCACCTGCGCGCTGATGTCGCGGGTGGTCACCAGCAGCCGGTCGGGCTCACCGGGCTGCTCGTACAGGGACATGGTGGACTCGGTGTGCCGCCAGGTCCCGTCGGCCGCCCGCACCCGCAGCCGCATGTGCACCCCCTGCGCGCCGCGCTCGGAGAACAGGTCGGTGACGGCCTTGGTGCGCCCCAGGTCCTCGGGGTGGATGAGCGCGGTGACGGGGGCGGCGAGCACGTCGTCGAGACGGTAGCCGAAGGCCTCGGCCGTGCCCGGGCTGACGTAGTTCACGCCGCCGTCGCGGTCCAGCACGAGGATGACGTCGCCGCTGTTGCGCGCCAGCTCGTGGAAGTGGACCTCGCGGTTGCGCACCATCCGGGAGAGCGTGGCGTTCTCCTCCAGCATGCCCACCATGCGCACCAGGAGCACCACCACCGCGGTGCCCGCGGCCAGCGGCAGCACCGGCGCCACCCCGACCAGGCGGACCCCCGCCACGGTCAGCACCACGGCGGCCACGAACACGGCGCCGATCGCGGCGAGTTCGGGCGCGAACCGGTAGAGCCCCCGGCCGGTGATCCGGCGCGGATCGGTGCCGGGCCGGTGCTCCACGAGCCACGGCAGGGCCCCCAGCAGGGCGAAGCCCAGGAACCTGACCGGGTGTTCGACCCCGCCGAGGACGGGCGGTCCGGTCAGGCGGGTGAGCGCGCCGAGGATGTCCGCCCCGGCGATGACGATGAGGGCGCCGATGGCCACCAGCACCGCGCGCCGTGTGCTGTGCGGCGACATGAAGACCAGCGGCACGAGCAGGCACAGCACGACGATGTCGGCGACCGGGTAGACCAGGGCGAAGCCGAGGAACCCGGCGCCCTCCCCGAGTTCCTGGTAGAGCGGGGAGAACAGCAGCAGCCAGACCACGGAGAAGACCGCGGCGGCGCACACGTAGCTGTCGGTGACGTGGCGCACGGCGGTCCGCAGGCCGCCCGGCCACGGCGCGAACTTGGTGAAACCGATCACGAAGAGTGGCAGGGCCGCGAGGGCGAAGAGGTCACCCAGAGTGAGCGACAGTGCCGTGGCGGAGCTGAACAGGCGGATCAGACCGTGAGTGACGCCACCCGCGCACCAGGCGAGCGCGGCGAAGCCGAGGTGGCGCAGGGCGGAGGGCCCGTCCGCGCCGTCGGCGTGGGCGTCCCGGTCGGCGCCGGTGGCCGCCCAGCGGCGCGAGGCGTAGAGCAGCGACAGTCCGGCGGCCCCGGCCGCGACGGACGTGGGCCACTCGCCGAGCGCGGCGGTCACGCTGTCCTGCGCGGAGGGGACGAGGGTCCCCACCAGGTAGAGCAGGAACAGCGCCACCAGGGCCACGATCCACAGGCGGCGTGCCCGGGTTCCCATCACCGACCTCCCAGTGGGCGCGTCACGGTCGACGCGGCGTCCTGCCGCGGTCACGCTCTCTCCTCGGACATGGAGCACCCACCTCGCGTCGTTCGAGTCCGGGCGCGGCACAGCACCCGGCACCGCGTCTGCCGCCCAGGATCTCGCGGGACTGGGACGGGCCCGGTGGCGGAACGGCCCGGGGGACCGTACACGTCCCCGTGCGTCGCAACCCTACGCAACCAAGGTCACACAGCGATTGAGGACCGGATGAGAGATGACGACGGAACCATCACCCACAGTGATGTCCGTCTCCCGCCCTCCCGCCTAACCGGCGGCCCACGGCCCACGCAGGGTGCCACCCGGCACCGACAGAACGGGACGAACCGGGTGGCGGACAGCACGCCCCCCGGAACGGCCGTCCGCCGCGGGGGACGGACGAAGGGCACCGGGCACACGGGCCCGGTGCCGTACGGAGGCCGCCGTAACGGATCAGCTCGCGCCGAGTTTGGCCAGGATGAGCTCGCGGGCGCGTCCCGCGTCGGCCTGGCCCCGGGTCGCCTTCATCACGGCGCCCACCAGGGCGCCGGCCGCGGCGACCTTGCCGCCGCGCACCTTGTCGGCCGCGTCGGGGTTGGCGGCGATGGCCTGGTCCACGGCCGCGCCGAGGGCTCCGTCGTCGCTGACCACCTTGAGGCCGCGGGCCTCGACCACGGCGTCGGGCTCGCCCTCACCGGCCAGCACGCCCTCCACCACCTGGCGGGCGAGCTTGTTGGTGAGCGTGCCCTCGGCGACCAGGGCGATGACGCGCGCGACCTGCGCCGGGGTGATGGGCAGGGCGGCCAGCTCCACCTCCTGCTCGGTGGCGCGGCGCGACAGCTCGTTGAGCCACAGCTTGCGGGCCTCGGCCGACGGGGCGCCCTCGGCCACGGTCGCCGCGACCAGGTCGATGGCGTCGGCGTTGACCAGGTCGCGCAACTCGGTGTCGGTGAGGTCCCACTCGGCGCGGATCCGGGCGCGCTTGGCGGCGGGCAGCTCCGGCAGGGTGGCGCGCAGCTCCTCCACCCACTCCTCGGAGGGCGCGACGGGCACCAGGTCGGGGTCGGGGAAGTAGCGGTAGTCCTGCGCCTCCTCCTTGGAGCGGCCGGAGATGCTGCGGCCGGTGTTCTCCTGGAAGTGGCGGGTCTCCTGCACGACCCTCTGCCCCGCGTCGAGCACGCCCGCCTGGCGCTCGATCTCCGAGCGCACGGCCCGCTCGACCGAGCGCAGGGAGTTGACGTTCTT
Source organism: Nocardiopsis sp. CNZ308 (assembly GCF_004217075.1). Taxonomy (NCBI): domain Bacteria; kingdom Bacillati; phylum Actinomycetota; class Actinomycetes; order Streptosporangiales; family Nocardiopsidaceae; genus Nocardiopsis; species Nocardiopsis sp. CNZ308. The sequence goes on along the minus strand of NZ_SHKJ01000001.1, from coordinate 3,441,503 downwards.
GGTCTCGCTGCGGGTGCCCCACTCCGAGGCGCCGCGCGGGTTGATGGAGACGTTGACGTCGCAGCGCATGGAGCCCTCCTCCATGCGCACGTCGGAGATGCCCAGGGAGCGGACCAGGTCGCGCAGCTCGGCGGCGTAGGCGCGGGCCACCAGGGGCGCCAGGTCGCCGGTGCCGGTGACGGGCCTGGTCACGATCTCCAGCAGCGGGATGCCCGCGCGGTTGTAGTCGACGATGGAGTAGTCGGCGCCGTGGATGCGGCCGGTGGCCCCGCCCACGTGGGAGGTCTTGCCGGTGTCCTCCTCCATGTGGACCCGCTCGATGTCCACGCGGAACACGCGGGGGCCGTCGGGGGTGTCGACGGTGACGTCGAGGTGGCCGTCGACGCAGATCGGCTCGTCGTACTGGGAGATCTGGTAGTTCTTCGGCATGTCCGGATAGAAGTAGTTCTTCCGGGCGAACCTGCCCCAGGGGGCGATGGAGCAGTTCAGCGCCAGGCCCAGCCGGATGGCGCCCTCGACCGCCTTCTCGTTGACGACCGGCAGGGAGCCGGGCAGCGCCAGGCAGACCGGGCACACCTGCGTGTTGGGGTCGGCGCCGAACGCGGTGGGGCAGGAGCAGAACATCTTGGAGGCGGTGCCCAGCTCGATGTGGGTCTCCAGGCCGAGCACGGGCTCGTACCTGGCCAGTGCCTGCTCGTAGGCCACCGGCGCAGGACCGCTGTTCGTGGCAGAACTGGGACGTACCGCGTGGGCCATCGCCGCAAACCCGCTTCCGTAGACGACATACCTTCCAGCTCAGCCTACCGAGCGCGCGGGAGTGGGGTGCCCGACAGCGGAGTCACGGCCGGGTCACCGGACATCACGGCCAGTACACGATTGGGACGCTGTCAGGGGAATATCCGCTGCCACCGGGTGCCGGACCGTTAGTCTGGGTGGCCCAGGAAGACGATTTCGCCGGCGGCCCCGCACTGCGGCCGCCGCCTTCTCACGGGAGCGCACGAGCATGTCCGGCATCCTGCGTCGGTACGCCGCGCTGCTTTCCACCTCGGCCCTGATCGGCACCCTGCTGGGCGCCCCGGCCGCCAGCGCCGACGACTTCTCACGTGTGGACCGCGACCCCGTCGTGGGCGCGCCGCTCGTGCTCGCCGACGGCCGGGAGGCCGACACGGCGCTGTTCAGCCTGCGCGTGGCCGAACACGCCTCGGTCCGGGCCTACACAGTGACCGCGGACGAGGAGGTCCACCCGTACGCGGCCTACGTGGAGTCAGCGTGGTCGGACGTTCCGGAGTGGACCGAAACCCCGCAGGAAACGGATCCCGCCGACCGGGCGGACTGGATCGTCTCCCATTCCTATCCGACGGTCGGCCTGGAGTCCCTGCTGGAGGGGAGCGACCTGCCCCGGTTGGACGAGGCACGGGCGATCGCGGGCACCCAGGCCGCCCTGTGGCACGTGCTGGAGGGGGTGCGACCGGACCCCGGCGCCAACGACCCGGGCGTCATGGCGCTGTACGACCACCTGGTGGAGGGCAGCGCGTCCGCACCGGACAACACCGTCTCCCGGTCCCTGGCGGTGTCGCCGTCCCACGTGGAGGCGGTCGCCCCCGAGGAGCCGCTGGGGCCGTTGACCGTGCACAGCTCCGGAGCGGAACCGGTGTCGGTGTCGGTGCGCGGCGCCCCGGCGTCGTGGCTGGTCGACGCGGACGGGGAGCAGGTCACGCAGATGGGCGACGGCGAGCGGGTCTTCCTGGACGTGGACCCGTCGGTCCCGGCGGGCGTGGCGACCCTGCACCTGCACGGCCGGGACCTCCCGCTGCCGCAGGGGCGCCTGTTCACCGGCAGGGACGGCGTGCGCACCCGGTCCCTGGTGACCGCGGAGGCGGGTTCGGCGACGAGTTCGGCCACCGCGACGTTCACGTGGCACCCGGAGCAGACCGAGGAGCCGGTGGCCCGGACGAGCCCGGAGCCCGTCCCGGAGGAGGAGCCCCCCGCCCCCGAGGAGGCCGTCGAGGACGAGGTTCCCGCCGAGGAGGTATCTCCCACAGCGGAGGACCGAATCCCTGAGGACGATCTGGCCCTCACCGGCACCTGGCTGTCCGGTCTGCTGGTCATCGCGGGGGCCCTGGTGGTATCCGGCCTGATCATCCTGGTTGTGGGACGTAAACGACGCGACTGAGCGCGGTGGAGGACGCGGAACTCCCGCTTTCGTTGCATAGCTTTTGGACATAATGCGGATCTACCTGCGAGGGATTTTTTCCTGCCCGTATTCGGTCACATTTTCCGTGAACCAGCTTGGAAGTAGCGAAGGGGATCGCTAGTATCAGGCGAGCGTTGGCCCCCACGGCGAGCGCGACCGGCTCCCGCGTCACAGCGAGCCCCACCGGAAGATCGCGCCCACCCCACACGGCGCCACGATCCGACCCCGACGTGGTGACCCCCCGGAACGGGTGAACGCAGCAGGCGGCACCGGTTTTTCCCTCCGGCGACCGTCGCACCGTGGCCACCGCTGTCCGTCCCATCGGTTCCCGTCGTCCTTTGGGCGGACATCCTTCCATCCGGTTACCCCTAGAACACACCGGGACACAATTTGAGTATCTCCTCCCTCCCCCGCACCGTCGGCCGTACCGGCCTGGCGGCCACCGCAGCCGCGTTCCTGGCCTTCGGCCTGGCCGCCCCGGCGGCCGCGGACCCCGTGGAGACCTATGAGGGCTCCGCCCGCGCGCAGTACGTCGGCAACGCCGAGGAAGGCAGCGACGTCGCGACCAGCGGCGGCACCATCGGCACCAGCCTCTTCACCCTGAAGCTCGAAGACGGCAACGTCCTGACGACGTACTGCATCGACTTCGAGACCAACATCCGCGGCGGCGCCTGGTACCGCGAGGACGACTGGGCCAACTACCCCGGCAAGGGCGAGTTCGCCGCGCCCGCCAAGGTCCACTGGATCCTGCAGCACGCCTACCCGGCTCTGAGCGCCGAGGAGCTGGGCGCGGCCGCCGGTGTCGAGGGCCTGAGCCAGCGGGACGCCCTGGGCGCCACCCAGGCCGCGATCTGGCACTTCAGCAATGGCGTGAACCTCAAGGAGCAGGGCAACTCCGAGGCCGTCAGGGCGGTCTACACCTACCTGATCGAGAACGCCGAGGAGCTGCCGCAGACCGCCGAGCCCGCCCCGGCCCTGAGCATCACCCCGGGCACGGCCTCCGGCACCGCCGGCGAGACCGTCGGTGAGTTCCTCATCCAGACCAACGCCAGCTCCATCCCGGTGGACCTCCAGGCCCCCGAGGGCGTCACGCTGGTCGACCTGGAGACCGGCGAGGCCGTCACCGAGGTCAGCAGCGGTGACACCGTCGGCTTCGCAGTCCCGGCCGACGCCGAGGCGGGCCAGGCCAGCTTCTCCCTGGAGGCCAGCGCGACCGTCGCGACCGGCCGCCTGTTCAAGGGTGAGGCCAAGGAGCCGACCCAGACCCTGATCACCGCGGAGGGCGGCCGGACCACCGTGTCCGCGTCCGCCTCGGCCGACTGGACCGTGGGCGGCGGTGAGACCCCGCCGGAGTCCCCGGAGCCCAGCGAGCCGGAGTCCCCCGAGCCCAGCGAGCCCGAGAGCCCGGAGCCGACCCCGAGCGACAAGCCCTCCGAGCCCGCCGACAAGCCGTCCGAGCCCGCCGACGACCAGAACGAGCCGACCCTGCCGGTGACCGGTGGCGCGCTCGCTGGCCTGGTCGCCGCCGGTGTGGCCGCCCTGGGCGCCGGTGGTGGCGCCATCTACCTGAGCCGCAAGCGCAAGGCCGCGGGCAGCCAGGACCTGGAGGGCTAACACCCCTCCCGCCGTCCGAGGACGGTGGAGCCTGAGGGCCCGTTTCCGTGGGAGACCACGGAAGCGGGCCCTTCGCGTTGTCCGGCGGGGACGGCGGACGGCCGTGCCCCGGGACGGCCCCGGAAGGGTTCGGGGCACCGGATCCGCCTGTCGCGCGGGGGCGCTCCGGCACGCGAGCAACCCGGGTTGACAACATGAGGGTGCGCAACCTAGGTTGACAACCGTAGTCGCGCAACCTAGGTTGACGCCATGGATGCGGTACAGCTGGCGGCCACCGCCTCGGACACCTCGACCCCCGTGCAGGGGCTGCGCGCCGTCGCCTCCCTGCGCGCGGTGGTCGACTCTCTGGAGCTACGGCAGGTCGAACAGGCGCTGCGGTCGGGCGAGTCATGGAGCTCCATCGCCGCCGCGCTCGGAGTGACCCGTCAGGCCGTCCACAAGAAGTACGGAAAACGGTTGAGCCACATCGAAGCAGCCAAGAGGGGACAACGATGACGAAACCGTCGGCGAAACGGAGCATCCTCAACAGGGGCTTCGACCGGATCGCGATCTCCGGGGCCGCGAGCCGCGAGGCCGCCCGCGCGGGCCACACCGAAGTCGGCTTCGAGCACCTGTTCCTGGGAGTGCTGGTCACCGGCGGGCCGGGGGCCCGCCTGCTCATGGACTCCGGGGTGGGCCTGGCCGAGGCGCGCGCGGCGATCGACGGGCTCCTCCGCGAGGACCTCGCCCTGTTGGGCGTCGACGTCACCGTTCCTGCCCCGTCCGACGAGGAGGAGAAGGGATGGCTCCGGTTCACTCCCCGCTTGGAGGAGATCGAGTACGACGTCCCGCTGGCCGGGGGCGACGCGGCCCTGCTCACGGCGCTGATCGACGACGAGGGCGGCCGGGTGCGACGGGTCCTGGACCGGCTGGGCGCGGACACCGACCGGATCCGGCGCGACCTCGGCGCGCTGGCGGAGGGTCCGCAGGCCCCGGAGCCGTCCCCGGCGGACGGCGACGACACCGCCGAACAGCCGCCCGAGGGGTGGGAGTACACGAAGTACGACCTCGAGGTGCCCGTGGCGGCCGACCGGGTGTGGGGACTGGTCAGCGACCCGGAGCGCCGGGGCGAGTGGAATCCGGCCTCCGGTTCGTCGCGGCAGCTCGGGGACGGCGTCGTGGAGCTGACCAACAGACTCACGGAGGACGCGGTCAGGGAGTCGATCACGCACAGCGTGCCCGGCCGTGAGGTCACCTGGACGCAGGAGGGCAGCGAACGCGCGCTGCGGATCCTCATCGAACCGCTGGGGGAGCGCTCCAGGCTGCGCCTGCGCTGGTCCTGGCGCAACGGCCTGAAGCACCGGGTCATCGCCAACCGCGTAGTCAAGTGGATCGCCTGGCAGAACGTCCGGGGGCACGCCCAGTCCATCGCCCAGGCCGCCGCGTCGTAGCGGGCCCCGGCGGGTGTGGGTCCGGGCCCGTGTCGCCGGGACGCGCGCTGCCGGAACCCGTACCGCCGGGGTCCGGGCCCCCGCCCAGGGGGAGCACGCCAGAGGGAGCACACCGGCCCCGGTGGTCGGGCCGCCCTAGGGGTGCGGGCGGCCCGGGCCGCCGGGGACGGCGTCCGGGACCTGCCCGAGGGAACGGGAGCCCCGGGTGTTCCTCGGGCACGGGCTCCTCGTGGCCTCCGGGAACGAACCCGTCACGTTCTCCCGGAATTCATGTCCTCCACGCAGGAAGCGGACAACCCGGTAGGAGGGCTCGACGTCCTCTCTGTGAACTCCCATGGGACCAACCAGTCCGCCGCCCGGTGTTCCGGCCCCGGTGAAAGACCCGGTTGGCTCCTCTTGAGACCACCCACAGGAAAAGACGTGACGTACGTGTCCCTCCCCCATTCCGTCGGGCGCGCGACTCTCGCCGCCTCCGCCGCCGCGCTCCTCGCCTTCGGGCTCGCCGCCCCGGCCTCCGCCGACCCGGTGGAGACCTACGAGGGCTCCGTCCGCGCCCAGTACCCCGCCACCGCCGCGTCCGGCGTGGACGTTCGGATCAACGGTGAGATGGAGAGCACGAGTCTCTTCGACCTCCGGTTGGAGAACGGCACCGCCCTCACCGCCTACTGCATCGACCTCGAGACCAGGATCAAGGACAACGCCTGGTACCTGGAGGACGACTGGGCGAACTACCCGGGCAGGGGCGACTTCGCCGAGCCGGGCAAGGTGCACTGGATCCTCCAGAACAGCTACCCGACCATCAGCGCCGCCCAGCTCGCCGAGAACGCGGGGCTGAATCGGGGCAACGCCCGCCACTTCGGTGATGAAGAGGCGATCGCCGCCACCCAGGCCGCCATCTGGCACTTCAGCAACGGCGCCGAGGTGACCGCGAACGACCCGAACGGCGTCAGGGCGGTCTACGACTACCTGGTCGGGGAAGCCCAGGACCTCCCGCAGGAGCCCGGCCCGACCCTGAGCGTCACCCCGGGCGAGGCCTCCGGCAGCGCGGGCGAGACGATCGGCGAGTTCCTCGTCGAGACCAGCGACGCGGACGGCATCGAGGTCAGCGTCCAGGCCCCCGAGGGTGTCGAGGTCGAGCTGGTCAACCTGGAGACCGGCCAGCCCGTCACCACGGTCAACAACGGTGACACCGTCGGCCTGGCCGTTCCGGAGGGCGCGGCGGAGGGCACCGCCTCCTTCTCCCTGGAGACCACGGCCACCGTGCAGTCCGGCCGCCTGTTCAAGGGCGAGGAGGAGTACCAGCCGACCCAGACGCTGATCACCGCCGAGGACAGCGAGGTCACCGTCTCCGCCTCGGCCTCGGTCTCCTGGACCGGCGGCGGCGAGACCCCGCCCCCCACGGAGGAGCCGAGCGAGGAGCCCTCCGAGGAGCCGAGCGAGCCCGAGAGCCCGGAGCCGAGCCCGAGCGACGAGCCCTCCGAGCCCGTCGACAAGCCGTCCGAGCCCGCCGACGACCAGAACGAGCCCAGCCTGCCGGTGACCGGTGGCGCGCTCGCCGGCCTGGTCGCCGCCGGTGTGGCCGCGCTCGGCGCGGGCGGCGCCGCCCTCTACCTGAGCCGCAGGCGCAAGGCCGCCAACGGTCAGGACCTGGAGGGCTAGTCCCCTTCCGGCCGCCGCGGGGCGGTCGTGACCGGGGCCCGTCACGTGGTGTTCCACGGGGCGGGCCCCCGGTTGTGCGCCGTCCCGCGTCGCGGGGGCAGCACGAAGCCAGGAGCCCCTGGGGACCCCCGATATCCACGTTAGGGCCGTGCGCGGACGCCGCGCCAGACCCGGTTCGGGCCTGTGGACAGAGCGCCCGCCGCCCCTCGCGGGGACGGCGGGCGCTCGACGGTTCCGCTGCGGCCGCTGGCTCCTAGCGGGCGACCGCGTAGGGGCTGCGGGCCAGCAGGTCGCCGTCGCGCTCGGTCAGCGCGCGCTCGACCGCGGCCGCGACCCGGTAGGTGCGGTCGTCGGCCAGGGGCGGGGCCATGATCTGGAAGCCGACGGGCAGGCCGTCCTCCGGGGCCAGGCCGCACGGCACCGACAGCGACGCGTTCCCGGCCAGGTTGGACGGGATCGTGCACAGGTCGGCCAGGTACATGGCCATCGGGTCCTCGGCGCGCTCGCCGATCGGGAACGCCGTGGTCGGTGTCGTCGGCGAGACCAGCACGTCCACGTTCTCGAACGCGGCGTCGAAGTCGCGCTTGATCAGCGTGCGCACCTGCTGGGCGCTGCCGTAGTAGGCGTCGTAGTAGCCGCTCGACAGGGCGTAGGTGCCCAGCATGATGCGGCGCTTGACCTCGGGGCCGAAGCCCTGGGCCCGGGTCAGCGACATGACCTCCTCGGCGCTGCGCGTGCCGTCGTCGCCCACCCGCAGGCCGTAGCGCATGGCGTCGAAGCGGGCGAGGTTGGACGAGCACTCGCTGGGCGCGATGAGGTAGTACGCCGACAGGGCGGCGTCGAAGCTCGGGCAGGACAGCTCCACGATCTTCGCGCCCAGGGACTCCAGCAGCTCCAGCGTCTCGTGGAAGCGCTGGCGCACGCCCGGCTGGAAGCCGTCGCTGTCCAGCTCGCTGACCACGCCCACGCGCAGGCCCTCGACGTCGCCCAGGCGGGCGGCGTCCACGACCGCCGGGACCGGGGCGTCGATGGAGGTGGAGTCACGCGGGTCGTGCCCGGAGAAGGCCTCGTGGAGCAGGGCGGCGTCGAGCACGTTGCGCGCGAAGGGGCCCGGGGTGTCCAGGGAGGAGGCGAAGGCGATCATCCCGTAGCGGGAGGAGCCGCCGTAGGTGGGCTTGGCGCCGACCAGGCCGCACACGGCGGCGGGCTGGCGGATGGAGCCGCCGGTGTCGGTGCCGGTGGCCAGGGGCGCCTCGAACGCGGCCACGGCCGCGGAGGAGCCGCCGGAGGAGCCGCCCGGGATGCGGTCGGTGTCCCACGGGTTGCGGGTGACCTTGTAGGCGGAGTTCTCCGTGGAGGAGCCCATGGCGAACTCGTCCATGTTGGTCTTGCCCAGGATGACCAGCCCGGCCTCGCGCAGGCGCGCGGTGACGGTGGCGTCGTAGGGCGGCTGCCAGCCCTCGAGGATCTTCGAGGCGGCGGTGGTGGGCATGTCCTTGGTGGTGAACACGTCCTTGTGGGCGACCGGGACACCGGCGAGCGGGCCCAGCTCCTCACCGGCGGCGCGGCGGGCGTCCACCGCGCGGGCCTGCTCCAGCGCGGTCTCGCGGCGCACGTGCAGGAAGGCGTTGATCTCGCCGTCCACGGACTCGATCCGGTCCAGGTAGGCGGTGGTGGCCTCCTCGGAGGTCACCCGTCCCTCCCGGATGGCCTCGCCGAGCTCGGCGGCGGTCAGGCTGATGACGTCGCTCACCGCTACTCACCCTCCCCGAGGATCCGCGGAACCCGGAAGCGCTGGTCCTCCACCGCCGGGGCACCGGCCAGTGCCTGGTCGTGGGCGAGGCCGGGCCTGGCCTCGTCGGGGCGGTAGACGTTGGTCAGCGGCAGGGCGTGCGAGCTGGGCGGGATGTCGCCCTGGGCGACCTCCTGCACCTTGGCCACGGCGGTCAGGATGTCACCGAGCTGGGCGGCGAGCGTGTCGAGCTCGCTCTCGTCGAGCGCCAGCCGCGACAACCGTGCGAGGTGCGCGACCTCATCGCGGGTGATGGCGGTCATGGAATGCGAACCGTTTCTTCGGCGGAAGGACTATCGGGACCAATCCTATGGCTCCGGGGCCGGTCCCGGCGCCGGTCGGTCCGCGAACGCCGGTCGGCCGACCGGCGCGGGCCCCGGGGTCGGCGCCGCTCGGCGGTTCCCCGGTCAGACGCGGGTGCCGGCCGCGGTCCCGCCGTCGCGGGCGGCGACCCAGTCGGCGACCTCCCGCGCGGTCAGCGGCGCGGAGAAGTGGTGGCCCTGGGCGGCGTGGCAGCCGGTGTCGCGGGCGGCGCGGGCGAGTTCGCCGCTCTGGACGCCCTCGGCGGTGGCGCGCATGCCCAGCGCCTTGACCAGGGCGATGGCCGCGCGGACGACGGTGTGGCCGTTGTCGGTCCGGTCGACCAGGCGGGCGGTGAAGGACTCGTGGATCTTGACCTCGTCCAGGGGCAGGCCGGCGAGCTGGGCGAGGGTGAAGTGGCCGGTGCCGAAGTCGTCCAGGGACAGGCCGACGCCGAGGTCGCGCAGGCGGCGGACGGCCGCGGTGGCGCCCTCGGTGTCGGTGATCAGCGCGTGCTCGCCGATCTCCAGGACCAGCCGGTCGGCCGGTACGCCGTGCTCGCGCAGCGCGGAGGCGACGGTGGCGGGCAGCGCTGGGTCGAGCAGTTCGCGCACGCCGAGGTTGACGGCGACGGGCAGGTCGAGGCCCTCGGCGTGCCAACCGGCGGCGCGGGCCAGGGTGATGTCCAGGACCTGGCCGGTGAAGGCGCGCAGCAGGTTGGACTGCTCCACGACCGGCATGAACTCCTCGGGGGTGAGCAGCCCGCGGCTGGGGTGGCGCCAGCGGGCCAGGGCCTCCAGGCCGATGGGGCGTTCGTCGCCCAGGTCGACCTTGGGCTGGTAGTGCATCTCCAGGGCGCCCTCGGACAGGCCGCGGCGCAGTTCGGTGTACAGGCTGAGCCGGGCGGTGGAGTTGCGGTCCTTGCCGGGGTCGTAGGACTCCACACCGGTGCGGTCGGCCTTGGCGACGTACATGGCGACGTCGGCGCGCTGCATGAGGAGCGCGAAGTCGGGTGCGTCGTGGGGGTGCAGGGCGATGCCGATGCTGGCCTGGAGGTCGAAGTCCATGCCGTCCAGGCGGACCGGTTCGGCGAGGGCGCCGCGCAGCCGGAAGGCCACCTCGCACGCGGAGGCGCTGTCGCGGACCTGGGGCAGCAGGACGGCGAACTCGTCCCCGCCCAGGCGGGAGACGAGGTCTCCGGGTCGGACGCTGTGGGTGAGCCTGCGCGCGACGGTCTGGAGGAGGCGGTCGCCGGTGGGGTGGCCCAGGGTGTCGTTGACCTCCTTGAACCGGTCGAGGTCGAGCAGGAGCAGGCCGACACTGCCGCCGCGCTGCTGGGCGTGGACGATCTCCTCGCGGGCGCGGAGGGTGAGGAGCTTGCGGTTGGCCAGGCCGGTGAGCTCGTCGTGGTTGGCCTGGTGGTCGCGTTGGACCGACAGCATGGCGCTCGTGTAGAGCGCGCCGAGCGGGAGCGCGAACAGCGGGACGTAGAGCACCGAGTGGGTCGCGGCCACGACCACGAGCGGGGCGAGGCTGAGCAGGACGCCGTTGACGTGCACCTGCTGGGCCAGGCCCTTGGACATGACCTGCCGCAGGGGCACGCGTTCGTGCATGGCCACCGCGCACAGGACCAGGACGCGGTTGACCGCGAAGTAGCCCGCCCCGGCGAGGGCGACGGTCAGGAGTTCGCCCGCGGCGGGCAGCCACGTGCCCTGGACCGCTCCGGGCAGCAGGAGGCGCAGGACGGCGTCGGCGACGCCGAGCGAGAGCGTGTACTGGGCGGCGTTGAAGGCGATGCGGTGGGGGGCGTGGCCGCGCGCGAACCCGGAGACCGCGGTGGCGGTGACCTGGGCCAGGGCGGCCACGGGCAGGCCGTGCAGGATGACGAGCGCGAGGGAGAAGGGCAGCGAGGTGGGCACTCCGTCGCCGGGCGCCTGGCCGGGGAGGGTGAGGGGACGCAGTTCGCCGAGGACGATCATGCACAGCAGAACCCAGGTGAGCGGTTCGACGGCGAGAGCGCGCAGCTCGTCCGTGCGCAGGCCGAGTCCGGAGACGAGGAGCAGGACCGCCCCGGCGGCCGTGGCGCCCAGCATGTACAGCCAGAGCGGTGTCCCGACCCGGGGACCGATGTCCCTTGTGCTGTTGGGATCCTTCATGCCTGGTCCTTGCGAGGGGGCCGCGGAGTACGGCGGCGCCGGACGGCGCCGCCGCTCCTGCTCGGGGTTCCCGGCACCCGGCCACCCCTCATGGCCGAATTCCGGTTTCGGATACACCCGCATCCTGTGCGTTGCTGTCCACCTTACGCGGTTTCGTCACCAACTGTCGCCTGTCGGGAACTATCAGTTAACCAAGGCGGGGCTGCGTGTGGTGAGAGATCCCCAAAAAGGTACGCGGGTCCGACACGGCCGCGGGCCCGGTACGCCCCGGGTTCCGCGGCCGTGGTCGGCGGGTGCGGCCCGTGCCCTCAGGCCTCGCCCCTGACGGCCTCCTCGGTGTCGGCGGCGGTTTCGGCCGCTCCGGTTTCGGCTGTTCCGGGGACGGCGCCGGTCCCGGTCGCGCCCTCGGCCCCCGTGGTGCCGGCCTCGGCGTCCTCGGTCCCGTGCTCCTGTGGCGCGGGGTTGACCCGCATGGCCTCGGCCGCCTCGGGACCGGCCTCCAGCAGGACGCGGAAGCCCTCCTCGTCCAGGACCGGCACCCCCAGCTTGACGGCCTTGTCGTACTTGGAGCCGGGGCTGTCGCCGACCACCACGAAACCGGTCTTCTTGGACACCGACGCCGTGGCCCGGCCACCGCGCTCGGCGATCGCCTCCTTGGCCCCGTCGCGGCTGAAGCCCTCCAGGGATCCGGTCACCACCACGGTGACCCCCTCCAGGTGGCGCGGCCTGGAGCCGTCGTCCTCGTCCTCCATGCGCACCCCGGCGTCGGCCCACTTGCGGACGATCTCGGCGTGCCAGTCCACCGAGAACCACTCGCGGATGGAGGCGGCGATGGTCGGTCCGACACCGTCGACCGCGGCCAGCTCCTCCTCGCTGGCCGCGCGGATGGCGTCCATGGAGCGGAAGTGGCGGGCCAGGTCCTCCGCCGCGCGCGGACCCACGTGCCGGATGGACAGCGCCACCAGCACCCGCCACAGCGGCTTGGACTTGGCCTCCTCCAGCTGCTCGAAGAGCTTCTCGACCGTCTTCTTGGGCTCGCCCTTCTTGTTGGCGAAGAAGGACACCACCTTGGGCTCGCCGGTCTTGGGGTCGGTCTTGGGCTCGGTGGTGTCGGGGTCGAGCACGTGGGTGCGGATGGGCAGCAGCATGTCGACGGTGAGGTCGAACAGGTCGCCCTCGTCGCGCACCGGCGGCCGGGCGGGCTCCAGCGGCTGGGTGAGGGCGGTGGCGGCCACGTAGCCCAGCGCCTCGATGTCCAGGGCCTTGCGGCTGGCCACGAAGAACAGTCGCTCGCGCAGCTGGCCCGGGCAGGAGCGGGCGTTGGGGCAGCGCAGGTCGACGTCGCCCTCCTTCTGCTGGCCGAGCGTGCTGCCGCACTCGGGGCAGGACTCGGGCATGGCGAAGGCCCGCTCGGTGCCGTCGCGGCGGTCGAGCACCGGGGCGACGATCTCGGGGATGACGTCGCCCGCCTTGCGCAGCACGACGGTGTCGCCGATGAGCACGCCCTTGCGCTCGACCTCGCGCGCGTTGTGCAGGGTGGCGAACTCGACCTCGGACCCGGCCACGACCACCGGCTCCATGACCCCGTAGGGGGTGACGCGCCCGGTGCGGCCCACGCCCACCTTGATGTCGAGCAGGCGGGTGGTGACCTCCTCGGGCGGGTACTTGTAGGCGATCGCCCAGCGCGGGACGCGGCTGGTGGAGCCCAGGCGCCGCTGGAGGGCGAAGTCGTCGACCTTGATGACGATGCCGTCGATCTCGTAGGCGGGCTCGTGGCGGTGGGCCGCGTAGTGGGCCACGTACTCGCGGACCTCGTCCATGGTGGTGACGACCCGGTAGCGGTCGCTGAGCGGCAGCCCCCACTCCCCCAGCAGCCGGTAGGCCTGCGACTGGCTGGTGAAGGCCACCTCCCCGCCGCCGTCCGGCGCACCGCTCCCGCCGCTTCCGCTTCCCCCCGCGGGAACATAGGCGCCCACACCGTGCACGATCATCGACAGCGGCCGGGTGGCGGTGACGCGGGGGTCCTTCTGGCGCAGCGAACCGGCGGCGGCGTTGCGGGGGTTGGCGAAGGGGGTGTGCTCGCCCGAGGCGGTGATGCGCTCGTTGAGCCTGCGGAAGTCCTCCACCGGCAGGAAGACCTCGCCGCGCACCTCCAGCAGCTCGGGGGCGGGGCGCACGCTCTCGTCCAGGCGCTCGGGGACGACCCCGATGGTGCGCACGTTGAGGGTGATGTCCTCGCCGACGCGGCCGTCGCCGCGGGTGGCGGCGCGCACGAGGCGGCCCTTCTCGTACACCAGGTCCACGGCCAGGCCGTCGATCTTGAGCTCGCACAGGTAGCCGTTGACGGGCACCTCGGCGCTGGCCCGGTCGGCCCAGGCGTTGAGCTCGTCGACGTTGAAGGCGTTGCCCAGGCTCTCCATCCGCACCAGGTGCTCGACCGCGGCGAAGTCCACGCTGATGGGCGCGCCGACCTTCTGCGTGGGCGAGTCCTGGGTGGCCAGGGCGGGGTAGGAGTCCTCGATGCCGACCAGCTCACGCATGAGGGTGTCGTACTCGGCGTCGGAGATCACCGGTGTGCCCAGGTAGTACCGGTAACTGTGGTCGTCCAGGTCCTGGCACAGCTCGGTGTGCCGGGCGCGAACCTCGTCGGGGATGTCGGTGGTGGTGTCGGGCGCGCTCACTCGGTACCTTTCTCGCTCTCGTGCTCGCCTGCTGCGGGCGCTACCTTCGGGGTTCGTCCCGCAGGACCCGGGCACCGGCTCGGGAGGCGTTCAGGGCCGCCCTCGCGTGGCCGGGTGAGGCGCCCGCCAGCCCGCACGTGGGCGTGGTGACCACCGCGCGGGAGAGCAGGTCGGGGGAGAATCCCAGCCGGTTCCACAACTCGCGAACAGGATCGACAGTAGCGGCGGGGTCGGACATTCGGGCGGTCCGCGCGGGCTCGGCGTCGTCGCTGGAGGGGACCACGCCGAGCAGGAGCCCGGTGCCCGCCTCCACGGCCGTGCCGACCGTCTCGTCGTGGTCGCGGGTGAGGAGGAGGGCGTTGAGGCTCAGCGCGCGGGCGCCGCTGCGGCGCAGCAGGTCGACGGGGACTCCGGGGGCGCAGCAGTGCGCGGCGGGGACGGCCCCGGTGGCGTCGATCACGGCGAAGAGGACGCGCAGGGTGGCCTCGACGCGCACCCGGTCGACGGCGGGCAGGCGGCCGTAGCCGCTGGCGGTGGGCAGGGCGCCGAGCAGGACGGCGGGCAGGGAGGGTTCGTCGACCTGGACGAGGAGCCGGGCGCCGGGGACCCTCCTGCGGACCTCGCCCAGGTGCGCCAGGACGCCCTCCAGGTGGGACTCGGCCAGGTCGCGGCAGGCCCCGGGGTCGGAGACCAGGCGCTGGCCGTTGCGCAGTTCGACCGACGCGGCCAGGGTCCACGGCCCGGCGACCTGCACCTTGAGGGTGCCGGTGAAGTCGTGCGCGTGCTCGGTGAGGGCGTCGAGGTCGTAGGACATGAGGCTGGCCGCGCGGCCCAGGTCGCGTCCGGGGCTGTCGGCGACCCGCCAGCCGCTGGGCTGGACCTGTACGGGGAACTCCACCAGGAGGCCGCAGGTGCGGCCGACCATGTCGGCGCCGACGCCGCGCGCGGGCAGCTCGGGCAAGTGCGGCAGGTCGGGGAGTTCGCCGAGGACCGTGCGCATCGCCTCGTCGGGGTCCTCGCCCGGCCAGGACCCGACCCCGGTGGAGGACGCCGCGGGCCAGGGGTAGGGGTGCTGTTCGCTCACATCGCCCAAGGTTAGGGCAACGCGCCCCTGTCAGGCGCTACCGTCGGGGCGCGCCGGGCCGACCCGCGGAGGCGCGGTGGGCGTCGGCGGCGTCCTCGGGCTCCTCGGAGGCCTCTTCGGCGGCGCGGGAGCGGCGGGCGCGCAGCACCATCACGGCCACGACCGCCGCGGCCAGCGCGGCCACGCCCAGGGCCGCCCACGGCGAGTCCAGGAACAGGGAGAACCAGGTGCCCACCAAGCCGCCGATGACCACGCCCCACAGGCCCGCCCAGATCAGCGAGCCGACGAACATCGCGGCGAGGTAGCGCGGGAAGCGCATGCGCATCGCGCCCGCGGCGAGGTTGACGGCGGTCTGCACGCCGACGGTGCAAAAGCTCAGGGTGACCACGGGCGCGCCGTAGCGGTCGATGCGCCGCCGGGCGGCGTCCAGACGGGGGCCGAGTCTGGCGCCCATACGGCTGCGGGTCACCCCGGCGCCCAGGCCCCGGCCGATCCAGTACGTGGCCTGGGCACGGCACAGGACCACGCCGAGCAGCGTGAAGTAGACGATCCAGAACGGCTGGCCGTCGAGGAAATCGAACTCCGGCATGGGCAGGCCCCCTCACCTCGCCCCGCAACTATGCTATGCCTTACCTAAGTTCGGCAAGGGATCGCGGGCGACGAACCAGGTGGGACAGCCCACTCCGCCGCCGCGCCCCCGGATGGCACGTCCCCGCGCCCGCCCGGAGCGCGGCACCGGCCTCCCTCAGACCGCGGCCCCGGTTCTGGAGGTGGCGGAGATCGTGGCCGACCCCAGCACCGTGTCGCCCTGGTAGACCACCACGGCCTGCCCGGTGGCCACGCCGGTCGCGGGTTCGGCCAGCCGGACGACCAGCTCGGGTCCGCCGTCGCCCTCGCGCTGCCACACGCTCGCCGGGTAGACCTCGCCGTGGGCGCGCAGCTGCACGTGGCAGTCGGTCGGCTCGGTCAGGGGCTCGCTGCCGCTCCACACCGGGCGCACGCCGGTGATGGCGTCCACCCGCAGGGACGCCCGCGGCCCCACCGTGACGGAGTTGTCGACCGGCTCGATGGAGAGCACGTACCGCGGGTGGGCGGCGCCGCCCAGGCCCAGGCCCTTGCGCTGGCCCACGGTGAAGGTGTGCGAGCCGTTGTGCGTGCCCACCACCGTGCCGTCCTCGTCCCGGATCGGCCCCGGCCGCTCGCCGATGCGCCGGTTGAGGAAGCCCGCCGTGTCGCCGTCGGCGATGAAGCAGATGTCGTGGCTGTCGGGCTTGTCCGCCACCGACAGGCCGCGCCGCTCGGCCTCCGCGCGCACCTCGTCCTTGGTGCAGTCCCCCAGCGGGAACACCGCGCGCTCCAGCTGCTCGGCGTTGAGCACGCCCAGCACGTAGGACTGGTCCTTGGCCGCGTCCACGCTGCGCACCAGGCGCCCGTCGACCTTGCGGACGTGGTGTCCGGTGGCCACGGCGTCGAAGCCCAGGGCGACGGCCCGGTCCAGCACCGCCTCGAACTTGATCTTCTCGTTGCAGCGCAGGCAGGGGTTGGGGGTGTTGCCCGCCTCGTACTCGGCCACGAAGTCCTGCACGACCTCGCGGTCGAACTCCTCCGACATGTCCCACACGTAGAAGGGGATGCCGATGACGTCGGCGGCCCGCCGCGCGTCGTGGGAGTCCTCCACGGTGCAGCAGCCGCGAGCGCCCGTGCGGTAGGACTGCGGGTTCTTGGAGAGCGCCAGGTGGACACCGGTGACGTCGTGGCCCGCCTCGGCCACACGGGCCGCGGCGACCGCGGAGTCGACCCCGCCCGACATGGCGGCGAGTACACGCAAAGTCATAGTGGGTCCAGGGTATGCGCTAGCGGCGGGGACGGAACCCCCGCCTGGGGGACGGGGACCTCCGACCGGGGGTCAACGGCGGCGCCCGGCGGGGGAACCAGGCCGCGGCCACGGTCGGGCGAACCGTCCGCCGGGCGGCTCCGGACGCGACGGCGAGTGTGGTCGTCCGCTTCTGCGAAAATCGGGGCATGGCTCTGTTCCGTCGTCGCCGCTCCGCCGACTCCACCTCCTCAGTCACCGCCTTCTGGGACGCCTGGCCCGCCGAACGCGAGGCCCTGGCGAGCGCGGTCGAGTCGGACCAGCCCGTGCCCGCCGAGGTGTCCGAGCGCGTCACCGCGCTGGTCCGCTCCATCCACCCGGACATGGAGTGGGAGGTGGGCCGCGCCCCGAAGCCGAGCGGCGGCCTGGAGGACCTCGACCTGTCGACCGACGTCGACCCGGGCAAGCTCCTGGAGCAGCTGGCCGCCCTGGACGACCCCTCCCGGCTGACCGACGGCCCCGCCTACGCCCTGACACTGCGCCCCGGCGGCTCGGAGGAGGCGCGCATCCTGTCCGAGCGCTGGGCGCGCTCGGCTCCCGAGGACTCCCGGTGGCTGTTCCGGCCGGTGCGGCCCGCCGACCACGACCAGCTGTCCTCCACCGTCAACCTGGACGACCACGAGCTCGACCTGTCGCACGTGTCGGTGTCCATGCGGGTCGACCACGCGACCGGCAAGGTCGAGGTGGGCGTGTACCACCCCGACAACATGTTCCTGCCCGAGAGCACGCGCGCCGCCGTGGCCGAGCACGTCACCCTGCTGGCGCTGGGCGAGGACGACCGGGTGCGGTGGATCGGTGAGACGGCGCCGCTCGACGAGCCGCCGCTGGACCCGCTGCCGCCCACGTCGATGCCCGCCGTGGTGCGGCAGATGGCGGACATGCTCGGCGGGTCGGGCGGTTGGGCGACGCTGCACGGGCGCGTCCCCCTCCAGGGCGCGGTGGAGATCCTGCTCCGCCACCCGCTGACCCGCCGCGACTTCCCGGCGTTCACCCTGTTCGTGCAGGTGATCGTGCCGTACACGCACACGGACGAGGACAAGCTGCCCACCGGCGCCTCCGCCTCGGCGCTGGACGACCTGGAGGCCCGGATCTCGGGTGTGCTGGGGGACAACGGCGCGCTGTTCATGCGCCAGACCGTGGGCGGCAGGCGCGACTACCGCTACTACCTGGACCCGGACTCGGGCGTGCTGCCCGAGTTCGAGGCCGTGCTGACGGACTGGTCCGAGGGGGAGGTCAAGCTGCGCAGCCAGCTCGACCCGTCCTGGGCGCAGTTCAACGCCGCGCGCAGGCCGTTCCGCCGCCAGCTGGGCGAGTAGGGCGCGGCGGCGGGGGAAGCGGCCGGGACGGCCGTTCACCGCCGCGAGGGGAACGGATCACCGGTTCTTGGTCCGCCGCCGTCTCTGGAGGCGTCAGGGTCAACCCGAAATCCCACCTTGCACATCTGGCCCCCAAGTCACAACAGGCGTAACGTGTCATTTCCGCCAGGAGGATGATGCGGCCTTGGACGGTGTGCGGTCACGAGCACCATCGGGTCGGCCTCGGGTCGCCGCGGTCGGCGCGACCCTCGCACTGTGCCTGGTGGGGGCTCCGCTGATGTCCCTGTTCCCCGTGGGGGTCTGGGACACCGCCCGCGCCCTGACGATGAGCGGCGCGGGCCAGGGGGCGCTGCTGCTCGCGCCGGTGGTCGCCGGGGTCGTCCTGCTCATGTTCTGGCTGGCGTCCCAGTGGCTGGACAGGTCCGGCGTGCACCACCCCTTCGCGTCGGCCGCGCTCCTGACGGCCACCGCCATGGTCACGCCCGTGGTCGTCGCGTTCCTGGCCCCGGAGGTCATGCCGCTGCCCTGGGGGACGGCCGCCAACACCGCCTTCCTGACCGGGACCGTCGCGACGCTGGGCATGGGCGCGTCGATGCTGGTGGACCGGCCCTCCGACCGCTGGCGGCCGGGGGTTCTGCCCGCCGTGGCGGTGATCGCCGCCCTGCTCGTGGCGCTGCCCGCCGTGGGGGACGCGGTGCTCGCGCGGGCGGCCGACGAGCGTTCGCGCGCGCAGATCATGTCCTTCGAGCGGACCATCGCGGTGCTGGACCACCCGGGCTGGACGCTGGCCCAGGTGCACGAGGTGGAGGACGGTCTGCGCCTGACCTACCGCGACGGGAACGGGGCGCCGTTGCACGTGCTGACGTGGGACGGCGCGCGTTCGGCCGACGCCGGGTTGGACGCGGGCTGCGGTTTCCCCGGCACGTGGTGCCGGGACCTGGGGGAGGCGGTGGCCGTGCACCACGCCGACGGCCACCCGAGTGAGCTGCGCACGCACCTCGACGACGGCACGGTGGCGATCCTGATCCCGGAGCCGGGCACGCCCGCCGACCTGCTCGGGGTGTCCCGGGCGCTGCGCCCCGAGGAGCCCGGTGAGCGCCGCGACCTCGTGGAGTCCGTCACCGCGTGAGGCGGCGTGGTCCCGCCCCCGTCCCGCCCGGTCCGGCCGGTCGGTCGGCCCCTGGGAGTCCCGGTTACTCCGCCGCCGCGGTGTAGTACTCCATTTCGCCGTCTCCGTAGTCCTCGGGCTCCCGCGGGTCGGACAGGTCGACCTCGACCCCGCTCCCGGCGAACGCGGCGCCCACGCGCTCCACCGCCTCCTGGTCCAGGTAGTGGTGGTGCAGATCCAGCCTGCGCAGACCGGCGAAGGCGTCGGCCCGTTCGACGAGCGCCCGGGCTCCCCGGTCGGTGAGGATGCCCAACGACAGGTCCAGGACCTCCAGGCGACCGACCACGGGCGCGTCGGCCAGCACCGGGATCCACGCGTCCACGTCCTCGGCGTTGCGCACGCCCAGGTACCGCAGACCGGGGAACGCCCCGCCCGAGAGCACGGGCTCCAGGTCCCGGGGCGAGACGTCGCGGCCGTAGTCCTC
This sequence comes from Nocardiopsis sp. CNZ308, assembly GCF_004217075.1. Lineage (NCBI taxonomy): Bacteria > Bacillati > Actinomycetota > Actinomycetes > Streptosporangiales > Nocardiopsidaceae > Nocardiopsis > Nocardiopsis sp. CNZ308. The sequence goes on along the minus strand of NZ_SHKJ01000001.1, from coordinate 3,421,812 downwards.
CACACCCAGCCACAGCTCCAGGTGCTCCAGCGCGGGCAGCCCGGAGGACGCCACCTCGCGCACGACCCGGCCCGGCAGGCCGCCGCTCTCCAGGGTGAGGGAGCGCAGGCCGGTGTGGGAGGGCACGTGCAGGCTGAGGCCGCCCCCGCCCCGAATGCCGTCGGCGCCCCGCGTGGCCAGCCGCTCCAGGCGGGGGAAGGCGGCCAGCAGCGGCGCCATGTCCCCCTGGTTGATCCAGGAGAGCTCGCACTCGTCGGCGGTGATGTCGCCGACGAAGACCGAGCGCAGGTTCGGCAGCGCGTCGGCGTGCTCGGCCAGCAGCTCCACGGCCTCCTCGGGACCGCACTGGTCGGGGCTGACCCAGTCACCGAGGACCAGCGCCGTCACGCGCTCGGTGTCCACCTCGGACATGAAGAGGGAGAAGTACCGGTCGTAGTCGTCCTCCGGACGCCTGCCGTCGCTTCCGCTGGTCCGCAGCCGCCAGGCCACGGGCGCGGGGTCGCGCGGATCGCCTCCGCGCCTTCGGACCTGTTCGAGCCGCTCCTCCCGCGTGCCCTCGGCGGGGAACTCGACCACGGGCAGGCCCGCGAACTCGGTGAGATCGGCCATGGGGGCTCTCTTTCCGGGGAGGTGGAGGTGGTCCCCCATGCCTAGCAGCCCCCGGGGACAGCCTGGCACGCCCGGAGCCGCCACCTGGGGCGGCTTCCGCTCACCCCGCCCGCGCCGCCCCTCGCGCCGCCGCACCGTGCGGGTACCGCCCGACCTCTCGCACCCCGCCGTCCCGTGTTCCGCTCCGCCGCGCGGGGCCGCCCCCGAACACCCCTCAGCAGCCGCCGGGCGAGTCGGTGAGCGCGGACCGGTCGGCGTCCCCGTACAGGCGCCGGGCCAGGTTCCTCATGGACCGGCGCATCCCCGGCGGGTCCTGCTCGTTCGAGCCCACCGACGCCAGGTGGGAGGAGAACGAACCGAAGAGGTGGTCGCCGTCGCGGATCCCCTCGGGCAGCTCGGCGAACCAGCGGTACCCGCACGGCTGGCGCGGGGCCCCGGCCTCCGTCAGGAAGTCGTCGATGCCACGGTCGGCGTCCGCCCGGTCGGTGCGTGTCCTCTCCTCCCACCGCTGGACGCGCCTGCCGCGGCTCTCGCAGGTCACGTGCACCGGGGAGGGCGGGCGCCGCTCCGGGCACCGGACGGCGTGCTCGGGGCCGACCGCCCAGGCGACCAGGGCGTGCCAGCCGGATTCGGGGACCTCGGCGAACCTCCTCCCGCGGAGTCCGGGGTGTTCGCCGGTGTCCGCCTCGTGCGGGGGCAGGGGCAGGACGGGGTACTCCGACCAGGTGCGTCCGCTCAGGTCCTTGCGGCGCCCGCCCACGTGGAAGTAGGCCATCTCCGCCCTGGTCTCCTTCCGCCTCCCGGAGGTCCGGCGGTCGTCGTGCGGCCCGTCGCTCATGGACAACAGCCTTCCCAGGGGTTTCGAGGGGTTCGTCCCGCCCGTTCCTATCGTGCGGCGGGGACACCGAGCCAGGGCAGGACAGCCGTACGGTGTGGCCGGGAGCGGCCAAGCACCCACCACCGCCTCGCCGCGCACAGAGCCCGGGGCCCTGGAACCCAGGAAGGCGCCCCCGGTCGGAACCGGGGGCGCCTTTCAGCACCAGGGTCAGGAAAGGGGCGGAGTCAACCGCCTCGGCTGCCGGAGCCGCTTTCGCGGTGCCTCAGCCGTTCTCCTTCTTGATGCGCTCGACGAGCATCTTCTTGCCCTGCTCGCCGGCCTTCTGGTTGTTCTCCTGGATCCGGCGGAACCACTGGGCGAGTTCGTCGTCGCCCTGTTTCTCGGCGTCCTTGATGTAGCCCTCCAGGCGCCAGACGTTCTCCAGCGACTGGTGGACGGCCCAGACCAGGTTGTAGTTCTTGTCCTTGAGCGGGCTCTCGGGCTCAGCCATGACAACCTCCTCGGTGTCGTGTCTTTCCGCTGCCGGGATCCCACTGCCCAACCCGCCCTCCGGGTACACACGGCGACGGGCGATGACGCACGGCCCCCGCTGCCTCCACCGGGCCGGTTCCTCCCCGGTCGGGCCGTCCCCTCCGGGCGCGCGGCCCGGTCACTCGGAGGCCGCGGTGTAGTAGTAGGGCTCCTCGTCCTCGTCGTCCTCCCAGTCCTCCCCGTCCCTCCCGACGTCGAGGTCGAGCTCGACCCCGGTTCCGGCGAACGCGGCCCGCACCCGCTCCACCATCCCCTCGCTGAGGAAGTGGTGGTGCAGGTCGAGCTTGCGCAGTCCGAAGAAGGCCTCGGCCCGGTCGACGAGTTCCCGGGCGCCCTGGTCCGTCAGGACGCCCAGGGACAGGTCGAGCACCTCCAGGCGCTTGACGACGGGTGCCCCGGCCAGCACCGGAACCCACGCGGTCCAGTGTTCGGCGTTGCGCACGCCCAGGTACCTCAGCCGGGGGAACGCCTCACCCGAGAGCACCGGCGCCAGGTCCTGCGGGGAGGTGCTGCCGCCGTACTCCTCCATCCCCAGCCACAGCTCCAGGTGCTCCAGCGCGGGCAGCCCCGAGGACGCCACCTCGCGCACGACCCTGCCCGGCAGGCCCCCGCTCTCCAGGGTGAGGGAGCGCAGCGCCTCGTGCGAGGGGACGTGCAGCCCGAGCTGCCCCTCCATGCCGTCGGCGCCCCTCACGGTCAGCTCCTCCAACCGGGGGAAGGCCGCCACGAGCGGCGCCAGGTCGGGTTGGGAGATCCAGGACAGCTCGCACTCGTCGAAGGTGATGTCACCGAAGAAGACCGAGCGCAGGTTCGGCAGCGCGTCGGCGTGCTCGACCAGCAGGTCCGCGGCCTGGTACAGACCCCCGTCGGAGGCGTAACCCCATTCACCGATGACGAGTGCCGTCAACTGCTCGGTGTCCACCTCGGACAGGAACCGGGCCAGGTAGTCGGCGCCCTTGTCCTCGGGGATCCGGCGCAGGTGCTCGCTGGTCCGCAGCCGCCAGGCCCTGGAGGCGGGGTCGCGCGGGTCGCCGCCCCGTTCCCGGATACGTTCGAGCCGCTCCTCCCACGTGCCGCTGGCGGGGAACTCGACCACGGGCAGACCCGCGAACTCGGTGAGGTCGGACATGAGGACTCTCTTCTCGGACTTCAGGGGGGTGGAGTACTGCCCCCCATGCCTAACAGTTCGGGATGACAGACGGGGGTCCGGCAGCCTCGCGGAGCGTGGAGGCCCGGGGGCCGCCGAGTCGGGGAAACCGCTGTACCCGGAGGGCAGGGCCGGAGGAACGCTCGTTCCCCGCCTCCGGGCGGACCACCCGCCCCGACGCCGTTCGCGGCCGGAAGCTGCGAGCGCCCACGCCCTCCCCCCGCCCTCTTCGCCGTCTCTGGTCCGCGGGGCGTGACACGGGCCCGCGGACACCCGGCAGCCCTCCTCCGGGCCCGCGGGTGTTCGGCTACAGGGATGAGGGCGGCGGCTGCGCCGCGTCCCCGTTCCCGCGCCGGACGGACTCGGCCGGTTCACCGGGCTGGACCGTCCGGACGGCCTGGGCTGTCTGGGTCGCCCGATCCGCCTGGACGTTCCCCGGAAGGCCGTCGGTGCCGGGATCCGCGTCCCGCTCGCGCAGCATGCGGTCCAGGCGCTCGACCTGCTGCCCGAGTTCCACCAGGCGGGCCATGACCGCCTCGTGCTGGACCTCCTCCAACTGCTGGTCCTCGGCCCAGCGGACCTCGCTGATCTCCTGCTCCAGGGACGTGACGATCACCGCGATGACCAGGTTCAGCATGATGAACGCCGTCAGCACGATGTAGCACACGAAGAAGACCCAGGCCGTCGGATGCTCCGCCAGCACCGCGTCCGAGACGTCCGGCCAGCCCTCCGTCGTCATCAGCAGGAACATCGTGTACAGCGACGTGCCGAGGTTGCCGAAGAACACCGGCACGGCCTCGCCGAACAGCTGGTGGGCGATGATCGCCGAGGTGTAGATGACCACCAGGAGCAGGCCGATCACCGTTCCCACCCCCGGCATGGCCTTGAACAGCGCGGTGATGATCTGCCGCATCTGCGGGACGGCGGTGATCACCCGCAGGATCCGCAGCACCCGCAGGATGCGGAGCACGGCGAACGGACCGGTGGCCGGGATCACCGAGACCAGCACCACCAGGAAGTCGAACCAGTTCCAGGCGCTCCGGAAGAACCGCCCCCGCCAGGCGTGGATCTTGAGGATCATCTCGACGACGAACACGCCGACGACGACGTACTCGATGACCACAAGATACGGAAGGGCGGAACCCCCATAAGTCATCCAACCCAAAATCACGGCATTGGCCAGAATCACCGCGAGCATGATGTTGGAGAACCACTGACTCTCCACAAGCCTGGTGACCTGAGCACGCCGCAATGCCACTTCCCCCTCGTCAATTCCACTTCCGAGCTATTCGGACATGGAGCACCAAATATATCGAAGCGGACTCAACTCCTGCGCGGCGCTCCTGTCTTTGGCCAGGTGTGTACAGCTTCACGCTCACACCGGCAGGCGCCGCCTCACCCCGTGCCCACACTTCACAGAAGGCGCACCCTCACGGTTCCGACGGCCGCCCAGAGGGCACCGGAACGGAAAATGGCAGGTGCCGCGTCCCACACCCCGACTTCCGGTCCAATCAATGTCCGAAGGCGGTGAGACCGAAAACACCGCGTCCGGCGGGGCCCTCCCGCCCGGGCGGGAGGGCCCTCCCCGACAAGGAGGACGAGAGGGGCCGCGAGGAGGAGGAAGCGGCGAACGGGGGTGTACAGGGAGGCGGGCGGTGGTTCGGGAGGTCCCGCACGTCACTGGTATGTTCACTGCTGGCCACGGCAGGAAGCCCGACACGGTGACGAGCCCGAGCCGTCGACAGCGCCAGCGCCCGCGACACAGGAAGAGACATGGCGGAGCTGAAGTACTTCACAGGTTCGATGAACTCGGGCAAGAGCACGATGGCCCTCCAGGAGCACCACTCACGCGGCGGCGAGGGAGTGCTGTACACGAAGCAGGACCGCGCCGGAGCGGGCATCATCTCGTCCCGGCTGGGCCTGGAGTCCCCCGCCGTGGAGGTGGGCGACGACCTGGACCTGTACGACGACATCGCCGACCGCAAGGCCCCCTACGTCATCTGCGACGAGGCCCAGTTCCTGTCCTACAAGCAGGTGGGACAGCTCGCGGGCGTGGTGGACGGGATGCGGATCGACGTGTACTGCTATGGGATCCTCACCGACTTCCAGGGGCAGCTGTTCCCCGGCTCGAAGCGCCTGGTGGAACTCGCCGACAAGATCGAGGTCCTGCCGGTGTCCGCGCGCTGTTGGTGCGGCGGCCGCGCCACCCACAACGCGCGCGTGGTGGACGGGGTCATGATCTACGAGGGCGAGCAGGTGCACATCGGCGGCAACGAGTCGTACGCGACCCTGTGCCGCCACCACTTCATGGCCGGAGTCGCCTGACCGGTCCAGAACCGTGGATGCCCACGGCGGTCCAGGTGCCGTCGACGTGGGAAGGACGATGGGTTACGCCCTGCCGCCTCACTCCGGGATCCAGTACTCGAACCCGTGCCCAAGGAAGCTCGCGATCTTCCTCGCCTCGTTCACGAACTCGTTCTCCGATATCGTTCCGACCGAAGTATCCGCCTGCTCGTCGAAACGGATTCGGTACACAGCGCTCTTCGTCTGGATGAGAGCTATGTACACCGACTGCCCCTGTTCTCCGGTTCCGTAGACCGCATAGGACTTGTCTCCGAAACCAGCCTCTCCCTCGGATTCCACCTCGGCCAACTCTTCGGAGATTTCTGATCGCAACTCCTCGTACCTGGATGAAGCGATCTCCTCGACGTTCTCCCCTTCTTGGGCATCAATAACCGCCTCATAGGAGAACCTGAAATCCCAAGGGGCCGAATTCGAACTCGGGATAATCTTCCAGACGCACTCGTCACGGACTACTCTCTCCGCACCCTCGATCTCTGGGTTTCCACTGGTAGCGGTGTCAACGTAGTCCTCCCCACCGTCTTGGCGGGTGGTGTTGATGGAGGAAAGGTGATCCAGGTTTTCCTGGCAGACGTTCATCTCCTCTTCAGCCAAAGAGGACCTGGGCTCACCGATCTGCTCGGCCGGATTTCCTGCAGAGGTGTCGGGCTCCGTTCCGATACCGTCGGAAGTGAAGTTGAAGAAGAGGCTGGCCAGGCCCACGAGGACTCCGAAGATCCCGAAGGCAGCCAGGGTTCCGCACCCGAAAACCGCCGCGGCGGCCTTCCACCCGTGCAGCCCCTGCTTGCTGGACGGTGCCTTCTGGTCAACCACGACTGTCCTGCGCCTCCAACTGGGCCTGCACGTCCGGGTGCTCCAGCGGACGCGTGAAACCCATGATGTCCGCACGATTGGGGTCATCGTACTCGCGCACCGCGATCGGTCCGCAGTTGGTGCACCAGGCCTCGACCATCAGCCCGTCACCGATCACCATGCCCACGTGTCCCGGACCGGGCGGCTCCCCTGCCCGGCTCACATGGAAGAACACCAGGTCGCCAGGCTGCTCCTCCCCCTGGGAGACCTCGGGGCCGAAACCCCACTGGTCCTGGGAGATCCGCGGAATGGTGACGCCGATGCTCTCGTAGGCCTTCTGCATCAGACCGGAGCAGTCGAACCCGTTCGGGCCGACGCCGCCCCAGATGTAGGGCTTGCCGCGCTGGGCCAGGGCCCAGTCGACCACGGCCTGGGTCAGTTCGTCCGGGGCGCTCCCGATCGGGGCGCCCTGCGCGTCCAGCTGGCAGGCGACCGCGGTCTCGATGGAACCCGAGGTGTCGTACTCCCCCTCCGCGTACTGCCGCGCCCACTCCAGCACGTCGTCCACGTACCACCAGGCGTGGTTGTAGCCGTAGATGGCCTGCCGGACGTCCTCCTTCAGGCCGTGGGCGATGAGGTAGTCGGCCGCGGCCGGGATCGCGTCGGCGGGGTCGTAGACGCTGACGATCCCGTCGTCGTTCCCGTCGACGCCGTACCCCTGCTCGGGGCGCTCGTCCACCGGCTGCACGGGCTCGCCGCCCCAGCTGTTGCCCGCCGCGGAGCCGTCCAGGGAACCGAACTGCATCGGCCCGGCCGCACCCCAGTCGTTGTGCCCCTCGGTGATCCCCGGGCCCTCCCAGCGCCCGTGGTGGGACTCGACCTGGCCGACACCCGCGAGGATGTTCCACGGGATCCCGCGGTCCTCCCCGACCTCCATGTAGATCCGCAGGTAGTTCTCCGGAATGGAGTTCATGGCGTAGCCGCTCGCGTCCGGCTGCTCGGCGTCCGTGTCCGGCCCGCAGACCAGGCCGTTCGCCATCATGGAGCCGATCTGCTGGGTGGTGTTGGTGATCGCGGGGATCACCAGCATCGCGAACATGGTCATCAGGGCGGCCGTGACGGCGACGGCGGCGCCGAACCACAGGCCCGCCGCACCCCTGTCAGAGGGCCTGCGGGCGAAAAGGGAGATCACGGGGTCACTCCTCCCCTCCGAACTGCCCGGCGTCGGCGGGCTGGAAGTCGAAGACCCTCCAGGAGCCGCCGCTGCGCACGACGGTGACGGCGAACTCGCCGAGGTCCTCGTCGAACTCGGCGCTCCCCGTCTCGGTGATGGACTGCGCCGTCACGACGAAGGTGACCGAGTCGGCGCCGAAGGTCCGTACCGAGTCGACCCGGGCACGCCCCTCGGCGACCGCCTCGACCTCGGACATCTCGCTCCAGAAGGCGCCGACCCTGCTGGTCTCGGCCAGCACCCCGGCGAACTCGGGGGTGGCCAGCTCCTCCATCGAGGCGTAGTAGGACTCGGGGGACTGGGTGTAGTCGATGGTTCCGTAGGCCTCGGCGAAGGCCCGGGCCGCCGCGCCGGCCGCCTGGAGTTCCGCCTCCGTGAAGGGGAACCAGTCGAGGACGTCCACGTCCTCGGCGGCGGTGGTCGGGATCGGGCTCGGCTCGACGGTGGACAGCCCGTCCGGGCCGCCGGGTCCGCCCGGCGGCTCCTCCTGTGCGGTTTCGGGTCCCGGGGAGGCCGCGGAGGGATCGTCCTCCCCGGCGCCCCCGAAGCCTCCGAGGCTCAGGTAGAGCCCGAAGACGACCAGCACGACGATCAGTCCGATGAAGACAGCCCGCTGGGCGCGTTCGGGGAGAGGGTTGGGCATCGCTTCGGGCCTTTGTTCGTCAGTCGTCGTTCAACCAGAAGGGCACGTCCCGCTTGCGGTCCCTCGTCGTGGAAGAACCGCTCTCCCCCCAGAAGGGGGTGATGGGCGCGTTGTCCCCGCGCTGGCCGGAACCGGTCAGCCAACCGCCGTCGCCATCGCCCCGGCCCCGGCTCTCGCCGGAGGGCGCGGGACGGGCGGGACGCTGGGGGGCGGGGCGTTCGCGCCGCTCCCTCGGTGAGCCCCAGCGCGATGCGCGGGCGTTCGGGTTGCCCCGGGCCGGGGTGTCCGCGCGTCCGCCGAAGATGCCCTGGCCGGTACTGGGTTCGGGCCGCTCGGGCCTCGCGGCGCGTCCGCTCCCGGCCGCGGGGGCGCCCCCGCCGAACACCGAACCGCCGCCGCTGCTTCCACCGCCGTCCCGGCGCTCGGAGCCGCCACGGCCTTCCGAGCCGGTGCCGAACACGGAGGCCCAGCCGCTGTCGCCGGTGCCGGTGTAGCCGCCGCTGGGTCGGGGCGGGATGGCCCCGGAGGCCGCGCTACCGCCGGAGAGGCTCGGCGCCTGGTCACCGCTGCGCGCGGACCCGGCGGGCCGGGTGCCGCCACCGCCGCCGGACGGAGCGCTCCTGGTGACGTTGAGCGGCGGGGCCGCGTTGTCGCGGACCCTGCCGTACCCGGCGGTGCCGCGTGCCCGCGCTCCGTCCGCGCGGACCGGACCGCCGTCGGCCGGGACCTCGTCGCCGACCCCGGTGTCCACACCGCCGTTCGGGACCCCTCCCCCGCCCGCGGGGACCCCCGCGGCCGCTCCGGCGATCTGCGGCCCCCGGCGCAGCCCCCAGGCCTGCGCCTTGAGGTTGGCGACCGGCGGCAGCACGACAGCGCTCCGGCTGAGCGCCTGGCTCTGCGCGGCGTCACTGACGATGCGCGAGGTGAAGGTGTTCGCGTTGACCGAGGAGAACAGGTACGCGAAGGGCTTGCGGTAGACGAAGAGGGCCACGGTGAAGAGCGCCAGCAGGATCATCTGCAGGCCCCAGCCGAGGCTGGTGGACATGACCATGCCGTAGCACATGACCAGGAGCGAGATCAGGAGTACGACGAAGATCTGTTTGAGCAGGAAACCGATCATCAGCTCGACCCAGCGCAGCAGGACCATGCGTCCGTAGCCCGGGTGGATCCCGATGAGCAGGAACACGGGAGCGAGGAGGAAGAGCAGGAGGAAGGCGATCTTCAGCACGATGAGCGCCACGGATCCCGCGAGGATCAGCCCCCCGGCGAAGACCGAGGCGAAAAGCGCGAGCGTGGCCACTCCCAGACGGCTTCCCTGGTCATCGCCCGCGAAGAGAGGGTAGACGCTGGGAAACGACGACTCGACACTTGAAGCAATTTCCTCGTAGGACTGCTGCTTCTCTTCAACGAGGGTTGTAGCGTCGGCCTCGCCGTCCGCGACCTGCTGCTGCTCTATACGGTTGATTCCCTGGGCCGCGATCAGGTCCGTCGCGTGCTCCTGCGCAGCGATCTCTGCGATGTCTCCGTTGCCGAACTGTCCGGCAACCCAAGGCTGACACACAAGGCTGGACCACAACATGTCCGCGTTGCGCCTGACCTGGAAGTCGGCCTCGGACTCCCAGTCCGCCCGTTCCGGAGCCTCGGCCCCCGGTGGGCAGGTCCCCGATCCGCCTCCGTAGGGCACCTGCCCGATCGTGCTCGTCACCAGTTGACTGCCGGAGTTCACCAGGCCACTGGCCATACCCATGATCTGGGACGGGTTGACGAGGATCCACAGCCCCAGGGCCGTCGCCGCGACCATCCAGATGCTGGACTCGATCGTGAGCGTCATCCTCTTCCGGATGAGCCCGTACCAGCCCAGCCACAGGGCCCCGAGGATGACGACCGTGGGGATCAGCGGGCGCCAGATGCCCTCCCTCAGCGTGACGACCACGTTCTCGACGAGTTCGTTGAAGCTGGCGAGGAGGCCGTCGGATGTCGCGGCCTGGTACACCGTGATCGTCGACTGGTTGATGGTCTTGGACAGGTCCCAGGCCGTGTTGGCCAGGGTCGCCTGCGCGCCGTTGCTGATCCCGTCGACGCAGGACTCGGTGATCATGTGCCACTGCTGCCCGGCGGTGCCGTACTGGCCGTACATGCTGGCGTCGGGCGGCAGACCGTCCGTGGAGCCCTCGATGGAGGACTGCGACTGCGGTGGCACGAGCAGGCCGTCCGAACCGCTTCCCGCCGACTCCGGCAGCGGCGCGGGCTCGCCCGGGCACAGCGGGTTCGCCTGGGCCCCGCTGAGGGGCAGCACGACGAGACCGGTCAGCATGAGGAACGTCATCAGGAGGCGTCGCCATCCCCGCCGTCGGACGTGCTGATGCGTCATCTGCTGGCTCCTGCGTCGTGGTTCGGCCGAAGGCGATGTTCGCAGACACCGGGGCCCCGTCGACGCGCCCGTACACGCGTGCGCACCGCACGCGGCCGTGCACGACCGCAAGGCCCCCGCATGTCTCTACCCCATCCTCTATGGTGCGCCATCACCGGGTCGGGGAACCGGCGCAACGCGTCGGGTTTTCCCCTTCTCTCCCCCGATGCGGTCAGACCCTGGAGGACAAAGACGACCTCTGTCAACGTTTGTGCAGGTAGTGGGCGTGAATGGTCTTCCGAAACACCCAGAAACCACAAGGCCACAATTTCCTAGCCACCTCCGCACTATGAGGGGCGTCACACTCAGTTTCGCCATCAAAAGCGGACACCGTGACATCAATCGGACTGACGCCCGGTACCAGAACTGCCTTCGGTGGAACCCCGAGTCCGCATTGCCGCAGGACCGAAACCTGACCTAGGTCCACAACGGCGTCGCCCTGTTCCCTTCCGGATCAACAGCCCCTTCCCTCCCCGGCAGCCCCTCGCCCTCCCGCTCGCGCTCTCCCTGGCTGTCACGGCGTCGCCGCCGATCGCGGGCGTGGCGTGGACGACGGTCGAGGAGGAGGACCGACGGGCCCGGGCCGAGCTCATACGCGACGTCGCCGGCTTCCCCTGGTGATCGCCGACGGGGTCAGGGCCACGCTCATGACGGACCTGCCCAACGACTCGCAGGGTGCTTCGACCATGGAGTTCACCGACATCGACATGGCGCGGCTGTCGGAACACATCCGGGAGGCGGAGCCGGGAGAGGCCGAGGGGACCGCCTCGGCGGTCACGGAATGACATTCCACGAGCACGCGGAACAACGGGTCCTGTCCTCCGCGCCGTGCCGCGCGGATGACCGCTACCGGCCACCCTCCCGCAGGGGTGTGGGGAACTGTCCGCAATCGAGGGAGAATGGTTCAGGAAACATGGACGAGTGTCACAAAGTGCTGCTGTAGGGCTTTTCTCGGATAGATTGTCCTGCGCATCGTCACCCCTCTTCCGACCCCCTGAAGGGATGCGCGCCTATGTCCGCCTCCGGTCACTCCTCCGTCGGCCGCTACGAGCTGCGGGAGAGGCTCGGCGCCGGCGGGATGGGCACCGTGTGGCGCGCCTGGGACCCCTCCCTCCAGCGTGACGTGGCCATCAAGGAGGTCCTCCTCCCCCAGGGCATGGACCCCGAGGCCCGCGCCGAGGCGCACGCCCGCACGCTGCGCGAGGCCCAGGCCACCGCGCGGATCAGCAACACGGCGGTGGTGACGGTCCACGACGTCCTCGAACACGAGGACAGCCCGTGGATCGTGATGGAACTGCTCAGCGGCAAGTCCCTCCAGTACCAGCTGGACCACCACGGTCCGATGCCGGTGGAGCGGGTCGAGGAGGCCGCCAGGTCGCTGCTCGGCGGCCTGAAGGCGGTGCATGCGGGCGGGGTCACCCACCGCGACGTCAAGCCCGCCAACATCATGCTCACCGACGACGACCGGACCGTGCTGACCGACTTCGGGATCGCGAACGTCGACGGCGGCGCCGCCCTCACCCAGACCGGCGTGTACATCGGTTCGCCCGAGTACATGGCGCCGGAGCGGTTCGAGGGCAAGCGCGCGCTGCCCGCGTCGGACCTGTGGAGCCTGGGCGTCACCCTGTACGCGCTCCTGGAGGGCCGCTCGCCCTTCAAACGGGAGAGCATCACGGGGATCATCAGCGCGGTGCTGACCGCGCCGATGCCTCCGCGGCTGTCGTTGGACGACGCGGAGCACAGCCCCGCGAGCGCGCCGCTGCGGGCGCTGATCGCGGCGCTGCTGGCCCGGGACGCGTCGGCGCGGCCCAGCCCCGACGAGGCGCTGGCCCTCCTGGAGCGGGAGAAGCAGGCGCAGGGGGGCGACGGCGGCGTCGGCACCGGGGCGCAGGACTCCCCCGGCACCGGTGGCCAGCCCGTGCCCCTCACCGGCCCCCAGGACGCGGACGGCGGTTCGTGGAGGGCGCCCGGCACCGGAGCACAGAGCACGCCGGGCGGCGCCGTGCCCACCGGCCCTTCCGGGGGTTACCGACCGCCGTTCCCCGTCGCGGGTCCGGGAACCCCCGGTCAGGCGGGTCCGGGGCAGGGCGCTCCCGGCACCGGCCCCCACCCCCCGTGGCACGCGGCCCCGAGCGGCCCGCACGACCCGGCGTTCGCGGGCGGCACGAACAGCCCCGGCGCTCCTCAGGGCGGACCGGCGTTCCCGAGCGGGCCCCACACCCCCCACGGTCCCGGCGGCCCCCAGAGCGGCCCCAACGGCCCCGGATTCGCGAGCGGGCCCCACAACCCGGCGTTCCCCCCCGGCCCCCGCGGTCCCGGTTTCCCGGGCGGACAGACCGGTCCGAACCTCCCCGGCGGCACGGCGGCGCACGGCCCGGGCACGGGTCCCGGGGCCTACGCGCAGGCGCCGCACACCGCTGGCCACCAGCCCGCGCCGCAGCCGCCCCCCGGGGCGACCGGCCAGTTCTCCCTCCCCTTCCCCTCCGCGGGCACGCCGACGGGGCGGGGCCCGCTGCCCGGCCAGCCGGTCGGCGGCCCGGGGCACCCGGGGATGTTCCCCGGGCACGGCGGCCCGGCCACCGGCGCCCGGATGCCGTGGGAGCGCCCCCGGACGGGCATGCCCGCGACCGTGGTCACCGCGGCCGTGATGCTGGTGCTCAACGGGCTCTACCTGCTGGTCCTCGCGGTGCTGTTCACCGTGGAGTCCACCAGCGGGTCCCTGGAGGTGAACGGGGCCTCCATGGCCCAGCTCTACGTCTGGGGCCTGCTGTCGACGGTGGCGGCGCCCGCCCTGATGACCCGGTCGCGTCTGGTCTACGGGGGCGTCGTGCTCCTGCAGATGGTCGCGGCGGTGGTCCTGGTGCTCAACATGTTCACGGTGGTGGTCTACGCCCCCGAACAGCTGCCGGTCTACGTGCTCGTGCTGCTGCTGAACCTGGCGGTCGCGGGCCTGCTGCTGGTCCCGGCGAGGGCGCGGGCCTACTTCGGGTTCGGCGCGGACTTTCGCTGACCCCGTCCCGGGCGCCCCTCCGCGGGGACCCGGGGCCGGGCGCACCGGTCTTCACGGCACGGTGGGCGCCGGGGCGGTGGCATGCTGCTCGCTATGCACGAAGATCCGCGGGACAGGGGGGACAGGGCGGCGTCGGGGCTGTGGGGGCGCGTCGCGTGCGCCTGGGCGGTCGCCTTCGCCGTGCTCCACCTCTACTGGGCGCTGGGCGGCAACTGGGGCCTGGACGTCTCGGCGGGCCCCGTGGCCGCGGAACGCCCGGGGTGGTTCGTGGCGGTGGGCCTGTGGGGTGTGGGGCTGCTGTGCCTCGTCGGCGGCGCGCTGGGCTGGCTCCTCGCCAGGCCGCGTCCCCCGGGCCCGGCGGGACGGGTGGTCCGGACCCTCGGCTGGTGCGTCTGCGCCGTGCTGCTGCTGCGCGCCGTCACCGTCGAGGTGATGCTGCTGGCCGACCCCGCGGGCCGGGAGATCACCGTCAGCCCGGAACAGCGGATGTGGACGCTGCTGCTGTGGAACCCCTGGTTCCTGGTCGGCGGACTCGTCTTCGGTCTGGCCGCGCTGGGGTTCGCGCGAACGCGTGAACCGGGGAACGGCGACGCCTGAGGGCGTAGCGGTGAACACGGGTCGACGCCGCGGAACACCGGGCGGGGGAGCACGGCGTCGGCGTTGAGCCGCCCCCTCGGCCCCTCTCCACGCGGGACACCGACACCCCGCGCGCGGAACCCGGGCGAACGGAAGACCCACGCCCCCACGGGAACCGGCCGCGGGCGGGAGGCCGACCGGTCCCCCGCCCGCCCCGGACCGCTCACCAGTGGGTGAGCTTCAGCTCTCCCAGCTCCGCCAGTGCGACGCGCCCCTCCTCCGCCAGGACGCGCACCGTCTCCTCCGCCTCGGAGAGGGTGACGTAGCGGCCCCGCGACACGGCCTCGGCGGGCGAGGGGCTCTCCATCCACAGCCGGGGACCGCTCTCCCACACCATCTGCACGACGGCGCCGCTCGGGGCGGTGAACACCGCGAACGTGCCCTTGCTCGGGGTGAGTTGGTGGACGACCAGGCGCGCGGCGGCCGTCTCCAGGGGTTCGGCGTAGTCCATGAAGCCGAGGCCCTCCTCGGCGGCGTCCGCGTAGTGGACCTCCACCAGCCCGGTGTGGGCGGAGCGGGCCTCCTCGCGCGGCCAGACGGCGCCCACCACCCAGCGGCTGAGGGGTTCCTCCACGCGCTCGCGGGACAGCGCCGGTCCGTGCCGGACGCGCAGGAGGTCGAAGTCGCGTTCGAGGGCGATGGTGTGGCCCCGGTCGCTGCTCAGCGTGGCGACGAAGAAGCGCGGCAGCCAGGGCAGGACCATCCGGGACAGCTCGCGGACGCTCACGCGGCCCTGGTAGTGGGAGACCCACTCCGGGACCTCGTAGGGCCCCGGGTTGTTGAAGGACACGTGGACCATGGGCTCGCCGTCCACGGCGGGCCCGGGGAAGGCGGCCCCCCGGCCGAAGCGGCGGCGGTTCCAGTCCATGCCGACGTGGAGCTTGCGGTCGGGGTCTCCGTCCCACTCGACCGTGAGCCCGTGGGCGCGCAGGGCCTCGGCGACCTCCTCCCCCACGGCCGCGCGGCGGATCGGGTGGCTGGCCCCGAAGCCGATGGTGAGCGAGGACCCCGCGACCGCGTGCGCGGCGTCCTGGTCGTGGTAGAACGCGTACCCGCGCGCCGGGGTGTCGGCGGGTCGGGAGTTGCGGGCGGCGAGTTCGCCCTCCAGGGCGGTCCTGGCGCAGCGCTCGCAGCAGGTGAACTCCTCGCGGGCGATGACGCCGGACTCGTCCAGGGCGCGGAAGGCGCGCGTGAGGCGCTCGCCGTCGGTGCGGGCGGGCCAGCGGCGCTGGCGCTGGACGTGTTCGGCCAGGGCCCGGTCCACGTGGTCGTGGAGCCGGGCGGAGGCCTCGCGGACCTCCCGCCCGCCGGGGTCGCCGTCCTCCAGCGTGTCGAGCAGGCTCCGGCGGGCGTCCCGGAGGAGTTCGACGAACCCGTCCCGGCCCGAGGCGACCCCGACCGCCACCGTCTCCTTGGCGGAGGTGAGGGGGTGGACGCTCTCCCTGACTTCACTCATTCGCCCAATGTGTCAGAAGCCGGAGGTGTTTGGGGACGATTGCCGAAGTCGCCACTGTCCGCATCCGGACAACTACCGCGATGCTGGTCACAGCCGGTGCCGCGGCGTCCGGGGGCCCGGCCGCGCTCCCCCGGACGCGGTGACCGCGGGGGGCTCACCCGTGGGCGACCAGGTCGTGTCCGGCCAGGCGGCTGACGCGCTCGTCGCGGACCTGCCGGGCGAGGGCGGCGGTGGCGGCGAGTTCGGCGACGTCCGCGGCCCGGGTGCCGAGGAAGCCCGCCGCGGCCAGGTGTTCGGTGTACTCGGCGGTCGAGTCCACCGCCTCCTGGCACTGCTCCCACTCCCGGTGGGCCGCGACGGCCTGCTCGACCAGGCGTCCGTACTCGGTGATCTGGGCGACCCGGGCGCGCACGGCCTCCTCGACGGCGTGCAGGTGCTCGCGCTGGGGCTTGAGCGCCTCCCTGACGCGGGGTGAGACCGCCCGCTGCCAGCGGCGCTGGTGGGAGCGGCGCAGTTCGCGCTGCCGGGCCAGGAGCGAGGCGATGCGCCACTCCTGCTCGTGCAGGACGGTCAGCGCCCGGTCGGTGTCCAGGGACTCCCCGCCGAGTTCGGTCCGGGCCCCGCGCACCAGGTCGATCGTGCGCTGCACCTCCACCAGCAGGGCGTGGTCGCCCTCGCTGACGTCGTCGGGCAGCACCACGCGCTGCCGGTGCCGCTCCCGGTCGGTCCGGCGCACCCGCGAGGTGAGGGTGTCGGCGGTGACCACGGCGACGAGCACCCCGAACACCACCCACGGGATGCCCGGGGAGGGGTCCTGGGGCACGACGTCCAGCAGCCAGGCCGGTGCGGTGACCAGTGTGCCCGCCCCCGCCGCGGAGCCCGCGGCCCGCACGGCGGGGTGGGCGTCCCGCCGGAAGGCCAGGGCCGCGACGTAGGCGACGAGGCTGACGCTGGCGATCACCATGCCCAGGTACCAGCCCGCGGTGATCAGGGCCAGGGTCGTGGTGAACCCGACGCCGAGCAGGTGGACGCCGCTGTCGGACAGCCTCGGCGGGCGGGCCTCGGCGGGCCCCCCGCCGCCTCTGGGCGGGGGTCCCGGAGGCCGCACCCCCGGGGAGGCCTCCCGGCGCTGGCGGTCGGGCAGGGCGGGGTCGATGACGGGTCGCGGCCGGATGGCGTCCTCACGCATGGGCGGTCCCTCGTGAGCGGTGGGGGGTCGGAATGCCGGGGCTGGGGAGGTCGGGCACCCGGGGCGGAACCCGACAGGGTAGGAGATTCCCACCCGGGAGCGCCCCGAACCAGGCGCCGCGCGCCCCTTGCCCGGAGGGGCCCGCCGACCCGCCCCCTCCGCGGTGATCCTGCTCCCCGAGGCGCCGTCGGCGTCCCGCGACGCCTCCGGCAGCAGGATCACCGGAAGGGAGAGGACTCCTGCGTCACACCCGCAACAGTTTGGGATGACCGCCTAGAGCTGCTCGTCGCGTCCGCCCGCGGGCACCAGGTTCCCCTCCTCGCCGGGGCGCTGGCGGGTGGGGTTGGTGTCCAGCCAGCGCAGCAGGTTCTCCGAGACCAGGTCGACGCCGATCCGCCCGACCCTGCCGTCCAGGTCCCGGAACAGGCACTCGCCGTTGCCGAGGTTGCGCAGCACGGCGAGGTGGTCCTCGTTGGTCTCCACGCCCAGCAGGGACATGACGCTCTCCACCTCGAAGCGCTCGCTGGAGCGGAAGGCGAACACCGAGGACAGGCAGTTGGTGACCTGCTCGTTGAGGAGGTCGCCCGCGTTCTGCGAGACGAGGATGAGAGCGGTGTTGCGGGAGCGGCCCATGCGCGAGACCTCGGGGACGAGCTTGGCGCCCTCGGGCGTGGAGGTGACCGCCCAGGCCTCGTCCAGGAAGATCGCCTTGGGCAGGTGCCGGTCCAGGCCGTTCATCAGGCGGCGGGCGAACTGGGAGACCAGGTAGAGCAGGGCGACGGACAGGCGCTGCTCGTAGGAGTAGTCGTCGCGGCCCACGCCGGAGTCGGGCAGGGTGAGCCCGCCCAGGGTGAACACGGTGGTCCAGCCCTCGGTGTCGATCCGCGCCTCGCCCTGCGGGTCGAAGCACAGGCTGGCCAGACGCATCTCCGACATGGACTGCAGGACGGCGCCCAGGTTGCGCGAGGCCGCGCCGGGCGAGGAGACCAGGTGGTCCACGACCTTGGCCAGTGAGGGCTGGGGCTGGTTGGCGACGGCGGCCACGGCCTGGATCATGGCGGACTCGCGCTCCTCGCTCATGCGGGGCAGGAGCAGGCGCAGGGTCTCGGTGGCCATGGTCTTCTTGGCGGACAGGTCGTCGCCGAAGGCGAAGGGGTCGAGCAGACCCGGCTGGGCCGAGCCCAGGGACATCATGCGGGCCTTGCGGCCGCGTCTTTGCAGGAGTTCGACCAGGGACTCGGCGTCGCCCTTGGGGTCGATGGCGGCGACGGTGACCCCGCGCAGGGCGAGCTGGTAGATGAGCAGGAGGGCGAGGGTGGTCTTGCCGCCGCCGGGCTCGCCGGTGATGGCGATGGCGGTGGGGCGGTTGCGGGCCGCGGCGACCATGGGGTCGAAGTGGACGATGGAGCGGGCGCGGCCGATGGTCTCGCCGACGTAGGGGCCCACCCAGCCGCCGCCGGAGTGGTCGACGCGGTCGCCGACGTCGACGGTGGCGGTGGGCATGCCGCCCGCGATGGTGCGCAGCGGCTGGCGCTGGGCGTAGGCGTTGAGGCGGATGCGGTCGCCGGGCAGCGACTCGTTGAACAACGAGAACTGGTCGCCGGTGGAGTTGATGACGTCGATGCCGATGTCGCGGTAGTGCTCGATGACCGCCTCGACGTGCTGGCCGAGCAGGCGCTCGGTGGGCGCGGACACCATGAGGCGGTGCCAGCCGTAGACGAAGGGCAGGCGCTCCTTGGTGATGCCGTGCTCCAGCATGCGGGCGGCGTCGATCTGTTCGGCGAGCGCGATGGGCGCCTCCACCCCGGCCTCGCGGATGTGGGCGTCCATGTCGCGGGCGTGGGCGAGCTTGCGGCCGACGTCCTTGGAGGCCTTGGCGGGCGGGATGAGCTTCATCCGCAGGGACATCTCCACCGGGAAGGGGAGGGCGTCGGCGTGGTGCATCCAGGGCTCGCCGTCGGGGAAGGGCATCAGGTCCGGGAAGCGGGCGAAGGACAGGAAGGCGACGTGGGTGGACCCCGCGGGCTGTTCGAGGCGCAGCGCGGAGCGGCCGTTGTGCACGACGCCGTCGACCAGCGCCTCGATCTCGCCGCGGCCCCAGGTGCGCCGCCCGGCCGCCGAGGGGCGGATCTCCTCGGCGGTGCCGCTGACGGCGTGCCGGATGAGCCAGGCGATCTCGTCGGAGGTGGCGTGGCGGGCGTGCAGCGAGCTGGCGGCCAGGGCGCGGCCGAGCCGCTCGGCCTGGTCGGTCCAGCGGGCGATCTCGCGGTCGTCCACGGCGTCGTCGTTGATGCCCAGGACCTGTTCGGTGCGCTGGTAGGCGCCGAAGACCTGGGAGAACAGGCCGAGTCCGGCGCCGGCGTTGCGCTGGCCGAGGCGGACGCCGAGGTAGACCTCCTTGGTCCAGAAGTCCTTGGCCCACACGTGCCGGTACGTCTCGTCGAGGTAGTCGTACCAGCCGGGGCCGGAGTCGGAGGTGGCGTCGAGCCGGGTGGCCCACTCCGCGGCCGGGTAGGTGCGGTGGGCGACGCGCAGGTGGACCTCGGCGTCGTTCATGCGGATGGCGGCGAGGGCGATGGTGACGTTGGTGGCCAGCGCCTGGCGCTCCTCGGGCGTGGTGAACTCGTAGGAGACCGTGGGCAGGCGGAAGTAGGCCCAGGCCTCGCTGTCGCTGAACAGCACGCGGTCGTCGAAGTAGCGGACCGCGAGGCGGGTCGTGCCACGGGTCCCCCTGGTGCCGGTCATCTCTTCGCCCTTCTGGTCGCGTCGCGTGGCGGGGTTCCGTCGTTCCTACCCGGACCCGCCGCCCTCGCCCCCTTCATAGTGGAGTATCGCCCCGGAACGGGAGAAGCGGACGGGGTTACGGCGCGCCAGAACCCCGGAGGACGGTGACGGGCCCGCCTCCGGGGGGAGACGGGCCCGACCCGCCGCGGGGGCGGTGGCGTGTTCGTCGGCACGCGTCCCGCCCGGTGGCGCCCTAGCAGGCGGTGTCGATGGTGTCCTGGATGGCGGACCTCTCCGCGGAGGTGACGGTGAGGTCGTAGCGGTGCTTCACGTTGACCCAGGCCTTGACGTAGTCGCAGTGGATCGCGGTGTTGTCCGGCATCCACTGGGAGGGGTCCTTGTCGCCCTTGGCGCTGTTGCTGCTGACGGTGACCGCCCACAGCTGGGGGGAGTCGACGTCGTTGGCGAAGTCGCGGCGCCGCTCGGTGGTCCAGTCGGCCGCGCCGGTCTTCCAGGCCTCGCTGAGCGGGACCATGTGGTCGACGCTGATCTGGGAGACGTCGCCGTCCCACCACACGTCGTCGAAGGTGCTGTACCAGCGCCCGGAGGTCGGCTGGCAGTCGGAGTCGGTCACCACGTCGTGGCCGTCGCGGACGAGCACGTACTGGCGGGCGGTGCAGGGGCTGTCGACGACGCTCCAGTGCGGGAAGAGGCCGCGGTCGTAGCCGGTCTGGGGCCCCTTGGCCCGGACGGTGAGGGAGTCGAGCTGGCTCTGGGCGGTGGAGGTGCCGGGGATGCCCGGGGGCAGGACGTGGTCGGCGGCGGCCGGGGCCGACCAGCCCAGGACGACGGTGAGGACGGCGGCGCTGAGGGCCGCGAGCGCGCGGGGAAGCGCACGGGGGCGGGGGGAGGGCACGTTTTTCTCCTCTGCGAGCGGGTGGGAGGAAAGCACGGACCCCACCACTGTGCGACAACCGCTCCTCTCCCACCAGTACCCCGCGGGAAATTCCGCCGGAATCGGGGATGACCTCCCAACCCTTCGCCCGGAGTTCTGCACCAGCCCCTGAACCGTATTCGTGTGATCTAGCACACTCCGAAAGTGGGTTCTTTCACAAGCGACCCCGAAGGTGAAGAGTACGGGCAGACGACCTGGGGATATGCACGCTCCGTTGTCAATATTCACTCTGAGTGACGCTACGCAGGTGAGCGAACGACCCCGACCCGAGGCAAAGATGGAGACAAAAAGGAAAACCGGCCGCCCTCACAGTTTTCCTCCATATAGTATAACTGTCATACCCGACAAAAAGGACACTAAACACCGCACATAAAAAAGCCGTAAGTAGGCTTTCCCGTCCTTTGTTAAGTTCGCATGTCGTAGGAGAAACCGTCGACATCGGAGAGGATGAGCCCCGCCAGGGGATCGACCATGACTCTGCAGATGGACCTTCCGACCAGCACCGCGGACGAGTACCCCACACGTAAGAGCACCGAACCGGCCCTGCTGTACCGCAGGGACCCCGCCGTCTGGGGGACCGACGAGGGCCCCTTCTCCCACGACGAGCTGTGCGCCTATGACGAGCGCGGCTACACCCAGATCGACTCCCTCGTCACCCCGGACGAGGTCGGGGCCTACAGCGCCGAACTGGAGCGGCTGAGCTCCGACCCCGACCTGCGCGGCGACGAGCGCGTGGTCGTCGAACCCACCTCCGACGAGGTGCGCTCGGTGTTCGAGGTGCACAAGGTCAGCAAGGTCTTCGCGGACCTGGTCAACGACCCGCGCCTGGTCGACCGCGCCCGCCAGATCCTGGGCTCGGACGTGTACGTGCACCAGAGCCGCGTCAACTACAAACCGGGCTTCGGCGGCGGCTCGTTCTACTGGCACTCCGACTTCGAGACCTGGCACGCCGAGGACGGCATGCCGCGGATGCGGGCGGTCAGCTTCTCGGTCGCCCTGACCGACAACTACGCGCACAACGGTGCGCTGATGATCATGCCCGGATCGCACAGGACGTTCGTCTCCTGCGTGGGCCAGACCCCGGACGACCACTACCGCGACTCGCTGAAGAGCCAGCACGTGGGCACCCCGGACCAGAGCTCCCTGTCCTACCTGGCCGACCAGCACGGCATCGACGTGCTCACCGGCCCGGCGGGCGGGGTGACGGTGTTCGACTCCAACTGCATGCACGGCTCGGGCGGCAACATCACGCCCTACCCCCGGTCCAACGTCTTCATCGTCTTCAACAGCGTCGAGAACGCCTGCGACAGGCCGTTCAGCGCCCCCGCCCCGCGCCCGGAGTTCCTCTCCGCCCGCGAGTTCACCCCCGTGGGCCGCTGACGCGCCCGAGCGCGCCGCGTGGCCGCAGGCCGCGGCGAGCGGAACCGGTACCCGCCCGGAGGGCGTGGTCCCGCGCCCCCGTGTGGGGCGGGCTCCCGAGCCCGCCCCACACGGGGGTTCTCCCGTGCCGGGGAACCGCGGTCGCCGGGACCTCCCGGCCCTGACTCCGGGACCGGAGCCGCCCAGGCCCGCCTCCGGCGCTACTGCTGGGTGAGGGAGTTGACCAGGACCCCGCCCAGGGCGCCGTGGGCGCGCTTGGTGGCGGGGCGCAGGGCGCCCACGTCGATCCTGGTGTAGGACGAGCCCAGGTGGTCGTCCCAGGGGATGCGGACGATGGCGCGGCACCGGCCGCGGGCCACCCGCTCGGCGGCGTCCACGTCCTGGAGGCTGCGCTTGCTGACCCCGTTGACCACGAGCACGGACCTGGCGCGCAGGGCGCCGTAGCCGTTGCCGTCCAGCCAGTCGAAGGTCATGGAGACCGCGCGCTCGGCGTCGGCGTTGGCCGGGGCGACCAGCACCAGCCCGTCGGCGACCGGCAGGGCCCGCGCCACGCCCGTGGCCGCCGGGTCCAGCAGGGTGACGCCGTAGAACCCGCCGAGCAGCGAGGCCAGCTGGCCGTAGTCGCGGTCGTCCAGGGTCTGCACGTAGGGGTCGTCCAGGGTCTGCACGACCTCCAGGCCGGTCGCGGTCCGGCTGGTGTAGCCGCTCATCCGGGAGTAGTCCTGGATCGCCTCGGCGTTGGCCAGCAGCCCGGTGAGGGTCTCGGGCGTCTGCGCGCCCACGCGGCGGGAGAGGCCGTTGGGCCCGGGGTTGACGTCGACGGCCACGACGAGGTCGTCGCGGTGCGCGGCCAGGGTGTGGCCGATCATCAGCGCGGTGACGGTCTGCCCGGCGCCGCCGGTGCAGCCCAGCACGACGAGGCTGCGCGGGCCGTCCAGCGGGGTGCGCAGGCGCTCGATGTCGCTGGGCGGCAGGTCGGAGCGCACGGGGGCCGCCCCGCCGGTGACGACCTTGGCCAGGCGCCGCCAGCCCCGGGTGCCGCCGGAGTCGCTGGCGGCGGGCTCCTCGGCCCGCCGCCGGGGTTCGGGCTCCTCGGTCCGGTGGGCGGGGACGCCGTTGGGGGTGTCGCCCAGGCGCTCCTGTTCGCCGGTGCCGTGGTCGAGTTCCAGCGCGGTCCTGGGTTCGCGGGCGGACGGTTCGGGCTCCTCCCCGGGCACGGGCTGGCCGAAGAGCTGGCCGAGCCTGCGCGCGTTCTGCGCCACCCGGTGGAAGACGCCGTCGTGCGGGTCCTCCGACTCCCGCGGTTCCTCGGCGGGGTGCTCCTGGCCGGTGCTCGGGGCGGGGCGGTCCGTGAGGGCCCCGTCCTCGGTCCGCCCGGTGTCCTGGACGGCCGGCGGGGAGGTCCGCTCCTCCTCGGTGGAGGTCCGCTCCTGTGCGAGGGAGCCGGCCATGCTGGGGTTGGCCCTCGGGTCGTGTGCGGCGCCGGTGCGGTGCTCCCGCGCCCCGGAGGCGGCGCGGGCGGTCCCGGCGCCCTGGTTCCCGCTCCGGGAGTCGGCGGCCGGGTCGGGCGTGGCGGAGGCGTCCGTGTCCCGTCCGGAGGAGTCGGCGGTGCCGGTGGCGCGCATGCTCCAGCGGGCGCGGAAGGACGCGTCGCCGCGGTCGGCTCCGGCGGAACCGGAGGCCGCGGGGGCCGCCGCGCCGTCGGAGCCCCGGGCCTCACCGGAGTCCAGGGCGTCCCGGCGCGCGTTCCGCCGGCGGCGGGCCAGGGCCTCGGCCTCCGCCCTCTCCAGGTCGGAGGCGGTGCGTCGGCGTACCTGCTCGGTGCCCGGGTCCACGCGGACGTTGCCGTCCCCGCGCCCGTGGTCGTCCCGGACCTCGACGAAGCTGACGAGTTCACCGGTTCCGTGGTCGAGCTGGGTGGGCGGCTTGGGCTCGTCGGCGGGGGCCCGCCCGGCCGGGGCGGCCTCACCGACCGCCCCGGCGGCGGTGGTCCCGGCGGTGTCTTCGGAGGCGGCCGGGGCGGCGTCCTCCTCACGCAGCTCGTTGGCGGGGATGAGGGGGTTGCCCCGGTCACCGACCCTGGGCTGGTCGGGGTGGCGCTTCCTGCCGTCCTCGAACCACCGCGAGGGGTCCTTGGCGTCGCGCTCCTGCGCGGGAACGGCGTCGGCGAACTTCGGGCGCGGCGGTGCCGGGGTGTCGGCGGTGATGAGGTGGTTGTCGAGCACGGACATGTGCTCGTTCCACTCGGGACCGCGGTCCTGGGACTCCTCGCGCGGCGTCCCGGGCATGGCGTCCTGCTCGCCGGTGCCGTGGTCGAGTTCCAGCGCGGGCTTGTGGGGAGAGCGTTCGGCCGCGGGCGCCACGGGCACGGCGGTGTCCGGAGCGACCCGGGTGTCGGGGGTGCCCGGAGTGGACGTGTCGTCCGGGGCGGTCGTGCCCCGGGCCGCCGCGTCCACAGCGGGACGGGCGTCCGCGCCGCGGGGAGCGGTCCGCGCGGCGGCGGTCTCGGGGCTGGTGGTGTCCCCGTTCTGGGTGGTGTCCTCGGGAAGAGCGGTGTCGCCGCGCCCCGTGGTGGGCCGGTGCTCGACGGTCTCCTCGGCCCCGGCGGGGCTCCCGTTCCCGGTGGCGTCCCCGAGCCCGGCGGTGCTCGCACGCCCGGCCGTGTGCCCGTGTCCTGTGGTGGCCTCGTGCCCCGTGCTGGACCGGTACTCGACGTCCTCGGGCTCGGCGGTGTCCCCGCGTCCGGCGAGGCCGCGCTGTGGGACGGTCTCCTCGTCTCCCGTGACGGACCCGCGCTGGGCGTCCTCGGAGCCGGTGGTGCTCCGGCGGGGGGCGGCCGAGGTGCCCTCCGGTCCGGAGGCGGCCTCGTGCCCGGAGGCCTCGGCGTCCCGCGTACCCGTGCCGGGAGCGGCCTCCGCGGAGGCTTCGGGCCCGTCCTGCGCCGTGTCCTGTTCCGCACGCGTCACCGGACGAGCGGTGTCCGCCGTCCCGTCCGCGTCCGTGGTCCCGGGCGCACCGGTCGCGTTCGCGGTGTCCTCGGCGCCGACCGGGTCCTCCCGCCGTTCGGCGCGGGCGGGCGCGTCCCCGTCCTCGGCCGTGCGGTCCTCCTCCCGCGGCGTCGCGGAGGAGGGCGGCAGCCAGGGCAGGGCACCGGCCTCGGCCGGGGGGCGGCCGGTGGCCGCCGCGTAACGGGCGGCGTAGTCCGACAGGTCGCCGTAGCCGGCCTCGGGCTCGGCCTTCTTCTCCAGTTCCCACGGGGCGGCGTGGGGGCGCCCCCTGCGGCGGGGCGGCTCCGGCTCCTCGCCGGTACCGGGGAGCCCCCGGCCCCGGGCGCGGGAGGTCGGCAGCTCCCTCGGGCCGCGCTCGCGCACGCGCTCGGTGCGGCGCTGTTCCTCCAGGTCCTTGGCGACCCTGAGACCCTGCGTGCGGCCGCGCAGGCGCCGGGCCGCGGCGGTCTCCTCCTCATCGGAGCCGGAGACGCGCCGCTCGTCCACCGCGTCGGCCAGCTCCCCCCGGTTCATGGCGGCGGTGTCACCGACGCTGTAGGCGCTCTTGGAGGTCAGGCCGAGGGGGGTCTCGCCGGAGGAGGCGCGCAGGCGGGCGAACCACTCGTCGTTGTCGCGCTGCTCCTCGCCCTCGGTCTCGTAGATCCTCTCCCGCGCGAAACCGTCGTCGGGGTCCTCCCCGGTGTCCGCCTCGGGCCCGGGGGGCTCCTCCTCCCGGGGTTCCCGTGGTGCGGACCCCAAGGCGAAGCCGAAGTAGTTGAGCACGCGGCGGCCGACCCCGCGCCGGGGACCGTCGGGCGTTCCGCCGTCCCCTCCGGAGGCGGCGGACGCGTCGGGCCGCTCCTCGTGCGGACGCGACGGGGCGCGCCGCTCCTCGGGGTCGGGGCGCGCGGCGACGGCCACGGGGGCGCGTTCGGAAGCGGCCGGGGCCTTCTCCGCCGGGGTCTCCCGCTTCAGGGCCGGAGCTTTCTCGGTCCGGGCGGAAGCGGCCTCCAACCGGGCGGGGACGGCCTCCGGCTCGGCCGGGGCGCTCTCCGCCCTGGTGGACACGGACTCCGGCCGGGCGGGGACGGCCTTCGCCCGGACCGGAACCCGCCTCCCGGTCTCCTCGTCGCTTCGGGGCCGGATGCGCGGAGCCTCGGCGGGGGCCCTCTCCTGTCCCCGGTCCGGCCTCCCGGAGCCGCCCCGGGCCGGGGCCTCCCCCTCGGTCTCGGCGAACGGAGCGGGGTCGACGGAACCGCGCACACCGAGCAGCGGCGGCGCGTCGGAGCGGGACGGGCGGACCGCGGTCCCAGCGGCCTCGGCGATCCCGCCCCCGGCCGTCTCCGCCTCGGGTTCGGCGCGGCGCCGCGACGCCAGCGGAAGCGGACCGGACGCGGGGTCGCGGTGCCACACCCGCACGGTCACGCGGACCTCGGCGGGCTCGTACTCGGGGGCCAGGCGGTTGTACACCCGCGCTTCGGCCAGGAAGCGCGCCTGGGAGATGAGCAGCTCGGTGAGGCGCTTGCCCTCGATCACCGGCCGGGTGGCCAGCACGGTGATCACACCGGGCGGGACCACCCACAGCACCAGGTGCCAGCCGTTGCCGAACACGAAGGGCGCGTTGACGAGGCTGAGCAGGACCACCCAGAGCGCGAACACGCCCAGGGCGACCCCGAAGGTGCCCACCGGGAGCGGCATGGGCAGCCGGAAATCGTAGAGCTTGTAGAGCCGCTTCTCGATACGCCAGATGTTGGTGTACGTGGGCAGGTCCACGTTCCCGGCCTCCCTCGCCTATTCGGTCGATACGCCCATCGCTCGGGCGAGCGCCACGGCGATGACCTCGATGATGCCGGGGACGTAGAACACGATCCCGATGAAGATCGCCAGGATGATGAACTGCGCGAACCTCGTGATCTCCCTCGTGAACAGGAAGAACACCGCCACGATGGAGACGATGACGAGGAAGAGGGGTCCGAAGAAGCCCCTCAGGAAGTCGGCGAGGCCACCGGTGTCGGGGGCGTTCTCGGTGGTCTGCGCCGCGAGGAAGAGCAGGTCGGCACCTCCGGCGGCGTGGAACACGTCCGGTGTGGAGGACAGCAGGGGGAGCATGTCAGGCGCCGCCCCCCGGTGTCGTTTCTGGTGTGCGCATGGTCCGTCTCTTCTCCTTGCCTACAGGCCCCGTCATCCGCCGAACGAGCGCGGGGCTCCCTGGATGTCACGCACGTGCCACTCGCTGCCCGAGTCCACGACGGTGACCAGGTAGTCCTGCGTGATCTGCCCGGTGTCGTTCCCGTCGGAGGCCGGGACGTCCCACCGGACGGTGGCCGCTACCTGTCGTACGTCATCATTCCCGGTCGAGGCCCGGATTGGCACCGTGATATCGGACAGTTCACCAAATTCCAGGCTGTTCTCCGGAAGCGGGGCGATGGTGACACCCGGTTCCACATAGCGCTCCAGGTGCGCCGGCTCCCCCGCGTAGGCCTCGAAGAAGCCGGACAGCACCTCCCCGAGCTGCTCCTCGGCCTCCGGGTCGGTCTCGAAGGCCGAGCCCTCGGGCAGGCTGGCCTGCGTCGGCGCGGCCAGCAGCGCCGGGTTGCCCGAGACCACCAGGGACTCCCCGTCGGCGTAGACCGGCACGTCCAGGCGCATGGGCTGGCCGTTGACGTCGGCCCGCACGACGACGAGGCCGTTGTGGTCGTCCTCCACGTGCACGGCGACCACCGTGAGGTTGTCGCCGGTGAGGCTGTCGGCGGGGACGTCCAGGGCTGCGGCCTCCCCCTCGGGGACGTACGCCGCCAGGTCGGACAGGCGCGCCTCGGGGTCGGCGGTGTCGAGGTAGGCCTCGGCGAACCGCATGCCGAAGGCCGCGGCGGCGGTCTCCGGATAGGTCACGGTGTCGCTCCGCTCGGGCTCCTCGGAGGTGTCGGGAAGGGCGAACCCGCCGCGCAGCGGGAACCAGATGCCGTTGAAGACGACCACGATGATGAAGGCCCACAGGACGGCGCGGCCCACACCGACCCACCAGCGCCCTCCGGCTCCGGCCCGGGGCCGTCGGGCGCGGGGGGCGTCGAGCCCCACACCGCCGTCGTCCGGCTCACCCGCGGCGGCACCGCGCCGCGACGCCTTCGCCATCCCCGCCTCCTGCACACAGGTCCGTGCCGCCCGCTCCGGACGGCGTCTCCGCCATGCCCTTGTCTA
Organism: Nocardiopsis sp. CNZ308; assembly: GCF_004217075.1. Lineage (NCBI taxonomy): Bacteria > Bacillati > Actinomycetota > Actinomycetes > Streptosporangiales > Nocardiopsidaceae > Nocardiopsis > Nocardiopsis sp. CNZ308. The sequence continues at coordinate 3,393,715 of NZ_SHKJ01000001.1, read as the reverse complement.
CCCCATCCCTATAGTGAGGCATTGTGCGGGTTGGGAGCGTCCTTGGTGACTCCGCGTTTCCCCGCCAACCGCACATTGCGCACATGGGCTTAACTTCCCAAAACAGGCACAATACGGCAAGGGTTGCACTAACTCCTGCTGCGGTCACACACTTCGCCGCAATTATGGTCGGACCGGAAAGGGATTAGTTCCCTCGAAGGCAGCAAGATGTGTCCCCGCGGACCGGGAAACCGTTGACGGGATGTAACAGGGATCTCCTCGCGCCCGGCGGAGCGGCAGCCGCCTCCCGGCCGCGCTCCCCCGGCTTCGGGCCGATCCGGCCCCGAGCACGGATCCACCGTGTGAGCCCGGGAGCGTGCCCTAGATTGGCGGCATGCTCCGCTACCTCGCAGCCCGGGTGTTCTGGTCCCTCAGCCGGTGGAAGCTGGCCACCGAGCCCAAGCCCGACCGCCCCACCGTGCTGATCGGTGCCCCGCACACCTCCAACTGGGATTTCGTGCTCATGCTCGCCATCTCCTGGCGCCTGGGCCTGGATCTGCACTGGCTGGGGAAACAGAGCCTGTTCACCGGCTGGCGCGGCCCGATCATGCGCGCGCTCGGTGGAATCCCCGTCGATCGCGCGAATCCGGGCCGGGTCGTCGACGACGTCGTCCGGCGCCTGCGGTCCGGCGAGACCTTCGGCCTGGTCATCACCCCCGACGGCACCCGCGGGGCGCACACGCACTGGAAGTCCGGCTTCTACCGCATCGCCCGCGAGACGGGGATGCCGGTGACGCTCGGTTTCGTCGACCGCACCACGATGACCACCGGGCTCGGCCCGACCTTCGAACTGACCGGCGACGTAGCGGAGGACATGGGCCGCGTCCGCGCCTTCTACGCCGACAAGGCGGGGCACAGCCCGGAGCGGCGCGTCGAACCGCGCTTGCGCGAGGAGGACGGCGCCGGCTGACCCCCGTCCGGACCCGCCGACCGGCCTCTCCCCACGAGACGGAAACCGCCGCGCCTCGGCGGCAGGAGCGGGCGGAGACGTCGATGACCTCGCGGTCCGCGCCCGGGCACGGTCCCGACGGCGCCTCGGCCGCCGTCGGCCCTCGTGGTCAACGGGAAGGGGGTCTGCGTGCTCCGCCCGCGGTGACGGGCGTCCCGGCCCCTTCGATGAGTGCTACCGCATGTCGCACCGCTCGCGTGCGGACGGGGCCGGCCGGAGGGATTCCAGACCCGGGGAGCGCCGAGGGGCCGCGGGGTCGCGCGCTCGGCGCGTTCCCACGGCCCCTCGTCGGCCCGGTCAGACGTTGAAGCGGAACTCCACCACGTCGCCGTCGGCCATCACGTACTCCTTGCCCTCCATGCGGACCTTGCCCGCCGCGCGGGCGGTCTGCATGTCGCCCGCGGCGACCAGGTCGTCGAAGGAGACCACCTCGGCCTTGATGAAACCGCGCTGGAAGTCGGTGTGGATGACTCCGGCGGCCTCGGGGGCGGTGGCGCCCTTGCGGATCGTCCAGGCGCGGGCCTCCTTGGGCCCGGCGGTCAGGTAGGTCTGCAGGCCCAGGGTGGCGAAGCCGACCCGGGCGAGCTGGGCCAGGCCCGACTCGGTCTGGCCCATGGACTCCAGCAGCTCCTGCGCCTCGTCCTCGTCCAGCTCGGCCAGCTCCGCCTCGATCTTGGCGTCCAGGAAGATCGCCTCGGCCGGGGCGACGAGGTCTTGGAGCTTGGTGCGCAGCGCCCCGTCGGCCAGCTCGTCGGTGTCGAGGTTGAACACGTAGATGAACGGCTTGACCGTGAGCAGGCTCAGCTCGCGCAGCCGGTCCAGGTCCACGCCCTTGGCCGCGGACAGCGAGGTGCCGCCGTCGAGGACCTCCTGCGCGTCGCGGGCGGCCTGGAGCAGCTCCTGGGCGTCCTTGTCCTTGGCGTTGCGCTTGGCGTCCTTCTCCAGGCGGGGAAGCGCCTTCTCCAGGGTCTGGAGGTCGGCCAGGATCAGCTCGGTGTTGATGGTCTCGATGTCGCGGGAGGGCTCGACGTCGCCGTCGACGTGCGTGACGTCGGGGTCGTCGAAGGCCCGGATCACCTGGCAGATGGCGTCGCTCTCGCGGATGTTGGCCAGGAACTTGTTGCCCAGGCCCTCACCCGTGGAGGCGCCGCGCACGATGCCCGCGATGTCGACGAAGTCCACCGTCGCCGGAATGACCTTCGCCGAGTCGAAGATCTCGGCCAGCTTGCCGAGCCGGGCGTCGGGAACGCCCACGACCCCGACGTTGGGCTCGATGGTCGCGAACGGGTAGTTCGCGGCCAGGGCGTCGTTCTTGGTCAGCGCGTTGAAGAGGGTGGACTTGCCGACGTTGGGCAGGCCGACGATCCCGATAGACAGACTCACAAGGTCAGAGTCTATGCGGACCCGCGGGTGGGCGGTCCCGCCGCGTCCGGATCGCCGGTCCCCGCCCGCGGCCGGAAACCTCCCCGCCGCCGAACCGCGCCGGTCAACGGGGCGGGCCCCGCTCCGGACGGCGGGGCCGAAGGCGGGACGCGGGTCCGCGTGCGGTGCCGGACCGGAAAAACAGGGCCAATCACCGAAACGCAGTGCACAGGAGACGCTACTCACAGTAGGTTCGACAAACGCTGCCGGGAACCGGGGCGGCGGCCGTCCGGCGCGCGGGCCACCCGTCGCGCACACGGCTCCGCCTCCCGGACCTGGACCGACACACCGCCGCTGGCACGGCAGGCGCGCGGTGCGGCGGCCGATGGGAGGGACCGGCCCCGGACCGCGTCGGACGAAGGCGCCCGGGCACACGGCCGACGCCGTGCACCGGCGCCGCCGTCGCAGCACCTTTCCTGGGGGGAGACAACCGTGGTCACCGACCAACTGAGGGCGCTCGTGCGCCGCTACCCGCTCGTGCGCTTCGCGACCCGCAAGATCCGCGTCCGGCTGCCCAGACGGCTGGGCGGGCTGGACCCGGACCGGGTTCCGCCGTGGACCCGCGAGGTGGCCTTCTCCCTGCCCCGCCTGGAGTCGGACACGCGCCGCATCGGCCCGGACGGCCTCACCCTGCGGCTGCCCGGCGACCTCACCGTTCCGCGGCGGCTGGCCGCCTTCGGGCTGGCCCGGCACGAGCCCGACAGCCTGGCCTGCTTCATGGCGATGCTCGACCACACCCGCCCCGGAGCGGTGTTCGACGTGGGCTCCGGGGTGGGGGTGTACTCGCTGCTGGCCGCCGCGCGCACGCGCCGCCCGGTGTTCGCGTTCGAGCCCACCCCGGAGGTGGCGGCGGCGGCCCGGGCGGTGTCCTCGTCGGCGGACCTGGGCTTCACCGTGGTGGAACTGGCGCTGAGCAACCACACCGGCACCGCGCACCTGCGGCGGGCCCGGCACAACGACATGTGCAACACGCTCGTGCACTCGGCGCGCGCCGACCTGTCGCACATCACCGTGGAGGTGACCACCCTGGCGCGGTGGAACGAGGACGCGTCGACCTTCCCGACCGTGCTCAAGATCGACACGGTCGGCACGGAGCCGGACGTGGTCGCCGGAGGCCTGGAGGTGCTGCGCCGGTACCGGCCGTGGATGCTGGTGAAGGTGCGGCCCGACCGGGGCGTGGAGGAGCGGCTCATGGCGCTGCTCGACCCGCTGGAGTACACCTGGTACCCGGTGAGCGGGCCGCCGCCCTACGAGCCGCGCCCGGAGATCTCGGGCCGGGCCTCCCCCGCCTGGGAGCGGATGTGGCTGTTCACGCCGGAGCCGGTACCGGAGGAGTTCTGGCCCTCGGTGCGCGGCTGGCGCGGGGCCCTGGAGTCCTGCCGCCCCGGCTCCCGCGGGAACCCGGACCCCTAGAGCCAGCCCTCCAGCGCGGCGAGGAACCCGGGCAGGTCGTCGCGGTGGACGCAGTGCCCGGCGCCCTCCACGACCCGGACGGTGAAGCCGCGCCCGGTCAGCTCCTCCGCGGTCTGGGGCGTGACGGTGACGCTGTCGCCCGCGCGCAGGACGAGGGAGGGCACGACCGGTGCGCCGGGGAGGAAGTCGCGCCCGGCGACCTCCTCGGCCACGAAGTCGAAGAACTCCGGGTCGAAGGCGGCGAAGCCCCTGACCTCCCTCTCGACGTCGTCGTCGGTCCACCTGGGGTTGCTCTGGCGCACGCGCGTGGCGTCTGCGGTGACGAAGACGCGGCGTACGCGCTCGCCCGCGTCGGCGTGCATGGGGGGCAGGCGGAAGGCCGGGTCCACGTACACCGCGCGGGCCGGGCGCAGCCTCTCCACCGCCAGGGAGAGCGCCACCGCGCCCATGGAGTGGCCGATGGCCAGGTCCGCTCCGGCGGGCAGGGAGTCCGCCAGGTCGTCGCCGAGCGCCGCCACGGAGTAGGAGCCGCGCGGGCTGTCGCCGTGGCCGCGCATGTCGACGCTGATCACGCGGCGGCCGCGTTCGACCAGCGCGTCCTCGACGGCGTGCCAGGTCTCGTGGGTGGCCATGGATCCGTGGACGAGGAGCACGGTGAGGTCTCCGGTGCCGCGGGTGTAGGTCTCCAGTCTCATGGGAGCGGGCCTCCTGGGGAAGTGAGGGACTGCCAGGTACGGGAACCGGTGAGAGGTGGTCCGGCCCCGGACGGAGACCTCAGGTTCTCGAAAACTTTTGCACAAGGGAAGTGGATGTCCGGAAGCGGCCTCGTGCGCGCCCCCGCTCCCCCTGGAACCGCGCGCCCGCGTCGGGCCCTGGCGGGTTCCGGGACCGGTGGACATGCCGGACTTGGCGGGTCTGCTCACCGGTGTCCTGCGTGGCGGGGAGCCGCGCGGCGGCGCGGCCTGACACCATGGACGGCCATGGACGGCCTCGCACTCGTACTCATGCTCCTGATCGGTCTGGCGGTCGGTACCGCCGTGGGCTGGATCCTGGCCCGCGGCCGGGAGGCCGAGACGCGGGCCGACGCCCGCGCGGCCCAGGAGCGGGCGGCCTACGTGGAGGAACAGCTGGCCGACCGGTTCCGCGCCCTGTCCGCACAGGCCCTGGACCAGACCAACCAGCGCTTCATGGAACTGGCGGAGGGCCGGCTGCGCGCGGTCAGCGCCGAGGCCGGGGGCGACCTGGACGAGCGGCGCCGGGCGGTGGAGCGCATGGTCGAGCCGCTGACGCGGACCCTGGACCGGGTGGAGCGCCAGCTGAGGGAGGCCGACGCGGGGCGCGCCGCGGCCCACGCGGAGCTGGCCAAGCAGGTCGAGTACGTGCGCGAGGGCTCGGAGCGGCTGCGCGACCAGACGCAGTCGCTGGTGACGGCGCTGCGACGGCCCGAGGCGCGCGGCCGGTGGGGCGAGCTCCAGCTGCGCAGGGTGGCGGAACTGGCGGGGATGGGCTCGCACTGCGACTTCGAGGAGCAGGCCGCCACGCGCGACGGGTCGCGGCGCCCGGACATGGTGGTGCGCCTGGCGGGCGGCAAGAACATCGTGGTGGACTCCAAGGTCCCGCTGGCGGCCTACCTGGACGCCGTGGAGGCGGGCGCGGAGGAGGCCGCGCGGCACCTGCGCGTGCACGCCAGGCACCTGCGCACGCACGTGGACCAGCTGGCGGCCAAGGCGTACTGGTCGGCGTTCACCCCGGCGCCGGAGTTCGTGGTGCTGTTCATCCCCGGGGAGGCGTTCCTGGCCCCGGCCCTGGAGTACGACCCGGAGCTGCTGGAGTACGCGATGGGGCGGCGGGTGCACATCGCGACGCCGACGACGCTGATCTCGCTGCTGCGGACGGCGCAGTACGCCTGGCAGCAGGAGGCGCTGAGCGAGAACGCGCGGGCCGTGTTCGACCTGGGCAAGCAGCTGCACGAGCGGCTGGGCACCCTCGGCGGGCACGTGGAGGGGCTGGGTCGGGCCCTGACCAGGACGGTGAGCGCCTACAACCAGACCGTGGGGTCGCTGGAGAGCCGGGTGCTGGTGACGGCCCGCCGGTTCGGGGAGCTGGGGCTGGTGGACGGCGAGCTGGACCGGCCGGTGGGCGTGGAGGAGCGTCCGCGCGCGGTGGTGGCGCCCGAGCTGTCGGACCCGGACGGCGCCGGATCGGCCGCGCGGGAGCGGAGTGGGCCGGGCCCGGGCGGGCAGGGGAACGGAACGGGCGTTGTCCGCGAAACCTCGGAACCGCAGTGGCCCAAGCCGGTGTCCAACGGGGAGGAAGGCGTGTTCGTCGCGGATGGGACAAGTAGCCGGAAGGACGACACGATCCGCGGAAAAGACACCGAACATTCACGAGAAGTGACACACTAAACACCGTGAGCGACACACTGGGGAGGCGGACGGCTATGCCCCCGCGGAAGGCGGACGGCCCCGAGCGCGGGCGCGCACCGTACTTCGTGCGGCCCGACGGCCGTGTCAGGGACGTGCCGCATGTCAGGAAGAGGGAGCGTCCGGTGCCCAGGCCGAAGGAGAACGTCCCCGGGGCCCCGCCCCGCCTGACCGGACGCGGCGGTGTGCTGGCCATCGTCGTGTTCAGCTTCGCCGGGGCCATGATCGCGCAGTGGGCGGGCACCCCCGCGGCCCCGGGCGCGGCCTTCACCCTCGCCTGCGTGCTCGGCGCGTTCCTGGTCCGGCCCAGCGACCTGCTGTCGCTGTCGGTCAGCCCGCCCGTCGCGTTCTTCGTCGCCATGGTCGCCGCGGAGAGCGTGCTGGCCCTGGGCAGCGAGGGGTTCGCCCGGGTGCTGCTCCTGGGGCTGGCGTCGCGGCTGGCCGAGGTCGCCCCCTGGCTCTTCCTGGGCACGGCGCTGGTCCTGGTGATCGGGGTGTTCCGGGGCCTGCCCGGCAACATCCGCGACCTGGGCGACCAGCTGAACGGCCGCAGGTAGCCGCGGGCCGCAGGACGCGGGCCGACAGGCGTGGCCCCGGGCCTCAGAAGGGCGTGTCGCCGTCCCCCGGTTCGTCCCCCCGCCGCTCGTCCATGGCGGCGGCCAGCTTGGCGCGGGCTCCCTCCAGCCACTGCTCGCACACGCGGGCCAGTTCCTCGCCGCGCTCCCACAGGGCCAGCGAGTCCTTCAGGCTGAGGCCGCCCGACTCCAGCTGCCGGACGACGTTGTTGAGCTCCTCCCGGCTCTCCTCGTAACTGAGCTCGGGCTTTGCGGTGCCCTCTTCACGGGTCTTGGCGCCCTCGGCTGCCATCTCCTACCCCTCCTCGGAGGTGTCTTCGGTGTGGACTGACTCCACGGTCGCGGTCAGGCTGTCCTCGGCGAACCGTACGCGCAGGGACTCCCCCGCGTCCGGTTCCCGGGCCGAACGCACCACCGACCCGTCCTCGCGCTGCACGATCGCGTAACCGCGCGCGAGCGTGGTCGCCGGAGACAGGGCGTGCAGGCGCGCCCGGGTGTGGCCGAGGCCGTCGGCGGACCGGTCCAGCGACACGGTCAGGCTCCGGCGGGCCCGGTCGCGCAGGTCCGCGACCTGCTCGGCGAGCCGGTCGACCTCGCGCACCGGGCTGGCGAGCACCGGACGCGAGCGCATGCCCTCCAGCCAGGCGAGCTCGCGCTCCACGCCGCCCCGCAGCACCCGGCGGCCCCGGTCGCGGAGCTGGCGGATGATCTCCAGCTGCTCGCCGACGTCGGGGATCGTCTTCTTGGCGGCGTCGGTGGGGGTGGAGGCGCGCACGTCGGCGACGTGGTCGAGCAGCGGGGCGTCCTGTTCGTGGCCGATCGCGCTCACCACGGGAGTGCCCGCGGAGGCGACGGCGCGCACGAGGGCCTCGTCGGAGAAGGGCAGCAGGTCCTCCAGGGAACCGCCGCCCCGGGCGATGACGATGACGTCGACGTCGGGGTGCGAGTCCAGGTCCTTGAGCGCCTCCGTCACCTCGCGCACGGCCCGGTCCCCCTGGACGGCGACCGGGCGCACCTCGAAGCGCACGGCGGGCCAGCGGCGGCGCCCGTTCTCCAGCACGTCGCGCTCGGCGGCGGAGTCGCGTCCGCAGATGAGCCCGACCGTGTTGGGCAGGAAGGGCAGGGGGCGCTTGCGCGCGGCGTCGAAGAGCCCCTCGGCGGTCAGGGTGCGGCGCAGCTGTTCGAGCCGGGCCAGCAGCTCGCCCAGGCCGACGTGGCGGATCTCCAGGGCGCGCAGCGAGAAGGTGCCGCGGACCTCGTAGAAGTCGGGCTTGGCGTGCACGACCACGCGCGCACCGGGTTCGGGGGGCGGGCTCTGCGCGTCCAGGACCGAGGTCTGGCAGACCACGCGCACCGACACGTTGGCGACGGGGTCGCGCAGTGTGATGTAGGCCATGCGGCCGCGCCGGTTCAGCTCGGCGATCTGGCCCTCGACCCAGATGCGGCCCAGGCGGCCGATCCACTGGCCGACGGCGTTGAGGACGACGCGTACCGGTTGCGGCGCCTCGGCGGAACTGTCCATGCCCATGCCAACCGAGCCTAGGCCAGGGCGGGGACAGTTCGGGGCAGGCCCGCCAGGCGCGGGGGCCGGGCGGCCGGGCGCGGCGGGGACGGGCGGGCCCGGTACGGCGGAGCCGGGTGGACGCCGGACGCGGAGGAGGGCGGTCAGGCGGTCGCGTCGCCGCCGGCGGAGACGGTGTTGTTGAGGCCGATGTCGGTGACGGAGGGCTCGCCCTCGGCGTGGTGGACGGTGTTGTCGGCGCCGGTCACGCGGATGGAGTCGGCGCTGCCGATGTGCACCGTCAGCTCGTTGCCCAGGATGGAGACCTCGCCGCACTGGCCGTTGAGGACGACCTCGGCCCCGCTGGCGGTCACGTTGACGTTCTGGCCGTCGCACTCCTCGGTGACGCTGCCCTGGACCGTGGCGATGGTGAGGTCGCCGGTCTCGCTGTCCACGGAGATGCCGCCGCCCTCGTCGAGGGTGACGTCGCCGTCCTGGTTGCCGACCGAGACGTCGCCGTTGGAGTCCACGGAGACCTCTCCGTCCTCACTGCCGACGGACACGCCGTCGGGGTCCACGGAGACCTCCTGGTCGGTCCCGGGGATACCGACCGAGCATCCGGTCAGCCAGAACGCGGTGGCCGCCAGGAGTGCGGCGGCGGGGGCAGCGGAACGCATGTTGGTGTCCCTTCGGACGGGAAGCGCCGGTGTGGTCACCTCCTATGACGTTCCGTACCGCCCCGCGGTTCCCCTGTCCCGCGGACGCGGCCGTCGGCGGGACCGGCGGCGCTCCCGCCCCGGCGGTCCGCGCGCGTCAGGCCTCGGCCTCCAGCTTGGCGATGCGGTTGTCGTACATCTTGATGAACTCGGGGCGGCTCTGGTGGGCGACCTCGTAGGCGCGCAGGTCGCGGACCTGCTCGATGGTGAGCTTGCGCAGGCGGGCGCGGACCGAGGGCAGGGTGAGCTCGTCGTAGGTGGGCACGGCGAGGTCCTCCAGGGAGGGGGCGGCGCCCTTGCGCACCCTCTCCAGGATCTCGTCGCTGCTGACCTTGGTGTGCGCCTCGGCGGCGGCGATCTCCTCAGCGATGGCGGCGCCCTCCTCGGGGACGTCCGCGGTGGCGGGGGTGGCGGGCCCGGTCCGCTCCTCCCGGCCGTTTCCGGCCTCCCCGGCTGCGGCCGGCTCGGCGGCCTCGGGGGCGGCGGGGGCCTTCGCGGGCTTCTTCTTGGCGGCGGTCCTCTTCTTCGCCGGGGCCTTCTCCTGCGCGGCGGGCTCCGCGGGCTCGTCCTGAGCGGCGGTCGCGGGCTCCTGGGTCTCCGCCTTCGCGGGCTCCTGCTCCGCGGCGGGCTCGGCGGCCTCGGCCTTCTCGGCCTCGACGGGCTCGGCCGAGGCGGGCTCCTCGGTCTTCGGCGCGGCCTGCGGCCCGTCGGCGCCCTCCGCCTCGTGCGCCCCGGCCTCGGTGCTCTTCTCCGCGGACGGCCGGGCCTGGTCCGTGCCGCGCGCGGTCACGTCCTCGGTCTCCGCGGTCGCGGGGGCGGGGGACTGGGCGGTCCCGGTCGCCTCCTGGGCCGCGGGCTCGGGCGCGGCCGCCGTTTCCTTGCGCCCGAAGATGCCCTTGACCAGGGCGACCAGCTTCGTGGCGAGCGTCGGGTTCGACATAGGACGGGGGCTCCTGGTGGTCTCGGCGAGTGGGGTGAGCGGCGCGCGAACAGCCGACCGGCAGGGCCGAGGTGAGGGCGAACCGCCTGCAATGCGTGTGATGGTGAACCAGGATAGAGGAGGGATGAACACCATGAGCAGGGGAGAAGTGAACGATTTCGCCACTTCGAGGCGCAACCGGATGCGCCCCGTTGCGATACCGTCACCTTGGCACCGGTCGCACGTCGAAGCGGCCTGTTCAGTGCCCTCTCCCACACCCGGGTCGCACGCCGCCCAAGCCACCTAGGATGTAACACATGACTGCGATGACGACTGCCACGAACCAACGCCGTGTGCTCCTCGCCAATCCCCGGGGCTACTGCGCCGGTGTCGACCGCGCTGTCATCACCGTCGAGAAGGCCCTGGAGCAGTACGGCGCGCCGATCTACGTGCGCAAGCAGATCGTGCACAACACCCACGTGGTGCGCACCCTGGAGGAGCGCGGCGCGATCTTCGTCGAGGAGACCGAGGAGGTGCCCGAGGGGGCCATCGTGGTCTTCTCCGCGCACGGCGTCTCCCCGGCCGTGCACGAGGAGGCGCACAGGCGCAGCCTCAAGACCATCGACGCCACCTGCCCGCTCGTCACCAAGGTCCACAAGGAGGCCAAGCGCTTCGCGGCCGAGGACCGGGACATCATCCTCATCGGCCACATCGGCCATGAGGAGGTCGAGGGCACCAGCGGTGAGGCCCCCGAGCACATCCAGATCGTCGAGAGCCCGGACGAGGTGCACAAGGTCCAGGTGCGCAACCCGGACAACGTGTCGTGGCTCTCCCAGACGACCCTGTCGGTGGACGAGACCACCCAGACGGTGGACGCCCTGCGCGAGCGGTTCCCGAACCTGCTCGACCCGCCCAGCGACGACATCTGCTACGCCACCTCCAACCGCCAGGACGCGGTCAAGGCGATGGCGCCCGAGTGCGAGCTGGTCATCGTGGTCGGCTCCGACAACTCGTCGAACTCGGTCCGCCTGGTGGAGGTGGCCCTGGACGCGGGCGCCGACGCCGCCCACCTGATCGACAACGCCTCGCTGATGGACGACTCCTGGCTGGAGGGCGTGACCACGGTCGGCGTGACCAGCGGCGCCTCCGTGCCGGACATCCTGGTGCGCGAGCTGCTCGACAAGCTGGCCGGGCACGGCTACGGCACGGTCACCCCGGTGACCACCGCCGACGAGACGCTGACCTTCTCGCTGCCCAAGGAACTGCGCCGCGACCTGCGCGCCGAGTAGCGCACAGGCCCCCGCACCCCGGGAGCGCACACAGCCGGTACACGAGGCGCCCGGTCGGAGGAACCGACCGGGCGCCTCGTCGTGCGGGGCGGGAGAGGGCCCGGCGCGCCCGCGGGTACTCCCCCGGGCCCGGTCGGCCCCGCGGGGCGGCGTCCGCCTCCGCGCACCCGCGCCGGTGGACCCGGTCGGGTCGCGGTGGAGGCCCCGCCCGGAAGTCCCCGCTCAGGCGCCGTCCGCGGACCCCTCGCCGCCGTCGGCGTCGGTCTCCAGGCCCTCGGCCAGGCGGGTCAGCTCGTCCATGTCGGCGGGGCCGGACACGACCAGGGTCACGCCCTCCTCGCGCAGGACCAGGGCGTTCTCGTCCTGGGAGGCGTGGTGCTCCCACTCGCGGCCGTCGACCGGGACCGTACCGACCCGCTCGGCGCCCGGGACCCTCTCCGCGAGGACGGCGCCGGGGTCGGCGTCGCTCTGGGTCACCATGGCGTGGCTGTCCTCGGCCGTGGCGAATCCCACGCTCCACTGGACCGGTCCGGACACGTCCACCGTGGAGCTGGTGGGCGTCCACCCCTCCTGCTCCAACTCGGCGGAGGGCACCGTCACCGGGTAGTCCGCCGCGTCGCGCAGGACGTCGGCGTCGGGCCGGTACTCCACCGACGGAATGCTCTCGCCCGAGCGCGTGGAGACCACGAACGCCATGATCAGGACGATGCCGACGATGATCCCGAGGGAGATGGCGTAGTTCTTGAAGGTCGCGCTGGACCGGCTGTACTCACTCATGACGTCTCCAGCTTGCCCCAGGTCCGGGGCCCCGCGGACCCGGGGTGCGCTTAGCGCCGGGGTTCGAGCTGGGTGAGCAGTCCGGTGATGTCGTCGGCGAGTCGGCGGGCCTCGGCGTCCTCGCGCCGGACCACCTCGGCCACGGCCAGCAGCATCGCGCCGCTCACGACGATGAGCAGGGCCTCGTCCACGGGCTCGTCGGCCTTGCGGAACAGCGCCACGTTGCGGTCGGTCCACTGGGTGAGCCGGGTCCGCAGCTGGTAGTCGAACCCGGGAGGGCCGTCACCGCTGAAGAACAGCCGTGTGGTCTCCCTCTCCTCGATGCACCCCAGCAGGTAGGCGCGGGCGGCGATGTTCATCAGCCGCGTGGGGTCCTTCTCCCCCTCGGAGCGGGCCCGCACGACCGCCTGGTGGGTGCGGTCCTGCTGGCGCTGCTGGAACTCCTCGTACAGGGCGAGGTAGAGGTCGGCCTTGCCGCTGAAGTGGTGGTACAGGCTGCCGACGCTGGCCCCGGCCGCGGCGACGACCTCGCTCACCCCGGCCTTGGCGAAGCCCACCGTGCGAAAGACCTGGGAGGCCGCCTTGAGCAGGGCGCCGCGGGTGGCCGCGCCGCGCGGGGAGACCCTCGCGGGCCTGTCCGTCTTGTCCACTGTCACGCCTCACTCCAGTCCGGGTCACGCCAGAGTAGTCCGTCCCCGTCCACCCGGGACCGCCCCGAGGGGGACCCGTGGCCCCGCGGGTGTCACGTCGGGTGACTACCCTAAGACCTGCCCCCGACCTGTTCTCCCGATGGAAGGTGTGTCCATGTCGCAGTCCAGCAGCCCGCACAAGGCCCCGGATCGCAACCTCGCGCTGGAGCTGGTGCGCGTCACCGAGACCGCGGCGCTCGCCGCGGCCCGCTGGGTGGGCAAGGGTGACAAGATCGGGGCGGACGGCGCTGCGGTGCGCGGCATGCGGCACATGATCAGCACCGTGTCCATGAACGGGACCGTGGTGATCGGCGAGGGCGAGAAGGACAACGCCCCGATGCTCTACAACGGCGAGCGGGTCGGCGACGGCGGCGGCCAGGACTGGGACGTGGCGGTCGACCCGATCGACGGCACCACCCTGACCGCCATGGGCATGCCCAACGCCGTGTCGGTGATCGCGATGAGTCCGCGCAACACCATGTTCGACCCCTCCGCGGTGTTCTACATGGAGAAGCTCGCCACGGGCCCCGAGGCCGCCGACGTGGTGGATATCGCCGCTCCCGTGGCCGACAACGTCCGGGCCGTGGCCCGCGCCAAGGGCAAGTCGCCGCAGGACGTGACCGTCGTCATCCTGGACCGCCCCCGCCACAAGCAGATCGTGCAGGACGTGCGCGACGCGGGCGCCCGGATCAAGTTCATCAGCGACGGCGACGTGGCCGGAGCGATCATGGCGGCCCGCGCGGGGACCGGTGTGGACCTGCTGCTGGGCATCGGCGGCACCCCCGAGGGCATCATCACCGCGTGCGCGATGAAGTGCCTGGACGGCGTCATCCAGGGCCGTCTGTGGCCCAAGGACGAGGAGGAGCGCCGCAAGGCGCTCGACGCCGGGCACGACCTGGACCGTGTGCTGCGCACCGACGACCTCGTCTCGTCCGACGACGTGTTCTTCGCCGCGACCGGCATCACCGACGGGGAGCTGGTCGGCGGCGTCCGTTACGAGTCCGCGCGGGTCGTCACCGACTCCCTGGTCATGCGCGGCCGCAGCGGCACCGTCCGCCAGGTGCTCAGCGAGCACCGCCTGGGCAAGCTGGCCTCCTACAGCGGCGTCGACCTGACCTCGGCCCCCTACCGGGGCGAGGAGCCCGAGTCGGTCTAGGGCTGTCACACCCCCACCGGAAAACCTCCGCGAAAGCTCCACCCCGGTGTCCCGTCCCGGCCGGTACGGGACACCGGGCCCCTTCCCCACCGGCCGACCGAAAAAGGCACGGGACGCGAACCACACCGGGTCGACGCGGCATCAGACCCGGCGTTGGTTGCGCGGTGCACGCGCCGAGGAATTCCCCGCCGGAGGTTTGATGTCCTACCCCGATCCCCCACAGCAGCCCCAGTGGCAGCCTCAGCCGCCCGGGCAGGGTTACCCTCCGCCCCAGGCTCCCGGCCAGCACCCCGCGGGCTTCGGCGCGGGCGCGCCCGGCGGTCCGCCGCCCGCGGGCCCCTTCCCCGGGGGCCAGTACTCCGGCGGTCAGGTGCCGCCGCCTTCCGGCGGCGGCCGCAACAGGCGCTGGCTGATCCCGGCCGCCGCGGGCACCGCCCTCCTCCTCATGGGCGGCACGGTGTGGGCCACCGTCTCGCTGGTCAGCTTCGGCGGCCCCCAGCCCGAGGACGTGCTCCCGGGCAGCGCGCTCGCCTTCGGCAAGATCGACCTGTCCATCGACGGCTCCCAGGCCATGGAGCTGTTGCGGTTCGTGGACCAGCTCCCCGACGAGGTCACCGCCGAGATGGACGAGCCCGACGGCGACATGACGGGGCTGGTCGCCGAGGGTTTCGTGGCCGCCTTCCCCGAGGCGCGGCAGTCCGAGGTCGAGGAGTGGATCGGCCAGCGCGTGGGCTTCGCGATGTGGCCCGCCAGCGGTGAGGCCGAGCTGGGCGAGGGCGCCGGTGTGGCCGGGGCGTTCGCGCTCGCGGTGGAGGACGAGCGGCTCGCCCAGGAGGACCTGGAGCGGCTCAGCGGAGAGTACGACGACCTCTACTTCGAGGTGATCAACGACTTCGCTCTCCTCACCACCTCCGACGCGGCGCTGGCCGACCTGCACGCGCAGGTGGAGGAGCACGGCCCCCTGGCCGACGACGACACCTTCTCCGGTGACATGGCCGAGGTTCCCGGCGGCAGCCTGGCCGCGGCGTGGTCGGACCTCGCGGGCCTGATGGAGGTCGAGGAGTTCGCCCGGGAGTTCGAGGCCGACCTGGCGGCCGAGACCGGTGAGCTGAGCGGCCGGATGACCGCGTCCCTGCGGGTGGACGGCGAGTACCTGGAGGCGCGCACGGACATCTTCGGCCTCACGGTGGACGGCACCGACCTGGCGTGGCTGGCCGAGACGCCGGGGGCGAGCGTGGCGGCGATGGAGTCGCTGCCCGAGAGCACGGTCATGGCCCTGGGCGCCAGCGGCCTGGACACGGCGCTGGCCGACGCCTACGAGAGCGACTCGATCCCGTTCATGACGAGCAGCGGCCAGATGCAGGAGATGGAGCGCCAGTTCAACTCGATGGGCGCACCGCTGCCGGAGGGGTTCACCCAGCTGCTGGGCTCCTCGACCGCGTTCGGTGTCACCGACATGAACCTGGAGGGCTTCTTCGGGTCCTCCTACAGCGGCGGCGGGGAGGTGTCCTTCCAGTACCGCGCGGTGGGCGGTGACGAGCAGATCCTGGGCGACTTCGTCGAGAGCGCGGTCGTCGACTCCTACAGCACCCCGCCGGGGGTGAGCACCGACGGCGACGCCGTGGTGGTGTCCCAGGGCAGCAGCGCCACCGGGCGCCTGGGCGACGATCCGGTCTTCCAGCAGACCATGCAGGAGATGGACTCGGCGGTGATGGCCGGGTACATGGACCTGCGCCAGGTGCTGACCGAGAGTGAGGTGGAGGCCCCCGGCCAGTGGGGCGCCGTGGGCCTGGCGTTGAGCGTCACCGAGGAGGGACAGCGCAGCAGCGTGGAGCTGCGCTGGTCGCCCAGCGGCGGCGAGTAGACGCGGGAGGCGTGAGCGCGCGGACGGCGCGGGGGGCGGTGTCCCCCCGCGCCGTCCGCGTGTGCGCGGGGGGTTTCAGCCGACCACGCGTCGTCTCATCCGGGCGCACGCCAGGAACCACATGAGGACCACGAACACCAGCAGCACTCCGAGGTGGAACAGCGCCGCTCCGACCCCGAGGTCGCCGAAGACCACCCCGCGGATCAGCTCGACCGAGTGGTAGAGCGGGTTGGCCATGGCCGCGTTCCGCACCCAGTCGGGCAGCTCGGTGAGCGGGAAGAACGTGCCCGCCACCAGGAACAGCGGGGTGAACAGGCCGCTGAACACGTAGTCCATGGACCGCACCGAGTTGATCAGGGCGGAGATCCAGATCCCGAAGAGCGCGAAGGCGAACCCGGACAGGAAGGCGATGAGCGGCACGAGCAGCAGGCCGGGGCCGGGGCGCAGCCCGAAGCCGACCGCGACCAGCAGCGGGACGCACCCGTACACGCCCGAGCGCATCGCCAGCCACAGCGCCTCGCCGGTGACGAGTTCGCGCACGTCCACGGGGGCGGCGAGGATGCCCTCGTAGGTGTGCAGAAAGCGACGCTTGATGAAGGTGTTGATGACCCCGGGCATCATCGACTGGAACAGCACCGACACCGCCACGATGCCGGTGCCGAGGAAGTCGATGTAGCTGTACCCGGCGAGGGTGCCGATGAGGGCGCCCATGCCGAAGCCGAAGCAGAGCAGGTAGAGGGTGGGCTCGACCACGGCCGCGAAGGTGGTCGCCCGCCAGGACTGGCCGTACAGGATCCACTCCCGGGCGACGACGCCCATCACCGCGTCGGCCTCCAGCCGGCCGGGGCGGGCGTGGATCTCGGGCCGGGCGTCCTCCCGGGCCTGCCGCGTCTGGACCGTCATTCGACACTCTCCCCGGTCAGGGTCACGAAAACGTCCTCCAGGGTGCTCACCCGGCGCAGTGGCGCGCCCAGCCGGTCGCGCAGGGAATCAGGCAGCTCCTCGGCGCGCAGGACCGACACGGTGGTGCCGGTGCGCCGGGTGGTGAAGCCGTGGCCGTGGACGAGGCGTTCGAGTCCGTCGGCGCCCTCCTCGCCCGGGGTGTACTCCTCCACGGCGGTCCCCGCGTACTGGGCGACGAGGTCGGCGGGGGCGCCGCGCTCGACGATCCTGCCCGCGGCCATGAGCGCCACCTCGTCGGAGAGGCGTTCGGCCTCCTCGATGTAGTGGGTGGACATCAGCACGGTGACGCCCTCGGCGCGCAGCGCGGAGATGACGCTCCACAGGTCCTGGCGCACCTGCGGGTCCAGGCCCACGGTGGGCTCGTCCATGAGGACGAGTTCGGGCCGGTGCAGCAGGGCGCGGACGATGAGCAGGCGGCGGCGCATGCCCCCGGACAGGTCGTCGACGAGGGTCGCGCCCCGGTCGGCGAGCTGGGCCAGCCGCATGGTCCGGGCGATGGCCTCGCGGCGCCGGCGGCGCGGCACCCGGTAGAGGTAGGAGAACATCCGCAGGTTCTGCTCGACGGTGAGCTCCTCGTCGAGGTTGTCGTGCTGGGGCACGACGCCCATGCGGGCCCGGGCCCACTTGGACTCGTCGGGGATGGCGTGGCCGAGGATACGGATCTCGCCCTCGTCGGCGAGGGACTGGGCGGTGAGCATCTTCATGGTCGTGGACTTGCCCGCGCCGTTCGGTCCGAGCAGGCCCAGGACGACGCCCTGCGGGACCTCCAGGTCGAGCCCGTCGACGGCGGTGAGCGAACCGAAGCGCTTGACGACCCCCCGGAGCTGTAGGGCGGGGACGACCGGTGTGTCACCGGCGTCCATGGTCGCGCTCCCGGACGGACGGCGACCGGGCACAGGTGTGGTCATGACCACAACCGTAGACAGCGGGGGCGCCGGATTTCCAGCGGGTTTCCGCGGCTGTGGAAACACTCCCGCCGCGCCGTGCGCGGCCGCGGTGCGGCGGGCCGTGCCCTCCCCGCCGGGCGGTGCGACCGGCGGAAAAACCCGTTGTCCCGGCCGGGGCGCCCGCCTACGATCGTCCTCCGGACCCGTAGGAACGAGAATCCGGAGGACGACTCCGGACGGAGAAGGGTGAGTATGCCCCAGAACGCGCCGAGCGCGCCTCACAGTCACGCGTGCCACCGCCGTACCCGGGCCCCGGGTACCTGAGGCGGCCACGCCCCTTCGTCGAGAAGCGCTCGGCCTGCTCCCTGCTGCCTGTCACCGTTTTCCCAGCAAGGAGTACCTTCCGGGTGTCCACCACCGATTCCTCCGGCCGCTCCGGCCACCGCTCCGCCACCCGCACCGCCGCCTTCGCCTGCGTGCGCTGCGGCCTGTCCGTGTCCCGCCTCGGTCCCGGCGGGGAACCGCGCGACCACTGCCCGAGCTGTCTGAGCTCCCGCCACGTCCTGGACCGGGCCGGGGGCGGCGCCTCCGACTGCGGCGGGCGCATGGCCCCGATCTCGGTCGCGGTCCCGCGCGGCGGCGCCTGGACGCTCATCCACCGCTGCGGCGTGTGCGACGAGATGTCCGAAAGCGCCGTCTCACCGGACGACAACCACCTCGTCCTCATGCGGATCGCGGTCCGGCCGCTGGCCGAACCGCCCTTCCCGCTCGACCTGTTCGGGGAGGTGTGAGCGTGGGCCGACGCAACACCCGTGTCACCAGGCGTCCCCAGCGCCCCAAGACCGTGCTGCACGCCCACGGCGAGGCGGGTGGCGCGGGCTCGTTCCGCTGTGTGCGGTGCCGTCTGGAGATCCCGGCCCGCGCGCCGGGGACGGCCCACCGCAACCACTGCCCGCACTGCCTGACCAGCCTGCACGTGGACCTGCGGGTCCCCGGCGACCGCGCGTCCGGCTGCCGGGGCGCGATGGACCCGCTGAGCATGGCGGCGCGACCGGACGGGGAGTGGATGATCGTCCACCGCTGCGTGCGGTGCGGTGAACTCGGCTCCAACCGCGTGGCGGGCGACGACAACGCCCGCGCGCTGGTCAGGGTGGCGGTCCGGCCGCTGGCCGCCGCCTCCGACGCGGTCGCTCGGCGGGCGCTGATGGACCTGTGACGGCGGACGGGGCGGGGGCCGCAGGGCTCTCCGCCCCGCCCGGGGCCGGGGCGCCGCGCCTCCCGGCCGGGGTCCGCCCGTGACCCCGGGCGAGCGGACGCGGAGCGCTTCCCCGGACGCGCCGACGCGCGGTGCTCCCCGGGCAGGCGGCCGGCCCGGGGTTTCGCCTAGTGTGGGCGGTGTGAGTGAGGAAGTGTCCCCCGATCGGCTCCGCGCCTCCAACACCGACCGCGAACGGGTCCTGCGGGTCCTGCGCGAGGCCGCCGCCGACGGCCGCCTGGACCTGGAGGAGTTCGAGGAGCGCTCCTCCCTCGCGCACGAGGCCCGGACCCTGGGCGAGCTGCCCGGGATCACCGCCGACCTCCTCCCCGCCGAGCAGCAGCCCATCCGCCTGGACCGCCAGCCCGTCCTGGGCCTGTTCGGCAGGGCCGAGCGCAGGGGCCGCTGGGTGGCTTATCCCGACGAGCTGGCCGTGGCGCTGGTCGGCAGGGTCGAGGTGGACATGCGCGAGGCGCTCCTGATGCACAACCACCACCGCATGACCGTGACCGCCGTCCTGGGCCGCGTGGAGATCGCCGTCCCCGAGGGCGTCGAGGTGCGGATGACCGGCTGGTCGTTCCTGGGCAGGCGCACCACGACCGCGCGCCGCTCCGAGCTGTCCCATCCCCCCGTGCTGGAGATCGACGGGTTCTCCCTGTTCGGCGTGGTGCGCGTGCGCGCCCCCAGGAGGCGCCGCCTCCTGGGCTGGCGCCGCCGCGATCGCCGACGCGGTATCGGGGCCTGACCGCGCCGACCTGCGGGGACCGCCGACCGGGCGCGGGGGGCGGCGACGGTGTCAACATGACGCGCGCAACACCGCCAACCCCGGGTGAGGTGGCGGTGTGCTCCGGTGCGTCTGGCAATCTGGGGCTCACAGGTTTTCCCAGGGAGAGTTGGGTTGCAATGAGCGAGTTCCGTATCGAGCACGACTCGATGGGTGAGGTCAGGGTTCCGGCCGAGGCCAAGTGGAGGGCCCAGACGCAGCGTGCCGTCGAGAACTTCCCGATCTCCGGCCAGGGCCTGGAGGGCGCGCACATCGCCGCCCTCGGCCAGATCAAGGCCGCCGCGGCCAAGGTCAACGCCGAGCTCGGCGTCATCAGCGACGACCTGGGCAAGGCGATCCGGGAGGCCGCCCTGGAGGTCGCCGAGGGCAAGTGGAACGACGAGTTCCCGATCGACGTCTTCCAGACCGGCTCGGGCACCTCCAGCAACATGAACACCAACGAGGTCGTGGCGACGCTGGCCACCGAGCGCCTCGGGGCCCCGGTGCACCCCAACGACCACGTCAACGCGTCGCAGTCCTCCAACGACGTCTTCCCCTCCTCCATCCACATCGCCGCCACCTCCGCCGTCCAGAACGACCTGGTCCCGGCGCTGCGGCACCTGGAGGAGGCGCTCAGCGCCAAGGCGACCGAGTTCGCCTCCGTGGTCAAGAGCGGCCGCACCCACCTCATGGACGCCACCCCGGTCACCCTGGGCCAGGAGTTCGCCGGGTACGCCGCCCAGGTGCGCTACGGCGTGGAGCGCCTGGAGGCCGTCCTGCCGCGCGTGGCCGAGCTGCCGCTGGGCGGCACCGCCGTGGGCACCGGCATCAACACCCCCGAGGGCTTCTCCGCCCGGGTCATCGCCGAGATCGCCGAGCACACCGGCCTGCCGCTGACCGAGGCCCGCGACCACTTCGAGGCGCAGGGCGCCCGCGACGGCCTGGTCGAGCTGTCCGGCCAGCTGCGGACCATCGCGGTCGGCTTCGCCAAGATCGCCAACGACATCCGCTGGATGGGCTCGGGCCCGACCACGGGCCTGGGCGAGATCCTCCTGCCCGACCTCCAGCCCGGTTCCTCGATCATGCCGGGCAAGGTCAACCCGGTCCTGTGCGAGGCCGTGCTCCAGGTGACCTCGCAGGTCGTCGGCAACGACGCCGCGGTGGCCTTCGGCGGCGCGAGCGGCAACTTCGAGCTGAACGTGCAGCTGCCGATGATCGCCCGCAACGTGCTGGAGTCGATCCGCCTGCTCTCCAACGTCTCGCGCGTGTTCGCGGACCGCTGCGTGTCCGGCATCGAGGCCAACGTCGAGCAGTGCCGCGTCTACGCCGAGTCCTCGCCGTCGATCGTGACCCCGCTCAACCGCTACATCGGCTACGAGGAGGCCTCCAAGGTCGCCAAGCAGTCGCTGAAGGAGAAGAAGACCATCCGCGAGGTGGTCATCGAGCGCGGATACGTCGAGGACGGCAAGCTCACCGAGGCGCAGCTGGACGAGGCCCTCGACGTGCTGCGGATGACCAACTCCCAGTAGTCCGGACCCGTTCCGCCACGGGGCGCCCCGCGTGCGGGGTGCCCCTTCCGCGCGCCGGACGGGGTGGTCGTGTGTCGGGCGGGGCGCACGGTGCGCAGGGGTCGCGGTTGTGTCTCACCCGGCCGCGAAGGGCCCGGACCAGGAACCTTCCGAGCGCGGGAGGCGTCCGACACTCTTGAACAGAGCACCTTGGAAGCCCGCCTTCGAGAGGGCAGTACATGTCGAGCAACAGCGGCAGTGAACGCATCGTCGCGGACCGCTACGTCCTGCGCCGTGAACTCGGCCGCGGCGGTATGGGGGTGGTCTGGCAGGCCTTCGACCCGACGCTGGACCGCGACGTCGCGATCAAGCAGGTGCTGCTTCCCGACCACTTCACCGACTCCGAGCGCGCGGACGCCCACGGCCGGGTCCGGCGCGAGGCGCGCTCCGCCGCGCGGATCAGCCACCCCACGGTGATCACCATCCACGACGTCTTCGAGTACGACGGCAACCCGTGGGTGGTCATGGAGCTGGTCGAGGGCGGGTCCCTCCAGGACCGGCTCGACGAGCGGGGCGCCCTGCCTCCGGACGAGGTCGCGGAGATCGCCGGGTCGCTGCTGCGCGCCGTGCGGGCCGCGAACGCGGCCGGGGTCCTGCACCGCGACATCAAGCCGGGCAACATCATGACGTCCCTGGACGGCCGGGTGATCCTCACCGACTTCGGCATCGCGACGATGGAGGGCGGGCCGAGCATCACCCGCACCGGCGCGCTGATCGGCTCCCCCGAGTACATGCCGCCCGAGCGGCTGGCGGGCGGCCCGGCCGAGCACCGGGGCGACCTGTGGAGCATCGGCGTGACCCTGTTCGCGGCGGTCGAGGGCACCTCCCCGTTCCGCCGCGACAGCATCACCGCGGCGATCGCGGCGGTGATGTCCGCGCCGCTGCCGCCGATAACGCGCGCCGGGTGGCTGGAGCCGGTCATCTCCGGTCTGCTGGAGCGCGACCCGGACCGCAGGCTGAGCGCGGACGAGGCGCTGGCGCTGCTGCGCGGGCGCGGCGGGCCGAACGCGGGAGGCGACGACAGCGGCGGCTTCGGCGCGGCGGGTGCCGTGGGAGCCGCGGGGGCGGGCGCGTTCGCGGACGGTAGTACCCCGGCCTTCGGCAGCGGCCCGCACACGACCCCCGGCGTCAGCGGTCGGCAGAGCCCCCACCACGCGCAGAGCGGTGGCCACCCCGGCACGGGGCCGCGGGGCGGCTACCCCCACACGCGGACCCCGCTGCCGCAGGGCCCGATGACGGGGCCGCGTCCGCCGCGGGGCGGACCGTCCGTCCCGGTGACGGCCGCGACACCCTTCGCGCACGGGCACCACACGGTCCACCAGCACCGGCCGCCGCACTCCGCGGGAGGCGGTCACGGCGGCACGGGCCGTGGCCCGGGCGGCCCCGGGGGCCCCGGTGTCCCGCTCCACTCGGGCGGCCACGGCGGCGCGCGTCCGGGCTCGGGGAACACCAGGCTCCTCGTCGGCGTGGGCGCCGCGGTGGTGGTCCTGGCGCTGATCGGCGGCGTGGCCGTGGTCGGTGCCACCCTGTTCGCCGGCGCCGAGACCGAGGGCGGCGCCTCCGAGGAACTGTCGGCCTCCGAGAGCGCGCGGCAGCCGGCGGAGCCCTCCGCCTCCGTCGGCGGGGACGAGGCCGGTGTCGGCAACGGCGGCGGTGAGGGCCGGGGCGAGGTCGGCCAGACCGGCGGCGGGGACGAGGACGGGGAGCCGCCGTCCTACGACGAGCTGGAGACCTTCCGGTCGCAGTGGTTCCACGTGGACTACCCGGCCGGGTGGCAGGTGGACGACAGTGAGATCGAGAACACGCTGGCGGTGTTCGTCGCGCCGGGCAGCGACCACCAGGTGTGGGTGACCGGCTGGACCGAGCGGGAGTTCACCGGGACGAGCGCCGAGTACCTGGAGGACACCAACGGCGGGACGAAGGTCGAGGGTGACGTCACCACCGGCTACACGCAGCTGGAGCTGGAGGAGTCCGACGACGGCGACTTCGAGGAGGGCTGGGACGTCGCCCTGGTGGAGTCCGACTTCGTCAACGAGACCTGGGCGAGCCGGGAACGGCGCTTCTGGGCCTACGCGATCAGCACCCGGCACGAGGGCGACCGGGTGTTCTACCTGGTCAGCGTGAACGTTCCGCGCGAGGACGCCGACTACTACGACGACCTGCACGAGGACGTCATGGAGACGTTCGACCCGCGGTTGTGAGCGCGCCGCCCGCCGACCTCGGCGGGCCCGACACGACGGGGGCCGTTCCGGAGGGGAACGGCCCCCGCGCCTCGCGTGCGCACCGGAGACGGCGCCCGCTGACGGGGGCGCCCCGGCGGGTCAGTACCAGCCGACGGACTGGGAGTGGGCCCAGGCCTCACAGGGAGTGCCGTAGCGGCCCTTGATGTAGTCGATGCCCCAGGCGATCTGCGTGGCCGGGTTGGTCTGCCAGTCGTCGCCGTGGGTGGCCATCTTGTCGCCCGGCAGCGACTGGGGGATGCCGTAGGCGCCCGAACTGGGGTTCTGCGCGCTGGGGTTCCAGTTGCTCTCCTTCTGCCACAGGGGCTCGAGGCAGTCGTGGAATTCGCTGGCGGCCCAGCCCTGGTCGGTGACCATCTGGAGGGCGATGCCCTTGGGGTCGCCGGTGAAGACGGGAGTCTCCTCCTCCTCTTCCTCTTCTTCCTCCTCCTCGATGTCGCTTCCCTCGACCTGGGCCCTCAGGACCCCTTCGGTGAGGGCCGCGTCACGCTGCTCCTGAGCCTGACTGCGCAGGGTCTGGAGTTCTTCCTGGGACAACTGCTCGGAGAAGAACGGCTCCTCCCCGGCTTCGGTGTCGGCGGCGGGTTCCTCGGTCTCCGGAATGGCGGCGCTGGCCACAGTGTCCGGATCGAGCTCGTCATCCGCGAACGCGGTGACGGCGAAGGTCGCACCCGCGACGAGAGTCGCCGCACCGACCGCCGCTGTACTACGCAGCGACATTCGGTTGATTAGCACGATTGCCTTTCCCAAGAGGGGGTTATTGGCAGGGAAAGCCCTATTAATACCAGTTGTTGGCCTGGGAGTGGGACCAAGCGCCGCAGGGGTTGCCGTAGCGGTCCTTGATGTAGTCGAGGCCCCAGGCGATCTGCGTGGCCGGGTTGGTTCGCCAGTCGGAGCCGTGGGAGGCCATCTTGTCGCCCGGCAGCGACTGGGGGATGCCGTAGGCGCCCGAACTGGGGTTCTCGGCCGTGTGGTTCCAGTTGCTCTCCTTCTCCCACAGCGGTTCCAGGCAGTCGTGGAACTCGCTGGCGGCCCAGCCCTCGTCCAGGACCATCTGGAGGGCGGTTTCCCTGGGGTCGCCGGAGGGGGCCGACCCGGAGGATCCGCCGGAGGAGTCGGAGCCGCCGGAGGAGTCGGCCTCGGGCTCCTCCTCGGGTTCGGGCTCGGGTTCGGCGATGTCGCTGGCCGTCCCGCTGTCGGCGCGGACGGCCCCGTCGACGGCCGCCCTGGCCTGCTCCATGCTCTCCTCGCGCTGGGTCCGGCGCTCCTGGTCGCTCTGCCCGGACTGCGCGGCGAAGAAGTCCTCGGGCCGGTCGGACCCGCCGTCGCCGCCCGCCGCCGCCCGCTGGTCGGGGACCACCGCGGCGGAGGCGAGCTGGCCCGGGTCGGCCGCGTCGCTCTGGGCGAACGCGGCGACCGAGAAGGTGCCGCCGGCGACGATGGTCGCGGCGCCGACGGCGCCGGCATGTCGCAGTGAGATGAGGTTGAGTAGCAAAATCGCCCTTTCGCGTAGACGCACACGCGCCCCGCGGGGTCCGCGTGTGTGAGAGTTCGCCGCCGCTGACCACGTGGCCCGGGGTGTCGCGCGCGAGGGAAGGGGTAGCCGTTCGACCGACCGCGGCGCGGGTTCCCACGTGGGAGGGGATGTTCGTGCAGCGGGTTCAGCCTGCATCATCGTCACGATGAAGTAACGCCAGATTTACTATGCCTTGGATCACATCACGGAATGCATCCGCGATGCGGTGCTTTGACCTGCACGTAGATACGCACAGTCAAGAGGGAGTCAAGCCCTCCCGGCACTGTGGCGGGGGTCTCCACGTCCGCCGAAGGGAGACGGGGGTCACCGGGAACGGTGTTCCTGAGTACCCGTACGGATGTGCGCGGGCGGCTCCGGGGGCCAGGATGGCGCCATGAACGTCCACGGATCCCCGCCGTCCCCCGCGGGCCCACGGCTCAGCTGCCCGGACTGCCGCGCCCCGCTTGCCGCTCGGCCCCGCTCCTGCCAGCGGTGCGGGCTCCTGCTCGTCGGCGCCACCGCCCAGCGCCTGTGGCACATCGACACCGAGATCGCGCTGCTCGACAGCCGTGAACGGCACCTGCGCGAGGAGCGCGCCGCCGTCGTGGCACTGCTGCGCGAGGAGTCGGGCCGAGGCGCGTCCCCGGGCGGAGCCGGGGCCGTTCCCGAATCCGCCGACGGGGAGCTGCCGTGGGTTCCGGGGCCGCAGGGACGGCCGCCGGAGCCCGCGCGGGTACCCGGACAGGCGCCCGGTGCCGCGCCGGAACCGGCCGTCCTGCCCGGTGACGCGCCCCCCGGCGGGCACGGAGCCCACGCGCACGGGCGGGTCCCGTACCCGTCGGCGCACGGGCAGGCCGGACGGGCGCCCGGGGAGGTCACCCGCCGCTCGGCGCAGAACGTCATCCTCGGGCTGGGCGGCGTGCTCGTCGGCATCGCGGCCCTGGTCTTCGCCATCTGGACGTGGAGCGACATGGGCACCGGCGCCCGCGCCGGGGTCCTCGGCCTCACCACGGCGGCCTTCGCCGCCCTGGCCCTGCCCCTGCACCGGCGCGGTCTCAGGGCGACCGCGGAGACCTTCGGCTGCCTGGCCGCCGCGCTGCTGTGCGTCGACGCCCTCGCGCTGTGGCTGCTGACGTCGGAGCGCCTCGGGAGCGGGCCCGGCTACACCGCGACCGCGCTGCTCGTCATCGGCGCGCTGCTGGCGTCCTATCCGCTGCTCGTGCCGCTGCGGACGCCGCGCGTCCTGGCCGTCCTGCTCCTGCAACCGGTGCCCGTCCTGCTGCTGGCGGCGTCCGGCTCCCCCGGCCTCTGGCCCTGGGCGCTGCCCGTCCTGGCCGCGACCGGACTCGCCGACCTGCTCCTGGCGCTCTGGTTCGGACGGCCCCGCGCGGGCGTCCCCGTGCGCGCCCTCCGGGTCAGCGCGGCCGTGCTGTGGGTGCTGACCACGGTTGTGGCGCTGCTGTACACGGTCTTCGTCCTGGCCGCCTCCGCCGCGGGCGCCGATCACGTCGGAGCCCGGTGGTTCGTGGCCGCGGTCCTGCTGCTGTCGGGCGTGACCGGTCTGCTGTTGGCCCGAGGCCCGCTGCGCCACGTCCCGGAGGGCCCCGGTCCCGTGGGCGCCGTGAGCGGTGCCGCTGGCCCGGGCGCCCCGGGCGGTACCGGCGCGTCCAGGGTCCCCGCGGCCATCGCCCTGCTGGTCCTGGGGGCGGCCCCGCTGGTCGCCGGACCCGCGCACCTGCCCGCGCTGCCCAGGGCGCCCCTGCCCCCGTGGAACGGCGGCCCCCCGAGCGCACCGGTGTCCGGCGTGCTGGGCCTGCCGACGACGACCGCCCCGGACGCGGGGTTCCACCTGATCGCCGTGCTCGTCTGCGCCGTGCTGTCCCTGGGCGCGGTGTTCCTGCTGCGCCGCCGAGCGCTGGTGCCCGCCGCCGCCCTGGCCGCTCCCCCGGCGCTGCTGACGGTCGTGCACCTGCTGGACCCGCCGCACGCGGTGGCCGTGGTCTGCGCCCTCCTGGTCGGCGCCGCGCTGGTCCTGGCCACGGCCCTGGTACCGCGTCGGCCCGGCGCCTGGGTGCCCGCGCTCACCGGAACCCTGACCCTGATCACCGGCGGCCTGTGGTCGCTCCCGGACCGGTACACCTCCCTGACCGCCCTCGTGTTGGTGGAGGCGACCGTCCTGGTCGCGCTACTGCTGTACGCCCGGTCCGGCCGCCCCGCGGCGCTCCACGCGACGGGCCTGCTCCTGTGGGCGCTGGCCCTGCTGACCGGTGCCTTCTTCGGGCTCGGCCTCGTGATCTCGGACACCGTGCCGCCTCCGGCGTGGTGGCTGCTGGCCGCCTGCGCGCTGCTGGCCGGGGCGAACGCGGTGGTATTCGGTCGGATCCCCCTCCCGCGGGCGGACGGTGCCGGGGGCGACCCCCGGCCGGTGTTCACCGTGGTGGGCCTGCTCCTGCTCTCGTCCGCCCCGCTGCTGGTCGGGCGGGGGCACGGTCCCGGCCTGCCGCTGCTGTCCGGCGCGTACGGGCCGTGGACGGCGCCCGTGCGGGCGCTGGGCGACCCCGCCTACTCCGTCCTGGGGCTGCACCGCGTGGCGGGCCCGGCGGAGGCCGTCGGCACGGCGGCCGGAATGCTGCTGGCCGGTGCGGCGGCGGTGGCCCTGGTCGCCCTGCTCGACCGCGGACGGACGGCGGCAGCCGCGGTCCTCGCCGCGCCGCCCGCGCTCGTCGCGCTGCCCCTGGTCCTGGACGCGCCGTTCCTCGGCGCGCTGCTGTGGGTGTTCGCGGTGGGTTCGGCCCTGGCGCTGTGGTCGGCGCTGACCCGGGACGGGCGGCTCGGCTGGCTGGCGGGGCTGACCGGCCTCCTCACCCTGCTGCTCGGCACGGGCTGGGCGCTGGTCCAGGAGCACGCGACCACGGGCGCCCTGATGGGTGCCGCGGTGGTCGCCGCGGTGGTCGCGGCCCTGGCCCGGACCGCCGTCGCGGCGGTCGGCGCCACGGCGGTGGCGACGGCGGCGACGGGCGGGTTCGCGCTGGCCCTGCCCCTGCTGCTGGGGGCTCCGGTGGAGTACGCGGCGATGGCTCCGATCGCGATGGTCGCCGCGGTGGCCGTGGCCGCGCCGCGCCTGCGCGGACCGCTCGTACCGGCGACGGAGGTCCCCGCGTGGGTGTGGGCGGCGGTCTCGCTGGGCGTCACCGCGGCGGCGGGGGCGCGGTTGGAACTGGTCGCGCTGGCGCTGGCCGTGGTCGGGGTCGTCGCGCTGGCGACCGCCGCGCGGCCCGGGCGGCGCTGGTTCGCGCTGGCGGGCGCGCTGCTGATGCTGGCGGCGCTGTGGACGGTGCTCTCCGCGTGGGACGTGGCCGTGCCCGAGGCGTACACGGTGCCGCCCGCCCTCGCGGCGCTGGCCGTGGGCTGGGAGTGGAGCCGCAGGGCGGCCGAACCGCCGTCGAGCTGGGCCGCCCACGGCGGCGGCCTGGCGCTGCTGTTCCTGCCCACCGTCGTCTTGGTGCTGGCGGAGGACGGCATGGTGTGGCGGGTGCCCGCCGTGCTCGTGCTGGGCCTCGCGGTGACCGTGTGGGGGTTGCGTCGGCGGCTCCAGGCGGCCCTGGTGACGGGCGGGCTGGTGCTGGTGGCCACCTCGCTGCGGGCGTTCGGGCCGCCCCTGTGGGACCTGACCCGGCTGGTGCCGAACTGGGTGCCGTTCGCCGTCGCGGGTGTGCTGCTGCTGGTGATCGGCGCCCGCTACGAGGCCAACCTGGAACGGGTGCGGCGCCTGGGCCGCCTGGTGGCGGGGATGCGCTGAGAAGCCCGGTCACGCGCCCGGGGGCGCGGGCCGGAAGCCGCCGGGGGCTCCACGGGGGCGGCGGGCCCGTCAGACCGACGGGCCCGCCGCGGTAGCGCGTCAGTTCTCCAGCATCTCCGTGACCAGGGCGGCGATCGGCGACCGCTCGGACCGGGTCAGGGTGACGTGCGCGAACAGGGGGTGGCCCTTGAGCTTCTCGATCACCGCGACCACGCCGTCGTGGCGGCCCACGCGCAGGTTGTCGCGCTGGGCGATGTCGTGGGTGAGCACCACCCGCGAGTTCTGGCCGAGGCGGGAGAGCACCGTGAGCAGGACGTTGCGCTCCAGGGACTGGGCCTCGTCCACGATCACGAACGCGTCGTGCAGCGACCGGCCGCGGATGTGGGTGAGCGGGAGGACCTCCAGCATCCCCCGGTCCACGATCTCCTCGATGACCTCCTCGCTGGTCACCGCGGACAGGGTGTCGTGCACCGCCTGGCCCCACGGGGTCATCTTGTCGTTCTCGGTCCCGGGCAGGTAGCCCAGTTCCTGGCCGCCGACCGCGTACAGCGGCCGGAACACCATCACCTTGCGGTGCTGGCGGCGCTCCAGGACGGCCTCCAGACCGGCGCACAGCGCCAGCGCCGACTTTCCGGTGCCCGCGCGCCCACCCAGGGAGACGATGCCCACCTCGGGGTCGGTGAGCAGGTCCAGGGCGACGCGCTGCTCGGCGCTGCGGCCGTGCAGGCCGAACACGTCGCGGTCTCCGCGCACCAGCTTCACCGACTTGTCGGGCTGGACCCGGCCGAGCGCCTTGCCGCGCTCGGAGACCAGCACCAGCCCGGTGTGGCAGGGGAGATCGCGGGCCGCGTCGATGTCGCTCTCGCCGCTGGTGAACAGTTCGCCGATCTGGTGCGCGGGCACGTCCAGCTCGGCCATGCCCGTCCAGCCGTGCTCGATGGCCAGTTCGGCCCGGTACTCGTCGGCGGCCAGCCCGATGGAGGACGCCTTGATCCGCATCGGGAGGTCCTTGCTCACCAGCACGACGTCCCCGCCCTCCTCCTGGAGGTTGCGGGCCACCGTGAGGATCCGGGTGTCGTTGTCGCCGAGCCGGAAGCCCGCCGGCAGGATCTGCGGATCGCTGTGGTTGAGTTCCACCCGCAGCGTGCCGCCGACGTCGTTCACCGGTACCGGGGCGTCCAGACGGCCGTGGGCGACCCGCAGGTCGTCCAGGCGGCGCAACGCGTGACGAGCGAAGTACCCGAGCTCGGGGTGGTGACGCTTGCTCTCCAGTTCGGTGATCACCACCACGGGGATGACGACCTCGTGCTCGGCGAACCGGCTCAGAGCGGCCGGGTCGGCGAGCAGGACACTGGTGTCGAGCACATAGACGCGTCCGTCCTGGCCTACCTCCGTACGGGGGTCGGGGGACTGGGTGTCACGGCGATCGGTCGAGGAACTAGCCACTCGTTCTCCCCTTGGGCACCGCTGGGGCGCCCTACTGTCACGGGATCATGGAGGACCGGGACCTGGCCCGCGAGGGCCGGGTCCGGCCCTCCTCGTTGACGTTCCGCGATGGCGGAGGAGATCAATGAGACGGGGCCTCCCGAACGGGTGGACGAACGCCACCCGCTACTTCCGACGCTACGCGTCCGTGCTCCCGTTTCCAAGGGACCTCTCCCTCCGCGCGGTGAACTCCGCGTTAAGGGGTCGGGCTTCGGGGGATCAGGATCCGTAGCGGCGGTTGCGCGCGCCGTACGAGCGCAGTGCACGCAGGAAGTCCACCCTGCGGAAGGCAGGCCAGTAGACCTCGCAGAAGTAGAACTCCGAGTGCACGCTCTGCCACAGCATGAAGCCGGACAGGCGCTGCTCCCCCGACGTGCGGATGAGCAGGTCGGGGTCGGGCTGACCGCGCGTGTAGAGATGCCGTGCGATGTCCTCGATGTCCAGGCGCTCGGCAAGCTCCTGGATACCGGTGCCCTTGGCCGCCTCCGCTTGGAGGAGGGACCGAACCGCATCAGCGATCTCACGTCTACCTCCATACCCGACGGCGACGTTGACAACCAGCCCGGGGTTGCCGGATGTGGCCGTCTCCGCCTCCTTGAGCGCCTGGGCGGTGGACGCGGGCAGGATGTCGAGGGCCCCCACGGGGCGCGTGTTCCACCCCTCCTCGCGCAGCCGGGCGATGGTCTGCTCGATGATGCGCACCAGCGGGCCCAGCTCGGACTCGTCCCGGCTGAGGTTGTCGGTGGACAGCATCCAGAGTGTGACCACCTGCACGCCGACCTCGTCGCACCAGCGCAGCAGTTCGAAGATCTTGTTCGCGCCCGCCTGGTGGCCCTGCTCGGCCGCGCCGAGCCCGCTCACCTTGGCCCAGCGGCGGTTGCCGTCCATGGCGACACCGACGTGGCGGGGGATCTCCTGACTGGTCAGCCGACGCTCCAGGCGCCGCTCGTAGAGCCAGTACAGGGGGTCACGAAGCCCCATTGGCGAAACCTCTCAGAGCTGGATCTGGAACAGCACACCGTTGGAAAGGATGTGCCGACGGGGATGTCTCCAGCGTAGTTCGCCCGAAGGGGGCTACGTCACGGCCAGGGACTTGCGCACGTGCTTGCGCCCCTGGTGGATGCGGGACTTGACCGTGCCCAGGGCCAGGTTGAGCTCGGAGGCGATCTCGTTGTAGTCCATCTGGCACAGGTCGCGCAGGACCAGGGGGGCCACCAGGTTGGGGCGGTCCTTCTCCAACTGGTCGAGGGCCTCCAGCAGGTCGATGCGGGAACCGGCGATGACGCTGGTGGTGCGGGGGTCGCTCTGGTGGGGCATGCGCTCGGCCTCGGTGGGGAACTCCGCCGAGCGCCGCTTCATGGAGCGGTAGGTCTGCCGGGCGGAGTTGGACACCACCGTGTACAGCCAGGTGGTGAACAGGGAGTCGCCCTTGAAGCTGTCGATCTTGCGCGCCACGCGCAGCAGCGCGTCCTGGCACGCCTCCTCGGCGTCCTGCCGGTAGGGCAGGAAGCGGGAGCAGCGGCGCAGCACCTCGGGCTGGATCCGCCGGAGCAGGTCGTCCAGGGCCATGGCGTCTCCGGCCTTGGCCCGGCGCGCGAGGTCCTCCAGCTCCTCGTCGACGTTGCTCGCCACCCGGCGCCGCGGCGCGGGGCTTTCCTCGTGGTCTGCGTGGTCACTACTGCGCATGTCTGGTCTCTCCCTGACTGACGGCAGACATCCGGCCGTCCGCTGCGGACGCGGGTGCGCCCCTTGCGTTCGAGGGTCACACGTCACCGGGACGTCTACGTCCCCGGTCCGGATCCGCACTCGTGAAAAATCGTCGCCTTCGCCGCCGCGCACGGCGCGGAGCCCGTCGGGCCCCTCCAGTCTCCACGTCCGGAGGGGATCGGCGCCACCCGGAGAGGGGATCATATCGGCGGGAGGCAATGTGAAGGTACAGATGGTGTATTAGTGGGCAACGACCGCGTGTTCACCCCTGACAGACCGAGGCGGAGATGAGCCAACCTGAGGCCTTCGGGCGCTACCGCGTCATCCGGCGCCTTGGGTCGGGTTCCTTCGCCACGGTCTGGTTGGCGCAGGACGACCTGCTGAACTACTCGGTGGCCATCAAGGTACTCGCCGAGAACTGGGCGCACCAGATGGACATCCAGCACCGCTTCCTGGAGGAGGCGCGCATCCTGCGCCAGACCGACTCCACCTGGCTGGTGGCGGTGCACGACGTGGACGTGCTCCCGGACGGTCGGCCCTACATGGTGATGACCTACGCCGACCAGGGCAGCGTCGCCGACCTCATCCACCGGGGCACACTGCCCCTGGACGAGGCCCTGCGGCTGCTCACCGAGATCGGCCAGGGCATCACGGTGCTGCACAACCACGGCACGATCCACCGCGACATCAAGCCGTCCAACGTGCTGCTCCAGTCCTCACCCGTGGGGCAGCGGGTGCTGGTGGCGGACCTGGGGTTCGCCAAGTCGATCGACGAGGCGTCGGGGTTCACCGCGGCGGCCGGGACCCCCGGCTACATGTCCCCCGAGCAGAGCATCCCCGGCGGTGACCTGGACGTCCGGTCGGACGTGTACTCGCTGGGCGCGGTGGCCTACGAGCTCATCACCGGCCGTCCGCCCTCGCGTCCGCCGGTGAAGGTGGCTCCTGGCCAGATCCGGCCAGGTCTGCCCCCCGCGCTCGACGAACTCATCCTGTCGGCACTTTCGGTGGACCGGGAAAGCCGTCCGGCGGACGCCAAAACCTTCACCGACCGGGTCAGAACCATCCGTATGGCGCCCGACCTGCCCAAGGCGGCCGTGCCGTGGTGGCAGCGGCTGCGCATGCCGTGGCGGCGGGCGGCGGCCCTGGCGGGGGCGCTGGTGCTGGCGGGCGCCAGCCTCCCGGGGTCCCTGGGCAGGCCGGGGGTGTCCCTGACCACCGTGCACGACGCAGCGCAGGGCGTCTACCTGGAGGTGCCGTCAGTGTGGGCCCACGAGATCCACACCGCCCAGGAGGCCCTCCCCGCGGCGGCCGAGGCCGGCGCGGGTCCGGGCCTGCTGGTGGCGACCGACGCCGAGGACTGGGACTCCACCCAGGAGACGGCCTACGGTGTGTACGCGACCGTGGTGCGCGGCCCCGCCGACCTGAGCGGGATCGCCGGCGCCCAGCCGTGCGGAGACCCTCCCGAGGAGCGGCCGCTGGACACCGGGGAATGGGAGGGCACGGTGTGGGACTGGCCCGAGTGCCACGGCAACGGGTCGCTGAGCAGCGCCGCCGTGCACGAGCCGGGCGAGCCCACGACCGTGTACATGGAGATCCGCCAGCCGGGCTACCGGCCCGACCTGGTGGACCGGATCATCGCCGGTACGCACCTGGGGTAGGCCCCGGCGACGCGTCAGGCCAGCAGCTGCTCCCGCAGGTCCTCGGGCGAGGTGACCGGGAGCTTGCAGACGAAGCCCTCGCACACGTAGGCGGTCGGTCGCCCGCCCACCGGGGCGCGGTCGCGCAGCAGCGGCACCCCGCCGTCGTCGCGGCCGTCGCCGCGCGAGAGCACGGTGCCCAGCGGTGCCCAGACCAGCGCGGTCCGCACCAGCTCCGCGGTCCCCGGGTCGTCGGGATCGCCCACCACCGCCACGGCGCGCGGCCCGGTCAGGAGGGCCTCGCCGGTGGCCAGGCCCCATCCGGCGAACCGGGCGGCCTTCTCCGCCAGCACCGCCACCGGGGACAGCGCCTCCTCGGCGGCCGTGCGGTGGCGCTCGGATCCGGTCAGCGCGGCGTAGGAGAGCAGCGCTGACGCCGCCGCCGACCGGCCGGACGGCGTGACGTTGTCGGTGGGGTCCTGGGGCCGGTTGAAGAGGCGCTCGGCGTCGTCGGCGGTGTCGTAGAACCCGCCGGAGCCGTCGCCGAAGCGCTCCAGGACGGTGTCCAGCAGGCGCCCGGCCTCGTGCGCGTAGCGCACCTCCCCGGTCGCACCGTGCAGGACGAGCAGCCCCTCGGCGACGTCGGCGTAGTCCTCCAGCACCCCGGCGCTGGTGCCCGCGCGCCCGTCCCGGGAGGTGCGGACCAGGCGCCCGTCCCGCAGGTGCACGCGCAGCAGCAGGTCCGCGGCCGCGCGGGCGGCCTCCACCAGGTCGGACCGCTCCAGCAGCACCCCCGCCTCGGCCAGCGCGGCGACCGCCAGGCCGTTCCAGGCGGCCACCACCTTGTCGTCGCGCGCGGGGGCGACCCGTTCGGCGCGGGCCGCCAGCAGGGCCTCACGGATCCGCTGGTAGCGCCAGGCGTCGGCGGGCGGGGCGGGAAGCTGGAGCACGGAGGCGCCGCGCTCGAAGGTGCCCTCCTCGGTCACGCCGAACACCTCGGCGGCGAAGGCGGCGTCCTCCTCGCCCAGGACCTCCCGCAGCTGGGCGGGCGTCCACACGTAGTAGGTGCCCTCCTCGCCCTCGCTGTCGGCGTCCAGCGCCGAGGCGAACCCGCCCTCGGGCGTGCGCAGGTCGCGCAGCATCCAGTCGGCGGTCTCCCCGGCGACCCGGCGCAGCAGGGCGTGGGTGGCGGCGTCGGAGACCCCCGGCCCCGAGGGGCGGCGGCCCATCCGGGCGTAGGCGCGCAGCAGCAGAGCGTTGTCGTACAGCATCTTCTCGAAGTGCGGCACGGTCCACTCGCGGTCCACCGAGTAGCGGGCGAAACCGCCGCCGAGCTGGTCGTACATGCCGCCCTGCGCCATGGCCAGGGCGGTGCCGCTGGCCATGAGCCAGGCGGGCGTGGACTCGTCCGCGCTCTGCAGGGGCCGGGTGCGCTCGTCCTGGGCGGTGAGGAAGGAGAGCAGCATCGAGGGCGGGAACTTGGGCGCGGTGCCGAAACCGCCGTGGGCGCTGTCGTAGTCGCGCACCAGCGCGCGGACGGCCAGGTCGAGCCGGTCCGCGGAGGGCGGTGGCGCGGCGGCCAGGGTGCGCGGGCCGCTGAGCGCCTCCACCACGCGCGCGCCCTGGCCGACCAGTTCGGTGCGCTGGTCCCGCCAGGCGTCGGCCACGCCCCGCAGCAGGCGCTGGAAGTGCTCGCGCGGGAAGTAGGTGCCGCAGTAGAACGGGGCGCCGTCGGGGGTGGCGAACACGGTCATGGGCCAGCCTCCCTGGCCGGTCATGGCCTGGGTCGCCTCCATGTACACGGCGTCGACGTCGGGGCGCTCCTCGCGGTCCACCTTGACGTTGACGAACAGGCTGTTCATCAGGGCCGCGGTCGCCTCGTCCTCGAAGGACTCGTGGGCCATCACGTGGCACCAGTGGCAGGCGGCGTAGCCGACGGAGACAAGGAGGGGCACGTCGCGCCGACGCGCCTCGGCCAGGGCCTCCTCACCCCAGGGCCACCACTCCACGGGGTTGTCGGCGTGCTGCAACAGGTACGGGCTGGTCGCGTCGCTCAGGCGGTTGGACATGCCCCCAACTCTGCCATCCGGGGCGGCGGGGCGTCGCGCACCCGCCGGAGCGGGGCCCACGGCACGCCAGCCGGTCGGGCGCCCGTGAACTCCGCCCCCGGGGCGGTGGGGGTGTCGCGCACCCGCCGGAGCGGGACGGGGACCACCGCCCGGGGGAGGCCGGGTGTCCGTCCGGCGGGCGCGGGAGCGGCCCGGGAGCGACCCGGAGCCTTCGGGCCGAGCGGTGGGCCCGGGCGGTGCGCCCGGACACGCCGTCCCGCTGGGGCAGGGCGGGGGCGTCTCCTCAGCTCCGCGGAGCGGTGTCCTCGGCGGAGGCCTGCGCGGCGCCGGCCTCTCCGGAGTGGTCGGAGGAGACCCGCGCCGCGTCGGCCGACCCGCCGTCGTCGGAGGCCGTGGTCCTCGCGCCGAAGTCGTCGTCCTTGGGCAGGGCGCGGAGCTTGCCCAGGAGACTGCGCATGAGGAAGTACAGCCCGACACCGATGGCGAAGATGACGAGGAAGCCGAGCACACCGGGGGTCACGGTGTCCTTGTCGAGCTGGAAGCTGCCCGCCAGCACCGTCGCGGACGTGAGAAGGGTGTTCATGCCACTCATACTCTCACTGCTTCTCGGACACCCGCGAAGAGGTCCTTCTCAGGGATCTCGGTGTCCACCAGCGAGCGCACCAGGTGGTAGTCCTCACTCGGCCAGGCCTCCGCGACGACCTCGTTGGGCACGGCGAACCAGAACCCGTTGGGGTCCACCTGGGTGGCGTGCGCCTTGAGCGCCTCGTCGGCGACGTCGAAGTACTCGCTGCAGTGCACGCGCGTGGTGATCTCCCAGCGGGGGCGGTCGCGGTCCGCGATCCGCTTCATCCACTCCTCGAAGGGGTTCTCCAGCCCGCGCGCGGCCAGCACGTCGGCCAGGGCCTCGAACCGCTCGGGCGGGAAGGAGACGAAGTAGTACAGCTTGAGCGGCTGCCAGGGGTCGCCCGCGTCCGGGTAGGCGTCGGGGTCGCCCGCGGTGTCGAAGGCGTGCATCGACACCTTGTGGGTCATGATGTGGTCGGGGTGCGGGTAACCGCCGTTCTCGTCGTAGGTGAGGATGACGTGCGGCCGGAACCTGCGGATGGACTCCACGAGGGGTGCGGCGCCCTCCTCCACGGGGAGGGTGGCGAAACAGCCCTCGGGCAGGGGCGGCAGCGGGTCGCCCTCGGGCAGGCCGGAGTCGACGAACCCGGCGAACTCCTGCTGGACGCCGAGGATCTCCCTGGCCCGCTCCATCTCCTCTCGGCGCACCTGCGCGATGTTCTCGCGGATGTCGGGACGCTCCATCGCGGGGTTGAGGATGTCGCCGCGCTCGCCACCGGTCATGGTGACAACGAGCACGTCGACGCCCTCCTCCGCATAGCGGGCCATGGTGGCCGCGCCCTTGCTGGACTCGTCATCGGGGTGGGCATGAACGGCCATGAGCCGCAGGCGCTCGGACAACGAAGGGTCTCCTTGACTAGGTGGACGGACGCGAGGGGCGCGGCCGTCCGGCTCCCCCGGTACACAGGCTCGGACGACTTCCGCGCGGGGCGCGTGGGGAGGCTGTCAGGTCGGGGATATCTTAGACAACACCGTCCCCTTGTTCGGAGATTCCCGATGCAGCCGACCCCGGAGGAAGACGCCGTGAAGAGCGCCGAAACCACGGCCGACACAGCGGCCGACTCCTCGGCCAGTACCGCTCCCGCGCTGCGCAAGCGCCACGGGAACGGGCCGGTCTTCTTCGTCATCGCCACCCTCTTCGCGGTGGCGTGCGCGGTCGGCTGGGGCTACTCCCTGATGAGCTTCAGCGGTCTGGGCGGCGGTGTGTACCACCAGGTGGTCACCTTCTCCGCGCCCACGCCCGAGGAGGCCACCATCAGCTACGAGGTGAACAGCAGGAACGGCGCCGAGTGCCTGGTCGTGGCGCTGGACGAACAGTTCGTCGAGGTGGGCCAGACGCGCTCCGAGGCCGAGGCCGGGAACCGCATGGTCACCACGACCGTTGAGACGGTTCGTCAGGCCGCCACGGTAGAAGTGGCCTCGTGCAGGGAACAAGGTTCGCAGGACTGATCCACCGAGCCCCTTAGCCCGGCTCCGGAGGCACCGCCGAACCGCGGGAACCCGTGTGTCACGACGCACGGTGATATTCTCGTAAGTTCAGCTCTGGCCGCCTGGTGGCCTTTGCTACTAGTACACAAGGAGTTCCCGTGACCCAGACCCGCGATGACAACGTCACCTGGCTCACCCAGGAGGCGTACGACCGGCTCAAGTCCGAGCTGGACCACCTGTCGGGGAGTGGGCGCATCGAGATCGCGGAGAAGATCGAGGCGGCCCGGGAAGAGGGCGACCTCAAGGAGAACGGCGGGTACCACGCCGCCAAGGAGGAGCAGGGCAAGATGGAGGCCCGCATCCTCCAGCTCACCGAGATCCTGCGCACTGCGCGGGTCGGCGAGGCGCCCCACACCGAGGGCGTGGTCGGCCCCGGCATGACCGTCACCGTCAAGTTCGACGGGGACGACGACGAGGTCACCTTCCTGCTCGCCTCCCGCGAGGAGAGCGGCTCTCCCATCGACGTGTACTCGCCCAGGTCACCGCTGGGCTCCGCCATCAACGGCAAGCGCGTGGGGGAGAACGTCAGCTACACGCTGCCCAACGGCAAGAGCCTGGGCGTCGAGATCATCGACGCCGTGCCCTACACCGGCATGTAGCGGCGGTTCGGCGATCACGGGGGCGGTGTCCGACCGCCCCCGCCGCTTTGGGGGCGCCCCTCACCGGGGCGCCCCTTCGTGTGCGCGGCGGGGATCCTCCGGAGGGTCCCCCGCGTCGTAGTCTCGAAGCACACTCCCGCGGCGGCTTCCCCGGCCGCCGGTCCGACGAACCGAGGGATTCCCCGCCGACATGTCCTCGCTCCACTGGAACCCCCAGGAACCCCGCCCCGGCGCGTACCCGCCCCCGCACGGGGGGTGGGGCCCCGGCGGCCCCGCGCCCGGCCAGGGCGTGTCCCCTCCGGGCGCCGGATGGGGCGTGCCGGGGCAGGGCGCGTTCCCGGTGCCGGGCGCGTTCCCGGCCCCGGCGCCGGAGAGGGCCACGTTCGGCCGCCGTCTGGCCGCCCGCGCCATCGACTACGTCCTCGTGGTGATCGCCGCGGTCGCGTTCTTCGTCCTCATGGCCATCGTGACGGTGGTCCTGACCGGCAGCGACCAGACCACCGACGCCGAGGGCACCCTGTGGGCGCTGCTGTTCGTGTTCGGGTGGGGTCTGCTGCTGTTCTTCTACGACTGGCTCTACCTGGTCACCTGGGGGCGCACGCTCGGCAAGATGATGGTCGGGATCAAGGTGGTCAGCGCCGCCGACGGCGGCGGGCTCAGCCAGGGGCAGGCGATGGGCCGCTCCGCGTTCTTCGGCTTCCCGCAGTCCCTGCCCGTCGTGGGCCACGTCTTCACGCTGGCCGAGTCCATGGCGGCGCTCGGCGAAGAGAAGCGCGCCCTGCACGACCGGGCCGCCGGAACCGTGGTCATCCGCACCTGAGCCGTCCGGGGCCGGGTGCGCCGGAGGGTTGTCCACAGGCGGGAACTCCCCCTGTCGTCGCGGGTCCGCCGGGGCCTAGCGTGGTAAAAGGGGGGCTCCCACTCCGCCCGCCCCGTGCTGCCCGCACACCGTCGACGCCCCGTCCCGCGTCCCGGCGCCGACCCGGGGCGTGACGCCGCGCCCCACGGCCCTGCGCCCCCGCGCCTCACGGCTCCGGGCAGGCCGGGGCGCCGCTCCCGCCGTCGGCGAACACGGCCGGGACGTAGTTGCCCTCACCGATCCGGTACCAGGCGTTACTCGTCCCGAACGTCCCCGCCACCGCGTCGCCGACGGTCTGGCAGGCCACGTCGACGTTGGCGCTGTGCGCGGCCAGGCCCACCGGCTCGTGCTCCAGCCCCGGACCGCCGCGCACGACCACGGGGTGCCGCTGGTCGGCCGCGGTGATCCGCGCGCGCCCGCGGTACTCGCCGGTCCACAGGTAGTCGACCCGCACCCATCCGTTGGTGGGCAGTTCCAGCCCCTGCCGGAACGCGCCGTCGGCCAGGTCGATACCCGCCGGGTTGCGCACCCGGCGCCCGAACCCGTCGAGACCGCCGTTGTGCCCCAGCGTGTAGGCCGCCTGCGCCTGCGGTCGTCCCCGCGCCAGGTCGGGCCAGGTCTCGCGTTCGGCATTCCAGTGGTCGTCCCTGGTGTTCCAGGGACCCACGTCCCACACCGGCAGGTAGGCGCAGCGCGGCCGGTGGTCCCCGGTGTCGCCCCGCCCCTCGGGGCCCAGGGCGCCGGTGGTGCACACCCGCACGGTGTACTCGCCGCCGCCCCGGACCGCCAGGCCCCGGCGGGAGGGCAGGGCGGCGAAGTGGTCGTTCTCGCGGATCCTGTGGCCGTTGGCGGTGGTGCTGCCGACCAGTCCGATACGGGTGGCGAAGAGGGTGGCCGAGAACGGCTCGGTGCGATCGCCGTGGTCGCCGGAGCCGTCGGGGCCCGAGGAGTCGGCGGGGGTTTCGGGGCCTCCCGGCGCGGAGGGGTCGGGGGGAGCGCCGGAGCTTCCCGGTTCCACCGGTTCCGAGGGGTCGGTGGGGGCGGCGGGACCGGTCGGCTCGGTCGCGTGGCCGTCCTGCCCGTCGCCGGGCTCCCCGGCACCACCGCCCCGGGGCGGCTCCCCGTCCTCCTCCGTCGGGCGGATCCGCAGTCCCGCGAGGCCGGTCCCCTCCCCGCTGATACGCACACGCAGCTGTACCCGAGCGGCCTCGTGCGGCAGCGTCACCCGCCCGTCCCCGACGGGGTGCCACTCGGTCCACGCCCCGTCGGCCCGGCCGCCGCGCAGTTCGGTGGTCACCTCCCCCGGGCCGCTGTCCGTCCGCACCCGCACGTCCACGGTGTCGGCCGGGGCCTCCAGCGGCTGCGGGGGAAAGACCGCCAGGCCGCTGCGCCGGGGCTCCGGGTCCCAGCGGGCCACGGGTCCGTGGCCCGCGTCACCGTCCAGGCGCAGCGTTCCGGACTCCAGGACCAGGCCGATCCGGTCGGCGGAACCCGGTTCCTGGCGCAGCC
Organism: Nocardiopsis sp. CNZ308; assembly: GCF_004217075.1. Classification (NCBI taxonomy): domain Bacteria; kingdom Bacillati; phylum Actinomycetota; class Actinomycetes; order Streptosporangiales; family Nocardiopsidaceae; genus Nocardiopsis; species Nocardiopsis sp. CNZ308. The sequence continues at coordinate 3,353,012 of NZ_SHKJ01000001.1, read as the reverse complement.
AGCCCTCCTCCGCGAGCACCGGGGCCGGTGCCAGGGGAGCGAGGAACACGAGAGCGCCCAGGGACGCCAGGGTCTTCGCGGTGCTTCTGGCGCGCTCGCGCCTCGTGTGGGACATTCCCGCCCTGCCAAACACGTGGAGTTACCAGAATGAGCACTCCCAGTAAGCAACCCGCCGCGAACGCACTCAAGCAGCTCGTGTCGGGTGTCGGCCTCATAGCGGTAAAAGTCCGACTCGGGAACGCGGTGGAGCCTGTTCCGGAAACGGGCGCGGCCCGGCTCCCGGTGGCCGCGGACGCGAACCCGGCAGCCCTCGCACCGGCCCCGCCGCGGGTGCGGGGAGCGGTGTTCTAGGCGAAGGCCAGCAGGCAGGCGGTGAACCCGTGCACGTGGTTGACCCCGCCGACCGGGCCGATCTCGCCCGCGGCGAAGAACCCGGCGACGGCGTCGACGCCGAGGACGCGGTGGACGGCCAGGACGTCATGGTCGGACTGCGGGAAGAGGGAGGACCCGCGGCCGTTGCAGGAGAAGAGCAGACCGGCGCCGACGGGGTGTTCGGCGCCGAAGTCGCTGAGGCGGCGGGCCAGGTCCTCGTCCGCGGTACCGGCGTCGCGGACCTGGAAGCGGACGGTCTGGCCGACCTCGACCATGTCGCCGATGGTGAGGGCGCCGAGTTCGGGGTCGGCTCCGGCCAGGGTGCGGATGAGGAAGTCGCCCTGCTCGTGGCGGTCGATGTACTCGTCCATGGCGATGCCGATGTGCAGGCCGTGCTCGGCGAGTTCGCGGTCCTCCTCGGAGAGGGACTCGACCAGCTCCTCCAGCTTCTCGTAGGCGTTGGTGCCCGCGAGTTCGAGCAGGAGGTTGCCCTCGGCCTTGGTGACGGTCATGGGCGGACCGATGGGGCGGCAGCCCTGGCTCACCACGGTGCCGAGGACGTTCTCGCCGCCGACGAGGACGCCGATGGCGCCGTGCTCGGCCACCTCGCCGTCGCAGAAGAGCCGCACCGACTCCTCGCCGCGCATGCCGTCGGCCATGCCGCCGACCAGGGGCAGGCCGCCGAGTGCCTCGGTGGACTCGCGGACGAAGGCCTGGGTGGGGAACTCGTAGGGGTTGGTGAGCAGGATGGCCACGCTGTCGCGGGGGCCGGGCTCCTGCATGCCGATGACGGCCAGGTGGTCGTCCTCGACCACGGTGTCCAGCCGGAACGGGGTGATCTCCACGCCGGGCAGACCGGCGCACCACACGCTGACCGAGCCCTGGCCCTCGACGCTGCGGCCGCCGCCGATGACCCCGGTGGAACTGCATCCGAGGGTGGCCGCGTCGCCCGCCAGCTCCATGACGCGCTTGCCCGCGAGGGTGACCTCCTCGGGGTCGGCGCCGCAGACGAAGAAGCACACCAGGTCGGTAGGACCGTCCACCTGTTCCAGGGCGCTCAGTACGGCGCGCTCGGCCGCGTTCACGAGGTCGGCCCCCGTCGTCAGTGCATCGCCGAACCGTGCCACCAGCTGCCACCCCCGGTTTCGCCGGCCGTCGCGGCCGGACGCAGGACTCCACCGTCGCGTCCCATTCTTCCACCTCGGCGTCGAACAGGAGGTTTTCCGGTGAACGGACACGGACCCCGGCAGCGGTGCGGCGTGCGGGCAGCACGATGCGGCCGGAGCCCCTGGGCCCCCTTGTATCCAGGAAACAGCACGCCAATCCCGGAAACCAGACGCTCCTTGACGGCTGTGGATAGGTTCGTGGGGTGAGCGCCCTTCCCGAAGCCCCCTCCCCCGCCCCGCCCCCGCTCCCGCGCACCCGCGCGGACCTGCGCGGATCCGGGCACGTCCACCGACCGGTCGCCGCCGAGGTGCGGGAGAACCTGCTGCGGCGGATGGCCTCGGGACAGCCCCGGTTCCCCGGGGTGCACGGGTTCGACGCCACCGTGCTGCCGCAGGTGGAGCGGGCCCTGCTGGCCGGACACGACATCGTCCTGCTGGGCGAGCGCGGCCAGGGCAAGACCCGGCTGATCCGCACCTTGGCGGCCCTGCTGGACGAGTGGTCCCCGGCGGTGGCCGGGTGCCCGGTCAACGACCACCCCTACGCGCCGGTCTGTCCGGCCTGCGTACGCCGTTCGGCACGGGAGGGCGACGGCCTGCCGGTCGTGTGGCGGCACCGCTCGGAGCGCTACGGCGAGAAGCTGGGCACGCCCGACACCGGCGTGGGCGAGCTGATCGGCGACGTGGACCCGGCGCTGCTGGCGCGGGGGCGCTCCCTCGGCGATCCCGAGACCATCCACTACGGCCTGGTGCCGCGGGCCAACCGGGGTGTGTTCTGCGTCAACGAGCTGCCCGACCTGCCCGCACGGGCCCAGGTGGCGCTGTTCAACGTGTTGGAGGAGCGCGACCTCCAGGTGCGCGGCTACAGTCTGCGGCTGCCGCTGGACCTGCTTCTGGTGGCGAGCGCGAACCCGGAGGACTACACGAGCCGGGGGCGCATCGTCACCCCGCTCAAGGACCGCTTCGGCGCGCAGGTGCGCACCCACTACCCGCTGACCCTGGCGGACGAACTGGCGCTCGTCCGGCAGGAGGCGGCACTGCCCGAGGGCACGACGGTGCCCTCGCACCTGCTGGAGGCCGTGGCGCGCTTCACCCGGCTGGTCCGCGCCTCCAAGAAGGTGGACGCCCGTTCGGGGGTGTCGGTGCGCTTCTCGGTGTCCGCGGCCGAGACGGTGGCGGCGTCGGCGCTGCGCCGGGCGGCCCTGACCGGTGAGGAGGTTCCGGCGGCCCGGGTGTGCGATCTGCCCGCCGTGGTGGAGCCGCTGCTGGGCAAGGTCGAGTTCGAGATGGGTTCCGAGGGCCGCGAGGCGGAGATCCTGCACGCGCTGCTGCGCCGGGCGGTGGCGGAGGTGTTCCGCGAACGCCTGGGGACGGTGGACCTGTCCGAACTCGCCGACCGCTTCTCGGGCGGCGGCACGGTGGAGACCGGCGACCTGGTGGGCGCCGCCGAACTGCTGCGGCGGGTGGGCGCGGTGCCGGGGCTCGCGGCGATGATCGGGCACGCGGCCCCCGAGGACGAGGACGGCCCGCCGACCCCGGGGCTGGCCGCCGCGGTGGTGGAGTTCGCGCTGGAGGGCCTGTACCTGGAGCGTCGGCTGTCCAAGGACGCGCTTCCCGACGGAGGGGTCTACCGCTTCTAAGCGGTCTCCAGGCGGTGCCCTCCGGAGGCGTCCGCGCGCCGGGGTCCCCTCGGGCGCGGCCGTTCGGCGGCCGGACCGCCCGGCCAGGACTGCCGGTTCCCGAATCGGGAAGGTAGCCGGTGCGTGTGCGCGGGGCGAGCGGTGCGTGTGCGCGGGACGAGAAGGAGGCGGACGCCTGTGAGGTTTCGGTACCGGGAGTACATGGGCGGCCCCGATCCGCTGGCCGAGCCCGACCCGCCGCCCGAGGAGGCCGTGGCGGCGGCGCGCGAGCTGCTGGTGCTGGTCGCCTCGGCGCTGGAGTCGGCTTCCGCCTCCGCTTCGCGGGTCCCGGAGACGGCTTCCGCGACCGGCCCGGAGGACCCGGGAGTGGATTCCGCGACCGGTGAGGGCCCGGGGGCGGGTTCCGCGAGCGGCCCGGGGGTTCTGTCCGAGGAGGACCGGCGGCGGCTGTCCGCCCTGGAGGATGTCCTGTCCCGGTACGCCGACGGCGACCGCGCGGCCCTCGGCCGGGCGGACGCCACCGCCCTGGGCCGTCTGCCGGGGCTGCTGGGCGGGGAGGCCGGTCACATCCTGGCCCGCCTGGACGGGGCCGACCACGGCCTGAGCCCGCGTGAACTGCGCCGCCTGGGCGAGGTGGCGCTGCGCGAGGCCGAGGCCTCCCGGCGCGGACGCGGTGGCCCCGGCGGAGCACACCGGGGAGGCACCGCGTCCGACGGGGAGCCCACGGGCCTGTCCCTGCCCCGCGACGAGGACGGCGACCAGCCGCTGGACGCGGTCGCGACCGTGCGCGAGGCGGCCCTGCGCCGGGCCCGCCCCGGAGAGCGCGGCGTGGCGCTGCGGGCCCAAGACGTGCGGGTGGCCGGGGCGGAGCCGTCGGAGGCCGCGGCCGTGTCCCTGCTGGTGGACCTGTCCCACTCGATGGTGACCCGTTCCCTGCACGAGGCCGCCACCCGGACCGCGCTGGCCCTGCACACCCTGGTGTCCACGCGCCGCCCGCAGGACCGGCTGCACCTGGTCGGCTTCGGGGAGCGGGCGCGGGAGCTGACCCCCGCGTCACTGGTCGCGCACGACTGGCGCCGCGTCCCCGGGACGAACCTGCACCACGCGCTGCGGCTGGCCCGCGCCCACCTGCGGCGCCACGGCGGTCTGCGCCCGCAGGTACTGGTGGTCACCGACGGCGAGCCCACCGCGCACCTGGGCGAGGACGGCGACGCCCGGTTCTCCTGGCCCCCGACCCCCCGCACGGTGGAGCTGACCTTCGCCGAGCTGGACGCCGTCCTGCGCGAGGGCGCCGAGGTGACCTTCTTCCTGCTGGCGGACGATCCGCGGCTGCGCGCCTTCCAGGAGCTGGTGGAGCGGCGGCGCGGGACGCGGGTGGTGCACGCCGGAGCCGAGGAGCTGGGGCCGCTGGTGGTGGACCGCTACCTGCGCTGAGCCGGGCCGCCGCGAGGGCGGGCCGGCCCCCCGCGGAACGGACTCGGCCGCCGCGGCGGGCAACCGGCGCGGCCACCGGGACCCCGCCGAGGTTCGTGCGGCCGGGTGCCGGGACAGCGGCCCGGTGCGGTCGGCTCCGGACTCCGCGCGGGTTGCCGACGGACCAACCGCCCAGCGGCACAGCGGGTCAGCGGTTCAGCGGTTCAGCGCTCGAAGATGCTGACGTCGGAGGCCAGCACCAGCAGCTCCTCGGGGGCGCCGCCGCCGGAGTAGAGCAGCTGGTGCCGGTTGGCGGGCATGACCGTCTCGGTGAACCGCAGCGGGCGCGTGCCCTCGTAGACCACACGCTCCTGCACCAGCAGCGGGATGCCCGGCCCCAGCCCGAAGGAGTCCGCCTCGTCCTGGGAGGGCATCCGGGCGCCGACGATGTCCCAGTTCCACTCCTCCCGGTACCCCAGCGACCGCAGGACGGCGGTGACGCCCTCCTCCAGGCGTTCGGGGGACATGAGCGGGGTGTTGCTGGCGATTCCGTACGGGAAGTAGGTGACCTGGGACTGCCACAGGCCGCCGTCGACGAACCGGTCGGAGGAGCGGATGACCACCAGGTCCCCGCGAGTACCGCCCTCGGCCCCGTCGCTGCGCAGGCGCTTGGCCACCTTGGGGCGCATGGTGTCCAGGCTGACCTTGATCTTCTCCTGGACCTGGTCGTATCCGGCCTCGCGCAGGTGGGGCTGGTAGCCCGCCTCGAAGCGCTCGGAGTCGCCGCCCCCGGTGACGGGGGTGGCCAGGTGGACGATGGGCCGGTGGTCGGCGACGAAGGCCCCGCGTCCGGGCTGGATGGCGACGCGCCCCTCGTCCTGGAGGATGCGCATGCCCAGACGGGCGGTGGCGCGGGAGACGTCGAGCTGTTCGGCGAGCTCCTCCTCCCCCGGCAGCCGCTCACCCGGCTTGTAGTCGCCCCTGGCCAGCGCCTCGCGCAGGTGGTCGGCGACAACCGTCTTCCTCGACGTGCTCATGCTTGTGCTCAGTCCCGGTGGTAGGCGTTCATGTTGCCGTTCTCGTACTGGTAGCGGATGCTGTGGCCCGCGTAGACGGTGTGCACGAGCCGGATGGGGCGCTCCTCGGACAGGTCGGTCCGGTGGACGGTCAGCACCGGGACGCCGGGCGGGAGTTCGAGCTGGCCCGCCTCCTGCGGGCTGGGCATGCGGGTCTCCAGCTCGTCGACGAACCCGACCTGGCGCTGGCCGTACTCGGCCAGCACCGACAGGGCGCTCTCCACGTCCTCGGGAAGCATGAGCGGGGTGCCCTCGACGAGGTCCATGGGGTAGTAGGCGGTGCTGACGGAGGCCGAGACCTCCCCGGAGAACCGGTACATCCGGCGGACGACCGTCATGTCGCCCTCGGGGACGCGCAGGCGGCTGGCGATGTCGGGGGTGGCGCTGAGGAGCTGGAGCTCCTCCAGGACCTGCCCGGTCATACCGGACTCGTGGAGGCCCCCGGGGCCGGCGCGGTTGGCGTGGAAGGTCTCGGGGACCACGTCCTGGACGTAGTGCCCGCGCCCGGGGCGGCTGACGATGAGCCCCTGGTTGCGCAGCATGCCCAGGGCCAGCCGGATCGTGTTGCGGGACGCCTCGAAGCGCTCCTCCAGCTGCTTCTCCGACGGCAGCTGCGCGCCCCGGGTCAGGGAGCCCTCCTGGATCTCGCGCCGCAGGGTTCGGGCGATCTGTCGATATCTGCTTTCGGCCCGCATATATCAGTCCTCGCCGGGGTATGAGACCAACAACCTAGCTTGTACCAACAAGATGATCGGAACACCAGGAGATCAGGTCCATCCGGTCAACATGAGCCCATTTTAAGTGAAGGCCACCCTAAGTACGCGACACCGCCGGAAGAACACTCCCCGGAACGGGCACCGGCGGTTCCCCTCCCCTTCGACCCGGGCGCCTGACCCCCGCGGCACCGCAAAGGAAACACCACGGTGAGACACCGCTCGGCGTCCCCCCTCTCCGGAGGAGGGCACGCAGGACACGGATAGGAACTTCCCCCCGAGGAGAACACCATGATCCCCATCGTTATCGCCCTCGTCGGAGTCGTACTCCTGGGCCTGGCCGCGGGGTTCTTCCTCGCCGTCTCCATCGGCATCCGCCGACAGGACCGCCAGGGCACCTACCGCTCCCTGCGCAGGGACGGCGAGGGCACCCCCCTCTCCCGCACCGGGAGCCTCGTGGTGGGGCTGCGCTTCCGCGACGGGGAGCACCCGTCCGCCCCCTCCGCGGACCGCACGCCCACCGCGGTCTGAACGGGAGGCGCTGAGACGAACGCCGCGGCGACGGAGCCGCGGCGCGGACGGGCTCGGCGGTGGCCCCCACCCCCGAGAGCCCCGCCCCCTTCCCCCGGCCCAGGAGCCGAGGCGGCCGAGGCCGCCGGCGCGGACCGGCGCGAGCCGATCCGCGCGACGACCCTCCTAGCCCTCCAGGGCCTGGAGCAGGTCCGCCACCAGGTCGTCGGCGGACTCGATGCCCACGGAGATCCGCACCAGATCGGCCGGGACCTCCAGCGGGGAGCCCGCGGTGGACGCGTGCGTCATCCGCCCCGGGTGCTCGATCAGGGACTCCACCCCGCCCAGGGACTCGCCGAGGGTGAAGACCTCGGTGCGCTCGCACAGTGCGAGCGCCGCCTTCTCACCGTCGCGCAGGGCGAAGGAGACCATGCCGCCGAAGGCCCTCATCTGCCGTTCGGCGGTCTTGTGCCCCGGGTGGGAGTCCAACCCGGGGTAGAACACCCGGCGCACCGCGGGGTGGCCCTCCAGGGCCGCCACCACCTTCTCGGCGTTGGCGCTGTGCCGGTCCATGCGCACGCCCAGGGTCTTGATCCCGCGCAGGGTCAGCCAGGAGTCGAACGGCCCCGGGACGGCGCCCATGGTGTTCTGGTGGAAGGCCAACCGCTCGCCCAGTTCGGCGTCGGAGACCACCAGCGCTCCCCCGACCACGTCGGAGTGCCCGCCCAGGTACTTGGTGGTGGAGTGCACGACCACGTCCGCGCCCAGGGTCAGCGGCTGCTGGAGGTAGGACGAGGCGAAGGTGTTGTCGACCACGTGCAGGGCGCCGGCGTCGTGCGCGATCTGCGCGACGGCCTCGATGTCGGTGATGTTGAGCAGGGGGTTGGTGGGCGTCTCGGTCCACACCACCCTGGTGTTGGGGCGCACGGCCGCGCGCACGGCCTCGGGGTCGGACTGGTCGACCGCGTCCCACTGCACGCCCCAGCGCTCGACCACCTTGGAGACCAGGCGGAAGGTGCCGCCGTAGGCGTCGCCGGGGATGATCAGGTGGTCGCCGGGCGAGAGCACCGTGCGCAGCAGGGTGTCCTCGGCGGCCATGCCGGAGGCGAAGGCCAGGCCGCGCACCCCGGACTCCAGGGCGGCCAGGCACTCCTCCAGGGCGGCGCGCGTGGGGTTGCCGGTGCGCGAGTACTCGTAGCCCTGGCGCAGACCGCCCACGCCGTCCTGGGCGTAGGTGCTCGTCTGGTAGATCGGCACCACCACGGACCCGGTTCCGGCGTCCGGCTCCTGCCCCGCGTGGATGGCCAGCGTTTCAAACCCGTCGAACTTCATGGGGCCACCTTAGTGCCCGCTGACCTCACCGATCGCGTTTTCCACAGGCCGGCGCCGGTGGGCGCGGGCACGTGTGGGAGCCGTCCGCAGGCGCGGACCGGGGCTGGCGCCGGAGGCCCTCCCCGCGGTTCCCTGGACAACGGGGGGTCCCCGGGGATCCCCGGCACCGTGCTGCCCGCGTACCGGCCCGCCCGGCCCGTCCTCTCCGCCCCCGGCGAACGCGGCACGGCGGCGCGCGCGTACGGTGTCGGACCCCCCGGCCATGCTGTCGGGCATGGAAGCGAACCGCACCCGACCGCTGCGCGACCGCCCGGACCTGGAAGCGGTGCTGCGCACGGGACTGGACCTGATCGAACCCGTCGTCCCCGCCCTGCGCCACCGGCTCGTCGGCACCGCGGCGGCGTGCCTCCAGGGGGGCGGCCTGCCGGTGGGGGACGTCGACCTCCTCCTCGCCCGGCGCGAGGACGTCGACGCCGTCGCCGAAGCGCTGGCTGGTCTGGAGTGCGTGGTGGCGCCGAGGTGGATCGAACCGTCCCGGCCGTACTTCGCCTGCTACGACCTGGACGGCGTCGGGTTCAGCTTCAGCACGGTCGAGCAGCCCTGTGACGACTGCGGGTGGGAGTGCAGGGGCCCCGGCCCCTGGCGGCACCACGTCGCCGTGGACGTCGGCGGTCACCGCGTCGACTGCGTGCGGCTGGAGCTGCGCCTGGTCACCGAGTTCCTCCGCGGCCGCCCCGACAGGTACCGCCCGGTACTGGCCCATCTGGGCGAACACGGCGCCGACCTTCGACTCCTGCGCCGGAGCATGGTGGTGTGCGGGGTTCCCGAGGAGTTCGTGGAACGCACCCGTGGGCTCCGGGCGCACGACGGGCCCTGAGGAGCCGCTTCCGGACCGGCCTCGGGGGCGGGTCCCGGTGCCCCCGCTCCGGTCCGCTGCCGGAGGACGCCCTGGTCGGCTTCCCCGAAGGTCTCCGGACCGGTCCTAGGGCCTGTTTTCTGAACCGGTCCCAGCTTGTGGGGGTCGGTTCGGGCGCCCACGGGGTTCCGGAGGCGGCGGAGGCGGGTTTTCCGTGGGGGAACCGCGCCGTAGGCGTCGTGTGAGGGTGGTGGCGGGCGACGGGCGGGACGAAGCGGAGCGGAGGTCCAAAAAACACTGCCTAGGCGGGCGGGAAGCGGGTGGAGGACCCGGGCCGGGGCGGCTCGGCGGGCACCTCCGGCGGCAGACCGGTGACGGGGGTGGGCACCCGGGTGGGGGTGCCGGTCTCGCGCAGCGGCGGGTCCCAGCCCAGCTCGGGGTCGTGGGTGCGCACGACCTTCCCGGGCACACCGGCGATGACGGCGTGGTCGGGGTACGTGCCCGGCCGGACCACGGTGCCCGCGGCCACGACCGAGTTGCGGCCCAGGTGCACGCCGGGCAGGATCACCGCGTTCGCGCCGATCCAGGTGCCGTCGCCGATGCTGACGGGGTCGTCCACCGGCCACTGGAGGCCGACGGGGATCTCGGTGTTGCCGTAGGCGTGGTTCTGGTCGGTGATGTAGACGTAGGGGCCGGTGTACACGTGGTCGCCGATGTCCACGGACCTGTGGGCGACGATGTGCGAGCCGCGTCCGATGGCGCAGCCCGAGCCGATCCGCACGACCGTCCCGGGGCCCAGGTCGTAGTCGGGCCCCATCCCGGCGGCGAGGGTCATGTCCCCGCCCAGGACGGTGTGCACGCCGATCTCGATCCAGGGCTCGCCGTAGAGGGTGGCCGTGGGGAAGGCGATCGCCGAGCCCGTGCCGAAGCGCGCGAACCTGCGGGCCGCCCTGGAGTCGGCGCGGATTTCGGCCTTGGTACGGGCGTACGACCAGACGGAGCGGAGAACCCAGGACAACAGCCGCGACACGCGTGCCCCCATTTATTACCTACCAGTAACTGTCGCGAACATTAGCAGTGTTCGAGTATGCGACGACATGTCCGGTCGGTACACAGCGGGGCCCGAACCGCGCTCGGTTCGAGCGCGGTCCGGGCCCCGTGGCGGCTTCGCGGAGGCTCCCGCGGACGGGATCAGCCCGACAGGTGGGCCAGCAGGTCCTGGCGGGTGAGGATCCCCGCCGGCTTGCCGTCGCGCAGCACCACCAGGGCGCCGGACCCGCGCAGCAGGCGGACGCAGTCGCTCACGGGGGTGCCGGTGCCCACGGTGGCCAGCGGCCTGCCCATGTGGGTCTCCACCAGGTCGTCCAGCTGCGCGCGGCCGTCGAAGAGGGCGTCGAGGAGGTCGCGCTCGGCGATGGAGCCGACCACCTCGGCGGCCATGACGGGGGGCTCCTCCTTCATCACCGGCAGCTGGGAGACGCCGTACTCGCGCATGATGGCCACGGCCGTGCCGACGCTCTCGTCCGGGTGGGCGTGCACGAAGTCGGGCATCTCCCCGCCCTTGGCGGCCAGCACCTGGCCCGCCGTGGCCTCCTCCGTCTCGGCCGACAGGAAGCCGTAGTCGGCCATCCACTCGTCGTTGAAGATCTTGCCGAGGTAGCCGCGGCCGCCGTCGGGCAGCAGCACGACGATGACGTCGTCGGGACCGGCGTCCCTGGCCACGCGCAGGGCCGCCTCGACGGCCAGGCCGCAGGAGCCGCCCACCAGCAGGGCCTCCTCGCGGGCCAGGCGGCGGGTCATGAGGAAGGAGTCCTTGTCGCTGACCGCCACGATGTCGTCGCACACCGAGGTGTCGTAGGTGCCGGGCCAGATGTCCTCGCCCACGCCCTCGACCAGGTACGGGCGGCCCGAGCCGCCGGAGTAGACCGAGCCCTCGGGGTCGGCGCCGACGATACGCACCGCGCCGCCGGAGACCTCCTTGAGGTAGCGGCCGGTCCCGCTGATGGTGCCGCCGGTGCCGATGCCCGCCACGAAGTGGGTGATGCGGCCCTCGGTCTGCTCCCAGATCTCGGGGCCGGTGCTGTGGTAGTGCGACTCCGGGTTGTTCGTGTTCTCGTACTGGTTGGGCTTCCAGGCGCCGGGGATCTCGGTGGCCAGCCGGTCGGAGACGGAGTAGTAGGACTCCGGGTGGTCGGGGGCGACGGTGGTCGGGCAGACCACGACCTCGGCACCGTAGGCGCGCAGGACCGAGAGCTTGTCCGGGCCGACCTTGTCCGGGCAGACGAAGACGCAGCGGTAGCCCTTCTCCTGGGCCACGATGGCCAGGCCGATGCCGGTGTTGCCCGAGGTCGGCTCGACGATGGTGCCGCCCGGCTTGAGCTCGCCGCTCTTCTCGGCCGCCTCGACCATGCGCAGCGCGATGCGGTCCTTGACCGAGCCGCCCGGGTTGAAGTACTCGACCTTGGCGAGGACCGTCGGGGCGTTCGGGCCGAGGACCTGGGTGACCTTGTTCAAACGGACGAGCGGAGTGTCCCCGACCAGGTCGATCAGTGAGTCGTATACCCGCACTTGCGCTCCCTCTGCGTCGTGGCGGCCGGGTTTCGGCCCGCCATGTCCTCGCCCCGGTGACGAGTCCGGGGCACTGGGCCGGTCCGACCCGTCTCAGTTCAGACTCTAATGGTCTCCACCAGCGGGTTCCGCTGCCTCGGGAAACCGGCCGCCCTCCCGCGGAGGACGGCCGGAGCGGCCGGTGTCCGAACGCCCGGCGGCCCCGCCGCCCCCGCCCGGGGGACGGCCGTCCGCCCCTGTCCCGCCCATGCCGCTCCCCTCACCCAGGGGCACGGATTGTGTACCGCCCAGGTACGTGATTCCGGGGTTGCCCACCGGTAACCTCGCTCGTATCCGTCCCGCCCAGGGCAGGCGGGTCCGAGCCTCGGGGGTGTCCGGTGCTGCGAGCCGCACGCGCAAGACGGATCGCCGCTGCCACCGCGTTCGGCGGCGGCGGGCTCACGCTCGTGGGCGGCGGCACCGTCGCGCTCCTCTACCTCCAGGCCAGGCTGGCCCGGCGCGCGGTCGGCTCCCCCCGCTGGGACAGGCCCGTGGTCAACGGCGTCTACGGCGGGGGCTCCGGGACGCCGATCCGCATGCTGATGATGGGCGACTCCACCGCCGCCGGGTTCGCGGTCGAGCGGGCCGACCAGACCCCCGGCGTACTCCTGGCCTCGGGGCTGGCGGCGGCCGCCGAGCGCCCCGTGCGCCTGCGCTGCACCGCTTCCCCCGGCACCACCTCGGCCAACCTGGCCGTCCAGATCGAGCGCTCCCGCGCCCTGGAGGAGGCCACCCGCTACGACCTCGCGGTCATCTTCGTCGGCGCCAACGACGTCATCCGCCGCGTGCGCCCCAACGACGCCGTCGCCCAGCTCCGCGAGACCGTCCGCCAACTGGTCGACCACGGCACGCAGGTGGTGGTGGGCACCTGCCCCGACCTGGGCACCGTCCGGCCCATCGGCTGGCCGCTGCGCTCGGTGGCCCGCCTCGCCTCCCGCCAGCTCGCCGCCGCCCAGGTCATCGCGGTCACCGAGGCCGGAGGCCGCGCGGTCTCCATGAGCGACGTGCTGGCCGACGATTTCCGGACAGACCCTGCTTCCATGTTCGGGCCTGACCGTTTTCATCCGTCAGCCCTCGGGTACTCGCAGGCCGCCTTCGCCGTCCTGCCCTCGGCCTGCGCCGCCCTGGGGCTGCTGCCCGAGCTGGACGACGCCGAGCGCAGCAGCGGTGTCCTGCCGGTGGACCGCGCGGCCGTGGTGGCCGCCCAGACCCCCGGAACGGAGGTCTCCCGGGTGGACGCCCAGGCCAGCGGGGTCACATCCGGCAGGCACGGACGCTGGGCGGCGCTCGTGCGCGGCCCGTTCCACCTCCGGGGCGGCCGCGGGCACCCGGACGGGTCGGCCGGGATGGCCGCGCCCGAGAACGCCGACCGTTCCGGGGAGGGCGGCTGAACGCCGACCCCGGGTGGCGTGCGGGGCCCCCGGACGGGTTTACTGGTCGGTAACAACCGAGGCCGGAGCAGGTCGCCCGGCCCTCCGGATCCACAGCTCCACACGCAGCACCTCAACCGTTAGGGACGCAGCCATGCCCGAAGCAGTCATCGTCGCAACCGCCCGCTCCCCCATCGGCCGCGCCTTCAAGGGCTCGCTCAAGGACATCCGGCCGGACGACCTGACCACCCAGATCGTCCGCGCGGCGCTGGCCAAGGTCCCCGAGCTGGACCCGGGCAGCATCGACGACCTGATGCTCGGCTGCGGCCTGCCCGGCGGCGAGCAGGGCTTCAACATGGCCCGCATCGTGGCCGTCCAGCTGGGCCTGGACACCGTCCCGGGCACCACGGTCACCCGCTACTGCTCCTCCTCCCTCCAGACCACCCGGATGGCCTACCACGCCATCAAGGCGGGCGAGGGTGACGTCTTCGTCTCCGCGGGCGTGGAGACCGTCAGCCGGTTCGTCAACGGCAGCAGCGACGACGGCAACAACGAGAACCCGCTCTTCGACGACGCCAAGGCCCGTACCGCCAAGCGCGCCGAGGGCGGCGCCGGAACCTGGACCGACCCGCGCGAGGACGGCAACCTGCCCGACGCCTACATCGCGATGGGCCAGACCGCCGAGAACGTCGCCCAGACCACCGGCGTCTCGCGCCAGCGCCAGGACGAGTTCGCGGTCCGCTCGCAGAACCTCGCCGAGAAGTCCCTGGACAACGGCTTCTGGGAGCGCGAGATCACCCCGGTGACCCTGCCCGACGGCACCGTGGTCAGCACCGACGACGGCATCCGCCGCGGCACCACCTACGAGAAGGTCTCCGAGCTCAAGCCGGTGTTCCGCCCCGACGGCACCGTCACCGCGGGCAACGCCTGCCCGCTCAACGACGGCGCCTCGGCCGTGGTCGTCATGAGCGACACCAAGGCCGCCCAGCTGGGCATCACGCCGCTGGCCCGCATCGTGTCCACCGGCGTGACCGGCCTGAGCCCGGAGATCATGGGCCTGGGCCCGGTGGAGGCCTCCCGGCAGGCGCTGGCCCGCGCCAACATGGCCATGGGCGACATCGACCTGGTCGAGATCAACGAGGCCTTCGCCGCGCAGGTGCTGCCCTCCGCCGACCAGCTGGGCATCGACATCGACTCCCAGCTCAACGTCAACGGCGGCGCCATCGCGATCGGCCACCCGTTCGGCAGCACCGGCGCCCGCATCACCGGCACGCTGATCAACGGCCTGCGCTTCCACGACCGGACCTTCGGCCTGGAGACCATGTGCGTCGGCGGCGGCCAGGGCATGGCCGCCGTCTTCGAGCGCCTGAGCTGACGCTCCGCGAGGCCCAGGGCCCGGAACGCGCCGCCGGGGTTCCGGCGGTGCTTCCGGGCCCTTCGCCGTACAGGGCCCCTCCCGTCGGCCCGCGCCGCGACCGGCCCCTCCCGTCGGCCCGCGTCGGGGTCGCGGACGCTGGGAGCGCGGTGGCGGGCAGCCCTTCCGTCTCCGGAACACGCACGAAACCCCGTCTGCCACAGCAGGGTTCGTCTGGATACCCCTTCAAGACGAACGTTCTCACACCGGCAAGGTAAAAGCTGGTGACCGGGGCTTGTCCAAAACGTGATCCTGATGCAGGGTCGCAGGTAAGTGCCACACGCCAACGCGCTGCCGGAGGTGCCCATGTCGGTAACCCACTCGCCGGAGATCCACGCCAAGCTCATCGAACGCATCCCGGTCGTCACCGGCCGGGGACTCCACGAGTGGTTCGACGCCCTCGACGGGGGACCGGGCCTGGTGCGCCGCCAGGACCGGTCGAACTGGCTCGCCGACGAGTACGAGTTGCCCCAGTGGTACGCGCAGGCCCTCGTGACGGAGTACGACCGCCGTCGCAGGAACCGCTCCATCCCCGCGCCCCGGCGCGGGAAGGCCTGAGCGCGCCGCGGGTTCGCCGACCACGGCGAAGGGGCCGCCGCCCGGACGGACGTCCGGGCGGCGGCCCCTCGCGTGGGTGTGCGGACGCCGTGGGCGGCCGCGGGAGTGCTCCGCGCGTCGGGCGCGGACTACTCCGCGAAGATCGACTTGATGATCCAGAGCAGGCGCAGGATCTCGATGTAGAGCCAGACCAGGGAGACGGTCAGGCCGAAGGCGAACTGCCAGGCGAACCTGTTGGGGATGCCGGCGTTGAGGCCCTCCTCGATGCCGCGGAACTCGATGGCCAGGGTCAGCGCGGCCAGGACCACGAACACCAGGCCGACGAGCAGACCGAGCGGGCTGGGCTCGCGCAGGCCGATGCCGCCCGCGATGAAGAAGCTGGCCACGAAGTTGACCAGCATCAGGGCCGCGGCGCCGATGACCGCGTACGTGATGACCTTGACGAAGCCGTCGGTCACCTTGATGACGCGGAACTTGTACAGGGCGAGCATCACGGCGAACACCACGACGGTGCCCAGCACCGCCTGGGTCACGAGCGTGCCGCCCGCACCGGCGTCACCGGTGGTGACCGACAGGCTGTTGGCCAGGATCGCGGAGATGCCGCCGACGAGCAGGCCCTCCAGGGCGGCGTAGCTCAGGATGGCGACGGGGTTGGTGATCTGCTTGAAGGAGATCACCAGACCCAGCACCAGACCGCCGAGCGCACCCACGAGGGTGAGCACCACGGCGATGCCCGGAGCCGAGCCGAAGAGGAAGTAGTTGACGACGGCGAAGGCCGCGACCACACCGAGCGTCATACCGGTGCGCACGACCACGTCGTCGATGGTCATCGGCTGGTTGTCGGTGCTCTGCACCGGACCGCCGGGGTAGCCCTGCTGGGGGTAGGGCTGGCCGTACCCCTGCTGCGGGTACGGTTGTCCGTACCCCGGCTGGCCGTAGGGACCCTGCTGCTGGCCGTAGCCGTAACCCGGCTGGCCGTTGAACCCCTGCTGGGCGTGCCCGGCAGGACCGGCCTGCTGGAGCGCCCGCTTGAGGACGGGGTTGGAACTCCGCATCCGCATGTCTAGTCAAGACCCTTTCACGCGTGGATTGCTGCCCACAAGGTAACGCACGCTCCTCATCCGGAGTTCCGCGCGCGAGGTCACTGTTCAGACACGGCGCCCGGCCCGGCCGGAGCCGGACCGCGGCCCTCGCGCGGCGCGTGGGCGCCCGCCCCGCGGACACGCGGAGGGGCCGGTGCCCGAGGGCGCCGACCCCCTCCCCCGGGGTCCCCGGGCCGCCCGCGGGCGACGGAGGCCGAGTACGGCTAGCCGCGCGTGACCAGGGACCGGGCGAGGAAGAGCACGTTCGCCGGACGCTCCGCCAGACGGCGCATGTAGTAGCCGTACCACTCGTCGCCGTAGGGCACGTAGACCCGCATCCGGTTGCCCTCAGCGGCCAGCCGGACCTGCTCGGCGTCGCGGATGCCGTAGAGCATCTGGTACTCGAAGTCGTCCTCGCCGCGGCCGTTGGCGGCGGCCAGCGAGCCGGCGATGGCGATCATGCGCGGGTCGTGCGAGGCCACCATCGGGTAGCCCTCGCCCTCCATCAGCACGCGCAGCGCGCGCACGTAGGCCTTGTCCACCTCGGCCTTGTCGCGGAAGGCCACCGACTCGGGCTCGTCGTAGGCCCCCTTGCACAGGCGCACGCGCGAACCGGCCCCGCTCAGGTCGCGGCAGTCGGCCTCGGTGCGGCGCAGGTAGGCCTGGAGCACCGCGCCCACGAAGGGGAAGTCCTGGCGCAGTTCGCGCAGGATGCCCAGCGTGGAGTCGGTGGTGGTGTGGTCCTCCATGTCCAGGGTCATCGTGGTGCCGACCGCCTTGGCCGCCTCGGCGATCCGGCGGGCGTTGTCCAGGGCGATCTTCTCGCCGTCGCTGTTGAGGAACTGGCCCACGGCCGAGAGCTTGACCGAGACCTCGGCGCGCCCGGCCAGACCCGCCTCGCCCAGCGCGGCCAGCAGGTCCCGGTAGGCGGTGACCGTCGCCTCGGCCTGGGCCGTGTCGGTGGTGTCCTCGCCCAGGAAGTCCAGGGTGACGTGGCGGTCCCGGGTCAGTTCCCCGACCACGGGGAGCGCTTCTTCCTGGGTGGAGCCCGCGACGAACCGCTTGACCATGGCCCGGGTGACGGGGGTGCGCTCGACGATGGTGCGGCAGGTCTGGGACCTGGCGGCGAGCAGCAGGGGTTTGCGAAGCATGGTGACCTCAGGAAAGACGTGCGCGAGCCGGTGGGCTGGCGCGGGCGGGGCGCGGCGGGGTTCGTCCCGGCCGCGCCGGTGGATGAGGGCGGGCCCCCGGGCCCCCTCAGGACGGGAGGGGGCCCGGGAACCGCTGTTCGGGCGCCCGCGGGTTCCCGCTCTTTGGGTGCCCGAACACGGGGCAAGGCGGAGCGGAGCCCCTGGGCGACGCTGTCAGCCCTGGTGGGGGTAGGAGGAGACGGTCGGCGCGACGAAGGTCTCCTTGATGGCGCGCGGGCTGGACCAGCGGGACAGGTTCTGCGCCGAACCCGCCTTGTCGTTGGTGCCGGAGGCGCGCCCGCCGCCGAAGGGCTGCTGGCCCACGATGGAGCCGGTCGGGCGGTCGTTGACGTAGAAGTTGCCCGCGGCGAAGCGCAGGGCCTCGCTGGCCTTGGCCACGGCGGCGCGGTCCCTGGCCAGGACGGCGCCGGTCAGGGCGTAGGCCGAGCCCTCGTCGACGACCTTGAGGACCTCGTCGAACTTCTCGTCCTCGTAGACGTGGACGGCGACGACCGGGCCGAAGTACTCGGTGCGGAACACGTCGTGGGACGGGTCGGTGCCCTCGATGATGGTGGGGCGCACGAAGTAGCCGACGGAGTCGTCGGCGGTGCCGCCCGCCAGGACGGTCAGGGTCGGGTCGGACTTGGCGTCCTCCAGGACCTTGGCCAGCTTGTCGAAGGCGCGGCGGTCGATGACGGCGCCGACGAAGTTGGACAGGTCGGTGACGTCGCCCATGGTCAGGGCCTCGGTCTCGGCGACGAGGTCGTCGCGGACCCGCTCCCACACCGAGCGGGCGACGAAGGCGCGCGAGGCGGCCGAGCACTTCTGGCCCTGGTACTCGAAGGCGCCGCGCACGATGGCGGTGCGCAGGACCTCGGGGTCGGCCGAGGAGTGGGCGACGATGAAGTCCTTGCCGCCGGTCTCGCCGACGATGCGCGGGTAGGAGCGGTAGTTGGCGATGTTCTCGCCCACGCTCTTCCACAGGTGCTGGAAGGTCCTGGTCGAACCGGTGAAGTGCACACCGGCCAGCTCCGGGTCGTTGAGGGCGACGTCGGAGACGGCGAGGCCGTCACCGGTGACCATGTTGATGACGCCGGGGGGCATGCCCGCCTCCTCCAGCAGGCGCATGGTCAGCTCGGCGGCGAACTGCTGGGTCGGGGACGGCTTCCACACGACCACGTTGCCCATCAGGGCCGGGGCGGTGGGCAGGTTGCCCGCGATGGCGGTGAAGTTGAAGGGGGTGATCGCGTAGACGAACCCCTCCAGGGGGCGCTGCTCCATGCGGTTCCACACGCCCTTGACGCTCAGCGGCTGCTGGGCGATCAGGTCGCGGGCGTAGGAGACGTTGAAGCGCCAGAAGTCGATCAGCTCGCAGGCCGAGTCGATCTCCGCCTGCTGCACGGTCTTGGACTGGCCGAGCATGGTGGCGGCGTTGATGGTGGCGCGCCAGGGGCCCGAGAGCAGTTCGGCGGCGCGCAGGAGGATGGCGGCGCGGTCGTCGAAGGACATCGCGCGCCAGGCGGGGGCGGCGGCCTTGGCGGCGGCGACGGCGTCGCGGGCGTCCTCGTGGGTGGCGTTGCGCATGGTGCCCAGGACCGCGGCGTGGCGGTGCGGCTGCACGACGTCGATGGGCTCGCCGCCGCCCATACGGCTCTCGCCGCCGATGCGCATCGGCAGGTCGATGCTCCGGCTGCCGAGCTCCTCCAGCTTGGCCACGAGTTCCTCGCGCTCGGCGCTGCCGGGCGCGTAGGACAGAACGGGCTCGTTCTGGGGCAGAGGGACGTTGGTCACGGCGTCCATGGGCACCTTCCCGGTGAAGAATGTCCCTGAAACAAGCAGGGTTGGCTGACTCAACGCTCCCAGAAGCAGGGCGTGCGAACCTTGTGGACCAGGCCACTCTTTGCCCGCCTTATTTGTTCTCCAGGACAAAATGGGACACACATGAGCGACGACCGCCCTGCATCCGACCCGCGCCCCGCCTCCGGCGACGGGGCGCCCCGACCGCACCCGCGGCCGGAGGTTCCCCCTGTTCAGGATGGTTCATCCGATGACAGGACCACGGGTCTGCCCCTGCGCGGACTGCTGCTGGCCCTGGGCGACCCCGTCGTGGACGTGGCCGCCGCCCCGGACGGGCTCGATGTCCAGGTGGACAACGTCGTCATCCTCGACCCGGAGGACCGCACGGAGGTGCGCGAGGGGGACCTGGTGCTGCTGATCGGGGCGCGGGGCGCCTCCGCTCGGCGCCTGGTCAGGGAGCTGGCCGAGCGCGGCGCCACGGCCGTCGCGGTCAAGACCAGCGCGCACGCGGCGCCGGAGGAGGCGCCGCCGACCGCGGGGACGCGCCCCGGCCGCCCCCGGCCCGGAGGCGGCGACGAGGCGCGGGCGCTGCGCACCGAGGCGCGGGAGGCGGGGATCGCCCTGCTCGCGGTGCGCCCCGAGGTGCGGTGGGACCAGTTGCAGTCGGTGTGCCGGTCCATCCTGGACGAGGCCCGCCTGACCGCCTCGGAGGACCTGGGCGAGTCCGGCGGCGACCTGTTCTCCATGGCGCAGACCATCGCCAGGCTCACCGGCGGGCTGGTGAGCATCGAGGACGCGGCGAGCCGGGTACTGGCCTACTCCAGCGGCGCCGAGGTGGACGAGCTGCGGCGGCTGTCGGTGTTGGGGCGGCGCGGCCCGGAGTCGTACCTGGCGCTGCTGCGCGAGTGGGGGGTGTTCGCCAAGCTGCGCGCGGGCGAGGAGGTGGTGCGGGTGGAGGAGCACCCCGAACTGGGCATCAGGCGCCGGTTGGCCGTGGGCATCCACGCGGGACGCCAGCCGCTGGGCGCGATCTGGGTGCAGGAGGGCGACCGGCCGCTGGCCGAGCACGCGGAGGAGGCCCTGCTGGGCGCGGCGCGCACCACCGCGCTGCAGATGATCCGTCAGCGCACGCAGGCCAGCGCGGGGCTGCGGCTGCGCGAGGACCTGCTGTCGAGCCTGCTGGAGGGCAGGATCGACGCCGGCGCGCTGGCCGACACCGTGGAGGTGCACGCCGACCGGGGCGCGCTGGTGGTGGCGTTCGCCCTGGTCGAGGGGCCCGAGGGCGCGGCGGAGGAGCGCCCCGACCGGCCCGAGCGCGAATTGCGCCGCCGCCAGCTGATCGACCTGGTGTCGGTGCACACCGCGGCCTACCGGCGCAGCGCCCTGGTGACCGCGCTGGGCGGCCGGGTCTACGTGCTGCTGCCGGATCTGGCGCGCGCCCGGGAGGGGCGCGGGGTGGAGCGGTCGGTGCTGGCGCTGACCCGCAAGACGGTGGCGGCGGCGCGCGCGGCGCTGGGACTGGAGGTGCACGCGGCGGTGGGGTCGCTGGTGGAGCGGCTGGGGGACGTGCCGGACTCGCGCGCGGAGGCGGACCGGGTCCTGGACGCGGTGGAGCGCTCTCCCGACCGGGGTCCGGGCTGGGACGTGGCGACCATCTCCGACGTGCGCTCGCGGGTGCTGGTCAGCGAGACGCTGGCACGGCTGCGCGAGGACCCGTCGCTGCGGGACCCGCGGGTGAGCCGGCTGATCGAGCACGACCGCGCGGGCGGCGCCGACCTGGTGCACTCCCTGCTGGCCTACCTGGAGGCGTTCGGGGACGCGCGGGCGGCGGCGGAGCGGCTGCACATCCACCCGAACACGCTGCGGTACCGGGTGCGCCGGGCCGCGTCGGTGAGCGGGATCGACCTGGGGGACCCCGGGGAGCGCCTGTTCACGCAGTTGCAGCTGTTGATGGAGCAGCAGGGACCGACGCGCTGAGGGGCCGCCGCGGGAGCCCGGTGGGCACACGGGGCGGCGTCCGGCTCCGAAGACACACGACGCCTGCTCGCTGAGCAGGCGTCGTCGGAGCTGGTTGCCGTGGGTACCCCCGGTCGGACTCGAACCGACACTTGTGACCCTTTTAGGGGGCCTGCCTCTTCCATTGGGCTACGAGGGCGTGGCCCATCATACCGGGCGGGTTGATTGCCCACTTTGACTTGGCTTGGCCGCATTGGGACAGGAAACGGCCGGCTCCCCTCGGGGAAGCCGGCCGTGTCGCGCGCCTGTCGCGGGGGCCGCGCCGGGTCAGCTGACCCGGCGGAGGCGGCCGTCCTCGATCTGCGGGTGGCTGGCCTCCTCGAAGGCCTGGCGGGGCTCGGCCATCTCCGGGAGCGCGGCGTAGTCGCGGCGCAGGAAGAGGGCGAGCGTCCAGTCCGAGAGCACGCGCATCTTGCGGTTGAAGGTCGGGACCGCGAACAGGTGGTAGGACCGGTGCGCGTACCAGGCCAGGCGGCCGTTGAGCTTGATCTTGCCGAACAGCTGGGCGGCGCCCTTGTGGACTCCGAGCCCGGCGACCGCGCCCAGGTTCTTGTGGCGGTAGGCCTTGGGCTCGGTGCCGCGCAGGGCGGCGATCACGTTGTCGGCCAGGACCGGGGCCTGGCGGACCGCGTTCTGGGCGTTGGGCGGGTAGTAGCCGCCGTTGCCGTCGGGCACCTGCGCGTTGTCGCCGCCCGCGAAGGCGTTCTCCACGCCGTTGACGGCCAGGTACTCGCTGGTGTCCAGGTGGCCCTTGGGGCCGAGCGGCAGGTCGCTGGCGGCCACGACCGGGCTGGGCTTGACGCCCGCGGTCCACACCAGCGTGCCCGAGTCGAACTCGGTGCCGTCGCTGAGCTTGATGTGCTGGTCGACCGCCGACTCCAGGAAGGTCTTGAGCCGGACGTCGATGCCGCGGCGGCGCAGCTGGTTGAGCGCCTTGCTGCCGACCTCGGGGCCGACCTCGGGGAGGATCTTGTCAGCCGCCTCGATGAGGTAGAACTGCACGTCCTCCAGGCCGATCGAGGGGTGGTGGCGCACGGCGTCGCGGACCATGTCCTCCAGCTCGGCGATGGCCTCGGCCCCGGCGAAGCCGCCGCCGACGAAGACGAAGTTCAGCGCCTTGCGCCGGATGGCCTCGTCGTCGGTGGAGTCGGCGATGGAGAGCTGGTCCAGGACGTGGTTGCGCAGGAAGGCGGCCTCCTCGACCGTCTTGATCCCGATGCCCCACTCGGCCAGGCCGGGGATGGGCAGGGTGCGCGAGACCGCTCCGGCGGCCATGACGAGGTAGTCGTAGGCGAGGGTCTGGGCCTCGCCGACGTTGGGCTCGTAGCGGACCGTGCGGTCGGCGTGGTCGATGCGCACGACCCTGCCGCCCAGGACGCGGACCCGCTTGAAGACCTTGCGCAGCGGGACGACCACGTGTCGGGGCGAGATGCTGCCGGACGCGGTCTCGGGCAGGAAGGGCTGGTAGGTCATGTAGGAGTTGGGGTCGATGACGGTGATCCGCGCCTCGCCCGCCCCGAGCTTCTTCTCCAGCCGCCTCGCGGTGTACATCCCGAGGTAACCGCCGCCGACGATGAGGATGTGCGGGATCTCCGCGTCGTCCCCTCCGCCGTGCACCAGCCGGTAGTTCCTGCTCTCGGTCATCGCATTTCCGCCCTAACGGTTCTTCTGTGTGGCGCCCCTTCCCAGGGGCCGCGAGGTTGTCACGGTCTTCGGTCGCCCGCGCCGTGGTCGCGGCGGGGTGCCGCCCGGGTCGGAGCGGGGTGCTTCGTCCCTTCGCTTGTGCATTCTTTCACAAGCACCCTCCGACAGAGAAGGTTCACACCGGCCCACCTTCCCACCACTTCCCGCTCCACCCTACCGACGTTTTCGCAGGTCAGAACGGTTGTGAAAGCATTCACAAGGCCCCTGGGGGGTGACACGTCTCACCCGTGGCGCCCTTGCGCGCACCGCGGGAGACGCCCGGTGGGGCGCCCTCCCGCGGGCGGCGTCACACGACCAGGCTCCAGGCCACGCCGTCGAGGATGTCGTGCTCGCTGGCCGTGAAGGAGTCGGCCCCCGTGCGGGCGAGCACCCGCGACAGCACGAGCGCGCCCGCGCCGATGACGTCCACCCGGCCCGGGTGCATGACGCCGATCATCGACCGCTCCCGCGAGGTGGCCTTGAGCAGCTCCCCGGTGATGCGGTCCAGGTCGGCGACGCCCACCCGGGTGTGGTGGATGCGCTCGGGGTCGTACTCGGGCAGGTCCAGGGCGATACCGGCGACCGTGGTCGCGGTACCCGCCACGCACACGACCGAGGCGGCCTCGCGCAGCGGGACCACCCGCTCGACCTCGTCCAGCGCGGCCTCGATGTCGGCGGTCGCCGCCGCGACCTCCTGCGCCGTGGGAGGGTCGCTGCGCAGGTGGCGCTCGGTCATGCGCACGCAGCCGATGTCCACCGACAGCGACGCGCGGACCAGCTCGCCGTCGTCCCCGGACAAGGCGCCGCCCAGGACGAACTCGGTGGAGCCGCCGCCGATGTCCACGACCAGGAACGGCGGGGCCAGGTCCTCGCCCGGGCCCTCGGCCTCCAGCTCGGCGGTGGCGCCCACGAAGGACAGCTCGGCCTCGTCCAGGCCGGTGACCACCTCGGGCTCCACGCCGAGGATGTCGCGCACGCCGTCGACGAAGACCTGGCGGTTGCTCGCGTCCCGGGTGGCGCTGGTGGCGACCATGCGCACCGCGTCCGGGCCCAGGGCGATGCCGTGCGCCTCGATGGCCTCGGCGTACCCGCGCAGCGCCTCGAAGGTGCGCTCCAGCGCCTGGGGCGCGAACGCCCCGGTCTCGTCCACGCCCTCGCCCAGGCGCACGATCTCCATGCGCCGGTCCACGTCGACCACCTGCACCTCGTCCTCGCCCACGTGGACGACGTCGGCGATCAGCAGCCGGACGGAGTTGGTTCCGCAGTCGATGGCCGCGACACCGCTCATGATGCGTTCCCTTCGTCGCCCTCGGGGGCGTCCTCGTCGACACACACGCACGGGCCCCTGTCCCACCAGTGCGGCAGTTCCTCCAGCGCCTCGGCTCCGAAGGGGTTGGTCCCCGGCTCGGCCAGCTCGTGGGCGACCAGCGCGTGCAGGCACTTGACCCGGGTGGGCATGCCACCGGTGCTCTGCATGCCCTCGGGCAGCGGCTCGACGCCGTCCAGGCGCGCCTGCTCGGCCCGCTCGGCCAGGTAGGCCTCGTGCGCCCTGGTGTAGGCGGCCCGGAGTTCGGGCTCCTCCCCCAGGCGTTCCTGCATACGGCGCATGCGGCCCTCGTTCTCCATCCGGCCGATGGCCGAGGCGGCGCGCGGGCACGTCAGGTAGTACAGGGTCGGGAAGGGCTCGCCGTTCTCCAGACGGGGCGCGGTGCGCACCACGTCGGGCAGGCCGCAGGGGCAGCGGTGCGCGATCGCGCGTACACCGCGCGGCGGGCGGCCCAGTTGGAGTTCGACGGCGGCGGTGTCGCGCTCGGCGACCGGAGCGGGGCGCCCGGCGGCGTGCCCGGGCGCGGGCTGATCTGCGGAAGTCATGGCGCACCCAGCATAGGGCCGCACGCGCACCCGAAGGCGCGGGCGTCCCTGTCGTCCCTCCCGCGCGGAGCCGTCGCCTGCCCGGAACACCCCCGCGTCCCGCGAGTAGGATGGCGGCGCACGGGCCCCAGGCGTCCGTGGCGCCGTCCCACCGGTCGGCGCGCGGCGGTGGGGCCTGCCGTCAGCCGACCGCGACGTCCGCCGACGGTCCCTGCACACCGGCGTTCCGGCTCCCGCGGCCGGGGCCACGACGTGTGGGGAGAACCATGTCCGCCGACGACCGAGCGCCCCGCTCCCGGCACGTGGCCGCCATGGCCGGGATCGCCGCCTGCGGCGGGGCCGCGGGGGCGGTGGCCCGCCACCTGGTGGCGCAGGCCTGGCCGACCCCCGACGGCGGTCCGCCGCTGGCCACCCTGGCCGTCAACCTCGCGGGCTCGGTGCTCATCGGCGTCCTGGTCGCGGCCGTCAGCGGGCCCCGGCCCGCGCCGCCCTGGGTCAGGCAGCTGCTCGGCACCGGCTTCCTGGGCGGGTTCACCACCTACTCGGCCCACGTCCTGGACACGGGGGCGCTGGCGGCCTCCGGGCGGGCCGCCGAGGCCGCGGCCTACATGGCGCTCACTCTGGTCGGCGCGGTGGCCGGGACCGCCCTGGGCGCGTGGGCCGCGGGGCGCGCGGTCCGCGCGCTGGCCCGCAGGAGGCGGCCGTGAACTGGGACGTGTGGCTCGTCGGCCTGGGCGGCGGCGCGGGCGCGGCCCTGCGCTACCTGGTGGACCGGGCCGTCTCGCGCGCGGTCGGCACGGGGCTGCCCTGGGGCACGTTCACCGTGAACGTCGCGGGCACCCTGCTGCTGGGGCTGCTGGTCGGCGCGGCGGGGGCGGCGTCGCTCTCCCCTCGGTTGTGGGCCCTGCTCTCCGTCGGGTTGTGCGGCGCGCTGACCACGTACTCGACCTTCTCCCACGAGGTCCTCTCCCTGGCCCGGGAGGGGCGCGTCCCGGCCGCCGCCGGCTACGCGGCCCTGACCGGGTGCTGCGCGCTGGCCGCGCTGGCGGCGGGGGCGTGGGCCGCGGGCGCCCTGCTCTGAGGGCGCGTGGCTCAGAGCCCGTCGTCGGGCGGCGGGCTGTCGGCCTCCTCCACCGAGCGCCACAGGGTGGTGAACCAGGGCTCGCTGGGGCCGGTGTCGTCCTCGTCCTCGTCCTCGGAGTCGGGCGGGATGACGATGTAGGCGGTCTCGCCGGGGTACTGGTAGTGCAGCCGGACGCGGGCCTCGCGCTCCACGTAGGCGTCCTGGGTCATCTCCTCCTCGCGCTGGCGCAGGTCCTGCACGCTCTGCTCCATGCGCGCGCGCTCCTCGCGGAGTTCGGCGAGCTGGGCGCGCTGGGCGATGTACTCGCGCAGCGGGTAGGCCAGGCTGAGCGCGATCACGCACACCACGAGCGCGAGGATGGCCGCGCGGCTGGTGAGCATGGGCCGCACCCGGGGGGTGCGGCCCGTGCCCGTGCCCGAGGGCCCCGTCTTCCGGGCAGGGCCGCGCCCGGGCCTGTCGGCTTTGGCCGCCTTCTTGGCCTTTGGACGCTGCTGCTCGGATTCGCGGGGCACTGGGGCAGACTAGCCGCGCGCGGCGAAGCGCGGGAAGGCCGACACGCCCGCGTACACGGCGGCGTCGTCGAGTTCCTCCTCGATGCGCAGCAGCTGGTTGTACTTGGCGACCCGCTCGCTGCGCGCCGGGGCGCCGGTCTTGATCTGCCCGGCGTTGGTGGCCACCGCGATGTCGGCGATGGTGGTGTCCTCGGTCTCGCCGGAGCGGTGGCTGATCATGGCCGTGTAACCGCTGCGCTGGGCGAGGGAGACCGCGTCCAGCGTCTCGGTGAGGGTGCCGATCTGGTTGACCTTCACCAGCAGCGAGTTGGCGGTGTCGGCCAGGATGCCGCGCTGGAGCCGCTCGGGGTTGGTGACGAACAGGTCGTCGCCCACGAGCTGCACCTTGTCGCCCAGCTGGGCGGTGAGCTTCTTCCAGCCCTCCCAGTCCTCCTCGTCGAGGGGGTCCTCGATCGAGACGAGCGGGTAGGCCTCCACCAGCTCGGCGTAGTAGGCGGCCATCTCCTCCGAGGAGCGGGCCTTGCCCTCGAAGGTGTACACGCCGTCGCTGAAGAACTCGCTGGCGGCCACGTCCAGGGCGAGCGCGATGTCGGTGCCCGGGGTGTAGCCCGCCTTCTCGATGGCCTCCACGATCAGGTCGAGGGCGGCGCGGTTGCTGTCCAGGTTGGGGGCGAAGCCGCCCTCGTCGCCCACGCCGGTGGCAAGGCCGTGGGCCTTGAGGACCGACTTGAGGGCGTGGTAGACCTCGGTGCCCCAGCGGACGGCCTCGGAGAAGGTGGGAGCGCCGATCGGCGCGACCATGAACTCCTGGATGTCGACGTTGCTGTCGGCGTGCGCGCCGCCGTTGAGGATGTTCATCATCGGCACCGGCAGCACGTGAGCGTTGGGGCCGCCGATGTAGCGGAACAGGGGCAGCCCGGCCTCGGCCGCGGCGGCCCTGGCCACGGCCAGGGAGGCGCCCAGGATGGCGTTGGCGCCGATCCGGGACTTGTCCGGGGTGCCGTCCAGGTCGATGAGCGCGCGGTCGATGATGCGCTGCTCGTCGGGGGCGTGGCCGAGCAGCTCGTCGGCGATCTCGTCGTTGACGGCCGTGACGGCCTTGGTCACGCCCTTGCCGCCGTAGCGGTCACCGCCGTCGCGCAGCTCGACCGCCTCGAACTGGCCGGTGGAGGCGCCGCTGGGGACGCCCGCGCGCGCGATGGTTCCGTCGTCGAGCAGAACCTCGACCTCGACTGTCGGGTTGCCCCGGGAGTCAAGGATCTCCCGCGCCTGTACTGCCTCGATGGACGCCACGGTCTCTCTCCGTCTCTTGGGGTTTCTCGGACCACTGGTTCAGGACCCGACACGAGACTAGCGACCCCGCACCGGGGAGGACGCGCGCACCCGGCGGAATTGGTCTAGTCCATATCGGACATGCCCGATTCCAGGGCGGCCATGGCGATGTCGATGGCGCGTTCGCGGTGGTCGGCGGCCTCCTCGGGGGAGAACATGACCGAGAGGTCCTGGATGCCGCCGAGGGCGATCACGGCGCCCATCCGGGCGGGCACGCCGCCCTCGGGCCCCACGAGGAGGGCGTCCAGGCGCCGGCGCCAGGAGATGACGGATTCGACCAGCCCCACGTCGGCCAGCGCGCCCAGGTCGTTGAGGACGGCGAGCAGAAGGGCGCTGTGGCGCACGCAGACGTCGAAGTAGTCGCCCAGCAGCGCGCGCGGGTCCTCGGTCCCGCCGCGGCCGCCGTACCTGGCGAAGAGCGCCTCCATGTCCTCGCCCAGGGGCCTGACCAGCGACGTGAGCAGGTCGTTCTTGGAGGGGAAGTGGTAGTACAGCGCGGCCTTGGTGATGTCCAGGCGCTCGGCGATCTCGCGCAGGCTGGTCTTCTCGAACCCCTTGCGGGCGAACAGCTCCAGGGCCACCGCCCGGATCTGCGCCTTGGTGTCGCTCCGCGCTCTGGGCACCCGTGCCACTTCCGTTCCCTCGCCACCCGGTCAGCCGAGTCTAACGCCGGCCTTCCGGCCGGTAGTTTACTTGTCGGTC
The DNA here is from genome assembly GCF_004217075.1 of Nocardiopsis sp. CNZ308. Lineage (NCBI taxonomy): Bacteria > Bacillati > Actinomycetota > Actinomycetes > Streptosporangiales > Nocardiopsidaceae > Nocardiopsis > Nocardiopsis sp. CNZ308. The sequence goes on along the minus strand of NZ_SHKJ01000001.1, from coordinate 3,324,718 downwards.
GGTAAGTTACTTGACGCACGGTAAGTAGAGTTCTAGCGTGGGGGCGACGGCACCCGAAGGAGCGAGGAACGCCATGACCGCCGTACGCAACGTCCTGATCTCCGGCGCGGGCATCGCCGGGCCGACCCTCGCCCACTGGCTCCACCACCACGGCATCGAGGCCACCGTCGTCGAACGCGCCCCCGCGCCCCGCACCGGCGGCTACGCCATCGACGTGCGCGGCACGGCCCTGGACGTCGCCGAGCGCATGGGGGTGCTCGACGGCGTCCGGGCCTCGGCCACCGAGATGTCCGGGGCCACGACCGTGGACGCCCGCGGCAGGCGCACGGGCGGCTTCGAGGCGAGCTCGGTCACCGCCGACGGCCGCTCCGCCGAACTGCTGCGCGGCGACCTGGTCCGCCTGGTCCACGCGCCGACCACCGCGTACACCGAGTACCTGTACGGGGACTCCGCCACCGCGATAGAACAGGAGCCGGACGGGGTCCGCGTGACCTTCGAACGGTCCAGGCCGCGCGTGTTCGACCTCGTCGTGGGGGCGGACGGCCTGCACTCCACGACCCGGCGGCTCGCGTTCGGCCCCGAGGCCCCCCACCGCCGCTTCCTGGGCAGCTACATCAGCATCTTCACGGTGCCCAACCACCCGGGGCTGGACCGCGAGGCCGTGCTGTCCAACACCCCGGGGCGGCTCGTGGCCATGTACCACACGCCCCGCGCGCGGGGGGCCAAGGCCATGCTGGCGCTGTCCGCGCGCGAGGAGAGCGGCGTCGACCGCAGGCCGCCCGGGGAGCAGAGGGAGTTCCTGCGCCGCGCCTTCGCCGGGCACGGGTGGGAGGCCGACCGGATCCTGGAGGCGATGGAGCGGGCCCCGGACTTCTACTTCGACTCCGTCGCCCAGATCCGCATGGACCGCTGGTCGACCGGGCGCGTGGCCCTGCTCGGCGACGCCGGGTACTGCCCCTCCCCCATGTCGGGGCAGGGCAGCAGCCTGGCCATGGTCGGCGCCCACGTCCTGGCACGGGAACTCGCCCGCCACGACGACCACCGCGCGGCGCTGGCCGCCTACGAGGCCCGGATGAGGCCGTTCGTGGCGGCCAACCAGGACATCGCCGACCGGGGCCAGGCCTTCCTGCTCCCGCGCACCCGGCCGGCGCTGCTGGCACGCGGCCTCCTGCTCCGACTGGCCCCGCTGCTGTCCTCCCTCGGCGGTTTCGACAACCGGCTGTCACGGGCGTCGGAGGCCCTGGAGCTGGACGCCCCCGCACCCGCCGGGGCCTGACCCGGACCGGCGTCCAGCGGACCCCTCCGCCGTGGTCTCGTGCCCACAGCGGGGTCCGGGCGCCGGCACCGGCCGCAAGCACGAGATCAGCGCGGGTCAGGACACTCGCGTCACACCGGCCACGCTTACGGCCAGCCCGTCAGACCTCGCCCGCCTTGTCCCAGTAGGTCCGCCACTCCCGCCCGGACAGCTCGCGGGGCTCCCTGCCGTCCGCGCGGGCGGCGTCCTCGGCGGCGCGCACACGGGCGTCGAACCGGCGGGCCGCCGCCCTCAGGTCGCTCTCGGCGTCGCGGCCCCGACCGCGCTCGGCCGCCACCGCCGCGAACAGCTCCCCGCCCTCGGCCCCGTCGTCGCCGACCAGGTCGGCGGGGAAGCCGTTGCGCACCGCCCGCCTCTGCAACTCGTCGGCCAGCAGCACCGCGGGCTGGGCGAACGGCACACCGTCCAGGACCGAGTTGCGCCCGTCGCCGCCCGCCGCCCGGGCCTTCTCCGCCCGCTCGGCGGCCTTGATGGCCTCCCAGTTGGACCCCACCTCGTCGGCGCCCGACACCTCGACCCCGCCGAACACGTGCGGGTGGCGGCGGGTCATCTTGTCGATGATGGCGTCGGCGACGTCGTCCACCGTGAACCGCGCCGGGTCCCCCTCGGGCCGTTCGGCGGCGACCGCCGCGTGGAAGACCACCTGGAGCAGCACGTCGCCCAACTCCTCGCGCAGCAGCGCGAAGTCGCCCTCCTCGATGGTCTCCAGGGTCTCGTAGGCCTCCTGGATGAGGTACTTGGCCAGCGACCCGTGGGTCTGGTCGCGGTCCCACGGGCACTCCCGGCGCAGGGTGTCCATCACCTCGACCAGGCGCAGCACCCGGTGCCCGACCGGCGGGCCGCCGTCCCTGCCGCCCTGTGCGTCCCGCACGTCCCGGGGGTCTCGGGGGTCTCGGGGGTCTCGGGGGTCTCGGGGGTCGTTCAACTCTCGTCCTCCACTGTTCGCGCCGCGGTTCAGCCGTCGTGCTCGGGCAGCCAGCCGCCCGCGCGCAGGGCCGACAACACCCTGGCCACGGACTCGGCCGGATCCGCGCCCTCGGTGTCCACCACCAGGTCGGCGTCGTCCGGTTCCTCGTAGGGGTCGGAGATCCCGGTGAACTCGGGGATCTCCCCCGCCCGCGCCTTGGCGTACAGGCCCTTGCGGTCGCGGGCCTCGCACACCTCCAGCGGGGTCGCCACGTGCACCAGGAAGAAGTCGCCGAACTCCTCCACCATCGCGCGCACCTCCGCCCGCCCCCCGGCGTAGGGGGCGATCGGCGCGCACACGGTGACCCCGCCGTGCCGGGTGATCTCCGAGGCCACGTAGCCGATCCGGCGGATGTTGAGCTCCCGGTGCTCGCGGGAGAAGGTCAGCCCGCTGGAGAGCATGCGCCGCACCACGTCGCCGTCCAGCAGGGTCACCGGACGCCCCGACCTGCGGATGCCGTCGCACACCCCCCGGGCGATCGTGGACTTGCCCGAGCCGGACAGACCCGTGAACAGCACGGTCAGACCCCTGGAGGTGCGGGCCGGGCGCAGCCGCGCCAGCTCCGCGCCCACCCGGGCCGGGGTGAACCACGAGGGCAGCTCGCGCCCGTGCGCCAGCTCCGCCTCCACCTGCTCGTCGGTCAGCTCGGCCCGCGCGGACGCCGGGTCGGTCCGGGTCATAGGCAGCCACAGCCCGTCGGAGGAGTGGTAGCGCCACGGTTCGGGGTCCAGCACGGTCAGGGGCGGGCGCAGGGCCATCACCCGCTCGACGTCGGGGCCGTCCCCGCCGGTCACCGCCAGCATGTGGGTGGCGCCGTAGGACGCGGCCACGTGCGCGGCCAGACCCACCTGGCGCGGCCCCCACGGCCCGCCGAACAGGCCCCGGGCGCGGTCGGCGCCCCTGGGCAGCGTGCACACCACGAAGGAGGTGCGCGCGGGCAGCAGCGGCCCGGCGGCCAGCACCGCCGTGGCCATGCCCTCGTCCTCCAGGCCGGTGTCGACGATCACCAGCACGTCGGCGCGCCCGCCCTCGCCGTGGACCAGGCCCAGCGCGTCGGCCTCGGCCCGGATCTGGTGCAGGGCGCGGTGGTGCAGCGGCCGGTCGGTGACCACGGCCAGCAGGGGGCGCTCGGAGGGCTCCAGCTCGCGCTGGGCCCGCACCTCGGCGGGCGAGGGCCGCAGCTCGCGCAGCACGCCGTAGGTGGGCGGGCGCAGCAGGGTCACGGAACCGGCCAGGAGGTGGCGGCCCCCCGCGTCGCGCCAGTGCTCGGTGACGTCGAGCCCGGCCAGCGGGGCGCCCTCCGGATCGGAGAGGGTCAGGTGGTCGGCTCCGGACAGCTCCTCGGGCACCTCCAACGTGACCGGAACCGGCCAGGGGCGCCCGTCGGGCAGGCGGCCGTCCCGCTCCACCGACACCGCCTCGTCCCGCGTCATGAAACCGGGCAGCGGGTAGGCGCCGTTGAGGATCAGCTCCAAGTGGGCGAGCCCGTCCGGACCTGGTGCGAAGACCGGGGCGTCCGGGCTCCCGACACCGCCCTGCGGCGCACTCCCACGCCTGTTGGCACTCACCACGCGCTTCCTCTCCTCGGGCGGTCCGGCAAACGCGTCCAGCGTATGCCGCGGGCGCGGGGCGACCCGCCCTCGCACCGTGTCAGACGGAATAGAAGCAGCTCGGAGACGGTTCTACCCGGTACGCCGCCGCCCGCGCCACCAGGCCGGGGACGCGGGCGGCACGGGGCAGCCCCGTGTCGCCGGTTGTCCACACCCCGCCCGCGCCGGACCGCCGGACTCGATAGTCTGAGAGGTGCCGGGCGTCCACTCACGCAGCCGCCTTCTTCCCGTGCAGGCCGCGACCACCACCGCCTGATCCGGACCACTTCCACTTTCTGGTGCTATGAGCCTCATTGGACTTCTCGCCGACGTCTCCAGGGACCCGGCGCTGCACAGCGCGATCGAGGCCGCCCGAGGCGGCCGCGATCCCCACCTCGACCTCGTCGCCCCGGCGGCGCTGCGCCCCTTCATGGTGGGGGCGCTGGCCGCCGACGCCCCCGTGGGCGCGCAGCGGCCCGTGCTCGCCGTCACCGCCACTGAGCGCGAGGCCTCCGACCTGGCCGACGCCCTCGGCTGCCTGCTGCCCGAGGACTCGGTGGCCCTCTTCCCCGCGTGGGAGACGCTGCCCCACGAGCGGCTCTCCCCGCGCTCGGACACCGTCGGCCAGCGGCTGGCCGTCCTGCGCCGCCTGGCCCACCCCGACCCCTCCGACCCGCTGACCACCCCGCTGCGCGTGGTCGTGGCCCCGGTGCGCAGCGTCCTGCAACCGCTGGTGTCCGGGCTGGGCGACCTGGAGCCGGTGCGCATCCGCCCCGGCGACGAGGCGCCGCTGGAGGAGGTCGTCCAAGCCCTGGCCAACACCGGCTACGCCCGGGTGGACCTGGTCGAGAAGCGCGGCGACATGGCCGTGCGCGGCGGCATCCTGGACGTGTTCCCGCCCACCGAGGAGCACCCGCTGCGGCTGGAGTTCTGGGGCGACACCGTCGAGGACGTCCGCTACTTCCAGGTCGCCGACCAGCGCTCCATCGAATCCGGCGGCGGCGATGACCCGCGCACCAGCGCCTCCTCCGGTCTGTTCGCGCCGCCGTGCCGCGAACTGCTGCTCACCGACACCGTGCGCGGGCGCGCGCGGGCGCTGGCCGAGGAGCACCCCTCCCTGGCCGAGATCCTGCACAAGATCGCCGACGGCGTCGCCGTGGAGGGCATGGAGGCCTTCGCGCCCGTGCTCGCCGAGCGCATGGAGCCGTTCCTGGCCCACCTGCCCGAGGGCGCGATGGTGGTGGGCTGCGACCCCGAACGCATCCGCACCCGCGCGGTGGAGCTGGAGGCCACCAGCGCCGAGTTCCTGGACGCGTCGTGGATCAACGCCGCCTCCGGCGGCGAGGCGCCCATCGACCTGGGCGAGTCCGCCTACATGTCCATCTCCGAGCTGCGCTCCACCGCCGCCGAGCTGGGCCTGCCCTGGTGGGGCCTGACCCCGTTCGCCGCGGACGAGCAGGGCGGCGCGGCCGAGGAGGACGACGCCGTCGTCGTCGGCGCGGTTCCCTCCGAGTCCTACCGGGGCGACACCGAGCGCGCGCTGGCCGACATCAAGGGATGGCTGCACGATAACTGGAGCGTCGTCCTGGTCACCCAGGGGCACGGCCCCGCCGAGCGCCTGGTCGCGATGCTGCGCGACGCCGGGCTGGGCGCCTCCCTGGCCGCTGACCTGACCGAGCGGCCCAAACCGGCGGTCGCCACCGTCACCACCGGCCTGGTCGACCACGGGTTCCTGCTGCGGTCGGTGCACACGGTGGTGCTCACCGAGACCGACCTGGCCGGACAGAAGTCCTCCACCCGGGACATGCGGCGCATGCCCAGCAGGCGGCGCGGCACCGTCGACCCGCTCCAGCTCAAGCCCGGCGACTACGTCGTGCACGAACAGCACGGTGTGGGCCGCTACCTGGAGATGGTCAGCCGCCAGGTGCAGGGCGCCACCCGCGAGTACCTGCTCATCGAGTACGCGCCCTCCAAGCGCGGACAGCCGGGCGACCGCCTGTTCGTGCCCACCGAGCAGCTGGGCGAGGTCACCCGGTACGTGGGCGGCGAGGCGCCCACCCTGTCCAAGATGGGCGGCGCCGAGTGGAGCAAGGCCAAGAGCCGCGCCCGCAAGGTGGTCCGCGAGATCGCGGGCGACCTCATCCGGCTGTACTCGGCGCGCCAGGCCTCCCCCGGGCACGCCTTCGGCCCCGACACCCCGTGGCAGCGCGAACTGGAGGACGCGTTCCCCTACGTGGAGACGCCCGACCAGCTCGCCGCCATCGACGAGGTCAAGAAGGACATGTCCAGGTCGGTCCCGATGGACCGGCTGATCTGCGGCGACGTCGGCTACGGCAAGACCGAGGTGGCCGTGCGCGCCGCCTTCAAGGCCGTGCAGGACGGCAAGCAGGTCGCCCTGCTGGTGCCCACCACGCTGCTGGTGCAGCAGCACCTGTCCACGTTCACCGAGCGCTACGCCTCCTTCCCGGTCACCGTCAAGCCGATGTCGCGGTTCCAGACCGACGGCGAGGTGGAGGCCACCCGCGAGGGGCTGCGCTCCGGCGAGGTGGACGTGGTCATCGGCACGCACCGGCTGCTGTCCTCGGAGACCCGCTTCAAGGACCTGGGCCTGGTCATCATCGACGAGGAGCAGCGCTTCGGCGTGGAGCACAAGGAGGCGCTCAAGCGGCTGCGCACCCAGGTGGACGTGCTGGCGATGTCGGCCACCCCCATCCCGCGCACCCTGGAGATGGGCCTGACCGGCATCCGCGAGATGACCACGATCCTCACCCCGCCCGAGGAGCGCCACCCGGTGCTCACCTTCGTGGGGCCCTACGAGGACAAGCAGATCACCGCCGCGATCCGCCGCGAACTGATGCGCGAGGGACAGGTGTTCTTCGTGCACAACCGGGTGGCGTCCATCGACAAGGTGGCGGCGAGCATCCAGCGCCTGGTGCCCGAGGCCCGGGTGGCGTACGCGCACGGACAGATGAACGAACAGCAGCTCGAGAAGGTGATGGTCGACTTCTGGGAGAAGAACTTCGACGTGCTGGTCTCCACCACCATCGTCGAGTCCGGCCTGGACGTGCCCAACGCCAACACCCTGATCATCGACCGCGCCGACACCTACGGCCTGTCGCAGCTGCACCAGCTGCGCGGCCGGGTGGGCCGCGGGCGCGAGCGCGCCTACGCCTACTTCCTCTACCCGCCGGAGAGGCCGCTGACCGAGACCGCCTACGAGCGGCTGGCCACCGTGGCCCAGCACACCGAGACCGGCGCGGGCATGTACGTGGCCATGAAGGACCTGGAGATCCGGGGCGCGGGCAACATCCTGGGCGCCGAGCAGTCCGGGACCATCGCGGGCGTGGGCTTCGACCTGTACGTGCGCATGGTCGGCGAGGCCGTGGCCGAGCTCAAGGGCGACCCGGACGCGGTCGAGGAGGTCGAGACCAAGGTCGAGCTGCCCATCAACGCCTACATCCCGCACGACTACGTGCCGGGCGAGCGGCTGCGGTTGCAGTCCTACAAGCGCATCGCCAGCGTCACCAGCGAGGAGGACATCCTCGCCGCCTACGAGGAGCTCACCGACCGCTACGGCACCCCGCCCGAGCAGGTGGACAACCTCATGGCGGTGGCCCGGTTCCGGGTGCTGGCCAAGTCCGCGGGCCTGTCGGACGTGGTGATGCAGGGCAACCAGATCCGCTTCGCCCCGGTGGAGCTGCGCGAGTCGCAGGAGCTGCGGCTGCGGCGCCTGTACCCCAAGTCGATCCGCAAGGAGACGACCCGGACCCTGCTGGTGCCGGTGCCCAAGTCCGGCGGCCTGGGCGGCAGGCCCCTGAGGGACCTGGAGCTGCTCAAGTGGTGCACCGACCTGGTCAACTCCATCTTCGAACCGCAGAAGAGGAAGACCGCGCCCAAGGAGAACGCCTAGGACCCGTCGCGAACGGGTCTCCAACGGGAGAGGGCTGTGTGCGGGCGTTCGGCCACGGTCCGTTCCACAGGCCCGGGCGCGGGCCCGCGAACACCATCCATCGACGCCGTGGGCCGTCCCGGTAGACCGGGACGGCCCACGGCCGTGTCCGGGGAGGAGGTCCGGCGGTCACACGACCGGCGGCCGGAGCCGGGGCGGGGCTTCGGCGGCTGCCGTGGTCAGACCCTCCCCGACCGCGGACAGCCGCCCCTCACCGCTGCGGGGCGTCGACCCCGTCGGGTTCGGCCTCGTAGGTGATCCCGTACATCTCCTCGGACTCCTCGTCCTCGGCGGACCGGCGACGCCACCAGCGCCCGCCCTCGGTCCGCCTGGCCCTGCGCTCCGCTCGCCGCTGGTCGCGCAGCTCCCGGCGCGCGCGTTTGCGCTCCGCGCGCTCGGCGGCCCGGTCCGCGTCCGGCTCCTCGTCCTCGGGGACCTCCGGCGAAGCGTCCTCTTCGGGGTCCGGTCGCGCCTCCTCCTCACGGCGGCGCAGCGGCGTGACCGTGGCCAGGCCCTCACCGACCGGCACGTCCGGGGGCAGCTCCACCTCCGGACGGTCCCGCGGTTCCTCCTCCGCGGAGCGCGTCACGCCCCTGGCCGAACGCGCTGTTTCCCTGGCGGGACGCGTCACGTCCTTGGCGGGGCGCGCCGTGGCCCTCGCGGCGGGCGCGTCCTCCCCCACCGGGGACGCCGTCTCCTCCTGCGCGGGGCGCTGCCCACGCCCGGCCGTCCAACGCGGGGCCCTGCGCGCCGGACGCTCTCCCCGCGTGTACCACCAGTTCGCCACCCACGCCACGACGGCGGCGGCCACGCCCACCTCCAGGGCGGCCACCAGGCCCACCTGCCACGCCGACGGCCCGACCTCGATCAGCCTCTCGCCGCCGAGCGGCCCACCGGCCAGAGCGGCCAGCGCCGCGCACAGCAGCCCCGTGGTCACACCGCACACGAACCCCCACAGCGGAGCGGCCTCGCTGACCACGTCCGGGGCGCTGCGCTGGGTCAGGGCACCGCCCACCGCACCCGCCACGAACGGCACCGCCAACGCCAGCAGCGAGGCCGCCGGCGCGGCCCCGTTCGACGGCAGCGCGGCCAGCATCGGCAGCATCGGCAGGGCGCCCACCGACACCCCCGTCGGCGCGACGACGGTCCCCGCCCCCACCGCGAACCCCGGGCCCAGGGCGTAACAGACCGCGAACACCACCGCGTTGGGCAGGTACGCCAACTGGACCACGATCAGCAGCGCGCCCCCCACCAGGCCCGGGCCGAGCACCCGGGTCGTCTCGACGACCTCGGGCAGGCTCATCGCCAGCGCCACCAGGAACAGGAGCAACCCGCCCAGCAGGAGCGTCCCCGTGGAGGCGAGCATCCCCACCAGCAGGGAGCGCGACCGGGCGGGCATCAGCCGCAGCAGGTCACGGGCGGGCACCTGCTTGTCGCGCATCAGTTGGCGCAGTACCCCCAGCCCTCCGGCCAGGAAGGCGGTCACGAACCCCATGACCAGCGCGCGCGGCATACTCGGCTCGACCGCCTCGGTCCGCGCCAGCAGGGCCAGGGTGCCCGCGATCGCCGCGTACGGCCCGGCGATCGCCAACGCCGCCCGGTACACGTACCGCAGGCGGGGGATGTCGCAGGAACGCGCCAGCCACCGTCCCGACCGGTACAGCAGCAGCCCCGGCAACAGCACCAGACCCAGCGGCAGCAGGGCGATCTGGCCGTCGGGCACCGAGAACGACACGTGGTGGCCCACCAGCCAGGCCAGCACTGCACCCTGGAGGATGTCGATGATGTCCTCGCCGAAGGTGTCGTGCGGCGCGGCCACCCACCCGATGATGGTGAGGGTGACGATCACGGCCAGCCCCAGCGCCGCGGCGGTGGCCGCGGCGATCCCGCCGGTCGCGTAGACGGGTCGGGGCGCGGCGGCCGCGTCGGGCTCCGCCGCGCCGCTGGACCGCGTGCGCTGGGAGGGGCGGCCGCGGTCGGGGGGAGATCCTGACGTACTCACCCGACTTATGCTGCCAGGGACCGGAATGCTCCGTGGTATCCCGGCCGCGCGTGTCGTGCCCGCGAGGTCGGAACCGGACGCGCGGTCCGGCCGTCCTACCCTGGGAAGAAGGCTCCCCCAGCCCGAACGGATCGGTTCCGCATGGCAGGCCCCCAAGACCCGCGCCCCTACCGCCTCTCCGACGCCGAACGCGACGACGCCCTGGCCAGGCTGCGCACGGCCTTCGAGGAGGGGCGCCTGGACATCGACGAGCACGAGGCGCGCGCCTCCCTGGCGGTGCGCGCCGTCACCTCCTCCGACCTGGTCCCCCTCTTCGGCGACCTGCCCGCGACGGACACGCGCGCCCCCGGCGCGGGGCGCGGGAGCGCGCCGGTTCCGGAGCCCCGCCGGAAGGACAGGGGGACCGCACCGGCCTGCGCGGACAGCGGAGACCGCTCCGCGCCCTGGTGGGGCGTGCTGCCCTGGGTGGGCTGCGTCTTCCTGTTCTGGGGGCTGCCCGCCGTCCTGGACGGAAGCCGCGAGGCCCTCGTCGGCTGGGGGATCTTCCTCACCGTGATGATCGTCCCCCACGTCGTCGTGGGTGTGGTCAGGCACTCGCGCCGCCCCACCTGACGTCCGGCCGCGGAGGCGGGGGCGCACACGACAACGGCTCCGCCTCACCGCTGAGCGGCGGGGCGGAGCCGTTGTCGGTACCGGAACGCGTCAGAACAGCGCGCGCGCCAGCTGAGCGGTCTCGCTCGGAGTCTTGCCGACCTTGACGCCGACGGCCTCCAGCGCTTCCTTCTTCGCCGCGGCCGTGCCCGAGGAACCCGACACGATCGCGCCCGCGTGCCCCATCGTCTTGCCCTCCGGAGCGGTGAAGCCCGCCACGTACCCCACCACGGGCTTGGTCACGTTGTCGCGGATGAACTCCGCCGCCCGCTCCTCGGCGTCGCCGCCGATCTCACCGATCATCACGATCACGTCGGTGTCCGCATCGGCCTCGAACGCCGCCAGCGCGTCGATGTGCGTGGTCCCGATGATCGGGTCCCCGCCGATACCCACCGCCGAGGAGAAACCGATGTCGCGCAGCTCGTACATCATCTGGTAGGTCAGCGTCCCGGACTTGGACACCAGCCCGATCCGGCCCGGCTTGGTGATGTCGGCCGGAATGATGCCCGCGTTGGACTGGCCCGGCGTGATCAGCCCGGGGCAGTTGGGGCCGATGATGCGGGTCTTGTCGCCCTTGGCCTTGGCGTGGGCCCAGAACGCGGCGGTGTCGTGCACCGGGATGCCCTCGGTGATGACCACGGCCAGCCCGATCTCGGCGTCGATGGCCTCGAAGACCGCCTCGCGCGAGAACTTGGGCGGCACGAAGATGACGGTGACGTCGGCGCCGGTGGCGGCCATGCCCTCGGCCACCGAGCCGAAGACGGGCACCTCGGTGCCGTCGAAGTCGACCTTCTGGCCGGCCTTGCGGGGGTTGACCCCGCCCACGATGGTGGTGCCCGAGGCGAGCATGCGCCGGGTGTGCTTGGTGCCCTCAGAGCCCGTCATGCCCTGGACGAGTACCTTGCTGTCCTTGTTGAGGAAGATAGCCATGGTGTTTGTTTCCCCTACTTCGCCGCGAGCTCGGCGGCCTGAGCGGCGGCGCCGTCCATCGTGTCGACCTGTCGCACGGCCGGGTGGGCCCGCTTGGTCAGGATCTCGCGGCCCAGCTCGGCGTTGTTGCCGTCCAGTCGCACGACCAGCGGCTTGCTGACGTCGTCGCCGCGGCTCTCGAGCAGCTCCAGGGCCTGGACGATGCCGTTGGCCACCGCGTCGCAGGCGGTGATGCCGCCGAAGACGTTGACGAACACGCTCTTGACCGAGGGGTCGCCCAGGATGATGTCCAGGCCGTTGGCCATGACCTCGGCCGAGGCGCCGCCGCCGATGTCCAGGAAGTTGGCGGGCTTGACGCCGCCGTGCGCCTCGCCGGCGTAGGCGACCACGTCCAGGGTGGACATGACCAGACCCGCGCCGTTGCCGATGATGCCGACCTCGCCGTCGAGCTTGACGTAGTTGAGGCCCTTGGCCTTGGCGGCGACCTCCAGGGGGTCACCCTCCTCGGCGAAGGTGAGGCTCTCCAGGTCCTGGCGGAACTCGGCGTTCTCGTCCAGGGTGACCTTGCCGTCCAGGGCGACGACCCGGCCGTCCTTGGTCAGGATGAGCGGGTTCACCTCGACGAGGGTGGCGTCCTTGCCGACGAAGGCGTCCCACAGCTTGGTGATGACCTCGGTCGCGCCCTCGGCGGCGGCCTCGGGCAGCTTGCCCGCCTTGACGATCTCCGCCGCGATGCTGGCGGGAGCGCCGGTCAGGGCGTCGACCGGGAACTTGGCGACGGCGTCGGGGTTGGTCTCGGCGACCTCCTCGATGTCCATGCCGCCCTCGGCGGAGCAGATGGACAGGAAGGTGCGGTTCGCGCGGTCCAGCAGGAAGGAGAAGTAGTACTCCTCCGCGATGTCGGAGGCCTCCTCGACCAGGACACGGTGGACCGTGTGGCCCTTGATGTCCATGCCGAGGATCTGCTCGGCCTTGGCCTGGGCGTCCTCGGGGCCCTCGGCGACCTTGACGCCGCCGGCCTTGCCGCGACCACCGGTCTTGACCTGCGCCTTGACGACGACGCGGGGCTTGCCGGCGGCGGCGAACTCATCAGCGATGGCACGCGCCTCAGCGGCCGTGCTCGCCACCTTCCCCTGGGGTACGGGAACCCCGTACTCTGCGAAGAGTTGCTTCGCCTGGTATTCGAACAGGTCCACGAGGGTCCGTCCTTGTAACTCGCTGGCTCAGGATGTCTACCGGGGTGGCCTCGTCCGGATCGGCTGTGACCCACTGACACGTGTCACACGGGGCGCACGAGGCACAACCCCGCGGTCTGCGCCGCTTACAGAAGATCGAGATCGCCGCGGCGTTGCCACCCGCGACATGCGCAAAGCTTAGTCGCCTGAAATCCGGCCGCCAGACACCGGGGGCGGGGTTGACCGGCCCCAGCCCGTCCCAAAAGCCGCTCAGGCGGCGTCGCGGAAGCACCCGCGTGGGAAAATATGTGACCAGGGACACGACATAACACCGCGGGGGCGCCTTTCGCCCGGATACGGCCCACTGCGCGGGTGCGACCAACATCACCCGACGAAGACCGGGGCGAAGGGAACTCCGGTGGCGCGGGAGGGGCTCAGGCCGCGTGCGCCGGACGGACGTTCTCCCGCACCCAGTCGGCGATCTCCGAGGTCGGAGCGCCCGGAGTGAAGATCTTGGCGACGCCCAGGCGTTCGAGTTCGGCGATGTCGGCGTCGGGGATGATCCCGCCGCCGAACACCCGGATGTCCTCCGCGCCGTTCTCCCTGAGCAGTTCCAGGACCCGGGAGAACATGGTCATGTGGGCGCCGGAGAGCACGGACAGGCCGATGGCGTCGGCGTCCTCCTGGAGCGCGGCGGCCACGATCATCTCGGGTGTCTGGCGCAGACCCGTGTAGATGACCTCGACACCGGCGTCACGCAGCACGCGGGCCACGATCTTGACACCGCGGTCGTGTCCGTCCAGCCCCGGTTTGGCTACGACGATCCGTGGTGCGCCCTCGGCCATGGCAAACCCCTCACGAGTGTTCCCCCGGCCGCCCGGCCCTCCTTGTGGGAGGCCCCCGGGTGCGCGGGGACGAGACGATGAACTCGCATGAAGCGTAACGCAGGTCACTGTCGGGTGACGGGCGCGGGGACGGGTATCGTCCGAACATGGGAGACGATGTCACCGAATTCGACCAGACCAGCACAGAGGACCTGCGGGACCGCGCCGTCGAACTGGCACGGCAGCGGTGGGACCTGCGCTTCTTCTGGCGGCTCCTCAGGCTGATCCCGGCCGCCGAGGCGGCGGCGGGCAACGAGGAGGCCAGTGAGGCGAGCGTCGCCCAGCTCTCCGGTTTCGTGTACGAGGCGCTGTCCGCCGAGGCCGACCCGGACGTCCAGGAGGCGCTGCGTCCGGTGTACGTGCAGTACCTCCTCGACCACGGTGAGACCGCCGAGGACGTGACCGGGGACGGGGGCGCGGGGGCCACCGGGATCCGCAGCGGCGCGAACGACCCGGCCAGCGGCGCGGAAGGCCCCGTGCGCGACGGCGCGGACGCCCCCGCAAGCCCTCCCGCGCCCGGGACGCCCGACGACCGCGGCGGCCCCCTCTGAGCCCCTCGTAGAAGGCGGCCCTCCGGTCCGGTGAGCTCCTCGGGGCCGACCGGCCCGGAGACGGCGGGCCCCTCGGCACCGGTGGGCGCCGGAGCCGGGAGGCCCTCCGCGTCGATGTCCGAAAACCGCCAGCTTCGGTCCGCCGCGTCGGCGAACATGGATGGCGTGATGGACGACGACCAGCGCTACCGCGCCGTACACAGCAGGGACGCCCGCTTCGACGGCGTCTTCTACACAGCCGTGCGCACCACGGGTATCTACTGCCGTCCGAGCTGTCCGGCCGTCACCCCGAAACGGGCCAACGTCCGCTTCTACCCGACCGCCGCGGCCGCCCAGGAGTCGGGGTTCCGCGCCTGCAAGCGGTGCCGTCCCGACCTCACGCCCGGTTCGCCGGAGTGGAACCTGAGGGCCGACGTGGTGGGCCGCGCGATGCGCCTCATCCAGGACGGCGCCGTGGACCGGGGCGGCGTCAGCGCCCTGGCATCGGCGGTCGGCTACAGCGAACGCCAGCTCAACCGGTTGCTGTCGGCCGAGGTGGGCGCGGGGCCGCTGGCCCTGGCCCGGACCGAGCGCGCGCAGACGGCGCGGGTGCTGGTGGAGACCACCGACATGCCGATGGCGGACGTCGCCTTCGCCGCGGGGTTCGCGAGCGTGCGCCAGTTCAACGAGACGATGCGCGCGGTGTTCGACCGCTCCCCCACCGAGATGCGGACCATGGGCGGTCGGCGTGCGTCGGCTTCCGGGGGGTCGCGTCCGGGGGACGCCCGCCCTCCGGCCACCGAGCCGGGGACGGTCACGCTGCGGCTGCCCTACCGGGAGCCGATCGACCTGTCCCGGATGCTGAGGTTCCTCGGAGACCGTGCGGTCCCGGGCGTGGAGGAGTACCGGGACGGGGTCTACCGCAGGACGCTGATGCTGGCGCACGGCCCCGCCGTGGTGGAGCTGTCCGAGGGGTCCGGGACCGGCAGGGCGGGCAGGACCGGCCGCGCCGGCGCCACGGGCGGCGTTCGTTCGGCGGACGCGGTGGACGGCGGAGTGTCCGCGGGTCGCGGGGCCCCCGTGGGCGGTGGGGGGCACGTGCTGTGCCGCCTGCGGTTGTCGGAGGCGCGCGACCTGACCAGCGCGGTGCGCAGGTGCCGCAGGCTGCTCGACCTGGACGCCGACCCGGGCGCGGTGGCCGAGGCCCTGGGCGGCGACCCCCTCCTGGGGCCGATCGTGGCCGCCCACCCGGGACTGCGATCGCCGGGGCACGTGGACCCGGCCGAGCTGGCGGTCCGGGCGGTCCTCGGTCAGCAGGTGTCGGTGCGTGCGGCCCGCACGCTGGCGGGGCGGCTGGTCGAGCGGTTCGGCGAACCGCTCGCTCCGGGCCTGGAGGCGCCGGGCGGAGGGCTCACCCACGTGTTCCCCTCCCCTGACGCGCTCGCCGCCGCCGACCCGGCCGGTTTCTCCATCCCGGTCGCGCGGGGACGCGCCCTGGCCGGGCTGTGCGAGGCGATCGCCTCGGGGCGGATCGACCTGGGGCCGGGATGCGACCGGGACGAGGCCGAACGGCGTCTGGTGGAGCTGCGCGGCATCGGTCCGTGGACCGCCGGTTACGTGCGCATGCGGGGTCTGGGAGACCCGGACGTGTTTCTGCACGGCGACCTGGGCGTCCGGATGGCGCTGGAGGCGGGGGGCAGGCGGGCGACCCCCGCGGCCGCCGCGCGCGGGGCACGGGAGTGGAGCCCGTGGCGGTCCTACGCCAACCACGCGCTGTGGGCGTCGTTGGCCGACCGTGAGCGGGAGGGCCGTGAGCGGGAGGGCACGGCCGTTCGGGCAGACGTGGTCGTGCGGGACGGCGTGCGGGATGGTTCGAGGGAACGTCAGGAACGGAAGGAATCGGCATGAGCACGCGGCAGGCGCAGGCGGTCGGGGGACCCGGGCAGGAGGAACAGGGCATGCTGGCGTTCGACGTGGAGCCGAAGGCGCCCCCGAGGGTGGCGACGGTGGAGTTCCGCGCTCCCCTGCCCGGACCGACGCGGTACACGACGATGGAGTCGCCGGTGGGCGACCTGACCCTGTTCGGTGACGGTGCGGCCCTGGGCGGCGTGCTCACCCCCGCCAAGGACGGGCTGACGCGGGCGGTCCCCCAGGACTGGGTGGCCGACCACAAGCCGTTCGCCGACGCCGAGGAGCAGTTGAGGGCGTACTTCGCGGGCGAGCTGCGCGAGTTCACCCTGCCGCTGGCCCCCGTGGGGACCGACTGGCAGTTGAGGGTGTGGGCGGCGCTGACGACCATCCCGTTCGGCGAGACCGCGAGCTACGGCCAGCTGGCGGAGGAACTGGGGAGGCCGACCGCCTCCCGGGCGGTGGGCATGGCCAACGGACGCAACCCGATCAGCATCATCGTGCCGTGCCACCGGGTGATCGGTGCGAACGGTTCGCTGACCGGGTACGCGGGTGGACTGGAGCGCAAGGAGTTCCTCCTGGGCCTGGAGGGCAGGGTCGCGGGTATCCGCTGACCAGGTGAGGAGGCCACCGGCCCCGTTCCCGAGTACGGGAGCGGGGCCTTCCTCTGCGGGTGGCGCCTGTGCGCGGCACCGCGTGAAACGCCGCCCTTACACCCCTTGTCGGGGCACGGACTCGTCATTACTCTTCGGTAACTGTGCGCTCACACCCCTGCGCGCACGGTCCCGCTGGCTCCGCCCCCACAAGGAGAAGAGTTGCCACCCCCTTCCACCCCCGGCCTCCGTGCCCTGGTCTCCAGAACCCGCCCCCTGGGTGTCGCCGCCGTGGCCGTCGCGGCCTCGGCCGTCCTGGTCGTCACCGCCCCCACCGCCCATGCCCGACCGGCCCCGGCGGGAACCCCGCTCGCCTCCGCCGACAACGTCGAGATCACCGTCGACAGCGGCACCGCCGAAGCCCTCCCGGGCGGGTCGGCCGCCGCGTCCGCCGAGGACGTCCTGGCCGAATCGGTGGTCGCCGACGTCCTGCGGGAACGGAATTCGACCCTCGGCGCGCTCTCCCGCCAGGAGCGCGACGTGCGGGTCGACGTCCGCGAGGCCGCCGACGGCTCGGCGTTCGGCGTCGCCATCGTGACCGCGCCCATGAACGTCGACGAGAGCCCCTACGCCTGGCTGTTCGCCGCCGACTACGAGGGCTCCGCATGGACGGTGGGGCTGGAGGGAACCGAGGAGTTCTCGTCGATCCTGGCCGACTCCGCGCTGCTGGAGGAGGAGGAACGGGAGACCGTCGCCGCCTCGACGGACCCCTCCGGGGTCTCCACGAGCAGCTACACCGGTGTGGGGCTGCCCTTCGCCATCGGCTCGTCGATGATCATGACGGGAGGACCGCACGGCAACAGCGGGGGCCATCCCTACAGCTCGGTGGACTTCGCGGGCGGCAGCGGCCAGGCCCGCGCGGCCCGCGGCGGCTACGCCTACAGCCTGTGTACCGGCTGGACGCGGGTGATCCACGACAACGGGTACTCCACGGACTACTACCACCTGGAGAACTACCAGTGGCTGCCCGGCAACAACGTCGGGGTCGGCCACTACCTGGGCACCCAGGGCAACAGCCTCTGCGCCGGCGGCTCGTCGACCGGTGCGCACATCCACTTCTCGCTGCGGGGGTACAGCGACCCCAACGCCGCTGGCTGGTACGTCGCCCTGCACGGCAGGACCCTGGGCGGCTGGACCTTCGTGGAGGGCGGCGCCTACGGCGGCTACGCCTACCGCAACGGTGTCGGAACCGTCTACCCGGGCGGCTCGATGTACAACTACGGGTTCTAGGCACCGGCTGATTTCACAAGTGCACATATAACCCCACAAAAAAAAGGGGGTGGGGAAGCCTCCCCGGCAACCCCACCCCCACACAAAAAAAGAGGGGCCGCCCCAACAGGCGACCCCCCTCTCACAAAAAACCGTGGCAGCGACCTACTCTCCCACCCCACCACAGGGCAGTACCATCAGCGCAAAGAGACTTAACGACCGGGTTCGGAAAGAGACCGGGTGTGACCCTCCAGCAATAACCACCACGGAAACCACACACCACCCACCCGACTCCACCCACCCCCACAAAGGGGCAGGGAATCACAGCGAGCAGCAAGCTCCGTGAAAAGTGTGCGCGAACATCCAATTATCTGCAGCGGACAAGCCCTCGGCCTATTAGTACCGGTCAGCTCCACCCCTCACAAGGCTTCCACACCCGGCCTATCAACCCCATCGTCTATAGGGAGCCTTACCCCCTCAAGGAGGCAGGAGACCTCATCTCAAAGCAAGCTTCCCGCTTAGATGCTTTCAGCGGTTATCCCTCCCGAACGTAGCCAACCAGCCATGCCCTTGGCAGGACAACTGGCACACCAGAGGTTCGTCCGTCCCGGTCCTCTCGTACTAGGGACAGCCCTTCTCAAGTCTCCAACGCGCACAGCGGATAGGGACCGAACTGTCTCACGACGTTCTAAACCCAGCTCGCGTGCCGCTTTAATGGGCGAACAGCCCAACCCTTGGGACCAACTCCAGCCCCAGGATGCGACGAGCCGACATCGAGGTGCCAAACCATCCCGTCGATATGGACTCTTGGGGAAGATCAGCCTGTTATCCCCGGGGTACCTTTTAGCCGTTGAGCGACACCGCTTCCACACGCCGGTGCCGGATCACTAGTCCCAGCTTTCGCTCCTGCTCGACACGTCCGTCTCACAGTCAAGCTCCCTTGTGCACTTACACTCAACACCTGATTACCAACCAGGCTGAGGGAACCTTTGGGCGCCTCCGTTACTCTTTGGGAGGCAACCGCCCCAGTTAAACTACCCACCAGACACTGTCCCCGAACCGGATCACGGTCCAAAGTTAGATGCCCGAAACAGTCAGAGTGGTATTTCACCAACGCCTCCACCGCCACTAGCGTGACAGCTTCACCGGCTCCCACCTATCCTACACAAACCATCCCAAACACCAATGTCAAGCTATAGTGAAGGTCCCGGGGTCTTTCCGTCCTGCTGCGCGAAACGAGCATCTTTACTCGTAGTGCAATTTCACCGGGCCCATGGTTGAGACAGTGGGGAAGTCGTTACGCCATTCGTGCAGGTCGGAACTTACCCGACAAGGAATTTCGCTACCTTAGGATGGTTATAGTTACCACCGCCGTTTACTGGCGCTTAGATTCCCAGCTTCGCAAGGGCGAACCCCCACTAACCAGTCCTCTTAACGTTCCAGCACCGGGCAGGCGTCAGTCCGTATACAGCGTCTTACGACTTCGCACGGACCTGTGTTTTTAATAAACAGTCGCTTCCCCCCGCTATCTGCGACCCCACCCAGCTCAGGATGCAAGATCCGTCACCAGACAGGGCTCCCCTTCTCCCAAAGTTACGGGGACAATTTGCCGAGTTCCTTAACCATGGTTCACCCGAACGCCTCGGTATTCTCTACCTGACCACCTGCGTCGGTTTAGGGTACTGGCCACACACGAACTCGCTAGAGGCTTTTCTCGACAGCATGGGATCACTCACTTCACCAAAAACGGCTCGGCATCACGTCTCAACCTTCATGGTGTGCGGATTTGCCAACACACCGGCCTACACGCTTACCCCCGGACAACCACCGCCGGGTAGAGCTACCCTCCTGCGTCACCCCATCACTTACCTACTACAAGCTCGGTTCCCAGACCAGTAAGTCAAAGCTCCCCGAAGGGACCCAAGACCACCAGCGTGGTTAGCATCACCTGATTCAGTACTGGACGCTCGTGCACGGGTACGGGAATATCAACCCGTTATCCATCGACTACGCCTGTCGGCCTCGCCTTAGGTCCAGACTCACCCTGGGCGGATTAACCTGCCCCAGGAACCCTTAGTCAATCGGCGGCAACGTTTCTCACGTTGCTATCGCTACTCATGCCTGCATTCTCACTCGCACGCCCTCCACCACACGATCACTCGGCAGCTTCACCGGACGCACGACGCTCCCCTACCAACCCAGGAATCTAGTCCTGAGCTTCACAGCTTCGGCGGTGTGCTTTAGCCCCGCTACATTATCGGCGCAGAACCACTTGACCAGTGAGCTATTACGCACTCTTTAAAGGATGGCTGCTTCTAAGCCAACCTCCTGGTTGTCTCAGCAACTCCACAACCTTTCCCACTTAGCACACGCTTAGGGGCCTTAGCTGATGATCTGGGCTGTTTCCCTCTCGACTACGAAGCTTATCCCCCGCAGTCTCACTGCCGCGCTTCACTTGACCGGCATTCGGAGTTTGTCTGACGTCAGTAACCTTGTCGGGCCCATCAGCCAAACAGTAGCTCTACCTCCAGCAAGAAACACGCGACGCTGCACCTAAATGCATTTCGGGGAGAACCAGCTATCACGGAGTTTGATTGGCCTTTCACCCCTACCCACACCTCATCCCCCAGGTTTTCAACCCTGGTGGGTTCGGGCCTCCACGAGGTCTTACCCCCGCTTCACCCTGGACATGGGTAGATCACTCCGCTTCGGGTCCACAGCATGCGACTCCAACGCCCTATTCAGACTCGGTTTCCCTACGGCTACCCCACCCGGGTTAACCTCGCCACACACCATGACTCGCAGGCTCATTCTTCAAAAGGCACGCCATCACCAAAGACAAGCTTCAGCTCTGACGGCTTGACAGCACACGGTTTCAGGTACTATTTCACGACCCCTCACCGGGGCACTTTTCACCTTTCCCTCACGGTACTAGTGCACTATCGGTCACCAGGACGTATTTTGGCTTAGCAGGTGGTCCTGCCAGATTCACACGGACTTTCACGGGCTCCGCGCTACTCGGGAATACGTCCAACACCTAGGTTCTTCCTACACCTACGGGACTCTCACCCACTCCGGTACCGCTTCCCAACGGTTTCAGCTACAAGAACCACTCAGCGCTCTGAGTCGGCAGACCCAGACAGACGCATCCCACAACCCCGCACACGCAACGACTGCCGTCTATCACACGCCTGCGGTTTAGCCTCTTCCCCGTTCGCTCACCACTACTAGGAGAATCACTGTTGTTTACTCTTCCTGCGGGTACTGAGATGTTTCACTTCCCCGCGTCACCACCAACCACCCTATACATTCAGGTGGCGGCAACCCGACACAACTCGGGCTAGGTTTCCCCATTCGGACACCCACGGATCACAGCTCGGTTGACAGCTCCCCGTGGCCTATCGCGGCCTCCCACGTCCTTCATCGGCGCCTGGTGCCAAGGCATCCACCGTGTGCCACTATCACTTGGCCACTACAGATAATAAGATGCTCGCGCACACTATTCACAAATCAAAACACCAACCGCACACCCCGACACCACTCACACCACCAGGATCCTCGTCCTGACGACAACTGAGAGTTCTCAGAGGCGGTCCGCGGGAACCAACACCCGACCAGAACCGAAAAGGCCCCAGCCGGAGGTTGCTTCCTCAGACACCCAACAGCGCGCCCCCGGACGCTTCTAGTCGCCCGAGGTCAAGTCCGATTTGTCTTTGAGCCATCCTGGATACTGCACGCAGCACCAGGTCCACTTTCGAGCCCGGCCGGCTGTAGAAGTAATGCCGACCTGTAAAGACTCCTTAGAAAGGAGGTGATCCAGCCGCACCTTCCGGTACGGCTACCTTGTTACGACTTCGTCCCAATCGCCAGCCCCACCTTCACTCACTCCCTCCCACAAGGGGTTAGGCCGCAAGTTTCGGGTGTTGCCGACTTTCATGACGTGACGGGCGGTGTGTACAAGGCCCGGGAACGTATTCACCGCGGCGTTGCTGATCCGCGATTACTAGCGACTCCACCTTCATGGGGTCGAGTTGCAGACCCCAATCCGAACTGAGACCGGCTTTTAGGGATTCGCTCCACCTTACGGTATCGCACGCCCATTGTACCGGCCATTGTAGCATGTTTGCAGCCCAAGACATAAGGGGCATGATGACTTGACGTCATCCCCACCTTCCTCCGAGTTGACCCCGGCAGTCTCCCATGAGTCCCCACCATTACGTGCTGGCAACATGGAACAAGGGTTGCGCTCGTTGCGGGACTTAACCCAACATCTCACGACACGAGCTGACGACAGCCATGCACCACCTGTCACCCGCCAACTAAATGACCTCACATCTCTGCGAGTCCACGGGTGATGTCAAACCTTGGTAAGGTTCTTCGCGTTGCGTCGAATTAAGCAACATGCTCCGCCGCTTGTGCGGGCCCCCGTCAATTCCTTTGAGTTTTAGCCTTGCGGCCGTACTCCCCAGGCGGGGCGCTTAATGCGTTAGCTACGGCGCGGAAACCGTGGAAAGTCCCCACACCTAGCGCCCAACGTTTACGGCATGGACTACCAGGGTATCTAATCCTGTTCGCTCCCCATGCTTTCGCTCCTCAGCGTCAGGTAAGGCCCAGAGACCCGCCTTCGCCACCGGTGTTCCTCCTGATATCTGCGCATTTCACCGCTACACCAGGAATTCCAGTCTCCCCTACCTACCTCTAGCATGCCCGTATCCACTGCAGAACCGGAGTTAAGCCCCGGTCTTTCACAGCAGACGCGACACGCCGCCTACGAGCTCTTTACGCCCAATAATTCCGGACAACGCTCGGACCCTACGTATTACCGCGGCTGCTGGCACGTAGTTAGCCGGTCCTTATTCCCCACCTACCGTCAACCTCCAGAGAACTGGAAGCCTGCGTTGGTGGTAAAAGAGGTTTACAACCCGAAGGCCGTCATCCCCCACGCGGCGTCGCTGCGTCAGGCTTTCGCCCATTGCGCAATATTCCCCACTGCTGCCTCCCGCAGGAGTCTGGGCCGTGTCTCAGTCCCAGTGTGGCCGGTCGCCCTCTCAGGCCGGCTACCCGTAATCGCCTTGGTAGGCCGTTACCCCACCAACAAGCTGATAGGCCGCGAGCCCATCCCTGACCGAAAAACTTTCCACCCTCCACCATGAGGTGGCGGGTCGTATCCGGTATTAGACGGCGTTTCCACCGCTTATCCCAGAGTCAGGGGCAGGTTGCTCACGTGTTACTCACCCGTTCGCCGCTCGTGTACCCCGAAGGGCCTTACCGCTCGACTTGCATGTGTTAAGCACGCCGCCAGCGTTCGTCCTGAGCCAGGATCAAACTCTCCATAAAGGTCACTCAACCCGACCCGCGTCCCCCGAAGGAGCCGCTTGGGCGGGTAAACCTAGAAGTAATCCTGACCAACCGGGTTACCCCGGCTAATCAAAGGAACCTCCGCACACGAACCGAGTGGTTCTGTGTGACGGGGCCAAAACAAACATGGCTTAAAGAAAATCAAACACGCGCTGTTGAGTTCTCAAGAAACAACCGCTCTTCGCTTACAAGCTGCTGTGAGCTTTTCCGCCGAAGGCGTTGTGCGTTTCCGCTTTGTTGTGTCTTTACTTTATCAGGTGTTCCGCGCCCCGCCAAATCGGCGGTTTGGGGTGTTTCTGATCGGGGTAAAGCCCGTTTCCTGTTCCGCTTCCGTGTTTCCTTGGAAGCGCCCTCCGAGCCTACCCGGACCGAAGCAGTGCTCGGAACGGTGATTCGGAGGAAGGGGTCGACCGGCCCGGCCGCGGGAACCGCGTCCGTCTCGCTCGGTCTTCCCCAACTCTACCCCCGGTCCGGAGTGCTCGGGACACGTTCGCCGGATCCCGGCCTCAGAGCTTCTCGATCGGCGCGTACTTGACCAGGAAGTCCTTCTCGCCGATGTCCGCGCCGAAGTCGATGCGGGCCTTGGTCCTGTCCCCGGTTCCCTCCACCAGCTGCACCCGGCCCATACCGAAGGAGTCGTGGTTGACCAGGTCCCCCACACTGAGCGCGGGCGCCTCCTTGGCGGCCTTCGCTCCCCCGCGCGACCGGGAGCCGCCGCCGAAGGTGCCGCTGAAACCGCCCCCGCCGCCGAAGCCCCCCGAACCCCGTCCGCCGATGCTGCGGCTGGGCGGGGCGGCCAGGGTGGACTCGGCGCGGCGCCAGTCGACCAGGGACGAGGGGATCTCGTCCAGGAAGCGGGAGGCGGGGTTGTAGGAGGGGGTCCCCCAGGCGCTGCGCACGGCGGCGCGGCTGACGTACAGCAGGCGCTGCGCGCGGGTCAGGCCCACGTAGGCCAGGCGGCGCTCCTCCTCCAGCTGCGTCTTGTCGCCGAGCGTGCGGGTGTGCGGGAACACCCCGTCCTCCATGCCGGTGAGGAAGACCGCGGGGAACTCCAGCCCCTTGGCCGCGTGCAGGGTCATCAGCGTGACCACGCCGCCCTCGTCGTCCTCGTCGGGGATCTGGTCGGTGTCGGCGACCAGGGAGATCCGCTCCAGGAAGTCGACCAGGGTCGGCGCCCCCGGATCGACGGCCCCGGCGGCCTCCTCCCCGTCCTCGGTGGGCTCCTCCTCCAGGAGGGCGGCGAAGGTGTGCTCGAACTCGCGGGCGACGTCGACGAACTCCTCCAGGTTCTCCACCCTGCTCTCGTCCTGGAGGTCCTTGGACTCGGCCAGTTCGGACAGGTACCCGGTCTTGCTCAGCACCGCCTCGACGATCTCCGCGGGCGTGCCCTCGGGCACGGTCTGCTCCAGCTCCTCCAGCAGGGCGGTGAAGTTGAGCACCGCCTTGACCGAGCGGGCGGCCATCCCGGGGATCTCGTCCACCCGGCGCAGCGCCCGGGAGAAGGAGATGCGCTCGCGGGCGGCGAACAGCTCGATCGACTCCTCCGCGCGTGCGCCGATCCCCCGCTTGGGCACGTTGAGGATGCGCCGCAGGCTGACGGTGTCCTCGGGGTTGGCCAGGACCCGCAGGTAGGCGAGGACGTCGCGGATCTCCTTGCGCTCGTAGAAGCGCACGCCGCCGACGATCTTGTAGGGCAGCCCGGTGCGGATGAACACGTCCTCGAACACGCGGGACTGGGCGTTGGTCCGGTAGAACACCGCCACCTGGCTCGGGGTGAGGGTTCCGTCGTCGGTGAGCTTGTCGATCTCGCCGACCACGAAGGCGGCCTCGTCGTGCTCGTTGTCGGCGACGTAGCCGACGATGGCCGGTCCGTCGCCCTGCTCCGACCACAGGTTCTTGGCCGGGCGGCCCTCGTTGCGGTCGATGACCGCGTTGGCCGCGGACAGGATGGTCTGGGTGGAGCGGTAGTTCTGCTCCAGGAGGATGGTGCGCGCGTCGGGGAAGTCGCGCTCGAACTCCAGGATGTTGCGGATGGTCGCGCCGCGGAACGCGTAGATGGACTGGTCGGCGTCGCCGACCACGCACAGCTCCGCGGGCGGCACCACGCTGGTGTCGGAGCCCTCGGCCACGCCGACCAGTTCGCGGATGAACACGTACTGGGCGTGGTTGGTGTCCTGGTACTCGTCGACCATGACGTGCCGGAAACGGCGCCGGTAGTACTCGGCGACGTCCGGGAACATCTGGAACAGGTTGACGGTGACCATGATCAGGTCGTCGAAGTCCATCGCGCCCGCCTCGTGCAGGCGGCGCTGGTAGAGCTGGTAGGCCTCGGCGAGCTTCTTCTCCTGCTCGGTCTGGGCCTGTCCGGCGAACGTGTCGTAGTCGACCAGCTCGTTCTTGAGGTTGGAGACCTGGGCGGAGAAGGACTTGGGCGGGAACCGCTTGGGGTCCAGGTCCATCTCCTTGCACACCAGCTGCATCAGGCGCGCGGAGTCGGCGGAGTCGTAGATGGTGAAGCTGCTCGGGTAGCCGAGCCGGGCGGCCTCCCTGCGCAGGATGCGCACGCACGCGGAGTGGAAGGTCATGGTCCACATGCTGTTGGCGGCGCGCACGCCCAGCAGCGCCTGGATGCGCTCGCGCATCTCGGCGGCGGCCTTGTTGGTGAAGGTGATGGCGAGGATCTCACCCGGGTGGACACCGCGTGCGGCCATGAGGTGGGCGATGCGGTGGGTGAGGACACGGGTCTTGCCGGACCCGGCACCCGCCACGATCAGGAGCGGGGAGCCGCTGTGGGTGACGGCGTCGCGCTGGGGACCGTTCAGACCTTCGAGAAGCTGTTCTTGGGAGGACACGGCATCCAGGTTACGGCCGCCCGGTGACGCTGCCGCCCCCGTCCGCGGGGACGGCCCCCCGCAGGCCCGTTTTGTCGGGCAAAAGCTCCCTGACCGGCGTCTTACCCTGTTTCGGTAGGGGCCTCCGGTCGGGGGTCCTCGTGTTCTGAGAGGGAGTTTCCTTGAGCATGCGTGTGTTCGTCGACTGCGACCCGGGGATCGACGACGCCGTCGCGCTCGCCTACCTGGCCGCTCGGCCCGAGGTGGAGATCGTCGGTGTCGGGGCGGTCTTCGGCAACAACAGCGTGGACGTCACGGCCGACAACGCGCTGCGGCTGCTGGAGCTGTACGGCCGCCCGGACGTCCCGGTGGCGGTGGGCGCCGCGCGTCCGCTGGTGCAGCCGCCGAAGCTGGCCGCGCACGTGCACGGGGGCAACGGTCTGGGGGACGTGGAGCTGCCCGAGCCCGCGGGTCGGCCCGTGTCGGAGACGGCGGCCGGGTTGCTGGTGCGCCTGGCCCGCGAGAACCCGGGCGAGATCGACGTGCTGGCCGTGGGGCCGCTGACGAACCTGGCGATCGCGCTGGCCCTGGAGCCGGAACTGCCGAGGCTGGTGCGGCGCCTGGTGGTGATGGGCGGTGCGGTGCGCGTGGCGGGCAACGTGTCCTCGCACGCCGAGGCCAACATCAGCAACGACCCCGAGGCGGCGGAGGCGGTGTTCGCGGCCGGGTTCGACCTGGACCTGGTGGCGCTGGACATCACCATGAAGACGGTGGCCACCACCGAGTGGCTGGAGGAGCTGGCGACGGTCGCGGGCGAGCGTGCCGCGCGCACGTCGGCGTTCCTGGACTTCTACGCCGACTTCTACTCGGGGATCTTCGGGGTCCGCCAGTGCGCGATGCACGACCCGCTGGCCGCGGCGGTGCTGGTGGACCCGCACCTGGTGACGGAGTCCTTCGAGGCCCCGGTCCAGGTGGAGCTGACCGGGACGCTGACGCGGGGGATGACCGTGGCGGACCTGCGCCCGCGCCCGCGGGACGACGAGCGCCGCCCCGCGCGGGTGGTCACGGGCGTGGCCGAGGCCGAGTTCCTGGGTCGGATGCTCGACTCGCTGCGCTGAGCGGCCGGGGTTGTCCACAGGTCGCGGGAGGGGGTGGCGGCGCGCCCCCGGAGGGTGGTCCCATGGATAAGGGGGGTCCCCGGGCCCCCTGCTTCGCCGTGCCCCGCGGTCCGCGTCCGCCGGTCCCCCGGTGGCCCGTCCCGGGCGGGCCGCGCGGGGGCCGCGGCGGCCCGCGGCGGGCTCAGACCAGCCTGCGGGCGGTGGCCCAGCGGCTCAGCTCGTGGCGGTTGGACAGCTGGAGCTTGCGCAGTACCGACGACACGTGCGTCTCCACGGTCTTGACGGAGATGAACAGCTCCTTGGCCACCTCCTTGTAGGCGTAGCCGCGCGCGATGTGGCGCAGGACCTCGCGCTCGCGCTGGGTGAGCCGGTCCAGCTCGGGGTCCACCGGCGGGGCGTCGGTCGCGGAGAAGGCGTCCAGCACGAACCCGGCCAGGCGCGGGGAGAAGACCGCGTCGCCGTCGGCCACGCGCACGATGGCGTCGGCCAGCTCCCTGCCGGAGATGGTCTTGGTGACGTAGCCGCGGGCGCCGCCGCGCACCACGCCGATGACGTCCTCGGCCGCGTCGGAGACCGACAGCGCCAGGAAGCGGATCTGGGGGTGCTGGGCCAGGACGCGGCGCAGCACCTCCACGCCGCCGCCCCCGGGCAGGTGGACGTCCAGCAGGACGAGGTCGGGCTGCTTCTCCCCGATGACGTGGACGGCGCCGTCGACGTCGCCGGCCTCGCCGACCACGTTCACGGCGTCGCCCAGCTCACCGCGCACACCGCTGCGGAACAGCCGGTGGTCGTCCACGATCACGACGCGGGGGACCGCGTCACCGCTACTGAAGGTCGTGTTCTCGTCTGCCACACCGTGGACTCTACCCACGTCGGGGCGGACGGGGACAGCGGCGTCGGGGGCTGTCCGCTTCCGGCCGCCCTCCGGTCCCGGCGACGGTCGTCTCGGCGGTCGCTCCGGCGGCGGGACCGGCGACCGGGACCGCCCGCGCGGGGCTCCCGGTCCGGGGGCTACGCCAGGTCGGGGACGCGCGGCATGCGCAGCTGCACCTCGGTGCCCTCGCCGGGGCCGGTGCGGATGCGCGCGGAGCCGCCGTGGCGGTCCATCCGGCCCAGGATGGAGCCGCGCACGCCCATGCGGTCCTCGGGGACGGCGTCCATGTCGAATCCGGCGCCGCGGTCGCGGACGAACACCAGCACCTCCTCCTGGTCGACCTCGCCGAACACCGAGACGCTGTCCGTCCCGGCGTACTTGGAGGCGTTGACCATGGCCTCGCGGGCGGCGCGGAGCATGGCGGCCAGCGCGTCGTCCATGGGGCAGTCGCCCACGCACACCACTTCGATGGGGACCCCGTGCTCCTCCTCGACCTCGGCGGCGACGCGTTCGAGCGCGGGCGAGACGGTGGTGTCGGCGTCGGCGGGCCGCTGGTAGAGCCAGCTGCGCAGGGCGCGCTCCTGGACGCGGGCGAGGCGCTGCACCTCGCGGGGGTCCTCGGCCCGGCGCTGGATGAGGGTCAGGGTGTGCAGGACGGAGTCGTGGATGTGGGCGGCGAGTTCGGCGCGCTCGGCGTTGCGGATGCGCTCGCGGCGCTCCTGGTCGCGTTCGCGGATCAGCCCGATGATCCAGGGGGCCACGATGAGCGCGATGCCCGCGAGCACGGTGAAGGCGAAGGTCAGGCCGGCGCGGGCGTTCTGGAGCTGTTCCTGGAAGACGAGGAAGCCGATGGCGCCGACGACGACGAGCAGCACGCCCGCGCCCGCGCGCATGATGCCCTTGGGTGAGGAGCGGCTGACGGTGCTGGTCATCCACTGGTCGCGCTGGGACGGGTTGGCCTGCTGCCAGAGGATGATGCCGCCGAGGGTGCCGAAGACCACGAACCACAGCAGCGGGTCGAAGACGCCGCCGAAGAGCAGGAACAGGAGGCCGAGTCCGGCGGCGAGTCCGACGTAGGCGATGAGCTGGGAGAGGTCGCGGCCCTTGCGTCGGCTCTCGGGCTCGGCGGCCTCCTCCTCCGAGGAGTCGTTGGGCACGAAGAAGTACAGGGCGGCGTAGACGGCGATGCCGATGCCGCCCACGGACAGCGCCATGAAGGCGAGGCGGACCACCACCGGGTCCAGGCCCAGGTGGCGTGCGAGCCCGGCGGCGACGCCGCCGAGGAGCCTGCCCCTGACCGCGCGGGTGAGCCGCGGGGTGTCCGCGGCCGTTGCTGCCACCGCCCGATCACCGCTTTCGTCCGTGCGGCGGGGAGGATGTGCGCGCCCGCCGCGTTCGTGGGTCCTGTGCTGTCCAGGATGCCCCCTCCGGTGCGGACCGGGCATCGGGGGCGCGCCCCTGGTCCTGGCCGGGCCCCCGTCAGGGTGGGTTCAGGGTCGTCCCGGATGTGCTGGTGGGCGGCGACGGGTGACCATGGGTGGGTGAGGAGAGCGCGGTGAGTGACCATGACTGACGACCCGGTACCGGAGGGCGCCCCGGCCGCGTCCGCTGCCGGTACGGCGGAGGCGGGCGCCGGGGCCTCCCCGCGCGAGCTGCGCAAGGGGGACGAGGAGCGGGTCCTGGCCGGTGTGTGCGCGGGCCTTGGCCGGTACACCGGGGTGGATCCGGTGGTGTGGCGTGCGGCCTTCGTGCTGACCTCGTTCGCCGGGGCGACGGGGCTGCTGCTCTACATCGCCGCGTGGATGCTCATGCGCGACGCCCAGGGTGTTCCGGCGACGTTCGAGCAGATGCTCAACCGCAGCATCCCGCCGAGGACGGTGCCCAAGCTGCTCGCGGTGGGGCTGGCGGTCGCGACGACGTTCAGCCTGGTCGGCGGGTTGGGGTGGTCGACGCTGGTGCTGGCGGTGCCCCTGGTGTTGGGGCTCCTGGCCGCGCGCAACCGGGGCGTGGACCTTCGGACGGCGTTCACCGAGCTGCGCGAGGACCTGCGGGCCACGGATCCGCCGCCCGCGACGCCGTCCCCGGAGCCGACCGCGACCTACTACAACCCGGCCCAGCCGTGGGCGTCCGCGCCGCACGGTCCGGTGGACCTGGCGGTGGTGTCGGAGCGCGGCGCGGCGCGGGACGCCGGAGGGGACGAGGACGAGGAGGAGGGGCGTTCCGGCGGGTCGGGCGAGCCCGGCGCGCGGGGGGCGGATGACGAGGGCCGCGACCCCGGGGGCAGGTGCCTGCCGCTGGCCTCCATGGCCCTGTGGACGGTCGTGGCCGGGGCGGTCGTGGTGTCGGTGCTGGAGTCCGGCTGGTCGTCCTCGCTGTGGAGCGGGCGGACGGTCGACCTGCTGTTCGGTCCGGAGACCGGGGTGTTCTTCCTGGCCGGGGCCCTGGCGGTGGTCGGCGTGTACGCGCTGGTCGGCGCCTGGGCGGGCAATCCGCGGGGGCTGCTCCCGATGGGCGCGGCGGCCGTTCTGCTGCTGGTGCTGGCGTCGGTGACCGACCTGACCCGGGTGCGGATCGGCGACGAGACGTGGCGGCCGACCACGGTGGCCGCGGCCGAGTCCGGCGACCACCGGCTCACCGTGGGCTCGGGCACCCTGGACCTGACCGGGTTGGAGGACCTGGAGCCCGGCGAGGCCGTCGACGTGTCGCTGTGGATGGGGGCGGGCCGCGTGGAGCTGGTCCTGCCCGAGGACGCGGAGGTCGCGGTGCACTCGAAGATCGGTCTGGGGGGTGTGGACTTCGCCGAGGACGGGCGGGACGACATGTTCGGGGTCTCCCTGGACCACGAGGAGGTCCACGGGGCCGCGGCGGACGCCGGGGCCCGGGACGGGCAGGCGCGGGGCGGCGACGGGGCCGGGGTCCCGCGGATCAACGTGCGCACCGACTCACTGGTCGGGGTCGTGGAGGTGAAGCGTGGCGGAGCGTAGGACTGACTGGGGCTCGCTGGTCGCGGGTCTGCTGTTCCTCGGCCTGGCGGTCGGGTTCGTCATGCGCGGCACGGGCGACTGGGAGTTCAACGTCCTGTGGGTGCTGCCGGTGCTGTTGGCGGGCCTGGGCGCGGCCGGGGCGGCCCGAGCGCTCGCCCGGCACCGGCGCGAGCGGCCTGCCGGGAAGAGCCGCTCCGACACCTTGGAGTGACGGGCACGCCCCTGTGGGGCGGGGCCGCGAGAGCCACAACGGAAAACACAGGGACCCGCTGGGGACGCGGGAAACGCGGGGCGCCGACCGGGACGGGGAGGCGCCCCGCGGCTTGTCCTCCGGAAGGCGGGCGACGGGCGCGCTCCCTGTTCGGATGCCCGGGAACCCGTCGGAGGCGGGCGGGGAGGATGCCCCCGATTGCCCGGGCCCGGCCCGGTCCGCCGTGGCTCAGGGCCGCGGGCGCTGCTCGGCGATGGCCGCGAACGCGGTCACGTCCAGCGACTCGCCCCGGGCCGAGGGGTCCACGCCCGCCGCGCGCAGGGCGGTCTCGGCTGCGGGCGGCGAACCGGCCCACCCGGCCAGGGCGGCGCGCAGGGTCTTGCGGCGCTGCGCGAAGGCGGCGTCGATCACCCGGAAGACCTCCTCGCGGCTCGCCGTGGTGGCGGGCGGCGGGCGGCGGATGAGTTCGACCAGCCCGGAGTCGACGTTGGGGGCGGGCCAGAACACGTTGCGGCCGACCGCTCCCGCGCGTCGGGCCCCGGCGTACCAGGCGACCTTGGCCGAGGGCACTCCGTAGACGCGGCCGCCCGGGGAGGCGGTGACGCGGTCGGCGACCTCGGCCTGCACCATGACCAGCACCCGCCGCAGGCTGGGCAGCAGCTCCAGCAGGTGCAGCAGGACCGGGACGGACACGTTGTAGGGCAGGTTGGCCACCAGCGCCGTGGGTTCGGGGCCGGGCAGCCCGGTCACGCGCATGGCGTCGCCGTGGACGACGGTGAGCCGGTCGGCGAGGTCGGGCGCGTGGTCGGCGACGGTGCCCGGCAGTGCCTCGGCCAGCGCCGGGTCGATCTCCACGGCGGTCACGTGGCGCACGTGCGGGAGGAGCGCCAGGGTGAGCGAACCCAGGCCCGGGCCGACCTCGACGACGGCGTCCTCCTCGGTGACCCCCGCGACCCGCACGATGCGGCGGACGGTGCCGTGGTCGATGACGAAGTTCTGGCCCAGGGTCTTGGTGGGCCGGATACCGAACCGCTCCGCGAGTGTGCGCACGTCGGCGGGGGTGAGCAGGCGGGAGCGGTCGTCGGGTGCGGGTGTCTGTGTCACCCCCACATCTTGCCAGCTCCCGCACGTCGTCCCGTTTGCGGCGGATCCGGGCGGTGGTCCGTCCGGTCCTCCGGTCGCCGTCCCGGGCCGGGTCGGGTCCGGGTCAGTCGAACAGGTGCGTGCCGCAGTAGGGCCGCTGGCTCCGCCAGTCGCCGCCGGCGCTGTCGTAGAGCTGCTGGACGCGCCGGGTCTGCTCGGCGGGGCTGGCGTCGGGGGGCGCGCCGCCGTCCTCTGGCGCGGCGGGCGTCCTTTCCCAAGGCGACGGTCTCCGGGGTGCTGGATATGGCTTTTTCGCCCTTTTCGAAAAGGTCGATACGGTTTTCCCGTGCTTTGTCCGGCACGGGCGCGCTCCTGCGCTCTGGCACCGGAGACGGTGTGGCGGAATTTTTTTCCGGAGTCGGGAAGGGCTCTTCCGCCAGCGAGCATCGACACATTAACACCGCTCGTACGAGCGTTTTTGTATCTGACCGAAAAGGGGGAGGGCTCGCGGACCCTCGAAACAGGATTCCCTTTTCGCCCCCTTTTTCACCCCTCCGATCCCCTCTGCCACGGCGGCGCCCCATGGGTGCCGCCGTGGCACGGCGGAACCGGAGCCTGCACAATGAACCGAGCGCCGTTCTGGTCGCGCGCGCTTCCCTCTACCGCCTTGGAGACCTCCCCATGGGACCCCTGAACGGAATCCGCGTCGTCGAGTTCACCGGGATCGGCCCGGCTCCGATGGCCGGGATGCTCCTCGCCGACCTGGGCGCCAGCGTCATCCGCCTCGACCGCCCCGCGGCCGCCGACGCGATGAACTCCGGAGCGGGCGGGCCCCACATGAGCGAGGGGCGCACCGTCCTGCCCGCCGACCTCAAGTCCGAGGAGGGCCTCGCGCTCGCCCGCGACCTGGTCTCCCGCGCCGACGTGCTCCTGGAGGGCTTCCGCCCCGGGGTCATGGAGCGCCTGGGCCTGGGCCCCGAGGTCTGCCTGGAGGCCAACCCGGGCCTGGTCTACGCGCGGGTCACCGGCTGGGGCCAGGACGGACCGCTCGCCCGCACCGCCGGGCACGACATGAACTACATCTCCGTGAACGGCGCCCTGCACGCCATCGGGCGCGCGGGGGGCCCGCCGGTCCCCCCGGTCAACCTCCTGGGCGACTTCGCCGGGGGCACCATGTTCGCGGTCACCGGCGTCCTCGGCGCGCTGGTCGAGCGCCACTCCTCCGGTCGCGGCCAGGTCGTGGACGCCGCGATGGTGGACGGCAGCGCGCTGCTGATGTCGATGCTGCACGAGGACCGCGCGCGCGGTTCCTGGAGCGACGAGCGCGGTACCAACTACCTGGACACCGGCGCCCCCTGGTACGACGTCTACGAGTGCGCCGACGGCCGGTACGTGTCGGTCGGCTGCATCGAGCCCCGGTTCTACGCCGCGTTCCTGGAGGGCACCGGTCTGGCCGGGGAGGACCTGCCCGACCAGTGGGACCGGTCGGGCTGGCCCCGGCTGCGGGAGCGGTTCGCCGAGGTCCTGCGCACCCGTACCCGCGACGCGTGGGGCGAGGTGTTCGAGGGCGCCGACGCCTGCGTGACGCCCGTCCTGTCCCTGGAGGAGGCCCCCGACCACCCGCACGTGCGCGCCCGCGGCTCCCTCGTGCGCGAGGGCGACCGGATCCTGTCGGGCCCGGCTCCGCGCTTCGACCGCACCCCGGGCGGGGTCACCCGGGGAGCCGAGCAGCCCGACACCGCGCGGACCCTCCGGGAGTGGGGCCTCACCCCCTGACCGAAACCCCGTCCGCGCGCCGCCCGGTTCCCGGCCGAAACCCCCCTCGCGCACGCCGTCGCCCGTACCGCCCCACGCGCCGAGCCGCGTGAATCCCCCTACGCGGCACGGAGAATGGCTAGGGTGAGCGACCAGTTCCGGCTGAGCGCGCGACGGGGGGGGTCCGCCATGCCACGACGACTCGTCACACCGGGGGCGCACTGGGGAGCGCGCCTGGGTGCCCTGCTGCTGTCCGCGGCGGTGCTGCTGTGCGCCGCGCCCGCCGCGTCCACCGCGTCCGCCGCGGTTCCCGCGGAGACCGAGGCCCTGTCCGGGCCCGAGGGGCCGGCCGGGCAGCGTGAGGGACCCGTAGTGCTCGTGGGGGTGCCGGGGCTGCTGTGGCAGGACGTGAACCCCGAGACCACTCCGGCCCTGTGGGGAATGGCCGAGGAGGGCTCGATCGGCAACGTGTCGATCCGCACCGCCACCTCGCGCACCTGCCCGACCGACGGCTGGCTGTCGGTGTCGGCCGGGCAGCGCGCCCTGTCCATCCGGGAGCGCTTCACGGTGTGCGAGGCCGCCCCGGAGCCCGAGCGCACCGGCTCGGGCGCGGTCGTCCCGGGTTTCGACGCCTACGTCAGCCAGAACGCGCGGACCGCCTTCCAGGCCCCCGTGGGCCTGCTCGGGCAGACCGTGCGCGAGGAGGGCGGGACCACGCTCGCCGTGGGCCCCGGCGCCGCACTGGGCGTGGCCGACGCCTCCGGACGGGTGGACCACTACGTCGACGACGTGCGCGAACTGACCACCGACCGCCTGGAGGGGGTCTCCCTCGCGGCGGTCGAACTGGCCGGGCTCACCCGCCTCTACCCCGACTACCCGGACCCGCCGATCACCGACGAGGAGGCTCGGGAGGCCGCGCAGGAGCCGGTCGGCGAGGCGGCCGACGAGGACGAGGAGGCGGGCGGGGAGGCCGAGGGCCCGCCCGAGCCCGACCCCGAGGACGTCCCCGAGTGGGAGCGCGACAAGGCGCTGGCCGCTCTGGACGAGCGGCTGCGGACGCTGGAGCGCGTGCTGCCGACCGGCTCGTCGCTGATGGTGGTCGGCGTCTCCATGGACACCGGGCCCTCCCAGCTCACGGTGGCCGTGTCCGGGGAGATCGGAGAGGCGGGCTTCACCGGGGAGGGGTCCTTCCTGGCCTCGGACTCGACCCGCCGGGCCGGCCTGGTGGTGCTCACCGACACCACGCCGACCATCCTGACCGCCCTGGGGATGCGGGCCACCGAGCCGACCAGCGGCCGGCCCTGGCACCTGACCGAACGGCCCTCGACGACCGACGAGGCCGTCGGGCGGCTGGTGGAGTTCAACACCGCCGCGGTGGTGGTGGGCGCCGCCATCCCGGGCTTCTTCAGCGGCCTGGTCGCCTTCCAGCTGCTCGTCTACGCGGCGGCGGCCTACGCGCTGCACCGCTACTCCAACCGGCAGCGCGGCAAACGCGCGCGCGTGCTGACGCTGACGCGGGTGGTGGCGCTGGCCGGGGCGGCCTTCCCCGTGGCCAGCTACCTGGCCAACCTCATCCCGTGGTGGGCCGCGCCCTCTCCGCTGGTGCCGCTGCTGGTGTGCGTCCTGGTCGCGGACGCCCTGGTGGTGGCGCTGGCCATGGCGGGGCCGTGGCGGCGCACCGCCCTGGGTCCGATGATGGTGGTGGCCGGCACGACCACGGTGGTGCTCTTCCTGGACCTGTGCTCCGGCGCCTACCTCCAGATGAACTCGCCCACGGGGTACTCGCCGATCGTGGCGGGCCGGTTCTACGGGGTCGGCAACATCGCGTTCGCGACGTTCGCGACCGGCATGCTGATGACGGTGGCGGGCATCTCCCACGAGCTGATCTCACGGGGGTGGCGCCGCTCCGCAGTGGCGGTGACCCTGGTCGTCGGCGCGTCGACGGTGCTGATCGTGGGCTGGCCGGGCCTGGGCACCGACTTCGGCGGGGTGATCGCGCTGATCCCCGGCCTGGCGGTGACGACGATGATGATCGCCGGGGTGCGCGTGACGGCGGTGCGCCTGGCCGTGGTGGCCCTGGTGACGGTGGCGGCGATCTCGCTGATCTCGTGGCTGGACTACCTGCGCCCGCCGGGGGACCGCAGCCACCTCGGCGCTTTCGCCGGACAGGTGGTCAACGGCGAGGCGGCGTCGGTGGTGGCCCGCAAGCTGAGCGCGATGCTGGGGACCCTGGGCAACTGGCAGCTGACCCTGCTGGCGGCGTGCGCGCTGGTGTTCCTGTTCGTGATGCTCCACCGGCCGACCCACTGGCGGATCGGCGCGCTCCAGGTGGCCTACGAGTACGCGCCGACGCTGCGGGCGGGACTGACCGGCTCACTGGTGACCGCGCTGGTGGGCTTCGCGGTCAACGACTCGGGGGTGGCGATCCCGGCGATCGCGCTGACGGTGGTGGTACCGCTCACACTGTCGGTGTGCGTGTGGGCCCTCCAGCAGAGGGACGAGGACCGGACACCGGCCCCCGAACCCGTCGAGAACGCCCAGTGCATGTGATGCATACCTCATAAAGCACACGGGGAGCAAAGGACGCGAGCACGACCTTGCGTCGCTCACGTCACGAATCGGCCACGGCGCTGTGGTAAAGTCCGTGGCTGGACGGCCTCTCATGGGAGACACCCGGCGCTTCGCCGGGCGCGGAGCCGGTCCGACCGACCGTTCGGAAGAGGCCAGGCACCGCCGTCCGACGGCCACCCCCGCCGCACCGGCGGGGAATGCCCGCCCCCGCGGGCTGGTTTGCACAGTTGCCGAGGGCGGGAGTGGCCCGAGGCAGCGGCTCGGCGCCCACCAGCGCACCGTCCGTCCTCGCCGCCTCCATCGCAAGGGCACGGACACGCAGGAACTTCCGGCCCTGGTCCGTACGTTTGCCCGGTGACTGCGTCTCACGCGGACCCGTCCAGCAGACCCAGGCGAGAAGGGCGTTTCACCCCCGCACCGGGGGCATCACGCAAGGAACTTGATGAACCATCAGCTTGGCCACCGCGGTAACACGACCAACGTCCCGGTCGGCACGCGCTCGTGGAGCCGCGTGCGGCCCACCGCGCCGATCCGTCGGGCGAGGCCCGAATACGCCGGAGTCGCCATGCCCGACCTGAACATCTCCTCCACCCTGCACGACGCCGGACGGGTCCTGGCGTTGGACGGGGAGATCGACATGGCCACCGAGCACCGCTTCCAGGAGGCGGTGACCGAGGCTCTGACCACGCAGCCCTTCGGCCGTGTGGTCCTGGACTGCGCCGACCTGCGGTTCATCGACTCCAGCGGTCTGCGCGTCCTGATCCGCGCGCACAAGGCGGCCAAGGAGCAGAAGGCGGTCCTGGCCATCGCCTCACCCATCCACCGGGTGCTCCAGACCCTGCGGGTGACCTCGCTCGACACGCGCATCCCCGTCTTCACGACGGTCTCGGAGGCGCTCACGGCGCCGCGCGCCTAGCGCCCGTGCCGCTCACCCCCGGGCAGCCCCCGGACACACGTCGCCAGCGGACACGGCCACAGCACACACGCGAGGGGCGCGACCACAGCGGTCGCGCCCCTTCGTCGTGTCCGGTGCCGCCGCGCCCGCGGTCGGCGGACCGCCGGCCCGTGCGAACCGGTCTAGAAGAGCAGCAGCCAGACGCCGAGGCCGGTCACGGCCGCGTTGACCAGGAAGAAGACCACGACCCACAGGGTCCCCGGCACGCCGGTGAGACGGGCCAGCTGGTCGGCGTCGGAGTGCGGTGAGGGGTTGCGCCTGCGCTGGGCCTGGAGTTCGATCACCGGCCGCACGCCCGCGAAGAGCAGGAACCAGATGAACAGGTAGGCGAAGGCCGCCTGCACCTCCGGCGGGGTGAACCAGCTGATCCCGAACACCACCGCGCCGGTCACCACGATCGACACCACGCCGTAGACGTTGCGGATCATCAGGAGCATGGCGGCGAGCACCACGATGCTCAGCCACAGCAGGGCGGTGACGCGGTCCGACATGAGCATGAGGATGCCGAGCAGGCCGATGACCGACGAGGCGACGTAGCCCGCGAAGACCGTCAGGACCATGCCGACACCGGTCGGTTTGCCCCGGGACACGGTGACCCCGGAGGTGTCCGAGTGCAGGCGGATCCCGGTGAGCTGGCGGCCGCTGAGCAGGGCGACCAGGGCGTGTCCGCCCTCGTGGGCGATGGTGACGACGTTGCGCCCGATCCGCCAGGGCGGTCCGAGCAGCACGGCCGCCAGGGCCAGCACCGCCGCGGTGACGATGATCCACCGCTCCGGTTCGGGCTGGACCGACAGCACTTCCCGCCAGACGTCGCCCAAGGTTGTCCCCACGTGTGCCCCCGACTCTGGTTCGGCCCGATCGTGCACGGGCCCACCGGTGCGCGCCGCGGTTGCCGGGAGACGCGTGGAACAGGGGCCCTTGCCGAACTTTAGGGCATGTGGGGAAGTTCCGTGTTCTGTCGCGGAATGCGAACGCTCCCCGAGAACAATGTGACTTCCTTGCGCCGATGAACTGGCCAAACGAGGGTCGCCAGCTTACATTCATCACTGTCAGTGATTTTCTGGCTACTCAAAGCAAGGATTATTGTGAAGCGTATCGCTGGACTCGCCCTTATGGCCCTGACCGCCGGTGCCGTCATCGGCGCTGCCTCCCCCGCCGTCGCGGACGAGGAGCACAACGGCTACCACGGTCACCACGACAACGGCTGGCACCACGATCACGGTGACAACGGGCACGACCACGGCGACAAGGGCAGGGACCACAAGGGCGAGGACGACGACAAGGGCAAGAAGGACAAGCGCGGGAAGGGCGACCGCGACGGCCGCGACGGCGACGACCGGCGCAAGGGCGACCACGAGGACCGCGAGGGCCACGACCGCAAGAAGGGCGACCACGAGGACGAGGGCAAGAAGGACAAGCGCGGGAAGGGCGACCGCGACGGCCGCGACGGCCGCGACGGCCGCGACGGCGACGACCGGCGCAAGGGCGACGACCACGGCGACAAGGACCACAAGGACCACAAGGGCAAGGACCACAAGGACGGCTACTACGAGGACGACGAGGACGAGGACAAGGACCACGACCGGCGCTAGCCGCCGGGTCCGCGCGTCCGGCTGAGCACGGCGCGCCCGCGCAGGAGGGGGCGCGCGGCGCCGACGCGGCGGACCCGCTCTCCTCATCGCAGCGCCGCCCGCGGCCCCCGACCCGCGGGCGGCGTCTGTCGTGTCGGCGTCCTGCCGGACAGCCGCTCAGTCCTCCCGCGACTCCGCCGCGGCCTTGAGGCGCACCAGGGTCTGCTCGATGCTCCGCGCGTTCCTCGCGGGCATCCCCATGAGGACGTAGAAGGCCGGCAGGCCCCTGGAGTAGTCGAAGGTCTCCGTGACTCGGGTGCCCCCCTCCGCCAGTTCCTCCAGCTCGTAGCGCCAGCGGTGCGGGCCGAAGTGCCGCCAGGCGATGAGGCGGTCCTCCTCGTACTCCACCACCCGGTTGGTGATCCGGTAGCCGACGCCGAACATCCTCATGTCCATGCCGAACTCGCTGCCCCGCTCCAGCCGCTCCGGGCCGAAGAGGGTGGAGAGGACGGTGTCGGAGCCGTCGAACTCGGCGTGCCGCTCCGGCGCCGCGATGATGTCGAAGATCCGCTTGGCGGGAGCGTCGACCACGACGCTCCGCGCAACCCTGTGTTTGGCCATGACCGCATCATGGCAGCGCCGCGCGGACCGGCCCCGACCACCCCGTCGGATCCGGGTTCAGGCCCGGACGGCGTGCCGCTCCACCGCCGCGAGCCCTCCGCCCTCCGCGGTGACGTGCACCACCCAGAAGGAGCCCTTGCGCAACCCCAACTGCTGGGAGAACGGCGCGTCCAGCCGCGTGAGCGCCTCGGCCATGAGCTGCGGGACCAGTTCGCCGTGCGTGCACACGACGGTCGGCCTCCCCTCGGCCAGGACGCGCGCGAACGCCTCGCGGGCCTCCTCCACGCCGTACGAGGAGCCGTCGGAGGACGAGCGGATCGTGAACGCCCGCTCGGTGCGCGTGGGCACGTCGTACTCCACCGTGTAGGGCAGCAGCGACTCGGTGCACCGCGCCGCGGCCGACGTCACCACGCGGGGCCGCCCGTAGGCGCTCAGCACCCGGGGCAGGGCCAGGGCGTCGGCGCGCCCGGTCCCGTCCAGGGGCCGCAGGAGGTCGTCGTCGGTCCAGGCGCCCTTGTCCCCCGCCGACAGGTGCCGCAGCAGGATGACGGGGAAGGTGGTCGCGGGCCCGGCCAGGAAGTTGTCGACCACCCGCACGTCGTGGTCGTAGGTGAGGCGGTCACGGGCCTCCTCCACCGGCACCCACTCGACCAGGTCCACCTCCCCGTTGGGCGGGTAGTCGATCCCCGCGGCCGGGTCGGCGGTGGTGGCCGCCCACCACTCCACCTGCTTGGGCCAACCGTCCTTGAGGTAGCGCTGCGGGGGGAGCCTGCGGCCCAGCACGGGGGTCAGGCCGGTCTCCTCGACCACCTCGCGGACCGCGCCGGTCACGGGGTGCTCGCGGCTCTTGAGCTTGCCCTTGGGCAGGGACCAGTCGGCCCGGTCGGGCCTGCGGACCAGGACGATCTCGGTGCCGCCCGGGCCCTCGCGCCACAGCAGGGCGCCCGCGGCGCGGATGGGTTCGAGGTAGCCGCCGACCGCCGTCTCGCGCAGGGGCCCGGACCCGCGGGCCCCCTCGACCGATCCCTCCACGTCTCCCCCGTTCTGTACGGTGCTCACCCGCCCTCCACCACGCGCAGGTGGCGGTCGCCGCGCAGGCTGTCCTGGAGGTCGGTGAGCGGTCGCCCGTCGCTGTCGCGGGTGAACCGGGTCCACGTCCCGTCGGGTTCGAGCCGCCAGGACGAGGTGCCGTCGTCCATCGCCAGGTCCATGAGGCGCACCAGCCTGCGGCACTGCTCGGTGTCGGCCACGCGCACCAGGGCCTCGACCCGGCGGTCGAGGTTGCGGGGCATCAGGTCGGCGCTGCCGAGCCACACCTGGGGCCGCCAGCCGTTGGCGAAGACGAAGATGCGGGAGTGCTCCAGGAAGCGGCCCAGGATGCTGCGCACCCGGATGTTGTCGGACAGCCCGGGCACCCCGGCGCGCAGGACGCAGCTGCCGCGCACCCACAGGTCGACGCTCACCCCGGCCTGGGAGGCCCGGTACAGGGCGTCGATGATCTCCTCGTCGACCAGGGAGTTGACCTTGATCCGGATGCGTGCGGGCTCGCCCTTGAGGCTGTTGTCGATCTCGACGGCGATCTGTTGGAGCAGGCTCTTGCGCAGAGAGGAGGGCGCCACGAGCAGGCGCTTGTAGTGCTTCTTGCGGGAGAAGCCGGTGAGGCTGTTGAACAGCTCGCTGACGTCCTCGCCCACCTCGGGGTCGGCGCTGAACAGGCCGAAGTCCTCGTACATGCGGGCGGTGCTCGGGTTGTAGTTGCCGGTGCCCACGTGGCAGTAGCGGCGCAGCAGCCCGTCGTCGTCGCGGCGCACGACCATGGACAGCTTGCAGTGGGTCTTGAGGCCGACGACGCCGTAGACGACGTGGCAGCCCGCCTGTTCGAGCTTGCGGGCCCACTGGATGTTGTTGTGCTCGTCGAAGCGGGCCTTGATCTCGACCAGGACCACGACCTCCTTGCCCTCGCGGGCCGCCTCGATGAGGGACTCCACGATGGGAGAGTCGCCGCTGGTGCGGTACAGGGTCTGCTTGATCGCCATGACCTCGGGGTCGGTGGCGGCCAGGGCCAGGAAGCGCTCGGTGGTGGTGGCGAAGGACTCGTAGGGGTGGTGGACGAGTATCTCGCGTTCGCGGACGGCGGCGAAGAGGTCGCCTGAGGTCAGGGCGAGCGGTTCGACGGGGACCATGGGCGGGTAGTGCAGCTCGGGGCGGTCGGTGTCGGCGATCTGGGACAGCCCGGCGAGGTTGAGCGGGCCGGGGACCCGGTAGATCTCCTCCTCCTCGGCGCCCAGCTCCTCGGTGAGTATGGCCAGTGCCTCGTCGCTGATGTCCTGTTCGACCTCCAGGCGCACGAGCGGGCCGAAGCGGCGGCGCAGCAGCTCGTTCTCCAGGGAGGTGACGAGGTCGTCGGTCTCGTCCTCGTCGACCTCCAGGTCGGCGTTGCGGGTGACGCGGAAGGCGTTGTGCTCCAGGATCTGCATGCCCTCGAAGAGCTGGGGCAGGTGGGCGGCGACGATGTCCTCGACCGGGACGAACCGGCCGCCCTCGCGGTCGCCCAGCTCGATGAAGCGGGGCAGGGAGCTGGGGATCTTGACCCGGGCGAACATGCGGCGCCCGTCGTGGGGGTCGCGGACGGCGACCGCGAGGTTGAGCGAGCGGCCGGAGATGTAGGGGAAGGGGTGCGCGGAGTCGACCGCGAAGGGTGTCAGCAGCGGGTAGACCGAGCGCTGGAAGTAGCCGCGCAGGTTCTCGCGCTCGACGGTCTCCAGCTCGTTCCAGCGCACGACGCGGATGCCGACCTCGCGCAGGGCGGGCGCGACGCTGTCGTGGAAGCAGGCGGCCTGGCGGAGCATGAGTTCGCGGGTGAACCGGGAGATGCGCCCGAGCAGCGCGCGGGGGTGGTGTCCGCTGGAGGAGGCGACGGCCAGGCCGGTGGCCAGGCGGCGTTTGAGCCCGGCCACGCGCACCATGAAGAACTCGTCCAGGTTGCTGGAGAAGATCGCCAGGAACCGCGCGCGTTCCAGGAGGGGGACGTCCTCGTCCTCGGCGAGTTCGAGCACGCGCTGGTTGAAGCGCAGCCACCCCTCCTCCCTGTCCATGAACCTGTCGGCGGGAAGCTCGGGCGTACCGGCGGCGGGCCCCTCGGGTGTTGGCGCTGTTTCCGTGCTCACAGTGGGCAGAATCCCCCTTTTCCATGACCGCAAGGTGACAACCCCGTGAGGGGAAAATGACCGCGACACGACTGGTGTGGACCCTCTGTAGCCCTATGCCCGTTCCCGACGCGGTTTTCCCCTTCCGACCGCGGGTTTTACCGTTCGTCCGGTGGTCGGGTCCGGTCACATGACGCCGGTCTGGAGATCGGGGGGCATGAGCATCAGGAACATGCCGACGCGCATCACCACCTGGATCCACGTGTTGCGGAAGCACGTCCACAGGTAGCCGTAGAGGAGGCTGGCCGTGGCGTAGGTGAGCAGGGCCAGGCCCGTGTTGTACACCAGGTCGGCCCCCGGCAGCTGGGACACCGCGTCGTAGGGCTGGATGAGGGCGTAGGTGAGGGCGAAGACCACCGAGGTGGTGACGATGCCGCCCCAGCGGCCCATGAGGATCTCCAGGCGGGTCTGCACCATCCCCCGGAAGAAGATCTCCTCGCACACCGCCATGACGGTGAACGCGAGCACGTAGCCCAGCAGTTGGAGGGAGGGCCCCGGCAGCCCCAGGCGCGGGATGAGCAGGTAGCCGATCAGGACCAGCGCGATGGCGATCGGGACCATCCCGAGCCAGCGCCAGGGCTCGGACACCTTCAGCGCGACCGCGGGCATGGCGGTGCCCTTGCCGTCCAGGGTGATGCCGGAGCGGTCCATGACCAGCAGCGGCAGGGTGAACAGGAACAGCAGGCGCGAGACCAGGGCCTCGGACATGGCCAGGTCGGCCCCGAACACGGCCTCGTAGGTGGCGAAGACCATCGACAGCAGCGCCATGGACACCACGAAGCCGGCGAGGAACAGTCCCAGCCAGCCCAGTTCCCGGCCGATGGGGTGGCCGTCCATCGCCTGGACGACGCGGCGGTCCAGCTGGTCGCGGGCACCGAAGCCCCTGACCATGGCCCAGGCCAGGATGCCGCCGATCAGCATCGGGGACCAGGAGATCAGGAAGAGGACCAGGGAGTCGTCGAGGACGTCGGAGCGGAGTACGGGGTGGACGAGCATCGGCACCGTGACGAACACCAGGGCGGCCAGCACCCCCCAGAC
Source organism: Nocardiopsis sp. CNZ308 (assembly GCF_004217075.1). NCBI lineage: Bacteria > Bacillati > Actinomycetota > Actinomycetes > Streptosporangiales > Nocardiopsidaceae > Nocardiopsis > Nocardiopsis sp. CNZ308. Next base: position 3,280,780 of record NZ_SHKJ01000001.1, on the reverse strand, counting down.
GAGCCCCCATCTTCGCACCATGGTCACAAGAGTCCCCCCTGTCTCAGAACTCTCATTCTGCCCAAGGGGAAACTAAAAGCTACTTAATGACTACGGTATGTCGCCACTCGCCTCGACATGTCCCGTCACGCCGAGGGGCCGCTCCCCAGGGAGCGGCCCCGGCGGTACGCGGGTTCGGGGGCCCTTCAGAAACCGTTGTCGAGCACCGAGCGGAGGAAGGACTTGGTGCGCTCCTCCTTGGGGTCGCCGAAGATCTGCTCCGGCGTGCCCTCCTCGGCGATCTGGCCCTGGTCGAACATGAGCACCCGGTGCGACACGTCGCGCGCGAAGCCCATCTCGTGCGTCACGCACAGCATCGTGATGTCCGTGGTCTCGGCGACCTCGCGCAGCACGTCCAGGACCCCGGCCACCAGCTCCGGGTCCAGGGCCGAGGTGACCTCGTCCAGGAGCAGGATCTCCGGCTGCATGGCCAGCGCGCGGGCGATCGCCACGCGCTGCTGCTGGCCGCCCGAGAGCTGGGTCGGGTGGGCGTCGATCTTGTCGCCGAGCCCGACCAGCTCCAGCAGTTCCTCGGCCTTGGCGTTGGCCTCGCCCTTGGGAGTGCCCAGCACGTGCACGGGCGCCTCGGTGACGTTCTGCCGGACGGTCATGTTCGGGAACAGGTTGAACTGCTGGAACACCATGCCGACGCGCTTGCGGCGCGCGCGCAGGTAGGACTCGTTCGCCCGGGTCAGGCCCTGCCCCTTGCGCATGTGGCTGAAGGGCTCGCCGCCCACCCAGATGACGCCCTCGGTGACCTTCTCCAGGGTCATCAGCAGGCGCAGGATGGTGGTCTTGCCCGAACCGCTGGGGCCGATGAGCGTGACCCGCTCGCCGGGGGCGACGGAGAAGTTCAGGTGGTCGAGCACCGTGAGGTCGCCGAAGCGCTTCACCACGTCGTCGAAGACGATCAGGGACTGGTCCCGGGGGCCGCTGCCGACACCCTGGGGTTCTTCGTTCACGGGGGTGTCAGACGGCGGCATAGCGTCGCTCCAGTCGTCGGATGAGGATGGCGGACGGGATGCTCACGAGCAGGAACAGGATCCCGACCAGGGTGTAGGCCTCCACGATGCGGAAGTCCGCGCTGCCGACCTGCTGGGCCTCGGTGAGCAGCTCGGGCACGCTGATCGCCAGCAGCAGCGGCGTGTCCTTGAACATGGCGATGAGGTAGTTGCCCAGCGCCGGGATGGTCCTGCGGATCGCCTGCGGCAGCACGATCGCGCCCCAGGTGCGGCTGGCGGGCAGGCTCAGCGCCCGGGCCGCCTCCCACTGCCCCTTGGCCACGCCCTCGATACCCGAGCGGTAGACCTCGGCGGTGTAGGCCGCGTAGTGCACGCCGATCACGACGACGCCCACGGTCATGGCGGAGACGCCGGCCGGGGTCAGGAGGAAGACGAACACCAGCTGGATGATCAGCGGGGTCGTCCGGATGAACTCCATGACCGCGTGCAGGACGGGGCCGAAGAACGGCGTCCGGCGAGCGATGGCGATCGCCAGGCCCAGGACCAGCGCGATCAGGTAGCCGAGCACGGTGACCTGGACGGTCACCCACAGTCCGCCCAGCAGGTCGGGCATGACCTCGAAGGTCCACTCGAAGTCCCAGAACATCACTTGGCCACCCCCGCCTTCGCGTCGACGGCCGGGGGCCGCAGGAGGGACGCCAGGCCTCCGCCGCCCGGCGCGGCGCGGCCCAGCTTGCGGTTGGCGCGGCGTTCGAGCAGTCGCATGCCGAGGATGAGCACCTGCGCGATCAGGTAGTAGAGGACGAAGGCGCCGATAAAGGCGATCACCGTCTCACCCGTGGCCTGGCGCATGTTCTGCGCCACGGCCGTCAGGTCGGCCACACCGATGAGGTAGGACACCGCGGTGGCCTTCATCAGCTCGATGTTGAGGTTGCCGAACGTGGGCAGCATCTGGGCCCAGGCCTGGGGCAGCACGACCAGGCGCGTCCGCTGGAACCAGGAGAGGTTGAGTGCGACGGTGGCCTCGACCTGCGGCCTGGGCACGGCGTTAATGGACGAGCGCACGACCTCTGCCCCGTAGGCGCCCAGGTTGAGGCCCACGGCGAGGATCGCGGCGAAGTTGTCGGCCAGCTGGTAACCGGTCAGCTGGGGCAGGGCGAACGCCATCCAGAACATCAGCACCAGGGCGGCGATGCCCCGGAACACCTCCACGTAGACCGTGGCGACGGCCCGGGGGAGCCAGTGGTGGATCGTCCCCATGATCCCGAAGACCATGGCGAGGACGAAGGCCAGCACGATGCCCCCGAGGGTGAGCTGGATGGTGACCCACGCGCCCTCGGCGTAGAGCGGTAGCCGCTGGATCAGGAAGTCCACTGCGGGTTCATCCCTCGCAGAGTTCGGCGGTGGTCGTGTCGTCGGGCAGGTCGGCCTCGGTGAAGCCCCACTCCTCGCCCAGTTCCAGGAGGCGTCCGCTCTCCTTGAACTCGGCGATCACCCGGTTGACCTCCTCCAGGAGCTGGGTGTCCTGCTGGCGCAGGCACAGCCCGCCCCAGCCCTTCTCCTCCCGGCCGTCGATCTCGGGGAAGAAGGGTTCGGTGACCTCGAAGGGGCCGCCCCGGTCCTGGAGGAGGTAGGTGTGGGACACGCTCAGCATGGACATCGCGTCCACGCGCCCGGCCTGCAGCAGTTCGTAGCCCGCGGTCTGGTTGGGGATGAGCTCCATCTGGTCCTCGGGGACCTCGAAGTACTCGGCGTAGGTCTGCTCGACCGAGCCGTTGAGGACCGCGAGCACGAGGTCGGGGTTGTCCGCGAAGTCCGTGAAGTGCTGGATGTTCTCCGGGTTGCCCTCCGCCACCATGAAGGCCTCGGGGGAGGTGGCGGTGGGCTCGCTGAAGGCGACCTGTCCGCAGCGCTCGGGGGTGATGAACATGCCCGCGGCGATGACGTCGAAGCGGTTCGCGTTCAGGCCGGGGATCAGTCCGTCCCAGTTCACCGAGGAGGCCTGGATCTCGGGGACGCCCAGCTCCTCGAAGACCGCCTTGGCCACGGCGGGGGACTGCCCGGCCGGGTTGCCGGAGTCGTCGACGAAGCCGAAGGGGATCTCGTTGGCGAGGCCGACGGCCACGAAGCCCTGTTCGCGCAGCCGGTCCAGGGTCGAGGCGCCCTCCTCCCCCTCTCCCCCGCCGTCGACGCGGGTGCAGGCGGCCAGTCCGAGGGTGGCCAGCCCCACGCCTCCCAGGCGGAGTGCGTCACGGCGGCCCCAGGTTCCTCTGCGTACTGCGGGTACCGGCTTCTTCACGACTGCTCCTCGAAAGACTCGCGGGAGCGGCGCCCTCGCCTGGCTGGACGACAGCGCCGCGCATTCGGATAGGTACTGGCGTGGGCGGCTCGCGGCGCCGGGCCGCGGCTGCGGCCGCCGCCCGGGGACAGGGCGCGGCGGCACAAGTACGGGGGACTCCCTCCCCGGGCAGGACCGGCAGTAACAGGACCCGATTAGTCCGTTATGCACTGGTTATTCACGTGCAGTCTCGGGGTGACCCGGCCTTTGACCTGCTCAGGGCGGGTCACCTGGTGCTCGTGACTTTGGGTCCGATTCTCCGTCACCCTGGGGCGCCACCCGCACGACACTCCGAGGACGCCCGGACGCCGCCTTCCGCGAACACGAACGGGCGGGGCCGACCGGCCCCGCCCGCGTGGTCTGACAGTCCTGGGATCAGGCCTCAGGCGTCTTCCTCGACGACGAGGGGGTAGACGCCGTTCTCGTCGTGCACCTCACGACCGGTGACGGGCGGGTTGAACACGCACAGCACGCGGAAGTCCGTCTTGGGGCGGACGGTGTGCCTCTCGTGGCCGTCGAGCAGGTAGAGGGTGCCCGGGGTGATGAGGTGCTTCTCCCCGGTCTCCTCGTTGGTCAGCTCGGCCTCGCCCTCGATGCAGTGCACGAGCTCGACGTGGTTGGCGTACCAGAAGGTCGACTCGGTGCCCGCGTACAGGACGGTCTCGTGGAAGGAGAAGCCGACCTTGTCCTTGGCCAGGACGATCCGACGGCTGCGCCAGTTCTCCGTCTTGATGTCGGCGTCGGTGTCGTTGACCTCGTCCATGCTGCGAACGATCACTGTGCTCCCCCTCTACGCGCTCTCAGCGCTCCTGTGGTGGTACGGCACACGGGGAGGGGCCGGACGACGTCCCGAGGGTCGCCGCCCGGCCCCGCACCGTGTGGTGTGGAAATCCCCCTGTGGGAGTCCCTAGGCGGGCTGGGCCGCCTTGACCGCGGCGCGGGCCGCGTCAGCCATGATGTCAAGGCCGGCCGTGAGTTCCTCCTCGCTCGCCGTGAGCGGCGGCAGGAGTTTGGCCACCTCGTCCTCGGGGCCGGAGGTCTCCAGGAGCAGGCCCCGGTCGAAGGACTCGGCGGCGACCTTCTTGGCGATGTCGGTCCGCTCGAAGGCCAGGCCCCGGGCCAGGCCGCGGCCGCGCACGTGCGCGCCGAACTCGGCGTGCTCGGCGGCCATCTCGGCCAGGCGGGCGGCGACCATGTCGCCCTTGGCCTTGACGGAGTCGGCGAAGGCCGAGTCGCTCCAGTAGCGGCGCAGGGCCTCGACGGCGGTCACCATGGCCGGGTTGAACCCGCGGAAGGTGCCGTTGTGCTCGCCCGGCTCCCACACGTCCAGCTCGCGCTTGAACAGGGTGAGGGCCATGGGCAGGCCGTAGCCGCTGATGGACTTGGACAGCGTGACGATGTCCGGGATGATGCCGGCCTCCTCGAAGCTGAAGAAGTCGCCGGTGCGGCCGCAGCCCATCTGGATGTCGTCGACGATCATGAGGATGTCGTACTCGCGGCACAGGTCCGAGAGCTCGCGCAGCCACTGGGCGCTGGCGGCGTTGATGCCGCCCTCGCCCTGGACCGTCTCGACGATGACGGCGGCGGGCTTGTCCAGGCCGCTGCCGCTGTCGTCCAGCAGGCTGCGCAGCCACAGGAAGTCCGGCGTCTTGCCGTCCAGGTAGTTGTCGAACGGCATCGTGGCGACGTGGCCCAGCGGCACGCCCGCGCCGCCGCGCTTCATCGAGTTGCCGGTGACGGCCAGGGCTCCCAGGGTCATGCCGTGGAAGCCGTTGGTGAAGTTGACGATGGTCTCGCGACCGGTGTACTTGCGGGCCAGCTTGAGCGCGGCCTCGACCGCGTTGTTGCCCGCGGGGCCGGGGAACTGGACCTTGTAGTCGAGGCCCCGGGGTTTGAGGATGATCTCCTCGAAGGTCTTCAGGAACTCGCGTTTGGCCACGCTGTAGGCGTCGAGGCTGTGCACGATCTTGTCGTCGGTCAGGTACTCGATGAGCGAGGTCTTCAGCTCCGGGTTGTTGTGCCCGTAGTTGAGCGACCCCGCTCCCGCGAAGAAGTCGAGGTAGGGCTTGCCGTCCTCGGAGTAGACGTGGCTACCGACGGCCCGGTCGAACACGACCGGCCAGTTCCGGCAGTATCCGCGGACTTCGGACTCCAGGCGCTGGAAGGTCTCCATCGTGTGTTCCTCGGTTCCTTTATCCCAGGTTCGTGGGCTCATGGCTTGGGCGACGGGGTGGGTCGAACGGGTCCGGTGCGGACGGTCGGTCATGCTCCGGGCCCGGCTCCGAGAGGTCCGATGCGTACGAGGTCCTCGGGGTCGTGGGGGGTGTCCTCCTGAGGGAAGTGTTCCCCGGTGAAGAGCGGACTCCACACGGCCTCGGCGTCCCGGTCCCGGGCGAACGAGGCGAACAGGGCGCGGGAGGCGGTGTTGTCGGCGGTGACGGTCGCCTCGAGGTAGCGCAGGCCGCGGTCGGTGATCCGGTCGCCGACGAAGTCGAGCATCCGGCGGGCCAGCCCCTGTCCGCGGTACGCGGAGTCGACGGCGACCTGCCAGAGGAAGTACGTGTCGGGGTCGTCGGGCCGCACGTAGCCGGTGACGTAGGCCGCGACACGGCCCTCGTCGTCGCGGGCGACGACGCTGGTCGTGGCGAAGTCCCGGCACCAGAGCGCGTAGGCGTACGGGGAGTTGGCGTCCATGCCGTTCTCCCGCGCCAGCCGCCACATGTGCGGTCCGTCCTCCGGGGACGGGTGCGACAGGCGCACGCCTCCACGGCCCGCGGCGCCTGGATTCTCCGGGGCCGTGGCCCCGGTGTCAGTCCGGTCGCGTGCTTGGAGGTTCGTTCGTAGATGTGGCACGTCGATCGAATTTAGCGAACGAATGTCAATGACATTTCGTGGAGGCCGCTCGCGGATGTTTGGGCAGACCGCCTATGGGTATGGCCTGTTTATTTAGCGGCGCCCCAAAGCTCTGACCTGGACTTTCGGGGGACGTCCGGGAGCGGACGGGACACGCGCTCACGCCCCGCCCAACAGGGGGTTCGGCGCCGCGGCCGTGGGGAGCGGGCTCGGGGCTCCGCCGGGGAGGGCGGTCGCCGGCGCTCGGGGGGCCGACAACCGTCAGGGTCAAACATAGATCCTCGCGGAGCAATATTAAGCGTGCGTTAAGTCACATCAATTCGGTGGAAAGCTCGCGACATAACGCCACTTGAGGGCTCCGCGCCCGCGCCACACGGTACGCCGGAAGGGGCTCTCGGCACACCCGCAACGCCGACACGCGCGAGGACGCGGCCTTTGGCGCGGCCGCGCGAGGGCAGGGGGTGAGTCGGGCCCCGGCCCCCACCCGGGGCGCGCCCGCGGGCGGGGCGGCCCGCACCCCGGAGGCGCCCTTGAGATTTCCGGTCTTTTCGCGCAGACCCCGTGTAGTACTACGTTGAGTCGTACTACAATTGGTCGCATCGCCGCGCCGCAGTTCCCGGGTCGATCACCCGTGGGCGGTGGGGCGGAGAAACCCCCTGACCCGGCCGTGGTGACGCGGCACGGGGCCAGGGACCACCAGCCACGGATCGGAGGCGCCTGTGAACCGCCTGTACCACGAGAGCGAGGACTGGGTCCTGCAGGGCAACTGCCGCTCGCAGGATCCGGAGATCTTCTTTCCGGTGAGCAGCACCGGGATCGGGCGCGCCGACACCGAGCAGGCCATCGCCGTCTGCCGCAGCTGTACTGTTCGCCAAGAGTGCCTGCGGTGGGCCCTGCGGGCGGGAGAGGCTCACGGAGTCTGGGGTGGGACCACCCCCGAGGAGCGCCGCTACATGCGCCGCGAACTCGTCCCGGCCGGTCGTCACTGACGAGGGCGACGGGGACCGCCGGAGGGCGTCGGCCCTCCCGGCGGTCCAGCCCCCTCGATCCCTCCCCGGTCCGGCCCCGCCCCGTCCGCGGCCCGGTCCGGCCCCGCCCCGTCCGCGGCCCGGGCGGCCGCGCCCCGCGCCGGTGCGCCCGGACCGCGCGTCCGCCGTCCCCAGGGGATCTTGCGACCCTCCGGGGCACGGCCTAGGTTCTTTCTCGTGCGACCCGCTCACGGCACACTCCGCCTCCTGCGCACGGCCCTCCTGGCCGCTGCGTGCACGGGGCTTGCCTGGGGCGGGCACAACCTGTGGGCCGCGGCGCCCGCCTCCCTCGCAGGGCTGGCCGCGGCGACCGCGCTCCTGTTCCCCCTGCTGTGGTACTTCACCCGCACGATGCGCGGGTTCGGCGACATCTTCGCCGTCATGGCCTGCGTGCAGATCCTCCTGCACCTGGTGTTCCAGGGTTCGGGCGAACCCGTCCCCGGCGTCCTCGACACCGGCGCCGACCACACCGGGCACGGCCTGCTCACCCACACTCTCGGCCTCGCGCCCGGCATGCTGTTCGCGCACCTGTGGGCGGCCCTGCTGGCGTCGGCGCTGCTCGCCCACGGCGAGGCGGCCCTGTGGTTCCTGACCGCCCTGCTCACTCGGGCCCTGCCGCCGCTGCGCGTGCCCGGCATCGCGTTCGGCGCCCGCGTACCGGTCGCGTGCGCCGCCTCCCGCACCGCTCCCCCGCCCGTCGCGCTCTCGGCGCACGGCCCGCGCGGACCTCCCCTCCCTCGGGCGTCCTTCCACGACGCCCCCGCCCGCACGCCGGAACGTACCGAGAACCGAGGGAAGACATGACCACCACCCGCACCCCCGACACCGCGGCCCCCGCACGCGCGCTCCCGCGCGCGGCCGCCGCCGTACTCGCCCCCCTCGCCGCGGCCGCCCTGGCCCTGGCCCCCTCGCCCGCGCTGGCGCACGACGTCCTGACCGGGTCCAACCCGGAGGACGGGGCCACCCTGGACACCGTGCCCGAGGAGGTCGTGCTGAGCTTCAACAACTCGCCGATGGAGGGCGGCAGCGGCAGCGCCGTCGTCGTCACGGGGCCGGACGAGGAGACCACCTACGAGGAGGGGGACCTGACCTTCGACGGCACGGACGTGTCGGTGGGTCTGGCCCCGCTGGACCAGGCCGGTGAGTACACCATCGGGTTCCGCGTGGTCTCCTCCGACGGCCACCCGATCCAGGACACCCTGACGTTCTCGGTGACCGAGGAGGCCGTCGCCGCGGCGGCGCCGGAGCCCGAGGAGAGCGAGACCGCGCAGGAGCCCGCCGGGGAGACGGCGCAGGAGCAGGCTCAGGAGCCCTCCGACGAGGCGAACGCGGACGAGGCCGCGGCCGAGGAGGAGTCGGGCGGCGTGTCACCGGTGGCGCTGGCGGTCGTGGCCGTCGTCGCGGTCGCCGGCATCGCCGCGGTCGTGCTCGTGGCCGTGCGCATGCGCAGGCGCCCGGGCGGGGACGCCGGGCAGAAGTAGTACCGCAAGGCCGAGGGGCCCGTACGCGCCTCCCCGCGGGGAGGGCGTGCGGGCCCCTCGTCGTGTTCGGTGCCCGGTCCGCCCGCCCGGCGACGGGGAGGGCGGACACGGGGGCGTCGGCGGCGTCCGCTCGCGCGGGGGCCGTGCGTCGGGGGAGGCTGGTGGGTGGAGGGGGGTCGGGGGGCGGGACCGGCTCGGTCGGGAACGCCGGCCGACCGTCGGGGCCGGCGGGCGGGACGGGTCAGACGCGGCGTGCCAGCAGGATGCTGATGTTGTCCTTGCCGCCCGCCTCCATGGCGGCCTGCCACAGGGCGTACACGGCGGCCTCGTCGCTGCCCGCCTCGGCGATCATCCGCTCCATCTCCTCGGGCAGGACCAGGTCGGACAGGCCGTCGCTGCACATGAGCCAGGCGCTGGGGTCGGCCGCGTCGTCCCGGCCCACGTGCGGGACCATCGTGCCGCCCGAACTGCCGCCCAGGGACTGGGTGATGAAGTTCGTGGTGACCGGACGGCCGTCCTCGGACGGGGGCAGCGCGGGCGAGTCGTCCTCCGAGAGCTGGCGCAGGCGGCGCCCCTCCAGGCGGTAGGTGCGGGAGTCGCCGACGTTGAACCAGAAGTTGCCGTCGTTGTTGAGCAGGACGCCCGCGACCGTGGTCCCCATGCCGGAGAACTCGGTGTGCTGGGTGGCGTGGTCCTTGATCTCCTCGTCGATGTTGCTCAGCAGCTGGGCTATCTCCTCGGGGCCGTTGAGCCTCGGCCCCATCTCGGCCATGCGGTGCACGGCGTGCTCGGAGGCGATCTCCCCCGCGGCCTGACCGCCGATCCCGTCGGCGACCGCCAGGATGACGGGCTCCCCGACCGGGAGGACACAGCGCACCGGCGAGGTCATGTTCGCACTGGCGACGGTCAGGGCACCCATGACGACGGCGTCCTCGTTGGCGGGGCGGATAGCGCCCCGGTGCGTGAGGGCCGTGACAATGACTTCCCCACCAGCGACACCCATACGCCCTTCCTCCCGTTTCATCGGCCGTGGCCGGTTGCCCGGCGCCCCGCGCCGGGCCTTGGTCGAGTCCCGTTCAACGTCTGGATTCTGTCACCGTACCGAGCCACCGCCGGAGTGGGTCAAAATCCGCGTACATCATGGCGGAAAACACCCGGATACGCAGTTCCCGCCCCGGTTCCCGCCGCCGGACGTGTCGTGCCGGGCGATCCGCGGTGCGCGCCGGGCACTCCCGGTGTTCCGGTCTGACAGTAGCGGCGGTGCCGCCGACCCGACAGGGGCCACCCACGGGTACCGCGAAACCGCAGACCAACCGGGAGAACTCCGGGGTTACGGACAGCACCGAACCCCCGCGGTTCTTGGTGTCGGATTCGCGTCACGTTGTCGAGACGCGAACCGTCTGGCAGAATGAACCCCGTTGGGTGTCTAAGACGCAGACACACACGACCAGCCCCGTGCGGCATCATCCTGTCACGCACGGTGGCCCCAGTCCTCCCCGACCGGTCGTTTGGTGTGATCTCCGTGCGTCTTCCCTTCTTTCTTCCTCTTCCCCCTCCGTTCAGCGGCAGCCGTACGCGCCATGCGCCTACGGCTCCTCGTGCTGCCGGGAGGCCTCCGCCGGCGCGCCGTCCGACACCGCGTGCCGCCCTCCCCTGACCGCGCCTCGCCTCCCCCCGCAGCCACCTTCCCGCCGGACCCGGCCCCACGGCCCGGGAACCGGCGCCACGGCCCCAGCCCCGCCCGTGAGGACTCCGATCCCCGCTCCGGAGTCGCCTCGGGCGCACCTACGACGGACACCGGATGAGACCGTGTCCAAGGAGTCCAGCCCAGTGAAGATCGCCATGGTCGCCGAACACGCCAACCCCCTCCCCGCCCACAGGGGCGAGCCCGCCTGCCCCGCCAGCCTGCACGTGTGCGCCCTGTCCCGGCAGCTGGCCAAGCGGGGCCACCGGGTGACGGTCTACGCCCGCCGCAGCGACCCCGACCAGCCCGACGGCCGCACCCGCATGGCGCGCGGCGTCTCCGTCGCCTACCTGGACGCCGGTCCGGCCCGGCCGCTGACCCCCGAGGAGCACGCCGAGCACACCGGTGCCTTCGGCAGCGCCCTGGCCTCCGTCCTGGACGAGGACCGCCCCGACGTCCTGCACGCGATCGGCTGGACCAGCGGCCTGGCCGCCCTGCACGCGCAGGCGCACAGCGAGGGCGACCAGACCGGCACGCCCCTCGTGCAGACCTTCCACTCCCTCAACGCCAGCGAGCAGCGCTCCGGCCTCGGCCACCACCCCGAGCGCGCCCGCATGGAGACCATCCTCGCCTCGCGCGCCGACCGCGTGCTGGTCAACTCCACCGACCAGCAGGTCGAGCTGGCCCGCCTGGGCGTCCCCCGCCACCACGTCAACGTCGTTCCCTTCGGTGTGGACCCCGACCACTTCAGCGTGGAGGGCAGCGCCTCCGCCGAGCACTGGCACTCCCGGCGCGAGGAGCGCGCCCGCCTGGTCTCGGTCACCTCCCTGACCGAGGCCGGCGGCGCCGACCGGCTCGTGGAGGCCATGACCCGCCTCCCCGAGGCCGAACTGCTGCTCGTCTCCACCGCCGAGGACCTGGACGTGGCCCTGGACGAGAACGCCCGCCGGATCGAGCTCCTGGCCAAGGAGGCCGGGGTGAACGACCGCGTCCACCTGGCCGGGCCCGTGGAGCGCAAGGAGCTGCCGCGCCTGCTGCGCTCCGCGGACGTGTACGTGTCCGCCGCCTCCTACGAGCCCTACGGCGGGGCCGTGCTGGAGGCCATGGCGTGCGGCCTGCCCGTGGTGGCCACCGCCACCGGCGCCACCCCGGGGGCCGTCCTGCACCGCACCAGCGGCGTGCTGATGCGCTTCGGCCGCCCCGACGAGGTCGTGCGCTCCGTGCGCGCGGTCCTCAGCACCCCGACCATGAGCACCGCGTACGGCATCGCCGCCGTGGACCGTGCCCGCTCCCGGTTCACCTGGCAGCGGATCGCCGTCGAGACGGAGCTCGCCTACGAGCGCTCCCGCCCGCAGCGGACGGAACAGGACCGCGCCGACGAGGACGAGACGGACGGTCTGCTACTGTCCGGGACCGCGCGCTGAGCCGTGCCCGCCCTCACAGCGTGCCCGGCCCACCGGCCCCCCGGGGTTCCCTCCGAGGGGCCGCAGCGGGTACACAGACAGTGGCGCCCGGCGGCCGGACGGCCGGCCCCGGGCGCGGACACCACGTACCGATGACCTTCGAACACCAGGGACTGCTCTTCCGCCGCGAGCAGCGGTTCCACGAGGTGGCCCGGCAGCGGTTGCGCTCAGCCGTACGCGAAAACGCCCACACGGTGCTCGCGGTCTCCGATGAACGCGCGGCAGCGCTCACCGGGGCGCTGTCGGCCTCCGAGCGCGAGCGCGTGCACGTCCTGGAGCGGAACCGGTTCTACGACGCCCCGGGGCGCACCCTGGCCGCCCTGCACCGCCTGGCGCTGGTCCACGGCCCCGTGCCGGTGGTCGTGGTGGCCGAGCCGCCGCTGCCGGTCTCGAAGATGGAACTGCGCGAGTGGCACCGGCTGGAGTCGGTGCTGTCCACGGCGCTGGCCCCGCAGCGGCTGAGCCTGCTGTGCGTCCACGACGACCGCGACCTGACCACGCGGACGCGGTCCGCGGTCGTGGCCACCCACCCGGTGCTGGTGGAGTCCGACGGGCCCCGCCCCAACCCCGCCTACCTGGGCACGGCCGCCTTCGGCACCCGGCCGGTCGCCCCGGAGCCGCTGCCGGTCAGCGGGCCCGCGCACCGGCTGGAGATCGGTCTGTCCCTGCCGCGGCTGCGCGCCGACCTGGCGGCGCTCGGCGAGTCCATGGGGTTCCCGCCCGGGCGGATCGACAGCCTGGTGGTGGCGGTCAACGAGCTGGCCGCCAACGTGCTGGAGCACGGGGCGGGCAAGGGCACCGTGCAGGTCTGGCGCGCCCCCGGGCGGTGGGTGTGCGACGTGTTCGACGAGCGCGGCGGGCTCTTCGACCCGCTCACCGGCTACCGCCCGGCCGACAGCATGCGCCCGCGCGGGTACGGGCTGTGGATCACCCGGCAGACCTGCGACTTCCTGGAGATCAGCGGCAGCGGCGAGGGCTCCCTGGTACGGCTGCACTTCGTGGACGGGGCCGGGGAGTCCGGGGCCGCCCGGGAGGCCGGGACGCGGGCGCCGCTCAGCCCCTGAGGGAGTCCGCCGCGGCTCCGGTGCTGGCCGCGATCGGGATGACCTGGTCGATCCCGGCTATCACGAACAGGCGGTTGACCTGCGGCTGCGGCTCGGCGACCATCAGGCCCACGCCCAGGTCGCGGGCCTGCCGGTAGGCGGCGACGAGCACGCCGATGCAGCGCGAGTCGCAGAAGGACACCTTGGCGAGGTCGACCACCACCCCCCGGGGCGGTTCGGCGGCCAGGAGGCCGTCGAGGACGTCGGCAAGCGCGGGAGAGGTCACCGCGTCCATCTCCCCCGCGGGGGTGACGACGACGACGTCATCCTCGCGACGGATCGAGATGTCTGACGTCACGGTCACTTCTCCTTCTTGTTCCGGGAGGGCCCCGAGCCCTCATCATGGCGCTTTTCGATCACGCTCGGGACTCATCGCCCGGTGTTGCCCGCCCGTTCACCTTCGCTCGGGGCGCATCCGGGGCTGGGGACCGGTGTTCTCCGCCACGAGGTCGCGGGCCACGTCCACCACCCGTTTGCGGTTGCGCTGGGCGACCTCGCGCAGCGCGGCGAAGGCGGTGTCGGCGTCGCAGCCGCGGGCGTGCATGATGATGCCCTTGGCCTGGTCGATCACCGTACGCGCGGACATGGCCCGGCGCATGTGGGCGGTCTCCCTGGCCACGTCGGCCTGGCGTCCGGCACTGTACAGCGACACGGCGGCGTGCTCGGCGAGCAGGGCGGTCAGCGGGGCGACGACCTCCTCGTCGAAGGCGTCGGCCCGGCCGGAGTGCACGCCGAAGGTGATCACCCGGTCGTCGCCCTCGCCGGGCAGCAGGCTGGGCAGGGTGATGGAGGAGCGGTCCCCGCACTGGACCGCCATGCTGGTGTAGCGGGGCCAGCGGTGGGGTTCGCGCAGGATGTCGCCCACCCGCACCCGGCCCATCTCGCGGACGGCCTCGACGGTGGGCCCCTGGTCGGTGGTGTACTGGTGCTCGAAGGCCGCGGACAGGTCCGCGTGGGAGGCTCCGTAGTCGGTGACCACGTGCCGCACGGAGCCGTCGGACCCCTCGACCTCGCGCCAGACCACGACGAGCGCGGCCGAGCAGCCCGGGACGCCCAGGGCCGCGGCCCTGCTCATCTGGTCCAGGGCCCGTTCCAGGGTGGTGCCATCCGCCTGTCCCAGCGCGCCGATATCCCGGGCCAGGCGTTCGATCCACACAGTCGGGGCCTCCTTGCCGTTTCCGGGCTCGGACTAACCGTAACCTTGGAAGACCGCGGCAGCGGACATCCGCCCGCTTCGGGAAGACGCCATCCACGACGGGAGACCTGAGCGTGTCGGAGAACCTCGCCGGGTTGCAGCGTGAGATCACCGCACTGGGTGAACGCATCGCGGCCCTGCGCAACACGCACACCATGTATCCCGACGACGCCCAGGGCACCGCCGAGGCGGCCCTGGCCGAACTGGAGTACGCCGAGCGCCTGCTGGGCGACGCGGGGGCCGAACTGGCCCGGGCCCACGCCCAGCCCGAGCCGCGCCGCCAGGGCGACGACGGCGACCGGGCCCTGCTGCGCGCGATGTTCCAGGAGCTGAGCGTCCCCACGGTGCTGCTGGACCACGAGGGCTACATCCGGCGCATCAACAACTCCGGGGCCGCGCGGCTGGGCAGCGCGCCGGGCTACCTCACCGGCAAGCCCTTCGCCCACTTCGTCGACCTGCGCAAGCGCGCGGCCATGCAGTCCTGGCTGGCCGCGGTGCTGCGCGGCGACGGCGACGCCGCGCTGGAGTCCCGGCTGGCCCAGCGCGGCTGGGCCGAGGACGTGCACCTGACCCTGACGCGCCTGGAGCTGCCCACCGAGCCCAACCCGCTGGTGCTGGTGGCGATGTCGCCGCCGATGAACGGCGCCGAGGAGGAGGGCCCCGCCCCGCTGGAGACGGAGGTGGAGGACCAGGTGGTGGTGCTGGCCGCGCGCAGGCTGGACGTGCTGACCCGGATGACGCGGCTGCTGCTGCGCTCGGCCGGTCCGGGCGGTGCGGGCGAACCGCTCGCGCTCGCGGACGCGGCCGACCTGCTGGCCGACTCCTACGCCGACTGGGTGGTCGTGGACGTGTGCGACCTGCCCACCTCCTCCGTGGCGCCCCGCCGCGCCGTGGTCGCGGGTCCGGCCGACGCGCTCCCGGCGCAGAGGGAGGCGGTGGCCTCGGCCGCGCCCGGCGACTCCGACATCCCGGGCGAGGTGCTGGAGCGGGGCCAGTCCCTGCTGTTCCCGCTGATCGAGGACGAGGCCGTGCTGGGCCACGCCCCGTCCGGGGCGCCGCTGCTGTCGATGCTGGGCGCGGGCTCGCTGTTGTCGGTCCCCCTGCGCGGCAGCCGGGGCGTGCGCGGTGCGCTCACCCTGATCCGCCGCAGCAACCGGGGCAGCTTCCGCCTGGCCGACCTGGGCCTGATCGAGGAGATCGGCGAGCACATCGGCCTGGCGCTGCCGCCCCGGCCCTCCGCCTGAGGGGTGTTCCTCCGGGGCTCCGCCCCGTGCCCGGACGCCCGGAGAGCGGGAACCTCCGGCGCCTACGGCGGGTTCGCCCGTGCCCACCCGTCGCCCGCCACCGCCCTCGAACGACGCCTACGGCTCAGTCCTCCCGTGAAAACCCGCCTCCGGAACCCCGCGGGCGCCCGAGCCGGCCCCCGAAGGGGATTCCTCCCAGGATGAGGGCCCTCGTCATTCGGGGCCGTGGAGGGTGTCCACCAGGGTGGACAGGCGCGAGACCGCGCTGTCCACCCGGCGCACGCCGTCCACGAGACTCTGGTCCACGTCCTGGTAGTTGGTCACGATGTGCTCGCGCAGCTGGGCGAGGTCTGTCTGGACCTGGCGGGAGCGCTGCGCCAGCTGCTCGGCCAGGACCTTGCCGGGCTCGCCCGTCTCCTGGCCCAGGTCGCGCTGGAGGGCGCGGGCCTGTTCGCGCATCTGCGCCTTGAGCTGGTGCAGCTCCACGAACACCTCGACCTTGGAGCGCAGCACCCAGGGGTCGAACGGCTTGAGCAGGAAGTCCACCGCGCGCGAGGCGTAGCCGCGGAAGACCTGGTGCCGGTCGACCTCCTGGGCGGTCAGGAAGATGATCGGCACGTCCTTGGTCTTCTCGCGCTGCTTGATGTGCGCGGCGGTCTCGAAGCCGTCCATCCCCGGCATGACCACGTCGAGCAGGATGACCGCGAAGTCGGTGCCCAGAAGGTGCTTGAGCGCCTCCTCACCGGAGTTGGCCCTGACCAGGTTCTGGTCGAGTGAGGTGAGTGCGGCCTCCAGCGCGATCAGGTTCTCGTCGCGGTCGTCGACGAGAAGGATGTTGGCCTTCTGGGTCACGTCGGGTTACTCCAGGTCTTCGCTCGGGGTGCTGGTGCCAGTCTCCCCGTTCGGATCGTTGTCATGCCCGGCACCGGCCTCCTCCGGCCCGGACGTCGCGCGGTTGTGCCCGTCCGGAACCGCGCCGCCCCCGCCGTCGGCCGCCGCTCCGGCGATGGTCTCCTCGCGTCCCGCGGTGAGCCAGCGCCGCATGACGTCCAGCAGGTGGTCCAGGTCGACCGGCTTGGTCACGTAGTCCGTGGCGCCCGCCGCGAGGCTGCGCTCGCGGTCCCCCTGCATCGCCTTGGCGGTGAGCGAGATGATCGGCAGACCGGCGAACTGCGGCATCTCCCGGATCCGCTGGGTGGTCTGGTTGCCGTCCAGCTCGGGCATCATCACGTCCATCAGGACGAGCGCGATGTCCTCGTTGGCCTCCAGCTTGGCGATTCCGGCGTGTCCGTTGTCAGCGTAGAGGACCTCCAGGCCCTGTGCCTCCAGAGCGCTGGTGAGCGCGAAGACGTTGCGGACGTCGTCGTCGACGATGAGGACCCGCTGGCCGCTCAGGACGGCCCGCCGCTCGGGGTCGGTGCGCGGCTCGGACTCGGCCGGCTGCTCGGGCGCCTCGCCCTCGGCGGCCGCCGCGTGGGTCTCGGGCGCCTTGAGCACCGGCACCGTGGGCAGCGGCTCGTCGCTGATGTCGGTGAGGGCGGCCAGTGCCGCGTCGAAGTCCTCGTCCGGCATGGAGAAGCCGTCGTCCAGCGAGGAGGAGTCGAAGCCGCCGGTGTCCGCGCCCCGGCCCGAGTCGAGCATCGGCGCCGAGTCCATGCCGCCCAGGCCGCGGAGCGGGGATCCGGCCTCCTCGGCCCGCTCCCCCGCGTCGTCGGGCAGGCGCACCGGGAGCAGCAGCGTGAAGGTGGAGCCCTGGTTGGGCACGCTCTGCACGCGGATCTCGCCGCCCAGCAGCCGGGCGAAGTTGCGGCTGATGGACAGGCCGAGGCCGGTCCCGCCGAAGCGCCGCGAGGTGCCGCCGTCGCCCTGGTGGAAGGCCTCGAAGATGACCTGGAGCTTGTCCTCGGCGATCCCGATTCCGGTGTCGGCGACGGTGAACGCGATGACCTCCTCGTTCTCGACGAACATCTCCAGGTCGGCGTCCTCCAGCGCCCACGCGGGCTCGATGAGCAGCCGCACCTCCCCCTGCGGGGTGAACTTGACGGCGTTGGAGAGCAGGTTGCGCAGTATCTGCTGGAGCCGCTGCTCGTCGGTCCACAGCGTGCCGGGGATGTCCGGAGACACGTCCACCGCGAAGGCGAGCCCCTGGTCCCCGGTGACCGGGCGGAAGGTGGCCTCGACGTAGTCGACCAGCTGGGCGATGGAGACCTCGCTGGGCTGCACCTCGGCGCGCCCGGCCTCCACCTTGGACAGGTCGAGGATCTCGTCGATGAGCAGCAGCAGGTCGCTGCCCGCCTTGTGGATGGTCTGGGCGAACTCGACCTGCTTGGCGGACAGGTTCTGCTCGGCGTTGTCGGCGAGCAGGCGGGCCAGGATCAGCAGGCTGTTGAGCGGCGTGCGCAGCTCGTGGGACATGTTCGCCAGGAACTCGGACTTGTACTTGGAGGAGACCTGGAGCTGGTGGGCGCGCTCCTCCAGGGCGTTGCGGGAGCGCTGGATCTGCTGGTTCTGGAGCTCGATCGCCCGGTTCTGGTTGGCGAGCTGGGTGGCCTTCTGGCGGAGCTCGGCGTTCTTGCCGCGCAGCTCCTCCTGCTGGCGCTGGAGCTCGTTGGAGCGTTCCCTGAGCTGGCTGGTGAGCTGCTGGGACTGTTCGAGCAGGTCCTCGGTGCGGTTGTTGGCCAGGATGGTGTTGATGGTGGTGCCGAGCAGGCTCACCAGCTGGCGCAGGAAGTTCTTGTGGCTCTCGCGGAAGTCGTCGTAGGAGGCGAACTCGATGGCGCCCAGCGAGCGCCCCTCGGAGACGATCGGCAGGATGTACAGGTTGCGCGGGGAGGCCTCGCCCAGGCCCGACCGGACCTTGACGTAGTCCGGCGGGATGTTGGAGACCTGCTGTTCCACCTGCTGGGAGAGGGCCTCGCCGACCAGGCCGATGCCCGCGCGGACGCGGCGGTGGTCCTCGTCGGGGTCGAAGCCGAAGCCCGCGTAGAACAGGAAGTTCTCCTGGTCGTCCTGGTCCTCGGGCAGGTAGCAGGCGCCGTGCTGGGCGCCGATGAGCGGCGTCACCTCGGTCATGATGAGGCGGGCCAGCTCCTTGAGGTCGCGGTGGCCCTGGATGTGGCCGGAGATGCGGGCCACGTTGGACTTGAGCCAGTCGGCGTCGCGCTGGGTGGCGGTGGTCTCGCGCAGGTTGGACACCATCAGGTTGATGTTGTGCTTGAGCTGCTCCATCTCGCCGCGGGCGTCGACCTGGATGTTGCGGGTCAGGTCGCCCTTGGCGACGGCGTTGGCGACCTCGGCGATCGCCCGCACCTGCGTGGTCAGGTTGCCCGCCAGGCCGTTCACGCTGTCGGTGAGCTGCTTCCAGGTGCCGGTCACGCCCTCGACCTTGGCCTGGCCGCCCAGCTGGCCCTGGCTGCCCACCTCGTGGGCCACGCGGGTGACCTCGGTGGCGAACGCCGACAGCTGGTCGACCATGGTGTTGACCGTCGTCTTGAGCTCCAGGATCTCCCCCTGGGCGTTGACGTCGATCTTCTTGTTGAGGTCGCCCGCCGCCACGGCCGTGGTCACCTCGGAGATGTTGCGCACCTGCGTGGTGAGGTTGTGCGACATCGAGTTGACGTTCTCGGTGAGGTCGTTCCAGATGCCGGAGACGCCCTTGACGTCGGCTCGGCCGCCCAGTTTGCCCTCGGTGCCCACCTCACGGGCCACCCGGGTGACCTCGTCGGCGAACGCGGAGAGCTGGTCCACCATGACGTTGATGGTGTCCTTCAGCTCCAGGATCTCGCCCTTGGCGTTGACCGTGACCTTCTTGGTCAGGTCGCCCGCGGCCACCGCGCGCGTGACCATGGAGATCTGGCGCACCTGGTAGGTCAGGTTGTTGGCCATGGAGTTGACGTTGTCGGTCAGGTCCTTCCAGACCCCGGACACGTCGCGGACGTGGGCCTGTCCGGCCAGCTTGCCCTCCGTGCCCACCTCGCGGGCGACCCTGGTCACCTCGCCGGCGAAGGAGTCCAGCTGGTCGACCATCTTGTTGATGGTGTCCTTGAGGTCGAGCATCTCCCCCTGGGCGTCCACGGTGATCTTCTTGGTGAGGTCACCGGTGGCGACCGCCGTCGTCACCTGGGAGATGTTGCGGACCTGGTAGGTGAGGCTGTTGGCCATGGAGTTGACGTTGTCGGTCAGGTCCTTCCAGATGCCCGACACGCCCTTGACGTTGGCCCGGCCGCCCAGCTTGCCCTCCGTACCGACCTCGCGCGCCACGCGCGTGACCTCGTCGGCGAAGGAGTCGAGCTGGTCGACCATGGTGTTCACGGTGTTCTTCAGGGCGAGCATCTCGCCCTGCACGTCGACCTGGACCTTCTGGGTGAGGTCGCCGCGGGCCACGGAGGTCGTCACCTGGGAGATGTCGCGCACCTGGTTGGTGAGGTTGTCCGCCATCGAGTTGACGTTCTCGGTGAGGTCCTTCCAGATGCCCCGCACGCCGCGCACGTTGGCGCGGCCGCCGAGCTTGCCCTCGGTGCCCACCTCGCGGGCCACCCGGGTGACCTCGTCGGCGAAGGTGGACAGCTGGTCCACCATCGTGTTGACGGTGTCCTTGAGGTCGAGCATCTCGCCCTGTACGTCCACCGTGATCTTGCGGCTGAGGTCGCCGCGGGCGACGGCGGTGGTCACCTCGGAGATGTCGCGCATCTGGTCGGTCAGGCGCGAGGACATCTGGTTGACCGACTCGGTCACCTCGCGCCAGGCTCCGGAGACGCCCTCGACCTGCGCGGTGCCGCCGAGCTTGCCCTCGGTGCCCACCTCGCGGGCCACCCGGGTGACCTCCCCGGCGAAGCCGCTCATCTGGTCGGCCATGCGGTTGACCGTGGTGGCCAGGCGCAGCAGGTCGCCCTTGAGCTCGCCGCGGCGGCCCTCGGTGGAGGCGCGGCGGCTGAGCTGGCCCTCCGCGACCGAGTCCAGGACCCCGGCGACGTCGGTCACGGGTTCGGCGACCTCGTCGAGCAGGAGGTTGAGCGCCTGGGCGCTCTCGCCCCAGGCGCCCCGGGCCGGGTTGACGTTGACGCGCTCGTTGAGCCTGCCCTCGTTGCGGACGACGTCGCCGACGCGCTGGAGTTCGTCGCTGAGCTGTTCGCTGTGGTCGACCACCTCGTTGAAGACGGACGCGATCTCCCGCATGGTGCCGCCGCCGCGCTTGCGCAGACGGACGCTGAAGTCGCCGTCGCGCATGCGGTACAGGGCCCGCAGAATCTCGTCGAGCTGGTCGTCGGCCGCCAGTTCCTTGACCGCCTCGGGCATCGAACCCCCTCCTCAGCCTGCTCCGCCACCTCGGCCTCCCGTCCCGGCCCCCGCGGGCCGGTCCGCCCGCGGGCGGACCGGCCCGCGGAGCGCGCACGGGACAGGGGGGCCACGCGGTGTCCACCGCGTCGGCCCCCTGGTGACACCCCGTCACGCTACCGGTGAGAGGTACCACCCGAAAGAAGCGCATGTGTCGACTTACACTAACCGCCCGGACCGCCCCGCACAGGTGGCTTGGCGATGTTGTCCGCCCGCCGCCGCGTCCGGAGGCGGGCCGGTTCGGGGCGGACCCCGGGAACGCGGACCGCCGGGCGGCCCCGGGAGTGCGGACCGTCGGGCGGCCCCGGGAGTGCGGACCGTCGGGCGGAAGTGACGGTTCGCGCGGCACCGGTCACCCCGGCACGCGTATCGTGGCAGTGACCACCACCCCCCGCGCACGCACCCAGTGACGAAGGACACCGACGGCTTGCCAGCACACGACGCGTCGAAGGTCGCTCGACGAGAGTTCCCTCCCGCCCCGGAGACCGCGGCGGCGGCCCGCGAGTTCGTTCACGACACCCTCCTGTCCTGGGGTGTGACCGACCCCTCCGACGACGTGATCCTGCTGGTGAGCGAGCTGGTCACCAACGCCGTCATCCACGCGCGCTCGTCCCTGGACGTGACCGTGCGCCGGTCGGAGGGGGCGACCGAGGTGATGGTCACCGACTCCGTGCCCGAACGCGCGGTCCCGCAGGCCGGGCCCCTGTCGGTGGACACCTCCCCGTCCCGGGAGAACGGGCGCACCGGCGGTCTGGGGCTGGCCCTGGCGTCGGCGATCGCGTCGAGCTGGGGCGTGAGCTACGGGCGCAACGACAAGGCCGTGTGGTTCCGGATCGAGGACGACTCGGGGGAGCGCGCCTCCCTGGAGTCCCCGCCGGTGCGCAGGAGCCCCTCCCGTACCGGGCGCCCCGCCCCGTGGTCGGCGCTGGACTCCGCCCTGGGCTCGCGGCTGTCCCTGCCGCAGCTGCTGGAGCGCACGGTGGAGCACTCGGCCACGGCGCTGGGCGCGGACGCGGCCTACATCACGCTGGCCACGTCCGACGAGACCATGTGGGAGGTGCGCGCCGCGGTCGGGCTGACCCCGGGCGGCGCCCCGTGGCGGCCGCTGCGCGTGCGCACGGAGGAGATCTTCCCGTCGTCGGCGCCGGAGCCGGGCGCGGTGATCAACGACGACCTGATGATCGCCCGCGCCAGCCGGGGGCGCCTGTCGCGGGCGGGGATGCGTTCGCTGGTCACGGCGCCGCTCATCGTGGACGGGCGGGTGGTCGGCCTGCTGGGGGTGGCCTCCCGGCGGGCCCGGCACTTCGGGGCGTCGGCGGCCAGGCGGCTCCAGGAGGGCGCGAACCTGATCGCGCTGCCGGTGGAGCGGGCCCGGCTGGCCGAGGTGGAGCTGAGCAGGCGGGCCTCGCTGAGCTTCCTGGCCGAGGCCAGCGATCTGCTCGCGGGCACGCTGGACGAGCGGATGACGGGTGCGCTGGCGGCGCAGCTGATCACCTCGCGGCTGGGCCGGTGGTGCGCCATCGAGACGATCAACGAGATGGGCGTCTCGCAGCTGACGCACGTGGTGCACAGCGACGAGAACTACAACGACATCCTGCGCGCGCTGCTGACCGGGCTGCCGCCGCACGAGCAGAGGGAGCCGCAGCCGCTGTGGTCCCCGGCCGAGCTGGCCAAGGAGGGGTTGGACGAGCAGCTCGTCCGGGAGCTGGCGAGCGGTCCGGCGATCTGCGTCCCGCTGGTCGCGCACGGGCGCGCGCTGGGGCGGATGACGATCGGCAAGAGCGAGTCGGACGACTTCACCCGCGAGGAGGTGGACGTCGCCGACGACCTGAGCAGCCGGGTGGCGTCGGCGATGGAGAACGCGCGGCTGCACGAGAAGCAGGCCGCGATGAGCGACGCCCTCCAGCGCAGCCTGCTGCCGGCCAAGGAGAAGGAGCCGGTGATCCCGAACGTGGACCACGCGGTGTTCTACCGTCCGGCCGACGAGCGCAACGTGGTGGGCGGGGACTTCTACGACGTGTTCGCGGCGAGCGGCCGGTGGTGCTTCGCCATCGGCGACGTGTGCGGGACGGGCCCGGAGGCGGCGGCCGTGACCGGTCTGGCGCGGCACACGCTACGGGCGCTGGCCAAGGAGGGGTTCACGCCCTCGCACATCATGCAGCGGCTGAACATGGCGATCCTGGACGAGAACACCTCGACCCGGTTCCTGACGATGCTGTACGGGGAGATGACCCCGGCCACCGACGGCGGGGGCGGGATGCGGCTGCGGATGGTCTCGGCCGGGCACCCGCTGCCGCTGCGGTTGAACCAGAAGGGCGAGGTGCTGCCCTTCGGTGCCTCGCAGCCGCTGCTGGGCGCGTTCGAGGACGTGGGGTTCACGACCGAGAACGTGGACATCCGCCCCGGCGAGGTGGTGCTGGCGGTGACCGACGGCGTGACCGAGCGGCGCAGCAACACGGACATGCTCGGCGACGAGGGGCTGATGGAGATCTTCTCCGGCTGCGCGGGGCTGACCGCCCAGGCGGTGATCAGCCGCATCGACCGGGAGCTGGAGGAGTACGCCCCGGGCGGGCGCAGCGACGACACCGCGATGCTGGTGCTGCGCTTCCTCTAGGCCGGGCGTTTCCGGGACGGCCCGGCCGGGGGCGAGGGGGCCCGCACGCCGCACCGGCGACCGCTCCGGGCGGCCGGGACCCCGGCGGGTCCTACAGCCAGCCCATGTCCTGGGCGGTGCGGATGGCGGACATGCGGTTGTCGGCGCCGGTCTTGCCGATGGCGTTGGAGAGGTAGTTGCGCACGGTGCCCTCGGTCAGGTGGAGGGCGGCGGCGATCCTGGCGACGGTGGCGCCGTCGGAGGCGGCGCGCAGCACCTCGGTCTCGCGGTCGGTGAGCGGGCTCTCGCCGCCGACCATCGCGGCGGCGGCGAGGTCGGTGTCGATGTAGCGCCCGCCCTCGTGCACGCGGCGGATGGCGCCCGCGAGCTGGTCGACGGGGGCGTCCTTGGCCAGGAAGCCGCGCGCGCCGGAGGACAGGGCGCGGCGCAGGTAGCCGGGGCGGCCGAAGCTGGTGAGGATGACGACGCCGCAGTCGGGGGCGTCCGTCCGCAGCCGCGCGGCCACCTCCAGCCCGGTGGCGCCGGGCATCTCGATGTCCAGGACGGCGATCGCGGCGCCGTGCCGGAGGACGGCGTCGACCACCTCGTCGCCGCGTCCGACCTCGGCGACGACCTCCAGGTCGTCCTCCAGGCCGAGGAGGGCGGCGATGGCCCCCCGCACGAGGTGTTCGTCATCGGCCAGCACGATCTTGATCAAGGTCGGCTCTTCTCCGGTGTCTCGCTTGGGCTTCGGCACGATATCGTTTCGGGCATTGTGGTGCATACGGCGCCTACGGGAAGCGCGCCGGGGTAACGGGCGACGTGTCGGGTCACGGCGTCGGGGTTCGGATGCTCTCACGGACGTCGGGGCCAGTCACCGACGGCCCGGTCCGACGGCGCCGAGCCACGGGACCGCCGACGCGGACCGGACGGGGGCACGGCAGGGGCGGAAGGACTCGAAACCCCGGCATATCGCGCTCTCACCCTGTTCTAACCCATGCGTCGCATGATGGAACACGTCACTGAACATCGTCCCGTCAGCCGGAGGATGAGTTGAACCCCAACGAACCGAGTGCAGGTACCGAGCCCGGTGCGGCGGCCGGGAACGGGCTCCCCGAGCACCGTCCCGCCGAGCCCGCCGACCAGGCGGGGCCCTCCGGCCCGCACGAGGGGGGTTCCTCCGCAGGTGACGGGACCGACGTCCGCGGCGCGTCCGGCGGGGAGCACGGGGGTGTCCCCGCCGGACAGGACGACCGGACCCGCGGAGCCGAGCACGCCGGGCCCCAGCAGTCCTTCGGGGGTTCCGAGGCGCAGGGGACCGCTGGGGAGTCCGTGGCCGGGGAGTCGGGCGAGCGCGTGGAGCGGCCCGCGCAGCACGAGCCCGGTGGGTACACCGGCGTGTGGCAGAGCGGCGAGCAGCCCGGCGGGTACCCCGGCGCCGAGCGGAGCGGCGGGTACGCGGCGGCCGGACAGACGGGCGGGGGCTTCCCGTCCCAGCAGGGCGGACACCCGGGGGCCGAGCGGCACGGGTGGCCGGAGACCGGCCCCGCGGGGGCGGGGCCGACCTTCTCCCCGCCCGGGCAGCCGCCGAGGTGGGCCACCGGGCCCAACGACCCGGAGCACGCCTCCTACACCTTCCCGCCGCCCGGGGGCGGCTACGGCGCCGCCGCCGGCGGCCAGCACGAGCAGTTCTCCGCCCACCACCCCGCTCCCCCGCACGGCGGGCAGAACGGCCCCCACGGGCCGGTCGGGCACGGGCAGCCCCCGTACGGCGACGGCGGCGCGTTCGGGGCGGGCGGCCCCGGCGGTCCCGGGGACCACGGCGGCCACGGCGGCCACGGCGGGCAGCCCCCGTTCGGCGGCGCCTTTCCCGGAGCGGTGCCCCCGCAGGGAAGCGGCAGGAAGCGCGGCTCCGGCAGGATCGTGACCGTCGCCGCGATCACCGCCCTGGTCACGAGCCTCATCGTGGGCCCGATGACGGCCCTGGGCACCGCCTACCTGTTCCCCAATGGCCTGAGCGGGCCGATCAGCTCGCTCAACCAGGAGCAGGAGAGCACGCAGACCGAGGGCGAGGTGGGCGAGGTCGCCGACGCGGTCCTGCCGAGCGTGGTGTCCATCCGCACCGCCAACGGCGGCGGCAGCGGTGTGGTCATCTCCTCCGACGGCCAGATCCTCACCAACGCGCACGTCGTGGCCGCCGCCGAGGGCGGTCCGATCGAGGTGCTGTTCAACGACGGCAGCTCCGCGCGCGCCGAGGTCCTGGGATCGGACCCGGTCTCCGACATCGCGGTGATCCAGGCGGAGGGGCGCAACGACCTCACCCCGGCCACCCTCGGCGACTCCGAGCAGGTCGGCGTGGGCGCCGAGGTGGTCGCGATCGGTTCCCCGCTGGGGCTGTCGGGCACGGTGACCACGGGTGTGGTCAGCGCGCTGAACCGTCCGGTGAACACCGGGCAGTCCGGGCAGACGTCCACGGTGATCAACGCGATCCAGACGGACGCGGCGATCAACCCCGGCAACTCGGGCGGCCCGCTGGTGAACATGAACGGCGAGGTCATCGGGATCAACACCGCGATCGCGGGCGTCTCGCAGGACAGCGGCTCGGTGGGGCTGGGCTTCGCCATCCCGATCAACCAGGTCCGCCCCATCGCGGAGCAGCTGGTCGAGGACGGCAGCGCGAGCTACCCGGCGATCGAGGCGACCATCACCAACTCCCGCGTCGGCGGCGCGGAGATCGTGGAGGTCACCGAGGGCGGCGCGGCCGCCGAGGCCGGGCTCCAGGCCGGTGACGTGGTGGTGTCCGTGGACGGCGAGCAGGTGTCCACGCCGGACGAGCTGATCGCGCAGATCCGGATCCGCCAGCCCGGCGAGGAGGTGACCCTGGGGGTCGTCCCCGACGGCGGCAGCGGTTCCGAGGAGGAGGTCACGGTGACGCTCGGGGAGCAGAGCGTGGAGGCGGCCCAGAACGAGGAGGGCGGGAACTGACGGGCGCGGCCCCGGTTCCCCGCACACGGGCGGCCCCGGACCCTCGGGTCCGGGGCCGCCCGTCGTGTGCGCGGCGGCACGGGCACCGCGATTACGGCCGAAGGCGCGGCGGGCCCGGGATCGCCCGCCGCATGTGCGGCGGCGGAGCGGATCCGGGGCGCACGGGCCGCGGGTCCGCCGTCTGTCGGCGCGGCCGGACTTGTGGGTAGGCGGAAGGGGCGCGGGGGTCGCCTCCCCCGCGCCGCGTGCCACCGAGCGGACGCCCCGCGGTCACCGAGAGGTCGGCGGGGGTCAACGCGGGTGACCCACACTCGGGCGTACGCGGCGGCCCGACAAAGGAGATCAGGTCATGTCCACGTCCTTCGCCTCCCCCGCGGCGGCGGCACCGCCCCGGCCCGCCGTCGGCGCGACGCGCCGCACCCGGGTCCTGATCGGTACCGACACCTATCCCCCCGACGTGAACGGCGCCGCGTACTTCACCGCCCGCCTCGCCCGCGGTCTGGCCGCGCGCGGCGCGCGGGTGCACGTGGTGTGCCCCTCCCCCGAGGGCGCCCCGTACACGGCCGAACACGGCGGGGTGGTCGAGCACCGGCTGCGCTCGGTGTCCTCCCTGGTCCACGACAGCGTGCGGCTCGCGGTCCCGCTGGGCGTGCGCGGCCACCTGGACCGGCTCCTGGACCGGGTGCGCCCGGACGCCGTCCACATCCAGAACCACTTCCTCGTCGGCCGGATGCTGGCCGCCGCCGCGCACGCCCGAGGCGTGCCCGTGGTCGCCACCAACCACTTCATGCCGGAGAACCTCTTCGACTACGTGCACGTGCCCGCGCCGCTGCGCCCGCACGCGGCCCGGCTGGCCTGGTGGGACCTGGGCGCGGTGCTGTCCAGGGCCGAGCACGTGACCACGCCCACCCCGGCGGCGGCGCGGCTGCTGGTGGACCAGGGGTTCACCCGGCCGGTCGAACCGGTCTCGTGCGGGATCGACCTGGACCGGTTCAGCCCGCTGGACGGCGGCGCGGCCACCCGGCGGCGGCTGCGCGCGCGGCTGGGCGTGCCGGACCGCAGGACGGTGCTGTTCGTGGGGCGGCTGGACGAGGAGAAGCGCGTGGACGAACTCGTGCGCGCGGTGGCCCTGACCGACGGGGTGCAGCTCGTGCTGGCCGGGCACGGCGCGCACCGGGCGCGGTTGGAGGAGCTGGCGGCGGAGGTCGGCGCGGCCGACCGGGTGGTGTTCCTGGGCTTCGTGCCGCACGCCGACCTGCCCGACGTGTACCGGTGCGCTGACGTGTGGGCCATCGCCGGGACCGCCGAACTCCAGAGCATCGCCACCCTGGAGGCGATGGCGAGCGGCCTGCCGGTGGTGGCGGCGGACGCCATGGCGCTGCCGCACCTGGTGGAGGAGAGCGGCAACGGGTACCTGTACCCGCCCGGCAGCCCGGGGGCGCTGGCGGCCCGCGTGGAGTCGGTGGTCACCGACGAGGGCCGACGGCTCGGGATGGGCGCGCGCAGCCGCGACATGGCGGAGCTGCACCGGCTGGAGGACTCGCTGGAGCGGTTCGAGCGCATCTACCGCGAGGCGTCCGCCGGTGCGGGGGTCGGCGCCGGAGCCGGTGCGGCGCTCAGCGGGCGGTGACCGGCGGTTCCGACGCGGCGTCGGCGTGAGCGCCGGGTCCTCACCCCCGCGCCTTCGGCTCCTCGTCCCGCGGCGGTGTGAACAGCGGCAGGTGGAAGCCGATGGCGGCGCCGCCGCCCTCCCTGTTGCGGGCGAACACCCCGCCCCCGTGCGCCTGCGCGATCTCCCTGACCATGGACAGGCCGAGCCCCGAACCGGGCAGGCCGCGGGCGACGGCGGCCCTGTAGAAGCGCTCGAAGACGTGGTCGAGTTCGGCCGGGTCGATGCCGGGCCCCCGGTCCAGGACCTCCACTGTCCCCGCGCGCACGCGGATCTCGATGGGCGCGGTGCCCTCGGGGTCGAACTTGGCGGAGTTCTCGACCGGGTTGGAGACGGCGCGCTCCAGGGAGCCGGGGCGCCCCCACACGACGCTGTCGTCGGCGTCCACGACGATGTCGCGGCCGGTGCGGCGGCGGGTGCGCTTGGCGACCTTCTCGGCGATCCCGGCGAGGGGGACGGCGCTCATCTGCTCGTCCTCGTGGTCGCCGGTGGCCAGGCCGACCAGTTCGTTGACCAGGGCGGTGAGTTCCCGGGTCTCGCCGCGCAGGTCCTCGATGAGGCCTGCGCGCGCCTCCGGGCTGAGCCGGTCCACCCTGTCGAGCACCTGCACGTTGGTGTACAGGCTGGTCAGCGGGGTGCGGAGTTCGTGCGCGGCGTCCTGGACGAGGCGGCGCTGCTCGTCCTTGGAACGGGCCAGCCGGGCGAGCATGGCGTTGAACGCGCTGGTGAGGCGGCCGACCTCGTCGCGGCCGACGTCCTCCTCGCGGCTCTCGCCGCTCCGGCCGGGGTCCACGGGGTCGAGCCGCCCGGTGGAGCTGACGTACTCGGCCGCCTCGGTGAGGCGCACGAGGCGGCCGGTGGTGCGGTGGCCCACCAGCCAGCCCGCGGCGGCCGCGCACAGGGCGACGAACAGGCCCACCCACAGGATCTGCGTGGCCAGCCGGTCGATCATCAGCTCGGTCGGGGACAGGCGCTGGAGGAGCTGGAGGGCCCCGGCGCCGTCGCCGAGGGAGACCGTGGCCAGCCGGTACTCCTGTCCGCCGATGGCCTGCTCGCGCATGTCGACGATGCCGGGCCGGGCCTCCTCGGCGACCTCCAGGTCCCTCTGCGACGGTGCGAACAGGATGATCTCGGACGGGTCGGCGATGTTGACCGTCCTGCTGCCGTCGGGTTCGAGGAGCTGGAGCTGGAACTTGTCGCTGGGCAGGAACGGGCCGGGACCGGCGGAGCCGCCCTGTCCCTGCTGGTGGTAGGCGACGAGCTGGTCGGACAGGGCGGTGACGGTGCTCTCGAACTCGGTACGGGCGTCGGAGCGGATGAGCGCGGCGGCGGTGGTGTAGGCGAGGGTGCCGACCAGGGCGATGACGACGGCGGCGACCAGCGCGAAGATCACCGCGAAGCGGGTGCCCAGCCGCCAGTCGCCCGGTTGGAGCAGCGTCCGGCGCCACCTCGGGACGGCGGTGCGCGCGGCGGCCGCGAGGGCCCTGAGGCCGGACGCTGCGCCAGAGCTGTGCGGGGTGCCGGAGGCGGGCGAGGCTCCGGAACCGGACGGGGCTCCGGGGCCGTGCGGGGCGCCGTGTCCGGGTTCCCGCGGGGCGCCGTCGTCGGGTCGCACGGGGCTCAACCCTGCGGCCGGAGCGTGTAGCCGACCCCGCGCACGGTCTGGATCAGCGGCGGCCCGCCGTCCTCCAGCTTGCGGCGCAGGTAGCTGATGTAGACGGCGAGGTTCTTGGACTCGGGGCCGAAGTCGTAACCCCAGATGCGGTCGTAGATGGTGGAGTGGTCCAGGACGATCCCGGCGTTGCGCATCAGGAGTTCGAGCAGGTCGAACTCGGTCTTGGACAGCTCGACCTCGCGGTCGCCGCGCCAGACCCGGCGGGAGGCCGGGTCCAGGGACAGTTCGCCGACGCGCAGCGGTCCCTGATCCGGGGCCTCCTCGGGAAAGGGCGCGGCCCGGCGCAGCAGGGCGCGCAGCCGGGCGAGGAGTTCCTCCAGCTCGAAGGGCTTGGCGAGGTAGTCGTCGGCCCCCGCGTCGAGCCCCGCCACCCGGTCCGGCGTCTCCACCCGCGCGGTGAGCATGAGGATGGGCGTGCGGTCGCGCTCGGCGCGCAGCACGCGGGCCACCCCGAGACCGTCCACTCCCGGCATCATCACGTCGAGGACGAGCAGGTCGACGGGGTCGGCGTGCACGGCGGCGAGTGCCTGGACCCCGTCCGGTACCGTCCTGACCCTGTAGCCCTCCAGTTGGAGCGCGCGTTCCAGTGAGTCCCTGATCGCGCGGTCGTCGTCGGCGACCAGAACCGTGGCGGTGGCTTCCATGGCGCCCATGGTTCCGTACGAGGGTGAGAACGCGGTAAGAGCGGGGTGGGGCGCGTGTCAGACTCCGCGTCGGTCAGAGCCCGCGCGGACCGGGCGGGTCCGGACGGGGTCCCGCCCGCCCTCCGCCGGGGACCGGGTTCAGGCCCCGGGGTCGAACGCGCGGGTCCGGGCCATCCCGGCCGCGCGCCCCTTGCCCGCGACCACGAGCGCCATCTTGCGGGAGGCCTCGTCGAGCATCTCCTCGCCGAGCATGACGGCGCCGCGCCGGTCCACGGTGGTGGCGTGGGCGTAGGCGTCCAGGATCAGCTCGGCGTGGTCGTAGTCCTCCTGGGAGGGCGCGAACACCTCGTTGGCGGCCTCCACCTGGAGCGGGTGCAGGACCCACTTGCCGTCGAAGCCGAGGGCGGCCGTGCGCCCGGCGGAGCGGCGGAACGCGTCCACGTCCCGGATCTGGAGGTAGGGACCGTCGATGGCCTGGAGCCCGTGGGCGCGGGCGGCCGTGAGGATGCGCATGAGCACGTAGTGGTAGGCGTCGCCGGTGTCGTAGCCGGGCGGCTGCTCGCCGACGACCAGGCTCTTCATGTTGAGGGAGGCCATGAAGTCGGCGGGCCCGTAGACGAGGCTCTCCAGGCGGGGCGAGGCGGCGGCGATCCCGTCCACGGCCACCAGGCCGCGGGCGTCCTCGATCTGGGCCTCGATGCCGATCCGGCCGGCCTCCAGCCCGACGGCGCGCTCGATCTGGGTGAGGAGGGTGTCGAGCCACTGGACGTCGCGGGCCGAGGTGACCTTGGGCAGGACCAGGGCGTCGAGTTCGGCCCCGGCTCCCTCGACGACGGTGATGACGTCGCGGTAGGCCCACTCGGTGGTGACGTCGTTCACGCGGACGGACCGCACCTTGCCGTCCCAGCCGCCGTCGTTGAGCGCCCGGACGACGGCGTGGCGGGCGGAGTCCTTCTCCAGGGGCGCGACCGCGTCCTCCAAGTCGAGGAAGAAGGCGTCCGCGTCCAGTCCCCGCGCCTTGTCCACGAACCGGGGGTTGGACCCCGGCACCGCGAGTACCGACCGCCGCGACCTGAGTTCGCCCATCGCCGTCCGTCCCCCTGCTCCGCTCGTGCGCCTGCGCGCGGTCCGCACCGGTCGGCCGCCTCCGCCGGGCGGGACCGCGCCGCCCATCATCGCACCGTGTGGTGCATAGAGTGAGTCCGGGCCCCTGGTGGGGCCCAGGGGACTTCCAGGGGGGAAACGAGCATGTCCGGCACGTCGTCGTATCCGACCAGCGCCCACTGGGGCAGTTACCGGGTGGTCGTCGAGGACGGCCGGGTGGTCGGGACCCTCCCGGACCCGGACGACCCGGCGCCGTCCCCGGTGATCGCCAACACCCCCGCCGCCCAGCACCACGCCTCGCGCGTGGCGCGTCCGGCGGTGCGGCGGCGCTGGCTGGAGAACGGCCCCGGCCCGGACCCGCTCCGGGGGGACCCGGACGACGCCTACGTCGAGGTGGAGTGGTCCACGGCGCTGGACCTGCTCGCCGGTGAGCTGGACCGGGTGCGCGGCGCGTACGGGAACGCGGCGATCTACGGCGGTTCGTACGGCTGGGGCAGCGCGGGGCGGATCCACCACGCGCAGAGCCAGCTGCACCGGTTCCTCAACGCGATCGGCGGGTACACGCGCTCGCGCACCACCTACAGCCACGGCGCGGTGGAGGTGCTCTTCCCGCGGATCATCGGCGTCCCCGCGGCGAACCGGCTGCTGCACCGGGCCCCGTCGTGGACGCGGATCCGCGAGCACACCGAGCTGCTGGTGAGCTTCGGCGGGCTGCGGGTGTCCAACACGTGGACCTCCTCGGGCGGGCGCGCCGCCCAGACCGCCGGTCCGGCGATGCGCGACGCGTCCGGGGCCGGGGTGGAGTTCGTGTCGGTGTCGCCGCTGCTGGACGACACCCCCGAGGACGTCAAGGCCGAGTGGGTCTCCCTCAACCCGGGGACCGACACGGCGGTGATGCTGGCGCTGATGCACGTGCTGTTCACCGAGGGCCTGGCCGACACCGCCTTCCTGGACCGCTACACCGTGGGCGCGGACGTGCTGCGCGCGTACGTGCTGGGCGAGCGCGACGAGCGGGGCGGCCCGGACGGGACCGCGCGGACGCCGGAGTGGGCCGAGCGGATCAGCGGGGTCGCGGCCGACGAGCTGCGGTCGCTGGCGCGGCGGATGGCGGCGCGGCGCACGCTGGTCAACGTGGGGTGGTCGGTGCAGCGGGCCCGGTACGGCGAGCAGCCGTTGTGGGCTGGACTGGCGCTGGCGTGCTGCCTGGGGCAGGTGGGGCTGCCGGGCGGCGGTTTCGCGTCCGGGTACGGGTCCATGGGCAACTACGGGGGCGGCGCGACGCCGCTGGGGCTGCCGAGGATGCCGCAGGGCAACAACGCGGTGGACTCGTTCATCCCGGTGGCGCGGGTGGCCGACATGCTGCTGGAGCCGGGCGGGCGCTACGACCACGACGGCGAGGAGCGGCGGTACCCGGACATCCGGCTGGTGTACTGGGCCGGGGGCAACCCCTTCCACCACCACCAGGACCTGAGGCGGTTGACCGAGGCGTTCGGGCGGCCGGAGACGGTGGTGGTCAACGAGACGCACTGGACCGCGACGGCGCGGCACGCCGACATCGTGCTCCCGGCCACGACGGTGCTGGAGCGCGACGACATGGCCGCGAGCCAGGGCGACCTGAGCGTGCGGGCGATGCCGCGCGCGGTGGCGCCGCACGGGCAGGCGCGCGACGAGTACGACACCTACGCCGACCTGGCCGAGAGGCTGGGGGTGCGCGAGGAGTTCACCGAGGGGCGCACGAGCGGCGAGTGGATGCGTGTGGTGTACGGGCGCTGGCGGTCACTGGTGGCGCGGCGGGGTCTGGAGGTGCCGGAGTTCGAGGAGTTCTGGGAGCGCGGGCGGGTGGAGATGCCCGGCCGAGTGGAGGACGAGGCGCTGCTGGGCGAGTTCCGCGCCGATCCGGAAGGCCACGCCCTGCGTACGCCGAGCGGGCGAATCGAGCTGTTCTCGGAGACGATCGCGTCGTTCGGGTACGAGGACTGCCCGGGGCATCCGGTGTGGCTGGCGGGACCGGTGGTGGCGGGTACCGGTGCCCGGGCCGGAGCCGGAGAACCGGAGGCGGCGAGTCCCAGGTCTGAGGCCGGAGGGTCGGTGGCGGCGGGTTCCGGAGTCGGGGCACTCGTGGTGAACGGCTCCGGTGGTCGGGCCGGGGAGTTCCCCCTGGTGCTGATCGCGAACCAGCCGAGCGGCAGGCTGCACAGCCAGCAGGACATGGGCGCGCACAGCATGTCGCAGAAGGTGCGCGGGAGGGCGCCGTTGCGGATGCGTCCTGAGGAGGCGCAGGCGTGCGGTGTGGCTGACGGGGACGTGGTGCGGGTGTCCAGCGCCACGGGCTCGTGCCTGGCGGGCGTGGTGGTGAGCGACGCGCTGCGGCCGGGGGTCGTGCAGCTGTCCACGGGGGCCTGGTACGACCCCTCCTCGGAGGACGTGACGTGCGCGCACGGGAACCCGAACGCGCTGACGGAGGACGTGGGCACGTCCTCGTTGAGCCAGGGGTGCACGGGGCAGCTGGTACGCGTGCGCGTCGAACCGTTCACCGGGCAGGTACCGCCCGTGCGCGCCTTCGAGCCGCCGAGGGGCGTCACCTCGGCCTGAGCGCGACGGGGCCCTCCCCCGAGCGCTTCGCGACGCGTGCCCGGCTCCGCGGAGCCGGGCGCCCTCTCTCCCCACCCCGCGGGCCCGCGGCCGACCCGCCCGAGTACTCGCGCGGCGTCGGCGCGGCCTTCCGGCACCCCGCGCGTCTCCCATGAAGCAGGGGTCGCCCTGTCCGCGCGGGCGCGCGGGCGCGGTCCGGCCCGGCGCCGCCGCCGGTCGATCCGCCCGCGTACCCGCACGAGGCTGACACGGCCCTCCGGCGTCATGTCCCGCCGATGCCTCCGAGGTCGGAGGCACCGGCGGGGCGGGTGCTCGCGGTCAACACGGCCGGGGGAACGGCCCCGGGCGAGCGCGGCGCCCCGGGGCCGGGTCCGTCACCGCACGAGGAGCCGGTCCACGCGCCTGGGCAGCAGCAGCCCCGCCCAGCCCAGGAGCGCGTACCCCACCTGGCCGGGCGCGAGCATGCCGAGGATCGCCCCGGTGTTCGCGGTCGGCGCGCGCAGGAACTCGCGCATCCGCGGGTGCGCGTGCGGCACCCCGTTCCCGGACAGCAGCAGCGTGAGCACCGCGACCAGCACCACGGCCGCCCAGACCACGTCCACGCCGTTCAGGTCGCCCAGCCACCCCTGGATCCGGTCGAGGGCCACGAACGCGTAGGCGGGCGTGCCGGTCGCGTCCGGGCCGGGCGCGGTGGCGGCGAACACCGCCGCCGCGCCCATCGCCGCCATCGCCCCGGTGACCCCTCCGGTGGCCGCCAGCCCCAGCCGCATCGCCAGTTCGCGCGCCTGCCGGGTCAGTTCCTCCTGTGAGGGGTAGCGGCGCCAGGGCCGCCCCGCCGACCGGGCCTCGCCCATGGCGTTCGCCCGCCGCCAGCGCAGGAACCGCCAGGTGTCGCAGAGCACCGAGGGGCCGCGCCGCGCCGCGATGGCCGCGACGGCCAGCTCGTGGGCGATCGTGGACACCGTGGTGGCCAGGGTGATCGGCAGGTCCACCCAGGACAGCGCCGTCCGGCGGAACAGCGGCGCGATGTCGGCGGGCACGCGGACCCGCATGGCCACCGAACGCCCCCGCGCCCGGCGGCGCAGGCGGGCCAGCGGCGGCTGCCCGGGCAGCGGCGGCGTGGACTCGGCCGCGGTCGCGATCATCCGGTAGTCCATGGCCACCGCGCACAGCAGCAGAAGCACCAGCAGCCACGGGGTGAGCACTCCGCCGCCGAGGAGGCCGTGCACGAGGTCGGAGGCCGGGTGCAGCTGGGCGTTGGCCAGCCGCGCGTTCAGGTTCAGGTGCTCCAGGAACGCCAGGGTCAGCGCGACCGGCGGCAGCAGCCACAGCCAGGCCCCGTAGCGGCGGCCGACGACCGCCAGGCCGATCGCGGCGCCGACCAGGCCGGTGGTGACGGCGTGACCGGAGAAGACCGCGAGCACGGTGCCCGCGGGGTCGGTGACGGTGCTGCCGCCGGGCAGGAACAGGCCGGTCCCGGCGGACGGGCCGGCCCCTCCGAGGGCCACCTGCGTGAGCAGTCGCTCGGCCAGCTGGAACCCTGCGCCGGAGGCCGCGGCCAGCAGCAGGAAGTCCACCGCGGCCAGGCGGCGCAGTCTTCGGCGGGCCGCCAGGGCCAGGAGCAGCAGCGGGAGGAGCTTGCCGACCTCCTCCACGGTCACGGCGACGTAGGTGTAGCCGAGGACGCCGTAGGGGTCGCCGCCCAGCAGCCCGGTGACGGCGGACTCGGCGAGCGCCAGGGGCCACAGCAGCAGCGCGCCGAACGCGGTCATCCGCAGCAGCGAGGCGAAGGAGACCGTGCGGGATCGGGCCAGCAGGGCCAGCTGGAACAGCAGGACGAAGGAGGCGGCCAGCACGGGGAACGCGGCGCCCAGACCGGGGACGGCCAGGGGCGCCACGAGCAGCGCCGCCACCATGAGCCACCCCCAGGCCCCGCGCAGGGCCCGCAGGGAGCGGACCGCGCGCGGTGAGCGCCGCCGCGCGCGTTCGGCGCTGCGGGCCAGGAGTTCGGCCGGGTCCGGGCCGGGCCCGCGCGAACCGCGGGCGTGGCGCGCGCCGGTCTCGGCGCAGTGGTAGAGCTGGGCGGCGCGGGTGAGGACCGGGCCGCCCTCCCGCCGGGCGCGCGAGGCGAAGTGGCTGCGGGCCTGGGGGATGTCGGCGCCGACGAGTTCGCGGACGAAGTCGGCGGGACCGGCCGCGACGGTGAGCTCGTCCGCGGTGACCAGGACGGCGGCGGAGAAGTCCTCGACGCAGACCAGGAAGTCGGTGGGCGCGGGCCCCCAGCCGCGGATGAGGTCGATGAGGGTGTCGGTGTCGAGGGGGACCTCGGTGACGGGGTCGTAGGAGAACTCGGGCCTGGTCCGGCACACCAGGAGCCGGTCCACGCCCATGGCGCGGCCCGCGGCGACGACCGCGCGGATGAGGTTGCGGTCGCGGGGGACCAGGAAGGGGGTGGTGACCTTGCCGTCGGCCCGGATCCAGTGGGGGTCGAACTCGGTCGCTCCGGCGCAGACGCGCAGCACGAGGTCACGCGCGAGCATGGCCTGTTCTTCCATGGGTCACCTCGTGCCTGGGGGCTCACTCGGGGGCGGATGGGTGCTCACTCGGGGGCGGAGACCACGGGCCCGTTTCCGCCGCCTTCCGGACGGATCGGCCCGACCGAGCATAACGGTGGGCCGTCCGGCCGGGGGAGGGCTCCGTGGGCCCTCCCCCGGCGGCGGAGGTCGGCGGCGGGTCCGCCGGACGCGAGGCGTGTCGGTCACTCGTGTTCCTCGCGTCGCCGCTGGTCGACGCGGCGGACGCGTCTCGGCGGCCTTCCTCCGGACCGCGGTCGTGTTTGACAGGGCCCGCTCCTTGGTATCTACTTTCCATATAGAAAGTAGATGCGAAAGAGGAGATGGACATGGCCAGCAATCCCGAGCTCGACCAGGTCGCCGACGCCCGCCGCAAGCTCGCCGCCCACGCCGACCTGCCCGCCGCCTACTGGGTGTTCTTCACCGCCGCGAGCGTGCTCGTCGCCGGACTGCCGATCTGGTCGGCCGTCCTGCCCGGCAGCGGCCTCTACTTCCAGTGGGCCGTCCTCGGCGTGGTCCTGGTCGCCACCGCCTACACGGTCGTCCAGCGCCGCCGCAGCGGCGTGTACCTGCCGCGCCGCATCACCTCCTACCCCGGCGCCCGCGTCTTGTGGATCGCCGCCCTGGCCGTCACGGCCGTGGGCTACGTGGGCATCACCGCACTGGTCGACAACGGCATGATCGGCTTCGCGCTCGCCGCGCTGGTGCCCGTGGCCGCCGTCATGCTCATCGGACAGATGCTGGTCCGCTCGGCCATGCGCCGCAGCATCGAGGACGGGCGGGCCACCCCGTGACCGCACTGCACCGCCCCGGCGGCGACGCCTCCCCGGAAGGCGTCGCCGCACGCCAGCCCATGTTGGAGACCGGCCCGCGCCTGGCGATGTGCGCGCTGTTGCAGAGCGCCGAGTGGGTCGACTTCGCCACCGTGCGCACGCTGCTCGGCGTCAGCGACCCGATGGTCTCCAAGCACAGCCGCACCCTGGAGGACGCGGGACTGCTGGAGGTCCGCAAGGGAGCGGTCGGGCGCCGGCCCAAGACGTGGTTCCGCCTGACCCCGGTCGGGCGCGCGGCCCTCCAGAGCCACCTGGCCTGGCTGACCGAACTGGGTTCCGCGGTCGAGCAGGAGCCCTGAGGCAGGTGCCTCTCGGGCCGGGCCCGGCCGGGACCACGGCGATCCGTGGACCCGCTCCCGGCCCTGATGCCGAGGTGGCGGCCCCGGCCCGGCCACGGAGGACCCGGGCCCGGGGTGCCGCCCGCGCTGCGCGGGCGGCACCCCGTCGTTCCTGGAGCGGGCCCTCACCGGAGCCCGGTCGCGGATCCGCTCCCCGGGGCGGTCGTCCGGCTCCGCGGAGCCCGCCCCGGTCCGGCCCCGGCGGAGGCGGGCACCCCACCGCCGCGGGGAGCGCCCGCCTCCTCCCCTCCCCCTCCTTCGCCGAGGGGTGCGCGCGAGGGCCGCGGTCCGGCTCCGAAGGCGTCCGCGCACAGCTGCGCGAAGTGCCGCACCCCCGGCAGGTCCAGCGCCCAGCCCGCGAGCGCCCACCCCAGGTGCAGGTGCTCCAGCGCCCGGGCCAGCGCCGACACCCCGCTCCAGCGCAGTCCCTCGGGGTTCTCGTAGGTGAGGCGGTACAGCACCTCGGGGTGCTCCGCCGCCGGTCTCGGCTCCAGTGCCACCGGCGCGCGGGCGGCCAGCCAGCCGCCCAGGCCCCGGCACATGGCGCAGTCCGCGGCCACGTACAGCGTGCCCGGTGCGCGGCCGGGCCACGGGCGCCACCGGGGCAGCCAGGCGCGCACGCCCGCCCGGTAGGCCTCCCAGTCCCCGCCGAACGCCGCCCGCAGCTGGCCGCCCTCGTGCCAGGCGGCGAACCCCGCGCCGTAGGCGAGGGCCACGAGCGCGCCGAGCAGCAGCCACGGGTCTCCGGTCACCGGGGCCAGGACCAGGTACACCCCGGCGACGGTGGCCTGCATCGGGTTGCGCAGGTAGGCGTAGGGGCCGCTGGTGACCAGCCGCGACGGCGGGTCGAAGGGCAGCGGGGTGCCGCCGCCCACCCGCGCGAACTCGCGGGCCGCCGCCAGTCCCGGCAGGCACACCGGGGCCAGGACCTGGGCGGCCGCGAAGGCCGTGCCCGGACCCGGCAGGGCGTCCAGCGCGGCCAGCGGCAGGACCACCATGGCCCCGAAGGCCAGGAGCGCCTGCGCCCACATCCGGGCGTGCACCAGCTGGCCGGTGCGCGTCCAGTAGGCCAGCATCAGCGCGGGGATCAGGCACAGCGCGGAGCCGACGAACTCGCCGAGCAGCCAGAGCGGACCCAGCACCACGACGGGCTCGGCGAGCGGCATGACGATGACGTCCACCCACACGAGCAGGCCGCTGAGCAGCGGCACCGGCAGCAGGCGCAGCAGCAGCGCGGGCAGCGCGCCCCACAGCACCGCCCAGGCCAGCAGCAGGTCCACGGGCATGCCGAGCCACACCGCGCCCTCGGCGTGGAAGGACCACCAGCCCGCGCGCAGCGCGTACAGGTTGAGCGGGACGAGCGTGAGCAGGGCCCACGCCCCGGCCACCAGCATCGCCGCGACCTCGCGCGGGCGGGGCGCGCGCCACAGGCACAGTCCGACCAGCGGGAGCAGCGGGGCGAACAGGCCGACGCCGCGGACCAGCGCCGCGGGCAGTTCCGGGATCATCGGGAGCCCTCCGGGGCGGCGCCGAAGGTGGCGGCGAGGTACTCGGCGGCCAGGTCGGTCGCGTAGGACTGGATCGGCCCGAAGTACCACGAGGGCTCGTAGGTGCGCTCGTAGTCGATGGACCAGGCCAGGCGGGTCCCGTCGCCCTCGGCGCGCCACACGGCCTCCGCGCGGCGCATGTCCATCCAGTTCGCGAAGGCGGTGTCCTCGACCACCTCGAACACCACGCGCCCGCCGTCCTCGCGGACCTCGCTCCCGGTGATCCGGAGCTCCATGTGGCGCGGCGTGGGCTCGGCGCCCGGCTCCAGCGTGCGGCGCGGGGTGAAGCGGACGTGCCGGGTGTCGCCGACCTCCAGGCCCTCGCCGGAGGCCGAGACGGGCTCGGGGAAGGGCACGGCCCGCAGGAAGAGCGCGTCGGGGGCGGCGTAGGCGGGCGGTGCGGCCAGGACGGCGGCGACCTCGTGCGGGGCGGCGGGAACCAGGACGTGGCCCTCGCCGCGGTCCTCCCTGGGCAGCAGGGAGGTTCCGGCGACGCCCTCCAGGGCGAGCACGAACAGCAGCGGCACCGCGAACAGGGCGTGCCGGGAGCGGTCCCGCCAGGCGACGAGCGCCCCGGCCGTCCAGGTCACCACGGCTACGACCCCGTAGATCAGCGGCGCGGCGATGAGCAGGCAGACCATGCCCTCACCGAGCAGGGGTCCGGCCAGGGCCAGGCAGAGGGTGGTGACGGCCATGGTGACGCCCATGGCGCTGCGGGCCCGCACGGTGAACACCACGAGCAGGGCGATCGTCGCGGGCAGGCCGACGTAGAACAGCGCGGTCTGGTCCAGGCCGCCCCAGTGGTGGATCCGGAGCGCCAGCAGGGCGGCGAAGGCGGCCAGGACCAGGGCCGCGAGCAGCAGGCGCGCCCTGGAGGGCGCGGGGGAGTCGCTTCGGGGCACGGGGGAACTCCTTCAGCATGCGATTAAATCGCTTGGTTTAATCACTCGATTAAACCGTATGCTGAAAACCTCCCCGAGAGCAAGGAGGGCCATGGCCAAGGGCGGCGGAGGACGGCGCACGAGCGAGGAGACCAGGGAGCGGCTCCTGGCGGCAGCCAGCGAGATCGTGCGCGAGGAGGGCTACGCCGGGGCGTCGGCGCGCGCCATCGCCGCGCGCGCGGAGGCCAACTCGGCGCTGGTCTTCTACCACTTCGGCGGGGTGGACCAGCTGCTGCTGGCGGCGCTGGACCGCTCCAGCGCCGAGCGCATGGCCATGTACCGGGAGATCGCGGCGCGGGCGAACACCCTGGAGGAGCTGGTGGAGGCGGCGATGCTCATCTACCGGACCGACCTGGAGCGCGGCTACATCACCGAGTTCTCCGAACTGGTGGCCGCCGCCGTCACCAAACCGGAGCTGCGCACGCAGATCCGGGACCGCTCGGAGCCGTGGATCGCCTTCATCGAGCAGGAGTGGAACCGGGTCCTGGGCGGGTCCGCCCTCGGAAAGCTGCTGCCCGCCCGCGAGGTGGCCTACGGGGCGATCACGTTCTACCTGGGGGTGAACCTGTTCTCGGTACTCGACGAGGACCACTCGCGCACCGAGGCGGTGTTCGACCTGGCCCGCGGACTGGCCCCCCGGGCCAAGCTCCTGACGCTGCGCCTGCCCCGCCGCGACCGGGGGGTAGGCTCGCCCGCGGACGAGGAGGACGCATGAGCACAGGCATCACGGTGGCCCCCGGGATCGAGTTCCCCGACACCGCCGACGGCCGGACCCACGTGGCGGCCGCGGTGATCGCCGACGACCGGGGAAGGGTCTTCGCGCAGCGCCGGTCCCCCACGCGCAAGGTGTTCCCGCACTGCTGGGACATCGTGGGCGGACACGTCGAGCGGGGCGAGAGCATGCTGGAGGGGCTGGCGCGCGAGGTCGAGGAGGAGACCGGCTGGCGGCTGACCGGGGTGCTGGCGGAGCTGTTCCGGCTGGACTGGGACCCCGGGGACGGCCTGACCCGGCACGAGGTGGACTACCTGGTGCGGGTGGAGGGCGACCTGGACGCGCCCCGCCTGGAGCCGGGCAAGCACACCGAGTTCCTGTGGGTGGACGACTCCCTGGTGCACCGGCTGCGCGACGACCGCGACCCGGGCGACTACTTCATCACCGACATCGTGCAGCGGGGCATCGACGCCGCCCGCGCGCTGAGCACTCGGGCGACGCGGGACCAGGACTAGTACGTCAGGGCCTCGGTGACGTGGAGGGCGAGGGCCAGCCACAGGGCGCCCGCGCCCCAGGCTCCCCCGGGGCTCACCACCGCCGGGCGCGCTCCGGCGCCGGGGCGGATCAGATGTCGATGGGCATCCAGGCGAGCACGAGCCCGAGCCACACGGCGAACGGGCCCTCCGAGAGGTCCCTGCCCCACCCCAGGCGCCGGTCGGCGGACGGGGGCACCCCCTCCCGCGCCTCTCGGACGAACCGGGTGATCTGCCGGGCCGCCTCCTCGTCCCGGGCCGGGGTGCTCCCCCAGGCCCTCGAACAGAAGGCCCTTCCGTCGAGGAAGTGGACGGCGACCCCGCTCCCGGCGTCGACCCGCGCGACCCACTCCACGGGAATCGAGACCCACACGGCGTACCGCTTCAGGAGCAGGCGCGTCCCGGACAGGCGAATCTCCGGATAGACGG
This sequence comes from Nocardiopsis sp. CNZ308, assembly GCF_004217075.1. Lineage (NCBI taxonomy): Bacteria > Bacillati > Actinomycetota > Actinomycetes > Streptosporangiales > Nocardiopsidaceae > Nocardiopsis > Nocardiopsis sp. CNZ308. Next base: position 3,238,888 of record NZ_SHKJ01000001.1, on the reverse strand, counting down.
TCCGCTGCCAGACCACCAGTCCGAGGACCGGCAGGAGCAGGGCCGCCACCACCGCGTACCAGTCACCCTCCCCCGTGCCGAACACGAGCACCGCTGACAGCACCACCATCACCAGTACCGCGGCGACGCCCGAGAACCGGACCCGGCGGCGGTACAGGGTGGCGGGGACAACGGTCCCGCGACCGGACCGGGCACGGGGTTTTCGACCGGCCTGGTAGCGCAGCAGCCGACCGTCCAACGGGCCCGGGGATCCCCACACGCCCAGGAAGACGAGCCCCGCAGCCGCTGAAGCGGGAGAGCCCTCGGGCGCGTAGAAGACGACGCACGCACCGGTGAGAAGCCCCCACCACAACCGCGCGTACGAACGGGGGTACCGGGCGAACAGGACGGCGACGCGCCACAGCCCCGCACGACCGCTCGTCCAGCCGCCACGGCTGTGGGCGGCGATGCGACGCGTCTCCGCGTACAGCGCGACCAGGGTTCCGACGAGGAACAGCGTGGAGAGGACCGCGGCGGCGATCACACGGCACCGACCGGGGGTGCGGAGGCGGGGAACATGGGGGATGCCCGTCGTGTCCGGAGGAGGGGACCCCAGCATCCCACGGCGGTCCGACACCCCTCCCCCGGCCCCGCACGCCAACGGCGGACAGACAGGGCTTGAGCCCACACCCTTCGTCCCCGTCCCGCGCGCGGACCGCATCGGAGCGAAGCCGTGAGGGCTCGGGCGTGCCGCGTCCCGGGGACGGCTTCCCCGCGGCCCGGCGGGCGACCCGATTCCGCCCCGGTTCCGCCCGGGCCCCGCCTCAGGCCGCCCGGCGGACCTCGGCCACCGCGAGCGGCAGCGCGTCCAGCAGGTCGGACGCGCTGATCGGGGCACCGTCCCGGGCCAGCGAGGCGGCGCGTCCGTGCAGGTAGGCGCCGCACATCGCCGCCTCCCCGGCGGGCAGCCCGGCGGCCAGGAGCGCGCCGACCACCCCCGACAGCACGTCTCCGGTCCCCGCCGTGGCCAGCAGCGGCGTTCCGGTCGGGTTGACGACCACCGGGGCGCCCGGGTGCGCGATCACCGTGGTCGACCCCTTGAGCAGGACCGTGCACCCGAAACGGTCGCGGGCGCGGGCCGCGTGCTCCAGGCGACGCGCCTCGACGTCCTCCCGCTCCGCGCCCAGCATCCGGGCCAGCTCCCCGGCGTGCGGCGTCAGCAGCGTGTGCGCCCGCCGCTCCCGCAGCAGCTCGCACAGCGGTTCGCCCCACTGCCCGGTGAGCAGGGTGAGCCCGTCCGCGTCCACCAGCACCGGGACGTCGCTGTCCAGGACCGCTCGGAGCTCGTCGGCGTTGGCCGGGTGCGTGCCCCGGCCGGAGCCGACGACGACGGCGGACACCCGCCCGGGCGACAGGTCGGTGCTGTTCTGGGGGTCGAGGAGGCTGGCGACGGTCTCCGGCCAGCGGGCGAGCACCTGGTCGACCACGGCCGGGCCGCCCCCGTAGCGCACCATGCCGACCCCGGTGCGCAGCGCTCCGCCCACGCACAGGACGGCGGCGCCCCGGTAGCGGTCGGAGCCCGCGCGGACGGCGAGGACGCCCCGCCGGTACTTGTCCGCCTCGGCGCCGGCGACCGGCAGGAGGGAGGCGATGTCCACAGCCTGTGGACTGACCAGGCCGGGCCCGGGCAGCTCCGGGGTCAGCCCGATGTCCACGAGACGGACCCGGCCCGCGCGTTCGGCGCCCGGATCGACGAACAGGCCCGGCTTGTGGGTGCCGAAGGTGACCGTGACGTCGGCGCGGACGGCGTGCCCGGCCACCTCGCCGGTGTCGGCGTCCACCCCGCTGGGCAGGTCCACGGCGACCACGGGGACGGGCGCGTTGGCGGCGAGCAGGGCCAGGGTGGAGTGCGGCCTGCGCAGTCCGCCGCTGCCGCCGATGCCCACGAGCCCGTCCACGACGAGGTCGGCGTCGAACAGGTCGCCCTCGTCGGCGAGGGCGTCGGTGAACCAGCGGACCCGCCCGCCCGCCGACCGCAGGGCGGCGATCCCGCCCTCGTGGACGCGCCGCCCGGCGATCAGGGCGCGCACGGCCGCGCCCCGGGCGGCCAGCGCGGCGCCCGCGTACAGCGCGTCGCCCCCGTTGTCGCCGCCGCCGACCATGAGGACGACCCGCGACCCGTACACGCGGGGCAGGAGCCGCGCGCACTCTGCGGCGAGCCCGACGGCCGCCCTGCGCATGAGGGCCCCCTCGGGGAGGCGCGCCATGAGCGCGCGCTCGGCCTCGCGGACGGTGTCGGCGGTGTGTGCGGAGCGCACGGGTTACCTCCCAGGTTCGGGTCGGCCACCATCGTGCCGCAGAGGGCTCCGGGTACGGGGACTCCGCCACACCGGGTGGCCGACAACAAGGAATTTTCTACACAAAGTGATCACCCCTCTACCCTTCGGAGTGTCGGCTTGACACAATGGGGGGCATGCCTCGACCGAGCAAATACGTCTCTCGGTCCGATCTGGGATGGGGTTCCTCGCCCGCGACCCGGGCCAATCCCCGATCCGGACTGGTCATCCACTACGACAGCACCGACCAGGGGCTGGCTGCGAAGGACCACTCGGCCTGCCTCAAGTACTGGCGCGACACCCGCTCCTTCCACACCGGCCCCTCCCGCGGCTGGGCCGACATCGGATATTCCTTTATGTCCTGTTCGCACGGATATGTCCTTGAAGGCCGGGGGCTGTACAAGACCCAGGCCGCGCAGCCGGGGGGCAACACCTCCCACTACTCGGTGACCCTGGCCACCGGTCCCACGGACGTCGTCACCCCGGAGCAGATCAACGCCGTGCGCGCGCTCCGCCAGTGGCTGATGGAACCGGACACGTCGATCGCCGGAACGGTGCTCGGGCACCGCGACTTCGTCTCCACCTCGTGCCCGGGCGACAAGGCCTACGCCCTCGTCCGCGACGGCACGTTCGAAAAGCCCCCCGGGGAGATCACGGAGGTAAACGACATGCTCGGACTCGCGATCGGCAGTACGGGGGACGCGGTCAAGCTCCTCCAGCTCAAGGTCACCCGGGCGGGCTTCGGCGACACCCTGGGCGCGGGCGGAGTCGACGGCGACTACGGGGAGGCCACCGCCGAGGCCGTGCGACTGACCCGCAAGTACGTCGGCAGCCGCGCCCTGCCCGGGTACGGCGACAAGATGACCGCCCACGCCGTCGACCAGGTGGAGGCCGCCGTCATCAAACGCGCGCTGGCGGGGGGCGCCGCGAAGGCGGAGGCCCCCGCGGAGGAGGCGACCCCGGCGTAGGGAGGGCACCGACGGGTCGGAGCACTCCGCGCTCCGACCCGGTCCGACGCCAATCCCAGAACCGGCCCCGGGCCGAACCCCTGTCATTCGCAGGCGACGCCGTCGCCGTCGCGGTCCAGGTGGGAGCCGTAGCCCGGGTCGCCGCGGCGTACGGGCGCCGCACCCGCGGCGCGCGCCGCGTCGCAGTTCTCGTAGTAGGCGGGGGCGCCGCCGCCGGTGTCGCCCCCGCCTCCTCCCCCGCCGCTGCCGCCGTCGTCCGGGCGCTCGGTCACCGTCTCCGTGACGGTCTCCGTGGCGGTGACCGTCACCTCCACCTCGACCTCCTCGGTCGCGGTGGCGGTCGGCTCCACCGTCTCGGACACGGTCGCGGTCACCGTGGCGGCCGGAGGCGGCGGCCCCGCCTGGCCGGAGCCGCCTCCGGCCAGCGCGCTGGCGCAGGAGCCGATCATCACGGTCAGGACCAGGGCGCCGAAGCACCCCAGGCACCCGAGGCCGATCTTGCCCCCGGTGGACACGGTGGCGGGGGAACGCGGGGGCAGGGACATGACGGGGCTCCGGGGGACACGCAGGGAGCGGCGGAGCGGGAACCGCGCTGGACAGGCGCGTGCGGGCGGGGCGCGCGCGTGCGCCGACGATATCCGAGCCAGCCGCGAAAAGGATCCCTTTTACGGCAAAAAGCGGCTTCCGCCGGATCCGACCGTTCTGCTGCCGCACCCGGCCGCTCCGTCGCCGGGCCCGGACGCCCCATCGGGCACCGCCACACGCCCGGACGGACGCCTCGGGAGACCCGACCGGGCACCGACGGACAGCGCCGGAGACCACCGGACACCGGCGAACGCCGGGAACACAGCGCGAAGCCCCGGCCGCGGGGCGCGCGGCCGGGGCTTCGCGGTGCGTGTGTGGACTACTGGACCGTCGTGACGATCGGGTCCTCCATGCCGAAACTGGGGTCGTAGCGGACCTCGGTCACCACGACCTCGCCGACCACGGCGATCTGCCCCGAGACCGAGGAGCCGGGCGCGAGGGTGCCGACCTCGACGTGCTGGATGTCGGCGAAGATCGCGTCGGCCCAGTCGGTGCGCTCGGTCCCGTCGGAGAGCACCGTCGTGAAGTACAGCGGGTTGATGTCGAGCGGCTCGTCACCGTTGTTGGTGAGCTCGACGTCGAGCACCGTGTAGACGGTGTCGTCGATGGTGTCACCGGCGGTGCCCGCGGCGGTGGCGGTCAGGGTGACGCCCTGCTCGTTGGCGGGCTCCTCGGCCGCGCCGCCCCCGGGCTCCTGCGTGCCCTCCTGCTGGGTGGGGGCCGAGGACGTGGAGGTCGACGTGCTGTCGTCGCCGCCCGCCATGGAGGCGATGACCACGATGACGATGACCACGATGAGCACCAGGCCGAGGCAGCCGCCGCCGATGCCGAGGCCGACCTTGGCGCCGGTGGACATGCCCTTCTTCGGGGGCTGGCCGCCGGGCGGCGGGCCGTAGGGGTCTCCGGGGGGCATGCCGCCGTAGGGGGGCTGGCCGGGAGGCGGCCCGCCCGGGCCTCCGTAGGGCGGCTGGCCGCCGGACGGGTCGCCGTAGCCCCCGCCGGGAGCGCCGTAGCCGGGCTGGCCGCCGTAGGACTGGTAGCCGCCGGTGCCGTCACCGTGGGGAGGCTGCTGGGGGCCGGAAGGGTACTGGGGATAGGACAACGGGGTGCTCCGGTCTTCGTACACGATGCCTGAGGGAATGTGCCGCGGGCCTGAGCCGTGTACCGGCTGGAACACATGCGGCTTCGAGGACCATATCCGACGCGGGTGTGCCGCCGCCTCGCAAGCCCCGTGGCGGAGCTGTCCGGAATCGGACGTTTCCACTGGCGGCCCGGCCTGGGCCCGGCCGCCGCCGGGGGACGGTGCGATCCGGTGACCCCGACGTACTACGCTGTGTCGTAGAAGCCCGCTGGCATGGTGTGAGGACGACGAGCGGAGGCGGCGTGGTCGACTGGCTGACCATGACGATTCAGATGGTGTCACTGGCGTTGGCCGGGTGGTGCCTCGTCTCGACCTTCCGCGACCAGCCCATGGTGGTCCCGCACCTGGTCGGCATGGCGGTCCTGTGGCTGCTCGTGCTCGGACAGGTGGCCGCCACCGTCGTCACCATGGTCGGCGGCGAGCGGCCCGCCGAGATGGCCATGTTCGTGTCCTACCTGGCCACGGTCGCCCTGCTGCCGCCCGCGTGCGCCGTGTGGGGCTTCATGGAGCGGAGCAGGTGGGGCCCGGCGGTGATCGCCTTCGCGTGCCTGATCCTGCCCGTCCTGTTCGTCCGCCTCGAACAGCTCTGGAGCCCCGTTGTCTGAGTCCGCCGCGACCCGGGACAGAACCCTGCGCACCGGCCCCGGCCGGCTGCTCGTCGCCGTGTACGGGGTGTTCGCGCTCGCCGCGACCGCGCGCGGGGGCTACCAGCTGGCCACGAGGTTCGACGAGGCTCCGCTGGCCTACGGGCTCTCGCTGCTCGCCGGGGTGATCTACCTGGTGGCGGCGGTGGGCCTGGCCCGGGCCGGGCGGACCTCGCGCAGGGTCGCGCTGGTCTCGTGCAGCGTCGAACTGGTCGGTGTGCTGGTGGTGGGCGCGGTCAGCCTGCTCCTGCCGGGGGCCTTCCCCGACGACACGGTGTGGTCGAACTTCGGCGCCGGATACCTGTTCATCCCGCTGGTGCTGCCGGTGCTGGGCCTGTGGTGGATCCTGCGCGTCCACCGCATGGACCGGGGCGACGGGGCCCGCGGCGCCTGAACGGCGTTCCCCTGGCCCGCTTCCGGGTCCCGCGTCCGGGGGCCCTCCCGCGGACCGGTACGGCGGCGGACACCGGGCACACCCCTCCCCACCTGCCGGGACGGAACGCCTAGTGTGGTGCCCATGTCCGAACTCCTGACCCTGCCGGTGGCCGTGTCGGCCGACTGGCTCCGCGAACACCGCGACCGGGTGGTCCTCGTCGACTCCCGGTGGTACCTCGACGGGCGCTCCGGCCGCGACGCCCACCGCGCCGGACACCTGCCCGGCGCCGTCTTCACCGACCTGGACACCGACCTGGCCGCCCCGGCCAGTCCCGAGGGCGGACGCCACCCGCTGCCCTCCGCGGCCGACTTCGCCGCCGCCCTCGGCCGCCTCGGCATCGGCGACGACTCCTCCGTGGTGGTCTACGACGACGCCGGGGGTTCCGTGGCCGCCCGCCTGGTGTGGATGCTGCGTGTGCTGGGAACCCCGGCGGCCTTCCTCGACGGGGGCCTCCAGGCGTGGACCGGCGAACTGGAGGAGGGCGACGTCACCCCCCGGCCGGTGCACCGCACCCCCCTGCCCTGGCCCGCCGACCGCGTCGTGCACACCGACACCGTCCGCGCCGAGACGGGCGATCCGGCGCACCTGCTGGTCGACGCCCGCGCCCGCGAACGCTACACCGGTGAGCGGCCCGCACCCGTCGACGCCCGGCCGGGGCACGTGCCGGGCGCCCGCAGCGCCGAGTGGACCGCGAACCTGGGCGATGACGGGCTCCTGGCCGCCCCGGGAACCCTGCGTGAACGCTTCGCCGCCCTCGGCGCCGACTCCGCCGACACCATCACCGCCTACTGCGGGTCGGGGGTCACCGCCTGCCACGACCTGCTCGCCCTGGAGCACGCAGGGTACTCCGGCGCCCGCCTCTACCCGGGGTCGTGGAGCCGCTGGGGAGGCGACGACACCCTCCCGGTGGAGACCGGCGACCCCCGGGCCTGAAAACCCCCGCGCACCGGGGCGCGGGCGCCCCGGCCCGAGCCGCCGGACGCGGGGCACCGGTGTCCCGGGGGCGCTTCCGGGAGCGCGCCGAGGCGCGCTCCCGAACACGGGGCCGTTATCAACGACCACCGTCCGTGAGAGGTTCCCGGGTGAGACGTCTTTCGTGTCCTGATCTGGTCACATATGGAACCGGCCCCTCGCATGCGGCGTCAGAGCGTCAGTAGGATTGCCCGGCCCCGGGGAACACGCAGGCAGGGGACGTACACGGCCTCGCTCCCCCATGCCCCACCGCGAAACGAGGAACATTGGCCATCGAACTCCTGCTGCTGCTCATCCTGGTCGGCGTCGCCGTCGTGATCGGCGTCCTGGTCTACGCGCAGCGCGCCAAGAAACCGAAAACGGCCCCCGAGCCCCCCGCGCCGCCGCGGGACCCCTTCGCCGACACGGGTGACAGCACCGCGGGCGACCCGCGCGCCATCAAGGCGGGCGACATGATCGACTGGGGCACCGAGCGGACCTGGATCCGCGGCACCCTGCGCCTGTCCGAGGGCGGCTTCACCTGGTCCGAGCACTTCCTGGAGGTCGAGGGCGGCAAGCGCTGGCTCTCGGTGGAGGAGGACCCCGACGTGGAGCTGGCCCTGTGGACCGGCCGCCCCGACCTGGACATCATCCCCCAGGGCAAGAGCATCGAGCTGGAGGGCACCGTCTACCGGCTCCAGGAGAAGGGCACCGGCTCCTACCGCTCCGAGGGCACCACCGGGCTCAAGGCCTCCGGGGGCCTGGACTACGCCGACTACGAGTCCGACGACGGACGGCTGCTGTCCTTCGAGCGCTTCGACCACGGGCGCTGGGAGGCCAGCACGGGTACCAAGGTCGCCCCGGGCACCTTCACCATCTACCCGGGGAGCTGACCGGAACGTGCGCGCGAGCATCAGCGCCCCCTTCGTCGACACCAGCGCCGACGACCTGGTCTGGGCCCTGCACCACCCGCTGGTCGACCCCCTGGCCTCCCGCACCGTCCGGGTGCCGGGAGCCCGGGTCGAACTGCGGGTGCTCGGCGCCTCCCACCAGGTGGTCGTCACGCCGGAGCCGTCGCCCGGGGCCCTGATGGCCGACGAGCCGCTGGTGGAGACCGTGGCCTGCCTGCCCGGTCTCCCCGGCGGACTGCCCGGCAGCGCCGACCGCCCCGACCTGGGCGGCTACCGTTTCGGCTCGCGCGTGGAGTCCCTGTCCCGCACCGAGCTGGCCCACCGGGTGGAGGGGATCCACCGTGAGGTGGCCGACTCCCCCGGCGGGCTGCTCGTCGCCTTCCCCGGCGATCCGCTGGCGGTCACCGCGCTGCACCTGGCCCCCGGCGGACCACTCGATTGGCGCACCTGGCACGCCTATCCCCAGAGCGGCGAGCTGGTGACGACCACCTCGACCGTGACCCTTCCCCCCACTTCCGGGAGAACCGCACCATGAAGGCATACGAGGAGCCCGCGGACAACGGCAACAGGAACGTCATCATCACGGTGTTCGTCGTGATCGGCGTCATCCTGCTGCTCCTGATCCTGCTCAGCGCCTGCTCGAACAACAGCAACAACTACTGCCCCGACGACGACGTGGTCCAGATCGAGGGCTATGACGACGACGACTGCGACGGGTCCTCGGGATCCTCTGGCGGAGGGGGGTTCTTCTTCTTCGGCGGGGGCACCGGCGGCGGCAGCAGCTACAGGGACAACAACAGCAGCAGCAGCTACAGCGGCGGCAGCAGCAGCAACGGCAGCGGCAGCAACTACCGCGGCGGCGGCAGCGGCTTCGGCAAGTAGTCTCCTTCCCCACACGCCCCGAACTCGTCAACCGAAAATCCCCTACCTGCGAACAGGACCATGAACGAGATCCTCTTCAACGCGCTCGGAGCCCTCGCCTACGGCGGAGTGGGCATCGTCATCCTCGTGCTGGGCTACCTCCTCACCGACCTCCTCACCCCCGGCAAGCTGCACGTGCTGATCTGGGAGAACCGCAACCGCAACGCGGTCCTGCTCGTGTCAGCGAACACGCTGGGTTCGGCCATCGTCGTCACCTCGGCGATCCTCTCCAGCGAGTCCGAGATCGGCCTGGGCGCGGGCCTGCTCTCGACCGCCGTCTACGGCCTGATCGGCCTGGGCGTGATGGCGCTGTCGTTCGTGCTGATCGACCTCCTCGTCCCCGCCAAGATCGCCCAGATGATCAGCCACGACGAGCCGCACCCGGCCACCTGGGTGAGCGCCTCCGCGCACGTGGCGATCGCGGTCGTCATCGCCGCGGCCCTGACCTGACGCCCCTTCCCCCACCGGCCCCCTGCCCCGGGCAACCGCACCACCGCACCACCACACGAAGGCAGTTCCGTTGACTGAGACCACCGCCCGCGTACGGCCCCGACTGCCGGTATCCGCCAGGGCGGCCCGGTTCCTCGTGTTGCTGGCGGTGTTCGTCTGCGCCGCCTGCGGCCTGGTGTACGAACTCGCGCTGGTCGCCATCGGCAGCTACCTGCTGGGCGACAGCATCACCCAGGCCTCCGTGGTCCTGTCGGTGATGGTGTTCGCGATGGGCGTGGGCTCCCTGCTGTCCAAGCGCTTCCAGGCGCACCCCGCCGCGGCCTTCGCCGTGATCGAGGGCCTGCTCTCGCTGGTCGGCGGACTGTCCGTGCTGCTGCTGTACGGGGCGTTCGCCTGGTTCTCCGCCTACCAGCCCGCCCTGGTGCTGCTGTCGTTCCTCATCGGCCTCCTCATCGGCATGGAGATCCCGCTGCTGATGACGCTGATCCAGCGCATCCGCAGGCAGGAGGCCTCCGACGCGGTAGCCGACCTGTTCGCCGCCGACTACGTGGGCGGCCTGATCGGCGGCCTGGCCTTCCCGTTCCTGCTGCTTCCGCTGCTGGGCCTGCCCAAGGGCGCGCTGATGGTGGGCGCGCTCAACGCCGTCGTCGGCGTGGCGGTGGTGCTGTGGCTGTTCCGCGCGGAGCTGTCCCGGCGGGCCTACGCGGGCCTGAGCGTGGGCCTCGCGTTCATCATCGCGGTGCTCGGCCTGGCCTACGCCTACGCCGACCAGTTCGAGGTGGACGCGCGCCAGGCGCTGTACCGCGACCCGATCGTGCACGCCGAGCGCTCGGAGTACCAGGAGATCGTGCTCACCCGGTCCCTGGACCGCCAAGACGTGCGCCTGTTCCTCAACGGGAGCCTCCAGTTCTCCAGCCTGGACGAGTACCGCTACCACGAGTCGCTGGTGCACCCGGCGATGGCGGGACCGCACGGGAACGTACTGGTGCTGGGCGGCGGCGACGGCCTGGCCCTGCGTGAGATCCTGGCCTACGACGACGTGGCCTCGGCCACCCTCGTGGACCTGGACCCGGCCGTGATCGATCTGGCCTCGACCGACCCGGTGATCAGCGACCTCAACGGGGACTCCTTCGAGGACCCGCGCGTGGACGTGGTCAACGCCGACGCCTTCCAGTGGCTGCGCGAGAACCGCGAGGAGTTCGACGTCATCATCGCCGACCTCCCGGACGGGGACTCCGTGGGCACGGCCAAGCTCTACTCGGTGGAGTTCTACGCGCTCCTGCGCCACGCCCTGTCTGAGGAGGGCCGCATGGTCGTGCAGGCGGGTTCCCCCTTCTTCGCTCCGGAGGCCTACTGGGGCGTGGGCGACTCCCTGGAGGCGGCGGACCTGGCGGCCACCCCCTACAACGTGGACGTGCCGAGCTTCGGCAACTGGGGCTTCTACCTCACCTCGCCCGGGTCCGCGCCCGAGCTGCGCGTCCCCGACGACGCGCCGCCGCTGAGCTTCCTCGACCCGGCCCTGCTGGAGGCCGCGCAGGTCTTCCCCAAGGACCGCCGCGAGGAGGACGTGGAGGAGTCGACCCTCATGCACCCGAGGATCATCGGCTACCACCAGGGGGCCTGGCGGGGCTACTGACGCCGGTCCGCGGACCGGCGCGGCCCCGGTGAGAAAACACCGCGCGGCCTGAGGACTTGGGCCAGTGGGCGGCCACGCGGTGTGTCTGGGGAGGGGCTGGTCGGGGGCCCGGTCCCGTCCGGGGGACGGCGGTCGCGGGTGGAGAGGCGGACGGAAGGTCTGCGGCGCCGGACGGGGCGAGGGTGCGCTTCCCCGCGTTCCCCGACGACCTGGGCCCATCCTGACCTGCCGGTCGAAGTCGGCGAAACCGCCACGCCGCTTCCGACACCGGCCCAGCCAACCCCTTACCCAGACTTTCCCGCCCTTTTCCGGCTTCCCGGCCGCTCGCCCGCCCCCGTGGCGGCGGGTTCGCCGGAGCGGCCCGCGAGCGGTACGCCCCGCGCCCCGGGGCCCCTGGCCCGTGGCGGGCCCGCTCAGGCGCGCTCCAGGGCGGCGAGGGCGGTGACGGCGCCCAGCTCCCAGCAGGCCTCGCGGTCCCGTGCCTCCGGGCGGCCGGTCACGGTGACCGGCGGGCGGTGCCGCCGCCACCCCATGCCCTTGGCGATCGACTCGACCGCCCGGACCGCGCCGCAGGCGTCGTCGTCCCCGTGCACGTACAGCGCGTAGGGCAGACCCTCGGTCGCCCCCTGGGCGGGGTAGAAGACCGTGTCGAAGAAGTGTTTGAGGGCGCCCGACATGTACCCGATGTTGGCCGGGGTCCCCAGGACGACGGCGTCGGCGCCGAGCAGGTCGCTGGCCGTGGCCGACAGCGCCGCCTCCGCCCGCACCTCGACCCCCTCGACGTCGTCGTCGCGGGCGCCCTCCAGGACCGCGTCCAGCAGTTGCCGGGTCGCGGGCGAGACCGTGTGGTGAACGATGAGCAGTCGTGCCATGTCCCCCACACTAGGAGGCGGCGGCGCGCCACCGCCGCCTCCCGCACGGCGCCGCCCGGCGCCGGCGCGCAGCCGACGCCCGCACCAGAAAGCCAGGCCCCGCCATGAGCCAGCCCCCGCACGGTCCCGGTGACGGATCCGCGGACCGCGACCAGCCGCCCATGGGTCCGCCTCCCGCAGGCATGCCGCCCACCGGCTGGCAGCCGCCCGCGGGCCCCCCGCCCGTACCCGGCTTCGCCCGTTCGGACCCGGCTTCCCCGGGGAAGCCGGGAGGCGCCGGGGAGTACTCCCCCTGGCTGTTCCTGAGCCTGGGCTGCGGCGCCCTGTTCCTCATCGGGATCGTCCTGGTCCTGCTCATCGTCCTCGTCTTCGACGACCGCGCCGAGCGGAGCGAGGGCGCGCTCGGGCCCCTCGGACACGGCGGCGCGTCCGTCACCGGGGACCGCGCCGCCGCCTGACCGCGCGGCGGCCGGGAGGGGCGTGTGTCCTCATCCGAAATTCAGCGGGAAAAAGCCGGAAAACATGTCCTTTCCTCCGAATTCTCCATGTCACAGAAAGGACATCGCGCCCCGCAAGGGCATGATCGCGCAATTCCTTCACCCGGTCGCGCGCGGAGAACGCGGATGTCGGACATTGACCGGCCATTCGACGTTACCTAAGGTGCGACGGCACGCGCACCACCCGCTCGCACCACCGTGCCAGCAGGACATACGCGGACGTAACAACCGTTCTCGCCCGCCCCGGCGGCGCACACGCAGGAACGAGGAACACATGCCGCACAACGTCCGTGCCGCACTCGTCCAGACCGAATGGACGGGCGACACCGAATCCATGCTCGCCGTCCACGAGGAGCACGCGCGCGACGCCGCCGCACAGGGCGCGCGGGTGATCGGTTTCCAGGAGGTGTTCAACGCCCCCTACTTCTGCCAGGTGCAGGACCCCGAGCACCACCGCTGGGCCGAGGCCGTGCCCGACGGCCCCACCGTCACCCGCTTCAGGGCCCTGGCCAGGGAACTGGGCATCGTCATGGTCCTGCCGGTCTTCGAGGTGGAGTCCCCCGGCTTCTACTACAACACCGCCGCGGTCGTCGACGCCGACGGCAGCTACCTCGGCAAGTACCGCAAGCACCACATCCCGCAGGTCCACGGCTTCTGGGAGAAGTACTACTTCCGCCCCGGCAACCTCGGCTGGCCGGTCTTCGACACCGCCGCCGGGCGCATCGGCGTCTACATCTGCTACGACCGCCACTTCCCCGAGGGCTGGCGGGCCCTGGGGCTGGCCGGAGCACAGCTGGTGTACAACCCGTCCGCGACCAGCCGCGGCCTGTCCGCCCACCTGTGGAAGCTGGAGCAGACCGCGGCGGCCGTGGCCAACGCCTACTTCGTCGCCGCGATCAACCGCGTGGGCGTGGAGGAGTACGGCGACAACGACTTCTACGGCACCAGCTACTTCGCCGACCCGCGCGGGCAGTTCGTCGGCGACGTCGCCTCCGACACCTCCGCCGAGCTGGTCGTGCGCGACCTGGACCTGGACCTGGTCGACGAGGTCCGCCGGCAGTGGGCCTTCTACCGCGACCGCAGGCCCGACGCCTACGGCCCGCTGGTCCAGGGCTGAGGGGGCGCGGCATGGCACGACGCACCGTCATCCGCGGCGGCCTGGTCGTCACCGCGGCCGAGGAGACCGAGGCCGACGTCCTCGTGGAGGGCGAGAGGGTGGCCGCGCTCGCGCTGCGCGGCAGCGACGCAGCCCGCTCCTGGGCCGACAGCGGCGCCGAGGTCATCGACGCCGCCGGACACTACGTCGTCCCCGGCGGGGTGGACGGCCACACCCACATGGAGATGCCCTTCGGCGGCACCTTCTCATCCGACACCTTCGAGACCGGCACCCGGGCCGCCGCCTGGGGCGGCACCACCACGATCGTCGACTTCGCCATCCAGCGGCCCGGGGAGCCGGTGCGCGCGGGCGTGGACGCGTGGATGGCCAAGGCCGAGGGCAACTGCGCGGTGGACTACGCCTTCCACGCGATCCTCTCCGACGTCAACGCGTCCTCGCTCAGGGAGATGGACGCCCTCGTCGACGAGGGCGTGACCTCGTTCAAGCTGTTCATGGCCTACCCGGGCGTGTTCTACAGCGACGACGGCCAGATCCTGCGGGCCATGCAGCGCGGCGCCGCCAACGGCGCGCTGACCATGGTGCACGCCGAGAACGGCATCGCCATCGACGTGCTGGTCGAGCAGGCCCTGGCCGAGGGCAGGACCGACCCGAGGTACCACGGCGAGGTGCGCAGGGCCCTGCTGGAGTCGGAGGCCACCCACCGCGCCGTCCAGCTCGCCCGGGTGGCGGGCGCGCCGCTGTACGTGGTGCACGTCTCGGCCCGGGAGGCGGTGGAGGAGCTGGCCCGGGCGCGCGGGATGGGGCTCAACGTGTTCGGCGAGACCTGCCCCCAGTACCTGTTCCTGTCCGCCGACAACCTCGCCGAGCCCGGTTTCGAGGGCGCCAAGTACGTGTGCTCCACACCTCTGCGGCCCCGGGAGCACCAGGAGCACCTGTGGCGGGCGCTGCGCACCAACGACCTGTCCGTGGTCTCCACCGACCACTGCCCGTTCTGCTTCGCCGGGCAGAAGGACCTGGGCCGGGGCGACTTCTCCAGGATCCCCAACGGCATGCCGGGGGTCGAGCACCGCATGGACCTGCTGCACCAGGCCGTGGTGGAGGGCCGCATCGGCAGACGCCGGTGGATCGAGATCGCCTGCGCCGCCCCGGCCCGCATGTTCGGCCTGTACCCGGCCAAGGGCACGATCTGCCCGGGCTCGGACGCCGACATCGTGGTCTACGACCCCCGCGCCGAACAGGTCCTGTCGGCCCAGACGCACCACATGAACGTGGACTACTCGGCCTACGAGGGCAGACGGGTCACCGGCCGGGCCCGCACCGTGCTCTCGCGCGGCCGGGTCGTGGTGGACCGCGGCGCCTACCTGGGCGAGGCGGGGCACGGCCGGTACGTGCCCCGCTCCACCTGCCAGTACCTGGTCTGAACGAGAGGGCAGCACATGGACATCGGACTCGTCCTCCAGACCGACCCGCCCGCCGACCTGCTGGTCGAGCGGATGGTGCGCGCGGAGGGGTACGGCTTCACCCACGGGTGGACCTTCGACTCGGTCGTGCTCTGGCAGGAGCCCTTCGTCGTCTACAGCCGGATCCTGGAGCGCACCAGCGGCCTGGTCGTGGGGCCCATGGTGACCAACCCGGGCACGCGCGCCTGGGAGGTGACCGCCTCCCTGTTCGCCACCCTGAACGACATGTTCGGCAACCGCACGGTGTGCGGGATCGGCCGGGGCGACTCGGCCATGCGGGTGGCGGGCCGCCGTCCCGCCACCCTGGAACGCCTGTCCCGGGCGATGCGCGCGATCAAGGACCTGGCCGAGGGCCGGGAGGCCGACGTGGACGGCGCGGCCCTGCGCCTGCCGTGGGTGCGCGACGGCGCCCTGCCCGTGTGGATGGGCGCCTACGGACCCCGGGCCCTGGATCTGGCGGGCCGCCAGGCGGACGGCTTCATCCTCCAGCTGGCCGACCCCTACCTGACCGAGTGGATGGTCAGGGCGGTGCGCACGGCCGCGGCCGACGCCGGGCGCGACCCCGACGCGGTGACGGTGTGCGTGGCGGCGCCCGCCTACGTCACCGACGGCTCCGCGCGGGGACTGGCCCACGCGCGGGAGCAGTGCCGCTGGTTCGGCGGGATGGTGGGCAACCACGTGGCCGACCTGGTCGCCCGCTACGGCGACTCCTCCGACGCGGTCCCGCGGGAGCTGACCGACTACGTCAGGGCCCGGCGGGGTTACGACTACAGCCACCACGGCCGGGCGGACAACCCCGACACCGCGTTCGTCCCGGACGGCATCGTCGACCGGTTCTGCCTGGTCGGGCCGGTGGAGGAGCACGTGGAGAAGCTGGAGCGGCTCCGGGAGGCGGGCGTGGACCAGTTCGCGGTGTACGCGATGCACGACGACGTGGACGGGGTCATCGAGGCCTACGGGCGCCACGTCGTCCCAGCCGTGTCCTGACCCGCGCCACGGGGCCGCCGGGGCACGGGCGACAGCGCCGCGGCGGCCCCGTCCTCAGGGCGCTGAGCAGGGGCGGGGCGGGGCCCGGCGAGGACCGCGGCCAGGGACCGGCGCACCGGTCGGGGACCGCCCGGACCGGACGGGCGTCCGGGCGGTCCCCCACCACACGGGCGCGTCCCTTGGGGCCGCGCGGACCCGTGGTAACCCTCCCGACCCGCCCACGACACCTGTGCGCCCTGTGACGTGCGAGGATATTCGGCGGCCCGGAACGAATCCGGACTTTTCGCCGCCCTCCCCGGAGTTTCCCCGGTGGGTCCGGCAGCGCTCGTATCCCCCGCCCTCCCCGTCCGCCCACCGAGACCAGGTGACCCGTGACCCACAGCCCGACCCCGGCGGAACCCGCCACCGTCACCCACCCCGACGGCCGGGTGTCCCTCACCGAGGGGACCTCCCTGCCCGAGGGCCCCTACGTCAACGCCGACCTCCAGCCCGTCCCGATGTCCCGGCGCACCTGGGGCACCGGCAGCTTCGGCGCCCTGTGGGTGAGCATGTCGGTCAGCATCCCGGCCTGGACCCTGGCCAGCGGCCTGATCGCGGCGGGCATGGACTGGCGCCAGGCCATGCTCGCCGTGGTCCTGGGCAACCTCGTCGTCCTGCTGCCCATGGTGCTGACCGGCCACGCGGGCGCCAGGTACGGCATCCCCTTCCCGGTGTTCGCGCGCGCCTCCTTCGGCCTGCGCGGCGCCAACCTGCCCGCGCTGCTGCGCGGCGCGGTCGCCTGCGGCTGGTACGGCATCCAGACCTGGGTCGGCGGCCAGGGGGTGTACGTCCTGCTCGGGCGCCTGCTCGGCGACGGGTGGACGGGAGCGGCGGCGCTGGGCGGCCAGCCGTGGACGCTGTGGCTGTCCTTCGGCCTGTTCTGGGTCGCCCAGCTCGCGATCATCCTGTGGGGTATGGAGGGCGTGCGCCGGACCCAGGTGTGGGCCGCGCCGCTGATGATCCTCGGCGGCGTCGCGCTGCTGGCCTGGATGGCCGTGGAGGCCGGGGGCCTGGGCCCGATGCTGTCCCTGGACTCGGGCGAGCCCCTGGACTGGGGGCCCTCCTTCTGGACGCTGTTCTTCCCGTCGCTGATGGGCGTGATCGGCTACTGGGCGACCCTGACCCTCAACATCAGCGACTTCACGCGCTTCTCGTCCTCCCAGCGCGCCCAGGTGGTGGGCCAGTCGCTGGGCCTGCCCACCACGATGACGCTGTTCTCGCTGCTGGCCGTCATGGTCACGGCGGGCACCGCGGCCGTCTACGGCGAACCCCTGTGGAACCCGATCGACGTCGTGGCGCGGATGGACAGCGGGATCGGCCTGCTCTTCGCGGTCTTCGTCGTGCTGCTGGCCACGGTCTCCACCAACATCGCGGCCAACCTGGTCGGCCCGGCCTACGACCTGTCCAACCTCAGGCCCCGGCTGATCAGCTTCCGCGCCGGTGCGATCACCACCTGCGTGCTCAGCGTGCTGATCATGCCGTGGCGGCTGCTGGAGAACGAGAGCGTCTACATCTTCACCTGGCTGGGCACGGTGGGCGGCCTCCTGGGCACCGTGGCGGGCATCCTGCTCGCCGACTACTGGCTGCTGCGCCGCACGCGGATGAACCTGCCCGCGCTGTACGAGCGCGGCTCGGAGTACTGGTACCGGCACGGGTGGAACTGGCGCGCCCTGGTGGCCTTCGGCGTCGGCTCGGTGCTGGCCGTGGGCGGTTCGCACTCCCCCGAGGGCTCGGGCCCCTTCCCGGCCGAGGGCCTGATCCCGTTCCTGGCGCCGCTGGCGGACTACGGGTGGCTCGTGGGGCTGACCAGCGGCCTGCTGCTGCACTGGGGCCTGGGTGTGCTCCTGCCCCACCGGGACGCCGGGGAGCGGGCCGCGAGGAGGACGGAGGGGGCCGCCGCCGGCTGAGCGGGCCCCGGTGACGGGTCCCCCGGGGTCAGTCCCGCCGGGTCCACTCCTCGTGGGCGGACCCGGCCGTCAGCGGGAGCCCGACGCCGAAGGCGCCCTCATCGTCGTAGAAGTGCTCTTCGCCTTCTTCGTACTCTTCGAGCTCTTCGTCCCAGTCGTGTTCCATGCCCGGCTCTGCCCTTCCTTTGGCATCGTCTCATCGACGCTCGGCGCCTGGAGAAGGTTGTCCCGGCGGAGGGGCGCACCGGCGGCCCGGGAGCGCGGAGGGCGGCCCCACTCCGCGCTCCGCGGGGTCACCTGTAGCCGTCGGGGTTGGCCGACTGCCAGCGCCAGGCGTCGGCGCAGGCCTCGGCCACCGTGTGCTCGGCCCTCCAGCCCAGTTCGCGGTTGGCCAGGCCCGGGTCGGCGAAGCAGGTGGCGATGTCGCCGTCGCGGCGCGGCCCCACCCGGAAGGGGATGGTGTGGCCGCAGGCCGCCTCGAAGGCGCGGATCGCCTCCAGGACGGAGGTGCCCCTCCCCGTCCCCAGGTTGAAGGCCCTGAGCCCCTTCTGTGAGGCCAGGTGGTCGAGCGCCGCGACGTGCCCCCGGGCCAGGTCCACCACGTGCAGGTAGTCCCGGACCCCCGTGCCGTCCGCGGTGTCGTAGTCGTCGCCGAAGACCGTCAGCTCGGGCAGCCTGCCCGCGGCGACCTTGGAGATGTAGGGGAAGAGGTTGTTGGGGATGTCGTTGGGGTCCTCCCCGATCAGGCCGCTGGAGTGTGCGCCGACCGGGTTGAAGTACCGCAGCACGGTGATCCGCCAGTCGGGCGCGCTCACCGCGAGGTCCTCCAGGATCCTCTCGCCGAACAGCTTGGTCGCGCCGTAGGGGTTGGTCACCCGCAGCGCGCTCCCCTCGGCGATCGGCACCGTGTCGGGGTCGCCGTAGACGGTGGCCGAGGAGCTGAACACCAGGTCGCGCACTCCGACGCGGTCCATCGTCTCGGCGAGCGTGAGCAGGGCGTCCAGGTTGTTGCGGTAGTACCGCAGCGGCTGGCTGACGGACTCCCCCACCGCCTTGAGCCCGGCGAAGTGCACCACGGCCTCGATGCCGTGCTCCACCAGGACGCGCTCGACGACGCCCCGCTCGGTGCAGTCGCCCCGCACGAACGGGATCCGCGCGCCGGTGATCTTCTCGACCCGGCGCACGGCCTCCTCGCTGCTGTTGACCAGGTTGTCCAGGACGACCACCTGGTGTCCGCGCGCGACCAGCTCGACCGCCGTGTGGGAGCCGATGTACCCGGCTCCTCCGGTGAGCAGAATCCTCAAGGCCCTCTTCACCCTCCCTGTCGTGGGGCCGCGCCGGACGGCGCGGCCCCTGCCTTCCCCCGAACCCGCCCGGTTCAGAGGAGCTTGCCGAAGACCTGCTCGACCACCCGGGCCGCGGCCTTGCCGTCGTCCAGGGGGCAGAACTGGTTCACGAAGGCCTCGTACCGCTCCCTGTGGGCCTCCTGGACCCCGTCGATGTCGCGGATCGAGTCGATGACCTCGTCGGAGGTGCGCAGCAGCGGGCCCGGGGCGGTCTCGGCGAAGTCGAAGTAGAACCCGCGCAGGCTGTCGCGGTACTCCTCCAGGTCGTAGGTGAAGAACAGCATCGGGCGGCCGGTGTTGGCGAAGTCGAACATCAGCGACGAGTAGTCGGTGATGAGGATGTCCGTGACCAGGAACAGCTCCTGGATCTCGGGGTAGGCCGAGACGTCGAAGACGAAGTCCTTGCCCACGTTCGGCACCCGGTCGACGATGTTGGGGTGCCTGCGGAAGAGCAGCACGTGGTCGTCGCCGAGGGCGTCGTACAGCCGCCGCAGGTCCAGGTGCAGGTCCAGCTTGTACTTGCCGACCGAGTAGAACTTGTCGTCGCGCCAGGTGGGCGCGTAGAGGATGACCTTCTTGCCCTCCGGCAGGCCCAGGCGCTCGCGGACCGCCTCCGTCACCGCCTCGCGCTCGGGGCGGTGGAAGATGTCGTTGCGCGGGTAGCCCGTCTCCAGGATCTCGTTCTCGAAACCGAAGGCGCGGCGCAGGATCGGGGTCGCCCAGGGGCTCGGGGAGACCAGGTAGTCCCACTGGTTGGTCTCGTGCCGGAGCCGGTCGTGGTAGTTGCGGCCCGCGAACTGGACGTGCTCGATGTCGAAGCCGATGCGCTTGAGCATCGACCCGTGCCAGGTCTGCACGACCTTCTGCCCGGGCTGCTTCTCGAACCACATGGGCAGGTGGGCGTTGGAGACGATGAACTCCGAGCGCGCCAGCGCCTCGAAGTACTCGCGGCTCGTGTGCCGGACCTCGGTCAGCCCCGGGGGCAGGGTGATCTGGCGGTTGCGCACCATCCACGACATCGGCGTCTCCACGCCGCGGCGCCGCAGTTCCTCGTACATGTCCCGCGGGCTGTCGGAGAACTGCTTGCCGGTGTAGCTGTCGAAGACGATGCCGGGCTGCACCGGCTTGCGGCGCAGCTTGGGGTAGACCTCCTCGCGCAGGACCTGCTGCGCGTAGGACCCCTGCTCCTCCGGACGCAGCACCGAGCCCAGGCGCAGCACGGGCCACCCGCGGCCGTCCGGCTTGAGCTCCAGGTCGAAACCGCCCTCCTTCTCGGGGGCGGGGAACTTGGCGGTGCGCAGCTCCCGCGAGAAGCCGATCCGGCGGTCGTCCCACTGGTTGTCGCCGGTGGCGGTGCGCAGCAGGAAGCGGTAGTTGCCGGGCGTGAGGGGCACCTTCGTGCCGAAGTTGGGGATCGCGGTGGGCGGGACGACGGCCGAGAACCGGCCGTCCGCGGCCTCCACCGGGAACAGGTGCTCCTCCATCCGGCCGACGGCCTTGACCACCAGGGACAGCTCTCCCGTGGGGGTCTCGGGGAAGTCGCCCCGCAGGTTGAGGACGTCGTCGTCCCAGGAGACGGCGGTGAGCAGGGGCTGGGGCCGCTCCACCCGGACCCTGGTCCGCCCGGCGAAGTCGGAGAGCACCCGCACGCTCAGGCCGGAGTGCGCGTAGCGGCCCTCGGGTCCGCCCTCGGCGAAGGGGATCCACCGGGAGCGGCCGGAGCCGTCCCTGAGGTGGACCGACCAGTCCTCGTAGGGATCGCTGCCCGCGATGGCGTCCCTGTCCTGGTAGCCGTCGGTGAGGGCGGCCAGGTCGGCGAGCACGCGCACGGACGCGCCGTCGGTCTCCACCTTCGCCGGGACCTCGACGTCGCCGGGGAAGCGCTGGACGTAGGCGCTCAGGCCCTCGGCCGGGGTTCCCGTCGCCCGGCCGCTCAGGACCAGGGAGGAGCCCTCGACCGCGGAGCCGTCCAGGACGACCGCCGGGCGCTCGACGGTCAGGCGCAGCTCGAAGTCGTCCACCCAGTGCGGGCGGGCCCACACGCCCGGCCGGACCTGCTCGGGGCCGAGCATCCGGACGTCGGCAGCGGCGGGCTTCTTGAGGCGGTCCACACGGCGGAAGCCGCGGTTGACCACGCCCAGCTCCACGTACCAGTCGCCCTCGTCCCCCAGCTCGGCGGGGTCGATGACGATCCGGTAGCCGCCCCAGTCCTTGCGGGAGGTGGCCACCGTCGGGGCGAGCCGGAACTCGTTGGCCTGGTGCGTGGTCGTGTTCAGCCGCACGCGCCTGCCGTCCTCGGCGTTGACCGCCCAGGCGCGGACCTGCTGCTGGAGGCGCTTGTTGGGCCGCAGGTACTTCAGGCAGACCCGGCCCCCGACGACGAGCTTGCCGTCGACCCAGGTGAGCTCCTCGGCCTTCTGGCGGAGCTTGAGCTCCGAGCGCACGCGGTAGACCGAACGCGGCACGCCCTGGGCGGGGTCGTCCTTGAACGGGTAGTCCGCGTAGTAGCGGATCCCGTGCCGGACGATCTTGGCCTTCTTGTGCTCGGCGCTCTTGTTGAAGACGATGACCTCGCGCAGCTGCTCGACCTTGCGCTGCCGGATGAGGTGCCACTTGAGGCGCTCGATGGCGGGGAGGTCGCGCAGCACCTTGTCGTCCACCTGGTCCAGGTAGGCGTTGCCGAGCTCGACGAGCCGCCGGGTGAAGTCCGCGTCGGCCCGGTCGAGCACCTGGAGGAAGAGGCGCAGGTCGCTGCCGAGCGCCACCGCGTCCCACCGGCGCTTCTGGAGGGGCGGCTGGTTCTCCCTGAGGAAGTCGCTGACCTTGGTGACCGCGCTGACGCGGTCCTCCAGTGCCTGGGGGCGCAGCCGGTCCTGGGTGATGGACTTGTCGTCGCTCGGGCGCTCGCGCCAGAGGTAGACGGGCGCGGAGAGCACGTCCACCGACTCGGCGAGGAAGTGCAGGGGGATGGCCACGGGGATGTCCTCGTGCAGGACGCCGACGGGGAAGGTCATCCCGTGCTTGTCCCAGAAGGAGCGGCGCCAGACCTTGTTGGTGGCCAGCCGGTCCACCAGGAGCGTGTCCTCGCGCGTGATGTGGGTGCCGGTCTTCGCGGTGCGGAAGATCCTGCGGTGCATCGGCGACTGGCGCGTGCCCAGCTCGTTGAGGCGGTGGACGTTGCCGCTGGAGAAGTCCGAGCCGCTCCGGCGCAGGCTCTCCAGGTGGTAGCCGAACGCGTAGGACGGGATCACGTCGTCGCTGTCCACGAAGGTCAGGAAGTCGCCGCGCGCGTGCTCGATGCCGGTGTTGCGGGCGGCGCCCAGGCCGCCGTTCTCCTGCTGGATCAGCCGGAAGCGGGGGTCCTGCTCGGCGTACCGGGCCGCGATGGCCGCGCTGCCGTCCGGGGACCCGTCGTCCACCATCACGACCTCGAGATCGTCCCACGTCTGCACCTGAAGGGAGCGCAGGCACTCGTCGAGATACCTCTCGACGTTGTAGATGGGTACGACGACACTGAGTGCGACCACAAATGACTCCAAGGCTCCGCGGATCCGAACACACCCGTCGCACAGCGGAGGTCGCGCCAGCGCGCGCCCGGTCTACCGGGTGTGGGGGGAGGGTGGATCAGGCTCCCGCTCCTGTCGGCCCGCAGAGACGGAACGGCTGACAGGACAGGACAAGGTGGGCAAAGTAGAACCCAGGTTAACCCATGACTTCAAACCGTCTGGAATTACGTGAACTTCCTCCCCGCCCGGACGGAAGGGATTGCGAGGGGGCCGCCGGGTCGGCGCGGGGGAGGCGAACCCTTCGTCCGCGGGCGCGAGGACGGGGGCACACGCCCGCGAAAGCGCTCCCACCTCGGAGGTGTCGGCCGCGGGAGGGCCCGGCCGCGGAGGCCGCCGGGAACGCGCCGGGGGCGTCCGCCGCGGCGGTCCGCGGCCCGTGCGCCCGGGGGCGGCTGCGCACCTTGGATCCCGTCACTCCCGGCCGTGACACACGACACTTCACGGCGGTTCGGGGTCCTCGGCAGGTCAGGGCCCCTGAAAGCCCCGGACTCCCGCGGGGCCGGGGCGCGGGCGCGCACCGGCTCCCGTCGCCCCGACAGCGGACGGCGGCCGTCCCCCGGGCGGGGGGACGACCGCCGCACGGCGTCCGGGGGCCTACTCGCCCCTCCACACGGGGGCGCGCTTCTCGGCGAAGGCCGCCGCGCCCTCCATGGCGTCGTGGCTGACGAACACCGGGCCCGTCAGCTCGTTCTGCTTCTCCCACATCCGCTCGGTGGACCAGTCGCCGGAGGAGGTGATGACCTCCTTGGACACCCGCACCGCCAGCGGGCCGTTGGCGGTGATGCGGGCCGCCAGCTCGCGTGCGCCCTCCAGGGCCCCGCCGCTGGCGGTGACCCGGTTGACCAGCCCGAGTTCGGCCAGGCGCGGGGTCTCGACGAAGTCGCCGGTCAGTGCGAGCTCCATCGCGATGTTGCGCGGGATGCGGTGCTGGAGGCGCAGCAGGCCGCCCGCACCGGCGACCAGGCCGCGCTTGACCTCGGGGATGCCGAACCTGGCGTCCTCGGCGGCCACGACCAGGTCGCAGGCCAGCACGGCCTCGAACCCGCCCGCGAGGGCGTACCCCTCCACGGCGGCGATCAGCGGCTTGCGCGGCGGGCGCTCGGCGAAGCCGCCGAACCCGCGCCCCTCCACCAGCGGGACCTCGCCGCGCATGAAGGCCTTGAGGTCCATCCCGGCGCAGAAGGTGCCGCCCGCGCCGGTGATGATGCCGACGCTCAGATCCTTGCGCGCGTCGAGGTCGTCGAGCGCCTCGGCGACGCGGGCGGCGACCGCGGCGTTGACCGCGTTCCTGGCCCGGGGCCGGTTGATGGTGATGACGGCGACGCCGTCCTCGGCGGTGTAGAGAACCTCGTCGGACACGGTGCCCTCCCTACTTCGGCGGCATGCGCAGCGCGCCGTCGATGCGGACGACCTCGCCGTTGACGTAGCTGATCTCCATCAGGGCCCGGGCGAGACGGCCGAACTCCTCTGCGGTGCCCAGGCGCTTGGGGAAGGGCACCGGCGCGGCCAGGCGCCGCTTGAACTCCTCGGCGGCCTCGCCCTCGCCGTAGATGGGCGTCTCCAGGATGCCGGGGGCGATGGTGTTGACGGTGATGCCGACGGCCGCGAGGTCGCGGGCGGCCGGGAGGGTCATGCCGATGACGCCGCCCTTGGAGGAGGAGTAGGCGATCTGGCCGATCTGGCCCTCGATGCCCGCGAGGGAGGCGGTGTTGACGATGGAGCCGCGCTCGCCGTCCTCGTTGACCGGTTCGGTCTTGGCGATCTCGGCCGCGGCCAGGCGCAGCACGTTGAAGGTGCCGATGAGGTTGACCTGGATGACCTTCTGGTAGCTGTCCAGGTCGTGGGGGTTGCCGTCGCGGTCGACGGTGCGGGTGGCCCAGCCGATGCCCGCGCAGGACACGGCCGCCCGGAGGGGCCTGCCGGTGTCGACGGCGGCCTGGACCGCGGCCTTGACCTGGTCCTCCCGGGAGACGTCGGTGCGCACGAAGACACCGCCGATCTCCTTGGCGACGGCCTCCCCGCGCTCGGCGTTGAGGTCGGCGACGACGACGGTCGCGCCCGCGGAGGCGAGCTCCCTGGCGGTGGCCTCACCCAGGCCACTCGCGCCGCCCGAGACGAGGGCGGAGATTGCGTTGAGATCCATGGCGGAACTCTACAGAGGATGCGACCTCCACACTAGAACCGGGTTCGGTTAATTGCGGGTAGCCCCTCCGAACAGGACTTTCGTCCGGAATCCGGAGTTCTTCGTGGAACCTCCGCGCACCGTCGTCACGGAGCGCTACCGTCCTGTCATGGCGATGACGACCGCATTAGCATGGGCTCAGGAATCGACCCGGGAGGTTTCGATGACCGCTGAGCCGCTCCCCGACTGGTTCATGCCCCCGCCCGGCGGCTGGACCGCCGACGACATGGACAACCTTCCCCCGGGAGTGCCCCGGATGGAACTCATCGACGGAGCGCTCATCGTGATGTCCCCCCACACGTGGTTCCACGGCGAAGCCATGTACACCCTCATGCACGAGCTCCGTCTCGCCGCTCCTGAGGGGTTCTCGGTCATCCAGGAGATGACGGTGAAGCTGGGCAAGCACCAGCGCCCGGAGCCGGACATCGTCGTCTACCGCCGACCGTCGGAACCGCTCGCCGAACGGCGCAGGCGCACCCACGTCGCTCCGGAGGACGTCGTCCTCGCGGTCGAGGTGGTGTCCTCCGAGTCGCAGTTCCGGGACCGGGAGGTCAAGCCGAAGAAGTACGCCGAGGCTGGCATCCCGCACTTCTGGCGGGTCGAGGACGAGGGAGAGCGCACGGCGATCCACGTCTACGAACTCGACGAGACCACGAAGAGCTACGTGGCCAAGGCGATCGTCCGCGACCGGTTGAAGACGGACCTGCCGTTCGACATCGACATCGACGTCACCGCGATCGCGATGGAGGACTGACCTCCCGGACGGCCCCGCACGGGAGAACCACACCGTGACGACAACGGCATGGCGCACGGCACACTCCGGCCGCGCGCCGCCGCTCCCGACGGGGCCGCCTGCCCTAACTCCTGCCGAAACGCCCCAGACGGCGCTGCCGGCGCCGCTGGTGCCACCGGGGCAACGCCTCCCGGGCCAGGTCCGCGGCGCCGATGAGGCCCGCCTCGTTGCCCAGTTCGGCCGCCGCCACCCGGGCCTCGGGACGGTAGCCGCGCCCCGTGAGGTTGCGCCCGAACGCCTCCCTCGCGGGCTCCAACAGCAGATCCCCCGCCTCGGACACGCCGCCGCCCACGATGAACAGCTCCGGGTCGAACGCCGCGGCCAGGTTGGCCAGACCCGCGCCCAGCCATCCCCCGCCTCGCGCATCAGCTCCACGCACGCGCGGTCGCCCTTGCGCGCCAGCTCACTGACCAGCGGCCCGGTGATCTGCGCGGCGTCGCCGCCCACCGCCTGGTGCAGGGCGTCCGCCACCGGCGACTGCGAGGCCACCAGCTCCCGCGCCTCCCGCGTCAGCGCGTTGCCGCTGGCGTACTGCTCCCAGCAGCCCCGGTTCCCGCACTCGCAGCGGTGTCCGCCCGGCACCACCGTCATGTGCCCGAACTCCCCGGCCAGTCCGTACCGGCCCCGGTGCAGGTTCCCGTCGAGCACGACCGCGCCGCCGATGCCCGTGCCCAGGTTCACCACCACGACGTTGTCCACGCCCCGGCCCGCCCCGGCGCGCACCTCGGCCCAGGCGGAGGCGTTCGCGTCGTTCTCCACCACCACGGGCAGCCCCAGCCGCAGGGCCAGGGCCTCGCGCAGCGGCTCACGGCGCCAGGACAGGTGCGGGGCGAACAGCACGTTGGCCCGCCGCTCGTCGACGAAACCGGCGGCGCCCACGCCCACGGCGCGGACCCGAAACTCCCGGCGCAGCTCCCGCACCACCGAGACGATCGTGTCCTCCACCACCACCGGGCTCTTGCTGCGTTCGGGGGTCTCCGTGCGCAGCCGGGCCAGGATGCGCCCGCCGGGCGTCACCACACCGGCGGCCACCTTCGTCCCACCGATGTCCACCCCGATCGTCAGGGCGTGCCCGTACCGCGTGTCCGCCACCGTGACCAACTCCAGCGTCCCGGACCCGCGCTCCGCGGGTCAGCCACACATGAGAACGCGCGCCCGGCCGTCCGCGTGCCCGGACGCGCGTGCAGGCTCGGGCGTCGGCGGGGTCCCGGGGGTGTCGGACGTGCGATCGCCAGGAAGGGGCCGCCGCACGGCAGGCACCGAAGGCTCCCGCCTCCGAGACGCCCGAGCACGGGGCGTCGAGCCCCGAAGAAGTCCCGCCCTCAGCCGAGTGCGGAGCGCACCACGGCGGCCAGCCGCTCGGCCACCGCGGTGGCCTGCTCCTGCTCCGGAGCCTCGACCATGACCCTGACCTTGGGCTCGGTCCCGCTGGGCCGGATCAGCACCCGGCCGGTCTCGCCCAGCTCCTCCTCGGCCTCGCGCACGGCCGCCGCGAGCTCCGCGGAGTCCTTGGCGCGGGCCTTGTCCACGTCGGGCACGTTGACGAGCACCTGCGGCAGGCGGGTCATCACCTTGGCCAGCTCCGCCAGGCCCTGCTCGCGGTGGGCCATCGCGGCCAGCAGGTGCAGGCCGGTCAGGACGCCGTCCCCGGTGGTGGCGTGCTCCAGCAGGATCACGTGCCCGGACTGCTCACCGCCCAGGCCGAACCCGCCGCGCTTCATCTCCTCCAGCACGTAGCGGTCGCCCACCGCGGTCTCCACCACGGTGATGCCCTCCCGCTCCATCGCCAGCTTCAGACCCAGGTTGGACATGACCGTGACCACGAGCGTGTCCTGGGCGAGCCTGCCCTCCTCCTTGGCCTCGGTGGCCAGGATCGCCAGGATCTGGTCGCCGTCCACCACGCGGCCCTCGGCGTCCACGGCCAGGCAGCGGTCGGCGTCGCCGTCGTTGGCGATACCGGCGTCCGCGCCGTGCAGGCGGACCGCCTCCTGGAGCACCTCCAGGTGGGTGGAGCCGCACCCGTCGTTGATGTTGTGGCCGTCCGGCTGGTCGCCGATCGCCACGACCTCCGCGCCCGCGCGGCGCAGCGCCTCGGGCGCGACCAGGGCGGAGGCGCCGTTGGCGCAGTCCACCACGACCTTGAGGCCCTTGAGGCTGTGGGGCACCGAGGCCAGCACGTGCTCGACGTAGCGCTCGGCGCCGTCGTCGGCGTCGGTGACCCGGCCGACGAGGTCGCCCACGGCGGGGGTGGAGGGCACGCCGAGCATCCCCTCGATCTCCTCCTCCAGGGCGTCCTCCAGCTTCTGGCCGCCCCGCGCGAAGAACTTGATGCCGTTGTCGGGGGCCGGGTTGTGGCTGGCGGAGAGCATCACGCCGAAGTCAGCGCCGAGCGCGCCGGTCAGGTAGGCCACGGCCGGGGTGGGCAGCACGCCCACGCGCACCACGTCCACACCGGTGCTGGCCAGGCCCGCGACGACGGCGGCCTCGAGGAACTCGCCGGAGGCGCGCGGGTCGCGGCCCACCACGGCCTTGGGCCGCGCCCCGTCGCCGCCGCGGGTGAGCACCCGCGCCGCCGCGACGGACAGCTCCAGCGCGAGGGCGGCGGTCAGGTCCCGACCGGCGACACCGCGTACACCATCTGTTCCGAACAGCCGAGCCACAGGCGGACAGCCCCTTTCGAAGACGGCGCCGGGTCGCGGCGCCGGTGGAGTAGCGAGGGTGGCCCAGACAAGCCACCGGGAAAACCGAAAGCCCGTACGCCGTCCCCGGTGGTGGGAACGGCGTACGGGCCGAAGCTCAGCCGAGCGGGTGCCGGCGCATGAGCACTAGCGCTTGGAGAACTGGGGAGCCTTGCGCGCCTTCTTGAGACCGGCCTTCTTGCGCTCCACCTCACGGGCGTCGCGGGTCAGGAAACCGGCCTTCTTGAGGGTCGGGCGGTTGTTCTCCGGGTCCAGGGACGCCAGCGCGCGGGCGATGCCGTGGCGCAGGGCGCCGGCCTGGCCGCTGGTGCCGCCGCCGTCGAGACGGGCGAAGACGTCGTAGGCGCCGTCGAACCCGAGGGAGACGAACGGCTCCTTGATGGTCTGCTGGTGGACCTTGTCCGGGAAGTACGCCTCAAGCGACTTGCCGTTGACCTTCCACTCGCCCGCTCCGGGGGCGATGCGGACACGGGCGACGGCCTGCTTGCGGCGACCGGTGCCGGCGCTGGGGCCGGACGCGGTGGGGACGTAGGCGGCGGCGTTCTCGTCGGACTCGCTGGTGTACTCGGAGGGGAACTCCTCCGGGTTCTCCACGTACTCCTGCTCGACGTCTTCGATGCCGGTGGGCTCGACCACGGTTCTCCTCGTGCTCTCTGTAAAAGTCTGCGAACGCCTAGGCGGGCTGCTCGATCTTGGTGATTTCGAACGCAACCGGCTGCTGGGCCTGGTGCGGGTGCTCCGGACCGGCGTACACCTTGAGCTTCTTGGCCATCTGGCGGCCCAGGGAGCCCTTGGGGAGCATGCCCTTGACGGCCTTCTCGATGGCCCGCTCGGGGTTCTTCTCCAGCAGGTCGGCGTAGGAGACGGAGCGCAGGCCGCCCGGGTAGCCGGAGTGGCGGTAGGCGCGCTTCTGCTCCAGCTTCTTGCCGGTCAGGGCGACCTTGTCGGCGTTCACGACGATCACGAAGTCGCCGGTGTCGATGTGGGGCGCGTAGTACGGCTTGTGCTTGCCCCGAAGCAGCGTGGCAACCTGGCTCGCCATACGCCCGAGCACGAGATCGGTAGCGTCGACAACGTGCCACTGACGCTGGACATCGTTTGGTTTGGGGCTGTATGTGCGCACGATCGTTTGCCTTCGCTCTTCAGTCGGCTGCCCCATCCCGTGCGGGAATGGAGGACTCGTATACACACCCGCGGTTGCGGGGGCGTCTGGCCGGATATCCCGTGCCATGTCACAGGACTCTCCGAATGGTGAGTGCGCAGACGATGGTGCGTGGATCGGCGCCCGGTGGTCGGGGCCCACGGCAACTCAACGCACAACGACGGAATATCCTACCTGGCCACCGCCGCGCAGGTCAAAGCCAGCGGCGGGGCGGACCGGCCGGACCGCGCTCGGCGGGGAAAACACCGGCACGGGGTCACATCCGTGACCTCTCCGTCTTTTATTATGCCCGTTGCCGGGAGTGCTTCGTCCTGTTCCCGCCCCCGCGTTGGCTACGCTTGCACCGAAAGGCCGGTCTGCTCCCGTGATGACGGGCACCGACGCGACCTTGGAGACGCCCGTCACGGTCGCCGACACCACGGGAACCCGGAACGGACGGCACCGCGCGGCCCAGGCCACGTGCCGGTGGACCGCGGCCCAGTCCCACCCCCAGAGCCCTCGGAGACTCCCATCAGTACCCATCCGAACCAGCCACAGTACGGTCCCGACGGCAGACCCGTCGGACCGGAGGCCGGTGACGGCCAGGACCTGCTCGGGTCATCGCCCTCCCACGCCGAGGGCCAGCATCCCACATCGGGGCCGCAGCAGACACACGGCGCGCCCCCGTCCGGCCAGCATCCCCCGTACCCGCAGCACCACCACTCCCCCACGCAGCCGAGCGGCCCCCAGATCCCGCCGTACGGCCAGGCAGGGCAGCCCCAGGGCGCGCCCGGCTACCCCGGCGGCCAGGGCGGGCCGAGCGGCCCGCAGGCTCCGCCCCAGCCCCCGAGCGGTCCGCAGAACCCCCAGATCCCGCCGTACGGCCAGGCAGGGCAGCCCCAGGGCGCGCCCGGCTACCCCGGCGGCCCGGTGGGCGCGCCCACCGGCGGCCAGGCCCCCGCGCGTCCGGGGCAGCCGCAGCAGGGCACCGGCGGGCAGCAGGCGCCCGCGCACCCCGGACAGCCGCAGCAGGGCACCGGCGGCCCGTTCCCTCCGCACGGCGCCCCCACCGGCGGCCAGGCGCCGATGCGGGCGCCCACCGGCGGGCACCCCTCGCACCAGGCCCCCACCGGCGGCCACCCGGGCATGGGCCAGCCCTCGGGCCCGCACGCGCCCCCCGCACAGAACGCCGCCCCGGGCCAGCCCGGACAGCACGGCCAGCCCCTTCCACCCGGGGCCCTCCCGCCGGGCGCCCCCGTGCCGCCGCACGCCCCCGGCCACCGGCCCGGACCCCAGGGCCCCGTTCCGGGGCTCCCCCCCGGCGCGCAGGGCGTACCGCAGGGCCGTCCCGGCGCTCCCGGCCACCCCGGAGCGCCCGTCGGCCCTCCCCCGGGCATGCCCCCCGGTTCGGCTCCCCCGTCCGCCCAGCAGGCCTTCCAGGCCCCGCAGCAGCCCCCCGCCGCGCTCCCGGCGCCCGTCCGGGAGGAGCCTGTGTTCCCCCCGGACGCGATGGGCGCCACGCAGCACATCAGCCCCGTCCCCGCCTCGCCCGGCGGACGCCCCCTGTTCCGGGACGAGGTCCCCGACGACGCCGGTGTGGACACCGCGCAGTTCGACGCCCAGGGGATCAACGACTACGACGACTACGACGGCTACGACAACGACGACGACTACCGCTACGGTGACGGCGGCGCGGACGCGCGCGCCCGCAAGCGCCGGATCATGATGATCGCCGGTTTCGCCGTGCTGCTGGTCCTGGCGGGCGGCGGGACGTTCTTCCTCGCCACCAGCATGGGCTCGGGCGGCGCGAACGCCGCGACCGTCGCCGACGAGGCCGACGACCCGGGCGCGCTCGACGTCGAGGCCCTCTTCCCCGAGAGCATGGAGGTCGAGGGCCAGGGCACGTTCACCCGCGTGGCCGTCGAGGACGCCGAGGACTGCGCCGCCGGGGCCCACGGCGACTACGGCCAGGTGCTCGCCGACAACGAGTGCCGCCAGATGGTGCGCGCCTCCTACCTCAGCGAGGACGAGGGCCACGCGGTGACCGTGGGCGTCGCCGCCATGCCCACCGGCGAGGAGGCGGCCACCGCGATGGAGGCACAGGACCTGGTGGCCACCCAGTGGTTCGCCGGTCTGCCCGGCGAGGAGGGCAGCCCCGCCGAGCGCCTGGGTCACTCCGGCGGCCACGGCAGCAGCGGCCAGTGGGGCCGCTACCTGCTCTTCTCCCTGGCGGCCAACAGCGACGGCACCGAGGAGGGCGCCGAGAGCGAGTCCGCCACCGAGCTGCGCGCCATCAGCGAGGGCTTCCTCCAGGAGGCCCACACCAGCCTCAGCGAGAACCGCGGCTGAGCGCTCACCCGCACCCGCGAGGGGCACCCGGCTTCCGGGTGCCCCTTCTTCGTGTCCACGGGCGGGTTCCGTCAGCGTCCGGGGCGGGCAGGAGTCCCGGCGGGCCGGTCCGCGAGCCCGGGAGGAGAGCATGACGATGACAGAACCCGCCGAACGGATCCGGCGCGTCGCGATGGAGCTGACGGCGCAGTCGGAGTCGGGGCTGGCGTACAGCACCAACGAGTTCGACATCGAGCGGTTCCACCGCGTCGGCGCCCTGGCCCGCGACCTGATGCAGCTGGTGGCCGCCGGGGAGCTGCCCGGGTACGAGCGCGGCGTGGCCTCGGCCGCCGGTTACACCACGCCCAAGCTCGACGTGCGCGGCGGCGTCTTCGACCCCTCCGGACGGGTGCTGCTCGTCCGCGAGATCTCGGACGACCACCGCTGGACCCTGCCCGGCGGGTGGTGCGACGTCCTGGAGAGTCCCAGTCAGGCGGTCGAACGCGAGGTCCGCGAGGAGGCGGGGCTGTCCGTGCGGGCCGTCCACCTCGCCGGGGTCCTCGACCGGCACCTGTGGCCCCACGTGCCGGTCTACGACCGCCACATCTACAAGCTCCTCTTCGTGTGCGCGCCGCTGGCCGACTCCGACCCCGCCTTCATCACCGCGGAGACCGGCGTCCCCGCCCCCAGCACCGCGGAGGCCGGCGCCCCCGCCTCCAGCACCGCCGAGACCAGCGCCAGAGCCTGGTTCGACGTGGACGACCTGCCGGAGCTGTCGGTGTCGCGGGTGCTGCCCGAGCAGATCGCTCTGCTGCACCGGCACTGGATGGATCCGGGACCGGCACACGTCGACTGAGGCCGCGAGGGGCATCCGGGAGACCGGTGCCCCTCCCCTTGTCCACAGGCCGGATTACGCGCTTTCCCGGAGCCCTGCTCAGCTCTAGCCTGGTAAAAGGGGGGACTCCCTCCCCGCCGCCCCGTGCTGCCCGCGCTCTCGGAGCCGCCCCTCAGGCCGAGTGGCCCCGGCACGGCAGCTCCCGCACGCGACGGGTCGCCGAGGCGCGCACGGCCAGCTCCTCGTCGGCCGGGTAGCGCACCTCCTCCAGGCTGAGCCCCTGCGGCCCCACCACGTGCACCGACGAGTCCCGCGTACCGGCGCCGAGCACCTTCCCCGGCCAGTCCGCGTCCCTGCGCCCGTCGCCCACCGCCAGGAGCGCGCCCACGAGCGCGCGCACCATGTTGTGGCAGAACGCGTCCGCCTGGATCGTCCCGTGCAGCAGGTGCTCGTCCACCCGGGTCCACTCCAGGCGCAGCAGCTCCCGGATGGTCGTCGCGCCCTCGCGCCTCTTGCAGAACGCCGCGAAGTCGTGCTCACCCACCAGGCGCTCCGCCGCCGCGTTCATCCGGTCCGCGTCCAGCGGGCTGCGGTGCCACAGCACGTCCCGCCGCAGCAGCGGGTCCACCCCGTAGGGCGCGTCGCTCACCCGGTACAGGTACCGCCGGAACAGCGGCGAGAACCGGGCGTCGAACCCGGGCGGCGCCAGCCGCGCCGCGCGCACCCGCACGTCCTTGGGCAGCACCCCGGCCAGGCGCCGGAGCACGCGCTCCCCCTCGCTCTCCCACGTCCGCGCGGGGATGTCGGCCTGCGCCACCTGCCCCCGCGCGTGCACACCGGCGTCCGTGCGCCCCGCGCACGTCAGCGACACCTCCGGCAGGCGCAGCACCCGCGCCAGCGCCGCCTCCAGCTCGCCCTGCACCGTGCGCCGGCCCGGCTGCGCGGCCCACCCGGAGAAGTCCGTGCCGTCGTAGGCCACGTCCAACCGCACCCGGACCGTCGTCTCGTCCATAACCCGCCACTCCTCCGCGTCCACGAAAAAGACGAGTGCCCGACCCCCGCGGGGATCGGGCACTCGCCGAGCGGTGCGTGCGCGGGACGCGTTCGCGTCCCCGCGCCCCACACGCTACTTGTCGTCAGCCGGGCCCTCCGCCTGGGCCGTCTCGTCGGCCTTGGCGGTCTGGTCGGAGGTGGTGTCCTCCGCCGGCTGGTCGCCGGCCTCGTCCGCCACGGCGGTCGCGTCGGCCTTGGGCTCCTCGGCCTCCTGCGCCGCGGGCTTGGCGGCCGGGGCGGCGGCCTGGGCGCTCAGGGCCTCGACCAGCTCGATCACGGCCATCGGGGCGTTGTCGCCCTTGCGCGGACCGATCTTGGTGATCCGGGTGTAGCCACCGGGACGGTTCTCGTAGCGCGGGCCGATCTCGGTGAAGAGCTCGTGCACGACGGCCTTGTCCGTGATCTTGGTCAGGACCTGGCGGCGGGCGTGCAGGTCACCGCGCTTGCCGAGGGTGATCAGCTTCTCCGCGTACGGGCGCAGGCGCTTGGCCTTGGCCTCGGTGGTGCGGATGCGGCCGTGCTGGAACAGCGAGGTGGCGAGGTTCGCCAGGATGTGCCGCTCGTGAGCGGGCCCGGAACCCAGACGGGCGCCCTTGGTAGGCGTGGGCATGGTGTCGTTCTCCTAGTGATGCGGTCCGCGGCCGCACTCGGCCGGGGACCATGTGGGCGACGAAGGTCGGTTAGTACTGCTCCGTCTCGACGAAGGACTCGCCCTCGTCGTCCTCGGAGCTGTAGGAGTCGGCCGCCGAGCTGGGGTCGAATCCGGGCGGGGAGTCCTTCAGCGACAGGCCCATGTCGACGAGCTTCTGCTTGACCTCGTCGATGGACTTGGCACCGAAGTTGCGGATGTCCAACAGGTCCTGCTCGGAGCGGGCAACCAGCTCACCGACGCTGTGGATGCCCTCACGCTTGAGGCAGTTGTAGGACCGGACCGTGAGGTTGAGGTCCTCGATCGGCAGCGCCAGGTCCGCCGCCAGGGCGGCGTCCGTGGGCGACGGGCCCATGTCGATGCCCTCGGCGTCGACGTTGAGCTCACGCGCCAGACCGAACAGCTCGACCAGGGTCTTGCCCGCGCTGGCGACCGCGTCCCGGGGACGGATGGCCGGCTTGGTCTCGATGTCCACGATCAGGCGGTCGAAGTCGGTGCGCTGCTCGACACGGGTGGCCTCGACCTTGTAGGTCACACGCAGGACCGGGGAGTAGATGGAGTCGATCGGGATGCGGCCGATCTCCTGCCCGGCCTGCTTGTTCTGCGTCGCCGAGACGTAGCCGCGGCCGCGCTCGACCGTCAGCTCCATCTCCAGCTTGCCCTTGCCGTTGAGCGTGGCGATGTGCAGGTCGGGGTTGTGCACCTCGACACCGGCCGGCGGAGCGATGTCCGCGGCGGTCACCACACCGGGGCCCTGCTTGCGCAGGTACATCAGCACCGGCTCGTCGTGCTCGGAGCTGACGACCAGGCCCTTGAGGTTGAGGATCATCTCGGTGACGTCCTCCTTGACACCGGGCACGGTGGTGAACTCGTGCTCGACGCCCTCGATGCGGATGCTCGTGACAGCCGCGCCGGGGATGGAGGACAGCAGGGTGCGCCGAAGCGAGTTGCCGATGGTGTAGCCGAAGCCCGGCTCCAGCGGCTCGATGACGAACTTCGAGCGCAGGTCCGAGGAGGCTTCCTCGGTGAGCGTGGGACGCTGTGCGATCAACATGGTCCGTGTCTTCCCTTCCACATGGCCGCCCGCTATTTGACGGCCACCCGGCGGACACCACGTCGGTGTCCACTACTCGGATTCCTACCCCGTCCGCGCGGTTCCCCCGCAGGGGGGCGCGCGGAACCAGGCGCGGCGCCCGCGCGGGTAGGTGCGCGGGCGCCGGTGCGGGATCAGACCCGGCGGCGCTTGGGCGGACGGCAGCCGTTGTGCGGAACCGGCGTCACGTCCTGGATGGAGCCGACCTCCAGCCCGGTCGCCTGGAGCGAGCGGATGGCGGTCTCCCGGCCCGAGCCCGGGCCCTTCACGAAGACGTCCACCTTGCGGACGCCGTGCTCCTGGGCGCGGCGGGCAGCAGCCTCGGCGGCCATCTGCGCGGCGTAGGGGGTCGACTTGCGCGAACCCTTGAAGCCCACCTGGCCGGAGCTGGCCCACGAGATCACGGCACCGGTCGGGTCGGTGATGCTCACGATCGTGTTGTTGAACGTGCTCTTGATGTGAGCGTGCCCGTGGACAATGTTCTTCTTTTCCTTGCGGCGCACCTTGCGCGCGGCACCCTGACGGCCCTTAGGCGGCATGAGCGAAACTCCCAGAGATCATCGGTCCGTTGTCGTTCCCGGACGCGTGCTTACAGTCCAGTCCGAGCGGACTACTTCTTACCGGCCTTCTTCTTACCGGCCACGGTCTTCTTCTTGCCCTTGCGGGTGCGCGCGTTGGTCTGCGTGCGCTGACCGCGGACCGGGAGCCCACGGCGGTGGCGGATGCCCTGGTAGCTACCGATCTCCATCTTGCGGCGGATGTCGCCCTGCACCTCACGGCGCAGGTCACCCTCGACCTGGTAGTTCGAGCCGATCCACTCGCGCAGCTTGACGAGGTCTTCCTCGGTCAGCTCGTAGACGCGCGTGTTGCCGTCGACGCCGGTGCTCTTCAGCGTCTCCAGGGCGCGGGTGCGCCCGATCCCGAAGATGTACGTGAGAGCGATCTCCACCCGCTTGTCGCGGGGAAGGTCAACGCCTTCGATACGTGCCATGTGGGCGAGACTCCTAATGCCCTATGCGGAGGTCTGGCCCGTTCCACCCTCTCGTCGCCCAATCGACGAGGCCCCGGCCTCCGACCGGGGGTGGCTCCCGCGCCGCACTGGCGGCGGGAGTCGGAACAGGTTTTCGTTGTGTCGTGCGCCCGGTGCGGTGCTGGCGCACCGGCCGGGCCGATCGCGGTGTGTGAAGCCGCGGCGAGCGGAGCGGGGGTGACTAACCCTGGCGCTGCTTGTGCCGCGGGTCCGAGCAAATGACCATGATCCGGCCGTTACGGCGGATCACGCGGCACTTCGCGCAGATCTTCTTCACGCTCGGCTTGACCTTCATGGTGACTCCGAACTCATACTCTCCCGGGCCGCGAGGCCCGTGAGGGGCTACTTGTAGCGGTAAACGATGCGCCCGCGCGTGAGGTCGTACGGGCTCAGCTCCACGACGACCCGGTCGTCGGGGAGAATACGGATGTAGTTCATCCGCATCTTGCCGCTGATGTGGGCAAGGACCTGGTGCCCGTTGTCGAGCTCTACCTTGAACATAGCGTTGGGTAGGGACTCGACAACGGAACCCTCGATCTCGATGGCGCCGTCTTTCTTGGCCATGTCCTTCCACGCCTCGCTCATCGTTTGGTTGATCAGGACAACCCGACGCGACCCCAGTGGCCCCGCATGACGCTACGGCCCCGGCAACGGCGGATGGCCGTCACCGACGCCGAGGGACACTGGAAGTTCAGGCCAACTGCAAAAGGCGAACGTCGGTTGGAGGACGTGGCGCGAAGAAGGCAGACTGACCCAACAGCCCGCGTATGGGCAAGGACAGTCTATCCCCTTCCGGCAAGTACTCCTAACAGTCGAACGGAGCACACTACCGCACCGGAACGCGTGCGGGCACGGGCCCCGGACCTAGGGTGTCCCGTCGCCGTCGGAGTGGTGCTTCTGCCCGGCCAGGACCCCCACGGTCACCATGCCCATCACGATGCCCCACGGCCCCATGACCCACAGGAACCACGGGTAGTCGTAGTCGGTGGTGAGGAACAGGATCAGCCAGATGACGAAGCACAGGATGTTGACCCCGGCGTAGAGGGCCCACGGCACCATCAGCGCCGGGTCGCGCATGCTGATCGGAGGGGCCACCGCGAACTCCTCGTCCCGGGAGGAGGCCCCGCGGATGTCCGCGAGGTCGCGCTCGGGGAGGTCGTTGGTGACCGTGGCCAGCTCATCCGTGGTCCTGGCCTTGTAGACGCGGCCGAGGCGGTCGGTGAACTCCTCGTGGTCCAGCCGCCCCTGGGCGAAGTGCTCCTGGAGGAGCTGGGCCACGCGGTCGCGTTCCGCGTCGGACGTTCGTATCGACGGCACCGGGTCGGACACTGCGCGCACCTCGCATCTTCACCCGGAAGCGGCCCCCGCGCTCCGCGCGGGACGAGACCCCTACCAGGTCGGCTGGACGAACCCCATGTCGGCGATTTTATCGCGGTCGGACTCGCGCGCGGTCAGCACGACGGGCCCGTCCGCGGTCACCGCGACCGTGTGCTCGAAGTGCGCGGCGCGCCCGCCGTCGCGCGTCACCACGGTCCAGCCGTCGTCGAGCTGCACCACGTCGTGGCGGCCCAGGGTGGTCATCGGCTCGATGGCCAGGCACATGCCCTCGACCAGCCTCATGCCCTTGCCGCGCTTGCCGTAGTTGAGCACGTGCGGGTCCATGTGCATCTCGGTGCCGATGCCGTGGCCGCCGTACTCGCGGACGTTGCCGTAGCCGCCGTTGCGGGAGATGTGGCCGTCGATCGCGTGGCCGATGTCACCCAGGCGCCTGCCCGGACGCAGTTCGGCGATCCCCTGCCACATGGACTCCTCGCAGACCTCCATCATGCGCAGGTCCTCGGGGCGGCCCTCGCCGACCGCGACGGTGATCGCCGAGTCGCCGTGCCAACCCTCCAGGATGGCCCCGCAGTCGACGGAGATGATGTCGCCCTCGGCCAGCACCCGCTGCGCGCTGGGGATGCCGTGGACGACCTCCTCGTTCACCGAGGCGCAGATGGAGCCCGGGAAGCCGTGGTAGCCCTTGAAGGAGGGGACGGCGCCCGCGTCGCGGATGACCTTCTCCGCGACGGAGTCCAGCTCCAGGGTCGACACCCCGGGCCGCACCGCGGCCCGGAGGGTGTCCAGGGCGCGGGCCACGACCTGGCCCGCCGCCCTCATCCTGGCGATCTGCTCCGGCGTCTTGATCTGCACGTCCGGATCGTTCTTGCCGAACATCAGGAGCCGGCCCCGACCTT
The DNA here is from genome assembly GCF_004217075.1 of Nocardiopsis sp. CNZ308. NCBI lineage: Bacteria > Bacillati > Actinomycetota > Actinomycetes > Streptosporangiales > Nocardiopsidaceae > Nocardiopsis > Nocardiopsis sp. CNZ308. The sequence continues at coordinate 3,200,102 of NZ_SHKJ01000001.1, read as the reverse complement.
GTCGATGGCGGCCTTGGCGCGGGCCGTCACCTCCTCCACGGACCCCGTGGCGGCGATGGTGGCCAGCAGGCCCTCGGCCTCGTAGAACTGCACCAGTGGAGCCGTCTGCTCGCGGTAGACCTCCAGGCGGTGCCGGATGGTCTCCTCGCGGTCGTCCTCGCGCTGGTACAGCTCGGCGCCCTCGTTGTCGCACCTGCCCGCGACCTTCGGGGCGTCGTACTCCACGTGGTACACCTGGCCGCACTCGGGGCACGAGCGGCGGCCCGAGAGGCGTTTGACGACCTCCTCCTCGTCCACCCTCAGCTCCAGGACGACGTCCAGGGTGGTGTCGAGGTCGGAGAGGATGCCCTTGAGCGTCTCGGCCTGCGGGACGTTGCGCGGGAAGCCGTCGAGCAGGAAGCCCGCGGCGGCGTCCTCCTGCGCCAGTCGGTCCCTGACCATGGCGTTGGTGACCTCGTCGGGGACGAGGTCACCGCGGTCCATGTACTCCTTGGCCTTCTTGCCGAGGTCGGTCTTGCCGCTGACGTTGGCCCGGAAGATGTCGCCCGTGGACACCTTGGGGATCGACAGCTCGGACGCGAGGATCTGGGCCTGGGTGCCCTTGCCGGCCCCAGGCGGCCCCACCAATACTGCTCGCATTTATCGCAGAAAACCTTCGTAGTTCCTCTGCTGGAGGTGACTCTCGATCTGCTTCACCGTGTCCAGCCCGACGCCGACCATGATCAGGATGCTCGTCCCTCCGAAGGGGAAGTTCGCACTGGCGCCGGTGGCGCCGAGGGCGACCATCGGCAGGAGAGCGATCACACCCAGGTACAGGGATCCGGGGGTCGTCAGCCTCGTCAGCACGTAGTCGAGGTACTCGGCGGTCGGACGCCCTGGTCGGATACCCGGGATGAACCCACCGTACTTCTTCATGTTGTCGGCGACCTCAGCGGGGTTGAAGGTAATCGCCACGTAGAAGAACGCGAAGCCGATGATCATGACGAAGAACGTCGCCATGTACACGGGGTGGGTGCCGGTGAGGAAGTAGTCCTGCACGAAGGTCACCACGGGATGGGTGGAGTCCTGTCCCATGAGTCCCACGAGCAGCTGCGGCAGGTACAGCAGCGAGGAGGCGAAGATCACGGGGATGATGCCCGCCTGGTTCACCTTCAGCGGGATGTAGGTCGAGCTGCCGCCGTACATGCGGCGGCCGACCATGCGCTTGGCGTACTGCACCGGGATGCGGCGCTGGGCCTGCTCCATGAAGACCACCGCGGTGATGAGCACCAGGCCGGCGATGCAGATGAGGGAGAAGACCCAGATCGAGCGCTCCTGGAACAGCGCGATCATGGAGGAGGGGAACATCGCGATGACCTGGGTGAAGATCAGCAGCGACATGCCGTTGCCCACGCCGCGCTCGGTGATGAGCTCGCCGAACCACATGATGATGGCGGTACCGGCGGTCATCGTGAACACGATGGTCACCAGGGTGAGGATGTCCTGGTTGGGCATGTAGGAGCTGACCGGGATGGCCCCCTGGAACAGGGCGCCCGTCCGGGCCATGGCGACGATGCTGGTGGCCTGGAGGACACCGAGCATGAGCGTCAGGTAGCGGGTGTACTGGGTGATCTTGCTCTGTCCGGACTGGCCCTCCTTCTTGAGGGCCTCCAGACGGGGGATCACCACCGTGAGCAGGTTGATGATGATGCTCGCGGTGATGTACGGCATGACCCCGAGCGCGAACACCGCCAGTTGCAGCAGGGCACCGCCGCTGAACAGGTTGACGAGCGCGTACACACCGGACTGGTCCGAGGAGGTGATCGCCTCCATCTGGTCCCTGATCGCCGCGGAGTTGATACCCGGCGCCGGGATCACCGAGCCCAGACGGAAGATCGTCAGGATGAACAGTGTGAACAGCAGCTTGTTGCGCAGGTCGGGCGTGCGGAATGCACGAACGAACGCACCTAGCACGTCTCCTCCTGCGCAGCTTCGGCGGCGGAACGGGTTCCAGACATCGCGGCCGATCCTGAATCGTCGTAGAACGTCAGCTCCGGGCGGTCGCCCGTTGCTCGGAAGTATTCACAGTACGTCAAGCGATGAACTCAAACAGATGGCACTGTAACAGTGATCACTCGGCAGTTGAGTTCGTGAGTCATAACGATCACCGCTCACAACGCGTGGGGGCGTCCGCCAGCCGGTCCTAGACCTGCCGGGCGAACGCCCCCAGTCGCTCATCGCGGGGAAGACCCCTACAGCTCGGTGGTGGAGCCACCGGCGGCGGAGATCTTCTCCTTCGCCGAGGAGGAGAACGCGTGCGCGCTCACCTGCACGGCGACGGAGATCTCACCCGTGCCCAGCACCTTGACGAGCTGGTTCTTGCGAACCGCGCCCTTGGCGACCAGGCTCTCGACGGTGACCTCGCCACCCTCGGGGTAGAGCTCGCTCAGCCGGTCCAGGTTGACGACCTGGTAGGTCGTCTTGAACCGGGCGTTGCTGAAGCCCTTGAGCTTGGGCACCCGGCGGATGAGGGGCATCTGCCCGCCCTCGAAGCCGGGGCGGACGGTGTTACGAGCCTTCGTGCCCTTGGTGCCACGACCTGCGGTCTTGCCCTTGGACGCCTCGCCGCGACCCTTGCGGATCTTGGCCTTGTTGGAGCCCGGGGCGGGACGCAGGTGGTGCAGCTTGAGCAGCTCGTCGGGGTTGTAGTCGCTCATTCGGCAACCTCCTCGACAGAGACGAGGTGCGCGACGATCGTGATCTGCCCGCGAACCTCAGGGCGGTCCTCACGGACGGTGGACTTGCCGATCCGGCCCAGGCCCAGCGACTGGAGAGCAGCGTGCTGCTTCACCTTGCCGCCGATCTTGGAGCGGGTCTGCGTGATCTTGAGCTTGGCCATGGTCAGGCTCCTGCCTTCGCCTCAGCGCGAGCACGCAGCATGGCAGCCGGGGCGACGTCCTCGATCGGCAGGCCACGGCGGGCGGCGATCTCCTCGGGCTGGTTGATGCCCTTCAGAGCCGCCACGGTGGCGTGCACGATGTTCAGCGGGTTGGACGAGCCGAGCGACTTGCTCAGCACGTCGTGGATGCCGGCGCACTCCAGCACGGCGCGCACGGGGCCACCGGCGATGACGCCGGTACCCGGGGCGGCCGGACGGAGCAGGACGACGCCGGCAGCGTCCTCGCCCTGGACCCGGTGCACGATCGTGCCCTGGATGCGGGGAACGCGGAAGAAGTTCTTCTTCGCCTCCTCGACACCCTTGGCGATCGCGGCCGGGACCTCCTTGGCCTTGCCGTAACCGACACCGACCATGCCGTTGCCGTCGCCGACGACGACCAGGGCGGTGAAGGAGAAGCGACGGCCGCCCTTGACGACCTTCGCGACCCGGTTGATGGTCACGACCTTCTCGATGTAGGAGACACCCTTGTCTGCGGCGCCGCCGCGGCGATCGTCACGGCGATCACGCCGCTCGCCACCGGCGCCGCGCCGCGGTGCTGCAGCCATCAGTGGTTCCTCTTCTCGTGGTTGATCTTGGCCGTTGCAGAGGTCATCGCTAGAACTCCAGCCCGCCCTCGCGCGCCGCGTCGGCGAGCTTGGCGATACGACCGGCGTACTGGTTGCCGCCGCGGTCGAAGACGACCGTGGAGACACCGGCGGCCTTGGCGCGCTCGGCGATGAGCTGACCGACCTTGACGGACTTGTCGGACTTGGTGCCCTCGTCGGCGCGCAGGTCGGCCTCGACGCTGGAGGCGGCGGCCAGGGTGTGACCCCTGGTGTCGTCGATCACCTGCGCGACGATGTGCTTGGAGGAGCGGAAGACGGCCAGGCGCGGACGCTCGGCGGTACCCACGACCTTCTTGCGGACGCGGAACTGGCGGCGCGCACGGGAGGTGGCGCGCTTGGTGGTCCGCTTGCGGCTCACGGTGCTACCCATGCCTACTTACCAGCCTTTCCGGCCTTGCGGCGGATGTGCTCACCCTGGTACCGCACGCCCTTGGCCTTGTACGGGTCAGGCTTACGCAGACCGCGGATGTTCGCGGCGACCTGGCCCACCAGCTGCTTGTCGATGCCCTCGACGTGGAGGATGGTCGGCTTCTCCACGCGGAAGCTGATGCCCGCGGGGGGCTCGACCACGACGGGGTGGCTGTAGCCCAGCGAGAACTCCAGGTTGGAGCCGCGGGCCTGGACGCGGTAACCCACGCCGTGGATCTCCAGCGTCTTGGTGTAGCCCTTGGCCACGCCCTCGACGAGGTTGGCGATGAGCGCACGGGTCAGACCGTGCAGCGAGCGGTTCTCCGGCTTGTCGTCCGGACGCGCCACCGTGACGACCCCGTCCTCCAGGGCCACGGTGATCGGCTCGGCGACGGTGTGCTTCAGCTCGCCCTTCGGACCCTTGACGGTGACGTCCTGCCCGTTAATCGTGACTTCGACGCCCTTGGGGACCGAGAGCGGCAGTCGACCGATTCGCGACATGCTTCAATCTCTCCCTGTTACCAGACGTAGGCGAGGACTTCGCCGCCCACGCCACGCTTCTTGGCCTGCTTTTCGGTCATCAGGCCGCCGGACGTCGAAATGATCGCCACGCCGAGGCCACCCAGCACCCGCGGCAGGTTCTCCTTCTTGGCGTACACCCGCAGACCGGGCTTGGAGACCCGGCGGATGCCCGCGATGGAACGCTCCCGGGTGGGGCCGTACTTCAGGTCCAGGACGAGGTTCTGGCCCACGGGGGCCTCCTCGGTCCGCCAGCCCTGAATGAAGCCCTCCTGCTGGAGGATCTCGGCGATGTGCGCCTTGATCTTGGAATACGGCATCGCCACGGTGTCGTGGTAAGCCGAATTCGCGTTGCGCAGACGCGTGAGCATGTCTGCGATCGGGTCGGTCATCGTCATGGCCGACTGGCCCTTCCTCACCGCGGTTTCCGAGTGCGGGCTTTCCCAGAGCCTGCCCTTGCGCGGGTACTCCCGCGAAGGTGCACAAACGGACCTACGGCGTGGTCGTGGGCACCGCGGTCCCCTTCGGGACTGCCGTGCCCTGGTGGTTGGATGTTGCCGGACCGTGCCGCATCGTGCGGTCACGGACGCTGTACGCGCCGAGGATGGCGCTTCGGGGGGCCGACTCCGTGCGCCCAGGGGTGGGCGAACGGTCGGCCCCGCCGGAAACTACCAGCTCGACTTGGTGATACCGGGCAGCTCGCCCCGGTGGGCCATCTCACGGAAGCAGATACGGCAGAGGCCGAACTTCCGGAAGACGGCGCGCGGGCGGCCGCACCGCGAGCATCGAGTATACGCGCGAACGCCGAACTTCGGCTTCCGCTGCGACTTCGCGATCAGGGACTTCTTGGCCATGTGTGCTTACCCCTCAGGCTTCCTTGAACGGGAAACCGAGCCGCTTGAGCAGGCTGCGGCCCTGTTCGTCGCTCGTGGCGGTGGTGACGACCGTGATGTCCATCCCACGCTGCCGGTCGACCTTGTCCGGGTCCACCTCGTGGAACATGACCTGCTCGGTCAGCCCGAAGGTGTAGTTGCCGTTCCCGTCGAACTGCTTCGGGGACAGGCCGCGGAAGTCCCGGATACGGGGCAGGGCCAGGGAGAGCAGCCGGTCGAGGAACTCCCACATCCGGTCGCCGCGCAGCGTGACGCTGGCGCCGATCGGCTGACCCTCGCGCAGCTTGAACTGCGCGATGGAGTTCTTGGCCCGGTTGATCCGCGGCTTCTGGCCGGTGATCGCCGACAGGTCGGCGATCGCGCCCTGGATCAGCTTCGCGTCACGAGCCGCCTCGCCAACACCCATGTTGACCACGATCTTCGTCAGACCGGGGACCTGCATGATGTTGCCGATGCCGTGCTCCTCCTTGAGGGCGGCAACGATCTCGTTACGGTACTTCTCCTTGAGCCGCGGCATCGGAGGGGCGGTGATGTCGTTGGTAACCGTCATCAGATGTCCTTACCGGTGCGGCGGGAGACGCGAACCTTGGTTCCGTCTTCCTCGAAGCGGTAGCCGACCCGGGTGGCCTTGCCGTCTTCCACGAGCGCGACGTTGCTCACGTGGATCGGGGCCTCCTTGGTGACGACCTCGCCCTGCTGGCCGCCCGCCGGGTTGGCCTTCCTGTGCTTCTTGACCAGGTTGACGCCCTCGACAACGACACGGTCTTCCTTCGGCAGGGCCTTGACGACCTTGCCGGTGGCACCCCGGTTCTTGCCGGCGAGAACGATGACCTCGTCGCCAGATTTGATCTTCATCGCTTAGAGCACCTCCGGCGCCAGCGAAATGATGCGCATGTACTTCTTGTCACGCAGCTCGCGGCCGACCGGGCCGAAGATGCGGGTGCCTCGCGGGTCCCCACCGTCCTTGATGAGCACGGCAGCGTTCTCATCGAAGCGGATGTAGGAGCCGTCGGGCCGGCGGCGCTCCTTGACGGTGCGCACGACAACGGCCTTGACGACGTCGCCCTTCTTGACTCCAGCGCCAGGCAGGGCGTCCTTCACCGTGGCGACGATCGTGTCGCCGATCCCGGCGTAGCGCCGACCCGAGCCACCGAGAACACGGATGGTGAGGATCTCCTTGGCACCCGTGTTGTCGGCGACCTTGAGTCGCGACTCCTGCTGAATCACGTCTGCTCCTGATGTGATGCGTGCGGTCCACTGCCGCACGGCTAGGTGGTCTCACCCCCGGGATCGGCGGCCGGCACGGGTGCCGGCCGCCGACAGGCTGGGGTTACTTAGCCTTCTCCAGGATCTCCACGACGCGCCAGCGCTTGGTCGCGGAGAGCGGCCTGGTCTCCATCAGTCGGACCAGGTCGCCCACGCCACAGGAGTTCGCCTCGTCGTGCGCCTTGTACTTGGACGTGCGACGGATGACCTTGCCGTACCTGGCGTGCGTGATGCGGTCCTCGACCTCGACAACGACGGTCTTGTCCATCTTGTCGCTGACGACGTAGCCCTCGCGCACCTTGCGGTAGTTGCGGGTCGCGGTCTGGTTCTCACTCATTCGGCTGCTTCCTTCTCCTGCGCCGACTCACCAGACAGCGGGGCGATACCCAGCTCGTGCTCACGCAGGATCGTGTAGATCCGGGCGATCTCGCGCTTGACGGTACGCAGTCGGCTGTGGTTGTCGAGCTGGCCGGTGGCGGCCTGGAAGCGGAGGTTGAACAGCTCTTCCTTGGCTTCCTTGAGCTTGGCGACCAGGTCCTCGACGGACTGGTCACGGAGCTCATGGGCAGTCACGGACTTGGCCATCACTCCCCCTCCCGCGTAACGAACTTGCACTTCATCGGGAGCTTGTGCATCGCACGGCGCATCGCCTCCTTGGCGATGGCCTCGGGCACGCCCGACAGCTCGAACATCACGCGACCGGGCTTGACCGGCGCGACCCACCACTCCGGGGAACCCTTACCGGAACCCATGCGGACCTCGGCGGGCTTCTTGGTCAGCGGGCGGTCCGGGAAGATGTTGATCCACACCTTGCCGCCACGCTTGATGTGACGCGTCATGGCGATACGAGCGGACTCGATCTGACGGTTCGTCACGTAGGCCGACTCCAGGGCCTGGATGCCGAACTCACCGAAAGTGACCGTCGTGCCGCCCTTGGCCTTGCCGCGCAGATCCGGGTGGTGCTGCTTGCGGTACTTGACCTTACGAGGAATAAGCACTGGTCAGCTCCCCTCGGACTTCGCGGACTCGGCCGGGGCCTTGGCCTCGGCGTTCTGCGGCTGGCCGCCACCGGCACCGCCGCGACGACGACGCTGGGGGCGCTCGCGGCGCTGACCGCCGCCACCGCCACCGCCGCCACCGGCGGAGCGCTGCGCGGCCTGGGCCGCCTCGCGCTCGGCGCGGGTGGCAGGTGCGTCACCCTTGTAGATCCAGACCTTCACACCGATGCGGCCGAAGGTCGTACGGGCCTCGAAGAAGCCGTAGTCGATGTCGGCGCGCAGGGTGTGCAGGGGCACACGGCCCTCGCGGTAGAACTCCGAGCGCGACATCTCGGCCCCGCCCAGACGGCCACCGCACTGGATGCGGATGCCCTTGGCACCGCTCTTCATGGCGGTCTGCATGGCCTTGCGCATCGCGCGGCGGAAGGCCACGCGGCTGCTCAGCTGCTCGGCGACGCCCTGGGCGACGAGCTGCGCGTCGATCTCGGGGTTCTTGACCTCGAAGACGTTCAGCTGGACCTGCTTGCCGGTCAGCTTCTCCAGGTCGGTCCGGATGCGGTCGGCCTCGACGCCGCGGCGGCCGATGACGATGCCCGGCCGGGCGGTGTAGACGTCGACGCGGACGCGGTCACGGGTGCGCTCGATCTCCACCTTGGAGATGCCCGCACGCTCCATGCCGCGGGTCAGCATCCGACGGATCGCGACGTCTTCCTTGACGTAGTCCTTGTAGGACTTGTCGGCGTACCAACGGCTCTTGAAGTCGGTGGTGACTCCGAGGCGGAACCCGTGCGGGTTTACCTTCTGCCCCACTATCGGGTCCTTTCCTTCGTCTTGGACGAGGCGCCCGAGCGCTCAGCGACGACCACGGTGATGTGGCTCGTGCGCTTGGTCACCCGGAAGGCGCGGCCGAAGCCTCGCGGACGAATGCGCTTCAGGGTCGGACCCTCGTCCACCCACGCGCGTTCGACCACCAGCGTCCCGCGGTCCAGCTTGTCGTTGTGCTCGGCGTTGGCGATGGCGCTAGCCAGCACCTTGCCAACAGGCTCGCTCGCCGACTGGGGCGCGAACCGGAGCACCGCCTGTGCCTCGTCAGCGGGCAACCCGCGAATAAGGTCCACCACCCGGCGGGCCTTTCGGGGCGTAACACGGACGAACCGTGCCTGTGCCCTCGTTCCCATCGCTTTTCCCTCGCTCACGGAAATTCATCTCCACTCACCGTGGAGAAATGGTTCTTTCTGCTGCTGCAACCGCTAACGGCGGCTACGGCGGTCTTCCTTGACGTGGCTGCGGAAAGTACGCGTGGGAGCGAACTCACCGAGCTTGTGGCCGACCATCGACTCGGACACGAACACGGGGACGTGCTTGCGGCCGTCGTGGACGGCGATCGTGTGACCGATCATCTCCGGAACGATCATGGACCGCCGGGACCACGTCTTGATGACGTTCTTGGTCCCCTTCTCGTTCTGCGACTCCACCTTCTTGATGAGGTGGTCGTCGACGAAGGGACCCTTCTTAAGGCTACGTGGCATCAGACGTGCTCCTTACCGCTTCTTCTTACCGCTACGCCGACGCCGCACGATGAGCTTGTCGCTGGCCTTGTTCTTGGCCCGGGTCCGGCCTTCCTTCTTACCCCAGGGGCTGACCGGGTGGCGGCCACCGGAGGTCTTGCCCTCACCACCACCGTGGGGGTGGTCGACCGGGTTCATCACGACACCGCGGACGGTCGGGCGCTTGCCCTTCCAGCGGGAGCGGCCGGCCTTGCCCCAGTTGATGTTGGACTGCTCGGCGTTGCCCACCTGGCCGACGGTGGCGCGGCAGGTGATCTCCACCATGCGCATCTCACCGGAGGGCATACGCAGCGTGGCGTACTTGCCCTCCTTGGCCAGGAGCTGGATCTGCGAGCCCGCGGAGCGGCCCAGCTTGGCGCCGCCGCCCGGCTTCAGCTCGACCGCGTGCACGAACGTACCCGTGGGGATGTTGCGCAGCGGGAGGCAGTTGCCGGGCTTGATGTCGGACTGCGGACCGTTCTCGACCCGGTCGCCCTGCTTGAGGCCGGCCGGAGCCAGGATGTAGCGCTTCTCACCGTCCACGTAGTGGAGCAGCGCGATGCGCGCGGTGCGGTTCGGGTCGTACTCGATGTGGGCGACCTTGGCCGGCACGCCGTCCTTGTCGTGACGACGGAAGTCGATCACGCGGTAGGCGCGCTTGTGGCCACCGCCCTGGTGGCGGGCGGTGATGCGGCCGTGGCCGTTGCGACCGCCCTTGGAGTGGAGCGGACGCACCAGGGACTTCTCGGGCTCCGAGCGCGTGATCTCGACGAAGTCGCTCACGCTGGAGCCGCGACGACCCGGTGTCGTCGGCTTGTACTTACGAATGCCCATCTTCTTCGCGCATTCCTTTACGTGTTGCTTGGTGTGTAGCGGTCAGACCCGGGAGAGGTCAGACACCGAAGATGTCGATCCGGTCGCCCTCGGCGACGCTGACGATCGCGCGCTTGGTGTCGGGACGCTTCCCGTAACCGAAGCGGGTGCGCTTGCGCTTGCCCTTGCGGTTGATCGTGTTCACGCTCGTGACCTTCACCTCGAAGATCTTCTCGATCGCGATCTTGATCTGGGTCTTGTTGGCGTCCGGGCGGACGATGAACGTGTACTTGTTCTCGTCCATGAGCCCGTAGCTCTTCTCGGAGATCACCGGCTCGACGATGATGTCCCGGTGGTCGGCGATCCTCACTGGTCGTCCTCCTCGGACTGCGCGGCCTTGGAGGCACCGGCCGCGTGGGCCAGGAACTCGGCGTAGCCCGCCTCGGTGAAGACCACGTCGTCCGAGTACAGGACGTCGTAGGTGTTCACCTGGTCCGCGTCGAGGATGTGCACCTCTTCGACGTTGCGCAGGGCGCGCCGGTTGTGCTCGTCGTCGCGGGCCAGCACCACCAGGACCTTGTCGGACTCGGTGACCTGGCGCAGCGCCTTCAGAGCGGTCTGCGTGAACTTGCTCTCCAGGTCCTCGGCCACGAACTGGCTGACGACGTGGATGCGGCCGTGGCGCGCCCGGTCCGAGAGGGCTCCGCGCAGGGCGGCGGCCTTCATCTTCTTGGGGGTGCGCTGGCTGTAGTCGCGCGGCTGGGGTCCGTGGACCGTGCCGCCGCCGGTGTACTGCGGGGCGCGGATGGAACCCTGGCGGGCCCGGCCCGTGCCCTTCTGGCGGTAGGGCTTCTTGCCACCGCCGCGGACGTCGCCGCGGGTCTTGGTGGCGTGCGTGCCCTGACGGCCAGCGGCGAGCTGGGCGTTCACGACCTGGTGGATCAGCGGGATGCTGACCTGCTGGGCGAAGACGGTGTCCGGCAGCTCGACGCTGCCCTTGGTGCCGCCCTCGGGGTTCTTGACCTCGATCTGGGCCATGGCTTACTTGTCCCCCTTCACAGCGGTGCGGACGAGCACCAGACCGCCGTTGGGACCGGGGACGGCACCCTTGACCAGGATGAGCCCCTTCTCCGCGTCGACGGAGTGAACGGTCAGGTTCTGGACGGTCTTGCGCACGTTGCCCATGCGACCGGCCATCCGCATGCCCTTGAACACGCGGCCGGGCGTGGCGCAGCCGCCGATGGAGCCGGGCGAGCGGTGCTTGCGCTGGGTACCGTGCGAGGCGGAGAGGCCGCGGAAACCGTGGCGCTTCATCACACCCGCGAAGCCCTTGCCCTTGCTCTTGCCCGTGACGTCGACCTTCTGGCCGATCTCGAAGCTGTCCGCGGTGACCTCCTGGCCGAGCGTGTACTCGGTGGCGTCGGTCGTGCGGACCTCGACGTAGTGGCGGCGCGGGGTCAGGTCGTGCCTGCGCAGGTAGTCGCCGAGCGGCTTGTTGACCTTGCGCGGGTTGATCTGCCCGTAGCCGAGCTGGATGGCGGAGTAGCCATCGGTGTCCGGAGTCCGGATGCGGCTCACGACGCACGGACCGGCCTTCAGAACCGTCACGGGCACCATCTTGCCCGTGTCGTCGAAGACCTGGGTCATGCCGAGCTTTTCGCCCAGAACTCCCTTGATCTGCTTGGTGGCCATGTCTGTGCGTCCTTAAAGCTTGATCTCGATGTCAACGCCCGCCGGGAGGTCGAGTCGCATGAGCGAGTCGACCGTCTTCGGCGTGGGGTCGATGATGTCGATCAGCCGCTTGTGCGTGCGCATCTCGAAGTGCTCGCGCGAGTCCTTGTACTTGTGCGGCGATCGGATGACGCAGTAAACGTTCTTCTCCGTCGGCAGCGGCACCGGGCCCGCGACCTGTGCGCCAGTTCGCGTCACAGTCTCGACGATCTTGCGAGCCGAGCTGTCGATGACCTCGTGGTCATAGGCCTTTAGCCGAATGCGGATCTTCTGTCCCGCCATGTGGCCTGTTCGTCCTTCGCTTCAGTGTCCGTAACGGTGAGCTGTTCCCGGTCACAGACGCCCAGGCCCGGCGGATCCGCCGTTGTAGCCGTGAGCCCCTATTCCCTTGAGAAACCGCAACAGGGCTTGCCCCTGCGGTGCGTCACCGTCACAGAGCCCGATGACGTCTTGTGTGCTGGCGGGCGGGCCGTGGACCCACGGCCCGCCCACCACGGCGGGGACGGCTCCGAAGGGGCCGCCCCCGCGCGGGTACTACTTGAGGATCTTCGTGACGCGACCCGCGCCCACGGTCCGGCCACCCTCGCGGATGGCGAACTTCAGGCCGTCCTCCATCGCGACGGGCTGGATGAGCTGGACGGTCATCTCGGTGTTGTCACCGGGCATGACCATCTCGGTGCCCTCCGGCAGCGTCACGACGCCGGTGACGTCCGTGGTGCGGAAGTAGAACTGCGGGCGGTAGTTGTTGAAGAACGGCGTGTGGCGGCCACCCTCGTCCTTGGACAGGATGACGACCTGGGCCTCGAACTCGGTGTGCGGGGTGGTCGTGCCGGGCTTGATGACGACCTGGCCGCGCTCGACGTCCTCGCGCTTGATGCCGCGCAGGAGCAGACCGACGTTGTCGCCGGCCTGGCCCTGGTCGAGCAGCTTGCGGAACATCTCGACACCGGTGACCGTGGTGGTCTGCTTCTCGTCCTTGATACCGACGATGTCGACGGTCTCGTTGACGTTGACGATGCCGCGCTCGATGCGACCGGTGACGACGGTGCCGCGACCGGTGATCGAGAAGACGTCCTCGATCGGCATGAGGAAGGGCTTCTCGGTGTCACGCTCGGGCTCGGGGATGAACTGGTCCACGGTGCCCATGAGCTCCAGGACGGACTTGCCCCACTCCTCGTCGCCCTCCAGCGCCTTGAGCGCGGAGACCTTGGTGACGGGAACGTCGTCGCCGGGGAACTCGTACTCGCTGAGGAGCTCGCGGACCTCGAGCTCGACGAGCTCGAAGATCTCCTCGTCGTCCACCATGTCGGCCTTGTTCAGGGCCACCACGATGTAGGGCACGCCGACCTGGCGGGCCAGGAGCACGTGCTCCTTGGTCTGCGGCATCGGGCCGTCGGTGGCGGCCACGACCAGGATGGCGCCGTCCATCTGCGCCGCACCCGTGATCATGTTCTTCACGTAGTCGGCGTGACCGGGGCAGTCCACGTGGGCGTAGTGGCGCGCCTCGGTCTGGTACTCGACGTGGGCGACGGAGATGGTGATACCGCGCTCGCGCTCCTCAGGAGCGTTGTCGATGTCCTCGAACGGCGTGAACGGGTTCAGGTCCGGGTACGCGTCGTGCAGCACCTTGGTGATGGCCGCGGTCAGCGTGGTCTTGCCGTGGTCGATGTGACCGATGGTGCCGATGTTGACGTGCGGCTTAGTCCGCTCGAACTTTGCTTTCGCCACTGGATGTCTCCTAGACGTACAGAGCTGTCTGGTGCTCGCTCCCCGCGTGGACGGGGAGCGGGCTGGTTACGTGTTCGCGACTATTCGCCGCGGACCTTCGCCACAATTTCTTGGGCGACAGCGGACGGAACCTCCGCGTAGGAGTCGAACACCATCGAGTAGTTGGCTCGACCCTGCGTGCGGCTGCGCAGGTCACCCACGTAGCCGAACATTTCGGAGAGGGGCACCTGGGCCTTGACGATACGGACGCCGGAACGCTCGTCCATGGACTGGATCTGTCCACGGCGGGAGTTCAGGTCGCCGATCACGTCACCCATGTACTCCTCGGGGGTGGTGACCTCGACAGCCATGACCGGCTCCAGGAGAGTCGGCTTGGCCAGCTTGACCGCCTCCTTGAAGGCGATCGAACCGGCGGTCTTGAAGGCCATCTCGGAGGAGTCGACCTCGTGGTACTGGCCGTCCTGGAGCGTCACCTTGACGCCGACGAGCGGGTAGTGCGCGAGCACGCCCAGCTCGGCGGCCTCCTGGCAGCCGGCGTCGACCGAGGGGATGTACTCCCTCGGGATGCGGCCACCGGTGACGGCGTTGACGAACTCGTAGCCCGAGGCGTCGCCGCTCTCGGTCTCCAGGGGCTCGATGTCGATCTTGACCTTGGCGAACTGGCCCGACCCACCGGTCTGCTTCTTGTGGGTGTAGGTGTGCCCCTCGACCTTCTTGCGAATGGTCTCGCGGTAGGCCACCTGCGGCTTGCCGATGTTCGCCTCGACCTTGAACTCGTCGCGCATGCGGTTGACGAGCACCTCGAGGTGCAGCTCGCCCATGCCCGAGATCACGGTCTGACCGGTCTGGTCGTCCGTGGCGACCTGGAACGAGGGGTCCTCGTCCGCCAGGCGCTGGATCGCGATGCCCAGCTTCTCCTGGTCGCTCTTGGTCTTGGGCTCGATGGCCACCTCGATGACCGGAGCCGGGAAGGTCATGGACTCCAGCACGATCGGGTTCGCCTGGTCGCACAGGGTCTCACCGGTCGTGGTGTCCTTGAGGCCCATGACGGCGACGATGTCGCCGGCGCCGACCTCGGAGATCTCCTCGCGCTTGTTGGAGTGCATGCGGTAGATCTTGCCGATGCGCTCCTTGCGGCCCTTGAGGCTGTTGAGCACCTGGGTGCCCGCCTGGAGAACGCCGGAGTAGACACGCACGTAGGTCAGCTTGCCCAGGTGCGGGTCGCTCATGATCTTGAAGACCAGGGCCGACAGCGGCTCGTCGTTGCTCGGCTTGCGGACGAGCTTGGTCTCCTCGGTCTCGTCCTTGGGGTCGTGACCCTCGACGCCCTCGACGTCCAGCGGCGAGGGGAGGTAGGCGGTGACCGCGTCGAGCAGGGGCTGCACGCCCTTGTTCTTGAACGCGGTGCCACACACGACCGGGACGGCCGTACCGGCGATGGTCGCGCGGCGGATCGCGGAGACGAGCTGTTCCACGGTGGGCTCCTGGCCCTCCAGGTACATCTCCATGATCTCGTCGTCGGCCTCGGCCAGCGTCTCGATGAACTGGTCGCGGGCCTCGCGGGCGGCGTCGGCGTGGCTCTCGGGGATGTCGACCGTGTCGTACATCTCGCCGAGCGCGGCCTCGTCGTTCCAGACGTAGGCCTTCATGCGGACGAGGTCGATGACGCCCTTGAAGTCGCTCTCGGCGCCGATGTTGAGCTGGATCGGCATGGCGTTGGCGCCGAGGCGCTCACGGAACATGTCGACACAGCGCTGGAACTCGGCGCCGATCTTGTCCATCTTGTTGACGAAGCAGATACGCGGGACGCCGTAGCGGTCCGCCTGGCGCCAGACCTGCTCCGACTGGGGCTCAACGCCCTCCTTGGCGTCGAAGACCGCGACGGCACCGTCGAGCACACGCAGCGACCGCTCGACCTCGACCGTGAAGTCGACGTGGCCGGGCGTGTCGATGATGTTGATGGTGTGGTCGTCCCAGTGGGTGGTGGTAGCAGCCGAGGTAATGGTGATACCCCGCTCCTGCTCCTCCTTCATCCAGTCCATCGTGGCGGCGCCATCGTGGACCTCGCCCACCTTGTGGGTCACACCGGTGTAGTAGAGGATCCGCTCAGTCGTCGTGGTCTTACCAGCGTCGATGTGAGCCATGATCCCGATGTTGCGGACCTTGGCCAGGTCAAGAACAGTTTTGGCAGCCATGAGGCTCGTCGTCCCTCGGTCTGTTTCGAACCCGCCGGAATTACCAGCGGTAGTGCGCGAAGGCCTTGTTCGACTCGGCCATCTTGTGCGTGTCCTCACGCTTCTTGACGGCCGCGCCGAGACCGTTGCTGGCGTCGACCAGCTCGTTCATCAGGCGCTCGGTCATGGTCTTCTCGCGACGCTGGCGCGCGTAGGAGACCAGCCAGCGCAGGGCCAGCGTGGTGGACCGGGAGGCGCGAACCTCGACCGGCACCTGGTAGGTCGCGCCGCCGACGCGGCGGCTGCGGACCTCGAGCGCGGGCTTGACGTTGTCCAGACCCCGCTTCAGGACGACGAGCGGGTCCTGGCCGGTCTTCTCGCGAGCACCCTCCAGGGCGTCGTAGACGACGCTCTGGGCGATGGAGCGCTTGCCGTCGAGCAGCACCTTGTTGATCAGTGCGGTGACGAGCGGCGAGCCGTAGACCGGGTCGGTGATGAGCTGGCGCTTCGGCGCCGGGCCCTTGCGCGGCATGCTTACTTCTCCTTCTTGGCGCCGTAACGGCTACGCGCCTGCTTGCGGTTACGGACACCCTGCGTGTCGAGCGAGCCGCGCACGATGCGGTAACGGACACCCGGCAGGTCCTTCACACGGCCACCGCGCACGAGCACGATGCTGTGCTCCTGCAGGTTGTGGCCGATGCCGGGGATGTAGGCCGTGACCTCGATCTGGCTGCTCAGCTTGACTCGGGCGACCTTGCGCAGAGCGGAGTTCGGCTTCTTGGGCGTGGTGGTGTAGACACGAGTGCACACACCACGACGCTGCGGACTCCCCTTCAGCGCCGGGGTCTTGTTCTTTGCGACCTTGTCCTGTCGGCCCTTGCGGACCAGCTGCTGGATGGTGGGCACCGCGTCTCCGTCTTCCTCGTGACCTACGCCGGTTCTCGTAGCCGATATCGCTATTGACCTGCTGGATTTCCCGAACCTCCCCGACCCCCGATGTCGGGCGTGTCGCGTTCGTTCCCGCGCATGGCGAAAACGAGATCACACCCGACCGAGAGGTCGAATCATGGGAGGGGGTTCACATGCGCCGCGCACCGTAGGTCCTCGTCTGCGGAACCGGGCGCCGCACACACATGTGCGACCCGTCGACTCACGGGCACAATCACACAGGCTACCGCTTGCCGTCAGGACGGTCAAAACGATGTGCGACATGGCGGGAACCGTCGGGACGGATCCTCGCTCAGCCGTGGGTCACCACCAGTCTACGCGGTCCCTGGGCTGCTCGGCCCCGCTTCGCAGAGGGCGCGGACGAAGGATGAAGGCCGCCTCCCAGGGACGATTGTCCCCGAGAGGCGGCCGTCGCGCTACAGGACCAGCCAGAGGGCGACGGAGATCACCGTCACCAGGATGCCGACGACGGCGAAGACCGTTCCGGTCGTGATCAGACCGAGGCCGTCGAGCTGCCCGCGGGACTCGCGGATCGCCCTCTTGGCCTTGGGCCCGGTGACCAGAAGGGCCAGGACGGCCGTGACCAGTCCCACGCCGGGCAGCAGCGAGGCCACGCCCAGCCACAGGGTGAGCGTCGCTCCCCGCTCGGTGTCGGCGAGGAAGTCGATGCTGTCGTAGCCGGGGTAGGCGTCACCGGCCTCGCCGCCCAGGGGGCGGTCGCCGAAGCCGGGGAACTCGTCGGCGATCGGGTCCTTGCGGCGCTTGCTGCGGCCCGCCGGGGCGGCGGGCATCCCGTAGTCGGCCGGGGTGAACCCGTCCTCGTACTCGGAGTCGTCGCGGTCGTCGCGCTCGTCACCGCGGGGCTCGGGGTCGTCGTCGTAGGCGTACTCCGGCTCCGGCCGGTCCGCGTCCCCGTCGTGGCCGTACTCCGGCCCTTCGGGGTCGTCGTCGTAGTGGCCGTAGTCCGCCCCGTCGTCACCGCGCGGGGGGACGTCGCGCCGGAACTCGTCGTCGTCCTCCCAGTCCCCCTCCCCGGCCAGGGCGCGGGCGTCGAACATCTGGGTGGCCCCGCCGGGGTCGTCCGGCAGGTCCTGGTCCCTGGAGCGGGCGCGCGACTGCATGTCGGCGATCGCGCCCAGGGGATCGTCCGCGCCGGGGACCGCCGCGGAGAGCTCACCGGTGTCGGGTCCTCCCCAGTCGACGGTCTCGGCCCGTCCGGAGGAGGACTCCCTGCGGCGCTGCTCCGCCTCGCGGACCACGTCCGGCAGCCGGGGGTCGTTGCGGTCGAACGCCCAGGTGTTGCCGCTGCCCGTGCCCAGCCCGGAGGGCGAGAGCTCGTCGCCGTACCCGTCGCCCCACGAGCCGCCGGAGTCCGCGCCGGGCCGGTCGCCGGTGCGGCCGGAGGGCGCCCAGGCGTCCAGGGCGTCGGCGCCCAGGGGGGTGCTGTCGGCGCCCCGGAAGTCGCCGCCGAGTTCGTCGTCGTCCCAGGAGCGGCCGCGTGCGCGGTCTCCCCCGAGGGGGTCGTCGTCGTAGGGGCGGTCGTCCCAGGCGTCGGCACCGCGCGCTCCGGTCCCGTGCCGGGGGGCGCGGTCGTCCCGGGGCCGGTCCGCCGGGGCGTCGTCGTCCCAGGAACTGCCGTCGGGTCCGGGCACGTCGGTCCATGAGGCCGGGCCGCGGTCGCGGTCGCGGTCGCGGACGGGAGCGTCGTCGTCCCAGCCGGAGGAGGCGCGTGTGCCGTCCTCCCAGGGCTGGCCTCCCCGGTCAGCGGTCCACGGACCGCGGTCGCCGGCGGGGTCGGGGCCCCAGGGCTGGTCGGTCGCGGAGGAGGGCCGCGTCTCCCACGACGCGGGGCCCAGGCCGTCGTCGGCCGCGTCACGGCCGCGGCCCGGGGCGTCGTCGTCCCACGGCTGGCCGGACGCGCCGGGGGCCGGGGCCTCCCAGGACGCGGGACCCAGACCGTCGTCGAGCGGATCGCGCGTACCGCCCGCGGGGGCGTCGTCCCAGGGCTGGGCGCCCCGGTCGGCGTTCCAGGTGCCGCGGTCGCCGGCGGAGCCGGTGTCCCAGGGCCGGGTGCCCTCCGCCGGGCCGCCGCTGCCGGAGGCCTCCGGCCAGGGAGCGGGGTCCCGGTCGCTGCCGCCGGGAGCGTCGACGTCCCAGGAGGAGGGCGAACTGGTCTCCTCCCCCCACGACCGGGCGCCGGGGGCCGGGGCGTCCCACGAGGCCGTGCCGAGGCCGTCGTCGAGAGGATCGCGCCGATCGGCGACCGGAGCGTCCTCCCACGGCTGGCCGCCGGGCACACCGGAGGAGGGAGCCTCCCACGACGCGGGGCCCAGGCCGTCGTCGGCGGTGTCCCGGCCGCGGTCCGGGGCGTCGTCCCAGGGCTGACCGGGTGCGGAGGGGGACGGGGTGTCCCAGGGCAGGGATGCGTCGGCCGAACCGCCCTCCGCGGAACCACCGGTTCCGGGGGAGTCCGACCACGGGGCCGACGCACCGGGGTCGTCCCCGCGGGCGGGGGCGTCGGCGTCCCAGGAAGAGGGAGAGGGAGGGCGGGTGTCGTCCTCCCACGGCCGGGCACCGGCGGTGCCCGCCCCAGCGGAGGCCGGGGCGTCCCACGGGGCCGTGCCGAGGCCGTCGTCGAGAGGATCGCGCCGATCGGCGACCGGAGCGTCCTCCCACGGCTGGCCGCCGGGCACACCGGAGGAGGGAGCGTCGTCCCACGGCTGACCGGAGGCACCGGGGTCGTCCCCGCGCGCGGGAGCGTCGGCGTCCCAGGCCGCGGAGCCGCGCGCGCCGCCGACGGTGTCGGACGACGCCTCCCAGGAGGGCGCGTTCCGGTCGTCTTCCAGCGGTGTGCCGGAACCCCACGGCTGTTCGGCGGCCGCGGAGGAGCCGGGTGCGGAGGAGGGCTCGTCCCGGGGCTGTCCGGCGTCCGGGGCGCCCCGGTCGCCCAGCGCGGGGATCTCCTGGGTCCGGGGACCGTCGGACCAGGCCTCGGACCGGTCGGCGCCCCGCTCCGACGGGAGCGGCACCTGGGCGCTGGCCGCGACGCTCGGCAGGGAGGGCTCCTCTGCCTCCCCCGGAACCCTGGTCAGCGGCTGGTAGGCCGCGGACCCGGCGCCCGGGTAGGAGATCCCGTGGGAGACGGGGGGCGGCGGTCCGCCCAGCGCCTCCGGATAGGGCTCCACCATGGCCGGACGGGACGAACTCAGCCCCGCGTACCCCCCGCTGTCCGGGAAGACCGTGTCAGCGGTCCCCTCGGATTCGAGCGGGTCCTGGTAGTCCGACTGTGTGCGGTAGCGGTTCTCGCTCGGCTTGAACCACGAGTCCTCCGCGTCGGAGTCCCGCCGTTCGCCCCCGTTGTCAGTCACCTGTGCCTCTCCCGCCAGCGCAGTAGCGCCGTCTTCCGTCCGCGTCAGCGGACCCTGTGCGCGGAACGGCGGCGGTACCACCCCCCGCGAGGGGTGGCATACCGCCGCCGTCAGTCAAGCAAACCGCTTCTACCGGTTGTACGGTCCGAAGTCGTACTCCTCCAGCGGAACGGCCTCGCCCGAACCCTGTCCGAAGGTGTACTCGCTCGGCTCCTCGTACCCGGAGACCGAGTACATCGAGGCCTTGGCCTCCTCGGTCGGCTCCACCCGGATGTTGCGGTACT
This sequence comes from Nocardiopsis sp. CNZ308, assembly GCF_004217075.1. Classification (NCBI taxonomy): domain Bacteria; kingdom Bacillati; phylum Actinomycetota; class Actinomycetes; order Streptosporangiales; family Nocardiopsidaceae; genus Nocardiopsis; species Nocardiopsis sp. CNZ308. The sequence continues at coordinate 3,179,882 of NZ_SHKJ01000001.1, read as the reverse complement.
GCGGAATGCCGGTACCGGCCGGGATGAGCTTACCGATGATGACGTTCTCCTTGAGGCCGAGGAGCGGGTCGCTCTTGCCGTGGATCGCGTTCTCGGTGAGCACCCGGGTGGTCTCCTGGAAGGAGGCCGCGGACAGCCAGGACTCCGTGGCCAGCGAGGCCTTGGTGATACCCAGCAGCACCGGGCGTCCGGCCGCGGGCTGGCCGCCCTCGGACACGACGCGGCGGTTGATCCGCTCGAACTTCGGCCGCTCGACCATCTCACCGGGCAGCAGCTCGGTGTCGCCCGACTCCAGGATGTTCACCCGCTTGAGCATCTGGCGGACGATGATCTCGATGTGCTTGTCGTGGATGGACACACCCTGCGACTTGTACACCTCCTGGACCTCGGACACCAGGTGCTGCTGCACCGCGCGCGGGCCCTGGATGCGCAGGACCTCGTGCGGGTTGATCGCACCCTGGATCAGCTGCTGACCGACCTTGACGTGGTCGCCGTCGGTGACGAGCAGCTGGGCGCGCATCGGGACCGGGTAGGCGATCTCGTCCGTGCCGTCGTCGGGGATGACGACGATCTTGCGGCTCTTCTCGGTGTCGTCGATCCGGATCCGGCCCTCCATCTCGGAGATCGGGGCCACACCCTTGGGGATGCGGGCCTCGAAGAGCTCCTGGACACGGGGCAGACCGTGGGTGATGTCCTGACCGGCCGAACCGCCCATGTGGAAGGTGCGCATGGTCAGCTGGGTGCCGGGCTCACCGATGGACTGGGCCGCGATGATACCGATCGCCTCACCGACGTCCACCGGCTTGCCGGTCGCCATGGAGCGGCCGTAGCAGGTGGTGCAGACGCCGATCTTGGCCTCGCAGACCAGCGACGAGCGCACGCGGACGCGGGTGATCCCGGCCTCGATGAGCTTGTCGATGTTCTGCTCGGAGGTGTCGCTCAGGGCGGGGAGGACGATGTTGCCCTCCGCGTCCACCGCGTCCTCGGCGATGGTCCGGCCGAAACCGGTGTTCTCGACGTTGTGCTTGCGCACGACGACGCCGGCGGCGTTCTTCTCGCCGATCTCGTGCCAGAGCGAGCGCTCCGTGCCGCAGTCGATCTCGCGGACGATGACGTCCTGCGCCACGTCCACCAGACGACGGGTCAGGTAACCCGAGTCGGCGGTACGCAGGGCGGTGTCGGCCAGGCCCTTGCGCTGGCCGTGCGTGGAGATGAAGTACTCCAGCACGGACAGGCCCTCGCGGTAGGAGGACTTGATCGGACGCGGGATCGTCTCACCCTTGGTGTTGGAGACCAGGCCGCGGATACCCGCGATCTGGCGCACCTGCATCGGGTTGCCTCGGGCGCCGGACTGGACCATCATCCACACCGGGTTGTCGGCGGGGAAGTTCCTCTCCATGTCCTGGGCGACCTCGGTGGTCGCCTGGGTCCACACCTCGGTGAGCTCCTGACGGCGCTCGTCGTCGGTGATGAGACCGCGGTCGTACTCGCGCTGGATCTTGTCCGCCTTGCGCTCGTACCCCTCCAGGATCTCGGTCTTGCGCGGCGGCGCGACGACGTCCTCGATGCCGATGGTCAGACCGGACCGGGTGGCCCAGTGGTAACCGGCGTCCTTGAGGGCGTCCAGCGTCGTGGCGACCTGGACCTTGGGGTAGTTCTCGGCGAGGTCGTTGACCAGCGTCGAGACCTGTTTCTTGCCCACCTGGAAGTTGACGTACGGGTAGTCGACCGGGGTGGTCTCGTTGAACAGGTACCGGCCCAGGGTGGTCTCCAGGGTGTACGGCTCCCCCGGCGTCCAGCCCTCCGGCGGCGTCCAGTCCTTCGGCGCCGGGGCGCCGTCGGCGATCCGGAGCTTGATCCTCGCCTGGAGGTCGAGGTCCCCCAGGTCGTAGGCCATGATGCCCTCGGCCGGGGAGAGGAACGAGCGCCCCTCGCCCTTGGCTCCGATCTTCTCCGTCGTCAGGTAGAACAGGCCGATGATCATGTCCTGGGTGGGCATGGTCACGGGCTTGCCGTCGGACGGCTTGAGGATGTTGTTGGTGGCCAGCATCAGCAGCCGCGCCTCGGCCTGGGCCTCGGCGGACAGCGGCAGGTGCACGGCCATCTGGTCGCCGTCGAAGTCGGCGTTGAACGCCGTGCACACGAGCGGGTGGATCTGGATGGCCTTGCCCTCGACCAGCTGCGGCTCGAAGGCCTGGATGCCCAGGCGGTGCAGCGTCGGGGCGCGGTTGAGCAGAACCGGGTGCTCGGTGATGACCTCTTCGAGGACGTCCCACACGACCGGGCGGGACCGCTCGACCATGCGCTTGGCGCTCTTGATGTTCTGCGCGTGGTTCAGGTCCACCAGGCGCTTCATCACGAAGGGCTTGAACAGCTCCAGCGCCATCTGCTTGGGCAGGCCGCACTGGTGCAGCTTGAGCTGCGGGCCGACGACGATGACCGAACGGCCGGAGTAGTCGACGCGCTTGCCCAGCAGGTTCTGGCGGAAGCGGCCCTGCTTGCCCTTGAGCATGTCGGACAGCGACTTGAGCGGACGGTTGCCCGGCCCGGTGACCGGGCGGCCCCGGCGGCCGTTGTCGAACAGCGCGTCGACGGCCTCCTGGAGCATCCGCTTCTCGTTGTTGACGATGATCTCGGGCGCGCCGAGGTCGAGCAGCCGCTTGAGGCGGTTGTTGCGGTTGATGACACGGCGGTACAGGTCGTTGAGGTCGGAGGTCGCGAAGCGGCCACCGTCCAGCTGCACCATCGGACGCAGGTCCGGCGGGATGACCGGGATGCAGTCCAGCACCATGCCCATGGGGCTGTTGGTGGTGTTGAGGAACGCCGAGACGACCTTGAGCCGCTTCAGGGCGCGGGCCTTCTTCTGGCCCTTGCCGGTGCGGATGATCTCCCGGAGCCTCTCGGCCTCCACGTCCAGCTCGAAGTTGGCCAGCCGGTCCTGGATGGCCTGGGCGCCCATGCCGCCGCGGAAGTACTTGCCGAAGCGGTCCCGCATCTCGCGGTAGAGCATCTCGTCGCCCTCGAGGTCCTGGACCTTGAGGTTCTTGAACCGGTTCCAGACCTCGTCGAGGCGGTCGATCTCCCGCTGGGCGCGGTCGCGCAGCTGGCGCATCTCGCGCTCGGCGCCCTCGCGCACCTTGCGGCGGGCGTCGCCCTTGGCCCCCTGCTCCTCCAGCTCGGCGAGGTCGGCCTCCAGCTTGCGGTGGCGGTCCTCGACGGTGGAGTCGCGGCGCTGCTCCAGGTGCTGCTTCTCGACCGAGATCCGCGCCTCCAGGGACTGGAGGTCGCGCTCACGGGCCTCGGTGTCCACCCACGTGACCATGTAGGCGGCGAAGTAGATGATCTTCTCGAGATCCTTCGGCGCCAGGTCCAGCAGGTAGCCCAGGCGGGAGGGCACGCCCTTGAAGTACCAGATGTGCGTGACGGGAGCGGCCAGCTCGATGTGGCCCATCCGCTCACGGCGCACCTTGGCACGGGTCACCTCGACGCCGCAGCGCTCACAGATGATGCCCTTGAAGCGGACGCGCTTGTACTTGCCGCAGTAGCACTCCCAGTCGCGGGTCGGACCGAAGATCTTCTCGCAGAAGAGTCCGTCCTTCTCGGGCTTGAGGGTGCGGTAGTTGATGGTCTCGGGCTTCTTGACCTCGCCGTGCGACCACTGGCGGATATCGTCGGCCGTGGCCAGGCCGATGCGCAGCTCGTCGAAGAAGTTGACGTCGAGCACTTAATTCGTCCCCTGCTCTCGAAGAATGCGGAAGTTAGACCTCTTCGACACTGCTCGGCTCCCGCCGACCCAGGTCGATTCCCAGTTCTTCCGCCGCGCGGAAGACGTCCTCGTCGCTGTCCCGCATCTCGATGGACATACCGTCACTGGACAGCACCTCCACGTTCAGACAGAGCGACTGCATCTCCTTGATGAGCACCTTGAAGGACTCAGGGATGCCCGGCTCGGGGATGTTCTCGCCCTTGACGATGGCCTCGTAGACCTTGACCCGGCCCACCACGTCGTCGGACTTGATGGTGAGCAGCTCCTGGAGGGCGTAGGCGGCGCCGTAGGCCTCCAGCGCCCACACCTCCATCTCACCGAAGCGCTGACCGCCGAACTGCGCCTTACCGCCCAGCGGCTGCTGGGTGATCATGGAGTACGGGCCGGTGGAGCGCGCGTGGATCTTGTCGTCCACGAGGTGGTGGAGCTTGAGGATGTACTTGTAGCCGACGGAGATCGGCTCGGCGAAGGGCTCGCCGGTGCGGCCGTCGAACAGACGCGCCTTGCCGTCCTCGTTGATCAGGCGGTTGCCGTCCGCGTTGGGGCGCACCGACCTGATCAGGCCGCTGAGCTCGTCGCCGCGCAGGCCGTCGAAGACCGGCGTGGCCACGCGGGAGTCCGGCGGAACGTCGGTGGCGCCGATGGCCTCCAGCGACTTCTGCCACTCCTCCTCGACCCCCTCGACCAGCCAGCCGTTCTTGGCCAGCCAGCCCAGGTGGACCTCCAGGACCTGGCCGACGTTCATACGGCCGGGCACGCCCAGCGGGTTGAGGATGATGTCGACCGGCGTCCCGTCCTCCAGGAAGGGCATGTCCTCCTGGGGCAGGATCTTGGAGATGACGCCCTTGTTGCCGTGGCGGCCAGCGAGCTTGTCACCGTCGGTGATCTTGCGCTTCTGGGCCACGTAGACGCGGACCATCTCGTTGACGCCGGGGGCGAGCTCGTCGCCCTCCTCGCGGCTGAACACGCGGACGCCGATGACCTTGCCGGTCTCGCCGTGCGGCACCTTGAGCGAGGTGTCGCGGACCTCGCGCGCCTTCTCGCCGAAGATCGCGCGCAGCAGGCGCTCCTCCGGGGTCAGCTCGGTCTCGCCCTTGGGCGTGACCTTGCCGACGAGGATGTCGCCGTCCACGACCTCGGCGCCGATGCGGATGATGCCCCGGTCGTCGAGGTCGGCCAGGACCTCCTCGCTGACGTTGGGGATCTCGCGGGTGATCTCCTCCGGGCCCAGCTTGGTGTCGCGGGCGTCGACCTCGTGCTCCTCGATGTGGATCGAGGACAGGACGTCGTCCTGCACCAGGCGCTGGGAGAGGATGATCGCGTCCTCGTAGTTGTGGCCCTCCCAGGACATGTACGCCACGAGCAGGTTCTTGCCCAGCGACATCTCACCCTGGTCGGTGGAGGGGCCGTCCGCGAGGACCTGGCGCTCCTCGACCCGCTGGCCCTCGGCCACGATCGGCCGCTGGTTGAAGCAGGTGCCCTGGTTGGAGCGCTGGAACTTGCCCATGCGGTACGTCTTGCGCGTGCCGTCGTCGGCCATGACGGTGACGTAGTCGGCGGTGACGTCCTCGACGACACCGGCCTTCTGCGCCAGGACGACCTCACCGGCGTCGGTGGCGGCGCGGTACTCCATGCCGGTGCCGACGAACGGCGACTCGGCCATGAGCAGCGGCACGGCCTGGCGCTGCATGTTCGAGCCCATGAGGGCGCGGTTGGCGTCGTCGTGCTCCAGGAACGGGATCATGGCGGTGGCGACCGACACCATCTGGCGCGGCGACACGTCCATGTAGTCGACCTCGTCCGTGCTGACCTGCTCGAACTCACCGCCCTTGCGGCGCACGAGCACACCGGCCTCGGCGAAGGAGCCGTCGGGGTTCATCGGCGTGTTGGCCTGCGCGATGACGTGGAGGTCCTCCTCGTCCGCGGTCAGGTAGTCGACCTGGTCGGAGACCTTGCCGTCGATGATGCGGCGGTACGGGGTCTCCACGAAGCCGAAGGAGTTGACCCGGCCGTAGGCGGCGAGCGAGCCGATCAGACCGATGTTCGGTCCCTCGGGCGTCTCGATCGGGCACATGCGGCCGTAGTGCGAGGGGTGCACGTCGCGGACCTCGAAGCCCGCGCGCTCGCGGGACAGGCCGCCCGGGCCCAGCGCGGAGAGGCGGCGCTTGTGCGTCAGGCCCTCCAGCGGGTTGGTCTGGCCCATGAACTGCGACAGCTGCGAGGTGCCGAAGAACTCCTTGATGGAGGCCACGACCGGACGGATGTTGATCAGGGTCTGCGGCGTGATCGCCTCGACGTCCTGGGTGGTCATCCGCTCGCGGACGACGCGCTCCATGCGGGCCAGGCCCAGGCGGACCTGGTTCTGGATGAGCTCGCCGACGGTGCGCAGGCGGCGGTTGCCGAAGTGGTCGATGTCGTCGGTCTCGATCGGACGGGGACCGTTGACGGTCTCCTTCTCGGTCTCACCCGCGTGCAGGCGGACGAGGTAGTCGATCGTGGCGACGATGTCCTCTTCGGTGAGGGTGCCCTGCCGGTAGTCGGTGTCCAGACCGAGCTTCTTGTTGATCTTGTAACGGCCGACCTTGGCCAGGTCGTAGCGCTTGGGGTTGAAGTACAGGTTCTCCAGCAGCGCCTGGGCCGACTCCTTCGTGGGCGGCTCGCCGGGGCGCAGCTTGCGGTAGATGTCCAGCAGCGCGTCGTCGGTGCCCGCCGTGGGGTCCTTCTCCAGCGTGTTGCGGATGGACTCGTACTGGCCGAAGCGCTCCAGGATCTGGTCGGTGGTCCAGCCCAGCGCCTTGAGCAGGACGGTGACGCCCTGCTTGCGCTTGCGGTCGATGCGGACGCCGACGAAGTCGCGCTTGTCGACCTCGAACTCCAGCCAGGCGCCGCGGGACGGGATGACCTTGCAGCCGTAGAGGTCCTTGTCCGAGGTCTTGTCGACGGACTTGTCGAAGTACACGCCCGGGGAGCGCACCAGCTGGGACACGACGACGCGCTCGGTGCCGTTGATGATGAAGGTGCCGGTCTCGGTCATGAGCGGGAAGTCGCCCATGAACACCGTCTGGCTCTTGATCTCACCGGTGTCGTTGTTGATGAACTCCGCCGTGACGAACATCGGGGCGGAGTAGGTCATGTCCCTGTCCTTGCACTCATCCTCTGAGTACTTGGGCGGCTCGAACCGGTGGTCGCGGAACGACAGGGACATCGTGCCCGAGAAGTCCTCGATCGGGCTGATCTCCTCGAAGATCTCTTCGAGACCGGACTGCTCCGGAACGTCCTTGCGGCCAGCGTTTCGGGCCGTCTCAACCCGGGTCTTCCACCTGTCGTTGCCCAGCAGCCAGTCGAACGACTCGGTCTGAAGGGCGAGGAGGTTCGGGACCTCCAGTGGTTCCTGGATACGGGCGAAGGAAACGCGGTGCGGACCAAGGGCGTTAGCGGAGGCGTTGCGCGAGGCTGCCAACAGGGGTCCTTCCGAAGGCTTGTGGCGGTTGAAGCGCGCACGCCAGACGATCCGTCACGAGAAGGACCGCCGCAACGCGGTTGAGACGGTCACATCGAGCGGGAGCGGGCCACCGGAATGTCCGGAAAAATGGAGTGGCGGCAGCCTTCACCGGCACAGGGATCACCAAAGGGCAGCGCAAAAGAGCAGTGTAGCCGAACACCACACCGCTGTCCACTCACGGTCCACAGCGCCACTCACGACACCGGCAGGATCACCCCTGGAGGGCGATCCGTCAAGCCCGCTCCCGGTGGAGGAGCCCGGTTTCCGGCTGCCCGGAACGCTCGGGCGACCTCGCCGGTGGACTGGTGCGCCTGCCCTGGCCCGGGGGTCGGGAGCCAACGACATCCGAAGGATTCCCCCGCCTCAGGCGGGTAAACACGTCCTCCGGGCCTCAGCGGGTTTCCCGGGACGGGAGATTAGCGCGTCCGGGGGACAGTTCGCACACGCACCCCCGGTTCCGGGACCTGCCGGATCCCCCTCAGCTTCGCACAGGGGACGGGACGAGCGGTGACGGACACGGCGGGGCGCGGGGAAAGGACTCCGGACCCGCCGCAGGTCAGCGCGCCGTCGGAGGCGCCGCGGCCCCGGACCCGGGCGGCGGGGGCGGAGGACGCGGCGGGGCGCGGGACACGGCGGACACCGGTCCGGAGCGGGGGAAGGAGGGACCGCGGGGGCGGGGGCGCCGGGATCACGGGCCCGAGCGCGAAGGAGCGGGGGCCGGAGGAAGGCGCGGGAGGCCCGCGCAGAGGCGGTGAGGGGTTCCAGGACACACGAAGGCGGCCGCCCCTCCCCGGGAGGAGGGACGGCCGCCGAAAGCAGGCCAGCGGGCGCTCAGCGGCCCGCGTGGGACTACTTGAGGGTGACGGAGGCGCCAGCGCCCTCGAGAGCGGCCTTGGCCTTCTCGGCCGTCTCCTTGTTGACGCCCTCCAGCAGCGGCTTGGGAGCGTTGTCGACCAGGTCCTTGGCCTCCTTGAGGCCCAGGCTCGTGAGGCCGCGGACCTCCTTGATGACCTGGATCTTCTTGTCGCCAGCGCCCTCGAGGATGACGTCGAACTCGTCCTTCTCCTCGGCCTCGGCGGCGGCGCCGCCACCCTGGCCGGGAGCGGCGACGGCCACGGCGGCCGGAGCGGCGGCGGTGACGTCGAACTTGTCCTCGAAGAGCTTCACGAAGTCGGCCAGCTCGAGAAGGGTCATCTCCTCGAACGCGGCAAGCAGGTCCTCGTTGCTGAGCTTCGCCATGGTGCGATCTCTCTTTCTCTGCGGACACGCGGTCCTGTCGGGCCCGCGTGCGAGTCAGTGTCCGAGCGCCCTCGGCGCCCGGCGGGTTTCAAAAAGGTCAGGCGGCTTCCTGGGAGCGCTTGTCCGCCAGGGCCTGCGCGAGACGCACAGTCTTGGAGGGAAGCGCCTGGAAGACGGCGGCGGCCTGGCCCTGCTTGGCCTTGAGCGCACCCGCCAGCTTCGCGAGGATGACCTCGCGGGACTCCAGATCGGCCAGCTTGGTGATGTCGTCGGCGCTCATCGACTTGCCGTCGATGACACCGCCCTTGATCACCAGGGGCGAGTTCGCCTTCGCGAAGTCACGCAGACCCTTGGCGGCCTCGACCACGTCACCGTGGACGAAGGCGATGGCGGACGGGCCCTCGAGCAGGTCCTTGACCTGCTCGTCGACACCGGCCTCCGTGACCGCGATCTTGGTCAGCGTGTTCTTGACGATGCGAAAACGCGCGCTCTGGCCGAGGCTGCGACGCAGTTCAGTGATCTGCGCGACAGTGAGCCCCCGGTATTCGGTCAGCACGGCGCCGTTCGACTCACGGAACTCGCCCGTGAGTTCGGCGACCGCGGCTGCCTTGTCCGGCCTCGCCATGGGACTCCTTCCAACATTGAACGCTGGTTGACTCCAAGGGCCCGGGCGATCGGCGTCAGCACGAGAAAAAGCCCCGGGCGCGAGGCGCACGGGGCATGACCGCGTTCCGGTGGCCGCGCAAGGCGCGGCGTGGAACGGGAAGCTCTTGTACACCTGCGCGGGCGCCCATCGCGGATGGGCCCTTAGGTCACCCGTTCGGGTGACGACCAGCGGTCTTCGGCAAGAACCCATCGTACCGCACACACGAGGGCCCCCGCTCCGCACCGGAGGGCCGAAACCGTGATCGCGCTCACTCCCCCGCGTGCACGGAACCGCCCGGACATGGTGGATGTGGAAGCGGCGACCGGGTGGAGGAACCGGCAGGGACCGGAACGTCCCTGCGACATGGCAGCATGACGATACCGGGCACCCCCGCTCCCTGTCGTGCCCGTGTCCCCCGCACAAAAGAAGAAGGCGAACACCCCGTGAAGACCCGTATGCCGGTCCTGATCTCCGCCGGCACCCTCGCCCTGTCCCTCACCGCCTGCGGTGGAGGCGCCGCGGAGGAGGAGCCCGCCGAGGCGGCGGCCGAGTCGCCCGAGGAGGGCGGTGGCGGCAGCGTCCTGGACCTGGTCGCCCGTCTCGGCGAGAGCACCCAGAGCGTCGACAACTACACCCTCGACATCTCGATGGTCATGCCCGACCCCGACATGGGCGACATCGACATGGACATGACCTACGAGGTCATGGAGGACCCGCAGGCGGCCAAGGTCACGATGGTCATGCCCTCGATGGGCGAGATGCTCCTGGAGCTGACCGAGATGTCCGGCCAGGACCTGGGCCTGACCGCCGAGGAGCTCGGCACGTCCATCGTCATCATCCCCGCGGAGGGCGACGCCCTCGTCTCCAACCACAACGGTCTCCAGGAGGTCGACACCGCCTGGGTCAGCGGCGCCCAGGACACCGACCAGATCGCCCCGGAGGAGATGTTCGACATCAACGCGCTCCCCGACCTCGTGGGGGCGTTCGCGGAGATCGAGCAGATCGAGGAGACGGGCACCGAGGAGATCAGCGGCGTCTCGACCACCCTCATCGAGGGCACGATGACCGGCGAGGACGTCGAGGCCCTGGACCAGGAGCAGAAGGACGCCGTCAACGAGCTGTTGGGCGGCGTCAGCGGTCCCGTCGACGTGTCCGTCTGGGTGGCCGACGACGGCTTCCCGATGCGCCTGGACTTCTCCGACGAGGAGGCCGACATCTCGATGGTCTTCTCCAACTTGGGTGAGACCTCCTTCGAGATGCCCGCAGAGGACGAGATCAGCACCATGTAGGTCCACGTGTCGCAACTCTTCGGGGCCCGTCCGGCCGCCGCGCGGCGGCCGGACGGGCCCCGGGAGAAGCGGAGCGGCCCCCGCCGTCCTCTCGGACAGCGGGGGCCGCTCTCGTCTGCGCTGGGCAGCCGCGAAGGCTAGACCTCGAGCGGGATGCTCGGGCCCATGGACGTGGAGACCACGGCCTTCTTGATGTAGCGGCCCTTGGCGGCGGACGGCTTGAGGCGGTTCACCTCGTCGATCGCGGCCTGGTAGTTCTCCAGGAGCTTCTGGTCGTCGAAGGAGGCCTTGCCGATGATGAAGTGCAGGTTCCCGTGGCGGTCCACGCGGAACTCGATCTTGCCGCCCTTGATGTCGGTGACGGCCTTGGCGACGTCGGGGGTGACGGTGCCGGTCTTCGGGTTCGGCATCAGGCCGCGCGGACCGAGCACGCGGCCGAGGCGGCCGACCTTGCCCATGAGGTCCGGGGTGGCCACGACGGCGTCGAAGTCGGTGAAGCCCTTCGAGACCTTCTCGATCATCTCGTCGTCGCCGATGATGTCGGCGCCAGCCGCGAGGGCCTGCTCGGCACGCTCACCGGTCGCGAAGACCAGGACCCGAGCGGTCTTGCCGGTGCCGTTCGGCAGGTTCACGGTGCCGCGGACCATCTGGTCGGCCTTGCGCGGGTCGACGCCCAGGCGCAGGGCGACCTCGACGGTCGCGTCGAACTTGACGGTGGAGGTCTCCTTGGCGAGCTTCACGGCCTCGGCGGGGCCGTAGAGCTTGTCACGGTCCACCTGCTGGCTGGCTTTGCGGTGGTTCTTGCTGCGCTTCACTCTGTTCTCCTGGGGAACGTGTGGTCACCGGGCCAGCGCCTGGCCCTGCCACGGTGGTTCTTGAACGTCGAGCGTCCCCGGTCGCTCCGGTCTTCCGCGGACCGGTGCCACCGTGCGGGGACTACTTGACCTCGATGCCCATCGAGCGGGCGGTACCGGCGACGATCTTGGCGGCGGCCTCGATGTCCTCGGTGTTGAGGTCGGGCAGCTTGGTCTGCGCGATCTCGCGGACCTGCTCGGCGGTGATGGAACCGGCGGTGCTGCGGCCCGGGTCGGTCGCGGCCTTGTCCAGACCGGCGGCCTTCAGGATCAGCTTCGGCGCCGGAGGCGTCTTGGTGACGAAGCTGAAGGAACGGTCCTCGTAGATGGAGATCTCGACGGGGATGACGTTGCCGCGCTGGGACTCCGTGGCAGCGTTGTACTGCTTGCAGAAGTCCATGATGTTGACGCCGTGCGGACCGAGCGCGGTACCGACGGGCGGCGCCGGGGTGGCCTGACCGGCGGGGAGCTGCACCTTGACGAGTGCGGCCAGTTTCTTCTTCGGAGGCATATCGGGTCCTTTGCCTGATCTGCGTTGTGTTCTGGTCCCGTTGCCTCCCTGACGGCACCGCGCGGCCGCGGGGGCCGGGGAACCGCTGCCGAAGGAGGCGGGGCCCCGCGCTCGACGGGCGCGGGGCGTCGGCCCGCCGGGACCGGGCGGACCGGGGCGCGCCCCGCCGGGGCGGGACACGCGAGTGGGTCCGCCACGGGGCGGACCCACCAAGTCTATGCCGATTGTGGAGGTGCCCTGACAGGCGCCTCACGACCGCGGGGCCCGGGCCCGAGCAGCGGGGGCGTGGAGTGCCCCGACAGCCGTTCCGCGACCGCGGGCCCGAGCGGTGAGGGCCGGGAGTGGACGTACTAGATCTTGGCGACCTGGTTGAACGACAGCTCGACCGGGGTCTCGCGGCCGAAGATCGACACCAGCACCTTGAGCTTCTGGGTGTCGGGGTTGATCTCGCTGACCGTCGCGGGCAGGGTCGCGAACGGACCCTCCATGACGGTGACGGACTCGCCGACCTCGTAGGCCACGTCCATGCGGGCCTCGCCGACGCCGCCGCCCGCGCTCCGGGCCTGCTGCGCCTGCTCCGGCTCCACCTCCGGCTCGGGGGCGAGGAGCTTGGCCACCTCGGTCAGGCTCAGCGGCGCGGGCTTGTTGGACAGGCCCACGAAGCCGGTGACGCCCGGGGTGTTGCGGATGGCCGACCAGGACTCGTCGGTCAGGTCCATGCGGACGAGCACGTAGCCGGGCAGGACCTTCTCGGTGACCTGCTGGCGCTTGCCGCTCTTGACCTCGGTGACCTCGTGCTCGGGCACCTCGACCTGGAAGATGTACTCCTCCATGTTGAGGGACTGGGTGCGGCTCTCGACGTTGGCCTTGACCCGCTTCTCGTAACCGGCGTAGGTGTGCACGACGTACCAGTCGCCGGGCAGCAGGACGAGCTCGTTCTTGAACTCCTCGACGGGGTCCAGGCGGGGGGCCTCCTCCTCGGCGGCCTCGTCCTGCTCCTCGCCCTCCTCCACGACGCCCTCGTGGTCGTCGGCGGCCTCGGACGCGTCGGCGTCACCGGTCAGCTCCGGGCTGTCGGTGTCGACCGCGTCGGTCGCGTCCTCCGGCAGCTCGCCCGCCAGGCCGGTCTCTTCCGCCGACGACTGAACCGGCTCCTCTTCGGGGAAGTCGTCAGAGGTCAGTGGGGACTCGGACACGGCTGCTCTTTCTCTCGTCGGATTCGCTCTCGGGGCGACGCACACGAGGCAGCGCTGTGCGTCGAACCCGGTTCTGCCAGCTTACGGTCTCTCCGGGCGAACCGGGACCAACGCGCGGACGAGGAGGCCGCGTCCCGGCTCCTGCCGGAGGACGCGGCGCGGAAGTGGTGGTCAGACGCCCTGCGGGGTGCCGAACGTGCCGTACAGCCAGGTGACCGCCTCGCCGAAGCCCCAGTCCACGAGGGAGACGTATCCCAGGACGACCAGAACGAAGACGAGGACCACGATGGTGTAGGTCACCAGCTCGCGGCGCGTGGGCCAGCGGACCTTGCGCAGCTCTCCGGCGACCTGCTTGGTGAACGTCACCGGACCGGTACGACGCTTGGGCTCCTTGTCGGGCTTGGCGTCGGCGTCAGTCTGAGTCACCTGGGGTCCTTAGGGTCGCGGGCTGCTACTTGTCCCCGTAGTTTCGGTGCCCGTGCCGTGCGGCGCCCGCCGGGGCGCCGCACCGCACGCGCGAAGGTGCAGGGCAGGAGGGACTCGAACCCCCAACCGCCGGTTTTGGAGACCGGTGCTCTGCCAATTGAGCCACTGCCCTTAGCGGAAACTGCAATCCCACCATAGCCGGTTCCGGTGCGCTGCGCACACCGTGCGCCAGGTAACACCTGGGCCACGACCGGCCGACCCGAAAGAGTGTATGCGCTCGGGGCGCCGTGACCAAACCGTTCGTCCCTCCGAGGAGGGTGAACGGCCCCTTCGTCCGGTTGCGCCCTCCTTCCCGCCCGCGCCCGGACCAGGGGCGCATGACAACATGGGACGCATGACTGATCGACCCCGTCTCTCTGCACGTATCAGCGCGATCTCCGAGTCCGCCACCCTGGCCGTGGACGCCAAGGCCAAGGCGATGAAGGCGGAGGGCCGTGCCGTCATCGGCTTCGGCGCGGGAGAGCCCGACTTCCCGACCCCCGACTACATCGTCGAGGCCGCCGTCGAGGCCGCCCGTGAGCCCCGGTTCCACCGCTACACGCCCGCCGGCGGCCTGCCCGAGCTCAAGAAGGCCATCGCCGAGAAGACCCTGCGCGACTCCGGCTACGAGGTCGACCCCGCCCAGGTCCTGGTGACCAACGGCGGCAAGCAGGCCATCTACGAGGCCTTCGCCGCCATGCTGGACCCGGGCGACGAGGTCATCGTCATCGCCCCGTACTGGACCACCTACCCCGAGTCGATCAAGCTCGCGGGCGGCGTCCCGGTCTTCGTCGTCACCGACGAGAGCACCGGCTACCTGGCCAGTGTGGAGCAGCTGGAGGCGGCGCGCAGCGAGCGCACCAAGGTCCTGGTGTTCGTCTCCCCGTCCAACCCGACCGGCGCCGTGTACCCGCGCGAGCAGGTCCGCGAGATCGGCCGCTGGGCGAACGAGCACGGCCTGTGGGTGCTGTCCGACGAAATCTACGAGCACCTGGTCTACGGGGACGCCGAGTTCTCCTCGCTGCCCGTCGAGGTGCCCGAGATCGCCGACCGCACCGTCATCGTCAACGGCGTGGCCAAGACCTACGCCATGACCGGCTGGCGCGTGGGGTGGATCATCGGCCCCAAGGACGTGGTCAAGGCCGCGGGCAACCTCCAGTCGCACGCCACCTCCAACGTCGCCAACGTCTCGCAGGCCGCCGCCCTGGCCGCGGTCTCGGGCGACCTGGACGCCGTGGCGACGATGCGCGAGGCCTTCGACCGCCGCCGCAAGACGATCGTGCGCATGCTCAACGAGATCGACGGCGTGGTCTGCCCCGAGCCGCAGGGCGCGTTCTACGCCTACCCCTCGGTCAAGGGCGTGCTGGGCAAGGAGATCCGGGGCCGGACGCCGCAGACCTCCACCGAGCTGGCCGAGCTCATCCTGGAGCAGGCCGAGGTCGCCGTGGTGCCCGGTGAGGCCTTCGGCACCCCCGGCTACCTGCGCCTGTCCTACGCGCTCAGCGACGAGGACCTCGCCGAGGGCGTGAGCCGCATCCAGAAGCTGCTGGCCGAGGCCAAGTAGGCCGCACGACCGCCGGACGCGCCCCGGGGACGAGGTTCCCCGGGGCGCGTCCGCGTGTACGGGGACCGGCCCCGCGCGGCCGGGTGGGGCGTACTGGCACCGGAGGCGCCCCGCATACGGCAGGCTTACGTCATGGAGACACCGACCAGCGCCCGCCGGTTGGACCGGCTGCCCAAAGCACACCTGCACCTGCACTTCACCGGATCGATGCGCCATCCCACCCTGGTGGAGCTGGCCGCCGAGCACGGCATCCACCTCCCCCAGGCCCTGGTCGAGGAGTGGCCGCCCAGGCTCCGCGCGACGGACGAGCGCGGCTGGTTCCGCTTCCAGCGCCTGTACGACATCGCCCGGTCGGTGCTGCGCAGACCCGAGGACGTGTACCGGCTGCTGCGCGAGGCGGCCGAGGACGAGCGCGCGGCCGGGTCCGGCTGGCTGGAGATCCAGGTGGACCCGAGCGGTTACGCGTCGCTCTTCGACGGGCTCACCGCCACCCTGGAGCTGTTCCTGGACGCGGCCCGGGCCGCCGAGCGCGAGACCGGCGTGCACGTCGGCCTGATGGTGGCGGCCAACCGCACCAGGCACCCGCTGGACGCCAAGGTGCTGGCCCGCCTGGCCCGCCAGTACGCGGGCAGGGGCGTGGTGTCCTTCGGCCTGAACAACGACGAGCGGCGTGGCCGCGCCCTGGAGTTCGAGGGGGCGTTCCGGATCGCGCGGCGGGCCGGGCTGCTCTCCGCTCCGCACGGCGGCGAGCTCCAGGGGCCCCGCAGCGTGCGCGAGTGCCTGGACGTGCTGGACGCCGACCGGATCGGGCACGGCGTGCGGGCCGTGGAGGACCCGAGGCTGGTGGAGCGGATCGCCGAACGCGGGGTGACCCTGGAGGTCTGCCCGACCTCCAACGTGGGCCTGGGGGTGTACGACGACCTGGGGCAGCTGCCGCTGCGCACGCTCTTCGACGCCGGGGTTCCGGTCGCGCTGGGCACCGACGACCCGCTGCTGTTCGGGCCGCGCCTGGTGGAGCAGTACCGGATCGCCCGCGAGGTGCTCGGGTTCTCCGACCCGGAGCTGGCCGAGCTGGCGCGGATGTCGGTCCGCGGCTCGGGTGCGCCGGAGTCGCTGCGCAAGGAGCTGCTGGCCGGGGTGGACGCGTGGCTGGCCGCCGACCCGGAGCCCGTCGGGGACTGAGCCGCTCCGGCTCCGGCCGCTCGCGGCGGCCGAGGCCGCCCGGGGCTCGGTCCCGGCCCCGCCGGGGCCGCCCGCCCCATCCGGCTCAGGGCTCAGGGCTCAGGGCTCAGGGCTCAGGCGAGGAGCATCCAGGCTCCCTGGCCCAGCATGGCGACGCCCGCGACGAAGAACAGGGTGGCCGCGCCGATCTGGATGGCGCGCTCGGGCAGCTTCTTGCCGAGTACGGCGCCCAGCGCGATGGCGATGGCGTCGGCCGCGACCATGCCCACGGTGGAGCCGATCCACACGGGCAGCCAGTGGTGCTGGGTGCCGACGGTGATCGTGGCGAGCATGGTCTTGTCGCCGAGTTCGGCGACGAGGAAGACGACGAAGACGGTCGCGAACGCGGAGCGGATGCGCCGGGAGGCCGCGCGGGCCTCGTCCTTGTCGCTCATCTCGTCGCCGCGCAGGGTCCACGCGCCGAAGAACAGGAACGCGACGCCGGCGGCGAGGGTGAGCCAGTCGGTGGGGAGGGCGGCGCCCAGGACCTCGGCCAGCAGGACGCTGCCCGCGTGCACGACGGCGGTGGCGGCGGTGATGCCGAGGATGACCGTGAGGGCCCGGTAGCGGGTGGCCAGGGACATGGCCACGAGTTGGGTCTTGTCGCCCATTTCGGCGATGAAGATGGCGAAGGCGCTGAATGCCAGCCCGGCGGCGAACCCCGTCATGCTTTCCCCTTCCGTCCGATGATGTCTGGGCAGAAGGAGGCGGACACCACTTCAACCCGGTCTTTTCCGGGTCAAAGGTCTCGTCCGCTCCTGGCCAGGCGTGTCTGGCCTGGCCGGGCTCGTACGACCGGGCCGCGGGGCGGCCAGTGTGTCGATCGCACGCATTGGGGACTACTCCCCTTCGACGCCTCCGACTTTATGACAGAACAGCAGGGGAATGCAATTCATGGCTTTACTGAATTGATTTATCAGCCCGCCCTGAAAAACAAGTTTGCCGCGCCCAACTCCGAAATTGGGCGCGGCTGGGGCCGGGGCGCGGGGCACCGGCTCAGAGGGAGACGCCGACCATCACCGGCTCGTTGACCAGGCGGACCCCGAAGGCCTCCTCCACGCCCGCCCGCACCTCGCGGGCCAGCTCCAGCAGGTCCTTCGTGGTGGCGCCGCCGGGGTTGGTCAGGGCGAGGCTGTGCTTGCCGGAGATGCGCGCGGGGCCGTCGCCGTACCCCTTGGTGAACCCGGCGCGGTCGATCAGCCAGGCCGCGGAGAGCTTGACGTTCCCCCGCGCGTCGGGGTGGCCGGGCACCCGCACGTCGGCGCCCAGGCGGGCGGCAGCCCGTTCGCGCACGGCCGCGAACTCCTCGGCGGTGACCACCGGGTTGGTGAAGAACGACCCGGCGCTGCGGGTGTCGGGGTCGGCGGGGTCCAGGACCATGCCCTTGCCCCTGCGCAGTCCCAGGACGGTCTCGCGCGCCCGCTCCAGCGGCACCCGGGCGCCGGCTTCGGCTCCCAGGGTGCGGGCCACCTCGGCGTAGGCGACCGGACGGCTGAGCTTGGAGCGGCGCAGCGCGAAGACCACCTCGCACACCACGTGGCGGTCGTCGCCCTTGAAGACGCTGTCGCGGTAGCTGAAGCCGCACTCGGCGTTGGTCATCCGGCGCCGCTCGCCGGTGCGCCGGTCGTGGACGAGCACCTCGCGGATGGTCTGGCTGACGTCCTGGCCGTAGGCGCCCACGTTCTGGATGGGCGTGGAGCCGACCCGGCCGGGGATGCCCGACAGGAACTCCAGTCCGCTGAGGCCCTCGGCCACGACGCGCTCCACCAGCGGGTCCCACTCCACGCCGGCGTCGGCGCGCAGCAGCACGACCGGTTCGCCCTCGTCGTCGGTGCCCGCCTCCTCGAAGGAGACGCCCTTGGAGTCCACGAGGATCACCGTTCCGGGGAACCCGTCGTCGGAGACCACGAGGTTGCTGCCGCCGCCCAGGACGAGGACGGGCTCGCCGGCGGCGTCGGCCCGGGCCACGGCGGCGACCAGCTCGTCGGTGGTGCCCGCGACCAGGAAGGTCCGCGCCGGGCCGCCCAGGCGCAGGGTGGTGTACTCGGAGAGTGCGGTCACGTCTACCTCGCCAGGCGCACGGTGGCCTTGGACTGCACCAGGACCTTGGCGCCGCCCGACCGCGCGGTCAGCAGCACCGTGACGGTGCCGTCGTCGTTCTTGGTCTTGACCTTGCCGCCGACCGTGATCTCGGCGCCCTCGTCGTCGTCGGGGACCACCACGGGCGCGGAGAAGCGCACCGAGTAGTCGACGACGCAGCCGGGGTCGCCCGCCCAGTCGGTGACCACCCGCGCGGCCTCGGCCATGGTGAACATGCCGTGCGCGATGACGTCGGGCAGCCCGACCGACTTGGCGAAGCGCTCGTTCCAGTGGATCGGGTTGAAGTCGCCCGAGGCGCCCGCGTAGCGGACCAGGTCCAGGCGGCGGACCGGGAAGGTGCGCTCGGGCAGCTCGGTGCCGACCTCGACGTCGGCGTGGCGCAGCCTGCTCATGCCTCTCCTCCTCGCGCGACCAGCATCATCGTGGCGGTGACCACGTGCTCGCCGTCGGCGTCGTGCGCCGCGGTCTCCAGGGTGATCAGCTCGTTGCCGCCCAGGGCCCGGATGGCCGTGATGCGGGTGACGCTGCTGAGGACGTCCCCCGCGTGCAGCGGACGGCTGTAGCGGAAGCTCTGGTCGCCGTGCACGACCCGGGAGAAGTCCAGGCCGAGGTCGGGGTCGGCGATGGCCTGGGCCGAGCCCGCCATCCCCAGGATGACCGGGAAGGTGGGCGGGGCGACCACGTCGGGGTGTCCGGCCGCCCGGGCCGAGGCCTGGTCGGTGTAGACCGGGTTGGGGTCGTTGACCGCCTCGGCGAACTCCCGGATCTTGCCCCGGGTGACCTCGTAGGCCTCCGGCGCGGGGTACTCCCGGCCGAGGTAGTCAGGGTTGATCGCCACGCTCTCTCCTGCTCCTGTCGTGAAGGGGCCCGGACACGCGAACAGCCCGGTGAGCGGATCGCTCACCGGGCTGGAAGCCTTCGAGAACTGCCTCTGCGACGTCGCGGCGGAGACGATCGCGCTCGACAGGGGCGCTCGCGCGGGACCTAACGGGTCTCGCGGTGCTCGTTGTGCTTGCGGCAGTTCGGGCAGAACTTCTTGATCGCGAGACGGTCGGGGGTGTTCCGACGGTTCTTGCGGGTGATGTAGTTCCGGTGATTGCACTCCTGGCAGGCCAGGGTGATCTTCGGCCTCACGTCGGTGGCAGCCACTTCGGAGTGCCTTTCTCGCTGGAAACAGTAGTAAACGCCCGCGACGACCCCTGAGATGTGGGCTCAGGGGTCAGCGGGTTGGTAGCGGGGGCCGGACTTGAACCGACGACACAGCGATTATGAGCCGCTTGCTCTACCGACTGAGCTACCCCGCCCCGATCAACGGGACCACAACCCTACCAGGGCAGTGACCCGGTGCAGGCCGGCGGATGCTCCCTCCGGCCACCCACCTGAGTGGACCGTACCCCGTCAAGTGGTGGAGCCCCTTTACGGAATCGAACCGTAGACCTTCTCCTTACCATGGAGACGCTCTGCCGACTGAGCTAAAGGGGCGCGCTGGTGGGGCTTTCTCTCGTCCGCCCCGGGGGTGTTGCCCCCTTGCGCTGGTCATGACTATACAGGGATCCGGGGGTGGTCTGCCAAATCGAATGCCCCCGCCCCGCGCCCGGACGCCGAAACCCCTGTTCACAGCGGTTTCGGCGCCGCGACTGTGACTCAGACCGCCTCGACCCACACGTTGGACATCGCGTCCCGGTTGATCGCGCGGATGTCGGCGGGCAGGCCCAGCCTGCGCAGGGCGTCGGACAGGCGGGTGTCGTGGGTGAACACGATCAGCTGCCGGTGCCTGCCCACCTCCGCCAGCACCGCGGACAGGCCCTCCACGGTCTCGGTGTCCATCGCCTGGACCGGGTCGTCCAGGACCAGGAAGCCGAAGGGGTTGCCCTCCACCAGGGTGCGCGGCAGGCAGATGGACAGCGCCAGCGCCTGGAACTCGCCCTGGCTCAGGAGCCCGGGCGCGCTGGTCTGGTCGCCGACGCCGTCGACCGACACGTCCACCTCGACCCGGCGCCGGGCGCCCCGGCCGATCAGCCGCATGCCCTGGAGGTCGATGTGGCGCTCCTGGCGCAGCCGGTACCAGACCTGCTCGGCCTGCGCCGCGACCGGTCCCAGCCGCTCCTCGCGCAGGACCCTCGCCTGTTCCGACAGCCAGTTCAGCGCGGCCTCGGCCCCGTTGAGGACCTCGCGCGCGGTGAGGGCGTCCTGGGCGTCGTCCAGCCACCCCGAGAGCTGCTCGGCCAGCTCCGACCAGCCGCCGGTCGGGTCCTCCAGCCGCTCGCTCGCGTCCCGGCGGGCGCTCACGGCGGCCGCACGCAGCCTGCGGCCGACCGCCTCGATGTGCTCGGCCAGCTCGGCCAGGTCCTCGATGTCCGCGCCGGACTCCCACAGCGACCACACCTGGCCCAGCTCGCTCTCCGGCGGCAGCCAGCCCGGCGCCGGGGACATCAGGAAGCGGGCCTGGTCCCTGGCCGCGTCGGCGCGCTCGTAGGCGGCCGAGACGACGGCCGCCTGCGGCTTGAGGGCGCGCAGCTGGGCGTTGGCCCGGCGCACCCAATCCGCGCCCAGCGGCGCGGAGCACGTGGGGCACTCGGTCTCGGAGGGGTGGCGCTGGTGGTGTTCGAGGGCCTGTTCCAGGAGCCTGACCACTCCGTGCGCGCGGTCGCCCTTGCTGCCCGCGGCCATGGCCAGCTCCATGGACGCGCCCCGCAGCTCGTTGACCACGTCGGACATCAGCGCCCGCTCGGGCACGGCCAGCCGCCGCAGGCGGCGCAGGACCGTGTGCAGCTCGGGGTCGCTGGGCCCGGTGTCGGAGGCGAGCCTGCGCAGGGCGTCCATGTCGAAGTAGGAGGCGGTGAGCAGCTGGACGGCCTGTACGGCCCTGGGGTCGTCGGAGGCCCGGAGCGCGTCGAGCAGGTACCGCAGCTCCCGCGAGGGCCGGTCGCGGCGCTTGGCGAGCCCGTCGCACACCTTGGCCAGGCGGCGCTCGGCCTCCGCCAGGCCGCTGAGCCCCAGCAGGCCGGTAAGCGTGTCGTAGAGCTCGGCCGAACGCCCGGTGACCGTGCGGCCGAGTTCGTCGTAGGACAGGAACGGGCGGTAGCGCACGAGGTTGTCGCCCCAGTCCATGGTCCTGAGGGGGGAGACCTCGCCGTCGGGGTGGACGACCTCGCCGCGCGCGGAGCGGACGCTCTCGCCCGTCCACCTGCGGCTGATGCGGGTGGAGCCCTCGTCCCCGGCGACGCGGACGTCCACGGTCGCCTCGGTGCGCTCGTCGTAGTGGAGGTTGCGCCAGCCGTCGCGCCAGCCCGTGGGCATGGAGTCCCACCGGGGGTTGCGGCCGGTGAGGGCCGCCTCCGCGGCCTCGGCGAAGCTGGACTTGCCCGAGCCGTTGCGCCCGACGATCACGGTGAGCCCGGGGCCGGCGTCGAAGGTGAGCTCGGCGGGGCGGCCGATGCCCCGGAAGCCCTGGACCCTGATCCCCGTGAGGTAGGTCCTCCGGACCCTGCCGGCGGGCGGCTCGGCGACGGGTTCCGGCTCGGGGACGCGTTCGCCCCTCAGACGGGCCTCCAGGGCGTCCTCGCCCCACAGGGCCGCGCTGACCCAGGAGCTGACCTCCCGGGGCAGCCCGGAGCGCGCCAGAGCGTCCAGGAGCGCCGTCCCACCCTCGAACGTCTCGGGTACCCGAGTCACTTCGTCACCCCGTTCACGTGTCGTCTCCGCACAAGCAGACTAGGACAGGACGGGAGGAAGCACTCGCCGAACGCCGGTCTCCGTCGCGGGAGGGGCCGACTGGCCTCCTCCCCCGACGCGGCCCCCCTCACACCCCCACCAGGCGCCTCCTGCTCCCGTCCCACGTGAAGTGCAGGGTGGCGATCCCGGGCACGTTCGGGTCCCGCAGGCACTCGTAGATGTTGAGGCTGGGGACGCTGGCGAAGCAGCCCCACACCCGTTCCGAGGTCAGGACGAAGTCCAGGTCCAGTTCGACCAGCAGGCCCAGCAGGCGTCCGTGCGTGGGCTCGTCGACCTTGGCGAAGGCGTCGTCGAGCAGGATCAGCCTCGGCGCCCACGGCGCCCGGGCCGCCAGGGCGTCGAAGTGCGCGGCGGCGGCCGCGAACAGCACCAGGTAGGCCACCACGCGCTGCTCGCCCTGGCTGAGCGCCGTGCGGTGCCCCAGGCGCCGTTCGTCGCCCGCGCCGTCGGTCACGTACACGGTGAAGGTGAACCAGGACCGGTAGTCCAGGGCCGCGCGCAGCTGCGCGCCCCCCGTGGCGGTGGGGTCCAGGCGGCGGATGGCCTCGATGCAGCGCCGGAGCGCGTCGCGCAGCCGGGTCGTCTGCACGCGGGTCCGCTCATGGGCCGGGGTGGCCAGGAGCGGCACGACCGCCTCGATGTCCGCGCCCGCGTCGGGGGCGAGCCGCCAGTCCAGGCGCACGCCCAGACCGGCCGAGGTGGTGACGTCCTTGAGGACGTCGTTCATGGTGGCGATGAGGGCCCTGGCCTCCTCGACCTGACGCGCCAGGTGGCCGGCCAGCTCCCCGAGCAGGTGCCGCTCGAAGGCCTCCTCCTCCGCGATCGCGACGCTCTCCTCGGCCCCGGCGACCGCGGCGGCGATCCGTTCGGCGTAGGCGGTGACGTCGTGCGCGCCGTCCTCGTCGTGGACCGTGAGGCGCTTGACGCCCCGGGGTTCGCTCATCTCGGTGCGGACCTGCGTCCAGCCCGCCGAGGCGAGCACCCGGTCCAGGTCCTCGCGGCTGGCCAGGACCGTGCTGTCGTCGACCCGGGGTACGTCCGCCGCGTCGTCGCCCTCCGGGGCGGCCAGGCCCTCCTCCATCCCGATGACGAAGGCCTCCAGCAGGGCGAGGCGGGCGTCGGGCCCGGGGGGCGCGGTCTCGGCGCGTGCGGCCAGGTAGGCGGCCAGGGGCGCGTCGCCCTCGGCGCACGCGCCCAGTCCCGCGGCGCGCAGCAGCACGGCGTCGGGGGCCTCGGCTCCGGACTCGTCGGTCCAGGTGAGCGAGGAGACCAGGCCGTCCCCGGCCGCGAGCGCGCGGCTCACCTGCTCGGCGCGCTCGCGCGTGGCCGCGGCCAGGCGCGCCTCGGCGCTGACCCGTTCGTCCCGGGCGCGCTGGGCGTCGCGTTCGAGTTCGGGCAGCCGCTGGGCGGCCTCCTCGGCCCTGGCCCCGACCTGCTCGCGGGCGGCGTCGAGCTGTTCTTCGGCCACGCCCCGCGCCCGGTCGCCGAGCTCGATCTGGCGGCGGACGGTGATCATGTCGTCGATCGCCGCGGCGCGGGCGTCCTCGGCCAGCACCCGGTCGGCCCGGACGGCCCGCCAGGCGGCGACGTGGTGCTCGTGGTCGGCGAGCTCCCAGGCCAGGACGTCCAGGTCGCGCAGCGCGGAGGCGATGAGTACGCGCAGGTGGTCCAGGGCGCGCAGGGCGCTGTCCAGGTCGGCGCGCGCGGTGGGCAGGTCCTTCTCCCCCTCCGCGGGTCCGCCCTCCCCGGTGCCCTCCACCACGGAGGCGCGGCGCAGCCCCTCGCGGATGCCGAGCAGTTCGGCCCGGCAGTCCTCGGCCGCGTCGCGGGCCACGTCGTGGGCGCGGCGCGCGGCGGCCACGTCGTCCCGGGCGGTCTCCAGGACGGCCCAGGCTCGGATCAGGGGGGCGGCGTCGGGCAGGTCCCGGGAGACCTCCAGGAGTTCGGCGTAGGAGTGCTCGACGGCCCAACGGCGCTCGCCCGCCTCGGCGAGCAGGGCCTCGGCGATCGCCATGCGCCTGTCGGTGTTGGCGGTGGTGCGGTCGCGGGCCCGTTTGCGGGCGGCCTCGCCGATGTACTCGGGTTCGCTCTTGTAGTGGGCGCCGGAGGCCACGCCCAGGCGCCAGCCGCCGGACAGGGACATGGCGCTGGAGAGGGCGACGGCTCCGGGGCTGTCCTTGCGGTGGCGGGGCTCGGCCTCGGCGTCCTCGGGGTCGCGGACCCGCTCCGCCTCGGAGTCCAGGGCGATGGAGGAGAGCAGGGCGCGCAGGGTGTCGGGGGCGACGCCGCGGCCGGTGGCGGGGCCGGCGGCCGGGACGAGCACGTCGAGCAGCGTCCGGCCTCGGACGGGGCGCGACAGCGCGGGGACCGGCACCGGGGAGACCATGAGGTCGCGCGTGGTCGGGTCGTGCAGGGCGCCGTCGGCGCGGACCCAGCCCGCCAGCAGTCCGCTGGCCTCCAGGGCGGCCTCCAGACCGGCCTGTTCGCGCGTGCTGAGCCCGTCCGCGAAGTCGACGGCCAGGTAGAGCGGGACGCCGTCCCCCTCGGGGCGCGGGTAGGTGGCCCATCCGGGGCGCTCGGGGGCGTGCTCGGCGTTCTTGGTGCGCCGGTCCGCCAGTTCCGCGAGTTCGCCGGAGAGCTGGCCCTCCTCCCCGACGGCCACGTCCCGTCGTGCGCGCAGTTCCTCCAGGAGGGGGTCCACGGCGGCGTGCGCCAGGCGGGCCACCCTGCCGGGGACCGCGGGGTCCAGGACGCGCAGGGCGTCGTCGATGGGCAGTTCGACGCTGCCCTCCAGCTCGTGGATGGCCCCGCCCAGGGCGTGCGCGTGGCTGGAGTCGCGCAGCCGGGCGGACCAGGCGCGGACTCCCTCGGCGTAGGCGGCGCTCTGGCGCCGTACGAGGGCGATGGCGTCCTGCTCGCGCTGGTGGGCGCGTTCGAGCACGGCGTCGGCGGACTCGGCCTCGCTGGTCAGCGCGACGAGGCGGCGGTCGGCGGCGGCCTCTGCGGCGGTGAGCCCGGTCAGTCGGGCGGCCAGGTCGGCGCGGTCGGCGGCGCGGTCGGCGGCTCCGGTGAGGCGGTCGTGGAGGCGGCCCAGGCGTTCGCGCAGGGCGTCCAGGTCCACGCCCTCGACGGGTTCGCGCTCGACGGCCTGTTCCAGTCCCCGCAGGTCGACCCGGGTGGTGCTCTCGCGGGGGGCGTGGACGGTGGCGACCGGGTCGGGGACGGTGCCGAGGACGCCGGGGTCGATGCCCGCCGCGGAGGCGGCGCGCGCGGCCTCGGCGTGGGTCTGGCGCAGGACGTCGAGCGCTCGCTCGATCGTGGCGGTGTCCTCGCCGATGCGCTCGACGGTGTGGCGTTCGACCCGTTCGGCGTGCTCGGCGGCCACCCAGGCGGCCTCGGCCGCGCGGATGTAGGCGCCCACGGCGGCGTCGTAGGCGCGGCGCTCTCCGTCCGTGGCCGTGGCGGCGCCGCCCTGGGCGGCGGCGAGGGTCATGTCGTCGGACCGGGCGGTGTCGCGGGTGCGGCGGGCCTGGTCGCGTTCCTCGGAGACCTGGCTCTCCGCCGTGATGAGGTCGTCGAGTTCGGCGCGCAGCCGCTCGGTCTCCTCGGTGCGGTCCGCGGCGGCGTCGATCTGCTCGCGCACCTCGGCGGCCCGGGCACGCAGGGTGTGGACGAGGTAGCCCCGGTAGTCCTCCAGGAACGCGGTGACGCCCGCCCCGGCCTCGGTGAGGGCGTCCTTGTCGGAGCGGGCCCGCTCCAGGTCGGCGATGTTGCGGGCGACCTCGTCCAGGACGGTCTCGTCCATGGGCGGCAGCGCCTCGGACAGGACGCCGACGAGTTCCCCGGCCTCCAGGCGGTCGCCGATGGTGGGGCGGCGCAGCCGGTAGAGCAGGTGGATGAGGTTGCGGTAGCGGACGGAGTCGTCGATGCCGAACAGGTCGTGCATCACTCGGGCCCGGTAGGGGACGGGGCTGGTGAAGCAGTTGTCGGCGCCGATCTCCGAGCGGAGGCGGTCGACGGGCTTGGGGCGGCCGTCGGTGACGAGTTCGAGGTCGTGGCCGACCCGGCGGTCGGTGACGAAGAACACGCACCGGGGGTCGGAGTCGCCGACCGCCATGACGGCGGCGCCCAGGGTCAGGTGGCTGGGCGGGGCGTCGGGGTCGCGGGGCTCGGGTTCCGGCGCGTCGGACTCGGCGGCGGCGCTGGCCGCCGCGCTGGCGGCGAGGAGGGCGGAGGCGCTGCTCGCGCCGGTACCGGCGAGCAGCGCGGAGGCCCCCCGGTCGGTGCCGGAGCGGGCGGCGGCGTCGAGTCCGCGGTCGCCGCGCTCGGTGGTGAACTCCACCCACAGGTAGCCGAGCCGGGTGGCGGGGCCGGACTCCTCCTCCGCGGGGTCGCCGGAGGCGTCGGCGCCGTGCGGGGCGTCCGCGGGTTCGTCCTCCGCGCCGGGGCCGCCGAGCAGGTCGGGACCGTCCTCCTCCGCTCCGTGGAGGCGGCCGGGCCGCGTGTCCTCGGCCATGAGCCAGCGCAGGCTGGTGCGGTTGGTGCCCGTGGTGTCCAGGCGGCGCACGTCGCCGTCGAGCAGGAACGGGAGCAGCATCTCCAGCGCCTTGGACTTGCCCGCGCCGTTGCGGCCGCGCAGCAGCAGCCGTCCCTCGGCGAAGTCCAGGACGTGGTCGTCGTACTGCCAGACGTTGCGGATGCCCGCGCGTTCGAGCCGGTAGCGGGGGACGCCGCCGGAGGCGCCGGTACCGGCGGAATCAGCCGGACCCGTCGCCGCCGCCGCTTCCGGGGCCTGGCTGGTCTCCTGAGTCACCACTGGTCGCGCTCACCTTCTCGTTCGCCACCGCTTGCAGCACGGACGCCACCCGGCTCAGATCGCCGCGGGGGTCGGCGGGAGCGTCGGGGGCGTCGGGTTCACCCTCGTCTTCGCCGGGGGCACGCACCGGGTCGGGATGTGTCCGGCTGTCTTCGTCATTGTCCTGGATCGGGGGGACGCGGATGTCCGTTTCGGCCCCGTAGCGGGCGGCCGCGGCGGTGAGCCGCCACCGTCCGGGGGCGCCCCGCAGCAGTCCGAGGTCGGTCAGCAGGACCAGGACCCGCTCGCGGAGCCGTCCGGGGTCGGGGATCTCGGGTCCCGCCGTACGGGCCCACTCGGCCCGCGCGGGCGCGTCCGCGCCGCAGAGGGCCTCCAGCGCGGTGTTCATCTCCTCCTCCGGGACCGGGGCGGAGGTGGCGGGGCGGCCGGGGTGCAGGCGGCCGGAGAGGTGGCGGACCAGGGCCAGGGCGACCTGTCCGACGGGGTCGTCGGAGGGGAAGGCGGGGCGGGCGCCCGCCTCGTCGGGCATCACGAGGGCGACGCCCTCGGCGCGGACCTCGGTGTCGCAGCCCAGGAGGTTGCCGAGCGCCGCGGCGGCCCGCCACTGGTGCGCGGCGAGGCGGTCGCGCTGGCGGTCGGGGAGCTCCTCGCGGTAGACGACGGCGGTCTCGGCGAGGAGCCTGCGCAGGGCCGTCTCGCCCTGGTGGTCGCCGTCGGGGTCGGTGTCGCGTGCGGCGGCGAGGAAGGAGTCGGGGTCGTCGGAGGCGCGGGGCAGGTGGACGGCGACCGAGCGCAGGACCTGCGTGTGCGGGATCAGCTCCGCGTCGGCGGAGGGGTCCTCACGGTGGTCGGCGATGGTGCCGAAGTCCTCGGTGAGGGCGCCGAGCGAGACCAGGTGGAGCAGGGCGGCGCAGAAGGCGCGGCGCTCGGCGAGGCCGCGCTCGGGGTCGGCGTCGACCCCGGCCTCGTGCGCGGCGGAGCGGACCCGCGCGGCCAGGCCGCGGACGGTGGTGGGTCCCTGCTCCTCGACCAGGACGGCCAGGGACAGCGCCAGGTAGGTGTGCGTGCGCGGGGTGAAGGGGGCGCCGGTCCCGCGGGCGAGGGGGCGAGCGACCTCGGTGACGAGACCGCGTTTGACCAGCCGGGCGTGGTCCTCGGCGACGGTCAGGCGGTAGTCGAGCACGCGTTGGAACCGCTGGACGAGCCACTCGGTGTGGGAGCGCACGAGGGCGAACTCGGCGGGGTGGGTGCGCTCGGTGAGCAGGGGATGGGCCAGGAGGGCGCGGGCCGCGGCCTGGCGTTCGCCGATGAGCGCGGCGTCCTCGCTGTAGGTGTCCGTCTCCATCACTCCCACGATGGCTTCTCGGGCGGGTTCGCGGACAGGTCGTCCGGACCGGGGGCTCGCGGGTCCGGTCCAGGGAGGTTACCGGTGGGTTCGGTGTCCTCGGGGCGGGGTGCCGCGTCGGGGGCCGGGGAGGGTTCCGGGGTCGTGTAGGGGACCGGAATCCCCAGGATGTCCGCGTAGGAGGGGGCGGTGGGCGTCCCGGGGATCTCCGGGGCGGGCGGGGCGTCGGAGTGCGCGGAGTACGGCGGGACCGACGGGGGCTGGGGGAAGAGGGGTTCCGACGACGCGGCCGGGGACCGGGGGGTACGGGGTAGGGCCGGGGACGGTGGGGTCTTCGGGTCCTCGGAGGCGGCCGGGGCGAAGGGGTTGCGGGGGGCGGACGGCGCGGTCGGGGTGCCCGTGCTGGCCGAGCGTCCTGAGGTGGTCGGGAGCCGAGGGTCGAAAGGGGCCGCCGGGGTCTCGGGGTTCTTCGTGTCTGTCGGGGCGGAGGAAGCCGTCGGGGCCTCGGTGCCAGCAGGGGCTTGCGGGCCCGTCGAACGGTCCGAGGCGGCAGAGTACGGAGAATCGGCGGGGGCCAGCGGATCGCCTGAGGTCTGCGCACTCTCAGGTGTGACGGGGACCCGCGGGTCGAAGGAGGCTCCAGGGCCGTCGAGCACGGACGGGCCTGCCGGAGCCTCGGAGTCAGCGGGGGCCGTCGGAACGGAGGCAACCACCGATGCCTCGGGGTCAGCGGGGGCGTCCGGGCTTACGGAGGCGGCGGGGGCCAGCGGGTCCTCGGACGGCTCTTCGGCCGCCTCGGAGAGGTCCTCGTCAGTCCCGGGGGCGAGCGGATCCGCGTGGATCCGGGAAGCGGCGGAGGCCTCCTCCCCCTCCGGGGCCGCGCCCTCCCCCTCCGGGGCACCGGCCGCGAGGGGGTCCGCCCCGTCCTCCTCCGGCGCCTCCGGGAGCGGGTCGAGGTCACCGGGGCTGTGCTGCTCGTAGGGGGTCACCAGCAGGCGCAGCCCCTCCAGGGTCAGCTCCCCGCCCTCGCCCCGGATGGTGACGTCGGCGCCCGGCGCGGCGATGACGTGCAGGCGCAGCGCGAACTCCAGGTCCCCGGCGGAGGTGGGGCGCCTGCTGGCGTCGCCGGATCCCAGGGCCGCGGTGAGGAGCTCCATCAGGACCTCCATCCCGGCGCCGGACAGGTCCAGGCGGGCGCGGCGGCCCGTGGGCTCGGTCAGCAGGGAGCGGATCTGCGCGGCACCGGCACGGCGCCAGTGGGCGGAGGACTCGGCGGCGTCGCGCAGGCGCGCCTGCTGGGCGCGGTGGTCGCTCACCGGCTCGGGCGGTCGGGCGCCCGGGTGCTCGGTGACGGTGCTGCGGTCGGCGTCGGCCTGCCACCAGCTGGTGGTCGCGGCGACACCCTCGTCCACCCTCCCCTCCAGGTGCAGCGCCGGGTGGAGGGCGTACGAGGCGGCGGCGAGGGCGTCGGCGCGGTCCGGGTCGGACTCCTCGAACCAGGCGGCCAGGCGCAGCAGTGAGGCGCGGCCGTGCCGTGGCGTCGGCCGCCCGTCGGCGCCGCGTCCGTCGTCCGCGTGGTTGTCCGTCCACTGGTTGAGTCCCACAACTCAGCAGACTAGAGACCTCACGGGCGCGCCACGCCCGTTTCGGCCCCCTCCGGTCCCGGGAAGAGGGCCGCGTCACCCGTTTTGATCAGGAGTTATGTACTTTTGAGGAACTTTGGCATGATTCTGCGGAGGGAGGCGAAGCTCACCTCCGCTGAACGCGGCGGCGTGCCCCCGGCAGCCGGTCCGGATCACTCGGGCTCCGGCAGCGCCAGGGTTCCGCCGTCGACCTCCTCCAGCGTCCCGATCATCTCCTCGGACATCTCCTCGCCGTGGTCGGTGATCGTGTAGGTGGAGAAGTACATGGTGCCGTCGACGTCCACCGGGTCGCCCAGCTCGACCTCGACCTCGTAGGGGTCGTCCTGGCACCCCTCCTGCATGCACCAGGTCCCCTTGACCCCTCCCTCGCCGCGCGCGACCTCGTCCGCCCACGTGCCCCACTCCATGTCGGTGAAGGTGGTGAACTCCGTGGCCACGTACTCGGTGGGGGTCTGGTCGTCGAACCCGTTCTCGTTCCCGTACCGGTTGAGGACGAAGGCCCCGCTGCTCTGGTCGGCGTCCTCCTCCGGAGTGGGCTGCGTCTCCCGCGGGCTGGCCTGCTCCTGCGGCCCGGCGGTCTCCCCCCGCGGGCTCTGCTCCGTCTCCGGAGCAGTCGTGGCCTCGGGCGGGTCGGGCACGCTCAACTGCTCGCCGCAGCCGGTGGCGGCCAACAGCAGTACCGCTCCCGTCAGGACCGTGCGCCTCATCTGACGTCTCCCCCCACGTCGGTTCCCTCGGATGTCCTACCTGCGACAAGGCCCTCCGGCAGGCTGCCGGAGGGCCTCGACGAACCACTCGCGTCTTCCGTCACTGCGGGATCGGGGACCCCGCCACCCGGAGGTGGCTAGTACCCGTCGCCCCCGTCTCCACCCTCGTCCTTGTGACCCTCCGGGGCGCCACTGTCGTGGTCCTCGGAGCCGTCGTGCTGGACGTTGGTGGTGGCGGGACCGTTGATGCAGTCACCCGTCGTCTGTGGCGACAGGATGGGCACGGTCACGCCAGCCAGGCCGACGGACAGCTGGGCGTTGCAGATCTGGACCGGAACCAACTGGAGGTTCTGGTTGAACTGCTGGCCGCCGCCGTGCGAGCTGGCGAACACGGGTGAGGCGGCGAGCATTGCGCCCAGGGCGACACCGGCGATGGCGGTGGCCGCCGTGAACTTGCGCAGCATGCCGGGTCTCCTAGTCGATGTTGGTGCTGACCGGGCCGTTGGTGCAGTCGCCCGTGGTGTCCGGCGACAGGATCGGCGCGGTGACACCGGCGATGATGCCCACGGTCAGGTCCGTGTTGCAGAGCTGAACCGGAACCAGCTGGAGGTTCTGGTTGTACTGCTGGTCGCCGCCGTGCGAACCGTGCGCCGCACCCGCGGAGGCGGGCGTGGCGGCCAGGATGGCGCCCAGGGCGACACCGGCGATGGCGGTGGCGGTGGTGAGCTTGCGCAGCATGCCGGGTCTCCTAGTCGATGTTGGTGCTGACGGGGCCGTTGGTGCAGTCGCCGGTGGTGTCGGGCGACAGGATCGGGATGGTGACCGCGACCAGGCCGACGGTGGCGTCCGTGTTGCACAGCTGGACCGGGATGGCCTGCAGGTTCTGGTTGTACTGCTGGTCGCCGCCGTGCGAACCGCTGGCGGAGGCCGGGGAACCGGCGAGGACGACACCGAAAGCGGCACCAGCGACGAGGCCGGCAACTCCGAGCTTACGCAGCATTGAATTACCCTTCGAGAAAGTTTGAGATAGCGTTTCTTGCGGACGGATTGCCGGAACTAGCTGATGTTGGTGCCGACGGGGCCGTTGGTGCAGTCGCCCGTGGTCTGCGGCGACAGGACCGGCACGGTCACGGCGACCAGGCCGACGCTGGCCTGCAGGTTGCAGGACTGGATCGGAACCAGCTGGAGGTTCTGGTTGAACTGCTGGTCACCACCGTGCGAACCACCGGCGTGAGCCGGGGCTCCCATGAGGAGCGCGCCCATCGCGGCACCGGCGACCAGGCCAGCAACGGCCATCTTCTTGAACATGACTTCCCCCGAGAATCGGTTACGAGGTATTGACAGAAAAAGACTCAGGCGCTTGTTGCACCTGTGTCGCGGTGGACTGGGGCAATCATCATCCGGCCCCCAGTTTTTGTCAACGCCGAAACTCGCGAAGCATTTTGTCCAGATTGTCTCGACCATTCTTTTCGTACTGACCGCGAATGGCCACATTGGCTTTCTTTCCGCTCGACCCACCCAAAGGGCCGACGCCGGACCAAGACGGATCCAGACCGGCGAAGCGGACACACCATCCGCTATCCGCGCAGCTGGGACGGGTTCCGCGTGCCAGCCCTCCGAGGACAACGACGAAACCGCAGGTCAACCCTCATCCGAGCACGAGGCCCGCCCTCGACGCCCCCGAAGGAAGCGCGGACATCCGCGTTATCCGCCCGTGTCCCGACCGCGATGAATCCGCGACCGGCCGAATCCGGAAAGCGGCGCCGCGCTGGGTCCGGAACGCCCTCCGACCCACCGGAGGAGTGGGGGAATGTGACCTGCGTCTCCCCCACTGTGGGGCGACACACCCGTGCCGGGGCGGAGGTGCGCCGGGGCCGCCGCGCGGGGACCCCAGGCGGTCGCGACAGGCCCGGGACGGGCGCGGACGGCCCGAGGCGGGCGCGGACGGCCCGGGGCGAGCCTGGGCGGCCCGAGGCGGGCGCGGATCGCGCGAACGCCCGGGAGGGCGGGCTGAGAGCGTTCCGGGACTGTCCCGGAGACAGCCGTGGACGACCGGGAACGCGAAACGCCCCGGTGACCAGTGTTCGTGCTGGTCACCGGGGCGTTTCCCCAGTGTGGCAGGTCAAGGATTCGAACCTTGGAAGGCTAAGCCGACGGATTTACAGTCCGCTCCCATTGGCCGCTCGGGCAACCTGCCTGGGCTGCGGCGACGTGTTCGTCGCGGCGCATCACCGAGAATAGCGGATGATCCGCCCGAACCTGAAATCGGTTGTTCGGGCGCGCCCCGACCGGGCGCGTCGGGCGCCCGACCAGCGCGCGGCTAAGCTCTGAGGACCGTCCGCGCGGGATCCGGCGCGGACCGACGAGTAACCCACGCGGGCGTCCACGGGCGCCCGCGACCCATGAAGACCTAGCGGGGTGTGAGCGAACGTGGCCGCCGAATCCAGTTTCGACGTCGTGTCCAAACTCGACCGTCAGGAGGTCGACAACGCGCTGAACCAGACCGCCAAGGAGCTGGCCCAGCGGTTCGACTTCAAGGGCACCGGGACCACCATCGCCTGGCAGGGCGAGGACGGGATCGAGGTCAGGGGCAACTCCGAGGAGCGGGTCAACGCCGCCCTGGACGTCTTCAAGGAGAAGCTGGTCAAGCGCAAGCTCTCCCTGAAGATCCTGGACCCCGCCGACGAGCCCCGGCTCTCGGGCAAGGAGTACCGCCTTCCCGTCGGCCTCAAGGAGGGCATCACCTCCGAGGACGCCAAGAAGATCTCCAAGCTGATCCGCGACGAGGGCCCCAAGGGCGTCAAGGCCCAGATCCAGGGCGACGAGCTGCGCGTCAGCTCGAAGAAGAAGGACGACCTCCAGAACGTCCAGAACCTCATCAAGGAGAAGGACTTCGACCTGGCGCTCCAGTTCGTCAACTACCGCTAGCGGTGGCGGACCGGCAGGCGTAGCCGACGGCGAGGAACACGACGGCCGCCCGTCCCCGAGGGGGAGGGCGGCCGTCGCCGTCCCGCCGGCACCGCCTCAGTGGCCCAGGTCCCAGCTGCGCCGCAGCTCCCGCAGACGCCGGACGCGCTCCGCCGTCGGCGGGTGCGCGGCGAACAGGCGGCCCACGCCGCTCGGGAACGGGTTGGTGGTCATCAGGTGCGCCGAGGCCAGCAGGCTTCGCTCCCGGGGCAGCGGGTACCGGAGCGCGCCCACCTCCAGCTTGCGCAGGGCGTCGGCCAGCGCCAGCGGGTCGCCGGTCAGCCGCGCGGCCTGCTCGTCGGCCCGGAACTCACGCTGTCTCCCCACTCCGCAGTAGACGACCATGGCCGCGAGCGGCGCCAGCAGGACCGTCATCAGGCCGCCCAGCAGGGTGGGCATGTCGCTCTCCTCGGAGTCCCCCAGCGGGACGAGGAGGGCGATGGCGGTCGTCGCCGTGATCACGGCGGTCAGGGTGGTGGCCACCGAGCTGATCAGCGTGTCGTTGGCCCGGATGTGCGCCAGCTCGTGGGCGATCACGCCGCGCAGCTCGCGCTCGTCCAGTGTCCGCAGCAGCCCCGTGGTGCAGCACAGGGAGGCGCGGCGCGGGCTGCTGCCGGTGGCGAAGGCGTTGGGCGAGCGCACCGGCGACAGGTAGAGCCGGGGCATCGGCTGCCGGGCGGCCGTGGCCAGCTCGCGGACGATCCGGTACAGCTCGGGGCGCTCGATCTCGCTCACCGGCCGCGCGCGCATCGCGCGCAGCGCCAGGGACTCCCCGAAGAGGTAGACCAGGACCCCGGCGCACAGCACCAGGGCCACGGAGAACTGGGCGCCCTTCTCCGCTCCGCACAGCCAGCCGACCAGGACGACGAGCACAGCGGCGCCGACGAACAGACCGGCCGCGCGGGCCACGCTGACGTACACGCCACCACCTCCTCGCTCAGCCGACGATGAATGCGTACATGGTGGCAAACGTGCGGGTCGCCGCTCCGCGTTCCCATTACGGGACCAACGTCCGAGGCATCACTGATCTCCCTCTCATCTGCCGCCTCCCTCGCACCACCCGCACCTTCGTCCACAGCCACACCCCTCCGGATCCCCTCCGTGTGAGAATGGCCACCCGCGCGCGGTCCCGGCACACCCGACGACTTATAGTGCGAACGTGGCCCTCATCACTGCGCGTACCAGGCCGTCGGGACTCCAGCCCCTCGGTCCGGTGCGCGGGCGGCCGTGTCGTTGAAGGCTGGCCCCTTCACGACCCGGCCGTCGCGGCGCGGCCGCACCGCGCGAGACCGGGTTGGCGCACCCGGCGCTCGCGAGGGCCGCGAACGCTGTCCCCACGTCCCCGAACCAGGCACCCGGCCCGCGACGGTGCGGTCCGGTCGGGGGCGACACCCGAGCGCCGCCGCCCGTCACGACCGGCGGCTCACCAAGGAGGTCGTCGATCTCAGTGGCCAAACAGATCGAACAGCTCGACCGCGTCATCATCCGCTTCGCCGGGGACTCCGGCGACGGCATGCAGCTGACCGGTGACCGCTTCACGCAGGAGACGGCGTCGTTCGGCAACGACCTGTCCACCCTGCCGAACTTCCCCGCGGAGATCCGCGCTCCCGCCGGAACCCTGCCCGGGGTGTCCAGCTTCCAGCTGCACTTCGCCGACCACGACATCATGACCCCGGGGGACGCCCCGGACGTGCTGGTGGCGATGAACCCCGCGGCCCTCAAGGCCAACCTGGGCGACCTGCCCCGGGGCGCCACCGTGATCGTCAACACCGACGAGTTCACCAAGCGCAGCCTGGCCAAGGTCGGGTACACGGCCGACCCGCTGACGGACGGGACGCTGGACGCGTTCAAGGTGAGCGCGGTGCCGCTGACGTCCATGACGGTGGAGGCGCTCTCCGGCGCCGACATCTCCAAGAAGGACGCGCAGCGGGCCAAGAACATGTTCGCCCTGGGCCTGCTGTCGTGGATGTACAACCGGCCGACGGAGGGGACGACCTCGTTCCTGAAGTCGAAGTTCGCCGCCAAGCCGGACATCCTGGCCGCGAACCTGACCGCGTTCCAGGCGGGGTGGAACTTCGGCGAGACCACCGAGGACTTCGCGGTCTCCTACGAGATCAAGCCCGCGCGGCTCCCGGCGGGGACCTACCGCAACATCACCGGCAACCTGGCCACCGCCTACGGGCTGATCGCCGGTTCCGAGCGGTCGGGGCTGCCCCTGTTCCTGGGCTCGTACCCGATCACCCCGGCGTCGGACATCCTGCACGAGCTGTCCCGGCACAAGCGGTTCGGTGTGCGCACGTTCCAGGCCGAGGACGAGATCTCCGGTGTGGGCGCCGCCCTGGGCGCGGCCTTCGGCGGCTCCCTGGGCGTGACCACCACCTCGGGTCCGGGCATGGTGCTCAAGCAGGAGACGGTGGGGCTGGCGGTGATGACCGAGCTGCCGCTGGTCATCGTGGACGTGCAGCGGGCCGGTCCGAGCACCGGCATGCCCACCAAGACCGAGCAGACCGACCTGCTCATGGCCCTGTACGGGCGCAACGGCGAGTCGCCGGTGCCCGTGGTGGCGCCCGCCTCCCCCGCGGACTGCTTCGACGCCGCGCTGGAGGCCGTGCGGATCGCGGTGCGCTACCGCACGCCGGTGGTGGTGCTCTCCGACGGGTACCTGGCCAACGGTTCGGAGCCGTGGCGGTTGCCGGAGGTCTCGGAGCTGCCGCGGATCGACCCGGCCTTCGCGACCGGGCCCAACGGACCGGACGGGACCTTCCTGCCCTACCTGCGCGACGAGGAGACGCTGGCCCGCCCGTGGGCGGTGCCGGGCACGGCGGGGCTGGAGCACCGGATCGGCGGTATCGAGAAGCACGCGCAGAGCGGCGACATCTCGTACACGCCCGCCAACCACGACCTGATGGTCCGCACGCGCCAGGCCAAGATCGACGCGATCGCCCGCGACGTCCCCGAGTTGGCGGTGGACGACCCCGGCGGGGAGGCGGACGTGCTGGTCCTCGGCTGGGGCGGCACGTACGGGTCGATCACCGCGGCGGTGCGCCGCGTGCGCCGCGCGGGCGGCCGGGTGGCGCAGGCGCACCTGCGCCACCTCAACCCGTTCCCTGCCAACCTCGGCACGGTCCTCCACCGGTACGAGCGGGTGGTGGTCCCCGAGATCAACCTGGGCCAGCTGTCCCTGCTGCTGCGCGGCAGGTACCTGGTCGACGTCATCGGCTACAACAAGGTCCGCGGCCTGCCCTTCAAGGCCGAGGAGCTCGCGGGCGTGCTTCAGGAGGTCATCGACCGTGACTGAGAACGTGACGGGTCCCGGCGCGAACGGCCACGTCCACGGGGTCCCGGAGGCCCTGGGCGGGCTGCGCCTGGTGCCCAGGACCGACACCGCGTACAAGATGAAGGACTTCAAGTCCGACCAGGAGGTGCGCTGGTGCCCGGGCTGCGGCGACTACGCGATCCTGGCCGCCTTCCAGTCCTTCCTGCCCGAGCTGGGCGTACCGCGCGAGAACGTCGTGATGGTGTCGGGCATCGGCTGCTCCTCGCGCTTCCCGTACTACCTGAGCACGTACGGCATGCACTCGATCCACGGGCGCGCCCCGGCGATCGCGACCGGGCTGGCCACCAGCCGCCCGGACCTGTCGGTGTGGGTGGTGACCGGTGACGGCGACGGGCTGTCCATCGGCGGCAACCACCTCGTCCACGCGCTGCGCCGCAACGTCAACATCAACATCCTGCTGTTCAACAACCGGATCTACGGGCTGACCAAGGGCCAGTACTCCCCCACCTCCGAGCCGGGCAAGATCACCAAGTCCTCGCCGGTGGGGTCGCTGGACCACCCGTTCAACCCGCTGTCGCTGGCGCTGGGCGCGGAGGCCACGTTCGTGGCCCGCACGATCGACTCCGACCGCAAGCACCTCACGTCGGTGCTGCGGGCGGCGGCCGACCACCCCGGCGCGTCGTTCGTGGAGATCTACCAGAACTGCCCGATCTTCAACGACGACGCGTTCGAGCCGCTGAAGGACCCTGCGGCGCGGGACGTCCGGCTGCTGCGCCTGGAGCACGGCGAGCCGCTGCGGCTGGGCCCGGACCGGGGCGTGGTCGCCGGGGAGTTCGGCGGCCTGGAGGTCGTGGACGTGGACTCGGTGGGAGAGGACCGGCTGCTGCGGCACGACGCGCACCGGGAGGACCCGGGGTACGCGTTCGCGCTGTCGCGCCTGGACCAGCCCGCGTTCGAGCACGTGCCGATCGGGGTGCTGCGGGACGTGCGCCGCCCGGCCTACGACGAGCTGGTGAACGAGCAGGTGGCCGACGCGCGCGCCGAGCGCGGCGCCGGCGAGCTGGCCGCCCTGCTGGCCAGCGGGGACACCTGGAGAGTGGAGTAGGGCCGTGTCCGGGCCCCGCCGGGGTGCGGGGCCCGGGCCCGTCGGGGTCCGTGCGGCACGGGCCCCGCGCCGCTGGCGGGGGCCCGGACGCGCCGGGCGGCCGTGTGTGACACGGCGGACAGGCGCACCACCCCGCCGACCGCGCCAGGAGGGCATACGCTCTCCCCCATGCGTATCGTCATCGCCGGAGGACACGGGAAGATCGCGCTGCGGCTGGCCAGGCAGCTGGCCGACCGAGGTGACGAGCCCGTCGCCCTCATCCGCAACCCGGACCACACCCAGGACGTCGTCGACGCCGGTGCCGAACCGGTCGTGATCGACCTGGAGAAGGCCACCGTCACCGAGCTGACGGAGAAACTCATGAACGCGGACGCCGTCGTGTTCGCCGCGGGCGCGGGCCCGGGCAGCGGCGCCGCCCGCAAGGCGACCGTCGACCACAAGGCCGCCGTGCTGACCGCCGACGCGGCCTCCCTGGCGGGCACGCGCCGCCTGGTCCAGGTGTCGGCCATCGGCGTGGACGAACCCGTGCCGGAGGGCACCGACGAGACGTGGGCGGCGTACGTGGAGGCCAAGCGCGCCGCCGACGCCGACCTGCGCGAGCGCGACCTGGAGCTGGACTGGACGATCCTGCGCCCGGGCCGGCTGACCGACGACCCGGGCACCGGCAGGGTGGAGCTGGGAGGGGAGGTCGAGCGCGACGCGGTGACCCGTGACGACGTGGCCTCGGTGATCGTCGCCCTTCTGGACGAACCGGGAACGGTCGGCAGGGTTCTCAACCTGGTGAACGGGGAGACACCCGTCGCCGAGGCCGTCCGCGCCGCTGCCGCCCCCTCCTGAGGGGGTGCCCGCGGCTCTCTGTGGCCAGATGTGCCTCCAGGGGGCATGATGGTTGCGGAGCCCGGCGGAGCCCCGCCACGGTGGACGCGGATGACCGGGTGTCAGCCCGACGAGTACGGCAAGCTCCACGCAGAGCAGATGGGTACGGTTATTCATGAGCGTCACGCAGGTCGTGAGGGACAGCACGGTCGTCGAGCACGCCAAGGTCGCCGCGCAGCAGAAGCGCCGGATGTTCATCATCCAGCTGGAGGTGAACGCCTACGACGAGGCCTCCAGCAAGCTGCGCCCCGGGCTGACGCGCATCCTGGAGGGGATCGAGGAGGCCGGGTGGCGGCTGGACCTGATCACCCCGGGCGACGAGGGTGACAAGCCCGCCCGTCTGTTCATCTTCCGTCCGGACCCCGACAGCAAGAAGGACGACGCCGCCAAGGCCGAACAGCAGCACCACCAGGAGCCCTCGGGCCAGCAGCACGCCTACCCGCACCCGCCGACGGGCGCGCAGCCGCAGGACCCGTACGCGGGGTACGGCCAGCAGCCCGGATACGGGCAGCAGCAGTACCCGGGATACGACCAGCAGCAGTACCCCGGGTACGGGCAGCAGCCGGGCTACGGCCAGCAGCCCGGGTACGGGCAGCAGTATCCGGGATACGGGCAGCAGCAGGGCTGGTAGCCCCGCGGTCGAGCGAAGGGCCCGCACGGTCAGACCGTGCGGGCCTTTTTCGTGCGCCTGATATCGGACAAATCCGGGTTCCGATGTATTCGACGGTCATCGCCGATGACCCTGCTTTCGGCTGGATAAAACCTTCACCCGACGAAGCGACGATATGTCCGGCATGCCTACCCCGAAGCCGAAGAAACTCCAGGGAAACTCTGGATTCTTCCCTGAAAGTACTCCAAGCACGTCCGTGACTACGCTAAGTTAATTCCGGCGGATGCAGCCACCCTGTTTTGAACTTCCGAAAGGTAAGAAGAATGTCCCGTATTGCCAAGGTTTCCGGATTCGTCCTCGCCACCGGCCTCGCGTTCGGTGCCTTCACCGGGACCGCTGCCGCCGACAACAACGCCGACGTGCAGAACGTGACCATCCCGATCTGCCTGGACGTCCTCGCGGCCTCCGGCGTCAGCGGCAGCGACTGCAACGTCATCGACTGGGAGTCCACGAAGGGCATCTCCGTCAACGACTAGGACCGGCCCGCCCTCGCACCCGGCTCGGTCACAGCGGGATCCACGGGTCCCGTCAGCACCAACGATCACACCACGAACCGAAAAGGACCAACACCATGAAGCGCTTCGCCTCCGTCTCCGGCCTCATCCTCGCCACCGGCCTCGCCCTGGGCGCCATGTCCGGCACCGCCGCCGCCGACAACAACGCCAACATCCAGAACGTCACCGTGCCGATCTGCGCCAACGTGCTGGCCTTCACCGGCTTCGAGCTGGGCGGCGACTGCAACGTGGCCTCCGGCACCAGCACGAGCGGCATCTCCGTCGAGGACTAAGCCGTCGACACGACGAACCTCTTGCGCACGACCTTCTGTGGGGGTGGACGCGGGGCACGGCGCACGCCGCGCCCCGCGTTCTGTGCCTGTGGCGGACAGGGCGCTCAGGACGCGCAGGGCCGCGGGTCGACGCCCTCCACCGGGTCGGTGGCCAGCCGGGCGTGCGCGCCCGTGTCGAAGCGCTCCGCGCCGTAGCGCAGCTTGCGCCGTTCGATCCCCTCCGGCCGGAACCCCGACCGGCGCGCCACCAGGCACGATGCCGGGTTGTTCAACCGGTGCCCCAGCTCCAGCCGGAACAGGCCCGCCTCGGCGAAGGCGTACTCGCTCACCAGCAGCGTCGCGGCCGTGGCCACGCCCCGGCCCCGCGCCTCGGCCAGGGTCCAGTAGGAGACCCAGCCGGTGTCGTGGGCTCTGCTGGTCACGTCGACCTGGACGTGTCCCAGCACCGGCCCGCCGTCCTCGACGACCGCGAAACCGAAGGCCGTGCCCTCCTCCGCCCGGACGCGCTGACGGTCGATCCACGCGGCGGCCAGTTCCGGGGTGTCGGGGACCTCGGGCGACTGCCAGGCCAGCTCCGGCTCGGCGAAGGCCTCCAGCACCCGGTCGGCGTCCCCCGGCTCCCACCCGCGCAGTCGGTACACAGCGGCTGCCTCCTCCTCGTCCGCGCTCTGACCGCGCCACGCTACAGCCACTCCTCCCCCCTTCGGGGAGGATGGGCCGGCGGATCTCCCCGCGCGGGCCCCGCCGCCCCGTCCGCCGGCCGGGAGGACCGGTTGCGCGCCCGGGGATGTCACGTACGGCCGGAGCTGGTACGTCTGCCTGTCATGACCACCGATGTCTTCGAAGAGCACCGCTCCCTGCTGACCGGTGTCGCCTACCGCATCCTCGGCAGCGCCTCCGACGCGGAGGACGCCGTCCAGGAGGCCTGGCTGCGCTGGTCCTCCGTCGATCCGGCCGCGGTGGAGGACCCGCGCGCCTACCTGGTCACCGTCACCTCCCGGCTGGCCATCGACCGGTTGCGCAGCGTCCGGTCCCGGCGGGAGTCCTACGTGGGCGACTGGCTGCCCGAGCCGGTCAGCGACGTCCCCGGCGGGGCCGAG
This sequence comes from Nocardiopsis sp. CNZ308, assembly GCF_004217075.1. Classification (NCBI taxonomy): domain Bacteria; kingdom Bacillati; phylum Actinomycetota; class Actinomycetes; order Streptosporangiales; family Nocardiopsidaceae; genus Nocardiopsis; species Nocardiopsis sp. CNZ308. The sequence goes on along the minus strand of NZ_SHKJ01000001.1, from coordinate 3,138,501 downwards.
CACGCCGAACTCGCGGACTCGGTGGAGTTCGCGCTGCTGGTGGTCCTGGAGACCCTCAGTCCGCTGGAACGCGCCGTCTTCGTGCTGCGCGAGGCCTTCCAGATGCCCTACGCCGAGATCGGCGCGGTGATCAGCCGGGAGGAGGCCGCCACCCGCCAGCTCGCCCGGCGGGCGCGCGAGCACGTACGCGACAGGCGCCCCCGGTTCGAGGCCGACCGGGCCGTGCGGCGGCGGATCACCGAGCGCTTCCTGGGAGCCTGCCTGGAGGGCGACCTGAAGGGGCTGACCGGCCTGCTGGCCGACGACGTCACGCTGGTCAGCGACAGCGGCGGCCGGACCAGGGCGCCCCACCGGATCCTGGAGGGCGCGGCGAGGGTCGGCCGGTTCCTGTCCGTGCTGGCGCGGCCGCGCAACGCGGAGCGCTTCCTCGTCTCCGCGGGCCTGGACGGCGCGCAGGAGCCGCGGTCGGCGGTCACCGAGGTCAACGGCGGACCGGCGGCGGTCGTCTCCGTCGGGGACAGGGTGGTCGCGCTGCTGTCCCTGGACATCACCGAGGACCGTGTGCGGCACGTGTACCTCGTGGTCAATCCCGACAAGATGTCACGTCTGCGGGCGCCCGAACCGTCCTAGGGGCATGGACATCACCGTTGTGGGCGGTGGGCTCGCCGGACTGACCGCGGCCATCGCCAGCGCCGAGAGGGGCGCGAACGTCACCCTGCTGGAGGCGCACCGGACCCTGGGCGGGCGTGCGCGCTCCACCGAACCGCCGTACACGGCCAACGAGGGGCCGCACGTGCTGTACGGCGACGGCCCGCTGTTCGCCTGGCTGGCCGAGCGCGACCTGCTCCCGCCCCACCTGCCCTTCCCCGCGCGCGCCGTGCCCCGGGTGCGCGTGCGCGACCGGGGGCGTGTGGGAGCGCCGCCGGTCGCCCTGCTCCGGGCCGCCGCGCGGCGGCGGCTGCGCGCTCCGCACGACCGGGACTTCGGTTCGTGGGCGCGGGAGGCGCTCGGTGCGGAGCCCGCGCGCGTGGCCGCGAACATGATGGGCGTGGCGCTGTTCGACTCCGACCCGTCGCGGTTGTCGGCCGCGTTCGTCTGGGAGCGGTTCCTGCGGGTCGCCAATCCCGGCTGGCCCTCACCGAAGTACCTGGTCGGCGGCTGGTCCTCGCTGGTGGAGCGGTTGGCCGGACGGGCCCGGGAGATGGGGGTGCGCGTGGGGACCGGCGAGCGGGTGGACGCGCTCCCGGGTACCCCGGCCATCGTCGCGACGTCGCTGGCCTCGGCCCGCGCGCTGCTCGGCGACGACTCGCTGGAGTGGGAGAGCGGGCACGCCCTCATGGTGGACCTGGGGCTGCGGCGCGGCCGGGACCCCTTCATCGTCTTCGACGCCGACGAGTGCGGCTTCCTGGAGCGCTACTCGCTGGTGGACCGCACGCTCGCCCCCGGGGGCGAGGAGCTGGTCCAGGCGCAGCTGCCGGTGCGGCCGGGTGAGTCCCGGGCGGGGGTCGCCGAGCGGCTGGAGCGGTTCCTGGACCTGTCCCTGCCGGGGTGGCGGGAGCGGGTGACGTGGCGGCGCGACCAGGTGGCGCGCGGGCGCACGGGCGCGCTGGACCTGCCGGGCCGCACGTGGCGGGACCGCCCGGCCGTGGACCGGGGCGACGGCGTCTACCTGGCGGGTGACGCGGTGGCGGCGCCCGGTCTCCTGGGCGAGGTGTCGCTCAACAGCGCGGTCGCGGCGGCGGAGGCGGCCACGGGCAGGCGCGCCGTCGGTGCCCGCTAGGAAGCCTCGGGACGGCCGGGACGGCGGAGGCCCGTGGAGGCCTCCGCCGTTCCCGCCGCCCGGGCCCCGGTGGTGTGCTCGGGCGGGCGGCGCGAACCGGTCCGCGGCCGCCCGCGCGATGGCGTGGCGTGCTCCAGGCCGGACCGGTCAGGCGGGCGCGTGCGCGACGGCCTCGACGTTGTTGCCGTCCGGGTCGCGGACGAACGCGCCGTAGTAGTGCTCGTGGTACTCCGGCCAGACCTTCGGCTCGTGGAGCACCTCCGCGCCCGCCGCGACGGCCGCGGCGAAGAAGGCGTCCACCGCCGCCCGGTCGGGCGCGGTGAAGGCGAAGTGCGACTCGCGGGCCCCACCGGGCGCGGACGCGGGTCCGATCCAGAAGTCGGGGTCGGAGATGCCGTAGCCGACGTTCTCGCCGTAGTCGAGGATGCGGCGGGCGCCCAGCGGGGCGAGGACCGCGTCGTAGAAGGCGGCGCTGGCCGCGGGGTCACTGACCTGGATTCCGAGGTGGTCCAACATGGGACGAGTGTGACACGGGCCACCGACACTTCCAGGGGGTAAGGGGCCAGGTGTCAGGGCGGTTCTCGGACACCCTTGCGAGGATTTCTCTGTGAAACCCCCCGGTAACCGAGCGTGCGTCACAATACTGGCCCTCATGAAGACGAGGAGGCATGATGCTGGTCATGACTACCAGGCACCCGGAAGCACCCGAACGACGCCTGACCGTGGACGACCTGGAGAACACGCCGGACGACGGACGGCGGTACGAGCTGGTCGACGGGCGGCTTGACGTGTCGCCAGCCCCCAAACCCCCGCGCACCCGCGTTTCCTACCGCCTGGGTTTTCATCTCGGTAACGTGGCTCCGGACGAACTGGAGATCGGTGAGGGCCCTGGCATCGACCTGAACGCCGAACGAACTCATCACCGCATTCCTGATCTGGCGGTCTTCGACTGCGAGTTGCCGTCGCAGGGCTACTTCGACGTTCCCCCCGTTCTCGCCGTGGAGATCGTCTCCCCGGAGAGCGTCCTACGGGACAACCACACCAAGCGCCACGAATACGCGGCGTTCGGCATCCCCTCCTACTGGATCATCAACCCCCTCGCCGACAAGGTCGGGCTCGTCGAACTCCGTCTGGAGGACGGCTGCTACCAGGAGGTCGTCCAGGTCCACGGCGAGGACGTCTTCGAGACCGATTTTCCTTTCTCTCTCAGGCTCGTGCCGCACTGGCTGGTGGCCGACGGCCCGTGGAGGAAGCACATCGGCGGCGAATCCGAGGAGGCTCAGGGCGTCCAGCGGTAGAGGTGTTCGGGGCGGCCCGCCGAGCCGTAGCGCATGCGCAGCTCGGCCCGGCCGACCGCGCACAGGTGCTCCAGGTAGCGGCGCGCGGTCACCCGCGACACCCCGGCGCGCTCGGCCACCTCCGAGGCCGACACGTCCCCCTCCGCGTCCCGCAGCACCCCCGCCACCAGGTCCACGGTGGCCGCGGTCAGCCCCTTGGGCAGCGACCGGCCCCCGGCCGGGCGCAGCAGCCCGAACAGCCGGTCCACCTCCTGCTGGGTGGCCTCCCCGTCGGCGTCCATCCTCCGGCGCGCCACGGCGTAGCGCTCCAGCTGGTCGCGCAGCACGCTGAGCGGGAACGGCTTGAGCAGGTAGTGGACCGCCCCGCCGTGCATGGCCGAGCGCACCTGGCCGATGTCGCGCACGGCGGTGATCATCAGGAAGTCCGTCCGCTGGGGCGCGGCGCTGGTGGCGGCGGCGCGCAGGGCGCGCATCACCGAAATCCCCGAGGCGTCGGGCAGGTGCAGGTCGAGCAGCACCAGGTCGGGCTGGTGCCCCCGGATCTGGGTGAGGGCGGAGGCGGCCGTGTGCGCGACCCCCGCCACGGTGAACCCCGGCAGCGACTCCACCAGCTCCTGGTGATTGCGCGCCACCCGCACGTCGTCGTCCACGACCAGCACGCGGATCATCGGGCCGCCCCCCGCGGCGCCCGCGCCCCCGTCAGGGGCAGGCAGGCGGTGAACACCGCGCCCTCGTCGGCGTCGGGCGCCTCCATCTCCACGCTTCCCCCTCTTCCCTCGCAGACCTGCTTGACCAGCGCCAGGCCCAGCCCGCGCGTGCCGCCGTCCCGGGACGCCTTGGTGGTGAACCCGAGCCGGAAGATCTCCTCCGCCACGTCGTCGGCCACCCCGTGCCCGGAGTCGGTCACCCGGATCTCCAGCAGGTCGTGCGGCAGGTCGGTGCCCTCGGCCCGGTGCAGCCGCACCATCAGCTCCACCCACCCGTGCGGGGCCGAGGCCACCGCGTCGAGCGCGTTGTCGACAAGGTTGCCGAGGACGAGCAGCGCGTCGGCGCGCACCTCCCTGTCCAGGGCGGGGACGCTGGTGAGGGGGGACAGCCGCAGGTCCACGCCCAGCTCGGAGGCCTGCGCGGACTTGGCGATGGTCAGCGCGGCCAGCGCGGAGTCGCCGACGTGCCGGGAGATGTCCGCGCTGGTTCGGCTGTGCGTCGCGGACAGGTCGGCGAGGTAGGCGCGGGCCTCCTCGTGGGCGCCGAGTTCGAGCATTCCGGCGATGGTGTGCACCCGGTTGGCGAACTCGTGTGTCTGGGCGCGCAGGCCGCGGGTGACCGTGCGCGCGCCGTCGAGCTCGCCGGTGAGCCGGTCCAGTTCGGTGCGGTCGCGGAAGGTGACGACCGCACCCGCGTCCTGGCCGCGCACGTGGACCGGCATCCGGTTGGCGACCAGGATGCGGTGCCCCGCCAGGAGGAGGCGGTCGTCGCCGGGGTCGGCGCCGGAGACGATGTCGCGGACGCGCTCGGACAGGCCGAGTTCGTCCAAGCCCCGGCCCTCGGCGTCCTCGGGCAGGCCGAGCATCTCCCGGACGGGCGGGTTGGCCAGGACGAGGCGGCCCGAGCCGTCCACGGCGAGCACGCCCTCGCGGACCGCGTACAGCAGGGCCTCGCGGCTCTCCAGCAGGGAGGTGATGTCGGCGGGTTCGAGTCCGTGGGTCTTGGCGCGGACCTGGCGGGAGAGGGCCCACGCACCGGCCACGCCCAGGACCAGCACCACGGCCACCGTGCCCAGTATGGCGGGGACCGCGGCCCTGGCCTCGGTGGCGGCGCTGGAGGCGAGGATGCCCAGGGAGACGTAGCCGACCACCTCTCCGCGCGCGTCGCCGCCGTTGACCGAGCCGCCGTTGGAGAACACCGGGACCTTGGCGCGCACGGTGCGTCCCCGGGTCCCCTCCTGCACGCCGGTCCACTCCCGTCCCTCCGCGGCGGGTCCGGGCGGGGTGGACACGATGTGGCCGATGAGTTCGTCGTCGGGGTGCGAGTAGCGGATCCCCTCCGGGGAGGCGATGACCACGAACTCGGTGCTGGTGGCGGAGTCGATCCGGTCGGCCAGGGGTGCGAGTTCGGCCGCCGGGTCGGCGGACTTCAGGCCCGCGACGACCTCGGGCATGACGGCCACGGACCGGGCCAGGCTCAGGACCCGCTCGGCGTAGTGGCGGTCGGTGGCCCGGTCCATGTGGACGGCCCACAGCGCGCCCACGGCGGCCAGGGCCAGTGCCAGCAGGAGCACGTAGCCGATGAACAGGGAGCCGGTGAGCGACAGTCGAAAGCGCGCGGGGTACGTGATCATGTGTTCTCCAGGCGCCGTGGCGGGGGACGCGGAAGCCCCGGCCGGGCGAACCCGCAGGTGGGCGTTGCACGAACAATACGACCGAACGTGACGCGGGTGTTAACACAATCCGGACACGCGCGTGATGCGGGTCACGTCCCAGTCCGTTCCGAGGCGCTCGGGGAGGGGGCCCGCGGGGGTCCGAACGCGCCGGTCGGGGCGGCGGCCCTCAGGCGGCGACGCGGAAGACCTGCTTGGAGTGCCAGGCGACGTGGGCGGGTTCGACGGCGGGGCTTCCCGGAGCCGGGCGGACGAGGTCGCGTCCGGCGAGGGAGAGGACGACCGTCTCGGCCGCGGGGGACCGGGCCTCGAAGCGCGGGGACACCGCGACGGTGAGTTCGCCGGTGAGCCCGAGGACGCCGCGGTCGAACAGCAGGTGGTGCGTCGGGCACAGGCACAGGCCGTTGTCCAGGTCGTTGGGGCCGTCGTACGACCACCAGCGGATGTGGGCGGCCTCCAGCCCGACCGACACGCCGTCCAGCCGCCCCTCGTAGCCGCAGAACGCGCACCGGTGCTCGTAGGCGGTCAGCACGGTCTCCCGGAACCGGGGATCGCGGACGCCGCCCTCCCCCGGCGCGGGGACCGGCCCCTGGCCCACGCGGAGTCCGGTGAGGGCGATGATGCCCTCGTGCAGCGAGGGGGCGAAGTTGTCGTCGAGCAGGCGGCGGGCGATGCGGGCGGCCAGGCCTGGGTCGTCGCTCAGGGCCGCGTCCAGGCCGGGGTCCAGCCTGCCCCGCGCCTCCTTCTCCCGCAGCAGGGTCACCGCCGAGCCCGGGGACCCCTCGCCGTCCACCGTCGTGACCCGCCAGAACCCGTCGGTCTCCAGGTGGTGGAAGGGATAGCCGGGGCTGGTGGGTTTCGCCGGGCCGAACTCCCGCAGGAGTCGCGCGAGCCGGGCCTCGGCCTCGCTGTAGACGATGGGCGCGTTGCCGTTCCGCTGGTGGTGCGCGAGCGCGTACAGCAGCAGGAGTGGCTTGTGGGGGGCGCGGACCCCGGCACGGGTCCACCGCTTGACGGAGCCGAGCCGCTGGGTCCAGTCCATACCGGCACACCCTAGTACGGACGGCCTCCGGCGGCTTTCGGGAGGTGCTCTCCCCCGGGAGGCCGCCTGCCGGGGGACCGAACGCCGGGAGGCCGCGTACGGGGAAGGCCGCGTGCCGAGAGACCGCGTGCGAGGAAGGCCGCGTGCCGGGCGGACGGGGACGTTCGGCACGGTCGCGGGGCCGCACCGCTCCGCGGAACACGCCCCGGCACCGGAACGCTCCGAGGCCGCGGTAGCAGGCGTTATCGGCACGGGCCCCGGAGCCCGGCGGACTACCATCGTCACCATGGCAACCGGGAACACGGGTCGCAAGCGCCCCACGATCAGCGACGTCGCCCGCAGGGCGGGCGTGAGCAAGGGCGCCGTGTCCCGGGCGTTGAACACCGGTACCGGCACCAGCGCCAGCACCCGTGAGCGCATCCGCCAGGCGGCGGTCGAACTGGGCTGGAGCCCGAGTTACGCCGCCCGCGCGCTCAACGGCAAGTCGCTGGGCACCATCGGCCTGATCGTGCGCCGCTCCCCCGAGATCCTCGACTTCGACGCGTTCTTCCCCTCGTTCCTGTCCGGTATCGAGTCGGTGCTCTCCGGCGAGGAGCACGCCACCGTCATCCGCTTCGTACCCGACGAGCGGACCGAGGCCGCCACCTACGAGCGGCTGTTCAACGACCACTTCGTCGACGGCTTCCTGGTCACCGACCTGCGGACGGACGACGGCCGTCCCGCGATGCTGCGCCGCCTGGGCGCGCCCGCCGTGGTGGTGGGCGCGCCGGAGGGCTCCTCCGACTTCCCCACCGTCACCAACGACTCCAGGGAGGCGATCCGCGGTCTGGTGCGCTGCTTCGCCGAGGCGGGGCACCGGCGCGTCGCCCACGTCCAGGGCGACCCCCACATGCTGCACGCGCACCAGCGCCGGCGCCACTGGGAGGAGGCCGTGCGCGAGTTCGGCCTGGAGCCGGGACCGGTGGAGGAGCACGGCGGCTACACCATCGCGGGCGGGGCCCGGGCCACGGAGCGCATCCTCGCCAGGCCCGCCGCCGAACGCCCCACCGCCGTCTTCTACGGCAGCGACCTCATGGCCATAGGCGGCTACTCCGTGCTGGGGGAGGCGGGTCTGACCGTCCCCGACGACATGGCGGTGGCCGGGTTCGACGACATCCCCCTGGCCTCCTTCGTCACACCGCCGCTGACGACCGTCCGCAACAGGCACCGCGCGCTGGGCAGTGTCGGGGCCCGCATCCTGCTGGACATGCTCAAGGGGCAGGATCCGCCGCTGTCGACCGTGCTCGTCGGTGAGCTCCGCCCGAGGAAGTCGTCCGGACAGCCGGTCCAAGGCTTGTAACGGTTCCACAACTGCCCCTCCTGCCTTTCTGTGATCTGTCCTACACTGCCGAGGTAAACCGGTTTACCTGATCATCGGGTCACGCGGAGCGACGGTCGTGGCCCACGGGTTCCCGACGCCCCCGCCCACGGACCGACGGGCGCGTCCGACCCGCCCGCTCCGTCACCGCCGACGCTGACGACGGGCTCACATGGCCTACAGAGAAACGGAGACGGCCGTGAAGACACCCCCCACAGCACTCCTGTCCGCCTCGACGGCGCTGGTACTGGCCGCGGCACTGACCGGCTGCGGTTCCGGCGAGGATTCCGGGGACCAGACGCTGACCTACTGGGCCAGCAACCAGGGAGCGAGCGTGGAGGAGGACCGGGAGGTCCTCCAGCCCGTGCTGGACCGCTTCACCGAGGAGACCGGGGTCGAGGTCGAGCTGGAGGTCATCCCCTGGAGCGAGCTGTACAACCGCATCCTCACCGCGGTCAGCAGCGGCGACGGCCCCGACGTGCTCAACATCGGCAACACCTGGGCGGCCAGCCTCCAGGAGACCGGTGCCTTCGTGCCCTACGAGGGCGCGGACCTGGAGGCGGTGGGCGGCGAGGAGCGCTTCGTCGGCACCAGCTTCGCCACCGGCGGCGCCGAGGGCCGGCCGCCGACGTCGGTGCCGCTCTACGGGCTGTCCTACGCGCTGTTCTACAACCCCACCATGTTCGAGGAGGCGGGCATCGAGCAACCGCCCGCGACCTGGGACGAGTTCGTCGACACCGCGGACGAGCTGACCAGGGACACCGACGACGACGGCGACGTCGACCAGTACGGGTTCGTGCTGGAGGGCGGCAACGAGCGGCAGAACTCCCACATGGCCTTCATCCTCGGCCAGCAGCAGGGCGGACGGCTGTGGGGGGAGGACGGACCCTCCTTCTCCTCCGACGAACAGGTCACCGCGGTCAAGCGCTGGGTGGACCTGATGGCCGTGGAGGAGGTCGTCGACCCCAGCAGCGCCGAGTTCAGCGACGGCACCCAGGGCATCAGCGACTTCGTCGACGGGCGCGCGGCGATGATCATCGTGCAGGGCAGCGCCCGCACCAGCATGGCCGCCCGCGGATTCGAGGACTACGAGGTCGCCCAGGTGCCGATGCTCGACCCGCTGCCGGGCGAGCCCATCCAGAGCCACGCGGCCGGGATCAACATCAGCGTCTTCGACGACACCGACGACAAGGAGGGCGCTCTGCGGCTGGTCGAGCACCTGACCAGCCCGGAGGAGCAGGTCTACCTGTCCCAGGAGTTCCAGACGCTGCCGGTGGCCACCGAGGCCTACGACAGCGAGGAACTGCGGAGCGAGTCCATGGAGACCTTCCGCACGATCCTGACCGAGCACTCCGCGCCGATGCCGCTGATCCCCGAGGAGGGCCAGATGGAGACGGTGCTCGGCGAGGCGATCGGCGGGCTCTTCGCCCAGGTGGCGACCGGAGACGAGGTCACCGAGGCCGACGTCCGCCAGGCCATGGAGGCGGCCGAGACCCAGATGGACGCCGCGAACTAGGCGGTGCGGCCCTTCGGCCGCCCCGTCCCCGCGGCGGGGCGGCCGTCTGATGGAGGCGCTAGATGTCGACTACGGAAGAACAGGGGCCCGGCGCCGTCGAGGCCCCGCCCGGGACCGGCCCCGTGGAGGAAACGGGCAGGCGGCGTCCGCGCCGCCCGGGGTGGTTCCTGCCCTACGGCATGGTGCTGCCCGCGGCGGTACTGGAGCTGCTGGTCCATATCGTCCCCATGGCCCTGGGGATCTACATCGCGTTCACCTCGCTGACGCAGCTGACCATCCGGCGCTGGACGACGGCGCCGCTGGTCGGCCTGGAGAACTTCGTCCGCGGCCTCGACCCCGGCAACGCCCTCGGCAGCGCCCTGTTCGAGAGCCTGTTCCGCACCACCGTCTACACCGTGCTGGTGGTGGGCGTGTCGTGGGTGCTGGGGATGGCCGCCGCCGTCGCGTTGAACACGAAGTTCCGGGGACGCGGCGTGCTGCGCACGCTGTTCCTCGTGCCCTACGCCCTGCCGGTCTACGTCGCCGCGATCATCTGGGCGTTCATGTTCAACCAGCGCGACGGCATGGTCAACCGGGTGCTCGTGGAGGATCTGGGACTGCTGGACGAGCGCCCGTTCTGGCTCATCGGCGAGAACGCCTTCTGGGTGCTGGTGATCGTGTCGGTGTGGCGGCTGTGGCCGTTCGCGTTCCTGATGCTGCTGGCGGCGCTGCAGAGCATCCCCGAGGACATGTACGAGGCCGCGGCCATCGACGGCGCCTCGACCTGGAGGCGGTTCACCGGCATCACGCTGCCCATGGTGCGCCCGGCGAACGCGGTCGTCCTGCTCGTCATGACGTTGTGGACGTTCAACGAGTTCAACATCCCCTTCCTGCTCTTCGGCGACACCTCGCCCGAGAGCGCGCGGCTGATCTCACCGCTGATCTACGAGCACTCCTTCGTCAACTGGAACTTCGGCCTGGGCGCCGCGATGAGCGTGCTGCTGCTCGTCGCGCTGGTCATCGCGTCGGCGGTCTACGTCCGACTGGTGCTGCCCAAGGGGAGCGGCAATGCATGAGACACGCGGGTTCCGCTGGTTCCGGCGGATCGTCCTGACCTTCCTCACCGTGTTCACGGTGCTGCCCCTGTACGTGCTGGTGGTGACCTCGGTGAAGCCGCTGGAGAACGTCCGGGGGGTGTTCACCTGGCTTCCGGACCGCGTCACCCTCCAGCCGTACGTGGACATGTGGACGACGATCCCGTTGGCCCGCTACCTCACCAACAGCCTGATCGTCACGACCACGGCGACGGCCCTGGCGCTGGTGGTGGCGGTGCTGGCCGCCTATCCGCTGTCACGGCTGCGCTTCCGCGGCAGGCGGCTGTTCAGCATGACGGTGCTCTCGACGCAGATGTTTCCCGGCATCCTGTTCCTGCTGCCGCTCTTCCTGATCTTCGTGCGTCTGGAGGACCTCACCGGCATCGAGTTCACCGGCTCCTACACCGGGCTGATCATCACCTACCTGACCTTCGCCCTGCCGTTCTCGATCTGGATGCTGGCCGGGTACTTCAGCGCCATCCCCGAGGGCCTGGAGGAGGCGGCGATGATCGACGGCACCGGCAGGATCGGCGCCCTGGTACGGGTCATCCTCCCCGTGGCCCGACCGGGCATCCTCGCCGTCGGGGTGTTCGCGTTCATCACCGCCTGGGGGGAGGTGCTGTTCGCCTCGGTGCTCACCGACACCGAGACCCGCACCCTCTCCATCGGGCTGGAGCTCTACACCAGTCAGACCGACACCCTGTGGAACGAGCTGCTGGCCGCGTCGGTGACGGTCTCACTGCCGGTGGTCGTGGCCTTCATGCTGGTCCAGCGCTACCTCGTGTCCGGGCTGTCGGCGGGCGCGGTGAAGTAGCGGACGGGTTCCCGCCGCCCCGGCCCCGCCGACAGAGCGGGCGCGCGGGGCGGTCGGGGCCCTCACCGCCTCCGAGCGGCCCGGCGGTCCCGGCGGCTCCGTCACGCCGACGCGGTCCCGAGAGGACCTCCCGCCCACTCCGTGGGCGACGCGCCGCTCACTCGGTGGGCGCCACACCGATCGGGCAGCTGGCGCCGGTTCCGTCGATGCCGCAGTAGCCGTTGGGGTTCTTGGCGTCGGACAGGTACTGCTGGTGGTAGTCCTCGGCGAAGTAGAACTCCCGCAGCGGCGCGATCTCGGTGGTGATCGGCCCGTAGCCCGCGCGGGTGAGCACGGGCTGGAAGGCGTCGCGGCTGGCCTCGGCCGCGATCCGCTGGGCGTCGTCGTGGTACAGGATCGCCGACCGGTACTGGGTGCCGACGTCGTTGCCCTGGCGCATGCCCTGGGTCGGGTCGTGGCCCTCCCAGAACACCTTGAGGATCTCCGCGTACGAGATGCGCTCGGGGTCGAACACCACGCGCACCGCCTCGGTGTGCCCGGTCAGGCCCGAGCACACCTCCTCGTAGGTCGGGTTGGGCGTGTAGCCGCCCGCGTAGCCCACCGCGGTCGTGATGATCCCCCGCTCCGGGCCCAGGCGCCAGAACACGCGCTCGGCACCCCAGAAGCAGCCCATCGCCACGTCGGCGATCTGGCTGCCCTCCGGGTAGGGCGGGGTGAGGCCGGTGCCCAGCACCGTGTGCCCGAAGGGAACGTCCATCGGGGTGTCCCGACCGGGCAGGGCGCGTGCTGGATCGACCATGGTCGTCTTTCTCCCGAACATGCCTTCCAGGGTATCCACGGGCCCGGTCCGGCGCACGGGCGCGATCGAACCTGTGGACGGACGCGGTCGGCGGCCGTCGCCGGCGCGCCCGCCGACACGGGACGCGCCCCGCGCGCCCGGCCGCTCCTACCGCGGCGTCTTACCGGTCCTTCCGCGGCCCCTCCCGCCGTCCGACCGGCGGCCCGGAGGCGGCGCGCCCCCGCTTCCGCGATGAAGACACTCCGGACAATTCGTCCTACCATTGCTGACGTGCCGGAATCCAAGCGTGGCGTCGTCCTCGGGGCAACCGCCTTCCTCCTGTGGGGCGTAGCGGCCCTGTACTGGCCCCTCCTCTCCTCCTCCGAACCCAGCGAGATCCTCGCCCACCGCATGGTGTGGGCCCTGCTCGCGATGTGCGTCGCCCTCATCGTCACCCGACGGGGCTGGTCCTGGTTCCCCTCGGTGCTGCGCAGCCCCCGCCGCCTGCTGCCGGTGGCCGCCGCGGCGGTGCTGATCTCCGTCAACTGGTGGGGGTTCATCTACGCGGTCTCCGCCGAGCAGACCCTCCAGGCCTCGCTCGCGTACTTCATCAACCCGCTGATGTCGGTGTGTCTGGGGGTGCTGCTGTTCTCCGAGCGGCTGCGAACCCTCCAGTGGGTGGCGGTCGGCCTGGGCGTCCTGGCCGTGGCCGTGATGACCGTCGCCTACGGCGTGACCCCGTGGCTGGCGCTGCTCATGGCCTCCACCTTCGCCGTCTACGGCGCGGTGAAGAAGTACGTGGACCTGGACGGCGTGCGGAGCCTGACCGTCGAGACCATGGTGATGTTCCTGCCCGCGCTGGGCTTCGTGGTCCACCTGGAGGCCACCGGTGCGGGGACCGCGTTCTCGGTGTCCCCGGGCCACACCGCCCTGCTGGTCGGCAGCGGTTTCGTGACCGCCCTGCCGCTGCTGCTGTTCGGCGTGGCCGCGCGCCAGGTCCCCCTGAGCGTCATCGGCATCCTCCAGTACATCGCCCCGGTCATCATGTTCTTCGTCGGCTGGCTGGTGCAGGGCGAGGAGATGCCGCCCGCACGCTGGCTGGGCTTCGCACTGGTGTGGCTGGCGCTGTGCGCGTTCGTCGTCGACCAGGTCCGCGACGCCCGTTCCCGGCCCCGGTCACGCGCCTCCTCCCGGGGCGGGAAACAGGCCGCGGAGCAGGTCGGGGAAGAGGTCGGGGAACAGGACCGGACCCCCGACGAACAGCGGCGACGCGAACTCGGGCAGCCCGGGGATCCGCTCCCCGGGGGACCCGCCCGGCCCGAATCCGCGGACTGATCCGGCCTTCCCCGGTTCCGGAAAACCCAAACTACCCTCTGTGACTCTGTGCTAACGTCAGGTCGCGGGTCGGGGGCAGTCCCCGGCTCGGACCAGGCCGCACGTCCCGGAGGGCCCTCCCATGCCTCGCACCAGCCGAACGGCACGCGCCACGCGCGCCGTCGCGGCCGTGTGCCCCGAGGCGCCCTCCCTGCTCCTGCTGCCGCTGGTGGTCGGGGCGCTGCTGGTCGGCCTGTGGCTGCTCGGCGCGGCTCCCGCCGCCGCCGACTCCGGTGTTGACGCCGGCGGCTCCCGGTCCCTGCTCGACGGGGGCCCGCTCACCGGCGGTCGGCTGTCGGACGGCTTCTCCGGTACCTCCGGAACCCCCGACCGCGCCTCCTCGGAGCGCACCGCACCGCACCACGGCCTCCGGGACCGCGTCTCCTCCGGCCGGGTTCCCCTGGACGCCTCCTCCCTCGGGTTGGAGGGCTCCGGGCGCCTCGGCGAGGTCGTCCCCGAGGGCGTCGGCCAGGTGGCCGAGCCGGTCGCCTCCACGCTCGGCACGGTGCACCAGCGCCTCGAACACGGGGCCGAGCGCACCGCCGCCGGGACCGCCGCCGTCCTGCCCGAGGCGACGTGGCCGGTCGCCGGGATGGGCGAGGGCGCACGGAGCCTGGTCCGCGGACTCGACCGCGACGGCCGCGCCGACGCGGGGCTCCTCTCCCCCGTGGCCCCCGCGGCCCACGACCCCGCCCCGGAGCGGGACGCAGACGACTCCGCGGACGAGGCGCGCGAGAGGTCCAAGGACGAGGACACCGCCCCCGGGGCCGCGCACGGCAGCGTCTACGGGCACGGCGCGATCATCCCGGCCGACACCGGCGGGGCCTCCGCCGGTGCGGACCGCGGCGAGCGCTCGGACACCGAGGCTCCGGCTCCCGGTTCCTCCGCCCACCAGCTCACGGCCGGTTCGACCGCGCCCTCCGGGGGCGGCGCCCCCGCCCCCGCCGTCGCGGGCTACCTCACCGCGGCGCCCGTCACCGCGCCCTCCGCCGACGCCGTCCTGCTCGCCGCCAGGGCCCTGTTCACGGTGCCCGGCGGCCCCAGCGACGACCCCACGGTCTCCCCCGACTAGGACGCGTCCCCTCCCGCGCGGACGCACGCTCCCGCGCACGGACCCGTCCCAGCCAGGCCCTCTGCGCGCCCTCTGGGAGCTGACCTGAGTCCCGTGCCCCGTTCACGGAATTCACGCCAGCCGGTGGTCCGCCCCGGCTCCGGCCGGACGCGCCCCACGCGTCCGGTCCCCGTATCCACTGATCCAGAGCACAACTTCCGAAGGGAAACCCATGACGCAGGTCAAGCGCATATCAGCCAGGGCCGTCCTCCTCGCCGCCGGAACGGCGGGTTTCGTCGCCCTCGGCGCCGGGGTCTCCGGCGCCGAGTCCCTCTCCTCGCCCGTCCACGAGATCGCGCCGCTCGTCGAGCGCGCCCTGGTGGAGGGCGTCGCCCCCACCATGAACAGCGTGGCGCCCGAGGGCGTCGGGCCGATCGCCGGCAGCGCCCTGAGCGAGCTCCAGGAGACCGCGCACAACCCCGAGAAGCCCGCTCCCGACCTGTCCGCCCCGCTGCCCGAGGGCCGGGACATCCGGACCCCGCTGGGCGAGGTGCCCAACCCGACCTCCGAGCTGGCCGACACCGTCTCCGGGGTCCAGGACGCCACCGGCCTGGACGGCGACCCCCACGACACCATCGGCCACGACGCCGGGCGGGCCCTGGAGCACGGCGGCCACCGTGCGGGCGAGGCCGTGGAGGAGACCGCGGTCACGGTGCTGCCGCACACCCTGGAGTCGGTCTACGGGCTGCGCGAGCAGGTGGACCTGCCCCGAGTCGGCCAGGTCGCCCAGCTGCCGGACACCTCCCGGCTCAGCGACGTCGCCCAGCTGCCCGACACCTCCGACCTGTCCTCGGTGACCGGCGGCAACAGCCTGGCGCTGGACGGCGCCGAGGCGCCCGCCCTGGAGAACGCCCTGGGTCTGGGCGGCTCCCCCACCGTGCGCCAGAGCGCGGCCGCGCCCCCCGTCCCGAACATGTGGGACATCGCCTACATCTTCGGCGTGGAGACGCCGGGCAGTGTGCAGGACCTCATGGAGGTCACCCCCCTGACCGAGGACAACAACATCAGCCTCGGCGAGGAGGAGGTGCTCGGCATGATCGGCCAGCGCAACCTCGACCAGCCCCTCACCACCGTCCACCAGTCGGCGCCCGCGGCGCCCGGCCTGGGCGACCTGGCCGACGCCCTCGCGAGCGGCGCCGAGAGCGGCGACCTCAGGGTCGCCGAGCTCCAGCCCCTGAACGTGGAGGGCCCCCTGGCCGGGTCCGAGGTTCCCCGCCTCTCCGGCACCGGCGTGCCCGTGGTCGACGACGCGGTGGACTCCGTCGTGCCGCAGCTCGCCGACGCCGGGGTGCCGACGATCGCCGAGGGCGTGGACACCCAGACCGCCGAGGACCTGGTGGCGGAGCTGAGCCGCGGCACCGACCTGCTGAACGACGTGGACACCAGCGACCTGCTGTCCGTCGAGGGCGGCACCGTCCCGCAGGAGACCCCCGCGGGCATGACGCAGCACCCGACCTTCATGGACCTGCCCGGTTCCGAGGCCCTGCCCGTCGTGAGCTAGCCCGCGACCCCGCACAGCCGGGGGGCGCGGCGGCTCTCCCCCGCCGCGTCCGCCGGTCCCGGGGCGGTCCGCCGGGCACCTGAACGGAATCCCACCGCGACACCGGCGCGGCCTCCCCGCACGGCGGGACTGAGAGACACGGCGACGGCGCCGCCCCACCGGGCGGCGCCGTCGTCGGTCCTTCGGCCCCTCGGCCGCCGGGGCGTCAGCCCGAGCGCTCGACCACGTAGTCGCACAGCGCCTCGAAGGCGCCCCTGGCCGGGCTCTCGGGCAGGGTCGCCAGCTCCGCGCGCGCCTTGTCGGCCCAGCCGCGCAGCGTGGCCTCGGCCTCGGCCATCGCCGGGTGCACCCGCAGCAGCGCCAGCGCCTCCTCGGCCTCCTCGTCGTCCAGCGGACGGCCCAGCAGCGACTTGAGCCGCTCGTCCGCCGCGTCCTGGGAGCGCAGCGCGTAGAACATCGGCAGGGTCAGCACGCCCTCGCGCAGGTCGGTCCCCGGGGTCTTGCCCGAGTCGGTGCTCTCGCTCGCCACGTCCAGCAGGTCGTCGGCCAGCTGGAAGGCCATCCCGAGCGCGTCGCACGCCCGCGTGACCGTGCCGATCGTCTCGGGGTCGACCTTGCCGAACATGCCGCCGAACTCCGCCGACGACGCGATCAGGGACGCCGTCTTGTCGCTGATCACCCGCAGGTAGTGGTCCAGCGGGTCCGTGTCCTCCTGGGGACCGGAGGTCTCCAGGATCTGCCCCTGCACCAGGCGCCCGAACGTGGTCGCCTGGAGCCGGACCGCCTCGGTGCCCAGGTCGGCGAGCATCTCCGAGGCGCGGGCGAACACGTAGTCGCCGGTCAGGATGGCGACGCTGTTGCCCCAGCGCTGGTTGGCGCTGGGCTCGCCGCGCCGCAGCTCGGCCTCGTCCATGACGTCGTCGTGGTAGAGCGTGGCCACGTGGGTGAGCTCCACCACGGCCGCGGCCGGGATGAGGTCGGGCACGGACGGGTCGCCGAAGTGGGAGGCCAGCAGCACCAGGGTCGCGCGGAAGCGCTTGCCCCCGGCGGCCAGCAGGTGGGACGCCGCCTCGGTCAGCAGGGGGTCGCTCGACGCGACCGACTCCCGCAGCAGGTCCTCGACCTTCTCCAGGTTGTCCTGGACCTCCCGGGCAAGGGCATCGTCGACTCTCGGCAGAGCGAGAAACCCGCTCGGGACAGCACCGCTCACCGTACAGCTCCACCTGTCGAACGGCACGGAGGTGACCCCGGGTGAGGGGGCCACCGCGTGCTCAGCACATGAACATGATCCGACTTGCCACGGTATCCGACCCGGAATGAACAGCCAAAGCCACACCCGGGTACGGAACCGGCAGGTGACGAATCCCAGGTCAGACCTGGTAATTGGTCACTCTGCCGGTCACTCGCGGTCAGCGTTGGCGTTCGGTCGGAAACCGCGGCCCGTACCCGCCGGTCACCGCGCGTTCACGGCCGCCGGTCACTCCGTGCCTCCGGCCTGCGTCGACGCCTGTTCGACCATCACCGAGGTCGGGGCCTGGTCGGCGTCGGCCGGGGGCAGCAGGTTGTCGAGCACCGCCCCCGGGTACACGCCGAGCAGCAGCGTCGCCGCCACCCCGATCGCGATGACCCCGCCCGTGGCCGCGCCCGCGCGCACCACCGTGGGTCCCTCGCCCTCCGGGTCCCGGAAGAACATCACCACGATGATCCGCACGTAGAAGAACGCGGTCACCGCGCTGCTCAGCACGCCCACCACGACCAGCGGGACGGCGCCGGCCGCCACCGCGGCCTCGAACACCGCGAACTTGCCGATGAAGCCGCTCGTGAGCGGGATCCCGGCGAACGCCAGCAGGAACAGCGCCAGCGCCCCGGCCAGCACCGGCGAGCGGCGGCCCAGCCCCGCCCACCGGTCCAGGTCGCCCAGCTCCTGGCCGCCGTCCCTGGTCCGCACCAGCGTCACCACGGCGAACGCGCCCAGCGTGGTGAACCCGTAGGCCGCCAGGTAGAACATGGCGCCCGCGAGCCCGTCCGTGCTGCCCGCCACGACGGCGGTCAGGATGAACCCGGCGTGCACCACCGACGAGTAGGCCAGCAGCCGCTTGACGTCGCGCTGGGTCACCGCGATGACCGCGGCCACGACCATCGTCAGGACGGCCACCGCCCACAGCATCGGCTCCCAGGTCTGGGCCGAGCCGCCGAAGGGCACGAAGAACACCCGCAGCAGGGCGCCGAACGCGGCGACCAGCGTGCAGGAGGCCATCAGGGCCGTGATCGGGGTCGGCGCGCCCTGGTACACGTCCGGCTTCCAGTTGTGGAAGGGCACCGCGCCGACCTTGAACAGCAGGCCGACCGCCACCAGGCCGATGCCCATGAGCAGCAGCGGCTCGCCGTCTCCGCCCTGGAAGACGTCCGCGCCGCCCGCCTCCACGGACGCGCGGATCTCGCCGAAGTTCACCGAGCCCGCGTAGCCGTAGACCATGGCGGCGCCGAACAGGAAGAACGCCGAGGAGAACGCGCCCAGCAGGAAGTACTTGACCGCGGCCTCCTGCGAGAACAGGCGGCGGCGCCGGGCCAGCCCGCACAGCAGGTACAGCGGCAGGCTCATGACCTCCAGGGCGATGAACATCGTCAGGAAGTCGTTCGAGGCCGGGAACATCAGCATCCCCAGTACCGCGAACATCACCAGCGGGTACACCTCGGTGTGCTGGGAGCCCGCCAGGATGTGGGCGCGCTCCTCCTCGCTCCCGGGCACCGTCGCCGCCTGCGCGGCGAAGGCGTCGCGCCCGTCCCGGCGCTCGGAGATCAGCAGCAGGCTCACCAGCGCGAGCACGGTGATGGTGCCCTGGAAGAAGATCACCGTCCGGTCCACCGCCAGCGCCCCGGCGCCGACCGTCACCCCCGGCGCGTCCTCGGGCAGCGAGCCCACCTGGAGCACCAGCAGGACGAACGCGGCCAGCAGCGCGAGCGCCGCGAGCCCGATCTGGATGGCGCGGCGCCGCCCCTGGGGGACGAACGCCTCGAACAGCACGCCCAGCACACCGGCGGCGAACACCGTGAGCAGCGGCGCGAGCAGCCACCAGTCCATCTGCGGCGCCGCCTCGGTGATGACGGGAAGGTCCATGTGGGGGATCACTCCGCGTCTCCTTCCTCTTCCTGGGCGCCCGCGGCGCCCCCGGTCCCGCTGTCAGGGCCCGCGCCGACCTCCACGGTGCGCTCCACCGCGGGGTTGATGGCGTCCAGCACCGGCTGCGGGTAGAGCCCGAGCAGGAGGATGAGCGCGAGCAGCGGGGCCACCGCCCACGTCTCTCGCGCGGACAGGTCGCGCAGGCCGGTCAGGTCCTCCCGGGTGGGTCCGTTCATGGTGCGCTGGTACATCCACAGGATGTAGAGCGCGGCCAGGACCACGCCGACCGCCGCGATGATCGCGGGGGCGGGGCTGAACGCGTACACGCCGACGAACACCAGGAACTCGCTGACGAACGGCGCCAGCCCCGGCAGCGCCAGACCGGCCAGGCCGGTCACCAGGAACACCCCGGCCAGCCTGGGCGCGATCCGCTGCACGCCGCCGTAGTCGCTGATGAGCGCGGAGCCGCGGCGGGCGATCAGGAAGCCCACGACCAGGAACAGCGCCCCGGTCGCGAACCCGTGGTTGACCATGTACAGGGCGGCCCCGGCCTGCCCCTGCGCGGTCAGGGCGAAGATGCCCAGCGTGATGAAGCCGAAGTGGGAGACCGACGTGTAGGCCACCAGGCGCATCATGTCGTTCTGCCCGATGGCCAGGATCGCGCCGTAGATGATGCTCACCAGGCTCAGCGCCACCACCGGCCACACGAACCAGGACACGGCCGCCGGGAACAGCTCCAGGCAGTAGCGCAGCATCCCGTAGGTGCCGACCTTGTCCAGCACGCCCACCAGCAGCACGGCGGTGCCCGGGCGCGAGGCGCCCGCCGCCGAGGGCAGCCAGGTGTGCACCGGCCACATCGGCGCCTTGATCGCGAAGGCGACGAAGAAGCCGAGGAACAGCCAGCGGGCCGTGGCCGGGTCCACGGCGGCCAGGGCGCTGCCCTCGCCGACCAGGTCGCTCCACAGGAAGGTGCCGCCGACGACGTACACGCCGATCACCGCGACCAGCATGACCAGGCCGCCGACGAGGCTGTAGAGCAGGAACTTGACCGCGGCCCTGGACCGGTCGTCGCCGCGCCCGTAGCGCCCGATCATGAAGTAGACCGGGATGAGCATGGCCTCGAAGAACACGTAGAACAGGAAGACGTCGGTGGCGGCGAAGACGCCGATCATCATCGCTTCCAGGACCAGGATGAGCGCGAAGTACCCGCGCCCCCCGTCCTCGCGGTCGTCGTGCTCGCGCCAGGCGGCCAGGACCACCAGCGGCACCAGCACGGCCGACATCAGGACCAGCGCCAGGGCGATGCCGTCCACGCCCACGGCGTAGCTGACTCCGAAGCGCGGGATCCAGGGGTAGACCTCCTCGAACTGGAGGGCCCCCGCCCGGGAGGTGTCGAACTGCAGGGCCATGGCCCCGAGCACGAGCAGGGTGGCGAGCGAGAAGCCCAGCGTGATCCGCTTGGCGGTCTCGGCCGGGGCCCCTCCCTTGGCCTCGGCGGCGGGCCGCACGGCCGTCGCCGTGGCGGTGGCGCCCGCGGAGGAGGCGGCGGCGGACGAGGCGGCCGAGGCCGCGGCCGTCCGCTCCGTGGCGGCCTTGGCGGTGCGCGGCAGCGCCCAGACCAGGACCGCGCCGACCGCGGGGAGCGCGATCGCGATGGTGAGCCAGGGGATCATGTCAGAACCTCACAGCCAGCGTCGCGGCGACGATGACGGCGCCGAAGAGCATGGTGAGCGCGTACGTGCGGGCGAACCCGGTCTGGACCCGGCCCAGCCCGCTGGAGGAGTCGCGCACCCCGGCGCCGAGCCCGTTGACCGCCCCGTCGATGACCTTGTCCTCGATGACGAGCAGGGCCCGGGTGAGCTGCTGGCCGGGCCGCATGAGCAGGCCCTCGTTGATCTCGTTGCCGTACAGCTCGCGGCTGGCGGCGACGGTGACGAGGTTGCCCTTGGGCGCGGTGCGCTCCACGGGCTTGCGCAGGTAGACCGCCCAGGCGGCGGCCACGCCCAGGACCATGACGCCCAGGGCGGCCAGTCCGTAGGGCGCGGTGAACGCGTGCACGACGTCGAAGTGGTGCGGGTGGGCCCCGGTGGCCGGGGTCAGGAAGCCCGCGAACCGGTCGCCGAGCGTGAGGAAGGCGCCCAGCGCGACCGACCCGACGGCCAGCACCACCATGGGGGCGGTCATGCTGACCGGCGACTCGTGCGGGTGCACGCCCTCGTCCCACCGCTTCTTGCCGAGGAAGGTCATGAAGACCATCCGCGACATGTAGAAGGCGGTGAGCCCCGCGCCGACGATGACGGCGGTCCCGAGCACCATGCCCTGGGTGCCGCCCACGCCGAAGGCCGCGGAGATGATGCTCTCCTTGGTCCACCAGCCCGACAGCAGCGGGAAGCCGATGATGGCCAGGTAGCCGAGCCCGAAGGTGACGAAGGTGACCGGCATGACCCGGGCCAGGCCGCCGTAGCGGCGCATGTCCACGCCGTCGTTCATGGCGTGCATGACCGATCCGGCGCCCAGGAACAGCCCGGCCTTGAAGAAGCCGTGCGTGACCAGGTGGGCGATGGCGGCCACGTAGCCGACCGGGCCGAGCCCGGCGGCCAGGACCATCATGCCGATCTGGCTCATCGTGGACCCGGCCAGGGACTTCTTGATGTCGTCCTTGGCCGAGGCGATGATCCCGCCCGCCAGCATGGTCGCGGCGCCCACGACGGTGACCACGGTCTGGGCGACCGGGGCGCCCTCGAAGATGGGGCCGGCGCGCACGATGAGGTACACGCCCGCGGTGACCATGGTGGCCGCGTGGATGAGCGCGGACACCGGGGTCGGGCCCTCCATGGCGTCGAGCAGCCACGCCTGGAGCGGCAGCTGCGCGGACTTGCCGCAGGCGCCCAGGAGCAGCAGCAGCCCGATGGCGAGCAGCACGCCGTCGCTCGCGCCCGGTACGGCCGCGAACACGTCGCTGAAGCTGACCGCGCCCAGCACCGCGAACATGATCATGATCGCGATGAGCAGGCCCATGTCGCCGACGCGGTTGATGATGAACGCCTTCTTGGCGGCCACCGCGGCGGAGGGCTTGTACTGCCAGAACCCGATGAGCAGGTAGGACGCCAGGCCCACACCCTCCCAGCCGAGGAAGAGCAGCACGAAGTTGTCCGCGAGCACCAGCACGAGCATGGCGGCCACGAACAGGTTGAGGTAGGCGAAGAAGCGCCGCCTGCCCGGGTCCTCGGCCATGTAGCCGATGGAGTAGATGTGGATGAGCGACCCCACGAAGGTGATCAGCAGGGCGAAGCTGATCGAGAGGGGGTCGACGAGCAGGTCCACCCCGGCGGAGAACTCCCCGACGGAGAACCACTCGTAGACGGGGACGGAGACGCTGCGGGCGTCGGCCGCCCTGCCGAGCAGGTCGAACAGGACGAGCAGCGCCCAGGCGAAGGAGGCGACCGGCAGGGCCGTGGCCAGCCAGTGCCCCCACTTGTCGGTGCGCCTGCCGCCGAGCAGCAGGATCGCCGCGCCCGCGAGCGGCAGGGCGATGAGCAGCCATGCGCCCGACAGCACCGCGCTGTCGGCCGCGGTCGCCACCACGGGTTCGGCGGCGAGGTACGCGTGAGATGTCACAGCCACGTCGCCTTCTAGTGCTTGAGCAGGTTGGCGTCATCCAGCGACGCCGACCTGCGGGTTCGGAAGATCTGCATGATGATCGCGAGGCCCACGACCACCTCGGCGGCGGCGACGACCATCACGAAGAAGGCGATGACCTGCCCCTCGATGTCCCCGTGCATCCGGGCGAACGCGACGAACGCCAGGTTGCAGGCGTTGAGCATCAGCTCCACGCACATGAAGACGATGATCGCGTTGCGCCGGACCAGGACGCCGACGGCGCCGATGGTGAACAGCAGCGCCGCGAGGACGATGTAGTTCATCGGGTCCACGAGGACTCGACCTCCTGCCCGTTGCCGTTGCCGTTGCGCGGTCCGTCCGCGTCGTCGGGGCCGTCGGGGCCCACGGCCCCGCCGCCGCCCTCGTCGGCGTCGTCCTCGGCCCGCGTGCCGTTCTCCGCCCGGTCCCCGGGCGTGCGCGCGGCGGGCCGGGCCCGGTCGTCGGCGACCGGTTCGGCCGTCTTGGAGTCGGCCGAGTCCGAGGCCCCGCCGGGCAGCGGGGCCTGGCCCGCACGCACGGTCGTGGGCACCCGGGACTGGTACTCGGGGGCGCGCGCGCTCAGGACGGGGTTGAGCGAGAGCTGGGAGACCGTGCCGTCCGGCAGCAGCGCGGGCATGTCGATCGCGTTGTGCCGGGCGTAGGTGCCCGGTCCCGGCAGCGGGGTCGGGTGGTCGCCGCGGATGCGGTCCTCGGCGATCTCCCGCTGGGTGCGGCGCTTCTTGGTGCGGGCGGTGTGCGCCAGGACCATCGCGCCCAGGACCGCGGTGATGAGCAGCGCGCCGGTGGCCTCGAAGGCGATCACGTAGCGCAGCAGCAGCTCGCCCGCGATCCACGGGATGGTGCCCCCGGCCGCCGCGGCGCCCTCGGTGAGGCCGACCGGGTCGCCCACGGCGATGCGGGTGATGCCCGTGGTCAGGGCGCCGGCGAAGCACAGGGCGACGACGGCCGTCATGATGCGCTGTCCGCTGAGCGTCTCCACCAGGGAGTCGGCCGAGCTGACGCCGATGAGCATCAGCACGAACAGGAACAGCATGAGGACGGCGCCGGTGTAGACGACGATCTGCACGACCATGAGGAAGGGCGCCGCGTTGATGCCGTAGAAGACCGCCAGGCCGACCATGGTCAGCGCCATGGACATCGCCGAGTGCACGGCCTTGCGGGAGAAGACCACGCCCAGGGCGCCGAGGAGGACCACGGCGCCCAGGATCCAGAACGCGGTCGCCTCGCCGCCGCCGATCGGCGCGGCCAGGTACAGCGGCTGGTCGGACGGCGGGGCGGCGTGGACGCTGGTGAGCGGGTTCAACGGACCGCCTCCGGGGTCTCGGGCGCCTCGTGCCCGTCCTGCGAGCCGTGCTGGCCGCGCCCGGTGGCGTAGTAGTCCTGCTCGGTCTCGCCCAGGCGCATGGGGTGGGGCGGCTGCTCCATGCCCTCGCGCAGCGGGGCCAGCAGCTGCTCCTTGGTCCAGATCAGGCTCTGCCTGCTGTCGTCGGCCAGCTCGTACTCGTTGGTCATCGTCAGGGCGCGCGTGGGGCAGGCCTCCACGCACAGCCCGCACAGGATGCACCGCAGGTAGTTGATCTGGTAGACCCGGCCGTAGCGCTCGCCGGGCGAGTACCTGTCGTCGTCGGTGTTGTCACCGGCCTCCACGTAGATGGCGTCGGCCGGGCAGGCCCAGGCGCACAGTTCGCACCCGATGCACTTCTCCAGGCCGTCGGCCCACCTGTTCAGCTGGTGCCGTCCGTGGAAGCGCGGCGCCGTGGGGCGCTTCACCTCCGGGTACTCGACGGTCGGCACCTTCTTGAACATCGTGTGGAAGGTGACACCGAAACCCTTGACGGGGTTGAGCCACTCAAGCACCGGTAACCTCCTCACCCTTCTTGTTGCGGTCGGCGGCGGCCGGGGCCGTCCGCGGCGGTTCGGCGAGCACGCTGCTGCCGTAGTGCGGTGCGGCGCTCGGCGGAACCGGGAAGCCGCCGAAGGCGGGTTCCCGGTGCGCCCGTCGGGCGTTCTCCGCGCGCTGGCGGGCCTCCTCGGCGCGCTCGCGGCGCACGTGGCGCAGCCAGGCGGCGAAGACGGCCACGGTCGCGGCGGTGAAGGCGGCGATCACCACGCCGACGACCAGCGGGGAGGCGCCGTCCAGGACGAGCATCCGCACGACGGCGACGGCGGTGATCCACACCAGCTGGATCGGGATGAGCACCTTCCAGCCCAGCTTCATGAGCTGGTCGTAGCGCACCCGGGGCAGGCTGCCGCGCGCCCAGATGAACAGGAACATCACGCAGACGAACTTGAGCAGCCACCACAGGGCGGGCCACCAGCCCTCGTTGGCGCCCGGCAGGATCGCCGCGATCCCGGGCGGGGCGAGCCAGCCGCCGAGGAAGAGCGTGACGGACACGGCGGCGACCGTGCACATGTTCACGTACTCCGCGAGGAAGAACATCGTGAACTTCATGGACCCGTACTCGGTCATGAAGCCGCCGACGATCTCGCCCTCGCCCTCGGCCAGGTCGAAGGGCAGCCGGTTGGTCTCGCCGACCATCGTCACCAGGTAGATGAGGAAGGACGGCAGGAGCAGCACGGCGAACCACAGTCCGCGCTGGGACTCGACGATCCCCGAGGTGGTCAGGGTCCCGGACATGATGAAGACCGCGACGAAGGACAGGCCCATCGCGATCTCGTAGCTGATCACCTGCGCGGAGGCGCGCAGGCCGCCGAGCAGGGCGTAGGGCGACTGGGAGGCCCAGCCGCCGAGCACGAACCCGTAGACCCCCAGCGCGGCGGTGGCCAGGACCACCAGGGCCGCGACGGGCAGGTCGGTGAGCTGGAGCGGGGTGATGACCCCGAACAGGTTCACCTCGGGCCCGATCGGGATGACCGAGAAGGCGATGAAGGCGGGCACGGCCGCGATCATCGGCGCGGCGATGTAGACGAACCGGTCCACCCCGCGCGGGATCAGGTCCTCCTTGAGGGAGAGCTTGATGCCGTCGAAGAGCGACTGGAACAGGCCGAAGGGGCCCATCCGGTTGGGTCCGTGGCGCTGCTGCATCCGGCCCATGACCTTGCGGTCGGCCATGATCATCATCAGCACGCAGATCATGAGGAAGACGAAGATCGCCAGCGCCTTGATGGTGGTGATCCACCAGGGGTCGCCGCCGAAGGCGCTCAGCGTCTCCTCGGAGGCCAGGTGGGCGGTCACGCCCGGTCCGAGAGCGGCGGGGGTCACTGCTGCCTCCCGTGGGTGCTGGCGGACCCGTTGCTACCGGTTCCGGTGGTGGTGGACGCGGACAGCAGGACGGTCTGCCCGGCGCCGCCGCCCAGGTCGCGGGGAACGTCGCACCCTTCGGCGTTGGCCGGGAGCCAGACGACGCGGTCGGCGATGTCGGTGACGATGACCGGCACGGTCACCGATCCGCGGGCGCCGGTGACGTGCAGGGTTCCGCCGTCGGGGACGCCGATCTCCTCGGCCGTGGCCGGGGACAGGTAGGCGCGCGCCTGCCGGGCGGTCCCGGCGAGATAGGGCTCGCCGTCCTCCATGCGGCCGGTGCCGAGCAGTTGCCGCCAGGTGGACAGCAGGGCCTGGCCGGGTTCGGGCCGCACGACCTCGACGGGCCGCACGCGGGGTCCGTCCGCGCGCTCGCCGGTCCACAGGCCGAGCTCCATCAGCTCGCCGTAGGCGGACGCGGCGTCGGGCAGGCCCAGGTGCACGTCCATCTGGTCGGCGATCGCGGAGAGCACCCGCAGGTCGGACAGCGCGCCGGGCACCCTGAGCGC
The DNA here is from genome assembly GCF_004217075.1 of Nocardiopsis sp. CNZ308. Classification (NCBI taxonomy): domain Bacteria; kingdom Bacillati; phylum Actinomycetota; class Actinomycetes; order Streptosporangiales; family Nocardiopsidaceae; genus Nocardiopsis; species Nocardiopsis sp. CNZ308. Next base: position 3,111,925 of record NZ_SHKJ01000001.1, on the reverse strand, counting down.
GTCGCCGAAGGGCCGGTGGCGGCCCTCCCAGTTGACGAAGGTGCCGGACTTCTCGGCGACGGCGGCCACCGGCAGCACCACGTCGGCGCGGTCGGTGACGTCGCTGGCGCGCAGTTCGAGGCTGACGACGAACGGCACCCGGGCCAGGGCCGCGCGGGCGGCGTCGGGGTCGGGCAGGTCGTCCAGCTCCACCCCGGCGACGACCAGGGCGTCCAGCTCCCCGGCGGCGGCCGCCGCGAGGATGGCGGCCGTGTCGCGGCCGGGGGTCTCGGGCAGGGAGCCCACGTTCCAGACCTGGGCGACCTCGGCGCGGGCGGAGGGGTCGGCGACCGGTCGGCCTCCGGGCAGCAGGCCCGGCAGCGCTCCGGCGTCGACGGCCCCGCGCTCCCCGGCGCGGCGCGGCACCCACACCAGGCGGGCGCCGGTCCGCTCGGCCAGGGCCGCCGCGGCGGTCAGGGCGCCGGGCACGGCGGCCAGGCGCTCGCCCGCCATGATGACCGCGCCCTCCTGGTTCAGGGCCGCGACGACGTCGGGGTCGTCGGTGTCCAGGGCGTTGAGGACGCGGGCCTCGTCGCCGGGGACGGCCCGGACCAGGGTCCCGTGGGTCTTGGTCAGGCCCAGGCTGGCGTGGGAGCCGACCGAGTAGACCTTGAGGCCGCGCTTGCGCACGCCCTTGCGCAGCCGCAGGAAGACCAGGGGCGACTCGTCCTCGGGCTCGAACCCGGCCAGCAGGACCGCGGGCGCCTTCTCCAGGGCGGTGAAGTCCACGCCGACCGGGGTCCCGGCCACGTGGGCGGCCAGGAAGTCGGCCTCCTCCGGCGAGTGCGCGCGGGCGCGGGCGTCCACGTCGTTGGTGCGCAGGGCCACGCGGGCGAACTTGGCGTAGGCGTAGGCGTCCTCGTAGGTGAGGCGGCCCCCGGTCAGGACGCCGACCCGGCCGCGCGCGGCGGCCAGGCCCTGGGCGGCGACGCCGATGGCCTCGGACCAGGAGGCGAACTCCAGGGCCCGGGACTCCCCGTCGCGCACCAGCGGGCGGGACAGGCGGTCGGACTGGGTGGTGTAGCTGAACGCCCACCGGCCCTTGTCGCAGTTCCACTCCTCGTTGACCTGCGGGTCGTCCCCGGCCAGGCGGCGCATGACCTTGCCGCGCCGGTGGTCGGTGCGCTGGGCGCACCCGTCGGCGCAGTGCTCGCACACGCTGGGCGTGGACACCAGGTCGAAGGGGCGCGACCGGAACCGGTAGGCGGAGCCGGTGAGCGCGCCGACCGGGCAGATCTGCACGGTGTTGCCGGAGAAGTAGGACTGGAAGGGCTCGCCCTCGGCGATGCCGACCTGCTCGTCGGCGCCGCGCTCCATCAGCTCGATGAGCGGGTCGCCCGCGATCTGCGCGGCGAAGCGGGTGCAGCGGGCGCACTGCACGCAGCGCTCCCGGTCCAGCAGCACCTCGGTGGACAGCGCGATCGGCTTGGGGAAGGTCCGCTTGACGTCGACGAAGCGGGTCTCGCCCTGTCCGGTGGACATGGCCTGGTTCTGGAGGGGGCACTCGCCGCCCTTGTCGCAGACCGGGCAGTCCAGCGGGTGGTTGATGAGCAGGAACTCCATGATCCCGCGCTGGGCCTTCTCCGCCACCGGGGAGGTGAGGTGGGTGTTGACCACCATCCCCTCCATGACGGTGATGGTGCAGGAGGCCTGCGGCTTGGGCATGCCGCGCCCGTTGCCCATGTCGGGGATCTCGACCAGGCACTGGCGGCAGGCCCCGACCGGGTCCAGCAGCGGGTGGTCGCAGAACCTCGGGATCTGGATGCCGAGGAGTTCGGCGGCCCGGATCAGGAGGGTCCCCTTGGGCACCTGGACCTGGAACCCGTCGATGGTGACGGTGACGAGGTCCTCGGGCGGCGGTGCGGGCGCGGCTCCGCCGGAGGAGTTGGAGGTGACGGTCACTGCTGTCCTCCCGTCGTGGTCGGCCGGTCGCCCCAGAGGGTGGCCCGGGAGTGGTCGAAGGGGCAGCCGCCCCGCTCCACGTGGTCGATGTACTCCTGGCGGAAGTACTTGATCGAGGAGGTCACCGGGCTGGTCGCGCCGTCGCCGAGGGCGCAGAAGGAGCGGCCGAGCAGGTTGTCGCAGATGTCCAGGAGCTTGTCGAGGTCGGCCTCGGTGCCCTGCCCGTTCTCCAGCCGGTCCAGGACCTGGACCATCCAGAAGTTGCCCTCGCGGCAGGGCGTGCACTTGCCGCAGGACTCGTGGGCGTAGAAGGCGATCCAGCGGCCGACCGCCTTCACCACGCAGGTCGTCTCGTCGAAGATCTGGAGGGCGCGGGTGCCGAGCATGGACCCGGCGGCGCCCACCGACTCGAAGTCGAGCGGGGTGTCCAGGTGCTCCTCGGTGAAGATCGGCGTGGAGGAGCCGCCGGGCGTCCAGAACTTGAGCCGGTGCCCGGGCCGCATCCCGCCCGACATGTCGAGCAGCTCGCGCAGGGTCACGCCCAGCGGGGCCTCGTACTGGCCGGGGTTGGCCACGTGCCCGGACAGGGAGAAGAAGCCGAACCCGGCGGACTTCTCGGTGCCCATGGACGTGAACCAGTCGGCGCCGTTGGCCACGATGCTCGGCACGCTGGCGATGGACTCGACGTTGTTGACCACGGTCGGCGAGGCGTAGAGCCCGGCGACCGCGGGGAAGGGCGGCTTGAGCCGGGGCTGGCCCCGGTAGCCCTCCAGGGAGTCCAGCAGCGCGGTCTCCTCGCCGCAGATGTAGGCGCCCGCCCCGGCGTGGACGACGACGTCGAGGTCGAAGCCGGTGCCCAGGACGTCCCTGCCGAGCAGTCCGGCCTCGTAGGCCTCGGCGACGGCCCGGCGCAGGCGCCGGATGACGTGCAGGACCTCGCCGCGCACGTAGATGAAGGCCTGGCTGGACCTGATCGCGTACGCGGCGATGGCCACCCCCTCCACCAGCACGTGCGGGTTGGCGAGCATGAGCGGGATGTCCTTGCAGGTGCCCGGCTCGGACTCGTCGGCGTTGACGACGAGGTAGCGCGGGTTGGGGTTGTCCGCGGGCAGGAAGCCCCACTTCATCCCGGTGGGGAACCCGGCGCCGCCGCGGCCGCGCAGGCCGGACTTCTTGACCAGGTCCACGATGGCGTCGGGCTCCATGGCCAGCGCCTTGCGCAGCGCGCCGTAGCCGCCGGTGGCCCGGTAGCCCTCCAGGGTGAAGGAGTCGGGGCGGTCCCAGTCGCGCGAAAGGATCGGGGTCAGGGTGGTCACTTGGCGTCCTCCTCACCCTGGTCGGAAGGCTTGGGAGGGAGGTTGTCCGGGTCGGGCGCGGTCCAGCCGTGCTCCCGGGCCAGCCTGAGTCCGGCCAGGGAGGGCGCGGCGGCCTGGACGCCCTCGCCCGCGCGGCCGTCCTCGAACCCGGCCAGCACGCGGGAGGCCTGCTTCCAGGTGCACAGGCTGGCGGGGCCGCGCGTGGGCGCGACGTCCCTGCCCAGGCGCAGGTCGTCCACGAGCCGCTTGGCCGTGTCGGGGGTCTGGTTGTCGAAGAACTCCCAGTTGACCATCACGACGGGCGCGAAGTCGCAGGCCGCGTTGCACTCCACGTGCTCCAGCGTGACCTTGCCGTCCTCGGTGGTCTCGTTGTTGCCGACCCCCAGGTGGTCCTTGAGGGTCTGGAAGATCTCGTCGCCGCCCATCACCGCGCACAGGGTGTTGGTGCACACGCCCACCTGGTAGTCGCCGCCGGGGCGGCGGCGGTACATGGTGTAGAACGTGGCGACCGCGTTGACCTCGGCGAGGGTGATGCCGAGCTGGTCGGCGCAGAAGCGCATCCCGGCCTTGCTGACGTGCCCCTCCTCGGCCTGCACCAGGTGCAGCAGCGGCAGCAGCGCCGAGCGCGGCCGCGGGTAGCGGCCGATGATCTCCTTGGCCTCGGGCTCCAGCCGGGCGGTGACCTCGGCGGTGAAGGCCTCGCGGGGCTCGGCCGCCGCAGCGGTCTCGGTGGTCTCGTGCTCGCTCACCGGTCCACGCCTCCCATCACCGGGTCGATACTGGCCACGGCGGCGATGACGTCCGCCACCGTTCCCCCCTCGCACATGGCCGCGACGGCCTGCAGGTGGGTGAACGAGGGGTCGCGGAAGTGCACGCGGTGGGGGCGGGTGCTCCCGTCGCTGACCGCGTAGCAGCCGAGTTCGCCCTTGGCGCTCTCGACGGCCGCGTAGGCCTGGCCCGCGGGGACCCGGAAGCCCTCGGTGACCAGCTTGAAGTGGTGGATGAGCGCCTCCATGGAGCCGCTCATGATGTGCGCGATGTGGTCGGGCGAGTTGCCCAGGCCGTCGGGCCCCAGCGCGAGCTTGGCGGGCCAGCCGATCTTGGCGTCCTGGATCATCACCGGGCCGGGCTGGAGCTTGTCCAGGCACTGCTCGATGATCTTCAGGCTCTCCTCCATCTCGGCCATGCGCACCCGGTAGCGGGCGTAGACGTCGCCGCCGTCGGAGACGGGGACGTCGAACTCGTAGCCCTCGTAGCCGCAGTAGGGCTTGGCCTTGCGCAGGTCCCAGGCCAGGCCGGAGGCCCGCAGCAGCGGGCCGGTGACGCCGAGCGCCATGCAGCCGGGCAGGTTGAGGTGGGCCACGTCCTTGGTGCGGGCGAGGTAGACGGGGTTCTCGTCCAGGAGCTTGCGCATGACGGCGATGCGCTTGGGCATCTCCTTGAGCAGCTCGCGGACCTTGCCAGCCGCGCCGGGCGGCAGGTCCTGGGCCACGCCGCCGGGGCGGATGTAGGCGTGGTTCATCCTCAGGCCGGTGACCAGCTCGAAGATGTCCAGGATCATCTCGCGCTCACGGAAGCCGTTGGTCATGACCGTGGTCGCGCCCAGCTCCATGCCGAAGGTCGCCATCGCCACGAAGTGCGAGGCCATCCGGTTGAGCTCCATCATCATCACGCGGATGACGCTGGCCCGCTCGGGGACGCGGTCCTCGATGCCGAGCAGCCTCTCGACCGCCAGGCAGTACGCCGCCTCGTTGAACAGCGGCGTCAGGTAGTCCATGCGGGTCACGAACGTGGTGCCCTGCGTCCACGTCCGGTACTCCATGTTCTTCTCGATACCGGTGTGCAGGTAGCCGATACCGACGCGCGCCTCGGTGCAGGTCTCACCGTCGAGGGTGAGGATGAGCCGCAGGACGCCGTGCGTGGAGGGGTGCTGGGGTCCCATGTTGACGACGAGGCGTTCGGCGCTGGTGGCCTGCGCCTTCTCGATGACGTCGTCCCAGTCCCCGCCGGAGGCGTCGATGTAGTCCTCGGTGATGGTCATGCCGGGCCTCCCTCTGTGACGGAGTGCGTGGGGTTGGCGGGGCTCACTTGTAGGACCTCCGCTCGTCCGGCGGGGGCACGGTGGCTCCCCTGTACTCGACCGGGATGCCGCCCAGCGGGTAGTCCTTGCGCTGGGGGTGGCCGTGCCAGTCGTCGGGCATCTGGATGCGGGTCAGCGCCGGGTGGCCGTCGAAGACGATCCCGAAGAAGTCCCAGGCCTCGCGCTCGTGCCAGTCGTTGGTCGGGTAGACCGACACGATCGAGGGCACGTGCGGGTCGGCGTCGGGGCAGGTGGTGGCGACGCGGATCTCGCTGTTGTGGGTGATCGACCGGAAGTGGTAGACCGCGTGCAGCTCCCGGCCGGCGTCGTCGGGGAAGTGCACGCCCGTCACGCCCAGGCACAGCTCGTAGCGCAGGGCGGGCTCGTCGCGCAGCAGGAGGGCCAGCCTCGGCAGCGCCTCGCGGCGGGTGTGGAAGGTCAGTTCGCCGCGGGCCACCTCGACCCGCTCGACCGCTCCGGCGTCCTCTCCCAGGGCGGCCTCCAGGTCGTCGGCCACCCGGTCGAAGTCGGCGGTGCGCGCGTCCTCGGGGTCGGTGTAGGGACGCTGGCTGCGCGCGGGAGCGCTCCCCCGCACCTGTAGGCGGCCGAAGCCGGAGGTGTCGCCGGTGGTCGTGGCGCCGAACATCCCGGTGCGCCGGACCGGCGCGGCCAACCGCTCGCGGCCCAGCTTGTCGGGGAGGTTGGCCGCTTCCTCGTCGCGTTCGCGTTCGTTGTCGGTACTCATGTCAGTCCTTGCTCACCAGCGGCAGCGAACGGCGGAGCATCCGCTCCTCGTTCTCGGTGATCTCCTGCTCCCGGTGGGCGCCGAGCTTGGTGTTCTGCACCTTGTCGTGCAGCTTGAGCACGGCGTCCAGGAGCATCTCCGGCCGCGGCGGGCAGCCGGGCAGGTACATGTCCACGGGGACGACGTGGTCCACGCCCTGGACGATCGCGTAGTTGTTGAACATGCCGCCGCTGGAGGCGCACACGCCCATCGCGATGACCCACTTGGGCTCGGGCATCTGGTCGTAGATCTGGCGCAGGACGGGGGCCATCTTCTGGCTCACCCGCCCGGCGACGATCATCAGGTCGGCCTGGCGCGGGGTGGCGCCGAACTTCTCCATGCCGAACCGCGCCAGGTCGTAGTGCGGGCCGCCGACGGACATCATCTCGATGGCGCAGCAGGCCAGGCCGAACGTGGCGGGCCACATGGAGCTCTTGCGGGCCAGGCCCACGACCTGCTCGACGGTCGTGAGCATGATGCCGCTGGGCAGTTTCTCCTCTAGTCCCATCAGACGCTCTCCTCCTGCGGGCTGGGCTGCTGGGTGTGGTCTGCGGTCGGCGCGGTCAGTCCCATTCGAGGCCTCCCCGGCGCCACTCGTAGGCGTAGGCGATGGAGACGTTCACCAGGAAGAGGACGATCGCGACCAGTCCGAACCAGCCCAGGGCGTCGAAGTGCACGGCCCAGGGGATGAGGAAGATGATCTCGATGTCGAAGACGATGAACATCATGGCCGTCATGTAGTACTTGACGGTGAACCGGCCGCCGCCCGCGGGCTGCGGCGTGGGCTCGATGCCGCACTCGTAGGCCTGCATCTTGGCGCGGTTGTAGCGCTTGGGCCCCAGGACCGCACCGGCGACCATCGACACCACGACGAACGCGGCGCCGATCCCGCCGAGCACGAAGATCGGTGTGTACAGCTCCACGCTCACCCTCCTCCTGGCTGCTGGGCACGCCCGCGCGGCGTGCCGGGAGCGCTTGTGATTGCTTTCACTTGTGCGGGCTCATCTCCGGTCGTCCCGTGTGTCCTGTTGTGGAGCCGGGCTCGACCGCCCGGTGGGTTGTGTGTCACGGCTGGGTCGGCGCCCCGTGTCCCGGGGGCCTCGGCGCCGCGGCGCCCGGCTGTCGGCGCTCGTGCGGCTCCGGTCCTCCCCGGGAGGCGGCGCCCCGTCCGGGCGGGTCCGGGCGCGGGCGCCCGGACCCGCCCGTCAGGCCGCGGGGGCGATGCGGGACAGGCCGTTGATGACCCTGTCCATGGCGTCTCCCTGCGTGGGCTCGGTGAGGTTGGCCAGCATCTTCAGCACGAACTTCATGAGGGTGCGCTGGCGCAGGCCGTACTTGGTCGCGTACTTCATGAACTCGGGCTGGCCGATGACCTTCACGAAGTAGCGGCCGAGCGTGTAGTAGCCGCCGTAGGTGTCGGCGAGCACGTCCGGGTAGCGCAGCAGGGCCCGCTCGCGGGTCTGCTGGGTGGGTCTGCCGTGCGCCTGCACGATCACGTCGGCGGCGATGTTCCCGGCCTCCATGGCGTAGGCGATGCCCTCGCCGTTGAAGGGGTTGACCATGCCGCCCGCGTCGCCGACGAGCATGAGGCCGCGGGAGTAGTGCGGCACCCGGTTGAAGCCCATGGGCAGCGCGGCGCCGCGGATGGCGCCCTTCTGGTTGTCCTCGGTGAAGCCCCACTCCTCGGGCATGGACTCGGTCCAGCGGCGCAGGAGCTTGCGGTAGTCCATGTCCTGGAAGGAGGAGGTGGAGTTGAGGATGCCCAGGCCGACGTTGCTGGTGCCGTCGCCGACGCCGAAGACCCAGCCGTAGCCGGGCAGGAGGACGTCCTTGTCGCCGCTGCGGTCCCACAGCTCCAGCCAGGACTCCAGGTAGTCGTCCTCGTGGCGGGGGCTCTCGAAGTAGGTGCGCACGGCCACGCCCATGGGGCGGTCGTCGCGCTTGCGGATGCCCATGGCCACGGACAGCCGGGAGGAGTTGCCGTCGGCGGCCACGACCAGCGGCGCCCGGAAGGTGACGGGCTCGCGGTCGGCGTTCTTGGCCCGGACGCCGACGATGCGGTTGCTGCGCTCGTCCATGAGGGGGCCGGTGACGGTGGTGCGCTCCAGGAGCTTGGCCCCGGCGGCCACCGCGCGGTTGACCACGATCTGGTCGAAGTCGTAACGGGTGCGCACGAGGCCGAAACCCGGGTAGGCGGCCAGGTCGGGCCAGGGCAGTTCCAGGCGGACGCCCGCGCCGATGATGCGCAGGCCGTGGTTCTTCATCCACCCCGGGTCGTCGAAGGTGACACCCATGGCGGTGAGCTGCTTCACCGCACGGGGGGTGAGTCCGTCTCCGCAGACCTTCTCCCTCGGGAAGGAGGTCTTCTCCAGGAGCAGGACGTCCAGTCCTGCCTGGGCAAGGTAGTAGGCGGTGGTGGAGCCGGAGGGACCTGCGCCGACCACGATCACGTCGGCGTCGTACTCGGTCCGCTCCCGGCCTCGGGGAGAGGAGGTGGCTGTCTCGCTCACGGGTGGGTCCTCGACTGCTCGCGCGGATGCACCGTGGCGGGTCTGCCTGCGGGATGGACCCGCTCACGGGGGGAGTTGTATGGGTGCTGTGGGGAGTCCGTTATGTCCGACATAGAGGCATGTGTCCTATACCTCCCAGACTTGTGAAGCACTTCACAAGCCCTTTTCGGCAGTCTAGACCCTCCCGCAGCCGGAGGCGAGTCCCCAGGGGGTATTCAGACGGCCCGCTATCAAAGGGGATATAGGCCCCAGAAGGCTTCAGACGCCCCGAACGACGTCACGCTCCGCGAGAGCCCCAGTTCAGAATGGTGACCACCGCCACAGGCGCCACACGGGCAACACGAAGATCCCGAGGAGCGGGGTGCTCCTCGGGATTACGAAATTTTTATGCCTGATGTGCCCCGGCCGTGCGGGGTCCGCGGGGCGCACTCGGGGCGAGACCGCGGGACTCGCGGGGACGGGCCCCGGGGGGATTCGGTGGCGCGGTCGGGGGACGGCCCTCCCGGCGTGGTCCCGCCGCCGGAGACGACCTCGGCCGCGAACATGGAGCCAGGAGCGGGATCAGCGCGAGCGCGATACCTCTGGCGCTTCCGACACCCCTGGCGTCACACCCGAAACCTTCCGGGCCGTGCCGCTACTTGTCGCGGAAGCCGCGGTGCAGTGCGACGATCCCCGTCGACAGGTTGCGCCAGGCCACCCGCGACCAGCCCGCGTCCTGGAGGCGGCGCGCCAGCTCGGGCTGCTTGGGCCAGGCCATGATCGACTCGGACAGGTAGTCGTAGGACTCGCCGCTGCCGGACACCATGCCCGCGATCTTGGGCAGCGCGCCCATGAGGTAGGTGGAGTAGAGCCGGTCCACGAACTCGACCGGGATGTGGCTGAACTCGCAGATGACCATCCGCCCGCCGACCTTGGTGACCCGCCGCAGCTCGCGCAGCGCCTGGTCCACGTCGTTGACGTTGCGCAGGCCGAAGGAGATCGTGACCGCGTCGAAGGTCTCGTCGGCGAAGGGCAGGTGCAGGGCGTCGCCCGCCACGAAGGTCACGCCGCCCCGGGAGGCCCCCCCGCGCCGCCGCACGCCGGCGCGGAGCATGCCGAGGGAGAAGTCGCAGGCCACCACGCGGGCGCCCTTCCTGACGAAGGACTCCGAGGAGGTGCCCGTCCCCGCCGCCAGGTCCAGGACGAGTTCGCCGCTGTAGGCGTCGACCGCGTTGACCGCGGCCTTGCGCCAGATGCGGTCCTGGCCCAGCGAGATGACGTCGTTGACGAGGTCGTACCTGTCGGCGATGCCGTCGAACATCGCCGCGACGTCCTGGGGCTTCTTGTCGAGTTTGGCGCGGGTCATGGGCACAAGACTAAGGGTGCGGCCCGAGCGCCCCGACCCCGCGGGTCCGTACGGGGCGGACTCCCCGGCGCGAAGCGGACAACCCCTGGGCAGACGGACTGTCCGCGCGCAAGAATAGGGTGCGCGCGAGGTTTCCCGAACCACCGAGGGCCTTCGGACGTCACAAGGAACGGACACGGCCCGGCCGAGAGGGGGAGTACATGAAGTTCGACCTGGTGGAGCCGAGCGACGAACAGGCCATCCCCGACGAGGACCTGCCCGAGGCCCCCGGTGGGGACGCCGCCCGCGGCGTCCACCCCAGGCTCGTCATGGCCTCCGCGCGGATGCGCTCCCGGCTCCGGGACGACCTCGCCGCCCTGCACGCGTCCCTGGGCATGCTCAACGAGCAGATCCAGGCCGTCCAGCGCCGGGAGGAACCCGCGTCCGCGGACGCGGCGCCGCCCGCCAACTTCCGCGCGGGCGCCTTCTCGCGCCCCGGCGACTCCTGAAGCCCCCGAGAGCTCCGAGAGCCCCTGAGAGGAGAGTGTCCGCATGTCCGGGTGGAACATCCAGCCCGCCGAGGTGGGCGCCGTGCTGACCAGCGTCGCCGGACACATCGGCGAGGAGGGCGGCAGCGACGGCCTCGTCGGCGCCATGACCTCCGCCGAGAACCTGATCACGGCCATCAACGAGGAGGCGAACAGCACGCCCGTCAGCGTCGCGCTGGGCGAGTTCGCCGAGCACAACTTCGGGCTCATGGGCGACATGGCCGGACTGACCGTGAGCGCCGTGACCAACACCAGCACAGCCGTCACCCACTACTTCAACGGCAACATGGAGATGGCCGCCGAGGCGCAGGAGAACGCGGGCGTGATCCCCGAGCCCGAGCCTCCCTCGACACACGGGCGCAACACACCCGTGTAGCGGGTCGCGCTCCGGCCGCGGCACTTCCCCCGCCCGGCCCCTCCCCCGATTCCCCGTTCCTCCTTCCCGCGGTCCCCCGGCCCCGAGGACCCCCGACGCGTTCTTCCCTCAGCTCCCAGACGGAGGCACCCCCGTGACCGAGATGTGCACGCCCACGGGCGGCCTGATCAACCCCGCGGCCTTCCCCATTCCGACCGCCAGTCCCGCCACGCTGGAGAGACAGGCGGGGGACCTGCGCCGTGAGGGGGCCAACGTGGCCGGAATCGGCGGTGACATCAAGAGCGCCTGGGCGGGGTTGTCCTCGTGCTACTCCGCGCCCGAGGCCGAGACCCTGTACGCGGTGGTGGACCCGGTCGCGACCGACGGCGACAAGGTGGAGACCTCCTTCGACAAGGCCGCGAGCGCGCTGGAGACCTTCGCCGAGGCCGTCCGGGACATCAAGGGCAAGTGGGCCACGCTCAAGACCGACTCCTACGCCTTCCTCAACTCCATCGAGGGCGACGACGACTGGCGCGAGGCCGACGGGTTCATCGACAGCCTCCTGGGGCGCGAGAGCGAGAAGGTCGAGGAGCACCAGGCGCTGCTCGACCGCGCGGACGCGCTGCGGCGCGAGTACGAGGAGGCCGAGCGGGCCTGCGCCAACGCGATCAACGCCGACATCCCCGACCGCACCAACTTCGTCGCGGGCGACGGCGACGGGGAGTCCGCGCCGGGCGAGTTCGAGCACGGCTACGACGGCTACCTCGGCGACGTGGCCATGGCCTGGGGCGGTCCCATGGAGACCGACCACGGCTGGTGGGTGGACGCGGGTGCGGCGGTGGGCGACTTCTTCGTGGGGATCGCGGAGGACGTCGGCGGCATCACCGGGATGTACAGCTCCGAGGGCTGGTTCGAGATGTCCTGGGGCGACGCCATGTGGGAGTACCACGAGGGCAACCTCCAGTCGCTGGCCTCGCTGGCGGGCATGTACGACTCCGAGAACGACAGCTGGGGCTGGTCGGGCTGGGACACCGTCGGCAACGCCTGGAAGGACGCCGCGCACGCGGTGGTGCCCTGGGAGGAGTGGAGCGAGCGGCCCGGCTACGTCATCGGGACCGCCCTGCTCAACATCGGCGCGACCGTGGGCGGCGCCGTCCTGACCGCGACCGGCGTGGGCGCGGTGGTGGGCGTGCCGCTGATGGCCTGGCGCGGTTCGGCCATGCTCAACAGGATGGGCGGGGACGGGCCGAGCGTCCCCGACGTGGACGTGCCGGACATGAGCAGGATCAACCTGAGCCTGCCCCGGTTCGGCAACGTCTCCCTGGCCGACCTGAGGATCGACCTGGGCCAGCTCCGGGAGGGCGCCTTCAGCACCTCCCGGCTGTCGGAGATGCAGAACCTGCTGAGCAGGTTCACCGGGGGGAACTTCTTCGGCGGCGGGGACAGCCCGGGCGGCAACGGTTCCGGCGGGGACGGGAACGGCTCCGAGGGCTCCGACAGCCAGCGCGTCGCCAACCACCACGGCGACGAGGAGGGCGGCCCGGCCGACACCCGGCCCGCCGTGGACCCGACCACGCGTGAGCTCGACGACAGCCGGGAGCTCCTGGAACTGCTGACCTCGCGCCCGGACTCCGCCGAGCTGGGCGACCTCGGGCGCAGGGTCCTCGGTGGGGAGGGCCGCGACACCGGCGCGCCCGGGTCGGAGCGCCCGACACGATCCGACCTGGAGGAGATGGGCCTGGACCCGTCCCTGGAGGCGGTGTTCAGCGACATGAAGGCGCACGCCTCGGACTATCCGGCGTGGGAGGCCGGGCAGATCCCGGACGGCCCGGACTCGGGCAGGGTGCCCGCCCTCGTCGGCGGCGGGAACAACGACACGTTCGAGGCCAGCCAGGACGTCCCCAACCCGCCGTCGTACGACCGGGTGGACCTGACCGGCACCGGCGGCGACGGTCCCCAGCGCTTCCCGGACGACCACCGCGACGCGGACTTCGGCGACGACGGCCCGCAGATGCGGGACCGCACGCCCCTGGTCACCAACAGCACCGGTGGCAACGGCAGTGACACGCTGGACACCGGGGGGAACTCCCGTGGCGGCACGGACGTCCTGGACGGATCCGGCGACGGCGGTGGCAACACGGGCAACGGACGGGGCCCCGGCGACACGCGGCCGGGCAGCGCCGGAGGCGACATCCTCGGCGGCCGGGGCGGCCAGAACGACGGCCCGGAGAACACCCCGATCAGGAACCAGCCCGACCTGCGACCGGAGAGCACCGACCCCGGGGTCCGGGAACTCCTCCCCAGGGACGGCCTGCGCTTCGGCGAGATCAGGGACGACAACGGCAATGTCAGCAACCGCGTTCTGGAGCCGAACAGCAGGTACAGGCTCTACGAACCGGGCAGCGACCTCCACACGGACTACGTCACCGACGCCGACGGGAACATCAGGGAGATCCGGACCGAGTCCAAGGGCTGGAACTCCGAGCATCCGGAGTACCTCAACCCCAGGCCGGACATGACCTTCAACGTGGACGGCTACACCTACAGGACCGACGAGTACGGCCGGACGGTCTCCGTCGAGGGAACGCTGCACAAGGAACCGAACGTCCGCAACGAAAACGAACAGTCCAAGGTCAACAGCCAGGGTTCGAACTACTACGAACAGCTGAACCAGAAGATCCGCGATGACTTCGAAACGGCGAACGGCCGTCCGCCGGAAGCGGGTGAGGTCCCCCAGTACCAGGACATCCAGTGGGACGGCGGCCACCTGGTCGGATACGCGGAGTTCTTCGGTATCGGCGAGCGCCTGAACATGGTCCCGATGCGGTTCGACGTGAACCAGAACAGGACCGAGACCGCTCTGGATGACATCCCCGAAGAAGTACGGGGCGGCATCGAGGGAAGTTACCGGAACATGGAGCGCTCCTGGCGTGGAATCATGCGAGACAAGGGCTCCTGGCATGGATTCACCAACCCCAAATTCAACGATGGAAGCTGGGATGCCGCTCTCGCACTGAATCCGACCAACCCCAAGATCGACGTCAATATCACAAACTTCTACGATCCCGACATGCCCGCACTGACTGACAAGAACGGAAACCCGCTGCCACCTCCACCAAGCAAGATCATAGTAGAGTGGAGCTTGAACGGGGTGGACATGAAACCACAGGAATACAACAATGTTCCACCCTTGAAGTGAAGACGAGAGGTTGCTTAATATGATCAGCCCCTACGCCAAAAAAGGCCACCTGGGACCAGAGGAACAGCAGAAGATCCTCCAAGAGGTCGGCTCAAATATACTCAATCGGGCACCAGAGGGCTGGGCAAAGATTACCTATACCAGGGAATCCGTCATCGAACACGCCTCTAGTATCATCATCGTTGAGTTCGAGGATGGAACGACTCAGAGAAAGTCACCACCCCCAGAGGTCAGCTTTATGCTTGACAAACTCAGGGCGGGGATGTATCAGGAGGGTAAGGGCACCTGGTTCTCTCTTGAGTACGTCATCACCCCACCTGGCAGGTTCAACGTCAATTACAACTACGACGAGGACCCCGGCATCACCTTCCCCACCGCCTTCGGATTCACCAACGACCTCAAGTACTTCCCCCGCAACGAGGACTACATCCCCGACTGGCTCCGCGAAAAGCTCCGGGAAGAGGCCGAGGGCCGCGCGATGGAATAACCGATCCGTTCTTTTCTTCGGCCGTTCCCCTGGGCACGGCTGAAGGAAACCTTGGTCCGCGCCTGTGTCAGCGGGTACCTACGGCCGAAGCGAGCCGAGGGGAACAGGCAGTTCGGAGAGTCTCTCTGCCACCAACCCTTCGGTCTGTCAGAGAAGGCTTCATGAACACTTATGTGCCCCGACACGACCTGAACCGCGAGCCCGAGGAAGACCTCTGGGAGGAGAACAGGGCCAGCCGCGACACCTGGTCGAGCCGTCTGGACACCGAGGACGCCAGCACCATCTACTTCTCCCTGCCCTCGCTCTACCTGGACGCTATGTTCAGTGTCGAGGCGGACCCCGAGGCGGCCCGAGTGGACACCTGGGAGGCCTGGGTCACCGCGATGCAGATGCATCACGCCATGTTCGCGATGACCACCAACCCACCGGGCACCGAACTCGAACTCATGGTCAACCACCAGGTTCGACACCCCAAAGCCACCGGACCGCGCTACTGCACCAACGCCAGCAACTGGCTCACGGCCTTCTTCCTCGCCGTCATCTGCCGCGACCAGAAGCGCTACCGCGAACTGTGCGAGATCCCCGTCGACCGCCTGCGTGAGGCCGGGGAGAGCGAGGGGACCCAGTACAACCCCTTCACCTACCACTGGATCTCCGCGCTCCAGGCCTTCGTCCTCAACCGCCCCGGCCTGGGCGAGGAACTCCTGGCCGCGATGGAACTGTCCGCCCCAGACCGCGCGAGCATCGGCTCCCCCGAGCTCTTGGGAATGATCGTCTTCCCCCCGATGAACACCTTCCTGAGCCTGGTCGAGCGCGACACCGAGAAGTTCAACGACGCCCTCGCCCAAGGGCTGGAACTGTTCCGCGATTACCAGATCTCCGATGCCAAACGCGCCCAAGACATCGAAGGAGTCGTGTCCCTGCCCCTGCTCGCCCTGGCCTGCCTGGCCTACGACACCGCCCGAGTCGACCCGGACTTCCGCCTGGAGGTCGAATCCGGCTACCTGCCCAAGCACCTCGTGCAGCGCTCCTGGTACGGCGAGTTCCCCGTCTGACCGGTCAGGCGCCGCCTCGGTCCCGTGTCCTGACCGGTGCGGGGACCGGTGGTCAGCGCGTAGTCCCGTGTCCGCGTACTGACGTGCTCGGCGAGCACGGGTGGCGCATCGGACGGGTCGAGGAGCACGCGTACCCCGCGACCGCCTCCGCGAAGCGCATGGAGGGCGAAACCCTCGTGGACGACCTGATGCCGGTGCGGCACCGCGCGACGCTCTTCGGCGTTCTCCGGCCGGAGGCGATGTCGCCCCGTGCGAGCCGGGTTCCGATCAGGAAGGCCGAGGAGGAACCCGATGGCGGGGCGTGAACCCCACTGGCACAAGAGCACCTACAGCGGCGCTTCGGGACGCTGCGTCGGGGCAGCCGAGGGGCGGACGGTCCCGGTCCGCGACACCCGGAACCGCGAACTCGGCCACCTCGACCACACCCCCGAAGCCTGAGCCGTGTTCCTGCACTGCACTTCCCTCACAAAATCCTAAAAACAGGACATAACAACGGCCGACCAGAATTCTGGACGGCCGTTTTCTCATCTCCCCTCACATTACTCCCCAGTATTTTGGCATTCCACTCCCACCACCCCTTATCCTCTCTCTCGAACACACAACTCAAATGACCCCGCGACGACTAAATACCGTCCGGGGCCGTGGCCAGCAACATCCAACCCTTTAGACACAAGGATTGCCAGCATGCGCCAGTTTAGCGCTGCCCTTCTCAGCCGTGCCCTCGGCCCGCTGATCGCCCTCCTCTCCGCACCCTGCGGACGCCACTCCACGGTGGCCGGACGCCGCCGACGCCGCTCCACCCGCGTCCGACGCTACGTCCCCGAGGCCCCGCCCCTCCCCGCTTCCAGGCCCGCCATGCCGAGGCTGGCTCCCGCCCGCGAGGTCATCCCGGCCGAGGACGTGGCCATGGTCCGCCCCTACTTCACGGCTCACGAGCTTCTGCGCGCGTCCGAGTCGGGCGTCCCCGCACCCCGTGGTCCCGAACCCGTCTCCGAGACGGACGAGGTCCGGCGCGCGTTCGCCCTCGTCCAGCAACGCGCCGCCGCCCTGGTCCAGCAGTGGAGGGATGACCCCGGCGGCGACCTGCTCGGCGAGCCCGCGCCCCGTTTCGGCGTCGTGCGCCCCACCCGGCCCGTCGATCCCACCGGGTCCGCCCGCTACGCCGAGTGGGACGAACTGGCCTCCCTCATCCGGGTCTGGGACGAGCAGCGACAGGGGATTCCGGCATGAGTGCCTCCGACCTCGACTCCGCCAGCCTCGACTCCGCCGTCCGCCGCGTCCGCGTCCACTGGGAGCACCGCCTCTACCCCGGTTCGCTGTCCCGGCTCTCCGAGGTCCGCGCCGACCTGGCCCGCGACCTGTCCGGCTTCGACCCCGGCCTGGTGGACACGCTCACGCTGGTCACCAGCGAGCTGTTCGCCAACTGCTGCAAGTACACCGATGCGGGCCGGGCCGGCGGCGAGGTCCTGCGCGCGCTGTCGATGCCCGATCCGGCCACCCTGCGCGTGGGTCTGTCCGACTGCGGCGGCGGGGGCGGCGTTCCGGCCGTCCCGCACCAGCGCACGGCCGACGAGTGGGACTGGGCCGAGGGCCAGCGCGGCCTGCTCCTGGTCGAGAACCTGTCCGCCGCCTGGGGCCACTACCGCCTCGCGCCCTGGACCGACCTGGGCACCCACGTGTGGGCCGCCTTTCCCGTGGACCCCGCCTCCGTGCCGCCCGGCCTGCGCTCCTTCGTGTTCACCCGCTGACCGGCCCCGGGCGGACGGGAGCCCGCGCCCCCTCCGCCCGGCTACCGGCCCCAGGGAGAGGTCGGTTGGAGCACGGCCTCACTCAGGGCCTCGGTACGCAGGTGGGTGATCCGCTGGTACTCCGGATCGGCGACCATGCGGCTGAACGCGTCCCGGCTTGGGTAGCGCACGAGCAGCACCGCGTCCCAGGACTGCCCCTCCTCCGCCACCAGGGGCGACGCGCCGTCACCGGCGTAGAGCAGTTCGGCCCCGTAGCGCTTGAGGAATCCGCCTGCCCGTCGTGAGTACTCCTCGTACGAGGGGCGGCCGTCCGGCTTGAACCGGAGCAGGTTGAGCATGACGACCGGGCCGCCGGGGTCCTCGTCCACCAGGCGCGCGAGATCCGATCCCGAGGGGTCGACTGCCATCGGTTCCTCCTTGGCCACCGTCTTCCGTGTCACGAGTGGCAGCAGTCTAGGTGCGCCGCCCCCCTCTTGCATACCGTCCGGTTGGTATCTCATGTAGCGCCCCAGCCGAGGACCGCCGGGGACCCGGTTCCAGCCGTGGGACGCCATGGCCCCTGGCCGGTGCGGTCCGCGTGCGATCATCGCGTTGTGTCAGAGAACGAGGAGGTCCGGGAGCTGCTGGACCTCGCGGCCGCGTGGCGCCGGGCGATCGTGGCGAACGACGCCGAGGCCATCGGCCGGTTCGTGTCCGAGGACTGGGTGCTCGTGGACAGCGACGGGGTGGGGACCCGGGAGGACTTCCTGTCGCTAGTGGCCTCCGGCGCTGACGCACAGCGCGATGCGGCCGGTCGAGGGCACCGAGCGGGTGCGCGTCCACGGCGACCTGGCGGTGGTCACGGCGCGGGTGACCAACACGGCGCGCTTCGGCGGCCGGGAGTTCCACGCCGACGAGTGGACCACCGACGTCTACCACCGCACGCCGCACGGCTGGCTCTGCGTGCACTCCCACGTGACCCCGGCCCAGACCTGACCCCGCCGCGTCCCTCCGACTCAGAGGAACCTACTCCTGTTCGTCTATCTCCCTGAGGGCCTCCTCCCCAAAGTCCACCATTGGGATTATCTCAGCATAACGAACAGCTTTTCCCCGGGGAACAGAGAGACCGTCAACCTCAATGAAACCAGCAGGCGAGTAATTAATAGCGTCACCTCGCTCATAAACAAAAAGAAGCGGAAAGAAGGGATCAGGAAGATCTGGCAATTTTTCCCCTGAATCTTCCAGCGCAGCAAAGTGGAGCGCCCACTCGATGGTACGCGCAACATAGAAAGTTGCGGACTCCGAAAGCGTGGCGACAGCTTCTTCCACGACATTCGCAGGGGCACGAACATCGGGGTTAACCCAAGAGGCGATGTCATAGAAGGGCCACCCTCCAGCACCGAGCTCCGCTGACCACAGAGCCGATCTTCTCAGGTACTCCTGGACAAGCCGCGCCTGGGACCTCCTGAACATGGGCTTACTGTTCCAGCTGATCCCGTGGACAAGCGAAGCCACTTCCGCACATTTATTCATCGCTTGTGGAACCTTTCAAAAATTATGCGAGCAATTTCTTCGGTGTTGGAGAGGTCCTCGTTCGGCTTCACACCGGGAGCCTCCCAGGCTTCCAGATAGTGGGCATAAGGCTCAGGCTTGCCTTCAGACGGGGCGAGATTGTGAGCCCCATAATGCTCGGCAGTCGGAGTAGGCACATCCTCTTTGTAAGCTTCATCCCAGACGAAGGCCGACGGATGGGACGAGAGATAGGGCATACCCCACTCCATAAGCTTACTCTCCACAGCCTCATGCTCCAGCCATCTCCGAAAGAAAACACGCTCCGATTCCGGAACTCCACCCCTCTCCGCAGGCTCCCACCAGTTCGAAATATGCTGCATGGGACTAAACCGACCGAAGCGAATGTCGCTCGCAGAAACAGCGACCTGGTGATCCTTCAAGAATATGTGCTCTTTAATGCGCTCCATTACTTCTGGCTGAATACCATAACTTTCGGCAATCCGCGCAGCATCCCCCTCGGCCGCTCTGATCCTATTGTATGTGCGCGCATGTTCCGCATAGTCAGGGGCGCCGATATGAGCGAGACCGGTGTCGTCAAACCAGCGCTTGGAGGCATCCGTGTGACCAAACTCGACAGGAAAATCTCGCCTCTCGCTATTGGCCATAGTCGTCGGTTCGGCACTGTCAGGATCCAGTCCGTCGACTGGGGTCCTTCGGTCGTCTACCTCCTCAGCAGCCTCTTCTTCCAGAAAACCACTGTCTCGCTGAGACCCCTGGTCGCCATTAGAGGTCCCTGAATAGGGTTCGGGAGTATGTGACGATAGCGGCGAGCGACCATGGCCGCCGCTCTCGGGAACGGGGCGGCCTCCGGTGGTGTCCCCCCGGTTGGTGTCGCCGTCACCGCTGGGTGTGGGTGTGAAACCGGTGTTGGAGGTGCCGTCCTGGGGCGTTCGGGGCGGGCCACCGCCATTACCCGAGTTCGGGTCGTGGGAGGCGGTGATCCCGAAGTCCTCGTTCGCGAAGCCGCCGAAGTCGGAGTTCTGCGGGCCTCCCACGTTGGCGCCGACCAGCTGGTTCACGCGCAGCCACTCAAGCTGCCGCTCTGCGGGCAGCGCGCGGAACTCCTCCACCGTGTCGACGACCTGCCGCGTCGTCCGTTCGACGTCCCTCTCGTACTCCCGCTCGATCTCCCCCGCGTCCAGACCGAGGGAAGCGAACAGCCTGTTGTTCGGGGCGGAACCGGAGCCCTCATCAGCCGTGACGTCCAGCGGCCGGGAGGAGTCCGCCTCGGAGTTTTCCGGGTCGCGGTCCGCGACGGACTGCCCCTCGTCCCCACGGCGCGGCCGGTCCGGGTCGCCGGAGGGATCCCCGCTGACCGGCGCGGTGACGGGACGCTCGGCCCCCGGTACGCCCGGCTCCGGAACGAAGACCGGCAAGTCCGAACCACCGCCTCCGCCCGGAACGCCGCCCGCCGGACCGCCCGCCGAGAAGCGGTCGATCAGCGCCGACAGGTCTCCGACCCCCGCCCCGAAGCCCTCCGTGGTGTCGGAGAAGTCCCCGCTGATGTCGCTGAACGTCTGCGACAGGCTGAACCCCGGCCGCGCCGCCGCGCCCGGCTCCCACACCACCTCGGGCCGGTCCACCGGGGCGAGGTCGGGCAGACCCGAGCCGCCCCGGCTGAGGTTGGCCAGGATCGTCCCGCCCCTGGCCGGGAGGGACACCACGGCCAGCGCCGCGTTCCCGGCCCCGGTGTAGACCGTGTACGCGGGCCGGTCCTCCCACTCCCGCCACGGCACGATGTCGTGCACCACCTCGGTCCAGGCCGCACCCGCGTTGGCCCGCCACGTCTCGCCGGAGCGCTCACCCGAGTCGAACGGGTTCATCCACCCGTCCTCGCCGTAGAGCCCGGTGAGCGAGCCGAGCCCTTCGAGCGTCTCCCGCTTGTTCGTGAAGAAGTTGTCCGTGGCCTCACCGACGCTGTTGGCCCACCCGCTGCCCTCGCGCCACAGGCCGGTCCAGGCGACCGCCCCCACGCCCACGTCCCAGAGCATGCCGGGACCGAAGTTGTCCCACTGGGCCATGAAGGCGTCGGTCGCCCAGTCCGCGGGCCAGGGCTTCTCCGAGTACTCCAGCTGGTGCCAGGTGTCCTCCATCGCCCGCTGCCAGTCGGCGAGGCTGGTGAGGTCGTAGGCCACGTCCGGCACGTCGTCCGGGTCCAGGCCGTAGACGATCTCACCCGCGCCCGGTGCTTCTCCGCTGGCCGCGACGTAGGAGTTGCCCGAACCCGAGACGGCCGAGATGGCGTTGGCGCAGGTCCGCTCAGCCTCCTGGAACGTGGCCCAGACCCCGTTGACCTGGAGTTTCAGCCTGCGGTTCTCCGCGTAGTCGAGGGGGTTGCTGCTCCAGTTCTCATCGCCCCTCATCTCCTCGGCGAAGGCCGTGGCCTCGTCCTTGAGCGCGTTGAGGGTGGTCTTTGCGGTCTGTGCCGCGTCGGCGAAGGTGTCCAGTGCGCTGGCGACCGTGGTGACGTCGTCCAGGATGGTCCCGCCCTTGGCGGCCACCGGGCCCATCGCGGCGAACAGGGTCTCGGACTCGGGCGCGGTGTAGTGGGGCTGCAACCCCTGCCAGGTGGACTCGATGCCCTCGCCTCCCTCCGCGACCTCGCCCGCGGCCGTGCGCATGGCCGAGACGGCGGCCTGGAGGACCTCCACGGAGGTTCCGGGGATCGGGATGGCGTCGGGGACGATGAGGATCTCGAAGTCCAGGTCCAGCGGCTGCTGGTTGCGGGGGTCGGGGACGGGACTCATCACGTCGACGGGAGGCACGTCAGCTCCGGGAGTGGTGGGGGAACGGGGGTTTCGGGGGCGGGGTGGCGACCGGGGGGAAACGGTGGGACCGGGGACGCACGCGCACGGCGGGGGCCGGGGGCGGCCCCCGGGTCACACGGGAGGGTTGAGGGGGTCGTAGGTGTCGATCGAACCGGCGTTGCCCTGCGCCTCGGCGGCCATCTCCTCGTCGCCCAGGAGGTAGGCGTCCACAGCGAGCGCGCACCCCTCCATCGCCGAACCCGCGCGGGCGACCATCTCCTCGGCCATGCCGCCGACGTGCTCCAGGAAGTAGTACAGCTCCGACTCCACGGGCCCGCTGCACGCGGCGGTGGCGGCGCCGAGGATCTCGTCGCCGGTGGTGGTCAGCGAACCGTCCAGCGCGTCGCCGCTGCCGTCGCCCACCCGGCCCAGCACGTCGTTGAGCACGACGCCCACCGAGGGCGCGTCGATGTCCCAGCCGCTCATCGGTTCTCCTCGTTCGTCGCGGGGGCGGGGGTCGCCGCCTCCGCAGCCGGACCGCCTGCCGTACCGTCCGCCGGAGCCGTGGCGGTGGCCGTGGCGGTGGCGCTCCCCGGGGCAGTACCCGTCACGGCCGCCGGCTCCGCGGTCGCCGTGCGGCCCGCACCACCGGAGAAGCGGTCGGCCCGGAAACCGTCCGGCGGCTCGGCGGCACAGCCGTGACCGGAATCGGCCAGTTCGCGTTCCGCACGGACGATGCCCGCCTCCATCCGGTGGAGCGCGGGCCGGACGGCCTCGATGATCCTGGTCAGGCGGGTGCCCAGCTCCTCACTGCGGTCACGCATACGCGCGGCCAGCTCCTCGTGCGCTCCGAGGGCGGGGAAGCCGGGTGCGGAGGGCACGGAGGAGAAACCGGCCGCGGCGCCTGACGCCGGCTCCGGGACCTCCGGCGGTTCCGCGGGCTCCACCAGCTGGAACTTCACGTGCTCCCCCATCCCCCACACGCTCGGGCACCCGTCTCCACGCTGCCTCTTTGTGCGTATTATGCCGGTATCCAACGACAGACAGTGATGCGTTTTCGCACAGGATGTCCGTCTCGGTACCGCGTTCCTTGACACGGTGCGCAACGGTCCCTCCCGGCCCCGCCCCTCCCCCGATCCCCCCGAACCACCAAGGAGAACGGTTGAGCTACGACGTGGTGGCCCTGCTCGCCGCGGAACCCGGCATGCGCGCGATCTCCCGGGCCCTGCGCGAGACCGGCCCCGAACTGCTGGTGCGGGCGCTGGACAGCGGCAACGTCCTCCAGCTGTGCGGCGCCGACCGCCGCGTCCTGGCCGCGCTCGAACCCGCCCAGCTGGTCGAGTCGCGCGACGAGGTCGCCCGGCTGCTCGGTGAGGAGGCCGCGGTGAACCTGCCCGAGACCTGCTGGTGGACCGAGATCCGCGCCCGCCCCGACGAGGCGGGGCGCGAGGCCGCCCACCGGCTCGCCGACGCCCTCGCCCTGCGGCTGGGCGGCAGCGTATGGACCTCGGGCTGCGCCGACTTCTCCCTGTGGGAGGAGAGCGGGCACCCCGCCGTCGAGGCCGCCGTCGAGAAGGCGGTGGTCGTCGCCCAGGACCGCGAGGTCGTCCCCCTCTCCTCCTGGATCCTCGACGCGATGTCCGTCCACGGCGCGCGGGGCACGGCGCTCCAGCTGCTCACCCCGAGGACATCCCGGCTCACCTACGCCCTGCGCACCCTGATCACCCAGCCTCTGGCCCGCTGGGTCGTGCGCGGCGAGGACGGCGCACATTTCGACGGCGTCAGCGGCGTCCCGCTGCGCTGGGACCCCGTGCACGCCTACGTTCCCGTTCCGCCGGAGGAGGGCGCGCCCGAACCGGCTGAGGGGTTCCTGGACGACTCCCCGACGGACGAGCACCTGGTCGTGGACCTGTCCGTGCGCCACCGCGCGTCCTTCGCCCCTCCCCTGGGCCGGGCCGTGGAGGTGGTCGCCGAGCACCTGGCCGGGACGCTGCCCGCCGGGTGGGGCGAACACGAACCCGCGCTCGCCCCCTGGGACCGCGAGCGGCTGGTGCGGCTGGTGCGCCACCGTGCGCCGAAGGGGTCGATCCTCCAGTTCTCCGGACCGCACGGGACGGGTCACCCGTTCACCGGCGGCGTCCGCGTCGGCTGGGACGGGGGCCGGGGCACCGAGCGGATCTCCATGACCGTCGGTTACGAGGAGGGGTCGGCGCCGCCCCTCGACAGGCTCCCCGACCTCGTGGCGGCCCTCGCCGAGGAGGACCTGCTGGACGTGCTCCACGTGCGCGGGGCGCGCGGACGCCGCGACGTCACGTACGAACCCCGCTGGCACGGGCTCGCGGTCCCGGTCGGCACGGCCCTCGGGCCGGACGGGGTTCGCCGTGCGGGCGTGGAACACGCGCTGCGCGGACCGCTCCCCGGCACCCTGCTGGGGCGGGAGGAGAACCCCGCGGTCTGGTACCCCGTGCCCGAGGACGCGCCGCGCCGCCTCAGGAGCCGTGCCGTGGCCGCGCAACTGCGGCACCTGGCGGCGGTGTCCGACGGGGCGTCCGGCCGGAGCTCCCGAAGCGGCCCCTGACCTCCGGCTACCGCCCCCTGCCCGGTTCCCGTGCCGCCTGCCCCCGACCCGGCCCGAGGGGCTTGGCCCCCCGGACACCGCGGCCCGTGTCCCCCGGCCTCCGGGCCCGCGCTGGCCCCGCCGCGCCGAGGGCGGGAATCCGGCGCATACCGCGGCCGCATAAACACGCTGTAGTGCGCGAATACTCCAGCGGCGATCCCTCATGTGCCACCCGCCTTCACCCGTTTAGGATGAAGAGGATCAGCCCGAAGCGGCCGGAATCCCCACCGTCCCACGCACCCGGATCACGATCCCCCGAGTACGACAGGCCTGCCGGAACCGACCGCGTATCCGCTGCTTACACCGCCCGGAGCCGGGGCGGGGCCGGGCTGGCGACGGCAGGAAGGAAGCCAGGACGACCGCCCCTCCCTCGCCAAGAAGCACAAATTCCACCCATACCGGTAATTCAATACCTACAGCCGCATTCTTCTTTTATCGCGCTTTCGAAACGCGCCTGCGCAGCGGCCACGGACGAAGGAAAGGTGAACGATGAACGGCCAGATCGAGCTGGCGGATCACTTCGAACGCTCCCGTAGACATCTGCGCGGAGTCGCCTTCCGCATGCTCGGGTCGGCCGCCGAGGCGGACGACGCCCTCCAGGAGACATGGATCCGGGCCTGCCGGGGGGACTTCGACGAGGTGTCCAACATGACGGGGTGGCTGACCACCATCGTCGGACGCGTCTGCCTCGACATGCTGCGCTCACGCAAGAGCCGCCGCGAGGAGTTCATGGACGTCAGCGACATCGAGCCGCTGCTCGCCCACGACCGCGGCGCGGACCCCGAGGGCGAGGCGGTTCTGGCCGACTCCGTGGGCCTGGCCCTGCTCGTCGTGCTGGACAGGCTCAGCCCCGCGGAACGCGTCGCCTTCGTCCTGCACGACCTGTTCGCCGTCCCCTTCGTGGAGATCGCCGAGATCGTCGAACGCACCCCGACCGCGGCCAAGAAGATGGCGAGCCGGGCGCGGCAGAGGGTGCAGGGCACCACGAGCGTCCCCGAGCCGGACCTCACACGGCGGCGCGAGGTCGTGGACGCCTTCCTCGACGCCTCGCGCGCGGGCGATCTGGACGGCCTGCTGAAGGTCCTGGCCCCCGACGTCATGCGGCGGGCGGACCCGCAGGCCCTCCGGCTGCGCGAGCCCGCGGTGCTGCGCGGTGCGCGGCAGGTCGCCGGGGAGACCGCCAACAACGTCCGCAGGACCCGCTTCGCCCGTCCCGCGCTCGTCAACGGCATGCCCGGGGCCGTCGTCGCCCCCGGCGGACGGCTCCTGTTCGTGCTGGAGATCACCGTCCGCGACGACCGCGTCAGCGAGATCGAGATCATCGGCGCCCCGGAACGCCTGCGGGAGCTGGAGATCTCCGTGGCCGACCCGGCGTAGCGGTGACCCACCGCCCAACCGCAGCGACACAGCCGCCGCGACGTCCGCCGACCGGTCCAGGGCTCGGCGGACGGGCGGACGCGGCGGTGTCCGCGCTGTTCACGGGGCCTGTCGCAAACCGTCCGAAAGTTCCCCGTCCCCTCCCTCCGGTCACTTTCCCCCGTCGCTCTCCGTCATAGGGGTAGGAGCACTCAGCGACGACATCCACGGGGGACGGGTCGCGTGCTCCACCGCATCCGCACACGGACCCCGCGCCCGGAGCCGCGCGGGACACGACGGCCACGCGCCGAACGGGGGAAGAACGATGACGTCTTTGCTGCACCTGGACTCCAGCCACTCGGACCACTCGGTGAGCAGGTACCTCACCGGTCTGTTCGCCAGGGAGTGGCGACGGCTGCACGGGGACGGGGGGTACCGCTACCGGGACCTGGCCGCCGAACCGGTGCCGCTGGTCACCGCCACCTACTGCTCCTTCGCCCAGCGGGTGGAGAGGCGGGGCACCCTGCCGCTGACTGCGGTGACGGCCATGGCCGAGTCGCCGTCCGAGGAGCGGGAGTGGGCGGGGACCCTGCCCCTGATCGAGGAGGTCCTGGACGCGGACACCCTGCTGATCGGCCTCCCGATGTACAACTACACGGTCCCGGCCTCGCTCAAGGCGTGGATCGACAGGATCACCTTCCCCGGGGCCTTCAAGGACTCCCGCACCGGGGAGTCGCTGCTGCGCGACGCCCGGGCCGTGGTGGTCGCCGCGCGCGGAGGGGGCTACGGGCCGGGTTCGCCCAAGGAGGCGTTCGACTTCCAGACTCCCTACATGCGCATGTACCTGGAGGGCCTGGGCATCGCCGGTGAGAACGTGCACGTCGTCCACGCCGAGATGACCAGGGCCTCGGACGTCCCCGAGCTGGCGGAGTTCCAGGACATGGCCGCGCGCTCCCTGGCGGAGGCGGAGGAGCGGGTGACCCGCCTGCCCGCGCTGCTGGCGCCGCGCGAGCCCGCGGTGCGCTGACACGGAGCGGTGCCCGGTCGGCGGACCGAGCCGACCGGGCACCGCCGCCGTCAGGCGGTCACCACCGAGGGGTTGCCCTTGAGCATGAAGTCCTCGTAGTCGGCCGCGGCCACGTCACCGAGCTTCTGGCGGTAGTTGCCGAGCCCCGCGAAGTAGAACAGGACCCGCTTCTTCTTGCCCGGGATGTTCGCCCCGAAGATCCAGGAGTTGACCTTGGGGAACAGGGAGCGCTCGGCGATCTGCGTGCACAGCTCGGTCCAGCCCTCCTCCGCCTCCGGGGTCGGCTCGATGGAGGTCAGGTCCCGCTCCTCCATCATCCGGACCAGGTCGGTGATCCACTCGACCTGGGTCTCGATGGCCGTGGGCAGGTTGCTGAAGACGCTGTTGGGGCCGTAGACCATGAACATGTTGGGGAAGCCCGAGACGTTGACCCCGAGGTAGCTGGCGGGCGTGTCCCCCCAGTGCTCCTCGATGGTCACACCGCCCCGGCCGCGGATCTCCATCTGCCGGTAGCTGCCCTCGACGGCCTCGAAGCCGGTCGCGAAGACGACGATGTCCAGCTCGTGCTCCACCCCGTCCTCGGTCACGATCCCCGTGGGGGTGAACTCCCGGATCGGGGTCTCCTTGAGGCTCACCAGGCTGACGTTGTCCCGGTTGTAGGACTCGTAGTAGTCCTCGTTGCAGACCGGGCGCTTGGCGTAGTAGTCGGTCGGCTGGAGCTTGCGGGCGGTCTCCGGGTCCTTGACGATCTCCCGGATCTTGGACCGGATGAAGTCGGCCGCCGCCTCGTTGGCCTTGGGGTCGAAGATGATGTCGGAGAAGGTGCCGAACATGAAGCGGAAGCCGTTGCCCCGGTCCCAGTTCTCCTGGAAGACGCGTCGGCGCTCCTCCTCGGAGACGCTCATCGCGGCGATCTCGCTCTCCTCGAAGCCGCACGCCACGCGGGACTTCTTGGCCTGCTCCCAGACCTGGTCGTAGCGGCCGCGCAGGTCGGTGAAGTAGGCCTCGTCCACCTCGGCGTTGCCCGAGGGCACGTTGTACTGCGGGGTCCGCTGGAACACGGTGAGCTGCCCGGCCACCTTCGCGGCCGCGCAGACGAACTGGGTTCCGGTGGAGCCGGTGCCGATGACGCCGACCCTCTTGCCCTCGATGTCGAGGTCGTCGGGCCAGGAGCCGGTGTGGACCAGGCGGCCCTGGAAGCTGTCGCGGCCCTTGAAGTCGGGGAAGTGGGAGGTGGACAGCGGTCCGAGGGCGGTCACCACGTAGCGGGCGGTGAGGGTCTGGCCGTCACTGGTGGTCGCGGTCCACAGGGCGTCGGTCTCGTCGTAGACCAGCGTCTCGACGCCGGTGTTGAGCTGGATGTCCCTGGCGAGGTCGTGCCGCTCCACGACCGCCTCCAGGTAGCCCAGGATCTCCGCCTGGGACAGGTAGCGCTTCTTCCAGGTCCACTCCCGCAGCAGGTCGCGGTCGAAGGAGTACTGGTAGATGAAGCCCTCGCTGTCGGACATGGCACCGGGGTAGCGGTTCCAGTACCAGGTGCCCCCGACCCCGCCCGCCTTGTCGAAGGCCCGGACGGACAGACCCAGTTCGTTGCGGAGCTTGTGCAGCGCGTAGATGCCGGCGAACCCGGCACCGACGACGATCGCGTCGAGATCGGTGTTCTTCGCGTTGGTCACGGGACAGTTCCTCACGATTGTGTAGGGAAAGGGATGGTGTTCGAGCGGGGGTGGGTTCCGGGCCCCCGGCGGGGTAGGGCCGGGGCCCGGGGACGCCGGACCGGGGCAGGGGCCGCGTCGTCGGTGGGGACACCGGGCCGGGACAGGCGGCCCGCGTCGTCGGGGAGGGACGGCGGTGGACGCCGTGGGACGGATCGGGGACGGCTCAGGGCTGGAGCCGAACGACCTCCCAGCCGTGCGGGGTGCGGTCGTAGCGCAGCCTGCGGTGCAGCCGTTCGCGGTCGGCGGCCCAGAACTCGACCGTGTCCGGTTCGAGGCGGTAGCCGACGAACCGCTCGGGTCTGGGCAGGGAGTGGCCGCCCTCCTCCGCCAGTCGCCGGGCCCGTTCGAGGAGGCCCGGCACGTCGTCGAGGGGCTCGCTCTGCCGGGACGCCGTCGTCATCGGGTACAGCTGCGGCGGCCGGGCGGCCCAGAGCCGGTCCGACTCCGCCTCGGGCAGCGGCTCCACCGGCCCGGAGACGATCACCTGCTGGGCGGTCTCGCGCCAGTACAACAGCCCGGAGGCCCAGCCGGTGGCCGCGATCTCCCGGCCCTTCTGACTGCTGCTGTGGGTGGTGAAGACCAGGCCCCGGTCCGACACGTCGATGACGGCGACCATCCGGTTGGAGGCACGGCCCTTGGCGTCCGCCGTGGCCAGCGCCAGGGAGAGCGGTTCCCTCACCTCCCGCTCCCGGGCCGCGTCGACCCACCGCCCGACCAGCCCCATGGGGGCGGCCGGAGGCGTCTCGTACTCGGGGAAGCCCCCCTCCATCTCACCGGTCAGGGTCTCGAACCTGCTGCTCACGCGTGCTCCTGCGACTGTCTAGACGTAGATGGTCCCGCTGGCGACGGTGACGCCGCTGCCCTTGACCCGGACCTCGGTGACGTGATCGCCGTTGCCCCTGGCACGGGCCCGCATCAGGGAGTGCCGTCCGATCTCCACGCCCTGGTGGATGTCGATCCACTGGCCGTACTGGGCGTGGCCGTGGCGGGCGACGTGGATGGCGAGCGGTCCCGCGGCGGACCCGGTCGCCGCGTCCTCGACCACCCCGTAGGCGGGGGAGAACATGCGGCTCCGCCAGTGCGTCCCGTAACCGGCGAAGCAGTTGGTCGCCATGTCGGGGAAGGCGGCCAGGGCGCGGTGGTCGGGGTTGACCTCGGACAGCGCCGGGATGCTCCGCAGGCCGACGAAGACGTGCCGGGGGCCGTTGGTGTAGATCTCGACGGGGGTCTCCGGTTCGGGCACCCCGAGGGCCGCGAGCAGCTCCTCGACCCGGTCGAACGGCTCCCAGGTCGGGATCGGCTGCTCCATCGCGGCGGCGACCACCCTGCCGTCGGCGCGTTCGAGGTCGAAGTCCACGATCCCCATGGCCGTCTCCAGCCGGAGCCGGTCCTTCTCGGCGGAGTCGCCGAGGGCGACCGCCGTGCCGAGGAGGGGGTGCCCCGCGAAGGGCAGCTCGTTGACCGGGGTGAAGATGCGGATGTGCGCGTCGCCGCCCTGCTTGGGGGGCAGCACGAACGTCACCTCCGACAGGTTCATCTCCCGGGCGATGCTCTGCATGCGCGGGGTCGAGAGGTCCTCGGCCCCGAAGAAGACCGCGACGGGGTTGCCCGCCAGGGGCTTGTCGGTGAACGCGTCGACGACGACGTAGGAGTGCGCCCTTTCCAGGAGCGCCGGACTGCCGTTCATGCGCTCAACGTCCTTCCTATGAACGAGCCGAGGATGTGCGGGCCGTTCTGGGTGAGAACGGACTCGGCGTGGAACTGGAGGGAGGAGAAGCGCGGTCCCCGCAGGGCGTGCACCTCCCCCGAGGAGGGGTCGCGGCAGACCTCCACCGCGCCGACGCCGTCCACCTCGACCGTGTCCGCCTCCGACCAGGCCGCGAAGGTGTTGTAGAAGCCCACGCGCTGGCGGTCGCCGAAGAGGTCGACCTCCTTCTGCACGCCCTGGTTGGGCGAGGGGCGCCGCCGGATCGGGAACCCGAGCTCGGCGCTGAGGACCTGGTGGCTCAGGCAGACGGCCAGGAAGGGCCTGCGTTCGGCGAGCAGCGCCCGCGCCGCCGCCCGCATGTTGGCCATCTTCGGGTGCGCGGGGTCGCGCGGGTCGCCCGGACCGGGGCCGAGCACGACGAAGTCGTAGTCGTCGAAGAAGGGGACGTCGTCGTGGCGCACGACCGTGACGGACATGCCCATGTCGCGGCACTGGTGGTCGAGCATCGACGTGAAGGTGTCCTCCGCGTCGACGATCAGCGTCCGGCACCCGGCCAGCCCGGGGAACTCCGCGCCGCGCCGGTGGCCCTCGCCCAGCAGCCAGAAGTCGGCGATGTTGGCGTTGCGCCTGACCAGCGCGTCGCGGATGTCGGGGTGGGTGTCCAGGCCCCCGGCCCCGCGGCTCTCCACCGCCGCGAGGAGCCCGGCGGCCTTGGCGTGGGTCTCCGCCACCTCCGACACCGGGTCGGAGTGGCGGACGAGGGTGGAGCCGACGCCGATGGCCATCCTGCCGCGGTCGTCGATGTCGGCGGTGCGGATGAGGATCGACGAGTCCAGGGTCCGCTCGCCGGACGCGTCGCTTCCGACGAGGGCGAGCACGCCGCTGTAGTAGCCGCGTCCGCCCGTCTCGTAGTTCTGGATGACGCGGCAGGCGTTCTCCAGCGGGCTGCCGGTGACGGTCGGGGCGAACATCGTCTCCCGGAGGATGTCGCGGACGTCGCGACGGGTCTCCCCCTCGATGAAGTACTCGGTGTGCGCGAGCCGCGCCATCTGCTTGAGGTGGGGTCCCGACACGTGCACGCCCGGCTCGCAGATGCGCGTCATCATCTTGAGCTCCTCGTCCAGGACCATGTAGAGCTCGTCCGACTCCTTCTGGTTGGCGAGGAAGTCCATGACCTCGGGCAGCGAGGGGCCCGAGGGGGGATAGCGGTAGGTGCCGCTGATGGGGTTCATGGTGGCGAGCCCCCGCCGGAGGGTGACGTGGCGCTCGGGGGTGGCGCCGACGAAGGTCCGGTCGCCGGTGTGGACGACGAAGGTCCAGTAGGCGCCCACCTCGACCCGGAGCAGTCGGCGGAAGACGGCCAGGGCCTTGTGCGGGGTGTACTCCCCGATGTCGGCGACGAAGGAGCGCCTGATCACGAAGTTCGCGCCCTCGCCCTCGCCGATCACCTCCTTGACCACCCTGCGGACGGTCTCGGCGTAGTCCCCGTCGTCGACGTCGAAGCGGCCTCCGGACAGGGCGACGGGCAGGTCGGGGATGAGGTCCAGGGCCTGGGAGACCGGCAGCGTCTCCTGGTCGGCCACCGTCATGACGAGCAGGGGCGCCTCGTCGTCGTTGCAGCCGAAGCCGCGCTCGGTGATCTGCCGGTAGGGGATGAGGGCCAGCACGTCGTGGCGCTCCGCGCCCCCGCCCCTCCCGGTCAGGTCGGGCAGGGGGATGTCGGCGGTCTCCGGGACGGCGGACACCTCGCCGGTCAGCACGTCCACGCGGCCGGATCCGTCGCCGCCGGAGCGCACGAGCAGGGCGAAGGGGGGCGGCCGCTCCGTCCCCAGGACGGTGCGCAGGAGTCCGTCCCCGCCAGCCGCGGCCCGTGGCGCCGTGTCCGGCGCGTTCACGCGAACACCTCCTTGGCCGGCAGCACGACCGCGCAGCGCTCGGCGGCGTACCGGACGGCCATGCGGTGGTAGTCGGCGTTGAAGTCGGCGACGGCGTCGGCGACCAGGAAGGTCTGGATGTCGTTGGTGTAGGCCTCGACCGCCGTCATCAGGACCCCGACGTGCGCGTACACGCCGCAGACCACGAGCTGGTCGCGCCCGGCGGCCCGCATCCGCTCCAGCAGGTCCGACTTGTGGAACGCGCTGTACCTGAGCTTGGTGAACATCCAGTCGTCGGGTGAGGGGGCCAGTTCGTCCACCACGAGCCTGTCCTCGGGGGACCTGCGCATGCCGGGCCCCCAGAAGTCCTTGAGGAGGCCGCGCTGTTCGTCGCTCATGCTGCCCGGCTGTGCCGTGTAGCCCACGGGGACGCCGAGCCGGGCGCCGCGCTCGCGCAGGAGGGCGATGTTGCCGACCAGCTCGTCGCGCACCTGTTCGGGGAAGGGTTTGAGGAAGAAGCGCTGCATGTCGTGGACGAGGAGGACAGCGCGGGAGGGGTCGGGCACCCACTGGGCGGTGTTCTCGGGGAGGTCACCAGCGGCCGGGAGCGCGTAGGGCTCGATGACGGGGATACCGGGCATGTTCGTCCTTTCCGATCGGTTCCTACGGGTCAGTCGCTCCAGGCGGAGATCACCGAGACCGCCTGCCAGAGGGTGAGGCGGGGGTCGCAGAAGGTCGTGTAGCGCTCGCCGACCCGCGGGAACCCGCTCGTGTCGGTCACGCACTCGGTCACGTCGTCGGGGGTGGCCTCCAGGTGCAGGCCGCCGGGGACTCCCCCCGCCGACTCGACCGCGCGGACGAAGCCGCGGACCTCCTTCCTGAGGTCCTCCACGACCCGGGTCTTGTGGCCGTCCGGGGTCCGGACGGTGTTGCCGTGCATCGGGTCGCACAGCCAGATCACGGGGTGGCCCGCCTCGGCCACGGCCTCGACGAGCGGCGGCAGCCGGTCGGCTACCTGGTCGGCCCCCATCCGGGCGATCAGCGTCAGGCGGCCCGGTTCGCGCCGGGGGTCCAGCCGCTCACAGAGGGCGAGCAGTTCGTCCTCGGCCATGGCCGGTCCGACCTTGCAGGCCACCGGGTTGGCGACCTCGGCCAGCAGGGCGACGTGCGCTCCCTCGATCTGGCGGGTGCGCTCACCGATCCAGGGCCAGTGGGTGGAGCCGAGCACCGGCTTGTCCGTCTTGGCGGTCTGCCGGAGCATCGGCACCTCGTAGTCCAGGACCAGTGCCTCGTGGCTCGTCCACACCGGCGGGTCGCTGGCGGGCCGGGTGAAGGAGCCGCGCCAGCCGAGGTGCTCCATCACGTCGCCCGCGGCCATGTAACCGGTGAGCAGGCGCAGCGGGTCGGCCTTCCTGCTCTCGGGCGTCGGATCGGGGCCGTTGACCAGGTGGCCGCGGAACACCGGCAGCACCAGTTCGCCGACCTTCTCCGTGGGGCTCGAGCGGGGTTTGGCGAACTGCCCGCCGATGCGGCCCGCCCGCAGGACGGGCTTGTGGGTGATCATCCTGAGGGCGCCGGCCAGCATGTCGAGCATGGCGGCCTTGCTGCTGACGTGCCTCGCGCTGGACTCCTCCGGGTCCTCGGCGCAGTCCCCGGCCTGGACGACCAGGGACCGGCCGAGGGCCACGTCGGCCAGGAGCGAGCGCAGGGCCAGCACGTCCTCGGTCCTGACGAGGGCGGGCCGGGAGGACAGCACGTCGGCCACCCTCCGGACCTGGGAGGTGTCGCTCCAGTCGGGCTGTTGCAGGGCGGTTCTGGACTCGATGTCGGGCATCACGTTGTCCACGCGTCTCCATTGATCGGTTCTGTGTGCGTGCCTGAATCGCCAGCCCGAGTGGAATCCGAACCAGCCCTCGGGGTCAGGTCGGGATTCCCTCACGCCTGATCGTGGGAACGGGGATACCCAGAGCGCGGAGCTGCTCGAAGGGGTTCATGAACTCCCTCTGCTGCGCGATCTTCCCCTCCTCGAAACGGAAGGAGTGCAGGAAGTGGTTCGTGTAGTGACCCTCGGGGTAACCCTCGAAACGGATGGCTCCCTCGCCGTCGCATTCCACCCAGAAGAAGTTGGGGTCCTGCGTCTCGAAGATCTGGATATTAGTCCAGACCCAGTCGGGGAAGCATTTCAGCGACCAGACAGCGTGTTCGGCGAGGCGATTCCGGCCACGGATGACGATAGGCTCTCCGGTGTCATTGGTCCAGAGCCCTCCAACGCCTTCTTCGGTGAAGAGGAGGTGACGCTTCAGCCGATCCTGCCCCCTCGTGTTCATGTATGTTTCCACCACGTCACGGTTGTGTTTCCGGATCGCGGCCTCGTCACCATCCGCAGGAAACTCAAAGTTTTCGGGCATGGCAAACCACCTGGCCTTTCCTTTTCTGCGTCGAATACTGTCCGAAGGGAAATTCTGGGGGACGCCGGACGGGTCCTCAGCCCGGGTCGGAGTCCTCTCCGGGCACCATGTAGGCGAGTTCCCGCAGCTCCTGGGAGCGCTGGAGGACGATGGCGCGGACGAGGGGCAGCCAGTGCTCGGGGATCGTCCTGATGATCTCCTCCCACTGCGCGCGTCCGACCTCGGTGATCGTCAGCATGCGCAGCAGGGTCCGACCGGCTTCGGTGGCGCGCAGGGAGGGGTCCCGGGCGAGCTTGCGGACCGCCGCCGCGGTCTCGCCCACCGCCGTGGACTCGGTGACCCGGGGTCTGCGGTCCGGCTCCCGGACCGCGACCGACACCGGGGCGCGCTCCCCGCCGTTGCGGCGGAAGCGCTCCGGGATGGGGTCCTGGCCCTGGTCGACGCGCTTGCGGACGTCCCGGACCGTACCCACCGACAGCCCGCTCTTCCTGGACACCTCACGCAGCGAGATCTCGGGGTTCTCGGCGAGGATGGCCGCGGCGCTGCGCCGGCCCTCGACGCTGCTGAGCGGCCTGGCCCTTCCGTCCATGCCCACCCTGCTCTCCGCGACGGAGCCCCCCTCGCCCGCCTCCCGGCGGAGCCTGGCCACCGTCTTGGCGTTCAGCCCGGCCCTCCTCGCGATGGCCCGGTCGGACCAGTGCGGGTGGGACAGGATGATGCGCTGGGCGGAGGTCCTGCGTTCGCTCAGGGTCAGCGGGAGCCCGTGTCCGACGTTGAGCTGCACCGCGAGGACGAAGGCGTCCTCGTCGCTGCCGTCGAAGAAACGGGCCCTGATCTCGGTCTTCCCCCTCATCCGCGCGGCGCGGATCCTGTGCACCCCGTCGATCACGCGCATGGTGCGGCGGTGGACGAGGATGGGTTCGACGGCACTCCCCATTTCCGCGATCACACGGGCGTGGGCCGGGTCCTCCATCTTCTCGCGCGGGGAAAGGGAAGGGGCGAGATCCGCGATGGGAACAATTCCCTGGGGTAGATCCCTGATTATGTCAGCCACCTCGGGGGGCAGGTCCCCGTCATTTCTCTGACCCTCCCCCAGTCCAGGGGCGGATGGCATGGTTTGGGCAGGCACAGTGAAATTTCCCTTCGTGAAGGGCATGCGAGCAGGGTGGACTCTCCAGAGGGGATCACAACCGGATTCAGCCTAGGTTGAGACCCGCAGCAGCGCCAGCGCGAAGCTGTCCGCAAGCGGACAGCGGGGAAAACACGGCGCCGGGGCGGGCGGCCCGGAGACGCCCAGGTGAAAGCCTCCGGACCGCGGTTGGGGCAAGGGAGACCAGCCGCCTTCCCGTGCCCCGGCGACGGCGGGCAGGAATGTGCTCGGACCCTTGTGAACTGGGGCGACGGTGTCAAGCACGGGCAGGCACGCGTGCACGGGCACGAGCCGCGCGAACAATCCGAGAAACGCGGCCCGCTTCTTGCCTTTTCTCCGAACGAACGCTCCGCGTGACCGTTCGTAACACGGCGCGACTTCCCGGAAATGGCGTACTTCTCCGGACCCCGTTCCCTTTTCGGCGGGATCGCCGGACGGCGGCCTCCCGCGCGACCGGGTGCCCGTACGCCTCCTCCCTCCGTCCGGTCACCTTCTCCTCCCGCCGTCCGTCATGGAGGTGAAGGGCGTCAGCGGACCGGGCGAGGAGAGGAGTGGGTTCATGACCGTCGCGGGGGCGCGGTTGGAGGGGCGGGGTCCGCACGGAGCCGGGCGCGGGCGCGCCCCGGGCCGTCGGCCGGCCTCCCCAGCGGGGGCGGGGAGGAGCGGGAGCCGGTACGGGGCCGGTGGAGGGGCGCGCGGCGGTGTGCGGCCGTCGCGTGAGTCCTCCGTCCACCTGCACTACGGTTCCTCCGGCTGCGGACGCAGCCGTTCCGTCGGCCCCGAGAGGAAGCCCATGCTCACCCACCCCCGGCTCTCCGTGCTCTACACCAGCGACCAGCAGAGGACCCTGGACTTCCTGACGGAGGCGCTCGGTTTCCGGCTGGAGGTCGACACCGTCCACCAGGGCGGCCAGCGCTGGGTGGAGGTGCACCTTCCGGGATCGCAGACCAGCGTGGCGCTCGCCCAGGTCGACCCCGGGCTCCTGGAGGAGATGCGGTCGCGGGTCGGCCGCATGGCCCAGGGGTGGTTCAACTGCGACGACCTCGACGCCGTGTGCGAGAACCTGCGCGGACAGGGAGTCGAAATTCTGACGGAGCCTCAGGACACCGCGTGGAGAAAGGGGAACCGGTGGGCCCAGGTCTCCGGCTGGGACGGCAACGTCTACGGCCTCATCGAAGGCGGCAGGTGACCTTGAGGAGCACCCGCTGACAGGGGTTCGGGAATCATCCGTCCAGGTAAACGGAATCCCTGCACCCCCATCTCTCCAGAAAGGACGGGAACGAAGCGGGAAGCGACAGGACCAAGGACAACCGAGCATTATCCGCAGTTGCACGGCCAGGCCTCACCGAGGAGCGCGCGAACGGAACTCGGCACGCGCCCGGGTGATCCCTTGCGGCCGTTGTCCGCCATTTCACCGAAAGGCCTGTCCGGCGCGTCGAATCCTTTCGCCCCGCCTGGCGGAATGCCGTACGGACTGGCGGCGACGCCGCGCCCTGGCGGGTGGGCCGGGGCCGGGCCGCGAAGGCCGGTGCCCGCTCACCGGTGGCGCCTCAGCCGCCACCACCAGGAAGTTCGCGGGCGGAAGCGCCGTCCGAGAGGAGTAGGGGCCCCGGGGAGGGGCGCCGCCGAAGACCATGTGGAAGGGGGACCGGAAGCGGAGAGGACGTCGGTCGGAAAGGTTCGACCGCCACACCAGGCCACGGAGCGGAGCCGCGGAACGGGGTGGCCGAACCACGGAACCGCGCCCCGCCCGGGGTGAATGACCGACAGGCACTCATACGGACTTCTCCCCGGGTGGCGGAGAAAACGGCCGGGCCAGCCGAACCCGCGCCGCAAAACGGAAGATGAACCACACCCGAAGAACAGGCGCACACCCGGGCAGCGCGCATTGAAGAGCGCTGCCGATCCGATCGGGACGCCTGTTTATTTGGCGTATGAAAAATCGATTACCCTTTTCTTCAAAAAACCCGCGAACGACCTTTGTTTCGGCATACCGGTTCTGCTAGCCTCCGTTTCATGAGTGAAACCGTTATTCGCGCAAACGACGGCCTCGCCGTCCTCGTCAACGTCTTCGAGGTGGAGAAGGAGAAGCAGCAGCAGCTCGTCGACGTCCTCAACGAGGGCACCGAGAAGGTCATGAAGAACCGTCCCGGGTTCGTGTCGGTGAACATCCTGGCCAGCCTGGACGGGACCAAGGTCATCAACCTGGCCCAGTGGAACAGCCCGGCGGACATCCAGGCGACCATGGCCGACCCCGAGGCCCAGGCCTACGGCAAGAAGGCCGCCGCGCTGGCCACCCCGGCGCCCGGCGTGTACTCGGTGGTCTCCACCCACCACGCCTGACAAAGGATCACAGGTCCTTCCTCCCCATCCTCCCTTGCGCGAGCGGGCGGGGGTCCGGGGCCGGACGTGCGCGACCGGGAAGTCGGCGCACCGTCCGCCCGGGCCTCCGCCCGTCTCGTGTGCGGCCTCCCGGCTGACTCCCTTGGGTGATCGGCCCCCGCCGTGATAGCACCTCTGATGCACCGGGACGCCGGGCCCATCGACCGCACCACCCGACGGGCGCGCGTGTGCCCGCAGACAACGCGACCACCAGATCGCAGGAAGCACGGAGGGCCGCCATGACCTCAGCCGATGGTGCCGACATCGTGATCGTCGGCGCTGGGATCGGAGGGCTGGCCACAGCCCTCGCCCTGCACTCCCACGGAATCAGCGCCACCCTTCTGGAAACCGCCGAGGAGATCCGTCCGCTCGGGGTCGGCATCAACGTCCAGCCCGCGGCGATCGCCGAGCTGACCGCCCTCGGCCTCGGCGACGCGCTCGCCGCGACGGGCATCCCCACCAGGGAACACCTCTACCTCGACCACAGGGGCACCACCCTCTGGAACGAACCCCGCGGCGTGGCGGCGGGCAACGAGTACCCGCAGTACTCGATCCACCGCGGTGAACTCCAACTGCTCCTGCTGGAGGCCGTCCGCGAGCGCCTGGGCCCCGGCGCGGTCCGCACCGGCCTTCGCCTGGACTCCTTCGAGCAGACCGCGACGGGCGTGCGCGCCCTGGCCCGCGACCAGTCCGGCGGAGCCGCAGAGGTCACGGGGGCGGCGCTGGTCGGCGCGGACGGGCTGCACTCGCGCGTCCGCGCGCAGCTCCACCCCGACCGCACCGCCCTGTCCGGCGGAGGCGTCCACATGTGGCGGGGCCTGACCGAGCTGGACGGCTTCCTGGACGGGCGCACCATGATCGTCGCCAACGACGAGCACTCCGCCAGACTCGTCGCCTATCCGATCTCGGCCCGCCACGCGGCGCGCGGCCGCGCACTGCTCAACTGGGTGTGCCTGGTGCCCTCCCCCGGTCTGTCCGTCGATGCGGACTGGGACGACAACGGGCGCATCGAGGAACTCGCCCCGCACTACGCGCACTGGGACTTCGGCTGGCTCGACGTCCCCGGCGTGCTCGCCCGCAGCGAACGGATCCTCCAGTACCCCATGGTGGACCGGGACCCCCTGGAGTACTGGGGCGAGGGCCGCACGACCCTGCTCGGGGACGCGGCCCACCTGATGTACCCCATCGGGGCCAACGGCGCGTCCCAGGCCATCCTCGACGCCGCGACCCTCGCCGCCGAGTTGGGGGCCGGCGGCGACGTGGAGGCGGCGCTGCGGCGCTACGAGGACGTGCGGCTCCCCGCGACCAACGAGATCGTCCGGGCCAACCGCAGGATGGACCGCTCGGAGCGCTCGATGGCGGGGCGGACGGACCAGGAGAAGAGCACCCTGCTGGAGACGGTCACCGACGACTACCGGGAGGCGGTCGAGCGGCGGCTGGACAACGGGGGTCTGGACGCCTCGGGCGCCCGCGCCCGCTGAGTCCCCGGGGACCGAGGGGCCCGGCTGTGCGAGCACCACGGCCGGGCCCCTCGCCGTCCGGCCCGCCCCGCGTGAGCCCCGGGCCCGGGCCGCGCGCCCTCCCTCCGGCCCCAGCGGTCCCACCGGTTCCGCCGACCCGGAACCGCGCTCGACATGTGTCACTCTCCGTAGTTTTTGTGCGACCCTCTGAGAGGGTGCGGACACCCTCCGACCGGCTCCTCCGGTCGGCCCGCACGTATGGACCCGCACGACCGAGGGAGAGTCCTTCCGTGAAACCCAGCCGCCCGCTGCTCGCCCTGACGATGGGCACGCTGCTCCTACTCCCCGCCGGGGCCGCGGCCGCGGCGCCCGCCTCCCCCGCCGCAGAGGCCGACCACGCGCGCGTGGTCAGCGAACAGCCCGTGCAGTGGACGCCGCACGTCCTGGACGGCGCGGTCAAGGACATCCTGCGCGTCGGCGACACCATCCTCGTCGCCGGAAGCTTCACGCGGGTCAGCCAGACCGAGGGGGGCCGCGCCCACGACCTGCCCCACCTGTTCGCGTTCGAGCACGGCACCGGTCGGATCCTCCACGGGTTCGAACCGGAGGTGGACGGCACCGTCACCACGCTGGCCCCCGGACCCGACGGGACGGTGATCGCGGGCGGGGACTTCGGCTCGGTGGACGGCGAGCCCGCCGACGGGCTGGCCCGGCTGTCGGCGGACGACGGCGACCGGGTGCCGGAGTTCGGCGCCGCCGTCGACGGGGGCCGCGTCCAGCGCATCGCCAGCGACGGCGAGCACCTGTACGTGGGCGGCAGCTTCTCGGGGGTGAACGGCGTGAAGCAGCCCACGCTGGTCCGTCTCGACTCCGGCTCCGGCGAGGTGGACACCGGCTTCACGCCCGAGGTGTCCGACGCGCGCCAGGGCGTGCTGAAGGTGCAGGAGCTGGCGCTGAGCCCGGACGGTCGGCGGCTGGTCGTCAACGGCTCCTTCACCAGGGTCGACGGCCGGGACCGCCCCCAGATCGCCATGATCGACACCGCGAGCGGCTCGGTCACGCCGTGGTCCACGTCCGCCTACGAGGCGCCCTGCGACTACGAGGAGCTGCACACCTACATGCGGCGGATGGCCTTCTCCCCGGACGGCTCCTACTTCGCGGTGGTGACGGCGGGCGGCCCGTACGTCAGGCCGGGCCTGTGCAAGTCCGTCGCGCGCTTCGAGAACACCGACACCCCGGGCTCGGAGCCCACCTGGAGCAACAAGACCGGCGGCGACTCGCTGTACTCGGTGGAGATCACGTCGGCGGCGGTGTACGTGGGCGGGCACCAGCGCTGGATGGACAACGCCGAGGGCGCGCTCAACCCGGGGCCCGGCTCGGTGGCGCGCGAGGGCATCGCCGCCGTGGACCCCGAGTCCGGCAAGGCCCTGCCGTGGAACCCCGGCCGGGCGCGCGGCCACGGCGTGGAGGCGATGCTGGCCACCTCCGACGGGCTGTACGTGGGCAGCGACACCGACCGCCTCGCCGGCGAGTACCACGCCCGGCTGGGGATGTTCCCGCTCTCCTGAAGCCGGGGCCTCAGGACACGGGGGCGTCCCTGCGGCGCCCCCGGCGTCCCCCGGGCACCGGCGTGTCCACACCCTTGAGCAGCTGGTGGACGCGCTGGTGGGAGAGGTCCACGACGTCGGCCATGGCCCGCTGGGTGACGCCCTCCCTGCGCATGGTCTCCAGGACCCGGGCGCGGGCGCGGTCGCGCTCGGTCGGGGACCGCCGGAACCCCTCCTCCGCCACGAGGTACTGGATGACGTCCTCGGTCACGTCCTCGCCGCCGAACTCGTAGCGCCAGGTGATGGTGAAGTCCTCAGGATCGGTGTCCGTGAGGTCGGCGATGACCTCGGGAACCTCGTCCTTGATCTCGGAGAAGTGTACGTAGTCGACCGTTCCGACGACGGGTTCGGGCAACCCCGAGACACGTACGACCCAGAGGTCCTCATCGCGGATGACGGTAGCCGTGTAGTCAGGCATCACTTCTCCATCCATTTCTCACCGAACAGGTGCTGCAAGCCGTCCTCCACGTCCTGTAGAAGGCCCCGGGACAGCGCCTTGGAATGTTGCGTGACCATGAAACGACCGACCTGTGCTCCGCCCCCGTCCAGGAGGACATAAGTCTGGTGTGACCCCTTGCCTCGTCCTTTGAGTTCTTCCGGGCGCGGGCCGTTCTTGCGCGCCATTCGGCGCGCCAGGGCGAGCAGGACCCGCGCCTTC
This sequence comes from Nocardiopsis sp. CNZ308, assembly GCF_004217075.1. Lineage (NCBI taxonomy): Bacteria > Bacillati > Actinomycetota > Actinomycetes > Streptosporangiales > Nocardiopsidaceae > Nocardiopsis > Nocardiopsis sp. CNZ308. The sequence continues at coordinate 3,070,315 of NZ_SHKJ01000001.1, read as the reverse complement.
ATCCGCTTGGTGGCCACGGGTCTCAAGCTAGGCCGGTTGCTGCTCCATCGCCCAGGAAACTAGATATACGGGCCACGAGCCCATGGGTACCGGGTCGCCGTAACCATCCCAATATTCCTTGGCCAACAACCCTTGGCCAAGAAACCTTGGGCGTCTACAGTGACCGCATGAACGACTCCGCCCCCCGCGACAGCGAGACCCCCTCCCCGGGCCCGGACCGCACCCCCGATCCCTTCGCCCACGCGGCGACCCTCGACGCCCGCTCCCTGCGCGGGCTGGCCCACCCCCTGCGCATCCGCGTCCTCAACCTCCTCCAGGAGCGGGGGCCCGCCACCGGCAAGACCGTGTCGGAGTGGCTGGACGTCTCCTCCGCCTCGGCCAGCTACCACCTGCGGCAGCTGGAGGCCCACGGATTCATCGAGGAGGACCCCTCCCTGGGCACCTCGCGGGAGCGCTGGTGGCGGTCCCGGCACAAGGGCTTCCGCTTCCCCGAGCACCTGGACACCGACGAGCCCGAGCTGAGCACCGCCGTGCGCATGGCCCTGGCCGCCAGCTGGAGCGAGGAGCTGGCCGCGGCCGTCAACCTGTGGGCGGCCCAGCCCGGGGGCTGGCGCGAGGCGCAGGTCATGTCCGGGCGGCGCACGGAGCTGACCCTGGAGGAACTCTCCGCCTTCCGGGAGGAGGTCCGCGCGCTCTTCGACCGCTACACGCGCGAGACCGGCGCCCCCGGCAGCCGGCCGGTGCACGTCCAGTTCGCCGCCTTCCCCGACCCCGAGGACCGGGGCCCGGACACGGAGGGCTCCGAGGGGGGCGACGGGGCGACGGGGACGCGGACGTGAGGGGCGTCGGCGGGCTGGTCGCCGCCCAGGCCCTGTGCTACACCGCCACGCGGCTGGCGATGATCGCCATCCCCTGGTTCGTCCTGGAGACCACCGGCAGCCCGGCGTCCATGGGGGCGGTGGCCTTCTTCGAGATCGGCTCCTACACCCTGGCCCGGCTGCTGGGCGGTCCACTGCTGGACCGGATGGGCCAGCGCGCCGTGAGCGTGCGCGCCGACCTCGTCGCCGCGGCGGCGGTGGCCTGCGTCCCGCTGCTGCACACGGCCGGGCTGCTGTCCTTCCCCGTGCTCCTGGCGCTGGTGACCGTGATCGGCCTGGCCACAGGCCCCGCCGAGGCCGCCAAGGTCTCCATGGCCCCGGCCGTCGCCGAGCGCACGGGGGCACGCCTCGAACGGGTCACCGGGCTCACCGGAACCGTGGACCGGCTGTCCACGACCGTCGGACCGGTGGCCGCGGGCGGCCTGGTGTCCCTGTTCGGCGCGCTCCCGGCCCTGTACGCGAACGCCGCGCTGCTCGCCGCGGCGGCGGTGGTACTGGCCGCCACCCAGCCCGGGGAGCGCCCCGGCCCGGGCGAGGACCCCGAGGCGGACGCGGGCTATCTGGCGAGGCTGCGCACCGGCTGGCGGGCGGTCTGGGGCGACCCCACCCTGCGCGTCCTGGTGGTCGTGCTCGCGGTGACCAACATGATCGACATGTCCGTGGCCTCGGTGCTGCTGCCGGTGTGGGTGGACGGCAACGGCATGGGACCCGCGGTGGTCGGCCTCCTGGGCGGCGTGATGGGCGCGGCCTCGGTGGTGGGTTCGCTCGCGGCCACGGCGGTCGGACACCTGCTGCCCCGGCGGGCCGTGTTCTTCGCGGGGCTGGTGCTGGCCGGGCCGCCCCGGCTGCTCGTGCTGGCGCTGGACGTGCCGCTGTGGGCGGTCCTGGCGGTGTGGGGCCTGTGCGGGCTCGCGGGCGGGGTGCTCAACCCGATCCTGGGCGCGGTGCTGTTCGAACGCCTGCCCCGCCGCGCCGTGGGGCGGGGGACGGCGACGATCGGCGCGCTGACCCGGATGGCGGCGCCGTTGGGCGCTCCCGTGGCGGGCGCGGCGGCCGGTCTGCTCGGGGCGTCGCCGGTGCTGCTGGCGTGCGCGGCCCTCTACCTGGCCGCGGTCCTGCCGCCGCTCGTGGGCCGCGCGGCCGAGGGCCTCGACAGGCGCGGGTCCGAGGCGGGCCGGTCACCGGACGGGGCGGACGCGGGCACGGCCTGAGGCGTCGAGCGCGGCTCCGCGTAGGCCGCCCCGGCTGAGGAGTGCCGCTCCCCGGCCGAGGTGTGCGGGGGCGCGGCGCCCGGTCAGGACTCCCTGGCCGCGGTCGGCGCGTCCTCGCCCGGCTTCGCCTCGGCCCCGTCCTCCTCGGCACGGGTGTCGGCCTCCGCCCCGGACGGGGTCTCCTCCCGCTCCGGTGCCTCCTGGAAGTCGTCCTCGCGCGCGGAGGCGTCCGACAGGCGCGCGGACAGGCTGTTGGCCTTGCGGCGCTCCATCCGCTCCACCGCGCTCGCGGAGACCTTGTCGCGCATCCCGGACAACAGGACGTAGGAGGCCAGTCCGCTGACCAGCCAGGCCAGGATGAGGGCGATCCACTCACGGGCGCCGAAAAGGTAGACCACTCCGAAGGCCGCCGCGAACAGCCCCAGGCGGGCGGCGGTATAGGTCAGCAAGCTACGCATCCAAAAGCCTCACAACAGACGATTACCTGGACTAGATTGGTCGCTACGCCCATCGGCGGCGCGGAACGCCCGGTCAACACCTGTGTCCGGACGTTCCCGCACCCCACACGGGTCGGGCCGACGGCCTCCCACAGGTCCTTATCTCCAGGTTAAGGGCGTGCCCGCTGCGACGGGCATCGGGTCGGTGTGTCGCTTGCGGCACAGGGGAACGGGACATAGGCGAACACGATTCGCATAGTCATGGGATGTTTCCAATCCCGACAGCAGGGCCCGAACATCACGTTCCGGTCACATATCCGGTACTCCTCCCCCCAACACCGCAATTTCTCCGAAAACTAGGGAGGAAACGGTCCAACTCGTGCACACTAGGGGATCAAACGCCCGCCGCCCCCACAGTCCGAGGCGGGCACGATTGGGGGAATGTGAAGGTGGAACGAGCAAGCGAACGCCTGTTGACCCCCGGGGAAGTGGCCTCACTCTTCCGGGTTGATCCCAAGACCGTCACGCGCTGGGCCGCCTCCGGGCGGATCAGCAGCATCCGGACCCCGGGAGGGCACCGCCGCTTCCGCGAGTCGGAGGTGCGCGCCCTCCTGCTCGGGGAGCCGAGCGAGAGCACGCCCTGAGGCCGAGTGCCCCAAGACAGCCCATCCGGCGGGAGCCAGGGCTCCAGGAGCCACAGGGCCTTCCGACCGCCCCGTCGGCCGGCCAGTCGCCCCGCGGACTCCCCCTGCCCTCCGGCCCGGTGTCCCGACCGTGAGGAGTCGACTGCAAGAGTTAGGCTGGAACCATGGTGTGGCTTGGTGGCCTGATCACGCTCGTATCGATCGTTCTGTGGGTGTACGCGTTCTTCGACGCGCTCACCACCCCTTCCTCTGAGGTGCGCACTCTGCCGAAGGTGCTGTGGGTGTTCGTCATCGTGCTGTTCGTGCCCGTCGGCGCCATCCTGTGGCTCCTCCTCGGCCGCCCTCGCCAGGCGGCCGCAGCCCGCGGGGGCGCGCCCTCTCCGACACAGGCCACGGCCTCGGCCGACGACCTCGACCCGTCCGACTTCACCAAGCCCTCGGGCAGCCCGCACCCGCTCGGACCGGACGACGACCCCGAGTTCCTGCGACGACTCAACCGGCGCATCGATCCGGAGGACTGACCCGGACACGACCGGCCCGGACCGGTACACGACGACGGTGGGGGCCGCCCGACAGGACGCGGCCCCCACCGCTGTGTACCCCCTTCCCGATCCCCGAACCCGGAGCAGGCGCGTCCGGGCTTGCGCGGGGCGCCCGTGCCCGCCGCACGGCCGGTTCCCCGGCGCAGCACCGCACGGACGGGCCGGACACCGATGTCACAGCCCCGTATCGGAGCCATCCGCTCCGGAACCCGCTCCTCGTGTTCGGCGTCCACACCCGTACACACCGCCGAACACTGAGGAGGCCGCGATGCGGCAGGCCGGACAACGTCGAGTCATCACCGGAACCGCCCTGGGCGCGGTCTCCCTGCTCCTGTCAACCGGCTGTTCGTTCCAGTTCGGCACCGGCGCGGTCGACGCCGAACAGGTCGCCGAGCGGTCGAGCGAGATGCTGGCCGAGGAGGTGGGCCAGACCCCCGACGGCTTCACCTGCCCCGAGGACCTCCCCGCGGAGGTGGGCGCCGAGATCCGCTGTGAGCTCACCGCCGACGGCCAGACCCTCGGAGTGACCGTCACGACCACCTCTGTCGACGGCAACGACGTCCAGTGGGACATCGAGGTCGACGACGCCCCGGCCGGGGACACCGCCGCCGAGGACGGCGCGGGCGAGGACACCGGCGGGGACGGTGGCACCAGCGCCGCGAGCGACGGGGTCGTCCCCGCCGAGCAGGTCGCCCAGCAGTCGGCAGCGCAGTTGGAGGCGGCGGTGGGCCGGGCCCCCGAGGACTTCTCCTGCTCCCAAGGCCTCCCCGCGGAGGTGGGCGCCGAGATCCGCTGCAACCTCGTGGACGGGGGGATGAACTACGGCGTGACCGTCACGACCACCTCTGTCGACGGCAACGACGTCCAGTGGGACATCAAGGTCGACGACCAGCCCCTGTAACCGCGAAGGCCCGCCCGGACGGGGTCGGGCGGGCCCGGCTCCCGGGGTACGCGACCACGCCGGGAGCGCCGGACTCAGAGCACCCCGGCGCCCGCCTCGCGCGGCACGCCGCGGACCGCGTGCACCGGCTCCACCCGCGTGGAGAACTGCGGCACCCAGGTCAGGTCGGTGCCCAGCGCCTGGTCGGGATAGGCCTCGTTGTGCGCCCCCACCAGGTCCACCTCCGTGACGCGCCCGCGGCCGTTTTCCATCACCGCGTTCCCGTGCTCCACGATGTCGGTGCCGCCCCAGTTGCCGACGATCTCCCCGGCCGAGATGCCGTCGTGCAGGTCGAACAGGTTGTTCTCCGCGTACAGGTGCGACTCGAAGCCCGCGCCCAGGCTGTACTGGTACAGGTCCGTGGCCACCGTGTAGTGGTTGTTGTAGACGTGCACCTGTCCGTAGCGCACGCGGGGCGCCCGCTGGCCCAGGCTGTCGAAGTGGTTGTGGTGCCAGGTGGTGCGCAGGTACCCGCGGTCGGTGGTGCGGCCGTCGCTGTTGCCCACCAGGATGGCCTTGTCCCTGCCCTCGAAGTGGTTGTACGACACCGTCACCAGGTCGCTGGCGCGCACGATGTCGAGCAGGCCGTCGTGCACCTCGTACCGGCGCCCGAAGTACTCCGGCAGCTCCGAGCCCGGGTTGTCGCCGTCGTCGAACGTGTTGTGGTCGATCCACACGTTCGTGGAGCCGGAGACCTCCAGGTGGTCGTACTCGGAGTTCCAGTTGCCCTCGCCGCCGTCGCCGGGGTCCCAGCCGGGGAAGCAGTCGTGCGTGTCGGACAGGGTGAGGTTGCGCAGGATGACGTTGCGCGCGCCGATCACCCGGATGCTCATCCCGGTGATCTCGGCGCCGTCCCCGGCCCCGACCACGGTCGTGTTGGAGCCGACCTCCACCCGGATCCGCTCCGCCTGGGCGTCGGCCGAGGCCTCGCGGGCCTCCTCCAGCGGGCCGCTGGGGTCCTGCCAGCCCCACACCTCGGGGTCGTAGGCGGCCAGGTAGCCCTCCAGCGTGTAGCCGTCCACGGCGTAGTCCCCGCACGACAGGGGCGTGCCGTCCGGCGCCGTGTTCGCGTCGATGAGACCCTCGACGTAGACGATCTTGGGCTCGTCTCCGCTCACCGCCTCACGGAACTCCTGCGCCGTGGAGACGCGGAAGACGTTCTCCGGGGAGGCGTCCGCGCCTCCCGTCGTCCCGCCTCCGGCCGAGGCCCAGCCGTCGCCCTCGGGCAGGACCTGCCTGCCCACGTCGGGCGCCGCCTGGACGGGCGCGACAGCGGTCATCACCAACACCGCGCTCAGAGGGAGTGCGAGCCTGCGCATGTTTCTTCTCCTCAGGGGGGACTGCAAACGGTTGCATGAACATCTCCTAGGAGTCGGACCGGCGTCAACCCCTCCCACCCGGGAAAACCCCGGAAAACCAGGCACCAGACCTGAAAGCACGCACTGGCCAACCACAACCGGTTGCCAGTAGCCTCGGAACCGTTCCCCAGCAAAGGAGGCCACGGGTGGCCGTGACCATCAAGGACGTCGCCCTGGCGAGCGGGGTGCACGTCTCCACCGTCTCCCGGACCTTCTCCGCCGCGCACCTGGTCAACGCCGACACCCGGACCCGCGTGCTCGCCGCCGCCAGCGCCCTGGGCTACCGGCCCAACCGCGCCGCGCGGGCCCTGTCCACCCGCCGCACCGGCAACCTGGGGCTGATCGTCGCCGACATCGCCAATCCCTTCTTCCCGCCCCTGATCAAGGCCGCGCAGGCCCACGCCCGCCGCAGCGACCACCACGTGTTCGTGGCCGACACCGACGAGCAGGCCCGCGTGGAGGAGGAGCTGATCCGCTCCATGGCCACCCAGGTGGACGGCGCGCTCCTGGTCGCACCGCGCCTGAGCAACCGCCTGATCGCGGAGCTGAGCGCCGACGTGCCCTTCGTCGTCGTCAACCGCCAGCCCGCCGGGCTGCCCGCCGTCCTCATGGACGTGGCCTCGGGCGCCGGGCAGGCCGTGGACCACCTCGCCACCCTCGGCCACCGCGAGATCGCCCTGCTCACCGGACCGCGCGCGTCGTGGACCAACCAGCGCCTGGAGCGCGCGGCGGAGGAGGCCGCCCTGCGCCGCGGCCTGGTCCTGCACGGCGTGGGCCCCAACCAGCCCACCGAGGAGGGCGGCGCGGCCGCCGCCCGGGAGGTGCTGGACCTCGGCGCCACCGCCGTCCTGGCCTACAACGACCTGGTCGCCCTCGGTCTGGTCCAGGAGCTGCGGGACCTGGGCGCGTCCGTGCCCGGCGACCTCAGCGTCGTCGGCGTCGACAACACCCACACCGCCCGGCACTGCGACCTGACCAGCGTCGACATGCCCACCGCCGCGGCCGGGCGCTCCGCCATCGACCTGCTGCTGCACCGCATCAGCAGCGGGGACTCCCCCGGCACCGTCACCCTGGACACCCGCCTGGTCGTGCGCGGGTCCACCGCTCCCCCGCCCGCCTGAGCACGGAGTACGCGGAGCCCCGAAGCGCACGGGGCCCCGCCGTGGCGGGGCCCCGTGCGCGGGTTAGGGGTCAGGCGTAGGAGTGCAGACCGCTGAACATGTAGTTCACCGCGAAGAAGTTGAACAGGATGGTCGCGAAGCCCACCACGTTGATCCACGTGGCCTTGGGTCCGCGCCAGCCGCCGGTGGCCCGGGCGTGCAGGTAGGCCGCGTAGATCACCCAGGAGATGAACGACCAGACCTCCTTGGGGTCCCAGCCCCAGAAGCGGCCCCAGGCCTCGTCGGCCCAGATGGAACCGGCGATGATGCCGAAGGTCCACAGCGGGAAGGCGAAGAGGATGAACCGGTGGGAGATCCGGTCCAGCAGCTCGGGGCTGGGCAGGCGGCCCGCGATACCGGCCACCTGCTCGCCCAGCGCGCGCTTGGCCTCGGCCCGGTGCGCCACGAGGTAGGTGACGCCGGCCGCGCCGGAGACCATGAAGGCGCCGCCCGCGATGATCGTCGCGGTCACGTGGATGGGCACCCAGTACGAGTGCAGGGCGGGGATGAGCGGGCCCGGGTCCACGTACAGCCAGCGGACGCCGATGCCCAGCAGGATGAGCACCGGGACCAGCACGAACGCGCCCAGGAAGCGCGCCTGGTACCGGTAGGAGGCGAAGAGCAGACCGCCCACCGCGACCAGGCACAGGGCCACGACGAACTCGAACATGTTGCCCCAGGGCCAGCGCCCGGCGGCCATGCCGCGGGCGATGATCTGGGCGACGCCCATCACGAAGCCGAACGTCGTCACGCCCAGGGCGATCTTGCCCAAGACGCTCTGGGAGGCCCTGGCCTCCACCTCGGTGCTGCGGACGTTGACCTCGATGCCGTCGTCGGCGCCGGACTCGGCACCGGCGTTGACCGGCATGAGCCGACCGGCCTTGAGCCTGGTGCGTTTCCCGTAGGCGGCCTCGATGGCGAAGAGGAACAGCGCAGCCGCGTACGTGACGATCATCGCGATGATCAACGAGTCACTGACTGACGTCATCACCTCGTCCACCTGTGCGGCGAGTGTGTACGTCACCGGTCACTCCCTTGTGTGGTCGACTCTGGCGGGTCGGATGGCGGATGGGGGTCGGAGCCCGGAACGGGATCCGGGTCGGAGTCCGGGCCGGGAGCCGGACGGCTGTCCGGTCCGGAGCCGGAGTCCCCGTCGGACCGGCTCCGGAGCCGTCCGGCGAGTTCCGTGGTGAGTTCGTGGAACTCCACGTTGTTGCCGGCCGCCTCGGTCTTGCCCAGGGCGGCCAGCTCCACGTGGGTGCGGCCGTCCCCGCCCCGGGTCGCGCGCACCCACACGCGGCGCGGGCGGACGAACAGGGTGATGACCAGCCCGGCGACGGCCAGGGAGGCCGCGGTCAGCGCGGGCAGCCGGGCGCCGTCGCGGTTCATCTGGAGGCTGACGTACTCCTTGTATCCGGAGAAGGTGATCGACCCGGCGCCCTCGGGCAGCTCCCAGGTGTCCCCGATCCCCATCACGGGGGAGCTGCCCAGCTCCTCCATGCCGCCGGTGCGCAGCTGGTAGACCGACTGCGGGTCGATCAGCCCCAGGTCGCCCTGGTAGCCCTCCAGGGTGATCCGGGGGTTCTGGGCCCCGGGGAAGTTGGAGACCATCTCCCCCTCGGACGTCTCCACCGCGCTGGGCAGGAACACGCCGACGAAGCCGAGCTGCTCGCCCCCGGTGTCGGGCACCTTGACCACGCCGTCGGAGGTGTAGGAGGCCGTGTCCCGGTGCAGGAAGGGGACCGCCTGGTCGAAGACCACGTCGCCCTCGGCGTTGCGCACCTCGAACTCCGGCGCGTACCCGTGGCCGAGCAGGTAGACCTGCACGCCCGCCACGCTCAGCGGGTGGTTGACCTCCAGCCGGTGCCGATCCTGCGGCGCGTCGGGCGCCTCCCTGTAGGTGAGGTCGGCGACGTAGGACTCGGCCTGGCCGCGCAGGTCGCCGTCCTCGATGAAGGAGGCCTCGAAGTCGTCCAGGTGGATGGAGAAGGGCTCCAGGGAGTCGGTGTCGGTCCAGTGCCCGGGGTAGATGGCGTCGTAGGAGGTCAGGGTGTTGGCGAACCCGTCGCCCTCCACCAGGAGCATGTTGCCGCGGTAGCCGAGGAAGGACCCGGCGGCCAGGGCCAGCAGCAGGCCCAGCAGGGCGAGGTGGAACAGGACGTTCCCGGCCTCGCGCAGGTAGCCGGTCTCGGTGGAGAGGGAGTCGCCGTAGCGCTCGGTCCGGTAACCCCGCAGGACCCTGCGGGACTGCTCCAGCACCGTCTCGGGGTCGGCGTCGGTGGTGAACGCGGCGGCGTAGGGCATCCGGCCCAGGTTCTTGGGCGTGCGCACCGGGCGGGCCCGCACCGCGCGGGCGTGCGCCAGCGCGCGGGGGAGCACGCAGCCCGCCAGGGAGACGAACAGCAGCAGGTAGATCGCCGCGTACCAGGGCGAGGAGAACACGTCGAAGAGGTAGAACCGGTCCAGCCAGGGCGCCAGTTCGGGGTTCTCCTGGAAGTAGGTGTTGACCTCGTCGACGCTCACCACGTTCTGCGGCAGGATCGAGCCCGGGATGGCCCCGACCGCCAGCAGGAACAGCAGGATCAGGGCGGTGCGCATCGAGGTCAGGGTGCGCCAGATCCAGCGCAGCCAGCCGACCGCGCCCAGGCCCTTGGGGCGCGGCCGGGCGCCCTCCTCGTTCTGGGCGGCGGTCCCGGCCCCTTGGTCGTTCGCGGTCGTGCTCATCAGATCACCGTCTGGAAGTCGGCGGCCCAGCCCTGCATGGCGATGGTCAGCTGCGTCCACAGACCGGTCACCATCGCCAGGCCGACCAGGACGAGCATGGCCCCGCCGATCACGGTGACCGTGCGGGTGCGGCGCTTGAGCCAGTCGAAGGTGCCCAGCGCGCGCCGGTAGAGGAGGGAGGCCAGGACGAACGGCAGCCCGAGGCCGACGCAGTAGGCCAGGGACAGCAGCATGCCGCGCCCGGCGCCGCCCTCGACGAAGGCGAGGGTCTGCACGGCGGCCAGGGTCGGCCCGATGCAGGGGGTCCAGCCCAGGCCGAACAGGACGCCGAGCAGCGGCGCGCCCGCCAGTCCGGCGCGCGGCAGGCGGTGGAAGCGGAACTCGCGTCCGAAGCCCGGGACGACGCCCATGAAGGCCAGGCCCAGGACGACGGTGAGGACGCCGAGCACCCGTGTGATGGGGTCGGTGTAGTCCATGAGGATCTCGCCGAGCCAGCCGATGAAGCCGCCGACGGCGACGAACACCAGGGTGAACCCGGCGATGAACAGGACGCTGCCCGTGACCATGGTCCAGCGGCGGGAGGCCAGTTCGGCGTCGACGTCGGCGACGGTGGCGGTGCCGCCCCCCGCGGTCGAGGCGGTGCGCTCGCGCACCTGGGCGCCGCTCATCCCCGTCACGTAGGACAGGTAGCCGGGCACGAGAGGGAGCACGCAGGGCGAGAGGAAGGAGACCAGGCCCGCGGCCAGGGCCAGCGGGATCGCGGCCAGCAGGGAGCCGGTGAGGACGGTGGTGCCGATGGGGTCCATCAGCCCTCGTCCCCGGAGCCGCCGGAGCCCTGGTCCGCCTCGGACGGCGCGTCCGAGGGATCGGCCTCCTCCGGGGAGGCCGTCTCCCCGGCCTCCTGCTCCGCGACGCGGGGGCGCTCCTCCGGGTCGCCGAAGTCGAACTCGACCACCAGCGGGTTGAGCAGTTCGGTCAGCTGGCCGTAGGTGGTCGGGCCGATGACGCGGGCGGCGATGCGGCCCTCGGGGTCGATGACGAGGGTGCTGGGGATGGAGCGCGGGGGCACGGTGTCGCGGAAGGCCTGGGGCACCGCGCCGGGCTGGTCGTACAGGCTCGGGTAGGGGACGCCCATGCTCTCCTGGTAGGACCGCGCGGCCGTCTCGTCGTCCTTGATGTTCACGCCGAGGAAGTCCACGCCCAGGTCCGCGTACTCGGCGTGCACCTCGTCCAGGACCGGCTGCTCGGCGCGGCAGGGGCCGCACCAGCTCGCCCAGACGTTGAGGACGACGATGCCTCCCTCGTAGTCGCCGAGGGCGACCTCCTCGCCGTCGAGGGTGGTGCCGGTGACCTCGGGCGCCTCGGTGCGCTCGGCGGTCTCGAAGGTGGTGGCGCTGCCGTCTCCGGAGATGAAGCGGTTTTCCTCGTCGCTGGCCTGGATCTCGTTGCCCCCGGCGCAGCCGGTCAGGGCGAGTACGGCGGCCAGTCCGGCCGCCGCCAGGCGCGGCACGGCACGGCTTCGGCGCGTACCGGTGCTGGTGCTGGGCATCGAGGGGACCTCGCGAACGGGGTGTGAACAGGGCGGACTACAACAACGACAAAGTGTAGTAGATGCCCTGGGGCCCGTTCGGCCGCCCCGGCACAAGGGGGGACCGCGGCCGGTGGGGGTGGGGACGGCCCTGCCGCGCGCCGGACGGCGCGCGTGGGGGCGGGGGGAGAAGACCCCGGTGGGGGCGGTGTCCGTCAGTCACCGCCCCCGGGTGTGTCGGCTGACCGGGGGCCGGGGGGCGGCCCCGGTCGGCCGGGCCCTGGATCAACCAGCCTCGACGAAAGCCTCGCGGAGGTAGTCGTGCACGGCCCGCTCGGGGACCCGGTAGGAACGCCCCACGCGAATCGCGGGGAGAACTCCCGAGTGCACCATTCGGTAAACGGTCATCTTGGACACACGCATGATCGTGGCTACCTCCGCCACGGTCAGGAACCTGACCTCTTCGAGAGGCGGCTTGCTCCCGTTCATCTTTCGACGCCCTCATTCCCGGACGTGAGCATTGTCTACCCTTGGGACCGGCGTGGTGTGCGGCGGCGACCCCGGTGTACCCGCCCCAAACCATGCCAGCGTGTCACGCTGTCACTACTGACACGTCCGTTTTCAGAGTAGAGCCGAGTTCGCCTCAGCGAAAGGCCGTTGGGCCTGTCTTCGGCGCTATGTGTTGATGGCGGGTCGGATGAGGTTTAACGGTGGGTATAAATGGTCTCCCCCTGCTCACAGGAGACCGGCCCGGGCGAGAACGTATTCGCGCAGAGGGGCGTAGTCCTCGGTCAGGTAACCGTCGTCCAAAGGCACCGTGACCAGTAGTTTCCCTTCGGCCTCGGCGAGGAAGAGGGCGGGGTCGTTGCAGTCGGCGAAGCCCATCGCGGGCACTCCCGCCTCACCCGCCGCACCCGCGAACCCGTGATCGGCGATGACCAACTGCGGCCATGCCTCACCGCGGTCCGCGAGGTCCGCGAGGATGGCACGCATGGCGAAGGGGTGGTGGCTGTGGCGGGCGAGACGACCGTCCGTGACGATGGCGATGTCGTCCTCCCACACCACGATCCGCCGATTCGGAGGGCGCTCTGTGGTCACTTCGTAGGAGTATCCGCCGCCAGCGGTGAGGATCTGGCACCCGCGCTCGGCGAGGGCGTCCTTCCAGGCGCGGTAGGTCTCGCGGAGGTTGCGCGGGTGGCCGGTGGCGAACAGGACCCGTTCCCGGCGCTCGGCGGCCAGGGCCAGCCGGTCGGCGAAGGCCTCCAGGGCGTCGATGGTCAGGTCGGGGTCGATGGTGTCGATCCCCCACACGTACTCCTCGTCGGCCACCACGCCGCAGCGCTTGCTCATCAGCGCCAGGACCTCGGAGTAGGTCCAGTCGTGGGAGAAGGTGAGGCCGAACTGGTGGTAGGGGTCCTTCTGGACGAGCCGCCGGTAGTGCCGCAGGTTGTTCTGGCGCGGGGTGTCGACGTGCCCGGCGATTCCCGTGCGCACCAGATAGGTGATCAGTTCAGCGCGTGTCGGCGGCGTCACCTGGCGCTCCCCTTCCTCGTCTGCGCAGCGAGCGTGCGCCACGCTGGGCGGCCACCACGGCGCCTGCTCCTGTTCGCCCGGTATTCAACCTCTGTCCTACCCGCTTCGGACGCGACACGCGCGGCTCCTCCGGAATTCACGCCGGTCGACACCGGGGTGTTATGGGAGCCGTCCCGTGAGCCGTCCGGAGCCCCGCGAACCCCTGCCGGCACCGGATCGGCGGTCCGAACCGCGACGACGCCGAAGGGCCGCCCCCTACAGGCTCGGGTCGATCCCGTGGCTGGGGAAGACCGCGGTCCGGGTCGCGTGGATGGCCCGGTCCACCGGGTCGCCCGGGTCGTAGCCGTCCACGAAGTGGTCGAAGACGACCTCGCGCCCGTCGGTCATGTACAGCGGCGCCAGCTCCCCCGTGCGCTGGCGCACGAAGTCGCGCCAGCGCTGCGGGGTCTCGGTGTCGGGGTCGACGGGACGGCCCGCGGCCTCGCCCAGCAGGTGGGTCCAGGCGCGGGGGACGACGTGGACCAGCCCGTACCCGCCGCCGCCGAACAGCAGCCAGCGGCCGCCCGCCGTCTTGCGGGCCAGCTCGTGCAGCTCGGCGTAGGCGCGGCGCTGGCCGTCCACGCTCAGGGTGAGGTTGGCGAGCGGGTCCAGGGCGTGGGTGTCGCAGCCCTGCTGGGTCACCAGGATCTCGGGCTGGAACTCGTGCAGCAGCGGCGGCACGACGGCGTCGAAGGCGCGGTGCCAGCCGTTGTCGCCGGTGCCCGCGGGCAGTGCGACGTTGACCGCGTACCCCTCGGCGTCCGGGCCGCCGGTCTCGGAGGCCTGGCCGGTGCCGGGGAACAGGGTCGCCGGGGACTCGTGGAGGCTGATGGTGAGCACGCGCGGGTCGTTGTAGAAGGCGTTCTGGACGCCGTCGCCGTGGTGGACGTCCACGTCCACGTAGGCGACGCGCTTGGCCCCCTGCTCCAGCAGCCAGGCGATGGCCAGGGCGGGGTCGTTGTAGACGCAGAAGCCCCAGGCGTTGCCGCGCATGGCGTGGTGCAGGCCGCCCGCGATGTTGGCCGCGTGCGCGGTCTCCCCGCTCCACACCGCCCGCGCGGCGGCCACGGACGCGCCGGAGATGAGCGCGGCGGCGTCGTGCATGTCCTTGAAGACGGGGTTGTCGGAGGTGCCCAGCATGTGGGCGTCGTCGGGCTCCAGCGTGCGGCCCGCGCGCTTGACCGCCTCGATGTAGGCGGGGTCGTGCACGAGGGACAGGAGTTCGTCCGAGGCGGGTTCGACGTCCAGGAGCCCGACCCCCGGCGCGTCCAGCACGCCGAGTTCGCGGCTCAGCGCCATGGTCAGCTCGACGCGTATCGGCGCCATCGGGTGCTGCGGACCGAAGTCGTAGGCCGTGAGTCCGTCGTCCCATGCCACCCGAAGCGAGCAGGACGTGCGCCCTCCCATGTGGTGACCCCCGTTTCAGGTGTGCGTGCTCCGAAGCACACAGTACGCACAACCGCACGCGTGGACGAACCCCGGGGTTGGCTGCCCGGTCCGGCACGGGGGTCGGCCCCCGTGCCGGACCGCGGCGTCCGGGCTACCGGACCGCGGGGCCCGGCTACTCCGTGACGAAGTAGCAGGACTCGTACAGGTCGCCGCCGGAGAGGTCGACGGTGCCGTGCAGGGGCACCGCCCCGAAGAACGAGTCCTTCGAGGTGAGCAGCACCCGGTACTCGCCCGGTTCGAGTTCGACGCGCATGACGTCGCCGTCGTCGAAGCAGGAGTTGCCCGAGGGCGGCGAGCTGTAGACCTCGCAGTCCTCGCACGCGGGGGTGATGATCTCCTCGTGGACCGCGTCCGGCCCGACGTAGAGGAACTGCATCTCGTACGGGGTGTTGTTGGTGATCTCCAGGACGCTCTTGTCACTGCCGGAGCTGGCGGTGGGGACGGGCGCGAAGTCGGCCTCGCCGAGCGAGGTCATGGCGTCCATCCTCTCCTCGATGCGCCCGGCGCCGATGTGGGTGACCATCCGCTCGACCTCGTCGGTCTCGTGGTCGGGGTACTCCGCCTCCAGGAGGGCGACCATCTCGTCGGCGGTGTCGAGCGAGCCGCCGTCCACGCTGTCCCAGCCGCAGTTGAAGGCGGCGTCGGGGCGCTCGGCGGTCATGCGCTCGGCGATCTCGGGGACGGTGTCCCAGGCCAGGTCGGAGAACATGTCGATCTGGTCGAAGCCCGCGCACCAGTTCTCGGCGGCGTACTCGGAGGTGCCGGTGTCGTAGAGCTCGGTGAGGGCGGTGGGGACCTGTCCCGCGGCCTCGGTGCCCTCGTAGTCCGCCGGGATCACGGTGTAGATCTCGTGCGCCCGCCGCATGCTCTCGCGGTACCCGTCGGTGACCTCGCCGTCGAAGTCCTCCTCGGCCGAGGCCACCAGGTCGGCGGCGTAGGAGAGGTGGATGTCGGCGACCTCGCCGTCGGTGTCCTCCCAGCGGGCGGCGGGGTGCTCGAAGTAGGCGGCGTAGGAGTCCAGGGCCTGCGCGTACGCCTCGTTGGCCACGTCGGACTGGGCCAGGTCCAGGAGTGCGCAGGCCTCGGCGCCAGCGCGGGCGCGCGACATGAGCGACGGGGAGAAGGAGAGCTGGAAGAGGTCCTCCACGCTCCCGTAGGCGGCGACCGCCTCGGAGGTCGCGCACTCGCCGCGGGCGTGGGCCGCGTCGGCGACGCGCAGCCGCCACTCCCCCGCCTGCCACACGCCGGTGAGGGTCACCAGCAGGGCGAGCGCCAGTCCGGCGGCGGTGAGGAGGGGCAGCGCCCGCTTGGAGGGCTGTTCCCCCCCGCCGAGCAGGCGCTCGTCGCGGGCACGCCCCGCGAACAGGCCGTGCACGGCCGCGGCGGCGAACCAGGCCGCGAAGATCGACGCCCACAGCAGGAGGTTGTCGGCGGCGCCGAGGACGGCGGCGGTGACCAGCAGGCCGAGGGTGATGATGAGCGCGGCGGCGAAGAACGGCCACTGGCGCAGGTAGACGTACCCGGCTCCCATGCCCGAGGCGTTGAGCAGCGAGGTGCGCAGCGCGGACGGGGAGGAGAACAGGCCGAGCCTGGGCGGCCTCGGGGGCGGCGGCGGGCCGAACTGACCCGGAGGAGGCCCGCCGGGGGGCATGCCGCCGGGGGGAGGCCCGCCCGGCGGCGGTCCCATGGGGGGCGGACCGCCCTGGGGCATCCCGCCCGGGGGCGGCATCATGCCGGGCGGCCTGCCGCCGGGAGGAGGCCCCATGGGGGGCGGGCCTCCGGGGGGCATACCGCCCGGAGGCGGGCCGGGCGCACCGCCCGAGTACATCCCGCCCGCGGGTGTGCCCCCGGTGGGCGCGCCCCCGGCGGGCCTACCGCCGGTCGGCGCACCGCCGTGGAAGGCCCCTCCGGCCGGGTCGGCGCCGGTCGGACCGCCCTGGGCGGGGTCACCCCCCGCGGGGTCGCCTCCTGTGGGGACGCTCCCCGCGGGGTTGGCGCCGGTCGGGCCGGAAGGCGTGGGCCCCGGGGGCGGGAAGCCTCCGCCGGGCGGCTGGGAAGGGTCGGGCGGGGGAGGGGGAGAAGTCATGGAGGACCCTGGAATCAGGAGATGGGGGAGATCCCGCGCGTACGGGACCGAGGGGGCCGTGTACACCCTTCACCGAAGACACTACCCAGGTCCCCCGACATCGGACCTTCCAGGGCGGGCCGCTTCCGGCCATCTCACCGCGGCGGGGCGGGCCTGGGCCCCCGCCGAAGCGGCGGTCCCGACCGGCCGGCACCGCCAAGGCCGGCTCCACGGGTGCCGGGCCGCCGTCACCGGGCCGCTCCGCGCCCCCTGAGGAGGCGCGGCGCCAGCCCGCGCTCCCTCCCCGCCTCCGGGCGGAACGGCCCCGACGGCACGCTTCGCCCGGCCCCGGGGCCTCGTCAGCTTCCGGAGAGCGCGCTGCTGCGGTCCCGGGCCGCCTCGATGGCGTCGGTGAAGGCCGTGCGCACGCCGTGCCGCTCCAGCTCGCGCAGCGCGGCGGCGGTGGTGCCGCCCGGCGAGGTGACGGCCTCGCGCAGCACGACCGGGTGCTCGCCCGAGCCGTTGAGCATCGCGGCGGCGCCCGTGATGGTCTGGCCGACCAGCTTCTGCGCGGTGGCGCGCGGCATCCCCATCGCCACACCGGCCTCGATCATCGTCTCGGCGATGAAGTAGAAGTAGGCGGGGCCGCTGCCGGAGATGGCGGTGACGGTGTCCATGTGCTGCTCGCCCACGCGGATGACGTCGCCGACCGTGCCCAGCAGCGCCTCGGCGCGGTCCAGGTGGGCCTCACCGGTGTGGGCGCCGCCCGCGATCGCGGTCATCCCCTGCCCCATCAGGGCGGGCGTGTTGGGCATCGCCCGGACGACGGGGGTCCCGGAGGGCAGGTGCTCCTCCAGCACGGCCGTGGTGATCCCGGCCGCGACGGAGATCACGAGGCAGGAGGAGGACAGGCGCGGCGCCAGGTCGTCCAGCAGCGCCACCATGTCCTGGGGCTTGAGCGCGAGCAGGAGGGTGTCGGCGCGCTTGGCCGCGTCCGCGGCCGGGACCACCTCGATCCCGTAGCGGGCGCGCAGCTCCCCGGCGTGCTCCTCGCGCGGCTCGGTGACGAGGACGTCCTCCGGCGTGTGGCCCGTGGCCAGCATTCCGGCGAGCAGAGCCTCGCCCATCTTCCCGGCACCGATGATGGCGATCATGAAGGTCCTTCCTGCGGATGCCTCCACGCTAACGGCACCGGTGACCCCGTGTGGACACCGGATCCCACTCCGTGGACACCCGGCCCTCACTCGGGGTCGACGGTGCCCTCGTCGTCCACGGTGCCGCCCTCGTCGACCGCGAAGCGGCGGGGCGGCGCCGAGGGGGCGCGGCGCAGCAGCGCGATGCGCTCGCGGCGGTCGCGCGGCCGGTCGCCGGGGCCCGCGGTCCGGGCGAAGTGCAGCCGGGTGAAGGCCAGGGCCTCGGCCAGTTCGCGCATGCGCGCCTGGCGGTCGGGGGCCTTGCGGGTGCTGACCTCCAGGACCAGCTGGCCCTCGAAGCCGTTCCCGGCCAGGTACTCCAGCAGCTCGCCCACCGGCTGGCGTCCGCGCCCGGGGATGAGGTGCTCGTCGAGGTTCTGGCCGCCGATGCCGTCGGCCACGTGGATGTGGGAGAGGCGGTCGCCCAGGCGCTTGGCCATGTCCATGGCGTCGGAGCCGGACATGGCGGTGTGCGACAGGTCGAGCGTGACGTCGGGGTAGTCGCGGTCGAGCGGGTTCCAGCTCGGCGCGTAGGGGACGACCTCGCGGTCGCGCACGCGCACCGGGTACATGTTCTCCACGGCGAAGACGACGTCGGTCTCGTCCTGCATGCGGGAGATACCGGTCTCGAACTCACGGGCGTAGTCGCGCTGCCATCGGAAGGCGGGGTGCACCACGATCGTCTTGGCGCCCAGGGCCTCGGCCATCTCCTTGGAGCGGACGAGTTTGCCCCAGGGCTCCCTGCCCCACACCCGCTGGGTCAGGACCAGGCAGGGTGAGTGGACCGCGGTGACGGGGATCTGGTGGTAGTCCGAGAGGCGCCGTAGGAGGTCGATGTCCTGGCTTGCCGGATCGGAGGAGACGAGCACCTCCACGCCGTCGTACCCCAGCTTCGCGGCGATCTCGAAGGCGGCCGGGGTCTTCTCCGGGTAGACCGACGCCGACGACAGGACGACGGGCGCGTCTGGGACCTGGATAGGGCTCACGCCAACCAGAGTATGCGCTAACACCCCTCGCGTGCGTACCGCCCGCGTGAACGCGGCGTGCCGTTCTCCCCACGCCCTCCCCCACGGAGGGTGCGGGTCGCGGTCGCGCGGCGGTGGTGGGAGGGCCCGCGGGTGCACCCGCGGAGCCCTGGTTCGTGGTTGCCGACCGCCACGTCGTCGGGGCGGTCGGACCTTGGCCGGGTTCACTCCCCGGCGCGTGCGGGGGCCGTCAGCGCGCTGCGCGAGGCCCGCCCGCCTCACAGCCGTACGGCGCCTGCGAGGCCGTGTTCGTGGACGTGCCGCTCGCGGACGTGGTCCCCCGAGTTCGGCGCGTCGATCATGCGCCCGTCACCGAGGTAGATGGCGACGTGGTAGGCGTAGCCGCCGCTGTCGGCCCAGTACAGGATGTCGCCCCTGCGGGCGTTGGAGTAGGAGACCCGGGTCCCGGCGCCGACCTGGTCGTGGGCGATGCGGGGCAGGTCCACCCCGGCCTGCTTGTAGGCCCACTGGACGAGTCCCGAGCAGTCGAAGCCGTTGGGGCCGGTGCCTCCCCAGCGGTAGGGGGTGCCCTTCTTGGACTCGGCGGCGTCGATGGCGTCCTCCACCGTCGACCTGGACAGCGACATGTGGACGCGTCGGGGTCCGGCGGAGTCCTGCGCGGTGGGCGCGGCCTGCTGCGCCGGTCGCACCGGCTGCGGCGGCTGGGCCAGCGCGGGCGCCGTACCGGCGGTCAGGGCGGCGGCGGTGAGCGCGGCGACGGCGAGCGCGCGCCCGCCGCCACGACGCGGAGGAACGGGCGAGGCCTGCCGCCCCGGATCCGTGGGACGACAGGCCTGCGTTTGCTCGTGGTGTCGCGGTATTCGCATGACGGTGGTTCTCCCGCTCTCGCTCGGAGCGTCGCGGCGCCCACGTCACTGTGACGCGGATCTCCCCGTCGCGACGCCCTCACCATTCGTCACACAGACCACGCGATATGTCACTCTCCGTAGCGTGATCGGCCGCCAAAGACGGTAAAGAGTCCTTGACCTTCGGGGGACGAAAGCACTCAGGTCACCACCGAACGGACTCCCCTCCCCGGCGGCCGATCACCCCGGGTCACGCGGCGTCGTCCACGGGCGCGGGGACCCCCAGCTCGGCTCCCACGAAGTCCGCCGTGGCCTGCATACCGAGGTAGTTCGGGTGCACCGGGGCCCCGTTCTCGGGGATCAGGCCCTCCACCCAGCGGGTGTCGGAGGACTGGCAGACGTCGTGGCCGCGCTCGAAGACGTCCACGAAGACCGCGCCCTGGGCCTCGGCCTCCTCGGCGATCATCGCGTTCAGCGCGGTCTGCGCCCGGTCCAGGAAGGGCACGTCGCCCCACGCGATGGGCGTGCTCGGCCAGCAGCCCTTGCTCTCGGGCAGGATCTGGAGGTAGCCCACGGCCAGGACCGTGGCGTCGGGGCTGCGCTCGGCGATGTCGGCGTAGACCCCCGCGACCTCCGGCCGCAGGTCCTCGACGCGCTGGTCGAGCTCGTCGCCGTAGTGCTCGGCGCACGGGTCGCCCAGCGGGTTGCTCAGGCTCTGCTTGGCGCACTCGATGAGCACCTCGGAGAAGCCGAAGTCGTTGCCCGAGATCCCGACCGTGACCAGGTCGGTCTCCGGGGTCAGGGCGTCGAGCTGGGGCGGCGTGTCGTCGAACTGCGGCTCGTAGAGATCGTTGACGACCGCGCCCGAGCAGCTGGCGTCCGTGAAGTCGGTGATGCCCATCCGCTCGGCGAGCATCGTGGGGTAGTTGTTGGACGTGCGCAGGCAGCCCAGCAGCGGCATGCTGCTGCTGACCCTCTCCTCCCGGATGAGCGGACCGGCGACGAAGGAGTCGCCGAGGGAGACGTAACTGTCGAAGGCGGGCGCCTGCGCGGTCTCGGCGGCGGCGGGCGCGGCGACCAGAGACGCGCTCAGCGCGGCGACGGCCACGGGGACCAGGGCACGGCGCGGGAATCGGGGCGCGGCGGTGGCGGATGTACGGGGCACGCGGGTTTCCTCTCCATGGAGCGGGGGCGTTGGAGCTGTCGGACCCTAGGAATTCTTTAACACGACCTACGGGATAAGGCGCCTAACTCGTAGGTAACTTTCATGTGTCTCCGAAAGGTCCCTTGACTCCTTCCGGCGGAGTTGTCCCAGGAAGCCGCTAGCGTGGCCACCATGGCGAAGGCAGCGAAGACCACGTTCCGGTGCGCGGAGTGCGGATGGAGCACCCTCAAGTGGGTGGGCCGCTGCGGCGAGTGCCAGGCCTGGGGCACGGTCGAGGAGGCGGGCGCCCCGGCGCCCTCCGCCGTCGCGCCCGCGCCCGTCACCTCCCGGGCCCGGCCCATCACCGAGATCAGCGTGGAGAGCGCCGAGGCCGTCCCCACCGGCGTCGACGAGCTCGACCGGGTCCTGGGCGGCGGCGCGGTCCCGGGCGGCGTGGTGCTGCTCGCCGGTGAGCCCGGCGTGGGCAAGTCCACCCTCCTGCTGGAGGTCGCCGCGATGCGCGCGGCCGAGGGCCCCGTGCTGTACGTGACCGGGGAGGAGTCGGCCGGACAGGTGCGGCTGCGCGCCGAGCGGCTCGGCGCGCTCTCCGACAAGCTCTACCTGGCCGCCGAGACCTCCATCGCCGCCCTGGCCAGCCACGTGGACGCGGTCGGCCCCCGGCTGCTCATCGTGGACTCGGTGCAGACCATGGTCTCCCCCGACACCACCGGTGTCCCGGGCGGCGTCACCCAGATCCGCCAGGTGACCGGCGCGCTGATCCAGATCGCCAAGGAGCGCGGGATCGCCACGGTGCTCGTCGGACACGTCACCAAGGACGGGTCCATCGCCGGTCCGCGGATGCTGGAGCACCTGGTGGACGTGGTGCTGCACTTCGAGGGCGAGCGCCACTCCCAGCTGCGGCTGCTGCGCGCGGTCAAGAACCGCTACGGGCCCACCGACGAGATCGGCTGCTTCGAGCTGACCGAGTCCGGCATCGTCGGCCTGCCCGACCCGAGCGGGCTGTTCCTCACCGAGCGCACCGACCCGGTGCCGGGCACGTGCGTCACCGTCACCCTGGAGGGGCGGCGGCCGCTCATCACCGAGGTCCAGGCCCTGGTCGCGCCGACCCCGCTGCCCGCGCCGCGCCGGGCCACCTCGGGCCTGGACACCTCGCGGGTGAACATGATCCTGGCGGTGTTGGAGAAGCGCACGGGCATGAAGCTGGCCAACATGGACGTGTACGCCTCCACCGTGGGCGGTGTGAAGCTGACCGAGCCCGCCGTGGACCTGGCGCTGGCCATGGCTGCGGCCAGCTCCAACAACGACGTCGCGCTGCCCGTCGGCTTCATCGCGATCGGCGAGGTGGGCCTGGCGGGCGACGTGCGCACCGTGAGCGGCGTGCGGCGCCGGGTGGCGGAGGCGCAGCGGCTCGGCTTCACCGAGGCGGTCGTGCCCAAGCACTTCGGCGACCCGGTGCCGGGCATCCGCGTCCACGAGGTGGAGGAGCTGAGCGAGGCCCTGAGCCGGGTGGCCCGGCGGTCGCGGCGGGCCCGCGCCCCCCGGGACGGGGACTGAGCGCGGATCCCCCGCGAACCGGCGCGTCAGAAGTCGAAGACCACGCCCTTCTCGCTCAGGAGCACGCACTCGTTGGAGAACTCCTCGCGGTAGTCCTCGGTGCCGTAGGCCACGGCGACCACCGGGTCGTAGACGAACGGGCAGGCCTGCTCCTCACCCTCGACCGCCGCCAGCGAACCGGCCTCGGCGATGGCCTCGCAGGCCTCGGCTGCTCTGGGGTGCGTGCCCGCGGCGACGGGGGAGCACACCAGGGTGACCTCACGCGTCTCGCCGGTGGTGAGGCCGTGGACGCGCAGGATGTAGCCGCTCTCACCGGCCCGCGCCGCCTCGGCGGCGTGCGCGGGCGCGGCGAGCGCCAGCGCGAGGACGGGAGCGGCGGCCAGGGCCGGGACGATGCGATTCACGACAGCCTCCAGGGACGTGCGGATTCCAGACAGCACGGATGGTAATCGAACCATTACGCGAAGCTGTCGCTTTTCCGCGAGGTCGCCGGAATTTCCCCGCACCGGGGTTGCGGACCGACCCGAATGCCGGGCGAAAAGCAGAGAATGCGGGGTTATGTCGGAATCCCCGTCACTCTCGCGCCGACACCCCCGACAGGTGCCCCACGACTCCGTAGCCGTCGGGCCGCAGGTCTCCCCCGGCGTCGGCCGTCCAGCGGCTGACCGAGGCCGCCGCCGCGGGCTCCCGTCGGCTCGTCCGCCACGCCTCGTCCTCCTCCAGGCCCTCCAGGATCCCCCGGAGCAGGACCACGACGGGCTCGTGGGCGAACAGCAGCACCCGCTCGCCCGGGTACTCCGCGCACAGGTCCCGCAGGAACGAGCGCAGCCGCAGCAGGACGTCGGCCAGGGACTCGCCGCGCTCGGGTCGGTGGTGCGTCCGGTCGACCAGGCGCCGGGACGCCTCCTCGGGGTCGTACTCGGCGACCATGGCCGGGGTCATGAACGTGAAGGGGCCGCCGTCGTGGTCGCGCAGCCGCTCGTCCAGGTGCACGGGCAGGACCAGCCCGGCCGCCTCCAGCGCCAGTCCGGCGGTGCGGCGGGCGCGCAGGTAGGTGGAGGAGAACACGACGCCGGGCCGCCGGTCGCCGGGCAGGGACGCCAGCCAGCCCGAGCCCACGGCGCGGGCCTGGCGCACGCCCAGCGGGGTGAGGTCCACGTCGGCGTTGCGCGCGGGCAGGTCCGCCGCGTCCGGGCGTCCGCCGTCGCGCGCGGCGGCGGCCAGGGCGGCGTTGAACACGCTCTGCCCGTGGCGGACGACCGTCAGTTCCGCCGGTCCGCGGTAGCGCATCATCGCGTCCCGCCTCCCTCCGCCGTGCCACCGCCGGCCCGGGCGGGCACGGCGGGCGCCGCGACCGGGGCCGGGGTCCGTACGAGGAGGTTCTTCACGTGGGGACTCCTTGGAGGACGAGAGCGGGCACCCCCGGAGGAGCGCCCGCTTGGGAGCGCTCCCAACTGGGGAAAGGGTATCCTCCGACTCCCATGGCGTAAAGGGGGGTCCACCGCTCCGCGGAACCGTCACCGCGGGGCCGGGGGGTGTGCGTCGCCCCGGCCCCGCGGTGTGCGGCGGTTCAGGCCTTGAGCTGGAAGGGGAGCTCGGGCTGGTCCCCGGCGTAGTCCCCGTGCAGGTTGGCCCGGTACCAGCCGGGCTGGGCCGAGGCCTCGGTGCCGCGGCAGTCCTCGAAGGAGCGCATCCGCTCCCAGGTGAACGTGTACTCGTGCGGGACGCCCCTGCTGATCTGGCGCTTCTCCGCGCTCTTGTTCTCCGCGCAGTCGGCGGTGGAGAAGATCCGGTCGTCGCCCGAGTGGATGCGGATCTCCATGGCCTCGCCGCCCACGTCCACGGTGCAGGTCTGCTCGGCGGTGTTGACCACGGTGATCTTGAAGCCCGGGTTGGCGCCGGACCCGTAGACCTCCTGGTCCTCCTCCGCGTACTCGAAGGTCACCACGATGTCCTGCGGGCGGCAGACGTCCTCGGGGCGCTCCGGAGCGGGCACCTCGCCACCCTCTCCGCCCTCGGCGGAGCCGCCGTCGCCGGCCGCGGAGCCGCCGGAGTCCTCAGCGTCATCGGAGGGGTCGGCGCTCTCCCCCGCCCCCTCGGAGGGGTCGGCCTCGGGTTCCTCGCTCGCGTCCGCGGAGGGCTCGGTGGGTGAGACACTGGGGGAGGCCTCGATGCCCGCGTCCGAGCGGGTCGGCTCGCCGCTCTCCTCCCCGGAGGGACGGCAGGCGTACGCGATGAGCGCGAGCAACAACAGGGCCCCGGCCAGCACGAAGGCTCGCCGCTTCCAGTAGGTCTCGCGGCTGACGGCTCCTGGTTGTCCGGTACTTGACGCCATGCGCCGTAGTATTGCGGTTTTGCGTGTACCTCACCTACTCAACCCGCCGATTCCCAGTTAAAGATGAGCGATAACCCTTACAGCACCCCGGTTCTGGCGTGGTACGAGAGCCACGCCCGCGACCTCCCCTGGCGACGGCCCGACGCCTCTCCGTGGTCGATCCTGGTCAGCGAGATCATGCTCCAGCAGACGCCCGTGGTGCGTGTCCTGCCCGCCTGGACCGCCTGGATGGAGCGCTGGCCCACCCCGGCCGACCTGGCACGGGAGCCCTCCGGGGAGGCTGTGCGCATGTGGAACCGGCTCGGCTACCCGCGCAGGGCGCTGCGCCTGCACGCGTGCGCGGTGGCGATCACCGGGGAACACGGCGGGCGGGTCCCCGAGGACCACGCCACCCTGCTGTCCCTGCCGGGCGTGGGCTCCTACACCGCGGCGGCGGTGGCGAGCTTCGCCTTCGGTCAGCGGCACGCCATTCTGGACACGAACGTTCGACGTGTCCTGGCGAGAGCCGAAACCGGGGTCCAGTACCCGCCGAAAACCCAGACGAAGGCCGAGACCGCCCTCGCCGAGTCCCTGCTGCCGTCCGCGCCCTCGGTGGCCGCCCGCTGGGGCGTGGCCGTCATGGAGCTGGGGGCGCTGGTGTGCACCGCGCGCACGCCCGCGTGCGCGGACTGCCCGATCGCCCACCAGTGCGCCTGGCGGCTCGCGGGCAAGCCCGCCTACGACGGTCCTCCCCGGCGCGGCCAGACCTACGCGGGCACCGACCGGCAGGTGCGCGGACGGCTGCTGGCGGTGCTGCGCGACTCCGCCCACCCGGTGCCCAAGGGCGCGCTGGACGTGGTCTGGGACGACCACGTCCAGCGCGAGCGGGCCCTGGACGCGCTGGTGTCCGACGGCCTGGTGGACCCCCTGGACGACGGCCGGTACGCCCTGCCGGGCTGAGCGCGCCCGGTCGCCAGGGGCCGGTCGCCGCGCGACGGCCGCACGGGGCGGCCGGGAGGCAGGCGCGCCCCGGCCCCGGTGCCGTCCCCGGTCCGCGCGGCCGGGAGGGGCGTCTCAGGTCCGCGGGCCGGAGTACCGCGCCGCGGCGGTCCCGGTCTCCCCCGCGGGGCCGGTCTCGGTGCCGGAGTGGCCGTCGCTGCACGGCGCGCCCGGCTCGGGGGTGTTCTCACCCTGGACGAACTCCACGAGGTACTCCACCAGGCGCGGGTCCTCGGGGTCCTCCAGCAGGATCTGGGAGCCCCAGGCCGACGCCACCACCGGGGCGGGCAGGCCCTCCACGGGGCTGACCACCAGGTAGTCGCCGGGCGAGTAGTACCCGGCCAGGGTCTGGACCTGCGCCTGGGAGAGCCCGGGGTCGTAGGCGATCCACACGGCGCCGTGCTCCTGGGCGTGCACGACGTACTCCGCGCGCAGGGGCTGGTCGTAGACGCCGCAGTTCTGCCAGATCGGGTAGTGCGGCCCGCCCGCGGGCGGGAACATCCCGTAGTCGACCGTCTCGCCCTCGTCCACGTGTTCGCTGGACAGGCCCTCGTAGTACCGCACCTCACCGATGCCCTCCGCGGAGGTTCCGCCGCCACCGCCGGAGAACAGCCACACCGCGGCGATCCCGCCGCCCAGCATGAGGACGACGACCAGGACCACGGCCCCGATGATCAGGCCGGTCCCGCCCTTCCCGCCCGGCTGGGGCTGGTGCGGGTACGGGCCTGGCGGACCGTAGGGACCCTGGGGGCCGGGCGGACCGCCGTGGGGACCCTGCGGCCCCAGGGGCGGCGGCGCCGCGCCCGGGGGGACCTGCCCCGGGGGAGGCGGACCGCCGGTCGGGGGCTGGCCTCCGGGAGGCGGACCGCCCGGCGGAACCGCGCCGTGGTGCCCCGGGGGAGCCTCACCCGGCCGGGGACCGTGTGGAGCGGGTCCGGGCTGCGGCTGCCGCGCCTGCCACGCATCGTGCTGTCGGGGATCTGGATGAGTCACGTTCGCACCCTAGAACATGCCGGGCGGACGCACACCCCGCGGCCGGACGCGCGGCGTCCGCCCGACACGCCCCGGCCCCGCACGACGAAGGGGGCACCCCCGAAGGGGTGCCCCCGAAGTCACGGGCGGTCGGGCGGCGCTACTCCCGCTTGCCCGCGGCCGACTCCTCGACCTCGGGCGTGTCCGGCACCGCGGCCGGCTTGGGCACGCCCTTGAAGGTGAACTTGGCGTCCGTGCCCTCGCCCTCGGCGTCGATCACCACGATCTGACCCGCCTTGAGGTCGCCGAACAGGATCTTCTCGGACAGCTGGTCCTCGATCTCCCGCTGGATCGTCCGGCGCAGCGGACGGGCGCCCAGCACGGGGTCGAACCCGCGCTCGGACAGGATCTGCTTGGCCTTGGGCCGCAGCTCGATCCCCATGTCCCGCTCCTTGAGACGGCTGTCCAGGCTCGTGATCATCAGATCCACGATCTGGAAGATCTCCTTCTCCGTCAGCTGGTGGAAGACGATGATGTCGTCCACACGGTTGAGGAACTCGGGCCGGAAGTTGGTCTTGAGCTCCTCGCTGACCTTGGCCTTCATCCGCTCGTAGTTGGTCTGGGCGTCGTCCTCCTTGGCGAAGCCCATGGCCTGCCCCTTGGAGATGTCCCGGGTGCCCAGGTTGGTCGTCATGATGATGACCGTGTTCTTGAAGTCGACGTTGCGACCCTGGGCGTCGGTGAGACGTCCCTCCTCCAGCACCTGGAGCAGCGAGTTGAAGATGTCGTTGTGGGCCTTCTCGATCTCGTCGAAGAGCACCACGGAGAACGGCTTGCGGCGCACCTTCTCGGTGAGCTGGCCGCCCTCCTCGTAGCCCACGTACCCGGGCGGGGAGCCGAACAGCCGCGAGACGGTGTGCTTCTCCATGAACTCGGACATGTCCAGCTGGATCAGCGCGTCCTCGTCCCCGAACAGGAACTCGGCCAGCGTCTTGGACAGCTCGGTCTTACCCACACCGGACGGGCCGGCGAAGATGAACGAACCGCCCGGGCGCTTGGGGTCCTTGAGCCCGGCGCGGGTACGGCGGATCGCCTGGGAGAGCGCCTTGATGGCGTCCTCCTGGCCGATGACGCGCCGGTGCAGCTCGTCCTCCATGCGCAGCAGCCGGGAGGACTCCTCCTCGGTGAGCTTGAAGACCGGGATGCCGGTGGAGGCGGCCAGGACCTCGGCGATGAGCTCCTCGTCCACCTCGGCCACGACGTCCATGTCGCCGGCCTTCCACTCCTTCTCCCGCTGCGCCTTCTTGCCCAGGAGCTGCTTCTCGTCGTCGCGCAGCGACGCCGCCTTCTCGAAGTCCTGCGCGTCGATCGCGGACTCCTTGTCGCGGCGCACCCCGGCGATCTTCTCGTCGAACTCGCGCAGGTCCGGCGGAGCGGTCATCCGGCGGATGCGCATCCGCGAGCCCGCCTCGTCGATGAGGTCGATCGCCTTGTCCGGCAGGAACCGGTCGCTGATGTAGCGGTCGGCCAGCTGCGCGGCGGCCACCAGCGCGCTGTCGGTGATGGAGACCCGGTGGTGGGCCTCGTAGCGGTCGCGCAGGCCCTTGAGGATCTCGATGGCGTGCTTGATGGTCGGCTCGTCCACCTGGATGGGCTGGAAGCGGCGCTCCAGCGCGGCGTCCTTCTCCAGGTACTTGCGGTACTCGTCCAGCGTGGTCGCGCCGATGGTCTGGAGCTCACCCCGGGCCAGCATGGGCTTGAGGATGGAGGCGGCGTCTATGGCGCCCTCCGCCGCGCCCGCGCCGACCAGCGTGTGCAGCTCGTCGATGAACAGGATGATGTCGCCGCGTGTGCGGATCTCCTTGAGCACCTTCTTGAGGCGCTCCTCGAAGTCACCGCGGTAGCGGCTGCCCGCGACCAGCGCGCCCAGGTCCAGCGTGTACAGCTGCTTGTCCTTGAGCGTCTCGGGGATCTCGCCCTTGACGATCTTCTGGGCCAGACCCTCGACCACGGCCGTCTTGCCGACGCCGGGCTCACCGATCAGGACCGGGTTGTTCTTGGTCCTGCGGGACAGGACCTGCATGACCCGCTCGATCTCCTTGTCCCTGCCGATGACCGGGTCGAGCTTGCTCTCCCGGGCGGCCTGGGTCAGGTTGCGGCCGAACTGGTCCAGCACCAGCGAGGTGGAGGGGGTGGACTCCGACGAGGCGCCGGTGGCCTGCGGCTCCTTGCCCTGGTAGCCGTGCAGCAGCTGGATGACCTGCTGGCGCACGCGGTTGAGGTCCGCGCCCAGCTTGACCAGGACCTGGGCGGCGACGCCCTCGCCCTCGCGGATCAGGCCCAGCAGTATGTGCTCGGTACCGATGTAGTTGTGGCCCAGCTGAAGCGCCTCGCGCAGCGACAGCTCCAGGACCTTCTTGGCTCTCGGGGTGAACGGGATGTGCCCCGACGGGGCCTGCTGCCCCTGGCCGATGATCTCCTCAACCTGCTGCCGAACCGCTTCGAGGCTGATACCAAGGCTCTCCAGAGCCTTGGCGGCGACGCCCTCACCCTCGTGGATGAGACCGAGCAGGATGTGCTCCGTACCGATGTAGTTGTGGTTGAGCATCCTGGCCTCTTCCTGGGCCAGAACCACCACTCGCCGCGCGCGGTCGGTAAACCTCTCGAACATGTCTCGTCGCTCCTCTACAGAGCGGTCAGGCAGGGACGGTTCACTCCGACCCAACTCTTCCGCATATCGGCCCCACAGGGATGAACCGCCCCGGGGAGCGCTGTCGCACCCGTCCGTACGGTCGACCGGCTGCCGACCAGACGTAGGCCTCCGTACGGTCGGCCGCAGCCGTCCGTGCCAGAGACTTTCCCCGACGATAGGGCGTTCACCCAACATCCAACTACCAATTGCGGCGCCAGATTTCCCTGTACGCCGAAGGCGAACGGCCCGGGCTCTCCCTGTGTCACAGGAGTGCCCGGACCGCGCACGTGTAAGCGTTATCGGCTCTGAGCGAACAAGCCGCGTGTTGTTCTTCCGACCGGACCGTTCGGGCGGGGAAAGCGGGAAATGCGCGCCGTCGACCGGAGCGGGGATGGTGTGGGACTCGGGTCCCGCGACCGGGGCCGCGGGACCGGAAGCGAGTGCCCTTCCCCGCAACCGGGAGGTCGCGTGCGGTCCCGATCGTTCGTGGGCGGTCGCGCGCGGAGGCGGCGTCGCGGCGCTCCGGCGCGCTGCCCCGCTCCGCCTCGCCGTCCGGCCCAGCGCGTGGGTGTGGCGGCGGAGGTCTGGAGTCGCGGGGTCGCAGGAGCGCTGCCATCGGCGCGGAGCCCTGTCCGGCGCTCCGTACCGCCCGAAGGACCCGTCGGGCCCGGCGTATCCCCTGGCATCCCGTGTCACTGGGCCGCGCCGCGGCCCGGGGATGGTCGGGTTCGGGTGTCTTCCCCCGGCAGGTACCGACCGTAATTCGATCAAGACCTGACAACATTTCGGCGAACCGGGGGTCGGCGGCAAACCTAGCCCTTGATGGCCTCATATTCGGCGACGATCGCCGCGGGGATACGGCCGCGCTCATTGACGGGCTTGCCCGCGGCCTTCGCCCAGGCGCGAATCTCGGCGCTGCGCTCACGGCTGGGAGCATTCCGGCTGCCGGTGCGGCGGCCCGCGCTGCGGGACGCCTTGGCCGGAGCCTTGCGGGCGGCGTCGACGAACGGAGTAAGGGCCTCGCGGAGCTTGGCCGCATTACCCGCGCTGAGGTCGATTTCGTACACGGAGCCGTCCAGACCGAACGTCACCGTCTCCTCGGCCTCGCCGCCGTCGAGGTCGTCGACCAGGAAAACCTGGACCTTCTGTGCCATGGAATCAAACCTTTCAGAAGAGCGGTGTCTCCACACCTGAATGTAAAGCTATCTCGCGAGAACGCGGAAGACAATTCCCGGCGTGCCTGAAATCACCCGGACACCGTGTCGGGTTTCGGGGGTCACCGGCGGGCGCGCGGGATCGGCGAGATGGCCCGCGCACGCGCGTGGCCGGTTCGCCGCTCCCCGAGGAGCGCGTGATCGGTCGGGTACCGTATCAACGACCGTCGGATTCGGTGCGTTCCCCACCCCGGACAATCGGCGTCTCGTTCGCGGCTCCCGGCTCAGCGGCCCCGGAGCCATCCCTGCCCTCACCCGTGCCTTCGGCCGCCTTGTCCTTGCTGACCAGGCTTCCGTCCATCCGGCGGGGCGCCATCTCCTTGCGCAGGAGCTGGATGACGAAGGTGCAGAAGACGGCACCGACAACCACCGGTGGGATGAGCGCCGACAATACGTCGATCAGTCCGGGGGGAAGCACCGACGACAAAAAGTTCCCCATCGAAGCCGTCCACCCTTCCTGGTTGTTACTTATTGCAGCAAATACCCGACTCCGTGTCGGGCTGCTCCTGGGGGATGGCTCGCCGGGCACCCGGGCAAACGCATACCGGACATCATAGACATCGTTTGCCCCCGGTTTGACACCGGACGTACCCGAGACACCTCCGGCAAACCCGAAGGGGGCCAATGTCCGGCCGTGCGTTCGGCGCCCTGGTGTGTCCGCGGGGGAACACCGTGTCCACCGGTGTCAAATCCCGACCCTTCGTCGCCGCTTCGCGGAACTTCCTTCAACGTGTGGGCGGGACTCCACCCCTGGGGTACACATTACCCGCCCCCTTCCCCGGCCCCGCCATCCGGTTGTGCATAAGCTGCGCGGACGCGGGTCGGACGCGGTGTTGGCCCGGCTGCGGCCCGTATGGGGAACTTGGTCCCGAGTGAGCGCGAAAACCTTTAGGTCCGGGTGGTTCGCGTTGCCGCGTCGAGGTGCACAAGCATGCGGGTGTTCCCGAGGGTGTTGGGCTTAACCCGCTCCAAGTCGAGAAATTCGGCGACGCCCTCGTCATAGGAACGCAGGAGTTCCTCGTACACACGGGGGGAGACCGGCGTGCCCTGGATCCGGGCAAAGCCGTGTTTGGCGAAGAAACCGGTCTCGAATGTCAGGCAGAACACACGGCGCACGCCCAACTCCCGTGCGGTGTCCAGCAGCGCGGACACGATCCGGTGTCCGACGCCGAACCCGCGCAGGGAGGGGTCCACGGCGACGGTGCGCACCTCCGCCAGGTCCTCCCAGAGCACGTGCAGCGCTCCGCAGCCCACCACGCGGTACTCGGCCCCGGCCTCGGGGGGATCGGCGCGCTCCGCTCCGGGCGCGGGGGCGTCGGGAGGGGGCGCGGCGTGCGGGGAGACGGGGTCGGAGCCGTCGGGGACCACCTCGGCCTCGGCCACCCAGAACTCCTGGACGTCCTCGTAGAGGTTGACGGTGCTCTTGGAGAGCACGCGCCGGTCGACGGTGTAGGCGTCGACGAGGCGGCGGACGGCGGCGACGTCGCGCGTCCTGGCGCGGCGCACGTGAACATGGCGAACGGGCATAGCCGGACCAGACTACGCCCGGGCCCCGCGCCCGGCGGACGCGCGCGGTCCGAAAACGCGTCGGCACCCACCGGTTCGCCGGTGGGTGCCGTGGTGGGTGCCGCGCCCACCGGACCACTCTTCCTCCGGAGGGCGCCCGGCGCCGTCGCACGACCGCGGCGCCGTGCCGCGGACGGCTCAGATGAGCTGGCGCCGCGCGGCCCAGACGACCGCCTCGATGGGCGTGTTCACACCGAGCACGTCGCAGATGTTGCGGATGCGGCGGCGCAGGGTGCGCGCGCTGAGTTCGAGGTGCCGGGCCGCCACCTCCGTGGTGACACCGGTGGCGATCTCGGCGAGCAGTTCGAGTTCCTCGTGGTTCAGTTCCACCGGCGCGTAGGGGCTGCTCACAGCCGTCTCGTGCGGGCGGGCCTGCAGGGGGACCACGTTCTCCCGGTGCTCCCTGGTCTGAAGGGTGCCCTGGTCATCAGCGGTACGTCGTACGAGTGTGGCCTGTTCCACTCCGTCCTCCCTCATCATGTGAGTGCGGAACATCGACTCGTCACCTGGTGGACGCGAGCGCGCCGGACACGGGTCTCCCCCTGGTCCGGCGCGACGGAAGACTCCCGGGCGCACCGCTGTCCCCCGCGTATCCCTCTGGCACAGGGACCGGGGGCGGGCGCACGGACGTCGCAGGGGCCGGTTCGCTGGAGGCTGGGACGGACAGACTCCACCGAGGGCGCGCATGCGCGCGGGAACGCGGACCGCGTCCGGCGGTCCCTCTCCCCGCTCACCGTCGTTCTCGATCCACTTCGGCGAACTCCACGGGTCTCGACCCGCTCACAGCACGCTAGGCCGCAGAGATGATACCGTCAAGGCCCCATAAATCACCATGTGTAGTTATGGCAGCCCTTTCCGTGACAAAGTAATGGAAGGGAAAATACGCTGACTACATTGACCTGCGTAAACAACGTTCAGCGGAGAGTGGCCGAGTTCGCCCAGCCCTGGTCGGCAAAAACTTCGGAACTGTCCGGCGGGTCACGCGGCCGTGGCCCCCGGTTCGCGCGGCCTGTCCGGCCGGGATGGCGGAACCCGTGGTACGGGCCCTGTCCCGGTGGAGGGGACGGGGCCGCCGCACCGTGTGTGCGACGGCCCCGATCCGCCTTTCGGTCATCCGACCGACGCCGTTATATCCCCGGTAAATCCGGAACCATGGTGCTCCGGCTCAATCCCCGGAAGGCTTCACGAGCGGGAAAAGGACAGTTTCCCGGATGTTCTTTCCGGTGAAGGCCATGAGCAGGCGGTCGATACCGACGCCCACACCACCGGTCGGCGGCATTCCGTACTCCAGGGCCCGCAGGAAGTCCTCGTCCAGCTGCATCGCCTCGGGGTCGCCCTCCGCGGCCATCAGCGACTGCCGGGTGAGGCGCTCGCGCTGCTCGACCGGGTCGACCAGCTCCGAGTAGCCCGTGCCCATCTCCATGCCGAACCCGATGAGGTCCCACTTCTCGGTGAGCAGCGGGTCCTCGCGGTGCTGCCGGGTGAGCGGGCTGGTCTCCACCGGGAAGTCGCGCACGAAGGTGGGCTGGACGAGCGTGTGCTCCACCAGCTCCTCGAAGAGGTGCTCCACGAGCTTGCCCTGCCCCCAGGAGGGGTCGTACTCCACTCCCCGGGAGTCGGCCAGGCGGCGGACCTCGTCGATGGGCGTGCGCGGGTCGACCTCGGCCCCCAGCGCCTCGGACACCGCCCCGTACAGGGTGACCTGCGGCCACTCCCCGCCCAGGTCGTAGGTGCGCCCGTCCCGCTCGACCACCGTCGAGCCGAACACGGCGCGCGCCGCCTCCTGGATGAGTTCGCGGGTCAGGTCGGCCATGACGTTGTAGTCGGCGTAGGCCTGGTAGAACTCCAGCATCGTGAACTCGGGGTTGTGCGTGGAGTCCGCGCCCTCGTTGCGGAAGTTGCGGTTGACCTCGAAGACCTTCTCCAGACCGCCCACGACCAGCCGCTTGAGGGACAGCTCGGGGGCGATGCGCAGGTACAGGTCCATGTCGTAGGCGTTGATGTGGGTGGTGAACGGGCGCGCCGTGGCGCCGCCGTGCACCCGCATCAGCATGGGCGTCTCGACCTCGACGAAGTCCCGGGAGGCGAGCCCCTCCCGGATCGCGCGGATGGCGGCCGAGCGGCGGCGCACCATCTGCTGGGACTCGGGGTTGACGATGAGGTCGACGTAGCGCTGGCGGACCCGGGCCTCGGGGTCGGTCAGGCCCTTGTGCTTCTCCGGGAGGGGGCGCAGGCACTTGGCGGTCAGCGTCCAGGAGGTCACCAGGATCGACAACTCGCCGCGGCGGGAGGTGATGACCTCGCCCTCCACGCCCACGTGGTCGCCGAGGTCGACGTCGGCCTTCCAGGCGTCCAGGCGCTCCCGGCCCACCTGGTCCAGGGACAGCATGATCTGGATGTCGCCGGTCTCGTCGCGCAGGGTGGCGAAGCACAGCTTGCCGCCGGTGCGGTAGAGCATGACCCGTCCGGCGACGGAGACCTCCACGCCCGTGCGGGTGTCCGGCTCCAGTCCCTGGTGTTTGTCGCGCACGGCCCCGATCGACGTGGACCGCGGGAAGGTCACGGGGAAGGGGTCGGTGCCCTCCTCCCGCAGCCGGTCCAGCTTCTGGCGCCGGACCCGCATCTGTTCGGGCAGGTCGTCGTAGGTGTCGTCGTGCGCGTCATTCACGCGCACGATCCTACCGGCGGCCGCGGTCCGGCCCGACCGGTCGGAGTCCGCGGGCGGAGGGCCCGCGCCGGCGGTCCGCGGCCCGCCCCGGGAGGGGCACGGTGGGATATCAGTGACGCGGATCACTAGTATTGCGCTGCCCTGACCCGCGCCCCCGCAGCCGAGAGCAGTACCTACCGAGAGATGGACCCCACTGGTGAGTGTTGAGGGAAGCACGAGAGCCGTCGTCACGGCGCTGTGCGCGAACCTGGGAATCGCCGCGACGAAGTTCGTGGCCTACCTCCTGACCGGATCGTCGTCGATGATGGCCGAGTCCATCCACTCGGTCGCCGACTCCAGCAACCAGGCGCTGCTGCTCATCGGCGGCAGACGGGCGCGCCGGGGCGCCACGGAGGAGCATCCCTTCGGCTACGGCCGCGAGCGCTACGTGTACGCGTTCATGGTGGCGATCGTGCTGTTCAGCCTGGGCGGCCTGTTCGCGCTCTACGAGGCCTGGCACAAGATCTCCCACCCCGAGCCGATCACGTCCTGGCAGTGGGTCCCCGTGGCCGTGCTGCTGGTGGCGCTCGTGCTGGAGTCGTTCGCCATGCGCACGGCGATCAAGGAGTCCAACGCGGTCCGGGGCAAGGCGAGCTGGGTGCAGTTCGTCCGCCGCTCCAAGGCCCCCGAGCTGCCGGTGATCCTGCTGGAGGACGCGGGCGCCCTGCTGGGCCTGGTGTTCGCCCTGGCCGGTGTCGGCCTGACCCTGATCACGGGCAACGGCCTGTGGGACGGCCTGGGCACCGCCGCCATCGGCGTCCTGCTGGTGGCCATCGCGATCGTGCTGGCCGTCGAGGTCAAGAGCCTGCTCATCGGCGAGTCCGCCACGAGCGAGAACGTGCGGGCCATCCGCCGGGCCATCGAGTCGGTCGAGGACATCGACCGCCTGATCCACATGCGCACCCAGCACGTGGGCCCCGAGGAGCTGCTGGTGGCCGCCAAGGTGGCCGTGGACGCGCACGACGACGCGGGCCGGATCACGCGGGCGATCAACGAGGCCGAGGAGCGCATCCGGACGGCGGTGCCCATCGCCACGCTGGTCTACATCGAGCCGGACCTGTTCCGCGGCGGGACCTCGCCGGAGGCGTCCCCCGGCTCCGTCTCCTCGGGCTGAGCCGGGGCGGTGGTGCGGCGTCCGGGACCGGTCGCCGCACCACCGCGGCCACGAACTCACCGAAACCGTTTATTTACACAAGGTAACAGGTGTAATCTGGGTGTATGAGCCGCACAAACATTGACATCGACGACGAACTGGTCACTACCGCCATGGAACGCTTCCAGGTGAGCACCAAGCGCGAAGCCGTGGACATCGCCCTTCGCCGGGCCGTGGGCACACCTCTCACCAAGGAGTTCCTCCTCAGCCTGGAGGGCATAGGCTGGGAGGGCGACCTGGACGAGATGCGCCGCTCCGGCTTCGAGGGCGGGGCGCCCGCCTCGTGAACACCGTCTATCTGGTGGACAGCTCCGCCTGGGTGGAGTACCTGCGCAGGACCGGTTCCGAGACCCACGTCTTCGTCAGGGAGCTCATCGAGCGCGGCGTCCACCTGGCCACGACCGAACCCGTCGCCGCCGAGATCCTGAGCGGGGCGAAGAGCTCCACCGAGCTCCAGCAGCTGGAACGCCTCACCGACGGCCTGATCCAGCTGTCCCTGGACAACAGGCTCGACTTCCACCATTCGGCGGGCATCTACCGTGAGGCCCGCTCCAGGGGTAAGACGATCCGCAAGCTCTACGACTGCCTCATCGCGGCCGTCGCCCTGCGCACCGACGCGGTCCTCGTGCACTGCGACCGCGACTTCGACCACCTCGCCGAGGTGTTCCCCCGGCTGCGCGTACAGCGGCACGACCAGGGCTGAGCCCGCCGGGGCGGAAGGGCCTCCTCCCGCTCCCCCGCCCCGGACCCGGATCAGCCGACGTTGCGCTCGTAGACCAGGCGCAGGCCGATGAGGGTCAGCCACGGCTCGTGCAGGTCGACCGTCTCGCACTCGGCCACCACGATGGAGGCGAGCCCCCCGGTGGCCACCACGGTCACGTCGTCGGGCGCGTCGGTGAGCTCGGCGACCATGCGGTCCACGATCCCGTCCACCTGGCCCGCGAACCCGAACACGATCCCCGAGCGCAGCGCCTCGGTGGTGTTCTTGGCGATGGCCGAGCGCGGCTTGACGATCTCCACCATGTGCAGCTGGGCGCCGCGCCGGGACAGGGCGTCCACGGAGATGTCGATGCCCGGGGCGATGGCCCCGCCCACGTACTCCCCGCGGGCGCTGACCGCGTCGAAGGTGGTCGCGGTCCCGAAGTCCACCACCACCGCGGGACCGCCGTAGAGGTGGTTGGCGGCCAGCGCGTTGATGATCCGGTCGCTGCCCACCTCCTTGGGGTTGTCCATCCGGATCGGCACCCCGGTCTTGACGCCGGGTTCGACGATCACGGCGGGGACGTCTCCGAAGTGGCGGCGGAACATGTCCCGCATCTCGTGCTGCACCGACGGGACCGAGCAGCACAGGGCGATGCCGTCGATGTCCTCGGAGCGGCCCAGGCTGCTGCCGTCGACGAGCCCGCGCAGGACCACGGCCCACTCGTCGGCCGTACGCCTGGTGTCGGTTCCCACCCTCCAGTGTTCGAGAAGGTCGTCGGATGCGAAGAGACCGAAGACCGTCTCGGAGTTGCCGACGTCGATCGCGAGCAGCATGCTGGGGGCCTCATCCGTGGTCGAAGTGGTGTGTTCTCAAGGAATCTTCCACCAACCGGGCCGCTCACAACAGGTCAAGCGCGATATCCAGAGCCGGACTGGAGTGGGTGAGCGCCCCGACCGCCAGGTAGTCCACCCCGGTGCGGGCCACGTCACCCGCCACGTCCAGGGTCAGGCCGCCGGAGGACTCCAGCCGCGCGCGGCCCGCGACCAGCGCGACCGCCTCCCGGAGCCGTTCGACGGTGAAGTTGTCGAGCAGGATCTCCTCGGCGCCCGCGGCGATGGCGTCCTCGATCTGGTCGACCCGGTCCACCTCCACCTCCAGGGGGAGGTCGGGGAAGCGCGCGCGGATGGCGCGGACCGCCTCGCCGACGCCGCCCGCGGCGACGACGTGGTTGTCCTTGACCAGTCCGGCGTCGCTGAGGCCGTAGCGGTGGTTGACCCCGCCGCCGCAGCGCACGGCGTACTTCTCCAGCGCGCGCAGCCCCGGGCGGGTCTTGCGGCTGTCCCGGATCCGGGCGCCGGTCCCGGCCACGGCGTCCACCCAGGCGCGGGTGGCGGTGGCGATTCCGGACATGTGGGTGAGGAAGTTGAGCGCGGTCCGCTCCGCGGTGAGCAGGTCGCGGGTGCGCGCGGTGACCGCCATCAGGACGTCGCCGCGCTTGACCGCGTCTCCGTCGGCCACGGTCCGGTGCGCCTCCAGGGCCCCGTCGGCGACCAGCCAGAAGACGAGTTCGGCGAGCGGGAGGCCGCTGACGGTGCCGTCGGCGCGGGCGACCACGTGCGCGGTGCGCACCTGGTCGCCGGGGATGGTCGCGACGGTGGTGACGTCGATGCCCGGCCCCGCGGTGAGGTCCTCGGACAGGGCGCGGCGGACCAGGTCCACGTGGGACCGCGAGGGGGCGGTGTACGGGAGGGCGAACTCGGCGCGCGCGTCCGGGTGGGCGCCCGGACCGGCGAGGGGGAGGCCGATGGAGTCCAGTTCCGCGGTGAGCGCGGGTGGCAGGGAGGGCGTCCAGTCCTCATCCGTGGTCACGATGGTGTTCCCTTCCAGTCGGACGACGACGGGGCGGATCCGGAGCCCGGGTACGGGCTCGGGGTGGTCGGCGCGCTGGTGCGCGCCCCTGCTCTCGGTCCTGTGCAGCGCGGCGGCGGCCACGAGCCGGGCCGCGGTGAGCAGGTTGGCGGTCTCCCAGGCGGCCACGTCGGGGGTGGCCGGGGAGCCGGGACGGGCGAGGGCGTCGAGTTCGGCGGTCAGCTCGGCGAGCCCCTCGCCGGTGCGCAGCACCCCGGCGTGGCGCGACATGAGGGTGCGCACGCGGGCCGCGGTGGCGGGGTCGGGAAGCGGGGTGACGGTGCCGAGGGCCTCGGCCCGCGCGGGCCGGGGGGCGGGGTCGCCCGCCAGGCGGGCGGCGATCCGGTCGGCGTAGACCAGGCCCTCCAGCAGGGAGTTGGAGGCGAGCCGGTTGGCGCCGTGCACCCCCGTGCGGGCGACCTCGCCCACGGCCCACAGGCCGGGGACCGAGGTGCGGCCGTCGATGTCGACCTCGGCGCCCCCGGAGGCGTAGTGGGCGGCGGGGGCGACGGGGACCGGCTGGGCGAGCGGGTCGATGCCGTGCTCGCGGCAGGAGGCGAGGATGGTCGGGAAGCGCCGCTCCCAGGTGGCCCGGCCGAAGTGGCGGGTCTCCAGGTAGACGTGGTCCACGCCCTGTTCGGCCATCGTGCGGGCGATGGTGCGCGCCACCACGTCGCGGGGGGCGAGGTCGGCCAGCTCGTGGACGCCCTCCATGATGCGCCTGCCTTCGGCGTCCACCAGGTAGGCGCCCTCCCCGCGCAGGGCCTCGGAGACCAGGGGCTGGCGCCCGCGCGCCTCGGGGCCGAGCCAGAGCACCGTGGGGTGGAACTGGATGAACTCCAGGTCGCGCAGGCGCGCCCCGGCGCGGGCGGCCAGGGCGAGGCCGTCGCCGGTGGACACGGGCGGATTGGTGGTGGCGGCGAAGACCTGCCCCATGCCGCCGGTGGCCAGCACCACGGCGGGGGCCAGGACAGCGCCGACGCCGTCGCGGGCGCCCTCGCCCATGACGTGCAGGGTGGCGCCGCACACCGCTCCCGTGCCGGGGTCGCGCAGGGCGTCCAGGGCCACGGCGTGCTCGACGGCCTCGATGCGCTCCTCGGCCAGGACGGCGGCCACCAGGGCGCGCTGGATCTCGGCGCCGGTGGCGTCACCGCCCGCGTGCGCGACGCGGTCGGCGCGGTGGCCGCCTTCGCGGGTGAGGGCCAGGGCGCCGTCCTCGGCGAGGTCGAACTCGGCGCCCAGCCCGATGAGCCAGCGCAGGGCGTCGGGGCCCTCGGCGGCCAGGACGTTGACGGCGTGGGGGTCGGACAGGCCCGCCCCCGCCAGGTGGGTGTCGACCATGTGGGCGACGGGCCCGTCCTCGGGCGCCATGGCGGCGGCGATCCCGCCCTGGGCGTAGGCGGTGGAGCCGGTGGACAGGCGATCCTTGGTGACGAGCACGACCCGGCCGCGTTCGGTGCGCTGGACGTAGCGCAGCGCGGTGCTCAGACCGGCGATGCCCGAGCCGACGACCGCCACGTCGGCCTCGATCGTCCACCCCGGCTCGGGGGCGTCGAGCCGCGTCTGGAGGGGTGTGCTCATCCGTGTTCTCTCTTCCGGGGTGCCGCCGGTACGCGGCGCTGGTGTGCGGGGGATCCGGCCCACCCCTGGGACGCGGGGCGGGGTCGGCCTAGAGGGTCAGGGACACGTTGTCGATGAGCCGGGTCGCGCCCACGCGGGCGGCGACGGCCAGGACGGCCTCGCCCGCGTGGTCGGCGGGGACGTCGGCGAAGGTGGCGGGGTCCACCAACGCGAGGTAGTCGAGTTCGACGGGGGGTTGGGCCCCGGCCGCGTCGTCCAGGACGGCCCGGGCCGCGGCGCGGACGGCGTCGGGGCCCCCGGGGACGGCGGCGCGGCCCGCCTCCAGGGCGCGGGACAGGGACAGGGCGCTGGCGCGCTCGGCCCCGGAGAGGTAGACGTTGCGGCTGGAGGTGGCCAGGCCGTCGGGGTCGCGCAGGGTGGGCGCGCCGACGATCTCCACCGGCATGTTGAGGTCGGCGGCCATGCGGCGGACCACGGCGAGCTGCTGGGCGTCCTTGCTCCCGAAGACCGCGAGGTCCGGGCCGACCAGGTGCAGGAGCTTGCTGACCACGGTGAGCACGCCGGTGAAGAACCCGGGGCGGGAGGCGCCCTCCAGCCGGTCGCCCATCGCGCCCGCGTGGACGGTGACCGTCTGCTCGGCGGGGTACATGGTGTCGACTCCGGGGGCGAAGACCACGTCGACGCCCTCCTCCGCGCACACGGCGGTGTCGGTGTCCAGGGTGCGCGGGTAGCGGTCGAAGTCCTCGTTGGGCCCGAACTGGAGCGGGTTGACGAAGACGCTGACGACCACGGTGTCGGCGCGTTCGCGGGCCAGGCGCATGAGGCTGCGGTGGCCCTCGTGCAGGGCGCCCATGGTGGGGACGAGGGCGACGCGCCCGGCGCCCGTGAGGGCGCGGCGCAGCTCGTCGGGCGTGTGCGCGACGAGGGGGGCGGGGGCGGAGGAGTGCGGTGCGGTCATCGGTGGTTTCCCGTGGTGGTGTTCTGCGTCGCGGCGGCCGTGCGCGCGCCGGACCCGGCGGCGTCTCAGCGGCGGAGGACG
This sequence comes from Nocardiopsis sp. CNZ308, assembly GCF_004217075.1. Lineage (NCBI taxonomy): Bacteria > Bacillati > Actinomycetota > Actinomycetes > Streptosporangiales > Nocardiopsidaceae > Nocardiopsis > Nocardiopsis sp. CNZ308. The sequence goes on along the minus strand of NZ_SHKJ01000001.1, from coordinate 3,029,216 downwards.
TCGAGCAGGCGCGCGGCGTCCTCGGGCTTGAGCATTCCGGCGTTGATGGCGCGGTCGGCGGTGAGCCGGGCGAGTTCGACGTAGCTGGCCACGCTCTCGGGGGCGTTCTCCCGCAGCTGCTCGATGTGCCCGGCGACGGTTCCGGCGTCGCCGCGCAGGACGGGGCCGCTGAGCCCGTGGATGCCCAGCCGCAGGGCGTTGTCCAGGGCCGCGCTGAGCATGGGGGCCAGCATGCGGCCGGGTTCGGGGACCCCGGCGGAGGCGAGCAGGGCGGCACTGTCGGAGACCAGGGTGACCAGGTGGTTGGCGCCTCCGGCGAGGGCCGCGTGGTAGAGGGTGCGCTTGTCCTCGGTGATCCACACGGGTTCGGCGCCCATCTCGACGACGAGGGCCTCGGCGATGGGGCGCAGCTGCTCGGGCGCGGTGACGCCGAACGCGCAGTTGGCGAGGCGGTCGACGTCCTCGTCGCGCCCGGTGAAGGTCATGGCGGGGTGGAGCGCGAGGGGCAGCGCGCCGACGAGGGTGGCGGGGGCCAGGACGCCGTAGCCGTGGGCGCCGCTGGCGTGGACGAGGATCTTGCCGCGCAGGTCGGTGCCGGTGGAGGCGAGCCCCTCGACGAGTTCGGGGAGGGCGTCGTCGGGGACGGTGAGCAGGACGAGGTCGCTGGCCTCGGCGACCTGCGCCGGTTCGAGCACGCGCGCGGTGGGCAGGCGGTCGGCGACGCGGGCACGGGAGGCGTCGGAGACCGCGGAGGCGGCGACGACCTTGTGCCCGGCCCGGCCGAGGGCCTGTCCGAGGACGGAGCCGACCCGGCCGGATCCGATGACGCCGATCCGCAGGCGGGCGGGGCGTCCCTGCGTCGTCTCCATGTGTGCCCCCTCGTGGTCCGAACGCGTGGGGCGCTTCCGGTTCCTGTCGTGCCGGGGCGCCTGAGCACACGATAGTCCTCCCCGGCCGGTGACCTGCCGACCCGCCCCCGCGCACGCGTGTGGGGGCGGACACCGCGTCCGCCCCCACCACCCGGCACGCCGACCCCTCCGCGGGGCCGACAGGATCAGTCCTGGATGATCACCCCGGTGTTGAAGCACGAGCCCAGGGACTGGCCGAAGGCGGCGTTGGAGTTGCCGCAACCCACGTTCCCGTTCGTCAGGCCGTTGATGTAGGAGAGGTTGCCGCTGAATTCGGAATCGTGGTTGGAGGTCCAGGTGCCGACGTTCGCGGCCGCCGGTGCCGCGGTGAGGAGGACTCCGGCCGAGGCGAGGATCACGGCACTGGTGGCGAGCGTCTTCTTGAGCACTGCGCGTCTCCTTCTGTGTCCGGTCGGGGGGACCGCCGGACGGCTGGTTGTGTGGCGGCCCCGGGGGGAGCCGCTCAAGAAATTACCCCCGGGAAGCCCTCGTTTCCCCGCTTTGAACTGGCCTTATAACGAGAAGCATCCTTATGTTCACACTGCGTGCGCGCACCTCTCGGGTGTGTTCGGGACAAAGACCCAGACATCGGCGGCAGGCGTGTGCGCGCAGCGTCACCGGCCGAACGGTTTCCAGTCGGACGACAATTGCGATTGCGGCCGAGCGGAAGTGGCGGGTCGCGACGGGGTTCGCGGGTCGGATCCGGGAGGATCGGGTGCGGGGCCCGGACACGGCGAAGGCGCCACCCCGTCGTCACGGGATGGCGCCTCGTCCGGGAGCCCGTCGCCCGGCGGGGCCGGAGCGGGCCGCCCGGAGCTGCTGCTAGTTCTTCACCGTGGCGCCGGAGTCGACGCAGTTGGCGCCGGCCACACCGAGGACCGCGATGGCGTTGCCGCAGACGTTGATCGGCACGTCCAGGTCGGCCACGAGCTGGTTGCCCCCCAGGATGCTTCCGTTGCCGGAGGTCGAGACGTCGTCGACGGCCATGGCCGGAGCGCCGGTGAACAGGACGCCCGCGGCGGCGGCGGCGATGGCACTGGCGGCGAAAGCCTTCTTCAGCATGTGGTTTCTCCCGTCGGACCGGTTGGCGGGGGGCGCCAACCGGTCGATACCATTGACTATGCGTATGACAATGAACACTCCCCGTGTTCGGTCACCATTTAGCCATACTCCCTCGCTCCGCGTGGCCATAACGCGAAAGCATTTCGCGACCGCGAGCTGGAATTATCACCTTCCGTGCGCACCCATGTCCGACATGTGAGCCGCAAAAGGGAGTCCGAGAACCCCTTAATGTGATGCACGCCACATCAGTGTTCGGGGGTGTCCCGGATCCCCTCCGTACCGTCCTCGGCGGAGGTGTCGGCGGTGCCGTTTTTCCCGGTTTCCGTGACCCCTGGCCCCGGATCCTCGGATTCGGGACCTTCGGCCCCCGGCTCCAGGAAACGCGGACGGCCGCCCGGCGGCGGCGCGGCCGGAGCCGGGGCCTCGACGCGCGTCGGGCCCCGCGTGTCCTCGGTGCGCGCCGACGCCCCGGCGGACGCGGGTTCCGCGGGTCCGGCCTCCTCGAAGGAGGGCCGCCCCGCGGCCCCGGTCCGGCGGGTGAGGGTGGCGCGGGTCGCCCAGCGCTCCGTGCCCGCCGCGGGCACCCGGGCCCGGCGCCCGTACTCGGCCAGCGCGTCCAGGAAGCGGCGCGCCTCCCGGGCCTGGCGCCCGTGGGCCCTGGCGCGGACCGGCCCCGGGGGCGTGTCCACGTCCACCGCGACACGTCCCGTCAGACGGGCCAGCGGCCCGGCGACCAGGCGCGCCGTCTGGACGCGTTCCACCGGGACGATCTCGGTCACCAGGCAGAACAGGCCGCGCGTGCTGACGAAGAGGTGCTCGTCCACGCCCATCAGGTTCGGCACCGGCCTGTCGTTGGGCACGAGCGGCACGTGGGCCGCCTCGCTCTCCGGGAACAGCTCGTTGACCAGGGCGAAGGCCGTGCGGCGCGGCGCCACGGGCAGCAGGGTGGACGAGTCGGCCTGGCGCGCGCCCGCGTAACCGGCCACGTTGGCCTCGACCCGGGCCACGCCCAGGGCCCGCCAGAGCAGGGGCTCGACCACGCGCACGGCCTGCACGCGCCCCGGCGGGACCGTCTGCATGCGCCGCTGGAACATGCCGTAGCGCAGGCGCAGGCCGTCGGAGGACAGGGAGGCGTAGTAGTCGGTGTAGCGGGCCAGGGGCCCCCAGAAGTAGCGCAGCAGCCCCAGGGTGAGCGGGAGGAGCGCGCCCACCACACCCGGTTCCGCGAAGACCGCGCCCGCCGTGGCGAGCATGAGCAGCGCGATGAAGGACAGCAGGACCGGCACGCGGAAGGTCAGCGCGCCGAGCAGCAGCAGGAAGGGCAGCCGGTAGAACGGCCACTCCGGCGCCTCGGGCGAGCGCCCGGGGAGTCCGGCGGCGTGCGCGAGGACCGCCACGCGCAGGCGCTCGGCCAGGACGCGGGGCAGGCAGCGCAGCCGGATGTCGCTCCCGTCGCCGCCCGCCAGCTCGATGCGCAGCTCGGCCATGCCGAACACCTGGAGGAACAGGGGCCGGACCACGTCCACCGCCTGGAGGCGGCTGAGCGGCACCTCGCGCGAGCTGCGCCTGACCAGGCCGCTGTGGACGACCAGGTGGTCCTCGCGCAGTCCGAAGGTGGCGTACCACCACGCGGGCAGGGCGTAGGCGAGCGTGCCGAAGACGACGGCCACGGCCATCATCACGACCCAGGCGAAGCCGAAGGTGTTGAGGATGGGGCCGACCAGCGCCACGAACACCAGGGTCACCGCGACGACCTGGAGCGGGACGCTCATCCAGTGCGCGCGGAACACGCCCGTGGTGACGTCGTCCTCCGGCCGCGGGGGCCGGACCGGCTGGGGCCGCCACCCGGACGGGGGCGGCACGGCGGAGGGCCGCGGCGGACCGAACGGCGGACCGGGCGGCCCGAACGGCGGTCCCGGAGGGCCCTGGTACCACTGGGGCCCTCCGGGCCCCGGTCGGACGTGCGGGCCCGGGGGGCCCTGCGGCGGCTGAGCTGGTCCGTGCACTTACAACCCCGTCGAGAAGCTCTCACTGCGCGCCGCGAGCCGGTCGCGCATCCGGACGGCCTCGGCCAGCGGCAGCCCGACCACCCGGGTGTCCGCGGTGCTGGCGGCGGTGCGCACCTGCACGGTGGCGATCCCCAGGGCCTGTTCGAGGAGGTCGGCGGTGACGTCCACGACCTGCATCCGGCCGTAGGGGATGACCACCAGCTGCCTCACGAACACCCCGTAGGTGAGGTAGAGCTCCTCGTCGGCCTCCGCGTAGCCCCACGACCGGCGGAAGAGCCCGGCCAGGACCCAGCCCGCGGCCAGGACCGCCGCGGCCAGAACCGCCCAGACGGCGGCCCAGGGCCAGGAGGCCCGCACGAGCAGCAGCACGGCGCCCCCGCCCCCGGCGATCAGGCACAGCGTGCCCACCACGATCCGGCGGTACCAGGCCAGGGCGGGCGACACACGGCTCCAGGAGGCTTCCCCGGGCGGTGCGAACGCCGCGTCGAGCGGCCTGGAGGGCCCGGGCGGCGGTGTCGTGTCACTGGTCTCCACGGAGCCAGTCAACCATCCGGGGGCAAGCACCGGCGGACCGACGCGGCGCGCAGGCGAATCCGGGCGAAAGACCCCGAGGCGTCAGAACCGGGCGCCGTCCTGCGGATCGTCGTCCTCGGGGACCCGGCAGGCGTGCTCCAGGTACAGGGCTGCGGCCAGCAGCAGCCCCGACGACAGGGCCGTGCCCAGCGCGGTGAGGAAGACCTCCCGGTGCACGGGCAGCACCAGCGTGTCCGACACCGAGAGCGCCATCCCCGCGAAGAAGCCCAGAGCCAGGGACGCGAACAGCGCGCTGGCCTTGGCCAGGGCGACCAGGCGGGCCGCGCTGAGCGGCTGCATCGGCTCGGTCCCCGACTCCCGACGGATGCGCCTGCGGGTCCGCCCCGCCGTGTAGCCCTCGGCGACCGCGAGCAGCAGCAGGGTCGGGATCGCCGACCACGGCAGCAGCGGCAGCCCCGGCAGGGAGTTGGTGACCAGCACCCCCGCGAGGGCGCCGACCACCGCGAGCAGGGACGGCACCCGCCACCCGGTGGGGCGCATCCGCCCCTCCTCGTCCCGGGGCATCAGCCCCGCCCCGGCAGACGCAGTCGCAGGTCGTCGCGCCGGTGCAGCCCCTGCTCACCGCAGGCCTCCAGCAGGTCGGCGACCGGCCCCCTCCCGGGCAGGCGCGCCCCGGGGTCGGCGTCCAGCCAGGGCCGGAGCACGAACCCCCGTTCGTGGGCGCGCGGGTGCGGCAGGGTCAGCTCCGGGTCGTCGTCGCGCACGTCCCCGAACGCGATGACGTCCACGTCCAGCGTGCGCGGCCCCCACCGGACCTCGCGGACGCGGTCGAAGGCCCGCTCGGCCGCGCGGGCGCGCTCCAGCAGGGCGCGGGGCGGGCCGTCGGTGTCCACGACCAGGACCGCGTTGAGGAAGGCGCCCTGTTCGGGGCCGCCCACCGGCGCGGTCTCGTAGACGGGGGACACCGCCACCGGAACCGGCGCGTCCGCGCCGTCCAGCAGCGTGTCCACGGCCCCCTGGAGGGCGGCCATCCGGTCCCCGAGGTTGGAGCCCAGGGAGAGCACGGCGCGCCGCCTGGCGGGGTCCTGCGCGCCCGCCGGGTCCCGGGCGTCCCCGAGGTCGCCGGGTTCGCGCCGCGTCCGCTCCCGGACCACGGTGACGGCCACGTCGGCGAACTCGTGCTCGATGGGCGCCGACGGCTTGTGCACCGTCACCTCCGCCCGCTCGACCAGCGGTTCGGCCAGGCACTCCCGGACCAGCCGCTCGGCGAGGGTCTCGATCAGGTTGACCGGCTCCCCGGTCACGATCGCGACCAGGCGGTCGGCGAGCAGGCCGTAGTGGACGGTGTCGCCCACGTCGTCGGAGGCCGCCGCCGGGGCGGTGTCCAGGTACAGCACCGCGTCGACCACGAAGTCCTGGCCCTCCCGGCGCTCGAAGTCGAACACGCCGTGGTGGCCGCGGGCCCGCAGTCCGCGGAGCGCGACGCGATCGGGCATCAGGCCTCGACCTCTCCCTCGTCCTCGTCATCCTCCATGAGCACGGGCGAGGCGTGGTGCGACCACAGCCGCCACCCCTGGTCGGTGTCCACGAACAGGTTGGTGGTCACCACCTGGCCGCCCGCGACGAAGCCGGGACTGTCCTCCTCGGCGGTCAGCACGTTCTCCTCGCACGTGACCATGGCGATGTCGCCGCCGACCCCGATGTGGGTCTCGGTGAGCACGTACTGGATGTAGGTGACGTTGGCCATGATCAGCGACCAGGCGCGCATGATCTCGGTGCGCCCGCGCAGCAGCGGCCAGCCGGGGTTCACGCACACCAGGTCGGGCGCCTCGTGCTCCTCCGCCCAGACGCTGCGCATCAGGTCGATGTCGCCGTTCTCGATGGCGCTGTAGAACTGCGCGTTGGCCTCGGCCACGCTCTCCATGACCTCCTGCCGCGACTTCACAGGCGGCCCTCCACCGGCTCGGCGCGTCCCTCGTCCAGACGGGCGCCGCCGTCGGACCAGGCCGCCGCCACGCGGACGGCGTCGGCGCTGGGACGGACGTCGTGCACCCGCACGGCCCACGCCCCCCGGTCCGCGGACAGGGTGGTGACGGCCGCGGTGGCGGCGTCGCACTCGGTGAAGGGGCGGTCCTCGCCCTTGGCGTCGCCGAGCAGGCGGCTCAGGAAGCGCTTGCGCGATCCGGCCACCAGTACGGGGCGCCCCAGCTCGTGGAAGCGCTCCAGCTGGTGCAGCAGCGCCCAGTTGTGCGCCGGCTCGGGGCGTTTGGAGAATCCCAACCCGGGGTCCAGAACGATCTGTCCGGGGTCGACACCTGCACTGATCATGGCCTCCATACGGTCGCGGAGCTCATCGAGGACCTCCTGGACGACATCCGTGTACACGGCACGGCTCTGCATGTCATGACTATGCCCACGCCAGTGCATCAACACGTAGGCAACGCCGGAAGAAGCCACGAGTCGGGCCATGGCCGGGTCGGCGAGCCCTCCGCTGACGTCGTTGACCAGCACTGCCCCGGCCTCCACGGCCTTCTCGGCGATCTCGGCGCGCATGGTGTCGACGCTGACGGCGACGCCCCGCGCGGAGAGCTCCCGCACGACCGGTTCGACCCTGCGCAGCTCCTCGGCGGCGGAGACGCGCTGCGCGCCGGGACGGGTGGACTCACCGCCCACGTCGACCAGGTCCGCGCCCTCCTCGGCCAAGCGCATCCCGTGTTCGATCGCCCGGTCGGGATCGAACCACGCGCCGCCGTCGGAGAAGGAGTCGGGGGTGACGTTCACGACCCCCATGACCAGGCACCGCCCGCGGTCGGGCAGGCCCGGAAGTGTGTGTTTCGGCCCCATAAGGATCACCCTACGCGTACGCCGGAAAACCGGAGGCGCGCGCCCGGGGCTTGTGCCCGCCCGCGGAGGCGCGAAACCCTCCCCCGCGACCGAGTCGCGGGGGAGGGTTTCGCGTCAGGGACCCCTAGATCGTTGATGGGAAATCTCTGAACCTGCTGCGCCCATGACGAAGGGCGTCGAGGATCGGTGTGTGACGACCAACCTTGACGCCCTTCTGACAGCACTCTACGTCCATCTGGACGACCATGTGCTCCCTTCAACGGATCAACCCCGCCGGGCAGGGCGGCCCCGTCTGCTCACCGACGCCGAACTGGTCTGTGTCGCCATCGCCCAAGTCCTGCTGCGCCATGACTCCGAACGACACTGGATACGGGCCGCACCGGCACGTATCGGCCATCTCTTCCCTCGCCTGCCCACCCAGTCCGAGTACAACCGCCACCTGCGTGCCCTGGCCCCGACCTTGCTCCTGGCCACCCACTGGCTCAACCGGGCGACCCCCACCTGGCACGAGAACTTGAGGTTGATGGACGGCACCCCGGTGCGGTGCGGGGCCTCGCGGGTCACCGTCAACCGCTCCGGCCTGGGCGAGATCGCCGGTTACGGGATGGATAAGTCCCACCACGCGTTCTACTGGGGCGCCAAGCTCGTGCTGATCACCACCGCTGAAGGGTCGGTGTGCTCGTTCTCCCTGGCCCATCCCAAGGAGCTGGACGAGCGCAAGCAGGCGCTGCATCTGCTGCATGCGCAACCGCCCGCGGCGGGGCCGTGCCCGATTGTGTGTGACAAGGGCTTCGCTGGGGCCGGGATCGAGCAAGCCGCCGCGGGTCTGGGGCATGTTCTGGTGCGCCCGCGGCGCAAGGACGAGCCCGAGCGGGTGTTTCCGGGGTGGTTGCGGCAAAGGATCGAAGCGATCATCTGGGCGTTGAAGAACCAGCTCGGGTTGGAACGACACGCTGCGCGCACGGTTGAGGGGCTCTGGGCTCGTGTGTGTCAGCGCATCTGCGCGTTGAACGCGGTGATCTGGCACAACTGGGAAATTGGTGCCCCGGTCAAGCGGTCGATGGTGGCCTACGACCACTGACCAGGACACACATTTCCCATCAACGATCTAGAGCCTGTTCCTTCGAACCGGTCTCAGCTTGTGGGGGGTCGGTTCGGGCGCCCACGGGGTTCTGGAGGTGGCGGAGGCGGGTTCGCTCGTTCCTCACGCACCCGTCGTAGGCACCGAAGGTCCTCGTGCTCCGGGCGCCCGAACACCAGCAGGACCGCGCCGTAGGCGTCCGTTGAGGGTGGTGGCGGGCGACGGGTGGGACGAAGCGAAGCGGAGGCCTGAAGAACACCGCCTAGCGCTGGCTCAGGATCAGGCTCATCGCCTCGGAGCGGGTCCGGTCGCTGCTGCGGAAGATCCCCCGCACCGCCGAGGTGACGGTCTTGGCCCCGGGCTTGCGCACCCCGCGCATGGTCATGCACAGGTGCTCGGCCTCGACCACGACGATCACCCCGCGGGGCTGGAGGAACTCCATGATCGCGTCCGACACCTGACCGGTGAGCCGCTCCTGCACCTGCGGGCGGCGCGCGTACACGTCCACCAGGCGGGCGAGCTTGCTCAGGCCGGTGATGCGGCCGTCCGCGCCGGGGATGTAGCCCACGTGCGCCACCCCGTAGAACGGCACCAGGTGGTGCTCGCAGGTGGAGTAGAGCTCGATGTCCTTGACCAGGACCATCTCCTCGTGGTCGGCCTCGAACACGGTGGTGAGCACGTCCCCGGGCTTTTGCCCCAGCCCCGCGAACTGCTCCTCGTAGGCCCTGGCCACCCGTTCGGGCGTCTTGACCAGGCCGTCGCGGTCCGGGTCCTCGCCGATGGCGAGCAGGATCTCGCGGACGGCGCGCTCGATGCGCGGACGGTCCACGGACCTGGGCGGCAGGTCCTCGATCGGGCTCACGAGCTCTCCTCCCCGCCTCTGTCGGACGGCCCCGGGAGCTGTCCGTTGGTCGAGGAGCCCCGGACCGCCTGGGGGTCCTGGACGTCCGTGGAGCCCTGCACCGCGTCGGCGCCCGGGACCTCGGCGCCGTTGAGCACGGCCAGCTCCTTCTTGGAGCGCACCGGGGGCCGCTCGGAGGGCTGGCGCTTGCCGTACCCGGTGTAGGAGCCGCGGGAGGGGCGCTTGACCACCGGCGCGAAGATCTCCAGCACCTGGGCCTTGGACAGGGTCTCCTTCTCCAGCAGCGCCACGACCAGGTCGTCCAGGACGTCCCGGTACTCGACGAGGACCTCGTAGGCCTCGTCGTGCGCGGACTCGATGAGGCGGCGCACCTCCTCGTCGATGATGGAGGCGATCTCCTCGGAGTACTCGCGGGCGTGCGACATCTCCCGGCCCAGGAAGGGCTCGGTGTTGCCGGAGCCGAACTTGCGGGCGCCCAGGCGCTCGCTCATGCCGTACTCGGTGACCATGTTGCGGGCCAGGCTGGTGGCCTTGTCGATGTCGTTGCCCGCACCGGTGGTGGGCTCGTGGAAGACGAGCTCCTCCGCGGCACGGCCGCCGAGCATCATCGCGAGCTGGTCCATCATCTGCGAGCGCGAGGTGAGGAACTTGTCCTCCGTCGGCACCGACATCGTGTAGCCCAGGGCCCGGCCGCGCGGCAGGATCGTGATCTTGTGCACCGGGTCGGAGTTGGGCAGCGCGTGGCCCACCAGGGCGTGGCCGCCCTCGTGGTAGGCGATGACCTTCTTCTCCCGGTCGGACATCACCCGGGTCTTGCGCTCGGGACCGGCCATGACCCGCTCGATCGCCTCCTCCAGGACGGCGTGGGTGATGACGTTCCGGTCGGCGCGCGCGGACAGCAGGGCGCCCTCGTTGATGACGTTGGCCAGGTCGGCGCCGGTCATCCCGGCGGTCTGGCGGGCGATGACGTTGAAGTCGACGTCGTCCGCCATGGGCTTGCCCTTGGCGTGGACCTTGAGGATGTCGCGGCGGCCGTCCATGTCCGGACGGTCCACGACGACCTGCCGGTCGAAGCGGCCGGGGCGCAGCAGCGCCGGGTCGAGGATGTCGGGCCGGTTGGTGGCGGCGATGAGGATGACGCCGCCCTTGACGTCGAAGCCGTCCATCTCGACCAGCATCTGGTTGAGGGTCTGCTCGCGCTCGTCGTGCCCGCCGCCCATGCCGGCGCCGCGGTGGCGGCCGACGGCGTCGATCTCGTCGATGAAGATGATCGCGGGGGCGTTGGCCTTGGCCTGCTCGAACAGGTCGCGCACGCGGGAGGCGCCCACACCGACGAACATCTCGACGAAGTCCGAGCCGGAGATGGAGTAGAACGGGACCCCGGCCTCGCCGGCGACGGCGCGGGCCAGGAGGGTCTTACCGGTTCCGGGCGGGCCCATCAGGAGCACGCCCTTGGGGATCTTGGCGCCCATCGCCTGGAACTTGGCCGGGTTCTGGAGGAACTCCTTGATCTCGTGGAGCTCCTCGATGGCCTCGTCGGCCCCGGCGACGTCGGCGAAGGTGTTCTTGGGCGTGTCCTTGGTGATCAGCTTGGCCTTGGACTTGCCGAAGTTCATCACGCGCGAGCCGCCGCCCTGCATCTGGCTGAAGATGAACCAGAAGATGACGATGATGATGACCAGCGGCAGCAGGCTGAACAGGGCGGTGGTCCACACCGGCGTGGTGGCGACCGAGACCTCGTAGGACTCCAGGTTGGAGCCCTCGCTGTCCAGGGAGGTCTGGAGCATCTCCGCGAGCTGGAGGCCCTGCCCCTCGACCCAGTACGCCTCGTAGATCTTGTCGTCCACGGTGGTCAGCACGATGCGCTGGTCGCGGTCGACGATCTCGGCGTTGTCCACCTCGTCCCGCTCGATGAGCTGGTGGACGGTCGAGATGTCGGTCTCCGTGGGTTGGGGACCGCCACCGACGTCGAACACGCGGAAGCCGATGATGAGCATGAGGCCGACGGCCAGGATCCAGATCCACGGACCGCGGAAAAAACGCTTCAGATTCATGTGAGCGGAACCCTGTCGGGTCCGTCCCTCCTGACCAGGCCGCCCCGCCCCAGAGGAGTTTCCGAAGCAGGACCTATCGGACACGTGGTTCCCCGGAACATCGCCGGGATATTCGACGGTACACCTCGCCCCCGAGGGCGGGCACGCCCGCACGGACGACCGGACGGGAACCGTCATGAAAGCAACGACGACACCCCACCGCGTTGTTCCCGCGGCGCTCCCCACAGCCTCCGTACGGGTCGGTGCGAGCCCGTACGGAGTCCGGACGGCGCCTCCGCGGCGGGTCGGGCCCGCCGTCCTAGCTCTCGTAGACGTGCGGGGCGAGGGTGCCGATGAAGGGCAGGTTGCGGTACTTCTCGGCGTAGTCGAGGCCGTAGCCGACGATGAACTCGTTGGGCAGGTCGAAGCCGACGTACTCCACGTGCAGGTCCACGTCGAAGGCCAGCGGCTTGCGGATCATCGTGCAGACCTCCACCGAGCGGGGCCCGCGCGACTTCAGGTTGCCGATCAGCCACGACAGGGTCAGACCGGAGTCGATGACGTCCTCGACGATGAGCACGTCGCGGTCCTTGATGTCGGTCTCCAGGTCCTTGAGGATGCGGACCACACCGGAGGAGGTGGTCCCGGCCCCGTAGGAGGAGACCGCCATCCAGTCCATGGAGACCGGGGTGTGCAGTACCCGGGCGAGGTCGGCCATCACCATCACCGCGCCCTTGAGCACACCGACGATGAGCAGGTCCTTGCCCGCGTAGTCGGCGTCGATGCGCGCGCCGATCTCCTCCAGGCGGGCCTTGATCTCTTCCTCGGTGACCAGGACCTTCTCCAGGTCCCGACCCATGTCTTTGGCGTCCACGCTGATGTCCTCGCTGCTGGGTTCCCCGTTTGCGGCAACCAGGATAAACGTGCCGAACGCGGCGGCGGAGCCGGACCGGCCCGCCCTCCCCCGCGGCGGCGCGTCCCGGGGGCGGACACGCCGGGCGCGGCAGGGCCTCAGCGCTCGAAACGGACACGGCCCGCGACACGGCGGCCCCGGACGCCCCCGGGCAGGTCGATGTGGGCCTGACCACGCCACTCGGTGACCAGACGGTCCAGTTCGCGCACGTGCCGGGCGGTCAGCGCGCTGGCCGGACAGCCCGCGGCGAGCGCGGCGCGGCGCAGCACCCGGGTGCGCAGGGACTCGGGGGCCCGCTCCAGCGGTGCCACCGCCAGCACGGGTCCGACCGGGCGCGTGTCCCGCCCGTCCCCCTCCCCCGGGCCGGACGCCTCCTCGAACAGTCCGTCGGAGAGCAGGTCCAGGGTGTCGGCGTCCGCGCGCAGCATGCCCGCGGTGCGGGCGAGCGCGGCGGCGATCCCCGGGCCCAGCGCGCGCTCCAGGGCGGGCAGCGCCTCGTGGCGCACCCGCGACCGGGCGAAGCGGGGGTCGAGGTTGTGCGGGTCCTCCCACGCGTCCAGACCCATCCGGGCGCAGGCCTCGCGCACGGTGGCCCGGTCCAGGTCCAGCAGGGGGCGCAGGCGGCGGCCGACGCGCGGCGCCATGCCCGCCAGCGAGCGGGCCCCGGAGCCGCGGGCCAGGCCGAGCAGGACCGTCTCGGCCTGGTCGTCGAGCGTGTGGCCGAGCAGCACCACGGCGGGGGCGCGCTCGGCGACCGCCCCGTCCAGCGCCTCGTAGCGGGCGCGCCGGGCGGACGCCTCGGGCCCGCCCGGTCCGGTCACCCGCACCGTACGGACCAGGACGGGGTCGAGTCCGAGCCCGGCCAGGACCTTGGCCACGTCTTCGGCGCGCCGGTCCGAGCCCTCCTGGAGCCCGTGGTCGACGGTGACCGCCCCCGCGGCCCGGCCGGCGCGGGGGGCCTCGAAGGCCACCGCGCCCGCCAGCGCCAGGGAGTCGGCGCCGCCGCTGCACGCCACGAGCGCCGTGGTGTCGGCGGGCAGGTCGCGCAGCACCCGCCGGACCGCCGAGCGCACGGCGGCGACGGCGGGGTGCGGACCGCTCACTCGTTGATGGCGGCCGGGCGCACGACCCGGTCGACCCAGGCGGTGGGGTTGCGGATCTCCGCCAGGGTGGGCAGGGTCTCGGGCGAGGTCCACACCCGGTTGAACTCGGTCATCCCGACCTCGGCCACCACGGCGCGGACGAAGGCGGCGCCCTCCTCGTACTGGCGCATCTTCATGTCCATGCCCAGCAGCTGGCGCATGATCCGGTCGATCGGGTTGGCGGACTCGCGGCGCTTCTGGAAGCGGGCGCGGATGGTGGCGACGCTGGGCACCACCTCGGGGCCGACGGCGTCCATGACGAAGTCTCCGTGGCCCTCGGCGAGGCTCATGACCGCGGTGACCCGGTCCATGATCTCGCTCTGCTCGGGGCTCTGGATGGCGGTGATGAGGTTGCTCTCGCCCCCGCCCCGGACGGCGTCGGCGACGGCCTCGCCCGCGGCGCGCAGCCTGCTGATGAGGTCGCCCGCGTCCATCTCCGACGACAGGAGCAGCTCCTGCATGAGCCCCTGGACGTGGCCGCGCAGCCACGGCGTGGCCGTGAACTGCATGCGGTGGGTCTCCTCGTGCAGGCACACCCACAGGCGGAAGTCCCGGGGGTCGACGTCCATCTCGCGTTCGGCGTTGACGATGTTGGGCGCCACCAGCGTCAGACGGCCGGTCGGCAGGGTGCCGTCGGGGTCCGGCGGCAGGAAGAGTTCGTACTGGCCGAGGACCTTCCCCGCCAGGTAGGAGAGCACCGCTCCGAGCTGCACCCCGGTGATCCGGGAGCCGACCGCGCTGGTCAGGCTCCCGGCCGGGCTGTTGTTGAGCCGGTCGGCGCCCATCTGTTCGAGTACGGGTTCGATGACCACTCGGAACCCGTCGACGTTGGCTCTGATCCAGCCGGGGCGGTCCACGATGACCGCGGGGCCCGCTGGTTCGAGGGGGTTCATTCCGGTGAATTCGCGCACGTGCCCGGCCGCCACGGTGGAGAGCTCCCGCAACTGCGCGACGGCCTGCCGCGCGTCGGACAGGTCCACCTGCGGGCCCGGGCGCACGAGGCGGACACCGGTGTTCACGGCTACGTCCCAGTCGATCACAGTCACACCGCCAGCCTACCCACGAGGCGCGGGACGGCACGGGGATCAGGGTGGGAATTCCGGGTACCGCCCGGGATGACCCTGAGGACGACCGATTTCCCCGGTTCCTCCGGTGTCACCGGGGGGTTGCGCGCCGCCGCCGGGTCGCGCGGCCGGGGGCGTGCGCGTGGTGACCGGTCAGGAGCAGCCGCACTGGCTGAGCGCGGAGGCCAGGGGGTCCAGGCGGGAGCCCACGGCCTGGGGGTGGTTGGCCATGAAGGCGAACAGGAACAGGTTGCCCTCCTGGTCGTGGACGGTCCCGGCCAGGGTGCTCACCCCGTTCAGGGTGCCGGTCTTGCCGCGCACCAGCCCCGCGCCCTCGTGCGCCGTGGAGTAGGCCGAGTAGCGGCCCCCGCTGGCCAGGGTGCCCGTGGAGTTGGCCGTGGGCAGCCCGGTGATCGCGGCGTTGAGGTCGGGGCGGTCGTCGCTCGCGGCCAAGCGCAGCAGCTCCACCAGGGCCCGCGGCGTGATCCTGTTCTCGGTGCTCAGGCCGCTGTTGTCCGACAGCCGCACGCCCCGCACTCCCAGGCTCTCCATCACCTGGTGGGTGGCCGCCGCGGCGCCGTCGAAGGAGGGCTCCCCGCCCAGGGCGGTCGCGGTGACCCGCCCCAGCGCCTCGGCCATGTTGTTGTCGCTGGCCAGCATCATGTGCTCGACCAGCGCCGTCATCGGGGGCGAGTCGACGCTGGCGACGGGCTCCCCGGAGGCCCGCTCCTCGGTGGGAGGGCCCTCGACCGTGATCCCCGCCTCCTCCAGCTGTTCGGCGAAGGCCTCGGCGGCGAACAGGGGCGGGTCCGGTACGCGCGACCCGTAGCCGCTGGCCTCGGGGGAGAACCTCCCGGAGTCGATCATCAGCGCGTGCACCGTGGCGGTGCTGCCCTCGGTGACGTAGTTGGGCTTCCAGCCGGGGCCGGTGTCAGGACCGGTGAACAGCGAGTCGTCGTAGCCGAGGGAGACCGTGCCGACACCCTCCGCGCCCAGGGCCCGCGCCGTGCGCTCGGCCAGCTCCTCCAGGGTCGCTACCTGCGGGTAAGCTGCGGAGTCGGCGGTCGTGGTCAGGGTGACGTCGCCCTCTCCGCGCAGCACCACGCGGTCCTGTCCGGGAACCAGGTAGGCCTCGGTGCTCAGCACGTGGTCGGGTCCGACGGCGTCCAGCACGGCGACGGCCGTGGCGATCTTCGTGGTCGAGGCCGGGGTCACGGGGGCGTCCGGGTCCAGCTCGAAGAGCGTCTCACCGGTGGCGGCGTCCACGACGAAACCGGAGAGGCCCTCCTCGATCCCGGAATCCGACATGGGATCATCGAGGATGTCCGCGATCCGTTCCGGGTCCGCCGGAGTCGAGGCCGCGGGTTGCGCCGCCGCCACGCCCTCGGCGTCCGTGACCGGGTTGGGCGCCGCGGGAAGGGGCCGCGCTCCGATCACGTCGAGGGCGACAAACCCGGCAATCAGCACGAATATGTTGAGCAGGGCCAGCGCGAGGAGCGCCTCGCCTCGTACCCGTCGCACTCGGGGGCACCTGCCCTTCCTTCGGTGTAGCGGCCTGACGTTGTAGTTATACGGCGACATTAGTCGCATTGGGAGCCGAGATCAGCATGGAATTCGACGTTACGATCGAGATCCCCAAGGGGGAGCGCAACAAGTACGAGGTGGACCACGAGACCGGTCGTATCCGTCTCGACCGCATGCTGTTCACCTCCACGACCTACCCCGCCGACTACGGGTTCGTCGAGGGGACCCTCGGCGAGGACGGCGACCCCCTGGACGCCCTCGTCCTGCTCAAGGCCCCGACGTTCCCGGGCTGCCTGATCCGGGCCCGCGCCATCGGCATGTTCCGCATGCGCGACGAGGCGGGGGGCGACGACAAGCTGCTCTGCGTCCCCGCGACGGACCCGCGCCAGGAGCACCTGCGTGACATTCACCACGTGAACGAGTTCGAGCGCCTGGAGATCGAGCACTTCTTCACGGTCTACAAGGACCTGGAGCCCGGCAAGTCCGTGGAGGGCGCCACCTGGGTCGGCCGCCACGAGGCCGAGCAGGAGATCGTGGCCTCGGTCAAGCGCGCCGAGGAGGCCGGCGTGCACGGCGACGCCTCGCACATCTCCGAGGTCAAGGAGAGCTAGTCGGCTCCCGAACACACGTGTCACGGCGTCGCCGCGACGGCCCGGCGGAGGACTCCCCGCCGGGCCGCGCCGTGTCCGGGCGGCGGCCTCAGCGCTGACCCTGCGAGGCGACCGCCCCGGGGCCGGGCCGGGGTTCGTGCGCGGAGTCCGTGGTGAGCACGTACCCCGCCAGCGCGATCAGCAGCAGGGCGCACAGCAGCGCCAGGGCGACGGGCAGCAGGGAGGCCAGGCCGCGGGTCATGAGCGGGGCGCTCGGCGGTTTGGGGAAGCCCTCGCGGTCGAAGCGGTCGGCGCGCACGGCCACGTGCGTGCGGTAGCCGTCGAGTTCGGGACCGACCATGCCGTTGAGCACGCGCGTCGGGACCAGCGCGGTGTTCTCCGGCAGCCCCAGCTCGGTCGGGGCGTCGGCCCGCAGGCCGTTGGCCCGGTGGCGGGCGCACTCGGCCTCGGCGAGCGCGTGCAGCCACTCCCCCAGCCGGTCGGCGTCGGCGAGGCGCCCGATGTGCGCGCGGGCGACGATCAACGTGTCCCTGAGCACCACGTGCGCGGCGTCGCGGTCGCGCAGGACCAGGATGCAGCGCCGGTACAGCTCCGCTCCGTACGCGTCGAGAAGCCTGGCGTAGGCGTCCTCCGGCGGAGTACGGCCGGAGCGCAGGGCGTGGAGAAGATCCCGGTCCGTCATAGACCAAGAATCTACGCCGCGCGCGGCACGGTGCTCACCGCTTTGTCGAATCCGGTGGCGGCGGGGCGGGCCCTCCGGCGCGGGCGCGCAGCCACAGCAGCACGAAGGTGAGCGCGGTCAGGACGGCGACGAGCAGGGCCTCCCCCGGTCCGAGGAAGCCGAGCGCCATCACCCAGGCCGCCGCGACGACGAGCGCGCGCACCAGGACGCGCGCCCACAGTCCCGGCGCCTCGGTGCTCAACTGCGCCTTCCGGGGACGGATGCCATAACGGCCGCTCCTGTCACTACGGCTGGGGGATGGAGCCCTTTCCGGCGGTGGCCGCACACCGTACTCGGGTTCCACATGTCACCACCACGGAGCGCCGCCCGCAACACGCCCCGCGAACGCCGGGGCGAGGGGGGCGACACGCGGGGCCACCGCACCGTCGCTTGACTCCTCCCGGCCTTTGCTGGTCTCCTTACACCCATGTATCCGCGCACGCGCACCGACGCCATGGCTCGTACGGCCCCCGGGGCCTCCTGCCGCCTGGCCCGTGCGGCGTGTCCGTGTTGTCGTCGCTGAGTCGCAGCCGAGGCGTCCTCGTACGCCGTCGACCGACCGCGTGCCCCTCCGCGCCCCCAAGTCCATCGTGGACGCCGGGCGCTGGGCACCTCCCCGCAGGGTGATCTCCGTCTCCGCGTGAATCCGCGGGGCCGCTCCCCCTGCCGCCCCGGCGCACCGGGGCCTCCAGACGACATCCGCGCGCTCCCGTTCCCGGGGCGCGCACACGTGAAGGATCCTCTCACGATGCCCCAGCGCACTCTCTCCGGCACTGCCGTACTCCCCGCTCCCCACAACGCCACCGCACCGGCCGCCGCAGCGGCCCCGTCGTCCGCGCCGGCCCCGAGGAGCGCGCCCGTCTCCCTGGAGGGGATCGGCGACGTGGTGGACGCCGGACGCCGCTCCGGCTACGCCCACCTGGGCGAGCGCCGCATGCCGACCCTCGGCCGCCTGGTGACCGCCGCCCGGGGCGCCGCCGCCTCCCTGGGCGGGCCCGCGCTGCGGCCGTCCCGGCGGGGGCGCTGGCAGCTCGTCCCCCGCGCGGCCCGGCGCCAGGCGGGCGGCAGGCTCCGCGTGACCGCGGTGGCCCTCGAACCCAACAGTTTCGTGTCCGGACCCGCCCCGCACCCGTCCCGACAGCACGGCATGGAGGTGCTGTACCTGGTCAGCGGGCGCGCGCACCTGATCGCCTCCGCCCCGGACGGGCAGATGCGCTCGGCGTCGGAGCTGTCCGCCGGCCGGGCCCGGGTGGTGGGCTCCGCCGAGGGCAGCGGTGGCCGCCACCACCTCGTCAACACCGGCGACGAGGTGGCCGTGGTGGTCCGGGTGACCGCCTGAACGGGCACACGGGCACGCGAACTCACTCATCGCCGCCCCGTTCGGTCGCGGCCGCGCGCAGGGCGGCGTCGACCGCCTCGACCGACCTGAGGACGGCGGCCATGCGCTGTCCCTCCGCGAGGTAGGCGTTCATGACCTGGTCGAGGGCGTGCGGCGGCATGTGGTCGCGCAGGTCGACCCGGGCGGTCCGGTAGCCCTCCCGGGCGGCCTCCAGCGCCGAGGAGACGTACTGGTGGGCCAGCCGGGACAGGGCGACCGGATGGCGCCGCAGGACACCGTGCAGCCGGTAGTCGGCGGGCACGTGGTCGAACAGCCACACCAGGGCCGTCTGCTCGAAGGAGTCCGCCCCGGGCGGGTGGACGCTCGCGGGCCAGTCCGGCGTCAGCGACTGATCGGGCATGCCTCCGATCATACCCACTGTTCGAAAACCTGTTCGATGCCGCCGGGGGTCAGTCCACGGTCCCGGAGGATCCGGGCGTCCCGCCCTCGGCGGACTCGCGTCTCTCCATCTCCACGCGGATGGCCTGCTCCGCGGCGTCCACGGCGGCACGCGCGGTGATGGCGTTCGTGTGCGCCCGGTCCAGCTCCTCCAGGAGGATGCAGTCGAAGGAGACGCGGGCGTCGTGGATGGCTGCTTCGAGTTGACGTGATGCCTCTTCCAGACTCATGTCCCTCTTCCTTCCCCAGAAGTCGGCACTTGCACATCAAGGGCCCCAGGCGTCTCCCGCCGCGGTGCGCGCGGCACGCTCTCCCGGCGGACTGTCCCCGCGCCGTTCTACGATGTCCACGAATCGCCGCTGTTCACGGCGGTGTCGACCGTCCGGCCGAGAGGATCCCATGCGCAACCGCTATCCCGGGACATGCACCGACTGCCAGTCCTCCGTCGGCGCCGGTGAGGGTGTCGTCGTCAAGGAGGGCGGCCGGTGGCGCACCTACTGCGCGGAGCACGAGCCGCGCCCCACCCCTCCCGTCCGGGGCGCCCACCCCGGCTGGCACACCACTCCCCTGCTGGGGTTCGACACCGAGACCTCCTCCCGCGACCCCGACACCGCCTTCCTCGTCTCGGCCGCGCTGGTGGACCGCGAGGGCAAGGCCCGCACCTGGCTGGTGGACCCGGGCCCCCGCGAGATCCCCGCGGACGCCGTCGCCGTCCACGGCATCAGCACGGAGCGGGCCCGGGCCGAGGGCCGCCCCGCAGGGGAGTGCCTGGAGGAGATCGGACAGGCGCTGGCCGACCAGCTCTCCTCGGGGCAGGGGCTGGTGGTCTTCAACGCCCCCTACGACCTCCGGGTGCTCTCCGGGGAGATGCGGCGGCACGGGCTGACCCCCCTCGCCGAACGCCTGAGCGGCCCGCTGGCACCCGTGGTGGACCCGCTGGTGATCGACCGGGGCGTGGAGCCCTACCGCAGGGGCAAGCGCAACCTGGGCGCCATGTGCGAGTACTACGGCGTGGAGCTGACCGACGCACACACCGCGGCCGCCGACGCCTCGGCCGCGCTGGCCCTGGCCGAGGAGATCGGCGCCAGGCACCCCGAACTCGCCGCCGTCAGCCTGGCCGAGCTGCACCAGCGCCAGGTCGACTGGTCCCTGGCCTTCGCCCGCAACCGCCAGGAGTGGCTGGACCGCAGCAAACCCGGCCACGGAACCGTGGTGGACGGCACCTGGCCCTGACGGGCCGGTCCACGGCGGTGCCGGTGCGCCGCGCGGGGCCCGTGCGCTCCCGGGGCCGTCGAGCCCGGACGCACGCGCCCGGGGTCCGGCACCGGGAGAACACACCGTGTCGGGCCTCCCCGCGTGTGCGGTCGGGCGCGGAAGCGGGTAGGCCCCGAAGAGACGCGATCTTGGGGGACGACATGGTCTACTTCATCCTGGTGCTGCTGGCGATATGGCTCATCCTCGCCATCCTGGGCATGGTCATCAAGGGCCTGCTCTGGCTCGCCGTTATCGGCGCCGTCCTGTTCGTGGCCACCGCCGTGTGGGGCTGGTTCCAGAACCGGCAGCGCGCCTGAGGGCCGCGCGGGCCCGGACCGGACGGCGCCACGGCCCGCGAGGCGCCTCGGGCCCGTACGGGCGGTCGTGGAGGGGCCGACGTCACGGGGAGCCGTTCACCGTGGAGGCGACCGACCCCCTCCCGCGGCCAACGGAGCGAGTGCTCACCAGAACCGGTGGACACCGCAACCGGTGCCCGACACCACCTGTGCCCGGCCAAAAAAACGCCACCCCGGTCCGGGGTGGCGTTTCGGCTGAGCCGCCTGTCGGAATCGAACCGACGACCTATTCATTACGAGTGAATCGCTCTGCCGACTGAGCTAAGGCGGCGCGCCGCCGCGTGTCCCACGCGGCGATGCGGTCACCATTCTAGCCCCTCGGCGGAGTGCCGGGGACACGGCGGCCTGCCCACCCGGCCGCCGGCCTCAGGCGCAGGCCATGCCGTCCTCGGGCACGGTGAGGTCGACCAGGTAGGCGTCCACGATCGCGTCGACGCACTGGTCGCCCATCCGGTAACCGGTGTGTCCGTCGCCGTCGCGGGTCACCAGGAAACCCGAGACGAGCTGCTCGGCGAGCGCCTCGGACCACGCGTACGGGGTGGCCGAGTCCCGGGTGGTGCCCAGCACCATGACGGGCGCGGCGCCGTCCCCGTCCAGCTCCACCGGCGGGTCGACCGCCTCCTCCGGCCAGTACGCGCAGGGCAGGGCGCCCCACGCCAGGCCGGGGCCGAAGATCGGCGACTCCTCACCGGCCTGGGCCGCGGCCTCGGTGTAGGCCTCCACGTCGCGCGGGCTGGGCGAGTCGGAGCAGTTCACCGCGATGAGCGCGGCCGTGGAGTTGACGTAGGCGTCCGTGTCACTGCGGCTGTAGAGGTCGTCGGCGAGCTGGAGCAGGAGGGTGCCGTCGCCCTCCGCACCGGCGGTGAGGGCCTCGCGCACGCGCGGCCACCAGTCCTCGGTGTAGAGCGCGGCGAGCACGCCCAGTTCGGCGCGGGCGCGGTTGACCTCCCGGTCGTCCATGCTGTTGGACAGGGGGTTCTCGGCGGTGTCGGCCAGGAAGGCGGTCAGCGCCCCGATCCCGTCGTCCACGCTGTCGCCGGGGGCGCTGAGCGGGCAGTCCGACCGGCTCAGGCAGTCCTCCACGAAGGCCCGCAGGGCGGTCTCGAACCCGGTCGCCTGCTGCACGCTGAGGTCGAGCTGCCCCTGGCTGGGGTCCACGGCGCCGTCGAGCACCAGGGCGCGGACGCGCTCGGGGAACTGCTCGGCGTAGTGGGCGCCGATGCTGGTGCCGTAGGAGGCGCCCAGGTAGGTGAGCTTCTCGTCGCCGAGCAGGGCGCGCAGCAGGTCCATGTCGCGGGCGACGTCGGCGGTGCCCACGTGCCGCATCAGCTCGGGGTGGTTGGCCTGGCAGGCCTCGACGAAGCCGCGGCTGTCCTCCTCCAGCTCGGCCAGCTCGGCCGCGGAGACCTCGGACATGTCGCCGTCTCCCTCGACGCTGTCCACCCCGCCGAGGAACTCGTCGATGCCCTCGGCGTCCAGACAGGTCAGCGGTGAGCTGCGGCCGACACCGCGCGGGTCGAACCCGACCACGTCGAACCTCTCGCGCACCGCGTCGCTGACGGTATAGGGGGCGTGGTCCACGAAGTCGTACCCGGAGCCGCCGGGCCCTCCGGGGTTGACGAGCAGGGAGCCGAGGACGTCACCGCCCTCGGAGGGGAAGCGCTTGACCGCGATCTCGATGCGCTCGCCGTCCGGATCCCCGTAGTCGAGGGGCACCTCGTAGGTGGCGCACTCGGTGCCGGACACTCCGCTCTCGCACTCGCCCCAGGCCAGCTCCTGGTCGGCGAAGGCCGCCAGGTCCTCGAAGAGCCCGGGCGCGACGCTTCCCTCCCTCTGCTGGTCGCCCTGCGCCGTGCACGCCGTCGCCAGCAGCACGGACCCGGCGAGCACGGCCGCCCACGGTCCCCGAACCCTCGTCGCCAACGGTGTCCCGCCCTCTCGTCACGTCCGACCGCGACCGACCTGTCGTCGGCGCCGCCCCATTCTCCACGACCGGCGCGGCCCGCACCGGTCCAACTCGCGTTTGTCTCCCCCGCCGGGGCGGTGTCGCGTCCCCCCGCCCGCCCCGCGACGGGCCCGCGCGGAGGGCCGCGCCCGCCACGAGAACGCCGGAACGGTGCCCGGGACGGCGGTTCCGCCCGCGGGGGAGGCCGCGACCGCGTCCCGCGCCCGCGGGGCGGCCGCCTATCCGGCCAGGAGGGCGGAGGTCATGGCCTCCATGGCGATCTGGGGGTGCACGTTCGCGGCGATGCGCTCCCGGCACTCCATGATGGCGTCGATCCTGCGCAGCGTGGACTCCGGTGTGCTGGAGCGGGCGACGCGTTCCAGGTCGCCGGAGCGCTCGGCCGTGGACATCTCCACCCTGGCGCCCAGCTGGAGGGTGAGCGCGTCCCGGTAGAACGCGACCAGGTCGAGCAGGGCGCGGTCGTAGGAGTCGCGCTTGATGCGGGTGGCACGGCGCTTCTGCCGCTCCTCCAGGTCCTTCATCGCGCCCGCGGAGCCGCGCATCGCCTTGGCCACGCCCTTGCCCGTGGAGCCCTCCCCGAACGCGGCCCGCAGCTCCTCCCTCTCCTTCTCGTCGAGCGCCGTGGTGAGGGCCTTGGACTCCTCCTCGGCGATCTCGTAGAGCCGGGCGGCGGAGGTGACGCACGCCCCGAGCCCGTCGAGCCGGGCGGGGATGGACAGCACCTCCTCCCGGCGTCTGCGCGCCTCGGGGTCGGTGGCCAGCTGCCGGGCCCGGTCGATCCGCCCGGAGGCGGCGACCGCCGCGGCGCGGGCGGTCTCGGCGTCGATCCCGTCGCGCTGGACGAGGGCGTCCACCAGCTCCCGGGTGCCGGGCGTGGCCAGGGTGACCATGCGGCAGCGCGAGCGGATGGTGACGAGCAGGTCGTCGGGGGTGGGGGTGCACAGCAGCCACACGGTGCGCGGCGAGGGCTCCTCCACCGCCTTGAGCAGGGCGTTGGAGGCGGCCTCGGTGGCGCGGTCGGCGTCCTCGAACAGCACGATCCGGAACCGCCCGCCGGAGGGTTTGGAGCCCGCGCGCAGCACGAGGTCGCGGGTGGCGGCCACACCGAAGCTCAGTCCGCTGGGCCGCACGTACAGCACGTCGGGGTGGGTGCCGGCGAGGGTCTGGTGGCAGGAGGCGCAGTGTCCGCAGCCGCCGTCCCGGCACTGGAGGGCGGCCGCGAAGGCCCGGGCGGCCTCCGAGCGGCCCGAACCGGGCGGCCCGGTGAACAGCCAGGCGTGGGTCATCCCCGTGCCCCGTCCGCCGGAGACGAGGTCGGCGGCCCCGGCGACGGCCCGCTGGAGCTGGCCCACCGTGGACCGCTGGCCGATGAGGTCGTCGAAGACCGTCATGCTTCCCTCCCACCGCTGGTGCTTCGGTCTTCAGGATAGGAGTCGGCGCCGACGCCCGGACCGTTGTCCACAGGCCGCTCTCCCCCCGGCGCTGCGCCGGGGGCGCTCCGCCCCCGCTCCGGAGCGGGCCCCGCCCGGACACGGGCGAGGGCCCCCTCCCCCGAGCGGGGCAGGGAGCCCTCGATGTGTCGGACGGCCCGGCCGCCTCGGCCTCAGCCCTGTCCGACCTCGTCGTTCCCGATCACCGGGATCATGCCGGTGACGGCCTCGGCGCTGCTCGGGACCGGGTCGGGCAGCAGGGAGCGCACCCGGCGCTGGATCTCGCGGGTGATCCTGTCCTGCGGCTCGCGGGCGTCGAGCACCAGGTAGCGCTCCGGCGCGGCCCTGGCCAGCTCCAGGAAGCCCCGGCGGACCCGGTCGTGGAACTCCGCCGGCTCGCCCTCGATGCGGTCGGCCGGGCCGCCCAGGCGGGACAGGCCGTCCTCGGGCCGCACGTCGAGCAGCACCGTCAGGTCCGGGACCAGGCCCTGCGTGGCCCAGTCGCTGATCCGGCGGACCTCGTCCGAGGACAGGTCGCGCCCCGAGCCCTGGTAGGCCAGCAGGGAGTCCACGTAGCGGTCGCTGATGACGACCGCGCCGCGCCGCAGGGCGGGCAGGATCTCCTGCTGGACGTGGTCGGCCTTGTCGGCCGCGTAGAGCAGCACCTCGGCGCGCGGGGTGATGTGCGAGTTCTCCCGGTCCAGGAGCAGGCCGCGCAGGCGCATGCCGAGCTTGGTCGCTCCCGGCTGGCGGGTGCCGACCACCTCGAACCCCTGGTCGCGCAGCCACACCGTCAGCTCGCGCACCTGGGTGGACTTGCCCGCGCCCTCGCCGCCCTCGACGACGATGAACGCGCCCGCGGGCCTGGACTCCTCGTCCTCCTCCGGCGCGATCGCGACGCCGCGCAGCGCCGCGAACAGCTCCGGGAGCAGACCGGGACCGGCCTCGGGGTCGTCCCGGCGGTTCATCCGCCGGTAGCAGACCAGCGCCACGACCAGGACGGCCAGGCCGGAGAGCATGAGGACGAGGCCGCTGCCGCGCAGGTCGTAGCTCAGGGGGCCGACCGGGATCCGGTAACTGCCGATGAGCCCGGCGGCCAGCGGGGCGAGCACGGCGGCGCCGACCAGGGTGACGCGGGCGGCGCCGTGCAGGAAGGCGAAGGCGGAACTCCGGTGCTCGTCCTCCACCTCGCGGTCGAACACCGCCAGGCCGATCACGCAGGCGATACCCGCGCCCACGCCGAGCAGCGCGGTGAGCACGGCGGTGAGCACCATGTCGGCGACGGCCCCGGCGAACAGCAGGGCCAGCCCGGCGAGGGCGATGCTCAGACCGAACAGCCGGCTGCGGCTGAACTGCTTGAGGACGCGCGGCCCGGCCAGCATGCCCAGGGCCAGGCCCGCGAAGACCGCGGCGAAGACCACGCCGAAACCGGCGTTGCCCGCGCCCAGGCCCTCGACGTGCACGCGGCCGACACCGATGACCACGCCCCCGGCGGCCAGGACGCAGAGCATGCCCGGAACCAGGCCGCGCACGCGGGGCGTGCCGCCCGCGTGGCGCCGACCGGTCCCCAGCGCGCGCAGGATGCCGCTGTCGCGGGTGTCGCTCTCCGCGTCCTTGGAGGGCTTGTGCTTGGGGATCGGCAGCCCGGCGACGACGACCGCCGCGACGACGAAGGTGAGGCCGTTGAGGTAGAGGGCGACGTCGGCCTCGGGGCTGGCCATGGAGGGCAGGAACGCGCCGAGCACGTTGCTGACCGAGGCGAGCGCGGCGAACAGCAGCGCCGCGACGGGCGCGGTGCCGTAGGCGGTGAGCAGGCTCAGCCGGTTGGCCTGCCCCAGCAGCTTGCGGGGCACCAGGTTGGGGACCGTGGCGTCCTTGGCCGGGGTCCAGAACAGGGCGACGACCTCGGCCAGGAGGGTGGCGATGAGCAGCCACTCCAGGGCGAAGCCGGGGAAGAGGAGGCCCACGACCGGGATGGAGACGTACAGCACGGCGCGCAGGACGTCGCCGACCACCATCGTCCACCTGCGGTCGAGGCGGTCGGCGACCGATCCGACCAGGGGGCTGAGCAGGATCGACGGGGCGAGCTTGATCGCCACGACGCCGCTGACGGCCAGGTACTGGACGAGCTGGGATCCGTCGGCGGTGAAGACGGTCGCCAGGGACACCAGTGCCAGCAGGCTGAGCCAGTCGCCCAGGCTGGAGAGGGAGAGAGAGATCCACAGCCTTCGGAAGGGTGTGATCGCAAGAACGTTGCGCGCCTCGGCCGGCGCTCCCAGGGGTGCAGATCTGCTCATAGCGCTCAAGATTATCGGTGAGGGGGAGAGGGAAGGACGGATCGCGGACCCGCCTCAGAATCGTTGGATGGCTCCGGGGACCGCGCACGTTTCCGCGTTCCCGTGAGTCCTGCCAAGCGTAGTACGGAAGGCTGCTCCCGCACAGGGGTTGAGGGTGCGCCCACCCGGGGCGAACACGCGGGAGACCGCCCACCCGGACACCCCCCGTCGGGAGGTGTCCGGGTGAGCCTACGCGTGCCGGGGCCCGGGAGACGAATCCCGGCCGCTCCCCGCCGCCCCGCCCCGCGCCTACTCCTCCGGGGCGGGGTCGGAGGCGCCGGCCCCCTTGGCCGGTGACTTCCTGGCCGTCGTGGAGGCGGACGCCTTCTTGGCCGCCGTGCCCGTCTTCTTGGCCGTCGTGGAGGTCTTCTTGGCGGGCGCCTTCTTCGCGGCGGGCTTCTTGGTCGCGGGCTTCTTGGCGGGCGCCTTGGCGCGGCGCTCGGCCAGCAGCTCGGCGGCCCGCTGGTCGGTGATCGACTCCACCTCGTCGCCCTTGCGCAGGGAGGCGTTGACCTCCCCGTCGGTGACGTAGGGGCCGAACCGGCCGTCCTTGATCACCATCTTGGCGCCCGAGGCCGGGTCCTCCCCCAGCTCGCGCAGCGGCGGGGTTGCGGCGCGACGGCCGCGCTGCTTGGGCTGGGCGAACAGCGCCGCGGCCTGCTCCAGGGTGACCGTGAACATCTGCTCCTCGGTCTCCAGGGAGCGGCTGTCGGTGCCCTTCTTGATGTAGGGGCCGAACCGGCCGTTCTGCGCGGTGACGTCCTCGCCGTCGATCTGGCCGACCACGCGCGGCAGCGACAGCAGGCGCAGCGCGTCCTCCAGGGTGACGGTGTCCAGGCTCATCGACTTGAGCAGCGAGCTGGTGCGCGGCTTGACCTTGGCCTTGGCCCTGGTCTTGGCCTTGCCCTCCTCGGCCTCCCGCGGCTCCTCGATCACCTCGGTGACGTAGGGGCCGAACCGCCCGGTCTTGGCCACGATGACGCGGCCGGTCTCGGGGTCGGTGCCCAGCTCCCGGTCGCCGCTGGGCTGGGCGAACAGCTCCTCGGCCTTGTCCACGGTCAACTCGTCCGGGGCCAGGTCCTCGGGCACGTTCACCCGCACGCCGTCCCGGTCCAGGTAGGGGCCGTAGCGCCCCACCCGCAGCACGATGTCGGTGCCGGGAAGCGGCAGGGAGCTGATCTCCTTGGGATCGATGTCGGAGAGGTTGTCGTTGACCAGCTCCTTGAGCCCGGTCTCCCGCTGGCCCTCGGTGTCCTCGCCGCCGAAGTAGAAGCGGCGCAGCCACGGCAGGCTCTCGGCCTCCCCCCGGGCGATGTCGTCGAGCACGTCCTCCAGGCGCGCGGTGAACTCGTAGTCCACCAGGTTGCCGAAGTGGCGCTCCAGCAGCTGCACCACGGCGAAGGCCAGGAAGGACGGCACCAGCGCCGTGCCCTTCTTGAACACGTAGCCGCGGTCCAGGATGGTGCCGATGATCGAGGCGTAGGTGGAGGGGCGGCCGATCTCGCGCTCCTCCAGCTCCTTGACCAGGGTGGCCTCGGTGTAGCGCGCGGGCGGCCGGGTGCTGTGCCCCTCGGCCTCCAGGTTCTGGGCCTTGAGCGGGTCGCCCTCCGACATCGCGGGCAGGCGGCGCTCGCGGTCGTCCAGGTCGGCGGCCGGGTCGTCGGAGCCCTCCACGTAGGCCTTGAGGAACCCGTGGAAGGTGATGACCTTGCCGGTCGCGCTGAACTCGGCGACCTCGCCGCCGGAGGAGGTGCCCTCGATGCGCACGGTGACGGACTCGCCGACCGCGTCCTTCATCTGGGAGGCGACGGTGCGCTTCCAGACCAGCTCGTAGAGCCGGAACTCGGGGCCGGACAGGCCGGTCTGGGCGGGCGTGCGGAAGGTGTCGCCGGACGGGCGGATCGCCTCGTGGGCCTCCTGGGCGTTCTTGACCTTCTTGGCGTACACGCGCGGCTTGTCGGGCAGGTAGTCGCCGCCGTAGAGGCTGCGCACCTGGGAGCGGGCGGCCTTGACCGCGCTGTCCGACAGCGTGGTGCTGTCGGTGCGCATGTAGGTGATGTAGCCGTTCTCGTACAGCCGCTGGGCGACCTGCATGGTCTGCTTGGCCGACAGGCCGAGCTTGCGGGACGCCTCCTGCTGGAGGGTGGTGGTGCGGAACGGCGCGTAGGGCGAGCGGCGGTAGGGCTTGCGCTCCACCGAGGAGACCGAGAACCCGGCGCCGGACAGCCGCTCGGCGAGGCCGCGCGCCGCGGCCTCGTCCAGCTGGCGGACGGGGCGGTCCGAGCGCAGCGTGCCCTGCGGGGTGAAGTCGCGGCCCGCGGCGACGCGGGTGCCGTCCACGGAGACGAGGGCGGCGGGGAAGGTGGCGGGGCCTTCGGCGACACCGGCCTCGGTGGCGTCGAAGAGGGCCTTGAGGTCCCAGTACTCGGCGGAGGTGAACGCCATGCGCTCGCGTTCGCGCTCGACCACCAGGCGGGTGGCCACGGACTGCACGCGGCCCGCCGAGAGCTTGGGCATGACCTTCTTCCACAGCACGGGGGAGACCTCGTAGCCGTAGAGGCGGTCCAGGATGCGCCGGGTCTCCTGTGCGTTGACCAGGCGGGTGTTCAGGTCGCGGGTGTTGTGGGCCGCGCGCTGGATGGCGTCCTTGGTGATCTCGTTGAAGACCATGCGGCGGACGGGGATGCGGGGCTTGAGCTCCTCCAGCAGGTGCCAGGCGATCGCCTCGCCCTCGCGGTCCTCATCTGTCGCGAGGAGGAGTTCGTCGGCGTCGGCCATGAGCTCCTTGAGCTTCTTGACGTGCGCCTTCTTGTCGGTGTTGACCACGTAGAGCGGCTCGAAGTCGCCGTCGACGTCCACCCCGAGCCGGGCCCACGCCTGCCCCTTGTACTTGGCGGGGATCTCGGCGGCCTTGTTGGGCATGTCGCGGATGTGGCCGATGCTGGACTCCACGACGTAGCCGCGCCCCAGATAACCGGCGATGGTCTTCGCCTTGGCCGGTGACTCGACGATGACGAGGGCGGTGCCCGCCCCCTGTCGTCCGCTGTCCTTCGAGCCGTTCTTGCCGGCGCTGCCCTTCGTGGGTGGCACGCTCTTCCCCTACGTCTAGCCCTACGTGATCTTTCCGGCCGCGGTCTGTCGGAAGCTCCTGGGAACCGACAGTAACCGAAACTCCAGGCGCTCCCCCCGTCGGTGGGCGGGAGGGACTGCCCCCTCCGCGGGTGAGGGCTCCGTCGCTCTGGGTGGACACCCGGCCCACGCCCACCGGCACCCGCAGAATAAGCGCTTCCCGAACCGGTACCGGTCCGTAGCGTACGTGAGCCGCCCCGGCAACGTGGGCCGGTTGGCCAGCACCGCCTCTGACGAGCACCCCTAACGGCCCCCGCGAGTGACTTCGGTCACACTTGACGGTGACCGAGTGTCTGCTTTCCCCAGAATGCGGCGAGTCCTCCCGGATATTCCCGGGAGGACTCGGCTCACGTCACGGGCTGACGGCCAGCTCCTCCGCGCTCCCGCAGTCCACCGCGTTCCTCACGGAACGGGAGTGCGGAGGCGGGTCGTCGTGGCCCGTCGACGCGTACGGCACGCGTTGTGCCGGTCCGGGATCGCGCTCCGTGTCCGACGCCGCCCTGTGGGATACGGCACCCCGCAGTCCACCGCGTTCCTCACGGAACGGGACGCCGTACTCCCTCAGGCCCGCACGGACGCGGGCGCGATCCCCTGTTCTGTCGTTACAGGCCCACGCCCGCGGCGCCGAGCAGCTCGTTGACCGGGTCGGCCACACCCACGGGGGCGGACTCGGGCAGCTGGTCGGCGTGCTCGGGAGCGTGCTGCTCCACGGCCTGACGGGTGGTCTCGCTCACCTCGTACTCGACGGGCAGCATGTCCGAGACCGGGATCTCGGGCAGCTCCTGCACCAGGGGCAGGGCGTCCAGGGCGCTGGACTGGGCCTCGGGCGCGCTCTGGTGCACGACCGCGGCCCCGTCGCCGGTGCTGCTGGCGCCGGCCAGGCTCGCGACCGCCGCGATGGCGTTGCCGGAGACGTTGACCGGGACCTCGCCGTCCGCGACCAGCTGGTTGCCGCCGACCGCGGAGCCGTTGCCCGAGGTGACGACGTGCTCCTCCCCCTCCAGCACCAGGGCGCCGGTGTCGGTGGAGGCCGCACCCGCCACGCCGCCGACCGCGCCGATGGCGTTGCCCGCGACGTTGACCGGCACGTCCAGGTCGACCACGGCCTGGTTGCCGCCCACCAGCGAGCCGTTGCCCGAGGTCGCGATGGACTGGTGCTCGCGCGGGGCCGACTGGTGCTCACGGGGCGCCGACTGGCGCAGCACGCCCGCGTTCACACCGGAGGTGTCCGGCAGCGGCAGGATGGTGGCGTTCTCCGCGGCCTCGTGCACCAGGTCCATGGCCGTGTACTCGGCGGGCGCGGAGTGGTGCTCGCGGTGCCCGTGGCCGTGGCCGTCGTGCACCAGGGCGCCGGTGTCGGTGGCCGCGGCGCCGGCCACGCCGCCGACCGCGCTGATCGCGTTGCCCGCGACGTTGACCGGCACGTCCAGGTCGACCACGGCCTGGTTGCCGCCGAGCAGCGAGCCGTTGCCGGAGGTGGCGGCGTCGGGGCTGTGGTGGTGGTGACGGTGGCCGTGCTGGTGCTCGACCACCGCGGCGCCGGTGTCGGTCGTGCTGGCGCCCGCGATCCCGGCCACGGCGGCGATCGCGTTGCCCGAGACGTTCACGGGGATCTCGCCGTCCACGACCAGCTGGTTGCCGCCGATCGCGGAGCCGTTGCCCGACGTGGCCGCGTCGGGGCCGTGCTGGTGGTCGACCACGGCCGCGCCGGTGTCGGTGCTGCTGGCGCCGGCCGTGCCCAGGACGGCGCCGATCGCGTTGCCGGAGACGTTCACGGGGACGTCCCCGTTCACGACCGCCTGGTTGCCGCCCAGCAGGGAACCGTTGCCGCTCGTGACGGCCTGGCTGTCCGCGAAGGCCACGCCGCTGCCCAGAGCGACGAAACCGGCTGTCAGGAGCACCGACTTCGCGGATGTGCTGACCCACTTACGCATGTGGGAGGTCCTTTCAAACATGTCGATGAGAAGGTGTGTGCTCGGGCCACAGGCCGTTCCACGCCCCTGGGTGGGGTGCGGGCCTTCGGCCAAGGCCGGGGTTTCCTCCGGTCCGCCTCACACCTGGAAGGTGCGTGCTACCGGTACTGGGAGAGTGCGCCGCGGTCCCGCTCCGCTGGTTGCGGCGGGACGCGCGCACCCCGTCCATCAGCCCCGCCCCGGAGGGCGGCGGCTGACGTGAACCCCGCGCACATGGCCTTGGCCGGTGCTACGGGACTCGCGTCAGCCCCCGGGCCGCGAACGGCCCGGGAGGCCGGGGTCAGGCGCGGGCGCGGCGCCTGCCGAACAGGAGCAGTCCGGCGCCCGCGGCGATCGCGGCGGCGGCGCTGGCGAACAGCCCGCTCAGGGCGCTGCCGTCGGTGCCGGTCCGGGCCAGCTCCGGGGCGGGTGCCGGGGGCTCCTCGTCCGTGGCGGGCGGGGAGACGGGCTCCTCGGGCGTGCCGCCACCGCCGCCGTTGCCGCCGTCGTGGCCACCGCCACCGCCGCCGCCACCGTGGTGGCCACCGCCGCCACCGCCGTGGTCGCCGCCGCCACCGCCGTGGTCGCCGCCGCCACCGCCGTGGTCGCCGCCGCCGTAGCCGTCGTCGTGACCGCCGTCGTGGCCGCCGCCGTCGTGGCCGCCACCGTCGTGACCGCCGCCGTCGTGACCGCCGTCATCGGGCTTCCCCCCGTAGCCGGGCTTCTCCGGCTCCTCGGGGTTCTCGGGCTTCTCCGGGGTCTCCGGCTTCTCGGACTCGTCCGGGGTCTCGGGCTCCTCGGGCTTCTCGGGCGTCCAGGTGGAGCTGTCGTCCTCCACCACGGCCCCGCTGTCGGTGCACTGGGCACCCGCGACGCCGAGGACGGCGATCGCGTTACCGCAGGCGTTGACGGGGACGTCCAGGTCGGCCACGAGCTGGTTGCCGCCGAGGATGGAACCGTTTCCACTGGTCGTGGCCGTGGTGTCGGCGTAGGCCACTCCGGCGCCGGCGGCGGTGAAGAATCCCGCGGCCACCAGTGCGGCGATACGGGCGTGCGTGTGGTAGGTCATCGCGTGTCCTTTGGTCAACGAGAAAGATCGGCCAGCTGCTCGTGGACCGCGGACGGAGAGCTTCGTGCTCCGGGGAAGCCGGGGAGAAGGCACGCCCGCCGGATTCGGCGAGGCGGCTGCGCGCAGAGGAGCGCACGGACCGGCCGCGGTCGTGGAGGACGCGGCTAGTCGGGAGCGAAGGAGGGGTCGTCCGCGGCGTCGCGGACAACCAGGGTGGGGTCACCGGGAAGGGCGACCCGCTGGGCCCGGGGAGCCAGGTGGTCGGCCCGGGCCGTCAGGAACCCGGCGGCGCCGGGCGCGGGGAAGGACGGAGCCGCGGCGCCGGTGGCGTCCGCTCCGGCCTGGTGGTACCCGCCGCCCGCGATGAGGCGGATGCGCTCACCGGGGTCGTCGCCGCTCGGCGCCCGGTCGGCGCCCTCGTCGGCGACCCGGTGCCAGACGGACGGGTCCACGGGAGCGTGGACGGCCGTCACCCCGCCGGTGCGGTCCCCGTCGCCTTCCTCGCCGGAGCCCTCGTCCTCGTCGGACGCGGAGCGCTTGGGCGCGGGTGCGGTCGGGGAGAGTTCGTCGGCGCCGCCGAGGACGGGCAGTCCGAGCGGCGTCGCGGTGCCCGCGGAGCCGCCGATCCGGTCCTGCACGGCCCGGGTGGACTCGGCGAGCCCCTCGGAGACCGTGCCCACCAGGCTGCTGTCACGCAGCGAGCGGTCGGTGGACTCCACCACGTCGTGGCCCCTGAGGGCGATGCCCTCGACGAGGTCGCCCGCGCCGCGCGCGGTCTCGTCGACGGCCCGCGTGGTGTCATCGACCGCCCTGTTGGCGGCGGATCCGGTCCTGGTCCGCTCCAGGGCCGCGGTCACGCCGGTCCCGTCCAGGGTCTCGGCGGGAAGAGCGGCCGTCTGGGGCACCACGGTGTCGGTGAGCGACTCCGTGGCCGACGCGGCGCGGGCCGTGGCGTCGGAGAGGCGGGCGCCGCGGATCTCCTCGGCGGCGGCCTGTCCGGTGCGTCCGGTCCCGTCGCCGACCTCCAGCACGCGGTCGACCAGGCCACCGGACTCGGGGGCGGTCTCGCCGTGGGCGACACCGATCCCCCCGGCCAGCCATGCGACGGCGACGATGCCGGACAGGAGCAGCAGCCGGGCGGGGCTCAGGGCCATGCGGGCAGCGCGACTGGAGACCAGCCACTCCTTGCCCGCGAGCACCATGGATGCCCCCCGTTTCGCTGCTACTGGACGGTCCCGTGCGGTGGTCCCGCCACGGTCACACGGCGGTGCCGTTCCGCGCCCGCGAAGGCGGGCGGGGAGCCGAGCACCGTCGAACTCACAGCAACACTAACATCACGTTCGGTGACGGGAAGCCGGATTGCGAACCGCGCCGAAAAAGTTCTCGGCGCGGTTCGGCTGAGGGGACGGCGCAAAGCGCCCGGGGTCAGCTCAACCCGACGAAACGGTCCAGGACGCGGACCCCGAACCGGAGGCCCTCGATCGGGACGCGCTCGTCCACCCCGTGGAACATGCCCGCGAAGTCCAGCTCCGGGGGCAGCTGGAGGGGGGCGAAACCGTAGTTGCGCACCCCGAGCCGCGAGAAGCTCTTGGCGTCCGTCCCCCCGGAGAGGCAGTAGGGGACGGCCTTGGCGCCGGGGTCCTCGGCCAGCAGCGACTCCGACATGGCGCTGACCAGGCCGCCGTCGAAGGAGGTCTCCACCGCGGGCAGGTGGTGGATGAACTCGCGGCTGACCTTGGGGCCCAGCAGCCGGTCGATCTCGGCGAAGTACGCGTCCTCGGTGCCCGGCAGGAAGCGGCCGTCCACCTGGGCGGTGGCCTCGCCCGGGATGACGTTGGCCTTGTAGCCGCCGCCCAGGACCGTGGGGTTGAGGGTGTTGCGCAGGGTGGCGCCGATCATGCGCGCGATGGGGCCCAGGCGGGCGACCGTGGCGTCCGCGTCCCGCTCGTCGAAGGGGATGCCGAACTCCTCGCAGATCTCCTCCAGGAAGGTCCGCACGGTCGGTGTGAGCTGGACGGGGAACCGGTGCTCGCCCAGGCGGGCGACGGCCGCCGCCAGTTCGGTGACGGCGTTGTCGGTGTTGACCATCGAACCGTGCCCGGCGGTGCCGCGCGCGGTCAGCTTCATCCAGGCGATGCCCTTCTCGGCGGTCTCGATGAGGTAGAGGCGCCGGTTCTCCTTGACCGTGAACGAGAAGCCGCCGACCTCGCTGATCGCCGAGTCGCAGTCGGCGAACAGGTCGGGGTGCTCGTCGACCAGGTACTGGGCGCCCCACGTGCCCCCGGCCTCCTCGTCGGCGAGGAAGGCCAGCACGATGTCGCGCGGGGGACGGCGGCCCTCGCGCAGGCGCTGGCGCAGCATCGCCAGGACCATCGCGTTCATGTCCTTCATGTCGACCGCGCCGCGGCCCCACACGCAGTCGTCGGCGACCTCGCCCGCGAAGGGGTGGTGGGTCCAGTCCTCCGGGGCCGCCGGAACGACGTCGAGGTGGCCGTGGATGAGCAGCGGGGGGCGACTGGAGTCCTCCCCCGTGATCCGGGCCACGACGTTGCTGCGTCCCGGGTGCTTCTCGTAGATCCTCGACTCGACGCCGACCTCGTCGAGCTTGGCCGCCACGTACTCGGCCGCCTTGCGCTCCCCGGGTCCCGAGTGGTCGCCGTAGTTGGAGGTGTCGAACTCGATGAGCTCCCGGCACAGGTCGACCACCTCGACCTCGGCCGCGCTCAGTTCCCTGCCTGGCTCCGCCATCTGACGCTCCCGTCCAGCCGCACCTTGTCGCCCTACTGTTCCACCGACCCTGCCATGTCTTCCACCGGCGGAAAACATGGTTCGCGCGGTGTTCGACCTTTGCTATGGTTGACGTGTTCGGCGCGGGAGCGCCGAGCACACCCGGTCCGGGTGGCGGAATAGGTAGACGCGCTAGCTTGAGGTGCTAGTGGCCGTTAAGGCTGTGGGGGTTCAAGTCCCCCCTCGGACACAAACGAAGGCCCTGCTCGCAGGGCCTTTTTTCATGCCCGGGTCGCGGCGGGGGTGCGACCGGAGTGGATCGCCCGAAGAGGGACGCCGCCTAACTCAGCGGCGCGGGCCCGCGTGCCCGGGAGCGCGTGGCGCGGTCGTCACCCGACCCGCGCACAACACCGCCGCCGGGCGCGGTGGGCCCTCGTGCGCGGGACGGCCCGAACGATGGTTGGGTCGCCCGCCCCGCGTCCCGCCCGCCACGGGCCGTTCGCGGCGGAGGCGGACGCGGGTCCTGTGCCGTCTCCCAGGACGGACGGGGGGCGAGGGGCCGGTGACGCGCTCCCGGTCGGCGGGGAACAGCGTCAGCTAGCGCACGTGGCACGCCTTCAGGTAGCTCAGGAACGACGCCTGTAGCCCGGTGACGTGCGTCTCCCGCAACAACGCGTGCGAAATCCGCTCCGACCGCCCCTTGGCGTGCAACTGTTCCACCGTCGTCAGGACGTGGCGGGCCATCCCGCGATAGAACGGGATGTCTCCCAGCAGCTCGGCCTCGTTCAGCGTGATGTGCAGCCGTGGAGCGGCCTCGTCCTCACCGGGTTCCGGCAGGGCTTCGACGAGGGCGAAGATCCGGCTGTCCGCGCTGGCCACACCGGGGCTGCCCGCACCGACGCTCGCGAAGGGTCCTGTCCCGCGCAGCCACGCGTAGAGGGCGAAGAGGCCTCCGTAGGAGTAGCCGAAGAGGCCGTGGCCGGACTCGCTGACACGCAGTCTCGACCGCAGGTGAGGGTGGAGTTCGCCGGTCAGGAAGTCGAGGAAGACGTCGGCCCGGGTTTCCCGCAGCTCCGCGAGGTAGGCGTCGACCTGCTCCTGGGTCATCGCACCCGACTCGCGGGCTGCCGCGAGGGTGGACAGCATGTCGTCACCGACGGGTTCCCCCGGCGGCACGAGGTCGCGGTTGCGGATGTGCGCCCAGTCCGCGGCCTCCTCACCGGCGTACCCGACGCTGACCTGGATGTAGGGGGCGATCGTCAGGTACGGGTCCGCCTGGGTGACGATGAGGGGCGCGGTGAGGCCGACCGTCCAGTTGCCGTCCAACACGTAGATCAGCGGTAGGTGGTCCGTGGAGTCCGCGTAACCGGGGGGTGTGGTCACCCAGACGCCGTAGCGGTGCCCCGACCGCGCGGTGACCTCCAGGTACTCCGTGTCCGGCAGGCAGCCGTGCAGTATCTCGCCCATCGGGCTTCTCCCTTCGTGATGCGGCCGTCCTTCACGAGGAGGACGGCCGTGTCCGGATCGGCGAACGCCGCCGCGTCCTGGAGCGGGTCCCGCCGCCAGGCGACCATGTGGGCCCGCATCCCCACCCGGACCGTCCCGACCGTCCCGCCCAGGCCGAGGATGCCGGCGTTGACGCTGGTGGCCGACACGGGCGCTCGCACGGGCGGCTCCGGCTCGACGCGCAGGCGCGGCTCCCCCGGCGAACCGGACATCGGCCGGGGGACCTCGTTCCCCGGGACTGCGCCCCACCGTACTCAACAGTGGTGAATTCGCCGTACGGTAACGTACTCAACAGTGGTGAACCCGTCAAGGGAGGCAGTGTGAGGTCACCGGTCGGGGAAGGCAGGGAGCGCCTCCTCCAGGCGCTGTTCGAGGAGTACGGCGAGAGCGGCCCCAGCCCGAACCTGTCGATGCGCCAGGTGGCGGAGCGGCTCGGCGTACACCACACGCTGCTGACCTACCACTTCGGGTCGCGGCCGGGACTCCTGCGCGCCGTGCTGCTGGAGGCGCGCCGCCGCGACAACCTCGTCATCGCCGCGACCGGCGGCGAACTCGGATTCGCCGCCCTGTGCAGGGCCGTGTGGAGCTTCTACGCGAACGACGCGCACGAGGACCGGATCCGCGCCTTCTTCCACCTGGTCGGGCTCGCGGTGTACGAGCACGACGTCTTCCAGGAGTTCGTCGCCGACATCGACGACCTGGCCTCCCTCCTCGAAGCGGCCGCTCTTCGCGACGGACACACCGCGGCGGACGCGAGGCAGCGGAGCATCATCGCGACCTCGTGCCTGCGGGGGCTGTTGCTGCAGAGGCTGCTGGCCCCCTCCGCCGAGGTCGACGCCGCGGCCGAGCGCTTCATCACGTCGTGGGCGGCGTCCGGGGGCGGCAGCCCGGCGCCGTGAACCACGAGGACGCGGTGGGCGGCGCCGGGGCCGCGCACGGGCTCCCCGTCGCGGCCCCGCGGGCGTCGGGCGGGCCGACCGGAACGGTCAGGCCGACGCGGCGCCGGTGAGGGAACAGCCCCGGCGTGACAGGTCCAGCTCCGAACGGCCGGTCAGGCAGGCCGGGACCGTGTGGACCTGCTGGCCGTAACCGCGTCCCCGCTCGAAGGTCACGTTCCCGTCCGCGTCCACCTCGCAGGGGTTGTCGTCGGTGCACTCCCCGCCGTCCCTGTTGTGGGTGTTGTGGACGCCCACGACGGTGGAACCGTCGGGGGCCAACAGCACCGAGCCGGACAGGCCCGGGTAGGGGAGGCATCCCTCGCCGGAGGCGTAGCGGATCGGGTCGTCCTGCCGGTAGCCGCCCTCGCGCAGGTGCGCGGGCACGGCCTCGACGGAGCAGTCCGAGCGGGTACCGGGAGAGACCATGGTCACCTCGTCGCCGGGGCGCACGGGGGTGGTACCGAGTTCGAAGGTCTTCGCCCCCTGGGAGGCCAGCTGCTCGTAGGTCCGGTCCAGGCGGTAGAGCGCGACGTCGGTTCCGGTCATCGTCGCGTACACCAGGCGCTCGGCCCGGGCGGTGACCCGGGGGTAGCCCCGGGGGTCGGCCACGGGCACCTCCAGGTCGGCGGGCCGGTCCACGAGGGCCTCCCCCGGCGCCGGCCGGCCCTCCCGTACGCAGTGGCCGTTGGTCAGCATCAGCGCGGGCGCGTCCGGCTCCGAGGCCGGGGTGCGCACCACCGAGCCCACGCAGCCCTGGAGGTCCACCATGCCCTCCACGTCCGGGATCTCGTCGTCCGGGGGCACGTCGGTACCGGAGACGACGCCGTCGATCCACCCGGTGTGCCGGGTGGCGTCGGTGAACAGCGTGGGCGCCCCCTCCCCGCTGGGACCGCTGACCACCCCGGCCAGCGCCCACGCGCCGTCCTCGCGGACCAGCGCGGGACCGCCCGAGTCCATGTTGGCCGCGGCCACGCTCCCGTCCCGGCTGCCGACGCACAACTCGCCCTCGACCGCCTGGCCGAGGCACGCCGAGGGCGGCTGCACCACGGTGTCGGCCTCCCGCAACCGTGTCGGGAAGCAGTCCGGGTTCCCGGTGTCGTCGCACGTCATGCCCCAGCCCATGATCCGCACCGGTGTCCCGGGCGGTGGCGGGGCCGAGG
Source organism: Nocardiopsis sp. CNZ308 (assembly GCF_004217075.1). NCBI lineage: Bacteria > Bacillati > Actinomycetota > Actinomycetes > Streptosporangiales > Nocardiopsidaceae > Nocardiopsis > Nocardiopsis sp. CNZ308. Next base: position 2,990,308 of record NZ_SHKJ01000001.1, on the reverse strand, counting down.
CGATGGGCAGCGGTCGGGCCTCGACGGGGTGCTCCAGGTGCATCAGGGCGAGGTCCCTGCCCCAGAAACCCCCCTCGTCCCCGCTCGTGGCCAGCCGGTAGTAGTGGTCGACCTCGGCCACCTCGCCTCCGGAGTCGGAGTCCGGCGACCCGACGCGGACGCTCCAGCCCCGCGGAACGCCCGTCCGCGCGTTGGTCGGGTTCTTGCCCGCGCAGTGGCTGGCGGTCAGCACCCACTCGGGAGCCAGGACGACGACCCCGCACCCGTGTCCGTCCGGGCGCGGCGGTGCGGGGTAGTCGGGCTGGAACGAGCCCATGAACTCATAGGGCCGTGTTGACGGGGTCCCGCCCACGATGGCGTGCGCCGGGACCGCGGTGACCGCGGTCGCGGTCACCGCGAGGACGAGACCGGACAGGAGAGTACGACTTCGCATGCGCCCGACCGTAGGAGGGCGGTTGTTGCGCGGATGTTTGGTCCTCGCGTCCGGAACCGCTCCCGCGCGGGCCCCGGCCTCCCCCGCCGGACCGGGCCCGCAGCCCGGGCGCGGGGCGGCCCGGCGGCCGGAAGGGCTGACGCACGGGCGCGTGCGCGGCGCCCAACGTTTTCGCAACAGGCCCCCGCCTATGCTGAACGGCCACGGAGCCGGGCCGCGCGGACGCCGGCGCCGTCGGCGGGGCGTGCCGGGACGCGGCAGCGATCGGAGCGGAAGGGGACACCGTGCGTGTGCTGATCGTCGAGGACGAGGTCTTCATGGCCGAGGCGCTCCAGGCGGGGCTGCGCCAGGAGGCCATCGCCGCCGACATCGCCCTCGACGGCGGCCAGGCGCTGGAGCGCGCCGCGGTCAACGACTACGACGCGATCGTCCTCGACCGGGACATCCCGGGGGTCCACGGTGACGACGTGTGCGCGGCGGTGGTGCGCGACCATCCCGGGACCAGGGTTCTGATGCTCACCGCCGCGACCCGGCTACGGGACAAGGTGGGCGGATTCGCCCTGGGCGCCGACGACTACCTCACCAAGCCCTTCGCGCTGGAGGAACTGGTCGTGCGCCTGCGCGCACTCGCCCGGAGGCCCTCGTCGTCCGTTCCGCCGGTCCTGGAATGGGGCGGCCTGCGTCTGGACCCGTACCGCAGGGAGGCCGACCGGGACGGGCGCCGTCTGAGGCTGCCCCGCAAGCAGTTCGCCGTCCTGGAGCTGCTCATCAGGGCGGAAGGGGGCGTGGTCAGCGCCGAGACGCTGCTGGAGAAGGTCTGGGACGAGAACGCCGACCCGTTCACCAGCGCGCCCCGGGTGACGATGTCGCAGCTGCGCAGGACCCTGGGCAGGCCGGACCCCATCGTCACCGTCCCCGGGGCCGGGTACCGCCTCGCGGCCCCCGGGGAGGAGCGGTGAACGCCCGCGTCCCCGCTCCGCCCGGGAGGAGGGGCAGCGCACGCCTGCGCCTGACCCTGAGTTACGCCGGTTTCCTCGTGGCGGCGGGCCTGGCGGTGCTGGCCGGGGTCTACGTGGTCCTGCGCTACGTCCCCGACTACCCGCTCACCGCGGCCAACCCGCGCGACTCCGGCGGCCCTGTCGTCCCCACCCGCGGGCAGATCCTCGACGCCGTCATCATGGTCTCCGGGGTCGTCCTGGTGGTGTTGGCCGTGATCGGACTCGTCGGGGGGTGGTTCCTCGCCGGATGGGTGCTGCGCCCCCTGCACCGGATCAACGAGGCGGTGCGCGTCGCCGCCTCGGGGCGGCTGGAGCACCGCATCCGGCTGCACGAGCGCAACGACGAGTTCCGACAGCTCGCCGACGCCTTCGACCACATGCTCGACCGCCTGGAGAACGCGTTCGAGACCCAGGAGCGCTTCGCCGCCAACGCCTCCCACGAGCTGCGGACCCCGCTGGCCGTGACGGCCACCCTCCTGGACGTGGCCCGCCGCGACCCGGAGGGGCAGGACGTCCCGCGCCTGGTCGAACGGCTCAGCGCCACCAACGCCCGGGCGGTCGAGCTCACCGAGGCCCTCCTGCGGCTGGCCGACGCGAATGCCGTGACCGCCGTCTCCGTGCCGGTCGACCTGGCCGACATCGTCCGCGGTGTCGTGGCCGAGGGCTCGGCGGAGGCCGAGCGCCGCGGGGTGCGGCTGTACCTCGCGTCGGCTCCGGCGCCGACGCTCGGCGACCCCGCGCTGCTCACCCAGCTCACGCAGAACCTGGTGCAGAACGCGTTGCGCCACAACGTGGGGCGGGGCGGGACGGCTTCGGTCAGCACCGGTCACGCCCCCGGCGCCGGGACCGTCCTGCGGGTCGACAACACCGGTCCGCACCACACGCCCGAGGCGGTGGCCCGGCTGCACGAACCCTTCCTGCGCGGGCAGGGCAGATTCGGGGCCGACCCGGGTCACGGGCTGGGCCTGGCCCTGGTCGCGCGGGTGGTCGAGGTCCACGGCGGCGCGCTGGACCTGCGACCGCGCGCGGGCGGGGGGCTGACCGTGACGGTCACGCTCCCCCGCCCGCACGGTCACCTCACGCCGTCACCGTAGAGGCTCCCCAGCCAAGCGGCGCGGTATTCGGCCCTGCTGGCGTTCACGCCCGCCCCGGCAGTCAGGCCGAGGACGAGGTTGCGCATGCCCGCCGTCCCGGACGACGAGGCCTTCGCCGCCGGGAACTGACAGGACGGGACAGCTCGGCCGGGGCTCGGAGGCCTCCGAACGGACGGGCTCATCGGCCCGCAGGCCCTCTTCACCCACGGCAGTTGGGGACGGCGACCACCGACCACGGCAGGGAACACTCCTAGGTGTTCCGCTCGTCCTCACCGGGAGACGGATGCGTCCGTGAGAAGTGCCTGAGGAAACTGGCGTCCACATCGACGTCTCCGGAAAGCCGCCAAGTGCGGCGCTCGAAGGAGAGGTCGCCTGTCACAACAAGTGGGAGATTCCTCTGATAGGCGATGATCGCCCATCGATGGTCCTCTCCTTCGAGTGACACGTGGACGTTTCTCGTTTTTCCGCTCACCTCGGTCAGGAGTGTGACGTCTGCCGCCTCCTCCTCGCCCGGTGGGGTTTCCTCGCGCGCCAGACCCTTCACGATTCCGATAAGCGTCATCCTGCGCGACGGCTCCTCCCTTCGCACAAGGCGCTCACGAAGGCGCGGCAGTTCCACGATGACATCACGGTCGAGGACTATGGTGGACTCGGCCACGTCAGGAGGCGCTTTCGCTGCCGCCCACTGGAAGGAGAGGTCCACGGAGCGGAGTTTGTCCGGGCGTGTCATCTCCTCCATGGACTCCACCAGGGCCGCGCTCAGTCCGAGATCCGATGGTGAGTCGAGTACACGTTCGTCCCAGTGCAGGGCCAGGCGGCGAGCGGACTCCAGTCCGCGGGCGAGTGTGGCCATCACGAGCCGCGCGAACGCCGGAGGATCAGCGGATACATCGCTTTCCCCGTCCTTCGGCGGATCATCTCCGAGGAACGCCGAGACGGTGAAGACGAAACTTCCCTGCTTCGTCTGCCCCAGTCGGATGCTCTCATCCAGGAAGTCGGCCACGACAGCAGGCCTTCGACCTCTGTGAGAATGGAAAGGATCGGCGGCTGTCGTGGCCGCCGCCTTCAGCATCCTGAACAGGGAATCGACTGTACTTCCGGCCTGACGGAAGGGTATCGATCCATCCGACATCGGTTGGTTAAGACGCACGAAGAATATGTCTGAATGTGTCGCGGTGACGCGTTCCCGCAAATCAACAGCATCTGTCATGTACACATGGCAGAGAGATTCGATGGCGTCCTTGAACCTGGCTCGGAAGTCCACGAAATCTGTGGCGAGAGGCAGCATGACACGAGCAGAACCGAATTCAGGAGAGTGGTCCAACCGCCAGATCTCTCGAATACCCGGTTGTCTGCCCTCCAGTTCCCATCCGTGTGTCGCCAGGAACCGGGATACCGACTGAGGTGTGAGCTGAGAAGCCGCTTCGCTGAGGGAATCAAGCGTGGTGGGGGTCATCAGAAGCCTCCCTCCTCGCCGAGCTTCTTCATGATGCCCAGAAGCTGCTCCGGGGTAAACAGGTTACTGCGCGGCAGGTGAACGGTCCGGGTCTGGCCGACCTCACCCGTCGACACGAGCTCGGTCGCGGCCTGCCAGTACATCCTGCTCTCGGTGACCAGCCCACGCTCATCGACCGAGAGCCAGCGGTCGGGGTTCTCCGGAACGAGAAGGACTCCGAGATAGGCCGGAACGTACCGTTTCCCTCTGGTGAGCTTCCGGAAGGGCTTCCCCTTCATCGGCCACGCCATGTGGTCGTCAGCAAGGTAACGGGCCTGGGTCGTGCACTTGAGCTGAAGCTCGAACTGGGGAGCGTAGAAGCGCTGGTACTCGGCGGCCGAGGCCAACGTGATGTCGACACCGTCGTAGTCGGTCTCGTGCGTCTTGATGGTGCAGCCTGCTGTGTACGCCACCAGACGAGTGAAGGCCAGGCTGAAGTGCTCCTGGCGGGCGTTCATGGGCAGTTGGCCGTCAACGAGGTCTTCCTTCCCCATGGGACCTTCGTCGTCGACCGTGGCCATCTGTCTCCCGTTGAAGCCTTGAGATGTGCGACACCACTGTAGCCACTTCGCCACACCCGCCACTCCGGTCCGCGGTGAAGCTGGAGGAGCTTGCGCACAGGGGGAGCAGGACACCACAGCCGCGATCACGACCAGCCCCAGAACGGCGGCGATGGCAGCTCAGCGGAAAGGGCCCGTTCCAGCTGGCCGCCTGCCGAGCGACAGACCAGGGTTCAGGGCCAGCAGGTTCGGGCCCTCGGGGGAACGATCGGAACACCCCCTACGGCACGGACGAAGACCCTGTCCGCTGGACCTTCGTCCGTGTCCGGGCCGCGACCCCGCGCGTCACCGGCTCGCGGTCACACGTCCCAGGTGACCGGGAGGCTCTTCAGCCCGTGCAGGTCCGCGGTCTCCGGACGCAGCCCGGCCTCGACCTCCTCGGCCGGCACGGCCAGGCGCAGCGCGGGGAAGCGGTCGAACAGCGCGGGCAGCGCGACCCGCATCTCGACGCGGGCCAGCTGCTGGCCCAGGCACTGGTGGACACCGTGGCCGAAGGCCAGGTGCCCGCCCTCGCGCCTGCCGAGGTCGAGGACGTGGGGGTCGGTGAAGCGCTCGGGGTCGCGGTTGGCGGTGTTGAGCGACAGGAGGACCGCCGTACCGGCCTCGACGGTCCGGCCGTCCAGTTCGACGTCCTCCAGCGCCGTCCTCGTGAACATCTTGGCCACGCTCAGGTACCGCAGCAGTTCCTCCACGGCACGGTCGGCGAGCGCGGGATCGGCCCGCAGCGCGGCCAGCTGCGCCGGGTCGCGCAGCAGCGCGAAGGCGCCCAGCGCCAGGGTGTTCGCGGTGGTGTCGAACCCGGCCGCCAGCAGGACCAGGCTCATACCCTTCAGCTCCTCGTCGGTCAGGTCGCTGTCGGTGAGGTCGCTGAGCACGTCGTCGGTGGGGTTCGCGCGCTTGGCGGCCACCAGCTCCGCGAGGTAGCGCTGGGTCGCGGTGTAGGCCGCGGTCAGCTCCTCGTCGCTCGTCTCCCCGCTCATGAACTTGTCGATGTTCTCCTGGAAGGAGCGCCGGTCCTCGTACGGCACCCCCAGCAGCTCGCAGATCACCATGGTGGGGACGGGCTTGGCGAACGCGGTCACCAGGTCCGCCGTCGGCCCGGCCGCCTCCATGGCGTCCAGGTGCTCGGCGGTGATCTCCTCGACGCGCTCGGTGAGCAGCCGCATCCGCCGCGCGGTGAACCTGCCCACCAGCGGTCTCCTGTAGCGCCCGTGCTGCGGCTCGTCCATGAGGAGGAACTCTCCGGGCGGCGCCGGAGGGACCTCGACGTCGCCGTAGTCGATCAGCGGGTGGTGGCGCATGAGCTCCTTGCGGGAGCTGAAGCGCGGGTCGGCCAGGACCGACCGGACCAGGTCGTATCCGGTGACCAGCCAGCCCTGGTGGCCGTCGGGGAAGGCGTAGCGGCTGATGGGGCCGTGCTCGCGTGCCCGGAGCAGTTCCCCGGGCGGGTCGAAGGGGCAGCCGGGCCGGCGCGCCGTGGGCAGCGCCGTGACGGTGTGGAGGGGTTCGCTCATGGCCGTTCCTCGTCTGGTGGTGGTGGGTCCGACACGGCCGGGGGGACCGCGTCGCGTCGTCGTCCTCGCCGGGTGCCGGTCGGCACCCGGGCCGACCGGACCGGTCGCCGTCCGTCTCCGCGGCCGGGTTAGGCCGCGGGGTCGCGGTCGTACAGCTTCCGAGCCCACAGGTAGGAGACCAGGGCGATGCCCGCGCACCAGGCGACCGCGGCGACCCCGCTGTCACCGATCCCGGTGCCGGTGCCCATCAGCAGTCCGCGCAGGGTGTCGATGACGGGCGTGAACGGCTGGTACTCGGCGAACCAGCGCAGGCCGGTCGGCAGGGTCTCCGTGGGGACGAACCCGCTGCTCAGGAAGGGCAGGAAGAGCAGCGGCATGGGGAGGTTGCTCGCGGCCTCGACGGTCTGGGAGACCAGGCCCAGCGCCACGGACAGCCAGGTCAGGGCGAAGGAGACCATCGCCAGCAGGCCGACGGCCGCCAGCCACTCCGCCGGGCCCGCCGTGGGCCGGAACCCGAGCAGCAGCGCCACCGCCGAGACCAGGGCCACGCCCAGCATCGACTGGACCAGGCTGCCGACGACGTGGCCGGTCAGGACCGACACCCGGGCGATGTCCATGGTGCGGAACCGGGCGACGATGCCGCCGGTCATGTCCATGGCCACCGAGATGGCCGTCCCCTGGGCCGTGCTCGCCACCGCGATCAGCATGATCCCGGGGGCGATGTAGTCGAGGTAGTCGGCGCGGCTGGCCGCGCCCCCGCCCCCGCCCGCGCCGGGGCCCATCGCGCCCCCGAAGACGTACACGAACAGCAGGAGGAGCAGGACCGGCGTGGCGGCCAGCAGCAGCGTCATGGACGGGTAGCGCAGCATGTGCCGGAGCTGGCGGGCCACCATCGTGGCCGAGTCGCCGACGGCGTGGGTGAGGGTGGTCATCGGTGGGCCTTCCGGGTGTTGTCGTCGGCGCTCCGGTGACCCGTGAGCGCGAGGAAGACGTCGTCGAGGGCCGGGGTCCGCACCGACAGCTCCTCTGGGGTGACCGACGCCGCGTCGAGGCGGTCGAGGAGGTCGCGCAGGGAGGCGACCCCTCCTCCGCCGGGCACCCTGAGCGCGAGCGCGTCGGTGTCGGCCTCGCCGCCCAGGGCCCGGGCCGCCGACTCCAGCGCCTCGGTCCCGGTGAAGCGCAGGCGGACGTGGCCGCCGGGGACGCGGCGCTTGAGTTCGGCCGCGGTGCCCTCGGCCACGATCGTGCCGTGGTCCAGGACCGCGATGCGGTCGGCGAGCCGGTCGGCCTCCTCCAGGTACTGCGTGGTGAGGAAGACGGTGACGCCGTCGGCCACGAGGTCGCGGATGATCTGCCACATGTCCCGGCGGCTGCGCGGGTCCAGGCCGGTGGTCGGCTCGTCGAGGAAGATCAGCCGCGGTTCTCCCACCAGGGTCATCGCCAGGTCGAGGCGGCGGCGCATGCCCCCGGAGTAGGTGGAGGCGGGTCTGCCCGCCGCGTCCACGAGGTCGAAGTGCTCCAGCAGCTCGGTCGTGCGGCGGTGGGCGCGGGCACGCCCCAGGCGGTGCAGCCCCGCCATGAGCATCAGGTTCTCGCGTCCGGTGAGCAGGCCGTCCACCGCCGAGTACTGTCCGGTGACGCCGATCGCGGCGCGCACCGCGTCGGGCTCCGCCGCCACGTCGTGCCCCATGACCCGGGCCCGGCCGCCGTCGGCGCCGATCAGCGTGGACAGGATCCTGACGATGGTGGTCTTGCCCGCGCCGTTGGGTCCCAGCAGCGAGAACACGGTTCCCTCGGGGATCTCCAGGTCGACGCCGTCCAACACGGTGTGGTCGCCGTAGGACTTGCGCAGTCCGGTGACCGCGACGGCCGGGCGGGGGGTGTGCCGGTTCATGTTCGGTCTCTTCTTCCGTCTGTTCAGGACCGGTGGACGATGACGTCGCCGTGGACGCTGCGGGCGCGGATCTCGACGGTCTCCTCGGCGGGGCCGGGGCCGTCGGCGGCCTCCAGGGAGCTGCGCACGACGCCCTTCTTGGACACCGCGTCCAACCAGGCGGCGGTGCCCTCGCGGACGCCGATCTCCAGTTCCCCGAAGGCGGTCCCGATGTCGATGCCGCCCCGGACCACCTGGCCGAGCCGGATGCTGCCGTGGTGGGTGCGCGCGGTGACGGAGGCCAGGGCGCGGTCGGCGGTGATGTCACCGTGCGCGGAGTTGGCCCGCAGGTCGCCGGTCACCGTGCCGAGGGTGAGGGCCCCGCCCGTGGACTTGACCACGGCGGAGCCGTCGATCTCCCCCGCGCGGACCCAGCCGTACCCCGTGGTGAGCTCGGCGTTGCCGGTGACGCGGTCCACGGCGATGTTGCCGTGGGAGAAGGTGATCTCGGAGGCGCCCAGGACGCCCTCGCAGCGGGCGCCGCCGAAGCCGCCGCTGACGTGGAGGCGCGAGCCCGCGGGCAGTTCGACGGTGATGTCGACCATGCCCTTGCGCCCGATCACGCGGCCCAGGCCCGAGGGCTGGGGGTCCCTCACCTGGAGGCGGCCTCCGGCGTACTCGACCTCGACCTGTTCGGCGGCCCGCACGTCGCTCTCCTTGGCGGCGTCGCGCGGGTGGACCTCGACGGTGGTCTCGGTGCGGCCTCCGGCGCTGATCTGGAGGTTTCCGGCGACCAGGGTGATGTCGGCGGTGACGGGTTCGGGGGTGTCGAAAGTTGGCATGGCTGTCTCCCTGACGTGGCGTTGGTGGTCGTCTCCGCTGGTGGGAGACGTGGTGGAGTCGGGCGGCCGGGTCCGGTCAGCGGACCCAGCCGGTGTAGCCGCGGCCGATCTGGCGTGCCCGGGTGTCGGGTCGGCGCCTGCCGCTGTCGAGGGACGCGGTCACCGCGCGCACCAGCCAGGCGTTGACCGACAGCCCCTCCCCGCGGGCCGCCTCCTCGACGTGCGGTTTGAGGCGGTCGGGCAGGCGCAGGGTGATCCGCGACGTGCCCCCGTCCTCGGCGTCGGCCCGGAGCTGCTCCGTGAGGGCCCGGTCAGCCTGCATGACGTCATCCTGGTGCGCCTGTGACGTCATGAGGCCGTCGTCTTCGACGTCCTCGAAATCGGGTGACGTCACGATGAAGTCAGCCCGCCGTCCGCGCAGCCGGACCTCGACCGAACCGGGCGCGAGTTCGCGTGTGATCTCGTCCGCGGCCGCGGAGAGCGCGTCCAGCAGAGTCAGCCGCGCGGCGGGCTCCAGAGCTGCACTGAGGCGTTCGGCGATGACCCGGGCGTCCTCGTTCCCGGCTTCGGCGGCCACCTGGAGCTGGCGGCGGAGTTCGTCGACATACGGCATCAAATCCATGACGTCATAATGGCGTCAAACATGACGTCATGTCAAGCGTCCGTCGCGCACGACTGAGCACCGTACCCCCGCGGGGGTACGGCGCGTCGCCGCCGGGTCCCGGGCGGCCGTCGGAGCCGCCCTGGTCAGGCGGGGCTCGGGCCGTGCAGCGGGGCGAACCCGCCGAAGGCGCCGCGGTGGTACAGCAGCGGCGGACGGAGGTCGTCCAGGACCAGGGTGTGCGTCACCTCGCCGACGACCAGCCAGTGGTCGCCGATCAGCCGGGTGTCGAACCTCCTGCACACCAGGCTGGCGGACACCCCGTCGAGCAGGGGGACCTCCTCGGGACCCGGACGCCACGACGTCGGCGGGGCGAAGCGGTCCGCGCCGCCGCGGGCGAACCTCGCCGCCAGGTCCGTCTGGTCCTCCGACAGGAGGTGTACGGCGAACACCCCGGCCAGGCGCAGCGTCGTCCACGTCGAGGAGGTCTCGGCGACGTAGAAGGCCACCAGCGGCGGGTCGAGGCTCACGCTGGTGAAGGAGGTGGCCGTCAGTCCGGCGGGACGGCCGTCGACACCGGCCGTGATGACGACGACCCCCGCCGGGTGGTGCCGCAGCGTCGCGCGGAACCGGGCGACCTCGGAGGCGGGGTGGGGCGGGGAAGCGCTCTGCGCGGTGCTCATCGGACTCTCCCTCGGTACCGGGGAAGGCGGCGTCCGGGCGGCGTGCGCCACGGATGGGGGCCACCGCACGGCCAGCGGCCGGGCGGTGGCCGGACAGTGGTCGGGACCCGTGGAGGCGCACAGGTCCGGGAGGCGAACGGGTCTGGGGAGGCGAACGGCCCCCGGGGCGGGACGACACATCCGGGGCGGAGAACGGGGCCGGGGAAGCGGATCCGGGGCGGGGCCTCGGCGCTCTCGTTGCGGCCGCGCCGCCCGATGATGTCGGTGTAGCGGTCCACCACCTCCTCGCGCGGGGTGGTCTGCGTCCACCGGAGCGCGCGGGCGACCCCGCCGCGGGCAGAAGGAGGTTCGGGGCCGCGGGTCAGACCGCGGGGGTGTAGCCGCTGGAGTCGCCGGTCAGGGAGCGGCTGGGGTGGCCGTCCACGCCCCTGGGGAGGTCGCCGCCGACGGTGATGCGGTGCAGGCGCCGGGGCTCGTCCCCGTAGTCGGCCACGGCGTAGTGCTGGGTGGCGCGGTTGTCCCACACGGCCACGTCCCCCTCCCGCCAGCTCCACCGGACGGTGTTCTCGGCCCGGGTGACGCGCTGTTGGAGCAGGTCGAACAGGTGGTGGAAGTCCTTGCTGCTCAGGCCGGTGAAGTGCTGGGCGAAGTGGCCGAGGAACAGGACCCGCTCACCCGTCTCGGGGTGGACGCGCACCACGGGGTGCTCGGTCTTGAAGAGGGTGGAGACGAAGGCCTCCCGGTACTTCCTGAGGTCGCCGGTGGGCTCGCGTTCGGGGGCGACCGCCGCGTAGTCGTAGTCGTTGGTGTGGACCGCGCGCAGGCCGTCGGCGAGGTCCTTGAGCGGCTGGGGCAGGTCCTGGTAGGCCGTGGCCGTGTTGGCCCAGACGGTGTCGCCGCCGCGCGGGGGCAGGTGGACGGCGCGCAGGACGCTGGCCTGCGGCGGGCGGTCGACGAAGGTGACGTCGGTGTGCCAGCTGTTGGCCTTGCCGCGCTCGGAGTCGATCGGCAGGACGTGGTGGTCGCCGCCGAAGGCCGCGCCCGTGGTGGGGTGCGGGGTGGTGAGCGGGCCGAGCAGGGCGGCGAAGCCCGCCTGGGTCTCGTCGGTCAGGTGCCGCTGGTCGCGGAAGAAGACCACCTTGTGGGCGAGCAGGGCCGCCCGGATCGAGGCGACGGCGGCCCCGTCCAGGTCGGGCCCCAGGCGCACGCCGGAGATCTCGGCGCCGATGCGTCCGGCGACGGGGCGAAGGGACAGATCCGTGGTGGTGGTCACGGCGGGGCTCCTCACGAGGGCGGGAAGGCGCGGCGGTCACCTCACGCGTCCGGTCGCGGGCCGTTCGCGGCGAGTGACACGAAGGTAGGACCGACCGAACCCTAAAGTCAACAAAATTGGTAGGAATAATATGTTTTCGTGGCGCACGCCACCGGACACCCTCTGCGACCCCCCTGGAGCCGCGCGGGATCCGGAGCCCGCCCCGGACGGCCGCCGAAGAATCCTCGGAAACACCCGGCGATCTACTTGGCCACTATTCCTACCAACATGGTAGCTTTACCTCCATCGCCAGCACGGCGCCCGGTCCGGCGCCCGCGGCGGACCGACCCGGGCCCTCCGTCCGGAGCCGGACACCGAGCCGACCTCCACCGCCCCGCGTATCCCTCCCCACCGGAAGGCCCACATGCGCACTCTCGTCCTCCTCGCCGTCGCGGGATTCTTCGCCCAGCTCGTCGACGGCAGTCTCGGCATGGCCTACGGCGTCACCTCCACCACCCTGCTCCTGCTCTTCGGCACCAACCCGGCCGCGGCCTCGGCCACGGTCCACCTCGCCGAGATCGGCACCACGCTGGCCTCGGGCGTCTCGCACTGGAAGCTGGGCAACGTCGACTGGAAGGTCGTCCGGCGCATCGCCCTGCCCGGCGCGATCGGCTCGTTCGCCGGGGCGACCTTCCTGAGCTGGCTGTCCACCGAGGCCGCCGCGCCGATCATGTCCGGCATCCTGCTCGCGCTCGGCCTCTACATCCTCATCCGCTTCACCGCGTGGGGAACGCCGACCCGGAACCTGGACAAGCCCCTGCGCAGGCGCTTCCTGACCCCGCTCGGCCTGGTGGGCGGGTTCGTCGACGCCACCGGAGGCGGCGGCTGGGGCCCGGTCGGCACCCCCGCCCTGCTGGCCAGCGGGCGCATGGAGCCGCGCAAGGTCGTCGGCACCATCGACACCAGCGAGTTCATCGTCGCCCTCGCCGCCAGCCTCGGCTTCCTCGTCGGTCTGGGCGCGGCCGGGATCAACGTCGGCTGGGTGCTCGCGCTGCTGATCAGCGGCATCGTCGCGGCACCGATCGCCGCCTGGATCGTGCGCTACATCCCGCCCCGCATCCTCGGTTCGCTGGTCGGCGGGCTGATCGTGCTGACCAACACCCGGACGCTGCTCGGCACCGAGTTGCTGGCCCTTCCCCCGGCGGCCCAGACGGCCGTCTACGTGCTCGTGTGGGCGGCGTGGATCGGCTCCGTGGTCTGGTCGCTGCGCGCCCACCTGGTCGAGCGCCGCACCGCCCCCGCCGCACCGGAGGAGGGCGCGGAGCCGACCGCGCGGAGCGGCGCCGAGCAGGAGAGGGAGCGCTCCTCCGACACCGCCTCCTGAGGGGGCGCACCGGCGTCCGGCCCGGGCGGTGGGCGGGTCAGTCCAGCTCCCGGGCCAGCAGCGGGATCTGGCCGCCCGCCAGCACCGCCTCGGCCTGCGCCGGGGAGAGCTGGTGGTCCAGCCGGTACTCCTCGTCCCTCGTCGTGTTGCGCGCGGTCAGCTCCGAACCGGAGGTCAGGGCCTCCTCCAGGCCGTCCAGGACGAGGACGTCGCCGGAGCCGACGCGGTCGTAGTCGCCGGGGTCGGTGAACCGCAGGGCCAGCACCCCGAAGTTGGCGAGGTTCTGCCAGTGGATGCGGGCGAAGGACTTGGCGATCACCGCCCGCAGACCCAGGTAGCGGGGGGTGATCGCCGCGTGCTCGCGGGAGGAGCCCTGCCCGTAGTTCTCCCCGCCGACCACGATGTGGCCGGTCTCGCGGCCCGCCTCCCTCGCCCGGCGGGGGTAGTCCTCGTCGATGCGGGTGAAGGTGAACTCGGCGAGCCGGGGCACATTGGAGCGGAAGGGCAGCGCGCGGGCGCCCGCCGGGGAGATCTCGTCGGTGGAGAGGTCGTCGCCGACCTTGAGCAGCACCGGCGCCTCGATCCGGTCGGGCAGGGGCGGGAAGTCCGGCAGCGCGGAGATGTTGGGGCCCTTGACGAGTTCGACCCGCGCGGCCTCCTCCGGCGGCAGCGGCGGGACGAGCATCGCGGTGTTGACCGCCGCCCGCTCCGGCGGACGCAGGTCGGGGTAGGCCATGTCCAGCTCCCTCGCCAGGTCGCGCGGGTCGGTGATGACGCCGGTGAGCGCGGAGGCGGCGGCCGTCTCCGGGGAGCACAGCCACACCGCGTCCTCCTCGGTGCCCGAGCGGCCGGGGAAGTTGCGCGGGAAGGTGCGCAGCGAGTTGCGTCCGACGGCGGGCGCCTGGCCCATGCCGATGCAGCCCAGGCATCCGGCCTGGTGGATGCGGGCCCCGGCCTGGATGAGGTCGAGGGTCGCTCCCGTGCGGGTCAGGTCGGAGAGGATCTGGCGTGAGGACGGGTTGACGTCGAAGCTGACCGCGCTGTCGGTCTGGCGGCCCCTGACCATGGCGGCGGCGACCGCGTAGTCGCGCAGTCCCGGGTTGGCGGAGGAGCCGATGACGACCTGGCTGACGTCGGTGCCCGCCACCTCGCGGACCGGGACGACGTCGCCGGGCGAGGAGGGCCGGGCGATGAGCGGCTCCACCCCGGACAGGTCGATCTCGTCGGTCACGTCGTAGTCGGCGTCGTCGTCGGGCAGCAGCTCGGTGAAGTCGTCCTCACGGCCCTCGGCGCGCAGGAAGTCGCGCACCGCGCCGTCGGAGGGGAAGACCGTGGTGGTGGCGCCCAGCTCGGCCCCCATGTTCGCGATGACGTGGCGGTCCATGGCGGTGAGCGTGGCGACCCCGGGACCGTGGTACTCGATGATCCGGTTGAGACCGCCCTTGACCCCGTGCCGCCGCAGCATCTCCAGGATGACGTCCTTGGCCGAGGTCCACGGGGGCAGCTCACCGGTCAGGCGCACGCCCCAGATCAGCGGCGCCCGGACGCGCAGTGGACGCCCGGCGACGGCCATGGCGACCTCCAGGCCGCCGACGCCGACCGCCAGCATGCCCAGCGATCCGGCGGCGCAGGTGTGTGAGTCCGAGCCGACCATCGTCGCGCCGGGCACCCCGAAGCGCTGCATGTGCGTGGGGTGGGAGACGCCGTTGCCGGGCTTGGAGTACCACAGGCCGTACCGGCGCGCCGCCGAGTGCAGGAACGCGTGGTCCTCCGCGTTCTTCTCGTCGGTCTGGAGCAGGTTGTGGTCCACGTACTGCACGCTGACCCCGGCCCGGGTGCGGTCCAGGCCGAGGGCCTCCAGCTCCTGCATGACCAGGGTGCCGGTGGCGTCCTGGGTGAGGGTCTGGTCGACGGAGAGCCCGATGACCTCTCCGGGCGCCATCTCCCCCTCGACCAGGTGCGCGTCGATCAGCTTGCGCGCGACTCCGCGTCCCATGGCGTTCTCCCCTCGTCCGCCTCTCCCCGCTCCTGACCGCGCGGGCGCACGCCAAACGGGGGCGCCGGTTCGGCGCGCGGCGGGCCGGGTGGAGGCGGCCCGGCCCCGGGGCCCTGTGAGGGATCCTCCGATGAGGGGGTTGTCACACGGGGGTGTGGTTCCTACCATGGTGCCCGTTCATCGAATCGATTCGACGGATCCGCGCGGCAGGCTGTCGAAGCGCTTCGACAGTGGTGTGCGGGGGAAGGGAGGCCGCGATGGTGACCATCAAGGACGTCGCCGCGGCGGCGGGTGTGGCCCCGAGCACGGTGTCCTACGTGCTCAGCGGCTCCCGCCGCGTCTCCGAACGGACCCGGTCCGCGGTGCGGACGGCCATCGACGAACTGGGCTACCACCCCAACGCGGGCGCGCGCTCCCTGCGCAGCGCCCGCACCCGCGTGATCGCGCTGGCCCTGCCGCTGGCCTCGCCCGGCTACCTGCCGGTCGGCGGGCGGTTCATGTACGGGCTGAGCCGCGCCGCCGGGGAGCTGGGCTACGACCTGCTGCTCCTGACCGTGCGCGACGACGACGCCGGGGCGTACGGGCTGGAGCGCGCCGCGCGCAGCAGGCTCGCCGACGTCGCGGTGATCATGGGCGTGGAGATGGAGGACCCCCGCATCGGCGCGATGGACGCGCTGGGGTTCCCCGTGGTGGTCCTCGGCCGCCCCTCCGACGAGGACGCCGCGCCCTGGGCCGACCTCGACTGGGAGGAGGCCGCGGTCGCCTCGCTGCGCCTGCTGCACGGGGCCGGGCACCGCGACCTGTGCTTCGTGTCGACGGTGGAGGAGGACATCGCCTCGGGCCGCAGCTACTCCGTGCGCGGTCTGCGCGGGGCCGAGCGCGCCGCCGCCGAACTCGGCGTCCCCGTACGCGTCCTGCCCTCGGCGAAGGACCCCGCCGAGCTGTACCGGCGGCTGGACGCGCTCCTCGACGGGGAGCGCCCGCCCACCGCGCTCGCCCTCCAGCACCCCGCCGCCGTGCCCGGCGTGCTGCGCCACCTCGCCGCGCGCGGCGCCGACGTGCCCGGGGACGTCTCCCTGGTGGCCATCGGCAGCTTCCCCGAGGACCTCGCGGGACTGGACGTGACCCGGGTCGAACTGCCCGTCGAGCGGATGTCGGCCGCCGTGACCCGGCTGGCCGCCGAGGCCGCGCGCGGCAGCCCGCCGCTCCCGGGAGGACGGCGCGAACTCATCCCGCCCGAGATCACCCCCGGAGGGACGGTCGCCGCTCCCCCGCCCTGACCCCCACCGGCCCCGGCGACCCGCTCGCCGGACCCGACGGCCGGTCGCGACCCCGGCGGCGCCAGCCCCGAGGCGACCGGCGCGTGGACACCCGCCCCCGCCGAGAAGGCCCCCGACATGCACGAACACCTGTACCGACCCCCGCACCGCCCACTACGAACGGCGTCGGCGGCCGCCTGCGCCGCGGCGCTCGCCCTGACCGGAGTCGGCTGCGCGGCCGAACGCGACCCGAGCGTGTACACCATCATGGACTCCAGCACCGACGAGCCCTACCACACCTGGGACCAGGAGGCGATGGACGCCTGCGGGGACCGGGTGGGCGTGGAGGTGCGCCACGTCAGCGTGCCCGCCGACCAGCTCGTGCCCAAGGCCCTGCGGATGGCCTCCTCCGACTCGCTCCCCGACGTGCTCAACCTCGACGGCTCGGACCTGCCGCAGTTCGCGGCGGCCGGGGGCCTGGTACCGCTGGAGGAACTCGGCATACCCACGGAGGGCCTGTCCGAGGGCGCGCTGTCCATCGGCAGCTACGAGGGCGTGTACTACGGCGCCGCCCGGTCGGTGAACTCCCTCGGCCTCTTCTACGACGCGGCCGCCCTGGAGGAGGCGGGCATCGACCCGCCCCGGACCTGGGCGGAGCTGGAGGAGGCCGCCGCCGAGCTGACCGGGGGCGAGCGCTACGGCCTGGCGATCAGCGCCCTGGCCACCGAGGACGGCGTCTACCAGTTCCTGCCGTGGCTGTGGTCCAACGGCGGCGACGAGAGGGAGCTGGCCTCACCGGAGTCGGTGGAGGCGCTGGAGTACGTCACCTCGCTGGTCGAGGCGGGATCGGTCTCCCCCTCGGTGGTCAACTGGACCCAGGCCGACGTCAACGACCAGTTCATCGCGGGCAACGCGGCCATGATGGTGAACGGCCCCTGGCAGCTGCCGGTCCTCCAGGAGCACCCCGACCTGGAGTGGGCCGTGGCGGAGATCCCCGTGCCCGGGGCCGGGGACACCTCGGTGGCGCCGATCGGCGGAACCACCTTCACCGTGCCGGTCAACGCCGAGGACCCCGACCGCGAGCGCGTGGCCGCCGAACTCGTGGCCTGCCTGACCACGGCCGAGGCGCAGCTGGACTGGTCCACCAAGGGCAGCAACGTGCCCGTGGACACCGGGGCGGCCGAGCAGTACCGCGACCTGGTCCCCGAGCTGTCCCCGTTCGTGGAACAGGTGCGCACGGCGCGCAGCCGGACCGAGTACGCCGGCACCGAGTGGAACGCCTACTCCCAGGCCATCGGCACCGCGCTCCAGGCGGCGCTCACCGGCGAGGCGAGCCCGCAGGAGGCCATGGAACGCGCCCAGGCGCGGGTCGAGGCGGAACTGGAGGCCCGGTCGTGACGGCGACGAGGACGAGACCCGCGGCGGCGGCGACCGCGAGGACGGCGACCGCGGCGCGCGGGCGCCAGAACCTCACCAAGTGGCTGTTCGTCGCCCCGGCGCTGCTGTACATGCTGCTGTTCTTCGGGTACCCGCTGGTCCGCAACGTGGCGATGAGCTTCCAGGACTACACCTTCTCCACGTACTTCACGGGGGAGGCGCCGTTCAACGGGCTGGAGAACTGGCGGGCGGTCTTCGCCAACGAGCTGTTCGGCGCGTCCCTGTGGCACACCCTGCTGTTCACGCTGGGATCGCTGGCGGGGCAGTTCTGCATCGGCATGGCGCTGGCGGTCTTCTTCAGCCGCCGCTTCCCGCTGTCGGGGATCATGCGGTCCCTGCTCCTGCTGCCGTGGCTGATCCCGATGGTGGTGGCCGGCACCGTCTGGCGCCGGGTCCTGGACCAGGAGACCGGCGTGCTGAACGAGTCGCTCCAGGCGCTCCAGATCACGTCGTCGGCCGTGCCCTGGCTGAGCAGCCCCGACTTCGCGCTGCTGTCGGTGGTGCTGGTCAACATCTGGATCGGCATCCCCTTCAACATGGTGATCCTCTACGGCGGGCTCCAGGAGATCCCCGCGGAGCTGCGCGAGGCGGCCGTGCTCGACGGCGCGGGCCCGCTGCGCACCTTCTTCGGGGTGACCCTGCCCCTGCTGCGGCCCGTCGTGACCGTGGTGCTGGTGCTGGGCTTCATGTCGACCGTGAAGATCCTGGACCTGATCCTGGCGCTGACCAACGGCGGTCCGGCGCACTCCACGGAGACCCTGGGCACCCTCACCTACCAGCTGTCCTTCCTCCAGCTCGACT
Organism: Nocardiopsis sp. CNZ308; assembly: GCF_004217075.1. NCBI lineage: Bacteria > Bacillati > Actinomycetota > Actinomycetes > Streptosporangiales > Nocardiopsidaceae > Nocardiopsis > Nocardiopsis sp. CNZ308. The sequence continues at coordinate 2,972,086 of NZ_SHKJ01000001.1, read as the reverse complement.
TCGGCCAGGGGGCCGTGGTCGGCAACGTCCTGATCCTCGTCAGCATGGTGTTCGCGGTCATCTACCTGCGCGCCAACCGTGGAGGTGTCACCCGATGAGCGCCGCACCCGAGAGCACCGCCCCCGCCCCGGCGGGCCCGCCCCGGAGCGGCGGGGCACCGGCCGCCGCGCGGCCCCGGCGCCCGCGCGTGACGCGCAGGGCGCGGGGCGACGCCGTGAGCGTGGTGTTCGGCGTCCTGGTCCTGGCCGTGCTGCTGTTCCCCCTGTACTGGATGGTCAACACGGCGCTGCAACCGGGCGCCGCGATGGTGGAGCTGCGGTGGTTCCCGCGCACGCTCGACCTCGGCAACTTCCAGCGGGCCTGGGAGTCGCAGGCGGGCAACCTGCTCACCTCGATCCTGGTGGCGCTCGGCGCGGTCGCGGTCTGCCTGGCGGTGGCCACCCCGGCGGCCTACGCCCTGGCCCGGTTCCGGCTGCGCGGCGCGGAGACGGTCGTGTTCGCCACCCTGATCACCCAGATGGTCCCGGGCATCGTCGTGGCCAACGCGCTGTACAACGCCTACGTCGAGTTGGACCTGGTCAACTCCTACCTCGGGCTGATCCTGGCCGACGCGTCCCTGGGCATCCCCTTCACGATCGTCCTGCTGCGCGCGTTCATGGTGTCCATCCCCGAGGAGGTGCTGGAGGCCGGGATGCTCGACGGCGGCGGACGCCTGCGCGTGCTGGTCTCGATCGTGCTGCCGATGAGCCGCAACGCGCTGATCACGGGCAGCCTGTTCACCTTCCTGTTCGCGTGGTCGGACTTCCTGTTCGCGCTGACGCTGAACACGACCGACGCGGTCAAGCCCGTGACGCTCGGCATCTACGAGTACATCGGCGCGCACGTCGGCGACTGGGGCGCCGTCATGGCCGTGGCCGTCCTCTCCTCCATCCCCGCGGCGGTGCTCCTGGTCGTCGCGCAGAAATACGTGGCGGCCGGGATCTCCGGGGGGTCGATCAAGTGACCCGCCGCCCGCGCCACCGGCGAACCGAGACCACGACGACAGGGAAGGGACGCCCATGAAGTTCACCGACGGTTTCTGGCAGATGAGGGAGGGCGTGCGCGCCAACCGCGCGCGCGAGGCCCGTGACGTGCGGGTGCACGACGACCGGTTCACCCTCTACGCCCCGGTGCGCCCGATCGGGCACCGGGGGGACACGCTCAACACACCGCTGATCACGGTGGACTGCTGGTCGCCCGCGCCCGGCGTGATCGGGGTGCGGAGCACGCACCTGGCGGGCTCGGTCCGGCGCGCGCCGGAGTTCGACGTGCGCAGCGACCCCGGCGCCGCCCCCTCGGTGGCGCGGGACGGCTCCTCGGTGGAGCTGACCAGCGGGGACCTGTCGCTGCGCGTGGCCACCGAGGGCCCCTGGCGGATGGAGTTCCGCGCGGGCGGCACCGTGCTGACCGGCTCCGACGCCAAGGGCACCGCCTTCATGGAGGATGCGGACGGCTCCCACCACATGCTCGGGCAGCTGTCGCTGGGGATCCGCGAGCTGGTGTACGGCATGGGCGAGCGGTTCACGCCGTTCACGCGCAACGGCCAGACCGTGGACATCTGGCAGGCCGACGGCGGCACGAGCAGCGAGCAGGCCTACAAGAACGTGCCGTTCTACCTGACCAACCGGGGCTACGGGGTGTTCGTGGCGCACTCGGGACCGGTGTCGTTCGAGGTCGGCTCGGAGTCGGTGGGCCGCGTGCAGTTCAGCGTGGAGGACCACGCCCTGACCTACTACGTGATCCACGGGGAGAGCCCCAAGGAGATCCTGGCCCGGTACACCGCGCTCACCGGCCGCCCCGCGCTGCCGCCGCGGTGGTCGTTCGGGCTGTGGCTGTCCACGTCGTTCACCACCTCCTACGACGAGGACACGGTCAACCGCTTCATCGACGGCATGGCGGAGCGGGGCGTGCCGCTCAGCGTGTTCCACTTCGACTGCTTCTGGATGCGCGAGTTCCACTGGTGCGACTTCGAGTGGGACCCGGAGCTGTTCCCCGATCCCGTGGGCATGCTCTCCCGGCTCAAGGGGCGCGGACTGCGGACCTGCGTGTGGATCAACCCCTACATCGCCCAGCGGTCGGCGCTGTTCGAGGAGGGCTCCCGGCTGGGGCACCTGGTCCGGCGGCCGGACGGGACCGTGTGGCAGTGGGACATGTGGCAGGCGGGGATGGCGCTGGTGGACTTCACGTCCGCCGACGCCCGAGCGTGGTACGCCGGAAAGCTCAAGGCCCTGCTCGACATGGGCGTGGACTGCTTCAAGACCGACTTCGGCGAGCGGGTGCCGACCGACGTGGTGTGGTCGGACGGCTCCGACCCGCAGGCCATGCACAACTACTACACGCACCTGTACAACGAGACGGTGTTCGACCTGCTGAAGCGCGAGCGCGGTGAGGGCGAGGCCGTCCTGTTCGCGCGCTCGGCCACGGCGGGCGGGCAGAGCTTCCCGGTGCACTGGGGCGGCGACTGCGCCTCGACGTTCGAGGCGATGGCGGAGAGCCTGCGCGGCGGCCTGTCCCTGGGGCTGTCGGGGTTCGGCTTCTGGAGCCACGACATCGGCGGCTTCGAGGGCACCCCCGACGCCGCGGTGTTCAAGCGCTGGCTCGCGTTCGGCCTGCTCTCCTCGCACAGCAGGCTGCACGGCAGCCGCTCCTACCGGGTGCCGTGGGACTTCGACGAGGAGTCCACCGAGGTGGCCCGCGTGTTCACCCGGCTCAAGTGCGCGCTCATGCCCTACCTGTTCGGCGCGGCCGTGCAGGCCCACCGGGAGGGGACGCCCATGATGCGCGCGATGCTGCTGGAGTTCCCCGACGACCCGACCTGCCACCACCTGGACACGCAGTACATGCTGGGTGAGGACCTGCTGGTCGCCCCGGTGCTGAGCGCGGACGGCTCCGTGGAGTACTACGTCCCCGAGGGCGTGTGGACCCACCTGGTCACGGGCGAGACGGTGCGGGGCCCGGTCTGGCGCCGTGAGACCCACGGGTTCGACTCCCTGCCCCTGCTGGTGCGGCCGAACGCGGTCCTGCCGGTCGGCGCGGTGGACGACCGGCCCGACTACGACTACACGGACGGACTGACCCTGCGCGTGTACGGGGCCGGGGAGGCGGCTCCGGCGACCACCACGGTCGTGCCGTCCGCCGACGGCTCGGCCGCCGCGGTCTTCCGGACCGAGCGCTCGGGGGACGGGGTCACCGTGGCGGCCGAGGCCGCTCCGGCCCACGGGTGGCGGGTGCTGCTGGTCGGCGCTGGCGGGGCCGAGGCCGACGGCACCGGGGCGGAGGTCACCGTGACCGACGACGGCGCCCTGGTGTCGGTCCCGGCCGGGACCGCCCGCGTGGGCCTGCGCCTGTCCTGACGTACGAGGGCCCCGGCGCGCGTCGGGGCCCTCGGCGCGCGTCGGGGGCCCGGGAGCACATGGAAGAACCCTGACGCGCGTTGCGGTGCGGGCCGGGGCCGTTCCCGGTCCGCACCGTGCTCGCGGGCGGGCGGTGGCGGACGCGGCGTGCGCCCCGCGGGCCCTACGCCGCCTCGTCCAGGGCCGGGGCGGTGTGTCCGGCCAGCCTCCGGTGCAGGTACCGCAGCCCCTCGGCGGTGACCCGCAGCTGCGGCCTCCCCGGCACGCGCCTGCCCGTGCGGGGGTGGTCGTAGGACGTGGGCCGCAGGCGCAGGTGGCGTTCGTGCCGGGCCCTGGGCACGTCGTTGTCCGGGGAGACCATTCCGCTGGCGCGGATGAAGGAGAACAGTCGGCGCTGCCCGGTGGAGATGGCGGGGTCCCGGTTGAGGACGTGCGCCGCCTCGCGTACGGAGTAGTCCCCGTCGGCCGAGGCCAGGACGTTCCACGCGCGGGCGGCGGAGGCGGTCTCCCCCGCCTCGGCGTGCGCCCGCAGGGCCCGGCGCGCGGCCGCGGAGACCTCGCGCCCGAAGCGTTCGAGGGCGGCCAGCGCCTCCGGGGTCATCGCGCCGAGGTCGGCGTCGGCCAGGACCTCGTCGGACGGCGTGTGTTCGATGTGCTGCACCGCTCCTCCCCACGGCCTCCGCTCCCGCCCGCTGGCAGGGGCACGGAACGGGAACTGCGGCGGAGCCCCGTGGGGGCTCGCGCTCCTGTACCCGATTCAACGCGGATACGCCGCTCGGCATTCCCCGAAATCGTACCTCCGACCCGTTTCCGAAGGGTCGCCTCCGGCCCGCCGGAACAGGGAGAAACGCCTGCGCACGAGGACTGTGCGCACTTCCATGGAAAGCACGCGGAAACGGGATGGCGCCCGCTCCGGAGAACGGAGGAACCGCCCTCCGGAGAAAACCCTTCCGGCCGTTTCCGTGAAGGGCGCACAACCGTTTTCCCATTTCCTGGAAGGGGAGTCCCCCGAGGCACGGGAACGCCCCCGGCGCACGCCGGGGCCCGGGAGCACGCGGGTGCACGAAGGCCCGGCGGCGGTCCCGGCGGCGCGGGCGGAACGCCGCCCCCGCCACCGCGTACCGGCCTGCTCACTCGCGGGGAAGGGGCGGGGCGACTGCTACTCGCGCTCCCGGCGGGCGGCGTAGGCGCCGAGGGCGCCCATCATGACGGAGGTCCACGTGCAGGGCACCAGGTCCCGCAGGGGCTTCCACGTCCGCTCGACCAGGTCCTGGGCCTCCCCGGTGCAGGCGGCGACCGCGCCGCACTCCTCCAGGGACGCCGCGGCGGCGGCCACGGTCGCCTCGTCGGCGTCGCCGTCGCGCACCGAGTACCAGAGCTCGCGGGCCCGGCGGGGCGGCAGCAGGGCCACGGCGTGGGCCAGCGGCATCGTGACCTTGCCCGCGCGCAGGTCCTCGGCGGTGTGCTTGGTGGCCGAGCGCCCGCCGCCCTCGGCGGGCGCGGTGAGGCCGCGCAGGTCCATGACGTCGTCGGAGATCTGGTAGGCCAGCCCCACGGCGTCGAAGTACTCGCCCAGCGCCCGGAACTGCTCCTCGCGGGCACCGGCGACGAGCGCGCCGATCTCGGCCAGCCCCCGCACGGGCGCCGCGGTCTTGAGCCAGTGGCCCGAGCGCACCCGCCGCAGGAGCGCCTCGGCGTCGCCCGTCTCCACGGCCTCGTCCATCGCGGCCCGGTGACCCGCGATGTCGATCGCCTGGCCGCCGTGTCCGGCCCGCAGCGCCCGGAGGTAGACCTGGTAGACGCGCAGCCTCAGGGCCGCGTCGTCGGGCAGGATCCGGTTCAGGACGCGGTCCAGCGCGAAGTAGGCCGCCGTCCCCGCGTTGACGACGACCGCCTCGCCGAAGACGACGTGGGCCGCCGGTCGGCCCCGCCGCAGCGGTGAGCGGTCCTCGACGTCGTCGATCATGAGGCAGCCGGTGTGCAGGAGCTCGGCGGCGGCCACCAGGGGCCGGTAGGGCTCGCTGTCGACGCCGAACAGCTCGATGGCCGCCATCGAGACGTAGGAGCGCCAGCTCTTGCCCAGGCCCGCGGTGGCGTGCCGCACGGGGCCCACGAGCGACGCGTGCAGGTCCTCCAGCACCGCGCCGTCGAGCCGTTCGGGCCGGTGCTCGGTCCCGGCCAGCTCCGCCAGGGAGCGCGCGTCCGGCTCCGCCGGGTAGAGGCGGTCGATCTCCTGGCGGGTGATCGCGCGGACGCGGGTGACGTGCCGCTCGAAGTCCTCGATCCGGGTGTCGGGGAAGACCTCCCACAGTCCGTGGCCGCGGACCGGGCGGCCGCCCATCGTGCCCTCGGCGTCGGCGTGGGCCTCCAGCCTCCCGGAGGGGGCGGTGACCGAGGCCGCCTCCTGGCGCGGGAACCACGCCGCGGCCCGGAGCCGCAGGTCCAGGAGCGGGACCTCCACGTCGCAGGCCGTGGGATAGGTGTTGAGGGTGGCCAGGGACGTCCAGGGGCGCAGGACGCGCAGGGTCGCGGGCGCCTCGACGCGCTCCCCGCCCGGGGAGGACAGCACGGCCGTCGCCTCGCACGCGGCCGGGTTCCCGTCCGGGGCGTCGGCCCCGCCGGCGCGGTGGACGGCCAGCTCCCACCCGTTGTCCAGGCGGACGCGGGCACGGGACCAGGAGGCGTCGCGGCCGTCCCGCGCGGGGAGGAGGTCCTCGCCGGACGCGCGCTCGTACCAGCCCCGGCCCGTGACCCGCGCGGAGCGGCCCCGCAGGTGGAGGACCCCCGTGGCCTCCAGGGCGGAGGCCTCCAGGCCCGTGGCCTCCGGGCCGGAAACCCCCGGACCCGTGGCCTCCGGGGCGGGGCCCTCCGGCTCAGAAGCCTCCAGACTCACGGTCTCCGGACCGGGAGCCTCCGGGTCCGTGGCCGTGGAGGCGTGGGCCGTGTCGGTGTGCTCGCGCGGGTGACCGCCGTCCCCGGGCGGGGACAGCCGCAGCCGGAAACCGGACTCCTCCCCCCGCGCCTCGACGAGGAAACCGCCGCGCCCGTCCCCGCGCACACACGCCGCTCCCCCGGCTTCCAGCTCCAGTGGCGCCTCCCGCCACCGCACCGCGTGGGGGAGCAGGCGGTCGGGTTCGGGCAGGCGCCCCTGGGAGAGGGTGTCCAGGAGCGCCCGGCGCACCCGCGGGTCGGTGACCCGGTCGGCCCCGACGAGGGCGCGGACCGTGTCGACGCACCCCTGGTCCACCCACGACTCGCCGCCGTGCTCGCGTGCGCGCCGGTCGGCCACGTACCAGACCGCCTGGTGGGCTTCCGGACTCCCGGCCGCCGCTCCGCCGAGGCGGGCGAAGGAGAAGACCAGGCCGTACTCGTCCGCGCCGTCGACCAGGCGGAACGCGAACCGCAGCCGTTCGGGCCCGCCCCGCGGGTCCGGCGCGTCCGGCTCCGCGCCGGGACGCGTCGCCCTCCCCCGCCACCCCTCGGAACCGTCCCGCGCCCCCGGGTCCCCGTCATGTGCCCACGCGTCCATCGCGCCCACTTCCCACTCGTACGGACCGGGGTCACCACCCCGGACGCGAACGGAGAGTATCTAACCAATCACCCAACGGGGTAACCAGAGGCGGGGGCGGCGGAGCACGCGGACCGCGAAGCCGCGACCCGGGAGACCGGCGCACCGCGCGCACCCCGCGCAGGAGTCCGTCGGGGGCGTCCCTGAGCAGGCAGCCGGTGGCCCCGGCGCCTCGATGGACAGCCGCCGGGGCGGCGGCATGGCGCGGAAGAACAGCGTCGGCGGCCGGGCCTCGGTCACGGTGACGCGCAGCAGGGTGGACACGGGGGCTCCCTTCCGCCGTCGCGCCCATGCTCCGGGGGCCACGGAGCGGAGCACGTCGTCCCGCCCGCCCAAGGGATCGGTGGATCGCGGCGTCAACCGATCGGTTGACGCGCCCCCTCCGGGCGGTGCACGGAGGTCGGCTGTCACACGAAGGACGAAAGTCACCGCAGATAACTCAGGTAGCACTGTGGCCTCATGCGCTACCAGAGGGTAATATCCTCAAACGTCGACATTTCTGTTACATTGCCACAACAGGCACAGTAAAGGGGGTAGCGAACATTGAAACGGTCGTCGCTCACCCCTCACGTGGCATTCAGTGCTATCCGAGCCTCGGATGCGTACTGAATCCGGAAGAAGACGAGGCAGCGATGAGGGTTCCCGACACCCCCGCTACTGCCGAAGGAGCGCTACGTCCGTCCCCTTCGTCCCAGCCCGCGCACACGGCCCCGTCAGGAGCGCCGGAGGCTGGGAGTACCCGAAGGGCGGGACCGGCCGCCGGGGCGGCCCCTCCGTTCCCCGGGACTCCGCCGGGCCGGCGGTGAGCTGAGGCCCTCCCGCGCGCGTCCGGTCGTCCGGCTCCGCGCGCACGGAGCCCGCACGTGTCCCCCCGGTCGGCGAACCAGCGGGGAACGCGTGTCCGCACCTCCGGTCTGACTACGCTCCGTCACCACGGTGGTACGTGCACCCCCGTGGCACAGCCCTTTCCGCGACCTGATTGGAGGCTTCCTTGTCTCCCCGCTCCATCGAAGAGGTACCGCTTCCCGCCCCCGCCGTCATCGAGGCGGTCCGGCAGTCGTGCTCCGCGTTACCGCCCGGCTCCACCCGTCTGGCCGACCGCTTCTACCAGAACCTGTTCGAGATGGCGCCCGCCGTCCGCGACATGTTCCCCGCGAACATGCAGACGCAGAAGGAGCGCATGGCCTTCGCCCTGCTGGAGGTCGTCCGCTACCTCGACGAGCCCGAGGAGGTCGCCGGGTACCTGAGGCGGCTGGGCGCCCAGCACAAGCGGGACATGGACATCAAGCCCGAGCACTACCCCTACGTGGGCCGCGCCCTGGTGCGCGCGGTCAGCGAGGTCTCGCCGACCTGGTCCTCCTCCATGAGCTCCGCCTGGATCGTGGTCTACGAGTGGATCACCGCCAACATGCTCGCGGGGGCGCGCGAGGCCGAGTCGGCCGGGTCCGGTGAGTCCCGGACGGCCAGGCACGCCGGGTCCGAGACGGCCAGGCACGGCAAAACCGCCGCGTCCCCGGCCGAGGAGCGCCCCGCACCGCCCGCGCCGGCCCAGCCCGGCCCCTCCGCCGAGGGGTCCTCCCCCTACCGGCGGGCCGACGCCCCCACACGCTGACCCGCGCCGCGGCGCGGTGGCCTCACCCCGAGGGCACCGGGTGACGCCCCGGCGCGTCCGCACCCCCTTCCCCGACACCCCCCTCCTCCCCGACAGCAGCGGCCCCTGAGTCCCTGAACAGTCACACCAGCCCCACCAGCCCCACCGAGAGGCAGTGATGCGCGAGACCTCCCCACGGCACGTTCCCGGCAGCGAGGGTGAGCACCGCGTCCAGGCGCTGAACGGCACGAGCGAACGCGCCGAACGCTTCTACCGAGACCAGATGCTCGACCACCTGAACCCGCTCATGCGCGAGTTCGTCGCCCGGCAGGAGATGATGTTCATCGCCACCTCCGACCGGCACGGCGAGTGCGACTCCAGCTTCCGCGCGGGCCCGCCCGGCTTCGTCCACGTGATCGACGAGCACACCCTGACCTACCCCGAGTTCCGGGGCAACGGAGTCTTCGCCAGCGCGGGCAACATCCTGGAGAACCCGCACGTGGGCCTGATGTTCCTGGACTTCACGCACGAGCGCATCGGACTGCACGTCAACGGCCGCGCGTCCCTGCTGGAGGACGTGGAGCTGCGGCGCCACGTCCACGGCCTGCCCGAGCCCGAGGTCCCGGGTCAGAAGGCGGTGCTGTGGACGGTGGTGCACGTGGAGGAGGCCTACATCCACTGCCGCAAGCACATCCCGCACCTGCGCAAGGTCGGCCGCGACGAGGCCTGGGGCACCGACGACGCCCTGCGCAAGGGCGGCGACTTCTTCGGGTCCAAGGGCACTCCCACGCGGTGGAACACGCCCCAGACCCCCGTCTACCAGATCTGACGGGGGCCGCCGTCCCCGCACGCCGCCCGGTGCCGGTCCGCCCGCGGCGGACGCGGCGTGCGGGGTCGAGGTCCGCCGGAGAGTCCACCGGCGGGGTGGTCAGCGGCGTTCGGGCACCCGCGCCAGCACCGCCTTCTGCAGCGCCTCCAGCGGCCCCGCCCGGAAGCGGCGCAGCCAGAGCGTCGAGACGGTCAGGAGCAGGGCGCACACCGACGCCCACAGGCCCATCACCCACCACGGGCCGGTGTCGGCCAGGCGGGCGGCAAGCCCCAGGCCGAAGCCGTAGCAGACCAGCATGCAGACGACGTTCTGCGCGACGTAGCCGCTCATCGCCATCCGCCCCAGGGAGGACACGGCGGTGACCCCCCGTCCGGCGGGGTTCGCCCGGTCCACGACCCAGCCGACCGCGCCGACCAGGCCGAGCGCCACGACGGGCGCGGCGACGTAGCGGTCCAGCATGAACAGGTCGGATCCGGCCAGGGACGTGGCCAGGTTGACCGGCAGCCCGATCCCCAGCCCCCAGACGAGCAGGCGGCCCCGGATCCGGCGGCCGGTGTCGTCGCCGCCGAAGGCCCCGGCGCGGAGGAGCCGCACGCCCAGCAGGAACATGAACACCATCAGGGCGAAGGTGATGACCGGTTCGGCCCGGAACAGCAGCGCGTTGTCGAGCCGGAAGGCGACCTGCTCCAGGTAACCGCCCTCGGCGTACAGCTCCACGGCCTCGGACGGGACCTCGGCGCCCTCCGGGTCCGGTTCGGACAGGAGCGCGGCCGTGACCAGGCCGACGAAGGCCAGGTGGAGGGCGGCGCACGTCCACATGACGGCGTTCTGCGCCCGTTCCGACCGGGTGAGCAGCCAGGCCACCACGATCGAGGCCGCCGCGTAGCCCATGAGCACGTCCGCGGCGAAGACCAGCGTGAAGTGCACGAGCCCCTCGGCGAACAGGAACAGCGCCCGCCACTTGTAGGGGCCGGGCCAGCGCCCGCCGCGCCTGGCCGCGGAGCGGAACTGGATGGCCAGGCCCACGCCGAAGAGCAGGGTGAGCAGGGCCAGGAACTTGCCGTTGGCGGCGAAGGCGAACAGGCCCTGCGCCAGGGTCGCCGCCGACGGGGCCTCCAGGAAGGCCGCCATCGGGCCGAGCGAGTCCGGGACGAAGATGATGCCCGCCTCGGCGCCCGGTGCGGCGAACAGCCACACGTTGGTGCCCAGGGTGCCCATGATGGCGACGCCGCGCAGGACGTCGAGCAGGGGCAGCCGGGTGGTCGGGCGGGCCGTGGCCGTGCTCCGCGGTGTCGTGCTGGTCATAGCGGCCCCCTCGGGCTCTGGCTCGTACGGGTTCACGGGTTCACGGACTCTCGGGGGCGGGGAAGAGCCGTTCCAGGTGGGTGTCGAGCGCGGCGCGGACCGCGCTCTCGGAGAAGGCGTCATCGCCGGTGATGAGGTGGTGCACGGTCAGGCCGTCCACGAGGGCGACGAGCCCGGCGGCCTCGGCCGCCGTGTCCGTGCCGGGCGGGAGTTCGCCCCGGCGCACCGCCTCGTCCATCACCTGCGTGAACACGCCCACCAGGTCGGCGGTGGTGTCCTTGTGCAGGCGCGACATCTCCGGGTCGGTCATCGTGGTCGGCAGGAACTCCAGCCACACGGTCAGCTCGGCGCGGCGCTCGTCGTCGAGCGGCAGCAGGGTCCGCGCCGCGCGGGAGACCCAGTCGCGGGCCGAGGCGATCGGCGGCCCGTCGGTGTTCACCGCCGTCAGCCGGTCGGCGCCCTGCTTGTAGAGGTACTCCACGCCGAAGCGCAGCAGTTGCGACTTGGTGCGGAAGTAGCGCTGCACCAGGCCGACCGAGACGCCGGCCCGGTCGGCGACGTCGGCGAGGGTGGTCCGCGCCAGCCCCCGCTCCCCCACCGTGCTCAGGAGCGCGCGGGCGACCTGCCGCCTGCGCTCCTCGTGGTCCGCTGTTCGTGCCATGAAAAAATAATACGGTAATATTTTTCTGCCGTCCAGGTCCCGGAAGGATCCGGCCGGGGCGCGGCGGCGTCCCGCCGCGCCACACCCCGGCGCACCCGCCCCGGTCGCGGACCGTGGCCGGGGTGTCGCGGATCGGCCACCCCGACCTGGGGGAACGTCGGGTCTGTCCGCTGTGGTGCAATTGTTCGGGGGTTCGCGGGCAGGTGGGGACCGCGGACTCCGCAACAGCACACCGAGACGAGGGGGTTCCCCGATGACCAACCGCGCGTACGTGATCGCAGGGTCGGAGGCCACAGGCGGCGCCGGTATCCAGGCCGACCTCAAGGCCTTCCAGGAGCTGGGCGTCTACGGCATGGGGACGATCACCTGCATCGTGTCCTTCGACCCGGAGAACGGCTGGGGCCACCGCTTCGTCCCCGTGGCCCCCGAGGTCATCGCCGACCAGATCGAGGCGGCCACCTCCTGCCACGACCTGGACGTGGTCAAGATCGGGATGCTGGGCACCCCGGACACCATCGACGTGGTCGCCGAGGGGCTCCAGCGCCAGCCGTGGCGGCACGTGGTCCTGGACCCCGTGCTGATCTGCAAGGGCCAGGAGCCGGGCGCGGCCCTGGACACCGACAAGGCGCTCACCGCGCAGATCCTGCCGCTGGCCACCGTGATCACGCCCAACCTCTTCGAGGCGCGCACCCTCGCGGGGATGGAGGCGCTGGAGACGGTGGACGACCTGGTCGAGGCCGCCCGCCGCATCCACGAGCTGGGGCCGCGGCACGTCATCGTCAAGGGCGGCGTGGAGCTGCCGGGCCCGGACGCCGTGGACGTGTACTTCGACGGCGAGGAGACGGTCGTCCTCAGCGCCCCCAAGATCGGGAACGCCAGGGTGAGCGGCGCGGGCTGCACCTTCGCCGCCGCGATCACCGCCGAGCTGGCCAAGGGCGGCGACGTGGGACCGGCCGCCGACGTGGCCAAGGAGATGGTGCGCGAGGGCATCAGCAACCGGGTGGGCACGCACGCCCCGTTCGACTCGGTGGCCACCGTCGCCCCCGGAGCCTAGGCGGCACCCTCTGCCGTTTTTGTCGGATTTTTTACCGGGCCCACGGTTCGTGCCCCCGTCCGGCGGTCAGGTCTGCCCACAGGAGCGAACACCGAGTGGGAGGCGCACATGTCCGCAGGCGACCAGGCCAGGAACAAGGCCGACGAGTTGAAGGGCAAGGCCAAGGAGAAGCTCGGCGAGGCCACGGACAACCAGCAGTGGCAGGCCGAGGGCAAGGCCGAGAAGAACACCTCGAAGTTCAAGCAGGCGGGCGAGAAGGCCAAGGACGCCCTGACCCGGGACGACAAGCCCGGAAGGTAGGGGGTCCGGGCGATCGCGGGCGGGGAGGCACCGACGGGTGCCTCCCCGCCCGCGTGAGAGTCCGCCTCACTCCCGCGCGGGGCGCCCGCGCAGCGCGAGGACGACCGCCCCGACCACCGTGAGCAGGAGGGCGAGCCCGCCCCAGACCATGCTCTGGGTCACCAGCATCTCCCCGCTCTCGGCCCCCGGCGTCCTGCCCCCGTCGCGACCGGTGACGGTCACGGCGAGCAGAACGACGACGGCGGCCGCGACGCCCAGGCGCGCCCCCGCGCGTGCGAGCCCCCTGAGCCTGCGCCCTCCCGCGAGGTCGCCCGGGGTGAAGCGCTCGTCCGCGCGCAGCGGCGCCAGGAGCCGGGCCAGGAGCAGAAGGGCCACGGGGAGCTGGAGCGCCCACACCGCGGTGCGGAACCAGCCGTCGAACCACACGTTCGTTCCGTAGAGCAGGGTGTGCCACACGCTGAGCGCGTAGACGACGATGACGAACCGGTGCAGGGCCCGCCACAGGCGCGTCCCGGTCCATGAGCGCACGTAGTAGGCGAGGCCGAGCGGGATCGCCAGGTAGAGGGCGATGAGGCCGATGAGGATGGCCACCTGCCCGGTCCCGGAGGAGTAACCGCCGGGCACGAAGGTGTCCACGAACGCGGAGGACAGGCGCCCGCCCCAGCCCAGTCCGTGCTCGTTGTCCCGGACGAGTTCGAGGAAGAAGGCGAGGGCGTGGGCGAACATGAGCCCGATGGTGGTCAGGCTCGTGACGCGGTGCCAGCGTTCGATCCGGGCGTGGGAGACCGGCGCCCCGGGCAGGGGGGCGGTCGAGCGGAGCAGGCCGAGCATGACGGTGATCCAGGCCCACAGCAGGCCGGACCAGCCGAAGGCCTGGCAGAGCCAGTACAGCCAGTACTCGCCCGCGTCGGCGAGGAAGGGCATGACCACGAGGGTCTGCGAGGTGCCCGCCTCGATGCGGGAGTAGAGGAGGACGAAGAGGGCGAAGGTGACGGCGAGGGCGGCGGCGGTGTCGGGCACCAGACGGCGCAGGTCGGCGCGTAGGGACCTGCGGTCGAGGCGGAGGGCTCCCCGGGCGGGGGAGGCGGCGGGTCCGGTCGGCTCTGCCATGGGCGGAACCCCTTTCGTGGTGGGGGTTCCATCGCAGCAGGACCCCGGGGCCGCGGCCACCCCTCCTCCGCGGATCGCTGGCTGCGCCTGCGGACGCGGTCGGGGAACGACGCCGCCACCCCGACCGGAATGTCAACTTTTTGCCCCGTATGGGGTTCTTTGCACTGGTGGATCGGTGAGGCCTGGGAGGAGAACGGCAGAACCCCTACAGGAGGTGGGCATGTCCGCGTTCGACGAGTACAAGGGCAAGGCCGAGGACCTGAAGAACCAGGCCGGCGAGCACAAGGAGAAGGCCGAGGGGTACAAGGACAAGGCCGAGGGGTACAAGAGCGAGGCCGAGGAGAAGCTCGGCGGACTCACCGGCGGCGACCAGGGCCGCGACGGGGGCCGGGAGGGCGGCTAGAGGCCGTGCCCGGCCCGTGTCGCGACACGGGCCGGCGGGGGCGGGGGAGGCACCGGTCGCGGCGCCTCCCCCGCCCGCGTGTGGGCCCCGCGCCGAGGCCGCCCCGGGGGCGGCGCCCCGGAGGGGTGCGCGGCCCCGGGCCGGTCACCGCGCCGCCGCGGACCGGGGACCCTCCCGGGTCACCGGACCAGCGGGACCAGGGCGAGCCGGAGCCGGTGGCTCCCGGCCGTCAGGCGGTGGTCGGGGAGCACCCCGGGGCCGCACGAGGCCGAGCCCACGCCCTGGTGCGCCTGGTCCAGGTGCAGGTGGATCCGGTCACCGGGGACCAGTTCGTGCGGGTGGTCGGCCGCGTCGAGCGCCGCCGTGTCCCAGCGGCGCGCGGTGAAGTCGAACACCGGGTCGCCCTCCACCCGCAGGCCCGTCCCGTCCTCCGCCCGCAGGACGAGCCACCTGGCGTCCACGCGGTTGCCGTTCTCCTGGGGCCGCAGGTAGGGCGTCTGGAGGCCGTCGACCGTGCTGGAGAAGCGGCCGACCCGCGCGGCCTGGGACACGTCCCGGTAGGCCTCCCCGGGTCCGCGGCCGAACCACTCCGCCTCGCCCAGGGAGGCGGGCAGGCCGACGTGCACGCCGAAGCGCGGCAGCGGGCAGGGCCACTCCCCCTCCGCCTCGGCCTCCACGGTCAGGAGCAGGCGCTCCCCGTCGGTGCCCCACCGGTAGGCGGCGCGCATGCCGAACTCCTGGGCCGCCGGGGCCAGCCGCGTCCGGACGACGAACGCGCCGCCCTCCCAGCCGGTGGACAGCAGGCGCTCGGTGAGCCGGTGCAGCCCCGCCGCGCGCCACGGGACGGCCACGGAGTCCCCGTGCCGGGCCACGTCGTTGTCGGTCGGGGCGCGCCACAGGTCCACGGCCGGCGCGTCCACGGGCAGGCCGCCGACGGAGAGCAGCGCGCCGGTTCCCGCGTCCAGCAGGCCGGGGCCGATCCGCACGGCGCCGTCCTGCCCGGCGGACGGCGGAGGCGGAGCGGAACCGTCCCCCGCGGCGGACGCCGGAAGCACGGCAGTCCCCTCCGCCCCCGCCCACGCACCCGGATCCCCCGATGCCCGCGACTCTCGCGGCACGTCCGACTCCTCCGACGCGCTCGTCCCTTCCCGCGCACCCGGAAACCCCGGTGCTACCGCGCCCCGCGCACCGGGAGCGCCCACCTCGGCCTGCCCCCAGGCCAGCTCGTGCCCGGCCGGGGCCCAGGGCTGGTCCTCGGCCAGTCGGACGGACACGGTCAGCCAGGTCTCCCCGGACGGCTCGGGCAGCGCGGGCAGCGCCGCCTCGGCGCTCTCCCCGGCGGCGAGCACCGGCACGTCCAGGGGGCCCTCCCCGAGGAGGATCCCCTCACCCTCGACCCTCCAGACGAAGGCCAGGCCCGCGGTGTCCCGGAAGTCCCAGGTGTTGGTGACGCGGACGGTCCCGGCGGCCGGGTCGGGGACCACGCGGACCGGTTCGACGGTCTTGGCGTAGGCCTCCAGCCCGGGGCTGGGCGTGCGGTCGGGCAGCAGCAGGCCGTCCGCGACGAAGTTGCCGTCGTGCAGCGCCTCGCCGAAGTCGCCGCCGTAGGCGAACCACGCGGTGCCGTCCGGCTCGCGGCGGCGGACCCCGTGGTCGATCCACTCCCAGACGAACCCGCCCTGGCAGCGCTCGTGCTCCTCGAAGAGCCGCTGGTACTCCTCCAGCCCGCCGGGGCCGGTGCCCATGGCGTGCCCGTACTCGCACAGGACGAACGGCAGTCCGCGCCGGTGCCCGTCGGCGGCCGGATCGGCGGTCGGCGCCTCCTCCCGACGGCCGATGGCGTCCACCTCCTCGTGCGGCGCGTACATGCGCGAGTACACGTCCACGTAGGAGCTGTCGCGGTCCCCCTCGTAGTGGAGCGGCCGGGAGGGGTCGTGTTCGCGGGTCCACTCCGCCATGGCCCGCAGGTTCTCCCCGGTCCCGGACTCGTTGCCCAGGGACCACAGGACGACGCTGGGGTGGTTGCGGTCGCGCGCGACGGTGCGGCGCATCCGGTCCAGGTAGGCCTCGCGCCAGCGCGGGTCGTCGGAGGGGTTGCCGCGCCAGCCGACCTCCTCGAACCCGTGGGTCTCCAGGTCGCACTCGTCCACGACCCACAGGCCCAGCTCGTCGCACAGGTCGAGGAAGTCCGGGTGGGGCGGGTAGTGGCTGGTGCGCACGGCGTTGACGTTGTGCCGCTTCATCAGCAGCACGTCCTCGCGCATGGTCTCCCGGGGCACGGCGCGGCCGTGGTCGGGGTGCCACTCGTGGCGGTTCACGCCCCGCAGCAGCAGGGGGCGGCCGTTGACCCGCAGGAGCCCGCCGGAGACCTCCACGGTCCGAAAGCCCGTCCGCGTCCGGACCCGCTCCCCCGGTGTGCGCACCTCCAGCCCGTACAGGCGGGGCGTCTCGGCCGTCCACGGCTCGACCGCGCCGACCTCGTGGTCCACACCGGCGGCGGCGTCCACCAGGCCCAGTTCGGGGACGCTGACCAGGGCGTCGGCGGATCCGGCCACGTCCACGCGCAGGGTCCCCGTGCCGGTGGTGTGGTCGTAGGCGGCGCTCACCGCGAGGTCGCCGACCCCGTCGGCGGGCCGGGCCAGGAGGGTGACGTCGCGGAAGATCCCCGACAGCCACCACATGTCCTGGTCCTCCAGGTAGCTGGCCGCCGACCACTGGTGGACGCGCACCGCCAGGGTGTTGCGCCCCGGGCGCAGCAGGTGGCCGACCTCGAACTCGGCGGCCAGGCGGCTCCCGGTGGAGAAGCCCAGCTCGGTGCCGTTCAGCCACGCGCGGAAGCAGGAGTCGACCCCGTCGAAGCGCAGGACCGCCGCCCCCTCGGGCCACTCCCCGGGCAGGTCGAAGACGCGCCGGTGGTCGCCGGTCGGGTTGTCGTCGGGCACGTACGGGGGGTCGATCGGGAAGGGGTAGGAGATGTTGGTGTAGGCGGGGGCGCCGTGGCCGTGCATCTGCCAGTGGGCGGGCACCGGCAGTTCGGCCCAGCCGGAGTCGTCGTGGCCGGGCTCCTCGAACCCGTCGGTGTCGGCCCGCGCGCGGTCGAGCAGCCGGAACCGCCACGTGCCGTTGAGGTCCAGGGACGGGGCGTCGGAGGAGAAGCGGGCGCGGGGCGCGAGGGTCCCCTCGGAGGGCGCGAAGTCCTCCAGGTAGGCGGGCTTGCGGATGGCGGGCACGTCAGGCCTCCCTCAGGTGCAGGAGCAGGGCTTGGGACGGGTTGAGGTTGGGCAGCTGCACGCCCGAGCGGGTGAGCACCGCCCCCGACACGGTGGCCTCGCCTCTGGCGAACCACTCCGGGAGCACGCGCTGCGTGGTCGAGGGCTGGCCCGCCTCCGGCCGCCACGTCAGGCGGTAGACGCGGTCCTCGCGCAGGCCGGGCAGCCGGACCCGCCCCGGCAGGGCGCGGACGGAGGTGGCCAGCCGGGCGTAGCGGAACACCGCCTCGCTCCCGTCCGGGGCGACCACGCCGTCGAGCTGTTCGGCGGGGTCGGGCGCGTCGGCGTGCACGGCCTCGCCCGAGTGCAGCAGCGGGCGCAGTTCCTTGTACAGCGCGATCCACGAGGTCAGCGCGGCCAGCTCGTCGTCGGTGCGGCGGGTGAGGTCCCACTCGATCCCGGCGTGGGACAGGAGGCTGGTCAGGCAGCGGAAGGACAGGTCGGCGTCGCGGCCGGTGGTGTGCGCGGTGCGCCCGCCGACGTGGCTGCCGACCAGTTCGGGCGGCAGCAGCAGGGAGGTCCAGCGCTGGACGGCCAGCCGCTCCAGGGGGTCGTTGGTGTCGGAGGCCCACACGCGGTCGGCGCGTTCCAGGATCCCCAGGTCCACCCGGCCCCCGCCGGAGGAGCACGACTCGATCTCCAGGCCGGGGTGCCCGGCGCGCAGCCGGTCCAGCAGCGCGTAGACGGCCAGGGTCTGGCGGTGCGTCCCGGCCACGCCGGTGGGGGCGTGCACGGGTTCGAGCAGGTCGCGGTTGTGGTCCCACTTGAGGTAGTCGGGCCGGTACTCGGCGACCAGCGCGTCCAGGTGCTCGAACACGTACCGGAAGGCCTCGGGGCGGGACAGGTCCAGGAGCTGCTGGTGGCGGCTGGGCGGGGCCGGGCGCCCCTCGGCGGCCAGGAACCACTCGGGGTGGGCGCGGGCCAGGTCGGAGTCGGGGTTGACCATCTCCGGCTCCACCCACAGCCCGACCTGCATGCCCAGGGAGCGCACGTGGTCGAAGAGCGGGTGCAGGCCCTCGGGCCACACGCCGGTGTCCACGGTCCAGTCGCCGAGTCCGGCGGTGTCGTCGCGGCGGCCCCGGAACCAGCCGTCGTCCAGCACGAACCGCTCCACACCGATCCGCGCGGCGGTGTCGGCGAGCCGCCTGAGGGTGGTGGGGTCGTGGTCGAAGTAGACGGCCTCCCAGGTGTTGAGCACCACCGGGCGCGGGGTGGAGGGGTGGCCGGGCCGGGCGCGCAGCCAGCGGTGGATCCGCGCGGACATCCCGTCCAGCCCCCGGTCGGACCAGGAGAGGAACACCCACGGGGTGGAGTAGGAGGCGCCCCGGTCCAGGCGCACCTCGCCGGGGTGGAGCAGTTCGCCGCCCGCGAGCACGGCGTCGGCCTGCCCGGCGCCCTCGGGCAGGCGTTCGGCCAGGTGGACGTGGTCGCCGCTCCAGGCGGTGTGCACGCCCCACACCTCGCCGTGGCGGAACCCGAACCCGGGGGTCCCGGCGGCCAGGACCAGCGCGGCGTCGTGTCCGGTCCGGCCCCGGCGCGAGGCGCGCAGGCGGGTGCCCGTCGCCAGTTCCTGCCGCTGGGGGGAGCGCTCGCGGCACCAGCGGCCGGTCAGGTCCAGGACCTCGCCCGCCTCGCGGGGCAGGGGCAGGGTGACCCGCAGGGCGTCCAGGGTCCACGGCGCGGCGTCGGTGTTGGTGACCGTGTTGCGGGCGCGGACCAGCCCGGAGGCCTCCATGCGCAGCTCGCAGCGCAGCGCGATCCCCTCGGCCTCGGCCAGGACCGTGAGGGCCCCGCCCACGCCGGGGGCGGCGTCCTCCAGCGGCTGCACGGAGGTCTCGCGCACGGTCCACTCGGGGAAGGTGACCCGGCCCTCGTGGTGGCCGGAGACGCCGGGGTGGCCGCGCCAGCCCTCCCCCTGGACCGGCACCAGGGACAGCCGCTGGGGCGTGTCCACGTCGTTGTGCGCGGCGGAGGGCGCCGCGGCTTCGGCCAGCCCCTCGCCGTCGGGCAGGTCGGCGCCCCAGTGCAGGACGTGCGGAAGTCCGGCCTCGGGCACGGCGAGGACCAGGGCGGTCCCCGCCGCGCGCAGGCTGACGGTGCGGTGGGTCATCCCTTGCTCGCTCCCAGGGTGAGTCCGGCGACGAAGTGGCGTTGCAGCGCGAAGAACACGACGAGCGTGGGCAGGGCGACGATGATCGACCCGGCCGAGAGCAGGTTGTAGTCGACGAAGAAGGCGCTCTGGAGGTTCTGGAGGGCGGTGGTGATGGGCAGCTTGTCCCCGCTGGACAGCAGTGCCAGCGCCCAGAAGAAGTCGTTGTAGATCCAGGTGACCAGGAGGGTGGCCAGGGCCGCCAGGCTCGGGCGGCACAGCGGGAGCACCACCCTCCAGTACTGCTGGAAGACCGACGCCCCGTCCACCCTGGCCGCCTCCAGCAGGGAGGCGGGCATGGCCTTCATGAAGTTGCTCAGCACGAACGTGCAGAACCCGATCTGGAAGGCCGTGTGGATGAGGACCACGCCGATGTGGCTGTCGTAGAGGGAGCCGGACTCGCTGATCCAGTACGGCAGGGGGATGGAGGTGTAGAGCCGGAACAGCGGGACGAGCAGCGCCTGGGCCGGGAGCAGGTTCGCGGCCAGGAACACGGCGAGCATGGTCAGGTTGAACCCGCGCGAGTGGCTGGAGAGCACGAAGGCCGCGCAGGAGGACAGGAACAGCGTCAGCAGCACGGCCGGGACCGTGATGACCAGCGAGTTCCAGAAGTAGCCGGGCAGCTCGCCCTCGTTCCACGCCCGCGCGTAGTTGTCCAGGGTGAACCCGCCCAGGGACAGGTAGCCGTGCAGGGCGGTGTACTCGTAGTCGCGCAGCGAGTTGACCAGCGCCCACAGGATGGGGAAGAACCAGGCCAGCGCGGTGGCGCAGAGGAAGGCGTGCAGCACCAGCCGGGCCGGGCGGATCCTGCGACGGCGGTGCTGTCGAGGCGCGTCGGGGAGGGTCGTGGCGGTCACCGGTAGGCCCCTCTCAGCATGGTGGACACGTAGACGACGATGAACACCAGCGAGATCACCAGCATGATCACGGCCAGCGCCGAGCCGAAGCCCACCCGGCTGGCCTCGCCGATGACGTTGGAGGTCACCAGCGCCGAGATCAGCTCCAGGCCGTTGCGGCCGCGGTTGATGATCCACACGATGTCGAAGGCGCGCAGCGCGTCGATGACGGTCACGACGAGCACGACCAGGTTGATGGGCAGCAGGGCCGGGAAGACGACCCGGGTGAACGTGCGCACCGGCCCGGCGCCGTCGATGGCGGCGGCCTCGCGCAGGGAGGGATCGACCGCCTTCAGCCCGGCCAGGTAGAGCAGCATGATGTAGCCGGTGTGCCGCCACCCGGCCGCGACCAGGACCGCGTACAGGTTGATCTCGGAGTCGCCGAACCAGTCCACGGGCGGGACGTCGGCGACCACGGCGAGGAAGGCGTTGAGCAGCCCCTGGTCACGGGAGTAGATCAGCTGCCAGATGAACCCGACCAGGGCCAGCGACAGCACGACCGGCATGTAGAAGACGCTCTGGTAGACCGACCCGCCGCGCAGCTCGCGGTCGAGCAGCACCGCCAGGAACATCCCCAGGAGGGTGGGGACCGCGAACAGCGCCACCAGCCAGACCAGGTTGTTGCGCAGGGCCGGTGCGAAGGGCGGGTAGATCGTGAACGCGTCCGTGTAGTTGCGCGTCCCGATCCACTCGATGGTGTCCAGGCCGCCGATGCCGTCCCAGCGGGTGAAGGACAGGACGACCGTGGCCATCGCGGGCAGCCAGACCAGGCCCACGACGAGCAGGGCGGGCACGCCCAGCATCAGGCCGAGGGCGATCCGGTCCCCTCGGCTGTGGCGCATGCTCCCGCGTGCGCGCGGGGACCGGCCGGGCGGGGCCTGTGCGGACCCCCGGGTCGGGTTTCGAGGCGGTGAGGGGGCGTTCGACACCACACCTGCTCTCCCTTCTGGTTCAGCCGCCGAAGATGGAGACCTTCTGGCGCTGGATGCTGGCGGTCAGGTCGGCGATGTCGTCCGGCTGTCGGAGGAAGCGCTGGAGCGCGGGGATCATGACGACGGACGCGAAGTCGGGACGGGTGTCCCGGTCCATGTACTGGGTGAGCGCTCCCGCGTTGGCGACCATGTCGTTGACCTTGGCGTCGAGTGCGCTGAACCCGCTGGTGTCGGCGTCCAGGTGGGTGGGGAGCGCCTGCGGGTCGATGGCTGTGTAGATCTCCTGGGCCCGGAGGGTGCCCAGGTGCCCCACGAGTTCGCGTGCCCCGTCGGGGTTGCGCGGGTCACCGGAGAGCATGAACCCGTCGATGGGCGCCTCGACGGCGTCGGCGCCGATCGCGGGGTCGAACTCGGGGAAGGCGAAGCAGTCCAGGTCGTCCAGGTCCTCCCCCTCGGGGAAGACGTGGGTGATGAACATGCCGCAGAGCATCATCCCGGCCTCGCGACGGACCAGGGCGGTCTGCGCCTCGTTGATCCCCCGGCCCAGGGGGTCGGGCTGGTGGTGGGGCAGCAGCTCGGCCCAGGTGCCGAAGACGCTCCTGACCTCGGCGGAGTCCCAGGAGTGGTCGCCGTTGAGCAGCTCCAGGTGGAACTCGGGTCCGTTCAGCCGCAGGTTGAGGTGGTCGAACATGCCCATCGCGGGCCAGCCCTCGCGGATGCCCGAGGCGAGGGGTTCGAGCCCGTCCGCGCGCATGCGCACGCACAGCTCCTCGAACTCCGCGCGGGTGGTGGGGACCTCGTAGCCGTGCTCCTCGAACACGCTCCTGCGGTGGAAGACCGCCCAGGGCGCGGTGGAGTCGGGGACGATGTACTGCTTGCCGTCGTCGGCCGTGCACAGTCCGCGCATCTGCTCGGTGAACGCGTCCCCGAGGTGGCGGTCCCAGACCTCGGAGACGTCGCTGATGAGGCCGCGTTCGGCGAAGAAGCGCGTCCGGTAGCCCGCGAACCAGCCGATGACGTCGTCCGGGGTGCCCTGGAGGTAGTTGTTGACGCTCTCCTGGAAGGCGGTGGACTGGAAGGTGTTGACCTCCACGGTCAGCCCGGAGTCCGCCTCGAAGAGCCCGACGCTCTCGGCGATGGCCTCGCGCTGGGCGGGGTTGGCCCGGTTGGAGGCGAGTGTGACCAGGTCCGGGTCCCCGCGCCGGCCCGCGCCGCACCCCGCCAGTGCGGGCAGGGCCAGCAGCGTTCCGGCGCCGGCCAGGCCGCGCAGCAGGGTGCGTCGCCTCAGGCCCGGCGGACCCGGTGATCCCGGTGGTCCGTGGTGCATGGGGGCCTCCTTCGAAGGGGGTGCAATGTTGTGAAGGCGGTCACACGAACGTTTTAATATGTTCGACACGCACCCCCGGCCCTGTCAACAGGTCCCAACGTTTTCCAACAGTTTTCCAGCGGGAGGGTGGGTACCATTGACACCGGAGGGGAACCTGGAACACTAGATCCAACACATTCCCACATTTTCGATCATGCCTGGGGGGCGGATGCTGGCTGCGCAACGGCAGGAGCTGATCCTCGAACAGGTGCGGCGCAGCGGGGCGGTGCGGGTGGCCGACCTGGTCGAGAGCCTCTCGGTGTCGGACATGACCGTGCGCCGCGACCTCGACGCCCTGGAGAGCCGGGGCGAGGTGCGCAAGGTGCACGGCGGGGCCGTCGCACCGGAGGGCGCGCGCACCGAGGAGCCCGGCTTCGAGGCCAAGTCCACCCGCCAGGAGGACGAGAAGCACGCCATCGCGCGGGCCGTGGCCGAGCTGGTCGAGCCGCACAGCGCCGTGGGCCTGTCCGCGGGCACCACGACCGCCACCGTCGCCGAGTACCTCGCCGACACGCCGGGGCTGACGGTCGTCACCAACTCGCTGCGCGTGGCCGAGGTGTTCCACCGGGCCGCGCGGCCCGACCAGACCGTGGCGCTCACCGGCGGCTTCCGCACGCCCTCCGACGCTCTCGTGGGCCCGCTCGCGCTCGCCTCCGTGCGCGGCCTCAACCTGGACGTCCTCGTCCTGGGCGTGCACGGCATGCAGGAGCGCGCCGGGTTCACCACGCCCAACCTCATGGAGTCCGAGACCAACCGCGCCCTGGTGGAGGCCGCCGCCTCCCTCGTGGTCGCCGCCGACCACAGCAAGTGGGGCACGGTCGGGATCAGCACCATCGCGCCGCTGGACCGCTGCGACGTGCTGGTCACCGACTCCGGAACCGACCCGGCCGTCCGGGCCGCGCTGACCGAGCACGTGGGCCGCCTGGTGGTCGCCGACGTGCGACCGAGGAAGAAGGAGGACGGATGAGGAGGACCTCGGCCCGGCTGGCCGACGGCCGCGAGATCGTCTACTTCGACGAGGGCGGCACCGCCCGCGATCCCGCGCCCGACCTGCGCGATCTGCCCCCGTCCGCGACGGGCGCGGAGATGCGCTTCGACCCCCTGCTGCGCGAGTGGGTCGTGGTGGCCTCCCACCGCCAGGGCCGCACCCACCTGCCGTCCAGCCACGACTGCCCGCTGTGCCCCTCGGCGGAGGGGCGCCTGACCGAGGTCCCGGCCGCCTCCTACGACGTGATCGCCTTCGAGAACCGCTTCCCCTCGCTGGTGCGCGACGACGGCCGCGTCCTGGAGGGGGTCGGGGAGCTGGAGCCGTCCCGGCGCGTGGCCGCGGGCCGCTGCGAGGTCCTCGTCTTCGGCTCCGACCACGACGCGTCCTTCGCCGACCTGGGCCCCGAGCGGGCCCGCACGGTCATGGCCGCCTGGGTCGACCGGACCGAGGCGCTGTCGGCGCTGCCGGGCGTGGAGCAGGTGTACTGCTTCGAGAACCGGGGGCCCGAGATCGGGGTGACCCTGCACCACCCGCACGGGCAGATCTACGCGTTCCCCTTCGTCACCCCCCGCACCCGGCGGATGCTCGACTCCGCCGAGGAGTACCGCGAGCGCACCGGCGGCTCGCTGTTCGCCGACGTGCTGCGCGCCGAGCAGGAGGCCGGGATCCGGGTGGTGGCCAGGACCGAGCACTGGACGGCCTTCGTCCCGGCCGCGGCCCGCTGGCCCGTGGAGGTGCACCTGTACCCGCACCGGCAGGTGCCCGACCTGCCCGCGCTGTCGGAGGAGGAGCGCGAGGACTTCGGCCGCCTCTACCTGGACGTGCTGCGCCGCTTCGACGCGCTCTACGACGCGCCCCTGCCCTACATCTCCGCCTGGCACCAGGCGCCCGTGCGCGACCGGCGCGATCTGGCCCACCTGCACCTGGAGCTGTTCTCGGTGCGGCGCGCGCCGGGCAAGCTCAAGTACCTGGCCGGAACCGAGTCCGGCATGGGCGCGTTCATCAGCGACGTCGCGCCCGAGACCGTCGCCGAGCGGCTGCGGGAGGTCGCGCCGTGAAGCTGCTCGTCACCGGGGGCGCCGGGTACGTCGGGAGCGTGGTGACCGCCCTGCTGCTGCGGGCGGGCCACTCCGTGACCGTCCTGGACGACCTGTCCACCGGGCACGCGGACGCCGTGCCCGAGGGGGCCCGGCTGGTGGTGGCCGACGTGCGCGAGGCCGCCGACGTGCTGGACCCGTCCGTGGACGCCGTGCTGCACTTCGCCGCCAAGTCCCTGGTGGGCGAGTCGGTGGCGGACCCGGGCAAGTACTGGCACACCAACGTGTCGGGAACGCTGGCGCTGCTGGAGGCCGTGCGGCGCCACGGCGTGGGGCGCGTGGTGTTCTCCTCCAGCGCCGCCGTCTACGGCGACCCCGCGGGCGACGCGCCGATCCGCGAGACCGACCCGGCGGCGCCCACCAGCCCCTACGGCGCGAGCAAGCTCGCCGTCGACCACATGCTGGAGTCGTGGGCCGCGGCGCACGGTGTCGGCGCGGTGAGCCTGCGCTACTTCAACGTGGCCGGGGCGCACCTGGGCTTCGGGGAGCGGCACGAGACCGAGACTCACCTGGTGCCGAACCTGCTGCGGGTGGCCGCCGAAGGGGACGGGCACGCCAGCGTGTTCGGCACCGACTACCCGACCCGGGACGGGACGGCGGTGCGCGACTACCTGCACGTCGCCGACCTGGCCGACGCGCACCTGCGCGCCCTGGAGAGCGTGCGCCCGGGCGTCTTCCGCGTCCACAACCTGGGCACCGGCGGCGGGCACAGCGTGCGCGAGGTGATCGAGGCGGTCCGGCGGGTGACCGGCCGCCCGGTGCCCGTGGTGGACGGCCCGCGCCGCGCGGGCGACCCGGCCGTCCTGGTCGCGGCCAACGACCGGGCCCGCCAGGAGCTGGGCTGGACGCCGGGGCGCACGCTGGAGGAGACCGTCGCCGACGCCTGGGAGTTCGTCCTGGCGCGGCGCGGCACGGCCTGACCCCCATCGCACAGCAGGAAGGCAGGACCTCGTGGACGACGTGACGACCGCGTTCCGCTCGGCGTTCGGGTACGCGCCCGAGGGCGTGTGGACCGCGCCGGGGCGGATCAACCTCATCGGCGAGCACACCGACTACAACGACGGGTTCGTGCTCCCCTTCGCCCTGCCCCACGCGCTGACGGCCTCGGCCGCCCGGCGGACGGACGGGCGGGTGCGGCTGCTCTCTCGGCAGTCGCCGCAGGAGTACGCGGCCCCGGTGGGCGACCTGGTCCCCGGCGCGGTGGAGGGGTGGGCCGCCTACCCCGCCGGGGCGCTGTGGGTGCTGCGGGACGAGGGCCACCCGGTGGACGGGCTGGACCTGCTGGTGGACAGCACGATCCCGAGCGGGGCGGGCCTGTCCTCGTCGGCCGCGCTGTCGTGCGCGGCCGTCATGGCCGCGGCCGCCCTGTACGGGGCCGACCCCGCGCCGGGCGAGGTGGCCCGGCTGGCCCAGCGGGTGGAGAACGACTTCGTGGGCATGCCCTGCGGGATCCTGGACCAGTCCGCGTCCATGCTCTCCACCGAGGGGCACGCCCTGTTCATGGACACGCGCACCCTGGAGACCGAGCAGGTGCCCTTCGCCCCCTCCGTGGAGGGGCTGACCGTGCTGGTGGTGGACACCCGCGCCCCGCACCGGCACGTGGACGGCGCCTACGCCGAGCGCCGCCGCTCGTGCGAGGAGGCCGCGCACGCCCTGGGGGTGGCGGCCCTGCGCGACGTCACCGACCTGCCGGGCGCCCTGGCCGCGCTGCCCGACGACGTGTCCCGCCGCCGGGTGCGCCACGTGGTGACCGAGAACGAGCGGGTGCTGCGGGCCGTGGACCTGCTCCGGTCCGGGCGCACTCGGGAGGTGGGGCCGCTGCTCACCGCCTCCCACGCCTCGCTGCGCGACGACTACGAGGTGAGCGTGCCCGAGGTGGACACCGCGGTGGACGCGCTCCTGGCCGCGGGCGCGCTGGGGGCCAGGATCACCGGCGGCGGCTTCGGCGGGTGCGTGGTCGCCCTGGTGGAGACCGAGCGCGTGGAGTCCTGCGCGAAGGCGGTGCTGGAGGCCTACCGGGAACGGGGCTTCGAGGAACCGTCCGCGTTCGGGGCCCTGCCGTCCGCGGGGGCGCGCCGTCTGCGCCCCTGAGGCGCCGGTCGGGGAACCGCACGCGGGCGGCCCCGCCCGGGGTTGTGGGAGCGCTTCCATGGACAATGGTGAGACGGTGGACACAAGGGACGAGGGAGCACGCATGGGACTCAGGTTCGGTCTGCTGGGCACCGGCTACTGGGCGGCGGAGACGCACGCCGCGGCGCTGGACGCCCACCCCGGCGCCACCCTGGCGGGGGTGTGGGGACGCGACGCGGCCAAGGCGGCGGCGCTCGCCGAACGCTACGGGACCCGGGCCCACGCGGACTTCGAGGCGCTGCTGGACGACGTGGACGCCGTGGCGATCGCGCTTCCGCCCCACATCCAGGGCGACCTGGCCCTGCGCGCCGCCCGGGCGGGCAAGCACCTGCTGCTGGACAAGCCGCTGGCGCTGTCGACCCTGGCGGCGGACGCCGTGGTCGCCGAGACCGAGGCGCGCGGGCTGGCGTCGGTGGTCTTCTTCACCAGCCGCTTCTCGGACAACGTGGTGGAGTTCGTGGACTCGGCCGCGGCGGAGGGCGGCTGGCACGGCGTGCGGGCGACGCTGTTCGCCTCGATCTTCGAGCCCGGCAACCCCTACGGCGGCTCGCGCTGGCGTCAGCAGAAGGGCGGCCTGTGGGACGTGGGCCCGCACGTGCTGTCGCTGGTGCTGCCGGTGCTCGGCCCGGTCACGCAGGTGACGGCGATGGCGGGGCCGCGCGACACCGTGCACATGCTCACGCGGCACGAGAGCGGCGCGGTCGGCTCGTTCGCGGTGACCGTGGACGCCGCGCCCGAGGCCAAGGCCTTCGAGGTCGTGCTGCACGGCGAGCGGGGCTGGGTGCCGGTGCCCGGCGGCGACCGGAGCCCGGTGCAGGCGTTCGGCACGGCGATCGACCGGCTGCTGGCGCAGGTGGGAGGAGAGGTCGGCGACCCCTGCGACGTGCGCTTCGGCCGGGATGTGGTGGCGGTCCTGGAGGCCGCCGAGGCCTCGGTGCGCCTGGGCCGGGCCGTGGGCGTGGACGAGGCCGTCGGCTAGCGGCCCGGAACGGCGCCGCCCGGAGGCGGACCCCGCGGGTCGGCCTCCGGTGCGGCGGCGCTCAGTCCGTCGGCCGCGGGGTCAGGCGGTGCGGCCCTTCGCTCCCCTGGAGTAGAAGCCGTCGGCGAGGTAGACGATCGCTGCGGCCACCAGCACCTGGATGATCAGCGTGATGATCCATCCGGCACCGAAGAGCGCCGCGGCGATCCAGCCGCCGATGAAGGCGGCCACGATGCCCAGGATCAGGGTGAGCCAGATCGGCAGGTGCTGTTTGCCGGGGACGATGAGGCGTCCCAGTGCGCCGACGATCAGGCCGACGATGATCGCGCTGATGATTCCGGTGATCTCCATCTGTTCCTCCCGAATGTTGACGCCTCCACCCCCTGCCCGCTCGGTGAGGGCGAAAACACGCGGGACACGCGCCCGGAACCAAGGCTTTGCGCGTTACGTGCCCGGGCATGGCCTGGTCGGCCGCCAGCTCGTCGCCGCCTGGGGCCGGGGCGCCCGACAGCGGACGCCAGGCGCACGCGGCCCGGGCGGTTCTGCCGTTCGCAGAACGCCTGTGGACGCACTCCCCCGCGAGTCCGCGGCGGCGTAGGCTCGTCGGGTGAGACCGTCGCGCACGACAACCGTGGAGGCCCGATGACCGACGTCCTGAGTTCCCTGGACGAGGCCCGCGCGGGCAGGCGCGCCGAGGAGCCGCCGGAACCCCTCATGCGCGACCTCATCGGCGACCTGCTGCGGCGCACCCGCAACGAACAGGGCCGCACGCTGCGCGAGGTGGCCGAGGACGCCCAGGTCTCGCTGCCCTACCTGTCCGAGATCGAGCGCGGGCGCAAGGAGGCCTCCTCCGAGGTGCTCGCCGCCGTCTACCGCTCCCTGGGGCTGAGCCTGTCCGACGTGCTGGGCGGGCTGTACGAGCGCACCGTGACAGCCCGGCTGACCCGGACGGGCACCGGTCTGGGCGACTACCGGCCCGCCACCGCGCCCGCCCACCAGGCCCGGGTCCTGTCGCTGGCCGCCTGAGGGCGGCAGGCCGAAGCGAAGCCGGGGCCCAGTTCGGGCGCCCGGCTCCGGGCGGTCCCTAGGCCGCGGGCCTCCCCGCCGCCGGGTGCGCCTGGCGGGTGGTGATGATCCCGTCCACCAGGCCGTACTCCTTCGCCTGCTGCGCGGTGAAGATCTTGTCCCGGTCGGTGTCGGCGCGCAGCCGCTCCTGCGTCTGCCCGGTGTGCCGGGCCAGGATCTCCTCCACCTGCGAGCGGACCCGCAGGATCTCCTCGGCCTGGATCTCCAGGTCGGCGGCCACGCCCTGGCCCTCCCCGGAGGGCTGGTGCAGCAGCACCCGCGCGTGCTCCAGGGCCGTGCGCTTGCCCGCCGTGCCCGCCGCCAGCAGCACTGCCGCGGCGGAGGCCGCCTGGCCCATGCACACCGTGGCCACGTCCGCGCGCACGAACCGCATGGTGTCGTAGATGGCGGTCAGCGCGGTGTTCGAGCCGCCCGGCGAGTTGATGTAGAGCTGGATGTCGGTCTCGCTCGACTCGTAGTCGAGGTGGAGCATCTGCGCCATCACCACGTTGGCGACGTCGTCGTCGATCGGCGTGCCCAGGAAGATGATCCGCTCCGACAGCAGTCGGCTGAACACGTCGAAGGACCTCTCGCCGTGGGGCGTGCGCTCCACCACCATCGGCACCGTGTAACGACCGCTCACCGGTCCTCCCCCTTCACGTAGGTGGCGAACCCGGGTGCCCCCGCGCCCAGCCGGATACCGCCGCCGTCCATCTCCGCGACCGACGCGACCACGTGGTCGACGAACCCGTACTCCCTGGCCTCCTGCGCGGTGAACCAGGCGTCGCGGTGCTGGTCCCGGGAGATGGTCTCCTCGGTCTGGCCGGTGTGCTTGGCGATGAGCCGCACCATGGTCTGCTTGGTGTGCGCGAGGTTCTCGGCCTGGATGGCGATGTCGGCGGCCGTCCCGCCCAGGCCACCGGAGGGCTGGTGCATCATGATCCGCGCGTGCGGCAGGCTGTAGCGCTTGCCCGGCGTGCCGACGCAGGCCAGGAACTGGCCCATGCTGGCCGCGAACCCCATGACCAGGGTGGACACGTCGTTGGGCACGAAGTTCATCACGTCGTAGATGGCCAGTCCGGCCGACACCGAGCCCCCGGGGCTGTTGACGGCCAGCGTGATGTCCCTGCGCGGGTCCTCGTCGGCGAGCAGCAGGATCTGCGCGCACACGCGGTTGGCGCTGGCCTCGTCGACCTGCGTGCCCAGCAGCACGATGCGGCTGCGCAGCAGGCGCGTGGCCAGCTGGTCGTCGAAGGCACCGCCGGAGGTCTCGTCCGAGGCGGCGACATGGGTCGGCATGGCACTCTCCCTTCACCGGCCCCCGTGGGCCGGTGATCCCAGCCTGCGGCGTCGGGGAGGGAGACTTCCACCGTTTCGGCCCGGGGCAGATCTGCCGACGGCAGAGGCCCCGCGGACGGGGGCTCCGGGCCCGTACCGGGGACCCCACCGGCCCCGGGCGCCTCAGGTCTCGTCGAGGGCCTCGCGCAGGTCGCGCAGCAGGGTGAGCACCATCGGGCGCAGCGACGGCCTGATGGCGTCGAACACCTGGCGCTGCTTGCGCTCCATGTCCTTGCGGCGGATCGCGAGCACCCGCTCGCCCTCCTCGGTGAGGGTCACCACGGTGCTGCGCTCGTCCCGCTCGGAGCGGCGGCGCGCCATCATGCCCTTGCGTTCCAGCTGTTGGATCATGCGGGTGGCGGAGGGGGACGAGACACCGACGATGTGCGCGACGGCGCCGACGCTGGGGCTGTCCATGCCGCGCACCGCCTCCATCAGGAGAGCCTGCGTCAGAGTGAGATCTTCGGCACCCCGATGGCCGTGGCCGCTGCGCGAGCGGGCGTGGAGAGCCGCGTTGATGAGTTCGGTCCAGGCGCGCTGGAACTCCTCAAGCTCGGAACCGTGCTGTTCGGCACGGGGTTCGTGGGTCTCGTCGGGCACGAAACGGTCCTCGCATGCTGGGCGGGCACCGCGGGTCCACAATCCGCGCGGTGGTTTGACGTTTGTGTAGTCTAACTATTAAATAGCTAAAGCACGCAAGTTCACATACATCCATGCCCCCACAAACCGTAGCGACACCTCCCGTCCACTGACCGGTTGTGGACACGGTGCGGGGCAGTGGACGTCCGTCCGATACCAGGGCGGGCCCGGACAGGTCCGGGAGGGGCGCATTGACAACAGTGCTGATCGCGCATTTCATCGCAGCTGCGATCGCGCCGTTACTGGTGCGCCAGTGGGGCCGTAACGCCTTCCTCGCGCTCGCCGTCGTCCCGGGTGTGTCCACCCTCTGGGCCCTCTTCCAGATCCCCGCGATCATGCGCGGCGAGACCCTCGCCGTCTCCATCCCCTGGGCGCCGGAGTTCTCCCTCCGACTCGGCCTGTACATGGACGCCCTGGGCCTGGTGATGACGCTCATCGCCGCGGGCGTGGGCGCGCTGATCCTGGTCTACTGCGCCCGCTACTTCGACGACTCCGAACCCGGCCTGGCCCGCTTCGCCGGGGTGTTCGTCGCCTTCGCCGGAGCCATGCTGGGCCTGGTGCTGGCCGACGACCTCATCCAGCTCTTCGTCTACTGGGAGCTGACCACGGTCTTCTCCTACCTGCTCATCGGGCACAGCACGGAGCTGAAGGAGAGCCGCCGGGCCGCGATGACGGCCCTGACCGTCACCACCTTCGGCGGGCTGGCGATGCTCGTGGGCATGATCATGCTCGGCGAGACCGCCGGGACCTACGTGATCTCCGAGATCGTCGCCTCGCCGCCGGGCGGCGCCCTGGTCAACGTCGCGCTCGTGCTCATCATGGTCGGCGCGATGTCCAAGTCGGCCCTGCTGCCGTTCAGCCTGTGGCTGCCCGCCGCCATGCGCGCCCCCACGCCGGTCTCCGGCTACCTGCACGCCGCGGCGATGGTCAAGGCGGGCGTCTACCTGGTGGCCCGGCTCACCCCCGCCTTCCACGACGTCGCCGTGTGGAAGTACACGGCCCTGTTCTTCGGCACGCTCACCATGGTCCTCGCGGGCTGGAAGGCGCTGCGCCAGTACGACCTCAAGCTGGTCCTGGCCTACGGCACCATCAGCCAGCTGGGCTTCCTCATCACCCTGCTGGGCGCCGGAACCCAGGCCGGCGCCCTGGCCGGGATCTCGATGCTCATCGCGCACTCGCTGTTCAAGGCGCCGCTGTTCCTCGTGGTCGGCGTCATCGACCACAGCACCGGGACCCGCGACCTGCGCGAGCTGTCCGGCCTGCGCTCCTCCATGCCCGTGACCTTCTGGACCTCGGTCGTGGCGCTGGCCTCCATGGCGGGTCTGCCGCCCACCCTCGGGTTCGCCGGCAAGGAACTGGCCTTCGGCGCCTTCGAGCACGGCGGAGGCGCCGACACCGCCGTCCTGGCGGGCATCGTGATCGGCTCCACCTTCACCGTCGCCTACAGCCTGCGCTTCCTGTGGGGCGCCTTCTGGGACAAGGAGAACGTCCCGGCCACCCCGCTGCACGCCCCCGGCCCGCTCCTCCAGGCGCCCGCCGCGGTCCTGGCCGGGCTCGGCCTGCTCGGCGGCCTGCTCTCCACCCTCGTGGACCCCTTCCTGGCCGTGTACGCCGACACCGTCCCCGTCGCCGAGGGCGACTACGCCAAGCACCTGGCCCTGTGGCACGGCCCGGGGCTGCCCCTGCTGCTGTCGGCGGTGTGCGTCGCGGGCGGTCTGGTGCTGTTCCGGTTCCGCCACGAGATCGTGTGGGCGGGAACGCGGACCGCGCTGCCCGACGCCGACCGGGTCTACCGCCGGATGCTGGCCGCGCTGGAGAACCTGGCCCTCCAGGTCACCGGCGGTACCCAGCGCGGTTCGCTGCCGGTCTACCTCGGCACCATCCTGGTCACCCTCGTCGTCGCCGCCGGGTGGTGGATGGTCAGCGGCCGGATCTGGGAGGGGGACTACCCCTCGGTGCGCCTGTGGGACAGCCCGGTCCAGATCATCCCGGTCCTGATCATCGGCGCGTCCGCCCTGCTGACGCTGTTCGTGCGCCGCCGCCTGTTCGCGGTGATCCTCGTGGGCACCGGCGGCTACGGCGTCGCCGCCCTGTTCTACCTGATGGGCGCCCCCGACATCGCGCTCACCCAGTTCCTCGTGGAGACCGTCAGCCTGGTGGTCTTCGTGCTGGTGCTGCGCCGCTTCCCGGCCCGCTTCTCGGCGCCCGCGCTGCGCGGGCGCCGGGTGTGGAACCTGGCCCTGGGCGCGGCCACCGGAGTCCTGGTGGCCGCGATGACCTGGTTCGCACTCGCGGGCCGCCAGGAGCCCTCCGTCTCGGCGGGCTACCCGGCCGCGGCCGAGGAGGCGGGCGGCTACAACATCATCTCGGTCCTGCTGGTCGACGTCCGCGCCTGGGACACCATGGGCGAGATCTCGGTGCTCGCCGCCGCGGCCGCCGGCGTGGCGAGCCTGATGTTCGTGCGCCGCCGCGCCCAGCCGCGCAAGACGCCGGGCGGGGTGATGGCCCTGTCGGTCACCGAACCGCAGCCGCCAGCGGACGGCCAGCGCGGACTCGACCTCGGCGGCCTGCGGTTCGCCCCCCGCAGGATGCACGTCGAGCCCCGGTGGGCGCGCACCTGGCTGCCGGGCGCCGACGCCCTGCCCACCGAGCGCCGGTCGGTCATCTTCGAGGTCGTCTCGCGCTTCCTGTTCCCCGTGATCATGGTGATCTCGGTGTACCTGCTGCTCACCGGCCACACCGCCATCGGCGGAGGCTTCGCGGGCGGCATCGTCGCGGGCCTGGCGTTCATCGTCCGCTACCTGGCCGGAGGCCGGTTCGAGCTGTACGCCACCGCGTGGGTGCAGCCGGGCGCGCTGATCGGCGCGGGTCTGGCCGTGGCCACCGGCACCGCGCTGGGCGGGGCCATCTTCGGCACCGACGTCCTGGCGGGAGGCGACACCTACATCGACCTCTGGATCCTGGGCGAGGCCCACGTCACGGTGTCCCTGATCTTCGACATCGGCGTGTACCTGCTGGTGATCGGGCTCATCCTGGACATCCTGCGCAGCCTCGGCGCCCGCATCGACGAGCAGATCGAGCGGGACGCCGCGCACTCGGAGGCCCAGGCCAGGACCGGGGGGCCCGAACGCCCAGAGGAGGTCATCTCGTGAACGAGTCCCCCAGCCTGCTCCTGGTCGTCATCGTCGGCGTCCTGGTCGCGGTGGGCGTCGTGCTCCTGCTGGAGCGCAGCCTCACCCGCGTGCTGCTCGGCTTCATCGTCATGAGCAACGGGGTCAACCTGATGATCCTGTCCATGGCGGGCGAGCCCGGCGGGCCTCCGGTCCTGTGGCTCACCGAACCGGAGGAGATGACCGACCCGCTGCCGCAGGCGATGATCCTGACGGCGATCGTCATCACCCTCGGCATCACCGCGTTCCTGCTGGCCATGGCCTACCGGAACTGGCAGCTGGAGGGCAACGACGAGGTCCAGGACGACGCGGAGGACCTGCGCATCGTCCAGGGCGAGGGCCGCCGCGCCGTACGCCAGCGCTTCCTCAAGGAGCGCCGCAGGCTCCAGGCCGACATCCGCCGCCAGCGGGCCGAACTCCAGGCGACCATCGCCACCGCCGACGCCCGCGAGCTGGCCGAGCAGGCCCGCATCAAGGCCGAGATCGCGCGGGCGCAGGCCGAACTGGCCCGCTACGAGCTGGAGGCGGAGGAGAACGATCCGGACGAGCAGTCCCGCGAGACCATGCGCCGCCTGAGCGACCGCGCGGAGTCGATGACCGCCCAGGTCCAGGAGCTGCGCGGGCGCATCCGCCAGGGGCGCAGGCGCCTGCGCGAGCACAGGCGGGCCGACCGCGCCGCCGAGCGCGAGCTGTGGCGCGAGCTGCGCCGCCGCATCCGCTCGCAGCGCAGGCAGGCGCGCCAGACCATGCGGGCCGAACGCGAGCGCCTGGCCCGCGCCGAGGACAGCGACCTGCAAGGGAGCGAGTGACCATGGGGACGGACTACTTCGTCGGTCTGCTGCACTACTTCATCCCGCTGCCGGTGGTGCTCCCGCTGTTCGCGGCCGGGGTGAAGCTGGCGCTCGGCATCCGCTGGCCCCGGCTCCAGCAGGCGCTCAGCGTCATCTCGCTGGCCCTGGTACTGGTCATCGGCCTCGTGCTGATGCTCGGCTCCCACGCCTACGGCCCGCAGGTCGTGCAGGTGGGCGGCTGGGAGGCGCCGATCGGCATCACCCTGGTCGCCGACCGGCTCTCCGCGCTGATGGTGACGGTGTCGGCGGCGATCACGCTGGCCGTGCTGGTGTACTCCATCGGCCAGGGCATGGCGGGCAAGGCCGAGGTGGCGCCGCTGTCGGTGTACCAGCCGACCTACCTGATCCTGGTGGCGGGCGTCTCCAACGCCTTCCTGGCCGGCGACCTGTTCAACCTGTACGTCGGGTTCGAGATCCTGCTGACCGCCAGCTACGTGCTGCTGACCCTGGGCGGCACGCAGTCCCGGATGCGGGCGGGCGCCATCTACGTCGTGGTGTCCCTGGTGTCGTCGGTGCTGTTCCTCATCGCCATCGCGCTGGTCTTCGGCGCGACCGGCACGGTGAACATGGCCCAGCTCGGCGAGCGGCTGCCCGAGCTGTCCTCGGACCTGCGGGCGGTCCTCCAGGTCGTGCTGCTGTTCGCCTTCGGCATCAAGGCGGCGGTCTTCCCGCTGGCCGCGTGGCTGCCCGACTCCTATCCGACCGCGCCCGCGCCGGTCACGGCGGTGTTCGCGGGCCTGCTCACCAAGGTGGGCGTGTACGCGATCATCCGCACCCAGACCCTGCTGTTCCCGGGCGACCAGCTCAACGACCTGCTGATGGTCGTGGCCCTGGCGACGATGATCATGGGCATCCTCGGCGCGGTCGCGCAGACCGACATCAAGCGTCTGCTGTCGTTCACGCTGATCAGCCACATCGGGTACATGGTGTTCGGCGTGGCCCTGGGCAGCGAGCAGGGCATGGCGGGCGCGGTGTTCTACGTCGCGCACCACATCACGGTGCAGACCACGCTGTTCCTCATCACGGGTCTGATCGAACGCCGGGGCGGCTCCACCTCGCTGGACCAGCTGGGCGGGCTGGTGCGGATCGCGCCGATACTCGCGGTCCTGTTCTTCGTCCCGGCGATGAACCTGGGCGGCATCCCGCCGCTGTCGGGCTTCCTCGGCAAGCTCGGCCTGATCCAGGCCGGGGTGGAGGCGGGCACGCCGCTGGCCTACGCCCTGGTGGGCGCGTCGGTGCTGACGAGCCTGCTGACCCTGTACGTCATCTCCCGGGTGTGGAACTACGCGTTCTGGCGCACGCCCTCCGAGGGCATGGTGGCCGAGCCCGGCACCGTGCTGGAGGACAGCGAGACCGACGACCCCTCCACCGCGGCCCTGGGCCCCGGCGAGGCGGTCGGTCCGTCCTCCCGCCTGGGCGACACCTCGACCGCGGCCACGCCCGTGGTCACGTCCGTCGTCCTGCCCAGGAGTATGGTCGGCGCCACGGTGGCGCTGGTGGTGTTCAGCATCGCCCTGACGGTGCTGGCCGGGCCGCTGATCGAGTACTCCTCGGACGCGGCGGTCGAGCTCCAGGCGCGCGGCCCCTACATCGAGGCGGTTCTGGGAGGCGACCGGTGAACGGCCTGCAGGAGAAGAAGCGGATCGGCCTGACCGCGCTGCGCAGGCGCCTGGGCAAGGTGCAGATCCCGGTGGCGCTCGGCATGACCCTGGTGTGGATGCTGCTCTTCGACGCCTTCCAGCTGCGGCCGGAGTCGCTGGGCCTGCTGGTCCTGGGCTTCCTGGTGTCGGTGGTGATCATGCTGGTGTTCCCGCTGCCGCCGATCTCCCCGGGGTTCCGGTTCCGGCCGCTGTACCTGATCCGGCTGCTGGTGTACATGCTCGCCCGGATGGTCTGGGCCAGCTTCCGGGTGACCGTGCAGACCTTCACGCCCGGCCGGGTGCACAGCTCGGTGGTGGAGGTGCGGCTGCGCACCGACTCCGACCTGATGCAGGTGTGCGTGTCGATCGCCAGCTCGATCATCCCGGGTTCGGTGATCGTCGAGGTCGGCCAGCCCGACCGGACCCTGTACGTGCACGTGCTGGGCGCGGACGACGACAGCTCGATCGAGCAGGGGCGCGAGGACGTCCTGCACCTGGAGGAGCGGATCGTGATGGCGCTGGGCACCCGTGAGGACATCGCCGCGCTGCGGACCGGGGAGTCCGTGCTGAGCGGAAGGGGGAGGCCGTGAACGCCCTGTGGATCGCCATCGGCGTCATGCTCGGCCTGGCCGCGCTGCTGAGCGTGACCCGGATGCTCATCGGCCCGGGCATCCTGGACCGGGCCATCTCCGTGGACGTGCTGCTCGCCTCGGTGCTGACCGGCGTGGGCGCCTACGCGGCCTTCACCCGCGACCCCACGGTCCTGCCGACGCTGCTGGTCCTGTCTTTGCTGGGCTTCGTCAGCTCGGTCAGCATCGCCAAGTTCGTCGCGCGGCGGGCGCACGAGGACCAGGAGCACATCGCCACGCCGACCGAGGCCCATCCGACCTCCGCGACGCCCACCGACGCGGTCCCCGGCTCGGAGCGGCCGGAGAAGGGGGAGACCTCGTGAGCGACCAGCTGATCACCGTCCTGGACTGGGTGGCGGTCCTGTGCGTCCTGGCCGGGGCCATGCTCTCGCTCGTGGCGGGCGTGGGCCTGCTGCGCTTCCCCGACCTGCTCTCGCGCATGCACACCGCCGCCAAGCCGCAGATCCTGGGGCTGCTGCTGGTGCTGGTGGGGATCGGCATCCGGCTGATCCCCGAGGAGACCAACGTCTTCAGCGCCGGAACGCTGCTGCTGGTGGCGCTGTTCCAGGTCGTGACCGTCCCGGTGGCGGGCCACATCGCCGCCCGCGTGGGCTACCGGACCGGGCGCATCGACGAGGAGCTCATCGCCCGTGACGAGCTGGCCGAGCGCCTGGAGGCCAAACACGGGAAGGGCGGTGCCGAAGCGGACGGCGCTTCCCGCTAGACGGCCGGCGAGAGTCCGCGCGTGGGCCCCGGGAGGGCGGCTGAGCCCGCTCCCGGGGCCCTCGCCGTGTCCGGGCCGGGTCCGGGACGGGCCGGTCCCCGCACGTCTCACCCGCCCCCGGGGCCGCCGCGCAGTCGGGTGTTCTCCTCCTCCAGTTCCAGGATCCGGCCGATCCCCGCGAGGTTCACCCCCTGGGCGGCCAGCTCGGCCACCCGCCGCAGGCGGGTGATGTCGTCGTCGCTGTACAGCCGCGTGCCGCCCTCGGTCCGCGCCGGGGCGACCAGGCCCCGCTCCTCGTAGGCGCGCAGGCTCCGCGGCGCGACGCCGGACAGCTCCGCGGCCACGGAGATCGTGTACAGGCCCCGGACAGGATCCGGCCCTGGTTCCCTCATCAGCGCATCCTTCCCGTCGGGACCGCCGTCTTACCCACGGCTTGAGAAAATCTTTGTCGGACATAGTTGTTTACCTCTCCAGTCTGCGGTATAAAACTTGCGTCACCTCGCATCAGGTTTTCTAGTAGAGCCAAGGGAGGTTTCCATGATGCTGATGCGTACCGACCCCTTCCGGGACATCGACCGCCTGACACAGCGGATCCTGGGCGACGCGTCCCGACCGGCCGCGATGCCGATCGACGCCTACCGCGACGGCGATGTCTTCGTCGTCTGCTTCGACCTGCCGGGCGTGCGCGCCGACTCCATCGACCTGGAGGTCGAGCGCAACGTGCTCACGGTGACCGCCGAGCGCCCCGACACCGTGCGCGACCGCGAGTCGGTGGTGGTCGCCGAGCGGCCCACCGGCACCTTCTCCCGGCAGCTGTTCCTCGGCGAGACGCTGGAGACCGACGCCATCCAGGCCGACTACGCCGACGGCGTCCTGACCCTGCGCATCCCGGTCGCCGAGCAGGCCAAGCCGCGCAAGATCAGCGTCGGCACAGGCGAGGGCCAGCCCCGCAGCATCCGGGCCTGAGCCCCGGTGGCCCGGCTCCGGCCGGGCCGCCCGCCCCTGAGCAGTGTCCGTGTCCCTCCCCTCAGGAAGCAGTGATCCGATGCCTTCCACACTCCGCAGGACCCGCGCGGTGGCCGAGCACATCCAGCGCCACGACCACCGGGAGACGACCCATTTCGCGTGCGTCCGCTTCTTCCGCGCCCTCCGGGCCTACGAGACAGCGTGGGGGAGCACTCCCGACCGCCTCCGTCGGGCGCTGGAGGATCTCAGGAACGCCACCGCGGAGCTGACCGGCGACCCCGACGCCTTCCGTCGGGCGTGCCGGGACCCCCGCCACGGGGGCCTGCCGCACAGCCTCGACGAACCGCTGGCCGAGCAGCTGCGGGCGTCCCTGGAGGCCCCGGTGTACGCCGAGGCGGGCTGAGACGGCGCCCCGGAGAACCTGCTCGCGAGACTCACCGAAACCTACATCGGCCAGAGTAGACATCCGTCGGAAGCGCTGATACATTTCCTGTCGTAGCCACAGAGATCCACGAGGTGGACCACCGGATGCGCCGGTGGGGAGCAGGACCGGCGTCCCGCCCGCACGGGGGACGCCGCGGCAACAGGGAGAACGCGGTAGGGCTCGACCGACGCAGAGGTTTTTCGTACGGCGTCGGGAGCCGGTAGGACCGCAGTACAGAGGTAAGGCAGTACGCAGTACCGCAGGACCGGTTCTTCGCCCGCACGGGAAGGGCCGCGCAGTGACAGAGCGGGTCGGCTCGACCGGTGTGCACGTGCTTCAAGACGCCGGGAGCCGGTAGGACAGCGACACCGCAGTACAGAGGTAAGGCAGTACCGCAGGACCGGTGTCCCGCCCGCACGGGGGACGCCGCGGCAGGTGTGAAGTGTACGCAGTGAGATCGAGAGGAGTAGATGCCATCGAGGATCGCCCGGGTGTGGGGAGGTCCCACTCGGGTACCGCAGGCCCCGGTTCGGAAGAAGGTGGTCCACGGTCACACAACCGCGATCCCCGCGCTCCCGTCCCAGTTTGACCTCGGGAAGCGGAAGACCGGCAGCAGCCGGTAGATGGTGTTGAACTCTCGGGCCCCAGCGCTGTTCGGCGCTGGGGCCCTCGGCGTGCGATGAGGAGAGAAAGAGAAACGCTTGTCCCGTCCCGAAACCGAAGAACGGTTCGACGATGACGACTACCCCGCCTACACCATGGGCCGCGCGGCGGAGATGATCGGTGCCACACCGGCTTTCCTGCGCGCCCTGGGCGAGGCCCGGCTGATCGAGCCCCTGCGCTCGGCGGGCGGGCACCGCCGCTACTCCCGTTACCAGCTCAGGATCGCCTCCCGCGCCCGCGAACTCGTCGACGAGGGCACTCCGGTCGAAGCCGCGTGCAGGATCATCATCCTGGAGGACCAGCTGGAGGAGGCGCAGAGGATCAACGAGGAACTCCGCGCCTCCGAAGGCAGCGCGCGGACCGACGAGCGCCCGGACCCCGGCAACGCCTGACGGAGGACGGGGCGGCGCGGACCGGAAGGCCGCTCCCCCGCGCTCCCCCCGGGAGGCCGCCCCGTCCGACGCCGCCAGGGCGGCCTCAGCGCGCTCTCCGCCCCGCCGCCTCCGCGCGGGCTCAGAGGCGTTCGGCCTCGTCGTCGGTCATCAGCCGGGAGCGGATGAGGAACCGGTTGCCCGTCGGCGCCTCCAGGGAGAAGCCCGCGCCCCTGCCCCGGACGACGTCGATGGTCAGGTGGGTGTGGCTCCACAGCTCGAACTGCGCCCGCGACATCCACACCGGCACCGGTTCGGGCGCGCCCACGTCCAGGTCGCCCAGGCGCACGTCCGAGGCCCCGGTGCGGAACTCCCCCGCCGGATAGCACATCGGCGAGCTGCCGTCGCAGCACCCGCCGGACTGGTGGAACATGAGCGGCCCGTGTTCGGCGCGCAGCTCGCGGAGCAGGGCGGCCGCCGCGTCGGTGACGGCCACCCTCTCCACGGCCGCGCCGTCGGCGCGGGGGTCCATCAGAACAGCCCCATCGCCTTGTCGGAGTAGCTGACCAGCAGGTTCTTGGTCTGCTGGTAGTGGTCGAGCATCATCTTGTGGTTCTCGCGGCCGATGCCGGACTGCTTGTACCCGCCGAAGGCCGCGTGCGCCGGGTAGGCGTGGTAGTTGTTCACCCACACGCGGCCCGCCTGGATGTCGCGGCCCGCGCGGTAGGCGGTGTTGCCGTCGCGCGACCACACCCCCGCCCCCAGCCCGTAGAGGGTGTCGTTGGCGGTCTTGAGGGCGTCGTCGTAGTCGTCGAAGCGGGCCACCGACACCACCGGGCCGAAGATCTCCTCCTGGAAGATCCGCATGCCGTTGTGGCCCTCGAAGACGGTCGGCGCGACGTAGTAGCCGCCGGACAGGTCTCCACCGGGATCGACCCTCTCCCCTCCGGCGAGCACCGCGGCCCCCTCCTGGCGGCCGATGTCGATGTAGGACAGGATCTTCTCCAGCTGGTCGTTGCTGGCCTGGGCGCCGACCATGGTGTCGGTGTCCAGCGGGTTCCCCTGCCGGATCCGGCCGACGCGGGCCAGGGCGTCGCCCATGAAGCGGTCGTAGACGGCGTCCTGCACCAGGGCCCGTGAGGGGCAGGTGCACACCTCGCCCTGGTTGAGGGCGAAGAGGGTGAAGCCCTCCAGGGCCTTGTCGTAGAAGGCGTCGTCGGCCGCGGCCACGTCGGCGAAGAAGATGTTGGGGCTCTTGCCGCCCAGCTCCAGGGTGACCGGGATGAGGTTCTCCGACGCGTACTGCATGATGAGGCGGCCGGTGGTGGTCTCGCCGGTGAAGGCGACCTTGCTGACGCGGGGGCTGCTGGCCAGCGGTTTGCCCGCCTCCGCGCCGAAGCCGTTGACGACGTTGACCACGCCGGGAGGCAGCAGGTCGGCGACCAGCTCCATGAGCAGCAGGATCGAGGCGGGGGTCTGCTCGGCGGGCTTGAGCACGACCGCGTTCCCGGCGGCCAGCGCGGGCGCGAGTTTCCAGGTGGCCATGAGCAGCGGGAAGTTCCACGGGATGATCTGGCCGACCACGCCCAGGGGCTCCTGGAAGTGGTAGGCGACGGTGTCGCCGTCGATCTGGGAGGTGTGTCCCTCCTGTGCGCGGATCGCCCCGGCGAAGTAGCGGAAGTGGTCGACGGCCAGCGGCAGGTCGGCGGCCAGGCACTCGCG
The DNA here is from genome assembly GCF_004217075.1 of Nocardiopsis sp. CNZ308. Classification (NCBI taxonomy): domain Bacteria; kingdom Bacillati; phylum Actinomycetota; class Actinomycetes; order Streptosporangiales; family Nocardiopsidaceae; genus Nocardiopsis; species Nocardiopsis sp. CNZ308. Next base: position 2,929,865 of record NZ_SHKJ01000001.1, on the reverse strand, counting down.
GACGGGCTTGCCGTTCTCCCAGGACTCGGCGACGGCGAGCCTCTCCAGGTTCTCCTCGATCCGGTCGGCGATCCGGTTGAGGACCAGGGCCCGCTCGGCGGCGGAGGCGCGGCCCCAGGCGGGGGCGGCGCCGTGGGCCGCGTCCAGGGCCAGTTCCACGTCCTCCGCGCCGCTGCGGGCGACCTCGGTGAAGACGCGGCCGTTGACGGGGCTGGGGTTCTCGAAGTAGCGGCCCCGGACCGGCCGGACCCACTCGCCCCCGATCCAGTTGTCGTAGCGGGCGGCGTACTCGACGACGCTTCCGGGCTGGCCGGGGGGTGTGTAGATCGCCATGGAGGTCTCCTTGGTTCGCCGGGCTCCGGCCGTGGGGCCGGCAGCCGCTTCCGGGGAGGTCGGGAGGGTGACGCTAGTCACCTCCACGTTGCGACCACGTTGCGGGCGGGTCAGCCGCCGAGCCAGCGCAGCCTGCCGCGCAGGGCGGCGTGGCGCGGGGAGGCGGGGTCGAGGGCGCGCAGCACGGCGGCCAGGACGCGGGGGTCGTCGCGCCACTCGGGGTGCTCGGCCCAGTCCAGGAGCACGTCCGGTGCGGCGTTGGCGCCCAGGGCCTCGCACACCTCGGCCTGGAGGCCGTCGCGGACCTCGGCCACGCCGGGCGCCTCCGAGCGGGGCAGGACCGGCCCGGCGTAGGCGTCCAGGGCCCGCCGGTAGGCGCCCGCGACCAGGTGGCGGCGCACTTCGTCCACGTCGGTGGCCAGTGGACGGCACAGCCGGTAGGGGCGGGAGGCGAGCAGGCCGGGGCCGAGGAGGCGGCGCAGGCGCGACACCTCGGCGCGGACGGTGACCGGGGAGGCGTCCCGCTCGTGCAGCCGGGCGCCGAGCTCGTCGCCGGTCAGCCCGCGCGGACTGCGGGCGAGCAGGAGCAGGATCTCGGAATGGCGGGTGCTCAGGGCCAGGTCGCGGCCGTCCAGGGTGAGCCGGGCGCCGTCGCGTCCCAGGACGCGGAGCCGGCCGCCCCCGGCGGGTCCGCGGGCTCCGTCGGAGGCGGCGCCTGCGCGTGGACCGGTGGGCGGGCGGCCCGCCCGCCGCCGTCTCGGCTCGGGTCCACGGGCCCCGGCGCGCAGGGCGCGCAGCTCCGCCTCCGCCGCGGTGGCGGCGGCGCGGACCAGGGCCAGGGCCTGCGGCGAGGCGAGGTGGCTGTCCCCGGTGAGGTCGAGGACGCCCAGGAGGGCGCCGGTACCGGGGTCGTGCAGGGGCGCCGCGGAGCAGCTCCAGTGCTGCACGCCCCGGGCGAAGTGCTCGCTGGCGAACACCTGGACCTCGTGGTCGAGGGCGAGGGCGACTCCGGGCGCGTTGGTGCCGACCGCGTGCTCGTGCCAGTTGGCGCCCTCGACGAAGCACATGTCCTCGGCGCGGCCTCGGAGCCGGTGGTCGCCCTCCACCCACAGCAGGCGGCCCGAGGCGTCGCCCACCGCGAGGATCTGGGGGCCGGGCGCGGTGTCGACGAGCAGGTGCCGCAGCAGCGGCATGACGGCGGCCAGCGGGTGCGCGTCGCGGTGGGCGCGCAGGTCGGGGCCGGTGAGCTCGATCCGGGGCAGGGCGGTGTCGGGGTCCACGCCGTGCTGGGCGCTGCGCCTCCAGGAGGCGCCGACGACGGGGCGGACCGGGCCGCTGACCCGGCCGGAGTCGGTGAAGCGCGCGTGCGCGACCGCCACGTCCCGGCGCACGGCCTCGGGGTCGGCCTCCCACGGCCACGCGTTCCACGGTCCCGGCATGCGCGCTTCCCTCCGCCGAGGCGACGGCGGACCGTGCCGACGGACCGCCCGACACCCCGATTGAATCCGCGCCCGCCCCTTCTGACAAGGGGCCGGGGCGAACCGGCCGCTCCCCGTCCCCTGCGCGCGGTCCCGGTGCCGCGTGAGCCGGGGCCGACCGCCTCCGTGGTCGCCCCGCCCCGCGCGCGGGCCCGATCCGTGTTGGGGGGGCCTTCGAGGAAAGGGCGCCGCCTGTCCCACGTGACGCGCGGACCCGTCCCGGGCGGAAAGGCACCGCCTGCTCCGCGTGACGCACCGCCTGTCACGCGTGACGCGCGGACCCGTCCCGGACGGACGGGTCCCCCTCGGTGCCCGCCTCAGCACTCCTCGCGGACGCGCTCCCTGCCCGGGCCGCAGAGCCAGTAGGCGGGGTAGGCCCGCACGTCCTCCACGGTCGGCGCGGCCGGGGGCGCGGCCGGATAGGGGTCGCTGCCCCAGTCGAAGCGCGGGCGCAGCTCGCGCGCGGTGGCGCCGTCGGGGAGGGCGTCGCGCCCGGCGGGGGTCAGGTAGGTCCCGGCCGGGGTCCTGCGGGCCAGGCCCGCCTCCACCAGGGGCTGGGCCAGCGCCTCCTCCACTCGCCCGTCCCACCGGGTGGTCGCCGCCGCGGTCCCCAACAACGCTGTCAGGTCCTTGATCAGTGTGCTCATGCGCAAACGGTAGCGATCCGCGGACCCGCGCACCCGGGCATTGCCCGAACTCGGGAGAGTGCGCCGGAACACACCCGGCCGCCCGCCCGGAGCGGGTGCGCCGCCGGTCCGCGCGGCACGCGGAAGCAGGCGGACACGGGTGTCGGTTCAGAGCGGGTGCGGCCCCTCCTCGCCGGGCGGGTCCGCCACGAGCGCGGCGAGCGCGACCGTCATCGCCACCCGGGCCCGCGGGTCGTGCAGCGGCAGGTCCGCGACCCGGCCCATCCGGCGCAGCCGGTACCGCACCGTGTTGGGGTGCAGGCCCAGCAGCTCCGCCGCCCGTCCCAAATCCCCGTGCACGTACAGCCAGGCGCGGAGCGTGCGCGCGTGGTCGGTGCCGTGCTCGGCGTCGTACCGGACCAGGTCCGCCACCGGGTTGCGGACGGGCATGCGCCCGGCCTCGGCCACCAGGCGCAGGCGGCGCAGCAGCACGGAGTCCCAGGCGTCGTCGTAGACGACCGCGTCGGCGCCCTCGGGCGCCTGTCCGTGCAGCGTCAGGCACTCGTCCGCCTCCTGCCTGCTGGCGGGCAGGCCCGCGGCGTCGGCGGCGCCGCCCACCCCGGCCACCACGCCCAGCCGGTCGGGCAGGCCGCGCAGCGTCGAGCGCACCCACTCCACCGCCGGAGCGGGGTCGTCCCCGCACGGCAGCACGGTGTACACGGTGGTTCCGAGCAGGGTGCTGCGTCCCGGACGCGACCAGCCGAAACCGGTAGTGACCTGCTCGAACAGGTGCAGGATCGCGGCCTCGGGCTCGGTGCGGGCGCGTGCCTGGAAGGCGATCACCCGCAGCCCCGCCCCGAGCAGGCCGATCCGCCCGGCGGTCTGCGCAGGGTCGGCCGAGCCCTCCAGCAGGTCGATCACCGACTCCGACTCCACCTGCCGTTCCAGGTCGCTGCTGACCCTGGCGCGCAGCATGTGCAGCCCGACCGTGTGCGCCCCCTCGCTCAGCGCCCGGGAGCGCTCCGCGTCCAGCGGGGCGTCGCACGCCACCCACAGCGTGCCCAGGAGTTCGCGGCCCACCCGGATCGGCGCGGCGGTGCGTCCGCCCATGCCGAGTTCGGGTATCCCCGGCACGAACCGGGGGCCGGTCGCGGCGGCCAGCCGGGTGAGCACCCCGTCGGCGTCGAGGCGTTCGCGGACCCGCTCGGGGACCCGCCGGTCGACGAGGGTGTCGCGCCGCACCCGGTCGGTACCGCCCTGGGAGGCCGAGTAGGCCACCACGCGCGAGGCGCGGTCCTCGATGGTGACGGGTCCGCCGACCTCGGCGGCGACGGTGTCGGCCAGGGTGAACAGGTCGCTGGGGCCGCGCCCGGCCTCGGTCTCGCGCCCCTCCAGGACCAGCCCGTAGACGACCCCGGAGACCTGGCTCCACGACACGGCGGGCTCCACGACCAGGAGGGCGGGGCCGCCCTCGCCCAGACGTGCGCGCACGTCGTCGCCGGGTTCGGTCGCGGACCGGATGATGACGACGGTCGCGCGGGCCTGTTCGGCCAGGCGCACCGCCTCGGCGGCCGAGTCCACGCCGACCGCGAGGAAGGCGTCGCCCAGCTGCGGCACGTCGTCGGTGGGGTCGTGCATGGCGACGCTGCGCAGCTCCCTGCGGCGCAGCGGCTCGGGGCCGACGAGCCGGGCGCCGTAGCCGCCCAGGACGTTGACGAGACGGTCGAGGTGGATCACGCCCGCTCCTTTCCCCGGCGGCGGAGTTGTTCCGCGGCCACAAAGGGGCCTCACCTGATTGTCGCCCGAGGATAACGCCCGACCCCGCCCCCGTGGACACACTCGTGGTAGGCGAGGGCCCCCGTGTCGGCCACCGCTGTGCTCGCCCCGTCCGCGGACCCGGTCCGCGGCGCGGGCCCTGAAGACAAGGAACGTTCATGGCCAGGACCACCGACCGATGGATGACCCGGGAGGCCTACGAGCGGCTCCGGGAGGAGCTCCGGACGCTGCGCGCGCTCCCCGACGACGACCCCGGCACCGGGGCGGACCGGGGCGCGGGGGACGTACTCCCCGCGCCCCGCTACATTCACGACCCCGCCGTGCGGCAGGCGCGCGTGCACACCATCGAGCGGCTGCTCAGCGAGGCCGTCGTGGACGAGGCCGCGCCCGACGACGGGATCGCCGCTCCCGGCAAGGTGCTCACCATCCGCTACGACGGCGAGGACGAGGACGAGGTGTTCCTCCTCGGCGTCCGGGACGCGTCCGTGGCGGACCGGATGACGGTGTACTCCCCCGAGTCCCCGCTGGGCGCGGCGCTGGTGGGCGCCCGCCAGGGCGAGCGGCGCACGTTCACCGCGCCCCGGGGCGCGGTCATCGGGGTCACCCTGCTCAGGGCCGAGCCGTACCGGGCCGCCGTCGTGCACTGACCCCGGCCGCGGGGAGCCGCCGGGGACGGAGCGGGGCCGCCTCGGGAGGGCCGGGTCCCGATCGGCGGGCCCGCCCGGGCCGGGCGGCCGGGGAGGCGCGGGGAGGACGGGGAGGGGCTCCCCGCGCGCCTCTCCACAGGGGGTTTCGGAGAGGGATTCCGGCGCGGGAATGCGTCGCGGGTTTTCTCCGCCGCGTGTTCCGAGGCGTTTTCCCTCTGTTTCCCGCGCTTGTTCCGATGCGCTTTCCCGCGCGTCCTCGTCGTCCCCGATTCCGCGCCGGGGAAAGATCGCCAGCGGGGGACCCAGGGGAAACCACTTCTCACGCCCTCTCCGGGGGCGCCCCGGACACGCGGAACACCAGGTCCGGGCCGCGCCCTCCCCCGTCGGCACCCGCGGCCCGGCCGCCCGTGCGCGGCGGCGCCGGAGCGGCGCGCGCCCTCCCGCGACGGCGCCCGCGGAGAACGGCTTCCGAACGGCGTTCCCGGCCTATCCGGACACCGGGGAAACCATCAGACCGGAAATCGGGAAAACGCCCTCGCCGCCTTTTCCCACGGGAACTCCGTTTCCCTCCGGAGGGAAAAGCGCACCGCCCCGAAGACCCGGGGGGGCTTCCTCCGCGACCCGCGCGCACCCCTGTTCCCGGAGGGGGAAGATCACGACCGCCCGGTTGCGGGTAGCGGGTTGGGGAGCCCGCGGGAACACGCGGGCCGAAGGAACGGACACCCGACGCAGAGAGGGCGATGCACATGAGCGCGGACACCGACGACGCGCGCTGGGCGCCGGTCAGGGACTGGCACGCGGCGGTGAGCGCACGGGACCTGATGGCGGCGAAGGCGGTCGCCGACCCCGACATCAGGGTCGGCGGCCCCCAGGGCGCCGCGCAGGGCGTGGACGCCTTCCTGGACTGGGTCCGCGACTCGGGCATCCGCATCGAACCGGTCGGCTGGCACACCGTGGACGAGCACCGCGTCGTGGTGGAGCAGGACGCCGCCTGGCCCGGCCGCGCCGACTCGGGGCCCGAGGCGGCCCCGGTGCGCACCGCGACCCTGTTCGAGGTGCGCCACGGCCTGATCACCGCCGCGCTGCGCTACGACGAGGGCGTGGAGGCGGCCCTCGACGCGGCCCGGCGCACGCCCTGACGCCGCGCACGTGCCGGGGCGCCGCGGGCGCGCCGGCCGCGCGACGCGGCCCGGGGCGGCCGGTACCGGTATCGGTGCGCCCCGGGTCGGTGTGGGGTGGGGGCCCGGGTCAGGGGGCCGCCGGTCTGCCGATGGCGTGGAGGAGGACGTGCGCCTCGTCGAGGCGGGCGGGGAAGGCCTCCGGGTTCTCCGCCAGCCGCATGGCGGTCAGCTCGCAGGCCATGGCGGTGTGGGCGGCGAGCACGGCGACGTTCTCGGCCGCACCCGCCTCCACCAGGGCACCGGCGAACCGGTGGGCGCGCTGCTGGCGGGTGAGCAGGTAGCGCGAGCGCAGCTCACCGCTCTCCCGGAGCAGGCGCGCCAGGACGGCGGAGTGGGCCGGGGAGAGCGCGGTGTGCGGCCTGACGGCGGCGTCGGCCTCCCTGAGCAGCTCGACGGCGGCGCCGAGGTCCTCGCCCAGCGGCCGGGGAGCCTTCTCCAGCACGTAGGCGCACATGCGGTCGGCCTCCGCCCCGTCGTCGGCGAACAGCACCTGTTGTTTGTCGCCGAAGTACCTGAAGAAGGTGGTCCGGCCGACTTCCGCGCGTTCGGCGATCGCGGCGACCGTGACGTTGTCGAATCCGTGCTCCGCGAAGAGCTGGAAGGCTGCTGACACGATCATGGCCCGGGCCTTACGCCGTTTGCGGGCGTGGAGCGTGTCGGGGGGGTGGTGCATGAGGCGACCCTATCGAGTGGGGATCCGGTTCTCTTTGGTACGCGGGACCATTGGGACGGTAGTCCTGAAACGCACCGCGAGACCGGGGAGCGGGAAGTCGTCTGTCCTGTTGTAGCGGGAACGCATCCGGTGGGCACAGTCCGAAACCCACGCGGGCGCACTGGTTGGCCCGGAATTTTATTGCAGAGCGGGGTTCGTCTGACAACCGCCTTCCGGACCGTGCGGAACATCTACCCGGAAAGCGGTTCGCCTCTCAGCGGATTTCGCCTTCCGCGCGGCCGGAGCGGGAGCCATTCCGGATCAGTCCCCATTGAACATCTTCCAGGAAAACGTTCGGTCTCCTTACAGTTTCCCGGCCGGGGAACGCGGCCCGCCGGGGCGCGCGACCGCCGATTGTCAGTGGCCTGTGCCACAGTGGAGACCTCGATCCCATTCTGGAGCTGGTCATGGCATATCTCCTGGTCATCGGCACACGCAAGGGGCTCTTCACCGCCCGCAGCGAGGATCGGCGCGCGTGGGAGGTGAGCGGCCCGCACCGGCTCGACTCCGCGGACTACGCCAGCATGAGCGCGGTGTACGCGGTCGGCGTCAACCCGCACAGCGGCCGCATCCTCGCCGGAGCGGAGAGCTCGCACTTCGGTCCGAGCGTCTGGTACAGCGACGACGGGGGCGCCACCTGGCACGAGCCCGGGTCCGCGCCCATCGCCTTCCCCGAGGACACCGACGCCTCCCTCGTCCGGGCCTGGCAGTTCGCCTTCGGCGACGACGCCGACACCGTGTACGCGGGGGTGGAGCCGCACGCCCTGTTCCGGTCCTCCGACGGCGGGCTGTGCTTCGAACTCGTCCGCGCCCTGTGGGACCACCCGCACCGCGCCGACTGGTTCCCCGGGGCGGGCGGCGGCGCGGTCCACACGATCCTGCCCGGGATCCTCGGCGCGGGCGCGCGCGTGCCCGGAGCCGTGACGGTGGCCATGTCCACCGGTGGTGTCTACCAGACCCGCGACGACGGTGCCAGTTGGGCTCCGGCCAACCGGGGGATCTCGGCGGTGTTCCTGCCCGAGGAGGAGCCCGAGTACGGCCAGTGCGTGCACAAGGTGGCCGCCGGGCCGGACGGCGTGCTCTACGCGCAGAACCACCACGGGGTGTACCGCAGCTCGGACCCCGCGGGGAGGGGGTGGACGGCCGTGGAGACCGGCCTGCCCACCGACTTCGGGTTCGCGGTGGTCGCCCACCCGCACCGGCCGGAGACCGCGCTCAACTTCCCCGTGGTCAGCCAGGAGGTGCACCTGCCGCCCGACCACCGGCTGGGCGTGTACCGGACCGACGACGGGGGCGGCAGCTGGCGGCCGTTCACGCGGGGCCTGCCGCGGGAGCCCTACTTCGGGATCGTGCTGCGCGACGGCGCCTGCACCGACGGGGCGGACGTGCCCGGGTTCTACTTCGGCACCCGGTCGGGCGACGTCTACGCCGCCACCGACGACGGCGACGGCTGGCACCCGGTGGTCCAGCACCTGCCCGACGTCCTGTGCGTACGCGCCGCGGAGGTGTGAGATGCGGGTGACGGTACACCTGCCGGGTCTGCTGAGGGCCGACGCCGACGGCGCGGCCCACGTCCCGGTGGAGGTCGAGGACGGGACCGCGCTGGGCGGGGTGCTGGACGCGCTCACCGCCCGGTATCCGGGGCTGGACCGGCGGATCCGCGACGAGCAGGGGCGGCTGCGCCGCTACGTCAACGTGTTCGTGGACGAGGACGAGTGCCGCGGGGTCGGCGGGCTGGCGGCGCCGGTCCGCGACGGCGCGGACGTGCGCGTGCTGCCCTCGGTCGCCGGGGGCTGAGGGCTCCTGGCGGTCCCGGCGGGGGGCGGACGGCGCCACCCCCGGAAGCGGTCGGGTCCCGGTGTCAGGCCGGGTCCCCGCCGGCGGCCGGGAGGCCGGACCGCCGACCGGAGCGCTCGGCGCGCAGGGGCACCGGGCGCAGGTGGGTCAGGCTCCGCCACACCCACTCCAGCGGGCCGAGCCGGAACCGGCGCGCCCACAGGTGGGCGAGGACGGCGGTCGCGACGAAGTAGGCGGCGGCCAGGGCGTACTGGGCCAACTGGGGAACCGTCCCCTCGAACGGGCCCATGACCGCCAGGAACACCGCCGTGCTGCCCAGGTACACCGTGAGGGTCATCCGCCCGAGCGGGGCCAGGGTTCCCAGCACGCGCGCCGCTCCCCGCCCCCTGAGAACCAGCCACCACACCAGTCCCAGGTAGAGCAGGGCTCCGCCCAGGTTCAGCAAGGTGTTCCCCAGGAGGACGACCACGGTCTCGCCCACGGACCGCACCGGCGCGCCGTCGGCGCCGAACTCGGTCGGGAACACGACGCTGCCGACGAGCATGAGGACCACGCTCAGGCCCTGGGCCACCGCGCCGAACACGAGCATGCGCAGCGGCAGGCGGGAGGTCCCCTCCGTGCCGGTTCCGGGCTCGGCGGTGAGCTCCGGGCGGCGGGCCAGCCACACGCCGACGCAGAAGAACCCGAGGGTCTGCGGAACCAGCATCGCCGAGGCCCCCCAGGTGTGGTCCCCGAGGAACGGCGAGAGCAGCAGGTCCGACACCGGTACGGCGGCGAACAGCACGGCCGCCGCGACCAGCGGTCTGCGGCGGGACCCGCCGAGCAGCAGCGGCACCAGCGGGGTCAGCAGCAGCGCCGCGACCGAGTACTGGGTGAGGATGTCCCCGTCGAAGACCGCCAGGTGCGGAAGCCCGAACAGCAGCCCCAGCACGGCGTAGCGGCGCAGCATCACCGCCGCGGGCCGTCCGCCGCGCCGGGAGGCGGCCCGCCACGCCAGGACCACGCCCGCGCCCAGCAGGATCATGAGCATCGTCCTGGCCCTGCCCGACATGAGCAGGGTGAGCCCGCCGTCCACGAGTTCGCTCAGCGGGCCCGGGGCCCGTTGGCCCGACATCTCGACGGGATAGACCACCGAGGACGCGTTCATCATGACCACGCCGATCATCGCGAGCGCCCGGGCGACGTCCAGGAAGGCCACCCGCCGCGCGGGGGGCGCGAGGCCGGGGCCGGCGCCGTCGGACGCGGTCGTGCGCCGCGTCCCCGCCGTGTGCGGCTCCCCGCTCCCGGCCGTGTGGAGCGCCCCGCCCCCGTGCCGTGTCCCGGCCGTGTACTGCCCCCGGGCTCCGGCCGGGTGGTGCGTCCCGTCCCCGTGCCGTCGTGCCCCTGTCGTGTCGTACCCCGCCTCGCTCATGCGGTGCCCTCTCCCCCTCCGACGTCGAACGGCTCCCAGCCTCGCCTGCGGGCCCGTGCGCGCACATCGACCGAACGGCCGACGACCGGACCCGCCCGCCTCGTACCTTCGGCCGAGGCCCGCCGCGTCCGCGCGGCCTACGCTGGTCGCCATGGTCATGAACAGGGTGTTCGCGGCGCTCGGCGGCGGCCGGACCAGCGGTGCGCTGTCCCGGCTCGCGCCGTGGGCCGTGGCGTGCGTGCTCGCGGTGGTGTGGGCACTGGACCTGCTGCGCGTCCACGGCGACTTCTCCCTCCCGGGTTGGATGGGGCCCCCGCACTCGGCCATGGACTACGTGCCGGTGGTCTCCGGCGGGGTGGTCTGCGTGATCGCGCTGTCCGTCCTGCGCCCGTCCTCGGGACCGGTGGCGACCGCGGTGTCCGGTGCGGCGGCCGCGGCCTCGGTGCTGGCGGCCTCCGCGGTGCTGTGGCCGCTGCCCATGGGGGAGGCGTTCGGATACGCCCTGACGGGCTCGGAGGTCAGCGGGCTGCTGGTGCTGCTCGCGCTGGCCGGGCTGCGGTGCCGCCCCTGGCAGATCGGCGCGGTGTCCCTGTGCGCCTTCGCGGCCACCCTCTCGGACTACCTGCGGGAGCCCGTCCCCTACTACGCGAGCCTGGCCAACACGTCGCTGACGTTCGTGGCCGTGGGACTGGCCCCGGGGCTGTACCTGCGGTGGCGGGAGGCCCAGCGGCGCTCCCACGTGGAGCACGCCCGGTCCCAGGAGCGACTGGCGATCGCCCGCGACCTGCACGATGTCGTGGCGCACGAGGTGACCGGCATCGTCGTCCAGGCGCAGGCGCTGCGCCACATCGCCGACCGCGACCCCGGCGCGGTGCGGAACGCGCTGCCCGAGATCGAGGCGGCCGGGGCGCGCGCCCTGGAGTCCATGCGCGGGATGGTCTCGCGGCTGCGGGAACCGGGTGACGTGCCGCTGGCCCCGGACACCGCCGCGGGACTGGACCGGCTGGCGACACCGGCGGCCGGGAGCCGCCCGGAGGTGGCGGTACGGTGCCGGGGATCCGTGGAGGCCCTGCCGCCGACCGCCGGAACGGCGGTGCTGCGGATCGCCCAGGAATCGGTCACCAACGCGCTGCGGCACGCCCGGGGCGCCACCCGGGTGGAGGTGACGGTGGAGGCCGGAGCGGAGGAGGCCGAGGTCCGGGTGAGCGACGACGGCCAGGGGGCCGCGGGGCCGACCGGGGGCGGGTTCGGCCTGGTCGGCATGGCGGAACGGGTGCGCCTGCTCGGCGGCGTGTTCTCCGCGGGTCCGCGTGACCGGGGCCGGGGCTGGGAGGTGGCGGCGCGGCTGCCGCTGGACCGGGCGGGCGAGGGCACGCGACGTTCGACTGTCGGGGAGCAGGGGTGAGGGTGACGCGGGGAGTCCCGGGAGACCGGAGGGGAGCAGGGGTGACGGCGGGGACCGAAGGGGAGCGGGCGGTGCCCGGCGGCGGCGAGGCGCCGATCCGGGTGCTGCTGGCGGACGACCAGGCCATGGTGCGGACCGGGTTCCGGTACATGCTGGCGGCCGAGGACGGCGTCGAGGTGGTGGGCGAGGCCGGTGACGGCCTGGAGGCGGTCCGGCTGGCGCGGGAGCTGCGCCCGGACGTGGTGCTCATGGACATCCGCATGCCGGGAGTGGACGGCCTGGAGGCCACCCGCCGGTTGGCCGGTCCGGGGGTGGCCGACCCGCTCCGGGTGGTCGTGGTGACCACGTTCGACCTGGACGAGTACGTGCACGCGGCGATCACCGGAGGGGCGGTCGGGTTCCTGCTCAAGGACGCCGGACCGGCCCTGCTGGTGGAGGCGGTGCGGGCCGCCGCCAGGGGCGACGCCCTGGTCTCCCCGAGGGTCACCGTGCGGCTGCTGCGGCACTTCGCGGCGGCGCCCCGGTCCGCGCCGGGGGACGGCGGGCTGACCGTGCGGGAGTTGGACATCGTGCGCGCGGTGGCGCGGGGGCTGACCAACACCGAGGTGGCCGGGGAGCTGTTCGTGACCGTGAGCACGGTCAAGACGCACCTGGCGAGCGTGCAGGCCAAGCTCGGGGCGCGCAACCGCGTGGAGGTGGCGGCCTGGGCCTACCGCAACGGGCACGCGGAGTAGGCGGAGCCTCCTCGGGGCGGAGCCGGTGCGCCCCGAGGTGGCGCGGCGGCGGGAGCGGAACCCTCTGGCGGCGGAACGCGACCCCCTGCGCGCCGCACCGCTTCCGGGGCCCGGGACGCCCTCAGGCGCCCCCGGGCGGCGGTCGTCCACAGCCTCCCGCCGCCTCTACCGCCGCCGGGCCCGATGCGGTTTCCTGGAATACGGGGGGTCCATGGGGGCGCCCGGTCTCCGCCTGCCCTCTACCAGTTGGCGGGGGCGTAGTCCTTCAGGAAGCACCCGTGCAGGTCCTCGCCCAGCTCGCCCCGCACGATGGGGTCGTACACGCGCGCGGCCCCGTCCTCCAGGTCCAGGGGCGCGTGGAACCCGGCCTCGGCCAGCCGCTCCTTCTCCGGGTGCGGGCGCTCGTCCGTGATCCACCCGGTGTCCACGCTGGTCATCAGGATGCCGTCGGACTCCAGCATCTCCTGGGCGCTGGTGCGGGTGAGCATGTTGAGCGCGGCCTTGGCCATGTTGGTGTGGGGGTGCCCCGGCCCCTTGTAGCCTCGGCCGAACACCCCCTCCATCGCCGACACGTTGACGATGTAGGTGCGGCGCGCCGGGGACGCGGCCAGGGCCGGGCGCAACCGGTCCACCAGCAGGAACGGCGCGCTCACGTTGCACAGCTGCACCTCCAGCATCTCGACGGGGTCGACCTCGCCGATCCGCCGCGTCCAGCTGTTCACCGGGGCCAGGTCGGGCACCAGCCCTCCGGCGTCGATCGCCGTCCCGGTGCGCACCCGTTCCATCGACGCGGAGCCCGTGGTCAGCGCCAGGGAGGTGAGCATGGCCGGGGTGAGCGCGTGGGTCGCCGGGGCGTCCCGCTCAGGGCCGGTGCGGTCCTCCAGGGCTCGCGGGCGCACGCCGCCCAGCACCAGCGGCTCGGGCAGGCCCTCGCCCGTGAGCGGTTCGGCCTCGGCCTCGACCAGCGGCCCGTAGGAGCCGGGCGAACGGCGCACCGTCTGGGCCGCGTTGTTGATGAGGACGTCCAGCGGCCCCTGTTCGGCCACCGCGTCGGCCAGCCGCAGCACCTGGGCGGGGTCGCGCAGGTCGACGCCCACCACCCGCAGCCGGTGCAGCCACTCGCCGCTGTCGGGCATCGCGGCGAACCGGCGCACCGCGTCGTTGGGGAAGCGCGTGGTGACGGTGGTGTGCGCGCCGTCCCTGAGCAGCCGGAGCGCGATGTACATGCCGATCTTGGCCCGGCCTCCGGTGAGCAGGGCCCGGCGCCCGGTCAGGTCGGTGCGGGCGTTGCGGCGCTCCCTGTTGAACGCCGCGCACGCGGGGCACAGCTGGTGGTAGAAGGAGTCGACCTCCCGGTACCTCTCCTTGCAGATGTAGCAGGGCCGGGGCCTGCTCAGCACGCCCGCGAGGGCGCCGCCGCTGCCGCTGCTGAGGGCGCGGCCGTTGGTCTCGTCATCGATCCGGTCCGGCGCCGCGGTGGCGGTGGCCGCGAACACGGCCCTGTCGTGGGCCTGGCGGGCGGCCTGGCGCTCCTTGCGGCGCCGCTCCTTGACGTTCTTGAACAGGCGGGCGGTCGCGCGCTGGAGGGCGACCGAGTCCGGGTGGTCGCTGGGCAGCTCACCGGCGCGGGCGATCACGTCCAGGCACGCGGCCAACCGGTCGGGGTCGATCCGCTCCGCCGGGTGCTCCAGCTCCTCCGGCAGCGTCCGGGTACCCGTGTCCGTCATCGTCTCTGTCACCGCTCCACCGCCGCGCCGCGGTCGTCGCGGCCGGCCTTCCGTTCCCTGTGTCCGGTGGCTCCCGACTCGGGGCCATCAGGAACTGTATGCGCACCCCGGGACCGCGCGGAGCACGGTCCGGTGGAGCCGGTGCGCGTCGGGTGGGAGTGACGGGTGAGTATGGGAGGGGAGAACGTCGCCGCGTGGGGAGTACGGACCGTACGCGTGTGACCCAGGAACGAGGGCCGACCGGGCGGAGCGCGGCGGTCCCGGAAGCGGGGGGTAGGAGCCGTGACCCAGCACAGGGCCGCCGCGGGCGCGGAGGGCGGGGCCGAGCGCGAACTCGTGGTTCTGCTCGACGAGGAGCACCAGCGCGTGGGCGTCGCCGACAAGGCCACCGTGCACACCCGGGAGACACCGCTGCACCTGGCGTTCTCCTGCTACGTCCTGGACGCGGACGGGCGGGTGCTGATCACCCGCCGGGCCCTGGGCAAGACCACCTGGCCGGGGGTGTGGACGAACAGCTGCTGCGGCCACCCCGGCCCGGACGAGGACCTCGACGCGGCCGTGCGCCGCCGGGTCGGCCAGGAGCTGGGGATGCGCGTCAGCGGGGTGCGTCCCGCGCTGCCCGACTTCCGGTACCGGGCGGTGTCGGCCGAGGGGATCGTGGAGAACGAGTTCTGCCCCGTCTTCTGGGCGCGCGCGGAGGAGGGCCCGGACCCCGACCCGTCGGAGGTGGCCGAGTACGCGTGGGCGGAGTGGGCGGACCTGGTGGCGGTGGCCGAGCGGACACCGTGGCTGCTGAGCCCGTGGGCGGTGGAGCAGATCCCCCGCCTGGACGCGCTCTGAGCCGTGCGGCGGCCCCGGGAACGGGAGTGGTTCCGGGGTGCCGTGCGGCGGAGGCGGGAGGGGGCGCGCCGGGTAGCGGTCGCGGGACGGTGGGCGCGGGGGCGGCGACCGGGTGTCCGCGAGGCGTGAGGGCGGCGACCGGGTGTCCGGGAGGCGCGAAGGGCCCCGCGCCCGGGTAGGAACGGGGTGGCCGTTCCCGACCCCCTCCCTGGAGCCGCTCCCATGTCCGAACGCCCCGCCGGGCGACCGCTCCGCCCGGCCGCCCTCGTCCTCGACGTCCTCGACACCCTCTTCCCCCTCGCGCCCCTGGAGTGGCGGTTCCGGGAGGCCGGAATCCCCCGGGTGCTCATGACCCGCTGGTCGGACCATCTGCTGCGCGACTCGTTCGCCCTGGCCCTGGTGGGCGGCGACGGCGCCGACCGCTCCTTCGAGGACGTGGTCCGGGGAGCGCTGCGCGACATCACCGGCCACCAGATCGCCCCCTCCGCGGAGGACGCCATCGTCGAGGGGCTGGCCGAACTCGACCCCCGCCCCGAGGCGGCCGCCGCGCTGCGCGCCGCGCGCGGGGCCGGGGTGCCCGTCGCGGTCCTGGGCGACCACGACGACGCGCTGGCCCGGAGGCTGCTGGAGCGCGCCGGTCTGCCCGACCTGGTGGAGGGCGTGCTGGACGCCCGCCCCGCCGGGGAGTGGCGGCCCGCGCCGGGCGCCTACCGGGCCGCCGCGCGGTCGCTGGGGACCGCCCCGGAGCGGCTGGCCCTGGTCACCGCGCACGGATGGGACGTCGCCGGGGCGCGGAACGCGGGGCTGGTGACCGGCTGGTCCTCCCACCTGGAGGGGCGCTTCCCGTCGGTCTTCGCCCCGCCGGACGTCTCGGACCGCGACCTGGCCCGGACGGTGGACGGGCTGCTCTCCCTGCCCGCCGGACAGCCCTGACCGGGGTCACCGCGAAGCGGGGCGGCCCCGGGCCGCGCAGGGGCGGTCGCCCGCGTGGCCGGGGCGGCTCGGAAGCGGAGCCCGAAGAGTCCTCCGGTCTCGGAGTCGTCGGGCCTCGGCGTGATGACGTGGGGGTCGGCGTCGAGCCCCGTCCGGCACCGGGCTCGGGCCCGGGCCCGTCGCCGGGGGCGGGTGCGGGCTCGGGAGCGGGACTCCGGGCCGGACCGCTCACGGCCTGCCCGGTGGCGGCACCTGGCTCGGTCCGGGGCCGGGGTCCGGGACGCCCGTGCGGGCCGGAGTCCGGGGCGCCGGGGCTCAGGTGACGTAGAACGGCCCCGGGCGGTCCTCGTGGGCGTGGCCGATCCGGTCCAGGATGCGCTGGGGCATGTCCGGCAGCGCCCCGGGCGGGAACCAGCGCACGTCCAGGCTCTCGTCGCCGCTGGCGTCGGGCGCCCCGCCCACGGGGCGGCAGCGGAAGGCCAGGTCGAGGATCTGCACGCGGTCGCCGTTGGGGTAGGTGAAGGGCTCCTGGGCGAGCACGCTGGTGAGCCGCTCCACCTCGACCTCCACCCCGGTCTCCTCGCGCACCTCGCGGACCACCGCCCGGGCGGGCTCCTCCTCCGGTTCCAGGATGCCGCCGGGCGTGGCCCAGCGGCCGTCGTCCGCGCGCCGGTGCAGGAGGACCTCGCCCTCCTCGTTGACCACCACCGCCGTCACCCCGACGAGGGGCAGGAGGCCGTGGCCGACGTGGCTGCGGAGGGCGAGGAGGAAGTCAGGAACGGGCATGGGCCCGAGGGTAGCCCCGGGACGCGTTCCGCGGGTACCCGCCCCGCTGCGCGGCGGGCGGCGCCCGCGGAACGCGCCTCAGCCCTTCCCCCGGGCGGCGCGGAGTTCGGCGTACTCCTCGGCCAGGACCGACATCAGCACCGCGTCGTGCCACTCGCCGTCCCAGCGCAGGGACTCGCGCCAGACGCCCTCCCGGACGAACCCCGACCGGGCGTAGGACCTCTGCGCGCGGGTGTTGAAGGCGAACACCTCCAGGGCGACCCGGTGCAGCCCGGCCGTGGTGAAGGCGTACTCCAGCACCAGGTCCGTGGCCTCGGTGCCGTAGCCCCTCCCGGTGACGGACACGCTGTTGAGCGCGATCCGGTAGCCGACGCTGGCGTTGTCCGGGTCGAGGTCGATCAGCGCGCACTCGCCCACGGCCGCGCCGCCCTCCCTCTCGAAGACGACCCAGTCGGCGCGGTCGTGGTGGTCGGGCCGCGTCGCGGCCCAGCGCACCAGTTCCTCCCTCGTGAACTCCCGGTGGGTGCCGGTGAGGCGGCGCACCTCGGGATCCATGCGCAGTACCGGTTCGATGAAGTGCTCACCGGTCCTGGCGTCGAGCGGTTCGAGGCGGACCCTCTCCCCGGTGAGGACGGGCTGGTCGCGGAAGACGTCGGGAGGCACCATGCCCGGGATCCCACCAGAGGGGTCGGCCGGGCGCAACGGCTTTTCCGGTCCGGCCACACCCGTCCCCTCCGCCGCGTCCGTCTCCGCGGCCGCGCCCTGCCGGGGCAGCGCCCCCGCTCACGCCGCCGGCTGCCTGTACGATCCGGGCACGGTGTGCCGTGTCGGACGGGACGAGGGGGACCAGGTGTCGGTCGGTTCGGGAACGGTGAGCTTCCAGACGGTCCGGGAGACCAACCTGGGCGTCGTGCTGCGCACGGTCCGCGAGCTGGCCCCCTGTTCGCGCGCGGCGGTGGCCGCGGCCACCGGGCTGAACAAGACCACCGTGTCCAGCCTGGTCGCCGACCTCATGGCGCGCAGGCTGGTCCGCGAGACCGGGCGCTCCTCCCGGCAGCGGGTGGGGCGCCCGGGGGTGCTGCTGGACCTGGACGACTCCTCGATCGCGGCGATCGGCCTGGAGGTCAACGTGGACTACCTGTCGGTGGTCGCCGTGGACCTGCTCCAGCGCGAACTGGTCAGCCGCCACGTCCCCTTCGACGCCCGGTCGGCCGGGGCGGAGGCGTGCGCGCGGCACATCGCGCGCACCCTGGGCGCGACGGTGGCCGACCCCGCGCTGCGCGGACGCACCGTGGTGGGGGTGAGCGT
Organism: Nocardiopsis sp. CNZ308; assembly: GCF_004217075.1. Classification (NCBI taxonomy): domain Bacteria; kingdom Bacillati; phylum Actinomycetota; class Actinomycetes; order Streptosporangiales; family Nocardiopsidaceae; genus Nocardiopsis; species Nocardiopsis sp. CNZ308. The sequence continues at coordinate 2,912,171 of NZ_SHKJ01000001.1, read as the reverse complement.
GGCGGTCCCGGCGCTGATCGACGCCCCCTCGGGGACGGTCACGCACGCGCCCAACCTGGGCTGGCGCGACGTGCCGCTGCGCGACCTGCTGTCGGAGCTGCTGCGCGAGGCCGGGGTGGAGGGCGTCCCGGTGCGGGTGGACAACGACGCGAACCTGGGCGCGGTGGCCGAGTACCGGGTGGGGTCGTTCGCGGGGACGGCCGACCTCGCGTACCTGACCGGCGAGGTCGGGATCGGCGCGGGCATCCTGACCGGGGGCGAGCTGCTGCGCGGCGCCAGCGGGTTCGCGGGCGAGGTGGGCCACCTGTCGCTGGCCCCGGACGGCCCGGAGTGCGCGTGCGGGCGCCGCGGCTGCCTGGAGGCGCTGGCGGGGATCGGGGCCATCCTGCGCGGGGCCGTCCCCGACCGGTTCCCGGACCACCCGCTGTCGGGCAGCGACGTCGCCGAGCTGGTGGGGACGGCCGTGGAACGCGCCGAGGCGGGCGACGGCACCGCCGTCGGCGCGCTGGAGCGGGCGGGCACGTGGCTGGGCCGGGGCCTGGCAGTGCTGATCAACGTCACCAACCCGAGGCTGGTGGTGCTGGGCGGCTACTTCGTGCCCCTGGGCCCGTGGCTGCTGCCGAACTGCCGGGCGGAGGCGGCCGCGAGCGCGTTCGCCCCGGAGGCGGGCGGCTGCCGGGTGGAGCTGTCGTCGCTGGGGCTGAGCGCGGCGGCCCGGGGCGGGGCCACCGCGATGATCCACTCCCTCGACGCGGGACTGCTGCCCCTGCCCGGGCCCGTGGTCCAGGCTCCCGGTCCCGCCTCCGGCGAGGAGTCCGCTGTCGAGCCCGCCGGACTCCCGGCGACGGGCGCGGCGCAGCCGGACGGAAGCACCGCAGACACCGCCTAGGGCCTGTTTTTTGAACCGGTCTCAGCTTGTGGGCGGGTGGTTCGGGCGCCCACGGGGTTCTGGAGGTGGCGGAGGCGGGTTCGTGAGGAACGAGCGAACCCGCCGGAGACACCGAAGGTTCCCGTGCTCCGGGCGCCCGAACACGGACCGAAGCGAAGCGGAGGTCCAAAAAACACTGCCTAGTGCCGTGACCGTAAGGGGCCGCCGGACCCGCCCCCGCCGCCGGGGTTCCGTGTTCGTGGCGCGTCTCGTCCGCCCGACCCCGCCCAGGGGCAGGTCGGAACCCCTCGCGGCACACCGCTGACCTTTCCGGACAGCTACCGGAGGGCCGTGCGGGGCGGCGTCCACCCCGCCCTGAGCAGGGGGTTCACCCTCGTTCCGGCGTTCCGGATCCGAAGCCACACCGGCCCCCGGCTACATGCGCTCTCTCATAGTGGACAACACATATATTGGCGTTATCCTCTACCCATGTCCCTACGACACGCCATCCTCGGACTCCTGTCCATCAAGCCGATGAGCGGCTACGACCTGAAGAAGGTGATCGACGAGAGCGTCGGGCACTTCTGGACGGCGGACCAGTCGCAGATCTACCGGACGCTCACCGGCCTGGTGGAGGAGGGCCTGGCCTCCCGCCGCACCGTGGTGCAGGAGGAGCGCCCCAACCTGCACCTGCACAGCGTGACCGCCCCCGGGCTGGCCGAGCTGGACCGCTGGCTCACCTCCCCCCTGCGCACCCCGCCGACCCGGGACCCCTTCCTGGCGCGTCTGTTCTTCGCGGACAGGATGAGCACGGAGGACATCCGGGAACTGCTGGACACCCGCAGGCGGGAGGTGGGCGGGGAGCTGGCCGCGCTGGAGGCGATCGCCGTCCCGGCGGAGGCCGCCGGGCTCGGGCAGGCGCTCCGCCTGGCCACGCTCTCCTACGGCATCACCCTGGCCAGGGCGGAGCTGGACTGGCTCGACGCCACCGAACGGCTGCTGGAGGAGGACGCCCCGTGAGTGAGCGGATCTCGGCCCGGCTCGACAGGATCGCGGCGCGCTACGCCGCCAAGCCGGGGGTGTCGCTGATGAGCCTCGCCGTGGAGCAGCCGTCCACCGGGTTCTCCTGGAGCCACGGCGACACCGGGCGGCCGTACTTCGTCGCCAGCATCACCAAGCTGTACACCGTCGCGATGGTCATGCAGCTGCGCGACGAGGGGGCCCTGACCCTCGACACACCCGTCGCGGACCTGCTCGGCGCGGACACGATGCGCGGGCTGAACACGTACGGGGGCCGCGACCACGGCCCGGTGATCACGGTGCGCGAACTGCTGACGCAGACGTCCGGGATCCCCGACTACTTCGAGCAGAAGCGCCCCGACGGCACCACGTTCCTGGGCGACATGCTCCGCGAGGACGCCGCCTGGACCTTCGAGGACTTCCTCGGCATGGCCAGGGCCATGCCGAGCCGGTTCGCCCCCTCGACCCCGGGCGGGGCGCACTACTGCGACACCAACTACCAGCTGCTCGGGCGCGTCATCGAGGTGGCCACGTCCGGCGGCTACGACCGGGCCCTGCGCGCCCGGATCCTCGAACCGCTCGGGCTGCACGACACCTGGCTGTTCACCCCGCACACGCTGGACCGCTACGACGAGGTCGCCACGCTCCTGCACGGCCGCGCCCGGCTGCGCGTGCCGAGGACGATCGCCTCGTTCCCGCCCGACGGAGCGGTGGTCTCCACCTCGGCCGACCAGCTGCGGCTCCTGCGCGCCTTCGTCGGGGGCGAACTGTTCCCCGCGCGGTACCTGGCGGAGATGACCGCGCGCTGGAACCCGGTGTTCTCACGCCTGGTCCCCATCGACTACGGGATCGGGGTCATGCGGTTCAGACTCCCGCGCTGGATGACGCCGTCCACCCCGTGCCCGGAGATGATCGGCCACTCCGGGGCCTTCGGGAACGTGCTCTACCACGTCCCGGAACTCGGCCTCCACGTCTCCGGCACCGTCAACCAGATGCTCCCCCGCAGCCTGCCGCACAACATCCTGGCCCAGCTGGTGGCCCAGTTCCGGTGAGCCCCTCCGGGCCCCGCTGACCCGGGAGTCGCACGGCGGCCCCGGACCGGGCTGTCGCGACCGCCGCCGGACACCCGGGCGGCCGGGGCGGCCCGTCCGGGTGTCCGGACGAGCCGCCCCCGGCTCACTGTCGGTCACGCCCTTCCCGGGTCTGCCCCGGCTCGGGCTCGGTACCGGTCGGACCGTGTCCGGCCCCCTGCGGCTCAGTCCGCCTCCGGTGCCGGGGCGCCGCCGGTCAGGACCAGGTCGGCCACCGCCGTACCCGGCCGGTCGAAGACCAGGTACAGGTCACGGACCCCCCCGGCTCCCCCCGCGTCGTCGAAGGCCGCGCCGACCTCGGTGAAGTCGTAGCCGTCCTTGCCCGCCGGGACGTCGGCCACCGCGGCGGTCGGCCCGTCCTCGGGGTCGTCCAGGCGGACGCGGACCGTGCAGGCGTGTTCGGCGTTCACCGTGAGGCGGCACCCGGTGACCCCGGCGCCGAGGTCCACGTCGCGGAAGGCCGCCCACGCGCCGCCCTCCCGGGAGCGCACCGCGTCGCCCCGCTCGGGGGTGAGCGGGCACAGGGACGTGCCCCGGGCGTCGTCGTAGCCCGCGGCCGACCACGGCGTGCGCGCGTCGCGGGGCGGGATGGCCTCCCCCGGCACGTCCAGGGCCGCGGTGGCGCGGATGTCGGTCGCCGAGCGCCCGACCAGCACCTGGCGCGGCGCGTCCTCCACCACGAAGCGGTCGCGGGTGGTGTCCCACAGCGCGAGCCGTTCCACGTCGAAGGAGACCGTGGCGAGCGCGCCGCGGCCCGGCTCCACGCGCACCCGGGCGAACCCGCGCAGCGCGCGCAGCGGGGTCCGCACCCGCGAGGCCAGCTGGCGGGTGTAGACCTGCACCACCTCGTCGGCGGGCCGCGTGCCCGTGTTGGCGACCATGACGGTGACGGTGACCCGGCCGCCGTCCACCCGGACCACCGGGGCCGCGTACTCCACCGACGTGTAGCCGAGGCCGTGCCCGAAGGGGTAGAGCGGCTCGCCCTCGAAGTACAGGTAGGTGCCGCGCGCGCCGACGATGTCGTAGTCGAGCATCCCGGGCAGGTCGTCGGCGGAGCGGTACCAGGTCTGCGGAAGCCGCCCGGAGGGCTCGGCGTCGCCGAAGAGCACGTCCGCGAGCGCGTGGCCGTACTCCTGACCGCCGTGCGCCGACCACAGGACGGCCGGGACGTGCTCGTCGGCCCAGGTGATCCCGAACGGGCAGCCGCTGCTGAGCACCAGGACCGTGGCGGGGTTGGCCGCGCGCACGGCGCGCAGCACCCGCTCCTGGGCGGCGGGCAGGTCCAGGTCGGTCCGGTCCTCGGTCTCGCGCCCGTTGACCATGGGGTGGTCGCCCAGGACGACGACCGCGACGTCGGCGGCGGAGGCCACCCGCGCGGCCTCCTCGGCTCCCGTGCCGAGCCCGTCCACGATGAACAGGTCCTCCTCCCCGGCTCCGGCCAGGCGCAGGGTCCCGTCGTGCGGATCCGAGGTGACACCGCGACCGCTGCGCACGTGGACGAGGGTGTGCAGGCCCTTGTACTCCTCCAGACGGAAGGTCTGGGTGACCTCCCAGGTGCCGGGCCCCGGCGCGGTGAAGGCCAGGACGTCTCCGGGCCCCGCGTCGAGGTACCTCCCCGTCCGCGCCGAACGCAGGGCGCAGGCGCCGCCGCCCCAGTCCAGGAGGTCGAAGTCCGCGCCCTCGACCACGTCCTCCCCGGTCCGCGCGTCCGCGCCCCGATGGCCGCCGCAGGCGCCGTGGGACTCCAGCCGGGCAGGGCCCCCGTCGCCGGGGTCCACGACGAGCCCGTGTCCGGACGTACGCAGCCGGATCCGGTCCACGCCCTCGCAGAACACCGTCTCCACCCGCTCGGCGATCCCGGCGCGCGCGGTGACGGCGTAGGGCAGCGTCCCGCTGTACCAGTCCTCCAGCACGGTGTCGCCGAGCTGGCCGACGACGGCGACCCGGCGCACGTCGCGCAGCGGGAGCGTGCCCTCGTTGCGGAGCAGGACGATCGAGCGGGTGGCCGCCTCCCGGGCCAGCGCCCGGTGCTCGGGGGTGTCGAAGGCCCCAGCGGGCCCAGCGGCCCCCGCAGCCCCGGTGCCGCCCCCGGCCTCGCCTGTGTCCCCGTCCCCGCTCTTCCCCACGGCGCCACCGACCCCGGTGTCCCCCGCGCCCCCGTCCCGGATCTCACCGTTCGGGCCGTCCCCGGCCAGCAGGTCCCCGCCCGCTCCGGCGATCCCGCCCATGACGGGGTCGAACTCGCCCAGCCGGATCCGGACCGAGAGCACGTTGCGCGCGGCGCGGTCGATGTCGGCCTCGGTGAGCAGCCCCCGGCGCAGCGCCTCGCGCACGTGCCCGAGGGTGGCCTCGGTGCGGTCGTCGTCCTGGGTGAAGCTGTCGAGACCGGCCCGGATCGCGTGCGCGTAGGCCGTGGGCAGGTCGGGGTGGAAGTGCTGCGTCTCCACGAGGTTGGCGGGCGCGTAGGCGTCGCTGACCACCAGCAGGCGGTCGGGCGCGGCCGGGCGCAGCACGTCGCCGATCAGCGGGCTCAGGTGCGCGGGCCGCCCGTTGACCAGGTTGTAGGAGGGCATGACGGCCACGGCCGCCCCCTCGGCCAGGGCGGGCAGGAAGGCCTGGAGCTCGTACTCGCGCAGGACCCTCGGCGGCAGGTCGCTGGAGGTCTCGCAGCGGCCCTCCTCGTTGTTGTAGGCGAGGAAGTGCTTGAGGGTGGGCGCGAGGCGCAGCGTGTCGCCGTCACCGGCCAGCCCCCGGGCGTAGGCGGCGGCCAGGAGCCCGGTCAGCCACGCGTCCTCGGAGTAGCCCTCCTCGTTGCGGCCCCAGCGGGGGTCGCGCAGCGGGTTGACCACGGGCGCCCAGACGTTGGGCGACGCGCCCGCGCCCCTGCGTGCGAGCACCTCGTCGCCGACGGCCCGGCCGACGAGGCGGAGCAGGCCGGGGTCCCAGGTGCTGGCCAGGCCGACGGCCTGCGGGTAGACGGTGGCCGGTCCGAGCCAGGCCAGTCCGTGCAGCGCCTCGGTCCCGGTCCGGAAGGGGCCCACACCCAGGCGCTCGACGGGCGCCTGGTGCTGGTGGAGCAGGCCGATCCGCTCCTCCGGAGTGAGGCGGGCGAGCAGGTCGTCCACGCGCCGTTCGGTCGGCAGGGCGGGGTCCCGGTACGGCGGCAGGTGCGGCTGGAGGGTCATGGGGGGTGTTCGCCTCTCGTGCGCGAGGGTATTGTCCTTCGAAATCGAACCGCTTCGACTTCGATACCTGAAGACCTTGTGTGCCACATCACAGTGGAGTAATTTGTTTGTCTAAACGGCCAACTAATTCATAGCAAAATGGCCCTTCGTTTCCTACCCCCCTGGGCTCCCCGGCCTGCTCAACCGAAGGAACGACGCTATGCGCACCACCCCCCTGCGCCCGCCCCCCAGCCGACGCCGCTTCCTCGGCCTGGTGGGCGCCTCCACCGCCGCGGCGCTCACCGCCGGAACGCTCGCCGGCTGCGGCTCGGAGTCGTCCAGCGGCGGAGGGTCCGCCTCCTCCGCCAGCTCGCTGGACGACCTGATCCCCACGCACATCCCGTTCCAGGGGGTCACCCCCGACATCCCGGGACAGCACGGCGCCCCGGACGGGTTCACCGCCTACCCGCGGGAGTTCGTCCAGGCCGTGGCCGAGGCCCCCGGCAGGGGCGGGAGCTACACCGCGATGACCCCGCTGTGGGGGCCGATCCCGCCCGGCCTGGGCGCCAACTCCTTCTTCGAGTACGTCAACGGGCGCCTGGGCGCCACGGTGGAGTTCAACTTCCAGGACGGCAACTCGGTCATCGACAAGATGAACGCGGTGATCGCCGGGCGCGACGTCGCCGACATCACGATGATCCCCGACTGGGTCATCAACCTGATCCCGCAGTTCAACCGGGCCGTCGGCGAGCTGTTCGAGGACCTGACGCCGCACCTGGCCGGCGACGCGGCGCAGGCCTACCCCCTGCTGGCCAACCTGGACAGCGACGCCTGGCGCTGGAACGTCTTCAACCAGCAGCTGCACGGGGTGCCCTGGCCCGCCGAGCCCTTCGGCAACTGGGTCCTGTACCGGCGCGACCTCCTGGAGGAGTACGGCCTGGAGGCCCCGACCAGCCCCGACGACCTGTTCGCGATCGGCGAGGAGGTCAACGACCCGGACAACAACCGCTGGGCCTTCGGCGACTTCAACCTCACCATGCGCCAGGTCTTCGGCGCGCCCAAGCAGTGGCGCTACGCGGGCGGCGAGCTCATCCACATGTTCGAGACCGAGGAGTGGAGGGCCAGCATCGAGTACATGCGCAGGGTGTTCGACGCGGGGCTCGTCCACCCCGACATCGTCGCCCTGGGGGACAACTCCAAGGAGCTGCTCAACTCCGGGCAGATCCTCTTCAACCAGGACGGCATCGGCGCCTGGCACGAGGCCTACATGCAGATGCTCGGCGACAACCCCGACTTCCGCCTGGACCTGATGCCGGCCTTCGGCAACGGCGGCGCCGACCCGGTGATGCACCGCAGCGACCCCTCCGCCCAGTCCGTGTTCGTGCGCAAGGGCATGGAGCCGGAGCAGGTCGAGGAGATCCTCGGCATCATCAACTACTGCGCCGCTCCGTTCGGCACGCGGGAGTACATGGACTACCGCTACGGCGAGGCGGGCGCGCACCACGAGCTCAACGACGACGGGGCCCCGCAGCTCACCGACACGGGCAACGCCGAGGTCAACGACGGCTACTACTTCATCAGCGGACGCCCCCAGGCGATCACCGAGAGCCAGTACCCGGACTTCGTGCAGTGGAAGTGCGACTGGTACAACCACGCCGCCCAGTTCACCGAGGACGATCCGTTCGCGGGCATCCGCATCCAGCGCCCCGAGCGCTTCTCGGGGGCCGAGACCCCGATGACCGACAGGGTCAACGACATCATCCGGGGCCGCGAGGACCTCAGCGCCCTGGACCAGGCCGTCGCGGACTGGCGCCGCGACGGCGGCGACGAGGGCCGCGAGTTCTACATGCGGGTCCTCCAGGAGCACGGCCGTGACTGAGCGGACCATGACCAAGGGCGGACCGCCCTCCCCGGCCGACGCGTCCCGCGGACGCGGGGGCCGGGGGCGGCCCCCCGCCGTCCCGGACCGCCGGGGCGGGCCCGCGTCCCCGGGGCGCAGGCGGGTCCCGTTCGGGGCGAGGCTGCGCCGCGACTGGCAGCTGCTGCTGATGACGGTCCCGGCGATCGGCCTGCTGGCGGTGTTCCACTACACGCCGACCCTCGGCAACATCATCGCCTTCCAGGACTACAACCCCTGGGACGGGGTGTGGGGCAGCCCGTGGGTGGGACTGGCGCACTTCGAGCGGCTGTTCACCGACCCCCGCTTCTGGTCCGCGGCGGGCAACACGCTGGTCATCGCCGCCGTCCAGCTGGTGTTCTTCTTCCCCATCCCGATCGCGCTGGCCATCCTGCTGGACAGCGTGCTCAGCCCCAGGCTGCGGATGGTGCTCCAGAGCATCGTGTACATGCCGCACTTCTTCTCGTGGGTCCTGGTCGTCACCCTGTTCCAGCAGATCCTGGGCGGCGCCGGACTGTTCTCGCAGATCCTGCGGCAGAACGGGTACGCGCCGCTGGAGGTCATGTCCAATCCTGACGCGTTCCTGTTCGTGGTCACCTCCCAGATGATCTGGAAGGACGCCGGGTGGGGCACGATCATCTTCCTGGCGGCGCTGGCGGCCGTGAACCAGAACCTCTACGAGTCCGCGGCCGTGGACGGCGCCGGGCGCTGGCGGCGGATGTGGCACATCACCCTGCCGGGCCTGCGCCCGGTGATCATCCTGCTGCTCATCCTCAAGATCGGCGACATCCTCAACGTCGGCTTCGAGCAGTTCTACCTCCAGCGCGACGCGTTCGGATCGGGCGTGTCGGAGGTGCTGGACACCTTCATCTACCACCAGACCCTGGTGACGGGGAACTTCAGCGCGGGAGCGGTCGCGGGCCTGGTCAAGGGCGTGGTCGGACTGGTCCTCATCGTTCTGGCCAACAAGCTGGCCCACAAGATGGGTGAGAACGGAATCTACCGACGAGCATGAGCACACTGTTCAAGGACCGCCCTGTGTGGGCGGAGCGCCCGAGCCTTCCCGCACGCGCCGCGAAGAACACCACCCTGGCCGTGATCGCGGTCGTCATCCTCTTCCCGCTCTACGTCGTGATCCTGACCAGCCTGTCCCCCGCCTCGGCGGTGAACAGCGCGGGCGGCCTGGTGCTGGTCCCGCAGGGGATCTCCTTCCAGGCCTACGCCGACCTGTTCAGCGGCGGCGTGGTGACCCGGGCCGTGCTGGTCAGCCTGGGCGTCACGGCCGTGGGGACGCTGGTCAGCCTGGTGGCGACCGTCCTGGCCGCCTACGGGCTGTCCCAGCCCGGGTCGCTGTGGCACCGGCCGCTGCTGTTCGCGGTGCTGCTGACCTTCCTGTTCGCGCCCGGGATGATCCCGCTGTACCTGCTGGTGAGCAACGTCGGCCTGATCGACAGCTACTGGTCGCTGATCCTGCCGACGGCGGTGAACGCGTTCAACCTGGTGGTGATGCGGGCGTTCTTCATGAACCTGCCCCAGGAGATCGGCGACAGCGCCCGGGTGGACGGGGCGAGCGAGTGGACCATCATGACCCGGCTGGTCCTGCCCATGTCCAAGGGGGTCACCGCGGTCGTCGGCCTGTTCTACGCGGTGGGCTACTGGAACGCCTTCTTCAACGCCATCCTCTACATCAACGACAACGCCAAGTGGCCGCTCCAGCTGGTGCTGCGCCAGTACGTACAGCAGGGCCAGCAGCTCAGTTCGAGTTCGGTGATCGGCGACGCGATGCAGGGCGGCACCGCCTCGGCGCCCAACCTGGCCATCCAGATGGCCATCGTGGTGGTGGCCCTCGTGCCGGTCACGTTCGTCTACCCGCTGGTCCAGAAGCACTTCACCAAGGGCGTCATCATCGGCGCCGTGAAGGGGTAGCGCCGCCTCAGGTCCGCCCGCGCCCCCGGGGTTCTCCCTCCTCCTGGAACCCCGGGGGCGCGGGTGTGTCCGGGTTCCGTGACGGCTCCGGCGGCCCCGGGGAGGTCCGTCCGCCGGTCCCCGTCCGGGCACGGCGAAGGGCCGAAAACCGCCCCCGCGGCTCCCGGCCCCGCCGTGTCGGTGTGTCAGGGCGTCAGCCGCAGGCCTCCCCGTCGAGGGTGAGCCCGGTCGGCTGCGCGGGCTCGCCGTCGACGGTCCCGTTGAAGCCGACCGTCACCGAGCTGCCCGGGGCGATCCGGGCGTTCCACCCGGCGTCGGTGACCCGCACGGACGCGCCGTTCTGGGTGTGCGCGCCGTTCCAGAGGCTCGTGACCTCCTCACCGGCCGTGAACTCCCAGCCGACCTCCCAGCCCTCCAGGGCCTCGTCGCCGTCGTTGGTGATCGTCACCCCGGCCTGGAACCCGCCGCTCCAGGTGTTGGTGACGGTGTACTCGACCGCGCAGTCCCCGGGCTCGGGGTCCGGGGACGGCTCCGGGGTGGGCTCGGGGTCCGGCGAGGGCTCGGGGTCGCCGCCCCCGCCCGCCAGGTCGCCGTAGACGATCCCCCGGCCGTTGGTGCCGACGTAGACCCGGCCGTAGACGTTGGGGTCGCCGGTGATGGTCGCCCCCGTCCAGGCCCACTGGTGCTGGTCGTCGTTGATCCGCACCCAGCTCTCACCCGCGTCGTCGGAGCGGAAGATCCCGCGCACGCCGTCGATCCTGGAGCTGGTGTACACCGCCGGGTAGTCCGAGCCCGGCGCGGGCGCGCCGAAGCCGACCGCGTCGCCCTCGTCCACGGCCCCGATCCGCTCGAAGGAGACTCCGGCGTCCGTGCTCCGCCACATGCCGTAGTGGTCACCGGCGCCTCCGGCGACCCACACGTCACCGGTGTGGCCGGGCACCGCGCCGAAGCGGATGTTGCCCTCGGCCGGGAGCCCGTCGAAGCCCGCCGTGAAGGTGGCCCCGCCGTCGGTGCTGGTGTAGAAGGTGCCGCCGGAGACGGCGTAGAACACGTCCGGGTCCACCCGGTCGGCCTCCACCCTCGCGCCCGCCGGAACGCCGGTGGAGGCGGTCCACGACGAGCCCAGGGTGGTGGAGACGTGGACGCCGGTGCCGTCGGGGCTCCACACGACGGACGAGCCGTCCGCGTTCACCGCGACCGTGCCGCCGCCGGTCACGCCGCCGGGCTCCTGCCCGGCCCACCAGCTCTCGCCGCCGTCGGTGGACAGGCCGATGGCGGCCTCCTCGTCGCTTCCGCCGACCCGCGCGATGGTCGCGGGCCGGAGTTCGGCGAAGTCCAGGCTGGTCCCGTGGCCCCAGTAGGGCTGCTGGTACATCTGCTCGGGGACGGTGTCCAGGTCCTGGTGGGTGAAGCCGCCGACGTCGAGCAGGGCCGAGTGCAGGGGCGCGCCCTCGGGCGGGCTGATCAGGTCGTTGACGGCCGTCTCCTCCAGGCCGTGCGCCCTGACGCCGATGTCGAAGGTGGTGTCCGCGTCCCAGTTGGTGAGGTTGTCGCTGCCGTAGATCGTGGCGCCCGTGCCGTACATGAAGCGGTCGGAGTCGAACGGGTCGATCGCCATCGCCTGGGTCATCCAGCCGAGCTTGGGCTGGGTCTCCGGAGGCGTCCCGGTGCCGCCGAAGTCCAGCCAGGGGGCTCCGGAGATGTCCATCTCGTAGCGCGCGGTGCGCTCGGGGTAGGCGCCCCAGTCCCACGCCTGGGTCCAGGTCCGGCCGCGGTCGGTGCTGCGGTAGATCTGGATGTCGGGCCACCAGGAGATCTGGGTGGCGACCATCAGCGTGTCCGGGTCCTGCCGGTCGATGGTCAGGCCGCCGTAGCCGAAGTAGTTGTCCTCGGAGTCGGAGGGGACGGGGCTGATGTTGCTCCACTCCCCCGTCTCCAGGTCCAGGCGCCACACGTCGCCGGAGTCGCCGTCGTAGGGGCCCGGGGTGCTGGTGGTGGCCATGTAGAGCTGGCCGCCCTCGTGGTCCACGACCGAGTGCGCGGGCAGGTGCCCCGTGGGCGCGCCGGGGACGGGCTCCCAGGTCTGTCCGCCGTCCTGACTGCGGTAGACCGGGTCGTCCAGGTCGGCGACACCGACGTAGACGTCCTGGGTGACCGAGCCCTCGGACCCGGTCCTGGGGTCGAAGTCCACCCAGGTCACGCCGGTGATGTCGGACATCATGCCGGACTCGTCGCCCGGGTCCTGGACGTAGTCGCCGGGGTTGGGGAAGGCCTCCACCTCGGCCCAGGTGGCGCCGTGGTCGGTGCTGCGCCACAGGCCGTTGCCGCCGCTCGCGCCGAAGTAGACGACGCTGTTGTCGTTGGGGTCCACGGCCAGGCGCTCGCCGAGGCCGCGGCCGGGCATGTTGCCGCCGAGCTTGAAGGGCAGCTCGGCGACGTCCCAGGTCCGGCCGCGGTCGTCGGAGCTGAGGATGGCCCCGTTGTTGGGGTCCCAGCCGTTGGTGTAGGTGCCCACGGCCGCGTACACGCGGTCGGGGTCCACGGGGTCGGTGGCGATGCTGACGACGCCCGTGTAGCCCCACTCGTCCCAGCCGACCCAGTCGAGCAGGGGGATCCAGCGTTCGGTGTCGGGGTTCCACCGGTAGGCGCCGCCGATGTCGGTGCGGGCGTAGGCCAGGCCCGGTTCGGTCTCGCTGAAGACGATGCCGGGGACGAAGCCGCCCCCGACGATCTCGACGTTGTCCCACTCGTAGGCGGCCTGCGCCGCGGTCGGCTCGGCGGGAGCGGCCCCGGCCGCGGTGGTGGCGACGACGGTGGAGGCGGCCAGTGCGGTGGCCGCCGCGACGGCGAGCGCCGGTAGGCCCCGCCCGCGTCTGGGGGGCCGGTGCTGTTCGGGAGGCATGTGCGGGCTCCTTGGGGGAATCTGGGGGGGTACGCCCGTCCCGGGAAATCCGGTCCCGGGGCGGACGCGAATTCCCCATTAGTCTGGATAGCCGACTAACCCCCGGCAAGGGGTGTTGCGCGGGAATTTTCGAAGCGCTTCGACTCCTCCTCGGTAACCGCGGAGAATTGCAGGGACACCGTCCGGTCCGGTACCAGGTCCACCTTGCGCCGCTCCCCTCCCGGAAGCGCCACCACCGTCTCGCGGGGCTCGACGGCCCGCAGCCGCGCGCGGGCCCGGCCTCCTGACCATTCCAGGAGTTCCACGACGACCCCGCCCCGGGCCCGCAGCCCCTCCACCCGGCCCGAGGCCCACTCCCGGGGCAGGGCGGGCAGCAGGTCCAGGCGCCCCTCGGCGGACCGGGCCAGCATCGCCGCCGCCACGGCCGGGAACCCGCCGCCGATGTCCACGTTGAACAGGCTGCCCCGGTTGTGCGTGGGCACCAGGGTGGGGCGCCAGTAGCGAGTGGCCAGCAGGGACAGGGTCTCGTGCGCCTCGGCGGCCAGGCCCAGGTTGGCCGCGGCCAACCCCAGCTGGACCAGGCCGAAGGCCATCTCGTCGGACTCCTGCCCGCGCCACCACGCCAGGCGGGCGCGCACGGCGGCGACCGCCGCCGCGCGCAGCCGGGGCGAGGCCAGGGCGGGGTCGGTCTCGTACCAGAGCGGGTACAGGTGGGAGGCGTGCCGGTGCGCGTGCCGCTCGGTCTGCCCGACCGGCCCGGCCGGGCCCGCCCACTCGGCGAGTTCGCCGCCCGGGGCGACCCGGTAGCCGGGCAGCCGCGCCCCCAGCCGGGCCCAGCGGCGGGAGCCGGGAACGCCGAGCACGCGGTGCGCCCGCAGCAGGTTGCGCACCAGGTCGCGCACGGCCGCGACGTCCATGGTGGCGTTGACGGCGGCCTGGCCGTCGCCGTCCCCGGGGGTGTTCTCCGGCGAGTAGGAGGGGGAGAAGCCCTCCTCGGTGAGGAAGTCCTCGTGGAACTCCGCGGCGGCGGTGAGGAAGGGCAGGGCGCGATCGCGCAGGAACGCGCGGTCGCGGGTGTGGGAGTAGTGGTCCCAGTACAGGCGGGACGCCCACGCCGCGCCCGCGGTCCAGCAGGTCAGGCACCACTCGGGGCCGAAGTGGTTGTGCCTGCCGGAGGTGGAGGCGTGCGCGGGCAGCAGGATCCCCCGGCAGCCGTAGAGCCTCCGCGCGTTGTCGGCCAGGTCGTCGGCCATGCCGTCGAGGAGGTCGAACAGGCCGGTCATCAGCTCGGGCGTGCCCGTGGTGTGCAGGGCCGCGAGGGCGGAGGGCAGGTTGCCGTCGAAGGTGTACCCCGACCGCCACGGGGGGTCGTAGGTGCCGCTCCACACCCCCTGGAGGGTGGGCGGCAGGTCGCCGCAGCTGGAGATGATCGCGTACCGCCCGGCGTCGACCAGGCGGGCGACCAGGTCGGGGGTGGACCCCGCCGCCAGGAGGTCCTCGCCGAGCGCGTCGGGGCCGCCGGGCGCCCCGCCGGGAGTGCCGGACGCGTCGGGACTGCCGGGGGCCCCGCCGGGAGCGCCGGAGCCGTGGCGGTCCCCGCCCAGCTCCAGCCGGAAGCGGGACATGAGGTCGCCGTGCACCGCCCGGTGGCGTTCGAGCGCCCCGGCGAAGTCCTCCGGGATCCCGGCGGACGCGGCGAACCCGTCCACCCGCACGCGCGCCACCAGCCGCAGCCGCCGGACGCCCCGCAGGTCCAACCCCTCACCGTCGGCGCCGACCCGACCGCCCTCGGCGCTGACGGCGCAGGTCACCGTGTACCCGGACAGGCCGCCGGGCGGGCGCTCGGGGAAGTCCGCCCGCAGGGTCAGCAGGCCGGGGGCCGCCTCGCGGACCACCGCCACCGGGACCGGCGGCGCCTCCTCCAGCGCGGTGAGCCGCAGCGTTCCGTCCAGGCCGCGGGGCGAGGCGAGCTCGACGACCACGGCGTCGTCGGGGCGGGAGGTGAAGACCCGGTGCACGGTTCCGTCCGGCAGCTCCTCCGCGACCAGTCCCGAGTCCAGGTCGCACGTGCGCGTGACCGGGCCCGGCCGGGGTCCGCGCGGGGCGAACGAGAGCACGGCGGCCCCCACCAGCGGGTCGATCCACCGGGTGTCGGCGTAGCCCGGGTGCTCCCGCGCCGCGAACTCCGTGATCCGCCCGGCGGCCTCCCGGGAGCGGCCCCGGCGCAGCAGCTCCCTCAGTTCGGGCAGCAGGGAGGCGGTCGCGGGGGCGGGCAGGGGCTCCGTGACCGGCAGGAACAGCCGCTCGTGGCCCAGCGTGAGGCGGACGCGCTCCGCCGTCGAGTGCACGAGCGCCCCCTGGCGCCCGTTGCCGGTGACCAGCGCGTCCTCCCAGTTCCCGACCGGATGGCGGGTGCGGACCCGTCGTGCTGCGGACATGCGCTCTCCTCGTGTGGGGGGTGTCGCCCGGAAGGGTTTTCGCCCTACTTTGTTGGCGCACACACCAAACCAGAAGGAGTTCCCCATGTCCTCTCCGCTGTGGTTCGGCGGCGACTACAACCCCGAGCAGTGGCCGGAGGAGGTCCAGGCGGAGGACGTGGAGCTGATGCGCCGCGCCGGGGTCAACCTCGTGACGGTCGGCGTCTTCTCCTGGGCGCTCCTGGAGCCGAAGGAGGGCGAGTACCGGTTCGAGTGGCTGGACCGGGTGCTGGACCGGCTCGCCGACGCCGGGATCGGGGTCGCGCTGGCCACCCCGACCGCCTCTCCCCCGCCGTGGTTCGGGCTCGCCCACCCCGACGCGATGCCGGTGACCGCGGACGGGACCCGGCTCACCCACGGCAGCCGCGACACCTACGACGTGTGCTCCCCCGCCTACCGGGAGGCCTCGGTGCGCATCGCCCGCGCGCTGGCGGAGCGCTACTCCGGGCATCCGGCGCTGCGCCTGTGGCACGTGCACAACGAGTACGGGACGTGGTCGCACTCCGAGCACACCGCCGGGGCCTTCCGCGACTGGCTGCGGGGCCGCCACGTGGACCTGGACCGGCTCAACGCGGCGTGGACCACGGCGTTCTGGAGCCAGCACTACTCGGAGTGGGAGCAGGTCCAGCCGCCGCGCGCGACCCAGTACCTGCCCAACCCGGCGCACGTGCTGGACTTCCGGCGGTTCCTGTCGGACGCGATGCTCGACCACTTCCTGTCCCAGCGCGACGTGCTGCGCGCGGTCCGGCCGGACGTGCCGGTCACGACCAACCTGGCCTTCGGCGACTGGGTGCCGGTGGACCCGTGGCGGTGGGCCGAGCACCTGGACCTGGTGGCCGTGGACGACTACCCGGACCGGACGGGACAGGGCGGGGCGGAGCAGACCGCCTTCGCCGCCGACCTGGCCCGCTCGTGGGCGGAGCGCGTGCCCGGCCCGGGTCGGCCGTGGCTCCTGATGGAACAGGCGGCGGGGGTGACCTACACGGGCGAGGCCACCCGTCCCAAGGCCCCCGGGGAGACGGCGCGGCACAGCCTGGCGCACGTGGCGCGCGGGTCGCGGGGCGCGATGTTCTTCCAGTGGCGGGCGTCCCGGGGCGGCGCCGAGCAGTGGCACTCGGGGATGGTGCCGCACGCCGGGCCGGACTCGCGGATCTTCCGCGAGGTGTGCGAACTGGGGAGCGTGCTGCCCCGCGTGGCGGAGGCGCGCGACGCCGACGTGGTCGCCGACGCGGCGCTCACCTGGGACCCCGAGTGCTGGTGGGCGCTGGGCAGCCCGTCGCTGCCCGCGCGGGGCGTGGACTATCTGGAGGCGGCGCGCCAGGTGCACCGGGTGCTGTGGCGGTCGGGGCGCACGGTGGACATGGTGCGCCCCGACCGCGACCTGCCGCGGGTGCCGCTGCTGGTGGTGCCCGCCCTGTACCTGCTCTCGGACGAGGGGGCCGAGCGGCTGGCCCGCTACACCGAGGACGGCGGAACTCTGGTGGTGACCTTCCTGAGCGGGGCCGCCGACCCGGACGGGACCGTGCGCACCGGCGGGTACCCGGGCGCGCTGCGGGACCTGCTGGGAGTGCGGGTGGAGGAGATGCACCCGCTGCCGCCCGGGGAGTCGGTGGGCGTGGACCTGGGTTCGGTGCGCGAGGAGGCCACCCTGTGGAGCGAGCACGTCCACCTGGCGGGGGCCGAGGCGGTGGCCCACTACGCGGGCGGGCCGCTGGACGGGCTGCCCGCGGTGACGCGGCGGCGCCACGGCGCGGGCGAGGCCTGGTACCTGTCGGCCCGGCTGTCGGACCGGGGCCTGGCGCGGCTGCTGGCCGAGGCGGCGGGGACGGGGCCGTTCCCGGAGCCGGGGCTGGAGGTGGTGCGCCGGGTGGACCGGGACGGCGCGTGGGTGTTCGTCACCAACCACGACGACCGGCCCCGGTGGATCGACCCGGCCCGGTTCGGGCTGGACGCGGGCGCCCGCGACCTGGTGTCGGGCGTTTCGGCACAGGGGATGACCCTGCCGGGCGGCGGGGTGGCGGTGCTGCGCGGCCACCCCGTTGACAATTAGTTGTGACTCTAGACAAACTATTCCGGAGTCCTGCGCCTACCTCAGGAGACACGACATGAGCAGCTACCAGCCCGTGCCCGCGGACAGGTTCACCTTCGGTCTGTGGACCGTGGGGTGGCGCGGGGTGAACACCTTCGGCGACCCCGTCCGCCCCGCGCTCGACCCGGTGGACGCCGTGCGCCGCCTCGCCGACCTCGGCGCGCACGGGATCACCTTCCACGACGACGACCTCATCCCGCCCGGCAGCTCCGACACCGAGCGCGAGGACATCCTCAAGCGGTTCCGCGCGGCCCTGGACGAGACCGGGCTCAAGGTGCCGATGGCGACCACCAACCTGTTCTCGGACCCGGTCTTCCGCGACGGCGGGTTCACCTCCAACAGCCGCGACGTGCGCCGTTACGCCATCCGCAAGGTCATCCGCAACATCGAGCTGGCCGTGTCGCTGGGCGCCGAGACCTACGTGTGCTGGGGCGGCATGGACGGCGCCGAGACCGAGGCGGGCAAGAACGACCACGCCGCCCTGGACCGGCTGCGCGAGGCCTTCGACATCCTGTGCGGCTACGTGCGCGAGCAGGGCCACGACCTGCGCTTCGCCCTGGAGCCCAAGCCCAACGAGCCGCGCGGCGACATCCTGCTGCCCACGGTGGGGCACGCCCTGGCCTTCATCAACGAGCTGGAGCACCCCGAGATGGTGGGGGTCAACCCGGAGGTCGGCCACGAGCAGATGGCCGGGCTGAACTTCGCGCACGGCGTCGCGCAGGCCCTGTGGGCGGGCAAGCTCTTCCACATCGACCTCAACGGCCAGCGCGGGATCAAGTACGACCAGGACCTGCGCTTCGGCTCGGGCGACGTCAAGGAGGCGTTCTTCCTGGTGGACCTGCTGGAGAGCGCGGGCTACGACGGCCCGCTGCACTTCGACTTCAAGACGCCGCGCACCGAGGACATGAGCGGCGTGTGGGAGTCGGCCGCGGCCTGCATGCGCAACTACCTCATCCTCAAGGAGAAGGCCAGGGCGTTCCGCGCCGATCCCGAGGTGGTGGAGGCGCTCGCGGCATCGCGCGTGCCCGAGCTGTCCCAGTCCACGCTGGGCGAGGGCGAGTCCCTGTCCGACCTGCTGGCCGAGGAGATCGACCTGGCCGAGGTCGGTGGGCGGGGTTACCACTTCGAGCGGCTGGACCAGCTCGCCATGGAGCACCTGTTCGGCCTGCGCTGACCTTCCGTTCCCGGATCCGGGCCGTGTTCCGCGCGAGGCGCGGGGCGCGGCCCCGGCTGTTTCCGGGGTCGGGGCGGCGGCCGAGGCGGACCGGGTGGGGTCGGGGCTGACCGGTCGGCGCCGTGTCTGGACAGCGGGCCCGTGGGTAGTGGCGGTGGTCGGAAGCACCACCACCGAAGCGGAGGAGAACATGGCCGAGGACGCCGTCACCCTGATCCTGAAGGACCACCGGACGATGGAGGAGCTGTTCGACCGGCTCCAGTCCGAGCCCGACCAGCGGCCGCGCCTGCTGGAGGAGATCGAGGCGATCCTCACCGCGCACAGCCGCGCCGAGGAGGACGAGGTGTACCCGGCCGCCGCCAAGGCCGCTGGCGAAGGACCGGAGGTCCGCCACGGCACGGAGGAGCACCAGGAGGCCGAGGAGCTGCTCCGGAAGCTGAAGGACTGCGACCCGAAGAGCAAGGAGTTCGACAAGCGCTGCAAGGAGTTCGTCGACGCGGTCAAGCACCACGTCGAGGAGGAGGAGAGCGACGTCCTGCCCGGCCTCAAGGAGGCCGTGAGCCAGAAGCGGGCCGAGGAGCTGGGCAGGGCGTTCTGGGAGCGGCGTGAGCAGGAGCTCAAGCGCTTCGGCCTCGGGGGCGGGGTGCCCAAGCAGCGCGAACTCTACGAGGAGGCCAAGGAGCTGGACGTCGAGAACCGCTCCAAGATGAACAAGGAGGAGCTGGCCGAGGCCGTGCAGAAGGCCCGGCGCGGCTGAGTTCCCCTTGGGGCGCCCCTCGGGGCGCGGGACGTGGAACGGCCCCGCAGGGCAGCTGCCCTGCGGGGCCGTCACGTACACCGGAACGGTGCGGCGGTCGCCTCACGGCGCGGTGCACAACACGGCTCCTGCCGCCCTTGCGGGCGCGGTATTCCGTGAAGGCTTTGAGTGGAGCCCGGGGGACACTTTCTACCGCACCTTCCGGCACCCCCTACAACGGGAGGGTGGGGGTGGGTATTCCACGACCCGGGGACACTTTTTCCGGTGTCCCCCGCCACACTCCCTGTTCGGGCGTGGCCCACGGTCGAGTGTGGAGCACGGTCAGGCGCGCGGGGCGGTGCTCTCCCGGGAGGTGAGCCGGGGTTCGAGCAGGGTCACCCCGGGGTTCCCGGGACCGTCGATCTTGTCCATGAGCAGGCCGACCGCGCGGGCCCCGACCTCCTCGGCAGGCAGGTCCACCGAGGTCAGCGGCGGGGCGCCGGGCGGGACCGGGCCGATCGCGACCACGGACAGCTCGGGCGGGACGCGGCCGTGCTCGGCGAAGGATTCGAGCAGCGGACCGACAGAGGGCTCGTTGTGCACGATGAGGCCGGTGAGGCCGGGCCGCTCGCGGAGCAGGTCCTCCGCGAGGCCGTGCGCGGTGTCGGGGGAGCACGGGTGCAGGGTGGCGCGGACACCGCGCTCGGCGGCGGCGCGTTCGAAGCCGGTGGTGGTGCGCTCGGCGAACCCGGTGCGCCGTTCGTACACCGAGGGAGGCTGGCCGACGAAGGCGAGGTCGGTGTGGCCGAGGTCGGCGAGGTGGTGCACGCAGGCAGCACCGGCGGCGGCGAAGTCGAGGTCCACGCAGGTCAGGCCCTCGGTGTCCTCGGGGACGCCGATGAGGACCGAGGGCAGGTCCAGTTCGCGCAGGACGGGGACGCGGGCGTCGTCGGCCTCCACGTCCATGACGATGACGCCGTCCA
Organism: Nocardiopsis sp. CNZ308; assembly: GCF_004217075.1. Taxonomy (NCBI): domain Bacteria; kingdom Bacillati; phylum Actinomycetota; class Actinomycetes; order Streptosporangiales; family Nocardiopsidaceae; genus Nocardiopsis; species Nocardiopsis sp. CNZ308. The sequence continues at coordinate 2,891,844 of NZ_SHKJ01000001.1, read as the reverse complement.
CCATGGCGCTGCCCGAGACCCGGCGCAGGCCGTCGGGGCCCTCGCCCTGGGTGAGCAGGAGGACGTCGTGGTCGTGCGCGCGGGCGGCGGTGACCACGGAGACGGCGAAGCGCATCGCGACGGGGACGTGGACGTCGCCGCGGAGCGGGATGACCAGGGCGATCACGTTGCTGCGGCGGCTGGCCAGGGAGCGGGCGCCCGCGTGCGGCTGGTAGCCGAGGGCGTCGATGCTCTCCCTCACGCGCCGCCGGGTGGTCTCGGAGATCGACCGCTTGCCGCTGAGGACGTAGGAGACCGTGCTCGGCGACACGCCAGCGTGCCGGGCCACATCGGAGATCCGCACCGTGCCGTCCCGTCCGTTATCGAACCGATTCGATGCGCTGTTGCGCACCGTGTTGTCCCGGCGCGGAGCCGATGGGCGCCGCCGGGCGAGGAGCGGTCACGGAGCGTGGGGGTGAGGGGGAAGGGGCACCGTGGTCAGTCCTCGCGTCCGAGCGTACCGGAGGAGCCCGCGGCGGCGAGGTCGTAGGTCTCACGGAACTGGCGGACCATGCGCTGACGGCGCACGGAGAGCGGGACGAAGGTCGCGATCATGACCACCAGCGCTCCCGCCAGGAACAGGTTGACCAGGGCGAACGGAGTTCCGTTGGCGTACTGGAGCAGGGCGTTGGCGACGTTGGGCACGACGAGGACACAGCCGAACACCAGCATGAACTTCGGGGAGCGGGACGTGTCGCTCTGGTCGGCGAGGATGCGCCCGAGCCGGTTCGTCTCGGGATCCGGGTGGAGGGTGCCCCGGATGATCTGCCAGTTCGCGGCCCAGACCTTGGCCGGGTCGGCGTCCACAGGCAGCGGCCTGCCCTTGACCATGCGTCGCATCATCCACGTGCCGACGAGACCGCCGAGCGCTGCGACGACCAGTGCCCCGACCAGAGTGCCTGCCGCGATCACGGGGAGCAGCCCGCCGAAGCCCTCGGCCACCAACAGGGGGCCGAACAGCAGGGAGGCGAAGAAGACACTGAAGACGCCGACACCCAGGGCCGTACGGAGACCGAACTGACGCGGGTTGTTCTGGGCGTAGATGGTGAGTCGGCCCATGAGGGTGCCGAACCGCCCTGGGGCACGGGGGATGTCGCGGTTCCTGTTCATACCGGCGAACTACCCCCGGGCGCGCCGCGCACATGGGACCAACGACCCGAAGGGCGCGCGGCGGGCCGGGGCGTCCCGGAGTCGACAGCGAGCATCGGTTCGGGGCCCGGCGCGGCCGTCACACCTTCCCGGCACCGGCCGTCCACGTCCCGGGCAATCGACGGCCCCAGAAAACCCTTCGAGCGCGTCATCGTTTCCGCGCGCCGGGAGCAATCTCGCGCAAGAGCGTTGGCTGGGCCCTCAGCACCGGCTTTCATGGTTGTCGCGGGCCATTGGGCCACCCGGGACGCCCACAGCCCGCGAACGAACCCCCGCAACGAGGAGGAGGCCCGCTGTGAACGACGACGGCAACAACTAGGGCAACAGCACCACGACGGCGGGGCGGCTCTCCAAGGGCCGCCCCGCTCACGTGCGCGTTGAGTGCACGACCGTTGGGTTCAGAGAGCGGCCTTCCGAACGCGTTCGGCCACGGCCGCGAGCCAAGCGTCGTCGGCGCGGGTGTGGTCGTGCGAGGACAGGTAGCCCTGGTAGCGGTCGAAGTAGCCCTCGATCGGTGAGGCCACCTCGCGCCAGTCCTCACCCGCGTTGCCCGCGGTGCCATGCATGGGGAAGAGCTTGGCGTGGGCGTGGTCCACCCCGTAGCCCTCGTACATGATCCCGGTGCGCGCCACGTCGGGGAAGGCCGCGTCCAGGCGGCGGGCGACCTCGCGTGCGGCCAGGTGCAGGGCCGCGTACTCCGACGATTCCAGATCGACCACGCAACTGGTGCGGTGGGCCTTGGGGATCACCACCGAGAACCCCTCGGTGTTGGGGAAGATCGACAGGAACGCCAGGTGGTCGTCGTCCTCCCAGATCCGGTGCGCGGGTGCGTCCCTGGACACGATCCGGCAGAAGACGCAGTTCGCGTCGCGGTCGGCGTTCATCGGACTCCTTCGAGAGACGAGGGCAGAGTGGCCTCGGAGCAGGTGGCACAGTCGGGGTCGCGCTCCGCCGCCTGCTGGTCGAGGGCCAGATCGTGCGACCACACCCCCACACGGCGGTTCAGCGAGGCCGGTGTGCCGAACCCGCCCAGGTGGCGCAGCACGTCCAGCGCGGCCAGGGAGGAGGCCAGCATGTTGACAGGGCCGTTGGAGGGCGCCTGGTAGCGCCCGTTGACGCGTGCGACGAGGGCGGCCAGCCCAGCGTCGTCCTCGGGAGGGCGCGCGGTCAGCGGTCGGCAGTCCCAGCATCCGGTCACCCCCGGCACCACCAGCGGTCCCCACACCGCGATGTCGTTGACGTAGCAGGCGTTCAGCCAGGCCGTTCCCGTTGCGACGCAGTGGGCGTTGATCGTCCCCGTGAGACCGGGCGAGTCCGCCGAGACCACGAGGAGATCGCACGCGGGCAGGTGGACCAGGTCAGCCGAGTCCGCCATCCCGCGCACGACCGGCCGGACCCGGCACGAGGAGTTCCGCCGTCCCAACTCCCGGGCGAGCACCTCCGCCTTGGACAGACCGATGTCGGCCTCGGTGAACAGGAACTGGCGGGTCAGATTGCTCAGTTCCACGTGGTCACCGTCCACGAGGGTCAACTCCCCTACCCCGGCCGTGGCCAGGGTGACCGCGACCAGGCTGCCGATGCCGCCGCAACCGAGCAGGACGACATGGGCCTGGGACAGGCGCCGCTGTACCCGTTCGGCGTCGGTGCCGGAGAGTTCGTAGAACAGCGCGTGCCTGCTGTAACGGTCGGCGCGGTCGTAGGTGTGGGCGGGGATCAGGCAGTTGCCGTGTTCGAGCAGCAGCATCGCCGCCTCGGCAGAGGCGGGGTCGGTGCCGCAGGAGGAGCGTAGGTGGTCCGAGGCCTCCTGCCGGGTTCGCGGTTCGCGGAAGTGGTCGGCCAGGTGCAACAGCGGCTCCCACAGCGTCCGGTCGTGTACGGGTTGGCGTATCGAACCGAAACCGAGGAACAGGGTCGCGTCCTGGACCCCGACGCGAACGTAGGGGGCGAGTACGCGCGGAGGATCGTGGTGGACAGCGTCAGGGGACATGGCCGGTACCGCCTTGGCAGCCGAGGAGAACGGGGACAGCACGAACGTAGGCAGGCAGGGGTACGCGGGGTGCGGGGATTGCGCGAGATTGCGTCCACGAGATACGCCAACACCTGCTCCGGCTGCCCTCGGCCCGGGATACTCGTAGCGCACCCCCTGAACCGAGGAGGACCATGAAGCTCCGGAAACTCGGCACGACCTCACACGGTGGAAACTGTCCCACGCTGTACGAGACCGACAGCGGAAGCATCGTCGTCCAGGGCTACCGGCTCACCGACCCCGAGGCACTCTCCCAACTCGCGGACGTGTTGCCCGACGAGGAGTTCGTCGTGGTGCCCCGCGAACTCCTGACCCGATTCTCACCGAAGGGGTAACGTGTCCGATCTCGTTTCCGGAGAGGGGTTCAATGACCTCTTCCGGCAGTATCGCCATACCGCCTGGCGTCTGGAAACCCGTACCTTCTACGGAGTCCTGCACGAGAACGAGCCCTTTCAGCGGTGGTTGGTCGGGGACGACACCGACATTGAGTGGTTCAAGCCCTGGTTGAAGATGATGCGCGCCGAACTAGCCACCGGCAAGCGCATGGAGCGGGTCCGGCTCATCGACGACCCGCCTTCCGACTACCTGCGTTGGGAGCTGTGGGGCACCCCCTACAACCTCGGTGTCGGTGAGGACATCCGTTACCTGCCGCGTACCCATCCGATTGTGGCGGAACTCCCCGACCACGACTTCTGGGTGTTCGATAGCCGTACGGTAGCCCGACTGGAGTTCGACGAACAGGGCAGAGTCCTCGGTGCCTCGTTGAGTGAGGACCTCACTCAGGTACTCACCGCCCTACAGGCGCGCGACGCCGCATGGCACCATGCACTGACGTTCACTCAGTACATGGCGACAAGGGCGGAATGACCGACTACCAGACAGCCCGGGTCTCCCTCGGTGTCCGCCTGCGCGAACTCCGGGACGAGGCCGGGCTGTCCGGTCGTGAACTGGCTTTTCGAGCCGGTTGGCACCCCTCCAAGGTGTCGCGTCTGGAACGCGGCAACCAGACCGCTATGGCTGAGGACCTGCGCCGCTGGGCGCGGCTGTGCGGGCGCGACGACGCCGCCGAGGGGCTCGTCGCGCAACTGGGCACACTGGAAACCCACTACACGAGTTGGCGTCGCAGGCTTTCAGCGGGAAACCAGGCGCGACAGCAGAACGCCGTCGACTTGGAGAGCCGCACGCGTAAGTTGTACGTCTTCGAGTCGGTGTGCGTCCCCGGGCTTCTACAGACGCCCGGTTACGCCCGTGCCATGATCTCAAGAGCCGTGGAACTCCACGGAACTCCGACCGACGTGGAAGAAGGCGTGCGCAAACGGATGGAACGCCGCGCCATCCTGAATGCACATGACAAGCAGTTGCAGATCCTGCTGTGGGAGCCGATTCTGCGCACACGGCAGGCGTCTCCGAAGGTGCAGGTGGAACAACTCGACCACCTGGCAGAGTGCATTCGCCGTGGCCCCGAGGGCATCGGGGTCATTCCATTGGCGACACAACTGATGGCTTCGCCCATGCACGGATTCTGGCTCTACGACGACAACCGCGTGATCGTGGAAACCATCGGGGCCGAACTGTGCCTGACCGACGACGACGCGGTCGAGCCCTATCGGCGCGCCTTCTCGGCCCTCTCGCGTTCCGCTGTGCGGGGCCGCGCGGCCCTCGAACTGGTGAAGCGCGCCCGTAACGCACTCACCGGGCATGAGCACCCCGACGCGCAATGAGGTGTGGTGGCCCGTACTGAGTTCCCTGACGATCCGAACACCACCGGCCCCCAACAGCCTGGTGGTCGCTGCCGGTGCGGCCGTCCTGGACGATCGGGGCCGCCCGTGATGGGAGTGGCGTGCGGACAACGGGCTGGATCCGCCGCACGGAACGCTTCGGGCGGGGCGGCTAATCCTGCTTCGGGTTGCTGTTCAGCTTGCGCCGTTCCCAGCGGTTGGGGTGGCGGATGACCACCCCCGCCATGCCGCCGGATCCGGTGAGCCGGATCAGCGGGGTTCCCGCGAGCCGGTCGGGGGTCGTCTTGTCCTTGAGACCGCCCATGCCGGGGTCCACGCCACCGGTGTCCGCCGCCCAGCCGTCGGGGATGACGATCGTGACACCGGCCGCCTCTCCGTAGGCCTCCACCACGACCTCCGTGAAGCGGCACTCGACCCGGCTGAAGTCGATCTTCACCCCGGCTATGCCCCCGTGGGCGATCACGTGCCCGGGCACCTCCCAGCGCCCGGGGCCCAGGGACGCGCCGTGCATACCGCCCTTGACCACCAACGGCGGCCGGCTTTCGGGGAGCTGCGGCTGAGGCAGGTCGGCGGTCAGGACGGCCAGCTCGGCGTGCGTCTTGGAATTCAGCGCCTGCTCCAGGCGCGTATCCAGCTCGTCGAGGTCGATGCGCCCCTCGGCCGCCGCGTCGCGCAGTCGCTCCACCACCGCGTCCCGGTCGGCGTGGGAGGCGCGCAGGTCCGCGGGGGGAGCGGTGCGCGCGGGGGGCTTGGGAGGCTGGGCGTTCATGACCCAAGGATAAGAGCGGACGAACCGGACTGTACATCTCGGAGGCCGAACCCGTCGGGGCCGCGGGTGCCGGTGTCCCCGTGGCTAGCGGTAGTACACCCCGATCCGGGAGCCCGCGACCTCCTCGACCCGCACGTCCAGGACGAACACGTCCCGCAGCACGAGGTTGACGTGTGTGCTTCGGGACGCGGCCGGGGCGGAGCGGGTTCGGGTCCCACGGGCCTGTCTGGCCACAAGCGGCCGTGGCCGCCTCGGACACCCCCCGGGTGGGTAGGTTCTCCTCGCGGCACGCACGAACACCGCGCCACGGCCCCGTCGACTCCCCCACCGAAGAGGACCGCAGTGAACCTCCACCTGCCCTACCTGATCGGGCCTCTCCTCCTCCTGCTGGTGGGCCTCTTCGCACTGGTCTGCTGCTTCGCCGCCGCGCCGGAGCGCCGCACGCTCACCGGGCTGGGCGCGGCGGCGCTGCTGGCCTCCTCCGTCCTGTCCCTGCTCGACCAGCTCCTCTCCGGATGGCTGAGCGAACAGGTGGCGGACTCCGAGACCACCGCGCTGATCACGAGCGTGTCGTACTACCTGTCCGCGGCCCTCCTCGGCGCGGGCATGCTCCTGCTGGTCCTGGCCGCCACCCGGAGGACGTCGCGGGCCGGACCGCCCCCTCCGTCGTTCTCCCCCTTCGACGGACCGCACGAGGAGGCCTGGCGATGACCGAGCAGGGCCCCGACCTGGTGCGCTTCCTCCTGTCCCTGCTGACCGTCGTGCTCCCCCCTCTGCTGGCGGGGGTCCTGGCGCTGACCCTCGCCGGGAGGGCTCCCGGCGGGCGCGGCTTCGTACGCGCCGGAGGCGGCCTGCTCGTACTCCTCAGCGTCGTCCAGGGGACCCGGGAACTCTGGTTCCGTTTCCTCTTCCTCCCGTCCTTGGTGGAGAACGGTGAGGTGCCGGTCCCGTTCCCGGTGCTGTTCGCCCTCGACATCGGGGTCCACGTGCTGCTCGCGGTGGCGCTCGTCCTGCTGCTGTGCGCGGTGATCAGCTCCCGGGGACGGCGGCACGCGCCCCGGGGAACCGTGCCGCGACGGCCGGAGCCGCGGCCGGAACCACGGGGCGGACGGCCAAGCGGTGCCCCGTACGGCGGTGGCCGGTCCTCCGCGCACGCTTCGAACTCCCACGCGGCAACGGGCGATCCCGGCCATCGCGGCGACGCTTCCGACGGCGGGGGCGGCCACCATGACGGCGGCGGAGGCGGCCACAACGGCGGCGGGGCCGACGGAGGCGGCGGGGGCGGCTTCTAACCCTCCACCGGTCCGGGCTCCTCCGGTCTCTCCCCGTCCTCGACGCGGACCGTGCCCGCGGCGCCGTCGACGGTGATCCGCTGCCCGTCCCGGATCACCTCGGTCGCCCGGGGAATACAGATCACGGCGGGGATGCCGTACTCCCTGGCCACCGTCGGCCCGTGCGCGATGGTGGACCCCGTCTCCACCACCAGCCCTCCGGCGGTCATGAACAGGGGGGTCCATCCGGGATCCGTGCTCTGGGCCACCAGGATCTCCCCCGGTTCCAGCGTGGCCCCGGCCGGGTCGTGGACCACCCTCGCCACCCCGGTCACGGTTCCCGAGGAGGCGGGCACGCCGAGGAGTTCCCCGTCCCGTCCGGAGGTCGGTGCGGGCAGCGCCGCCTCCACGTCGGTGCCGTCGGACAGCAGGACCGGGGGCACCCGGCGGCGTCCGCGCTCACGCAGGTACCCGGCACGGCGCTCGGCGACGAGCGCGCGCTGGTCCGCTCCCTCCACCAGGGCGCGCGCCTCCGGCATGCGGAGGAACATGATGTCGTCGGGCGCGTCCAGCCGCCCCGCCCCGGCCATCTCGGCGCCGACGAGGAGGAGCTGCCGACGCGTCTCGGCGATGGCGAACAGCCAGGAGAACTTGGGGTACTCCCGCATCCCGGCCAGGGCTCGCGCACGGTCGAAGGAGAACGACGCCAGACGCGCGCGGACGGGCCGGGAGGCGAGCGCCCTGCGGACCAGCGCGTCCCGTGTGCGTTCGGCCTCGGCGGCGGCCCGGGCGAACCTCCGGTCGGGTTCCTGCTCCGGGTCGCTCACCCGCAGGTAGTTGGCGATCGCAGCGAACAGGGGCGCGGGGTCCTCCGACCACCGGGGCACGCCCACGTCGACCTCGGCGGCGCCGCGGTGCCCGTACCGCTCCAGGAAGTCGTCGAGACCGATGTCGGGAAGCGTCCCGGCCCGGTACCCGGACGCCAGTTCCTCGGGAGGGGTCTCCCTGAACAGCTCGCCGTGCCCGCGCGCCCCGACCGCCAGCCGCCACAGCGCCAGGTCCATCTCCGTGGTGACGTTGTGCGGCATCCCGCCGAGGACGGCGGCCACCTCGCCCGGTTCGGCGATCCCCCCGAGCAGGAGTTCGGGCGCCCTGGCGGAGAGGATGGCGACGCACAGGGGCCCCATCATCGGGACCATCCCCTCCGTCAGGGCCTCGTTCTGGAGGTCCATCGCGTGCTGGAGCCGCTCCCCGGGGGTGAGCGCGTGCTCCGGCTCGCGGGTGGCCCGCTGCCGGAGCACCGCACCGGCCCGCAGGAAGCGTCGCCTGGCGTCGTCGGGGTCGACGAGCGCGGCCACGGCGTCCCCGAGGACCCTGCCGGTGAGCGGCAGCGCCCGCGCGACGGCCCCGACCGCCCTGCCCCAACCGATCCGGCCGCCCGGACGTGCGGCGAACCGAGGGTCGTCCAGGAGTGAGCGGACGGCGGCCGCGGCCCGGGGGCCGTAGACGACCATGCTGCCCGGCAACGCGCCGCGGATCCAGCGGTTGCGCAGGTAGGGGGTGAGGTCCAGGTAGAACCTGCCCGCCACGTCGACCACCGCCGCGTCTTCGCCGTCGGGGCCGGTGCTCCGGGAGCCGAGCCACGCGGAGGCGATGATCCCCATCGCGGACAGGCCCATCGGGGTGAAGGGGCGGAGCATGCCCTGCATGTTGCCGACCTCGAAGTAGGCGCGGGGCCCGTCGTCGTGGTGGTCGGGCAGCGGGAAGAGGGTGGTGACCGCGCGGGACTGGAGGATCCAGGGGGTTCCGTCGCGGTCCAGGGCCCACTCGACGTCCTGCGGTGAGCCGAAGTGACGCTGGAGCCGCTGCCCGGCGGCGTGCAGCGCCGCCACCTCCTGCGGGGACAGGCACCCGTCGTCCGGTCCCTCGGTCCCGCCGTCCGCGGCCACGACGTAGTGGTCGGGCCGGACCGTGCCGTCGACCACCGCGGTCCCGAGGCCGGGAACGGCGTCCAGGACGGTCTCGCCCCGGGTGCCGGTGACCGGGTTGGCGGTGAACAGCACCCCCGCGGCCCGGGGCTCGACCATGCGCTGCACGACGACGGCCATGTACACCCCGTCGTCGTCGATGCCCCGGTCGCGCCGGTAGGCGACGGCGCGGTCGGTCCACAGGGAGTCCCAGCACCGGCGAATGGCCGTGAGGAGGTCGTCGCTGCCCTCGACGCCGAGGTAGGTGTCCTGCTGTCCGGCGAAGGAGGCGTCCGGCAGGTCCTCCGCGGTCGCGCTGGACCGTACCGCCACCCGGCCGCCGCCGAGGGCCTCGTAGGCGGCGGTCACCTCCTCCTCCGGCAGCCTCCCGGAGCGGTGGGCCTCGGTGGTGACGCAAAAACCCGGCGGCACGGGTTCTCCGGCCGCGATCGCCCCGGCCAGCCCGGCGGCCTTGCCGCCGACCAGGTCGGTCTCCACCCCGCCGATCCGATCCAGTTCCACCACGAGCACGACGTCACCTCCGGCTGTTGTGCGACCGCTTCCCATGTTCCTCGCCGGAGGCGGGGGCCGCCATAGCCGGAAGGGAACTGTGGAAAACTCCTGCGGCGGGCCCGCCGTCCCACCCCGCGTACGCGGACCGCGGCGCCCCGCCGCCACCGCGGACGGTCCCGCCGCCCCGTCCCGCGCGGGCGACGACGGTCCCTCTCGCCGGTGCTGACCAGGCGAAAAGCCCGGCGTGAGAGTCTGGATCCGCCCGCGACCCCCAGGAAAGGCCCCGGATGCACCTGATCTCCCCTCTCTACACCGTCTCCTCCGTCGTCTCCCTGTTGTTCGAGGGCGTCTACCTGCTCTTCGGCGTCCTGGTGCTGGCCCTCAGCGGCGTGGTGGCCTCCGACCGCAGGGGGCTCGTGGCGACGGGCGGCGCCCTGATCGTCCTCAGCGCCCTCGGCGACCTGGCGGTCCAGATCTGGTCCTTCACCCCCATGTACGCGGGCGTGGACATCGCGGTGCACACCATGGTGCTCCCGGCCCTGCACCTGGTGTTCACGCTGCTCTTCGTCGGCGGCCTGCTCGCCCTGGTGCTGGCCGCGGCGAGGCGCCTCACGGCCCGGACGGCCGCTCCGCCACCGCCGCCCGGCCACCGCCCCGGTCCGCAGCCCTTCCCGACCCGCTGACACGAGGAGCCCTCCGATGTCCTCCCTCCCCACGATCCTGGGTCCGCTCCTCTACGTCCTCGGCACGGTCCTCCTCCTCGCGGTGGGGGTCACCGCCCTCGTCCGCGCGAAGGGATCGCCCTTCCCCGGCGCCGTCCGGACCGCGGGGGCGCTGCTCACGGCCGCCGCGCTCGTCCAGGTCGCGAGCTCGGTGGCCTCCTTCGCCGTCGGGGCCATGGACCTGTCCTTCGAAGCGGTCATGACGGCCACCGGGTTGACGAACGTCATCGTGGAGCTCCTGTACGGGCTCCTGGTCACCGGAGCGCTGGTCGCGCTCGCCGCGGCCCTGGTCCGCTCGAAGTCCGCCGCAGCCCGCGCCGCCGGTCCGGCCGCCTCGGGCCCCGCGGCCGGTCACGCGTTCGCACCGCCCGCGACCGGCCAGCCGTACGGGTTCGGGCAGGCCCACCCGGCGCCGCCCGAACACGACCGCCCCGGGTACGGATACGGCCACCCCGGCGGCGGGCCCGCAGGTCACCCGGGGCCCGCAGGTCACCCCGGACCGGAGGGCCACCAGCCCCCGCCCGGTGGACCCGGGGGCGGCACAGGCTGGAGCCCGGGCGGCAGCGGGGGTTCCGGCGGCGGCGCGGGCCCCTCCTCCGACGGCGGGGGAGGCTCCTCCTCCGGTGACGGCGGCGGTGGCGGTGGCGGAGACTGATCTCCGGCGGACCGGCCCCGCACAGGGGTGCGACCGGCTCGCCGCGACCGACACGAAGCGACCGGCCTGACCTCGAACGGGGTCAGGCCGGTCGTGTGTAGACCAGGGAGTAGCGCCAGAACAGCAGCCGCCGCGGACGTGCGCCGGGCAGCACCTCACCGGCCTCCTCCGCGATCTCGCGCAGGCCCATCTCCGGGTCGCGCATCGGCATCTCGGCGGTGGGCCCCGCCTTGTGCGGGTTCGGCGTGCCGGTGAGCGCGCGGCCCAGCCGCAGGCCGGCCCCGATCACCCACTGCGGGCCCAGCGCGGCCAGGCCGGTCGCGACGTCGGCGGCGTCCCTCTCGGCGTACAGGCCGAGGACGGCCAGCGTGCCGCCGGGGGCGAGGGCGGCGGCCATCCGTTCGAGCGAGGGCCCGAACGGCATGTGGTGGATACTGGCGATCGAGCTGACGAACCCGTACCCCCCGGGAGGCGGCTCCGTCTCCTCCAGCGCGGCCACCCGGTAGTGGACCGGCAGCCGGGCGGGCGTGCGTTCACGGGCCATGGAGACCATCCGCGGTTCGGGGTCGATCGCGTCGACGGCGATCCCGCGTGAGGCCAGGGCCCTGGCGAACCTACCGCCGCCGCACCCGACGTCGAGCGCTCGGGTGCAGTGCGGGGGCACGTGGCGGAGGAGGTGTTCGTGGTAGTGGCTGTTGTGGTCCCAGGAGATGTCCACGGGACTGGGGGGAAGGACTGGACCCATACGCCCGGAGGCTATCCGGCCTGGCGCTTGGCCTCCAGTGCCTCCATGGCGGCGACGGCGGTGGCCACGGTCTGGTGGACCGGGACCTGGCGGTGCAGGCCGACCAGGCGGACGACCTTGGTGACGCGTTCGTTCAGAGCGGCCAGCGCCAGCGATCCGCCCAGTTCACGGACGGTTCTGTAGGCGTTGATGATGACGTTCAGACCGCTGGAGTCCATGAAGTCCAGAGCGGACAGGTCCAGGATCAGCCAAGGACCGTGGTCCTCGACGGCGGACTGGATGTGCTCCTGGAGGTCGGCGGCGGTCGCGATGTCGAGTTCTCCCTCGATCGCGACGATGACACTGCGGCTCTCCACCCGCGTGCTCAGCCCAAGCCTGTGCACGTTCACTCCTCCCGGCCCCACGTTGAGATGGTGAGGGGTCCCTTCGCTTAACCATACGCAGACCGGCGGACCACGCCCACCCGGACCGGCGCCACTCCCACAGAGCCGGTCCGACGTCAGGGGGGAGCGTATGGTACGTCCGCGAGCCTGGTAAGTCGTTGGACACACACGGTATAAGCGAACCGCCCGTTCGGGAATGGCATACCGGAAGAAATTTTCGCCTCCTGGGCACGAACTCGGCGGTGAGCGCCCGTTATCTACCGTTGTCCCCGGGTCATTTCATGACATGGGATGTGCCATGGACGCCCGGGCAACGCTGCACGGCGGCGCCGCCGTCACGGAACGTTCACCCGATGGACGGAACCCGCGTCCCGTCCGGGGAGGCGCGGGGCCGCGCCTCCCCGGCGTTCACCCGTCGGACGGACCCGGGTCCCGGGAGGGCTCCGTGCCGCGCTCCGGCCCCGCGCCTCCTCCGGGTCCACCCGGCGGAGGGAACCCGCGGTCCCGGGTGAAGGAGTCCAGCAGCGTGCGCGCGGCGAGGGTCGCCGTGGTCTCCCCCGACCGCACCCGCTCCTCCGTCCCGGGCAGGAGCGAGGCCACCCGGGTATCGCGCAGGAAGGCGTCCATGAGCTGGTCGCGGACCTGGTCCCACATCCAGCTGACCCCCTGGCGGCTGCGGCGCTCGGCCAGCGCGCCGTCGCTCTCCAGCACCGCGCGGTGCCGGGTCACGGCGTCCCACACCTCGTCGAGCCCGTCGCCGGTCAGGCCGCTGCACGTGAGGACCGGCGGACGCCAGTCCGGGTGCACCGGCTGGAGCAGCCGCAGCGCCCGCGACAGCTCGCGGGCCGCCTTGCGCGCGTCGTCGGCGTGCGGTCCGTCGGCCTTGTTGACCGCGACCACGTCCACCAGCTCCAGCACGCCCTTCTTGATGCCCTGGAGCTGGTCGCCCGTGCGGGCCAGCGTGAGGAAGCAGAAGCAGTCCACCATGGCGGCGACCGCGACCTCGGACTGGCCGACGCCCACCGTCTCCACCAGGACCACGTCGAACCCGGCCGCCTCCATGAGCAGCATGGTCTCCCGCGTGGCCCGGGCGACGCCGCCCAGGGTCCCCGCCGTGGGCGAGGGCCGGATGAACGCGTTGGGGTCCGCCGCCAGGCGCTCCATCCGGGTCTTGTCACCCAGGATGCTGCCTCCGGTGCGCGTGGAGGAGGGGTCCACGGCCAGCACCGCCACCCGGTGCCCGGCCTTGGTCAGTCGGGTGCCCAGCGCGTCGACGAACGTGGACTTGCCGACGCCGGGGACCCCGGTGATCCCCACCCGGCGGGCCCCGCCCGTGTGCGGCAGCAGCCGCACCAGCAGTTCCTGCGCGGCGCGCGCGTGGTCCGGGCGGCGGGACTCCACGAGGGTGATCGCCCGCGCGAGGGTGGGCCGGTGCCCGGCCAGGACCCCCTCGGCGAGGGCGTCCACGTCCACCGGGCGGCGCCGCCCCGAACGCCGCGCGCCCGGCACGGAACCCTGCTCCGCCACGCCTGCCTCCCTCTTCCCGGCCCGGGGGCCGCGTCCCGGCCCGGCCGGTCCTGCCCCTGCCGGGCCCTCGCCCGCCGCGTCCTCCGTGTGCCCGCGCCGCCGGGGCGGCCGGCCCCGCGGTCGGCCCCCTGGCGTCTCCCCTACCCCAGCCGTTCCTCCAGCTGGTCGAGCAGGTCGACGGCGGCCTCGGCGATGACCGTCCCCGGCGGGAAGATCGCCGACGCGCCCGCCTCCCGCAGCGGCGCGAAGTCCGCCGGGGGGATGACCCCGCCCACCACGATCATGATGTCCCCGCGGTCCAGCCTGGCCAGCTCCTCGCGCAGCGCGGGCACCAGGGTCAGGTGCCCCGCGGCCAGGGAGGACACCCCGACCACGTGCACGTCGGCCTCCACGGCCTGCGCGGCGACCTCGGCCGGGGTCTGGAACAGCGGGCCGACGTCCACGTCGAAGCCCAGGTCGGCGAAGGCGGTCGCGATCACCTTCTGGCCCCGGTCGTGGCCGTCCTGGCCCATCTTGGCCACCAGGATGCGGGGGCGGCGGCCCTCGTCCTCGGTGAACTCCTCCACCCGGCGGGTCACGCGCTCCATGAGGTCGGCCGCGTCGGCGCTGCCCGCCGCCTCGTCCCTGTACACACCCTGAATCGTACGGATCTGCCCGGAGTGGCGGCCGAAGACCCTCTCCATGGCGTCGGAGATCTCGCCCACGGTGGCCTTGGCGCGGGCCGCGTCGACCGCCGCCGCCAGCAGGTTGCCCGTCAGGGCCTCGTCCGCCCGGGACCCGCCCCCGGCGGCCGCGGTGAGCGCGTCGAGCGCGGCGCGCACCCGGTCCTCGTCGCGCTCCTCGCGCAGGCGGCGCAGCTTCTCCAGCTGCTGGGCGCGCACCCGGGAGTTGTCGACCTTGAGGACCTCGATCTCGTCCGCGGTGTCGGGGCGGTACTTGTTGACGCCGATCACCGGCTGGCGGCCCGAGTCGATGCGCGCCTGGGTGCGGGCGGCGGCCTCCTCGATGCGCATCTTGGGCAGCCCGGCGTCGATCGCGGCGGCCATGCCGCCCGCCTTCTCCACCTCCCGGATGTGCTCCCAGGCCTTGGCCGCCAGCTCCTGGGTGAGGCGCTCCACGTAGTAGCTGCCGCCCCAGGGGTCCACGACGCGGGTGGTGCCCGACTCCTGCTGGAGCAGCAGCTGGGTGTTGCGGGCGATGCGCGCGGAGAAGTCGGTGGGCAGGGCCAGCGCCTCGTCCAGGGCGTTGGTGTGCAGCGACTGGGTGTGCCCCTGGGTGGCGGCCATCGCCTCCACGCACGTGCGGACCACGTTGTTGAACACGTCCTGGGCGGTGAGCGACCACCCCGAGGTCTGGGAGTGGGTGCGCAGGCTCAGCGACTTGTCCCTGGTCGCGCCCAGGTCCCTGACCAGGCGCGCCCAGAGCAGGCGGGCGGCGCGGAGCTTGGCGACCTCCATGAAGAAGTTCATGCCGATCGCCCAGAAGAACGACAGGCGCGGCGCGAACGCGTCCACGTCCAGCCCGGAGCGCTGCCCGGCGCGGATGTACTCCACGCCGTCGGCCAGGGTGTAGGCCAGCTCCAGGTCGGCCGTGGCCCCGGCCTCCTGCATGTGGTAGCCGGAGATGGAGATGGAGTTGAAGCGCGGCATCCGCTGCGAGGTGTAGGCGAAGATGTCGGAGATGATCCGCATCGACGGCCGCGGCGGGTAGATGTAGGTGTTGCGGACCATGAACTCCTTGAGGATGTCGTTCTGGATGGTCCCGGACAGCTTCTCCGGCGGGACGCCCTGCTCCTCGGCGGCCACGATGTAGAGCGCCAGGACCGGCAGCACCGCGCCGTTCATGGTCATGGACACGCTCATCCTGTCCAGCGGGATCCCGTCGAACAGCTGGCGCATGTCGTAGATGGAGTCGATGGCCACGCCCGCCATGCCGACGTCGCCCGCCACCCGGGGGTGGTCGGAGTCGTAGCCGCGGTGGGTGGCCAGGTCGAAGGCGACCGACAGGCCCTTCTGCCCGGCGGCCAGGTTGCGCCGGTAGAAGGCGTTGGACTCCTCGGCGGTGGAGAACCCGGCGTACTGGCGGATGGTCCACGGCTGGTTGACGTACATGGTCGGGTAGGGCCCGCGCAGGTAGGGCGGGATGCCGGGCAGTCCGTCCACGAAGTCCAGGCCCGCGCGGTCGGCGGGGGTGTACAGCGGCTTGACGCCGATGCCCTCGGGGGTCTCCCACTCCAGGGCGTCGGCGGCCTTGCCGGTGCCGGCCTCCAGCGCTCTCTGCCAGGCGGCGTGTCCGGAGGCGGTGTCGCCCGAGAAGGCGGGGAGCCGCGGCGGGACGTCGGAGAAGTCGGGGATCATGCGTGCGCTCCCTCGGCAGTGGCGGACGGTGCCGGCGGATCGGTGAGCAGGACGTCGACCAGGTCGGTGAGGAGGGCGACGGCGTCGCACCCCCGGTGGGCGAAGGCGTCGACCCCGGCCTCGCGGTAGGCGTCGTCGGGCGCGCCCGCGAGCAGGACCCGGAGGGCCCCCGCGCGCCTGAGCGCCCGCGCGGCGTCCCCGGCCTGCTCGGCGTAGACCGCGTCGGAGGAGCAGAGCACGGCGACGCGGCTGCCCGAGGCGGCGAAGGCCTCCGCGACGGCGGCGGCGCCGTCGAGCGGGCCGGGTTCGTGGGAGGCGATGCCGCCCGCGGCCAGCAGGTTGGCCGCGAAGGACGCGCGGGCCGTGTGCGCGGCGACCGGGCCCAGCGTGGCCAGGAAGGCGGTGGGCCGTCGGCCGGTGTCGCCCGCGCGGGCGTCGCTGCGGTCGCGCAGCGCCTCGTAGTCGTCGGCGTAGCGGCGCACCGGGAACCCGCCGGGGCCCGGGGCCAGCGGGCGGGACCGCGCCGCAGGCGTCGTTTGAGGGCGGGTGGGGTCGGCGGGCCGCACCAGCGGGACCTCGTCCGCGTTGGGGAACTCGCTGACGCCGGTGAGCGGGGAGCGCCGGTGGGCGAGGTCGAGGCGGCGGCGCGTCCACACCGCGTCCACGCGCTCGCGCAGCAGGCCGTGCTCGACGGCCTCGGCGGCCCCGCCCCCGGCCTCCAGTTCCCGGAAGAACGCCCAGCCCGCCCGGTACAGGTCGCGGGTGAGCGCCTCGACGTAGAAGGAGCCTCCGGCGGGGTCGATGACCCGCGCCAAGTGGGACTCCTCGATGAGCAGGGACTGGGTGTTGCGGGCGATGCGGCGGGCGAAGTCGTCGGGCAGGCCCACGGCGGAGTCGAAGGGGGCGACGGTGACCGCGTCGGCTCCCCCGACCCCGGCGGCGAAGCAGGCCACGGTCGTGCGCAGCATGTTCACGTGGGGGTCGCGCCGGGTC
The DNA here is from genome assembly GCF_004217075.1 of Nocardiopsis sp. CNZ308. Lineage (NCBI taxonomy): Bacteria > Bacillati > Actinomycetota > Actinomycetes > Streptosporangiales > Nocardiopsidaceae > Nocardiopsis > Nocardiopsis sp. CNZ308. The sequence goes on along the minus strand of NZ_SHKJ01000001.1, from coordinate 2,874,989 downwards.
ATCATCGCCTCGGATGTGGCGGCGTGCAGGCGCATGGCGCGCTGGTCGGCGGGCACCCCGCTGGCGTCGAGGACCTGGTCCCACATGGCGCGGGCGGCGCGCAGCTTGGCGATGACGCCGAACTGGTCGGCGTTCGCGGCCAGGCGGAACTCGATGCGCCGCGCGGCGTCGGGCAGGTCCATCCCGGCGGCGTGCAGGGCGCGCAGGTAGGCGGTCCCCGCGGCGACGGCGAAGCCGAGTTCCTGGGCGTCGGAGCCGCCCGCGTTGTGCACGAGGCGGCCGTCGGCCACGAACAGCCCCAGGCCGGGGCGCCCGCGGGCCAGCTCCGCGGCCAGGCGGGCGGGGTCCATGACGTCGGGGCGCTCACCGGCCAGGGCCGCGGTGCCGAGGGGGTCGATGCCCAGGTGGGAGATGATCCGGCCGTCGGGGACGCCCGCGTCGGCGTGGGCGTCGAGCAGCGCGGTGGCGGCGTCGGCGTGGTCGGCCCCGGCGTCCAGGACCACGGGCGCGAGGTCGAGGTGGACGTCGCCGAGGGCCCGGCCGAGCGCGGAGACGGGCAGGCCGGTGCCGCCGGCGGCGATCCACAGCGAGCTGACGCCGTTCATGAGGTCGGCGTGCAGGCGCCGCCGCAGGACGTCCGGGTCGGCGTCGGTGTGGCGGGCGCGGATGTCCCAGCCCTCGGGGACCGACCCGCCGGGCCGGTGGCCCCGGGTGAAGGGGGGCAGCCCCGGGAAGCCGGGGTCGGCGGCCGGGGGGTCGCCGGTGTAGAGGGGTTCGATGTCGAACCCGTCGTAGGTGTGCGTGGCCAGTGCCGACTCGGGTGTGTCGGCGAGCCGGTCCTCGGGGACACCGCTCTTGCGCAGCACCCCCGCCACGAGTTCGCGCCACCGCTCGTGTGTGGCGGCGGGGAACCCGTCGGCCGGGTTGGGGGCGCCGGATCCGGCGGCCCCGCTCTCAGGGACGTCCATATAGTGGATGGTAGAGAATCTCGTTCGGTCGCGCCGCCCCGGGGTGTGGGGCGCGGCACACCCCGGCGCCGGCCCCGGCCCGCCGGAGGACGCGCCGGACCCCTCCTCCCGCGCCGCCACGCCCCCGCCCCCGGGGATTGCGGCGCACGCGCACGGCCGCGGCGGCGTGTGCGCGCCTCCTCCCCTGCTCACGGCCGGGGCGGACGCCTCAGGGGTCTTCGGCTCCTCATGGGTTCCGCGTTTCACCGAAGTGTCACCACACGCGTTCTTTCAGTGAAGTGGAACACACTCCTGGTATTCGGTGAACCGACGGAGGGTGACGGGAGTCGGAATGGCGGGCCACCCCATGCTTTTCACGGTCCACTGGCATCCCCCTCCCCCCACCCCCACCAAGGACGAAAAGGACAGAGATGCCCTTCTTCCCCCCTCACGGCCGCTTCGCCCTTACCCCGGCGGTCTCCCTCTCGCTCGTGTTCGCCCTGTCCGCCTGTGGCGGCGGGGAGGACCCCGCGGAGGCCTCGGCGCCCTCGGAAGAGGCCGCCGAGGAGACGACCGCCGCGGAGGGCACTCCGCCGGAGGCGCTGTCCCAGGAGGAGCTCGCCGGGCTCCTCGTCGAAGCACCCGTTCCCATCTCCAGACCCCAGGTGGACGAGTCCGCCCTGCCCCCCGAGCCCGAGGCCTCCGCGTCGGTGTCCGAGCGGGCGGCCTGGGCCCTGCTGACGGAGGTGACCCGCAAGGCCTCCAGCGTCGATCCGGGCGCCGCCGCCGCGTGTCCCGAGCAGATGACCGAACCCGTCGAACCGGGCCTGAGCTGCACCCTCACCTACGGCGGCCTGGACATGCAGTTCCCGGTCCTGGCCGGGGACGGCGGCGCCGCCTTCCGGTTCGAGTACCCGGAGCTGCCCACCGTGCGCGAGGTCGTCGAGGACACCATCCGCTTCGACCACGGAGTCGAGGCGGTGTACTGCGACATGGACGACGTCGTGGCCGTCGAGCCGGGCGCGGAACGGGCCCCCTACCTCTGCTACGCCCGGGACGGAGGGCTCGCGGGGTCGGACTCCCCGGAGGACACGGTCTCCCCCTACGAGGTCTTCGTGCTCATCGGGGGGACCCTGGCCACCTACCAGTACCTGGACGCGCAGTAGCCAGGCCCGCCGGGGCCCGCGCGGGCCCCGGCCGAGGAAGGACGACGTGCCCTTCACCCCCAGCCATGTCGCGGCGGTCCTGCCCCTGGCGCGTACCGGACTGCCGCCGGCGGCCCTGGTCGTCGGGTCGGTGGCGCCGGACCTGCCGTACTACCTGCCGCTGCCCGTGGCCGCGGCGACCGCGCACGGCCCCGCGGGGCTGTGGCTGGACGTGCTGCTCGGCGGCGCCGTGCTGGCGGTGTACGCGTACGTGCTCCGGCCGGCGCTGCACGCGCTGGCCGGAGCACGTACGCGGTTCCCGCGCGTCCGGGCTCCCCGGTCGGCGCGGGAGACGGCGCGGGCGGCCGCGCTGACCGCCGCGGCGCTGGCGGTGGGCTCGGTCACGCACATGGCCTGGGACTCCTTCACCCAGACGGGCGGAGCCCTGGTGCGGGCCTGGCCGCTGCTGAGCACTCCGGTGGCGGGCCCGCACCTGCTCTACAACGTGCTGATGTACGCGAGTTCGGCGGGCGGCCTGGCCGTCCTGGCCTGGTGGGTCCACCGCGAGCGCGCCCGCCGCGCGGGCGCCGGGCTCGCGGGCCGGGAGGCGGGTGAGCGCTCCGGGGCCGCCCCCGGCGACCGCGTGCGCGTCCTGGCCCTGTCCGCCCTCGCCGTGTGCGCGGTGGCGGGCGCCGTGGCGGGCGGTCTGTCCGACCGCGCGCAGGTGAGCGGCTACGACCTCGTGCGGTGCCTGCTCGTCGGGGCGGTCACCGGCACCGGGCTGGGCCTGGCCGCGTGGACGGCCGTCTGGTGGTCGTGGCGGCCGCTGGGCCGCACGGCGCGCTGACGCCGTGCGGTCGCGGAGGCCGTCCGGAAGGTCGCCGGGGCCGCGACGGCGCGGACGCCGACCCGGTCCGGACCGGGCAGCGCGGACGCGACCCCGGTCCGGACCGGGCGCACGCCACGGCGTGGGCCGGGTCCGGCCGGGCGCGCACCGCGTCCCCTCAGGTCCCGCCCCCTCCGGCGCGGGCCGCCTCGGCGCCGGTCAGGTCCGGGCCGAACGCCGCGTGCACCTCCTCGGCGGTGAGGCCGTAGTATTCCAGGTCGTACCGGTGGCCGCCCGGGTTCCTGCGCCGGTCCGCGCGCGTGTAGGCGAGCGTGCGGGCCCGGGTGTCGGGGTCGAAGTCCTCGCCGAGGCCGCTCCAGACGCGTTCGGCCGCCCCGAGCGGGTCGGAGGTCAGCTCGCCGTAGGGCAGGTCCAGGAAGCGTTCCGGACCGTGCTCACGGCGCACGCGGCGGGCCCGTTCGGCGCCCGCCGCCCAGATCCCCAGCCACTCGCGGCCGATCCAGTGCGGGTCCACGTCGCTGTTGTGGATGCGCATCGAGGTCTCGGTCAGGCTGGCCCACGACGCCATGGCCCGCGCCGGATCGCGGTCGGTCATGACGACCACCGCGTCGGGGAAGACGTTGAGCAGGGCGTCCAGGTTGAGCAGGTGCAGGGGCGACTTGAGCACCCAGCGTCGCGCGGGCCGCTTCCACTGCAACGCCTGGAGCTGCTGTTTGAGGTAGGCGTAGTCGGGGGTGGCGTCGCGCCCCTCGACCCAGGCGCGGTAGTCCGGGGAGGCGGCGCGGACGTGGAAGAACATCCCCTGCGGCAGGAGGAAGACGCACTCCTCGGGTTCGAGCGGGTGCATGGGGTGGATCGTCTGGAACCCCGGTCCCATGGCGTCCATGCCCCGGACCAGCCTCCGCGCCAGCGCGAGGCGCTCGCGCCTGCCCACGGTGCGCTCCCCGGGCCTGCCCGTGTCGGGGACCGGGCTCAGCATCTCCCACAGCCGCGGGGCGCGGGCCCGGACGTGCTGGGCCAGGAGGCCGTGGCCGAACGTCGTGCCCGTCCTGGGCAGTCCGGTGATGAACACCGGCCGCTCGACGGGCTGGGCCGCGACCTCCGGGTTGGCGTCGAGCAGGTGGAGCATGCGCAGGCGCGTCTCCAGCCGCCGCCGGATCTCGCCCCGCAGGCCGATCCGGCCGATCGGGGTGACGCCGGGCACCGCCTGCCAGGCGTCGTGGAGCACGCGCGTGTCCGAGAGGAAGGGTTCGTCGGAGGGCCAGGGGAGCCCGCTGCTGGCGGAGGCCTCCGCCAGCATGGCGTCGAAGGCGCCCTCGGCCGCCCCCAGGCTGTTGTCGAAGGGTCTGAGCAGGGTGTTGACCGGGTTCATCCACCACGGGTGGTGCACGTTCACAAGCGCCCTCTCCTGTTGTGTCAGCCGCAGTTGGTGCCGTTGCGCAGGACCCACTCGTCGCCGACCACGCCGCCCCAGTCCACGCAGTGGCCGGCGGCGTCGGCGTAGACCGGGCCCGCGTACTCCGTCCAGTCGCCCGGGTCGGTGTCCCAGGAGGTGGAGTCGCTGCGTTTGAGGGCCGCGTCCATGTTGACGGCGCTGCCCGGGTCGGTCCGCACGACGACGACGCAGTTGCGGCCGTTGGAGTTGTTGTAGGTGAGGAAGACGGTGCCCCCGTTGACGGAGGCCTCGTTGACCACCCCGTATCCGCTCCCGCACTGGCCGCCGTAGGAGGCGGCGGTGGCGGGCACGGGGGTGCCCACCGCCATGGTCAGGGCCAGGCCCGCCACGGCGGCGGCCCCGCGTACGAGGGTCTTCGGCATGTCTCTCCCGTCGTTTCGAGTTCCGGCCCCTACCACGGCGGGGTGCCCGTACCGCTGGTGCTGTGCCGCTCCACCAGGCGGGTGATGGTGACGGTGCCGTCGGCGCCGGTGGTGTAGGTGACCTCGGCGGTGATGACGCGGCTGCCCTGGTTGACGTAGCCGGTCAGGGCCGAGGGGCTGGAGGCGACCGAACCGGCGCCGCCGTCGCCGACCGATCCGCCCTGGCTCTGGCAGAAGCTCCACGCGCACACCACGGTGGCGCCGTCGAGCACGGCGTACTGCCCCGAGCCGCCGGAGGGCTGGAAGGCCACGACGTGCTCGCCCGGTGGGCGCGTTCCGCTCGCGCCCACCCCGGCGCCCACCGCGGCCGTCGTGGTGGTGGAGCCGCCGCCGGAGCCCTCCTCATCCTCCTCGCTCTGGGACGCCTCCTCGGAGGGGCTCGCGGAGGGCTCCTCGGAAGGGGAGGCGCTCTCCTGAGGCTCCTGGCCCACCGGCCCCGGGCGCCGCCGTTCCTCCGCGGTCGGCTGCGCGTCGGCCGCGTCGGCCGACTCGCCCCCGAACCAGGCGGCCATCGGCAGGGAGTCCCAGTTGCTGGCCAGGGCCACGCCGCCGAAGGCCAGCCCCGCGAGCAGGACCAGGGCGCCCAGGGTGGCGCCGACCAGGGCCAGCACCCTGCCCGAGCCCCCGGAACTCCGCTCGGGGGCCACCGCGAACTCGCGCTCGGGAGCGGCCTGTACGCCCTGCCAGGTGTGGTCGACCACGGCGGCCATGACGCCGCCCGCCGCCGCGGCGGACTCCACGGGGGCGTAGGAGCGCCCCGGATTGCCCGCGGCGACCACCCCGCCGACCAGCTCCAGCGCCGTCGGCCGCTCGGACGCCTCCTTGCTGAGCGCACGGGCGGCCAGGTCCGCGAGGGGGCCGGTGAAGCCCGCGGTGTCGGGTTCGCCGCTGATCACCCGGTGCGCGACGGCCGCCGGGTCGCCGGTGCCGAACGGCGGGCGCCCGGTCGCCGCGTAGGCGATCAGCGCGCCCCAGGCGAAGATGTCGTCGGCGGTGCTGGGGGGCGCGCCCCGGTAGTGGTCCGGGCTGATCCAGCCGGGTGAGCCCAGCACGGACCCGGTGCGGGTCAGCGCGGTCTGGTCGATCGCGCGGGCCACGCCGAAGTCCAGGACGCGGGGGCCCTCCGGGGACAGCACGATGTTGGCGGGTTTGAGGTCGCGGTGGGCGATGCCGACCTCGTGGATCTGGGCGAGCGCCTCGGCCACCCCGGCGGCCAGGCCGAGCAGCAGCTGTTCGCCCAGCGGACCGTTCTTGCGCATGTAGGCGCTGAGCGTCATGCCCCGCACCAGCGGGGTGACCAGCCACGGCCGTTCGGCCTCGGTGTCGGCGGCCAGCAGCGGCACGGCGCAGGCGCCGCCCACCCGGCGCAGGAGCTCCACCTCGCGGGCGAAGCGGGCCCGGAACTCCGGGTCGGCGGAGTACTCGGGGTGGATGAGCTTGACCGCGACCAGAGCGCCGTCTTGGTCACGGGCCGCGTACACGACGCCCATCCCTCCGGAGCCCAGGCGCCTGAGCGGCCGGTAGGGGCCGATGCGCGCGGGGTCGGTGGAGGTCAGTTCGGTCGCGGTCGCGGGGAGAGTGACGGCTGAGGGGTGCGTACTCACTGCTGTCTGCTCACAGGTCTCGTTCGGGGCGGGGTCGGGGGGCACGGGGTCCTCCCCCGGAGAGGGGAAGGGGAGGAGGGGGCACACTCATGGATATCACCGGTTCTGGTCCGGCCGCCCCGCTCGGGGCGGCCGGTGGCGGTCACGGCAGCGGCACCCTGACCTGTTGGATACGGCCGTCGCCCAGGTGCAGGTAGGCGGTGCCGGGTGTGAGGCGGGGACTGGGCACTCCCTTGGGCAGGCGCATGCCCAGCACCTCGCCGTCGCTCTGGGCCTGCGGCGAGAGCAGGGCTCCCACGCGGTTGCGCTTGAGGTGGACGTGCCACCCGTTGAAGCCGCCCTGGAGGGCCTCGTTGGTGCCCGCCGCGACGATGCCCCACCCGGCGCCGACCATGCCGCGGGCTATACGGGTGAACTCCTTGCCGAGGTCGCTCTGGAGGAGGAGTTCGGCGTCGTCGATCACGACCACGGCGGTCTCACCCTGGAACCGGCCCAGCGCCTCGTGCAGTTGGGAGAGCTTGGGCTCGGCCGCGTCCAGGACCCCCTGGACCCCCGACTGGTGGCGCAGGTCCGCCAGGCGCGAGGAGCGCGGGGTGACCAGCAGCAGCTCGGTGCCGGCCTCCAGCAGCGACCTGGCCATCGTGGCCAGCATGCTGGAACGCCCGGACTGGGGCGGTCCGCTCACCAGGAACGTCGGGACGCGTGACAGGTCGGCGCTGATCGCGGTCAGCTCGTTGCCGCCCACACCCAGCAGCGCGTGCAGCGGACGCGGGGAACCGGAACGGTAGCGGGCCGTGTCGGCGTAGGTGAGCTGGTCGGGCAGGACGTCCACCCGGAACGGGCGCGGTCCGACGCCCTCCTGGGGCCGCCGGGACACGAAGTCGGCGATACGGCCCAGCTCGGCGCCCTGCACGGCGCCCTGCGGATCGCGGTTGAGCAGGGCGATCTGGACCTCCATGGCGTCCCCGGCGCGGAAGGCCCTGCCGTCGGGGATCTCCTCGGGCAGCGAGCGGGCGTTGAGCCCCGCGGCGCTGTAGTCGCCGTTGTCGTTGCAGCGCAGCACCAGCAGCTCCTCGGTGGTGGAGGAGTACTTGGTGCGGGTCAGGAGGCGGTCGCCGGTCGCCACGACGTGCACGCCCACGCCCGCCCCGTCGCGCATGAGGGTGGTGACGCCCTCCACCAGGGCGCCGTAGTTGTACTCGCCGAAGGCCTGCTCGAAGGCGTCCACCCGGTCGATGAACAGCACCACGTGGGCGGGGCGCTCGTCCGGTGACAGCTTGGCGCGCAGCTCCTCCAGGTCGGCGCAGCCGTGCGAGGCGAGCAGCTTCTGGCGCCGGTCCAGCTCCTCGCCGAGCATGCCCAGCAGGCGCACGACCCGCTCTCCCTGCGTGCGCTGGGCCACCGCGCCGCAGTGCGGGAGCCGTTCCATCGGCAGCAGGGCGCCGTTGCCGCAGTCCAGACCGTACATGTGCACGTCGCCGGGGTGGTGGGCCAGGGCGAGGGACGCGGCGATGGTGCGCAGCGTCTGGGACCGGCCGGTGCGGCCCGAGCCCATGATGTGCAGGTGTCCCGTCCTGCCCAGGTCGAACACGTACGGGAACTGGCGCTGCTGGGCGGGCACGTCGACCAGCCCCACCGGAGCGGGCTGCACCCGGCCGTGCACGGCCTGCGGGGAACGGCCCCGCAGCAGCTCGGACAGGGTGAGCGCGGTGGGCAGCGCGGGCAGCCACGGGCTGGGCTGGCGGAGGGCGCCCGACCGCTCGGCGGCCTCCTTGACCGCGGCGACCAGGACGGTCAGGTCGGTGACCTCCACGTCGCCGGTGTCGGCGGGGCCCTGGACGGTCGCGGGCGCGGGCAGTGCGAGGTCCGACCACTTCACGGCGTGCGCGACCGGGTCGGAGGCGTTGGCCGCGGCCACGACCCTGCGCCCGCCCACCCGGCCGGACTGGAAGGGCAGCAGGGAGGCGTGCCCCAGGCGCGCGTAGGCGCGGCCGGGGGTGTCGATGCCGATGTGCGCGGACTCGACGGCGTCGATGACGTCCCTGCTCTCGGCCTCGTCGGTCATCCGCAGGGCGATGCGCAGGTTGGTGTTGGCGCGGATGTCGTTGGTGACCACACCGCCGGGGCGCTGTGTGGCCAGTACCAGGTGGATGCCCAGGGAGCGGCCCCGCTGGGCGATGTTGACCAGGCCCTTGACGAAGTCGGGCAGCTCGCGGGCCATGGAGGCGAACTCGTCGATGACCAGCATCAGGCGGGGCATCCGCGGCATGCGCGGATCGCGGTCCAGCAGTTCCAGGTAGTCCTCGATGTCCTTGGCCCCGGCCTTGGCGAGGATGTGCTCGCGGCGGTGCAGTTCGGCGCCCAGCGACACCAGGGCCCGGCTCACCAGGTGGGTGTCCAGGTCGGTGACCATGCCGACGGTGTGCGGCAGTTCCACGCAGTCCTTGAACGCGCTGCCGCCCTTGTAGTCGATCAGCACGAACGACATGGACTCGGGGCGGTTGACCGCCGCCAGGGAGGCCACGAGGGTCTGGAGCAGCTCGGACTTGCCCGAACCGGTGGTACCGGCGATGAGGGCGTGCGGGCCGTCCCGGCGCACGTCCACCGAGAACGGGCCGTCCAGGCCCATGCCGAGCGTGGCGACGGTGCTGCGCCCTCCGGAGGCCCAGTGGGCGGCGACGGCCTCGCCGTTGGGCGGTTCCAGGCCGATGACGTCGAGCAGGCGGGCGCTGCGCGGGAGCGCGCCGCCGCTTTCGCCGACGCTGCTGTCGCGCATGGGCGCCAGGGCGCGGCCCAGCCGTTCGGCCCAGGCCGCGGAGGGCACGTCGGCGCGCACATCCTCGACGTTGTCGAAGGAGGTGCGGCGCAGGCGCATGCCGTGCGGGGTCGAACTGACCACGGCCTGGCACTCCTCGGGGAGCAGGCGCTCCTCGGCGTCCAGGCACAGGACGTAGATCCCGGCGCCGGGGCCCTCGCGCAGCAGTTGGACCACACCGGGCAGCGAGCGGATGCGCCGGGCGCCGTCGAGCACGACCACGACCGCGGGCTGGTCGGCGAGGTCGCGGCGGGCCTGCTGGCGGGCCTCCAGAAGCATGAGCAGCTCCGACACCCGGCGGGCGCAGGTGGTGGCGTCGATGCCGATCCGGCCGAGCGAGAGCTGGGGGCGGTCGCCGCGCAGGTGGGGCAGGTAACGGGTCCAGCGCCAGCGGTTGTGGTCGCCCTCCATGGACAGCAGGTACAGGTGCAGTTCGGCGGGGCTGTGCAGGGCGGCGAGCTGGGCGACCAGCCAGCGCTCCAGGGCCTCGGCCCCCTCTCCGCGCCCGGCCACGCCCACGACCCCGTTGTCCTTGACCGACACGCTCACCGGGACGTCGCGCATGTCCCAGGTGACGTCGCGGCGGTGCTCGTCCTTGGTGGGGTCGCTCAGGACCACCTGGGAGGGGATGCTGCCTGTGCCCACGCGCAGCTGGGTGAAGTCCTCGTCGATCTGGCGGCGCTCCCACAGCCGTGCGCGCGGGCCGGTGGCCAGCAGCAGCACGGCGGCGGGGTCGGGGCAGGTGTCGCGGAGCTTGCGCTGTTCGGCGACGAGGGCGTCGCGTGCGTCGCGGGTGACGCGTTCCTTCTTCTCCTCGTACTCGGTGAGCTGCTTGTCGTAGCGCGCCTTGGTGGTGCGCCGCTGCATGATCTGCATGAACAGCACCGAGACGGGGGCGAGCAGGCCGATGAGCAGGTACTGGGGACGGCCCATGATGAGCGCGCTGCCGACCGCCATGGTGATCGGGATGAGGATCATCATGATCAACTGGGTGATCGGGCGGTCCGGCGGTTCGGGCGGGGCGGGCAGCTTGAACCTGGTCTTGGTGGGCGCCGGGTGCAGGCGGGGCGGGCGGTTGTAGTCCAGCCCGGTGCCGTCGTCGGAGGCCACCACGGAGGCGTCGGGACGGTGGTTGGGCCACACCTCGAAGAGGGTGCCGCCCAGGGTGAGCTGCTCGCCCTGCGGCCAGACGGTGTCCGGGCCGACCTCGTCGCCCTCCAGGGAGCATCCCCGGCCCCCGCTCGTGCCCAGGATGGTGACGGTCCCGTCCGGGACGACCCGGATCCGCGCCCAGTAGCCCTCGGACTCCACGGCGAGCACGGCGACCTCGTCGTCGCCGACGACGTAGTCGCCGGGGTCGAGGCGGGCCACGCGCCCGGCGTCGGGGCCCGAGACCACGCGGACCTCGACCACGCCGGGCGGCTCGCCCTTGACCGGTGCGGGACCGCCCACGCCGACGAGGGAACCGTCGAGGAAGCCCGCGTCGGCCAGGGAGGCGGACGGGTCCACGAGCCGGTCGCCCAGGTACAGCGGCACGTCCTGGCCGGGCGGGCGGGGCAGGGTGCGCACCATCGGATCGACGGCCTCGGCGAGCTGGCGCACCGTGGAGCTGGGATCGGCGTCGACGAGGACGTCCAGGCGCAGGGCGGAGGACGCCACGGGGCCGCTGCCGTCGGGGCCTTCCCCGGCCGGACCGGTGGCTGGGGTCGCTGTGAAGAGGAGGCGCACGGTGGGACTGCTTCCGGGTTCGTCGTCGGGTCGTGGCGGGGACGGCGCGAAGGCGCCGCCCCGCCTTCCGGGTGATGCCGGGGTCTCCCTCGCCGGGATCAGCCCCTGAGGCCCTCGCCCAGCTTGTCGTCGGTCTCGCTGAAGGTCTCGCCGACGGTCTTGATGTACTTGCCGATGCCTTCGAGGCCCTTGTTCACACCCTCGAAACCGGTGTTGAACTCCTCGAAGAAAGGGCGGAAGTGCTTCTCGGCGGCCGGGGTGCTGTAGCCGTCCGAGATGAGGCCGTCAACCTTGCTCTTGATGCCCTCCAGACGCTCGGTGAACTCGTTGAACTCCTGGATGAGGGAGGACGAGGTCTCCTCGGTCTTGTCGCTGTCGACGTTGTACACGGGCATGTGTGCCTCCTGCTGGTCTGGTCGTGCGGGTCGGGGTCGCTCGTGCCCGGTCGGCGCGGCCGTGGCGGGAGCCCGGGCCGCCTCCGCGGGCACCATTGTGGTGGATACGTCATCCGGCGGGGTGGTTCGCCCCGTTCGCCGCTGGTTCCGGTGCCTCTCAGGTGGTCGGCTCGACCTCGCGGAGGCGGAACCGCGCGCTTCCGGTGACGGCGTCGAAGAGGTCCAGGACCTCCTCGACCTGCTGGGAGTTCGGACTGGTGCAGCTGACCATGACGCGTCTGTCGAGCCCGGGGAGCTCGAAGGCGGTGTGCATGACCACCGACCGGACGACGGCGTCCTCCAGGTCGTGGTCGGCGATGCCGAGGACGCGACCGCACGTCCCCGCACCGGACTCGGGAAGGTCGACCACGTCCTTGCGCAGCCAGGTGCCCTCACGCGCGGTGGCGGTGTCCGGGTAGACGTGCTCGATCATCCGGATCGGGTCCATGGCGTGCGCTCCCTTCCCCGCGGGGAAGGCGAACACGCAGACGGTCGCCATGAAGAAACCGTCGTCGTACTCCTCGAAGACACCCGCCGCCGCCAGCAGGCCCGCTCCGACCACGTCGCTCGTCACCTGGGCGATGTCACCGAACATGTCGTTGAGGGCGTCCAGCTCCTCGGGCCTGTTCCCGTGCATCTCGACGGCCTGGGCACGCAGCCGGGCGAGGGCGTCCCCGCTGAGGTCGTACTGCGTCCACGTCTCGGGGACGGCGATGTCGAACAGGATGTCGACCTTGGGGACGTCCTCTTCGAACTGGTAGGGCATGGAGGTGCCTCTCCTCTACGGCCTCGGGGTCAGACGGAGACCTGGTGGGGCGGGGGAGCGGGCTTGTCGCCCTCCGTCAGGCTCCCGCCCAGCTTCTCGTCGGCCTCCCGGAAGCTGTCGATGACCGGGGTGATCGCCTGGAGCAGGGCGCCCAGGTCCTCGGCCTGGCGCTCGTAGTTCTTCTTGCAGTCCTCGCCGTAGTCCTTGGCCTTGTCCACGAGGTCGCCGGGGCCGATGTCCTCGGACCTGTCCTCGGGGCTCTCGACGTTCTCGCCCGCGAAGGCGTTCTGGATGCGCCCCAGGGAGCGCTCCATCTCCTCCAGGGCGCCGATGTCGATCCTCACGACACGGGCCATGTGTGTCTCCTTCCTCGGTGTGTGTGCGGTCCGGGGCCTAGAGGAGGTTCACCCTCTCGTCGAGTTCGGCGTCCCTCTTGGCCAGGTCCGCGCTCAGCGCCTCGGCCGCGTCCAGGACCGCGTTCAGTCTCTCCAGGTCCTCCGGACGCTTCCCGTCCGCGCGGGCGGCCTCGATCTCCGCCCTCAGCTCGGGGATCAGCTCGCCCTCCAGGAACGCGGCCTGTCCGCCGACGGCCTCCCTCTCCGCGGCGATGGCGACCTCCTCGTCGAGGTACTCGTTCGTGATCAGGTCGCGGAGGTCGTTGCGGATCGCCTGGTGGCCCATCTCCAGCGGGAAGGCCGACAGGTGCGAACCCACGCCGTCCGTCGGCAGCGCGGTGGTCCCGGAGAGCTGGCCCTCGGCCAGCCCCTTGGGAACGGCGGTGCCCAGCTGCACGACGGCCTGGACGACGTCGGTCCCGGTGAAGTCGCCGTCGGCGAACTCCTGCCAGGCGATCTCCACTCCCAGGCCGCCGAGGACGTTGACGAAGTTCTTGGCGAGCGTCAGGCGCATCTCCTCCACCATGGCGCCGAAGCTGTTGAGGCTCGGCCGCACCGGGGGGCGGTCCCCGCTCGGGGAGTCACCGTCCCGCCGGCCGCCGGAGGCACCGGTGGTGTCGTCGGTGCGGGCGGGAGCCCCGTCACCGTCGGGCCGGACGCCCGGGGCGCCGTCGGTGCGGGGCGTGCCGGTGACGCCGCCGCCGTCGGCGCGGGCGCCGGGAACGTCCACCCGGTGCTGCGCGCCCTCGGGAGTGGTGACCCGGACGTGGTCGTCGGTGACGCGCAGGGCGGGGCGGCCGTCACCGCCGTCCACCCGGACCCCTCCCCGGCCGTCCCGGACCGTGTTGCCGTCGCCGTCGGTGACCGTGGTCCGGCCCGAGCGCGTCTGGGCGCCCTCGACGTCCCCCGCGCGGAAGCTGACCTCGTCGGACCCGCGGAACGGGTTCGGGAGCCGGCCCGCTTCGGGTCGCACGCTGACGCCGTGGTCGGGGCGGGTGTGTCCGGTCATGCCTCCTTCGGAGTCCGCGGACGCGTGCCAGCGCGGCGGAACCCGGCCCGCGTCCCCGGCGGTCCCGCCCGCGCGCGGCGGGGGGCTGCCCGGGCCGTCCGGGGAGGGCCCGCGCACGTCGGTGCCGCGGGGGCCGACTCCGATCGTGCGGTCGCCGTCGCGGACGGTGCGGTCCGCGTCGCGGGGCACGTCCACCCGGAGCCCGTCCGCGCGCGTGTGGACGGTGACCCCGTCGTCGGTGGTCACGCGGCCTCCCGTGCCCGAGTGCTCGGCCACCGGCGCGTACGGGGGAGCCGCGTGCGTGGTCTCCCCCCTCCCCAGACCGGGGGAGGTCCCCGGTCTGGCGTCCGTCCGCGTCGTCCCGTCGGACACGTGGGCGCCGTCGGCGGAGCTGCGGGCGTGGACGCCGTCGGGTCCGCCCGCCACCACGCGCCCGGGGCCGCCGGGCGACTCGGATCCGGATACGACCCAGTGGTCGCCGGTCCTCATCGCGGTGGAACCGTCGGGGTTGCGGACCGTCTGGAGCCGGTCGCCCCGGGCGTCCGGAGGCGTGCTCACGGAGGACTGGCCGTCGCGCGAGGTGGTCACGGTCCAGCCCTGGGGGGTGTCCACCCGCAGCGCGGGGTCCGTGCCCTGGACGAGGGTCACCCTGGTGCCGCCCGTGAGCACGCAGGGCTGGCCCGTCGCGGGATCGGTGCGCAGCGGCGGGTAGGGGCCGTGGGGGCGGCCGTCGGTGCCGTAGGAGCGCGTGGCCCCGTCGGTTCCGCGCACCTCGACCACGGTCCGGCCGTCCCGTTCGGTGATCCCGACGGTGGCGCCGTCCTCGGTGCGGACACGCCCCGGCGCGGTACGGGTGTCCCCGATGGTGACGTGGCCGTTCGCGTCCTGGACGGCCCGCGGGGTCAGCGTGGGGTTGTTCGTCCTGATCTCGGCGCTGCCGTCGGAACGGACGACCGCGCTGGAGTCGGCGCCCGCGGCGGTGCCCACACCGTCACGGCTCTGCCGCAGGTCGACTCCGCGCTCGCCGTCGGTCACCCTGATCTCGTGCTGGTCGGCCCGGACCCGGGTGTCGCCGGACTCCACGGTGGCGCTGTCGGTCCCGCGGTCGTAGCTCTGGGAGGTCCCGCCCCCGGTGTCGAGCCGGTAGCCGTCGGAGCCGATCTCCGTGCTCCTGCCGGTGGCGGGGTCGGTCACCCGGGTGCGCGGTACGGCGGAGGAGCCGTCGTTCCCGGGCCGGGTGATCTCCGGGCCCCCGTCCCCGAACCGCAGGTCGACCGGTCGGTCTCCGTTCGGGGTGATGCGGACGTCGCCGTCGCCGCGGGGCTGCTGGACGGTGAGCCCGTCGCCGGTCCGGATGGTGGAGCCGTTCCCGTCCCGGGAGACGGTGACGTCCCCGTCCGCGGTGGGGACGCGCACCTCGCCGTCCCGGTAGGAGGCCCCGGGAACCCCGTCCGGGCCGGTCAGGGTGACGCCTCCGGACGAGCCGCGCGAGGCGGTGACGGACGAGCCGTCCGCGCCGGTCACCTGGAACCCGTCCTCGGTGCGCCGGACGGAGGTGCCGCCGACGTCCACTCCGTCGCGGGTGACGTTCATGGTGTAGTCGCCGCCGTCCGCCGGATAGCGGTAGGAGACGTTCTGCTCCCCGTCCGGCCCCCGGCTGGTGCGGTACTCGCCGAAGTCGCCGGAGGCCGCGGTGCGGCCCTCCGCCGCTCCCGTGCCGTCGTGCGTGCCCGCGGGCACGCCGTCGCCGGGGCGGAGCGGAGTGTCCTCCGCCCGCGGCCCCGCGGGAGCCGCGGTCCCCTCGTCCGCGCCCGTCCGGTCGGAGGTGGCCGAGGACTCCCCGCCGGGCCGCCCGGCGGTGGGGGCGTCGTTCCGGTACGGGGCGCGGTCGTCGACCGTCGGCTCCCCGGGCTGGCCCGGACGCTGGGAGGGCAGGCGCACGCCCTCACCCGCGGCGTTGGCCCCACCCGTGGAGCCCCCGTACCCGCCCTCGAAGCGCTGGTCTTCGGGGCCGGGACCGCCGCCCGCGTCGG
Source organism: Nocardiopsis sp. CNZ308 (assembly GCF_004217075.1). Lineage (NCBI taxonomy): Bacteria > Bacillati > Actinomycetota > Actinomycetes > Streptosporangiales > Nocardiopsidaceae > Nocardiopsis > Nocardiopsis sp. CNZ308. The sequence continues at coordinate 2,859,388 of NZ_SHKJ01000001.1, read as the reverse complement.
CGGACGGGTGGCCGGGCGGGGAGCCTCCCTCGGTGGAGGTGTCCGCGGTGCGGTTGGACGGGGCGGTCTCGCCGGAGGACGTCGGGATGTCCGGGGCCCCGGTCCCGTCGACGGCGCCGGAGGGGGCCGTACCGCCCTGCGGGGAGGCGTTCGGTCCGTCCCCGGCGGGAGGGAGGGGATCGGTGGCTGCGGGGGTACCGCCCGTGTCGGCGGTGGCGGGAGCACCGCCGGTGTCGGGAGCGGACGGGATTCCGCCCGTGTCCGGAGTCGTCGGGACCCCGCCCGTGTCCGGGGTCGTCGGGGCCCCGCCCGTGTCCGGGGTCGTCGGGGCCCCGCCCGTGTCCGGGGTCGTCGGGGCCCCGCCCGTGTCCGGGGTGGTCCGGGTCCCGGCCGTGTCGGAGTCGGCGGAGGCCCCGGCCGCATCCGGAGCGTCCGGGGCGGCGGCCGGTCCCGGGGACGCTCCGTCGCCGGCCGTGGGCGCGGGGTCGGACCCCGAGGCGGGGCCGGGGCCGCCGCCCGAACCGTCGGAGCCGCCGAGGAAGGACGGCAGCGATCCGTGGTCGCGGGCGGCGCCCACGGCGGCGCCGGGCACGTTGGTCGCGGCGGCGCTGGCGAGTTCGTACCCGAGGTCGATGTCCTCCCAGGAGGTACCGGCCGCCATCTGGACCGCGATCGAGGAGCCCATGCCGACGGCGGTGTCCCGGGCGCCGGTGGTGATGGTCGTGGAGATGACCGGGTGGTCCCGGCTGACGCGGCTCACCGTCGACGTGACGGTCCGGACGGCGCGGTTGCCGCCCACCGCGCCCCGCACCCCGCTGGTGGCGCCCCGTACCGCGGAGGAGGCGCTGCGCACTCCCGAGGAGATGCTTCCGGTCACACGCGGGGCGGCGGCGGACACCCCCCGCGTCACCGCGCGTCCGCCGCGCAGGAGCACACCGCCGGGGACGAGGGAGATCAGGTCCAGGCCGAGGGTGGTGACCGTCTCCATGTTGAACCCGAGCTTGCCCTCGCGGTGGAGGGTGGACGCGCTGATCGCGAGCGCGCCGAGGGCCAGGGCGATGCCCAGGCCCGGGATGAAGATGGCGGCGATACCGCCGACCACGAGGATCGCCGCGTAGACGAGGGGGTTCTCCTCGACCCACGTGACGATCGCGTCGAGCCATCCCCACAGTTCGTTCGGGTCGCCCTGCTTGGCCTCCTCCAGGGCGTTCTTGCAGGTGCCGACGGCGTCGTCCATGTCGCCGAGCACGGTCTGGAGGCGCGTGACGTAGGCGTCGCGGACGGGGTCGTCGCCGTCCGTCTCCTGCTTCCACGCCTCGGGGTCCTCCAGGGCGAGGTAGGCCTGTTCGGCCTCGAAGACGATGATCCCGCTCTGCTCGCGGGCCGTCTCCAGCGCGCCCGTCCAGGCGTCGAGGGCCTTGTAGCCCTTCTCGTAGGCGTCGTGGGCCTTGTCCAGGTACTTGGGCAGTTCCTCGATGAGCTCCTTGAGGGCCTCGACGGTGCTGCCCTCGCCCAGTCGCCCCTTGTCCAGCCTGCGCAGGTCGGCGGCGGCCTGCTCGGCGGCGTCCGCCAGCCCCTCGTAGAACGACCTGAGCGAGCGTACGTCGTAGGCAGACCACGGAACCGGGTCCCCCTCCCTGCCGAGGAGGTCCCACCTGTGGTGAGTGCGCGGTTGCTTGGCCACGTCCCGTATCGCTCGCTTTCCGGATCGCAGAACGGCGCGGTTCAGGCGATCTCACACCTGCCACGGGGGTCGGGAACGGACTGTGCGGGCCCGGGACCGGGGGCGCTCGGAGAGTCCGACATCATAGACTGCCACGCCCACGACTGAGCAGATGCCCCAGGGGCGCGCAAAGTTCTCCCGAACCTCATAGGGTGTGCCTTCGTCATCCCTGACAGTGCCCGCAGCCCGCGGAACCGGCCCCCGGCTCGGCGACACCGACCCGCGCGGCCCGGAAGGTGTTCCTCAGCAGCGAAGACAGCCACAGGAGAGAGCGAGTGACCCTGACAGCGGCGGCACGGTCCGGATCTTCGCGCGCGCGCCCGGCGCGCGGGGCCCGGGCGTTCACGGCGGTCCTCTCCGCCTGGTGCGCCGCGTCCGCGGCACCGGCCGCGGCGGACACCGCCACCAGCACCTACGACATCTGCCCCACCGTGTACTACTACGTGGTCCCGGAGGGCTCCCCCGGTCTGGAGGGCATCGCCGACCTCGTCCTGGGCGACCCCGAGCGCGCGGACGAGATCTACGAGTACAACGCGGGCCGCACCCAGGCGGACGGCGGCGCCCTCGGCGAGGACCGCGAGGTGCTCCCCGAGTGGCGCCTGGTCGTGCCCTTCGACTCCGGCGGCGAGGGTGTCTACGAGGGCCTGGACCCCCTGTGCGTGGTCGCGGTCGACCGGGCCAACGCGCTGGGGCAGGAACCGCCCTCGCCTCCTCCCGCCCCGCCCGCGTACACGCCGCCTCCGGAGGAGGAGTCCTCCGCGGAGGGCTCCTCGGGAGACGCCGCGGCCGAGGAGGAGCCGAGCATCGACCCGCGCGTGCTGGCGGCGGGTGCGGCGGGCCTGGTCCTGCTGACCCTCATCACCCTGTTCTGGCAGCCGATCGGCCGGGCTCTGGCCTGGCCGTTCCGCAGGGTCGCGGCGGCCCGGGCCGACCGTCCGCGGAAGCGGCGGCCCTCGCGCCCGGGAGCGGCCGCGCGGCGCCGCCGGGCCGCGACGGACCTGGTCGCCTCCGACCCCGACGCCGCGAGGCGGGCCGGGACCGCGCACGCGGAGCTGATCGGCGCGCCCGCCGACGTGCCCGCGCGTCCCGTGGCCCTGCTGACCACACCCTCGGAGACGACCGCGGTGGTACCCGCCGGGGCGACCCCTCCGGCCTCCTCCTGGCGGGCCGTGGACACGACCACCTGGCGCTACGGCAGCGGCAGGTCGTCGGCACCGGTGCGCTTCGGCACGTCCGTGCACACGATGACGGGGGCCGCGCTGCGGGGCGTGCTGGTGTGCCTGGGGCGGAAGGAGGGGACCGAAGCCCTGGTGCACGTGGACTTCACCCGCATGCGCGGGCTGCTGGCGGTGGACGGGGACCCCGGGGTGGCCGCCGACGCGGTGCGCGTGGTCGCCGACGGGCTGCACGCCGCGGGCCTCCGGGTACGGGTGCTCAGGCAGGGGCGTCCCCTGCGCTCGCTGGTCCCCGACACGATCCCGGTGGTGGCGGCCCCGGACCCGATCCACGGGCTGGACCCGGGAACGGAGGCGCCGACGGTGGTGGTGGTCCCGCGCCCGCTGGGCCAGGCCGACGAGCACGTGCTGACGAGCCTGCCGCCGGACATGATCGTGGTCGCCGCGGGCTCCTCGCACACCGCGCGCTGGCAGTGGGAGGCCTTCGACGACGGCACGGTGCACACGGGCGCGCTGGGGATCGACGTGGTCCTGCGGGTGCCCGAACCCAGGGGCTGATCCCGTCGGCCCGCTGGCCCGGAGGCCGCCGCCGGGCCAGCGGCGTGCGCGGCCCGCTGGCCCGCTCCCCACGCCGTGTCCTCGTGCCCAGGCAGTGTCTTTGGAGCTCCGCTTCGCTCCAGTCCGTGTCCGGGCGCCCGGAGCACGGGGACCTTCGGCGCCGCCGGTCAGCTGGCGTCGTCGCCCGGGGCCCCGGAACCCTCCGCGTCGGAGGGCTCCTCGGACTCCCCCTCGGAGGGTTCGTCCGGAAGGGGTCCGTAGACGAAGCGCTGCCGGTCGTGCACGAGGATGGCGTGCCCGCTCTCGGTGACCGCCTCCACGTACGCCGGGAGTTCGTCCTCGACCACGTCCATCGTGACGGCGTCGAGCACCAGCTGCCGGTCCTGTCCGCCGCTGGCGCGGGAGTCCCCGTAGACGAGGCCGTCGAAGGCGAAGGCCGGGGAGATCGACCCCGCCTCCTCCTCCAGGCCCCACAGGACCTCTCCCCCGGCCAGGTCGACCGCGACCACCGGCGCAGCACCGCTGGCCTGGGGCAGCAGGAGGGTTCCGGTGGCCCCGTCGTAGAGGCTGCCCGCGACGCCGTCGGGGCCGAAGGCCCCGGCGACCGGGTTCGTGCCCGGCTCCTCCAGGGTCCACAGCAGGTCGCCGCTGTCGGGGTCGTGCGCGGAGAGGGTCGAGGGCGCCTCGGACCGGGCCCAGCGCAGCAGCAGGACGTCCTCTCCCCCGGGCTCGGCCTCCCCCGGGTCCTCCCCGTCCTCTCCGCCCTCTCCGTCCCCGGTGCCCTCGGACGCGGACTCGCTCGCGGACTCCGACTCGCTCGCGGTCTCGGTGGCGGAGTCCGGTTCGGGAAGCGTGTAGAAGCCGATCACCTGCGGCGCGGGAACCGGGGAGGAGGTGGGCAGACCCAGTTCCTCGTCCTCACCGTCCACCGTCCACAGCTCCTCGCCCGCGGTGTCGGCGCCCACGGAGCGGGCGTGCAGGACGGGGCCTCCGGTGGCGAGCAGGACCAGATCCTCGCGCGCGGCCACGGGCACGCCCAGGGCCGGTTCCCCGGACTCCCGCGCCTCCTCGTCGGATCCGGTCCCGTCGGGCCCGCCGTCGCCCCCGGCGGTCTCCTCCTGCGGCTCGGCCGGAGCCTCGAACTCGTAGTCCCACAGCTCGTCACCCCCGTCGTCGAGCAGCGAGAACGTTCCGTGGGGCTCCTCCGCGGTCCACCCCTCGGGACGGCGCACGGCGAGGCCGTCGAGGTAGGCGTCGCCCTCCCGCGCCGGTTCCCACAGCCGCTGCCCGCGGGCGTCGAGGACGAACGGCGAACCGTCGGCGTCCGCCATGAGCAGCACCCGCTCGCCGTCGCGGTCGGTGCCGAAGCCGTCGAAGCGCGCCGCGCCCTCCCACAGGGTCTCGCCGGTGGCGGCGTCGTGCAGCAGGTGGCGGTCCTCGCTGCCGGAGCTGACCAGGAAGGCGTCGCCGACCGGGCTGATGCGCACGCCGAGGGGATCGGCGAAGATCTCGTGGACGTCGGCGGAACCGCCGTGCAGGTAGCGCAGCACCTCGCCCTCGACACCGGGCGGCGCCTGCCCCTCGAACGCGGTGGGGACGGGGGCGGGCTCCTCGCCTGGAGGGGACGCGGAGGGTTCCGGATCACCGGTGCACGCGGTGGCCAGCAGCACCGCGAGTCCACAGGTGAGGGCCCTGGGCACCCGTGAGCGGCGCATGGACGGTTTCTCCCCACGAACGATGACGTTTACGGCAAATCCTAAGCCGCGCCGCGGCGGGCGGACACAGGGAGAGCGAGTCGTTACAGCCATGGGACGTGGCGCGGGCTCAGGGCTCCACCTCCACGACCGTGGTCCCCCGCACCTCGAACTCCGCCTTCCCTCCGGTCAGCTCGGCCAGGCGGACCCCGAACCCGGGCAGGTCGGCCTCGGGCAGGGCCACCTCGATCCGGACCCTGTCGGCGTAGGCGACGTCGCGCACGGTCAGGGAGGAGTCGCGCAGGTCGCTCTCCAGACGCCCGCCGAGCACGTAGTCGGCGAACACGTCCACGACGAGGAGTTCGCGGCGCTCCAGGACCCCGAGCGCGTCCACGGCGGCGGACACCGCGTTGCCGTAGGCGCGGATCAGCCCTCCCGCGCCGAGCTTGACCCCGCCGAAGTAGCGGGTGACCACGGCGACGGTGTCGGTGATCTCCCGGCGCCGCAGCACCTCCAGCATGGGCAGCCCCGCGGTCCCGGAGGGCTCGCCGTCGTCGCTGGAGCGCTGGACCTCGCCCTGGTCGCCGAGCACGTAGGCGGTGCAGTTGTGATTGGCGCCCCAGTGCTCCTTACGTCGCTCGGCGATGAACGCGCGGGCGGCGTCCTCGGTGTCCGCCCTGGCCAGGGCGCAGACGAAGCGGGACCTGCGGATCTCCAGCTCGTGCTCGCCGCCGTGTCTGATCGTTCGCATGTCACCTGTTCGGCAGGGGTCGTGGTCGTCCACCAGTGTCCCACTGCGCGCCGTACCGGGCCGCGCCGACAATGGGGGCATGGACGACTCCTCGATCGACGCCGCGCAGGCCCTCGCCGACCCCGTGCGCCGCAGGCTGTACGAGTACGTGGCGGCGGCGCGCGCAGAGGTCAGCCGCGGCCAGGCCGCGGACGCCCTCGGCATCCAGCGCACCCTGGCCGCGCACCACCTGGACCGGCTGGCCGACGCGGGTCTGCTGGAGGTGGCCCGCCGCAAGGTGAGCGGCCGCGAGGGGCCGGGGTCGGGCCGCCCGGCCAAGCTGTACCGGCGCGCGGACCGGGAGCTGTCGCTGCACCTGCCGCCGAGGGACTACGAGCTGGCCGCGCACGTGCTGGCGGAGGCGGTGGAGCGGCACGGGGCCGAGGAGGCCCTGCACGCCGCCGCCCGCGAGGAGGGCCGCCGCATCGGTGCGAGGCATCGGGGGGAACCCCTGGTGGACCTGCTGCGCGCCCGGGGCTACGAGCCCGAGGAGGGGGCGGCCCGCGCCCCGGGGGACGGCTCCGGGCCGGACCAGGCCCCGGAGGAGGACGGCGGCGTGCGGCTGCTCAACTGCCCCTTCCACACCCTGGCCCGCGCCTTCCCCCCGCTCGCCTGCGGTCTCAACCTGGAGCTGCTGCGCGGCCTGCTGGAGGGGCGCGGAGAGGACGGCGTGAGGGCCCGGATGGACGCCCGTCCGGGCCGGTGCTGCGTGGTGATTTCCAAAAACAACGAACATTGACATAGAAGACCGGCCGTGGTGTGCTGTGTCCCGTGAACGAGACCTCCCCCTCCGGGTACCACCTGGCCCAGATCAACGTCGGCGTCCTCAAGGCCCCCCTCGACGACCCCTCCATGGCGGGCTTCACCGCCCGCATCGACCCGATCAACGCACTGGCCGACAGCGCCCCGGGGTTCGTGTGGCGACTGGTGGAGGAGGGCAAGGAGGACGCCACCGGCCTGCGGCCCTTCGGCGGCGCCCTCCTGATCAACTACTCCGTCTGGCGGGACGTGGAGTCGCTGTGGAACTTCACCTACCGCAGTGAGCACCTGGAGCTGCTGCGCGGACGCCGGGAGTGGTTCGAGCACCTGCGGGAGGCGTATCTGGTCCTGTGGTGGGTTCCCAGCGGTACGATCCCCACTGTCGAGGAGGCCGGAAGGCGCCTGGACCTGTTGCGCGCCGAAGGCCCCACCCCCGAGGCCTTCACACTCAGGTCGCCCTTCCCGCCCCCGGCAGATCGCGTTCCGCACGCCTAGTCATCCCTCGGGTACCTTGGGTAGTCTTGCGGGCGTCCGTTGAGAGCAACCGGGAGTTCCGTCATGCGCATCACACCGTTCGCCGTCGGCCTGGCCCTGACCGCGACCCTCGCCGCCGGATGCGCGCAGCCCGATACCGCCGAGGACGGCGGCTCGGCCTCCCAGGAGTCCCCGCAGACCACGCCCAGCGCCTCCCCCAGCGTGACCGCGTCGATCTTCCTGCCGCCCGGCGAGGGCGCGGGCGCCATCACCTACGACGAGACCGCCGTGCCCGAGGGCGCCACCTCCGACGTGCAGGTGCGCACCCAGGACGGGCAGACCCACGTGCAGTTCACCGGCACCAGCCTGGAGGGGAGCCGCGACTTCGGCGCCCACGTGCACACCCGGCCCTGCGGCGACGACCCGGCCGACGCGGGCCCCCACTACCAGAACGAGGCCGACCCGGCCGCCACCGAGGACGAGCCCTCCAGCGACCCCGCCTACGCCAACCCCGAGAACGAGGTCTGGCTGGACTTCACCACCGACGACGACGGCAACGCCCGCGCGACCAGCACGGTGGACTGGGAGTTCCGCGAGGGCGAGGCCCGGTCGCTGGTGCTGCACGAGCACCACACCCACACCGGCGAGGGCGAGGCGGGCACCGCGGGCGACCGCCTGGCCTGCGTCAGCGTGGACTTCTGACGGACCGGCGGTCCCCGGCCCGGTCCGGGGACCGCGCCGCGGCTCAGTCCGGGACGACCCGGCGCAGCAGGAGCCGCTCCCCCAGCGCCCACGCGCTTGAGGTCAGCAGGTACAGGCCAGCGGCCAGCGGCACGAACGCGGCGACCGCCACGGTCGTGAACTGCATGTAGGTCAGGAGCCCGGGGAGCTGGGGCTGGTCCGGGTTCGCCTCGGCGCCCGCCCGCATCGCGGGCAGCATGAGGTAGCGGCGGTTGGCCCAGGCCACGAGGGCGATCAGGGCCAGGAGCACGGCGAACACGGGTGCCGCGTACGCCCCGCCCGCGCCGCCCGTCAGGGTCGCGCCCAGTTCAACGCCGCCGAAGGTGTGCGCGAGCATCTCCTCCTCGCCGCTCCCCGCGCCGATGAACACGCCGTAGAGGGCGATCATGACGGGGATCTGGGCGAGGGAGGGCAGGCAGCCCGCCAGCGGGGAGGTGCCCGCCTCGGCGTAGACCCGGCGCTGTTCGGCGACGAGCCGTTCGGGGTTCCCCCGGTGCCGGGCGGTGATCTTCGCCAGCCGCGGGGCCAGGCGCGCGCGGGCCTTCTCGGCGCGGACCTGCACCACCCCGAGGGGGACGAGCAGGAGGCGCACGGCCACGGTCAGGGCGACGACGGCCAGCCCGGCGGCCAGGCTTCCGGTGAGGGGGGTGAGCAGTGAGGTGAGGGCGGACAGGACGGTCGAGAGCAGGGTCATGGCGGCCGCGATCGGCCCGAGGCTGTACAAGGCGGGAAGGCCCTTCGTCCGGTGGGAGGGGAACAGACGTCGGGCCGCTCGCGACCGCGCCCGCACGGGGCGGAGCACACACCCGGGGCGGGGCGCGCACGCGTACGCACGCACGCGGGAGCATGTCGCAGAAGGGGTCAGCGAGCGGCCGGAAGGGCCTTGCCGGGGGCTCTGGGCCGGGGCCGTCCCGCCGCGTCGGGGTCACACAGGGTGAGCACGGGCAGGCGCGCGGATCTGCGGCGCATCGCGCGCACCGCGCCCGCGGCGGCGTCGCGCGCCGGGCAGGCCCAGGTGCCGTGCAGGACGTACCAGGCGACGGCCGCGCCGACGGCGGCGACCAGCAGCGCCAGGGAGCCGGGGACCGGCAGGAGTTCGGCGGGGACCACGCCCAGCATCAGGAACTCGAAGAACGCGAGAAGGAGGCTCACGGCGCCCTCACCTCCCCGTTCCGGTCGAACCGCATTCTATGCGCGGCGGCGGCGCCCCCACAACGCCCGGCCGCGTCCCGGGGCGCGCGGCAGCGGCGGCCGACGGGCGCAGAAATCCGCCGACACTCCGCCGGGGCTCCTCTCGGTTCTCGCGAAGCTGTAGCTAAATGACACAGAGTAACCAACTCCGTGCTCGCCGGGAGCCCCGTGCGGGCCGGCAGAGAAGGAGAGTTACCGTGCCGATCCGCCCTGCGAACCTCGCCACCATGTCCGCCACCATCGCCGGAGCGATCGCCGGACTGTCGAGCAGACAGGACCAGGCTCCCCCGGTCCGGGTCACCTTCGAGTCCGGCTACCAGCAGACCGTGGAGAACGGGGGCTGCCGCACCCTCAAGACGGGGCAGGGGGGCGTCACCGGGATCTCCACGGAGAGCAGGGTCAAGTTCGCGCTCTTCGCGGGCACGAGCTGCCAGGGCAGCCGCGCGCTGGCCTCCGGGCACGGCTCGGTGAGCTTCGGCGATCCGGTCCTGGCGGGCGCCATCGTCATCGGCTGAGGGCCGGGCGGGAGCTCAGGCCCCCGCGGAGCCGCGGATCCGGGCGACGTCCCCGGGCAGGGCCTCCAGGACGTCCCCGGGAGAGCGCAGCACCGCGCCCGCGACCGCGTGGCCCAGGCGCAGCCGCTGTTCCACGGACAGCCCGTCCAGCAGGCCGGACAGGAAACCGGCGGCGAACGCGTCGCCCGCGCCCACGGCCTCGACCACGTCCACCGGCGGGGACGGCGCGAACACCGCCCCCTCGGAGTCGAAGCAGGTCGCGCCGTGCTCGGCGTCCTTGACCACCAGGACCGGCACCTCGGGCAGCACCGCCCGCACGTCCTCGGCCGCCGGGGTGCCCCACAGCCGCTCGGCCTCGTCCCGGCCAACGAAGACCACGTCGGCGCGGCGGGCCAGGTCGAGCAGCACCGGCGCGGCGGTCCTGGCCCCCCACAGGGCGGGCCGGTGGTTGACGTCGAAGGAGCGCAGCGCGCCGTTCCCGGTCCGCCGGTCCAGCAGGTGCTCCACGAGCGCCGAGGCGCGCGCGGACAGGGCCGGGGTGATGCCGGACAGGTGGACCACCCGGGGGTCGCGCGCCCACACCCGCTCGGCGTCGGCGGCCGACAGGGCGGAGGCGGCCGAACCGGCGCGGTAGTACAGCACGCCCGCGCCGCCGGGGCCGGTGTCCTTGACGTACAGGCCGGTGGGGCGCTCGGGGTCCACCTCCACTCCGGTCACGTCCGCGCCGCACCCGGCGACGGCACCGGTGACGATGCGGCCGAAGGGGTCGTCGCCGACGCGGCTGACCCAGGCGGCGGTGTGCCCCAGGGCCGCCAGGGCGACCGCCACGTTGGACTCCGCGCCGCCGGTGCCCACGACCAGCTTCGTTCCGGCCGCGAGCGCCTCGGCCGAGGCGAGCACCGCCATGGTCTCGCCGACGCAGACGGCGTCGGCGCTGTTGGTCGGGTCGCTCCCCGCGGGGGTCGGGTGCTCGCTCATCGGCGGTTCCTCCGGACGGATCGGCCGGGCAGGCGGTCGGTGCGGCGGCCGTCCCGGACGGTGAAGTCACCCGACACGAGGACGTGGTGGATGCCCCGGGGGGCCAGGCGCGGTTCCTCGTAGGTGGCGAGGGCGTCCACGGTGGCGGGGTCCAGGACCACCAGGTCGGCGACGGCGCCGGCCTGGATGACGCCGCGGTCGGTGAGGCCGAGTCTACGCGCGGGCCGGGAGGTGAGGTGGCGGACGCACTCCTCCAGCGTGAGTACGCCGAGTTCGCGCACGTAGTGGCCCAGGTAGCGGGGGAAGGTGCCCCAGCCGCGCGGGTGCGGCCTGGCGCCGACGAGGATGCCGTCGCTCCCGGCCGTGTGGGAGCTGTGTCGCATGATGGTGCGGATGTTCTCCTCGTTGCCCACCTGGAGCAGGCAGCCGCTGCGCAGCTCGTCGGCCACGAGAAGCTCCATGTAGAGGTCGCCGGGGAGGCGGCCGCGCGTGCGCGCCAGGTCGGCGACGGAGGATCCGACGGCCCAGGAGAGCCCGGGGTCGGCGACGCCGGTGACGACGATGGCGGACCAGTCCATGGGGACGCCGTGGTTGCCGTCGGTGCCCTCCTCCTCGATCTCGCGCAGGACGCGCGCGCGGGTGGGGGCGTCGCGCAGGCGCTCCAGGGTGGCGGCGGTTCCGCCGACCTGGACCCAGCTGGGCAGCGGGGCGCCCAGGTGGGTGGCGCTGGCCCGGTAGGGGTAGCTGTCGAGGGTGACGTCGAGGCCGTAGTGGACGGTGGCCTCGTCGATGGCGTCCAGGACCTCGGGGGCGCGGCCCCGGTTCTGCGGGAAGTTGACGTGGCAGTGCGCCAGGTGCAGGGCGACCTGGGCGCGACGCGCGGTCTCCAGGCACTCGCGGTAGGACTCCACGACCCGGGAGCCGTAGTTGCGGTGGTGGGGGCAGTAGTAGCCGCCCGCGGCGCGGACGGGTTCGAGGAGGGCGACGATCTCGTCGTCGGTGGCGTACATGCCCGGGGTGTAGGTCAGGCCGGTGGACAGTCCGTGCGCGCCGTCGGCCATGCCCTGGGCGACGATCCGGCGCATGCGGTCGAGCTCGTCGTCGGTGGGCGGGCGGTCCTCGCCGCCCAGGACGGCCATGCGCACGTTGCCCTGGGGGACGAGGACGGCGGCGTTGACGGGGGCGCCCGCGTCGATCCGGTCGAGGTACTCGCCCACGGTGCGCCAGGAGTGGTCGAGGTCGGGCCGGCCGTTCCACGCGGCGAGCTGGGCGCGCAGCTCCCCGGCGGTGTCGTCGGTGACGGGGGCGTAGCCGAGCCCGTCCTGGCCCAGGACCTCCAGGGTGACGCCCTGGAGGGTCTTGGCCTCGTGCGCGGGGTCGGCGAGGACGGCCAGGTCCGAGTGGGAGTGCATGTCGACGAACCCCGGGGTGACCGCGAGCCCCTCCACGTCCACGACGGTGCCCGTGGTGCGCGCGCCGCCGGGTGGGACGATGTGGGCGATGCGGCCGTCGCGGAGGACGAGGTCGGCGCGGCGGGAGGGACCGCCGGTGCCGTCGACCACCAGTCCGCCGGTGAGTACGGTCTCGGAATGCACTGTTCCTCCGTTCGACGTACCGGTCACCCCGGCGCGGCGCGCGGCCGACCGGTGTCCGGTGTGGCCAAGATACGCTGCCCGGAAGAAAATTGGTAACTTTGTTGCCAGTAAAGCGCCCGTGAAACGGCACGAGCACCGGCGCGCGCACGCGCCGCCGGAGCAGACCAGCGAAGGAGTCCACGGATGTCCAAGAAGGCGGTCCGCACCGACAACGCCCCCGCTCCGGCCGGGGCGTACAGCCAGGGAGTGGTCGCGGGCGGGTTCCTGTACACCGCGGGCTTCGGCCCGCAGGAGCCCGAGACCGGCCGCGTGGCCCCGACCGTGGGCGAGCAGACCGCCCAGGTGCTGGCCAACATCTCCGCCGTGCTCGCCGAGCACGGCCTGACGCTGGACGACATCGTGAAGGCGACCGTCCACCTGGAGAACCTCAAGGCGGACTTCCCGGAGTTCAACGCCGTGTACGAGGAGCACTTCAGCGCCCCCTACCCCGTGCGCACCACCGTGGGCTCGGACCTGGCGAACATCCTCGTGGAGATCGACGTGGTGGCCAAGCTCCGGGACTGAGCCCCGACCGGTCGGCCGGGACCCGCGCGGGCCCCGGCCGACCGCCGGACGCCGCGGGCCCCCGCGCCGGCGCCCGGCCCCTCACAGGAGGCCGAGCAGGATCCCTCCCGAGTTGACGAGGCCGTGCACGACCAGGATCGGCCACATCCGGCGGTACCGGCTCCACAGGAGGCCGAGGAAGAGCCCCTGGACCCCCTGGTTGACGAAGACCATGGCGAGGTCCAGCGGGAGGTCGCCCCGCCCCTGGATGGCCACGTGCCAGCACGCCCACAGCAGCGAGGACAGCACGATCGCGGGCCAGGCGCCGAGGACCGCCTCCCATCTGCTCTGGAGCCAGCGCCGGTAGAAGACCTCCTCCAACAGCGCGTTGACCAGGAACACCACGACGACGGTGGCGACCAGGGTGAGGGCGTCCACCGTGCGGCCGTAGTCGCTGGGCGGCATCGCGAACGGCCCGGCGTAGGTGAGCACCGCCCACCCCAGCACCGGGACCGCCGGGGCCCAGCCGTGCCGGACCGGCCCGGGGCGGCCCGCCTCCCGCCAGGCCCGTCCCGAGCGCCGCGGCCACCACAAGAGGAGTGAGGGCGCGGCCAGGAGGAGCGCCAGTTTGAGCAGGGTGTGCGCCGGTTCCCCCCGCCCAGCGCGTACAGCGCCACCGCGAACAGCAGGGCCAGGCCGGTCAGGGCCAGCGCCTCCGGGAGCGGCCGCCCCTCGGGCGCGGACCCGTCCGCGGGGGCCTCGGGCCGGGGCAGCACCAGCACGAGCGCGACACCGGCGAGGGCGGGGACCCAGCGGGTCCACATGGGCACGGTGCCGTCGTGGTCGGCGCTGTAGCGGATGCCGGTCTCACCGGTCAGCAGGAGCAGGAGCGCGGATCCCGCGATGACCGCGAGTCCGAGGACGAGGACGGCGGCGGGCAGGACCCGCCGCACCGGGTGTGGGGGAGGCATCCCGGCACTGTAGTCGCGCCCGCGGACAGCCCCGGAGGGCGCCGCGCCGCGCCGCCCGCGCCCCGCGGACCGCGCGGACGGGCGCACCCGTCCGCGCCCCGCCTCCTGCGACGGGTCCCCGTCAGGCCTCGCGGCGGGCGCGGACCACCAGGTCGTGGACGGTGTGGGTCTCCCCGTCCAGGACGGCCGTCCCCGCGCGGACCTCGTCGGCCAGCACGGTCCACTCCTCCCGGGGCAGGGCCGCCACCACCTCGTCGCCCGTGTAGAACAGGTCCGGGTCCGGCGGGCGGGGCACGCCCTCCTCCAGGTCCCGGGGGTGGTGCGCGACGACCAGGAGTTCTCCCCCGGGCGCGACCGCCGAGGCCAGCGCGGCGAAGAACCGCGCGCGCCAGCGCTCGCGCAGGTGCATGAACTGCGAGGTCACCAGCTCGAACGCGTCCTCGTCCGGGGACCAGCGGGTCACGTCCGCCCGCTTCCAGGTGATGCGCCCGGGTACCTCCCCGCCCCGCTCGCGGGCGTGGGCGGCGCCCCTGTCCAGAGCCACGGTCGAGATGTCGAGCGCGGTCACCCGCCAGCCGCGTTCGGCCAGCCAGATCGCGTCGGCGCCCTCACCGCCGCCCACGTCCAGCGCCCGTCCGGGTTCGAGGTCGGCCGCCTCGGCCACCAGGTGGCGGTTGGGCCTGCCGCTCCAGATCCGTTCCTGTGAGCGGTAGCGCTCGTTCCAGAAGTCCTCGCCCATCTCCTCGGGCAGGGAGTCCGCCGCGTGTTCACCGGTCATGTCGACCACCTCCGCGCCCCACTCTCCACGCGCGGTCCGCGGGGCGCGACGTTCTTTGCCGTCCCGGCAAAACGTGTCGTCCGCCCGGGAGGACGGGACCGCCGGCGGTCACCGGCTCCCCGGCGCGTCCCCGGCGCCCTCGGCGAAGTCGTCCATGCACAGGTCCAGCAGCGCCTGGATCCGGTCCGTGAGCCGGTCGCGGTCGAGCGCGCGCAGCGCCGTGGCCCCCTCGACCACGCGCACCCGGGTCAGCCCCAGCATCACGGCCGAGATCAGCGAGGCGTGCGCCCGGCCGTCGTTCCCGCCGAGGTAGACCGTCAGCGGGTCGATCATCGCGCTGGTGATCCGCCCCTGGTAGACCGCCTGGAGGTCGGGGTCGCCCGCGGAGTCGTCCAGGGCGCGCTGGAGCGCGGTGGCCTCGCCGTGCAGGCGGCTCACCGCGTGCTCGGCCAGGCGCCGGGTGAGGGTGGCGGTTTCGCCCTCGATCAGCCCCGGGAAGACGCCGTCCTCGCGCAGGAGTTCGGTCAGCAGTCCGCTCTTGGCGCCGAAGTAGCGGTTGATGAGCGCGACGTTGACCCCCGCGTGCGCGGCGATCATCCTCGACGACACCGAACCGTAGCCCTCGTTGGTGAACAGCTCCTTGGCGCTGGCCAGGATGCGGGCTCTGGTGGCCTCCCGCCCCCTCGTCGGCCCGGGGCCGCCTCCGGTTTCCTCCGGACGGTCCATCTGCGTACCCCTTGGCGGCTGCGATCTGGCGGTCAGTACTCCAGGTTGACACTTCCGGAGAACCGACGCATACCGAAACGTGCGGAGAGATATGGATTTGACAGGTCAACAGTGTTTACATATACCTGAGGACAGGACGACGCCCCCGGCAGCACGCCGCGGGGCCTTTTGTGCGTCCACGATCGGGGGCTTGTGTGGAACAGTCGTTGCGTGGAGGAGCCGGAGCCGGGGACACTCCCCCGGGCGTCGAACCCCGGGCGGTCGCGCGGACACGGACCTGCGGTGATCCCCTCACCGAAACACCGCTGACGGACGCCCCGCCCGGCGACGTCCCGGCCGGGGACGCCCCCGGGGACGCCCCCGCGGCGGACGTCCCGGCCGTCCCCGCCGCCGACGAGGCCCCCGAGCTGCCCTCGCGCCGCGTGGTGCGCCGCATCATGGTCGGCCTGGTCCTGGCCATGCTCACCTCGATGCTCACCAACTCCATCGTGGGCACCGCCCTGCCGACGATCATGGGGGAGCTGGGCGGCCAGGACCGCCTGGCCTGGGTCGCCACGGCCGCCCTGCTCACGATGACCGCCTCCACCCCCGTGTGGGGCAAGCTCTCCGACATCTGGGGGCGCAAGCTCCTCTTCCAGCTGGCCCTGGGCATCTTCATCGTGGCCTCGGTCGCCGCGGGCCTGGCGCAGGACATCAACTGGCTGATCGCGGCCCGCGCCCTCCAGGGGCTGGGCGTCGGCGGGCTGGCCACGCTGCCCAACATCATCCTGGGAGACGTGGTCCCGCCCCGCGAGCGCGGCCGCTACAGCGGCCTCATCGGCATGGTGTTCGGGGTGTCCACCGTGCTGGGACCGCTGGTGGGCGGGTTCCTGGTGGACAGCCCGCTCGGCTGGCGGTGGTGCTTCCTCATCACCGTGCCGCTGGCCCTGTTCGCCTTCGTCGTCATCCAGTTCATGTTCACCATGCCCTTCGTCCCCCGCCGCGACGCGCCCGTGGACTGGCTGGGCGCCGGGCTGATCTTCAGCGCCGCGAGCACCGTGATCGTGCTGCTCAGCCTGGGCGGCACGCAGTTCCCGTGGAACTCGCCGCTGTCCTACGCCCTGGGCGCCGGGGCCGCCCTGCTCACAGCCGCGGCCGTGGTGGTCGAGCGGCGGGCGCGGGAGCCGATCATCCCGGCACGCCTGTTCGGCGACCGGACGTTCGTGCTGTCCTCGCTCGGGTCGGCCTGCGTCGGGATGATGATGTTCGGCCTGATCATCTACATGCCGCAGTACCTCCAGATGGTGCACGGCATGACGCCGACCGTGTCGGGCCTGATGACGCTGCCGCTGGTGGCGTCGTTCCTGCTCACCTCGATCGGCTCCGGCTACGCGGTGGGCGGCAGCGGCCGCTGGAAGGCCTACCCGGTCGCGGGCATGGCCCTGTGCCTGTTCGGGTTCGCCGCCCTCAGCCTGGCCTACCTGGACACCGGGCTGACCACGGTGGTCGCGGGCCAGATGATGGTCGGCCTGGGTCTGGGCCTGTGCATGCAGATCCTGCTGCTGGCGACGCAGAGCGCCCTGCCCCTGTCGGACATGGCCACGGGTACGGCCTCCGTCGTGTTCTTCCGCAACCTGGGCGGCGCCACCGGCGTGGCCGCGTTCGGCGCGGTGATGGTGGGACGGCTCAACGGCGAACTGGCCCAGGCGTCGGCCGACGCGCGGGCCCAGGTGGCGGCGGACGCCGCGGCCGGGACCGACTCGGGCGCGCGGGAACTGTCGGTCGGCCTGTCGGGGGCGGCCGAGGCCGCGCAGGGCTCCCCCGAACTGGTGCACTCGCTGCCGGAGCCGGTCCGCGACGTGGTCGTGGGCGCCTTCGACCACGCCATGCAGGGCGTGTTCCTGGCGGGGATCCCGATCGCCGTGATCGGGCTGGTCACCGTGGTGTTCATGCGGGGTGTGCCGCTGAGCGGGGGCTCGGCGGCCAAGCGCTGACGCCCGCGGGTCACAGGTAGCGGCGGAAGCCCTCGGCGGAGCTGTCGAAGCCCAGCGCGGTGTGGAACCGGTGGACGTCCTGGCCGTTCTCGTGCGCCAGCAGCTCCACCTTGTAGCACCCGGCCCGCGTGGCGCGGTCGAGCGCGTCCTCCATGAGCGCCCGGCCGATGCCCCGGCCCCGGGCCAGGGGGTCGACCACGAGGTTGTCCACCACGGCCCAGGGCTGGGCGTCGTGGGTCAGGTTGGCCACGACCAGCAGGTCCAGGGTGCCGATGATCTGGCCGCGCTGCTCGGCGACGAGGATCGTGCGGTCGGGGTCGTTCTCCATCCGCGTCCAGGCGCGTACGGCGGCGGAGGACATGCGGACGTGCGCGCTCTGCGCGTGGGTGGTGTCGCCGAGTTCCCTGAGAAGACGCAGAATCGCACCGAGGTCCGACCGGATGGCCGCGCGGATAATCATGGCTGTCGGCATCGTAGCCGACAGCCTGCGACAAGGCGGACGTCACCCTACATCGGGACACAAAACGCCGGGGGCGGGGACGTGGTCCCCGCCCCCGGACCGCGTTCCGGGCCGGTGCGCCGCGAGGGCTCGCCGCGGGCCCGGAGAGGACTGGCCGGGAAGGGCTCCCCGGGCGCTCCCGTCCGAGCGGAGCCGCGGGGTCAGGGCTTGCGGATGACCCGGACGCCGTCCTCGCCCTTGGGCGGCTGGTTGTGGCCGGACTCCGGGTGGCGGTAGATACCGGTGATGCCCGGATCGCCGCCCTGCTCCTGGCCCTTCTGGCCCTGTTGCGGACCGGACTGCGGCTGCTGCGGGCCCGCCTGGCCCTGCTGCGGGCCGGACTGCGGCTTCTGGTCGCCCTCGGGGGCGGGACCGGTGAAGCGGGCGCCCTGCGGGGGGCGGGGAGCGGACTGGGCCTGGTCCTTCGGGGAGGAGTCCTCCGCCGGGTCCTGGCCGGTCTGCTCCGGCTTGGCCACCGGCCTGATGCGCACGGTCGCCTCGTCCGGCTGCTGCTGGAGCGGAGGCAGCTTGGTGGTGGCCTCGTCCTTGTCCCCGGGCGCGGCCGGGGCCGGCTTGGCCGGAGCGGGCGCGGCCGCCTCGGGACGGGGCTGGGGCCGGGAGGGCTCCGCGGCGCGCTCGGGGGCCTTGGCCGCCGCGGCGGGCTTGGCCGGGGCCGGCTTGGCCGGGGCGGACGCGGCGGCCACCTCGTCGCGGGAGAGCCCGCTCTCCAGCGCGCCCGCCTTGTCCTCGGCCGCGACCAGGTCGGCCAGGGTCGAGTGCATGTCCTTGAGGCGGCGCAGCGCCTCGGCGTGCGTGGCGGTGAGGGTGGCGAGCCTGCGGTCCGCGGTGTCGTGGATCTTCTTCGCGCGCGCCTCGGCCTCGTTCAGGCGGCGCTCGCCCTCCTGCTTGGCCTGCTCCCGGAGCTGGTCGGACTCCTTCTTGGCGCTGTCGACCATCGAGTGGGCCTCCGAGCGCGCGGAGGACAGGATCCGCTCGGCGTGCTCCTCGGCGTCCTTGCGGTACTTGGCGATCTCGTCCTGGGCCTTCTTCTCGGCCTCCTTCACCTCGGACTCGACCTTGGAGCGGCGCTCCTGGGCCTCCTCCTCGGCGATGCGCAGGATCTCGGCCATGCGCTCGCTGATCTGCTCGTGCTCCGGCTTGACCTGCGCCTTCTCGCGGGCGATGGCGAGGTCGCGCTTGTACTGCTCCAGCTCGTCGTCCAGCCGCTGGAGGCGCTCGCGCAGACTCTTGACCTGGTTGTCCGTCCGCACGAAGTAGTCGTCGACGTGCGCCTTGTCATAGCCGCCCTTGCGCACCGTCGGAAACCTGTCCTGCTGGAGTCCGCCGCCCGGCAACATATCGCTCATGTGCCCTTCATGTCCTTACACCGTTGTGACTGTACGACGCAGAAGGTGCGAGTTGACCCGTACCCATTGTCACCACGACACCTGACCGGTCTCGTTAGCGACATACGCCCGATAGTGCCCTTTTCTGCATACCGGCTCGGCCGCCTGGGGCACCGGTCGGGAGCGGAGCGTAACGCCGTGGACACCGTCCAGGCGACCAAGGTAGACACGCGCGGCGCGGCCGCGTCAAGATCCCCGACCGGACATCGCCGTGCGGACCCCGGTCACGTTCTTACTAAGGTATGCGCGATCATCCCCGTACGGGGGCAGAGCGGTCAACTTCCCGCTGATCCGCCCCCTCCCGGGGGAGACGGACACGGCGGTACGAGACGCAGGGAGGGCCACGAGATGGACAACGGCCGCACGGAAGGCGGGCCCGCGGGGCCCCGCGTGGGCGGAGCGGACTTCGGACGACCGGAGGTCCACCCGAGCGCGTGGATCGCGCCCGGCGCGGTGGTGGTCGGCCGCGTGCGCTTGGGCGCCCGGAGCAGCGTGTGGTACGGGTCGGTGCTGCGCGCCGACACCGAGGACGTCGTCGTCGGTGACCGGGTCAACATCCAGGACCAGTGCGGCCTGCACTCCGATCCCGGTGAGCCCGTGATCCTGCACGACGACGTGAGCCTGGGCCACAAGGCGATGGTGCACGGCGCGGTCGTGGAGGAGGGCGCGCTCATCGGCATCGGCGCCATCGTGCTGGGCGGCGCCCGCGTCGGCCGGGGCGCCCTGGTCGCGGCGGGCTCCCTCGTGCCGCCGGGCAAGACCGTCCCGCCGGACACGCTGTGGGCGGGCGTGCCCGGCAAGGTGGTGCGTGAGCTCAACGACAACGACCGGCTGGTGCTCCAGCACACTCCGGCCCACTACGCGGCGCTCGCCGCCCAGCACCAGGACGTCACCTGGGCCTAGCGTCACGCCGGGTCGGAACGAAAGTCGTAGCCGGGGCACCGGCGCGGTGGTCCGAAAGCACCGCGCCCGCCCAGGCGGGGCCCATTCCTGGCTAACCCGGGTGACTCCGCCGCCTGGTCCTCACGGGTCATGCGCACCGGCCCGCCCCGCGCGTAGCCTGGTACTCCTCACGCCCGCGTGGGTCCGGATCCGTCGCACCCGTACCCACGGCACTCCGGCGCGGGGTGTCCCGTCCTGCCGCGACACCGTTGTCTCAGGGGGTGAGCTCACGTGAACCACAGCCTCGACCTGCACGACCACCTCCACGACCACGTCGCGCTGGACGAGATCGAACTGTACGCCGAGGTGCTCATCGCGGTGGCCGACGCCGACCGCCCGCTGAGCCCCGAGGAGATCGACCGGGTGCTCGGGCTGTCCGGGGCGCCCGCGGCCCCCGCCGGACCGGCCCGCTCCGCCAGCCCCCTCCCCTGCGACGGCCCCGGTCCCGCCGACCGGACGGCACACGTCCGCGATCCCGCCCCCGAGCAGCCTCCCCGGGCGGCGGGTCCCGTGCCCGGCCCCGCCCGACCGCGCGACGGGGGCCCCGGCACGCGGCGCTCGTGGTCCACCGATCCGCTCCCGGCCGAGTACCGGCTGCCGCCCGCGGTGCTGCCCGCGCCCCGCGACGTGCCCGAGCCCCACATCCTGTGGTCCCCGCTGCCCCTCGCCCCCTGGCACGTCTGAGGCCGTCCGTCCCTCCCCTCCCACGGCCCGCAGGCCCCTCCGGCCTGCCCGAAAGGACGGAGACCGGCCGCACCGACCGACCGCGCTGACCGGTGGCGGCCCGATCCGGCCACGGCGGCCCGTCTCCGCGCGCCCCGGTCTGGGTAGTGCTTCTGTGGGCCCCGACCCCCGGGAGCCCCCAGCAGCGCGCAGGAGCCCCTGATGCCACCAGGACCGGACAGGCCGGACCGCGGCGACCGACACCGCGTCGGTCCGCGCCCCCGCACCGACGGCCGCGAGCCCGACAACGCCCGTCGGGTCACCCTCGTCATCGCCCTCGTCGTGACCTTCGCCTTCCTGCTGGCCACCGCGGCCGGACTCGGCTGGTTCCTCTCCGACGGCGGGCCCCTGTCCGGTTCGGCTTCGGAGTCCGCCGAGGAGGGCGGTGGCGCGGCCGACGGCGGTGGCGCGGGGGAGGGCGACGGCGGCGCGGGGGGCACGGAGGACACCCCGCGGGACCCTGCGGGCGGCGGGGACACCGGCGCTGACCCCCCGGCCGGGTTGGCCTACGAACTCCCCGGTGAGGAGTGGCACAGGCTCGACGACGGGGAGGTCCCCTCGGAGTACACCTCCTACGCGGTCCTCGGCCCGGCCGAGGACCCGGACGCGGTCATCGTCACCGGCACCGAGGAACTCGGTTCGGTGGAGCCGATCGCGGTGGCCGGGGTGCGGCTGGCCGTGGACATGGCCGCCGACCTGGCCGCCGAGGGCGGCGTGTGGGCCGAGCCCTCCGGCCAGACCGACGTGGACGGGCTGCCCGCCTTCGGGGCGACCATGGGCAGCGACTCGGGGGACACCTACGGCCGCTTCGTGATCGTGGAGCTGGACGACGGCCGGGGCGCGTTCATGCTCGGGGTCAACACCGAGGGCGGGGACGGCGCCACCGGGGACATCGACGCGGCCTTCGACTCGGTGGGCACGCGCTGAACCGGGGGGTCAGAGCGGCAGGACCGCGCGGAGCAGGAAGCCCCCCTCCGGGGTGCGGGCCGCGGAGAGGGTGCCGCCGCCCATGGCCACCCGCTCGGACAGGCCGGCGAGCCCGTTGCCCGACTCCCTCCCGCCCTGGCCGCCGCCCCGGGCGCGGTCGTTGAACACCTCGACCACGAGCGTCCGGGGGCCCGCGGCGCTGTCACGGGCGAGGGTGAAGCTGATCTGGCACTCGTGGGCGTCGCTGTGCCGCAGGACGTTCGTGCCGCCCTCGCGCACCACCCAGGCGGCGAGCGCCGCGGTCCGCGGCGGCAGGTCCAGTCCCTCCAGCCCGGTGGTGACCGTCCTGGTGCCCCCCGCGTCGAGGACCGCGCGGACGGCCTCCGTCTCGCCCGCCAGGTCGACCTCCCGGTAGCCGCTGACCGCCGACCTCACCTGCTGGAGCGCCTGTCTGGCGAGCACCTGCACCTCCGCCATCTCCGCGCCCGCCCGGCCGGGGTCCCGCTCCACGAGCCGCCCGGCCAGCTGGGCCTTGACCGCGAGCGCGGAGAGGCTGTGCCCGAGCAGGTCGTGCATGTCGCGGGCGAAGCGGAGCCGCTCCTCGCTCACCGCGAGCTGGGCGCGGGCCCGCTGTCCCGCGACGGCCTCGCGGCTGATGTCCCACAGCCAGATCATGGAGAGCGAGGCCCCGGCGAACATCAGCCCGCTGAAGATCATCACCAGCCACACCAGCAGGTAGAGGAGCGGCTGGAACCGCGTCTCGAACCCGTAGAAGGGGACCACGAGCCAGGGCAGCGCCAGCAGGGCGGCGGTGACGTACGCGCTGCGCCTGCGCGGGGCGAGGAAGACCCCGGTCCCCCACCACGCGGCCAGGAAGAACACGGTGTTGATCGGCTCCTGGAGGCACAGGGCGACCACGACGATCAGTCCGAGCGAGGTCCAGTAGGCGCGCGGGTCCGGGTTTCGCCTGCCGTCCAGCCTGGCCCGGAGCATCACGATCAGCAGCACGGCGATCGGCACGGAGGCGACCACCCCGGTCAGGGAGCGCCACAGGGGCCACTCCGAGGCCGCGGCCGTGACCACGTCGATCAGGGGCATCCCCACGACGAGCAGCGAGGTGAAGCCCACCGAGACGATGACGATGCGCCGGGCGAAGCGGACCCTGCGGTCGCCCTCCCGGTCGGAGGCGGTGTACTCGGCGGTGGGCGTGCCGTGGTCGCTCAACGTGACTCCTCGGTGTGGTGGACTCCGCCGGACAGCGGAAGAACGGCTCTGAGCAGGAAACCGCCGTCGTCCGTACGGGTCGCCGACAGTGTGCCACCCTCCCGTGCGACGCGTTCGGAGAGCCCGGCCAGACCGCTGGCCGAGGCCGCGCCGTCCTCCGGGCCGCCGCGCGCACGGTCGTTGGACACCTCCACCACGAGAGACCTCCCCCCGCGCCCGGTGTCCCCGTCCACGGAGAAGGAGATCCGGCAGCGGCGGGCGTCGCTGTGCCGCAGGACGTTGGTGGCCCCCTCGCGCAGCACCCGGGCGGCCAGCGCGGTCACGGCCGGGAACCGTTCCGGGGCCGCCGTTCCGGTGACCACGGTCTCGGTGCCGTTGGCGCGCAGGACCGCGCCGATCGACTCGACCTCCGCGGCCAGGTCCACACCCCGGTAGTCGCTGACCGCCGACCTCACCTGCTGGAGCACCCGTCGCGCCAGCTCGTGCACCTCGTTGATCTCGGCCGCGGAGCCCGCCGGATCGCTCTCCAGCAGCAGCTCGGCCCGTCTGGCCCTGGCTTCGAGCGCGCTCAGGCCCTGGCCGATCACCCCCTGCATGTCCTGGGCGAACCGGAGCCGCTCCTCGCTCACCGCCAGCCGGGTGCGGGCGTGCTCCCCCTCCAGAGCCTCTTTTGTGGCCTCCCACAGGCGGAACATGGTCAGGGCGACGAACCAGATCATGAGGGTCCAGCCCACTGAGAACAGGCTGGAGAACACCAGCACGAAGAGGGGTAGGTCCACCAGTGTGACGGACGGGTGCAGCCAGGGCAGCACCAGCAGGGCGAGGCCGACGAGGAGGGAACGCCTCCAGGGGGCGGAGAAGGCCGCCACCCCCACCAACACGTGCAGGTGAGGAAGACGTACGGCGTGACCTGTATGAGGAGGCACACCGGGAAGAGCAGAGCGAGCGAGCCCCAGTAGAGCCGGGGGTCGGCGGTCCTCCTCCCGTCCACCCGGCTCCGGATCATGCACAGGCACAGCAGCGCGCACAACAGGGCGACCGCGGTGGACACCGCGGGAGGCCAGGTCCTGGACCCGTCCTCCGAGCCGACGGAGCGGACCCCGGACAGGAGCAGTTCCATGAACGGCGCGAAAGGCACCATCAGCGCCAGCGAGCCCAACGTCCACAGGATGCACCACCGCGCGAACCGGAGCCTGCGCAGGAAACGGGGGTTCATGCCCGCGTCGGCCCCTGGAACGGGAGAGGGGACCGCCGAGTCCGCTGACCCGTGCCCGGCGGTGAACGTGTCCCGGGTACCCACCGCTCCTCCTCTCCTCCGCCGTGGCCGACGGCTCCTCCGCGACCGCCGTCGGCCGCACCACAACCACCGTAGAAGCCGCGGCCCCCTCCGAACGGTTGTCCACAGGCCTTTCCGGGCGTGCACGGAAAAGGCCGGGGCAGGCCGTCCGTCCCCGGCCTCCCCGGCGCCCCGCGCCCGCCCTACGGCTGGCGGGGGTCCCACCTGAAGTAGCGGCGCACCAGCAGGGCCAGCACCGCGATCCAGGCGAGCATGATCCCGATGGAGGGCAGGGCCGCGGCCCACAGGGCGAGGTAACCCTTCTCCTGCCCGTCCCCGAAGCCCCGGAAGGCGTCGTAGCCGGAGTAGGCGGTCTGCGCCATCTCCCCGGCGGGAACGGAGGGGACGAAGCCGATGATCACGCGAGCGGTCTCCGGCAGGAACTCCAGCGGGATGAGACCGCCGCCCACGAACAGCAGGACCAGCATGGGCAGCATCGAGATCATCTGGGCGGACTCGGCGTTGCGGACGATCGGGGTGATGAGCAGCCCCATCAGGGAGAACATGACGGAGCTGAGGACCACGGCGACGACGAGCATCAGCGGGTCCCGGGGAAGGTTGCCGAAGAAGACGAGGACCAGGGCGGCCACCACCACCGTGATCGCCAGGGAGAAGACCACCACGGCCCCGATGACGCCGCCGAAGACCGCCAGCTGGGACACCCCGCTGACCCGCAGCCGCTTGAGGACCAGGGACTCCCTCCGCGCGGTGAACACGTTGGAGGGGTGGCCGACGCCCAGGATGAGCCCGATGGATCCGATGGTGGCGACCATGGCCATCTGCCCCATCCCGAAGCCGGGGACGACCTCGTCGTCGGGGAGGCTCGTGGTCATGAAGGCGAAGAAGAGCGGCAGGGCCAGGTACATCCAGGCGGTCTTGTACCGGGCGAACAGGGTGAACTCGGTCCGGGCCAGGCGGACGGCCTGCCTGGTCCAGCTGACGGTGGGCCGGACGCCGGTGGCGTGAGTGGCGGGGGCGGTGGTGTTCGCGGTCATCGCGGTGTCTCCTCGAAGGGCTCTGGGGCGGGGGGCACGGAGCGCTGCGGCGCGCGTCAGACCAGGTCGGCGGCGCCGTCGGCGACCCGGAGGAACACGTCCTCCAGGGAGGCGCTGCGCACCTGGAGGCTGCGCAGGACGGTGCCGTTCTCCACGGCCCAGGACATGAGCGCGGCCACCGCGTGGTGCGCCCGCTCCTCGACGTCCCCCCGCGTGACCGTGTAGGTGGCCCACAGCGCCTGGCCGCGCGTCTCCACGGAGACGTCCGCGCCCTCGACGCGGGGCAGGTTGGCGGTGCGCACGTTCGGGGGCAGCACGAAGCTCACCCGGTCGCCCCAGCCCGCGAGGACCTCCTGGATCGTCCCCTCCACGCGGACCTCGCCGCGGTGCATGATCGCCAGCCGGTCGGCGAGCCGCTCGGCCTCCTCCAGGTAGTGGGTGGTGAGCAGGACCGCCACGCCCTCCCGCTTGAGGTCGTTGACGATGCGCCAGGTCTCGATGCGGCCCTCGGCGTCCATGCCGGTGGTGGGCTCGTCCAGGTACAGGACCTCGGGCCTGGTCAGCAGTGCCAGCGCCAGGTCCAGGCGGCGCTTCTGCCCTCCGGACAGCTGGCGGACCGCGATCCCGCGCTTGTCGGCGAGGCCGACCAGCTCCAGCGTCTCGTCCGTGTCCCTGGGCGTGGCCGCGAGGTCGCGGGCCAGGTGCAGGGTCTCGGTGACGCTCAGGTCCTCCAGCAGGCCGCTGCCCTGGAGGACGGCGTTGGTGCGCTCCCGGACTCCGGCGGGCTGGCCGTAGGGGTCGAGGCCGAAGACCCGGACACTGCCGGAGCTGGGGCGGCGGAAGCCCTCCATCGTCTCGATGGTGGTGGTCTTGCCCGCGCCGTTGGTCCCGAGGAGGGCGAAGAGCTCGCCGGGGTGGATCTCGAAGGAGACCCCCTTGACCGCCTCGAAGTCGCCGTAGTGCTGGTGGAGGTCGCGGACGACCACCGCCGGGCCGGTGGCGTCCTGTCGGCCGGGGCCGGTCGCTGCGGTGCTCTCTGTCGTCGTCATGTCCCCAGGTTCCCGCGGAGCGGCCCACGCGGAACAGACGCCGTTATCACCGGCCGCACGGGGGAACCTACCGGCGCGCGCACTGACAAATGTCATCGGGCCGGTGCGGCGGCCGCTGGTGCGCGGTCGTGGCCGCGCCCTCGGGGCCCTCGGCCGCGCCCGCCTTCCGGCGACCGCTCATCCGCGGTCGTAGCCCTGGGGGACGGGGTGTCCGGCCAGCCGGTGCACCTGGACGGCGACGTCGTCGGGGGTGCGCGCCGGGCGGGTGAAGGGCAGGTGCACGTCGTGGTGGCCCCGCGCGGCCTCCACCCGCAGCCGCAGCCCGAGGCGGTCCACGCCCAGGGGCCGGGGCCGGCCTCCGCGCGCGGCGCCGGGAGCGGCGGCCAGCAGGTCGCCCACCAGGTCCGGGTGGTCCTCGTCGAGGTGGCGCAGCCAGGGCGCCTCCCAGAGGCAGAACGGGTCGGGGCGCGCGGCGGCCAGTTCGGCCGGATCGAGCACGTGGGCCCCGTCGTGGTCGGACTGGACCACCAGGGCGGTGCGCAGGACCACCATCGTCAGGCCGTGCCCGATCTCCAGCAGCCGGTCGTCGGTGGCGGCCTCGGGCAGCCGGGCCGCGCGGACGCGGGCGTGGGCGTGCTCCAGGGCCTCCACCGCGCCGCTCACCCACAGCACCGCCCGCACCCTGTCGCGCATCAGCACGGGCGACAGGTCGGTGAACTCCGCCATCACCACGGGGCCCCTGGGGCGGGGGTCCGTGAGCGGGTGGCCGTCGGGCAGCAGGAGGCTCACGGCGCCGTCGGCGTGCACGTGGCAGGGGGCGTCCTCCAGGTGCACGGTCCCCGCCTCGCCGAACCGGTCCGTGGCCGCCGCCACGGTCACCGGACCGCCGCGGGCCAGGGTGGAACGGGCGCGATCGGCGGGAGGGGGAACGGGGGCGTTCACGGGCGACCACCTCGAATAGAAGACAGTCAGGTAAGGCTAACCTAAATCACCCTTCCCTGGAAGCCCCTCCCCCGCACCGCGTTCACGGGGACGGCACCGGCGCGGGCGGTCCCCGCACGGGAGGTCCGCCCACACGGGACGTCTACCCGCGCGTGACCGCCGCGACCGCCGCCTCCACCGCGGCGCGCTGGGCGTCCAGCGGGGTGCCCGGGGGCTGGCGGACGGCGCTGAGCCAGATCCCGTCCACCAGGACCAGCAGGAGTTCCACCAGGGCGTCCGGGTCCTGCCCGGGGGCCAGTTCCCCCTGCTCGCCCGCCCAGCCGACGGCGGCGCGCAGAGCGGCGCGGGCCCGGACGTCGAACCCGGCCAGGACCTCCGCGAACTCGGCGTCCACGGCCGCGCGGGCGTAGAACGCCGACCAGACGCGGGCCTCGGCCAGACGCTCGTCGTCGGTCGGCAGCAGGTCGGTGAGCACCTGCCGCAGCCCCTCGGCGAAGGACAGCAGCCCCGGGCCGATCCGCACCCGGGCGAGCCGCGCGGAGACCGCGTCGACGACCTCGTGCATGGCGAAGAGGAGAAGCGCCTCCTTGGTCCCGAAGTCGCGCTGGACGGCTCCGACGGAGAGTCCGGCCTCGGCCGCCACGGTGCGGATGCTGACGCTCTCCAGGCCCTCGCGGGCGGCGATCCGGTGCAGGGCGGCGGCCACCTGTCGGCGGCGTCCGTCCTTGTCCACGTACCTGGGCACGGCCACATTCTGACACACCCCCCGTTCTGATACGTTCGTATCGATACGAACGTATCGAAGGAGTTCTCGAAGGGGAGACCATGGACCGACGGAACCGCGCCGCCGCGGCCGCCCGCTGGCTGGCGACCGCCCTCGCGGGCACGACCGCGCTTGTCGGCGCGGGCGCCGCCGCGCTCGTCCTGCTGCCGCCGCCCTCGTGGGACGCCTGGCAGTACGGACTGCTGGTACTGGAGTTCAGCCTGGTGTTCGCCGCCCTGGCTGTCGTCGGCCTGGTCCCGGCCCTGCTCGCGGCGGGGCGGCCGCGCCCGCGCAAGGACACCGGGCGGCGTCCGGACGCGGGAAGCAGGGGAGCGGTGCGGCGTCGGCGCCTCGCCGTGACGGCAGCCGCGGCCAACGGCGCGGTGCTGGTCGCCGCCCTCGTCCCGCCCGCGTCGGTCTGGTCCACCGCCCGCGCCGAGGGCGCCCGGCTCGACCTCGGCGAGTACGCCGCCGGACTCGCCACGAGCGCCGACCGCGCGCCCGAGACCCGCGTCTACCTGCGCACCGGCGAGTCAGCGGTCGGGGACGCCTCCGACCCGCAGGAGCTGGAACTGGACGTGTGGGAGCCCGAGCGGCGGCGGGGGGACGCCCCGCTGCCGATCGTGGTGAACGTCCACGGAGGCGCGGACGACCTGCCGCAGAGCCTCCTCCCCCGCTGGGACGTGTGGCTGGCCGACAGCGGGTACGTGGTGTTCGACGTCGACTACCGCTACTTCCCCGACGGCGACTGGTCGGTGCCGGTCTCCGACGTCAAGTGCGCGATCGGCTGGGCCCGTGAGCACGCCGCGGAGTACGGGGCCGACCCCGACCGGGTCGCCGTCACCGGCCAGTCGGCGGGCGGCCTGCTCGCCCTCCTGGCCGGGTACGGCTCGGACGAGGAGATCCCCCCGAGCTGCGACGTGCCCGACACCGGCGTCGACGCGGTCGTGGCCTGGTACGCGGTGGCCGACGGCACCGCCGGGGCGCCCGAGGTGCCCTGGCGCCAGCGCAACTCCCCGATGGGCGGCGACCTCCTGGAGGAGAGCGAGCGCCTGATGGGCGGCTCCGTGGCGGAGCTGCCCGAGGAGTACGCGATGAGCTCGCCCATCACGTACGTCTCGCCGGAGGTTCCGCCCACGATGCTGATCACGCCCGGCCACGACCTGTTCCTGGGGCCGGAGGACAACCGCCGCCTCGCCGCCCGGCTCGACGCTGCCGGGGTCCCGCACCGGCACCTGGAGATCCCCTGGGCGGAGCACATGTTCGACCTCAACTGGGGAGGGTTCGCCAGCCAGGTCACCCGGCACGGCCTGGACGGGTTCCTCGACGAACACCTCGCCGCCTCGCCGTGAGCGGTTCCGCCCCCGGTCTGGAAGCGCCCCTGCCCCCGGCCGTGGGCGGCGCCGCCTCCGCCCTGTGAACGGCTCTGTCCCCGGCCGCCGAACGGCCCCTCGCCGCCAGCGGCTCCGGCCCTCCCCGCGAGCCGTCACGGCCCGGAGCGCGCGGACGGGACACGGAGACCGGGCACGGTGCGCGCCGGACCGCCGGTGAACGGCGCGGGGGCCGGGGCGCCGACCGTGCTGTCGGCTCCCCGGCCCCCGCGCGGGCTTGATGCCCTCGTCCGGACCCCCGCGTCAGCCCTGGGCGTCGGCGGTCTCGGCCTCCTCCTTGGGGGCCTCGCCCCGGACCGAGCGCAGCAGCAGCTGGGAGACGTCCACGACCTCCAGCGTCTCCTTCGCCTCGCCCTGCGACTTCTTCTCGTTGATCGCGTCGCCGAGCATGACCTGGCAGAACGGGCACGCGGTGGAGACGGTGTCGGGGTTGGTGGTCAGCGCCTCGTCCACCCGCTCGGTGTTGATGCGCTTGCCGATCCGCTCCTCCATCCACATGCGGGCGCCGCCGGCGCCGCAGCAGAAGCCCCGCTCCTTGTGGCGGTGCATCTCCTGCGTCTTGACGCCGGGCACCTGCGCCATGATGTCGCGCGGCGGCGTGTACACCTTGTTGTGGCGGCCCAGGAAGCAGGGGTCGTGGTAGGTGATGTTCTCCTCCACGGAGTTGACCGGCGTGAGCCTGCCCTCCTCCACGAGCTTGGCCAGCAGCTGGCTGTGGTGCACGACCTCGTAGGTGCCGCCGAGCTGCGGGTACTCGTTGGCGAGCGTGTTGAAGCAGTGCGGGCAGCTGGCCACGATCTTGGTGACACCGGCCTCGTTCAGCGTCTCCACGTTCTGCTGGGCGAGCATCTGGAAGACGTACTCCATGCCCAGGCGGCGCGCGGGGTCACCGGTGCAGGCCTCCATCCCGCCCAGCACGGCGAACTTGACGCCCGCCATGTCGAGCAGCTCGGCGATGGCCTTGGTGGTCTTCTTGGCGCGGTCCTCCAGGGCACCGGCGCAGCCGACCCAGAACAGGTACTCGGTGCCCTCGGGGAGCTTGTCCTCGACGACCTGGACCTCGACCGGGTTCTCCTCCCGGGAGGCCAGCTCCTCGATCCAGTCCATGCGCCGGTCCTCGGCCATGCCCCACGGGTTGGCCTTGTTCTCCAGGTTCTTGAGGAGCGTGTTGGCCTCGGACGGGAAGTTGGACTCGACCATCACCTGGTAGCGGCGCATGTCGAGGATGTGGTCGATGTGCTCGATGTCCACCGGGCACTGCTCGACGCAGGCGCCGCAGTTGGTGCAGGCCCACAGCTCGTCGGGGTGGATGACGCCGTTCTCCTCCTCGGTGCCGACCAGCGGCCGGTTGAGGAGGGCGAGGACGTCCACGCCCGCGTGGCTCTCGTCGGGCTTCTCGGCGAGGGTCTCCTCGGTGATGCCCTGGAGCAGGTACGGGGCCTTCTCGTAGGTGTGCTGCTGGAGGTCGAGGATGACCTTCTTGGGCGAGAGCGGCTTGCCCGTGTTCCAGGCGGGGCACTGGGACTGGCAGCGCCCGCACTCGGTGCAGGTGGTGAAGTCCAGGAGGCCCTTCCAGGTGAAGTCCTCCAGCTTGCCCGCGCCGAACGGGTCCTCGTCGGGGTCGGCCTCCTCGAAGTCGAGGGGCTTGGTGCCGGACTTGTCCATCATCTGCTTGGCCGCGCCCAGGGACGGGGAACCGTCGGCGTTGCGCTTGAAGTAGATGTTGACCGGCGCGAGGAAGCGGTGCCAGCCGATGCCCATGGTGAGCACGCGGGCGATGACCACGAAGAACAGGTAGCTGATGATCAGCTTGAACGCGGCGACCAGCGCGATGGCGGGCTCGGCGATCGCGGGGTCGCCGGGCAGGATCGCGCCGAGGCCGGTGGAGATCGGCGTCGCCCAGGCCGGGAACGGGAAGTCGCCCATGGCCGACTTGAGACCGCGGATCACGAAGATCGAGATCAGCAGGCCCCACAGGTAGGCCTCGACGTAGTACGCGGTCCAGTGCCGGGAGTTGGCGAACCGGGACTGGCGGCCCAGGCGCTTGGGCCCGTTGAGCAGGCGGTAGACCGTCAGGCCGACGATGCCGACGAGGCTGGCCGCGGCGATGAGCTCGATGGCCAGGCCGTACAGGGCCCAGTCGTAGATGATCGGCAGCTTGAAGTGCGGGTCGAAGACCTCGCCCTGGGCCTCCACGACGGTGAAGACCAGCAGCGGGAACGAGACCATGACGAACCAGTGGGCGACGCCGATCCACGGCCGCTTGAGCATCCGCCCGTGCCCGAGGATCTCGATGAGCGCCATGGTGAACCGCTGTCCGAACGGCCCCTTGCGCTCCGGCTCCACCGAGCGGCCCACACCCACGGTTCGCACGATCTGGCGGATACCCAGAGCGAACATGGTGAACGCGACCACGGCGAAGACCGAGGTGATGATGCCCAGTGTCAGGTACAGCATCGTCCGTGGCCTCCCATCCTGCTTCGTCGTCCGGTGCGCCACACACCGGGGGTCGAACTATATGTTACTAGCGAGTAATGCCGCGGTCGCCACCGGATGCCCCACCACGGGTGGGCCGGACACCCCCGTCGCCGTCGCCGCGGGCCGCCGGGTCGCGGAACCCGGTCGGCGCGCGTACGTCGGTGCCGCCCGGCGCGGGCGCCGGTGCCGGTGTGACAGGACCGCGCGGGTGCGCCCGAACGGGACTCGGGCACACCGCACGTCCTATATGTAGCGGACGGCGGACGCGGGACGACTCGACGGGGGTATCGGTGACTTCACCGTCTCTCCCCTACTACCAGGTTGCGGCATCGCCGGGAGTGGAACAACCACGGATCCGCGGCTGTGGACAACCCCCGGGCGCCTCCGGCGGGGTGCCTCGGGCGGGGTCGCGCCCGGGGGCCGCCGCCGGGGGCCTCCGCCGGGCCGCCCCGCCACCCGGAGGCCGCCCCCGAGAACGGCGCGCGGCGCGCGGGAACCATCCCCGCGAACGGCGCGCGGCGCGCGGGGACTGCCCCCCACGAGCGGCGCGCGGGCACGGCGAAGCCGGGGACTCCGTGGGACCCCCCGTCTTCCAGTCTCGCGAAGGGACCCGGCCTCCGACAACGCCCACCCTCCGCCTGGGGACGGCTCCCCGGAGCGGACGCCGGGCCGCGCTCCGCCGGGGCCCGCCCCGGACGGGCCCCGGCGGAGCGGGCCGGGCGGGGCCGTCGGCGCTCAGGCGCAGCCGCCGAGCTCGCAGATGTCGGCGCGCGAGGTGGACACCTTCAGGTCGTCGTACCAGACGTAGCTGTCGTGGGCCGGGGCGAAGCCCTCGGTGGAGCCGCCGAAGAAGGTCGAGAGGTAGGCCTTGTCCACCAGGTCGTCGTCGGTCACCAGGCGAAGGCCGGTGACCAGCGCGGCGGGCTCGCCGTTGTAGAAGACCTCGATCTCCCCGTCGGGCTCGGCGCGGCCGTCGGTGACCGTGTTGACGCGGACCCGCTGGGCGATGTGCACCCACTCGCCCCGGGGGAGGTGGACGACGGACCCGTCCGCGACGAGGGGCTCGGAGTCGCCGAACTCGCCCGCCTTGTCCATGTGGTAGTAGTACAGCTCCGCCTTGCCGTCGCGGCGCCAGACCACGCGCGAGCTGTAGCCGTTCTCGCCCGTGCAGACGTCCCCGCCCGAGCAGCCCGCGCCCCCGGCCAGCCCGAAGCCCAGCTTTCCGCCGAACGAGGTGGTACCCCAGCTGAAGTCCTCGCCCAGGCGCGCCCAGAAGGACAGGTAGTACTCGCGCGCCGGGGAGAGCTGGAACGGCGCCAGCCCGCCGGACTCCTGCGCGCCGATCCTCCCCTCGGGGTAGAGCACGCGCAGCGACTGTCCGCCCCCGTGGGCGGGCACCGAGTCGTCGATGACGGCGCGCTCCTCCAGGCCCCTGGCGCTGGAGGCGTACCAGCCGTCCTTCTCCCATTCGTCGAGGGTGTAGGCGGTGCCCGCGGCCGGGCGCTCGAAGGTGTTGTGCCGGTACGTGGACGAGAAGGCGTCCCCGGCGTCCCCGGCGTCCCCAGCGTCCCCAGCGTCCCCGGCGTCCCCGGCGTCCCCAGCGTCCCCAGCGTCCCCGGCGGACCCGGGGCCCTCCCCGGCGGTCGCGGCAGCGTCCCCGGCCGTCGCGGAACCGTCGCCGGAGGTCGCGGCGGTCTCCCCCGGCCGCAGCTCGACGCCGCCGGTGGACGGTGGGGCCTCCGCGGCGGGCGGTGAGGACTCCACGACGGGTGCGGTGGTGTCCCCGGTCAACCGCGGTTCGTCCTGGGCGGACGCGGGGGCGGCGCCCAGCGCGGGCAGCAGCGCAGCGGCGGCGAGAGCGGAGGCGAGCAGGGCCTTGGGAGTCACGGGCGTCTCCGTTTCAGGGGTACGGCGGACGCGGCGGGAGGCCGCCGCGGCGGTCGCCGCCCGTCGGCACCAGCGCGTCGGCGGCAGGGCCATCGTCGGCCGCCGACCGGGGGCGCCCGGCGCCGCGACACGGGCGTTTCCCTCCGCTTGACCGGAAGGCGCCCCTCCGGTGACCGCGTCTGCGAGGCCGCCGGCGATCGCAGTCCCCGAAGCCACCCCAGGGGAACCCCGACCCTCCCTGATCTTGCGGGTCAAGGTTCTCCCCGACTTGTCCCGGGGTTCGCCCATATCCCCGATCAGAGTGCCCAGGTCGGGAACATCCCGGTCCGGCCGCCCGTTGTCAGGACGTAGGAACCAACTTGAGTCGGGTCAACTCAACTGACTTGACAGCCCTCAACCGACGAAGCAAAATTACGTCTGAACGACTCAACTTTGACGGAGGAAGCAACCATGGCACGTGCGGTCGGAATCGACCTCGGTACGACGAACTCGTGTGTCGCGGTCCTGGAGGGCGGCGAGCCCACGGTCATCGCCAACGCCGAGGGCGCCCGTACCACCCCGTCCGTCGTCGCCTTCGCCAAGAACGGTGAGGTGCTCGTCGGCGAGGTCGCCAAGCGCCAGGCGGTCACCAACGTCGACCGCACCATCCGCTCGGTCAAGCGCCACATCGGCACCGACTGGACGGTGAAGATCGACGACAAGACCTTCAACCCCCAGCAGATCAGCGCCTTCGTGCTCCAGAAGCTCAAGCGCGACGCCGAGGCCTACCTGGGCGAGGACGTGACCGACGCGGTCATCACCGTCCCGGCCTACTTCAGCGACTCCCAGCGCCAGGCCACCAAGGAGGCCGGCACCATCGCGGGCCTCAACGTCCTGCGCATCATCAACGAGCCGACCTCGGCCGCGCTGGCCTACCACCTGGAGAAGGAGGACGAGGCCACCATCCTGGTCTACGACCTCGGTGGCGGCACCTTCGACGTCTCCCTCCTGGAGGTCGGCGACGGCGTCGTGGAGGTCAAGGCGACCAACGGCGACAACCACCTGGGCGGCGACGACTGGGACCAGGCCATCGTCGACTGGCTGGTCGAGCGCTTCAAGAACTCCAACGGCGTGGACCTGTCCAAGGACAAGATGGCCCTCCAGCGCCTGCGCGAGGCCGCGGAGAAGACCAAGATCGAGCTGTCCAGCTCCAGCGAGTCGGCGATCAACCTGCCCTACATCACGGCCTCGGCCGAGGGCCCGCTGCACCTGGACGAGAAGCTCTCCCGCGCCGAGTTCCAGCGCCTGACCGCCGACCTGGTCGAGCGGACCAAGACCCCGTTCCAGCAGGTCCTCAAGGACGCCGGGATCAGCCTGGACCAGATCCACCACGTGGTCATGGTCGGCGGCTCCACCCGTATGCCCGCCATCGTGGACCTGGTCAAGGAGATGACCGGCAAGGACCCCAACAAGGGCGTCAACCCGGACGAGGTCGTGGCCATCGGCGCCTCGCTCCAGGCCGGTGTGCTCAAGGGCGAGGTCAAGGACGTCCTGCTGCTGGACGTCACCCCGCTGTCGCTGGGCATCGAGACCAAGGGCGGCGTGTTCACCAAGCTCATCGAGCGCAACACGACCATCCCGACCAAGCGCTCCGAGATCTTCACGACGGCCGACGACAACCAGCCGTCCGTGCAGATCCAGGTGTACCAGGGTGAGCGCGACATCGCCCAGTACAACAAGAAGCTGGGCGTCTTCGACCTGACCGGTCTGCCCCCGGCGCCGCGCGGCGTCCCGCAGATCGAGGTCGCCTTCGACATCGACGCCAACGGCATCGTCAGCGTCACCGCGAAGGACCTGGGCACCGGCAAGGAGCAGTCCGTCACCATCTCCGGCGGCTCCGCGATGTCCAAGGACGACATCGACAAGATGGTCCGCGAGGCCGAGCAGTACGCGGAGGAGGACCGCAAGCGCCGCGAGGAGGCCGAGGTCCGCAACAACGCCGAGTCCCTCGTCTACCAGACCGAGAAGGTCATCAAGGACAACGAGGACAAGGTCCCGGCGGACGTGCGCTCCGAGACCGAGGCCGCCGTCGCCGAGCTGAAGACCGCGCTGGAGGGCTCCGACGTGGAGGCCATCCGCACCGCGAGCGAGAAGGTCGCGCTGGCCAGCCAGAAGATCGGCTCCGCCATCTACAGCCAGGGCCAGCAGGGCACCGAGGGCGACGCCGCCCAGGGCGCCCAGGGCTCCGCCGACGACGCGGACGTCGTGGACGCCGAGATCGTCGACGAGGACAACAAGGGCACCCAGGGCAACCAGCAGTCCTGATCCCGGGTCGAGTCGAGGAAGGAGGCGTGTCTCAGATGGCACCGTCGGAGAACACCAACGGCACCGGCGACGGTGAGGAGCGCCAGGGGCCGGTGATCCGGGACAACCGCCGGATCGACCCGGAGACCGGGCAGGTCCGCAACCCCGAGGCCGAGGGCGACGCGACCGAGGAGATCCCCGAGATCGCCGAGGAGGAGGTCGTCGAGGCCGACCTGGAGGACGTCGAGGTCCCCGACGCCCCCGAGTCGGTGGTGTCGGAGGCGATCAACGCGGACGAGCGGGTCATCGAGCTCACCAACGACGTCAAGCGGGTGCAGGCGGAGTACGCCAACTACCGCAAGCGCGTGGACCGCGACCGCGTGGCCGTCCGTGAGATGGCCACCGCCCAGGTCCTCGGCGAACTGCTGCCGATCCTGGACGACGTCGGCCGGGCCCGTGAGCACGACGAGCTCAACGGCGGGTTCAAGGCGGTGGGCGAGGCCCTGGAGGCCGTGGTCACCAAGCTGGGCCTGGAGCGGTACGCGGAGAAGGACGACGAGTTCGACCCCAACCTCCACGAGGCGCTCACCCTGGTCCCCGTCCCGGGCATCTCGGTCCAGACCGTGATCGAGGTGTTCCAGCCCGGGTACCGCATCGGTGAGCGGATCCTGCGTCCGGCCCGCGTGGTCGTCGGCGACCCCGCCGACGGCGGCGCGGAGGCCGCGTCCGGTTCCGCCGCCGAGGGCGACGCCCCCGGCGGGGAGTCCCCGGCCGCGGACGGCGCCGACGGCGGGGAAGACGACAAGTAACGGGTCCACCCGTTGATCCTCCGGCCGCGGCCCCGCGTGAGCGGCGGCCGCGGCCGGAGGCGGACCCCGGCCCGACACGGTGCGGGGTCACATGGAAGCATCGGACGCAACCGGCACCAGCGGGGGAAGGCACCAGTCGATGAGCACCAAGGACTACCTGGAGAAGGACTACTACAAGGTCCTGGGAGTCTCAAAGACCGCCTCGAAGGACGAGATCAAGCAGTCCTACCGCAAGCTGGCCAGGGAGAACCACCCGGACGCGAACGCCGACGACCCCGGCGCGGCCGACCGCTTCAAGGAGATCTCCGAGGCCTACAACGTCCTGTCGGACGAGACGCGCCGCAAGGAGTACGACAACGCGCGGTCGCTGTTCGGCGGCTCCTACCGCCCCGGCGGCGGCACCGGCCCCGGCGGGTTCGACATGGGCGACCTGTTCGGCCAGGGCACCGGCGGAACGGGGACCGCGGGCGGCGGCGAGCGGCTGAGCGACCTCTTCGGCGGGCTGTTCGGCGGCCGAGGGCGCGGCGGGACCACCCGCAGCAGACGCGGCGCCGACATCGAGACCGAGACGACACTGACCTTCCGCGAGGCGGCCGAGGGGGCCACGCGCTCCTTCCAGCTGGCCAGCGAGTCGGCCTGCCCCACCTGCAAGGGCACCGGCGCCAAGTCGGGCACCGCCCCGCGGATGTGCCCCAAGTGCTCCGGCACCGGGCACGAGAACACCAACCTGGGCGGCTTCTCGCTGTCCGAGCCGTGCAGCGAGTGCAAGGGCCGCGGCCTGGTCGTGGACGACCCCTGCGTCACCTGCAACGGCAGCGGGCGCGGCAAGAGCACCCGCACCGTCCAGACCCGCATCCCCGGCGGCGTGTCCGACGGGCAGCGGATCAGGATCAAGGGCAAGGGCGCGCCGGGCGAGAACGGCGGCCCGACGGGTGACCTCTACGTCGTCGTCCACGTGAAGGAGCACCCGGTGTTCGGCAGGAGCGGCGACAACGTGACGATCACCGTCCCGGTGACCTTCCCCGAGGCGGCGCTGGGCGCGGACGTGCGCATCCCCACCCTCAACGGCTTCCCGGTGACCGTGAAGGTCCCGCCGGGCACGCAGAACGGGCACAAGCTTCGGGTGCGCGGCAAGGGCGCGAACCGCAAGGACGGCACCACGGGCGACATGCTCGTCACGATCGAGGTGGCGGTACCGAGGACTCTCAACGGAGACGCACGCGAGGCTCTGGAGAAGTTCCGCGCGGCGACCTCCGACTACGACCCGCGCGACGGACTCGAAACGCGGGCGAAGGGTGCGTGAACGACGTGAACGACTCCTTCGGCGCTGACGCTCCGGTCTACGTGATCTCGGTCGCCGCGGAGCTGGCGGGGATGCACCCGCAGACCCTGCGGCAGTACGACCGACTGGGGATCGTCTCGCCGGGCCGCGCGTCCGGCCGCGGGCGCCGCTACTCCATGCGCGACGTGCAGACGCTGCGCCAGGTGCAGCGGCTGTCCCAGGAGGAGGGCATCAACCTCGCCGGGATCAAGCGGATCCTGGAACTGGAACACGAGGTGGAGCAGCTGCGGGAGCAGGTGTTCCACCTGGCCAACGAGCTGGAGGCGGCCCGCCGTGCGGTGGCCCGCCGGGGCCGCCCGGCCGACGGCGGCACGGGGGTGCGCGGCGAGCTGGTGCGCCGCACCCGCGTGACGATCTTCAACACCGCCGAGCCCAGGAACGACGACGAGGAGCGGGGCAGGGGCCGCGGCGCCCCGGGCCGCGCCGACGACGAGCAGGACTGACGGAACTCCGCCACGGCGACACGGGGCGCGGTCGGCCGTCGGACATCACTCCCCGTGACACGACTTGTGAAAGGAGTCACCGCGCATGAACTACAAGCTCACCAAGAAGAGCCAGGAGGCCCTGTCGGTGGCGATCCGCCGGGCCACCACGGACGGCAGTCCGCAGACGGAGCCCGTGCACCTGCTGGCGGCCCTGCTGGACCAGGCGGAGGGCATCACCCGCCCGCTGCTCAAGGAGGTCGGCGCCAACCCGGACGCGCTCCGGGACAAGGTCGAGGCGGCCGTCGGCGCGCTGCCCAAGGCGGCCGGTTCCACGGTCAGCTCGCCCAGCTCCTCGCGTCAGCTGATCGTCTCCATCAACACCGCGGCCCAGCGCGCGCAGCAGATGGAGGACGAGTACGTCTCCACCGAGCACCTGCTGGTGGGGCTGGCCGCGGACGGCGGCGAGGCGTCGAAGCTGCTCACCGAGGCCGGTGCCACCCCCGACGCGCTCCTGGAGGGGTTCGAGCGGGTGCGCGGCTCGGGGAAGGTGACCTCGGAGAACCCGGAGGACACCTACCAGGCCCTGGAGAAGTACGGGGTGGACCTGACCGAGCGGGCCCGCGAGGGCAAGGTGGACCCCGTGATCGGCCGCGACGGCGAGATCCGGCGGGTCATCCAGGTGCTCAGCCGCCGCACCAAGAACAACCCCGTGCTCATCGGCGAGCCGGGCGTGGGCAAGACCGCGGTCGTGGAGGGCCTGGCCCAGCGGATCGTGGCCGGTGACGTGCCCCAGTCCCTGGTGGGCAAGCGCCTGGTGAGCCTGGACCTGTCCGCGATGGTGGCGGGCGCCAAGTACCGGGGCGAGTTCGAGGAGCGGCTCAAGGCGGTGCTCTCGGAGATCAAGGAGTCCGAGGGCCAGGTCATCACGTTCATCGACGAGCTGCACACGATGGTGGGCGCCGGCGCCGCCGAGGGCGCCATGGACGCGGGCAACATGCTCAAGCCCATGCTGGCGCGCGGCGAGCTGCGCATGGTGGGCGCGACCACCCTGGACGAGTACCGGGAGAAGATCGAGAAGGACCCCGCGCTGGAGCGGCGCTTCCAGCAGGTCATGGTGGGCGAGCCCTCGGCCGCGGACACGATCGCGATCCTGCGCGGGCTCAAGGGCCGCTACGAGGCGCACCACAAGGTGCAGATCGCCGACTCGGCCCTGGTGGCCGCCGCGACCCTGTCCGACCGCTACATCACCGCGCGGTTCCTGCCGGACAAGGCGATCGACCTCATCGACGAGGCGGCGTCCCGGCTGCGCATGGAGATCGACTCCAGCCCGGTGGAGATCGACGAGCTCCAGCGCGCCGTGGACCGCCTGAAGATGGAGGAGATGGCGCTCGACAAGGAGTCGGACCCGGCCAGCCGCCAGCGGCTGGAGCGGCTGCGCGCGGACCTGGCCGACCGCCAGGAGCAGCTCAACGGGCTCGTGGCCCGCTGGGAGCAGGAGAAGGCCGGTCTCAACCGGGTCGGCGAACTCAAGGGGCAGCTCGACGACCTGCGCACGCGGGCCGAGCTGGCCCAGCGCGAGGGTGACTTCGGCGAGGCCTCCCGGCTGATGTACGGGGACATCCCGCAGCTGGAGAAGCAGGTCGAGGAGGCCAGCAGGGACGAGGAGAGGGCGGCCAGCCGGGGCACCGCCACCATGGTCAAGGAGGAGGTGGGCGCCGACGAGGTCGCCGACGTGGTGTCGGCGTGGACCGGCATCCCCGTGGGGCGGCTGATGGAGGGCGAGACCTCCAAGCTGCTGCGCATGGAGGACGAGCTGGGCAGGCGCCTCATCGGGCAGAAGGACGCCGTGGCCGCGGTGTCGGACGCGGTGCGGCGGGCGCGGGCGGGCATCTCCGACCCGGACCGGCCGACGGGGTCGTTCCTGTTCCTGGGCCCCACGGGCGTGGGCAAGACCGAGCTGGCCAAGGCGCTGGCGGAGTTCCTCTTCGACGACGAGCGCGCGATCGTGCGGATCGACATGAGCGAGTACTCCGAGAAGCACTCGGTGTCGCGCCTGGTGGGCGCGCCCCCCGGTTACGTGGGGTACGAGGAGGGCGGGCAGCTGACCGAGGCCGTGCGCCGCCGCCCGTACACGGTGGTGCTGCTGGACGAGGTGGAGAAGGCGCACCTGGAGGTGTTCGACACCCTGCTCCAGGTGCTGGACGACGGCCGCCTGACCGACGGCCAGGGCCGTCAGGTGGACTTCCGCAACACCATCCTCATCCTCACCTCCAACCTGGGGTCGCAGTTCCTGGTGGACCAGTCGCTGGAGGAGTCGGTGCGCCGCGACCGCGTGCTCGACGTGGTGCGCGCGACGTTCAAGCCGGAGTTCCTCAACCGGCTGGACGACGTGATCATGTTCGACGCGCTGTCCACCGAGGACCTGACGCGGATCGTGGACCTGCAGATCGACAAGCTGGCCCGGCGGCTGGCGGACCGGCGGCTGGGGCTGGAGGTGACGGAGGGTGCCCGCGAGTGGCTGGCGCTGACCGGCTACGACCCCAACTACGGCGCGCGTCCGCTGCGGCGCCTGGTGCAGTCCGCGATCGGCGACCCGCTGGCGCGCGAGCTGCTGTCGGGCGACCTGGCCGAGGGCGCCACCGTGGTGGTGGACGTGGACGAGGGCGCGGACAGGCTCCGGGTGACCTCGCGCGGCGCCGAGGAGGCGCCGGTGGCCTGAGCCGGGCGCCGGGTCGCACATGTAGAAGCAGCGCGGGGCCGTCCCTGGGGGGGCGGCCCCGCGCCGTGTCCCCGGCCGGGTCAGGCCCCCGCGAGCAGGCGGGCCTCCACCTGCGGGTCCAGGCCGACGCGGGGGCGGTCCGGGCGCTGGGGCGCGCCGCCCTCCAGGGTCCGCAGCCACGCCCAGGTGTCGGCGACGGTCTCGGTCACCGGGCGGCAGCGCAGCCCGGTCGCGAGCGCCCTGGACACGTCCCCCCGGTGCAGGGTGTCGTACAGCTCGCCGGGCGGCACCCACACGGGCAGTTCGGTCCACGGCTGGACGCCCGCGTCGAGGATGACCCGGGGGTCGGTCCAGCGCAGTTCGGCGTCCGAGCCCGTGACCGCCGCGCACGCCTCCAGGAGCCGCGCGGTGGTGGTGTGCCCCGGCGGGCTCACCAGGTTGTGGGGGCCACCCAGTCCGGCCTCGGCGGCGTCGAGGGTCCAGGCGGCCAGGTCGCGCGCGTCCACGTACTGCAACGGCAGGTCGCGCGGTCCGGGGGCCAGGACCGGGCCGCCCCGGGCGATCCGCTCCAGCCACCAGGGCAGGCGGCCGATGTTCTCGTACGGGCCGAGGATCAGTCCCGCGCGCACGGACAGGGCCCGATCCCCGAAGGCCGCCTCCGCCGCCAGCTCGCCGCCCCGCTTGTCCCGCGCGTAGTCGGTGCTGGCTGCCTCGGGCGAGGCGTCCACGACCGGCCCGTCCTCGTCCAGCCCGGGCGGGGCGGGGGACGCGTAGACGGAGCGGCTGGAGACGTAGGAGTAGTGCCCGGCCCGGTCGGCGAGGAGCCTCGCGGCGGCGGCCACCGCCGACGGGGCGCCCGACCAGGTGTCCACGACGGCGTCCCAGCGCCCGTCGGCCAGCGCGTCGAGCCCGCCCGCCTCGGTGCGGTCCCCGTGCAGGGCGGTGACACCGGGGGGCGCGGGGTGCCTGCCGCGGTGGAAGACGGTGACGTCCCAGTCCCTGGCGAGCGCGCCCTCCACGACCGCCCGCCCCACGAACTCGGTACCGCCCAGAACCAGAAGTCTCATGGCCGGGAGTCTGCCGGTTCCGGCCCCGACCCGCCAGGGCTGCCTGCTCAGGGCAGAACCGGTGTTCAGGTCACGTCGCGGCGGAGCGTGGTGACCGAGGCCAGGGCGACCGCCACGGCGGCGTAGCCGACCAGGACCAGGGCCGCGCCCCACACGGGGAGCAGTCCCGCGAAGCCGGGGACGATCCCGGTGTCGTAGAGAGCGGTGGACGCGCCGCCGGGCAGCCACTTGCCGACGTCCTGAAGTTGGGGGACGACGGTCAGGAGCGGTTCCAGCATGAACACCCACAGGATGCCGAACACCAGAGCGGCGACCTGGTTGCGGATGAGTGCGCCGACGCCCACGCCGATCATGGCGTAGGCGACGTAGACGCCCACGGAGCCGACGAGGATGCGCGGCACCTGGTTGTCGACCAGGTCCAACCCGCCTCCCCCGGTCAGGATGGAGGCCCCGGCGGCCAGGGAGGACAGTCCGACGACGACCACGCCGAACAGCAGGCTGACCAGAGCCGCGGCCACGACCTTGGCCAGGATCACGGGCGGACGCCGCGGACTGGTCAGGAAGGTGACGTTGATCGTGCGGTGCTGGTACTCCGACGTCACCGTCATGATGCCGACGACCATGGCGAAGAGGCTCCCCGAAGCGCCCATGGTCCAGACGGAGGCGGCGTACGCGGTGCTGTCGCGGCTGAGGCCGCCCTCCACCCCCGAGGCGAAGACCGCGAGGCCCAGGGAGAGGGCCACCCAGGCCAGTGCGGCGAGGAGCAGGATCCACCACAACCGGGTGGTGAGGACCTTGCGGAGTTCGGATCTGACGAGAGCGGTCACTGGCGGTCTCCCAACGGGTGGGCGGCCGTCCCCGAGGCGGTGAGGCGGAGGAAGGCGTCGTGCAGGCTCTCCCCGCCGCCGGTGAGGCCGCCGAGGGCCCCCTGGTGGACCAGACGTCCCCTGGCGATGATGACGACGTTGTCGACGGTCTGTTCGACCTCGGCCAGGACGTGGCTGGACACGAGGACGGCGACGCCCCTGTCGTGGGCCTGGCGGCGCAGGAACCGGCGGAGCCACTCGATGCCCTCCGGGTCCAGCCCGTTGGCGGGCTCGTCCAGGATCAGCACCCGGGGATCGCCCAGGAGCGCCCCGGCCAGCGACAGGCGCTGGCGCATGCCCATCGAGTAGCCGCCGACCCGCTTGTTCCCGGCACCGGCGATCCCGACCTCGTCCAGCACCTCGTCGGCACGGGAGAGGGGCAGGCCCGCGGCGTCGCACATGACGCGCAGGTGGTTGCGGCCGGTGCGCCCCGGGTGCAGGTTGGTGGCCTCCAGCACCGCGCCGACCTCGGTCAGCGGGTTGGGCAGGCTCGTGTAGGCGCGGCCGTTGACCAGCCCCTCGCCGCTGTCGGGGCGGACCAGGCCGAGCAGGCACCGCAGGGTGGTGGTCTTGCCCGCGCCGTTGGGGCCCAGGAAGCCGGTGACCGTGCGGGGCTCCACCGTGAAGGAGACGTGGTCAACGGCCTGCTGGCCGCGG
Organism: Nocardiopsis sp. CNZ308; assembly: GCF_004217075.1. Classification (NCBI taxonomy): domain Bacteria; kingdom Bacillati; phylum Actinomycetota; class Actinomycetes; order Streptosporangiales; family Nocardiopsidaceae; genus Nocardiopsis; species Nocardiopsis sp. CNZ308. Next base: position 2,815,474 of record NZ_SHKJ01000001.1, on the reverse strand, counting down.
AACGTCTTGGACACGTTCCTTATCTCGATCGCTGGCATGCATTTCGCTCTCGTCGGAGGAGTAATGGAAAGCACCTTCAGCGAGAGACACGGCCATTCTCCTTTCCGCGTTCCCCGCCGGGGATCCGCGAGGATCCTAACAAGGCTCCTTTCGTCCCACGAGCGATGAATCACGAGCCCGCCAGGAAACCGGAGAGCATGACTTTCGTGGGTTGCACACCACTCAGCCCAGCGGATATGCGCCATCCACCGCGAGAGCGCGCCGAGGGGAGAAAGCGTTCGAGAGAGAAGCACGGACCGCGCGATCGCCGACACATCCTTCGTCAGTACGCGCCCTGACTTTCGTTATGCGACCCCGGGATAAAAGACGCCATCACAGCCTTCCGCGCACAGCCGGAAAGGGCATCGGCCTTCGCGGGAATGGCCGCTTCCGGCCACCCGCGCGGTTACGGGGCGGAGCGGCCGAGCGGCCGGGGCCGGGCGTGGCCGCGTGTGGTGGCCTGGATCGTGTCCGGGACCAGCCGCGGCCTCAGCGCCGCCGCGAGCACCCGCGCGCCCCCGACACCGACACCGACGAGCCGACCGTCACCGTGGACGAGCTCGCCCGGCGCGGGCTCGGTGACCTGGAGGGGTCCCCGCCCGCCGGGCCCCCCGCGTCCTTCCGTCAGCGGGCGACCCCGACGGCGTGGTCCCCGGCCCGGTCAGTCCCGACAGCCGCGGGCGCGGTCCAGGAGCAGCGAGCGCTCGCGCTCGTTGCGGGTCAGGGAGGCCGCGCGCTCGAACTCGGCGCGGGCCTCGGCCCGGCGGTCCAGCCGCACGAGCAGGTCGCCGCGCACGGAGGGCAGCAGGTGGTAGTCGCCCATCCCCGGCTGGTCCCGCAGTGCGTCCACGATCTCCAGCGCGGCCTCCGGGCCCGAGGCCATCGACACCGCCACCGCCCGGTTCAGCTCCACGACCGGCGACCCGGTGACCCTGACCAGGGCCAGGTACAGTCCGGCGATGACCGTCCAGTCGGTGTCGGCGGCGGTGACCGCCCTGGCGTGCTCGGCCGCGATGGCCGCCTGGAGCACGTAGGGACCGCCGGGCTGGCTCCGGTCCGGCGGCAGGGCCCTGAACAGGGCCTCCATCCCGCGCGTGATGAGCAGGCGGTCCCAGAGCGCGCGGTTCTGCTCGGCCAGGGGGATGGGCTCCCCGTCGGGCCCGACGCGGGCGCGCAGCCGCGAGGCGTGCAGCTCCATCAGCGCCACCAGTCCGTGCGCCTCGCGCTCCCCGGGCAGCAGCTGGGCGAGCACGCGGCCCAGGCGCATGGCCTCCCCGCACAGCGTGGGACGCGTCCACTCCGTACCCGAGGTGGCGGTGTAGCCCTCGTTGAACACCAGGTAGACGACCTCCAGCACGGAGGCCACCCGGGCGTCGCGGTCCTCGCCGACGGGCACCTCGAAGGGCACCCTCCTCTTGGCCAGGGTGCGCTTGGCGCGCACGATGCGCTGGGCGACGGTGGACTCGGGAACCAGGAAGGCCCGGGCGATCTCCTCGGTGGTGAGCCCGCCGAGCAGGCGCAGGGTGAGCGCGACGCGGGCCTCGGTGGACAGCACCGGGTGGCAGCACACGAACATCAGCCGCAGGAGGTCGTCGCCGAAGTCCTCCTCCAGGACGGCGTCGAACTCGGCCTGCCCGTCGTGCTCGGCGATCTCGCGGCCGAGGTCGGCCATGCGCCGCTGGAAGCGCTCGTCGCGGCGCCAGCGGTCGAGCACGCGGCGCTTGGCGACGGTGGTCAGCCAGGCGCCGGGGTTGTCGGGAACCCCGTCGCCGGGCCACTTCTCCAGTGCGCTGACCAGCGCGTCCTGGGCGAACTCCTCGGCGAGGCCGACGTCGCCGACCATGCGGGTGAGCGCTGCGACGAGGCGGGCCGACTCGATACGCCAGACCGCCTCGACCGCGCGCGTGGCGTCGGTGTGGCTCACGGGGCAATCTCAGCACCGCGGGCGGCCCACCGCAAGCACGCGCGGCGGCCGTCGCCGACCGCCGCGCGGGCCGTACGCCACGCCCGGAACGGGCCGCGGCCCGCGGGTGCTCGGGAGCACCGCGGGCCGCACCGGCGCGGGCGGGTCAGCCGCCGTGCGAGTACCCCTCGGCGCGCAGCTCGCGCTCGCGCTCCTTGAGGTGCTCGGGCATCTCGTCACCGAAGTCGTCGGTGTCGAAGATGCGCCGCAGCACCAGGCTCATCTCCGTGTCGTCGCCCTCCGGCGGGTGCGGGCAGCGCTTGGCCCACTCCACGGCCTCCTCGTGCGAGGACACCTGGATGACCCAGTACCCGGCGACGAACTCCTTGGCCTCGGCGAAGGGCCCGTCGGTGACGGTCGCGGCACCGTTGCTGAAGGTGACCCGGGTCGCCTCGGAGGCGGGGGCCAGACCGTCCCCGGCGAGCAGGACACCGGCCTTGACCATCTGCTCGTTGTAGGCGGCCATCGCCTCGAAGACCTCCGGGCTGGGCTCGTAGTCGGCGGCCTCGGACTCGGGCGTGGACATGATCGTCATCATGTAGCGCATGGTGTTCGCCTCTCGTGCGGTGTGGGGGTCCGTTCCCCCGCTCTCATCCACACGTCGAACGGCACCGGGCCGGATCGACACCTCCCCGAATTTTTTCTCGGGGATTTTCTCCGCGCCTCCGCCGCACCGCACGCCGGACCCCTGAACAGCGAACACACCCCCGGTCGCCGTGGAAAACCGCGTCACCCGCCTCCCTCCTCTCCCTCCACAACCGTGTCCGGCGCCGGTCGCGCCGTCACCGCGGCCTCGCGGCAGCCGACCGTCGGGTCCGCGACCCGTCCCGGTGGCCGCAAACGGCCAAGGGGACGCCCGCCCGCACCGGAAAGCGGGCGGTTCGGTAGAGTTCCGGCACGGTGCGGCGCGGAGGAGGGTGAGCGGGTGGGGATGTTCCTGGACACCGCCTTCGGTTTCCCGACCGTGCTGTTCACCCCGCTGCTGGTCGTCGTCGCGGTCTACTGGCTGCTCGTGTCGGTCGGCGCCACCGGCTCCGACGCGCTCGACAGCGTGGACGACTCGGGCGAGGCCTCGGGCCTGAACTCCCTGATGAGCCGCGTGGGGCTGGGGAGGGTTCCGGTCACCGTGGCGCTCAGTTCGCTGATCTGCGTCGCCTGGTTCGTGAGCATGATGGGAAGCATCATGACCAGCCTCCTCCACACCACCTCCACCCCCCTGCTCATCGCCCTGGGCCTGGTGGTCCTGCTGATCGCGCTCGTGGCCGCGTGGGCGGTCACCAGCGGCCTGGTCATGTCGGTGCAGCGCTTCCTGCCCAGCCGCGGCAGCGGTTCCAGGAACGAGCTGGTCGGACGCACCTGCGTGATCCGCATCGGCGAGGCCAACGAGGGCTTCGGCCAGGCCGAGATCACCACCGCGGGCGGCGCGTCGATCTCCATCCCGGTGCGCACCACCGGCGGCGAGGTCCTGCCGGTGGGCAGCACCGCCCTGATCTTCGACCACAGCGCCGAGCGGGACGTCTTCCTGGTCACCTACTTCGACGCCGCGCTGGACCCCGGCCAGGGCTGACCCGTACCTCCCCGGGCCTCCGCGAGCGCCCGAGGAGCGGGAACCCGCGAACACCCGTACAGCGCCCCGGGGCTTCGCCTCACCCGCCCGTCCGCACTCTCGCCCGCCAAACGGAGAAGTGGTACGCGGAACCGTTCGCGACCGCGCCGCGTCACATCTGTCGAGCGCCCCCGACCGGGGGCCGGATCCCCGCAGCCGCAAGCCCCCGCTCCGACGCGCTTTCCCCCCTCTTACGCACATCCCCTTGCAGAAAGAGACCCCCACGTGTTGCTGAGTGCCACCGCGAACGGCCAGGAGGCCGCGGACGCGGCCTTCCTGACCGTCGGCGTCGCCCTTGCAGTCGGCGTCGTCGTCCTCATCGCCCTGCTCCTGATGGTCACCCGCCTGTTCCGCAAGGTCGAGCAGGGCAAGGCGCTGATCATCTCCAAGGTCCGCGACGTCCACGTCACCTTCACGGGCGCGATCGTCCTGCCGGTCCTGCACAAGGCCGAGATCATGGACATCTCCCTCAAGACGCTGACCGTGGACCGGCGCGGCCGCGAGGGTCTGACCTGCAAGGACAACATCCGCGCGGACATCAAGGTGTACTTCTACGTCCGGGTCAACGAGACCGCGGAGGACGTCAAGAAGGTCGCCAAGTCCATCGGCACCGAGCGCGCCAGCCACCAGGACACGCTCCAGGAGCTGTTCAACTCCAAGTTCTCCGAGGGCCTCAAGACCGTCGGCAAGCAGTTCGACTTCGAGGAGCTGTTCACGCACCGCGAGCAGTTCCGCCAGGCGATCATCTCCCTGATCGGCACCGACCTCAACGGCTACAGCCTGGAGGACGTGGCCATCGACGAGCTGGAGCAGACTCCGCTGCACCAGCACGACGCCAACAACATCCTCGACGCGCAGGGCATCTCCAAGATCACCGAGCGCACCGCGATCGAGCACAAGCGCACCAACGAGTTCGAGAACGACCGCCGCAAGGAACTCGACCGGCAGAACACCGAGACCGCCGAGACCCTCGCCGAGCTGGAGAAGCGCCGCGAGGAGGCCGCCGCCAAGGCCAAGCGCGAGATCGAGATCATCCGCGCCCGCGAGGAGGCCGAGACCGCCCGCGTGCAGGCCGAGGAGCGCCTCAAGGCCGAGACCGCCAACATCCGCACCTCCGAGGCCCTGGGCGTGCAGCACCAGAACCAGCAGCGCGAGATCGCGGTGGCCGAGAAGAACCGCGAGCGCGTCATCGCCATCGAGAGCGAGCGCATCGAGAAGGACCGCCTGCTGGAGGTCATCGGGCGCGAGCGCGAGACCGAGCTGAGCCGCATCGCCAAGGACAAGGAGGTCGAGGCCGAGAAGCGCGAGGTCGCCGACGTCGTCCGCGAGCGGATCGCCGTGGACCGCACCGTGGCCGAGCAGGAGGAGGCCATCAAGCGCCTGCGCGCCGTCGAGGAGGCCGAGCGCACCCGCCAGGCCGTCATCATCCAGGCCGAGGCCGAGGCCCAGGAGAACCTGGTCAAGGACATCAAGGCCGCCGAGGCCGCGGAGGCCGCCGCCAAGCACCGGGCCGCCGAGGAGCTCACCCTGGCCGAGGCCCGCCAGCAGGCCGCCGAACTGGACACCCGCGCCAAGATCCGCCTCGCCGAGGGGATCCAGGCCGAGGCCGCCGCGACCGGTCTGGCCGAGGTGCAGGTCCGCCAGCAGGACGCCGAGGCCATCGAGAAGGTCGGCCGCGCCGAGGCCGCCGTGGCCAGCGAGAAGGCCCGCGTCGAGGCCGAGTCCGTGGAGCAGAAGCTGCGCGCCGAGGCCGCCGGTCTCACCGACAAGGCCGAGGCCATGGCCGCCCTGGACCAGGTCAGCCGCGAGCACGAGGAGTACCGCCTGCGCCTGGAGGCCGAGAAGGAGATCCGCCTGGCCGGGATCAACGTGCAGCGCGAGGTCGCCGAGGCCCAGGCCACCGTGCTGGCCACCGGCCTGGAGAACGCCGACATCAACATCGTCGGCGGCGACGGCGCCTTCTTCGACCGCATGGTGGGCTCCATCGGCCTGGGCAAGGCCGTGGACGGCTTCGTCGGCAACTCCAAGACCGTGCAGGCGCTGGGCGGCAACTGGCTCAACGGCGAGGGCGACTTCGCCGCGGACATGCGCAGGGTGATGGAGTCGGTGTCCACCGAGGACGTCAAGAACCTCACCGTCTCCGCGCTGCTGCTCAAGCTGATCGGCGCGGGCGGCCCGCAGGCCGACAAACTCGACGGCCTGCTCGGCACCGCCCGCTCGCTGGGCGTGGACCAGCTGCCCGCCTCCGCCCTCGCCAAGCAGTAGGGGAACCTTCGTGACAGAGGCCCTGTCCCAGGAGACCGAGGGGCCGGACGCCGGGGACGCGCGTGCGCTGGACGCGGGCACCTACGAGGTGCTCCGCGCCCGGCTGCGCGAGCAGACCGGCGAGCTGGCCCGGCGGACCGAGCGGCTCAACGCGCGACGGCTGGAGGTGTTCGGCGGCACCGAGCTGACCCTGCTCGGCACCGAGCGCGTGCGCACCGAGCACAACTGCGTGCCCCGGGACATCGTGAGCGTGGGGCGCCCGGCCGCGGACGGCGCCGACGGCGCCGTGATCCTGTTCGGCTACAACGTGTTCATCGGCATGCAGCGGGAGACCCACGTCCCCGACGTGTTCTCGCTGCACCGCTACGAGCGCGCCGACGACGGCTTCGCCTTCGCCGACGCCGACGGGGGCGCCGTCCCCGGACTGCTCGACGACGAGCGGTTCCAGCAGGACTTCGGCCAGCTCTACCGGTACTACCGCGACGCGCGCCTGCTCCAGCTGCGCCGGGTCGAGGAGCGGCTGCTGGCCGTGTTCCAGACCGGCCCGCGCACCGAGGACGTGCGCGTGCTGCGGTGGTCGGTGTCGCCGACGGGCGAGATCGCCTACCTCGACGCGCGCGGCGAACGCGACCACGTGTTCCCGCCCGCGCACGACTTCACGTGGGTGGAGGCCACGCGCGAGGACCACGTGGCGGGCCGCCACCCGCACATCTCGATCCTCGACGAGCTGTTCGTGGAGACGGTCGGCGGCGACCTCACCATCAAGGTCGAGAACAACACCGAGGTCGGCGAGGGCGTCTACAGCGAGCCCGTGGACGAGCCGTTGCAGAGCCTGGCCGACGCGTCCGTGCACCACGCGCGGGTGGGCCCGCTCATCCTGCTGCGCGTGCTGCCCTACAACGAGACCGAGTGGCGCCACCTGGTCTTCAACACGCGCACCAAGGAGGTCGAGCGCCTCGACGGCATCGGCCAGTCCTGCCAGCGCCTGCCCGACGACCAGGGGCTGATCTTCCCCGGCGGCTACTACCTGGCCACGGGGGTGGCGCGGACCTTCGACACCGACGTCACCGACCTGGAGTTCGAGCGCGTGGTGCGCTCGCCCAACGGCGAGGACGTGCTCTACGTCTTCCACTCGCGCGCGGACGGCCGCAGCCTGCTGCTGCCCTACAACACCATCCGCAAGGAGGTCGCCACCCCGATCGTCTGCCACGGGTACTCGCTGTTCGACGACGGCACCATGACGGTGTTCCGCGACAGCTCGGGCGAGCCGACCCGGGTGCACCCGATGCAGGTGTGGCAGACGCCGTACGCGTCGGACGTGTACGCGGCGGCGCAGCCGGTGGGGACGGGCCCGCTGGAGCGGATCGGCAACGCCGAGCTGGTGCGGGGCGTGTCCGAGTGCCTGTCGGTGGCGCGCATGGCCGAGGACATGCGGCCCTCCACCGAGGTGTTCGAGGCGCTCATGGCCGCCTGCCGCCGGGTGTCGGACCGTTTCCACTGGCTGGGCGATGAGGAGCTGGGCGACCTGGCGGCGCCCCTGTCGCAGGTGCGCGACACCGCCGCGCGGGTGCTGGAGGAGTTCGAGACCGTCCAGACCCTGACCCGGCAGGCCGCCGACACCCTGGCCGAGGCCGAGGAGAAGGCGGCCTCGCTCATCCGCACCGCCCGCGGGGAGGCCCCGCGCACGGCGGAGGGCTGGGTGGCGCGGCTGACCGGGCTGCGCCGCGCCCAGGGGCAGGCGGCCACGCTGCGCGAGACGCGCTACGTGGACACCGACCGCCTGGAGGAGCTGGACGGCAGGCTCGCCGAGGAGATCGACGCCACCGGCCGCCGCACGGTGGCCTTCCTGGAACGCGACGACGCCTTCGCCGGGTACCACGACGAGGTGGAGCGGCTGGTCGCCGACGCCGAGGGCATCGGGGCGGTCAGCGCGGCGACGGCGGTCGGCGAGCGCATCGCCGAGCAGACCGAGGGCCTCCAGGTGGTCACCGAGGTCGTCGGCTCACTGGACATCGGCGACGCCCAGGTGCGCACGCGCATCCTGGAGCGGGTCAGCGAGGTGATGGCCGGGATCAACCGGGCGCGCGCCACGCTGGAGGCGCGGCGCGGCGAACTGCTCGCCCTGGAGGGGCGGGCGGAGTTCGCCGCCGAGTTCGCCCTGCTCGGGCAGGCGATCACGGGGGCGCTGGCCGCCGCCGACACCCCGGACCGGTGCGACGAGCAGCTGGGGCGGATCATGCTCCAGCTGGAGAACCTGGAGACGCGGTTCGCCGAGTTCGACGACTTCCTCGGGGAGCTGGCGGACAAGCGCGAGGACGTGTACGAGGCGTTCTCCACCCGCAAACAGGGTCTGGTGGACGAGCGGGCGCGGCGGGCCGACCGCCTGGCGTCGTCGGCCGCCCGCGTGCTGGAGAGCGTGCGGCGCCGTGTCGCGGCGCTGGACACGCTGGAGGACGTCAACACCTACTTCGCGTCGGACGCGATGGTGGCGCGGCTGCGCCGCACCTCCGAGGAGCTGCGCGCGCTCGGCGAGACCGTGCGCGCGGAGGAGCTGGACGGGCAGGTCCTGGCCGCCCGGCAGGAGGCGGGCCGGGCCCTGCGGGACCGCGCCGACCTGTTCGAGGGCGGCGCGGGCGGCGAGACGATCCGGCTGGGCAGGCACCGCTTCGCCGTGAACACCCAGCCGATCGACCTCACCCTCACCCCGCACGGCGGGGAGATGTCGGTGGCGATCACCGGCACCGACTTCCGCGCACCGGTCACCGACGAGGGGTTCGGGCGGACGCGGCACCTGTGGGACCGGGTGCTGGTGTCGGAGAGCCCGCAGGTGTACCGGGCCGAATACCTGGCCGCGTCGGTCCTGGCCGCGGCCGAGGAGGGCGCGGAGGGCCTGACCCCGGAGCGGCTGGCCGAGGCGGACGCGGGGGGCCGGGACGGGTCGTCGCTGCTGGACCTGGTGCGCGGCTTCGCCGAGGCCCGCTACGACGAGGGGTACGAGCGGGGCGTGCACGACCACGACGCCGCGCGGATCCTGTCGGTGCTGCTGCGGCTGCGCGCGGGCGCCGGGCTGCTGCGGTACCCGGGCGCGACGCGTGCCGCGGCGCAGGTGTTCTGGGCCTTCGGCGCCGACGAGGAGCGGCGGTCGGCGTGGCGGACCCGGGCCGGTTCGCTGGCGCGGGCCCGCGAGGTGTTCGGGGTGCGAGGGTCGGCGGCGGTGGACGCGCTGCGCGCGGAGCTGGCGGCGGCCGTGGACGGGTTCCTCACCGACACCGGGCTCCACCAGGAGGCCGACCTGGACCTGGTGGGCGAGTACCTGTTCGAGGAGATCGCGGCGGAGGGGCCCGGGGAACGGGGGTTCGTGACCGGCGCGGGCGCCCGTACGCTGCTGGACCGGTTCCACCGGGCCGTGGACAGTGCCCGGGAGAGCACGCGCAGGGCCTTCGAGGAGGACCTGCGCGCCCTCGACGGCGACCTGAACGCGCGCCACCAGCTGGTGGCGGCCTGGCTGGAGGCGTTCGCGACCACGCTGGAGGAGGTGGACCCGGGCGACCTGCCCGAGGCCGCCGCGATCGAGCTGACCGGCGGCGCCCTGGAGCGGTACGAGTCCTCGGCGGCCGTCGCGGAGGACGTGGACGGGCTGCTGGGGTCGCACCCGCGCGTGCGCGAGCGCTCCCTGGAGCTGCGGCTGGACGAGTTCCTGCCGCGCACCCGCCGGTTCCGGCTGGAGGAGGTACCCGCCTACCGGGACTTCCAGCGGCGCCGCAACGAGCTGGTGGCGGCCGAGCGCGAGCGGCTGCGGCTGGAGGAGTACCGGCCCAAGGTGATGAGCGGGTTCGTCCGCAACAGGCTGCTGGACGAGGCGTACCTGCCGTTGATCGGCGACAACCTGGCCAAGCAGCTGGGCGCGGCCGGGGACGACAAGCGCACCGACCAGAGCGGCCTGCTGCTGCTCATCTCCCCGCCCGGGTACGGCAAGACCACGCTCATGGAGTACGTGGCCAGCCGTCTGGGGCTGGTGTTCGTCAAGGTCAACGGCCCGGCGCTGGGGCACGCGGTGACCTCGCTGGACCCGGACGAGGCGCCGGACGCCACCTCCCGCCAGGAGGTCGAGAAGATCTCCTTCGCGCTGGAGATGGGCGCCAACACGATGCTGTACCTGGACGACATCCAGCACACCAACCCCGAGCTGCTCCAGAAGTTCATCTCGCTGTGCGACGGCCAGCGGCGCATGGAGGGGGTGTGGAACGGGCGGACCCGGACCTACGACCTGCGGGGCAAGCGCTTCGCGGTGTGCATGGCGGGCAACCCGTACACGGAGCAGGGCGAGCGGTTCCGGATCCCGGACATGCTGGCCAACCGCGCCGACGTGTACAACCTGGGCGACGTGCTGGCGGGCAGGGATGAGCTGTTCGCGCTGAGCTACGTCGAGAACGCGCTCACCTCGAACCCGACCCTGGCCCCGCTGTCCACGCGGAGCAGGGGGGACGTGTACCGGTTCGTGCGGATGGCGCGGGGCGACGACTCGGTGGGCGCGGACCAGTTCGACCACCCCTATTCGGCGGTCGAGGTGGACCGGATCGTGTCGGTGCTGCGCAAGCTGCTGCGGGTGCAGGAGGTGGTGATGGCCAACAACGCGGCCTACATCGCCTCCGCGGCGCAGTCGGAGGAGGCGCGCACCGAGCCGCCGTTCCGGCTCCAGGGCTCGTACCGCAACATGAACCGGCTGGCGGAGAGGATCGTGCCGGTCATGAACGACGCCGAGGTGGAGGCCGTGATCGACGACCACTACCTGGGCGAGGCGCAGACCCTGACCTCGGGCGCGGAGGCCAACCTGCTCAAGCTCGCGGAGCTGCGCGGGGTCATGACCCCCGAGCAGGAGGCCCGGTGGACGCAGGTCAAGGAGGCCTTCCGGCGGAGCCGCGCGCTGGGCGGCGCCGAGGACGACCCGATGACCAGGGCCATCGGCGCGATGGGCCTGCTGGCCGACCGGGTGGGCGAGATCGGCACCGCGATCGGTCGGGGACGGGGCTCGGGGCGCTGACCGGGTGACACGTGCGGGCCGCCACCCCCTGGGGGTGGCGGCCCGTTCGCGTGGGTGCGGGTGTGAGCCCCGCAGGCGGGGAAGCGGCAGGTCCCGGCGGCGCGCGGGGAACGCGGGGACGGCCCGTGTGCGCGGGTGCGGGCGCCGTCAGGCCGTCGGGGTCGGAGACGAACGGGTGCGGGTGAGGGGCCGGTGGCCGTGCCCGGGTCGCGGTCGCGCCGGAGGGTGACGGTCCGGACACGGCGCCCGTCGGCGGCCGTCCCGCACGGGGCCGCCCGGAGACCCCGAAAACCCACAGAAGGCGAGAACCCCACGGCCCGCGCAGCCATCTAAAGCGCCCTCCCCCACAAGGGGGAATCCGAGGAAAACCAATAAAACAATAAGAGTGATCTGCTTCACAGTAACAAACAGGGGGGACCGGCACCGCCCGACCGGATCCTTTCTCCATGCCTCGAAATATTGGCCCATTCTTGACAGAACTTTTTTCGGAGAAACGCAATGTGACCGGACGGACACGCGACAAGAGAGTCGCGCGCGAGGCCCGTACACGGCTTGAACTGGCCTTATGGGGAGAGCCGCGTTCGACCTCCCAGGCTCTTCGCCGCCAGGCCCCGCAGTGCGGCCCGCCCGGCGCCGCGGACCGCCCCGCAATGCGGACCGCTCAGCGCCGAGACGAAAAAGGGCTTTGCAGGACAAGGGCGACCGGAATTCGGTGGTACATTCAAGGAGTTGTCAGGGCGGGCGCGGTTCCCATGACCCTGTAACTCCCTCCTTCACCTTCGCCAGACGTTTCGGGAAGCCCCGGCAAACCCGTTGAAGCGGTCGACCAAAGCTCTCGAACTCCGGTGTGAACCTCTCGCGCATCCACTCCTTGAAAGAAAACGAACATGATGAGCCGCAGCACCCGTTCCTCCCTCTTCGCCCTTCTCACCGCCGGTCTGCTCACCCTCGGCGCGACCGGCTGCTTCAGCCCGGACGCGGTCGTGGAGGCGTTCGACGCGGAGGCCCAGAGCGCCGAGAGCGTCAGCGCGGAAGGGGTGACCACGACCCTGGCGGGCGAGGTCACGTACCTGGCCCCGAACGAGTACCTCGTCGAGAACCAGGCGTTCCACGTCGACGAGACCACGCGGGTCCTCGGCGGGATCAACGTCTGCCCCGCCGAGGACGGCGTCGACGAGACCGGTTACGGAATCGTGGAGTGCTCCTACGACCAGCTCGACGCCGCCCTTCAGGGGGGAACCGCCGTTCTCGCCGAGGTCGCGATCGTGGACGGGTTCGCCGAGTCGATCACCGAGTACCGGACGGACGGCCACGGGGACCCCGAGAACGGTTCCGGTTCCGGGGGCGGGAACTCCTCGTCCGAAGGGGTGACCACGACCCTGACGGGCGAGGTCACGTACCTGGCCCCGTACGAGTACCTCGTCGGCAACCAGGCGTTCTACGTGGACGAGACCACGGAGCACGTCGGCGGCATCTACGTCTGCCCCGGCCCGGAGGGCCTCCACGAGGACGGTCACGGAAACCTGTCGTGCCCCTTCGACGAGCTCGAAACCGCCCTCGCGGAGGGAACCTACGTCTACGCCGAGGTCGCGATCGTCAACGGGGTCGCTGAGACGATCACCGAATACCAGAACTGATCTGCGGGATCCGGGAGAGCGGGCGACCGGGTTCGAAGGGGCGGTACTCCTCCACGGAGTGCCGCCCCTTCCGTGTCCTCAGCCGGTGCCCGGCACTCTGAGCGGAGGGCGGAGGTTCCGGCGGGCGGGACAGGCGCCATGGTCGAGCGGGACGGGGCTCCAGGCGCTGACCGGGTGACACGTGCGGGCCGCCGCCCGCAGGAGGTGGCGCGGCCCGCTCCGTTCGAAGAAGTGGCTTGTCCACCGAAGAGCGAGTCCCCGCTCCTCTAGGGTTGGTAGGGCATATTGGAGCCAAGCCCAGGGGGCGTCGCACCGATCGGGGAGAAGATGGCATGCTGCTGAGTTTTCGGGTGGAGAACCACAGGTCACTCCGTGACGAACAGGAGCTTCTCCTCATCCCGGCGAACCAGAGCACGCAGGGATTCCCTCCGCCCTCGGAGATCTCCCCCCTCCGTGCGACGGGAATCTTCGGGGCCAACGCGTCCGGTAAGTCCGCCCTGGTGAAGGCTCTCTGGTTCATGGAGAGAATGGTCTCCTACGGCCCTCCGGGCATGGTCCTCAAGCAGCGCCCCCTCTTCGGGCCAGAGGATGACGACGAAGACCGTATCCCCCGGGAACCGTTCCTGCTGGACAGGGATTCAGCGGACCGGCCTTCGGCGTTCGCGGTCGAACTCCTCCTTGACGGGAAAAGACACTCCTACGGATTCGCCGTCGATGACACCACGGTGGTGGAGGAGTGGCTTCACCTCCAGTCGGGGGACGGGGTCGACCAGGTCGTCTTCGAGCGGGAGGGACTCACCTTCACCTACGGAGAACGCGACCCAGAGGCACCGGAACTCACCGACTTCCTCAGTGTCGAGCCGAACGCGCTCCTCATCTCCGTTCTCGCGAACGCCAGCCCCACCATGTTCCACTCAGAGGCGGTGGCCGCGCTGACACGTGTACGCCAGTGGTTCCGGCGGTCACTGCGTGTCAGGTTGGGCGAACCAAGGCTCTCTTCCCCACGCAGCCGGCTTCCTCTCAACAATCCCGAACTCCTCGATCGCCTCCAAGTGCTGGCCCAAGCGGTCGACACCGGAATCAACGGCTACAGCGTGGAGCGCGACTTCCTCAGTGAGGAGGAGCGCAGGGAGATAGAGGAGAGCCTCGGCAAACAACGCGCTCTCTCCGTCATCAGGCAGCGGGAGAACGGCCGCGTCCTGTTCCACCACAGGGGGGCCTCAGGTGAGAACCATCCCTTGGACTACTTCAACGAGTCGGCCGGGACACAGGCCGTCCTCGCCTTGGGGGTAACCCTCATCAACCTCCTCGAACGCGGAGGAACCCTGGTGGTGGACGAAATCGATACCAGTCTGCACACTCTGCTATCGGGGAACCTGATCTCGCTTTTCAAGGACCCTGGCAACAACCCGCTGGGAGCACAACTGCTCTTCACCAGCCACGACACCAGCCTACTCGGCCGTGTGCACGGCCGTGAGGTTCTCACCGAAGACGAGATCTGGCTGACGGAGAAGGGAACCGACGGCTGCACTTCTCTGTTTCCGATGTCCAGCTACGAGAGCTCCGGCGAGGAGAACCGGGATCGCCGCTACCTGGTCGGACGTTACGGGGCCGTTCCCTTCGTGGATGAGGACCTCCTGGCGAAGGCCCTGGTTCCGAATTTCGCCCCAGCAGGGGAGGAAAAAACAGAGAAGGAATCCCCTTGATGAAAAAGGGCCCTAGCAAGGGAATACGTCCAGGCCCGAAGCAGGAATGCAAGAAGGTCCTCGTCCTATGCGAGGGCGAGACCGAGGTGGCGTACTTCGAGGGACTCAAAGAACACCTCAAATCACTCCGGCCGAACCAGCCCGGGCAGAGGTGCCAACCTGACCCGGTGGACGTCAAACCAGCCCGTCGGACTGCGGCCAGGCTCATCGTTCAGGAAGCTCTCAGCCGAAGGGCCGAGGGACATTCCGAGATCTGGGCTGTCTTCGACACCGAGGGTGAAACCGTGACACCCCTGCGCCGACAGGTTCAGGAAACTCCCTCCTCCCTCGCCGAGGCCGCAGTCCACACCGCCGTCTCCCATCCCTCGTTCGAGATCTGGCTCCTGCTGCATCATCTGGACCGCGGCATGCTGAACGGCTGCCACGGACCGGCCGACTGCGAGAAGCTCCTCAGAGCCACCGTGCCCGGCTGGGCCAAGGGCGAGCGCAGGCGCGGCAAGTCAGGAACCGACTTCTCCGACTTCGCGGACGGGCTGGCCTCTGCCTGCAAACACGCCGCGCGCACCCGTGCGGACTGTTACGAGGACTATCCGTGGACCGATGTGCACAAGGTCGTCCACGTGATCAGGACCCACTTCTCTGCTGAGGGCTCCTGAGCCGCGCGCGCGGGGGTCAGAGGCGGACGGGCTCCCGCGAGGGGTCGGTGACCATCCTCGGGTCGCGGTCGCGCAGGAGGGCGACGAGCGGGGCGGCGGTCCCCGCCTGCTGCATGGCCTCGCCCTCCTCGGCCAGCAGGCCGACGAGCTGGAAGAAGAGGACGATCCCGTTCGGGGTGTCCATGGCGCGGATCTCGGTGTCGGGGACGATGACCAGGGAGGTCATGTCGCCGTTGGCGGGCTCGCCGCCGAGCGGGGACGGGGTGACGATCCAGTGGCCCACGTCCAGGTCGCTGCCCGCGACGAAGCGGTCGGCCAGGGCGTGCATGACGCGCAGGATCCAGGCGGGCACGGTCTCGTCGCCGTCCTCGCGCGGGAGGCGGCAGGTGAACTCGAAGCCCGCCCCGGAGACGCGGGGCTCCTCGCTGGTCTTCTCCCCCAGCTCGGTCAGGCCGAAGGACACCAGCAGCCAGTGGCCTTCCAGGGGGTAGGCGAGCACCCCGTCGAGGCCGTCGGCGGGCTCGCCGTCCGGCGCGAACTGGATGGTCAGCGGCTGCACGTCGGGGTACCGCTCCGCCCACTCCTCGTAGATCCGGACGAGTCCGGGCAGCATCTCCAGCATCGCGTCGTCGCTCTCCACCTCGGGTGACGGGTCCGGGTCCGAGGATACGAGCGCGCCGAGAGCGCACGGGCCAGGGTCGGAAGGCGGAAGCGGAGGCGGAGGCGGGCGGCGGGACGGCCCAGGGTCTTCCGGGGACCGTTCGGGTGGCGCGGATTCACCGGGGTCCGCCCCGGATAATCCACGTATTTTCCCGGACGGGAGAACCACGGAACCCGAACGCGCGTCCAAGGCGAATCAGGCCGGTTTCCAACCGCTTCCATGCCCGCCGACAAGAGACGGTCGTCTCGCCGTGGACAAATCTGCGAAAACAGCACAGCCTAACGGGATATTTAGCTTCCGTCATTGATCATTGGCACAGGCGGCAAGGCCCCTCCCGGACACGGAACGCCCGGGGTCGCGCCAGCCTGTACGGACAGCGGCTCCGACCAGGCGAAGGGCCACCCTTCCCTCACCCGGACAGCACAAACCGCTCCACCATGTTCAATCCTTGAAATTCGAC
This sequence comes from Nocardiopsis sp. CNZ308, assembly GCF_004217075.1. NCBI lineage: Bacteria > Bacillati > Actinomycetota > Actinomycetes > Streptosporangiales > Nocardiopsidaceae > Nocardiopsis > Nocardiopsis sp. CNZ308. Next base: position 2,799,440 of record NZ_SHKJ01000001.1, on the reverse strand, counting down.
GGTGAACCCTCTGACCTCCTCGGGCCGATACGACTCCGACACCCTCGGGATTCTCCCCGATATCCACGATCAGCGTTTGAGTAGCCAGCCCGGGGGCACGACCACGCATAACGCACTCATCCCCCAATCCCTGGCGAGTCCATTGACACACCGCTCCCCACAGGAAAGGAACGCGATGAATCGCGATATCCGTACCAGCGCGCTGGCCGTTCTCTCCGCTGGCCTGCTCACCCTCGGTGCGACCGGCTTCAGCCCGGCGGCGGCCGCCGAGCAGAGAGGAGCCGAGACCCAGGGTGTGGAGGCCGGTGCCGAAGGGTTCACCGGAACCCTCTCCGGCGAGGTCGTGTACCTGGCTCCGTACGAGTACATCGTCGGTGACCAGGCGTTCTACGTCACCGAGGACACCGAGATCCTCGGCGGCCTGTACACCTGCGCGCCCGAGGTCCCCAACGACGACATGACCGGGACCGTGGAGTGCAGCATGGAGGAGTTCGATGCTGAGCTGAAGGACGGGACCGTCGTTCTGGCCGGGGTCGTGGTCGAGGACGGTATCGCCCAGACGATCACCGAGTTCCAGGCCTGATCCACGGGAACCGGGACAGCGGTCGAGAGGCCCCGAAGGGGCGGCACTCCTCCACGGAGCGCCGCCCCTCTCCCGTTGCTCTCCCAGCCGTTCCGCGCGGCGGCCGTGCACACACCGGCCCCTAGCGGGAGGGAGGTCGTTGCTACCGCGCGGTCAACAGCTCCGCCGCGAACCTGTGTGCGTAGGGAGCCAGACGCGCGTGGACGGCGTCCCGCTCGGCCGCTTGGACGATCTCGGCGCAGATGATCAGATGCGCCAGTCTCCCCGCGTCGGTGTTCAGCACGTCGGCGAAGACCTCGCGGACCTCGGCCGCCGTCTCGGGTTGGGCCAGCGCGTAGGCGTGAAGGACGGCGGCGTCGTAGCCCAGCGGTGCCAGGCCCCAGCCCTCCCAGTCCAGGATCATCAGCGGATCGCGGGCCAGGTTGGCCCAGTGCAGATCCCCGTGGGAGGCCACCCACGTCCGGACGTCCAGATCCACGTCGGCCGACGCGATCTCGGGAATGTGGTTGGGGATGCGGTGGACGAACGCCTGGGAGAACACCTGTCGCTCCTCCGGAGCGGGAGCGGCACGGAGAACAGTCAGCGCATGGCGCAGGTCGTGCCACCAGCGGGCGTCGGTCTTCACGGGAACGGTCAGATCTGGGGTCCGTGAGGCTACAGTCCCCGGCGTGTGCTCCCACAACAGGGCTTGGAACGCAGGGTTCTCGCCCCAGGTGTGCTCGGCGAGTAGGCGCGGCCGGGGAACATCGGCGCTTACCAACGCATCGGCTAGGGCCGCGCCTTCCCACACCTTCCCGCCTGATTGGGGCGCGGCCATGACGCGTAGCCACACGGGTGTTCCCTCGGTGGTGGTGGCCGGACCGCTGAGGGTCCGGCCACTCACCCCGGGATGCAGAACGACACCATCGTCATCGGGTGCGGCCAGGTTCAGGGCGGCGACCGCGTGGTGCCACGCCTGGTGGAGGCCAGGCGTTGTCTCGGGAAAGGAGGAGGTCACTGATGTCCTTGAGTCGGGCCTCTTCCAGAACAGGAAGGCTGGTGCCTACGGAAGCGACAGCGGCCAGCGCTGGTCGCACTCCGCCGAGCCGAACCACACGTGCTGGTACGACGGTCGGTGAGCCCGGACGAGAGTTCGTGAACGACTCGGGTCATGCCTGGCCGTTCTCCGCTTGTCCGGCGGCGCTCTGCCCCACGGGGAGGACGTTGCCGGGATCGTCCAACCACACGCGTTGGCCCCCGCGGGTCACGGTCACGCCGAACCGGGAGTGCTCCGGGCGGCCCGCCTCCCGCCACCAGGCGTAGGCCGCGGCCAGCTCGTCGAAGAGGTGGCGCGGGCCGTGCTGGCGGACCCCGAACTCACGAGCGCCGGACCGGACCCGCCACGAGGCCCATGAACCCGAACCGGGGTCCATCAGGTACACCGTGTAGTCCGGGTTGCCCGGCACGTCATCGTCGAAGACCAGCAGGTCCTTCATACCGGGAACCCGCAGACCGATCGTAAAGCTCGCGTCGAAGTCACCGACCGGCTCGTACGGGTGCAGGTCCGTGGTGGTCTCGGTGTACTCGTGGTCGGGACGGACGCGCTCATCGAGCGTGCCGTGCGGCGTCCGCTGGCCGCGCACCCACATGAAGCCCGCGTTCCCGCCGAAGCGCCCGGACGCCGTCCCGTCCGCGCCGACCTGGAGCCGCAGCAGCGTGCCGTTGTGGAAGCTCGTCCCCCACGGGGTCACGATCCGCCCGCCGGGTGCGGTCTGCTCCACCCACGGGTAGGGAACCCGCTGGACGGCGGCGGTCGCCAGCACCCGGTCGTAGGGGGCGTCAGGTGGATAACCCTTCTCACCGTCCCCGACGACCACACGGACACCGCGGCCCTCCAGGTTCTCCTCGGCCCGCGCGGCCACGGCCGGGTCGATCTCCACCGATGTCACGTTCCCGGCGCCGACCCTGTCAGCGAGCAGCGCGGCGTTCCACCCGGTTCCGGTGCCGATCTCCAACACCCGCTGCCCGGCGGCGAGGTCGGTGGCCTCCAGCATCAGCGCCACGATGCTCGGCATGGACGCCGACGAGGACCGGTGACCGCGCCCGGTCGGGTCTCCATCGTCGATCTGGGTGATGACCGGCCGGTCGGCGTAGCAGGCACGCAACCACGCGTCGGGGTCGTCGGCCCTGTCGAGGGTTGCTAGCTCGTCCCCGTCCTCGACCCAGATTCGATCGGGGATGAAGCGGTGGCGGGGAACCCGCTCGAAGGTGCCCCGCCAGGCTGAGGAGGGGTTGATCTCCTCAGCGAGGCGGGACCGAAGGTTTTCGGCACCCATCATTTGCCGTCGCGCTCGTGCTTTCCTCCGCCACTGCCCCCGTCGTTGGGGGAGGGCGGCGGGATGGGGCGGTCGGGCTTGTGGCCGTCACTGTTCGAGTCGTCTTCATGCTTGCCCATGGCGGTCTCCTCGGTGTGAAGGGGCGGTTGATGTGAAGGTAGTCCCGCCAGCACGCTGCGTCAGGACATTGGCCGGGATCGGTCTGTCCGTGTGACCGGGCGCGGGCGGAGGAAGTGCGGTCTTCTGCTGGGTCAGGTGATGGTGCGGAGGGTGTCGATGAGGCGGGCGATCTGCGTGCGGGACTCTCCGTCGGGTGACTCCAGCAGTGTCGAGAGGTTCGTGGGCATAGGGAGTTCCTTCCTTGCTCGGATACCTCGCACCAGGTCAGTGCGGGGTTCCACCAGTTCCGCTCGGACGGTGCCCGCGGAACCGGGGAGCTTTCGCCGTGCCGCTGAGTCCGTGTCTCCCACGGGGTCTCGGCCAGGTCGGCAGGCCGTTTCGGATGCGCGGACGGCTCGTGGCGGCCCTACAGGTAGGGACCGGAGGCGTCCGGCTGGTTCAGGAGTGCGGCGATGTGTTCCTTGGGGTAGCGGCGTGCTCCGCCCGGGGTGCGGAAGGGCCGGAGGACGCGGTCCCAGTCGCCTCGGTGGAGGCTGCGGGGTCGGATGTTGAACAGTTGGGCGACTTCGCCGGGGGTGAAAACATCGGGGCGGCCGTCGAGAAGGTAGCTGTAGTCGGGCATGAGGTGCTTTCCGTGTTCGTCAGGTGGGCGTGGCGTGAGGCAGTGCCGTTCCTCAGGCGCTGGCGGTGAGGGCCTCGGTCCACTGGTGCCCGGCGCGGTCGATGAGGGCGCGCACCGTCAGGGGTCCGCCCGCGTTCCCCGTCCAGTCCCACGACACCGACAGCTCGTCCAGCATCAGCAGCCCGTTGCCGGTGGCCTCCAGCGGTTCCGTGGGCTTTCGCGGGCGCGGAAAGAGAATGGGCTGGTCCGGCCTGGGGCCGTTGTCGGTGACCGTCAGGGTGTAGGTGTGGGGCTTGCGGTGCAGCGTGACCCGGACGGTGCCGCCGGGGTCGCCGGACCGGCTGTGCTGCTGCGCGTTGGTGACCAGCAGGCTCACGGCCAGCACCAGCGGAAAGGCCGCACGGCGCGGGGAGCGGGCGTTGCGGTAGGCCCAGTCCCGGGCGATCCCGACGTGGCGGGGGTCGCTGCCCAGGACGATGCCGCAGCGGTCGGAGTCCTCGAACCGCATCCGCCAGGGCGGTTGGAGCGTCGGCGTTCGGCGGCTGGGGACGCCTTCCGGGGCGGACTGACGAGGGATAGCCTGGTTCATGTTCGTACCTGTTGTCGTGAGAAGCACGGGTTCCGGACCAGGTCCCGGGGTTGTCAGTACAGCCGCCGGGACTTTTCTTCGGCCGTCGTCACAGTCTCATCGGAAGCCTCGTCTGATCTACCGATCGCTGGGGAATGCGAAATTCTCTGGTAAACCCTGTTGGCGCCTGATAGCGGACTGGTAAGAAGCTGTGCATGGCGAACGAGGTCGATCCGAAGGCTCGGAAGTTCGGCGCTGAGGTGCGCCGGTTCCGTGAACAGGCGGGGCTTTCGCAGAGCAGGCTGGCAAGCCTGCTACCAGCGTCCCAGGCGACGGTCAGTGATATCGAGCTGGGAAAGACACCTGCCAAAAAGGACACGGCGGAACGAATTGACCAGGTGCTTAACAGCGGAGGACGGCTGATCGCCGTGTGGGAGGAACAGCACGAGGCATACCAGCCGCCGGACTGGTACAGGAAGCTGCCGATCGTGGAGCAGCGGGCCACCCAGATTCAGCAGTACCAGCCGCTCCTCGTTCCTGGACTTCTACAAACGCGAGGGTATGCGGGCGCCTCGATTAGGGCGAGCAACCGCCCTGTCCCACAGGCGGCGGTGGATGCCAAGGTGGCGGAACGCACCGAACGTCAGACCATCCTGCGCCGCGAAGACCCGCCCTTCCTTTCAGTGGTCTTGGACGAGACCGCGCTGCACCGACGCCTTGGCAGCCCTGACATCATGAGGGAACAGTTGGGGCACCTGCTGGAGGTCTCCGTCTGGAACCGGGTGGAGGTTCTGGTCATCCCCGCAGACACCTGGGACCACCCAGGCTTGGACAGTGGGTTCACTCTGTTAAGAGTCCCGGACGCGGGCATGCTCCTGTACTTGGAAACCAAGTCAAGCGGAGGAGTGATCACCGACGCTGGCACGGTCGATGAGCACATCTCCCGGCTGGGGGATCTGCGGGGGTTAGCCTTCCCTCCCGATCAGTCACGGTCGCTGATCAAGAAAGTACTAGGAGAGATCGAGTGATCACCGAAGGAATGTGGCGCAAGTCCACGTACAGCAGGGGCGACACCAACTGCGTGGAAGCCCGCCTGAACACCCCCTCATGGCACAAGTCCACCTACAGCGCAGGCGAAACCAACTGCGTCGAGGTCGCCGAGGGCGTCACCACGGCCGTGCGGGACACGCAGAACCGCGAGCTGGGACACCTGTCGTTCACGGCTGCTGAGTGGACCGCACTCGTGGACTCGCTCAAGACCCTCGGCTAGCCACCGGGAGCTACGGGGCGGTACTCCGCCAGGGGTACCGCCCTTTTCAGGTCGCCGCCCGGCCTCCCGCGTTCTGGTCATCCGCGCCCTCGGGCGGGCCGGTGATGAGCGCGACCACCGTGCTTCCCCGGCGGAACCTTCCTCGCGCCGCCAGGTCGTAGACCCCGGCGAGCATCTTGGCCACGTAGATCCGTTCCAGCAGCACCCCGTGGCGCGCGTGGAACTCCCGGATGAAGGCGGCCAGCTCGGGCGGGTACTTGGCGAACCCCCCGAAGTGGTACCCGGTCTCGATCGACCAGTTACCAGTCACCACGCCCGCGTCCTCCTGGAACCGGCGTACCTCCTCGTTGAGGAAGTCACCGCCCTTCAGCACCGAGAAACCAATGGCCTCCTGCCCGGCGGACAACCCCGCCGCCAGGCCAGCGAGGGTTCCGCCCGTACCGCACGCACAGCAGACGGCGTCGAAGTCCTCGTCGATCTCGCCAGCGATCGTGGCGCAGCCGCGCACGGCCAGGGCATTGCTCCCGCCCTCGGGCAGCAGGTAGAAGTCACCGAACCGCTCGCGCAACCCGTCGATGACCCCGGACGTGTGCTTGGCCCGGTAGGCGGTCCGGTCCAGGTACTCCAGTCGCATCCCCTGTCCCGTGGCATAGGCGAGCGACCAGTTGAGCGGCAGGTGCTCCTCTCCCCGGATGACGCCGATGGTCGAGAACCTGCACGCCCTTCCGGCCGCGGCCACCGCGCGGATGTGGTTGGAGTAGGCGCCGCCGAAGGTCAGCAGCGTGGAACGGCCCTGTTCGTGCGCCGCCCGGAGGTTGAGGTGGAGCTTGCGCCACTTGTTCCCCGGCACCTCGGCGCTGATGAGGTCATCGCGTTTGAGCAGCAGACGGACCCCGTGCTCGCGCAGGAACTCGTCGTTGACCTCCTCCAACGGTGAAGGCAACCGCACGTCCGCGTGACCACAGCCCTCGTGCTCCATACGGGAAAGGCTAACCCCGACGCCTGGACCGAGCCAGGGGTTCTAGCAGAGCCGACAAGACACCCGGCTCGCCTTTCACATCGCCATACAAGAACCGAAATTATGAGCAAAAGCAATGAATTCCGACATCAGGGTCATACAAAAGACAACCGGGGGGCCGATCAAGACCCACAAAGCATCCATGAGCTGCGATGATGCGACCGGCATGAAATTACTCGGGAGTAGTCCGCAGAAAAGTTCGCTTCCACTCCGCCCCTGCCCTTAATCTGGCACCGGACACACAACTCCATCCACGCAATGACCCCGCGACGGTTACTCACCGTCCGGGGCCGTGGCCAGCAACTTCACCCCTTTAACAACAAGGATTGCCAGCATGCGCCAGTTTAGCGCTGCGGCCCTGATCCGCGCCTTCGGCATGGTCAAGGCCCTCTTCGCGCCCCCGTGCGGACGCCACTCCACCACCGGCGGCCGTCGCCGCCGCTCCACCCGGGTCCGCCGCTACGTCCCGGTTCCCGCCCAGGTCTACGCTCCGGTCGAGGCCACAGCGCCTCCCGCACCTCTCACACGAACCAACCGGGCCCCAGAACGCCCCGAGCGCCCCGCGGCTCCCGGCCCCGTCCCCGGCCCTCTTCCCCTCCCCGCGCCCGCGCGCCTTCTGGCCCCACCGAGCGCCCGCTTCCCCGCCGACGACATCGCCCTGGTCCGCCCCTACTACGCGGCCCGCGAAGGGGCCCGCGAGGGAACCCGCGCACCCGGAGTCGCACGAGTCCGCAGCGAGGCGACCGCCCACCCCGACCAGCGGCCCGGCACGAACACCCCGTTCTCCGGCGACCTCCTGGCGATCGGCTCCGTCCCGGTTCCGGCCCCAGCCCCGGCCCGGGTTCCCGCCCCGATCCCGGCGCAGGCCCCCGCCTCCGAGCCCGCACCGGCTCCGGCACCCGCCCCCCGCGCACCGTCCCCCGCGTGCGAGGACCCCGAGGACTGGCGCGCGTTCACCCGGCTCGCCCGCGTCTGGCTCGACCAGCAGCAGCAACGAGCCGAGCGGACGCAGCGAGCACGGCAGGCACCCCAGCCCCGCGCGGAGCACTGCCGACAGGCGGTCCCGGCATGATCTTCCTGACCACGCCCAAGGTTCCGCGCCCCCTCGTCCGCTGGGAGCACCGCGTCTACCCGGGCAGCCTCGCCCAGCTCGCGCGGGTCCGCGCCGACCTCGCGGCCGACCTGGACGGTTTCGACGGGGACCTGGTCGAGACCGTGCGGCTGTGCGCCAGCGAGCTGTTCGCGAACTCCGTCAAGTACACGGATTCGGGAGAGAGGGACGGCGATGTCGTCCGCGCGCTGTCGATGCCCAACGCGCGAACGCTCCGGTTCTCGGTGAGCGACTGCGGCGGAGGCGGCGCGATCCCGGCCGTCCCGGAGGAACGGACGGAGGACGAGTGGAGCTGGGCCGAGGGCCAGCGCGGGCTGCTGCTCGTGGAGAACCTGTCCACAGCCTGGGGACACTTCCGCCTCGCACCCTGGGCCGACCTGGGCACCCACGTGTGGGCCACGTTCGCCGTCCCCACGGGTGGCGCACCGCCCGCCACGCGCCCCTATGTCCTCCTCGACTGAGACCGGATTCCGCGCGGGGCGGGGAGGCCCCGGCCAGCGCCTCCCCGCCCCGCGCGAGCCCCCGAACAGCCCGTTCAGCGCGCCTCACCAAAACCCGCCCCTCCTTTTGGTATCCCCTGGGACACAACTCCCTCCCTCCCACTGGCGCCGGTCGCTACTGGGTAGTAACATTGACTTGTTACTAGTCGGTAGATCCGCGTGTACAGACACCGCGGCCAGGGACACAGCGGAGCTGTCCATGACGCATTACAAGAGCAACCTGCGCGACATCGAGTTCAACCTCTTCGAGGTCTTCAAGCGCCAGGACGTCCTGGGGCAGGCCCCCTTCGAGGAGCTGGACGAGGAGACCGCCCGCACGATCCTGGACGAGATCAACCGCCTCGCCACGGGCGTCATCGCGGAGTCCTTCGAGGACGCGGACCGCAACCCCCCGGTCTTCGACCCGAAGACGAACACCGTCGCGATCCCCGAGAGCCTGAAGAAGTCCTACAAGGCCTACATGGACGCCGGCTGGTACAACCTCGACCTGCCCCAGGAGCTGGGCGGCCTGGGCGCCCCCCGCTCCCTGGTCTGGTCCGCGGCCGAACTGATCCTCGGCTCCAACCCCGCCGTGCACATGTACTCGGCCGGTCCCGGCTTCGCGAGCATCCTCCACGCGGAGGGCAACGAGGAGCAGAAGCGGTTCGCCGAGCTGGCCATCGAGCGCGGCTGGGGCGCCACCATGGTCCTCACCGAGCCGGACGCCGGTTCGGACGTCGGCGCGGGCCGCACCAAGGCCGTGGACCAGGGCGACGGCACCTGGCACATCGAGGGCGTGAAGCGCTTCATCACCTCGGCCGAGCAGGACATGACCGAGAACATCTTCCACCTGGTGCTCGCGCGTCCCGAGGGCGCCGGCCCCGGCACCAAGGGCCTCTCGCTCTTCCTGGTCCCCAAGTACCTCATCAACGAGGACGGCTCGCCCGGCGAGCGCAACGGCGCCTACGTCACCAACGTCGAGCACAAGATGGGCCTCAAGGCCTCCACCACCTGTGAGCTGACCTTCGGCGACAAGCACCCCGCCATCGGCTACCTCGTGGGCGACAAGCACGACGGCATCCGCCAGATGTTCCTCGTCATCGAGTACGCGCGCATGATGGTCGGGACGAAGGCGATCGCCACCCTGTCCACCGGCTACCTCAACGCCCTGGAGTACGCCAAGGAGCGCGTGCAGGGCAACGACCTGGCCGCGGGCAAGGACTCCCCCAAGGTGACCATCACCCACCACCCGGACGTGCGCCGCAGCCTCATGACGCAGAAGTCCTACGTGGAGGCCATGCGCGCCCTGGTGCTCTACACCGCCACCCAGCAGGACGCGATCCAGATCGCGCACCGCACGGGCCAGGACGCCGCGGAGCTGGAGGCCATGAACGACCTCCTGCTGCCGATCGTCAAGGGCGTGGGCTCCGAGCGCTCCTACGCGCTGCTCGCCGAGTCCCTCCAGACCCTGGGCGGCTCCGGGTTCCTCCAGGAGTACCCGATCGAGCAGTACATCCGGGACGCCAAGATCGACACCCTCTACGAGGGCACCACCGCGATCCAGGCCCAGGACTTCTTCTTCCGCAAGATCGTGAGGAACGGCGGCCAGGCCCTGGGCAAGCTGGCCGGGGAGATCAAGGCCTTCGCGCAGAGCGACGCGGGCAACGGCCAGCTCAAGCAGGAGCGCGCGCTGCTCCTGGAGGCGGCCGAGAACGTCGAGAAGATCGTCGAGCTCATGGTCGGCCACGCGATGGGCTCCGCCGAGGACGCGCGCGAGCTGTACAAGGTGGGCCTGAACTCCACCCGCCTGCTCATGGCCTTCGGTGACGTCGTCCTGTCCTGGCTGCTGCTGCGCCAGGCCGAGGTGGCCCTGAACAGCATCGACGGCGCCAGCGACGAGGACAAGGACTTCTACACCGGCAAGATCGCCGCCGCGCGCTTCTTCGCCGAGCAGTTCCTGCCGCGCATCGCCGCCGAGCGCCGCATCGCCGAGGGCGTGACGGTGGACCTGATGGACGTCCCCGAGTCCGCCTTCTAACCACGTCGGACCCCGGGAGAGGGCGGGGCGGCCACCGGGCCGCCCCGCCCTTCGGCGTGTGCCCTCGCCTCCGCCGGGCGCTGAGGTCAGACCGTTCTCAGCCGCTCCACCGGCTGTCCCGTGATCTCCGCGATCAGCTCGAAGTCCTTGTCGAGGTGGAGGAGGGTGAGCCCGGCGCGTTCGGCCACCGCCGCGATGAGGAGGTCGGGGATGCCCGGAACCCTGTGCTGTCCCCGGTCCGCGAGCATCGCCTGGACCTCGACGGCCCGGTCCTCCATCGCTGGCGTGACGTACTCGACGGGCATCACAGCGAGCGGTGGCCGTCCGAGGAAGTTGCGCAACTCGCCGCCGGTCCTGGCGGAGAACCCGACCTCCAGACGGGTCACCGTGGATATACGCACCATGCCGCGTTCGATCCGCGTGGCCCACTCCTGTGCGTCGGGGCTGGCCGCCAGTCGCACGAACGCGGATTTGTCGATGAGCCAGATCATTCCCACGCCCGTTTCATGACCTCGGGATCGGCGAGGTCGGAGAAGGCTTCGGAGAAGCGCGTCAGATCGTCCACGGTCACCGCACCGCCGGAGGCGTGCGCTGTCCGCTCCAGTAAGCGTCTCAGGTACTCGCTACGCGACAGCCCCTGTCTCCTGGCGTCCGCGTCGATGGCTTCCAGGACGTCTTCGGGCACGTTGCGGATCAGTACGTCGGCCATGGGACCACCTCCAAGTGATATCCAAGGATATCACTGAGCGTCCCTGCTGCCGAGGGCGTGACGGTGGACCTGATGGACGTCCCCGAGTCCGCCTTCCAGGCAGCCCCGGACCCCGCACGACGGACCCCGCCACGAGGGCGGGGCGGCCACAGATCCGCCCCGCCCTTCGGTCACCCCTCCTCCGGCGGGGACCACACGTAGGGGGTCGTGGTGGTCACCTCCTCGAAGCCCAGGCGGCGCAGGATCGGCGCGCTGTCGTCGGAGGCGTCCACCTGGAGGTGGCGGGCCCCGCGCGCGGCGGCGATCCGGGCGCGGGCGGACACCAGCGCCCGGTAGATCCCCCGGCCCCGCCATTCGGGCAGTGTGGAACCGCCCCAGAGCCCGGCGAAGTCCGTTCCCTCGTGGAACACCAGCCACGCGGCGGACACCACCTCGTCCCCGGCCTCGGCGGTCATGACGACGGTCCCCTCCGGGTCGGCGGCGATCCGGGCGGCCAGGTCGTCGGCCAGCCACCCCCAGTCCTCGCCCCACACCCGGGACTCCATGTCGGCGATCCGGCGCAGGTCCACCGTCTCGGCCACCCTGCGCAGCACGACCCCGTCGGGCGGGGTGGACGCGGTGGCGACCGCCTCGGTGCGGCCGACCAGGACGGTCTCGCGCTCCTCGGGCACGAACCCCGCAGCGCGGAGGCGGTCGGGCAGGTCCTCGGGCAGGTCGTGCCCGTGGGTCTTCCACTCCACGGACTCCCCGCGCTCCGCGAAGCGGTCGCGCTGGCGGGCGATCAGCCGGTCCAGCTCGGCCCCTCGCACGCCGGTGTCGGGCGGTGCGCAGACCAGGCCCCTGCGCTGTCCGACCAGCCGCGTCACCGGACCGTCCGGTTCGGCACGGACCCCGGCCGGGAGGGTACGGGGTACGCCCCGCATCTGTTCGTCATAGGCCCTGAGCAGGCCCCGCTTCGTCGTCACGGGGCGACCCTACGGACTTCCCCGCGCAGGTCAACCGGTTTTCTCGGGCGGCCGGGCGGGGCTCCCCGCCCCACGGTCCCCGCACGTCCGCGCCACCGGTCCCACGTGTACGGGGGGTGGCGCTGGGTAGCCGCTCACCCGAGCGCGTGCGCCGCCGGGAGGCGCACGGAAGGGGGCAGAGCATGGCACGCGACGACCGCGTCGAGGGAGCAACCGAGTTCGACGACTACGACCGCGTGGCGGTGGTGACGGGCGCGGACAGCGGAATCGGCCGGGCGACGGCGATCCGCCTCGCGCAGCAGGGCTTCGACGTCGGTGTCACCTTCCACCACGACGAGGAGGGCGTGCACCGCACGGAGGCCGAGATCCGCGAGACCGGCCGCCGGGTGTCCGTGCGCCAGCACGACCTCTCCGACCCCGTGCGGGGCTCGGAGGCCGTCTCCGAGCTGATCGAGGACCTCGGCGGCGTGGGCGTCCTGGTCAACAACGCGGGCACCGGCTCCGGAGAGCACCTGCTGGAGACCAGCTACGAGCGCTGGCGCGAGGTCCTGTCCGTGGACCTGGACGCGCCCTTCCTCTGCTCGAAGATCGCGGCCACGCACATGCGCGACGCCGGTCGCGGCGGCCGCATCGTCAACATCACCAGCGTGCACGAGGAGTTCCCGCGGGTGACCGCGGGCGCCTACTGCACCGCCAAGGGCGGCCTGAAGCTGCTCACCCGCGTCCTGGCCCTGGAACTGGGCCTGTACGGCATCACCGTGAACGCGGTGGCGCCGGGCGAGATCGCCACGCCCATGACCGGGCAGCACGAGGAGGAGCCCGCGCTGGACTCGCGCGCCGGGTACCCGCTGTCCCGGCCGGGCCACGCCTACGAGGTGGCGGAGGCCGTGGCCTTCCTCGCCAAGCCGGAGGCGTCCTACGTCACCGGCGCCTCGCTGTTCGTGGACGGCGGGCTCTCCCTGATGGGCCCGCAGGCGGGGGGCGCGCTCCAGGACGCCACCTGGCGAGCGGGCTGACCTCCGGCCGCACCCGGGATCCGCCGCCGCGGTCGGCGGGGTGGCTCCGGCCCGCCCCGGCGTCACCCCGCGGGCCGTGCGCGGCGGTCCCCCCTCAGAGGGTCCCGTTTGCGGTACCGCCGTCGGCCGCCGACGGTGGCGCCGGAAACGGGACCACCACCGGACGCACGCGCCCCGCGCCGAGCCGTCAGCGCACCGGGGCGTCCATGTTCCACGCCTTCAGCGCACGGTGTCGTCAGCACACCGTGTCGTCCGTGTCTCGCGCCGTCAGCGCACCGCGCCGTCAGTGTTTCGGCGCGCCGGGCCCTGTGCCGGACTCCGCGCCGGGCTCCTCCGCGACCGACCACCCGGACCAGTGGTGGACCTCCACCAGGATGATCGCCTCCTCGGGCGGCGTGTCCCGGTACTGGGGGTAGCGCTCCACCAGCCGGTCGCGGGCCTCGGTCCAGGCCGGGCCGTCGTGCTGGACCAGCGCCTCACCGTCCGCGCGGACCCACCACAGCCGGTCCCAGTCGTCGGAGTACTCGTCCGCGAGCAGCGACACCCGGGGGTTGCCCTCGATGTCGCGCATCCGCCTGAGCCGGTACGTGGTCTTGGGCTTGTGGTCAACGGGGATCGCGATCGTGTCGCCGTAGGCCGCGAACACCACGGGCACCAGATGGGGCTGCCCGTGCTCGCCCACCGTGGCCAGCCTGGCGACGCGGCTCCGCGCGAACATCTCCCTGGACCGTTCCGGACTCCACCTCATGACAGAGAAAATCCCACGCGGCCCGGGGAGGCACAAGGGGCACGCACGCCCCTTTTTCTGTCCCTTGTCCTCACGCGCGCACGCGCGCGGGGTCCGCCGCGCACCGGGGAGGCGGTTCGTCCTCGTCCCCGCGTCCCCGCGCACGCGCGCGAGGCGGGGTCCTAGGCGCGGGGGCGGCGGAGGACGAAGTAGTACAGCGCCGCGGTCGCGCACACCGTGGCGACGGCCATCGGCACGAACGCCAGCTGGTAGGCCTCGGGGCCCTCCGGCAGCGTCTGGAGCAGCGCGCCCGCCGCCACCGTGCACACCACGGCGGTCGTGAACCCGCTCATGTTCACCAGGCCGGAGGCGACGCCGGTCCGGCTCGCGGGGATCCCGTCGCGCGCGAAGTCGAAGGAGACCGTCGGCGCCAGGGTCTGGCCGATCGCGCTCGCCGCGAGCACCGTCAGCCCCACGGCCACCGGGACTCCCCCGGGCCACGCCACCATCAGCAGCCAGCCCAGGCTCAGCGTCGTGCTCAGGGTGAGTCCCAGCCACCGGCGCACGCCGGGGCTGCGCCCGATCACGACGCCCGCGAGCGGAGCCATCCACAGCCCGCCCGCGGCCAGGGCGGTGAGGGTGAGGGCGGCGGTGTCCTCGGACAGTCCCAGGCCTCCCACGAGGAACGGGTAGCCCCACAGCACCATCATCATCGTGAACGGGGCCATGACGGCCGCGTGGTGGGCCATGCCGATCTGCGGGCCGCGCGAGCGCAGCGCCTCCTTGAGCGCGGCCCACACCGAGATCGGGTCTGCGACCGTGGAGCGGCCCGCCGCCCCGGCCGGGCGGTCGCGCACGACCACCAGCATCAGCAGGGCCATCAGCGCGGTCAGGACCGTGGTGGCCAGGAAGGCGGCCACCCAGCCGAATCCGTCCAGGGCCCAGGCCAGCGGCGCGGCGCTGGCCACCTGCCCCGTTCCGCCGACGACGCCGGTGAGCCCGCTGACGAGGGCGTAGCGCGCACGCGGGAACCACAGGGCCGCCAGCCGGATGACGTTGAGGAAGACCAGGGCGTCGCCGAGGCCGATGAGGAACCGCCCGGCCACCGCCACCTCGATGCCGGGGGCGAGCGCGAACAGGCACGCGCCGACCGTCATCGCCGCCATGCCCATGACGAGCGTGTAGCGGGGTCCGAGCCGGTCGGCCAGCAGCCCGGCGGGCACCTGGAGGACCACGTACACCAGGAGTTGCAGCATCGGCAGCAGGGACAGCAGAGCCGGTCCGACGTCGAAGCGGGACTGGGCCTCCAGGGCGGCCACACCGAGACCGTTGCGGTGCAGCATCGCCAGGAAGTACCCGCCCACGGCGACGCCCCACACGAGCCAGGCCCTGGCGCCGCCAGCGGGTTCGGAGGCCACGACGCCCTCCCGTGCAGTAGTCCGGTCACCGGATGTCTCGGTCTGTGTCACTGGGCGACTTCTCTCCGTTTCGTACGACCGTTCCAGTGTCCTCCACATACGGGACCAGCCCTTACACCGGGGTGAAAGCGCGGGCAAAACCGACGGGAACACCGGCATGTCGGGAGGACGCGCAGACGGCAAAGCCGGGGTTTGACCGGGTCAAGGGCCCGTAACCTGCACGAAGTCGCGGAGAGTCACGACAAACACGCCAAGAGTCGCCGCAACGAGTGACACTGGCGACATCCCTCCCGCAAATGGACAGGCTTTTCGCGCCGCCCAAAAAACGGTCTGGTGTTCGGAATACATGTCCTGAGCTGGTGGTTCTTGGTTTGGTGAAGTCGAGACACATTCGTTAAATGTGACATTGGTCACTTGTAGAAGCCTCGACTACAAGGGGTCAGTTGCTGCTAGCATCCGGAGCGCAAAGAATAACTACGAGGTAACGACATCGTTCACGCCTCACCAACTTTGTGGAGGGAACCCGCCAAGGCCACCTGAGGCGGAGCACCTCGGATCGCGGCGACGTGGCCGCACAAGCGAACACGGCACCGCGGCAACCTAGACCACTGGAGACGACCTTGAGTCACTGGCGCCTGAACAACCCCCGGGCCTCCCGGGCGAAATCGGCCCTCGCCAGGCGAATCAAGCACAAGCCCCGCCACGCCTTCTGCGCCCAGCGCGCGATCACGGCACTCCTGGGCGAGCTCGCCTCCGTGACCCCCCGCCAGTTCTACTGGTCGGGCAGCTCCGAGCTGGCCGTCGTCTCGGTCCAGCGGGACGTCAACGTCTGGTGTCGCGACGGCCGCTTCTTCTGGAACGACCTGTTCCACGGCGGCCCGGTCTCGCACCCCGCGAGCGACCCCGTCGGCGCCGCCGAGCTCCTCAACCCCTTCGCACAGGGGCCCGAGCCGGTCTACGGCCACGGCAGCGTCATCAACCACACGGTCGCGGCCTGAGGCCACGCGGCCGGATCTGAGACCTTCCCGGCCAGCCCAGCACCGCTGAGGCCTCGGCTGCCGCCCGCGGAGCCCGCTCCGCAAACGTACCCGCCCGCGCACTCCCCTGTGCGGTGCACGGCCCCGTACGGGCGCCGAACGCGCCCGGCACGCCCGTCGGCGTTCCCGGACCCCGCGCGCGGACCCCGTCGCCCCGCGCGGCGCCGCTCTCCCGTGGAGACGACCCTCTTCCCGCACACGCCCCTCGGCCACCTGTCCGGCGCGCGTGCGGACGATCTCTTGCCCCTTCGCCTACCCGCGCAGAAGGGCTCGACACGCCCCGGTCCGGCGTAAAGCCGAAATCCCCTGGCACGTGGGCGTTCCCGCGTCCCGTTTCCACGGGCCCCGGCGGACCTTTCGCCCGCCGCGCGTCCCTGCGGCCCTCCTCCAGCCGAGAGATCTTCGGACCCAAGGCACCAAAAACTGACAGACAGGCACATAACCTGTCCGAACCCTCCAGAACCATTCCCCACCAGCGGTCTTCTGGGGTTACGGTGGCTGCTGACAACCACACACGCACCGGTCCGGAAACGACGGGCCGTCCTCGCTCACCCCTGTAACACCCCCCCAGAGGACCCATGCGCCCCCTCCACCCCGAAGAACCCTCACACCTCGGGGAACGCCGCCGCCGCTCCCTGCTGCGCGCGACGGCGCTTGCCGGTGTGGTGGTGCTCCTGGTGAGCGTGGGGCTGTACTCCTTCACCGCACCCTCCTGGGACCCCGAGGCGGCCGAGGGCGCCGCCGACTGCTCCGCGACCGGATCGACCGTCTCCGGCAGCCTCGCGCCGACCGGAACCCAGATGACCTCCTTCCCCGAGGACGTGCCGCTCGCGCTGTCCTTCTCGCCCGACGGCTCCGTCCTGGCCGTCTCCCAGATCGACACGGTGACCCTGTGGGACTGGCGGGAGTCGCGCGCCATCGCCCGCATCGACCACGACTCCTCCGCCGTGCCGCCGACCCCGGCGGCGTTCAGCCCCGACGGGTGCCTGCTCGCCTACGGAACCCTCGACGGCGCCTCCGTCGTCGATCTGGAGACCGGCAGGAGGCGGGACGTCGGTGAGGAGAGGGCCGTGCGGTCGATCGCCTTCAGCCCCGACGGCTCCTCACTCGCGCTGGGCGTGCGCGGCGACCCCGACGGACGCCACCTGCACCTGCACGACACCCGTACCTGGGAGCTGGAGGCGCGGCTGTCCGGCTCGGGCGTGCTGGGCTCGATCAGGTACTCGCTCGACGGCAGCGTGGTGGCGGGCGGCGAGGAGGGCGGCGGGATCGCCGTGTGGGACACCGGGAGCCTCTCGCTGCGGGGCCTGATCCGTGAGCGCGCCGGTGTCGGCGCGGCCTCGTTCGACCTCGTCCCGGACGGCTCGGCCGTGCTGCTCATCCGCTCCGGTTCCGTGTTCCTCGTCGTGCCCGGGACCGGAGCGATCGTCCGCGAGTTCGTTCCCGGCTCGGACGAGGGCATCCTGGTGGACGTCGCGTACAGCGCCGCGAGCGGCCGCGTGTTCGCCGCCCGTCTGGACCCCTCCACCGGCCGCGGCGACATGGTCGCGTGGCGGTACGCCTCGGCGACCGAGGTCGCGCTGGGCCCGGACCTGCCCCGGGTGTTCCCCATGGCCCTGTCCCAGGACGGGTCCCGGGTGGCGGGCCTGCGCACGGGAACCGGCGACGTCGCCGTCTACGACACCGAACTGAGCCTGCTCAACGTGCTCACGCCCTGAGCCGGGCCGCGTGAGCGGTGTTCGCGGACCCCGAGCGCGGGGCCACCGACGACGGCGGCGCGATCACCGTCCGGGAAGCGGCGGCCACCCCCGAGGAGCGGATCGCCCCGGTGGGGCCCGGGGCCCGGAGGCGCTGGGGCCGCCGCTGTACCGACCTCAGGAGACGCTAGACACCGGTGGCGGCGAGGATCTCCTCCGCCGCCATGAGGGCGCGCGCGACCATCTCCTCCTCGTCGACGTAGGGGACGCCCTCGTAGTCGACGACCTCCGTCGCCGAGTAGTCGACGCTCACACCGACCTGGCCCTGGACCACCTGGAGGTCGACGTCGGTGCCCTCCGGGTCGACCTCCACGACCGCGTAGTCACCGATCTCGATCGAGGGGTCGGCGTCCTCCTCCGCGGGTGCCGAGGTGTCCTCCTCGTAGAGGCCCTCGTTGATCTCCAGGCGGTAGGTGAGACTGTGGCTGCGCGGCGGCGGGCCGATGCTCGTAGCCACGGTGACGCACGTCATGGAGAGGCCACCGAGATTCTCCACGTCCTCGGCGTCGGGGACACCGGCATCGGACTCCTGGTTGCCGGCCCGGTCCTCGGGCGGACCGAGCAGCTCGGTGCTGGTCTCTTCGGAGAGCACCTGGCACAGGTCGTCGGGGGCCAGCTCCATCGGGTCCACCAGCTCGACCGCCGCCTCGGGGGTCCCCTCGGGCGGGGAGTCCCGGGCGTCGGCCGCGGCGGCGTCGGGGGCGTCCGCGGCCTGCTCCGGCTCCGCGCCGCCGCAGGCGGTCAGCAGGAGGGCCAGGACCAGCGCGGTCGCGGTCTTCGTCGTGTGGGGCGCAGGGGGCACCGGGGGTTTCCTTCCTGGGGAACGCGAACGGCGGACACCATATCGCCCTCCCCTCACATTCCGTCACACAGCGTCCCGGACAGCGCCGCCTTCCGCGGGCCGCGACCCGGTGTCCGGAACAGGCCAGGAACGTTCCGAGCACCGCGGCCGCGTTACACAATGGGGCGGGTACGCAACCGCCACGAAGGGACCCGCCGCCATGCCGGACACCGCCCTGGGCCGCCGTGCCCGCCGCACCAGTCCCGCCCTGTCCGCGCTGGCCAGGCTGATCGAGAACACCGGCGCCTCGGCGCGGTCCTCGTCGGCGTTCGGCGAGGCCGTGGTCGCGGAGGGGGCCACGGTCGTCCCGGTGGCCCGGGTGACCGCGCTGACCATCATGGGCGGGGGTTCCAGCCGCCTGTTCGTCGCGGGAGGGGACGGCGCCGGGGGCAGCGGCTTCGTCCGGGTGCGGCCCGCGGGCTTCCTGCTGATCGACCGGGAGGGGGCGCGGTACCGTCCCATCCGGCAGCCCGCCTCGCTCCTCGTCATCCCGCTGGCCGTGGTGACGGCCGCCGCGGCCACCCGCATCGTGGGCGTGTCGCTGCGCGAGGCGCGCCGCCGCCGCGCCCTGACCGCGATGCGGGAGTCCCACCAGGCCGCGCGGACCTCCTGCGAGCACACGGACTGACCCGCCGTCAGCACAACGAGGGCCACCACAACCGCCAGCAATATCCGCAGTCTCCTACGCGATATGCCGCGGATTCCGGTCGTGCTCCACCACGCCGCCAGGACAGATGTGGAGTAGGCGCTCACGCCAATCCCACTCCCTCCAGAAACCGTTGTCCTCCCCGGTGATCACGAGAAACGGATATCCGTTCTTTCCTCGGTGAGGCGGCGCGGCGCAACCTGTTCCTCTACGAGGTCATCCGCTCCACGAACGCGAACAGGCCCATCCCCCAGGCGAACACCGCGCACATCGCGATGATCACCAGGATCTCCGTCCAGTTGAGGAGGCGGCGCAGCGAGGCACGCGGCACGTCGGTCAGCCGCACCCAGCTCAGCACTCCCAGAGCGATCCCCGCCACGAGCGCGACCAGCGGCAGCCACGGCGCCAGGAAGGCGTACTCGCCGACCGTCGCGACACCCGCCGCGCCCAGGCCCAGCACCCCCGCCAGGCGCAGCGGCAGCACGTGCCGGATCCGGTCGAACAGCCGCGAGCGCAGCACCAGCAGCAGCGAGAGCAGCGCGCACAGCAGCAGGTCGGGCAGGCCCGTGGCCAGGTAGGCCAGCAGCACGGTCGTCGCGCCGCCGCTCACCGCCGCGCCCAGCACGACGCCCAACAGGATGCGGTCGGTGTTGCCGAAGGTGTCCTCGAACCGGTCCGTGGTGACCTGCCCCGAGCGCCCCACCTCGTAGTCGAGCCCGGACAGCCCGCCCATCACCATCGCCACGCGCGGCAGCGCGCCCACGCACAGTGCCAGGACCAGCCCCATGGACCGCGCCCCCTGCACCGGCTCCACGAAGACGCCCACCACCACGAGCACTCCGGCCGTCACCGCGAGCACGCCGAGCGCGCAGATGTAGGCCAGCCCCGTCTCGTGCATCGTCCAGCCGATCACCGCCACCAGCAGGGCGCCGGAGAGCGCGAAGGCCGCCTGCACCAGGAAGTTCGCGTCGGTCAGCAGGTTCGCGGCGAGCACGGCGGTGACCGCGCCCCACGCGCAGGCCGTCGTGAACAGCACGTGCGCGACGGCGGGCAGCGGCCTGCGCGCGGCGAGCAGCATGACCGCGACCGTGAACAGGGTTCCCGCCGAGGCGATCCCCAGGTGCCAGGCGGACGGGCTCAGCCGCGTCATCAGCCCGAGCAGCAGCAGGGGGCCGATGGCCGCGACGAGGAGGCCGAAGGACAGCGTGGTCGTGGGGTTCCAGATGTGCGCGGTGGCGTCGACGCGGTCCTCGACCGCGCCGCGGACGTCGTCCACGTGCGCGGGCCTGCCCGGCGCGGTGCGGCGGTCCAGCACCAGCACGTCGCCGTCGTAGACGCCCGCGCTCTCCAGCGGCTGGTCGGGGTGGACGGGGTCGCCCTCCACGGTGGTGAGCGTCCACGCGGCGGGTTCGGTGCCCTCCTCCTCGGGTGCGCAGACCTCCAGGATGCGGGGCATCAGTGTGGCCACGGGAACCGTTCCGGGAAGTGCCAGATCGGCCCAGCGTTCCGGTCCGGTCACCGTGACCCGGCAGTATCCACTCACACCAAGAATTCCTTTGTCGTTCGTCGTGGGCGGTTGTCACCCTCGGGGGAGGGACGGACGCGAATTAGGCGATTCGCGGGGATCGCGAGATCATTCCTAGCGTAGCCACCCAGACACCAGCCCCCGTAGGCGGACCGAAAGAGATCCCCGTGGCGACGAGACCCGTACCCCGCCCAGCTCGCAGCGTCCCGACCGCCCCCGGGAACACTCCGCTCGTCATCGCGACCCCTCCGCAGATGCCGGAGAACCCGCCCTCGTCGAGTTCCGGCGCGATGATCATCATGCCGATCATCACCGGCTCGGGTTCCTTGCTGATGTCCATCACCATGGGCCACCGCCCCCTGATGGCCGTCGCCGGTGTGATGATCATGATCGCCAGCGTGGTCGTCGGCATCATCATGTTCGTGGCCCAGCACAACGGCCCGCGCAAGCGCATCCGCGAGCAGCGCGAACGCTACGTCGACTACCTCGACCAGCTCCGCGAGATCGTCCGGGACGTGGCCTCCGTCCAGCGCGCCGACAGCGCGTTCCGCCACCCCGACCCGCAGCTGCTCGTCGATCCGGCGCGGTCGCGGACGCGCCGGTGGGAGCGGCGGGCCGCCGACCCGGACTTCCTGGACCTGCGGGCGGGCACCGGGACGCGGCCGCTGGCGCGGCGGCTCAGGCTCAAGGTCGACACCTCCTCGCCGCTGATCGTCTACGACCCCGTGTGCCAGGGGGCGGCCGACCAGCTCATCGAGCTGTACGCCAACGTCCCCGAGATGCCGCTGGTCCTGCCGCTGCGCGAGCACGGCGTGGTGTCGGTCGTGGGCGACCGCGAGGCGGCGCGGGGGCTGGCCCGCGCGCTCGTCGCGCAGATGGCCACCTTCCACTCCCCGCACGACCTGCGGATCGGCGTGGTGCGCGACAACAAGCTGCGGTCCCACTGGGAGTGGCTGAAGTGGCTGCCGCACAACACCTTCGACGACGCCAAGGACGGGCCGATGCCCGCCCGTTTCGTCGCGGTCAACACCGTGCAGATCGCCGAACTGCTCTCCGACGAGATCGAACGGCGCACCGTCGACCTCCAGCGGCGCCGCGGCGCCCCGCCCGGCCCGGGCACCCAGCGCCTGGTCGTCGTCCTGGACGGCGAGTACCAGTCGACCCTGTCCGGACTGCACGCCGAACCGCCGGTGACCTCCCTGGCCGACCTGGGCATCCACGTGATCGCCCTGGTGGCGGACCGGCGCGAGGAGCCGGAGGGCGTGGACCTGCGGCTGCGCATCGACGCCGACGGCACGCTGACCGAGGTCACCGAGCACGCCGACACCTCCGAGGACGCCCCGCGCGTCCCGTTGGAGGGCCGCGCGGACCGGTCCGACGTCGCGCACCTGACCTCCCTGGCCCGCATCCTGGCCCCGTACGGCATCGCCGTCACCGACGGCGACGACGCCATGCACGCCACCGTGGGGCTCCCGGAGATCCTGGGCGTGGCCGACGTCGCCCAGCTGGACACCCGGCAGACCTGGCGCAGGCGCAGCACGGGCGACTACCTGCGGGTGCCGATCGGCGTCGGACCGAGCGGCAACACGGTCCTGCTGGACCTGAAGGAGTCGGCCTTCGGCGGCATGGGTCCGCACGGCCTGGTGGTCGGCGCGACCGGTTCGGGCAAGTCGGAGATGCTGCGGACCATGGTGGCCTCGCTGGTCATCAACCACTCGCCGGAGTCGCTCGCGCTGCTGCTGGTGGACTTCAAGGGCGGCGCGACCTTCGCCGACACCGACCGCCTGCCGCACAGCACCGGCCTGATCACCAACCTGGCCGACGACGACTCGCTGGTCCTGCGGTTCCGCGAGGCCACCTACGGCGAGCTGGTGCGCCGCCAGCAGATCCTCAAGGACGCGGGCAACCTGCCCAACCTGCACGCCTACGAGGCGGCCCGGGAGAACGACCCCGGCCTGGAACCGCTGCCGCACCTGCTGATCATCATCGACGAGTTCTCCGAGCTGCTCACGGCGCACCCCGACTTCGCCGAGCTGTTCGTGGCCATCGGGCGCATCGGCCGGTCGATCGGCGTGCACCTGCTGCTGGCCACCCAGCGCCTGGAGTCGGGCAAGCTCAAGGGCCTGGAGTCGCACCTGTCCTACCGGGTGGGCCTGCGCACGTTCTCCGAGGCGGAGAGCCGCGAGGCCATCGGCGTGGGCGACGCCTACCACCTGCCGCCCGAGCCGGGCTCGGGCTACCTGAAGGTGGACACGTCGGTCTTCGAGCGGTTCAAGGCGGCGATGGTGTCGCAGCCCTACGAGCCGCCGGTCCGGGAGGAGAAGGAGGAGCACGAACCGGTGCTGCCCCTGCTCTCCTTCAACGGGCTGAACAAGGTGACCGGGGCGGGCTCGCTGGTGGAGTCGCTGGTGGAGTCGATCCGCGGCAGGGGCGAGGGGTCAGGGCGCGGGGAGGACAAGCGCACCACGCTCCAGGTCACGGTGGACCGGCTGGTGGCCTCGGGCGCGGAGAAGGTCCGGCCGATCTGGCTGGAGCCGCTGCCGCGACTGCTCACCCTCGACAGGGTCCTGGAGGACCTGGGCGAGGGCGAGGACCTGGAGGGCCCCGGAACCGAGCCGCGGCCCTCGGACATGCGCGCCGTCATCGGCCTGACCGACATCCCCCGCGAGCAGCGCGTCGTTCCGGCCGAGATGGACTTCACCGGCGCCGAGGGCAACGTCATCGTCCTGGGCGGACCCCAGTCCGGCAAGTCGACCCTGCTGCGCACGGTGATCGCGAGCCTGGCGTGGCGGTACCCGCCGGGCCGCGTGGGCGTGTACGCGATCGACTTCGGCGGCGGCGCGCTCCAGGCGATGGAGGAGCTGCCGCACGTGGCGGGCGTGGCCGGGCGGGCCGACCCGGAGAAGGTGCAGCGGGTGCTGGTGGACGTGCGCGCCCAGCTGGACCGGCGCCAGCGCGTGTTCCGCAAGTACCGGCTCGACTCCCCCGCCGCGCTGCGCCAGGCGCGCGCGGACGGGACCGTGCCCGCGAACGTGGTGGGCGACCTGTTCCTGCTGGTCGACGGCTGGTCCTCGGTGCGCGACACCTTCGACGAGGCCGACGAGGTCCTGATGGACATCGCGACCCGGGGCCCGTCCCTGGGCGTGCACACGATCCTGACCGGCGCCGCCTCCTCGCAGATCCGGTCCCGGTTGCAGGCGCTGTTCGGCGGCCGGTTCGAGCTGCGGCTGAGCGACCCGATGGACTCGGGCATCGGGCGCAAGGTCGCCGAGGCGCTGCCCAAGGACACCCCGGGGCGCGGCCTGACCGCCGAGGAGCACCACACGCACGTGGCCCTGCCCCGGGTGGACGCGGTGGCCAGCGACGAGGACGTCACCGACGGGATCCGGGACCTGGTCAAGCGGATCGGGGAGCGCTGGCCGCAGAAGGCCGTCCAGGGCGTCAAGACGCTGCCCTCCAAGGTGGAGCTGTCCGACCTGCTCAAGGGCCGCCGGGCGCCGAAGGGCCGCGCCGCCGAACTGGTGGTGGGCCTGGCCGAGAGCACGCTGGCACCGGTCACCACGAACCTGTCCCGGGACCCGCACCTGGTGGTGTACGGCGACCCGCAGACCGGCAAGACCACCCTCCTGCGCGGGCTGGTCAAGCAGATCGTGCAGCGCCCGCCCACGGAGATCGGCGTGGTCATGGTGGACTTCCGCCGCAGCCACCTGGAACTGGTCCCGGAGGACCACCTGCTGGCCTACTGCACGAGCGCGGAGCAGACCCAGGCGGTCGCCGCGAACCTCGCGGGATCGCTGAAGCAGCGCCTGCCGGGGCCGGACGTGACCCCCAAGCAGCTGCGTGAGCGCAGCTGGTGGAAGGGCCTGGACCTGTTCATCGTCGTGGACGACATGGACATGCTGGGGGCGAGGGCGAACCCGCTCGCGCCGCTGGTGCCCTTCATCGCGCAGGGCTCCGACCTGGGGCTGCACATCATCGCGGCCCGCCGCACGGGCGGTTCGGCGCGGGCGATGTTCGAGCCGGTGCTCCAGGCGCTCAGCGACATGGCCACGCCGGGCGTGCTCTTCTCCGGAGACCGGATGGAGGGGCGCCTGGCCAACGGCACGGCGTCCAAGCAGCTGCCGGTCGGCCGCGCCCAGCTGGCCCGCCGAGGCCAGCGCCCGGACCTGGTCCAGGTGGGATGGAGCGAACCGCCCGCGTGACCCGGGGGCCCGCGGCGCGGCGCGCGGCGCGGGCCTCCGGGCGGTACGGCTCCTCGGGTGACGAGGGCCTTCCCCCGGTGGAGGCTGCGCGCGGCCCCGGCCTCCGGGCGGTGCCGGTCCCGGCGCGGCGCGGGTTCGCCCGCCGTGGCCGGATGTGGCCAGGCGGACCCGTGTGGTCTGCGTTCCCCGGGAGGGCGTTCACCGCCCTCCCGGCCCGGGCGGGGCCCGCGTGACGGGCCTGCCCGGCCGCGACCCGCGTCCTCCGCGAGGCGCGGAGCGGCGGCTCGGCTTCCCGGCCGGGGCGTCGTGTCGTCGCGGACCGGATAATGGGTACCGCGTCCCGGAGCGAACCTCGGCGTCCCCGGGACAGTCCCACCCCGTGCCCCCGCGGCCTCCCCACCGACCCCGTCGTCCCCCGAAAGGCGGCTCCATGCGGCGCCCCCTCGCCCTGACCTCGGCAGTGTGCCTGCTCGCCCTGACCGCGTGCACCGACACGCCCGGCGGCTCCGGCGGCGGATCCGGGGCCGGGGAGGAAGTGGCCGAGGAGGGGCTGTCCGGCCTGGCCCTGCTGCACCGGGGCTTCGAGGGCGGCGACCCGGAGACCGACCAGGTCCTGGTCTTCCACGACCCCGCGACCGGGCAGCCGCTCCAGCGGATCGCGCTGCCCGACGGCGCGGTCGATCCGATGGCCCGGGACCTGCCCGTGCACGCGCAGTTCTCCGCCGACTGGACGTACTTCGCCTACGTCACCGAGGAGCCCCACGCCGTGCAGGTGGCGACGCTCACCGATCCGCGGGAGTCCGGCGCCGAGGAGGTCTCCTACCAGCCGGTCGAGTCCGTGCCCGCCTCGGAGGGGGAGGTCCTGTCCCGTCCGGTCGTCAACGGCGACCGGCTGTGGTTCGTCTCCGACACCCCGCAGGACGGCGTGCCCCCGCAGGTGCTGTCGGTGCCCCTGGACGCCCCGACGGGCACACCCAACCAGGAGGGCAGCCTCCTGATCGGCGAGAACCAGCGGCCCAGCGACTGGGCGCTGACCCCGGACGGGTCGCTGCACATCCGCAACAGCGTGCAGACCCGGCAGAGCAACGCCGCCGACGGTGGCACCCTCGTGGTGCGGGAGACGGCGGACAGCGTCGTCAATGCGACCCTCAACGTCGACGGAGGCCAGTGGCAGACCTTCGACAACTCCCTGGTCTGGGGCGGGGGCACCGCGCTGCTGCGCCCGGACGCGCCCGCCGGCGGCGGGGAGCCCCCGGCGGGCGCGTACCTGGTGACGGTGGAGGGGCAGGGCCACACGGCCACACGGCTGCTGGAGGAGGGAGACGGGCCGGTGGTGCAGTATGCGCCCTCGCCCGAACGCGACGCGGTCCTGCTCCAGACCAGCCGGTCCTGGCACCGGGTGGACCTGGCCGAGGGCGAGGCGGGAGAGGCCGCCGAGCTCTTCCCCCGCTTCCACGACTCGTCCATGGACGGCTGGCCGCTGGCGGTGCGCTGGGTGACGGAGCCGGTGGCCGCGGACCCGGGCGCGAGCCCCGGCGCGGACGGCGGCCAGTGAGGGCGGCCGGGCTCCGGTCAGGGCCGAAACCGTGGCCGGAAGCGGTCAGCCGCCGCGTGCGGGGCACTGCCTGCGATCAGGCCGTTCGCCGCCCGACGACCGATGTCACAAGAAGCGCACCTCCGTTGACCGAAAGGTGCGATCCTTACTATCGTCCGTAATCTCCCCTCTTTACCGTGGCCACACGAATCCCCACGCGAACGCGGCCCGAGACGGAACGAAGAGGCGGCCCCTTCCACCCCCAACTCCCGGGAAAGGCACAGATGTCCCACGCCGGTCTTGAAAACGTCAACAGCCTCGCGGTCGGCGGTGAGCAGCTCGGACTGGAGTCCGAGGGCATCCGCACCCAGATGAACCAGCTCATCCAGGACATGAGCAACGACGCCGACGCCCTCCAGGGCGAGGCCCTCGCCCGTTTCCGCGAGGCCCGCGAGCAGCTCACCGAGCGCTTCGACGAGCTGATGTCCTGGTGCAGCCAGAACGGCATCAAGCTGAACGAGGGCCAGGGGCAGTTCAACATCACCGACTCCGACTCCAGCTCCGACTACTCCCAGGCCGGAAGCGACCTCGGCGGCCTCTCCCGCCCGGTCAACGCCTGAGTCGTCCCCCACGCTCTCCCCAGAAAGGTTTCCCATGAGTCAGTTCGACGTGTACGGCGACGTCGCGGGCCTCCAGGGCCTGGCCGAGGACCAGCAGGCCCACCTCGGCCGCTTCTCCGCCATCATGAGCCAGATCAACGAGCAGTCCGAGAGCACCGTCAGCCAGTGGGAGGGCTCGGGCAGCGCCCAGTTCCAGGCCAAGGCCACGGAGTTCGACACCCAGTTCTCCGAGGTCAACGCCGCCTTCGCCAAGGTGATCGCCGCGACCAGCAACACCGCGGACAACTACGGCAGGCTGACCCGCTACCTCGACGGACTGTTCTAGTAGGCTGAGCGGCGATGTCGTCCCCATCCCCCGCGTCCGCCCCGGCGGACCCGGATCCGCAGCTCCCCGAGGCGTTCCACTACACGCCCAACGAGGAGAAGTACGTCCTCCAGGCGGACGCCCTGCGGCACCGGCAGCTGCGGTCGGCCCTCATGTACGGTTCGAGCCGGTACTGGCGGCGGCGGCAGCAGGTGTGGCCCGCGGTGATCGGCGGGCTCATCCTGGTCGCACTGATCTGCGGGGTCATCGCCCTCATCGGGGCCTTCGGCAGGCAGCAGGAGGTCAACGAGGAGCGCGGTTGGGGCGCCCGCCAGCAGACGTTCCAGAGCCCGGCCACCGAGGCGCCCTCGTCTCCGTAGCACCCGGTGCCGCCCTCCCCGCCGCCTGACGGGGATCCTCCACACCACGAACACCACCAGGGGGTCGCTCTCCCATGTCCGGCTCCGAGCACGCCGCCTGGGCGCCCGGTTACGGCAACCCGGCCCTGCTCCGCCAGGGGCGCCGCGCCCGGATCGTGCGGGCCACGCGGTCCACGAGCGGTGCCGACGTCGTGCTCAAGGTCCTGCCCGAGCACCTGGGGCGCGCCGAGCTGAACCAGCTGCGCGAGCTCAGCGGGGTTCCCGGTGTGGTCCCCCTGCTGGACGCGGGGACCACCGCCGACGGTGACCTGTTCGTGGTGCTGCCGTTCTACGCGGACGGCTCCTTCGGCGACATGCTCGCCCGGAGGGGGCCCGCTCCGATCCAGGAGGCGGCGGCCGTCTCGCGGAGTGTCGCGGCCGCGCTGGGTTCGATGCACGGGCGCGGGCTGCTGCACGGGGACGTGTGCCCCGGCAACGTCCTGCGTGCGGGCCGCACACCGGTGCTGACCGGTTTCGGTTCCGTCCACCGGTCCGGGGAGGCCCTGCCCCCGCCCGACCCGGCGACGGAGTCGTTCCTGCACGCGGCGCCCGAGGCACTGCGGGGCGAGCCGCGTACGCCCGCCTCCGACGTCTACCAGCTGGCGTCCACCGTCTGGACGATGCTGGTGGGGTACACGCCGTTCTCGTCGACGGACGGAACGCCGTTCGACCCCCGCGCTTACGCCGAGCGCGTCCTGACACAGGAGCCCAAGCCGGTTCCCCGCTCCGACATCTCCCGCAAGCTGCGGGGTGTGCTCACCCGGGCGCTGGCCAAGCTGCCCGAGGAGCGCTTCGCGACCCCGGCGGCGTTCGCCTCGGCCTTCGAGCAGGCGCGCACGTCCCGGCCCGCCACGACGCTGGGCGCGACCGGCGGCCAGGAACCCCTGAGCGGTGCGCAGGCGCCGATGTCGGGGCCGCAGACGTCCCTGCCCGGCGCCCAGGCGCCCATGGAGGGCTTCCAGCCCCCGAGCACAGACACGCGGACCCCGCACACCGGACCCCAGCACCCGACGGCACCGCCCCAGGCGTCCGTGTCCGGCCCCCAAGCGCCCATGAGCGGGCCCCAGACGCCCGTGTCGGGGCCGCAGACGCCCATGTCCGGCGCCCAGGGCCCCGCGTACGCGCCGGACCCGGCGGCACCGCGGTCCTCGGCCTCCGGCCCGCAGCAGCCGGTACCGGGCCCCGAAGCCCCCGTGTGGGAGCAGCACCCCCACGCACCGGACCCGCAGACGTCCGCGTCCGGTGCCCAGGCGCCGATGAGCGGGCCCCAGACGCCCGTGTCGGGGCCGCAGACGCCCATGTCCGGCGCCCAGGCGCCCATGGAGAACTTCCAGCCCCCGACCACGGACACGCGGACCCCGCACACCGGGCCCCAGCTCCCGCCTCCGCCGTACGCCGCTGGCCCCCAGCAGGACGCCTACACCCCCTGGACGGGCCCCCAGACCCCTCCCCCGGCGCCTCCCGAACCGCAGACCCCGCCCGGCACGGACGCCCCGCCCTCCCCCGCCCTCCCGTCCTCGGGGCCGCAGAACCCGCCCGCCACGGCGTGGTTCCGGCCCTCGGGCCCCCAGGCCTCGCACGCGCCCGCCGCCCCGCACGTCCCGCCGCACGCACCGCCGCCGTTCCCCGCCGAGGCGGCCCGGCACCCGGCGACCGGGCCGCAACAGCCGCAACAGCCGCAGCCGCCGCGGTCACGGGAACTCAGGCCCCGGCCCACCGGGCTGGAGGGGAGCAGGCTCCCGGCCGTCGACGCGGGCGGCACCGCCGAGATCATGATGGCCAAGCTGCGCGGCGAGGAGATCTCCGCGCTGCGCGCCTGGTCGCGCCTGGAGGGCTGGACGGGCACCGCCGAATCCTGCGCCCTGCCCGTGGACGAGTCCACGCGGGCCGAGGACGACACCCCCTCCTGGGGCCCCGTGCCCGAGACCGAACAGCACCAGCCGCGGTGGCGCCGCCACCTCCACATCGCCGTGACCGTGTGCGGCATCCTCATGGTCACCAGCGTCTCCGGGGTGTTCGCCGCGCTGGAGTCGCCGGCCCCGGTGGTCGCGGCCGCCGAGCAGGAGGCCGAGCCGGAGCCCGCGGCGGACGAGGAGGCCGCCGAACCGGTCGTCGCCCCCTCGGCACCGCCCGAGGTCTCCGCGCCGACCGGCGTCGTCCTGGCGGACAGCCTCAACGCCGTCGAACTCAGCTGGACCGACAACAGCGGCGGCACCGCCTCCTTCTTCGTGCTGGGCGGCCCCTTCGGCCACGAGGCCGCCACCCTGGCCCGGACCGGCCCCGGGGTGGTGACCGCGCAGGTCGCCACCGGCTACACGGGCATGGAGTACTGCTTCACGGTGATCGCCGTGGACGGCTCCGCATCCCCAGCCGAGGAGGTCTGCACGACCCGCGCCGCGGACCGCGCCGAGGCGGAGGCCGAGCGCCTGGCCGAGGAGGAGGCCGCGGAGGAGGAGGCCGCCCGGGAGGCGGAGGAGGAGGCGGCCGAGGAGGAGCCCTCGCCGTCCCCCGACCCGGAGGAGCCCGCGGAGTGAGGCGCCGCGCCGGAACCCGTACCGTCCCGGGAGCGGCCGCGTCCCGAAGCCCCCGCCGCGCACGGCGAACCTCGCCTTAGACAACCGAAGGCACATACCGGTGTGATCTGGGACGTATCGCCGAAACCCGACCTCGGATAGCGTCTTCGGGTTGTGTCGCGCGTGCGCAGTGGGGGCGCCTCTTGTCCGGGGTCTTGATCGGTTTCGGTGTCATCACCAGCATCGTCGTCATCGGCTACATGCTCGGGCGCATCCCGCTCCTCGGCCCGGGGGCCAGGGAGGTGCTCAGCAAGCTCGCCTTCTACGTGGCCAGCCCCGCGCTGCTGTTCACGATCCTGGCCGACGTCGACCTCTCCGTCCTGGTGTCCGGGCCGGTCCTGGTCAGCGTCATCAGCGTGGCCGTCGTGGCGTTCGCCTTCGTCGTGTTCGGGCTCGTCCGGCGCCAGGGCGTCGGCCTGACCACGGTCGGCGCGCTCGCCTCCTCGTACGTCAACGCGGGCAACCTGGGCATCCCCATCTCCGTCTACGTGCTCGGCGACGCGTCCCTGGTCGCGCCCATCCTGCTCACGCAGCTCCTGGTCCTGGCCCCGGTCGGCCTCACCCTCCTGGACCTGGCCGACGGCGACGTGCGCGGGGTGGGCCCCGTCTTCCGGCGGGCGCTGGGCACGCCGGTCCGCAACCCCGTGGTGATCGCGTCGCTGGCGGGCGTGGCCGTCTCCGCCTCGGGCTGGGTGCCGCCCGAACCCCTGATGGAGCCCTTCCACCTGATCGGCGGCATGGCCGTCCCCGCCATGCTGCTGGCCTTCGGGATCTCCCTGCACGGCAGCCCGTTCCCCGGCCGGGGCCCCGAACGGGTGCCGATGCTGTTCGCCGTGGCGCTCAAGTCCGTGGTCCAGCCGCTGGCGGCGTGGGCCCTGGGCGCCCTGGTCTTCGACCTGGACGCCTCCAGCCTGTTCTCCGTCGTCGTGCTGGCGGCCCTGCCCACGGCCCAGAACGTCTTCAACTACGCCACCCAGTACCGCACCGGCGAGGTGATGGTCCGCGAGGTGGTGCTCGTGACCACCTTCCTCACCATCCCCGCGCTGCTCACCGTCACCTTCCTGCTGGGGTGAGCCGGGACGGAGCCCGCCCCGGGCCGTCCCGGAGCGGCTGAGCGGCGCGGCGAACACCGCGCCCAGCTGGCGGATCCTCCCCGGCCGCACCCGTTCGCTCCCCTTCCGCTCCGGGCTCGGGACCCCCGGTGGTGCAGCTGGCTGTAGTACCGGGACGCCCGCCCGCACCAGTGCTCCGAACAGCGCCGAATCCTAGGTTCGAGGGGTAGCGAAAAACACCCTGGGAGCCCCTGATGCCACGAGTTCCACGCGTCCTGCCGATGCTGGCCGCGCCCCTGATGATCGCCGCCGTCCTGGCGCCCGGGGCGGCCTCGGCCGCCGCCGCGCCCGGCGCCGCCGCGGCCCCGCCGACCGCCCCGGCCGAGGCCGCGCCGCTCAACCCCGAGACCGCGCGGGAGTTCGTGGACACCCGCGTCGCCGAACTGCTGGAGGAGCACGGCGCGCCCGGCGTCGCCGTGACCGTCGTGGCCGGGGGCGAGCAGGTCGCCTCCGCCTCCCACGGGTACGCCGACCTCGCCACCCAGACCCCCATGGACCACACGGTCCACACGCTTCCCACCGGCTCGGTGTCCAAGTCCTTCACCGCGGCCGCCGCCCTCCTCCTGGCCGAGGAGGGGGAGATCGACCTGCACGAGGACGTCAACACCTACCTGCCCGAGGCCGCCCGGCTGCCCATGGACGGCGTCACGATGCACCACCTGCTCACCCACACCGCGGGGTTCGCGGAGGTGTTGGACTTCCCCTCGGCCGGGGACACCGAACGGCACCTGGACCTTGAGGAGGTGTACAGCACCCTCAAGCCCGAGGAGCTCTACGAGCCCGGCCGGTTCACCGCCTACTCCAACCACGGGAACGGCCTGGCCGGGTACGTCGTCCAGGAGGTGAGCGGCCAGCCCTTCGAGGAGTACGTCGCCCAGAACCTGTTCGAGCCGCTGGGCATGGACCGGAGCGCGTTCCTCCAGATCTACGACGCCCGCGAGGTCTACGAGGTCCCGGCGTTCCACCTGCCCGACGGCAGCAGGGCCGGGGACCTGCACGTCTCCCAGGCTCCCGCGGGCGCCTCCCTCGCCTCGACCGACGACATGGCCCGGTTCATGCTGGCCCTGCTGGGCGACGGAGAGATCGACGGCGAGCGCGTGCTGCCCGCCGGGGTGGCCGAGCAGATGCTGGCGAGCCAGCACGAGTCGCACCCGGAGGCCCCCGCGGTGGGCTACGGCACCTACCAGTGGCGGGGCGGGGACTCCCCCGTCATCGGCCACGCCGGCGACCTGGACGGCATGCACACCGCCTACACCCTGATCCCCGGGATCGACGCCGGGATGTTCGTCGCGGTCAACGGCGACGACTCCGTCCCCGGAAACCCCCTGGAGGACCTGCGGATGACGGTGGCCCAGGAGTTCTGGGACACGTTCGACCCGCAGGCCGCGCCGTCCGGGGAGGCCGACACCGGCGCCGACCTCGGCGCCTACACGGGCACCTACATCAGCAGCCGCCGCTCCGTGAGCGGGCCCGGCCAGATCGTCTCCCTCTTCGACAACATGACCGTGCGCGACGCCGGGGACGGCACCCTCTCCGTCAGCGGCCCGATGGCCGCGGACGACCGCTGGCTGCCCCTCGGCGGGGGACGGATGGCCGCGCAGAACGGCGCGGACCGGCTGACCTTCCTGGAGGAGGACGGCGAGGTCGTCGCCCTGGCCACGGACACCAACGCCACCCAGGTCTACGAGCGGACCACCCCGCTGACCAGCCCGATCACGCACGGCGTGGTCGCCGCCGCCGGGCTGCTCGTCCTGTTCACCGCGTTCGTGCAGTTCCGCCGCGCACCGGACCGGTTCACCGTCCTGGCCCGCACGCTGGCCTCGCTGACCGCGCTGAGCTGCTTCGTCGCCGTCGGACTCGTCGCGTACGGGCTGTTCGACAGCCACACGCTCCAGCAGTGGATCTTCAGCGAGTCCCTCGCGCTCACCCTGCCGCTCGCCGTCGCCGTCCCGCTCACCCTGGCCACCGCGGCCGTGGCCGTGACCGCCTGGGTCAGGGGGTGGCTGCGCCCGGCCGGGCGGATCCACCTCTCCCTGGTCGTCCTGGCCGCGACGGCCGTCATCGTGACGGGGGCCCAGTACGGCTTCGTGTGGCTGGTGTCCTGAGCGGACCCGGGTCCGGAGCCCCGTGCCGGTTCCGGACCCCCCGAACCCCGGCGTCGGCTGAACAAGGAGCTAACATCCCGGGGCGAAAGGTACACATGCGGCGCCTATCCGGGTAGCATCCCCACAGTTCAGGGGATCGGCGGAACTCCTGCCCCCGTCCGCGCGTCCCACCCTTCATCCGGACCCGTTCCGGCGGCCCCGACGGCCGCGGACGGGCCTTCCGTGCGCGGAGGGCGCCGTGCCCCCTCCCCGCGGGTCCCGCGTTCGAGGAGAGAGGAGACCCCCACATGACCACCGAAGCGGGCGGCAACCCGATCGAGGGGATGCGGGGCGGCGAGTACGCCGAAACACTCGCGGCCGCCATGGCGGGACTCGCCGACGCGTTCGACCTCCTCATGGAGGACGCCGAGAGCGTCTCCGGCCACGACGACGTCAGGGCCGGGTTCAGCGCGTTCAAGGAGAACACCGCGCAGGCGCTCATCGACGTCCAGACACTCGGCCTGTCCCTGGCCGACAACGTCCAGGCGGGCGCGGCGGAGATCGCGCGGAACGACCTGGACAGCTCGGAGGACTTCGACCACCCCTGGGAGTCCCACCGGGACATCAACTTCGGGGGCTGACGGCGCCCTCCCCCTCCCCCTCCGTACCCGCCTCCCCCGCCCCTCCGAGGAAGACCGTGGCAACCTTCTCTCTCGTCTTCGTCCCCCGCGACTTCCACTACGACTCCAAACCCGTCTACGACTGCGCGGCGGACCTGGAGGTCCTCAACGCGCGCCTCCTCGGCCGCGCCGACGACCTCAGCGGAAGCTTCGACTCGGCCGCGGGCGAGTTCACCGACGTCATCGCCTGGGACATCCGGAGCCTGTCCGAGGAGGACCTCCAGAACTGGCGGGACGCCGCCGTCTCGGTCTCCTACGCGGCCTCGGTGGCCGAGAGGTGGGGGGACATCGTGAAGGCCTTCCACGAGGAGCGCGACTCCCAGGTCACCGCCTGGGAGAGCAGCAGGACGGAGAAGGAGAACGCCGTCCCCGCCAAGTACCAGGACGACCACATCACCTCGTCCCACCCCCAGGCCGACGGCTTCCTGTGGACGGACTGGGGCGCGGGGGACGAGGCGCGGTGCCGGGCCCTCTACGACGAGCTCGCCACCGTGCAGGAGGGGCTCATCAGCCAGGAGCAGACCAACTGGCAGAAGCTCCAGGACGGCGCCGAGGACGTCCGGACGATGCTCGAACAGGGCCCGACCCCGGAGAACGTCCGCAAGCTCATGGACACGGGCAACGCCAACTGGGCGTTCCTCAACCTGGACCCCTCCCGCTACTCCTCGCTCATCGACGACAGCGAGCTCACGCCCGAGAACGCCGAGCAGTACGCCGACGAGCTCGCCGCCTACTGGTCCGGTGACAAGCCGCTGGACGACCGCTACCACGAGATGATGCTCGTGCTCACGATGGTGGGGACCGGCGCCCGGCAGAACCAGCAGGACGGCACGGAGCTCAGTCCCGAGGAGATCGCGTTCCTGGAGGAGTTCTACGCCCAGCTGGAGGAGCCCTACCGCAGGGACGGGGTCGGGGCGGGCATCATGGTCTACCCCGACCTCATGAACGAGTCCGGCATGAGCGACGAGGAGCGGGAGGACGCCCTCGGCGTCCTCGGCAACGGGCTGCTCGCGCTCTCGGACCCCGCGCTCGGCGGAGGGTACGACAACCTGCCCGAGAGCTTCCGGTACGCCGTCGAGGGCTCCTGGATCAACCCCGACGCCGAGAACAAGCTCCCCGGCACGCCCGTGAGCATGGGGATGGACATGAAGGCGCTCTCCGCCTTCATGGAGCACACGGACGAGGGCCTCCAGGGCGGCTACGGGCTGTCGACCAACCTGCACCTGACCACCGGCGCGTTCCTCGACGCCTGGGGCGACGACCCCGACCCCGACGGGGTGCTGCCCGACTCCGAGCAGGTCTCCCACATCATCGACGTGGCCAGCCGCAACACCGACGCCAACTACTACATGCTCACCGGCGAGCACATCAACGCGGAGGAGGGCGTCGACCACGGCGACGAGGACCTGCGCACGCGGGCGCTGGAGGGCACGCTCACCCACGAGTGGCACGACGACGGCCGCACCGCGCGCCAGCTCACCGACTGGCTGGCCGAGGACATCCACAGCGAGGACCCCGACGTGCGCCAGCGGGCCGGGGACGGTTTCGCCGGGTTCATGGAGACCATCACCGACAAGGACATGCACGAGGCCCTCGTCAACACCGGCGTGGACGTGACCGAGGGGGACAACGAGTACTCCGACGCCTCGTTCACCCAGTTCAACGGGGAACTGGCCGACAGCCTCGCCGACGTCTTCGACGCGCACATCTACAGCTTCGCCAACACCGACATCCTGGACCTCAACGAGAACCCCGTGACGGGTATCGGGGACTTCGATCCGGAGACGGGCACCGTGCGCCTGGGCGCCGAGGAGCGCGCCCTGTACATGCAGCTCCTCGTGGGCAACGACGAAACCGCCGGACGCATGGTCAACACGGTGGACGTGTACAAGCAGCTGGAATCCATCGCCTTCCTGGAGTCCGGCAACGAAGCGACCGCCGCGCGCGGCGCCGGACAGCTCCAGGGGCTGTTGGAACGCGCCCTGTACCTGGACTCGCAGGATCGGAGCGCCGACCTCGACAAGACCATCGAACGCAACACGCAGATCGCCGAGTTCGTGGTGGGCGAGGCGGGAGGCCTCTCCGAGAAAGTCCCGGTCATCGGCAAGGCCCTGTCGATGGGGATGGGTCTGGCCGAGGAGAGCATCGTGAACGCGATCGTGGACGGCGAGTACGAGGTCTCCCCCCGCCACCCCGTCTACACCGGCGAGGAGAGCACAACGCGCGCCTTCCAGGCGGCCACGTTCGACTTCCTCGCTCACAGCGACCCCGGGGCGTTCGACGGCGTGGAACGGGGTCACCTCAGGGCGCTGGTCGACGGTGGTGCGCTCACCATCGAGCAGAACGGCGTGGCACTCGGTGCGGCCGACATCCCCAACGACTTCGTCATCGACGACTCCGTCACGATGAGTTTCGAAACGGACCCGAACCGGTGGAGCGACAACGAGGACGACGCGCTCTCCGGGATGGACGACGCGCTCAGCGCCGTCATGGACGGCACCACCGTCAACATCACCTACGAGGACGAGTACGGGTACACGGTCGACCACAGCACGCCCGCCCACGAGGGGGTGGAGCAGTTCACCGACCAGTACATGGGCGGTTACCAGGAGGCGGAGACCTACTTCGGAGGCGGACTCGAAACGTTCGGGAACCCGCCCGGAGGCTCGTGATCCGCGTGACCGCCGCCAACCCACCCGTTCTGGAGGCCCTGTGACACACCTCGGAGGCCGTGCGCCCGTCTTCCTGACGATTCCCCTGTCCGTGTGCCTGACCCTGGCCGCGTGCTCCGCGCCCGAGCCCGAACCCGAAGGAAGTCCTCCGGCGGACAGCGTCTCCCGCTTCTGGGTCGAACGGGAGGCCATGGTGCGCACACTCGACCGCATGCTCACCGAGAACGGTTCCGAAGAAGTCGTCGCAGACATCGGCGGCAGCCGGGACAGGCTCCTCGACAGCGGCGTTCTCCAGCAGACCGAGGACGGATACGCCGTCGAGCTCGACAAGGACGCGTGGAGCACCGAGGGGGTCGACGGCACCGCGAGGGTCGATGACGCCCTCATCGACGCCATGTACTCCAACGAGGTCACCTGGTGCGGTGAACCCGTCGGCGGTGAGGAGTTCGTCGACGCCTACATGGACGAACACTGGGAGACCCTCGACACCCAGGAGGAGTACGCGGCCAGCGTCGCCGACTACGTGGACTGCGGGGACGGCACCCCGTAGTCCGGCCGGGAGACCCTCGGGGGCTGGGCTTCCCCCGCCACGCAAGGGGGCCGGTGCGACATACGCGCACCGGCCCCCTGACCCGCTCCGCGAGAGTCCCTAGCCCCAGGCCAGGGCGGTCAGCTCCGGGTCCTCCAGCGCCGTGCCGATGTCGCGCAGCACCTTGGAGCCCAGCTCCCCGTCGACCAGGCGGTGGTCGAAGGACAGCGACAGGGTCGTCACCTTGCGGACCTTGAGCTTGCCCTTGTGCACCCAGGGCATGTCCCGGATCTGCCCGAAGGCGAGGATGGCCGCCTCACCCGGGTTGAGGATCGGGGTGCCCGCGTCCACGCCGAACACGCCGACGTTGGTGATCGTGATGGTGCCGCCGGACATGTCCGCCGGGCTGGTCTTGCCCGCCCGGGCGGTCTCGGTCAGCCGCTTCAGCCCCGCCGCCAGCTCCGGCAGGGTCATGGCGTCGGCGTCCTTGATGTTGGGCACCACCAGACCGCGCTCGGTGGCCGCCGCGATCCCCAGGTTCACGTAGTCCTTGACCACGATCTCCTGGTTCTCCTCGTCCCAGGAGGCGTTGACCTCCGGGTGCCGCCGGACCGCCATGAGCAGGGCCTTGGCGACCAGCAGCAGCGGGGACACCCGCACGTCGGCGAAGTCGGGCCGCTCGCGCAGGCGCGCGACCGCCTTCATCGTCCTGGTGACGTCCACCTGGAGGAACTCGGTGACGTGCGGAGCGGTGAACGCGCTGCCGACCATCGCCGCGGCCGTGTGCTTGCGCACGCCCTTGACGGGCACGCGCCGCTCGCGCGCGGTGCGGTCCACGGCCGCCGCGGGGGCGGCCTGCACGGTCTCCGCGGCCGCCGGGCCCCCCGGAGCCTGACCGACCGCGGCCCGCACGTCCTCGCGGGTGACGACGCCGTTGTCCCCCGTGGGGATGACCGACGCCAGGTCCACGCCGAGGTCCTTGGCCAGCTTGCGCACCGGCGGCTTGGCGAGCGGACGGCCCGGCGCCCGCGCCGGGGCGGGGGCCGGGGCCGCCCGCGTCTCCCGCACCGCGGGCGTGTTGGCGGGCGCGGGCTCGCTGACGCGCGGCACGGGCGGCGACACCGGCGCCGAGGGGCCCGGGCGGCGGCGCGGGCGGCGCTGGGTGGAGGCCGCCTTCTCGCCGTAGCCGACCAGCGGCTTCTCCCGCTCCTCGGAGTCCGCCGACGGGGCGGCCTCCGGGGCGGAACCGCCGGAGCCGTCGTCCACGGTGATGATCACCGCGCCGACCTCCACGGTCTGGCCCTCCTCGGCCAGCAGCTCGCGCACCGTCCCCGCGTACGGGCTGGGGAGCTCGACGACCGCCTTGGCGGTCTCGATCTCGCAGATCATCTGGTTGACCCCGACCTCGTCACCCGGCTTGACGTACCAGGAGAGGAGTTCGGCCTCGACCAGGCCCTCCCCGACGTCGGGCAGCTTGAACGACTGCACTCCGCCGACGGCGGGTTCGTTCTTGGAAATCGCCATGTCCTTCGGTTTCCCCGATCCCTAGTACGCGAACGCCCGGTCGACACCGTCCAGAACCCGGTCCAGGTCCGGCAGGTAGTGCTCCTCCAGCCGGGACTGCGGGTAGGGGGTGTCGAACGCGGCCACGCGGATGACCGGCGACTCCAGGTGGTAGAAGCACTCCTCGGTGACCCGGGCGGCGATCTCCGCGCCGGGGCCGCCGGAGAGGGGGGCCTCGTGGGCGACGACCAGGCGCCCCGTCCTCTTCACCGAGGCGAACAGGGTCGGGTAGTCCACGGGGGACAGCGAACGCAGGTCGACGACCTCGACGGAGTGGTCGGTGTCGGCCTCGGCGGCCTGGAGCGCCGTCTTGACCATGGGCCCGTACGCCACGAGGGTCACGTCCGTGCCGGGACGGATCACGCGCGCGGCGCCCATCGGGGCGGCCTCGGCGATGGACGCCTCGGTGTCGACCTCGGCCTTCTCGTAGTAGCGCCGCTTGGGCTCCAGGAAGATCACCGGGTCGTCGGAGCGCACGGCCTGCTGGATCATCCAGTAGGCGTCCTCGGGGTTGGCCACCGACACCACGCGCAGCCCGGCGGTGTGGGTGAAGTAGGCCTCCGGGGACTCGCTGTGGTGCTCGACCGCGCCGATGCCGCCGCCGTAGGGGATGCGCATGACCACGGGCATGCTGAGCGTGCCCGCCGAGCGGCGCCGCATCTTGGCCAGCTGGGTGAAGGTCTGGTTCGCGGCCGGGAAGAAGAAGCCGTCGAACTGGATCTCCACCACGGGGCGGTAGCCGCGCATGGCCATGCCGATCGCGGTGCCGACGATGCCGGACTCGGCGAGGGGGGTGTCGATGACCCGGTCGGCGCCGAAGTCCTTGTACAGGCCGTCGGTGACCCGGAAGACGCCGCCGAGCCTGCCGACGTCCTCGCCCATGACCAGGACCTTGGGGTCGTGCTCCATGGCGGCGCGCAGGCCGGCGTTGATGGCCTTGCCGATGGTGAGGTTGGTTCCCATGGCCTAACGGCCCCCTTCCGCGCCCGCGCCCTCGAAGGAGGCCAGGTAGTCGGCGAACTCGGACCGCTGCTGGTCGATGTGGACGTTGGGCTCGGCGTAGACCTCGTGGAAGATGTCGAGGGGCTCGGGGTCGGGCAGGGACCGGCACTCGGTGCGCACCCGCTCGCCCAGCCGGTCCGCCTCGGCGTCCACGGACGCGAAGAACTCCTCGTCGGCGTGGCCGCCCCGCTCCAGGTAGCGGCGGACCCGCAGGATCGGGTCCTTGGCCTTCCACTCGTCGAGCTCGGCCGACGCGCGGTAGCGGGTGGGGTCGTCGTTGGTGGTGTGGGCGCCCATCCGGTAGGTGAACGCCTCCACGAGCGTGGGGCCGTTGCCCTCGCGGGCGTTGGACAGCGCGGCCCGGGTCACGGCCAGGCAGGCCAGGACGTCGTTGCCGTCCACGCGCAGGCCGGGGAAGCCGAACCCGGCGGCGCGCCGGTAGATGGGCACGCGGGCCTGGCGCTCCAGCGGTTCGGAGATCGCCCACTGGTTGTTCTGGCAGAAGAAGACCACCGGGGCGTTGTTGACCGAGGCGAAGTTGAACGCCTCGTTGGTGTCGCCCTGGCTGGTGGCCCCGTCGCCGAAGTAGGAGATGACGGCGGTGCCGTCCTCGCCGACGGCGCCGTCGCGCTGGACGCCCATGGCGTAGCCGGTGGCGTGCAGGGCCTGGCTGCCGATGACGATCGTGTACAGGTGGAAGCCGTGCTCGTGGGGGTCCCAGCCCCCGTTGGTGACGCCGCGGAACATGCCGAGCAGTTCGCGGGGCTCGATGCCCCGGCACCACGCGACGCCGTGCTCGCGGTAGGAGGGGAAGGCCATGTCCTTCGCGCCCAGCGCGCGTGCGGAGCCGATCTGCGCGGCCTCCTGGCCCAGCAGCGAGGCCCACAGGCCCAGCTCGCCCTGGCGCTGGAGGGAGACCGCCTCGCTGTCGAACCTGCGCACCAGGACCAGGTCGCGGTACAGGGCGCGGATCTCCTCGGCGCTGATGTCCAGGGGGTAGTCGGGGTGCCCCGTCAACTCCCCTTCCGGTGTCAGGAGCTGGATCAGCTCCGGTTCCTCGTGCACGGTCGTGTCCGACACGTTGCTCCCTCGGGTTCTCGGGGCCGAATTCGCGTGGGTGAACGCTGATCGGCCGAATCACGGTCCTCGTCCCACCCGGGGTGGTGGGCGGGAGTCGGACAGCCCTCTCCATATCGTGACAGAACTCACCATGGAGAGCGCAAGCCCTCAGCGTCACCTTTTCAGCTGCGGGCCCCATGATCCCCGATCCCCGACCAGTGCGATTACCAGGGCTTCCTAGCACTTACAAGGGTTTCCAACGACTTTTCGAGGACGTGGCCGCGACCCGCGCGGCCCGCGGAGGGGCCAGGGGACACGAGAACCGCCCCGGCACGGGGAACGCCCGCCCGCCCGCACCGGTCGGCGTGCGGGGGACGCCTTCCGTCACGGGCCCGGAGGCACCGC
The DNA here is from genome assembly GCF_004217075.1 of Nocardiopsis sp. CNZ308. Lineage (NCBI taxonomy): Bacteria > Bacillati > Actinomycetota > Actinomycetes > Streptosporangiales > Nocardiopsidaceae > Nocardiopsis > Nocardiopsis sp. CNZ308. Next base: position 2,757,917 of record NZ_SHKJ01000001.1, on the reverse strand, counting down.
GCACCCGGTTCTCCGGCACCGGCGCGGAGTGCCGATCCGAGGCGCCTCCGGGCACGCCCGCATGACAACCGTCATACGACGATCGCTGTGAAACGCGGAAAAATCAGATGATCAGCGGTACTACTGTGCGCAATCCGCCGAAACTAGGTTCAGAACATGCACCGCGACGACGAACATCCCCCCGCGCAACCGCTCCGGACGGATCCCCCGGCCCCGAGTGCGGGCCCCGAGCACCCATCACCCGAGACCCGGCGGCGGCGCGGCCCCCGCCCGGTCCCGCCGGGTGTGCCCTACCACCGTGTCCTCGCCCACGAGAAGCGCCGCGTCTGGCGCGGCGTCGCCGCTCTCGTCCTCTTCATGGGCGGGATGCTGGTCTTCTCCTTCGCCGCCGGGATCCTCGGCGCGTTCGCCGACCTGGCGCTCGGCCGCTCCAGCGTGATGCTGGGCGGGGACGAGTTCACGCCCGTCACCCAGGCCTCCGCTCTGCTCGGGCTCGCCCTGCTGCTGCCGTGGAGCATGCTCATCCAACGGTGGCTCTACGGCGTGAGGGGCGCCTCGCTGCATTCGGTCCGGTCGCTCTTCCGGGCCGACCTGTTCGGGCGGTCCCTCCTGGTGATCCTGCCCGTCTGGACGGTCTACCTGGCCGTCTTCTCCGTCTTCACGCCCTACCCCGAGACCTCCTGGCTGTTCACCGACCTCATCGCCATGTTCGCCGTCATCGTGCTGCTGGCACCGTTGCAGTCGGCCGGCGAGGAGTACGGTTTCCGCGGGCTCGCCTTCCGCGTCGCCGCCAGCTGGGGCCGTGGCGCGCGCACCAGCCTCGTTCTCGGCGTGCTCGTGTCGAGTCTGCTGTTCATGGCGGCGCACCTGGCGTTCGACCCGTGGCTCAACCTGTACTACTTCACGATGGGCGTCACCCTCGCCCTCATCACGTGGCGCACGGGTGGCCTGGAGGTCGCCGTGGTCATTCACGCGGTCAACAACACGGTCGCCTTCCTCATCACCATCGTCACGCACGCCGACCTCATGGAGGGGATGGACCGGTCGGTGGGCGCCGGGTCGCCCGTCATGCTCGTGCCCTGCGTCCTCCTCATCGCGATCACGGCCGTGGTGTGGCTGCGCACGCGGGGGAGGGGACCGGAGGCGACCCCCGTGGAGGCGGCCCCGACCCCGGTGGCGGAACGGAACGCGTGACCGGAGCGGGGGATCGCGGGATCCGCCCATGAGCCCGGTTCGAGTACCGGGCAGGGTCGTTCGGACCCGGGGGAGGGGCCCTGCGCGGCCGGTTACTCGGCTTACTCGGCCGCGGCGTGCGCCCTGGAGGCGGGGACCCTCATGCCGCGGTCGCGGGCGTAGTCGGCGAGCATCTCGCGGAGCTGGCGGCGGGCGCGGTGCAGCCGGGACATGACCGTCCCCAGGGGCGTCCCCATCCGCTCGGCCACCTCCTTGTAGGCGTAGCCCTCGATGTCGACGAGGTAGATGACCTCCTGGAACTCCTCGGGCAGGCGTGCGAGCGCCTGCTTGATGTCGGAGTCGGGCAGGTGGTCCAGGACCTCGTTCTCGGCCGACCTCATGCCGGAGGACGTGTGCGCCTCGGCGGCGGCGAGCTGCCAGTCCTTGATCTCGTCGGTGGTCTCCTGGCGCGGTTCGCGCTGCTTCTTGCGGTAGCTGTTGATGAAGGTGTTGGTCAGGATCCGGTAAAGCCAGGCTCGCAGGTTCGTACCCGCGCGGAACTGGTGGAAATTCGCGAAGGCCTTGGCGAAGGTCTCCTGCACGAGGTCCTCCGCGTCGGCGGGGTTGCGGGTCATCCGCAGGGCCGTGGGGTAGAGCTGGTCGGCGAACGGTGTCACCGCGGTGGCGAAGTCCAGCGTCTGCTCCCCCTCGCGGGTCTCACCGGTCGTGGAGGCCTGGTCCATTTCGATAGTCGTCAAGATTCCCCCTCAGGACGACCGGACGGTCACTTCCACTGTGTAAGACGCCGCCGCAGGCCTCCAATGATGACATCAATCCACGTGATACGAGTCACGGGATCCCCGAAACAGTCACCAGTACTGCCCAACGTGGGGTAAAGGCCCGGCGCGCCTCCTGGTCAGGATGCCTACCCGTTTGCGCGTGCCGTACGCTTGCGACGTCCCCCTCCCCGCCGGTCCGGGGAGGCGGCCCGCCCGCCGCAGGCACGTGCGGCACACCCCTTTTCCTTGTGGAGGACCCTGTGGCCCGCGTCGTTGTTGACGTCATGCTCAAGCCCGAGATCCTGGACCCCCAGGGCCAGGCCATCGCCGGGGCCTGCTCCCGGCTGGGCTTCGAGGGGATCGAGCAGGTCCGCCAGGGCAAGCGCTTCGAGGTCGAGGTGGAGGGCGCGGTGGACGAGGCCAAGCTCGCCGACGTCCGCCGTCTGGCCGAGACCCTCCTCGCCAACACCGTCATCGAGGAGTACAGCGTGCGCGTGGAGGACTGACCTCCGCGCGTGTGACCCGAGGCACTCCTCGCGCCGCGCCCCTCCCGGATTCCGCCGCCGCGGGAAACCCGCGGGGAAATTCGTGGGAATTCGTCCGCACGGTGTCCGACGTGCCCGAAGTGCCGGAGAGAACAGCCGTGTCCCCGCCGGGGACACGGCTGTTCGTTTTACTCCGTCCGCCCTCGGGGAAGGTTCCTAACATGCCGGGATGAACACGACAACGGAGCACGAGAGGTGTACGAATGGACGCCGATTTCTCGATCTCCCTCCCAAGGCAGGCGTACACGGTCGCCGTCGCCCGCGATGTCCTGGGCACCCTCCTCGTTCGCGCGGGAGTGTGCGGGGACTGCGTCGACGACATCCTCCTGGCCGTCTCCGAGGCCTGTGCCAACGCGATCGACCACGGCGGGCCGGCCCGCGACTACAGGGTCGAGGCGGAGATGGGCGGGCGATGGTGTGAACTGCGGATCTCCCATACCGGGAGAGCGCCCGATCCCGTGGCGCTCGCGGAGCGGTTCACCACCGACCACACGCCCCTCCCCGGTCTGGAAGCGGAATCGGGCAGGGGCATTCTGTTGATGCGCTACCTCATGGACGAGGTCGCCTTCGAGGGGGAACCAAGGACCACGGTCCTGCTGCGCAAGCGGCTCACGGCTTGCGACGGACCGCCGGACGAAAGGGCCGCCGATCAGGTGCCGGCCCAGCGCTACGCCCTGATGTGAGCGGGCCGAGCCGCGTGTCCCCCGGCCCCGGGACGCGGCGGCCCCCGGCCAGGGCCCGGACCGCGCCGTCGATGCGCGCGTCCACCGCCCCGCCGCGACCGCGGACCATCCCCGTGACGCATCACACAGGACCCTTCCGACACCACCGTTTCCGCCTGTGGAATGCCACACCGGAACGCGGTGCGTGACCACCGGAGTTCGGAGCATCCTCCAAAGGAAAGGCCCCCGAGGGGTTCCGCCGTCGTACCCGACCACAGGTGAGCGGGTACGCTGCGGAGTGCGGACGCACCGTCCCCAGGGACGGGGCCAGGCAGCGGCGTCTCCCTCGCCGCACTCTCCCCGTGTCACGCGGGGACGGACTCGACCCGATCTCTCGGAGTGTGCTCATGACAGCCCGTGTGGGCGTCGTCACCTTCCCCGGCTCCCTCGACGACAAGGACGCCGCGCGCGCCGTCGCGCTGGCGGGCGCCGAACCCGTCTCGCTCTGGCACGCGGACGCCGACCTCAGGGGCGTCGACGCCGTGGTCCTGCCTGGAGGCTTCTCCTACGGCGACTACCTGCGCTGCGGGGCCATCGCCCGGTTCGCCCCCCTGATGTCGGAGCTGGTCCCGGCCGCCCGCTCGGGCGCGCTGCCGGTCCTGGGCATCTGCAACGGCTTCCAGATCCTGTGCGAGAGCCACCTGCTCCCCGGAGCCCTGACCCGCAACTCCTCGCTGCGGTTCGTCAACCGCGACCAGGTGCTGCGCGTGGAGAACACCGGCACCGCGTGGACCGGCGCCTACACCGAGGGCCAGGAGATCCTGGTGGTGCTCAAGAGCGGTGAGGGCAGCTACGTCGCCGACGAGCACACCCTGGACGAGCTGGAGGCCACCGGCCGCGTCGTGGTCCGCTACGCCGGCGGCAACCCCAACGGCTCCCGCCGCGACATCGCCGGGATCACCAACGAGCACGGGAACGTCGTCGGTCTCATGCCGCACCCCGAGCACGCCGTCGAAGCGCTCACCGGCCCCTCCGACGAGGGCCTGGGCTTCTTCTCCTCGATCCTCGCCCACCTGGCCGCCGGTTCGCCGGTGAACGCCTGAGCCGCATCCCGAACTGGAGGGTTGGCCGATGATGGGACTGCTGCGCTCCAGAAGGACGATGTTCGTCCTCGTGGGGCTGGTCGTGGTCGGACTGGTGGTGTCCGCGGGCATCGGCCTGTTCAACGCCATCGGCTCGGCACCCGTCGCCTCGCCCCCTCCCCAGGGCCAGCAGGACGGGGACCGGGGCGGCGCTCCGTCCCAGGACCCGCCGCCGGACGTGGACGTGCTCGGCCAGGCGCCCTCCGGCCTGTCCTACGTCTCCGACCCGGAGGCCGACGTCTACTGCGAGGGCACCGAGTGCGTCCGGCTGGTGATGGTCGTGACCGAGGACGGTGAGCTCACCGAGGACTCGCGCGAGACCGTCGACACGGTGGTCTCCCACCTCCTCGGCCGGGGCTGGGAGGAACAGGAGCCCCAGGGAGCGCCCGAGGAGCAGGTCTTCCTCAGCGACGGCGAACACATGCTGGCCGACACCTCCGCCCACGACGAACCCGAGTCCCCGGCGACGCTGATGCTCGGCGACGCGAGCGGGCCCCGAACGTCCTGACCCGACCTTCCGCGCCGTTGGTCGGACGCCACGGCCCGGCTTCCACCCGAACACCCCGAACGGAACCACGCATGTCTGAAGCACCTGGTCTCGACACCGTCGCCGTGGCGCACGACAACCCCGACACACCCCAGCCGTACGCCGAACTGGGCATGGCCAAGGACGAGTACGAGCGGGTACGCGAGATCCTGGGCCGCCGCCCCACCTCCGCCGAGCTGGCCATCTACTCGGTCATGTGGAGCGAGCACTGCTCCTACAAGTCGTCCAAGGTGCACCTGCGCCAGTTCGGGGAGAAGGCGCCCGAGAACGACGCCCTGCTCGTCGGCATGGGTGAGAACGCGGGCGTGGTGGACGTCGGCGACGGCCGCGCGGTCACGTTCAAGATCGAGTCGCACAACCACCCCTCCTACGTGGAGCCGCACCAGGGCGCGGCCACCGGCGTGGGCGGCATCGTGCGCGACATCCTCACCATGGGCGCCCGCCCCGTCGCGGTGATGGACGCGCTGCGCTTCGGCCCGGCCGACGCCGACGACACCAAGCGGGTGCTGCCCGGCGTGGTGTCGGGCATCTCCTTCTACGGCAACTGCCTGGGCCTGCCCAACATCGGCGGCGAGATCGGCTTCGGCGCCGGGTACATCGGCAACCCGCTGGTCAACGCGCTGTGCGTCGGCGTGATGCGGCACGAGGACATCAAGCTGGCGCAGGCGCCCGGACCGGGCAACAAGGTGGTGCTGTTCGGCTCCACCACCGGCCCCGACGGGATCGGCGGCGCCTCGGTGCTGGCCAGCGCCACCTTCGACGAGGAGTCGCACGCCAAGCGGCCCAGCGTGCAGGTCGGCGACCCGTTCATGGAGAAGCTGCTCATCGAGTGCAGCCTGGAGCTGTTCGAGAAGGACCTGGTCGTCGGCATCCAGGACCTCGGGGCCGCGGGCGTGTCCTGCGCCACCACCGAGCTCGCCGCGGGCGGCACCGGCGGCATGCGCGTCCAGCTGGACCGGGTTCCGCTGCGCGACCACCGGCTCACTCCCGAGGAGATCCTCATGAGCGAGTCGCAGGAGCGCATGATGGCGATCGTCGAGCCCGCGAAGCTGGACGAGTTCCTGGCCATCTGCGACAAGTGGCAGATCCTGGCCACCGAGATCGGCGAGGTCACCGACGTGACCCCCGAGGAGGCCGAGCGCGGCGGCCGCCTGGTGATGACCTGGCACGGCGAGACCGTGGTGGACATGCCGCCGCGGACCGCCTCCGACGAGGGCCCCGTCTACCAGCGCCCGTACTCGCGCCCGGCCTCGCAGGACGCGCTCCAGGCCGACGACGCCGGGAAGCTGCCCCGGCCCTCCGGCGACGCCGAGCTGCGCGAACAGGTGCTGCGCGTGCTGGGCGCCCCGGGCGTGGGCGACCCGACGTGGATCACCCAGCAGTACGACAGCTACGTGCGCGGCGACACGGTGGTCTCCACCCCGCACGACGCCGGGATGATCCGCGTCTCCGACGACTCCCACCGCGGCGTGGCCCTGTCCACGGACGGCAACGGCCGCTTCACCCGGCTGGACCCGTACACGGGCACGCAGCTGGCCTACGCCGAGGCCTACCGCAACGTCGCCGCCACGGGCGCGCGCCCGCTGGCGGTGACCAACTGCCTCAACTTCGGCTCGCCCGAGGACCCCGGGGTGATGTGGCAGTTCGCCGAGTCCACCCGCGGGCTGGCCGACGCCTGCCAGCAGCTGGGCACCCCGGTGACCGGCGGAAACGTGAGCTTCTACAACCAGACCGGTGACGTGGCGATCAACCCGACCCCGGTGATCGGTGTGCTCGGCGTGATCGACGACGTGCGCACCCGGCTGCGGACGGCGTTCGGCACCGACGGCGCCCGGGTGTTCCTGCTGGGCGAGACCCGGCCGGAGTTCGGCGGTTCGGCGTGGGCCGACACGGTCCACGGCCACCTGGGCGGACTGCCGCCGCGGGTGGACCTGGCCGCCGAGGCCGCCCTGGGCGAGGTGCTGGCCGCCTCCGCCGAGCGGGGTCTGGCCGAGGCCGCGCACGACCTGTCCGACGGCGGCCTGGCGGTCGCGCTGGCCGAGTCGGCGATGCGCGGCGGCCGGGGCGTGCGGGTGACCGTGGACGGGGACGTGTTCACCGCCCTGTTCAGCGAGTCCGGCGCCCGCGCGGTCGTCGCGGTGCGGCCGGGCGAGGAGGAGGCGTTCGTGGCGCTGGCCAACGAGCACGGCGTGCCGGTGGAGCAGATCGGCGTCGTGGGCGGCGAGACCCTGTCGGTCACGCACCCCGGCGGCGCCGTGGAGATCGCGCTGACCGACCTGCGCGCCTCCTACGAGGCGGCCCTGCCCGCCCTGATGGACGGCGTGTGACACTGGCCGTTCGCGGCGGGGGCGTCCTTCGGGGCGCCCCCGCCGCGTCGTCTCAGCCGACCGCTGCCCCTCCAGTTCCCGGTAACCGCTCATCCGTCTGCCTCCCGCTGCGGGTCCATCACGTAGGACCCACAGAGGTGTTCCGCGCGGGATACCGTCTCTCGGTATCAGGACCGCCACTGACCTGACTCGTCGGCTCCGGGAAGCGGAGTGGAGCGTCACTCGGCGGAGGAACGACACGGCCGACGGGCTGACCGCGCTTGGTGGCCGTGAAGCACTCCCCCTGCCGCGCCCGGTCGAACAACGCGTCGGCGTTACGTTGGAGTCCGCGGATCGCGACCCGCCGATCACGGGTCCGGCTGTCCGTGTTCGCCAGCGTGGAGGCCGGACCGGCTCCCGGAGGAGGTTTTCCGCGTGGTTGCCGCTGGCTGGGTAGGGGACCGGGAAGAAGCGGTGGACCGGGTCCCACGCGGGAACCGGGAGCGTACGGCGACGGAAGGGAGCGGACGTCATGCGACGCGGCAGGTTGAAGGGCCCCCTGGGCAGCCACGAGCGCCCGGCGAGCGCCCTGGGTTTCCGCGCGGTGCTGGCCGTGTTCGGCGCCCTGGTACTGCTGTCCGGCGCGATCGCCGCGTACATGTGGACCGACCAGCTCTGGCTGGTCGTCCTGCTCGGCGCGGGTTTCGTCGCCGCGTGCGTGAACGTGTACTGGGTGTCCAGGCGCCGCAGGTACGAACACCCCTCCCCCTGACCGTCAGGCGACCGGGGTCAGCGTGACGGCCACCGGCCGGTGGTCGGAGTGGGGCACGTCCGGGTTGGCCGGATCGCTCGGCGCCAGGTCCCCGGTGTGCAGGACGTGGTCGATCTGCTGGTCGGAGCCGGTCTCCCCCGGCAGGGTGGGGAAGGGGCGCGCGTCCCGGAACGCGTCGAGCAGCCCGTGCTCGGTGAGCAGGCCCCACGCGGGGGCGTCCGGTTCGATGTTGAGGTCCCCCGCCACCACGACGGGCGTTCCGCGCTCCCGCGCCCGGCGGGCGATCTCCGCGATCTCGCGCAGCTGGCGCCGGGAGGACTCCGCGCGGAAGCCGAGGTCGGCGGGCTGCACGTGGGTGGAGACCACCGTGATCCCGGTGCCGCCGTGGTCCACGGTCACCTCCAGCGCCTGGGCCCCGGTGGGGCCGCTCGGCGTGAGCGGGTGCCTCCGCTCGCGGGTGACGGGCAGGGAGGTGAGCACGGCGTCGCCCCACAGCGGCCCGTCGGCCGGCCCCCAGTGCGCGGCCATGCCCAGTTCGAGCGCGAGCCGGGACAGCACGTCGTTGCCGCCGTTGAGCAGCCAGCCCCGGTCCACCTCGCTGAGGACGACGACGTCGGCGTCCAGGCGGCGCAGCGCCCGAGCCTGCTCGGCGACGGAGAACCGGCCGTCCATGCCGAAGCCCATCCGCACGTTGTAGGCGGCCACGCGCAGCCCCTCCGCCCCGCTCGCGGGTGCGGGTGCGAACGTCCGGGCCGCGAACACGGGCCAGAGGGCGGTGGCGGCCAGGGTGAGCACGGCCGCCCCGGCGGTCAGCGCGAGTGCGCGCGGACGCGGAGGCTCACGGACCTCCGGAACCCGTGAGGACACGGCGGGCAGCAGCAGGGCCGCGGCGAGGAAGGGCACGTACGCGTTGGGCACGTACAGGTCGTAGGCGGAGTAGAACGCGAACACCAGCACCACGAACGACAGCAGACCCGACGCGGCGGCCAGCCCGCTGCGCGCCGCCGACGCCCGCCCGGGCCGGGCGAGCACGGCCCGGCCCGCGCAGGCGGCCAGGGCGAGCTGTCCGGCGACCAGCGCCGCCGTGGACGGCAGGGCCGTCGCGTCCGGGGGCACACCGTCGGAGGACGCCCAGGCCAGCCACGCCAGCGCGGCCAGGAGCACGGCGGGGGCCGCCCACCGGCTCCGGCCCGGAAGGAGCGGACGCCGGACGAGGCCCACCGACAGCACGGCGCCCGTGGCGACGGCCGCGGCGCCCAGCGGTGACCCCGCGAGGGTCTGGCCCACCGCCGGATTGGCGGTGTACAGGCCGGTGAGGAAGAACAGGGGCCCCAGCACCAGCCAGGCCCGGGGCGGCACGGGACGGGCAGGCTCCGGGGCGGTGTCCCGGACGTTGAGCAGCAGGAGCGGGAGGAGCCCGACCTCCGCGATGACCGGCGCCCACGCCAGGGGCGTCGGCCACCACACGAGGTCGATCGCGCCGAAGAGGGAGCGTACGACCGCGGTGGCCGCGATCGCGGCCACGACCACGGTCACCACCTCGCGTCCGTGCAGGCGCCCGTCGACGGCGGACGCCATCGCGGTGCACACCAGCCACACGGTTCCCGCGCCGACCGTGGCCGCGGAGACGTACAGCTGCGGGTCGCCGCCCCCGGTGGCCTGGAGCGCCAGGCGCCCCGCCGCCATCACCACGACGGCGGTGCCCGCCATGGCCGTGGGCGGGATCCGGCGGGCGAGGGGGACGAAGGGGAACGGGGCGAGGAACCAGGCGAGCGCGAACGCGCCCATCAGCGCGGGATCGGTCGTCCCGGCCTGGCCGAACACGGTGATCAGGGACGGCAGGAACACCCGGAGGGCGTCCAGGAACAGCACGGTCCCGACGGCGGCGGCGAGCAGGTCCCGGCGCATGGCCCTCCGCTTCCTCGGTGGACACGAGGAATTCTCATGTTCCGCGCCCGCCGTGGCAAGGGGGTCGAGCGGTAGCGGTTTCCGGAAGCGCCGCCGGGGGCGGGGGCACGGGCCCCGCCCCCGGCGCGAAGCGGCTCACCGGCTGCCGACGGTGACCAGCGGAATCAGGGGGAGCGGCCGGGGCGGGGGCCTCGCCGCCCCGGCCGCTCCCCCGGCCGGCTCAGGCGTCCGCGGTGCCCTCCCCGGCCAGGGCGTCCTGGCGGATGAGGTCGGCGGCGCGCTCGCCCAGGGCCAGGACCATGACCATGGGGTTGGGCGTCGGCAGCGTGGGGAACACCGACGCGTCGGCCACCCGCAGGCCGCGCAGCCCGCGCACGCGCAGGCGCGGGTCGACCACGGCGCCGTCGTCGGCGGCGGCGCCCATCCGGCAGGTGCCCGCCGGGTGGTAGACGGTGTGGGCGGCGCGGCGGCCGTACTCGGACAGCTCCTCGTCGCTCTGGACACCGGGGCCTGGGGCGACCTCCCTGGTGATCCAGGACCGGAACGGCTCGGTGGCGGCGACCTCGCGGGCGATCCTGAGGCCGTCCACGATCGTCCTCTCGTCGTAGCCCTCGGGGTCGGTGAAGTACCGGAAGTCCAGCTCGGGCTTCTCGCGGGGGTCGCTACTGGCGAGGCGGAGCTTGCCGCGCGAGCGCGCGCGGGGGATGTTCGGCGTCATGCAGACCGCGTATCCGTCGGGCGGGGACTCGTAGCCCAGCCGCCTCGTGTTGTCGTCGAAGGGGACCTGGTAGATGTGGAACATCAGGTCCGGGCGCGGGTCGGAGTCGTCGCGCCGCACGAACAGGCCCGCGTCGGAGTGCATCACCGTGTTCGTCGGGACCGGCCTGCTGGTCTCCCACATGATGATCGACTCGGGGTGGTCGAGCAGGTTCTCGCCGACGCCGGGCAGGTCGTGGCGGGGTTCGACGCCCACCTCGCGCAGTTCCCCGGCGTTGCCGACCCCCGAGAGCATGAGCAGCCGGGGCGAGTCGACCGCTCCCGCGCACAGGATCACCTCCCGGCGGGCGCTGACGGTGGTGCGCGTGCCGTCCTTCGCCGTGGCGCTGACCCCCGTGGCGCGGTCGCCGTCGAACAGCAGCCGGTCGACCCAGGTCTCCAGCATGACGGTGAGGTTGCCGCGCACGTCCATGATGGGGTGGAGGTAGGCCACCGAGGCCGAGGATCGGTGGCCGGTGTAGGGGTCGTAGGCGATGGACAGGAAGCCCGCCCCGCACGCGAAGCCGCCTCCGTGCGAGGTCAGGGCGTTGAAGTCCTCCACCACCGGGACGCCGGCCGCCTCGGCCGCCGAGGCCACCCAGTCCTTGACCATGGTGTTGCGGTCCTTCGCGGCGACCGGGACGATGTTGCACTTGATCCGGTCCGCGTAGGACTGCACGGTGGCGTTGTCCCAGCCCTCGGCGCCCGCCGCGACCCAGTCGTCCAGGTCCTCGGCGAACGGCCGGAAGCTGATGAGCGTGTTGTGCGAGGAGCACCCGCCGAGCACGCGGGCCCGGGAGTGCAGGATGTGGGAGTTGCCGCGCGGCTGCTCGACGGTGGTGTAGCCGTAGTCGAGTTCCCCGTCCAGGACGCTGAGCCAGTCGCGCAGGCGCAGGACGTGCTCCAGGTCGCGGTCGTCGGGACCGCCCTCGATGAGGCACACGGTGGTGCCGGGGTCCTCGGTGAGCCGGTTGGCGATCACCGATCCCGCGGTGCCGCCTCCCACGATCACGTAGTCATAGGTGCTCTCGGTCGGGTCCACGGTCCGGGTCCTCTCGTCACTCGTCACCGTCAGCCGAACCAGCGCTGCGGCTCGGGGGACAGGTTGCGGTAGACGTGCTTGGCCTCGCGGTACTCGTCCAGGCCCGCGAGTCCGAGTTCGCGGCCGATCCCGCTGCGGCCGTAGCCGCCCCACTCGGCGCCGGGGAAGTAGGGGCCGTAGTCGTTGATCCAGACGGTGCCGTGGCGCAGGGCCGCGGCGACGCGCTCCCCGCGGGCGGTGTCGTCGGTCCACACGCCGCCGGAGAGGCCGTAGTCGGTGTCGTTGCCCAGCTCGACGGCCTGCTGCTCGGTCTCGAACCGCTCCACGGTCACGACCGGGCCGAACACCTCGGTCTGGACGATGTCCATGGCGCGGTCGCAGTCCACGAACACGGTGGGCCGGTAGAAGTAGCCCTGCGCGAGGTCCGGGTCGTCGGGCCGCCTGCCCCCGGCGATGATCCGGGCGCCCTCCTCGACGCCGCGCGCGACCGCGGCCTCCACCTTGGCGCGGTGCTCGGCCGACACCAGCGGGCCGCAGCGCACGCCCTCGTCCTGGCCGCGGCCGATGCGGATGGCCTCGGCGCGGCGGGCGAGTTCGGTGGTGAAGGCGTCGTGGACGTCGTTGTGCACGATGAGGCGCGCCCCGGCCGAGCAGACCTGCCCGGAGTGGAAGAACGCGGCGCTGAGCGCGTAGTCCACGGCGGTGTCCAGGTCCACGTCCGGGAAGATGATGTTGGGGTTCTTGCCGCCGAGTTCCAGGGCGATCTTCTTGACCGTCGCGGAGGCCGCCGCCATGATCCGCCTGCCGGTGGCCAGACCGCCGGTGAAGGAGATCAGGTCCACGTCGGGGTGCTCGGACAGCGGGGCGCCCGCGTCGGGGCCGCTGCCCGTGACCAGGTTGACCACGCCCGCCGGGACGCCCGCCTCGGTGGTGAGCTCGACCAGCTTGGCGGTGGTGACCGGTGTGATCTCGCTGGGCTTGACCACCATGGTGTTGCCCGCGGCCAGGGCCGGGGCCATCTTCCAGGCGAGCTGGAGCAGCGGGTAGTTCCAGGGCGTGATCATGCCGCAGACGCCGACGGGCTCGTAGACCACCTTGCTGTGCACGCCCTCGGGCGCGGAGACCAGGCGGCCCGTGTCCTTGTCGGCGAGACCGGCGTAGTAGCGGAAGACGCCGGTGACGTCGTCGACGTCGATCCCGCCCTCCTCGATGGTCTTGCCGGTGTCGAGGGACTCCATGACCGCGATCTCCTCGCGGTCGCGCTGGAGCAGGTCGGCGATGCGGTCGAGGACGCGTCCGCGCTCCCCGGCGGGGGTGCGGGGCCACTCTCCGCCGTCGAAGGCGCGGCGGGCCGCGGCGATGGCCTCCTCGGAGTCGGCCCTTCCTCCCTCGCTGACGATGGTCAGGACGGAGGCGTCGGCGGGGTTCAGGATCTCCCGCACCCGGCCGTTCCCGGCCGCCCGCCACCGGCCGTCGATGTAGAGGCTGGTGGCCGTCGCCGACCCGGGTTCCGCCAGGTACGGCACGGACGGGAGGGTTGCGTAGAGCTCGTTCACGGGTCCGGTTTGCCCGGGATCGTTAGTCACAAACAGCCTCGTCTCATCAGACTCTTCCGCCATATACACCCTGTGAACCGGCCTGATCTGCGCGAACGACCCGACCCAGCGGAGTCGCCCGTGGTCCGGCCCACGCCACACCCGGGCCAACAACTACTCGGAGTGACGATCGGGGGAGCGGTGGAACACCCCCGCCTGGGGAAGACGGGAACGAGAGTTTGACGTACATTGAGGTGTGCCCTTAGCTGAGGCATACCTAAGCGGGTTCGTCCGGACTCCCGAGCCCCCGCGGCACGGACCGCGCCCACCGCGCACCCCTTGAGGAAGGCATGCTGCTCGAACAGGAACGCCGCGACGTGTGTCTGACCGCCCGCGCCCTCGCCGCGGACCCGGGCACCGCGCCCGGCGAGTCGGGGACCGTCAGCGTCCGCAGCGGCGACCTGGTGGTCGTCACGCCCCACGGTGTCCGCCTCGACCAGATCCAGCCCGCCGACTGCCCGGTGATGTCGCTCGACGACCGCGTGCTGGAGGGAAGGCGCGACCCCGCCGCCGAGGCCACCCTGCACATGGCCGTGCACCGCCTGGCCGCCGAGCACGACCGCGACGTCACCGCCGTGGTCAACGCGTTCACGACCGACACCGTCGCGGTGTCCTCGGTCCTGGCCGAGCTGCCCCCGATCCACCACCGCGCCGCCGGCCTGGGCGGGGCGGTCGCCGTCACCCCGTACACCACCTACGGCACCGGCGAGATCGCCGACCACGCCGTCAAGGCGCTCAAGGGCCGCGACGCCGCGCTGCTCGCCGACCACGGCGGCCTCGCCCTGGGCCGCGACCTCGGGCACGCGCTGGAGAACCTGCGGCTGCTCGACTGGCTCAGCGGCGCGTACCTGAGGGCCCGCCAGATCGGCGAGCCCCGCGTGCTGTCCGAGGACGAGCTGGCCCGGGTCCGCGAGCGCGACGCCTACGGCTGGGCGGGCCCGGACATCCTCTGAGGCCCGCCCGTCAGACCTCCTCGTCGTCGGGGATCTCGTCCGGCTGCGTCCAGGCCAGGTACAGGGTGGGAACCGCGACGTGGGCCATGTAGATCACCCACAGCACGGGCATGAACAGCTCCTCCGGGAAGTACAGGTGGTCGGGTGTGGGCCCCTCCAGTACCGCGATCACGAGGAACGGCGCGAAGATGAGTGCCGACGTCACCCTGTGCCCGAGCCGGGTGGCCCGGTCCAGTTCGGCGCGCTGGCGCTCGTCCAGGTTGCGGTAACCCGCCGTCACCCCCGTGGCCCGGCTCAGTCGCCTGTGGACCACGGCCGCCGCGACGAGGAGCACGAGGTAGGCGGGCACCAGCACGATCATCGTCAGCGTCGCGCCGGGCTGGAAGAGGGCCGCGGTCAGGAGCACCGTGGCGACCAGGAAGACCAGCACGAGCAGGAGCGTGTGGTTTCGCCGCCGGGACCGTGAGGCCCGGAGCCGGGCGATGCGGGACGTCGTGGTGTCGTGGGTGGGGGACACGGGTTCACCTCTTCTTCCTGGTGGGGTCACTGGCCGATGCGGGGGAAGGGCTCGGTGGAGAAGACGACCTCCACCGGAACCTCGAAGTAGCGCGCGACGCGCAGCGCGAGGTGGAGGCTGGGGCTGTACTCGCCCCGCTCCAGGTAGCCGACCGTCTGGTAGTGCACGCCCAGCGCCTCGGCCAGCTGGCGGCGGGACACGCCGCGCTCCGCCCGCAGCATCGCGATCCGGTTGTAGACGGCCTCGCCGCCTCCGGCTGCGGCCCTGGGACGGCGGCCGGTCGCCCCACCGCTCTCAGCGGACACTCCGCACCGCCCTCTCCCGGACCGCCTCGGCGCCCGACCGGGCATCCGCACTCATCACACCAATTCTCCGTTCCGTCGTCTTCCTGCTGCCATTGATAGTACATGTACTACATCCTGAATAACAGGGGATACAGGTCGGGTTCGAAGGTGGACCACGGAACGCGGTGGACCGCGCCCCGAGCGGGGAGCCCGAGCCGCGACGCGGAGAGCGCGTTTCGAACCCGGTGCCGGGGAAGAGAAAAAACGGGTGTGGACAACCCCCCACGCGACGCCCGGAACGGGACAATGGTGCTGACACCGACGCCGAACGGCAGGAGACCCCATGCGCTGCAGCTACATCAGGCTCCTCGTCAACGACTACGAGGCCTGCTTCCGCTTCTACTCCGAGGTGCTCAAGCTCCCCGTGCTGCGCGGGGACGAGGGCAGCCGCTACGCGGAGTTCGACGTCGAGTCGGGGACGCGGCTGGCGATCAACCAGCGCGAGGTGATGGCGGAGGCCCTGGAGACCGACACCGCCGACCCGGCGCTGCCGAACCAGGACCGGTTCGCGGTGATCTTCGAGGTGGACGACGTGGACGCCACGGCCGCCAGACTGGTCTCGGACGGCGCCCGGCAGGTGATGGAGCCGCGTGACTGGACCGCATGGGGCATCCGCGCGGCGCACTTCCGCGACCCCGACGGCTACCTGCTGGAGATCAACAGCCCGCTGATCCCCGTGGCGCAGGTCTGATCCCGCTGCCCCGGACGGGCTCCCCTCAGCCGGACAGGTGCTCCACCAGCAGCTCGTTCACCCGGTCCGCGCGCTCGACCCCGAGCAGGTGCGCGGCGCCGGAGACCACCTCGAACCGGGCTTCGGGGATCCCGTCCGCCAGCCTGCGGCCGTGGCCGGGCGGCAGCATCGGGTCGTGGGCGGCCGACACCACCAGGGTCGGCACCCGCACGGAGGCCACCAGGTTGCGCTGGTCCATCCCGGCCACGGCGTCGCACACCGCGGCGAAGCCGTCCGGGTCGAGCCCGCCGAACTCCTCGGTCAGGCGGGCCACGACCCGCGGCCGCCCCTCGCCCATGTCCGGGGTGAACCAGGGCCGCACCACGTCCGCGGCCACCGAGTCCAGGCCCGACGAGCGCACCCGGGAGGCGAGGAGGTCCCACCGGTGCGTCCGCGGGGTGCGGGGCGCCGCGGCCAGCAGCACGAGGCGCTCCAGGGTGCGCGGCGAGTTGGCCGCGATCCACACCAGCAGCGCCCCGCCGAGCCCGGCGCCCACCGCGTGGACCCGGGTCAGGCCCTGGGCCTCCAGGACCCCGAGCAGGTCCAGGGCGAGCTCCTCGACGGTGTAGGGGCCCTCCGGGGCAGGAGAGGAGCCGTGCCCCCGGTGGTTGACCCGCAGGACCCTGTGGTCGCGGGTGAGTTCGGGCAGCTGCGGTTCCCAGACCGACATCGTGGTGCCGAAGGGCGGCACGAGCAGTACGACGGGCGCGTGCCGGGGTCCGTCGAGCCGGTACTGGAGCGGAATCAAGGCCATGGAACCTCCGAGTCGCCAGAACGCCAGGTTATCGGCAGAGCCCCGTTCGGGGCCGCACCGTTTTCTCCCGTTTTCCATCCGGTGGAGGACGGTAACTGACCTCCACTCTTCCTAGAGTCCTCGTGTACCGAGTCGGACAGGGCGAGAGAGCGGTGGTCATGGTGGTCACGACGGTGACGAGCACGGTGGACGTGGAGCGCGCGAGCCTCCTGCGGTTCCTGGAGGACCAGCGCGACTTCCTCCGCCTCACGGTCCGGGGCCTGGACGACGAACAGGCCGCCCGGCGCACCACGGTGAGCGAGCTGACCCTCGGCGGACTGGTCAAGCACGTGACCCGGGCCGAGCGCAACTGGATCCGATTCGTCCGTGAGGGAGCGGTCCACCCGAAGGTGGACTACGAGGACCCGGCCACCTGGGAGGAGCAGGCCGACAGCTTCCGGTTGCTGGAGGGCGAGACCCTCGACGGCGTCCTGGCGGACTACGCACTGGCCGCGCGGGAGACCGAGGAGCTCGTCAACGGCCTGCCGGACCTGGAGGTCAGCCACCGGCTCCCGGACGCGCCGTGGTTCCCCGAGGGCGCGTCCTGGTCCGCCCGCGACGTGCTGCTGCACGTCATCCGCGAGACAGCGCAGCACTGCGGGCACGCCGACATCCTGCGCGAGGCCCTGGACGGCCAGAAGAGCATGGGCTGACACGCACGCCCACCCGAACCGGTTGCCGGGCGGTACCGGCGGCGGGGAACACGCACGGAGCACAGAGTCCGGTTCCCCGCCGCCACCATCGACGATCTGCGGCGACTCGGTCCGGACGCAGCGCCCGAGGTCCTGAAGAAGGTCCTCCTCCCGGAGGAGGAGCCGGAAGCCGGGCATCCCCGGGCGGTGACCTCTGGAGCGACTTCCGTGCACGCCCCCGCTGAGATCCGCGTTCCGAAAAACCACACGGAAAACGGAAACGACGGGGGCGTCCCCACTGACCAGTGGGAACGCCCCCGGTTACGAGGTGGCGAGGGTCGCTTCCGCATCCCCCCTCAAAGTACGGAAGCGACCCTCGCGCTGGGAAGCGGCCAGCGACTCCTCCCCCCTGGAGTCGCGGCCTTGAAGGCCTGCCGCGGAAACGACCCGATCGTCCCGCGTTGATGGAGACACTACCCACCACAACCTCGAAGAACAACCCTGAGTCACGATGAACTACTTAAAGTGATCGTCATTCCTCGGCAGACGGCGGGCCAAGTGTGTGTGCGCAGCGTCAAACCGGGGTCATGACGGGGCGCTCGGGGACCGCGCTTAGCCTGGTCTGGTGAGATCACCGCTCCTCAGCCCACGGTGGCTCGGCATCCACCTGCTCGCCCTGCTGGTCGGCGTCGTCTGCGTCGCCGGTACCGCCTGGCAGTTCGTCCGCGCCTTCGAGCCCGACCGCGAGGTCATCACCAACCCGGTCGCGGACCTGGCCGGCGCCGTGCCCGTCTCGGACCTGCTCGAACCGGGCCAGTACATGCACCCGGACTCCTTCGCCAACAGCGCGGTGGAGGCCAGCGGCAGCTACGACGCCGACGCCCAGCTGCTGGTGCCGCGCGTCGTGGACGGCGTGCGCGGCTACGACGTCATCGTCCCCCTGGTCACCGACGACGGCGGCGCCGCCGTCACCGTCAACCGGGGCTGGGCCGAGGAGGGCCGGGACATCCCGCCCGTGCCGGGGGGCGAGGTCACGGTCACCGGCTGGCTGCTGCCCCCGGCGGGCTCGGAGGGGGTCGTGCCGGTGGACGTCTCCGAGGGCCAGGTCGAGCGGATCGCCACGTCCGTGCTCGTCAACGAGTGGGACCACCCGCTCTACGAGGGCTACGTCACCCTGCCCGAGACGGATCCGGCCACCGCCTCGCTCGTCCCCGCGCCGCCGCCCGAGCCGCCCACGGGGTTCACCGTCAACTGGCGCAGTCTCAGCTACACCGTGCAGTGGGCGATGTTCGGCGTCTCCGCCGTGGTCTTCTGGATCCTGCTGATGCGCCGGGAGCTGCGCGAGGGCGGCTCCCGGGAGGATCAGCCCGCCGTCGCGGGCTCCTGAGCCCGTCCGGCCTCGCGGTCCTTGGCCCGCTCCGAGCGCACGATCCGGTGCTCGACCACGAAGCCGAGCACGGGGATGGTGCCCGCGAGCGCCACGCCCAGCGTGCGGGAGGCGCTCCAGCGGCGGTCCAGGGCGACCCACAGGACCACGAAGACGTAGGCCATGTAGATGTAGCCGTGCGGCATCGCGATGTAGAGCATGAGCGGCGACTCGGGGCCGAACCAGTGCTCCAGGCCCTGCGGCGCGGCCACCAGGGAGAACCGGGCGGTCTCCCCGACCAGGTACTTGGCGGGCATGGCCACGAAGGTCAGGCCCACCAGGAAGACTCCGGTCACGTACGCCAGCACCCGGTACAACGCGAACGACACGCGCCTCTTGTCCACGGCTGATCCCCCTCAGACGACTGCGTCCCCGCTCCGGCGGGACAGGTCCGCGGGCGGGCGAAAATCAGCCTAAACGCTGTCCGGTACCCCGGGCGCCCGGGGTACCCGGGGCCGGACGATCTCACATCACCGCAGGTCGGGTCACCTGCCCGAGACGCGGTCCGGGCTGCTCCACCGGCCGTCGGACTCGGTGGTCCACGCCTTGGGGATCATCCGCAGCGCGAGATAGGCGTCCACGAGCCGGATCGGGAAGAAGAGCAGGCCGTAGACCAGGTAGGACGGCCGCCGCCGGATCGCCGCCATCAGGCAGGTGAGCATGTAGTCCGGGATGAACAGGCCGATGGCGATCGCCAGCAGCGGCAGGAAGGCCGTCACCGCCGTGAAGGCCTCCCCGACGAAGGGCAGGCTCAGGAAGAACTCGCCGCCCAGCGTCCCCGCCAGGACGAACAGGCCGACCACGGTGGTGACCAGCAGCACGGCGGAGACCAGGACGACCTCCAGGATGTACAGCGCCAGGCAGGCCCAGAACAGGCTCGGCCACACCCGGTGGCGCCGGACGGTCTGCCAGAAGCCCAGCGTCCACCTGGTGACCTGCTTGTAGTAGTCCCGGAAGGTGAACGGGTCCTGGCTGTAGGCCTTGGTGTCGGGGTTCATCGAGACCCTGCCGAGGCGCTTGTGGTGCACCTCGAAGGTCATGTTGAAGTCCTCGATCACCAGCCCCTTGGGGTTGACGTCGATCTCCCTGAGCGCCTCGCTGCGGTAGACGCTGGCGAAGCCCGGCACGATGAAGGCCGTGTTGGCGTGCCGCCAGGTCTGCCCGAAGCGCATGAGGTACTGGAGCATGAAGTACAGGCGGTCCCGGTAGGCCGAGATCATCCGGCCGACGAAACCGCGTTCCCCGGGCTTCCACTCCGAGACGACGAAGCCCGCGACCGCCGCCACCGACGGGTCGGCCAGCTGCCTCCGGGCGCCCTCCACGTACCCGGGGTCGAGCTCGGTGTCGGCGTCCAGGATGAGGACGCCGTCGTAGTTGTCGGTCAGCGAGAACTCCTCGATGACCGCCTCGATGGCCCCGGCCTTGCCGCGGTTGGCGAGGAGTTCGAGGACGTTCACGCCGGTCTTGGCCGCGATCTGGGCGGTGGAGTCCCTCGACGAGTCCGAGACCACGTAGATGTCCCAGCGTTCGAACAGCCCCATGGCGGAGGCGATGGCGCCGCCGATGACGGGTTCCTCGTTGTGCGCCGGGATGATGACGGCCAGGGACACCTCCCGCCCGGAACCCTCCGCCCGGGCCGCCACGGCCGCCGAGGCGCCCCCCTCGGAGGCGTCGCCGCCCCGCTCGGCGAGTGCGGTGCCGCCGGAACCGCCCGCGCCCACCAGGACGCGTTCGCGGGCCCCGCCCCCGACGGCGCCGCGGTGCCCGGCGCGCGGTGACCGGAGCACGGCGCGCACCGAGTCCTCTCCCAGACGCACGAGTCCGACGGTGGTCCACAGCAGCAGGTTGGCGCCGAAGGCCAACCACAGGAACACGTAACCCAGGGCGCCGAGACCGGAGGCCTCGGCCACGTCCGTCGCGTAGCCGAACCAGTAGACAAAGAGTGCCGCGGCCAGGGCGAGGGCGATGAGCCCGATCAGCAGGCCGCCTATGAAACGTGCGGTACGCACAGCGCTAGGACCCTCCGAAGTTCTCGGTTTCGGACCGACATTAACCCGCAAAGTCGGTGTTATCTTGACGCCCTACGACACCGAGAGGTTCACCCGGGTTCGCGTCCTATGTAGGCCACACAAATCGTATACACGGGCTTGCGGAAGATGGTAACCATAAGAGGATATTTGTGAGCTGTAGCTACGGCTCGTCTGTGGTTTGTCCATCATTGTCCAGGTTCTGGAAAAGTCTGCGGAAAGTGACCAGCGGAGAGAAGGAGAATGCTCGGAGTGATCGGCGTTCCGTCCTCATCCTCATCCGGTTCCACTCGAATCCCACAGGCCACCAGCCCGGGGGGTCGCTCCGCCATGAGCAGCCAGGACGGTGCGTCACGCACCGTGGCACTGCACCAGCCGCACTACCTTCCGTGGCTGGGGCTTTTGGATAAAATTGACCGTTCCGACCGTTTCATCATCCTCGACAACGTCCAGTTCGAACGTCGCGGATGGCAGAACCGCAACTACATCGGCGGCAGCGGGAAACCCGTCCTGCTGACCGTTCCGGTCGTCCAGGGCAGTCGGGACGACCGCATACGGGACAAGGTTGTTGATAACAGTCAGAATTGGAAGTCAAGACACTACAAGTCACTCGCGGAACACTGCTACCGCAAGGCGCCCTACTGGAAGGATTACCGCGACGAAATCGCCCACCTGTACGAACAGGAGTGGGACGGTCTCGCGGACCTGTGCGTGGCGACCACGCGCATGCTGATGCGGTGCTTCGGGATCGACACGCCGCTGACGCTGGCCAGTGAGATCGGGGACTTCCCCGGCCGCAAGAGCGAGCTCCTCGCCCAGATCTGCGCCAAAACGGGGGCGCACACCATGCTCTCGGGCGACGGCGCCCGGGACTACCTGGAGCCCGAGACCCTGCGCCGCTACGGGATCGGCGTCCGGTGGCAGGACTTCCGCCACCCGGTGTACCCGCAGCACGGGCGCGCCCCGGCCGACTTCGTCCCTCGTCTGTCGGCGATCGACCTTCTCCTCAACACCGGCCCGGAGGCACTGCACGTGCTCCGGCAGGCGAGAACCCAGAGCTGACCCGAACACGGGTCCACCACAGCGCCGAGCCACCGGGCGCGGCGCCGCTCCCCGGGAAAAACCCGATCGCTCTCTAGGCAAAGGACGGAAAACGGTATGACGACGGACTGGTCCCAGGAACGCATCCTGGTGTTCGCGCCCCACCCCGACGACGAGACGCTCGGCTGCGGCGGCCTCATGAGCAAGGCCAAGGCGGCCGGCGCCGAGGTGTTCGTCCAGTTCCTCACCGTCGGGGACACGGCCGACATGTCTCCCAAGGGCTTCTCCACAGCGGAGGAGCGCTACGCGGAGATCAAGAAGGTCGCCGACCACTTCCGCTGGGACGACTGGCACATGGCCCTGCCCGGCGACCAGTACCACCTCAGGCTCGACTCCGTCGCCCGGGTGGAGCTCGCCCAGCTGATCGAGCGCGAGAGCCCGCTGTCCATCGAGCGGCTCCGCCCGACCGTGGTGCTCGGACCGCACCACTCCAGTTACAACCAGGACCACCGGGCCGTGGCCGAGGCGGTGCACACCGCCCTGCGCCCGTCCAACACCGCGCTGCGCCACCACCCGCGCCTGGCGCTGGCCTACGAGGAGGCCGCCGACCACTGGCGCTCGGAGCCGCTGTGCCCGCCCAACCTCATCGTCGAACTGGACGAGGTGCAGGTGGTGGACAAGCTCCACGGCATGCAGCTGTACGGATCCCAGTCCCACCAGCACCCGCACACCCGCTCCGAGCCCACCCTGCGCAGCCTCGCCGTCCTGCGGGGCATGCAGGCGGGCGTGGCGCTCGGGGAGGGGTTCCACGTGCTGCGCTGCCTGGCCTGAGCGCTCCCGGACCCGCGGCCGGCGGCGCCGTGCGCCGCCCCACCGTGCGCGGCCGCGACGACCGCGCGCACACGCCGTTCCCAGTCGGGGAACGGCGGAAGAGAACACCGAGTGGAGGGGAAACCATGAAGGCTGTAGTCACCGGAGGAGCCGGCTTCATCGGCTCACACCTGTGCGACCACCTGATCGCCCGGGGCCACCAGGTCACCGTCCTGGACGACCTGTCGACCGGATCCCTGGCGAATCTGGTCCAGGCGCAGGGCTCGCCCGGGTTCCGGTTCGTGGAGGGGGACGTCCTGGACCGGGAACTGGTCGACTCCCTGGTCGCCCCGGCGGACGCCGTGTTCCACCTCGCGGCGGCCGTGGGCGTGTACAACATCGTCGACAACCCGCTGCGCTCCCTGCGGATCAACCTGCACGGGACGGAGAACGTGGTGGAGGCGGCCGTGGCGCACCGCGTGCCCTACATGGTCGCCTCGACCAGCGAGGTCTACGGCAAGAACGACGCCGACGGTCTCAAGGAGGGCGACGACCGCGTCTACGGGCCGGCGACCAAGAGCCGCTGGTCCTACGCCGCGGCGAAGGGGCTGGACGAGCTCGTCGCCTACGTGCACGGCGTCGAGTCGGGCGTGCCGTGCGTCATCACCCGCTTCTTCAACGTGGTCGGCCCCCGCCAGACGGGCCGGTACGGGATGGTGGTCCCGCGCTTCGTGGACCAGGCGTTGGCGGACGAGCCCATCACCGTGTACGGGACGGGGACGCAGCGCCGCTGCTTCGGCTCGGTGTTCGACGTGGTGCCCGCGCTCCTGCGGCTGATGGACACCCCCGAGGCCTACAACCAGGCCGTCAACCTCGGCGGGCACGAGGAGGTCTCCATCAAGGGCCTGGCCGACCGGGTCGTGGAGCTGGCGGGTTCGAGGAGCGCGGTCACCTACGTCGACTACGAGGAGGCCTACGGCGAGGGCTACGAGGACATGCAGCGCCGCTACCCGGACACCTCGCTGGCCGCGCGGCTGATCGGGTACCGCCCCGAGCGCGACCTCAACGACATCATCCGTTCGATCATGGAACACCGCCGCGCGGTCGGCTCCGTACCGCAGCCGGCGTAACCGAACCTGAAGGGTCCGGTCCGGGGCGCCCTCTCCGCCTCGGCCGACCGACACGGGACAAGGAGACGAAGGGCCACGGCTCCGACCCTTCCCCCGACGGGACGGTCGCGCGTCCCCGACGTGTCCGGTGCTCCCCCATGCCCGCACGAGGGCGATCGGCGCCGGTGGACCCCGGGCCCGCCAAGGGCATGGACGGGTGCGTCCGCCTCCGGGCGGCGCGGACGAGGGGCCGGGTCCTCAGAGAGCCAGCAGCACCGTCACCACCAGGACGCAGCTCAGGGCGAGCACGCCCGCGCACAGGAGCGCCATCGCCCACGGGCCCGCCACGGACGGCGAGGGCCGCCCGGTTCCCGGAACGGGCGCACCGTGCCCGCCGGCCCGCCACCGCAGCCACACGTGCGCGGCCAGCACCCCCGCCAGGAGCAGCAGTCCGACCGCGGTGGCCACGCGCACCTCGGGCGGAGCCTGCGGGAAGGCGTCGTCGCCTGGGGCCAGGGAGCCGCGCAGGAACAGCAGCCCCACCACGACCAGCAGGGCGATCGTGCGGTGCCAGGACATCAGGGTGCGCTCCGGCTGCATGCCGGGGTCGCGTTCGACGGGAGTGGTCACAGCAGGTTGCCCAGCAGGACCAGGACGCACACCAGCCCCACCGCCAGGGCGGTGACCAGCGGGAGCGCGCTCAGTTTCAGGGCCGCGCCACGGCTCATGAGCTGCTGCACGCGGTACCAGCGCAGCGGGGCGTAGACGGTGATGACCCCGGCCAGCACCGCCAGCAGCAGGCCGACCGCGGTGCGCGGCCCCTCCGCCCAGCCCAGCGGGAGCAGGTGCAGGACGGCGACGGCACCGGCGAGCAGGGCCAGCGCGGTGCGCACCCAGGCGAGGAAGGTCCGCTCGTTGGCGAGGGTGAACCGGTAGTCCACGGAAGGACCCTCCGGGTCCCGCGGAGAGGCTTCGGAACCCATCCCGCTCCCCCCTTTCGACAGGGACGATCCCGGGTTCGCCCCCGAACCGGGCCGGGCCCGCCACGCGGGGCCCGCGTCCCTCCAGTCGACACTAGCCGTCGCGCCTCTTTCCTCCCAAACAGGTATGTAAGGCGTGTTATGGCGTAAAACAACCGGACTGCGGGGTGGTTCACCGGCCGCGGCAGGCATGCGGAACAAACGAACGGGCACGACCGCTGTAGCACTGAGAGATGGCGGTTGGCCGACGGTCGACACCAACCAACGAACAGATACAGGAGACCACGTGCCCACGGTCGAGCTCACCAAGGACAACTTCGCGGAGACGCTGAAGGACAACGACTTCGTCCTCATCGACTTCTGGGCGGACTGGTGCGGTCCCTGCCGGCAGTTCGCCCCGGTGTTCGAGACCTCCTCGGAGAAGCACACCGACATCGTCCACGCCAAGGTGGACACCGAGGCGCAGCGCGAACTCGCCTTCGAGTTCAAGATCCAGTCCATCCCGACCCTGATGATCGTGCGCGAGCGCACCGTCATCTACAACGAGCCCGGGGCCCTGCCCTCCGAGGCTCTGGAGAGCCTCATCACGCAGGCCAAGGAGCTGGACATGGACGAGGTGCGGGAGAAGATCGCCGAGCAGGGCGGCTCTCCGGAGTAACACTTCCGGAGCACCACTCCCCGGAGCGACACGGACCGTTTCCGCGCGCCCCGGACGCCCCCTCCCCCGGAGGGCGGCGTCCGGGGCGTTCGCGCGTCCGGACGGGGCCGGGCCGGGCGGGCGCGGCGGCGGCCTCCGGGCGAGACGCCGCCCCACCCCGGCAGGAGACTGGACCCCGCCCTGGTAGGACCGAAAAGGGTGAATCAGGAAGACCGAAACGTCATCAAGAGGTTTGCGACCGGTCACCTGCCCACCCGCCCGGCGGGTTTCGGCCCGCCCGGGGCCCGATCCTCCCAGACGGGACGAACCGCACTCCAGAGGCGGTCCGCACCTCCTTCGGTGACGGGAGGACAACGCCTCGCGATCGCCACGCCTCCGAGTTCACCGCCCACGTTCACCTTCGCCACGGGGTTCGTTCACCGTTGCTTCATACGGACATATTTGCATGGGTTCGACCGCGCCCCGCGGCTCCGGCCGCGCACCTCCCGCGCACGCACAGTCCGACCCGGAAGTGGCCTCATGTCTGTCAGCAACACCGCCTCCCCTCGCGGCACCGAGACCGGTCGCGGCGTCGCCCCCGACACCGTCCGGTACAACCGCGAGGTTCCCGACCTGGGCGACCCCGTCTTCGACGTCTCCGGGCTCTCCATCTACTACGGCTCCAACAAGGCCGTGCGCGACGTGGACCTGAAGGTGGGCCCCCGTCAGATCACGGCGATGATCGGGCCGTCCGGCTGCGGCAAGAGCACCGTCCTGCGGACCCTGAACCGCATGAACGACCTCATCCCCGGAGCCCGCATCGAGGGCAAGGTCACCTACCACGGCGAGGACCTGTACGCCTCGGAGGTGGACCCCATCGAGGTGCGCCGCCGGATCGGCATGGTCTTCCAGAAGCCCAACCCGTTCCCCAAGTCGATCTACGACAACGTGGCCTACGGCCCCAAGATCAACGGCGTCCGCGGCAACATGGACGACCTGGTCGAGGAGACGCTGACCAAGGCCGCCCTGTGGGACGAGGTCAAGGACAAGCTCAAGGAGAGTGCCTTCGCCCTCTCCGGCGGCCAGCAGCAGCGCCTGTGCATCGCGCGCACCATCGCGGTCAACCCCGAGGTGATCCTGATGGACGAGCCCTGCTCGGCGCTCGACCCCATCGCCACCCTCAAGATCGAGGACCTGATGTACGAGCTGGCCAGCGAGTACACCATCGTCATCGTCACGCACAACATGCAGCAGGCGGCGCGTGTGTCCGACCGCACGGCCTTCTTCACCGCCGGTGTGGACGACGCGGGCGACCGCTACGGCAGCCTGGTGGAGTTCGACGAGACCGCGACGATCTTCAGCAAGCCGTCCGACCAGAGGACCGAGGACTATATCAGCGGTCGCTTCGGCTAAACCGCTGTCCTCCGGCCCTCCCACGGACCGGGACCGCTGATCGGCGAGGTCGCCTCGGCCCAACCGCTGTCCTCCGGCCCTCCCACGGACCGGGACCGCTGATCGGCGAGGTCGCCTCGGCCCAACCGCTGACCTCCGGCCCTCCCACGGACCGGGACCGCTGATCGGCGAGGCCGCCTCGGCCCAACCGCTCTCCTCCGGCCCTCCCACGGCCGCGTGCCCTCCGGTCGCGACCGCCGATCGGAGGGCCGTTTCGGTCAGGCCGGAGCACCCTCCCCGGGGATCCGCCCCACTGTTCCTTCGACGAAGTGGACCTCCCATGCCCGCGCTCACAACGTCCGCATCCGTCCCGTTCCCGGGTGCCCCGGTCGAGGACGAAACGGTCGAGCGCTCGGAACGGTCGGAGGGACCGCTCCGGGTCCTGCTGGTGGAGCCCGAATCGGAGCAGTCGCACCAGCTGGTGCTGTCGCTGAGCGGGCACGACGTGGACATCACGGTGTGCGTGGACGGCGCCGAGGCGCTGCTGCGGGTGGGGATGATGCGGCCGGACACCCTGGTGACCAGCGCCACTCCGCCCGAGGTGGACCTGGAGACGCTGGTGCGGGTGACCCGGCGGGCGACGGACATCCCGATCCTCATCGGGGTGGGCCCCGGCGACTCCCAGCGCGCGATGCGCGCGCTGGCGGCCGGAGCCACCGCGTGCGTCAACCGCCCCTACCGGATCCCGGAGCTGGCGGCGCTGCTGCGCGGCTCCCTCCCGGGACCGGACGGCGGCGGCCCGGACGGCACCGCCTCCCCGGCCGCGCTGCGTTCGGGCGCCCTGGAGCTGGACGCGCTGGGGCACCGGCTCTTCGTGGACGGCAACCCGGTCAACCTGGCGCTGCGGGAGTTCGGGATCATGGACTTCCTGCTGAGGCACAGCGGCAGGGTGGTCAGCCGCGAGGAGTTGTGGACCGAGGTCTGGCACAAGCCGCTGCCTCCGGTGAACAACACCATCGCCGTGCACATCCGGCGCCTGCGGCACAAGCTGGGTGACTCCGAGGCACAGCCCAGGTTCATCCACACGGTCCGGGGAATCGGCTACCGGCTGGACACGGCGAACGGTTCCTGAGCGGAGGAAAAGCGCGGGACGGGGTCGGTGAATTCCCCTCCGCCGGGTCCTTTCGGTGATGCCGACGAGACCCCTTGTTCATCTTCACGTCACCTCGGTCCGAGACGAACGCGAAGATGAATCACCGAACAATCCGACGTGTCACCTTCACCACCGGGGGACCACCGCGCCATCCCGGACTCCACGGCCATACCCGCAGGTCATCACCGCCTGTCCCCAGAACATGACAGGATCCGCGCGGAGCCGAAAAACACGCACCCGTTATCAGATGGTTACCGCCATTCACTCCGCATTCACCCTTCTTCTACCATCCCGCCTCCATCTCGATGACACAGCGTCTTCCTGCGCGCTTACTGTCATTTCACGTCAGCCCCGACAGCGGTGATTCAACGAGGAGAACTACGACATGCGCAACGGGCGTTCCAAGCTCGCCGTCCTGGCGGCCATCCCCCTGCTCGCGGCGGCGTGCAGCAGCGGAGGCGACACCGGCGGCGACAGCTCCGGCGGTGGCGGGGGCGACCTCAGCGCCTCCCTGACCGGTGCCGGGGCCAGCTTCCCCGACCCCCTGTTCCAGGACTGGATCTACACCTACTCCAACGACGTCCAGCCCGGCGTCAGCGTCAACTACCAGAGCGTGGGCTCCGGTGCCGGCGTGGAGCAGTTCCTGGAGCAGACCGTCGACTTCGGCTCCTCCGAGGAGCCGCTGGGCGAGGAGGACCTCGCGGCCGCGTCCGAGGCTCGCGGCTGTGAGGCCGTGCAGTTCCCGGTCGTCTTCGGCGCGGTCGTCATCGCCTTCAACAACCCCGAGCTGGACGGCCTGGTCCTGGACGCGGAGACCATCGCGGCCATCTACGACGGCCAGATCACCACGTTCGACGACCCGGCCATCGCCGAGCTCAACCCGGACATGGAGCTGCCCGGCGACGAGATCATCCCGGTCCACCGCTCCGACAGCTCCGGCACCACCTACGTGTTCTCGCACTACCTGAGCACCGAGGTCGACTCCTGGGCCGAGAAGTACGGCGAGGGCAAGGAGATCGAGTGGGCCGACGGCCTGGTCGGCGGCCAGCAGAACGACGGCGTCGCCCAGGGCATCACCCAGAACCCCGGCGGCATCGGCTACGTGAACCAGTCCTTCGCGCAGGAGGCGGGCCTGTCCGTCGCCCACATCGTGAACGAGGACGGCAACCCGATCGAGCCGACCCTGGAGTCCACCATCGCGGCCTCCGAGGAGGCCGAGATCCCGGACAACTTCCAGTTCGCGATCGACAACATCGGCGGCGAGGGCTACCCGATTGCCGGTTCCAACTGGATCTTCACCTACACCTGCGGCTACGAGCAGGCCAGCGCCGACGCCATCATCGACTTCTGGACCTGGGCCCTGACCGACGAGGGCGCCCGCGACCTGGCCGGTGAGCTGGGCTACGCGCCGCTGGGCCAGGAGCTGACCGACCGCGTCGTCGCCGAGCTGGAGAAGACCAACTCCGCCGAGGGCGGCGCCGACGCCGGTGCCGAGGAGGAGGCCGGAACCGAGGAGAGCGCCGAGGAGAGCGCTCCCGAGGCCGACGCCACCACCGAGTAGGAACGCCCCGCGGGGCCGGGAGAGCCATCCCGGCCCCGCACGCCTTCTTCCCAACCTCCGCCCCCGTCCCGGGGCGGGACGCTCTCCACTCCCCACGAAAGCCACAGAGGAGAAGCACATGTCCACCGAGGCCCGTGAGGCCCCCCAGGCCCCCGAGGACTCCCGGCGGGGGACGCTGAAGTCCGGCAAGGGGCGCCTGGGCGATCCGATCTTCAAGTGGGCCGTCGCGGCCTGCGGCACCATCGTCCTGGTCATCCTGGCGCTGATGGTCATCCGGACCACCAGCGAGGCCTGGCCGGTCTTCGCCAAGGAGGGCTTCTTCGGCTTCCTCCTCGGGGAGAACTGGCAGAGCGGCGGCTCCCGCACGGAGATCACCGGCACCTACGGTGCCTGGCCCTTCATCTACGGCACCCTGGTCACGGCGACCATCGCGATCGTCATCGCGCTGCCGCTGGCGATCATGGTCGCCGTCTACCTGACCCACCTGGCCCCGCGCCGCCTCGCCAAGCCGCTGTCGTACACGGTCGAGCTGCTCGCCGCCGTGCCCAGCGTCATCTTCGGCCTCTGGGGCCTGCACTGGTTCCTGCCGAACGTGATGCGCCCCTTCTTCGTCTGGCTGGAGGGCACCTTCGGCTGGTTCTTCCTCTTCGAGGGACCGGTGCGCGGTGTCGGCTACCTGCCCGCGGGCATCGTGCTGGCCATCATGATCCTGCCGATCATGACCGCGCTCATCCGCGAGGTCGTCGTCGTCCAGCCGATCGAGCAGCAGATGGCCGCCTACGCCCTGGGCTCCACCCGGTGGGAGGTCATCACCAAGGTGATCCTGCCGGCCAGCTTCTCCGGGATCGTGGCCGCCGCCATGCTGGGGCTGGGCCGCGCCCTCGGCGAGACCATCGCCGTGCTGATGCTGATCGGCGGAACCCAGGGGTGGAGCGGCAGCCTGTTCGGCACCGGAAGCAGCATGGCCTCGCACATCGCCGCGTCCTTCGGTGAGGCCTCGCCCGAGGTCCGGACGGCGCTGATGGCGATCGGCGTCGCCCTCTTCCTGGTCACGATGATCGTCAACATCCTGGCCCGCGTCATCGTCTGGCGCCTGGGGCAGTTCACGGGAGACTCCGCCGTATGAGCACAGCAACCACCACTCCTCCGGACGCCCGGCACACCCCCCTGAGCCAGCGCCCGCCCGGCTCCGGCTTCCGCAGGTTCAAGGACCGCTCGGCGTCGGTGGCGCTGACCGCCGCGATGGTCCTGGCGATGATCCCGCTGGTCCTCATCATCTTCGAGGTCACCCGGCGCGGCATCGGCGTCGTCAACCTGGAGTTCTTCACCGC
Organism: Nocardiopsis sp. CNZ308; assembly: GCF_004217075.1. Lineage (NCBI taxonomy): Bacteria > Bacillati > Actinomycetota > Actinomycetes > Streptosporangiales > Nocardiopsidaceae > Nocardiopsis > Nocardiopsis sp. CNZ308. The sequence continues at coordinate 2,727,254 of NZ_SHKJ01000001.1, read as the reverse complement.
GACCGAGCCCCCGCCGCGGCGCGAGGGCGGCGGCTACGCGGCCGGGTTCTTCGGCACGCTCTACATCATGGCGCTCGCGGTCGTGATGTCGATCCCGTTCGGCATCGCCACGGCCGTCTACGTCGTGGAGTACGGGCCCAACCGCCTGACCGGCGCGATCCGCTTCTTCACCGACGTGATGACGGGCATCCCCTCGATCTTCGTCGGTCTGTTCGTCTACGGCCTGATCGTCATCGGCTGGGGCCAGATGGGCTTCGGCACCTTCGCCGGTGCTCTGGCGATCGCCATGATGATGCTGCCGATCGTGACGCGGTCCGCGGAGGAGATGCTGCGGCTCGTGCCCAACGAGATGCGCAACGCCAGCTACGGCCTGGGCGCGCGCAAGTGGCAGACCATCGTGCACACGGTGCTGCCCGCCGCCGCCCCCGGCCTGACCACCGGTTCGATGCTGGCCGTCGCCCGCGGCATCGGCGAGACCGCCCCGCTGCTGCTGACCGCGTTCGGCACCGGCCTGGTCGTGACCGCCTTCCAGGGCGAGCCTCAGGGCGCCGTGCCGATGCAGCTGTACCGGGGCGCCATGCAGCCCTTCGAGGCCGGTATCGACCGCGCGTGGGGCGCCGCCCTGTGCCTGTTCCTGCTGGTGCTGCTGTTCACCGTGATCGCGCGGTGGATCGGCTCGCGGGCCTCCGTGGGCAGCCGCTGACACAGCCCGACCCCGTGGGGCCGTGCGCCGGAGAGACCTCCGGTGCGCGGCCCCTTCGGCTCCGCGGGCGCCGACGTCCCGCCGGCTTCCCGAACCGCCCCCTCACCGGTAATCTTGCGCCGGACCCGCCACCGCGACTCCCTGGAGACGAACGCAGATGCCCGACACCAACGAGTACGCGACGACCTTCGCGTTCGTCGACGCCGACAGCGACGGCCGCATCTCCGCACAGGAGTACGCCGACCTGATGCACCGCCTCGGGGACAGCTGCACGGAGGAGCAGGCCCTGCGTGCGATCGAGGCCATGGACCAGGACGGCGACAGGCTGATCACCCTGGACGAGTTCACGGCCTACATGTCCGACACCAGGAGCTGAGCCCCCGGCGGGTGCCGCCCCACGGTGCCGCCCGCGGGCGGCACCGCCGCGAACGCGGCCGCCCGCCTCAGCGCGGCTCGCGCGCCAGGTAGACGGTGTCGGGCACGCCGCGGGCGACCGGCACCTCGATGACCTCCACCGAGGCGAACCTGCCCCGCAGCGACTCCTCGAAGGCGGGCACCGCGTTGGCGCTCCAGAAGGCCAGGACCCCGCCGGGGGCGAGCAGGCGGGTGAGCCGGTCCAGCCCGGCCGCCTCGTAGAGGCGGTTGTTGTTCTCCACCACCGTCCAGTCGGGCCCGTTGTCGGTGTCCAGGCAGATCGCGTCGTAGCGGACGGGGGCCGCGGCCGAGGACGCCTCCTCCAGCCAGGCCACGATGTCGGCGTTGACCACCCGGCAGCGCGGGTCCCGGTGCACGTACTCGGCGGCCTCGCCCAGTTCCCCGTCGTGCCAGGCGATCACGTGGGGTTCGAGTTCCACCACGTCCACCACCGCCACCCGGGCGTGCTCCAGGGCCTCGCGGGCGGAGAAGCCCACGCCCAGGCCGCCGATGAGCACCCGGGAGCGCGAGCGGCCCGCGGGGAGGGCGGCGAGGCTGGCGCGCACCATCTCCCGCTCGGAGGTGCCGTCGCGGGTGTCCATGAGGAACACCCCGTTGGAGTAGATCTCGTAGTGCGCGCCCACGCGGCGAAGCACGAGGTCGCCGCCGGTCTCCCCGGTCACCCTCGCCAGGGTGGCGGTCTCCTCCTCGGGTTCACGGGAAACCGGGGCGGTGTACGTCGTCGGCTGGTCCATACCCCACATTGTGCCCGCCCGGCGGGCGCGCCCGCGCTCCCGCCGGGGGGAAGGACGGGGCGCTGTCCGCGGGGTCGTCCCGGACCGTGGGGTTACCCAAGAGTAGGGTCGATGTCCACCCCACCGAAGGAGGACTCCATGCGGGTGAAGCGCGGGCGCGGCGGACCGCTCGACCGGGTGCGCGGGGTCGCTCCCCACGCCCTCGGCGTCCTGTTCGCGGCTTCGGGCGTGCTGCACTTCGCGGTGCCCGGACCCTTCCAGGCGATCATGCCCCGCTCCCTGCCCGCGCCGCGCGCGTGGGTCTACGGCAGCGGCGCGGCCGAACTGGTCTGCGGCGCGGGGCTGTTGACGCGCAGGGCGTGGGCCGGTCCGGCGAGCGCGGCCCTGCTGCTCGCCGTGTGGCCCGCCAACGTCCAGATGGCCCTCGACTCGGGTACGGGCAGGCTCCGGGGCCCGGCCGACAACCGCCTCGTGGCCTGGGGCCGCGTGCCGCTCCAGATCCCGCTCGTCTGGGCCGCCCTCCAAGCCCGCCGCGGGGACCGGAAGGACTGACGGCGCCCCGCGCCGGGACGTCGGCGGGCCCCGAGCGCCCGTTTGCCCCTCCCCTGGGGGGAGGAGCCACAGTGGAACCATGCTTCCCATCGGTTCCTTCAGTGAACTCACCGGCCTCTCGCACAAGGCGCTGCGCCACTACCACTCCCTCGGGCTGCTGGTCCCGGCCCGCGTGGACGAGGACACGCAGTTCCGCTGGTACACCGTCGACCAGATCGAGCGCGCCGGGCAGATCGTCACCCTGCGCCGCGCGGGCATGGGCCTGGACACCGTCCGGCGCGTGGTGGACGACCCCGGCCTGGCCCCGGACGCGCTGCGCCGGCACGCCGAGGACCTCCGGCGCGAGCGGGAGGCCCAGGACCGGGCACTGGCGGAGGCCCTCGCGGTCCTGGCGTGGGAGCCGAGGGTGGAGGTCCGGCCCCGGCGGGCGCGCACGGCCCTGACAGGGGTGACCGCGCTCTCCTCGGACGGGGACTTCGACCTGGACCGGGAGCGCGCCGAGGTGCACGCCCTCGCCGGGCGGCTCGGCGCGCTGGTCGAGGAGCGCGGGTGGCGCTCCGACGGCCGGTGGTGGAAGAGCCTGGAGCCGGGGTCGGAGGGCGCGGGCTACCGGGTGTGCGTGCCGGTCGCGGAGACCGGTCCCTCCCCGTCCCCGCTGCCGGAGGGCGTGGAGCTGGTGGAGTACGGGGAGGGCACCGAGGTCCGGCTGCTGATGCCCGGGCGGGAGAGCCTGGGCGGCCTCACCCTGGCGCTGACCCACCTGTTCGGGCACGAGGTCGAGGGCATGTTCGCCGACGTGGGCGCCCTCCGTCAGTCGGAGTACGACGGGGGTGTGGAGTTCGCCGTCGGGCTGCGGCCCCTGTCGGAGGCTCCGGAGTGAGGGCCCGGGGTCCGCGCCGACCGCAGCAGGGCGCCGAGCGCGGCGGCGCCTTCGAGCAGGGCCGCGGACCGGGCGTCGATGCTCGCGTCCCGGGCGGCCAGCGCGGCCATCACCTCGTCCCACCGGTGCGCGCGGCGCAGCTGCGGCATCAGGAAACGGAGCGGTGCGACGCGGTACCCGGCCATGCGCAGCTGGTGGACGATCCGCGCGTCCCTGGCGTCGGCGGGCGAGTACCTCCGCGCTCCCCCGGGGGAGGTCCGGCCGGGCACGACGAGCCCCTCGGCGTCCCAGTGCCGCAGCGTCGAGGGACGCACGCCGAGCGCGGCGGCGAGTTCGGAGACTCCCATCGAGTCCGCCGGGCGGACGTCCCCGACCGGCTCCGCGGCGATCGCCTCCGCGGCCTGCCTGGCCAGCCCGAGTTCCCGGCGCTCGGTGTGGAGCCGGGCGTGCGCGGCGTCCAGGAGGGCGAGCAGGTCCGAGGCCGGGTACCCGTGCGCGGCGCGCACGATCCGCCCGGCCTCGACCGGGCCGGTTCCGGCGGCCAGGGCCCGGTAGGCCAGGGCCGAGCACACGTGCGCCTCGGTGTAGACCCGGTAGCCCGAGGCCGTGCGCGCCGCCGGGGGCAGCACACCGTCGCGTTCGAGGTTGCGCACCTGCTGGACGGAGTACCCGGAGCTCCGGGCCACGTCGACCGTGCGCATGGCGGTCGAGTCGCGACTTTTCACTCCCCCACCTCGCACTCTTCGGGGAAAAGTCTCCACAACCACATGAATGTAACGCTGGAACACATGAGCATCGAAGAGATCACCGCGTTCCTGGAGGGCCTTGAGGGCGTACTGACCCTCAGGCCGCGGCCCGGCGACGGCTCGCCCGAACTCAGCTGGGGCGACACGTTCTTCTACTACGCGCCCGACGGCGTCGTCCCCACCGCGACCCAGCCCTTCGCGACCATCGTGACGAAGGACTACCCCGACGACCGGGCGTCGCGCCTGGACCGGCCCGGCGTCTTCCGTCTGAACGTCGCCGCCGGAAGGGAGGCCTTCGTCAGCTGGACGGGCCACGAGCCCCGCGAAGCGGCCGATCCGGACGCGGACCCGAGCGCGGCGGACACGGTGGTGGCGCACCCCGTCTACGGCGGCCTGGGCTGGCTCGCCGTGGTGAACCCGGGGCCGCGGACCGGGGAGGCGGCCAGGGAGCTGCTCCGCACGGCCCACGGCCTCACCCGTTCACGTCGCGAGCGGCGCACCGGGGCGGCACCGGACTGACGGACGGCGTCGGGCCGACCGACGGCTCCGAGGGGCGCGGACACCCTTCAGCAGCGCGAAAGGACCGGCGGGGACCGGCGTCATGCCGGTCCCCGCCGGTCCGTCGCTCAGGACACCGCCTACAGGCGGCAGGCGTAGATGTCGGTGACCAGGATGGCGCGGGCGCCTAGCTGCCACAGGTCGTCCATGATCCGCTGGGCGTCCTTGCTCCGCACCATCGAGCGGACCGCGACCCAGCCCTCCCTGTGCAGCGGGGAGACCGTCGGCCCCTCCATGCCCGGGGTGAGCGCGACCGCCGCCTCCAGGCGCTCGGCGTGCACGTCGTAGTCCATCATCACGTAGTCGCGGGCGACCAGGACGCCGCGCAGACGGCGCAGCAGCGTGTCGAACCTGGGGTTCTCGGGGGCCCCGGACGGACGGATGACCACCGCCTCGGAGACCAGGATCGGCTCGCCGAAGGTCTCCATGCCCGCCTGGCGCAGGGTGGTGCCGGTGGAGACCACGTCGGCGACGGCGTCGGCGACGCCGAGCTGGACGGAGCTCTCGACCGCGCCGTCCAGGTGGATGACGCGGGCGTCGACGCCCTGCTCGTCCAGGTAGGAGCGCAGGAGGCCGTCGAAGGACGTGGCGATGCGCTTGCCGTTGAGGTCGGACACCTTCATGCCGGCGCCGCCGGGCGCGGCGAAGCGGAAGGTGGAGCCGCCGAAGCCCAGCGGCAGGACCTCGTCCACGGCGGCGCCGGAGTCCAGCAGCATGTCGCGGCCGGTGATCCCGGCCTGGAGGATGCCCTCGCCGACGTAGACGGCGATGTCCTTGGGGCGCAGGAAGAAGAACTCGGTGTCGTTGTCGGGGTCGATCATGACCAGGTCGCGGCTGCTCTTGCGCTGCCGGTACCCGGCCTCGCGGAGCATCTCCACGGCGGGTTCGGAGAGCTGGCCCTTGTTGGGCACGGCGATTCTCAGCATGTCGGGCATGTTCACGGCTTTCTCGTGGCTGCGTGTACGGGGACGTGGCGTCGGTGGCCGGATGCGCACGGGCGGCGCGTCGGCCTACAGATGCTTGTAGACGTCCTCCAGACGCAGGCCGCGGGCCAGCATCAGGACCTGGAGGTGGTAGAGGAGCTGCGAGATCTCTTCGGCGGCCTGGTCGTCCGACTCGTACTCGGCGGCCATCCAGACCTCCGCCGCCTCCTCGACGACCTTCTTGCCGATGGCATGGACGCCGGCGTCGAGCTGGGCGACGGTCCCGGAGCCCTCGGGGCGGGAACGCGCCTTCTCGGACAGCTCGGCGAACAGCTCTTCGAAGGTCTTCATGGTGTCTTTCCTCGACCGACAGATGCGCTACCAGCGTAGGCGGTCCGGCGCCCCGATGCCGCACCCTCGCGGTGATGTCTCATCATGTGGGCGGCGGCGTGCGCCACACCGCGCCGCGCCCCGCCGGTCGCGTCCCCGCGCAGAGCGGCCCTCGCTCCCGGTCCGCCTCGCCTCCGCCCGGTTCACCACACCCTGCGGGCGGCGGCGCGCACGATCGGCTTGGGGATGAAGCGCAGGAGCCCCGTGGCCGCCTTGTACTGGGCGCCGGCGACGACGCTGGAGCGACCGGCCGCCCAGGCGGTGAGGGACTCGCGCACGACCTGCTCCTTGGGGACGAACGCGAACGCGGGCATCCCGCTCTCCTGGACGCCCCTGGTCATGTCGGTGCGCACGAAACCCGGCAGGACCGCGGTGACGTGCACGCCGTGCTCGGCGACCTCGGCGGCCACGCTCTCGCTCCACAGGGACACGAACTTCTTCCCGGCCCCGTACACCGAGCCGCCGGGGTTGGCGGTGATCTCGCCCGCGACGGAGGAGAGGTTGATGACGCCGAGCCTGGTCCGGCCCGGCAGGCTCCCGCGGCGGGCGATCTGCACCGGCAGGACGGCGCGGGTCAGGTGCAGGACCGCGCGCACGTTGAGGTCGAGCATGGCGTCGATCTCGGAGGGCTCCTGCTTGACGAAGGGGCCGCCGTCGCCCCGCCCGGCGTTGTTGACGAGCAGGTCCACGGGGGCCTCGTCACCGCTGCCGTCGGCGGACAGGCGCTTGACGACCAGCGAGAGGCCCTCGTCGGTGCCCAGGTCGGCGGGCAGGGGCTGGACGCCGACCCCGTAGCGTCCGCCGATCTCCTCGGCGAGGGCCTCCAGGAGCTCGCCCCGGCGGGCGACGAGGACGAGGGAGTAGCCGCGTTCGGCGAGCCTGCGGGCGTACTCCTCGCCGATCCCGGTGGAGGCTCCGGTGACCAGCGCGGTCCGTGGGTGGGCGGGGGTCTCGGAGGTGCTGGCCGGTTCGCTCATCCCCCCAGGGTAGGCCGTCACCGGTCGCGGGGACAGCGGCCTCGGCGGACGCCGGGTCGGCGCGCGCGTACGGCGGCGTCCGGCGGCGCCCCGGCCCGCGCGGCGCTCCCCGCGGCGTCGGAGTTCCCCTTTGCGCGGTGGGTATGGACACACACGGTTTCACCTGGGTTTTCCCAGAACGCGGCCGCGCCGACTCCCTTCGGGGAGGGGTGAGGCGTTAGCGTGCGTGTATGTCCGAGACCCACAGCCCTGCCGGACCCCTTTCCTCCCTGAGGTTGGACGAGCGCCTGCGTGACACCCGACTGTTCTTCAGCCAGGCGCTGCGCACCTTCCACGCCACGGGTTCCATCCTCCCCAGCAGCGGTGCGCTGGCGCGTGCGATGGCCGAGTACGTCCGGCGCCGACCAGAACCCGACCGCCCGCTGCGCATCCTGGAGGCCGGAGCCGGGACCGGCGCGATCAGCCGCGGGATCGCCGCCTCGATGCAGCCGGGGGACACCCTGGACCTGGTGGAGGCCAACCCCGAGTTCGCCGCCCACGTGGAGGGTCTGCTCAAGACCGACCCGGTCATGTCGCGGGTGGCCGACGGCTCCCGCGTGCACGCCAAACTCGTCAACGACATGGGCACCGACCGGTCCTACGACGTGATCGTGTCGGGCCTGCCGTTCGCGAACTTCACCGCCGACGCCGTCCGGGAGATCCTGGACTACTACTTCGAGGTGCTCGAACCGGGCGGCACCATGTCCTTCTACGGGTACCTGTACACCAAGGAGGTCAAGGCGGTCATCGCCCGCCGCGAGGACTACCTGCGCCAGGTCCGCACGAGCTGGCTCGTCCAGGAGTGGATCGACCGCTACGGCATCGGCTCCGAGAAGGTGTTCGCCAACGTCCCGCCCGCGTGGGTGCACCACCTGCGCAAGCCGGGGAAGGGCTGAGCCCCCTCCCCCCCACAGCCACAGGGAAGGGCCCGCCACACGTGTGGCGGGCCCCCGCGTTTCCCGGGACGGACGCGGCCCTCAGGCCAGCGCGGTCCGGATGAGGCTGTCCAGCAGCTCGGGGTACTCCAGGCCCGTAGCCCGCCAGATCTGGGGGTACTGCGAGTGCGCGGTGAACCCCGGCAGGGTGTTGACCTCGTTGACGACGGGTTCGGTGCCCCCGCGCAGGAAGAAGTCCACGCGCAGCAGGCCGGAGCAGCCGACCGCCTCGAACACGCCCAGGGCGAGGTCGCCCAGCTGCGTCTGGAGCCCGACCGGCAGGTCGGCGGGGATGTCGAAGACCGCGTCGCCCCCGTACTTGGTGTCGTAGTCGAAGAAGCGTTCCGTGTCCGCGACCCGGATCTCCAGCGGCGGCCCGACCTTGAGCGCGCCGTCGGGCAGCTCCAGGACGGCCAGGTCGACCTCGCGGCCGACGACCGCCTCCTCCACCAGGACCTTGGTGTCGAACTCGCGCGCGGTCTTGACGGCGGCCTCCAGCTCCGACCAGTCGCCGACCCGCGTCACCCCCAGGCTGGAGCCGCTGCGCGCGGGCTTGACGAACACGGGCAGCCCCAGCTCGGCGCGCTCCTGCGGCGAGACCTCGTCGTCCGGTCCGCGCAGCACCACGTCCCGCGCGACCGGCAGCCCCGCCGCGCGCAGCAGCGTCTTGGTGGTCGCCTTGTCCATACCGGTGGCGCTGGCGAGCACGCCGTTGCCCACGTAGGGCACTCCCAGGAGTTCGAGCATCCCCTGGATCGTGCCGTCCTCCCCGTAGGGGCCGTGGATGACGGGGAAGACCACGTCCGCCCCGCCCAACGCGAGGATCGCCTCGCCCAGGCCGTCGCCCGTGCGCAGCTCCCTCTCGCCGCCGGGCTCGGGGGTCAGGGCCAGCAGGCGCTCGGCGTCCAGCGCGGCGGGGTCGTCGGTGTCGGCGCCCACCACCCACGCCCCGGCGCGCGTGATCCGCACCGGGACGACCTCGTACCGGTCGCGGTCCAGGTGGGTGAGGACCGACATCGCCGACGCGCACGAGACGTCGTACTCCCCGTTGCGTCCACCGAAGACGACGGCGACGCGTGTCCTTGCCTCAGGCACTCGATCTCTCCTTGCTCGGTTCGCGCGGCACGGGCCGCGCCAGGTCCTGGTGGAGGCGGGGCACGCGCGCGCCCACACCGGTGAGAATCTCGTGGGGGATGGTTCCGGCCCAGTCGGCCCACTCCTCGACGGTGGGCTCGCCGCGGTCGCCGGGGCCGAACACGACCACCTCGTCGCCCTCGCGCACGTCCATGCCGCCGACGTCGACCACGAACTGGTCCATGGCGATGCGTCCGGCCACGGGGCACCGCCGTCCGGCGATCCACACGTAGGCCCGGTCCCCCGCCGCCCGGGGCACGCCGTCGGCGTAGCCGAGCGGGACGAGGGCGAGCAGGCTCTCGCGCGGGGTGGTGTAGGCGTGGTGGTAGCTGACGCCCGTCCCCGCGGGGACCCGGCGGACCATGGCCACCCGGGCGCGCAGGGTCATGGCCAGGCGCAGGCCGAAGCGCCTGCCCTCGACGGGCTCCACTCCGTAGAGGCCGACCCCCGCCCGGACCAGGTCGAAGTGCGTGGCGGGCTCGTTGAGGATCGCGGCCGTGTTGGCCAGGTGCCGCAGCGACGGGTCGAGCCCGGCCGCGCGGGCCTGGGAGAGCGCCCCCTCGAAGGCGGCGACCTGCTGCGCGGTGGTCCCCGCGCCGGGCAGGTCGGCGGAGGCCAGGTGTGACCAGACACCGCGCACCCGGACCAGGCCGTCCAGTTCCAGTACGCGGGCCAGACCGACCAGTCCGGGCCAGGCGTCCGGCGGCGCGCCGTTGCGGCTCAGCCCGGTGTCGGCCTTGAGGTGGACGTGCGCGACACGGCCCGTGCGCACGGCGGCGTCGGCCACGGCGCGCAGGTGGCCGACCGAGGGGACGGACAGGTCCACGTCGGCGGCGACGGCGGAGTCGAAGTCCTGGTCCGCACGGTGCAGCCAGCACAGCACGGGGGCGCGCAGCCCGGCGCGGCGCAGGGCGAGCGCCTCCTCCAGGGAGGTCACGCCCAGCCAGGTCGCTCCGGCCTCCAGGGAGGCGCGGGCGACCTCCACGGCCCCGTGGCCGAAGCCGTTCGCCTTGACGACGGCAAGAATTTCGGAATTGGTCCGCTTTGCCATGAACCGTACATTGTGGGCGATCGCGCTTATATCAACGAGGGCCTCACCCAGGGGCGAGGCCGGGTGGCCGGGGAGGTGGAGCGGGTGCTCCCCGGGGTCGGTCGACGGCATGACCAAGAAGTAGACACGACGCGCTGTGAACAGAGTGTGAGCGCCCCCCTCGCCACGTCCTACGGAAACGCCCGCCGCGCGCGGAGGGAGAAGGAAGAGCGTATGAGGGTCTTGGTCGTGGACCACGGAGAGGACCCCGCACAGCCGACCGCCTCATGGCTGCGGGAGGCCGGTTTCGCCGTGGACACCGCCCCTGACGGGGAGACGGCGCTGTACAAGCTCGCCGTCAACGAGTACGGGGTCATGCTGCTCGAACGGGCGCTGCCGGGGTTGAGCGGGAACGAGGTGTGCCGCGTGGCCACCGCCCTGCACGGTCAGGTGCGGGTGCTCATGGTGAGTTCTCCCACCAGCCCGAAGGAGCGACTCGCCGGTTTCGAGCTGGGCGCGGACGACTACCTCATCAGGCCCCTCGACCGCGAGGAGATGATCGCCCGGGTCCGCGCCCTGGCCCGGAGGCCCGGCCTGGCCGAACCGCCGGTTCTGGAGCGCTCGGGCCTGCGGCTCAACTCCACCCGCTACGAGGCCTTCCGCGACGGCAGGCCGCTGCACCTGTCGCCCAAGCAGTTCGGGGTGCTGGAGGAGCTGCTGCGCGCCGACGGCGCCCCGGTGTCGGCGGAGGCCCTGCTGGAGAGGGTGTGGGACGAGAACATCGACCCGTTCACCACGATCGTGCGCGTGACCATCCGCTCCCTGCGGCGCAAGCTGGGCACCCCGAACCCCATCCAGACCGTGCCCCGCGTGGGTTACCGGCTGCCGTGACCCGGGTCCCGGGCGGAACGGGGACCGCCGGACCGGTGCGGTGACCGGGGGTCCGCCGCCGAGCGCCGACGTGTCCCATCGCACGTCCCGCGCCGAGGGAACGCACCCGCCCCCTCTACCAGCCACATCCTCGGCGACGGTGGGTGGTCACGGGCTCGCCCGGGTCAGGATCCGCGACCTTCGCCCTGTTTTGCGGCCGATTCGTGACCTGCATCACTGGAATCTGAGGTCGCAGGTACCTGTGGGACGCAGGTAGTCTCGCGTTGACTTCTTGCGGACCGGATCTTTGCGTTCGGCACCACCTCTCGCCCGCGCACACGTGAAGAGCTCCTGAGGATCCCTCTGACGTCCCCGGAAGTCCCATCCCGCGCCACAAGCCCTGGGCTCACTCTTGTGCACACCCATATCAGAGTGAACCAGCAGCATGCGCGCGGAGTCCTACAGATCATCCGATTCCCCAGGTCAACGCGGACCAACGGAGGAGGCAGCGTGACGGTCACCCAAGCGGTCGAAGCGGTTCCGGGCATGCCGGGGGACACCGCTCCCGCGCTCATGCCCGTGGACGTCCGGCAACGCGTCTCCGCCCTCGCCAGAACCTCACGGCTCCTGGTGGCCTGCGACTACGACGGCGCCCTCTCCACGGTCGACCCGGCCGACCGGCGCCCCCTGCCCGAGGCCCTGCGCGCGCTGCGCGACCTGGCCGACCTGCCGGGCACCGTGTGCGCGGTCATCTCCGGCCGCCCCCTGCGCGACCTGGCCGCGCTCTCGCGCCTGCCCGCCGAGGTGCGCCTCGTGGGCGCCCACGGCACCGAGTTCGACACCGACGTGACCGTCGACCCCGACCACCGCAACGCCGACTCGCCCTCGGACAAGGCGGCCGCCCTGGAGCTGCTGCGCGACCAGGTCGAGGCCACCGCCATCCTCTACATCGGCGGCGGCGAGGGCGAGGAGCCCGTCTTCATGCGGCTGACCGGCGCCGACGCGGGCGTGCGGGTCGGCGAGGGCCCCACCGTGGCCTCCCACCGCGTGGCCGACACCCCGACCGCCGCGGCCCTGCTGTCCGCGCTGGCCGCCGAGCGCCGCTTCTGGGTCTTCGGCGAGCGCCCCACGCCCATCGAGCGCATGTCGATGCTCTCCAACCAGGGCTCCGTGGCCCTCGTCGGCCCGGACGCGCGCCTGCTGTGGTTCTGCCACCCCGAGCCCGACTCGAACGCCGTGTTCGCCGAGGTCCTGGGCGGCCGCCAGGCGGGCGTGTTCGCCGTCGCCCCCGCCCACGGCGGCCGACCGCTGGGCCAGCGCTACCTGCCGGGCACCATGACCGTGCGCACACGCTGGTCGCGCATGGACGTCACCGACTACCTCGCCCACGGCACCCCCCAAGGGCGCACCGACCTGATCCGGGTGATCAGCGGCGTCACCCCGGCCACGGTGGAGTTCGCCCCCCGCCCCGACTTCGGCCGCGCGCCGGTGCGCATCACGCCACAGGAGAACGGCCTGCTCGTCGAGGGCGCCGACTTCCCGATGGCCCTGTACTCGCCCGGTGTGGAGTGGGAGATCGACCACGACGGCGTCTCCGACCTCGCCCGCGCGGTCGTCCACCCGCGCTCGGAGCAGCCCGTGGTGCTGGAGCTGCGCTGCGGCACCGACTCCCTCGTGCACGGCACGCTGCCCGAGTCCGAGCGTCAGCGGACCTCCGGCGAGCACTGGTCGCGCTGGCTCGACGGGCTCACCCTGCCCGACACCGCCCAGCAGCTGGCGGCGCGCTCCGCGCTCACCCTGCGCGGCCTGTGCACCCCCTCCGGGGGCGTGATGGCCGCCGCGACCACGTCGCTGCCCGAGGAGATCGGCGGCGTCCGCAACTGGGACTACCGGTACTGCTGGCTGCGCGACGGCGCCCTGACCGTGCAGTCGCTGGTCTCCCTGGGCTCGACCGCCGAGGCCGAGGAGTTCCTGGACTGGGTGCACCGGGTCGTGGACTCGCTGCCCGGCCCGGAGACGCTGCGCCCGCTGTACTCGCTGCGGGGCACGGACCTGGGCCCTGAGGAGGTCATCGAGTCGCTGTCCGGGTACGCGGGCTCGCGGCCGGTGCGGATCGGCAACCTGGCCGACCACCAGGTGCAGCTGGACGTGTTCGGCCCCGTCGTGGAGCTGATCGAGAAGCTGTCCTCGGTGCGCGGCACCCTGGCCGACCGCGACTGGGACCTGGTGCGGTCGATGGCCGAGGCGGTCGCCCGCCGCTGGCACGAGCCCGACCACGGCATCTGGGAGGAGCGCGACGAGCCCCGCCAGCGCGTCTACTCCAAGGTGATGTGCTGGGTGACCCTGGACCGCGCCGTCTCCCTGGCCCGCGCCTACGGCCGCGAGGTGGACCCGTCCTGGCCGGACCTGCGCGACGGCATCGCCGCCGAGGTGCTGGACAAGGGCTGGAACGAGGAGGCGCAGGCCTTCACCACCGCCTACGACGGCACCGACCTGGACGCCGCGTCCCTGCACATCGGCCTGTCCGGTCTGATCGACCCGGCCGACGAGCGCTTCCAGGCCACCGTGACCGCCGTGGAGGCGGAGCTGCGCAGCGGCCCTACCGTGTACCGGTACCACCGCGACGACGGCCTGCCGGGCGGTGAGGGCGGCTTCCACCTGTGCACCGCGTGGCTGATCGAGGCGTACCTGCTGACCGGCCGCCGCGCGGAGGCGGACGAGCTGTTCAAGCACCTGGTGGACTGCGCCGGACCGACCGGGCTCATCCCGGAGGAGTTCGACCCGGTCACCGAGCGGGCGCTGGGCAACCACCCGCAGGCGTACTCGCACCTGGGCCTGATCCGCTGCGCCCAGCTGCTCGACCGCCTCTGAAGGACCCGAAGGGGCGTCCGCGGCGCGCTCCCCCCCGGCCCGTGCGGGCCGGGGGGAGCGGGTCCACGGGCGCCCCTTCGCCGTGGGAGGGACCCGCGGCGTTGGGCGGGACCGCTCAGTGACCGGTGGGACCCGTCTGGCCGGGGTGACCGCCGGGGCCGGGCTGGTTCGGGTACCCGCCCTGGCCGGGGTGGCCCGGCTGGCCCCCGTAGCCCGGCTGGCCCGGGTGACCGGGGTGGCCCGGCTGGCCGCCGTAGCCCGGGTGACCCGGGTGACCCGGGTGACCGCCCTGGCCGGGGTGTCCGCCCGGCAGGGGCCGGTACCCGGGGTCGGTCACGCGGAACCACTCCTGGGCGCTCTCGGTCCGGATGAGGATCACGATGACGACCATCAGGATCACGCCCACGGCCGGGTTGGAGGCGTCGCTGAGCAGGTTGAGGAGCGCGCTGGCGAGCCCCAGGCCCACGACCACGAGCACGAGTGTGCGCGCTTTGGCCCCGCCCTTCTTCAGGGCGATCACGACGTAGGCCTCGAAGGCCGTGAGGGCGAGGCCGTAGACCAGGATGGCCACGAGTCCGCCCACGCCCATGCCCATCTCCGCCTCGACCTGCGCGCTGGGCAGGTTGACGAGGGCGACGAGACCGATCAGGGCCAGGGAGTAGATGACGACGGCGAGCACGATCCTGATGACGAGGATGACGCGGACCGCCTTGAGCGTGCCGGGCATCGGGGGTGCGGGGGTGTGGGGGTTCACGGGGGAGACGCCTTCCCGGTCGGGGTCGTGAGCGGGACGAAGGATGTTTCGGATCTACGACTTGCGCGGGGCGGGAACGGTTCCCTCCCGGGCGGAACCCGCGCCCGCAGGGCGGACGGCTCCCAGGGGACGGGAGCCGCCCGTGACACCGGGGGGGGCGGTGTTGAGGGGGGTGTCTTCCCCTCGCCAGGCGTCCCCACCATCCACCGGTTCGGGCGCGGGTGGGCGAACCCGCCCGCCGCCGACGCGGGCCTCACCGGAAGCGCGGGCCCTCCTCCAGGCGCTCGCGCACGCCCGGCCACTCGTTGCGCAGCACCGAGTAGTACACGGCGTCCCGGCGGCGCCCGCCCGGCATGACGTTGTAGCTGCGCAGGACGCCCTCCTCCGTGGCGCCGATGGAGCGCAGGCCGCGCCGGGCCCGTTCGTTGAGCACGTCGGTCTTGAACTCGACCCGCTCGGCGCCCATCTCCTCGAAGGCGTGCCGCAGCAGCAGGTACTTGGACCAGTGGTTGACCCCCCGGCCCCGGAAGTCGCGCCCCAGCCAGGAGCTGCCGATCTCCAGCCGCAGGTCGGGCTCGGACATGTGCCCGTAGCTCATGCTGCCCGCGATGCGTCCGCTCGCCTTGTCGGTGACGGTGAACGTGGAGCGCTCTCCGCCGTCGCTGGCGGCCAGGTAGGAGTAGAAGAACCGGACGAAGCTCGCCTCGTCGTCCACGCGGGCCACGAAGTGCGTCCAGATGTCGGAGTCCATGGCCTGTTCACGCCACCCCTCGCGGTCCGTCTCCACCAGGGGGGTGAGCAGCACGTGCTCGTTCTCCAACCGGACACGCGACTGCTCGGACCACGACATGGGCACTCCTCCGGTGTACGGCGTTATGTCCGTTGCGGATTGTAGTGTCGCCCCTCGGGCCGCCCGTCGAGTGGGGTACCCCACACAGCCGCCGTCCCGCCCGCCGCCCGTCCGCCGTCCGGGAACGCACCGGGCCGCCCCGCGCGCGGCGCCCGCCTGTCGGACCCGGCCGGTAGTGTGCCCCCACCGACCGGCGATCCTGGAGGAACCGAGCGATGGCCGCCACCGACACCGTCCTCTCCCGGCGTGCGCTGGGCCGTGCCACCCTCGCCCGCCAGTTCCTCCTGCGGCGTGTGGACCGGCCGGTGACCGAGGTCGTCTCCCACCTGGCCGGCCTCCAGGCGCAGACCGCGCACACCTGGTACGTCGGACTCCAGAACCGGATCGAGGACCCCTCCCCCGAGGACGTCGGCCGCCAGCTCACCGAGGGCGAACTCGTCCGCGCCACCCTCATGCGCGGCACCCTGCACCTGGTCACCCCCGAGGACTTCCGCGCGCTGCGCCCCACGGTCCAACCCGTCATCGCCCGCGGCCTGGCGCACAGCGGCCACGGGAGGGCCCTCGCCGGGACCGGCCTGGACGCCGTGGTGGACGCCGGGCGCGCCCTGCTGGTGAAGGAGCCGCTCACCCCCGGCGAGCTGGGCGCGCGCCTGGCCGAGCGGTGGCCCGGGGTTCCCGGCGACGACCTGTCCTACGCGGTGCGCTCCCTGCTGCCCGTCGTCCAGATACCCCCGCGCGGGGTGTGGGGCTCCTCGGGACCGCCCGCGTTCGCCCCCGCCGACACCTGGACCGGGCTGGCCATGGACGCCGAGCCCGATCCGGAGGCGCTCGTGCTGCGCTACCTGGCCGCGTTCGGACCGGCCACCGTGAAGGACGTGCAGGCCTGGTCGGGGCTGACCCGGCTGCGCGCGGTGGTCGACCGCCTGCGCGAGCGCCTCGTGGTCCTGCGCGGAGAGGACGGTGCCGAGCTGTTCGACCTCCCCGACGCCCCGCGCCCCGGACCGGACGTCCCGGCGCCGGTCCGCTTCCTCTACGACTTCGACAACGTGCTGCGCGGCCACGCCGACCGCGGCCGGATACTCTCCGCCGAGGACCTGAAGCGGCTCGCCTCCCGCAACGGGATGCCGCCCGCCACGGTGCTCGTGGACGGCGAGGTGCGCGGCTCCTGGAAGGTGGTCCGCGCCAAGGGGACGGCGGCCGTGGAGGTGACGCCGTTCCGGCCGATCGGGGCCGCCGACCGCGAGGAGGCGGAGGCCGAGGGGCTGCGGCTGCTGGCCTTCCTGGCGCCGGAACGCGACGCGCACGAGGTCCGGTTCGCGTCGCCCGCCTGACCGCCGCACGTCCAGGCGGACACGGGCGGGTCCTCTCCGACGGGATCCTTTTCGGTGTCCGACATCGGCGCATGTGACCGGACCACGGACACTACGTGTAGGTATGGAAGGATTCACAGGTGACCGATGAGTTCCGTGCCGCGTTCCAACGCGTGCTCGACACCGCAGCCAGCCAGGCACCCGCGTTTCCGGCGGCCGTGCACGACGTGTTCCGGCTGTCCTCCCAGGTGCCCGTCGAAGAACTCGCCATCGCCATGGAGGCGCTGGCCCCGGTTCTGGGCGACAGCGAACCCGTCGCCGGGATCGCGGCCGACCTCGCCGTCCTGGCCGGCGCCCTCGTGGAGGCCGGAGCGCCCGCTGGACAGGTGGGGCTGGAGGTGCTGCGCCAGCTGGGAAGTTACGGTCAGGCCGCGGTGGCCTTCATGCACGCGTGGGACAAGACCGGCGGCGGACGGCTGCCCGCGCCCAACGACGTGTCGGCGGCCGACGAGCAGCGCGTCGAGGAGGTCCTCGGGGAGAACGCCCCGCTGGCCACCGTGGGCTGGTGGACGTCCCTGCGCTACGGGCTGGCAGCCAAGGCCATGCTGGGCGACCCCGGGGTGCGGGCGGCCGTGCGCGCCGACTCCAGCGCCCTGGAGGGGCTGACCCAGATCGTGCACGCGCTGTCCACGCAGCTCAGCGAGTTCGTCGAGGTGAACGAACTGCTGCGGATGGCGGAGGCGAGCACGCTCCTGGTGCTGGACCGGACCTCGCGCCGGGGCTTCCAGGTGCGCTTCGACGGGATCGGCGACAACTTCCAGCTGCACACGCTGCTCGCGGACGCGCTGATCGGCAAGGAGGGACGGCTGGTGCCCGGCACCCGGCCCGACCCCCGCTGGACCGCCGCGTGCCTGGACGCGCCGGTGGACCCGCTGGCGGACGTGGTGCGCGGCGAGTGGGACCTGGTCGGCGGCGACGGCACGTGGGTGGGCAACGAGGCCCTTCCCGGGGACATCCCGCTGGTCGACGGCACGCGGGTGCTGGTGCTGGAACCGCAGTCGCTCAGCCACTCCTGGCGCGCGGGGCGCAGGCACCCGCACATCCCGGGGTCGCTGGAGGTGCTGGAGGAGCTGCGCCACGAGGACGCGGCCGCGTGGTGGACGCGGATCCACATGGCCGGTTCGGTGCGCCATCCGATGGCGCCGCCGATCGAGCACGACGAGACCGGGACCCACCGGACGCAGGCGCCCCGCCACTTCGGTGTGGCCGCGCACTTCGCCGAGGTGGACTCGGGCCCGATGTCGGCCTCGTTCCGGTCGCTGGAACCGGAGGCCGATGACGACCCGCTTCCCGGCGGGACCGGTGCCGCGGCCGAGGAACCGCCGTCCCCGCCGGATCCGTGGGAGGCCCCGTCGCAGGACCGGGGCGGGCCCCCGGGGACCGAAGCGCCCGAACCGCACCCGTGGGCCGCCGACCCGCTGCCCTCCCGCACGCGTCCGGAACCGCCGGAGGCCCCCCGGGCCGGGGACCCGCTCCCGGACCCGCTCGCGGACCCCTTCTCGGACCCGCTCTCGGGTCCGAGGGAGCCCTGGCGGTCCGGAGGAACGGCGGAGGAACCGGACTCCTGGAGCACGGCGGAACCCGCGGAGCCGATGAGCGAATGGCGCAGCCCCGAGCACCCGGGCTTCCGGGCCCCCACGGAGGCCGACGAGAGCACGGACCGGGCCCGGCCCTGGCCCCTGGCGGCTTCGGAGAACTCCTGGAGCGCCGCGGAACCCGCGGAGCCGATGAGCGAATGGCGCGCTCCCGAGCCGCTGGACTCCCTGCCCCCCGTGGAACCCGAGGAGCACATGGGGCAGGCGGGCCGGACGGGCCCGGACCGGTCCTGGGACCCCGTGGCCCCGGAGGACCCGTTGGGCGCCTGGGGGCAGCCGGAGGACCGGGCGGAGGACCCGGCGGACTCCGGGGACCACGGCGACGACAGGCGCCCCGGCGCACGTCTGCTGCCGCCCATGCCGCCGGGCGTCTCGGACAGCTGGGCGTGGGCTCCGGGCTGGAAGTGGCCCGCGCCTCCCGGTTCGTCCGACTGAGGGACGGCCCGCGGCGCCGGTGAGGGCGTTCCCGGCCGCGGACCGGGTGGCGGTCACGGGTCCGGGACACGTGCTCGGGACCGCCGGCCCGGGCCACGCCCCGGTACCGCCGTATGACAGGTGTCATGCCGCGACACAGGCGGCTCTCACACCGACCCGGTGACTCCTGCGTCTGGGGGCGGGCCTCCCGGGTCGGCCAAGCTTGGGGGTATGACGACGTTGAACAGCGACCGCCCCGGCACCGACGCCGAGTCCGGAGCCGGAACAGGATCCGGGTCCGGAACCGTGTCCGCGTCCGGGACCGCGCCCGCCGGTGAGGACTCCCCGCGCGCGGACCGCGCACCCCTGTCCGCGGAGGAGCGCAAGGCCGCCGAGAGGGAGGCGCAGAAGGAGGAGGCCCGGGCCGCCCTGCGCGCGATCAAGCCCTGGGAGGGCAGGGCGACCCGGCAGGACAAGGCGCTGATGGCCGCCTTCGTCGGCGTTCCCCTCTTCTTCATGGCCCTGACGCCGCTCAAGCCCTTCCTGATCGCCCACCACCCGGTCCTGCTGGAGTTCGTCACCGGCAGCAACGCGGCGATCGGCGCGGCCGCGGCGTTCGCGCGGATCGGGGAGATCCCCCTGTGGCTCGTCGTGGTCGCGGGCGTCGTCGGCAAGGTGAAGATCGACTGGCTGTTCTGGTGGGTCGGCAGGCGCTGGGGCCGAGGTTTCGTCAACCTCATCGCGCCGGGCGACAGGGCGCAGCGCTTCGCCGACCGGGCGCAGGACATGAACCCGTGGATCATGCCGGTCGCGCTCATCCTCAGCTACCTGCCGGGCATCCCCACCGTGTTCGTCCTCGTCATCGCGGGCTGGACCGGGATGCGCCTGGTGCCCTTCCTCCTGCTGGACGCCCTCGGGGCCCTGGTCCTCACCGCGTCCGTGGCCTCCGTCGGCTACGCGGCGGGCCAGACCGGGGTCGACATCGTCCTGCTGGTCGACAGGTACGCCCTCTGGTTCACCCTGGCCATCGTCGTCGTCATGGCCTTCGTCCCCGTGTTCAAGCAGAACCGCGCGCAGAAGAGGGCCAAGGCCGCGGAGGAGGCCAAGGCCGTAGAGGAGGCCGGGACCGCGGAGGAGGCCGAGGCCGCTGACGGGGCCGGAGCGGCGCAGGATGACGAGAGGGCGCGGGACCCGCGGGGCTGACACCGCGGGACCGGCACCGCGGAGCGGGACCTCCCGCCGCCGAACGCGCGCGATCCGCCGCGACCAGGCGCTTCCACGGAAAGTACCGTGAAGGAAGCGGCTGGTCACCCACGCGCCGGGGGCACCCGACTAGGCTGGCGTTCGGCAATCCGACAACCCGGGCAAGCCGACTGCGCTGGGTGCGTCACAAACACACTCAAGGAGATCCCGTCATGGGACAGCGACACTTCGATCTGGTGGTTCTCGGCGCGGGCCCCGGCGGCTACGTGACCGCCATCCGCGCCGCCCAGCTCGGACTGAAGACCGCCGTCATCGAGGAGAAGTACTGGGGCGGGGTCTGCCTCAACGTGGGCTGCATCCCCTCCAAGGCGCTGCTGCGCAACGCCGAACTCGCCCACCTGTTCCAGAACGAGGCCGACTTCTTCGGCATCAAGGTCGACGGCAAGGTGGAGTTCGACTTCGGCAAGGCGCACAGCCGCAGCCGCGAGGTGGCGGACGGCCGGGTCAAGGGCGTCCACTACCTGATGAAGAAGAACAAGATCACCGAGCTGAACGGCCGGGGCACCTTCACCGACGACCACACCGTCGAGGTCAGCGGTGAGGACGGCGCCACCGAGACCGTCACCTTCGACCACGCGGTGATCGCGGCGGGCTCCTCCACCAAGCTGCTCCCCGGCACCGAGCTGTCCGAGCGGGTCGTCACCTACGAGGAGCAGATCCTCACCGACACCCTGCCGGAGAGCATCGTCATCGCCGGCGCGGGCGCCATCGGCGTCGAGTTCGCCTACGTCCTGGCCAACTACGGCGTGGACGTGACGATCGTGGAGTTCCTCGACCGCCTCGTGCCCACCGAGGACGAGGAGGTCTCCAAGGAACTGGGCCGCGCCTACAAGAAGCTGGGCGTCAAGGTGATGACCTCCACCCGGGTGGAGTCGGTCGAGGACACCGGCGAGGGCGTGCGCGTCACCGTCAGCGGCGGCGGCAAGGAGCAGACCCTGGAGGCCGACAAGCTCCTCCAGGCCATCGGCTTCGCCCCCAACGTGGAGGGCTACGGCCTGGAGAAGACCGGCGTGGAGCTGACCGACCGGGGCGCGATCGGCATCGACTCCCGGGGGCGCACCAACGTCCCGCACATCTTCGCGATCGGCGACGTCACCGCCAAGCTGATGCTGGCCCACACCGCCGAGGCCATGGGCATCGTCGCCGCGGAGACCATCGCGGGCGCCGAGACCCAGGAGATCGACTACCGGTTCATCCCGCGCGCCACCTACTGCCAGCCGCAGATCGCCAGCTTCGGCTACAGCGAGAAGGAGGCCCGGGAGGCGGGCTTCGACGTCCAGGTCGCCAAGTTCCCGTTCATGGCCAACGGCAAGGCGCACGGCCTCGGGGACACGCGCGGTTTCGTCAAGATCCTCTCCGACGGCAAGTACGGGGAGTTCCTCGGCGCGCACATGATCGGCCCGGACGTGACCGAGCTGCTGCCCGAGCTGACCCTGGCCCAGCAGTGGGACCTGACAGTGCACGAGGTGGCGCGCAACATCCACGCGCACCCCACGCTCAGCGAGGCGGTCAAGGAGGCCGTGCACGGCCTGGCCGGTCACATGATCAACATGTGACGCACCGGCGCCCTCGGCCCCGCCGCCCCGGGAGGGCGGCGGGGCCGCGCCGTACCCGCGAAGGCGGCGTCCGTCGGAGGCGGACGGCGACCCCTGCCGCGGGCGCTCCGCGGACTTGCTAAGTTTCGTGTGTCCCCGCCGGATCCCCACCCCGAACTCCGGTGCTCCCCCGACCGAAAGCCATCCATGCGCCTGATCCCGTCCACTCCCCTGTCGTGCCTGGGCACGGCCGCCGCCGTCGCCGTCGTCGGCGGGTTCGCCCTCGTCGGCTTCGGCGTGATCGACCTCGACGAGTTCGAGATGGACCTGTCCTTCGGAGACGGCGTGGACCTGCCCTTCGGGGACGGTGAGGAGGCGCCGGAACAGGAGGCCGGGGCCTCGCCCGGCCCCGAGGAGGAACAGCCGGAGCAGGCCGCGCCGGAGTACGGGCTGCCCGAGTCGTGCGCTGCCGCCGGCGCCGCGGAGGTGGTCGGCGAGCTGGCCCCGGGGCAGGTGCTCACCGAGGAGGTCGGTGAGGTGGAGGGAGTCGACGGCGCCGAGCAGGTCGTGTGCTCGTTCAGCGACGGGAGCACCGGACCCGGCGCCTCCTCGTTCACGCTGGTGTTCACCCTCAACGCCGACCCGAGCGCCAACCCGGACGTGGTGCGGGTGCCCGGGGAGCAGGAGCAGATGAACTGGGAGGTGGACATCGACGTGGACGTGGACACCTACCACACCGAGGAGTCCGACTCCCTGGGCGGCGACCTGGAGTACGTGGGCACCGTGGACGGCTCCAGCCGCCACCTGTACCTGGCGCTGCCCGACGAGCTGTACGTCACCGCCATCGCCTACGGCGAGGAGGTGCCGCGCGAGGACCTGGAGCGGGTGGTCATGCTGGCCGCCGAGCGCATCCGGGGCTGATCCGCGACGCGAACGACCGAGGGGGCCGCCGATCGGCGGCCCCCTCGTGTGTGAGAGCGGTCCCGGTGGCCCCCGGGGATGGCCCGAAGGGTTCGCGCCCGGTGCTCCTCGCCAGGGCCTCGTCGTGCCTGTGGCGGTCCCGGAACGCTGACACCGGCCGGGACGGGGTCAGCCCCACACCCACACCGGCGGCAGTTCCGGCCAGCCCGCTAGTACTCCACGGGGATCTCCTCGAACTCACCGAACGGGCCCGCCCGCAGGGTCAGCTCCTCCACGTCCACCGGCGGCGCGGGGAAGACCGCGACCAGGCTGTAGGTGTTGTCGGGCTGGAGCATGTGGACCTCCTCGGCGAAACTGCTGTAGCGCCCCTCGCCGAAGTCCATCTGGGCCACGTAGCGGACCAGGCCGCTCTCCGGCTCCAGCAGCTGGAAACCTCCGAGCGTGCCCTTGTTGAACTGCTCTGGGCCGCCCGCCTGGACGGCCTCCTGCCCGCCCATGTCGGGCATGGTCGGCTCGTCGGTGGTGTTGGTCAGCGCCACGGTGCCGATGACGTACGCGCCGTCGCGGCGCAGCGGGTAGACCTCCAGGCGCACCCCGTCCAGCTCGCCCTCGGCCACCACGGACCCCGGGTCGTCGTCGTAGGGCGCGGGCCAGGTGACGTTGCGCTGGGCCGCGCCCAGGGCGTCGTCGTCGTACTCCTCTTCCTCCGTGGTCTCCACGGTGGTGTTGAAGACGTAGGAGAACTCCACCCGCCGGTTGCGCGCCCGCGCCTCGTCGTCGTCGGGGCCGCCCTCGCGGGCGATCGGCTCGTGCTCGCCGCGGCCCTCCACCTCAAGGGTGTAGTCGGTGCCCAGCTCCTCGGCGAGCAGGTCGCGCACGCTCTCGGCCCTCTGCACCGACAGGTTGTCGTTGTAGGCGTCGTCGCCGATGCTGTCGGTGTGGCCGATGACGGTGATGACGGGCTCGTCGGGATCGACGTTGCGGGCCAGGCTGGTGGCCGCGCGGCGCACCACGTCCTCGGCCTCGGAGGTCAGGTCCGAGCGGTCGAACTCGAACATGACGTCGGAGTGCAGGGAGATGATCTCCCGGTCGCCGTCGCGGGTGGTGGAGGCGATCTCGGAGTCCACGAAGCTCTGCACCCAGCCCTCGTCGGCCACGGCGTCCGCGTCCGGGCGGCGGTTGGCGAAGGTGAGGTTCTCCCCGCTCGGCGGCGGGTCGTCCGGGGTGAGGTGGTCGGCCCCGTTGGGGTCCTGCGGGTCGGCCCGCTCCTCCTCCACGTCCACGACCGGGATGCCGGTCATGGCCCCGAGTCCGCTGCCGACGAACGTGACCTGCCGGACCTCGTCGGGCAGGCGCGGGAAGTAGCGCACGTACTCGTTGGCGACCCCGTCGTGGACCGGGTAGAGGCCGTCCTGGTTGGGGCTCTCGGAACCGTACTTGAGGCCCTCCTCGTCCAGGAACTGCCGGTAGACGCGGCCGGTGAGCGGATCGACGAGGGTGTGGGCCATGCTCATGTTCCGGTTGGGCCCGGTGAACTCGTCGAGGTAGGTGACCTCGTAGTACATGACGGTGTAGTCGTCGGTGCGCTCCAGGCCGGTGACGGCGAAGCGCATCTCGTTGTCCCGGCCGGTGTCCTGGAAGATGCGGCCCTCACGGACGTAGGGGAACTCCTCCCTGACCTCGGGCGGGCCCGACGCGTTTCCGAAGGTCTCGGACCACCAGTCGGACACCCCCTCGGTGACCGTACAGCCGCTGAGCAGGAGGCTGCCCGAGACCGCCAGCGCGACCAGGGGTAGGGGCGACTTCCTCGCCATGTGGGGGAACTCCGATCGTTGAGGAGACGTACGGGCAACATCCTCCTGTACCCGCGAGGCGGAACCGACCACCCTGCCCTCTGTTGGAGGGTTACGTCCGCTTGGCGGCCGGTGCCCGGTGCGGGGCGATCCGGTCGGCGCGAAAGCCCCGGGCGGGACCCGGACGGGCCTCGAACGGGTTCCGGGAGCGGGGCCCGGGGGAGCCCCGGACAAGCGGTGGGGACGCCCCGGACGGGTGGCGGGCAACGGGCGGCGCTCCGGCGGCCGCCGACTGCCCCACGTCACCGCAGGTCACGGGCTTTCTCGCGCGGTCCGAAAAAAATTCCGCGGAAACACCCATCCGCCCCCGCGTCGGCCCCGAATGACCGACGTGACCACCGAGACACGCGGGAACACCCCGCCACGCGACAGGCGACGGGTCGTCGTCGGATCAGTCCTGGGGCTGCTCACTGTCGGCGCCTCACTGGGCACCGCCGAACTGGCCGCAGGACTGCTCCGCACCGTGTCTCCGGTGATCGCCGTCGGCGACACGGTCGTCGACATCACACCGCCCTCCCTGGTGGAGGCGGCGATCGACCTGCTGGGCAGAGCCGACAAGGTCGTGCTCGTGGCCGGGGTCATCGTCGTCCTCCTGGGTGTCGGGGCCGTACTCGGCACGGCGTCGCTCCGGCGGCCCGTCGCCGGGTACACGGGGTTGGCGGTGTTCACCGCGGTCGGGCTGGCCGCCGTGCTTCCGCACCGCTCCGACGACCCGGGCGCCCCGGTGCCCGTGCTCGTCGGGGCGGTCGCGGGGGCTCTGGCCCTGGCGCTCCTGGTGCGCGGCGCGCGCGGGACGCTCCGGCCCGAGGCGGACTCCGGGCCACCGGGGGTGGGCGGTCCGAGGACACCGGCGGGTGCGGAGGAGGCTCCTCCCGAGGCCGGACCGGACCGGGGCCCGGGCAGACGCGGTTTCGTGCTGACCGCGGCGGGCGTCCTGGCCGTGTCCGGAACCGCCGGTGTCCTCGGACGCCTGCTGCCGACCCTCGGCGGAGGCGCGGGCTCGCGCTCCGCCCTCGCCCTTCCCGCGGCGGCGAACCCGCTGCCGCCGCTGCCCGCCGCGACCGAACTGGGCGTTCCGGGGCTGACCCCCTTCACCACGCCCAACCGGGAGTTCTACCGGATCGACACCGCCCTGACCATTCCCCGGCTGGACTCCACCCGGTGGACGCTGAGGGTGCACGGGATGGTGGACCGCCCCTTCGAGATCGACATGGACGAACTGCTCGCCGAGGAGCTCGTCGAGGCCGACATCACCATGACGTGCGTGTCGAACCAGGTCGGCGGCGACCTCGCGGGCAACACCCGCTGGCTGGGCTTCCCCCTGGCCGACCTGCTGCGGCGCGCGGGCGTGCGGTCCGGCGCGGACCAGATCCTCAGCACCTCCGACGACGGCTGGACCTGCGGCACGCCGACCGAGGTCGTCATGGACGGCCGCGACGCGCTCCTGGCCGTGGGCATGAACGGAGAACCCCTCCCCCACGTGCACGGCTACCCGGCGCGCATGGTCGTCCCAGGCCTCTACGGGTTCGTCAGCGCCACCAAGTGGGTCACCGACGTCAAGCTGACCCGCTTCGCCGACGAGCAGGCCTACTGGGCGCAGCGCGGCTGGGCCGTGCGCGCCCCCGTCAAGGCCATGTCCCGCGTGGACGTGCCCGCGCCCCTGAGCCGGGTGGACGCCGGAGAGGTCGTCCTGGCCGGAGTGGCCTGGGCGCAGCACCGCGGGATCGACGCCGTGGAGGTGCGCGTGGACGAGGGCGGGTGGCAGAGGGCCGAACTCGCCGAGGTCCCCGGCATCGACACCTGGGTCCAGTGGGTGGCCGAGACCACCGTCGAACCCGGCCAGCACTCCGTGGAGGTCCGGGCCACCGACGCCACCGGGTTCACCCAGCCCGCCGAACGGGCGGACCCCGTGCCCGACGGCGCCACCGGCTGGCACGGGATCCGGTTCACCGCCGAGTAGACGTACCCCTCGACCAACACCGCCGCAAGTCGGTGACGTGAGCAAACAGAAGTTAACCAAGTTGAAGGAGCGAACAATGATCCGCAAGAGCAGCCTCACCATCACGGCCGCCGCCGCGCTCGCCTTCGGTCTGACCGCCTGTGGCGGCGACATGAGTGGCGAGGAGGAGGCCGCCGAGGAGACCCCCGCCGCGACCGAGTCCGAGAGCGGCGGCGTGGACGGCGAGGAGGGCGCCACCGAGATGGCGGGCGAGAACTTCGGTTCCGGCTGCGCCGAGGTGCCCGCCGACGGCGAGGGCAGCTTCGAGGGCATGGCGGACGACCCGGTCGCCACCGCCGCGTCCAACAACCCGGTGCTGTCCACGCTGGTGACGGCCGTGACCGAGGCGGACCTGGTGGACACGCTCAACTCGGCCGAGGACATCACGGTCTTCGCCCCGGCCGACCCCGCGTTCGAGGCGATCCCGCAGGAGGACCTCGACGCGCTGCTGGCCGACCAGGAGCAGCTGACCGAGGTGCTGACCTACCACGTGGTCGAGGGCCGCCAGACCCCGGCCGACCTGGAGGACGGCACGTTCACCTCGCTCCAGGGCGGAGAGGTCACCACCGAGGGCTCCGGCGAGGAGTTCACGGTGAACGGCGAGGCGGCCGTCATCTGCGGCAACGTGCAGACCGCCAACGCCACGGTGTACATCGTCGACGGCGTGCTGATGCCCGCCTGACGGCCTCCGGCACGGTGCGGCCCCCGGGCGGTCCCAGCGTTGGCGCCGGGCCGTCCGGGACCGCCACCGCACCCGCGCCCGGCGGGGCTCCGTGGTGTCCACGGAGCCCCGCCGGGCGCACTACGGAAGAACAGCCGAACGGTACGGCTGACGTGCGACTCTGAAGGAGTCGGGATCCTTCGGGGCACACCCGGGCCCGCCCGGCGCACGGACGAGGCGAGCAGCGCAGGACCACCAGGAAGAGGAGCGGATGGACGAGCACGCCGCGATGCCCCGGGGCCCCCGCGGGGCGGAGGCGGAGCCGCCGGTTCCGCCGGCCCAGCGGCTCACGGAGCTGCTCCGCCAGGTGGCCCGGGGTGAGGAGAGCGCGTTCGGCGAGGTGTACGACCTGGTCATCCCGTCGGTGTACGGGCTCGTCCGCCGTGTGCTGCGCGACCCCGCCCAGTCCGAGGAGGTCGCCCAGGAGGTGATGGTGGAGGTGTGGCGCACCGCCTGCCGTTACGACGAGCGGCGCGGCAGCCCCCAGGCCTGGGTGATGACGCTCGCGCACCGCCGGGCGGTGGACCGGGTGCGCTCCGAGCAGGCCGCCACCGACCGGGAGGCCAGGGTGGCGGCGGCGAACACGCAGCGCCCCTACGACGAGGTGGCCGAGGAGGCCACGAACCGCCTGGAGCGCGAGCGGGTGCGCCGCTGTCTGGAGACCCTGACCGAACTCCAGGGCCAGTCCGTGCGTCTGGCCTACTACGGCGGATACACCTATCGTGAGGTGGCCCGCCTGCTCTCGACGCCGTTGGGAACCGTGAAGACGCGGATGCGCGACGGCCTGATCCGGCTGCGGGACTGCTTGGGGGTGGAGTGGTGAGGAGGACACTGGGCCAGGACCCGCACATCCTCTCGGGGGCCTACGCCCTGGGCGCCCTGTCGCCGAGTGAGAGCGTGCGGTTCGAGGACCACCTGGCCGAATGCGACTCCTGTGTGCAGGAGACGCGCGGTTTCACCGAAACCGTCGCGCTCCTGGGCACCGCGGCCGCCGGTACGCCGCCCGACGAACTGCGCGAGCGCGTGCTGGAGGAGGTAGCGCGCACCCGCCAGCTCGCCCCCGCTCCCGAACGCCTGCCGGTGCCGCGTCCGGGGCGCTGGACCCGGGGCCTGGGACTGGTGCTGGCCGCCTGCCTGGCCGTCATGGTCGCGCTGGGCGCGGTCGTCATGGACCAGGTGCGCCAGGTGCGGGACCTGCGGGAGAACGAGCGGCAGATCGCGGCGGTGCTCTCCGACCCGAACGCCGACCACACCACGGCCCAGCCCATGGAGGGCGTGTCCGTGACGGTGGTGCACTCCGAGAGCAGCGGACGGCTGGTGTTCAGCGCCCACGGACTGGAGCGGCTGGAGGGCGAGGACTACCAGCTCTGGCTGACCCGTGACGACGGCAGCGTCTACTCGGCCGGGGTGCTCTCCGTGGACGAGTCGGGCTTCGTGCTCCCGGTGCTGGCCGCGCCGCGGGACGAGGCGACCGGGGGCGTGGCCGTCACCGTCGAGCCCGAGGGCGGCTCCGAGCAGCCCACCTCCGATCCGCTCATGGCGATGCCCTTCGAGGGCTGAGGGCCTGTCGCCGTTCGGTTCCCGGCCGGGCGGCGGTCCGGACACCCGACCGGCCGTGGCCTGACCGCTCGGCCCCTTCGGGGGGGGCGGGGCCGCGGTCAGGCCACGGCCACCTCCTCGGGCCGGGGCAGGTCGCGCATGACCGGGGAGAGGCTGAACAGGGCGGCGAGCGCCGAGACCAGCGCCATCGTCAGGAACACCCAGGCGGGTCCGGCGTGGTCGAAGATCACCCCGATGCCGAGGATGCCCACCGGCTGCGACACCAGCGCCATGAACGTGACGGCGCCCAGGACGCGGCCCTGGTAGCGGTCGCTGACCGACACCGCGACGTAACCGTGGAACACGGCGTTCACGCAGGGCACGATGGCGAACACGCAGCCCACCAGCGCCCCGAGGAACATCACGTTGGGCGCGAACAGCAGCCCCAGAGCGCACACCGGGGCGGCCCAGGCCGCGACCAGGAAGATGGCCGAGGGCCTCACCCGCCTGACGACCGCCCCGGCGCAGAACGCGCCGAGCAGGCCGCCGGATCCGGCCAGGGAGACGGTCAGCCCGATCTGGAGGTGGCTGGCGCCCTGGCTCTGGGCGGTCGCGATGAGGGCCAGGAAGGCGCCCGTCTGTGTGTAGGTGAGGTTGAACCCGACGATCCACGCGATCATCGGCCGCAGGATCGGGTGCCTGGCCAGCACGGTGAACCCGCTGACCGCCTCGCGCGGGGTCCACGGTCCGCGCACGTCGGTCGGGTGGGCCTGCATGGGGCGGCGGATGAGCAGCACCAGGGCCGCCGACACCAGGTAGGCGAGGGCCTCGGCGGCGAAGGGGAAGGCCCGGCCCACGCCGAACAGGGTTCCGGCGAAGGGTCCGCCGAGGGCGGTGGTGCTGAAGAGGCGGATCTGGTTCTGGGCGGAGGCCTCGGCCATCTGCGAGGCCGGGACCAGCTGCTTGACGGAGGCCATCGCGACGGGGTTGGAGACGCCCATCAGCGCGGCGGAGCCGACCGCGACGCCCACGATGACGGTGAACGTGACGTTCCCGGTGAGCAGGAGAACGGTGAAGAGGGAGAGCAGCGCGAGCCGTCCGAGGTCGCAGCACAGCAGCACCGTGCGGCGGTTGGCCCGGTCGGCGAGCGAACCGCCGAGGACGGCGGTGATCATGGCCGTGGTGACCTGGGCCGCTCCGATGACGCCCGCCTGCGCCGCCGATTCCGCGAGGAGGAGTGCGAGGAGGGGGTAGGCGATCTCGCCGCTCTCCTTGCCCAGTCCCGCCAGGAACCGGCTGGTCCAGAGCACCTGGAAGTCGCGGTTGCGGGTGAGGGGGACGAGCTGTTGCGCGCTGCGGACCGGCGGGGTCTGGCCGGGGGGCCGGGACGGGCGGTCCTGTTCCGCCGTCATCGCGATCGTCTGCCCCGTCCGCGGGCCCGCGCGGCGGGCCTGTCGGGGGGTGTGGTTCTCATTTCGCAATTATGCGCGCATTGCCCGCATTAGTGAGCTTTGTTGGTTCTGTACTCCGCACGGTAGAGAACACCTGGAAAATCCACTCCGGGAGTGGTGTAGCTCCCGCGTCACGCAAGGGTGTTTTGGGGCGCGTGTGGCTGCCTTCTCGACTTCCCACATGCCCTGAGCAGGGAAAACGTGGATTCCGTGTCAGTTCGAGCCGGGATGGGCTGGTACGTGGCGGGAGTGGGAAGTGGAATGCGTCGGGTTCTGTGCGAAAGGTGAGTTGGCTGGGATGAACGGGAGCGGGGAACGGCTGCCAGCGACGACGGCGGGGAGGGGTACGGAAGGCCGTCGCGGTGCGCGCGGAGGAGGTGGCCGAATTCGGCCACGGGGGCTCGGGGCGGGGGGATTGGGCCGGGGGGTTTCGGCCAGGGCGGCTCCGGGGCCCGCGCGGCCGGAGGAGGTCTCGGCGGCGTCCGGCCGTGCGGGGGCTCGCGGCCTCAGACCGCCTGCGGTCTGGTCGCCTTGCCGTCGAGCCAGAGCTCGGTGGAGGCGTCCCGGTGGGTACCGGTGCTGCCCACGTGCTTGGCGCTGATCCGCGGGCCCTTCTTGATGACGTGGACCAGGGCCATCGCGTGGCCGCGCCCCAGCCCGTAGTCCTCGGCCAGCCACTGGACGATGGCGCCCGCCTTGACCGAAGGGTCGTCGTAGCCCTTCTCCCTGGCGCGGTCGACCAGCGTGCGCGGGGTCAGACCGGTCTTGTCCTCGACGGCATCCAGATAAGCCTGGAACGACATGGGGGCCTCCTCGACTGGGCAGGTCCCCATGGTCACACGCGCCTGCGACATTCCCGCGGCAGCGGCACCGGTCTCCGAGGCGGCCCCAGCCGCGCGGGAGCCGGAGCGCGCGGGAGCAGGAGGTGAAGCGCGCGGGAGCAGGAGGGTTGTCCACAGGCGGGACAGCGGGGTGGTGGACGGCTCCCGGGAGGGGCATGCTCTTGATGGGGGCTCCCGGCCTCCGCGCCGTGGAACACGTCCCCCATGACGGGTATGCCCACCGCGGGCCCGGCACCACCCCGCGCTCCCCGGCCTGTGGACAACCGCCTAGCCTTGCCGGATGCCCCTTCCGCCCCCGCGCCGTCGGAACCCCTCCCCGTCCTCCGTCTCCACCCCATGACGCCGTGGGTCGTGGCCGTGGTCCTGCTCGCGGCGCTGCTGCACGCGGGCTGGAACGCGATCGCCCACTCCATCACCGACCGCCTGCTCGGATTCGCCCTGATCGGCCTCGGCGGAATGCTCGCCGCCCTGCCCCTGCTCCCGGTCGTGGGGCCTCCCCCGCGCGAGGCCTGGCCGGTCCTGCTCGCCTCCCTCGCCACCCACCTGCTGTACATGAGCCTGCTGATGGCCTCCTACCGGACCGGCGAGTTCGGCCAGGTGTACCCGATGGCACGCGGCACGGCGCCGTGGGTGGTCGCCCTGACCGGCATCCTCCTGCTCGGCGAGTCGATGCCCCCGTCCGACCTGGCCGGGGTCCTGGTCGTCTCCGCCGGGCTGACCACGCTGGTGTTCGCGGGCGGCCGCCCCTCCCGCGCACAGCTCCCCGCGCTGCTGGCGGCCTTCGCCACCGGCGTCAGCATCGCCGTCTACACCGTGGTCGACGCCCACGGGGTCCGCCTCACCCAGGATCCGCTGGGCTACATCACGTGGCTCATGCTCCTTCAGGGACCGGTGTTCTTCGTGGTGGCGGTGTTCACCCGCCGCGGCGCACTTCCGCGCCAGCTCAAGCCGGTCTGGAAGTTCGGGCTCCTGGGCGGCGTGGTCAGCGCGGTCGCCTACGGGCTCGTGCTGTGGGCGCAGCTGACCGGCGCGGTCGCGGGCATCGCCGCGCTGCGCGAGACGAGCATCGTCTTCGCCGCGGTGCTGGGGGCACTGCTGTTCGGGGAGCGGTTCGGCCCGGTGCGGGTCGCCGCCTCCGTCATCGTCGTGACCGGAGTTCTCCTCCTGGCTTTCTGAGCGTCTTCATGACTCTGACCAGCGCTTACCCGTATCGTTACCGGCGTGACACGAGCCTCGACCCCCTCCGGGTCCACCGCCGCGACGGACACCGCCGCCACCGCTACCGCCACCGACGCCGACACCGGTTCCGGAACCGATCCCGGCTCCCCCCTCGCGTCGGAGCCCGCGCCCGACCACGGGCCCGAGTCCGCCGCCGTACGCGCGGTCTGGCAGGACCTGGGGCTCCCCGGACTCATCGACGTCCACACGCACTTCATGCCCGACAACGTGCTGCGCAAGGTGTGGGCCCACTTCGACGCCCTCGGCGGCCTGTGGCCGATCACCTACCGCTTCGACGAGGACGAACGCCTGTCCCTGCTCCGGGGCTTCGGGGTACGGCGCTTCACCGCCCTCTCCTACCCGCACCGCCCCGGCATGGCCGCCTGGCTCAACGACTGGGCGGGCGACTTCGCCGACCGCAACCCCGACTGCCTGCGCAGCGCCACCTTCTACCCCGAGCCGGAGGCCCGGGACTACGTGGCCGCGGCGCTGGAGGCGGGTACCCGCGTGTTCAAGGCACACCTCCAGGTCGGCCGCTACGATCCGCGCGACCCGCTGCTGGCCGACGTGTGGGGGATGATCGCGGACGCGGGCACGCCCGTGGTGGTCCACTGCGGTTCGAGCCCCGAGGCGGGCCCCTTCACCGGCCCCGAACCCTTCGCCGAGACCCTGCGCGCCCACCCCGGTCTCACCGCGGTCGTCGCCCACGCCGGGGCCCCCGACTACCGCGCGTTCCTGGACCTGGCCGAGGACCACGAGCGCGTCCACCTGGACACCACGATGGTGTTCACCGAGTTCTCCAAGGACTGGGCGCCCTTCCCCGACGCGCAGGTGCCCCGCCTGAAGGGCGTCGCGGACCGGATCCTGTTCGGCACGGACTTCCCGAACATCCCCCACCCCTACCTCGAACAGCTCCGGGCCCTGGCCCGGCTCGACCTGGGCGACGACTGGCTGCGGGACGTCCTGTACGGCAACGCCGCCCGGCTGTTCGGGCTCTGAGGGCCACCGACTTCCGGCAACCGGTGCTGGACAGCCGACGGCCGTCCGGTGATGGTGGTCGTGGGGCGACCGCCTTCGGCCTCCGCCGCCCCGACCACCGCCCGCCATCACCGACGCGGAAAGGCACCCCGGCACCATGGAACTCGCCCTGACTCCCCTGGAGTTCGCCCGCCGCACCCGAAGACTGCACCCCCGGCGCGAGGCGGTGGTGGACCGCGGCCTCCGGCTCACCTACGAGGAGTTCTTCGACCGCTGCGACCGCTGGTCCCGCGCCCTCCAGGACATGGGGGTCTCCAAGGGCGACCGCGTCGCCTACATCTCCCCCAACACCCACGCCCAGCTGGAGTCCTTCTACGCCGTGCCGCAGCTCGGCGCGGTGCTGGTACCGGTCAACTTCCGGCTGTCGGCGGACGACTTCGTCTACATCGTCAACCACTCCGGGGCCCGGGTCCTGTGCGTGCACGCCGACCAGCTCGACGCCGTGGACACCGTCCGCGACCAGATGCCGGGCGTGGAGCGGTTCGTCGCCCTGGAGGGGGCGCGCCCCGGCTGGGAGGACTACGAGACCCTCGTCGCGCGGGCCACGGCGGACTACACCCGTCCCGGGATCGACGAGACCGACCTGCTGACCATCAACTACACCAGCGGCACCACGGCCCGGCCCAAGGGCGTGATGATCACCCACCGCAACGCGTACATGA
Organism: Nocardiopsis sp. CNZ308; assembly: GCF_004217075.1. Classification (NCBI taxonomy): domain Bacteria; kingdom Bacillati; phylum Actinomycetota; class Actinomycetes; order Streptosporangiales; family Nocardiopsidaceae; genus Nocardiopsis; species Nocardiopsis sp. CNZ308. The sequence goes on along the minus strand of NZ_SHKJ01000001.1, from coordinate 2,693,452 downwards.
ACTCGGTGGGCACCCTCCTCCACCTGCGGATCGGCATCGACGACCGGTACCTGTGGACACTGCCGATGTTCCACGCCAACGGCTGGACCTACACGTGGACGGTGACCGCCGCGGCCGCCACCCACGTGTGCCTGCCCGCGATGGACCCGGCCGCCGTGTACGAACTGATCCGCTCCGAGGGGGTCACCTGGCTGTGCGCGGCCCCCACCGTGCTGATCATGCTGTCCAACGCCCCCGAGGAGGTGCGCGGCGAGGTTCCGTCCGGCGTGCACGTGGTGACGGCCGGGGCCTCCCCCGCCGCCGACACCATCGAGCGCCTGGAGGACGGTTTCGGGTGGACCGTCACCCATGTCTACGGGCTGACCGAGACCACGCCGTTCATCACCGTGTGCGAGCCGCGCGCCGAGCACGGAGGCCTGTCCCCGCGCGACCGCGCCGCCGTCAAGGCACGCCAGGGGGTCGAGCTGATCACCTCGGGCGAGCTGCGGGTGGTGGACGCCGACGGCGTCGAGGTGCCCTGGGACGGCACGACGGTCGGGGAGATCACCGTGCGCGGGAACGTGGTGATGAAGGGCTACTACAACGACCCGGAGGCCACCCGGAAGGCCATGGGCGACGGCTGGTTCCACACCGGCGACGCGGCGGTCACCCACCCGGACGGGTACGTGGAGATCCAGGACCGGATCAAGGACGTCATCATCTCCGGCGGGGAGAACATCTCCTCCGTCGAGGTGGAGGGGGTCCTGCTGCGGCACCCGGCCGTGCTGGAGGCGGCCGTCGTGGGCGTGCCGCACGAGCGCTGGGGCGAGTCGCCGAAGGCGTCCGTGGTGCTGCGTGAGGGCGCCGCGGCCACGGAGGAGGAGCTGATCGCCTTCGCCCGCGACAACCTGGCGCACTTCAAGGCGCCCACACGGGTGGAGTTCGTGGAGCGGCTTCCCAAGACGGCCACCGGCAAGATCCAGAAGTTCGTGCTGCGCGGGGGCGCGTCCGCGGTGTCGCGGCAGTAGCCGCCGGGTGCCGGACGGGGGCCCGCGTCCCCGCAGGGCGCGGGCCCCCGTCCGGGCGGCGTCCGTGTCACCCGGGCGGCCAGTTGAGCAGGACGAACCCGGCCTGGAAGGGGTCGGAGCAGACCACGCGGCGCCCCACGCCCGGGACGTTCTCCAGATCCGCGTGCACGTGTCCGCCCGCTGCCACGACCCTCTCCGCGACGGCGTCGCAGTCGGCCACAGCGAACACCGGGTGCCAGTCCTCCTCCCCGCCGGACCGGGCGCCGTCCCCGGGGCCCGCCTGCAGGATGCCCCCGTGGGTGCGCTCGTCACCGGTGCCCGCGGGGCGCAGGACCGTGTACCCGCCGATCTCCTCCCCTCCGAGGGACGGGTCGAACGGGCTGAGGTCCCACTTGAAGACCCCGGTGTAGAACTCGGCCGCGCCGCGTGCGTCGGTGGTCCGCAGCTCCACCCAGCAGAGGCTGTTGACCCGCCCCACCAGGCCGAGGTACATCTCCCCCCGCCAGACGCCGAAGGAGGCGCCCTGGGGGTCGCGGAACAGCGCCTGGCGGCCCAGGTCGAAGATGTCGAACGGCTCCACCAGAAGCGTGCCGCCCAGCCGCTCCACCCGTGTGATGGTGTCCTCGATGTCGGAGTCGGCGAAGTACACCGTCCACGAGGGGTGGTCGCTCTCCCCCATGACCGGACTGACCCCCGCCGCCGGAAGCCCCTCACCGCACAGGAACTTGTAGCCCTCCAGCTGCCGGATGTGCGTCTCGGAGCTCCAGCCGAACACGTACCTGTAGAAGGCTGTCGAGGCCTCCACGTCGGGCGAGGACACCTCGACCCAGCAGGGAGACCCGGGCGTGAAATCCGTACTGATCATCGCTGTCCCTCTCCGTGACGGCACACCACCCTTCGGTTCCTTCCCTGGTGAGGGAGGTTTCGGGGATCGGAGGGGCAAAGACTCACACAACTCGCCGTTGCCGAGCCCGTCCGCGGACGGCACGCGACGCGCCCGCCGGGGGTACGAGTTCGCACGGGCCCCGACGGCTCCGCGCGCGAGGGCCCGCTGCCGACCTCGGCACGGACGCGCTCAGTGTTTGAAGTGCACGAACAGGCGCCCAAGATACTTGCGAAGCCGCACTTCGCAACCCTGGAGGCGCTCAGGCCTGGCCGGGGAGGGCGACATGGACGCGGTGCGGACCGTTGTAGTGGTGGCCCTCGCCCACAGGAAGAAAGCCCAGTCGGGCGGCCAAGCGCAAGCTGGGCGCGTTGTCGATGTGGATGAGCGCCCAGACCGAGTGCAGGCCGAGAGAGTCAAGGCCGTGGCGGAGCAGCGCGCCAGCCGCTTCCGTGGCCAGACCCCGCCCGCCATGGCGGACAGCCAGGTACCAGCCGATCTCCGGCAGCCCACCGGGCAGTTCCCCCGAGGGGCGCAGATGGGCGAGGCCGACCAGAACGCCGTCGAGCAGCACGGCCCAGTGTCCCAGTTCCGGCGGTCCGTCGTAGGCCAGCCGGTTGTCGACCATCCGTCGGGCCAGGGTCGGGTCGGAGAGATCCGCCCCCAACAGGGAGCTCATGGCCGGGTCGGCGAACAGGTCCACCACGTCCTCGGCGTGCCGTTCCGCAAGGGGTTCCAGGACCAGCCGGTCGCTGGACAAGCACTTCTGCCGCTCACCCATCGGACCGCCGGGAGTCAGTGTTTGAAGTGCACGAACAGGCGCCCGAAGTTCTTGGAGTCCTTCTCGACCCGGTGGTAGCGGGCCTTGACGTCCTTGCGGTCGAGGAAGCGCAGCACCCGCTTCTTGAGCTGCCCGGACCCCTTGCCGGGGATGATCTCGATGCTCTTGGCGCCCGTGCGCTCGGCCTCGTCCATGATGTCGTCGAGGGCCCGGTCGATGTCCCGCCCCTTGTTGAAGATGTCGTGCAGGTCGAGTTTGAGCCGCACCGTGCCTCCTCCGCGTCCGGTAGCCGGATCATACGCGTCGCGGGACCGCGCGCCGAAGCCGCGGCGCGGCCTTCTCCTCGGTGCTCGCGGCGTCCCCGTCACGCCCCGAGGCGCAGGGTGAAGACCATCCGGTCCGCGCCCGGCCCCTCGTAGTCGGCGTGCGATCCGGTGACGGTGAAGCCGTGGGCGCGGTGGAAGGCGATCGAGCGCTCGTTGGCGGGGGAGGTGACCGCGCGCACGACCGTGCACCCGCGCTCCCGCGCCCCGTCCGTGAAGCGCCGGTACAGCCCGTTCGCGAGCCCCGCCCTGCGGTGTCCCGGGGCCACCCCGGCGAAGTGCACGTACGCCTCCCCGGGCACGGACGGCGAGGGGAAGCCGATCAGGAAGCCCGCCAGCTCCCCCTCCGCCTCGGCGATGAGGCTGGTGGTGTGGAAGTGGTCGAGGAAGAGCCGGGGGAGGATGTGCGCCACGGGGCGTCCCCACCAGTCGTCGCAGACCGCCAGGATGCGCGGGTGGTCGGAGGGGAGGGCGGTCCGGACACGGACGTCGGTCACGCGGGGCTCCTGCTCGTCGTCGGAGGGTGTTCCGAATCCGGCGATACCCGCCGACGGGTCCGCGAACCGCTTTCGCGGACCCGCCCGCTCCGGGTGCGGGGAACCGCTCAGGGGCGCCCGGGCTCCCGCTCCGGGACCGGCGCGCTCCGCTCCCCCGTTCCTTCCTCCTCCGCCGGAGCGCCCACCACAGCCCGAGCGGGGCGGCCGCCGCCAGCGCCCCGGCGACGGCGAGGGTGAGGGCGTCGGGGCGCACGACCGACTGGCCGCGCAGCGCCTGCCACGTGGTCAGGGCGACCAGGGCGGCGTAGGACGGCACCGCCTCGAAGACCCCGCGCACCGCCTCGCCGCGGTCCACCGGTACCTCCGAGGACCGGGTCGCCTGGCCACCGTAGAGATGTGGACATCCGGGCACCGCCCCGGTATCCGACCGAAAAGCCCTGGCCCGGTCGGAGGCCCGGCGGGGATCATCGGAACCATGAACCAGAGAGAACTCGTACGCGCCTCCAAGTTGCTGTCGCGCGTACTCCGCCACGATCCCGCCCGTGTGGGGGTGCGGCTCGACCCGCAGGGGTGGGTCGGGGTGGACGAACTCCTCGCGGGCTGTGGAAGGTCTGGAGTGCGCCTCAGCCGCGCGGCCCTCCAGGAGGTCGTCGACACCAACGACAAGAAGCGCTTCGTCCTGAGCCCGGACGGCACCCGCATCCGCGCCCGGCAGGGCCACTCCGTCCGCGTCGACCTGGGGCTGGAGCCGAGCATGCCCCCCGCCCTGCTCTACCACGGCACCGTGGGCCGGCTCCTGCCCGCCATCACCGCTGAGGGGCTGCGACCGATGCGGCGGCACGACGTCCACCTGTCCCCCGACGCCGCGACCGCCCGCCGGGTGGGCGCCCGGCGCGGAGCGCCGGTGGTCCTCACCGTCGCCTCCGGGCGCATGCACGGCGACGGCCACGTCTTCCGGGTCACCGGCAACGGAGTGTGGCTGGTGCCCGCCGTGCCCCCGGAGTACCTCGGCGAGCCCGTCTAGATCGTTGATGGGAAAATGTGTCCTGGTCAGTGGTCGTAAGCGATCAACGACCGCTTGACCGGGGCACCCACCAGCCAGTTGTGCCAGATCGCCGCGTTCAGCGCCAGAACCCGCTGGCACACCCGGGCCCAGAGCCCCTCGCTGGTACGGGCGTTGTGACGCTCCAGCCCGAGCTGGTTCTTCAACGTCCAGATGATCGCCTCCACCCGCTGACGCAACCAGGCCGGGAACACCCCGGTATCGGCCTCGTCCCTGCGCGCCGGGCGCACGAGCACATGCCCCAGGTCCGCCGCGGCCTTTTCGATACCGGCCCCGGCGAAACCCTTGTCGCACACGATCGGGCACGGCCCCTGCGCGCACCGCTGGACGTGGAGCAGGTGCAGGGCCTGCTTGCGCTCGTCCAGCTCCTTGGGGTTGGCCAAAGAGAAGGAGACCACCGCCCCGTCGGTGGTGGTGATGAGCATCAGCTTGGACCCCCAGTAGAACCGGTGGTGGGAGGCGTCGCGCCCGTAGCCGCACATCTCGCCCAGGTTCGAGCGGTCCACGGTGGTGCGCGAGGCCCCGCACGGCACGGGGGTGCCGTCCATCAGCCGCAGTTTCTCGTGCCAGGTGGGGGTGTGGCGGGCCAGCCAGCCCGCGGCGGTGAACAGCAGCGGGGCCAGGTGGGTCAGGCGCCGGTTGTACTCGGACTGGTGCGGTAGGCGGCCGAAGAGGTGACCGATCCGGGTTGGTGCCAGACGCAGCCAGCGGCGCTCGTCGTCACAGCGCAGCAGTACCTGGGCGGTGGCGACGCAGATGAGTTCGGCGTCGGTGAGCAGGGGTGGGCGGCCCGGGCCGGTGCGTGAGTTGGCCGAAGGGATCACGTCATCGTCCAGATGGACGTAGAGTGCTGTCAGAAGGGCGTCAAGGTTGGTCGTCACACACCGATCCTCGACGCCCTTCGTCATGGGCGCAGGCGTTTCAGGAATTTCCCATCAACGATCTAGGCAGTGTTCTTTGGACCTCCGCTTCGCTTCGCCCCACCCGCCGCCCGCCACCACCCCCAACGGACGCCTACGGCGCGGTCCCGCTGGTGTCCGGGCGTCCTTCGATGCGGGAACCCTCGGCGCCTACGGCGGGCTCGCTCGCTCCCCACGAACCCGCCTCCGCCACCTCCGGAACCCCGTGGACGCCCGCCCCCCACAAGCTGAAACCGGTTCGAGAAACAGACCCCGGGGCCGGGCACCGCAGCGCCGGGGCGCCGCCCTCCCGCTCTTTCCGAGGCTCAGGGCCGGACCGCCGAGAAGATCGCGGTGCCGGGGATCATCCGGCCGCGCACCGGCCCCCAGCCGCCCCACACCCGGTCGAGCCCCTCGGGCCACTCCGGTTCGACCACGTCCCGCAGCACCAGGCCCGCGCGGGCGATCCCGCGCACCCAGTCGCCCACCGTGTGGTGGTGCTCCACGTAGACCGCGTCCCCGCCGTCGTCCTCCTCCACGTAGGCGCGGCGGTCGAAGTAGGACTGGTTCACGGTGAACCCGTCCTCTCCGGGGTCGTCCGGGAAGCTCCACCGGACCGGATGGGTCACCGAGAACACCAGCCGCCCTCCGGACCTGAGCACCCGCGCGGCCTCGGCCAGGGCGTCGTCGGCCGAGGGCACGAACGGGAAGGCCCCGAAGGAGGAGAACACCACGTCGAAGGCGGAGTCGGCGAACGGCAGCCGCTGGGCGTCGGCCTGCACGGCCGCGAGCGCGTGCCCGGTCCCCGCGTCGATCCTGCGCGAATGCTGGAGCTGGCGGAAGGACAGGTCGAACCCGACCACCTCGCGCACCCCCTGGGCGCGCAGCCACCGCCCGCACTGGCCCGCGCCGCAGCCCACCTCCAGGATCCGGGCCCGCGGGAGGTCCTCCGGGTCGCCGAGCAGGCGCGCCTCGGCCTCGGTCAGGCCCTCCGGGCACCACACGAACTCGGCGTCGCCGAGGAAGGCCCCGTGCTCGGCCTGGTAGGCGTCGGCCGCGCCGTCCCACCACCGGCGTCCGGCGCGGGCGCTCTCCTCGGCGTCCACGGTGCGGCGCGCCACGCGCCCGGGATCCGGATAGCCGTCGTCGTTCATGGGGCCCAGCTTCCCAGAAGGGCGGGTGTGCACGGGGCCCGGGCGCCCAGGCGCTTTCGCGATCGGGTTCCGGAGACAGGGACCCCGTGGTCGTACCGGACGCGTCCCCGGGCTAGGCGCTCCCGGGCCTGCCCGTGCCCGCGGTCGCACCGGAGTCCTCGCCGGACCCCTCAGACCCCGGGGAACTCCGGCCGGACTCCACGGCTTCGGCGGACTCCACGGCTTCGGTGGTCTCGGCGGACTCGGAAGGCTCCGCGGCATCGGCTGTCGCACCGGACTCCACGGTCTCAGCAGCCCCTGCGACCTCCGCGGTCTCACCGGACTCCCCCGCCCCGGCCTCGCGGACGTCCTGGATCTCACGGCGGACGAGGAAGACCCATCCGCCCACGGCGACGACGGCGAACACCCACCACTGCACGGCGTAGGACGCGCTCATCCCCGCGTCCTCCTCGTGCAGGACGACCGGCTCGGGCGCCGCCTCCGGCATCGGGTCCTGGCGGGTCAGGTCGACGTACCCGCCGTAGACGGGGTAGGGCAGGTCCGCGGCGATCTGGTCCACGTCGACCATCATCAGCTGCCCCTCGGGCAGGTCGTCACGGTTGCGCAGCCCGGTGTTCTCCTCGGTCTCGGAGTAGTGCAGGCGCCCGGCCACCTCCACGGTGCCCTCGGGCGCGGGCGGCACCTCCGGCTGGTCGAGGGCGGTCTCGCCGCGCTCGACCCATCCGCGGTTGACCAGGACCGCGGTCCCCTCCTCGGTGACCAGCGGGGTCAGCACGTGGAAGCCCACGCCCCCGGAGCCGTCGCGGTTGCGCAGCAGCAGCTCGTGCCCGGTGTCCCAGGTGCCGGTGGCCTCGACGGTGCGCCAGCGGTCGTCGGGGGCGACGTCCTCGCCGACCCGGGTCAGCTCGGCCACCGGCACGGGGTCGGCGGCGAGGTTGGACTGCTGGAGGTCGACCGCCGCGCCGCGCTGCCCGGCCCGGTCCAGCTGCCAGAAGCCCAGCCAGACGAAGCTGGGCACCAGCACCAGCACCAGCGCGTGGAAGGCCAGCATGCGTTGCGAGAACAGGACTTTGAGCACGTCTTCGAGGTTATGAGACTCCTCCGGCCGCCTCGCACCGCCCCTCGCCTCCCCGCACCGCGCGGCCCTCGGCCCGCCTGGCCGGACCCGCCGCCGCGGTCGGGGCCGAGCGCCGCCGACCGCTCCCCTCCGACGGTCCGCACGCGGACGGGGCCGCCGGTCACCGGCGGCCCCGCGTGTGTGAGAGGGGGACCCGGGTCCCCCGCCCCTGCTACTCGTCGTCGCCGGTCGCGGCGGCGGCCCTGCGCTTGCGGGCGAAGTACAGCCCGGCGCCGCCCGCGCCGACCGCGGCGACGCCCGCGGCGACCAGACCGGCCAGGGCGCCACCGGTCACGGGGAGCTGCTCGTCGGCCTGGGGCTCGGTCGGCTCCTCGCCGGTGCTGGAGTCGTCCTCGCCCTTGTCCTCCTCGCGGGGCGCCTCGGGCTTCTCCTCACCCGGCTCCTCGGGCTTCTCCTCCTCCGGCTTCTCCTCCTCGGGCTGGCCGGGCTCCTCGGGCTTCTCCTCGCCGGGCTCCTCCGGCCGCTCCTCCTCGGAGATGATCTCCATGCAGGAGCCCTCGGCCAGGCCGAGCACGGACACGGCGTTGCCGCAGATGTCGACGGCCGCGTCCACCGGGACCACGACCTGGTTGCCGCTGCCGATCCCGCCCGCGCCGCTGGTGGCGGCGTCGGGGGCGCCCTCGTTCTCGGGGGAGGCCTGGATGATGTTGATGATGGTGGTGCACTTGGCGCTGGAGCCGCCCAGGATGGCCACCGAGTTGCCGCAGATGTTGACGGCGGCGTCCACGGGAACGATGATCTGGTTGCCGCTGGCCACACCGCCGGAGCCGTCGGTCCTGGTGGTGGGCGCGTCGGCGCTCTCCTCCTCCAGGACCTCGACCACCTCGACGCACTCGGCCTGGCTGATGCCGCCGACCGCGGCCGCGTTGCCGCAGGCGTCGATGGCGGCGTCCACGGGAACGATGATCTGGTTGCCGCTGGCCACACCGCCGGAGCCGTCCGTGGAGGCCCCGCCCTGGCCGCTGGCCTCGTAGAGGACCTCCGAGACCTGGGTGCACGTGGCGCTGGAGATGCCGAGGATCGCGATCGAGTTGCCGCACAGCTCGGCTTCGACGTCCACGGGCACGACGATCTGGTTCCCGCTGCCGATCCCGCCGGAGCCGCTGGTGGTGGTGTCGGCGAAGGCCGCCGCCACGGGCGCCACGACCAGCCCGGCGGTCATGACGGTGGCGAAGGAGTAACGGAGTGTGTTGCGCATGTGCGGAGGTGACCTTTCACGGGTACGGCTCGGTGATCGCGCCGTTGCGACGCTGGTCCGCGACGGGACCGGTGCCCGCGTCGTCTCGCGGGTCCGGCTGTCCACGGCGGTGCGGGTCCGCCAGCAGAGAAGACTGCGTGACGGCGGGGCGACCCGCATGTGTGAAGTCGCGGTTCGAAAGTTCGCGGAACCGCCGACGGACCGAAACGTTAGCAAGCCACCGAAGGCTCGCAGGCGTTTTCGGGAAATACTCTTCCCCAGTATAAGTACAGTCCGCAACAGATTCGCTACACGAAGTCATAACAGCAGCTCACAGCGTGCTCTATTGACTACTCTGCGCTTATGGTCACCTACTCCAGGTTGCCACAGGAAAAGAAAATTTTCCCGGTAAACCCCACAACCGAACCTACTAAGCAACTTCGCAGATTCGCACCCAAGTCACCCCTTTGCGCCCGAAACCCCGTGTCAGGCTTTCCCTCCCGCGTACAGATAATTCCCTTATGGGCGAAAAGACGAAAAAAGGGAATGCCCGCGGAACCCCGCCAGCGGCGCCGTACCGCCCGGAGGACGCGACCGCCGGAAGCGTGTGACGTGCGTCCCCCTCGTCAGGACACGCCCCGTTTCCCCCCTGGGACGTGCAGGCAACCCGTCCTCGCCCGCCTGGGGCCGCGGCGGCCGTTCGCGGACCCGCACGTCACACCGGCGACGGTTCCGGCCAGGACGCTAGCGCAGCGCCGCGACCTTCGCCGGGTCGACGCCGTGGCGCGCGGCGACCCCGCCGATCTCGGCCAGCAGCGCGTGGCGGCGGGCCGCGCCCAGGTAGGAGGCGTGCACGCCGTTCGCGGCGAGCCCGACCAGGTCGGCGGCGTCCAGGCCCAGGGCGTGCGCGGCGCGGTACTCGCCGTTCAGGTCGGTGCCGAACATGGTCGGGTCGTCGGTGTTGAGGGTGACCAGCAGACCGGCCTCCAGCATGCGGGGCAGCGGGTGGTCGCCCAGCTCGGCCACGGCGCGGGTGCACACGTTGGAGGTGGGGCTGACGTCCACCGGGATCCGCCCCTCCGCCAGGCGGTCGACCAGCGCCTCGTCGCGCATGGAGTCGATGCCGTGGCCGATGCGCTCGGCGCCGAGCGCGTCCAGGGCCTCGCGCACCCGTTCTGGACCGCCGTGCTCACCGGCGTGCGGCAGGCTGGCCAGTCCGGCGGCCCGCGCCCTGCCGAACACCCCGGCGTACTGCTCCAGCGGGGTCTCCACGCCGCCGACGCCGAAGCCGACGACGCTGGGCGGCGCGTCGCGCAGGACCGCCTCCACGGTGGCCTCCGCGCTCTCCAGGCCGAAGTCGGCGGGGAAGTCGGGGATCCACCGCAGCTGGATGCCGTGCCGGCTCTCGGCCGCGCGGCGGGCCTCCTCGATGCCGTCGAAGACCACGCGGGCGGGCACCCCGCGCATCAGGTGGGTGTAGAGGCTGACGTGCATCTCGGCGTAGCGCACGTTCTGCGCGGCCAGGCGTTCGGCGACAGCCGAGGCCAGGAGCGCGAAGTCCTGCTCCTCGCGCAGGGTCGCGACCGAGGCGAGGTAGACCTCGACGAAGTGCGGGAAGTCGGTGAAGACGTACCAGTCCCGGAGCGCCTCCAGGGTGTCGGGGACGTCGGTGACGCCGTGCCTGCGGGCGAGGTCGAACAGGGTGTCGGCGGGCATCGACCCCTCCAGGTGGACGTGCAGTTCCACCTTGGGCAGGTCGCGGATGAGCGCCTCGACGTCGGGAGGCGTGGAGTGGGTGTGCATGGCGACAAGTTACGCGTGCCGGGGAGCCGCCCCAAGCCCCTGCCGGTCAAGTTCACAGCCGTCCGTCAGAAGCGGGCCCGGATACGGTGAGGGGGTGGTCCCCCAGCCCCCGCCGCGGTCTCCGCGTCCCCCGTCGGGCCCCGCCGTGTTCCGCGCGCGCAACCTGATCCGCGCGCAAAGCAGGCCGCGCCTCGCCCCCTACGTGGTCTGCGGAACGATCTTCCTCGTCCTGTGGCTGGTCTGTCTGATCCCGACCGCCCACCTCACGGACACCCCCGCGCGGTTCCTCTCCTACTCCGGTGCCGGGCTGGCCCTGGCTGTCGGGGCGACCGCGCTCGTCGGTGAGCTGACCGCCCGGGGGACGCGCCGCTCTTCCCGTGACGTCCCCCTGCCGGTCAACACCGATCCGTACCGGCTGGCGATGGCCGAGAAGCTGGTGGAGGAGGGGGTGCTGAGTCCCGACCCCGAGACCAACTGGCTGGCCCGGATCATGGCCGAACGAAAGCTGAGGGAGTACGGGATCCGGTTCCCCCGCCGCACGTCCGCCATCTGGGCGGCGGTGTCGTGCGTGCAGGCGGGATTCCTGGTGTGGTGGCTGTCGACGGAGGGCCTCTCCGTGAACACCGTGTGGCTCCTCTTCACCCTCCTGTGCAACGTGCTGTTCGTGTTCCTGCACCCGTCCATGGCGGCTCGGGACAGGCGTTGTGCCGAGGCGCTCCGCGACGCCTACGACCACTACGCGGCCGGAGGACGGCACTCCTAGGACCCGCCCACCGCGCCCCTCGCGACTCCGCGTACGACGCGCCGCCCGCTCCGGAAGGCGACCCGGCACGTGCCCTCGGTGTACTGCTCCGCCCCTGTGCCGACCCAGGAGACCGGCCCTCGCCGAACACGAACCCCCGAAGCCGCACCCGGCACGTCCGCGGTCGGTCCACCGACGGCGCGCCCACCGGGCACGGGCACCCGCCGGGCGCGTCGGCAGACGCGCCCGGCAGGCGGTCAGGCGGAGGGCGCGGCGCCGTTCACGCGGCGCGGCACACCCAGCGGGTTGTCGTCGCGCAGCTCCCGGGGCAGCAGCGACTGCGGCACCGACTGGTAGGTGACCGGGCGCAGGAAGCGCCGGACCGCCGTGGTGCCCACCGACGTGTGCAGCGGCGCGGTGGTGGCCGGGTAGGGGCCGCCGTGGGTCATGGCGTGGGTGACCGCCACCCCGGTCGGCCAGCTGTTCCAGAGCACCCGTCCGGCCAGGGACGCGCCCAGCGCCAGCAGCGCGGGCGCGATCTCGTCGTCCTCCTCGCCGTGCACGGTCACGGTGAGCTGGCCGCCGAACACCCCGGCCGCCTCCAGCAGCCGCCGCTCGTCGGGGTAGGTGACCACGAGCGTCGCCGGGCCGAAGCACTCCTCCAGGAGGGTCTCGGCGTTCTCCAACAGGGAGTCCAGGTCGGTGCGCAGCAGGGACGGGGTCCAGTCGTCACCGGTGCGCACGCCCTGGACCAGCACCTCGGTGGCCGGGTGGGCGCTCAGGGCGTCCAGCCCGCGCACGAAGCCCTCGGAGACCCGCTCGTTGAGCAGCGGGGCTGCGGCGCGCCCGCCGAAGTCGGCGACGAGGGCGTCGAGCTTGGTCTCCTCCGGCACGAACAGCACGCCGGGCTTGGTGCAGAACTGGCCCGAGCCCATGGTGGCCGAGTCCGCGTACCCGCCCAGGATCTCGTCGCCGCGCGCGGCGGCGGCCGCGCGGGTGACGAACACCGGGTTCACGCTGCCGAGCTCCCCGTAGAAGGGGATCGGGTCCGGTCGCGAGACCGCCAGGTCGAACAGGGCCCGCCCGCCGGGGATGGACCCGGTGAAGCCCACGGCCCGGGTGAGCGGGTGGGTGACCGCGCGTTTGCCCGTCTCCACTCCCTCGACCAGGGCGAAACCGCCCTCGGGCGCCCCGGCGCCGTCGAGCGCCGCGACCACGATCTCCGCGGTGCGCCGGGCGAGCCGGAGGTGCCCGGGGTGGGCCTTGACGACCACGGGGCACCCGGCGGCCAGGGCGGAGGCGCTGTCCCCTCCGGCCGTGGCGAACGCGAACGGGAAGTTGCTCGCCCCGAACACCACCACCGGCCCCAGCGGGACCAGCAGGCGGCGCACGTCCGGGCGCGGGGTGCCCCAGTCGGGGTCCGCCGGGTCCACGGCGGCCTCCAGGTAGGAGCCCTCCTCCAGGGTCTCGGCGAACAGGCGCAGCTGGAAGGTGGTGCGGCCCAGCTCCCCCCGGCAGCGCGCCTCGGGGTAGTGCGCCTCCTCCATCGCGATCGGCACGAGCTCGTCGGCGGCGCCGTCCAAGGCGTCGGCGACGGCGCGCAGCAGTCCGGCGCGCTCGCCCGGGGTGAGCGCGGCCAGGAGCGGCGCCGCCGCGGCGGCCCGTTCCATCACGGCGTCGAGTTCCTCCGGTGTGGTGTCCGGGGCGGTGGTCATGGCTCTCAGCCTCCAGGAGGGTGTGTACGCTGCGTCGGCCCTGATCCAACCATGCCAGAGCCGAGCAGGAAAGCGCTATCCAAACGTGGGGCGCACTCCGCGCACGCAACGTCCGGGAGGCCCGGGCCGGGGCTCCCCCCGCTCCGGGCCGCTGGCCCCGCTCCGGGAGGGGCGGTGGAACGAAACTGGAATTTCCCCGGAACCAGGTGATTCCGGAAAGGCATCATAGGAGCTGTGACGACAAACTCCCGAAGCTCAACGCCCCCGCGGTCACGACGCTCCCCAGGCAGCACGGGGAGCGACCACGCGTCACGCGAGGACCGTGGACGAGCCAGCGTCGCCCACGACGAACTCGCCTTCGCGCAGGCGCCGCTGCGGAGGCTGCCCGCCCAGCAGCGCAGCATGCTCAGGGTCCAGCGCATGCTCGACTGCTGCGCCGAACTCCTCGACGAGGTCGGCTACGACAACCTCTCCACGACCAGGATCGCCGAACGCGCCGGGGTCGCCATCGGCTCCGTCTACCAGTTCTTCCCGGACAAGAAGGCCATCACCCAGGCCCTGGGCCTGCGCTTCCTCGACCAGTTCGGCACGCGCGTCACCGAGCGCCTCGCCGACGCCTCCTTCAGCCACTGGACCCTGGCCGTGGACGCGGTGGTCGACGAGTACATCGACATGCACCGCCACGTGCCAGGCTTTCGCAGCCTGCACTTCGGTGACATCGTCGACGCACGCCTCCTCAACGGAGGCGCCGACAACAACCGCGTCATCTCCATCCGCCTGCGCAGGATCATCGTCTCTGTCACAGGCATCCCCGACAATGAGGAACTCGACCGGGCCATCGACGTCGCCGTCGAGGCCGCGGACGCCGTGCTCAAGCTCGCCTTCCGCGACGACCCCGAGGGCGACCCCGCGCTCGTCCGCGAGGCCAAGCACCTGGTCAGCAGTTACCTGTCCCACTTCTCCCAACGCAACGGAGGCGACCATCCGTGGTAGCCGACGCCGGCACCCTCTCCCGGCCCGTCACCGGAACGGCCGCCGGAGTGCCCTTCCTGGCCCTCCCGCCCGCCAGCGGTGACGTCCCGGCCCCGCTCGTACTGGGCCTGCACGCCTTCGAGCCTCCCCGGGCCGAGGCCGCCCTGGCCGGCACCGTGCCCATGGCCCCGCTCCCGGCCTGGCGGGTCTACCTGGGCCTGCCCCTGTTCGGGGCCCGGCTCCCCGAGGGCGGCGTCGCCGAGATCAACCGGCGCGGCGAGCGCGACTACCTCGTCGAACTGTTCGGCCCGGTGGTGGAGGAGGCCGCCGCCGAGCTCCACCGCGTCACCGCCGACCTGCGCGCCGCCTTCCCCGTCACCGACGCGCCCGTCGGGCTGGTCGGCGTGGGCGCCGGAGCCGCGGCCGTCCTGCTCACCCTGGCCGAGGGGCGCCTGCCCGTCGGCGCCGCCGCCGTCGTCAACCCGGTCGTGGACCCCGCCCTGGTCATCGCCGCGCGCGAGCGGCGCACCGGCACGGCCTACGAGTGGACCGAGCAGGCCCTGAGCACCCGCGACTGGCTGGACTTCTGCGACCGCGCCGAGGAGGTGTCCCGCGACCGCGTCCCCCTGCTCGTCGTCAGCGGGGGCCGGGACGAGGTCGTGCCCCCCGAGCACGGCCGGTCACTGCACGACGCCGTGGCGGCCCACGCACCCGAACATGCGCTCCGTCACATCGTGGTCCCCGAGCTGGCCCACGCCATCGGTCCGGAGCCGGGCCTGCGACCCGGCCCGCTCACCCCGGCCGGAGTCCTCACCGACCGGGCGCTGACCGAGTGGTTCCACCAGCACCTCAGCTCTTCCGACCAGGTCCGGACGGCCGAGTAGGGGCTCCGGCGGACCCGCCGGGCGCTTCGTCCGCTTTCCGGTCCGGTGCGAAACCCCCCGTTCACCGGGTGCACCCTGGCACCTCCTCCGGCGTCCCCTCAACGGACGCCGCCGCGACAGCTGGTGCGCGTTCCATGGGATCATCCAGTGGCGGCCGCACGGAGCGGCCCACCTGACCGTTTCGACTCATCCTTCAGGAGGGCGAACCACGTGACGGAACCGGCACCGGTCTTTGCCAGCGGGGTCGACAACGAGCGGTTGAACGCGCAACTCCGCTTCCTTCTGGAAGTCGACAAACTCAAGCGCATCCTGCGGCAGTCCCTCCTGGTGGACGGCTCCCGGCGCGAGAACTCGGCCGAGCACTCCTGGCACCTGGCCCTGTCAGCCCGCACCTTCGCCGAGTACGCGCCCGAGGGCACCGACATCGACCGCGTCGTCGAGATGCTGGTCCTCCACGACATCGTCGAGATCGACGCCGGGGACACCTTCCTCTTCGACACCGTCAACTCCCGGACCCAGGCGGAGCGCGAGCGGGCCGCGGCCGACCGCATCTTCCCCCTCCTGCCCGAGGACCAGGCCGAGCGGGCCCGCGAGCTGTGGGAGGAGTTCGAGGCGCGCGCCACCGCCGAGGCGCGGTTCGCCCGCGCGGTCGACCGGCTCTCGCCCATGCTCGCCAACTGGCACAACGAGGGCGGCACGTGGGTGCGCTTCGGGATCACCCGGGCGCAGGTGATGGAGAAGGTCAAGCTGATCCAGGAGGGGTCGGAGGCGCTGGGCGCCTACGCGACCGCCCTGGTGGACGACGCCGACCGCCGCGGGTACTTCCGGACCTGACCCCGGCGGGGCACGACCCGAAGCCCTCTCGCGGGGCGCCGCGGGTCCGTGCGAGGGCTCGGCGGGGCGGGGTCAGACCCGGCCCATGATGATCTGGACCGCGGCGGACAGCCCCACCAGGACCAGGCACACCCGCAGGGCGGCCGGGCTGAGCTTGCGCCCGAACCTTCCGCCCAGGTACCCGCCGATGATGGTCCCGCAGGCGATGAGGCCGACCACCGGCCAGGCGGGCTCGGCCAGGACGATGTAGAACACCGAGGCCGTGGTGTTGACGATGGTCGCGAGCATGTTCTTCAGGGCGTTGAGCCGCTGGATCTCCTCGTCCAGGGCGGTGCCCAGGATGCTCATGAGGATGATCCCCTGGGCGGCGGCGAAGTAGCCGCCGTAGGCGCCGGTCGCGTAGGCGCCCAGGGGCAGCAGAGGGCCGCCGTCCCTGTGGGCGGGCCTGCGCGAGCGGACCCACCGGGTGATCCGCGGCTGGAGGACGATCAGCACGCAGGCGAGTCCGATCATGAACGGCACCACGGCCTCGAACACGCCCGGAGGCAGGTAGATCAGCAGCAGGGCGCCGGTCACCGCTCCGAGGAAGGACATGCTGCCCAGCCGGAGGATGCGGGCGCGCTGGCCCGCCAGCTCCCGGCGGTAGGCGATGGTGCCGCTCAGCGTCCCGGGGGCCAGGCCGATGCTGTTGGAGACGGTCGCGGTGATCGGCGGGTAGCCGAGCGCCAGGATCACGGGGAAGGTGAACAGGGTCCCCGACCCCGCGATGGCGTTGATCCCGCCGGCCGCCACACCGGCGAGAAGGATGACCGCCGCCTCCCAGAGTTCCATCCGCCCAGCTCTCCCTGTCCGCCCCCGACGGTCGAGGACGACAACAGACTACGAGAGCAGGTCATCGGATGATCATGCCGGGATACGCGGAGGGCCCGAGCCCGGTACTGGACCGGGCTCGGGCCCTGGCGGTCCGACCCTCAGCCGGCCGGTCCGACGCCGCGGAACCGGTTCGCGGGGCGGGCCCCGCCGCGCGGGACGCGCACCCGGACGGCCGGGCGGCGGAGCCGGGTCAGGGGGCCCGGACCACGTCGTCGCGCAGCCGGTCGAACGCGGCGCTGACCCCCTTGAGGGCCTGGCCCATCTCGGCCGGGACGACCCACACCTTGTTGGCGTCGCCCCGGGCGATCTCCGGGAGCTTCTGGAGGTAGTGGTAGGCCAGCACGTCCGGATCGACCCGGCTGGTGTGCAGGGCCTTGAACACCATGTGGATGGCGTCGGCCTCACCGCGGGCCCGGGTGGTCTGGGCCTCGGCGTCGGCCTTGGAGGTGAGCGCCTGTGCCTCGGCCGCGCCCCTGGCCCGCAGCACCGCGGCCGAGCGCTCACCCTCGGCGCGCAGGACCGCGGACTGCTTCTCGCCCTCGGCGCTGAGCAACTGGGCGCGCTTCTCGCGGTCGGCGCGCATCTGCATCTCCATCGCCTCCTGCACGGAGGACGGCGGCTCGATGCCCTTGAGCTCGATGCGGCTGATCTCGATGCCCCAGTCGCTGGTGGCCTCGTCCAGCACGGCCTTCAGCTCGCGGTTGATCGCGTCCCGGGAGGTGAGCGTCCCCTCCAGGTTCATGCCGCCGATGACGTTGCGCAGCGTGGCCAGGGTCAGCTGCTCGACGGCCTGGATGAAGTTGGCCACCTCGTAGGTGGCCCGGTAGGCGTCCACGACCCTGATGTAGACCGCCGAGTCGACCTCGACCGCGAGGTTGTCCTCCGTGATGGCCGACTGCGGTGGGAAGCTCACGACCTGGACGCGGCGGTCGATGCGTTCGCGCACGTGGTCCACACCGGGGACGACGATGTTGAAACCCGAGCTCAACGTCCGGTGGAACTTACCGAAACGCTCGACGACGTCCTCCATCGAGTGCGGAACGATACGCACGCTCCGCCAGAAGACGAGCAGAAGAACCGCGACGAAAAGCGCCACGATGATGATCATGGTCATGGGGCCGCCCCGGTTTCCGGACGGAGGACGTCATTCGGTATCGGCATCTGGGCAGCTCCGGATCTCCAGACGGGGGTGACAGGCGGGCACGGACCGCACCCGGCGGCCCCGCCCACCCGAAGATCATAAAGCGCGCCGAAATGAAGCGATCCGCTCACCGTCCGCTGACGCTACCCCATATGTGCCGGGGCGACCACATCCGGACAGAAACACTGTTTATGGTCAATACATTTGCTCCGTTAATGCAATCCAATAAGAGGGATTCTGACGTCGGAGGCTCATGCGTACGGACGGAACACCTGCCCGGACGGCCGGGTGTCCGCACGCCCGGACCCCGGGGCGGGGCATCCGCCCGGACGGACTCCGGCGCACCCGTACCGCCAGCCCCCGGCGTCCCGGACCCTCAGACGGCCCGGGCGCTCCAGCGCTCGCCGTCCCTCTCCACCTTCAGCGCGAGCCCGAAGGTCTCCGACAGGTGGTCCGCGGTCAGGACCCCGTCGATCGGACCGGCCTGCACCACCGAGCCCCCGCGCAGCAGCAGGGCGTGCGTGGTCCCGGCGGGGATCTCCTCCACGTGGTGGGACACCACCACCAGCGCGGGCGCGGCCTCGTTGCGGGCCAGGCTCCCCAGACGGCGCACCAGGTCCTCACGGCCGCCCAGGTCCAGCCCGGCGGCGGGCTCGTCCAGGAGCAGCAGCTCCGGGTCGGACATCAGCGCGCGGGCGATGAGCACGCGCTTGCGCTCGCCCTCGGAGAGGGTGTGGAACCGGCGGTCGGCCAGGTCGGCGACGCCCCAGTGGCCCAGCAGGGCGCGGGCCCGGCCGTAGTCCGGGTTCCCGTACTCCTCGCGGAAGCGGCCCACGTAGCCGTAGGCGGCGCTCAGCACGATGTCGAGGACCTCGGTGCCCTCCTCGATCCGCGACGCCACCGAGGCGCCCGCGTAGCCGATGAGCGGACGCAGCTCGAACACGTCCACCCGGCCCAGCCGCTCACCGAGGATCTCCACCTCGCCCGCGGTCGGATGCGTCTGGCTGTAGGCCACGTTGAGCAGCGTGGTCTTGCCCGCACCGTTGGGGCCCAGGACCACCCAGCGCTCGCCCTCCAGGACCGTCCAGTCCACCCCGTCCAGCAGATGGGCGTCGCCCCTCCGCACCGTGACCCCGCTCAGGCCCAGAACACGCCCGTCCATCGTCCTCCCTCACGTCACGTCCCACGCCGGTGCACGGGCCGCCCTACCCTGAAGCAATGCATCTCTCGTCCGCACCACTCGTCGCCTGGGGCAACGCCTGGCTGGCCGGACACGTCGGCCTCGACGAGGCCGTCGACGCCGTCGAGCGGCGCGGTGGTCCCAACCTGATCGGGACAGTACCGGCAGTGGACCTGCCCTTCGACAGCGGCGTACCGCTGCGGGCCGCACTGACACGGCTGCGCGGCCTGGGGCTGTCCGCCTTCCGGTTGGCCCTGCCCACCTGGGGCGATCCCCTCGGGCTCGTGGGCCCCAAGGAACTCAACCAGGCCGCCGTCGAGGCGCGGGAGGGGGTGCTGGTGCGGCTCGCCGACCGGCAGGTGGGCCTGGTGCCCTCCGCCGACCGGCGTGGTTCATCCTATGTGGGCGTTTCGTGGACACCGTATCCGGCGAACGACGCGCTGCCGCAGGTACCCGGCCTGGCCGAGGCGGAACAGGCGCTGAAGCTCGCCCTCATCGAGGCCGTCCAGGCCATGGAGGGCGTGGACGACGTCGCCCCGTTCGCACCGGACGTGCACCGTCGGCTGGGCGACCTGGACGGCGGCCCGCCCTCTCTGGCGCGCGGGTACCCGCCCCGGGCGCACCGGGTGGCGGAGCAGGCGGCCCGGCTGGCCGGGGTGGTGGAGCTGGCCGAGCCGTCGTCGGGACGGGGACTGACCGCCCACCAGGCCACGGCCCGCTCCGAGGGGCTGCGCAGGCTCGACGCGGCGGTGCGCAGGGCCCTGGTGGCCGCGCACGGGGCGATCGACCCGTCCGACCGGGGCGTGCCGGGGCGCTGAGCGGACCCGGGAGCGGCCGGGACGCGGGCACCGGGCCCCGGTCCGGGAACGGACGGGAAGCCGGGGACGGCCGTGCCCGTCCCCGGGCGACCGGGCGGCCCCCGCCGCTCAGCCCGACGCGCGCTCCGCTGTCCCGCCGGCACCGCCTGTCCCACGGCGCACCGACACCAGACGGACGACGCGGACCGAGGCGACCGCCGAGCAGGCCAGAGCGAGTATGACAAGGGCCACCCAGAAGGACGTGAAGAGGTAGGGCACCTGGAACCACGCCACGTCCCTGCCCCGGTAGAGCCACCCGACCACCTCGTGCAGGACCGCCAGAAGCAGCGGCGGCGCGGCGTAGGGCAGCAGGCGCGCCGCCGCGGCCCACCACGGGCGTCCCCCGCGCGCACGGGCCCAGTCACCCGCGCGCCGGACGCCGCGCCAGGCGAGCGGTACGGCGGCGGTGCCCAGGGCGAGCAGGACGGCGTCCGAGACCAGCACCACCGTGCCCGTCGGCGTAGCGGGCGCCCGCCCGGAGTCGATCAGCTCCACGAGCGCGGCGGCCAGGGCGGAGGCTCCGCTGCCCGCCGACCCGCTGTTGGCCATGACCGCCACACCGTGACCGCTCTCGGGCAGCAGCGCCTGGTGCGCGGTGGCGGTGAGCAGGTTGCCGCTGTGCTCGACCACCGGCGCCCCCGAACGGGTCTGGTCCAAAGACCACCCCAGGGCGTAGGAGCCCCCGGAGACCGGTGAGGGGGTGTGCAGGGCCTCGATCCCCTCCTCGGACAGGATCCGCTCCCCGCCGGGGCCCCGACCGCCGTTGCTGTGGGCGACGAGCCACGCGCCCATGTCCGCGGCGGTGCTGAGGACGCCGCCCGAGCCGTTGCCGAACCCGGGGGGTTCGTCCGCCGGGAACGGGAGGCCGAGCACGCTGATGTGGCCGCGCGCGCTGGGCGGAAGGTCGAGGTCGGTGTCGACGGTGGTGGTGTCGTCCATCCCCAGCGGCGAGAGGACCCGCTCGTCCAGGTGGTCGGCGAAGGACCGTCCGCCGACCACCTCGACCAGGCGGGCGGCGACCTGGAAGTTGGGGTTGTGGTACTCCCACCGCGTACCGGGTTCGGCGGCCAGACCCGCGTCGCGCAGGTCCTCGACGGACTGGCGCAGTGTGAGGGTGCTCCGGCCCCGGCTGTAGGAGGCGAACTCGGAGTCGGACATGCCGGAGGTCTGGTCGAGCAGCTGGCGGACGGTGATCCGCGCCGCGCGGGGGTCGGCCGTCGTGAACTCGGGCAGGTGCTCCCGCACCGGGTCGTCCAGGCCGAGCTCTCCCGCCTCGGCCAGCTGGAGGACCGCCAGCGCGGTGAAGGACTTGCTCACCGAGGCCACGGCCATGGGTGTGTGCTCGGTGACGGGCTCCCCGCCGGGGGTGGTGCCGTACCCCTCCGCGTGGACGACCTGCGTGCCGTGGGTCAGGACCACCGCCGCGCCGGGAAGGCCGGTGGCCTCCCGGTACTCCTCCACGAGGGCGTCGACCGCGGCGGGGGCCGGGGTCCGCAGGGGTTCGGCGGAGGCGGGGGCCGCGTGCAGGAGCAGCAGCGCGGCGGCCCCCAGGACGCTGAGGACGCGGTGTCCGCCGCGTGGCCCCGGGCGGGGGTCCGGATGCGGGCGGGCGCGTGGGTCGGGAGTCATGCGGCCACGCTAGGGAGGGCGGCGGGGCGCCCTCCATGGTGCGGGCCCCGGAACCGTCCTGGGGTCCCCGCCACCGCGGCCCTGCGGTGCGCACCACCCCGCGGTCCCGTGCCCGGCCCCGGCACGCGTCCGGCCGGACGTCGGTCCGGCCGGACGCGGAGGCGTTGAGCGGGGGCGGGGCGGGGGTTGTTCCGCGTGGGATCGCGGGCCACTCTGGAGGGGGGCGGGAACACCCTGGGACGGGGAGCGGAATTCTCGGGGTCGGGCCAGGGGCGTTACCTGATCCCGTGGAGGCGGAGAATACCGATACTGGTTGTGTGGTCGGCCGGATCCCCGGCCCCACGGAAGGAACGAGGAGACCCGTCATCATGCAGCCCGAGCACATCCGAGCCTCCGACGCGGACCGGGACAAGGTTGCCGAGCGGCTGCGCGAGGCCCTGGCCGAGGGGCGGCTGACACCAGTCGAGCACGAGGAGCGGCTGGACACCCTCTACAAGGCCAAGACCATGGGCGAGCTCGGCCCCATCGTGGAGGACCTGCCCGCACCCGGCCACGGGTACGACTACGCGTCGATGGAGCGGCGTTCCGACGCGCCCAGCGGCATGGAGATCCTGGGCAGCGAGGCGCGCGACCTGGCCGGACAGAGCAAGGGTTCGGAGAACCTGGTCGCGGTGTTCGGCGGCTGCGAGCGCAAGGGCCGCTGGCTGGTCGAGCCGCGCACGAACGTGTCCGTGCTGTGCGGCGGGGTGGAACTGGACCTGCGCGAGGCTGTGCTCAGCCAGCACGAGGTGACCGTCCAGGTCGCGGTGATCATGGGCGGCGTGGACATCGTCGTGCCCCACGGGGTCAGGGTGATCAACAACACGTCCGGGATCCTGGGCGGCGCCGATCTGCACGGAACGGACCAGGTCACCGACCCGAACGCCCCGGTCGTCCGTCTGACGGGAACCTGCATGCTGGGCGGGGTGGACGTCAAGGCCAAGGGCCCCAAGCGAAAGAAAAAGAGTCGGAAGGACAGGTGACGCACGTCGCGCCTACAGCTGTCCACATAGTGAACTAGCTGGGAAAAGGGTCGGCCCTGCGCGACGCCCCTCCGGGACGGCCGAGTACCGTGGACACCGCCATGAATGAGAAATCCACGCTGTTGGTGACGGTGACCGGCCACGACCGTCCGGGCATCAGTGCCCGTCTGCTGAGCACCCTCTCCGTCTTTCCGGTGACCATCGCCGACCTGGAACAGGTGGTCCTCGCGGGCCGCCTCGTGCTGGGCGCGGTCCTGGAGGTGGACGAGCGGGTGGCTCCCGGTGTGAGTCCCTCGCGGGTCTTCGAGGAGGTCCGCAACGCGCTCGACAAGACCGCCATCGACCTCGACATGGAGGTCGGCTACGGCAAGAGCGGCGGGAAGGACAACGGCCGTGTGAAGGCGGTCGTCCACGACCGGCTGCACGTGACCGTCCTGGCCGACCCGCTGCGTCCCGGCGCCCTGGGCGCCCTCACCTCGTGCGTCGCGCGCGCGGGCGCGAACATCGACCGGATCGAGCGGCTGTCCAGCTTCCCGGTGACCTCCGTGGAGATGGAGATCTCCGGCGGTGACGCCGACCAGCTGCGCGCCGAACTCGCCATGGAGGGGTCCACCCAGGGGGTGGACGTGGCCGTGCAGCCCAGCGGCCTGCACCGGCGGGCCAAGCACCTCATCGTCATGGACGTGGACTCCACGCTGATCCAGGGCGAGGTCATCGAGCTGCTGGCCGCGCACGCCGGATGCGCGGACGAGGTCGCCCGGGTCACCGAGGAGGCCATGCGCGGCGAGCTGGACTTCGAGGAGTCGCTGCGCCGCCGGGTGATGCTGCTGAGGGGCCTGGACGCCTCCGCCATTCCCAAGGTGTGCGAGGAGATCCAGCTGACACCGGGCGCCAGGACGCTGGTGCGCACCCTGAAGCGCCTGGGCTACGAGTGCGGGATCGTCAGCGGCGGCTTCACCCAGTTCACGGACGTGCTCGTGGAGCGCCTCGGGTTGGACTACGCCGCCGCGAACACCCTGGAGATCGTCGACGGCAAGCTCACCGGCGAACTGGTGGGGCCGATCATCGACCGCAAGGGCAAGGCGACCACCCTGGAGCGGTTCGCCGCGGAGGCCGGTGTGCCGCTGGAGCAGACCGTGGCCGTGGGCGACGGCGCGAACGACCTGGACATGCTGCAGGCGGCGGGGCTGGGCGTGGCGTTCAACGCCAAGCCGGTCGTGCGGCAGCAGGCCGACACCTCGGTGAGTGTGCCCTACCTGGACACGATCGCGTTCATCCTCGGGATCACCCGGGAGGAGATCGAGGCCGCGGACATGCGGGGCCAGATCGAGCCGGTGTCGAGTGCGGTGCTGCCCGACTGACGTCTCCGACCGGATCCCCGGAACCACCAGGCCCCGCTCCCGCACCCGGGAGCGGGGCCTTTTGTCCACAGCCTGCAAGAGGCCCTGGCACCCCCACCCCCGCACCCGGTTCACTGGAACACAGGGGGCCCACCCAAGGACCCACACCCCCACCCACCCCCACATTCACAAACGCACAAACAACCCCACAAAAAAAAAGGGGGTGAGGAAGCCTCCCCGGCAACCCCACCCCCACACAAAAAAAGAGGGGCCGCCCCAACAGGCGACCCCCCTCTCACAAAAAACCGTGGCAGCGACCTACTCTCCCACCCCACCACAGGGCAGTACCATCAGCGCAAAGAGACTTAACGACCGGGTTCGGAAAGAGACCGGGTGTGACCCTCCAGCAATAACCACCACGGAAACCACACACCACCCACCCGACTCCACCGACCCCCACAAAGGAGCAAGGAATCACAGCGAGCAGCAAGCTCCGTGAAAAGTGTGCGCGAACATCCAATTATCTGCAGCGGACAAGCCCTCGGCCTATTAGTACCGGTCAGCTCCACCCCTCACAAGGCTTCCACACCCGGCCTATCAACCCCATCGTCTATAGGGAGCCTTACCCCCTCAAGGAGGCAGGAGACCTCATCTCAAAGCAAGCTTCCCGCTTAGATGCTTTCAGCGGTTATCCCTCCCGAACGTAGCCAACCAGCCATGCCCTTGGCAGGACAACTGGCACACCAGAGGTTCGTCCGTCCCGGTCCTCTCGTACTAGGGACAGCCCTTCTCAAGTCTCCAACGCGCACAGCGGATAGGGACCGAACTGTCTCACGACGTTCTAAACCCAGCTCGCGTGCCGCTTTAATGGGCGAACAGCCCAACCCTTGGGACCAACTCCAGCCCCAGGATGCGACGAGCCGACATCGAGGTGCCAAACCATCCCGTCGATATGGACTCTTGGGGAAGATCAGCCTGTTATCCCCGGGGTACCTTTTAGCCGTTGAGCGACACCGCTTCCACACGCCGGTGCCGGATCACTAGTCCCAGCTTTCGCTCCTGCTCGACACGTCCGTCTCACAGTCAAGCTCCCTTGTGCACTTACACTCAACACCTGATTACCAACCAGGCTGAGGGAACCTTTGGGCGCCTCCGTTACTCTTTGGGAGGCAACCGCCCCAGTTAAACTACCCACCAGACACTGTCCCCGAACCGGATCACGGTCCAAAGTTAGATGCCCGAAACAGTCAGAGTGGTATTTCACCAACGCCTCCACCGCCACTAGCGTGACAGCTTCACCGGCTCCCACCTATCCTACACAAACCATCCCAAACACCAATGTCAAGCTATAGTGAAGGTCCCGGGGTCTTTCCGTCCTGCTGCGCGAAACGAGCATCTTTACTCGTAGTGCAATTTCACCGGGCCCATGGTTGAGACAGTGGGGAAGTCGTTACGCCATTCGTGCAGGTCGGAACTTACCCGACAAGGAATTTCGCTACCTTAGGATGGTTATAGTTACCACCGCCGTTTACTGGCGCTTAGATTCCCAGCTTCGCAAGGGCGAACCCCCACTAACCAGTCCTCTTAACGTTCCAGCACCGGGCAGGCGTCAGTCCGTATACAGCGTCTTACGACTTCGCACGGACCTGTGTTTTTAATAAACAGTCGCTTCCCCCCGCTATCTGCGACCCCACCCAGCTCAGGATGCAAGATCCGTCACCAGACAGGGCTCCCCTTCTCCCAAAGTTACGGGGACAATTTGCCGAGTTCCTTAACCATGGTTCACCCGAACGCCTCGGTATTCTCTACCTGACCACCTGCGTCGGTTTAGGGTACTGGCCACACACGAACTCGCTAGAGGCTTTTCTCGACAGCATGGGATCACTCACTTCACCAAAAACGGCTCGGCATCACGTCTCAGCTCATATAAGAGGCGGATTTGCCAACCTCTCAGCCTACACGCTTACCCCCGGACAACCACCGCCGGGTAGAGCTACCCTCCTGCGTCACCCCATCACTTACCTACTACAAGCTCGGTTCCCAGACCAGCTCAGAGGCAGTTCCCGAAGGAACCACCAAGAACCAGCGTGGTTAGCATCACCTGATTCAGTACTGGACGCTCGTGCACGGGTACGGGAATATCAACCCGTTATCCATCGACTACGCCTGTCGGCCTCGCCTTAGGTCCAGACTCACCCTGGGCGGATTAACCTGCCCCAGGAACCCTTAGTCAATCGGCGGCAACGTTTCTCACGTTGCTATCGCTACTCATGCCTGCATTCTCACTCGCACGCCCTCCACCACACGATCACTCGGCAGCTTCACCGGACGCACGACGCTCCCCTACCAACCCAGGAATCTAGTCCTGAGCTTCACAGCTTCGGCGGTGTGCTTTAGCCCCGCTACATTATCGGCGCAGAACCACTTGACCAGTGAGCTATTACGCACTCTTTAAAGGATGGCTGCTTCTAAGCCAACCTCCTGGTTGTCTCAGCAACTCCACAACCTTTCCCACTTAGCACACGCTTAGGGGCCTTAGCTGATGATCTGGGCTGTTTCCCTCTCGACTACGAAGCTTATCCCCCGCAGTCTCACTGCCGCGCTTCACTTGACCGGCATTCGGAGTTTGTCTGACGTCAGTAACCTTGTCGGGCCCATCAGCCAAACAGTAGCTCTACCTCCAGCAAGAAACACGCGACGCTGCACCTAAATGCATTTCGGGGAGAACCAGCTATCACGGAGTTTGATTGGCCTTTCACCCCTACCCACACCTCATCCCCCAGGTTTTCAACCCTGGTGGGTTCGGGCCTCCACGAGGTCTTACCCCCGCTTCACCCTGGACATGGGTAGATCACTCCGCTTCGGGTCCACAGCATGCGACTCCAACGCCCTATTCAGACTCGGTTTCCCTACGGCTACCCCACCCGGGTTAACCTCGCCACACACCATGACTCGCAGGCTCATTCTTCAAAAGGCACGCCATCACCAAAGACAAGCTTCAGCTCTGACGGCTTGACAGCACACGGTTTCAGGTACTATTTCACGACCCCTCACCGGGGCACTTTTCACCTTTCCCTCACGGTACTAGTGCACTATCGGTCACCAGGACGTATTTTGGCTTAGCAGGTGGTCCTGCCAGATTCACACGGACTTTCACGGGCTCCGCGCTACTCGGGAATACGTCCAACACCTAGGTTCTTCCTACACCTACGGGACTCTCACCCACTCCGGTACCGCTTCCCAACGGTTTCAGCTACAAGAACCACTCAGCGCTCTGAGTCGGCAGACCCAGACAGACGCATCCCACAACCCCGCACACGCAACGACTGCCGTCTATCACACGCCTGCGGTTTAGCCTCTTCCCCGTTCGCTCACCACTACTAGGAGAATCACTGTTGTTTACTCTTCCTGCGGGTACTGAGATGTTTCACTTCCCCGCGTCACCACCAACCACCCTATACATTCAGGTGGCGGCAACCCGACACAACTCGGGCTAGGTTTCCCCATTCGGACACCCACGGATCACAGCTCGGTTGACAGCTCCCCGTGGCCTATCGCGGCCTCCCACGTCCTTCATCGGCGCCTGGTGCCAAGGCATCCACCGTGTGCCACTATCACTTGGCCACTACAGATAATAAGATGCTCGCGCACACTATTCACAAATCAAAACACCAACCGCACACCCCGACACCACTCACACCACCAGGATCCTCGTCCTGACGACAACTGAGAGTTCTCAGAGGCGGTCCGCGGGAACCAACACCCGACCAGAACCGAAAAGGCCCCAGCCGGAGGTTGCTTCCTCAGACACCCAACAGCGCGCCCCCGGACGCTTCTAGTCGCCCGAGGTCAAGTCCGATTTGTCTTTGAGCCATCCTGGATACTGCACGCAGCACCAGGTCCACTTTCGAGTCCGGCCGGCTGTAGAAGTAATGCCGACCTGTAAAGACTCCTTAGAAAGGAGGTGATCCAGCCGCACCTTCCGGTACGGCTACCTTGTTACGACTTCGTCCCAATCGCCAGCCCCACCTTCACTCACTCCCTCCCACAAGGGGTTAGGCCGCAAGTTTCGGGTGTTGCCGACTTTCATGACGTGACGGGCGGTGTGTACAAGGCCCGGGAACGTATTCACCGCGGCGTTGCTGATCCGCGATTACTAGCGACTCCACCTTCATGGGGTCGAGTTGCAGACCCCAATCCGAACTGAGACCGGCTTTTAGGGATTCGCTCCACCTTACGGTATCGCACGCCCATTGTACCGGCCATTGTAGCATGTTTGCAGCCCAAGACATAAGGGGCATGATGACTTGACGTCATCCCCACCTTCCTCCGAGTTGACCCCGGCAGTCTCCCATGAGTCCCCACCATTACGTGCTGGCAACATGGAACAAGGGTTGCGCTCGTTGCGGGACTTAACCCAACATCTCACGACACGAGCTGACGACAGCCATGCACCACCTGTCACCCGCCAACTAAATGACCTCACATCTCTGCGAGTCCACGGGTGATGTCAAACCTTGGTAAGGTTCTTCGCGTTGCGTCGAATTAAGCAACATGCTCCGCCGCTTGTGCGGGCCCCCGTCAATTCCTTTGAGTTTTAGCCTTGCGGCCGTACTCCCCAGGCGGGGCGCTTAATGCGTTAGCTACGGCGCGGAAACCGTGGAAAGTCCCCACACCTAGCGCCCAACGTTTACGGCATGGACTACCAGGGTATCTAATCCTGTTCGCTCCCCATGCTTTCGCTCCTCAGCGTCAGGTAAGGCCCAGAGACCCGCCTTCGCCACCGGTGTTCCTCCTGATATCTGCGCATTTCACCGCTACACCAGGAATTCCAGTCTCCCCTACCTACCTCTAGCATGCCCGTATCCACTGCAGAACCGGAGTTAAGCCCCGGTCTTTCACAGCAGACGCGACACGCCGCCTACGAGCTCTTTACGCCCAATAATTCCGGACAACGCTCGGACCCTACGTATTACCGCGGCTGCTGGCACGTAGTTAGCCGGTCCTTATTCCCCACCTACCGTCAACCTCCAGAGAACTGGAAGCCTGCGTTGGTGGTAAAAGAGGTTTACAACCCGAAGGCCGTCATCCCCCACGCGGCGTCGCTGCGTCAGGCTTTCGCCCATTGCGCAATATTCCCCACTGCTGCCTCCCGCAGGAGTCTGGGCCGTGTCTCAGTCCCAGTGTGGCCGGTCGCCCTCTCAGGCCGGCTACCCGTAATCGCCTTGGTAGGCCGTTACCCCACCAACAAGCTGATAGGCCGCGAGCCCATCCCTGACCGAAAAACTTTCCACCCTCCACCATGAGGTGGCGGGTCGTATCCGGTATTAGACGGCGTTTCCACCGCTTATCCCAGAGTCAGGGGCAGGTTGCTCACGTGTTACTCACCCGTTCGCCGCTCGTGTACCCCGAAGGGCCTTACCGCTCGACTTGCATGTGTTAAGCACGCCGCCAGCGTTCGTCCTGAGCCAGGATCAAACTCTCCATAAAGGTCACTCAACCCGACCCGACCGTGAAGGTCTGGGCGGGTAAACCTAGAAGTAATCCTGACCAACCGGGTTACCCCGGCTAATCAAAGGAACCTCCGCACACGAACCGTGATGGTTCTGTGTGACGGGGCCAAAACAAACATGGCTTAAAGAAAATCAAACACGCGCTGTTGAGTTCTCAAGAAACAACCGCTCTTCGCTTACAAGCTGCTGTGAGCTTTTCCGCCGAAGGCGTTGTGCGTTTCCGCTTTGTTGTGTCTTTACTTTATCAGGTGTTCCGCACCCCGCCAAATCGGCGGTTTGGGGTGTTTCTGATCGGGGTAAAGCCCGTTTCCTGTTCCGCTTCCGTGTTTCCTTGGAAGCGCCCTCCGAGCCTACCCGAACCGAAGCAGTGCTCGGAACAGTGATTCGGAGGAAGAAGGGGTATCCGGCACGCCCGCGAAAAATCGCGTTCGTTTCGCTCGGAAGGGTGTCGCAGCCCCTCGCGGCCCTGGGCCGTTCGGTGGCGACTCGGAGTACATTACCCGCGGTCCGGGGGTCTGGCAACTCGAAGTTTGCGTGTCGTGGGTCACACTAGTTCAGCAGTGTGCCGGAACCGGTCCCCGGGGCGGCGTAGAGCCACTCCACCTCCAGCTCGACGGCCGCGACCGTGGCCGGTGGATAGGCGACCGGGTTCCCCAGGAAGGCACCGGCCAGCTGGGCCACCGTCGGGTTGTGCCCGACGACCAGGACCGTCCCCGCGTCGGGGTCCACCTGGTTCACCAGCTCCAGGAGTGTGTCCACCCCAGCCGAGTACGCCGCCTCGGAGTAGTCCACCTCCGGACGGACCCCCGGTTCCATGGCCCCGAGCACACCGTCCAGCGTCTGCCGCGTCCGCCGGGCCGCGGAGCAGATGACGTGGTCGGGCACGTACCCCCGCTCGGCGAGCAGGCGGCCGACCGCCTCGGCCTGGCTCCGGCCCCGGTCGGTGAGACCGCGCTCGAAGTCCTCGAACCCGTTCTCGGCCTGGGCGTGCCGCATCAGCAGCAGCCTCCGCGCGCCGCTCACGGGGAGACCACCGTCGCGACGACGGAGAGGGCCACGATGAACGCCACCATGACACCCACGATGACGAACAGTCCCTTCATCCCGGACACCGGGAACCACCCCTTCGCTCGCTCGGCTGTGTTCCCAGGTTAGGCCCCGCCCCGACACGGGCGCGGCCGCCCGGGGGCTGCCCGGGCGGCCGCGGAGGTCGGTGCTCCCTCCTACTTCCCCTCTCCTGCGCGGGCCTCCTCCTTGCGGTCGTCGGCGCCGTCCGCGGTGTCCCCGCCGACACCGCCGTCCCCGGCGGGGGAGACCTCACCCTTCGGCGAGGCTCCGCCTCCGGTCTCCGGGGCGCCCTTGGGCGCGGACCGGCCGCCGGTCTCGGCGAGGTCGGTCTCGGTGCCTCCCCCTCGGCGCTTGGACCACAGGATCGCGCCGACGAGCACGGCGACGGCCGCCACCGCGATCCCCGCCCGCAGGACGACGTTGTCGGCGTAGATCACCACGCTGGGCGCCACGATCAGGGCGACGAGGTTCATCACCTTGAGCAGGGGGTTGATGGCGGGACCCGCGGTGTCCTTGAAGGGGTCGCCGACCGTGTCGCCGATGACCGTGGCGGCGTGGGCCTCCGAGCCCTTGCCGCCGTGGTGGCCGTCCTCGACGAGCTTCTTTGCGTTGTCCCAGGCCCCGCCCGAGTTGGACAGGAAGACGGCCATGAGCACGCCCGCGGCGATGGCGCCGCCCAGGAACGCGCCCAGCGGGGCGTAGCCGAGGGCGAAGCCGACCGCGATCGGCGCGAGGACGGCCAGCAGGCCCGGGGTGACCAGCTCCCGCAGCGAGTCCTTGGTGCAGATGTCGACCACGCGCGCGTACTCGGGCTTCTCCGTGCCGTCCATGATCCCCGGGCGGGTGCGGAACTGGTCGCGCACCTCCATGACCACGCGGCCCGCCGCCCGGCCGACCGCCATGATGGCGAGCCCGGAGAAGAAGAACACCACGCTGGCGCCGATGATGACGCCGACGAGCACGTCGGGCTGGTCCAGTGAGAGCGAGAACGCCTCGTCGGCGTCGCCGAGCTGGGCCTGCACGGAGGTGCGGAAGGCGCCGAAGAGCGCGGTCGCGGCCAGGACCGCGGTCGCGATCGCGATGCCCTTGGTGATGGCCTTGGTGGTGTTGCCGACGGCGTCGAGCCCGGTGAGGATCTCCGCGCCCGGGCCCTCCACGTCGCCGGACATCTCCGCGATGCCCTGGGCGTTGTCGGAGACGGGGCCGAAGGTGTCCATCGCCACGATGATGCCGACGGTGGTGAGCAGTCCGGTTCCGGCGAGGGCGACGGCGAACAGGCTCAGGGTGATGGAGCCGCCGCCGAGCAGGAAGGCGGCGTAGACGGCTCCGGCGATGAGGAGGGCGGAGTAGACGGCCGACTCCAGGCCGACGGAGATGCCGGAGAGGATGACGGTCGCCGCGCCGGTCTCGGAGCTGTCGCCGATCTCGCGGACGGGGCGCCGGTCGGTCTCGGTGAAGTAGCCGGTGAGCAGCTGGATGGCGGCGGCGAGCACGAGGCCGATGAGGACCGCCACGACCGCGAGGATCCTCGGGTCCGGGTTGGTCCCGGCCTCCTCGATCTCGGCCAGGACCTGCGGGCTGACGCCGGAGAGCTGGTCGAAGCTGGAGGGCAGGTACCAGAAGGCGGTGCCGACGACGAGCACGGCGGAGATCGCCGCGGAGATGAAGAACCCGCGGTTGATCGCCGACATCGCCGTCTTGTCCTTGGCGCGGGGGGCGACCAGGAAGATGCCGACGATGGCGGTGAGCACGCCGATCATGGGGACGAGGAGCGGGAACACCAGTCCCTCGGTGCCGAAGGCGACGCGGCCGAGGATCAGCGAGGCGACGAGCACGACCGCGTAGGACTCGAACAGGTCCGCGGCCATGCCGGCGCAGTCACCCACGTTGTCGCCGACGTTGTCGGCGATGGTGGCGGCGTTGCGGGGGTCGTCCTCGGGGATGCCCTGCTCGACCTTGCCGACGAGGTCGGCGCCGACGTCGGCGGCCTTGGTGAAGATGCCGCCGCCCACGCGCATGAACATGGCGAGGAGGGCCGCGCCGAAGCCGAAGCCCTCCAGGACGATGGGGGCGTCGCCCCGGTAGAGGAGGACGACGACGGCCGCGCCGAACAGGCCGAGGCCGACGGTGATCATGCCCGCCACTCCGCCGGTGCGGAAGGCGATGCGCATGGCGGTGCGGTTGGAGGCTTCGTCACCGCCCCGGGCGGCCGCGGCGACCCGGACGTTGCCGCGCACGGCGAGCCACATGCCGATGAATCCGGTCGCCGCCGACAGCAGGGCGCCGAGGGCGAAGAAGACCGACCGGCCGATCGCGATGGCCCACGAGTCGGCGGGGAGCAGGAGCAGCAGGAGCGGGATTAGGACGACGAAGACCGCGAGGGTGCGGAACTGTCGTTTGAGGTAGGCCGCCGCTCCTTCCTGCACCGCGAGCGCGATGCCGCGCATTCGCTCTGTGCCCTGCCCTGCGGCGAGGACCTCACGTACCAGCACGCCCGCGACGGCGAGTGCCAGAAGGGCCACCACCATGACGATGATGACGAGGGTGAAGTCGGTGCCTGCCAGTGATAGGGCCATGCCGCCTTCAGCGGCGAGGTTGAGCCCAGACAATCCGTCCTCCTTGAGACGGGCACGACCTTTTCGGCCCCGTCCACGGGAGAACGCGCGGAACGGCTCGCCCTGTGGGCGCCGGTCCTCGCGGTCGTGGACGTACCGCCGTCCGGAAGGAGCCTGAGCTGGCCCGACGGCACGCTTGGCGGGGTCGAAGCGGTGCCACCTTTGGTTGTGGTGCGTACCGCCCGTGCCGCGTGTTCACGGGCGGTGATCCGGGGAGTCTACGCACGGCGACAAAGAAAGGTGAGAGCCGAACCCGCCATTCCTCAAGAAAATCCGAAGATGTGATCTTCCGGTGATCTCAGAAAAAGGATAAATGCCTTTTTCGGTGATATGCAGCTTACATAACATCTCATAATGCCGTAATGCGATGTTAACGCTAAAGCGTGCATAAGCCCACAAAAAGGGAATCAGCCCCGCAGGTCACACAGACCTCACTGGTCACAGGAGGTGCTGGTGCCACGGGGCCTTCCGCGGGGTCCGCCACCGGTCCGCGGCGGGAGTCGCGGACGCGTGCGCCGGCGACCGAAGAACACCTGCCGCGTCGGCCGGAGGACACGCTGCTCGGCGGCTACCGGCCGAGCAGGCGCATCCCCGAAGGGTCGATCCCGTCGCCCGGGCGGGCGCGCCCGGCGTCGAGGTCGTCGGCCAGGGCGCGGGCGAACGCCGCCACCCCCGCCACGTCCACCCCGTGGGGGGCGTCCGGTCCGAACGGCTCCACGCGGTCCGCGCCCCGCCTCAGCAGACGTGCCGCGCCGACCATGTTGCCGCGCTGCGCGTGGGTGACCCCCACGGCCGTCTGGGCGAGGCCGCGCCACAGTTCCCGCTCGGGGTCGGGCGCGGACTTCCACACGGCTTCGAGGACTTCGTGGGCGGTGAAAGCGTATCCCTGGTCGAGCAGCCTCTGGGCCTCGTCCAGACCTTCCTCCGCGGAGAACTCGGCGTCGTCGGGGACCCGCTCCACCTCGCCCCGGCTCCCGTGCGGCATCGGGCGCCCGTACCGGTCCCGGGGGCGCTGGTTCTGCGCCTGCCCGGTCTCGTTGCGGTCCCGCCCGCCTCCGCGGCCCCCGGACTCCCGGTGCCCGTCCGCGGTCTCCGTCGCCATCAGTGCCTCACCGCCGTTCCCCCTCGCCTGCGAGGACTCCGTCCGCCTCACCGCCGAGACCTCCGCGAGCCACTCGACGAGCGCGCGGGAGACCTCCTCCGGTCGTTCCTCGTGCGGGAAGTGTCCCGCGCCGTGGACCTGCCTCCAACGGTAGGGCCCCGTCACCGCGCCCCGTGAGGCGCGTGCCGGTCCGGGCGGGCACACCGGGTCGAGGGTCCCGTGGAGCTGGAGGACGGGGACGCGCACGGGAGCACGGCGCATCCGCGCGTTGTAGCGGAGTCCGTCCGCGCGCCACCGCGACCGGAAGATCCAGCGGTGGCTCTCCAGGGAGCAGTGGGAGACCTTGGGGATGGCGAAGGCGCGGCGGTAGCGCTCCTCGGCCTCGGTGTCGGACCAGCCGGGGCCCGACCACGCCCGGAGCAGGTCGCCCACGCGTTCGCACCCGTCGCTCAGGAGCCGGTGCTCGGGGAGGACCGGCAGCTGTGCCCGGAGCATGTGGCGGACGCCGGGACCGCCGGAGGCCAGGACGCGGGCCGCGCGCAGCGGGTGCGGCGACGACACCGCGGCCAGGGCGCGCACGGTGCCGGGGTGGTAGGCGGTCATCGTCCAGGCGACGAGGCCGCCCAGGCCGTGCCCGACCACGGCCGCGTCCCGTGAGCCGAGGGCGCGGACCAGTCCGGCGGCGTCCTGGGCGAGGGTGACGAGGTCGTAGCCGCGCGGGGTCTTGTCGCTGGCGCCGTAGCCGCGCAGGTCCGCGGCGACCGCGCGGTAACCGGCGTCGGCGAGCGCGGTCAGCTGGGCACGCCAGGCCCACCAGAACTGGGGGAAGCCGTGGAGGAGGAGCACCAGAGGCCCGTCACCGGCCTCGGCGACGTGGAACCGGGCCCCCGCCGCGCTGACGGTCCTGTGGGTCCAGGGGCCGTCGACGTAGGCGGCCGAGTCGTCCAACAACGCGAGGGCCTACCGGGCCGCGGGAGCGGACGCCTCGGCGGTCTCGACGGCGTTCGAGGGCGGGCGGATGTCGCCGCGCAGGATGCCGGCCAGGCGCGAGGTGGTCAGCGCGGTGCGCTGGAGGCCCTCCCGCTTGCGCAGGGTGGCGAGCGCGTACAAACCGACGGCCGCGGCGAGCAGCAGGTAGACGAGGGTGACGATGCCGAAGCTGGCCCAGCCGGGGAGCCCGGCGACCTCGTACAGGACGAAGGCCACGGTCACCGAGAGGAGGATGACGAAGATGTGGGCGAGGACCCCGACCACGGCGAAACCGGCCACGCCCTTGCCGATCTTGGCCGCGTCGGCCTTGGCCTCCAGCTTGGCCAGCTTGATCTCCAGGCTGACCAGACGGGAGATGTTGCCCGTGGCGTCTGAGACCAGTTCGCTGATCGAACGGTCGGTGTCCCTGGTGGCGCCAGGTCCACCGGTACCCGGCTTCTCCGCCATCGTGGAGGTTCCCTTCTCTCGGTCCGAACGCACGGATGATCCTCCGCATCCTCGCACATACCCCGTCTCGGACGTCTCTCACGGCACGCACAACGGCGCCGCCGCCTTCGGTCACACGGGCGGCGGGCGCGGGTCCCCGAACCGGGGAACGCGGGGGGAGAGGGGAGACAGCGAACGGCGCCCCGGACCGGGGCGCCGTTCACCGGTGGACGAGGGGCCCGGCGCGGGGCCCCTCGGCTCAGTCCTCCCGCTTGGCGGAGGGCAGCTGCTTGGCGATGACCTCCATGATCGAGGAGTCGGTGAGCGTGGAGGTGTCGCCGACGGCCCGGTTCTCGGCGATGTCGCGCAGCAGGCGCCGCATGATCTTGCCCGAGCGGGTCTTGGGCAGCTCGGGCACCGCCAGGAGGCGGGCGGGCTTGGCGATCGGGCCGAGCGAGGTGCCGACGTGGTTGCGCAGCTCCTGGACCAGGTCCTCGGGGACCTCCTCCTCACCGCCGCGCAGGATCACGAAGCCGACGATGGCCTGGCCGGTGACCTTGTCGGTGGCGCCGACGACCGCGGCCTCCGCCACGCGCGGGTGGGAGACCAGCGCGGACTCGACCTCGGTGGTGGAGATGTTGTGGCCGGAGACGAGCATGACGTCGTCCACGCGGCCCAGCAGCCACAGGTCGCCGTCGGCGTCCTTCTTGGCGCCGTCACCGGGGAAGTACAGGCCCTCGAAGCGCGACCAGTAGGTGTCCTTGTAGCGCTGGGGGTCGCCCCAGATCCCGCGGAGCATGGACGGCCACGGCTCGCGGATGACGATGAAGCCGCCCTCGCCGTCGGGGACGGACTCGCCCTGCTCGTCCACGACGTCGGCGACGATGCCGGGGATGGCCCGCATGGCCGCGCCCGGCTTGCCGGAGGTCACGCCCGGCAGGGGGCTGACCATGACGGCGCCGGTCTCGGTCTGCCACCAGGTGTCCACGACCGGCGTGCGGTCGCCGCCGATGTTCTTGCGGTACCAGACGTAGGCCTCGGGGTTGATGGGCTCGCCCACCGAGCCGATGACGCGCAGGCTGGACAGGTCGAACTTGGCGGGGATGTCGTCCCCCCACTTCATGAAGGTGCGGATCGCCGTGGGGGCCATGTAGGCGATGGTGACCTTGTACTTCTCGATGATCTCCCAGAAGCGGCCCCTGTGCGGGGTGTCCGGGGTGCCCTCGTACAGGACGGTGGTGGCCGCGTTGGCGAGCGGGCCGTAGACGATGTAGGAGTGGCCGGTGACCCAGCCGATGTCGGCGGCGCACCAGTAGACGTCGGTCTCGGGCTTGAGGTCGAAGACCGCCCAGTGGGTGTAGGCGACCTGGGTGAGGTAGCCGCCGGTGGTGTGCAGGATGCCCTTGGGCTTGGCCGTGGTGCCGCTGGTGTACATGATGTACAGCGGGTCCTCGGCGTCGTGCGCCTCGGGCGTGTGCTCGGTGCTCTGGGACTCCACGACGTCGTGCCACCACACGTCGCGGTCGGTCCACTCGACGTCCTGGCCGGTGCGGCGGACGACGAGGACGTTCTCGACCGCGGGGCGGTCGGCGACGGCGGCGTCCACGGCGGGCTTGAGGGCGCTGGCCTTGCCGCGGCGGTAGCCGCCGTCGGCGGTGACCACGAGCTTGGCCTGGCTGTCGTCGAGGCGCTGGCCCAGGGCGTCCACGGAGAAGCCGCCGAACACGACCATGTGGACGGCGCCGAGCCGGGCGCAGGCGAGCATGGCCACGACGGTCTCGGGGATCATCGGCATGTAGATGGCGACGCGGTCGCCCTTGCGCACACCGAGTCCGGTCATGGCGTTGGCCGCCTGGGAGACCAGGTCCTTGAGCTCGGCGTAGGTGATGGTGCGGGTGTCGCCGGGCTCGCCCTCCCAGTGGTAGGCGACCCGGTCGCCGAGGCCGTTGGCCACGTGCCGGTCCACGCAGTTCACGGAGGCGTTGATCCTCCCGCCGACGAACCACTTGGCGAAGGGCGGGTTCCACTCCAGGGCGGTGTCCCAGGGCTGTTCCCACTGGAGCCTGCGGGCCTGCTCCTCCCAGAAGCCGAGACGGTCCTCGTCGGCCCTGGCGTAGGCGTCGGCCTTGACGTTGGCGTCGGCGGCGAGCGCCTCCGGGGGAGGGAAGCTGCGCGTCTCGTGGAGAAGGTTGGACAGTGTCTCCTGGCTCGCGGGAGTGCTGTCGGCCACTGTGATTCTCCTTACGTAGGCTGGTTCACACCCAATTAATCATGTCGTGCGATACCCCGTGAACAGGCGGGGTGGCGTCCAGCGGCGGGGAAGGCCGGGCGCGCGACGAACGGGCGGCGAACGGTCGCCCCGCCGCGACGAGCGGTCGCGGGGACCGGTTCGCGCGCTGCCGTCGGCGCGGACCGCCGACCCGGCCCGCCGGTGTGGGCCTCCCGGGTTACCGGCGCGTAGTGTTGTTTTCCGTGAGCGAACCGACTTCTTCCCCCGTGTCCGACCCGCTGGCCCGGATCGCCGAGCTGCCCGGTGTGGCCGACGCGGTCGCCGAGACACGGACCCTGGTCGACCGCCTGTTGGGCCACCGCGTGCTGCGCCGCCGCAGCAGCGACGTGTCCATGGAGTCCGCGCTGCGCGGCGCGGTCGCGTCGGCGGCGCTGGAGGGCGCCGAGGTCTCGATGGAGGAGATCCGCGAGGGGCACGTGTACGACACGCGCGTCAAGGGCGCGCTGCGGGTGTCCGGAGAGCTGGGGAGCCTGGTGGACACCTGGCCGAGGGCGCCGCGCCAGGCCCTGGCCCGGCTGCACACGCTGGCCGCGGCGGACGCGGTGTCCGCGGACGCGCTGGGCCGCCCCCGCAGGGCCGGGGAACGCGTCGAGGACCCCCTGGGGCTGGGTCCGGCCCCGGCCCCGGAGGCGGCGATGGCTCGGCTGGAGGGTCTGTACTCGCTGCTGGGCGCGCGCACGTCGGTCCCCGCGCTGGTGATGTCGGCCCTGGTGCACGGGGAGCTGATGGCGGTCCGGCCGTTCGGGTGGGGCGACGGCCTGGTGGCGCGCGCGGCCGAGCGGTTGACGCTGGTGGAGCGGGGCCTGGACCCCAAGTCGCTGGTGCCCTCCGAGCTCGGTCACCGGACGCTGCGGGACGAGTACGGGCCGGCGCTGCGCGGCTACATGGGCGGCACCCCGGAGGGCGTCGCCGAGTGGGTGGCCTACTGCTGCCGCGCGGTCCGCGCGGGGGCGCAGGACTCGCTGGCCACCTGTGAGGCCCTCAAGCGCGGCTGAGCGCGGGGCGCCGGTTTCCGGGCCGGACGCCTCGGAGACGCCCGGGGGAGCGCGGGGCCCACGGACGGACCGGAGGCCTCGGCGGTACGCGGGGTTGTGCGAGGCGCACGGAGAAGCCGGGAAAGGGCAACAACTTTTGACGGTCGGCAACTGTGCGCGACCGAAATGTTGAACACTAATCGTTTATTTACCGACCGGTAGGTTCAGGAAGAGTATCGGTTCGATCACGCTTGCCGGTTCCACAAGGGGGCGGGGGTGGCACGGCCCTTGCGTGCGCACAGGACGAACGGCGCCCCGTCCTGTCTCCCGGGGCGCCGCCTCCGACACGTTCCGCCGGGTTAGCAGGCGTCCATTTCCCTAGTCTGACCAGGCAGGACATCAGCCTGTCCGATCTAGACGGGCCTCACGGGGCCAAGTGGCGCGTGGGTTCCCGGTTGTCGTGTCGGGGTGGTTCTCAGCCACCGACTGCTTTCTTTCTACGCCGATGTTCCGGCGACGAAAAGGCGGTTGACCCGAATTTTTGCCCTTGATTCCAGAACCGATACGGAACTCTCCGTGGTAACGTCTGTCCCGTCGTTCCCAAGAGGGCGGGCCGCCCGCTTCGCGCCTCCGCCGTACGCGCCCCATTTCGCGTTCCGGTGGTATCCCTCTTCGCCGAATGACGTCCGTGTGCCTTCCGGTGGTCGCGAGAGCACGTCTCTTCGCCGACCCTCACCAGAGAGCGGACCCGGTCCTCACCCCCCCGGGACCGGCAACCCCGCGTGGCGGCCTTCTCCCCCTGTGAAGGCGAGTCCCCGCGTCCGCTCATCTCGCCTGTCGGGCGGGGGTGCGTATCCGCCCCCGTATACGCATCCCGCCCGCCAGGTGAGCCGGACCGCGCACGAACCCGCCGACCCCGGCTGATCCGGGCCGCCGACGCACCGGGTCGCCCACCTGCGCGGCTCCCGGCCTCCCCGCGCTGTTCCGAACCCCGCCGACGTTGTCCACAGCTTCGCATCGGGGCTTTCGCCGTCGTGCCCGGTCGGCGAAGGTCGAGGAAAGCCCCTCGACCCGGGAGGTCCCATGGACGCCCAGCACCGGCCCCTGCTCGCGACCGCCGACCCCCTCCTCCTCGACGACCTCCTCAGGCTGGCCGCCGCCGCCTCCACCGAGGTCACCGTCGCACACACGCTCGACCGGGCACTGAACCTGTGGCCGCGCGCCCCGCTCGTCGTGGTCGGCACCGACCTGCGCGCGCTCCTGCGGGCCGCCGACCCTCCGCCGGGCCGCCACGTGGTCGTGACCCGGGATCCCCGGGAGGCCGCCGCCGGCGGGGGCCCGCCGGAGGAGGGGGACGCGCCGCCGGTCGCCGCGGTGCCCCGGCCGCGCGTCCCCCCGGAGCGGTACCGACCGGGCGCCCACGCGCAGGGCTCCCCTCCGGGCGCTCCCGCGGGGCGCTCCTCTCCGGACGCCCCAGCGGAGGCGTACCGGCCGAGCCCCGCCGCGGAGCACCCGACCTCGGACATGCGCGTGGCCGGACACCGGCCGGGCCTTCCCGTGGAGGCCCCGGCTTCGGACGTCGCCCGGGAGGGATCCCCGCGGGGGTTCCGGGAGGCACGCGTGCTCCTGCTGCCCAGGGACGAGGCGCTGCTGGTCGACCTGCTCGCGAGGGCCTCCTCCCCCGGGCGGGCTCCGGCGCCCACGGTGTCGGTGGTCGGCGGCCGGGGCGGTGCCGGGGCCAGCCTGCTCGCGGTGGCCCTCGCCCTGGCCGGTGAGCGCGCCGGACGCTCCACCGCCCTGCTGGACGCCGACCCGTTCGGGTGCGGCCCCGACGTCTACCTCGGATGCGACCGGGCCCCCTCCCCCGCTCCCGAGCGGTGGACCGGCTGGGGCGACCTGCTGCGCAGGCGCGGCCGGGTGCGCTGGCGCGACCTGCGCGCCGGACTGCCGGGGACGTCCCGGGTGTCGGTGCTGACCTGGACGCGCGGCCGGGAGCCGACCGGCCCCCTGCCGGTGGGTGCCGTGCGCGCGGTCCTGTCCTCGGCCAGGGACGGCACCGACCTGGTGGTGGCCGACCTGCCGCGCTCCTTCGACCCGGCCACCACCGTGTTCCTGAACCGATCCGACCTGGTGCTGCTGGTCGTCCCGGCGGACGTGCCCTCGGTGGTGGCGGCGACCAGGACGGTCGCCCGGCTGCGCGAGGAGACGCGGACCGTGCGGCTGGTGGTGCGCGGCGCCCGGGGCGAACTGAGCGCGGACGTGGTGTCCAGGGCCCTGAAGGTGGACCTGGGCGCGGACCTGCCGTCCGAGCCGGGGCTGGCCCGGTCGCTGGCCGCGGGGGACGTGCCCGCCCGCCATCCCCGTTCGCCCCTGGCCCGGTTCGCCGACCGGGTCGTCGCGGGCCTGCCCGCGCTGGAGGAGGTCCGGTGAGCCCCCTGGTGGAGGCCGTGCGCAACCGCCTGGTGGCGTCCGGGGTGCCGGTGAGCCCGTCGAGCGTCGCGGCGGCGCTGCGCGCCGAGGGAGGTCTGCTGGGCGACACCGAGGTGCTGTCCATGACCCGCCGTCTGGCCGCCGACCTGTCCGGGGCGGGGCCGCTGGAGGAGCTCATGACGTCGGGGGTCACCGACATCCTCGTCAACGGTCCCGACGAGGTGTGGGTGGACGACGGCGGAGGCCTGCGCCGGGCCGGGGTGCGCTTCGAGTCGGCGGACGCGGTGCGCCGACTGGCCCAGCGGCTGGCGGCGCAGGCGGGGAGACGGTTGGACGCGGCCGTGCCCTACGTGGACGCA
The DNA here is from genome assembly GCF_004217075.1 of Nocardiopsis sp. CNZ308. Classification (NCBI taxonomy): domain Bacteria; kingdom Bacillati; phylum Actinomycetota; class Actinomycetes; order Streptosporangiales; family Nocardiopsidaceae; genus Nocardiopsis; species Nocardiopsis sp. CNZ308. Next base: position 2,651,771 of record NZ_SHKJ01000001.1, on the reverse strand, counting down.
CGGCTTCCCAGCGGCGCGCGGCTGCACGCGGTGCTGCCGCCGGTGGCGCCCGCCGGGGCGTGCGTGTCGCTGCGGCTGCCGCCCCGGCGGGTGTTCACCCTGGAGCGGTTGTCCCGGCGGGGGACGGTCACCCCGTGCGGGGTCGCGCTGCTGCGGTCCCTGGTGGCCTCGCGGGCGCCGTTCCTGGTCAGCGGGGGCACCGGCACGGGCAAGACCACCCTGCTGTCGTGCCTGCTCTCCCTGGTGGACCCGGGGGAGCGGATCGTCCTGGCCGAGGACTCCCCCGAGCTGCGGCCCGAACATCCGCACGTGGTCCGTCTCCAGACCCGTCCGCCCAACATCGAGGGCAGCGGCGAGGTGTCGCTGGAGGCCCTGGTCCGACAGGCGCTGCGGATGCGTCCGGACCGGCTGGTGGTCGGCGAGGCTCGCGGGCCGGAGATCGTGTCCTTGCTGGGCGCCCTGAACACCGGGCACGAGGGCGGCGCGGGGACCCTGCACGCCAACGGCGCGGGCGACGTGCCCGCCCGGGTGGAGGCGCTGGGGTGCGCGGCCGGACTGGACCGGGCCGCCGTGCACAGCCAGCTGGCCGCCACCAGGGTCATGATCGTGCACCTGGTCCGGGACTCCGGCGGTCGGCGCCTGGCCGAGCTGCGGGTGCTCAGACGCGGTTCGGACGGGCTGGTGGACGCGGTGCCGGCGGTGTCCTTCGGTCCCGACGGCAGCCGCCGGGAGCACGCCGGGGCGGACGAGGTGGCCGCCCGGCTGGGCGGGGGGTGGCGCCGGTGGTGACCGCACTGGCGGCCTGCTCGGGAGGCCTGGTGCTGCTGTGCCTGGTCCCCGGGGAGCGGCGCAGCCGGTTGGCGTCCCTCCTTCCCCGGCCCCGGCGGCCGGTGGCGCGGTCCGTGGACTGGCGGGCGCTGGCGGCCCGTGCCGGTGAGGGCGCCCTGCGCCGCGCCGCGGTGGTGGTGCTGTGCCGGGTGCTGGCCGCCGAACTGCGCGCCGGGCAGCCGCCGGAGGAGGCCCTGCGGATCTCCGCCGCCGAGGCGGGCCCGCTGGTGGGCGCCCTGACCGACGCGGCGTCGTTGCGCCGCGAGGCCGAGCGCGAACCGGACCTGTGGGCACTGGCCTACCTGGCGGTGTGCTGGGAGGTGGCCGCGGACACCGGGGCGGGTCTGGCCGAGGTGGTGGACGCCCTGGCCGCGAACCTCACCGAGCAGGAGGAGCAGCGCACGGAGGCCGCCGCGCGCACCACCGGTCCGCGCACCACCGCGATCGTGCTGGCCGCCCTTCCCGCCGTCGGACTGCTGTTGTCCTCGGGCCTGGGCGGATCGCCGCTGGTGTTCCTGTTCACCACGCCGCTGGGGTTGGCCTGCCTGGTGGGCGGGGCGGCCCTGGACGCTCTCGGGACCTGGTGGACGCTGCGCATGGTGCGTTCGGCGACCTCCTTTCCCTGACAGGACCCGGGCAACGGGACTCGGACGGCGGGCCCCGTCCGGGGAACCGCCCGGAGAGCCGTCCGGGCACCTCGGTCGGGAATCCGGCCCGGGATTCGGGCCCAGGGCCCGGGCGTCGGCCATCGAGCCGCGCCCGGGGGGACGACTGGACACGGTCGGCACCGCTCCGGCCGCGGTGGCGGAGCGCGAGGAAGAAGGGGGAGGACGGATGTTCCTGACGGCCGCCGCGGTTCTGGGAGCCGCGTGTGTGTGGGTACTGCTGGGCGGGGGAACGGCGCGCGAACTGCGTCCGCCCTCCCGTGCTCCGGCCGGGCCGGGGCTGCCGGTCCGGCTGCTGGGACCGGCCCTGGCGGGGTCGTTCGCGCTGACCGTCGCGGTGGCCCTGTTCGGCGCGGTCGGGGGCCTCGTCGTGGCCGGGGTGTGCGCCGCCCTGTGGGTACGCGCCCGCAGGAGCGCCGGTTCCCGTTCGCAACGGCTGCCGGTGACCGCCGACCTGCCCGTGGTAATCGGTCTGCTCGCCTCGGGCATCCGCGCCGGGGCGACGGTGCCCGCCTGCCTCACGGCGGTGTCCCGGGCGACGCGGGGGAGGCTGGGCGAGGAACTGGCGGCGGTGGCCGAACAACTGCGCCTGGGCGCCGCTCCCGCCGAGGCGTGGCGGCGCCCGGCGCTGCCCGAGCCCCTCGTCCCGGTGGGGCGCGACCTGGCCCGGGCCGCCGACACCGGGGCGCCGGTGGCCGACCTCCTGGACCGGCACGCGGTCGATCTGCGCCGGACCCTGCGGGCCCGGGGAACAGCACGGGTGGAGCGGCTGGGCGTGCTGGTGGTGGCGCCCCTGGGTCTGTGCTTCCTGCCCGCGTTCGTGCTGATCGGCATCGTGCCGATGGCCGCCGAGCTGCTGTCCCGGGCCCTGGGCGGTTGAGGGCCCGGGCCCGGTCGCGTGCGCGGCGGTGCGGGGGGGCGCGGGGGCGCAGTGGCGGTCAGGGCTGCTCGTCCCGGGAGCCGCGCCGCCGCTGACCCTCGTAGGGGACGGGAAAGCGGGGCCAGCCGACGGACAGGCGCAGCACCGGCACCACGACGCACAGCAGCGCCAGGATTCCGGTCGAGACGTTGCCGACGATCCGCAACGCCGTACTGGTCGGGGACGGAGCGGCGGCCGTGCGGTACACCACCGGTTCGCTGACGGGCGAGGGCGCGTCCGTCGCGTCGCGCGGGCTCTCCCGCGCGAGGCGGGACGGTTCCGGGGAGGCGGGGACCGGTGACGGTTCGGCGCACCGCTCGGGACCGGCGGAAGGGGCCGTCCGGCCGGAGTCCTCGAGGGCTCCGAAGCCGACGGGTTCGTCGGAGCGGAGGGGGTCGCCGGAGCGGAGGGGGTCGCCGGAGCGCGCGGCATCGGTGGGCCCGCCGGAGGGGGCCGCATCCTCCACACCGGTGGCACCCGTTCTGTCTTGAGGACCAACGGCGTGGGTGAGACCGGCGGAACCGGGGGCGTGCGCGGAGTCCTCGGGAGTGATGGAAACACCGGAGTGGTCGGCACCGACGGGATCTGTGTTCTGTGGCGCGGGCGAGGCGGGGCAGGGCGGTGCGCCCCCGGGCTGGGCGGGGGCTCCCAGCAGGAGGGCGCACATCAGCACGGAGACGGGGGCAGGACTCATTCCACTTCCTCGGAGGAGACGGCGGCCGGTCCGGCCAGGGAGCGCGCCCGGACGGGCCGTTCGATGAGGGACGAGGAGACCGCGACCACCACCTCGACGGTGGAGCCGGTGAGGACGCAGGATTCGAGGGAGGCGCGGTTGGCCTCGGCGGTGTCGCGGGCCCGCGCGCAGGCCCGTTCCGTTCCGTGGACGGCCTCGGCGGCGGCGGTGAGCGCGGCCAGGTCCGCCGCGGTGGTGGCGCGGTCGCGGTCGAGCCGCGCCGCGGAGGTCGCGAGGACGGCGAGGGTGACGAACCAGAGCAGCGCCCCCAAGGCGACCCACCAGACGGTGGCGGAACCGGAGTCGGAGCGCACCGGGGTCAGCTCCCGGGTTCGAGGGGGACGGCGGCGCTGCCGTCCACCGGCAGGGAGATCCCCGTGCCGAAGGGGAGTAGGGCCCGTACGGTGACGCGGGCCATGCCCCCGTCCTCGGACAGGTGCACGTCCGCTCCGTCGGGGGCGGCGGTCAGCGCCAGGGAGCGGGCACGGTCGTGGGGTTCGCCGCGGGCCAGCGCCCGGGCGCCCACGCGCGCCGCGTCGGCGCAGGAGAGCTGGGCCGACGCGGCCTGGACGGCACCGAGGGCCACGGCCAGGACGAGCAGCAGGGAGGGCAGCACCATCGCCGCCTCCGCGGTGGCCGAGCCCCGGTCAAAAACCCGAGCCGAGCGCATTGACCACGAGATCGGTGAGGACGTCCTCGACCGCGCCGCTGGTGAGCACGGCGTAGAGGACTCCGGCGAAGGCGACCGCCGCGATGGTGCAGAAGGCGTATTCGGAGGTCGTCATCCCGGCGTCCGCCGGAGGCGGCGCGGCGATGGGCGGGGGCACGGGAGCGGACGTGGGCACGGGAGCGGACATGGCGGCCTTCCTGGTGGGGGGCCGTCTGCTCCGGCCCTCTTCCTCCAGCTTCGGCGGGCCGGAGCCGAAGCGAAAGCCCCTTCCCCCGCCTGTGGACAACTCCCTCCGCGCCCCGCGCTTCGTCCACAGGCTGTGGACGGTCTCGACCCGGCCGTCAGTCCTCGCCGTCCGCGAGGACCTCGTCGAGCAGGCGCAGCGCACCGGCCTTGCTCAACGGCTCGTTGCCGTTACCGCACTTGGGCGACTGGATGCACGACGGGCAGCCCTGGTCGCACTCGCAGTCGGCGATGGCCGCGCGGGTCGCGGACAGCCACTCGCGCGCCGCCGCGTACCCCCGTTCGGCGAAGCCCGCGCCGCCCTCGTAGCCGTCGTAGACGAACACCGTCAGCCTGCCGGTGTCACCGTGCATCGAGGTGGACACCCCGCCGATGTCCCAGCGGTCGCAGGTCGCCAGCAGCGGCAGCAGCCCGATCGCGGCGTGCTCGGCGGCGTGGGCGGCGCCCAGCAGCCCCACGTCCTCCCGGCGCAGCCGCTCCTCGCCCTCGGCTGGCAGCGTCCACCACACCGCGCGGGTGTCGAGGGTGCGCTCGGGCAGGTCCAGCGACTGCTCCCCCAGGACCGAACCGGTGCGCACGTCCCTGCGCAGGAACCCGACCACCTGGCGCACCACCTGCACCTCACCGAAGTACACGGTGGCCCCGCTCGGCCACTCCTCCTGGCGCAGCACCGACCGGACCGTGATGTCGGTGGTGTCGCGCGCCCAGGTGCTGTAGGGCGGTTCCGCCGGGCGGACCAGGGCGACGCCCTCGTCGAGGTCGAGGTCGTCGACCAGGTACGTGTACCCCTGGTGCAGGTACACCGCGCCGGGGTGGACGGTGCCGTGGGCGGCGGGCTCGTCGACCTCGCCGAGCAGCTGGCCGCTCCCGGTGTCGACGATCTGTACGGGCGGCCCGCCCGACCCGCGGATATCGGCCAGGTCGCTAGCCCGTTCGTTACTCGTCCAGAACCAGCCCCGTGGACGCCTTCGCAGCAGGCGGCGTTCGACGAGTTCGGCGAGCCGCTCCTCGGTCGTCGCTCCGAAGAGGTCGAAGTCGTCCTTGGTGATCGGCAGCTCCTGGGCGGCGGCGCACAGGTGCGGCCCCAGGATGTGCGGGTTTTCCGGATCGAGAACGGTCGCTTCTACGGACCGGCCGAAAATGGCCTCCGGGTGGTGCGCCAGATAGGTGTCCAAAGGATCGTCACGGGCGATGAACACCGCCAGAGCGTCCTCCCCGTGCCGTCCGGCACGGCCCGCCTGCTGCCACAGTGACGCGAGGGTTCCCGGCCACCCGGCGATGAGCACCGCGTCCAGACCGCTGATGTCCACCCCCAGTTCCAGGGCGTTGGTGCTGGCCAGGCCGAGGATCTCCCCCGAGCGCAGGGCCTCCTCCAGCTCCCGGCGCTCCGAGGCCAGGTATCCGCCCCTGTAGGCGGCCACCCTCCCGGCCAGGGCGTGGTCGCCGCGCTCGGTCAGCAGGCGCTGGGTGGTCAGCGCGACCACCTCCGCACCCTGCCGGGAGCGGACGAACACCAGGGTGCGCACACCGTCGCGTACCAGGTCGGCGAGCATCTCGGCGGCCTGCGAGGGCGCCGTCCTGCGGATCGGCGCTCCGTGCTCGCCGGTCAGGTCGGTCAGCTCCGGCTCCACCAGCGCCACGGACATCCCCGGACGCGGGGAACCGTCCCGGCTGACCGCCGTGACGGGCACGCCGGTCAGCCGGGTGGCGCTCTCGGCCGGGCTGCCGGAGGTGGCCGAGGCGAGCACGAACACCGGACGCGACCGGTAGCGGGCGCACACCCGGCGCAGCCGACGCAGGATCTGCGCGACGTGCGAGCCGAAAACCCCCCGGTATCGGTGCGCCTCGTCGATCACCACGTAGCGCAGCCGGCGCAGGAAGCGCGCCCACGCCCCGTGGCGGGGCAGGATGCCGTGATGCAGCATGTCCGGGTTGGTGAGCACGTAGTTGCCGTGCTCGCGCACCCAGGAGCGCTCCTCGGTCGAGGTGTCGCCGTCATAGACGGCTGTCCGCATCCCCGGCAGGGAGAGGTCCGTTATCCACCGCAGCTGGTCCTGGGCGAGAGCCTTGGTCGGGGAGAGGTAGAGCACGGTCCCGCCCGCGTCAATCGCGTCCACAGCGGGTAGGAGGAAGGCGAGTGACTTTCCCGAGGCGGTACCCGTGGCTATGATCACATCACGGCCCGAACGTGCGAGGTCGGCGGCTTCGGCCTGGTGGGACCACGGTCCCGTGATCCCCCTGTCGGCGAGCCGTTCGACCAGGCGGGGCGCGGTCCACACCGGCCACTCCCCGCTCACCCCGTCGTTGCGGGCCACGTGCTCGATGTGGGTCACCTGTGGGTACCGGGTATCGTCACGCCACACACCGGGAAGCACGGGCTCCGGTCGCCTCATCCGAGACCCCTCCTCACTGGTACGCGTTCGAGGCCCGCAGGCGCCTCTCACCCAAGGGTGGAGCACTGGGACATTGGTTTCAGTGTGACATCCGAGGGAACAGTGGCGCGGTGTCACGGTTTTTCTGTGCATCACAGGAAGACGCACTCGACACGCGTGGTTGAATGCGTGCTGGTGGGGTAACGCCCGGCAGAGATCATTCGCGTTTTTCGCGGTTCGGCGCTGGAGGACTAGTGGACTTGAAGCTTGATCATTACACCGAGGGCGACACCGAGATCGTCGTCGTTGAGGGTGAGATCGATGTCTATACCGCGCCCCGGCTCCGCGAGCTGCTGATCGACCTGGTCAACAAGGGCAACTTCCACCTCGTGGTCAACATGGAGAAGGTGGAGTTCCTGGACTCGACGGGCCTCGGTGTGCTCGTGGGCGGGCTCAAGCGCGTCCGGGCCCACGACGGGACCCTCGACCTGGTCTGCACCCAGGAGCGCATCCTGAAGATCTTCCGGATCACCGGTCTGACCAAGGTCTTCGGCATCCACGACTCGGTGCAGGAAGCCATCGACAAGCGTTCCGCGAAGTAGCCCCGAGCGAGCGATGGCAACCATCACGCTCACGATCAGCGCGCTCCCCGCTCACGTGCGCACGGCGCGGCTCATGGCCGCCACCGTGGCGCGGCGGGCGGGTATCGCCGCCTCAGCGATCGACGAGATCAGGCTGGCGGTCGGTGAGGCGTGTTCCCGGGCGGTGGCGGCGCACAAGCTGCACTGCCCCACACAGCCGATCCTGCTCCAGTTGATCGACGGCAGCGGGCCTGATCCGGCGTCGGAGTCCCGCACCGACGCCACGAGCAGCATCCTGCGCGCCAACGGGAGCGCGACGCAACGTTTCGAGGTCGTCGTCTCCGACCGTGCCCCCGCCAAGGACACGGAGGAGCCCTCCAACCCGTCCCTGCTCGACGGGCTCTTCCTCGACGGTGAGGACACCCCTCCCGGCGGGATCTCCGGGTTCTCCCCGGGGCTGGGCCTGGCGGTCATCACGGGTCTGGCCGACGAGGTGAAGATCGACCCCAGCGACCGGGGGACCGTGGTGCGGATGAGCTGGCCGCTGGCCACGGAGCCCTCGCCCGACCCGAGTTCCAACTAGGGTCGGCCGGGCCGGTGTCCGAACGCTCACGAGGGCGCCTCCCCGCGGGGAGGCGCCCTCGGTGTGTCACGGGCCGCCCGTCACGCCGGGAAGGCCCGGCGGGGCCGCGAGGCGTGCACCGACGCGGCCGCGGCCCCCGGGGTGGGCGCGGGGCCCGGAGCGAAGGCGGGCAGCACGGTGCCGACCGTGCCCCCGGGCCCCCTGTACATCCAGTCAACCGCCTCCCGCGCGCCCCCGAAAGCCCCGCATCCGGCCTGTGGACAACGCAGCCACGCGATCAGTCGCAGGCCTGGGAGGAGACCTGCTCGTTGTTCTCCAGGCCGCCCTGGGCGTTCTCCGCGACCTCGTCGGCGGTGAGCACGTAGCCCGTCTCGGGCTCGTTCGTGGCGGCGGCGAAGACCACCCCGTACACGGTGCCGTCCGGCGACAGCAGCGGGCCGCCGGAGTTGCCCGGGCGCACCACGGCGCGCACCTGGTAGATCTCCCGGCTCACCTGCTGGGAGTGGTAGAAGTCCGGCCCCTGCGCCGTCTGGCGGGCGCGGACGCGCGCCGGGACGGCCGTGAAGCCGCTGTTGCGCGGGAAGCCCGCCACGACCGCGTCACCGCCCTGCGGGGCCTCGTAGGTGAACTCCAGCGGTTCCAGGTCCAGGCCCGGCACGTGCAGCACGGCCAGGTCCTGCTGGGCGTCGAAGAGCACCAGCGTGGCGTCGAGCTGGTAGCCCTCCCGGGTGACCACCCGCAGGTCGTCGGTGACCCCGGCGACCACGTGCGCGTTGGTCATGATCCGGTCCTCCGCGTAGGCGAAGCCGGTCCCCTCCACGCGGCGCTGGCACGAGGGCGCGGTGCCCAGCACCTTCACCACGCTGCGGCTCGACTCGATCAGCTCCGGGGTGGTGAGCACGTCCGGGTCCGGCGGCGCCACCTCGGCCAGCTCACCGGTGCCCAGGCCGCTGAACACCTGCGGGAAGGCGCTCTGGTCCACGATCCGGCGGAACGTGGAGAACCCGCTGTGGGCGGCCTCGGGCATCAGCGTGTCCACCGAGTGGAGGATGCGCGAGTCCCTGACCTGGCCCGCGACGAACGGCAGCGCCGAGTTGGCCACCGTACTGCCGATGAACCAGGCCACGAGCAGCACCGACAGCCCGCTGATCAGGGCGCCGCCGATGGCGTCCAGGACCCGCGCCGAGTCCCACGTCACCTTGTTGCGGACGAAGGTGCCCAGGTAGGAGAGCAGGAACTGGCCGAGCGCCGCGGACAGGAACACCACGGCGATCGCCAGCAGCGCCTGCCTGCCGGGGTCCTCCACCCACGCCTGGATGGGCGCCGGGGCCGTCAGGGCGGCGAGGACGCCCCCTCCGACGAAGCCCGCGAAGCTGAAGACACCGACGATGAAACCCTGTCGGTACCCCGTCACCGCGAACAGCAGCAGCAGGACGACCAGGATCACGTCGAGCACATTGCCCTCCAAGAGTGAGCGCTAACCGACCGGCCGCAGGCCCTGCGGGGTTGCTTCGAACACTTCGGTGAGACCCTCGTCGCGCCAGGGAAGTTCCCAGCCGCCCAGGGCGAGCAGGCTGTCGATCACCGCGCCGGTGAAGCCCCACACGAGCATCCCCTCCACCCGGAAGCCGGGCCCCCAGCGGGGCCCGCCCCCGTAGCGCACCTTGACCCGGTTGGCCGGGTCGGCGAGGTCGGCGACGGGCACGCGGGAGACCGCGGCGACCTCGCCCAGGTCGGTCGGCCGCACCTCGCTGGGCTCGCGCCACCAGCCCAGGACGGGCGCCACCCGGAAGTCGCTGAAGCTCAGGTACAGCTCGGGGAGGCGGCCGACGACGTCGACCCCCTCGGGGAGGAGGCCGGTCTCCTCGGCGGCCTCGCGCAGCGCCGCGGCCTCCGGGGAGGCGTCGGAGGGCTCGATCCGGCCGCCGGGGAAGGCGGGCTGTCCGGCGTGGCGGCGCAGCCCCTCGCTGCGCTGGATGAGGAGGAGGTCGGGGCCCCTCGGCCCCTCGCCGAAGAGGATGAGGACGGCGGACTCGCGCCCTCCCTCGGCGGGCGGCCGCATGGGCGGCGGCACGGTCATCGTCTCGGCGGCGTCCGCGAGCGCGGCCAGCCAGAGCGGGATCGAGTTCATGCGGGGAACCTGTTCCGGGAGTCGTCGCGCCGTCGGTGGGTCGAAGGGGCCGTGCGCCGGGCTCCTCGCGGGGCCGCGGGGCCCGCGCCCGGGGGAGCGCCGCGCGGGGGAGCGCGTCGTTCCCGGGGAGTCGTCACGTCGTCGGACCTCCTCCGGCACCGGCGGGCGGGGGTACCGCCGTCACAGGGGGCGCCGCGGACCGGGATGCCCGCGACGGGGACGATGTGCGCACACTCACGTGATCAGGGTACAAACCTCCGGCGCCTGCTCCCGATGCGCGCCCGGCCGCCCCTGCGCGGCCGGGCGCCAGGATGGGGCGCCCGCCCGGGTCCGCGCCCCGCGCACCCGAGCGGCCCGCGGGTCTCAGGAGAAGGAGCGCATCCGCAGCAGCTTGGTCGCGGTGGCGGTGTCCGTGGGCCCCTCGCCGAAGGAGGGGCACAGGCGGGCCAGGCCGCAGGCCCCGCACGCGGGCTTGCGGGAGTGGCAGACCCGGCGGCCGTGCCAGATGACGCGGTGGGAGAGCATCGTCCAGTCCCGGCGGGGGAAGAGCGCGCCGATCTCGTGCTCGACCTTGACCGGGTCCTCCTCGTCGGTCCACCCGAAACGACGGACGAGCCGCCCGAAATGGGTGTCAACGGTGATACCGGGCACATCAAAGGCGTTACCGAGCAGTACGTTTGCGGTCTTTCGTCCTACACCGGGTAGTTTGACCAGGTCGGAGAGTTTCCTCGGAACCTCTCCACCGTGCCGTTCGCACAGTTCCTGCCCGAGTCCGATGAGGCTGTTGGCCTTGGCCCGGAAGAAGCCGGTCGAGCGGATCATCTCCTCCAACTCCTCCCGCCGCGCCGAGGCGTAGCCCTCCGCGTCGGGGTAACGGGCGAAGAGGGCGGGGGTGACCTGGTTGACCCGCTTGTCCGTGCACTGGGCGGACAGGATCGTCGCGACCAGCAGCTCCAGGGGGGTCGTGAAGTTCAGTTCGCAGTGGGCGTCCGGGTACAGCTCGATGAGTTCCCGGTACATCCTGCGGGCGCGGCGGACCAGCGCGAGCCGGCTCTCACCGGTGGGCGTGGTCGTCGGCTCGGTCGCGTCTGGTGTGTCACGGGGCATCATCACAGGGTAGGCGTCCCGGTGACGGAGCGGACCGCGGCCCGGCGGCCGTGCTCGCGCGGCCGTCGCGAGCGGGTCCGCGCCACCGTCGGCGGACGGGGCTATGTAACCAATGTCCGGTGGCGCGGCGCGGACAGCCCTGGTACAGAACTGATGACGGCTAGGATCGCAGGGGCTGACGTCGGCTGTTGTGGGCAGTTGTCTCTCGGCGGACAAGCCGGGATCACGACCTGGTTTCACACCCGGGTGCGATATACGTCACACTGTTGGCGGTCAGGTTTTAGGAGGACGTGTGGTGGACGAGATCAACGAGGTGCTGCGGAAGGCCCCTCTGTTCGAGGCGCTGGACGAGGAGGACACGGCCGCACTCCGCTCCTCGGTGAACGAGGTGCGTCTCGGCCGCGGCCAGACCCTGTTCAGCGAGGGCGACGAGGGCGACCGCCTGTACGTCATCCTCAGCGGGAAGGTGAAGCTGACCCGCACGGCCGTGGACGGCCGCGAGAACCTGCTCGGGGTGCTCGGCCCCAGCGAGATGTTCGGCGAGCTGTCGCTGTTCGACCCGCGCCCGCGCACCGCGAGCGCCGTCGCGGTCACCGACTCGGTGCTCGCGGGACTGGGCCACGACGACCTGCGCCCGTTCCTGTCCAGCCGCCCGCAGGTGTCGCTCCAGCTGCTCAAGGCGCTGGCCGCCCGTCTGCGCCGGACCAACGACGTGATGGCCGACCTCGTCTTCACCGACGTGCCCGGCCGCGTCGCCAAGGCTCTGCTGGAGCTGGCCGACAAGTTCGGCAAGGAGGGCGAGGACGGGCTGCACGTCCACCACGACCTCACCCAGGAGGAGCTCGCCCAGCTGGTCGGCGCCTCCCGTGAGACGGTCAACAAGGCCCTCGCCGAGTTCGCCCTGCGCGGCTGGCTGCGGATCGAGGCCAAGGCCGTCGTCCTGCTCGACGTCGAGCGGATGCGCCGCCGCGCCCGCTAGACCGCGTCCCTCGGGCGGGGACTCCCGGGGGCGCTGACGTTCGCGCCCCGTGCCGGGGCTCCCCGGGCCTGAACGCTGTGTGGCCGCTCCCCCTGCGGGGTGGGCGGCCACAGCCGTGTCCGGAGCCGTCCGCGCCCGGTTCACGGCGCCCCCGGGTCCGGGAGGCCGCCGCGCCCCGGCCCCGGGGTCGGGGGAGCGCTTGCCGACCAGGGTCTGTTTTTTGAACCGGGCTCAGCTGTGGGGGCCGGTTCGGGCGCCCACGGGGTTCTGGAGGTGGCGGAGGCGGGTTTCCGTGGGAGGGCCGCGCCGCAGGCGTCCGTTGAGGGTGGTGGCGGGCGACGGGTGGGACGGGGCGAAGCGGAAGGTCCGAAGAACACTGTCTAGGTCTCGACGCCCTCGGGCAGTTCGCCGCGCGCCGAGAGGTAGCGCAGCTGGGCGCGCACCGACGAGGCCGCCGCGAACCGGATCTGCTCGGTGACGTCGGGGTAGACGCGGTCGACGATCTGCTCGACCCCGGTCGCCCCCGCGCGCACCGCGTCCAGGACCTGCCCCAGGCGCGACTCGCGGTGGTCGACGTAGGAGTCCAGCACCGTCGCCGGGGCCGTGATGATCGGGCCGTGGCCGGGCAGCAGGGTGCGCACGTCGTGCTCGCGCACGAGGGAGCGCAGCCGGTACAGCGACTCCATGTAGGGGCCCAGCCCGTCGTCGCCGTCGATCACCGTGGTGCCGTGGCCCAGGACGGTGTCGCCGGTCAGGATGGTGTTGTCGGCCTCGACCATCAGGCAGACGGAGTCCTCGGTGTGGCCGGGGGTGGCGATGACCCGTACCCGCAGGCCGTCGGCCTCCAGGACCTCTCCGTCGGACAGGCCGCGTCCGCCGACCCTGGTCCCCGGATCGACCGCGTGCACCGGGGCGCCGGTCAGCTCCGAGAAGTACCGGGCGCCCTCCCCGTGGTCGGGGTGGCGGTGGGTCACCACGGCCATCAGCACCTGGGCGCCCTGCTCCTGCACGGTCCGCGCCACGCGCTCCAGGTGGCGCTCGTCGTGGGGGCCGGGGTCGACGACCACGACCCCGCGCGCGCCCGGCTCCCTCAGGATCCAGGTGTTGGTGCCCTCCAGCGTCATCGGGCCGGGATTGGGACACAGCACGCAGCTGGCGCGCAGTGTTCCGGAACCGTCGATCCTCATCGCACCTCGCTTCGCTCGCCGAACCGGACCGGGGAGCGGCCGGGGCCTCCGGCACGCGCGGCCCCGCTGCCCGGCGGCCCCTCAGGGAGTCGCGTCGGGCTTCGGGAGGGGGTAGTCCACCCCGTTCGGCGCGACGACGCGCAACTGGCCGCCGACCTCCCGGACAACCGGCTCAATGGGGACGATATCCCGTCGGGCCTCCCGTACTCCCCGGAGGGTCCGGCAGTCCGCGAGTTCGGCGCAGTTCACGACCGTGGGCGGCAGCATCGGCATCCGGCCCGCCTCCCACTCTCCGTGGACGGCGGCGGGGTCGGTCCACCGGGTGAGGTCGGCCTCGCCGCCCACGTCGCGCGAGGCCTGCCCCGGGGGCAGCTCGGCCGCGAAGAACCAGGTGTCGTAGCGGCGCGGCTCGGCCCTCGGGGTGATCCAGCGCGACCACGCGCGCAGCCACTCCGAGCGGAGCACGAGGCCGCGCCGGGCCAGGACCCCGGTGAAGGAGTGGGAGCGGTCGATGAGTCCCAGCCGGTCCCGCTCCCACTCCTCGGAGGATGTGTCGAGGGTGATGGCCTCCCCGCCCGCGCGCCCGGGTTCGCTGGCCAGCAGGACGCCGGTCTCCTCGAAGGTCTCGCGGACCGCGGCGCACACCAGCGCCCGGGCCATGCGCACGTCGGTGCCCAGCGTGCGCGCCCACTCCTCGGGGCCCGGGCCGGTCCAGGGCAGGTCGCCGTCGGCGTCGCGCGCGTCCACCCCGCCGCCGGGGAAGACGTAGGCGCCCGGAGCGAACCCCATGGAGCGGACCCTGCGCATGAGCAGGACCTCCATGGGGCCGTCCGCGCCCCCGTCCCGGACGCCGCCGCGGGGACGCAGGAGCATGACCGTGGCGGCCGGGCGGGGCTCGACGGCGCCGCCCGGCGCGGAGCCCCCGTTCCCAGTGCCGTCGCCTGCCGGGACGTCGCGCATCGGCGTACCCTCCTCCTCGGGGACAGAGCGCCGCGAAACGGGGGTCACCGCACCGAAAGAGGGCGACCCGCTCAGCGGACCTCGACGATCATCTCAACCTCGACCGGCGCGTCCAACGGCAGGGCGGCCACGCCCACGGCGGCGCGCGCGTGCACACCGGCGTCGCCGAAGATCTCGGCCAGCAGGTCGCTGGCCCCGTTCAGCACGCCGGGCTGTCCCGTGAAGTCGGGGGTGCTGGCCACGAAGCCGCCCACCTTGACCACGCGGACCACGCCGGACAGCTCGCCGATCTCGGCGCGCACCGCGGCCACCGCGTTCAGCGCGCACCGCGCGGCCAGCTCCTTGGCCGTCTCCGGGGTGACCTCGGCGCCGACCTTGCCCGTGGCGGGGAGCTTCCCGTCCACGAACGGCAGCTGGCCGGACACGTAGACGTGGTCGCCGCTGCGCACCGCGGGCGTGTACGACGCGACCGGCGCGGCCACCTCGGGCAGGGTCAGGCCCAGCTCGGCGATCCGCTCCTCGGGGGTGGCCATCACAGCTCCCGCTTCATGTACGCGACGTACTGCTGGTTGCGGGGGTCGGTGCCCTCCGGCAGCGGAGCGGGCACGACGGAGACGAGCTCCCAGCCGTCGGCGCCCCAGTTGTCCAGGATCTGCTTGGTGGCGTGCGACAGCAGCGCCACCGTCTGGTACTCCCACTTGCTCATGCGTCCCTCACCCTTGCTCGCTCACCGGCGGACCGCCCCACGGCGGGGCGCCGCACGTCAACGCCGCCACCTTACTCATCCGCGTGCCCTCCCGTGCCCACCGCGGCACCGCTCCCGACCCCGCTTGGAACGCCCGCATAGACTGCCTGGAGTGAGCGAGAGCGAGCACGGACCGAAGCCTCCGGGGGAGGCCTGCGCGGGAGCGCGACTGCACATCGTCACCGGCAAGGGCGGGACCGGCAAGACCACGGCCGCCGCCGCGCTGGCGCTGGCGCTGGCCTCCGGCGGCGCGAGAGTGCTCCTGGTCGAGGTGGAGGGCCGCCAGGGCGTCGCCACCCTCCTCGGCAGTCCGCCGCTGCCCTACGAGGAGCGGGAGATGATGGCCGCGCCCGGCGGCGGCAGCGTGAGCGTGCTGGCGGCCGACGCCGAGGCGGCGCTGCTGGAGTACCTGGAGATGTTCTACGGGATGCGCCGGGCGGGCCAGGCCCTGAACCGGCTGGGAGCCGTGGACTTCGCCACCACCATCGCCCCCGGGCTGCGCGACGTCCTGCTCACCGGCAAGGCCACCGAGGCGGTGCGGCGCCGCCGGGGCGGCCGCCGCAGGTCCGCCGAGAGCGCGCCGACGGCCCCCTTCCACTACGACGCGGTGGTGATGGACGCGCCGCCCACCGGCCGGATCGCACAGTTCCTCAACGTGAACTCCGAGGTGGCCGGGCTGGCCCGCGTGGGGCCGATCCGCAACCACGCCGACCGGGTCATGGAGGTCATCCGCTCGGGGCAGACCCGGGTGCACTTCGTGTCCCTGCTGGAGGAGATGCCCGTCCAGGAGACCCGGGACGGGATCGCCGAGGTCGGCGGGCTGGGGCTCAACGTGGGCGCGGTGCTGGTGAACATGGTGCGGCGGCCGCTGCTGGACGAGGCCGACCTGGCCGCCGCCGCGGAGGGGGAGACGGACCTGGACGCGCTGGCCGCCGGTCTGAAGGAGGCGCGTCTGGATGACGCGCGGGAACTCGCGACGGCGCTGGCCGGAGAACTGCGCGCCCACGCCCTGCGGATGCGGCTGGAGCGCCGGATGCGTTCGGACCTGGAGGCGCTGGACCGCCCGCTGCTGGAGCTGCCGCTCCTGGAGGGCGGTGTGGACCGCGCCGCGCTGGACTCCCTGGCGCGGCGGCTGGCCGGGCAGGGGGTGCGGTTGTGAGCGCGGCGGTGGAGGCCGGACGCCTGGACGTGGACGCCCTCGTGGACGACCCCGGTACGCGCATCATCGTGTGCTGCGGCGCGGGCGGGGTCGGCAAGACCACGACGGCCGCGGCGCTGGGACTGCGCGCCGCCGAGCGCGGGCGGCGGGCCGTGGTGATCACCGTGGACCCGGCCCGGCGGCTGGCCCAGTCCCTCGGTCTGGAGTCGTTGGACGACACACCGCGTCCGGTCCCGCTGCCGGAGGGGTCGGGCGGCAGCCTGCACGCGATGATGCTCGACATGAAGCGGACCTTCGACGAGGTCGTCAGGGAGCACGCGGACCCCGAGCGGGCCCGGCAGATCCTGGCCAACCCCTTCTACCAGACCCTCTCCACGAGCTTCTCGGGCACGCAGGAGTACATGGCCATGGAGAAGCTGGGCCAGCTGCGCCAGTCGGGGGACTGGGACCTGATCGTGGTGGACACCCCGCCCAGCCGGTCCGCGCTGGACTTCCTGGACGCGCCCAAGCGGCTCGGCCGCTTCCTGGACGGGCGGCTGATCCGCTTCCTGAGCGCCCCGGCCAGCACGGGGGCCTTCCGGCTGATCGGCGCCGGGTTCAACCTGGTGACCTCGGCGGTCAGCAAGGTCGTGGGCGCCCAGCTCCTCGACGACCTGCGGTCCTTCGTAGCCGCGTTCGACACGGTGTTCGGCGGTTTCCAGAAGCGCGCGGAGCGCACCTACCGGTTGCTCCAGGCGCCGGGGACGGCCTTCGTGGTGGTGGCCGTGCCGGACACGGACGCGATGCGCGAGGCGGCCTACTTCGTGGAGCGGCTGGCCACCGACGCCATGCCGCTGGCCGGGTTGGTGGTCAACCGGACGCATCCGCTGCCCGAGGGGGCGGGCGGGTCCCTGGACGCGCGCGAGGCGGTCGCCGCGGCGGAGGCTCTGGAGCGCTCGGGCACGCGGACGCCGGCCTCGGCGGCTCTGCGGCTGCACGCGGAGAGGGTCCGCACGCGCGGGCGCGAGGTCCGGCTGCGGGACGCCCTGCTGGCGGAGCACGGCGGCGTGCGCGTGGCCGAGGTGGCCGCCCTGCCGGAGGACGTGCACGACCTGGCGGGGCTGCGCGACGTCGGCGAGGAGCTGGCGGGCCGGGGACGGTAGTAGTGCCCTGCCAGAGCTCAGGCCGCGGAGGTGCGCTCGGCGTGCTCGGCCGCGTAGCTGGCGAGGTCGACGTCACCCTCCCTGCGGGCCTCCTCCAGGAGCGGACCCCAGCTGGTGACGCCGGGGTGCTTGCGCAGCAGGGCGCGGCGCTCGCGTTCGGTCATGCCGCCCCAGACGCCGAACTCGACCCGGTTGTCGAGGGCGTCGGTCAGGCAGTCGGTGCGTACCGGGCACTCCTGGCAGATGAGTTTGGCGCGGTGCTGCGCCGCGCCCTGGACGAACAGCGCGTCGGGGTCCACCCGCCGGCACAGCGCCCTGGTCGTCCACTGGTCGGTCCACATGCCTCTACTCCCCTGTGCGCACCCGGTCCCCGCGCCAGCGGATCCGGTGTCCGGGGCACGCGCGCGCCCCGGCCGGAGGGGAACACCGTGGGCTCCCGCTGCCGCGTGGGGTGCGGTGGTCGACGCCCACCCCTGTTGCCTAGAAGTTACGGATTCGTTCGCCGCGCCAACAGAACCTGATGGACCCCCCTCACGTCCCACCAATATGGCCCGCTCGGGCCATTGCGTGGGGGCCCGGTGGCTCTCCGCATCGGACGGGGTGGGCGTGCCGCGCCGCCGAACCGGTCAGTGCCCGGCCGGCGATAGGCATGAAAAGATGGCATGGGGGCACAGCCCGCGGTACGCGGGTCATTTCCGCGCGTTCGCGCACTATCCGTTCCACATCGGACCACTTCGCACGTACGTGGTCACCTAGTCTGATGGGGTGGGTCAGGGGACATTGCTTCAAAGAATCAGCCAACTGGTCGGCGTCGGCGTCGTCGCTGGACTCCTCGTCGCCGCTCTCGCGCTCCCCGCCGTCGGGGGACTGGGCATCACGGCGCGCAACGTGGCCAGCGGCTTCCTGGAGATGCCCAGCAATCTGGAGACTCCGCCGCCTCCTCAGAGATCGACGATCTATGACAGCGAGGGCGGCGTCATCGCGGAGATCTTCGACCAGAACCGCGAACTCGTCGAGATCGAGGACGTCTCGCCGGTCATGATCGACGCGATCCTCGCCATCGAGGACGCCCACTTCTACGAGCACGGCGGCATGGACGTGTCGGGCACGCTGCGCGCCGCGCTCCGCACGCTCAGCGGCGACACCCAGGGCGCGTCCTCCATCACCCAGCAGTACGTCAAGAACGTCCAGATCGAGGCGGCCACCACCCAGGAGGAGCTGGAGGAGGCCTCCGAGACGACGATCGCCCGCAAGATCCGGGAGCTGCGCTACGCCGTCGCCCTGGAACAGCGGATGACCAAGGACGAGATCCTCGAGGGCTACCTCAACATCGCCTACTTCAGCGACGGCGCCTACGGGGTCGAGTCCGCCGCGCAGCACTTCTTCCAGGTGCCCGCCAGCGACCTGGAGCTGCACCAGGCCGCCACCATCGCGGGCCTGGTGCGCTACCCCTACCTCTACAATCCCCGCTTCTTCCCCGAGCAGACCACCGACCGCCGCAACGTCGTGCTCGACCGCATGGTGGCCACCGGCGCGATCACCGAGGCGGAGGCCGAGGAGGCCAAGCAGGTCCCGATGGAGGTGGAGGTCTCCACCCCGCCCAACGGCTGCGTGCCCAGCGACCAGCCGTTCTTCTGCGACTACGTGGTCCAGGAGATCGAGAAGGACGAGCGCTTCGGCCAGAACGAGACCGAGCGGGCGCGCTGGCTGCGCACCGCCGGACTCCAGATCCACACCACGCTGGACCCGCAGACGCAGGTGTCCGCGCAGGAGGCCGTGGACGAGTGGGTCCCGCGCGAGAACGAGTCCCGCAAGGTGGCCGCCGAGGTGGTCATCCAGCCGGGCACCGGCCACATCCTGGGCATGGTGCAGAGCCGCAACTACGGCCCCGACGAGAGCAAGCTCGGCGAGACCTCCATCAACTTCGCCACCGACGCGGACCGGGGCGGCAGCAGCGGCTTCCAGGCGGGGTCCACGTTCAAGGCGTTCACCCTGGCGGCGGCGCTGGCCGAGGGCATGCCGTTCGGCACCTCGTTCAACTCACCGGCCAGCGTGACCGTCTCCGGGCAGCGCAGCTGTAACGGCGGCTCCCTGAGTCCCTGGTCTCCCAGCAACTCCGGCGACACCAACTCCAACACCACGCACAACATGATGACCGGGACGAGGGCCTCGTCCAACACCTACTTCGCCCAGCTCCAGGCGCGGGTGGGCATCTGCGACGTGATGGAGATGGCCGAGGACCTGGGGCTGCGCCGCGCGGACGGCACGCTGTTCACCGAGAACGAGCGCTCGCTGGCCAACAGCAGCTTCACCCTGGGCAGCGAGGAGGTCTCCCCGCTGCGGGTGGCCAACGCCTACTCGGTCTTCGCCTCGGGCGGGATCCTGTGCGAGCCGCAGGCCATCACCAAGATCATCGACCAGCACGCGCACGAGACGATCGAGATCGAGCCCGAGTGCGAGCGGGTGATCGACGAGGAGGTGGCCGACGGGGTCAGCTACCTGCTGGAGCAGCCCTTCAACGGCGGCACCGCGGCCTCCCTCGGCATCGGTCGCCCGGCGGCGGGCAAGACCGGCACCACCGACGGCTCGGCCGCGGCCTGGTTCGCCGGGTTCACCCCGCAGATGGCCGGTGCGGTCTTCGTCGGCGACCCGCGCGGCCCGCAGCAGTACCCGCTGCGCAACGTCACCATCGGCGACCGGTACTTCGGGGTGGTGTACGGGGCGACGATCCCGGGCCCGATCTGGCAG
Source organism: Nocardiopsis sp. CNZ308 (assembly GCF_004217075.1). Lineage (NCBI taxonomy): Bacteria > Bacillati > Actinomycetota > Actinomycetes > Streptosporangiales > Nocardiopsidaceae > Nocardiopsis > Nocardiopsis sp. CNZ308. The sequence goes on along the minus strand of NZ_SHKJ01000001.1, from coordinate 2,632,019 downwards.
GCGACCATGCGCGGCGCCCACGAGGGCCTGGACGTCGAGCAGCTGCCGTCGCCGCCGTCGCAGTTCGGCTCGACGTCGGCCCCCCGCACGGAGGAGGACGCCAGCCCGGCCAGCGACGACGGCGGCGTGCCGGACGTGATCGGCCGGTCCGAGCCGGAGGCGGTGAGCGTCCTGGAGGCCGCGGGCTACACGGTGAACGTGTCCGCGACCCGGGTCCGCTCCCCCGAGCCCGAGGGCGCCGTGGCCGCGGTCAACCCCGACCCGGGGACGCGGCTGCCGGAGGGGGCCACGGTCAACGTGTTCCTCAGCAGCGGCGGCGGGACCGCGAGCGGGCCTGAGGACGACGAGGACTGGTTCCCGGTCGCACCCGCGTCGAACTCCCCCGGCCGGGAGGACGACTGAGGCCCGACACGTGAGAGGGGCGGCGGTGCGTACACCGCCGCCCCTTCGCGTTCCCCGCCGTTGCCGGGTGGGGCACAGCCGGGCCGGGTCAGGTCATCCGGCGAGCTGGCGCTTGACCTCGGCGGCCACGCGGGCGCCCTCGGCCCGGCCGGCGATCTTGGGGTTGACGACCTTCATGACCTGGCCCATGGCGCGGGGGCCCTCGGCGCCGGTCTCGGTGACGGCCTCGGCCACCAGCGACGACAGCTCCTCGTCGGTGAGCTGCTTGGGCAGGTAGTCGGAGATGACCTCGCTCTCGGCCCGCTCGGCCGCGGCCTGCTCGGGCCGGTCGCCCTTGTCGAACGCCTCGGCGGCCTCGCGGCGCTTCTTGGCCTCCCGGGTGAGCAGACGGGTGATCTCGTCGTCGCCGAGGGAGCGCGAGGTGCTGCCGGCGGCCTCCTCGGTGGAGATGGCGGCCAGGACCATGCGCAGGGTGCCGGTACGCACCTTGTCGCGCGCCTTGATGGCGGTGGTCAGGTCGTTCTTGAGGCGGGCTTTGAGTTCGGACATGAGCCGATCCTACGGCGGGGCGCGCCGGGGCCACCAACGGTTTGCGCGCGCCGACGCCGCCCGGACGCGGCTCACACCGCTCAGGCGGCCCGCGACGGGGCATTCGCGCACGCGTGCTCCGTGGATCTGCGACGATCTCTGTGACGACGAAGGAGGGCGATGGGCGCCGACAACAGACGAATCCTGCGCCGGGTGGGGCGCGCGGCCGCGATCACGGGCGCCGTCGGAGCGGCGGGACTGGTCTACGCCTCGGTCATCGAGCGCAACTGGTTCCGGCTGCGCCGCTACGAGCTGTCCCTGCTGCCCCCGGGCAGCCCGCGGCTGCGGATCCTGCACCTGTCCGACGCGCACCTGACACCCGACCGGAAGATGCTCATCGAGTGGATCCGGGGGCTGGAGGCCCACGAGCCGGACCTCGTGGTCAACACGGGCGACTCTCTGGCGCACCCGGACGCGGTGGGGCCGTTCACGAAGGCCCTGGGGCCCCTGCTGGACCGGCCGGGCGCGTTCGTGTACGGGTCCAACGACCTGTTCTCGCCGCAGCCGAAGAACCCGGCCCGCTACCTGTGGCGGACCAGCAAGAACGACTACAACAAGCGCCGAACGCCGGACCTGCCCTGGCGCGAGCTGGGCGAGGCCATGTCCGCGTCCGGGTGGCTGGACCTGAACAACCGCAGGGGCGGGCTGAAGGCGGGCGGACTCGACGTCGCGCTGGCCGGGGTGCACGACTCGCACATCAAGCTGGACAGGTACGACGAGGTCGCCGGACCGGCCGACCCGTCGGCGGACCTGCGCCTGGGCGTGCTGCACTCGCCGGAGCCGTCCAACCTGGACCGGTTCGCGGCCGACGGCTACCAGCTGCTCCTGGCCGGGCACACGCACGGCGGCCAGCTGTGCCTGCCGTTCTACGGGACCCTGGTCACCAACTGCGGGATCGACCGCAGGCGGGCCTGGGGCCTGCACGAGTACGGGGACGCGTGGCTGCACGTGTCCGGCGGCCTGGGCACCTCCCCGTACGCCCCGGTGCGGTTCTGCTGCCGCCCGGAGGCCTCCCTGCTGGACCTCGTGGCCTCCTCCTGACCCTCCTCGGCGCTCCGGCCGGAAACCGTGCGCGAGCACTCCCGGGCGTCCGCTAGACTTGTGGACGTTGCTTCGGGGTGTAGCGCAGCTTGGCAGCGCGCTTCGTTCGGGACGAAGAGGTCGTGGGTTCAAATCCCGCCACCCCGACAAAGGAACGGGTGTCCACACAGGTGGGCACCCGTTCTTCGTTTTCGCGGGTCCGGGGCTTCCCCCTGCCGCTCCGCACCCTCGGAGCGCACGGCCGGAACCGTCGGCTTGTCGGCTTCCGTGCGTCACCGGTGCGTCGGAAGCTACCCGCCCGGTTCGCGCGGCGAGCGCCTTCGGCCCTCCGGTCCCCACGTCCCGGCCGGGCCGACCGCCGCCCCGGCCTCCGCTAGACCGAGGCCAGCAGGAGCAGGAGGACCGCGCTCCCCGCGGCGACGGGAGCCGCCAGCGACCACCGGACCCACGGCCGTGCGCCCCTCGCGGTCGGGAGTAGTGGCCACCGGTACGCCCCCACCAGGACGGCGGCGGCCAGGAGGAGCACACCCGCGACCCACGCCCACGGGGTCACCAGATGCCAGAATCCGGCGAGGAACGCGTACGTGAGCGCCGCGGCGCCGCCGACCCAGTGGGACACCAGTCCCAGGCGGTCGGTGGGACGGCGCCACCAGCGGCCGGGGCGCCGCCGTGAGGCGAACCCCAGGGCGAGGAGACCGGGGGTGAGAGCGAGCAGGACCGTCGCGGTCGCGTAGATCCTCTCGCCCGCCGCGTTGTCGGGGCTCGGTTCGTCGACGCCGAGCAGGCGGATGCCGATGTCCTCGCTGAACCGGTGCGTGTTGGACAGGACCACGGCTCCCCGGTCACCGGTGTAGCCGATCCACGCCGTGTGGCCGTTGGTCGTGGCGTTGCCGCCGTGGCCGGTGATCGGCACCCCTCCCAGCGTCTCCACGTACCAGCCGAGGCCCTGTTCGCGGCGCTCGACGTCCCCCGGCGCCACGGGACGCACGGCCGCGGCCCCCGGGGCGGTGCCCTCCATCACCGACGCCAGGAGCAGTCCGAGGTCGCCCGCGGTCGTGACCAGCCCTCCCGACGGACCGGAGGCCTCCGAGCCCTCCGGGACGAGGGGTCGCCCGAGATCGGCGTTGTGCACCTCGAAGGGGGCGCCGTCACCGGTGGTCCGGATCGCGCTGTCCTCCATCCCCAACGGGTCGAGGATCCGTTCCCGGACGAGCTGGGCGTAACTGGTCCCGGCGTGCGCCGCCAGGGCGTGCCCGAGCAGGTCGATCCCGGTGTTGGAGTAGTGGTTGCCGCCTCGCAGCGCGGGATCGACCCGCACGTCCTCCGCCACGGTCCGCAGGAACTCCTCGACCGAGCCGGGCGGGTCCGGGTGGCGTTTGGCCGCGAACTGCCACAACGTCTGGAGCAGGCTGGTCTCCTCCCTGGAGAGGCCCGCGGTGTGCGTCGCCAGCTCCTCCACCGTGACGTCGGCGAGTACGGGATCGGCGAAGTCGACGCTTTCCAGGAGATCGCCGACCCGGGCGTGCGGAGCGAGTTCACCGCGGTCCACCATGTCGGCGAGCAGCATGCCGGGCAGCACCTTGGCGACCGACGCGGAGCCGAACCGGGTGTGTTCCCCCACCGGTTCCCGGTTGGCCCCGGTGCTGCCCAGCCCCGCCGTGCGCACGCGGAGTCCCCCGTCTCCGTCCGTCTCCACGAGCGCGACCGACAGGCCGTGGTACCCCGTGGTGTCGGTGATCCCCCCGCGCACGCGCTCGACCAGCTCCGTGTCCCCGTCGGACTCCGCGCCGAGCTCGTAGGGGCGCGGAGCGACGGCGGCCGCGCCGACGGTGACGAGGACGGCGGTCAGTGCCGTGATCGCCCACCGCCACGGTCCGCGCGGACGGTGTCGGGCAGAGGGGTCGGACGCGGTCACTCGGGTCTCCTCGTCTCCGGCCGGGTCGTCGGTGATCCGGGCTCGCCCGAACCTACGGCCGCGGACCACGGCGGAGCACTACGGGTGGGCCCCGTTCCGGAGGTGGGGCGGGGCCCACCCCGACCAGCACGAAGGCCGGTCCTACGGGACCGGCCTTCGTCGTGTCCGGGGGCGGACAGGGGCCTCGTGGGCCGGGAGCGCCGCGGCCCCGGCCCGGGTGCGGGGAACCGGGCCGGGGGAAGCGTCGGGTCTGCCTAGCGGATGTTCACGTCCACGCAGGCGTAGAAGGCGTTGCCGGTGTCGGCGACGTTCCAGCGGGCCAGGATCGTGTGGCGGCCGTTGTAGCCGGACAGGTCCACGTTGTGCTGGACGGTCGAGTTCGGCCGCGCCCCGCCGTCGTCGAAGTTGGCGACGCGGTGTCCGCCGATGAAGTACTCCCAGTTGGCGGTGGCGTGCGTGACGGTCAGGGTCCAGGTGAAGTTCACCGAGGTGCCGACCTGGGTGACGTGCCAGCCGTGGTTGTCGTCGTCGAGCTCGGAGAACCGGGAGTTGCCGCCGGAACAGCTCATCAGGCCCTTGGGGCCCTCCACGCTCTGCGGCTCCCACTGGATGCCGCCGCACTGGACCATGCCCGCGGCGCACTGCGCCTGGCGGCTCATGGGCGCCGAGACGTAGCCGTGCGCGCTGGCCGCACTGGCGGGCATGAGGGTGAAGATCAGAGCGGTGGCCGCGGCGACGGCTGAGGCGGAGCGGATCCTTCTGAGGGTCTTCATTGAACGGGGCCCTTCTCTTCGGGTCACGATCCCGTCCGGCCTCGCGGCACGGTGCGGGGGATTCGTAGCGGGGTGACCCGGACCGTTTTCCGGCCCAGGAAGTGGAGTGCGCCCGTGGGGGCTCGGATATTTCCCCCGCGGACACCGGACAGCGTTGTCCCGGCCATTCCGGGCGTCCCCGGAATTTCCTTCCACCTGTTGTCGGTAGACCGTAAAGACCCTGTCACTACACGTCAATACCCCTGTTGCGCGGGGGGACGGCGTACCACCGCGCCGACGGCTCGACCGGGCGAACGCATTCCCGCACTGGTACTGACGGCACTTCCTCCGTCATTTGCGCCGCGAACTGGAAAGACACCTTACAGTAGCGTTCCCTGGTCTGACGTAAAACGTTGTGGACCATCGGCCCTTCGACCCGCTCCTGGACCGGACCTAACCAGATGGATAGATCTTCCTTACCCCTGCTCCGGCGCGGCCCGGCGGCGGGTCCCCGCGCCGGAAAACGCGTGGCCGCGTGCGGAGGCCGGGCCCTAGATCGTTGATGGGAAATTCCTGAAACGCCTGCGCCCATGACGAAGGGCGTCGAGGATCGGTGTGTGACGACCAACCTTGACGCCCTTCTGACAGCACTCTACGTCCATCTGGACGATGACGTGATCCCTTCGGCCAACTCACGCACCGGCCCGGGCCGCCCACCCCTGCTCACCGACGCCGAACTCATCTGCGTCGCCACCGCCCAGGTACTGCTGCGCTGTGACGACGAGCGCCGCTGGCTGCGTCTGGCACCAACCCGGATCGGTCACCTCTTCGGCCGCCTACCGCACCAGTCCGAGTACAACCGGCGCCTGACCCACCTGGCCCCGCTGCTGTTCACCGCCGCGGGCTGGCTGGCCCGCCACACCCCCACCTGGCACGAGAAACTGCGGCTGATGGACGGCACCCCCGTGCCGTGCGGGGCCTCGCGCACCACCGTGGACCGCTCGAACCTGGGCGAGATGTGCGGCTACGGGCGCGACGCCTCCCACCACCGGTTCTACTGGGGGTCCAAGCTGATGCTCATCACCACCACCGACGGGGCGGTGGTCTCCTTCTCTTTGGCCAACCCCAAGGAGCTGGACGAGCGCAAGCAGGCCCTGCACCTGCTCCACGTCCAGCGGTGCGCGCAGGGGCCGTGCCCGATCGTGTGCGACAAGGGTTTCGCCGGGGCCGGTATCGAAAAGGCCGCGGCGGACCTGGGGCATGTGCTCGTGCGCCCGGCGCGCAGGGACGAGGCCGATACCGGGGTGTTCCCGGCCTGGTTGCGTCAGCGGGTGGAGGCGATCATCTGGACGTTGAAGAACCAGCTCGGGCTGGAGCGTCACAACGCCCGTACCAGCGAGGGGCTCTGGGCCCGGGTGTGCCAGCGGGTTCTGGCGCTGAACGCGGCGATCTGGCACAACTGGCTGGTGGGTGCCCCGGTCAAGCGGTCGTTGATCGCTTACGACCACTGACCAGGACACATTTTCCCATCAACGATCTAGGCTCTCGGACGTGCCCCCGGTCTTCCTCCCCGGCCTGGAACTGTCCCGGGCCCTGTACACGGACGCGGTCGCGCCCCTGCTCGCCCGCGGGCCCGGGCCGATCGCGCACGCCGCCGCGCTGCTCGGCGCCGGGTCCGAGGTCCTCGGACTGGACACCGAGCGCTCCACCGACCACGGCTGGGGCCCGCGGCTCCAGGTCTTCGTGGACGAACCCGATGAGCGCGACCGCGCGCTGGCCGTGCTCTCCGAGGGCCTGCCCGAGCGGGTGCGCGGCTGGCCGGTCCGGTTCGGCCCCACCGACGGCCCTCCCCAGACCTGGCGGCCCGACGCCGACGCGCCCGACGGCCGCCACCGGGTGGAGGTCAGCGGATCCGGCGACTGGCTGCGGGGCCTGCTCGGCTTCGACCCGGGTGAGGGGGTGGGGACCGCCGACTGGCTCGCCACACCCACCCAGCGGCTGGCCGAGGTGGTGGGCGGAGCCGTCTTCCACGACGGCGTCGGCGCGCTCACACGGGCCAGGGCGCGCCTGGCCTGGTACCCGGACGACGTGTGGCGGTACGTGCTGGCCTGCCAGTGGCAGCGCGTGTCCCAGGAGGAGGCGTTCGTCGGCCGCTGCGCGGAGGTGGGCAACAGCCTGGGCGCGCGGGTGGTCGCGGCCCGGGTGGTCCGCGACCTCATGCGCCTGGCGCTGCTGCTGGAGCGCCGCTACCCGCCCTACTCCAAGTGGCTGGGAAGCGCCTTCGCCCGTCTGCCCGGCGCGGCGGAGCTGACCCCGCTCCTGGCGCGGGCGCTGGACGCGGACGCCGCGGCCCTGGCCGAGGCGTCCTCCCTGGTGGCCGAGCGGCAGAACCGGACCGGCCTCGCCGCCGCCCCGGACACCCGGCCCCGTCCGTTCCACGAGCGCCCCTGGCCGGTGCTGGACGCGGCCCGGTTCGCCCGTGCCCTGCTGGCGGGGGTCACCGACCCCGAACTGGCCGCACGGCCGCCGGTGGGCGCGGTCGACCAGTTCGCGGACAACACCGACGCGCTGACCCGGCCGGAGGTGTTCCGCGCCCTGGGGCCGTGAGCCACGTCCCAGCCGGCAGAAGACGCCTCCGCCCGAGCCCCGTGACCGTCGCGGCTCGGACGGGTGGGGCTCATCCCGGGGACGGGTCCCCTCCCGCCCCTCCTCGGGCCCCGCACACGCCCGACCCGCCCCGCCACCGCGGGCACGCCCGCGAGGGCGCGGCCCTCCCGCCCGCGCGGGCGGGTGCCGTACGATCCCAGGCATGGGCAGACCGTCCGACCGATCACCTCTGCGACGGATCAGCGCGGAGGCCTGCGTCCTCGGCGGCGCGGGGTACGCCGTCCTGCTCCAGATCGCCCACCCCAGCGTCGCCCGCGGGGTGCACGACCACAGCGACTTCTCCTCCCGGCCGTTCGACCGGCTGCTCGGCACCCTCTACTTCGTGTACGGCACGGTCTACGGCACCGAGGAGGAGAAGAAGCGCCTGCACGCCATCGTGCGGGCACTGCACCGCAAGGTGAACGGCCCCGGGTACCGGGCCCTGGACGACGACCTCCTGCTGTGGGTGGCCGCCACCCTGTTCCAGAGCTCCTCGCGCCTGCACGCGATGGTGTTCGGCGAGCTCGGCGAGGAGGAGCGCGCCCTGCACCTGCGCGAGGCCTCGGCGTTCGCCACCGCCCTGGGCCTGCCCGAGGAGAAGTGGCCGGCGTCCCCCGAGCAGTTCACCGCCTACTGGGAGGACTCCCTGGCCCGGCTGGACGTGGGCGAGGAGGCCCGCGCCATCACCGGGCAGCTGTTCCACCCGGCGAGCGCGCCCCTGCGCCCGCTGATGCGGGTCCAGCTCCTGCTCACCGGCGGGCTGCTCCCGCCCGACCTGCGCGGGCGGTTCGCGATCCCGTGGTCGCGGGCGCGCCAGCGCCGCTTCGACCGGATCGTGCGGACGACCCGCGCGGTGTACCCGTACGTCCCCCGGCCGGTGCGCGTCCTGCCCGCCACGCTGTGCCTGTGGACCATGCGGCGCGGAACCCTGGGGCCGCGCTGGCTGGGGCCGCCGCGGCGCCGTTCGGGGCCCGGTGCGGCTCCGCGCCGCGGGGCGGGGGGAGCCGTCGGCCGGGACTGACCTCGGCCGTCAGCCGAGGGACGCGGGCGGGTGGTCCTTCAGGGCCTTCCTGGCCTGTTCCGCCTCTGCCAGCCCCAACTCGGCGAAGACCTCCTCGGCCTCGCTGAGGAACCCCCGCGCCCGGTCCGCGGCCATGACCGGTGCGGGCAGGAGCCCGAGGGCGAGCGCGGCGCGGGCGGCCATGTGGCGCTCGCTGCGCTCCACCGCGATGGCGCGGGCCCTCTCCAGCTCGGTCAGGGCCTCGCCGTGGCGCCCGGCGGCGGCGTAGGTCATCCCCAGGTCGAGGCGGATCTCGGCGTCACCGCTGCGGCGCCCGTGCTGCTCGGCCAGGTCCAGTGCCGTGGTGTGGGACTCGATCGCCCGCTCCCACTGCTCCGCGGCCCGGTGGGCCAGCCCCAGGGAGTTGTGGATGTAGACCTGGTTGCCCACCAGGTGCAGCTCGTGTGACAGCTCCAGGGCCTCGTTCAGGTCGGCGAAGGCCGCGTCCAGCTCTCCGAGCCCGGTGCGGGCCTCCCCCATGACCCGTTTGGCGTGGGACCGGGTCACCTTCTGACCCTCGCCCACGGCCTTCTCCATGGACTGCTGGGCACAGTGGAGAGCCTCCGTGTACGCGCCGAGCGTCTGTTTCAGGACGGCGAGGTTGCCCCACTGCAACGCCTCCAGGCGGGTGTCGCCCAGCTGGACCGCGTAGTCCAGCACGCCCTGGATGGACTCCGCCGCGTCCGCGAGCCGGCCGACGCGCTCGTAGACCATCCCCAGGTTGGCCAGGGCCCGGATGATCCCCCTGCTGTCGTGGATCGCGGTCAGCAGTTCCCGGGCCTCGGTGAGGAAGGCGAGCGACTCGTCGAAGCGCCCCGAGAGGCAGTGGGCGATGCCCAGCCCGATGAGGGTCACCGCGCGTCCGCGCCGGTTCCCCTGCTTGTCGCTGATCTGGAGCGCCCGCTGGTGGGAGCTGATCAGCAGGCCCATCTGGCCGTGGAGGGCGTAGAAACGCCACACCGCGTCCGCCATACGCCAGGCGTACTCGCCGTTGCCGTGCGAGGCGAAGTACTCGATCGTCTCGGCGAGGTTCTCCTGATGCAGGGTGAACCAGTTCTCGGCGTCCTCCCTCCCCGAGAGTTCGGTGCGGTAACCCCGGCTCACGTCGATCTCGTCGTCGTGCGCGCGCGGTCCCAGGAGGTCGGCGGCGTGCTGTGCCGTGGCCATGTACTGCTCCGCCAGACGGAGCTTCGCGGCGTCGATCTCCCCGGCGGACAGGAGCATGGCCGCACGGTCCCGGGAGAAGGCCCCGATGAGGTCGTGCAGGCGGTACACGTCCCCCTGGGGCTCCTCCAGCAGGCACACCCCGACCAGCTCCTGGAGGATGTCGTCCGCGTCCTCCACCGTCACGTCCAGGAGGGCGGCCGCGCCGCCGAGGTCGATCGTGCTGCCGATCATCAGGCCCAGCAGGAGGAAGGTCCGGCTCTGGTCCCGGTTGAGGCTCTGGAAGGACAGGTCGATGGCGGCCTCGACGCTCTGCCCCTCGACCTGGAGTTCGCGGAACTTCCGGTTCTGCTCGCCGAGTCGGCGGGCGACGTGCGCGAACGACCACCTGGGGCGGCTGAGCATCCGTCCCGCCACCACGCGCAGGGCGAGGGGGAGGCCGCCGCAGATCCGGATGATCTCCCGGGCCTGATCGGGTTCGCGCCGTACGCGGTCCTCTCCCAGGACGCGTCCGAGCAGCTCCAGGGAGGAGCTCTCGTCGAACACGCCCAGGGAGAGGAAGCGGGCGCCGCTGAGCCCGGAGAGTTCGTTGCGGGTCGTGATGAGGGTCATCGACCCCGGAGAGGAGGAGAGGAGCGGGCTGACCTGGGCGTAGCTGAACGCGTTGTCGAGGATGACCAGGACCCTGCGCCCCATGAGGGTGGCCCGCCACAGCGCCGCGCGCTCTTCGAGGGACTCGGGCACGGCCTCGGGCTCGACGCCGACCGCGCGGAGCAGGGCGCCGAGCGCGGACATGGCGTCGAGGGGCTCCCTGTCGGTCGTGTACCCGTACAGGTCGATGAACAGCTGTCCGTCGGGGTAGCGCTTGGCCGCCTCATAACCGAAACGGACCGCGGTGGTCGTCTTGCCCTCGCCGCCGCTGCCCGTGATGACGCAGACCTGGGCGCGGTCGTCTCCGGTACGGGCCACCTCGTCCAACCGCCGCAGGGACTCCTGGCGTCCGGTGAAGTCCGGCAGGTCCCGGGGGAGGTCGTTGCGCACCACGAAACGCGCTCCCGGCTCCCCGGACGACAGGTCCTGCGGTCCCTCCTCCGAGAAGTCCTCCTGGAGGATCCGGGTGTGCAGGGCGACCAGTTCCGGACCGGGGTCGACACCCAGCTCGTCGGCCAGTCTGGCCCGGAACTCCTCGTAGACGGAGAGCGCCCTGGCCCGTTCGTTGTCGCGCCACAGGGCGGTGATGAGCAGGTGGTGCAGCCGTTCCCTGAAGGGCTCCTCGCTGACCAGGGACGTCAGCCGGGAGACCACATCGGAGTGCCTGCCCAGTTCCAGGGCGTGGGTGGCCCAGGCCACGACGCAGGACCAGCGCTCCTCCCGGAGGGGGGCGACGACGGTGTAGTCCAGGTACTCGGAGCCGACACCGGAGAAGGGGACTCCGCGCCAGCACTCCAGCGCCTGTTCCAGCATGTCGACAGCGGTCTTGGGCTCGGCCGAGGCGGCCCGGTCCCGGAGCCTGCGGAAGCGGTGCAGGTCGACGGAGTCCGCGTCGACGTCGAGGGTGTACCCGCCGGGGGTGGTGGCGATGGTGCCGGGGAGACTGCGGCGCAGGTGGGATATCTGGACCTGGATCACCGACCGGGCGGTACGGGGCGGATCGTCGCTCCAGAGGTAACCGATGAGTTGGTCGATGGTGACTTCGCGCCCCAGGTGCACCAGCAGCGCGCCCAGCACACAGCGCTGGCGCGGACCGCCGACCGGAACGGGTCGGCCGTCGGACCAGACGGTAATGGGGCCAAGCACGCCGAATTCCACAATCAGCAACCCTAGCAAGGGCCATTGGCCGGAAATAGGGAATACGGACATGCCAACGGCTCCGAGTACCCCCCTCCACGCAGGTACTCGGAGTGACCGTTGGACTACCCGGAAAAGGAGTTACTTCTCCTCGGCGGGCTTCTTCTCGGCGGGCGCGCTCTCGACGGGCGGCGCGGCCGGAACCGGCTTCGAGGGGTCCGGCTCCTGGTAGGGCTGCATCTTGTCCGCGCGCACCTCGCGGAGGTCGCCGGCGACGATCGCCTCGAACTCCTCGTCCACGGTCAGCATCTTCGGCACTCGGACTCCTCTTCTCACGGCACTCGCGTAGAGCCGCAAGGTAGCCCTACGTCTACGAAGCATCAACGGACCCCGCCTTCCGGCGGACTGGCCACCCGTGGCGGGTTCCGCCTCAAAGCACACCACGGGTGGCATGTGTCCAACGAACGTCGCACTGTGTCGGACCCGCGAGCCGTCCTCTCGCGGGTCCGAACGCGTCGAACGTGTTCCACACTAGAGAGATCCTCTTCCACTCCGCTTTCAGTCTTCTTTCAGCGCTGAAATCGGTGTGGCGGCGGCGGTTCGGGGGCCGCGCCATCATTGACCACCGGAGCCCGCCGGGGCCAGCGGTTGGCCGGTTGCGGACGGTCAGAGCCCGTTCACCTGGTGTGCACCGGCCGTCACGCACCACGCGCCCGCCGCCCGGGGGCGCGCCTTCGAAATGGGGGAGAACGCCCTCCGCGGGGCCGGATTCCGTTTCCTCTCCAACCTTCCGAAAAACGCCGGGGATAAACCAAACGTTCCCCTCATCGTCGAAATCCGGGAAATCCCCGGACTCAGGAGGGCAAGCTCGTTCCCGTCCCCCGGCGGGCCCGCGCCCCGGACGCGACGGGTGTCCCCTTGCGAAGCTCTTCGTGCCCCTTGCGTTCTTTCTCCCCCACCCGCGTGCAGGACGCCCCCGGGACCGGCGCCCCTCGGAGATCCCGACACGCCCGAACGGCCCGGAGGTCCCGGGTGGGCGCGCCCTCCGCCGGGAACTCCCTGTGGCGCCGGGCACGTACACCGGGAGGAGGGCTGCGCGAGCCCGGTGTCGGGCCATAGGTTGCTAGTGAGCATGCCGATCGGACGGCAGCGGCGGTCCCGGAGGGCGCGAAGTTGGAGGACGTGATGCTGGAGGGCGACGGAAACGGCTGGGTGAGCCTGCCGGACGGAACCCGCAGGTGGGGGATCTACGGCGCGGCCGGACTGCTGCTGTACGCCACCGACGCCGCCGGAGCGGGCCACGTGCTGCTCCAGCACCGTGCGGGCTGGACCCACATGGGGGGCACCTGGGGCATCCCCGGAGGCGCCCGCAACCGGGACGAGACACCCCTGGAGGCCGCCGTGCGCGAGTTCGAGGAGGAGGTCGAGGGCGACCTGGACGGGTACAGCCTCCTGGGCGTCCACGAGGAGGACCTGACGGTGTGGCGCTACGACACGTTCATGGCGAGCCTGCCGAGGCTGACGCCGTTCCGGCCGGGCAACTCCGAGAGCAAGGAGGTGCGCTGGGTGCCGGTGGACTCCGCCGACTCGCTCCCGCTGCTGCCGCCGTTCCGCGCCGCGTGGCCGCACCTGCACGCGAACCTGGTCTCGGCCTTCTCGGAGAACGGCGGCGCTCCGGGCACTTCTACGACCGGTTGAGCGTTGGACCCTGCGCGGGGGCCTTCCGCGCACTCGTCCTCCCCGGACCGGACCGGGAGTCCGGGCGGGGTGCCGGAGGGCGGTCTCGGGGGAATGTCAGGGGCGGATCCCTGATGCGCTCCGGGCTCCGGCCCCGCATGCTGGAGGGGACGGCCCGGTGCAGAGCGGTCGTCACGCTATTGGACTGGAGCAGTGGACATGACGCTGGAGCGCGGTAACGCATTCACTCCCGTCGCCTCGGCGACGATGATCTGGCCCTGGACCACCTCGGTGCTGGGGGGTGCCGCCGGCGGTGCCCTCTTCTTCCTCCTCAACCTGGGCTCGGGCCTGGGCGCGATCGCCTCCGGTCTGACCGCGGCGGTGGTCTTCTTCTCACTGATCGGCGGCGTGGGCGGTGTGATGAGCCGCAAGGCCGACCGCCGGGGCAAGCGCTACGCCGCCACCTACCCGTTCCGGTACGCGGCCGTGCCCGCCGGAATCGGCGGCGCGGGGTACGCCCTCGTCAGCATCTTCACCGGCTCGATCATCGGCGGACTGTTCGGCGGACTGTTCGTCGCGGCGGCGATCTGGATCACCGTTGGCCTCATCGCGATGGTGGTCGGCAACAAGAACGCCTAGGCTCGGTATCTTCCGCCGATGGTGGAAGGCAGATACTCACCTAGGGGAGACAACCGGGCGCCGATGACTGAATCTGCTCGTCAGAAGATGGTCGAGCGGGTCCGCGGGCTCCTCCGCATGGCGGAGGACCCCGCGGTTACTGATGCCGAGAGCCAGGCGTTCACCGCCAAGGCCGCCGAGCTGATGACCCGCCACGCGATCGCGGAGGCCGAGGCCCGCGCCGAGAGGGGCGAGGCGCCGGACGCGATCAGCCGCATGGACTACACCGTCTCGGGGGTGGGGGGCCACGGCAAGGCACGGGTGCGCGCGCTGGCCGACATCTCCGCGGCCTACGGCTGCCAGTCCGCGGTACGGGGCAACAACTCCGAGAACACCGAACGCGTCATGATCCTCGTGGGCACGGTGAGCGCGCTGGACGCGCTGCGGATGCTGCTGCCGTCGATCTCCATGCAGATGGAGGCCTCGGCGAAGTTCATGAGTTCGTCGCACGTGGCCGACATCCGGGAGCTGCGCAACTACACGCGCTCGGAGCTGGAGACCGAGCGCAAGCGCTACTACCGGTCGTTCGTGCGCGCCTACGGGCAGGCGGTGGCCGAGCGCATCCGCGAGTTCCGCGCGCGGTTGCAGGAGATGGCCTCGCCGGGCGGCTCGGGCGGGCCGGGGGAGAGCGTGGACGCCTCCCGCGGCGCGGAGCTGGTGCTGCTCAACGACGTGCACCGGGTGAGCGAGGAGTTCCAGAAGCAGTTCCCGCAGTTGCGCAAGCACCGGCCCGAGCGCACGCACAGCGCCGCGGGGTACCGGGCGGGCTACCGGCGGGGGCGCCAGGCCGAACTGGGGCTGGACACACCGGTGGGAAGCGGTGGTTCGTCCGTGCTGAACGAGGGCGAGTAGGCCCCTCTCCGCGAAGTTGTCCACAGGCTGTGCACAGAACCGCCCCGATTGTTGTTCTCGCATGTCAGAGGGAGAATGCGAGAGTTCAATCGGGGCGGTTCAGGTGTTCCTGGGGGCGATTACCCGGGGTTATCCACAGGAAGAACGGCATCCTGTGGATAACTCTGTGGATAAGGTGGCGGCCCGGTTGAGAATGGGTCCATAACCTCTTATCAGGACACCCGCAAAGGCTGAACCAGGTAACGGAAGGAGGGGTTCTCCCCCTCCTTGACCGGCACGTCGGTGAACACTGCGGGTTTGGTCGGCTCGGTGAAGTTGAGGTAGGCGGTGTCGGTCTCCACGCCCGCCAGCCCGTCCATGAGGTAGTCGGGACGGAAGGCCAGCCGCAGGGGCTCGCCCTCGTAGCCGACCTCGATCGCCTCCACGGCCTGGGCGTCCTCTCCCGACCCCGCCTCCAGCACGACCTCGCCCTCGGAGAAGGCCAGCCGCAGCGGGGTGTTGCGGTCGGCGACCAGCGCCACGCGCTTGACCGCCTCCGCCAGGGGCGCCACGGCCACCTCGGCGCGCGCGGAGAACTCCTTGGGGAACCAGGCGGCGTACTTGACGAACTCGCTGTCGATCAGCCGGGTGGTGGTGCGGCGCTCGCCGTTCTCGAAGCCGATCATGCCCTCGCCCGGGGAGAGGCTGACGCCCTCGCCGCCGCTGGCCGTGGACAGGGCGATGTCCACGTTGGACTTGGTGAGCAGACCGCGCACGGTGTCGCTCAGCGTGCGCGCGGGCACCAGGGCGGCCGCGTCCAGGCCCTGGTCCTCGGGGCTCCACCACAGTTCGCGCACGGCGATGCGGTAGCGGTCGGTGGCGACCAGGCTCAGGGTGTCGCCGCTGAAGTCGAGGTAGGCGCCGGTGAGCATGGGCAGGGTGTCGTCGCGGCTGGCCGCCGGGGCCACCTGGCGCACGGCCGCCGCGAAGGCGTCCGCGGCGACGGAGCCGATGCGGCCGGGCATGCCGGGCAGGGTGGGGTAGTCCTCCAACGGCATGGTGATGAGGGTGAAGCGCGCCGCGCCGCCGACGATGCGCAGCTTGGGGCCGTCGCTGTCGATGTGCACCGAACCGGAGGGCAGGTTGCGCACGATCTCAGCCAGGAGGCGGCCGGGGACGAGGGCGGCGCCGGGCTCCTCGGAGAGGACGTCCACCGAGGCGCAGGTGGAGACCTCGTAGTCGAACCCCGACAGGTGCAGGGAGGCGCCGTCCGGGGAGAGCTCCATACGGATACCCGAGAGCACCGGGACGGCGGGCCGCGTGGGGAGGGCCCGGGCCGTCCAGGCGACCGCCTCGGCGAACGCGTCGCGGTCCACACGAAGTTTCACGGTGAGGCCTCCTCGTAGCGCTGTCGTTGCCGACAACGTACCCAGTGGTGACGACATTCGCCCCCTTCGGACGCGACCGCGGGTGCGGTCCGACCTGGGAGAAGGCGGTGCGAAGCGCTGACCGGGCACGGCCCGCGGAGGGCGGGGGCCGGAGGGCGGGACGGGGCCGACACCGGCGGGAGTTCCGGCCGGGCGCTGAGCGCGAGCAGGCCCGGCCGGGAACGTGACGGTCGTGGGCTCCAGTGGCTCTACTTGCGGTTGGGGCGCAGGGTCCAGATGATGCTCATGCGGCCGGTGACGGTGCCGTCCTCGGTGCGCAGCTCGACGTCGATGGGGAACTCGGGGCGCCTGCCCTCGTCCAGCTCGGCGATGATCTCCTCGCGCGGACGCCCCAGGACGGCCTCGGCGGTCAGGTCGCCCGTCGCGATCTTCAGGAAGTCGATCGTGGAGGTGGTCGGCAGGGGTACGGCGCGGTCGAGCTGGTCGCCGAAGGTGCCGATGATGATGGCGCCGGAGGCGGACTCGGCCAGGGTGAACATGGCGCCCGCGTGGGGGCCGCCGACGTGGTTGTGGTGGTCGGCGTTGTCGGGCAGGCGCATGACGGCGTGTCCGTGGTCCAGCTCGGTGAAGGTCAGGCCGAGGGTCCGGACGAAGGGGACCGCGGCCAGGAAACCGGCCTTGACCGCCTCCGCCGCCTCGGGGTTCATGTGTGCCATGGCGCTCATGTTACTTCCGAGTAACCTATGGGCGCCACCCCACGGGTGCCGGTGGATGGAAACGTGTTCCCGGGCGGGCCGCGCGGGCGGAGGGGTGTGGGCTACCATGACGTGGCGGAGACTCGCTCTCCGCGGGGAGGGTTCGCATAGCGGCCGAGTGCAGTGCTCTTGAAAAGCACCAAGTCCTTGACGGGACTTCGTGGGTTCAAATCCCACACCCTCCGCAGAACAAGGGAGTTTCCCCAGGTGGGAGCCTTCCACGGAACGCGGCGAAGGCCGGTGGTCCGGGCCCGTAGCACATTCATCGCACACGGCCCGGGGAGCCACCGGCCTTCGCCGTTCACCGGTCAGGCGGCGAGGACCCGCCGACGGGCGGCGTCCATCGCGTCGGCCACCTCGTCCAGGCGGTCCGGGAACAGGTGCCCGTACCGGTCCAGGGTCATGGTCGCCGTCTTGTGGCCGAGCATCGCCTGCACGACCTTGACGTCCGCACCGGCCGCGATGGCGAGGGACGCGGCGGTGTGCCGGAGCTTGTGGGGGGTCAGCCCCATGCCGTCGAGCCCGGCTGCCTTCACGGCCAGGGCGAACTCACGGTTACGCCAGTTCCGGATGCGCAGCGGGGCGCCCCGCCTGGTGGTGAAGACCAGCGCGTCAACCGGACGTCCCTCCACGAAGGACCGCAGTTCGGGGACGAGGGACCGGGGAACCGGCACGGTCCGGAACCTGCCGTTCTTCGGAGGCTGTTCGACGAGCCTGCCGTCCACCTCGGCGAAGGTCACGACGACCCGGATACGCCTCCTGTCCAGGTCCACCCGCCCCACGCGCAGCGCGGCGGCCTCGCTCCACCGCATGCCGGTGTAGGCCAGGAGCAGGACGAGCACCCGGCTCACACGGGCCGAGGCGAGTTCCTGCCCGTACTTGGTGCGCAGCGTCAGGGAGGCGTCGGCCAGCGCCTCCACCTGGGCGTGGTCGAGGTAGACGTGTTCGGCCTCGCTGGGCTTGGGCAGCGGTACGCCCTTGGCCGGGTTGAAGGGGATGCGCCGGGGGACGCACCAGCCCAGGACCATCGACAGCACGACGTGCGCGTGCCGGGTCTGCGAAGCCCCCAGGTTGCTACCGCCCTCGTCCCGGGGCTTCTGGAGGTGGGCCACCCACACGGCCACGTCCTCGGCGTGGACTGCCGAGAGGCGCAGGTCTCCCCAGCGCGGCAACACGTGGTTGTCCAGGACCGCCCGGTACTGCCACCACGTGGACCGTTTGATGTCCGTGCGGGTGATGAGCCACTTCTCGGCCATCTCCGCCACGGTGACCTTGGCGTCGTGGGGGTTGCGGTAGGAGCCCTCGTGAAGGCTGTTCTCGATCTCGGTCCGCTTCTTCTCCGCGTCCGGCTTCTTCTGGAAGACGCCGCCGCTCTTGATCCTCCCGGAGGGGTCGTAGTAGCGGACCCACCACCGGCCGGGCGGAGTGCGCTTGGACGCCTTGGCCTTGCTCACCGCCTCCGCGTAAGCCCTGTCCTTGGTGCGGTCGTAGACCCACGCGCGAGCCATGGGGTGTCTCCTTTCCGTGGGTTACTGGGCCAGGACCCAGGCGTGGACCTCGGCGGGCACGTAGCGCACGTACCGGCCGACGCGGTGGGAGGGCGGACCGTCGCCCCTGTAGCGCCACTCGTAGAGCGTCTTGGGCGGCACGCGCAGGAAGGAGGCCGTGTCCTTGACCGACCACAGGCCGTGGTCCCGACGCTGTTCCGGAACGGCTGGGGTCGCCGTCGTCGCACTCATGCCGTCCTTCTTCCGTGGGTTGCCGAAAGATCGTTCCGCCGTGCCGCGTCGAGCTGTGTGCGGCGTTTGAGGGCTTCGCCCACCGCGCGGAGGAGGCGTTGCTCCCGAGGGGCCACGTCGGGGTCGGTGGGACGGGCCAGTTCCCATTCGAAGGAGCCCGAGGCGACCGAGGTCAGCGCCGGGGGACGCGGGTTGTCCTCGTCTCCCTGGTCCTCGTTGGTCGGATCGACGCCGAGGGTTTCCAGGACCCAGGCGAGCCGGTCCGCCTTGTGATCGGCCAGGGTCTTGCCCGACCACTTGCGCGAGACCAGGACGCGGCGGCCCGCGTAGCCCAGGTGTTCGCGGCGGTGGGCCTTGGACCGGCAGAACCCGGAGCGCTGTCCGGCCTTGGCCTCGTCCGGCTGGATGCCGTAGCGCAGCCAGTTCGAGCACCGGGGCGAGCACGGCTCGAAGCGCAGCGCTTCCAAGAGCCGGTCCACGTGCTGTTCCTGCCGGATGGTCTCCACCTGGTGGCAGTCGGCGATGTCCTTGGTCAGGTACTTGGCCAGGTAACGCACACACCGAGACGCATCCTCCGAGCCCGCTACGACTCCCTTGGCGTCCACCTGTTTCCCGAACCGCACCACGTGGAAGGGTTCCGCGTCTGGGTCGTCATCGAGGGCGTCCAGCGCCTCATCCCACGTGGGCAGCACTTCCCCGGTGGTGGGGTCGAGGTAGGTCCCCGCGTCCTCGTCCCACACGGGCAGGTGGTCACCGTCGAAGCGGACCGTGTCGGCGGCAGGCCACCACACCTGGTGATAGGTCGCGGCGGCGATCTGGCGCAGCTCCGCCCGGGGAATGGTGCCCCGGGTGGCCATGTGCAGATGTGGGGCCAGGCGGCGTTGGGGTTCCACCGCCGCGAAGTACTGCACATCGAACCCCGCCACGCGGCGCAGGTTCTGCACGAACCGGTCCACCAGCTTGGAGAAGTGCAACGTGTCCCGAGCCGCACGGCGGTAGTCGTAGGTCGAGGGATCGACCGGGGTTCCGTCCGAGCGCACCCGCCCGTAGGAGTCCAACGTCAGGGTGATGAACAGCGAGGGCCGGAACACCTTGCCCGAGGCAGGATCAGTGAACGCGCGGCCGACTGTCTTGCGCGTCATGGGCCGTTTTGGCAAGTCGGGCACGTCCTGACGGCGTTTGGTCGAGCGCACCCGACGCGACCCCGACGAGCCCGAGGAGTCGCCGGAGCGGGTGACCGAGCCCCGAAGGCCGGAGGCGGTGATCTCCTCGTCCAGGTCTGCGATCGCCGCATCCAACACCGCAAGCTGTTGGGGGTCAGCGGCCCCCGTGGTGGCGAGGCGGTCCCGTTCGGCGGTGACCATCGCCCGCTGTTCCACCCAGGAGCGTTGCTGGTCGGTGGGCGGGTCGGGTTCCACCACAGGTTCTTCGGCCAGGTGCCAGCCCTCTTCACACTGGGAGCGGCGAAGGCTGCGCTTCCTCTTGGCGCAGGCCGGGCACCGCGATTCCAGCGTGGACCCGCACGGAACGTCGATGACCTCGGTTTGGCCCGTGTCGATGTCGGTACGTCTGAGGGAGACCGGCCGTATGCACACCCCCTTGTCGGCAGCGATCTGTTCGGCGACCTCCCTCGCCAAGGGTTGGGCCAAACGCTCAGCACGAGTGCTCTTGCCCGTGGGAGTCGGCATCAGAGCCACCCCCGTTCAGCCTCTACGGTCGAAGCATGGAGCGACACGAACGCATCATCTTTTGGACCTGCATATCCGGTGCTCTTCCCACGATGTTGCTGTCGCAGCTCGTCAGCTTCACGGCAGCAATGCTGTGGCTTGGCACATGGATTGCTCTGATGGGCATAGCGGCCATCTGGTACACGCATCGACGCAGAACCCACGTGCATCAGACCACCTCGTCCTCGGAGGAGGAGCCCACCGAGTAGCCCTCAGCCATGGCGGTGATGTCGGTGTCGGAGACGTAGGCGGCCCGCACCCGCACTGGGGCCGGTGAGCCCTCCAGGCGGACGTAGGCCACCCCGGGAAGGGCGGGGTCGATCAGGTGGGCTTCCGCGCCCCGTTCGCGTGCTCCCTCACCGAGGACCATGTCCACCTGGGACGCCTCGTCCAGGCGCAGTGCGACCTTGTCCGGGAAGAGGTTGCGCAGGTTCATGACCTCCTTGCGGGGGTCCTGCAACGCCGCCAGGACCGCGAAGCCGACCGAGCGGCCCTGTGAGGTCAGCGTGGCGATGGCGTTCTCCGCACGACGGCGCACGTCCCGGTCGGGGTGGTAGGCGGTCAGAAAGGCGACCTCGTCCAGGAGCACGACGACGAAGGGGTCATCGGTGGTCGGGATGTGGGAGCGCTGTTTGCCCGCGTAGCGTTCGGCCCGTTCCTGCATCGAGGCCACTGCCTTTTCGAGCAGGGCCACCGCGGATTCGCCCGTGTCCGCATAGTGCGCGAACAGGTCCCGCCCGTAGGCCAGCTCCATGCGCTTGGGGTCGATCGCCCACACCTGCGCGGTGCCGTCTGACAGGGCGGGGAGCATGGCGCGGATGGTGGACCAGATCACCGAGCCTTTGCCGGCCCCGGTCACCCCGACCACGAGCACGTGGGTTCCGTGCAACCGCAGCAGCCACGGCGAGCCGTCCTCGCGCTGTCCGACCGGGAGCGCGTCCAGGTCCGGGGAGTCTGGAACCGGAAGGGCGTCCAGGGGTTCGGCCAAGGTGTCGCGGCGGGGGAACTCCAACGTGATGTCCCGGGGACCATTGATCACCACCCGGCAGGAGGGTGCGGCGAAGCCGTGCGCCAACTCGGTGACGCGGTGTTCGAAGTCGGCCGGGGAGGTTCCCGCGACGAGGGAGACGCGGACGTAGTCGGCCCAGGAGTTGCACCGGACGCGGCGGATACGGGGCAGGTAGCGGCGTTCCTGGTAGGACTCGGCCAGCCCGGAGATCACCAGCACCGGTTGCCAGTGCCGCTTGTAGACGAACAGGTGCCGCCACCACGCCAGCAGACGCAGCGTGACGCAGGCGCGGTAGGAGTCCGGCCAGGTCCGCCACCAGATGAGGGACACCACCGCAGCCACGCCCCACAGGCAGGCGAGACCGGGCCAGTCGAACCACCACCAGGCCCCCGCCGAGGCGGTCAGGCAGGCGACCATGACGGGGAACCGGAACGGCAGGGTGAGAAGGAAGCGCACCAGTCGCCAGATCCACGAGGCCAGCACGACAATCCCGGGGGTTTCCACGATCGGTGTCGTCCACCGCACCCCCTGGGCCGGGGTGGGCAGGGTCGGGGAGGACTGAGCGGAACCGATCTTGGGTTGGCGCATCATCGCTGGCCACCGCCGTTCTCGTTCTCGGTCTGGGCCAGGAGCCGGTCACGGTCGGAGCGGGCGCGGGCGGCGAAGGTCGCGGCGGTGGGGCTCTCTTCACGGTCAGCGAGGGTGGCGAACACCCGGGCCTTGAAGTCGAAGAACTCCGCACGCTCAGCGTCGGTGGTGGGCGGGGGGTTGGTCGCGTCCAGCAGCAGACGGACCAGTTCCGGGCCGCTCAGCCCGGACAGGTCACGGGGGTAATCGGACATACTTGGAGACACCTCTTCTGAGATTTCGCAGTCGCAGGAGGGATTCAGGGGTGGCCGAGGTGTTGGAGCACCAGGCCGCCCCGCTTACATGGGGGTCAGGCGGCATCCTTGGCCGCAGGAGCGCGACGACCGCCAGCGGCACCGCCGGGAGCCTTCACGCCACGGGCGCGCAGCGAGTAGGCCACCCGGGGACGACGGCCCGAGTCGTCCACGTAGGGCATGACCGCCATCGCCTCGAACTCGATCGGCCGGAACGGCAACCCCGGAACCTCGTCCGGCAGGGTCGGGCAGACCTCGGCGGCGACCTTGACCTTGACCGACTTGGCCTTGCCCCGCGCTTCGGGGTCGGCGTCGATCACGTCCACCGCCCACAACGGCAAGCCGCTGTCCTTGTCGAGTTGGGGCCGCTTGGTCTCGAAGTCGGTGATCGCCTCCACCCCAAGCGCGAACGCACCGTGGGGGAACACCGTCCCGAACGCCACCGGCAACGCACCCTGAATAGCCATCTGATCAACCTTCCTCGTGATGTTCACTCAACTACTTGACCGGTCGAGTGGAGCCTAAGAATAACCGGCCACACTCGTCCGGACAAGTGGATATGTGGCCGGTCTTGGAGCCGCGTCTACACGGCCGGGTAGGAGTCCTCCAGTTCGTGCAGGTCACCGGGGAGCACCACCTCAGCGACGGCGATCACGTCCCCGGAGGCATCGAGTATCCGCGCGGTGATGCCCAGGACCGGAGTGCCCTCGTCCAGCCCCAGGGGTTCGCGTTCAACACTGGTGGCCAGGCGTGCGCAGAGCCGCTCGACGACCTTGGAGGGCCGGAGCTGCTTGACCATCTGCACGTGTTCGCGTGCGCCGATGCTGATCGGCTGCGTCTCGCCCAGGTCGGTGCCCTCGGCTACGTCCAGGGGGAACCACAGGGTGACCAGCTCACTCGGTTCGCCCTCGTCCAGGACCAGGCGTTGACGCATGATCGCCGGGGAACCCTCGGGCACACCGATCGCCTCGGCCACGGCGGCGGAGGCCGGGGCGCGTCCGGCGGTCAGGATGCGGTTGCGCTTGGCCTCCTCGGAGGCGTCGAAGGCACTGGCCCCCGCGTGGGAGCGTTCGGAGCCCTGTTGCGGGACGCCGCGCACGAAGGACCCGCGTCCGTGTTCGCGGTCGATCCACCCCTGCATGCTCAGGATCTGCAAGGCCCGCACGACCGTGGAGCGCCCGGCCCCGAACTCGCGCACCATCCGCGACTCGGAGGGAAGCATCTCCCCCACCGGATAGGTACCGTCCTCGATGCGCTCTTGGATCGCCCGCACGATCTGCACGTACTTGGGCGGAGCGAACTCCAGACTCGACATGATGTCCACCTGGTGACTCTAGTACTCGTATGGTCGAGTAGCTTACTGTTCTCGGTCGTCTCTGTCAGCAGGTGGGGGCACATATGAACCCCCACCACTGGTCAGAGGACACGGCGGGAAGCACACCCCAGGCGTGCACGTCGCCGCGAAGAAGGGACCCGCGTGCCCTGGGCCCCGTGGTCTCGAAGAGACATCAGGGCACGCGGGGGTCACAGAAGCGTCGGAGGAAGGACCCTCAGAAGGGTTGCCAGTCCTGGGCGCGCTGCACGGTGTACACGGTCAGGTTGTCCACCGTCGCCCCGCACACCGCCCGGCGCTCGGACTCCACCAGCGCCGCCGCGACCAGCGCCACGTCATGCCGGGCGGCCGACTCGGAGGCCGAGAGCACCGGAGGCACGACCCGGCGGACATGGTTGCACGCCGCCCCGCCCGCGTCGTGGCAGAGCCCGACGACGTAGCTCAGCCGCAGACGTCGCAGCGCCAGGGACGCGGGCAGCACGCACCGGTACCGCTCCACCAGAGGGGTTCCGTCCGGGCCGGTGGAGAGGGCTTCGTAGGTGATGGAGTCCCAGTCCTCGGAGGAGATCCGAACCCGCACGCCCTGTTCCCGCGCCCAGGCGGTCAGGGTCTCCCGGTCGGCGATCGGCGCAGAGGGTTCGGTGGTCATCGCCGCACCGCCCCGACCGCGATGGCCGTGCGCACCAGGTCACGCAACTCGGCCATGTCGTCGAGGGCGGGAGTCGAACGCGCGATCTGCACCAGCAGGTCGATCCCCCGCCGGTCCCGTTCGGCCCGCTGTGCGCGGCGCCGGTGCTCCAGGTGGGCGTAGGGGCCGCGTTGGAGGGAGTAGGCGCGGGGGTCGCCCGTGTCCATCACGATGGGGTCCGGTGCGGGCCACAGCTCCGCCCGAGCGGGTGCGGGCAGGTAGTAGGCCCGGGGGCCGGTGCGGTGGTGCCTGCCGTGTCGTTTCGGTCGAATCAGAGTCACCCAAGCCCGAATCAGGGCGATAAGGTCGCTCACGTCAGCCTGCTTTCCTCAGGTTGGCCGCGCCCCCGGACGCCTTCCACCGCGTCGCGGGGGTCTGTCTTGTCATGGGTCAGCAGGCGAGACCACTGCCGTGGGACGGAGACGCCATGGTGGAGACCTGTCCCGTCCCCTTGCAGAAGGGGCACATCGCGGTACGCCTGGTCGGCTCCGTGTCGGAGGGAACCCGAACGACGACCAAGCGCCGAGGGCGGACGGACTTCCAGCCCCGTCCGCGACATGACCTGCACGTGGTTGCGCTGCTGCTGTCCATGAGGCCAACAATCCCGATTCGGTTTCCCGAAACCCATTCCTCCTCGGGATGACAAGGGGGGATACTGGCCGTCCCCCCTGCACTCGCACCGCCGAGGAGTCACGATGCCGGGACACCCGACGAGCCGGATCACCATCCCGTCGTGGGCATGGGAACGCGAGCACACGGCGGAGTTCCTGAGAAGGCGCGATGTCCAGGCACTTTTCCGGTTCGGGCGCCAGTACGGCGGTGCGAGCCAGATGGCGATCTCGGCGGCGACCGGCCTCTCACAGGGGCGGGTGAGTGAGGTACTGAACGGCCGCAAGACCGTCACGGCCTTCGAGGTGTACGAACGGATCGCCGACGGCTTCGGGATGCCCGACCGCGCGCGGATGCTGTTCGGCCTTGCACCGAAGAACCCCGGCACGTTCACTGGATCCGACAGCGCGGAGTCCTCGGCACCACCGAGGCGACCCGCACCCAGGAGTCCGGGCCCGGGGGAGGATGAGAAGGTGCGACGTCGCGCATTCGTCGGACTGGCCGGAACCGCCCTGTTCCAGGCCACCACAGGTTCAGTGCTGGACATGGACGAGATCGCCGCAGCACTCACCAGGTACGCGGGAGGTCGTCGGTCGGCTGTGCGAGCGGCGACGGGTCTCGGCGAGCTCGCCAAGCGGACGCACGCGGCCAAGGCCGGATACCAGGCGTGCCATTACACGGCGGTGGCCAAGCGGCTACCCGAACTGCTGCGCGGTCTGGATGACGCGGTGTCCGGTGTCGAAGACGACGACCTCTCCCGGGTGCACGCGCTTCGGGCGGAGGCGTACCACGTGGCGGCGAGCCTCCTGCTCAAGTGTGAGGAACGCGGCTTGTCCTACCTCGCGGCTGACCGAAGCATGCGCGCGGCCGAGGCGAGCGAGAGCCCCGCGGTCGTGGGTGCGAGTGCCAGGGCGTTCACCCGGGCACTGATGCGTGAGCGCCACTACAAGGCGGCGACGGAACTGGCGACGAGCACCGCCGAACGGGTGGACAGCGCCACGGACGAGGCCACACCGGAATCCCTGTCGGTGTACGGGTCGCTTCTGCTGAGCGGCGCGGTCTCTGCGGCCAAGCGCGAAAACCGGGGCCAGGCGCTCAGCCTGCTTGACGAGGCCAGTGACGCGGGTGAACGGCTCGGCGGGGATTTCAACTACCAGTGGACCGCCTTCGGGCCGACCAACGTCCTGCTGCACCGGGTGAGCGCGGCAGTCGAGTTGGGCGACGCGGGCAGCGCGATCGACTACGCGCGCCAGGTGCGGTTGGACAACATCGACGTCATGGAACGCCGGGTGACACTGTTCATCGACGCGGCCCGTGCGTACCAGCAGTGGGGCAAGACCGAGCACGCCTACCACGCGTTGCGCAACGCCGAGGAGATGGCGAGCGAGGAGCTGACCGCCCGCCCGGTGGTGCACCAGTTGATCAACGACATCCGCACTCGGGCGAGTGGTCACCTGTACGACAACGTCAGCGAACTAGCGGAAAGGGTCGGTGCCTGACTCAGTGAGTGAGCGGAAGACTCTCTACGTGGTGGTGTGCGCGGCCGGTCCGGCTTCGGATGTCGGCAAGCTGGTCGATCTGGCCCAAGAGCAGGGTTGGACCGTTCAGGTCATGGCCACACCATCGGCGGTGAGTTTCATCGACGTCGAGGCGCTGGAGAAGCAGACCGGCAGGCCGGTGCGGAGCCAGCACCGCGCTCCGGGAGACCCGCGCTCTCCCAAGGCGGACGCCATCATCATCGCCCCGGCCACCTTCAACACGATCAACAAGCTGGCCAACGGGATCGCCGACAACTACGCCTTGGACGTCGTCAATGAAGCAATCGGCCTCGGAGTACCGGCCGTCATCCTCCCGTTCGTGAACTCCGCCTACGCCAGCAGAGCGCCGTTCCGGGAGAGCGTCAGGAAGCTCCGGGCCGAAGAGGTGTCCGTGTTGATCGGACCAGAGGCGTTCGTCCCTCACGAAGCCGGAAGCGGAACGAGCGCGTTCGATACCTTCCCATGGCAGCTTGCTCTAGACCAGGCGGAGAACTCTCTCTAGAGCAGTAGAACTGAAACTCAGGTCTGCGACATATGAACCGCGACAGCGACGGACGCTCATCAACCCCGTTGCACTCCGTGTCCGTGGCGGGAGCCGTCATCCGCGAGGACGGACGGATGCTGGTGATCAAGCGCAGGGACAACGGCAACTGGGAGCCACCGGGCGGAGTGCTGGAGTTGGACGAGACCCCGCAGGAAGGTGTTGTCCGCGAGGTCCTGGAGGAGACCGGTATCCACGTTGAGGTGGAACAGCTCACGGGCGTCTACAAGAACATGACCCGTGGAGTGGTGGCCTTGGTCTTTCGCTGCAAGCCATCTGGCGGCGAGGAGCGCCCAACTTCCGAAGCGACCGACGTCAATTGGTTCACTTCAAACGAAGTCCAGAAGCACATAGGCGAGGTCTACGCAATTCGCCTACTGGATGCCTTGAATCCAGATAACCCTCACGTCCGCACCCACAACGGAGTACATATTAACCAGAAAAAAGAAGCTAAATGAATAGAATAAAATAGATTTATAAGTTATTTCACGGCTTGCCGCAGCTAGTACACGTCTACGCCTGCTAGCTATTGACACAATGGAAAATACCAGTACACTACAACCATCTACCCAGGCATAAGCCAAGGAGCACACCGAATGTCGAGCACCCCAGAACAGATCGCTATACCCATTTCAGAAGAATCTGGCGAGGGCGAAGATGACGTTTTGGGTCGCCTTAGCGCAGCCCATGCAACTGTTTCGGCAACAGATTGGACAGTTGAAACAATCGTAACCCAAATGAGGAAAGGAAGGATTGACCTTAACCCGAAATTCCAGCGTCGATCCGCTTGGGTATCTCCCACTAAAAGCCGTTTTATTGAATCAGTGATTCTATCCTACCCCATTCCTCAAATCGTCCTAGCCGAAAAGAAAAATAAGCCCGGCCACTATTTTGTCATCGACGGAAAGCAGAGATTGCTAGCGCTTCGTCAGTTCTATGCAGGCCAAGGCAACCCTTCCGATGAGGAATTCACTTCGTACAAACTGGGCGCCCTCTCAGTAATTCCCGACTTGAAGGGATTTGATATTCAAAAGCTAGAAAGCGAACGGCCGGATGTTTTTGACGCTTTTGAAAATCACACCATTCGCACAGTAACAATCAAAAATTGGGAGTCCGAGAACTTCCTTTTCACACTGTTCCTGAGACTTAATACTGGCAGCGTTCCCCTGTCGCCCCAAGAGCTGCGCCAGGCCCTTGTTCCGGGAGGCTTCACCGACTACGCCGAAGAAAAGTCCAGCAAGAGTCGTCACTTGCAAGTTATTCTCGGCAACCCAGGACCGGACCGCCGAATGATGGATGCAGAACTATTCACTCGATACGTGGCCTTTCAAACGGAAGATGTCGAATATCGAGGAAATCTAAAAGAATTTTTGGATAAAGTCTGCGAATATTACAACGACAAATGGGAAGAAAAGAAAGCAGAAATAGAGAAAAAATTCAATGAGATGGAGCTAGCTATCGCCGCAGCTTGTGCGATATTCGGAGAAGAGGCTGCCTGCCACAAGTGGTCCGGCAACCGATGGGAGCGATCTTTTAACCGAGCTGTTTTCGATATTCAAATTTACACACTAAGCAGCCCTGAGGTCCGAGAAAAGGCACTCCAAAAGCCCGAGGAAGTGAAGACCGTATTTAAAAATATTTGTGTCAATGATCCCGATTTCATCAAAGCAGTAACTACCACAACCAAGAGCCTCCAGGCAACAAAAACGCGTTTTACAACTTGGGCTAAATCCCTCGAAACGGTACTTGGCTTGAACGTCCCTACTCCAAGCAACGTTCGATAGTGGGCATCCGATGGGACCTTCTGCTCTTCTAAAATCTGACATAGAAAAATTACGTGTTGTTTTCTTGACACCTGAAATATCGAGCATACATCCACCTGATGAGTTAGATGACAGATCCCGCCTGCTAATAAACTCCTACGTTATTCTCGCACACGCCCACATTGAGGAATTCATAGAGGACCAATTTCTCTCGTTTGCCCGAGCAATTACACCGAATGCAGGCGACCCAAGCATCAGAGCCTGCTTTACCCACCTATTTATTTCTTTTTCAAAAAAGCTCCAAGGGGACTACGCAAAGAAAAGTCACCACGATCTGTGCATGGCAGCCATCGGCCACTATAAGAAACTCATTTCGGCAAATAACGGAATTAAAAAGAAAAATATTCTCACACTCACCAACCCTCTAGGATTTACCGAGGACGAAGTAACCGATAGCTGCAACGAGCTAATAATTCACCTCGAGGCACTGGGTTCAAAAAGAGGCGACTTGGCTCACCGTTCTTCCGTGCCAAAGTCTGCAACCTTGGAACTATACCCACGTCAAGCACAGGAGCTTGTTGGAAATGTATCCGAAAAAATACACTTGCTAACAAGCCTTCTAGGGTCGAAAGTGGCAAATTAGACTCCCCTTTTCAGGGTCAAATAATAGGCACTGCCGAATTGTGCTGTATGAAATCAAGGCGACGGCGCAAGCGCCGTCGCAGCGGCCTTCGGCCGCCGCTCGGGCTGCGGGCTGACGCCCGGTCCCGAGCGCACCCGCAGGCCGCAGGCCGCACACCAGAGGACTTCTCTCGGACAGGCCCGACAGAGCGGGGGCCAAAACTGACCGAGTCAGGCCATCGTGCCCGATGACCTGCGTGTATGTCAGGGCTTTTGGTCCCGAAACGGACGGATGTGCTCACCTGTCCCGAGGCACCCGTCAGCGAGTTACGACCGTCTTGGGGGGCCGACTCCAGCGCTGACGGGCACCTCGGCCCGAAACCGTGGTACTTGGTTCCAGATGGTTGCTGTAGTCGTGGTTGAGGTGAGCAAAACGAACACGGCCCAGCCCACACACGCTAGGCCGACCAAGCCCCAAGGAACGAGCGTCTGTGCCCGCCAGGGCCACAGCAGCCCACCCCGTCGCATCGCACATTCATCGCACATGGCTCCGGGAAGGGACCGGAAGCACTGGGAAGCCCTCGGAACATCCATGCAGGTCACAAGGCGCTTCGTCGGTTTGTCGACAGGTCACCAAGGCCCCTCGGCACAACGGGACTTCATGGGTTCAAATCCCACACCCTCCGCAGCGACCGGGGCTGATGGGTCCGGGCCATGAGATGGCTCGGGCCCATCAGCCCTCAGCGTTTCCGGGACTGGGGTTGGTCCAGGCGTCGTGGGAACGGAAACGGACGACGGAGACGGGGAGCCTTCCCGCGCCGGATCGGCGATTCCGGTTTGGCCCGGAGCGGGACAGGTAGTTCTCGGGGAGAGCGACCGGATACACACCCCCTTGTCGGCTCGCGGTCCGTTCGGCGACCCCACGGACCGGTGAAACCGGGTCGTCTGACCCGGTTCCACCGTTCGCTCGGGCCAGCACCGGACCGCACCGGCAGTGAACACGGAAGGTTCCGTGAGGACCATCGCTGACGACTCCCCCGACAACGTGCGACCAGTACACCTGCTCAGCCCCTTCCTGGGCATGCTGGCCATGGCCCTCACCGGTACCGCCGCGTGGATGAACGAGAACTACGTCCTTCTCGTGTCGTGCGCCTCGGTCTTTCTAGCCGCGATGACGCTCGAGGTGGTCTGGCTGGTTCTGTTGTACCGGCGACGACGCCACCGCTCCGCCCGCCCGTACGAGGAGTCGTAGTCATGACTCGCCAGCCTGAGCGTCGGGGGCCAACCGGGTGGATGAGGCCCTTCCTCGTCTGGTGCAACCTGGTGACTGGCGGGGTGTGGGCGTTCCAGGCCGTGGGCCGTTTCGCGTTGGACGGGCCGACCTGGGTGGCGTGGACCAATGCGGTGGCCGCGCTGTGCTTCGGAGGGACAGGCCTCGGTTACTTCCTCAGGTTCCGCAGACAGGACCGCGAGGACGCCCTTGTCGCACGGCGACGTGGGGATGACGGTGCCCCGAGCGACGACGCGGGAACGCACCGGGACCAGGGGTAGACCACACGCGGCGGCGGGGGCTCAGCTCGCTCCACCTCGGAGTGGTCCCCTGCCGCCGTCGCCGTACCGACCACCAGACGATTCGTCGTTTTGTCGACAGGTGGTTAAGGCCCCCGGCATGGCGGGGTTTCGTGGGTTCATATCCCATGACCCCGCCGAACCGAGGGCCCTCAGCCCTTCTGCCAGCCTGTCGAGAAGTCCTCGTCGGCCACAGGTGTTCTTCGCAGGCCCCGGTCGCTACCGTTCGCGGCGACCGCCTACCGTACGCCACGGCTCGGGCAGCGGCCCGCCCGCGCGCAGGTGCGCGTCCAGCAGCGACAGCAGCCGATCGGCCTCGCGCAGCGCCGTGTAGGCCTCACCGGCGTGACGCGGCCGCGTCCGCAGCGCCTCGGACAGGGTGTCGTACAGGTCCGTGGCGGTGTCCGCTTCGGATGCGGACCCGAGCAGGCCCAGCGGAATCGGCGTGCTCACGAGATCGCCCCCATTCCCATAAGGAGGTCTCCCACCGGCTGGCGCCGCGCCTCGTGGGCCAGGTAGTAGCCGCGTACGAGGGCCTCCGGCGGATCGACCGGAGGCAGCGGGGCACGCCGGGTGTCGTCGGGAGCCGGGCGCGGAGCGGGGACCGGAGGGGAAGTCGGTGCGCTCGCGACCTGGCCGGGATCGGCGGCGTAGCGGCGCACCCGGGAGGCGCGGCGCCTGCGTGCCTCGGCGCGCAGTTCTCCGGCGAGGACGCGCGGTGCCGCGTGGAGGCCCCGCGCCGGACGCAGCATGCGCAGAAACAGGGGCAGCAGATCCATAAGGTGGTGCATGTCGGCGCTCCAGAAAGCGTTGACCACGGCCCCGGACGCGTTGGCGCGCGTCGCGGGGTCCCGCTGTGCGCGGGAGCTTCATAGTACCTTCTTGTATCTCCTTGTATCTATACGTCGGCAGACGTATCTCTTGAAGTGGGCTTGACTCGACACGAATAGCTTCGTGTCCATGGAGTTCGACCCTGACGCAGAAATCGACCCGGAAGCGCCGCTCACGGAGTACAAGCAGCTCGCTGGCATCCTGCGTGCGCGGATGGCGCGAGGGGACTGGGAGTCCGGTCGCCGCATGGCCAGCGAGACGGACCTGACCCAGCAGTACGGTCTGGCCCGCTCCACGGTGCGACGTGCCATCGCGGTGCTCGTGGAGGAGGGGCTGGTGTTCACCGTGCCCCAGCGGGGCACGTTCCGAAAGTAGTCTCACGAACTGGCGGAATGCGGCTATCAGTATGGAATGGCGCGAAGGTCTGCCCCGGTGGGTGCAGATAGCGGACGAACTGGAGAGGCGCATCCGGGAGGGCGAGTACCCGCCGGGCAGCCGCGTGCCCTCAGTACTCAAGCTCATGGACGAGTTCCAGGTAGCCTCCGTGACGGCGCAGAAAGCGCTAGCAGGGCTACGCAATCGGGGGCTGACGCGCACCGAACCGGGGATCGGGTCCACCGGCCGGGATTCCCCACGACATGCGCCCTGAACGGCCGCGCCCCTGGTTCCTGGTCCTCAGCGCCGCCCTCGTCGTATGTAGCGCCGCGTGGATCGCGCTGGGTCCCGGCCTGGGCGGCTGGCTGGCCTTCCTCGCCTGGGACGTCCTCGTCACCTGGCTGGTCTGTCTGGGGTTCGCCATCCGCAGTCACACCAGACCGAGGAAGCCCCACAGCGGGCAGTGACCCGCGCGCCGCTCCGGTGACGTGTCGACATGTCGGCGCATCGTCGCGACTCCGATGGGCAGGATGCAAGCCATGATCGGACGACTGCACACCATAGCCCTGGACTGCCCCGACCCCGGCGCGCTCGCGGACTTCTACGTCGAACTGCTCGGACTCCCCGTCACCAAGCGCGAGGAGCACTGGGTGGTGGTCGGTGAGGAGTGGCCGCGGCTCGCCTTCCAGCACGCGCCCGACCACAGGCCCCCGGCGTGGCCGGACCCCGAGCGGCCCCAGCAGGCGCACCTCGACGTCTGGGTGGAGGACATCGAGGCGGCCGAGGAGCGCGTGCTGGCGCTCGGGGCGCGCAGGCTCGCGGTCGTCGAGGACGACCCCCGCGACCTGTTCCGGGTCTACGCCGACCCGGCCGGGCACCCCTTCTGCCTGGAGTACGCCGCCGAGGACGTCTGAATCCGCGAAGGCGCCTGAACCCGTCCGGGGACGCCCGGACGGGTGTCCCCGGCTACTCCTCCTCGGCGTGGTGCGGAAGGATCACCACCGGGATCTCGGAGTGGTGCAGCACGCCCTGGCTGACCGAGCCCAGGAGCAGTCCGCGCACGCTCCCCCGGCCCCGGGAGCCCACCACGATCGCGTCGGCCCCCTCGGCTGCCCCGATCAGCGCGTTGACCGGGCTGTCCTGGGTGCGCACCACGCTGACCTCGAAGTCGAGGTCCTCGCGCCGCCTGCCGGTGACGTCGAGCAGCATCTCGCCCACCAGCTCCTCGGACTTGCGGTCGAACAGCTTCTCCTGGGGCTCGTATCCCATGGAGGTCATCGCGATCGGGTCGTAGGGGTAGGGCACCTCCCAGCTGTTGACCACGACGAGTTCGCCGCCGCTCTCCCGCACCAGGTCCACGGCCAGGCGCAGCGCCCGGCGGGCGTTCCTGGAACCGTCCACGCCGACCACGATCCGGCCGAGCGAGGTCGTCGCGGGACTGCCCCCGTGCGAGGGCACCACCACGACCGGGCAGGCCGCCTGGGCGGCCACGCGGATGCTCACCGAGCCCACGAACACCGACGCGAACGTGCCCAGGCCCCGTGTGCCGAGCACGAGCACGTCGTGCGTCCGGCTGTGGCTCAGCAGCGCCAGCGGCGGCTCCTCCAGGGCGGTCTCGGTCTCCACCGTCACCGACGGCCGGACACGGCGCACGTGCTCCGCGGCCTTGGCGAGCACCTCGTCGGCCTGGTCCGAGATCTCCGCGGTGGGGTCGAAGCGGGCGGGCACGGAGCCGGCCGACACGATCAGCGGCATTCCCAGCGCGTGGACGGCCCGCAGCGGCACGCCCCTGCGCTCCGCCTCGGCGGCCGCCCACTCCAGCGCCGCCCGCGAGTGGTCGGAACCGTCGACGCCGACCACGACCCTGGGCGAGTGCTCCTCGTTGCTTGGCATGGTTCCCCCCTTGGTAACGCTGTCCATCATCGCCGGGGAGGGCGTCCGTTCCCGGGAACGGCGCGGCCCCGCGTCGGGCCGCCCGCTCTCCCCGAGCCGCCCGCCCTCTCCGGGCCGTTCCTCCCGCCCGTCCGCCCCTCTCCGCCGGTCACTCGTCCTCCGACAGCGGCGGCAGGACGGCCACGGGCACCGGCGCGTGCCGCAGCACCCCCTGGCTGACCGAACCCATCACCAGCCCCCGCACTCCTCCGCGTCCGCGCGAGCCCACCACCAGCAGGTCCGCGTCCCGCCCCGCCTCCAGGAGGGCGTCCACGGGGTTGGCCTGCGTCCGGACCGCGCTGATCTCCAGGTGCTCGGTCCTCTCGTCGACCACCTCCGCGAGCAGGCCCGCGACGATCTCCTCGGACTGGCGGTCGAACATCTCCTCGTGCAGGGCCCGGGCGTCGGCGGCCAGCGACTCGGTGTCCGCGGGCAGCGGCACCTCCCAGCTGTTGACCACCACGACCTCCGAGCCGCTCACCAGCGCCTCGTGGAGGGCGAAGCGCAGCGCGCGGCGGGAGGACTCGGACCCGTCCACGCCCGCCACGACGCGGCCGCGCCGCGGCGGCGGCTTCTCCTGGTCGGGGACGACCACCACGGGACAGGGTGCGTGGGAGGAGGCGCGCACGCTGACCGAGCCCAGCATGATCGCCCGGACCCCGCCCAGGCCCCGCGACCCCACCACGACGACGTCCTCGGGCAGGGCGTCGTTGAGCAGGACCGCGGGCGCGTCCTCCGGCGCCAGGACGGTCGCCACGTCCAGGCCGGGCCTGGCCCGGTGCGCGTACGCGGCGCCCGCGGTGAGCAGGTCGTGTCCCGCCTCCCGCTGGTCCTCGACGGACACGCGCCCGGCCGCCCCGTAGGCGCCGATCACCACCGGCATCCCGAGGCCGTGCACGATCCGCAGCTGTGTGCCTCGCCTGGCCGCCTCCTCGGTCGCCCAGACCAGGGCGGCGTGGGAGGCGGGCGTGCCGTCCACGCCGACCACGACCGCGGGCGGGCGTTCCTGTGTGTTCATCCCCAACCCCTTCCCCCTCGTCCCTCCCCTGTCCGAAAGCGGGCTCCGGAAAACAGGGTGGGGAGGAGGAAGGGGCCGTGCGCCGCGCCCGTGATCACCTCTGCCAGGCGAACGCCTCCCCGACCGACGCGGCCAGTTGGAGGTAGGCGTCCCGCGTGGCGGGGGCGAGCCGTTCGAGGTCCACCTCCGCGCCCTCCTCCAGGTGCCCGTCCCAGGGAACCCGCACCACGTCGCGGCACCGCCCGGCGAAGTGCTCCTCCAGCCGGTTCAAGTCCACGCTGCTCTTGCTGTCGGAGCGCACCATCGACAGCACCACCACCGCGCTGCGGACGAGGGCGCCGTGGCCGTGCGCCTCCAGCCAGTCCAGGGTGGCGCTGGCGCTGCGGGCCCCGTCCACGGACGCCGAGCTGACCAGGACGACCTGGTCGGCCAGCCCCAGCACCCCGCGCATCGCCGAGTGCAGCAGACCGGTGCCGCAGTCGGTGATGCAGATGGAGTAGAAGTGCTCGACGATCCGGGCGACCTCCCGGTAGTCGGCGTCGCTGAAGGCCTCGGAGACCGCCGGGTCGCGGTCGGAGGCCAGGATCTCCAGCCGGCTGGGCGCCTGCGAGGTGAACCCGCGGATGTCGGCGTAGCGCGACACCAGGTGGCGTTCGTTGAGCAGGTCGCGGATGGTCGCCGCGGTCTCCAGCCGCACCTTGTCCGACAGCGTGCCGCGGTCGGGGTTGGCGTCCACCGCGAGCACCCGGTCGCCGCGCAGGGAGGCCAGCGTCGCGCCGAGGGCGACCGTGGTGGTCGTCTTGCCGACCCCGCCCTTGAGGCTGAGCACGGCCACCCGGTGGTGCCCGGCCGCCACGGGTGTGCTCGCGCGGGCCACCAGTTCGCGCTGGCGCAGCACCTTGGCCGACTCCCCCGGGTTGACCAGACCCAGGGTGGCGGCGTGCACGGCCCGGCGCCACCCGCCGCTGGGGCCCTGGCGCCGGTTGCGCACGAGGGTGGCCGCGTTGAGCGCGTCGGAGGTCTGACGCTCCTGTTCGGGACGCCGGTCCGGTGAACCCGGGGGAGCGGGCGGGGGCGGTGGCGGCGCGAGGTCGGCCCGGGGCCCGGTGAGCGCGGACGGCGGTTCGGGGGCCCGGAGCGGTGCCGGACGGACGGGCTCGCCCGGTGGCGGCGCGGACCGGAACGGGCCGGAGTCCTCGCCCAGCCACGCGCCCAGCCCCGTGTCCCGCCCGGACCGGGGAGCGGAGTCCGGGCCGGGCCCGTTGTCCCCCGGTCCCCGGACGGGGCTCGAACCGGGGCCCCGGAAGGAGAGCGGACCCGACCCCGTCGGACCCGACCCCGTCTCCGTCCCCGTCGGAACCGGTCCCGTGGTCCCACCGTGCGCGTCGTCGCGCTCGTTCTCCAGGGGAGGCAGCTGCTCCGGTTCGGGCACGTCGGGGTCGCGGCGCAGCCTGCGGGGCGCCAGCGGGTCCTCGCCCGGACGGGTGGGGCGCTGGAGGCGCTGCCGCTGGGGGCGCTGCGGGCGTCTGCGCGCGGCCCCCGGCATCAGGCGGACCGTGCCCTCCTCCTCGCCGTCATCGGTGTCGGCGGCGTCGTCCTCGGCAGCGGCGGCGGTATCGGCGGCCTCCGAACCCGACAGGAACTCCGAGGGCCCGGAGGCCCCGGAGGTCCGCGGGGGCAGCAGGGGCCTGGACGTTCCGGAAGGCCCGGGAGCGTCGGAGTCCTCAGGAGCCTCAGGAGGACCAAAAATCCCAGGAGCACCAGAAGAAGCCGGAGGAACATCAGCCTCGGGTTCCTCCGGCAGGCCCTCCGGCTCGGGGACAGCGGGAAGCCCCGAAGGCTCGGGAGCACCGGAGGCCGACCGCTCCGGCTCCCCGCCGAACCCCTGCGCCCCACCCGCCCCGTCCGACGGAGACGGCGTATGGTGCCCCGCGCCCAGCAGCGGTGTGTCCTCGGGCAGCCTGGCGTAGGGCGGCGGAGGCGGCGCCTCGCCCTCGAAGCCGCCGAACCACTGGTCGTGGGGCGAGGGCTCGGGCGCGGTCGGCCCCGGCGCGGCGGCGTCCGGGTCGTACTCCTCCGGGTCACCCGCCGAGCGGTCCGGTTCGACGTGCTCCCCGGCCGCGGGTCCGGGGCCCGTCTCAGAGCTTCGACCCGACCCGTTGTGTTCCTGGTGTGCCACCGGAGTTCTCCTGCTTGAAGGGGGCGTGCTGTGGAGGGAGGAATACCCCAGCGGGGAAGAGACGGGATCCGCTCCCTGGGATCACTCTTACCCGCCCGGCCCCACCGAAGCATCCTTACGAGCAGGTGAACAGAGGAATCCGTTGCCTGCCGAGGAACCTCCCCGGGTACTGTCTGGCTCATGCACGCGATCCGTATCAGTGAACCGGGCGGACCCGAGGTCCTGGCCTGGACCGAGGTTCCCGACCCCGTCCCCGGCGAGGGGGAGGTCCTGGTGGACGTGGCCGCGAGCGCGGCCAACCGGGCCGACGTCTCCCAGCGCCAGGGCAACTACCCGCCCCCGCCCGGCGCCTCCGAGTACCCCGGGCTGGAGTGCTCGGGCACCGTCGCCGCGCTCGGCCCCGGCACCGAGGACTCGGGCTGGTCCGTGGGCGACCGGGTGTGCGCCCTGCTGTCCGGGGGCGGCTACGCCGAGAAGGTCGCCGTCCCGGTGGGCCAGCTGCTGCCGGTCCCCGCGGGCGTGGGCCTGGTGGAGGCCGCCGCGCTGCCCGAGGTGGCCTGCACCGTGTGGTCCAACCTGGTGATGGTCGGCGGCCTGCGCGCCGGGGAGACCGTCCTGGTCCACGGCGGCGGCAGCGGCATCGGCACCTTCGCGGTCCAGTTCGCCCGCGCCCTGGGCGCCCGGGTGGCGGTCACGGCGGGCAGCCGGGAGAAGCTGGAGCGCTGCCGCGAACTGGGCGCGGAGATCCTCATCAACTACAAGGAGGAGGACTTCACCGAGCGCATGCGCGAGGCGGGCGGCGCCGACCTCGTCCTCGACATCATGGGCGGCTCCTACCTGGACGCCAACCTGCGCTCGCTGGCCACCAACGGCCGCCTGGTGATCATCGCGCTGATGGGCGGGCGCCGCGCCGAGGCCGATCTGGGGCGTATGCTCGCCAAGAGGCTCTCCGTCCACGCGACGACCCTGCGTTCCCGCCCCCTGGAGGAGAAAGCGGCCATCGTCTCGGGAGTACTCGAGCAGGTGTGGCCGTTGGTAGAACAGGGAGTCGTCCGCCCCGTCGTCGACCGCTCGGTCCCGATGCGGAACGCGGCGGAGGCGCACCGCGTCATGGAAACGAGCGCGCACACCGGAAAGATCCTTCTTCCCCGTTGACGGCGTGCCGGTGACATCCACGTAAGGGGACTGATGAGCAGCGCAGAGAACCCGGAGGAGCAGGCTCGGATCCTGGTCATGGGAACCGACCGCGACGGGGACGGCGAGGAGGGCGCGGAGGAGCCGCGCACCCTCGCCGACATGGTGGAGCAGCCCGCCAAGGTGATGCGGATCGGCAGCATGATCCGGCAGCTCCTGGAGGAGGTCAAGGCCGCTCCGCTGGACGAGGCGAGCCGGGCCAGGCTCAAGGAGATCCACACCTCGTCCATCAAGGAGCTGGAGGACGGTCTGGCCCCCGAGCTGATCGAGGAGCTGGAGCGGCTGACCCTGCCGTTCGCTGAGGGCGCGGCCCCCAGCGACGCCGAGCTGCGCATCGCGCAGGCGCAGCTGGTGGGCTGGCTGGAGGGGCTGTTCCACGGCATCCAGACCACCCTGTTCGCCCAGCAGATGGCGGCCCGCGCCCAGCTGGAGAACATGCGCAAGGCCCTGCCGCCCGGCATCGCGGGTCTTCAGGCCCAGGCGCCCGGCGCCCCCGGCGGCCTGGACGAGGAGCGGCACGGCTCCGGTCCGTACCTGTAGCACCGAGCGAGGAGCCCGCCCCCGGCCGGGGGCGGGCTCCTCGCGTGTCCGGTGCGGGGGCCGTCGGTCCCGGGTGTCCGGTGCCGGGGGCCGGGCGCCTACCTGCCCTTGGCGACCGGCTCCAGGACGTCGCGGCCCAGGTAGGGGCGCAGCGCCTCGGGGACCACCACGGAGCCGTCCTCGCGCTGGTGGTTCTCCAGGATGGCGACGATCCAGCGGGTGGTGGCCAGCGTGCCGTTCAGGGTGGCGGCGAAGCGGGGCTTGCCGTCCTCGTCCCGGAACCGCACGTTGAGGCGGCGGGCCTGGAACTCGGTGCAGTTGGAGGTGGAGGTCAGCTCCCGGTAGGTCTCCTGCGTGGGGACCCACGCCTCGCAGTCGTACTTGCGGGCGGCGCTGGTGCCCAGGTCGCCGCCGGCGATGTCCACCACGCGGTAGGGCAGCTCCAGCTTGTCCAGCATCTCCCGCTCCCAGGCGAGCAGCCTCTTGTGCTCCTCGTGCGCCTGGTCGGGGTGGGTGTAGACGAACATCTCCACCTTGTTGAACTGGTGGACGCGGATGATGCCGCGGGTGTCCTTGCCGTAGGAGCCCGCCTCGCGGCGGAAGCACGGCGACCAGCCGATGTAGCGGTTGGGCAGGGCGTCGGCCGGCAGGATCTCCCCCGAGTGGTACCCGGCCAGCGGCACCTCGGAGGTGCCCACGAGGTAGAGGTCGTCGGCGGGCAGGTGGTAGACCTCGTCGGCGTGCGCACCGAGGAAACCGGTGCCCTCCATGGTCTCGGGCCGCACCAGCACCGGCGGGATCATCGGCGTGAAGCCCGCCTGGACGGCCTGGTTCATGGCCATGTTGAGCAGCGCCAGCTCCAGCTGGGCGCCCACGCCGGTGAGGAAGTAGAACCGGGCCCCGGAGACCTTGGCGCCCCGCTCCATGTCGATGGCGCCGAGCATCTCGCCCAGCTCCAGGTGGTCGCGCGGGGTGAAGTCGAACGAGCGCGGGGTGCCGACGGTCTCCAGGATCTCGAAGTCGTCCACGCCGCCCTCGGGCGCGCCCTCCTCCACGAGGTTGGGCACGCCGGACAGGAGGGCGTCCAGCTCGTCGGCGAGGCGTCCGGCCTCGGCCTCGGCCTCCTTGACCTCGGCGGCCAGCGCCTTGGCGCGGGTCAGGAGTTCCTCGCGCTCCTCCGGGGAGGCCTTGGAGACGGACCTGCCCACGCTCTTCTGCTCGGCGCGCAGGGTCTCGAACCGGGACAGCGCGGAGCGGCGGTCGGCGTCGAGCCCGAGCAGGCGGTCGGCGACGGAGGGGTCCTCCCCCCGGGCCCGCTGCGAGGCGCGGAGTCGTTCGGGGTCTTCTCGAAGAGCGCGAAGGTCGATCACGTCTTGCAGGTTACCGTCCGGGCCCCATCCTCCCGACATCTTTTCCGCAACCGCGTCATGGATAGCCGGTGACCTCGTCATTCTTATGAAGGACCGAGGAGGGGGACGATCGTGAAGCCGTTGAACGAGATGACCGCGGAGGAGCTCGCGTGCGTGCTGGAGGTGTTGGGGGCGACGCGTCCTGAGGACTTCGCGCTGAGGCTGGCGCTGTGCCTGGAGCTGGACCGCGCGGACGCGGGAGAGGAGGTCCGCCGGGGCGCCCCGAGGGAGGCGGCCTGGATCTGAGGAGCGCCGATCCCGGGGCCCCGGAGGCCGCCAGGCCCGGGGAGCGGGGCCCGGGGGACGGGCGGCCAGCGGTCGGGGCCGCCCGCGCTCGCGCGCCTGGGCGAGGGAGCCGTGCGCGGGGCCGGGCCCCGGCCTCAGTCGACCTGACCGGAGCGGATGCGCGCCAGCCACTGCTCGGCCTCGGCGAAGTCGGCGTCGGTGGCCGGTCGGGGCCGCAGCGGCGGGTCGTTCTCGGTGGTCCGGCCGCTGCGGGGGTAGCTGCCCAGGAAGCGCACGTCCCGGCACACCCGCCGGATGCCCATGAGGGCCTCGCCGACCCGGGCCTCGGCCACGTGTCCCTCGGCGTCGATGCAGAAGCAGTAGCTGCCGAGCCGGTCGCCGGTGGGGCGCGACTCCAGCCGGGTGAGGTTGACCCCGCGCACGGCGAACTGGTTGAGCACCTCGATCAGGGCGCCGGGGTGGTCGTCGGCGATGAAGGCCACGAGCGAGGTCAGGTCGGCCCCGGTGGGCTCGGGCAGGACGCCGGGCCGGGACAGGTAGATGAAGCGGGTGGCCGCGTCGGAGCGGTCGCCGATACCGGAGGCCAGGGCGTGCAGGCCGTAGCGCTCACCGGCGATCACGGCGCAGATGGCCGCGTCGTAGGGCGCGCCGGGCTCGGAGACGGCGCGCGCGGCGGCTGCCGTGGAGGAGACGGTGTGCGTGTCCGCGTCGGGCAGGTTGCGGGAGAGCCAGCCCCGGCACTGGGCGAGGGCGTGGGGGTGGGTGGCCACCCGCTTGACGTCCTCCAGCACCGTCCCGCCCCGCCCGAACAGGGAGAACTCGACCGGGACCGCGGTCTCACCAGTGACGAGGAGCGGGTCGCCGTTGACGAGTTCGGCGATGGTCGCGGTGACACCGCCCTCGACCGAGTTCTCCAGGGGGACGACTCCGCCGTCGACCGCGCCGGAGCGGACCGCGTCGAAGACCGCGGCTACCCCCTCGCAGGGGACGCGGGCCTCGTCGGGCGCGTCCGGACGCAAGTCGCGCAGCGCGGCTTCGGTGAAGGTGCCCTCGGGGCCGAGGTAGGCGTAGCGGTTGGGCATAACACCAGGCTATACGGACCGGTGCGCCGGGAGCGGCGGTTCGGGACACGACGCGGGCCCGGGCCCGGGGTCGGACCGGGGTCCGGGCCGCGTCGGATCGGTCACCCGCGCGCCTCCGACGCGGGGGCCTCCGCCTCCCGGGTGCCCTCCCCGCCGGTCTCCTCGTCGGTCGGGGCCTCCGGGCGCGGCTCGGCGGCCGTCGCGGTCCCGGCGGCCGGAGTCCCCGTGCTCCCCGCCGAAGCGGCGGAGGGCCCGGGCCGCACCGTGACGTTGGCGGAGGCGATCGGCCTCGCCGCTCCGACACCCGACCGCACGGCCTCGACGGGGGGCCGACGGTCGGCGCCGGCGCGCCCGATGGTCCTGCGGATCACGGAGACGAGGCCGCGGGGTTCGCGGTCCCCGCCCGTGGCAGCCGTGTCGGCTGACGCCGTCGGGACGGTCCGGGCCCGCGGGGCTGCCGGGGCGGCCTCCGCCGCCTCCTGGTCGGCACCCGCGGCGAACGTGCCGGTGGAGGCGGCCCGGGTGGACGGGGCCGAAGCAGCTCCGGTGACCGGAGCGTCCCGCCGATCGCCCTTGGCGTCCGAGGAGACCGGAGCGACCTCCGAAGCCTCCCGTTCGAGGCCCGGGGCGGCTGAGGCCGACACGGCCTCCGAAGCCTCCCCGCCGTCGTCCGCGACGGACGGAACGGCCGAGGCGGTCCGGGCAGCCGAGTCGCCC
Organism: Nocardiopsis sp. CNZ308; assembly: GCF_004217075.1. Lineage (NCBI taxonomy): Bacteria > Bacillati > Actinomycetota > Actinomycetes > Streptosporangiales > Nocardiopsidaceae > Nocardiopsis > Nocardiopsis sp. CNZ308. Next base: position 2,589,793 of record NZ_SHKJ01000001.1, on the reverse strand, counting down.
GTGCCGGTTGAGGCCGCCGGGGCGGCTTCGCGCCGCTCCCGTTCCGAGCCCTCCTCAACCGCCTCCGCGCCCTCACGCGCGCGCCGCTCCTCGTCCCGGGCTGACGGGAACCCGGACTCCTCCCGAGGCGCGGCCGGAGTCACCGGTTGGCCCCCGGCGGAGGAGGCCGTCCGAGCCGGGGGACCTTCCGCGGTCGCGGCGGCGCCGACGCCCTCCCCCAGGCGTGCCGACCGGACGACCCGGTACTCCTCCGGGCTGAGCGGGGTGTCGCACTCCCCGCCCACCACCGCCTTGGCGTAGGTGCGCGACTCGGTGCGCCCGTTGATGGAGGTGACGACGACGCCGTCACCCTCGCTGTTGAGCAGTGCCAGGGAGAAGGAGCGGGCGCCCGACATCTCCTCCAGGGCGTCGTAGTGGAGCACCGCCACGTCGCGCACGGCGAAGGGGTCCACGCCCGAGGCGCTGACCGCGGCCGCCCGCTGGGCGAGTGCCTGGGACTCGCTGCCGACCACACGGGTCCTGGACAGCGCGTGCCAGCCGAGGGCGAGCGCACCCAGTCCCGAGAGCATTCCCGTCAAAGCCAGGATCGTAGTGAACACGGAGCGAGCGTATAGCTACACACTGCACCCATGTGGTTACTTCGGGCGGTTTCTCCAAGTCATGTGCCCGATTTTGCGGGACAGTTGCCGTCCCGCCGTGCGCGTGCGCTCGCGGGTCCGTTCCCACCCGCGCCGCACGGTCGGCCGCAGTTCGCGCACCGCCAGGGCCCGGGCCACGTCCGCGAACTGGTGGGCGCGGTGCAGCTGCGCGCGCAGGTCGGTGCCGGTGGCCCGGTGCTCCAGCGGCACCTCCACCTCCAGCACCCGGTAGCCCGCCCTCAGCACGTCGATGGTCAGGCCGGTCTCCACGCCGAAGCCGGGGGCCAGCGGCCTGGCCGCCTCGAAGGCCGCGCGCGTGAGGCAGCGCTGGCCGTTGAGGGGCTGCTCGGGCTCCCACCCGGTGGCCTTGCGGACGCCGCCGCGCGCGAGGCGCACCACGAACCCGTGGCCGCCCAGGCGCATGCGGGTCGCGGGGAAGAGGGCGATGGTCATGTCGGCCTTGCCGTCGCGGACCGGTTCGACGAGCGGCGCCGCCTCCGCGGCGGTCGCCTCCAGGTCGGCGTCCAGGAACAGCAGGTGTCGGGGGGAGCGCGGGGCCCCGTCCCCCGCCTCGTGCTCCTCGATGAGCCGGACGCCCTCCGCGCCCGTCTCCATCGCGGCCCCCTTGCCGCGGTTGCGGCTGTGCCTGATCACCCGGGCCCCGGCGTCGAGCGCGAGTTCGGCCGTGCGGTCGGTGGAGCCGTCGTCGACCACGACGACCAGGTCCACCCCGGGCAGTGCGCGGGCGGCCTCGACGGTGCTGCCCACGCGCACCGCCTCGTCCTTGGCGGCGATGACCACGGCGATCGCGGTCCCCTCGGGACCGGAGCCCTCCCCACGAAGCACGCGCGTCCCGTCTACTGGGCGGTGCCGGTTCCCGCGGCCACCGGCAACGCGTCGAGGTCGGGGTGGATGACGAACACCGCGTCGAGCCCGGTGACCTCCAGGACCTTGGTCACCGCGGGCCTCGGGGCCACGAGTTCCAGGTCGCCGTCCTTGTCGCGGGAGCGCTTCATGGCGGAGAGCAGCACGCTGATGCCGGTCGAGTCGCAGAACTCCACACGCGACATGTCGACGACCAGCCGTCGCGCCCCGTCCTCCAGGGCTCCGATGAGCTCGTCACGCAACTGGGGTGCCGTGTACAGGTCGATCTCACCGCCAACGGTTACCACCGCGACGTCTTGCTGAGACCGGCTTGATATCTTCAACTCCACAGTCGTGACTGTAGCGGCCCCACCAGCGCCGGGCCACCTCGTTGGCGGTGTTTCGCGACATCGGTGACGTTCCTCCGCCGGTGGCGGCGGCACCGCCGCGCGGGGCCTCCCTCAGAGCAGGGCGCTGCGGGCCCTGGTGTTCTCCACGACGCCCAGCCTCAGCTCGACGACGTCGGCGGCGTCCGGGTACGGGTGCGCCCCGAAACCCTCCGGGAGTCCCCGGGCCGTGTCCTCCTCCTCGGCGGCGGAGCCCTCGGCGGGGATCTCCAGGACCGCCCACACCGTGGTGGTGGTCGCGTCCATCTCGGTGCCCCAGCGGCCGGACAGGGACTGGACGATGCCCAGGCCCCGGCCGCCCAGGCCGGAGACCGAGGGCCGCGCCACCCGGGGCATGGTGCTGGATCCGCCGTCGCGGACGGCGATCTCCACCCAGCCGCACGCGCCCGACCCGCGGTCCACCTCGGCCCGCCAGGACACGCCGACGCTGTCCTCGGGGTTCTCGGGGGTGGGCAGGGGACGGGCGTGGCGGAGGGCGTTGCTGACGAGTTCGCTGAGGACGAGGGCCGCGTCGTCCACGCGCTCCTCGCTGATCCGCATGGCGCGGAGGTCGCGGCAGAGCCGCTGCCTGGCACCGGCCACGGTGGCGGGGGTGTGGGGGAGCGTGACGCTCCGCTCGACCTTGTGCGGGCTGTCCCCCGCGTCGAGTGGGGTGTGGTCTCCTGACACGTCGAAATCCCTGCGCGTTGGTGCTTTCTCGGGCCGTCCGGAACCCGCCCGATGTGTGCCAGCGAATTCCACCAGGGGTGGAAATGCCCCGTTCACCTCGGAAGGAAACCCACCGCGGGGTGAATCACGGCGTACGACTCGCACGTCGGCGCGGGGATCGCTGACGGGACAGGGGTTCAGGGGTTGGTGAGTTTTTTGTTGTTTCCTGAGACTCAGGTTGCCTGTGAAGCGGTTCGCCGCGTGGAGAGGGCCCCGGGTCCTCCCCGGGGTGCAGCGGCACGGTGAACCGCATGCGCGTCCCGCGCTCCAGGCGCTGCGCGGTGACGTCGCCGCCCTGGTCCCTGGCCAGCTGGCGCACGATGTAGAGGCCGAGCCCGAGTCCGCCGAAGCGGGACTCCTCACCGCGCACCCCGGACTGCACGAAGCGGTCGAAGATCCGCTCCTCGTCGCCCTGGCGCAGCCCCACGCCCTCGTCGTCGACCATGACCGCGACGGCGTCGCCCTCCTCCCGCGCGCTCACGCGCACGGTCCCGCCCCGGGGCGAGAACTTGAGGGCGTTGTCCAGCAGCTGGTCCATGATCATGCCCGTGGCCAGCGGGTCGCCCGCCGTGTGCGGGAGGTCGGGCAGGTCGTCCAGGGTGACGTCGTGCCGGTCGGACAGAGGGCGGAAGGCGCTGACCGCCTGCCGCAGCACCTCGGGCAGGTCGAACCGGTCGCGGCCGACCCGCATCTCGCCGCGGGCGACGTCCGAGCCCAGCTGGAGCCGGTCCACCAGCGCGGCCAGGGCCGAGGAGCGCTCCGCGATGGTGCCGACGGCCTGGTACTGCGAGTCCGGACTGAGCCGGGACCACTTGCGCAGGAGCGTGGTGGCGTAACCGTGGATGACGGTGATGGGGGTGCGCAGCTCGTGCCCGCTCGTGGCCAGGAACTCCTCCCGCTCGTCCTCCATGGCCTTCTGCGCGGTGATGTCGCGAAAGTCCACCACCCACTCGTGGGTGCGCGGGATCTGCGCCATCAGGATCTCCAGCCAGCGGCCGTCGCGGAGCTTGTGCTTGACGGGCTGGCCGTGGCAGGCGGGCAGCGGGAAGGGCGGGTGGCGCCCCTCCATCACCTCGGCCGTGTAACCGGTGAGCTCCACCGCCGACCGGTTCCACTTGCGCACCCGGCCGCCGAAGTCGAGCACGGCGATCCCGTCGGCGCTGGAGTCGGCCACGGCCTGCTCGTGGACGCGCTGGCGGTTGAGCTCCTCGTAGGCCAGCGCGTTGCCGATCGCCACCCCGGCGTGCGCGGCGAGCAGTTCGAGCAGCTCCAGCTCCACGTGCCCGACCTTGCGTTGGCTGTAGAGCGCGTACAGGGCGCCGTAGGGGCGGCCGTGCACGTTGGACACCCCCAGCGCGATGGTGTGCAGCCCGGGCAGGTCGGCCCAGACCAGGTCCTGGAGGCCGCGGGTGTCCTCGTTGGCCAGCAGCACGGACTTGCCGCTGCGCAGCAGCTCGCCGAACAGGCTGTCGTCCAGCGCCGAGCTGAACCCCTGGAGGTCCTCCGACAGCTCCGAGATGCTGACCAGCTCCACGCGGTCCTCGTTGAGCAGGACGAAGCCGCCCGCGTCCGCTCCGGTGAGCTCGGTGATGCCGCAGGAGATGCGGTCGAGCACGGTCTTGAGGCTGAGGTCGGCGTTGATGTCGACGACCACGTCGGTGAGCCGCCGCACGAGACGGGCCCGCTCCATCGCCGAGGAGCGGGCCTGCACGTCGCTGTCGGAGGGGTAGAGGTTGAGCACCCACCCGGCCACACCGCCGTCGGCGTCGGGCACCCGGTTGGTGTTGATCCGCACGTCGACGACCTCGCCGTCCCTGCGCACCCGGCGGGTGTGGATGGACAGCGGGGTTCCGGAGCGCACGTGTTCGAGCACCGCGCCGTGCTCGGCCCTCAGCTCGGCGGGGACGATCGGCAGCTCGCCCCCGAGCACCTCCTCCGCACGCCAGCCGAACAACCGCTCGGCGGCCGGGTTCCAGAGGGTGACTCGGAGTTCGCTGTCGACGCAGACCACCGCGTCCGCTGAGGCGGCCAGCACGGCTTCGGCGCTGAGGGGCGCGCGCTCGGAACTCACGACGTCATAGTGCCACCCGGAGGCGGCCCGGGGGCAGGGCTTTGCGCAATCGGAGCCAAATCGGCTCCGGTGCCGCTGGATCCGGCCGCCCGAAGGGCTCGGCCCCTGGGGGAGATTGTTCGGGCGCCCGCGGGGTTGTGGAGGTGACGGACGTGCGATCGCGAGGAACGAGCCATCGCACGGAAGACACCGAAGGTCCCCGCTCTTTGGGCGCCCGAACACGGGCCGAAGCGAGGCGGAGCCCCGAAGAGGGCACCGCTAGATCACCCGGGGCTCCACGCCGCCCTCCGCGGCCATGTCGCGCCCGGCGTGCTGCCAGGCCTGCATGCCGCCGGAGACGTTGACCGCGTCCCACCCGGCCTGGTTCATCGCCGCGACGGCCTGCGCCGAGCGGCCGCCCACGCGGCAGACGACGTAGACCCGCTGGTCGCGCGGGATCTCACCCGCGCGCTGGTTGAGCTGGCCGAGCGGGATGTGCGTCGCGTCGGGAGCGTGGCCCGCGTTCCACTCGTCGTCCTCGCGGACGTCGAGGAGGTAGGCGCCCTCGGGCACCTCGGTGGCGTTGGCCTCCGGAACACCGCTGCCGAACATGTGACCCCCTGTATCCGTGTACTCCGAAAAACGTGAGAAGCGGGGAACCCGTCGGGAACCCCCCGCGTCCGAACTGTATGGCTCAGCACAGCTTCGCGACGGCCCTGCCGGTCCGCCTCGCCGCCCTCGCCGCCCTCGGCCTGCTCCTCACGGCCTGTGGCAACGAGCCCGCCGAGGTGAACGCACCCGAGTCCGCACCCGACGGCACCAGCCCCTCCGCCTCCCCCTCCGACGCGGCCTCCCCGTCCCCGGGGGAGTCCGGCGGCGGGGAGGCCGAGACCAGCATCACCATCGAACGCACCCTCAGCGGGGACGAGGGCCTGGAGCCCGCGGAGGGCTACGAGGAGGGGGTGTGGACCCTCACCTGCTCCCCCGCGGGCGGCGACCACCCCGACCCCGAGGCGGCCTGCGCCGAGATCGAGGATGTCGGCACCGGCCCCTTCACCAGCGGCGACACCTCCGACACGATGTGCACGATGCAGGTGGGCGGCCCCGAGGTCGTCCACGTGACCGGGCACGTCGGCGGGACCGAGGTCGACACCGAGTTCAACAAGCGCAACGGCTGCGAGATCGAGCGCTTCGAGACCCTGTCCACGGTGCTCAACCCCTGACGGGGGCGCCGCCCGAGGGCGGAGCGGGGAGCCGGGCCGCGCCGCCCGGCTCCCCGTCGCGCGTGCGCGCGGTTCAGGCGGTGCGCGCGGTGTGGGGCGTGTCCCAGAAGGCGACCTCGTGGCGCATGCCCTCCAGGAAGAGGCGCTCGGCGCGCGCGGGCTCCGGGGCGGCCTCCTCCAGCATCCGTCCGTAGTGCTCGGTGAGGGTGGTGAACTCCGGGTCGGCGTAGGTGTCGACCCACCGGCGGTAGCGCGGCTCCTCCGGGCGGCTCTCGGCGAGCGCCAGCCCGAGCTGGTTGTAGCCCCACATGCACGGGTACACCGCGGCGAGCCCGTCGCGGTAGTCGGCGGCGGCGTCGAGCAGCCAGGCGGTGTAGGCCGCGCACGCCGGGCCCTTGTCCCGGGTGGTCAGGTCGGCGCCGAACTCCCCGGACAGGGAGCGGTGCAGCTCCAGTTCCTCGTTGAGGGTGCTGTGCGCGATGCCCACCAGGTCGGCGAGGTGCCCGTCGGGGGCCTGCCAGGCCAGCCGGGAGAAGGCCCGCGCGTAGTCGAGCAGGTAGAGGTGGTCCTGCTCCAGCCAGTACCGGAAGGCGCGCTCGTCCAGGTCGCCCCGGGCGATCCCGGCGACGGTCGGGTGCGCCAGCTGCTCGGCGACCAGCGGCCGCCCGATCTCATGGAGTCGTTCGAGAATTCCCACGCCCGAAGTGTCCCATCCGCCCCTTCGGGGCCTTCGGGCGGCCCGGACAGCCTGAACGGCGGGCCTCGGTCGCTTTTCCGAAAGTTTCGAGCCTCTTCGGGTTCCCCTGGATGCGCCTGACGAAACCCCTTCTCCGCAGCTCGCGGACGCTCTTTTCGGCGCCGCAGGTCACCGCTTCCCTGTGACCTATATCTCCCGCAGGGGTTGACCTGCCTACCGCGACTACGTACATTCTCCGTCAGTAAGTTTCGATATTAGTTTCGAAAGTTTCGGATCTCCATGGCGCGCGGGCCACCACCCGGACACACCACATCACCGCATCCCCACTGAGCACAGAAAGGCCCACCCACATGACCGGACCCTCGGAACACGTCGCGGACCGGGAGGCCGCCGACGACGGTTGGCGCGACCCCTCCCTCCCCGGCGCGACGCGCGTCGAGCGACTGCTGGGATCGATGACCCTGGAGGAGAAGGTCGCCCAGCTTCACGGTGTGTGGGTGAGCGCGGACGCCTCCGGCGAGGCCGTCGCACCGCACCAGCACGACCTCACGCAGGAGCCCCCCGCCTGGGAGAAGGTCATCGAGCACGGTCTCGGCCAGCTCACCCGGCCCTTCGGCACCGCCCCGGTCGACCCCGCCGCCGGCCGGGCGTCGCTGGCCCGCAGCCAGCGGGAGATCATGGCCGCCAACCGGTTCGGCATCCCGGCCCTGGCCCACGAGGAGTGCCTGGCCGGGTTCGCCGCCTGGACCGCGACGATCTACCCGGTCCCCCTGGCCTGGGGCGCCAGCTTCGACCCCGACCTGGTCGAGCGGATGGCCGCGCAGATCGGCGCGAGCATGCGCCGGGTCGGCGTCCACCAGGGCCTGGCCCCCGTGCTGGACGTGTCCCGCGACCCGCGCTGGGGCCGCACCGAGGAGACCATCGGCGAGGACCCCCACCTCGTGGCGACCGTGGGCACCGCCTACGTGCGCGGCCTCCAGTCCGCCGGGGTCGTGGCCACCCTCAAGCACTTCACGGGCTACTCGGCCTCCCGCGGCGGCCGCAACCTCGCGCCGGTCTCGATCGGCCCGCGCGAGTTCGCCGACGTCCTGCTGCCCCCCTTCGAGATGGCCGTGCGCGACGGAGGCGCCGGGTCGGTCATGTCCGCCTACAACGACAACGACGGAGTGCCCGCCGCCGCGGACACGCGCCTGCTCACCGGCCTGCTGCGGGACCAGTGGGGCTTCGAGGGCACCGTGGTGGCCGACTACTTCGGCGTCGTCTTCCTCCAGACCCTGCACCGCGTCGCCGACTCCGCCGAGCGGGCCGGCGCCCTGGCCCTGACCGCGGGCGTGGACGTCGAACTGCCCACCGTGCACTGCTACGGCGACCGGCTCACCGCCCTGGTCCGCTCGGGAGAGGTGCCCGAGGAGCTGGTCGACCGGGCCGCCCGGCGCGTGCTGACGCAGAAGTGCCGGCTGGGCCTGCTCGACGCCGGCTGGTCCCCGGAGCCCGAGGACCCCGCCGTCCCCGTGGACCTGGACCCCGCCGAACACCGCGCGCTGGCCCGCGAGCTCGCCGAGCGCTCGGTGGTCCTGCTCTCCAACACCGACGACGCGCTCCCCCTGGCCGACACCGGGGACCTGGCCCTGGTCGGCCCGCTCGCCGACACCGCCGACGCCGTGCTCGGCTGCTACTCCTTCCCCGCCCACGTGGGCAGGCGCCACCCCGGCACCGCCGTCGGCGTGGAAATCCCCACCCTGCTGGAGTCCCTGGGCGCCGAACTGCCCGGCGTCCGTATCGAGCACCGCGCCGGGTGCTCCGTGGACGGCGGCTCCACCGAAGGCTTCGCCGAGGCCGTGTCGGCGGCCGGACGCGCCCGGGTGTGCGTGGCCGTGGTGGGCGACCGCTCCGACCTGTTCGGCCGGGGCACCTCCGGCGAGGGCTGCGACGTCGAGGACCTGCGCCTGCCCGGGGTCCAGCAGGAGCTCCTGGAGGCCCTGGCCGACACCGGCACCCCCGTGGTCGCGGTGGTGGTGTCCGGACGGCCCTACGCCCTGGGCCCGGTCGCCGACCGGCTCGCCGCCGTCGTCCAGGTCTTCCTGCCCGGCGAGGAGGGCATGCCCGCGGTGGCGGGGGTGCTCTCGGGCCGGGTCAACCCCAGCGGGCGCCTGCCGGTGTCCGTGCCGCGCTCCTCCGGCGGCCAGCCCGCCACCTACCTCGGCCCCGACCTGGCCCACCGCAGCGAGGTCAGCTCGGTGGACCCGACCCCGCGCCACCCCTTCGGCCACGGCCTGTCCTACACACGGTTCGTCTGGGAGGACCCGCGCGTGGACGCGGGCGCCGTCCGCCCGGAGGAGGCCACCCGGGTGGGCACCGACGGTGAGGTCACCGTCGGCTGCACCGTCCGCAACGTCGGCGGCGCCGCCGGGACCGAGGTCGTCCAGCTCTACCTGCACGACCCCGTCGCCCAGGTGGCCAGACCGCGCAGGCAGCTGGTCGGCTACGCGCGGGTGCACCTGGAGGCCGGTGAGGCGCGGGCGGTGGACTTCTCCGTCCACGCCGACCTGGCCTCCTACACCGGTCCGGACGGGCTGCGCGTCGTGGAGCCCGGCCGCCTGGAGCTGCTGCTGTCCGCGTCCAGCGAGGACGTCCGGCACACCGTACCGGTCCTGCTCGACGGGCCCACGCGCGTCGTGGGCCACACCCGGCGCCTGGCCTGCGGGGTCCAGCTCGACCCCGTCGACCAGTCCGGCGGGGCCGAGCGGGAGGAGGCCGCCGCACACGGCTGAGCGCCGGGAGCCCGCGGCCCCGCCCGCGGCCTCCGCACGCGCCCGTTGAGCAAGCGCTTACCACCACGGCTGCGGCCTCTCCCGGCCGGGCACTCCTCCACCCCCGTACCCCCCTGACAGAGGAGACGACCACACATGAGCACCCCCTCCCCGACCGCCGGTCCGCCCGCGGGCCCGGTCCGCGTCGCTCTCGTGGGAACCGGGAACATCGCCCGCTTCCACGCGGAGGCGCTGCTGTCCCTGCCGGACCGGGCCGAGGTCGTCGCCGCCGTCGACGTCGACACCCGCGCCCTGGACGTGTTCCGCTCCCGCTTCACGGTCCCGGCCGGGTACACCGACCTGGCCGCGATGCTGGACCGGGAGCGTCCGGAACTGGTGCACGTGTGCACACCGCCCGGCCTGCACCGGTCCCAGGTGGAGGCCTGCCTGGGCGCGGGCGCCTCCGTGCTGGTGGAGAAGCCGCCGGCGCTGAGCCTGGCCGAGGCGGAGGCGATGGCGGCGGCCGAGGGGGACGGGCGCGGTCCGTGGATGGCCACGGTGTTCCAGCACCGCTTCGGCTCGGGCGCCCGCCGGGTGCGGGCGCTGTCGGAGGCCGGTGTGCTGGGGCGGCCCCTGGTGGCGTCCTGCCACACGACGTGGTTCCGGCCCCAGGAGTACTTCGACGTGCCCTGGCGCGGCAGGTGGGAGACCGAGGGCGGCGGCCCGACCATGGGGCACGGCATCCACCAGATGGACCTGCTGCTCTTCCTGCTGGGCCCGTGGACGGAGGTGTCGGCGGTCGCCCGCCGCCAGGCGCGCGACGTCGAGACCGAGGACGTCTCCCTGGCCAGGGTGGACTTCGCCAACGGGGCGGTGGCCAGCGTGGTCAACAGCCTGGTCTCCCCACAAGAGGAGAGCCGGATCCGGATCGACTTCGAACGGGCGACCGTCGAACTGGTCCACCTGTACGGCTACGGCGACGGGAACTGGCGCGTCACCCCGGCCCCGGGGTTCGAGCAGGAGGTCACGGCCGCTTGGGAGGCGGGGGAGCACGGCACCGACAGCGGGCACCGCGCGCAGATCGCCCGGGTACTGGAGGCGCTGCGCGAGGGCACCGCCCCACCCGTGTCCTCCGCCGAGTCGCTGCGGACGATGCGCCTGGTCGCCGGGGTCTACGCCTCCGCCTTCGAGGGACGGCCCGTCACCCCCGCCGACCTCGGACCGGAGTCGCCGTTCCACGCGCGCATGGACGGCGGGGCGGTCCGGTGGTGAGGCCGCGCCCGCAGGTGCGCGGCCCCGGTGACCGCCCGGACGGCCACCGCCCGCCGCCCGCGCAGAGGGGGACGCCGTGCGCCGCTACGTGATCCGCCGCCTGCTGTACATGGTCCCGACCCTGTTCGCGATCTCGCTGGTCGCGTTCCTGGTCATCCAGCTGCCCCCGGGCGACTTCCTCACCGCCTACATCGCCGAGCTGTCCGCGCAGGGGCAGGGCGTGGACAGCGCCCAGATCCGCGCCCTGGAGGAGAGGTACGGGCTCGACGAGCCCTTCCTCGTCCAGTACTGGAACTGGATCTCGGGGATCGTCCTGCAAGGCGACTTCGGCCAGTCCTTCCAGTACCACCGCGAGGTGGCCGACCTGATGTGGGACCGGATCGGCCTCACCCTGGCCCTGGCCCTGGTCACCCTGCTGCTGAGCTGGGCGATCGCCTTCCCGATCGGGGTGTACTCGGCGGTCCGCCAGTACTCGCTGGGCGACTACGCGGTGACGTTCGTCGGGTTCGTCGGCCTGGCCACGCCGAACTTCATGCTCGCGCTGATCTTCGCCTGGGTGTCCTTCCGCTACTTCGGCCAGAGCGTGGGCGGCATCGTCTCGCGCGAGTACGCCGACGCCGCCTGGAACCTGGGCAAGGTCCTGGACGTGGTGTCCAACCTGTGGATACCGGTGCTCATCATCGGCACCGCGGGCACGGCCGCGCTCGTGCGCGTGCTGCGCGCCAACCTCCTGGACGAGCTGCGCAAGCCCTACGTCACCACGGCCCGCGCCAGGGGCCTGCCCGAGTGGCGGGTCATCCTCAAGTACCCCGTGCGCATGGCGCTCAGCCCCTTCATCAGCACCATCGGCTGGATCCTGCCCACGCTCGTGGGCGGGGAGGTGATGGTCTCCATCGTGCTGAGCCTGGAGACGACCGGCCCGCTGCTGGTGGAGGCCCTGCGCAACCAGGACATGTACCTGGCCGGGAGCTTCATCCTCGTCCTCGGCGTGCTGACGGTCGTCGGCACCCTGCTGTCCGACCTGCTGCTGGCCTGGTGGGACCCGCGCATCCGCCACCACCACGTCGAGAGGGTGTGACCCATGGCAGCCCTGCCCGACCGCCCGCCGCCCCCCGAGGAGCCCCGGGACGCCACCGCCGCCGGAGCCGGGGGCCCGGCCGCCGCGGACCCCCGGGGCGAGGCGCCCCAGCGGGTGCTCGTCTGGCGGCGCTTCCGCCGCAACAAGCTGGCCGTCGCCGGCGCGCTCGTGCTGTGCGCGCTGATCCTGGTGTCGGTGTTCTCCGAGTTCGTCGCGCCCAGCACACCGGGCGCCTACAACGCCGAGCGCACCTACGCCCCGCCGCAGACGCTGCGCGTCGTGGACACCTCCGACGGGTTCGACCTGGGCATGTACGTGTACGGCTACCAGGTGGAACGCGACCCCGAGACGCTCGCCAACACCTACACCGTCGACGAGTCCGTGAAGATCCCCGTCGGCCTGTTCGTGCGCGGCGAGCCCTACGAGATGTGGGGCCTGATCCCCTCGGACGTCCACCTGATCGGCGCCAGCGACCCGGACCAGGAGGTCTACTTCCTGGGCGCCGACCGCAACGGCCGCGACATGGCCTCCCGGATCGTCTACGGCACCCGGGTGTCGATGTCCATCGGCCTGGCCGGGGTCGCGCTGTCCTTCGTCCTGGGCCTCGTGCTCGGCGGCCTGTCCGGCTACCTGGGCGGGCGCGTGGACAACGCCATCCAGCGCGTCATCGAGTTCCTGATGTCCATCCCCACGATCCCGCTGTGGATGGGCCTGTCCGCCGCCGTCCCCCGCGAGTGGGGGTCGGTGCAGACCTACGTCGCCATCACCGTGCTCCTGTCGCTCATCGGCTGGACCGACCTGGCGCGCGTGGTGCGCGGCCGGTTCCTGTCGCTGCGCCAGGAGGACTTCGTGACGGCCGCCCGACTGGACGGCTGCGGCACCGGACGGGTCATCGCCCGCCACATGCTGCCGTCCTTCACCAGCCACATCATCGCCTCGCTGACCCTGGCCGTGCCGTTCATGATCCTGGCCGAGACCTCCCTGTCCTTCCTGGGCCTGGGTCTGCAGGCGCCGGTCGTGAGCTGGGGCGTCCTCCTCCAGGAGGCGCAGAACATCCACTCCATCGCGGGCGCCCCCTGGCTGCTGCTGCCCGGGGCCGCGGTGACGGTGGCGGTGCTGGTGCTCAACTTCGTCGGCGACGGCGTCCGCGACGCCGCCGACCCGTACAGGTGAGGGAGGTGGCCGCCGTGGCGGCCCAGACCCGCGACGACGTGGTCCTGGACATCCAGGGCCTTCGGACCCACTTCACCACCGACGACGCCGTGGTGCGCGCCGTGGACGGGGTGGACCTGGCGGTCCGCCGGGGCAGCACGCTGTGCGTGGTCGGCGAGAGCGGCTGCGGCAAGAGCGCCATGGCCCGCTCGGTGCTGCGGCTGGTGGACCCGCCCGGCGAGGTGGTGGGCGGCCGGATCCTGCTGCACCCGGAACAGGGGGGCGGGCAGCCCGTGGACCTGGCCGCCCTGCACCCCACCGGCAGGGAGATCCGCGCGGTGCGCGGCCGCGAGGTGGCCATGGTCTTCCAGGAGCCCATGTCCTCGCTGTCCCTGGTGCACACCGTCGGCAACCAGATCGGCGAGTCCCTGCGCGTGCACCACCGCGTGTCCCGCCGTGAGGCCCGCGAGCGCTCCGTGGACCTGCTCGAACGCGTGCGGGTCCCCGGCGCCGGACGCGTCGCGGACTCCTACCCCTTCCAGCTCTCCGGCGGAATGCGCCAGCGGGTCATGATCGCGGCGGCCCTGGCGTGCGGGCCGCGCGTGCTCATCGCCGACGAGCCCACCACCGCTCTGGACGTGACCACCCAGGCCCAGATCCTCGACCTGTTCGCCGACCTGCGCCGCGACACCGGCATGGGCCTGCTCTTCATCACCCACGACATGGGCGTCGTCGCCGAGATCGCCGACGAGGTCGCCGTCATGTACCTGGGCACGGTGGTCGAGCAGGGGCCGGTGGACGAGATCTTCCACGACCCCCGCCACCCCTACACCCGCGCCCTGCTGGAGGCGGTCCCCCGGATCGGCGCGACCCGCTCACGCCGCCTGCCCACCATCCGGGGCGCCATCCCCGACCCCGGGAACCAGCCCACCGGCTGCGTGTTCCGCACCCGCTGCCCCGAGGCCGTGGAGGGGCTGTGCGACACCACCGTCCCCCCGGTCACCGCCCCCGGACCCGGCCGCCGGGTGCGCTGCCTCCTGGAGGGCGGCGCCCCGGCCCCCGGCGGCGCGGGCGCCGAACCGACCAGCGAGGAGACCGTCGATGCCGACTGAGACACCGGCCGCGACGCCGGACCCCGCGCCGCGCGGACCCGCGTCCGCCACCCCGGCCGAACCCGTCCTGAGCATCCGCGGCCTGCGGGTGGACTACCCCGTGCGCGGGCGCTCACGGCGCGGCCCCCGCCACGTGCGGGCCGTGGCCGGGGTGGACCTGGACGTGTACCCGGGCGAGACCCTCGGCCTGGTCGGGGAGTCCGGGTGCGGCAAGACCACCCTGGGTTCGAGCGTCATGCGGGCCCGCCCGGAGGCCTCGGGGGAGATCCGCTACCGCGCCTCCGACGGCCGCGTCCTGGAGGCCCTGTCGCTGCCCCGCGGCGACACCGCCGCCTACCGGCGGGAGGTGCGGATGGTCTTCCAGGACCCGCAGTCCTCCCTCAACCCCCGGATGACCCTGCGCGACATCGTCGGCGAGCCGCTGCGGATGCTGCTGGGGCTGCGCGGACAGGAGCTGGAGGCGCGCGTGCGCGAGGTCATGGAACGGGTGGGGCTGCACCCCGACCACCTGCGCCGCCACCCGCACGCGTTCTCCGGGGGCCAGCGCCAGCGGGTGGCCATCGCCCGCGCCCTGGTCCCGGGCCCGCGCCTGGTCGTGGCCGACGAGGCGGTCAGCGCCCTGGACACCTCCGTGCGCTCGCAGATCCTCAACCTCCTCCAGGACCTCCAGGACGACCTGGGCCTGACCTACCTGTTCGTCTCGCACGACCTGTCGGTGGTCGAGCACGTGTGCGACCGGGTCGCGGTCATGTACCTCGGCCGGATCGTGGAGGTCGCGCCCACCGACGAGCTGTTCGGGCGGCCGAGGCACCCCTACACCGAGGCGCTGATCTCCGCGGTGCCCATCCCCGACCCGCGACTGCGCGGCACCCGCGAGCGCGTCCGGCTCACCGGCGAGGTGCCCGACCCCTCGCGGCCGCCGTCCGGCTGCCCCTTCCACCCCCGGTGCCGGTACGCCACCGGTCTGTGCGCCGCCGAGGAGCCCGCGCCGCGCACCGTCGCGCCGGGCCGCACGGTGGCGTGCCACCACGCCGGGGAACTCGACCTGGCCGGGATCACCGCGGACTCCGCGCCCGGCACCGCGACCACCGGTCCCCCGGCCCGCGCGAGGCGGGAACCCCCCACGAGGCAGGAGCACGAATCATGAGACGACGAACGCCAGGCGGCGCGAGGCGGTGGCTGGGCGCCGCCGCGGGAGCGGCGGCGGTCGTGGTGACCGCCGGGTGCACCTTCTTCTCCCTCGATCCCGAGGTCGAGGAGGGCGAACGGGTGGAGGGCACCGGCGAGGCGCCGATGCTCACCGCCCTCGTGGAGTCGGGCGACCTGCCCCCGCTGGAGGAGCGGCTGCCCGACGAGCCGCTGGTGGTGGAGCCCCACGACCGCGTCGGCGTGTACGGCGGCGAGTGGAACAGCGCCATCCTCGGCGTGGGCGACTGGCCCTGGCTCGGCAGGACCGTGGGCTACGAGAACCTCACCCGCTGGGACCCGGAGTGGCAGGAGGTGATCCCCAACCTCGCCGAGTCCTGGGAGTACAGCGAGGACGCCACCGAGCTGACCTTCACCCTGCGCGCGGGCCTGCGCTGGTCCGACGGCGAGCCGTTCACCTCCGACGACGTCGTGTTCGCCTTCAACGACATCTTCAACAACGAGGCGCTGACGCCGGTCGCGGCCGCCAGCCCCGGCACCGCCGAGAAGGTGGACGAGCGGACCTTCACCATCACCTTCGACGAGCCCGACGCCCTGTGGGCCGGGTACGACCTCCTCCAGTACCAGGTGGTGACCAAGCCCAAGCACTACCTGGAGCGGTTCCACATCGAGTACAACCCCGACGCCGACGAGCTGGCCGAGGAGGAGGGGTACGCCGGCTGGGTCGAGATGTTCGAGGCCAAGGCGGGCGTGATCGACAGCTCCCGGTACTGGCAGAACCCCGACATCCCCACCATGTACCCGTGGCGGGTCGTGGAGCCGCTCGCCGACTCCGGGCGGATGGTGCTGGAGCGCAACCCCTACTACTGGAAGGTGGACACCGAGGGCAACCAGCTCCCCTACATCGACCGGGTCGTCTTCGACATCCTCCCGGACGAGGAGGTCATGCTGGTCAGGGCGCTCAACGGCGAGTTCGACATGCACTCGCGGCACTTCAACACCCTGGAGAACAGGCCCACCCTGGCCGAGGCGCGCGAGTCGGGCGGCTACGACTTCTTCGAGCTGCGGCCCGCGGAGATGAACACCGCGATGATCTCCCTCAACCTCACCCACGAGGACGAGGAGCTGCGCGAGACCTTCAACGACCGCGACTTCCGGGTGGCGCTCTCGCACGCCGTCAACCGCCAGGACATCATCGACGTCGTCTACCGCGAGCAGGGCGAGCCCTGGCAGGGCGCGCCCCGCGAGGACAGCCCCTTCCACAACGAGGAGCTGGCCAAGCAGTACACCGAGTACGACCCGGACCTGGCCGACGAGATCCTCGACGAGGCGGGTTACGACGAACGCGACTCCGACGGCTTCCGCACGAGCCCGCGCGGCGAGACGGTGCGCTTCACGCTGTCGGTGCCCACGGACTTTCGCCCCGACATCGTGGACTCGATGGAGATGGTCGTCGGCTTCTGGCAGGAGCTGGACATCGACGTGGAGCTCAACACCGAGGACCGCTCGCTGTGGCAGACCCGCCGGGAGAACAACGAGCACGACGCCAACGTGTGGTCGGGCGACAACGGCATGATGGACGCGATGTACGACCCCCGATGGTACGCCCCCACCCAGAGCGGGGAGTCCAACTTCGCCATCCCGTGGGCCCAGTGGTACGTCTCCGACGGCGAGGACCCGCGCTCCCAGGAGCCGCCCGCCGACGTGCGCGAACACCTGGAGCTGTACGACGCCGTCCAGGCCGAGCCCGACCCCGAGGCCCGCGAGGAGCTGATGCGCGAGTTCCTGTCGGTCTCCCAGGAGAGGTTCTACGCGATGGGCGTCAGCCTGAGCCCGACCGGCTACGGGATCGTCGCGGACGGCTTCCACAACGTGCCCGGGTCGATGCCCTCCTCCGGCAACTACAACGACCCCGGGCCGACCAACCCCGAGCAGTACTTCATCGAGGAGTGACGGCCGCGCCCCCCGGCGACAGAGGCGACAGAAGGGACAAGGACATGTCCGCGCACACCACGGCGACCACGGCAGGCGGCGGAGAACCCGTCCGGAGCGGCCTGGGGCTGGTCCACGAACAGGGGCGCTCGCTGCGCCTGACCCACGACGGAGGCGAACTCGTCCGCTACGTGTACCGGCCCTGGGACGCGCAGCTGGAGTCGCCGCGCCCCTACCTCCACCCGGTCCGCACCCTGGGCGGGGACACCGTCAGCCTGTACCGGCCGCACGACCACGTGTGGCACAAGGGGATCGCGTGGTCCCTGCCCAACGTCGGGACGGCCAACTTCTGGGGCGGCCCGACCTACCTCCGGGACGCGGGGTACCGGCAGCTCGCCAACGACGGCTCGACAGAGCACCGCTCCTTCGATCGGATCGAGGCCTCACCGGAACGGGTCTCGATCGGCGAACGGCTGGAGTGGGTGACCGAGCAGGGCGAGACCTGGTTCTCCGAGCGGCGGGGGCTGCGGTTCACCGCGGCCCCCGACCGGGGGGCCTGGACGATGGTGTTCACGACCTCCTTCACCAACCTGACGGAGGAGGAGGTCCCCTTCGGCAGCCCCACCACGGAGGGGCGGCCCAACGCCGGGTACGGGGGCCTGTTCTGGCGCGGTCCCCGCTCCTTCAGCGGGGGCCGCGCCTACGCGGAGGGGCGGGAGGGCGACGACGACCTCATGGGGGCGCGGTCGCCCTGGTTGGCCTTCACCGGCCGCCACGACGGTAAGGACGGGGCTTCGACCCTGGTCTTCGCCGACGCCCCCGACAACCCCGGCCACCCCGTGAAGTGGTTCGTGCGCAGCGGGATCTTCGCCTGCGTGTGCCCGGCGCCCTTCTTCGACGAGGTGGTGACCGTCCCCGCGGGGAGCTCCCTCGCCTACCGGTACGCGGTCGTCGTCGCCGACGGGGACCGGGGAGCGGAGGGGGCCAGGGCCCTGGCCGACCTCGGCCTGGGCGAACTGGAGGACGCGGCCGCCGAGTCCGCCGAGACGGGCTCCGGCGGCGGAACGGTCGGGGTCTCCGGCGGGGAGGAGCGGTGAACGCCCCGCGTGTGCCCGGGTTCCCCGGCTGCACCGCCGTCTCCCACCTGCGGGTCTACGCCTGGCCCGCCGTCGACGGCCGCGCCGGGGGCTCGCCCCACCTGCACACCGCGTCGGCGGAGGGCTACGTGGTGCTCCGGGGCGAGGGCGTGCTGGAGACCCTGAGCGGCGCGGGGTTCCAGCGGACCCCGCTGCGGCCCGGCAGCCTGCTGTGGTTCACGCCGGGGACCGTGCACCGGCTGGTCAACGACAGCGGCGACCTGGAGATCCTGGTCGTCATGCAGAACGCCGGTCTGCCGGAGTCGGGCGACGCCGTGCTCACCTACCCGGGCCGGGTCCTGGTCGACCCGGACGCCTACCGGCGGGCCACCGTGCTGCCCCGGGCCGTCACCTCGGCCGAGCGGGCGGCGCGGGAGCGCCGGGACCTCGCTGTGGAGGGCTACCTGGAGCTGCGGGAGCGGGTGGAGCGGGAGGGGCCGGACGCGCTGAAGGGGCTGTACCGGGCCGCCACGGAGCTGGTCCGGGACCGGGCCGCCGGATGGCGCCACCACGTCGACAGGGGCCCGGTCCACCAGGCGGGGACCACCGTGCGGCACCTGGAGGCGCTGGGCCGGGGTGACGGGGAACACCTCACCGGTTCGGCCGTCTACACCGCCGACTCCCCTCCCGGGCCGCTGCGCAACGGCATGTGCGGGCACCTGCGGGTGTGGGACCTCGACGGGGCGAGGAGGGCCGACTGATGAGGGGAGAGGGGGAGGAGCGAAGCTGACGACACGGGCGCCGGGGCCGGGGGGACGACACCACCCGGTTCCGGTCCGTGGTGCGCTCCCGGTGCGTCCGCGGGACCGGACCGGGAAGGCGGCTGAGGGCCGAACGCCTGATCAGCGGCCCGGACCTCCCGCTAGCGAGGCACGCGCGACGGCACCGCGACCGGGTCCGGCACCGCCTCCGCCAGGTGGGGAGCCGGAGAGCACGGGAACCCGGTGGAGCGGTCGATCGACCCTCGCCGGGTATCTCGGCCCCACCGGGGTACGAAGGGGGTGTGCCCCGAAAGACTGATCGCGGGCTGTCGTGAGCCGGCCGGAGACCGGTGAGCAGCGACCCGCGCCAAGCGGGGGCACGGGGGTCGCCCCCCGAAAAAGAAACCGCGGGCTGCCGCGAGCTACCCGAAGGCTGACGAGCAGTGACCCGCGCCAAGCGGGGGCACGGGGGTCGCCCCCCGAAAAAGAAACCGCGGGCTGCCGCGAGCTAGCCGAAGGCTAGCGAGCAGCAACCCGCGCAACGTGGGCGAGGAGGGATTTGAACCCTCACATCCTTTCGGACACACGGACCTGAACCGTGCGCGTCTACCGTTCCGCCACCCGCCCGAGTGACATGCCATTCAGTTGTGTTGCCAGGTGAACCGGGCTTTTCGGCCGTTTCCCCCTGGCGACATGCATAAGGCTAGCACGGTCTGAAGGTGGGTCGCACACGCTTTTCGGACCACCGGTCCGCGGCCCCGGGCGGCCGTCCCGGGGGTGCGCCTGAAACCAGGGGCACCTTTACCCGGTTACGATCGTCTACACATACGAAGTGGAGTACAAAGGGAGGTACCTCGTGGGAGTGCTCCAACGCTTCGAGCGCAGGCTTGAGGGCATGATCGAAGGCACCTTCGCGATGGCCTTCAAGTCCGAGCTCCAACCGGTCGAGGTGGCGAGCGCCGTCCAGCGTGAGATGGACGAGCGGGCGGCCATCGTCGCCCAGGGCCGCACCCTGGTCCCGAACGACTTCATCGTCGAGCTGGCCACCAGCGACAAGGAGCGCCTCGAAGTCTACGCCGACAGCCTGGGGCAGGAGCTGTCCAAGCTGGCACGCGACTACGCGACGGAGCAGGGCTACTCCTTCGTCGGGCCGGTCCGCGTGCACTTCAGGTCCGACGAAGGCCTCAAGACCGGCCGCTTCCGCATCCGCTCCGGCGTCGTGCGCGGCACCATGGTCGGCAAGGACGGCGAGGTCCG
The DNA here is from genome assembly GCF_004217075.1 of Nocardiopsis sp. CNZ308. Taxonomy (NCBI): domain Bacteria; kingdom Bacillati; phylum Actinomycetota; class Actinomycetes; order Streptosporangiales; family Nocardiopsidaceae; genus Nocardiopsis; species Nocardiopsis sp. CNZ308. The sequence continues at coordinate 2,569,670 of NZ_SHKJ01000001.1, read as the reverse complement.
CCAGCCCGTCGGCGACCCCGGTCCGAGCGGGGGCCAGCAGCAGGCGGGGCGTCCGCGCCTGCTGATCTCCCCCGGCGGCGCCGCCGCCGAGGGCGCCATCGCCAGCCACGGGATGCAGCAGTCCTTCGAGCTGACCACCCCGGTCACCCTCCTGGGCCGCGGCACCGACTGCGACCTGCGCCTGGTCGACAACGGCGTCTCCCGCCACCACGTGGAGATCCGGCTGGACGGCGACGAGGCCATCCTCGTGGACAAGGGTTCGACGAACGGGACCTTCGTCAACGGACAGCAGGTCAGGCAGGCCCGCCTGGTGGACGGCAGCAGGATCAGCCTCGGCCGCACCACCATGACGTTCCGCCGCGACTGACGTCCCGCGGTGGAACCAGAAAACCAACGCGGTTCCGCGGGCGTCTGACAAGGGGCGGGCCGGGCTCAGGCCCGCTGTCGGATATCCGGCCGGGAGGGTAGTCTCCGCGAAGACCTGACCGATCGGGCACAATGGCCGCGGCCGCAGGCCGCGCCCAGCGACCTCGAGACTCACCGACCCGAAGGTGGGCAGACATGGTGGCGGCGCAGATGACCGCCATCCCGGCCGAAGCACGACAGGGGCTGAAGAGCAGTTCGATGTCCAACTTGACCCTCATACTGATCAAGATCGTGTATCTCGCGGGGCTTTGGCTGTTCGTCCTCACCGCGATCGGTGTGATCCGCACGGATCTCTTCGGCTCCAAGAAGAAGCCCCGGAGGAAACCGCGCCCGGCGGCGCCGCGCCGGGACCGGGACCCCTCCCCGTCGTACTCGTCGGCGCAGCCCGCCCGGCCGCCCCGCGCGCGCCGGAACGAGCCCACGGCCCTGGTCGTCACCCAGGGGTCGCTCAAGGGCACCAGCGTCGACCTCGCCTCGCAGCCCATCCTCATCGGACGCGCTCCGGACTCCACCCTCGTCATCACCGACGACTACGCGTCCGGCCGCCACGCGCGCGTCTACTCCGACAACGGCCGCTGGTTCGTGGAGGACCTGAACTCGACGAACGGCACCTACCTCGGCCAGCAGAAGCTGAACCGCCCCCAGCCCATCACGGTGGGACAGCCCATCCGTATCGGCAAAACCGTCCTGGAACTGCGCAAATGACAATCGCTCTCCGATACGCGGCGTACTCCGACGTAGGATGCCTCCGCGAAGGCAACGAAGACTCCGGCTACGCCGGCCAGAACCTCCTCGCGGTCGCCGACGGCATGGGCGGTTACGCGGGCGGCGAGGTGGCCAGCTCCATCGCGATCTCCTCGATCCGCCGCCTCGACTCCGAGCCGCCCCGGTCCGACGAGATGGCCGAGGTGCTCCAGCGCGCCGTCGAGCAGGCCAACGCCTCCCTGTCGCGCAGGATCATGGAGGAGCCCCAGCTGGAGAACATGGGCACCACCCTGACGGCCATGCTCTGGGCCGGTCCGCGGGTGGCGCTCATCCACATCGGCGACTCCCGCGCCTACCTCATGCGCGGCCCCCGCTTCGAGCAGATCACCCACGACCACACCCTGGTGCAGACCCTGGTGGACGAGGGCAAGATCACCGAGGAGGAGGTCGCCACCCACCCGCAGCGCTCCCTCATCCTGCGCGCCCTGGACGGCAAGAGCCCGGTCGACCCCGACATCTCCATCAGCGAGGCCAAGGCGGGCGACCGCTACCTGCTCTGCTCCGACGGGCTCTCCGGCGTGGTCAGCAAGAAGACCATCCACGAGACCCTCGCCACCGAGGCCGACCCGCGCGGCGCGGCCAAGAAGCTCATCGAGCTGGCCATCCGCGGCGGCGGCCCGGACAACATCACCGCGGTCGTCGCCGACGTCATCGAGGCCGAGACCGACAGCGAGGGGCCCACCCGCACCTCCCAGGTGGTCGGCGCCGCGGACCAGCGCCGCGAGAACGTCGACCAGGGCAACGACACACCCGCCAGACGGGCGCAGGAACTGCGCGGGGGATCCGGCGACACCGCCGAGATGGACCCCGTCCGCGACGAGCCCGGCCCGGACGCCTACGCCGCGGGCGGCGCCTACCAGGAGCCCTACAACGGCGACTACGACGACTACGAGGCCCCGCCGGCCGACCGGCGGGGCCGTCCCGAACCCGAGTACCGCCGCAGGCGCTGGTGGCCGATGGTGCTGGTGTTCCTGGTCGTGGTCGCCGTCGTCGCGGGGGCCACGTACTACTTCGGCAGCCGCTACGTGAACAGCCAGTACTACGTGGGCCCCTCCCCCTCGGGGGACACCGTCAGCATCTACCAGGGCATCAACACCGACATCGCGGGCTTCAGCCTGTCGGAGGAGGTGGAGGAGACCGGGATCACCCTGGACTCGCTCTCGGAGGCCGACCGCGGATCAGTGGAGAACACCCTGCCCGCGGAGAGCCTGGACGACGCCCGGGCGAGCGTGGACGTGCTGAGCGAGGGCGCGGCCGGGGCCCGGACCGAGGAAGGGTCCGGGTGAGCCCGCGTGAGTAAGGCTTCCGAACCCGAGGCGCCCACCGCGCTGCCACCCGTCAAGAGGCGCAACGCCGAACTGGTCCTCATCCTCTCCGCCATCGTCATCACCATGGCGGGCATCGCGATCGCGGGCGTCAACCTCAACGGCCAGGTCCCCGGCGCGATGTGGACGGTGGGCCTGACCTTCGCGGCCCTGTCCGCCGCCGCGCACGTGGCGATGCGCTTCGTGGCGCCCTACGCCGACCCGCTGATCCTGCCCTGCGCGCTGTTCCTCAACGGCATCGGCGTGGCGATGATCTGGCGGATCCAGGCGGGCGAGGCCGAGGACATCGAGCGCGCCGGGGTCGGCTCGCAGCTGATGTGGACGGCGATCGGCCTGGCCCTGTGCTTCCTCATCATCATCTTCCTCAAGGACCCCAGGGTCCTCCAGCGCTACACCTACATCAGCGGCCTGGTCGCGATCATCCTGCTCGCCCTGCCGATCATCCCCGGCCTGGGCCAGGAGGTGTACGGCGCCCGGCTGTGGATCGGCATCGGGCCGTTCACCATGCAGCCGTCGGAGTTCGCCAAGATCGCCCTGGTGATCTTCCTGGCGTCCTACCTGATGAGCAAACGCCAGGTGCTCCAGATCGTCGGCAAGCCGATCAAGATCGGCCGCTTCACGCTCATCGAACTGCCCCGGGCACGCGACCTGGCGCCGATCCTGGTCGGCTGGGTGCTGGCCATCGGCATGCTGGTGCTCCTGCGCGACCTGGGCACCTCGCTGCTGCTCTTCGGCACGTTCCTGGCGATGCTGTACGTGGCCACCCAGCGCTCCTCGTGGGTGACCATCGGCCTGGTCCTGTTCGCCGGCGGCGCGTTCGTGGCCTACCTGCTCTTCTGGCACGTCCAGGCCCGCGTCAACATCTGGATCAACGCCTTCGACCAGGAGGTGTACGAGGCGGTCGGCGGTAGCCAGCAGCTGGTGGAGGGGCTGGTGGGCATGGCCTACGGCGGCCTCTTCGGCACCGGCATCGGCGCGGGGGCCCTGTACGACACCTTCGCCGCCGACAGCGACCTCATCCTCGCCACGATCGGCGAGGAGCTGGGCCTGACCGGCCTGCTCGCCATCCTCATGGTGCTCGGCCTGTTGGTGGAGCGCGGCATGCGCATGGCGCTCGCGACCACTGGCGCGTTCAACAAGCTGCTGGCCAGCGGTGTCGCCTTCCTCCTGGCCTACCAGGTCTTCATCGTCCTGGGCGGCCTGACCCGGGTGATCCCGCTGACCGGCTCGACCACGCCCTTCATGGCATCGGGCGGTTCCGCGCTGCTGGCGAACTGGATCATGATGGGGATCCTGCTCCGCATCAGCGACAACGCCAGGCGCCCGGCACCACAGGCCATCCAGGACGAGGGCGCGACACAGGTGATCCGACGATGAACACACCGATCCGCAGACTCAGCATCTTCTCCTTCCTCCTGATCCTGATCCTGATGGCCAACGTCACCTGGCTCCAGGGCTTCCAGGCGCAGGCGATCAAGGACGACCCGCTCAACCGGCGCCAGTTCACCGAACGGCTCAGCGAGGCCCGCGGCCCCATCCTGGTCGCGGACGACAACGTGGCCTACTCGGAGGACATCGCCGACGAGGGCCAGTCCCCCAGGTACCAGCGCATGTACGAGGGCGGCGGACTGTACACGCCGATCGTCGGGTCCTTCCGCACCTACGGCGCCTCGGGCATCGAACTCACCGAGAACCCGCTGCTCGACGGCACCGACGACCGGCTGGCGGTGCGCAACTTCCGCGACATCATCACCGGCCGCGAGCCCGAGGGCGCCCAGGTCCAGCTCACCCTGGACCCGGGGGTGCAGCAGGCGGGCTACGAGGCCTTCCAGGGCCTGGGCGACAAGAACGGCGCGGCCGTGGCGCTCGACCCCAACACGGGGGCGATCCTGGGCGCGGTGTCCTACCCGTCCTACGACGCCAACGAGGTCGTCAGCGTCACCGACATCGACTCGGCCGTGACCAACTACACGGAGCTGGAGGCCGACCCGCGCAAGCCGCTGCTCAACCGGGCCCTCCACGAGTTCTACCCGCCGGGCTCCACGTTCAAGGTGGTGACCGCCGCGGCGGCCATGGAGCACATGGGCGCCACCCCGGAGACCACCCAGGAGGCGCCCGACGTGCTGGAGCTGGGCGGCACGCTGCCCAACGCCACCCCGGGCGGGACCTGCAACGGCGGCCAGCCCGACACCCTGGCGCACTCGATCCAGATCTCCTGCAACACCTCGATGGCCAACTGGGCGATCGAGATGGGCGGCGAGGCCCTGTCGGAGCAGGCCACCGCGTTCGGGTTCAACCGCGAGGAGGAGCTGACGGTCCCGCTGTCGGTGATCCCGAGCAGCGCCCCGGTGGAGACCGACCGCAACATCCTGGGCCGCGCCGGCATCGGCCAGTCCAACGTGCAGGCGACCCCGCTCCAGATGGCGATGGTCGCCGCGGGCGTGGCCAACTCGGGTGAGGTCATGAAGCCCTACGCGGTGGACACCGTGCGCGACTCGGACCTGTCCGTGGTCACCCAGACCAGTCCGGAGAGCTACTCGCAGGCGGTCAGCGCCAGCACGGCCGAGTCCCTCACCGAGATGATGACCCTGGTGACCGGGCCGGGCGGCTCGGGTACCAACGCGGCCATCTCCGGCATGGAGGTCGCGGGAAAGACCGGTACCGCCGAGACCGGTGACGGAAGCCCCACCCACAACTGGTTCATCGGCTTCGCCCCGGCTGACGACCCGCAGATCGCGGTCGCGGTCGTGGTCGAGTACGGCGGCGGCAGCGGAAACGAGCTGGCCGCGCCGATCGCCCGGCAGATGATGGAGGCAGTGGTTCAGTAGTGAGCGCCTACGAACCGTCTTCCCAGAACGGTCCCGGTGACCTCACCGGGACCGTTCTGAGCGACCGTTACCGCCTGGAGGAGCAGGTGGGCTCCGGTGGCATGGGCACGGTCTGGAAGGCCACAGACACCCTGCTCAACCGGCCCGTGGCGGTCAAGCTGCTGCACCCCTCCCAGATGGCCGAGCCGACGGCCAGGGAGCGGTTCCGCACCGAGGGCCGGATCACCGCCGGCCTCTCCCACCCCGGGATCGCCCAGGTCTACGACTACGGCGAGGAGAACGGCCGCGCCTTCCTGATCATGGAACTCGTGGTCGGCGAACCGCTCTCGCAGGTCCTGCGCGAGCAGGGCCACCTCAGCGCGGACCAGACCCTGGACTTCGTGTACCAGGCGGCCAAGGCCCTGGCCGCCGCGCACGCGCGCGGCGTGGTGCACCGCGACATCAAGCCGGGCAACCTGCTGGTCACCCCGGACGGCCAGCTCAAGCTGACCGACTTCGGCATCGCCCGCGGCGACATGTCGGTCACCCTCACCCAGACCGGCATGGTCATGGGCACCGCCCAGTACATCTCCCCCGAACAGGCCTCGGGCAGGCCCGCGACCTCCTCCTCGGACCTGTACGCCCTCGGCGTGGTGGCCTACGAGTGCCTGGCCGGAACACCGCCGTTCACCGGTGACACACCGGTGGCGCTGGCCCTGGCGCACACCCGCGACGAGCCGCCGGAACTGCCCGAGGACGTGCCCGACGACGTCAACCACCTGGTGTCCTCCCTTCTGCTGAAGGAGCCCGAGGAGCGGCCCGCGTCGGCCAGCGAGGTCGCGCACACGGCCGCGGTGATCCGCTCCAACGCCGGAACCGGTCCGCCCACACCCTCCACCGGGTTCCAGGGGATGGCGCAGACCGCCGTGGTGGGAGCGGTGACCGGGCCCGGCTCCGGCTCGATGGCGTACCGGACCGGGGGGCAGCCGACCGCCGTCGCCGGTCAGGAGGACGCGTCGGCTAGGCTGGCCGGGGCACCGGAGCGGAGCCGCCGCGTCAGCGTGCCCGTGATCCTCGCGGCCGCGGCCGCGGCGATCATCATCGCGGCCGCGGTGGTGGCCGGATTCCTGTCCAACGGGAGGTCCGAGGTGGGCAACATGCGCGACACCGTCGACCCCCCTGCGGCGACCCCTTCCTCCTCACCGGAGGAGACCGAGGAGCCCGTGGAGTCCGCCCCGGCGGACGTCCCCGCGGCCCCGGAGGGCGACACCGGTTGGAACGCCGAGCCGCAGGATCCGGTGGGGAGTCCGAGCCCCTCCCCGGACGAGGGCGCCGAGGAGAGCGACGCCCCCGAAGACGGTGAGAACGACGACTCCGAGGGCGGCCAGAGCCCTCCGCCCGACAACGGCACCCCGGAACCGCCGGAGGGTGAGGAGACTCCCCCGGGCAACAGCGGCGGGGGCAATGACGGCGGCAACGGTGGCGGAAACGGCGGCGGAGAAGAAGTAGGCACCACCTAGAGACCGTGAGCGAGAGACGTTCAGGGTAGGCGGCGGCCCGCGGGCGGCCTCCGGAAGACACGAGGATCACTACACGACATGTCCCAGCCCCGGCTCCTCGGCGGACGCTACGAGCTCGACACCATCGTCGGGCGCGGCGGCATGGCCGAGGTCTACCGCGCACGCGACCTGCGTCTCGACCGGCTCGTCGCCATCAAGACCCTCCGACACGACATGGCTCGCGACCACGTCTTCCAGGCCAGGTTCAGACGGGAGGCGCAGTCCGCCGCCTCCCTGAACCACCCGGCCATCATCGCGGTGTACGACACCGGCGAGGACATGATCGACGGGGTGTCCATCCCCTACATCGTCATGGAGTACGTGGACGGGCGGACCCTGAAGGAGCTGCTGGACGACGACCGCCGCCTCCTGCCGGAGCGCTCGGCGGAGCTGGTCGACGGCATCCTCAAGGCGCTGGAGTACAGCCACGACAACGGGATCGTCCACCGCGACATCAAGCCCGCGAACGTGATGCTGACCCGCAACGCCGACGTCAAGGTGATGGACTTCGGCATCGCCCGGTCCATGGACGACAACCAGGCGACGATGACGCAGGCCTCCCAGGTCATCGGTACCGCCCAGTACCTGTCCCCCGAGCAGGCGCGCGGCGAGCGGGTCGACCCGCGCAGCGACATCTACTCCACCGGCTGCGTGCTCTACGAGCTGCTCACCGGCCGTCCGCCGTTCACGGGCGACTCGCCCGTCTCGATCGCCTACCAGCACGTGCGGGAGGAGCCGGTCCCGCCGAGCGAGATCGACCCCCAGATCCCCCACTGGCTGGAGGACGTCACCCTCCGGGCGATGACCAAGAACCGCGAGGAGCGGTACCAGAACGCGGCCGAGATGCGCGCCGACATCCAGCGCGGCCTGGCCGGGATGCCCACCCAGGCGGGCACCATGGCCATGGCCGCCGCCGGCGCCACGACGGCGATGCCGCCCGCGCCCGCCGAGCGGTACGACGACTACGACGATTACGACGACGACTACGACGACCGCTACGACGACCGCGGGAAGGACGGCCGCGGCAAGACCGCGCTGTGGGTCCTGCTGGGCGTCGGCGTGATCGCCTCCCTGATCCTGGTGTTCGTGCTGATGAACCTGGGGTCAGGGGATCCCGAGACGCAGACCGCGGCGGTACCGGACGTGGCGGGGTCCACCGTCGCGGAGGCCCAGTCCTCCCTCAGCGAGGCGGGCTTCGAGAACGTCACCCCGGAGCAGCAGGCGAGCGAGGACGTCGAGGAGGGCCAGGTCATCGAGACCGACCCGCCCGCCGGCGACGAGGTCCCGGTGGACGAGGAGATCGTCCTGTACGTCTCCAGCGGCCCGGACGCCCTGGAGATCCCGTCCGTGCAGGGCCAGTCAGAGTCCGACGCGACCGGCACCCTGAACGACGCGGGCTTCGAGAACGTCACCTCCGAGCAGAGGGCGGACGACAGCGTGCCCGAGGGCCAGGCGATCGGCACCGACCCGGCCGCCGGGGAGTCGGTCGCGCCGGACACCGACATCACGCTGCTGATCTCCTCCGGGCCCAACCAGGTGCAGGTGCCCGACCTGGTCGGCATGACCCGCGACGGCGCGGAGTCGGCGCTGGCGCAGAGGGACCTGACCGCCTCCTTCTCCGAGGAGCCGAGCACGGAGGGCCCGGTCGGCACGGTCATCCGGCAGGACCCGGGGTCGGGGCAGAACGTGGCGCCCGGGAGCACGGTGAACGTCGTGCTCGCGGTCGAACCGGCCACGCAGGGGCCGCCGACCGGCGGTGACGACGGCGGCGAGTCCCCTCCGGACGGCGGCGAGACGCCTCCCGACGGTGATGACGGGGGCCAGACCCCGCCCGGCGGTGACGACGGCTTCGAGTTCCCGTCCATGCGCAGGGACTGAACCGACAGGGTGTGACGGCGGGCCGCTTCCGTGCGAGGGCACGGGGCGGCCCGCCGTCGTGTGCCGGGCACGTCCAGGGGCGGAGGGGCACCCGCCGTGGGAGTGCTCCCCCGGCCCGTGCGGGGTCCCCCTCGCACAGCCCGGGGGAGCGGCGGCCCACATCGACGGAAGCCCGCTCCCGGCGCCCGCGAGGCCGCGGAACGGGAGCCGGCCCGCGCGCAGGTCGGCGGGGGAGCGCCCGGCCGCCGGGGAGCACGCGACCCGGCGCCTCCGGAACCCGACGCGGATCCGGTGCGTCCCGCCGGTGACGGGGGCTCCCCCCGGGGCGTAGACTGTGTTCTCGTTCAGGAACCCGCCCCACGTACTGGAGCAGCGACCGTGCCCAAGTCCCGCAGCGATCGCAAGAAGAAGGCCGTCTACACGCCGCCTCCTTCGAAGGAGAAGCCCAAGGTCAGTCCGCGCTGGCTGGCACCGGCGATGCTCGGCTTCTTCACGCTGGGCATCCTGTGGATCGCCGTCTACTACATCGCGGGCAGCCAGATCCCCTACATGCAGGACTGGCAGAACTGGAACCTGCTGATCGGCTTCAGCGGCATCATCGTGGCCGTCATCCTGTCCACGCGCTGGCACTGACCCCCCGACCGGGCGGTCGGATCGCCCGACGACGGCGGACCCTCCTCCGGGTGCCCTCCACTGGCATGTCCGCACCCGGGTGAACAGCAACGACACGGGTTTTCCACAGAGTTATCCACAGGCTGTGGGTAGCTCCCTTCGGCATGCCCGCGCACAGGGGGCCGGAGGCCGCGCAGGGGTTGCGCCGGGGGCCGGGGAGGAGTCGTCGCGCGGCCCCTCGGCGGCGCGGGGGCGCCCGCGGACGCCGGGGCCCGGAGGAGGGCTCCTCCGGGCCCCGGCCCCTCCGCCGTCAGCGGAGGATGATCAGCGGCGCCGTGACCACCAGGGCCACGAGCAGGGCGGCGAACGCCGCCGCCAGCAGGACGTGCGTGACCGTACGGGCACGGTTCCCGGCGGACCTGCCGGGCAGGTAGGCGAACACGGCGCCGAGCACGAGCCCGGCGACCAGCCCGCCGATGTGCGCGGTCCACGAGATGTTGGGGACCACGAAGGTCAGCACGAGGTTGACCACCAGCAGGACGCCGATCATGCGCAGGTCCAGGCGCAGCCGCCTGCCGATGACGAGCACCGCACCGAACAGGGCGAAGATCGCTCCGGAGGCGCCGACCGAGAACTGGTTGGGCTCCGCCAGGAGGCTGAGCACCGACCCCGCGAGCGCGCCGAGCACCCACAGGGTCAGGAAGCGGACGTGTCCCAGCCAGCGCTCCAGCTGCGTTCCCAGCAGGTACATGGCGTACCCGTTGAACAGCAGGTGGAAGATGCTGCCGTGCAGGAACGCGGCCGTGAGGAGCCGGTACCACTCGCCCGGGAGCACCCCGAGCAGGGTTCCGTCCTCGACCCGGCCGATTCCGAGCATGGCGAACTCCCAGACCAGCGGCGAGGCTCCCGCCTGCCCGATCGGGGCGGACGTACCCAGCTGGGCGAGGAACCCGGCCACCATCATGCCGAGGATCGTCCAGGTGACGTACGGCTTGGCGACGGCCCTGCCCCCGAAGGTGGTCCTGGCCCGACGCACCCCGCGGTTCCCCTCCGAGACGCACCCGGGGCACTGGAAGCCCACGGACGCCTCGACCATGCAGTCCGGGCAGATCGGCCGCTCGCACCTGCTGCAGCTGACCCCCGTCTCCCTGTCGGGGTGGCGGTAGCAGGTGCGCGGGGCCGGGCGCTCCGGCTCCGGAACCGCTCCGGACGGCGGTGGGGATGCGGTCATGGGCGGGTTCCTCCTCGGAGCCGGGGCGCCGTCACCGCTATCGGGTGATCTCGACGCTGTTGATCACCACGTCCTCGGTGGGACGGTCCTGGGAGTCGGTGTCGACCTTGGAGATCGCGGTGACCACGTCGTCCCCCTCGACGACCTCGCCGAAGATGGTGTGGCGGCCGTCGAGCCAGTACGGCTTGTCCACGGTGACGAAGAACTGCGAGCCGTTGGTGCCGGGGCCCGCGTTGGCCATGGCCAGCAGGAACGGGCGGTCGAAGCGCAGGTTCGGGTGGATCTCGTCCTTGAACTTGTAGCCGGGGCCGCCGCGGCCGGTGCCGAGCGGGTCGCCGCCCTGGATCATGAAACCGTCGATGACGCGGTGGAAGATCGTGCCCTCGTAGAGGCTGCTGTTGGAGGGCTTGCCCGTGGTGGGGTCCACCCACTGCTTCGAGCCCTCGGCCAGACCGATGAAGTTGGCGACCGTCTCCGGCGCCTCCTTCTCGAACAGCCTGATGACGATGGTTCCCTTGGAGGTGTTCAGCCGCGCGGTGGGCTGAGCCGTGGAGTCGGACACCTACGTGCCTTTCGGTCGACTTCGTTTACGTGCTCACGTTACCCGTCCGTCCCCCGGGCTCGTCCTGGATCCGCCGCGGTCGCGCGGCGCCCGGGCAGCTCGCCGGTCCCACGTCCACCGCGTCCGGGACTCCGTCCGCTTCGGGACGACCTCCCCTCACCCTGGGTGCCCAAGAGGATCCGGAGAGTGATAATCCCTCCTCTCGGGCCCGCCGTTCGCGGCAGGCGGACAGGAGAAAAACCCTCGGCCGGTGTCGAAACGAAGATCACACACGGAGAGGACGTATGTTGAGATAACACCCGGGTAACGGGTAAGGACGACGGAGAAACCATCCGTGTGGCATCGAGCGTCGGCCGCACCGGGTGGAGACCGCAGAACCGGTGAACGACCGAAGGAGCTGACGACGTGCCTACCTCTTCCAAGCGACTCAAGGCACGCAAGAAAGAGACTGAGGTGAGCTTGGCTCGCCTGCAGGGCATGGCCCGGGAGAAAGCCCGGGAACAGGCCGAACGGTTTGGTCCGTACGCCGACCAGGCACGCGACCAGGCCGCTCTGAAGCTCCTCCAGGCGCGCGGCTGGACCGCACCCCGGCTGGAGAACGCCGCGCTGCGCGTGGAGGACACCGTGGCACCGCGGGTCGCCGAGGTGCTCACCGCGGCCGCCCACCGCGTGGACCCGAACCCGGGCCGCCGCGGGCTCATGCTGCTCCGGCGGGGCAACCGCCGGGTTTCCCGGGGAGTCCTGATCGGCGGCGCCGCGGTGATCGGCGGCATCGTCGTGTACTCGCTGGTCCGCATGCGCCAGGCGGCCCAGGACGCCGAGTGGCAGGAGCACCTGGACCAGGCGCGCGACCAGGTCCGCGAGACGCGGGAGAACCTGGAGGAGCGGGCCTCGGCGACGGCGGAAAAGGCCACGGAGGCCGCGGAGGAGACCGCCAAGGCGGCCAAGACCGCGAAGAACAAGACCAAGGAGACCGTTCGCACCGCCGCGGGCGAGAACCGGGCCAAGGAGAACGGCAAGCCCGGCCACCAGGGCTGATCGCGGGAGCGACGAGAGACGGACAGCCGTGCCGTGCGGGGGAGACCCCGTCCCCGGACTGGCTACCCTCCCTCCGCCGGGACGGATTCCTTCCGTCCCGGCTTCGTCGTGTCGGGGTCGTGCGCGCGTGCGGGACGCGCGTGGACCGCCGCGCCCGGCTCCGGGGCTCCCGTGCGGTCCGCAGTGCGCGGCTCCGGGCGTTCGGAGGCGGCTCCCCGGCCGCGCCCCGCCCCGCCTCCGGCCGGGCCCTCAGGAGTCCTTGAGGACGCGCAGGATCAGGGGGTAGCGCCAGTCGTTGCCCAAGAGGCTGGAGATGCTGGCGATGATCGGGAGGATCGCCCAGCCCAGGGCGACCGCCAGCGTCACCAGCAGGGGCGCGACGAGCCAGAACAGGGCCAGGCTCGTGAGTCCGGCGATGACGCAGAAGAGCTGGAAGTTGAGCGACTCCATGGCCTGGCGCCGCACGTAGGGCGAGATCCTGTCGCTCACGAGGAGGAGCAGGAGGGGCGCGATGACGGGGAGGAAGTAGTTCCCCGCGTGTCCGACCGCGGCCACGACCCGGTCGACCGGGGTGCTCGGCAGGGGCTCACGTGAGTCGGTCCTCTGACGGCCGCCCTGGCCGGTGAACCGGCCGGGGGCCGCCTGGGGCGTTCCCGCCGGGGTGACGCCCAGGTCCTCGGTGAGGGGGACCAGGTCGGCCCCGAACTTGGCCCGCATGGCCCTGTCGGTGCGCTCGTCGAGCTCCTCCTCGTCGAGCTGGCCGCGGCCGAAGGCCTCCTGGAGAACCGTGATCGCGGCGTCGCGTTCGGCGTCGGTGAGACGGATCTGCGGCCTGGCCTGCGGTTCCCAGGGGCGCCTCGCCGGATACTGAGGGTCCTGCACAGCCACTCCCACTCCCAACGGCGACGGGAGTACGGCACGGATCGGCCGTACTCCCCTCATGATGCGCCATAGGAACGGCCACGGCTATCGGGGCCGTCCCTGATCCTCCCCTGATCCGTTCCTCCCCCTTCCGGTGGAGGCCGCATCGACTTTCGTCTGCCGGGTTCCCGGCTGTCAGGCCGCCGGGCCACCGGGGCCCGGGCCCCGGACCGCTGGGGCTCCCCTCCCCGGGAGTCCCGTCGTCACCGGGCGGCGACGGCGGAGGGCATCCCGGTCGGGACCGGTGCGACGGCCATGGCCGGAGCCGACGTCGGTTCCGGGGCGGGGGAGGAGACCAGGGCCGGAGCCGCGACCGGGGTCGCGGCCGGGGTCGGAGAGGTCGGGGGCTCCTGCTCGGCCTGCTCCCGCTCGTACTGGCGCTCGGCGCTGGTGAGCAGTTCGTACCAGTTGGTGACGTCCTTGCGCCGACGCAGCAGGGCGCGGCGCTCGCGTTCGGTCATGCCTCCCCAGACACCGAACTCGATACGGCTGTCCAACGCCTCAGCCAGGCATTGTGTCCGGACCGGACAGCCCCGGCAGATCAGTTTGGCGCGGTTCTGCGCAGCGCCCTGCACGAACAGCGCGTCCGGGTCGATCTCGCGGCATTTGGCACGGGCCGCCATCTTCTCATTCCACATGTTGCCCCACTCCCAAGATCAGCATGTGTGGTGATCGGAATCCGCCGGCTGGCGCGACCGCCGGCGGGTGAGGAGAAGCGGACCGATCCGAGGACGGTGTCACGAGGCCGGGCGGGGGCCGCCAGGCTCGTCTTCGGGGGTCGATCGTTTCGGCGCGCTGTCTTCCTCGTTGTCGCTGGTGTCGAAACTACGGTTCGTCCCAGTTCACCAACAGACCCCAAGAGGCCTATTTCTCATATGGCCCAGTAGGACCATTGCACTAAGGGGAAGTGTCATCATACACACACGCAGAGTAACTGCATATGGTAGAGGTGAGCCCGATGCGCGAAGACGTGAAGACACCACCCCGGTTTTCCATTACATGGGTGATGACCTGCGGATTCATAGTGCCTGACTAGTGGGACGGGGTACCCGGACGCGACCGGGCGAAGTGGACTCTGCGTCATCCATGTCATCCGAACGGGCTATACGGACCCCTCGGTCGTACGTACCGTGCGACCGCGCCCGCCCCCCATTTCCCACCTTGACGGACGAACCGGAACTACCGAATAGTAACAAAAGCAGTTCCGTGGACTTCGGCGGCGGAAGGGCCTTTACGGGTTGCCGCGAAACGCCCATTCCGCTTTTTCGTGACGTATCTTCCAAGAGCCGCGCAGCCCGCACGGGAGGGCCGCAGGACGCTCCGGCCAGAGCGCGGAGCGGGTCCGGCCGGGTCCGCGAGCGCCTCGCCGCGTGGGCGCCCGCGGCCCCCGGGAGGGGCGGGGCCCGCCCGAGACGACGGGCTCCGCCACCACACGGCCCGGGCCGGGTCCGGCCACCCGCAACAGAAAACGGGGACCCCCGTAGGGAGTCCCCGTCACAACGCCTGATCCGCGCTTTTCCTGGGTGGAGCCAAGGGGAGTCGAACCCCTGACCTCCGGTATGCAAAACCGGCGCTCTGCCAGCTGAGCTATGGCCCCATGAACCCGGGCGCGAGCCCTGGTCACTCTGGAGAGCATACCTTCATCGGAGGGCGGTCCCGCTCACCCGGCCGGGATCCCGCGCACGGAGCCACGGTTCGCAGCTCGGGAGCAGCACAAAGCCGTGGGTCGCACCTCGGGATCATCGGCCCACCCACGTCTTCGTGTCACTCACGAGCGGGCCGGGGCGGCTCTCGCCGGTCCCCGGTTCGCCCTGTGGAAGCTCCACGGCCGCGCAGGGCGGCCAGGAGACCCGTCGGTCAGCTCTCGCTGGCCGCCGTGGCCTCGGTCCACAGGTCGAGCTCGGCGCGGTCCGCCTGGATCTTGCGGTAGACGGCGAAAGCCCCGAGGGCCACCAGCGCCAGGACGATGATCTTCTTCACTGTCTGGACCCTTTCGTTGATCCGGTGCGTCAACGCGGGCTCCCGTCCGGGACGGGGGCTCCGCGGAGAACTTTATGAGGTTGTCACCAAGCAGACTAGCAAGCCGTCGGGAGCGGTCCCCGCCACAGTGGACCGATTTCCACCAACTTCTGAGCCCGATACGTGAGGAGCACGGGCGAGGCCTCAGGTCAGCAGCGCCATCCGACGGAGAATACCCAGGCTGACCTGCGGAGAAGCAGCGATCCGCGTGAGTTCGGACCACACCCTCTTGCAGACCGCGACCGACTCCTCCGCCTCCACGATGGAGCCGCCCTGGGTGGCCTCGACGTAGGCCAGGGCGGCCTCGTCCTCGTCGAACTCCAGGACGGAGAAGGGTCCGGCGACGCCGGGGTGCGGGCCCGCCGAGGTCGGCAGCAGCTGGACCGTCACCCGATCGGACCCGGTGGCCAGCTCCACGATGCGGCTGGTCTGCGCGCGCAGCAGCTCTCGGTTTCCGGACACCCGCTGGAGGGCGTCCTCCTCGACGATGGCGTGGTAGCGGACGAGGCTTCCGGAGGAGCCGAGGTCGGGGCCGCCGTGGTCCAGGACCTCCTGGCGCTTGAGGTAGGCGGCCACCATGCGTTCGACGGTGCGCTCGCCGTGGCCCAGGGCCCGCGCCACCGCCGCGGTGTAGTCGGGCACCTGGAGGAGGTCGGGGACGAGTATGCCCGCGTAGGACTGCACGGAGACGGCGCCCGCCTCGTTGCCCACGTACGCGGAGGACAGGACGTCCTCGTACTCGGTCCACCAGGGGCGCAGGCGCGACTCCCGGACGAGGGTCAGGATGGCCTCCCGCTGGCCGCCGGTGACGCCGTACAGGCGCAGGAGGGCGGAGATCTCCATGACCGACGGCCACTTGCGGATGCCGGTCTCGATGTGTCCGAGCTTGGCCGGGGACCACTCCAGCTCGTCCGCGACGTCGCTGAGGGTCATACCCGCCCGTACGCGGTGGCGGCGGAGTTCGGCGGACAGCCGTCGACGACGGACCGTGGGGCTGGTCATAACGATGATCCCATGACGCAGAGTGGCGGAGGTGTACCACCAGCGAAACACGCCACCTAGCATCTAGCAATGAGTTTCTAGAAAACAGCTGCCGATTCGATGCATTACGGAGGGCGAAAACCCGGGCGGTGGAACGGCAAACCCGTCTTTCGTCATGAGGGCCGGGACCTGGGGAAGCCCTGGAGGAGGATGGGGTGGGGGACTGAAGCGGCGCCGAAGGCGGACGAGGTCCCTGGAACCTGACAGGGGCACGGAGCTGGGAACGGAAACGGAACGGGAAGTGGTGGCGAAGGTGTGGGCAGAACAGGAGCGGGGGCGAAGACGAGTGGCGGGAAGGACGTGGAAGGCTGAAGGAGGGGATGTAAGGATGTTTCTCTGGACACTTGAGAAACAGGAGCAACGGGAACAACAGGGGTAACAGTAATAACAAGCGCACCGGGCAAGCGCACCAGGAATCACATCAGCCGTCGGCTCCTGGAGCCTTCGCGAGATTCGGGTTCCCAGAAGACGGCCGAAAATCCGGGGAAGGCCGTGACCGCTGGCACCCCGGATCCGTCCGCCTGGCCCAGGGCCGCGCTCCGGCGGACCCGGCGTCCTCAGCGGAACGGCGACCTGAGAGCCGCGGCGTCCCAGAGGCGCGGTGACTCCGGGGAGCAGTGACTCCAAGGACGGGAGGGCCGCCTGCTTACCCCTGTCCTGTATGTCTCACCTTGATGCCAGCGTGGAGAAACCGCGTACGATGCTTGAGGTGCCTGCTTCGGCGGGCGTAACCATACACATAGAGGAAACCCATGAGCTACCCCATTGACGACGCCGAGCAGCTGATCGCGAACGCGGAGGCGGAGATGCCGCCGAGCACGCGCTCCCGTCTCATCGCGAAACTCCGGATGGGGAAGCACATCGACGAGGCCGCGGCCGAACTCGACGTCAGTCCGGCCCAGGTCTTCTCGACCGGCCGTATCCTCACGGCCTTCGGCGACCAGCTCGACTTCACGCTCACCGAGCAGCGCGACCCCTCCCTGCCGCACGGGACCGTCACCGGGTACAACAAGCGCTGCCGGTGCCCCGAGTGCCGGGGAGCGCTCCAGCAGCGCGTCTGAGGCACTGTCGGGGGTGTTCCGAGGCACCGCCGGGAGTGGAGAGCGGAGCCGGGGGCGAACGCCTGGCCGACGTGGTGTCGAACGGGGCGTCGGACGGCTGACCGTTCCCGCCTCGCGCCCCGGTGTCCTGCACGTCCTGTCCGCACCGCGGGGACAGCGGTCGGATACAGGTTTCGGTTTCTTTCGGCTGAGGTCGTGGGTGTGATCCGGTAGGTCCTTCAGGCGATCCGGCGGGAACCCCGAGCCTTCGAGGGCCAAGCCGACCACCTGCGCTAACGCCTCGTTAACCGAGACTTCCCGAACCAATACGGCGAACACAGGCTTATCAGCCCCGGGTTGGGGAAAATCGCAGACCATGAACGAGTACGTGGACTGGTCGGCGATGAGCGAAGAAGACTTCTTTGCGCTGCTGCGGCAGCTCATCGACATTCCGGAAGCCGACGAGGACTGACCAGAGGCTGTCCCCCGACGCGGGTCCCCCGCCCCTCTCACCCCCAGGCGCACGACGAGGCCGTCACCGCGGTGTTCAGCGTGCGCCGAGAAGGGGCCTCCGTGACTCGCGCCTCCGGGTTGCGCTCCCTGTCGTGCCTGTTGTCGGGTCCGGCGAGGAGGATGAGTACGCCCCGCGGCCGTCCGCGCCGTGACGAGAGTTCACTCCTCGCCCTGACCCGTGGTCCCGGTAGCGGAAACGTGCCGTGTCCCGCCTCCTGGGTCGCAGTGTCAGCCCGTGCGTCTCCCAGCGGGGGGACTGGTGCTGGTTGTCCACAGCGCGCAAGAGGCCCTGGCACCCCCACCCCCGCACCCGGTTCACTGGAACACAGGGGGCCCACCCAAGGACCCGCACCCCCACCCACCCCCACATTCACAAACGCACAAACAACCCCACAAAAAAAAGGGGGTGGGGAAGCCTCCCCGGCAACCCCACCCCCACACAAAAAAAGAGGGGCCGCCCCAACAGGCGACCCCCCTCTCACAAAAAACCGTGGCAGCGACCTACTCTCCCACCCCACCACAGGGCAGTACCATCAGCGCAAAGAGACTTAACGACCGGGTTCGGAAAGAGACCGGGTGTGACCCTCCAGCAATAACCACCACGGAAACCACACACCACCCACCCGACTCCACCCACCCCCACAAAGGGGCAGGGAATCACAGCGAGCAGCAAGCTCCGTGAAAAGTGTGCGCGAACATCCAATTATCTGCAGCGGACAAGCCCTCGGCCTATTAGTACCGGTCAGCTCCACCCCTCACAAGGCTTCCACACCCGGCCTATCAACCCCATCGTCTATAGGGAGCCTTACCCCCTCAAGGAGGCAGGAGACCTCATCTCAAAGCAAGCTTCCCGCTTAGATGCTTTCAGCGGTTATCCCTCCCGAACGTAGCCAACCAGCCATGCCCTTGGCAGGACAACTGGCACACCAGAGGTTCGTCCGTCCCGGTCCTCTCGTACTAGGGACAGCCCTTCTCAAGTCTCCAACGCGCACAGCGGATAGGGACCGAACTGTCTCACGACGTTCTAAACCCAGCTCGCGTGCCGCTTTAATGGGCGAACAGCCCAACCCTTGGGACCAACTCCAGCCCCAGGATGCGACGAGCCGACATCGAGGTGCCAAACCATCCCGTCGATATGGACTCTTGGGGAAGATCAGCCTGTTATCCCCGGGGTACCTTTTAGCCGTTGAGCGACACCGCTTCCACACGCCGGTGCCGGATCACTAGTCCCAGCTTTCGCTCCTGCTCGACACGTCCGTCTCACAGTCAAGCTCCCTTGTGCACTTACACTCAACACCTGATTACCAACCAGGCTGAGGGAACCTTTGGGCGCCTCCGTTACTCTTTGGGAGGCAACCGCCCCAGTTAAACTACCCACCAGACACTGTCCCCGAACCGGATCACGGTCCAAAGTTAGATGCCCGAAACAGTCAGAGTGGTATTTCACCAACGCCTCCACCGCCACTAGCGTGACAGCTTCACCGGCTCCCACCTATCCTACACAAACCATCCCAAACACCAATGTCAAGCTATAGTGAAGGTCCCGGGGTCTTTCCGTCCTGCTGCGCGAAACGAGCATCTTTACTCGTAGTGCAATTTCACCGGGCCCATGGTTGAGACAGTGGGGAAGTCGTTACGCCATTCGTGCAGGTCGGAACTTACCCGACAAGGAATTTCGCTACCTTAGGATGGTTATAGTTACCACCGCCGTTTACTGGCGCTTAGATTCCCAGCTTCGCAAGGGCGAACCCCCACTAACCAGTCCTCTTAACGTTCCAGCACCGGGCAGGCGTCAGTCCGTATACAGCGTCTTACGACTTCGCACGGACCTGTGTTTTTAATAAACAGTCGCTTCCCCCCGCTATCTGCGACCCCACCCAGCTCAGGATGCAAGATCCGTCACCAGACAGGGCTCCCCTTCTCCCAAAGTTACGGGGACAATTTGCCGAGTTCCTTAACCATGGTTCACCCGAACGCCTCGGTATTCTCTACCTGACCACCTGCGTCGGTTTAGGGTACTGGCCACACACGAACTCGCTAGAGGCTTTTCTCGACAGCATGGGATCACTCACTTCACCAAAAACGGCTCGGCATCACGTCTCAACCTTCATGGTGTGCGGATTTGCCAACACACCGGCCTACACGCTTACCCCCGGACAACCACCGCCGGGTAGAGCTACCCTCCTGCGTCACCCCATCACTTACCTACTACAAGCTCGGTTCCCAGACCAGTAAGTCAAAGCTCCCCGAAGGGACCCAAGACCACCAGCGTGGTTAGCATCACCTGATTCAGTACTGGACGCTCGTGCACGGGTACGGGAATATCAACCCGTTATCCATCGACTACGCCTGTCGGCCTCGCCTTAGGTCCAGACTCACCCTGGGCGGATTAACCTGCCCCAGGAACCCTTAGTCAATCGGCGGCAACGTTTCTCACGTTGCTATCGCTACTCATGCCTGCATTCTCACTCGCACGCCCTCCACCACACGATCACTCGGCAGCTTCACCGGACGCACGACGCTCCCCTACCAACCCAGGAATCTAGTCCTGAGCTTCACAGCTTCGGCGGTGTGCTTTAGCCCCGCTACATTATCGGCGCAGAACCACTTGACCAGTGAGCTATTACGCACTCTTTAAAGGATGGCTGCTTCTAAGCCAACCTCCTGGTTGTCTCAGCAACTCCACAACCTTTCCCACTTAGCACACGCTTAGGGGCCTTAGCTGATGATCTGGGCTGTTTCCCTCTCGACTACGAAGCTTATCCCCCGCAGTCTCACTGCCGCGCTTCACTTGACCGGCATTCGGAGTTTGTCTGACGTCAGTAACCTTGTCGGGCCCATCAGCCAAACAGTAGCTCTACCTCCAGCAAGAAACACGCGACGCTGCACCTAAATGCATTTCGGGGAGAACCAGCTATCACGGAGTTTGATTGGCCTTTCACCCCTACCCACACCTCATCCCCCAGGTTTTCAACCCTGGTGGGTTCGGGCCTCCACGAGGTCTTACCCCCGCTTCACCCTGGACATGGGTAGATCACTCCGCTTCGGGTCCACAGCATGCGACTCAAATCGCCCTATTCAGACTCGGTTTCCCTACGGCTACCCCACCCGGGTTAACCTCGCCACACACCATGACTCGCAGGCTCATTCTTCAAAAGGCACGCCATCACCAAAGACAAGCTTCAGCTCTGACGGCTTGACAGCACACGGTTTCAGGTACTATTTCACGACCCCTCACCGGGGCACTTTTCACCTTTCCCTCACGGTACTAGTGCACTATCGGTCACCAGGACGTATTTTGGCTTAGCAGGTGGTCCTGCCAGATTCACACGGACTTTCACGGGCTCCGCGCTACTCGGGAATACGTCCAACACCTAGGTTCTTCCTACACCTACGGGACTCTCACCCACTCCGGTACCGCTTCCCAACGGTTTCAGCTACAAGAACCACTCAGCGCTCTGAGTCGGCAGACCCAGACAGACGCATCCCACAACCCCGCACACGCAACGACTGCCGTCTATCACACGCCTGCGGTTTAGCCTCTTCCCCGTTCGCTCACCACTACTAGGAGAATCACTGTTGTTTACTCTTCCTGCGGGTACTGAGATGTTTCACTTCCCCGCGTCACCACCAACCACCCTATACATTCAGGTGGCGGCAACCCGACACAACTCGGGCTAGGTTTCCCCATTCGGACACCCACGGATCACAGCTCGGTTGACAGCTCCCCGTGGCCTATCGCGGCCTCCCACGTCCTTCATCGGCGCCTGGTGCCAAGGCATCCACCGTGTGCCACTATCACTTGGCCACTACAGATAATAAGATGCTCGCGCACACTATTCACAAATCAAAACACCAACCGCACACCCCGACACCACTCACACCACCAGGATCCTCGTCCTGACGACAACTGAGAGTTCTCAGAGGCGGTCCGCGGGAACCAACACCCGACCAGAACCGAAAAGGCCCCAGCCGGAGGTTGCTTCCTCAGACACCCAACAGCGCGCCCCCGGACGCTTCTAGTCGCCCGAGGTCAAGTTCAATTTGTCTTTGAGCCATCCTGGATACTGCACGCAGCACCAGGTCCACTTTCGAGTCCGGCCGGCTGTAGAAGTAATGCCGACCTGTAAAGACTCCTTAGAAAGGAGGTGATCCAGCCGCACCTTCCGGTACGGCTACCTTGTTACGACTTCGTCCCAATCGCCAGCCCCACCTTCACTCACTCCCTCCCACAAGGGGTTAGGCCGCAAGTTTCGGGTGTTGCCGACTTTCATGACGTGACGGGCGGTGTGTACAAGGCCCGGGAACGTATTCACCGCGGCGTTGCTGATCCGCGATTACTAGCGACTCCACCTTCATGGGGTCGAGTTGCAGACCCCAATCCGAACTGAGACCGGCTTTTAGGGATTCGCTCCACCTTACGGTATCGCACGCCCATTGTACCGGCCATTGTAGCATGTTTGCAGCCCAAGACATAAGGGGCATGATGACTTGACGTCATCCCCACCTTCCTCCGAGTTGACCCCGGCAGTCTCCCATGAGTCCCCACCATTACGTGCTGGCAACATGGAACAAGGGTTGCGCTCGTTGCGGGACTTAACCCAACATCTCACGACACGAGCTGACGACAGCCATGCACCACCTGTCACCCGCCAACTAAATGACCTCACATCTCTGCGAGTCCACGGGTGATGTCAAACCTTGGTAAGGTTCTTCGCGTTGCGTCGAATTAAGCAACATGCTCCGCCGCTTGTGCGGGCCCCCGTCAATTCCTTTGAGTTTTAGCCTTGCGGCCGTACTCCCCAGGCGGGGCGCTTAATGCGTTAGCTACGGCGCGGAAACCGTGGAAAGTCCCCACACCTAGCGCCCAACGTTTACGGCATGGACTACCAGGGTATCTAATCCTGTTCGCTCCCCATGCTTTCGCTCCTCAGCGTCAGGTAAGGCCCAGAGACCCGCCTTCGCCACCGGTGTTCCTCCTGATATCTGCGCATTTCACCGCTACACCAGGAATTCCAGTCTCCCCTACCTACCTCTAGCATGCCCGTATCCACTGCAGAACCGGAGTTAAGCCCCGGTCTTTCACAGCAGACGCGACACGCCGCCTACGAGCTCTTTACGCCCAATAATTCCGGACAACGCTCGGACCCTACGTATTACCGCGGCTGCTGGCACGTAGTTAGCCGGTCCTTATTCCCCACCTACCGTCAACCTCCAGAGAACTGGAAGCCTGCGTTGGTGGTAAAAGAGGTTTACAACCCGAAGGCCGTCATCCCCCACGCGGCGTCGCTGCGTCAGGCTTTCGCCCATTGCGCAATATTCCCCACTGCTGCCTCCCGCAGGAGTCTGGGCCGTGTCTCAGTCCCAGTGTGGCCGGTCGCCCTCTCAGGCCGGCTACCCGTAATCGCCTTGGTAGGCCGTTACCCCACCAACAAGCTGATAGGCCGCGAGCCCATCCCTGACCGAAAAACTTTCCACCCTCCACCATGAGGTGGCGAGTCGTATCCGGTATTAGACGGCGTTTCCACCGCTTATCCCAGAGTCAGGGGCAGGTTGCTCACGTGTTACTCACCCGTTCGCCGCTCGTGTACCCCGAAGGGCCTTACCGCTCGACTTGCATGTGTTAAGCACGCCGCCAGCGTTCGTCCTGAGCCAGGATCAAACTCTCCATAAAGGTCACTCAACCCGACCCGACCGTGAAGGTCTGGGCGGGTAAACCTAGAAGTAATCCTGACCAACCGGGTTACCCCGGCTAATCAAAGGAACCTCCGCACACGAACCGAGTGGTTCTGTGTGACGGGGCCAAAACAAACATGGCTTAAAGAAAATCAAACACGCGCTGTTGAGTTCTCAAGAAACAACCGCTCTTCGCTTACAAGCTGCTGTGAGCTTTTCCGCCGAAGGCGTTGTGCGTTTCCGCTTTGTTGTGTCTTTACTTTATCAGGTGTTCCGCGCCCCGCCAAATCGGCGGTTTGAGGTGTTTCTGATCGGGGTAAAGCCCGTTTCCTGTTCCGCTTCCGTGTTTCCTTGGAAGCGCCTCCCGAAGCCTAGCCGATGCAGAGCGGTGCTCGAACCGGTTCGGTTGAGAGGAAGGAGGGTGTCGCCGGACCCGGTCCGGTTCCGAGTCGGCCCGAGGGCCGCTCGCCGTCCCGTGGCGACTCGGAGAACACTACCCCCCTCGTGAACACCGAGCAAACCGCAGCCCACGTGTCGCCGCTCACACACCGCCTCACGCGCGCACCCGGGCGCGAGCGGCTGGGGTGGGCACCGACGACTCACCCGGTTGAGAAGGCCGGTACGGAAGAACGCTCACCGGAATGACAAAGAGCGCCCACAGCCAAATGCCGCACCTCGCCCCCGACAAGCGCATTCGCGCGTTTGCGCAGCTCAGATCGGCTGTTAACGGCTCCATGCCCGCGTTTGGCGTGAAAATCAGAAAAGGAGGGAAACTTCGGAGAAGGCCCTTGAAATCCCCTCGGATGCAATACATGATGTGCAGCGTTACCGGAACGGACTCTGGTCCGGCGCCCCGAGAGACGGGGACGACCGCGACCAGGCCGCGTGCCGAAGGTTCGGGGGGACGGCAGGCGCAGCGCGGCCATGCGCCCACGGAAGGACATGCATGGACACCACATCCCCCGACACCCCCGAGAGCCACACCAGCTGGAAGCGCTTCGCGCTCTTCTCGATCCCGGCGGGCGCGGCCGTGGGCGGCATCCTGGTCGCCATGGCCCAGGGCGCCCTCGCCGCCTCCTTCACCGTCTCCGGTCAGGACTTCAAGATCTCCGCGGAGGAGCTGGACGGCGAGGGCTTCGTCCAGTACGGCTGGCTGGACCAGACGGTCCGCGGGGAGGCCGTGCCGGTGGCCGTCGCCGGGATCCGCGAGGCCGAGATCCAGGGGCTGTGCCAGTCGGTCCTGACCGAGTTCCCCATCGTCGGGCAGATCTCGCTCCGGCTGACCGCCGGCGACCAGGGAACCCCGGTCGTCGCGGAGAACCTGGTGATCGACATGTCGCAGATGGACGGCAACGCCTCCTTCGAGGACATCGAGATCGGCCGCGACGCGGGCACCCTCGACCAGGGCCCGCAGGGGTCGCGGGGGTTCGACGACCTGTTCGGCATGCAGTCCGACACCATCGTGATCGAGGACCTGGAGCAGACGGCCAGGGCCGCCAGCGCCGGGACCTTCCGCCTCTCCGGCCTGAGCCTGGGCATCAGCATGGGGGACGACGAGTGCTTCTGAAGCCCTCGCGGAGCGCGGGTGCGCGCTGGCGCGGATGGCGCAAGCGCCGCCCCTTCGCGGGAGGGCTCCTGATGATCCTCTCCGGCGCCGTCATGGCCTCGCTCGTCGCGATGCCGGTGGAGCTGATGATCCAGACCGGTGTCGGCGGGGTCTCCTCGCTGATGTTCGGCGGCATGCTCGCCGTCCTGGGCCTGGTCACCTGGTTCACCCCGAACCAGCACGTCATCACCGGTTCGCTGGCCGGGTTCCTCGGTCTGGGCGCGCTCATCCTGTCCAACCTGGGCGGTTTGGTGGTCGGCACCCTGCTGGCGCTGGCCGGAGGCGGGCTGGCCTTCTCCTGGCGGCCGGTCGCCCGGCCGCCCCGGCGGAGGGGACGACGGCGGAGGCGCCGGGAGGAGGAGGGTGTGGAGGCCCCTCCGGACACCCGAGCCGGGGACTGAACCGGCCCCGTACCACCGGGGACACGCGCGGAGAGCGTCACGGCCCGTGTGTTCCCGGAGGCCACAGGAAAACCACGTCTACCGATTCGGCGCGTACAACCCCCCGACCCCGCCGTGCGGCGCATCCGTGTGCCGTCCGGCCGTCACACACAAGGAGTACCCATGTCGGTTCCGCGACCGATATCCCCCGCCCGCGCCCTCCTGGCGACGGCCGCGGCGGGTGTCCTGGCCCTGGCCTGGGGCGGTAGCGCCTCCGCCCAGCAGGGTCCGACCACGGTGACGCCCGCCGGGGCGGCCTTCGAGGCCGCTCTGAGCGGCAGCGCCACCTTCACCGCCGGCAGCGTCGTGGTGACCTGCGACGCGTCGTCCACCTCTCCGGGCAACGGGAACAACCTGGTTCCCGCGGCTCCCGGCAACCACAACCCCGGCGGCGCGGTCTCCTCGACCATCAACGCGCCGGACTTCACGGACTGCTCGACCAACGTCCCCTTCGTGTCCGCGACGGTCACCGTGGCCGACCCCGTGTGGGAGATGACCATGCAGCACGGGTCGCCGACCGTCGGCACCATGGTGGTCCCCGCCGGGGGCATCGTGGTGACCACGAGCGGCCTGGCCTCGTGCACCGCGACGGTCAGCCCTGACGCACCCGCCGCCATCGGCGGCACGTGGACCAACGGTTCCCCCGCCTCGACCCTGGCCTTCGACACCGCGGCCCCGGTCGAGGTGACGGGCGGGTTCGGCTGCCCGACCAGCGCGACGCAGGCCCCCTTCGAGGCGGTCTACCAGGTGACCAACGCCAACGCCCCGTCCTCGCCCATCACCGTGACCGGCTAGGTTCCGCTTTTCGCACCGGCCTCAGCTCGTGGGGGGGTCGGTTCGGGCGCCCGCGGGGTTCCGGAGGCGGGTTCGCGAGGAACGGGCGAACCCGCCGTAGGCGCCGGGGGCGCCCTTTCTCCGGGTGCCCGAACACAAGGAGGGCCGCGCCGTAGGCGTCGTTTGAGGGTGGCTGCGGGCGACGGGTGGGACGAAGCGAAGCGGAGGTCCAAAGAACACTGCCCAGCTCCCACCGACCGTGGCAGCTGCCCGGGACGCCGCGCGCGTGCGCGCGGCGTCCCCTCCTCGGGCACCCGGTGCCCGAGGAGGGCGGGCGGCCGGAAAAAGCCGACTGGTCGTCGCCCGACCCGACCGCCGCTGGAGCGGAGGGCGGCCTACATCCCGTCGTCCTCCATCTCCATGTCCTCTTGCATGGACTCCTCGGACATCTCCTCCACGGGCTCCTCCGACATCCCCTCCTCCATGGACTCGTCGGACATCTCCTCCTCCATCGGCTCCTCGGACGCCCCGTCCTCCATGGGCTCCTCCGACATCTCCTGGCTCTCCACGGTGTCGCCTTCCTCGGCGGCGCCGTCGTCGCACGCCGCGAGGCCGAAGGCCGCGACGAGGCTCAGCGCCCCGGACGCGAGAAGCCGGTCGATCCGTCCCCTGGTGATCGTGCGCATGTCGTCCTTCTCCTTCGTGGTGGGTGGACCGGGCCGGTGCGGCCCGGGGTCTGCTGCGACGGCCGGGTTCAGGCCACGGTCACGGTGACTGTGTGGTGTCCGGTCGCCCCGTCGGGAGCCACCGGAGCCCCGGCGCTGGTCTGGGTGACGCCGTCGCGGTCGGTGGCGCGAACCGAGATGCGGTACTCGCCGGGTCCGGCTTCCCAATCGAGGACCCACTGCCGCCACGTGTCGGCGCTGTCCTCCTCCGCGAGCCGGGCGGGGGTCCAAGGGCCGTCGCCGACACGCACCTCGACCCGGTCGATACCGGTGTGCTGGGCCCACGCCACCCCGGCGACCATGACGCGACCGGGCCTGAGACCGGCGCCGTCCCGGGGTGTGTCGATGCGGGACTGGGTCTTGACCGGACCGCGCTCGGACCAGCCGCGGGGCACCCAGTAGGCGTCGAAGGCGTCGAAGGTGGTCAGCTCGATGTCGGTGATCCACTTGCAGGCGGACACGTATCCGTACAGGCCGGGGACGACCATGCGGACGGGGAACCCGTGCTCGTAGGGGAGCGGGCGGCCGTTCATGCCTACGGCGAGCAGGGCCTCCCTGCCGTCCATGACGTCGGCGACGGGCGTGCCGATGGTCATCCCGTCCTGTGAGCGCGCCACGAGCTGGTCGGCCGGGCCGCCGTCCGCGGGGGAGCGGACGCCGAGTTCGGCGAGGAGGGCGGCCAGCGGCACGCCGATCCAGCGCGCGTTGCCGACGTAGGGTCCGCCGACCGGGTTGGACACACAGGCGAGGGTGATGTCGCGCTCCCTGAGCCCGGGGTGGTCCAGCAGGTCGGTGTAGGTGAACACCCGTTCCCGTCGCACCCCGAGGCCGTGGACGCGCAGGGACCACACGGCGGCGTCGACACGCGGTACCGACAGCGCGGTGTCGATCCGGTAGAAGTCGGCGTTGGGCGTGAAGAAGGGCGAGAGTCCGTCCAGCTCCAGGTCAGCGCCGTCGGGGAGCGGGGCGGCCCGGTCCGCGGGACGCGGAAGCACCACGTCCGCGGGAGTGAGCCCCGCGGTGGGGGAGGACGCGGTCAGGAGGCGGGCACCGGCCCCCGCGCCCGCGGAGGCGGCGGCCGCGGCCCCGGCGAGCAGGGCGAACCGGCGCCGATCGAATCCGGTGCCGTCCGTGGGCCCGGCGGCCGGGTGCGCGGCTCCGCCCTTGTGTGTGGCGGTGCCGACCAGCCAGAGCAGGACGGCGACGCAGACGGCGCCGCCCGCCAGGGTGGGCAGCGCGTCGAGCGGACCGCTCGCGGGACGGGTGAGCACGGCGGCCAGTCCGACGGCCGTGAAGGCGGCGACGCCGATCGGGCCGACGGCCCTGCGCCGTCCGCAGGCCGCTCCGAGGAGGGCGGCCGCCGCGGCCAGGAGCACGGCGGTCCCCAGCAGGAGGGCGGGTTTGTCCGCGGTTCCGAACGTGTCCACGGCGAACTGCTTCACGGGCGGCGGGGCCAGGTCGACGACGGCGTCCCCGACGGCCAGCAGGGGTGTGCTGCCGGGGAGGGACAGAGCCGCCGCGACGACCTCGGCCACGGCCAGCGCGGACGCCGCGGCCACGAGTCCGGCGAGGGCGGCCGGGCCCCGGCGGGTGCTGCGGGTGGTGTCGGACATGCCCCCGGTTCGGTGCCGCTCCGGGGGAGGCGACGGAAGGGCGCGTAACGGGTTCATAACGTCCGCCAGGCTGGGGTCTCCGGGCCTTCTCCGGCGCCGAATGCGGGGGGACTGCGGGAAAGAGGTGGTGGCCGATGGAGCGCACGGCCGAGTGGGGACGGGGGGAGCCCGATCTCCCCGACGGCGCGGAGGGCGATCCCCTGGCACGCCTCCTCCAGCGGACCGCGACGGGTGATCTCGCGGCGTTCGAGGGGGTCTACCGGGAACTGTCGGGACGCGTGTTCGGGATCGCCCGGCGGGTGGTGCTGGACGAGGCCCAGGCGGAGGAGGTCTGTCAGGAGGTGTTCCTGGAGGTCTGGCGGACCTGCTCCCGCTACGACCGGTCGCGGGGGAGCGTGGCCGCGTGGGTCCTGACCATCGCGCACCGGCGGGCCGTGGACCGGGTGCGCTCGGAGCAGGCGGCGTCGTCCCGGCTCACCGCGGCCGGGCGCCTGGAGTCCGGGGCGACGTCCCCGGACGCGGTGCCCGACCAGGTCGAGCACCGTCTGGAGCGGGAGAGGGTGCGCAGGTGCCTGCGCGGGCTCACCGAGGCCCAGCGCGAGGCGGTTCGGCTCACGTACTACACGGGATACACGCAGCGGCAGGCCGCCGACCTGTTGGAGGTTCCGTTGACCACGGTGAAGGGAAGGCTGCGTGACGGCCTGATCCGGCTGCGCGACTGCCTGGGGGTGGGCGTGTGAACGAGGCGGACGTGCACGGGCTGACGGCGGGGTACGCCGTCGACGCCCTGGAGCGCGAGGAGGCCGAGGCCGCCGAGCGGCACTTGGCCGGATGCCAGGACTGCCGCCGCGACCTGGCGGACTTCCGGGAGACCGCGGTGCACCTGGCCGGTGCCGAGACGCGGGAGCCGCGTCCGGGGGTGTGGGAGGCGATCCGCGCGGACGCCCTGCGGACCCGTCAGCTGCCGCCCCCGGCGGAGCGGCCCGCAGGCGCACGGGCCGTGTCGCCCCTTGGTCGGTCCCGCTGGCTCCCGTGGGCTCTGGCGGCGGCGTGCGCTCTGGTCGCGGTGGTGCTGGCGGGGTCCCTGGTGTCCGTGAGTCAGCGGTTGGACTCCCAGACCCGGCACGCCGCGGAGTTGGAGGCGCTTCTCGCGGCCTCCGACACGAACATACTGGAGGCTCCGCTCGGGGACGCGCGGGCCACGGTCTTCGCCTCCTACGAGAGGGACGCGGCGGTGCTGGTGGTGGAGGGGCTGCCGTCGGCTCCGCCCGGGATGACCTACCGGATGTGGTGGGCGGACGGGAGCGGTGTGCGTCCCGCGGGCGGGCTGGAGCCGTCGGCGGAGGGCAGGCACGCGGGGATGGCCAACGACATGGGGAGGCCGGACGAGTTGCGCGTGTCGTTGGAGGCGGACGCGGGGAGCGCGGAGCCGACCGGTGAGCAGATGGTCATCGACATGTGAACCGGGCGGGCCGGCTCCCGTGTCCCCCTCTCCGGCCGGGCCCGTGCGCACCGGGCGGGCGACGGCGGGGTCCCCGGCGCGCGGCACCGGCGCCCCTTTCGACCTGCGACGACCCCGTGCGCCACACGTGGGGGACTCGGTACCATTTTTCTTTGTACGCAAGGTAATTGCGGGCTTTGGAAATCGGGCGCCGGGTAACTACGATGGTGGCGATGGCCGACCGAACCCCCGCCCCCGCGGGCGGCTTCTCCCTTCCCGCAGTAGACGAGCAGATGTGCTTCGCCCTCTACGCGGCGTCGCGTGCGGTCACCAACCTGTACCGGCCCCTGCTGGAGCCGTTGGGGCTGACCTATCCCCAGTACCTGGTGATGATGCTCCTCTGGGAGCGCGGCGAGTGCTGGGTGAAGGACTTCGGCTCCGTGCTCCAGCTGGACTACGGAACCCTCACGCCGCTGCTCAAGCGGCTGGAGGCCCGGGGACTGCTGGTCCGGGGGCGTGATCCGCGGGACGAGCGCTCCGTCCTCGTCGCCCTCACCGAGGAGGGCGGGCGGCTCAGGGCGCGCGCCGAGGGGATCCCGGAGGCGATCGGGAGGGTCATCGACCTCCCCGAGGAGGAGTTCGAGGCCACCAGGCTGGCACTGCGCCGCCTGACCGCGAACGTTCTCGCGGGACAGGCCCAGCTGCCCGAGGGCGGCTGAGGCGCGACGGACTCCGTCCGCCGCGTCCGCCGTCGGGGGACGACGGACGGCAGCGGCGGGCGGTGGGGACGGACACCACGGGGGTCGTGTCCGTCCTCCGGAGCACGGGCGGGTCGCGGTCGCGGCCCGCCCGTATCCGTTGTCGGCCCGGGGGAGTGTTCGCCGTTCCACCCGAGGGGGGACCGCCGCGGGGCTAGGGTTGTGGACATGTCGATCTGGGCGTCAGACAACCGCAGTGGGCAGGTCCGCGAGGCACTGACCATGCTCCTGTCCCAGGGAGTGATTGACGACTTCCGCATCCGGCCGGACGAGGAGTTCCCCTTCCGGGTGACCGTCCCGGCCGGGGTGGTCCCGATGACCGAGCACCAGGCCGCGCACTTCGCGCTGGGCGCGGCGGTGAGCCACTTCGGGCGCCTGGCGCGCGGCGGGAACGGGGCCTAGCAGGCTCCGGGCGTGTGCTCCCAGTGACCCGGTGAGGGCTCGGCGAGCGACGTGGTGACGAAGACGTTCCACAGGCCGACCGTCCGACCGCACGCCCCTCCCCTTGACCTCAATATTTATTGAGGAACAAGAGTGGTCTCCGGGCGTCGCACCGGCGCCCGCCCGGACCGGGGTCCGGGCCGTCGTAGCGAACGGGAGAAGAACCATGGCCGAGAAGATCCTGGTCACCGGCGCCACCGGCAACACCGGCCGCCACGTGGTGGCGGGGCTGCTCGCGGAGGGGGTTCCCGTGCGGGCGCTCGTGCGGGACCCGGGGAGGGCGCGGCTGCCCGAGGGGGTCGAGGTCGTCGGGGGCGACATCACCGACCCCGGGGCCGTGTCCGCCGCCGCCGAGGGCACCGCGGGGGCGTACCTGCTCTGGCCGGGGTACGGCACGGAGGGGATCGAGGAGACGGTGGCGGCCCTGACCGGGCACATGCGCCGGGTCGTCTACTTCTCGGCGGTCGCGGCCGGGGAGGACGCCGACAGCGTGTGGGGGCGGGTGGAGAGTGCCGTGCGCGCCTCCGGGCGGGAGTGGACCTTCCTGCGCGTCACGGGGATGGCCGCCAACACCCTGGACTGGGCCGAACGGGTCCGCGCCGGCACGGTCCGCGCCCCCTACGGCCTGGCCTCGCGCTCGCTGGTCCACGAGCGCGACGTCGCGGCGGTCGCGGTGCGGGCCCTGCTGGACGGGGGGCACGCGGGCAGGGCCTACACGGTGACCGGACCCGAGTCGCTGACCCAGGCGGAACAGGTGCGGATCCTCGGGGAGGAGACAGGGCTGCCGGTGCGCTGGGAGGAGCAGCCCGAGGAGGAGGCCCGCGCGGAGATCGCCGAGAGCATGGGCGCCGAATTCGCCACCGCCGGGCTCGCCTACTGGGCCTCCCTCGTCGACACCCCCGAGCCGGTCTCGGGGGACGTCGAGGCGGTCACCGGCCGACCCGCGCTGAGCTTCCGGGCGTGGGCGCGCGAGCGCGCCGCGCACTTCACCGCGGGCGCGTCGGCCTGACCCCCGGGCCCCGCACCCGGCACGCGTCGCGCCGGGCGGTCCGGTGACGACCGCCGGGTCCGGGAAGGCACCGGCACGGAACGGCGGCGCTCCTCAGCAGGAGCCCTTGTCCTCCCACACGCCCCACTGGTCGCCGCTCGGCGGGTAGCCCTGGATCCACCAGCGCGCCTCGTACTCGCGGCCATCGTGCTGGACACGGTCGCCGGTGTCGTACACGGTGCCCTCGTTCCACTGCGGGGCGTCGCAGGAGCCGCCGCCGTCCCCGCGCCCGCGGTCGTCGTCGTCATCGCCCCGGCCGCCCCGGCCGCCCTGGTCGCCCCGGCCGTCCTGCTCCCCCTCGTCCGCGCGGGGGTCGTCCTCGTCGGAGGGGGAGGCCTCCTCCTCGGACTCCTCCTCTTCCTCCTCCGGTTCGGGGCCGAGGGAGACGGTGAGGGAGACCGCGGCCTCCTCCGGCAGGATCGTGCCGGGTTCGGGAGTCTGCCCGCTGACCTCGCCGACGGGCGCGGTGTCGTGGTGCTCCTCGGTGACCTGCACGACCAGGCCGAGTCCGGCCAGGGCGGTCGCGGCCTCCTCCTGGCCCATGCCGATCAGCGCGGGGACGATGACGCCCTCGCTCACGCTGAGCACGACCGGCTCCTCGCGGTCGCCCTCCTCGCCCGCCGCGGGCTCGGTGGACAGGACGGTGCCCGGGGGCTGGTCGGGGGAGTGCTCCTGGACGATCTCGATACCGGTGAACCCGGCCTGGCGCAGGGTCTCGCGCGCCTCGTTCTCGGTGCCGCCGACCACGTCGGGGACCTCGGAGTGCCGCGGCCCGGTGGAGACGTGCAGCAGGACCTCGGCCCCCCGCGCCACGTCGCTGCCGGGCGCGGGCGTGCTGTCGGCGACCGCCCCGGCGCCGACGGTGTCGCTGTAGGCCTCCTCGAAGCGCACGGCCAGGTCCATCTCCAGCCCGGCCAGCCGCTCCTCGGCCTGCTCGCTGGAGGCGCCCACGAGGTCGGGCAGCGCGACGCGGTCGTCCGGGACCAGCGCCCACCCGGCCGCGAACAGGACCAGGACCAGCACGCCCGCGGTGACCAGCACGGGGACGCGCCGCCACAGCGGGACCGGCGCGGCGTGCTCCTCCCCGCGCTCCGGCGGTGCGTCGGTGACCACGGGGATGGGCCGGGTGTCGACGTCGGCGGGGTTCACCGGGGCCCCGGACAGCGACCGCAGCACCTGTTCGACCACGGTGAGGTACTGGCCCGCGTCGCGCGGGCGGTAGCGCGGATTGGGGTCGGTGGCGTTGGCGACCAGCATGTCCAGGTCGGACGGCAGGCCGGGGACGACGGCCGAGGGCCGCAGCGGACGGGCCTCCGGGTCCGCGGGCACGCCGGTCAACAGCGTGTACAGGAGCCGCCCGACGGCGTGCACGTCGGTACGGGTCTCGGGACCTGCGTCCTCCTCGGCGTCGAAGAGCAGGGGGAAACCGGTGACCCGCACTCCTCCCTCACCGTCCACCACGACCGTGTGGGGGTCGAGCGCGCCGTGCACGACGCCCGCGCCGTGGGCGGCGTCGAGCGCGGTGAGCGTCCCGGCCGCGATGGCCAGCGCCGCCTGCACCGGGTAGCGCAGCCCGCCGCCGCCCTCGCCCAGCGCCTCCGCGAGGGTGTGTCCTGACAGGTACTCGCCGACCGCGTACACGTGCTCGCCGTCGCGGCCGTGGCCGAGGACCCGGGCGATCCCCGGGTGGGACAGGCCCTCCAGGGTCTGGGCGCGGTCCAGGAACGCGTGCACGGCGCCGTGGTCGCCCACCAGCCAGGGGTGCAGCACGGTGACCGTGACGGTCTGGTCGCCGCCGAGGTCGTGTGCGACGTGGACGGTTCCCGAGGCGCCGCTGCGCAGCCGCTTTCCGAGGATGTAGCGCTCGTGCAGCGTGATGCCGAAGAGGGGATCGGGAGTGGGGGTCTCCATGACCCGGATTCTATTCCCCCACACCCTTCCGAATCCCACGTTCCCGGGTCGTATGCGGACATGCGCCGAACAGTAGGGTCGACTCGCAGCACCCCTGGTACCGAAACGTTGTGAGGCCCCTGTGAACCTCCCCTCCCCCGGAACCCGCGAGGACCGCGCGGCGGGCGTCCTGCTCGGCGCCGCGTGCGGCGACGCCCTGGGCGTTCCCTACGAGTTCGGTCCGCCGCTCCCGGAGGACCGGATCCCGGAGATGGTCGGCGGCGGCCTGGGCCCCTACGCCCCGGGCGAGTACTCCGACGACACCCAGATGGCCGTGTGCATCGCCGAGGCCCTGCGCGAGCACGACGACCCGCTGTCGGCGGAGGCGCTGCGGCACACCGC
Source organism: Nocardiopsis sp. CNZ308 (assembly GCF_004217075.1). Taxonomy (NCBI): domain Bacteria; kingdom Bacillati; phylum Actinomycetota; class Actinomycetes; order Streptosporangiales; family Nocardiopsidaceae; genus Nocardiopsis; species Nocardiopsis sp. CNZ308. Next base: position 2,535,119 of record NZ_SHKJ01000001.1, on the reverse strand, counting down.
GGACGCCTTCCTGCGCTGGAGGAACGAGGGCGCCACCGACATCGGCAACCAGACGGCGTGGGTGATGGGACGCGCCGGGCACGCCTACCGGAGTCCGGAGGTGGCCGAGGTGATGGAGCGGGCGGCGGCGGAGCGCTTCGCCGAGGGGGTGCCGAGCGCGGGCAACGGGTCGCTCATGCGCACGGGGCCGCTGGCCCTGGCCTACCCGGACGACCCGGAGGGCCTGGCCGCGGCGGCCGACCGCTACAGCCGCCTCACCCACGGCGACCCGCTGGCCTCCGAGGCCTGTGTGCTGTGGTGCGAGGGGATCCGGCACGCGGTCGCGCACGGCGGCCTGGCGGGCGTGCGCGCGGGTCTGGAACTGCTGCCGCCCGGACGGCGCGGAGCGTGGACGGCGTGGCTGGACGAGGCCGAGGAGCGCCCGCCACGGGCCTTCAGTCCCAACGGGTTCGTGGTCACCGCCCTCCAGGCGGCGTGGTCTTCCGTGGTGCGCGAGCCGGACGGGTTCGCCCCGGCGCTGCGGGCCGCCGTGCGCGCGGGCGACGACACCGACACCGTGGCCGCGATCGCCGGGGCGCTGCTCGGCGCCCGGTGGGGCGCGGGCGCGATCCCGGGGGAGTACCTGGAGGCGGTGCACGGGTGGCCCGGCTACCGGGCCGGGGACCTGGCCGAACTGGCGCTGCGGATCGCCGGGCGCCGCTGAGACGGCGGTTAGCCTGGCGGTGTCCCCTCGTCGGAGGCCCCCTCCGAACGACCTTCACGACGACATCGAGGTGTGCCATGTCCGATGGACTGAACTGGGTACGTGCGGACGAGCACCCGGAGCTGCTGGCCGACCCGGTCCTGGCCGCGGTGCGCGGCCGTGAGGACGCGCGGGTGGCGCCGATCGACCCGGAGCTCGCGGACACGGCGCAGTTCTGCGAACGGTACGGGATGCCCCTGGCGACCAGCGCGAACTGCGTGGTGGTCGCGGCCAGGCGCGGCGGCGAGGTGTCCTACGCGGCGTGCATGGTGCTGGCCACCCAGCGCGCCGACGTCAACGGGGTCGTCCGCCGCCGCCTCGGCGCCCGCAAGATCTCGTTCGCGCCGATGGACGAGGCCACCGGGCTGACCGGGATGGAGTACGGCGGCATCACGCCGCTCGGCCTGCCGCAGGGGTGGCCGGTCCTGGTGGACGAGGCGGTCGCCGCCGAGGCCGAGGTCGTGGTGGGCAGCGGGGTGCGCCGCTCCAAGCTGCTGGTGCCCGGCAAGCTGCTCGCGGACCTGCCCGGCGCCGAGGTCCTGGCGCTGACCAGGTAAGGGGGCGACCACGCGGCCGGGCGGGGCGCCCGGCCGCGTGTCGACACGTCCACCTGCGGACTCGTCGCCTTGCGGGTACGAATGTCGACAAATCGACGTGTGGTTTCGGCGCGCTCCGCCCCGGTTTGCGGCTGGTTCCGTGCCGCCACCGGGCGGTGTGCCTCCGGTACCGGCCCCGGTGTCAGGAAGCGCCCCGGAGGTCAGGGGGTGTCGCCGACCTCCGCCACCCAGGCGGACTCCACCAGCACGGTGTAGTTGTTCACCCTCGGCAGCCCGTCCTCCCCGGGCGACTCCACGGCGACCGTCTCGTGGTAGAGCGGCGCGCCCGTGTCGGCGTCGAACATGATCCGGCGCTCCAGGACGGTGCCGTCCCCCGCGTCCTCCTCGACCAGGAACAGCTCGCCCTCGCGCCCCTCTCGGTCCCGGGCCGTGCCCGCGTACAGCACGTCCTCCTGCCCGGCGAGCGCGCGCAGCGCGGCGGCCTGCACGTCGGGGCCGACCGGGGCCTCCTCGTACAGCAGCTGGAGGGCGTACACGATCCCGACCGCGGGGGAGGGGTCCTGTGTGGCCCCTGAGTCCCGGCCGCCGACCGCCAGGAGCTGCTCCGCGAGCCGGTCCGGGTCGGTGGAGAGGCCGCCGGGCTCCAAGGTGAAGAACATGCCGTTCCCGCCCTCGCCGCCGCCCCACTCGAACTCCTCGGGTCCGCTCTCGAAGAGCCACCTGACCGGGCCGGGGTCGCCGCCCCCGTGCTCGGGGAGGCTCGGGACGGAGACGCTGCGTCCGGACTCGTGCGGGGTGCGCCAGACCTGCTCGCTCGTCGGGAGGACCCCCCAGCCCGCCTCGCCGGTGTCGGCGTTCTGGGAGTAGGTGAGGGTCCACTCCGCGGTGCGCACGTAGGCGACGTCGCCCCCGGCGGGCGGCGGGGGCTGCTCCCCGGCGGACTCCGCCAGGGCGAGGAGGTGCTCGCGGCCCGCGGACAGGTCGGCGGCCAGGGGGACCTCCAGCGGGGTGGGGGGCGGACCGGCGTACGCGGGCTGGGCGGCGTTCCAGCCCAGGGAGCCGAGCACGGCCACGGCGGTGAGCGCGGCGGCGGCGCCCAGCGCCAGCCGCGGGGCGAGGCGCCGGGGGGGCAGGCCGCGGACCCGGCGGCGGTCGCCCGAGGCGACCGCCTCGATCCGGGCGAGGTCGCGGGCGACGGGGTCGGGGCGGACGGAGGCCGCGGGGTCGTGCGCGGCGAGCATCCTCCGCACGGCGTCGGTGTCGCCGCGCGAGCCGCGGCTGGCGGGGTTACGGTTCACTTCTCCTCCACGGGAACTCGGACGTGCGCGGGGCCCGGCGTCGCCGGGCGCGGTGGGGACTGGTCCCGGTCGGCCGGGGGCGAGGAGTCCAGGAAGCGCTCGATCCGGCGGCGGGCCCGGTGCAGGCGCACGCGGGCGGTGGCGGTGGTGCAGCCCAGGACCCGGGCCGCCTCGGCCAGTTCCAGGCCCTCCCAGGCCAGGAGCATCACCAGTTCGCGGTCGGTGGCGCTGAGCCTGCCCAGGGCGCGCAGCGCGGTGTCGCGCTCCTCCACCTGGCGGACGGTGTCGGCCGTGCCGGGGACACCGGCGTCGGCCTCGGCGCTGAGCACCTCGCCGCGGCGGCGCTCGCCGCGCAGCCGGGCCCGGATGACGTTGCGCGCCACCCCGTAGAGCCAGGGCAGGGGCTGGTCCTTGGGCAGGTGGTCGTACCTGCGCCAGGCGACGCCGAAGGTCTCGGCGGCGACGTCGTCCGCGCGGTCCGCGCCCAGGCGGCGCACGGCGTAGCGGTACACGTCGCCGTGGTGGCGCTCGAAGAACCGGGTGAACTCGCTCTTCGCGGGTTCCTCCGTGTCCGTGTCCTCACTGCTCATCGGCTTCCCTCCGTGCGTTCTCACCCCCTTCTGTCCGGCGGGGCTCCCGTGTTACGGCGTCGGCACCGATTTTCCGCGCGCGGGCGCGCGGGTTCTCCCACGGGCGGGCCGGGGATCCGGGCCGACCCCCGCCCGGACCTGTGGAAAACGGGAAGAAGAGCAGGTGGGAAGTGGCGCGGCTTCTCTGGGACTATTTACTGACCGATCGGTCTGTAATACTGTTCGCCAGAGAGCACAGCCCGAGGAGAGGACCGTCCGGTGCCCGAAACACTCCAGAGCTACGCGCGGGGAGCATGGTTCACCCCCGCGGACGAGGGCGCGCCCCTGGCCGACGCGAACACCGGGGAGACCGTCGCCCGGATCTCGTCCGGCGGCCCCGACGTCGCGGGGATGGTCGACCACGCGCGGACCGTCGGCGGACCCGCGCTGCGCGCGCTCACCTTCCACCAGCGCGCGAACATCCTCAAGGAGGTCGCCAAGCACCTGACGGAGTACAAGGAGGAGTTCTACGCCCTCTCCCACCGGACCGGCGCGACCGCCCGGGACACCGCCGTGGACGTGGACGGCGGTTTCGGCACGCTCTTCAGCTTCTCCAGCAAGGGCCGCCGCGAGCTGCCCAACTCCACCGTCATCCTGGACGGGCCCCTGGAGCCGCTCGGCAGGCAGGGCACGTTCGTGGGCCAGCACGTGTACACGTCCCGCCCGGGCGTGGCCGTGCAGATCAACGCCTTCAACTTCCCGGTGTGGGGCATGCTGGAGAAGTTCGCCCCCGCCTTCCTCGCGGGGATGCCCAGCATCGTCAAGCCCGCCGGGCAGACCGCCTACCTCACCGTCGCGGTCGTGCGGCGCATGGTCGAGTCGGGCCTGCTGCCCGAGGGCTCCCTCCAGCTCCTCGTCGGCAGCCACCGGGGCCTGCTCGACGCCCTGGGCCCGCAGGACATCGTGGGCTTCACGGGGTCCGCCGCCACCGGCGCCATCCTGCGCAACCACCCCAACGTGGTCAGCGGAGGCGTGCAGCTCAACGTCGAGGCCGACTCCCTCAACTGCTCGATCCTCGGCCCGGACGTGACCGAGGAGGACCCCGAGTTCGACCTGTACGTCAAGCAGGTCGTCACCGAGATGACCGTCAAGGCCGGGCAGAAGTGCACCGCCATCCGCCGCGTCATCGTGCCCGCGTCGATGGCGGAGGCCGTCACCGGGGCCCTGACCGAACGCCTGGCCAGGGTGGTGGTCGGCGCGGCCGACAACCCGGACGCGCGGATGGGCGCCCTGGTCTCGCTCGACCAGCGCGAGGAGGTCCGCAAGGCGGTCAAGGCCCTGCGCGCCACCAGCGAGCTCGTCTACGGCGACCCGGAGAGCGTGGAGGTCGCCGGGGCCGACGACGAGTCGGGCGCGTTCATGTCCCCGATCCTGCTGCGCGCCGAGCCCGGCGCCCGGGAGCCGCACGAGGTGGAGGCGTTCGGCCCCGTCAGCACCGTGATCACCTACGACGGCGTCGCCGAGGCCGTGGAGCTGGCCGCCCGGGGCAGCGGCAGCCTGGTGGGTTCGCTCGTCACCCGCGACCCGGACGTGGCGCGCGAGGTCGTCCTGGGGCTGGCGCCCTGGCACGGGCGCATCCTGGTGCTCAACCGCGACGACGCCAAGGAGTCCACCGGCCACGGCTCCCCGCTGCCCGTGCTGGTGCACGGCGGACCCGGCCGCGCGGGCGGCGGCGAGGAGATGGGCGGCGTGCGCGGCGTCAAGCACCACATGCAGCGCACCGCCGTGCAGGCCCCGCCGGACATGGTCACCGCGATCACCGGCCACTGGACCACCGGCTCCGAGCGGACCGTGGGCGACGTGCACCCCTTCCGCAAGGACCTGTCGCAGCTGCGGATCGGCGACACGATCCGGTCGGCGGAGCGCACCGTCACCCGGGCGGACATCGACCACTTCGCCGAGTTCACCGGCGACACGTTCTACGCGCACACCGACGAGGAGGCCGCCGCCGCCAACCCGCTGTTCGGCGGGATCGTGGCGCACGGCTACCTGGTGGTGTCGCTGGCGGCGGGCCTGTTCGTGGACCCGGCCCCGGGCCCGGTGCTCGCCAACTTCGGCGTGGACAACCTGCGCTTCCTCACCCCGGTGAAGGAGGACGCCACGATCCGGGTGACGCTGACCGCCAAGCAGATCACCCCGCGCACGAACGCCGACTACGGCGAGGTGCGCTGGGACGCCCTGGTCACCGACCAGGACGGCGAGGCCGTGGCCACCTACGACGTGCTCACGCTGGTCGCCAAGGGCGGGGAGGGGTAGGCGCGCCGGCGCTCCCGCCCGCGGACGCGTCCGCGGGCGGGAGCGCCGGTAAGTGGACAGGTCGGCAAACAGGCATGTCGGCAAACAGGCATGTCGTCAAACGGACACGTCGTCAGACGGCGCAGAGGCGAACGGACATGTCGACCTCACCGACAGGCGGTGCCCCCGGCGGTGGCGTGGCCGGGGGCGCCGTCGTGCGTGCCGGGGCTCCTGGCCGACGGCCCGTGAGCCGGCCGGAGGAGTGCGCGGCCCCGGAGGCAGCCGTTCACTCCCCGGCGGACGGCTCCCCGTCCAGCAGCGCCGACGGGCCGGGCGGCCCGAGCCGCGCGCCCTCGCGCGCCGTCCAGTAGCGGCGCAGCACGTCCAGCACCACCGAGACGCGCAGGCCCGTGATGCCCGAGAGGCGCCCCAGGTCCGCGGAGAGGAAGTCGGCCAGCTCGGACTCGTCGCGGAACACCGCGTGGTGGATGACGGACGAGGTCCCGGCCACGACCGAGACGTAGCGCGCTGAGGGGTGCGCCCCCAGCGCGTCGGCGACGCCGCCGATCTCGCGGGGGCTGACCTCCAGGGCCAGCACCGCCTCCACCCCCATGCCCAGCAGGGCGGGTTCCACCTCCACCCGGGGGCGCACCATGCGGCGCTCCAGCACGGACTGGACGAGGCGGTAGGCAGTGGACTGGCTGACCCCGAGCGCGCGGGCGACCTCTCCCGAACCGGCGCGCGCGTCGCGGTGCAGCATCCGCACCACGAGCGCCTCCTGCGCGCTCAGCGGGCCGCGGGGCTCCTCCGCTGCCCCGTTCTCCCCCGTGTCGGTGTAGGGGTCCAGTGCCCGGGACCGCGCGGGGTCGAGCCGGTCCAGCCGCCAGGAGTCGGCCCGGCTCACCGCCCGCAGGACCAGGTCGGACCGTGTGGCCGCAACGCCCTCCACCGAGGGGATCCCGTCGGCGAGCAGGTCCGCCGCCCGGTCGCGGCGGGAGGGGTGGACGACGCAGTAGACGTCGGACCCGCCGCTGGTCACGGCCGTGAACTGCGTCTCGGGCCGCTCCGCCAGGCGGCGGGCCACCCGTCGCGAGTGGCCGGGGGCGGTGGTGATCCACACGTGGTGGGGGTGGGCGTCGGAGAACAGCGGCCAGTCCACCTGGCCAACCACGCGCACGGACCGCTCGGACTGGAGGCGCTGGAGCCGCCGTCCCACGGTGCTCGCCGAACTCCCCACGGCCTCGGCCAGGGCGCTGACCGGCGCCCGGGGCGCCAGCTGGAGGGCGGCGACCAGGTCCATGTCGAGTTCGTCCAGCACCGCATCCGCCTCCGCAAAGACCATGGTCACCAAATATGCCGCATCTGATGACTAATTCCACCACTTTATCGCCACCGGTTGACATATTCATCCACCACACATGCAATGTACTGGTCAACGCAGCGAGGGAGGGGCGCCAGCCCGCCCGGACGTCAGGGGAGCACGGGTGACCACGACCGATTCCACACGCCCCAGGCTGCCGATGCGGCTGCTCCTGGGCTCCCTCCAGGTGATCGAGCGGGTGGGCAACAAGCTGCCCCACCCGTTCTGGCTGTTCACGATCATGGCCGGGATCGTCATCGCGCTCAGCGCCCTGCTCAACGCGCTGGGCGTCTCCGCGGTCTCACCGGTGGACGGCGAGCGCATCGCGGTCCGCAGCCTGCTCTCGCCCGAGGGCGTGCAGACCATCGTCGGCGACGCGATCGACAACTTCGCGACCTTCCCGCCGCTGGCGATCATCATCGTCGTCATGCTCGGGGTCTCGGTCGCCGAGCGCAGCGGCCTGCTCAACGCGATGCTGCGCGGCAGCGTCACCAGGGTCCCGGCCCGGTGGCTGACCTTCGCCGTGGCGCTGACCGGCATCACCGGCAGCGTCGCCTCCGACGCCGCCTACGTCGTGCTCATCCCGCTGGGCGCCCTGCTCTTCAAGGCCGCGGGCCGCAGCCCCGTCCTCGGCCTGGTCGTGGCCTTCGGGTCCGTCTCCGCCGGGTACAACGCGTCCCTGCTCATCACGCCCACCGACGCGCTCCTGGCCGCCCTGAGCACCGAGGCCGCCTCGATCATCGACCCCGGCCACACGGTCACGGCGCTGGACAACTACTTCTTCAGCGTCGTCTCCGCCGTCGTGCTCGCCGCCCTGATCACCCTCGTCACCGAGTTCCTGCTGAGCAGGCGCTCCGAGGGCCTGGTCGAGGACGGCGACGGCGAGGGGGACCGGGAGGCGCAGGAGCTGGGCTCGATGACCCTCACCGACGCCGAGCGCCGGGGGCTGCGCGACGCCGGACTGACCGTGCTGGCGGCCGTGGGGGTCCTCGCGGCGGCGCTCGTGCCCCCGGCCTCGCCCCTGCGCGGGGAGGACGGGACGGTCCTCGGCTCGCCGGTCATCACCGGGGTCGCCTACGTGCTGGGCATCCTGTTCCTGCTCGCCGGAGTCGTGTACGGACGCGCCACGGGCACCGTGGCCTCGGCGCGGGACGTCCCCGAGGCGATGACCGCGGGGGTGCGGGACCTGGCGCCCGTGGTCGTGCTGTTCTTCGCGGCCTCGCAGTTCCTCGCCTACTTCCGCTGGACCGGGATCGGCGAGGTCGTGGCCATCCGCGGCGCCGCGCTGCTGGACTCAGCCGGGGTGCACCCCCTGGTGCTCTTCCTCGGCATGATCGTGTTCTCCACGGTGCTGAACCTGCTCATCACCAGCGGTTCGGCGCAGTGGGCCCTCATCGCGCCGGTCTTCGTGCCCATGTTCATGCTCCTGGACGTGCCGCCCGAGACGACCCAGGCCGTCTACCGCATCGCCGACTCCAGCACCAACGTCATCAGCCCGATGAGCCCGTACTTCGTCATGGCGCTGGGCTTCCTCCAGCGCTACCGCCGGGACGCGGGCATCGGCACGCTGATCTCCCTGACGCTGCCGCTGTGCCTCACCGTCCTGATCGGCTGGACCCTGCTGTTCCTGGGCTGGTGGACGCTCGGCATCCCGCTGGGACCGGGTGTCCCGGTGCGCTGACCGCGCCCCTGCCGCCCCGGGCGGACCCCCGCACACCGCAACGAGGAGAGTGACACATGAGCCAGACGGTGACCGCGAGGCTGGCGGACGCGGCCGAGCGCGCCCTGCCCGGCATGATCGACGACCTGCGCGCCCTCGTGGAGCTGGAGACCCCCAGCGGCGACAGGGACCTGCTGTCCGCCGGGCTGGACGGCATCGAGGGGTGGCTGGCCCGGCGGCTGGGCGCGCCCGAGACCCGGGTCCGCTACGACGGCGGCTCCTTCGGCGACGTGCTGGAGGTGTCCTATCCCGGCACCGGGGCGGGGACCGTGCTCTTCGTCAGCCACTACGACACCGTCTGGCCCGCCGGAACCCTGGCCGAGTGGCCCGTCACGGTCGAGGGCGACCGGTTCAGCGGCCCCGGCTGCTTCGACATGAAGGCCGGGATCGTGCAGAGCGCCTGGGCTCTGCGGCTCCTGCGCGAACTGGACCTGCCCCGGCCCGCCGTGCGGATGCTGCTCACCGGGGACGAGGAGATCGGCAGCCCCGCCTCGCGCCCGCACATCGAGCGGGCCAGCGAGGGCGTGGACCTGACCCTGGTCCTCGAACCCAGCCGGGAGGGCATGCCCAAGACCCGGCGCAAGGGCATGGGGATCTTCGACGTGGACGTGCGCGGCGTGGAGTCCCACGCGGGCCTGGACCCCGCAGCGGGGGCGAGCGCCGTGCACGCCCTGGCCCAGGTCGTGCCCGCGCTCACCGCCCTGTCCGCACCGGAGCTGGGCACCACGGTGAACGTGGGCCTGGTCTCCGGGGGGACCGGGTACAACGTCGTCGCCGGGCACGCCCGCTGCGGGGTGGACGTGCGGGTGCAGGACCCCGCCGAGATGGCCCGCGTGGACGCCGGGCTGGCCGCGCTCTCCGCCGCCGACCCGCGCGTGGCGGTCCAGGTCACCGGCGGGTGGAACCGCCCTCCGATGAACCCCAACCCGCCCTCGGAGAAGGCGTTCGGCCTGCTGCGCGAGGTGGCCGGAGAGCTGGGCGCCTCCCTGGAGGAGGTGTCGGTGGGCGGGGCCAGCGACGCCAACTTCGTCTCCGCGCTGGGCCGCCCGGTGCTCGACGGGCTGGGCGCGGTGGGCGCCGGGCCGCACTCGCGCGACGAGCACGTCCTGGTCGGCGGGACGCCGCGCCAGGTCGCCCTGGTGGCGGGCCTGATGGAGCGGATCGCGGGGAGGTAGGGCCGCGACGCCCGCTCCCGCCCGGGACGACGTGTGGACGAGTCGCCATGGAGACGAGTCGCCATGTGGACGAGTCGACACGCGGCGGTCCGACAGGCGCTGGAGCGGCACGGGAACGACCGCTCCGACGGCGGCCGGACCGGCACGCGGGAGGGCGCCCCGGGACACCGGGTCCCGGGGCGTCCGCTCCGCCCCGGCCTACAGGCGGGCGATGGCCGCGGCCGGGTTCTCCATGGCGTCGGCGACCACGCGCATGAAGCCCGCGGCGGCCCCTCCGTCGCACACGCGGTGGTCGAAGGCGAACGACAGCTGCGTGATCTTGCGGACGGTCAGCTCGCCGTCCACCACCCACGGGCGGTCCATGATCCGGCCCAGGCCCAGGATCGCCACCTGCGGGTGGTTGATGATGGCGGCGCTGCCGTCCACACGCAGCGACCCGTAGTTGTTGAGGGTGAACGTGCCGCCGGTCATCTCGGCCTGGGAGGCCCGGCCCTCCCGGGCGGCGGCGGTGAGCCGCCGGATCTCGCCGTCCAGTTCGGCCGTGGTGAGCCGGTGCGCGCCCAGCACGGCCGGGGCGACCAGGCCCCGGTCGGTCTGCACCGCCAGGCCCAGGTTGACCCCGTCGTACTGGACCAGCTCACCGCGTTCGGCGTCCACCCTGCCGTTGAGCTCGGGGTGGGCGCGCAGGCCCGCGACCACGAACCGCGCCACGTAGGACATCAGGCCGGGCCCCGAGGGGTCGGACCGGCGCAGGCGCACCAGCTCGGTCGCGTCCACGTCCACCCAGACGGTCGCCTCGGGGATCTCGCTGCGGCTGCGGGACAGCGACGCCGCCACGCTGCGGCGGAACCCGCTCATGGCCACGCGCCGGGACTCGGCCAGTCCCGTGCGGGCGTCCACGGCACCGGTCGCGACGGGCTCCGGCCCGGCGGCGGGAGCGGCGGCGGGAGCGGCGGCGGGGACCCGCGCGGCCTCGATGGCCTCGCGTACGTCGCGCCGGGTGATGAGCCCGCCCGGACCGCTTCCGGGGACCTCGGAGATCCGCAGCCCCGCCTCGCGGGCCATCTGCCTCACCAGGGGCGAGGTGACCAGCGGCGGACGCGTGTGAGCGGCCGGTGCGGCGGAGGCCTGCGCTGCGGAGACCGGTGCGGCGGCCGCGGCCGGTGCGGCGGGCTGCGCCGGGCGCGCGGGCGGACGCTCACGCGGGCGCCGACGGCGCCCGGAGGCCGCCGCCTCCGGCGTCCCGTAGCCGATCAGCACGTTGCCCGAACCCGTTCCGGCGCGCTCCTCCTCGCGGTAGCGCTCCCCCTCAGCCGACACCTTCGCGACGGCCCCGGACCCGGACGCGGCCTCGCCCCCGGAACCGTCGGTCACGCTGACCAGGGGGCGCCCGACCTCCATGACCCGGCCCTCCTCGCCGTGCAGCTCGCTGACGGTGCCCGCGAAGGGGGAGGGGACCTCCACGATCGACTTGGCGGTCTCCACCTCCACGATCGGCTGGTCCACGGCCACGGTGTCGCCGACGGCCACGAGCCAGCGCACCACCTCGGCCTCGGTGAGCCCCTCGCCCAGGTCGGGGAGGTCGAAGGTCTGCGTCGTCACTGGTCCTCCCACTGAAGGTCGTCGACGGCGTCCAGGATCCGGTCCACGCCCGGGAGCTGGAAGCGCTCCAGCTTCGGCGGCGGGAAGGGGATGTCGAAGCCGGTGACGCGGCGCACCGGCGCGGCCAGGGAGTGGAAGCAGCGCTCGGTCACCCGCGCGACGATCTCCGAGGCGACGCTGGCGTACCCGCTGGCCTCGGCGACCACGACGGCGCGCCCGGTGGAGCGGACCGCCTCGCACACGGTGGCGTCGTCGAAGGGGACGAGGGAGCGCACGTCCACCACCTGGAGGCTGCGGCCCTCCTGGGCGGCGGCCTCGGCCGCCTCCAGGGCGGTGGGCACCGAGGGGCCGTAGGCGATGAGGGTGGCGTCGGTGCCGGGGCGGCGCACCACGGCGCGGCCGATGGGCGGCTCGGGCGCGGACAGGTCGACCTCGGCCTTGCCCCAGTAGAGCTTCTTGGGCTCCATGAACACGACCGGGTCGTCGGAGGCGATCGCCTCGCGCAGCAGGAAGTAGGCGTCGGCGGGCGTGGACGGGGTGACCACGGTCAGGCCGGGCGTGTGGGCGTAGTAGGCCTCGGAGGAGTCGCAGTGGTGCTCGACGCCGCCGATCCCGCCCGCGTAGGGGACGCGGATGACCATGGGCAGCCGGACCCGGCCGCGGGTGCGGTTGCGCGTCTTGGCCACGTGGCTGACGATCTGCTCGAAGGCCGGGTAGGCGAACGCGTCGAACTGCATCTCCACCACGGGGCGCACGCCGTTCATCGCCATGCCGACGGCCATGCCCACGATCCCGGACTCGGCGAGCGGGGTGTCGAAGCAGCGGTCCTCGCCGAACTCGGCGGTGAGGCCGTCGGTGATGCGGAAGACGCCGCCGAGGGGGCCGACGTCCTCGCCGAAGACGTACACCGCCGGGTCCTCGGCCATGGCGTCGCGCAGGGCCCGGTTGAGGGCCTGGGCCATGGAGAGCTTGGTGGGGTCGGTCGCCATGTCAGTTGCCCTCTCTGCTCAGTTCGTCGGCCAGGAAGGCGGCCTGCTCGTCCAGCTGAGGCGTGGGGGTCGCGAACACGTGCGCGAACAGTTCGGCGGGCTCGGGGTCGGTGTCCCTGGCGACGCCCTCGCGCATGGCGGCGGCCACGGCCTCCGCGTCCTCGGCGATGCGCGCCTTGCGGGCCTTGGTGAGGACGCGCTTCCTGGTGAGGTAGGCCTCCATGCGCAGCAGGGGGTCGCGGGCCTCCCAGGGGTCGACCTCCTCCTGGGTGCGGTACCGGGTGGCGTCGTCGGCGTTGGTGTGCGCCTGCATGCGGTAGGTGTGCGCCTCCACGAGCTGGGGGCCCTCGCCCGCCCGCGCGGCGGCCACGGCCCGGTCCAGCACGGCGAGCACCGCGGGGGTGTCGTTGCCGTCCACCCGTTCCGCGTTCACCCCGTAGCCGACGCCCTTGTGGGCGAGCGAGGGGGCGGCGGTCTGGCGGGCCAGGGGGACGGAGATGGCGTACTCGTTGTTCTGCACGAAGAAGACCACCGGGGCCCGGAACACCGCCGCGAAGTTCAGCGCCTCGTGGAAGTCGCCCTCGCTGGTGGCGCCGTCGCCGCACATCGCCATGACCACGGTGTCCTCACCGCGCAGGCGGGCGGCGTGCGCGACGCCCACCGCGTGCAGGAGCTGGGTGGCCAGCGGCGTGGCCTGCGGGGCCACGTGGTGCGCGTAGGGGTCGTAGCCCGAGTGCCAGTCGCCCTTGAGCAGGGTGAGCACCTGCACCGGGTCCACCCCGCGCGCGACCACGGCGGCGGTGTCGCGGTAGGTCGGGAACAGCCAGTCGCCCTCCGCCAGGGCCATGGCCGCGCCCGTCTGGCAGGCCTCCTGCCCGTGCGAGGAGGGGTACACGGCCAGGCGGCCCTGCCGCACGAGGGCGCTGGCCTGGTCGTTGACGCGGCGGCCGATCACCAGGGAGGTGTACGCGGCGAGCAGCCGCTCCCGGTCCGGGAACGGCAGGGCGGCCCCGTCCACCGGGCTTCCGGTCTCGTCGAGCAGCCGGATCGGCTGCTCGGAGGGGAGAAGGTCCCGGTCATCAGCCATGGCGCCAGCCTCCTGTGTCAGAAAGATGTGTTCAGACACATGGTGCTGTTCATTGCCATCTGTTCGCCACAACCGCGCAAAACTCAAGAAAACGTCGAGGATTTCACGCAGAATTCTGGCCAAACGACCAAACGTGTGACCCAGAACACCTGCCGGCGTGGACAAGTGGTCCACGCCACCGCGCCGCTTCTTCGCGCGGGCGCGAAGCGGCGCCGAGGTGGTTAGCCTGGGGCGGTACCGAGCCGCTGCGCACACCACACCACCGGGAAAGAGGGGGCCTCGTGAGCGACGAGCGCGAGAACCTGGACTACGGGCTCTTCGGCACCGCGATCCGCAACCTGGCCCACGCGATCGCCGACGACGGGTTCGAGCCCGACATGATCCTCTCCATCGCGCGCGGCGGCCTCTTCGTGGCGGGCGGTCTGGGATACGCGCTGGACGTGAAGAACCTGCACGTGATGAACGTGGAGTTCTACACCGGGGTCGGCACCACCCTCGACATGCCCGTCATGCTCCCCCCGGTGCCCAACGCGGTCGATCTCAGCAGCAAGAGGGTCCTGGTCGCCGACGACGTCGCGGACACCGGCAGAACGCTCAGGCTCGTCCACGACTTCTGCGCCGAGCACGTCGCCGAGGTCCGCAGCGCGGTCATCTACGAGAAGCCGCGGTCCCTGGTCAAGTGCGAGTACGTGTGGCGGCACACCGACCGGTGGATCAACTTCCCCTGGTCGGTGGAGCCCCCGGTGGTCAGCCGCCCGGACCAGGTCCGCGACGCCTGACCGCGCCCGGCCGCCCCGGCCGCCGCGCGGCCGTCCTCCCTCCTCGCCCGAGCCTCGGGGAGGGGGGAGGACGGCCGCTGCTCAGTCCCCGGCCGTCCGGGCCCGGGGGACGGCGACCGCGTCGGCGCCCCTGCGCTCCGCCTCCCGCTCGGCCAGCCTGCGGCGCTGCGGCACCACCGTGTACTTGGGGTCGGCCACGGACTGCCTGCCCGCCTGGAAGACGCCCAGCCGGGTGCACGCGGAACCGGCCAGCAGGGCGGCGCCGCTCACCGCGGAGGCCACCCGGCTGCGGCGGCCCAGCACCGCTCCGGCCGCCCCGGCCAGGGTGAGCGTCCGGGCCGCACGCATGAGGGCGCCCGCCCTGCCCTGCCGGTAGGGCTCGCCGGACAGCCCCATCCGGCGCTCCATGGCGCTGGACACCGCCGTCTCCAGCAGGGCGCCGCCCACGGCGGCGCGGCGCGCGGGGCCGCTCTGCGCCAGGGGTGCGGTGACCAGGCCCATCCCGCCCGCGGCCGCGGCCGCGGAGGAGGCGAACACGAACGGCATGTACCGGTAGCCGTCGTGCCAGGACGGCACGGCGGTGTCGCACACCAGCGGCGCCGTGTAGGTGGCCACCAGCGGCCCCACCGCCCCGGCGCCCAGGGTGGCCGCCAGGCCGATCCGCGGGAACCACCCGGTGGCGGAGGTCACCGCGGCGACCCCGGCGAGGGGGCCGTAGGTCATGAGGATCCAGGACCCGACGCTCATCGGCGAGGTCGGCTTGACCACCCTCAGCATGTTGAGGAAGCGCTCGGGGCGCCCCAGGTCGTGGATGAGCGCGGCCGTCGAACCGGAGATCGCGCCCAGGGCCGTGTACTTGAGGGGGCGGGCCAGCTCCGGGCGGCCGGTCAGCTCGGCGCCGGCGGCCAGCACCGACGAGGCCCCGGCGAGCCCGCCCAGGAACAGGTAGCCGCCGATGTCGGAGGCCTTCCACACGATCTGGTTGAGGACCGGCTTGCCGTAGTAGGAGCGGAACTCGGCGTCGGGCACCCGCGTGGGCTCTCCGCGCCCCCTCCTCCTGCGCCGCCCCTCCCCGTGTTCGCGGCGCTGCTCCTCCCCGACGACGTCGGCGGCCCCCGTGACGGCCTCCCGTCCGGGGCGCTGCCCGCGCATGCCCTCCTTGGTCACGTCCGACGAGCTCATCAGCGCCTCCCCACGAACGTCGCGGCCGCTCCGACCACTAGCGCCGCCGCCGCGACACCGGCGTGCCGCCACATCGACGGCAGGTCCCGGGTGGTCACCACCGGGTCCGGCGGCAGCCCGTAGACCTCGGGCTCGTCCAGCAGCAGGAAGAACGCGCCCGCGCCGTCCACCCCGTTCTCGGGGTCCTCGCCGTACAGGCGGGCGGAGGACACCCCGGCCTCGTGCAGGTCGGCCACCCGCGCCTCGGCGCGCGCACGCAGTTCGTCGAGGTTGCCGAACTGGATCGAGTCGGTGGGGCAGGCCTTGGCGCAGGCGGGCTCCAGGCCGTCGCCGATCCGGTCGTAGCACAGGGTGCACTTCCAGACCCGGCCGTCCTCCTCGCGCTTGTCGATGACCCCGTAGGGACAGGCCGGAACGCAGTACCCGCAGCCGTTGCAGATGTCCTCCTGCACCACCACCGTGCCGAACTCGGTGCGAAACAGCGAGCCGGTCGGGCACACGTCCAGGCAGGCGGCGCTGGTGCAGTGCTTGCACACGTCCGAGGACATCAGCCAGCGGAACTCGCCGCGCTCGTCGGCCCCCGTGGCGGCGCCGGGCAGCTCGAAGGACGGCATGCCCAGGTCCACGGCCCCGGGGCGGCCCACGCCCGGGTCCTGGTGGCCCAGGGGTTCGCGCTGTTCGACGAAGGCCACGTGCCGCCACGTGTCCGCGCCCAGTCCGCCGCTGTTGTCGAACGACATGGACGTGAAGTCCAGGCCGTCCTCGGGGACCATGTTCCACTCCTTGCAGGCGACCTCGCAGGCCTTGCAGCCGATGCACACACTCGTGTCGGTGAAGAAGCCGACCCTCTCGTGCCTGCCGTCCCCGTTGCTCTCCGCGGACACGCTCACACCTCCAGTCCCGTCTGTTCCGTGATTCCGGCCCGCTCCCGGTACTCGCGCACCAGGTCGAGGCGTTCGACGCCCCGGGGCCTGCGCCCCGGCCGGATGTCGGCCGTGATCGCCTTGACCTCCTGGATGTGCACGTTGGGGTCGAGCGCGATGGGCATCAGCTCGTTGACCGCGTCCCCGGTCGAGTACCCGTTGGGCCCCCAGTGGTAGGGCATCCCGATCTGGTGGACCACCCGTCCCTGCACCCGCAGCGGCGCCATCCGGTCGGTGACCATGACCCGGGCCTCGATGGCGTTGCGCGCCGTGACGACGGTGGCCCAGCCGCCGTGCTCCAGCCCGCGCTCCTCGGCCAGCTCGGGCCCGACCTCGCAGAAGAACTCGGGCTGGAGTTCGGCCAGGTAGGGCGTCCACCTGCTCATCCCGCCCGCGGTGAAGTGCTCGGTGAGCCGGTAGGTCGTCACCACGTACGGGAAGACCTCGGACCCGGGCGTGCCGGGGGCGGGGTGGTACCGGTTGTACTCGTGCGGGTACAGCAGGCGCGTCGGGTTGCGCTGGTGCCCGTACAGGGGGTTCTCGAACGGGGTGTCCTGCGGCTCGTAGTGCGTGGGCATCGGGCCGTCGTTGAGGCCCGCGGGCGCGTACAGCCACCCCTTGCCGTCGGCCTGCATGATGAAGGCGTCCCGGCCGGTCAGCGCCGCGACGCCCTCGGCGTCCTCCTCGGGCTCGTAGTCGGGCGCCTTGCGGTTCTCGAAGTCGGGGGTGTCGTGCCCGACCCAGCGCCCCTGCTCCGCGTCCCACCACACGAGGCTCTTGCGGGGGCTCCAGGGCTCCCCGTCCTCGTCGGCGGAGGCGCGGTTGTACAGGACGCGCCGGTTGTCCGGCCACGCCCAGGCCCACTCCCCGGCGATCCAGTCCTGTTCGGTGTGGGGCTTCCTGCGCGCCGCCTGGTTGACCCCGTCCTTGAAGACGCCGCAGTAGATCCAGCAGCCGCACGAGGTCGAGCCGTCGTCGCGCAGCTCGGTGTAGACGGTGAGCGGGCGGCCCTCGGCGTCGTGGCCGTTGATCTCGCGCAGGACCGCGGCGGCGTCGGGCTCCCCGTCCTCCTCCAGGGGGTAGTCCCAGGTGAGGTCGAGGACGGGTCGGTCCTTGGGGTCGTCGGAGCCGGCGAGGATACCGCGGATGCCGCGGCCCAGGTGGTACATGAACCACAGGTCGCTGCGCTGGTCCCCGGTCGGGCTGACGGCCCGGTCGTGCCACTGGAGCAGCCGGTTGGTGTTGGTGAAGGTGCCCGACTTCTCGGTGTGCGCGGCGGCCGGGAAGAAGAACACCTCGGTACCGATGTCCTCGGTGCGCATCTCGCCGGACTCGATCTCCGGCCCGTCCTTCCACCAGGTGGCGCTCTCGATCAGCGAGAAGTCGCGCACGACCAGCCAGTCCAGCTCGGCCATGCCCATGCGCTGGGCCCTGCTGTTGGCCGATCCCACGGCGGGGTTCTCGCCCATGAGGAAGTAGCCCTTGCACTTCCCGGCGATCTGCCCCATGACGGTGTCGTAGTGGCTGTGGGAGCCGGTGAGCCGGGGCAGGTGGTCGAAGCAGTAGTCGTTCTCGGCCGTCGCGTGCTCGCCCCACCACGCCTTGAGCAGGCTGACGGTGTAGGCCTCCATCCCGTCCCAGAACCCCTTCCTGGGCTTGCCGGCGGCCATGATGTAGGTCTCCAGGGACTGCTCCTCGTGGGCGTGGGGCATGGGCAGGTAGCCCGGGAGCAGGTCGAACAGGGTGGGCACGTCGCTGGAGCCCTGGATGCTGGCGTGTCCGCGCAGCGCCTGGATGCCTCCCCCCGGGCGGCCGATGTTGCCCAGCAGCAGCTGGAGGATGGAGGCGGCCCGGATGTACTGGGAGCCGACCGTGTGCTGCGTCCAGCCCACGGCGTAGCAGAAGGCGCTGGTGCGGTCCCGGCCCGAGTTCTCGGTGAGGTGGTCGCACACCCTCCGGAAGGTCTCCTGCGGAATACCGCAGACCTCCTCGACCAGCTCCGGCGTGTAGCGCGCGTAGTGGCGTTTGAGGACCTGGAACACGCAGCGCGGGTCGGTGAGCGTCGGGTCCTCCCTGGGCTTCTCCCGGATGACCGCGCCGCCCGCCCCCTGCTGCTCGGGCCGCCCGGAGTGGCTGGTGCCGAGGTTCTCCTCCAGCCGCTCCTTGAACAGCTGGTCGCGGTTGCCGGAGGCTGCGGCGACCTCGGCGCCCTCGTAGCTCCAGGTGCTGGCGTCGTAGCTCTTGTCCTCCTCCGAGAAGCCGGAGAACAGGCCGTCCAGGTCCTCGGTGTCCTGGAAGTCCTCGCCGACGATCGTGGCGGCGTTGGTGAAGGCGCGCACGTAGTCGAGGAAGTACTTCTCCTCGGTGAGGACGTGGTTGATGATCGCGCCGAGGAAGGCGATGTCGGTGCCCGCGCGGATGGGCACGTGCATGTCGGCGAGCGCGCTGGTGCGGCTGAAGCGGGGGTCGACGTGGATGACCACCGCGCCGCGGGCCTTGGCCTCCATGACCCACTGGAAGCCGACCGGGTGGGCCTCGGCGAAGTTGGAGCCCTCGATGACGATGCAGTCGGAGTTCTGCAGGTCCTGGAGGAACATGGTCGCCCCGCCGCGCCCGAAGGACGTTCCGAGCCCGGCGACCGTGGAGCTGTGGCACACGCGGGCCTGGTTCTCCACCTGGACGACGCCGAGCGAGGTCAGGAGCTTCTTGATGAGGTAGTTCTCCTCGTTGTCCAGTGTGGCGCCGCCGAGGCTGGCGATCCCCAGCGTGCGGTTCACCCGCTGCCCCTCGTGCTCCCGCTCCCAGGTCTGCTCGCGCGTGCGGACCACGCGGTGGGCGACCATCCGCATGGCGGTGTCGAGGTCGAGTTCCTCCCATTCGGTGCCGTACGGGCGCCGGTACAGGACCTTCTCCTCGCGCGCGGAGCCGGTGGTGAGCTGGAGGCTGGCCGACCCCTTGGGGCACAGCCGCCCGCGGCTGATCGGCGAGTCCGGGTCGCCCTCGATCTGGACGACCCTCTCGTCCTTGACGTAGACGTTCTGGCCGCACCCCACCGCGCAGTAGGGGCAGACCGACTTCACGACCCGGTCGGCCTCCTCGGTGCGGGACCTGAGGTTCTCCGACCGGCGGGACTTCGCGGCGGCCCCGCGCCCCGTCGGGTCGTCCCCCGTGAACTGCCGGTACACCGGCCACGACTCGATCCACGTGCGTACGCCCATGCTCGCCTCCGCCCCGGGCCCGGGGCCCGTCGATGGTCTCCAGGTCTGCCGCTACCCACGGACCGGGGGGAGCATGGGTCCGGATTGCCACCGTGCGCCGGGCGCAACCGCGGACGGGCGGGGACACGCCGCCCGTGGCGGTTCCATGGGGCTTTTGTGACGCGGTCCGGACGGCGGGGTTTCACGTGAAACATCGGGGGAGGAGAGGGCTGGAACCCCCCTTTCCGGACTTCCCCGGCGGGAGGAGGGTTGCGGTACTCCCTCCAGTTGGTAAGAACTTCCCCCGCCGCGCGTCCGGAACCGCCTCGGTGGGCAGGGGGCACCTGGACAGGGATCATGACGACGTGGTGGGGGACCAGTTCCATGACCGACGTATCCAGCCAGGGATCCGCGCCGGGAGACGACCGCGAGGTGCTCACGAACCGGCAGGGACACCCGGTCTACGACAACCAGAACCAGCGCACGGTCGGCGAGCGGGGACCCGCGACGCTGGAGAACTACCAGTTCCTGGAGAAGATCAGCCACTTCGACCGGGAGCGCATCCCGGAGCGGGTGGTGCACGCGCGCGGGGCGACCGCGTTCGGCTACTTCGAGTCCTACGGCGCGTGGGGCGACGAGCCGATCAGCCGCTACACGCGGGCCAAGCTCTTCCAGGGCAGGGGCAAGCGGACCGACATCGCGCTGCGCTTCTCGACGGTCATCGGCGGCAGGGACTCCTCGGAGTGCGCGCGCGACCCGCGCGGGTTCGCGATCAAGTTCTACACCGAGGACGGCAACTGGGACCTGGTGGGCAACAACCTCGCGGTGTTCTTCATCCGCGACGCCATCAAGTTCCCCGACGTGATCCACGCCCTCAAGCCGGACCCGGTGACCTTCCGCCAGGAGCCCAACCGCATCTTCGACTTCATGTCGCAAACCCCCGAGTGCATGCACATGCTGGTCAACCTGTTCAGCCCGCGCGGCATCCCGGCGGACTACCGGCACCAGCAGGGCTTCGGCGTCAACACCTACAAGTGGGTCAACGACGTGGGCGAGACCGTCCTGGTCAAGTACACCTGGATGCCCAAGCAGGGCGTGCGCAGCATGACCGAGGCCGACGCCGCCAACCTCCAGGCGGACGAGACCGGGCACGCGACCAAGGACCTGCACGAGGCCATCGACCGCGGCGAGTACCCCGAGTGGGAGCTGCTCGTGCAGATGATGAGCGACGAGGAGCACCCCGAGCTCGACTTCGACCCGCTGGACGACACCAAGACCTGGCCGGAGCAGGACTTCCCGCCCAAGGCGGTGGGGCGGATCGTGCTCGACCGGAACGTGTCGGACAACTTCGCGGAGAACGAGCAGATCTCCTTCGGCACCGGCGTGCTCGTGGACGGCCTGGACTTCTCCGACGACAAGATGCTCGTCGGGCGCACCTTCTCCTACAGCGACACGCAGCGCTACCGGGTGGGGCCCAACTACCTCCAGCTGCCGGTGAACCAGGCCAGGAACGCCAACGTGCGCACCAACCAGCGCGACGGCCTGATGGCCTACCACCAGGACTCCGGGGGCGAGAACCCGCACGTCAACTACGAGCCGTCCATCAACGGCGGTCTGCGCGAGGGGCAGTACCCCACGCACGACGAGCAGGGACCGGAGATCCGGGGGCGGCTGACCCGCAAGCGCATCTCCCGCACCAACGACTACCAGCAGGCGGGGCAGCGGTACACGCTGATGGAGGCGTGGGAGCGCGACGACCTGGTGCGCAACTTCGTCGGACAGCTCTCCCAGTGCGACCGGCCGATCCAGGAGCGGATGGTCTGGCACTTCCTCATGGTCGACGACGACCTGGGGCTGCGCGTCGGCGAGGGGCTGGGCATCGGCCCGGACGACGTGGCGCACCTGGAGCCGCTGCGGAGCCAGACCCTGGACGAGGGGGAGCGCAAGCGCATGGCCAACCTGGGCAGGAACGGCCCCCGGGACGTGTCGGGGCTGACGATGACCCACTGCGTGCCCAACCAGCGGCACGTGGTGGAGCGCTGAGGCGGGCACCGCACCACGCGGCCCCCGTCCGCGCCACCGGTGCCGCCCACGAGCGGCTCGACCGGCGCTGACGCGCGGGCGTCCGGCCCCGGTCCCCTTTCGGGGGCCGGGGCCGGACCGTGTGCGGCCCCGGTCCCCTTTCGGGGGCCGGGGCCGGACCGTGTGCGGCCCCGGTCCCCTTTCGGGGGCCGGGGCCGGACCGTGTGCGGCCCCGGTCCCCTTTCGGGGGCCGGGGCCGGACCGTGTGCGGCCCGGTCGCGGGCCCGGCCGAGCGAACGGACGCGGCCGCCGCCCCGTGCGGGGCGGCGGCCGCGTCGTACCGTTCCGGCTCCGCGCGGGGTCCGTTCGGGCGCGTCAGCGCCTGTCCCGGTCGCGCCGGGAGGACGCCAGGATGATCCCGAGCGCGATCATGCTCAGCCCCAGGAAGAGGTGCAGCCAGTTGTCGGCGTTGTTGAGCGGCACGAAGTTCGCCGGGTCGTCGGACCCGACCAGCAGGCCGTAGAGCCACAGCAGCAGGTAGATCACGCCACCGCCGAGGAGGAAGAACCGTGCCGTCCTGGCGGTGCGGGCCATCGCCACCCCGGCCACGCCGAAGGCCAGGTGGACCAGGTTGTGCAGGATGGAAACCTGGAAGAGCCCCAGCAGCAGGGCCTCGGAGTGGTGTCCGACGAACTGCATCTGGTCGTAGTTGGTGGTCACGCCGGGGATGAAGCCGAGCACGCCCACCAGCAGGAAGACGATGCCGTAGATGAGTGCGGCGAGGCGGATCGGCTTTCCGGGAACTCTGGTCACGCCCTGGGTCGATGTCCTGTTGGACATGGTTACCTCCACGCGTGGTCGTGTCCGTTTCATCTGCCCCTGTGACTTAAGAGGCCGCTGATGAAGCATTACCCCATGTGACTCACATCACTCATCTTCGTTGGCGATGATGTGGCGGTGACGGCCGCCGCTCGCGGTGGCGGGGCGGCGCGCGGGCCGCGACCCGCGCGGTGAGTGCGGACGCGGGAGTCGGGGTAGTCGCGCCAGCGAGGCACTCCCGCCGTGGACCGGGGGCCGCGAGCCGGTAGGGCGAGGCCTCCGCGCGCGGCGGACGCGGCGCGGCGGGAACGGTGCCGGCCGACGGCGTCGAACCCGGGAGGGAAGCGGTCATGGCGGAACTGGTGTCCGACCACGTACTGAAGCGTCTGCGCGAGTGGGGGGTCGACCGCGTCTTCTCCTACGCGGGCGACGGCATCAACGGCCTGCTCGCCGCGTGGGAGCGGGCCGACGACCAGCCCCGCTTCATCCAGTCACGGCACGAGGAGCTGGCGGCCTTCGAGGCCACGGGGTACGCCAAGTTCTCCGGCCGGGTGGGGGTGTGCGCGGCCACGTCGGGCCCCGGCGCCATCCACCTGCTGAACGGCCTCTACGACGCCAAGCTCGACCACGTGCCGGTGGTGGCCATCCTCGGCCAGACCGCGCGCAGCGCGATGGGCGGCTCCTACCAGCAGGAGGTCGACCTGATGTCGCTGTACAAGGACGTGGCCAGCGACTACCTCCAGATGGTGACCGTCCCCGAGCAGCTGCCCAACGTGCTGGACCGGGCGATCCGGATCGCCGCGAGCAGGCGCACGGTCACGGCGGTCATCATCCCCGCCGACGTCCAGGACCTGGAGTACTCACCGCCCGAGCACGAGTTCAAGATGGTGCCCTCCAGCCTCGGCCTCCCCTCCCCGCGGTCCACGCCGTCCCCGGAGGGGCTGGCCGAGGCCGCCGAGATCCTCAACTCCGGTGAGCGCGTCGCCATGCTGGTCGGACAGGGGGCCAGGGGAGCGGCGGACGCCGTCGTCGAGATGGCCGACAGGCTCGGCGCCGGGGTGGCCAAGGCGCTGCTGGGCAAGGACGTCCTCCCCGACGACCTGCCCTTCGTGACCGGGTCGATCGGGCTGCTCGGCACCCGGCCCTCCTACGAGATGATGCGGGACTGCGACACCCTGCTCGTGGTGGGCTCCAGCTTCCCGTACAGCCAGTTCCTGCCCGAGTTCGACCAGGCGCGCGCCGTCCAGATCGACATCGACCCGACCATGGTCGGCATGCGCTACCCGTTCGAGTGCAACCTGGTCGGCGACTCCGCGCAGACGCTGCGGATGCTGCTGTCGCTCGTGGAGCGCAAGACCGACCGCTCCTGGCGGGAGAAGGTCGAGGACGACGTCGCGCGGTGGAGACAGGTCCTCGAACGGCGCGCCCACGTGGACGCCGACCCGGTCAACCCCGAGCGCGTCTTCCACGAGCTGTCCCCGCTGCTGCCCGACGACGTGATGGTGACCGCGGACTCCGGTTCGGCGGCCAACTGGTACGCGCGCCACCTGGTGTTCCGCGAGGGCATGCGCGGAACGCTGTCGGGCACGCTGGCCACGATGTGCCCCGGCGTCCCCTACGCCACGGGGGCGAAGTTCGCCCACCCCGACAGGCCGGTGGTCGCGCTCGTGGGGGACGGCGCCATGCAGATGAGCGGCATCAACGAGCTGATCACCATCGGCCACTACTGGAGGGAGTGGGAGGACCCGCGGGTGGTCGTCGCCGTCCTCAACAACCGCGACCTCAACCAGGTGACCTGGGAGCTGCGCGCGATGGGCGGCGCGCCGCAGTTCCCCCCCTCGCAGCGGATCCCCGACTTCCCCTACGCCGGGTTCGCCGAGAGCATCGGTCTGAGGGGGATCAAGGTGGACGACCCCTCCGACGTGCGCGACGCCTGGCAGCGGGCGCTGTCGGCGGACCGGCCCTGCGTGGTCGAGTTCGTCACCGACCCCGCCGTCCCGCCGATCCCGCC
Source organism: Nocardiopsis sp. CNZ308 (assembly GCF_004217075.1). Taxonomy (NCBI): domain Bacteria; kingdom Bacillati; phylum Actinomycetota; class Actinomycetes; order Streptosporangiales; family Nocardiopsidaceae; genus Nocardiopsis; species Nocardiopsis sp. CNZ308. Next base: position 2,510,792 of record NZ_SHKJ01000001.1, on the reverse strand, counting down.
GCACGCGACGCTCGACCAGATGGAGAGCGTGGCCAAGGCCCTGGCCAAGGGCGACCCCGAGGCGTGGTCCGTGGTCAAGCGGGGCGTCGTGTCCAAGGCCCAGGAGTTCCTGCCGGGAGACGGGCGGGGAGGCCGCTGACGCGGGAGCGGGGAGCAACGCGCGATCCGGCCGTGGACGGGAAGGGGGACAGGGCGTGGCTCCGCCCATCGAGGACTACGCGTTTCTGGGTGACATGCAGACGTCGGCGCTGGTCGGCAGGGACGGGAGCGTGGACTGGCTGTGCCTGCCCAGGTTCGACTCCGGCGCCTGCTTCGCCGCCCTGCTGGGCGACGGGGACAACGGGCGCTGGACCATGGCCCCGGTCGGGGAGCACCGGGTCTCGGCGCGGCGGTACCGCTCCGACAGCCTGGTGCTGGAGACCGAGTTCCGGTGCGCGGACGGCGCGGTGCGGGTCGTGGACTGCATGCCCATCGGCGCGCACGAGATCGGTCTGGTGCGCCGGGTCGAGGGTGTGGAGGGCCGCGTGCGCATGCGGACCGAGGCCGTGCCGCGCTTCGACTACGGGTCGATCGTCCCGTGGGTGCGCAAGGACGGGCGGCGGCTGCACATGGTCGCCGGTCCGGACAGCTGCTACCTGGACTCCGACGTGGAGTTCGAGGTCGCGGCCCCGTCCAGACCGGTCGCGGAGTTCACGGTCGCCGCGGGGGACAGCGTGGACTTCGCCCTCGTGTGGACGCCGGTACGGGCCCCCGAGCCGGACCCGCCCCACGTGGGCACGCTCATCGAGCACACGGAGGAGGTGTGGCGGGAGTGGGCGTCCAGGTGCGCCTACCGGGGCGAGTACCGCGACGCGGTGGTCCGGTCGCTCATCACCCTCAAGGCCCTGACGCACGCGCCCGGCGGAGGCATGGTGGCCGCGGCCACCACCTCGCTGCCCGAGCAGCTGGGCGGCGTGCGCAACTGGGACTACCGCTACTGCTGGATACGCGACGCGACGCTGACGCTGCTGTCGCTGCTGGAGTCGGGCTACCAACGGGAGGCGGCCGACTGGCGCGAGTGGCTGCTGCGGGCGGTGGCCGGTGAGCCCGCGCAGATGCGGATCATGTACGGGATCGAGGGGGAGCGCAGGCTGCCCGAGCTGGAGCTGGACTGGCTGTCCGGTTACGAGGGCGCCCGCCCCGTCAGGATCGGCAACGAGGCGGCCTCGCAGTGGCAGCTCGACGTCTACGGCGAGGTGATGGACGTCTTCCACCAGGCCCGGGAGCACGGCATCCCGCCGAGGGACCCGGCCTGGCGGCTCCAGCGGCACCTGATGGACTTCCTGGAGTCGCACTGGCGGGACCCCGACAACGGGATCTGGGAGATGCGCGGGCCCCGGCGGCACTTCACGCACTCCAAGGTCATGGCGTGGACCGCGGCGGACCGGGCCGTCAGCGCCGTCGAGAGGTTCGGGCTGGAGGGCCCGCTGGACGACTGGAGGCGCCTGCGCGGGGAGATCTTCCGGGACGTGTGCGAGCACGGGTACGACCCCGGCCGGCGGACCTTCACCCAGTACTACGGTTCCGCGTCCCTGGACGCCTCGCTCCTGATGGCGAGCACCGTCGGCTTCCTCCCGGCCACCGACGAGCGCATGCGGGGGACGGTGGACGCCGTCCAGCGGGAACTGTGCAGCGGCGGCCTGGTCCAGCGCTACTCCATGGACGAGGGGACCCGGCACGTGGACGGCCTGCCCCCCGGTGAGGGCGTGTTCCTGCCCTGCACGTTCTGGCTGGTGGACAACCTCGTCCTCCAGGGCCGCGTGGACGAGGGCCGGGGGATCTTCGAGCACCTGCTGAGCCTGCGCAACGACGTGGGGCTGCTGGCGGAGGAGTACGACACCGGCGCGCGGAGGCTGGTCGGCAACTTCCCCCAGGCGCTGTCCCACATCGCCCTGGTCAACACCGCCTACGAGCTGGACCGGGACCGCCGGGGCCCGGCGCGCCAGCGCGCGGAGTCGCGGGGACGGTGACCGCGCCCGGGGGGGTGGTGGGTCGACAAGGCGACGGAGCGACAAGGCGACGCGGCGACAGACGGCGGGGCGGCGGACCGGTCCGCCGCCCCGCCGCCGCCTACGTGCCGACCGTGCTCGGCCTGGTGCCGTCCGCGTACAGATCCACGCCCTTGGGCTCCTTCACCAGGGTGACCCCGAGGAAGGAGACCGCGCAGGCCACGACGATGTAGACGCCGATCGACCACGAGGCGCCGGTCTCGGTGAGCAGCAGCTCGGCGATCATGGGCGCGAAGGCGCCGCCGAGGATCGCGCCGAGGGCGTAGCCGATGGACACGCCGGAGTAGCGGACCTCGGCCGGGAACATCTCCGCGTACAGCGCCGACTGGGGGCCGTAGCTCAGGCCCAGGGTGAGCGTGAAGACGAAGACGCCCGCGAAGTACAGGTAGATGTTGCCGGTGTCGACCATGAACCACATCGGCACGGACCAGGCGGCCAGCAGCACGTAGCCGAGCTGGAAGGTCCGCACCCGGCCGAGCTTGTCGCTCAGGATGCCGCCGTAGAGCGTGGAGATGAGCCAGCCGAACGAGGCGAGGGTGGTCGCCAGGAGCACGGGGCCGCGGTCCATGCCCAGGCCGAACTCCTCGACCGGCCGGGAGGCGTAGGTCGCCAGGTAGGCGATGACGAGGTACCCGGCGGCGTTGTTGGCGATGAAGATCAGCGCGGAGAGGACGACCTCACGGGTGTGCTCGCGGAACAGGCGGCCCAGCGGGGCGGAGGTCTCGGCCTTGCGCGCCTGCATGAGCTTGAAGACCGGGGACTCCTCCACGGACTTGCGGATGAGGTGGCCGATGATGATCAGCAGGAAGGACAGGAGGAAGGGGATGCGCCAGCCCCACTCCAGGAACGCCTCCGGGCCGATGGAGGCGGTGATCACCCAGACGACGAAGGTCGCCAGGATCATGCCGCAGGGGACCCCGATCTGCGGGTAGGCGCCGAAGAAGCCGCGCTTGCCGACCGGCGCGTGCTCCACCGACATCAGCGCCGCGCCGCCCCACTCGCCGCCCGCGGAGAAGCCCTGGAGGATGCGCAGGATGATCAGCAGGACGGGCGCGGCCACACCGATCTGGGCGTAGGTGGGCAGCACGCCGATCAGGCAGGTGGCGAGCCCCATCATGACCAGGGTCGCCACGAGCACGCGCTTGCGGCCGAACCTGTCCCCGAGGGCGCCCGCGACGATCGCGCCGAGCGGCCGGAAGAGGAAGGAGATGCCGATGGTCGCGAAGGACAGGACCTGGGCCAGCCCCGGGCTGTCCTCGGTCAGCGGCGACAGGAACAGGGGGGCGAGCACGAGGCCGGCGGCCTGCGCGTAGATGAAGAAGTCGTACCACTCGATGGTGGTGCCGACCATGGTCCCGGCGAGGACGCGCCGCCGCTCCCTGGTCTCGTTCGCGCCGCCCGGCCCTGGGGCCGTCGAGTCGGAAGTTGCCATTGGTGCTCCGTATGTTCTCTACCGACCGGAGGTCGGATTCCGCTCGTGGGCTCCTGGTATCGGCAGTCACGGTGACAATCACCCGCCCCTCCAGTCGCACAAGCGACAGGAAGGACATGTCCGACACCGGACTGAGCCCCAGGACACCATGCCATGTGACCCAAGGCACTTTCTACACCGGGGCCTACTTTTCGCAGCTCGAAAGCTATGTCCTGACCGAACGGTCGGTTAGATGGGTGGCACTGTCGGTGGCTCGCGGCCCGTGACCAGCCACGGACCGGCACCGGGCGGACGACATGTCGGCGGATCGACGAGTCGACATGGCGCCGAATCTGTTTCGGGGCGGAGAGGGGTCGTGATCAGGGAGAAGCCGGGCACTCCGTCCGAGAGCGGTTATGTACAGCGGAAAACACCCGGTTAGCGACGGGTCGGCGTGGAAAACTGACTACCACACCCGTCCTGTGACGTAGACCACGGCTCTGTTCCCGCCGTCCCCACGACGCAACGCCCCCCAGGGAGTCATCAGGTGTCCACCATCGGACTGTCCCAGGCCATCGACGAACTGCGCCAGGAGCTCGCCGCCGCGCGCCGGAAGGGGGAGGGCCACGAGATCGGCATCGAGATCGTCGAGGCCGAGGTCGAACTCCTCCTGGAGGCGCACCAGGAGGGAGCCGGGAAGGCCGGTGTGCGCTTCGGTGTGCTCTCCCTCAACGCCGAGGGCAAGGCCGGCCGCAGGGACACGCACCGGATCACTCTGAAGCTCGCCCTGACCGACGCGGACGGAAGGAAACTCGCGATCGCCTCCGATAGCGGAGCGGTCTGGGAGGACCGCAGGGACCTGGACTGATGGACCCGAGGTGTGTCGCGGACGTCCGCGTCGCCAGGGTCGGGGGCGCCTCCAGGGGAGGGACCGGCTACCTCGTCGGGCCCTCCCTCGTCCTCACCGCGGCCCACGTGCTCGACGGCCACGAGCGTGTCGACGTTCGCCTGGGAGCCGACCCGCCGAGCGGTTTCCTGCGGTGCTCCGTCGCCTGGTCGGACCGGAGGACGGACGTCGCCCTGCTGCGGCTGGAGGAGCCGCGGCCCCACCCCTCCGTGCGCTGGGGGAAGCTCTCGGCGGACGAACCGCAGCCGTACCGCTCGCTCGGCTACCCCGACCTCGCGGCCAACGACGGGGGCCGCGACCTGAAGGACCTGCGGGGGACCCTCAGCCCGTGGGACGGCATGGTCAGGAAGGACCTCCGGCTCGACGTCCAGCGGGAGTACGGCAACGACGTGTCGTGGAAGGGGGCCTCCGGCACCGCCGTGTTCGTCAGGGAACGGCTGGTGGGCGTCATCGTCGGCCACGACCGGCGCAACGGGGACCTGGTCGCCCGCCGGTCCACGCGGTTCGCCCGCGACAGGGACTTCCGGCGCCTGGTCGGGGAGGACGCGGGGGCGGAGCCGTGGCTCGTCCCGGTGGACCTCCCGCGCGCGGCGCGCAACACCGCCCGGCGTTTCGTCCGCGCCCGGCTCTCCTCCCTGCGCAGGCTTCCGCACACGCTCGCGGTGGCCGTCCGGGAACGGCGCGGTCACGGCACGCGGGCGGGGACGGCGGCCGTCCCCGCCCGGAGGAGCCGTGCCGCGGCGGGGAGGCGGGGGCGCCGTGGTGCCGGGCGACCGGTGTGGCCCCTGGCCGTCGCCGCCGTCGCGCTGCTCACCCTCGTCCCGAACGGCGTGTACTGGCTGCGGGCCAACGGCCACCTGGGGCTGGTCCTCCCGTGCGCCCCGCCCACCGAGCTCACCGTGCTCACCACCCCGGACCAGCACGCCGTCGTCCAGCGGGCCGCCGACGACTTCTCCGCCCACCTCGGCGGCCGGGACGAGAGGAGCGGCTGCGTGCCCGTGCGCGTCAGCGTCACCGTCGCGGGCGGGGCCGCGCGGACGCGCGAGCTGCTGCGCGAGGGGTGGACCGACCTGCGGGCGGGGCCCCGCCCGCACGTGTGGCTGCCGGACTCCAGCGCGGACGTCGCCCTGCTGCGCGGGGATCCGGGTGACGCGCCCGGCCTGGAGGCGGGGGAGGGGAGCGCCACCAGGCTCACACCCGTGGTGCTGGGGCTGCCCGAGTCCGCGGGCGACATCCCCGCCTGTTCCGGGACCGACCCGGGCGGAGCGCGTTCGAACCTCGTCGTCTGCACGGCCGCGGCGGCGGAGGCCGGGCTCCTCCTGGCCCGCCCCTCACCGGAGGCCTCGGTCTCGGCGCTGATCCAGACCGAGGCCCTGTACTCCGCGTACGGGGACGGGGGCGCCGAGGAGGTCCAGATCGCGGAGGCCCGCGCGACCTCGGCCGGGCTCGACGCCGAGGGCAACCTCGGCCTGCTGTGCGCGCTGCGCGGCGGGAGCGCCGACCCCGCCTCCGTCGGGGTGTTCAGCACCGAGTACGCGATCAACGCCTACAACACGGGCGGGCAGCTCGGCCCCGGGTGCGGGCCGACGGGCGAAGCGCCGGACGAGCCCCTGGTCCCCGTCTACTTCTCCGAGACGCCCGGCCTGGACCACCCGTTCGTACGGCTGGACTGGGGCGGCGACGGGGTCGAACGGGAGGTGGAGGCGTTCGGGGAGTGGATGCGCCGCCCCCGGGGGACAACGGCCTTCCACGGCTACCGGACGGTGGAGGGCGCCATGGTCGGCGGGGAGGCGGAACGGTTCCTGATGGAGGTCACGCACCTCAACTCGGCCCGGCAGGACGAGGAGTGGCGGGAGCGGCTGGAGTCCGGGCTGCGGCAGCAGGAGCGCTCCCGCACCCCGGTCGAGGTCCTGCTCGTGGTCGACCGCTCCGACTCCATGAGCGGCCCCGGCACGGGCGGCACCCGGCTGGCGACCGCGCAACAGCTGGCCCGGACCGCCGTCGGCCTCCTGGGGGAGCAGGACACCGTGGGGGTCTGGGCCTTTCCCGAGGGCGGACCGGGCAACGACGTCACCGGCCAGGAGCGCGTCCTGCCCCCGGAACCGGGCATGGACGCGCGCAGGGAGAAGTCGGCGCGCGAGGCGATCGGCGCGCTGAGCGCCGAGTTCCCGGCCACCCCGCTGGCCGACGCGATCCGCGACGGCGCCGAGGAGCTGGAGTCCTGCGCCGACCGTCCGGGGGAGCCCGGCGCCTGCGCCCTGGTCGTCCTCACCGACGGCGTCGCCCTCCCCGAGCCGCGCGGCGGCGCGCGGGCGGACGACGTGGCCGCCGTGCTGGAGGACCTCGACGAGCGCGTGCGGGTGCACGTGGTGTCCGTGGGCGACGAGGGGTGCGGCGGGGACGGGCTGCTCAGTCGGCTGGCGGGCGCGGGGGCCGAGTGCCACCACCCGCGCGCCGACGAACTCGAACAGGTCGTCTACGGCATCGTGGCCGGGACCAGGGCGGCGACGCCGTGAGGGCCCGCCAGAGGCCGCCGCGGCCGGTCGTGTGCGCGCTCCTGTCGCTCCTGCTGCTGGGCTCCGCCGCCTGCGACGCGCGGGGCGGGCGGGACGAACGGGTCCTGCGCGTCGCCCTCCCCGTGGACGTCACCGCCACGGGGGACACGGGCGAGGGCGGGGTGTACACGCGGCTCATCGAGCGCTGGGAGGCGGAGAACGAGGGGTGGGAGGTCGACGTCCGGTGGCTCTCGCCCCGGGCGGACGAGCAGCGCTCGCAGATGGTCGTGGCGATGCAGGCCGACCCGGCGGCCTACGACGTCCTCCTCCTCGACAACCAGTGGGTGCCGGAGTTCCACGAACGCGGCTGGCTGGCGGAGGTGGACACCGGCGGAGACGGCCCGCTGGCGTGGAACGGCTTCCTGGGCCGCGCCCGGGACGCGGTGTGCTACGAGGGCCGGGCGCGGGCGGTGCCGTTCCACATGGACGTGGGCCTGCTCTACTACCGCGCCGACCTGGTCGGCCCCGAGGAGGTCACCGCCCGGATCGAGGAGGACGGCTGGCGCGGGCTGCTCGGCCTCGCGGACGAGGTGCGCGACGAGCACGGCCTGGAGCACGGGTACACGGGCCAGTTCGGCGACTACGAGGGCCTGACCGTCAACGCCCTGGAGTTCGTCCTCGGCGGACACCCCGGTCTGGAGGCGGACAGCCGGGGGACCTTCCACGGCGCGGACGGAGCGGACGGCGGGGCGGAGGACGGCTGTGTCACGTCCGCCGGTGCGAGCGGAGAGTTCCAGGGCCTGGAGGTGCTGGAGGCGGGGCTGGACCCCGAGGCCGGGGGCGTCATCCCGCGCGCGGCCCTGGAGGAGACCGAGACCGAGAGCCTGAACCGGTTCCGCGGCGGCGAGGTGGTGTTCATGCGCCACTGGCCCCGGGTCGTGCCCCAGCTCCAGGCCGACTCCGAGAGCGCCGAGACGCTCCGGGAGGGGCTGCGCTGGGTCGGCTGGGCGGGGGAGGCCGAGGGCGGCGCCCCCGCGTTCGGGGTGCTCCGGCTGCCCGCGGCCGTGCTCGGCGGCAACAGCCTGGCGGTCACCGGGGAGTCGCCGCACCGGGACGAGGCCTGGAGCCTGGTCGCGGCCATGACCGGGCAGGAGGTCCAGGCGGAGTTCCGGGAGGCCGGTCTGCTCCCCGCCCGCGGCAGCGGCTACCGGCTGAGCGACGCCGAGGACCGGGACGTGCGGTACTGGGAGGAGCTGCGCGACGCCGTCGGCGAGGGGCTGCTGCGGCCGCGCACCCCCTACTACCCGTACGTGAGCGAGGTGCTGCGGGACCACGTGGACACGCAGATCCGCCCGGGCTCGACCGACCCGCACCCCGAGGACATGGTGTGCGAGCTCAACGCCGCGCTCGCCGGGAGGGTCAGCACGTGCGGCTGACGGCCCCGGGGCGGCAGGCCCCCGAGTCGACAGGTACACGAATCGACACGTGCACGAGTCGACACGTCGACCCGGACCGCCGTCGCGGCTCAGGGGCCGTGACACCCGCGCGGAGCACACCCGCTGGGGCGGCGGAGCCGGGCGGCGCCCGTTCCGCCAACCGGTTCCGGCGCGGGCCCTACCGCCCGCCCCGGCCGTAGCCCTGGTTGACCTGGATCTGGAGCATGTTGCCGAGGTGGTGGTGCAGGCTGGCGGCGACCTCGCTGCCCTCGCCCCAGTCGACGATGCCGAACTTCATGCTGGGCGTCACCCTCATGTGCGTGCCCCGGGGGTGGGGGAAGAGGTCGACGTACACGTTGAACCCCCAGGTGAGCAGGCTCATGCCGGTGGAGAAGGCGTAGCGGTAACCGGCGCCGGGCACCGGGTTCCCCGGGCCCGAGGCCCCCTTGGTGCGCGACACGGAGTGGGGGAGCATGTTCCACACCTGGTCGATGTGGAACGGCAGCTGGTAGTCGAAGGTCGTGGCCACGCTTCTCCGTCCTCGCTCTGGAGGCCGCCCGCGTCCCGCGCTCCGGGGCGGAGGTGACGACGCCCTCCCGATGCGGCGCATCCTACATGCGCCCGTGATCGCACCAGGTCCCCGAGTCGACGGGTGTACGAGTCGACAGGTCGACACGTCCCGTTGTCGACACGGCGACTCGGCGGGCCGGGCCGGGCGCCGACGCGCGTGTGGCGCGCGGACATGAGAAAAGGCCCCCGTGGGGAGCCTTCTCGTGTGTGGGCGTACCAGGACTTGAACCTGGGGCCTCATCCTTATCAGGGATGCGCTCTAACCGACTGAGCTATACGCCCTTGCTGCGTGTGGAACTCTACCGCATCGGCGGGACCGGGGCGAACCGGTGATCCGGGGCGGACACGAGGCGGGACGCGGCGCACGCGTCCCTTTCCACCTCCCATTTTACCCGGGTGCGGAAGTGCTCCGAACCAACGCGTGAGGGCCCGGCCCCAGCGGGGACCGGGCCCTCACGGCGGTGCTACTCGGCCTCGGACAGCGTCACGTCGATGCCGCCGACCAGGTCGGCGACGAGGTTGTACAGCATGGCGCCCACCGTGGACAGGGCGGTGATCAGCACGATGTTCAGCGCGCCGACCACGCCGGTGTACCCCAGGACGCGGCCCGGCGAGAACCAGGAGGCCGGGTCGAGGCCGAGCTCGTCCTCGGTCCCGTCGCCCTCCAGGAGCGCCGTGAGCATGTTGGTCAGCTCGTCGAAGACACCCAGCATCGACAGCGTCGCGTAGATCACCGCGATCGCCACGAACAGGATGATGAAGCACACCAGGGAGACGACGAAGCTGAACTTCATCACAGACCACGGCTCCACGCGGGAGACCGACAGGTGTGCCTTACGGCTGGACAGGCTGGCCTTCACGGCGCTCGGACCCTCAGGCACCGAGGTCTTCGATTCGGACACTGGCGTTCCCCCCGCTTCGGCGCGGTCCTCCGCCACGGGTTCGGCCGGTCCGGCGGCGGCCTCGGACCCGGTGTCCGCCTTGTCGGCGGAGCCCTCGTCCTCGACGCCGGCCTCCTCGGCCGTGCCGGCCTCGGTGGCGCCCGTCGCCGCCTCGGCCGTGTCGTCGACCTCGGTGGTCACGGCGGCCCCCGCTTCTGCCGTGTCCTTCTCGGTCGTCTCCACGTCCCCGCCCCGGGCGGTCTCCGCCGTGTCCGGGTCGGTTTCGTTCGTGGTGGTGTTCCGCTGGTTGTCAGACATAGAAACGTTACCGCTGGACTTTCCTTGAGAACGGGTGATTGGCGCGACCAGGGCGTCCGCGGGGTCCGCGCAAAACGAACCCCGCGGCCCATATGGGGCCTAACGCGAAGTCTAGGCCTCCGGGTTGCCTTCGGCGTTCGCGTTCACGTCCTCGGCCGTGTCGGCGGCCGCCTCACCCGCGTCCTCGGCCGTCTCGACGGCCTCCTCCTCGGCGGCCTCGGCGTTGCGCGCCACGGCCACGATCTTGTTGCCCTTGGCCAGGTTCATCAGCCGGACGCCCATGGTCGTGCGGCCGGACCGCTTGACCTCGTCGGCGCCGGTGCGGATGACACCGCCCACGGAGGTGATCGCGAAGACCTCGTCCACCTCGGGGTCGATCATCAGGGCGCCGACCAGCTTGCCGCGGGCCTCCACCACCTTGGCCGTCAGCACGCCCTTGCCGCCGCGGTTCTGCACCGGGTACTGGTCGGACGGGGTGCGCTTGGCGTAGCCGTTCTCGGTGGTGACCAGGACGTCCGTGGAGCCGTCGCCGGGCCGGATGACGTCCATGCTCAGCAGGTAGTCGTCCTCCAGGAACCGCATGCCGATCACGCCGCTGGTGGCGCGGCCCATGGGGCGCAGCGACTCGTCGGAGGCCGGGAACCGGATCGCCTGGGCGTCGCTGGAGATCAGCAGCAGGTCGTCGTCGGGGAAGACCAGCCGGGCGGCGATCAGCTCGTCGCCCTCGCGCAGGTTGATCGCGATGATGCCCGCCGCGCGCGCCGAGTCGAAGTCCTCCAGGCGGGACTTCTTGACCAGGCCCTCACGGGTGGCGAGCACCAGGTACGGGGCGGCCTCGTAGTCGCGCAGCGCCATGATCTGCGCGATCTCCTCGCCCGGCTGGAACGGGAGCAGGTTCGCCACGTGCTGGCCGCGCGCGTCGCGGGCGGCCTCGGGCAGCTCGTAGGCCTTCGTGCGGTACACCCGGCCCTGGTTGGTGAAGCACAGGATCCAGTTGTGGGTGGTGGTGACGAAGAAGTGCTGGACGATGTCGTCCTGCTTGAGCTGGGCCCCGCGCACACCCTTGCCGCCGCGCTTCTGGGCGCGGTAGTTGTCGATGCGCGTGCGCTTGGCGTATCCACCGCGGGAGATCGTGACGACCACGTCCTCCTCGGCGATGAAGTCCTCCATGCGCATGTCGCCCTCGAAGGGGATGATGTGCGTGCGCCGCTCGTCGCCGTACTTCTCCACGATCTCGCCGAGCTCCTCGCGGATGATGCTCCGCTGGCGCGTGTCCGATTCGAGGATGTCGTTGTAGTCGGCGATCTGCGCCATGAGCTCGTCGTACTCGGCCGTCAGCGCGTTGCGCTCCAGGGCGGCGAGCTTGCGCAGCTGCATGTCGAGGATGGCGCGGGCCTGGATGTCGTCGATCTCCAGCAGGTCCATCAGGCCGGTGCGGGCCTGGTCCGCGGAGGCGCTGGCCCGGATGAGGTTGATGACCTCGTCGATGCGGTCCATGGCCCGCAGCAGCGCGCGCAGGATGTGCGCCCGCTCCTCGGCCTTGCGCAGCAGGTACCGGGTCCGGCGGACGATGACCTCGACCTGGTGCTTGACCCAGTGCCGGATCATCTGGTCCAGGCGCAGGGTGCGCGGCACCCCGTCGACCAGCGCGAGCATGTTCGCGCCGAAGGTCTCCTGGAGCTGGGTGTGCTTGTAGAGGTTGTTCAGCACGACCTTGGCGACGGCGTCGCGCTTGAGCACGATGACCAGGCGCTGTCCGGTGCGGCCGCTGCTCTCGTCGCGCACGTCGGCGATGCCGGTGATCTTGCCGTCCTTGACCAGGTCGGCGATCTTGAGCGCGAGGTTGTCCGGGTTGACCTGGTAGGGCAGCTCGGTGACGACCAGGGTCTGGCGGCCCCGCTTGTCCTCCTCCACCTCGACCACGGCGCGCATGGTGATGGAGCCGCGCCCGGTCCGGTACGCCTCCTCGATCCCGCGCTTGCCGACGATGAGCCCGCGGGTGGGGAAGTCGGGGCCCTTGACGCGCGCGATGAGCGCGTCGAGCAGCTCCTCGTCCTGGGCCTCGGGGTTGTCGAGGTACCAGTTGACGCCGTCGGCGACCTCGCGCAGGTTGTGCGGCGGGATGTTGGTGGCCATACCGACCGCGATGCCCGAGGAGCCGTTGACCAGCAGGTTCGGGAAGCGGGCGGGCAGCACGACGGGCTCGGAGGAGCGGCCGTCGTAGTTGGGCCGGAAGTCGACGGTGTCCTTGTCGATGTCCCGGAGCATCTCCATGGCCAGCGGCGCGAGCTTGCACTCGGTGTAGCGCATGGCGGCGGCCGGGTCGTTGCCCGCCGAGCCGAAGTTGCCGTTGGGGTCGACCAGCGGCATCCGCATCGACCACCACTGCGCCAGGCGCACCAGGGTGTCGTAGATGGCGCTGTCACCGTGCGGGTGGTAGTTGCCCATGACGTCGCCGACGACGCGGGCGCACTTGAAGTAGCCGCGGTCGGGGCGGTAGCCGCCGTCGTACATGGCGTAGAGCACGCGCTGGTGGACCGGCTTGAGGCCGTCGCGCACGTCGGGCAGGGCGCGGCCGACGATGACCGACATCGCGTAGTCGAGGTAGCTGCGCTGCATCTCGACCTGGATGTCGACGGGCTCGATCCGGTCGGTCACACGCGGCGGGGCCTCCACAGTGGAGTCCCCGCCCTCAGGGGCGTCGGGGTTGTTCGCATCCGTCACGGATGTCGGTCCCTTCTACGAAGCTTGCTTGAGCACGGGTGGGAGCGGGGCCCGGGTCCTCGGGGCCCAGGCCGTGTCTCTCGGACCGGTCTCAGCCCGCGGGGGCCGGTTCGGGCGCCCGAACACGGACCGAGGCGAAGCGGAGGTCCGAGAAACACCGCCTAGATGTCCAGGAAGCGGACGTCCTTGGCGTTGCGCTGGATGAAGGCGCGCCGCGACTCGACGTCCTCACCCATGAGCACGCTGAACAGTTCGTCGGCCTGGGCCGCGTCCTCCAGGCTGACCTGGAGCAGGACGCGGCGGTCCGGGTCCATCGTGGTGTCCCACAGCTCGTTGGCGTTCATCTCGCCCAGACCCTTGAAGCGCTGCACCATGTCGCGCGGGCGCGGGTCCCTCTTGCCCTGGGCGATCCCGGCCTCGATGACCCGGTCGCGCTCGGCGTCGGAGAAGGCGTAGCTGGCGTCGCTGCCCTTCTGGTCCCACTTGATCTTGTACAGCGGCGGCGCGGCCAGGTAGACGTTCCCGGCCTCGACCAGCGGCTTCATGAAGCGGAACAGCAGGGTGAGCAGCAGCGTGCGGATGTGCTGGCCGTCGACGTCGGCGTCGGCCATCAGGATGACCTTGTGGTACCGCAGCTTCTCGGCGTCGAACTCCTCGTGGATGCCGGTGCCCAGGGCGGTGATGATCGCCTGGACCTCCGCGTTCTTGAGGATGCGGTCGATGCGCGACTTCTCGACGTTCAGGATCTTGCCCCGGATGGGCAGGATGGCCTGGTTGTGCGGGTTGCGGCCGCCCTTGGCGGAGCCGCCGGCCGAGTCGCCCTCGACGATGTAGACCTCGCACTCCTCCGGGTTGGTGGACTGGCAGTCCGACAGCTTGCCCGGGAGGGAGGTGGTCTCCAGCAGCGTCTTGCGGCGGGTCAGGTCGCGGGCCTGGCGGGCGGCCACGCGCGCGCGTGCGGCCTGGCTGGCCTTGGACACGATGTCCTTGGCCTCGCCGGGGTTGCGCTCGAACCAGTCGCGCAGGTGCTCGTTGGTGACCTTCTGGACGAAGGACTTGGCCTCGGTGTTGCCCAGCTTGGTCTTGGTCTGGCCCTCGAACTGCGGGTCGGCCAGCTTGACCGAGATGATGGCGGTCAGGCCCTCGCGGATGTCGTCGCCGGTGAGGTTGTCGTCCTTCTCGCGCAGCAGCTTCTGGTCGCGGGCGTACCGGTTGACCAGGGTGGTCAGCGCGGAGCGGAAGCCCTCCTCGTGCGTGCCGCCCTCAGCCGTGTTGATGGTGTTGGCGAAGGTGTGCACGGAGGAGGTGTAGGACTGGTTCCACTGCATGGCGATCTCGACCGAGATCCCCTCGCCCTCCTCCTCGAAGGAGATGATCGACGCGTGCGCCGGCTCCTTCTTGGCGTTGATGTGGCGGACGTAGTCCGACAGCCCCTCGTCGTAGTGGAAGGTGTTGACCGTCGGTCCGCCGTCGGTGTGCTCGGGCCGCTCGTCGCGGATGGTGATGGACAGCCCCTTGTTGAGGAAGGCCATCTCCTGCATGCGGCGGGCGAGCGTCTCGAAGGAGAACGTGGTGGTCTCGAAGATGCCGCCGTCCGGCCAGAAGGTGATCTGGGTGCCGGTCTCGTCGGTGCTCTCGCCCTTGACGAGCTCGCCGGTGGGCGCGGTCATCTCGTAGCGCTGGCGCCACACGTGCCCGTGGAGGCGGATCTCCACCTCCAGCGCGGTGGACAGCGCGTTGACGACGGAGACGCCGACACCGTGCAGACCGCCGGAGACCGCGTAGGACTTGCCGTCGAACTTGCCGCCCGCGTGCAGCGTGGTGAGGACGACCTCGACGGCGGGGCGCTTCTCCACCGGGTGGAGATCGGTGGGGATGCCGCGGCCGTTGTCGGCCACGCACACGCCGCCGTCGGCCAGCAGGGTCACCTCGATGGCGTCGGCGTGGCCCGCCAGCGCCTCGTCGACGGAGTTGTCGACCACCTCGTAGACCAGGTGGTGCAGGCCCCGCTCCCCTGTGGAACCGATGTACATTCCGGGGCGCTTGCGGACCGCCTCAAGCCCCTCCAGAACCGTGATTGAACCTGCGTCGTAGGCCAAGTGGGAACACCCTCCTGCTGGGGACGCCTGCCGACCGCGGCCGAGCGGCGACGGTCACCCGTGACACGGTGATCGGGAGGGTCTGCGTGCCGCGACACCTGGGGGATCACCGTTCGCCACAGGGGCCGTCCGCCCACCCTCTTCTGGGGGCGTGGGACCGGCTACAGGCGTCTGAAGAACCGTCTCCATGATACCCCGCACGGTGCGACAAAGTGGCATTGGCGGCCCTGTGCCGCCTCACAACGAACGTTCAGGGAGGGAGACGACTCCCTACACGCGGGAGGGGCTGCGCGCAAGTCCCGGTGCGGTTGAGTGGCGCCTGCGGCGAGCGGCGACCCCGGCGCGGCCCGCACCCCTCCCCGGCCGCGCCGGACATCCTCCGGAACGGCGTTCACCTGGGGATATCCATAGGCCGCGAAAGGGGAGGAAACGGATACCCCCGTACCGCGGCCCGGGCGGACGCGCCTCAGCGGCGCCGGAAACCGGGGCCGCGGACCTTGATGGCGACGACCGTGCCGTCGCCCAGCTCCTCGTTGAGACGGCGCATGAGATCGCGCACCATCGCTCGCGCGTGGGCCGCCATGGTGGGTGAATCGGCCACCACGACCAGTTCCCCGTCCGAATAGCTCTCAGGCCGCAGGTGTTCTGCGTTGAAATCGCCCACGATGTCCGCCCAGCGGCCGAACACGCCGCCGATGGCCACCTGCTCCTGCCAGCCGTGTTCGATCAGCCACGTGCGCACGGCCTCACCGAACATCTGGGGCTCGTTGCGTGACCGCAACCGGCCACGCCGCCGCGAGCGCTGGAGGCCCCGGGGCACCGCGCCGCGGTCCTTGGCCTCGGCCCGGGCGCGCGCGAGCGCCTGGCGGGCCAGGTCGGCCCCCGTCGGGGCGGGGGGAGCCGACGGCCCCGGCTCCGACGGACGCCGCGCTCCGTCCACAGGCTGTGGACGGAGGCCTCCGCCGCCGTGGTCGGCCGCGCCGGAGGCCGATCCCCGGTCCACAGGGTGTGGATAACGCTCACTCACCCGCGACGCCCCCCTCGCGCACGCCGAACCGCGCCCCGTCCAGCTCCTTGGGGATGTCCTCGGGCACGGCCGCGGTCACCAGGACCTGTTCGGCGTCGCCGACGCGCTCGGCCAGCCTGCGACGGCGCTCGCTGTCCAGCTCGGCGAACACGTCGTCCAGGATCAGCACCGGGTCGTCGCCGTCGGAGCGCAGCAGGTCGAAGGCGGCCAGCTTGAGCGAGAGGGCGTACGACCAGGACTCGCCCTGGCTGGCGTAGCCCTTGGCGGGCATCCCGCCCAGTCGCAGGACCAGGTCGTCGCGGTGCGGGCCCACCAGGCTGACGCCGCGCTGGAGCTCGCGGTCGCGGGCCTCGACCATGGCCGCGCGCAGGATTTCCACAAGCTGTGGACGGCCGGTCGGCGGTTCAACCCCCTCGGGGACCGCGCCGCTGCGGTAGTCGGGGACGGCCGGGCCCCCGGAGTCGGTCAGCCCGGCGTAGGCCTCGGCGATTCTCGGGCGCAGCTCCTCCACCAGCTCCAACCGCGCCGCCAGCAGCTCCGCGCCCGTCTCCGCCAGGTGGGAGTCCCACACCTCCAGCGTGCTCAGGTCGGGCGCCGAGCGCTGGCGGAACATCCGGCCGGAGGCCGACTTGAGCAGGGCGTTGCGCTGCTTGAGCACCCGGTCGTAGTCCGAGCGCACGCCAGCCATCCGGGGCGCGCGCGCCACCAGCAGGTCGTCCAGGAACCGGCGCCGCTCGCCGGGGTCGCCCTTGACCAGGGCCAGGTCCTCCGGGGCGAAGAGCACGGTGCGCAGGATCCCCAGGACCTCGCGCGGGCGGCCCGCGGGCGCCTGGTTGATCCGGGCCCGGTTGGCCCTGCCGGGGTTGAGCTCCAGGTCCACCACCATGGACCGCTCGTCGCGCACCACCTTGGCCCGGACGATCGCGCGGGGGGCGCCCTGGCGGACCAGCGGGGTGTCGGAGGAGACCCGGTGGCTGCCGAGGGTGGCCACGTAGCCGATCGCCTCGACCAGGTTGGTCTTGCCCTGGCCGTTGGCGCCGACGAACACGCTCACGCCGGGGCCCAGCTCGACGAGGGCCTCACGGTAGGACCGGAAGTCGGCCAGTTGCAGGTGGGATACGTACATCCGGCCTTCCTCCTGGGGCGGCGGCGGTCGGGGGAAGGGGTCGCTCCCGGGGACGGCCCGTGGGCTGCGTCCCCGGGTCGGGGGCGGGAGGACGCCTCAGACGTCGATGTCGTCGGAGGTCTCGGCGCGGTGCACGGCGTGTCCGCCGAACTGGTTGCGCAGGGCCGCCACGACCTTCATCGCCGGGCTGTCGTCCTGGCGGGAGGCGAACCGCGCGTACAGGGAGGAGGTGATCGCCGGGGCGGGGACCGCGAGGTCCACGGCGGCCTGGACGGTCCAGCGGCCCTCGCCGGAGTCCTCGGCGTAGCCGCGCAGGCGCGACAGCTCGGGGTCCTCCTCCAGGGCCCGCGAGAGCAGGTCCAGCAGCCAGGAGCGCACCACGGTGCCCTCGCGCCAGCTCTCGAACGTGCCGGGGACGTCGTCCACGAGGCCGGAGGCGACCATGAGCTCGTAGCCCTCGCCGAAGGCCTGCATCATGCCGTACTCGATGCCGTTGTGGACCATCTTGACGAAGTGTCCGGCGCCGACCGCTCCGGCGTGGACGAAGCCCACGCCCTCCTCGGGCACGAGGGAGTCGAAGACCGGGCGGGCCTTCGCGACCTCCTCGGCCGGGCCGCCGACCATGATGCCGTAGCCGTTCTGGCGGCCCCAGACACCGCCGCTGACACCGGCGTCGAGGTAGCCGACGCCCTTCTCCGCGAGCGCCTTGGCGCGGATGCGGTCGTCCGCGTAGTGGGAGTTGCCCCCCTCGATGACGAGGTCGCCCTCGTCCAGGAGCTCGCCCAGTTCGGCGATGGTCGCGGCCGTGGGGTCACCCGCGGGGACCATCACCCAGACCACCCGGGGGGCGGCCAGCCGTTCGACCAGTCCGGCCAGGGTGTCGACGTCGCGCTCCGGCGAGGCGACGTCGTACCCGACGACCTCGTGGCCCTTCTCCCGCAGCCGGGCGGCCATGTTGCCGCCCATCTTGCCGAGACCGATCATTCCGAGCTGCATGGTTGCTCTGCTCCCCTTCGCCGCCTGTGGATGGACGCCGGCCGGCCCGGGTCGCGGACCGGATCCGGCAGGTGCCAGTCAATCGGACCGGCCGCGGATCAGCCCGGCTGACGCACCGGCATGATCAGGTAGCGGTACTCGGGGGAGGAACCCTCCTCCGCGGGCTTGCCGGTCAGGATCGACGGCTTGGTCGAGGTGGTGAAGTGCAGGCGGGCCACGTCGGTGCCGATGGCGCCGAGCCCGTCCAGGAGGAACCCGGAGTTGAAGGCGATCTGGATGTCGTCGCCGTCCAGGTCGGCCTCCAGGACCTCGACCGCCTGCGCCTCCTCGCCGGTGCCCGCCTCCAGGACCAGCTGGCCCTGGCTGAAGGACAGCCGCAGCGGGGTGTTGCGCTCGGCGACCAGCGAGACGCGCTTGACCGCCTCGACGAACTCGGAGCGGCTGACCTCGGCCACCGAGTTGAAGGTGTCCGGCAGCAGCGCCCGGTACTTGGGGAACTCGCCGTCGAGCAGGCGGGTCGTGGTGCGGCGGCCGCCGCCCTCGAAACCGATCATGCCCTCGCCGGAGCCGCCGTCCGAGAGGGCGATCGAGACCTCGGCGCCCGAGGTGAGCGACTTGGCGGTGTCGTGGAGGGTCTTGGCCGGGACCAGCGCGACCGCGGACAGGTCGGGGTTCTCCGGCTTCCAGGTGAACTCGCGCACGGCCAGGCGGTAGCGGTCGGTGGAGGCGAGCGTGATGGTCTCGCCCTCGATCTCGACGCGCACGCCGGTGAGCATCGGCAGGGTGTCGTCGCGCCCGGCGGCCACGGCCACCTGGCTGACCGCGGCGGCGAAGGCGTCGCTGCCGACGGTCCCGCTCACACCGGGCATCTCCGGGAGCGTGGGGTAGTCCTCCACCGGCATGGTGGTCAGGGTGAACTTCGCGCTGCCGCCGGTGACGACGACCTTGGCGCCGTCGGTGGAGACCTCCACAGGCTGTGCGGGAAGGTTGCGGGTGATCTCGGCCAGGAGCTTGCCGGTGACCAGGACCGTGCCCGGCTCCTCGACCTCGACGTCCACCGCGGCCTGGGTGGAGACCTCGTAGTCGAAGCCGGACAGGCGCAGCTGCTGGCGGCCGTCGAACTCACCGGCCTCCAGCAGGATGCCGACGAGCACCGGCACCGAGGGGCGCGTCGGGAGTGTGCGCGCGGTCCAGGCGACCGCCTCGGCCAGTACGTCGCGTTCGACCCGGAACTTCACTTTCCGACTCACTTTCCGCACGACCGGCGTACCGGTCGAAGCCTCAACGTTGCAGCTCGTGGATCTGTGGGTCCGCCGAGGGCTCCGTCCACAGGGCTGTGGAGGCCGCGCCGGTGGCGCCGGGAGCTGTCTCGGATCCCGTGTGGGGTCACCGCTCGGATGCGGGCGGCGGAGGACAGGGGCGAGACCACACGTTACCCGGATTCACCCGCTGCCGCTGACAGCTCAGCACCGGGCTGTCGTCGCGCCTGTCTCGGAGAGTTGTCCACAGATTTTCCGCGGAGCGGTTGTGAAGCCACATCTTGGTTAATGAAGGTGCGCAGTAGTAGTAGGGCCTGTGGATAGTGTGGATAACCCTTGTTTTCGCAGGTCAACCTGCGGATTTTTGTCCACAGGGCCTGTGGGTAACCCTGTGGGTAACTTGGCCCGCCTGTGGACGAACGAAGTCGTCCCCAGGTTTTCCACACTCCGTCCACAGCTTCGTCCACAGGTTTTCCCCAGGTTCTCCACAAGGATCGGTGGTTCAGTCATCGGATGACCCACCGCCGTGTCCACAGGGACGGGGGTGGTTACCCACAGGCTCGGCGCGCTTTTCCACAGGTTGTCCACAGGGTTGTCCACAGATTTGACCCCCCTCCTGTGGATAACTTGGGCGAGAGAGCGCCAAAATTTTTTTCCGAGCCCCTCCACAGAACACCCGAACCCCGACAAAGGGTCTGTGCACAGGTTTGTCCACAGGGACGATTCCCCTTCCGCGCGCCGAACACCGGCTCGGAGGCCTCCGACCAGGTGTGGGAAGGGCAACAGCGGCTCCGGAAGGCCTGGAAAACAGGGAGAACAGGGCGTGCCGGGCACGAACCCGTCCGGAGGTCGGCAGAGGCGGCGAACCCCTCCAGAGGCGGGCGTTCGTGCGCACAAGCCTGTGGATAACTCGGTCGCAGGCGTGGTGGGGCCCTGTGGATAACGTGTGCCGCCTTGGGACTGCGTCGCCTTGGGGACGTGTCGACAGGTAGCCGTGTCGACAGGTGGCCGTGTCCACAGGCCGACACACCGCGGCGGGCCGCGGACCGAACGCCGCGGGGCGGCCCCCGTCCCGGAGGCCGCCCCGCGGCTCGTGCACAGCCTGTGGATCAGGTCAGCGAGGGCTGGTCCTTGATCCGGCTGGTGAGCTCGTGCACCTGGTTGTAGATGGACCGGCGCTCGGCCATCAGCCCGCGGACCTTGCGCTCGGCGTGCATGACCGTGGTGTGGTCGCGGCCGAACTGCTGCCCGATCTTGGGCAGGGACAGCTCGGTCAGCTCCCGGCACAGGTACATGGCGATCTGGCGGGCGGTCACCAGCACCCGGGAGCGCGAGGTCCCGCACAGGTCCTCGACCGTCAGGCCGAAGTAGGCGGCCGTCTGGGACATGATCGCCCCCGCCGTGACCTCGGGGACCTCGGTGCTGGGCACCAGGTCCCGCAGTACCTGGCTGGTCAGGTCCAGGTCCACCGACTGCCGGTTCAGGCTGGCGAAGGCGGTCACGCGGATCAGCGCGCCCTCCAGCTCCCGGATGTTGGTGGAGATCTTGCTCGCGATGAACTCCAGCACCTCGGGCGGGGCCGCCAGCCCCTCCTGCGCGGCCTTCTTGCGCAGGATGGCGATCCGGGTCTCCAGCTCGGGCGGCTGGACGTCGGTGAGCAGGCCCCACTCGAACCGGCTGCGCATCCGGTCCTCCAGCGTGGTCAGCTGCTTGGGCGGCCGGTCGCTGGAGATGACGATCTGCTTGTCGGAGTTGTGCAGCGTGTTGAAGGTGTGGAAGAACTCCTCCTGCGTCTGCTCCTTGTTCTCCAGGAACTGGATGTCGTCCACCA
Source organism: Nocardiopsis sp. CNZ308 (assembly GCF_004217075.1). Classification (NCBI taxonomy): domain Bacteria; kingdom Bacillati; phylum Actinomycetota; class Actinomycetes; order Streptosporangiales; family Nocardiopsidaceae; genus Nocardiopsis; species Nocardiopsis sp. CNZ308. The sequence goes on along the minus strand of NZ_SHKJ01000001.1, from coordinate 2,489,664 downwards.
GGAGCACGTCGATGTCGCGGTACCGGCGGCGGAACCCGTCCGCCTTGCCGTCCCGGATCGAGTTGATGAACTCGTTGGTGAACTCCTCCGAGCTGACGTACCGCACCCGCGAACCCTCGTAGAGGCGGTGCGTGTAGTGCCCGATGGCGTGCAGCAGGTGGGTCTTGCCCAGCCCCGAACCGCCGTGGATGAACAGCGGGTTGTAGGCCTTGGCCGGAGCCTCGGCGGCCGCCACCGACGCCGCGTGCGCGAAGCGGTTGCTGGAGCCGATGACGAAGGTGTCGAAGGTGTACTTCGGGTTCAGGCGCGCGTGCTCGCCCGGCGGGACCTCCTGCGAGCGCCCCGGGGGAGAGGAGGGGGCCTTCGGGGCCTCGTCCTCCACGGGGGCCTCCACGGCCTCCGGAGCGGGCGGCGCGGCCTCCTCGGCCGCCTCCGCCCCCGGTGCGGGCGCCTCCTCCCGCGGGGTCTCCCAGCGGTTGGGCCGGTCCCACTCCGGGTCCGTCCAGGACTGCTGCTGCCACCCCGCGGGCTCCTGCGGCCGCTCCAGCGCCGAGGGCTGCTCCCACAGCGGGGGCGCGGTGGGCGTCTCCTGGGGCGAGGCGAAGGTCTGCTGGACCCAGGGCGCGGGCGCGTCGCGGACCGTGTGCGGCGCCTCGTCGGTGGGGGAGGGGTCGGCCGGGGGCGTAGGTCCCAGCAGGTCGGCCTGCTCCGGGGCCGGAGCAGGGGCCGAGGGCCACGGTGCGGGCTGCTCGGCCGCCTCGGCTGCCGGACGCGCGTGCTGTCCCCGGGAGCCGGGCACGGCCCGCTGGGCGTCCGCGGGCGCCGCCGGGGGAGCCGTCGGCCGGGTCGGGCCCGGGGCGGTGCCCGGCACGACGGGGGAGAAGGCGGGCGCGGTGTGGCCCTCCACGCTGCGCGGGCCCTGGGGCCCCGGGGCGGCGGGCGGCGTCGGGGTGGGCGGCGGGGTCGGCACCGCGGTCGGGTCGACCGTCACCGCGACCCGGATCTCCCGGCCCAGGTGGGCGGAGAGCGCCTTGCTGATCGCCGGGTACAGGCGTGTCTCCAGCACCTTCTTGGTGAACTCGTTGGGCGCCGCGATGAGCGCGGTGTCCTCGATCAGGCCCAGCGGACGGGTCTGCGGCAGCCATGCGCGCTGGTGCGCGGGGAGGGAGTCGTTGTCGATCCCGTCCAGGACGCTGGACCAGACCACTGCGAGGTTGACCTGCGCGTCAGCCAAGACGACCTGCCATGGGTGCTTGTCCCTTCGGTACGGGTCTGTGCGGTGCGGAGTGGGGGGCGGAAGGGGGCGTGGTGACCACGGCGGAGCCCGTGGCGCGTCGGTCGGGTGGGCGCTCGCGGGGACCTGGGGCCGCAGGGAGCGACTTCCCATTGTCCTCCTCCCACGGCGGTGCCGGGTCGGGTCAGGGGGCGAAATCAGCTTGTTTGGGTGGTTATGTGCCTGTGGATAACTTCACTGCCCCCTGAGCTGCGCCTCTGCGCGCACAAGCCCTGTATCCACAGCTTCAGAAGGTTGTCCACAGGTTTTCCACAGGCTTGTCCACAGGATGGCAGATCTCCGCGCGCAGCGCAGAGTTATCCACAATGTGCAGATCAGAAGGTGCGTACGAGGACCGCTCCCGGCATCGGGGGAGCGCCGACCGACGCGAGGGGCAAGTTATCCACAGGCTGAGGTTATCCACAGACACCGGGGGGTGTGGAAGTCTCACACGCCTGTGGACAACGAGTCGTCCACAGGGCGGGGCGGCGAAGAGGCGGGTGCGGGTTCCGCGCCGCCCGTCCGCGGGGGAGAGCGGAGGCGGGGACCGGGGAGGACGCGGGGGAGGGGAGGGGCCCGGCCGGACGTGGGGAACCGCCGTCCACAGGCCCGATTTGACCCCGGCCGGACCAGGTCGTATCTTCTTTATGCTTATGCCGACGATCTGCCTGCGCCCGTGTTCGCACGGAGACGCGGCCACGGCTCATGCACCCGTAGGCCCCGCATATCCTGGGGGTCTGTCGTAGTACTTATCCTGACACGCCCCTGGAGCCAGTAGTGAGCAAGCGTACGTACCAGCCGAACAACCGGCGTCGCGCGAAGGTCCACGGCTTCCGGCTGCGCATGCGTACGCGCGCCGGTCGCGCCATCATCGCCTCGCGCCGTCGCAAGGGGCGCGCGGCGCTGACCGTGAGCCACTAGGCCACGCCCAGCACCAAGCCCTTCGGGACCGTCCGGCCTTCTCGCCGGCCGGTCCCTTTGTCGTGGGAGAAGTACCGAAGCACGAAGGAAGCCGATGCTCTCGCCGAGGAACCGGATGCGCCACAGCGCCGAGTTCGGCTCCGTCATGCGTTCGGGACGGCGCGCGTCCAGGGACTGCCTGGGCGTCGTCTACCTCCCCCCGCCCTCCGGTGTCGCGGACGCCGACCCCCCGCGGGTCGGGTTCGTGGTCAGCAAGGCGGTCGGGGGAGCGGTGGTGCGCAAGCGCGTACAGCGCAGACTGCGCCACCTGATGCGGTCTCGGTTGGCTGTTCTGCCAAACGGTAGCCTGCTTGTAGTGCGCGCCCGACCCGCCGCCGCCACCGCGCGGCACGAGGACCTGGCCGCCCAACTCGACAGCGCGATCGCCGCGGCGACGCGCCCCCGCGGGACGTCGTCGCGCCGCCGGTCCGGCCGGGGCCGACCTCGGCCCCCGGCGGCCGATCCCGCGGTGCGCGAGACAGCAGGGGACCGACGCCCGGACGAGGGCGGAGAGCGGTGGGGCCGATGACCGAGCACAGACCGACGGTGTTCGCGCGCGTGTTGATCCTGCCCATCCGGGGTTACCAGCGCTTCATCAGCCCGCTCTTCCCCCCGGTCTGCCGTTTCTACCCCTCGTGCAGCGCGTACGCCGTCGAGGCGCTGCGCGTGCACGGAGCTCTGTACGGGTTGTGGTTGGGAGCCCGGCGTATCGCCCGTTGCCACCCCTTCAATCCGGGGGGGCTTGATCCGGTTCCGCCGCCCAGGGGGCGCCGGAACGGGGAGTCCGAGGAGTCTGCGGGCGGAGCCGGCCACACCGGAACCCCTCCCGGGGACCAGTAGCTGAAGCGAATCACATAGGAGTTGGCCGGTGCTGGACTGGCTTTACAACATCGTCGGCTGGATCTTGGTCCAGATCCACGCGGGTCTGACCTACATCGGCCTCGACACGGACAGCGGTTGGGCCTGGGGTCTGTCGATCATCCTGCTCACCGTGCTCATGCGGCTCCTGCTGGTGCCGCTGTTCGTCAAGCAGATGAACACGCAGCGCAAGATGCAGGACATCCAGCCCAAGATCCTGAAGCTCCGCGAGCGCTACAAGCACGACAAGGAGCGCTTGCAGCGGGAGTCCATGAAGCTCTACCAGGAGAGCGGCACCAACCCGATCATGGGTTGCCTGCCGCTCCTCCTGCAGATGCCGGTCTTCTTCGCGCTCTTCAGCGTGCTGCGCAGCGTCGCCGAGGGCAACGCCCAGTACAACTTCACCCCGGAGCTGGTGGAGAGCGCGCGTGCGGCGCTCATCTTCGAGGCGCCCGTCGCGGCCCAGTTCAACAGCTCCCCCGAGGAGCTCCTCGCGCTCGGCGCGTCCGACCCGATCATGGCCAAGGTCATCATCGCGATCGCCTGCGTGATCATGGGTACGACGACGTTCCTCACCATGCGCCAGAGCATGAAGCGCAGCGTCTCCCAGATGCCCGACAACCCCATGATGCAGACCCAGAAGATCATGATGTACATGGCGCCCCTGTTCGGGCTCTTCGGTCTCATGATGCCCGTGGGTGTGCTGGTCTACTGGGTCACCTCCAACGTCTGGACCATGGGGCAGCAGCACTTCCTCTACAGCAGGCAGCCGGCCCCCGGCCAGGACGAGGCCAAGGCCAAGAGCGGTGCGTCCGCCAACGGTTCCGCCAAGGGCATGCTCAGCCGAAAGAAGGCGGCGGAATCCGCTCCTGAGCCGAAGGAACAGCCTAAGATCGAACGCAAGCAGCCGAAGAAGCAGCCGCGTTCCAAGCGGGCCGGTGGTGGTTCGCACTAGGTTCTGCGGCTCCCGGCCGAGAAGGCGTTCGAGTGCGCAGGCGACACTGCCCCTGAGGCGTACGGCGGCCAGGGCGTGAGGGATGAGGAGACGGGATCGCTGTGGCAAGTAGCGAGGAAGAGAGCGGTGGCGTAGCGGTGGCTGAGGCGCCTGAGGCCGGAATCGATGTCGAGGCCCTGGAGAACGAGGGCGACATCGCCGCGGACTACATCGAGGGGCTCCTCGACATCGCGGACTTCGACGGCGACATCGACATGGACGTCGAGGGCGACCGAGCGATGGTCTCCGTCGTCGGCGCCACCCTCGACGAGTTGATCGGGGAGAAGGGCGAGGTCCTGGAGGCCCTCCAGGAGCTCACCCGGCTGGCGGTGCACCGGGCCACCGGTGAGCGCAGCCGCCTGATGCTGGACATCGGCGGGTACCGCGAGGACCGCCGCAAGGTGCTCTTCCAGGTCGGGACGGACGCTGCCAACAAGGCCAAGGAGACCGGCCAGACCCAGCCCCTGGAGCCGATGACCCCGTTCGAGCGCAAGGTCGTGCACGACGCGGTGGCCGCCGCCGGTCTGCACAGCGAGTCGGAGGGCGAGGAGCCCCACCGCTACGTGGTGGTGCGGCCCGCCTCCTAGGCGCGGACACCCCGGAGGGGGTGGCGATGTTTCACGTGAAACATCGCCACCCCCTCCGCTTGTGCCCGGCCTCCGCCGTGTGGATCCCCTCGCGGTGTCGGCATGTGGCTCTGTCGACTTCTCGCCATGTGTGGTCGGACCGCGGGCGGGGAAGGCAGAAGCGGGGGCCGTGGATGTTTCACGTGAAACCGCGGTGTCCTCCCGCGCGTAGGATTCAGGGTGGATCCCTTTTCTCCGCGCCGCTGCGCGTCCCCCTTCGCCCACCGGTCCCGCCGTGTGCGCGGACGCCGTGGCGAACCGACATGGAAGTGATGATGGACGAGTTCACAGGTGGTGACCGATGACCTCGGGCACTGAGGAGTCCGGCGCCGCGCTCCCCGCTCCCCCGGCGGAGGCGGAGGCGGTCTTCGGCACCTCCCTGCCGACGGCGCGGCGCTACGCCGAACTGCTCGCCGACGACGGGGTGCGCCGGGGCCTGATCGGTCCGCGCGAGGTCCCCCGCCTGTGGGAGCGGCACCTCATCAACTGCGCCGTCGTGGAGGAGCTGCTTCCCGAGGGCGCGGAGGTGGTGGACGTCGGCTCGGGCGCCGGACTGCCCGGGCTGGTGCTCGGCCTGCTGCGCCCCGACATCCGCATGGTGCTGCTGGAGCCGCTGCTGCGCCGGACGGTCTTCCTCGACGAGGCCGTGGAAATCCTGGAGCTGCCCAACGTGGAGGTGCGGCGCGGCCGTGCCGAGGAGGCGCACGGCGAGGTCTACACCGACTTCGTCACCGCCCGCGCGGTCGCTCCCCTCAGCCGACTCGCCGGGTGGTCCCTGCCCCTCCTGCGCGAGGGCGGCAGCCTGCTGGCGCTCAAGGGGGAGCAGGCGGAGGCCGAACTGGCCGCCGCGGAGGAAGACGTTTCGAAACTGCGGCCCAGCGTTAGCGATGTGATCAGGGTGGGGCGGGGTAAAGTCGATCCCGCTACCACGGTCGTTCGCGTCACGGTGACCGGTGGTCCGCCAGCGCCGAAGGCGCGCGGCGGCAAGAAGAAGCGCGGACGGAAGAGGTGAACTCCTTCGTGAACCCATCCGACAACCCCGGTGTTTCACGTGAAACATCCTCCTACGGAGACCTGCTCGATGTTTCACGTGAAACACCGTCCGGGGTTCCCGAGACTCCGCTCGCACGTGCGGCCCACGAGGCCATGGCGGTTCGCGGGCCCGACGACATCTGGCCCCGGCCCAAGGAATGCCGGGTGATCAGTGTGGCCAACCAGAAGGGCGGGGTCGGCAAGACCACCACGACGGTCAACATCGCGGCCGCCCTGGCGATGCACGGACAGCGCGTCCTCGTGGTCGACCTCGACCCGCAGGGCAACGCGTCCACCGCCCTCAGCATGGAGCGCGACAACCAGACCCGGTCCATCTACCACTGCCTGGTGGAGGACGAGGAGATCCGCAAGCTCGCCCAGCCGGTCCCGGACATCCCCAACCTCTGGTGCGCCCCGGCGACCATCGACCTGGCGGGCGCCGAGATCGAACTGGTCTCGCTCGTCGCGCGCGAGGCCCGGCTCAAGCGGGCCTTCGCCGCCTACGACACCTCGGACCTGGACTACATCCTCATCGACTGCCCGCCCTCGCTCGGCCTGCTGACGGTCAACGCGATGGTGGCGTGCGACGAGGTCATGATCCCGATCCAGTGCGAGTACTACGCCCTGGAGGGTCTGGGTCAGCTGCTGCGCAACGTGGAGCTCGTCCAGTCCCACCTGAACCCGGGGCTGGCGGTCAGCACCATCCTGCTGACGATGTACGACGGCCGGACCAGGCTCTCCCAGCAGGTGGCCGACGAGGTGCGCTCGCACTTCGGGGACACCGTCCTGGGGACGCTGATCCCCCGGAGCGTCCGGGTGTCCGAGGCGCCCAGTTACGGCCAGTCGGTGATGACGTACGACCCGGCTTCCACCGGTGCGGTGGCCTACCTGGAAGCCGCCCGGGAGATCGCCCACAGGGCCAAGGTCTGACAAGCGGAAGAGGAGTGTGGAGGTGCCGGTGAGCCAGCAGCGGCGCGGACTGGGCAAGGGACTGGGGGCGCTCATCCCACAGGGGCCCGCGGCCCCCGCCCCGGTCTCCGTCCCCGAGGAGGAGACCCAGCCCGTCGAGCCACGGGTGGAAGCCCTGCCCGACGGGACGTACCTGGAGGAGGTCGAGCTCAGCTCGATCATCCCCAACCCCCGGCAGCCGCGGAAGTACTTCGACGACCAGGCCCTGGAGGAGCTGCGGGACTCGATCAGCGAGGTCGGCCTGCTCCAGCCCATCGTCGTGCGCAAGCTGGAGGGTGAGGGCGGCCCCCGGTACGAACTCATCATGGGCGAGCGCCGGATGCGGGCCAGCAAGGAGGCGGGGCTCACCCGCGTCCCCGCCATCGTCCGCAGCACCGACGACGACGAGCTGCTGCGCGACGCGCTCCTGGAGAACCTGCACCGGCAGGAGCTCACCCCCCTGGAGGAGGCGGCCGCCTACAAGCAGCTGCTGGACGACTTCGGAGCCACCCACGGGGAGCTGGCCCAGCGGATCGGCCGGTCCCGTTCGCACATCACCAACACCCTGCGGCTGCTCACCCTCCCGCCCAAGGTGCAGACGCGCGTGGCCGCGGGTGTGCTCAGCGCCGGGCACGCGCGGACGCTGCTGAAGGTCGAGGACCCCGACCTCCAGGACCGCCTCGCCGCCCGGGTGGTGGAGGAGGGCATCTCGGTCCGCTCCCTGGAGGAGATGGTGGCCCTGAGGGAGGAGCCCGAGGAGGAGAGGGTCCGCCGCGCCCCCGTCCGGACCGCCAACCCTCCCCAGGTCGAGGAGTGGGCCTCCCGCCTCTCCGACCGGCTGGACACCACGGTGAAGGTCAACATGGGCAAGCGCAAGGGCAGGATCGTCGTGGAGTTCGCGACGCACGAGGACCTGGAGCGCATCATCAGCCAGATGGGTTAGCCCCTCCGGGCGGTGATGTTTCACGTGAAACATCACCGCCCGGAGACGCCCCGGTACGGCGAAGGGCCCCCGAGATCCCAGGGATCTCGGGGGCCCTTCGCCGTACCGTCCTGCGGAGGAGCCGCGGGTGCGGCGGGTTCCGGGTTACAGGAACTCCGCGAGCTCCTTCTCCAGGAGGCGCTTGGGCTTGGCGCCGATGATCTGCTTGACGACCTCGCCGTCCTTGTAGAGGTTCATCGTCGGCAGGGACAGCACGTTGTAGGAGCGCGGCGTCTCCGGGTTCTGGTCGGTGTTGAGCTTGACGACCTCGATCTTGTCGCCGTACTCGTCGGCCAGCTTGTCCAGGACCGGGGCCATCTGCTTGCACGGGCCGCACCAGTCGGCCCAGAAGTCCACCAGGACGGGCTTGTCGCTGGAGAGGACCTCCTCCTTGAAGGTGGCGTCGGTGACGTGCTTGACAGCGGACATGGTTCTCCTTGGTTCGACGTGTCCGGGGCAGGGGGGCGAGGGGGAGTCGGTGGCGGCGGGCCCGGGGCCGGGCCCCGGGTGCCGACCGCCTCTAGTTGCCGCGCGCGGCGAGGTAGCGCTCGGCGTCCAGGGCGGCGGAGCAGCCGGTTCCCGCGGCGGTGATCGCCTGCCGGTACTGGTGGTCGACGACGTCGCCCGCGGCGAAGACGCCCTCCAGGTTGGTCCGCGTGGACGGGAAGTCCACCTTGACGTAGCCCTCCTCGTCCAGCTCGATCTGCTTGTCGAACAGGTCCACGCGCGGGTCGTGGCCGATCGCGACGAACAGGCCGGTCACGTCCAGGGTGCTGGTCTCGCCGGTCTGGGTGTCGAGCACCTTGAGGCCGGAGACGCGCTCCTCGCCCAGGACCTCGGTGACCGCCGAGTTCCAGAGGAAGGTGATCTTGTCGTTGGCGTGCGCGCGCTCGGCCATGATGCGGCTGGCGCGCAGCTGGTCGCGGCGGTGGATGACGGTCACCGACCTCGCGAACCGGGTGAGGAAGAGGGCCTCCTCCATGGCGGTGTCACCGCCGCCGACCACCGCGATGTCCTGGTCGCGGAAGAAGAAGCCGTCGCAGGTGGCGCACCAGGAGGTGCCGCGCCCGGACAGCTCCTTCTCGCCGGGGACGCCCAGCTCGCGGTAGCCGGAGCCGGTGGCGAGGATGACCGTGTGCGCGAGGAAGGTCTCACCGCCCGCGACGACCTCCTTGACCGGCTTGGTGAGGTCGACCTCGGTGACGTCCTCCGGCACCAGCTCGGCGCCGAACCGCTCCGCCTGCTTGCGCATGTGGTCCATGAGGTCGGGGCCCATGACACCGTCGGGGAAACCGGGGAAGTTCTCGACCTCGGTGGTGTTCATCAGCGCGCCGCCGGCGGTGATGGAACCCTCGAACACCAGGGGTCGCAGCTCGGCACGGGCGGCGTACACGGCGGCGGTGTACCCCGCCGGTCCGGAACCGATGATGATGACATTGCGGACGTCACTCACGCTCGTTGGCCCTTCACACAGTCGCTGCCCTGGCCACGCCGTGTGACCTCAGGGGAAGTTGGTTAGCACAACCGATGGTAGGCGCAGGGCATTCCCTTCGGGACATCGCCCCAGGTTACGGGGGTGGGGTATGCGTCGGAGGCGGTGCCGTGCGCCCTTCGGGTCCTTCCCCGTGGGAGCCCGCCGGCGGCCGGACGGCGTCCGCGCGGCGGTCGGAGACCCCGGCAGCGGGGGGAACGGCCGGGAGGCGCGGGACGGCCCCGGGAGGCCGCGTGACCCCGGAGGCGGCCCGGGAGCCCTCAGGGTCGCCGCTGGCGGCCGTCCAGGGCCGACCGTACTCCCAGGGCGAACGCGCCCGCCGCGAGCCCCCACAGGGCGTTCAGGGCCAGGACGGCGACGAGGCCGAACGGCCGGCCCAGCGCCTCGGCGACGCCGGTGACGTCGGTCAGGGGGCGCAGCAGGGCGAGCGCCCCGAGGCCCAGCACCAGCGACCACGCGACCCCGGCGAACGGGCCGTCGGCGTCGGGGCGCTCGGCGGAGGGCGGCTGCCGGCGGTCCACGGCTACCTCACGGACTCGGCGCGCGGTGTCCCACCCGGGACAGTGAAGGGACGTCCGACACCAGGCGCCCGGTCCCCGGACGCGCGTCCGCGCGCGGACGCGCGCCGCTACGCGCCGCGTCCCCGGCGGCCTACGTCCGGACGCGTGGCGGCGCGGTTCCCCGGTCCCGTGCCGCCACGGGGCCGGGTCCGTAGAATCGCCGCATGCCCAGTGACCGCCGGGGCGTCGTGGTCGACGCGCTCTTCGGGTTCGCCGTCTTCGCCGTGGTGGCGATCGCGGTCGCCTCCGACGTCAGCGACACGGGGAACCTGCCGCTCGGATACGGGGTGGCCGGGGTCCTCGGCGCGCTCATGCTGGTCCGGCGCCGCTGGCCGGTCGCGGTCCTGGTCGCCACCTCGGTCCTGGTCGTCGCCAACTACGTGCTCCAGCTGCCCGTCATCGGCCTGGCCGTCCCGGTGGCCGCCGCGCTGTACTCGGCCGCGGAGGCGGGACGCACCCTGTGGTCGGTGGGCCTGGCCGCCGCGCTGGTCCTGGTCTCCACGTTCACCCGTGTGCAGCAGGGGCAGGACCCCGCCTACCTCCTGGGGTACGAGCTGCCCACCACGGTGGCCGTCATGGGCGCGGCCGCGGCCCTGGGCCACGTGCGGTGGCAGCGGCGCCGGGCCGAGCAGCAGCGCGTGCGGATCGAGGTCCTCGACCGGCAGGCGCGCGAGTCCGAGGCGGCCGAGCTCCTGGCGCTCGAACGCACCCGTATCGCCCGCGACCTGCACGACGCCGTGGGGCACCACCTCTCCGTGGTGTCCCTGCACGCGGCGGTGGCCGCGGAGGCCCTGGACGACGACCCGGCGGACGTGCCCGTCGCGCGCGCCGAGCTGGACCACGTGGCGAGGGCCTCCCGGGCGGGGCTGAGCGAGCTGCGCGCCACCGTGCGCGCGCTGCGCGAGGCCGACCCCGGCGGCGACCGGGTCTCCTCCCTCGCGCACCTGGACGAACTCGTGGCGACGGTGCGCGCGGCCGGGGTGGACGTGGAGGTGACCGGGGCGCCCGCTCCCGGTGAGATGTCCGGCATGGTGGACGCGACCGCCTACCGGATCGTCCAGGAGGCGCTGACGAACACGCTGCGCCACGCGCGCGCCCCCCGGGCGCGGGTGGCCTTCTCCAGGAGGGACGGGATGCTCGACGTGACGGTGACCGACGAGGGGACGGCCGCGCCGGTCGCGTCCCCCGGGGGCAGCGGGCTGGCGGGGATGCGCGAACGGGTGCGCCTGGTCGGCGGATCGGTGGAGGCCGCGCCCCGGCCCGGCGGCGGGTTCGGGGTGCGCGCGCTGCTGCCGCTCGGGGACGACCGGTGATCCGGGTCCTGCTCGTGGACGACCAGCCCCTCGTCCGCACCGGGGTGCGCGCGCTGTTGGAGCGCGACGAGGGGATCGAGGTGGTGGCCGAGTCCCAGAACGGCCGCGAGGCGCTCGTGGACATCGACCGCCACCGCCCCGACGTGGTCCTGCTCGACCTCCAGATGCCCGCGATGGACGGCCTGGCGGTGCTCCGCGAGCTGGAGCGCCGCGGCGGCCCCGCGTCCGGGAGGTCCGCGAACGCACATGTCGACACGTCGACGGACCACGGGGTCCGGGTGGTCGTGCTCACCACGTTCGGCGAGGACGACAACGTGTTCACCGCGCTGCGGCTGGGCGCCTCCGGCTTCCTGCTCAAGGACGCCGATCCGGGGCAGCTGCGGGACGCGGTCCGCACCGTGGCGGCGGGGGACGCCCTGCTCTCGCCGGGGGTCACCCGCAGGGTGATCGAGCGCCTCGCCGACACCGCGGTCGCCCCCGGGAGCGCCTCCCGGCTGGACGTGCTCACCGACCGGGAGCGCGACGTGCTCGCCCTGGTCGGACGCGGCATGTCGAACCAGGAGGTCGGCGCCGCGCTCCACCTGAGCCCGGCGACCGCGCGCACCCACGTGGGACGCCTCCTGGCCAAGCTCGGGGTCCGCGACCGGGTCGGCCTGGTGGTGGTCGCCTACGAGACGGGCCTGGTCCGCCCCGGCCGGTGAGCGCACGCCCGCGGGCGTGCGGCCCGGCCCCGTTCCGGCGACATGTCGACACGGCGTCAAAGGGACACGGACCCGGAGCGGTCAGGGCGCCTGGACGGTCTCCTGGTCGAGGACGTTCTGTCCGGGGTCGCCGCCCCGCGCGCAGGCCGGATCGACCACGTACACCTCGAACCGCTCGCCCCGGGGGGAGAACAGCACCCACGCGGGGGAGTCCCCGTCGCCGTAGCGGGCGTCGTCGACCAGGGTGAAGTGCCCGCCGAACTCCTCGCCGAGGAGCACCACGCACTCCTGCACGCCGGGGGGAGCGGCCTCGACGGCCAGGGGAGCGGTCTCCGCGCCCCCGCCGGGTTCGCCCCCGCCTCCGGCACCGGTCCCGCCCACGGGGGACAGGTCGAGCGTCCGGGCGGCCTGCTCGGCCAGGGCCGCCCCGGTGTAGACGGTCCCGCTCCGCACCACCTGAGGCGTGTAGGACTGCGCCGTGTCCGGGGCGTTCTCCTGGCCGTTCTCCGCCAGCGGGGCCGCGACACCGGTCTCCCCGCCCTGGCCGCCCGGGGTGAGCACACCGTTGAACAGGGCCGCGCCGCCGCCCCCCACGACGACCGCCGCGGCGGCGGCCAGCATCATCAGCCGGGCCCTGCTGAGGCTCCGCCCGGTCCGGGGCCGGCGTGGGAGAGGGGTCACCGTGGCGCCGCCGGACGCCGGGAGGTCCCCGGCCGGCGACGGTGCGGCGCCCTCCGCCTCGGCGGGGGCGCCCGCCGCGCGCTCGCGCACCGCCTCCGCGACGCGCTGGTCGAGAAGGTCGGCCACGTCCCAGGGCAGGGCGGGAGCCGGTACGGCGGCCAGCGCCTCGGCCACCCCGGTGAGTTCTCCCAGGGTCGCCGCGCAGGTCGCGCAGGTGTCTATGTGGGCTGCGACGGTGCGTTCCTCGTCGGGCTCCAGGAGCTCCTCGGCGAAGAAGGCGAGTGCCTCCACGTCTGGATGGGACGTCACGATGGGTTGGCACCTCCTCTCCCAGTTGTGACGTCTCCGGCCTGTCGAGGGTTCCTCAGATGGGCCAGCGTCGGGAGAAGTCTGGCGCGACCTCGCGCACACCTGCTCTTGACCGTCCCCGTCGCCACGTCGAGGATCCGCGCGGCCTCCTCCACCCGGTAGCCGAGCATGTCCACGAGGGTCAGCGCCATGCGCTGGTCCAGCGGGAGCAGGTCCAGCGCGGCGTTGACGTCCAGGCGCGTCTCGGTCTGCGAGGCGTGGTCCGGCCCCCCTCCCGAGCGGCCGAGCCGCTCGTTGGACATGAGGTCCAGGGTCTCGTCCTCGGTCGGGGTGGCCGGGCGCACCTTGCGGCGGCGCAGCCGGTCGTGGCAGGCGTTCACCACGATCCGGTGCAGCCACGTGCTCACCTGCGCCTCGCCGCGGAAGCGGTCGGCGGCGCGGAACGCGGACAGGAACGCGTCCTGGAGGGCGTCGGAGGCCTCCTCGCGGTCGCCCATCATGCGCACGGCGACAGCCCAAAGGCGCTCGCGGTGCCGACGCACCAGGACCGCGAAGGCCTGGTCGTCGCCCTGAGCGTGCCTCGTCAACAGCTCCCGGTCAGGAAGCTCCTGGACCGCGTCCATCAGTACCCGATCACGTACCCCGCTACTCGACGCCCCGTACCTCGGCCTCGTAGACCGTCCCCCTCCACTCGCCGGACCCGGCCAGCTCGGTGAACCAGACCACGACGTAGCGGGCCTCGACAGGTTCGTCCAGGGTGACGACCTGGGAGCCGCCCTGGCCCGAACCGACGACCTCGTAGCCGTCCTCGCTGTCCGAGTCGGTCTCACCCGCCAGGATCTGGAACTCGTAGCCGCTGCCGCCGAGGTTGAGGTCGACCTCGTGGACCTCGTGGACGGCGCCGAGGTCGAGCTGGAGGCCGACGCCGGGCTTGATGGCGCTGAGCGGGTCCCTGTAGCCCTGGGTGTTCCACTCCGTGGAGGTGTCCCCGTCGTGGGCGCGACCCGCCTTGTCCGAGTGCTCGTCGGTGTTGCCGTGCGGGTTGAGACCGCGTGACCCCTGGATCTCCAGCGGGCTCAGCTCCACCTCCCCGCCGCCGTCCGCCGCCTGGTCGCCGCCGCCCTCGGACGGGGCCTCCTCGCCCCCGCCCGCGCTGAACATCGTCCCGACCGTCCAGGCGCCGACGACCACACCGGCGAACAGCACGAGGGCCGCCACGCCGATCAGGATCTTGCGGAGCGAGGGCTGCGTGCGCGCGGTCCGCTGCTCCATCCGGGAGGGACCCGGCCGCTCGCGCACCTCGGAGCCGCCCCGGACGGAGGCGCCGCCCCGCGAGGCGGATCCCGTCCGTCCGACGGAACCGTGGCGCGCCTCCTGGTCGTCCCGTGCGCCCGCGGCCCCGCCGCGGGTACCGCGCGGGCCGCGGCGCGGGCCGGTGCTGTCGAACTCGCCGGTGCGCCGGGAGGTCCCGGGCACGGGCGGGGCCGACTCGGCCTGGGTGACGGGCAGGGGGATGAGCCGGGGCACCTCGGCCATGGCCGCGCAGAAGTCGGCCGGCGAGGTGATGGGCGGTCCGGGCACCAGCTGTCCCGCGAGCTGCGGCAGGGCGGCGCGCGTGGTGATGGTGCCCAGGGGTTCGGTGACGCCCTGGCGGATGTGGTGGGGAGGGTAGGGGCCCGCGGGGCCCTCGGGAGCGGCGGGCAGGCCGCTCTGCGGGCCGCCGGGCCAGTGCCCGGTGAGCGCCGCGTAGAGCAGGTTGCCCAGCCCCTGGGCGTCGGTGGCCGCGGGGTCGGGGTTGCCGGCGCCCAGCAGGGCGGCGTCCACACCGATGCCGGTCACCTTGACCGCGCCGCCGCTGCTCCACATGAGCTTGCTCGGGGTCAGGCACAGGTGGTGGAGGCCTCCGGCGTGCGCGGCGGCGATCGCCTCGGCGGCCTCGGCGACCAGCCCGGCGGCGCGCTCGGGCTCCATGGGGCCCTGAGAGAGGAGGTCGGCCAGGGAGGAGCCGATGACCCACTCCTCGACCACGTAGGGGACGGGGGAGGAGTCGTCGGCGTCGAAGACCTGCGTGACGCGGGCGTCGGGGATGCGGCTCGTGGCCCGGGCGGCGCGCACGACCTCGGAGGTGCGCGGGAAGCCCTCGGCGAAGGTCCACACCGCCACGGGACGCGCGAGCGTCTCGTCGGTGGCCTTCCAGCGTGTGGCGCCGCCGGTCTCGCTCACCACTTGGTCCAGGCGGTAGCGGTTGGCCAGCTTCGCCCCGGGTTCGATGAGGAAGGTGCTCATGATGGGAGTGACGGGTGCCAGTGCCGTGGTTTCGCGTGCGTCCGCGCTCCCTGGCCGTCTGCGGACCGGAGCGGTACGGGGTGCGCGCGAGGGGTCCGTCGGCCCTGCCTGCTGTCCCCAGCCTCCCTTCGGGCAGTTCGGTTGAACAATGCGGTAGCGGTAAAGCGATGCCTGTCCATGCTAGGACGCGTGAACAGCATCTTCGGAGGACAACGGATACTCGGCCACCTTCCGGTGCGTAACGGAGCGGGTCCGCTCAATCTCAGCTATTCCTGGTGATCAGCGGCGTCGCAACCGGGTTTTGAGCAAATCGAGGAAGGATGTGACTTCTGTCACTTTGAGGAGCTTTGCGGTCACCACGAACAGCACGGCTCCGACGGCGCCTCCCGCCGCCATCGCCGCCAGACCCGGCCAGACCTCGCCCGGCAGGCCCCGGAAGAGGTAGATCATCGCCACCCCGAAGGCCGCGGACGGGACGGCGGCCAGGTGCAGCCGGAACAGCGTGGCCGCGGTCCGGCGCCCGTCCAGGCCGTTGAGCCGCCGGTGCAGCACGCACCACATGATGACGGAACCGACGACGTAGTACAGGCCGTACGGTACGGGAAGCCACACCACGACGTGCTGCGGTTCGACGAGGAACAGCAGGCCGATCGCCGTGGTCGCGTGGGCGATCTCGGAGGGGATCGACACCAGGGCCGGGGTCCGGGTGTCGCCCAGAGCGTAGAACACGCGCATCTGGAGCTGGAAGAGCGTGAACGGGATCAGCATCACGCAGAAGACCATGAGGATGCGCCCGATGGCGGCCGCGTCCTCGGCACTCGTGCTGCCCTGCGCGTAGATCAGCACGCAGAACGGGATCGCGAACACGATCATCGCGACCGAGAGCGGTGCGATCAGCACCGAGGACAGCCGGAAGCCGCGTGAGAAGTCGCTGCGCACCTGGTCCTTGCGGCCCGCGGCCACGTGCTCGCTCATCCTGGGCAGCAGCGCGGTGATCACCGAGACGGCGATGACCGCGTACGGGAGCTGGAAGAGCATCGACGCGAACTTGTACGCCGCGATGCCCGCGCCGGACTCGAAGCCCGCGTCGGCGGCCAGGGCGCCCGCGCGGGTGGCCACGTTGGTGGAGACCAGCGCCCCCACCTGCGCGACGACGATGTAGAGCATCATCCACGAGGCGGCTCCGGCCGCCTCGCCCAGGCCCGAGCCCCGCAGGTCCAGGCGCGGGCGCCAGCGGAAGCCCGCCGCGGCCAGCGCCCACACCAGGACGGCGGCCTGGACCACCTGCCCCAGGGCGGTGCCCAGACCCAGCAGCATCAGCTGGCCGTCGGTGACGGTCTCGGGGGTGCGCCCCGGACCGGCCAGGTTCAGGAACCACACGCAGACGCCGATGATGACCACGTTGTTCAGCACCGGCGCCCACATGGGCGCGCCGAACCTGTTGCGCGCGTTGAGCATCGCGCTGGCCAGCCCGCTGGCGCCGATGAAGAAGATCTGCGTGACCAGGTACCGGGCCAGGACGACCGAGACCTCGTACTGGGCGCCGGAGAACCCGCCCGCGTAGATGCGGATGAACCACTCCGCGACCAGCACCGACACCAGTGTGAGGGCGAACAGCACCAGCAGCATCAGGGTGACCAGGCGCTGCTCGACGCCGTTGCCCCCGTCGGCGTCCAGCTTGCGCCGCTTGACCAGGAACGGCACGAACACGCTGGCCAGCAACCCGCCGATGAGCAGGTCGTAGACCATGTACGGGACCATGCCCGCCGTCTGGTAGGCGTCGCCCAGCAGCTGGGTGCCGATCGCCGCCGCCAGGATGATGGTGCGCACGAACCCCGTGACACGGGAGACGATGGTGCCCAGCGCCATGATCGCGCTCGACCGGGCGAGGTTGCCCGGCGCCGTGTGGGAGGTGCCGCCGATCTCGTCGCCGTCCTCCATGCGGTCGGCGGTGCCCACGTCACCGATGTCGCTCGGATCCCGGAGCGTGTGCAGTCCGGTCTCGGGCTCGGTGCCCGGCTCCTCGCGCTCGTAGGTGTCGAGCACGTCCTCCGGCATCACCATGGCGGGCCGCCGAGGGGTTCTGTTCCCGTCGGGCGGCTCGGCGTCCCCGGGGGACGTCCGCTGCGGCAGCTCGCTGGACACCGTCGTGCTGTCCTTCACTCTCGTTCGGGCGGCTTCGGGGCCTCGGCGGGGCAGAGCCGGGGGAGGGGGGTCACGGCATCAACGACGCAGCCGGGCGCGGATCAGTTCCACGGCACCGGTCAGCTCCGGGACGCGCAGCAGCCGCGCGCATCCCAGGAAGAGCAGCGCGCCCAGGACGCATCCGGCGGCCGGGGCGCCGATGTAGGTGGCCAGGCCGGGGCCGACGTAGGTGTCGAAGGCCCAGAGCACACCGAGGCCGGCCGCGATGCTCGGGACGGCGGCCAGGTGCAGGCGCAACAATGTGCCAATGACGTGCTTGCCGTCAAGCCCCCCGATGCGCCGGCTCAGCACGATTCCGGCGATGGTCAGCCCGGACAGGAACGAGATCATGAAGCCCGCGGCCACGCCCACGACCACCAGGTTCGGCGGAAGCACCAGGTAGGACGTCAGCGCCAGGGCGCTGTGCACGGCCAGGTTGGCGAGGCCGAGCATCGCGGGGGTGCGGGTGTCGCCCATGGCGAAGAACACGCGCAGCATGAGCTGGAACACGGTGAAGGGCACCAGCCCCAGCGACATGACCGCGAGGATCTGGCCGATGCTCTCCGCGTCGTCCACCGAGATGGACCCGCGCGCGAAGGCCAGGACGGACAGCGGCTCGGCGAACATCGCCACCGCGAAGGCGGTCGGCACCAGCACGAACGCGGAGACGCGCAGGGTGCGGGAGAAGTCCGCGCGGACGGCGTCCCAGTCGTGGTCGTCGGCGTGGGCGCTCATCCGGGGCAGCAGCACGGTGATGAGGGAGACCGCGATGATCGCGTACGGCAGCTGGAAGAGCTGGTACGCCAGGTTGTAGGCGCTGATGCCCGCGCCGACGTCCAGGCCCTCCCTGATGCTCGCCACGTTCGCGGCGTTGGCGATGTTGGTGGTGATCCACAGCCCGGCCTGGGTGAGCAGGGTGTAGAGCATCATCCACCCGGCGGTGCGCACGGCGTCGCCGAGCCCGGAGCCGCGCAGGTCCAGGCGGGGCCGCCAGCGGTAGCCGGTGCGGGACAGGGCCACGAACAGCACGACGGCCTGGAGCGCCATGCCGGCCGCGGTGCCCGCGCCCAGCAGGGTCAGCTGGCCGTCGGTGACGGTCTCGGGGGTGCGGCCCGGACCGGCCACCCACAGGAACACGGCCGCCACGCTCATGATGACGAGGTTGTTCAGCACCGGGGCCCACACGGCCGCGCCGAACCGGTTGCGGGTGTTGAGCATGGCGCTCAGCAGGCCGCTCATGCCCACGAAGAAGATCTGCGCCAGCAGGTACCGCGCGAGGTAGACCGAGGCGTCGAACTGGACCGGCGTGAACCGGGAGCCGTAGAGCCAGATGAGGAGCTCGGCGGCCGCGATCGCGACCGCGGTGAGCAGCAGCAGCGCCAGCAGCGTGGTGGTGAACAGCCGGTCCTCGGTGGCCTTGCCGCCGTCCGCGTCGCGCTTACGCCGCTTGACCAGGAACGGGATGATGACGCTGGCCATCAGCCCGCCGATGAGCAGGTCGTTGAGGATGAAGGGGATCGTGTGCGCCGTGTGGTAGGCGTCACCGAGCAGGTGGGTGCCGATGGCGGCGCCGAGCACGATGGTGCGGGCGAAGCCGGTGATCCGGGAGGCCAGGGTGCCCACGGCCATGATGGCGCTGGAGCGCATCATGCCGCCGCCGCCCGACCCGGCGTCCCCGCCCTGGTCGGAGCCGCCGCCGGAGTCCCCTCCGGACCCGTGCCCGGGGGCGGAGTCGGTGACGGGACCCGGAAGCTCACCCTCCTCGAAGGTGGGCGCGGGGCCGCTCTCGTGACGGACCGCGCTCGGGAGCGGGGCTTGCGGCTGGGGGCGTCGGCGGTGCTTCCCGCCGCCGTTCGAAGAGTCGGTGACCACCGTGGATCAGGCTTCCTTTCGTCCGACTGGGGAATGTCCGGCCGCGGCGCCGTGGTCCGGCGTCCGCGGGTCGGCCACGCGGGTGCGGGCCGCGTGCGCCGACATGGAGACGTGCGGGTGTGTCGACATGGCGTCCTGTCGGTAGGGAGCCATGTCACCCTCTCCGGAACCGCTGGGTCACGTGCCCGTGCCGTCGCGGTCCCGCTCCGCGCTGCCCGCCGCGGCTGGGGAGTCGGCTTTCTCGTGGCCGGAGGGGTCCTCCGGCCGCTCGGTGTCCTCGGCTCCGTCCGCGTCCCCGCCCGGGGCGGCCTCCCCGGCGGGGGAGGCGTCCTGCGCGGAGGAGGGGTCCCCGGAGGTGTCGGAGGCGGTGTCGCGGTCCGTCGCGGAGGCAGTGCTCCCGGACGGGTCCTCGGAGGGCGTTCCCCCGGAGTGTGGGACGCCCGCGGAGTCCTCGGTGTTCGCGCCGTCCCGGTCCGTCCCGGCGGCGGTCCCGGAGGCCTCCGCGGCCTCGGGCGACTGGGCGGCCCCGGAGGTTTCGGAGGCGGCCGCGGCGGCCTTGCTGCGGACCCACTTGCGCAGCGCGCGCGGGGCCAGGGCCGCGACGAGGATCAGCAGGCCGATACCGCTGATGGCCAGCGCCTGGGTGCCCAGACCGGTGGCGTTCACCGGGATCTCGACGTCCTGGCTGCTGATCGGCTCGCCCTCGGAGTTCTGCAGCCCCACGTTGAGGACCGTGCGGCCGTTGACCCGGGCCGACAGCGGGATGTACACCGTGGTCCTGGTGCCCGGCCCCAGCTCGAAGGAGTGGTTGTACTCGCCGACGCTCAGGCGGTCGGAGTTCTCGGAGAAGACCGACAGGTTCACGAAGACGGTCTCGTCCTCCAGGTCGTTGGCGACCAGGACGCCGGTGGTGCCGGTCCGGCTGGCCAGGGTGACCGGCTCGCCGGGGATGACCCGCACGTCGTTCATGCGGGCCTGCACGTCCTGGGCGACCAGGGAGCGGGTGGCGCCGGCCATGGCCTCCTCCTCCCGCCAGTACACCGACTCCAGGCGCAGCAGCGCCGGGCGGAGCGGGTCTCTGTCGCCGACCAGGACGCTGTTGAACAGGCGCACGTCCCGGCTCACGTCCTCGATCAGCTCCAGGTAGGTGGAGCTGAGCTCCTCCCCGTAGGCGCTGTCGGGGTAAGTCAGGGACCGGCGGGTCCGCTCGCGCTCACCGGCGTCGGGCGGCTCGACCCCGTCCAGGCCGCGGGGGGTCAGCCACGGCAGGTCCTCGGAGGCGGCCAGCACGCCCCGGGCGAACTCGGCGTCGGGGTTCCAGTCCGGCTCCGGTGAGGCGACGACCACCCGGCCGCCCCCGGCGTTCTCGCCCGCGATCATCGCCGTCTCCGCGGCGAAGCGCTGGAGCGCGAGCTCGGACTGGCCCGGCTTCCCGGTGGGCATGGACAGCACGTCGGTGATGCCCTGGTCGGCGACCAGGGCGAACGGCTCCTCGGACGCCTCCTCCTCCGGCGGGGGCAGCGGGGCCTGCGCGGTGGGGGTCGCGGACAGCCAGGACACGGCGGGCAGGGCCCTCTCGTCGAGCAGGAAGCGGGTCGCGCCGTGGGAGGCGAGCAGCTGGTGGACGCCCCGGTCCATCAGGCCGCCGGGGGGCAGGGCGAAGGCCTCGTCGGCCTCCGTCTCCAGCGCCCGCAGGACAGCCTCCTGGCCGACCCTCAGGGCCGCCTCGGCGTCGGAGCCCATGTCGTGCCGCAGCAGGGCGGCCAGGTCGGCCCGGGCGTAGGGGGTGGCCACGACGTGGTCGGCGGCCAGCACGCGGCGGGCCTCGCGCAGCCACACCTGGGCCGCCTCGCTGGCCTCGACCTCGTGCCGCACCGGCTCGGACTCGGCGGGCACCGCGAGGGGGTCCTCCACGACCGCGTGCCCTGAGGAGGCCATGCGCAGGATGTCGTCGAGCGTGCCGGGGTCCACGGCCCAGGTGACCGGGACCCCCTCGGCGCGCTCGGTGACCTCCTCGGCGGACTCTTCCCCGTCCTCCGCGTTCTCCGCGCCCTCGCCGGTGGCCTCCTCGGTGGGGAGGGCCTCCGCGGTCTCCTCCGCGGTGGCCGTGCCCTCCGAGGGCCCCTCGGACTCCTCGTTCAGGCCCAGCAGCTCGACCAGGTCCTCCTCCCCGGCCTCGAAGGACACCGGCGCCTGCGCCCCCGCGGCCAGCAGGCGGCCCAGGCGGCCGTCGGCGGCGACCGACGAGTGCAGGTCGTCGTCGAGGAAGGTGTCCTCGTCCGCGCGCTGGGGCGACGCCATCAGCGGCCACACCCAGGCGATGTCGACGGAGGGGACGTCCTCCCCGCCCGTGTAGGGGAGGAAGGTGTACTGGGAGCCGATGACCCGGCCGCCCCCGTCCACGGCCTCGACGACCAGCGGGTAGACGCCGTAGGAGTCCAGGTCGAGGTCCTCGACCGGCACGCTCAGGGAGTACTCGGCGCTGGCCTCGGGGGCCAGTTCCGCGGTGACCTCCTCGTCGGGCCCCGGCGCGTCGGGCTGCCAGCCCTCTCCCGAGGCGAACTCGTCCAGCTCGCCGCGGTCGCTGAAGGGGTGCCGCGAGTAGCTGAGCCGCACGCTGACGTCGGTCAGGTCCTCGGAGGTGGTGTTGGTCACCTCGCCGGTGACCCGCAGGGTGCTGTCCTCGTCGGCCGCGTCCGGTGTGACGCGCTCGACGACGAGGGGATCGGCCGTCTGCTCCGCGTTCGCGGACGTGGCCGGTATCGGAAGCAGCGCGGTGGTGAAGGCCATGACCACCGTCGCGGAGACAAATCGACGCAACGCTTGACCGGTTTCCTGACTCGGGTCCAGGTGGCCGTCCCGCCGGTGACGCGGTGCGGGGGGACGGTCGGAAGTACCCGCACGGCGCACACGGCGTACGCGGGTCGGGCGGACGCGGGGCAACCGGGGCGTCCTACCACTTCCCTCGAAGATACCGCCTTCCCCGTGCGTGGAGTCGGGTCGCGCCCGCCGCGCGGCGTGTGGGGGAAACCTGGTTCCCCGCCGGACGGCGGCGTCCGCCGCGGCGGACGCCGATCCGTGTACGGCCCGGTACCGGGGGTGGGGACGATTCGCGGTTTGCTTCGGGCGCCGCCTAGTCTCGTGGTGTGCCGAACACAGAGTTTTCGCGGGAGAACGACACCGCCCAGCAGCCGGACGCCGGGGACGCGACCGGTGCGGGTGCGCTGACCGGTGCGCAGCGTGCCGCGGTCACGGCGTTGGCGGACTCCTTCCCGACCGTCTCGGAGGAACTCGGCGAGCGCTTCGCCGCGCACGGCCAGCAGCTCGCCCTCGTCGGCGGGCCGGTGCGCGACGCCCTCCTGGGCAGGCCGGCCAACGACGTGGACCTGACCACGGACGCGGTGCCCCAGCGCATCCTGGAGCTCGTGGACGGCTGGGCCGACTCCGTGTGGACCGTCGGCATCGACTTCGGCACCGTGGGCCTGCGCAAGAAGGGCCTCCAGCTGGAGGTCACCACCTACCGCAGCGAGTCCTACTCGCCCAAGTCCCGCAAGCCCGAGGTGGCCTACGGCACCGACATCCACGACGACCTGCTGCGCCGCGACTTCACCGTCAACGCCATGGCGGTGCGCCTGCCCGGCCTGGAGTTCGTCGACCCGTTCGGCGGTCTGGCCGACCTGCGGGCCAAGGTGCTGCGCACCCCCGGCAGGCCCGAGGACTCCTTCAGCGACGACCCGCTGCGCATCATGCGCGCGGTCCGCTTCGCCGCCCAGCTCGGCTTCACCCTGGCGCCCGAGGTGGCCGAGGCCGCCCGGGACATGGCCGACCGGCTCTCCATCGTCTCCGCCGAGCGCGTCCGCGACGAGCTGACCAAGCTCATGCTCAGCCCCGACCCGCACCGCGGCATCGAGCTCATGGTGGACCTGGGCATCGCCCGGTACGTGCTTCCGGAGATCCCCAAGCTGCGCCTGGAGATCGACGAGCACCACCGGCACAAGGACGTCTACGAGCACTCGCTCACCGTCCTGGACCAGGCGATCGAGCTGGAGCAGAAGCGGGGACACGAGCCCGACCTGGTGCTGCGCCTGGCCGCGCTGCTGCACGACGTCGGCAAGCCCAAGACGCGCGCCTTCGAGTCCGGGGGGCGGGTGACCTTCCACCACCACGAGGTGGTGGGCGCCTCGATGAGCCGCAAGAGGCTCACCGCGCTGCGCTTCCCCAAGGACGTGGTGTCCGACGTCAGCACCCTGGTCGAACTGCACCTGAGGTTCCACGGCTACGGCAGGGGCGAGTGGACCGACTCCGCGGTCCGCCGGTACGCCCGCGACGCCGGTTCGCAGCTGGAGCGGCTGCACATCCTCACCCGCGCCGACTGCACCACCCGCAACCGGCGCAAGGCGGCGGCGCTGGCGCGCTCCTACGACGACATCGAGCGGCGCATCGAGCTGCTCGCCGAGCAGGAGGAGCTGGACCGCATCCGCCCGGACCTGGACGGCAACGAGATCCAGGAGATCCTGGGGGTCAAGCCGGGTCCCGTGGTCGGGCGCGCGTACCGCTTCCTGCTGGAGCTGCGCCTGGAGAACGGCCCGATGGGCAGGGAGGCCGCGACCGAGGAGCTGCGCGCCTGGGCGGCCGAGCACCTGTGAGGGTCAGCGGCCCGGTTTGACCGCCGTGACCGCCATGGCCATGCCGAACACGCGCAGCGGGGTGTCCTCCAGGGTGTCGGACAGGGTCTGCAACGCCGTGGTGCGGCGGTCGAACGGCGGCATCAGGTAGTCGATGGCGCGCACGCGCAGCCCGGCCCCCCGCAGCAGCCGACCCATCTGCTGGGTGGTGAACGCGCGCGCGTCCGACATGCGCGCGTGCAGGGGCCCGACCCAGGGCAGGAAGGGCGCGGTCAGCGCCGAGCGGCGCCGGCCGCCCCACA
Source organism: Nocardiopsis sp. CNZ308 (assembly GCF_004217075.1). Lineage (NCBI taxonomy): Bacteria > Bacillati > Actinomycetota > Actinomycetes > Streptosporangiales > Nocardiopsidaceae > Nocardiopsis > Nocardiopsis sp. CNZ308. The sequence goes on along the minus strand of NZ_SHKJ01000001.1, from coordinate 2,465,666 downwards.
GCACGCCGTGGGTCTCGAAGGGGAACCAGCGGTTGGGCGTGGTCAGGGAGAACGCGCCGCCCGGCTTGAGGACCCGGCGGACCTCGCGGAGGGCGCCCTCCAGGTCGTCGACGTGCTCGACCACCTCGAACGCGGTCACGCGGTCGAAGGTGTTGGCGTCGAAGGCCAGCGCGTCGGCGGACATCTTGTGGATGCCGATCCGGTCCTCCAGCCCCGTGCCCGCGATGCGCCCGGCGAACGCGTTGAGCCGCTCGGGTTCGAGGTCGATCGCGTCCACCCGCACGTAGCCCCCGGCCAGTTCGACCGTGTAGGTGCCGTCGCCGCAGCCCACGTCGAGCAGGCGGTCGCCGCGGACGGGCAGCTGCCGGGTCACCGCCCCGACGCGCTTGACCACCCCCCTCGGCCCGAAGGCGCTGGAGGCGTCGCACAGTGCGTCACCGGTGTTCATGGAGGACCATCCCCGCTGTCGACAAGTCTCCCCGTGGACACTACAACACGTGACGACATGGTGACGTGTCGATGTGTCGCCAGGTCGACAGGGCGCTACGCGACCTCGCGCTCCGCCTCGGCGGCGCTGGCGCGGTGCCCACGCACGACCCAGGCGGCGCCCATCACCAGGTAGGCCGCGGCCATCGCGACGACCACCGCGGGGCTCACCCCGGACGGCGGGACCAGCGCGGCGGCCAGCGCCGCGCCCAGGACGAACGTGGCGTTGAACAGCACGTCGTACACCGAGAACACCCGCCCCCGGAACGCGTCGTCGACATGTCGCTGAACCGACGTGTCGACGGTGACCTTGACCCCCTGGGAGACGAAGCCCAGCGCGAACGCGGCCACGGGGAAGAGCACGGGCGAGAAGGGCAGTCCGAACACCACCAGGACCGCCGACGCCGCCGCCAGCTGCAGCGCGATCCACGTCCCCGGGTCCATCCGGGCGGTCGCCCACGGCGTGGCCACCGCGCCCACCAGGAACCCCGCCCCCGACAGGCCCATCGCCACCGAGAAACCGGCCAGCCCGGCCACGCCGCCGCCGGTGAAGGTGTTGTTGTACAGCAGCAGCGTCAGCAGCGTGGAGATCCCGAACAGCACCCGGTGGCCGCCGATCGTGAGCAGCGCGTCGCGGGCCTCCGGGCGCGCCCAGAGGTGGCGCACCCCCGAGACCATGCCCCGCACCACGTTGCGCACGGCCGCCGCGACCTCGTCCGGCTCCCGCTCCAGGTGCGGTCCCAGTTCGTCATGGCCCAGGGTGAGGGAGACCAGCGCCGCCCCGGCGAAGCCGAGCGCGGCCGCGAACAGGATGAGCCCGGTGCCCAGGGCCTCCTCGCCGCCGAGCAGCCCGATCGCGGCGCCCGCCCCCGCGCCCAGGAAGCTCGCCGCGGTACCGCTGGTCGGTGTGACCGCGTTGGCCATCATCAGCTTGTCCCGGGCCACCACGTAGGGCAGTCCGGCGGACAGCCCGGACAGGAAGAAGCGGTTGACGCTCAGCACCAGGAGCGCGGTGAGGAGGAAGGCCGGGCTCTCGCCCCGCGCCACCAGGAACGCGCTCGCCACAGCGAGCGCCGCCTTGGCCAGGGAGGACAGCAGCAGGATCTGGCGCCGGGGCCACCTGTCGATCAGGACCCCGGCGAACGGCGCCACCACCGAGAACGGAAGGAGCAGCACCGCGAAGGCCGCGGCGACGGCGCCCGCGCTGGTGTGCTGCTCGGGGGTGAAGAAGACGAAGCCCGCCAGCCCGGCCTGGTACACCCCGTCGGAGAACTGCGCCACCAGCCGGGTGCCGAACAGGCGGCGGAACCGGGGCCCCCGCAGGACCACGCGCAGATCACCGAAGAAGGACACGGCACCAAGGGTAGGCCGTGCCCGGGGCCGGGGCGGCCCCGGGGAGGAGCCGGCCCCGGCCGTGCGCCGGGACCGTCCTCACGAGCGTCCCGCTCCCTACTCGTCGGCGCCGCCGTGCTGGCCCGAGGAGATGAACTGCTCGACCTTCTCGTGCGCCTCGGCGTCGCTGTACTGCTCGGGCGGGGACTTCATGAAGTAGGAGGACGGGGCCAGGATCGGGCCGCCCATGCCGCGGTCCTTGGCGATCTTGGCGGCGCGGACCGCGTCGATGATGATGCCCGCGGAGTTGGGGGAGTCCCAGACCTCCAGCTTGTACTCCAGGTTCAGCGGCACGTCGCCGAACGCGCGCCCCTCCAGGCGGATGTAGGCCCACTTGCGGTCGTCGAGCCACGGCACGTGGTCCGACGGGCCGATGTGCACCGAGCCGGCCTTCAGCTCGTGCGGGATCTGGGAGGTGACGGACTGGGTCTTGGAGATCTTCTTGGACTCCAGGCGGTCGCGCTCCAACATGTTCTTGAAGTCCATGTTGCCGCCGAAGTTGAGCTGGTACGTGCGGTCCACGATCACGCCGCGGTCCTCGAACAGCTTGGACAGCACGCGGTGGGTGATGGTCGCGCCGATCTGCGACTTGATGTCGTCGCCGATGATCGGCACACCCGCTCTGGTGAACTTCTCGGCCCACACGGGGTCGGAGGCGATGAACACCGGCAGGGCGTTGACGAAGGCCACGCCCGCGTCGATCGCGCACTGGGCGTAGAACTTGCCGGCCTCCTCCGAGCCCACCGGGAGGTAGGACACGAGCACGTCGGCCTTGCTGGCCTTGAGGGCCGCGACCACGTCCACCGCGTCCTCGGGGGACTCCTGGATGACCTCGCGGTAGTACTTGCCGAGCCCGTCGTAGGTCGGTCCGCGCATGACGGTGACGCCGGTCGGCGGCACGTCGCAGATCTTGACGGTGTTGTTCTCGCTGGCCGTGATGGCGTCGGCCAGGTCGTGGCCGACCTTCTTGGCGTCCACGTCGAAGGCCGCGACGAACTCGATGTCGCTCACGTGGTACGGGCCGAACTGCACGTGCATCAGGCCTGGTACCCGGGACTCGGGGTTGGCGTCCTTGTAGTAGTGCACGCCCTGGACGAGCGACGCCGCACAGTTGCCGACGCCCACGACGGCTACACGTACCGAACCCATTGGTCCTTGCTCCTTCTTCTTCGCGAACATGGATTCCACGGCGCACGACGACGGGACCGCGCCGACGGCGGTTCCGGGTCCCGTCGCCACGCGTTCGTTTCCCGTATGTGGTCAGCAGCGCACACGGCGTTTCTGTTCCCACCCGCCGACCTGCACCGCCCTCGACGGGCGGTGTCCGGCGCGCGGCCCCCGTGCCCTCCGTGCCGTCCTCGGCGGACGGCCAGGGCACGGTTCGCGTCCCGCGACCGGGAACCGCAGGGGGAACATGCATGTCTGGCTGTTTTGTTCAGTTCTGACTCTATCCCCGCCCACCTGCGGGCCCGCCTGCCAGACCTGTGACACGTGTCCGCGCGCGTGCGTCCGGACGTCGAACGCCGTCCGTGAACCCTCGGAATCCTGCGGGGAAAATCTCACACACCCATCCCTACCAGCGCCGACACCGAACACCTCACGGGCGGGTCTTCGGCCGGCCGACCTGTCGGCGTTCGGTTTGCCCGCTCTGAACTGGCACGACGGGCGGTTCCCGGCGAAACATGACCAGGTGTCCCAAGACGCGCGATAACCTCGCGCGTGGGTTGTGCTATACCGTTCGATCGCTCTAACGTGACCTGTGATTTGCGTGCGTAGCCGGTAGAGCCCCCGGACCCAGCCCCTGCCGCGGCGGCGTTTCCGTAGGCACCGAGCACCGAGGGCTGTCGCTCCCGCAGGCCAACGACCAGGAGGAAGAAGCGGCTTACGTCTTCGCGACCTGTGTGAAAACCCCCGCGCGCCTTCAGGCGTCCTTTATCAAGCCTTGAACGACAGGCACAGCGTTGGACACGGCCACGCCGGTCCGGTCCACGCAGTCGTCGCGAGAAACAGGTCGCGGATCACCGATCCCCCAGGGGGACCGTCCCCCCGTTTCCACCAAGGAATCGTCAGGCCGACCGGCCGTGAGAGGCAATCGAGGACCACGTGAGTACCGAACGACGACGGAACGCCGATGGCGACCGTCGCCGGGCCGACGGCCCGGCCGACGGCTCGCGCGGCGGCGGCGGACGGCGCCGGGCCGACGGCCCGCCCCGGGACGAACCCTCCGGAGGCCGCCGCCGTCCGGACGCCGGTGACGGCTTCTGGGGAGACGACGCCGGGCCCGAGCGCCCGCGCCGCCGACGCCCCCCGGAGCAGGAGGCCCGGTCCGAGGGCCGACGCCGGTCCGAGGGCGACCGCCCCCGTCGCCCCGAGGGACAGCGCCGCGCCCCCGCGGACGACGACCGCCCCCGCCGCCGCCCCGAGGGCGAGCGCCCCCGACGGCCCCAGGACGGCGAGCGTTCCGGCCGCCGTGCCGAGGGCGAGCGTCCGCGCCGTCCCGAGGGACAGCGCCGCCGCCCGGACGAGGACCCCCGCGGCCGCCGCAGGGCGGCCGGTTCCGGGCCGCGCGACCCCCGCGACCGCGGCCGCGACCGCGAGAACGCCGCCCGCTCCGAGGGGCGGCGCGCCCCGGGCCGCGGCTCCCGCGCCGCCGGCGGCGGCCGGGGAGGCGGGGGAGGCGGCAGACGCCGCTCCCGCGACGAGGAGCCGGACGACCGCCCCTGGTTCAAGCGCTTCCTGTCCAAGGCCTGGAAACCCGCCCTGGCCGTCTTCGGCCTGATGATCATCGGCGGCGTGGCCGCCTTCGCGGTCCTGTACGCCATGGCCCCCAACGTGAACGAGCTGGAGGCCAAGTCGGACGCCGACCTGTCCGCCACCCAGATCATGTGGGCCCCGGAGGGCGACGCCGAGCCCGAGGTCGCGGTCACCACGGGCGAGGTCAGGCGGGTCGAGGTCCAGAGCGAGGACATCCCGCAGACGGTCATCAACGGCGTGCTCGCCGCCGAGCAGCGCACCTTCTACACCGACCCCGGCATCAGCATCTCCGGCATCGGGCGCGCCCTCCTCTCCGGCGGTGAGGCCGGCGGCGGTTCCACCATCACCCAGCAGATGGCGCGGAACTACTACAGCGACCTGGAGATCGAGAACCAGTACATCCGCAAGATCCGCGAGATCTTCATCTCCATCAAGCTCAACCAGCAGATGGAGAAGGACGAGATCCTCTCGACCTACCTCAACACCATCTACTTCGGCCGCAACTCCATGGGCATCCAGATGGCCGCCCAGTCCTACTTCGGCAAGGACCTGGACGAGCTGACCGACGCCGAGGGCGCCTTCCTGGGCATCATCATCCAGATGCCCAGCAACTTCCAGGGCGAGATGGGCGACTGGACCAGGACCTACCTCAACGAGGAGCGCTGGCCCTACGTGCAGAACCAGCTGGCGCTCATGCACGAGGAGGACCCCGATCTCGGCCTGCCCCGGGCTGAGGCCGAGGCCCTGGAGATCCCCGAGCTCGTTCCGTACGGCACGGAGGAGGGCGAGGAGGAGCAGGAGTACGACCCCAAGTTCGACTACGTCCGCCAGGCGGTCGTCCAGGAGATCGAGGAGCGCTACTCCGAGCAGAACATCACCGCCCAGGACATCGCCACCCAGGGCTTCGTCGTGCAGACCTCGCTGGACCCCGCGCTCATGGACGCCGCGCGCAGCTCCTTCGACGTCCTGCCGAACACCCCTGAGGACACGATGATGGGCCTGACCGCGGTCGATCCCGCCACGGGGCGGATCGTCGCCTTCCACGGGGGCGACAACGTGGTCGAGGACGTCAACAACTCGCTGACCCACCGGACGCAGGCGGGCTCGTCCTACAAGCCCTACGTGCTCGCCACCGCGCTGGAGAACGGCATCAGCCTCAACAGCACGTTCGACGGCGACTCCCCCCAGGAGTTCCCGGGGCTGCAGAGCGAGGTCATCAACGCGAGCGGCAGGAGCTGGGGACCGGTCAACCTGATCCAGTCCACCGCCCAGTCGATCAACACCCCCTTCGTCGAGCTGGCGGTGCAGATGACCCCGGCCGCGGTGGACCAGCTCGCGGTCCAGGCCGGTGTGGCCGAGGAGCAGACCACGACCTCGGCCCAGGGGCCGCTCATCGCGCTGGGCACCCACCAGGTGAGCGCGCTGGACCAGGCCGAGGGCTACTCCACCTTCGCCGCCGGGGGGGTGCACCGCCCGGCGCACATGGTCACCGAGCTGCGCACCTCGGACGGCACGGTCATCCCGCCCAACGACGCCGAACTGCTGGAGAACGGTGAGCAGGTGGTCACCGCGGGCGTCGCGGCCGACGTCACCTACGCCATGACCCAGGTCGTCGAGCCCGGCGGCGGTGGCGACCAGGCGGCGCTGCCCGACGGGCGCCCCGTCGCGGGCAAGACCGGTACCTCCAGCGACGCGGTCTCCGCGTGGTTCGTGGGGTACACGCCGCAGCTGGTCGCCGCGGTGGGCCTGAGCCGCGCGGACGCCAACCAGGCCCTGGAGTTCGACGGCCAGACCGCGGGCGAGATCTTCGGTGGCACCACCTCGGCCAACGTGTGGCGCGAGTTCATGACGACCGCCATGGAGGGCGTCGAACCGGCGCAGTTCCCGCCGCCCGCCTACGTCGGTACGGAACAGAGCTTCGTGCCCACGCCGTCCCCGAGCGCCGAGGAGAGCGAGGAGCCGAGCGACGAGCCCTCGGTGGAGGAGTCCCCGAGTGAGAGCCCGGGGGAGTGCGACCCGTCCATGCCGGACTCCCCGGAGTGCCAGGGCCAGCAGACCGAGGAGCCCTGTGAGCCCGGGTGGGGCCGGGACTGCCCGGAGAGCCCCGGCTCGGGGGGCCAGGAGGAGTGCGGTGGCTGGGGACAGCCCGCCTGTGAGGACACCGACCCCAGCGGTGAGGCCTCCGACCCCGAGCAGGACGGCGGGGAGCAGGGCGGCGGGATCTTCGGGAGGACGACCAACACCAGCGGTGAACCCGGCAGGTTGGTGATCCTCGGCCGGGACGACTGACCCGGTCCCTGAGGGGAGAGGGGGCCGGTGCGCGTGGAGCGCACCGGCCCCCTCCGCGTGTGCCCGGGCTCCGTCCACAGGCCGCACCGGAAGGTGTGCGGCTGCTGGTAATCTTGGGTCCCGTATGGCTCAGAGTCCGCGCGACGCCCGCCCCCGCGGCGCGGAACCCGTCCCGGACTCCTGCCCTCCTGCTATGGAGATTCCATGGCCGCGACAGTCCAGAGGAGGAACGTACGCCTATGCGTCGTTACGAACTCATGATCATCCTCGACCCCAACCTCGACGAGCGCACCGTCGCCCCGTCGCTGGAGAACTTCCTGGGTGTCGTCCGCAACGACGGCGGCTCGGTGGAGAAGGTCGACATCTGGGGCAAGCGCCGTCTCGCCTACGACATCGACAAGAACGCCGAGGGCATCTACGCGGTGATCGACCTCACCGCCGAGCCCGCCACGGTCAAGGAGCTGGACCGCCAGCTCGGTATCGCCGAGGCCGTGCTCCGCACCAAGGTGCTCCGCCCCGAGGTCCACTAGGCGGCGCACCGCCGCCGTCCCCCGCCCCGATCCAACCCCCGGCCCCGTCTGTTATGTCGGTGGTCGCGCGGATGATCGGGGGAACAGGCGAAACCGCCTGATCCGACTACCTCGAACCGGAGCCCATCCATGGCAGGCGAAACCCAGATCACGCTCGTCGGCAACCTGGTCGACGACCCTGAACTGCGCTTCACTCCCAGTGGAGCCGCGGTCGCCAACTTCCGTGTGGCCTCGACGCCCCGCACCTTCGACCGCGCGTCGGGGGAGTGGAAGGACGGCGAGTCCATGTTCCTCACCTGCACCGTCTGGCGGCAGTACGCGGAGAACGTGGCCGAGAGCCTTCAGCGCGGCATGCGCGTCATCGTGCAGGGCCGGCTGAAGCAGCGCTCGTACGAGACCCGCGAGGGTGAGAAGCGGACCGTCTTCGAGATCGACGTCGACGAGGTCGGCCCGGCCCTGCGCAGCGCCACCGCCAAGGTGACCAAGTCGCAGCGCCAGGGCGGCGGCGGAGGCGGCTTCGGCGGCGGTGGCGGCGGCGGTTTCGGTGGCGGCCAGCCCCAGGGCGGCGGCTACGGGAACCAGGGCGGCGGTTTCGGCGGGTCGCAGGGCGGCGGAGGCCGCAGCGGTCCCCCGGCCGACGACCCGTGGGCGACCAACGGCGGCGGTGGCGGCGGCGGATTCGGCGGCGGAGGCGGGGGCTTCTCCGACGAGCCCCCGTTCTAACCGCGGCGAGTACCCCGTCCGGCGCCCCGAGGCGCCAGACCCTTTCCACACCAGACCATCCCCGGGAGGACCCCGGGGCTCTTGCGAAGGAGCACCACGATGGCTAAGCCGGCAGCGCGCAAGCCCAAGAAGAAGGTTTGCCTCTTCTGCCAGGAGAAGCAGTCCTACATCGACTACAAGGACACCACGCTTCTCCGCAAGTTCATCTCCGAGCGCGGCAAGATCCGCGCCCGCCGCGTCACGGGTAACTGCACCCAGCACCAGCGCGACGTCGCGACCGCGATCAAGAACGCGCGCGAGGTGGCCCTGCTGCCCTACACCAGCACCGCCCGCTAACGGCGATATCCGAGGGAGGTTTTTGTCGTGAAGCTGATTTTGACCCACGAGGTCAACGGTCTCGGAGCCCCCGGCGATGTCGTCGAGGTGAAGAACGGCTACGGTCGCAACTACCTGCTGCCCCGCGGGTTCGCCATCCGGTGGACGCGCGGCGGTCAGAAGCAGATCGACCTGATCCAGCGCGCGCGCTCCGCGCGTGACATCCGCACGCTCGACGAGGCCCAGCAGGTCGCTGGCCGCGTCAACGCGCTCACCGTGCGCCTCAAGCAGCGCGCCGGCGAGGGTGGCCGCCTGTTCGGTTCGGTCACGCCCGCGGACATCGCCGACGCCGTCAAGGCGACCGGTGGTCCCGACCTGGACAAGCGCCGGATCGAGATCAAGAACCCGATCAAGGCCGTCGGAAGCCACAAGGTCCAGGTCCGCCTGCACCCCGAGGTCTCCGCGACGATCAAGCTGGACGTCGTCGGTTCCTGACCGACGCCGTGCACGTCGGGCCCCGTCTCCCTTCCGGGAGGCGGGGCCCCGCTGTTTCTCCGTGCTCTCCCGAGGTCTGCGTCGCACCCCCGGCGCTTCCCCCGAGGCCCGACCTCCCGGAGGCGGACCGCGTCCTCGCGCGGTTCTCCTGACACGCCTGGCCGACAGACAACCCTTTGATTACTCTTTGTAATCTATCGTGTTCTCTGTGTTGGTGTCGTACGTTGCACCACCCAGCACGGAGAGGACGCAGAGCCATGACCGTGGAAAGAAGAGACGAGCCGGGCCGACACACACGGGTGGACCGCAGGACCGTTCTGCGGGGGACCGCCCTCGCCGCCGGGGGAGTGCTCCTCGGCGGGATCACCGGGTTCCCCGTCGCGGACCGGGCCTCCGCGTCCACGCGACCCAAGGTGTACACGCGCGCCGACTGGGGGGCGCGCGCTCCGAAGAACAAGATCGAGGTCGTGCGCCGCGGGGCCACGCACATCGTCGTGCACCACACCGCCACGGCGAACGCGTCCGACACCTCGACCTCGCACGCCGCGTCGCTGTCGCGCTCCATCCAGCGGTACCACATGGACACCAACGGGTGGAGCGACATGGGGCAGCAGTTCACCATCAGCCGCGGCGGCCACATCATGGAGGGGCGCGACCAGAGCCTGCGGGCCGTCAGCGCGGGACACCACGTGCTCGGCGCGCACACCGCCAACCACAACGAGCACGCGATCGGGATCGAGAACGAGGGCACCTACACCTCGGCCGCCCCGCCCGCGGCCCTGCTGGACTCGCTGGCGGACACCTGCGCCTGGCTGTGCCTGGCCTACCGGCTGGACCCCGACGAGGCCATCGTCGGCCACCGCGACTTCAACGCGACGGGCTGCCCCGGCGACAAGCTCTACGCGGCGCTTCCCCAACTCCGCTCCACCGTCAGGAGCAGGATGCGGGAGCAGCTCGCCCACCCGGGCGCGGCGGCGGTCGCCGCGCCGGAGCCCGACCAGCTGCCCACCTACCCCGACGTGCCGAGGGACGAGCAGGTGAGGCCCTACAGTCACGGACCCGCCGTCGGTGAGCGCGACACGTTCACGTGACCCCGCCGGGCCACCGGGGGGACACGGGCACCGGGCCCGTCACGGCCGCGCCGTGGCGGGCCCCTGGTCAGGGCCGGTACGCGCCGGTGACAAGCCAGGCCGTACTCCGGGCCCGGAACCCGAGGGTGACCGCACGGGCGAGGATCCACACCCCGAAGGCGATCCACAGGCTCACCAGCGCCCACAGGGGGCCGTCCGCCAGCCGCGGCAGGACCAGGGCGAACGGCAGGAAGACCAGCATCGTCCACAGGGAAGCCCACGCCAGGTAGCGCTGGTCCCCGGCACCCATCAGCACGCCGTCCAGCACCATGGTCACCCCGCTCAGCGGCTGCAACAGCGCGACCACCACCAGCGAGGCCGTGAGCAGGACCCGCACATCGGGGTCGGAGGTGAACGGGATCCACGCCCACGGCAGCACCAGGAACACCAGCGCCATGAAGACCAGGCCCAGCCCCACGCCCCACTCCACCATGCGCCGCGTGGCGTCCCGGGTGCCCTGGACGTCCCCCGCGCCCAGGTAGCGGCCCACGATGGACTGCCCGGCGATGGCGATCGCGTCCATGGCGAACACCAGCAGCGCCCAGATGTTGTGGCTCACCTGGTGCGCGGCGATCGAAGCGTCGCCCAGCCGGGCCGCCACCGCCGTGGTCACCAGGGCCACCACGCGCATCGACACGCTGCGCAGGAACAGGGCGAACCCCGCCGAGGCCGAGGCGCGCAGGCCCGCCGTCGTGGGCATGAGCGACACGCCCTCGCGCCGGGCCGCGCGCGCGATCGTCATCACGTACCAGAACGCGCCCCCGCCCTGGGCCAGCACCGTCGACCAGGCCGAACCCGCGATGCCCCAGTCCAGGACCAGCACGAACACCGCGCACAGCGCCGCGTTGGCGACGTAGGAGCAGACCGCCACCACCAGCGGGGTCCGGGCGTCCTGGAGGCCGCGCAGCACACCGGTGCCCGCCATGACGATGAGCAGGAACGGCGTACTGAGCAGGCTGATGCGCAGGTAGGTCAGGGCGTGGGGCGCCACGTCGGGCGAGGCGCCCAGCGCCTCCACCATCACCGGGCCGAGCGGCCAGCCGATCGCGACGGCCGCGAGGCCCAGCAGGACCGCGAGCCACAGCCCGTCCACGCCGTCCCGCACGCCCCCGGGGACGTCGCCCGCGCCGAACCTGCGCGAGACCGCCGCGGTGGTGCCGTAGGCGAGGAAGACGCAGACGGCCACGAGCGTGAGCAGCACCTGCCCGGCCACGCCCAGGCCGCCGAGGGCCTCGGTGCCCAGCGTGCCGACGATCGCGGAGTCGGTGAGCAGGAACAGGGGCTCGCTGATGAGCGCGAAGAACGTCGGGACCGCCAGGGCGAGGATCTCGCGGTCGTGGCGGTGCCGGAAAGGGGCGGCCGAAAGCAGTTGTGGCATGACCAGCACACAGTATCGGACACGCGTTCTACGCGGGTGTGGAGTTATCCACACCCCGTCCGAAGCCTGTGGATAACTTGTGGAAACGCGCCCTGTGAGACATCTTGCACCCCCTGGCTGCATCCTGCGTTTTGGCAGGTCAAAGGCTATATGCAGCGGTCGTGGCAAAGTTATCCACAGGTGATGTGCACAACCCCGGTTCGGGATGCCCTGCGGGGCACCGGGCATGGTGGTAAGGGACGTGTCCACAACCTCCGGCCGAGGCGCCTCCGGCGTCCGCCATGGGGCATCCTGGAAGGGTCGGCCCGTTCCCGGGTCGACGCAGGTACCGTCCCGGGGGAGCGTTCGTGAGTGTCGCTGAGCAGCCACCTGAAGAAGGCGGATACGAGCGCACCCCGCCCCACGACATCCAGGCCGAGCAGAGCGTGCTCGGCGGCATGCTGCTGTCCAAGGACGCCATCACGCAGGTCGTGGAGATCATCCGCTCCGCCGACTTCTACCGCCCCGCGCACCAGATCATCTACGAGAGCATCGTCGACCTCTTCTCCCGCGGCGAGCCCGTGGACGCCATCTCGGTCAACGCCGAGCTGACCAAGCGCGGCGAGGCCACCCGGGTCGGCGGCGCCCTCTACCTGCACACCCTCACCGAGGCCATCCCGACCGCGGCCAACGCGGGCTACTACGCCAAGATCGTCTCCGACCGCGCGGTCCTGCGCCGCCTGGTCGAGGTGGGCACCCGCATCGCCCAGATCGGCTACGCCGGGGACGGCGAGGTGGACGACCTGGTCGACCACGCCCAGGCCGAGATCTACAAGGTCGCGGAGAAGCGCACCGGCGAGGACTACGTCGCGCTCGCCGACATCATGCCGGGCGCCCTGGACGAGATCGAGGCGATCGGCGCCAACGACGGGACCATGACCGGCGTGCCCACCGGCTTCGCCGACTTCGACGCCCTCACCAACGGCCTCCACCCCGGCCAGATGGTCATCATCGCCGCCCGCCCCGCCGTGGGCAAGGCGCTGGCCCTGGACACGCCCCTCCCGACACCCGGCGGATGGACCACCATGGGGGAGGTGGAGGTCGGCACCGAGCTGATCGCCGCCGACGGGACACCCACCCGGGTGGTCGCCGCCACCGAGGTCATGACCGGGCGGCCCTGCTTCGAGGTCGTGTTCGACGACGGCACCGCCGTGGTCGCCGACGGCGACCACCAGTGGCTGACCCACACGCGGGCCTCGCGGCGCGCGGCCCAGGAGGCCGGGGCCAGGGGCACTGTTCCCCGTGTGCTGCCCGAGGTGCGGACCACCAGGGAGATCGCCCGGACCCTGCGTACGGAGACCGCCGACCGCAGGCTGAACCACTCCGTGGTCAACACGGCGGCGATCGAGCTGTCCGAACGCGATCTCCCCCTGCCGCCCTACTTCCTCGGCGCCTGGCTCGGTGACGGAGCCTCCTCCGCCGCCCGGGTCACCAGCACGGACCCCGAGGTCCTGCTCAACATCGAGGCCGAGGGACTCGTGACCAAGCCGGTCGGCTCCACCGGCATGACCTACGGTGTCTTCCTGCCGGAGGAGGACACCGCGCCCGCGGCCCGTGAGCGCGTCGCCAGCCACGGCAGTGTCCAGGCGCGGTTGCGCACCCTCGGGGTTCTGGGGAACAAGCACATCCCCCAGGAGTACCTGCGCGCCTCGGCCGACCAGCGGCGCGCCCTCCTCGCCGGTCTGCTGGACACGGACGGCACGGTGAACGCCACCGGCTCCGTGCAGTTCGCGGTCACCAACCAGCGCCTGGCGAACGGCTTCCGGGAGCTGGCGCACAGCCTGGGGTACCGCACCGGGATGTCGACCAGGCGGGTCGGCGGCCGGTCGGAGGAGTCATCCACCTGCTACACGGTCACCTTCGGCTCCAGGGACGAGGTCTTCCGGCTCGAACGCAAGAGGCGTGCGCACCGGGAGCGCGGCGCCGACCGAGGTTACGCGCGGATCGGCTCCCGGTTCGTCACCGAGGTGCGACCGGTGGAGAGCGTTCCGGTCCGCTGCGTCCAGGTGGACCACCCGGACCACCTGTTCCTGGCCACCCGGTCGATGGTCCCCACCCACAACTCGACGCTGGCGCTGGACTTCGCGCGCGCGGCGTCCATCAAGCACGACATGACCGCGGTCTTCTTCAGCCTGGAGATGGGGCGCAACGAGATCGTCATGCGCCTGCTGTCGGCGGAGGCCCGGGTGCCCCTGCACACCATGCGCTCCGGTCTGATGACCGACGAGGACTGGACCCGCCTGGCCAGGCGCATGGGCGAGGTGGCCAACGCGCCCCTGTTCATCGACGACTCCCCGAACATGTCGATGATGGAGATCCGGGCCAAGTGCCGACGGCTCAAGCAGCAGCACGACCTCAAGCTGGTCATCGTCGACTACCTCCAGCTGATGAGCTCGCCCGGCCGGGTGGAGAGCCGCCAGCAGGAGGTCTCGGAGATGTCCCGGTCCCTCAAGCTCCTCGCCAAGGAGCTGGAGGTCCCGGTGGTGGCGCTCTCCCAGCTCAACCGAGGCCCCGAGCAGCGCACCGACAAACGCCCGCAGGTGTCCGACCTTCGCGAATCGGGATGTCTGGTCGCGGAGACCCGGGTTCTGCGTGCGGACACCGGCGCCGAGGTGACCATGGGGGAACTCTTCCAGAGAGGGGAGCGCGACGTTCCGGTCTGGTCGCTCGACGAACGTCTTCGCCTGGTCCCCCGCACCCTGACGCATGTCTTCTCCAGCGGGGTGAAGGAGGTGTTTCGTCTGCGGTTGGCTTCAGGGCGCGAGGTCACCGCCTCCGGGAACCACCCGTTCCTCACCATCGACGGGTGGGAAGCCCTGGAAAGCCTCAGGATCGGCGGTAAGGTCGCCGTGGCACGAAGCATCCCCGAACCGGAGCGCACCACCGAGTGGCCCGAAGCCAAGGTGGTCATGCTCGCCCATCTCATCGGTGACGGCTCCTTCGTGCGCCGTCAGCCGATCCGCTATGCCAACACCGACGAGGCGAACCTGTCTGTAGTGGAGGAGGCCGCCCGGCACTTCGGTGTCACAGCTGTGCGAGATGACTACGCCGCCGCGCGGACGACCACGCTCAGGCTGCCGGCACCTTTCAGGCTGACCCATGGGAAGCGTAACCCCATCGCCGCCTGGCTCGACGAACTGGGGCTGTTCGGATTGCGCAGCCACGAGAAGTTCGTACCCGACGAGGTCTTCTCCCTCTCGAACCGGCAGGTCGCCCTGTTCCTTAGGCATCTTTGGGCTACTGACGGATGCGCGTACTGGAACCAGCGGGGAAACCAGGCTCGGATTTATTACGCCACCACGAGCCGTCGCCTGGTTGACGACGTCGCCAGGCTGCTGGCACGGCTCAACATCATGACCCGGATCAAGCAGAGCCGGAAGGGGACCCACCGCGTCTGCCACACCCTGGACATCTACGGTATCGACAACCAGCGGCGGTTCGCCGAGCTGGTCGGCTGCCACGGAGCACGGGCGGAGCAGTTGGCCGTCTGCATGGCCGGGCTCGCCGAAAGAAAGTCGAACACGAACCTGGACACGATTCCAGTCCAGGTGTGGGACAGGGTCCGGATGGGCATCCAGGCGCAGAAGATGACCCATCGGGAGTTCGCCTCCGCCATGGGGACGGAGTTCTGCGGGAGCACTTTGTGGAAACACGCTCCCAGCCGGACCCGGCTCTCACGCGTCGCCGGTGTCCTGGAAGACGCCGAACTCGAACTCCTGGCCACCAACGACGTCTTCTGGGACGAGATCGTGGAGATCGAGCCGCTGGGGGAGCGCGAGGTCTTCGACGCCACGGTCGAGGGCACGCACAACTTCGTGGCCGACGGGATCAACGTCCACAACTCGATCGAGCAGGACGCGGACATGGTCATCCTGCTCTACCGCGAGGACGTGCACGACAAGGAGTCGCCGCGCGCGGGCGAGGCGGACATCATCGTGGCCAAGCACCGCAACGGCCCCACGGCGGACGTGACCGTGGCCTTCCAGGGCCACTACAGCCGGTTCGTGGACATGGCGCCCGGCTAGACCGACGCGTCGGGGCCCGCCGCGCAGCGGGCCCCGGATATCGGCTAGTCGTAATAGCGGTTTATGGCCAAGCCGATTTGTCGACAAAGCGCTACGTCCGCTTCACGAGGAGTCGCTGACCACGATCCCCTCCCGTAGTTCCAGGTGGCGGCCGGTGAAGCGCTGCCGGGTCCTGCGGTCGTGGGTGACGACCACCAGCGTGCCCTCGTAACGCGTCAGCGCCTCCTCCAGGTCCTCCACGAGACCGGGCGAGAGGTGGTTGGTCGGCTCGTCCAGGAGCAGCAGGTCGTAGGCCCCCGACGTCAGCCGGGCGACCTCGATCCTGCGGCGCTGGCCCACCGACAGGGACGCCACCGGCTGGTCCAGCTCCCCGGGCCGGAACAGCCCGAGCGAGGCGAGCTCGTCCCGGTGGTCCTCGGCGAACCCGAGCCGCCCCGCGGCGTAGGCGCCGAGGACGGTCTGTCCGGCGGCGAAGGAACCGTCCTCCTGACGCAGGTAACCCACCCGGCCGGGGACCGAAACCCGCCCCTCGTCGGGGACCGCGTCCCCGGACAGGAGCCGGAGCAGGGTGGTCTTGCCCGCCCCGTTCGGCCCGGTGACCAGCACGCGTTCGCCCGGAGCGAGGTCCAGGCGGGGCACCTCCAGGCGGTGGTCCACACGGACCCCCTCCAGCGAGGCGGCCGGAGCGCTCTCACCGGTGCGGGAGCCGGTGAACCCGGCGGTCATCCGCAGCGGTACCGGCGGCGGTGCCACCGGGTCGGCGGTCAGCCTCTCCACCCTCTCCTTGGCGTTGCGGACGCGGCCCATGGAACCGTGCGCGGCCCCCCGCATCTTGAACGCCCCGTGGCCGAACGCGGCCTTCTCCATCTTGCGCGGGATGGCCTTCAGAGCCGCGATGCTGTTCTCGGCCAGCCTGCGCTGTCGGGCCAGGTCGGCCCTCCACTCCTCGTACTCGCGGATCCACCGGGCCCTGGCCGAGGCCTTCGCGGCCAGGAACCCGTCGTAGCCGTTGCCGTACCGGTGGATCCGGCGCAGGTCGTGGTCGACCTCCAGGACGGTGTCGGTCACGTTGGCCAGGAACGCCCGGTCGTGGGTGACGGCCACGACCGTGCCCCGGTGGCGGCGGAGCCGGTCCTCCAACCAGGCGACCGCGCGGTCGTCCAGGTCGTTGGTGGGCTCGTCCAACAGGAGCAGTTCGGGCGAGGCCGCCAGCATCGAGGCCAGAGCCAGGCGCGAGCGCTCCCCGCCGGAGAGGGTCCTCAGCGGGCGGTCGCGGTCCAGGCCGGGAAGGCCCAGCCCGTGCAGTCCGGCGTCGACGCGCGCGTCGGCGTCGTAGCCGCCTCGCGCCTCGAACCGGGCGAGCAGGTCGCCGTAGGCGTCCAGCTCCTCCGGGGTGGCGGAGCCGAGCGTGCTCTCCGCCGCGCGCAGGCGCGCCTCCATGTCGCGCAGGACGGCCAGGGCGGAGTCGATCGCGTCGCCGACGGTGCCGGTGGAGACCCCCACCGCATCCAGGGTCTGCGGCAGGTAGCCGGTTCCTCCCGGAGCCCGGACCGTGAGGTCGCCGTTGGTGGGCTCCTCCTCCCCGGCGAGCAGGCGCAGCAGCGTGCTCTTGCCCGAGCCGTTGTCGCCGATGATCCCGACGCGCTCGCCGGGGCTGATGGTGAGGGTGACACGGTCGAGCACGGTGTGGTCGCCGTAGCGGTGGGTGATGTCGTTGAGGGTGAGCTGGGACTGTGCTCGTACTCGGGCGGTGAGCATGCGCGCCTCCTGATCTGCGGTGTGGCTGGGAGAGGAACCGCGGATCGACGGTGGGGCGCTGGCGTTCCGGGTTTCGGACAGGGCGCGGCGATGGCGCGGGTCCGAGGAGGGGAACGGTGAGGCCTTCCGTGGTCGACCGCGGTACGGCGACGCCGGGGAGCGCGGGGAGGTCGCCGTGCGGCACTGGGCGCTGGCGGCGGCGGCTCGGGCGTCGGACGCGGGACTACAGGAAGATCAGCCTCATGTGGAAGACGATACGTCTCGTTTTATTGGCCGTCAAGCGGGCTTCCGTGAGACCGACATCACGGGATTCGGGGCGGCAGGGGCCCTGTAATGGCTAACCACTTTGCTCTTTATGGTCAAGCCGATTTGTCGACAAAGGGACGTGGCGCCGGGAGGGCGTCGCCGGGAGGCCCGCGCGGACTCCGCGCACGACGAGGAGGCCGCCCCCCGGGGCGGCCCCCTCCACTCGCCTCGGTCCGCCGCGCACCCGTGCCCCGGGCCCGGCACGGCCCTTCACTGACCGGGCCCGTCCGTACGGAGGGCGCGGTCGGCCGCGGGGCCAACGACGAAGGCCTCCCCGTCCGGAGGATCCGGCGGGGAGGCCTTCGTTCGAGCCGCTGGCTAGAGCCAGCGGACCTCGGGGCGGCTCCGACCCTTGTCGTCGGTGACCAGCACCCAGTGCATGATCGGGTGTCCCGACGTCGTCGCGTCGGCGTCCTCGCGGGGCTGCGGGACGTTGACCGGCTCGGTCGCGAGACCGGAGAGGCGGTTGGTCCCAGCCGAGAGGCGGATGCGCCGGCGGGTCGTCGAGAACCGAGTGGGGTGGGGTGCACGGTCCGTCCTGCGCGCCATGGGACCCTCCTCGTTTCCGTTTCAGATGTCCCAAGTTAACCGTACGTTCACCTTCGAGTCAATTCGCCGGAGTTCGCGGGTTTGGTCCATCGGGGCTCGGCCTCCGGGTGAGGCCTGTTGGGAGATCTGCCCACGTCGGGAAGTTCTATGCGTGGTGCGTCGAACGCGTTGCGTGACGATCCGCTGACCTGTGTCGAGGGCAGGAGTATGTCACTCGAAGGGAAGGTGAACGGAAGGTGAACGAAGCGCGAGGGCGGATGCTCGGTCCGGGCCGTCCTGTGGTCCGGTCGCCGCGTGCCCGGCGCCGTGCGGCGGCGCCACCGCACCGGAGGGCCCGGCCGTGTGCGGAGGCCGCGGCCCGCCTACCGCCTGCCCCGCAGGGGCCCTGACACAGCGAGAGCACCCGCCGGGACGGCGGGTGCTCCGCGTGGGCCTTGAGGTGCGGCGGTCACTCCTTGAAGATGAGCCCCACGACCTCCAGGTAGAGCTGCTCCGGGTAGGGGATGAAGTCGATCCGGCTCAGGGCCTGGTCCTGACCGGCCGACTCCATCACGAAGGTCCCGTAACCGAGGAAGCGGCCCAGCAGGGTCCGCTCGAACCTCATGTCGGTGACCTTGCCCAGCGGCATCATGTTCACCTGCCGGACGATCAGGCCGGTGGTCAGCAGGAGCCGTGCGGAGGTGATGACGAAGTAGTCCACCGACCACTCCGCTACCCGCCACACGAACCACACCAACACCAGCAGCCACACCCACCAGATGATCGCCAGCGTCGCTGCGCTGGCGGCGATGGAGGTGTTGCTGAGGATCCCGGCGAGGATCAGCGCGCCGAGGACCGCTCCGACCGGACCGATCAGCACCGCGGGGTGCCGACGGATGGTCACCACGTCCTGCTCGTGCGGCAGGAGGTAGCGGTTGACCGACGCAGGAGCGCTGTTACTCGACGCTACGAGCCGCATGCCACCCGACCGTTCCGGTTACAGGAGCGCGTTGACGAAACGGGACATCGACTCCGCGCCCCCCATCAGACCGCCCAGAGCGCTCTCGATGACCCCCGCGGCGCTTTCCGGCTGTGTGAACAGATAGAACGCCACGAAAGCGATGAGCGCGTAGCCGCCCCATTTTTTCAACTTCGCCACGACTGACTCCCCTTGGAATCCACCTGACCCACCAACCCAGCAGTGATTGTCGCACCGACCATCATGCCCGTAAAGCCTGAGGCGCACCCTCGGCGTGGCGGTATGTCGGACCTTCCTCGCATGCGGGCTGTGTCCGGTTCCGGTGGTGTTGGTAACCCAGTGATTGGTGGTCCGGAATGTGGTTCAGGTCCACCGAGGACTATGACATTAAGGACACTGCTGGATATAAGGGGGTAATTCATAGCCCCCTGTCCAGGTCACCGGAGTTCGGACAGGCCGAAAACCTCGGTAGGACCTGCTCGGATTCGCTAGGACTGCTCGGCGAAGGCCAGCGCGAGCACCTGGAGGTGCTGTCGGGCGATCCGCTCCACGAGGTCGGGGGTGGCCTTGCCGGTCACGTCCTCGGCGCCGTGCCGCGCCGCGTCCACGCACCGCGTGACGGTGGAGGTGTGGTGCACCTCGGAGAACTCCTCGGCCAACCGGCTCCGCACCGGTTCGAAGCGAGAGTCGCGGGCGGTCGAGGTGGAGGGGTTCTCGGTCATCTCACTCCTTGGGGGCTACGGGGGTCGCGCTGTGTGTTCTTCCGGGATCTTTCGGTAGCCGCTGGAGGGTGGACGAAGCGTCGCGCCGGAGGAGGCGCGGGCGTGTGGCGTCAGCGGGCTGAGGAGAGGGGTCTGGGGTGAGGGGGTGTTTCGGTCCGGCTGGTCTCCGCTTACGGGCGTGCGGGAACCATCCTCGCTCCTCTCTGTTACATTACCGTCTCGAAATGAATTCGGCTAATGCAAAGCCGTGTCGGCGCTTGCGCCGGATCGCCGTGTCCACCTGGGCGAACAGGGGAGTCGGCAGCAGGCATGCCCGATTTTCGGTCGTTCATTCCTCCGGCCGCAAAAAGAGCCGAAAAAGCGCCCAACCGTGATCCGGTGGGCGCTGGGGGTGGATGGGGCGGGTGTGCCTCAGGCGCAGCCGTAGAGGCGGTCGCCCGCGTCGCCCAGGCCCGGCAGGATGAACCCCTGCTCGTTGAGCCGCTCGTCCACCGCGGCCGTCACCACGCGCAGGGTCGCGCCGTGGTCGGGGTCCAGTTCCTCGGCGAGCCGGCGCTCCACCGCGGTCAGGCCCTCGGGGGCGGCGAGCAGGCAGATCGCGGTGATGTGGTCGGCGCCCCGCTCCACCAGGAGCCTGAGCGCGGCGGCCAGGGTGCCGCCGGTGGCCAGCATCGGGTCCAGCACGTAGCACTGGCGGCCGGACAGGTCCTGCGGCAGCCGGTCGGCGTACGTGGCGGGCTGGAGGGTGTCCTCGTCGCGGGCCATCCCCAGGAAGCCGACCTCGGCGGTGGGCAGCAGGCGGGTCATCCCGTCGAGCATGCCCAGGCCCGCGCGCAGGATCGGCACCACGAGCGGCGTGGGGCGCGTCAGCTGGGTTCCGGTGGTCTCCACGAGCGGGGTCCGGATGGTGACGTCCGTCACTCGGACGTCCCGGGTCGCCTCGTAGGCGAGCAGGGTCACCAACTCGTCGGTCAGGCGCCGGAAGGTCGGGGAGTCGGTACCCACGTCGCGCAGGGTGGTCAGTTTGTGCGCGACCAGGGGGTGGTCGACGACCAGGGTTTCCAAAGCGTTCTCCGGTTGAGCTGGGACAACAAGACGGTGGCTGGGGAGGAGGCCTGCCCGAGTCTAACCGCGCGCACCCACCGGACCGGAGGCGCCGAGGGCCGCGCGGTCCCCGCTCCGGACCGGTGCGGCCGCGCGGCCGGGGCCGCCCGAGGGGCGCGGGAGCGGCGGAGGGGCAGCGGGGATCCGGTTCTCATGAGAGCGTGGTCCGGAATGACGCGGACCAAGGGGGACGGTGGCACCGGAGTGATCGTTACCATGTCACTCGCACGGGCGATCCGGGATTCCTTCGTCCGCACCGATACACCGGCCGGGTTGGGGTGACGATGACAGTGCTCGATCATGGTGACGACGACTCGGGCGACTTCGCGGCCATCGCGTACAGGGAAGAGGAGTACTGGGACGTCGACCTGCTCCCCGTGACCCTGACGCACGACCTCAAGGGGCTGATCCACGCCCTGCGCCAGCAGCCGAGCATCAGCGGCTCCCTCGGTCTGGTCTCGGTCGGCGACGACTTCTTCATCATCGTGCGCGTCTACGGTGAGGACGTCTCCCTCTTCCTGTCCGACGTGACCGCGTCCGTGGACTGGCAGGTGGCCCGGGACGTCCTGGACTACCTGGACATCGACCAGCCGGACGACGACGACCTGGACCAGGTGCTGCCCGCGGGCGACCTGTCCATCGTGGCCGACCTCGGGCTGGACGAGATGGAGCTGGGCGCCCTGGCGGGCGATCTGGACCTGTACCCCGACGAGGTGCTGGCCAGCGTGTCCGAGCGGCTGGGATTCGCCCAGTCCTTCCAGCGTGTACTGGACGGTATGGGGTAAGGACCTGCTCTAGAAGAGCATCCGGGCGGACAGGAGAGCACGCGGTGTCGACCTTCGCAGCGGTCTTCGCTCCCAACGGGAGGACGTGGCGGGGAACCGAGGTCGAACTCGGGGACGTGGACGTCATCGACGACGTCACCGAACTGATGCTCGACTTCGCGACCGATCGGGGCAGCGAGGTCTCGATCCTGCTCGTGGAGGCCGACGACGAGTGGTTCGCCATCGTGCGCGCCGACGACGACGGCGGTGAGCCGCGCGTGTACCTCTCCGACGCGCGGGTGGTGCACGACCACCCGCTGGCCTCGGTGCTGTCCGAGGCCGGAGGGCTGGGCGCGCCGCCGCCCTCCGAGAGCGCCGGAGCCCGGCCCGACCCGCGGCCCGACGGCGACGGGGGGCTGCTCTCCGACCTGGGCCTGACCGAGGAGGAGCTGCGCTCCCTGTCCGTCGGCGGCGGGGTCCTGCCCAGCGACGTCCTGGCCGTGGTGGCCGAGCGCGCGGGCTTCGCCGAGATCCTCGACGGTATGAGGCTGTGATCGGACGGGACGTCCTCGACGCCGCGCTGCGCGCGGCGATCGCCGAGGGCGAGGCCGCCCTGGAGACGGGCGACGTGCCGGTGGGCGCGGTCGTGCTGGACGCCGACGGCGCCGTCCTGGGCACCGGGCGCAACGAGCGCGAGGCCACCGGCGACCCCACCGCGCACGCCGAGGTGCTGGCGCTGCGGGCCGCCGCACGCGCGCGCGGCGAGTGGCGGCTGGGCGGCTGCACCCTGGTGGTCACCCTCGAACCCTGCACGATGTGCGCGGGCGCGACGGTGCTCTCCCGCGTGGACCGGCTGGTCTACGGCGCGAGGGACGCCAAGGCGGGAGCGGCCGGGTCGGTGTGGGACGCGGTCCGCGACCCCCGTCTCAACCACCGCCCGGAGGTCGTCCCGCCGGACCTGGTGCCGCGGGAGCTCTCGGACAGGTGCTCCGATCTCCTGAGCCGGTTTTTCGCACGGCGCCGTATCCGGTAGAGTGTCTCGCGGTGGAGTCGCCTAGTGGCCGATGGCGCCCGCCTCGAAAGCGGGTAAGGGGCAACCCTTCGAGGGTTCAAATCCCTCCTCCACCGCACGAGGTCCACGTTCACCCAGGTGAGCGCGGGACCGGTAGAGGTAGCGAGGGCCGGTTGGTCCGAGCCGACGCACGGTGTGCGCGGCACGGAGCAACCGGCCCTTCGCGTTTCCCGGACCGGCTTCCGGCGGCCGGAGCGCGGCCCCGGAGCGACATGTCGGCCTGTCGACAGGTCGCCCCGTCGACAGACCGACAAGCCGCCGTGGCGACGGGCCGGTGCGGTCACTCCCCGGCGGGCGCCGGGCCGGTGCTGCCCCGGGGCACGAAGCGCGCCGCGGGCGACCACCGCTGCGCGACGGCCGTCCCGTCGGCGCACTCCAGGGCCGACTCCGCGACCGCGACCCCGTACCGGTACACGTCCACGCTCATGGTGGTGAGCGCGGGCTCGGCCAGGCGGCACATGTTCGAGTCGTCCCAGGCCACCAGGCTCAGCTGCCCGGGGACCCGCACGCCCAGGCCGCGGGCGGCCTCCAGCCCGGCCACCGCCATCACGTCGTTGTCGTACAGGACCGCCGTCGGCGGGTCCTCCCGCTTGAGCAGCTCGGCGGTGAGCCGGGCGCCCGCCTCGTGGGAGTAGTCGCCCTCCAGGACCACCGGGGCGGGGACCCCGGCCGCCCGGCAGCCCTCCGCGAGGGCCTCCGTGCGGGCGCGTGTGTGCAGCAGCTCCACCGGCCCGCTCACCCGGGCGACGCGCCGGTGCCCCAGTTCCAGCAGGCGCTCCAGCGCCGTCCGGACCGGGGACACGTGGTCGGTCAGGACGGTGGGCGCGGCGGGGTCCGGGACCGGGCTGCCCGCCACCACGGCGGGCAGGCCCAGCTCGCGCAGCACGGCGGGGCGCTCGTCCCCCTCGATCGGGTTGACCACCACGACCGCGTCCACCAGCCGCCGCTCCGCCCACCGGCGGTAGGCGGCCAGCTCGGCCTCCCGGCCGGTCACCAGGTGCAGCAGGACCGACATGTCGCGCTCGGCCATCCGCTCCTCGATCCCGGCGATGAACTCCATGAAGAAGGGCTCGGCGCTCAGCAGGCGGCGCGGCCTGGCCAGGACCAGTCCGACCGCGCCTCCGGTCCCGGACCCGTCCATCACGCCCGCCGCGCGCGCAGGGAGTTGGCCGAGCGCAGGACGGGGGCGGCGGTCAGCGCCGTCGGGTCCACCTCCGCGTCGGTGCGCACCAGGAAGCTGTGCGTCTCCCCGGCCAGCAGGTCCACGAGCATGTCGTCCACCTCGGCGTCGGGGGCCACCCGGTCGGCCAGGACGGAGACGTCCCTGGCGAAGGACGAGGCGCGCACCTCCACCCGGTAGCCGCCCTCCACGGGCGCGGCGACGGCGGTCAGCGCGTCGGGGTCGTAGGACAGGTGGACGTCCTCGCGGAAGGGCCGCACGAGGCGGGCGTCGCGGGTCGCGGCCACGAGCACCTCCTCCTTCGCGTCCCCGGCCGCGAGCAGCTCCCGCGCCAGGTCGAACTCCGCCGCGGAACGGGGCGGCACGGCCAGCTCGATCCTAGCGGTGTGCAGCACCTCGCCCCCGAAGGTCTGGCGCTGCGCGCTGACCGGCTCCGACCAGGCCTCGTCGGTGTCGTTGACGGCCACCAGCACCAGGCGCCCGTCCCTGGGCTGGACGGTGAGCAGGCGCGGCGCGTAGGCGCGGCGCAGCCCGTACCAGAGCGGCTTGGGCCGCTCCTCGCCGTCCACGGCCGCCCAGGAGGTGACCGGCCAGCAGTCGTTGATCTGCCAGACCAGGGCGCCCGCGGTGCGCGGCCACCAGGACCGGAAGTGCTCGATGCCGAACGCCACCGCGCGGGCCTGGTTGAGCTGGGTGGCCCAGTGCCAGTCCTCGAAGTTCCTCGGCGTGGGCAGGTGGGCGGACAGGCCCCGGGCGAGCTTGCCGTTGCCGTCCTCGGCCTTCTGGTGCAGCAGGAAGGCGGGCGAGGTGGGCGTGAGGGGCTCGTCGTGCACCCAGTCGGTGAGGGTGGCCCAGGTGGGCGGGCCCTGGAAGCCGAACTCGGAGCAGAACCGGGGCACGTGGTCCTGGTAGGCCCGGTAGTCGGTCTGGTTCCACACGGTCCACTCGTGGCGCGTGCCGTGCGCCTCGTCGTTGGGGTGGACCTCCTTCGGGGCGTACCCCGGGGTGTAGGGGCTGCCGTCGGCGTAGAACCGGGTGGGGTCGAGCTCGGCCACGATGCGGGGGAAGAGGTCGGTGTAGTAGCCGTAACCCCAGGTCCGGTCCCCGAGCCGCTCCTGCCAGCCCCAGTCCATGAAGCCCCAGAGGTTCTCGTTGCCGCCGTTCCACAGCGCCAACGAGGCGTGCGAGGTCAGGCGCGCGACGTTCTCCCGGGCCTCGGCCTCGAACTCACCCCACAGCGGCTCCTCCTCGGGGTAGGCGGCGCAGGCCAGGAGGAAGTCCTGCCACACGAGGACGCCGCGCTCGTCGCAGACGTCGTAGAAGTCCTCGCTCTCGTAGACGCCGCCGCCCCACACGCGCAGCATGTTCATGTGCGCGCCGACGGCCTGGTCCACGCGCCGGGCCAGGCGCTCGCGGGTGATCCTGGTGAGGAAGTGATCGTCGGGGATCCAGTTGGCGCCCTTGACGAAGATCGGCTTGCCGTTGACCACGACGGTGAAGGGGGTGCCGTGCTCGTCGGGCGCGGTGTCCACGGTGATGGTGCGAAAGCCCACGCGGCGGTTCTCGGAGCCCAGCGGTTCGGCCCGCCCGTCCGCGGTCAGGGTGACGGACAGGTCGTACAGGGGCTGGTCGCCGTGGCCGACCGGCCACCACAGGCGGACGTCGGGCACCTCGACCACGACCACGCCGCTCTCCGCGCCGGGCGCCACGTCGGCGGTGGCCCGCACACCGGCGACCTCCGCGGACAGGACCAGGCCGGAACCGGGAGCGCTCCCGGACCACTCGACGTCGGCGTGCACCTCCACACGGCCGGTGCCGTCCTCGCCGACGGTGACCAGCGGGCGCACCTGGGCCAGGCGGGCGGTGCGCCACCGCTCCAGGCGCACGGGCTTCCAGATCCCGGCGGTCTGGAGGTCGGGCCCCCAGTCCCAGCCGAAGGAGCAGGCCATCTTGCGGACCATGTTGTACGGGTGCGTGTTGGTGTGCGGCCGCTCGCCGAGTTCCCCGCGGACCTGCTCGGCGTACTCCAGCGCGGACCGGAAGACGACCACGAGTTCGTTGGCCCCGGCGCGCAGCGCGTCGCGCACGTCGAAGCGGTACCCGCGGTGCATGTTGGCGGTGGTGCCGAGCACGGTGCCGTTGAGCTCCACGGTGGCCACCGTGTCCAGGCCGTCGAAGGCCAGGTCGACGCGCTCGCCGTCCTCGACCGCGTCCGCCTCGAACGTGAGGGAGTAGCGCCAGCCCGCGCGGTGCATCCAGGCCAGCTCGGTCTCGTTGCTGTCCAGGTAGGGCTCGGGGATCAGCCCGGCGGCCAGCAGGTCCAGGTGGGTGCTCCCCGGGACCTGGGCGGGGACGGTGCGGCCCGCGACGTTCTCCGGGACGGGCCCGCTCGTCGCGGACAGCTGCCAGCCGTCGTGCAGGGTGTGACGGATCATCTGTGCCTCTCGGGGCTTCGGGGGCGGGGACGCCCGGCGTGTCCGCGGAGCGCGCTCCGCGGGGCGTCGCGGTCGTCGTGGGGCGGCGGTCCCTCTTGCGCGAACCAGCCACTTCGGGGATTCTTACTTTTCCGAACAAAGTAAGTCAACCCTGTTCCCGACCGCGAAGGACGTGGCGTCCGTGGCATCGCACCGCCCCCTCTCCGGCGGCTCCGACCTCCCCCACCTGCGCGCCGCCGGGGCGAGCCTCCTGCTGGACCTGACCGGCCAGACCCTGCCCCGGGTCCTGCACTGGGGTTCGGACCTGGGCGACCTCTCCCGCGGGGAGCTGGACGACCTGCGCCTGGCGCTGAGCCCGCAGCCCGTCGGGTTCTCCGTGGACGGGCCGGTGGAGGTGGCCGTGCTGCCCGAGCAGTCCGCCGGCTGGCTCGGCACGCCGGGCCTGGTCGGCAACCGGGGCGGCGCCGACTTCTCCACCGCCTTCCGCGTGCGCGAGTCCGCGGTGGAGCACCGCTCCCCGGCGGGCGGGCGCCTGACCGTGCGCGCCGAGGACGACCGGGCCGGGCTCTCCCTGGACCTCGTGGTCGAGCTGACCCCCTCGGGCCTGGTCCGCCAGCGGGCCACCGTCACCAACCGGGCCGCGTCCCCCTTCGCCGTGGACGCCGTCAACCTCGTCCTCCCCGTCCCGGCCGAGGCGGTCGAGCTGCTCGACTTCGGCGGGCGCCACATGCGCGAGCGCAGCCCGCAGCGGACCGCCTTCACCCAGGGCCTGCGGGTGCGCGAGAACCGCACCGGGCGCACCGGTTACGACGCGGCCCACCTGCTGGCCGCGGGGACGCACGGCTCCGGCAACCGCTCCGGCGAGGTGTGGGCCGTGCACACGGCCTGGTCGGGCAACCACCGCACCTTCGCCGAGCGCACCTACCACGCGGTGTCCCTGCTGGGCTCGGGCGAGCTGCTGCTCTCCGGGGAGGTCGTGCTGGCCGAAGGGGAGTCCTACACCACCCCGTGGCAGTACGGCTCGCACGGGCACGGGCTGGACGAGGTCTCCGCCCGCTTCCACCGGCACCTGCGCTCGCGCCCGCACCACCCCTCCACCCCGCGTCCGGTGGTCGTCAACACCTGGGAGGCCGTGTACTTCGACCACGACCTCGACCGGCTGCGCGAGCTGGCCGACGCCGCCGCCCGCGTGGGCGCCGAGCGGTTCGTGCTCGACGACGGCTGGTTCGGCTCGCGCCGCGACGACCGGCGCGGCCTCGGCGACTGGTACGTCTCCGACGAGGTGTGGCCGGACGGGCTGGGCCCGCTCACCGACCACGTCACCGGGCTCGGCATGCAGTTCGGGCTGTGGGTGGAGCCGGAGATGGTCAACGAGGACTCCGACCTGGCCCGCGCGCACCCGGACTGGATCATGGCCGCGGGGGACCGGCTTCCCCGGCCGGCGCGCTCCCAGCAGGTGCTCGACCTGGCCCGTCCGGAGGCGTTCGCGTACGTCCTGGAGCGCCTGGACGACCTGCTGTCCGCCTACCCGATCTCCTACCTCAAGTGGGACCACAACCGGGACCTGGTCGACGCCGGGCACCGGCCGACCGGGCGGGCCGGGGTCCACGGCCAGACCCTGGCGGTGTACCGGCTGATGGACGAACTGCGCCGCCGCCACCCGGGCGTGGAGATCGAGTCCTGCTCGTCCGGCGGCGGACGGGTGGACCTGGGGGTGCTGGAGCGCACCGACCGCGTGTGGGTCTCCGACTGCATCGACGCCCTGGAGCGGCAGGACATCCAGCGATGGACCAACGCGCTCGTCCCGCTGGAGCTGATGGGCACCCACGTGGGGGCGGGCACCGCGCACACCACCGACCGCCGCCACACCGTCGACTTCCGGGCCGGGACCGCCCTGTTCGGGCACTTCGGGATCGAGTGGGACCTCACCCGTGCCGACCCCGCCGACCTGGCCCGCCTGCGGGAGTGGGTGGAGTCGTACAAGGAGCTGCGCGGCCTGCTGCACACGGGGACCGCCGTGCACGGCGACCACCCGGACCCGGCGGTCCGGGTGCACGGGGTGGTCGCCGAGGACGGGTCCGAGGCGCTCTACGCGATCGTCGCCACGGGAACCTCGGAGCTGTACCCGACCGGGCCCGTCCGGCTGCCGGGCCTGCGTCCGGAGGCGGTCTACCGGGTCCGCCCGCAGGCGCCCGGGGACGTGCCCGACGGCAACGCCCACCGGTGGGGGGTGCCGCTGCCCTGGTGGACCCCCGAGGGCGTCCGCGTCAGGGGCGGGACGCTGGAGCGCGCGGGCCTCCAGGCGCCGGTGCTCTTCCCGGAACGGCTGGTCCTGGTGCGCGCCACCCGGCTCTGAACCCGGCCGGGGGAGCCGGGTTGCCGTCCCCGCGCGCGGGCGCGACACTTGGCCCACGCCCGCCCGCCGGACGCGGAGGGGCGGGTCCCCGCGCGCGGGCGCGACGTGACCGGATGGAGGTGGCATTGGGCGGGCCGTCACGGGCGATTCCGCACACGACGAGCAGGGCGGCGGTCCTCGACGTCATCCGTGCCGCGGGCACGATCAGCCGTGTGGGACTGGTGGAGGCCACCGGGTTCACCGGTGCCACCATCTCCACCGTCGTCCGCAGGCTCATCGACGACGGCCTGGTCCTGGAGACCGGGCGCGCCGAGTCCACCGGCGGCAAGCCGCGCGTCCTGCTCCGGCTCAACCGGGAGTCGCGCTACGCCGTGGGCGTCCACATCGACCCCATCGGCATCACCTACGCCCTCATCGACCTCACCGGCGCCGTGGTCTCCAGGATGACCCGCGCCGGGGTGAACCGGGACGAGGACCCCGCCGAGACCACCTCCCGCATGTCCCGGCAGGTGGACGCCCTGGTGGAGGGCGCCGGGGTGGACCGCGGACGGGTGCTCGGCGTCGGACTGGTCTCCCCGACCGGCGGGCTCCACCGCCACCCCTCGCTGCGGCACTGGGCCGACTACCCCGCGGCCGAGGAACTGGAGGGCGCGGTCGGCCTGCCCGTGGTCCCCGGCAACGACGCGACCGCCGCCGCCCTCGGCGAGTACTGGTCCGGCGTGGTCGGCGGGTCGTCCATCTTCGCCGCCGTGTACATGGCCACCGGCGTCGGCGCCGGGGTCCTGGTCAACGGCATCCCCTACCACGGGGCCAGCGGCAACGCCGGAGAGGTCGGGCACGTGTGCCTGGACGTGGACGGGCCGGTGTGCTGGTGCGGCGGACGCGGGTGCGCCGAGGCGGTCGCCGGTCCGGCCGCCGTCGTGGCGGCCGCCCGTGCCGACGGGGAGCTCGCCCGCACCGCCGGCCTCACCGGGGAGGGCGGCCCGGTCCGGCCTTCGGTGGGCGCGGAGTTCACCGCCGTGGTCCGCGCGGCCCGCCTGGGCCAGCCCACCGCCCGCGCCCTGTTGGACCGCTCCGCCCGCCACCTGGCCGTGGCGGTCCGCACGATGGCCAACCTGATGGACCTGGACCTGCTGGTGCTGACCGGTCCGAGCCTGGCCGCGGCGGGGTCGGTCTACCTGCCCGTCATCCAGGAGGAGCTGGACCGGGCCTTCTTCGCCCGCGCCGCCCACCCGGTCGAGGTGCGCATGTCCACGTCGGCCGCGACCGCGCCCGCCATCGGCGCGGCGGCCATGGTCCTACAGGGCCAACTGGTTCCGCTGCGCCCCGGGCTGCGCCTGCCCGAGAACCTGTCGGAGTCCGGGGCGGACTGGGACTGAGAGCCCGGCGGGCCGACGCGGTCAGGCGTCCGGGGCGCCCTCCAGCTCCTCGACGGCGCGGGTCAGCCACGCCACCCACCCGGCCTCCACGTCGATGCCGCCGAGCAGCACCAGGCGCTGGACCCGCTCCCGTTCGGTGACGGGCCCGTCCGGGTAGTCGCGCCGCTCGAACCCTCGGTACTCCTCCAGCCGCAGCAGGTGCAGGTCGCGGTGGCGGCGCAGTTCCGGGACCAGACCGCGCACGCCCACCACCCCGGCGGCGCGCAGCCGCAGCGGCAGCGGGTCGCGGGAGGCCCTGGGGTCCTCGCGCAGGTCCACCCAGCGCTCCAGCTCCTCCCGTCCCGCGGGCAGCACCTCGTACTCCTTGCGCCCTCCGCGGGTCGGCCCGTCCGCCGCCAGCGCCCGGATCAGCGCCGCCCGCTCCAGCTTGCCCAGCTCCCGGTAGATCTGCTGGTGGGTGGCCGACCAGAAGTACCCGATCGAGCGGTCGAAGCGCCGGGCCAGCTCCAGGCCGGACGAGGGCTTCTCCAGCAGGGCGGTCAGGATGGCGTGGGGCAGGGACATGGGCGCATTCTAGGCAGCGTCGCGGAAGCCGCGTTCCGTCACGGGGCGGACTCGGGCAGGCGGACCATCACCCGGCCCTCCACGACCGACGCCTCCAGGACCTGCGGCGGAGCGGTCGCGGGTCCGTGGACCACCGTTCCGTCGTCCAGGCGGAACTCGCTGCCGTGCCAGGGGCAGCGCACGCACCCGTCCACCCGCTCGCCCTCTGCCAGGGGCGCGCCCATGTGCGGACACGTGCCCAGCATCGCGCTCACGGAGCCGCCCGTCCGCGCCACCAGGACCGGGACGCCCGCCACGTCGCCCCCGCCGAGCCCGCCGTCGTCGAACCCGTCCAGCGGGCCGAGGTCGTGCCAGCCCTCGGGCAGCAGGTCGACCAGGTGGTCGGCGCTGTTGGCGCCCGCCGACCGGTAGTAGGCCATGTGCCCGCCCAGGGACCCGCTCAGGCCGACCATGCCCACGCCGACCAGCGCCAGGAGCCTCCCCCAGCCCTGGCGGCCGCGGGCCCGCGCCAGCGAGGAGGCGCCGAACAGCAGAGTGCCGACGCCGTTGGTCGCCGCGTGGACCACGCCCACGCGCTGCTGGCGCTCGTGCTGCTGCGACCAGTCCGCCAGGCCGCTCACCACGGCGGGCAGGGTCGTGACCAGCCCGGCGTTGACCAGCGCGTGCGCGCTGCGCCGGTGGTCCCCGGGCAGCGAGTCCAGCAGGACCGCCGCCATCCACGTACCGAGGGGCAGCTGCACCAGGATCGGATGGACGGGGTGGCCGAGCTGGACCCCGTGCAGCATGTCGCGGACGGTGCCGGACGGGATCCGTTCGGCCAGGCTCTTCATGCTGGAGACCGCGGGGTCGAGCTGCTCGTCGCGTTCGATCCGGCGGATGCGTTCACCGATTCTCATGGTGGTGCGGCTACCCGGAGCGCGCGCGTGTCACTCACGGGAACCGGAGCCGCGCGGAACCTTGAACCCGGCTTTCCCCGGCCTTCCCGGGCCCTTGCGCCGGGGAGGCCGGGGCGGGCGTCACAGCGCGGCGGCCAGGCGGGTGCCCTGGTCGATCGCCCGCTTGGCGTCGAGCTCGGCCGCCTCGTCGGCGCCGCCGATCAGGTGGACCGCGCGGCCCGAGGCGGTCAGCTCGTCGGCGAGGTCACGGAGCGGCTCCTGGCCCGCGCACACCACGACGGTGTCCACGTCGAGAACGCGCTTCTCCCCGTCGACGGTCAGGTGCAGGCCCTCGTCGTCGATCCGGTCGTACTCGGCCCCCGCGACCGTCTCCACGCCGCGGTGGCGCAGCTCCAACCGGTGGATCCACCCCGTGGTCCTGCCCAGGCCCGCGCCGACCTTGCCGGCCCTGCGCTGGACCAGGTGCACGGTGCGCGGCGACGCCGGACGCCGGGGCTCGCCGAGGCCGCCCCTGGAAGCGGGGTCGGTGTCCACGCCCCACCTGCGCAGGAACTCCCCGGTGTCGACGTCGCCCCCGCCGTCGGTGAGGAAGGCGGCCACGTCGAAGCCGATGCCGCCCGCGCCGATGACCGCCACGCGCTCGCCGACCTCGACGTTCCCGCGCAGGACGTCCGCGTAGCCCACCACCTTGGGGTGGTCCACGCCCGGGATCCCCGGCACGCGCGGGGTGACGCCGGTGGCGAGCACGACCTCGTCGTAGCCCTCCAGGTCGGCGGCCCCCACCCGGGCGCCCAGCCGCACGTCCACCCCGTGCCGGTCGAGCTGGACCCGGTAGTAGCGCAGGGTCTCGTCGAACTCCCGCTTGCCCGGCACGCGGCGGGCCAGGTTCAGCTGGCCGCCGATCTCCCCGGCCGCGTCGAACAGCGTGACCTCGTGCCCTCGCTCGGCGGCGGACACGGAGAAGGCGAGCCCGGCGGGTCCGGCGCCCACGACGGCCACCCTCCTGCGCAGGCGGGTGGGGGAGAGCACGAGTTCGGTCTCGTGGCAGGCGCGCGGGTTCACCAGGCAGGAGCTGGTCTTCAGACTGAACGTGTGGTCCAGGCAGGCCTGGTTGCAGCCGATGCAGGTGTTGATCTGCTCGGGGGTACCCGCCGCGGCCTTGGCGACGAAGTCGGGGTCGGCCAGGAAGGGGCGGGCCAGGGAGACCATGTCGGCGTCGCCCCCGGCCAGGATCGCCTCGGCCACCTCGGGGGTGTTGATGCGGTTGACCGCGACGAGCGGCACGGACACCTGGCCCCGGAGCCTGCGGGTCACCCAGCTGTAGGCGCCGCGCGGGACGGACGTGGCGATGGTGGGGATGCGCGCCTCGTGCCAGCCGATGCCGGTGTTGATGATGGTCGCCCCGGCCTCCTCCACGGCCTTCGCCAGCCGGACCACCTCGTCGAACGTGGAGCCGCCGGGCACCAGGTCGAGCATGGACAGCCGGTAGACCACGATGAAGTCGGGGCCGACGCGTTCGCGCACGCGCCGCACGATCTCCACGGGGAAGCGCATGCGGTTCTCGAAGGAGCCGCCCCAGTCGTCCTCGCGCCTGTTGGTGGCCTGGGCGACGAACTGGTTGATCAGGTACCCCTCGGAGCCCATGATCTCCACGCCGTCGTACCCGGCGTGCCTGGCCAGTTCGGCGGAGCGGGCGAAGTCCTCGATGGTGCGCTCGACCTCGTCGCCGGTGAGCGCCCGGGGCGTGAAGGCACTGATGGGGGCCTGGACCGCGCTCGGCGCCACGGCGTCCTCATTGAAGGCGTAGCGGCCGGTGTGCAGGATCTGCATGGCGATGCGCCCGCCCTCGCGGTGCACCGCCGAGGTGACCACGCGGTGCTCCTCGGCCTCCGCCTCGGTGGTCATCTTCGCGGCGCCCTTGTAGGTGGCGCCCTCGGGGTTGGGGGCGATGCCGCCGGTGACGATGAGGCCGACGCCGCCCCGGGCGCGCTCGGCGTAGAAGGCGGCCATCCGCTCGAAGCCGCCCGGCGCCTCCTCCAGGCCCAGGTGCATGGAGCCCATGACCACGCGGTTGGCGAGGGTGGTGAAGCCCAGGTCCAGCGGTTCCAGCAGGTGGGGGTAGTCGCCCATGTCGTCTCCTCGCGCGGTGCCTCGCGGGCCTGTGTCCGGCCGGCCCGCACTCATTATGCAACAAGTTGCAAAAAGGGTCGCGGGCGCACCTCGCGTACCGGGGGAGCGGGGCCGGGCCGCCCTGGAGCGGGAGGCCGCGGGGGACCTGCGGGAGGAGGGCGATCCCGATCCTGAACAGGCCGACTGGGCCTAGGGGCGACGAAGGCCCCGACCGGTGTCCGGTCGGGGCCTTGCGTTTCGGCTGCTAGCCGCCGCGGAGGATAGGGGATTCGAACCCCTGAGGCGTTGCCACCAACACGCTTTCCAAGCGTGCGCCCTAGGCCACTAGGCGAATCCTCCGCGAACAACTCTACATGCCGTCACGGGGTGCTCTGAACAGGTTTTCGCGGCCCCTCCCAGGGCCGCCCGGACGGGCCCGGGACCGGGCCTCCCGACCCCGGGTCACAGGTCCCGGCTGGACCTCACCGCGCTGATGGCGTTGTTGCGGAAGGCGTCCACGAACAGCGAGTAGTCGGCCCGGGTCTGGGCCGCGTACCGGTGCGCGAAGTCCACGCACCACCGCGTGAACTCCGCCTCGCGGCCGTCGAGCACCGCCATGACCGCCTCCTCGGTCTGGCCGCGCACGAGCGTGGCGTCCGCGTGCGAGTCGGACACGCAGTGCGCCTTGGCGGTGGCGCGCCCCAGGTAGTCGAGCACCGG
Organism: Nocardiopsis sp. CNZ308; assembly: GCF_004217075.1. Lineage (NCBI taxonomy): Bacteria > Bacillati > Actinomycetota > Actinomycetes > Streptosporangiales > Nocardiopsidaceae > Nocardiopsis > Nocardiopsis sp. CNZ308. The sequence goes on along the minus strand of NZ_SHKJ01000001.1, from coordinate 2,431,238 downwards.
CGCGATCTCCGCGGGCTCGGTGAGGTCGTCCCAGTCCAGGTCGTTGGTGTAGGGGGAGACCTCGCTCACCACGAAGCCCACGCCGCCCATCTCGGTGTGGCCCAGCAGCGGGTCCGCGTGCGCCTGGAGCGCCCGCTGGGACATCGCGGTGCGGTGCCCGTGGTGCTGGAAGTGGTCCATGATGCGCTGGTCGGTCACCACACGCGAGGGCGCCGCCACGTTGCCCTGCTTCATGGACAGCACGATGTCGTTGTCCCACGCCTCCGACTGGCCCTCGATGAGCAGGGTGTAGGCGGGCAGTCCCGCCGAGCCGATCCCGAAGCCGCCGCTGCCCACCACGTCCTTGACCGCGTAGTTGATCGACGCGTACCGCCGGTCCTCGGGAATGGTGCCCAGGTAGGCCTCGTAGGCGGCCAGGACCCGCTCCCGCTCGGCGTCGTCCAGGCGGCGCGCCCGGGGGCCCTCGGCGAAGCGGCGGGTGTACCCGTCGCGGGTCGTCATGGACGACAGCATCTCGGCGCGGCTGTTGAGCCGGGTCTGCTGGAGCACGTCGTGCACGGTGCCGTCGGTGTTGCCCAGCTTGAGCGAGAACTCCGAGTCGTTGCCCGTCGTCGCGAACTCGCGCACCTGGGCGATGTAGGCGTCGAGGTAGTGCGGCAGGAGCGCGCTGATGTCCTCGTCGGACAGGGCCTTCTGCCAGCCCATGACCCCGATGCTGGCCGCGAACCTGAGCACGTCCCAGGTGAAGTGGCCGAGGTAGGCCTCGTCGAAGTCGTTGACGTCGAACACCAGCCGCCCGGTGGAGTCCATGTAGGTGCCGAAGTTCTCCGCGTGCAGATCGCCCTGGATCCACACCCGCGAGGTGCGCTCGTCGGCCCAGGGGTCGTCCATGCCCGAGACGTCGTCGTAGAAGAGCGCGGCGCTGCCCCGGTAGAAGGCGAACGGGTTGGCCGCCATCTTGCGGAACTTGACGCGGAACGCCGCCGGGTCGGCGGCCATCAGGTCCGAGAAGGCGTTCTCCAGCGTGGCGACGATGAGGTCGCGGCGCTCCGCGGAGCTGTCGGTGGAATCGAGCCGGTCGAGCATGCCCATGCCGTCCATGATCTCTGAGAGGTTACGTGTGTGCCGGTCCGGGCCCGTGGGCCCTGTGCCCGAGATGAGACGCCCGGTCCGGGAGGTGCGTTCCGCCCGGTTTCCGTGTTCCGGAGGAGGACCCGCTCCGGAGGCGACCCGCCCCGGGGGGAGGGCCGGGGCACGGGTTGCCCGAGCGGTCCGGGGTTCGGATACACTCGGGGCAGACCCCTCGTGCGGCGTCACCCTATGAACCTCCCCAGGGCCGGAAGGCAGCAAGGATAAATGGGCTCTGGCGGGTGCGCGGGGGGTCCTTTGTCTTTCTCCGGCCCGGTCGAACCCCTCCCGGTCCTCGTCAACCGGCGCGAGCTGTCACCGCCCGCGGGTTGAATGGACACGTGGCAGGGACCAGGGGAGGAATCACACCGTGAGCATCGCGCTGTACCGCAAGTACCGGCCCGCGACGTTCGGCGAGGTGCGTGGCCAGGAACACGTGACGGACCCGCTGCGCCAGGCGCTGCGCAGCGGACGGATCAACCACGCCTACCTGTTCAGCGGCCCGCGCGGCTGCGGCAAGACCACCAGCGCCCGCATCCTGGCCCGCTCCCTCAACTGCGCCGAGGGCCCCACCCCCGACCCCTGCGGCACCTGCGACTCCTGCGTCGCCCTGGCCCCCGACGGGGGCGGCAGCATCGACGTCATCGAGATCGACGCAGCCTCCCACGGCGGTGTGGACGACGCCCGCGACCTGCGCGAACGCGCCTTCTTCTCCCCGGTCAACTCGCGCTACAAGATCTACATCATCGACGAGGCGCACATGGTGACCCGGGAGGGCTTCAACGCCCTCCTCAAGCTGGTCGAGGAGCCCCCGCCGCACCTGAAGTTCGTGTTCGCGACCACCGAGCCCGAGAAGGTCATCGGCACGATCCGCTCGCGGACCCACCACTACCCGTTCCGCCTGATCCCGCCGAGCACCCTCAAGGAGCTCATGGAGGACCTGCTCAAGGAGGAGGGCGTCTCCTACGACCCGGCCGCGCTGCCGCTGGTCGTGCGCGCGGGCGCGGGCTCGGCGCGCGACACGCTCTCGGTGCTGGACCAGCTCATCGCCGGTTCGGACGAGGGCGGCATCACCCGGGAGGGCGCCGTCTCCCTGCTGGGCTACACCGACTCCAGCCTGCTCGGCGAGATGGTCGACGCTCTCGGCTCCCGCGACGGCGCCGCCGTGTTCGGCCTGATCGACCGCGTGGTGGAGGGCGGACTCGACCCGCGCCGGTTCACCACGGACCTGCTGGAGCGCTTCCGCGACCTGGTCGTCCTGGCCGCCGTGCCCGACGCCCTGGACAAGGGCCTGGTCAACGTCGATCCGGAGGCGACCGAGCGGATGAAGGACCAGGCCGCGCGCCTGGGCCCGGCCGAGCTGAGCCGCGCGGCCGACATCCTCAACCAGGGCCTGACCGAGATGCGCGGCGCCACCGCGCCCCGTCTGCTGCTGGAACTCATGTGCTCGCGGGTGCTTCTCCCGGCCGCCGACGGCGACCAGGGCGTGGCCCTGCTGGCTCGCCTGGAGCAGATGGAGCGCCGGATCGCCTCCGGTGCCCCCGCCCCTTCCGCCGCACCGGTTCAGCCCGCTCCCGCACCGGTCCAGCCCGCTCCCGCACCGGTCACCCCGGCCTCTCCGGTGGTGCCCTCCGAACCCGTGCGCGCCGCCGCGGCTCCGGCCCCGTCGGTCGCTCCGGCTCCTGCGGAGGCCCCCGCCGCCCCGACCCCGGCACAGCAGCGCTCCGAGCCCGCGGGCTGGGACGTCCCGGCCCGGCAGGCCGCCCCCGCGCGGAGCCAGGCGCCCGCGGCGTCCGGCGGCTCCTTGGACCTGGGGCGCGTGCAGGGCGCCTGGCCGCAGATCCTGGAGGCGGTCAAGGGCCGCCGCCGGTTCACCTGGATGGTGCTGAGCGGCAGCGAGGTCCGTCCGGTCGGTGTGGAGGGCAACGCCGTCCTGCTCGGCTTCTCGCGGCCCAACGAGGCCAAGGGCTTCAGCAACAGCGGCAGCGACCAGGTGGTGGCCGCCGCGATCCAGCAGGTCCTGGGCATGGAGGTGCGCGTCGCCGCCGCGGGCAGCGCCGCCGCGGCCTCCGCCGCCCCCGCGCGCAGGCCCGAGCCCGCGCGCCCGGCCGAACCCGCCGGATGGGACGCGCCCGCCGCCGAACCCGTGCGGTCCGGGGCGCCCGAACCCGCGCCGCAGGCGGCCTCCGGCCCGAGCCCCGCACAGGCTCCGCAACCCGCTGCGGCCCCGAACCCCGCACCGGAGCCCGCGCCGACCGGGCCGCCGCCGGACCGCATCGTCACCGGACTCCAGGAACCGCCGCCCGACCCCTACGAGGACGCGGCCGCCGCGCCGCCGCCCGAGTACGGCGACTCCTCGCCCGTGGTCGAGCAGGCCCCGCCCTCCCAGCCCGCCCCGCCGCGGCCCGAGAGCGCGGCGCCGCCCGCCGGAGCCGCCCCGGGCGGAGCGGGAGCCTCCCGGCCCTCCAGCGCCTCGGGGGCGTCGGGCGCCGGGCTGATCGAGTCCGAGCTCGGCGGCCGGGTCATCGACGAGATCGAGCACGAGGCCCCGGACCCGTCCCTCTAGGTTCCCCGGTCACGCGTCCGCCGCCGCCGGCGGGTCGGGTTCCCCGGGGCCGGTGCGCCGACCGTTGACGGTGTGGTGCGCGGAAGCCTCCTCGCCGGTGTTCCCGCTCCCGGGAGCACGGTGGGCCGCCGACAGCGCCTCCGGGAGCGGGATCGTCCACGGCGGGAGCGTTCCGGCGGTCCGCGGCGTCAGTCCCGGGGGCGCAGCGCGCGCAGCACCGTGTCCACGAGCTCGTCCACGTACTCGTGCGTGAGCGGCCCGGTGCGCAGCAGCCAGCGCTGGTGGAACGGTCCGAGGAACAGCTCCGTGGCCAGCCGCAGGTCGATCTCCGGGTCCACCTCGCCCGCCGCCACGGCGGAGCGCAGCCGGTCCTCGAACGCCCGCGCGTTCGGGCCCAGCAGGCGTTCCTGGACGACCTCGGCGAAGGCGGGATCGTGCTGGAGCTCGACGGTGAACGCGCGCGTGGTCCGGTCCATCTCCGGGATGCGGAACTCGTCCGCCGTGGCGCGCAGCACCGTCCGCATGTCCTGGGCCAGGTCGCCGGTGTCGGGCAGGGGCTCACCGGCGACCCCGCCGGTCAGCGCGGTGAACACGTCCAGGACCACGGCCGCCTTGGACGGCCACCAGCGGTAGATGGTCTGCTTGCCGACCCTGGCCCTGGCGGCGATCGCCTCCATCGTGAGCCTGGCGTAGCCGACCTCGCCCATCAGCTCGGTGGCGGCGTCGACGATGGCGCGCCGCGCGCGTTCGCTGCGGCGTCGGGGATCGGGACCGCGGCGGACCCTGGTCTCTTCCTGTGCGGTGTTCTCTGCCATACCTGCCACGTTAACCGCTGAAAAATGACGAGACGTATCGTCTTGGTGCCGATATCCTACGGAGGTCGGATCGACTTGGCGAGGCGTTTCGCCTCGCCTGGAGGGAAAGGAGGTCCGCGTGGGCAGGAACAGCGACAATCTTCTGGGCATGGGCGGACAGCGCAACACCGTCTCGCGCTCCGCGCTTCGCGGGGGCAAGGGCGGCGGCCGTGGCGGTCCCAGCGACGACGCCGTGGAGCGCAAGCAGGAGCTGCTGCGCAAGCTCCGCGAGAAGCAGGGCAAGGACGCGGACGCGGCGTCCGAGAAGACCGAAGGCGCCCAGGGCAAGGCGTGAACGCGCGGCGGCCCTCCTCCGAGAGGGCCGTCGGCGTCCGCGTCCCGCCGCGGTCACACCGTCCAGCCGTGTCCGTCGGGTGAGTCCAACCACACCCGGTGCGTGCCGTCGGCGCCCACCGAGAGCCCGAAGCGGTCCGGATCGGGCGCGCCCAAACGCTTCCACAGCTCCAGGGCCTCCTCGAACTCGTCCCAGATGCTCCTCGGGCCGCCCTGCTCGATCATCCACGAGGTGCCGTAGGGGTACACGCGCACCCACGAGGCGCCGCTCCGGTCGAACACCCACACGCCCGACCCGGTGCCGATCCACCGCCGCCGCACCCGCCAGCCCGGCACCATCACCGACAGCGCGAACGCCGACGGGAAGGCCATCAGCGGCGCCACGGGATCGGTCTGCGTGAGCCGGTACTCGTCGGGCTGCTGTCCCGAGTCCCGTACCGGGCGGGGCTGGGCGTCGGGGGTCCTCAGCGGCACGAACCCCACACCGCCGTGGAAGCTCGCCCGGGCCGAGCCGTCCCCGGGGCACTCCACACGCGCGATTACCCCGGCCCCCTCCAGCAGCCCCCACGGGCACACCACCAGGCCGTCGGGGCGCAGCTGCTCCACCCACGCGGGCGGCACACGGCGCACGCCGCAGGTCGAGGTGATCCGGTCGTAGGGCGCGCCGGGCGGGTAGCCGTCGTAGCCGTCGGCCAGGTGGACGGCGGGGGAGTAGCCCTCGGCGCGCAGGGCCTCGCGGGCGACCCCGGCCAGGCGCGGGTCGGTCTCCACGGACGTGACGGCGCTGTCGCCGAGCCGGTGCGCCAGCAGGGCGGTGTTCCAGCCGGTCCCGGTGCCCACCTCCAGGACCCTCTGCCCGTTGGCGAGGTCGGACAGCTCCAGCAGGCGGGCCAGGACCCGGGGCGCCGAGACGGACGAGGTCGCCGCCTCCGACCGTTCCCCGGGGCCTGGGCCGCTCGACCCGCGGCTCCAGGGAGCGGACTCCCGGTCGTCGTGGACGCGCTGCTCCCGGGGCCCCGGCTCCTGTTCGCCGGGCGCCCGGAACCCGGGGGCCCGGGGGTCGGGCGCCTCCCGGTACGCGGACGGGTCGGGGCCCTCGACCTGGGTCACGATGGCGTTGTCGGTGTACACGGCCGCGAGCCACCGCTCGGGGTTGCTGTTGGCGTTGAGGGCGGTCCCGTGCGCGGTCAGCGCGCCCGTCTCGGGGACGAACCGGTGTCTGGGCACCGACCGGAACGTGTCGGTGAGGGCGGCGTCGGTCAGCGTGCCGTCCGCGACCATCGCCTCGACCAGCGCCGAGTGGCGCTCTCTGGCGGTCAACACGTCCTCACTCCCCCGTGGCTCTCAGCGTTACCGGTGGTGCCCGAGGGCACTACCGGGACTTTTGTGCCCCGCAGAACACCTTTCCAACCGAGAGTGATGTTAGCGCCACTCCTGGTTCTCGCTCCTGGTAGGTGCCCTTTCGGGAGAGTCGTCCTACCGGTGGGGCGCGGCGTCCTCCGCCGGGCGGCCCCGCCCCGCGCCGCCGCCGTCTCCGCCCCCTCGCGGAGGAGCCCGCGCGGGGCCGGATCGGGTCGAGCGGGCTCTCCCGGAGCCCGGCGTGCGCACCGATCGGCGCCGCTCGCTCCCGGCGGCCCGGTCCGCCTCCTCCCGCCGCCGACGGGCCCGCCCGCATGTTCGCTGATGACCGGTTACGCTCACAGCAACAGCGACATGACAGCGAGAACCAGCACCAAGCGTGCGGCGAGGAGACGGCCGTGAACCCTGGCGGAATGGACATGCAGGCCCTGCTCCAGCAGGCCCAGCAGATGCAGCAGCAGCTCGTGGAGGCCCAGCAGGCGCTGGAGGACGCCGAGGTCGAGGGCACCTCCGGCGGCGGCCTGGTCAAGGTCAAGTTGAGCGGGCGCGGGCAGGTCGAGGACGTGACCGTCGCCCCCGAGGCGATCGACCCGGCCGACCCCGCCGAGAGCGCCCAGACCGTCGCGGACCTGGTCCTGGCGGCCATCCGCGACGCCGAAGCGCAGGTGGAGCGGCTCCAGCAGGAGAAGATGGGCCCGCTCGCCGAGGGTCTGGGCGGCGGCGGGATGCCCGGCGGCATGCCCGGCCTCCCCGGCTTCTAGCCCGGTCCGCGCCAGCCGCACGGACCTCCCGGTGCCGGTCCGCGGACCGGCACCGGGGCCGCTCCCGTCGTTCCCGCCGCCGTTCCCGGCACCGGGAACCGGTCAGGCGGGCCCGCGCGTACGCGCGAGTCCGCCGCGCCGGATACGGTGGGGTGTGGGGATACGGACCGCCCCGACAGACCCGGTCCGTCACTGATGGGTAGGCGATGTACGAAGGCGCGGTGCAGAATCTGATCGACGAGCTCGGGCGGCTGCCCGGCGTCGGTCCGAAAAGCGCGCAGCGCATCGCCTTCCACCTCCTGTCCGCCGAGCACGCCGACGTCAAACGCCTCGTCAGCGCGCTCGTCGAGGTCAAGGAGAAGGTGCGCTTCTGCTCGGTCTGCGGCAACGTCGCCGAAGAGGACCAGTGCCGCATCTGCCGCGACGTCCGCCGCGACCCCGCCATCATCTGCGTGGTCGAGGAGTCCAAGGACGTCGTCGCCATCGAGCGCACCCGCGAGTTCCGGGGCCGCTACCACGTCCTGGGCGGCGCCATCAGCCCCATCGAGGGTGTGGGCCCCGACGACCTGCGCATCAAGGAACTCATGACCCGCCTGGCCGACGGCCAGGTGACGGAGCTGATCCTGGCCACGGATCCCAACCTGGAAGGGGAGGCCACCGCGACCTATCTGGCGCGGCTGGTCAAACCCATGGGGTTGAAGGTGACCCGTCTGGCCAGCGGTCTGCCCGTGGGCGGCGACCTGGAGTACGCCGACGAGGTCACCCTCGGCCGTGCCTTCGAGGGCCGCCGCAGCCTGGAGTTCTAGCGCGCCGCGTCCTGGAGTTCTAGCTCACATTCGCCGTTCATCCGCGCGAAACACGAGTAACCTCCGCCTGACCGGGTAAGCCCCATCGCCGGTGTGTCAAGACGCCACGCCCTCCCGTCGCAGGTCAGATGGGGTGGATGAGGTCGTCTGTGGCTACACTCCATTTCATTGTCTTGATCCCAACTCCTCAGGAGCATCGATCGTGGCCCTAATCGTGCAGAAGTACGGTGGGTCTTCCGTGGCAGACGCGGAAGCCATCAAGCGAGTAGCCCAGCGGATCGTCGCTCAGAAAAAGGCGGGATATGACGTCGTCGTCGTGGTCTCGGCCATGGGCGACACCACCGACGAACTCCTGGACCTGGCCGAGCAGGTCAGCCCGATGCCGCCGGCCCGCGAACTGGACATGCTGGTCACCGCGGGCGAGCGCATGTCCATGGCACTCGTGGCGATGGCCATCGAGAACCTGGGGTTCGAAGCCAGGTCCTTCACCGGTTCCCAGGCCGGTGTGATCACCACGTCGCTGCACGGCAACGCCAAGATCATCGACGTGACCCCGGGCCGGATCCAGGAGGCCGTGGGCGAGGGCGCGATCTGCATCGTCGCCGGTTTCCAGGGCGTCTCCCAGGACACCAAGGACATCACGTCCCTGGGCCGGGGCGGCTCCGACACCACCGCCGTCGCGCTGGCCGCCGCCCTGGAGGCCGACGCCTGTGAGATCTACAGCGACGTCGACGGTGTGTTCACCGCCGACCCGCGCATCGTGCCGAGCGCCCAGCGCATCCCCCAGATCTCCTACGAGGAGATGCTGGAGATGGCGGCGTCCGGGACCAAGATCCTGCACCTGCGCTGTGTCGAGTACGCGCGTCAGTACAACATCCCCCTTCACGTCCGTTCATCTTTCAGCCAGAAGCCGGGGACCTGGGTCGTCCCGGAAGTCGAGGAAAGCGAAGGCATGGAACAGCCGATCATCTCCGGTGTCTCTCACGACCGGAGCGAAGCCAAGATCACCGTCGTCGGCGTGCCCGACAAGGTCGGCGAGGCCGCGACGATCTTCCGGGCCCTGGCCGACGCCGAGATCAACATCGACATGATCGTCCAGAACGTGTCGGCGGTCTCCACCTCGCGCACCGACATCTCCTTCACGGTCCCCAAGGACTTCGGCAAGGAGGCCGTCGCCGCGCTCAAGAAGGTGCAGGACAAGGTCGGGTTCGAGTCCCTGCGCTACGACGACAAGATCGGCAAGGTGTCGCTGATCGGCGCGGGCATGCGCTCCTACCCGGGTGTCACCGCCCGCTTCTTCGACGCGATCGCCGGTTCGAGCACCAACGTCGAGATGATCTCCACCTCGGAGATCCGCATCTCGGTGATCGTCGAGGAGGACCAGATCGACGCGGCCGTCCGCGCCGCCCACAGCGAGTTCCAGCTCGACGCCGACCAGGTCGAGGCTGTCGTCTACGGAGGTACCGGCCGATGAGCAACCGTCTTCCCACCCTCGCCGTCGTCGGCGCCACCGGCGCCGTCGGCACCGTGATGCTGGACATCCTGACCCAGCGCGAGAACGTCTGGGGCGAGATCCGCCTCGTCGCCTCCCCGCGCAGCGCGGGCAAGGTCCTGCGCGTGCGCGGCGAGGACGTCGTGGTCCAGGCCCTGGCCCCCGAGGTCTTCGACGGCGTGGACGTCGCCATGTTCGACGTCCCCGACGAGGTGTCCAAGGAGTGGGCGCCGGTCGCCGCCGCCCGCGGCGCGGTCGCCGTCGACAACTCCGGCGCGTTCCGCATGGACCCCGACGTCCCGCTCGTGGTGCCCGAGGTCAACGCGGACCAGGTCCGCAACCGCCCGCGCGGCATCATCAGCAACCCCAACTGCACCACCCTGTCGATGATCGTGGCCATCGGCGCCCTGCACCGCGCCTACGGCGTCACCGACCTGGTGGTCTCCTCCTACCAGGCCGCCTCCGGCGCCGGCCAGGAGGGCATCGACACCCTGCGCGACCAGATGGCCAAGGCCGGTGCCGACCGCAGTCTGGGCGACACCGCGGGCGACGTGCGCGCCGCCGTCGGCGAGCTGGGGCCGTTCCCGGCGCCGCTGGCCTACAACGTCGTTCCGTGGGCGGGTTCGCTCAAGGACGGCGGCTGGTCCTCGGAGGAGCTCAAGGTCCGCAACGAGTCCCGCAAGATCCTGGGCCTGCCCGACCTGCGCGTCTCGGCCACCTGCGTCCGCGTCCCCGTGATCACCACCCACTCGCTGGTCGTGCACGCGTCCTTCGCCGAGGAGGTGCCCGCCGACGCCGCCCGCGAGCTGCTCGGCTCCGCGGAGGGCGTGCGGGTCCAGGACGACCCGGCCAACGGCGAGTTCCCGACCCCGGCCGACGTCGTGGGCACCGACCCGACCTGGGTCGGCCGCATCCGCCAGTCGCTGGACGACCCGAAGTCGCTGGACCTGTTCCTGTGCGGTGACAACCTGCGCAAGGGCGCCGCGCTCAACACGGCGCAGATCGCCGAGGTCGTGGCCGGGGAGTTCACCCGGGCCTGACCGCGCACACCGCCGGGCGCCTCCAGTCGGTCACTCCGCGTGACGGGGAACGGCTGGGCGGAGCAGGCGCCCGGTGGTGTCCGTACCGGTGCGGCTGCCGGTGGGCGATGAGGGCGGCGGCCCCCTCTCGAAGGAGGGGGCCGCCGCCCTCACGCGTGTCCGGGGACGGCGCCCGGGTTCCGGTCCCGGAGCGCCGAACCCGCGCGAGCCCGGGTCAGTACCGCCGCGGGTCGCCGACGCGGCGGGGCCGGGCCAGTGTCAGTTTGTAGAGGAGTCGACACTGCTCGGACGAGCCGATGAGGTCGGAGGTCTCCACCGGCCGGTTGCCGCTGAAGTGGGTGCGCTCCACCACCAGCACGGGTATCCCCGGCGCCGACCCGAGCAGGGAGGCCTCGGAGTCGCGCAGCGCGCGGACGCCCACCTCCTCCACCACCCGGTCCACCGGGTGGCCCGCCGCGCTGAGCCGTTCGAGCAGTCCGCTGCCGGGCGAGCTGTCGAAGGGGGTGCGCAGGGTGCCCGCGGTCAGGGACGCGGGCTCCCAGGACCGGTGCAGGGTGATGGGCAGTTCCGAGGACAGCCCGCGTGAGGTGGTGCGGTACACCGGTTCCCCCTCGCGCAGCCGCAGCCGCAGGCTCAGCGGCGGCGCGCACTGCTCCTGCTCGGTGCCGATCGACTCGCGGCTGAGCCGCCCCAGGCCGGAGCCGGAGGAGGAGTCGGTCCGGCAGATCCGGAAGAGCTCGGGGACGGTGCGCACGTAGTACCCGGAGCCGGGCCTGGACTCGACCAGGCCCTCGGTGACCAGGAGTCGGAGCGCGGTGCGGGAGATCTGCTCGCTGACCCGGTAGGAGCGCGCCAGCCGGGTCCGGGAGGGCAGACGCGTGCCGGGCGGCAGTTCCCCGCTCAGGATCGGCCCGCGCAGCTGTTCCGCCAGCCAGAGGTACCTGGGTTGCCTGCCCATGGTCACTGGGCCTCGGCCGTGCGGCCTCCCGTCGCCCGTTGGTCTCTGCGCTTGGCCAGGGGGACGGGGACGCCGTGGTCGCGGGTGCCGGGGCCGCCACCGTCTCCGGTGGGGGACCCGGGAGGGAGAAGGGGAGTGAACCTGCCAGATCGCCGAAGCTCGCCCATGGTTCCCAGTAAAGCAGCGCGAGGGCCTGACAGGTGGAATTACCTGAAAGTAGTGACGTGAGTTCGGAAAGTCACCACGGAAACGGAATCCGGTCCTTGCGTAGTGGAAACGCCCGAAAACCGGAAGCGCCACGGGATCCCCCGCTCAAAAGGTTACTCTGCGTAATAATAGGGAGTGTGCCTTGTTGGGGGAGACCATGATCACGAACCTCGCGGACCGCGCGGACACGGCCGTCACCTGGATGAGCGGGATCTTCGGAGTGGTTCTGGCGCTCGTGGGCCTGGCGCTGCTGGTCCTGCTCCTCGCCGCGGTCATCTCGGCGCTGGTCGACCGCGACACCTCCGCGGGCGGCAAGCTGCTGTGGGTCATCTTCATCCTCTGGTTCCCGCTGTTCGGGGCGATCGCCTGGTTCGTGGTGGGCCGCAAGGGCCACCTCAACCGCTTCCTCGGCATCGACAAGGGGAAGGCGCGCCACACGATCCCGACCAGCGTCGGCCAGCACAGCGACGTGCCGCCCCACCGCAACGGACTGAGCCACGCCTGAGCCCGGAGCCGGGCGCCGCGGCGGGGAGGAGAGCCCCGGAACCGGGACGGGACCCGGATCCGGGGCTCTCCCGTGTCCGGAGCCGTACGGGAAGAGTTGTGCACAGCCCTGTGGACAACCGCGTCAGCGTCCTCCGGTCGGGTATCAGCCCTGTACCAGGACGCATCCGACCACACCTGGAAGGGGACCGGGAGATGGCCAGGAACGCCGACGTCGCCCGCGCTGTGGTGGAGGAGGCGGGGACGACCCTCGCCGCAGAGGCCGGGATCCGGATGGCGGACAGACCCTCAGCGCTGTGGCAGCTGCTGGTGCTGGTGAACCTGCTGTCCGCGCGCATCTCGGCGCGGATCGCGATCGCCGCCGCCCGTGAGCTCAACGAGGCGGGCGGCACGACCCCCGACGGTATGGCCTCGCTCAGCTGGCAGGACCGCGTGGACGCGCTGGGGCGCGGGCACTACGTGCGCTACGACGAGAGCACCGCGACCCGGCTGGGCGAGTGCGTCGACCGGGTGCGCGAGGAGTACCAGGGTGACCTGCGCAGGCTGGGGGAGCGCTCCGAGCACCGGGCGAGCCGGGTGGAGTCGATGGTCCAGGAGTTCTCCGGCATCGGGCCGACGGGCGCCGTGATGTTCTGCCGGGAGGTCCAGGCGGTGTGGCCCTGGCTGCGGCCCTACACCGACAAGTACGTGCTGGGCGGGGCCAAGAAGGTCGGCCTGCCGGAGGACGGCGGCAAGCTCGCCAAGCTCGTGGAGGGCGACGACGTCGCGCGCCTGGCGGCCGGGCTGGCCCGGATCGCGCGCGACGGGGACCTCGCCGACCGCGTCCGCGAGAGGGTCGGGTGAGGTCAGACCGCCTCGAAGTCGGCGAAGTCGAAACCGGGGGAGACGAAGCAGCTGACCAGGGCCTCCTCACCGCCCAGCGGGCGGGCGGCCTGCCAGGTACCGGCCGGGACCACCGCCTGGAGGCGTTCCCCCCGCTCGATCCCCGAGCCCAGGGTCACCTGTCCGTCGGGCTCGGGCGCCCCTCCCGTGCCGCCGTACTCCAGCACCAGGGGCCCGCCCCGGTTGAACACCCACACCTCGTCGGAGCGCACCCGGTGCCAGCGCGACTCCTCCCCGGGGCCGAGCAGGAAGTGGATGCCGGTGGCGGTGGACCGCGGCCCCGGATAGCCCTGCGGGTGCACGGTGACGCCGCTGTGCCAGGTCTGCCGGTACCAGCCGCCCTCGGGGTGCGGCAGCAGGTTCAGCGCCTCGGCCGTGGCGGGCCGCTCCTCGGCGCCCGTGTACCGGCCCGAGGGGTCGCGGCGCAGGTAGCGCACGCCCGTCACGGCTGCTCGGGGGATCGGCCCGTACACGTGCGGGAAGAGGACGTCGTCCCCCGCGCCCGGCGGCGGGGCGGGTTCGGCGGCCTCCCAGCGCACCTCGCAGCCGACCGCGCCGGTGTCCACGACGAGGGCGACCAGCTGTCCGGCGGCGTCGGTGTAGAACGCGTTGGCCACCGCCAGCAGCGTGGGCTCGTCCGGCGAGGCGTGCACGAACCCCTGCGTGCGCAGGGAGTCGGCCTCGATGTCGCCGCCGGAGGTCCAGCGTTCGAGTTCGGTCATGTGCAGCACGTGGGGCATGCGGCCGACCGTACACCAGTCGGGGTGCGTCGGGTCGTTGTCCACAGGTTGTGGACAACGCGCGCGGGCAGGCGCGATCACAGGTCCGCCGTCGTCTCCGCCGCCTGGAGGACGTGCAGTGAGGTGTAGCGCTGGTCCCGGGTGAAGGCGGCTCCGTCCCCGGTCCGCTCGTGTGGCAGCCCGGCCGGTAGCTCGCGGTGGCGGGCGTCTCCGTCGCGTGTCAGGAGGAAGACCTGGTAGCGGCCCTCCCGCCATCCCAGGGCCCGGGAGGCGCGGATGACCTCGGCGATCCTGCGGTCGTCGCCGTCCGGCGAGGCCAGGAGCCGTGCGGCGGCTCCGGGGGTCCACTCGACCTGGTCGCGCCGGTGGACGATCGCGGGTACCGCGGCCTTGACCTCCCCGTCGGTGTGGAAGGCGATCCGCTCCACGTCCCGGAAGAAGCGGCCCGCCCGGCAGACGTAGGCGTGGCACTCCCGGTAGAGCGGCCAGGCGTCGTCGGCGGTCACGACCACGGTGTCCTCGGTGTCGACCGGGCGCTGCCGGTACACCCGCAGCGCCCGGCTGCGCCGCCTGAGCCAGGCGGCCACCCGGGGGTCGATGTACCCGGCCGCCTCGAAGACCCGCCGGATCTCGAAGGGGACGTCGACGTTGAGCATGGAGTCGTGGTGGGCCAGGCGGTTCCTGAACTTGTGCACCCCGTCCAGGGCGACGGAGACCTGCTTGCGCTGCCCCGAGGAGTGCGGAAAGGCCCGGTGCAGGCAGTCGCGCCAGAGCTGCTCGTACCTGGCGCCCACGAGGCCGGACCAGAACCCGAAGGTCAGGCCCGCCACGATCTGGTCGCGCGTCTCGCGCGGGGCGGGGAAGCGCGTGGTGTTCCCGCGCAGGCGCTGGCGCACGAACTCCACGGCCTCGCCGACGTACTCGCCGCCGGGTACGGGCGTGAGGAACCAGGGGATGCCGCTGGTGTCCTCCCGGTAGTGGTCGCGCAGGCAGCGGTCCAGGGTGTTGCGCAGCAGGACTTCGAGGTGGCCGACGTCCTCGAACGCCGCCGCGGCCATGCGGCCGCTCCACTCGTACACCGCGAGGGCGGCGCGTCTGTCGCCCCCGGTCATGTCCAGGTAGGGGGCCATCCGGGGCTCGGAGAGCCGACTCCACACGAGGTCAACGTCATCATCGACACCAGGCATGCGGAGAGGCTATCTTTGCGGAGAACGCCCCGGTGCCGCCTCTGTTCCACGCGCCCGGGGCTTTGTCGTGGGCCCGGCCGGGGAAGGCGGGCCCCCGCGGGCGCGGACGGCCGAACCGGTCAGGCCGCCGCATCGCCCTGGTGACGTGTTCTCCTGCCGCATGCTCGTCCGGCTGTCCACAGCCTGTGGACGGCGGTGGCCGCCACGCCGGGACCATCGGCGTCGGAACGGTGCGGGCGCCGCCCTGTCACTCTGTCACCCTGTCGCTTCGTCGCCGTGTCGACTCGTCGGCATGTCTCCGCGTCCACTTGTCCACAGCCTGTGGACAGAAGCCGCCGCGCCCGCCCGGACGCGCGGGTCCGGGAACGACGGACGCCCCGGCCGTTCCCGGCCGGGGCGTCGCGTGTACCGAGCGCCGGACGCTACAGGATGATCCGCATCGGCTCTTCCAGGATCTCCGCGAGGTCCTTGAGGAACGCGGCGCCCACGGCGCCGTCCACCGCGCGGTGGTCCACCGACAGCTCCAGGGAGATCCGGTTGCGCACGACGACCTCGCCGTCCACGACCACCGGCTCCTGGCGCATCGCGCCGACCGCGAGGATGGCCGCCTCCGGCGGGTTGATCACCGCGGAGAAGCTGTCCACGCCGAACATGCCCAGGTTGGACACGCTGAACGTGCCGCCGCTCATCTCCTGCGGCTTGAGCTTGCCGTCACGGGCCTTGCCCGCCAGCTCGCGCGTGCGCGTGGAGATCTCCGACAGCGTCGCCTTGTCGGTGTCGTGCAGCACCGGCACCACGAGCCCGGCGTCCACGGCCACGGCCACACCCACGTTGACCCGGTGGTGCTGGAGCAGCTTGTCGTCCACCCACGAGGTGTTCACCGCCGGGTGCAGCTTCAGCGCCGTCGCGCTGGCCTTGACGATCAGGTCGTTGAAGCTGACCTTCACGCCCGTGCTGGACAGCTGCTCGTTGATCTGCGCGCGGAAGGCCTTGAGCGCCTCGGCGTCGATCGTGCGGCGCAGGTAGAAGTGCGGCACCGTCTGCTTGCTCTCGGTCAGGCGGCGCGCGATCACCTTGCGCACGTTGCTGACCTTGAGCTCCTCGGAGGCGCGGCCGTCGTCGAAGGCGGGAGTGGTCGTCGCCTTCTCCGCGGCGGGCTCGGCCTCCTCCTTGGACTGCGCGGCGGGTGCGGCCTGCTCGGCGGCACCGCCTTCCCGGGCGGCCTCGATGTCGGCGCGCACGATCCGGCCCTTGGGGCCCGACCCCTGGATCTTGTTGATGTCCAGGCCGTACTCCTTGGCCAGACGCCGGGCCAGCGGGGAGGTGCGCGGGCGCGCGGCCTCATCGCCGGAGGAGTCGGCGGACTCCCCGGCGCTCTCGGCCTCGGTGCCCTCGGCGGCCTCCCGGATCTCCTCCGCCTTCTCGCCCTGCTCCTCCTCGGCGGGCGCGGCCTCGGGCTCCGAGCCGCCGTCGCCGGAGTCCTCGGGTACCGCGTCCGGGGAGTCGGCGATCACGCCGATGACCGCGCCGATCGGCACCGTCTCGCCCTCGGAGACGGACTGCTTGACCAGGTAGCCGTCCTCGTAGGCCTCGTACTCCATGACGGCCTTGTCGGTCTCGATCTCGACCAGGACGTCACCGGAGGCGACCTTGTCGCCCACGTTCTTGACCCACGTGCTGATGACGCCTTCCTCCATGGTGTCGGAGAGGCGCGGCATCTGGATCTCGCTCATGCTTGAAACTCCCTCTACCCGACCCGTTTGCCGACGGCGCTCAGGGTCTCCTTGATGGCGGTGCTGATCGACTCGACCGACGGCAGGGCCGCCGTCTCCAGCGGCTTGGCGTAGGGCATGGGGACCTCCGCCATCGCCACCCGGCGGACCGGGGCGTCGAGGTAGTCGAAGGCGCCCTCCTGGATCGAGGCGGCGATCTCCGCGCCGATCCCGTAGGTCAGCCAGTCGTCCTCGCAGATCACCGCGGAGCCGGTCTTCTTGACCGAGTCCACGAAGGTCTGGCGGTCCAGCGGGCGCAGGCTGCGCAGGTCGACGACCTCGACGTCGATGTCCTCCTCGGCCAGCTTCTCGGCGACCTGGGTCGCGACCATGGCCATCCGGGAGTAACCGATGAGGGTGATGTCGCTGCCCTCGCGGGTGACCTTGGCGCGGCCGATCGTGGCGACGGTGTCGTTCTCCGGCTCGGCGTAGTCGTCGGGGACCTCGCCCTTGGAGTTGTACAGGCCCAGGTTCTCCAGGAACAGGACCGGGTCGTCGTCGCGGATCGCCGCGCGCAGCATCTGCGAGGCCTCGGCCGGGGTGCTGGGAGCGAGCACCTTCAGGCCGGGGATGAACGAGTAGAACAGCTCGATGTTCTGCGAGTGCGTGGCGCCGAGCTGCTGGCCGCCGCCGCCGGGCGTGCGGATGACCATGGGCACGCTCGTCTGTCCGCCGAACATGCCGTAGATCTTGGCGGCGTGGTTGATGATCTGGTCGATGGCGATCAGCGAGAAGTTGATCGTCATCAGCTCGACGACCGGGCGCAGGCCCAGCATGGCCGCGCCGACGGCCGCGCCGACGA
Source organism: Nocardiopsis sp. CNZ308 (assembly GCF_004217075.1). Taxonomy (NCBI): domain Bacteria; kingdom Bacillati; phylum Actinomycetota; class Actinomycetes; order Streptosporangiales; family Nocardiopsidaceae; genus Nocardiopsis; species Nocardiopsis sp. CNZ308. The sequence continues at coordinate 2,413,886 of NZ_SHKJ01000001.1, read as the reverse complement.
AGCCCTCCTCGGCGATCGGGGTGTCCTTGACCCTGCGCGGGCCGAACTCCTTGAGCAGGCCCTCGGTGATCTTGTAGGAGCCCTCGAAGACGCCGATCTCCTCGCCCATGACGAGGACGTTCTCGTCGCGGACCATCTCGGCGCGAAGGGTGTCCCGCAGAGCCTGGCGGTAAGTGATCACAGACATGTGGGTTCCTTCCCTACTCCGCGAACACCGGGTCGGCGGGCATGCGGGTGGACTCGTTGGGCACCGGGGTGGCGTAGGTGTAGTCGAAGAGGGTGGAGACCTCCGGGTGCGGGCTGTTCTCGGCGAAGTCCGCGGCCTCGGTCACCTCGGCCTTGACGGAGGCGGCGATCTCCTCGCGCAGCTCGTCGGTGAGGAGGCCCTCCTCGGTGAGCCTGGCCTCGAACAGGGCGATCGGGTCGTTCTCCTCCGACCGCGCCTCGTCCTTCTGCTCGTCGGTGCGGTACTTGGCCGGGTCGACCACGGAGTGGCCCTTCATCCGGTAACTCCACGCCTCCAGCAGGAACGGGGTCTGCTCCTCGCGGGCGCGCTCGATGAGCCTGGACGCGGTGTCGCGGACCGCGAGCACGTCGCGGCCGTCCACGCGCTCGCCCTCGATGCGGAAGGCGGAGCCGCGCTTGTACAGCTCGGGCTCGGCGGAGGACATCTCGACCGTGGTGCCCATGCCGGTGAAGTTGTTGATCACCACGAAGACGATCGGCAGGTTCCACAGCTTGGCGATGTTGAGCGTCTCGTGCCAGGCGCCGATGTTGGTGGTGCCGTCGCCCATCTGGCACATGACGACCTCGTCGCCGCCCCGGTAGGAGACGGCCAGCGCGGCGCCGGCGGCCAGCGGCAGCTGCCCGCCGACGATGCCGTAGCCGCCGAGCATGCGGGTCTCGGTGTCGTACATGTGCATCGAGCCGCCCCAGCCCTTGGACACGCCGTCGACGCGCCCGTAGAGCTCGGCCATGACCCGCTTGGGGTCCATGCCCTTGCCGATCGCGTACCCGTGGTCACGGTAGTTCGTGAACAGGTAGTCGCGCTCCTGGAGGGCGGTCATCAGGCCGACGACCGTGGCCTCCTCGCCGAGGTTGAGGTGACAGTAGCCGCCGATCCTGGCCTGGGTGTAGGCCTGGGCCGTGCGCTCCTCGAACCGCCGGATGAACAGCATCTGGCGGTAGTAGTCGAGCAGGGTGTCGGGCTTCTCGTCAGCGAGGCCGGGGGAGGTGTCCTTGCGGGTGGTGCGCCGCCGGGTCCCTGAGGACCTGGCGGGGCGGCCCTTCGGCTTGGCCGTGTCAGCCATGGTGTGCCTTTCTACGTACGAGAAGGCCTGGGGCCCCGGGTCTGTGGACCGGGGTACCAGGCCCGCCGTGGCCGCGCTGTCGGGTGCGACCGTGGCGTGCGCAGCCACCCGGCTCATGCGGTGGCGGCGCTCTGTGGCTGTTGCGGGGCGCGTCCCGGGGGAAGGTGGCTCGTCCTCCCCCGGACACGAAGCGCTGGTGGGGTCTCGTGTGCAGTTGTCCGCAGAACCCCTGCCGCATTGCTTCCCGGTCTGCACCGGCGTATGCGTTCGTGGCCCGACGCGGCGGTGCCGGTCGCACGGGTTCGTCCACCGGCCGGATGAACGACTCCGCTTGCCCGGGAGGGGTCCGCTCGTGTGTGATGTGTGTCGCGCACACTCTACGGTCTGATCGATGATCGATCAATACAACTCTATGCCAGAAGGTCCGGTTTCGGTGCGACGGGGCAGGTCACCGCGCCCCCACGGGCCGGTGGCATCGGGCGGCGGAGGGGCCAGGGGTCAGCGGGCGCTCTCGTGGGACTTCAGCGCCGCCTCCACGTAGTTGAGCACGTGGTCGCTGAGCATCTGGCCCACCGAGGGGTCGCCCTCGATGAAGGCGCGCGTGATCTGGGCGTGGTCGGCGGCCTTGGCGTGCAGCTCCATGTTCAGCCAGCGCACCGACAGCGCGGTCCACACCTCCACGCCCAGCGACTCCCAGGTGTGCAGCAGCACGCTGTTGCGGGCGGCGCGCACGACCTCGCGGTGGAACTCCACGCTGTGCCGGATCTGCTCGGACACGTCGCCCCGGGCGGTCGCCCGCTGGAGCGCCTCCACCTCCCGCTCCAGGGGGGAGGGGTCGTCGGCCAGCCGGGGCGCGGCCAACTGCGCCGCGACCAGCTCCAGTCCGGCGCGCACGGGGTAGATCTCCGCCATGTCCTGGACCCCGAAGGCCCGCACCCGGGCGCCCTTGTTGGGGACGGTCTCGATCAGGCGCAGGGTCTCCAGCTCGCGCAGCGCCTCGCGCACCGGGGCCTGGCTCACCCTCAGCTCCGTGGCGACGCGGCGTTCCACGATCCGCTCGCCGGGCTGCCAGCGACCGGACAGCAGGCCCTCGACCAGTACCTGCCGGATCTGCTCCCTGAGCGGCTCGCGAGCCAGCTTGGAGGGATCATCCGGCAGCTGGGGCAGGTCGACCATCCAGAGCCCTTCCGTTCCACGTCCAGCACACGGCCCGTGCGCGGACCGGCTCACTCAGCGTCGTACAAACTCCTTGAAGAGTGCCACACCCCTGCGGGTCAACCGGACAGCAGGCCTCGAACCGCTAACAGAAGGCTCACGAACAGGTCGCATGGCGGTGAACCGCCAACGTCCAGTGCCGGGGCGTGGGGCAAAGTCCGAGGTGGCGGCGAACGTACGTGGGCCACCACACCACCGACGGGGGGAACTGTCCAGGTAGGCTCATCTGTCGGCAATATTCACACAAAGCTGTACGGAGCGTGACGCGCATAACGACGAGGAGTTCGATGAGGCGCCCCGACCCGCGCCGCCTTCACCCGCGCCCGAGCGGTCCGCGCCGACTGGTTCGGGCCGGGCATCAGGCGCACCGCAGACGCCACTGTCGACACCCCTTGTTCCTCGGACGCCGATCCTGCCCAGAGGCCGGTCACGACGTAGTGAACCAGCCCGAAGGACCGGCCGTCGAACGGAGTGGGCGGAGAGTAGTGAACTCTCCGTCATGTCCACTCCGAGTCGGCGCTGAGGACGTCAGATCAGTTCCAGTAACCACGGCTAGCCCGTCCCCCACGCTTCACAAGTGCCACAGGCAAGCCCACGACGTGTGAGACAGCACTGAGCACATGACGCACTCTTCGAGGACACGACGACATCCACGGGCGAGGCAGTTGACCGAGCCACACGACAGGCAAGAGCGGGCGACACCGCTCCCGGGACCCTACAGCGGGCCGATCCCCATGGTGCGTACCACCGTGTACGACCCTGGGCGGCCCGTCGTGCGCCCGGTCCGCTGGCCCAGTGTGAGCGAGATCGCGTGGGGCATCGCGTCCGACCGCGTCGCCATCATGCTCGCCGTGGCGCTGCTCGTCATGACGATGCTGGCCGCGGGGCCGCTGCACCCGGTCGACAACTTCCTGAACGAGCTGCCCCGGCCCTACTGGGACACGCTCCGCGAGCCCATGATCCTGTGGCCGGACACCGTCGCCTCCCGTGCGGTCGCGCTGCCGGTCCTGGGCGTCACCGCGCTCCAGCTGGCCTACTGGCATCGCAGCTGGCGTCCGATCGTGCTGGGCGCGGTCGGCGTCGTGGGGATGATGTCCCTGGTGTCGGTGATGAAGCTGGCCATCAACCGGGGGCACGCCAAGGAGTTCAACCCCGACTTCTTCATGGGGCCGGGCAACGTGGCCTTCCCGTCCGGGCACGGGGCGAACGCGATCCTCATCTACGGCCTGGTGCTCTTCCTGATCATCCGGTTCGGGGCGGCCCGTCCGCACATCATCCGGCGCCTGGCGTACTGCATCGTCGGCATCGCCCTGCTCCAGTCCATCGTCTCGATCTACCTGCACTTCCACTGGTTCACGGATCTGGTGGCGGGGATGGTCGCGGGCGGTTTCGCCCTGCGGGTGACCATCCGGCTGGACCGGATGATCCCGTCCGGGCGCACCACGCAGTGGTGGCCCTGGTACGGAGAGGGGGACGGCGCGCTTCCCGCGAGGGGCTGAGCCGCTCTCCCACCCGTGGCACCGCGCCCGTCGGACCCGGTCCGGCGGGCGCCGCGCTTGTCCGCGGTCCCGACGCCCGTCCGGGACGGTGCCGGGTGCGCCGACGTGTCGACGCCTCCGCGTACGTGCTGGTGGGGGCGCTGGCGGGTCCGTGGAACTGACGTGGGGGAGCCGGGAGGGCTCCCCGCGGTCAGGCTCCGGCCTCCACCAGTTCCCGCATGCGGGCCAGACGTTGCAGGAACATCCGGTCCATCACAAACCTTAGTACGGTTCTGTCCACAATGGGACCGAAGAGGCTGGCGAATTCCACCCGGTCCGTGTAGGCGGTCCCGGCCCCCTCGGGTGCCGTCGTGTGCGTGTGCCGGAAGTACCGGAACATACCGCGCAGCTGGAGATCGGTGAAGTGGTCGCCCTCCTCGAAGGAGTCGATGACGCCGACCCAGCGTACGGGGAGGAGCCCGGCCAGGCGCCAGCGCATCACCATCGTCTCGCCCTCGGCGAAGCCCGCCTCGGGCCAGCGCAGGACGCGCACCCCTCCGGGCATGGAGTCCTCCAGGCCAGACCGGCTCGTGCAGAACGCGAAGACCCGGTCGGGCGGCGCGTCGAAGTGGGCCGTGTAGACCGCCGTGCTCGTGGCCCGGGGGCGTTCGGTGGTGTTCGGGCCGCTCAGGAGCCCGCGTTCGTCGATCTCGCGTCCGGCCATGGTGTCCCTCCAGGTCCACTCGGCACCGGCCTACCCCAGCGTCCCGGGAGGGAACCCGGGCGGCGCTGTGCGGGGCCGCGCTGTTCGCGGGGTGCCGCGTCGGGCTGCCGGTCTGGGTGGCGCCGTGCCGGACGCCCGGGTCCGGGGTTGGGCGCGGACCGCCCCGTTGCCTCCGGAGAGGCGGGACCGCAGTGGGAGAGGTCGGTTCGAGAACGGGGAGTGCGCCGTCACCCCTTGTGGGAATACCCCATGGGGGTATATTGCTGGTAGTGACACGCCGACGGGGTGGGCGTCTGTCCCGTGGATACCCCTAAGGGGTATGTTGCGAGAATGAGGGGGAGAACGACATGACCGCAGGTGAACACGGGCCGCACGGCCGCGGAGGTGACCGGGCCCGGGGGCTGGACGAGGGCTCCGAGGGGCGTGCCGGGCGCACGGGCACCTCGGGTCACGGTCCGCGCGACGACCACGGCGACCACACCGCGCACGCGGGTGCCTCCGCACACGGTGAGCACACCGCTCATGAGGGTCGCGGAGACGCCCCGGGACACGGTGAACACGCCGGTCACGGAGGCCATGGCGGGCACGGAGGCCACGGTGGTCACGGGGACCACGCCGCGATGTTCCGGGCCCGCTTCTGGTGGAGCCTGCTGCTCAGCGTTCCCGTGGTCCTCACCAGCCACATGGTCTCCGGCTGGCTCGGCTACCAGGTCCCCTCCGCGCTGACCTGGGTGCCGCCGATCCTCGGCACGGTCGTCTACCTCTACGGCGGCTGGCCCTTCCTCTCCGGCGTCGTCGGCGAGCTCCGCGGGCGCAGGCCCGGCATGATGACCCTGGTCGCCATGGCGATCACCGTCGCCTTCGGCTCCAGCGTGCTCGCCACGTTCGGCGTGGTGGGCATGGAACTCGACTTCTGGTGGGAACTGGTCCTGCTGGTCGTGGTCATGCTCCTCGGCCACTGGCTGGAGATGCGCGCCCTCGGCCAGGCGTCCGGCGCCCTGGAGGCCCTGGCCGCGCTCCTGCCCGACCGCGCCGAGAGGGTCGGCACCGACGGCGGGGTCGAGGAGGTGGGCCTCGCCGACCTGCGCACCGGCGACACCGTTCTGGTGCGCTCCGGCGGGCGCGTCCCGGCCGACGGCACCGTGGTCGAGGGCCGCGCCGCCGTGGACGAGTCGATGATCACCGGCGAGTCCCGCACGGTCACCCGCTCCGAGGGCGACCGTGTCGTCGCCGGGACCGTCGCCACCGACTCCGCCGTCCGGGTCCGCGTCGACGCCGTCGGCGAGGACACCGCCCTGGCCGGCATCCAGCGGCTCGTCAGCGAGGCGCAGGAGTCCCGTTCGCGCTCGCAGGCGCTCGCCGACCGGGCCGCCGCCCTCCTGTTCTGGTTCGCCCTGGTCGCCGCCGTGCTCACGGCCGCCGTGTGGACCCTGCTCGGTGAGGTCACCGAGGCCGTCGAACGCACCGTGACCGTCCTCGTCATCGCCTGCCCGCACGCCCTGGGGCTGGCGATCCCGCTGGTCATCGCGATCTCCACGGCCGTCTCCGCCCGCAACGGCATCCTGGTCAAGGACCGCATGGCCCTGGAGCGCACCCGCCTCGTGGACACCGTGCTCTTCGACAAGACCGGCACCCTGACCAGGGGCGCCCCCGCCGTCACCGACACCGTCGCCGCCTCCGGACACACCTCCGATCGGGTGCTGGCCCTGGCCGGTGCGGTCGAGGCCGACTCCGAGCACCCGCTCGCCAGGGCGATCGTCCGGGCGGCGCGGGAGGCGGGCGCGGTGCCCGCCGCCACCGGCTTCCGGTCGCTGACCGGGCGCGGTGTCCGCGCCTCGGTCGAGGGCTCCGACGTGCACGTGGGCGGCCCGTCCCTGCTGGATTCGCTCGGTCTCACCGAGCCGGACGAGCTGGCCGGACGCACCGGTCCCTGGCGCGAGCGCGGCGCGACGGTGCTGCACGTGGTCGTGGACGGCGGGGTGGCCGGTGCCCTGGCGCTGGCCGACGAGGTCCGCCCCGAGTCGGCCGAGGCCGTCCGGCGGCTCCAGGAACGGTGCGTGCGCGTCGCGATGGTGACCGGCGACGCCCGCAACGTGGCCGACGCCGTGGCCGAGCGGCTCGGCCTGGACGAGGTCTTCGCCCAGGTCCTGCCCGACCAGAAGGACGCCGTGGTCCGCGACCTCCAGTCGAGGGGGAACCGGGTGGCGATGGTCGGCGACGGTGTGAACGACGCGCCCGCCCTGGCCAGGGCGGACGTCGGCATCGCGATCGGCGCGGGCACCGACGTGGCGATCGAGTCCGCCGGGGTCGTGCTGGCCTCGGACGACCCGCGCGGCGTGGTGGCGGTCCGCGAGCTGTCGGCGGCCGGTTACCGCAAGATGGTGCAGAACCTCGTGTGGGCCGCCGGGTACAACGTCGCCGCAGTCCCGCTGGCCGCCGGGGTGCTGGCGCCGGTCGGGATCGTGCTCGCCCCGGCCGTGGGAGCGGTGCTGATGAGCCTGTCCACGATCATAGTGGCGCTCAACGCCCAGCTGCTGCGCCGGGTGGACCTGAGCGCCTCCTCCTGAGGGGCGAAGGTCCCGTCAACGGCGGAACCCGACCCGGTAATCTCTGGAGGATCGCGGCGTCCCTCCGGTAGCGGGAGGGGCATCGCGACAGGCCACCGTCCCGATCGGATACGGGACGGTGGCTGCCTCGTTCTCGCAGCTCAGCGAGGTTTCACGTGAAACCTTCGAGCTGGTCGCGGGCGTGTCAGCCGAAGACGTCCTCCGCGCGCTCGGCCTCGCCGGCGCGACGGATCCACGTCCGGGGGGTCTCCAGGTCGGTGCGGGATTCGACGCGCTGGCGGACCTCGTCGGAGACGGTCAGGCCGCGTGCGTCGAGGAAGAGCAGGACGCTGTTCGCCGCCTCGGCGGTACGGCCCTCCTCACGGCCTTCTTCCCGGCCTTCTTCGCGACCCTCTTCTCGGCCCATACCGACGTACTTGCGCGTGAAGTCGCTCTGCCACTTGTAGGTGTCCAAGGCCATCAAGCCCTCATCCAGTGTTCTCGGCCGGGCATACGTCTCCTCGTCGGGGCTGTCGGGGCTGTCGGGGCTGTCGGGGCTGAAGTCACGCGGATGCGGTCTGGCGCTGCCGGACGGGCCGGGTGTGCGGCAGGCCGGAGAACGCGTCCCGCCCCCTGACCGCCCCGAAACGGGGCGCGGGTTCGCCGAGCAGATCGCCGCCGGGATCGTCCTTCCACTGCTGGCACAGGGCGGCGGCGCGTTCCAGGGCGAGGGCGAACGCGCGCCGGACCTCCTCCGTCTCGGAGGCGAGTTCGGGATCCCGTGGCGCGGCGGGGATCCGGGGCACAGGAGCGTGGAGTTCGGGAACACGGGGTGCCGGGACGCGGGGCACGGGAACGCCGGACGCGGCGGCGCGCGAACGCTCGTGGGCGGTGAAGTAGGGCCTGACCAGGGCGATGTCCTCGGCCGGAAAGGGCGTGCCGGGCGGTGCCAGGCGGGGAGGCGGAAGCGGGGCCGGGGGAGGGGCGGGGACGTAGCGTCGCACGCGGGTGGAGCGGCGTCGGCGGCGTCCGGCCACCGTGGAGTGGCGTCCGCAGGGTGCGCAGAGGAGGGCGATCAGCGGGCCGAGGGCACGGCTGAGAAGGGCAGCGCTAAACTGGCGCATGCTGGCAATTCCTTGTGTCTAAAGGGTGGATGTTGCTGGCCACGGCCCCGAACGGCAATCAACCGTTGCGGGGTCATCGTGCGGGTTCAGTTGTGTGGTCGCAGCCAGATTAGGGCACGTCTGTTCGGGCGGAGCACGTTTTCCGCGAAGCGGCCGGAAAAAGTTCGTTCCGGCTCTGTCGTGCCAGCTCAGCGGGCATGAGAAAGGGGCCAGTGCGCAATGATGGCCCCATCCAAAAAATCCCTCATGCCGGAATTGAAAGTATTCGTGCACGAGGCGTTCGGAGGCCCCGTCCGATCCGCCCCGGGGACCTGCCCGGCCTCGGAAGCAGATCGGCGTGAGGTCCTCGGCGGGCCGGGCGCCCACCTCGTTCACCGCGCCCCACAGCTTCGGGTCGGTCTCGCCCCAGTTCAGAGCGTCGCCCCCGTCGCGCCGGTGCCGTTTCCCGCGCGGTCGGGCTCCGGGGCCTCGGTACCGGTCCGTCAGAGGAGTGCCTCCTCGTGCGCGCGGGCGCGGATCAGGTCGGCGGTCTCCTCCGGAGTGAGGGCCGCGGTGTCCAACCACCAGCCGACTCCGCCCAGATCCTCCCGCATCGCCCGGTAGTACGGCGCGAAGTCGAAGTCGACGCGGTGCTCGGGGTCGCGCGTGGCGTTGCGCCGCCGGCACACCTCCAGGGGCGGGAACAGGGCGACGAACATGACCGGCCTGGGCCGCAGCATCTCCACCATGGCGTCCAGCATCCGGCGGTTGTCGATGGTGTACTCGATGACCGGGAAGACGCCGTTGTCGGCGAAGTTGGCCGCCAGGTCGCACATGTTGCGCATGCACAGCCGCAGCTGGCGCCGCGCCTCCTCCGCGGGCCGCCCGTTGAAGCCGACGCGTCCCTGGACGACCATGTAGGACAGGACGTCCCCGCTGATGTGGGCCGCACGCGGATACCGTGCGGCCACCAACGGAGCCACCGTCGACTTTCCGGCCCCGGGCATTCCCGAGAGGATCAGACACCCGTCCTGGTCCCGCATCCCGGCCTCCCTCTGTCGTGCGGTGGACATGGTCACAGACCGGGGGCGGGGAGCGCATCCGGATTTTCCGTGCGGGGACGGAGGGAACGGCGCCCCGAGACGCGGGGTGACGGGCCGTCGGCCACCCGGCGGACCCGGACGGTGCGGGTTCCCGTGCCCGTCAACGGCCCCGTCGGAGGGCGGGCGCCGTCCCCACCCGCGCCCGCTCCAGGGCGCACGGCGCCGGGTGGTCCAGGCACGCGCCCATCGCCCGGTGCCACCGGTTGCCCCGCAGCCGGGGCTCCAGAGCGGCCACCGTCGCCCCGTACTTGGTGAACCGCGCCTCCCGGACCCCGTGCTCGTGCAGCCTGCGCTCGGTCGCGGTGAGCCCGCCGCGCGTCTTGATCTCCAGCAGCACCACCTCCGGGAGCATCCGCACCGACCAGCCCGCCCGGTAGCCGACCAGGCCGGTGTCCACCGTCACCCGCTCCTCACCCGAGAAGGCCACCACCGTCGTGCGCCGGTAGTCGGTCACCGCGCTGGCGGCCAGCACGTCGGGTGCCTCGATGCCGTATGAGAGCAGGGTGTCGTCCAGGAACCGCCGGGCCTCGGGGGTCATCCGGTCCGGCGGCCCCGTGTAGGCGATCCGCGTCTTGTCGGTGATCCCGCGCGCGCCCTTGAGCTTGATCTCGAACATGCGCGTCCCCGTGTCCACGTACGTGCGCGTCCGGGCCTTGAAGCGCACCCGCCGCCCCTGGCGGTGGTCGTGGAAGGTCCGCAGGTCGGGAGTGTCGAAGTAGGTGGACGAGTACTGGAAGTCCCGCTGACCGTCGATGGTCAGCACCCCGAACCGGTCCCCGGCGGCCGCGAACAGAGGTTCCAGCAGCTCGACGGGCACCAGGTACTTGCGGCAGGTCCGGGTCACCAGGGCGGCGCGCTCGTTGATCTCGGCGAGCGACATCGGGCGCAGCGCCGCCAGGACCGGGGAGGGAACATCCACCGGAGCGGGCGTTTCCACGGGTCCGAGGGCGTCCAGGATCATGGGTCTCTCCACGGTGACGGGGGCTTCCGCAGGGGCGAGGGCGGCCGTGCTCATCGGCGTCCCGTCCGTCCCGCCACGGAGGTGAAGCCCTGCCCGAACCCGCGTCCGGGGCCCGGGACCGACGCGATCCGGGGCGCCTGGAACCGCACGTCCACGACCATCAGGTCGCGCACGTAGTCGACCTCGGTGACCTCGATCTTCGTGACCCGGCCGCGCAGCCGGGCCTCCAGGTCCTGGCGCAGCGCCACGGGGTCCTCGTGCACCACGTCCAGGGTCAGGATGCGGCGCTCGTGCCGCGAGAGCAGGCGCGGGTGGTCGGCCGCGTACATGCCGGTGAGCAGCAGGGCGTTGAGGCCCAGCAGCACCCAGGGCATCGGGGCCGCCACCGCGTTGACCAGGCCCAGGGCGATCGCCGTGAAGTAGTAGCCGATCTCGCCCTGGCTGATGAGGTCCGACCGCAGGCGCAGGATCGACAGCACGCCGAACAGGCCGAAGCCGACGGCCAGGCCGACCTCCTGGTTGGTCAGCATGGACACCACGGCGAAGATGCCGGTGTTGAGCGCCACGTAGGCCAGCAGCAGGTCGCGGCGCCCGTGGCGGCGGAAGTAGATGGCGTAGGACAGGACGATGATCGCGGTCGTGTTGACCGCCAGTGCGAACCAGAACATGCGTTCATCCTCTGGACGGGCGGTGAGGAACCCATGAGGAGCGGATGAGGGAACCCTCATGTTTGTCACGCACCGGTCATCCGCGACACGGACGAGGGGGCGGGGGTGTCACCGACACCCCCGCCCCCTCGTCACCAGGACATCGCCCGCCGCGCACCGGGACCCTGCCGACCCGGAGCGCCCCGGTCATCCGGGGTCACACCGGGCCGTCCGTATCACGCTGGCCGCTCATGGCCCGGGCGGTCCGGGTCGTCCGTGTCACGCCGGTCGCTCGGGACCCGGACCACCCGGGCCACCCGAGTCAGCACAGGGCCGCCCGGGCCACCCGTTTCACCCGGTCAACCGGTAGCCCATCCCGCGCACGGTCACGATCCTCTCCGCGCCCACCTTGCGGCGCAGCGCCCGCACGAACACGTCCACCACGTTCGACCCGGGATCGTAGTCGTAGCCCCACACGTGCGACAGCATCTGCTGCCTGGTGAGCACCTGGCCCGGGTGCCGCATCAGCAGCTCCAGCAGGGAGAACTCGCGCGCGGTCAGGTCCACGGACGTCCCCTCCACCGCCACCCGCCGCGTGCGCAGGTCCAGGGCCAGGCCGCCCGCGCGCAGCACCGTCAGCTCGGTGGGGCGCTCGTTGCGCATCCGCAGCCGCACCCGGGCCAGCAGCTCCTCGAACCGGAACGGTTTGGTGACGTAGTCGTCGGCCCCGATCTCCAGGCCGGTCACCGTGTCCCGCACGCCGTCGCGCGCGGTCAGGATGACCACGGGTATGTCCACGCCCAGTGAGCGCACGCGCCGCAGCACGTCGAACCCGTCGGTGTCCGGCAGGCCCAGGTCCAGCAGCATCAGGTCGAACCCGCCGGTCACCGCGTAGTCCACGGCCTCCGCCCCCGTGCCCACCACGGTGGTGGTGAACCCGCTGGCGTCCAGGCCCTTGCGGACGAACGAGGCGATCCGCTCCTCGTCCTCGACGATGAGGATGCGACTCACACGTACCTCTTTCCGGTGGGGATGACGAGGGTGAACGTCGAACCGACGCCCGGCGCGGAGCGCAGGTCCACCCGTCCGTGATGGGCCTCGGCGATGGCGCGGACGATGGCCAGGCCCAGACCGGCGCCCCGGTCCCCCCTGGCCGCTCCGCTGCCCCGCGAGAAGCGCTCGAAGATCCGGCCGTGCTCCTCGGCCGGGATACCGGGTCCCTGGTCGGAGACCCAGAACAGCACGTCGTCGCCGCTGAACCCCGAGCCCACACGCAGTGTGGACCCCGGCGCGGTGTGGCGCACCGCGTTGGCGGCCAGCTGCACCACGGCCTGGGTGACGCGCTGCGGGTCGAGCCTGGCGACCCCCTCGGCCAGCGACTCCAGTCGCCAGTCGCGGTCGCCGAGCCTGCGCACCTTGGCGTCGATGTCGCTGGTCAGCTCGGCCAGGGACACCTCCTCCTCGCGCAGGAAGTCGGGCTGCTGGGCCTTGGCGAGCAGCAGCAGGTCCTCCACGATCCGGCTCATGCGGTCCAGCTCGTCGGTGACCAGGCGCAGGACCTCGCGCCGCTCCTCGGGGTCGTCGCCCATCAGCTCCAGGTGGCCGCGCACGATGGTGATGGGCGTGCGCAGCTCGTGCCCGGCGTCGTCCACGAACTGCCGCTGGGCGGTGAAGGCGCCCTCCAGCCGGTCCAGCATGCTGTTGAACTGCTCGGCGAGCGCGGCGATGTCGTCCCGACCGGACACGTCGATGCGCCGGGTCAGGTCCTCCTCGGTGATGTGCGCGGCCGTCTGCCGGACCAGGCGCACGGGTGCGAGGAAGCGTCCCGCCACCCACCAGGCCGCGGTGCTCGCGGCGATCAGCCCGGCCAGGCTGACCAGCGCGATCGTCTGCGTGGTGGAGGTGACCGTGTCCTCGTCGGCCTCGGTGAAGTAGCCGATGACGAACCACCCCGCGCCCTCGGCGTCGGTGCCGCCGCCCGGGGGCAGGGCGCGGATCTTCTCCCAGCGCATCGGACCGGCGGGGGTGTCCAGGGTGCCGCGGGCGCTGGACGCCTCCAGGACCTCCGCGACCATCGCGGGATCCGCGGACACGTCGAAGGGCGGCTCCTGGCCCTGGCGGATGCGCCCGGGCTGGGCCGCGGCGTCCGGGGCGCCGCCCGCGCCGCCGCCGGAGGCCGACTCCTCCACCCAGCCGAAGAGGATCTCGGCCCGGTCGGGGTACTGGCGGGCCAGGTGGAGCCGGATGAGGGTGGAGACGTCGGTGAAGGGCTCCCCCGTGTTCGGGTCCACGCCCACGGCGGCGAACTCCTGGAACTCGCCGATCTCCTGGGACAGCGCCCCGTCCACGCGCTCGTCGTTGCGCGCGGTGAGCGCGCTCCAGGTGAGGATGTTGACCAGGACGAGGACGGCGGCCATCAGCAGGACGACCCAGGCCATGATGAGGAGCCTGGCGGGGATGCGCCGCTTCTGCGGTACCTCCGGCTGGGGTCCCCTCATGACCATGGTGGAGTTCACGTCGGTGTGCGCGGACGCGCTCCAGGAGTGCCCGCCGACCACGCCGCTGAGGTCCTCGGTCGGGGAGTCCCCGTCGAAACGACCCTCAGTCGTCATCGTCGCCGCCCTCGTTGTCGTCGTTGTCGTCGTCGCAGTCGTCATCATCATCGTCGCCGCCGTTGCCGCAGGTGGGGGCGGGGGTCTGACTCGGAGTCGAGGAGGGGGACGGCGAGGGTCCGGCCGACGCCTCGGAGTGGTCGGGGTCCTCGGCGTCGGGGGTCCCGTCGCCGTCGTGGTCGGTGATCGGGGGAGGGGGAGCGACGACGTCCTCGTCGGAGGGAGGGGCGGGGCTGGCGCCGGGGGACTCCCCGACCACGACCTCACCCGGGGCGGCGGTGTCCGGGGTGCGCTCGGGCATCGCCCACACCAGGACCGCCCCCGCGGCCAGGAAGGCCGCGACGGTGCCCGCTAACAGCAACAACAGTGGTGATCTCATACTCCCCGAGCCTTCCGGGCGCGGGGGAATACGAGATGAAACGAACATGAGGAACTCTTCATCCGCGCCCGTCGGCGGTCCTGCGCGGACGACCGGACCCGCCGGGACCGGACGCGTCGGGTGTGTCCGGCCCCGGCGGCGCGGTCACGGCTCCGGGACGGACTCCGGGCGCGTGCGCCCGCGCCGCAGGCCCAGGGCCGCGTCCACCAGGAGGAAGGCCAGCAGGGAGACCCCGAACACCGGCAGGAACAGGCCGACGCCCACCGCCGCCGCGGCGACCAGGGCCAGGCACCACCACGGCAGCCCCCGCCAGGTCCCGCGCGGGGCGAGCGGCCGTCCCATGGAGAACGCGGTGTCCCGGGTCGGGCGGCGCAGCCACCACATCCGATAGCCCCAGAACACGAGGAAGAGCGCGGACAGGGCGATCCCCGTCAGCAGGAGCTGGTTCGGCAGGCCGAACAGCAGGCCCATGTGGAAGGCGATCCCCCACGTGGCCATCTTGGCGACGAAGGGATGGTCCTCGAAGCGCAGCTCCTCGACCACCTCACCGCTCGTCGCGTCCACGGCCGCCGCGTCCTGGTGCACGGGCCAGCTCCGCCCGGTCCCCTGGACGGTGAAGGGCGCGCCCTCCTCCACGGGCACCGAGATCTCCATCGGGCCGTCGATCCCCGCGGCGTGCACCGACTCCAGGACCGTGTCCAGGTCCACGTCCTGTCCGGCCGAGCCGTGGTCCGCGTGGTCGCCGTGGCCCTCATGCCCCGCGTGGTCCGCCTGCTCCTCGTGGTCCGCGTGCTCCGACGGGGCGGGCGCCGACAGCGACGGCGTGGTCCAGCCGAGGGCCACCCGCATGTCGGTCACGTTGGCTCCGGCGAACCGGGACCAGGTCAGCCCGGTGGCGGACACCATCAGCAGGCCGATTACGGCCCAGACGCCGAGCGACCCGTGCCAGGACATGGTCCGGTTCCGCCCCTTGGCGGAGGGCTCGGGCAGCAGGGTGCGGCGCAGGCGGCGGGCCTTGCGCCGGCGCGCGGTCCACAGCACGACCCCGCCCAGAGCGACCACCCACAGCCAGCTCGCGGCGAGTTCGCCGTAGAGGCGGCCGAACTCGCCCAGGTGCAGGTGGCGGTGGAGTTCGGACAGCCACGACCGCACGGGCAGCGCGCCGCTGCTGCCGTAGCTGGTCGTCTCGCCGAGGACCTCGCCGTCGTAGGGGTCGACGAAGACGGCGAGCCGGTAACTCTCGGGGAGGCCCTCCACGTCCAGCAGGACGCGGGTGCTCTCGTCGGGGGACGTGCCCGGGCGCACGGCGCTCAGCGTTCCCTCGGGATGGGCCGCGACCGCGGTGTCCACCTGTTCCTGGAGGGGCAGCGCGCTGTCTCCGGGGGTGACGCGGAGCTGGTCGGCGTAGAGCACCTGCTCCAGCTGCGGCGCGTACGCGTACAGCAGTCCGGTGAGGGCGGCCACGGCGATGAACGGCGCGACGAGGACTCCGGCGTAGAAGTGCAGGCGTAGGAGGAGTTGGCGCAGGGCCGCCCAGACGGGGGAGCGGCGGTCCGGAGGGGGAGGCGTCTCGGGGGAGTCGAGCCGGTCGGGGGCATGGGACGTCATGGGGGCGACCTTCCTGGGTCTGGTTCGGAGCGGCCCGGGGGGTGCGGGCACGCCTGGGGCACCGACGTGTCGGTGGAGGCCGGGCGCTGGCGGCACCGGCGGATGGCTCAGGACAGGAAGGCCGCGGGCGGTCCGCGCAGGATCCGGACGTGCCGCAGGAACAGGAGGACGACGCCGTGCCGGAGCGGCGTGCGTCCGCGGATCCGCGCGGACCCGCCGCGCGCGGGAACGGCGGGGGCCGAGGCGAGGACCAGCAGGCGGTGGAACAGGGAGCGCACGAGGTCGACGAGGGCGAGGACCGCCCGCTCTCCCTGGCGCAGCCACCACGCGCACACCACCCCGGCGGCGGCGTGGGCGAGGAGCATGCCGGGCCCGACCCCGGCTCCGGCCAGTGCCCCGGAACCGGCCGCGTGGGCGGCGCCGTGCGACGCGGAGCCGCCCGGCGACGCGACCGCGAACAGCAGGTGTAGGGCGGTCTGCCCCCACAGCGTCGTCGCGACGAGGGGACCGAGGCGCTGCTCGGAGCGGAAGAGCCCGTGGGCGACGGCGAGGACGAGGACGAACCCCGCCGCGAGGCCGAGCGGCGACACCGCGTGCCCGGAGGCCAGGACGTGGCCGGTGGAGGACACACCCGTGCACACCGCGGCGAACACCGTGGCGCGCGGCAGTCGGAGCGGGACCGTACCGGCCATGGCGGTCAGTATCCCCCAGTTTTCAGAGGGTGCCCATCCCCCTTTTTGGGAGCGTTCCCATAACGGTGTGCGCACGCCCGGTCGCGCTTCCCGTCAGGCGCGGTCCGATCGCGCCGCGCGTGCGTGGTGACGTCTTCCGAGGGTGCCGGAGGCGGTGCCGCACGCCCGGTCGCGTTTTCGGCGGGTACCCCCGGGCGGCCGCGCCGCACACACCGGGACGCGGAGGCCGACCCCGGCGGGCACCGCCGCGGTGGCCCGGCCGCGCCTCCGGGAGGGTGCCCGGCAGGGTGCGACCGAACGCGTTTTCAGGTGACGAAACAACGCAACGAAATCGTGATCGGCTACGCAACGGGTTTCGTCACCTTCAGGCCAACGGAAAAGCGTCCGAAGGGCACTCCGAACCACCAACGCAATGGCCGCGCCCGACCCGTCGTCCCGTCCGGGCGCGCTGACCGCTCAGTGCTCCCCGGTCACGCTTTCGGACTCCCGCCGCCTCTCCGGCCCCGGCTCGGGGGCCGGACCCCGCGGAACCGTGAGCAGCCGGATCCCGTACGCCGCCAGCAGGGCGCACACCACCGCGACCGCGCCGCCGATCCACCCGCCCGCGTAGGTCTCGCCCATGAAGGCCACGCCCACCACCGTGGCGGAGACGGGGTTGGTGAAGGTGGTGATCCCCAGCGGGGCGCCCAGCTCCATGCCCTGGTAGGCGGCCTGGGCCAGGAACAGCCCGAGCACCGCGATCACGGGCGTGGCCAGCGAGGACGCGTGCACCAGCCCGACCGCGCCGGCCTCCCCGATGACCGCCACCGCCGTCTTGACCGTGGCCGAGGAGACCCCGAAGGCCGCGCCCGCCGCGCCCGCCAGCAGGTAGCTGCGCCAGGCCGCCGAGCGGACCCGGCCCGCCGCCCACGCGGTGGCCAGCAGGAGCGCGGTCGTACCGCCGCCGACCACCACCGAGCCGGTGTCGTCGAGGACACCGCCCTGATCGCCGGTCACCGTCACCACCAGCAGCACGCCCAGCGCCAGCGAGGTGAACGCCGCGCCCCGCCACTCCTCGCGGGTGACCCGCCGCCCGTCCAGCCGGGCCGACCACGGGATGCCGAACACCAGCACCAGCACGCCCAGCGGCTGCACCACGGTCAGCGGCGCGTTGCTCACCGCCGCCACCTGGAAACCGGCCCGGCCCCCGTTGAACAGCAGCGAGAGCCACCACAGCGGGTGCCGCAGCAGGGCCGCGACCTGCCCACCGCCGGTGAGCGGCCCGGCCACCCGTACCGCCAGCCTGCGCTGGGCCACCGCGGCGGCCGTGTAGGCCGTACACGAGAGCAGCGCGAACGCGATCCCCGACACCACGCCTGATTCCATGACAGCGATGATCCCGCCGCCCCGGGCCCGGGGCGCCTCGGGGGCCGGAAAACCTCGGTCGGCACGGGGTTTCCGACCGCACGGGGACCCCGGCGAAGAAGCGGTTCGCGGAGAGGGGCACCGGCGGTGCCTCCGGCCGGCCCTAGGCAGTGTTTTTTTGGACCTCCGCTTCGCTTCGGTCCGTGTTCGGGCGCCCGGAGCACGGGAACCTTCGGTGTCTCCGGCGGGTTCGCTCGTTCCTCACGAACCCGCCTCCGCCACCTCCAGAACCCCGTGGGCGCCCGAACCACCCCCCCACAAGCTGAGACCGGTTCAAAAAACAGGCCCTAGACCCCGCCGACGGCCGTCCCCCGGTACAGCGCGGCCACCACGCCCTCGATGTCGGGCTCGCGCAGGGTCAGGTCGACGACCTCGTGCCGCTGGGCGACGCGGGCGATCACCGCCGCCGGGTTCTCCGACAGTTCCAGCCACTGGCGGGGGCCGTCCACGCGCACGCACCGGCCGCCCTCCACCTCGATATCCGGGGCGGGCTCGGCCAGGTCCACGACCAGCACGCGCGGCGCGGGCACGCTCGCGCGCAGCCCGTCCAGACCGCCGTCGTAGGCCAGGCTCCCCCGGTCGATGACCACCACCCGCTCGCACAGGCGCTCCACGTCGCCCAGGTCGTGCGTGGTCAGCAGGATGGTCGTGCCCTCCTCGGCGTTGAGCCGCAGCAGGAACTCGCGGATGCTCGACTTGCTGACCACGTCCAAACCGATGGTCGGCTCGTCCAACACCAGCAGCCGGGGGCCGTGCAGCAGGGCCGCGGTGAGGTCGCCGCGCATGCGCTGACCCAGGCTGAGCTGGCGCACCGGGGTGGCGAGGAACGGCCCGAGTTCGAGGAGTTCGGTCATCTCGGCCAGGCGGCGCGCGTGGTCGGCGGCCGGAACGCGGTACATGTGCCGGGTCAGCTCCAGGCTGTCCCGCAGCGGCAGGTCCCACCACAGGGTGGTGCGTTGGCCGAACACCACGCCGATCCGGCTCGCCAGCCTCGTCCGCTGGCGGGAGGGCTCCAGGCCGGTCACCCGCAGGTGTCCGGAGGAGGGGGTGAGGATGCCGGTGAGCATCTTCATGGTGCTGCTCTTCCCGGCGCCGTTGGGGCCCAGGTAACCGACGATCTCGCCGGGGCGCACGGTGAGGTTCACGTCGCGCACGGCGCTGACGGTGCGCCGCCTGCGCCGCAGGAACGGCCCCTCGGACAGGACGAAGTCGCGGCCCAGGCCGACGGCCTCGATGATCGGCTCGGCGGCGGACGCGTCGGACTCGCGGACGGAGGTCATGCTCAGCTCCCGGAGGATCGGTAGTGGCGCAGCCCGAAGCGCCAGCAGGCGGCGGCGAGCAGGCACAGGACGGCGGCGACGAGGGGCGTGGCGTGGCGCAGGGCGTCCGGCAGCCCCGTCGGGTCGGGGCGGTCGAGCAGGTACAGGACGGGCTGCCAGGTGACGAAGGCGAGCGGCAGCACGAAGGTCACCGCCCGCACGAGGTCGCGGCCGTAGATGGCCAGCGGGTACTCGGTGAGGGCCTGCCCGCCGTAGGTGACCGAGTTGGCCGCCTCCCGGGCGTCGGCGACGAGGAACTGGAGGCACGCCCCGATGACCCAGACCGCGCAGCAGATCGCGGTCCCCGAGGCCAGCAGCAGCGGCAGCATCAGCACCCTGCCGGGGGTCCAGTCGATGTCGCACGCGGCCAGGGCGAAGACGGTCACGACCGAGCCCGGGACGATCCGGCCCAGACGGCGCGGCGCGAACCGGTCGGTCGCCATCTGCACCAGCGGCGGCACCGGGCGCACCAGCATCACGTCGAGCGACCCGGTGCGGATGTGCTCCCCCAGCCGCTCGACGTTGCCCAGGAGCATGTCGGCGCAGGCGAAGGCGGTCGCGGCCAGCCCGGCGATGAGCAGCCCCTCGGCGAGGTCGAACCCCGCCAGCCGCCCGGCGTGGCCGAACACCACCAGGACGGCGCCGATCTCGGCGAACACCCCGATCGAGGTCGCCAGGGTCATCAGCACCAGCGAGGTCGGGTACTGGGCCAGGGCCCGGCACCAGGTCCAGGCCAGCAGCAGGTAGGCGCGCAGCGGCCAGGCCACGGACTCGCGGGCGCGGGAGAGCAGGTCAGCCACCCTGGACCACCACCCTGCGGGTCGCGCGGGCGGTGACCCACGCGCCCAGGCCGAACAGGGCGGCGGCCCACCACGCCTGGAGGGCCAGCCCGCCGAGCACGGTGCCGCCCGGCAGGGTGTCCTTGCCGAGCATGATCTCGGCGGGGATCTGGACCATCGACGCCCACGGCAGCAGACGCAGGGTGTCGGCCAGCGCCGGGGGGAACAGGGTGAGCGGCAGCAGCATCCCGGCGGCCACCGGGCCGAGCAGCCCGGCCACGGCCCAGACCCCGCTGGAGTCCAGGATCCAGAACCCGGCCAGCTCGTACAGGTAGCGCAGCCCGAACGAGACCAGCGTGGCCAGTACGGCGGACAGCAGGACGGCGGCCCAGCGGAGCGGGTCGCCGGGCAGGTCCAAATCGAACAGCACCATCCCGACCGCGAACGTCGGCACCCCGCGGAAGACCAGGTTGAACGTGGCCCTGCCCAGGTCCTCGGCCAGCCACCAGCCCTGGAGGGAGACCGGCCGCAGCAGGTCGGTGCCCACGGCGCCCGAGCGCACCCGCTCGCCCAGCTCCAGGGGCGGACCCATGATGGCGACCATGCCGATCAGGCCCTGGCTGACGAACACCTGGGTGACGGCGTCCCCGGCGTCGTAGCCGTTGATCTCGGGGCGCGCCGCGAACAGGGCGAGCATGACGGTGGCGTTGATCGTGCCGAAGACGGAGTTGGTGAAGATCCCGGCGATCGTGGCCGCGCGGTAGGTGGAGTAGCGGTGCAGCCCTCGGGCGTACACCGCGAAGTAGACGCGCACGGGCGTGGACTCCTGGTGTGTCGAGACGTGCAGGTGGTGAACTACCGGTCTCGACACCGGGGGCCGGGGGAGACACGGGGGTCCGGCACGTCCCTGACGCACGGGGCTCAGGTCCGGGTCGCCGCGAGTGGCGAAGATAGCACACGCGGGGCCGCCACAGGTCCCGGTCGCGGTGAGAGCCGGGCGCGCGGAAGGCGCATGTGATGACGGGGGCGGGGTCACGCCGGTGTCTCCCCGATCCACCGGCGGACCGCGCCGCCCCCGTCGCCCGCCCGGTCACGTCCCCCTCCCCTCATCGGGGACGCACGGACCGGGCGGGGTCCTCGCTCCCGCCCCCTCGGCGGGGGTGCGGGGCAGGTGAGGAGTCCGCGCCCGCCTCTCTCCAACGGGGCGTGCGGGACAGGGGGCCTCACCCACGTGTGTCCAGCGGGGAGTACGGGGCCAGGCGGGGCCTGGCTTCCGTTCTCCCCAGTGGGGCGTACGGGGTCAGGCGAGGTCTCTGCCCCCGCCGCGCCCCGAGGCCGACATGCGCATGACGGTGGGCAGCCGCTCCAGTTCCAGGGACTCGCGCAGGGAGCCGACCCCCTCGTCCCGGCAGGCGTGCCACACCTCCACGGGATCGGCGTCCTCGGTCAGCACCAGGTCGAGCCACAGGCGCGGCTCCCGCGCGGACTCGGTGAACCTCGCCCTGCCGCGCACCACGCGCGGGTGCGCGCTGAGCCGGGCGACCAGGGCGTTCCCGGCGGCGGACGGCGACACCTCGGTCCGTCCCGCCGCCGTGTCCGCGCCCACGATCAGCCTGCGCGGGCGGTGGGCGCGGCCCTGGACCAGGAGCCATCGCACGGCCAGCACGGTGAGCACCAGTGCGACCGCCGCGGCGGCATGGGGTGTCCAGGGCCAGGCCAGGGCCCGTGCCACCGGTTCGAGGCCGGTCAGCGGGGCGGCGGCGGGGCCGTCGCCGAACAGGCCGCCGCCGACGGCGAGTCCGGCCGCGCCGCCGACCAGGAGCACCAGGCCCGTGAGGAACAGCCCGATCCGGTTGCCCCGCGCGGTCCTCCTGCTGCGGCGGTGGGGGAATCCCCGGATCGTGGACCGGGTCGGAGAGTCCGGGCGGGGCGCGTCGGCGCGTGTCGTTCCGGACGGGTCCGGCTCCGGTGCGGATCGCTGTCCGTCCATGCTCACGCCTCCTCCCGCACCCGGACGCGGACCCTCGGAGCGCGGACCGGAACGAGTTCCTCAAGCCTCCGGCGCACGGCCGCGTCCACGTCCCGCCTCAGCCAGTGGGCGCCGCGCATGTGCGTGCGCGCCCGCACCCGCACCGTGCGGCGGCCCACCCGCACCCGGGCGCCGCGGACGCCGTCCACCCCGCGCGCCGAGACGGCGAGGAGGTCGCGCAGCGCCCGCCGGGACAGGCCCACGGCCATGTCGCGGTCGTCGGTGCGCAGGACCAGGTGGCCGCCGTACCCGGGCAGCGACGCCGCGGTCAGCAGAGTCAGGCCCAGGGCGGCGGCGACCCCTGAGGCCAGCATGGTCTCGGGCGCCTCCCACGGGACCGTGGCGGCGCGGGCGGCCACGCCGTCCACCGCGGGGAACGGCGCGGGCGCGCCGACCATGCTCGCGGTGATCACGGCGAGCACCAGCCCGGAGACCACCGCCACCGAGGCGGCGACCACGACGGCGGGCAGCGTCCGCCGGGGCCGGAAGACCCTCACCGCGGTCCGCCGGGCCCCGAGGTCCCCGCGCCGGCCCCCGGGCGGGGGGCCGCCCGGGTCCGCGGACGCCTCGTGGGTCCGCGCCTCCTCCTGGAGGGGAGTCATCTCCGCTTCCTCCGATGGCTCAGCGCACCCGCGGCGCGGGTACGAGTTCGACGATCTCGATGTCGGTGCTGTGGACGGTCAGCCCGGTGAGGCCCTCCACCGCGGCGGCCACGTGCGCGCGGACCTCCTCGGCGGTGCGGGCGAGCGGGGAGGGGTAGGCGACGGCGATCTCCAGGCGCAGCCCCACGCGGGAGCCGCCCCGGCGCACCTCGGCGCGGGCCCCGCGGCCCTCGCCCGCCAGCCCGCCCAGCCGGTCGCCCAGGGGACGGGTGGACCGGTGCTCGGCGGCGGCCGCGCACGCCAGGCGGCGGACCGCCCGGTCGGACACGACCGTGGTGCCGCGCTCCTCGGGCGGCACCCGGGGCGCGTGCCGGTCCGGCCCGGCGCCGGACCGGGTGCGCGCGCCGGGTGTTCCGGAGGCCTCCACGGCCGCCCCGGTCCCCGCGGCGTCCTCCCCGGGGGCCGGTCCGCGGCTCCCCGGGGAGGCCTCGGCGGCGCTCACAGGCGACCACCGCGCTCACGGCGCGTGAACAGCTCGGCGAGGTCGACCTCGCCCTCGTAGGCCCTCCCGGCCAGGAAGCCCGCGGCTCCCAGGACCAGGACCAGGAGGAAGGCCCCGAAGCCGCCGAAGGCGGCGGCGAGCCCGAGGACCGCCCCGAAGGCGAGTCCGACGATCGACCACATGGGTCCTCACTCCCTCACGTCGTGTCTGCCGGTGTGCCGCTGTCCGCTCCGCCGTCACCTGACCCTCGGCTCGGCGGCGGAACGGCTCTCCTCCTCGTCCGGCAGGTGGATGTCGTCCACGGTCACGTTGACCTCCGTGACCTCCAGACCGGTCATCCGCTCCACGCCGGAGATGACGTTGCGCCGCACGGCGGCCGCCAGGTCGGGGATCGAGACGCCGTACTCGACGACGAGGTTGATGTCCACCGCGGCCTGGCGCTCACCGACCTCCACGGCCACGCCGCGCGCCGCGGTGCCGGTGGAGGTGGAGCCGGGGATGCGCTCGCGGACGGCGTCGAAGGCGCGTCCGGCCCCGCCGCCCATGTGGTGGACGCCCCGGACCTCCCGGGCGGCCATACCGGCGATCTTGGCGACCACGTGGTCGGCGATCGAGGTGCGCCCGGTGCCGGTGTTCAGCTCATGGGAGTTCTGGGCGCGCACGGGGACGCTGCTCGCGCCGCCCGCCTCGCGCAGCTCGGCGGGGGCGAGTTCACTGCTCTGGGCGCTCTTCGCGGCCATGGTTGGTTCTCCTCGCTCGCTCGGCGCCACCCGTCGTGGCGCCGTCACAGGGGAGGACACGGGGAAGGGCCGTCGGCTCACGGCCATCATCGTGTGACCTGTGTCACTACTAGTGTGGAGGAGGCGCGGGTGCGGGACCGCCGAGTTCGGCACGAACCTGGGGTAGTTTCTCTGTGCTCGTGTACGGGGAGGGGTGGCCGCGGCGGCGATGCACAGGGAAACCGCACTTCCGGAGAGCGTGCTCGTGGAGCGCGCCCAGGACGGGGACGACAGGGCGTTCGAGGACCTCGTCCGTCGGCACCAGGACACCGTCTACCGGATCGCCCTGCGTGTGCTGCGCGATCCCGCGGACGCGCGCGACGCGGCCCAGGAGGCCCTGATCACCGCGTGGCGCAGGCTTCCCGAACTCGCCGACCCGCAGAGCTTCCCCGCCTGGCTCAACCGCATCGTGGGACGGCGCGCCCTGAACATGCTGCGGGACCGCAGACCGGTGGAACCGGTGGAGGACGACGAACGGTTGGAGGCGAGGGAACCCGGACCGGCGGGGGAGACGCTCGCGGGCGACCTGCGCGAGGCGCTGCTCGAAGCGCTGTCGGGGTTGCCGCCCCCGCAGCGGATCTGCTGGGTTCTGCGCGAAATGGAAGGATTGGGCTATGAAGAGATAGCGGAGATCGTCGACACGACCCCGACCGCTGTGCGTGGACGTATTCACCGCGCGCGTACCCATCTCGTGGAGGCGCTTGAGCCATGGCGGTAGACCCGTCCGACGACCACGACCGACTGCCCTGCGGGACCTCGGTGGACGCACTCCTGAGGGACCTGCTGTCCGGTCGGCTCACCGAGCACGAGTCCTCCTGCGAGCACTGCCGGGCGGAGGCGGGCGAGCTGCGCCCACTCGTCGAAGCGGTGCGCCGGGACGACGAGGAGGAGGTCACCGCGCCTCCCGGGCTGCTCACGGACGTCATGCGCGTGGTGCGCGCCGAGCGCCGCTCCGAGGGGACGATCGTCCTGAGCGGCTCAGGCCCCGGCGGCACCGAGGTCAGGGAGTCGGCCGTGGCGGCCATGCTCCGGACCTCCGTCGAGTCCGTTCCGGGGGTCGTGGTCGGCCGCTGCCGCGTCGAGCAGACCCGCGAGGGCCTCTCCGTCCGGGCCACGGCGCGGGT
Organism: Nocardiopsis sp. CNZ308; assembly: GCF_004217075.1. Classification (NCBI taxonomy): domain Bacteria; kingdom Bacillati; phylum Actinomycetota; class Actinomycetes; order Streptosporangiales; family Nocardiopsidaceae; genus Nocardiopsis; species Nocardiopsis sp. CNZ308. The sequence continues at coordinate 2,388,970 of NZ_SHKJ01000001.1, read as the reverse complement.
CGCCGTCGGCTTCCCCATCCCGGACGCCGCCGACGCCGCCCGGCGCGCCATGCGCTCCCTGGCCGAACAGCGGCTCGGTCTGCCCGTCGCCCGCCTCGACATCGATGTCGTCGACCTGGACGACCCGGCCCCGGGACGGTGAGGGCGGAGCCGTCGGCGCCTGCTCCTCCGCCTCGCGGACCGGGCCGGGCACGCCGTCGGCGGGCCGGACCCCGTCGTCGCACAGCGCCATCCAGTCGCCGCGCGCGGGAACGAGCGCGAGCACGACGACGGTCAGCCCCAGGGACATGAGCAGCGCGGACGCGAGCATCGTCTCGGGGGTCGCCCAGAGCTGGTCGTGGCCGTGGGCGTCGAACCAGGCCGACCTCTGGTGGTGCAGGGGACTGCCCGCCAGGGTGGCGGTGATCTCGGCGGTCGCCAGGAGGGCCACCAGGGAGGCGGCGGCCCCGGTGACCAGGAGCGGCAGCGGGTGCCGGGCGCGCAGTGTGCGCACCGGCGCCTCGGAACCGCCCGGTGTTCGCGGGTGCGGATGGCGGGCCCTGTTCTGCGGTCCGGTCCTGGTCACGTCGCGCTTCATGTGTTCCGCGTGCTCCATGCGTCTGTGGACGGAAGGCGTCCAACGGGGAGGGTGCCGTCATGGGGAGGACACACCGGTGTCGTTCCACCTCACGGTAGAAGCGCTGTGCGGCACGGCACATTCCGTGTGCGCGAAACCGGGACGGCCGACGTCCCCGCTGTTCGGGCGGGCTTTCGGAGAGCGTCACGGTCGCGGGAACGCCGGTGCGGCAGCCGTTTCCCGGCCCCGGCCGGGAGCCGTCCGCCTCCGGGCGCGTCCGCCTCGGGGACGTGCGCGTACCGTCGGAGTGGCCAGAGTCACCCTCCGCCGTTACCGGTCCTTCACGCGGGGGCGAACGGGCGCAACGTCGCCCTGGGATCTTCGGTCCCATGGACGTTTCCGAAGGACAGCACGGAACCGACGACCACCGCCACGGCTTCTTCGGCCGCGAGGCACTCGACCTGGGCACCCTGCTCCTCGCCGCCGGTGCGGCGCACCTGGTGGTGCTCTCCCTCGGGCACAGCGACGCGGGCGTCCGCGTCCTGATCACCGTGGGACTGCTGCTGCTCGCGGTCTCCGCGGTCCACCGGTGGCGCCGCCACAAGGCCGCGTCCGCTCCCCGGCCGCCCCGGGGCTCCGGAGCGGTGAACGCGTCCGGGAGCGCCGGGCCGCCCGCGGGTACCGGACCGTACGCGAACGGCGGGCTGACCGGCGGCGACGGTGCGTCCCGCGGCACCGGGACATCCGAGAACACGGCGCCGTCCGGGAACACGGCGCCGTCCGACGACCTGCTGTGGAGCGTCCGCGCGACGGTCGCCGACGTGCCCGGCGGCCTGGCCGCGCTCACCGCGCGGTTCGCCGCCCTCGGGATCGACATCCGGCTCATGCAGGTGCACCCGGCGGGGGCGGACGCCGTGGACGAGTTCTTCGTCAGCGCTCCCGCGCACGTGGGGGAGGGCGACCTGTACACCGCCGTACGGGAGGCGGGCGGGCGCGAAGCCGCCGTGCGCCGCGCCGACGTCCACGAGCTCAGCGACACCACCAGCCGCACGCTCGCCCTGGTCAGCGCCCTGGTCACCGGGGCGACCACGCTGGAGCGCTCGCTGCTGTCCCTGGCCTCGGCACGGGCCGTGGAGCACACCGCCGAACCGCCCGCCGGAGCGGCCCGCGAGGACCTGTCCGGCACGGTGATGACCCTTCCGGCGCCCGACGGCGGCGTCCTGACCGTCCGCCGGGAGGTCATCCCCTTCACCGCCGTGGAGTTCGCCCGGTGCCGGGCCCTGGCCCACGTCGCCTCGTCCCTGCACGCGCGTTCGCACGATCCGGGACCCGGAGGGCGCTGAACCCGGCCGGGCCCGCCCCGGACCGCGCGCCGAGCGCGTGGTGGGAGGCGTCCCTGACGGCCGGCGCCGGGCGCCTCGGGTCCGGCCGCCGCCCGCCGTCAGCGTCCGCGTGTCGTCGCGGCGGGCGCGCGGCCCGAAAAACCGCCAGCGCGTCCGCACACGTCCGCCCGCGCACGGAGAGGAGAGTCGTCCACAGGTTCCGCGGGGCGGGGAGAACCGCGCTCCGGGTGGGTAAGGAGGACGTATGGCAACCCCCCGATTCCTCCCGACACCGCACCCGAAGCACACCCTCCTCCTGGCCGTGGCCGCGGCGTTCGCCCTGATCCTGGGCGTCGTCGTGGCGGCCCCGTCCGCGCACGCCGCCCCGACCTCGGTCAGCACCGGACCGGAACTGCGCCAGGGCAGCTCCGGAGCCGGGGTGAGCGCCGTCCAGGAGCGCCTCGCCGAACTGGGCTACTGGATCGACGGCGTGGACGGCCAGTTCGGCTTCCACACCGAGCAGGCCGTCGTGGCGCTCCAGAAGGCCGCCGGGATCGCCCGCGACGGCGTCGTGGGCCCCGCCACCCGCGCCGCCCTCGCCGAGGGCGTGCTCCCCGAGGCCCAGAGCACCTCCGGCGACCTGCTGGAGATCGACCTGGACCGGCAGCTGTTGCTGGTGGTCTCCGGCGGCGAGGTGGAGCGCGTCCTCAACACCTCCACCGGATCCGGCCAGCCCTACGAGTCCTCGGACGGCACCGAGCGGATCGCCACCACCCCGACCGGCACCTACACCGTCTTCCGCGAGGTCGACGCCTGGGACCCCGGTCCCTACGGCGCGCTGTACAGACCGAAGTACTTCAACGGCGGCATCGCCGTGCACGGGTACCCGGTCGTCCCGGCCCAGCCCGCCTCCCACGGGTGCGCCCGTGTGAGCCTGGCCGCGATGGACTGGCTCTGGGAGAGCGGCAACATCGACGTGCACACCACCGTCCTGGTGCGCTGACCCCGGGGGCGGCCCGGTCGCGGCCGGGCCGCCCCGCCCCCACCTGGCGGCCCCTCATCTCTCGAAACCGCTCCTGAAGGGGAAGTAGTCGCCGAGGAACCCGTCGACGTACCTCTCGGCCTCCTCGTCCGGTTCCGTGGTGTCGTTCACGCAGAAGGTGTCGAAGTCGCGCTGGGCCAGCAGGGACGCGGTCCGGTACCGCACCGCGTCCAGGTCGGCCAGGTTGAGGTAGGTGTAGCGCAGGCCGCCCATCACCGCCCTGCCCGTGAACAGCGCGTAGTAGTGGTGCAGGGACGACGGCACGGAGTGGTCGTCCGGGTGCCGGAACCGCGACGCCGCCGTCCGCCTGAAGATCTCGGGGAACCTCTCCTCCAGTTCCTGGACCACCGACCGGCGCTGCGGGATGGGCGTGTGCTTGAACTTGGACACGGGCACCTTGCCGAAGTGCTTCTCCAGCAGCGCGCCGTTGCGCTTGGCGGCGGCGTCCACGGGCTGGTCCTCCTCGCTGACCTCGCCCAGGCCGAAACGGTAGGGGGAGGGGTTCAGCTTCACGAGCCCGTTGGGGTGGAAGAAGAGGGAGGGGGACACGGGCCGACCGAAGAACACGTCGTCGTTGAGGTACAGGTAGTGCTCGGCCAGGCCCTCGATGTGGTGCAGCTGCGACTCGATGGCGTGCGAGTTGAACACCGGGAGGACCGACGGGTCAGTGAAGATCTCGGTGTGGTCCACCACCCGTACCCGTGGATGGTCGGTGTCCAGCCACGGCGGCGTCTGGCCGTCGGTGACGATGTAGACGTTGCGTACGAAGGGGGCGAACATCTCCAGCGAGCGCAGGGAGTAGAGGAGTTCGTCCCGGCTGGTGTAGCGGGAGTCGGAGGCGGAGTGGGGGTTGGCCGGGGCGTTCGCCCCGAGGTGGGCGTCGCGCTTGGCGCGCCAGGCCTGGTCGGCCCCGTCGACCCAGGTGTAGACGGCGTCGATCTCGAAGGCGAGGTCGGTGGCGAGTTCCCAGGTGAAGGCGTCCAGAGTGGGATGGGTCCGGTCGCCGACCCTGATCTCGGCGGTCTTCCGGGCCTTGCCGGGGATCACCTCGCTCACCGGGTTGGGCTGCGGCGCGATGAGCGACTCCCGCAGGACGTGTTCGGGCGCCACGACCCGGAGCCGGTCGAGCCTCTCCTCGTGGTCGGGGGAGGCCAGGAACCTCTCGCCCTCCTGCCAGAACTCCACGGTGAAGCCGTGGGCGGGGCCGACGGCCGCGGGGCCCCGGTCGCCGACGACGTGCTCCCCGAGCCGGATCACCGGGGCGCGGCGGAGCCGGCGCAGCCGGAGCGGGGACAGGGGCCGGTACCCGGCCGGGGTCCTCACGTACGAGCCGCGGAGGCTGTAGCGGGAGGCGAGGACCGACAGGACCTCGGCCCTGTCCTCCTCGGACACGGCGACCGAACGGTGGTACACGCCGTTGGACCGGGAGAAGAAGTAGTCGATCCCCCGTTCACGCAGGAGGTCGGCGAAGCGGTTCGTCTGCCGGGCGACGAAGTCCTCGACGTCGAAGGGACCGGACCAGCGCCGTGCGAGGACGGGTTCGCGCCGGTAGGTCGACACGGTGAGCTCCGGGTCCCTCCTCCGGTGCCTCCACGAGACGGGAAGGAAGAGCACCTTCCTGACCGGGACCGGAACCATTCTCCTGAGTATTCGCCTGGCTCTCCGGAAGTAGTAGGGAATATTCCGCATGGGGATCCGTCCCTTTGTCGGCTTCTCGTCCTTTTCTGGTCCCCGCGTGTGCGGGTCGCCGCTTTCGTCGCGGAGCGTGTTTCCTCTGCCCGCGCCCTCACCCGAGTCGGATCGCGCAATGCCGGTGGCCTCCAGAAATATACTGAACTGTTCACCTACCCGAAAGATGTGCTTTCCATGGGTGTGACTTCCCGGGGTAGGGAGCGGTCATCGCGGCTCCGGGGCGGGGCCGCGGTGACCACGACAGACGCGCCGTCCGTGAACGGGAGATCCGGCAGTGCCCTTCCACGTCGCCACGGAGCCGGGTGACCCCGGCCGACCCAACGAGGACTTCGCCGCGGCGACCGCGACCAGCGCGGTCCTCCTGGACGGGGCGAGCGCGCCGCGGGACGTGGAGACGGGCTGTTCCCACGGGGTGGCCTGGTACACCCGGCGGCTCGGCGCGCTGCTGCTGGCCGGGGCCGACGCGGGACTCCCCCTGCGCGAGGCCCTGGCCGAGGCGATCGCGACGGCCTCCGCCCTGCACGCGCACACCTGCGACCTGGCCAACCAGGAGAGCCCGTCCGCCACGGTCGTGGCGGTCCGGGCGGACTCCGACGCGCTGGAGTACCTGGTGCTGTCCGACTCCGTGCTGCTGGTGGAGGACGGGGGCGGGGTGCGCGTGCTCACCGACACCCGTCTGGACGACCTCAGGGGCGATCTGGCCCGCCGGGGGAGCCCCTGGGACGCCATCCGCGCGTACCGCAACGTTCCCGGGGGTTTCTGGACGGCGGGAGCCCACCCCCGGGCGGCCGAGGAGGCGCTGACCGGAACCCTGCCCCTCGGACGCTTCACCGCCATGACCGACGGGGCGAGCCGGGTGGTGGACCTCTTCGGGGACCTGGATTGGGACCGGGCCTTCGCCCTGGTTTCGGACAGGGGGCCGCGCGCCCTGCTGGACCGGGTGCGCGGACTGGAGGCCGCCGACCCCGACCGGCTCCGTCATCCGCGCGGCAAGGGGAGCGACGACGCCACGGTGCTGGCGTGGACACCGTGACCCTGGTTACGGTCGCCCTTAAATTACCTATTCGGACAAACTAATCTGGTGGACCCGGGAGCCTCCCCCCTGACGTCCCAGGTGGTCGCGTTTCGGGCACTACCGTCACGGGGGACGTTTTGCTCGGTGTTCCAGATGTCCTTTGTTGTCCTTTGCGGTAAAAGCACACAACAGTGGAAGCGACAGCGGCGACGTCACACACGGGGGAGACCAACGCCTCTCCGAAACCGTGCCGCCAGGCGCTTTCGCGTTCCGTGTTCATCCGGTAGGTTTCTCCGTAACCGAAGCGTCGGAGTTCTCCCCACAACAGCTGGTATCCGGCCTTCGTCGTTCTCTCCATCCCCCTGCTCACGTGCGCGCCGAACAGGCGCGGCGCGTACGAGAGAACCCCCATGACGTCGATTTCGACCGGTGAAAAGGAGAAGGTGTGACCACCACGGGCGTCCTCGAACCCACCGGACCGAACCGGTCCCTCGGTCGCACCAGCTGGCTCGACCGGGTCCTCACGACCCCCAGCTCCGCCGTCGAGCGCCACCCGACCGTCCGCGCCCTGGACGGCTACGAGGGTCGGCCCAACCCCCTGGACGCCGAGACGCCCGCGGAGTTCCTGCTGGTCATGCGCCGCTACCTCGTCTGGGCGGGCGACTGGTCCTACCTGGAGCTGGAGTACCTGTGCGGGGGAGCGGTGCGTGCGACCACCTTCCGCGACGTCCTGGAGGGGACCCAGCTGCCCCGGTACGTCTTCCTGATGGCCTTCGTGACCGCCTGCGCCGGCGAGGACGCCGCCGAGCGCCAGCGCTGGACGACCGCCTGGCACAGGCTCCGGTCGGCCGGTCACTGAGTTCCCCGGGGCTTTCCCCCGGCCTTTCCCGGCGGCCCCGCCGCATCCGTCGCCACCGGGGCCCGACACCCGTCGAACCCGCGCCGCGCCCTTTTCCCGTGCCGTTCGGGCACGTGCCCGCGGCGGCCCTTTCCGCGGATTTCTCCGGTGCGCCGGTCTGCGAATGCACCGATTTGGCATCATGCGCGCGGAATTTCCACAGGTAGGACAGCGTCAAGCACATTCCCGCGACCGATAGGGTCGCCAGAGGACGGCCGCCGTCACGGCGCTGGCACGCGAGCGCCCGGCTCTCCGTCCGGCCACGGGTCACCCGTGCCCGAAGCCCGCGGTCCCCTCCCACCGGGCCCCGCCGCCTCGGACCGGTCGCCACCCGCCTTCACCCCCGCGCCACCGGGCGTTCAGCCCGACCTCGTCCGCCCCTGGTTGGCTTCGGCGCGGGCGTGACCGCGCCCATTCCCCCAGAGCCCTCAGGAAGCACGTATGCGCAAGACCACGGCGGTCGCGGTGTCCCTCGCCGTCGCCCTCACCGGTACGGCGGCCCCCGCACACGCGGAGCGGCAGGAGCCCCGCGAGGGCGGGCGCGACGGCGTCGAACTGTCCGCCCTCGGCAGCTACCGCACCGGCTCCTTCGACGAGGCGGCGGCGGAGATCGTCGCCCACGACCCGCGCGCCCAGCGCCTGTACGTGGTCAACGCCCTGGCCGCCACCGTGGAGGTGCTCGACGTCTCCGACCCCACGGCCCCCGCCAAGCTGTTCGACCTGCGCACGCCCGGGGTCGAGGCGGCCGACGGCTCGGTGGTGCCGGAGGGCGCGGTCGCCAACTCCGTGGCGGTCCACGGCGACACCGTGGCCGTGGCGGTGGAGGCCCCCGACCGCACCCACGACGGCTGGGTGGTCTTCTACGACACCGACGGCACCGCGCTCAACGCGGTCCGGGTCGGCGCCCTGCCGGACATGGCCGCCTTCACGCCCGAGGGCAGACTGCTGCTGGTGGCCAACGAGGGGGAGCCCAGCGACGACTACTCGGCCGACCCCGAGGGCTCGGTGAGCGTCATCCGAGTGAACCGCAGGCCCGCCGCCCTCACCCAGGACGACGTGCGCACCGCCGACTTCCGTGCCTGGGACGGGGAGCGGGAGCTGCCCCCGGGGGTGCGGGTGTTCGGGCCGGACCTGTCCACCGGTGAACCGGGCACCCCGGGCCGGGTGGCGCGCAACCTGGAACCGGAGTACATCTCCGCGGACACCGCCTACAGCGCCCAGGTGGTGCTCCAGGAGGCCAACGCCGTCGCGCTGCTGGACCTGCGCACCGCCGAGTTCACCGACATCGTGCCCCTGGGCCTCAAGGACCACATGGAGCCCGGCAACGAGCTGGACGTGTCGAACCGGGACGACGCCATCCGCATCGCCAACTGGCCGGTGTACGGCATGTACCAGCCCGACGGGTTCGACACCTACCGCTGGCGCGGCCAGACCCTGATGGTCACCGCGAACGAGGGCGACACCCGCGACTGGGACGGCTACTCCGAGGAGACGCGCCTGGGCGACCTGGCCGAGGAGACCCCGCTGTGCGAGGACTCCCCGCGCCTGCGGGAGTTCCTGGCCGACAACGACCTGGGCGTCGACAGCACCGGGGAACTGCTCGACGAGGCCAACATGGGCAGGCTGACGGTCACCGCCGCCGAGGGCCTGCGCGAGGACGGCAGCTGCTACGAGGACGTGTACGCGTTCGGCGGACGCTCGTTCTCGATCTTCACCACCGAGGGCGAGCTGCTCTTCGACTCCGGGTCGGACTTCGAGCGGATCACCGCCGAGGCCGAGCCGGAGTTCTTCAACTCCAACCACTCGGAGAACGCCTTCGACAACCGCAGCGACGACAAGGGCCCCGAGCCCGAGGGGGTCGTGCTCGGCGAGGTGGCGGGCCGCACCTACGCGTTCGTGGGCCTGGAGCGGGTGGGCGGGGTGATGGTCTACGACGTCACCGACCCCCGCGAGGCGTCCTTCGTGCAGTACCTCAACAACCGCGACTTCACCGCCGATCCCGGCACCGGCGAGGCGGGCGACCTCGGCGCGGAGGGCCTGGCCTTCATCAGCGCCTCGGACTCGCCGATCCGGGGCGTGCCGATGCTGGCCGTGGCCAACGAGGTCTCCGGAACGACCACCCTGTACCGGGTCGACCCGGCCTGACCGCGCTCCGCCGCCGGGCCGCCTCGTCGGGGGCCCGGCGAGGCGGCCCGCCGCCGCGGGCCCGGTCTCACCCGCGGGGGAAGAGCGCGTCGGTGAAGGCGTTGCGGAACTTCCCGGCCGGGTCGAGCGCGCGTGTGAGGCGTTCGAAGTCCGCCGCGCGCTCGTACCGGGCGGTGATGTCGGCCGGGTCCATCGCGGTGAGCTTGCCCCAGTGGGGGCGGGCGCCCAGCGGCAGGAGGCGCTCCTCCACGGCCGCCAGGACCGGCGCCACGGCCCGCGGGTCCGGCAGCCACGTGAAGTGGAAGGTGACGCAGTCCCGGCCGTGGGCGGGGCTCAGCCACAGGTCGTCCGCACGCACCGTGCGCACCTCGGCGACGTACAGCGCCGGAGCGAGCAGGTGCCCGATCCCGCCCAGGGCGGCGAACGCGGCGCCCGCGGCCTCGCGCGGCACGTAGAACTCGGACTGCAACTCCCTGCCCGCGCTCGGCTCCAGCTCGGGACGGAAGTGCGGGAGCCGCTCGTGCCAGGGGCCGACGACCCCCATCTGCTCCGTGCCGGGCTCCGGAGGCATCCCCGGGACGGGGTGCACCGGCCCGGACGCGGGCCGACCGCCCCTCCAGGCGCCCCCGGGGCGGTCGGTGCGCTGCTTGAGCCACACGGAGCCCTCCCCGAGCCAGTCGGTGAACAGGCTGACGCTGTAGGCCGCGCCGAACACGTCGTCGACGTGGTCGGCCACCTCGTCCAGGGCCACCCCGACGCGGACCCGCTGGGTCATCGTGAACGCCGGTTCGATTTCCAGGGAGAGCCGGGTGACGACGCCGAGCGCGCCCAGCGCGACCACCGCGCCGGGGAAGACCTGCGGGTCCGCGTCGCGGCTCAGCCAGCCCAGGTCGCCGTCGGGGCCCAGGAGCTGCACCGCGCGCACGGCGGCGGACAGGCAGCGCTGGCCGTCCCCGGACCCGTGGGTGCCGGTCGCGCACGAGCCCGCGACCGAGATGTGCGGCAGCGACGCCAGGTTCGCCAGCGCGAACCCCCGCCCGTGCAGCGCGGTGACCAGCTCGGCGTAGCGGGTGCCTGCGGTGACGGTGACGGTCCGCCCCTCGGCGTCGATCTCCGCCTCCGCGGGCAGCCCGTCCAGGCGCACCAGGTCGGCGTCGGAGTCGGCGACGAGGTTGAAGGAGTGGCCGCTGCCCAGGGCGCGGATCCGCGCGCTGTCGCGGACGACGCGGCGCAGTTCGTCCAGCGTCCGGGGCCGGTGGACCCGCGGGCTGCCGAAGGTCACGTTGCCCGCCCAGTTGGTGGTCTGCGCGTGCGGTGCTGACATGGGCGCTCCGTGGGTGGGGGCAGGCGGTGTACGGTTTCCGGTTCCCGGGCGCCGCCACGGCAGGCGGCTTCCCGGAGGATAGCCGGGCGGCCCTTCGCCCGGTGCGCCCGGGGACCGCGCCATGAGTCTCCGGGCCTTCCGGCGGGGGTTCGGGGCCCGGTGCGCCGGGGCGTCTCGGCACCGTCTGCCGGCACGACATAGGTAAACGTTGTTTAAATCGGTTTCGGGAGAGAACGACACAGGGGGGACCGACGTCGTATCACCCGTAGCCGAGCATGGAGCGACGTCGACAGACGGAACACGCAATGAGGGGATGTTCGCCATGACGAGCGCATTTCGCACTGGTTCGGTCCGAGTCGCGGCCCTGGGCGCGGTGTCGCTGCCCGCTCTTCTGCTCGCGTCCGCGCCCGCGGTCGCGGAGGACGCCGACTCCGGTGCGGGGGCCATGAGCGTCCGCGACTGCACCGCGGCGGACTTCGAGATCTCCGAGACCGCGCGCGAGGGCGCGGCCGGTACCGTCCACGTCGAGTTCGAGATGGTCAAGCAGGAACCGCTCAACCCCCAGGACGACGTGGCGTGCACCATGTACCCCTCCGCCGCGAACATGTACTGGGGCGACTCCGAGGGCAACCGGATCGGGGCCGACGCGGAGGTCGAGGGCCAGGGCGGCGGCGTCTTCGCGCTGTACCCGGGTGACGCGGCCACGGTGACCGTGTCCCGCCCCAACCCGGAGGTCTACGACCCCGAGGAGTGCGGCCCCACCGAGGTGGCCGGGGCCCACCTGTTCCTCCAGAACGACGAGGGCGCCGCCTACGTGCCCACGGGTGGGAACGACCGCGTCTGCGCCAACCCGGACATGGGCGCGTCGACGGTCTCCGGGATCACCCCGGCCTGACCCGGCCCGGCGGCGGCCCGGCCATGGTCTGGACCCCGGCGCGGACCGGGGCGCTCCTGGACCACGTGCGCGCCATGCCCCCGCCCCCTTCGGTACGGCTGGTGTCCCGGGGACGGCGGACACCGTGTCGCCGGGACAGGGTCAAGCCGTTCCTGAGACGGGGTCGAGCCGGTCGCCCCGGCCCCCGCGCGGCTCCGGCGGCGTCGTGGCCGGGCCGGTCCTGCGGGTCCGGAACCACACGACCACTGCGGTGCCGATGAGGACGAGGGACCCGGTGATCAGCAGAGCGGTGTCCAACCCTCCGGCCGAGCGGTCGAGCCTGATGGAGATGTCGGCGTTCAGGGCGATCCAGAAGATGAAGGTGAGGGTGTTGAGGGCCGGACCGGGCGGGGGTGTGCGCCGCCGAAGGTCGGTCCGTGGGGACGCCGCCCAGTCAAAACTCCGACGCCGCGTCCGGCTCAAGGCCACAGCACCGTGGTCCGCGCCACAGAGCCGCCGTCACCGACTCCGCGGACCACCGACCGTTGGCGGAGTCCGTTCCGCTGCCGTGCCGCCCCCTCTCAGGCTCGGCCGGCCAGCAGCTGCGTCTCCCAGGCGAAGGCGACACCGGTGCCACCGCCGTGCTGCATCAGGATCTCGGCTTGGCCCTGCACGGTCTCCTCACGAGCCCAGCCACGCTGCCACTCCGCGACCACGGCCAGCCAGGTGAGCGGCGACACATCGGCCTGGACCGTGCGCCGCACGGCCATGTCGTGGGCCTCCGCCGACACACCGCCCGACGCGTCGGTGACGGTGAAGACCTCGAAGCCCTCGCCCGCGGCGTGGATCGCCGGCATGGCCGCACAGGTCTCCGTCCACAGACCGGCGATGCCCAGCTCCTTGCGGCCGGTCGCCCTGACGGCGTCGACGACGCGCTCGTCCTGCCAGGTGTTGATGAGCGTGCGGTCGATCGGCTCCTGGTCCGGGAACACGTCCTGGATCGCCTGGACGAGGTGGCCGCCGCGCTCGGCGAGCACGGCCGTCAGGATGGTCGGGAGGTCGAACAGCGCGGCGGCCTTGGCGAGGCCGACGGTGTTGTTGACGACCATCGACGGCTCGTGGCTGTGCAGGTTGGCGACCTGGAACGGCTGGTGGTCGATCAGGAGGAGGACGCTCTCCTGCGGGGTCAGCAGCGCGTCGAGTCCGTTTCTGGCCTTGGCGCTCATAGGGGGTCCCTCTCCGGGGTCTCGTGTTCCTGGGGGCTCGGACGACGCATCGCCGTCCAATTGGTTGATTCATCATCCAATAGGATCAACAGATGATGCATCAACTAAATGCAGGGGCAGCCCCGTTCCTCCGCGGGCTTCACGCAGAAGTTGATGGATCATCTACTATCAGGATGGTGCGGCCCTGAACGCCCGAGGTCCGCGACACCGGGGAGAAGGAAGTGAGTGAGCGATGACCAGCCCGTCAGCGACGAACTGGCCGAGCCTGCGGGTCTCGGACTGGACCCCCACCCGCGACACCCTGCACATGTGGACCCAGATCGTGGGCAAGATCCGCATGGCCCACGCTCCGCTGATCAACCACTGGTGGCAGGTGACCCTCTACGTCAGCCCGCGCGGGCTGACGACCTCAGCCGTCCCGTACGGCACCGGGGCCTTCGAGATCGAGTTCGACTTCGTCGGCCACCAGCTCCGGATCCGCAGCAGCGACGGCGGCGAGCGGAGCTTCGCGCTGCGGCCGATGCCGGTCGCCGAGTTCTACACCCAGATCATGGACACGCTCGGCCGACTCGGGATCCAGGCCCCGATCCGACCGAGCCCCAACGAGGTCGAGCCCGCGATCCCCTTCGCCGAGGACCACGAGCACGCCTCCTACGACGGGGAGGCGGCCGCCCTGTTCTGGCGCCAGCTCCTCCAGGCGAACCGGGTGATGGGCGAGTTCCGGTCGCACTTCGTGGGCAAGGTCAGTCCGGTGCACTTCTTCTGGGGGGCGATGGACCTGGCCTGCACCCGCTTCTCCGGGCGCACGGCCCCGCCCCACCCGGGCGGAGCGCCCAACTGCGGGGACTGGGTCATGGTCGAGGGCTACTCCCGGGAGCTGTCCAGCTGCGGGTTCTGGCCCGGCGGCGGCGAGGAGGGCGCCTTCTACTCCTACGCCTACCCCGCACCCGGCGGGTTCGCCGACCGGCCGGTGGGTCCTGAGGGCGCGTACTACAGCGCCGAGTTCCAGCAGTTCCTGCTGCCCTACGAGGCCGCCCGCACCGCGCCCGATCCCGACCGCGCGGTGGCCGAGTTCCTGCGCACCACCTACGAGGCCGCCGCGGACCTCGGGAGCTGGGACCGCTCCGCGCTGGAGGACGACCCCCTGCGGTGGCACGGAACACCCGCGACCGCGGGGAGCGACGGAAGCTGACCGGGTGTCCACCGGAGGCAACCGGCGGCCGCGATCAGCAAGCGAGCACGAATATGGTTGATAGGACAACAAAAAATCCGAAGCTTGCAGTTGCCTGACCCACCGGACGGCGACGATGCCGGGACAGGCGCGACCGGGCCCGGCGCCTCGTTCACCACACCAGTCGAAGCAGCGACCACAGGGAGGGAGACCCCGCTGACCGTCGGCAGCCCGCAGCAGGTCGTCGACAAGACCCTCACCTTCCGCGAGGACTTCGGCGACTACCAGCGCCAGCTGTTCAACGTCGACGGCGCCGGGGTCCCCCTGAAGACCGGGCTGGAGCAGCTCGACATCCTCGGTGAGGAGGTCCTGCCGGAGCTGAGGAGGGAATTCGCCAGAAACCGGCCGACCGGCGTGCCCGACGCCCCCACCCACGCCTCGCTGCTCGCCGCCCGCGCCGCCGGGGAGGCCTCCGCGGCGGCGACGGGCTGAGGCGCGACGGCGAACCCGCGGGACGGACACCCGTTCCGATCCGCGCCCGCCCGCCGGGGCGCGCCCGCACCCGTATCCGCGTCCGCGTCCGTGAACCAGGAAGAGCACCGCCATGACTAATACAGAGACCCGTCCGGACGCCTTCGTATGTAGCGGGGGCGGCCTCCCCGGCCCCTTGGCCGCGTGCGAGGGCGGCGCTCCGGTCGAGATCATCACCGCCCGCGACGTGCCCCTGGGCGGGCCGCGCGCGATCAACGTGCGCCGCACCCTGCCGCAGCGGCAGCGCTCGCTGATCGGCGCGTGGTGCTTCGTCGACCACTTCGGCCCGCACGAGGTGGCGGACACCGGCGGAATGGACGTGGCCCCGCACCCGCACACGGGGCTGCAGACGGTCAGCTGGCTGTTCGACGGCGCCATCGAGCACAACGACTCCGGCGGGAACGCGGGCACCATCCTGCCCGGCCAGATGAACCTGATGACGGCGGGGTCGGGCATCTGCCACTCCGAGACCTCCACCCCGGAGGCGGTCCGGATCCACGGCGTGCAGCTCTGGGTCGCCCTGCCCGACGAGGTCCGGCACAGCCCGGAACGCGGGTTCGAGCACTACGTGCCCGAGCCGGTCGAGTTCGACGCGGGCACGGCGCTCGTGTTCCTCGGCTCCCTGCTCGGTTCGCGGTCGCCGGTGCGCATGTACACGCCCCTGGTAGGGGCCGAGCTCAGGCTGGAACCCGGCGGTGTCCTCGCCTTGCCGGTCGACCCCGGGTTCGAACACGGCCTGCTGGTGGACACCGGCGATCAGGTCAGACTCGAAGGAGTGCACGTACCCAAGGACGCCGTGGGCTACACCGGGGTGGGTGCGCAGACCCTGCGGGTGGCCAACGAGGGCGGCCAACAGGCCAGGCTCGTGCTCCTGGGCGGTACCCCCTTCGGCGAGGAGGTCCTCATGTGGTGGAACTTCCTGGGCCGTACGACGGAGGAGATCACGCGCTACCGGGAGGAGTGGCAGAACCACGGCGAGCGGTTCGGGGAGGTGGAGGGCTACGTGGGGCACGGCGGCCCGGGCCGCAACCGCGAGGGGATGGCGAGGATCCCGGCCCCGGAGCTGCCGCCGGTGCGGATGCGCCCCAGGAAGAACCCGCCGCCGCACGCACAGTTCAACGGCTGACCGGCGCCGCGCACACGGGCCCCGCCAGGAACCGGGGACAGCCGCGTCCAACGCACCCACCAGAGACCGGGCCGAACACCGTGCCCGCAGGCAAACAGGAAGAGGCGTCCGACATGACCGAACAGCGAACGGACAAGACGGGTGCGCCCGTGTCCATCGCGCTCGACCAGGAGCGCGCCGTCAGCGCCTACACCGTGAGCGTGGACGGGGGGACCCCCGCCGGGCGCGCGGACTTCGTCGACCCGCCGCAGGCAGCCGACGAGCGCGTCTTCTTCCACACCGAGGTCGCTGAGGAGTTCGGCGGGCGGGGCCTGGCCGGGCTGCTCGTCCGCGAGGCACTGGCCGACAGCATCCGCAGGAACCTCACCGTCGTGCCCGTGTGCCCGCTGTTCGCCAGGTACCTGAAGGAGCACGGCGACGAGTACGAGGCCGAGGGAGGGAAGTTCCGCCGACCCAGGCCGGCCGACCTCGCGCTGGTCAAGGAGACGGTCGAGAACGCGGGTGACGCGTGAACGCCGAACGCCCCTTCATCGACAAGGAACACCCCAAGGTCTACGGGGCGATGCTCAAGGCGGCCAAGGCCTCCCGGACCGCGTCGCACGAGGCCGGTCTGGGCGACGACCTCATAGAGATGGTCAACATCCGGGTGTCCCAGATCAACGGTTGCTCGACCTGCCTGAGCATCCACTTCCCCAAGGCCCGCAGTGCCGGGGTGGAGCAGAGCACCCTGGACGTGCTGCCCGCGTGGCGCGAGACGAAGCTGTTCACGGATCAGCAGCGGGCCGCGCTGGAACTGGCGGAGTCCCTGACCGTGATCGATCCGGCCCTCGACCGGCAGGCCGTCAACGCCCGTGCGGCCGCCCACCTGACCACCGCCCAGATCTCCGCGGTGGAGTGGACGACCACCCTGATCAACGCGTTCAACCGCATCTCGATCGCCAGCGGACACCCGGTGATCGGGTAGGCGCAGGTGGAGGCCTCGCCCACCGAGCTCATCGAGCGCACTGGTGCCTCGGAGGTCCTCGCGAACGTCAGCACCTACGACCCCGACGAGGTCCGGAGGACGGACGAGTTCCTCGCGTCGCTCCAGGCCCCTGAGCGGATCGGGGCCGGGCCGTACGTGCGCCCCGACAGCGGCGGGGCGCACGTACGGCGGTGACCCCTCATCAGGGGACCGGGCCGTCGAACTCCATCCAGAAGTCGACCGCCTCCGGGCGCGGGCGGGGCGCCACCGCACTGCCGCCGTCGAACTCCATGACCTGCTCGGGCTCCTGGGCCACCGTGGGCCAGGCGGGCAGGCCGGGCCCGTTGGGGTCGCCGGTGCGCGCGAAGTTGACCCAGTAGACGCTCATCTGGCCGCGGAGCCGGTAGTCGGTCTCGGTGTAGTCGGCGTCGCTGTCGGCGCCGAGGTTGTCGTAGGCGTAGGGCACCTCCGCTCCGTGGTAGGCGCCGTACCTCTCCAGGCCCTCTTCCGGTGGGACGTGGGAGAAGAAGTAGAGGTAGGCGTCCGACCCGGGTGGACCTCCTCGTCAGCGCGAAGGTCCCCGTGCTGCCCCTGGTCGTCCTCCGGGCGGGGTCCGATCAGTCGCTGACCTTGCTGCGGGACCGGTACAGCAGGTCCTGGTACTCCGGGTGGCGGGACATCCAGCCCGCGAAGAAGGGGCAGGTCGGGAGGACCCCCAGACCAGCGGAGCGGGCCTCGTCCAGAGCCGTACGCACCAGTGCCGATCCGACCCCCCGGCCCTCGTGCTCCGGCGACACCTCGGTGTGCACGAACGCGATGAGCTCGTCCGTGCGGATGTACTGCGCCAGACCGGCCACGCCGGTCGCTCCGTCGACTCGGGCCTCGTAGCGCTTCGCCTCGGGCGCGTCACTCACTTCTACAGACATGTCTTCTCCTTCTGACGTCTTCGGACGCGGACGTACACTCACTCAATTTAGATGATGAGTCAACTACTCTGCCGGTGCGGCCCACCACCGCCCCGGGCCGGTGGCGTCAGTGCGCCCCACCGGTACGCGACGCCTCCACGCGGCCCAGACGATCAGGCCGACGAGTGCGACGGCTCCGGGTGCGTCGGGGACGGCCAGCTCTCCTCGGCATCCGGCGGGCGGCCGACCGCTAGCCGAGGAAGTCCAGGAGGGCGGTGTTGACCTCCTCGGCGTGCGTCCACAGCAGCCCGTGCGGAGCGTTCTCGACCTCCGCGTACCGCGCCTGGGGCAGGAGCTTGTGGAACCGGCGGGCCGTGGCGTCGATGGGCGGGATGTTGTCCGCGGTGCCGTGCAGGACCAGGGCCGGCTTGCCGCTGGCGCGGACCGCCTCGACGTCGGCGCGGAAGTCCTCCATGCCCAGGGGAGACCCTGTTCCCGGAACCGGGCCGGGGGGGACTGCTTTTCAGCTCGGTTCGACCGACATTCTTCGGGCCGCCCTGCCCGTGGGCACCCGATCCGGGGCCGTCCATCCGGACACGGGCTCACACCACGGGGTTTCCGCTGGCCGTGGATTCGGGGCCGGTGAGGTCCTGGACGACGTCCCAGTGCTCGACGATGCGGCCGTTCTCCAGCCGGAAGATGTCGACGATCACCACCGGGCCGGGCCCCCAGCCGTGGACCAGGCTGTGGGTGAACACGAGGTCGCCCTGGGCCGCGGTCCGCTGCGGCTCCCAGGAGAACCCCTCCAGGCCGGGCACCACGGCGCGCAGCGTGTCGAGGCCGTCGGGCATCTGCGGGCTGTGCTGCACGTACGGCTCGGCCCAGTACCGGTCCAGCGCGGTGAGGTCCTTCTCGGTGAAGAGCTCGCGCATCGCGGTCAGCACGATCTCGGTGTTGCGCCTGGCCAGATCGGTTTCGGTGACGGTGCTGGGGATCACGGTCATGCCTCCGTTACGGTTCCGACGAGGTTGTACAGGGCGCCGTCGACGGTGACGTTGGAGTACAGCGTCGAATTGGCGAAGTCCTCCACATGGGTCACGGTGGCGCCGCCGGCCTCGGTCCACGAGTTCAGGTAGACGCCCTCGCGGATCTTCCTCAGGTTGAGCCTGACCGTCTCGGCGTGACCGTCCGGGGCGAGCCCGCCGCCCTCCTCGACGACGAAGCTGCCCCGCGACGGCGAGTCGAAGGTGAACCTCACCTTCAACGGCCCCAGGTCGAACCTGTAGCTCTTGCCGACCAACTGCGCGGTCATGGTTTTCCTGCCTCTCGCTGCCGGAGAATCCGGCGGTTGAGCTGAAAGTCCACGTCAGAGGCGTGTTCCGGCCGCTCCTGCTGTTCGGCGGAGCCGCGGTGTCCTTCGGGGCCGGGACCACGCTGAGGCGGACCGCGTTGGCCCCTCATGCCTGCCCCGCCACCGCGGTGCCCGTCTTCGGTCGGTCCGGGCCTGTTGGGTTTGACCTCGCCATCACGCTAGCAATATGTAGTTGACGCATCAACTCACTTGCCAGAAATTGACCGGCCAGGCATCGACTTTCGTGACACCAAAATCCCACTTCGGGGCAGGTTTCCGGCGCTTCCCAGCAACCCCAAAATTTGATGACTAGTCAACCAATGGGGTTTAATCATGCGCATCGCCGCCGGAGCGCCGGCGGTCCGGCCACCGGGAGACCGTTGGGGGAAGGGTGATTCTGCAGACGAGGTCAGCCGGAGCCCGGCCCGCCCAGGGCCGCGACCGCCTGAGCACCGAGCCAGGATTCGGCCCGCCCGTAGTCCCAGCCGCAGTCCTTGAGCAGGGTGCGCCAGGCGGCGATTCCGAAGCAGAACCAGAGGCGGTCCGAGACCTCCTCGACGTCCAGGCGCTCGGACACGAACCCCTTCGCGACGAGGACGGCCGCGGCCTCGCGCAGCGCTCCGCGGTAGCTCCCCATGACCTGCTCCCAGATCCGGTCGGCGCCCTCGTCGCCCAGCGAGGCGTACAGCAGGTCGATCGAGTCGCTGAAGCGCTCATGGTCGGACCGGGTTCCCCGGGCGAGGCAGGCGGCGGCCGCCGCGAGGTCGGGAGCGGAACGGAGTTCCTCGATGGTCGCGGAGGCCGCGGATTCGGCCACGTCCAGCCTGAGCAGCTCGCGCAGGAGTTCGGACTTGGTGCCGACGCTGGCGTACACGGTCTTGACCGCCGTACCGGCTTCGCGAGCGATGTCGGACATGGTCACGCGCAGGTACCCGCGGCTGACGAACAGCCCCCGCGCCGCGTCGAGGATCTCCTCGCGGGTGCGGGCGGCGTCGCGCTCACGGCGGGGGGAGCGGTAGGTCCTGGGCTCGGAAGACACGTCCGGATTCTAACTTCTACACACTTGACGTATTCAATGCACAATGTCTAACCTCAATTTTGGCCGATAGCGCGGCCGCACTGCTGAGCACGCGGCCCGAACCCAGGGAAACGAGATTCACCATGGCCCCAGAAGTGGCATCGGCCCCCTCGAACGAGCAGTCCTCCGGCGCGCTCTCCGCCCGGATGGCGGGGATGCTGTCGGGGTTCGCCCTCTCCCAGGCCCTCTACGCGGTCGCCAAGCTCGATCTCGCGGCGAAGCTGCTCGCGGGGCCGCGCACACCGGCCGAGCTGGCGGAGGAAGCCGGCGTGCCGGAGGACCCGCTGCGCCGGGTCCTGCACACCCTCAGCGGTGCCGGGGTGGTGACCCACCAGGAGGGCGGCCGCTTCGCCGTCACCGACCTGGGCGCCACCCTGGCCCGGGAAACACCCGGTTCCCTGCACGGAACCGCGCTGATGTGGATGGAGACCCACTACGAGGCGTTCGGGGAACTCCTCGGCACACTGCGGACCGGCCGCACCGGGTTCGCGCTGCACCACGGCCAGGAGTTCGTCCCCTACCTGCGCGAGCACCCCGAGCACCTGCCCGCCCTGACCTCCGCGATGGCCGAGCTGAACGGGGGGCCGCGCCGGGCCCTGCTGTCCGACTACCGGCTGCCGGAGGGCGAGGTCGTCGCTGACATCGGCGGGGCCGACGGTTCGGTGCTCGCAGCCCTCCTGGCCGACGACCCCGGGCGGCGCGGCATCGTCATGGACCTGCCCGAGGTCGTCCCCGCCGCCACCTCCCGGATGAGCGCGGCCGGGCTGGCCGACCGGGTGAGCGCGGTCGGCGGCGACTTCTTCGCCGGGGTGCCCTCGGCCGACGTCTACCTGCTCTCCGCTGTCCTGCACGACTGGTCCGACGAGGACTGCGCGCGGCTGCTCGCGCGCATCACCGAGGCGGCCCGACCGGGCGCCCGGCTCGTGGTGATCGAGTCGCTGCTGCCCTCGGGCGACGAGCCGCACCCGAGCAAGCTGAGCGATCTGATCATGCTGACGATGGCGGGCGGACGGGAACGCACCGAGTCCGAGTACACGGCTCTCCTGGGCGCTGCCGGGTTCGTCGCCGACAGGACGGTCATGGCCTCGGCCGGTGGTTACTGCGCCATCGAGGCGACCCTCAAGGCCGGTTGAAGACCGCACGCCGGGCCCTCACCGAGCCGTTAGCCCGCCCTGTCCCGCCTTCTCTTCGACGCCGACCAGCGGACCGGACGGCACCGAGTCACCGGTCAGCGCTACCGGACTTCCGAAAGGACTTTCAATGACCGTACCCGTGAGCGAGAAGCCCGACTTCAGCGGGCTGCACGCGCTCTACATCAACTGCACTCTCAACCGGTCCCCGCAGCGCAGCCACACCCAGGGGGTGATCGACCGCAGTGCGGCGATCATGGAGGCGAACGGGGTCAGCGTGGACCAGTTCCGCGCCGTCGACCACGACATCGCCACCGGAGTCCGTCCGGACATGACCGAGCACGGGTGGGAGACCGACGAGTGGCCCGCGCTGCTGGAGCGGGTTCTGGCCGCCGACATCCTGGTCATCGGCGGACCGATCTGGCTGGGCGACAACAGTTCGGTGACCCGCCGGGTGATCGAGCGGCTCTACGGCTACTCCGGCGTACTCAACGAGCAGGGGCAGTACGCCTACTACGGGCGCGTGGGCGGCACCCTGCTCACCGGCAACGAGGACGGCCTCAAGCACTGCGCGATGAGCATCCTCTTCAGCCTGCAGCACATCGGTTACACGATCCCGCCCCAGGCTGATGCCGGTTGGATCGGTGAGGTCGGCCCCGGCCCGTCCTACCTGGACGAGGGCTCCGGCGGCCCGGAGAACGATTTCGCCAACCGCAACATCAGCTTCATGACCCATAACCTGATGCACACGGCCGCGATGCTCCGCCGCGCCGGCGGCTTCCCGGCCTACGGCAACCAGCGCGCGGCCTGGGACGCCGGTTGCAGTCCCGACAACGCCAACCCCGAGCACCGCTGACCATGAGGGAAGGCCGGCGCGGATCCGCGCGAAGGCCGTGCCGCCGAATCAGTCCGCCTGCTTCTCCATATGTTCCAGGACGCGATGGGAGAGTCGGGCGAAGGTGGTGAGCTGGTTCGGGGTCAGGGCATCGATGAACAGGCGGCGGACGTGCTCGACGTGCACGGGCGCGGCCTCCCGGATCGCCTGGTAGCCGAGCGGGGTGGCGACCACGAACGCTCCGCGCGCGTCGTCGGGGCATTCCCTCTTGGTCACGAGTCCGCGCTTCGCCATCCGTGTGACCTGGTGGGACATGCGGCTCTTCTCCCATTCGGCGAGTTTGGCCAGTTCCAGGAAGCGCATCTCCCCGTCCTTCGCCTCGGTGAGCCGGACGAGCACCATGTAGTCCGCGGCGGACAGTCCGGAGTCGGAGCGGACGAGGCGGGACAGCCTTCCGATGAGTGCTTCCTGCATACGAATGAAGTTTTCCCAGGCCCTCTGCTCGTCCGGGCTGAGCCAGCGTGGTTCCTCATTCATAGGAGCAGTCTACAGAGTTCGTTGACACTTCATCGAAGTCAGCCCACATCACGACGGCGGCGAACCCCGGCGGCCGGGACGTCCCGCCTCGGGTTACGTTCGGTCAGGGTAGACAGGGGAGGGGGAGTCGCCCGATGCTCAGCAGTGAACTCGCCGAACTGGCCGGTGTCACCGTCCGCACACTGCGCCACTACCACCAGATCGGCCTGCTGCCCGAGCCCCCGCGCTCGACCGGCGGTTACCGGCGCTACAACGTGGGCGACCTCGTGCGGCTCCTGCGGATCACGAGGTTGACCGCGCTGGGCGTACCCCTGTCCGCGCTCCCGTCGGTGCTGGATGATCCGAAGGCCGCGGAGGTGCTGCTGGACGAGCTCGACCGCCGGGCGTCCGCCGAGATCGAACGGCTCAACGCCCGGCGGGCCAGCATCGCCGCCCTGCGCGGCAGCGGCTCCCCGCCCGACCTGCCCCCGGAGTTGTCGGTACTGCGCTCCGGTCCCGGGGCCGGGCTGCCCGAGGACATGGTCCGGCACGAACATGAACAGCTGGTCCTGCTCGGACACCTGCTCGGTGAGGACGGCCCGGCGCGACTCGCCGCACTGCTCGGCGGGGTGGACGGGGAGATACTCGCGGGGCTGGAACCGCTGACGGCGCGGTTCTACGCCCTCGGGCCCGACACCCGCGACGACGAGGTCGCGTCCCTGATCGACGCCTGGGTCACCGGACTGGAACCGCTGTCAGAGCAGTTGGCCGGTACGCCTGCGCCCGACCCGAAGGTTTCCGCCCTGCTGGACGAACTGAACGAGCAGGCCCTCAAACCCGTCCAGCACCGGGTACTGCGCAGGGTCCTGCAGCGGTTGGAGCACAGGCGGCGCCCGACCGGGCCCGAGCAGGGCTGACCATTTCCTCACCCCGTCGTGCCCTGAACCCTCCGGGCTCCGAAACCGCTGTGCTCCGGCTCCACCGAGCTCTGTGGCCCAGGCCACGCGAAGCGGCCTTGACTCCGACGCGACGTCGGAGTCTGGACTGGACCGTGTCCGCAGCCACCGACCAGGAGGAACCGCCATGACCGCCCCGTCGAACCTGATCGCCGTCGAGGAGTTCTTCAACCCGCCCGCCCGCAGCCGGGCCGTGCTGTCCCCGGACGGCACCAAGGTCGCCTACCTCGCCCCCTGGCGGGACCGGCTCAACGTGTTCGTCCGCGACCTGGACTCGGACTGGTCCGCCCCCGACGACATCGAGGGCTCAGGGGCGCGACGCGTCACCGCCAACGACCAGCGCAACATCGAGGCCGCCTTCTGGACCGCCGACGGCCGCTACCTGCTCTACCAGCAGGACAAGAACGGCGACGAGAACACGCACCTGTACCGGGTCGACGTGACCCGGCCCGAGGAGCCCGAGGCCGACCTCACCCCCTACGAGGGGGTGCGGCTGATGGGCACCGGCCAGTCCCCGGACCGCCCCGGGACGATCTACGTGCAGCTCAACAAGCGCCGCCCCGACCTGATCGACCTGTTCGAGCTCGACCTGGACACCGGTGAGCTGACCACCGTCGCCGAGAACCCAGGCGACGTCTTCACCTGGATGGCCACCGGCAGTCGGGTGGTGGCCCACACCATCGAGGAGAACGGCGACCACGTCTTCTCGCGGTGGAACCAGGGCGAGCCGCACCCGGTCGCGCGTTTCCTGGGCACCGACACGCCCTTCGGGATCACACCGATCGTGCCCACCCCGGACGGCACGGGGCTGTGGATCGGCTCGGCCTCCGGCTCGGACCTGACCCGTCTGGTCCACCTGGACCTGGACACCGGCGAGCAGACCGAGGTGGACTCCCATCCCGCCTTCGACCTGGACACCCCCCGCCCCGAGGCCGACACTCGCTTCCCCTCCTCCGTGATCGTGCACTCGACCACCGGGGAGCTGCTCGGCGTCCGCTACCTCGGCGCCCGCCAGGAGATCCACCCGCTCGACGCGCACTTCGCCGAGGTCCTGCCGCATCTGGCCGAGCTCTCCGACGGAGACCTGGCGTTCGTGTCCAACGACGCCTCCGGCCAGAAGTGGGTGATGGACTTCACCCACGACCGCGATCCCGGGGTGACCTGGTTCTACGACCACACCACGGGGCGGGCTCGCCGCCTGTTCCGGCCCTTCCCGCACCTGGACCCGGCCCGGCTCGCCCCGGTCACCCCGATCACGCTGACCGCCCGCGACGGCCTGTCCCTGCCCGTCCACCTGACTCTGCCGGTCGGGGTCGAACAGCGCGACCTGCCCACGGTGGTACTGGTGCACGGCGGGCCGTGGTACCGGGACAGCTGGACCTACGACCCCGAGGTGCAACTGCTGGCCAACCGCGGCTACGCGGTGCTCCAGGTGAACATGCGCGGCTCCACCGGCTACGGCAAGGCCCACACCCAGGCCGCGATCGGCGAGTTCGCCGGCAGGATGCACGACGACCTGATCGACGCCCTGGACTGGGCCATCGCCCAGGGCCACACCGACCCCGACCGGGTCGGCATCTACGGCGTCTCCTACGGCGGTTACGCCGCCCTGGTGGGTGCCGCGTTCACCCCGGACCGATTCGCCGCCGCGGTCAGCTACACCGGCATGTCCGACCTGGCCGAGCTGGCCGAGGGAATCGTCCCGTTCGCCCGCCGCAGCCTCGTGAACAACTACCTGCGCTACTTCGGCGACCCCGAGATCCCCGAGCAGCGGGCCGACATGCTGGCCCGCTCCCCGATCAGCCGGGTGGACGACATCACCGCGCCGGTGCTGCTCGTCCACGGAGCCAACGACGTCCGGGTCCACCGCCGCCACTCCGACCGGGTCTTCGAGGCGCTGCGTGCCCGAGGCGCCGAGGTCGAGTACCTGCTGAACGAGAACGAGGGCCACTGGTTCGTCAACGCCGACAGCAACATCGAGCTGTACACCACGCTGGAGCGCTTCCTCGCCCGCCACCTCGGCGGACGCTCCTCGACCACTTCCTGACCCGCGACCCACCGGGGTCTCGCAACCACACCCGCGGGACCCCGGCAGGCTGCCTCGACTCCATCGGAGTCTCGCGTCGACTCCGAACTCCGAAAACACACCGACGACGGAATCGACACAGGCACCGCTCAGACATCCCTGAAATCCAAAGAACTCCTCGGCAAGGAGGAGGGTCCTTCCCGACTCCTCCTCGAACACGGCGTTCGGGTGTCAGTATCGGTTCCTCAGTGAGCTCGGCGGCCACCCCTTCCGCTCGGATACCGGCGGCGCGCGGTCCCGTGACCCGCTCGAAGACGCGATCCTCCGTGGAGGTGATAACCACACGGCTTCCGCCGACGCCGAGAAGACGGGCTGCCGCGGAACCGATTCCCCGTGCGCGTCGGTACCATCGGCGCCGTGTTCCGGCAGACCTGCCACCCGACCGGCGGGTGCGGGTCCGGCCCCGCGTGGTCGAACGCGTGGTCTCCGAGTGCAACGCCACAGGCGACGTGGACCGGACCGGTTGCAAGGCCGCGATCAGCACCGGCATCCTGGCCGGGACCGGTCCTTGACCACGCTCAAACAGCCTTGACCACACGGCATGGGATCTAGAACACGTCGCCCAAGGTCTCCAGAAGGCGGGCGATGTTCGCCTCGTCGCGGCGGTAGTAGGTCCACTTGCCCCGCCGCGTGGCGACGACCAGCCCCGCTCGCCGCAGCATGGCGAGATACTGCGAGGTGGTCGACTGCCCCAGGCCTGCACGCCGCTGAATGTCGGTCACACAGACGCCGATCTCAACGTCGCCGGGCTCCTGGCCGGGGAAGCTCATCGGCTCCTTGAGCCACACCAGCATCTGGCGGCGGGCCGGGTTGGACAGGGCCCGGAACACAGCCAGCAACTCCGTCTCCGAGAACATGTGTTGATCGTAGCGCACATCCATTGACGAATCGGGATATGACGATCCGAGTCATATTGACGATTCGGGATATGACGATCTAGGGTCGACGCATGTCTACTTCGATGCGTGTGATGGAACTCGTCCGCTTCGGTGACGCGAACACCGCGTTCGCCTCCCGCGAGCTGCCGAGACCCACCGCCGGGCCCGGCCAGGTACTGGTGCGCGTGCTGGCCACGTCCGTGAACCCCCTCGACCTCCAGACCCGGCGCGGCGACTACCGGGACCAGGTGGCACTGCCCTCGGTGATCGGCAACGACGTGTCCGGCGTGGTGGTCGAGACCGGTCCCGGGGCGGACGGCTTCCAGCCGGGTGACGAGGTCTGGTACCTGGCGCCGATCTTCGCCGGACAGGGAACCTACGCCGAGTTCCACGTGGTCGACCAGACCCTGGTCGCCCGCAAGCCCGCACGGTTGTCGCACGTCGAGGCCGCCGGCCTCGCGCTCGTGGGCATGACGGTGTGGGAGGCGCTGGTCGAACGCGCCAGGGTGCAGGCCGGGGAACGGATCCTGGTGCACGGCGGAGCGGGCGGGGTCGGCTCGGCCGCCATCCAGCTCGCCAAAGCGCTGGGAGCCGAGGTGGTGACCACCGCACGGGCCAGGGATCACGAGTTCGTCACCGGACTGGGAGCCGACGTCGCGATCGACTTCTCGGCCGGTGACCACGTGCAGCGGGTCCGCGAGCTGGGCGGGGTGGACGTCGTGCTGGACACAGTGGGCCGGGACACCCTCTCCCGTAGCCCGGAGGTCCTCGCCGACCGGGGCCGCGTGGTGTCCATCGTGGACACCCCCGAACCCCAGAACCTGCTCGCCGCGTGGGGCGTGAACGCCACCTACCACTTCCTCTTCGTCAGCCCCGACAGGGCGAAGCTCGAAGCCCTCGGCCGTTTGGTCGACCAGGGCGAACTCCGGCCGGTGATCGGCTCCGTGCTACCGCTGGCCGACATCGCCCAGGCGCACGCGCTCTTGGAGGGCGGCTCCTCCGGCCAGGGCCGGGGGCGTCCACGAGGCAAGGTCGCCATCGCCGTGCACCCCCTGGACGAGCCGCCCCACCGGGCGACGCCCTCGCCCTGAGCGACGCGGCCGTCCCGTCCCGGCCCGGGACGGCCGCCGACCGCTGATACCGCCCGGCCTGCGCCTCACGTGCGAGAGGTTCCCTCTGGTCGGAACCCGTCGGAATGTCAAGGGCTCCCAGCACGGACAGGTCCCGTGCTGGGAGTCAGCTGTCTTGGCCCGCACCGTCCCGACCCGCTCGGGGCGGTGAAGGGCGTCCACTCGCTGGTGACACCGGCACCCGCCGGCTCGGCCGCCTCCTTGCGCTCGGCCTGTGGTGACGCGAGGTTGACCGCGTAACGCCACAGCCGCACCCGCCTCCCATCTCCCTGCGTTCAGGCGGCCGGGTCCAGGTGGACGAACGCTCGGTTGTCCCGGCTCTGGTGGGACCCGGACAGCCGGTCAGGGCAGGAGCCGGACCCGAAGGCCGACTGGGGCGAGATCGTCATCCGAGAGGCCGAACACGTCTGCCTCGACCACGCCCAGGTGGAGGCGCTGGCGGCCGCGGGCGGTGCTCTGCACACGAAGTACGGTCGGGTCACCGCCGCCGCGGCTCCGGCACACCGCCGCGTCCCTGGCGATCGCCGCCGGGGCCGACGTGAAGGTGGTCCAGGCGATGCCCGGGCACGCCACCGCGTCCCTGGCCCTGGACCGCTAGGGGCACCTGTTCCCCGACCGCCTGGACGAGGTCGCCGAGGCCGTGGACGCCGCCCGGACGCGCGTACTCGCCGCCTGAGGGTCCGTGTGCGATGCATGTGCACTGCGGCCCTGATCGCGTCTTCGCACGGGGTGGCACAAAAGAGAGCGCCCGGCCTGTGGTTAGCAGGTCGGGCGCTCTTCTCCACTGTCTCAAGGTGGCGCACTCGGGAGGACTCGAACCCCCAACCTTCTGATCCGTAGTCAGATGCTCTATCCATTGAGCTACGAGTGCAGGTTGTTCAGTTGTGTGTCGCCCGGTCTCCCTGGCGACGTCTTTGACTCTATCACGGTGCCAGAGGGCCTCGAACCGTTTTGTGAGTGTGCGACCGGTCATGCCGGTCCCCGTCCGCCGGGCGGCCCGGGACGGCAGGACGGCGGCCCCGACGCGCTCGCGCGTTGTCGGGGCCGCCGCCCGGGAACGGGTCAGGCCGCGGGTCGGGGCGTCAGCAGGTTCCGCCGAGGGCGACCCCGTCGACGCGGGAGACACCGGCGTTGCGCTGCGCGCCCACGCGCCGGTTGACCTCCTCGGGCGCCACGGACTCGCCCTGCTGGTGGTACACCCAGTCCACGTCCTGCACGTAGGTGCTCGGGCCGCCGGTGTGGCCGCTCATGTCGACGAACCACTGGTTGAAGTTGATCGACATCGGCGACGACGGGTAGTACTTCCCGCTGTGCTCGGCCACCAGGTGCGTGTCCACGTAGTAGCGGACCACGCCGTCCGTCACCTGGACCACCAGGTCGCGCCATCCGTCGAAGGAGCGGTTCACCACGTCGCTGGTGTTGTCCGCGACCCAGGGGTCGCGCTGGTAGGTGTGGTAAGAGGTCAGGTACATGGCCTCCGCCGGGGCGCCCCAGCCCGAGTTGGGCAGGTACTCGAAGTCGAGCTCGCTGTAGGCGGGATCGTTGTCGTAGGCCAGGGGCGTGATCGTGTAGAAGGTCTGGAGCACGGTGTCGCCGTCCTGGCCGGAGACCGGGGCGTCGGCGAACTTGACCTTGGCGGCGTAGGTGCCCTCGTGGAACTTCTCCTCGCCGAAGGTCAGCTCGGCCTGGCTGGTGCCCGCCGGGGTGCCGTCCGTGGTCGAGGTCAGGCGCAGCAGGGAGTCGCCGCTCTCCTCGGTGAAGGAGATGTTGTCGGCGTCCCAGGACGCGCCGGGCACGCCGGGGCCGCCGGGCCAGCTGCGGACGTTCCAGCCCTGGTCGCGCAGGGCCGGGTCGTCGGGGCCGGTGTAGTCGAAGTCGTCGAAGAACAGGCCGCACGACGCGGAGGTCTGGTCGGCGACGGGCTCGACCTCGACGGGGGAGCCCGTCGCGCAGGCCGTCAGGGGGAGTGCGACGGCGCAGGCCAGGGCGATGTGGCCGGGACGGATGCGGGTGGGCACGGGGAACACCTCGGTTTCGGGGAGGAACGGCCGGGAGCAGGGGCCGGGCCGGGGCCTCCGGTTCGGGAGGGCCCGGCCCGGGAGGCGCTAGAACGCGGTCAGCGTCACGTCGAGGGACACCGGCGCGTGGTCCTGGACGTAGGAGGCGAAGTTCGACACGTCGTCGAAGGCGAAGCCGTAGGCCTTGCCGTCCACGGTGTTCTCGTGGAAGACCGCCGCGTAGCGGTTGGTGGTCTCGTGGTTGTAGAACGCCGCGGGGTCGGTGACCGGGTGCTCGGCGGTGTCCAGCAGCGTCGAGCGGTTGAACGCCGCGCCCAGGATCGCGGCCACCGGGCCGGTGATGCCGTCGTTGGGGGCCGCCAGGGCGCCGTCGCAGAAGAAGACGTCGCGGGTGGAGGGCTTGGGGATCGGGGCCACGCCGCCGTCGAAGACCAGGTCGCCCGAGCCGTCCACACGGCCGGTGAAGGTCCCGGCGTTGGTGGTGACGCGCAGGTCGGTGGTGCTGTAGCGCTCCCAGACCTGGTCGATGTAGGAGTCGTAGTAGTCGGCGGGGAACAGTCCGGCGTCCAGTCCGTGCCCGGGGGCGATGACGAGTCCTCCCTCGCTCAGCACGAGCGACGAGAAGACGGGGTCGGCGGAGAGCGTGGCGAAGACCGCGTCGCGGCCGCCCGGCTCGAACGTGCCGGTAGTCTGGTCGGCCTCGCCCTGGAGGCGGATGGCCAGCGGCACGCTGAACTGGTCCACCATGCTGGTGTTGCAGTACATGCCGGTCTCGTTGTGGGTGAACTCCACGGTGTCGTGGAGCACCCCGTGGCTGGGGTCGGACTCGACCCAGCCCGCCGGGTACTGGAGCGCGGGCCTGCCGTTGCCGTCGGTGACGACCTTGAACCGGAGCTTGCCGCCGAGGGCGAAGTACACCCGGCCGGACATGAACGGCAGGGACAGTTCGCTGACCGAGTCCAGCGGGATCGAGTAGTCGGTGAACCCGTCGTCGGTGTTGTCGGACTCCGCGACCGGGTGCGCGACGCCGCTGGCGTCGACCCAGGACTGCGTGTTCGTGGTCAGGTCGGTTCCCACGACGTAGGCGCGGATCTCGCTGTCGGGGAAGGTCCCGGTCTCGTTGGTGACCCTCACCGGAAGGGCGCCGGCCTGGCCGCCGCCCGAGGTGAGTTCGCCGTTGCTCTCCGCACGGGAGCAGCCGGTCGTGACGAGCAGGGTGCTGACGGTGGCGAGCGACGCGCCGCCGAGGAACAGTCTTCGGTCGATCATGGGGGTCGCCTCACTGGAGGGGCTGGTAAGACGCGCCCAATCTGACGACCGTTGAAGCGTCGCGTCAACCCGTGGTCACGATCCGTCCGCGACGTTTTCGTGTTCTCACTGGTAACAAAGTTGTCATGTGACTTATGTCACCTGCTGACCGAATGATTTTCGGTTCTGTGGGTGAACATTTTCGGTTGATGGGCGTCCACAGAAGTTCTCCCCCTGGTGGGCCGGGGTTCACGGGGGCCGCGCTCCGCCGGAGGGAGCCGGTGCGCGGGCTTCCTCCGGCCGAACGCGGCGGCGGGAAGGCGCCCGGCCGCACCACCGGCCCGCGCAGCCCGGAGCCCCGGTCCGGGTCTTCGCCGCGTCCGCCTCCGCGGCCCCGGGTCTACGCCCTCGCGCCCTCGGCGGGCTCCGTCGGCACGGCGGCTCCGGCCGACTCGGCGGTCCCGGTCCGCACGGCCGCCTCGACCGGAACGACGGCCCCGGCCTCCAGGGAACGGCCCGCCTCCAGCATCCGGTCGATCAGTTCGTCCCTGGTCTCCCTGACGGCGCGCGCGTTCAGGGCCTCGCCGTGCAGCTGGTCGGCGTTGCCGCCGTCGGAGTCCACCTGGACGAGGAGCAGGTCCAGCTCGCGCTGGCGCTCCTCGACCCTTCGGACCTGCTCCCACTCGGTGTGCGCGGCCAGGGCCTCCTCGACGGACGCGCCGTAGTCGCGGATCGCGTCCACCCGGGCCGCCAGCTCCCGGTACACGGCCTCGTGCCGCTCGTGCTGCTGGTCCAGCACGGCGAGCACCCGGTCGGAGACGGCGTCGAGGGAGTCCGCCACGTACTCCTCCCTGATCCGCTCGTGCCGGTGCAGCAGCGAGGCGATCCGCCACTCCTCGGCGCGCAGGACCGACAGGGGCTGGGCCGCGTCGAAGGAGTCGCCCAGCCGCAGGTCGGCCTCCTCGACGGTCCCGATCGTCCTCTGCACGTCCAGCAGCAGACGGGCGCCCTGCCGACCGAGGTTCGCGGGCACCAGGTAGCGGTCCGCGTGGGCCGCCGCCAGCCGGTCGCCCCGGGGCCACCACCACCCCGCCCACAGGGCGGCGGCCGCGTACACCGCGCCCGGCACGAACCAGTAGAGGTTGAAGGCCCACTCCGGTCCCGCCAGGGCGAGGAACCAGCTCGTCAGGGTCGCGGGCACGAAGGCCAGGGAGAACGCCTGCCAGGACCGGCGCCGGGAGGTCCGCGACAGCCACCGCGGCAGCAGGGACCGCGGGCGCACACGGGTGACGGCGAGTCCGGCGGCGCCCACGGCCGCGGCCTGCACCAGCAGGCCCAGGAAGTACAGGGAGACCGACCACACCAGGAGGGGGCCGCTGACCAGCGCCCAGAGGAGGCTCAGCGAGGCCACCGCGGTCCCGGCCGCCGCCATGCGCGTCCGGTTGGGGAACCGGGGCTGCCTGGCCCAGGCCCGCTTCGAGCGAAGGAAGGGCAGATGCTTCCGGAGTCTTCCGGCGAGGCGGGGAGGCAGTGAGGGGTCCAGGACGGGACGTGCGCCCCCAGCCGTGCTGTCCGCGGCCTTCCACCGGTTGTCCGACACTGGTTCGGCTCCTCTCGCGTGCGGTTCGCCGCGCTCGGGCCCCCCGTTTCGGACACGCGTTTCGGACGCGTGGTTTCTCGGGGAGTCCGTACCGCACGTTACCGCCCCGGCACGGAATCCGTACCGGGGCGGCGGTCACGAAGCGCGCCTCAGCCCGCGACGGCCTCCTCCACGGCGGCGGCCCACAGCGACACCGCGCTGTCGACCTGGTCGCCGTCGACGATGAGCGGCGGGATCATCCGCACCACGTTCCCCTCGGGTGCGCAGGTGAGCAGCAGGAGCCCGTGCCGGGCCGCGGCCTGCTGGGCGCGCAGCGCGGTGGCGCCGTCCGGCGAGCCGTCGGCGGCGGTGAACTCGTTGCCGAGCATCAGCCCCCGGCCGCGCACGTCGCCGATGACCGGGTTGGCCTCCGCCACCTTCTCCAGGCCCAGGCGCAGCCGCTCGCCCATGCGCGCGGCGTTCTCCACCAGGCCCTCCTCCTGGATCACGTCCAGGGTGGCCAGGGCGGCGGCGCAGGACACCGCGTTGCCGCCGTAGGTCCCGCCCTGGGAGCCCGGCCAGGCCTTCTCCATGATCGCGGCGGGGGCGGCGATCGCCGACAGCGGGAAGCCGCTGGCCAGCCCCTTGGCGGTGATGACCACGTCCGGACGGATGCCCGAGGGCTCGTGGCCCCAGAACGTGCCCGTGCGCCCGAAGCCGGTCTGCACCTCGTCCGCGACCAGCAGGAACCCGTGCCGGTCCGCGCGCTCGCGCAGCCCCTGGAGGAAGGCCGGGGGCACCGGCACGTAGCCGCCCTCGCCCAGCACCGGCTCGATGAACACGGCGGCCGTGTCCCTGGGCGAGGTCACCGTGGCGAACAGGTAGTCCAGCTCGCGCAGCGCGTACGCGACCGCGTCGGCCTCGGACACGCCCAGCCGGTAGGCGTACGGGAACGGAGAGACCACCACGCCGGGCATCAGCGGGCCGATGCCCGCGCGGATCTTGACCCCGGACGTGGTCAGCGACGCGGCGCCCATGGTGCGCCCGTGGAAGGACCCCTGGAACACGATGACGTTCTGCCGGCCGGTCGCCTGCCGGGCCAGCCGCAGGGCGGCCTCGACGGCCTCGCTGCCCGAGTTCACGTAGAACAGCCGGTCGAGCCCGGCGGGCAGCACCTCGCCCAGCCGCTCGGTGAGCCGCAGCAGCGGCCGGTGCATCACGGTGGTGTACTGGCCGTGGACCAGGGTCCCCACCTGCTCCCGCGCGGCGGCCACGACGCGGGGGTGGCAGTGGCCGGTGCTGGTGACGCCGATGCCGGCGGTGAAGTCGAGATAGCGGCGGTCGTCCTCGTCGTAGATGTAGGCGCCCTCGCCTCGGGCGGCGACGACCGGTGTCGCCTGCTTGAGGATCGGGGAGAGCTCCGCCATGCGTGGCCTCGATTCCGTGTCGCGTGTTCCGTAGGATTGTTGACAATCGACGCTGCTATGGAAACATCCGTGCGGCGACGGTGTCCAGTGGGCGCACGTTGGGCAGTTCTGACCACAGGCCGAATCTCGACCGGGGAGTAGCGAACATGTCGGATCAGGAAGCACGGGTCGTCGCGCGGGTGGACAAGAGGCTGTTCATCGGCGGGACGTGGCGCGACGCCGCCTCCGGGAACGCCTTCGAGGTGGAGGACCCCTCCACCGGCGAGGTGCTCTGCGAGGTCGCGGACGCGGGGAAGGAGGACGCGCTCGACGCCCTGGACGCGGCGCACCGGGCCCAGGCCGCCTGGATGCGCACGGCGCCCCGGGACCGCGGCGAGATCCTGTACCGGGGCTACGAGCTGCTCATGGAGCGCCGGGAGGACCTGGCGGTCCTGATGACCCTGGAGATGGGCAAGCCCCTCGCCGAGGCAAGGGGCGAGATCGCCTACGCCGCCGAGTTCCTGCGCTGGTTCTCGGAGGAGGCCGTGCGCATCGAGGGAGGGTTCTCCACCTCCCCCGACGGCAAGTCCCGCTTCCTGGTCATGCGCCAGGCGGTCGGCCCCTGCATGCTCATCACCCCCTGGAACTTCCCCATGGCGATGGGCACCCGCAAGATCGGCCCCGCCATCGCCGCGGGGTGCACCATGATCCTCAAGCCCGCCCACCAGACGCCCCTGTCCGCCCTCGCGCTGGCGGGCATCCTCTCCGAGGCCGGGCTCCCCGAGGGCGTCCTCAGCGTCATCCCCACCACGGACCCGGGCTCGGTCACCGAGCCCCTGCTCAGCGACGGCCGCATCCGTAAGGTCTCCTTCACCGGTTCCACCGCCGTGGGCCGCAAGCTCCTCGAACAGAGCGCCGGGCAGGTCCTGCGCACCTCCATGGAGCTGGGCGGCAACGCGCCCTTCCTGGTCTTCGACGACGCCGACATGGACGCCGCCGTGGACGGCGCGATGCTCGCCAAGATGCGCAACATCGGCGAGGCCTGCACCGCCGCCAACCGCATCTACGCCCAGGCGGGTGTCGCCGAGGAGTTCGCCGAGCGTCTCAGCCGCCGCATGGGCGCACTGCGCCTGGGCCGCGGCGTGGACGAGGGCGTCGACGTGGGCCCGCTCATCGACGACAAGGCCCGCGACAAGGTGCAGGGCCTGGTGGACGACGCCGTCGGCAAGGGCGCCCGCGTGCTGGTCGGCGGCGGCCCCGGCGACGGTCCGGGCCACTTCTACAAGCCCACCGTGCTCGCCGACGTGCCCTTCGAGGCCGAGCTGTCCACCACCGAGATCTTCGGCCCGGTGGCCCCCGTGCTGCCCTTCGAGACGGAGGACGAGGTGCTGCGGGCCGCCAACGACACCGAGTACGGCCTGGTCAGCTACGTCTACACCCGCGACCTCAACCGGGCGCTGCGGGTCAGTGAGAACCTGGAGACCGGCATGGTCGGCCTCAACCAGGGCGTGGTCTCCAACCCGGCCGCGCCCTTCGGCGGGGTCAAGCACTCCGGTCTGGGCCGCGAGGGCGGCCGGGTCGGCATCGACGAGTTCCTGGAGACCAAGTACATCGGCATCGGCGGGATCTGACCGGATATCCCGGTAATCCGGGGGTTCGCCTGTGGCGCGGGCGCGGCACCGCCTACGCTCGCCCCATGGGCACACGGATCCCCGACGACGGCGACGCCGCCGCCGCTCTGGCCTCCGTCAGGGCGGCGGGCGGTGAACCGTCGCCGGAGGCGCGGGCGGACCTGGAGCGGATCGCACGCGGTGAGATGAGCTTCGAGGAGGCCAGGGAGCGCATCCTGGCCAGGTACCGGCTGCGGGAGTGACGGAGGCGACGCGGCGCCCCCGCGGCCCTGTCCGCCGTGACCTCGTGCTTGTAGCGAGGTCCGAGCGCCGACATCGGCCACAAGTACGAGATCACCGCGGTTCAGGACCCTCGCGTCACACCGGTGACGTTTCCGGCCAGCGCAGGCCAGGCGTCGGCGCCGCGCGGCGGCACGGGCGCGTCCGTGTTCCGCGGGCGTCCTAGACCTCGGGGACGGACTCCCCGCCCTCGCCGTTGATGCGTTCGACCGTGTCCACCATGTGCGCCTCGATCAGGCGCAGCAGCTCCTCCTCCGCCCCGTCCACGATCGCGTCCAGGATGCGGCGGTGCTCGTCCAGGAGCTCCTCCGGCTCCGGGTACACGTCCTGCATCACCGTGAGGCACATCCGGGTCTCCACCAGCAGCGTCTGCGCCATGCGCTCCAGGCGGCTGTTGCCCGCGCAGCTGACGAGGGTCTGGTGGAAGGCCTGGTCGGCGTCGCTCATGGCGTTGCGGTCGCGGCTCGCCGCCGCGGCGGCGAGCCGCTCCACGGCCGGGGTGAGGCGGGCGACGGCCTCGCCCCGGTTGCCGCGCATGATCAGCTCGCAGGCGGTCCGCTCGACGGCGAGCCGGGCCACGTAGACGTCGCGCACGTCCGCGGGCGTGAGTTCGCGCACGAACAGCCCCCTGTGCCGTTCGCTGCGCAGCAGCCCCTCCTGCACCAGGCGCTGCATCGCCTCGCGCAGGGGGCCGCGGCTCACCCCGAGCTGACCCGCCAGCTCGGACTCGCCGAGCTGGTCCCCCGGCGCGAGCGAGCCGTACATGATCGCGGACCGCAGCTGGTCGGCGATCAGTTCGGCGGTGGAACGCCGGGGCACGGGTCTGAGCTGGCCTGGGGCGGGCATGGCCGCCCTCCTCTCGGATCGGGGACGGGACGCGCGGCGGGCGCGTCGTCGAGGTTAACGGGGCGCCAGGACGCTGTTGACCGCGGCCGAACCCGAGCGGAACAGCATGCCCGGTCCGGAGCCCCGGCCCGCGGTCGCCCCCGCCAGGCGCAGACCCTCCCACACGCTCACCTGGTTGGCGGTGAGCACGGTCTTGCCGAGCAGCGCCTCCAGGGGTTCGATGAGGTGGGCGCTGTGCAGGGCGGTGTCCGGCACCAGGACGGCCTCGGCGCGCTGGTGGTCGTTGGAGATGACGAAGTCCAGGACGTCGTCGGGGTCCAGGTCGCCGACCTCGGCGGCGGTGGCGATGCCGTGGCTGGCCAGCGACAGCACGGTCACCCCCGCCTCGGTGAGGAACTCCACGAACCTCTGGGCGACGTCGTCGGGGTAGGTGGCGGCGATCGCCACCCGCGAGACGCGCAGCTGGCGCAGCGCGTGCACGAAGGCGAACGAGGTGCTCGACGACGGCGCGCCCGCGTGCCGGCGCACCCCCTCGACCTGCCTGCGGGCGCCCTCCCAGCCGAACACGAAGCTGCCGCTGGTGCAGGCCCACACCGCGGCCTCCACCTCCATCACGGCCAGCTCCTGGGCGCCCTTGGCGAGCACGTCCTCTCCGCCGACGTCGAGCAGGGCGTCCACGCGGTGGGCGTCCTCGCGCATGAGCGTGTGCACCACGGGGAGTTCGACGCCTCCTCCGAGCAGGCCCTCGAAGGCCTTGTAGTCGTCCTCGGCGCTGAACCCGGGGTAGAGGAATCCGACGCGGGTCATGCGGCTCTCCTTCGGGTCACGTCCCGCGCGTCACGCGGCACTCGGTGTGGCGACATCGATCAGGCTCTGTCCGTGGGCCACGGCCTGGCGGCCCGCGGCCCTCATCACGGCCCACATGGTCACCTGGTTGGCCGCGATCACCGGTTTGCCCAGCTCGCGCTCCAGGGGCGCGATGATGTCGTAGGTGAGCACGTTGGTGCAGCTGATGAACACGGCCTGGGCGTCGGGGCGGTCCACCGAGTGCACCGCCTCGGACACCTCGGCGTAGGTCACCCGCCAGATGTGGCTGAGCAGGCCCAGCCCCACGCTGGAGGTCACGGCGACGCGGTGCTCGGCGAGGTAGGCCAGGAGCCGGTCGGTCACGCTGTCCACGTAGGGCGTGACGACGGCGATCCGGTCGGCGCCGAGCGCCTCCAGGGCCTGGACCAGCGCTCCGGACGTGGTGACGGCGGCGGGCGCCCCGGCGTCCACCATGGACCCGTGCAGGCGCCGTTCGCCCCGGGCGCCGTGCACGAAGCTGCCCGAGGCGCACGCGTACCCGACGGCCAGGGGCTCGGGGGCGAGCAGCGCGCGGACCGCCGGGGCCACGTGCTCCTCCCGGCACAGGGCTGCGGCCTGGTCGACCGTCACCGGTACGTGTACGTACGGCAACCGCGTGACGTGCAGTGAGACGTCGTCGGGCGTCCAGCGCCAGAGTTCGCGGTCGAGCGCGAAGTCGTAGGGCGCGATGACGCCGACTCCCGCCTGCCACGGCGTCCGCGTGCTCGCGGCCAGTTCGACGACCTGCTGCTGCGCGCCGGTGCCGTTCGTGTACTCTCCGTCGGTCCGCATCGGTCACTCACCTCCCGGATGTGTGTTGTCGTTGCCGTCCCCGCGGGGACGCGGTCGCTTCGCGCCGGGGCCCGAGGGCCGCCCGCGGGCGCGGTCGTGGTGGCCCGCGGGCCGGTCAGCGCTCCAGGCGCTCGTACACCAGCCGCTCGCCGACGCTGCCCGAGCGCCAGACGTCGTTGCAGGCCTCGGCCATGGCGGGCAGGTTCTCGACCACGGTGGCGAACACGTTGCCGGGCACCCAGCCGACGTCGCCGTTGAGGAGCAGGTTGTTGCGCCCGTAGAAGAGGGCGAGGTCGATGACCCCGGGCAGGTGGCCGATCCCCTTGTCCTCCTTGAAGGCGCGGTCGAGCATGCCCCCGTCGAAGGAGAAGTAGACGACGTCGCCGGGGATCGGGGTGACGGTGGGGTTCTCCTGGCCGGGCTCGTCCTCGGCGAACCGCGGCACCATCGTGTAGACCTCGTTGCGCGCGTACTTGGCGTGCTGGACCGCGTCGCCCTGCGGCAGGGCGTTCCAGACCGCCTCACAGGTGCGGGGCGCGTCCTTGTCCAGGAGTTCGGCGACGCAGGAGACCCCGCGCCTGGGCAGGGTGATGGTCATGTACCGGGGCAATGGGTAGTCCCTTCGACGTCGGGCAGCGGGACCTGCGGGAACACCCCCGGCGCCGGGGCTGTTGATTGTTGACAATCCTAGGGTCCACAACCCGGATGCGGCAATAACCCCGGTGCGAGTGGGTATCCCGGGCAGGTCAGAGCTGGTAGGAGAGGCCCGGGTTTCGGGGGGAACAGTCGATTTGTGGATTGTTGACAATCCTATGTGGGCTCCCTAGCGTTTCCCGTGTAGGGCGATCCGTCCCCGACGACCTCTCTGAACCACCGTCGCCAACCGGAGAGTGCACGCCCGTGAACAGCCTCATCCCGCCCGACCGTCCGAGACTCCTCGTCCTCCACGGCGACGACCTCCCGCCCGGCCGCGAACGGATGGACGACCATCCCCGCCTCGGCGAGGTCGTGTACGCCACCGCCGACGAGCTTCCCGCCAGGCTGCCCGGGTCGCACGCCCTGCTGGTGTGGGACCTGTTCACCGAGGCGCTGGCCTCCGCCTGGCCCAAGGCCGACTCCCTGGCCTGGGTGCACGCCGCCACCGCCGGGGTGGACAACCTCATGTTCCCCGGCCTGGTGGAGAGCCCGGCGGTGGTCACCAACTCGCGCGGGGTCTTCGACGAGCCCATCGCCGAGTACGTGCTCGGCCAGGTCATCGCCTTCGCCAAGGGCTTCCAGCAGACCTGGGAGCACCAGCGCGAGCACCGCTGGGAGCACCGGGAGACCGAGCGCGTGTCCGGCAGGCGGGCCCTCGTGGTCGGGACCGGGCCGATCGGCCGCCACATCGCCCGCAAGCTGACGGCCGTGGGCATGCGCGTGCGCGCCTCCGGCAGCCGCGCGCGGGAAGGCGACCCCGACTTCGGCACCGTGGTCGAGTCCAGCCTGGCCGAACGCGGCGCCGACGGCGCCCCGACCCTGGCCGGCGAACTCCCCGAGGCCGACTACGTGGTGATCGCCGCCCCGCTCACCGACGCCACCCGGGGGCTGGTCGACCGCCGCTTCCTGGGGCTGATGAAACCCACCGCGCGGCTGGTCAACGTGGCGCGCGGCCCCATCGTGGCCGAGGCCGACCTGGCCGCGGCCCTGGAGCACCGCGTCATCGCGGGCGCCGCGCTGGACGTGTTCGAGGACGAGCCCCTCAAGGCGGTCTCCCCGCTGTGGGGGCTGCCCGGGTCGGTGGTCTCGCCGCACATGTCGGGCGACGTCGTCGGCTGGCGCGATGACCTCATGGACCTGTTCCTCGACAACCTCGCCCGTTACCTGGACGGGCGGGAACTGCTCAACGTGGTCGACAAGAGCCGCGGCTACGTGCCCGGCTGACCCCTGATGGCGTGACACGGGAGGCTGAAGTGACGATCCGTTCCGACCGGGCCGGGACCGAGGACGCGAGCGCGGACGTCGGCGCGGCCGAGGGCGCCCCGGGGGCGACCGCGGTTCCGCAGGCGCGTCCCGGCGGGCCCTCCGCACCGGCCGACCTGTCCGCCGAGCGGCTGCTCGCGGCCTACGCCGCCGGGGAGCTGTCCCCGGTGGAGGCCGTCGACTCCGTGCTGGAGCGCATCGAGCGGGACAACCCGGCGCTCAACGCGTTCTGCCTGGTGCGCCCGGACGAGGCCCGCGAGGCCGCCCGCGCCTCCGCCGAGCGGTGGCGGCGCGGCGAGCCCACCGGGGCCCTGGACGGGGTGCCGGTCTCGGTCAAGGACGTCCACCTCACCCGCGGGTGGCCCACCCTGAAGGGCTCGGTCACCAGCCCCCAGGAGGGCCCGTGGGACGAGGACTCCCCGGCGGTGGCCCGGCTGCGCGAGAGCGGCGCGGTGTTCGTCGGCAAGACGACCACGCCCGAACTGGCGTGGAAGGGCGTCACCGACGGCCCGCTCACCGGTGTCACCCGCAACCCGTGGGACCTGTCCACCACGCCGGGCGGCTCCAGCGGCGGGTCCGCGGCGGCCGTCGCGGCCGGGATGGCCCCGCTGTCCACCGGGACCGACGGGGGCGGTTCGATCCGCATCCCGGCCAGCTTCACCGGCGTGTGCGGGATCAAGCCCACGTGGGGCCTGGTGCCGCACTACCCGGCCAGTCCCTTCGGGTCGCTCGCGCACACCGGGCCGCTGGCCCGCACGGTGGGCGACATGGCGCTGATGCTGGAGGTCATGGCCCAGCCCGACGCGCGCGACTGGGCCGCGCTGGCGGCGCCCGCGCCCGGCCTCGGCGACGTGCGCCTGCGCTCCGACGCCGAGCGGCTGGTGCGGGGCGTGCGGATCGCCTACAGCCCCACCCTGGGCGGTCTGGACGTGGACCCGGAGGTGGCCGCGGCGGTCGCCGACGCGGTGGCCGTGTTCGAGGCGCTGGGCGCCCGGGTGGAGGAGGCCGACCCCGGTCTGCCCGACTCCCGGGAGGAGTTCCACGTGCTGTGGTACTCCGGTGCGGCCAAGGCCACGGACCGGCTCACGGACCGCCAGCGGGACCTGCTCGACCCCGGCCTGCGGGAGATCGTCGAGGAGGGGCTGACCTACTCGGCGCAGGACTACCTGACCGCGATGGCGCTGCGGATGGAGATGGGCGCCCGGATGGGCCGCTTCCACGACGCCTACGACCTGCTGCTCACCCCGTCGATGCCGATCGCGGCGTTCGAGGCGGGGCTGGAGTCGCCGCCGCGGCTGGCGGGGGAGCGGTGGACCTCGTGGGCGGGGT
Source organism: Nocardiopsis sp. CNZ308 (assembly GCF_004217075.1). Taxonomy (NCBI): domain Bacteria; kingdom Bacillati; phylum Actinomycetota; class Actinomycetes; order Streptosporangiales; family Nocardiopsidaceae; genus Nocardiopsis; species Nocardiopsis sp. CNZ308. Next base: position 2,348,286 of record NZ_SHKJ01000001.1, on the reverse strand, counting down.
TCAGCTACCCGTTCAACATGACCCAGCAGCCCGCGGCGAGCGTGCCGTGCGGGTTCACGGCGGCGGGGCTGCCGGTGGGCCTCCAGGTGGTCGGGCCCCGGCACGCCGACTCCCGGGTGCTGGCGGCCTGCCGCGCGTTCGAGCTCGCCCGTCCCTGGGCGGACCGGAGGCCGTGAATTCCGAGAGGTTCCGTGGCTCGTGGGAATCATGCGCACACCCGCTGCGATCAGGTGCTTTGCTCCGAAGATGAGGAGAATTGTCCGTTTGTAGGACCTTCGTCCGAGGAGTTCGGTGCCTAAGGGCCCGCGCGCGGGCCTCCGCACGTATTACCGTCTTCATCGGAGCGGTGTCTGATCGCGGTGACGCAGGGATGAGGATGGGCCGATGCCGGGTGGTGGAGCCGAGGGCGTTCGCAAGCGGATCAGGGTGTTCCTGGTGGACGACCACGAGGTGGTCCGTCGGGGAGTGGCCGCCCTGCTGGAGACCGAGGACGACATGACCGTCGTCGGCGAGGCCGGGACGGCCGAACAGGCGCTGTCGCGGATCCCCGTGGTGCTGCCCGACGTCGCGGTCCTGGACGTGCGGCTGCCGGGCGGGTCGGGCGTGCAGGTGTGCCGGGAGATCCGCTCGGACCACCCCGAGATCGCCTGCCTGATGCTGACCTCGTTCGCCGACGAGGACGCCCTGTACGACGCCGTCATGGCCGGAGCGGCCGGGTACGTGCTCAAGCAGATCCACGGCGCCGACCTGGTCGGGGCGGTCCGCACGGTGGCCTCGGGAGGCTCGCTGCTGGACTCGGGCAGCACCGGCGCGATGCTGGAGCGGCTGCGCGGCGCCCAGGCCGAGCCGGACCCGCTGGCCGAGCTCACCCCGCAGGAGCGGCAGATCCTCGACCTCATCGGCGAGGGGATGACCAACCGGCAGATCGGCGAGCGCCTGTACCTGGCGGAGAAGACCGTCAAGAACTACGTGTCCGCCCTGCTGTCCAAACTGGACCTCAAGCGCCGCACGCAGGCCGCCGTGCTCGTCGCCGAACTGCGCGGCCGCCGGTACTGACCACGGCTGCCCGGCCCGCCCCGGCGGGTCGGGCCACCGGGCCGGTCACGGCGGTCCCGGCAGCCCCGGCGGTCCCATGGGCCCCGGCGACCGCGCGGTGGCCCGGGGACCGTGGGACCGGTTCCCTCAGAAACTGTCCGGGGGCGGCACGGCGTCGTCGCGCAGGGGCACCCGCCACACCAGCACCGTGCCCCCGCCCTCACTCCCGCGCGCGGTGAAACCGCCGCCCAGGGCCTGGGCCCGCTGCTCCAGGTTGCGCAGACCGCTGCGCCGTCCGTGCTCGGGCAGGCCCACGCCGTTGTCGGTCACCGTCAGGGTCAGGGTGGTGGGGCGCCCGGTGTGCGCGGCCTCCTCCACCGCCACCGACACGTGCACCTCCGTCGCGCGCGCGTGCCGCGCCACGTTGGTCAGCCCCTCGCCGAGCACCGCGAGCAGCTGCTCGCCGATGTCGTCGGGCACGGACGCGTCGATCGGCCCGTCCAGGCTCACCCCGGGGTGGCACCCCAGGCTGTGCGCGGTGTTCTCGGCCAGTTTCAGGATGCGTCCGCGCAGCGACGTGTCCCGGCGGCTCGGCGGGTTCTGGAGCGCGAAGATCGTCGAGCGGATCTCGCGGATGGTGCCGTCGAGCTCGTCGATGGTCCGCTGCACCCGCTCCTCGGCCTCGGGGGAGGTGATCAGCCGCAGCGTGCTCATCAGCGTCATCGCCGAGGCGAACAGGCGCTGGATCACCACGTCGTGCAGGTCCTTGGCGATCCGGTCGCGTTCCTCCAGCACCGCCAGGCGCTCGGTGTCGCGCCGCGCCTCTGCCAGCTCCAGGGCCACCGCGGCCTGCACCGAGAACCCGTGCAGCATGCGGCGTACCGCCGCGGTGAACGGGGCGCGGTCGGACAGCTTGCCCAGGAGCAGCACCCCGCGCGTGTTCCCCGGGGTGCCCAGGGGCACCACCAGGCCCGAGGCGTAACCGCGGTGGGCGAGCATGGGGCAGTTCGCCCGGCTCAGGTCGGGGACGCTCAGGGCCTCCCCCGACTCGTACACCCACCCGCACGCGGAGTCGTGGATCTCCACCGGCGTCCCCAGGATCTCCTGGGCGATGGGTCCGTCCGCGACCTCCGCGAACAGGTGCCCCCGGGCGCGGGGGTCGGGGAGCATGATCACGGCCGTGTCCGCGCCGCCGATCTCCCGGGCCTGCGCGGCCATGTGGGCGAGCACCTCGGAGGTGTCGGCGCCCGACAGCAGGCGGGTGGTGACCTCGGTGGACGCGGCCAGCCACCGCTCGCGCAGCCGCGCCTCCTCGTACAGGCGCGCGTTCTCGATGGCCATGCCCGCGGCGGTGGCCAGCGCGGTCACCACCGCCTCGTCGTCCTCGTCGAACTCCGCGCCCCGGGCCTTCTCGGTGAGGTAGAGGTTGCCGAAGACCTCGTCGCGCACCTGGATGGGGACGCCGAGGAAGCTGCCCATGTGCGGGTGGCCCTCGGGGAAGCCCTCGAAGTCGGGGTGCTCGCGCAGGTCGGCCAGGCGCAGTGACGCGCGCTCGTTCAGGGGCACGCCCAGGACGCCCTTGCCGTGGGGGAAGCCGGTGATGCGCCGGGCCTGTTCCTCGCTCAGGCCCACGGGGATGAACTCGCTGAAGCCCCCGTCCTCGTCCATCACTCCCAGACCCGCGTACCGGGCGCCGGTCAGCTGTGCCGCAGCCTCGGTCAGTCTGCGCAGCACGGTCGCCAGGTCGAGGTCACCGCCGATGGCCAGGACGGCCTGGAGCAGCGAGTGCACCCGGCCGTGCGCGGACATGCGCGGGTCCAGTGAGCGCACCTCGTCCAGCAGTTCGTCCACGCTGTGGGGGGACAGGGAGGAGCTCTGGGGGATCTCAGTCATGTGTCCGTCAACCTCCGCAGAGCCGGTCGGCGTTGTGGCAATGCGCGTTTCCTCGGGCGTAATAGTCGAATTGTCGTTGGTTTTTCCCCGGTTTGCCACATCTTGCTGTTCAGGGGCCGGTTCCGGATGGGCGGGAATTCCTGTGGATTCGGGGTTCCGGTCGTCTAATTCATGCTAACGTCGCGATCAGCGGACGCGACGAGGCCCTTGTGACCTCCCGTCCCCCGGCTGGAAGGCGCCGCCCGGTGCGGCGCGACCGGCCCCGACCGCCCCCGCGTGTCGGTTCTCGCCCCACGGTGGAGAGGAACCCCCGGTGTCTGGAGTCCACGGTCTCACGAGCGCCGCCGGCGCCCGTTCCGCCGTGCTCCCCGCGCCGGTGCGGCGGGCGCTGCTGCTCGCCGCCCTCGTCTGCGGCCTCGTGGTCACCGCGTGGCTGACGGCCTCCGACCCCGTGCGGGCGCAGGAGGAGGGGGCGACCGGCACCCTCGCGCACCAGGCCGCCTCCGTCGCCGCGACCGCGGGGGCACCCGCCGCGCAGGCGGTCGCGGAGCGGCCGGAGGCGGAGCGGGCCGCTCACGGTCACGACGGCTCGGGCCGGAACGGCTCCGGGCAGGCCGACGCCGCGCGGACGGAGGCGGGCGCCCCCGACTCCGGGAACCGACCGGACGCCGGGACCTCCGTCCCGATGACCGCCAGGATCAACGACCCGCTGGTCGGGGCCGTGTCCGCGGTGGGGGAGAGCACCACGCGGATGGTCCTCGACGGGCCCGCCGGGGTCTCCCGCGGCGACGTGCCCGAGACCCCCGAGGCGGTCCGGCAGATCCGCGACACCGTGCACGGGGTGACCGAGCCCGTCGGGGGGTACCTCGACGAGGACGACGCCTCCGACGCCGAGCCGCGGACGCAGGACCCGTCCGAGACCCCGGCCGACGAGGACGAGCGGACCGGAGCCGAGAGCGGGGAAGCGGTACCGACCGCGCCCGCCGAGGTCGTCGCGCACTTCGTCCCGTCCGTCACCGGGACCACCGCGGGCGCCGTCCGGGCGCACGCCGACCCGGCCGCGGAGAACGCTCCCGCGCGCCTGGTCTCCGACCCGGTCGCCACGCCCTCCGGGCTGAACGGCTCCGCCTCGGGCTCCGCCCAGGGCGCTCCCGTCGGTGTCCCCTCCGTCGCGGGCTACCTCACCACCACCGGCGCCCCGGCGCCGGCGCCCGGCCAGCTCCAGGCCGCCCGGCACGTCCTGCTCGCGGTCCCCGCCGAGTCCGCGGACGAGCCGACCTTCTCGCCCGACTAGAGGCCCCCTCCCAGCCGGTCGCCCAGCGACCCCTCCTGGCACGCCCCTTCCCAGAGCCGCAACGCCTCCGACCGATCACGGTGGGTGAGGAACCGGACTCCTCTGGGGGTTGACGTGAGCCGCGCACCCCGACGGCGAGGTTCACGTCAGTCAGTGGCCAGCCAGACCCACGACTGATGACCGGTAGAGCCGCACCGCTCCCTCCAGGCGCGGCGGGCTCTCCCACCGGAAAGCCCGGACCAGAACGGAACCCCTCCCCCCGGCCAGGGGAGCGGAACCGTCGGACGGCGCGAAGCGCACACGAACGCCGTCCACACGAGAGCCACAGACCACATTCCGGAAGGACACACGACATGTTCAACACCGCTCGCACCTCTGCCAGGACCCTGCTGGTGGCCGCCAGCACCGCGGGTTTCGTCGCCCTCGGCGCCGGGATCGCCGGGGCCGGCGTCCTCGGCGGCGCCACGGACGGGCTCGCGCTGAACGATCTGGGCAGCCAGGTTCCGGCGCCGCTGACGGAGGGCGTCTCCACACCCCTGGGCGAGCTGGTCAAGGTCGAGCCCGGTCAGATCTCCGCCCAGCCCGACGTGCGGCGCCAGTCCGCCCCGGATCAGCCCCTCGGCCCGGTCGCCGGGAACGCCGTCTCCACCGACACCCCGATCCGGGCGGGGGAGGAGAACTCCACCAACGTCGGTCCGCTGGAGCTGGACACCGTCAGCGAGACGCTGCCCCTGTCGGGCACCGCGAGTCCGGTGTCGGGTGACCCGCTGTCCGGTCTGCTGGGCGGTACGGATCTCGTGGGCGGTCTGCTCGGCGGCGTCGGTGGCGGCGGCGCGGGCGGGGGCACCCTGCCGCTGTCGCACGCCTCCACGGAGCGGCTGGCCTCGGGGCCGGTGTCGGGTGACCCGCTGTCCGGTCTGCTGGGCGGTGGTTCCACGGGGCTGGGCGGTACGGACCTCCTGGGCGGTCTGCTCGGCGGCGTCGGTGGCGGCGGCGCGGGCGGGGGCACCCTGCCGCTGTCGCACCCGGAGCCCTCCCTGTCCCTCCAGGACACCAGGGAGACGGTCGGCACCGGCATCAACCAGCTGGGCTCGTCGGTCGAGCGGGGCACGCACGAGGTCGGCACCGACCTGAGCGGCCTCGACGCCACCCTGCCCGCGCCCGGGGACACCCTGCCCCTGGCCGCCGCGGACACCCCCGCCGTCCCCGTCAACGGCCAGAACACCGACCTGACCGGCGGCGCCGCCGACCTGGTCTCCGACCTGGTGCTGTCCGACGACGTGAAGCTGCCCATGTCCGCGGGCACCCCCTCGCTGCCCCAGACCGTCGCCGACGCCTCGGCCGACCTGCTGCCCGTGCCCGAGGGCACCCTGCCCATGGCCGCCGCTCCCGAGGTCTCGGACGTCACCGACCTCGCCGTCGACGCCGTCCGCACGACGCAGCTCGACCCCTCCGGTGACTTCGTGGGCAACGACCTGGTGGGCGTGGACGGCATGCCCGACCTGGGCCAGCCCCAGGTGGACACCAGCCAGCTGGACCTGCTGCCCGACAGCATCGCCTGACCTCCCTGGAACGTGCGCCCGCCGGTCGTGGCGGGCGCACGAGCCTCGGGCGGTGAGCGGGACCACCTCCGCTGACGGGCGCCGAAGGGAACTGTGGGGGTTCCAGGCGCGTACCGGCGGAGGGCGGAGTCTCCGCCGCCCGAGGCCCGACCGCGGTTCCGGACCGGGGGGACCGGAACCGCGGTCCTTCGTGCCCGGAGTCCCCGGGAACACGCGAGGGGCCCCGGGGCCGGTACGACTCTGCGTACCGGCCCCGGGGCCCCTCGGCGTTACGGAAGGCACGGACAAGCGACAGAGGGGCCTCTGAGATCCCAGAAAGCTCCAGGAGTCTCAGAGGCCCCTCCGGGATGCCCCTTATTCCCTCTCGTCCCCGGTGCCGTAGCCCAGGCCGTCGGAGCACGGGTTGGAGGTGGCGTCGCGTCCCACGCCCGGACGGGCGGGGTCGGCCTTCGGGGAGGCGTCCGCGACGTCCTCGTCCGCCGGGGAGGGCGAGGCCCCCGGCGGGTCCTGGGGGGCGGGCGCCTCGTCGGCCATCGTGAGGGGCAGGGGCCGGTCCTCGCGCACGGCGGTGAACAGCTCCTCAGCCTGGTCCTCGTACCACAGGACCCGGTTGGGGTTGGAGGGCGCCTGGTACCAGGGCACGGTGTGGAACTCGATGTCGGTCAGCTCCACGTCCGCCAGGGTCACGGCGATCGACAGCATCCGGTCGAACGTGAGGGCGCTGTCGGTGGCGCTGTGCTCGGCCACCGCGCGCAGGACGGCGTTGAGCCTGCCCGGGTCGGTGATCACGTCGTTGCTGGTCACCTGGTCGGCCAGGGCCGCGAGGAACATCTGCTGGCGGTCGATGCGGCCGATGTCGCCGCCGTCGCCGATCTCGTAGCGGGCCCGGACGAACGACAGCGCCTCGTCGCCGTCGAGCGTCTGCTGGCCCGCGTCGAGGTCGAGCTTGGACCGGCTGTCCTCCATCGGCTCGGGGATGCACATGTCCACGCCGCCGATGGCGTCCACCACGTCCCGGAAGCTCATGAAGCTGAGGTGCACGAAGTGGTCGATGCGGACGTCGCTCAGCGACTCGATGGTGCTGACCACGCAGGGCGGTCCGCCGTGGTACATCGCGGCGTTGATCATGCCGAAGTAGCCGGGCGTGCCCTCGGTCTCTCCGTAGGGGTCGCAGTCGGGCAGGGCCACCAGCGAGTCGCGGGGGAAGCTGATCACCGACACCCGGTTCTCGGGAGAGATGTGCGCCAGCATGATCGAGTCCGAACGCTCGCCCTCGAACTCCGTCGAGTAGGCGGTGCTGCCCTCCTCGTAGCCGTCGGTGCCCATGAAGAGGATGTTGACGGAGTCGTTGATCCTCTCGGGCCGGTCCTCCTCCTTGAGCAGCCCGTCGATGTCGTACTGGACCATGTCCGAGCGCAGCGAGCGGTAGTAGCCGTAGGCGGTGCCGACCCCGGCGGCCAGAACGAGGACCAGGGTCGCGGCGACCCACACCAGGATCCTGCCGGTCCGGCGGCGCTTCGTGCGGACGGGAACGGCGGCGGCCGGGGCGTCCGCGCCCGGGGCGGCCCCCGCGGTCCCACCGGCCTCGTCGCTCCCGGCCGGTTCTTCGGGCTTGTCGGTCGCAGCGGCTCCCGCTGAGGCACTGGTCCCAGCGGCCTCCTCGCTCTCGGCGGGCTCCTCGGCCTCAACGGCCTTCTCATCCCCGGTGGTCTCCTCGGTCTCGGAGGCCCCGTCGGCGTCGGTGGCCCCTTCGGTACCGGTGGACTTTCGGGTGTCGCCAGACTCGGCAGCCTCCCCGGTACCGGCAGGCTCGTCAGCCTCCGCGGTTTCCTGGGCCTGCTGAGTCTCCTGGGTGCCTCCGGTGTCTGATGTCACACCGGTTCTGGGGGCTTCTTCGGCCTTTCCGACCTCCTCCGCCCCCTCGGTCTCGTCCGACTCGTGGGCCCGGCCGGTTCCGTCAGCCCCGGTTCCGGACGCGGTGGTGTTGTCCCCACCTGCCGCGTCGTCGCCGGTGTTCTCGGACCCTGATCGGGGTGCGGAGCCGTCCTCGGGCCTGTCGTCTGGTGTGTGGTCCCTGCCGGAGGCAGAGGGCTTCTCATCAGCGGGCATCGTGCAATCTCGGTGAGTTCGGACGGCGGGACGTGCCAACGGTCGGACGCCGGGCCGGAGGGACACGCGTCCGAGTTCGGGGGAGGGCGGGGAACGCGCGGAACGTCAGCGGCGGGCAGTCGCCGGATCCGGGGCCTCCTGGGGATTCGGGAGCGGCCCACGGGGCACCGGCAGCACCGGGAAGCGGGTGCGGCCGAGGGCACGGAAAACGCGTGCGTGGCAGTGATCCTAGGTCAAGTTCTTCCCGTCCGCGCGCGCGGGTTGTCCCTGAGCGGGGGTCCTGACCGCAATTGCGCCGCACAATTCCTCAGCCCCCGTGGTCGTCTCCTGGAGTCTGTCCGCCTGACTTTCCCCGGCTTGTCCGCTTGAAACGCCTATGTCCGGTCTCCGCCGGGGCAGACGCGGACCGCCCGCGCCCCTGAGCGGGGACGGCGGGCGGTCAGCGGAGCGGGGCCGGATCAGTCGTCCCAGAAGGCGCTCTCCTTGGCGGGCTCCTCCGCGGTCGCGGAGGAGGAGCGTCCGCCCTTCGCCGCGGGCTTGGCGGGGGTCTTGGCCGCGCTCTTGGCGGGCTTGCGGGCCGGGGTCGCGGGCTTGGCGCCGGTGTGCCGGGGGCGCGGGGTGACCGCGCTCTTGGTGATGGGCTCGGCGGGACGCGGCGTCTCGCCGGAGTGGATGCTCAGCGCCTCCTCCTCCACGGACAGCATCTTGCGGACCGCGGCGGGCACCTCGGGCAGCTTCTCGGAACGCAGGTGCGCGCCGAGCACCTCCAGGGCGTGGTCGCACAGCAGCTGGCGGGAGCGCTCGGACCTGACCCCGCTGAGCTCCTCGATCTCCGGCAGGGCCCGCTCGCGCAGCAGGCGGATGACGTCGCGCAGCCGGTCCCGCGTCTTGCGGTCGGTCATGGACATGACGGTCAGCTCCGCCTCGGCGAGGAAGCTGTCACCTCCGTCGACGGAGTCGCGTTCGGCGATGAAGGCGCTGGTGAGGGTGCGCGCGGAGGCGCGGGAGGAGGTGCGGATGGTGTCGCGCCTGACCAGGCGGGCCTGGACGGCGGTGACGACGACGCTGGTGACCAGGCTGATTCCGGCGCCCAACAGGATCAGTACGAGGGGGTTCTCTGGGAACACGGCGGGGACCTTTCCGGGCGGGGGTCCGCACGGGCGCGGCCACAGGGGTGACAGAGGTGTGCGGGGCGGGGGTGATGCTCGGTGACTATTCGTCACACCGAGGGCGGTTGTCAAGTGCGGGTGCGGGGTGAGTGCGCGCCGACGAACGCGTCGTCGCAGGTCGGCGGGGTGAGCGCGGGGGCACGGGCTCGGTCGCGGGTCGCGGCGGCTGCCGGAGGAGGGCGGAGCCCCTCCCGTGCGAGGATTCCCGATCGGGCGCGGAGGTAACTTCCCCGTCCGCGGCCTGTGGACGGAGAAGGGGGCGGTCGGCCCCCTCAGCCCGCCAGGAGCTTGTTCACCGCCTCCGGCGACAGGATCTCCTCGGTCACCATGGCCGCGCAGCCGCGCACGCCCGCCTCGTCCCACAGGGAGCTGGCCACGACGCGCAGCTGACGGGTGGCCAGGGCGGTGCACTGCTGGAACACCACCTCGCGCACGCCCGCCACCAGGTGGTCGTAGGCCTCGGCCAGGTCGCCGCCCAGCACGATCACCTCGGGGTTGAGCAGGTTCACCGCCCCCGCCAGGGCCTCGCCCAGTTTGCGCCCGGCCTCCCGGACCAGGGTGACGGCCACCGGGTCGCCCCCCGAGGCCAGCGCCACCAGGTCCTTGAGCGTCCGCGCCCGGCACCCCTGCTCGGCGGCGCTCTCCAGCAGCCGCCGTCCGCCCGCGACCGCCTCCAGGCAGTCGGTGTTGCCGCAGCGGCACGGGAGCCCGCCCGCGCCGCGCACCGGGATGTGCCCGATCTCCCCGGCGGCGCCCAGCGAACCGCGCAGCAGCCGCCCGCCGGACAGCAGGCCCGCGCCGATCCCGGTGGAGGCCTTCACGAACACCATGTCGTCGGGGTGCCCGTGCCCGCCCGCGATGTGCTCGCCGAGCGCCATCACGTTCACGTCGTTGTCCACCATCACCGGCACCGGGAAGCGCTCGGCGACCAGCGGGGCCAGCGCCACGCCCGCCCACTTGCCGAGGAAGGGGCGGTCGTCGGCGCGGCCCGCGTGGAACTCGACGGTGCCGGGCAGGCCGATGCCCACGCCGCGCACGTCGCCCGGGTCGCGGCCGAGCGAGGCGATCTGCTCCGACCAGGTGTCCAGCAGCCAGGGGAGGGTGGCGTCGGGGCCCTGCTCCATCGCGGGCGAGCCCGGAGTGCGCACGAGGACCTCGCCGTCGAGGTCGCACACGGCGGCCTGGCTGCGGACCATGCCCAGGGCGCTGGTGAGGATGAGGCCGCTGGCGGCGTTGAACTCCAGCAGGGTGGGCGGCCGTCCGCCGCTGGAGACCGCGCCGGTGCCCTCGGTGACGAGCCCGCCGCCGATCAGCTCCGTGACCCGCAGGGCGACGGAGGGACGGGACAGGCCCGTGACCCGGCCGATCTCGGAGCGGCTGGTCGCGGTTCCGGAACGGATGAGCTCCAGGATGTGGCCGCTGGTGGCAGCAGAGGACAGGCGTCCGGGGGTTCTGGCCATAGCTCATTCAACCACGAGGTTACGACGGGAAGGCTGGGAGGTTATGTAAATAATTGTTCTCAAGTGTGCTTGGTTTTTTACCATAGTCGGGCTTAGGCTCAAAGGGCCGGACGTCCCGCGCGTCCGCACCTCCTCCCCGCGCCCCCCGCCTGCGTCACACTCCGCCCCCCGCTCCCCATCCCCTTCCCTCCCCGCTGGAGCAGACCGAAGATGCCGCAGCAGTCCGCGTCCCGTGCCACCGACCTGGTGGTCTTCGGGGGTACCGGCGACCTGTCCATGCGCAAACTCCTCCCCTCCCTGTACCTGCTGGACCGCGACGGCCACCTGGACGGGGGGACCCGCGTCGTCGCCGTCTCACGCGACGGCCTCACCGACGCCGACCTCAGGGACAAGGCCGCCTCGGCGGTCCGCGGCCACCACGCCGTCCAGGTCGCCGAGCCCGACGTGCTCCGCCGGTTCCTGGAGCGCCTCTCCCACGTCACCGTGGACGTCGGCGGCGACCCCTCGGGCTGGGACGCCCTCACCGCGGCCCTCGCCCCCGGCCGCGACCGCGTCTTCTACCTCGCCGTCCCGCCGATGATCTCCGGCGCGATCTGCCGCGGCCTGGACGACGCCGGGCTCGTCACCCCCGACTCCCGCGTGGTCATGGAGAAGCCCCTGGGCCGCGACCTGGCCTCCTCCCGCGCCGTCAACGACGCGGTGGGGGCGGTCTTCGACGAGTCGCGCATCTACCGCATCGACCACTACCTGGGCAAGGAGACGGTGCAGAACCTGCTGGTGCTGCGGTTCGCCAACGTCTTCCTCGAACCCCTGTGGAACTCCCGCTGGATCGACCACGTCCAGATCACCGCCGCCGAGACCGTCGGCGTCGGCGGGCGCCGGGGCTACTACGACACCTCCGGCGCCATGCGCGACATGGTCCAGAACCACCTGCTCCAGCTGCTGTGCCTGACCGCCATGGAGCCCCCGGCCAGCTACGACCGCGACTCCGTCCGCGACGAGAAGCTCAAGGTCCTCCAGTCGCTGCGCCCCCTCACCGGGGACCGCGTCGCCGAGGACACCGTGCGCGGCCAGTACGGACGCGGCTCCGTCCACGGCTCGGAGGTGCTCGGCTACCTCGACGAGCCCGGCGGCCCCGCCCTCAGCGACACCGAGACCTTCGTGGCCCTGCGCGCCGAGGTGGCCAACTGGCGCTGGGCGGGGGTGCCCTTCTACCTGCGCACCGGCAAGCGCATGTCGCACGACCGCTCGGAGATCGTCATCCGCTTCCGCGAGGTGCCGCACACGATCTTCCCCGGCACCAACCTGCCCGGCGCGGGCAGCCTCGTGATCCGGCTCCAGCCGGACGAGGGCATACACCTGACCATGCTGGCCAAGACGCCCGGCGCCGGAGCGCTGCGGCTGCGGCCCGCCCCGCTGGAGCTCAGCTTCGCCGACACCTTCGCCACCCGCTCGCCCGAGGCCTACGAGCGACTGCTGACGGACGTCCTGGCCGGTGACTCCACCCTCTTCATGCGCCGCGACGAGGTCGAGGCCGCCTGGCGCTGGGTGGACCCCGTCATCGAGGCGTGGAACGGCCTGAGCACCACCCCCGAGACCTATCCAGCCGGAAGCGCCGGCCCCGCGGGCGCGCACCGGCTCATCGGCCGAACAGGCCGTACGTGGTACGAAGAGGAGCGACCCCGATGACCGCGCACATCCCCGACGACGCCGACAACGCAGGGTACGGACCCGCCGTCCACCCCGTCGTCGCAGACGTCACCCGGCGCCTCGCCGAGCGCAGCGCCGACACCCGGTCCGCCTACCTGGCGCGGATCGACGCGGCGGCGGCCGAGGGCCCCGCCCGCTCCGCCCTGGGCTGCGCCAACCTCGCCCACGGGTTCGCGGCCTGCGGCGTCTCGGACAAGCTCAAGCTGTCCGGCGACGTCACGCCCAACCTGGCGATCGTCTCCGCCTACAACGACATGCTCTCCGCGCACCAGCCGCTGGAGTCCTACCCGGCCGTGATCAAGGCCGCCGTGGCCGAGGCGGGCGGCGTCGCCCAGTTCGCCGGGGGCGTGCCCGCCATGTGCGACGGCATCACCCAGGGCCGCGCGGGCATGGAGCTGTCCCTGTTCAGCCGGGACGTCATCGCGATGGCCACCGCCGTGGCCCTGTCCCACGACATGTTCGACGGCGCGCTGATGCTCGGCGTGTGCGACAAGATCGTGCCGGGCCTGCTGATCGGCGCCCTGTCCTTCGGCCACCTGCCGGTGGCGTTCGTGCCCGCCGGACCCATGCCCTCGGGCCTGCCCAACAAGGACAAGGCCCGCGTGCGCCAGCGCTTCGCCGAGGGCCAGGTGGGCCGCCGCGAGCTGCTCCAGGCCGAGTCCGCCGCCTACCACTCGCCCGGCACCTGCACCTTCTACGGCACCGCCAACTCCAACCAGATGCTCATGGAGGTCATGGGCCTGCACCTGGCCGGGGCCAGCTTCGAGCAGCCGGGCACCCCGCTGCGCGAGGCCCTGACCGCCGAGGCCGGGCGCAGCGTGCTCGCCCGCACCGCCCTGGGCGACTCCTACAACCCCGTCGGCCGCCAGGTCGACGAGCGGGCCGTCGTCAACGCCGTGGTCGCCCTGCTGGCCACCGGCGGCTCCAGCAACCACACCCTGCACCTGGTCGCCATCGCCCGCGCCGCCGGTATCGAGCTGACCTGGGACGACTTCGCCGACCTGTCCGAGGTGGTGCCGCTGCTCACCCGCATGTACCCCAACGGCGCCGCCGACGTGAACCAGTTCCACGAGGCGGGCGGCATGGCCCACCTGATCGGCTCCCTGCTGGACGCCGGACTGCTCCACGAGGACGTGCGCACCCTGATGGGTGAGGGCCTGGGCCGCTACCGCCAGGTCCCGAGCCTGGACGGGGGCGAGCTGACCTGGGTCGACGGACCCAAGGAGAGCGGCGACACCTCCGTCCTGCGCGGCACGGACGACCCCTTCGCCCCCGACGGCGGCCTGCGCATGCTGTCGGGCAACCTGGGCCGCGCCGTCATCAAGGTCTCCGCGGTCGCGCCGGAGCGGCACGTGGTGGAGGCACCCGCCCGCGTCTTCGGCGACCAGGCCGAACTCCAGGAGGCGTTCTCCGCCGGGGAGCTGACCGGCGACTTCGTCGCGGTGGTCCGCTTCCAGGGACCGCGCGCCAACGGCATGCCCGAGCTGCACAAGCTCACGCCGCCGCTGGCCGTGCTCCAGGACCGGGGACAGAAGGTGGCGCTGGTGACCGACGGCCGCATGTCGGGCGCCTCGGGCAAGGTGCCCGCCGCCATCCACGTGTCCCCCGAGGCCGAGGCGGGCGGCGCGCTGGCCTACGTCCGCGACGGCGACCCCATCCGCCTGGACGCCACCACCGGCACACTGGAGGTGCTGGCCGACCTGACCGGCCGCGAGCCCGCCCGCCCCACCGCGGACTCCGCCACCGGCACCGGCCGGGAGCTCTTCGCGGCCCTGCGCGGCGCGGTCGGCCCCGCCGAGAGGGGCGCCGGGGTCTTCGGATCCTGACCCGCCGAACCGGGCGCGCCGGGGGACCGGCCCGGGGGCGCGCGGCGGACGTCCGCCCCGCACGCCCCGAGGCCGCGGCGCGCCCACCCAGACCTTCGACCGACCCTGGAGAGACACGACTTGACTTCTCTCCCAGCTGAAGCGGGGAGATTCTTCCCTCGCGGGTTGAGCTTTCTGCTTCGTAGCCGGTTGCCGACCCGAACTAACGGCGGGGGACGGGGTGCCGCCCATCGGTCTTACATCAGCTCCACAGACCTGACTTTCTGCCAGCCCGGCAGTAGGAGGGCCCGGACGTGGTCCTCGTCTGAGCCGACGCGAAGCAAGCTATCACCGGTTCGAGTGGTGGTTGGCGGGTTTGGTGATTTTGGTGGATGGTGATTCGCCCGGGGGCGCACCACCGTTGACCGTCCCGCTCAGCAGGAGCCCGATTCCTCTCTGGCCTGAAGGCCAGAGTTTCCTCGAAAGGATTCAGATGACGACGAACCCCCGTTCGGGCGCCGACATCCTCGACCTGGCCCCGGTGATGCCGGTGGTGGTCGTCTCGGAGGCCGAGTCCGCCGTGCCGCTGGCCCGCGCGCTGGTGGCGGGCGGCCTGCCGGGCATCGAGGTGACCCTGCGGACCCCGGCCGCGCTGGAGGCCATCGAGCGGATCGCCGCCGAGGTGCCCGAGGCCGTGGTCGGCGCGGGCACCGTGGCAGCCCCCGACCAGGCGGCCGCGGCCGCCAGGGCGGGCGCGCGCTTCCTGGTCAGCCCCGGGTGCACCGACGGGCTGGCGTCGGCCATGTCCGACACGGGCCTGCCCTTCCTGCCCGGCGTGGGCACCGTGTCCGAGGCCCTGGCGCTCCTGGAGCGCGGGGTGACGGAGATGAAGTTCTTCCCGGCCGAGGCCTCGGGCGGCGCGGCGTTCCTGAAGTCGCTGGCGGGCCCCCTGCCCCAGGTGCGGTTCTGCCCGACCGGCGGCATCACCGTCGCGTCTGCCCCCGCCTACCTCGCCCTGCCCAACGTGGGCTGCGTGGGCGGCAGCTGGCTGACCCCGGCCGACCTGGTGGCGGCGGGGGAGTGGGAGCGGATCACCGGTCTGGCCGGGGAGGCCGCCGCCCTGTAGCGCCGCCCGCGCCCCGGTCCCGGCGGGACCGGGGCGCCTCCTACTCGGAGTCGCCGAACCTGACCACCGTCAGCCAGACCAGCAGGACGCCCACGCCCGCCACGAGGGCGACCTCGGCCGCCCAGGGGATCTGCCAGCCGAACCAGGAGATGCCGGGGTTGAACAGCGCCTCGGTCTCCGGTGAGGTGTCCAGGTGAGCGAAGACCGCCTGGCGCATGGGGTCGACGACGTAGGTGACGGGATTGACCAGTGTGATCGCGGTGAGCCAGGAGGGGAGGTTTCCGATGGGGAACATGGCGCCCGACAGCAGGACCAGCGGGGAGATGACCAGCTGGGCCATCCCCATGAACGCCTCGCTGCCCCGGACCGAGATCGCGATGAGGACGCCCACCGCCGACGCCGTCAGCGCCACCAGGAAGGTGAGCCCGAACAGGGTCAGCATCAGCCCCGGCGCGTAGGGCACCCCCGCCAGGCCGGCCACCGCGAGGATGATGCTGGCCTGGAGGGTGGCCAGGACCGCGCCCGAGAGGATCTTGCCCAGGATCAGCGCGGAGCGCTTGGCCGGGGCGACGAGCATTCCGCGCAGGAAGCCGACCTCGCGGTCGGTGACGATGGTCGCCGCGGCGGACACCGCCGTCCCCATGACGGTCATGACGACCACGCCCGGGAACATCACGGCGGTCAGCGGGAGGTCGTCCTCTCCCCTCGGGATGAGGGAGCCGAAGCCCACCCCGATGACGAACAGCCACATCACCGACTGGAGCAGCATCGCCACGCCCCGGCTGACGTCGTGGACGAAGCGGAAGAGGTCGCGCTTGAGCACGACCCGGACCGTGCGCAGGTCGTGGCCGAGCCCGAAGGGCGAGGTGGGGAGCGGGCGCCGTCGCGTGGCCGTCATCTGGTCCTTGTCCTTGCTCGTGGTGGTGGGGGGACGGTCCGGGCGCCCGTCACTCGGTCCAGACCGGCGCGGAGCCGATTCCCACCGGGCCGCCCTCCCGTCGCGACCGGTCCCCGGTGATGCGCGCGAGGAGCCGGGCCCCCGTCTGGAGCCAGTGGTCCCGGGAGACCGAGTAGTAGTGCAGGTCCCACAGCCGTCCCCGGAAGTAGACGTGGCCGGGGAGCGTCGCCTCCTTGGGCGTGGCGAACAGCGCCGAACCGAAGTGCATGAGGCTCGCGTCCGTGGTCAGCGCGTACACCTTCCTGATGTCGTCCCAGCGCGCGAACGCGTAGTTGACGAGGAGCATCATGGATTCGGCGCCGACCCCCACCGCGAGTCCGTCCGGGTCCATGAAGATGCCGATCTTCACGTGTCCGGCCGGGCTGCGCTCGCGGACCGAGGCGAACCCCAGGACCTCGCCGCTCCCGGCGGCCTCGATCTGGAGCACGGTGACGTCCGAACCGTCCAGCGCCCTGAAGGACGACTCGAAGCTGTCCCGGGCCGGGAGCGTCTCGATCCCGAGCCTCAGCAGCAGTTGGTACAGCCCGAGGACGTTGTCCTCCCCGATGGGGCGGAACCGGACGCGGGGGGTTTCGAGGTGGAGGGGGATCATCGCCGACTGCCCTGGCCTTTCCGTGGGACCGTCGGGCGTGGCAGCCCGGGGGAGAGGCCATCCTTGCACGCGCCCCGGGTTATGGGAGCGCTCCCATGGCGTGACCGGCGGGGAAGGACGCAGAAGGTCCCCCGAACGTCCTCGCGGGAAAGCCCGGGAAAGGGCGTCGCGCGTCCGGGAAGGGTCCGCGGGCCTCGCGCGCGTAAACGTCCCGCCGGCGGGACGTGCGGTTCCATGGCTTTCCCTTGCGCCTGCGGAAACCCTTGCCTAGGTTCTGGCGCGTCCTGTCGGAAAAGCATCCGAGAAAGGCCGAACCATGATTATTTCCGATGTCCTCTCCCTCCAGTCCCTGGGCGTGCGGTTGGAGGCGGAGGCCCTCCTCAACAGCGGTCTGAGCTATGTCGGCTGCAGCGGCGACGTCATCGTCAGGCCCGCCTGAGGCCTGGCGCGCCATGCGGAAGGGATTCTGCCGATGATCCCACCAAAGGAGGGCGGGAGCTGTTCGGGCGAGCGCGGGAACCTCTCTTGTGGGCGGTCCCGAGTTCTTCTATGTTCCTTTCGTGCCGGCACCCCCGTCCATTCTCTTCCGAGGAGGGAACATGCCCCTTTCCGACGTTCTCGATTTGCAGGGTTTCGAGATCACCGTCGACGAGAGCACCATGCTGAACAGCGGACTCAGCCTCGTCGGATGCAGCGGTGACGTGATCGTCCGCCCCGCCTAGGCGGTGTTCCCCGGACCTTCGCCTCGTCCCGCCCGTCGTCCGCCACCACCCTCGACGGACGCCTACGGCGCGGTCCTGCTTGTGTTCGGGCGCCCGGAGGACAGCAACCTTCGGCGCCCGAACGAACCCCCAGGCTGAGGCCGGTCCGAGGAACAGAACCCGGTCCCCCGACGGGAGCGCCGCGGAGGCGTCCTCCTCCGCGGCGCTCCCCCCGACGTCCGGCCGGGCGCGACGGCCCGGCCCGTGAGAGGTCGTGTCCGATGATCTTCCCCCACACCGGCTCCGCCGACGCGGTGCTCGACCCCACCGACACCAGGAGGGGTGGCATTGTGTACGACGAACTCGTCGGGCACGGCGTGGCCGGAGTGCCCGGAGTGCCCGGACGCGAGGTGTTCGAGGCCCTGTGGCCGGGCGTGTACGACCAGGTCGGCGCGCAGTTCCTCGTGCGCGTCCCGGGCTCCGGGCGCGTCGCGGGCTACGCCTCCCTGCACGGGTTCAACTTCCAGGCGCGTCACGGCTGCTGCTCCCTGGCGGCGGACGAGGCGGTCCTGGGGCCGCGGGGCGCCACCGACGCCCACGCGCTCGCCGTCAACTACGCGTTCTCCATGTGGAACCTCAGGAAGCTCTACCTGTGGACCCTGGAGGAGGACCCCTCCGCGTTGCGCCGCACCGGGGTCGAGGTCCGGCTGGAGGGCTCCCTGCCCGAGTACGTGCTCGCCGGGGGCACACTGCGCACGGCCCGAGTCTTCGCGGTCTACCGGGACGCGTGGGAGCGGACCGGGACCGGTTTCGTCGACGGGCGCGTCGGCCGGGCGGACCCCGCCTGAGGGTCCCGGCCCGCGGGGCCGGGGCGCCCGCGTCCGCGCGCCCGACACGGGGCGCCCTACGTACGGAGGACTGTTGGAGAACACGTCGGTGAACGGCTCCGGCCCGCGGGCCATGGTCCGCGCGCGCGGGCTGACCAAGCGCTTCGGTGAGGTCGAGGCCGTCAGGGGGGTGGACCTGGACGTGGCCCCCGGCGAGCTGTTCGGCCTCCTCGGGCCCAACGGAGCGGGCAAGTCCACGCTGATCGGCATGCTCTCGACCCTGGTCACACCGACCTCCGGGACGGGCTCGATCGCGGGTTTCGACATCGTCCGGGAGCGGCCCGACGTGCGCCGCAGCATCGGCCTGGTGTTCCAGGAGCAGACCCTCGACCGCTACCTGACGGGTTGGTACAACCTCAGGTTCCACGCGGAGATCTACGGGGTGCCCCCGGCGGAGGTCGACGAGAGGGTCTCCCGGGCCCTGCGGGACGTGGGCCTGTGGGAGGAACGGGAGAGGCTCGCTGGAACCTACTCCGGCGGTATGCGGCGACGGCTGGAGATCGCCAGGGGGCTGCTGCACGGCCCTCGCCTGCTGTTCCTGGACGAGCCGACCGCCGGGCTCGACCCCCGCTCCAGGGAGGCCATCTGGGACCGGGTCAGGGAGCTCAACGAGCGCGAGGGCGTCACCGTGCTCATGACCACGCACTACCTGGAGGAGGCGGAGAACTGCGGCCGCATCGCCATCATCGACGGCGGTGAGATCGTCACGGTCGGCAGCCCCGCCGAACTCAAGGCGGGGATCGGGCGGGACCGCGTGGAGATCGTCGCGCGCGACCCCGGGGCGCTCTGCGAGCGGCTCCGGTCGATCCTGGACACGGCCCCGGTGGTCGAGGGCGACACCGTCTGGTTCACGGTGGCCGACGGGCGCCGGTTCGTCCCCCGTCTGTTCGCCGAGGCGGACACCGAGATCACGTCGGTTCAGGTCAGGTCGCCCTCGTTGGACGACGTCTTCCTCGCCCACACCGGCCGGGGCATCAACACCCCCGCGGAGGAGCGCGGCCAGGGGGCCGCGCCCTCCGTCGAAGGGGCCGGGCGGTGACCTCTCCCCTACGATGACGGCATGGCTGAGGTAAGCGCGCGCGACGGCTCGTGGTCCTTCGACGGCGCGGCCGTGTGGATCACCCCGGGCCGCAGGTCCCACCAGCTGCGCCGTGCCCTGGGCGTGGTCTCGCTGCCGCTGCCCGCGCTGGCGGGCGTCGTCCTCGAACCCCGGCGCGGGGGCGGGACCCTGCGGGTGCACCTCCGCCCGGGCGCCGACCCCTTCACCGAGGTCACCCGGGGCCTGTTGGCCCGCAGGGGCGACCCGTACCAGCTCAGGGTCGGCCGCTCCCGTGTCCTGGTGGCCGAGTACTTCGCCGAGACCGTCACCGAGGAGCTCGCCGCCCTGCCCCCCGAGGGCGCTCCGGACCGGTACTTGGTCGGGGCCCCCGGGGCTCCGGTGCGTTCCGAGGCCGGTGACGCGTCCGTCGTCTTCGACGGGACCCACGTCTACATCAGGCCCAACTGGAAGGCGGAGGCGGCCAAACGCGCGGCGGGCCCCCAGCAGCTCGCGCTGGAGGACATCGTCGAGGTGCGGTGGACCTCCGTGGCGGGCGGCCACGACGGCAGCCTGAGGTTCGTGACGGCGGACGGCCGCGGCGACCGCACCGAGCCCCGGTACGACCCCTTCTCCGTCCACTGGAGCCAGTGGGGCCGCGACTACGAGGGCGGGACCACGGCCGCGGTGGCCACGGCCGTGGCCGCGCGGCTCCCCCACCCGTCGGCGCGGCGGGGGGAACTCGGGGGCTCCGCCCGGCGCGCGCTGCCGGAGGGGGAGGAGCGCTGAACAGGATCAGCCGTCGCGGCGCCGGGCCACCCACAGCCCGTGCGCGAACGGTTCGGTCCTCAGGTGCTCGGCCTCGCACCCGGCCCCCTCGAAGGCCGCCGCGTACTGCTCCGGGGTGAACAGGGACATCTCCGTCGACTCGGTGGCGTGGCGCAGCCCCTCCGCGGGGTCGGCCACGGCGTAGTGCACGACGATCGACATCCGGTCGCGCCGCCCGGGCACGGAGGCGGAGTGGGACAGGCGCATGATCGTGCGGTCGCCGTCCTCCACCACGTCCCGTGAGACGTACCCGGGCGTGAAACCGTCCGGGCCGATCCAGGGTTCCAGGAGGAGGAGCCCTCCCGGGTTCAGGTGGTCCGCGAGGGACCGGACCACGGCGGCCAGTTCCGCCTCCGACTCCAGGTGCGGGACGGCGAACAGGTAGGTGATGGCGTCGAAACGCGCCTCCAGCGCCGTCTCCCGCAGGTCCGAGCACCAGGTCCGCAGGCCCGGGACGCGCGCCCGGGCCAGCGCCAGCATCTCCCGTGACCCGTCCAGGCCCGCCACCTCGTCGAAGCGCTCCGCGAACGCGCGCAGGTGCAGGCCCGTCCCGCACGCCACGTCCAGCAGCGAGGCGGAGCCGGGCCGCCGCTCCCGGACGATCTCGCCGATCCGGTCGGCCTCGGCGGCGTAGTCCTTGCCCCGGTGGATCATCACCGCGTCGTAGACGGCGGCGTAGTAGGTGTCGTACATCCGATCGGTCCTTCGTCCATGGTCGGCGGACCCGGGGCGCCTGTCGCCCCGGCCGCGGGCCGTCCGGTCCGGTTCCGCGGCCCTAGGGGGCCTCGGAGAAGAAGGGGAGGAAGGGCCGGCCGCCCCCCTCGGCGGCGGCCAGGGCGAGGAGTACGCCCGCTCCGCCCGTGGCCAGGTCCATCGACAGCCGCGGCACCCGGCCGCCGTGGAAGGCGGTCTGCCCCCGGAAGGGCAGGGCGTACCACTCCAGTTCGGCGACCCGGGAGCGCAGCGCCTCGGGTGCTCCGCCCAGCCGGGCCAGCGCCGCCACCTGGCCCGCCTTGCCGTGGAACAGGTCCGCCTGGGCGTACAGCAGGGTGTGGCACGAACGGGTCAGCGCGGGGAGGCTCTCGGCGCAGCGCCCGTCCTCGCGGTGCTCCAGGAACTCCTTGACGACCAGGGCGACGCCCAGCCCCCCGGCGTCGATGTTGGGCAGGGCCCGCGCCCCGCGGTCGCGTACCAGCAGGGTGCCGTCCGGCGCCGAGACGCACTGGTCCAGGTCCAGGTGCAGGGCCCGCGCCGCGGTGTCGAGCCAGAGGCCGTCCCCCGTCGCCCGGTACAGGTTCAGCAGGGCCAGGGCCACGCCGCTCCATCCCCGCATGAGCCCCGCGCGTCCGGGCCTCGGGGGCTCCGTGGCCGCCCCCGCCTCCGCGACCGCCTCCGAGAGCCGCCCGCCCAGGGCGAGGGCGCGGGTCATACGCGCGTCGTCCGCGCCGCCCCGGGAGAGGTGGACCAGCGCGGCGCACACGCCCGCCGCGCCGGAGAAGAGGGAGATCCCGCCGCACTCGTCCCCGGCGTGGCGCTCCAGCAGTTCGTCGGCCTCGTCGCGGTGGCCGAGGTGGTCCAGGACGTAGGCCAGGCCGCTGACGCCGTCGTAGAAGCCCTGGCCGGGGGAGCGCAGCCGCCGCGCGGCGGAGACCAGCCACTCCTCGTGCTCCGGGAAGCGGTCCCCGCCCGCGCGCTCCAGCGCCCACAGGACACCGGCCGCGCCGTGGGCCACGCCGTAGCCGCCGGAGAGGAACTGCTGGAGGTCCCCGGGGAACAGCCGGTCGGTCCGCTCCGGGGTCGCGGAGGCGGCGATGCCCGCCGCGACGGAGCCGAGGGACACGGGCGGGCGCCCGGGGGCCTCCTCCGGGCGCTCCGGGACCAGTTCGCGCTCGATCTCGTCGGCCCACTCACGGGGGACGGGGTAGAGCTCGCGGAGCACGTCCACCAGCTCCGCGGCCTTGTGCGGCGACAGGGCGGTGATCCGGGAGAAGGGCAGGAAGACCGACAGGCGGGTCGCGGCCAGGGCGTACCGGTCGACCGCGGCGCCGACCCGGTCGGCGCTGGCGAACCCGGGGGCTCCGAGCGGTGCCCGGTGCCCCTCCCTCTTCGCGTCGAAGGCCAGTTCGTAGTCGATCAGGCAGACCTCGTCGTCCTCGTCCACCAGCACGTTGTTGGCGTGCAGGTCCGCGAAGACCAGGCCGCGGTCGTGGACGGCGTCGAGGACCGCCTCCAACCGGCCCAGGATGCGCAGGGCGCGCCCGGTGAAGGCGGCGAGGGCGTCGGCGTCGGCGTACGCCTCGGTGACGCCGGGGTGGTGGACGGCGCACCAGGAGCCCAGGGTCCGGCCCTCCTTGTACTCCTGGACCAGGAAGCGGTGGCCGCCCAGGGTGAAGCTGTCCAGGAACCGGGGCACGCCGGGCACCCCGTCCAGACGCCGCAGGTTCTCCTCCTCCCGGATCTGGCGGGAGACCGCGTCGCGCAGCTCGCGGTCGAGCCCGGCGTGGGGACGGGCCTCCTTGAGCACGACCCGGGCCCCGTCCTCCTCGCGGCGCCCCAGGTAGATCCCTCCGCCGTTGGAGAAGTGCAGGGCCCTGTCGACGAGGTAGGGCACGCGCTCCCCGGTGGAGCGGGCGTCGAGGTGCGGCTGGAGGAAGGAGGGGAGCACCACCCAGGGGGGCGGGGTGAACGAGGGCAGCCGGCGGTCCGGCACCAGCGCCCCGTCGGGGTCGCGCAGCGCCGGGACCCGGGAGCCGTGCTCGTCGAGGCACCACATCTGGCGGAAGGCGCCGTATCTGACGTGCAGGGGCCCCTGGTCCCACCGCAGGTCGCTCAGGACGTAGGGGCCCGGCTGCCCTCCCACGCGCGCGGAGAGCGCGTGCAGGGTCCGCTCCAGCTCCTCCTCGTCGCGGGGGTAGACGGTGAGCAGTTTGCCGCTGGAGGCCCGGGGGGCGTACTTGGTGTTGGCCGCGACCAGGATGTTCCTGTTCAACAGGTACTTGAACACCAGGCCGTGCTCCGTGCAGTGGTCCCACACCTCGCGGCAGATCGCGTCCGCGTTGTCCACGGTCGCCGAGACGTGGATCTTCCAGCCCTGCTCGGGCAGGTCCGGAGCCTCCGGGGAGACGACGTGCCACAGGCCGTCGCGCTCGCGCCGCCAACCCGGGGGAGGGTCCAGCCTCGTGACGGAGAGGTCCGCCGGGGCCACGAGGGCGTTGGGGGAGTCGTCCGTGAGCCTGCTCGGCTCCTCGAAGAACAACGGGTCCGCGAGCGTGTACATCTCGACCAGGTCGAGCATGGGGGGCTTCCCTCCGGGATGGGCGGTGTGGCGGGTGCTGCGTCCGGCTCGCGGGCGGCGGCTCAGCCGCGGTCCGGGCTCCCGGACCGTCTCGAACGCGGTCCGCGCGCGATCCGGTCGAGGATGGGCGCCCCCTTGGCGGTCCAGGCGCCGCGGGAGACCGAGTAGAAGTGCAGGTCCCACAAACGGCCCTGGAAGTAGACGTGCCGGGGGAGGGACGCCTCCCGGGGGGTGCTGGCGAGCGCCGAACCGAATTTCCCCAGGCTCGCGTCCGTCGTCAGAACGTATACCTTCCGCAGGTAATCCCAGTGGGCGAAGGCGTAGTTGACGAGCATCATCATGGACTCGGCCCCCACGCCCACGGGAAGACGGTCCGTGCGCATGAAGATGCCCAGTTTCACGTGTCCCGCCGGATCGTGTTCGCGAATCGACGCGAAACCGAGGACCTCGCCCGTGCTGCGGAATTGGATCTCGAATACGTCGACGAAGCGCTTGGCCACCGAGTGGTAGGACTCGATGAAGGCGCCTCGCGACGGAAGGCTTTCCAGGCCCAGTTCCACGAGGAGGTCGTAGAGTTCTCCGACCTTCTCCGGGGCGATGGGACCGAACCTGATACGCGGGGTCTCCAGGTGCAGTGTGAGCATGGCGCCACACCCTAGTGTCCGCGCCGCGGCGCGGGCCCCCTCCCGCCGCGCCCCCTCCCGCCGCGCCCCCTCCCGCCGCGCGGCGTCCCGCCGGCGGGACAGCCGCCGCTGCGGGGGCCCGGTCCGGTCCGCCTTCTTGTCGAGCCGGAGGAATTGTCCTAGGTTCTGTCCCGCCAGTGTCGGCCCACGCGAAGGAAAGGAGGCCAGCCATGGTTCTCTCTGACGTTCTGTCCCTTCAGGAGATGGACACCGTCCTCGATGAAGCCGTTCTGCTGAACAGCGGTCTCAGCTACGTCGGTTGCAGCTGATTCCTCTGATGCGCTGTGGAGAAATCCATTCTTCACAGCGCTTTTCTCTGCCCCGTTCGGGGCGACGGGAGATGTGGTGCAGGAGATCGTGTTTCCGCATATCGTGACGCGCGCCGTCAGGCTCGCCTCCACGGCGGAGAGGTCGGGGGAGGCGGTCCACGACGAGCTCTCGCGGCACGGGCTGGGGGGCCTTCCCAGCAGGGACGTCTTCGCGTCCCTGTGGCCCAAGGAGTTCGAGGGCGTGGCCGCGCAGTTCCTCGCGGAGGAACCGGGGTCGGGAAGGGCCGGGGGCTACGTCTCCCTCCACTCCCTCAATCCGCTGGGGCGCTATGTCAAGTGCTCCGTGGCCGCGGATCCGGAGGTACTGGGCTCCGAGGGCGTGGCCCACGCCCACGCCCTCGCCGTGAACTACGCCTTCGCGATGTGGAACATCCGGAAGGTCTACTTCTGGGTGGTCGACAGCGGGCTGCCCGCGCTGCGGGCGAGCGGCGTGGAGGTGCACCGGGAGGGGACGCTCTCCGAGTACGTGCTCGACGGCGAACGGCTGCGCTCGGTGCGGATCTTCGCCGTCTACCGGGAGGCGTGGGACGCGGCCGGGGCCGGCTACGTCCGGGACGCCGCGGCCGGGAGGACGGCGTGAGCGCGGTCCCGCGGACGGGCCCCCTCCGGCGGGGAGCGCCGGGATGAGGGTGCTGTTCGCGACGCAGGCGGAGCGGACCCACTTCCTGGGGCTGGTGCCCCTGGCGTGGGCGCTGCGCGCCGCCGGGCACGAGGTCCGGGTGGCCAGCCAGCCCCATCTGGAGTCCGTCGCGGCGGGGGCGGGGCTGCCCTTCACCGCCGTGGGCCGCGACCACCACTTCGCCAGGATCAGCCGGGACGGCCGGGCGGACCGGCACCTGGACTTCGACATGGCCGAGGACCGTGACGAGGTCCTGACCTGGGACCACCTCCTCCAGGGCTACCGCGGGGTGGTCACGTGGTGGTGGCGGACGGTCAACGACCCCATGTTCGACGACCTGGTCTCCTTCTGCCGCGAGTGGCGCCCCGACCTGGTCGTGTGGGAGCCGTCCACCTACGCCGCCCCCGTGGCGGCCCAGGCGTGCGGGGCCGTCCACGTGCGCCACCTGTGGAGCGTGGACCTGTTCAGCAGGGTCCGCCGGACCTTCCTGGCGCGGATGGGCGAGCGGCCCGCCTCCGAGCGCGAGGACCCCCTGGCCGCGTGGCTGGGGGCCAGGGCCGCCCGGCACGGCGTGGACTTCTCCGAGACCCTGGTCCACGGCCAGGCCACCATCGAGCAGGTGCCCTCCCCCCTCAGGGTGGACACGCCCCCGCACCTGGAGTACCTGCCGGTGCGCTACGTGCCCTACAACGGACGCGCCGTCGTCCCCCACTGGCTGCGCACACCCCCCGCCCGCCCCCGGATCGGACTCAGCCTCGGGACGACGGCGGCGTTGCGCCTGGGCGGCTACACGGTCGACGTCGCGACCCTCCTGGAGGGCCTGGCCGAGCTGGACGTGGAGGTCGTGGCCACCCTGCCCGCCAGCGAACAGGACAAGCTGGGCGCCGTTCCCGGCAATACGCGCCTGGTCGAGTACGTGCCCCTGCACGCCCTGGCCCCCACCTGCGCCGCCATGGTCACCCACGGCGGTCCCGGCACCGTCCTGACCGGCCTCGCCCACGGAGTCCCGCAACTCCTGTCGCCCAACGCCCGGATGTTCGACATCCCGGTCCTCGCGGGGCTGGTGGAGGAGGCCGGGGCGGGCAGGGTCGTGGACCCCGACCGCCTGGACGCCGCCACCGTCACCGAGGGCGTGCGCGCCCTCCTCGAAGACCCCCGCCACACAAGCGCCGCCCGCGCCCTGCGCGCACGCATGGACGCCATGCCCACCCCCGCCGACCTCGCCCGCACCCTCACCGGCCTCACCCGCGTCTGAAGCACGCCCCGCGGTCCGGGGAGCGTTCAGACACCGCCCCCACGGGCCGCCGCGATGCGCTCCAGCTCCGGCACCACCTGGTCCGGGGCGGGCGCGGCCAGGGCCTCGTCGCGCACCAGCCCGGCCGCCGCGCGTACCTCCCCGCTGTCCAGGAGCTCCGTGAGGAGGTCGTCCACGCCCCGGGTGAGGACCTCCTCCACCTCCAGTACGCGCGCGGCCCCGCGCTCCCGGAGCGCCCGCGAGAGCGGAGCGGCGTCGAACTGCTCGGTGTTGAGCACGACCAGCTGCGGCAGCCCCTCGACCACGGCGTTGCAGGACACGTCGAATCCGCCGCCGTGGACGATCAGCGAGCCGGAGCCCATGAGCATGTGGGCCGCCCCCGAGTCGGTCACCACCACGTCCTCGGGCAGCGCGGGCAGGGAGTCCCGGCGGGAGGCGGGGGAGAGGACGACGGCCTCGGCGCCGATCTCGGCGCAGGCGTCGATGACGTCCACCAGGGCGGCGGCGCCCTCGGCCGTCCTGCTCCAGGACCCCCAGTCCACCAGGACGCGCCGCCGCTCGGCCCCGGCCCGTGCCCAGGAGGGCAGAACGGCGCTTCCGGCGTAGGGAACCGGGCGCACGCTCAGGTGGGTGCCCGTCTTCTCCAGTTCGCGCGGCCGCAGCGCCTCCGGGAGCTGGTGGACGGAGAACTGGCCGAGGACGAGGTCCTCGGAGAACTCCACCCCGTACAGGGCCGCGCTCTCCTCCAGCCAGCCCCTGAGCGGGTCGGGTCCGGGGGTGGCGTCGGCGGCCCCCAGGTACAGGCGCCGCATGCGCGCGAAGAGGTCCACGCTCCACAGGAACCGCCCGTGCGCGGCGCCGCACGCCTCCGCGGCGATCGCCGCGGAGTAGGTGTTGGGCTCCCACAGCACGAGGTCGGGGCGCCACTCGCGGCAGAAGGCGACCAGGTCCCGCTCCATCGGCTCGTTGACGAGCTTCCACCACCAGGTGACGTACTCCTCGTAGGCGTGGTGCAGTTTCTCCGGCACCAGCATCTCCGGCCGCTCCTCGGCCAGGTCGAAGATCGACTCGCCCTGCTGATCGCGGGCGTGGGCCAGCACCTCGGCCAGGGTGTGGTCGTCGCCGACCGGGACCACGGTCAGGCCCGTCTCCGCCGCGGCCTCGGTCATGGAGGGCTGGGTGGCGATCCGGACCTCGTGCCCGGCGGCGCGCAGTGCCCACGCCGTCGGCACCATGCTAAAGAAATAAGCTTTGTCCGCGTAAGCCGCGACGACGATTCGCAACGTGTTCCCCACTTCCGAGATTTCGATGACCCGATGTTCCGAGGAGTGAAAGCCGACACCGATCCTTGACAAGTCCGGTCCGCGCCATGTTCATTGCGGGTGCTGCACTCCGGACTGTTCTCCTCTCCCGAGGCAGCGTGACGGTACTGTTGTGAGGATTCCTTCGGGAGAGGTTCGGAGAGCCTAGCACCGAGTGCCGGGTCCAGGCCGCTGACCAAAGCACCACGGCGCATCCGTGGTGTGCTTGCCCAGCAATATCGATGTTCGGCCACCGTTGGGAGTCACCATGAAAGGTATTGTGCTGGCAGGCGGTACTGGTAGCCGCCTATTCCCCACCACGCGAAGCGTCTCCAAGCACCTTTTCCCGGTTTATGACAAGCCGATGTTCTACTATCCGGTCTCCGTGCTCATGATGGCCGGAATCCGGGAGATCATGGTGATATCGAACGCAGAGAGCCTCCCCCTCATCCAGCAGGCCCTGGGTGACGGCGGCCATCTGGGAATAGAGATCGAATACGCGGTCCAGAAAGAGCCCAGGGGTATAGCCGAGGCGCTCCTCATCGGGAGGGAGCACATTCGCGGAACCCGTAGCGCCCTAGTGCTGGGTGACAACATATTCCACGGCGAAGGGTTTCCGGACCTCCTCGGCAGGGCCGCCGCCTCCACTTCCGGCTGCACGCTGTTCGGGTGCAAGGTGAGCGACCCCCGGCATTACGCCGTGGCGGGCTTCGGAGAAAAGGGCAGGTTCGTCTCCCTGGTGGAGAAGCCCTCCGAGCCGGAGTCGGACTACGCGGTCACCGGGCTTTATTTCTATGACCAGGACGTGGTAGACATCGCTGAGCGGATCGAGCCGTCCGGGCGCGGAGAACTCGAGATCACCGATGTCAACCGCGCCTATCTGGAAATGGGCAGAGCCGAACTCGTGACCATGGGGAACGAGATAACGTGGCTCGACCTCGGCACGGAGGAATCCCTGCTGGAGGGAGGCCGGTACGTGTCCACCATGGCCCGGGAATCCGGAGTCCGAGTCGCCTGTCTTGAGGAGATCGCATTGCGCATGGGCTTCATCGGGGCCGATGAGTGCTATCGCCTTGGGGAGGAAATGCAGAATTCGCCTTACGGCGAGTACGTCATGGAGGCCGCCCGCCGGGCGGCCGGGGTATGGCAGGGTGCGGGCGTATGAAGATCCTGGTCACCGGTGGAGCCGGATTCATCGGTTCGAACTTCGTCAGGCGCGTGCTCGCAGGCGTTTATCCGCGCTTCGCGGACGCCGAGGTCGTGGTCCTGGACAAACTGACCTACGCGGGCACCACGGAGAGCCTCGCCTCCGTGGCCGACCACCCCCGGATGACGTTCGTCCAGGGGGACGTCTGCGACGAGCAGCTCGTCCGCGGCCTCATGCGCGGGGTCTCGACCGTGGTCCACTGCGCCGCCGAGACCCACGTCGACCGCTCCATCTCCGACGCGGGGTGCTTCGTGCGCACCAACGTCGTGGGCACGTTCCACCTGCTGGACAGCGCGCTCAACGAGGGCGTGGAGAACTTCGTCCTCGTCTCCACCGACGAGGTCTACGGAACCCTCAGCACGGGTTCCTGGGTCGAGACCGACCCCCTGGAGCCGAACTCCCCCTACTCGGCCTCCAAGAGCGCCTCGGACCTGCTGGCGCGGTCCTTCCACCGGACCTACGGGATGCGCGTCTGCGTGACCCGCTGCGCCAACAACTACGGGCCCTTCCAGTTCCCCGAGAAGATGATCCCCCTCTTCGTGACGAACCTCCTGGACGGCGTCCCGGTGCCCCTCTACGGGGACGGCGGCAACGTCCGGGAGTGGGTCCACGTGGACGACCACTGCGACGCCCTCGCCCTGGCGGCCGAGCACGGCGAGCCCGGTGAGGTCTACAACATCGGCGGCTCGGTCGGGAAGCGGAACCTGGAGGTCACCGAGGCGCTCCTGGAACTGCTCGGCCACGACGGCTCGATGGTCCGCTTCGTGGCCGACCGCAAGGGCCACGACCGCCGCTACTCCGTGGACGGCTCCAAGGCCGAGACCAGGCTCGGGTACCGCCCCTCCGTCTCCTTCGAAGAGGGACTGGCCCGCACCGTCGCCTGGTACACGGAGAACCGCGCGTGGTGGGAGCCGCTGAAGAAGCGCCTCCCCCAGCAGGACGACTGACGGGCTCCGCCCCGGGCCGCGTCCCGCCGGCGGGACACCGACCCGCGGGCGCGCCCCATCCGCACAGCTCCCGGACCGGTCCGGGACACGACCACGATCGGATCAGGACTCACGTGGCGGTTGACGAGCTGACCCCCGGCGACCTCATGGCGAAGCTGCCCCGGGCCCCCGAACTCACCGAGCGCCCGTGGACGGTGCGCTGGGACGAGGCGGACGAACCGGCCGACCGGTTGTTCGCCGAACTCCTCCCGCCCGAGACGGAGTTCTTCACCTCGGGGAGCACGGGGCGGCCGCGGTCCTGGTTCCGCACCCGTGAGCAGCTCATGGACGAGGCCCGCCTGCTCGCCGACCTGGTGGCCGGCCACCGCCCGGAGGCGGTCCTGTCCTTCGCCCCGCCCCGGCACGTCTACGGCATGCTCGCCAGCGTTCTGGTGCCCGCCTACCTGGGCGTGCCGGTCTGGTACGCCTCCCAGTTCGCGCCGCTCCCGCCGGGGAACGGACGCCGCTGGGCGGTGATGGCCATCCCCTGGACCTTCCGCATCCTGCGGCAGCGCCGGGAGTGGCTCGCCTCCGCCGAGCACCTGGCCTTCGTGCACAGCACGGCGGTCCTGCCGCAGAGCGCGGTGGACCTGATGGCCGGGCTGGGGGACCGGGCGAGCCTGGTGGAGATCTTCGGGTCCACGGAGACCGGTGGCGTCGCCCACCGGTTGTGGGGTCCGAACGACCCGCCGTGGCGCCTCTTCCCCGACGTCGAGTTCGGCGACGGGCCGACCGACCCGGCGGCGGAGGCGCCCCTGGTGGTGCGCAGCCCCCGTCTGGCCCGCCCCCAGGACGGGACGGCGGGCCCCGAGTGCCGCATGGACGACCACGTGGTCCGCGTGGGAGAGCGCGGTTTCGGTTTCGCCGGGCGCAGGACCCGGCTGGTCAACGTCAACGGCCGCCGCCTGGACCTGGACGCCATGGAGGAGACCCTGTCCGGCGCCCTGGAATGCGAGGACCTCGCCTGCGTCCCGGTGCGCGACCCCCTGACGGGGGAGCACTTCGACCTGCTGGTCGTACCGGGGGAGAACGGCGTCCCGGGCGCCGACGAGATGGCGCGGGCCCTGGACCAGATCGCGTACCGCCCCCGGAGGGTGTGCGCGGTGGAGCGGATCGACCGCTCCGAGACAGGCAAACTACGGCGCGTGCAGCCGACGCGCGCCCGCCCCGAAGGAGTGGACAGTTGACGCCTACGCCGAGCAGCCTGGCCGAGGTCCTCCGCCAGGCCGAGCCGGACGCACGCATCGGATGGACCGAGGAGGACCTCTCGCGCATGCGCGCCAGCGCCACGACCATGGCCAAGCACCTGGCCGAGGGCGCCGACGTCTACGGCGTCACGCGCGGCTTCGGCCCGCTCGTGGCCTTCCCCGCGGCGGAGTCCGCGGGCGAGCAGGGGGAGGGGCTCATCTCCCACCTCGGCAGCGCCCAGGGCGAGCCGCTCCCGCCCGAGGTCAGCAGGCTCGTGGTCGCGCTGCGCCTCACCAGCATGCGCCGGGGCTACTCGGCGGTCTCGGTCGACTTCTGGCAGGAGCTCGTCGGCCTGTGGAACCGGGGCTTCACACCCGTCATCCCGAGGGAGGGCACCGTCAGCGCGAGCGGCGACCTCCAGCCCCTGGCCAGCGCCGCCCTGGCCTTCGCCGGACAGGGTGAGGCGTGGGTGTCCGACGGCCCCGGCCGGTGGTCCCGCGTGCCCGCCGACGAGGCCCTCGCCCGTCTGGGCGCCGCCCCCGTGCGCTGGAGCGCCCGCGAGGCCCTCTCCTTCGTCAACGGCAGCGGGGTCAGCCTCGCGGTGACCCTGCACAACCACCAGCAGGTCGAGGACGTCGTGCGCGCCTCGGCGATGATGACGGCGCGGATGGCGGACCTGCTGGGGGCCAACCCCCAGGCGTACGCGCACGGTGTCGCCGAGGCCCGGGGCCAGGCGGGCCAGACCGCGGTCGCGGCCTGGATCAGGTCCGACCTGCCCGCCGGAGCCGAGCGCGCGCCCTCGCGGCCCCTCCAGGAGCCCTACAGCCTGCGGTGCGCGCCGCAGGTGCTGGGCGCGGTCCTGGACCAGCTCTCCGCCGCCTCGCGCATCCTGCTGCGCGAGGCGGTCGGGACCACCGACAACCCGGTCAGCCACGGTGACGAGGTCCTGCACGGGGGCAACTTCCACGCGATGCCGGTGGGGCTGTGCTCGGACCAGATCGGCCTGGCCCTCCAACAGGTCGCCTACCTGGCCGACCGGCAGCTCTCCCTGCTCTGCGCCTCGGAGACCAACGGGGGCCTGCCCCCCATGCTCACCCCCCGGCCCGGTGCGGGCAGCGGTCTGGCCGGGGTCCAGGTGAGCGCCACCTCGTTCGTCTCGCGCATCCGCCAGCTCGTGACGCCCGCCAGCCTCACCGCCCTGCCCTGCAACAACGGCAACCAGGACCACGTGCCGATGGCGCTGAACGGCGCCAACTCGGTGGCCCAGGCGATCGAGCTGGCCTGGCTCGTCGTCGGTTCGCTCGGCGTGGGCCTGGCGCAGCTCGCCGCGCTCTCGGGCCGGTCCGAGGAGGCGGGGCCGTGGGCACGGATCGCCGAGCTCAGCCCGCCGCTGGACCGCGACCGCCCCCTGGCCGCCGAGGTGCGGGCCGTGCGCGACGCCCTGGCCGAGGAGGCCTCCCGCAGAGCCGACCGGTGGCCCCTGCCGGAGCTGTGACGGCGGCCGGGGCGGGCGCCCCGGCCCTTCGCTACCTTCGTCCCGCGCCCCGGTCCGGGGGCGCGCCGCCGACCGGGCGCGCATCCGGGCGGGCCCCGGCCGCCCGCCGCGACCGGACAGGAAGGGTTCCCCTTGAAGACGCCAGAACTATGGATCCGCGGCCTCGGCGTGTACCTGCCCGAGGCCCGCGTGAGCGTGCGGTCCGCGGTCGAACGGGGCCTCACGACGGCGGAGGAGGCCGCCGTGCACGACATGGTCGGCGCCGCCGTGGCCGACGACCTGCCCGCGCCGGAGATGGCGCTGCGCAGCGCCCGCGAGGCCTTCGAGCGGGCCGGGGCCAGCCCGGACGACGTGCGCGTCCTGCTGTACGCCGACACCTGGCACCAGGGCCCGGACGGCTGGTTCCCCCAGTACCACCTCCAGCACCACCTGGTCCGCGGCGACGTCATCGCCGCCGAGGTGCGCCAGGGGTGCAACGCCCTGTTCACCGCCATGGAGCTGTGCGTCCCCCACCTGAGGGAGGCGCCCGAGGACGCCACGGCGCTCCTCGTCGCCGCGGACAACTTCGGCACCCCGGGCGTCGACCGGTGGCGGTCGGGCGCCTTCGTGCTGGGCGACGGAGCCTGCTCCGTCCTCCTCGGCCGCCGCCCCGGACCCGCGCGGGTGCTCGCGGTGGGGTCGATGGTCGTCCCCGAGCTGGAGCAGCACCACCGCTCGGGTGAGCCCGACTTCCCCCCCGCGGCGACCACCGGCTCGCTCCTCGACTTCCGGGCCAGGGCCCGTGACCACGCCCGGCAGGGCGAGCGGGACCCGGAGGTGAACATCGCCTGGTTCACCCTCCAGAAGAAGATGATGCTGCTGGTGGGCCGGACCCTGGCCGAGGCCGGGGTGGGTTTCGGGGACATCTCCCGGGCGGCCTTCGGCAACCTGGGCCCCGAGGCGGTCGAGCACCGCTGGATGGAGGTCCTCGGTCTGCCGATGGAGCGCTCCACGTGGGAACACGGCCGCACCATCGGGCACATCGGCGCGGCCGACCCCTTCATCGGCCTGCGCCACCTGATGGACGAGGGCGAGGTCGGGCCGGGGGACCACGTCATCCTGGGCGGACTCGGCTCGGGGATGACGGTCTCCTGCGCCGTGGTGAGGATCGCCGAACCCCCGTCCGGCTCCTGAGACGGAAGGGACACCGTGGACTTCGATCCGACCCCCGAGCAGCGGGAGAGGGGTGAGCGCGTCGCCGCGCTCGTCCGGGACCGCCTCGGCGGGGCCCCGCCCCGCGAACACGACCAGCCGCTGACCCGCGAGGAGTGGCGGACCGCGGCCGAGGCCGGACTGACCGGTGCGTGCCTGCCCGCCTCCGTGGGCGGCGGAGGGCTCGGCGCGCTCGACACCGCCCTCGCCCTGGAGGCCCTCGGCTCGGCCTGCCCCGACGCCGGGCTGCCCTTCGCGGTGGCCGCCCACCTGCTGGCCTGCGGCGTCCCCATGCGCGAATTCGGCCGCGGCCCGGAGGTCACCGACCTGCTCCGGGGCATGGCCGGCGGGGAAGTGGTCGCGGGCAACGCCGCGACCGAGGAGGGCGCGGGCTCCGACGTCAACGCCATGGCGACCACGGCCCGGCCGGACGCCGGGGGCTACGTGCTCGACGGGACCAAGTCCTTCGTGAGCAACGCCGCCGAGGCCGACGTCCTGGTCGCCTACGCGGTCACCGACCCCTCGGCGGGCTTCTTCGGCGTCACCGCGTTCGCCGTGCCGCGCGGCACGGCCGGGGTCACCGTCGGCCCGACACTGCGCAAGGCGGGACTGCACGCCTGCGCGGCGGCGCCGGTGACCTTCTCCGGCTGCCGCGTGCCCGCCTCGCTCAGGCTGGGCGCCGAGGGGCAGGGGAACGCGGTCTTCCAGTTCTCCATGGCCTGGGAGCGGGCCTGCCTCCCGGCGATCTACCTGGGCTCCATGGAGGACCAGCTGGGCCGGGTCGCGGCGCACGTGCGCGGCCGCAGGCAGTTCGGGCGGCCGATCAGCGAGTTCCAGGCGGTCTCGCACCGGGTGGCCGCGATGCGCCAGAGGCTGGAGGGCGCCCGCCTCCTGCTCTACCGCGCCTGCTGGCTGCTCGACCGGGCCAGGCCGGAGGCCGACACCGCCGTCTCCCTGGCCAAGGTCGCGGTCACCGAGGCGGCCGTGGCCAACGGGCTCGACGCCGTCCAGCTCTTCGGCTCCTCCGGCTACCTCGTCGGCACGGGGATGGAGCAGCGGCTGCGCGACGCCCTGCCCGGCACCCTCGTCTCGGGCACGAGCGAGATCCAGCGCGAGATCATCGCCCGGGGGGAGGGCCTGTGAACCTCCAGGACCTGGTCCGCCGGTCCGCGCGCGAGGCGCCCCAGCGCACCGCGCTGCGCTGCGGGGGCCGGGAGCGGACCTACGCGGAGCTGGACGCGGAGGCCGACGCCATGGCCGCCGACCTGGCGGCGCTGGGCGCGGGCCCCGGCGAGCGCGTCCTGGTCTGGGCGGAGAAGGGCCTGCGCGCCGTCGCCGCGTCCCAGGCGGTGCTCCGGACGGGGGCCGTCCACGTTCCGGCCAGCGGCGCCATGCCGCCGGACCACGTCCTGCGGATCGCCGAGGACTGCCGACCGCGTGTGGTCTGCGCCGCCGCCGCGGACCTGGAGCGGTTGCGCGGACGCCTCGGCGCGGACACGGCGTTCCTCGACATCGACGCCCCTCCGGCGCGGAGCGGGCCGGTCCCCGGGTACACCGCGCCCGCGGACGCGCCCGCCTACGTGCTCTACACCTCGGGGTCCACCGGCAGGCCCAAGGGCGTGACGGTGAGCCACGCGGGCGCCCTGGCCTTCGTGGAGTGGGCCCGCGGGGAGCTGGACGCGGGGCCGGGGGACCGCTTCGCCAACCACGCCTCGCTCACCTTCGACCTGTCGGTCCTGGACCTGTACACCGCCTTCAGCGCGGGGGCCTCGGTCACGCTGATCCCCGAGGGGTACTCCTTCGCGCCCGACCTGCTCGTGGACCTCGTCCACAGCGAGGGCGTGACCGTCTGGTACTCCGTGCCCTCGGCGCTGGTGCTGATGCTCCGCGACGGCGGGCTCGCCGACCGGCCCCCGCCTCCGGCCCTGCGCGCCGTGCTCTTCGCCGGGGAGGCGCTCCCCCCGGAGTACGCCCGGCGCCTGGCGGAGTGGAGCCCCGCACGGCTGCTCAACCTGTACGGACCCACCGAGACCAACGCGTGCACCTTCCACGAGGTGGTGCCCGCCGACCTGGAGGGCGGAAGGCCGCTGCCCATCGGCCGGGCCACCGCGGGCAACCGCGTCTGGGTGCGCGCGGACACGGGCCGACCCGCGGCCCCGGGGGAGGCCGGAGAACTGGTGGTGGACGGCCCCACGGTGATGCTCGGCTACTGGGGGGCGCCGCCCGTGGAGGGCCCCTACGCCACGGGCGACCTGGCGCGCATGCGCGAGGACGGCGTGTTCGAGTTCCTGGGGCGCCGCGACCACATGGCCAAGGTCCGCGGGTACCGCGTCGAGCCGGGGGCGGTGGAGGCGGCGCTGGAGCGCAGCCCGGACGTCGAGGAGGCGGCCGTGGTGGTGACCGGGAGCGGGGTCACGGCGGCCATCACGGCGTTCGCCGTCCTGAGGAGGGGCGCCCGGATGGGAGTGCTGGGGCTCAAGCGCCACGCCTCGCGGCACCTGCCCGCCTACATGATCCCGGACGCGGTGCGCTTCACCGAGGCGCTGCCGCGCACACCCAACGGCAAGACCGACAGACTGGAGCTCGCCCGGTGGGCGCGCGCTCCGGAGCAGAGGGAGAACACGTGACGAAGGACGCCAGCGAGCAGGAGGTGCGGGAACTCCTCCTGCTCTTCGTCCGCGACCGGTTCCTGGACGGCGACCCCCACGGCGAGCTGACCGAGGACTCACCGCTGCGGGAGTGGGGCGTGCTCACCTCCCTCAACACCGCCGTCCTGATGAACCACATCCACACCGGCCTGGGCGTGCCGATCCGGGCCGAGAGGATCGACCCCCGCGCGTTCACCGACGTCCGCAGCATCGCGGCGATGCTGTGCGCGGGGAGGACCGGGGAGGCCTGAGCGGCCCCGGCCCTCCCCGGGGTCACCAGGACCACGCCTCGGGGGCGGGGCCGCCCTTGCCGACCGGGGGGAACAGGGCGTCGATCCGTTCGCCGTCCCCGTCGCCGAGCCCCGTCTCCAGGGCCCGCAGCGCCCCGTCGAACTGCTCCAGGGTGCGCGGCCCGACGATCGTCGAGTGCACCTCCGGGCGTGACAGGACCCAGGCGATGGACAGTTCGGCGGGGTCCCTGCCGATCTCGTCGCACAGGTCCTCGTAGGCGGTGATCGTCTCGCGCCGCTCCTCCAGCGCCTGCATCGCCCGGCTCTTGACCGTCTTGACGGCGGTGCCCTCGCGCAGCTTGCGGATGGCGCCGCCGAGCAGGCCGCCGTGCAGGGGCGACCAGGTCAGGACCCCGATGCCGTACGCCTGCGCCGCGGGGAGCACCTCCAGCTCCACGTGGCGCGTCACCAGGTTGTAGGCGCACTGCTCGGAGACCAGGCCGAGGAAGTTCCTGCGGTTGGCGGCCTCCTGCGCCGCCGCCAGGTGCCAGCCCGCGAAGTTGGAGGAGCCGACGTAGCGGACCTTGCCCTGGTGGACCAGGATCTCCATCGCCTGCCAGACCTCCTCCCACGGCGCGTTGCGGTCCACGTGGTGCATCTGGAAGAGGTCGATCCAGTCGGTGCGCAGCCGCCGCAGGGACCCCTCGCACGAGGCGATGATGTGGCGGGCCGACAGGCCGCGGTCGTTGGGCCAGTCGCTCATCGGGTTGAAGACCTTGGTGGCCACGATGGAGCGCTCGCGACGTCCGCCGCCCCTGGCGAACCACTCGCCGATGAGCTCCTCGGTCATGCCCTTGTGGACCTGCCATCCGTAGTGGTTGGCGGTGTCGAAGAAGTTGACGCCGTGGGAGAGGGCCCTGTCCATCATCGCGAAACTCTCGTCCCTCGGGGTGTTCACGCCGAAATTCAGCGTTCCCAGGCAGAGCCGGCTGACCTCAAGAGCGGTCCGGCCAAGGCGTGTGTACTGCATTCTCTCCCCTGTTTCATGGTGTCTCTCGCGGAGAAAACGGGACTCGGGGTCGGACGGGGCTCTCATCCGCTGCAGAAGCCCACGGGTAGGCCGCCACTTTTCCGGAGCAGGAAAGGCCGTCGAGGGAAGGCTTCCACGTTCCGGGGAAAGGCCGCGCCGGTATGCTCCGGTCCGGCGGATTCGGGCCGGGACCGACCCGCTCCCGGCGGACGAATGGCACCGTATCCCGGGCCCCGTGAACTCGACGCGGCCGAGGGCCCCTCCTCCGCCGCCGAGCCGCGCGGCGCCCGCCCCGGTCCCGGAAGCGGGTTCCGCCTTCCATCTGGGAGATGACCCCTTGCGTGTACTACTCG
The DNA here is from genome assembly GCF_004217075.1 of Nocardiopsis sp. CNZ308. Taxonomy (NCBI): domain Bacteria; kingdom Bacillati; phylum Actinomycetota; class Actinomycetes; order Streptosporangiales; family Nocardiopsidaceae; genus Nocardiopsis; species Nocardiopsis sp. CNZ308. Next base: position 2,310,311 of record NZ_SHKJ01000001.1, on the reverse strand, counting down.
CCTCCTACGCGGAGAAGACGCACTTCATCGGCATGGTGTCCCTGGCGTGGGCGCTGCGCGCCGCCGGGCACGAGGTGCGCGTCGCCAGCCAGCCCGGACTGGCGGGGTTCCTGAGGAGTGCGGGTCTGCCCGCCGTCCCGGTCGGACGGGACCACCTGCTGCGCGAGCGGTTCGAGCTGGTGACGCAGTGGGGCGAGGGCGACGCCCCGGGGCTGTTCGACGTGGGGGAGAGCTGGCCCGGCGACCTGTCCTGGGACGAGATGCGCTGGGGCATGCGCGACACCGCGGCCTGGTGGTGGCGCATGGTGAACGACCCGATGCTGGAGGACCTGGTCGCCTTCTGCCGCGAGTGGCGCCCCGACCTGGTCGTGTGGGAGGCGACGACGTTCTCGGCCCCCGTCGCCGCGGAGGCGTGCGGTGCGGCGCACGTGCGCTTCCTGTGGAGCCTGGACCTGTTCGCCGCGATGCGCGAACAGTACCTGCGCCACATGGAACGACAGCCCCCACAGGACAGGGACGACCCCCTCGCCGCGTGGCTGGGCGACCGCGCCGCCCGCCACGGCGTCGACTTCTCCGAAACCCTCGTCCGAGGCCAGGCCACCCTGGACTACCTGCCCGCCTCCCTCGGCGTCCCCGCCCCCACCCGCACCCACCGCCTGCCCATCCGCTACGTGCCCTACAACGGACGCGCCGTCGTCCCCGACTGGCTGCGCACACCCCCCACCCGCCCCCGCGTCTGCCTCAGCGTGGGGAGCAGCACGACCGAGTGGTTCGGCGGGCACACGTTCTCCCTGGCCGAGGTGGTGCGCGGCCTCGGCGAACTGGACGTGGAGGTGGTCGCGACCCTGCCCCCCGAGGAGGAGGCCGCACTCGGCGCGGTCCCGGACAACGTGCGGCTGGTCGGATACGCCCCCCTGCACGTCCTGGCTCCCACCTGCGACGTCATGATCACCCACGCGGGGCCGGGAACCCTGTGCTCCGGGCTCTCCCACGGAGTCCCCCAGCTCCTCGTCCCCGGCCCCCGCCTCGACGCCCCCCTGCTCGCGCGGCTGGTGGAGCGGGAGGGGGCCGGACTGGTGGTGCGGTCGGGCGAGGCCGGGGCCGACAGCGTCCGCGAGGCGACCCGGAGGCTGCTGGAGGACCCCTCCCACGCCGAGGCGGCGCGGCGCCTGCGCGGGGAGATGGCCGCCATGCCCTCGCCCGCGGAGGCGGTGCGCGGCCTGCCCCGCGTCCTGGAGGGTCTGGGCGCCTCCGTCTGAGGGACGGTCCCGCCAGCGGGACAACGGGTGTCCCGTGGCGGCGGTGCCTGAGTGCTCCTTCGGGTCGTGGGTCGTGTTCAGGTGCGGGTGAGGCCGGTGAGGGTGTGGGCGAGGTCGGCGGGGGTGGGCATGGCGTCCATGCGTGCGCGCAGGGCGCGGGCGGCGCTTGTGTGGCGGGGGTCTTCGAGGAGGGCGCGCACGCCCTCGGCGACGGTGGCGGCGTCCAGGCGGTCGGGGTCCACGACCCTGCCCGCCCCGGCCTCCTCCACCAGCCCGGACAGCAGGACCGTGTCGAACATGTGCGCGTTGGGCGACAGGAGTTGCGGGACCCCGTGGGCGAGGCCGGTCAGGACGGTGCCGGGGCCGCCGTGGGTGACCATGGCGGCGCAGGTGGGGGCCAGGGCGTGCAGGGGCACGTACTCGACCAGGCGGGCGTTGCCGGGGACGGCGCCCAGCTTGTCCTGTTCGGTGGCGGGCAGGGTGGCCACCACCTCCACGTCCAGTTCGGCCAGACCCTCCAGGATCTCCCCGGCGGAGACCCGGTGGCCGCCGTACCACTCGTTCGCGCTGGTCCCGAGGCTGAGTCCGATCCGGGGGCGGGCGGGGGGTGTGCGCAGCCAGTGGGGGACGACGGCGCGTCCGTTGTAGGGCACGTAGCGCACCGGCAGGTAGTCCAGGTGCGGGGGCGTGTCCACCCTGAGGGGGGAGGGCACCTGCTCGATGGTGGCCTGGCCGTGGACCAGGGTCTCGGAGAAGTCCACGCCGTGCCGGGCGGCCCTGGCCCCCAGCCAGTCGGCCAGGGGGTCCTCGCGCTCGGAGGCGGGCCGCTCGCCCATCCGCGCCAGGAAGCGCGCGCGGGTGCGGGCGAAGATGTCGGCCCCCCACAGGTAGCGCACGTGCGCGGCCCCGCACGCCTCGGCGGCGATCGCCCCGGAGAAGGTGATGGGCTCCCACACGACCAGGTCGGGGCGCCACTCGCGGCAGAGGGCGACCAGGTCGTCGACCATGGGGTCGTTGACCATCCGCCACCACCACTGCACGGTCAGGCGGTAGCCCTCCAGGAGGTAGTCCCAGGTCAGGACCTCGTCACGGTCCTCGGCCATGTCGAAGTCGTCGTCCTCCCCGCCGGTCATCGCGTGGTACTGCCGCATGACCCGGCGCAGGAGGTGGTCCCTGCCCACGGGGGAGAAGGGCAGGCCCGTCCCGGTGACCACCGCCTCCAGCTCGGGCTGGCTGGCCACCCGGACCTCGTGCCCGGCGGCGCGCAGCGCCCACGCCAGGGGCACCAGCCCCAGGAAGTGGGTCCGCTCCGCCTGCGTCGCGATCAGCACGCGCACGGCCGTCGCCTCCGTCCTTCGTGTGCGGTCCCGCGCACCGGGGCGGGAACCGGGGCGCTCCCGGTTCCGCCGCCCCCCGTGGCGGGCCTGTTACCTTTCCGGCGGGCGGTCCAATCACCGCTCAACCGGGTTTGCCAAGAGCCGCTTCCGCGCGGATATCATTGCCCAGCCGATCCGGCCGGTGCTTTATCCGTCCTCGACAAAGGGGATTGTAGAGAAGCTGGCTGTTCCGATTCCGACGATGATTCCCTCGATGTTGCCCCGTGCCTCCCTGGCCACGGGAAGTAGTGAAGAAAGAGTGGGAGAATCCGGCCTCCGGGCCAGGTGAATGGCCGGGTGCGGAACCCGACTTTTCTCGTCAAGGCCCCTCCGGGCCTGTTTTCCCTGTAGCGCCGGGCTGAGAGTCGAATGGAGATCGTATGCGTTTCCTGCTGGACCGGGAGGAGATCACCGTCTCGGTCGTCGGCCTGGGGTACGTGGGGTCGTGCGTGGCCGCCAGCCTGGCGTCCAACGGGGTGAACGTCGTGGGCGTCGACGTGGACGCCCACCCGGTCGAGGAGATGGAGGCGGGGCGCTGCCACCTCAAGGAGCCCGGGTTGCCCGAACTTGTGGCCCGGGGGCGTGCCGCCGGGCGCCTGCGCGCCACGACCGACTACTCCGTGATCTCCTCGGCGGACGTGGTCGTCGTCGCGGTCGGCACGCCGGTCCGGGAGGACGGCACCCTCGTCGAGACCCAGATCAGGAGCGCGGCCGCCGAGGCGGGCCGCCACCTGCGCCGCGGGCAGCTCCTCGTCTTCAAGAGCACGGTCCCCCCGGGCACGACCCGTGACCTCGTCGTCCCCCTGTTGGAGAGCGGCGGGCTGACCTGCGGCGAGGACTTCGGTCTGGCCTTCTGCCCCGAGCGGCTGTCCCAGGGCAACGCCCTGGCGGAGATCCAGGAGCTGCCCGTGGTCGTCGGCGGGTGGGACGCGGAGAGCGGGGCCGCAGCCGCGAGGTTCTGGGAGTCCCGGCTCGGCGTGCGGACCGTCGTCTGCTCCTCCATGGAGGCCGCCGAGACGGTCAAGCTCCTCAACAACTGGTGGATCGACCACAACATCGCCCTGGCCAACGAGCTGGCCCGCTTCTGCACGTCGATCGGGGTGGACGCGATGGAGGTCATCGCCGCCACCAACGAGGTGCCCAAGGGCGGAGGGACCATCAACGTCCTCTCCCCGGGGGTCGGAGTCGGGGGCTCCTGCCTGACCAAGGACCCCTGGATGCTGTGGCGCTCCGCCCGGGACAGGGGCGTGCACCTGGGAACCGTCGTCTCGGCCCGCGGCGCCAACGACGCGATGCCCGGCTACGTCGCGGGGCTCGTCACCGAGGGGCTGGACGCGCTGGGAACCCCCGCCGAGCGGGCCCGCGTGGCCGTGATCGGGCTGTCCTTCAAGAACAACACCGGCGACCTGAGGTCCACGCCGACCCTGCCCGTGGTCGCCGCGCTGCGCGACGCCGGGGCCGACGTGGCGGTGTTCGACCCGCTCGCCGACCCGGACGAGGTCCGCAAGGCGTTCGGCCTGGAGCCCTCCCCCTCGGCGGAGGCGGCCGCGACCGGGGCCCACTGCCTCGCCGTGCTCGCCTGGCACGACGAGTTCGCCGCACTGGACATGGCGGCCCTGCGCCGCCTCACGGCGCGGGAGTGCCTCCTCCTGGACGGCAGGGCCCACTTCGACGACCAGACCGTCGAGTCCCTGACGGGGCTCGGTTTCACCTACCGAGGGATCGGACGGTAGACACGTGGCACGCGCCGTAGTGACCGGAGGGAACGGCTTCGTCGGAAGCCACCTCGTCGACCGGCTCCTCGCCAGGGGCGACGAGGTCGTGGTCTTCGACACGAGGGGGGCCCGGCCCGCGCCCGCCCCCTCATGGAAGGAGGTCGAGTACGTCCGGGGCAGCGTCAGCTCCTCCGAGCAGCTCGCCAAGGCGGTCCGCGGGGGCGTGGACGTGGTCTACCACCTCGCCGCCGTGGTGGGGGTGGACCGGTACCTGGAGTCCCCCATGGAGGTCATCGACGTCAACTTCACGGGGACGCGCAACGTCCTGGACCTGGCCGAGCGCGCCGGGGCCAAGGTGGTCTTCGCCAGCACCAGCGAGGTGTTCGGCAAGAACCCCGACGTCCCCTGGAAGGAGGACGCCGACCGGGTCCTCGGCACGACCTCGGCGAGTAGGTGGAGCTACTCCTCCAGCAAGGCCCTGGCCGAGCACCTGACGTTCGGCTACATGGGCCGGGGGCTCAACGCCTCCATCGTCCGCTACTTCAACCTCTACGGGCCGCGCCAGCGCCCCGCCTTCCTCGTCAGCCGCAGCCTGCACCGCGCCCTGCGCGGCGAGCCCCCCGTCGTCTACGACGAGGGCGGCCAGACCCGCAGCTTCACCTACATCGACGACGCCGTCGAGGCGACGGTCCAGATCGGCACACGTCCGGAGGCGGACGGCGAGTGCTTCAACGTCGGCAGCTCTGACGAGGTCACCATCCGCGAGGCCGTGGACCTGATCGTGGAGCTGACCGGCGGCAAGGTCGTCCCGACCTCGATCGACACGCGCGACAGGTTCGGGCACTCCTACCAGGACCTGGACCGGCGCATCCCCGACGCGGGGAAGATCCGCTCGCTCCTGGGCTGGAAGAGCACCACCTCGCTGCGGGAGGGGGTCGCCCGGACCATCGAGTGGGCCGAGGAGAACCCCTGGTGGCTCGAACAGCCGGAGAACACCACCGGCTGACCCCGCCGCGGCCGGTGCGCCACCGCCCCGCCCGCGCCCGGGCCGCCGACTCCGGCGCGCCCGTCCGACGACGTCCGTGAGAAGCCGAGGAGTTGAGGTTGGTCCCCACCACCACGTGCCGTGTCTGCGAAGGAACGGTCACCCAGTTCATGGACTTCGGCCGCCAGCCGCTGTCCGACGCCTTCCGGGCGCCCGACGACACGAGCGAGGAGTTCTTCTACCGGCTCGCGGTCGGGCTCTGCCCGGACTGCCAGATGGTGCAGCTGATGGAGGAGGTGCCCCGGGAACGCATGTTCCACGAGGGGTACCCGTACTACTCCTCGGGCTCCACCGTGATGCGCTCCCACTTCGAGGCGACCGCCGAGAAGCTCCTCGCGGAGCACCTGACCGGCTCCGACCCCTTCGTGGTCGAGCTGGGGTGCAACGACGGCGTCATGCTGGAGACGGTGGCCCGCGCGGGCGTGCGCCACCTCGGGATGGAGCCCTCCGGAGCCGTGGCCGAGGTCGCCCGAGGCAAGGGCGTGCGCGTGCGCAACGCCTTCTTCGAGAAGGCGACGGCCCTGGAGATCCTGGCCGAGGACGGGCCCGCCGACGTCGTCTACGCGGCCAACACCTTCTGCCACATCCCCTACGTGCACTCGGTGCTGGAGGGGATCGGGGAGCTGCTGTCCCCCGGGGGCGTGTTCGTCTTCGAGGACCCCTACTTCGGTGACGTGAGCGAGAAGGCGTCCTTCGACCAGTTCTACGACGAGCACTTCTTCCTGTTCACCGCCGCCTCCGTGCGCAACATGGCGCGCAGGTTCGGCCTGGAGCTGGTCGACGTCGAGCGTCTGCCCACGCACGGGGGCGAGCTGCGCTACACCCTGGCACGCGAGGGCTCCCGGGCCGCCTCCCCCGCCGTGGAGGCGATCCTGGAGGAGGAGAGGAAGCGGGAGCTGACCTCCCCGGAGTCGCTGGCCTCCTTCGCGGACCGGGTGCGGGGCAACTGCGACCGGCTCGTGGAGGAACTGCGCTCGCTGCGCGACCAGGGCCTGCGCGTGGTGGGCTACGGCGCCACCGCCAAGAGCGCGACCGTGCTCAACTTCTGCGGGATCGGCCCCGACCTGCTGGAGTTCGTCTGCGACACCACGCCGGCCAAGCAGGGGCGCCTGACGCCCGGCTCCCACGTGCCGGTGCGCGACCACGGCGCGTTCACGGCCTCCTACCCCGACCGCGCCCTCCTGCTGGCCTGGAACCACGCCGAGGAGATCATGGCCAAGGAGGAGGGGTTCCGCGAGGCCGGGGGGCGCTGGATCCACTACGTCCCGGACGTCACCACCGTGTGAGGTCCACCCGCCCGCCCTCCCCCGCAGCCCGCGCCAGCCGACGCGCGACGTCGGCGGGGGAGGGCATGGCGTCCACCTCTCCGCGCAGGCGCCGCGCCGCCTCGGCGTGGGAGGGGTCCTCCAGCAGCCTCCGGGTGCTCTCCCGGACGGCCTCGGGGGTGACCTGAGCGGGGTCCACGACCACTCCCGAGCCCTGCGCGGCCACCAGTGAGGCCAGCAGGGGCTCGTCGTACATGTGGTGCGGCACGGCCGACTGCGGGACCCCGTGCACCAGGCCGGACATCACGGTGCCCGCCCCGCCGTGGGTGATCATGGCGGCGCAGGTGGGGGTCAGCGCGTGCAGGGGCACGTACTCGACCAGGCGTGCGTTGCCGGGGACGGTGCCGAGTCTTTCCTGTTCGCGGGCGGGCAGGGTGGCCACGACCTCCACGTCCAGATCGGCCAGGCCCTCCAGGAGGGTCGCGACGTCGACCGTGTAACCGCCCAGGCGCTGGGTGGCCGTCGTCCCGAGGCTGAGGCAGACGCGGGGGCGGGTGGGGGGTGTGCGCAGCCAGTCGGGGACGACGGCGCGTCCGTTGTAGGGCACGTAGCGGATGGGCAGGCGGTGGGTGCGGGTGGGGGCGGGGACGCCGAGGGAGGCGGGCAGGTAGTCCAGGGTGGCCTGGCCTCGGACGAGGGTTTCGGAGAAGTCGACGCCGTGGCGGGCGGCGCGGTCGCCCAGCCACGCGGCGAGGGGGTCGTCCCTGTCCTGTGGGGGCTGTCGTTCCATGTGGCGCAGGTACTGTTCGCGCATCGCGGCGAACAGGTCCAGGCTCCACAGGAAGCGCACGTGCGCCGCACCGCACGCCTCCGCGGCGATCGCCGCGGAGAAGGTGATGGGCTCCCACACGACCAGGTCGGGGCGCCACTCGCGGCAGAAGGCGACCAGGTCCTCCAGCATCGGGTCGTTGACGACCTTCCACCACAGCGGCACCAGCACGTCGCGGTAGGCGGCCCGCAGCTCCTCCCGGGAGGGGCCCTCCGGAGCCGCCACGCGCATCATGTCGAAGTCGGGGCGCATGTCCCGCGCCATGCGCCCGACCCAGGCGATCACCTGGGGGAGCACGTGGTCCGACCCCGCTGCGACGAACGGCAGCCCGGTCGCGGCCACCGTCGGCGCGAGTTCGGGCTGGCTGGCGACGCGCACCTCGTGCCCGGCGGCGCGCAGCGCCCAGGCCAGGGGGGTCATCCCGATGAAGTGGGTCTTCTCGGAGAACGTTGCGAACAAGATACGCACCGGAGATCCTCACGATCTGTCAGAAATGCTAGGGCGAAGGTTTCGAATGAATTAGTAAAACCTTTTCTCACATGACCTTCCTCCTTGCGTCCGGGCTTCGTCGCTGAGAGTGAGCACTGGTCGGGCCGCGTGTCGTCGAGCCGGGGCGCGCGGTTTGGCGTCCCACCTGCGCGACTTACCGTGTGCGCCGCCTAGCGCAAAGTGCTTAATAATCAGGGGGTTGCCTGTACGCTCAGCTATCTCATACGCTGCTTTACCAACGGCGTTGACCGATACCGGCCATGTTGACGGTCGAGTTATCGCCAGTTATCCACGACCGGTTTCGCCGCGGTATCGGCCAGGGAGGGTCTTCAGGCTCCAGTTGATTTCTTGACCTCTTTAAACCAGTTTGAAGACTGTGTCCGTTCTGTGCTCACCGCATATCTGCGCTGAGGGGTTGAGGATCGACTTCTGTCGACCATTCCCCTTTTTCACGTGTGCTCCCATGAACCCGGCGTCGACGTGTGCCCGGACCTTTGTCCGCACAACCCGCGAACATGCGCAGTGAGCCCTCTTACCGATATCAGACCACCTTGTCTTACAAGACGACTGATCCTGGCCCGAGCGCTGAGTTCTCTTGCCCTCTCAGGAAGGTCGATAAGGGGACCCACATGGAAGCAGTGATGAATCCGGACAGCCACGCCAGCCCCCAGGCGAAGGTCCCCGAAGCCAGACGGAGCCGGTCCGCCGCGGACTCGGCCGGCCGACGGGGTGCCTCGGGAAACCCCACCCGCAGAACGAGCCTCCACCTGCCCGACGGCATGGCCATGGTCGACTGGGAGCGCTGGGGACAGCACATCTTCGTCATCTCCGACGCGTCCGCCTGGTGGCTCGGGGACTGGCTCATCTACGGCCAGGAGAACTACCCCCAGCGGTACAAGCGCGCGATCGAGAAGACCTCCCTCGACTACCAGACCCTGCGCAACTACGCCTGGGTCGCCAGGAAGTTCGTCCCCGCCCGGCGCCGCGAGAAGCTGAGCTTCCAGCACCACGCCGAGGTGTGCGGCCTCCCGGAGGAGGAGCAGGAGCGCTGGCTGGCCGAGGCCGAGGCGGGCCGCTGGTCCCGCAACGAGCTCCGCCGCCGCATCCGCCTCAAGGCCCGGGGAGTGGACCCCGCACGGGAGACCATATACGTTCAGGTGCCCATTAACCCAGAGCGGAAGAGGCAATGGCAGGAAGCCGCCGAGAGTTCTGGTATGAGTTTCCCGGAGTGGGCTTCCAAGGCCTTGGACATGGCTGCCAAGAAAATGATTGAGGTCGGCTGAGCCGAGATCCCGGGTCCGTTGCGGCCCCGCCGTTTATTCTGACTCCCCCCGTGGGAAAGCTCCCGCCGGCGATTCTTCTGGTGTGCCGGAAACCGGTACGGAGCCGGGTGGTCGCCGCGCGGGGGCCACCCTTGCTGACACGATCCAGGCGCCCGGTTCTCCCGGCCGCGGGCGACCTGAAAACGGAGGAACACATGACGACCTATGTCTGGGGCTACCTGGAGGAGTACGAGAAGGAAAGGGAGGACATCCTCGACGCCGTGGACAAGGTGTTCAAGTCGGGGAAGCTGATCTGGGGCCCCTCCCTGGTGGCCTTCGAGGAGGAGTTCGCCCAATACCACGGCGTGGCGCACTGCGCTGGCGTCGACAACGGCACCAACGCCATCGTGCTCGCCCTGCGCGCCCTGGGCGTCGGTGAGGGCGACGAGGTCATCACCGTGTCGAACACGGCCGCGCCCACGGTCCTGGCCATCGACCTGGTGGGGGCGCACCCGGTCTTCGTCGACATCGACCCGGACACCTACCTCATGCGCGTGGACCAGGTCGCCGCGGCGATCACCGAGCGCACGCGCTGCATCCTGCCGGTCCACCTGTACGGGCAGTGCGTGGACATGGCCCCGCTGGAGGCGCTGGCCGCCGAGCACGGCCTGGTCGTCCTGGAGGACTGCGCCCAGGCGCACGGAGCCACCCACCACGGGCGCGTGGCGGGCTCCATGGGCCACGCCGCCGCCTTCTCCTTCTACCCGACGAAGATCCTCGGCGCCTACGGCCACGCGGGCGCGACGATCACCAACGACCCGGAGGTCGACGCCGCCCTCCGGCGCCTGCGCTACTACGGCATGGACCAGGAGCGCTACTACGTCGTCACGCCGAACGGGCAGAACAGCAGGCTCGACGAGGTCCACGCGGAGATCCTGCGCCGCAAGCTCGGCCGTCTGGACGAGTACATCGAGGGCCGCAGGGCGGTGGCCCGCGCCTACGACGAGGCGCTCGCCGACACGGACCTGGTCCTGCCCGCGACGGCGCCCGGGAACGAGCACTCCTACTACCTCTACGTGGTCCGCCACCCCGAGCGGGACCGGATCATCGAGGAGATGAAGGCCCACGACGTCGCCCTCAACGTCAGCTACCCGTGGCCCGTCCACACGATGTCCGGCTTCGCCCACCTGGGCTACGAGACCGGGAGCCTGCCGGTGACCGAGAAGCTGGCCCACGAGATCTTCTCGCTGCCGATGTACCCCTCGCTGCCCCGGCAGGAGCAGGACCGGATCATCGAGGCCCTGACCAAGACCCTGGCCAGGCTGTGACCGGTTCCGGGGACGGAGCCCGGTTCGCGCTCTCGGCGTCGGACCGGGCGGTGCCGCTGGTGTCCGACGCCGAGTTCGCCCGGTGGTGGGAGAGCAGGCCCCGGCACGAGCTGCTCTCCGTCGAGCGGGTCGGCTTCGACCACACGCGCAGCTGGTCCTTCTCCGCCGGGACCGGGGACCTCGTCCACGAGAGCGGCGGCTTCTTCTCCGTCCGGGGGCTGCGCGTGGCCTCCGGCGGGGCGGTGGTGCACCAGCCGGTCATCGACCAGCCGGAGATCGGCATCCTGGGCATCCTGGTCAAGGAGTTCGACGGGGTGCCCCACTTCCTGATGCAGGCCAAGTTCGAGCCCGGCAACGTCAACCTCCGCCAGATCTCGCCCACCGTGCAGGCCACGCGCAGCAACTACACGGGGGTCCACGGAGGCCGGGCCACCCCCTACGTGGAGTACTTCCGCGCTCCGCGCCGCGGCCGTGTCCTGGTGGACGTGCTCCAGTCCGAGCAGGGCGAGTGGTTCTGGCGCAAGCACAACCGCAACATCGTCGTCGAGGTGGGCCCCGACGAGGAGGTCCCCGAGCACGAGGACTACCGGTGGTTCACGCTCCGGCAGATCCACGGGATGCTGCGCCGGGACAACCTCGTCAACATGGACGCCCGCACGGTGCTGTCCTGCCTGCCGGTGGCCCGCGGGGAGGGGCCGGAACCCGCGGACCCCTTCGACCGGGCGCTCGCGCGCTCCTACGGGGACGGCGCGCTGCATCCGATGACCGGTGTGGTCAGCTGGTTCACCGAGGCCAAGACGGTCGTGGACTGGCGCTCCGAGCTGCTGCCGCTGCCTCGGGCCGAGGGGTGGCGCAGGACCGGGGACGAGATCTCCGGCGGCCCCGGGTTCCGGATCATCATGGTCTCGGTCTCGGCGCGCATCCGCGAGGTCGCGTCCTGGACGCAGCCCCTGCTCGCCCCCGAGAGGCACGGGTTCGCCGCCTTCCTGGTGCGCGAGATCGGAGGCGTGCTCCACGTCCTGGTCCGGGCACGCGCCGAACCGGGGACCCTCGACCGCGTCGAGATCACCCCGACGGTGCAGTACTCGGCCTCGGCGGAGGCCCTGGGCCGCCCGGAGCCCTTCGCCGCCCAGGCGGAGTCGCCGCCGGCCCACCGCGTGCGCTACGACGCCCTGCTCTCGGAGGAGGGCGGGCGCTTCCACCACGCCCAGACCAGGTACCGGATCGTCGAAGCCGACCCGGACCTGCCCGCGGAGGTCCCCCCGGACTTCCTCTGGGTCACCGTCGCCCAGCTCATGGAGCTGGTCCGGCACGGCCACTACCTCAACATCGAGGCGAGGACCCTCCTCGTCTGCCTGCACACCCTGGGCTGAGGGCGGGGCGCGCCCCGCCCGGCCCGACCGGGAGGAAGTACCGCACATGCGCGTGCTCGTCGTCAGCCAGGCGGAGAAGACCCACCTGCTGGGCCTGATCCCGCAGGCGTGGGCGCTGCGCGCCGCCGGGCACGAGGTCCGGGTGGCCAGCCAGCCCGCGCTGGTCCCCGTCGCGGCGCGCACCGGGCTGCCCGCCGTCCAGGTGGGCCGGGACCACCTCTTCCACCAGCTGCTGACCACGTTGAAGGGCCTGGGCTTCGGCGACAGCCGGGGCTTCGACATGACCAGGAGCGATCCGGAGGCGCTGGGCTGGGACTACCTGCTCGACGGCTACCGCGAGTTCGTCCGGCTGTGGTGGCATCCGGTCAACACGCCCATGCTGGACGACCTCACCGACCTGTGCCGCTCGTGGCGCCCCGACCTGGTCCTGTGGGAGCCGACCACCTTCGCCGCGCCGGTGGCGGCCCGGGCCTCGGGCGCGGCGCACGTCCGGGTCCTGTGGGGGCTGGACGTGTTCTCCCGCACCCGCCGCCGGTTCCTGGAGCGCGCCGCCGCGCTGCCCGCCGCCGACCGCGAGGACCCCCTCGCCGACTGGCTGGAGCGCAGCGCCCGGCGCGTGGGCGCCGACTTCTCCGAGGACCTGGTCCGGGGCCAGGCCACCCTGGACCCCTATCCGCCGGGTGTGCGCCTGGACCCCGAGGAGGGCGTGCGCCACATCCCCCTGCGCTACGTGCCCTACAACGGGACCGCGGTGGTGCCCGACTGGCTGCGCTCCCCGGGCGGGCGCAGGCGGGTCTGCCTGACCCTCGGCTCGGCCGTGCCGGAGAAGTTCGACGACCGCTACCGGCTGCCCCTCGCGGAGCTGCTGGAGTCGATCGCCGGGCTGGACGTGGAGGTCGTCGCCACCCTGTCCGCCGAGCAGAGAGCGCGGGCCGCAACCCTGCCGGACAACGTCCGGGTGGTGGAGCACGTGCCGTTGCACGCGCTCATGCCCCACTGCGACGCGGTGGTCCACCACGGGGGAGCCGGGACCTTCTGCACCGCGGTGTTCCACGGTGTCCCGCAGCTCGTCCTCCCCGAGTTCTCCATGGCCCAGTACGTCTTCGACGAACCGCTGCTCGCCGAGCGGATCACCGGGTTGGGGGCGGGCCTCACGCTGGCGGGAGCCGGGATGACCGGCGGGGAGGTCGCCCTCCAGGTCGGGCGCCTGCTCGACGAGCCCCGCTTCGCCGAGGGCGCGCGCGTGCTCCGCGACAGGGCGCACGGGATGACCAGCCCGGCCGGACTCGTCCCGGTGCTGGAGGAGCTGGCCGCCGAGGGCCGAAGCGCCTGAGAACGGCGACGCCGTGTCCGCCGCCGGAGCGGACACGGCGTTCCCGCCGGGGTCACGCCCTGTCGGGCGCCCCCTTCTGCTCACGGATCCTCTCCGCCACGAACCCGGCCAGGTCCTCGAAGCTGCTGCCGGTGAACTCCGACATGTCCTCCAGGAGGGACACGTTGTAGACGTCCTCCAGGGCCAGCACGAGCTGCACGATCGAGAACGAGTCCAGGTCGCTCGTCTGCGAGGGCTCGGGGAGGTCGAACTGGGGCTCGTTCGACGTGAACATCAGGACGGTCATCGCCTGGACCTTGATCTGGGACAGGATCTCGCTCTGGTCTACTGCGGCCATCGTTGTCGAACCTCTTCTCTGGTGTGGTGGGGTGGCGTCCTCAGCCCGCGTCGGGCCCCTGGGAGAGACGCTGGACGAACTTGGCTCCGTAGCGTTCCCAGCGCTCGCGCTGGATGACGAAGTGGGAGGCGGACTCCAGGCCCGGGGGCCGCCGCGGGGGCTCCGACTCGGTCACCATGGTCGGGTGGTCGCGCAGGCCGTTCGCCCGCTCGCCGACGGACCAGAAGCGGACCTCGTCCACCGGCCACGCGCGGAAGGCGCGGTCCACGGTCAGCACCGTGGCCTCCAACGCGATGCCGACGGCGTTGGCCCCCTCGTCCACGACCACGTCCACCTGGACCCACCGCTCCTCCGGGTCCAGGCGCGAGAGCGAACAGAACCCCAGGACGGCGCCGGTGGCGGGGGCGACGGCGAGGAACTGCTCCGCCGCGTCAGCGGCGTCGCGGGGGAGCGGCCTGACGAGGTCGTCCATTCCCGGGAATTCGGGGACGCCCCTCTCCGCCAATGCGCTGACGGCGGCGGCCGCGCCCAGGTTCTCAACCGGTCGGAGCCTGACTCTGCGTGTTTCCACGGTATTTTCTGGCACGCTCTCCTGCCTCAACTTTTTGTCGGTTCGCAGCCGTTCCGTTCCTGCCGTGTGCCGGAAGGGGGAGGATTCCCGAAAACGGGGACGGAGGGAATGGGGACGTATCGGGGGTTCCCGCCGCCTGTCCCGCCAGCGGGACAGGCGGGGCGGCTCCGGTTACCTTAGCCGCCTTGAGGGCTCCGTTCTGGCAGGTACGGGCGGTCCCGTCCCCGCCGCCGCCCCGCCCGGCCCCGGCTCCCGCCGCATCCCGCCAGGTGCGCCCGCCATTCCCCGCCGCGGGGGCGCCGTCAATTTTCCCGGACTCGGGGAAAGGGGCCCTCGGGGATATGGGAAGGAAGCGGCGGGGCGGGCGCTGTTATCGTGAGACGACCCCGGCACAAAGCCGGGTCGGATCGCGGTGCGGGCCCGGGACGAATGCCTCGGGCAGCCCGGGATTCCTTTCTCCTGAAAGGTGAAAAAATGGCCGTGAGCGATGTTCTCGACCTGCAGTCCCTGGAGGCGGAGACCCTCGTGGAGGAGGGCGCCTTCCTCAACAGCGGTGCCAGCCTCGTGAGCTGCAGCTGACGCCCTCCCACCGGGCGGTGACGGACCGGTCCGCCTGATCCGCCGCCGCCCCCGGAGAAGGGGTGCCGCGTCCGGCCACGCCGGGCGCGGCACCCCGCCGGGGCCCGCCTACCTGGTGACCGCGGCGCGGAAGCGCCAGACGCCCAGCGCCAGGAGGACGGCGGCGTACCCGAGGAGCACGCCCACGTGCGGGAGCACGTCCACGAGCGAGGCCTGGTCGCGGACCAGCGCGCTGAACGCGTCGTAGCCCCAGGCGTGCGGGGTCAGGAACGCGACGGTGGTCATGGTGTCGCCGAAGGACTCCAGCGGGAGCATGGTGCCGCCGAGCGCGCCCGCCCCGAGGCTGATGCCCACCGCCGCCGCCAACGCGCCGCCCTCGGTCCTCGCCAGACTGCCGAGCAGTAGCGAAGCACCGCTGCTGACCAGGCAGAACGCGGTCACCACCAGCGAGGTGGCGAACAGGTTCCCCCACGCGACGCCGAACAGCAGGGCCGACCCGAAGAGGATCAGCAGGGCCTGTGTCAGGGCGATGAGGAACCTGCCCAGCGCCTCGCCGAGGACGATGGACCCCGCCGAGGTGGGGGAGGCGTACAGGCGCCGCAGGACCCCCGAGCGCCTGGCCTGGACGATGCCCAGCGACGTCGTCAGCGCCGTGATGAAGGTGTAGAGCAGCAGCAGCGGAGGGGCCGCCAGGCTGTGCGAGGAGACGCCCTCGGGGAACGTGGCCTCACCCGCGGTGACCACCTCCACCCGGACGCCGGACACCTCGGTCTCCTCCGCGTCCGCCAGGCGCTCCTCGAACCCGTCGTCGCGGACGCTCTCCGTGACCCGGGCGGTGCTCAGCAGCGCCGACTCCTGCGCCACCACGGAGCGGACCCAGGTCCCCACGTCCGCGGCGGCCCAGTCGTTGCCGCGCGTGACGAGCTCCAGCTCGACCTGCCCGCCGTCGCGCACCAGGTCCCCGTAGTCGTCCGGGACCACCAGGCCCGCCTGGACGTCCCCGGCCTCCACCAGGTCGCGCATCTCCGTCTCGTCCAGACGCAGGACGTCGATGCGCTCGTCCTCCTCCAGGGCGCCCACGAGGCGTTCGGCGAGCCCTCCGCCGGAGGGCGCGACGACGCCCAGGACCGGCTTCCCCTCCCCGTACATCAGCCCCATCATGAAGACCATCAGGAAGGGGAGCAGCAGGACGAAGAAGATGTTCGTCCGGTCGCGGAAGACGCGGCGTACGTTGAGGACGCCGATGGTCAGCGATTTCATGAGTTCACCATCCGTCCCATACGGAACAGCGCGACGGTCGAGCCGACGAGGCCGAGCGCGAGCAGGACCGCGCACGGCAGGAGGACCGAGCCGACGCCTCCCGCCGAGAGCTCGCCCAGGCCGAGCAGGAACCACCGGTGGGGGGTCAGGTAGCTGACGACCGCCAGCGCGTTGAGCTGCGAGATCGGGAACAGCGCTCCACCGAACGCTCCGAGCAGCATCGCCAGGACCGAGAGCCAGTTGGCGGCCTGTTCCGAGCTGCGCGCGAAGCTCGCCACGGCGGCGGTGAGCCCGATGACGGCCAGCACGCCCGTGGTGATCAGTGCAGCCGCGCCCAGCGGGTCGCCCCAGTCGGCGCCGAAGAACAGGGTCGTCGCGACGGCCAGGACCGCCATGTTCGCCAGGCCGATGAGCAGTCCGCTGGAGAGCTTCGCGACCAGGATCGCCCCCCGCGGGATCGGGCTGGCCAGGAGGCGCGCCAGGGTCCCGCCCGCCTTCTCGTCGAAGATGCTGGTGACGCTGAACATCGCCGCGAAGAAGACGAAGAAGAACGCCATGGAGGCCGAGTAGTAGGTGGCGGTGCCCAGCTCCCGCCACTCCAGGTCCGCGTCCTCGACCACCGTCAGCGGCGGCCGCGCCGTCTCCGCCTCCTCCAGGAGCCGGGCCGCGGCGGCCGGGTCGGGTTCGGAGTCGAAGCCGGTGGCGATCGCGAGGCGGATGCGGTGGTGCTCGGTGGCGTAGGCGCGGCCGATCTCCCGGGCGATGTGGGTGGCCACGGGGGAGTCGGCGTCGCCGACGACGGTGAGGACCGCGTCCTCGCCCGCCTCCAGCGACTCGGTGAAGTCCTCGGGGATGAGGAAGGCCGCGTCGGCGTCCCCCGCCTCGACCGCCTCGCGCGCTTCGCGCTCGGAACCGGCCTCGGACAGCTCCAGCACCCCGTCGTCCTCCAGGGGGCGCAGCGCCTCGTCGACGAAGCCCCCGCCGAGCGATCCGGAGTCGCCGTCGACGACCACGTACTCCGAGCTCGTCCCCTGGGACGTCCCGTCGCCGAGCAGCATGTTGAAGAAGAAGGCCACCCCGAGCGGCAGGAGCAGCCCGAAGACCAGCAGGCTGCCGTCCCGCAGCCGCTGGCGCACGTCCTTGGCGACGATGGCCGCGGTCATGGAGAGGGCGTTGGTTCCGTTCGCCATGGCTACTCCCGGAGTCCCTTCCCGGTCAGGCGCAGGAAGACGGCTTCCAGGTCCGGCTCCTGGACCTCGACCGACCTGATGCCTGCGCCCTCCCGCGTGAGGGTGTCGAGGATGCGGGGCAGGACGTCCCGGGCGTCGGGCGTCAGGAGCCTGATCCGGTTCCCCTCGCAGGTCGCCTCGTCCACGCGGTCCAGCGCGCGCAGGGCGCCGAGCAGCCTCTCGCCGGGGGAGTCCAGGGTGACCAGGACCGTGTCGTCCTCGCCCACCTGGGCGACCAGTTCGCGTTGCGTGCCCTCGGCGCGGATGCGGCCGCCCTCGATGATGCCGACGCGGTCGCAGAGGCGTTCGGCCTCCTCCATGTAGTGCGTCGTGTAGAGCACGGAGACGCCGCCCCGCGTCAGGGCGTCCACGCTCTCCAGGATGGAGTTGCGGCTCTGGGGGTCCACGCCGACCGTCGGTTCGTCGAGGATGAGGAGCCTCGGGTTGTTGAGCAGTCCGAGGCCGATATTGAGCCTTCGGGCCATTCCTCCGGAGAATTTGGATACGGCCTCACCGGCGCGCTCGGAGAGGCCGACCGTTTCCAGGACCTCCTCCGTCCGACTGCGCGCCTCCGAGGAGGAGAGTCCGTACATGCGCGCGAAGAAACGCAGATTGTCGCGTGCGCTGAGGTCGTGGTAGAGGGCGAGTTCCTGGGGGACGAACCCGATGAGGGACTTGCTTTTCCTGTTCGTGACGCTGTGCTCGACGCCGTCCACGAGGATCGTTCCGGCGTCCCGGCGCAGGATGCCGGTGATCATGCCGATCGTGGTGGACTTTCCCGCTCCGTTGGGTCCCAGCAGGCCGTAGGTCTCCCCCTCGTCGATGAAGAAGCTGACGTCGTCGACCGCCAGGTTCTTCCCATATCTCTTGCTCACTCCTTGGACTTCCAGGATGGGCACGGGCCCTCCTCGCTCCTCTGTGCCTTCGCGGTCCGCCGGGCGGTCGGCTGTTTCGCGCGTTCCTCCCCGACGCGGCCGCGCCCTTTCCGCGCCGCCTTTTCTCCGTGGCGTTCCGCGGTCCGGGCCAGTGAACCACAGAAAGTGTCCGTTTATGTTCCGGTTGTTTTCGATGTGGCGTTTCGGCCTGGTTTCATTTGCTTCGGAATGCGGGCCGGCGCGCGGTGAGGGTGCGGGCGAGGTCGGCGGGGGTGGGCATGGCGTCCATGCGTGCCCGCAGGGCGCGGGCGGCGCCTGTGTGGCGGGGGTCCTCCAGGAGGGCGCGCACGCCCTCGGTGACGGTGGCGGCGTCCATGCGGTCGGGGTCCACGACCAGCGCCGCGCCCTCGGCCGCGACCGACGAGGCCAGCAGGGGTTCGTCGAAGGTGGGCCGGGGCGAGACGAGCTGCGGGACCCCGTGGGCCAGACCGGTCAGGACGGTGCCCGTCCCGCCGTGGGTGATCATGGCGGCGCAGGTGGGGGCCAGGGCGTGCAGGGGCACGTACTCGACCAGGCGGGCGTTGCCGGGGACAGTGCCGAGTCTTTCCTGTTCGCGGGCGGGCAGGGTGGCCACCACCTCCACGTCCAGCTCGGCCAGACCCTCCAGGACCGAGGCCACGTCCACCCCGAACCTGCCCAGCCACGCCGCCGTGCTGGTGCCCAGGCACAGGGCCACGCGGGGGCGGGCGGGGGGTGTGCGCAGCCAGTGGGGGACGACGGCGCGTCCGTTGTAGGGCACGTAGCGCACCGGCAGGTAGTCCAGGTGCGGGGGCGTGTCCACGCGCAGGGACGCGGGGATCTGTTCGACGGTGGCCTGGCCGTGGACCAGGGTCTCGGAGAAGTCCACGCCGTGCCGGGCGGCCCTGGCCCCCAGCCAGTCGGCCAGGGGGTCCTCGCGTTCGGAGGCGGGCCGCTCGCCCATCCGCGCCAGGAAGCGCGCGCGCACGGCGCCGAACACGTCCGCGCCCCAGGGGTAGCGCACGTGCGCGGCCCCGCAGGCCTCGGCGGCGATCGCCGCCGAGAAGGTGATGGGCTCCCACACGACCAGGTCGGGGCGCCACTCGCGGCAGAAGGCGACCAGGTCGTCGACCATGGGGTCGTTGACCATCCGCCACCACCAGGTGACGACCTGCCGGTACTCCTCCAGGGTCTCCTCCCAGGAGCCCTCCGGCCCGCCCCGGCCGTACACGGAGAAGAGGGGGACGCCTCCCCGCATCCCGTCGAAGGAGGACCGGGCGGTGAGATGGCGCCAGAACCCGTGGTCGCGCCCCACCGCGACGAACGGCACGCCCGTCTCCCGCACCACGGGCTCCAGCGCGGGCTGGCTGGCCACCCGCACCTCGTGCCCGGCGGCGCGCAGCGCCCACGCCAGGGGCACCAGGCTCAGGAAGTTCGTCTTCTCGGCGAGGGACGCCACGACGACGCGCACGGTCGCTCTCCTGGGGGTCGTTGGTCGGTGGGGGCACCGAGGTGTGGAGGGCGCGGAGCGGGGGCCGCTCCGGCGGAAGCGCCATGTCTACCAGTTCCGGACGAGGGGGCGGAGGCGGCGCGTGGGCGGTCCGGCGCCGACCGGGGTTGGACGGGCCGACGCGTACTCCCCTAGTCTTCCGACGCGTTTCGAGGAGGGGACGGGACATGCGTGTGCTCTTGGCCGCGGCCGCGGAGAAGCCGCACTTCCTCGGCATGGTTCCGCTGGCGTGGGCGCTGCGCGCCGCGGGCCACGAGGTGCGGGTGGCCAGCCAGCCCGCGCTGGAGCCCGTCGCGGCGGGGGCGGGACTGCCCTTCACCGCCGTCGGCAGGGACCACGCCTTCTGGCGCACGATGAAGGCCTTCGACCTCCACGACACCCTCGACGACGTCCCGCTGTTCGGCCGCGTCACCGACCCCTACGAGCGGGTCCCCTGGGAGTACCTCCTGGAGGGCTACCGCCGTGTGGTGCCGTGGTGGTGGCGGATGGTCAACGACCCCATGGTCGACGACCTGGTCGCCTTCTGCCGCGAGTGGCGCCCCGAGCTGGTGGTCTGGGGTTCGGTGAGTTTCGCCGGGGCGATCGCCGCGGAGGCGTGCGGGGCCGCGCACGTGCGCTACCTGTGGGGGGCCGACATCTTCGCCCGCACCCGCGCGCGCTTCCTGGCGCGGATGGGCGAGCGGCCCGCCTCCGAGCGCGAGGACCCCCTGGCCGCGTGGCTGGGGGCCAGGGCCGCCCGGTACGGCGTGGACTTCTCCGAGACCCTGGTCCACGGCCAGGCCACCATCGAGCAGGTGCCCTCCCCCCTCAGGGTGGACACGCCCCCGCACCTGGAGTACCTGCCGGTGCGCTACGTGCCCTACAACGGACGCGCCGTCGTCCCCGATTGGCTGCGCACACCCCCCGCCCGCCCCCGCGTCTGCGTCACCCTGGGCACCACCCTCATGGGTCAGGACCGGGGCGGGGACGTGTTCCGGGACCTCCTGGAGGGTCTGGCCGAGCTGGACGTGGAGGTCGTGGCCACCCTGCCCGCCCGCGAACAGGCCAAGCTCGGCACCGTCCCCGGCAACGCCCGCCTGGTCGAGTACGTGCCCCTGCACGCCCTGGCCCCCACCTGCGCCGCCATGGTCGACCACGGGGGGTGGGGGACCGTGCTCACGGGACTGGACGCGGGGGTGCCGCAGGTCATCGTCCCCAGCTGGTTCGACGATCCGATGCTCGCCGACATGCTCGCCGCGCAGGACGCGGCTGTCTCCGTCCCCCACCGGACCATGACCGCCGGGGACGTCAGCACGGCGGTCTCCCGGCTTCTGGAGGACCCGGCCCTGGCCCGGGGCACCGCGCGCGTGCGCGACGCGATGCGCGCGATGCCCTCGCCGTCCGACCTCGCCGACGCGCTCGTCCGCCGGGCGAGGGGCTGACGCCCGGCGCGCACGCGCTCAGACCGGGGAGTGGGCGGCGGCCTCGCGGACGCGTTCGACCAGGCCGGCGAGGGCCAGGACCGGCGCCGCGTCCACGGCGGCCCGCCCCCGCACACCGTCCGCGAACGCCGTCAACAGGTTGCGGAACTGGTGGTCGGCCTCCAGGGACAGGTTCTCGGTCCCCTCGTCCGTGCGCAGCTCCAGGGTGGGGCGCAGCGTCTCGGGAGGTGTGAAGGCCCGGTCCAGCCGCAGGGTCCCCTTCTCCCCCCAGACGGTGTAGGTGTTGCGGTAGTGCATCCCGAAGCCGAATCCGAGCTGCACCGCGACCCCGCCCGGACCCGAGAGCAGCACCGAACCCCGCGCGTCCACCCCCGTGTCCGGCGCGTGGTCCAGGAAGCCGCCGCGCACGCGGAGGTCGTCGCCCAACAGGAACTGGGCCAGGCCCAGCGGGTACACGCCCACGTCGAGCAGCGCTCCGCCGCCCAGCGCCGGGTCGTGCCTGATGTCCCCCGGAGCGCGCGCCGGCACGCCGAACTCGCACATCAGCGCGCGCGTGCGCCCCACCGCGCCGCGTTCCAGCAGCCGCCTCAGCTCGTGGTGCTGGGAGTGGTGCCGGAAGGCGAAGTTCTCCATGACGGTCAGGCCGCGCCGACCGGCCTCGGCGACCAGCTCGGCCGAGGTCCGCTCGCCGACGGTCAGGGGCTTCTCGGACAGGACGTGGAGCCCGGCCTCCAGGGCCCGGCCCACCCATTCGTGCCGCAGCCCCACCGGGAGCGGCATGTACACGGCGTCCAGGTCCGGACGCGCGAGCAGGTCGGCGTAGCCGGTGACGGCCTCGCAGCCGAAGCGCTCGGCGAACCCGCGCGCCTTGGCGGGGTCGCGGCTGGCCACGGCGACGAGCTCCACCGAGGGCGTCACCGCCACGGCGGGCAGAACGCGCCTCCAGGCGATGTCGGCGCAGCCGACCAGTCCGAGCCGTACCGGCGCTCCCGTACCCCCGAGCGTCGAGGACACACGACCTCCCTCGTGTCGACCGCTGCCGAGACACCGGTGGCGGCGGCAGCCGGCCACGGACTCGGCGCGGCCATACTGCCAGAGCCGCGGCGGGCGGGGGCGCCGCCGTCCGTGCCGGAGGGCGGACCCCCTCCTGACGGGGGTGGTGCCGCACGGCGCTTCCCCTATTCTTTCGGCGCTGTACCCGGGCCCGGAGGCCGGGAGGGTCCGGTGTCCGCGGAAGCGGCCGGAGGGGTCCGCTCCCGTCCGGGCCGCGAGCCCAGGAGGGAAGTACCACGTATGGCGACGAGTGACGAGGCGGCGGCGGTTCTCGATGCGGTCCGTGAGCACCACCGGTCCACCCGCACCGAACGCGAGTTCGTTCCGGGGGTGACGGAGATCTGGCCCTCCGGGGCGGTCCTGGACGAGGAGGACAGGGTGGCCCTGGTCGCGGCCGCCCTCGACATGCGCATCGCGGCGGGCCCCAGCGCACGCCGCTTCGAGTCCGCGTTCGCCCGCAGGCTCGGAAGGCGCAAGGCCCACCTCACGAACTCCGGCTCCTCGGCCAACCTGCTCGCGCTGTCCTCCCTGACCTCGCACCTGCTGGAGGACCAGCGGCTGCGCCCCGGCGACGAGGTCGTCACGGTCGCCGCCGGGTTCCCGACGACCGTCAACCCGATCCTCCAGAACGGGCTCGTACCCGTGTTCGTGGACATCGAGCTGCGCACGTACAACACCACGGTCGAAAGGGTGGAACGGGCCATCGGCCCCCGCACCCGGGCGATCATGGTCGCCCACGCGCTGGGCAACCCGTTCGAGGCGCGGGAGATGGCGCGCCTGGCCGAGGAGCGCGACCTGTTCCTGATCGAGGACAACTGCGACGCCGTGGGCTCCCTCTACGACGGGCAGGTGACGGGCTCCTTCGGCGACCTGTCGACGGTCAGCTTCTACCCGGCGCACCACCTCACCATGGGCGAGGGCGGCTGCGTGCTCACGTCCAACCTCATGCTGGCCCGTGTGGTGGAGTCCATGCGCGACTGGGGGCGGGACTGCTGGTGCGAGCCCGGTGAGAGCGACACCTGCCGCAAGCGCTTCAGCTACCAGCTCGGGACCCTGCCCCCCGGCTACGACCACAAGTACACGTTCTCCCACGTGGGCTACAACCTGAAGGGGACCGACCTCCAGGCGGCGCTCGGGCTGAGCCAGCTCGACAAGCTCGACTCCTTCGGCGAGGCCCGGCGCCGCAACTGGCGCCGGATGCGGGAGGGCCTGGACGGGCTTCCGGGCCTGATCCTGCCGGAGGCCACGCCCAACAGCGATCCGAGCTGGTTCGGCTTCGTGGTCACCGTGGACCCCGGGGCGCCGTTCGACCGGGCCGAGCTGGTCCACTTCCTGGAGTCCCGGCGGATCGGCACCCGCCTGCTCTTCGCGGGCAACCTGACCCGGCACCCCGCCTACCTGGACCGGCCGCACCGCGTGTCCGGAGACCTGGAGAACAGCGACATCGCCACGGAGCGGACCTTCTGGACCGGGGTCTACCCCGGGCTCACGGACGAGATGATCGACTACGTGGTCTCCTCGATCACCGAGTTCGTCAAGGAACGGCACAAGGGCGTCCTCTGACGCGGTGCCGGGCGCCCCGGCCGCCGTCTCGGCGGCCGGGGTTTTCCCTTTTTCGGGGTATTCGCATGGCTTTTTGCTGTTATCCGGGGCCCTGGTCTCGGGTCGGCGCGTCTCCTCCCCGGGGTGGAGGCACGGGGCGGCGCGGTCCCGGCCACGGGCGACCGCGCCGCAGCCGTCGTGTCGGGTGGGTCAGGGAGAAACGCAGGTGGAAGCGGGTCCGTTTCCCGGAACGCGGGCATTCGCGCTCCTCCTTCGGGTGGGCGCCTCCTTTGCGCGACCCCCGCCCCCGGGGACGGGGGGTCGTCCCTCGGGGGGCCGTGAATTCGCCCCGAAGGAGGAAGGGAAAATGGTCCGCGTGAATGAAGACCGCGGCGCGGACGGAGCCTAATGTGTATTTCACACCAGGCGTTACCGACAAAACGGTCGCCATGAGTCGTGAAAGGCATTCCCCATGGCCACTTCCGCCAGCAGCCGCCCCGAGATCAACCTCGACGTCGACGCCGAGACCTTCGAGACCCCGGGCTCGGGCCAGTCCGTCGAGAACAGCGGCGCCGAGGCCCCCGGCCCGATCACCTTCGGCACCACCTGCTGGGGCACCCCCTGCCCGAGCGCCAACACCATCTCCTGCTAGGGGGTGGACCCGCAGTCCCCACAGAGGCCGTGGGCGGCACTCGGCCGTCCGTAACGGTGGAACCCCGTCCCTGATCCACCGCGGCCCGGCACGACCACGCCCGGGGCGGCGGTCGCCCGGCGACCGCCGCCCCGCGGCGCATCCACAGGTGTTTTCCGTACCTTCCGCGAGCGCGGCGCCGCGGGCGCGGACTCCGGCCGAGGAGGCAGTCCCCCATGCACGACGACACAGCGCAGGACCGCGAGGAGACGCCGCTGGACGCCGCGCCGCCGCTGGGCCTGCTGGAGTACCTCGACCTGACCGAGGGCCGACCCGTCCGGGACAAGCGCGACACCGCCTTCGCCTCGGCCCTGCTCGCCGAGCGGCTGGGCTACAGCCGCGTCTGGCTGCCCGAGCACCACGCCTCCGGCGTGCCCAGCACCAACCCGCTGCTGCTGGCCGCCGTCCTGGGCAGCCACACCCGGCGCGTGCGCGTGGGCACCGCCGTCACGCTGTCCAGGATCCGCGACCCCCACCTGACCGCCGAGGACGTCGCCGCCGCCGCGCACTTCTGTCCCGACCGCCTCGACGTCGGGTTCGGCCGGGGCGACGTGAGCGGGGGAGCGGCCGAGGACCTGGCCCACCTGCGCGAGCGCGGCGAGGACGTCGGCGCCGTCATCGACGCGACCGTCTCCCTCCTGCGCGGGGGCGCGGAGTGGGTCGATCCGGTGGACACCGGGTTCCAGCTCTGGTCGCACGGCGCCGGGAACCGCTCCGCGGAGATCGCGGCCAGGACCGGCACCCACTACTGCCACGCCCTGTTCTTCAACACCGACGTGGACGCCTGCGTCAGCACGCTCAGGGCCTACCGCGCGGCCCGCCCCGGCGGGCGCACGGCCGTGGCCCTGGCCCTGGTCGCCAACGACGACCCCGCCACGGCGCGCGCCGACAGCCTGCGCCAGGGCGTGCGGGTCAACTGCGCGGGCACGGCCGACCAGTGCGCCGAAGCGGTCCACCGCGTCCTGGCCATCACCGGCGCCGACGAGGCGGTCGTCACCGAGCTGTCCAGCGACCCGGAGGACCACCTGCGCGCCGTGGAGGAGGTCTTCGCCGCCGTGCGCCGCCGCGCGGCCCCTCCCGTCGGAGCCGCCCCCGCCGGGAGCGCCGTACCCGCCGGCGACACCGCGCACGCCGTCGGAGCCGACCCCTCCGCGACCGCCGCCACGGGGAGCGGTGCCCGGTGAGCGGGCCGGACTTCGGCCTGGTCCGCGTCCCCCTGCTCAGCGTCGAGGAGTCCGCCCGCATGGTCGCCGCGGGCGACGTCCACGACCCCGTCGCAGCCATGGCCGTCGACCTGGCCGCCGACCCCCACCTGCGCACCGCGTCCGCCTCCGAGGAGCGCGCCCGCGCCACCCTGCTGCGCTATCTCGCGCGCATGGGCGGTCGCGCCACCCCCTACGGGCTGTTCGCCGGAACCGCGCCGCTGTCGGTCGGGGACCGCCGCGACCTGGAGGCCGACCGGCGCGACCGGCACCGCGTGCGGGTGCGCGTGGACGTGCGCGCCCTGGAGGAGACGGTCGCCGACGCCCTCGCCGACGCCGACCCCGACCACGTCCCCCTGAGGCTCAACCCCCTGGCCGGGGTCGGCCCCTCCGCCGTGCGCTTCGCCGCCCCGGGCGACGCCACCGCGGCCGTGGTGAGCGTGCGGCGCACCGAGGCCATCGACACCGCCCTGGAGGTCCTCGGCGGAGCCGAGATGAGCACAGCCGACCTCGCCGACGCGCTCGCCGAGCGGCTGCCCGGCGTGGAGCCCGACCGCCTGCGCGCCTTCGTGCGCGGACTGCGGGACAGGGGTCTGCTCCAGCCCTCCGACGGCCTGATCGCCCCCGGCGACGAGCCCGCCGACCGGGCCGTGCGCCTCCTGGACGCCGTCGGCGACCGCGACCGGGCCGCCGCCGTGCGCGTCCTGCTGGCCGACGCCGCCGGGGAGCGCCCCTTCGAGCCGGGGCTGCGCGACCGTCTCGACACCGCCTGGGACCGCGCCGCCCACCACGCGCCCGCCCTGGCCCGGACCGGGTACGCCGAACGCTTCGACCTGCACCCCGAACTCGCCATGCGCGCCGCCAGCCTGGACCGGCGCACCGTCGCCGACCTGCGCTCCGCCGTGCGCCGCCTCGCCGCCCTCTCCTCCCCCGGCGGCGGACCCGGCTTCGACATGGCCTCCTTCCGCGCCGCCTTCGCCCAGCGCTTCGAGGACGCCGAGGTGCCGCTGCTGAGCGCGCTGGACCTGGAGTCGGGCGTGCTGCGGCCCGCCCAGCGCGGCGCCTCCGAACTCGCCGCCAGGGCGGGCCTGCGCACCGGCTCCCGCCCCGCCGAACCCACCGTCAACCCCGAGCTGCTCGACCTGCTCGGACGCTGGACCGCCGACGGCGGCCACCTCGACGGCGGCTCCGTGGACATCGCCCACCTGCCCGAGGCCGACACCGACGGCTCCCGCGCGCTGCTGGCCGTCCTGCTCGGCGACGCCGACCCCTCCTCCCACGACGGACCGCACAGCATGCTCGTCGGCGGGGTCGGCCGCGCCCCCCACGCCCTGGCGGCCCGGTTCGGCCTCCACCGCCCCGCCGTCGCCGACCGCGTCCGGGAGCAGGTCGACCGCGCCCGCGGGCGGCACGGCGCCGCGGACCCCGAGCGGAACCCCCTCCACGCCGAACTCGTCTACCACCCGGGCGGACGCATCGGCAACGTCCTGGTGCGCCCCCGCGTGCTGGACGAGACCATCGCCCTGACCGGCGCCCACGCGGGCACCCTGCACCTGGACCGGCTGCTCCTGCGCCTGTGCCCGGACGGCTTCCGCCTGCGCGACGCCCGCACCGGCCGACCCGTCCTCGTGGAGCTCAACACCGCCCACAACGTCGACTTCCACGGCCTGGACCCGGTCTACGCGGTGCTGGGCCACCTGGCCACGTCCGGGGGAGCGGGCTGGTCGTGGGGACCGCTGGCCCGTCTGCCCCACCTGCCCCGCGTCACCTGCGGCCGGGTCGTGGTCGCCCCCGAGCGCTGGCTGCTGCGCCCCGGGGACGTCGCCGCGGTCCTGTCCGCGCCCTCCCCGGCCGCCGCGCTGCGCGACCGCCTGCCCGGCCTGGGCGGGCGCACCTGGGTGGGCACCGGCGAGTACGACCACGTGCTCCCCGTGGACCTGCGCGAGGACGCCTCGGTGCGCGCCGCCCTGGCGCGCACCGGCGACCGCGACACCGCCTTCGTGGAGATGCCCCAGGCCGAGGCGCCCGCCGTGCGCGGCCCCGGCGGGGGCCACGTCGCCGAGGTGGTCGTGCCCACCGGACCCGTCCTGCGCGAACCGCCCGGCACCGGCGCGGGGACGGCCCTCCTGGACCGCGGCCACGGCCGGGCCTGGGTCTACGCCCGCCTGTACTGCGGGCACGCCACCGCCGACCAGGTGGTGGCGCGCGCCCACCGGCTCTCCTCGGACCTGCGCGCCGCGGGGGAGGCCGACCAGTGGTTCTTCCTCCGCTACCAGGACGGGGACGGCTACCACGTGCGGGTGCGGGTCCGCCCGGCCGAACCCGCCGCACGGCCCGGCGTGCTGACCGCCGTGGACGCCCTCGGAGCCCGGCTGGCCGCCGAGGGCCTGGTCAGCAGGGTCGTCCTGGACGAGTACGTGCCCGAGGTGGCGCGCTACGGCGGCACCGAGGGCCTGCGGGCGGCCGAGGGGCTGTTCACCGCCTCCAGCGACCGCGTCGCCGCCGCGCTGCCGGAGCTGGCCGACGAGTCCGACCGCCTCTACCGGGCGGTCGCCGACGTCACCCACTGGTGCACCGAGCTGTTCGCCGCCTTCGACGAGCGCGAGGAGTTCCTGCGCGCGTGCCAGGGCGGCCTGGACGTGGCCCCCACCCGCGAGGGCAACCGCCTCGGCAAGTTCGCCCGCGCGCACGAGGCCGCCCTGCGCGCCCACGTGGAGGGGGTCCGCCCCGACGAGGACGTGGCCAAGGCCCTGGGCGCGCTGGCCGCCGCGCTGGCGCCCGGGACCGGGACCCGCGGCCGGTGGTCGGTGTTCGGGTCGGCGCTGCACCTGCACCTGAACCGGACCTTCGCCTTCGACGCGGTGCGCATGGAGTACCTGGCGCACGAACTCGCCCGGCGCCACCTGCGCCGTCTGCACGCACTGGAGGGCAGGAAACGATGAACGACGCGGACACACTGGACCTGGCGCGACGGTTCCTGGACGACATGGACGCCCAGGTGCGCGAGAACCCCACGTTCCCGCTGCTGCTGGACCAGGCCGTGGCCCGGATGGAGTTCACCCGCGCCCTCGGCGAGGACCACCGCGCGGAGGACGCCTTCCACGAGGCGATGGGCCTGCTGCGCTCCGGCGGCGGCACCGGCCCCTGGCTCTACCGGGGCGCCGCCCAGGCCGGGTGGACCGCGCTCCGGCTCGCCCGGGAGCGCGGCACCGAGCCGTCCGGACTGGGCGCCGTGGACGACGCCGTCCTGCGGTGGATCGCCGACTACCCCGCCGAGGGCGAGGTCGATCTGCCCATGGGCGTGCTGGGCCTGGGCGCCTACGCCCTGGCCCACCCCGACGCCGGGTTCCGCGACAAGGCCACCTCCGGCGTCCTGGACGTGGTCGAGGAGCGCGCCGAACGCGACGGCGACGGCCTGTTCCTGCGCCTGGGCGACTCCCCGGCGCGCCGCGCCGACCAGTCCGCGGGCTGCCGGGTGCTCGGCGCCGCCCACGGCACCGCCGGACTGGTGTCCTACCTCGCCTCGGCCGCCGGGACGGCCGCCGCCCCGCGCGCACGCCCGCTGCTCGACGACTCCGTGCGCTGGCTGCGCGCCCAGCGCGGCGACTTCTCCCACGCCGTCTTCCCGCACCGCGTCGAGACGCGCTACACGCCCGCCCGCGCCACCTGGTGCTCGGGAGACCCCGGTATCGCCCTGGCCCTGACCGCGGCCGCCGGGGTCACCGGGGACCCGCGCGACGCCGCCCTGGCCCGCGCCACCGCTTCGGCGGTCGCCACCCGGCCCGAGCGGGACTGCGGGATCACGGACGGGTGCGTGTGCCACGGTGCCGCCGGACTGGTCTGGTTCGGCCGCCGCGCCCACGACGACCACGGCCTGCCCGAGGGGCTGGAGTGCGTCCGGCGCTGGACCGGCTGGCTCGCCGAGCGGCGCGCCGAGGGGCCGCTGACCTACTTCAACCCCGCCGGGATGATCCGCGACGCCTCCTTCCTCGAAGGGGACGCGGGCGTGGCCCTGGCACTGCTGTACGCGGCCACCGGGACGCGGCCCGCGTGGGAGCAGCTCGTCCTGGCGCGCCCCGTCACACCGGAGGTCTGATGCCCGCCTCCCCGCCGACCGGAGCGCCCGCCGCCCGGGGCCGCCACTGGGTCCTGCGGCTGCTGTCCGCCTGCCGCCGCCACCCGGGGCTGGCCGCGGGGGTGGCCGCGGCGGCCGTCCTGGGGACCGGGCTGACCGCGCTGGCGCCGCTGGCCGCCCAGATCGCCGTGGACGACGCGGTCCAGGGGCGCACGGACCGGATCGGCGTGCTCGGGCTCGCCCTGCTGGGAGCCGCCGCGCTCCAGTTCGCCGGGGCGTTCGCCCGCCAGTTCCTGTCCGGCAAGCTGGCCCTGGGAGTCCAGCACGACCTGCGCACGGCCGTGTTCGACTCGGTCCAGCGGCTCGACGGCGGCAAACAGGACACCCTGCGCACCGGTCAGGTGATGTCGCGCGCGGGCACCGACCTGCAACTGGTCCAGGGGCTGCTGGCCACCGCGCCGCAGGCCCTGGGCGGCCTCGTGCTCATCGTGTTCGCCTTCTCCGCGATGCTGTGGCTCTCCCCCGCGCTCACCGTCGTGGCCGCGGCCGTCGTGGTCTCCTTCGTCGTGGTGACGGCGCGCGTGAGCAGGCGCATGCCGCCCGCGACCATGGCCGTGCAGCGCCGCACCGCCGAGATCGCCCAGCACGTCGAGGAGACCGTGACCGGCGTCCGCGTCGTCAAGGCCTTCGGACAGGAGGAGCGCGAGACCCGGCGCCTGGCCGACCTCGCCGCCCGCCTGTTCGGCGAGCGCATGCGCGTGGCCCGCATGCAGGCGGCTCCCAGCGCCACCCTCGGCGTGCTGCCCTACCTCGGCCAGGCCGCCGTGCTGGTGGTGGGCGCGTGGCTGGTCGCGCGCGGCGAGGTGTCCCTGGGCGCCCTCGTCGCCTTCTCCGGGTACATGGTCACCCTCACCGCGCCGTCGGCGTCCCTGTCCAACCTGGTCATGAGCGCCCAGCTCGTGCGGCCCGCGGCCCTGCGCGTGTTCGACCTCGCCGACTCCCGCCCCGACGTCACCGACGCGCCCGACGCCGCCGACGTGCCCGAGGGGCCGGTCGGCGTGGAGCTGGACGGCGTGCGCTTCGGCTACACCCGCGACTCCACCGTGCTCGACGGGCTGTCCCTGAGCGTGCGCCCGGGCGAGACCCTGGCGCTGGTCGGCCCCTCCGGGTCGGGCAAGTCCACCGTCTCGCTGCTGCTGCCGCGCTTCTACGACACCACCGGCGGCGCCGTGCGGATCGGCCCGCCCGGCGGCGCGGTGGACGTGCGCTCGCTGCGCCTGCGCTCGCTGCGCGCCGCGGTCGGCGTGGCCTTCGAGGAGCCGTTCCTGTTCTCCGGCTCGGTCGCCGACAACATCGCGTACGGACGCCCGCACGCCACCCGCGAGCAGGTCCGCGCGGCGGCCCGCGCCGCCGGGGCCGACGAGTTCGTCCGCGCGCTCCCCGACGGCTACGACACCCCCGTGGGAGAGCGCGGCCTGACCCTGTCCGGCGGCCAGCGCCAGCGCGTGGCCCTGGCCCGCACGCTCCTGGGCGACCCCCGCGTCCTGGTGCTGGACGACGCCACCTCGGCCGTGGACGCCGCCACCGAGGCCGCCATGGTCGCCACGCTCGCCGACGTCACCGCCGACCGCACCGTCCTGCTCGTGGCCCACCGCAGGTCCACCCTCGCCCTCGCCGACCGGATCGCGGTGCTCGACGGGGGCCGGGTGGTGGACGTGGGCACCGAGGCGGAACTGACCCGGCGCTGTCCGCTCTTCGCGCGGCTGTGCGCCGGGGACGGGGGCGGCGTCGAGGAACCGGCCCCGGCCCCCGAGGGCGGCGGCTCCCCCCTGTGGCCCGAACCCGTGCCGGAGGCGACCGACCCCGACGAGGCCGCGCTGCCCGCCGCCGACGACCGCCCCGCCGAGCGCCTGGGCCGCACGCCGCCGGAGGAGCCCGGAGCGCGCTTCGGCGTCCGCCGGGTGCTGGCCCCCGTCCGGGCCCTGCTGACCCTCGCCGTCCTGCTGGTCCTGGCCGACGCCCTGGCCACCACCGCCCTGCCCGTGGTGCTGCGCTGGGGCCTGGACCGGGGCGTCGCCCCCGGCGACGCGGGCGTGGTCGCGGCCGTGGGCGCGGCGGCCCTGGCCCTGGTGGCGGTCAACTGGTGGATCCTGGCCCTCCAGCCCCGCGTGGTCACCCGGACCGGGGAGAGCGCCCTGTACGCCCTGCGCCTGCGCGTCTTCCGGCACCTGCACCGGCTCGGCGTGGACTTCCACGAGCGCGAGCGCGGCGGCGGGACCATGACCCGCATGACCACCGACGTCACCGCGCTGTCCACGTTCGTGGAGAGCGGGCTGACCATCGTCGTGGTCAACGGCGCCACCGTGCTGGGGATGGTCGTGGCGATGCTGGTGCTGGACCCGGGCCTGGCCCTGGTCGCCCTGGCGGTCCTGCCGGTGCTGCTCGCCGCGACCCTGTACTTCCGCCGCTGCGTGTCGCTGGCCTACCACCTGTCCCGGGAACGGATCGGGGAGGTCAACGCCGACCTCCAGGAACAGGTGGCGGGGGCGCGCGAGTCCCAGGCGGCCGGGGCCGAGGACGGCGCGAGCGAGCGCTTCGCCGCCCTGTCCGACCGCTACCGCAGGACCCGGCTGACCGCCCAGCGCCACATCGCCCTGTACTTCCCGTTCGTCACCCTGCTCGGGGACGTGTCCACCGCCGCCGTCCTCGGGGCGGGCGCGTACCGGGTGGCGGAGGGCACCCTGTCGGTGGGCGTCCTGACCGCGTTCCTGCTCTACCTGGGGATGTTCTACGCCCCGTTCCAGCAGCTGTCGGTGGTCTTCGACAGCTACCAGCAGGCGCGCGTGGGCGTGGACCGCATCGGCGGACTGCTGCGCACGCCGCCCACCGCCGCGGCCTCCCGGCGCGCGGTCCCCGCACCGGTCCGGCGGGGCGGCGGCCGCGTGCGCCTGGAGGGGGTCGGCTTCGCCTACCCCGGCGCGGGCGGGCCCGCCCTGGCCGACGTCACCCTGTCCGCCGACCCGGGCGAGACCGTGGCGCTGGTCGGCGAGACCGGCGCCGGGAAGTCCACCGTGGTCAGGCTCATCGCCCGCTTCCACGACCCCGACCGGGGCGCGGTCCTGGTGGACGGGACGGACGTGCGCGACCTCGACCCGGCCGAGCACCGGCGCAGACTCGGGGTGGTCCCCCAGGAGCCCCACCTGTTCACCGGGACAGTCGCCGACAACGTGCGCTACGGACGCCCCGGGGCCAGTGACCGTGAGGTGGAGGAGGCCGTGCGCGCGGTCGGCGCCCTGGACGCCGTGGCGGCCCTGCCCTGGGGGATGCGCCATCCGGTCGGCGAGCGCGGGCGCGGCCTGTCCACCGGGCAGCGACAGCTCGTCGCGCTGGCGCGGGCGCAGCTGGTGGACCCCGACGTGCTGCTGCTGGACGAGCCCTCCGCGGGGCTGGACCCGGGCACCGAGCGCGCCGTGCTGACGGCGATGGACCGCCTGTCCCGGGGGAGGACGACCTTCGTGGTCACCCACAGCCTGGCGACGGCCGCCCGCGCGGACCGGATCGCGGTGCTCGACGGCGGCCGGGTGGTCGAGACGGGCACGCACGGGGAGCTGTCGGCGTCGGGGGGCGCCTACGCCCGCCTGTGGCGGAGCAGCGGGGCGGGGCCCGTGCCGGTCTGAGGCCGGGCGGCCCCGCCCGGCGCGGGTGTCCCGTCGCCCCGTGGTGTCACCGGCGGGCGCGGCCCGGGGCCCCGCCCGGCGCGGGTGCCACGTGTCCTGGCGCGGAAGCCTCAGTTCCCGGTTCGGGCGCCCCGGTGCTCCGGCATCCGGAAGTAGATCATCGGGTTGTCGGTGCTGGTGCGCACGGGCTCGCCCAGCCCCAGGTCCTCCCGCAGCTCCAGGAGGGCGGTGTGGGGCGCGGGGGCCTTCTTGCGGGAGGGGGTGAAGAAGTCCGTGCCGTTCTCGCGCAGCCACGACAGCACCACGGCGCCCTCGGTGAAGGGCAGGGCCCGCTTGCCGTGGAAGACGTCGTGGACGCTGACCGGCGTTCCCGGGGCCACGCGCGGGAACAGCGCCTCCAGGTACCACCTGGCGAACCGCCCGTTGTGCGCGGCGTCCACGAACAGGTACCCGATCCCCTCGGGGACCTGGGACATGTTCTCGCGGATGTCGCCCTTGTGGAACTCCCACCGCCCCAGGGACAGCTCGGAGGGCACGTTCGCCACCACGTTGTCCACGATGTCGAAGGAGTGCAGCGTCCCCCCGCCGTTGTCGCGCAGCGCGGACAGGATCCACGTGGTGGACCAGCCGTGGAAGGTCCCCAGCTCCATCACCGTGTCCGGCCGCGTCTCGCGCAGCAGAAGGTAGGTGATCTCCGCTTCCAGGTCGTCCAGCTGCGGCGTCATCCGCCCGCGCGTGCGGCGGAGGAACTCGCGCTGCGCGTCCCGGACCTTCGCCAGGGGGTCCCGGTACCTGCGGTACAGGTCCCCGATCAGCGCCAGGTCGATGTCTCCCATACCGTCCCCACTCCAGTGTCGCTCGATGGTCGCTCTGCGTGAACGCGCGCTTCAACCTACCCGCGACCCGGGGCCCCACACCGCTTCACGACGCCCTTCCCGGCGCGATTCCCGGACATTCTCGCGCATTCTCCTCCCCAAGTAGGAGGTTCCGTCGCCCGGACGGCTCCGGCCGGTCCGCAGGGGGGACGCGTATTTCCTCCTCCGGGCCGAAGCGCCGTGAGCGGGGCCGACCTAGGGTCGGGAGCGTCGGCAGGGAAGAGGGGACCGCCGGGACCCGCCCGGCACGCGACGGGGAGGACCGATGGCCGCCACCGGCGGGACGGGCACGACGGCCCGGACGGACGCGAGCACCGCCTCCGGCGTCCTGGACGCGGCCCTGGCCTGGCTCACCGACCACGCGGAGTGGTTCGGGCCGCGCTGGGACGACCACTTCCCGCCGCGCGACTTCGCCGGGGCCACCGTCATGGAGCTGCTCATGCTCTGCCGCCTCCTGCGCCGGACGGACCCGGCCCCGCCCGGAGCCGCGGAGCTGGAGCGCGCCGCCGCGGAGCTGGCCCGGGACGCGGTCGCCGCGACCGCCCCCGGCGGGGAGGGTGAGAACCCGCCCTACCGGCTGTGGACGGCGGCGCTGCTCGCCGACCTGGGCCGTCCGATGGACGGGCCCCTCGCCGACGCGCGGGCCCTGGCCGAGCGGCGGCCCCCGCGGCCCCCCGGCTCGGGGGCCTCGCCGGTCCTGGCACTGGAACTGCGCCACATCCTCGACCTGGCCGGGCTCGCCGCCCCCGCGGACCTGCCCGGCACCGCGCCGCTCTACGACGCCTGCGTGGCCGAGCACGCGGGCGGCACCGGCGAGTACGACGCCTACGGGGTCACCCACGCCGTCCTGTACGCCACCGACTTCGGGGCCCGGCCGCTGCCGGGGGACGCCGCGCGCATGGGGCGCGTGCTCGACGGCCTGCTGCGCGCCTACCTGGACGAGGACCACCTGGACCTGGCCGCCGAACTGCTCCTGTGCGCGCGGATCGTCCGAGGGGGGCCTCCCGCGCTGGAACGGCGGGCCTGGGACCGGCTGGCCCGGGCCCAGCGCCCCGACGGCTCCCTGCCCGGTCCGCCCTTCGACGCCGGGGTCCTGGCCGGGCGCACGGGGGAGCGGGCCACCGCCTACGTCTTCCGCACCTGCTACCACACGACCCTGGTCACCGCGATGGCCGCCGCCCACGCCGGAGCGTCCGCGCGCCCGTGAGCGCGGGCCCCGCGACGAGAGGAGCACGTCCATGGCCGACGCCCCGACACCGTCGGCGTGCCCCGTGAGCCTGCCCACCGCACGCGAGCACGCCCTGGACCCGCCGCCCCGCTTCGCCGAACTGCGCGAGAGGTCGCCGATCACCCGGTTGGCCCTGCCCGACGGGACGCGGGGGTGGCTCGTGACCGACTACGAACTGGCCTGCGACGTCCTGGTGGACCAGCGCTTCAGCGCGCGGCAGGACATCCGCGTCCCGCCGCCGGGGCAGGCCCCGGCGCCTCCCGCGGCGCCCGGCTTCTTCGTGCGGATGGACGCGCCCGAGCACACCCGCTACCGCAGGCGCCTGGCCGGGCAGTTCACCCGGCGGCGGATGCTCCTGCTGGAGTCGCGCATCGGGGAGATCGCCGAGGAGCACGTGGAGCGCATGCTCTCGGCGGGCCCGCCCGCCGACCTGGTGACCGACTACGCCCTGCCCGTGCCGTCACTGGTCATCTGCGAGCTGCTCGGCGTGCCCTACGGGGAGCGCGAGCGGTTCCAGCGCGACACGGCGGTCGCCTTCGACGTGGGCCAGCCCCGGGAGCGGGTCTCGGCGGCGCTCGCCGACCTCAACGCCTTCCTGGCCGACCTGGTGCGCCGCAAGCGCCGCGAACCGGGGGAGGATCTGCTCAGCGGGTTGCTGGACGCCCCGGACCTGACGGACGAGGAGGTCGCGGCGATGGCCTTCCTGCTGCTGGTCGCCGGGCACGAGACGACGGCGAGCATGCTCGCCCTGGGCGCGTTCGCCCTGCTCACCCACCCCGGGCCGTGGCGCGGGGCGCTCACCGGCACCGACCCGAAGCCGATGACGCGGCTGGTGGACGAGCTGCTGCGCTATCTGACGATCATGCAGTTCGGGGCGATGCGGGTGGCCCGCGAGGACCTGGAGGTGCGCGGGGAGCGCGTCCGGGCGGGAGAGGCGGTCGTGGTCTCCCTGTCCGCCGCCAACCGCGACCCGCGGGCCTTCCCCGGACCCGACGTGCTCGACCCGGGGCGGGAGCGCCCCATGCACCTGGCCTTCGGCCTGGGCGCCCACCACTGCCTGGGCCACCAGCTGGCCCGGACGGAGCTGAGGCTGGGATACGGCACGCTGTTCCGGCGGATACCGGACCTGCGCCTGGCCGTCCCGCCGCACAGCGTTCGTATGCGCGACAGCTCCGCGGTCTACGGGGTGCACTCCCTTCCGGTCGCCTGGGGCGGGTGAGGGCCCGGGCTTTAGGGACGGGATTCCAGAAAGAGGGGAATTCCCCGTCCGATACTCACGGCGATATCTTATGGAAAAGGGAATGGTTGCGGATTGAGGCCGCTGGGCAGGGCGGGCCTGCTCGGGTGCGATTGTCCGCGGGATGGGGAAATGAGGATCCCGGCGCAATGCTCGGACCTCGGTGATCGGCGAACACGGGCCGTGACCGGTTTTTTCGGGTTTATTCTCCGATGGCCACATGCGGCCACGGGCGAAGGGTTTGTCCGTAGGGGATCGGGGATTTAAGGACGGCTGGCTTCTTTCCAATGGACAACCCCGGGTTCCCCCGCCCCCACGCCCCGGAGGTTTCGCACGAAAAGGGGACAGGTCCACTGATTACCCGCGTACTGATTATCGGTGACCAGGACGTAGTGAGGCTGGGACTGTGTACGGCCTTCGAAGCGACGCAAGACATCAAGGTGGTCGGAACGACCGGCGACCTGCGAGTGGCGGTGGCCAGGGCGAGGCAGCTCCGTCCCGACGTGGCCGTCGTCGACATGGCGGCGCTGGGGGAGAGGGGGAACGAGGTGGTCCACGAGCTCTCGGAGCTGGACGACCCCCGCGTTCGCGTCCTCGCCCTGGCGGTGCCCAACGACAGGGACAACCTCGTCAGCTGCCTGCGGGCCGGCGCCTGCGGCTACATCCTCACCGGAAGCGACATGTCCGTCATCACCGACGCCGTGCGCTCACTCCGGGAGGGGAACACCGTGCTCGACCCGGCCGTGGTCGGCACGGTCGTGGAGGAGTTCGTCCGCTACGAGGCGGCGGTGTGCGTCGGGGCGGACGACCCGGACTCGTGCTGGAAGGAGCAGTTCACCGACCGCGAGAAGGACGTGGTCGCGCTGGTCGCCACCGGCGCCAGCAACGCCGAGATCGCCGGGGTCCTCGGCCTGTCCGAGACGACCATCAAGTCGCACGTGTCCAGCGTCCTGGCCAAGCGGGGACTGCGCAACCGCGTCCAACTGGTGGTCTGGGCCTTCCGGAGCGGGCTCGTCCCGGTCCGGGGCAGGGACGCGGTGCTCTAGCGGCGCCCGCCGCCGGAGGCGGGCAGAACGGCCTTCCAGACGCGCGGTGCCGGTGGAGGGCCGCCGCGCGACCCCCTGACCCCGGGTGCTCCGGTCCTCAGGACCCCTCCGCGCCCCGGGCGGAGCGCGACTCCACCAGGACCCGGACGCCGTCCAGGACGCGTTCGAGGCCGAACGCGAACTCGTGGTCGGACGAGTAGACCGTCCTGTGCTCCCTGCCCACCGTGCTGCCCACCCGTGAGGCGAGCGGGTAGTCGCTGTCCCGGGTGAACGCCGCGAGCAGCGGGCCGTGGGTGCTCCACCACTGGCCGTCCGTCATCCCCGTGGCCCGTTCGGTCTCGCTGACCGCCGCGGCCTGGCTGGCGGCGCCCTCCGCGTAGCTGTTGACCAGGCTGACCGTGGAGTCCATCTCGACGTCGGACAGCCCCAGGCCGTCCACGGCGGACAGCTCGTACTCGTACTTGGCGATGAGGTGGGGACCCAGGAGGCGGCCCCGCGGGGTCTGGAGCATCCAGGGGTGGCGCAGGAGCAGCCGCCAGTTCGCGTACGCGACCGCGCTCAGCCGTTCGCGCCAGTGCTCGGGGCGCTCGCCGTCCGCGTACATGTCGGCGTAGGCGGCGTCGAGCATGAGGTCGACCAGCTCGCCCTTGCCGGGGACGTAGGTGTACAGGGACATGGTCCCCACGCCCAGGCGTTCGGCGACCTTGCGCATGGACAGCGCGGCGAGACCTTCGCTGTCGGCCATCTCCGAGGCCACGGCCACGATCCGGTCCACGCTCAGATCCGGTTTGTTGCGGCGGCTGACAGGCTCCTGGGTCCGCCACAGCAGGGCGAGACTGCGCGCGGGGTCGCCGCTCTTGGTGTACTGCGTGGGCATCGGCCGTCCTGCTCTCGGTCCGGTGTCCGGCCAGTCTAGGGCGTGTTCCACGGGCGCACGCCCCGCTGCGCGCGCCGCGGGGGCCGGGGCGTCGGGAGGCGTGAGCGTCGGGAGGTCGGGCGCGTCCGGCCGGGAGCGTCCCGGCCGGACGGTGGCGGGCCGGGGACCGGGCCCGCGGGCGGAAGGCGTCCGCCCCAGCCGCCGGACCCGTCAAGGACCCCGCCCGGTCAGGCCCCCGGGCGGAAGGCGTCCGCGTTCTCCCCGACCCACTCGGCGAACGTGCGCGCGGGCCTGCCCGTCACCTCCTCGACGGTCTCCTGGACCCTGGTGCCGACCTCGGGCGGGTCGGTGACCAGCTGGAGGCCGAAGGCCACGTACTCCTCGTCGTGGCCCAGGGCGCGCAGCCGATCGGCCTCCTCCTCCAGGGTGAGGCGGACCAGCCCGACCTCGCGGCCGATCCCGCGCGAGAGCGCGGCCACCCGCTGCGCCGGGGTCAGCGCCTCGGGGCCGGTGAGGGGGTAGGTGCGGCCGCCGTGGCCGTCCTCGGTGAGGGCGGTGACCGCGACGGAGGCGATGTCGGCCTCGTGGACCAGGGCGCTGGGCGCGGTGCGCGCCTCGCGGACCACGCCCTCCGCGCGGACGGAGTCGGCCCAGTCCAGGGTGTTGGCCATGAACTCGACCGGGTGGAGCAGGGTCCAGGCCAGACCGCTCGCGGCCAGGGCTTCCTCCACCGGCCCCGGGTAGAAGTCGCACAGCACCGACACCCGGCGCACGCCCGCCTTCTCGGCGAGTTCGACCAGGCGCGGCGCCGAGGTGAGGGGGCTGTGGTCGTCCCCGCCGAAGGTGATCAGGTGCAGCCCCGTGACCCCTTCGAGGTGCGGGGCGAGGGTGTCCGGGGCGGTGAGGTCGCCGCCGACGACCTGCGCGCCCTCGGGCAGGCGGGCCCTTCCGGGGGAGCGGGTCAGCGCGCGTACGGGGTGTCCGGCGCCGAGCAGCTGCCCGACGACGTGGCGTCCGACGTTTCCGGTGGCTCCGGCGACGAGGAAGGTCATGGCTCTCCATCCGTCCAGTGGGGGATCCTGGTTTCCGTAAACCGTACAGTACGGTGTACGGGAAAGGCGTGCAAGAGGAGGCGCGGCGCCCGAGGGGGTGCGGGGCTGGCGGGCGGTGCTGTGCTTTCTTCCCCGTCCGGGCCGGACGCCGAGCCCGCCTCGGCGGCTCCGGGTCCGGGTCGGGATCAGGGCGTACGGAAGGCGCCCCCGGGCGGCGCCGCACCCGGGGCGGGAGGAAGGCGCCCCGGGCGGCGGGTTCTCCCGTGTTCGGTCCGGGGCGCTGGGGCGGCGCCGGGTTCAGGACCTGCGGACGAAGGCGCCCCGGGCGGCGGCCTCGGCGGTGACCAGGGCGGCCAGGTCCAGGTCGGCGGACGTGACGGGCTCGCGGCTGACGAAGAGGCGGTAGTAGACCGGTGCGACCGCCGAGCGCACCACCTCCTCGGCGTCGGTGCCCTCGGGGGCCTCGCCCCGGGCGACGGCCTCGGTCACCAGGACGGCGGCGCGCGCGTGGCGGTCGGCCATGAACACGCGCAGTGCCCCGGCCACGCGCGGGGAGGCGAAGGCGGCCGCGACGGAGGCCGCGGACATCGCGCCCTCGGGGGCCTCGGTGAAGCCGTGCAGCACGGTCGCGTTGAGGGCCCGCAGGTCGGTGCGCAGTGAGCCGGTGCGCTCGGGTTCCCAGTCGCGGGTGGTGGACCACTCCAGTGCCGCGGACAGGAGGCCGTCCACCCCTCCCCAGCGGCGGTAGACGGTGGCCTTGTGCACGCCCGAGCGGGTGGCGACGCGTTCGGCGGTGAGCCCGGCGTAGCCGTGTTCGCCCAGCTCGTCGAGGGTGGCCTGGAGTACGGCGGCGGTGTTGCGCGCGGTGCGGCCGCCGGGTCTGGCGGCGCCCGGGGTTTCCGTGTCAGAGGTCATAACGCAACTCTAGTTGCATTTGCCGCCTTC
This sequence comes from Nocardiopsis sp. CNZ308, assembly GCF_004217075.1. Taxonomy (NCBI): domain Bacteria; kingdom Bacillati; phylum Actinomycetota; class Actinomycetes; order Streptosporangiales; family Nocardiopsidaceae; genus Nocardiopsis; species Nocardiopsis sp. CNZ308. The sequence continues at coordinate 2,269,737 of NZ_SHKJ01000001.1, read as the reverse complement.
ACGTGTCATGCTCCTTACTGCGACAACAGTCGCATCAAGTTCTCTCGAAGGAGGAGATCACGATGGGCCGATTCCGCCGCACCCAGGGTCCCCGGCAGTTCTCCACCACCATCGAGAGGTCCGCATGTCTTCCGCCTTCTCCGTCGTCTGCACGGGACTGTCCTTCGCCTGGCCCGACGGCACGCCCGTCCTGACCGGCCTGGACGCCGCCTTCGGCGCCGGGCGGACCGGACTGGTCGGCCGCAACGGCAGCGGCAAGTCCACCCTGCTCCGCCTCGTCGCGGGGCGGCTGGCCCCGGCGTCGGGCACGGTGTCCGTGGACGGCGACGTCGGCTACCTGGACCAGGGGCTCACCCTGGACACCGGCCGCACCGTCGCCGAACTGCTGGGCGTCGACCGGGCCCGCGCCGCGCTGCACGCCATCGAGGCGGGCGAGGCCACCGAGGAGAACTTCGCCGCCGTCGGCGAGGACTGGGACGTGGAGGAACGCGCCCTGGCCCAGCTCGAACGGTTCGGCGTCGCCCTGACGGGGGACGCCCCGCTGGACCGCCCCGTCGGCACCCTCTCCGGAGGGGAGGCCGTGCTGGTCGCGCTCGCGGGGCTGGCGCTGCGCCGCCCCGCCGTCACCCTGCTGGACGAGCCCACCAACAACCTGGACCGCCACGCCCGGGAGCGGCTCCACGACGCGGTCGCGTCCTGGCACGGGGTGCTCGTCGTGGTCAGCCACGACCGCGAACTCCTGGAACGCGTCGACCAGATCGCCGAACTCCGGGAAGGGAGGATCCGTGTGTGGGGCGGCAACTACTCCGCCTACACCGAGCAGCTCGCCGCCGAACAGGACGCGGCCCGACGCATGGTGCGCGTGGCCGAGGCCGACGTGCGCCGCGAGAAGCGCCAGCTCGCCGACGCCCAGGTCAAGCTGGCCAGACGAGTGCGCTACGGCAAGAAGATGTACGACACCAAGCGCGAGCCCCGCGTGGTCATGAAGCAGCGCAAGCGCGACGCCCAGGTGGCGGCGGGCAAGCACCGCGTCATGCAGGAGGCCAAACTGGTCGGGGCCAGGGAGGAGCTGGGCCGGGCGGAGGACGCCGTCCGCGACGACGACGCCATCCGCGTCACCCTGCCCGGCACCGAGGTCCCGGCCGGGCACGGCGTCCTGGAGCTGGGCACTCCGGGCGGCGGGCGGCTGTACCTGCGCGGGCCCGAACGGGTGGCGCTGGTCGGGCCCAACGGGTCCGGAAAGACCACCCTGCTGCGGGCGGTGGTAGGCCGGGGCCGCCACCCGCAGGCCGAGGTGGTGCACGCCGCCGACCGGATCGGCTACCTGCCGCAGCGGCTGGACGTGCTGGACGACGGCCTGAGCGTGCTCGACAACGTGCGCGCGGCGGCGCCCTCCGCCACGCCGCACCGGGTGCGGGCCGGTCTGGCCCGCTTCCTCATCCGCGGGGACCGGGTGGACCAGAGGGCGGGCGACCTCTCCGGCGGCGAGCGGTTCCGGGTGGCGCTGGCCCGGCTGCTGCTCGCGGACGAGCCGCCCCGGCTGCTGGTGCTGGACGAGCCCACCAACAGCCTCGACCTGGACAGTCAGCGGCAGCTGGCCGAGGCCCTCGCGGACTACCGGGGCGCTCTGCTGGTGGCCAGCCACGACCACGCGTTCCTGCGCGAGGTCGGGGTGGGCCGCTGGTGGCGGACCGAGCGCGGGCACGCTCCGGTGGAGGCGTCCGGGGCCGACTGACGGGGGGCGGTGGCGGGGCGCCGGCGCCCCGCCACCGGGCCGTCCGTGTCCCACGGAGCCACCGGTGTCCCGTCAGCGAGCCGACGCCGGGGCGCGGCCGGAGCGGTCGGCGGCGGAGGTCAGGCGGGCTTGGCCGGGCAGGCGACCAGGTGGTCGTCGACCACGCCCACGGCCTGGAGGTAGGAGTAGACGATGGTGGTGCCCACGAAGGTGAAGCCGCGCTTCCTCAGGTCCTTGCTGACCCGGTCCGACAGCGGGGTGCTCACCGGGACCTCGGAGGGTTCGGTGAAGCGGTTGACCACGGGCGTTCCGTCCACCCAGCCCCACAGGTAGGCCGCGAAGGTGCCGTACTCCTCGCGCACGTCCCCGAAGGCCCGGGCGTTGCGGGGGAGCGAGGCCACCTTGAGCCGGTTGCGGATGATCCCGGCGTCCTGGAGGAGCCGGTCGGTGTCCTCCCGGCCGTACTCCGCGATCCGGTCCCGGTCGAAGCCCTCCAGGGCCCGCCGGTAGTTCTCCCGCTTGTTGAGCACGGTGGACCAGGACAGCCCGGCCTGCGCGCCCTCCAGGACGAGCATCTCGAACAGGTGCGCGTCGTCGCGGGAGGGCCTGCCCCACTCCTGGTCGTGGTAGGCCCGCATGAGCTCGGAGGACCCCCGTGCCCAGGCACAGCGCTGGTCGGACATGGCGGCTCCTCGGGGTCGGCGGCGGTGGCCTCCATGGTGCCGCAGGCCGGAGACAGTCCGGGCGTGGCCTCCGGTCGGGGCACGGGGGCGCGAAGTCCCCTGTGGCCGGAACCGGACACGCACGAGGACCGGTCCGTCACCTAGGATGAACAAGGTATCTCGACGTAGAGATATCTGGTGTCGGCGCCGTACGCGGCTCCGCGCGCCTCCCCCCGACCCCCCGGAGGTCAGCGCACGTGGGTGCTCTGGAGATCACGAACCTCAGACGTGTCTACCGGCGCGGGGGAGGTGAGGAGCTGGAGGCGCTGCGCGGCGTCAGCCTGGAGGTCCCCGAGGGCGAGGTGCACGGTCTGCTCGGCCCCAACGGCGCGGGCAAGACCACGCTGTGCAAGATCATCTCCACCGTGCTGCTGCCCACCTCCGGCACCGTCCGGGTGCTCGGCCACGACGTGGTCACCGACACCGCGGGGGTGAGGAACTCCCTCGGCATCGTGTTCGGCGGCGACAAGGGCGCCTACGACCGGCTCACCGCCCGGCAGAACCTCACCTTCTGGGCCGGGGTGTACGGCCTCCGGGGCGCCCGACGGCGCGGTCGGGTGGACGAACTCCTGGAGCGGATGGGCCTGGCCGACCGGGCGGACGAGCGCGTCGGCGCCTTCTCCCGGGGCATGAAGCAGCGCCTCCACCTGGCGCGCGGCCTGGTCTCCGACCCCGGCGTGCTCATCCTGGACGAACCCACGGTCGGCATGGACCCGGTGGCCGCCCGCGACTTCCGGGCGCTGGTCGCGGAACTGCGCAGCGGCGGGCGCACCATCCTCATGACCACCCACGACATGGCCGAGGCGGCGGCGCTCAGCGACCGGGTGTCCCTCATCGACCAGGGCGGCCTGGTGCTCACCGAGAGCCCCGAGACCGTCGGCCGCCTGGTCTCCTCCTACGAGCGGGTGGACGCCCGCGGCGTGCCCGGTCCCCTGCGGGAGCGGCTGGCGGCCCTGCCCGGCGTGGTGTCGGTCCGGGAGGCGGACGGCGCCGGGATCCGCGTGGAGACCGACCACCCCGACGCCACGCTCGCCGTGCTGCGCGCCCTGGTGGACGCCGGGATCGGCGACGTGTCGCGCAGCCGCCCCAGCCTGGAGGAGGTCTACCTGCACCTGGTCGGGGACCGGGGGATGGCGGTGGACACGTGAGGTCCCTCGCGCTCGGCTTCGGCCTGGGCTTCTCCTTCCAGACCCGGCGGATGGCCGGGAGCGTGGACAGCTACTTCGCCCTGGTCGGAGCGCCCTTCTTCACCGCCGTCTTCCTGTCGATGGTCCTGTACTCCGGCCGCGCGGACCTGGCCTCCTACACGGTGGTCGCGCCCACGCTGATGACCCTGTGGACCGCGGCGCTGATGTTCGCCGGGGAGATGATCAGCGACGACCGGGACAACGGCCGCCTGGAGCCCCTGGTGGCCTCACCGGTCTCCGTCCCGATGCTGGTCTTCGGCCGCCTGTGCGGCGCGATGCTGGTCTCCGTTCCCGCCTTCGCGCTGTCCGTCGGGGTGGCCGGGCTGCTCTTCGGCTTCTGGGTCACGGTCCACCACCCGGTGGTGTTCGTGCTCGCGGCCGTGACGACCGCACTGTCCACCGCGGCCACGGCGACGGCGCTCTCGGCGCTGTTCATCGCCGCGCCCGGGGCCCGGATCGTGCAGAACACCCTGTCCATGCCGGTGTTCCTGCTCAGCGGCGTGATGGTCCCGGTGGCGCTCTTCCCCGGCTGGCTGGAGGGCCTGAGCCGGGTGCTCTACCTCTCCTGGGGAGCGGACCTGATGCGCGACGCGCTCGAACCCGGACCGGTGGAGTCGGTCGCGCCGCGGCTGGCCGCGGTGGTGCTCCTGGGCGCCCTGGCCCTGGCCTTCGGATCGGCCACCCTCGCCCGATTCCTCCGGCGCGCCCGCGCCGAGGGAACCCTGTCCCGGATCTGAGGGGAAACCGTGATCACGCACGCCGCCACCACGGTCCGCCGGGCCGCCGTCCTGGCCCGCGCCGACATGTCCTTCGTCTACACCTGGCGGACCTGGCTCTTCGGATGGCTGGTCCGACTGCTGACCCAGGTGGTCTTCTACAGCCTGGTCGGGGTCCTGGTCGGCGACCCCGAGTTCACCGCCTACGTCGTCCTCGGCGCCGCGGTGCTCATCTGCGTGTCCGAGACGATGCTGGCCACCGCCTCGACCTGCTGGGACAAGCACCAGGGAACGCTGGGACTGCTGGCGGCCTCCCCGGTCGAGCCCGGCCTGTTCTTCTTCGGCCGCAGCCTCCAGTGGCCCGCCTCGGCGACCGTCACCACGTCGATCGCCCTGCTGGCCGTACCGCCCTTCTTCGGGGTGGTCTGGGAACCGTGGCAGGTGCCGGTCCTGGTGGGCGTCGCGGCGCTGACCGCGCTGAGCAGCTACTGCATGACCCTCCTCCTGGGGTCGGTCGCGCTGGTCTTCTCCGAGGCGCGCAACGTCATCAGCACCATCGCCACCCTCTACGTCACCGCGTTCTGCGGGGCGATGGTGCCGCTGGAGTACTGGCCCGCCCCGGTCCGGTGGGTGGCCCAGGCGGTGCCCGCCACCCACGGCCTGGAGGCGGTCCGGCTGGTGGAGGGCGGCGGCACCGCCCTCCAGGTCCTGGCGGCGCTGGGGGCGATGGTGCTGGCGGCACTGGTCTGGTTCACGGCCGCCTTCTTCTCCTTCCGCCTGGTGTTCGCCCGTGCCCGGTCCGGAAGGAGCGTCCTCGACTGACACGGGCGTTCCGACCCCGGACGCGGTGTCCCGACCGCCTGCCGGCACCGGCGCGCCGCCCCGCCTGCCGGGCGGGTGAGCCGCCCCGTCCGACCGCGAAGGGCCTCCGCGTCCGGGACTCAGGCGGTGCCGTGCCAGGATCTCCACAGGGCCGCGTAGGCGCCTCCCGCGTCCACCAGTGCGTCGTGGGTGCCCAGTTCGGTGATCCGGCCGTCCTCCACCACCGCCACCCGGTCGGCGTCGTGCGCGGTGTGCAGCCGGTGCGCGATCGCGATCACCGTCCTGCCCTCCAGTACCGCCGCGAGGGAGCGCTCCGCGGCCCGGGCGGTGGTGGGGTCCAGCAGCGAGGTGGCCTCGTCGAGCACCACCGTGTGCGGGTCGGCCAGCACCACCCGGGCCAGGGCCAGCTGCTGTGCCGCCGCGGCGTCCAGCGCCGTACCGCCCGCGCCCAGCGGGGTGTCCAGCCCCTCCGGCAGCTCCCGCGGCCAGTCCGCGTCCACCGCCTCCAGCGCGGACAGCAGGTCGGCGTCGTCGGCCTCCTCCGAGGCCAGGGCCAGGTTCTCGCGCAGCGTCCCCGCGAACACGTGGTGCTCCTGGTTGACCAGGACGATGCGGCGGCGCAGCTCCTCCGGGCCCAGGTCGGCCACGGGCACCCCGCCCACCAGCACGCTCCCCGAGTCCGGCGCGTCCACCCCGGCCAGCAGCCGCCCCAGCGTGGTCTTGCCCGCCCCCGAGGGGCCCACGACCGCCAGCCTCTCGCCGGGCCGCACCGTCAGGTCGATCCCGCGCAGGACGTCCGTACCCGCCGTGTAGGCGTAGCGGGCGCCGCGGACCTCGATCCGGTCGTCGGCGGGTGCGGGGGCCGCGCCCAGCGGAGCCGCCACCCGCCCCACGCCGCGCACCCGCGCGAACGACGCCCCGCCCCGCTGCAACTGCTCCACCCAGTACATGATCCCGGTGGCGGGCTCCTCCATCTGCCGCATGTAGAGGCAGCAGGTCACCACCACCCCCAGGCTCACCCCGCCCTCCAGGTGGAGCAGGCCGCCGCCGAGCAGCACCACCACGGCGGGCAGGGAGAACGCGGCGTCGGCGACGGGGAACAGCACCGACCGCAGGCGCAGGGTGCGGCGTCGCGCCCCGTACAGCTCCAGGGTGTCGCGGTCGGTACGGGCCACCCGCTCCCGGCGCAGCCCCAGCGCCTCCACGGTGCGCCCGCCCTCGGCGGTGGCGGTCACCCCCGCCAAGGCGGTCGAGGCGGCCGCCCCCTCCGCCAGGTAGGCGGCGCGCGACCGGCGCAGGTACCAGCGCAGCGCCCACCAGAGCGGGGGCACGACCACCAGGACCAGCACGCCCAGGGACGGGCTGAGCCAGAACACCGCCGCCAGCAGGAAGAGGATCTGCAACAGGCCTGGGAACACGTCGGGGACGGCGCCGCGCAGGGTCGTCGCGATCACCCCCATGTCGCCGGACGCCCGGTTGGTGAGGTCCCCGGTGCCCGACCGCTCCACCACGCGGGCGGGCAGGGCCAGGGCCCGGTCCACGAACTCCTCGCGCAGCCGCGCCAGCGCCCGCTCCGCGAAGCGGAACGCGCCCAGCCGCGCGTACCGGGTCAGCACCAGCTGGGCCAGCGCGCAGGCCAGGACGGCGGCGGCCAGTCCGTCGACCACCGCGATGGTGGCCCGCCCGGCCTCCAGGAGGTCGATGATCCGGCCCAGCAGGTAGGGTCCGGCCAGCCCGGCCGCACTGGCCAGGCAGGTCAGCGCGAGCGTCGCGGCCAGTCCCGCGCGGTCGGCCGACACCAGCCGCCAGGCGTCCCGGCGCGCCTGGGCGGGCTCCGCCACCGGCAGCCGTCGTCCCTCCTCCCCGGTGCGCGTCCTCCGCCCGCCGCCGGTGCTCCCGCCGGTTTCCGTACTCACGACCGGTTCCCCTCGTCCGCTCCGCGCAGGACCAGCGCCCGGTAGTCCGGCCGCGTGGCGACCAGCTCCCCGTGCGTGCCCACCGCCACCGCCCGCCCCTCATCCAGCAGCACCACCCGGTCCGCCCGCGCCAGCAGCAGCGGCGAGGTGCCCGCGACCACGGTGGTGAGCCCTTCGCGCGCCTCGTGCAGCCGGGCCGCGACCAGCGCCTCGGTGTGCGCGTCCACCGCCGAGGTGGGCTCGACCAGCAGCAGCACCTCCGGCTCGGCCAGGACCGCGCGTGCCAGCCGCACCCGCTGGCGCTGCCCGCCGGACAGGTTGCGGCCCTGCTCCTCCACCGCCGAGTCCAGCCCGTCGGGCAGGGACGAGACCACGTCCAGCGCCCCGGCCGTCCGCAGTGCTTCCATGACCTCCTCGTCGGTGCGGCCGCCGTGCACCGCGACCACCTCGCGCAGCGGACCGGCGAACAGGTAGGCCTCGTTGTCGCCGACCAGGACGCGGTCGCGCACCCTCTCCACGTCCATGTCGCGCAGCGGCACTCCGCCCCAGGTGGCGTCGGAGTCGGTGTAGCGGCCCAGACGGTCCACCACCGGTGCCGCGTCCCCGGGCCGGAGCGGCACCAGGGCGGTCATCGACCCCGGCGGCACCCGGGTTCCGCTCCCGGGGTCCACCAGTTCGGCGGGCCCCTCCGGGGGAGCCGCGCCGCCGCCCTCCAGCAGCGAGGGCCCGGACCGCAGCACCCGCACCACCCGCACCAGCGACACGTGGCCGTGGGTGAGGTCGCTGGCCGCCTCCACCAGGAAGAACACCGGCATGATGAGGACGGCGACGTAGCCGTACACGGCGACCACCTCCCCCACGGTGATCTCCCCGGCCACCGCGAGCCGGGCGGCGATCCAGGTGACGGCCGCCAGGAAGACCACCGGCAGGCAGGAGCTGACCGCCTCGAACCAGCTGTTGGCCGCGCCGAGCCGGTACCCCTGGCGCAGCAGCGAGGCCGAGCGCTCCCGGTACCGGGCGGCGAACCGTTCCCTGCCGCCGATGCCGGACAGCACGCGCAGCCCGGCCACGATGTCGCCCGCCAGGGCGGTCAGCAGTCCCTCCCGTTCCCGGTAGCCGCTCTGCCCGCCGCGCAGGCCGCGCAGCAGCGGTCCCAGGGTGAGGGCGAGCAGAGGCACGCCGACCAGTACGACCGCCGCCAGCAGGGGGGACACGGTCAGGAGCAGGACGGCGACCGAGGCGTAGGCGATCACCGAGCCGACCCCCGGCCCGGTCATGGTGAGCATCTGCGCGATCCGGCCCACGTCCAGGGCCTGGACGGTGGACAGCTCCCCGGAGGAGAGCCGCCGGGGCAGCGCCGCGCCCAGCCGGGCCGCGTGTCTGGCCACCACGCGCATGGTCCGCAGGGAGGCGTCCATCCGCACGAGCGTCATGGTGCGGTGCCGCATGATCGACACGGCCGCGTTGAGGATCCCCGCGCCCGCCAGCGCGCCCGCCCACAGCAGGAGGGCGCCCCGGTCCCCGGCGCGCAGGCCGTCGTCCACGGCGCGGGAGAGGAGGTAGGGGGTCGCCATGAGGCCGATCATCCAGACGGTTCCCCAGCAGGCTCCGGCCAGGACCCTCCACGGCTGGGAGGCGATGAGCCACCACAGGTAGCGCCAGGGGCCGCGGGCGTCCGGCGTCCCGGGTTCGGGCACGCGCGAACGCGGGCCCGGGGCGGTGGCGTGTGTGCTGGGGGCGGTCGCCGTCCCGGTCACGGAGCCCTCCGTTCGGATCGTCGGATCAGCGGTTCTCGCTCTGCCTCCTTCAGGAAAACAGGGCCGCCGTCGCTCCGGAAGGCGCATCCGCCTTCTGTGGACGACTCAGGAGTCCGGCCCTTGCGCGCGCCCTTAGAAGCCTCATCAGTAACAACAGAAACATCAATATCAGTTTTCACAAAAGAAACAGAATTCCCATGTGTGGATGATTCTTGTAACGCGTGCGTCACGAAAACCGGCTAAAGCCATAAATCCGGCGAGAGCGCGCATCATATGTCGGTGGTGGACCGGAACGGGAGCGAACAAAGGGAGGCCAACGGGTCGTGGCGAATGGCGCGCAGGTGCCGGACGGTCATGAGACACCGGTCGGGCAGGAGGCGCAGGCCGTCTGCTACAAGGAACTCGTGGACCCCGGCTGGTCGGGGCCGCCGGGCCGCAGACGCCCCATCCTGCTCGTCCACGGTCCCCGGGGGTACGGCAAGTCCCACTTCGCCCTGCACAAGGCCCGCGAACTGGAGAGGCTCGGCGTCCCCCACGCCCACCTCGACCTCGCCGACGTCAGGTACCACTCCAGCGTCCCCGACGCCTTCGCCGCGATCTCCTCCCACCAGGAGAGGGGCCTGGCCCGCGCCCTGCGCTACTACGGACGCCTCCAGTTCCCCCGGCTCTGGATCAGCCTGATCACCATCCGACTGGAGATCGACCCCGACGGGGAACCGGCCGACGAGGGCGACATCAGGAGCCGCAACGACCGGGCGCACGCCGAGATCACCGCCCTGGTGGACCAGGTGTGGCCCAGCGGCATGGGGCGGCTGAGCAGGTTCCTGAGCGAGGCGGGCGACCTCATCCCGCCCGCCGAGCTGGTCGGCGTCGACCCGCTGCCCGTCGACCTCGCCCGGTGGGCCGCCGCCGTGTCGGGCGTGGGCGCCCGCGTCCTGGAGCGCGTCTTCGAGTGGATGCGCGCCCAGGGCCAGGGCGGGCAGGCCCGGGAACAGGTGGCCGACTCCTTCTACCACCTGTGGCTCCAGGCGCGCGAGCCCGACGCCGTGGACGCGGTGTCGCGTATCTCCAACCGGGAGAAGGTGGCCCGCTTCCTGAGCGAGGCCCTGTTCACCGACCTCCAGCACGCGGCCAGGCGCGTGGGCTACCAGCCCACCCCGGTCCTGCTGCTGGACAACGCCGACCGGGGCGTGGGGCCCGTGCTCCTGCGGTCCCTGGCCGAGGTCCCGGCGCCCTTCGCGCGGAGCGGGTTCTTCGGCGGCGTCGGCTTCCCGGAGCCGCTCACCGTGGTCGCCACCACGTCCGAGACGGTCGACGGCGTGCCCCTCCAGCGGTTCTACGAGGACACCCGGCAGTACATGCGCCTCTCGGCCCTGGAGCCGCTGGACCGGCGCGCCGTCGGCGAACTGTTCTCGCGCGCCCGCTCCCGGGCCAAGGGCAGCGGCCACGTCTCGAACGAGATCGTCGACATCCTCGCGGACTTCACCGGAGGGCACCCCGGAACCACCGCCCAGCTCGCCGACGCCTGGGTCGCGGTCCGGGGCACCAGCCTGCACGCCGCGCTCGCCCACCGCCCCGTCGACCCGGTCACCAAGCTGGAGTCCGCCGTGACCGTGGAGGAGGGCATGCTCGCCACGGCCCTCGGCGTCGATCCGGACCGCCTCGACCAGCGCCTGCGGGAGGCGCTGGTCACCTGCTCAGCCGCCAGGGACGCCGACGCGGGGCTGTGGCTGAACCGATCGGGCGGACTCACCGAACGCGTCGAGGAGGACCGCCTCCTCGAATACCCCCTGTGGGACCGCGCGGCCCCGGAGACGACCACCGTGCTGCGCCGCCTGCTGTCCCGCAGCCTGGCCCGGCGCCCGAGCGGAGCCCCGGGCGACTGGGACGCCGTCCACCGCAGGCTCGCCGACCACTACCAGAGCGGGGAGTCCGACAACCGGCGCTCCGCCGAGTGCGCGATCTACCACCGCCTCTGCGCGGGACAGCTCACCCGCGTGGCCTGGCACCTCCAGGGCTGGCTCAAGGCCCCCGACATCGGCGGGGAGGAGTGGGTCCGCCTGCTGCGCGCCGTCACCGCGGCGCCCCTGCGGGTCCGCCCGTCGTTCCCGCTCCTGGACGCGTGGACGCACACCTGGCAGCGGCACGCGGACCCCGAGGGCGCGGAGGAGACCGAGACCGTCCTCAAGCTCGTCGCGGCCCGCCAGATCCTCAACGACCCCGACCTCTTCCGCTCCGGAGCGCTGCACTCGGTCTGCCACATGGCGCTGAACGACCTCGCCGGACGGACGCCGAAGGGAGCCGCGCACATCTTCGACGAGGCGGCGTGGCACCTGCGGCTGGTCGCCAAGTTCGGCGCCAAGGCGTGAGCTACCGACCACCACAGAAGGGACGACCATGACCGGCCCCCACGACGCGCCCCTGTCCCCGCACGTGCCCGGCGGACCGGGCTCCCTCGTACGCAGGTGGCTGCGGCGGTGGTGGAAGCTGGCCGTTCCGGCGCTGGCGCTCCTGCTGCTGGTCCCGGTCGCCCTCTACTGGGACGTGTTCACCTGCGGCGGGCCCGGAAGCGGCGTGCGTCTGTCCGAGGGGCAGTGTGTGGGCGTCACCGACGGGTCGTACGTCTACCACGAGGAGTACGCCGAGGTGCAGGCCGACATCGCCCGCGAGAACGCCCGGGTGGCGGAGGAGGCGGACGGGCACGTCGTGCGGATCGCCCTCCTGGGCACGCTCACCTTCGGCGACGTCAGCCCCATGGACCCCATACGCATGGTCAGGTCACTGGAGGGGGCCCACACCGCCCAGATGCGGGCCAACCACACTCCCCACTTCGGTGACCAGAGCCCGGCGATCCAGCTCCACCTGGCGAACATGGGCGGACAGCAGGAGAGCTGGGAGCCGGTGGTGGACGAACTCGTGGCCATGGCCGGGGACGAGGAGAACCCCCTCGTCGCGGTCGTCGGCATGGGGGTGAGCGTCAGCTCCACCCGGGACGTGGCCGCACGCCTCGACGTGCACGGCATCCCCATGGTCTCCGCCGCGGTCACCGCCGACGGACTGGCCCATCCCGAGACGCCGGGCCTGATGCGCGCCGCGCCCAGCAACACCGAGTACGTGCGGGCGCTGCGCGCCTACCTCGACGACCTGGAGGAGGCGCCCCGGGCGAGCCTGGTCTACGACGCCAACGAACCCGACCTGTTCGTCTCCTCCCTGCGCGAGGCCTACGAGAACCAGCTCGGCGTGTACATCACCGGGCACCCCCAGGAGTACACCGGCACGACCGTCGGGGACCCGCCGCGCGCGGGCCTGTTCCACACGGTGACCCTCAACGTGTGCGCCTCGGACACCGACACGGTGCTCTTCGCGGGGCGGGCTCCCGACCTCAAGGAGTTCCTGGCCTCCCTGGCCAGCCGGGCCTGCGCCGACCAGCCCTTCCGGGTGCTGTTCTCCGTGATCGGCCTGACCGCCGTGGACGACGAGGAGGTGATGGGCTACCTGCGCGACGGGGACATCACCCTGGTCTACGCCTCGTCGGTCGATCCGCGCTGGAGCACGGGGCGGGTCCCCGAGAACGCGCCGCCGCACTACGCGTCGTTCGTGAGCGCCTTCCACGAGTACGTGGGGGACGAGGACCCCGACGCCCTCAACAACGGATACGCCCTGGTCAACCACGACGCGTTCGCCGTGGCGGCCAGTGCGGTGCGGATGACCAACGGGATGGACCTGGACGGCGGGCCGCCCACCGCGGAGGAGGTGGCGTCCCAGCTGATGCTGCTCAACAGCGCCCACGAGGTCCGGGCGGGCGGCGGGACCCTCGGTTACAGCGACGAGTACGGCGGGGAGGCGGTCGGGCGGTACGTGCCCGTGGTCGAGCTGCCCCTGGAGGGGGAGGAGCCCAGGGTCCACCCGCACGTCATCGGTGGTGCCGCAGGGGTGTGACTTCCTGGTTCTGGGCGGCTCGCTGATCGTGTGCCCGTTCGGCACGGTGAACGCGTGGGCCTGTGTGGAATCATCGGTTGGATAGGACTCGGCTTTGCGGGTGGAATGTCTGTTTCTCGGGAAGTGGGAAATTCGGCTGCTTGCCGCTGGTAAGTTCCCAGTTCAGCGAGTCTGCTCCCCGCGCACGCGGGGATGGTCCCTGCGCACGGTCGATCTCCAGGACGGTCTCAGACTGCTCCCCGCGCACGCGGGGATGGTCCCGGGACGTACTTCATGACCATGGGCACCACCAGCTGCTCCCCGCGCACGCGGGGATGGTCCCGGCCAGCTCACCCACTCGGGGGACGCCCGGCTGCTGCTCCCCGCGCACGCGGGGATGGTCCCAGGTCCGGCTGCTCCCAGCTGGGCCTGGGCATCTGCTCCCCGCGCACGCGGGGATGGTCCCCCGGGGAGGGTGGGCTGGGTGTAGCCGCCGGGCTGCTCCCCGCGCACGCGGGGATGGTCCCTCGGGGTGAGCTGCAAATACCTCACGCGCCACCTGCTCCCCGCGCACGCGGGGGTGGCCCCAGAATTCGGAATTTTCGGGGGGGGAGGGCCACGCTGTGGTCGGGTTCAGCCATACGCCTGACCGAGCCGCCGTGTTCGTGTACATACGAAGGGTTCCCACCCTCTGAACGCGGCAGGGGAGCTTCGTGGCTCAGTGTTCAATGGGCAAAGGTGAAGGCACCGTAGTGATTGAGTCCGACGGTGACGGTAGCGGCGGCGGATGGACACATCGCCAAATGGTCACGTGTAGCGGCTGCAAGGGAACGGGAGAGACGTGACGGATCTCGACGCGCTTCACTCAGCCCTGGTGGACCGCCTTGACACTCCAGAGCCGGTTCGTGAAGCGTTCGCCGCGCACCCTCGTCACCGTTTCATCCCCGACATGGTCTGGCCCGACGCGACCGGTCTGCCGCTGTACCGGACCGCCGACCCTGATCGGTGGACGCGTCTCGTCTACGGCACTGACGCGGTCACCACCCAAGCTAACGACGGCGGGAGCGGTCCTCGCAACGAACCGAGTTCATCGTCGTCGGCCCCTCAGGTCATGGCGGACATGATGGTCGCGGCCGGAGTCGGCGCGGGAATGCGGGTGCTGGAAATCGGCACCGGCACTGGTTGGAACGCCGCGATCCTGTCCCAGTTGGTTGGAGGGAAGGGGTCGGTCACCAGTATCGAGATCGACCCTGCTGTGGCCGCGCTGGCCCGAGAGCGGCTCACCGGGACCGGCGTCATCGTCCGCACTGCTGCTGGCCCACCCGCCGGGGAGGTCTACGACGCGGTCATCGCCACATGCGCGGCGACCCGGATACCGGAAGGATGGTTTGCCGCCACAGACCAGGGTGCCTCGCTCGTGCTTCCGTGGAGTCCTCACCCGGCCGCGCACAGCACTCCGATCACCGCTCTCATGGTGGACGGGAAGCGTGCGGCGGGAGCATTCGTGCGCGAGGCCGCCTTCATGCGTGACCGCACACAGCGTTCGGGCGATCTGCCCTTCCCCGGTCTCGGACAACCACGCACGCCCCTGGACCCCTTTCCTGTCGGGTCAGTGGAGCTCATCGGTTCGGGGATGATGACTCAACTCATGCTCATGCTGCCTGGGGTGCGCCTGGGGACCGGGTCGCGTCCCTTTCAAGGCGAGCCGGGACGGATCGTGTGGCTGGGCGCCGGTTCGGCGTGGGCATATCTGTGGCCGGACGGCACTGTGACCGGAGGCGGCAACCGCTCTCTGAGCGTTGAGCTGGCGGACGCCTACCGGCGGCTACAGGATGCGGGATTGCCCGCACTAGGCGCTTTCACTCTGGAGGCTGGTCCCGAACGGGTTTCCTACCGGGTGACGTGCGCATCGATCGACCAGTGCTGGGAGCACCCCGTCGCGCTCTGAGGGGGTTTTCTGCTTCGTCTTCAAGGGGCGTGGACGAGGAGGTGGTCCGATGATTGCAGCCCTGTTGAGCAGGATGAGCGTGTCAGCCCTTTCTGTGGAACCATCAGTTGGCTCGGGCTTAGCTTTGTGGGTGGAATGTCTGTTTCTCGGGAAGTTGGAAATTCGGCTGCTTGCCGCTGGTAAGTTCCCAGTTCAGCGAGTCTGCTCCCCGCGCACGCGGGGATGGTCCCGAAACCCACCACTGGCTGTCCTCCAACGAGGGCTGCTCCCCGCGCACGCGGGGATGGTCCCCCGGGTCTGTACATGGACCGGTGGGAGCGGGCCTGCTCCCCGCGCACGCGGGGATGGTCCCTCGGAGGCGGCCGGAAGCTTGATCCGGTACCCCTGCTCCCCGCGCACGCGGGGATGGTCCCCTCTCCTGCGGGGCCTGCGTCGGCCCCCTTGTCTGCTCCCCGCGCACGCGGGGATGGTCCCGACCTCCCACACGTGACCCGCGACCGGCTCGTCTGCTCCCCGCGCACGCGGGGATGGTCCGCTCCGCCAGGTCATGGCGCTCCTCGCCAAGGCCTGCTCCCCGCGCACGCGGGGATGGTCCCCGGCCGGAGGGCTGGGTCAAGCCGTCCTGGGACTGCTCCCCGCGCACGCGGGGATGGTCCCGCTGAGGGCGAGAACGTCGTCGGGACCTTGGACTGCTCCCCGCGCACGCGGGGATGGTCCCTTGGACCGGGCGGGCAACGCCATCCGGCGGATCTGCTCCCCGCGCACGCGGGGATGGTCCTGATCAAGGGTGCTCCGTCTCCTGGGGGTGGATGAGGCTGTCGGGACGGGAGCACTTCGGGCTCATCGTGACCGCCACAAGCCACCAGGTGTGGCCTGATGAGCCCACCCGCCTGGCAACGGACCCGGCGTGACCGTGTCTCGTTCGTACAGGCTCGTCTCCCGGGGTCGGTACCTAGGCACTGTTTTTTGAACGGGTCAGGTCTCGAAGCCAGATCCGGATCGAGGCCACCTGCACGGTCCCGTCGAAGATCACGGCCCGCTTGTCATAGCGGGTCGCGACCGCCCGGTTCTGCTTGAGCAGGTTGATGCACCGCTCGACGGTGTTGCGGTCGCGGTAGGCCGCCCGGTCGAAGGCCGGGGGCCTGCCGCCCGCCGACCCTTTGCGTTTGCGGTGCTCGCGCTGGTCGCGGGGTTGGGCGATGGTCGCTTTGATCCCACGCCGACGCAGGTGGGCCCGGTTGGCGCGGCTGGAGTAGGCCTTGTCGCCCAGGACCCGGTCCGGGCGGGTCCTGGGCCTGCCCACGCTGCGGGGCAACCGCAACGCGGCCATCAACGGCTCGAACATCGGGCTGTCCCCGCGCTGGCCCGGCGTGGTGGCCAGCACCAGGGGCCGCAGGCGGGAGTCGGCGAGCAGGTGGACCTTGGTGGTCAGCCCGCCCCGGGAGCGGCCCAGGGCCTCGGCCCCGTCCGGTTCGTCCCGCGCTATCTCCCCTTTTTCGCCGCTCCGGCGGCGTGCTGGTGGGCCCGCACCGTGGTGGAGTCGATGCCGACGATGAGTTCCTCGCCGCTGTCGGCGTCGATACGCAGCCGGTCGGCGATTCTCTGCCAGGTGCCGTCGATGGACCAGCGGCGGTGGCGGCCCGCGACGGTCTCCCAGGGGCCGTAGCGTTCGGGCAGGTCCCGCCAGGGGATGCCGGTGCGGGCGCGGAACAGGATGCCGTTGATGACCTTGCGGTGGTCGGCCCACTTCTTGCCCTTGTGAGGGTCGGCGGGCATGAGCGGGGCGAGCAGGGCCCACTCGGCATCGGAGAGTTCATGACGACCGGCCATGACACAACCCTGTCAGAGCAGGCCCCACCACACACCCACTTCTACAAAACAGTGCCTAGTCGAAAGGACGCGAACACGAGTACACTCCGTGGCGGGTGCTTAGGTATAAGCACGGGGAAGGCCCTCGACGCACGTCGTCGGGGGCCTTCTTCGTGGGCGGTCTACAGGCTGCTGGAGCGCACAGTCCCCAGGAGCGCCGTCCACTGAATGCAGGAGAACGCCAGGTGTCCCTCAGCAGGGTTCTGGCTGTCGCGAACCGCAGCACCGCTGGGCAGGTCCGCGACCTCCACACAGTTCTCGCCCTGCGCGGAGGAGTAGCTCGACTTGCGGAAGGTCAGGTGGGTGGAGCTGTGGGTGTGGGTAAGCATCGGCGTCCTCTACCGGTACCGGGCGGTTACTTGGTGATGAGTTCCTGCATGAAGCGGCGCGAGTCATCCACGGACAGCGCTTGCGCGTGTACACGGTCATACAGACCCTCATAGTGTTCCAGGACCACTGAATCCTCGGGGAACAAACTGCTCATGGCCTGTTCGAGGTAGAGAGTGCTCGGGTCAGCGGGAAAGTCCATGATGACGAACTGGCCCGTCATCGCGGCATGCGGACCGACGCTGTAGGGCAGCACTTGGATCTGAACCCGTCGCGACGGCAGCTGTGCGTCAAGGAGCTTCTGGATCTGTCCGTCCACGACCTCAGGCGGAATCCGGTGAAAGGCCGCCTCGTCGATGATCGCCCACAGCCTCGGACCCTGCCCGTGCTCCAGCAAGGTCTGCCGCATCATGCGCGCCTCGACCCGGCGTTCGATCTCTCGTTCGTCCGAGGTGCCAGCGCTGATGACGGCGCGCGCATACTCCTCGGTCTGTAGCAGGCCAGGAATGTACAGGCACTCGTAGGTGCGAAGACGGATCGCCTCTGTCTCCAGGTCCACGTAGAGACCTGCGCCCAAGATGTCGCCGTAGTTGGTCCACCAGCCCGTTTGGGATGCCTCCGTCGCGGTGCGCACGTAGGAGGTGCGCTCCTCCTTGGAGGTCACCCCGTAGACGTCGAGGAGCGTGAGGACGTCATCGGTGTGGAGTCTCTTCCAGTCCGCGTTTTCCATCCTGGTGATCTTGGCGGCTGACCACGGCCGGTCTGGACGGAGCGCCTTCGCCTTCTTCGCGGCGGCGTCCACGGTCAGATGGTTCGCCTCGCGCAGCGCGTCGAGCTGCCGCGACAGGCGCTTTCTTCTCAACGTGGGGGAGGCGGGCAACGGCGCAGGACTCCTTGGTCGGGCGGGCTTCTTGGCCTTCGATCCTACGCTCCGTGCACGCGAAGCAGACATTTTTCGCACCACCCACATGTAGCGACGGGTTCACTTAGATCTTATTATTCATGTCAGATGGATATTGCAGATTCAGTGACGATGGGTCACCATGGAGGCACCTAAGTGCCCTTGCCGGACCACCCATCCGGCGCCCGACTGAGGAGGCGCCCTGTGCGCTACCTGATCCAGTTCTTCGTCATGCTGTGGCGGGCGATAGCCCCGCCCGCCCGGGGCCGCCACACGCGGTCCGCGCCGCCTCCCGCTCGAACCCAAGCCCCGCGCCGCCGCCCGCCCGTGCGCCGCCGTTGGGAGTGGCAGGACCCGTCGCCCCCTCCTCCGGAGCCCGTCGAACCCCCTGTGGAACGCGACCTGATCCCGCCCTACTACCGGGCATGGGAACAGGAACGAGCCGACAAGCGACCCGCTCCCGACCGCCTCGCGGGCGACATCCTGCACGTCATCGCCCCGGCCGCACCGCCACCGCGCCCGCCCGGTGACCTCACCGACCTCGCCGCCGTGGTCCGCCAGTGGCACACCGCCCACACCGCCCAGGCCATCCAGGCCGCCCGAACCGTCGAGGGGGTGCGCGTGTGAACCCCCTCACCCTCCGGCCGCTTCATCGCGATTACCGCCGCGATCATCGTCATCGCAGCCGCCGCGCCCGCCCCTTCCTGACCGTGCTCCCCACGGCATGGGTCAGCGTCGCCACGGGCGCCCTTCCGATCGTGCTCACCGCCGCACACCAGGTACTCCGGGAGGCGCAGCGATGATGTCCGCGACCACCGCCGTCACCGTCACGGACCTGACGTGCGACGACGTCCGCCTGTGCCGCGAGGCCAACGGTTCCGGTTCCCTCGCCTCCCTGGCCGTGGCCGCCTGCCACGTCGACCTCTCCCCGGGCTGGAGTACACACGGCCGCGCCGCGCGAATCGCCGCCCTGGAGAAGCTCGCCCGCCTGGCCGCCCAGGCCGCGCACGAACTGCGCGAGGCCGACCAGCGCCAGGAACGTCAGCCATGACCGCCGTACCCGAGCCGCGCCGCGAAGCCAGGACCGTGTTCGAGGTGCGCGAGGTCGAGAGCAGGGAGGCTCTGCACGCCTGGGCGCGCGCCCACGGGGTAAGGGTCCGCTACCTGGGCTCGACCTGGCAGCACGAGGAGGTCTACGGAGCCCAGCAGGGCACACAGGTCCGCGTGTGCCGCACCCCCTGGGAGCACCACCGCCTCCACCCGGTCGTATGGAGGTCACCGCTGGAGAAGCCGCCGGTCATCCCCCGGCAGCGCACTCCCTGAACCGGTCGCGCGCCGGGCGGCCCCGAGCCCCCCGGCGCGCGGCCCTCCACCCTTCACCTCCTGCTTCTCGCCCCGCCTCCACCCCCGACGAAGGACAACCGTGCCCAAGACACCCCACACACCCCGTAAGCCCCACGCATCCCATGCGGACCTGCCCGTTTCCCTGCTCACCGTGGCCGAGGTGGGCGACCTGTTCAGGGTCAACCCCAGGACCGTGAACCGGTGGGTCGCACAGGGGCGCAT
This sequence comes from Nocardiopsis sp. CNZ308, assembly GCF_004217075.1. Classification (NCBI taxonomy): domain Bacteria; kingdom Bacillati; phylum Actinomycetota; class Actinomycetes; order Streptosporangiales; family Nocardiopsidaceae; genus Nocardiopsis; species Nocardiopsis sp. CNZ308. The sequence continues at coordinate 2,250,353 of NZ_SHKJ01000001.1, read as the reverse complement.
CCCCGTGGTGCGGACCCCCGGCGGCCACCTGCGCTTCGTCCCGGCCGAGGTCCGCCGACTGCTCCGGGCCGATCAGCGGCCCACCGCCTGAACCCGCGCAAGCGGCCACGCGACGGAGCCGACACCGCGTGCCCGCCCCGGAAAAAAAGATTCTGTACGCCGTACGGAATTATCTCCGAATCCCTTGTGTTCTCCGGATCGTAGGCCGTACTGTACGGCGTACGACAAGCGTGGAGAGGGGAACGCTGTGAACACGACCGGAGGCGCGATCACCGCGCGCGGTCTGGGCAAGCGCTACGGGAAGAGCTGGGCGCTGCGCGGGTTCGACCTGGACGTGCCCGCGGGCAGCGTGTGCGGGCTGCTCGGCCCCAACGGCGCTGGCAAGACCACCGCCGTACGCGTCCTGGCCACGCTGCTGCGCGCGGACGAGGGCACCGCGCGCGTCGCCGGGTACGACGTGGCCTCCCAGGGGGACGCGGTCCGCCGGAGCATCGGACTCGTGGGCCAGAACGCCGCCGTGGACGAGGTGCTCAGCGGACGGCAGAACCTGGAGATGTTCGGCCGCCTCTACCACCTGGGCGCCCGGCGCGCCGCCGCGCGGGCCGACGAGCTGCTGGAACGCTTCCGCCTGGCCGACACCGGACGCAAGCCGGTCAGCGCCTACTCCGGCGGCATGCGCCGACGCCTGGACCTGGCCGCGAGCATGATCCTGTCCCCGCCCGTGCTGTTCCTGGACGAGCCCACCGTCGGACTCGACCCCCGGGGCCGCAACGAGGTGTGGAACGCCGTCCGCGCCTTGGTGGCGGGCGACACCACGGTGCTGCTCACCACCCAGTACCTGGAGGAGGCCGACCAGCTGGCGGACCGGATCTCGGTGGTCGACTCCGGCCGCGTCGTCGCCGAGGGCACGCCGGAGGAACTCAAGTCCCGCCTGGGCGGCGACCGGCTCGACGTGGTGCTCCACGACGCCGCCGCGCTGGACCGGGCCGCCGCCCTCATCGGCCGGGTGGCCGGAGAGCGTCCCGAGGTCGAGGCCGACGCGCGTCGGATCGGTGTCGGCGTCCGCAGCCGGGTCGCGGCCCTCACCGAGGTGGTGAGGGCGCTGGAGGAGGAGGGGATCGAGGTGGAGGACGTCGCGCTGCGCCGCCCGACCCTGGACGAGGTGTTCCTGCACCTGACCGGCGGTCATGAGGACCGTGAAGACCGTGGCGACCGCGATGTCCACGGGGACCGCCGTGGCCGTGAGGGCGCCGGTGAAGTCGGTAACGGCGGTGGCGTCAGTAACAGAGGCGACCGCGACGACGGTGACGGCGACAGCCACGACGTTCGTGGGGAACGCGGTGACAGCGAGGACCACGGCGAGCGCGGAGAGCACGAGGACAGCGACGACCGAGTGGGGGAGAGCCGATGAACGACACCACGATCCGGGCCACGGGGCCCGCCCCCGCCGACCGGCTGCGCTGGGCGCTGGCGGACGGGTGGACCATAGCCCGGCGCGACGTCGTCCACTGGCTGCGCCAGCCCGGTCAGCTCGTCGCGGGACTGCTGTTCCCCGTGGTCATGGTGCTGATGTTCGGGTTCCTGTTCGGCGGGGCGATGACCGTGCCCGGCGGCGGGGACTACCGGGAGTTCCTGATGCCCGGCATGTTCGCCATGGCGATGGTCTTCGGGGTGGGCGAGACGGTCACCGCCGTGTCCCAGGACGCCGCGCGCGGGGTCACCGACCGGTTCCGCTCCATGCCCATGGCGCCCTCGGCCGTCGTGGTGGGCCGGTGCGCGGCGGACATGCTCCGGTCGGCGATCACCCTGGTCCTGCTGGTCCTGTGCGGCCTGCTGGTGGGGTGGCAGTGGAACGGCGGCATCGGTGAGGCCGCCGCCGGGATCGGGCTGCTCCTGCTGCTGCGCTTCTCGCTGGTGTGGGTGGGCGTCTACGTGGGCCTGGCCGTGCGGGGCGAGGGCGCCCTCGGGGCCGTGCACATGCTGGAGTTCCCGCTGGGCTTCCTGTCCAACGCCTTCGTGGCGACGGCGTCCATGCCGGTGTGGCTGGGCGCGTTCGCGGACTGGAACCCGCTGTCGTCCACGGTCGCCGCCACCCGGGAGCTGTTCGGCAACCCGGGGTGGGGCGGGGAGAGCTGGATCGCGCAGAACGCGGTGCTCATGGCGGTGGTCTGGCCGCTGGTGCTCACGGCGGTCTTCTTCCCGCTGTGCGTGCGGCGGTTCCGGGCGCTCGGCCGCTGAGGGCTCAGGCGTCGGGGCGCGGGCCCGGGTCCTCCTCCAACGCGGTGAGGAAGGCCCGGGCCCGTCTGCGTTGGCGTGCGGTGAGCGGCATCGCCACGAACAGCATGAGGGGGAACACCACAAGGCCCACGACGCTGCCCCAGAACCCGGGCCCGGTGGTGCTCATCGTTACCGACCACAGGTTCAGCGCGAGGCCCAGGCCGAAGATGGTGGCCATGGTCTTGGGCCAGTAGGGCTGCCCCAGCACGGTCTCGGCCTGCTGACGGGCGATCTGGTTGACCACGGGGTCGGCACCCGGGGTTCCCTGGCGGACCAGCCGCCCGGCTTCACGCAGCCTGGCCCGGTCAGTTTCCGGCGGAAGGGGCTCTTCGGGCATCGCCCGCACCATGAGCACGGTGAACACGCCCATGCCCGCGCCGAAGAACACACCGAGGGCTACCCCGGCCCCCACGAACCGGAGCGGGTCAGAGATCTGGGTGGTGGACCACAGAGTCACCGCCATGATGGTGCCGAAGGGGATTCCGGCGAGGATTCCGTTGACGACCCCGTAGCCGACCGGGTTGCGTCGGGCGTAGGCCCTGATGCGGACGAACAGGGGAGGGCGCTGCTCGTTCACCGGCTTACCTTTCCGTACGCAGTTTCGTGGAGTGCGCGGAACCCGCGTGCCCTCTCCAACCGTCGGAACTGGAGGGGGGCCAAAAACATGATCGCTCCGAAGAAGACGAAGCTGTTGGCCTGGAGCGCCATCTGGTTCAGGTCGCCTTCCCGGGCTCCCCACGCGAAAGCGGCGGCACTCATCGCGAGCATCAGGACGCCGCAGGCGACGGGGATCAGCCGCAAGGCCGGGGAGGACAGGAGCCCCGCGTTCAAGATGAGGGTGTCCGCCCATGCCCGGGCTGTCTGGTCGGTCCAGGGATCGTTGCTGAGTACACCGCCGTCCACCAGCGCCCTCGCGGTCCGTGCCTGTTCGGATGTGGTCCACGGAGGAAGCCGCCTCGGCGGCACCGGTATGCGGCTGAACAGGAGGGGGAGCACCAGGGAGAGAGGAAGGACGAACAGGGCCACGGTCGCGGCCGCAGTCGACAGGACCGCCGCGAACTCCCCCCACCCCCGGAACACTCCGGAGACGTCCTCTGAGACGTCGAAGAGGATCATCGCTCCGCCGTTGAGGGTCTGGGACCCCAAGAACACGCCGAAGAGGACCGCCAAGGCCGTCACCTGGCGGTCGTACGACCGGGCGTAGCCCTCCCCGCCGTTCGGGACACGGACGTTCGGGGGCTGGTGCACGCATCCTCCACGGGCCCGGGGCAGGGGGAAGCGCGGTCGGGCCGGTGCCGCGTCTGTCCGAATCCTAGACGAGACAGGGCATTCCGGGCGCGGCGTGGCCGCCTTCGGCCGGGCACGCGTTTCCATGTACGGTCCACCGTCACCGGCTGCCGCGCTGGGCTCCGCCTTCCGGTCCCGGCGGCCGGAGGCCCGGTCACCCTCAGTCCTCCGAGAGCCACTCCGAACCCTCCGGCCACTCCGGTTCCTTCGTCCCCTCCACCCCTCGCGGTCCCTCCAGCGGCAGCCGCACCGTGAACGTCGTCCCCTCACCGACGGTGCTCTCCACCGACACCGACCCTCCGTGCAGCTCCACCAGGTTGCGCACGATGGCCAACCCCAGCCCGCTCCCTCCCGTACGCCGGTTGCGCGACTTGTCCGCCCGCCAGAACCGGTCGAACACGTGCGGCAGGTCCTGCGCCGGGATGCCCACACCGGTGTCGGCCACCTCGACGACCGCCTCCCCGCCCGAACGGCGCGCCCCGACGGTGACCGTTCCGGGCGCCGGGGTGTGCCGCAGGGCGTTCCCCAGCAGGTTCCCGACCACCTGCACCAGCCGGGTCCGGTCGGCGACGACCACCACGCCCCCGGCCTCGTCCCCGGCCTCCGCCACCAGCCGCAGCCCGGCCCCGGCGGCCCTCAACCGCTGGCTGTCCACCACCTGCTCCACGAGCGCCCCGGCGTCCACCGGCTCCGGGGACAGCCGCAGCCTGCCCGCGTCCGCCAGCGCCAGGTCCTGGAGGTCGTCGACGATGTCCTGGAGCAGCAGCGTCTCGCCGACCAGCATCCCCATCCGCTCCCGGTCCAGGTCGGCGACCCCGTCCTGGGCCGCCTCCAGCCAGCCGCGCAGGTTGCTCAGCGGCGTCCGCAGTTCGTGCGAGACGTCGCTGACCATCGCCCGGCGCTGCTTCTCCAACCGCTCCAGGTGCTCGGCCATCTCGTTGAACGCGTCCGCCAGCTGGCCCAGCTCGCCGGAGTCGCGCACCTCCACCCGAGAGTCCCCCCGCCCCTCGCGCATCCGCCGCACCGCGTCGGTGAGCGCGCGCACCGGGCGGACGAGCCGCGTGGACACCGCCACGCTCACCACCACCGTCAGCACCAGTACCAGCAGCACCACGCCGAACACCCGAACCAGGCCCTCGCCGGTCAGCGGCACGACGCCCGACGCCTCCGCCTCGGGGTCGTCGGTGAACAGCAGCGCCGCCGGGGCCACGTAGGGGTCCAGCTGCTCGCGCCGGGCGGAGTCCAGACACGCGGAGGTGCGCGCGTCGAAGCGCGGCGGCTCGGGAGGCACCCCGGACCCCCAGCCGCCCGTCTCCTCGGGAACCGTTCCCGGGGGCTGCTCCTCCGCGGGCTGCGGGGACCACGGCGACTGCTCCGCCGGTGCCGGTTCGTCCCGGGCGGGAGGCGCGCCCGAGCCCCCGACCGGGTTCCGGACCTCCTCGGAGGGTTCCACGGGCACGGGGTTCGCGCCGCCGCCGGGATCGTCCGGCGCATCCCCGGGGGCGACCGTCTCCTCCCCGGGAGCCGAGGGCTCGCGCGGGGCGCGGGCCTCGTCCGCGAGGGCCGTGGGGTCCGCCGCGAAACCCCCGGGCTCCGTCTCGGGTCCGACGGAGAACGCCACGGGAACCCCGAGGGCCCCGTCCATCCGGTACTCCGCCTCCGCGTCCTCGGCGGCCTCCACGCCCAGGCAGGTCCTGACCAGGCCGTTCAGCTCGTCCAGCGCCTCCCGCTCGCCGTCGGTCGGCTCCTCCAGCGCCTCCAGCCCGCAGTCCAGCCACGCGTACCGGTTCGCCTGGGCCACGGTGACGGCGGGGCGTCCGCTGGGCCCGGTCTCCACCTCCACCGCGAACCCGTGCAGGTCGCGCAGGCAGGAGGCCGTGTTCTCCGCGACCTCGGCCACCCGGATCCGCTCCGTCTCCGACAGCGCGAACGGCCCCACGGCGCGGGGGTCGATGCGCCCGGTGACGTCGGAGGCGAGGGTGACGTCCACCGCCAGCGGATCGACCACCGAGGTCGTCCTCGGCGGAAGCGGCCGGGCCTCCTGTGCCGAGTCCGCGACCAACCCGCGGTTCTCGGTGGTCAGGACGATCCGCCGCCCCGTCTCCTCGGACAGGCGCCCCACCGTTTCGCCCACGCCGTCCCAGCCGGGGTGGGCGGCGGCGTAGGCGACGAGCGTGTCGTGGATGCGGGTGTCCACGGCCAGGGTCTCCCCCTGCTGCACGGTGAGCGACTCCGACGTCCTCTGCACCGCCAGCCACGCCGTCGCGAAGATCGAGCAGACCGCCACCAGCACCGAACTCGCCAGCAGGCGCGCCAGCAGGCTGTGCCGCAGTGCGCCCCTACGCCGACCGGCCATCGGTCTTCCCCACGAGCTTGTAGCCCACGCCGTACACGGTGACCAGCCGTACCGGCCTGCGCGGATCCGGCTCCAGCTTCCGGCGCAGGTTCTTCACGTGCACGTCGATGGTGCGCTCGGTGATGAACCGGCTCATGCCGTGGATGTGCTCCAGCAGCTGGGCGCGCGTCAGGACCCGGCCCGGCTGGGCGGCGAGCGCGGCGAGCAGCTGGAACTCGGCGGGCGTGCACGTGACCGGGGTCCCGTCCACCCGCACCGCGTGGCGCGACGGGTCCACCGCGACCGGTCCCGCGCGCAGCACCCGGTCCGCGTCGTCGGGGTCCCTGCGCGAGCGGCGCAGCAGCGTGCGCACCCGCGCCATCAGCTCACGCGGGCTGTAGGGCTTGGTGACGTAGTCGTCCGCGCCCAGGTCGAGCCCGGTGAGCAGGTCCTCCTCGGTGGAGCGGGCGGTGAGCATCAGCACCGCCACGTCGGACTCCGCCCGCAGGGCCCGGCACGCGTCGAGCCCGCTCATGACCGGCATCATCACGTCGAGGACGACCAGGTCGGGGCGGTCCCTGTGGTGCGCCGCGACCGCCGCGCGCCCGTCGTGCACGACGCGGACGAAGTGCCCCTCGTGCTCCAGGTAGCGCCGGATCAGGTCGGCCTGGTTGACGTCGTCCTCGGCGACCAGCACATGCGCGCACACGGTGACCTCCGATCGGCTTCCGGCCCGGTCGGGCCTCGGTGCGGCTCGATCGTACGCGTGCGCGCGAGGGCGCCGGAGCGGGCCGGTGGAGCCGCCGCAGGTCACCACACAGGTCCCACACGACGGGCACACGGGTTCTTCACATTCGTCGGCCAGTGTTCGTTGTCGTCCGGAGCGCGAGCACGCCGGACGCCTCCCCGAACGAAGCCGGACGGAAATCCCATGCGCCCAACGATGCCCGTAAGACCCACCCGGGCTCTGACGTCCCTCGCGGCCACCGTTGCCCTGGCAGCGCTCACGGCCTGCTCGTCCGCCACGGCCGACGAACCGGCGTCGGAGGAGGCGCCCGTCGACGCCTCCGGCAACGGCGTCGAGGGCGTGGAGATCGCGACGGTCGTCGGCGACGGGATCGACGTCCACGCCGAGCCCGGCGGCGAGGAGGTGCTGCACACCCTCGCGAGTCCGAACGACTTCGGGGTGGAGCGTGCGTTCCTCGTCGAGCGCAACGAGGGCGAGTGGCTCCAGGTCCTGCTGCCGGTTCGACCGAACGGCAGCACGGGCTGGGTGAGGAGCGACGACGTGTGGCTGACCTCCACGGAGTACCGCGTGGAGGTCGACACCGGCGACTTCGCGTTCACGGTCTTCGACGGCGATGAGGAGGTGCGCACCGGAGTGATCGGCACGGGGGAGGGCGAGACCCCCACACCCGAGGGCCGCTACTACTTCACCGAGCTGCTCCAGCCGCCGGACCCGGAGGGGCCCTACGGGGTCTACGCCTTCGGCCTGAGCGGGTTCTCCGAGACGTTGGAGACGTTCGCGGGCGGGCCCGGCCAGCTCGCCGTGCACGGCACCAACGACGAGGACGCGCTGGGCCGCCAGGTCAGCCACGGGTGCGTCCGGGTCTCCAACGAGGACATCACCTGGATGGCCGAGAACCTGCCGATCGGCACCCCGGTCGAGATCTCCGCGTGAACTGACCGGCCCCGGACCGCCGCGCGGGACGGTATCCCGCGCACACGAACCCACACACGAGGACTGCCATGCGTCTGAAGAACTACCTGATCGTCGCCGGTTTCGCGACCGCCGCCCTGTTCGGCGGCTCTCCCGCCTGGGCCGACGACGCGATCGCCCCCTCCGCGGCCCCGGCTCCGGCCGAGTGCGTGGTGGACCCCTCCTCGGAGTCCGCGCCGCCCGCCGAGGAGTCCGGTGCGTGGGCGCCTGGCGAGGGGGTTCCGGGCGGGGAGTCCGGCGCGGGAGCCGAGCCGTGCGATGACCCGGCCCAGCCGGGGGAGGAGTCCACGCCGCCCGCTGAGGAGCCCGCCCCGGCCGAGGAGGACGAGGTGGCCGAGCAGGAGCAGCGGGACCGCGAGCGGGAGATCGAGGAGGCCGCGGCCCCCGTCCCCATGCCCGCGGACCCGAACTACACCGGCTGACCAGCTGATCCACGAGCGGTGTCACCCCGTGGCGCGCACGGGGTGACACCGCGGGGGCGGGGCCCGCCGCACACGCGGCGGGCCCCCTCCGTGTGCCCCGGCCCTGTGCCTCCTGCGCGTGCACGGGTTGCGTGCCCGGTCGCGGTCGTCCCCGCGCGGGGACTCCGACCGGCCGACGAACCGGCGTCGGAGGAGGCACCCGTCGACGCCGCGGGCAACGGCGTCGAGGGCGTGGAGATCGCGACGGTCGTCGGCGACGGGATCGACGTCCACGCCGAGCCCGGCGGCGGGGAGATGTTGCACACCCTCGCGAGTCCGAACGACTTCGGGGTGGAACGCACGTTCCTGGTCGAGCGCGACGAGGTGTCGCTGGTCACCACGGCGTACCGCGTGGAGGTCGGCACCGGCGACTTCGCGTTCACCGTCTTCGACGGGGACGAGGAGGTGCGTACCGGAGTGATCGGCACAGGGAAGGGCGAAACCCCCATCCCCGAGGGCCATTACTATTTCCCCGAGCTGCTCCAGCCGCCGGATCCGGAGGGGCCCTACGGGGTCTACGCCTTCGGTCTGAGCGGGTTCTCCGAGACGTTGGAGACGCTCGCGGGCGGGCCCGGCCAGCGGCACCAACGACGAGGACGCGCTGGGCCGCGAGGTCAGCCACGGGTGCGTCCGGGTCTCCGACGAGGACATCGCCTGGATGGCCGAGAACCCGCCGATGGGCGCCCCGGTCGAGATCTCCGCGTGAGCCGACCGTCTCCGGACCGCCGCGCGGGACGGTATCCCGTGCACACGGATCACACACGAGGACTGCCATGCGTCTGAAGCACCACCTGATCGTCGCCGGTTTCGCGGCCGCCGCCCTGTTCGGCGGCTCTCCCGCCTGGGCCGACGACGCGGTCTACCCCACCGCGACCCCCGACTACCCCACCGCGGTTCCCGAGTATCCCTTCGAGACCCCCGACTCGGCTGAGTGCCCGGTGGACCCCTCCGAGACTCCCGGCTACCCCACTGAGATCCCCGGGTACCCCACCGAGGTTCCCGACTACCCCACTGAGGACCCCGGCTACCCGACCGAGGTCCCCGGGTACCCCACCGAGGTTCCCGACTACCCGACCGAGGTTCCCGACTACCCCACTGAGGTCCCCGGCTACCCGACCGAGGTTCCCGACTACCCCACTGAGGTCCCCGGCTACCCGACCGAGGTTCCCGACTACCCCACTGAGGTCCCCGGCTACCCGACCGGGGTCCCCGGCTACCCCTCCGAGGACCCCGAGTACCCGACCGAGGTCCCCGACTACCCCACCGCGATTCCCGACTCTGCTGAGTGCCCGGCGGACTCCTCCGAGGTTCCCGACTACCCCACCGCGACCCCCGACCCGGCCCGGCCGGAGGAGGAGTCCGCGCCCGCGTACCCGACCTACATCGGCTGACCAGCTGATCCACGACCGGTGTCACCCCGTGGCGCGCACGGGGTGACACCGCGGGGGCGGGGCCCGCCGCACACGCGGCGGGCCCTCTCCGTGCGCACGGTCGTGTGCCCGGCCGCGGTCGTCCCCGTGCGGGGACTCCGACCGGCCGCTGTCGGAGGCCGCCGTTTCCGCCGGTTCCGCTGGTTCGCCACCCCCCCGGAGGACCGGCGGCCCGGTTCAGGAGGAGCCGGAGCCCTGACCGGCACCGCCCGCCGACGCGGGGAGTTCGACCGACTGCCGGTGCCGGAACACGTTGAGCGGGTCCCACCGCTCCTTCACCCGCTGGAGCCGGGGGTAGGAGTCCTTGTAGTAGAGCTTCGACCAGCGGTCCCGCGAGGTGTTCCAGGCCGGGTCGCCGAGGTCGACGTCCGGGTAGTTGACGTAGCACCCGTCGGTGGCGTCGCCGACCACGGGGACCCCGCCGGTGGAGGCGAACGTCTTGCGGTAGGTGTCGCGGATCCACGCGATGTGCCGGGCCACGTCGGACTCCGGCTCGGTGCGCTTCCAGTAGACCTGGTACTGCACCTTGAGCACGGAGTCGCGCTGGGGCACGGCGGTGTCCACCGGCGGCTGGTTGACGGCCCCGCCGTAGGAGTCGACCTGGATCAGGGCCTCCTTGTTGACGTAGTCCGTGTAGTGCTCCTTGCCCAGGTAGGCCCACATGGCCTCGATCTGCGCCGGGCTGAAGGGTTTGCGCAGGTAGGCCGACTTGTACTTGCCGCACTGGTTCTCGCCGGAGCCGTTGAGTACCTGGGTGGCCGTCAGCCAGGGCAGCTTCCGGGGGGTCTGCATGCCCTGGACCGCGGGGTGCTCCCCCATGGGGGTCGTCATCTGTCCGGACTCCGGTGCGATCCGGCCGTCGACGGCGTCCAGGAACTCCTCCATGGCCCGCCCGCCCTCGGGGTCGTCGGCGTCGACCTGGGCGACGAGGCCGATCTCCCCGTTGCTGACGTGGTTGAGCTTGAGCAGCGCGAAGAGCCTGCCGGACGCCTCGTCCGGGTCCTGGTGGTCGCGGAAGTACTCGCCGTACGCCGTGACCAGGGCGGCGAAGTCGTCCTTGCTGAAGTCGGACCACTTCCACGAGAGGCCGCTGAGCAGCACGTTCGACGGGGGTTCGGGCAGGTCGCGGAACCAGAACCGGGTGACGATCCCGAAGTTCCCGCCGCCGCCCCCGGTGTGCGCCCACAGCAGCTCGCGGCGGTCGGGATCGGGGTCGTCCCGCGTGGCCACGACCAGCTCGACCGAGCGGTCGGGCCGCACCACCGCCACCTCCACCGCGTACAGGTAGTCCACGGTGAGCCCGTACTGGCGGGAGAGCAGACCGTAGCCGCCCCCGGTGATGTGCCCGCCCATGCCGACCGAGTAGCAGGACCCGCCCGGCAGGGCCTTCCCGCTGAGCGGATACAGGTGGCTGTAGGCGTGCCAGTTGGTGGCGCCCGCCTCCACGCAGTACGCCTCCAGTTCGGGGTCGTAGCCGATCCCGCACATGGGGCTGACGTCCAGGATCACGCGGACGTCGTCGCCGCAGACGAAGTCCTCGTAGCAGTGGCCGCCCGAGCGCACGGTGATCCGTGTGCGGTCCAGGTCCGCGGTCGTCTGGTTGACCGCCTCGGACAGGGCACGGGCGGCGCCCTCGGGCGTGGCCACCAGCCGCACGTAGTCGGGACGGGCGATCCAACGCTGGTTGAACCCCCGGTCGAGGGCTGGGTAGCGCTTGTCGGAGGGCTTGACGGTGGTCAACGGAGGAATACCGTGGCTGTGGGACATGTGAGCCGCCTGAGCTGCGAGGACAACGAGACGCCATGGGGTTACCCGGCGTGATCGGACGCGAAAAGCGACCGATGCGCCCTGCGTGGTTACGGACGGTGATGGCGGCCCGTAAGGGGTAGGGGTCGGTCGCCGAAAAGGCTTTTCGTGCACACGCGCCCTCCGAACAGGGGCGGAGCCGGAGGAAGCCCCCCTGCGGCATCCGAGTCCCCGGAACCCTTGAGCCCTCCTGGAACTCCTCCGTCCTCCTGTCGCCCTCTGGCCTCCTGTCGCCCTCCGGACTTCTGGGAGCCCTCCGGCTCCTGGCGTCCCTGCGGTTCTTTGGAGTTCCTCTGGCCTCCTGGCACCGCTTCAGCTCCTCTGGAACCCCACGGGCGACCGGGAACGGGCCCCGCCGGGTCCGCCCGCGGCTCGCCGGTCCGCGTCCGGGCCGGACGCGGGCGGCTGGCCTACTCTGACGCCATGACTGATCTGCCGCAGCGCTGCGACGCCGTGGTCGTGGGTGCGGGCATGGCCGGACTGGTCGCCGCCGCCGACCTCGCCGCCGCCGGGCTCGACGTGACCGTCGTGGAGGCCGGGGAGTCCGTGGGCGGACGCGTCCGCAGCGACGTGCGGGACGGCTACGTGCTCGACCGGGGCTTCCAGATCCTCAACACCGCCTACCCGGCCGTGCGCCGCCGCCTGGACCTGGACGCCCTGCGCCTGCGGTCCTTCCCCAAGGGGATGGCCGTGCGCACCGACCGGGGGCTGCTGCGGCTGCACCCGTCGCCCTCCGGGGCGCTGTCGTCGCTGTCCCTGCTGTCCGGCTCGCTCGTGCGCCCCTCCGACCTCCTCCGCCTGCTGCGCGCCGTGGCCGCGGACGCCCTGGAACCGGCCGACCGGATCAAGGCCCGGCCCGAGACCGACACCCTCACCGCGCTGCGCCGCCTCGGCCTGGGCAAACGGGCCGTGAACACCCTCGTGCGCCCCTTCCTGACCGGCGTCTTCCTCGACGAGTCCCTGAGCACGTCCAGCAGGGTCAACGACCTGGTCTGGCGCAGCTTCGCGCGGGGGCGGCTGGCCGTCCCGGAGACGGGGATGCAGGCCGTCTCCGACCAGCTCGCGGCGCGCGCCGCGAACGCGCGGTTCCTGCTGGGTACGCCCGCGCACGAGGTGGCGCCGGGGCTGGTGCGCACCGAGGAGGGCACCGTCCACGCCCGCGCCGTCGTGGTCGCGGTCGGTCCGGGAGCGGTGCCCAAGCTCCTGCCCTCGCTGCCCGCGCCGGTGCTCAACCCCGCCACCACCTACTACCACTCCCGTCCCGCCGGACCCGACGACGATCCGCTCCTGCACGTGGACGGGCGCTCCCGGCGCAGCGGGACCAGGCTGAGCAGCGTCATGGTGCTGACGGCCACCGCCCCGTCCTACGCCCCGCCCGGCCGGGCGCTGATCGCCTCCTCCACGGTGGGACCCCACCAGCCCCCGGAGGCGGAGGTGCGGGCGGAGGCCGCCGGGATCCTGGGCACACGAGACGGGGACTGGGAACACCTGGAGACGGTGCACGTGCCCGACGCCCTGCCCGCCGCGCCGCCGCCCCTGGGCGACCTGCGCCGTCCGGTCCGCCTGGAGGAGGGGCTCTACGTCGCGGGCGACCACCGCGACACGCCCTCGCTCCAGGGCGCGCTGGTCAGCGGGGGGCGGGCCGCCGCCGCGGTCCTGGCCGATTTCGCCGGGCGGTGAGCCCGGCGGCGGAGCGGCGCACGGGTCGTTGGGGAACGCCCCGGCCGTGACGGGCACGCGGAACGGATCCGCGCCCTTCAGGTGGCCAGGATCTGCGGTGAGACCGTCTTGAGCATCGCGTCGGCCCAGCTCATCTGCCGCAGCGACCGCGGGTGGCACCGCTTGGTGAGCGCCAGCAGCTCGGCGTCCGCGGTCACCTGCGCGCCCTGCCCGAGCAGGTCCCAGTCCAGGGACACGCCCGCCGCCATGCGGTACAGCCGGCGCAGGTCCGCCAGGAGCATCAGGTCCGGATCGGAGTCGTCCCCCGGCAGCTCGCCCGCCTCCTCGGTGGGCGGATCCGGGTTCTCCGGTTCCGGCTCCCCGAGGTCCAGGCCGTAGCGGGTGGCGGCCTCGGCGATCTCGCGCACGTGGTCGCGCGACCAGCGGACCAGGTCCCGGGCCACGTGGTGGATCTCCTGCTCCTTCTCGTGCCGGTCGGCGATCCTGAGCAGCTCTCCGGCCAGGGCGCTCTCGGCGTCGTGCAGTTCGCGCAGGGCCACGGTGATCCTCATCGCCCACCTCCGGTGACGTGTTCCCCGGAGGCGGCGTCGGGGCCGCCCACGGTCTCGGGCACCCCGTCGCCGACCGGTCGGGAGGCGGTCGTCGTCGGCGCGGGCGCCGGTGTGCCGTCCCCGGGGCCGAGGGGACGCAGCCGGGCCGCCGAGGTCTTGAACAGGGGCTGTTTGGACACCGGGTCCCAGTCGGTGACGGTCGTCTCGTTGGCCGCACGGTCCCGGTCGGGGGAGTCGCCGTCGGCGTGCCTGTCCCAGTAGCCGTAGTGGAACGGGACGAACAGCACCCCGGGGCGGATGCCGCTGATCCGCGCCCGCGCCCGGACCACCCCGCGCGGCGAGGTCACCTCGACGGGGTCGCCCTCGCAGATCCCGGCCTCCCGGGCGTCGGAGGGCGAGACCTCCACCCAGACCTCGGGGGCCGCCCGTCGCAGCTGCGGTGAGCGCCCGGTCTTGGTGCGCGTGTGGAAGTGGTAGAGCGTGCGGCCGGTGATGAGCGCGAAGGGGTACTCCACGCTCGGCTCCTCGTGCGGCGGCAGGTACTCGGCGGCCTTGATGATCGCCCGGCCCTCGGGGTTCATCGCCTTGTACTCGGCCGGCTCCAGCGGCGCCCCGGTGACCAGGTCGCGGCCGTAGCTCTCGCACTGGTCGGGCGCCGCCCAGAACCGGCCGTCGGCGTACAGGCGCTCGGTGCCGTCCGGGTTCTGGTCGTTGCAGGGCCACTGCACGCCGCTGCCGCCGCGCAGCCTGCCGTAGGTGAGGCCGGTGTAGTCGCACGGCCGTCCGGCGGTGGCCTCCTTCCACGCCTCGAAGGCCGACTCGGGGTCGTGCCACCGGGGGAACGGTGCGCCGTCGTTGTCGCGGAAGTCCATCCGCCGGGCGTAGTCCAGGAAGATGTCCAGGTCCGGCCGGGCCTCGCCGGGCGGATCGACGGCCTTGTCGGACAGGTGGACGGTGCGGTCGGTGTTGGTGAACGTGCCCGTCTTCTCGCCCCAGGTCGCGGCGGGCAGCACCACGTCGGCGAGTTCGGCCGTCTCGGTCAGGAAGATGTCCTGCACCACCAGGAACAGCCCCTCCCGGGCGAGCAGCGAGCGGATCCGCGCCAGCTCGGGCAGCGACACCGCCGGGTTGGTGGCGCTGACCCACAGGAACCTGATCGACCCCTTCTCGGCGTACCGCATGATCTGCATCGCGTGCGTGGGCGGCGCGTAGTGCGGGATCCGCATGGGATCGAGGTTCCACACCGCGGCGAGGTCGCTGATGTGCTCGTCGTTGCTCCAGTTGCGAAAGCCCGTGAGGTCGCCGTCGGCGCCGCACTCGCGCGTGTTCTCCGCCGTGGGCTGCCCGTTCATCTGGAGGACGCCCGCGCCCGGCCTGCCGAGCATGCCGCGGATCAGGTGGATGTTGTTGACCTGCACGGACGCGGCGGTCGCCTGGTGCGACTGGTAGAAGCCCTGGAGCACGGTCGACAACAGCCGCTCGGCGCCGCCCAGGAGCGAGGCGGCCTCGCGGATCCGCTCCGCGGGGACCCCGCAGATCTCGGCCGCGCGCTCGGGCGGGTACCCCTCCACCTCCGCGACCAGGGAGTCGTAGCCGACCGTGTGGGCCCCGACGTAGTCGTGGTCGACCATGTCCCGCCGGATGATCTCGTGCAGGATGCCGTTCATCAGCGCGACGTTGGTCCCCGGCAGCGGGGCCAGGTGCAGCGTCGCCTCCCGCGCCACCGGGGTCGGGCGGGGGTCGACGCACAGGATCCGGGGCGGGTTGGGTCCGGCCAGCCGGTCGAGCACGCGCGTCCACAGCACCGTCTGGGTCTCGGCCATGTTGTGGCCGTACAGGGCGATGACGTCGGCGTGGTCGATGTCGGTGTAGGAGCCGGGCTGCCCGTCGCAGCCGAACGACTCCTTGAGCGCGGCGGCGGCGGTGGCCGTGCACAGCCGGGTGTTGCCGTCCATGTGGTTGGTGCCGATGGCGCCGTGCCCGATGGCGGCGAGCGTGTAGTACTCCTCCAGGAAGAGCTGTCCGCTGGTGTAGAAGCCGATCGCGCTGGGGCCCTGCTCGTCGAGCAGCTCCCTGCTGCGCCGCACGACCAGGTCCATCGCGGTGTCCCAGTCGGTCTCGACCAGCTCGCCGTCCCGGCGCACCAGGGGCCGGGTGAGCCGGTCGGGTGAGTGGTTGGCCTGCCACCCGTAGAGGTCCTTGGGGCCCAGGCGCCCGTGGTTGACCCGGTCGCCCCCGCGGCCCCGCACCCCCACGATCCGGTCGTCCTTGACCGCGATGTCGAGCGCGTCGCCGTTGGAGTGCAGGATCGACGCGGACCGCACCCAGCGGTCCACCTGGTCGGGGTCCACCCCCTCGGCCAGGTGGCTGTCCACTCTGGTCGGCCATTGCTGGCCGGGCCCGTACGGGGTGCGCGACCCCCATGGTTCGGCGATCCTGTCCCTGGACGGCACCGACACCACCCCTTCCCGTGCGGCCGAAACGCGTGAACGCCGCTACCCGGGGGGCAAACGCGTAAACGGCACGGGATCCGGCGCCGCCCCGGCGGGGTCGGGCCGATCGCACCCGGCCCCGGCTCAGGGCAGGTGCACCATCCCGGCGATCCGGCCGGCCGCCTCCCGCACGGCGGCGCCGAAGGGGGCGGGGTCGTCCAGCTCCAGGAGCGAGACGCCGACGCTGGCCACCGGATCGGAACTCCTCCCGACCACCGCCGCCGACACCCCGGTCACCGCGTTGGTCACCTCGGCGTGGGAGACGGCGTAGCCCCGCTCACGGGCCAGGGCGACCTCCTCGCGCTCCCCGGGCCGGGGCGGCATGGCCGCGAGCAGCGCCAGCCCGGCCGACCCCTTGTCGATGGGATCGACCCGCCCGGTCCGGAAGGCGATGTGGGCCGTGGCCCGGCGCGGTTCCACCACCATCAGGGCGCGCGCCTCGCTCTCACCCTCGGGGACGACCAGGTGCGCGGTGGCCCCCTGCGACTCGGCCAGCTCGGCCAGGACCGGACCGGCGACCTGGCGCAGGTCCGCCTCCACCGACTCGGCCAGCGCGACCAGCCCCGGCCCCAGGGTGATGCGCTTGAAGGGACCGCGTTTGCACAGCCGGTGCTCCTCCAGCGTGCGCACCAGCCGGTGGGCGACCGTGCGGTGCACGCCCACCCCCTCGGCGATCTCGGTGAGCGACAGTCCGTGCGGACTGCGGCTGAGCAGCTCCAACACCTGGATCCCGTTGTGCAGGGTCTTGGACGTGCGGGTGTTGGGCCTGTCGGCCGGTGTCTCGGGCATCTGGCTCCTCTCGCACCGCGAAGATACACCTCCCGCCTCTTGACGCAGGTGACGTGTGACACATACGTTAAGCCTTAATTGCACACCTAGTGCGATTATCGCACACATGGGGGGAAGGTCATGGACGGTTCGCTGGTCACCGGCATCCACCAGCTCTACGCGCGCCAGTCCCACCTGATCGACGGCGGCCACGCCGACGCCTGGGCCCGGACCTTCACCCCCGACGGCGAGTTCCACTCGCCGACCTATCCCGCGCCGGTCGTGGGGCGCGACCGCCTGCGGGCCTTCGCCGAGGACTTCGCGCACGCGGCCCGGGAGGCGGGCGAGGTGCGCCGCCACGTGGTCACCAACCTCTTCGTGGAGTCCGCGGACACCACACAAGCGCAGGTCAGCGCCTATCTTCAGGTCATAGGCACCCGTGTGACGGGCGACACCGCAATCCTGAGGTTCACCACCGTCAGCGACCGGCTGGTCCGCGACGGGCAGGACTGGCGCATCGCGCGCCGGGACGTCCGGCGCGACGACACCGCCTGAACCCCGGCCGAGCCCGAGCGGACCCGGTCGCGCCACGACCGGCTCCACCGCACCCGGACCCACCAGACCCGTCCCCGCCAGACCGGGACCCGCCACCCCGGTCCCGTCCCACCCAAGGAAAGGCCGCACACCATGACCCAGCACGAGGGCACCGGCCCCGCCCGCGTCGTCCACCGCGTGATGGAGGCCGTCCACCCCGAGATGGCCGGCCGCACCGCGGTCGTCACCGGGGCGGCGCGCGGCATGGGCCGCAGCTTCGCCGCCGCCCTGGCCACCCGCGGCGTCAACGTCGTCGCGGCCGACATCAACGACGTCGACATGAAGCGGGTCGCCGACGAGATCAACCGCGACCTGGCCGACGGCGCCCTGCACGAGAGGCCCGGCCGGGTCGCCCCCCGCCGCGTCGACGTGGTCGTGCCCGAGCAGCACGACGACCTCGCCCGCGCCGCCGTCGACGAGTTCGGCTCCCTCGACTACTGGGTCAACAACGCCGGGGTCTTCCCGTACGCCACCGTCGGCGAGATCACCGCCGAGCAGATGTCCGCCGTCCTCGACGTCAACGTCCAGGGGGTCCTGCACGGCGCCCAGGCCGCCGCCCGCCGCATGCGGCCCGGCGGCGTCATCGTCAACATGTCCTCGGTGTCGGCGGTGCGCGTGCGCCGGGGCCGCGCCGCCTACTGCGCGTCCAAGGCCGCCGTCGCCCACCTGACCGAGTCCCTCGCCGTCGAGCTGGGCGACAGGGGGCTGCGCGTCAACTCCATCGCCCCCGGCTTCATCGACACCGAGATGACGCGCTGGCTCCAGGACGACCCCGAGGCCCTGGCCGCCGCCCTGGACAACGTGCCGCTGCACCGGGTCGGCTCCCCCGAGGAGGTCGTCGGCGTCCTGCTCTTCCTGCTCTCCGACAGCAGCCGCTACGTGACCGGGCACAGCATCGCCGTCGACGGGGGTTCCCGCCATGTCTGAGCACGTCGGCCGGCACGACCACGAGGACGAGGAGACCGCCGACGTCGTCGTCATCGGCGGGGGAGGAGCCGGGCTCGCCGCGGCCGTCACCGCCGCCGAGGAGGGCGCGCGCGTCCTGCTGTTCGAGTCCGAGTCCGAACTGGGCGGCTCCACCCAGCTCTCGGCGGGGCTCTTCACCGCCGCCGCGACCAGCGTCCAGCGCGGCGCGGGCGTGGAGGACAGCGCCGAACGCTTCTACCAGCACTACATGGACCTCAACCAGTGGATGCTCGAACCCGGGCTGGTCCGCGCCTTCTGCGAGAACGCCGGACCCACCCTGGAGTGGCTCATCGGACTGGGCGCCGGGTTCCCGGCCCGGACCTCCACCAACGCGCACATGCCCGGCCTGACCCGGGCCGGGGTCGAGGACGTCTGGCGCGCCCACGTCCCCGCCGACCAGGGCCTCGGGCTGGTCCAGGTGCTCGCCGCGGCCTGCCGCCGCCTCGGGGTCGAGACCGTGCTCAACACCCGGGTACGGCACCTGCTGTTCGAGGACGGCCGGGTGCGCGGCGTCGTCGCCGACGGCGTCACCGTCCGCGCGAACGCCGTGGTGGTCGCCACCGGAGGCCTGGCGCGGGACCCCGAACTGCTCAAGGAGTACTACCCGGACGCCCTGGAGGCGGGCGAGCACGCGTTCGTCGTGGCCGCGCCCGGCAGCCGGGGCGACCACCTGCGCTTCGCCGAACAGGTGGGGGCCTCCGTGACCGGCGCGGGCTGGGGGCTGCGGATGCCCACCGTCTACTTCCAGCGCCAGCACCACTGGCAGTCGGGGTTCCCGCCGCTCTCGCGCGTGTACGTCAACGGGGCCGGGCGCCGATTCATGGACGAGGACGCCTCCTACGCCGTCTCCACCGGCATCATCGACGCCCAGGGCGGCTCCGCGTGGTGCGTGTTCGACGACCGCGCCCGGGCCTCGCTGCCCCCCGGGTACGCGGACTGGACGCCCGGACGCGTCACCGAGGAGGCCGACGCGGGCCGCACCCTGCGCGCCGACACCCTGGAGGAACTGGCCGCCCTCATGGGGGTGCCCGAGGCCGCTCTGCTCACCACGGTGCGGACCTGGAACTCCCGGTTGCCGAACGGGCGGGACCCGGACTTCCTGCGCCACCTGACCCTGCGCGGCAAGGGGGCGCAGGCCGACCCCGAGCCCCTGGACACCGCCCCGTACTACGCGGCCCGCGTGCTCCCGGCCGAGATCGTCTGCACGCACGCCGGTCTGGAGATCGACTCCGCCGCCGCCGTGCGCGACCGCACCGGGACCGCGGTCCCCGGGCTCTTCGCCGCGGGCGAGGCGGGCGCCGGAGTCCTCGGCCCCCGCTACGTCGGCGGCGGCAACGCGGTCGCCAACGCCCTCACCATGGGCCGCATCGCCGGGAGGGGAGCGGCGGGCGCGCGGAGAGGATCCGCCAGGCCGACGCAACCCGCCGCGTGACGGGCGGCGCCACCGGACACGCCTCGGGGCGGGTGTCCTGAGGCGACCCGCCCCGCACCTTCCGCCCCACCGCACCGGACGCTTCACGCGGCCCCCTCGGCGCACGGCTCTCACCGCCCCCTCGGCAGTCGACAGCACGCGCCCCGGCCCCCCGCCATCCCCCACGACCACGGGATCGGGCGGCGCACACACCGATCCGACCCTCTCCCCAGGGAGGCAGCATGTCACTCCACCAGCAGTCGGCGTCCGGACCCGCACCGGCCCCGGAGGCGGGCTTCCAGTCGCGGATCAAGGTCATCCGCGCGGCGGTCATCGGCACCGTCGTCGAGTACTACGACTTCGGCATCTACGGCTACATGGCCACGTTCGTGGCGATGCTCTTCTTCGTCTCGGAGGACCCGACGGCGGCCCTGCTGGGCACGTTCGCCGCGTTCGCCGTCGCGTTCTTCATGCGCGTGCCCGGCGGCATCCTCTTCGGCCACATCGGGGACCGCTACGGGCGCAAGCGGGCCCTGTCCTGGACCATCCTGCTGATGGTCCTGGCCACCGCGGCCATCGGCGTGCTGCCCAACTACTACACGCTCGGCGTCTGGGCGACCGTCCTGCTGGTCCTGTGCCGCTGCGTCCAGGGCTTCGCCGCGGGCGGCGAACTCAGCGGCGCCAACGCCTTCGTGACCGAGTCCGCCCCGGCCCGTTGGCGGGCCACCCAGACCTCCCTGGTCAACTCGGGCACCTACTTCGGCTCGCTGTTCGCCTCCCTGGTGGCGCTCACCTTCACCATGGTCTTCACCGAGCAGCAGATGCTGGACTGGGCGTGGCGCCTGCCGTTCCTGCTCAGCCTGCCCATCGGCGTCATCGGCCTCTACATCCGCAGCCACCTGGACGACACCCCGCAGTTCAAGCAGCTGGAGGACAAGGGCGAGACCGAGCGCATGCCGATCCGGACCCTGCTGGTCACCAACTGGCGGTCCGTGCTGAAGATCATCGGCCTGGGCGCGGTGATCACCGGCGGCTACTACATCGTCTCGGTGTACGCGGCCACCTACCTCCAGACCACCGCCGGGCACTCCGCCCAGCTGGCCTTCGCCTCGACCTCGGTCGCCATGGTCGTCGGCGCCGCCACGCTGCCGCTCTCGGGCTACCTGGCCGACACCATCGGCCGCAAGAAGGTCATCCTCATCGGCAGCGTCGGGGCCACGCTCCTGGGCTTCCCGATGTTCATGATGATGTCCGCCGGTCCGGCCTGGGCCGCGATCGTGGGTCAGACGGTGCTGTTCGTGTGCGTCTCGGTCGTCAACGGCGCCTCGTTCGTCACCTACGCCGAGATGCTGAGCGCGTCCACCCGCTACAGCGGGATCGCGCTCGGCAACAACGTCACCAACACGCTCCTGGGCGGCACCGCGCCCTTCGTCGCGACCTGGCTGATCAGCGCCACCGGCCAACCGCTGGCGCCCGCGGGCTACTTCGTCCTCACCGCCCTGGTGACCCTGGTGACCGTCCTGTTCGTCACCGAGACGCGCGGCACCGAACTGCCGATCGACTGAGAGGAGAAGGCACATGCGGACAGCGGACGCGACGAGCGGCGGAGCCGGACACGGACTGGCCGGGCGCGTCGTCCTGGTGACGGGCGCCGCGGGCGGCATGGGCAGGGCCGAGGCCCTGGCACTGGGACGCGAGGGCGCCCGGGTCTGGGTGGCGGACCTGGACGCGGAGCGGGGCGAGGACACGGCCCGGGAGGTCGGTGAGCTGGGCGCGACGGCGCGGTTCGCCCGCCTGGACGCCGCCGACCCGGACGGCTGGGCGCGCCTGCGCGACCGGATCGCGGAGGAGGACGGCGGACGCCTGGACGGGCTGGTCAACAACGCCGGGGTCAGCCACCGCTTCGGGATCGCCGACACCACGGACGAGGACTGGCGCCGCGTGCTGGACGTCAACCTGTCCAGCGTGTTCTACGGAATGCGGTCCATGGCCCCGCTGCTGCGCGCGTCGGGCTCGGCGTCGGTGGTCAACGTGTCCTCCATCGCCGGGATGACCGGCTACTTCTCCGCCTCCTACGGCGCGAGCAAGTGGGGCGTGCGCGGCCTGAGCAAGGTGGGCGCTCTGGAGTTCGCGCCCTGGGGCGTGCGGGTGAACTCCCTGCACCCCGGGCTCGTGGACACCCCGCTGCTGCGCTCGGGGACCGACGACTTCGTCGAGGAGAGCCTGCGCTCGGTGCCCGCGGGCCGGGTGGCCGAACCCGGGGAGGTCGCCGACGTGGTGCTGTTCCTGCTGTCGGAGGCCTCCCGGTACGTGACGGGGGCCGAACTGGTCGTCGACGGCGGCCTGACCTCCGGCGGCCTCTACCACCGGATCACCTCGGGCCTGCGGGAGGGGCCCGTCTGAGTGTCCGGACACGGCTCCGGGGAGGCGCCCACCGTCCAGGTGCGCCTCCCCGGTTCCCGGAGCGCGCGGGACCTTCCGTGACTCCAGGCGCTCGCGGGGCCAGCGCCTCTCCTGGGGTCCGCGCTGTTCCCAGGGCCGCCGGGGTTCTCGCGCTGGCGCGGTCCGCGGCGCTTCCGGGACCGCCGGGCACTACGCCCGCGGCACCCCGCGTCGTGTTCCCGCCCACACCGCGCGGCGCCGTCAGGCGGCGGCCCGGTCGGTGACGCGCCGGACGGCCTCGACGGCCAGCTCGGGCTGGTCGACGTGGATGTGGTGGCCGCTCTCCTCGGCGGTGCTGAGTCGGCTTTCGGCGGACACCTGGAGCCACCGCTCCTGCCCCTCGGTCCACACGCGCTCCAGCTCGGCGCCGTACTCGGGGATCTCACCGAGGTACTGGACCCCGTGCTGGATGACCTCCGTCGGGATGTCCCCGGCCGAGCGGACCTCCGCGTCGCCGTCGATGACGATGCTCTCGGGGTTCTCGCCCCGGAACACCGCCAGGTTCTGCGCGCGCACCTCGGCGCCCGGGCCGGTGGCCGACTCGGGGATCACCTCGTTGATGTCGTCCAGCATCGTCGGTGACGTGGCGTCCAGCAGCACCAGGCCCCTGACCCGGTCCTGGTGGTCGGGGGCGTAGCGGGCGGCGATCAGCCCGCCCAGCGAGTGGCCGACCAGGACGACCGGGCCGTCACCGGCGACGTCGTCCAGGACGGCGGTCAGGGTCCGCCCGGCGTCGGCGACGCTCTGGGGGCCGGGCGGCTGGTCGCTCTCTCCCTCTCCGAACCGGTCGTAGGAGCAGACCCGGTCCCCCTCGCCCAGGGCCCCCTGGAGGCCGGCCATGGTGTCCAGGCCGTCGCCCATCCCGGCCATGAGGACGATGACCGGCCGTTCGTCGGCCGGGGCGCCGGAGCAGGAGACGTTCAGGGAACCGCCCTCGACGTCGAGCGTCTTGGTCCCGGTGAACAGCTCCCCGTCGGTCATCACGTCCTCCGCGGCCGACTCCAGGCCGGACCCCACCTCCTCCAGACCGGACCGCACGTCGGAGCACCCGACGAGGCCGGTCCCGGCCACGGCCAGGCACAGGGCGGTCAGGGCGGTCGTGCGGATGGTGCGCGTCATCGGGGCCTCCAGCGAGGGAATCGGGGCGGGGGACGTCGAGTGGTGCCGCGGGGCCGGGGGAGAGGGCACCGGCCCCGCTCCCGTGGACCGGGGCTCCGCGACTGGGGAAGAACCTACGGACACGGCGGCGCCCGGGTCATCACCGCACGGTGGGACACCCGTGTGTGGCTCCCGCGGGGGACGGCCCCCGCGGGCGGCACCCGTTCGCCCGCACCGGGCTCACCGCCCCGCCTCCATACGGGGCCGGGCCCCGTTCACCTGCGACGACGCGCCCCGTCACCGGCCGTGCGGCCGTCCCCCGGCACCGGAAAGCGCCCCGCCGCCGCCTCCGGGAGACCGCCGACCGCCGCGGACGGGCGCGGGTCGCGCACCGGAGGGGACCGGCGAAGGCCCGCCCCGCGCCCCGTGTCCCCCGTGCGAGCTACGCGCAGGTGTCCTCTCCACGGTGACGACCGCGCACCACCCCGCTCCGTAGCGTTTCCCCCAGACGCGAAACCCCCAACGAAGGAATTTCGATGAGACTTGTCTGGCAGCTCCTGGCCGTCGCCGCGGTCGCCTTCATCGGCGCACAGGGAGTCATGGCGTTCCAGGACGTCCCCCTGGTCGCCCTGGTCCTGGGCCTCCTGGTCGCCGTGGCCTCGGTGTTCGTCTACCGGTGGGTGGTGCGCCGCACCGAGCGCCGCACCGTGACCGAACTGGACTGGAAGGGCGCCGCCTCCTCCACCAGCTGGGGCACCCTCCTCGGCGTCGGACTGTTCGCCCTGGTCATCGTCAACATCGTCTTCCTCGGCGGCTACGAGGTCCACGGCCTGGGCTCTCCGATGGGCGCCCTGGGACTGGTCGGCTTCATGGCCGCCGTCGCGGTGACCGAGGAGCTGATGTGGCGCGGCGTGCTGTTCCGCATCATCGAGGAGCGCACCGGCAGCTGGATCGCCCTCACACTGACCGGCCTGGCCTTCGGCCTGGTGCACCTGATCAACCCGCACGCCACCCTGTGGGGCGCCCTCGCCATCGCCATCGAGGCCGGCGGCATGCTCACCGCCGCCTACATCGCCACCCGCAGCCTGTGGCTGCCCATCGGCCTGCACTTCGGCTGGAACATCGCCGGATCCGCCATCTTCAGCACCGCGGTCTCGGGCAGCGACACCCCCCAGGGGCTGTTGGACGTCACCATGTCGGGCCCCGCGATCATCACCGGCGGCGACTTCGGCCCCGAAGGCAGCATGTACTCCGTGGTGTTCTGCGTCATCGTCACCGTGGTCCTCATGTGGATCGCCCGCCGCCGCGACCGGATCGTCCCCTTCCGCGGGCGCTCCGAGCGGCCCGCCGCCACCACTACACTTCCCCAGTGACCAGTCTCCGGCGGCTTCCCGAACTGTGGCAGCGACTCGACGTCACCCTCCGGGACCTGCCCCTGGGGCTGCTGCTCCTGATCGCCTCGCTCATCCCGTCGCTGCACGGGCAGGGGACCGAGTTCGGCGGGGTGGCGGACCGCCCCCTGGACGCCCTGGGCCTGGTCGCCATCGCCCTCCAGTGCCTGCCCCTGGCCGGGCGGCGGCGGTGGCCGGTCCTGACCCTGGCCCTGGTGGCGAGCGGCTTCGCCCTCGACCAGCTGAACGGTTACCACCTGTTCGCGGGCACCGCGCTGCCCATCGCGCTGGTGAGCGCCGGCGCCCACGTCCACCGGTACCGGTGGACCACCGTGCTCGTGGCCTCGGCCGCCTACGTGGCGCTCTCGGTCGGGGTGGACCGGCTCGGAACGGGCGAGACCCCGGCCGGGTACGCGACGTTCTACGGGGCGCTGGCCCTGGCCTGGGGGGTCGGGGCGTGGCTGCGCTCCACCCGCATGGCCGAGGCCGAACGCCGCCGCCTCGTCGCCGAGGCCACCCGCACCGCCGAACGCACCCGCATCGCCCGCGAACTCCACGACGTCGTGACCCACCACGTGACCGCCATGGTCGTGCAGGCCGAGTCGGCGCGCTACCTGACCTCCGCGCCCGACCGGCTCGACCAGACCCTGACCGCGGTCACCGACACAGGCAGGCGGGCCATCACCGACCTGCGCCACCTGCTCGACCTGCTCAACCCCGACCACTCCACCCCCGCCCCCGCCTCCGACGAAGGACTGCTCGCCGTGGTGGAGCAGACGCGCCGGGCCGGGCAGCCGGTGGAGTTCAGCGAGGAGGGCACCCCGGCCTCCTCGCGCGGCAGCGCCGACCTCGTCGCGCACCGCGTCGTGCAGGAGGCCCTGACCAACGCCCTCAAGTACGCGCACGGAAGCCCCACCACCGTGCGGGTGCGCCACCGCCCCGAGGAGATCACCGTGAACGTCAGCACCGACCGCGCCGGGCCCCCGGGCGTCTCCCCCGGCGGAAGCGGGCGGGGCCTGGTCGGCCTGCGCGAACGCGTCGAGGTCCTGGGCGGCGACTTCACCGCCGGCCCGCGCGAGGGCGGGGGATTCGCCGTCCACGCCCGCATCCCCGCGCACGCCCCGGTGGGCGACCGGGCATGAGCGCGCCGATCCGGGTCCTGGTCTGCGACGACCAGGTGCTGATCCGCACCGGCCTCGTCACCATCATCGACGCCCAACCCGACCTGGAGGTCGCCGGCGAGTGCGGCGACGGCGGGGCCGCCGTCGAACTCGCCGAGCGGCTGCGCCCCGACGTCGTGGTGATGGACGTGCGCATGCCCGTGCTCGACGGCATCGAGGCCACCCGGCGCCTGGCCGGGGCCGGGGTGGACCGTCCCGTCAAGGTCCTGGTGGTCACGACGTTCAACCTCGACGAGTACGTCTACGAGGCGCTGCGCGCGGGCGCCAGCGGGTTCCTGCTCAAGGACGCGCCACCGGCCCAGTTGCTGCACGGCATCCGCACCGTGTCCACCGGCGCGGCCCTGCTGGACCCCGAGGTCACGCGACAGCTGGTGGGCAGGTACGCCGCCCGGATCCGGCCCCCCGACGCCGCCGCGGCCGACGCCCGGCTGACCCCCCGCGAGCTGGAGGTCCTGCGCCTGATCGCCAACGGCCTGTCCAACGGCGAGATCGCCGCGAGCCTGTTCATCAGCCAGGAGACCGTGAAGACCTTCGTCTCGCGCATCCTGACCAAACTCGACCTGCGCGACCGCGTCCAGGCCGTGGTCTACGCCTACCGGCAGGGGCTGGTGACCTGACCCCCGGCGCACACCCTGACCGGCGGGAGAGCGCCGGGCTCCGCGAACGGCCGCACACCCCGGACCCGCGCTCCGCGGCGGGGCCGGGGCGCACGCGCGGCGGACGTCCCGGCCCGTGCGGGGAGACCGGACCGGTGCCTCGGCCGCCGGACCTCCCCGCGCGCCGGTCACGGGCTTGACCTTGACACGGTGACAGGGTCTTCACTCGGGTGCAGGAGGTGGTCCCGATCAACGCTGCCAACACGACCCCGAAGAACACCCGCGTCGCCGACGCCCTGTCCGCCGGGAACACGTCGGTCCGGCTCCAGGCGGCCCTGGCGGCCGGGTCGAACCCCGACCCCTCGCTCCTGGAGCCGCTCGTCGAGCGGTGCGCGGTCGAGCCCGACTTCTTCGTACGGGACATGCTGTCCTGGGCGCTGACCCGCCTCCCGGCGGAGACCGCCCTGCCGCGGATCCGCCGGGAGCTCGACTCCGAGCGCTCCCAGGCCCGCAGCCAGGCCCTGCACCTGCTCTCCAAGATCGGCGACAGGAGCACGTGGTCCTGGATCACCCGCGACATGCTGCGCGACGGCAACGACCAGGTCGCGCGGACCGCGTGGCGCGTCGCGGTCGCCCTCGCGCCCGACGACGATGAGCAGAGGAGGGGCCTGGCCGGTGAACTGGTCCTCCAGCTCGGTCGCGGCGACCGCGATGTGCGGCTGAGCCTGAGCCGGGCCCTCGTCGACCTCGGCGACGTGGTCGTGCCCGCCCTGGAGAGGGCCGCGGAGGACCCCGACCCGGCGGTGGCGGCGCACGCCCGTGCCACCGAACTGCTCCGGCAGGACCCGGAGGGCGGTTTCGACGCCGCCGTCGAGGAGGCCGGACGCGTGGTCACACTCGGCCCTGAACGAGCCGCCGCTGCCGCCGCCGCGGTCGCGGCGGCGGACACCGGGGCGCCGGAGGACTCCGGGAAGGCAGGGGCCGCCGAGGACACGGAGGACGCGGATTGCTGATCGGTGAGGTGGCCCGCCGCTCCGGGGTGAGCACCCGGATGCTCCGCCACTACGACGCCCTGGGGCTGGTGAGGCCGACGGGCCGCACCGCCGGGGGCTACCGCGAGTACTCCGACGAGGACGTCCGCAGGATCTTCCAGGTGGAGAGCCTGCGGACCCTCGGGCTCTCGCTCAGGCAGATCGGGCGGGCGCTGGAGGACCCGGCCTTCACACCGTCCGCCCTGGTGGACGACCTCATCCGGTGGACGCGGGAGCGCCTGGCCCGGGAACGGGAACTGCTCGATCGGCTCCGCGCGATCGACGCGTCGGAGCCCGCCGACTGGCAGGACGTCCTGGGCGTCGTCGAACTCATGCGGGAACTCGACGCGACCAGCGCCGCGCGCAGACAGCAGGCCCTCCTGTCCCGGCCGGGGGACGCGTCGGCCTCCGCCGAACTGCTGGCCGGGGCGCTCCTGACCGAATCCGACCCCCACGTCGCGGGCGCCCTGCGCTGGGCGCTCGCCCGGTCGGGCGGCGACGGCGTGGCGACCCTGGCAGCCGGTGCGCGGTCGGAGGACACCGACGTCCGGCGGCGCGCGGTGCTGGCGGTCGCCGGGATGCCCGAGGCCCCGGGCGTCACCGCGGTGCTCGCGGACGCCCTCGGGGATCCGGACCCCGTGGTGCGCGGGCACGCCGCCCTGGCCCTGGGCGGGTACGGCGCGGCCGAGGCCGTACCCGCGCTGGTCGGCATGGTGGTCGACGGCTCCAGGGACGTGGAGGCGGCGGAGGCGCTGGCGGGGCTGTCCCGGGACCCCGGGTGCGCGGACCGGATCACGACCGCCCTGACCGACGAACTCGCCGCACCCGACGCGGACTCCGCGACACGGATCCGTCTCGTCCAGGCGCTGGTCGAGATCGGGGGAGCCGCCGTGCGCGGGATCCTGGACCGACTGACCCGGGACGAGGACCGCTCCGTCGCCCTCGTCGCCTCGGCCCTCGCCGGAACCCTCCGGGAGCGGTCCCGCGAGGAGGACCGGTCCTTGGGAGAAGGGGAGGACCGGGCCGACGGGGACTCCTGAGGGCGCGCCGCCGGGACGCCGGCGCGTCCGGTTCCAGAGGCGCTCCGCCGGAACCGGACGCACCCCTCACCGGAATCCGGCGGGAAGGGTCATCAGGTCGATCCCCCACAACGGCGGCAGCAGGAACAGCGTCCCCGCGATCACGAAGGCGAGGGCGATGACGTTCAGCCAGAACCCGCTCCTGACCATCTCCATGATCGTCACCCTGCCGGTGCCGAACATGATCGCGTTCGGAGGGGTGCCCACGGGGAGCATGAACGCGCAGTTCGCGGCCATCGCGCAGGGGACCATCAGCGCGTACGGGTGGATGTCCAGGGAGACCGCGAGGGCCGCCATGACCGGGAGGATCATCGTCGCCGTCGCGGCGTTCGAGGTGATCTCCGTCAGGAACAGCACGAGCGCGGTGGCGATGACGATGGTCAGGATCACGTCGACCCCGTCGAGTACGCGCAGCTGCTCGCCGATCCACGCGGAGAGGCCGGTGTCGACGAACCCCGCGGCGATGGCCAGCCCGCCGCCGAACAGCAGGAGGATCCCCCAGGGGATCCTCTTGGAGTCCTCCCACTGGAGGATCCTCCTCTCCCGGACACCGCGGGTCGGCAGCGTGAACAGGACCACCGTCGCGACGATCGCGATCACCCCGTCGCTGATCCCCGGGAGGAGGCCCTCCCAGAGGAACGACCGGGTCACCCACATGAAGGCCGTGCCGAGGAAGACGCCGAGCACGAGCTTCTCCTGGGCGGACATCCGGCCGAGGGACCTCCTCTCCTCCCGGATGATCTCCCTGCCGCCGGGAAGCTGCCTGAACCGGACCCTGAGCTTGACGCCCGTCAGGTAGAACCACGCGAGGGCGAGGAGGAGCGCGGCGAGCGGGACCCCGAACACCATCCACCCGCCGAACGAGACGCTCTCGCCGAAGAGCTCCCCGGTGGTCGCCGCGAGAACGGCGAGCGGCGGTGTCCCGATGAGCGTGCCGAGGCCGCCGATGGTGGCCGCGTAGCCGATGCCGAAGATGACGGACTTCTCGAACCTGGGCAGGTCGTCGGCGAACTCCCCGCCCCGCAGCGAACGGGAGGCCTGGTACACGACCGCCAGTCCGACGGGGATCATCATCATCGTGGCGGCCGTGTTGGAGACCCACATCGACAGGAAGGCCGTCGCGACCATGAAGCCGAGGACGATGCGGCGCGGACTCGTACCGATCGCCGCGACGATCGAGAGGGCGATGCGCTGGTGGAGGTTCCACTTCTCCATCGCGATCGCGAGCGAGAACCCTCCCAGGAACAGGAAGATGATGTCGTTGCCGTACGCCGCGACCACGGCGTCGCCCTCCAGCGCGCCGGTCAGCGGCAGGAGCGCGACCGGGAGCAGGGACGTGACCGGGATGGGTATCGCCTCGGTGATCCACCAGGTCGCGACCCAGAGGGTGGTGGCCAGGACCGCCCGCCCCGCCGACGAGAGCCCCTCGGGTTCGAAGAACACGAGCGTCAGCACGAACAGCAGCGGACCGAGCACCAGCCCGGTGACGCGCGCGGGCGTGTAGCCGGGTCCGGGGCCGGGGCCGCCGGACTCCGCGGCCGGTCCCGCGTCCTCGGGGCCGTCATGGGCGGCGGAGGGGCCGCCGCCGGAGGCCGTCGGCTCGGCCCGGCGCGACCTCCCGCGCTTGGAGAACGTCAGGAGCCCTTTGACCTCCCTGTGTGACGCCCACAGGCTCTCCCACAGGGGGTACGGGTAAGAGGTTGCCATTGTGCTGCACCTATCTCCGGTCTCCCGCCCGGCGCGGAGCGGGGCGAAGGGCCGGTTCGGGGGGTACGCGGTTCGACAGCGGCCGCGAGGGAACGCGGCCGTGGGCACCGCGCGAGGGAAACAGGGGGAACCGTCGCCGGTCGCGGCACCGGCTCCGTCGGCGGCGCCCGTGGCCCGGACGGCCGTTCACGCCGCCTCGGAGCGGCCGTGTGCGGGGCCGGGGGCGGCGGCTCCCGTGTCCGCGACCGTCGCGGGAGCCGCCCGTCCCGGGAGGTCAGCCGTGCAGGCCCCGCAGGACCTCGTGGAACTTCGCCTTGCCTTCGAGCCCGATGCCCGGGAGGTCGCCCGGCGCCACACGACCGCGGGTGACCACCGCGTCGTCGGCGAAGCCGCCCGTGGGCTGGAACTCCCCGGGGTAGGACTCGTTGCCGCCGAGCTTGAGGGCCGCGGCGATGTGCAGCGAGAACTGGTGCCCGCCGTGCGGGACGCACCGGCGGGAGGACCAGCCGTGCTGGGCGAGCATGTCCAGGACCCGGCGGTACTCCGTCAGCCCGTAGCTCAGCGCCGGGTCGACCTGGACGAAGTCGCGGTCCGGGCGCATCCCGCCGTAGCGGATCAGGTTCCGGGCGTCCTGGAGGGAGAACAGGTTCTCGCCGGTCGCGATGGGGTTGCGGTAGTCCTCCGACAGCGTCGCGTTCAGGGCGTAGTCCAGCGGGTCGCCGACCTCCTCGTACCAGAAGAGGCCGTACCGGTCGATGGCCCGGCCGTACTCCAGCGCGGTCCGCAGGTCGAACTTGCCGTTGACGTCCACCATCAGCCGGGACCCGTCGCCGTCCAGGACGTCGATGACCGCCTCGATGCGCCGGAGGTCCTCGGCCAGGTCGGCGCCGCCGATCTTCATCTTGACGATCTCGTACCCGGCGTCGAGGAAGCCCCGCATCTCGTCCTGGAGGTCCTCCAGGGTCTTGCCGGGCGCGTAGTAGCCGCCGGCGGCGTAGACGAAGACGTCCTCGTCCGGGTCGCCGTCGCCGTAGTGGTCGGAGATCCACCGGTACAGCGGCACCCCCGCGGCCTTGGCGGCGAGGTCGTGCAGCGCCATGTCCACCACGCCGACGGCGACGGAGCGTTCACCGTGTCCGCCCGGCTTCTCGTTGCGCATCATGACGTCCCACGCCCGGGCGGGTGAGAGTTCGCCGTTCCCGTCCAGCAGATCCTCCGGGGCGGCGCCGCGCAGCCTCGGCAGCATCCGCTCGTTCAGGATGGCCGTGGCGTTGTACCGGCCGTTGGAGTTGAAGCCGTAACCCACCAGGGGTTTGCCGTCGACCACCACGTCACTGACCAGCGCCAGGATCGTGCAGTCCATCCTGCTGAAGTCGATGTACGCGTTGCGCATCGACGAGCTGATCGGGATGGTGCCGACGTGGGCGGAAACGATTCGCATGGGTCTCTTCCTGCCGAACTTGGTCTTATAAGACCCTTATAAGTTATGCGGAGCCTATACTGGCCGAGACGGGGGTCACAAGACCGTGAGCGGAAATCTGGTGAGAGAGGTCACGATGACCGGCGCGAACGTCTTCTCCAGCAAGGGCGGGCTGGCCTACACCGAGCTGCGCCGCCGCATCACCTCCGGTGAGCTGGCCCCGGGCTCACGCCTGTCGCAGTACGAACTGGCGGAGGAGATGGGGATGAGCATCACGCCCCTGCGCGAGGCGATCAGGCGCCTGGCCAGCGAGGACTGGGTCGTGATGGACACCCACCGGGACGTCCGGGTGGCGCCCATGAGCGGCACCGAGGCCCGCGAGCTGCTGGAGGCCCGTTTCTCGCTGGAGCCCTCCGCCACCGAGCTGGCCGCGCTGCGCCGCACCGAACGCGACATCGCCGCGATGAGGGCGGCCGCCGACGAACTCCTGCCGGTCACCCGTACCTGGGGGGAGGAGGCCATCGCGGCGCACCGGGCCTTCCACCGGGCGATCTACGCCGCCTCGCACAACAGCGTGATGACCAGGCTCCTGGACGACCTGTGGGACAAGGCCGACCGGTACCGGCGGATCGGCCTGGAACTGCCCGCGGGCGCCGAGCCGCGCACCCTCGACCTCAACCAGCACCACGAGATCCTGGAGCTCGTCGCCGTCGGCGACGGCGCCGCCGCGGCCGGACTGGTGCGCTCCCACATCCGCAACAGCCTCGGAGCCGTGGTCACGGACACCCTCGAAGGCAGGGAGCGCGCCTACCACCCCATCGCCGGGCGTTCGGTCTGAGACCGCCCGGAGTACCAACCCCGCGCACCGCTGCCGGAAGCCCTCTCGGCCCGCGCCGGGCGGAGCGGGTGCCACCCGTCCCGGCGGGCGCTAATCCAGGGTTTCGTCCACGAGGGGGAGGCAGGCCAGCACGTCGTCGTTGACCGCCTGCTGGAGTTCCTCCGCGTGGGCGACGTGCTCGTCCACGTCGTGGTCGGAGAACGAGACCAGGTACTCCGCGTAGTCGTCGTAGACCTCGGCGTTGGGGGTGTCGGTCCGCCCCAGGGTTCCGTAGCCTTCGACCATCGCGCTGTCGATCTGCTCGGGACTGGTGACGAACCCGGTGGCGGGCGCGGTCTCGGCGACCTCGCCCAGCACCCGGCAGAACTCCTCGTCGAGGAGCCCCGTGCTGGGGCTCCCGGCGATCGCCTGGCGCATCCGCTCCCGGGCCTGCTCCTCGGCCGCCGCCAGCGCCTCGATCCGGGCCTCCTCCTCCCGGTAGCCGAGGTAGAGCAGCACTCCGCAGGCGCCCAACGCCGTCATGGTCCATCCGGCCGTGATCGCCAGCCGCGACAGGCCGCGCCGCCAG
Organism: Nocardiopsis sp. CNZ308; assembly: GCF_004217075.1. Classification (NCBI taxonomy): domain Bacteria; kingdom Bacillati; phylum Actinomycetota; class Actinomycetes; order Streptosporangiales; family Nocardiopsidaceae; genus Nocardiopsis; species Nocardiopsis sp. CNZ308. The sequence continues at coordinate 2,217,224 of NZ_SHKJ01000001.1, read as the reverse complement.
TAGGTGCGCCGCACCGCGACGTGGCCCAGCACCGCTCCCGCCGGCGGGGCGAGGAACGCCAGGACCACGGCGAGCGCGGGCAGCCGTGTGGGCACCAGGTCCTCGGCCAACTCCCCGGGGCCGCCGGTACCGTCCTCGGACACGCGGCCCTCAGCGGGGACGTCCGCGTCCTTCTCCCCCGGAGCCCGGTCCGGGCTCCGGTCCGCACCGCCGTCCATGTCCGCCATCGCCCTCCCCTCGCGTTCTCCCACCTGTGCCGCGCCATGACGGCCGTGCGGGGTGCTGCCGTGGCGTGCTCGCTCCTCCGGTCCGCCGCGCCGTCACGGCGGCGGGAGCCGAGGTGCCCTCACCGGTTCCGTGGACGGTGCCGACACGGTGGTGATCCCTGTCTCCGCCGAGAAGAAGACACCTGGATACTCACCTTTCGAGCGAACGATCAACGCCATCATGGCATCTGGCTGTCAAGAGTAAGGAGTGGACGAACCGCTGTGGTGAACCGAAGAACCCCGTCGGCGACGAGACCCGCCTGCCGGGAGTACACGTGAGTGCCCGCGGTGGCCGTTCCCGCTCCTGGGCGGCGATCCTCGCCCAGTGCGCCGGGGGGCTCATCCTCTACGTCACCGTGTCGTTCACGGTGGGGCTGCTCTCGGGTTCGCCGGTGCTCGGCACGGCCGTCTCCGGCCCCGTGGTGTTCGGCGCGGTCGCGGCCTGGCGGCGCTGGACCTTCGGGGCTTGGTCGTCCAGCCGTGTCTCGCAGCAGGCACGGGAGCCCCAGTTCTGGCTGTTCGTCCTCCTCGGGCTGGTGACGTGCTTCCTCGGAGGCCAGACGCTGGCCGTGTGGCTCCACGCCGAGTACGGGTCACCCGTCTTCGACGCAGCGCAGAGCGCCCAGAACGCGGTGCCGGTGGCGCTGCTGTCGTTCTCCCTGGTCGTGGCCGCCCCGGCGGGAGAGGAGGCCCTCATGCGCGGTCTGGTCTACCCGCTGCTGCGGCGCCGCTGGCCGGTACTGGCCTCGGCACTGGTCAGCTCGGCGGTGTTCGCCGCTCTGCACGGCAACCTCGTGCAGATCGCCGTGGCACTGCCGTTGGGGGTGCTGTTGGCCTTCGTCCACGAACACGTGGGCAGGCTCTGGCCGGTGGTCGTGCTGCACGCGCTGTTCAACCTCGCCTCGGTGCTGGTGCCCGTCTACCTGGTCGGGGCGATGGCGACCCCCCTGGTGTTCTCCACCGCGCTGGTGGGCGCGGCCGCGGTCCTGATGGTGCTGTACCCGGCGCGTAACGACGACGACCGCGGCAGGAGGGCCCCCTCGCCGGGGTGATCGCGTCTCGGCCGTCCCCGTGGTGGTTGGCCGGTACCGGCCAACCACCACGGGAGCAGGACCGGCCCGGTGCGGCGGGGGAGGCCTCACCGCCGCGCGCCCGCGGCCGTCAGGCCGCGCAGCGCCCGCTCGGCGGGTCCCCGGACCCCGTACCGCTCCATGAGCGAACAGGCGAGTACCGACACCGACCAGACGACGGCCGCCACGAACACCTGCCATGCCAGGGCCAGTTCCCCGGCGCCGCACACGCGCAGTGCCCCGGCCGCCAGCGCCAGAAGCACGGTCTGCGACAGGTAGGCCGACAGGGAGCGCTTCCCGGTGGCCGCCAGCGCTCGGCCGAGGACTCCCGACCCCGCGGCGCGGTGTGAGGCGACCAGGGCGACGAGCGCCAGGTAGGCGGCTCCGGCCAGCAGACCCGCCAGGCCCTGGTGCCAGGCCGTCAGGGCCCGCGCCACGACGCCGGTGCCGTCCACGCCCGCCCAGAGCACCGGGAGGGCCGCGGCGGGTACGACGAGCCCTACCAGGACCGCACCGCAGAGCCCCCGCCGGTGCCGGTGCGGCCGCTCGATCGGTCCCCGGCCCGCCAGCCATGCTCCGAGCAGCGCGCCGGGCAGCGCCATGGACGACAGCACCGTCGCCGGTGTCGCGACGGTCCAGACCACCAGGTTGGCCGCGACCCCGACGAGGCGCTCGTCGAACAGGGCCTGGGCCGCCAGACCGTGGCTGCGGGCCAGGACCGCCTCCGGTCCGGCCACCGCCAGGAAGGACGTGGACACCGTGCAGACGAGGACGGCCCACAGCAGTGCGGACCGCCAGCGGCGGGACGCGACGATACCGGCGACCGCCACCGTGACGAGCCCGTAGACGCCCAGGATGTCCTGGGGGAAGACGAGGGCGTGCACGGCGCCGAAGGCCAGCAGCCACAGGCCCCGCCCGCGCAGCAGCGCCGCGGCGCGCTGTTCGGCCCGCCCGCGGTCGAGGCCCGCGGCCAGGTCCGCCCGAACGGATTCGTGCGCGGTCCTCGCCAGGCCGAAGCCGAGCAGCAGCGCGAAGAGCGGGTAGGCCCGCCCGTCGACCAGCAGGTGCAGCAGGTTCGAGACCAGGTTTTCGTGGGTTTCGGACGCATTCGGGTCCAGCCGAAACCAGTAATGGGCGTTGGCCGCGGCAATGAGGAGCAGCATCACCCCTCGCGCCAGGTCCGGAACGAGTAGGCGCCCGTCGGAGTTCTCCATCGTGCCCGGTGCAGGCGTTTCTGCTCGTTTACCAGCGCACATGGCATCAAATTATCAGATGCGCGTACTCTGGACCGCCGTGCGACGTGACAAAGGACGAAGGGCGGTCCTCCCGTGGGAGTTCCCCGGTCTGCGCGAAGTCCTCAAGATCGATGTGGCACATTCAATGCACCATGTCCGGAATGCCGAGAACGCCTCGGTGCGACAAACTGGGCAGCGTTGAAAACCCCTGGATTTCCAGTCGAACCAAGGAGACCCCCACCGTGACCTCCAGCAAGGCCCCCACCAAGGTGCTCGCGGCCGCGAGTGCGGCCGCCGTGCTGTCTCTGACCGCGTGCTCGGGCGGCACGGCCGTCTTCGACTTCACCGAGTCCATGACGGAGCCGGCCCAGAGCATCGAGTTCCGCGTCCCGCAGGAGCTGATCGAGCTGAGCGAGGACTACGCCGAGACCCGCGTGCAGGAGTCCATCACCGTCAGTTCGGCCGAGTCCGAGGACCCCTCGCAGTGCGCCGTGGAATACCGGTTCGAGTACGTCGAGGGGGGCTTGGACCGCCTCCTTGCCTACGTTGAGGAGACGGGCGACGAGGACCACAGCGAGGAAGAGCGCATGGCCTCCGCTCTGGTCGGCGAGAAACTGGACTCGATCGAGCTCAGCGAGGACTACAGTGCCGCGGTGGTGCCCGTGAGTTGCGCCGTCTCGCCGACCGACGCCGAGAACACCGTGGACGTGTGGTTCAAGCGGACCGCTGAGAGGGGTTCAAGGGAATTCGCCTTGGCCGATGTCGCCGTCATGCAGGGCGGTGAACTGTTCATTCACGAGCCCTACATCAGTGACGACTGGCAGCTCGACTCCAACGGCAACTGGATCCAGGCCGGGTAGGGACGTACCCGGCGAGGAACACGGTCAGTCTTCCTGCGTGACGGGAACACCCCCGCGACGAAAGGTCGCGGGGGTGTTCGTATGTCGGGAGCCGCCGCGCGGCGCGCCGTTACTCGCCGTACCCCCGGTCGCCCGACTCGGCCTGGCGCTGATCGCGTTCGTAGGCCGCGCCGGTCTTCGGGTGCAGCAGCGCCTCGTAGTGGCCAGGCGCCTGGGACGGCGTTCTGACCGTCAGCGTCCGGGGACGCCGCCCGTAACCGTGCAGGTCGTCGTAGAGCGCCCACTCGGTCCGGTGCGCCGCCATCGACTCCAGCCGCGGCTTGGGTGTCTCCCAGACCGCGCTGGACGTCCTCGCCGCGCTCTGGCCGTCCGCGCCCTGGTGGCGTTCGGGGGCCTCTTCCCGGCTGGTGGACGGAGCAGGGGACTCGCGGGAGGGCTCCGGGGTGTTGCCGAGGTTTCCGGTCGGCTCGGAGGACTGCTCCCTGGCGGGCTCCGAAGTCGCGGTCGGCTCCTGCGCCCTCTCCTGGGCGGTTTCCGGAGTGGTCTGCGCGGCCCCGCTACTGGCCTCGCGCTCCCGTGCGGTCTCCGGCTTGCCCAACCCCTCCCACGCGAAGACCGCGGCATCGACCTCCCCAGGGCTCATACCGGAGGCGAGCATCTCGAACCGGGAGGCCTCACGGTGACCGCGCTCCGCAGACAGGCCATTCACGACGACCCGATCCGCGAGCTCACGATCCGGCCCCTTCCCACCCGCGTCCGCCTCCACCTGCCGACGCGGTTCAGCGGGCGCGTGCCAGGGGTTGTCGGTGTTGTGGATGATCCAGTCGCTGTCGCGGAAGTGGCCGGAGATGGTACGGCCGAGCTTGGTCGCGTTGATGGGGCCGCTGGACTCGAAGGCACCGAGGGAGAGCTCCCGTCCCAGCTTCTTCTCCCACTTGTTCGACCACTCGGCCAGTGACGGGAAGGCGCCCTTGACCGCCTGCTTGTCCAGGTACCCGTGCCCGCCCATGAAGTCGCCCGGATAGCGGTCGGAGTGGTGCTCCCGCCAGTGCTGGCGGGCGACCCGGATCATGGGGGTGCTGTTGATGTCGAGGTCGAAGTCGCTGGGCACCGACTCGAGGCCGAGGCGCCACATCGCGTCGTGCGGGCGGCGCAGCGGGCGGTCCCGGCTGTCGCCGAACCACTCCTGAAGGCGCTGCGCCGCCTCCGGGTTGTCCGGCAGATCCTCCTCACGGGGCAGGGTCTTGTGCATCCCCGAGAAGAACCCGGCGCCGGTTCCCTTGAGGCGGATGTCCACCGCGGACGGGTCCACTCCGTCCTGGCGCAGTGCCTCCAGCATCTCCGTCCCGAACTGCTCGTAGAGCTCCGGAGTCATCCCCATCGGGGCCTCCCGCTCGGCGAGCCACTTGATCTGGACCGGGTTGATGCCGAGGAACTCCAGGTCGCGTTTGGTGACGGCGTAGCCGGAATCATCGCGCGGCCACCAGTCGGGGTATGGCTCCTCACCGTCGAGGACCCGGATCATCCGGCTGTCGAACGGATCGGCGGGGTCGAGCTGGCCCGTGATTTCGATCGGCTGCCATCGGGGGCCGAATCCCGGGTCCTGCCCGTCCGGGAGACTCATCGGATCCTCCGCCAGGACGGTTTTGTTACCCCCTAGAGCAGGACCCCCGACGTTGACACTGCTTGCCGCGGTCCGCTCCGCGGCAAGTTCCTGATCTCTTCCAAAGGAGACACCGTCCAGCGTGCTCGGGCGGTCACCGGGCAGCGCGACCCATTCCTTTTGCCCGAGGTAGCCCATCCCTGTCAGGGGGAGAGATAGAACGTCCTGTGCGGGCATGCGGTCGATCAGGATTACGCCAGGACCTCCGCGGGTCTCCAGCCAATCGGAGGCGATTTGTCGGTCCGCCGACCAACTCTCCAACGGTCGGCGAAGTGCTTGGAAGCTGGAGCCGACATTCAAGTCGGCCCAGTCGGGCCGGGGTCCTCCCTCCGGCCAGGTCAAGGTCCGATAGCCGATCAGCTCTGAGACTCCGCGTTCGGCGAGGAGCTCCTGGGTCATCTCATACTGGGTGCGCACGAAGTCCCGCAGCGCATTGCGGCTGTAGTCCAGTTCTTTGTCCACGTCTTCACGCATCTTCGAGTCCATGTCCCATCCCAGGACTCGGGGAAGGCCGAATTCTTCTTCCGTGGCCTCCTGCAACGCCAGTACGCGCGCGTTGTTGTTGGACCCGAAGGCCCAAGCACCCATCACTTCACTGACCGAGATCTGGCGTACCAGGGTGTCGGCCTCTGGCCGGTCCATGCGTATAACTTTGTCCGGAGCGTGTCTGGGGTCGGCCGGGTCGAGTTCATCGACGTGGAGGACATCGGCTCCCATGGAGGGGTACTGCTCGTTGTAGGGGACGAGAACGTATTGGTGATTGCCCAATCTCTGTGGCATGTCGCTCCCGACGTTCAGACCAAACGCCGCGAGGGCGAGCTCTGCTGTTGGGGTCCGCATCCTTTGAGCGAGAGCTTCGATGGCGATGGTTTTGGCCTGGGGCGTATGACTGATGCGCCCGTCGTCGCTCAGCAGGGCCTCGCCGATCAGCTGCTGGTGCTCCCGCTCCGGCGAGTCCTGAACGGGTGGGGGGACATATCGCTCCGTACTGGGTGCGGGCTGTTCGTTTGGTTCAGGCGACCGCGGGGACACGGGCGTCCTCTCCTTTTAATATCTGGGGGCGGGACACTAACGGTGGGGAAGCCGAAGGTAGCGCGATGGTTTGACGGGGGAATGGCTCATGGGCTCAGCAGCGAACCCGGTACTGGGTAAAGCGCAGGGGTTTTGGGGATTGGGGCACCGAGAGCGCCGATTAGAGAGGGGCCGCGGGGCAGGGAGTATTGAAGCGGAGGCGTGCCGTGCCCCAGATAAGGCACGCCCTTCATGTCCGGCTGGGCTTAGGCAGGAAGATCACACCACGAACACCACGCCGGTGGCATTCGATGGTGCAGGTAAACAGCGGCGGCGCGGACTGGGAAGTGCCGCTAGATAAGCAGGGCCGAGCGGTACCCTTTGTCCCCGTGGTCAGGTTTCGCGGAGGAACTCCTCGGCCTGGCTGCGGAGTGGCTCGGGGGCGACGGACCAGATCGGAAAGCTCATCAACTCGCGCAGCTTGACCTCCTTCACCTCCCGGGGAGCGTCCTTGCGCAGGCCGAGGTGGAACCAGGCCTGGTCCAGCTCCTTGTAGGGAAGGTCCCAGTACACACCGACGCCCCCTTCCAGGTTGTCGGGTTGAGGGGAAACGACGGCGACCTCATCGGCGGTAGCAGCCGGAGTGATCTCCCTGAGCCTGAGCCCAAGCTGATCGATGAGGGCGCGAAATTGCATTCGGTGGTTTTCGATGGTCTCGGACGAGGGTCGTTCCCCCTCGAAGTACAGGGAGAAGAGCCATCCGTTCTCGCCAGTGCGTCCCAGCTCCAGGACGAGCAGGTCCGCCGTGTCATCGGTGAAGGTGCGGTGCGCGATGCTCGTCTTTGCCCCGTAGCCCTCGGCACGGGGCGTTCCTTCGTCAAGTTGGAGTGCCTGGTGTAGCCACCGCACCTGGTCGGAGGTCAGGTCTCCGTAGGAGCGAGCCACGAGTGCGGGCAGGAGCATGGTGGGAGGTCCCTTCTTCGGTCCGGTGCGTTCGAAGGCCGGAGGGGCATGCCGACCGGGTGCGTGTTCGGGCAGTGTGGCTGCTGGTCAACCTTGAGCGCTGCCCTGGGGGGAGGTCGGTAGAGAGCGGTACAGGTGTCCTCAGCGTACCGATACAGGGTCTGACGCGGCCTTCGCTGCCCGCGTTGCCCTCGGAAAGCGTTCATTCCGGCCCTGCTGGACTCTGCACCGGGTATAGCATCGGGGGTTGGAGTGTCCGGGGGGTCGGTCAGGTTTCGCGGAGGAATTCCTCGGCCTGGCTGCGGAGTGGCTCGGGGGCGACGGACCAGACCCGGGTGCTCCTCAACTCGCGCAGCTTGACCTCCTTCACCTCCCGGGGAGCGTCCTTACCCACACCGAGGTGGAACCAGGCCTGGTCCAATTCCTTGTAGGGAAGGTCCCAGTACACGCCGATACCCCCTTCCACATTGCCGGGCTGAGGGGGAACGAACGTCCTGCCCACCTCCTCGGCGGTCGCGGGCGGATCGATCCTGTGGAGTGTGAGACCAAGCTGGCTCATGAGGTTGCGGAAGAGTACCCGGTGGTTCTCGACGGTTTCGGTCGAGGGCCGTTCGCCCTTCTCGAAGTGCAGGCCGAACGCCCACGTCTTCTCACCGATCCGGCCGAGGTCAAGGGTGAGACGGTGTCCCTCATCGTCGGTGAAGGTGCGGTGCGCGATACTCGCATCCACCGCGTAACCCGTGGTGCGGGGTGTGTCCTCTTCGAGCCCGAGTGCCTCGTGTAGCCACCGCACCTGTTCGGGGGTCAGTTCTCCGTTGGAGAACGCCATGAGCGCGGGCAGGAGCATGGTGAGGGGTCCCTTCTTCGGTCTGGTGTGTCCGGAGGACAAAGGGTCATGCTGTTTGGACGCGTACTCGGGCGGTGTGGCTGCCAATCGACCTTGTTCGCTGCCCCGTGGGGGAGGGCGGTGAAGAGCGGTAGGCAAAGGGTGCCTCAGCGTACTGACAAAGGCCCGGACCCGGACCCCGCCGTCCCACGTCGTTCACGGCAGGCGATCATCCCGGCTCCTTCCACCGGAGACGCTCCGAACCGGCCCGCGCTTCCCTGATTCCGGACCCGCCTCCTGGACGGCACCACGGGTGCGAGAGCATGAGCGTCCCCCGAAGCGCTCGCGTCCCCTGCGAGTCGCCCACGCCCCGATCGATCGCCCCGTCCGGTTCCCCCGCGCCGAACCATCGCACGGCCTTCGGCATCTTCCTCTGGGAACCCCCGACCCCCGACCCCTAGCCCCTGGAGGAGGCACCTGTGCCTCCCCGGGAACGTGAACCGGAGAAGCAGCCCGTCCCGACCTCCGGGCCGTGTGCCCTCCATCCGCCCAGGACCCGCCGGAGCGGATCCGACAGCAGCCGATCAGCTCGGTGATCGGCCCGGATCCGGCCCCTGGTGGGCCGGATGGTGCTGGTGGTGCACAGGTGGTCGAGCAGCTGCCACTGTCCGACCCCAACTGTAAGGTGTTGCTCGTAGACGAGCAGAAGCGGAGTATCCGAACGATGGCCAAGAGCGTCTTCAAGATCCCCACCAGCCTGGATCGGTCGTTCCTTGACCACGAGATCGCGCTGGCTGGTGGCGGATGGCAGATGCGGCCGCTGCCGATGAAGGTGATCCTGTTCTGGGCCGGCTCCCTGATGCTCCTGTTCTGGGTCACGACCTCCACGTTCGTCTCCAGCGCCGACTGGTGGCTCATCCTCCTGGTGGTCGTCTGGTGGCTGGCGACCACCGCCTTCTTCGGTCAGTACTCCAAGACCAAGGAGATGCGCTTCGCGTCCCTGCCCGCGCTCTTGGAGTACCTGCCCCGGCCCGCGCGCCGCGTCATCACCCGGCGCGGCTCCAACCCCAGCGGCTTCTACTCCGTGCTGGGAGTCAAGAGCGTCGACGAGACCGGTTACATCGAGTGGCTGGACGGCAGCGTCGGCCAGGCCTACCTGGTCGTCGGGTCCGCCTCGGTGCTGGTCTTCGACGAGGACAAGAAGGCGATCCTCAACCGGGTCGACGCCTTCTGGCGCAAGGTCGACACCAACGCCGAGTTCATCTGGATCACGACCAAGGAGCCCCAGCGGGTCTACCGCCAGCTCGGCAACCTGGAACTGCTCAACCGCAACCTCGAGATCCGCGACCCCGAGCTGTTCGACCTGCTCGACGAGCGGTACTCGATCCTCAAGGACTACGTGGGCGGGCAGTTCACCTCCATCCACCAGTACCTGGTGATCAAGGGCGACAACCTGGAGGCGCTGCGCCGGGCGCACGCCCTGGTGCGGGCCGAGGCCGAGGGCTCCAGCCTCATGATCAAGCAGGCCGTGATGCTCGACGCCAACGACCTCTACGACATGCTGCGGACCGTCTACACCGCCGCGAGGTAGAGCGGTCCCGGTGGCCCGAAGGCACCGGTTCCCCTGCGACCGCGGGGGAACCGTGCCCGTGGAGTGCGAAGTAAAAGCTGATATACGAGAGGAAAGTGGAGGGCGCGGATGACCGACTCACGGTATCGGGGTAGCGCGACCGGAACCTCGCAAGGGCACCTGCCCGGCGCGCTCTCGAAGAGCAACCGCGCGTCGGCGGGCACGGACGGGACCGCCCCCGGTACGGACGAGGACAGCGCCGAGATCACCCCGTTCTCCGGCACCCTGTTCTCCAGGCTGAAGGAGAACGGGGACCAGGCCGCCGAACAGGACGCCGCCGAGGACGAGCGGGACGACGACCCGACCGAGGGGATGAGCGCCGCCGAGCGCCGCGCCGAGCGCAAGAGGGAGCGCCAGCTCGGCGGCACCTTCGACGACCACCCGCACCTGCTCGCGCTCAAACCGCGCGAGCGCTACGTCTTCCGCAGCGACTACTTCCAGATCGACGACCACCACGCGTGCATCCTCGGCTTCTTCCACGACGACGGCGCCCGTGACGACTTCGGCGCGTTCTGGGGCATCAACCGCATCCCCGCCGGACTGCCCGAGGACGTCACGGTCGTGGTGCTCGAACAGGTCCGCCGCATGGGCGAGAAGTGGATCGAGGACCGGATCAAGACCGCGGAGAAGCTCGACCGCCTGGAGGAGGGCGAACAGGCCCAGTCGGGCACCATGAGCTCGCGGCGCAGGGCCGCCAAGGTCAGCGACGACATCGAGATCCTCTCCGGTGAGATCCAGGACGGCGCCAGCTACCTGCACGTGCACGACCGCCTCCTGGTCAAGGCCCCCAGCCTGGAGGTCCTCGACGACGCCGTCGAGCGGATCGGCCGCCTGTACATCGACCGGTTCGGCACCCTCAAGGTCGCCGCCTACCCCGGCGAGCAGCGCCAGGAGCTCAGCAACCTCCTCGGCAAGAACGAACGCAAGCGGGGCAAGGGCTTCCACTTCACCAGCGTGGAGTTCGCCGGGTCCCACTCGCTGGTCACCAACGGGCTCAACGACCCCGCGGGCGAGTACGTCGGCTTCATGGTCGGCGACGTCAACAACTCCGCGGTGCTCTTCGACGTCAACGCCTACGACCACCACGTGGTCGTCGCCGACAACACCGTCAACCCGGTGCTGGACCGGGCGCACGTGCCCGACATGTGGGGATCGAAGATCTCCCAGGCGGCCCTGCTGTCCAACGCCCGCACCGTGCACGTCGTCCTGGACGGGGCCCGCCTGGACGACCTGGGCCCGCGCCTGGACTCCCTCACCGCCCGGCTGGACATGAACTCCGGCGACATCAACATGTTCGAGATGTTCGGAGCCCAGGAGAACGAGCTCAGCATCTTCCCGGCGCACCTGGAGAAGGTCGTCCTCATGGCCGAGCAGGCCTACGAGACGACCGACCAGGACCGCTCCATCATCCGCGGTTCTCTCAAGGAGACGCTGACGCAGTTTTACATCGACAAGGGCATGTGGGCGCGCAACGCCAAGCACAACCGGAACCGGCTGCGGGTGGTGGGCGTCCCGCACACGCAGGTGCCGCGCCTCCAGGACATCGTCACCTATTTCGACACGCAGTACCGCGCGCTGGCCAACTCCAGGGCCCGCGACGACGAGGCCCTGCACGCCTACAACATCCTGCGCCTGGTCTTCAAGGACCTGCTCGACAACAACGGCGACCTGTTCAACACCCACACCAACGACGAGATCGACGGGGTGGCCGACGCCCGCCGGGTGCTCTACGACTTCTCCCGGCTGCTCAAACGCGGCAAGGGGGTGGCGATGGCCCAGCTGGTCAACGTCATCGGCTTCGCCGTCGACAACCTGGGCCTGGGCGACACGGTGATCATCCACGGCGCCGAGAACATCGACGACCGCGTCAAGGGCTACCTCACCGAACAGTTCGAGCACCTGTTCCTGCGCGGCGGCCGGGTCGCCTACCTCTACAACGACGTCGACAGGATGCTCGCCGACTCGGCGTTCAACCGCTTCGACGCCGCCGACTGGACGGTGCTGGGGCCTATGCGCGACGCGACGGTCACCGAGTACCAGCGCCAACTGCACCAGGACATCCCGCCCGACCTGGAGCGCCTGGTGACCACGCGCGGCGAGAACCTCGCCTACCTGCGGCGGGGGCACACCAACGTCGTGTTCCACCTGGACCTGGCACTGGGCGTCAACCCGGCCCGCGCCGAGCGGAAGGCCGAACTGCTCAGGGCCGGTCGGCGCGGGCCGAGCGAGCGGCAGCAGTCCTCGGCGGTCATGGCCGCCAAGGGCGAACTGGCCGAGGAGCGGGCCCAGCGTGTGGCCGAGACCGGGGCCGAGGCGCGGCTGCGCGCCGAGCGCATGAAACCGGGCAGGAAGCCGGCCTGGCGCTCCGGCAAGCAGGGGTGGGACCAGTCGAAGCCGGGCGCCCGCACCCAACACGACCGGTGACCGACGCGAGAGGGAAGGAACGGATGATGGAGCAAGGCGCCCCCTCGCGCGCACGGCGACGCGTGCCTCCCAGCGGGAAGCGCTCCGGTGTCCTCGCGCGCCTGGTCGTGTGGGCACTGGTGCTGGTGTTCCCGCTGACGCTGTTACTGGGGGCGACGGGCACCGCGCACGCCGACAACGACGAGGACACCCTCGACCGCCTGTCGTTCTACCGGCTCTCCTCGTCGATGACGGCGCTGTTCTCCACGGCTCAGGAACCCAACAGCGACGTCGATCTCGAGGACACCGACTGGGACAGGCTCCTGGAGAACCCGGCCAGCGCCGGGTCGATGCTCGGCTACGCCGACTCCGACTACAACCCGATCATGGGATGGCTCAACTCGCGCACGGCCCAGTCCTCGGACAGCGTCGGCTACGACACGCTGAGGGGCAACGAGGACGCGGGACTCGAAGGTGTGAACGGTGCGCGCGAGTACGCGCTGTTCGGTGCCACGCTCAACGGACTGGGCCTGGACTCCACCAGCACGGGGCTCTCGCTCGGGTTCTTCAACGCGATCGCGGGCGGGATCATCTTCGTCCTGTTCGCCGCCACGGCCGCCATCGACGTCCTGTGGTCGGTCCTCATCGATGCGCTGAGCTGGCTCAACCCCTTCAAGCTGTTCTACTGGGCGGTCCACGCGCTCAACCCGGAGTTCGCCAACGGCATGACCGGAGGCGAGAGGCCCGAGGGGGTCTTCAGCAGCCTCGCCGGATGGATCGGCTCCTGGTACCTGGTCCTGGTCGAACTGTCGTGGACGGTCATGGTCCCGCTGTTCATCGGTACCTTCCTGTTCAGCATCGTGATGTTCAAGAAGTTCGACAAGGGCTCGGGACTGAAGAAGCTGTTCATCCGCCTGCTCTTCCTCGGGCTGGGGCTGCCGTTACTCGGCTCGATGTACACCGGCATGCTGAACGCCATGGACGCGGCCACGGAGGAGGGCAACTCGGGCTCCACACGCGTGGTGCTCTCCACGTTCGTCGACTTCGAGGGCTGGGCGATGCAGCAGCGCCTGCGCGTGCCCGACAGCGGCCAGCACGACGTCTACATCGAATGGGACAACCGCCGGAACGCCCCCTCCGGGCGTTCCCAGGCCAGCGTGCGCGAGCTGGCGCTGCTGATCAACGCCCAGGTCATGGGTCTGGAAGGCCGGATCGACCCGGTGGGCACCGACGCCGGTACGTCGTGGGGCGAGACCGCGCTGGAGCCGGCAGCCGAGTCGGTGTTCGCCGAGAGCGACTACTCCGAGGTCTCGGACATCCTCTTCCGGTACATGGGCAACGCCCACGTGTCCGCCTCGTCGTTCGAGACCCAGTCCAAGGCGACCCTGGACTGCGACGGGGACAGCTGCGACGCGCGTGCCTGGTTCGACGACTACATAGGGGATCCGGAGGAGGTCGCGAACCTCGAGGACAACGTGCCGATCGACCAGAACCCCTTGATCTGGGTGGACGAGGGCACGGGCTTGGGCGTCACCCGTCAGTTGCAGGACGAGGGGGTCGGCTCCCTCTTCGACTACATCCTCTACCGCTACAGCATCTTCCACACCAGGGGAGACGTCAGCGACTGCGGGTTGAACCTGGCCACGTCCGATGGTTCCCCCGAAGCCTGCAACCTCTCGCCGCTGGCGATGTACAACTACCTCAACACCGACTTCGGGCCGACGTCCTACACGGCCTACTCCTCGGGCAAGTCCACCAGCGAGGCGACCCGGTCCATCCACAACTCGGTGTCGATGGTGGGCACCGGAACGATGAGCTTCGTGTACTGGACCAACGCCGTCGTGCTGCTGGGCGCGTTCATCACCATCGGGTTCGGTTACGCCATCGCGATGGTGATCGGCAACATCCGCAGGACTTTCCAGCTGATGACGGCGATTCCGTTCGCGACGCTGGGCGCGATCTCGGGCATCGCGAAAGTGATCGTCTATTCGATCGCGATGATCATGGAAGTCGTGATCACGCTTTTCCTGTACAAGTTCGTGCAGGAGTTCCTGCTGAGCATCCCGAGCATCATCGAGATCCCGTTCTCACAGGTCCTCAACAGCCGCGGTGAAGGCGACGAGGCTGGAATGATCGCCTTCCTGGTCTCCGGGGGCTTCGTCGCGATGATCGTCACCCTGGTGTCGATCATCGCGGTGATCCTCTTCACGGTCATGGCGATGCGTCTGCGCAAGACACTGGTCAAGGCCGTGGAGGAGGCCTCAACCAAGCTGGTCGAGAAGCTCACCGACTCCCAGGTCGCGCCGCCCAGCGGCGGTGGCGGCATGCTGCCCGCCATGGCCGGGGGAGCCGCTGGAGGCGCCGGGTCAGCGATGGCCAACCGGATGATGGGCGGCGGTGTCCCCCAGGGCGGCAAGGGCCCGAACGCGGGCGGCACCAACGGCGGTGGCCCCGAGGGCATCAGCACTTCGGCGGCGAACAGCAACGACACCAAGGTCGATGGTGACGTGGACACCGACGGCGTGCTGCAGGGGCCTGAGGGCGGCGATGACGGGGACGACCGCCAGCCGGGTCCGGGGCTGGACCCCGGCGGCCAGGGAGGAGACGCCGCACGGGAGGCCGAGATCGGTCGACAGGTCGAATCCAACGGCCTGTCGCTCCCGCCGGGCAGCGACGCCCCCGGGCCCTCCGATCCGGACAACCCCCGGGTCGACGACGGCGGCGACCCGATGGACGTCGCGGCCGCCTCCGCCCAACAGTCCGCCGACGAATACAAGCAGTCCGACCAGGCGAGAGTCGGCGCGGTGAAGGACAGCGCCGAGGCGGGCGTCCATGCCGGGGCCGCCGCCCTTCATGCCAGTAGCGGCAACGCCAAGGGCGCGGCCGAGTCGGGGGGCAAGGCCGCGGAGAAGGGCGGTTCGGCCATGGCGAAGAACGCCCAGGCCTCTCAGCACAAGGAAAACGCCGGGAAGTCCTCTCTCGACAACCAGGCTCCGAACCCCAAGCACCAACAGCGCATCCAACAAGGACAACAGATCTCGCAAGCCGGGCGCGCCGTGTCCGACACCGCGGGTATGGCGAGCGGCGGTACCGGGGGCAAGCCCGGTGGTGGCGCCCCCAAGCCGAACGGCTCCGCTCCTCCGACCGGCGAGGGCGGTGGGAACCCGGGCAAGCCGCGCGGAGGCAGGAACAGGAGGACGTAGGAGCTGACGAGGAGCGGGGGCGGGGCTTTTCAGGTCCCGCTCCCAACGGGCCCCGACCCGCTCTGCGCAGGTGCCGTTTATCCCCGCCTTTCAATTAACAATGTGCAGAGGAGAGTTGTTGGCGGCTATGCTCGATGACTAGAATCGG
The DNA here is from genome assembly GCF_004217075.1 of Nocardiopsis sp. CNZ308. Lineage (NCBI taxonomy): Bacteria > Bacillati > Actinomycetota > Actinomycetes > Streptosporangiales > Nocardiopsidaceae > Nocardiopsis > Nocardiopsis sp. CNZ308. The sequence goes on along the minus strand of NZ_SHKJ01000001.1, from coordinate 2,201,946 downwards.
CCCGGCCCCCCGAGCGCACCCCCACTTCTATTCGCATCCCCACTCCCTGTAATTCCTCACCCCCGTAATCCTCAGCAGACCCTCATCAGACTCCGCCGGGCCCCGCTGCGCCTTTCGCCGTCCCGTGCCGTGCGTCGGATCCGAACAGGACAAGGACAAGCATGAACATCACCAACCTCCCCGCTGCGGGGTGGGACCTCGTCTCCTTCTTCGAGAACGCCCGCGAATACGTGGGAGTGGCGGGCGGAGGCCTCCTCGCGCTGATGGGTACCGTCGGCGTCGTGTGGGGCGGCGTCCTGCTCATCAAGAAGCTCATGGCCTCGCAGCAGGACCAGACGAGCTGGATCAAGATCATCGGCCTGATCCTCGTCGGCGGCGCCCTCATGGTCGGCGGGTTCTCCCTCATCTCCAACATCGCCGCGGGCGGCCGCACCACGATCGAGGACCTGGGCGGCGGCATGATCCTCCTCCAGGGCCTTCTCTGACCCACGGCCCGGCCGAGCCCCGATCGGCGGATGCGAGAGGGCCGGCGGCCGACGAGGCTGTCGGCCCTCTCCTGTATCCAGATGACGCCTCCGCCGCGGAGACCGCGCTGTCGAGGCGGTGGCAGGCCACGCGCACCCGAACAGCGGAGCAGCAGAAGGGCAGGCATGAAAGAGACCGCGAAGACATACGCGGCGAAGCTGAAGCTGGGGCCCCACCACGCCATCGAGCGGTTCGGCGTCATCACCAGCGTCATCGCCGCCACGTTCGCGATGCTGCTGGTGGGCACCATCGTCTCGGCCACCGCCAACAACAGGGCCCGCCTCGACGAGACGGCGCTGTACACGGCCTCCTTCACCACGTCCAGGACCGAACTGTCCGGCACCGTCGACGGGGTCTACACCAACGGAGAGGGCACCCGCGCCCTGGTCCTCATGCGGTTCGACGACTCCGCCGCCGGATCGTTCTCGACCGACGCCGCCAACTACCAGGCCTTCCTCACCGGCTCCAACGAGCAGCTCGACACCCAGGCGCTGGCGACCTCCATCACCGGCTCGATCGTGGTGTTCGGCTCCACCGGCTACCTGGGAGTGGTGCTCGAGTCCGACGCGCCGTTCGAGCAGCAGATCGCGAGCCTGACCCTGCGGGCCAACAGCGAACTGGTCTACAAGGAGGGCACGGGGCGCGAGCTCCGCGAGGACCTGCAGGACGACGGCAGCTTCACCGAGTTCGACCAGTGGCGGCTGTTCGTCAACCCCGGAGCCTCGGGCACCGAGGAGGCGGCCTCGCTGGAGGGCGGGAGCATCGACCCCGCCGCCCTGTACTACGAGCTGGTGGTCGCCGAACAGGAGCAGGAGATCCGCGCGGCGATGGACGAGCAGCTCATGGAGATGCGCACCGTCCTCGCCCGGATCGACGAGTACGACGGTGAGATGAGCCGGGTCAACGTCGACGGTGTGTTCATCGAACCGCCCCAGGTGCCGGTGCAGGTCGACGGCGACGCCGTGACCGGCGAGCCGGCCGACGCCGAGACCGAGTCCACGCTCGCGCTGGAGACCGACTGGGTGGACCCCCGCGGATACGACTTCGACTGGCGCTCGGGTTCGGTCGAGGAGGGCTACCTGGACGCGGTCATGCCCGCGGACGAGACCTCCTACGTCACGTTCCTCGGCGAGAAGGCCCGCGCCGAGGACGAGGAGAACGCCGGGTTCTCGGCCAACGACATGGAGTGGCTCCTGACCGACGGCAACGACCTGAAGGAGCACGGGCGGACGAGCCAGGCGCTGGAACCCCTGACCGACATCATGAACAACACCACGCAGGCCTACCAGGACTACCACCGCCTGAAGACCTCCTACCAGGTCGACTCCTACAGCGAGTTGCTGGAACTGGAGGTGACGCTGCGCGGGGTCGACTCGTCCGGGTCGATCAACGCGGGCGAGGAGGCCCTGCTCACCTACTGACGCGAAGCGGTACGGGCGCAGTGCGGGGAACGCGGACGAAGGCGTCCAGAGGCGAGAGGAGAGGACGCCATGGCGGGTGCCGGTGGTGGCGGGGCGGGGGGCGTGCAGCCCCCGGGCCCCGGTTCGGGCGCGTCGGACCAGGTCGGTCAGGCCGCCTGGAAGGGAGTGCCCGACCCCGGTGACGCAACCCGGGCCGGTGGGGCGCAGGGCGGTCCCGGAGCTGGAGGGGCGGGACCGGAACAGGCGCCGGACCCGACGAAGGGTCCGGCCGAAGCCGCGGGCCGTGGTTCCCCCGCGCTGGGTGCCGGGGGTACCTCTGAGGCGGCCAAGGGCGGACCCGAAGCCGACATGAGGGGTGTGGCCAAGGGAGCGGGCGCGGCCGCCGCGGTTCCGGCCGTGGGCGTCGGCGCCCAGCTCATGGTCCTCATGATGTTCCTGAACTGGCTCAAGGGCCTGTTCGCCGCGATCGCGGCCCTGATCATGAACCTGCTGAACCTGCTCTGGACTCTGGTGGTCACGGCCGTCAAGGCCGTAGCGGGCTTCTTCCTCGCCGTGGGCGGCGCCATCGCCTCGGCGGTGGGCGGTGCCGTCAGCGCGGTGACCGGCGCCATCGCCTCGTTCGGCGCGGCCTTCATGGCCGTGGTCAGCGTGGCCGTCGGCACGGTGGGCGCCGTCCAGGAGAGCCAGGCCGTCGCCCAGCGCGACGCCCTGCCGGCGGACTGCCGTCCCATGACCGAGGCGACCGTGCGCGAGATCGACGACGGCACCCGGTCCGCGGCCGACGCCGAGGACATGGAGGCGATGGCCGAGGAGGTGTACTCGATCCTGGCGGGCATGGGCATGCAGGACGAGAACATCGCGGGCGTCCTGGGCAACTTCCAGCACGAGTCGTCGATCGACCCCACGGCCGTCGAGACGATCTACACCGAGCCGTACCAGATCGGTCCGCTCAAGCGGGAGGCGGAGGAGGACGGTTTCCAGGTCGAGCTGATCGACGCCGACTACGCCGCGACCTGGCCCGCCATCGACCTGGTGGGTATCGGACTGGGGCAGTGGACCAACGGCCGCAACACGTTGCTCACCGACTACGCGGACAGGACCGGAGGAGACTGGTGGGAGCTCGAAACCCAGCTCAGTTTCATGATCTCCGACGACGACCCCGCGCGCGTGCGGTTCGTCAAGGACCTCATCGAGGACCCCTCCGGTTCGATCGACGAGTCGACCCGGGACTGGATGGTCCAGTGGGAGGGCCTGACGCTGGACGCCTCCGTGAACCGGCCGCGGCTCGTCGAACGCCAGGAGCACGCCGCCGTGTGGTTCGCCAAGCTGGACGCCTGGGAGGCCGACGAGGAACGGGCCGGCTCCATCCTGGACCAGGCCCAGACCACGGTCGACGCCGCCAACCAGAACCGCCGCAACACCGTGGTGCAGGAGTGCCGCACCGCCAACGTCGACGGGTCCAGGGGTGGCGTGGTCTCGGCCGGTGAGCAGATCCCCTGCGACTCCCTGGGGCGCATGCACCCGGACGCCTGCCGCCTGCACGAGCACCTCCAGGAGGAGTTCGGCGGCTTCTTCCTGTCGGCCGGCGGTCAGCGCGACGAGCCCGGCAGCAACCACAACAACGGTCAGGCCATCGACTACATGATGGCGCCACTCGGTTCCGTTCCCAGCGACGACATGTACGACTCGGGGATGACGATCGTCGACTACCTCATCCCCCGGGCCGAGGAGTTCAACATCAAGGGCATTCTGTGGGACGGCCGCAAGTGGGCTGCCGGAAACGATCCGGTCGGGCCGTGGAGCGACGAGACCACGCGGGACGCCAGCGGGCGCGGGAACAACACGCAGGACCACATCGATCACATCCACGTCAGCGTGGGGCCCGACGACTTCATGTAGCCGGGCTCGGAACGGGCCCACCAACCAAGAGGAACGGTGGAAGGGGCCGGGGCTTCCTCCACGTCGGAACCGGGGACCAGCAGGGAAGGAGCGCGGCGATGGCCGACGAGGGCGCATCGGGCGGCGGTGACGGCGCTTCGCGGGAGGCGCCGAAGAAGTCCTGGCGGGAGATGAACCGCGAGGAGGTGATGGAGCGCCTCGACGCCTACCAGGCCAAACAGCGCGCCAACCGCAGGCGGATGACCGGCGACGACGTCCAGGAGATGCTGCGCGAGCGCCGCGCCAGGCGGCAGGAGCGCAGGCGTGAGCGCGCGGAACGGCGCGGTGGCGGACGGGCGCTCCAGCGCGACGCGGGCCGGGTCGCCCGCCTGAGCCTGGGCGGGGCCCTGATGGTCGGCGCCATCGGAACCGGGGCGCTGGCCGCCTCCAGCACCGACGTCACACAGGTGCGGAGCGAGGCCAACGACCGGGAGATCGCTCTGCTCGAAGGCGAGGTCCGAGCCCTGGAGGACGCCTCATGGGACGAGGGGGACGCCGCCGCGCTCGAAGGGCGACTGGACGAGGCCGTGGCCCAGGCCAGGCGGAAGGGCGAGGAGGTCGCCGAGCTCCAGAACGCCTACCAGGGAATCCTCGCCGACCTCAACGACGTGGAGCTGTCGGGGGACGGCGACGCGGGCGGGGCGTTCGCGCCCGTGGGCGAACACCGCGGACGACTCGTCGACTACTTCGACGAGTCGGCCCGGATCATCGAGGACGAGGAGGCCTACCGCCCCGGCGCGGACGTCCCCTACGGTCCCGGCGAGATCGACGTGCTCTTCCCCTGGTACATCCGCTACGCCGACGAGGGCCGCGGCGAGTACGCCGAGGCGTCGCTGAACTCGTGGGAGCTGGTCTCGGCCACGCCCCGTGTGGGAACACCGGGAGCCGTCAGCGTGGCCTGGCTCAACCGCGACGAGTCCAGCGGCGACCTGTTGGCCTGGGCCCGGGGCACCTACGACGCGGAGGCGGGGACCTTCCACAGCCTGTACGTCGGCCAGACCACGATCGGCGACCTGTCCGCGGACGAGGGGGGCCGGGACTGATGGGGTTCGTGCGACGCAACGCCTTCCCGCTGACCGCGGCCGCGCTGTTACTGGTGGCCGGCGGTTCCTTCGCCGCCACACGGGGCGCGCAGGAGGCGGCCCTCACCGACCAGGAGCTGCGGATGGAAGAACTCCTGGCGCGCAGGGCCGGGCTCGAGGAGGCGCAGGAGCAGAGGGAACGCGAGGTCGTCGGCGAGGTCCTGGGCGCCGACCACGCACGGCTGGACGCCGACGAGGAGCTCATCGACCAGGTGCTGGACACCGCGCTGACGTGGGAGAGCCACGCCGAGTACGTCGACGCGCGCAGCGCCATGATGACCGTCTACGGCCTCGACGAGGACTCGCCGTTCATGACCGTGTTCCTGCCCGAGCCGACGGTGAACGTCGACGCCGAGGGCACCGAGTACGCGCTCATCGACCTCCTCGGGCTGGACTCGCGTGTGAACGCCTTCCGCACCGAGCTGTTGTCGGTACGGGGCACCGAGTACAGCTATCTGATCCTGGTCGAGGTGCGGAGCAGCTCCGACGACGGACAGGCCAGCGCCCACGGTGTGTCGACGGTGTTGCTGACCACCGACGGCGACGGTGGTGTCTCGAACGTCGAGGGTTACGCCTCCACGTCCCGGGTGCGCTCCTCGGGCCCCGAGTGACACCGCGCGGACTCGGCGGTACGGTGTCCCGCCCCGGAGTCCGGTGCGAGTGGAACGTCACCCCATGATGCTAGAATTTTCTTGATATACGAGGAAAAATCGAACGCCCCTATCACCGGTGAAGGGAGGAGGTCGACGTGACCGACGGAAGGGACGAGACCGGCGGGCCCCCGGCGCCGGCCCCGGACCAGGGCGGCCGCCTGGCCCGACGCCTGGTCGCGGTCCCCCACACGCGACAGGAGCTGGGGGAGCAGCCGGAGCAGGCTCCCCGGCCGCGCCGTTCGAGCGCCGGCCCCAAAGCCGTCCTGATCCGCGTCGGGTACTGGTCGGCCACCGTCCTGACGGCACTGGGCGCGCTGGTGCTGATGGCCATGGCGGGCACGGTCAGTGCCCAGCACGAGGCCGAACTCGAGGAGCAGGCCCAGGACGGCTTCGCCGCACAGGACCGCGTCGCCGCCGCCCAGCAGGGCGTCGAGGGCATGCCCGGCGGCGACGAGGCCCGGCGCTGGCTGCTCCAGGCCACGACCGCGGGTGAGAACGTCGCCGCGGCGCAGAACACCTACCTCGAACACTCCGGGCCCATCGACGTCGACGACCTGCCGGCGCGGACGCCGGGACTGGGCGAACGCGACGAGTGCTCCCCCTACCTCGACGACCCGCCGCCCAGCAGCCGTGACTACACCGAGGAGGAGCGCGCCGCCTGCGCCGAAGGGCTGCGCGAGAGCGCCGTCGGAGGCCTGGAGAGGAAACTGACGCCGCACTTCGCCGCCGGAGCCCGCGACTCCGAAGGCTTCAACGCCGTGAGCCGGTGGCACTCGTGGATACCCACCCTCGACGACGACTCCTCGCTGGCCGGGTACACCTGGACCACCCACGAGGCTCAGGTCTTCGAGGAGGACACGGCGATCCGCATGGTCTGGACGCTGGTCGAGGACGAGACGGGGCGGACCGTCGCCTGGCTCCGGGGTCAGTACGACCCGGAGGTCAACAAGTTCGAGGACCTGGTGTTGGGCACTGTCGCCGACGGCGGCGGGGACGGCACCGACGGCCCCGCCGAGGAAGAGGAAGACGGCGAGGACACGCGCGGCGACGAGCCCGAGGTCGGTGAGTGATGAGCCTGGCCGAGATCGAGGCCTACGAGCGTGAGCGCCGGCTCCGCCGCCAGAGGATCCGGCGCGCCCTGTCCTGGGCCCCGCTGGGGGTGGCCGCCCTGATGCTGGCCGTGGGCGGTCTGTCCCTGTGGTCGGCGTCCTCGGGCCACGACGCCGACCGAGCCGAGGTCGCGGCCCTGGTGGAGGAACGCCTGGCCGAGGCCGAGGAGGCCGAGGAGGAGTTCCACGCCGTCTGGTCCGAAGCCCTGGGGCGTTCTTCGGCGGTCCGGGTCGAACGGCTGGAGAACGACGCTGAGGCCATGCGCGCTCTGCTGCTCGGGGCGGTCGTGGAGGGCGAGGACGCCTCGGCGGCGCTGACCGCGACGGGCGACGGGGAGCCCCCGGCCCTGTTCGAGGACCTGGCCCGCGACGGCGTCCCCGGTCTGGACGGCGCCTCGGAGGTGAGGCTGGGACCGTTCGAGCCGGTGCTGGTCGGTGTCGAGGGCACCACCTACGCCTACTTCGGCTTCGTCGAGGTCTACGAAGCCGACGACGAGGCGGGGCCGGTCGCGTCGCTGTCGGTGGCGTGGTCGACCGACACCGGGGGCGCGGTCACCGAGATCGACGCCCACTGGACCGAAGGGGTCCCCGAACGCTCCTAGCGCACGCACACCCGAAACGTCACTCCCAGACAGGAGAGCCGATGAACACCACCGCCGCCGGGGCCGGGAACAAGCGCAGACCCCGGACGAGGAAGAGCGCCGCGCAGCGGGCCGCCGAGGCCAAGCAGGCCGACACCGGCGGCGCCGCGGCGCCGCTGGGCACCCGCATCCGCGCGCGTGTGGGGGAGTCGGGAGCGCGCTCGGTCCTGGCGGCCGTGCGCGCGGGGCTCGCGGTCGCCTCCGGCCTGGTCAGCTACGTGTTGGCGATGTTCGTGGCGGTGACCGTGGTGCCCAACCTGTTCGTCGTGGTGTCGACGGGGACCGGAGTCGGCCCGTCCTCTCCCCTGGAGCTGCAACTGGTGCACTGGCTGGCGCCGTCGTTGTTCCTCATCGGTCTCGTGTTCGTCCTGGTGCTGGTCGTGGTGCGCTCGCTGTGGCTCGCCCAGCGCCGTCTGGGCGAGAGGGCCCGGCGCGCACTGCTGAGCGACGAGGCGGACACCGCGCCGACCACCGACGGCACCGGTCGCTGACAGGTCAGCAGAACCCCCACACGAAAGCGAAACGCCCCGCATGAAGATCGCGCCCCTGCGGATCACCGACCCCTGGTTCCACCGCCTGGCCCGACACGGCAAGGCCGACGTGCAGACCCTGCGCGCCGTGCCCTGCGACATCGCCGTGCGCATGGAGGCGGTCTCGATCCTCCACCACGACGCCGACCAGAACTACCGCCCCTACCTGCACCTGCGGGGACAGCTCGTCCAGGTCCAGTCCGACGTCGAACTGCCCTACGGCATCACCGAACTGCCCTTCCGCCGGGGGGCCGAACCCGTCGTCGACGCCTTCTACGAGTTCGATTCCGCCCAGCTCACCGAACTGGTCCGCAAGGGCTACTTCGGCACCCGCTTCCGTGTGCCCGAGTCGATGATCGGCATCGTGTGGGAACTGCCCGCCGAGGCGGACTTCCTCGTGGTCGCACCGGAGAGCACCGCGCAGCCCCCGGTGGTGTTCGTCGATGTGCGCGACCAGAACAGCGCCGTGCTCACCGAGGAGACCAGCGGCTACAACCTCGCCGAGTACTTTCCGAACTACTCCTCCGAAGCTCCGGAGCAGCAGGCTTCGACCGGGGGTGAACACCCGGTGCCCACGCACTCGGGCGCGATCCGGGACCTGTTCGCGGACGAGGAGTTCGAGGACGTCGAGCACCGCCGGCCGACAGGGCCCGCCCACCGCGGCACGGACCCGAGCCGGTTCGGGCAGGCCCCCGAAGGCGTGTTCGACCGGCTCATGAACGAGGTCGAGGCCCGGCGCCGGGCCGAGGAGAGCGCGAAGAGGCCCGGCGTGGACTACGATCCCGACGCCCCCGAAGGGGTGCTGCGCGAGCGGATCGCCCCCGGTGTGGAGCAGGCGCTGTCGAGCAGGACCGAGGACGCCCCGGAGCACGGCACCGGGCACACGCGGACCACGGTGTTCGAGGCCGACTTCCTCGACTTGGACGAGGACGCCGAGGACACGGCTGAGGCCGGTGTCGCCCCGGCCCGCACGAGGAGCCTCTTCCAGGGAGCCCCGGTCGAGCGGCAGGACGGGACGGACGACTACCAACCCGGTGCCTGAGCCGAACCGGACGGGCGTCCGCGGTCCCGGCCGTGCCCGACGCCCTTCTTTCCTCTCCCGCGCACATCCGGGGGACGTCGCGCACCTGTGCGGGAAGGGCTTCTTGTTCGCGTTTTCGGGCATAGCAAAAAGTGCTTTGCCCCTGGTTCCATCTACGCATAAAATATCGGGATAACACTTGTTTATGAGCAAGGGCGAGATGATTTCGCGTTTCTCCCGTCCGCGGAGGCGGTAGCAGTTGTTCACCAAGCCGGACGGTTCCCTGGACGACAGGATCAACGAGCGCTACCCGAAGCTGGCCCGGTACAGCGACCCCCTCAAAGCCCCCGAGCGCGAGATCGTCGGCCGCGAGCACGAGATCTCCCAGCTCATGGCCGCCATGGCCCGGCCCGAACTGTGCAACGCCCTCCTGCTGGCTCCGGCCGGAGCGGGAAAGACCGCCCTGGTCCAGGCGGCGATGCTCAAGGACACCGAACGGGTGTACATGGAAGTGGACCTGGCCAGGATGATCGCCGGGTTGAGCACTCCTGACGAGATGGCGGCGCTGCTCAAGGGCCTGTTCGACGAGGCCGAGAGGTTCAGTGCCGACGAACACGTCGAGCTGGTGCTGTTCATCGACGAGTTCCACCAGGTGGTACAGCTCAGCGCGGCCTCAGTCGAAGCGCTCAAGCCGGTCCTGGCGGCCTCCGGCGCGCGCGGCATCCGCGTCATCGCGGCCACGACCTTCGACGAGTTCCACAAGTACGTGGCACCGAACCAGCCGCTCATGGAACGCCTGCAGCGCATCAACGTCAACCCTCCCGGCCAGAGGACCACGGTGGAGATCCTCAAGGGGATGGCCGAGCGCTACGGGGTGGCCGAGCAGTTCTACGACGATCACCTCTTCGAGCTGATCTACGAGTACACCAACCGCTACATCCCGGCCTCGACGCAGCCGCGCAAGTCGATCCTGGTACTCGACTCGATGGTGGGCTGGCACCGTCACACCGGCCGCCCCATGGACCGGGACCTGCTGGCGGACGTCCTGATGGAGTCGACGAACGTCAATGTGGCCTTCCGCGTCGACGCGGTGCAGATCAAGAAGCAGCTCGACAGCGCGGTGTTCTCCCAGGATTTCGCCACCAGTGTGGTGGCGAAAAGGCTGCAACTGTGCGTTGCCGACCTGAACGACAAAACGAAGCCCATGTCCTCCTTTCTTTTCACGGGCAGTTCCGGGGTCGGCAAGACCGAACTCACCAAGCAGCTCGCCCTGCTGCTTTTCGGTGACGACCAGCGTCACCTGATCCGCTTCGACATGTCGGAGTTCGCGCGCGAGGAATCCCTGGACCTGTTCCGCTCGGAGCTGACCAAGCGAGTGTGGGACATGGGGCACGCGGTGCTGCTGTTCGACGAGATCGAGAAGGCCGCGTCGGCGATCACGCGTGTGCTGCTCCAGGTGCTCGACGACGGCAGGCTCTCCGACGACAACGGCCGCCAGGTGTCCTTCCTCAACACCTACATCGTGCTCACGACCAACGCGGGTTCAGAGATCTACGAGACGATCGCCCAGTACAACGTGGACGACAGCGGCTCGGGCAAACAGCTGGTGGAGAAGATGAAGGAGATCCGCCGCTCCATCTCCACCACGCAGGGCGACAACAAGTTTCCGCCCGAACTGTTGGGTCGTATCGACGCGATCGTCCCCTTCCAGCCGCTTTCGCGTGAGACCCAGCGCAAGATCGTGAAGAACAAGCTGCGCCAGATGCGGCGCGAGGTCATGGTCAAGCACGGGGTCAGGGTCGAGATCGCCGAACGGGTCCTCCAGTACCTCATCGACGACCACGCCGACACCGACTCCAACGCGGGCGGCGCGCGCGCGGCGATCGCGAAGATGACCGACGAGGTCACCACCGCCATCGCCGCGTTCGTCAACGCCTACTCGCACGAGAGGGTCCTGCGGGTGGACGTGCGCGGCACGATGCGCAGCGAGGACAAGGGTCTTCTCAAGAGCGAATCCCACATCGAGGTGGCCGCCGCACGATGAGGCGGCATGTGGGAAAGCAGCGGGCCATGGGGTGACAGATGCCTAATGTAGCCTGATAAATGAGCTGAATCGATGCGTCATAGTCAGAACGAGAGGATGTGCCGATGGGACTCATCGACGGCATGTGGAAGAAGGGGACGGTCGATGGCACGTCCTCCGGCGGGCCGGAGCAGGCCGCCTCGCCGGGCGGCGACGGCAAGAAGCGCGCCAAGCGGCGCAAGCCCGAGGAGATGCTGGCGAGCGTGGTGCGGGAGAGCACCGTCAACGCCGCGATCGACCTGCTGAGCCGCAACCACCTCTTCGTCCTGCCCGGGGGCAACTCCTGGGTGGCCCTGGCCCTGCCGGTGGAGAACATCGGCGGGCTGAGCAAGAAACAGCAGAGGGACGAGGCCAAGGGCTCGCTCATCGAGCTCATCAACCACGACCACATCCAGACCATCACCACCCGTCAGCTCCTCGACGAAGAAGTCCTCGGCATCATCCCCACCCCCCAGACGCTGGAGCGCATGGGGGAGTACTCGCTGCTCACCGGTGCCACGTACTACTGGATGGTCCTGGGCCCGAGCCAGGACCGCCAGGAGCTGCTGGTCAACGCCGTCATCGACGAGGCGGTCTCCTACGCCGAGGCGGTGAGCATCTCCAACGGCAGCCGGAGCCTGGCCGACCGGTTGCCGCAGGCGTGGGCCTGGACCCAGGCCATCGAGACGACCGCGACCCCCGCGGACGCCGCGAACAGCCCTGTCGCCGCCCCGTCCGCCGACACCGTCGCCACGGCACCGCAGCCCTTCCGCGCCGCCGTCGAGGAAGGCGCTCCCCCGACCGGCCCGGCGGTCGACGCGCCCGCCCCGGACGAGGCCCTCGACCACGGGGGGCTGGAAGACGAGCCCCTGCTCGGCGGGGGACTCCCGACGGACATGTTCGACGAGGGCTCGGGCGGCGGGGAACCGGACTACGACGACATGACGCCGTCGGCCTTCGAGGTTCCCGCCGACGACGGGCCCGACGGCTACGAGGACGTGGTGGACGACGAGGACGAGGACCGCGAAGGCGGGGGGCCCGTGCCGGGGGGCGACGGGGGACGGGCTCCTTCCTGGCAGCGCTATGCCGAGCAGAACCGGGACAGGGAGTTCACCGAGGAGCAGGTGCGGCTCACCGTCGCGCGGCGATTCCTCCCCGAAGACCTCGACCTGGAGATCCCGTTCACCGATTTCGAGGCCACGTTCGACACCCGGGCACCGTCGGTGCGGCTGGAGTTCACCGACAACTCCACGGACTGGCTCGGTGAGCAGGTCGCTCTCATGGCAGAGCAGGCCAACACCGAACTGGAGAAGCTGCACAGCGACCACCGCAGGGATCTGCGCCAGTTCTTCGTCGAGACGATGAGCCTGCACGCCGAGTCGGTCATGCGCGAGGTCGACGAACGGCGCGAGGGCTCGGTCTACCACATGCTCTCGAAGGCGGCCGAGGAGGAGTTCGCCGGGCTCACGGCCAAGGCGCACGAGGAGGTCAGCGCCCAGCGCGCGGAGATCACCCGGCGCTACGAGAAGGACGCCGAGGAACGGGCCGAGGTCGCCGCGGCCCAGGCCAGACAGGCGTTCTGGGACCGGTTCCGTCCGGAGCTGGAGCGCAGGATCGCCGAGGTGGCCCCCGAGGTCGAGCGCCGCAACGAGGAACGCTACGCCCATCAACGCCAGCTCGTGCTGGAGATGCGCCGCAAGGACGCGCACACGCGTATGCAACTGGGCGCCACACGCGCGCTGCGCCTTCTCTCCGAGCGCGAAGCCACGCAGCGCGAAGCGGAGATGGAGCTGCTGCAGCAGTGGAACGCCAAGGTGACGCGCTTCATCGACGACAACCGCAAGCACGACATCGTCCGAGCCAAGGCGCTGGCCGAACAGTTGCGGTTGGACAACCGGGTCGAGGAGATGCGGGCCGAGCACACGAGCCGGGTGGAGAAGCTCAAGGCCGATCACGAGAACCAGGCGCGCAGGTTGGAGGCCGAGCTGGAGCGCGACCGCGAGCGGGCCGATGCGCGGTTGCGCCAACGTGAGGGGGAGTGGAGGCACGAGATCGACATCAGGGACGAGAAGCTCCGCTCGGCCCATCAGCTGTACACGGACCTGCACGCGCAGATGCAGGAGATGGCCGACGGCATGCACCGGCAGTACCGCGGCAGGATCGAGGAACTCGAGGGCGACAAGCGCTCCTACGCCGAAGAGCTGAAGCGGACCAACCACATCCACAGCCGGTTCAACAAGCTCCTCCTGGCCCTGGCCGCGGTGCTGGTGCTGATCTCCATCGCCGTGGGCGTGATCCTCGGCTGGACGATCGGATACGGGGCGACCGGCACCGCCAGCGCGATGGTCCTCCCCGTGTGGTCCGTCTAGGGCAGTCGCGCACCACCGTGCGTCTCGGAGCAGGGCACCTACTTCAAGGGTGGAGGCGGTGCCCTGTTCACATTGGCCCGCAGCACCCTGAAAAGCTGCATATCCACTGATAAACCAATGGAATGAGCGCATCGTAGCGCACGAGTCAACAGAAAGGCACACCTCATGGCCAGGAGGGGCTCCAGTCCCAGAGCGAGTGCTTGGGACAAGCTCTCGTCGCGCAAGGCCGAGGAGACACTCGCCAATCGCGACATCTACGAATCCCAGCAGCTCGACCGCTCCCGCATCGAACGCAAACGGACCCGCACCTCGCGCACCGTCCTCGCGGTCGCGGCAGGACTCCTCGTCGCCGTGCTGGTGTGGGCCCTGTGGTCGGTGGGCCAGTTCGCGGTGAGCGCCATGGCCACCTCGTTCGGCGGGCCCACGGCCCCCGACTTCGTCGAACGTGAGAGGCTGTCGGCGACCCGGTACTGCTACCGCGTCCTCGACGAGGCCGGGCAGGCGGTCCCCGACCAGCCGTGCCACGGCACCGAGGGCGAGGCCCTGGAGAACCCGCCGCAGTGGGTGCTCGACGACGTCGCCGCACAGCGGGCGGAGATCGAGGCCGCGAGCGAGGACGAGCCCGACGCGCTCTTGGGATGGTTCCTCCACCTGACCTGGCTCAAGCTCGCCGTCTCGCTCGGCGGGGGCCTGGCCACGTTCGGCATCGCCTACCTGCTGCTCATGCGCAACCGGGACGCGCAGAACCTGCTGCACGACACCAGCGACATCAACCAGTACCACGGTGACCAGCACATCGCCCTGCCGGACGAGGTCGTCCGCAAGTTCGACTGGTTCCCCGACGTGGGCGCGCACAGCGCGGTGCAGCCCTCCTCGATGATCAGCCACGTCATGGCGAGCCGCAAGGGCCTCAAGTCGATCGAGGTCGCCCAGCGCGCGGAGGAGGACGTGCTCGACTCCGACGGGGACGTCGACTACCACAAGGGCGAGATCCTGCGCGATGACGATGATCGGGCGGTCACCAGGAAACTGCCCCTCATCGACGAGAAGTTCGGCGACGACCTGTTCGAGGCCTCCGGTCTGCCGAAGGACAAGAACATCCGCAAGCGGTTCGACACCACCAGAATCCCCTACAACCCCGACGGCAAGGACCGCGCCAAGCTCGGGGAGCACAAGACCGTCGCGGACATGATCAACGCCGACTGGGAGTTCCCCGAATACGAGGTGCAGCGTCCGGCCGGGGCGTACATCGTCGACACGGCCCCGGTCAACACCATGGTGCTGGCCATCACCCGCGCCGGCAAGGGGCAGACCTACATCGAACCGATGATCGACATGTGGCTGCGCGAGAAGCAGCCCAACAACATGGTCATCAACGACCCCAAGGGCGAGCTGCTGGTCAAGCACTACGTGCGGGCCGCGACGCGCGGCTTCCAGGTGGTGCAGTTCAACCTCATCAACGCGATGAAGACCGACATCTACAACCCGCTCGGGATGGCCGCCGAAGCCGCCCGGGAAGGTGACTCGACCAAGTGCGCGATGTACATCGAGAACATCGCCGACGTCTTCTTCCCGCTCGACGGCGGAGAGGACCCCGTGTGGCCCAACGCCGCCAACAACGCCTTCAAGCGCGCCGCCTACGGTCTCATCGACTACTACCTGGAGGAGGAGCGCGAACTGCGCGCCTACGCCGCCCGGGTGGACATGGACCCCAAGGTCCTGGAGACCAAGCTCGACGAGAAGTGGGGCAAGGTCACGCTGTACAACTGCTACCAGCTGTTCGTGCAGCTCTCGGCCAAGAAGGTGAAGAACCCGGTGGACCTGGTCGAGGAGAGGGTCCGCAGGGGCGAGTTCGGGAGCCTGGAGGACGGCACGTTCCGCGAGGAGGAGGCCGAGACCGCCCTCAAGGAGGCCGAGGGCAGGACGTTCCTGTGGGAGGACAAGAAGGAGCTGGACATGCTCACCTTGTTCTTCAACGCCACCAAGGCGCTGCCCACCAACTCGATGCGCACCCTGGTCGGTAACGCCGACAACGCGCTGCGGGCGATGGGCGCGGCCGAGAAGATGCTGGCGAGCGTCTACGGTATCGCGATCACGGCGATGAGCTTCTTCACCGACCCGACGATCTCCACGCTCACCTCGGGTACCCCCAGCCAGAACACCGACCTGGGGGGCCTGAGCTTCCCGCGTCGCATGGGCGTGCGCTTCGCCGTGAACTACCTCAAGCGGGACCATCTGATCGGGGCCCAGGCCAAGTGGGACGCCTACGCCGACGCCGGGTTCACACAGGCGTTCGGCGGGGACTTCGAGCACGAGGACATCGTCTCCCGAGAGGGCTGGGCCCGCTACTACTTCAAGGGCAAGTTCTCCGGCAACGTCGCCTACATCCGGTTGCGGTTGCTGAACCCGCAGACCGGCATGCTCATCCGCACCTTCCACTTCAAGTTCACCAAGGACTACCAGACCTCACTCAACGGCCGGTTCTACGTCACCGACCCGGTGACCGGTGAGAAGATCATCCGCAACGGCATCCTGCTGGAGCTGAGGAAACAGGACGACGGCTCGTTCGCGCCCGGGCACACCACCTATCCGCAGATGCGGCTGACCAACATCACGGGAGACCTGCCCAAGAAGGAGATGAGTCAGGCCAAGGCGATCACGCAGACGATGGTGCGCTATTCGGAGCAGCCCAAGACGGTGTTCCTGGTGACTCCGCCGCACCTGATGAAGTACGCCAAGCTCATCCTCATCCTGGTCAAACAGCTGGTCGACCTGAACTTCGACAAGTCGTACATGACCAAGGAGAACCAGAAACCCCTGTACAAGACCCGGTTCATGCTCGACGAGCTGGGCAACCTCCAGTCGGAGGGACACGGCATCTCCGGTTTCGAGACGATGCTCTCGATCGGGCTGGGTCAGGAGCAGCAGTTCACGCTCATCCTCCAGACCCTCCAGCAGCTGCGCGACGTCTACGGCGAGTCGGTGGACAAGATCGTGCAGGGCAACACCTCCAACATCGTCTTCCTCAAGAGCACCGACGACTCGATGCTCGACACGTTGGAGAAGATGTCCGGCAAGCGCCACACCACCTACATGGACTCCAAGACCGTGACCCAGGACAAGGGGCAACTGGTCAAGGGCATGAGCGTGGAGGGCAAGGTCTCCTACACCATGTCGACCAAGGAGGAGCCGGTCATCTCCTACAACGACATGGCCTTCATCTCCGAGCGCAACTCGATCGTCTTCCGGGCGGGCGACCCGCCGGTGTGGAACCGCAACGAGACGATCCTGCCGATGTCGTGGCGCATGTTCAAGGACACGATCGCGCACCCCGGACACGACTACACGCTCCAGACCATCCCGACGCTGTCCAGCGCGATGGACTTCGACGTGCGCATGAACCAGCCCGACTTCGAGGCGATGCTGGCCAAGCGCATGCAGCAGGCCGAGCTGACCGTCGAGTGCCGAGAGAAGTACAAGGTGGCGCACGACCTCACCGAGGTGGACGTCGCGCGACTGGACCCCGACACCTACGCCAACGAGGTCATGGAGTTGGTCGACGCCGCACGCGGCGAGACCTACGCAGAGGAGCACGACCTGGGTGGTTCCGACGAGGTCGACCTCGAAGACCTGGAGGGCGCCATCGACCTGGACATGCCCTGGGAGTACGACGTGGCCACCCAGCAGGCGGTCGTCAACCAGCAGGCGAGGATGGACGAGTTCCGTCAGATGCGCTACGCCGACAGGCTGGTCAGCCGCGACATGCTGGTCCACTTCTCCTCCGACCCCGCGCGGCCTCACGCGGGAGCGCTGGACGGTCCGTTGGACACGCACGTCATCGAGGCGTACAAGACGGTGCGCCCCGCACTCGAACAGGACAGCGCCCACTTCTCGGTGGGCGCGGACGGCTCGCTGCGCAGCGCCGACGGCTCGCGCGCCTACATCTCCCGCCAGGACGAGTCCGAGGCGATGCGACGGCTCCAGCAGGCCAGCGGGAACGAGGCGGAGCGGGTGTTCGCCGAGGACCCCGAGCAACTGGCCGACCTGCACGGGTTCCGCGTGCACGGAGCCTTCTACGAGTTCCTCGCCGAGCAGGAGAGCTGGTTGGGCCTGGCGCGCGGTGAGTTCGACCGGGCGATGGCCGACGTGATGCGCGACGAGGGGTAGCCGGGAGGCCCGCTGACGGGGGCCGGGGGTCCTGGCGGACTCCCCGGCCTTCGCGGCAGCCCGGGCGTTCGGCGGACGCACGCCGTCGGCACACCCGTGACCAGCAGGCCCGCGGCCGGTCCCCGGGCGGTCTGCGGCGCATCCGTTCCGACAGCGGTGAGTCCGAGTGCGCAGCCCGGTGCCGGGGTACAGTACGGGGTAGCGAAACGACTGATAGACGAGAGAAGTCGGCGGGTACCGCAACCACGTCGGGCGCATTCCGAGCAGGATCGGGTCACACCACGCGACGATGAACCGTCGCTGGCCTGAGGCGAGACAGGAGAGGTCGTGGCGACGGGGAAGAAGAGGGTGTTGGGCGCCGAAAGGTACCCGGACCCGGACGAGACCGCCGGCGCGCGGGTGCGGGACGCCGGTGCCCGCCCCGGCGGGGAGAGGGCCCGGCGGCCACGTCAGGGCCGTGAGGAGCGCGAGGCCGACACCGCTCAGGGCGAGCGCGGACGGTACGAGCGCGAACGGGCCCGCGAGAACCGGCGGACCAGGCGCGACGCGGCCGGGCCCGACGGCGATCCACGAGCCCGGCTCAAGCTCCAGACGCAACGTGCGCAGGTTCGGTTCATCGGCCATCTGCGCGCATCGCGTATCACCGCGCCGGGGCAGTCCGAGCCCGCCCGGCGCCAGAAGCTCAGCGACCTTCACCAGGCCTACGCCTCGGCGATGGTGCTCCAGTGCCTGGAGCCGCTCCAGCGCGGATTCAGCGCGGAGAACGTGCTCCGCACCGTGGGCATGGGTACGGCGATGTGGCTGCTCTCGCCCAACTTCCGCGCCCACGTGGGGGACTACGCCGTGCAGATGGGCGCCGCCATCGGTGACCGGCTGGACACGCGGGCCCGGCGCGAGGCGAAGACCCTCGCCCAGGGCGAGAGGTCCCGGGAGAAGGAAGCCCAGCACCTCGACAGGACCGGCCAGGGTCGCGAGGGCATGCGAGGCCCGTCCGGCTGGCGCCACCGCAGGCGCCTGGAGCGCATCGAACGGATGGAACGCGGTGGCCGCGACCTGTTCACCGAGCACAGCGCGGCACTGACGCACGTGGGCATCGCCCAGAACGCCTACGACGAGATGCGCAGACCCGGCGCTGACCGGGAACTGGTCAGGCAGAACTACGAGAGCGCCCTCAGCGCGCTCTACGGCTGCGTCGACGACGACGGCCTGGACCGCGGGGCGGTGGCGCGCAACATGCGCATCGTCGTCGGTCAGCTCGTCGAACGCGACCCCGAGCAGGCGGCGGTGTTCTCCGAACTGGCCCACGGCCGGTTCGGCAGGACCGAGCCGCGGACGGTCGTCCCGCCCGGCACCACCCAGGCGGTGACGGCCTGGACCGGTGACTACGTCGACACCGGCAACGGCGATGTGATCACCGGCGGGACCTTCGCGCTGCGCGAGCCGATGGGCGCCGACGAGCACCGTGCCGCGGTGGCCCGGACCATGTACGGCGAACTCACCTCCGCGAACAGCCCGGCCGGGTTCAGCGAGGTTCTGGAGCAGTACGTCATCGGCTCCGCCACTCGTGAGCACCCCGGATCGGCCGAACTCGCTGAGGGCCCCGCGGCACGCGCTCGGCTCAACCGGTCCCGGACGATGTTCGCGTCCATGCGCGACGACGGGCTCAGTGACCAGGAACAGAAGCTGGCCTACACGGGCGGGTTCGTCGAGTCCCTGCAAGCCCTGGACCGCACCCACCCGGAGTTGATGACGCGGTGGCGCCGGAGCCTGGGGCCCGAGTGGGAGCAGCGGATGCGCGACCTGATCGCGGAGTACGACGACTTCGGTGAGCAGGCGGACCGCCACCGCGAGCAGCGGGGCGCGCGGGTCTGGGCCGAACCGGAGCACGCCGCGGGCCCGGAGGAGGTCGTCGTCGTTGACGCCGAGCTCGTCGACGACGAGCCGGGGGAGGGGCGGCGGGGTCCGGGGCCGGACGGGAAGAGCCGGCGGGCAGGGGCCGTAGCCCTGTTCACCGGTTCCGGGGACACCTCGGCGGCGAACCAGGACGTTCTCGTGTGGAAGGGGCAGGGACTGCGGGGAAAGCAGGAGACCAGTGCCGCGCCGCCAGGGCGGATATCCCCCCATGCCACGATTTCGCCTGCGGCGGATCCGGGGCGGGACGGCGGACCTGAGTTCGGTGGCTGAGGAGCCGCCCCGCCGAGGGAACAGAAGAGACGACACAGGAGGAGAACACGATGGACAATGTCAACTGGGAAAGCCTTTTCGGCATCGAGCCCGAGGACCGCAAGCGCTGGGACGAAATGAACGCTACGGCGGAAAAGCGCATCAAGGAAAGGGGCGGTGTCGAGCACTATGCCAAGGAGGCGGCCGATTCGGGGCTGAACCTGGCGCGGCAGGCGGCCGCGTCACGGATGCAGGCGGCCCAGAACGCGGGACGGGACGACGCGCGCACGACGCGACCGAGGCGCAAGGTGGTCATCCAGGAGGAGAAGACGGAGTTCCTCGACGACGACCCCCAGTTCGGCTGAGAACCCCGCAGGCTCGCCGAGCGATGTTTTGACCCTCCAACAGGGGCTGGATAGACTCGTATACGAGTAAAAACGCGGCATGATGCCCTGATCAGCACGGAGGACCGGACATGGCGGCGCCCCAGAAACCCACAGGCTCGGAACGCGTGACCAAGCGCATGTACATCGCGTCGGTGGCGCGCCGTGCCGGGCTTCCGAAGAGGGTCGTCTCCCAGGTCTACGATGCAGCCATGGCAGAACTCCTGGACGTGGTCAGTCAGGGAAACCGCCTCGTTCTCACCGGTTTCGGCAGTTTTGAGAGGCAATGGCACAAAGGTCACCCTGTGAGGTTCACCAAGGCCGGTGACACCAGGGTCGACGACTACTCCGTGTTGAAATTCAGTTCCACCCGTCAGACCAACCAGCGCATCGGCGAGTCCCAGTGACGATGGAAGTGCAGCCGGTCGAGGACGCGAGAGGAAAAAGCCCTCGGAGAATGTAGACTTCGGGGCTCTTTTCGTACATGCGTCACTTTCCCTTTTTCCTTCACCGGTGTGGTTCCTCGCCGCGTGACCGGCTGTCCGGAGTCGCGGGAGCCGTCGCACGCGGTGGTGGAAAGCGTGTTCACGCCGACTGTGGCGTAGGACACCACCGCTTGGTGAGCTGACGCCCGGGCCCGGCCCGGACCGGGCCTCTGGAGCCCTGGATGCCACCGCGTGCCTTCGGTGGCGCCCCGTGGCCTCAGCTCGCCCGCGCGGTCCGGCGGCCGGGGCGGTGGTCGGCGTGCGCGGTCGGCCCGGGCCCTGCACCGAGCGTCCCCGGGCACGAAAAAGACCTGGGGCCTCTCTCGCTCTCGCGATGTGAGAAGCCCCAGGTCGGAGCGCGGAGGATCGGGGATTTGAACCCCGGATGGGCGTAAACCCAAACCGCATTAGCAGTGCGGCGCCATAGACCTGACTAGGCGAATCCTCCTGGCTGGGACAAGCCTACAGACACCACGGACGGTTGCGCAAAACGAAGGCCCCGCCGTGCCCCCGCGACCGGTGGAGGCGGTGCCGGGAAGGGCGCCGCCTGCTGATGCGGTTCGGGGCCGGGCGGGTCCACGGGGTCAGCCGACGGTGCGCTCGATGATGAGGTCGGCGTCCATGCGCAGCTTGTCCACGGCGCGGGACAGCGTGCTCTTCACCGTGCCGAGCGTCACCCCCATCCGCTCGGCGATCTGCGCCTCGGTGAGGTCGTCGTAGTAGCGCAGCACCACCGTGGTCCGCTGCCGGTCGGGCAGGCGGTCGATGGCGCGCTCCACCACGTCGGCCAGGTCGCTGCGCCAGGTGGGGTCGTCCACGCGCTGCTCGGGGATCTCGTCGGTCGGGTAGACGTCCAGCCGGTTGCGCCGCCACTCGGAGATCTGCGTGTTCACCATGGCCCTGCGCACGTACCCGTCGCGCGCCTTCGGGTTGGTGATCCGGTCCCAGGCGAGGAAGGTCTTGACCAGTGCCGCCTGGAGCAGGTCCTCGGCGTCGGCGTGGCTGCCCGTCAGAGACCGGGCCATCCGGAGCAGGACCGGTCCGCGTTCGGCCACGTAGTGGCTGAACTCGTCGTACCGGGGCGTCCGGGTCGTCCCTGTCACGCCGACCACCGACCTTCACGGGCGCTGCGTGGGCTTTCGTCGTGTTTCTCCCTTCTAACTCTCACACAGCCAACGCAAACATCCAGGCACGTGTGTCCCACGCGCCGATAAACGGCCAGCCGGAAAACCGCAGGTGACCGGCCTTCCTCCGTGTCCGAACGCCGGTCCCGGCGAGTCGCGGCGCCGAGGGCCGACAAGCCCGTGGCACGAGCCGGTTCCGCTCGCCGGACCTCGCCGCGCAGACCGGTCCCGCTGGCGGAGGAAAGAGAGGCCGACCGAACGGGAACCCCTGTGCTTTGGGGGATCTTGTGGGTGTTTATGAATCTTTCTAGATTTATGGGTTCTATGCGTAGCTTTGTAACGACAGGCTGTGGTGGGGCGATCCCGAGTCGCCCGATGTACGAAGCCCGATGTACGAAGCCCGGTGTGCGCGGAATCCGCTCTCTGGTTCCATGGGGTGCCCCACGCGTCGTTAGGGGCCGCGGCACCGAGAACATGTCTGGACAACGGGGACGAAGCGACGAGTCGTACTGGTGAGGGGGCTCAGTCGAGATGTCAGTGACCACCGAGATCGGACGGGACCGCAGAAGGTTCACAGCCGCGGTGCTCGGCGCCGCGAGCGCACCCGAACCCACGCCGCTCGGGCACCGCGTCGCGCGCGGCGTGGTCGTCAGCGCCAACGCCCGCATCCTCTGCCTGGCCGTGCCGGGCGGCGAGGAGCACTTCATGTACGACCGCTCCACCGTGTTCTGGCGGGGCGGGGAGGTCGGCCCGGGTGAACTCCGCCCCGGTGACGACGCCGTGGTGCTGCGCGTACCCGGCGGCCACCCCATCGCCGCACGCGTGTGGGCCCAGGCCGCCCGCGCCACCGGCGTCATCGTCAGCCGCGACGGCGACACCCTGGAGATCGACCCCGGGCACGGGCGACCGCGCCAGACCGTCGTCCTGCCCTACCGCGCCTCGGGCCGGATCTCCGTCCGCCACCCTCGGCTGGAACCCGGCTACGTCTTCGACGCCGTCGGCGTCTGGTGGGAGGGGGTCGTACGGGCCGTGCGCCCCGCCACGACCCAGCCGCCCTACCCGCTGGGCGCCACACCGCACCGGCCGCCCACGCGTCGGCGCCCCACCACGCTGAGCGGCGTCGCCACCTGGTACGACCCGGCGTGGGGCCGCTCCTCCCACGTGGACCCGCGCGCCCACGTCGACGGGATCGCCTATCCGGCGCTCGACCCCGTCGGCCACGACGGGCCCTGCGACCGGCGCACCTCCTGCGTTCCGCTTCCGCTGCTGTCCACCGGGGCGACCCTGAGCCTGCGCAACGACTGCACGCACGAGGCCGCGGCGCTTCCCGTGGTCGACTGCGCCGCGGCCGACAGCTGGCTGTGCGACCTGTGCTCCTCCTGCGGCGGCCAGAGCGCGGGACGGCTGGCCTCCCTCACCATGACCGGCTTCGTCGCCCTCGGCGGGCGGCTGGAGGACGGCTGCTTCAACGCGACCGTCACCGTCCACGACGGGGAGGGATGACCGATGCTCCCGGAGATCGTCGAGGCGGCCCGCGAGGTGCAGCTACCGCTCCTGGCGGTGCTGCTCCTGGTCGGAGCCGTCGCCAAGACCACCAGACGGGCGGCCGCCACGGGCCTGGCCGTCCTGGCACCCGAGCGGCTGCGCCGGGCGTCCACGGTCGGCACCGGCCTGCTGGAGGCCGCGCTGGCGCTCGGCCTGCTCGGACTGACCGGCCTGCTGGGCGAGGCGGTGCGGGCGCTGACCGCGGCCGTGTTCGCCGTCTCGGTCGTGGTCCTGGTGGTGATCCGCAGACGCGACCCCGAGGCGGGCTGCGGCTGCTTCGGCGGGCTGAGCCAGGCGCCGATCGGCTGGCGGACGCTGGCCCGGGCCGGACTGCTGTCGGCCGCCGCGCTGGCCACGCTCGGCCTGGAACCCGCGGGTTGGGAGGTGGTCGCCTCGCCGACCCCGGTGCACGCCGGGGTCCTGGGCGCCGAACTGCTGCTCCTGGCCCTGCTGAGCCCCGAACTGCGCACCTCGGCCGCGCGCACCCTGCACGAGGAGCCCTGCGCGCTGCGCGAGGTTCCGCTGCGCCGCACCGTGCGGACCCTGCGCCGCAGCGACGTGTGGCGCGTCAACGAACCGGTGATGCTCGGGACCGAACCCGAGGACGTGTGGCGCCAGGGCTGCTGGAGGTTCCTGCGCTACGACGGCGTACGGCACGGCCGCCGGGTGGACGTGGTGTACGCGGTCAGGGCCGGGGGCAGGCGCGGCACCGCAGTGCGCGCGGCCCTGGTCGACCGCGAGAGCGGAGCGGTGGTGGCCTCCTTCGGCGCGGTCACCCGCATCGAGCTGACCGGACCGCCGCGCAAGCTCCTCCACCCGGGGGAGGCGGCCAGGCGGGACGCATGGCGGCACGACGAGGCCAGGGCCGAGCTGAGCCTTCGGACCGCCCGGGAACGCTCCGCCGTGTGGGACCTCGTCGCGGGCGGATCCGACGAGAGCGTCCGGGACGAAGGCGTTCGGGAGGGCGACCTCCGGGGCGAACGCGTTCCGGGACAGCGCGGTCCGAGCGGGCGCGAGGAGGTCGGCCGGGACACGGCGGAGCAGGGCGCCGACGGGACGGACCGGGGCGGGCGCGAACCGACCCCGGCAGGATGAGGGCACGCCGACGGGCCCCGGTCTGCGGGGTTCGTCGGCGGTGCCGCCGCGCACCCGGTCCGGACGTGGCCCCGGCCTGGATCCGGGTCGGGAGCCGGACCGGGGACCGGTGCGGGGGTCAGCGGTCGGCCCCCGGCCCGAGCATCTGCCGCTGCCGCTCCACGGCGGCCTCGCTGAACTCCACGAGCATCGTCTCGTACTCCTCCAGCCCACCGTCTCCGAGGACGGACGTGCTGCCGACGAGGTCGCCGTTGCGGTACATGAGGCTGACCATGCGACTCGTGTCCTCCCCGGACTCCACTTCGACGGCGAAGGCCCGCGACTCGTCACCGATCCGCGGCACCTCCTCCAGGTCTCTGACGCTGTACTCGGACGAGGTGCCGTCCTCGTAGGTGGCGGTGTACTCGTCGCAGCTCCGCGGCGGCGTGGCGGACAGCGCCTCCGCGGCCGTGGCCTCGTCCAACCGCACCAGCATGTGCGTGACCGCGCCCTCGGGCCACTCGTAGGCCGCCACGGAGGCGGGGGAGTCGCGCACCCCGTCCAGGGCGGCCCACTGGTTGGCGGCGTCCAGGCACTCGGGCTTGTCGAGTTCGGC
The DNA here is from genome assembly GCF_004217075.1 of Nocardiopsis sp. CNZ308. NCBI lineage: Bacteria > Bacillati > Actinomycetota > Actinomycetes > Streptosporangiales > Nocardiopsidaceae > Nocardiopsis > Nocardiopsis sp. CNZ308. Next base: position 2,177,038 of record NZ_SHKJ01000001.1, on the reverse strand, counting down.
GGCGGCCCGCACCTGCTCGCTGTAGCGCACTGTGGCAAGCTCGGAGTAGGTGCCGCGCTCGCTGCTCCCGGACACGAAGGTGGCGTCGCGGACGTGCAGGGGCTGCGCCTCGTGCAGTGCCTCCGCGGCCTCGGCGCCGGGGTCGGCGGGCTGTTCGGCGGCGCCGCCACCGCACGCGCTCAGCAGGACCGCGACGGGCACGGCCACGGGAAGGGCCAATGACCGGATGAGTCCTCGCCTCTCGCGCGGTCCGGAGAGCTGACCAGCGTCGATCCGTGCCGGGTTCGGGGGGCAAGGACGCAAGTGCATGGTGATATCTCCTCGTTTGTGCGATATTTCCGCTGGGAGCGGTGACCGACCCGGACGCGATGTCGCTGAGCGTGTCGCGGGGTTAGCACAAAGTATTGAGGAAGGACAACGGTGTCGGAGTCGAAATCGCCATATCTGCGGTCGGTGCTGGAGAGCATCCCGCCCTACAAGCCGGGCAGGAAGGTCGTCGGTCCCGACGGGCGTTCGGTCAAGCTGTCCTCCAACGAGAGCCCCTACGGGCCGCTCCCGTCGGTGCGTGAGGCCATCGCCGCGGCCGCGGCCGAACTCAACCGCTACCCGGACCCGGGCGCCGCCGAGCTCACCTCCGCGCTCGCCAGCCGCCTCGACGTCCCCGAGGAGCACCTCGCCCTGGGCGCCGGCTCGGTGGGCCTGCTCCAGCAGCTGCTCGAAGCCGTCGGCGAGCCCGGCGCCGAGGTCGTCTACGCCTGGCGCTCCTTCGAGGCCTACCCGCTGCTCGCCGAACTGGCGGGGGTCACCTCGGTGCGGGTCCCGCTCCGGGACGAGACGCACGACCTCGACGCGATCGCCGACGCGGTCACCGAGAACACCCGCATGGTGCTCGTGTGCAACCCCAACAACCCCACCGGCACCACCGTGCGCGAGGAGGAGCTGGTCGCCTTCCTGGACCGGATCCCTGAGAGCGTCCTGGTGGTCCTGGACGAGGCCTACCGCGAGTACGTGCGCGACCCGCGGGTGCCCGACGGCGTCTCCCTGTACCGCGACCGGCCCAACGTCGCCGTGCTGCGCACCTTCTCCAAGGCCTACGGGCTCGCCGCCGTACGCCTGGGCTTCCTCGTGGGACACCCCCCGGTGACCGCAGCGGTCCGCAAGACCCTCGTCCCGTTCGCGGTGAACCACCTCGCCCAGGCCGCCGGGATCGCCTCCCTGGCCGCCGAGGGGGAGCTGCTGGAGCGTGTGGACGCCACCGTCGAGGAGCGCGGGCGGGTGCGCGACGCGCTCATCGCGTCAGGGTGGACGGTTCCGCCGACCGAGGCCAACTTCGTGTGGCTGCGGGTGGACGAGGACACGCTCGACTTCGCCGAGGCGTGCGCGCGTGAGGGCGTCTCCGTGCGCCCGTTCGCGGGGGAGGGCGCCCGGGTGAGCCTGGGCACCCCCGAGGAGAACGACGCGTTCCTGGCCGTGGCCACCTCCTACGGCAAGCGCCGTTAGCCCGGCCGTGCCGGTTCCCCGCGCCGTTCACGGAGCGGGGGACCGGCTGGTGACTCCTGTGGCTCCCGAGGCGCTCGGGCTTTCGGAGGCGCTGAAACTCCGGGCGTCGCCGGATCGGGTCGCCGAAGCGGTCCGCGCGGTCAGCGCGCGCGTCGTCGCCCTGGACACCCGGTACGGCGCCCGCGACACCGTGGACGCCGCGGCGCGCGCCGCCGCCCGCGCCCGAGGGGCGGCCCGCACGCGTTTTCCCGACTCGGCCGACGTGCTCGCCGCGACCGCCGAACTGCACCAGGTCACCGGTTGGGTGGCCTTCGACGCCGAGCGCCAGCGCCTGTCCCGGCGGATGACCTCGGCGGCGCTGGACGCGGCGGGCGGGGCGGGCGACCGCTCCATGGAGTACTTCGCGCTCAGCCAGTTGGCGATGCAGGACGTCCACCTGTGGCGGCCGACCGAGGCCCGGCGGGTGTGCGAGGCGGCGTTGGCGGCGGGACCAGTGGGAAGTGTGCGCACCCTGTTCACCCTGAGGCTGGCGCGTGCCGCAGCGCAGGAGGGCGAGCGGACCCGGGCGCGGAAGCTGATCGGGGAGACCCTCAGCCGCTACCTTGAGGGGCCGCGCCGGGGCGATCCGGCGTGGACGTGGTGGCTGACCGAGACGGAGATCGCCTGGCACCGGGGCATGGTCGGCGCCGACACCGGGGCGTGGGGCGCGGCCGTCGAGTCCTTCGACCGGGTGGCGGAGCTGATCGGGGCGGGAGGACGGGCCGCGGGGACGGGCGGGAGCGGACGGTTCCTGTTCCACGCCTCGGTGAGTCGGCTGTGGGCGCTGGCCCGCGCCCGGTCGTGGGAGGAGGCGGAGACCGTGCTGGTGCGCGACGTGCTGCCCGGTCTGGGGGACGTGGCGTCGGTGCGCTGTGAGCGGCGGCTCGCCGAGGCCGTCCGACTGCTCGACACCGCGCGGGGCCGCCCCTCACTGCGGGACACCGCGCGGTGGTGCGCGGAACGGTCCGGCGCGGGAGTCCGGGAGACCCCGGTGTAGGACTTCGGGCCGTGGCTCCGCGCGGCCGAAGGTTGTCCACAGGCTGTGGACGAGGCCGCGCGTCTTCCCGGACGCGGCCCGGGGGACGGTCGGCGGGGTCCGCGAGGCGCTCGGCCCGCGGGCGGCTCGGAGCTGTGCGGCCTCCGGCCCGAGGGTGCCGGCGGCCCGTGCGGTCGGCCGCCGCGGGCCGGGGGTTCACTAGCCGGTGGCGGCCACGACCCGGGCGGCGACCTCCTCGACGGTGCGGCCGTCCGTCGCCACGCGCACGGTCCCCGCAGGCGCCTCGGCGTCCAGGCGCACGGCCGCCCTCAGACTGCGTTCGACGTGGGGGAGCAGCTGTGAGCCGGTCTCGCGCACCGCCAGGCGTGCGCGCACGGTGGCCTCGCTCGCGGTGAGCAGGATCCGGGTCACCCCGATGTCCCCGCCGCCCATGGCGCGGCGGAGCATGTCCTCCTCCAGCACGCTGACGGTGTTGGTGTAGACGAGGCGGTGGTGGCCGAGCGCCGCGTAGTTGGCCCAGACCGCCGCGACGTTGCGTTCGGTGATCCCGCCCCGGTGGGGGTCGCCGGGCGGGGCCGGGTGCACCTGGTCCATGTAGTCGCCCTCCAGGACGCAGTGGGCGATTCCGCGCCGCTGGAGGATGACGGAGACCTCCCAGCCGACCGTGGTCTTGCCGGTGCCCGAGCCGCCGCCGATGAGGAGGAGGCGTTCGCGTCCGGTCTCGGTGTCGCCGCTGCCGTTACCGCTGCCGCTGTCGGGAGCGCTGCCGCCGCCGTCGTGGTCGTCCATGCGCGCAAGCCTGTCAGGCGGGCGGTCGCGGGTCACCGGAATTATCCACAGCCTGTGGACGGTGGCTGGTGGAGACAGGCGGGGTGGGGGCAGCCTGGATTCGGGGGCGCTGCGGTCCGCCGTGGCCGCCGTGCGTCGCCCCCGTGTTCCAGGATCCCAGCGCGCCCCTCCTGCGGACAACCGGCTTCCACAGCCTGTGGACAACCGCGCACCACCGCCCGCCCGATCCCCGCCGCTCGCCCCGCGCACGCCGAACCGGCCTCCGCTACTCACCCATGCCGACCCGCGCAACGCCGAACCGGTCTCACGGCTGGCGCGCACAGACCCGCGCATGCCCAGCCGACCTTCGCCGCTCGGACCCGCTCGCCCACGGACGCTGGAGCGGCCTCCAGGGGACGCCGAACCGGCCGCCCCGCTCACGCCGAACCGCCGCCCGCCGACCCGCGCACGCTCACACACGGCTCACACGGCCACACAGCCGCGCACACGGACGGGGGCGCCCCCTGGTCGGGAGCGCCCCCGTCCGGCGCTTCCACGCCTCTCACAGGCGCTCGTGCGGCTCCGCGCAGGCCGACGGCTACTTGCCCGCGGCGTCCTTGTCGAGCTTCTCCACGATCAGCCGGTACAGCTGGCGGGGGCGGCCCGGCTGGAGGGTCCGGTTGGGCGGCAGCGGCCACGCCAGCCCCTCCTCCACGAGGGTCCGCAGCAGCCGACGCGCGGTCCGGGAGGTGACGCCGAGCATCCGCCCGGCGTTCTCCGCGTCGACCACCAGCGGTCCGTCCTCCTCGGCGATCTTCTCCGAGAGCCGAATCAGCGTCTCGCGTCCCTTGGTCCGCAGCGGTTCGGAGGACTGCCGCGCGGGTGCGCGCTGGGCGGGCACCAGGGAACGGCCCTCGCGGTCCACCGCGAAGCTCTGCCGCGACGCCTGGGCGCGGTTCAGCGCGGCCCGGGCGTGGGCCTCGGCGTCCTGGGTGGTCCGCCCCATGCCGATGCCGACCTCGATCGCGATCCCCAGCTCCGCCTTGATCCGCTCCACGAACGGCGGCTGCCGGAAACCCTCGGTCGCGGTCACGAGCGACCCGCGAGTCGCCGTCACCATGAACGAATGGTCGTCCAACCGGTGCGCAGTGGCGTTGATTCGGTGGGCCTCCTGGAGCAGCAGACGGTGCAGCGACAGCCGCAGCTCCTCCCGCCAGTACCGGGGCGTCGAACGCCGCGTCGAGTCCCGCAGGGTGGGCACGTCCACCACCACGACGCCCAGCTGGGCCTCCTCCAGGCGGTGGTGCGCCCCCAGCAGACCGGCGGTCTGCAGGGCGCTGCGCACGCCCGCGTTGGTGGGCCGCAGCCGGACCACCGGCACGCCGATGGCCTCCAGGCGCTCGGCGACCCCGCGCACGCAGGTGATGGCCATCTTGGTGGCCTTGCGGCGCCACAGCCCCTCGTGGAAGGACGTGAGCTGCGCGGTGTTGGTGAGCTCCTCGTGCACGTGGATCCCGTCCACGGGCAGGTCGACCTCGGAGTAGGCCTCCACCACGTCGGCGCGGCTGAGCACGTCCAGACTGGCTCTGGTCGGGTCGTAGCGCTCGTCCAGGGTCGCCCGGAGCAGGGCCTCGTGCAGGCTCGCCCCGCCGAGAGGCACGAAGGTGGCGGGCATCGTCAGCACACCGGCCTTGCGCGCGAACTCGTAGGGGACAGGGCTGGCGAACAGGTACGCGTCGATCGCCGAACCCAGCCTGACGACCTTGTCCGTCGCCTCTTGCTCATCTCGGTACGCGGCGGCGATGAGTCTGGCGTTGAGGGGTCCCGTGGACCCCGGACCCATGAGCATGACCCGTTCGACCACCTCATGGGGTCCTATGACGCCGATCGTCAAATCGCCAGTACGCTGGGCACTCACCTCGGGTTGCTCCCCGCTACCATTCCACGCTCTTCACTATGTGCGCCCACTGGTTTCCCGACCCGATCTCTGTCACGGCATGATTGCCGAGATCGTACCCATTGTGCGGGGCCAAAGAAGATCGTTTTCCATATCAACGCCGAAAGCCCGGGTGGGAGACGGGCTCCCACCCCGGCTTGAACTGCGCTTTCGGCTCCCTACGAGACGACGACGCGCTCCACGTCAGCGCCTAGCGCAGCGAGCCGGGTCGCGAACTGAGCGTGACCGCGGTCCACCAGATAGCCGGGCGCCACGATTGTCTCACCTTCGGCGACCAGTCCGGCGAGGACCAGGGCCGCGCCGGTGCGCAGGTCGTGGGCGATGACCTCGGTGCCGCGCAGGTTGGTGGTGCCGTGCACGATCGCGCGGGTGCCCTCCACCTCGATCTTGGCGCCCATCTTGGTGAGCTCGTCGGCCAGGGCGAACCGGCCGTCGTAGATGGCCTCGTGGATGTAGCTCTCACCCTCGGCCAGGGTGGCCAGGGCCATCAGCGGGGACTGGAGGTCGGTGGCGAAGCCCGGGAACGGCGAGGTCACGGCGTTGATCGGCCGCAGCGGCACCGACGGGTCCCGGTGGACGTGCAGGACGGCGCCCTCCTGGGAGAAGCCCACGCCCATCTGCTCCATCTTCCAGCGGGCCACGCCCAGGTGGTCCAGCTGGGCGCCCACGAGGCTGGCCTCACCGCCGGTGGCGGCGACGGTCATCGCGAACACGCCCGCGTCGATGCGGTCGGACATGATGGTGTGCTCGACCGCGGTGAGTTCCTTGACACCCTCGACGGTGATGAAGCCCGTGCCGCCGCCGCTGATCTTGGCGCCCATGGCGCTCAGGAAGTCGATGACGTCGATGACCTCGGGCTCCAGGGCCGCGTGCTCGATCACGGTGGTGCCCGGGGCCAGGACCGCGGCCATGATGAGGTTCTCGGTGCCCGTGTGGGACGGAGTGTCCAGGTACAGGCGGCCGCCGCGGAGGTTGCTGGCCTCGACGTTGATGTGGTTGCGCTCGGGGTCCTCGGTGACCTCGGCGCCCAGGCGCGCGAAGCCCCGGTAGTGGAAGTCCAGGTTGCGGCTGCCCAGGTTGCATCCGCCGACGCCCTCGATGCGGGCGCGGCCGGTGCGGTGCATCAGCGCCGGAACGAAGAGCACGGAGCCGCGGAAACGGGCCGCGATCTCGGCGGGCAGGACGGCCCGCTCGGGGTCGTTGAGGTTGGACGCGTCGATGACGACGGTGCGCTCGGCCTCGTGGAACTCGACCTTGGCACCCACGTGCTCGGCGAGCTCCAGAGCTCGGTAGACGTCCTCAATGACCGGAACATTCCGCAGCACCGTACGGCCCCTGGCCGCGAGGAGGGCGGCCCCGATCATCGGCAGGACGGCGTTCTTCGCGCCTTGGATGAACGCCGTTCCACTGAGGGGGCGTCCGCCGCGGACGCGGTAACGAACCTCCTGGCCCATGCTCATGTGCTCCTTTGTGAGGCAGATGTGGAAAAAAGGTCACCCTCGTCGGGCTTCGCCTGTGTGCGTATGAGACGCGGGTTTCCCCTGGAACGTTGCGACATCATGCGTGTGACCTGCGCGGCCAGTGAACCGGTGTTCGCGAGAACTCTATAGCACCCGTTCGCATGTACCGGTCCAGGACGTGGTATACCCGCAGATCGGGGGATGGAGTCCCGCCAAACGGCCAAAGAGGTATTCCGCCAACGGGAAAGACCGGGGATGCCGTGCGTATGGTTGTTCGCCCGCCTCCGGTGACCCGCACAACGTCACCACCATACGTGCTCCTGGACGCGAATCGGCGGTCGCGTGCGTCGAATCACTCCAGCGCGGTGCCTCACAGAGCGGGCTTCGTCCCGGTCAGACGCTCGTAGATCTCCACGTAACGGTCAAGAGTGCGCTGCACCACGTGTTCGGGCAGTTCCGGCGGCGGCGTCTCCGAGGCGCGGCCCCACCCGGACTCCGGCGAGCGCAGCCAGTCCCGCAGGACCTGCTTGTCGAAGGAGGTCTGCGGCCCGCCCGGCGCCCACGTGTCGGCGGGCCAGTAGCGGGAGGAGTCGGGGGTGAACACCTCGTCGGCCAGCACCAGCTCCCCCGACGCGTCGCGCCCGTACTCGAACTTGGTGTCGGCGAGGATGATGCCGCGCTCCCGCGCCAGCTCCCGGCCGCGCCCGTACACGCGCAGGGTGAGGTCGCGCAGCTCGGCGGCGAGCCCGGCCCCGTGCGCGGCGGCGACGGCCTCGAAGGAGACGTTCTCGTCGTGGTCGCCCACCTCGGCCTTGGTCGCCGGGGTGAAGATCGGCTCGGGCAGCTCGGAGCCGTCGACCAGCCCGTCGGGCAGCGCGATCCCGCACACGGTGCCGTCCGCCCGGTACTCCTCCAGGCCGGAACCGGTCAGGTAGCCGCGCGCCACGCACTCCACCGGCACCATGTCCAGCCTGCGGCACACCAGGGTCCTCCCCGCCCAGTCGGCGGGGGCTCCCTCCGGAAGGACGTCGGACACGACGTGGTTGGGCACCAGGCCGCCCAACTGATCGAACCACCACAGGGACAGCTGGGTGAGCAGCCGCCCCTTGCCGGGGATCTCGGTGGGCAGCACCCAGTCGTAGGCCGACACGCGGTCGCTGGCGACCATCACCAGCGACCCGTCGGCCGCGGCGTACAGTTCGCGCACCTTGCCGGTGTGCAGGTGGGTGAGCCCCTCGACCCGGACGGGTTCGGGCCTGACGACGAAACCGCTCATGGCTTCCCCTCTCCTACGCACCGGCGGCCGAGCGGCGCCGGGCGGGTTGTCCACAGGTTCGGGAAGGGGCTGTGGAACGTGCCCCGGTCCGTGATGGACTTGGAAAGGGGGCCTCGAACCCCCTCCCCATCGGGATGCCCTGGGCACGCCCGCCCGCAGGCGTGCCCGCACCCCGCTACAGTTCGGCCGCGGCGCGCTCGGCGATGTCGGTGCGGTGGAACGAGCCGCGCAGCTCGATGCGCGCCACGGCCTCGTAGGCCCGCTCGCGCGCCTGGCGCAGGTCGATCCCGGTGCCGACCACGTTGAGCACCCGGCCTCCGCTCGACTTGACGCCGCCCGAGCCACCCCAGTCGGTGCCCGCGTGCAGCACGTACGCGCCCTCCAGCGCGTTGGCCTGGTCCAGGCCGCCGATGACGTCGCCCTTGACCGGGTCGCCCGGGTAGTTCTCGGCGGCGACCACCACGGTGACCGCGGCGCCCGACTTCCACTGGAGGGAGCCGATGCTCCCCAGGCCGCCGGTGTCGGTGGCCTGGAGGACGGCGCCGATCGGGGTGGCCAGCCGGTCCAGGACCACCTGGGTCTCCGGGTCGCCGAACCGGGCGTTGAACTCCACCACGCGCGGACCCCGCGACGTGAGCGCCAGTCCCACGTACAGCAGGCCCTGGTAGCGCTTGCCGCGCCGGTTCATCTCCACCAGGGTCGGCCGCACGACCGACTCCATGACCTCGTCCACCAGACCCGCCGGGGCCCACGGCAGCGGCGCGTACGCGCCCATGCCGCCCGTGTTGGGGCCCTGGTCGCCGTCGTAGGCGCGCTTGAAGTCCTGGGCGGGCAGCAGCGGCAGGGCGTGCAGCCCGTCGCTCAGCACGAAGAGGGACACCTCGGGGCCGTCGAGGAACTCCTCGATGACCACGCGGCCGCACTCCCGGGCGTGCTGCTCGGCGAGGGCGCGGTCCTCGGTCACCACGACGCCCTTGCCCGCGGCCAGGCCGTCGTTCTTGACCACGTAGGGCGTGCCGAACTCGTCGAGCGCCTCGGACACCTGGCTGGCGGTCCTGCACACCCGCGCCTTGGCGGTGGGCACCCCGGCGGCCTCCATGACCTCCTTGGCGAAGGCCTTGGAGCCCTCCAGGCGGGCGGCCTCCTGGTCGGGGCCGAACACCGGGATGCCCCGGTCGCGCAGGGCGTCCGCCACACCGGAGACCAGCGGGGCCTCCGGTCCGATGACGACCAGCTCGGCGCGGATGCGCGCGGCCAGCTCGGTGACGGCCAGGCCGTCGGTCACGTTGAGCACGTGGTTCTCGGCCAGCTCCGATATGCCGGGGTTGCCCGGGGCGCTGTGGATGCTGGTGACACCCGGGTCCAGGGACAGGGCGCGGACCAGAGCGTGCTCGCGGCCTCCGCCGCCGAGAACGAGGGCTTTCACTACTGGGGGCCTCTTCGTGTTGAAGGCGGACAGACGGGGGGTCAGACCAGGGAGCGCAGCTGGAGCGTCTCGTCGCGGCCGGGTCCGACACCGATGGCGGAGATCGGGGCCCCCGCCATCTCCTCAAGGGTACGCACGTAGGCCTGCGCGTTCTTGGGAAGTTCGTCGAACGTCCGGACACCGGTGATGTCCTCGGACCAGCCGTCGAGGTACTCGTAGACGGGCTTCGCGTGGTGGAAGTCGGTCTGGGTCATCGGGATCTCGTCGTGGCGGACCCCGTCGACCTCGTAGGCCACGCACACGGGGATGCGCTCCAGGCCGGTGAGCACGTCGAGCTTGGTGAGGAAGAAGTCCGTGACGCCGTTGATCCGCGTGGCGTAGCGCGCGATGGGCGCGTCGAACCAGCCGCAGCGGCGGTTGCGGCCGGTGGTGACGCCGTACTCGCCGCCCTGGGTGCGCAGCCACTCGCCCTGCTCGTCGAGCAGCTCGGTGGGGAAGGGACCCGAGCCCACGCGGGTGGTGTAGGCCTTGAGGATGCCCACGACCTTGGTGATGCGGGTGGGGCCGATGCCGGACCCGGCCGCCGCGCCGCCCGAGGTGGGGGAGGAGGACGTCACGAACGGGTAGGTGCCGTGGTCGATGTCCAGCAGGGTGCCCTGCGAGCCCTCCAGGTACACCGTCTTGCCCTCGTCGAGCGCCTTGTTGAGGATCAGGGAGGTGTCGGCGACGTAGGGGCGCAGCTGCTCGGCGTAGCCCAGGTACTCCTCGATGATCGGCTCGGCCTCCAGGCCGCGCCGGTTGTACACCTTGGTGAGAAGCTGGTTCTTGTCGTGCAGGGCCAGCTCGATCTTCTTGCGCAGGATCTTGGGGTCGAACATGTCCTGGACGCGCACGCCCTGGCGGGAGACCTTGTCGGCGTAGGTCGGGCCGATGCCGCGCCCGGTGGTGCCGATCTTGCCCTTGCCGAGGAAGCGCTCGCTGACCTTGTCCAGCGCCCGGTGGTAGGGCATGATCAGGTGCGCGTTCGCCGAGATGAGCAGGCGGGACGTGTCCACGCCGCGCTCGTTGAGGCCGCGCAGCTCCTCCAGCAGCACGCCCGGGTCGATGACGACGCCGTTGGCGATGACCGGCACCACGTTCGGGGACAGGATGCCCGAGGGCAGCAGGTGCAGGGCGTACTTCTGGTCGCCGATGACCACGGTGTGCCCGGCGTTGTTCCCGCCCTGGTAGCGCACCACGTAGTCCACGCGGTCGCCGACAAGGTCGGTCGCCTTGCCCTTGCCCTCGTCGCCCCACTGGGCACCCACGAGCGTGATCGCCGGCATTGGTCTCTACCTCTTCGCTCGACACCTGACCCGGGGCTTTCCGGCCCCGAACACGGAAAACCCCTGGCGCAAGGCTGCGACAGGGGCCGTTGCGTATTGAGGGTACACGACCAGGGCATCCGGGTTAAGTGGGGCACTGGGGCACGTGCGACACACGGGCCCCGTCGGCCCCAGGATCTCCCAGACGGTGGACGGGCCGTCCGGATCCCGGACGGCCCGACGACCGGCAGACGGGCGTGTCAGCCGTTGAGCGCCTTGTCGGCCTCGGCGCTGGACTCGCGCAGGAAGGTGGCGCAGCGCTCGGCCTCGTCGGTGTCGCCGATCTCCGCCGAAGCCCTGCCCAGGGCGTGCAGCGCCCGCAGGAAGCCCTGGTTGGGCTCGTGCTCCCAGGGGATCGGGCCGTGGCCCTTCCACCCCGAGCGGCGCAGCTGGTCCAGGCCCCGGTGGTAGCCGGTCCGGGCGTAGGCGTAGGCGGTCACCGGCTGGCCGTCGGCCAGGGCCAGCTCGGCCAGCCGCGCCCACGCGGCCGAGTACTCCGGGAAGCGCCCGGCGACCGGTGTGGGGTCGTCGGCGGAGGCGAGGGCCTCGCGGGCCTCGGGGTTGTCGGCCAGGCGCGTCTCGGGCGGCTCGTTGAGCAGGTTCTGGTGCAGGTTCATGGCCCCATCCTGCCACCGGACGGCCGGGTCCGCCGGAGGGTCCCGCGTCACCTCCGCGGCGCTCCCGCCGTTCCGCCGCCTCCGCGCGCCGGTGGACGCGCGGCGTGCCACCCCGCGTCACCGCGTGCGCCCCGGGGCCGCACCGTGCACGGACACCGCGCCGGGAAGCGCGGGATCCGCGTGTTCCGGTCAGCATCGAACGACCCGGCCGGAGGATGGTTCGTCGCCGCTGGAACCGCGGGCTCCGGTGGAATAGGCGCCATTGCCGTCGCGGGTCCCGCCGGCGCGCGGACCGCCGTTTCCGAAACCGCCGCGCCCGGCCCCGGCCGCCCCCTTGTCGGGCCAGACGGGGGCGCGGACCTGGACGGCGGGGGTCACCGTGCCGCGGCATCCGGTGCGCGAACCGGGGCCGTGGACGGAGTTCCCGGATGTGGTGGGCGCGCTGGCGCCGAGCACGCACGCCGACGAGGACGGGGCCGCCGCGACCCCGCTCCCCGCCTACGCCGCTGCGGCCGTGCGAGCCCCGACGAGTACGGTTCCCGCGGCCAGCACTCCGGCCGCGATGACTCGGGCGGCGCTGTTTCCGTCCTTCGCTTTTCCTCATTCCGCTGGGAGGGGGTTGTGCGCGTTCAGGATGATTCCCGAGCGCCCCTTCGCGAAACGGGAATGCGGATAACTGGAAAACGCTTTTTCGGGTATTTCGGGGTGGTTCGCTGTGCGAAGCGAGGGAGGTCGGGAGAACGCGCTCTCCCGGGGAGCGCGGTGTCCGGCCCCGCGCACGGGCCCCGGAAAACGCGGTGCCCGGCGGCCTCGGCCGCCGGGCACCGCGCGCGGACCACCGAACCGGTGGCGGGCCGCGACTACTTCATCTTGTTGCCCGCGGACTTCAGGTGCTGGGCGGCCTCCACCACGCGGGCGGCCATGCCGGCCTCGGCCGCCTTGCCGTAGGCGCGGGGGTCGTAGGCCTTCTTGTCGCCGATCTCGCCGTCGATCTTCAGCACACCGTCGTAGTTCTTCATGATGTGGTCGACCACGGGGCGGGTGTAGGCGTACTGCGTGTCGGTGTCGACGTTCATCTTCACCACGCCGTACTCGATGGCCTCGTGGATCTCCTCCATGGTGGAGCCGGAGCCGCCGTGGAAGACGAAGTCGAACGCCTTGGCCCGGCCGTACTTCTCGGCCACGGCCTCCTGGGCCTTCTTGAGCACCTCCGGGCGCAGCTTGACGAAGCCCGGCTTGTAGGAGCCGTGCACGTTGCCGAAGGTCAGGGCCGTCAGGTAGTAGCCCTTCTCGCCCAGGCCCAGCACCTCGGCGGTGCGCAGGGCGTCGTTCGGGGTGGTGTAGAGCTTCTCGTTGATCTCGCCGACGATGCCGTCCTCCTCGCCGCCGACGACGCCCACCTCGATCTCCAGGATCGTCCGGGCGGCCTTCGAGGCGGCCAGCAGCTCCTCGGCGATCTGGAGGTTCTCCTCCAGCTCGACCGCCGAGCCGTCCCACATGTGGGACTGGAACAGCGGCTCCTGGCCCTTGGCCACGCGCTCCTTGGAGATCTCCAGCAGCGGGCGGACGAAGCCGTCGAGCTTGTTCTTGGGGCAGTGGTCGGTGTGGAGGGCGATGTTCACCGAGTACTTCTCGGCCACGACGCGGGCGAACTCGGCGAAGGCGACCGAGCCGGTGACCATGTCCTTGACCGTGGCGCCGGACAGGAACTCCGCGCCACCGGTGGAAATCTGGACGATGCCGTCGCTTTCGGCCTCGGCGAAGCCGCGCAGGGCGGCGTGCAGCGTCTGGCTGGAGGTCACGTTGATGGCCGGGTAGGCGAAGCCCTCGGACTTCGCGCGGCTCAGCATCTCGGTGTAGACCTCGGGGCTGGCGATGGGCATGCTTGACTCTCCCTGGATTCGGCCTGGAGCGAGCGGCCGCCGGTATCACGCCGACGGCACCCCACGTGCGTTGCCCCGGTGGAGACGGACGTCGGGGGGCGGCGGCCCTCGGGCCGTGCGTCCGTGCGTGTCCACCAGGTGTCACCCAAGTATCCCGAATACCCGGAGCCCTTGAAAAGGTCTAGACCAAATTGCCCGGGGTTGTCGGTGTAGCCGCAGCTGGCGGGGGTCGGCGCCCGGACTCCGCGCGCCCGGGACGACGGAGAGTGACCCCTTCATCCCCGTTGTGACGGAATTATGGGAGGCGGGGGCCTTCCAGGCGACTGCTGTCGCTTTTTGCCGTGATACGCGCTACATTCAACGCCGTGGGAAGGCATAGGAATGATCCTCGCGGCGTTGGCCAGGTGATGGCCATCGTCGGAGCCGTCGTGCTCCTGGTGACGCTCCTGGCCCTGGGCGGTTTCTTCCTGTACCGCTCCCTCCCCGGCACCAGCGTGAGCGCCAACGCCTCGGAGACGGCGGGCGAGAGCACGGAGCCGAGCAACATGGGCGTCCTGTACGTCCGCGTCGTCGGCGAGTCCAGCGACGTCTTCGTCCGCATCCCCGGCGGCGACGTGCTGATGGACCAGAACATGAGCCAGGGCCAGTCGGTCAACTACGCGACCGCCGCCGAGGGCCTGGAGGTCACCATCGGCGACCCCGCCGCCGTCGAGGTCTTCGTCGACGGCGACGAGCGCGACATCTCCGACCGCGAACCCGGCTTCAGCTTCACGATCGACCCGCAGGACGGCTGAGACCGCCCGGGACACCGATCCCCAGCGGCGCACCCGCCCCCGGGCACGGCCGCCGGAACGCCCCGAGGCGCCCCGTGGCCGCACCTGCTAGACGTCCAGGTCGGAGACCCCGTACACCGCCCGGTACTCCAGACCCTCCTCGGTCACCCGCTCGCGCGCGCCCCGGTCCAGGATCAGCGCGACCGCCACCACCTCGGCGCCCGCCTCGCGCAGCGCCTCCACGGCCGTCAGCACCGAGCCGCCGGTGGTGGAGGTGTCCTCCAGGGCGAGCACGCGCCGCCCGCGCACGTCGGCCCCCTCGATCCGCTTCTGGAGGCCGTGCGCCTTGCCCGCCTTGCGCACCACGAAGGCGTCCAGCGTGCGCCCGCGCGCGTGCGCGGCGTGCAGCATCGCGGTGGCCACCGGGTCCGCGCCCAGCGTCAGGCCGCCGACCGCGTCGAACTCCAGGTCCGCGACGTTGTCCAACATGACCGAGCCGACCAGCGGTGCGGCCTTCCCGTCCAGGGTCACCCGGCGCAGGTCGACGTAGTAGTCGGCCTCCATGCCCGAGGACAGGGTCACCTTGCCGCGCACGACCGCCTTATCGTTGATCTGACGCAGGAGTTCATCACGTTCGCTCATGATCAGTGAGCCTAGAACACCGGACGGGACGCGGGCGCACCGCATCGCCCCCGGTGGGAGGGACGGCCATGCCGCAGTCCGGGGACACGGTCCGGGTGGAGACCACCGTCGACAGCAGGGAGGGCGCCGAACGGCTGGCGCGGTCGGTGGTCGAGCACCGGCTGGTGGCCTGTGCGCAGGTGGGCGGACCCATCACCAGCTTCTACCGCTGGGAGGGTCGGGTCCAGGCCGACGAGGAGTGGACGGTGGTGGTCAAGACCGCCGCCGACCGGCTGGACGAGCTCACCGCGCACATCGGCGAGGTCCACCCCTACGACGTTCCCGAGGTCGTCGCCGTGCCCGTCACCGGCGGCAGCCCCGCCTACCTGGAGTGGGTGCGCGACGAGACCCGGGGAGGCACCTCCGCGTGATCGCCGTCCTGCTCCCCCCGACCCTCGGCGAACCCACGCGGCTGCCCGGCCTGGCCGACCGGCTGGCCGGGTACGGCATCACCGCCGTCCGCCCCGAGGTGGGCGGCGACGAGCACCCGCCGCACGCGGCCCGCTACGTCGCCCGCGCCAGCCTGGAGGTCAACCGCCTGGTCGCGCCCGACGCGCCGACCGCGCTCGTCGCCGAGGGCGGTGCCGGACCGCTGCTGGGCGCCGTGGGCGCGGCCCAGCGGGCGGCGCACCGGCCGGTGTTCGGCTACGTGCTGGTCGACGCGTTCCTGCCCCAGCCGGGCAGCCCCACCCGCGCGGACGTCGCGAGGACGCAGAGCCCCGAGGGCGCGCTCCCGGACACGGCGATCCCTCCCGGGGAGCCCGCCGGCTACCGGACCGAGCCGCTGCCGACGGTTCCCGACTGGCCGGACGCGCCGTGCGGCTACCTGCTCACCGACCCGGGCCTGCGCCACGCGGCCCGCCTGGCGCGGCTGCGCGGTTGGAGTGTGCGCGAGGCGGCCCCGGAGGAGGCGTCCGAGGCCCTGGCCGCGCTGCTGGTGGAGCTGCGCGGCGGCTCCTGAGACGCCGCTTCGCCCGGGCTGGTCGGTGCTTCGGCCCCCGGGGCGGCCGGCGCCTCCCGGGCGGTGTCATGAGCAGGGCGTACGGTGGCGGGCCGGGCACGGCGCGGCGCCGGGAAAACCGGGTGACACCGCAGGTCGGGCTGCGGAGAATCGGCGCATGATCACCGACCACTTCCCGCCTCTGGGCCTGCGGCTGACCACACCCCGCCTCGAACTGCGGCTCCCGTCCCTCGACGACCTCGGCCAGCTGGCCGAGGTCGCGGTGGAGGGCGTCCACGACCCGGACACCATGCCCTTCGTCGTACCGTGGACCGACCAGCCGCCGAACGAGCTCGCCCTCGGGGTCGTGCAGCACAACCTGGGGACCCTCGCCTCCTGGAAGCCGCGGGACTGGGGACTCAACCTCGCCGTGGTCCACGAGGGCGCCGTGGTGGGCGTCCAGGACATGCGGGCGCGCGACTTCGCGGTCACGCGCCAGGTGAGCACAGGGTCGTGGCTCGGAAGGGCCCACCAGGGCAGGGGGATCGGCACCGAGATGCGCGCCGCCGTGCTGCACCTGGCCTTCGAGGGGCTGGGCGCCGTGGCGGCGGTGTCGTCGGTGTTCGAGGACAACACCGCCTCGGAGAGGGTCTGCGAACGCCTGGGGTACCGCGGGAACGGGTTCGACCTGATCGAGGTCAGGGGGGAGCGGGTGGTGAAGAACCACTACCGGCTGACCAGGTCGGACTGGGCGGAGCACCGCACGGTGCCGGTCACCGTGACGGGCCTGGAGCCGTGTTTGCCGTTCTTCGGGCTGGACGGGTCCGAGGCGGGGTAGCACCGGGCGCGGGGGCGTCGGCCCCGCGTCTACGGCGAGGGGGTCGGCGCGGTGTCGGCGGCGGCCGAGCCGGACCCGCGCTCGGTCACGAGGGGGACCAGCAGGCCGACCAGGAGCCCGGTCAGCATGCCCAGCCCGGTGACCACGCCGCTGACGAGGGGCACCCAGTCGGGGTGCCCGGTGAGGGCCATCGCCAGTCCCGCGGCGCCGAGCACCGACATGTAGACGGCGACGGCCAGGAGCGAGCGGGTCCGCCAGTGCCGGGCCAGCGGGAGGAAGTGCAGACCGACGGCGAGGGCGATCCAGGCGACGTTGGCCTGCACGGGCGCGTCCAGGGCGCGCAGCACCTGGATGCCGCCGAAGAGCAGGACCGCCTCCAGCAGCACGACCACGCCGTAGAAGGCGTCGAACCGCATCCGCGGCCCCTCGGGGCCGGGCCCGGGCTCCGAGGCGGGACCGGACCCGCGGCCCGTGACCACCGCCAGCACGACCACCCCGACGAGCGCCGCGACCGCGAACACCCGCAGCACGAGGGCGACGGTGGGATCGAGCGGCGGCCCGGAGTTGGCCAGGACGAAGGCGAGGCCGAAACCCGCGCCGATGAGGGATCCCGCGAATCGCGTCATCGAGCGAAGGTACCAGCGGGCAAGACCGGGTCCAAGGGCGTTTTCGGGCCGTTCGCCCTGCTGCTCCTTCCGGAGCCGCGGCACCACGCAGTGCGTGCGCGCGGCGGGGTACACCGCGTCCCGCTCCGGCCCCGGTCCTCGCGTGAGCGTGCGGTCCGGACGGAACCTAGCGGCAGACCTGGACGACCACCGTGCCCGCCGCCTTGTCGTGGAGGCACTTGCGGGTCCTCTTGTCACGCAGGGGCCACAGGACGTTGGTGATCGACCAGGGCAGGAGCCAGTTGACCAGGTTGGTGTGCCCGGGCGCGTAGAGCAGCGCCCGGACGAGCGCGCGACCGGCTCCGACCCTTCCGCTGCCGTCGGACCGCACCACCCACAGGCCCAGGAGCATCTTGCCGACCGACCGTCCCCACAGGCGGACCTGGAGCCACTCCAACACGATGGGCAACAGGAAGAAGTTGAAGATGTAGGCCACCATGAAGGCGGTCTCTCCGGGGCCGCCCTCCATGTCACCGCCGCCTATCGCCGTGCTGACGAAGGTCCCCAGCAGCATCATGACGAACCAGAGGGCACCGAAGGCGATGGTGTCGAGAAGCCGGGCCGCGAACCGCACCCCCATCTCGGCGCGGCCGACCTCGGGGTTGCGCGGGTTCCAGTGCCCCGGGTCGGCGAGGGCCGGCGGAAGCCAGTTCTGCGGCGGTGGGTAGTAGCCCTGATGCCCGTGCGCGTAAGGCGTCTGGTGGGGCGGGGGGTACATGGAGGGCTGCTGCGGCGCCGCATACGCGGGCGCGGGCGGGGCCTGGTACCCGGACGGGGCGTAGGGGGCCTGGTAGGCGGGCTGGACGTCGTACCCCGCGTACGGGGAGCCGTGCTCCGGCTGTCCACCGGCGGGCTGACGCGGGGGCTGCATGGTTCTCCTGCCGAATGTCGTCAGGTGCTTTCGGGGGGGCGTCGGGGCGCCACGGAGCGGGGGACCGTGGCGCGTGTCCTGTCCGATGCCGTGGACACGGGCGCGGTTCGGGCGGACACCGGCTGTCCGCGGTCCTCCGAAGCGCACCCGCACTCTACTCCCGTCCCCCGACAGCGGCCGGTGCCCTCACGGCCGCTCCTCGTGCGGCTCGCGCAGCGCGGTCTGCACCAGCCGCGACGAACCGCCGCGGGTCACCCACTTGCCGCGCCCGGGGGGCTGGCTGGCCGCGTAGACCCGGGGCAGGATCTGGCCCTCGCTCCGGTCGCCGGACATCACCAGGGCGCTCGTGCCGATCTCGCGCATGGCCTGCACCAGCGGGTCGTACATCCCGCGCCCCGCACCGGCCACCCGGCGCGCCACCACGAAGTGCAGGCCGATGTCGCGGCCGTTGGGCACGAACGGGACGAACGGCGCCAGCGGCTTCTGGCCCGCCGTGGTGAGCACGTCGTAGTCGTCGGCGAGCACCACGATGCGCGGGCCCTTGAACGAGCCCGGTTCCAGGGAGTCCACGTCCCCGTCCTCGGGCAGGCGGCCCTCGACCTCCTTGGCCACGCCGCCCGCCAGCCCCGCGCACACGCGGGGGTTGCTCGCGTACCCGCCCATGTACTCCTCGGGCACCACGCCCCGCAGGGTCCGGCGCGGGTCCATCACCGCGAACACCACCTCGTCGGAGGAGTAGCGCGCCACGAGGCCCTCGGCGACCAGCCGCAGCAGGTTGGTCTTGCCGCACTCCCCGTCGCCCATGACGAGCAGGTTCTGGTCACGCTCGAACAGGTCGAGCAGCACCGGTTCCAGGGCGCGCTCGTCCACGCCGATCGGCACCGCCTTGGGTTCGGACTCCGCCGTGGGCAGGGTCCGGGCGGACAGCCGGTGCGGCAGGATCCGCACCTGGGGCGCACGCGTGCCCCGCCAGGCCCGGTCCACCGCGCGCACGGCCTTCTCCACGACCTCGCCCAGGTTGTCGTCGTCGGCCACCCCGTCGAACCGGGGCAGCGCCGCCTGGCCGAACAGCTCGCCGTCGGTCAGCACCCGACCGGGGGTCCTGGCGCTGATCGTCTCCGAGAGCTTGCGGTCGATCGTGGAGTCCGAGGCGTCGTTGAGGTGCAGCTCCACCTTCTGCCCGAAGTTGGACTGGGCGGCGATGCGCACGTCGTTCCAGCGCAGCATCCCGGCCACCACGTGGACGCCGAACCCGCCGCCGCGCTGGAGCAGTTCGGTCACGATCGGGTCGATGTCCTCGAAGTCCTTGCGCAGCGCGCCGAAACCGTCCACGACGAACACCACGTCGGCGCTGGCCAGCTCGGGGACCTCACCGCGCGCGTGCATCCGGCGCAGCTGGGCGACCGAGTCGATCCCGCGCTCGCGGAACACCGTCTGGCGGTGTTCGAGCATGCCCTGGACCTCCTCCACCGTGCGGCGCACCCGCTCGGCGTCGGTGCGCACCGCCACGCCGCCCACGTGCGGCAGCGCCGCCAGGGACTGCATGCCGCCGCCCATGAGGTCCAGGCAGTACACGGCCGCCTGGGCGGGGGTGTGCGTGAGCGCCAGCGACAGCACCAGCGTGCGCAGCAGGGTGGTCTTGCCGCTCTGCGGGCCGCCGATGATCGCGGCGTGGCCGCCGGACGCGGTCAGGTCGAGCTTCCACACGCCCTGCCACTGCTTGGTGGCGTCGTCCAGCAGGCCGAGCGGCACGCGCATCGCCTCGTGCTCGCCGGGCAGCCGCAGCCCGCGGTCGCTCTCCTCCGGCTCGCCCGCCACCGCGTCCAGCGTGGTCGCGGACGGCAGGGGCGGCAGCCAGATCTCCCGGGTCCGCTCGCCGTGCCTGCCGAACTGGCCGACCATCACGTCCAGCAGGGTCGGGCCCACCGTGCGGGAGGGCATGGGCACGTCCTCGCCGGAGGACCCGGAGGCCGCGGCCTCCGCCGGCGCCGCGTCGGCGTTGTAGGCGGTGTAGCGGCGCACCGACGGGGCGCCCTCGGCGGGCTCCTCCTCCGCCACCGGGCCGCGGTAGGCGCCGGAGACGTACCCCGCCTTGAAGCGCTGGTAGACGCTGGTGTCCACCTTCAGGTAGCCGAACCCGGGCAGGGAGGGCAGGTGGAAGGCGTCGGGGGTGTTGAGGACGGTGCGGCTCTCCTCCTCGGAGAAGGTGCGCAGGCCCAGCCGGTAGGACAGGTAGGTGTCCAGGCCGCGCAGCTTGCCGCCCTCGATGCGCTGGCTGGACAGCAGCAGGTGCACGCCGATGCTGCGCCCGATGCGGCCGATGGACAGGAACAGCTCGATGAAGTCGGGGCGTGCGGTGAGCAGCTCGCCGAACTCGTCGATGATCACCAGCAGGTGCGGCAGCGGCGGCAGGCTCGGGTCGTGCTCGCGCTTGTAGGTGTAGTCGCCGATGTTGGACACGTTCCCGGCGTCGCGCAGCACCTGCTGACGGCGCTGCACCTCGCCGGACAGGCTCGCGTACACGCGCTCGATCAGCGCGGCGTCGTCCTCCAGGTTGGTGATCACCCCGGCCACGTGCGGCATGTCCTCGAACGGGGCGAACGTGGCGCCGCCCTTGTAGTCGACCAGGACCATGCTCACCCGCTCGGGCGGGTGCGAGGCGGCCAGCGCCAGCACGAGGGTGCGCAGCATCTCGCTCTTGCCCGAACCGGTGGCGCCCACGCACAGGCCGTGCGGTCCCATGCCCAGCTGCGCGGACTCCTTGAGGTCCAGCACCACGGGCTGGCCCATGTCGTCCACACCGATGGGCACGCGCAGGAACGCCCGCTCGCTGCGCGGCGCCCACAGGCGCGGCACGTCCATGGAACCGGGGTCCTGGACGCCCATCATCGCGGGGAAGTCGACGCTGCCGCCCTCCTGGGCCGTCTCCTCGATCGACTCCGGGGACAGGCGCAGCGGGGCCAGCATGCGGGCCAGACCGGTGAGGGTGGCGTCGGAGACGTCGTCCACGGTGCCGGTGGTGACCACGGGGTCGGCGCCGCGCAGCTCCTCGACGCGGACCTGGTCGCCGGTGACCGTGACGCGCACGTTCACGTCGCTGGGCTCGTCGATCTGGCGGGACACCAGGTGCAGCACGGTCACGCCCAGGTCGACGGGGTCCACGGCGTGGTCGGGCCGGACCAGCTCGGCGGCCACGTCGCCGTGGGTGTCGTGGACGACCAGGAGCCTGCGCAGCATCCGGTACGCCTCGCGCTTGCCCATGCCCCGGCGGACCTCGGAGGCGAAGTCGGTGCGCGAGCGCAGCTCGTCCGCGAGCAGGCCCCCCAGCTTGACCGGGTCCGGGGCGATCAGGCGGACGGCCGCGCCGCCCTCGCGGCGCTGCGGGTCCAGGACCTGGGGCAGCCACGGCAGCCAGGACCAGTCCTCGGCCCTGTCCGCGGGGTAGGACACCGCCAACCCGGCGTCCTCGGGGGCGTGGAAGGCGCCGAACTGGGCGGCGAGGGCGCGCACCACGCGCATCACGTCCTCGCGCTCGCCGATCACGCTGACGTTCCCGGCCATGTCCAGGGGCAGGGTCAGCGGCATCTCGGGGACCGAGGCGAACCGCCGGATGGCGGCCTGCGCCTCGGAGAGCATGAACGGGTCGGTGGGCATGAGGGCGGTGCCCTGCTCGGCGAGCCGCAGGGGGCGGCCCTCGGTCAGGCCGGTGCCCACCCGCACCCGCAGGAAGTCGCGGTGCCTGCGGCGGCGCTCCCAGAGCCGGGTGGGGTCGCGGATGACGTCGTACAGGGCCTCGGGCGGCGGGTCGAGCAGCCGGGCGTGGGCGCGGGTGCCCTGCTCCCAGGCGGTGAGCTCCTCGCGCAGTTCCTCCAGGTACTGCAGGTACAGCTCGCGCTGGTTGCGGCGCTGCCGGGCGACCTGGCCGCGCCGGGAGAAGAGCATGACCACGGCGGCGAGGAGGGCCACCACGAGGAGGACGCCGCCCAGCGCGATGAAGGCCGGGTTGCGCATGACCATCATGATGGTCATCGACGCCAGCATGCCGACCATCGGCAGGATGGTCATCAGCGGGTTGCCCTGGGCGTTGCCGTCGGGCAGGGTCGGCGGGGCCTCCACCTCGTGCGGTTCCTGCACCGGAGTGGGATGGACGGTTCGTGTCGGCCGGTGCACGACGCGAAGGCTCATCGGCTTTCCTCTCGGCGCAGGGATGGGAAGACGAGGGCGCGGGGGCTGCGCGGGGGCGGAAAAATCCTATCGAAGACGGTGTCGGAGGGGCTTTTCGCGTACGGGCGGCCCCGGTCGGCGCCCGGCCGCGGCCGCAGGTCAGCCCGCGCGGGCCCCGTCGGGGTGCAGGTGGTCCATGAGCTCGCGGAAGCGCTGCCAGCCGTCCGGCTCGGTGCCGTCCCCGACCCGGTACCAGACCGAGGGCGTGAGCGGCGGGCCGAACGGCACCCCGCGCACCGGAGCGGACAGCGCCCGGTCGGTGCCGATCGAGGAGACGCCCTCCACCCCCACGGCCAGGCCGACCGGCAGGGGGAGGCCGCGCCAGCGGGGCTCGTGGGTCAGGTCCGGCCGCCCGGCCGCGCGCCGCACCGTCATGGTCCGCAGCACGTCGCGTTCGGTGAGTGTGCGGACCACCGACGACAACGCGTCCAGGTCGTGCTCCTCGCCCGCGGGCCGGGCCACCGCGAACGAGACGCTCTCACGCACCCCGTGCGCGGTGCGCATCACCCGCTGGGTGCCGCAGAAGGGGAGCACGCCCTCCTCGCGCACGCCCTCGGGAGGTCCGGTGAACACGAACCAGGTCTGTCCGGGCGCGCGTTCGCGGCACAGCCGGGTCAGCGCCGCCCGGTTCCACTCCTGGGGGAGGGGTTCGCTGGTGCCCCAGAGCGCGGGGGCGCGGCCGCCCAGGCGCTCGGCGAGCAGCTCGGCGGCCTCGCCCAGCACCAGGCCGTTGTCGGCGGGGTGCTCCGCCTTCAGTTCGACGAGCAGGTGGGAGCCGGTCCCCTCCGCCTCCTCCGCCCGGGCGCGGAACGCCTCGTGCGGTCCGTCCTCGGCCCGGGCGCTCCGGTCCAGGACGAAGGCCTCCCGTTCGTCCCAGACCAGGGGCACCCCGGAGAACCCGTCGTAGTAGGCGCCGTCGGGGGCCTGGACCACCCAGCGGGCGGTGGGGTTGGCCAGCACCGAGTGCAGTGCGTGGGTGAGGCGGCTGGTGGAGGGGGTGACGACCTGGAGGCGCAGGCCCTCGCGCCCGTGGACGGCGACGGTGTCCACGAGCCAGGGGGACATGGGGACCAGGGGGCGGTCCTGCACCACGACCACGGCCCTGTCGGTTCGGGCGGTGACGGCGGGGTGGTCGGTGGAGCCGTCCAGGAAGGCGTCGCCGCGGGAGAGCCGCGGCTCGGGCTCCCACACGACGCCGCCGAGCCGGTCCGCGAGGTCGCGGACGAAGCGGCCGACGGCCCCGGCGGTGTCGGTGTCCGCGATTTCGGCGCCGCGCGCCTCCACCCAGTAGGGCTGGGCGGGCAGGTCGTCGACCATGCCGTCGGCCAGGAGCCGTTCCGCCTCGGCGGACAGGGCCAGGCGCTGGGCCGCCTGCATGGCGGCGACCAGGCGGCCCCCGGAGTCGAGCAGTTCGACCACGGCGCCGTCGGCCGCGAACCGCACCCGGAGGTCGGGTCCGGCGGCGACCAGGGCCTTGGTCAGGGCGCGCCGGTCGGGAGGGCTGGACAGAAGGGCGACCGCGTCGTGGCTCAAGGGGTCTCCTCAACACTCCGGGGGAGGGCGGTACTGGGAGGGTGGGATCCCGGGGGCGTCCGCGGGGTTCGCCCCCGGGCCCCGTCTTCCCGGGCGGGTGGGGGCACCCCGCGGAGCGGCGCGCCGTGGCACGGGATCCTGCGTCTTCCCGGGCGGGGCGCCCCCGCCCGGTTTCGGAGGGGACGGCGGTTCCGCCGGACCCGGCGTGAACCGCGGACCCTCCGGAGGCCGGGGCAGCGGTCCCGGAAGACGTCTCTCCGTCAGGGAACGGATCGTCGTCCTTCCACGCGGGGCCGTGCCCGGAAGGGTGGCTCGGCCACGCGTTTCCGGGTTCGGCAGGGGACGGAGCCGCTCGTGGAACACCTTGTCCACCTTTTTTGGCTCAGTCATCGTATTCGATGTCGCTTTCCATTCCTTGGGCCTCCTCTGTCCTACGCCCGGCGGTGGGGTTCCGCACCTCCGGGATCAGGGAGGTGCAATTCGGACAGAAAGGGCGATTTTGACGTGCTTCCTGTTTGTGAACCGGTTGTCGGACTGGAAGTCACGAAGCGCGGAGGCGTCGGGTCCGTGCTTGAGCGCGGCGGCCCGGTCGAGCAGGGGTTGTGCTCGGCGGCCTTGGGGCTCTCCTCCTTCCACCAGAGCACGCCGCTGCCCTCGTCCCGTCCGCGGCCGATGCTCTGGAGGAAGGCGTAGGAGTCGCTGCGCAGCGTGTACCAGCGGTCCTCGATGTCACGCGCCTTCTCGGCGAAGTCGATCAGCGCGTCGGAGGCGCTGGAGAGCGCCGACGACACCTCGTCCGCGTCCCCGGTGAGCGGGTTCAGGACGTTGAACAGCGTCGCGGACTCGGGCGCGGATCGTCCCTGGGCCTGCGTCGGAGGCCACTTGTATGATGCAGATCCTCCCCTATGGGGGGATCCAGTCCGTTGCCCGGTCGCGGATCTTCTTCCGAACCACGGGCACTCCGCGTGCGTCCTCCCCCACGGGAGGCGAACAGCCTCGCGAGGACCCCCGAGGAAAGCAGGTGAAAAGTTGTCACGTTGGCAGATCGGCGACAACACCCTGACCACCCTGTCCCAGAGCACCGGCACCACCGGTGACGAGCTGAGCAGCCTCATCCAGCAACTCGTCCAGGCCGCCGAGCCCCTGTCCGGCAAGTTCGACGGCGCGGGCAAGGCCGCGTTCGACTCCTTCAAGCTCAGGGCCGACGGCATCACCGCGGACCTGCGCGCGGGCCTCGGCTCCATCCAGGAGGGCCAGACCGGCATGAACACCGCGTTCGTCACCGGTGACCAGACCATGGCCGACGACGCGAACCAGAGCATGGGCTCGGCCAACTTCGACGCCGCCAAGTTCCGCTGACCCCCCGACCCCCCGGTAAGGAGCATCCATGAGCAACAACGCCTACGACCTCGGTGCCTCCCAGGAGGTCCAGGGCAACATCCAGTCGATCACCAACCGCCTCGAGACCCTGATCGGCGAGCACGACACCGACGTCAGCCAGGCCATGGCCGAGTTCGAGGCCACCGGCGTGTCCGAGGAGTACAGCGCCAAGGAGCTCAAGTGGCACAACGCCGGTAACGAGGTCCGCGAGATCATCCGGCTCGTGCGCGAGACGCTGTCCACCAACGACTCCACCGCCCAGGAGACCCTCAGCCGCGCCAACAGCGCGGTCATGAACATCTGACCGCACTCCAGGTACGGGACCCGCACGAGAGGCAGTGAGGAGCACGGTTGGCACGCGACTACGACAGTCAGCTGCTGGAGTCCGTCGCCGTGCGCCGACAGCGCCTGCGCGAGGCGGTGCTCTTCGGCGGCCAGCGCACCAGGCGCCGCCTGGACGAGAACTTCGGCAAGGTGGCGATCAGCGCCTGCCTCGCCGCGGTCATCTGCGGCGGCACCGTCGGCTGGTCCTTCGTCAGCAACCAGCTCAGCACCCAGCGGGTGGAGCAGGAACAGCAGGCGTCGGGGCCGGCCAACAACGCCGTCCCGCCCATTCCGGGCGACTGGGTCGGCGCTCAGGTCACGCTCGACGACCTGCGCGGGGAGCTGGACGCCGCCGGGGTCCCCGAGAGCCTGTACGTGCTCCCGGGCGACCCCCGTCCCGAGCCCGGGACCCTCGACAGCTACTACCTGCTCAGCCAGGACGCGGAGGGCTACCTGTCCGCCGCCGTCATGGACTTCGACCAGGGCCGCCCCGGACCCGAGTTCACCACCGAGGACGAGGCGGCCCGCTGGCTCTACCAGGAACTGGCCACCACCGAGCCCGAGCCGACCGTCCTCACCCAGGCCGAGGAGCGGCAGACCGCCGAGGCCACGGCGGAGCTGGTCACCACGGTGCGCGAGAGCCTTCAGGAGCGCAGCGGCGGCTCCTACCTGCACGGACTCGCGGTCGGTGACGTCGTGGACGCCTTCGGCCAGGAGAGCGGCCGCTACCTGTTCCCCGACGGGACCGCCTTCGGGGAGCGCGGTCTGCCCGACCACGCCCGCACCGGTCCCGACGGCGAGGACCTCTACCACCGCTACCGGGTCATCCACCCCTTCCAGGTGAGCGCGACCAGCGCCCCCGCGAACGGGGGGCACCCCGGCGGCGGCGTCCGCTTCACCCTCGACACGGCCGGGTTCACCGAGGTCCCCACCGTTCCGACGATCCGCTGGCTCATCGGCAACGGCTACCTGGAGCGCGTCGCCGTCAACGACGTGCCCGACTAGGGCGCCGCCGCAAGCCTCCACACCGTCCGGCTGGAGGGCACGACCGAATTCCGGGGCCCGGACCCCGGACCCGAGAGCGGTGGCCAGGGCCACCGGTGACGCAGGAGCGAGGATGGGAAGGCAATGACCGCTTGGAGCCGCGTGACCCTCGTCGGCGAGGAGCGCAGGGTCGACGCCGTCCTGCCCGCGAGCGAGCCCGTGGGCGCCCTCATGCCCGAGGTGCTCGACCTCCTCGGCGACCAGGTGGAGAACCCCGCCAAGCTGCGGCACCTGGTGACCGCCTCCGGGATCGTCCTGGAGGGCGACACCACGCTCGCGGAACGGCAGATCACCGACGGCGCGGTGCTGCGGCTGGTCCGGGCGGAGGAACCGGTGCCCGCCCCGGTGGTGCACGAGGTCCCCGAGGCGGTCTCGATGGCCCTGGACGACCACCAGGGGCGCTGGAACCCGGTGGCGGCCCGCTGGACCGCCACCGTCTCCCTGGTGGCCCTCGCCGTGGGCGCGGCCTGGATCGTGCAGGGGTACTTCTCCGGCAACGGCGGCCTCGTCGGACTGGCCGTGGTCGCCGCCGTGCTGGTGGCGGTGGGCGCGTCGATCGGCCCGACCTGGCGGGAGCCCCTGGGCACGGCGCTGGCGATCAGCGGCGCCGCGGTCGGCGGACTGGTCCTGTGGCTGGCCTGCGACCAGCTGGGCTGGCCCGAGTGGGCCCGCTGGGGCGGCGGCGCCGCCCTGGTCGCGGGACTGGTCCTGCTGCTCGGGCTCACGTCGGGCCTGGGCCGGGGCGGCCTGACCGGCGGCGGGGTCGGACTCGCCCTGGCGGTCGTGTGGTCGGTGGGCGCGGCGCTGGGCCTGCCCGCCTACCAGATCGCCGTCATCATGGCGGTGGCCTGTGTGGTGCTGCTGAGCCTGCTGCTCCGCCTGGCGCTGACGTTCTCCGGACTGGCGGTCCTGGACGACCGGCGCAGCTCCGGGGACGCGGTCACCCGGAGCGACGTGCTCACCTCGGTGGCGGGAGCCCACCGGAGCCTGGTGATCGCCACGATCGCGGTGGCGGTGTCCGCGGCCACGGCGGGGATCGGCCTGGCCACCCACTTCGACTGGTGGACGGCGGGGTTGTCGGTGGTGCTGGCCCTGGTGGTGGCCAGCCGGGCCCGGCTGTTCCCGCTGGTCGCGCAGAAGTCGGTGCTCATCGCCGCGAGTCTCGTGGTGCTGGTGGCCTTCCTCCTCTCCTGGGCCGAGGCCGTGCCCTGGGGGGTGTGGCCCGCGCTGGGGATCGCGGTCGCGGTGTCGGCCGTCCCCGCGGTGGTGCTGTCGATCGAGCAGCCCGAGCACGTGCGGGCGCGGCTGCGCGGTGTCACCAGCAGGTTCGAGGCGGTCGCCGTCGTCGTGCTGGTGCCCCTGGCGATCGGCGCGTTCGGCACCTTCCAGCGCCTCCTCACGACCTTCTGAGCGGGGGGACGATGAACGCCTCACAGACGCGGGCCCCGGGCGGGGCCTCCCCGGCCGGAGCCGCTGCGGCCGCCTCCGGGACACGGCCGGTGCGCGGCGACCGCTGGGTGCGCCGCGTCGGCCGGGCAGCGCTGCGCCCGTTCCGGTCGGCGGACGAGGTGGCCGACACCATCGAGCTGGGGAGGCGGTTGCAGCGCCCCACCTCGACCGGGCGCCGGATCGTCGTGGACGACCTGGGGTCGGGCGCCGACGCGTCGGTGGTGACCGCGCTGGTCGCCCGCTCGCTGGCGCACTTCCGCCACGACCGGGTGCTGGCCGTGGACGCCACCGGCCGGGCGCCGTCGCTGGCCGGGCGGCTGGGCCTGGACGAGCCCGGCGACCTGGACGGGGTGGACCCCACCGGTTTCGAGTCGGTGCGCGCCAGCCTCGGCGAGGCCAACGAGCGCCTGTGGACGGTGCGGGCCGCCCCGGGCGGGGCCGGGGCCTACATGTCCGGGCTGCTGCCGATCTCGCGGTTCTTCGGGGTGACCCTCGTGGCCGGGGAGTCGGGCGGCGCGTTCGTGGAGGCCGTCGGCGAGGCCGCCCACGCACGGGTGCGCGTGGTCCGCGCGACCCGGGAGGCCGCGATCCGGGTCGGGCGCGAGCTGGACCTGCTGATCGCGGACGGCAGACAGGACGAGGTACGGCGGACCGTGGTGGTCGTCTTCGACGAGCGGCGGCGTGAGGACCCGGGGTTCGACGCGGCCCGCACGACCGGGATCATCGCCGAGAGCGGCGCGGGCGTCATCGTCCTGCCGCACGACCGGCACCTGGCCCAGGGCACGGTCGTGCGCCCCGGGTTCATCGGTGAGGCCACCCACCGGACCGTTCAGCTGGTGGCCGCCGAGGCGCTGGACCGTTCGGTGGACGGCGCCGGGCCGGTCCGGACCCGCGTCGAAGGAGGGGAGTAGCCGTGGAGCAGCGACCCGAACCGGAGCGGGGGACCCCTCCCGGGGAGCAGGAGGCCCGGGAGGAGCACGACGGCCGGGGGAGCCCGGACGCGCCGCCGGACGCCGGTAACCCGACCGGCTGGCGACCGGGGGCTCCCGTGCACGGGGATCCCGCCCGGGGAGGTCGGCGGCAGGCGCCGCGGGGGGAACCGGGACGGTACCCCGGGCCGGTGCACGGCCAGCCCGCGCCGTCCGGCGGCCACGACGCCGGGCAGTGGGGGAGTGGCGCGGCGCCGAGCGGGCCGCGGCGGCCCGCCGCCGGTCAGGGCTTCCCGGGAGGGGGCGCCGCACCGAGCGGACCGGAGCCCGCCGCCGGTCAGGACACCGCACGGTGGCCGGAACCGGGGCGGGGCGCGCCGTCCGGCGGACATCGGCCCTTCCCGCACACGCCGTACCCGGGTCGGGGAACGACGCACCCGTACGGCCAGCAGGGGGGCGCCAACGCCGCGCCGAGCGGTCCGCAGCGGCCCGCCGCCGGCCAGGGTTCTCCGGGTGGAGGCGCGGCGCCGAGCGGTCCGCAGGCCTCCCCGGGCGGGCAGTACCCCCGTGGTCCGCAAGGCGCTCCCAGCGGGCCTCAGCAGCCTGCCGCCGGCCAGGGCTTCCCGAGCGGTCCCCAGTACGCGTATGGCCAGCAGGGTGGGCCCAGCGGCCCCCAGCCGGCCCCGTCCGACGGCTGGTTCTCCGACGCGCCCGGACACGGCCAGGGCACCCCGCCCGGCGGTGCGCCGGGCTACCCGGCACAGGGAGCGCTTCCTCCGACGCCCTACGCCGTCGAGCCGCCGAGGCCGTATGAGCCCACCGGCCCCAACGCGCCCTGGGCGGGCCACTCGGGTCCGCAACGGCCCCCCACCCCGCCCGGTGGAACGGCGACGCCGCGCACCTTCGCGCAGGACTCGGTAGCCGAGGCCTTCCTGTCGGGGACGCCCATGCCCGCGCCGCCGACCCAGCAGCCTCCGGCGCCTCCCGAGCAACCCCAACAGCCTCAGCGACCCCAGCAGTACGGGCCCGGCCCCGCACAGAGCCCGCCGGAACAGCGGGCATCGTGGCCGCGGCCCCCGCGGCGGACGCAGCCTCCGGAGCAGCAGGCGCCATGGCAGCCGCAGCCGGACCCGGCCGTGCTCGCGGACCGGAGCGCGTCGGCCGCTCCTCCCGCCGCGCCACCGGCGCCTCCCGCGAACCCGTCGCCCGCCCCGCGGCCGGAGCCGCCGCGCGACCGGGAGCCGCCCGGCGAGCGGGAACGGCCGGGCGGCCGGAGACCGCAGGGCGGACAGGAAACACCGCCGCACGAGGGCACGCCTTCGGCCTCCCGGCCCCGCGAGGAGGTCCCGCCCGCCCGCGCCTGGTTCGGTACGGCCTCCGCCTCCGAGGCGTCGCGCCCGCCGGTACCTCCCGGCGCGACCCGCGAGCCCCGGCGGGTCGGCCCGCCGCGCCCGGCGGACCCCGTGACCGTCAACCCCGGAGGCGAGGAGGACTCACCGGACCCGGACGCGGAGGAGACGGACGTCTTCCTGGTCACGGGCGCCGACCGTCGCGCCCGCAAGACGCGGGAGGAGGGCCGGGAGGCCCCGCGGACCGGGGAGGAACCGGACTCATCGGAGTCCTCAACGGCCTCGGAGACCTCACCGGCCCCGGTCGCCCCCGAGGCCGCACAGGAACACGGCTCCCCGCTGTACCAGGGCGTCTCCCCGTTCGCACCCGAGCCGGAGGCCGCGGAACCCGGCGGCCCGGAGGAGACCGGCCCCTCCCCCCAGGCCGCCGAACCCGTGCGCCCCGACACGGACACCGTGCGCGTCCAGGCTCCGCCGCCCGTGGAGGCGGACCCGGCCGACTCCTCCGACACCGCTGGAGGAGCCGGTTCCGCGGCGGCCGCGGAGCGTTCCTCGCCGGGCGCCGGGCGGGAGTCCGCTCCTCCCGGAGCCCGGGAGCCGGAGCAGGACGCTCCCTACCCCGCCTACGGTGACCGGCCACTGGAGCCCACCGGGTTCGCGGACATTCCGGCCGCGCCCTACGCGGGTGTGGGGCGGTCGGAACCCGATCAGGGCGTCCCGAGCCCCGGGGACCGCCCGGACCCGCCGACCCCGTACGCCCCGGCCGCGAACCCCCCGCCCACGGAGGTCCCCGCGCAGGACCCCCCGGCACGGGGGATCGAGTCCTGGATCGACGCCGTGGGCGGCGGGCGCACCCCGGTCCAGGGCGGATACGAGCAGAGGATCGCCGCGGTGAAGAGCGTTCCGGCCTCCCCCTGGCGCCGGGCCGTCTTCGCGGTGACCGGAGGACGCCTCAACCTGGGTTGAACCCGTGGTCGGGTGACAGCAGGGGAGGCGCGCCCGCCTCCCCTTGCGGACGCGCCTCCGGGGACGCCGTACGGCACCCCCCATCCGCCGGTCCGGTCCACGGGCCGCCCTTCCGCGGGCCAGAGAACCCGGACAACCCGGTCCGGCGGGCGCCGACCGTCCGGGTCCGTCCCCTCGGCGAAGTGCCGGTCCGGTCGGCTCTGCCGTCCCGCGCCGGGCCGCTCGGGCCGGGGCCTCGCGGCGCTGGGACGGCGTCCTCAGGTCATCTCCTGTCCTCCAGCCCCCCGACCAGGGACAGCGCCTCCCCGTGGCTGGCGGGCAGGGGCACCGTCCACACGGCCGCCCCGTGCTCCCAGCAGGTCCCCCGGCGCAGCGCGTCCAGTTCGCGGTCCAGGTCCGCGGACTCGGGGGCCACCACCGCGATCCGCCCCCGGGCCAGCAGGCACACCGACTCCCCGCGCGTGAAGAACCCGCGCAGCTCGTGGCCGAGCACGATCAACCGCGCGGTGCGCCGCCACGGGTCGATCCCCGGGTCCAGCGCCACGACCACGAGCCGGTGCCCCGAGGCGGGCGGCGCCCCGCCGCCGGTGTGCCGGTACAGCTCACCGAGCCGGGTCCGCAGGTACTCCGCGGTGGCCAGGCCGGTCAGCGGATCCTGGCAGGTCTGCCACCCGCGCCCCGCGTCCGCCCACCCCTCGGCCAGCGCCCGGACCAGGACCGGCGGCGGGCTCCGCCACCCCGCCACCGACGTGAACGCCGACAGGTCGTCCAGGCTCTGCCCGATCCCCACCCCCGAACGCGCCCGCGCCCCGCCCAGGAGCCCGCAGGGGCCGGCCAGGTCGTCCCCCGCCGCGAAGGCCCCGCACACCGCGTCCACGGCGGGCGTCCACCAGCTCTCAGGCGGGTCCCACCCGGCCTCCCGGCTCCGCCGACCCCACGGCGCACGCAGTTCCCGGGCACGGGCGGTACGGTCCCGCGTCCCGGTCCTCACCTCGGCATCTCCCATGGCGCCGCTCCCGTCAGTCGGTCCTGTCGCGGAGGCGGGTCCGCGTCCGCTCGGCGCGTTCCGTCCTCCCTCACCCCTGATTACGGAGATCGGTGGCGGCTGTGACGCGAATGCGGGATATTTTTCGAGCACGTGTCCTCCAGCGCCGGACCGGGGCTCCTCCCCGGACCGCGGCGCACACTCCCCAGAAAGGACGCCGGGTGAACGACGTCCCCGACGATCACACAGAGACTCTGGTCGGTGACGGTGAGTTGATCCAGTGGGTGCGGGACGGCGACACCGGCGCCTACGCCACCCTCTACGAGCGCCATGCCGCGGCGGCGCGCGGACTGGCCCGGCAACTGCTGCGCGGCGAGGCGGAGGTGGAGGACGCCGCCGCCGAGGCGTTCACCCGCGTGCTCAGCGTCATCCAGCGAGGAGGGGGTCCGCAGGACTCCTTCCGCCCCTACCTGCTCACCGCCGTCCGCAACGCCGCCTACGACCGGGGACGCGGGGAGAGGCGCCAGGTCGTCACCGACGACATGGAGAGCCTCGTCCCCGGCCAGCCCTTCGTCGACCCCGCGCTCGAAGGGCTGGAGCGCTCCCTCATCGCCCGGGCCTTCCTCTCGCTCCCCGAGCGCTGGCAGTCGGTGCTCTGGCACACCGAGATCGAGGGGGCCAAACCGGCCGAGGTCGCGGACGTGCTCGGCATGAAGCCGAACGGCGTCGCCGCCCTCGCCTACCGGGCGCGGGAGGGCCTGCGGCAGGCCTACCTCCAGATGCACCTGGCGGGCGGGAACGCCGCGGAGGCCTGCCGCCCGACCCTCGGCCTGCTCGGCGCCCACGTCAGGGAGGGGCTGTCCAGGCGCGACACCGCCAAGGTCGACCGGCACATGGACGGCTGCGCCGACTGCCGCGCGGTCTACGCCGAGCTGACCGACGTCAACGTCGGCCTGCGCGGGGTCGTCCTGCCGCTGGTGGCGGGCGCGGGGGCGGCGGGCTACCTCTCCGCCACCCCCGCCGGAAGCGCCGGGGGAGCCTGGTGGGGGAGGATGTCGCGCCGCCAGCAGCAGGCGGCGGCCGGAGGCACGGCGGCGGCCGGTGTGGCGGTCGCGGTCGCCCTGGCCCTGACCAGCGCTCCGGAGCCGCTTCCCGAACAGCAGCCGCCCCCGGCGGCGGCCCCGTGGGAGCGGCCTCCGGCGCCGTCCGCTCCGGACGCGGCCGAGCCCGTTCCGGACGCGCCGCGGCCCTCTCCTCCGGCCAGCGACCGGCCGCGCCCCGACGCGGACGAGCGGACCGAGCCCGCCGCGCCGGTCCCGGCGGTGCCGCCCGCCGACGTGCCGGAGGAGGAGGTGGCGCAGGAGCCCGGGCCGCGGTTCGCCGCGGGGATCGACCCGGTCGGCTCCCTGCTCCCGGGCAGCGAGGGGATCATGGTCCTGGACGTGCGCAACATCGGCGGCGGCGCGGCCGAGGAGGTCGTCGCCCGGCTCACCCTGCCGCCGGGCGTGGAGATGGTCTCCTCCGGCGGTGCGGGCAACGCGCTTCCCACGGCGGCGGGGCACGGCGACTGGAGCTGCTCCGCGGGCAGCGGGGGCGGCCGCTGCGCCCACCCGGGGATGGCGGCGGGGGAGGACGGCACCCAGTTCATCGACGTGCGCGTGGCCCCGGACGCCGAGGCCGGGGTTCCGGCGACGGTGTCGGTGTCCGCCGCGGGCGTGACCGCCGAGGCGACGGGGGAGCGGGGCGTGAGCGCGGAGGGCGTCACGGCCCGCTACGCCACCGCGGGCCGGGTACGCGCCGAGAGCGTCGGCAACGCCCTGATGACCTGCGTCGAACCGGAGCCGGGCGGCCGCTGGCCGTGGCCGTGGTGGGACTGGCCGTACGCCCCGGACGTCCCCGACCCGCGTCCGCCGGGTCCCGGGACCGAGCCGCGCACGGAGTCCTCTCCCCCTCCGGACGCCCCCGTGTCCCCGAGACCGCAGCCGCCGGAAGCCGAGGCGACCACGGAGGAGGATGTGGTCCCTGGTCAGGAAGAGGGCGAAGGGACTCCTGACGGGACGGTGGGTGCGCCGGACAACAATGTGCCCACGGAAACGGCGCGCGGACCGTTCGCCGAAGGCGTGGCGCGGCACGGCGGCCACGGCCCGGTGACGGTGCCCCACGACGCCTCCGGGTCCCACGGCGCCTCCGACGCACAGAACGCTCCCCGGGCGCAGGACGGCCCCGAGTCCCACGGCGCTGCTGGGGCGCAGGACGACTTTGGGTTCCACGGCGCCCCCGAAACCCAGGACGGCCCCTGCGCCCGGGCCAGGCTGCGCCAGGGGCCGCGCCTGGACAACGACCACTGGACGATGGTCCCGCTGGACGCCGACGACGACCCCTCCACCACCTCCTCCAGTTCCGCGACCTGGGAACTCCCCGAGGGCGGCGGGGTGCGCTGGGCGGGGCTCTACTTCTCCGGGACCGGGACCCCCGACGCCCCCTCCGTACGGGTCAGGGGCCCGGGCATGACGGACTACCGCACCGTCGAGGCCACGCACAACCGTGTCGCCGAGCTGCCCGGCTACCCCGCCTACCAGGCGTTCGCCGAGGTCACGGACCTGGTGCGGGCCCAGGGCGGCGGCCAGTGGTGGGTCGGCGACGCCCCCGTGCGCGAGGGCCGCGGCCACTACGCGGGCTGGAGCCTCGTGGTCGTGCTGGAGGACCCCCGAGTGGGCACCCGCAACCAGGTGATGGTCCTCGACGACACCCGGGTCTCCTTCCACGGCGGCGGAGGCGGCCCCTTCGCGGTGTCGGGCCTGCTGCCCGCCGCCGTACCCGCCCGGATCGACGTGGTGGCCTGGGAGGGCGACCCCGACCTGGCCGGGGACCGGGTGACCGTGGACGGCGCGGCGGCGGAGCCGGTCGGCGGCCACGGGCGGGCGGACAACGCGTTCACCGGCTCGGCCCGCGGCGCGGTCGGCGACCCGCTCGCGTTCGGCACCGACGTGGTCCGATTCGACTCAGTACTTGGCCGAGAAACGGACATCCGAATCCTGACCGAACAGGACGCCGTGATGGTGGGGGCAGTGGTCCTGACGGCCCCCATGCGCAGTTGAGGCAGGGGCTCCCACCCGCCCCGTCCGGGCCTGTCCGGCCGCTCCGGAGCCAGGGACCCCTCCGGAAAACCGCCGGTGTGTAGCAAGGCAATAACTCTGTGTGTTCAGAAGGGGCACGCAAAACCAGACAGACTTGGCTAGGCTGTGGCCCGGTCATGGACATGGCCCAGAGACAACAGGGAAGGGGGTCGGTGCCAGTGGACCGCTGCGCGTTGTTCGTTGACGCGGGGTACCTTCTCGCGGACGGCGCGATGGCAGTGCACGGAACCCGCAACCGGGACTCCGTCTCCTGGGACTACACCGGTCTCGTCCAGTTCCTCAACGAGGTCGCGCGGGACCGCACCGGTCTGCCGCTCCTGCGCTGCTACTGGTACGAGGCGGTCGCCGACGACCGGCGGACCCAGGAGCAGGACGGCATCGCCGACATCCCCGGCATCAAGTTCCGCGGCGCGCGGATAAGGCCCGGCCGCCGCGAGGGCGTCGAGAGCTACGTCCAGCGCGACCTCACCACGCTGGCCCGTACCGGGGTCCTGTGCGACGCCGTCCTGGTC
The DNA here is from genome assembly GCF_004217075.1 of Nocardiopsis sp. CNZ308. Classification (NCBI taxonomy): domain Bacteria; kingdom Bacillati; phylum Actinomycetota; class Actinomycetes; order Streptosporangiales; family Nocardiopsidaceae; genus Nocardiopsis; species Nocardiopsis sp. CNZ308. The sequence goes on along the minus strand of NZ_SHKJ01000001.1, from coordinate 2,141,151 downwards.
AGCGGGGACGAGGACATGGCGCCGGTCGTGGCCGACGTACAGGACATGGGCGTGCGCGTCACGGTCGTGCACGTCTCCGTCGAGGGCAACTGGACCATCTCCCGGGCCCTGCGCCGCGAGTGCGACGACCTCATCGAGATCGGCGCGGGCCACCTGCGCCCGCACGTCAACCTGCTCTCCAGCGGCGGCGGCGCCCAGGAGACCGCGGCCAAGACCACCACGCCGTTCTCCAACGGCCGCGCCCGCTCGGCGCCCGAGACCCCGAGGCAGCCCGTCGCGACGGCGCAGCCCGGCGGCAACCGGGTGGAGGCGGCCTCCTCCTCCGCCGTGGGGCTGGAGGCGATGTTCGCCGGAACCGGCGGGCAGCCCGCCCCCCAGGGCAGCGCCATGGACCAGCTGCGCGCCATGCGCAGGTCCCTCGCCCAGCAGCGCGGCGGCGGGGACCACCTGGCCGGGCCGAACACGGACAACCAGCAGTCCGGCCCGATCGACGCCAACGGCTTCCCCTCCGGCGGCCAGGTCCCGCCGAACGTGGGCGGCAACGGCGCCTATCCGGGCGGCTCGATGACCGGGGGGCACCCGGCGCCGGGCGGCCAGGGGGGCTACCCCGTCACCGGGGGGCACCAGTCGCTGCGCGGGGCCGACCAGACGGGCTACGGACTTCCGGCGAGACAGGCACCGCCCCCGCAGCAGCACATGACGGGGCCGCAGCAGTCCTTCTCCGGCGGGACCGGGCCACAGCAGTCCTTCTCCGGCGGGACCGGGCCGCAGCGCTCCTTCTCGCAGGAGGGGCAGTCCCTGCAGCCGGGCCAGCACGGTCAGCCGGGCCAGCACGGCGGGCAGCCGGGACACGGCCAACCGGGGCACGCGCCACCGCAGAGGAGCGCGCCACCCCAGGACCCCAGGTTCGGCCCGGGGGACAACCCCGGCTTCGGGGGTGCGAACGACGCAAACCCTACCTATGGGACCAGTACGGAAACTGACACCGCCCAACGCGGTGGGGCGGCCCCCTCCTACGGGGGACCGCAGCCTACTGGTCCCGAACAAGACAGCCGGTTCGCCGCCGGCGACTACCGGGAACCGCGTCCCAGTCCTGGATATCCCCAGCAGACGCGTCCCGCCACGCATACCGTTGACGAAGCGGTGCATGTTGCGCGCAAAGAAGGGAACGACTTCGCGGAGTCGATCGCCCGCGAGGCGCCCGCCCTGTGGGTCGAGGCCGTCCTCGCCCGCAGACCCCGGATGCCCTCCGACCTGGAGGCGCGTCTGCTCCAGGGTTCCTCGCTGCCGATCGACCACCTGTTGCGTGACGAGGTCCGGGACGGACTGCGCCAGGGGTTCTGGCAGGCACTGGAGCGTGCCAGGCCCTGAGATCCTTGCGCGGGGAGTGCGAGTAGGTGATGAGGGCGATGCGGTTGACCCACGTGACGACGGCAGAACTCGACCGATTGGAATTCCACGCCGTCCGGTCCGGTGAGCACGGACGGGTCGCCGCCCAGCTCATGGACCTGGCCAACCGGGTCGACGCCGGAAGCGAGATCTCCCGCGCGGAGCTGTTCGTGCGCGCGGGGGAGCAGTGGGAGATCGCCCAGGAGTTCGAGCGCGCCTGCTCGGCCTACCAGAGGGCGATCGACGACGGCGGCCCCACGGTGATCGACGCGCGCGCCCTCAGCGCCGGTGCGCTGCTGCAACTGAACGAGGTCGGGTCGGCCTACACCCACCTCGAACGCCTGGAGAGCGAGGAACCCCCGGGGCTCCAGACCTACATCCACGTCGCCGAGGCGCTGTACGCGCACGACGACCTGGAGGGCGCCGAGCGGTGGGCCACGGTCGGCGCGCACCGCTTCCTCGGCCTGGACGCCTCGCCCTACGTCCACGACCTGCTGCTGGAGCTGCTACGGATCCGGTTCCGCGTCCGCGTCGACCTGGGCCTGGACGAGGACGCCCTGGACCGGCGGCTCGACGCCGGGTGAGGGCCGCGCCGCGTTCGTCCGCCTCCGCCGTCCGCGCCGACCCCGGTGAGTGAGGTTTCCGACGTTTCCCTCCCGGGGGCCGCGACACGCCCGGGCCGACCCCGCCCGGAGTGCTTTTCCGCGACGCCCCGAGGCCGCGGCCGCAGGACCGGGTACGCCAGGTTCCGCGAAGCCGTGCGGTCCCCGTGCGCGGGCGTTGCGGGCCGACTGGGGCGGCGGCGCGGGCAGGGTCGGGTGCGGGCGGCCCCGGCGACGACCTAGGCTGTGTCGGGCCGCCTCAGGGCCGCCCCGGCGGGGCGCTCAGCCCTCGCGCCGACGGGCCTCCCGGAGCCCCTCATACCACGCCCCCAGGGTGTGTTCGACAATCGTCGAAGAACCTGAGAAATCGGTGACACGCCATCATCTTGCGGTGTTCCAACGCACCATCCCCTAGATGTAGTATCTCTCCCGCTGGTGGTTCACCCCTCGGGGTGAGGCAGAGGGGACCCGGTACGAGCCGGGCCGTCCCCGCAGCGGTGAGTGGAAGAAGAGGCCGTCACAGGTACCGGGAACCCCCGCGGAACCCCGGTGCCGTGGTCCCCGCCCACCCGCCACCGGTGACGCACACCTGAGTGTGTGCCGACGACGGGGCTTCGAGAACGAGCCGCCGCGGCCCGCCGGCCGGACGACCGCGCGCACCCAGTGCGCCGGTCCGCCGGGAGCGCCGCGCGACCCTCGCTTCTCGTCCCCTCCCCGCCGGGACTCTTCTATCGAGGTTGGAGCCGCTGTATGACCCTTGACGTCGAGGCCGTGCCCGCATCCGTTCGGTCCAGCAAGGACGGCAACCCCCCCGCCGCCGTCGACCGGATCGAGCACGTCGTAGCCGAGGCCTGTGCGCGGCTCACCGGCGTTTCGGCGGAGAAGGTCCTCACCGAGGCCCGGCGCGGCTTCTACCCCGGCATCTCCGACGCCGAGGTGGAACTCGCCCTGGTCATGGCCGCCCGCAGCTTCGTGGAGGTCGACCCGGACTACTCCTACGTGGCCGCCCGCCTGCTGCTGGACAAGCTGCGCCGCGAGGCCCTCACCTTCATCAGCGGCGCCCCCGACGCCGCCGGCCAGTCCGAGATGGGCGAGCGCTACGCCGCCTACCTCGCCGCCTACGTCGGCCGCGGCATCGACCTCGGCCAGCTCGACCCGGCGCTGGCCAAGTTCGACCTGGCCCGCCTGGGCGCCGCGCTGCGCCCCGAGCGCGACGAGCAGTTCACCTTCCTGGGCATCCAGACCCTCTACGACCGCTACTTCCTGCACAGCGACGAGGTGCGCTACGAGCTGCCGCAGGCGTTCTTCATGCGGGTGGCCATGGGTCTGGCCCTCAACGAGGACGACCGCGAGGCCCGCGCCATCGAGTTCTACGAGCTGCTGTCCTCGTTCGACTTCATGGCCTCCACGCCCACCCTGTTCAACTCGGGCACCGTGCGGGCGCAGCTGTCCTCCTGCTTCCTCACCACCGTGGGCGACGACCTCCAGGCCATCTTCCACGGCATCAGCAACAACGCGATGCTGTCCAAGTACTCCGGCGGCCTCGGCAACGACTGGACCCCGGTGCGCGGCCTGGGCTCGCACATCCGCGGCACCAACGGCAAGAGCCAGGGCGTCGTGCCGTTCCTGAAGATCGCCAACGACACCGCCGTCGCGGTCAACCAGGGCGGCAAGCGCAAGGGCGCGGTGTGCGCCTACCTGGAGACCTGGCACATCGACATCGAGGAGTTCCTCGACCTCCGCAAGAACACCGGTGACGAGCGCCGCCGCACCCACGACATGAACACCGCGAACTGGGTTCCGGACCTGTTCATGCAGCGCGTGGAGCAGGGCGGCAGCTGGACCCTGTTCTCGCCGGACGAGGTCCCCGACCTGCACGACAAGTACGGCGCCGAGTTCGCCGAGGCCTACACCCACTACGAGGCCGAGGCCGCGGCGGGGCGGATCAAGGTCTCCAAGACCCTCCCGGCCGTCGACCTGTGGCGGCGCATGCTGACCATGCTGTTCGAGACCGGGCACCCGTGGATCACCTTCAAGGACCCGTCCAACCTGCGCTCGCCGCAGCAGCACGTCGGCGTGGTGCACTCCTCCAACCTGTGCACCGAGATCACGCTGAACACCAGCGCCGACGAGGTCGCGGTCTGCAACCTGGGCTCGGTCAACCTGGCCCAGCACACGGGCCCGGACGGCCTGGACGCCGAGCGCCTGCGCCGCACCGTCCGCACCGCCGTGCGCATGCTCGACAACGTCATCGACGTGAACTTCTACACGATCCCCGAGGCGCGCCGCGCGAACATGCGCCACCGCCCCGTGGGCCTGGGCCTCATGGGCTTCCAGGACGCGCTGTTCAAGCTGCGCACGCCGTTCGCCTCCGACGGCGCGGTCTCCTTCGCCGACGAGAGCATGGAGCTGATCAGCTACTACGCCATCGAGGCCTCCATGGAGCTGGCCGCCGAGCGCGGCTCCTACGAGAGCTTCGAGGGCTCCCTGTGGAGCCGGGGCGTGCTGCCGATCGACTCGCTGCGCCTGCTGGCCGAGTCGCGCGACGGCGACCTGGACATGGACCGGGGCGAGACCCTGGACTGGGACTCGCTGCGCGAGCGCGTCAAGACCACGGGCATGCGCAACTCCAACGTCATGGCCATCGCCCCGACCGCGACCATCGCCAACATCACCGGCGTGAGCCAGTCGATCGAGCCGGTCTACCGCAACCTGTACGTCAAGTCGAACATGTCCGGCGACTTCACCGTGGTCAACCCCTACCTGGTGCGCGACCTCAAGGCCCGCGGCCTGTGGGACGACGACATGGTCTCCGCGCTGAAGATGCACGACGGCAGCCTCGGCGCCATCGACCGCGTCCCGGCCGACCTCAAGGCCCTCTACGCCACCGCGTTCGAGGTCGACCCCGAGTGGCTGGTGGACGCCGGTTCGCGCCGCCAGAAGTGGATCGACCAGGCCCAGTCGCTGAACCTGTACATGGCGGCCCCCAGCGGCAGGAAGCTGGACTCGCTGTACCGCCGCGCGTGGCGCTCCGGTCTCAAGACCACCTACTACCTGCGTTCGCAGAGCGCCACCCACGTGGAGAAGAGCACGCTCAAGGGCACCGACGGCCGCCTCAACGCGGTCGCCGCGACCCCCGCGGCCCCGGTCGCGCCGGTCGCCTCGCCCGCGCCGAGCCCGGCCCCGGCGCCGAGCCCCGCGCCCAGCCCGTCCCCGAACCCGCAGCCCGTCACCGGCGGCGCGGCCGACGAGGACGAGTTCGAGATCATCGACGGCCAGGCCTGCTCGATCGACGACCCCGAGTGCGAGGCCTGCCAGTAGCACCGGCGGCCGCGCACCCCCGTGCGGCGGTCGGAGGGCGGGGGCGGCGTCACGCCGCCCCCGCCCTCCGGCGGGCCACGGGCCGCGGAGGCGTCCTTCCCCTTCACCCAGCCACGACTCTTCCGGCACGTCCGGAGAACGGAAAAAACCCCAGCATGACCGCAGTTTCGGAGAACAGCGCGAGCGCCACCAGCGGCCTCGGTGAGATCGAGCGCGACGCCGAGCGCGTCAACGTCGACGACAAGGCGATGATCAACGCCCGCGCCGACGTCAACCAGCTGCTCCCCCTCAAGTACACATGGGCGTGGGAGAAGTACCTCGCGGGCTGCAACAACCACTGGATGCCCACCGAGGTCGCCATGCAGGCCGACATCGCGCTGTGGAAGTCCAGGGACGGGCTGACCGAGGACGAGCGCCTCATGCTCAAGCGCAACCTCGGCTTCTTCGCCACCGCCGAGTCGCTGGTGGCCAACAACATCGTGCTGGCCGTGTACCGGCAGCTCACCAACCCCGAGTGCCGCCAGTACCTGCTGCGCCAGGCCTTCGAGGAGGCGGTGCACACCCACACCTTCCAGTACATCTGCGAGAGCCTCGGCCTGGACGAGGGCGAGCTCTTCAACATGTACCGCGAGGTCCCCTCGATCACCGCCAAGGACGCCTGGGCGCTCAAGTACACGCAGAACCTGGAGAACCCCGAGTTCCGCACGGGCACCCCGGAGGCCGACCAGGCCTTCCTGCGCGACCTCGTGGCCTTCTACGTGATCTTCGAGGGCATGTGGTTCTACACCGGCTTCGCGCAGATCCTGTCGCTGGGCCGCCGCAACAAGATGGTCGGCATCGCCGAGCAGTACCAGTACATCCTGCGCGACGAGTCGATCCACCTGAACTTCGGCATCGACGTGATCAACCAGATCAAGATCGAGAACCCGCACCTGTGGAGCGAGGAGTTCCAGGCCGAGGTCCGGCAGATGCTCACCGAGGCCTGCGAGCTGGAGGTGGCCTACGGCCGCGAGACCATGCCGCGCGGCGTGCTCGGCCTCAACGCGGAGCTGTGCGAGAAGTACATGCACTTCATCACCGACCGCCGCGCCGAGCAGATCGGCCTGGCGCCCATCTTCGGTGAGACGGAGAACCCGTTCCCGTGGATGAGCGAGATGATGGACCTCCAGAAGGAGAAGAACTTCTTCGAGACCCGCGTCATCGAGTACCAGACCGGCGGCGGCCTGGACTGGGACTAGGGGGATCCCGGGTCCCCTGACCGGGACCAGAGGAGCGGGAGGGCTTCCTCCCCACCGGCGGTGGCCCGGGTCGTGGCGCGCGACCCGGGCCACCGCCGTGTGCGCTCAGCCCTTGTCCGACCAGGTCATCCTGACGTTGAAGGTGGCCTCCGCGCTCCCCTTGACGACCACGGCCCCGGCCTCGGCGGTCACGCTCACCCCGAACTCCACCTCGGTCTCGGAGGGGGCGAGCGAGGAGGAGGACAGTTCCCGCAACTGCCCGGACACCGCCTCGGCGACCTTGCGGATCCGCAGCAGGACGTCGTCGAGCCGCCTGTCGCCGGTGGCCTCCTCGGACCTCCTGGAGACGTTGGCGGCCCCCTCCCGCCGGGCGGGCACGGACTCGATACTGACCACGGTGCCGTCGTCGGTGACGAAGTCGATCACTTTGTTCACTTTGACCTCATACGTTCCTTGGCGAGGGGTAAAGCTATTCCTGTGGGAGAGCCCGGAAAGTAAAATACTGGGAAGTGTCCGCAAAAGACGAGATTCCGCTGCCGTCCGTGCGGAGGAAACGGTGGGGCGAACCAGTTATGACCGGGCGAAACGACGCGCGTGCCCGCTGGCGCGACGGACGCGACGGTACCGGGTGGCGCAAGTCGTCGATGTCCCCGGACAGGGGTGCGTGCTGCGAGGCCTCCCTGGGGGACCCGGGCCGGATCCTGTTCCGCGACTCCCACCATCCGGACGGGCACACGCTGCGGTTCGGCGCCGACGAGTGGCTGTCGCTGCTGGCGTCCCTGCCCTGAGAACCCCGGAAACCGGTCGCGGATATTTCCGGGACCGCGAAGGCGGCGCCGTTCCCCGACTCCCCTTTCCCTCCCGGCCCGGACACGGGAAAGGGATTCTCCGCCTCCCCCCGGGGCGCACTCCGAGGTCCTGACGGGTCCCGTGCCCGGGCACGTCCCGGCACCCCGGAGAGCGGTCCGGGGTGCCGCGCGGCGGCCTCCGTCCTCAGGCCCGGACCGGGACGATGTCGGTGTCCAGCCGGGCGTACTCCGCCATCGTGGTCACGAACCGGTGGTCCGGGCCGAACCGGGCGGTGTAGTGGTCGCGCAGGGCCTCCCACTCCTCCCGGACGTCCTCGCCCAGCGCCCGGCGGCTGATCAGCAGGTTGCGCCGGGCGGTGGTCAGGAAGGGGTTGTGCTCGCCGAGGACCTCCCGGCACAGCTCCGCACTGGCCGCGTCCTGCGCCCGGGCCTCCTTGAGCCGCCCCAGGGCGAACAGGTCGCTGCCCAGGTTCACCTCGACCGCGGCGACGGTGATCCGCGCGTCCGGGAAGAGCCGCAGGATCTCCCGCCGGGCCTCGACGTCGAGCGCGTACGCCCGCTCGTACTCGCCCGCCAGCCGCAGCACGATCGCCGCGTTGGCCCGTGAGGCCCACGGGAAGAGGTGGCGGCCGGAGTACACGGCGTCCATGTGCTCCAGGAGGTCGTCGGCCAGGCTCTTGGCCTCGGCCACCCGCTCGGCGAAGGCCAGGTTCACCATGTGGATGCTGTTGACGTGCAGCGTCACCCGGGAGTGCGGCCGGTGGCGCGAGGTGTTGGTGTCGACCGCCCGCTGGGACAGTTCCAGGGCCGTCCCGTGGGCGCCGAGCCTGCGGTTGACCACGGAGAGGAAGATCGGGATCTCCGAGGTGTGCGCGCTGGCGTCCGCCTCGGTGGCCTCGAAGCGCCGCTGGCAGTCCTCCAGGGCCTCCCGGGCCTCCTCCAGGTGTCCGAGGGCCATGAGGCCGAGCCCGACCGACAGCCGGGAGCGCAGGGTCGGGATGCCGTTCGACCCGAACAGGTACTTGCGCTGTTCGAGGGTGCGGCGGTCTAGGTCCAGGGCGTCCTGGAAGCGGCCCAGACGGCGCAGGCAGTCCCCGATGTCGTGCGCGATGACCAGGGTGTTCTCGTCGTCCTCGGTGAACAGCGCGGTCCTGGTCCGGTGGATCTCCTCGAACATGGCCAGGGCCTCGTCGTAGTGGCCGAGGTTGCTCAGCGCGATGGCCCGGGCCCGCCGCGCCTCCAGGGCCTCCTCGCTCTCGGGGCCCTCCAGCTCCGACTGCTCGGCGTACATCCGCTCCGCCTCGGCGAGGGCGACCTCGTTGTCGCCCCGCAGGCGCAGGACCCTGGCGCGCAGCAGCTGGACCTGGAACCGCTGCGGGATGTCGTCGTACCAGGCCTCGATGGCGCGGTCCGCCAGCTCCAGCGTCGCGTCGTCGTTGCCCGTCTCCACCAGGTACACGATCACGTTGTGGACGAGGCCGCGGACCTGCGGGTCGTGGCTGCGCCACGCCTCGGAGGCGGTCACGTGGGTCAGCAGCAGCTGGTACTCGGGCCAGTTCTGCGGCAGCTCGGGGCCGAGGGGGTCGCTCTGCGCCAGCAGGCGGTGGGCCAGGTCCCGGTAGCGCACCCGCTCCTCGTCGCCGAGCGTGCTCTGCACGACGGTCTGGAAGGTGACGTGCATCTGGAAGGTGTGCTTGGACCGGTCGAACTCGGCGAGGCTGTGCCTGCTCACGTAGCGCAGCACCCGGGACAGGGCCATCTCGTTGCCCAGGATCTGCGCCAGCTCGGGGTTGGCGCTCAGGCCCCGGGCCCGGTGGAAGAGGGTGCGCGCCAGCGGGCGGGGGCCGAAGAACGAGCACAGCTGGACGAACTCGCGGACCATCCGCTTGAGCGCGCGGTCGCCCCCGGTGCCGCGCCGCAGGTCGTCGAGCTGCATGTTCCAGGCGGCGGCCAGCGGCAGGGGGTACAGGTCCTCCGACTCCACGTGCGTGACCAGGTCGTCGAACTTGTCCTGGATCAGCTGGAGGAAGTCCTCGACGCTCATCAGGGAGTCGCGCAGGTAGGCGCCGACCTGGGCCAGCGCCAGGGGCAGGTGTTCCAGGCGCTCGGCGATCCGGAGGGCGTCCCCGTCGTCCTCCAGCCCCTGGGGGCAGACCTTGCGGAGCAGCGCGACGCTCTCCTGCGGGGTCAGGCTCGGCACGACCGAGCCCTCGCTGCGCCCGCTGGGGATCCAGCTCTGGTCGCGGGAGGTGATGATGATGTCGCCGGGGCCGTCGGTCGGAAGCTCGCCCCCGCCCAGCTGGTCCAGGTTGGAGACGTCGTCCAGGATGAGGAGCCAGCGCCCCACCCCGGGGTCGCTCTCCAGCACGTCCCGGACGCGCTGGGCGGTCTTCTCCAGGTTGCCGCCGTCCTCGGCCAGGCCCAGGTGCCGGGCCAGGTGCATGTAGGACTGCTGGATGTCGGCGGGGCTGTTGGCGGGGACCCACCAGATCAGGTCGTAGCTGTCCCGGTACCGGTGCGCGTACTCGGTGGCGATCTGGGTCTTGCCGATGCCGCCCCCGCCCGACAGCAGGTAGATCCCGCCCGAGGACTCCTCCAGCAGACCGTGGACGCGTTCGAGGATCTTCTCGCGCCCCGTGAAGTTGAGGTTGTGCGGAGGCACGCCGCGGAGCTTGGCCAGGGGCCGGGTCCGGGACTGGCGCATCCGGGAGCGCGGGGCGGTGGGCTCCGAGGGGACGGATTCGGTCTCGGAGGCGTGGGTGTCGGTCACGGTCGGACTCGGTTCCTCTCGGGGGGCGGCGGGCGTGCTGCGGTCGGTGGCGGAGAGGTCGGCGGCGCCGCCCGGGACCGCGGGGGCGGAGCCCCCCTCCAGCGCGGCGCGCAGGTGCTCGGCGAAGCGGCGGTACTCGCCGGGCATCTCGGACAGCGCGGGGAGCACGGCCACGGCCAGGCCCTCCTCCCCGTCGAGCGAGGGCACGAGGGGGGCTCCGGTCTCGATCCGGGCCAGCCACTGGTAGATCCGTGCGGAGTCCTTGAACTCGATGCCCAGCGAGTAGTACACCGACCGCATGACGCTGAGGTCGCCGAACCTGCCGAGCAGGTCCCTGCGGACCCCGGGCAGGAACTCCAGGGCGGTGGCGGCCGGGTCGTGCAGGTCGCCGGGCGGCAGCGTCGGGTCCATCAGCTCGCCGCCGAAGACCTCGGCGATCTCGGTGACGGCGAGGCGCCCGTCGCGGGGCGCGTGGGGGATGTTGCGCTGGATCAGCTCCGCGACGGGGAGGTTGACGGGCGCCTGGGTGAGGCGCACCGCGAGCTCGCGGGCCCCGCGCGAGGCGTGGGACAGGAAGCGCGACACCGGGTCGGGTTCCCAGGGGACGGCGCTGGGCGGGCGCGCGCCGCCGGGCGGGAGGACGCACACGTCGGCCTCCCACACGCCCGGCCGGCCGTCCGCCACCGAGGCCCACTCCGCGAGGGCCTCCGGCCCGCACTCCAGAACCGGCAGCACCGCCGCGTCCGCGGGGAGGCCGGGGGCGGTGGCCTCGTCCGGGGCGCGCGCGAAGGCCCACGAGGCGGGGGAGGCGGGGGCCGGGGCCGTCATGCGCATCGGCCGCGGCGTGAGCGGGCCCTCCGGCCACACGGAGCGGTCCAGGAGGTGCAGGACGGCGGTGGGGAGCCGGGCGGCGAGTTCGGCGATCCAGGCGCGCAGCCTCGGCTGGCGCCAGCCCCGGTCCAGGGTGTCGGTGACGAGGACGACCGCCTCGGCGCCGCCGAGCTGCGGCGCGTGCACGGCGTGGCCGGGGTGGAAGCGGACGACCGTGGCCCCCGCCCGCCCGGCCTCCCCGGTCAGCGCCGCGACGTCGGCCGTGTGCAGGCCCATCAGGGGGGAGGAGTCGACGAGGACGGCCAGGCGGGACGGCCCGCCTGTCAGGTTGTCGAGTACGTTGCGATACCTGTGCGACAGTTCATCCATGTCGTTTTCGTCCTCATAGTGGACTTTGAATCCGGTTCGGTGAACCGCGTCCCCCCGGGGGCACCGGTAAGTTTTTCCCCGGCGTAGCCGCCCGACCAGAACGATCCTAGCCAAGAAAGGCGCCGCCTCGGTGCCGATAGGTCCGCTGCCAGCGGTTTTCTCCTCCCGGAATTTTCTCTCCTGGGGAACGCCGGAAATCGTGGCGTCCCGGGTGGGCGGACGTTCGGCGCGCAGCGGGCCGTCCGGTCGGGAACCCCTTCCATGATCCCTCAGACGCCCGGTCTCTCAGGGCCCGCGGGCTCCCTGGGCGCCTCCTGGAGGAGGGCGTCGCCGAAGATGTCATGAATGATCGCGATCTCCCTGGCCTGCGAACTCCTTCTCGCGCTGTCACGCAGGTGGCGGGCGAGTCCGGAGATGCGCACGCGCGAATCGGGTTCCCGGTCCAGGAGTTCCTCAAGGAAGGCGGTCACCGCCTTTCTGGGCCCCCTGATGATGGTGGGAATTCCCCAGTAGAGGGCGGAGTCGTAGACGTGCTCCACGTCGCTGTTGTCGGAGTCGGTGACGCACACGGTCACGTTCTGGTCGGAGAGGGCGATCGCCACCTCGCTCACCTCCTGTTTCCAGGAGGCGAGCACGTTGCGGTCCTCCACCAGGGGGCTGGCCGTCTGCCGTTCGCAGCGCAGGCGCCACCGGTCGGGGGGAACCCCCAGGTAGTGCGGTAACCGCACCCGCTCGCGGACGTGGTAGACGATCTCGTACATGGTGCACAGCGGCGGCGCGTACTCCAGCAGGTCGCGGTGGGGGCTGGCCCGGCCCGGGTTCAGGTGCAGCAGGTCCCTGGGCAGCAGGACGCGCAGCCGCAGCGACTCCTCGTTGGGCGTGACCAGCCTCTGCATGGTGGCCTCTCCCATGAGGTCGGCGATCTCGTCGCAGATCTGCGGTTCGCCGACCAGCCTCGTGCCCTGGGGCAGCGGATCCTCCCTCTCGCCCCGGTGGGCGATCCGGTGCGAGAGCCGGTAGCCGCCGGTCACCGGCTCCAGCTCGAAGAGCACCACCGTGTCGGGCGGACGCTCGTCGTGGTGGCCGGAGGGCGCCGCGGGCGCGTCCGGCTCCCTGCGCCGGAGCAGCCGCCGGTCCCGGTCACGGGTCAGGGCCTCCTCCCAGTCGCGCCCCATCGGCCCGGCCTCCTGCCGGATCCAGGACCACACCGCGGGCGGGAGCGGCCGCTGGTGCCGGATCTCCTGGTAGACGTGGTGCACCCAGGCGACCCGGGGAGGCGGCTCGCCGACGGGCGGGACCAGGTCCCACAGCGCGGTGAGGACCCGCCAGGCGGTCGTGCCCGCGCCGTGCCGCCTGGCCTTGCGCGCCTCGGCGGGGCTCAGCAGGTCCTCCGGCGGGACCGCGTCCAGGGGGACCGAGTCCAGCAGGTCGTGCAGCCTGTCGTAGGCCTCCCTGCCGCACAGGGACTCGTCGGCCAGGCGCTGCGCGGAGACGACCTCGCCGTCGTCGCGCTCGCCGACGAGCTCCTCCACCGGGAGGATAAACGCGATACCGGAGGGCCGGTCGGGGTCGTTCCAGACGTAGTGGTGGGTCTTCTGCATGATCCCCACCAGCTCACCCGTCCCGGTGCGCACGGCGCAGCCGCTGAACCCGCCGGTGATCCGCACCGGCTGCGAGGTGGGGGTCTCGACCTGGTGGGTGACCCCGGTGGGCCCGCCGGGCCCCTGGCAGACGAGCGGGGCCTGGAGGGAACGCATCCCCTCGGGATAGCCCGCCGTGTACAGGGGCTGCTGCGGCTCCAGGCTCGCGCACTCCCGCAGCACGGGGAAGGAGGTGTCGGGGCCCGCGTCCCGCAGCCGCAGCACGGCCAGGTCGCGGCTGTCGGGGCCCGCCGACCACAGCCGGGTGTCGACGGAGGCCTCCCACACCCGGTCGTCGAAGGACCGCAGGCGCACGGTGGCGAGCGGGCCCGGGTGCTCCTCCTTCTCCCCGTGGAGGCCGAGCGCGGCGTTGACGACGTGCGCGCACGTGACCAGGAGGCCGGGGGACAGGAGCACGGCGCCGCCCACGGTGCCGTACTGGTCGAGCACCCGCATCTGCCATGACGGCTCGTTGGGCTGTAGGCCGCGCGGGGTATGGGGGGTGGCCACGTTCGGGGACCTCTCTGACATCCACTTTGCCCGGAACAGTTCCCCCTCGGGCAGCGGTGAACCAGAAGGCGCCGGAGTGCCGGGAACAGAGTTCCGCGAGTGTTCCGTGTGACGGAAGGGAATCGTGGACCTCCGCGTGGGGACCGGGGCGCACGGGCTCCGGCACCCGAGGCGTTCGTGACGCGCGTCACCAAGGGTCCGGAGCGGGAGGGCCGTCCGCCTCTGCGCGATCCGACGAACACCAGCACCCGGGCGCGGTCCTGCGGGCGGCGGCTCTCGGCGGAGGACTCGCCGAGGTCTCAAAGCGGTGTTGTTCCACGCACGGGTGTTGTGACTTGCCGGACACGGGGCAATGATCCCCCGCAATATCCATGAACAGCGCGTAAGGCTCGTGCCCGCGCGCTCAGGAGAAGGGAGGGCAGGGTCTTGGACGAGTCCATGCTCTGGTCCGTCGCGACCTTCGGCGTGTACCTCGCCGCCATGGTGGCCATCGGCCTGTGGGCCTACAAGCGCACCGTCTCGCAGTCGGACTTCGTGCTCGGCGGCAGACAGCTCAACAGCTGGGTGGCGGGCTTGAGCGCCAACGCCAGCGACTTCAGCGGGTGGCTGCTGCTCGGCCTGCCCGGCGCCATCTACGTCTCCGGTCTGGGCGAGGCCTGGATCGCGGTCGGCCTGGCCTGCGGCTTCGCCGGGAGCTGGATCCTCCTCGCGCCCCGCCTGCGCGTGTACACCGAGCGCGTGACCGACGCCCGCTCGGGGGGCGACTCCGACTCCCTCACCCTCTCCTCCTTCCTGGAGAACCGCTTCAACGACCCCACCCGGCTGCTGCGCGGGGTCTCGGCGGTGCTCATCATCGTCTTCTACTTCTTCTACGTCGCCTCCGGGCTCGTCGCCATGGCCGCCCTGTTCGACCAGGTCTTCGGCCTGAGCCCGGGTCCTGCCGTCGCCATCGGGGTGGGCATCGTGGTGCTCTACACCGTGCTCGGCGGCTTCCTCGCCGTATCACTGACCGACGTGGTCCAGGCCGCGATGATGTGGATCGCCCTGCTGGTCGTCCCCGCCATGGCGGTCACCGCGCTCGGCGGCTTCGCCGGGCTGGCCGAGGGCGTGTCCGACAAGAGCGACGGGCTGCTGTCGGCCGTCGGCGGCACCGCCCTGGACGCCGAGCTCGGCCAGTGGGTGAGCACCGACACCCTCGGCTGGGTGGTCATCGTCTCCGGCCTGGCCTGGGGCTTCGGCTACTTCGGCCAGCCGCACATCCTGTCCCGCTACATGGGCATCCGCTCGGTCCGCGACATTCCCAAGGCCGCCACCATCAGCGTCGCCTGGGCGGTCACCGCCATGGCCCTGGCCGTGCTGGTCGGCTTCATCGGCATCGCCTACTTCGACACCCCGCTGGAGAACTCCGAGCAGGTCTTCCCGCTCCTGATCGAGGCCCTGACCCACCCGCTGGTCGCCGGACTGCTGCTCGCCGCCATCCTCGCCGCCGTCATGAGCACCGCCGACTCCCAGCTGCTGGTCGCCGCGTCCGCCCTCACCGAGGACGGCTACCGGGCCTTCGTGGACCGCGACGCCGCCCCCGGGAGGCTGCTGTGGATCAGCCGCGTCACCGTGGTCGCCGTCGCACTGGGCGCCGCGGCCATCGCCCTGTGGGGCGACCAGTCGGTGATGGACCTGGTCGGCTACGCCTGGGCCGGGTTCGGCGCGGGCTTCGGCCCGATCCTGGTGCTCTCCGTGTTCTGGAAGCGCATGAGCTGGTCCGGCGCGCTCGCGGGCATGATCGCGGGCGGCACCACCGCGATCGTGTGGGACATCCTCGACGCCAACTTCTTCGGCACCGGCCTGTACGCCATGGTCCCGGCCGTGGTCCTCAGCGTCGCCGCCATCCTCGTCTTCAACGGCCTGGCCAGGGTCACCCCGCAGATGGAGAGCGACTTCGACCGGGTCGAGGCGGAGATCCGCGGGACCGGCTCCGCCCCGGGAGAGGCCGCACGGGTCTGACCGGCGGCCGTACCGGCGACGGCCGGGGCGGTGACCGCCCCGGCCTCCCCGCCCCCGCCGCGTCCGCGGTGCGGGCCCCGGGGCCGCCCTGGCGCGCCCGACCCCGGAACGGTAGAACGGTGACATGTCGTCACTGACGGAACACCCGGCCGTGTGGGCCCGGACCGACGTCCCCGAGGGGCTCGGGCTGGGCGCGCTCCTCCCCGAGCCCGACGGCTACCGCCTGGAGGCCGGGGAGACCGTCGTCGTGGGCGAGGAGCGGTTCCTCACCCGCTTCAGCGTCCGCGCCGACCTGGCGTGGACGACCCGGCGGGTGTACGCCGAGGTCCTCTCCTCCCAGGGCCTGGAGTCGGTCACGCTCGACGCCCAGGGAGGCCACTGGACCGGGCCCGACGGCGCCCCCCTGCCCGGACTGGTGGGCTGCCTGGACGTGGACGTCGCCGCCACCCCGCTCACCAACACCCTGCCCATCCGCCGCCTCGGCCTGCGCCCGGGCGAGTACCGCGACATCGCGGTGGTCTGGATCGACATCCCCTCCCTGCGGGTGCGCCGGGTCAGGCAGCGCTACACCCGCCACCCCGCCGAGGACGGCCTGGAGCGCTACACCTACCGCGACCCCCTGCACGGCGAGTACCGGCTGTCGGTGGACGGCGACGGCGTGGTCGTCGACTACGAGCGCTTCGCCCGCCGCCTGCGCACGGACGCCTGAGACCGCCCCGAGCCCCGCCCCCGCGCACCCCTCCTCCGCCCGCCCCGCGCTCCCTCCCCCCGGCCCCGGGGCCGCGCCCCTCCACCGCCGCCTCCGGTCCCGGACGCTCCCCGGGCTCGTCCCCGGACGCGGGACAGGCGATAATCGGCGGGCACACGCACCACACCCACGGGGGACCGCAGTGACCGACACCGAGCTGAGCCAGGCCCGTCGCGAGATCATCCGCGACCTCGCAGTGCCCGAGCACTTCGACGCGCGCGTCGAGATCGAACGCCGTGTGGCCTTCCTCGCCGAGCGGCTGATCAGCACCGGCTCCACCGCGCTGGTCCTGGGCATCAGCGGCGGCGTGGACTCGCTCACCGCCGGACGCCTGTGCCGCCTGGCGGTGGACCGGGCCCGCGAGAACGGCCACGAGTGCGAGTACGTCGCCATGCGCCTGCCCTACGGCGAGCAGAAGGACGAGGAGGACGCGGCCCGCTCCGTCGGGTTCACGGCCCCCGAGCGCTGCCTCACCGTGGACGTCGGGCCCGCCAGCGACGCCATGGCCGACTCCCTGGCCGCCGCCGGGATGACCTACGCCAGCGAGTCCTCGGCGGACTTCGTCCTCGGCAACGTCAAGGCGCGGCAGCGGATGATCGCCCAGTACGCGGTCGCGGGCGGCCTGCGCGGACTGGTGGTCGGCACCGACCACGCGGCCGAGGCGGTCACCGGCTTCTTCACCAAGTACGGCGACGGCGGCGCGGACCTCGTGCCGCTGACCGGGCTGACCAAGCGCCGGGTGCGCGCGGTCGCCGCCGAGCTGGGCGCTCCGGAGGACCTGGTGCGCAAGGTGCCCACCGCCGACCTGGAGACGCTCTCCCCGCAGAAGCCGGACGAGGAGGCGCTGGGCCTGACCTACGACCAGATCGACGACTTTCTGGAGGGCCTGCCGGTGCCCGGGCACGTGGAGACCGCGCTGGTCGACCGGTACCGCGTCACCGCCCACAAGCGCGCGCTGCCCACCGCTCCCTGACACCGCGACCGGAGATGCCGCCCGTGTGACGCGAGGGGCTCTGACCCGCGGTGGTCCTGTACCCGCAGCGGGGTTCGACGCTCCGGACCCGCTGCGGGTACAGGACCACGGCGTACGCGGCCGGGCGGGCGGACCGCTCGGTCACAGCGCCGGAGCGGGCCCGCCCGGGGCGCCGGTCCCGCCTCCGCTCAGGGTGTCGGCTCCGCTGACGCCCCAGCCGCCGTTTCCGCTCCTGCCCGGGGCCTCCACGCCGGTGCCGCACGGCCCGACCGCTCCGGACAGCTGTTCCGTCTCCGCACACGGACCTTCCCCAAGGGTTTCGTGCACGCCGTCTCGCGGGGTACCGTGTGCGGGAACTCTCTCGGACTTCCCGGAGCACGTTCGGCGCGTCCGCGCCCTCCGCCGGGGGAGAACGGTCCCCGATCCGCCGTGCGCTGACGCGCGGTGGTGCAGGCACCACCTTCCATGGTCGGGCCAACCGCCCCTCGGAGAGGGGCGCCAGATCCATCGCGGCCACCACCCGGCCGGACCTACTCTCGTTTACCACGCGTCGCCGACAGTTGAGCTGACGCGGCCACGCCACCGGGCGCGTTCGAGAACGCGTCGCCACCCCCTGATCCCGGCCACACGGCCCCCCGCGCACCACCGCGTCCGGGGACGCACACGCGTACGGGGTAGACCAAGGAGCGACCGATGACCGTGACCGTCGAGAACGAAGGCGGAGGCACGTCGTCGGCGTACGCCTCCAGTACCGTCCTCCTGCCCTCTCCGCGGACACCGCGGCCCGGGGCGGGCCGGGACAGGTTCCTGGACGTCATCCGGCTGTTCGTGATGGCCCTGGTGGTCATGCAGCACTGGTGGCTGCCGGTCCTCGTCCACGAGCCCGGGTCCCTCGAGGCGGGCAGCGTCCTGTCCACCGAGGGCGGCTTCGTGCTCACGTGGGTCGTCCAGGTCATGCCGCTGATCTTCTTCGTCGGGGGCGCGGCCAACCTGATCAGCTGGCGCTCGGCCTCGGGCCGGGGCATGTCCGCCTCGGACTGGTTCGCGCGCAGACTGCGCAGACTCGCCTGGCCGGTGGTGCCGCTGGCGGCCCTGTGGATCGTCGCCTCCCACCTGCTGGTCCTGGGCGGCGCACCGGCCCAGGCGGTCCTCGTGGGCGCCGAGGCCGCGGGCATGGTGCTGTGGTTCCTCGCCGTGTACGTGCTGGTGGTCGTGTCCACCCCGCTGCTGTTCCGGGCCCAGGAGCTCTTCGGCTGGTGGGTCCCGATCGCCCTGCTGGCCGCCGCCGCGGCCGTGGACCTGACCCGCTTCTCCACCGGCGCGGACTGGGTCGGCTACCTCAACGTGGCCTTCGTGTGGCTGGGCGTGCACCAGCTGGGGTTCCGCTACGCGACGGGGGCGATCCGCCTGCGCTACGCCGCGGGGATGGTGGCGGGCGGCGCGGCCGCCGCGCTGGCCCTGACGACGTTCGGCCCCTACTCGCTCAACATGACGGGCGTGTTCGCCACGGAGTCCTCCAACGTGTCCCCGCCCACCCTGGTGCTCGCCGCCATGGGCGCGCTGCAGATCGGCGTCGCGGTGCTGCTGCGCGAGCGGATCAGCGCCTGGTCGGAGCGCCCGGGCCCGGCGCGTCTGCTGGACCGGATCTGCCCGCAGCTGATGACGGTCTACCTGTGGCACATGCTGCCGCTCAGCGTGGTGGCGGGCGTGCTGGTGTTCGGGCTGGGGATCGACACCCCCGAGCCGCTGACGGGCCTGTGGGTGCTGTGGGGCGTGCTGGGGCTGGTGGTCCTGGTGCCCCTGATCGTGCCGCTGGCGCACTGGGCGGTGCGGTTCGAGAACCCGCCGAAGGCGCTGAGCGGCTCCCCGGGCATGGTCCGCGTCCTGGCCGCCGCGGCGCTGGTCGGCGGCGGGATGCTGCTGCTGACGGTGTCCGGTCTGGGGCTCGGCATGGGTCCGGTGCTCGGACTGCTCGCGGTGCTGTCGGGCGTGGTGCTGACGCGGGCTCCCCGGAGGAGCTGACCGCCTCGTGCCCGGGCCGGGGCGCCCCCGTTCGCGGCGCCCGCCCCGGTGCCCGCGAGCCCGGGGCGCTAGCGGTCCCCGTATCGGGTAGACCGAAGGACATGGACCCGACACGTATCGCCTTCGAAGAACGGGGGAGCGGCCGCCCCCTGGTCCTCCTCCACGGACTCGGGGACCGCCGCCAGAGCTGGACCGCCGTGATGCGGCGGCTCTCCGCGGACTACCGCGTCATCTGCGTGGACCTGCCGGGGTTCGGCGCCTCACCGGGGCCCGGCCCCGACGAGCCCTACGACGTCCTCACCCTGACCGACGACATCGAGGCGTTCTGCCGCCTGCACGGGCTGGAGCGCCCGCACCTGGCGGGCAACTCGCTCGGCGGGTCGATCGCCCTCGAACTGGGTGTCCGGGGCCTGGCCGCGTCGGTGACGGTGTTCTCCCCGGCGGGGTTCTCCGACAGGATCGCCCGGTGCGCGATACGCGGGGTCGGCGCGCTCTCCCGCCTGGCCGCGCGCGTCCCGATGCCGGTCAAGGAGCGCCTGGCCAACACCGCCCCGGCCAGGACGGCCGCGCGGATCGCGCTGCGCGGCGACCCCTCCTCGCCCGCGGCCAAGGCGACCCGGTTCAGCGTCCGGGGCCTCCAGCACGGCTCGCCCTACATCCGGCTCGTGCCGCGCATCGCCGAGTACGTCTTCACGGCGCGGCCGATCGAGTGCCCGGTCACCATCGCCTGGGGCGACCGCGACCGGACGCTGCTGCCGTCCAGCGCCGCGCACGCCCACCACCGGGTGCCCAACGCGCGCATGGTCTCACTGATCGGCAGCGGGCACATCCCCATGGCCGACGACCCGGTCACGGCCGCCGAGCACGTCCGGTGGACCTGCCGCGCCGCCGACCTGGGGAGCGCCAAGGCCGCCGCGCGCAACGCGGCCGGGCGGGTGGCCAAACCCGGTCCCCGGGACTGAGCCCGGACCCCTAGCAGCTGAAACCGCCGTCGGTGCTGATCACCTGGCCGGTCACCCACGAGGCCTCGTCGGTGGTCAGCCAGGCCAGCAGCCTGGCCGGGTCGTCGGGCAGGCCCACCCGCCCGGCCGGGAAGCCGGGCAGGACGCGGCGCATGAGGTCCTCGTCGATGTAACCGGTCTGCACCGGGCCGGGGTCGACGGCGTTCACGGTGATGCCGCGCGGACCCAGTTCGGCGGCGACGGTCGGGGTGATCTGGGCCAGGACCGCCTTGGCCGACGCGTACGCCACCTCGCCGGGCATCGCCCCGCGGATCTGCCCGGAGGTCATGAACAGCACCCGGCCGCCGGGGCGCCCGTCGTGCCGCGCCGCGAAGGCCTGGGCGAGCAGGATCGGCGCGCGGGCGTCGACCGCCCAGTGCCCGTCGAGCATCTCCAGGGTCACCTCGGCCAGCGTCGCGTCGCCGCCGTTGCGCGCGTGGTTGGCCACCAGGACGTCCAGGTGCCCGAACTCGGCCACGGTCGCCTCCACCACCCGCCGGGGCGCGTCGGGGGCGGCCATGTCCGCGCCGACGTCGGCCACGCGGGCGGCGGGGTCGCCGAGCACCTCGCGCACGCCGTCGAGCACGGCGGTGAGGTCGTCGCTGCCCCAGGGCAGCTCCGCGTCGTGCGGCTGGTGGTGGTGGACCATCACCGAGGCGCCGTACGCGGCGAGGCGGCGGGCGACGGCGTAGCCGATGCCGCCGCGCCTGCTCGCGCCGGTGACCAGGGCGGTCCTGCCGCGCAGGGGCAGGGGGTCGCGGGACAGGGCGTCCCGGTCGGGGTGTTCGGGGGAGGGGCCGGAACGGGTCATGACGGGTCTGCCTTCTGCCGTGGGCGGACGGGGAAGCGGCCCCGCCGCGGGTCCGGGCGGCGCCGGGGCGACTCTGGCAGAAGGGGGTGGGGCGACGCACCCGGTTTTCGGCATCCCCTCCGGAGTCGCGTGTCCGGAATGTTCTGTCCCGGGAGCGATGGTGTGTTCTGTTGACCGGGCTCCCCGGTCTACCGCGGTGTCGCGTTCGCGGGATACCGTGGACCCGCTCACCGACGCCTTGAGGAGGCAGTGGATTGACACCATCGACACGACCGGCCCCGGGCCTGCCCGAGTGGCTGCGCGAGGAGGAGCGGCGGCTGTACGGCTTCGCCGCCGGATCCGCCGTGTCCGACGGCTTCGGCTGGCTCGACGCGGACGGGCGTGTGGAGCGGGACCGGCCCGCCGCCGCCTGGATCACCGCGCGGATGACGCACGTGTTCTCCCTGGCCCACCTGCGGGGGGAGGCCGACGCCGGACGGCTGGCCGACCACGGCGTGGCGGCCCTGGCGACGGGCCCCCTGCGCGACGCCCGGGACGGCGGCTGGTTCGACCGGGTGCCGGACGACACCGGGGGGAACACTTCCCGGGAGCGCTCCCACGAGCTGCCGCGCAAGTCGGCCTACGAGCACGCGTTCGTGGTCCTGGCCGCCTCCAGCGCCACCCTCGCCGGTCGTCCGGGAGCGCGTGAGCTGCTCGACGACGCGCTGCGGGTCGTCGAGGAGCGCTTCTGGGAGGAGTCCGCGGGCGCCCTGCGCGAGAGCTGGGACAGCGGGTGGACCGCCACCGAGGACTACCGGGGCGCCAACAGCAACATGCACGCCGTGGAGGCCTTCCTGGCCGCGGCCGACGCCACCGGCGACGCCGTGTGGGCCCGCCGCGCGCTCTCCATCGCCGAGCGCCTGGTCCACGGTGTGGCCGCCGAGCACGACTGGCGCCTGCCCGAGCACTTCACCTCCGACTGGAAGCCCGTCCCGGACTACAACCGGGACCAGCCCGACCACCCCTTCCGGCCCTTCGGGAGCACCACCGGCCACCTGCTCGAATGGGCGCGCCTGCTGGTCCACCTGGAGGTCGCGCTCAGCCGTGCGGGCGACCCCGTCCCCGCCTGGCTGCGCACCGACGCCGAGGCGCTGTTCGACCACGCCGTCCGGCGCGGCTGGGCCGTCGACGGCGCCGAGGGGTTCGTCTACACCCTCGACTGGCAGGACCGGCCGGTCGTGCGCGAGCGCATGCACTGGGTGGTGGCCGAGGCCGCCATGGCCGCCTGGGCGCTGGGGGAGCACACCGGCGTGGCCTCCTACGCCGACCTGCACGAACGCTGGTGGGCCTACGCCGACCGGTACCACGTGGACCGCGAGCGCGGCAGCTGGCACCACGAGCTGGACCCGGACAACCGCCCGGCCGCGAGCGTGTGGCCGGGCAAGCCGGACGTCTACCACGCCTACCAGGCGGCACTCCTGCCCCAGATCGGGCTGTCGGCCTCCATCGCGGCCGCCCTCCTGCCCGGCACCGACCACGACTCCGGAGGAAACGCGTGACCGCCGACAACACAGGGGACGCGCAGGGCGCCCCGGCCGGAGGGGCCGCGGGGGCCGGAACCTCACCCCGCCTCGTCGTGGTGGGCGAGAACGTCATGGACCTGCTGCCCACGTCCCACGGCCCCGACGTGCTCAAGGCGGCGCCCGGCGGCGGCCCGGCCAACACGGCGGTGGCGGCGGCCCGGCTGGGCACGCCCACCCGGCTGCTCGCGCGGATCGGCGCGGACGGCTTCGGCGAGCTGATCCGCGAGCGCCTGCTCGGGGAAGGGCTGGACCCGGCGGGACTGCTCCCGGCCCGGGAGCCGACGGCGCTGGCCCTGGCCACGCTCGGCCGGGACGGGTCGGCCCGCTACGACTTCCGCATGGACGACGCCGCCGACTGGCGCTGGCGGACGGGGGAGCTGCCCGAGGAGCTGGAACCGGGGGTCCGCGCGCTGCACGCCGCGTCGATAGCGCTGTTCCGCGAGCCCGGAGCCACCCTGATCGAGGCGATGCTGCGCCGCGAGCACGGGCGCGGGCGGGTGACGCTCACCCTGGACCCCAACATCCGCCACGACGTCATCGGCGACCCCGTCACCGCGCGGGCGCTGGCCCTGCGCCACGCCGCGCAGGCGCACCTGGTGAAGGCGAGCGACGAGGACCTGGCGTTCCTGTACCCGGACCTGTCCCCGGTCCGGGCGGCCCACGCCGTCGCCGCGCTGGGCCCGGTGCTGGTGGTGGTGACCATGGGCGCCGACGGGGCCCTGGCGGTCTGCCGGGGCGAGGAGGTGGCGGTGGCCGCGCCCAGGACCGAGGTTGCCGACACCGTGGGCGCGGGCGACTCCTTCATGGGCGCCCTGCTGAACTGGCTGGACCGCCACGACCGGCTGGGGGAGGACCCGCGGGCCCGCCTCGCCGGACTGGACAAGGCGGACCTGGAGGACCTGCTGGGGTTCGCGGTGTCGGTCGCCGCGGTCACGGTGACCCGGGAGGGGGCGAACCCGCCCACCATGGCCGAGGTTGCGGGCGGGGACGGCAGCGCGGAGGAGCTGGCCCGGCGGTAGCCCCGGCCGCCTCCGGGCGCTCCGGGCGGCCTCCGGGAGCGGCTGCCGGAGCCTGGGGCCGGACGCGGGCAGCACGACGTGGGAGGGCCCTGGGGACCCCCCGTATCCAGGAAACCGCGGATCCGGGGCGGGCGGTAGCCCCTGTGGACAACGGCGGCCGCCCGCCTCAGGCGAGGCCCTCCCTCGTCTGGACCACGAGGTGGTCCACCACGTCGGCGAGCCTGCCCCGCCGGGCGTACACCGCGCGCTGGCGGGCGGCCCCGCTCCCGGCCGCGCGCACCCGGTCGAGCAGCGAGGAGGCCAGGTCGGCGTCGCCGTTGGCCAGCAGGCCGGGCAGCGCGGCGTGCAGCAGCCGTTCGGCGGCCGCGTGCCCGGGCAGCGCCTCACCGGTCAGCGGGTCCGGCACCACGCCCTCCAGCCCGTCCCGGGCGGCCCGCCACACGGCGGCCCGCAGCGCCTGGTCGGGGATGGCGGGCGCGGGGACCCCGTAGAGCACGTCGGCGAGCGCACGACTGGTCAGGCCGCGGACCAGCAGGGCCAGCAGCAGCGCCTCCTCGGCGGTGGCGGCCACGTCGCTCACCCGGATCTCCAGCGTGGGCAGGTGGTCGGAGAGGCGGACGTCCCAGTAGACCATCCGCCGGTCCAGGATCGCCCCGGAGTCGGAGAGCGCCCGCACCGCCTGCTCGTGCTCGGCGAGGGAGCGCAGGAAGGGGGGAGGTCCGGCCGAGGGCAGCCGGTTCCAGGCGACCGTGCGCCAGCTGGAGTAGCCGGTGTCGCGTCCGGCGTGGAACGGTGAGTTCGCCGACAGCGCCACCAGGAACGGCAGCCACCGGCGCAGGTGATTGCCCACGGCCACGGCGGTCTCCCGGTCGGGGACGCCCACGTGCACGTGGCAGCCGCACACCACGTGCGACTCGCGCAGCGCGCCGAAGTGCGCGGTGATGTCGGCGTAGCGGCGCCCCTCGCTGGTCCTCACCGAAGCCGGATCGCCCAGGACGGCGGTGCCGGAGGCGACGATGGCGAGCCCGGCCGCGCCCGCGGCGCGGTCCAGTTCCCCGCGCGCCGCGCGCAGGAAGCGCAGGGCCTCGCCCGCGTCGTCGCACACCGGGCTGTTGGCCTCCACCTGCGCGCGGGAGAACTCACCGCACAGGTGGTCGCCCAGGACGCGGGTGTTGGCGAGCACCTCGGGCGCCCGCGACAGGATGAGGCGGGTGCCGGGGTCGACGACGAAGAACTCCTCCTCGACGCCGAAGGTCGGGGGCACGGTGCGGTTGCCGGTGCGGGTGCCGGCGGACACCGGCCGCCGCGTGTCGTGTGCTGCCGTGGAGCGGTTCTCCATGGGCGTCGGTCCCTCCCTGCCGTAGGGGCGCTCCCTCACGGGGCGTCCCGGACTGGATATCCCCGTCGGGGGCGGTCGCGACAGTGTCCTGAAGAAGATAAAAAGCTATCCATGTGATCTTTTGTCCCGTTTGCCGGTATCGCGGGTGTGCCGTTGTGCGCACGTTACGGCTTGATAACCCTGCTCCCGGCCCGCGTGGGAGCAGGGGCGGCGCCGGGCCCCCTCGGGAGGGTGAGCCCCGTCACTTTTCTCGGCCACGGAAGCCCAGGTGGGCACCGCGATACCCTGCCCGCGCACCCGTCCCGTGGGTACCGCGAGTACCCCAACCCAGGCCCGTCACGCACGTCGCGTGCGACTCCGGGTGAGCATCGGTGAAACGACCAGTGTGGTCGCCCGCACCTGCCGCGTCGGGGGCCCGCTGTGCGAATGTGTGCACGTGGCTGGCAGGAACACACAACCCCCCGTCACCCGCCTCCGGGGTCGCGACACGGAGCAGCGGGCCCTCTCCGACGCCCTGGACGACGCTCGGTCCCGCCGGGGCGCCTCCCTGCTCCTCTCCGGAGGCCCCGGGCGCGGCAAGACGGCGCTCCTGGAGCACCTGCGCGGGTCCGCGGGTGGTTTCACCGTGCTCCGCGCGGACGGGGTCGCCGACGAGGCGGACCTGCCCCTGGCCGGGCTCCAGCGCCTCCTCCGCCCCCTCGCGGAGGAGACCGAGCGCCTTCCCGAGCTCCGGCGCGGCCTGCTCCGCGACGCCCTGACCCGGGGAGCGGTCGCCGACGCCGACCGGCTCGCCCTCTACACCGGCCTGGTCGAACTGCTCTCCCGCGCCGCGGCCGACCGCCCCCTCCTGCTGTGCGTGGACGACGCCGACCGGCTCGACGCGCCCTCGCTGGACGCCCTGGCCTTCGTCGCACGGCGCCTCGCCGGAACCCCCGTCGCCGCCGTCCTCACCGCGCGCGAGGGCCGAGGCAAGCCCGCCGGGGCCCGCGTGCCCGAGGCCGACGCCGAACCCCCTCCCGACGCCCTCGTCCCCGGTGTCACCGAACTCCCGCTCGCACCGCTGGAGGAGCGGGCGGTCCACGACATCCTCACCGACAGGGCCCCGGTCACCCCGGCCTCCGCCGTGCGCGCCGCCCTGGTCCGCGCCGCCCACGGCAACCCCGCCGCCGTCCTCGGTCACCTGCGGGGGCTGTCCCGGGCCCAGCTCCTGGGCGAGGAACCCCTCCCCGAGCCGCCGCGCCTGCCCGGCCGCCTGCGCGCCGGCTTCCTCGCCCCCTACCGCGATCTCCCCGAGCGGACCCGCTGTCTGCTGCTGCTCGCCGCCCTCGGCGACGGGCCCCGCGTCCACCGGCTGCTGGAGGCCTGCGAGGAGGCCGGACCGAGCGCCAGCGGCCCCGGACCGACCGTCACCGACCTCGAACCGGCGGAGGAGCGCGGCCTGGTGCGGGTGGAGGGCGACACCGTCGTCTTCGCCGACCCCCTGACACGCGAGGCCATCGCCCAGGACGCCCCCGCCGGGCGGCTGCGCGCCGCGCACCGGGCCCTGGCCCGCGCCTGCGACCCCGAACTCTCGCCCGCGGAGTTCGTCCGCCACACCGCCTCGGGGGCCGACGCGCCCGACGCCGGGCTCGCCGAAGCCGCGACCGCCGCCGCCCGGCGCGTCAAGCGGGTCGAGGGCCGCCTCGCCGCCTCCCACGCCTACGAGCGCGCGGCCGACCTGTGCCCCGACCCCGACGAGCGCGCCTGCCGACTGAACACGGCCTCCTACGAGGCCTACATGGCCGGGAGCTCGGCGCGCGCCACCCGGCTGCTCGCGCGGGCGCGGCCCCTGGCGGTGACGGACCGGCGGCGGGCGACCTCCGACCTCATCGACGCCCAGATCGCCATGCGCGGCGAGAACGCCATGGACGTCGCCGAACGCCTGCTCACCGTCGGCCGCGAACTCATCCCCCACGACCGCTTCCTGGCCCTGCGCGCCCTCGTGCGCTCGGCCGACGCCGCCTCCCTGGCCGGGGACGCCGCCCGCCACGGCCGGGCCGCCGAACTGGCCCTGCCCCTGGTCCGCCCGGACGACCCGGCGCCGATGCGCATGGTCGCCTCCTTCCTGGAGGGGTGCGCGGTCTCCTTCCGCGGCGACTACCCCGGCTCCACCCCGCTGCTGCGCGAGGCCACCGGACTGGCCGCGATCGCCAAGCCCTCCGAGCTGGTCTGGGCGGGCATCAGCGGCCTGCGCCTGGGCGACGCGCCGTTCGTGCGCTCGGTGACCTCGCGCGCCGTCGAGGTCGGCCGCCTGCGGGGCGAACGGGCCACCCTGCCCGCCGCGCTGGGCTTCCTGGTCTTCTCCGAGTTCTGGAGCGGGCGCTTCCCCTCGGCCGCAGGGACCGCCCTGAACGGCCTGCGGGTCTCCCGCGAGACCGGCCAGACCGTGTGGGCCACCCAGCACCTGGCGTCCCTGGCGATGATCGCCGCCATCCAGGGCGACGTGGACACCTGCCGCATCCGGGCGCGCGCGGTCGCCGCCCAGGCGGGGGAGAACAGCCTCGGCCTGGCCGCCGCCCTGTCGGCGTGGGCGCTGGCCGTCCTGGAGCTGTCCCGGGGCAACGCCGCGGAGGCGTTCTTCCGGCTGCGCGCCCTGGTCCACGCCGCCCCCGGGCACGGCCACCCCACCATGCGGCTGCTCACCGCCCCGCACTTCGTGGAGGCGGCGACCCGCATGGGCGAGACCGAGTGGGCGCGCACCTCCCTGGCCGGGTACCGGCGCTGGGCCGAGGCGGTGGGCAGTCCGAGCACGCTGGCGCTGGCCGCCCGGGGCTCGGGCCTGCTGGCCTCGGGCGACGAGGCCTGCGACCACTTCGAGAACGCGCTGGCCCTGCACCGGGCCTGCGGCGACGACGACGTCGAGCACGCGCGCACCCAGCTGCTGTTCGGCGCCCACCTGCGCCGGGCCCGCCTGCCCGGCCGGGCCCGCGAGCACCTGTACAACGCGCTGGAGTCCTTCGAACGCTTCGGGGCGCGGCTGTGGGTGCGCCAGACCCGCGCCGAGCTGCGCGCGATCGGGACCGCCGAACGCGGCCCCGACCCCGTCTCCACCAGCGAGCTGACCGCGCAACAGCAGCAGATCGCCCGGCTGGTCGCCGAAGGGGCCACCAACCGCGAGGTGGCCGCCCACATGTTCATCAGCCCCCGCACGGTCGAGCACCACCTGCGCGGCATCTTCCGCAAGCTCAACATCAGGTCCCGCGTGGACCTGGCCCGCCTGTTCAACTGACCCCGGGCCGACGGTCGAGGCGCCGCCGGACACCTCCCTCATACCAACTGGTCGGTACGCCTCCGGTCGAAGAGAAAGGCAGCCCATGACGACGACCGCAACGGAGCACCTCCTGAGCGCTGACGGGGTGACCGTGCGCTTCGGGGGCCTCACCGCGCTCGACGGCGTAGGACTCCGGGTCGCGCCCGGGTCCGTCGTCGGCCTCATCGGCCCCAACGGGGCGGGCAAGACCACCCTGTTCAACGTCCTGTCCGGCGTCCTGCGCCCCACCGCCGGGACCATCACCTGGAAGGGCGCACCGCCGCCCGGCCGCCGCCCCCACCACCTCGCCCGCGCCGGCATCGCCCGGACCTTCCAGGGCCTCAACCTCTTCCCGATGATGACGGTCCTGGACAACGTCGTCGCCGGGGCCGACCGCCTCGCCACCGGAGGCCCGTTCTCACTGCTCACCGGGCTGGGACGGCACCACCGCGACGAACGTGAGCTGCGCGGGCGCGCCCTGGCAGCCCTGGAGCGCTTCGGGGTCGCCGAGCACGCCCACCGGCTGCCCGCCACCCTGCCCTACGGCGTGCAGAAGCAGGTCGCCCTCGCGCGCGCCTGCGTCAGCGAACCCGAACTCCTCCTGCTCGACGAACCCGCCAGCGGGCTGTCCGGGGCGCAGATCGACGCCCTCGCCGACCGGATCCGCGGCTTCAGCCGGGACATGGCCGTCGTCCTCGTCGAGCACCACATGGACCTGGTCATGCGGGTCTGCGACCACATCGTCGTGCTGAACTTCGGCCGGGTCATCTCCACCGGCACCCCCGCCGAGGTCCAGGCCGACCCCCTCGTCACCCAGGCCTACCTCGGCACCCCCGCGGACGTACCCGGCCGGGACACGGGAACCCCGGCCCGGGGCACGGCCGCCGCCCCCACGGACACCCCCGCCGCCGGTCCCGGCGACGCGAACGGAGCCGCCCGATGACCGCCCCTCCCCTGCTGACCGTCGAGGAGCTCAGCGCCTCCTACGGAGCCGTCCGCGCCCTGGACCGCGTGTCCCTCACCGTCCCCGCCAAGGGCGTGTGCGCCGTCCTCGGCGCCAACGGAGCGGGCAAGACCACCCTGCTGCGCACCATCACCGGCCTCCACCCGGCCGCCTCCGGGCGCGTCCTGCTCGACGGCGAGGACATCACCCGCCTGCCCGCGGAGAAGGTCATCACCCGCGGCCTCGCCCACGTCCCCGAGGGCGGCGGCGTCATCGCCGAACTCACCGTCGAGGAGAACCTGCGCCTGGGCGGGCTGTGGCGGTCCGACCGCCGCCGCGACTCCGCCATGGGCGAGGTCCTGGAGCTCTTCCCGCCCCTGGCCGAGCGGCGCGCCAGGCCCGCCAGCACCCTCTCCGGGGGCGAGCGCCAGATGCTCGCCATCGGCCGCGCCCTCATGGCCAGGCCCCGGGTGCTGCTGCTCGACGAGCCCTCGCTGGGCCTCGCGCCCCTGGTCACCAGGCAGATCTTCACCCTCCTGCGCGACCTGCGCGACCGCACCGGGCTCACCGTCGTCCTGGTCGAGCAGAACGCGGCCGGGGCGCTGTCGGTCACCGAGACCGGGTTCGTCCTCAACCAGGGGCGCGTCGCGGTCGGGGGCGCCTCCGCCGACCTGCTCTCCGACGACCGCACGCGCCACGCCTACCTGGGCTTTTAGAGGAGTCCCCGCATGACCCACTTCATCAACCTGACTCTCAACGGGCTGGCGTCCGGGGCGGCCTACGCGGCGCTGGCGCTGTCCCTGGTGATCATCTACCAGGCCACCCGCCTGGTGAACTTCGCCCAGCCCGCGCTCGCCCTGGTCGCGGTCTACACGGCCTACACCGTCACCCAGCTCACCGGCTCGTACTGGCTCGGCTTCGCCGCCGCGCTCACCGCGGGCCTGGCCGCGGGCGCGCTGGTCGAGCGGTTCGTCATCCGGCCCATCGCCCGCGTCTCCCAGCTCAACGCCATCATCGTCACCCTCGGCCTCCTCCTGGTCGTCCAGGGGCTGGTCGGGATGGTCTGGGGCAACGAGCAGCACGGGTTCGGCTACGCGTTCAGCTACGTCGGCCGCTTCTCGCCCGCCAACGCGTTCGCCCTGGTGTCGGTCGGGGCCGTCGCGCTGCTGCTGTTCGCCCTGTACCGGTTCACCCCCCTGGGCCTGCGCATGCGCGCCGCAGCCTTCCACCCCGAGGCCGCCCGGCTCAGCGGCGTGCGGGTGGGCCTGATGCTCACCGCGGGGTGGGCGATCGCCTCCTTCATCGGCGCCCTGGCGGGCATGCTCGCCGGACCGCCGTTCATCTCCCCGAACGTGTTCGACGTCGTGTTCGTCTACGGCATCACCGCCGCCGTCATCGGCGGCCTGGACAACCCGTTCGGCGCCGTCCTCGGGGGGATGCTCATCGGCCTCGGTATGTCCTACGTGTCCGGCTACGCCGGGCCCGAGCTGGCCACCCTCGCCGCCCTCGTCATCGTCGTCGCGGTGCTGAGCGTGCGCCCCGACGGCATCCTGTCCCGCCCGGCCGCGCGAAAGGTGTAGCGATGCCCTCACCCACCCGGCAGCGCGCGGAGCGCGCCGCCGCCCCCCACCCCCCGAACCCGTCCGCCGCCTCCGGCGGCCGGTGGCGCGCCCTGCCCGCGCCGCTGCGCCACCTGCTCCTGGCCGCGCTCGGCCTCGCCGCCGTCACCGCGCTGCTGCTGGCCACCGGAGACCTCACCGCGCTGCGTGTGGCCGCCGTCGGCTACACCATGCTGGCCGTCGCCGGGCTGCAACTGCTCGTCGGCGGCAGCGGCCAGGTGTCCCTCGGCCACGGCGCGTTCATGATGATCGGCGCCTACACGATGGCTCTGCTGGTCCTGTACCAGCCCATGCTCCCCCTGGCGGTGAACCTGCTGCTCATCGTGGGGGTCTCCGCCGTCGCCGGGATCGCGGTCGGCGCGGCCACGGCACGCCTGCACGGCCCCTACCTGGCGGGGGCCACCCTCATCCTCGCGGTCGGCCTGCCCGGGCTGACCCACCGCTACCACGAGCTCCTCGGCGGCAGCAACGGCCTCAACATCCGCACGGCGGGCGCGCCGCCCCTCCTCCAGGGCCTGGTCACCGACAGCGAGTGGAAGGCCCTGGTCGTGTGGACCGCCGTGGTGATCGGCCTGGCCGTGCTGGCCACCGTCTCCACCGGCCGCCTGGGCCGCCGCATGCGCGCCATCCGCGACGACGAGACCGCGGCCGCCATGGCCGGGATCCCGGTCGGCACGACGAAGGTGGTCGCGTTCGTCATCGCCTCGGCGGCGGGCGGCCTCGCGGGCGGACTCCAGGCCTACGTGCTCGGCACCGCGACCCCCAGCACCTTCACCCTCGCGCTGTCGCTGACCCTGCTCGCCGCCCTCGTCCTGGGCGGCATCGGCAGCCTGTGGGGCGCGCTGTGGGCCGCGGTCGCCATCGTCTACCTGGAGGTCTGGGTCTCCGACCTGGCCGGAACCCTGGGCCTGAGCCGCGACGCGGAGAACAACCTCCCGATCGTGTTCTTCGGCGTCGTCCTCATCCTCGTCCTGCGCTTCTGGCCCCTGGGCGTCCACGGCGCGCTCCAGCGCCTGACCGCACGCCTCGGACCCGCCGGGTCCGGACCCCGCTAGTCGGTGCCGGGGCGCCCGCCCGCCCGGCACCGCTCCACCCCCACCCCCCGAGAAGGAGAACCCCATGCGCAACCGCAGCGGAACCCGGGCCGCCCTGGCGGCCTCCCTGGCCCTGACGATGCTGGCGACGGCCTGCACCGGCGCCGGTGAGGTCACCGAGGGCGCCGAGGTCGACCTGAACGTCTCCACCGGCGTCACCGACGACGCCGTCGTCATCGGCTCCCACCAGCCCCTGACCGGGCCCGCGGCCCCCGGCTACCTCGCGGTCTCCCAGGGCGCCCGCGCCGTGTTCGAGTACGTCAACGCCCAGGGCGGCGTGAACGGGCGCGAGATCGACTACCGGGTCGAGGACGACGCCTACGACCCCGCGCGGACGATCGACGTGACCCGGCAGCTGGTCATCGAGGACGAGGTCTTCGCGATGGTGGGCGGTCTGGGCACGCCCACGCACAGCAGCGTCCTCGACTACCTCAACGAGGAGGGCGTGCCCGACGTCTTCCCGTCCTCGGGCGCCCTGGCGTGGAACAACCCCGACGAACACCCGCTGACCTACGGCTGGCAGACCGACTACACCAAGGAGGCGAAGATCCAGGGCGAGTACATCGCGGCGAACTTCCCCGACCAGAGCGTCGGCTACCTGTTCCAGAACGACGACGTCGGCGAGGACTCCCAGACCGGGCTCGACCAGTACCTCGGCGACGAGGTCGTGGCCCGGGAGCACTACGAGTCCGAGGTGCCCGACCTCAGCGCCCAGATCGCCGAACTGGAGCGCACCGGGGCCGAGGTGGTCGTGTGCTCCTGCATCCCGGCGTTCGTCGCGCTCGGCATGCTGGAGGCGGCCAGCATCGGCTACGAGCCCCAGTGGGTGGTCTCCAGCATCGGCGGCGACACCGCCACCCTCCAGGGCCTGCTGGCGGAGTTCACGCAGGACACCGACGCCGAGGGCGTGCCCGCCGACGCCTTCCTCGAAGGCATGCTCATCACGAGCTACATGCCGCGCGTGGAGGACGAGGACGACGAGTGGGCCCAGTTCTTCATCGACGTGTACGAGGAGTACGGCGAGGGCGGCACGATCACCAACACGCACGTCTTCGGCATGACCCAGGCCGTCATGTTCGCCCAGGCGCTCAGGTCGGCGGGCGAGGACCTCACCCGCCAGTCGCTCGTCGACGCCCTGGAGTCCCAGGAGTGGCAGGGGCCCAGCCCCGTCCCCTTCGCCTCCGGTGACGGCGACCACGGCGGCCACCAGGGCGTCTACGTCGTCCGGTACGAGTCGGGCGGCAGCATCGAGATGGTCCAGGAGCCCCGTGTGACCGACCGCGAGGGCGGCCCCATCGAGGAGACCGACTTCACGGCCCTCGGCCCGGACGAGCTGCCCTTCCACGACTGAGCTCGGGTGGGCCCGGATGGGTTCGGACGGGCTCGGGTGGGTTCGGAGGGACTCGGATGGGTCCGGAGGAACTCGGAGGGACTCGGAGGAACTCGGATGGGTTCGGAGGAGCTCGGACGGGTTCGGAGAGCGGTGGTCCCCGGGGGTCTGTGGTCTCCGCGAGTGGATGGTCACCGCGGGTCGGTGGTCTCCAGGAGTGGGGCGGTCTTCGTAAGGCCGCGTTTTCCACAGGCGCGCATCGGGGCTGGTCGCGGGTGGGGTGGCGATGGTTTCCTGGAAATAGGGGGGATCCCACCCACGGAGGTTTTGGTGTGCCCTTAAGCGCCCCGTACCCAACGGGGATAATGAATTGAGGGGTAGGGAGGGGCCGTCTTCAGGGCCCCTCCCTACGCCATTCCTGCTGGGGGTTGCTGGCGGCAACGAAAGCGCGCCAGCTGCCGCGAAGTGGAATGATCTTCGGCAAACGGCTGGCGTTGGGTGGGGGTAGAGGCGGCCGACGAACAGCCGCACCAAAGGCGGGAGCGGCCACCGGAGGGCGACCAACGCCCGGGGTGTAGGGGTGGTCGGGCTCTGCGACGTCGGCACCAACGACAAGCGGGCCTTCCACCCTCAGGCACCGACCCCGGCCCCTGGGGTTGGGGCGGCTGGCGGTGACACCAACGGCGAGTTCCCGTTCTGGACGCTCGTTTTCGGACACCTTTTGAGTCCGCCTTAAATGTGGCCACCCAATCAAGTGAAGTCCTCGGAAGAAAGGCGTCTAATTCGGGGCTGTGAATAGTGGAGAAAGGGCGGGTGCTGGCCTATAATAAGAAGTATGGAGATGATGATCGCAGCGCCCAAAGCGGCCCCCGGGGAATGTTCCCCGGCCGTGGCCGCGCTGGCCGGTGCGCGCGAGATCATCCACCAGGCGTTGAATACCGAGGTGCCGCCCGGGGCGGACGAGCGTGCGGCTGAGGAGGTCGCGGCGCTGTGGGCGCAGTTGGACCAGCTCCGCTACCAGGCGCTCGCGCGGATGGCGCGCCTGTACGCGCGCGGTGAGGTGGCCCGCTACAGCGGCTATTCCACGCTGGACAAGTGGCTGGTGCACCACGGAAAAATGCCCACCTCCCAGGCCAAGGACCTGGCCCGTCTGGCCCAACACGTGCACCAGGAAACTCTGCCCGCCACGCTGGAAGCGGTGGAGGAGGGTGCTCTGGCCTTGGGTGAGGCGGTGGCGATCGCCAAGGCCACCGACAAGGCCGTCCAGGCCCGGGACGAGGACCATTTTCCCGATCAGGTGGAGTACCGGCAGGGGTTCGAAGCGGCGCTGGTGGCGGCCAAGCAGGAGCGGCCCGCGTTGTCGGTCAACCAGCTCCAGTCAGTGGCCCGCCAGGTCGCTTACCGCTTGGACCCCCACCGGTTGGACCGTGACCACGAAGCTGCTCACGCCGCCCGTGGCTTGGTCGTGCATGACACCTTCCAGGGCAGCTACCAACTCCAATCTTGGGGAGGCAGCGGGGATGCGTTGATCATGCGCGCGGCCATCGACACCTTCACCACCCCGCCCAGCGAGGGTGACACCCGGTCCCGGTCCCAGCGTGAACACGACGCGCTCATCGCCGCGCTGCGCTTCGCCACCACCCACACCGGATGCGACAACACTCCGGCTCCGTTGGCGCAGATCCGCATCGTCGTGCCCGTGGAAACCTACCTGGACGCCCAGGGTCAGGAGGTTCCGGCGTTGGACGAGCACGGTCGGGTGATTCCGGTCGGGCTGGTCCACGAACTGGCCGCTGACTCTGAGGTGGTGCGGATGCTCACCGCCCCGCCCACCGGACAGGTCCTGGACGTGGGCCACAGCCGCCGCCTGGCCTCAGCCCGCCAGCGCACCGCCGCTTTCCACGGGCACAGCACGTGCGCCCACCCGGGCGGATGCGAAGTACCGGTCGCCCTCTGCCAGGCCGACCACGTCACCTCCTTCTCCCGGGGCGGGCGCACGGTGGTGGCCAATCTGCAACCGTTGTGTGGGCCGCACAACCGGGCCAAGTACCAACGCGAACTCCGCACACACCACCACCCAGGACGGGACCGGGGACGGGGAGGAGACCATCCGCCCGGCAGGGACCCGGATCCGCCACCGCGCACATGACCCCCGGGCTGCGCGGAGCCCCGGTATGCCCGCACCCGGCAAGCGGCCCGGGCCCCGCGCTCACCGTGGTCGCTGCCTCCGTCGCCTGCCCCCGCCACGGGGGCCGGTACCGCTGCTCGGAGCCCGACAGTCCCGCTGCCTTTGGTGCCGACGCAGCAGAGCCCGACCAGGTGCGAACAGCAAGCGTTGGTCGCCCTCCCAGGGCACTACGCGGCAGCTGGTGCCGCCGCCTCCCGCCACCACCAACGGGTGGAGCGTTGAGCGGAGTCCCCGGACACCCACCGCCTTTGGTGCCACCGCAGCAGAGTCCCACCACGTGCGAATAGCAAGCGTTGGTCGCCCTCCCAGGCCACTGCGCGGCAGCTGGTGACGCTACCTCCCGCCACCACCCACAACCAGGGCGTTGAACGGCGCCCCCAGGTGCCCACCGCCTTTGGCGCCGAGCCGCCGCCGACGCCGACGCCGCCACCACCCTCGGCTTGGGCGTTGACCGGAGCCCGCGGGCGGTATCCCCGTCCGTGGTCGTCGGTGAGGACGGCCCCCTGCCCGGGCACACGGGGGCGGCGGCCCGGGGGAGCGTTCGCCGAGCCGCCGCCGTGTCACGGTTCCGGAGGCCGCGGGGCCGGAGCGGCCCCGCGGCGCCGGTGCGGGATCAGGTGATGTGCGGGCAGGAGTCCCGGTAGTCCGAGAAGTCGGAGAAGAACCCGGTGTCGGGCGGCGGGCACAGGAACTGCTCGTAGCGCTCGTCCTCGTCGACGAAGCGCTTGAGCCAGGAGATGCTGTACCTGGCGATGATCGTGTTGGAGAGGTTGGGCGCGAAGTGGCTCGCCCCCTCCAGTTCCAGGTAGGCGCGCTCCAGGTCCCTGTCCAGGCTCTCGTAGAACGGGATGGAGTGCGATCTGACCGATGCGACGCTGTCGTTCTCCGCGCCGATGATCATCGTGGGCACCTCGACGTCCGACCAGTCCTTCTGGAGGTGCCAGGGGGTCAGCGGGATCGCCGCGCGCAGCTCCGGCCGGTCCTCGGCGGCCGCGAGCGAGCCGCCTCCGCCCATCGAGTGGCCCATGACGGCCAGGCGGTCGCCGTCCACCCGGTCGGACACGTCGCTGTCGTCGACCAGGTAGTCCAGGGCGGCCTCGATCTGGCGTCCCCGGCTGTCGGGCTGGTCGTAGCGGGTGTTGGTGTCGATCGTGAAGACCACGAAGCCCTGCGAGGCGATCCGGTGGCCCATCCACGCCATCGAGGACTGGCTCGCCGTGTAGCCGGGCGCGACGACGACGCCGCCGAACGTTCCCTCACGGGTGTCGGTGGGGTAGTAGATCGTGCCGCCGCCGAACCCGCTCACCAGCGAGGACACGCTCTCTTCGTCGGTGTCGAAGTAGCCCTCCTCGGCGGTGACGCTCGACTCGGTCGGCGCGGGGCCGCGCTCGTACGGGTTGGCGGCCTGGGCCGGGGAGACGACGACGCCGGTCAGCCCGGCGGTGAGCGCCAGGGTCATACCCGCGCGGGCGGCGAACCGGGCCACGCGGGAGCGGGGGCCGTGTTGTGCGCCGTCGGTCTCTTCGGGGGAAAGGGGGTATGTTCGCACGGTTTTTCCTTTTTCTCGTGCAGCGGGAATCCGCGCACCTCGCGGTGTTCGCGGACCAAGGGTCTCCCGTGGGGGGAAAGCCGACATTACCGCAAGGTAACCTCACGGGTACCCGCAGTGGTCGGCGGTGGCCGCCCCGCCTCTCGGTGGCGGAGTGAGGGGGCCGGGTGGCCGGCTCCCTTCGGCCGTGGGTTCACTATGGTGTCGTTTCGGTAAACGTGCATCCGTAGAATCACCAGTAGTGACGGAGCCCAGCTCGCGGGGGGAGAGGGGGACGTGTGGCCACCCGGTGACCCGGGTGCGCTCGTGGTGCCCCCGGGGCACCGGCTCCCGTG
The DNA here is from genome assembly GCF_004217075.1 of Nocardiopsis sp. CNZ308. Classification (NCBI taxonomy): domain Bacteria; kingdom Bacillati; phylum Actinomycetota; class Actinomycetes; order Streptosporangiales; family Nocardiopsidaceae; genus Nocardiopsis; species Nocardiopsis sp. CNZ308. The sequence goes on along the minus strand of NZ_SHKJ01000001.1, from coordinate 2,103,849 downwards.
GCACCGGCGTCCCGACCCCTCGCCGCGCCGGTGGGACGCGGTGTTTCGGCGTTCCCTCCCCGGGCAGGCGGACCGTGTAGGCGCACGACGAGGGAGTGATGACCATGCCCGGTGCAAGCGAACTTCCGTCGACCCTCCAGCGGTCCCCGAAGAAGGCCCAGCGCACCTGGATCAAGGCGCACGACTCCGCTGTGGAGGAGTACGGGGAGGGCGAGCGCGCACACCGCGTCGCCTTCGCGGCGGTCAAGCACGAGTTCGAGAAACAGGGCGACCGCTGGGTGCCCAAGCAGCGCTCGGGCCCCTCGGACGAGCAGGCGTCCAACCCCAAGGCCGCGCGCGGACGCGGCGAGGACAAGAAGACCGCCGGGGGAGTGGACGCCAACGCCAGCAAGGAGCACCTCTACGAGCAGGCGAAGAAGTTCGGCGTCCAGGGGCGCTCGAACATGAACAAGGACCAGCTGGTCGAGGCGCTGCGCAAGGAGAACGACCGGCGCACCGCCAAGGCGCGCTCCTGAGGCCACCCCGGTCGGACGCGCCGTCGGCCCATCCCAGGAAGCCCCTCCCGAGCTCCGTCCGGGAGGGGCTTCCTGCTGTGTCGGGGAGGTACACGTCGTGAAGGCACGGGCGGGGAGGGTGGCCGGGCCAACTGGGTCAGCCGGGCCAGCCGGGCCAACTGGGTCAACTGGGTCAGCCGGGCGGGCGATCCTGGCGCCCGCGGCTCCCCGGGCTCGCGGCCGCCTCCCCCGGCCGCCCGCGCGGAGGGCCGCGCGTCCCGGCCTGCGCCGCCGGGCGCGGGAGGGGACGGGAAGCGCGGCCCCGCCCCCTCCCCCGGCTCAGCTCGCCTGGATCTCCCCGCCGGTCGGGGCCAGCGTCTCGCCGGTGTAGTACGACGACAGCCGACCGCTGGCGAAGAAGACGTAGGAGGGCGCGATCTCGTCCGGATCCGCGGCCCGGCCCATGGGCGACTGCTGGCCGAAGCCCTCCGCGCCCTTCTCCCCGAGCGTGGAGGGGATGAGCGGCGTCCACACCGGCCCGGGCGCCACGCAGTTGACCCGGATGCCCCGGTCCATGAGCGTCTGCGCCAGCGAGTTCGACAGGTTCATCACCGCGGCCTTGCTCGACGCGTAGTCGATCAGCGACTTGTTGCCGCGCAGGCCGTTGACGGACCCCGTGATGATGATCGACCCGCCCTCGGGGATGTGCTTCAGCGCCTCGCGGACGGTCCAGAACACCCCCATCACGTTGACGTCGAACGTGCGGCGCAGCTGCTCGGTGCTCAGGTCGGTGAAGTCGTCCACCGGTGCCTGGGTCGCGGCGTGCTCGACCAGGATGTCGATCCCGCCCAGCTCCTCGACCGCGCGGTTCACCAAGTGGGCGCAGAAGGCCTCGTCGGCCAGGTCGCCGCGTACGCCCACCGCCTTGCGCCCCTGCTCCTGGACCAGCCCCACCGTGTGCTGGGCGTCGGCGTCCTCGCTGAGGTAGCCGAAGACGACGTCGGCCCCCTCCTTGGCGAAGGCCACGGCGACGGCGCGGCCGATCCCGGAGTCGGCCCCGGTGATCAGCGCCCGCTTCCCCTTCAGCAGGCCGCGGCCCTCGTAGCCGCGCATCTCGTCCCTGGGCTGCGGATCCATCGGCTCGGTCCGGCCGGGGTGGGGCTGGCTCTGCGCCGGAGGCGAAGTCTCGGACATGGTCGTCTCCCCCTGTCGTTTCGGTTCCGCGGGTCCGGCCCGGAATCCCTCCGGGGCGTCCCGCGCTGTGCGCCCGGGCGAGCCCGGGCGGTCCTTCCGCGTGCCCGCCCCTACCCCGTTCGCCCCCGCTGACTCGGGCCCGGCGCGGGTCGTCCCGGCCCGGACGGCACCGCGGTGAACGCCGCTCCAAAAGGCGGTCAACGACGTTTGCCCCGAACGGGCGTCGGTCAGGTGGAACCGGGGGGAGACCTCGACACGTGGTACCCGCAGATCGACGGAGGCCTGCTGTGAGCACTGAAGGACGTGGGGGAAGCGACGGGCGCGACGCCAAGGACCGCCAGCTCGACGCGGTCAGGACCGACTCCGACCAGCCCCTGACCACCGAGACCGGTGTCCGGGTGGGCGACACCGACAACTCGCTCCGGGCCGGGGCGCGCGGCCCCACGCTGCTGGAGGACTTCCACGCCCGGGAGAAGATCACCCACTTCGACCACGAGCGGATCCCCGAACGGGTGGTGCACGCGCGCGGCGCGGGCGCCTACGGCCACTTCCGCCCCTACGAGGGGCTCTCCGAGCTGACCGCGGCCCACTTCCTGAGCAGCCCCGACGTCACCACGCCGGTCTTCGTCCGCTTCTCCACGGTCGCCGGGTCGCGCGGATCCGCCGACACGGTGCGCGACGTGCGCGGGTTCGCGGTGAAGTTCTACACCGAGGAGGGCAACTACGACCTCGTCGGCAACAACATGCCGGTCTTCTTCATCCAGGACGGCGTCAAGTTCCCCGACTTCGTCCACGCGGTCAAGCCCGAGCCCCACAACGAGATCCCCCAGGCGCAGTCCGCGCACGACACCCTCTGGGACTTCGTGGGTCTGCAGCCCGAGACCACGCACATGATGATGTGGCTGATGTCGGACCGGGCGATCCCGCGCAGCTACCGGACGATGCAGGGCTTCGGCGTCCACACGTTCCGGTTCGTCAGCGCCGAGGGCCGGGGCACCTTCGTCAAGTTCCACTGGAGGCCCCTGCTCGGCACGCACTCGCTGGTCTGGGACGAGGCGCAGCGCGTCCAGGGCAAGGACCCCGACTTCAACCGGCGCGACCTGTGGGAGGCCATCGAACGCGGCCAGTACCCCGAGTGGGAGCTGGGCGTGCAGCTGGTGCCGGAGGAGGACGAGCACGCCTTCGACTTCGACCTGCTGGACGCCACCAAGATCATCCCCGAGGAGCAGGTTCCGGTCCGCCCGATCGGAAAGCTGACCCTGAACCGGAACCCGGACAACTTCTTCGCGGAGACGGAGCAGGTGGCCTTCCACACCGCCAACGTGGTCCCGGGCATCGACTTCACCAACGATCCGCTGCTCCAGGCCCGCAACTTCTCCTACCTGGACACCCAGCTGCTGCGCCTCGGCGGCTCCAACTTCCAGCAGATCCCGATCAACCGTCCGGTGGCCCCGGTGAGCAACAACCAGCGGGACGGCTTCGCCCAGCACCGCGTGCACCGGGGCGGGACCTCCTACCACCCCAACAGCCTGGGCGGCGGCTGCCCGGCCCTGGCGCACGGGGAGGGCGTCTACCGCCACTACACGGAGAAGGTCGAGGGCGACAAGATCCGGGTCCGCAGCGAGAGCTTCGCCGACCACTACTCGCAGGCCACGCTCTTCTACAACAGCCTCGCCGACTGGGAGCGCGAGCACGTGGTGGAGGCCTTCCGCTTCGAGCTGGGCAAGTGCGAGGAGCTGGAGGTGCGCCAGCGGGTGGTGGCCAACCTCAACCACGTGGACCACGGGCTGTCCGTCCGGGTCGCGGAGGGGATCGGAGTCGAGCCGCCGGAGCGGGAGGCCACGCCCAACCACGGCCGCTCCTCGCCCGCCCTGAGCCAGCTCAACACCGCGTTCGGCTCCGTCGTCGGCCGCAAGGTGGCCGTCCTGGTCGCGGACGGCGTGGACGAGGCCGCCGTCGACGCGTTCCGCGAGCCCCTGATCGGGGCCGGTGCCGTGGTCGAACTCCTCGCGGCCGCCGACGGGGCGGTCCGCACCTCGCGGGGCGGCGTCGTCACCGTCGACCGGGCCTACCCGACCGTCTCCTCGGTGCTCTACGACGCGGTCGTGGTGACCGGTGGTCCCGACGCCGCACGGACGCTGGCGGGCGACGGGCTCGCGCGGCACTTCGTGCTGGAGGCGTACAAGCACCACAAGCCGGTGGCCGCGGTCGGCGCGGGGACGGAGCTGCTCGCCCCGCCGCTGCCGGAGGAGCTGACCAGGCCCGTGGACGCCCTGCGGGTGGAACTGGGCGTGGTCGCCTCGCCGGACGCGGGTGAGGACGGCGTCGCCGAGTTCACGAGGCTGCTGGGCGGGCACCGGTTCTGGGACCGCCCGACGGCGTCCGTGCCCGCCTGACGGCGGGGGGAGCGACTGACACGGAGCGAAGACGGAGCGAAGGGAGAACAGAAGCGATGAAGGTGGGCTACAAGCTCTTCGCCGAGGGTTTCGGCCCCCGCGAGATCGTGGAGCAGGCGGTCCGCGCCGAACAGGCCGGGTTCGACTTCGTGGAGGTCAGCGACCACTTCCACCCGTGGCTGTACAGCCACGGCCACTCCGGGTTCGTGTGGTCGATGCTCGCCGCCATCGCCGAACGCACCGACAGCGTCGAGCTGGCCACCGGTGTCACCTGCCCGATCCTGCGGGTGCACCCGGCGATCGTCGCTCAGGCCGCGGCCACCACGGCCATCCTGTCCGAGGGGCGGTTCACGCTCGGGCTGGGGTCGGGGGAGCGCCTCAACGAGCACGTGGTGGGACAGGGGTGGCCCAACGCCACCCGGCGCCACGAGATGCTGCGCGAGGCGATCCAGATCATCCGCCTGCTGTGGTCGGGCGGCTACCACTCCTACGACGGCAGGTACCTGACCCTGGAGGACGCCAGGGTCTTCGACCTGCCCGAGGAGGCGCCGCCGATCGTCGTGGCCGCGGGCGGCGAGGAGGCCGCCCTGCTGGCCGCCGAGGCGGGTGACGGCCTGTTCTGCACCGAGCCGAGCAGGGCGCTCAACCGGGTCTACGAGGACAACGGCGGCTCCGGCCCCCGCTACGCCGAGGTGCCGCTGGCGTGGGCGACCAACGAGGGCGACGCCCTGGAGTCGGCGCGCGAGCTGTTCCGCTTCGCGCTCACCGGGTGGAAGGTGCAGGCCGAACTGCCCAACCCGGTGAACTTCGAGGCGGCCACCGCCCTGATCGACAGGGACGCGATGCGCGACGTCTTCGCGTACGGGCCGGACCCTGACCGGCACCTGGAGGTGGTGCGGGAGTTCGCCTCCGCGGGGTTCGACCACCTGTGCCTGATCAACGCCGGACCCGACCCGGAGGGGTTCTTCGGCTTCTTCGAGCGGGAGCTGGCCGGACCGATCCGGGCGATGGGCTCCGCTTAACCCCCGGCGGCACCCGCTGGACGGGTGCCGTCCGGGGTGGGCGTACCCGCGGAGGGAGTCGTGGACGAACACGGCTCCCTCCGCGTTCCCGTGGAGGCCCTCGTGGTCCGGGTTCCCCGCAGCGGACGCGGCCCGGGTCGCGCGCGGGCTCGACGGAGCGCCGCGCGGGGCGCGGTGCTCACGTCCGCGCCACCGACAGCGGGACCTGTCGCCTCGGCGGGGTCAACTCCGCCCCCGCCACCAGGCGAGCAGACGGCTGAGGAGGTCGTCGTGGCCCTCGTCGTCGTGGTCCCGCTCCCCCCCGCGCGCCCCGGCCTCCGACTGCCCGTCCCCTCCGGAGCCGCCCCTTCCGGCGCCTTCCCGGGGGCCGAGGGCGACGGGCTCGCCCGGGGTGAAGACCACCGGGAGTTCGCGCAGCCCCCGCAGGAACGGCGACGGGACCCAGCGCAGGTCCTCCGGCTCCACGGCGAGCCGGAGCCCGCCCAGGCGCTCCTGGAGCGTGGTGACCGCGATCGTGGCGGTCAGCCGGGCCAGCTCGCGGGCCGGACAGGCGTGCGGCCCGGCGCCGAACATCAGGTGGGCCCGACTGCCCCCCGCCTGCTCGGAGTGGACGGCCGGATCGCGGTGGGCGGCGTCGAAGCCGATCAGCAGGGCGTCGCCCGCGCGGATGTCGACTCCGCCGATGCGCATGTCCTGGAGGGCGATCCGGGCGGGCAGGATCTGGAAGGGCGTGTCGGTCCACATCACGTGGTCGAGCAGTTCGTGGACGGTCATCTGCGCGTCCGTGTAGGCGGCGCGGACCGCCTCGTCGGTGAACAGGGTGCGCATCGTGTTGCCGATGAGGTGTGTGGTGGTCTGGTGGCTCGAATTGTTGATGAGCGCGGCCTGGTGCGCGACCTCGTGGTCGCTCAGCCCCGCGGGGTGCTCCAGCATCCACGACACCAGGTCCTGGCCGGGGATCCTGCGCTTGCGGGCCACCAGTTCGGAGAAGTACTGGTGGATGCGGCCGACGGCGTCCTCGGCGCGTTCGGCGTTCTCGCTGAAGACGATGGACGTGAGGTCGCCCAGCATGTACCCGTAGCTGTCGGAGAGCCCGTACAGGCTGTTGACCACGAGCACGGGCAGGGGGTCGGCGTACTCGGAGATGAGGTCGGCCCTGCCGTCGGCGACGAAGGAGTCGACGAGTTCGTCGGCGATCCGCCGGATCGTGCGGGCGGTGGCGTTCATGTCCACCCTGGCCAGGCTGTCCGCGATGGCCGAGCGCAGCCGGGTGTGCTCGGCCCCGTCGGCGTACAGGGCGTTGGGGCGCCAGGACAGCGCGGGCCGGGCGCAGGCGAGGTCGACGCGCCCCTCGACCACCTCGCGCCAGCGGCGGGTGTCGCGCGAGAAGAGGTGCTGGTTCTGTAACACGGCGAGGTTCTCGTGGTAGCCCAGCAGAAGCCAGGCCCGTACGCCGGTCTCCAGTTCGACCGGGGCCACGGGTCCGTGGCGTTCGCGCAGCGCGGCCCAGAGGCCGTCGCGTCCGGTGGCGGGTGTGGTGCCGTACAGCCGTGTGGTCGTCAACGAACCGAGTCCCTCTCTCTTCGGGGAGATGGTGTGCCGGTGCGGTGACGGAGGGGAGAAGCGGGATCGCTCATTGTAGAAGGGGCCGCGCTCTTTTTTCAACACGGCGGAGAAAGGGCGCTCACGTATTAGTGATAAATGGTATTAAGGCGCACTTTTTCTGAGGCTTCCGAGCGCCGGGACCCGGGGTCGCGCGCCGGGCGGAGCCGCTCCGCGGCCGGAGTCTGCCACGGGGATGCGACAGTTCCACGGGCGTTCGCAAGAAGGTTCGAAAAGGCCGCTTTTTGTCATAGGGAGTCCGTAGTGTTCTCTGTGTGAGCGATCGATGGAGTACCGACGACGTATGGGCTCTGGCTCCGGACGCCTCCTCCCGCAAGGCCGCCCTGAAGGTGGCCAAGGAGTCGTCCTGGCCCGAGCGCGGAGCGGTCGCCGCCCCCTCCGGCGGCACCTCCGCCGTCTGGGGCGAGTGCAAGGGCAGCGGTTCCAAGCCCTACCTGGCCGCCGTCCACCTGGACGGCGCGGGCGGGACCGCCTACAAGTGCAGCTGCCCCAGCCGCAAGATTCCCTGCAAGCACGTCCTGGGCCTGCTGGCCCTGTGGACCCAGGACAGCGTGGCCGACCGGGAGGAGCGGCCCGAGTGGGTGGCCAAGTGGCTCTCCGGGAGGGCCGCCCGCCAGGAGAAGGCCAACAGCCCGGCGGCCCCCGCCGACCCCGAACGGGCGGCCGCGACCCTGCGCAGGAGGGAGGAGGCGGTCCGGGCCGGGGTCGACGAACTCGGCCTCTGGCTGCGCGACCAGGTCGACACCGGGCTGGCCGAGGTGCCCAAGCACGGCTACGACCACTGGGACCGCATGGCCAAGCGCCTCGTGGACGCCAAGGCGGGCGGCGCGGCCTCCCTCGTCTCCCGGCTGCCCTCCGCGGCGCGCGGGGACAACTGGCCCGAGCGGATGCTCGAACGGCTCGGGCTCCTCCACCTGCTGGTCAACGGCTACCGCGCGGGCGACGCCCTCGACGAGCGCGTCCGCGGCGCCGTCCGCTCCCGGGTGGGCATCACCGTCAAGGCCGAGGACGTCCTCGCCGGAGGTGAGCGCGTCCGCGACACCTGGCGGGTCCTGGGCTGGCACGACGCCCCCACCCTCGAAGCCGACATGCGTGTGCGCCGCCTGTGGCTGCGCGGCACCGCGACCGGGCGCGTGGCCCTGTACCTGGCCTTCGCCCGACCCGGCCAGGCGCCCACCACCCCCTTCCGGGCCGGCACCGACGTGGAGGCCGAGTTCGCCTTCTACCCCGACGGGCACCGGGTCGCCCCCGTCGGCGACGGCACCACGACCGAGGCGGCCCCGCCCGAGGGCGGCACGGTCACGCAGGCCCTCGACGCCTTCGCCGCCTCCCTCGCCGAGGACCCCTGGCGCGACACCTGGCCGGTCGTGCTCGACCGCGCCACCCCCGCCCACGACGGCCGGTGGTACCTCGTCGACACCGAGGGCCACGCGCTGCCCCTGGCCTCCCCCGAGCCCTGGCGCCTCCTCGCGGTCACCGGCGGCCACCCCTCCACCGTCGCCGCCGAGTGGTCGCCCGCGACGGGACTCACCCCCATCACCGTGTGGGACCGGAACGGAAAGGCGGTCTCCCTGTGACCCCCGACCCCCTCGCCGCCGTGGACTCCTGGGACCGCCTGGTCTCCACGGCCCTGGTCGGCACCTCCAAGCGCTCCGTCCCCGACACCCCCGACCTGCCCCCCACCCCCGAGGACGAGGACTCCGTCGCCCTCCTGGACCGGGCGGCCCTGATCGCCGTCCGCCGCGCCGCCGGGTACACCCCCGTCACCGGCGTCGAGCCCGTCGAGCCCGGCGCCGAGGACGAGCGCCCCGAGCCCGGGCAGGCCGCCACCACCCGGCTGGAGGACATCCTCACGGGACGGACCGAGCTCCTCCCGGAGTGGTTGGAGCTGGTGGCCGCATCGGGACGGCGCGTCGCGCACTCCAGCGTTCCCGCCCTCCTCGACCAGGGCGCCCGCGACAGCGAGCTGCGACCCGCGCTCGCGGCCGCGGTCGGCACACGCGGCCACTGGCTGGCCGGGCTCAACCCCGCCTGGTCCTACATGCTGGCCGAGCCGGTCCACGCCGACCGGTTCAGCGAGCGCGACTGGGGCTGCGGCACCCCGGGAGAGCGCCGCCGCGCGCTCGCCGCGCTGCGCGCCACCGACCCCGACCGCGCCCGCGAGCTGCTGGCCGCCGTCTGGACCAACCTGGCCAAGGCGGACCTGCGCCGCCGCCTGCTGGAGACCTTCGCCACCGGGCTCGGCCCGGCGGACGCGGACTTCCTCGACCGGGCGCTGGACGACCGCAGCGCCAACGTGCGCGGGATCGCGCTGTCCCTGCTCACCCGGCTGCCCGAGAGCGGGCACGCCGAGCGGCTGCGCGGCCACGTCCGCGCGCACGCCTCGCTCAGGGAGGACGGCGCCCTGTGGGTGGACCCCGTCCGCACCCGCGACGCCGCCGTCCACCGCGACCTGGCGCTGGCCGCGCCCTCCAAGGACGACGAGAACGCGCACGAGCGGGCCGAGCGGCTGTGGGCGCTGCTCACCCACGCGCCGCTGGACGTGTGGCCCGGGCTGCTGGGCACCGACCCCGCCAGGATCTTCGAGGCGGCGAACCGGGAGGCCGTGCAGAACGCCCGTCTGGTGGGCGCCCTCGTCAACGCCGTCGTCGTCCAGCGGAACGTGGAGTGGGCCAGGGCCGTCCTGGAGTTCCTCGGTTCGCGGGGCACGGGTCCGGGCTTCCAGACGAGCAGGCTGCTGGAACTGCTGCCGGTCGAGGAGCGCTGCGCGTACGCCGACGGCGTCCTGACCGACAAGGCCTCCCTCAACCGCTGGGGCGAGCAGCTCCGCGACACGCCCGGCCCCTGGACCCCCGAGCTGAGCGCGCGGGTCATCGCCCGCCTGCACACCAAGGACCGCAAGAAGGACTACCACGGCTACCGGCTGCTCTGCGAGGCCGCGGCCGTGCACATGCCCCCCGGGCACCTCACCGACCTCCACCAGACCCCTCCGTACAACGACGCCTCCGGCGACGCCTACCTCCGGCTCCGGGACACCCTCCGGTTCCGACTCGACATGCACAGGGAGCTCAGTTGACCACCTCCACCCCCGCCATCGGCACCGACGCCGCCCAGGCCCTGCGCCCGCACGCGGAGCAGACCTACGCCGCCGAGCTGGAGGCGCTGGCCAAGGCCGACGACCGGCAGCGGCCCCCGGGCTGGAAGCTCTCCCCGTGGGCGGTCACCCAGTACCTGCTGGGCACCACCCTGGCCGACGGCACCGAGATCAGCGCCAAGTACATCGGCGCCCGCCGCGTCGTGGAGGTCGCCGTGGCCACCCTGGCCACCGACCGCGCCCTGCTGCTCATCGGCGTCCCCGGCACCGCCAAGACCTGGCTGTCCGAGCACCTGGCCGCCGCGGTCTCCGGCGACTCCACCCTGCTCGTCCAGGGCACGGCCGGAACCTCCGAGGAGGCCGTCCGCTACGGCTGGAACTACGCCCGGCTGCTCGCTGAGGGGCCCTCCGAGGCGGCCCTCGTGCCCAGCCCGGTGATGACCGCCATGTCGCGCGGCTCCATCGGCCGCATCGAGGAGCTCACCCGCATGCCCTCCGACGTGCAGGACGGCCTCATCACCGTGCTGTCGGAGAAGGCCCTGCCGGTGGCCGAGCTGGGCGTCGAGGTGCAGGCCCAGCGCGGCTTCAACATCATCGCCACCGCCAACGACCGCGACCGCGGCGTCAACGACCTGTCCAGCGCGCTGCGCCGCCGGTTCAACACCGTGGTGCTGCCCGTCCCCGACAGCGCCGAGGACGAGGTCCGCATCGTCACCCAGCGGGTGGAGCAGCTCGGCCGCGCCCTGGACCTGCCCGAGGTGCCCACCAGCCTCACCGAGATCCGGCGGGTGGTCACCGTCTTCCGCGAGCTGCGCTCGGGGGTGACCGAGGACAACGGCACCAAGGTCAAGTCGCCCAGCGGCACGCTGAGCACCGCCGAGGCGATCTCGGTGATCACCAACGGCATCGCGCTGGCCGCCCACTTCGGCGACGGGCAGCTGCGCCCGGCCGACGTGGCCGCGGGCATCCAGGGCGCCGTCGTCCAGGACCGGGTGTCCGACGGCGTGGTGTGGCGCGAGTACCTGGAGACCGTCGCGCGCGGGCGCGACGGCTGGGGCGAGTTCTACCGCGCCTGCCGCGAGGTGGGCGCCTGATGGGTCGGCCCCGACTGGACACGAGCGGGCTGCACGTCCTGGGCGTGCGGCACCACGGCCCGGGGTCGGCCCGGGCCGTCCGGGCGGCGCTGGAGGAGATCAAACCCGACGCCGTGCTGATCGAGGGACCGCCGGAGGCGGACGCCCTCACCTCGCTGGTGGGCGAGCTGGAGCCGCCGGTGGCGCTGCTGGCCTACCTCGCCGACACCCCCAAGGGGGACGAGGCGAGAGCGGGTGAAGGGTGGGCGTTCTGGCCCTTCGCCAGCTTCTCCCCGGAGTGGGAGGCGCTGCGCTACGCGGTGGAGAACGGCGTGCGGGTGCGCTTTTGCGACCTGCCCGCCGCGAACACCCTGGCCGAGCGCGTCGCCGAGGCCGAGGAGCGGCGCCGGGCCGCGGAGGAGAGCGCCCGCGCCGAGGCGGATTCCGGGGAACCGGAGTCCGACGAGGTTCCCGGGAACACCGAGGCGGCCGGGGCTGGTGTGGCAGAAGGAAGCGGCGGGACCGACGGGGCCGAGACCCCGGAGGCCGCCGACGGGACGGACGGCGGCGAGGTCGGCGAGCCGGAGCGGATCCGGCTGGACCCCCTGGGGGTGCTCGCCGAGGCGGCGGGCTACGACGACGCCGAGCGCTGGTGGGACGACGTCATCGAGCAGCGCCGGGACGGGGAGCCCTCCCCGTTCCCGGCGATCGCCGACGCCATGGCCGCCGTCCGCGCCGAGTCCGGCCCCGAGACGGAGCGCGACGCGCGCCGGGAGGCGTACATGCGCCAGACCCTGCGCGCCGCCCTCAAGGAGGGCCACGAGCGGATCGCCGTGGTCTGCGGCGCCTGGCACGCCCCCGCCCTGCGCGACCTGGCCGACTACTCGGTCAAGGACGACACCGCCCTGCTCAAGGGCCTGCCCAAGGCGAAGGTCACCGCCACCTGGGTGCCCTGGACCCACGGGCGCCTGGCCGCCTCCAGCGGTTACGGCGCGGGGGTCGCCGCCCCCGGCTGGTACCACCACCTGTTCACCGCGCCCGACCTCCCGGTGCACCGGTGGCTGACCGACGCCGCCCGCATGCTCCGCGAGGAGGGGCTGGCGGTGTCCTCGTCCCACGTCATCGAGGGCGTGCGGCTGGCCGAGAGCCTCGCCGTACTGCGCGGGCGTCCGCTCGCCGGACTCGACGAGGTGGCCGAGGCGCTCACGGCCGTCCTGTGCGAGGGCGAGCCCACCCGGGCCGCCCTCGTCCACCGCCGGATGTCCGTCGGCGAGCGGATGGGCTCGGTGCCCCCGTCCACGCCCATGGTCCCGCTCCAGCGCGACCTCATCGCGATCCGCAAGCGCCTGCGGCTCAAGGCCGAGCCCTTCGACAGCGACCTCGACCTGGACCTGCGCAAGGACAGCCAGCGCGAACGCAGCGTGCTGCTGCACCGGCTGCGGCTGCTCGGTGTCGAGTGGGGCGTTCCGCGCACCCCCGACGGCGGGCAGAAGGGCACCTTCCGGGAGTCGTGGCGGCTGCGCTGGGACCCCGACATGGACGTGGCGCTGATCGAGGCCAGCCGGTGGGGCACCACCGTCGCCTCGGCGGCCACGGCCCGGGTGGCCGACCTCGCCGAGGACGCGGCCCTGCCCGCGCTGACCTCCCTCACCGAGCAGTGCCTGTTCGCGGACCTGGGCGAGGCCCTGCCCCGCGTGCTGTCCCTGCTCACCGACCGCGCGGCCACCGACAGCGACGTCACCCACCTGATGGAGGCGCTGCCGCCGCTGGCCCGCTCCGCCCGCTACGGGGACGTGCGCGGCACCGACAGCGCCTACCTGAGCACGGTGGCCGAGCAGATCCTGCGGCGCGTGTGCGTCGGGCTGGCACCGGCCGTGCACGGCCTGGACGACGACGCGGCGGAGCGGTTCGTCCGGCAGATCGACGCCACGCAGGGCGCCGCCACCCTTCTGGGCGGGGAGGGCGCCCAGGCCTGGACGGCGGCCCTGACCGCCCTGGCCGTGCGCGACACCCTGCCCGGCCGCATCGCCGGCCGGGTCAACCGGATCCTGTCCGACTCCGGGCTCGTGGACGCCGACGAGCTGCGCCGCCGCCTCGGCCTGGCGATGTCCCCGGGCGCCGAACCCGCCTCGGCCGCGGCCTGGCTGGAGGGGTTCCTCCAGGGCAGCGGGCTGATCCTGGTGCACGACGACCGGCTGCTCGGGCTGATCGACACCTGGCTGCTCTCCCTGCCCGAGGAGCGCTTCACCGCGGTGCTGCCGCTGCTGCGGCGCACCTTCGGTGCCTTCAACGGCCCCGAGCGCCAGGAGATCGGCTCGGCCGCCCTGCGGCTCGGGACGGCGCCCGCCGCCGACCGGGCCGCCCCGGCCCGCGTGGACGTGGACGTCCGGCGCGCGGCCCCGGCCCTGGCCACCGCGCTGGCCATCCTCACCGACGGAAAGGTGCGCACATGAACGCCGTGGACGAGCGGGAGCGCCGCTGGAGGCTCGTGCTGGGCCGGGAGGCGCAGTGCTCCGGCGGGGTCGGCGCCTCCGGCCTCAGCGCCGCCGACCAGGGGATGGACGCTGCGCTGGAAGCGCTGTACAACCAGAGCGGACGCGGTCGTGGCAGAGGGCTCGGGGCACTCACACCCGAGCGCTCCGCCGGGCTCGGCGGTTCGGCGCCCCGCGTGGCGCGCTGGCTGGGCGACATCCGCGAGTACTTCCCCTCCACCGTGGTGCAGGTGATGCAGAAGGACGCCATGGACCGGCTGGGGCTGCACCAGCTCCTCCTGGAGCCGGAGATGATGGAGGCCGTCGAGCCGGACGTGCACCTGGTGGGAACCCTGCTGTCCCTCAACCGGGTGATGCCCGACCAGGCCCGGGAGTCCGCCCGCGCGGTGGTGCGCCGCGTGGTGGACGACCTGGAGCGCCGCGTGGCGCAGAAGACGCGGTCCCTGGTGCAGGGGGCGATCGACCGGTCGTCCCGCACCCACCGGCCGCGCCGGGTGGCCGACATCGACTGGAACGCCACCATCCGCCGCAACCTGGCCCACTACCTGCCCGAGCACAACACGATCGTGCCGCAGACCCTGGTGGGGTACGGCCGCCGCAGCCGGGGCGTGCAGAAGGACGTGGTGCTGGCGATCGACCAGAGCGGTTCGATGGCCTCCTCGGTGGTCTACGCGAGCGTGTTCGGCGCGGTGCTGGCCTCGATGAAGACCCTGCGCACGTCGCTGGTCGTGTTCGACACCGCGGTGGTGGACCTGACCGAGCAGCTGACCGACCCGGTCGAGGTGCTGTTCGGCACGCAGCTGGGCGGCGGCACGCACATCAACAAGGCCATCGCCTACTGCCAGGGGCTCATCACCAAGCCGAACGACTCGGTCTTCGTGCTGATCAGCGACCTGTACGAGGGCGGTGTCCGAGCGGAGATGCTGAGGAGGGTGGCCGCGATGCAGGCGGCCGGGGTCCAGGTGGTGGTGCTGCTGGCGCTGTCGGACGAGGGCGCGCCGTTCTACGATCGGCAGAACGCGTCCGCGCTCGCCGAGATGGGGGTGCCCGCGTTCGCCTGCACCCCCGACATGTTCCCCGAGCTGATGGCGGCGGCCATCCAGGGGCAACCCCTCACGTCCTGGGTCGAGAAGCACCAGGACGCCTGATCCGGGCGGGCGGGGCCGTGGCGGTCCCCGCCCGCCCCCCGACCCCTCAGGAGCGCCGTTGAGCTACGACGTGGTGGCCCTGGTCGCCGACGAGCCCGACGAGAAGGCGGTCGTCCACGCCCTGCGAGGCGTGGACCCCGAGCTGCGGCTGCACTGGCACGGCGACACCCGTGTCCTGCAGATCCGCGACGGGGACGCCCACCTGCTGGCCACCCTCGAACCCGGGCAGCCGGTGGAGCGTTCGGACGCGGTCGCGTGCCTGCTGGGGCCGGAGGTCGTGGCCGGCCTGCCGGAGACCTTCTGGTGGGTGGAGACGCGCGCCCGCCCCGACGAGCGGGGGCGGGAGGTGGCGCACCGGTTCGCCGACGGGCTCGCGCTGCGGCTCGGCGGGGCGGTGTGGACCTCGGGGCGGGCCGACTTCGGGCTGTGGGAGGAGTCGGAGCACCCGGCGGTCGAACGCACCGCGACCAAGGCGCTCCTGGTCGCCCAGGACCGGGCGGTGGTGCCGTTCTCGTCCTGGCTCAGCGACGCGGTGGCCACGCACGTCGGGGAGAGGACGCTCCAGGTGCTCACCCCGCCCACCGCCCGCCTGACCTACGCGGTACGCACCTTCGCGGCCGGGACGCTGGGTCGCTGGGTGGTGCGGGGCGAGGACGGCGGCCACTACGACGGCATCACCGGCCTGCCCGTGCGCTGGGACGACGAGCAGGGGTTCCGCGCGGACAGCGAACCGGTCGGGCTGGCGTGGGCGGCCGGGCATCCGGACGCCGAGCCGGTCCCGGGGTTCCTCGCGGACCTCGCCGAGAGCGCCGGAACGCAGATCGTGGTGGACGTGTCCGTGCTCCACCGCGACCCCTTCGCCCCGGACCCGGGCCGCGCGGCGGAGGTCGTCTCCGAGCACATGGCGGGGACCGCGCCGTCGGTGTGGGGTCCGCACGAGCCCGCGCTCATGGCCTGGGACCGCGACCGGGTGGCCAGTCACGTGCGCGAACGCGGATCCAAACCCTCGATTCTGTACCTGGCGGGCCCGCTGGGCGGGGGACGTCCCTTCTCCGGACAGCTCCACCTGGCCCGGCGCGGGAGCAGGGTCCTGGAGCGGGTGTCGGTGGTGACCGGGTTCGAGGACGGGGACGCCGTGCCCTCCGACGCGTTCACGGCCCTGGTGGAGGCGTTGGCGGCCGAGGGACTGCTGGACGGGTTGCGCGTACGCCGCGTCCCCGGGCGCGCCGATGTCACCTACGCGCCGACGTGGGCGGGGCCCGCGGTCCCGGTCGGGCTCGCGGTCGGGCCGGACCGGCTGCGCCGGATCGGAGTCGGCCGCGCCCAGGCGGGGCCGATCGCGGGCACGCTCGTCGGCGAGGACGGGGCCCGGGCCGTCTGGTACCCGGTGGTGGAGGACGCCGAGGCGCCCCTGCGCGCCCTGGACCTCATGCGGAGGCAGACGGAGTACCTGTCCGCGGCTCCCGCGAAGAGGGCCTGAGCCCTCCCGGAGGAAGGCCCGTCGCCCTTTTCCGGAGCGGGAGTGACGCACGTCACTGCCGCTGTTCCCATCTGCGTGTTCCTCCCTGCCCGACCGGTGACCCCGCGCCTGACCACCGCCGGGGCGGTTCCTCCCGAGGAACCGGGACCGATCGTGGAACGTCACTGCATATGCGCATACTGCTGTTGGAGTCCGCCAGGCGGACCACGGAGCCGACGAGGGAGGGCAGCGACCGGATGAAGTTCGAACTGGTGGAGCCGTCGGACGAGTCGGACGGGAACGCCGCTGTCACCGAACCGCGAAATCCGGCGCCCGCCGACGGGATCGTGGTCCTCAAGGAGCCGGACGCGGCCTCCCCCGGGCCCGTGCGGGAACGCAGGGCCAGGGCGGTCGAGGGCGTGCGCGCCTCGCTGGAGCTGCTGCGGGCCCGCGTCGCGGAGCAGAGCATGGCCGAGGTCCGCGTTCACGCCGCCGAAGCCCCGGAGGCCGAGGCCGGGGCGCTGTTCCACGCGCACCGGTTCGCCGCTGACACCTCCGGAGAGGAGAACCGATGAGCCAGTGGAACATCGACGTCTACGGGGTCTCGCTGGTCCTGGGTGACCTGGGCGACCAGCTCGGCCTCGAAGGAGGCGGGTTCTCCGACACCATCGACTCCACCGCCGACGGGATCGAGATGGCGCTGACCAACGCCAAGAGCCCGCCCGTGGAGGCCGCCCTGTCCGGGTTCTTCGAGCACTTCACCGGCGAGACCGACGCCATGTTCACCCGCGCCCTGTCGTGCCTGCAGGGCGCCAACGACGCCACGCTGGCCTACAACCAGGGCCAGGAGGAGATGGCCGCCGAAGCCCAGAGCCAGGCGGGCACCGGCGAGAACCTCGACCTCTGACGCGGCACCCCGCCCCCCGTACCCCGCCCCCACGGAAGGCCCTCTGGTGAGTTTCGAGCCCACCGAGCCCCAGAACGGCGTGGACCCCAACCCGTTCACGCTCATCGACCCCGACACCATCCCCTACCCCCTCACCGACGTCTGGTCCCTCAACTACGCGGCCGAGACCCTGCGCACCGGCGGGGAGGACCTCTTCGGCGGGGCCGAGGACATGTCCTCCACCTGGGGCGGACTCCAGGCCCACTACAGCGCACCGGAGAGCGAGACGCTCTTCGCCGCGATGGACCCCGTGGTCACCCGGGGAGAGGGCATCCAGAGCGACCTCGCCACCGTCGCCGGCGCGCTGGAGGACCTGGCCGAGGCGGCCGCGACCGCGCGCGGCTCGCTCAACACCCTGCGGATCGACGCCCAGAGCCTGTGGAACGCCAACCACGACAAGAAGGTGTGGTGGCTGAACAAGGACGACGAGACCGACGAGTGGGCCCTGGGCGAGAACATCCGCATCAAGGACGCGGTCAACACGGCCTGGTCGACGTTCAACGAGGCAGAGAACGCGTGCGCCACCCGGATCTCGGCGGTGTTCGGCGGCCCCGCCTACGTGTCCCCGGACCAGGCCGCCGGGGACGGCGCGCTGGTCTACGGGCTGCCCACCGACGCCGGTGAGCGCGACATGTCCCTGGAACACCACCTGAGTCTCGACGGCGTCAACAGCAACATCAACGACTTCACCGCGTGGGCGGGCAGTGAGTTCCACCCCTCCCTGGCGGACTGGGGCAACCCCACCGGTCAGGCGCTGTGGGACACGGTGGCCACCGACTTCCTGTGGGGTTCGGCGGTGGGGCTGACCTCCAAGCTCGGGTTCTGGCACCCCGACAACGGGTGGCGGTTCGATCCGCGGGGCCGCTGGGACAACGCCACGGCGGCCTGGAGCGACGCGTGGATGGACACGGTCACCCTGGTCGGTGTCCACGACGAACACGGGTGGTTGTGGGAGCCGGGCGAGGGCGGCCAGGAGGGCTGGGGCGCCGGGTGGGACCGGTGGACCGGCAACGCCTGGGGCAGCCTCACCGAGATCTGGGAGGGGCACACCGCCTGGTCAACGCGGGACGACGGCGTCGCCTACTCCAACACCACCATCGGCGCCAACGCCGCGCTGATGACCGTCGGGTTGCCCCTCAAGGCTCTCAAGATCATCGCCGGGGCGGGGGTGGTCAGCTCCATGGACGCCCCCGGGGGTTCGGGCGACGCGGAGTTCGACGGCTCCGGCCCGGGTTCCGGCGGGGGTTCGGGCACGGGCTCGGACAACTTCACGTCGCGGGGCGGACCGGGGACGCGGGGCTGGCCCAGCAGTCCGCTGCCGGGTGCCGGGGAGGGCCAGCGCCCCACCGGTGAGCGCTTCGAGAACCCGCTCACCTTGCTGAACAACTCACTGCTGGACCCCGACCGGTACCGTCCGCCCTCCTCCACCCCGACCACCCCCGTGCCCGACGGCGGCGGGGACCGGCCCTCGCAGAGCCCGCCCGCGCCGCAGCCCCGGGACAGCGGCACACCGCAGAACCGACCGGGCGACGAGGACACGCCGCGGCGTTCCGACGAGGAGGACACGACCGTACCGGGAGGACCCCGGGAGAGGCCCGGTGCCCCGGACCCGACGCCGCGTCCGGAGGGCGAGTCCCAGCGCGGCGACACCGACGCGCCCCGCGCCGGGGACGACCCCGAACAGCGCCCCCCGCGTCGTGACGAGGATGCCGAGAGCGACCGGAGCGACGAGCGGGAGGGCGCGGGCGGCCCGCGCGAGGAGCCGGAGGCGGAGCGTCCCGAGCCCGCCGCCGGTGGCGGTGGCGGCGGGGGCGACGAGCCGCCCGACGACCGCACCGGTACCGGCGGCGACGCGGGTGACTTTTCCGACGAGGGCGACGACGGTACGAGCGACGAATCTTCGCGCTCCAGCGATGACACCTCGAACACTCGTGACCCTGACGACCGCTCCGCAGACTATAACCCCGGCCCCCCGCAGGGTATATCTTCAGAAGTATTCGCTGAAGCTTCGGAGCTGATCAGAGATCGAGTAAGTCACCTCAGTGATGACATTGTCGTCCAAGGAAGTCGGGCTGGAGGTACTGCGCGTCCTGACTCTGACATCGACATTGCTGTCCGGGTCGATGCCTCAGTTTTTCACGGCCTGCTGCGGGAACGATTGGGGAACCCCAACCCGGGTAGTGCCAAGGAGCGCACAATGCTCCACGCATTGGAAGTAGGCAAAATAACCTCTGGGAGGGCTGGCATTAGAGATCTGCATCGGCAGTTGGAAGAAGTCTTTGGAATGGAAGTCGATATATCCATCATCTTGCGCAATGGTCCCTTTGACGATCCTCCTTTCATTGAGGTTCCGTGATAAATATGACAGACGACTTGTATTGTGAGATATACGTCGGAGGGGCGACCAAGTCCGACGTGCAGGAGTTGATCTCGATGCTCTTTGGCGGGAGCTTCGAGAGGAACACCTTGTACCTTGATGACCTTGTCATTGACGTTCGTAGGAACACTGATTTCTCGGAGGGGGCGGGGGCGGGTTCGGATTTCGTATACTGGCCAGTGCTGGCAGGTGTTGATGGTGAGGAAAGGGGGTCGGAAGAAGGATTGATTGAGAAGGTTGCTGTCATTCTGAAGGCGCTCTGGAGTTCTGGGTTTCCTGCGATCGCTGCCTGCGACTTTGAAGAACTTCTCCCCTGGGGGGGTGGAATTAACAGCCCGGTGATGCCTCCGGTGTCTGATTGATTGCCATTTTCGTTCTTGCTCGCTTGGTTGTTATTCTCTCGGAGAAGAATGTGAGATGTTCTCTGGCCCGTACATCCGCATGCTCGCGAGGTAGTTCGGGTCCAGGCAGTTGTCCCAGTCGTCGGCGCTGCGTTGCTCCCACGCGTACTCGTCGAAGTCGGTTTCGTACTCCATCTGCGTCCGGTGCACCACCCGTCCGCGCCAGAGGAGTTCCACGCACTCCGCGCGCGACTCCTTCGCGGTGCCGTGGTGGCCACGCTCCACGAAGCCGTGCAGCCCGCTTGGCTCCATCCTCACGATTTCCGCGTGCCAATGGCTGGGAGTCGTCGGTGTGGCGAGACCGCCAGGAGCCACGTCCATGACCGGTGGGTTCCACTCGACCTTCATCGAACACGGTCCCGCCTTCTCGATGTCGGTCCGGTCGTTTCCGGTCTGGTAGCGGCCGCTGACGTCGGCACGCCAGGCACCGTCACCGAACGGTTTCCAGTGGACGAACGGCACACCGAGGTCGGGAAGGTGTTCGGCGGCTCCCAGAACGCGGACCTCGTCGAACCCGTACCAGAACGTGCTGTACTCGGTCTGTCCTTCCTGCCCGAAGCACGTGATGGTGTCCTGTGAACCGCCATCGTGGAAGAACCGCTCCCACATGCAGGCGTACTGGTAGCGATGGTCCTTCCAGAAGTCGTAGAAGCCGGGGTTCTTCCCGCATCCGGCCTGGACGTCGAGAAGGCTTCCGTCGGCCGCTAGCCGAACCGTCACCGGGACGTTGTAGGAGCCGCGCTCGTTGAGTATCTGGCTGATGATCTCTTCGGCCTCGCTGCGTCCGATCCTCCGGCCAGGCCGAGGGATGACGCGCAGGGAGTTCGTATGGATATTGGACACGATCCTTCTCCTCATCGGCGGCGTCGGCCGTCCCCGCCGACGTACTCCAGCGGAGAATCCGCGCGAATCCGGGTCAGGGTACCGGCGGCCGCGTGATCTGGCTGGCTGTCCGGGCGCAGGCGACGCGACCACGCTCCCTCGCCTGCGCCCTTCCGGTCCCCTCGTCGGTGCGGAAAACCGCTGGCCCGGACCGTCGGGAACCGGCTAGGCTCCCGTCCGTGCCCGAATCGGATGACGTGGCCGCCTAGCGGCGGCCGACCCCAGAGTCCTCCCGCCGCATCAGCGACCACGCCGGTGCGGCACCGCGTGCTGCCCGGCTCCGCCTTCCGGTGCCACGGAGCCCTTCTTGTCCACACGCGACCGCGGCGGGGTACTGCTCCTCGCCGTCCTGCTCTCCACGCTCACCTTCCCGCTGGCCATCACCGGCGCCTCGGTGGCCCTGCCCGCCGTCCAGGCCGAACTCGGCGGTTCGCTGACCGCCGCCCAGTGGGTCGTCAACTCCTACAACGCCTGCTTCGCCGCCTTCCTCGTGTGCACGGGGTCGGTCGCCGACGCGGTCGGCCGCCGCCGGGTCTACGCCTTCGGCCTCGCCCTGTTCTGCGCCAGCGGTCTGCTGTGCCTGCTCGTCCGGGACGTCGCCGCCCTGAACCTGCTGCGCGCGGCGGGCGGTGTCGGCGCCGCGGCGGCGGTCGCCGGCGGCAGCTCGATGATCGCCGCGGCCTTCGAGGGCCCCGCGCGGGCCCGGGCCTTCGGCCTGCTGGGCACGGTGCTGGGCGCTGGCACCGCCTTCGGCCCGGCCGTGGCCGGGCTGCTCGTCGAGAACCTCGGCTGGCGGGCCGCGTTCGCCTCCCCTGCCGCCGTGGCCGGGCTCGTCCTCCTCCTCGTGCCCCTGCTGCCCGCCGCGCGCGGCACGGGCAGGCCCGTGGACCGGCTCGGCGCCGTCCTGTTCACCTCGGCGCTGCTCGCCTCGATCGCCGTCCTGGTGGAGGGCCCCGCGCGGGGCCTGCCGACGGTGCTCGCGGGGCTGGCCCTGGTCGCGGTTCTGGCGGCCGCCTTCGTGCTCGTCGAACGCCGGGCCGACGACCCCCTGGTGGACCTGGCCCTGCTGGCCAACCGCCGGTTCGTCGCCCACGCCCTGGCCGCCGCCGCGTTCATGGCGGTGCTCGTACCCCTGCTCGTGTACCTGCCCTCGTACCTGATCGCCGTGGTGGGGCTGGGCGCCGGTCAGGCCGGGCTGTGGCTGCTGATGCTCACGCTGCCCACCCTGCTGCTGCCCGCCCCGGGCGCGGAACTGGCCGCGCGGCTGCCCCACACCGCGGTCGTGGTCGGCGCCCTGCTGCTGTGCGCCGCCGGGGCCGCGGGGCTGCTCGTTCTGGGCCCCGACGCCACACCGTGGCGGCTGCTCCTGCCGTTCCTGCTGGTCGGAGCCGGGGTGGGCCTCACCAACGGCGTCGTGGACGGAATGGCCATGGGCGCGGTGCCCGCCGAGCGGACGGGTGTCGCGGCCGGGGTGTTCAACGCCTCCCGGATCACCGTGGAGACGGTCGCCCTCGCCGCGGTCGGGGCACTCCTGGCCTCGCTCACCGGGGGACGCCTGGAGGGCGAGCGGTTCACGGACGCGTTCCACGTCGTGGGCCCGGCCCTGGGCGGACTCGCCGTCCTGGCGGCGGCCGCGGCCTGGTCCCTCGGAAGGAGGACAACGGAACCGCACGGCCCGTCCCTTCGCTGAGCGGTCCCGTCCGCGGCCGACCGGCGGGTTCGCGGTCGGCCGCCGACGCGCGCCGGGGCGGGCACCCGCGCCCGCCCCGGCCTCACGGTGACCGCTACCCGGCGAGGTCCTCCTCGTCGGGGCGCGCCGAGTCGGGGCTGAGCGGGTCGTGTCCCACCGACATCAGCCGGTGCCGCCACCGCGCGTCCTCGCGGTGCGGGTCCGCGAGCTGGCCGCGGACGTACTCGGTCACCTCGCTCATCAGCTCGACGTCGGCCTCCGTCACGTCCACGCGGCGCTTGTTCAGCAGGTTCACGACCGCCTCGCCCCTCCGGGACACCGTGTGCCCCGGCTCGGTGCGGAAGGCGTCCTCGCCCGAGGCGTTCGTGAGCAGCCACTCGCGCAGCTGCTCCCCGGTCATGTTCACCACCGCGTGGAACTCCTCCCACGCCTCGTCCACGGCGGGATCGTGCTCGGCCATGCTCTTCCCCCTCGGTTTCGGCTTCGTTGCTGTTCAGGGCCGCCGGTGCGCTCCCCGTGCGACCGCGTAGCCCGCGGCCCCCACCGCGAACCCCGCGGCGCCCAGCAGGGCCACGGTGCTCCGCCGCTGACTCAGTTCCTGGAGCAGGCTGGACTCGCGCGACTCGTCGTCGAACTCGCCGTGCGCGCCGAAGTCGTGCTCGCCGTCCAGGGGACGGAACAGGTTGTCGCGTGCGGGCGGGTGGGCGTCGCGCACCTGGCTCTTGCGTCCGGTGAGCCCCAGCTGCCAGTCGAGCACCCTCGGCGCGAACCGCTGGCCCAGGACGGTGGCCACCGTCGAGACCCCCACCCAGTACCGGCGCCGCCTCGGGTGCTCGGCACCCCAGACGATCGCCCGGGCCGCGACCTCGGGTTGGTACACGGGGGCCACGGGGCGCGGGCGGCGGCCGTCCAGGTGCGCGCGCGTCCAGGTGAACTGCGGGGTGTTCACCGCGGGCAGGTGCACCTCCGTCACCCGGACGCCCGATCCGCGGTGGATCAGCTCGGCGCGGACGGAGTCGGTGAACCCGCGTATCGCGTGCTTGGCACCGCAGTACGCCGCCTGTAGGGGGATGCCGCGGTAGGCCAGGGCCGACCCGACCTGCACGATCACCCCCCGATCCCGGGGCAGCATGCGCTCCAGGGCGGCCCGGGTGCCGTACACGTAGCCGTGGTAGCAGACGTCGGTGACCCGGCGGTACTCCTCCGGCTCCACCTCCATGAACGGCGAGATGACCGTGGCGAGCACGCAGTTCACCCACACGTCCACCGGTCCCAGCTCCGACTCGACCTGGGCCAGGGCCCCGCGCACCGCCTCGGCGTCGCTCACGTCCACCCGCAGCGGCAGCGCGGCCACGCCCTCGGCGCGGGCCTCCTCCGCGGCGGCCTCCAGCCCCGCCTGCCCCCGCGCGAGCAGCGCGACGGTGTACCCCCGCCGGGCGAACTCGCGCGCGGTCGCCCTTCCGACGCCCGCGCTGGCTCCGCTGACCACCGCGATCCGGCCGTTCGGTCTCCCGGCCACCTCGGCCACCCCCACACGGGTCGACACGGCCGCTTCCGGCCCTTCGCACCCTCCGCTACCCGGGAGCGCCGCCCGGTATGTGCGTGCCGCGGCAAGCTTCTGAGCTGTCGTTTTGCCGGGGGCGCCCCGGGGCAGTCGCACATGAGGGGTTCCCGGGAACACGACACGACTCGGAGGTGCGGATGGCACAGGGCACCGCGAGCATCGGCGACCACGGCTTCCTCTCGGACTGCCACACCGCCGCGCTCACCACACCCGACGGCACCGTCGACTGGCTGTGCGTTCCCCGGTTCGACGGGCCCGCCCTCGTCTCGGGGATCCTGGACCCGCGCGGAGGCGGGTGGACCCTGGAGGTCGAGGGGGCGAGCCCGGCCGGACGCGCCTACGTCGACGACACGCTCGTCCTGGAGACGCTCTGGCGGGGCACGGACACGGAGGTGGCCGTCCGCGACCTGCTCGCGGTGCGAAGGCCGGAGGAGGGCGGGGCGGGCCTGTACCGGCGGGGTTTCCTCCTGCGGGTCGTCGAGTGCCGCTCCGGGAGCACGTCCGTGCGTTCGCGGCTCGACGCCAGGCCCGACTTCGCGCGTGCCGAACCCGTGTGGGAACGGGTGGACGGCGGCCTGCGCGAGGCCTCGGGACCGATGCTGTCGGGTTCGCCCGGGCCCGTGCTCGCACGGGACGGCGTGCCGGAGTACCGCGTGGAGCTGGCCGAGGGGGACACCGCCGTGTTCGCCCTGGACTACCTGGAGGGCGGGCGCCGCGTCGGCCTGGGGGAGGGCCGCGCGCTGCTGAGGGAGACCCTGGACGCCTGGCGGGAGTGGTCCGGGCGGACCGGCTACGACGGGGTCGGCGCCACGCACGTGCGCCGCAGCGCCCTCACCCTGCGCGGTCTGCTCCACGAGGAGAGCGGCGCCCTGATCGCCGCGCCCACCACGTCCCTGCCCGAGTGGCCGGGAGGCCCGCGCAACTGGGACTACCGCTACGTCTGGCACCGCGACGCCGCGCTCGTCGTCCTGGCCTTCCTGCGGCTCGGGCACGCGGAGGAGGCGGGGCACTACCTGCGCTTCCTGCTGCGGATGTGCGGCCAGCCGATCGACTGGATCCCCCCGGTGCAGGCGGTCGACGAACAGCCGCCGCCTGAGGAGGAGACCCTGGACCACCTCGCCGGACACGCCGGGTCCAGACCGGTCCGCGTCGGCAACGACGCCTACTCACAGCACCAGCTGGACGTGTACGGGCACGTGCTCGACGCCGCGCTGTGCTACGAGGAGGCCACCGGCGGGCTCGGGCGCGGGGACGTCGAACAGCTCTCCTCGGTGGTCGACGCGGCGTGCCGGATCTGGCGCGAGCCGGACGAGGGCATGTGGGAGGTGCGGTCGCGGCCGCGGCACTGGACGAGTTCCAAGGTCTACGCCTGGGTGTGCCTGGACCGCGGGATCCAGCTGGCCGCCGAGTCCGGCAAGGCGGGCGGGGACGTGCCGCTGGACAAGTGGCGCGAGGAGCTGGACGCCGTGCGCCAGGAGGTCCTGGACCGGGGCTACGACGCGGAGGCCGGGACCTTCACGCAGTCCTACTGCTCGTCCCACGTGGACGGGTCGCTGCTGCGGATCCCGCTCCTGGGCTTCCTGGAGGGGACCGACCCGCGCGTGCTCGCGACCCTGGAACGGGTGGACGCGGAGCTGGGCGGGGAGGGCGGGCTCGTCCACAGGTACGACCCCGAGACGACCGACGACGGACTGGGCACCCCGGAGGGCGCCTTCCTCCTCTGCTCCTTCGACATGGTCTCCGCCCTGGTGCTCGCCGGGCGGACCGAGGAGGCGCGGCGGAGGTTCGAGGAACTGTGCGGGAGCTCGGGAGAGCTCGGCCTGCACGCGGAGGAGATGGCCGCCGACGGCACCATGCTGGGCAACTTCCCCCAGGCCTTCACCCACCTCGCGCTGATCGAGGCGGCGGTCAACCTCGACCAGGCGGGGGACGGGGAGGCGCTGCACTCGTGGGTGCGCGACAGGTCGAGCGGCGCGACACGACGAAGGAGGACTGGAGCAGATGGCTGACCACGACACCACCGGGGACATCAAGGAGACGATCCAGGAGGAGGCGGAGGCCTACCGGGGCGACAGCGACCAGCCCCTCTTCGGGTACACGGCCGTGGCCTCGGGTTACCTGGCCCTGGTGGGAGCCGGGCTGCTCGCCGCGCGCCGGTTCCGGGGCAGGCGCAGGGCCGAGAGCGTGGGGCCGTGGGACCTGGCGCTGATGGGGCTGACCACGCACAAGCTGTCCCGGATGCTGGCCAAGGACGCGGTCACCAGTCCGCTCCGGGCGTTCTTCACCCGTTTCCAGGGGGTCTCGGCCCCGGCCGAGCTGGCCGAGGAGGTACGCGGCCAGGGCGCCCGCCGGGCGGTCGGCGAGCTGATCACCTGCCCGTTCTGCACCGCGCAGTGGATCGCCACGGCCTACGCCTTCGGCCTGGTGTTCGCGCCCGGCGTGACCCGGGGGACCGGGGCGGTGTTCAGCGCCGTGGCGGTGTCCGACTGGCTCCAGTTGGCGTACGTGCGCCTCCAGAAGGCCCAGGAGTAGCGCCGCCGCGTCCTTGTCGGCGTCGACTCCGGACCGGAGTCCGGAGAGCACGCAGCGGGGGAGGGGGCGGGCGACCGGCCGGTCGCCCGCCCCCTCCCCCCGCCGTCAGGACCGGTGGCGCTTTCCCCGTCTCCCGTGCTTCCCGCGGTCGCCGTGCTTCGCGTGACCGCCGTGCTCCCCGCGGTCGCCGTGAACCTCAGGGTCGTGGTCGTCCCCGTGGTGTCCGTGGTCGCCGTGACCGCAGTGGTTCCCGTGTCCCCCGTGCTTCCGGCGACCCCCGCGCCCTCGGTGCCCCCGGTGGTTCCCACGGCCCCCGGCGCTCCCGTGGCCCCCGCAGCAGCACCCCTCCTGCGCGTCGTCCCCGGAGCCCCCGGTTCCGGCCACCACGCTCTCGGGCGCCTCCCCGACCATGAGCCCGAAGACCACGTGGTCGAACAGGAACGCCCACCGCTCCCGGGGCCGGTGTCCGCGTGCGTGGGCGAGGCCGAGCGCGGGGGCGACGGCCAGCTCGTACGCGCTCCAGACCGCCACCCCGAAGACCGGACCGGCCAGCCGCCACCGCCTCACCCGGCGCGGCAGCAGCGCGAAGACGGTACCCGCCGCCGCCCCGTACCCCCAGTGCGCCAGCTCGATCGCGGCCTTCCTCCGCTCCGGGGGGACACTCTCCAGCAGGGAGGGCACGCCCTCCGCCAGGACGGCCTCGGGCGGTGTGCGCTGCACGAACCCCGCGCCGACCTCCACCTGCCGCATACCGCTCATGGCCATCGCACCCGCGACACCCCGCACGGCCCCCCTCAACCACGGGTGCTTCGGAGGCGAATCCGACTTCCTGCCCATCTCCTGGCTCCCTTCGCGCGCACACCCTTGCGTGTACCTCCCTGACCGCCCCGCGGCGTCTCCACACGCCTCGACGGGGAGTGGGTTGAAGGCGGGGGCCCTGGGTAGTTGTGGCGACCACATGACCGGAGCCGAGGAGGCCGTTCGGGGGTAGGCATGGAGGCCCGCAGGGGCACGGACGGGGTCGGACGCGCGTCGATGGCCTGGTGGCACGTACCCGGACAGGGACCGCCGGTGGTCTGCGTGCACGGCGCGGGGATCTCCTCACGCCAGACGCTGCCCGTGGTCAGGGCCCTGGAGGGAAGGGCGCCCGCCTGGGCCGTCGACCTGCCGGGGTTCGGCGCGAGCACCGCACCCGACCACGCGCCCACGGTCACCGGACTCGCGGACTCCCTCCTCGCGTGGCTCCGCGTCCGCGGGATCGAGCGGCCCTGCCTGCTCGGGCTCTCCCTCGGAACGCAGGTGGTCGCCGAGGCCGCGGTGCGCGCGCCCGACGAGGTGGGGTCGCTCGTGCTGGCCGGGCCCACGACGGACCCCGGGGCGCGCTCGCTGCCCGAACTGGCCGCGCGCCTGCTGCGCGACGCCGTGCGCGAGGACCTCTCGGTGATCCGCTCCGTCGTCGCCGACTACTGGGACGCGGGGGTGCGCAGGGACGTCCGCAGCCTTCTGGCCAGCCGGGAGCACCGGATCGAGACCGTCCTGCCGAGGGTGGGGCAGCCGACCCTGGTCCTGCGCGGGGGCAGGGACCCCCTCTGCCCCGCTCCCTGGGCGCGGGAGGCCGCCCGGCTACTGCCCCGGGGACGGCTCGTGACCCTGCCCGGACAGCCCCACGCGCTCACCGCCGCCGCCCCCGACCAGGTCGCCGACCTGGTCGAGGGGTTCGCGCGGCAGACGGCACGGGACCGGGGGGCGGAGGCCGAGTGGTCGCCGAACGGTTGAGGCGCACCGCGGCCAACGCCCGCGAGGTGCTGCGCCGGATCGTCGAGCGGCGCGGCTACGAGCGCGAGACCGCGGTCATCATCGCCAAGTGCGTCATCGCCTCCACCGGAGCCTGGGCCCTGGGCGCGCTCATGGTGGACTCCGCCCAGGTCGGCTTCGCCCCCTTCTCCGCCCTCCTGGTGGTGCGCCCCAGCGTGTACGGGTCGGTGCTCCAGTCCCTGCGCTACGTCCCCGCGGTCTTCCTCGGCGCCCTGATCGCGGGTCTGACCGGGCTCACCGTCGGGCTCAACGTGTGGTTCTTCGCGCTGGCCGTGCTCGTCGCGATGGTCGCGGGGCAGTTCACGGTCTTCGGCGACCAGGGCAAGCAGATACCCGTGGTGGCGTCGTTCGCGCTCGCGGGGGGTACCGCGGGCAGCCCCGTGGACCTCGGAACGCTGCTGCTCATGGTGCTGGTGGGGGCCGGGGCCGCGGTCGTGACGAACACGGTCTTCGCGCCCGCCGTCCGCTTCCGCGACGCCGAGAGCGCCGTTTTCGACTTCGCGGACGGTCTGCGCGACCTCAGCCGGGAGATGGCCGAGGCGCTCCGCGGGGGCGGCGAGGGGCTCGGAGACGTCGGCTACTGGACGCGGGTCGCGCAGGGGTTCGACAACACCGAGCGCAACGCCCGGGAGTCGGTCTCCCAGCAGGAGTACCGGGCGCGCCTGAACCCGCGGCGACTCCTGACCGGGCCCTCGCCGAAGAGGGCGCCGAAGGCCTACTACGGCTGGATCCTCGCCCTGGGCAGGTCCGCGCGCCACCTCCAGTCCCTCATCCGCACCCTCCGTGCCTCCAGCGGAGGCCGGTCGCGCTTCCCCGAGCCGAGCGACGCCTTCCTCCGCGAGTTCGCCCCGCTCCTGGACGCGGCGGCGGACGCCTTCGACGCCGTCCACCAGGCCGGGGAACCCGAGCGAGACACCGTCTCCGCGGACCTCGACTCCTGCCTGGAGGAGGGGCTC
Organism: Nocardiopsis sp. CNZ308; assembly: GCF_004217075.1. NCBI lineage: Bacteria > Bacillati > Actinomycetota > Actinomycetes > Streptosporangiales > Nocardiopsidaceae > Nocardiopsis > Nocardiopsis sp. CNZ308. The sequence goes on along the minus strand of NZ_SHKJ01000001.1, from coordinate 2,074,691 downwards.
CGGCGCATCGACCGGGCGCGGGAGCGCATGAGCCAGGACTGGGACTCCGAACGCTGGCCCGTGCACAGCGCACTCCTCACCGACCTGGAGCGACTGTTCGAGGAGTTGCGGGAGGGGCATGCGAACAGCGAGGAGGGGATGCCGGGCGCTACGGCGGGGTGACAACGGCGGTGCCGGGGGGAAGGGAACCGGCATGGAACCTTCAGCGCGCGCGAGCGCGGCGCTCCGTACCGCCGCCGTCCTGGGCGCCCTCGTCCTCCTCGCCGGGTGCGGCGCCCGGGGGACCACCGGCGCGGAGGGGAACGGGGCCGGCGGAACGGACGGCCAGCGGGAGCCGGGCGGACGTGACGGCGGCGCCGGTGCCGACCCCGGCCGGCCCGAAGAGGTCGCCGCGGGCCTGGAGGCGCCGTGGGGGCTGGCCTTCCTCCCCGACGGCTCGGCCCTGGTCGCCCAGCGCGACTCGGCGGAGGTCGTCCGCGTGTCCCCCGACGGCTCGGTCACCGACGTCGGCACCGTCGAGGGGGCCGCGCCGAACGGTGAGGGCGGTCTGCTGGGGCTGGCCGTGGACCCGGACTTCCCCGGGGAACCGTACGTGTACGCCTACCACACCGCGGCCTCCGACAACCGGATCATCCGACTGGAGTACGACCCCGACGGCGGAGGCTTCGGGGACACCGGGGTCGTCCTCGACGGCATCCCCTCCGCCTCGTACCACAACGGCGGCCGGATCGAGTTCGGCCCCGACGGCCTGCTGTACGTCGGCACCGGGGACGCGGGCCAGCGGGGCCTGTCCCAGGACACCGGCTCGCTGGGCGGCAAGATCCTGCGGATCACCGCCGACGGGGACCCGGCGCCGGACAACCCCTTCGGCAACCCGGTCTACAGCTACGGCCACCGCAACGTCCAGGGACTGGCGTGGGACGACGAGGGGAACCTGTACGCCACCGAGTTCGGGCAGAACGAGTTCGACGAGGTCAACCTGATCGAACCGGGCGGCAACTACGGCTGGCCCGAGGTGGAGGGCGCCGGGGGAGGCGACGAGTACGTCGACCCCCTGCTGACGTGGAGGCCCGCGGAGGCCTCGCCCAGCGGCGCGGCGGTCGCGGGCGGTTCCCTGTGGGTCGCGGCGCTGCGCGGCGAACGCCTGTGGGAGGTGCCGCTCGCCGGTGACGGCGGCGTGGGCGAGCCCGTGGACCACTACCAGGGGGAGTACGGCCGCCTGCGCACGGTGGTGACCGCCCCCGGCGGCGACGCGCTGTGGCTGGCCACCAGCAACCTCGACGGGGTCGGGGAACCGACCGGGGGAGGCGACAGGATCCTGCGGGTGCCGCTGGAGTAGGCGCTGCGTCCGCCCCGCCCACCGGTGTGCGTGCCCGCGCGCCCGGGCGGGATCCGGCGTTCCAGGCGTGCCCCCGCGTCCGTGCCGTCCCGGGCCGGTCCGCGCTGTTCCGCGCTGTCTCTCCCGGGTCCCGGCGTTCCGCGTTCGTGTCGGCGCGCCCGGAACGCCGCGAGCCAACCCGTCGTCCCGCACGGGCGTCCCGGAGGGATTCCACGTCGCTGAACAGCACAAAAGGGAGTATTAACGGTAAACATCCGTTTTCGCGCACTCCTCGCGGGCACGGGCCGGACATGTCCTCCTCAGACTTGCCAGGTAAGGCGCGGCGCTCCGCGAAGGACGCCCGGGCGGCGGGCCGACGCGCGGGACGCCAGGCGGCCCACAGCACCTGGCTGCGCAGGCTCGCGGGCGTGGGCTTCGCCGCCACGGGCCTGCTCTACCTCATCATCGGCTACCTCGCCCTGCGCATCGCCTTCGGCGACAGCGGCGGCGAGGAGGCCAGCAACAGCGGCGCCCTCCAGCTCGTCGCCCAGAACACCGGCGGCATGCTGCTGCTCTGGGTCGCGGCGGCGGGGCTGGTGGGGCTCACCGTGTGGCAGGCGGTCTACGCCGCCGTGGGACTGGAGAGGGCCACCAAGCGCATCGCCTCCGGGGCCCGCGCGGTGGTCTACGCGGTGCTGGCCTCCAGCATCGCGGGCTTCCTGCTGGGACAGGGCTCGCCTCAGTCCCAGGACAGTCAGTCGGAGGCGCTGACGGCACAGGTCATGGCGCTGCCCTTCGGCAGGTTCGCCGTCGGCGCGGTGGGCTGCGGCGTGATCGCCGTGGGCCTGTACCAGATCTGGAAGGCGGTGACCCGCCGCTTCACGCAGGAGCTGGCGCTCGGCGCGCTCACGCCGCGCCGGCGCAGGGCCGTCGTCACCGTCGGCGTGCTCGGCATCGGCACCCAGGGCCTGGTCCTGGCCGCCGTCGGCGTCTTCTTCCTCCAGGCCGCGATCACCTTCGACAAGGACCAGGCGGTCGGGCTGGACGGCGCACTGCGGGCCTTCTCCCAGACCCCGGCCGGGCCCTGGGCGCTGGTGGCCGTGGCCCTGGGCGTGGCCCTCTACGGCGCCTACTGCTTCTGCCAGGCGCGCTGGCAGCGCTGACCGCAGGACGCCGCCCCTTCCGCCGGCGCCGAACCGACCTCCCCTCCCCGGACATACGGACGGGGCCCCACGCTCTCCTGAGGGGCCCCGTCCTCCAAGGGGGTCCTACGGCGTGGGCGGGCGCGCCGTCGTCGCCCCGCCCACGGGTCAGCTGCAGACCGAACCGTTGAGGGCGAACCTCGCGGGCACGGCGTTCGCCCCGGACGCCAGGGTGCCGATGAAGCCGAACGTCACCTCGTCGCCGGGCTCGATGGTCCCGTTCCAGTCCGCGTTCACGGCGGTCACCGCGTGCCCGGCCTGCTCCAGGGCGCTGCTCCAGTGGCGCTCCACGGTCTGGCCGCCGGGGAAGGACCACACCAGCTCCCAGCCGTTCACGGGCTCCTCGCCCGTGTTGCGGACGGTCACCTGGGTGTTGAAGCGGTCGTGCCACTCGCCGTGGACCACGTAGTCCACCTCGCAGGAGGACCCGGCGGGCGGGGAGGCGTCGCCCTGGTCGGCGACGAACCCGGACACCCAGGCCAGCGTGGAGTTCCAGTTGATGGTCAGCTCGTTGGTCGCCCACGAGTCGATGTGGTCGATGTAGCAGAACTGGGGGGCGCACCCGTCCAGGTTGGACTGGGCGACCGGGTCCCAGGTGCCGGTGTCGGAGTTGGGCCCGCCGGACAGGGTGCCCTCGGGCGGGTTGGGCAGGCGCGGGTCGAGTTGGTGGGCGTACCAGCGGCTGTGCTGGTTGACCGCGTCGTTCTCGCCGTACCCGGTCACGTACGACTGGTTGAGGGCGTTGCGTCCCAGGACGTAGTCCATGCCCTCCAGGACCGCGTCGCGGAAGCGCGTGTCACCGCCGATGTCGTAGGCGCTGGCCATCACCACCATGTTGTTGAGCACGAGGTTGTTGGAGCCCCAGGCGAAGACCCCGCCCTCGGGGTCGTAGGCCAGCCCGTAGGGGTGCTCCGAGACGTCGGCCAGGTACTGCTCGGCCCCCTCCACGACGGAGGCGCGGACCTCGTCGCGCCCGTCGAGCCCGCTCGGCACGGTGGCGAGCTGGAGGCGGCCCAGGGGGGCGGTCCAGCGCCAGTCGAACCCGGCGGAGGTGAACACGTCTGCGGTGTGCAGCTCGGACGAGACCACCGCCTCCTCGTAGTCCCCGTGCCCGGTGGCCAGGTACAGCTCCGCGGCGGCCCAGTAGAACTCGTCGGCCACGTTGTCGTCGTCGTAGGCGCCGCCGCCCTCGCCGCCGACGGTCGCGTAGCGCTCGGGTTCGGCCACCGCGGCGTCCCAGGCGGTCTCGGCCGCCTCCAAGCAGGTCGCGGCGAAGTCGGCGTCGTAGGGGGCGAACACGCGGGAGCACTGGGCGGCGGTCGCGGCCAGGTTCAGCGTGGCCGCCGTCGACGGCGGGTGCAGGTAGCGGGGTTGGGGGTCCTCGGAGGGGAGCAGGGGCAGGCCGGTCCAGCGCTCGTCGTGGACCTTGTGGTGGGCCATCCCCGCGAGTTCCTCGCCCTCGGGGACCCGCATGGACAGCAGGAACTCCATCTCCCAGCGGGCCTCGTCCAGGACGTCGGGCACGCCGTTGTCCCGCTCGGGGACGGACAGGGTGGAGTCGGCGACCCGGGCGGGGTCGCCGGTGGGCGCGGTGTGCGCGCGCTCGTAGACGCTCATCAGCTGGTGGACGGAGATGCCGCCGTTCACCACGTACTTGCCGTGGTCGCCCGCGTCGTACCAGCCGCCGGACACGTCGAGCGAGTAGTCGCACGGGGCGGAGGGGTGGCAGGTGACGTCGGTGTCGCCCTGGTTGGGCTCCACGCCCGCGTGCCCGGCCTCGCGCCCGTACCCGGGGGCGAGTTCGTCGAGGATCTCGACACCGCTGCGCTGGGTGTAGTAGAAGTCCAGGGCGTCCGTGGCCAGGGCGGCGTAGGGGTCGGCGGTGATGCCGAAGGGGTGGCTGGTCTCGCCGTCGGCGGTCAGGGTGTAGCCCTCGCCCGTCCCGGTGAAGCCGCTGAAGTCGACGGTGTGCACGTTCTGCCCGGAGGACTCGTCCAGGCCGTACGGCACGGTGTCGCCCTCGGCCACGACCGCGCCCCCGGCGTCGGCCAGCCGCCAGGGCAGGGCCTCCTCGGCGTCGGTGACCACGGTGGCGTTCTTGGGGCCCTGCGGGAGGTAGCCGACCTGGTTGACGCGGACGCGCGGGCCGGTGTCGGGTTCGTGGACCGGGGGTTCGGCGCCGCCGAGCAGCGACACGTCGTCCAGGCAGAACGTCCAGTCCTCCTCGGCCCCGCCGATCTGGAAGGCGAGCTGGGCGTCGGCCATCTCGGCCGACGCGGTGAAGACGTACTCGTACCCGGTCGCCGTCGGCGTGAGCACGGGGCGCTCGTCCAGTTCGGTGCGCCAGGGGTCGACGGGCTCCTGGACCAGCGCGCGGACGGGCAGGCCGTCGGCGCCGGAGGCGGTGAACGTGAGGGAGTAGGACTCCCCCGCCACGAGGGGGATGTCGTTCTGGCCGACGATCTGGTCCCACGGGTCGCTGGTGCCGCCGGGGACCGCGACGCACAGGGCTCCGTCCTCGCTGACGGCGAGGTCGATCCCCTCGGTCGCCCACCAGCCGGTGGTGCCGTCGGAGAAGTCGCCGTTGGTGATCTGCTCGACCGGTTCGTCGTCGGCCTGGGCGGGGGAGGCGACGAGGAGGCTCGTGCCGAGCGCGGCTGCGGCGCCGAGCGCCGCCGCGCGGTTTCTTCGTGCCGGACTCAACGGGGGGTCCTTCCGCTGGGGGGTAAGCGGCCGGAAGCACTGGGAGCGCTCCCAATAGTATGACCATTGTTGTGTCGCGTATCACAGCTGTCAATGGGGGCAAACGCGCGAACCAGCGGGCGGCGGAGGAGGCGAAAGCAGTCCGGAGTGAAGCCGGTGAACAGCGGGGCGGGGTGAACGCGGGCGGGCCCGGCCCCCCGGGGGAGCCGGGCCCGCCACCGGCGTCAGTCCTTGAGCAGACCCGGTGCGATGACCCCCTCGACCAGGGCGCGGCGCACTTCATCGGCGTCGCCCGTGTGCCCCAGGTGGCCCGTGGCGGCGCGCAGCTGCGCGCGGACCGCCTCCACCACGGCGTCGCTGCGCAGCACCTCGGCGACGGGGGCCGCCTCGACGGCCTCCTTCCACCCGCGCAGGGTGTCCAGCCGACCGCGGTCGACGGCCTCGCGGGTGATGTGGAACAGGGCGTCGATGTTGTGCTGGTAGGCGTCGGCGTCGGTGAGGTCGACGTCGATGACCTCCACCGGCCGGCTGCCGCCGCCCGCGTCGGGACGCAGGTGGTAGACCTTCCAGAGGCGGCCGTTGGTGAGGATCACCCACTCGGCGCCCTCCTCGACGGCCAGGCGCCGGGACATCTGGATGTTGCGCTGGTCGAGCTCCTGGCCCACCCGGCGCACCTCCACCGGCGCGAACAGCTTGCCGTCCAGCACGATCGCGTAGTCGATCGAGTCCCCGCTGGTCCGGTACTGGGTGGTCATGTCCTGGTACTTGCTGAAGTTCAGGCCGACGCTGAAGAAGTCGGCGACGAGCATGCGGGTGTCGCCGTCGTTGGCGTCGCGCTCTAGCAGGTCGGACAGCGGCCCGGAGAGGCGGTCGACCGCCGCCGCGACCCGACCCCGGACCGAGGTCTCCCAGCTCAGGGTGGTGCTGGTGAACTCACCCGTCCTGGTCATGACCTGGGTGTCTTCAGCGTCCATGAACGTCCGTTCCCGTGTGTGTCGAGGAAGCCCCGCCGCGCGGCCTTCGCCGGGACCGGAGGAGCGGGTTGGAGGGGGGAGGAATCCGGCCACGATGCTACAACTCGCGCCGCTGACCGGGCACCTCCGGGACTCCGGGAGGAGGGCGGGCGCCACCTCCGTTCCGCGGGGGTGGAACGGATGGGACGGAAGGAACAACGGACATGTCGCGGTACTAGACTGGCGCGGCTCTCGAACCCCCCTGTAGAACAGGAAAACGTTGGCTTCCCGCTGCCCCTACGCCGAACTCCACGCCCCCGAGTTCCACGCCGGCCCGCACGACGTCTACGCGCGGATGGCCGAGGAACACGGCTCCGTCTTCCCCGCCGAGATCTCCCCAGGGATCAGCGCCTGGGTGGTCGCCGACTACGCCCTCATCACGGCCTGGTGCAGGGACAGCCGCACCTTCCGGCGCGACTCCCGGCTCTGGCTCGACTGGTCCGAGGGGCGCGTCCCCGACGACGCCCCCGTGGCCGCGATGATGGCCTACCGCCCCAACCTGCTCTTCGCCGACGACGACGCCCACGCCCGCCTCAAGCGGTCGGTGGTCGACTCCCTGGGCCGAGTGCCCGAGAGCCGTGTCGGCGAGAGCACCCGCCGCCACGCCGACAGCCTCATCGACGCCTTCGTCGAACGCGGCAGCGCGGAGCTGGTGTCCGAGTACGCCCGCCTGCTGCCGCTGCTGGTGCTCTGCGACCTGTTCGGCTTCTCGCGCGACATCGGCGAGCGCGTCCTGACCTCGCTCGTGGACCTGTGGGACGGCAACGACGTCGTGCGCGCCAACGCCGAGTACGAGCGCGCCCTGTCCGACGCCATCTCGCACAAGCACGCGTCGCCGGGCGAGGACATCACCACCTGGCTGCTCCAGCACCGGGCGGGGCTCACCGACGAGGAGATGCTGCACCAGCTCGTCGTGACCATCGGCGCCGGCGCCGAGCCGACCGCCAACCTCATCACGGCCGCCACGCACACGATCCTCACCGACCCCGAGGTGAGCCGGGCCCTCAACGGCGCCCTCGTCGGGATCGACGAGGTGGTCGAGCAGGTCCTGTGGCGCGAGCCGCCCATCACCAACTACCCGGTCCTCTACCCGGTGCGCGACGTCGAGATCAGCGGCGGGCGGGTCATCCGCAAGGGCGAGCCCATCCTCCTCGGCTACGCCGCGGCCCACAGCGCGATGGCCGAGAACGGACCCGACATCGAGCACGTCACCCGCGCCCACCTGGCCTTCGGGGTCGGCCCGCACCGCTGCCCGGCCCACGGGTTCGCCCAGGCCATGGCCCAGGTCGGCGTGGAGGTCCTCACCAGGCGCCTGCGCGGCCTGCGCGTGACCGATCCGGCCCCGCGCTGGCGCGTCTCCCCGTTCGCGCGGGCCCTGGCCGAACTCCCCGTGGAATTTCCGCCCGACTCCCCGAAGGGAACACCGCCATGGCAGCAGACATCCCCGTCCTCCACCCCTACGACCTCCACCGACAGACAGCCGGACTCCGCGACCGCGGCCCCGTCGTCGAGGTTGAGATCACTGGTGGCGTGGTTGTTCGGGCGCTGACCGGCCACGACGTCATCATGGAGGCCCTCGCCCATCCCGGCGTGCGCAAGGAGGCGCGGCACTGGCGGGCGTGGGCGCAGGGCGAGATCCCCATGGACTGGCCGCTGATCTCCTGGGTGGCCCCGGACAACATGCTCACCGCGGACGGCGACCGCCACCGGCGCCTGCGGACCCTGGTCTCGCAGGCGTTCACCCCGCGCCGGGTGGAGGAGCTGCGCCCGAGGATCACCGAGATCACCGCCGAACTGCTCGACGGCCTCGCGGCCGCCGGGCCGGGACCGGTGGACCTCAAGGCGGCGCTGTCGCTGCCGCTGCCCATGACGGTCATCTCCGAGCTCTTCGGGGTCGGGGCGGAGCACCGCGGCACCCTGCACACCCTGATGCACCGGGTCTTCGACGCGACCACCACCCCGGAGGTGGCGGCACAGACCAACGCCGACATGCAGGCCTTCCTGGCGGAGCTGGCCGAGCGCAAGTCCCGCGAGCCGGGCGACGACCTCACCAGCGCGCTGCTCCAGGCGCGGGCCGAGGGCGACGAGCGGCTCTCCCACACCGAACTGGTGTGGACGCTGATCCTCATGATCGGCGCGGGCTACGAGACCACGATGAACCTCATCACCAACGCCGTGCACGCGCTGCTCACCCACCGGGACCAGCTGGAGCTGGTGCGGTCCGGCGGCGCCTCCTGGGCCGACGCGGTCGAGGAGACCCTGCGCTGGGACGCCAGCATCCAGTACCTGCCGCTGCGCTACACGGCCGAGGACGTCACCCTGGCGGGCACGCGCGTGCCCGCGGGGGAGGCTCTGCTCATGGGCTTCGGCGCGGCGGGGCGCGACCCCGGGCGCCACGGCGAGGACGCGCACGCCTTCGACCTGCGGAGGGAGCAGCGGGGGCACCTGGCCTTCTCGCATGGTCCGCACTTCTGCCTGGGCGCGGGGCTGGCCCGGCTGGAGGGCGTGACCGCGCTGGAGGCGCTCTTCACGCGCTTCCCGGACCTGCGCCTGGCCGAGGGGGCGGAGGTGGAGCAGGCCCCGTCCATCGTGGCGAGCGGTCGGGCCGCGCTCCCCGTCGTCTGGGGCTGAGGCCGTCCGGCCCGGGGAGCGGTCGCGCCCCCGGGCCGGGTGCGGCTCCTGGCTCGGGTGTGCTTCCCGGTTCGTGGGTGGTCCCGGGACCGGTGCGGCGTCCGGGGCGGACGGGGTCCTCGGGGCCGGTCCGGATTCCGGATCGGAACCGGAAGCGGGTTCCGGCCCGGGCCCGGATCAGGGGCTGGACCCGGCGCCGGTTCCAGGGGCGGTGCCGGTCCCGGTCAGCAGGTTCCGCAGGCGGAACTCGCGCGGGCTCAGCCCCCTCAGCCGTTTGAAGGCCGTGCTGAACGAGGAGGGGTCGGCGTAGCCCACGGCCCCGGCCACCTTCGCCACGCTCAGGTCGGGGTCCGCCAGCAGCTCCTCGGCGGTGTACATCCGCCACTCGGTCAGGTAGCCCAGGGGCGACTGGCCCACGACCTCGGTGAAGCGCTTGGCGAACAGCGCGCGCGACACGCCCGCCCGGGCGGCCAGCGCGCCCACCGTCCAGGGCTCGTGCGGACGCCGGTGGACGGCCTCCAGAGCGGGCCCGGTCACCGGGTCCACGGCCCCCCGGTACCAGGCGGGGGCGTCGGCGCCCTCCTGCTCGAACCAGCAGGCCAGGCTGCACACCAGCCCCATGTCCACGACGCGGTCGACCAGGGCCTGGCCGCCCGGGAGGTGCCGCCGGGACAGGGCGTCCCTCGCCGCTTCGAGCCAGAAGACGCTCTCGGCGTCCTCGGTGAGGACCAGCGTGCGCGGCAGGGTGCGCAGCAGCCGCTCGTGGCGGCTCCGGGTGGCCCGGTAGGCGGCGACGAGGAGGGTGGTGGCGCCCTCGGGAGCCCCGTCGGCGAGGCCGCCGTCCCGGGTCCCGCCGTTCGGGAGCCCGGCGGGGAGTCCGCCGCCGGGGCCGCCGTCCCGGAGGCCGTCAAACCGGGGAAGGCCGACCGCGTGAGCACTGACCGGCCCGCACCCCGGGGCCGGGTCGAGGCAGTCGATCTCCTGGTCCCGGTGGGGACGGCGCGGCGAGGCGGGGCTGTCCGCGAGGTGGAAGGGGTCGGGGCCGCGCACGAGCGCGGTGTCGCCCGCGCTGATCGCCAGGGCCGTCCCGTCGGACATGACCACCGAACCGCCGCCGCTGATCACCGTCAGCATGGTCAGCGGCGCGCCGCCGGTGAAGCGGATCGTCCAGGGCGGTTCCAGCGAGGCCTGGCTGACGGAGGCTCCAGCGGAGCGGATGCCGCTGAGCATGTCGCTCAAAGGGTCCATGGGAGCGAGTGTAGACGAACGCCAAAGAAACGCAGCTTTTCGGTTATGGAACGTCCACGTCCGCTGGTCTGTACTGGATCCATGAACCGAGAGCCCTTCGCAGCCGCCGAGACCTCCGAGCCCCTCACGCCGACCGCACGCACCGCGCTGGTCGTGGTCGCCCACCACCGCCCGGACTCCCTGACCGCCGCCGTGGCCGCACGTGCCGCGGCGCGCCTGGAGGCGTCCGGGTACCGCGTCGACCTGCTCGACCTGCACGCCGAGGGGTTCGACCCCCGCAACAGCGAGGCCGACGAACCCGACTACGGCAACCGGGACAAGGTCTACTCCGACGAGGTGCACGCCCACATCCTCCGCGTCCACGCCGCCGAACTCATCGTCCCCGTCTTCCCCGTGTGGTGGTTCGGGCTGCCGGCCCTGCTCAAGGGCTGGATCGACCGCGTGTGGAACTACGGCCTCACGTACGGCCGCAGCAGGTCCCCCATGGCGGGGAAGCGGATGCTGTGGCTGGGCCTGGCGGGGCTGGCCGAGGGGGAGCAGAACGCGGACCTGGTACTCGACATGCTCGACGGACCCCTGCGCCGGGGGATCTCGGAGTACTGCGGGGTCTTCGACGTCCACACGGCCGCGCTGTTCGACAGCGAGGCCCAGGGCCTGTCCGGTGAGGCCAGGGAGCGCCACTACCGGAGGCTGTTCGCCGAGGCCGAGGCGGCGGTCGACAAGCTCGTCGCCGGATGAGCCGACCGCCGCTGACCGCTTCCGGTGGGGTCCGCCCGGGCTCCGGCCGGGGGACGCGGGCCCGCGCACGGGTCCCCGTCGAGGGGGGCGAGTGGCGGACGCGCGACGGGAGGGGCCGCCCCCGCGCTCGGCGGTGGGCGGCCCCTCCCGGAACGGCTCGCGGCGTCCGCACGCCGTCAGGTGTTGGTGTTGACCAGGTGCTCCACGAAGGAGCGGTAGTCGCGCAGGGCCACCCGGAGCGACTCGGTGTCCGTGCCCTCTCCCTCGTTCCACGCGGAGCGCAGCGCGGAGCGGCGCTCCTCGATCTCCGCGACCACGGCGTCGGCGACCTCCGCCGCCAGCGCGTCGGCCTCGCGCACGGCGCCGTGGGGGTCGTCGACGAACTTGCCCTGCGTCGCGTTCCAGCGCTCCCGGACGCGTTCCAGCTTCGCGCCCCGCGCCCGGGGCCCGTCCGCCGCGTCCGGGCGGTCCGCTCCGGCGCCCGGCTGCTCCGGCGCCCGGCCCGGCGCGGTTCCGCGTCCGCCAGGCCTGGCGTGTCCGGCGGGGCCGGTCCCGCGTCCGGGATCGTTCACCTCAGCGTCGACGGTCACCGGCTCCGCGGTACGGGGGCCGGTCCCGGTTCCGGGCGTCCGCGCCCGGTACTGGTCCGATTCGGTCTCCCGGCTCGTGCCGGGGCCGGGTACGCGTTCCACCATGTCCGCCTCCTCGTGTCGTCGGTTCCTCGCGGCGAAGCCGCCGGGGCCGGTCACAGACCCGCCTCCGGTCCCCTCTCCCGGCGCGGCCGCTCCGCAGCGGTGCGCTCCGTGCCCGCGGCCGGAGCGGTGTGGTCGACAGCGGTCCGCCCCGCGCCCGGGCTCCGGTTCGTCGTGCCGTCGGCCGTCGGCAGGCCGCCCAGCAGGGACTCCACCAGATCGCGGTAGGACACCAGTTCCTCGCGCAGGTGCTCGGTGCCGCTCTGCCCCGCCTCGGCGGGGCGCCCGGTGGCGTGCGCGCGGCGGAACCCGGTGACCGCGGCGGAGTGGTCCACCGACAGGTCGTCCAGGCGCTGGTCGAAGGCCGCTTCACTGTCGGCCGCGGACGCGGGGCCGGGGTAGCCCCGGTCCGCCATGATGGCCTCCACCAGTCCGCGGGCGTCGCGGACGGCGCGGACGGGGTCGTCGACGAACTCCTGCTGCACCGCGGCCCACGTCTCGGTGTGCGCCACGCGCTGCTGGTCGCTCAGCTCGCGGAGCCTCATGTTGTCGCGGCGGCGAAGCCTCTCGGACAGGTTGTTTTCGGCGGCCGTCCTGTTGCCGTGGACCTCCACGGCGCGGTCGTACTCGGCGCCGAAACGCTTCTTCAGCCGGGCGGTGCGCCGGGCCGGAAGGATCGAGGACCGCGCGGCGATCGCGATTCCTCCGGCGATGACGACCACCACCACTAAGGCGATGATGACAATTATTCCGGTCTCCATCGGAGCACCTCCTGCCATATCGCACTGCCCCCCAAGGCCCGCCCAAAACTTGGCCACGGTCGGGTCAGGTGCCCGTGACGGGCGTACGCGCAGGTGAGGGGCGTTGCGGCGATATTACGAGACTATCACGGAAGGTGGGGATTACGGCCTCCCCACGGGGTGTGCGCCAGTGGGACCCGCGCGCCGGAGCGGAGGGGGCGTCCGCGCCGGAAAGCGCTCTTCCTTTCCGGGGGATTTCCTGTTTTCGCCCCTCGCGGTGAAGGGTTCGCGGCGAAGGGGAATTCCACCCGAGGGCCCGTGTGGACGGCGAACGCGCCCCGGGTCGCCGGACGCGCGGTCCCGGCCCCGTGCGAGACCGGTCAGGGCGTGGCACGCGGGAGGGTGATCGTGACGACGGTGCCGGAGGGGCCGCTGTCGATGCCCACCCCACCGCCCTGGGCCTCGACCAGGGAGCGCACGACCGACAGGCCGAGCCCCGAGGTGCGCCCCGACCCGGTGGTGCGCGTGGTGACGAACGGTTCGAACACGTGGGGGAGCACCTCGGCGCTGATCCCCGGGCCGTCGTCGGCCACGGTGAGGGTGATCGTGTCCTCGCCTCCGCGGGCGGTCACGGTGGCGCGGGTGCCGGGCGGGTTGTGGTCGACGGCGTTGGCGGTGAGGTTGGCCAGGCACTGCTCCAGGCGTGACTGGTCGCCGAGCAGGACGTCCGGCGGCGGCTCCTCCAGGGTGACGGCGTCGGCGTGCGGCAGGGCGTCGAGCCGGGCCCGCACGTCGTGGAACAGGTCGGGCAGGAACACGGCCTCGACGCGGACGTCCATCTCGTCACCGCCGCGGGCCACCGCCATGAGGTCCTCCAGCACGCGGCGCAGGCGGTCGAGTTCGGCGCGCACCACCGCCGCCTCCGCGGTGCCCAGCAGTTCCAGGTGCCCCTCGGCGACGGAGAGGGGGGTGCGCACCTCGTGGGAGATCGCGGCCAGGTACCGGCGCCGGTTGCTGTCGGCCTGCTCGATGCGGGTCAGCATCTGGTTGATCTCGGTGGCCAGTTCGGCGATCTCGTCGCGGGTGGCGGGCACCGGGACGCGGGTGGCAAGGTCGGCCGGCGAGATCGCCTTGGCGGCGTCGGACACCTCCCGCACGGGGCCCAGGGTGCGCCGCACGACCAGCCACAGCACGACCCCTCCGCCGACCACGCCGATCGCCCCGGCGAGACCGGCCCACAGCAGGACGGTGGCCGCCGCGTCCCGGGTGGAGTCGAGCGGAGCGGCGACGGTGACGACGGCCAGGGTGTCACCGGCGTCGTCCACGACCCGGGTGTCGAGCACCCGGAGCGGGCCCGCGTCGGTGTCGAGCGTGCGCAGGGTCCCGGGTTCGGGCTCGGGGGCGTCGCCGCCGCGCATGAGGCCCGCGACGCGCGAGGGGCCCCCGGTGCTCTGCAACCGCACGTCGTTGACGGTCACCAGCGTCACGTGGCGGGCTCCGCTGGGGCGTACGGCGAGCGCCTGGCGGGCGGCGCGCTCGGCCTCCGGGCCCGAGACCACGCCGTCGAGCCCGGCGGCGGCGGGCAGCCGCCCGTCGAGGGCGTCGCCGACCAGCGCCGACTCCTGGCGCAGCAGGTGGTCGATGTCGGCCAGGCCCGACACCCGCACCAGTTCGTAGGTGAGCAGGGCGACGCCGCCGATGACCAGGGCCATGACCAGCAGCGACCGCAGGACCACCCGGCCGGTGAGGCTCACCGTGCGCCGTCCCCGAGCCGGTACCCGGCGCCGCGGACCGTCTGGATGCGCTCGCCGCCGAGCTTGCGGCGCAGCTGGCTGACGTAGACCTCCACCACGTTGGAGGCGCCGTCGAAGTCGTAGCCCCAGACCCGGTCCAGCAGCTGGGGCCGGGAGAAGACCTGCGTCGGATGGCGGATGAGCACCTCCAGCAGCGCGAACTCACGCGCCGACAGGTTGACGGTGCGACCCTCCACCGAGGCGGTGCGCGCCCCGAGGTCGAGCACCACACCGCCCGCGGCCAGCACGTCGCCGCGTTCCTGGCCGCCGCCGCGCAGCCGGGCCCGCACGCGGGCCAGCAGCTCGCTCACGCTGAACGGCTTGACCATGTAGTCGTCGGCCCCGGCGTCGAGGTTGGCGACCCGGTCGCTCACGGCGTCCTTGGCGGTGAGCACGATCACCGGCACCGAGGGGCGGCGCGCGCGCAGCCGCCGCAGCACCTCCTCACCCGGAATCCCCGGCAGCCCCAGGTCCAGCACGACGAGGTCGACGTCCGACGACAGGGCCATCGTCAGCCCGTCGATCCCGTCGGCCGCGGTGAGCACCTGGTATCCGGCCGTCTCCAGCCCGCGCCGCACGAAGGAGACGATCCCCTCCTCGTCCTCCACCACCAGAATCGCCAAGGCCGTGCCCCTCCCCGTTTCCCCGTGCCGCCTCCCACCGTGGCGGAGGCCGCTGAACCGTCCCTGAGCGCAACATGAAGAAGACCCTCATGTGGACCTCATGCCGCCATCATCGCGCCGCCGCATGCTGGGTGGTACACAGACCTTCGAGCATGTGAGCAAGGGATCCTCGATGCAGACCAAGACCATCATCATCCTCTCCTCCGCCGCGGCCGCCGGGCTGCTGGCCGTGGGCACGGTCGGCTACCTGGTCGCCGGCGACCCCGAGCGGCAGGTGGCCCCGATCGCGCTCACCGGCGTCACCGCCGGGGCCGACTCCGAGACGGACGGGAACGAGCAGTCCCAGCGGAGCGGGCCCTCGACCCGGACCGTCGACGGGCTGGAGCAGCTCGTGGGCGAGCTGCGCGCCGGGGACGACGTCGACGACTGGTCCGTGTCCGGGGTCGAGGTCGACTTCGGCCCGGAGGAGTGGCTGCTGACCAACCCCGAACTGGAGGACTTCGACGGCAACGGCACCGTCGAGCCGCTCCTGGACGAGCTGCGCGGCCTGGAGGGCACCGAGGTCACCCTGGGCGTGCGCTACGAGGACGACGATGACGACGAGGGCGAGGACCGCGACGACGCCGACGTGTTCACCGTCAACGGCACGGCCTTCCGCGACACCGACGGGGCCCCCGCCCCCTGGCAGAGCACCGGTGAGCAGGCCGCGGCCGACCGCGAGACGGTCTCCGCCAACGCCGCCGCCGCCGTCGGCGAGGGCGCGACCACCGTGGACGTCGAGCGCCAGGACGAGGACGGCTGGGACGGCTGGGAGGCCGAGGTGCGCGGCGCCGACGGCCAGGAGTACGACGTCATCCTCGACGCCGCGGGCGAGGCCGTGGACGTGCGCGCCGAGGACTGACGGCCGCGGGACGCGTCCCGCGCGGGGACCGTCGGGGGCCGGCGCCTCGGGCGCGGTCGGGGCAGGCCGCGTCCGAGGCGCCGACCCGTTCGCGCTCGCGGAACGCCGCGCGGTGGGGGCCGGGGACGGGGGACGGCCCCTTGACGCGCCGCGTCGCGCTGCCGGGGCGTCGCCCGGCGGAGGCGGGGACGGCCCCGCGTTCCGCCGCGGACCCGCCCTAGTATCGGACCCGTGACCGCCCCTAGCCGATGGGAAACCGGCCTGCCCGCCCTCGTGCTGGCCGCCGCCGCCCTGCTCGGCGGGGCGGCGGGCCTGCTGATCGCGCCCCACGCCGCCACCGTCGTCCTGGCCTCGACCCTCGTGCAGCTGGGCGCCACCGCGCTGGGCTGGCGGCTCGGCGGCCGTTCCGCGGTGATGCCCGGCGTGGTCGCGGTCGTGACCCTGGGCATCGCCCTCGAACCCACCCTGCGCGAACTGCTGCGGCTGGGCGCGGTCCCCTGGGCCGTCCTGGCGCTCGCCTTCGGCACCCTCGACCTGGTGCGGCGGGCCCGGAGCATGACCGAGCTGGCCACCGGTGTGGTGCTGTTGTCAGCGGCCGCGGCCGTGTCGGCGTTCGTCACCGCGCGGGGCGGAGCCCCCCTGGTGCCGAGCCTGCTCGCCTCGTCCGTTCCGGTCCTGGGCGGCGCCCTGGTGGCCACCGTCCAGCGGCTCGACGAGGCGCGCCGGGACAGGCTGTCGCGCCCCGCCGTCCCGCCGGCCCCCACCGGGGGCGACACGGGGGACGCACGGCGGGCGCTCCTCCTGGTGGCGCTGCGGGCGGAGGGCATGTTGACCGCCGCGCGCGACGAGACCACCGCGGCACAGGCACGCGACCTGCGCACGGTCGCACTACAGGGACTCAACGCGCCCGACGCCGCCTCCGGACCCCGGCTGACCGTGCGCATCGACGTGGCGCCCGCCGGAGCGGAGGGGGAACAGCGGGCACCCGAACCCGACAGGGCCGAGACGCCGACCCTGTCGGAGCGCGAGGGCCAGATCGCGCGCCTGCTGACCACGGGCGCCTCCAACGCGCGGATCGCCCGTGAGCTCTATCTGAGCGAGGCCACCATCAAGGGGCATGTGTCCCGGATGATGCGCCGCTTCGACTGCGGCAA
The DNA here is from genome assembly GCF_004217075.1 of Nocardiopsis sp. CNZ308. Classification (NCBI taxonomy): domain Bacteria; kingdom Bacillati; phylum Actinomycetota; class Actinomycetes; order Streptosporangiales; family Nocardiopsidaceae; genus Nocardiopsis; species Nocardiopsis sp. CNZ308. The sequence continues at coordinate 2,057,935 of NZ_SHKJ01000001.1, read as the reverse complement.
CCGCACCCAGCTCGCCCTGATGGCCGCACGGTGGTTCGGCTGAGGCGTCGAGCCCGGTGCGACTTTCGTCGTGAAACGGCCCCGCCGGGCGGTCCGTTCGTCGCGATCGGTCCCGCGGCACTGGATGCGGCGGCTGCCGGTTCCTAACTTCGGTGGCATCCGCCCTGTTCACCGACGTGAAAGGCCGTCATGCGCCTGATCCCGCCCCTCACCCTGCTGGTGCTCTCCCCGTTCGTCGGTGAGTACCTCCTGGGCAACATCACACCCGAGCCCTCCACGTGGGCCTTCATGCTGCTCCCGCTCGTCCTGCTGTACGGCGGTGGCGCCCTGCTCATCCGCGAGGTGGCCCGCCGACTGGGGCGCGGCTACCCCACCATGCTGGCCCTGGCCGTCGGCTACGGCCTCATCGAGGAGGGCATCGTGCTGGGCACCCTCTTCAACCGCGAGTACCTCGGGCTGGGGCTGCTGGAGTACGGCTGGATGCCCACGCTCGGCACCAGCCCGGTGTGGTCGTTCTACGTCGTCGGCATCCACAGCGTGTGGAGCATCCTGGTGCCGATCGCGCTGGTCGAACTCCTCTTCCCCGCCCGTGCCAGCGAGCCCTGGCTACGGGTGCCGGGCACCGCGGCCGTGGTCGTGGTCTACCTCCTGGGCGGCACGCTGCTCGGGTTCGGCAACTACTACACCTACCGGTTCTTCGCCTCTCCCGCGCAGGTCGCCGTGGTGCTGGCCCTGGTAGCGGTCTGCGTGGTGTGCGGACTGCTCCTGCGACCCGGTCGCGCGCGGGACGGCCGCGTGCCCCACCCCCTCGCCCTGGCGGCCGTGGCACTGGTGTGCGGCAGCGGCTTCATCCTCATCCAGGAGAACGGGCTGGTCCCCGCCGCGGTCACGCTCGCGGTGATGTCCGTCCTGGCGCTCACCGCGGGCGCGGTGCTCCTCGTCAGATCGGGCCGCGAGGGCTGGACGGTCCGCCACCCCCTGGCCGCCGTCGCGGGCGCCGTGGCGACCTACTGCTGGGCGGGGTTCATGATCCAGTTCGGGGTGCACGGGTACAGCACCTTCGGCCTGGTGGGGCAGGTCGTGTGCGTGGGTGTGGCCGCCGGGCTGGTGGCGCTGGCGTGGCGGCGTTCGGCCGTCACGGCCGCGTCGCCGTCCGGGGCCGCGTCACCGGCGTGAGAGCGGGCGTGCCCGGAACCCGAAAACGGCCCCTGCAGCGCGAAACCGCTTCGCGCGGCAGGGGCCGCCTTTGGACGGGGCCCGCGCCGGGTGCGGTGTTCGGGTCCTAGAGCTTCACGTGGTGGGCCGATCCAGGGGAGGCCGGGGACCACCCCCGCGCGAGAGCGTTTCGGATAGCGGTGGAGACGACGCCCGGGGTCACGGGGACGGGAGGGGCGTCTGACAGCCAGGATCCCGGGTGCGGGTGCCGGGTGGCGACCACGAGGGTCTGCCCCGGCTCCTCCGCCAGTTCCACGGCGAAGGTCATGGGCGACTCGCAGAGGGCCTGTGCGTAGGTCGGCCGACGCCGTACGCGCCACCGGTAGCCGGTGCCGTCCACGGTGATGCGGCGGGAACCCTTGCGGACCAGTGCCATACGCGTTGCCTCCTACGATTGGGAGGGCATCGTACCCACTCCGGGGTAGGGGGCCTACGGCCCGAGTTCCTCCTCGGACGGAGAACGCTCCTGACCGGCGCGGTACCGGGCCCACAGCTTCCGGTACACCATGGCCGCGAACACCACGATGATCGCCCACGCGACGGTCATCCCGTACGGTCTGCCGCCGAAGGACGGTGGCGTCACCACCAGGACGACGTGTGACGCGAACACGACGATCAGCCCTACCAGGGGCCGCAGTGACGGTCGTTCGGACTGCATGGGGTGGGGGTCTCCCGCTCCGCGGTTGTGGGGGTGGGCTGATGCCGACGCCTACCGTCAAGACCAACCGGGACGAACGTCTCGCGCAACCGCCGCCACGGGAGGTGCTCGAACAGGGTGCTTTGGTCGCTCGCTCCGGTGACTCCAGTCCCCGGGCAGCGATGGTCTACCTCCACGCGCGCGACGAACGCGCTCAGGAGTTGGCGGACCGGCTGGGGGAGAGGGCCGCCGAGGAGCTGCGCCGGACCCGTGCGAGCCACGGCGAAAGCTCACCCTCTGCGGGTGCTGCGGTCCGGGCATCGGGCACGTAGCGGGCACGCGGCCTGTACGGACCCCCAGAAACGCGTTAGGCCAGGTGTTCGGTTTCCACCGATCTACCTGGCCTTCTGCTGCGTGGAGCGGATGACGGGAATCGAACCCGCGTTATCAGCTTGGGAAGCCGAGAACGCTCCTGGGGGCTGACCTCGCAACTCTCCTGCCTGCGCTGACGCGGCCCGTCTCCCCGCGATTCCCCGTGGTTCCCCGCCGTTGACCGCCCCGTGTGGCACGTGTGTGGCACAGATCTGCTCCTGTTGTGTGAACGAGGCACAGATTGTCACACCTGTTCTGTACGGTCCTGAACAGAGCGGTTGACCCTGTGCCAGAAGTACTGAGCAGTGGTCTACGAGTCGCAGCTGCGTTGCTTCGGCCCGCGCTCGGAAGAGGAGGGACTATGTCCCCGAGGTATGTGAAGGTCAGGCTGGACTGCCGAGGCGCCCGTCAGGTCATTGACTTGTGTGTGCAGATCGAACGGCCGGTCCCCGCGAAGCTGCGGTGCACTCCGGGCGGTGGCAGGCCCGTGGGGAGTGGGAATGGACCCAGTTTCTGTCCTAAGTGCGATGCCCTCCTCCGGGATGGCAGCCGTCTTCAGGAGCACGTCAACGACCTGACCCGAGGAGGTTGGGGGCCTTGGCAGCGGGCTGAGGCAGTGGTCATCGGGTGCGGCGGCTCGTAGGGGAAACTATCCGGCTGGAGCTCCTGACCTGAGGCACGTAGCTCTAGTCGGGATGTACCGCATGCAGCAACCACGGAATCGGGCCGAGGTGCCCGGTAGCGCTGGTGACCGTCACTCATGACGGTCGCATTCCGCTACCGGGTGCCTCGGGATCTGCGCACGTCATCAACCGATTTCGACTGAACGGCAACCGTTCGTCGTCGGGCCGCGTCATGATGCCAAGTAGTACGGTCGTCGGCCGCGCTCGGGACCGGGCGGCAGCCCGCAGCCCGAGCAGCGGCCGGAGGCCGCTGCGACGGCGCTTGCGCCGTCGCCTTGATCTCATACAGCTTAACTCGGCATCGAACCCAGGAGGGAATTTATGAACGCGAAAAATAAGAGATCGGGAAGCTCTGTCACATTCCTGGCGCAAAAAGAGCCAGTCGATGAATATGGGAGAGCTCTTTATGCGGTATCGCGATCTATCCTCAGGGCGCAGTTGGACCAGTTGACGAATGATGACTTGCTGGATCTAAATTGCGACCGCAAAGATGTCACGATGAGGCAGCTTGCCAAGGTTGCTCGACTAAACCGTGACAAGGGGATGCGCGGTGATGGATTTGAATGGGCCGTGCATGAAGCTATTGTTGGACAAGAGCCCCGGACTTGCGAGATGCTTTCGCATGCGCTTTCTCGAACTTCTCCCCGTGTCTTCAAGAGAGATTCTTCCCCTTCCTCTTTGCTTTTTGGGTATGAGAGGGCAAAGTACTTGGGTTTTCTAGATGCCGTAGTGGAAGGGGCCGGAGACGAGGCAGTTCTTCTTCCAGACGGAAGTGGGAGGCCGTTTGCGTTTGGCCCTTGGGTTAGGGTGGCGGCTAAGGGAAAAAGTGCGGAGGAGCGTCTTTCGGATAGGATTAAGCAGGTTTGGAAAACGGATCTTTTCTTGGGTAGTGACGAATCTTATCGGTATGCAGCCACGACTATTAAAAGCAACTACAAACTCCTCGAGCCGGGCAAGGGGTTGAGAATTGGAATAGTTCCGGAGGCTCCGAATCTTCAGCCGGGGGTTCGATTCGATCAGAAGAATGGAATGTGGATCGTTGCTTTTCCGGATCCAAACGGCTTCATGGGTCTCTTTAATGACGCCTACTGGTCTGTTGCTGCGGCCATCTATACATTGGGAAAGCATGAGAGGCCCGAATACTATCTAAAGCCCACGGCAAAAGGCCAGCGACTTCAATTGCAGCTGGAAAAGTACCCTACTGCAAGCGTTTTGGAGATTGAACATGCACTAAATGAAGCAGCTCAGCAGAACCTGATCGGAGTCGAGCACAAACTGCTTTCTGTTGCGGCTCCGCCATGGTTGCACATAAACGAGAAGCGAACGTCGGTGATTGCTCCGAGGCCTGTCTTTGAGAATCTTGACTAGATGGTTTTCGCTTGTTTCCAGATCAGATTAAAGCTTCGAAGGTAGACGTCAGCAAAACTGGAATTTATTCTGCTGTCTATTTCGAAAACCGGAGACTGGGAAGCTGGAAGACCGTAGATGTGATGGTTGGCGAGCACCCGCTTCTCTGTGAGGTAGATGGAATTGTAGAGCGTGGTGGAATGTATGCGTATTTCCGCCTCATCTGTTCTCAGTAGTGTGCGGAAGAGCAGAAGTGCATTGCTCGCTCTAGCGGCGAGTGCTTCCCCGATCCTTTCCTCTTGCCCGCGTCGTTTCACTGGTTGAGAATCGGGGTCCCCCAAGAGGATGCGGACGTTCACCCCGTCTCGTGCGCGTGCTCCCAGAAGTTCCAACATGCCCGTGTCGTCGGCGATGAACAGGCCGCTGTAGACCAGGATGCCGATCTCCTGTTCTGCTTCGTTGAACAGATCCCACCACGTTTCCCGGGGTATCTGCCAGCGGTGTGCGTAGACACGTTGGACGTGCTCTGACTCGGGTGCGTGTGCTTCGTCTTCCTGGCTTTTTGGAGGCCAGAGGGCGTCTTCCTCGGTCTGGAGGAGATCAGCCAGTGCCCAGCGGTGGCGGGGGTAGGGCCGCTGGCCGGAGAGCCAGCGGCGAACGGTCTTGGGGTCTACGCCGAGGTGTGCAGCCACGTCGATCTCGGTGAGTCGGGACGCGGCCAGTGCCTTGCGCAGTGCAGCGTTCACGTCGGTGCCCTCCGGGGTGCGGGGAACCGACGATAACAGAAGACGTCCCTAGACGTCCCTCAAGTTGTCCGATACGTGGTACACATGTCCGCTCACGCAGAGCATCGTTTCCGCATGTAAGAGGACTCCGGCGCTTCCCGCCGTCTCGCCGTGAGTCTCACCCGAACCCATCAGGGGTGACCATGCGGAACCTGATCCCACACCTTCGGACACGCGGACCCACACGGCTCCGGGCCGCCAAGCCTTCGCCGTGCGCGAGACTCCCATTCACTCCGCCACCTCCGGCGCATCCTGTTGCGCCGCTGGCGAGACTGGTCCGTCCCTACGTCGTGGACGGCACGAGGCATCGTCCGGTGGAGCTGCCCGACCGGTCCCAGCTCGGTCTGGAATTGCTCCTGGAGATCTCCCGGTTGGAGGCTGACGCCGCATGAGTACCGGGGATGTCCCGAACACGCTCCTCCGTGTTCTGCAACGCCACTACGCGCAGCAGTGGTCGATCCGCCGCCATGGGGGCCTGTGGATTGCTACCGCCACTCGACAGCAGATCACGCACGCACCAACGCTGATCGAGGAGGACGTGGAGGTCTTCGTCCACCAGTTGGAGTATCCGCCTCCGGGGATCGGCAACTCCGAGCTGTCTAGCGAGCGCCTCCGCGCAACCGAGTCACGTGCCGAAACTGGCTAACCGCAGGGGTAAAGGCCGACCGTAGGCCGGTTCTGCGGCTCTGCGGTTGGGGCGTCCGTCTGGTGCCGATCGAAGGGGGAAGGCCTTCGGGTCGGGTCGGCACCGACGGGCGTCCATACGTTTCTCAATCCATACTGAGTTTTACAACCTTTCAAAACTCGTCGTTCGACTCGCCAGCTCGCTTCGGAGGAACCCGCTTGAGTCCGCGCACCCCATGGGGGACGTACCACCAGATCGCGGAGGCCCTGCGTTCGCGGATCACTGCGGGGAACCTCACCCCGGGTGACGCGCTCCCCTCCGAGGCAGCCTTGCGTCAGGAGTTCAACGTCTCCCGTACCACCGTGCGCCGCGCCCTGGCCGAACTGGAAGCCGAGCGACTGGTCAAGGCTCTTCCGGGGACCGGCCGTGTTGTGTGCACCACCGAGGAGCGCGAGAGCGCACCTGCGGACGGAACACCTCCTGCTCAGTACCGCCGCATCGCCGCCGAGCTGCGGGAGCGCATCACCAGCGGGGACCTCGCTCCCGGTGACGCCCTGCCTAGTGAGGCCGCGTTGGTCCGCCAGTACTCGGTGTCGCGCGGGACGGCCCGTCAGGCCCTCTCGGAGCTGGAGGGGACGGGGCTCGTCGTCGCCGTCCACGGCAAGGGCCGGTTCGTCAAAGGGGCCGAAACGACCGCGGGTTAGCCTGGTACATGTGGGACATGTTCACTGGGCGCGGGATCTCGCGCGAGAACTGCTCGAACAGCCGCTTCCCCGACGCTGGGCGCACTCCCAGGGGGTAGCCGAACAGGCGCGGTCCCTCCGAGGCGTGCTCGGCGCACATGCCGATCTGGTGGAAGCCTCCGCCTGGCTGCACGACATCGGGTACTCCCCGGACCTGGCGACCACGGGCTTCCACCCCCTCGACGGAGCCCGGTACCTGCGCGAGGCCCAGAAGGCTGACGAAGCCCTGGTCTCCCTGGTGGCCTACCACTCCTGCGCCGTGGTGGAAGCCGAGGAACGGGGCCTGCTCGCTCCGCTCAAGGACGAGTTCGACGCCCCGCCGGACGACCTGCTGGACGCGCTCACCTACTCGGACATGACCACCGGCCCGGACGGGACACACCTGCCCGTGGAACGACGGCTGTCGGAGATCCTGGAGCGCTACGCCCCCGAGGACCTGGTCCACCGCTCCATCACCCGTTCCTCGCCGCTGCTGACGGCCTCGGTGCGGGCCGTGGAACGCCGCCTGGCCGAGGTCTGCTGACCGCTCACCCGATGTGGGTGGGGCCTCCGCTGAGGAACTGGTCCACGCGCATGCGCATGGACCGATCCATCCGGTATCCGGCCAACTCGGACTTGGACACCCAGACGACTTCCTTGGACTCGTCGCTCGGGGTTGGCTCACCCGCCAGCGGCCTGGCGGTGAACACCAACGAGAACTCCTGCCGGGCCTCGCCGTCGCTGGTGTAGTAGATGATGTGCTTCGGGTCGCTGTAGATGCCCACGACCCCGGTGATCTCGCACGTCACGCCGGTCTCTTCCAGCGTCTCGCGAACCGCGGCCTGGGGGACGGACTCGCCCAGGTCCACCGCGCCCCCGGGCACGGCCCAGTTGTCGTTGTCGGTGCGGCGGATCATCAACACTTCGTCGCGGTGGTTGACCACGAACACGTTCACCGACGGGACGAGGCTGTTCGCGGCCGGGGCCTCGGGGTCGTCGTAGTAGTCAATCCGCTTGCCCATGCGTCTACTCCCGGATGTGTCTGTCCAGACCGGACATGATCTTCTCGACCTGCTCACGCACTGACTCGGGGGGCACGCCGAGACCTCGCAGCATGGTGGGGACCGTTCCCCGATCCTTGTGCATCAGTCCGAGAAGCAGGTGCTCGGTGTCGAGGAAGTTGTGCTGGAACCGCAGAGCCGCGTAGAGGGACTGCTCCAAGGCTTTGCGGGTCTCGGAGGAGAAGGGCACGTATCCGCTTGAGCCCCACTTCCTCGGCTTGGTGACCTTGAGAGCTTCGGCCAAAGCCGCCTCATAGCCGACCCCCAACCCCTGCAAAGCGCGAGCGGCGACACCTTCGCCTTCCCCCAGCAGCCCGAGCATGATGTGCTCAGGGCCGATGCGCTTGTGATTGAACCTGGTTGCTTCTTCCTGGGCGTGCACGACCACGTACTTCGCGGGGTCGGTGAACATCTCGAACATGATCGGGGTTCCTGGGTCACTCAAGAGGGGATGCTTGTGCCCATACCCTCTCGTAGCTCTCCAGGTAGGTGCCGACCAGGGTCCCGCCCGGGATCTTGCGCAGGTGGAAGACGGGGGCCTCCGAGGCCATCGCGCCGTACACGTGCGTGTTCACGATCAACTGGTCATCGGCGCGGTAGATCGAGTTGTACAGCGTCGTCCCGTGGAGACGGAACTCCACTCCCGGCACCTGGCGCAACGACCGGTACAGCACGATGACGTTGCGGATCTTCGCGGCGAACAGCTCGTTCAAGCCCTCGTCCCGGCCGCGCTGGGCAACCGCCTCGCTGTCGGGGTCCCCCAACAGCACACGCACGCGGACCCCGGCCTTGGCCTTGTCCGCCAGCAGCTTGATCATGCTCGGGTCATCGGCCAGGAAGAACCCGCTGAAGACCAGGATCGAGATCTCCTGCTGCGCACTCTCGAAAACGCGGCGCCACAACTCGGTCGGCACGCTCCACCGATGCGGGTAGATCTCCACGATCTCGCTCTGCGAGGCGGCCTGGCTCTGCTCGGGGGACAGGGCCTTGGGCCAGAGGTAGGTCTCCTCCACGCCGAGATAGGCCGCTGCCGCGAAGCGGTGACGGCGGTAGGGGGTGCGCCCCTGGGTGATCCAGCGCTCCACGCTCTTGGCGTCCACGCCGATCTCCTCGGCCAGATCGGCCGGGGTGGCCCCGCGCTGGAGCAGCGCGGCTCGCAACCTCTCGTTCGGCATGTACCTCGGGGGTTCGCTGGATGTCTGGGGACGCGCTCACATTATCGAGACGTCCTGAACACGTCCAGCCATGTAGTGATCCCGTCCCGCCCCTGCCAGGGATGGTGGAACCCTCGCCGCCACCCGAGAGCGGCGGCGGACACGTCAACGACGAACAGGAGCGTGCGGCTACCGCTGGTCGCTAGTTTCGATACATGCTATACATGTATCGATTCTCGGCTTAGGAGATCGCTTGTCGGTCGTGCCGAGGGTCGTGAACAGGACGAACAACGAGAAGAGGACTGCACTATGGCTATTCAGGGTGCGTTGCCCGTCGCGTTCGGGACGGTGTTCCCCCACGGTGCGTTCGCGCTGGGGGTGGAGGCGATCACTGACTTCGAGACCAAGCGTCCCCAGCTCGACAAGGACTCGGGGTTTCCGCTGTGGGCGGTGGACGTGATCGACGCCGACCCCGAGGCACGGGGCAAGGCCAAGAGCGTGAAGGTCAAGGTCGCCGCTGAGGTGTGCCCGACCCTGCCCGATGAGGTCCCGGGGCTGCCGTTCCGGCCGATCGAGTTCGAGTCCATGGCGGTCATGCCCTACGTGGACGACTCCGGCCGCCGCCCCCGGGTGGCCTACTCGCTGCGCGCCCGGGGCGTGAAGGCTCCCGGCGGTGCCGCTGGCGGTCGTCGCGCTCCTGCGGCCAAGGACGCCGCCTGACCCCCATGTAAGCGGGGCGGCCTGGTGCGCCAACACCTCGGCCGCCCCTGAATCCCTCCTGCGACTGCGAAATCTCAGAAGAGGTGTCTCCAAGTATGTCCGATTACCCCCGTGACCTGTCCGGGTTGAGCGGCCCGGAACTGGTCCGTCTGCTGCTGGACGCGACCAACCCCCCGCCTGCCACCGACGCTGAGCGTGCGGAGTTCTTCGACTTCAAGGCCCGGGTGTTCGCCACGATCGCGGACCGGGAGGAGAACCCCACCGCCGCGACCTTCGCCGCCCGTGCCCGCTCCGACCGTGACCGGCTCCTGGCCCAGATCGAGAACGAGAAGCGGGGTGGCCAGCGATGATGCGCCAACCCAAGATCGGTTCCGCTCAGTCCTCCCCGACCCTGCCCACCCCGGCGCAGGGGGTGCGGTGGACGACCCCGATCGTGGAAACTCCCGGGATTGTCGTGCTGGCCTCGTGGATCTGGCGGCTGGTCCGCTTCCTTGTCACCCTGCCGTTCCGGTTCCCCGTCATGGTCGCCTGCCTGGCAGCCTCTGCCGGGGCCTGGTGGTGGTTGGACTGGCCCGGTCTCGCCTGCCTGTGGGGTGCTGCTGCCGTGGTGTCCCTGGTGTGGTGGCGGACCTGGCCGGACTCCTACCGCGCCTGCGTCACGCTCCGCCTGCTCGCCTGGTGGCGGCACCTGTTCGTGTACAAGCGGCATTGGCAGCCGGTGTTGGTGATCTCCGGGCTGGCCGAGTCCTACCAGGAACGCCGCTACCTGCCTCGCATCCGCCGCGTGCGGTGCAACTCCTGGGCCGACTACGTCCGCGTCTCCCTGGTCGCCGGAACCTCCCCGGCCGACTTCGAACACCGCGTCACCGAACTGGCCCACGGGTTCGCCGCCCCCTCCTGCCGCGTGGTCGTCAACGGACCCCGGGACATCACCTTGGAGTTTCCCCGACGCGACACCTTGGCCGAACCCCTGGACGCCCTGCCCGTGCCTGAGCTCCCGGACTTGGACGCGCTTCCGGTCGGACAGCGGGAAGACGGCTCGCCGTGGCTGCTGCGCCTGCACGGAACCCACGTGCTCGTGGTCGGGGTGACCGGGGCCGGCAAGGGCTCGGTGATCTGGTCCACCGTCCGCGCCATGCTCCCCGCCCTGGCGGACGGCATCGCGCAGGTGTGGGCGATCGACCCCAAACGCATGGAACTGGCCTACGGCCGCGACCTGTTCACCCGCTACGCGGACACGGGCGAATCCGCGGTGGTCCTGCTCGAAAAGGCAGTAGCGCAGATGCAGGAGCGGGCCGAACGCTACGCGGGCAAACAGCGCTCGCACGTGGCCACGGTCGATGACCCCTTCGTGGTTGTGCTGCTCGATGAGGTGGCGTTCTTGACCGCCTACCACCCCGACCGGGACGTGCGCCGCCGCGCGGAGAACGCGATCGCCACTCTGACCTCACAGGGCCGCTCGGTCGGCTTCGCGGTCTTGGCGGCGTTGCAGGACCCGCGCAAGGAGGTCATGAACCTGCGCAACCTGTTCCCGGACAAGGTCGCGCTGAGGTTGGACGAGGCGTCCCAGGTGGACATGGTCCTCGGCGAAGGTGCGAGGGAACGCGGTGCGGAAGCCCACCTGATCGACCCTGCTCTTCCCGGGGTGGCCTACGTCCGTCTGGAAGGCTCCCCCTCCCCGGTCCGCGTCCGGGCCGCCTACGTCTCCGACACCGACATCACCGCCATGGCCGAGGGTTACGGGGCCGGTTCCTCCTCGGGTTCGGAGGTGGCCTGATGGCTGTTCTTGCGTGCTCGAAGCAGATCCCACGTCCACAGAGCTGCCACGGAAACCACCGCGCAGGCCGTCGCCCATCCGAGATGCCCGTTGACGATCAGTGTGAACGTCGCGAGGCATTGGACAGCCCACAGCAGGTTCCGGGGGTACAGCATGCGGCGCAGCATGGACAAAGCCTAGAGCGTGGGCATTCAGGACGCGTCGGACGAGTTCAGGTGAGGACCTGATGCCGACGCCTACCGGTAAGTCCACCCGAGCCGAACGCCTCGCGCAACCCTTGGCCCGGGAGGTGGCCGAACAGATCGCCGCCGACCACGGCGTATGCATCCGCCCCGTGTCCCTTCGACGCACCGACATCACCACCGGTGCCACTGAGGTGATCGACGTTCCGTGCGGGTCCACCCTGGAATCGCGGTGTCCGGCCTGCGCCAAGAGGAAGCGCAGCCTTCGCCGCTCCCAGTGTGAAGAGGGCTGGCACCTGGCCACCGAACCCGTGGTGGAGCCTGATCCGCCGTCCGAGGAACAACGCGGTTGGGTGGAACAGCGTGCGATGGTCACCGCCGAACGTGACTACCTCGCCGCCACCGGGGCCGCTGACCCCCAACAGCTCTCGGCGCTGGATGCGGCGATCGCGGACCTGGACGAGGAGATCACCGCATCCGGCCTTCGAGGTTCGGTGACCCGCTCCGGCGACTCCTCGTCCTCGTCGGGGTCGCGTCGGGTGCGCTCGACCAAGCGCCGTCAGGACGTGCCCGACCTGCCCAAGCGACCCATGACGAGGAAGACGGTCGGGAGGGCCTTCACCGATCCGGCCTCGGGCAAGGTGTTCCGGCCCTCGCTGTTCATCACCCTGACCCTGGACTCCTACGGGCGGGTGCGCTCGGACGGCACCCCCGTCGACCCGACCACGTACGACTACCGGCGGGCCGCCCGGGACACCCTGCACTTCTCCAAGCTGGTGGATCGCTTCGTGCAGAACCTGAGACGGGTCGCGGGGTTCGATGTCCAGTACTTCGCGGCCGTGGAACCCCAACGCCGGCTGGCCCCGCACCTGCACATGGCCACACGCGGCACCATCCCCCGGGCCGAGCTGCGCCAGATCGCCGCCGCGACCTACCACCAGGTGTGGTGGCCCAACGCCGACCGCGTCGTCTTCGACGGTGACCACCTGCCTGTGTGGGACGAGGACAACGACACCTACCTCGACCCCACCACCGGGGAAGTCCTGCCCACCTGGGACGAGGCCCTGGACGCCTTGGACACTGACCCGGACGCCGAACCCTTTCACGTGGTGCGGTTCGGCCGACAGGTCGACGCCAAAGGGGTCGTGGCCGGGTCCGAGGACGCGTCCCGGTGTGTGCGCTACCTGGCCAAGTACCTGACCAAGGACATCGCCGACTGCCACCAGGTTCAGACCACCCGACAGGAACAGCACGTGGACCACCTGTTGGACGCTCTCCGGTTCGAGCCGTGCTCGCCCCGCTGCTCCAACTGGCTGCGCTACGGCATCCAACCCGACGACGCCAAACCGGGCCTGCGCCCCGGCTTCTGCCGCTCCAAAGCCCACCGCCGCGAACACCTGGGCTACGCCGGACGCCGCGTCCTGGTCTCCCGCAAGTGGTCCGGCAAGACCCTCGCCGACCACAAGGCCGATCGGCTCGCCTGGGTCCTCAACGCCCTCGGCGTCGACCCCACCAACGAGGACCAGGGCGACAAGGACAACCCTCGTCCCCCGGCGCTGGCCTCGATCTCCTCGGACTCCTTCGCATGGGAACTGGCCAAACCCACCGACCCCGACGTGGCCCCACGGGAGCAACGCCTCCTGCGCGCGGTGGGCGAAGCCCTCAAACGCCGCGCCCAACTCGACGCCGCTCGAACCCCCGTCCCCTCGGCAACGGAAAGGGCCGCCTGATGACCAGCAAGAAGACCCGTCCGACCGGCCGTCTCCTGACCGTCGCGCAGGCGGCCGAACGCCTCAACACCTCCGAGCGCTACCCCCGTCGCCTGATCGAGGAACGGCGCATCACCTTCGTCAAGGTCGGTCGCCACGTGCGTATCCCGGAATCGGCGCTGGACGAGTTCATCACCGCCGGAACCGTCGAGCCGGTCAGCCTGCGCATGCGTGGGGCGGCCTGATGCCGGGCAGGAAGACGCGGGCCTTCGGCAACATCCGTCCCCTGTCCTCGGGGCGCTTCCAGGTCCGCTACCGCAGCCCTGACGGCCGTATGCGACCGGCGCCGACCACGTTCGCGACCAAGAAGGCGGCACAGCGCTGGCTGACGCTCAAGGAAGCGGAGATCGCACAGGGGGACTGGTTCGCCCCCGAGGCCGGTGCCCTGCCCTTCGGTGAGTACGCGGCCGAGTGGATCGAGCACCGCGACCTGACACGCAAGACCCGCCGCACCTATGAGGACCTGCTCCGCCTCCACCTGGCCCCGACGTTCGGCACCATGCTCCTGAGCGAGATCAAGGAGGCCGATATCCGCCGCTGGCGCTCCTCCCGACTCAGGCGCAAGCGGGGGAAGGCCCAGGTCCCCAAGGCGTACCGGCTCATGCGGGCGGTACTGAACACCGCCGTCAAGGACAGGCTGATCCGGGAGAACCCCTGCCAGATCGACGGCGCGGGCCTCGAGGAGACCGAGGAACGCCCGGTGCTGTCGGTGGCCGAGGTCTTCGAGCTGGCCGAGGCGATCAAACCGCGGTACCGGGCTCTGGTGCTGCTGGCGACGTTCGGCAGTCTGCGATGGGGGGAACTGGCGGGCCTGCGCCGCCGACACCTGGACCTGGACGCCCGGACGGTGCGGGTGCGCGAGACGGTCTCGGACGTGGGAGGGCTCTACAAGGGCAAGCCCAAGTCCCGGGCGGGCCACCGGACGGTGTCCCTTCCCGAACTGGTCGTTCCGGACCTGCGCCGCCACCTGGACGAGTACTCGGCGCCCGGACAGGACGGGTTCGTGTTCGTCGGCGTACGCGGCAACCAGCTCCGCAGGGGCAACTTCTCGAAGTACTGGGCGGACGCCTGCGAGGCCGTGGGTCTGGAGGACGTCCACATCCACGACCTTCGGCACACGGGCAACACCTACGCGGCCGAGGCCGGTGCCTCCGTGCGGGAGCTGATGAAGCGCATGGGGCACTCCAGTTCCCGCGCCGCGATGGTCTACCTCCACGCGCGCGACGAACGCGAACGCGAGATCGCGGACCGGCTGGGGGAGAGGGTGGCCGAGGAGCTGAGGGCGAACCGGGCCGAGGACGACGGCGAGGAACCGTCCTCCACAGGTGCCCGTCGCTGAGGTCGGCGTCCGCGCGTGTGGCACGTGTGTGGCACGGCGGTCGGGACCAACCCCCGGAAAGCAGTTCGGCCAGGTGTTCGGAAAACCCCGAACGACCTGGCCGTCTGTGTGTCTGGAGCGGATGACGGGAATCGAACCCGCGTTATCAGCTTGGGAAGCTGAAGTTCTACCATTGAACTACATCCGCGCGGCACCGCCGGAAGAACCCGGCTGGCAACGGATGCCATCCTAGCCCAACTCCGGGGCGGGTGGGCAACTCGGCGCGGACCGCCACCCGGGCGGGGAGCGCCGCTACGCTGCGTTGCCCCAGGCGGTAGGTTCGGACCGTGCTGCTCTCCGATCGCGATATCAGGTCCGAAATCGACGCCGGGCGGGTCAGGATCGACCCCTTCGACCCCGGCCTCGTCCAACCCTCCAGCATCGACGTCCGGCTGGACCGCTTCTTCCGGGTGTTCGAGAACCACAAGTACCCGCACATCGACCCCTCGGCCGAGCAACCGGACCTCACCCGGCTGGTCGAGACCGACGGCGAGGACGCGTTCGTCCTGCACCCGGGCGAGTTCGTGCTCGCGTCCACCTACGAGGTCGTCAGCCTCCCGGACGACATCGCGAGCCGCCTGGAGGGCAAGAGCTCGCTGGGGCGCCTGGGACTGCTCACCCACTCCACGGCCGGGTTCATCGACCCGGGCTTCTCCGGGCACGTCACGCTGGAGCTGTCCAACGTGGCCACCCTGCCGATCAAGCTCTACCCGGGCATGAAGATCGGTCAGCTGTGCATGTTCCGCCTGTCCTCCCCGGCCGAGCACCCCTACGGCTCCGCGGGCTACGGATCGCGTTACCAGGGGCAGCGGGGACCGACGCCGTCCAGGTCCCACCAGAACTTCATCCGCACCCCGATCAGCCCGGAGAGCGTCTAGCCGGGACCGGGGGCAGACAGGACGTTTTGTTTACGGTACGGTCCTGAACGGACACGGACTGTCGTTTGATCCCCCTGTCACTAGTATGTGACTAAGGTCACTATTTTTCCGTGTGTGGTGTAAATCACAAAGGAGCCTTCCGGGGCTCCGGCATCCGCTGCCACAGGTCGGCGGACGGTTTTTATGACGTTTAAACATGTTATTTGGTGGTTACTTAGCGCCTGAACTGTACGTACACACCTCGGTAAGGTTGCGCCCCGACGTGAACCAGGTAGCGGTTCCGCCCTGATGAGGGGGCGCGCAAGAGGGCTCCGCGCAGGCCGACTACCTGTGAGAACCGCGGGTCGGCGATGGGGCGGGAGTGTTGCCCCGGTACGCCTCGCGGCCGGGACAGCCCTCTAGAGGAGACCGTGCCAGCAGTACGCGCAGACCACTTGTACAAGGTGTTCGGCAGACAGTCCAGAGCCGCCGTCGAGCGGCTCTCGGACGGCAGCCACCGGGACACCATCGCCGACCTCGACGTGACGGCCGCCGTCATCGACGTGTCCTTCGAGGTCGAACCGGGCGAGATCTTCGTCGTCATGGGCCTGTCCGGATCGGGGAAGTCCACCCTGATCCGGATGCTCAACGGCCTCCTGGAACCCACCGCGGGGACGGTCGAGGTCGACGGCGTGGACATCACCGCGCTCAGCAGGAAGAGCCTCCTGAAGCTGCGGGGCGAGAAGATCAGCATGGTCTTCCAGCACTTCGCGCTCCTGCCGCACCGCACGGTCCTGGAGAACGCCGCCTACGGCCTGGAGCTGCGGGGCCTGTCCCGCGCCGAGCGCAGCCGCAGGGCGGGGGAGACCCTCGAACTCGTGGGGCTCGGCGGCTGGGAGGACAAGCTCCCGCACCAGCTCTCCGGAGGCATGCAGCAGCGTGTGGGCCTGGCCAGGGCACTGGCCGCCGACACCGACATCATCCTCATGGACGAGGCGTTCAGCGCCCTCGACCCGCTCATCCGGCGGGACATGCAGACCCAGCTCCTGGAACTCCAGAAGAGCCTGGGCAAGACCATCGTCTTCATCACGCACGACCTCAACGAGGCCATGCGCCTCGGCGACCGGATCTGCGTGCTGCGGGACGGTCGCGTCGCCCAGATCGGCAGCGCGCAGGAGATCCTCAGCGCGCCCGCCAACGACTACGTCGAGCGCTTCATCGAGGACGTCGACCGCACCCGCGTGCTCACCGCCGCGTCGGTGCTCGATCCGAGCGCCCCCGCGGCCGACTCCTCGGCGCCCCAGGTCGGCGCCGACACCCTGGTCGCCGACCTGTACGCCAGCGCGGCCGCCTCCGACCGCCTCCGCGTGGTCGACGAGGACGGCACCGTGCTCGGCACGGTGACCCGCAACTCCGTACTGGCCGCGCTCGCGGGCGGGAAGGAGACCCCGTGACACCCGTTGACTTTCCGCCGTCCCTGCCCATCGGGGACGGCTTCGAGGCCCTCAACGCCTGGCTCAAGAGCACCTTCGGCCTCTTCTTCGACGCCGTCGGCGAGTTCATCCGCTGGGCCGTGAGCGCCCTGTCCGGCTTCTTCACCGAACCGGCCGCCGGGCAGCTCGCCTTCGTGGCCGCCGTGATCATCGCCGTTCCGCTGCTGCGCCGCCGGCGGCTGCCGCTGGTGGTGATCGTCGCCGCGGTCTCGCTGCTCTACGTGCTGCACGCGCAGTTCGCGCTCGGCAACACCATCGTCAACAGCCTGCCGCCGCAGCTCTTCCTGTGGGCGATGAACCTGTTCGACCAGCAGTACGTGGACGCCTACTTCTGCATCTCGCTGGTCTTCCTGGTCGCCGTCACCGTCCTGGGCGTGCTCGACAGGGGCACCCGGGTGCGCACCGGCGTCGTCGCGGGCGGCTGGCTCGTGCTGGTCCTGCTCGGCTGGCTCGTGCTCCCGATGCTGGTGACCCGGCCCGGGGCGCTGCTGATGATCCTGCTGCTGAGCCTTCTGGCGCTCTCGGTGGCCGGGTGGCGCATGGGCCTGTTCGGCCTGATCGCCCTCACCCTGGTGGCCTCGGTCGGCCAGTGGACCAACGCCATGGACACGCTCGGCCTCGTCCTCGTGGCCAGCGCCATCGCCGTGGTCATCGCGATCCCGATCGGCATCCTGGCCGCCTACAACGACCTGGTCAGCAAGATCGTCAAGCCGGTCCTGGACCTGATGCAGACGCTGCCCGCGTTCGTGTACCTGATCCCGGCGATCTTCTTCTTCTCCATCGGCGCCGTCCCCGGCGTGGTCGCCACCATCGTGTTCGCGATGCCGCCCGGCGTCCGCCTGACCGAGCTGGGCATCCGCCAGATCGACAAGGAGCTGGTGGAGGCGGGCGAGTCCTTCGGCGCCTCCCCGACCAAGGTCCTCACCGGCATCCAGCTGCCGCTGGCCCTGCCCACCATCATGGCCGGGGTCAACCAGGTCATCATGCTCGGACTGTCGATGGTCGTCATCGCGGGCATGGTCGGCGCGGGCGGCCTGGGCAGCGAGGTCTACCAGGGCATCACCCGCAACGACGGCGCCCTCGGTTTCGAGGCCGGTATCGCCGTGGTCATCCTGGCGATCTTCCTCGACCGCCTGACCGCGGCCGTCACCCGCAACAGCCCGCGCGCGGCCGGGTCGGCCGCCTGAGCGGCGTGCCCGCCCCGTCCCGTCCAGACCCGCACACCGAATTCCCCGAGGGAAGGAACCCCACGATGTACAGCCGTAAGCGCATGACGGCCCTCTCCGCCGCCGGCATGAGCGCCGCGCTCCTCCTGACCGCCTGCGGCGGCGGGGGCGGTGAGAGCCTGACCGGCCCGGAGGAGGGCGGCGGCGAGGACGCCAAGGAGATCAACATCGCGCTGATCGCCTGGGAGGAGGGCATCGCCGTCACGCACATGTGGCAGGCCATCCTGGAGGAGAAGGGCTACGACGTCACGATCACCGACGTGGACGTCGCCCCGATGTACCAGGGCGCGGCCAACGGCGACGTCGACCTGTTCCTCGACACGTGGCTGCCGGTGACGCACGCCGACTACTGGGAGGACTACGGGGACCAGCTGGAGGACCTCGGCGCCTGGTACGACAACGCCAAGCTGACCATCACCGTGCCCTCCTACATGGAGGACGTCAACAGCATCCCCGACCTGACCGACCACGCCGACGAGCTGGGCGGCCGGATCGTGGGCATCGACCCGGGCGCCGGGCTGACCCGGGTCACCCAGGAGGAGGCCATGCCGGGCTACGGCCTGGACGAGGACTTCGAGCTGGTCACCTCCTCCACCGCCGCGATGCTCGCCGAGCTGGACTCGGCGATCACCGAGGAGGAGCCCATCGTGGTGACCCTGTGGCGTCCCCACCCGGCCTACGCCCAGTACGACCTGAAGGACCTGGAGGACCCCGAGGGCCTGATGGGCGACGCGGAGACCATCCACGCCGTCGGCCGTGACGGTTTCGGCGAGGAGTACCCCGAGCTCACCGGCTGGCTGGAGAGCTTCGAGCTCAGCGACGACGAGCTGGCCAGCCTGGAGGTCCTGACCGTGTCCGAGGACGGCGGGTACAAGGACGACCCGGAGGCGGGCGCCCGCGTCTGGCTCTCGGAGAACCCCGAGTTCCTGGAGCGCACCCTGGGCGATGAGGCCGAGGGCCTGGAGTTCTAGGGGCGCGGGGCGGTTCCCCCGCACGCGCACCGGCCCCGGAGAGCGCTCCGGTACCGCGCACACGAGAACGGGCCGCCCCGAGGGGGCGGCCCGTCCGCGTTCCCGGGGGCCGCACGCACGCGGCCCCCGGACGCGCCGTCAGGGGGCGTAGTAGCCGCCCTGGGCGCCTCCGTAGCCCTGGTCGAGCTGCCTGCGGCGCTCCCGCCTGGGCAGCAGGTAGGCCGCGAGCATGCCGCCGACGAACCCGAAGAGGTGCGCCTGCCACGAGACGCCGGGGTACTGGGGCAGGACCCCCCAGATCATCGTCCCGTAGAAGAGGATCACGCAGATCATGATGACGATGTCGATGGTCTTGCGCTCGACGATCCCGCGCAGGACCGTGTAGCCGAAGTAACCGAAGACCAGGCCGCTGGCGCCCACGGTGAGGGAGAACGGTGAGCTGAACAGCCACACGCCCACACCGCTGACCAGGATGATGATCAGCGTGGTGAGCAGGAACCGCCCCAGTCCGCTGAACGCGACGAGCGAGCCCAGCACGAGGAACGGCAGCGAGTTGCCGATGAGGTGTTCCAGGTTCCCGTGCATGAACGGCGCGGTGAACACGGTCCAGGGCCCCTGGAGGTCCCAGGCGCGCAGACCGTACTGCTGGTCGAGCCTTCCGAGGAGCACGAAGCTGTCGAGGATCTCGAAGACCCACATGGCCGCGAGCATCCCCGCTACGGTCAGGATGGCGGTGATTCTGGACTGCTTCACCCCATCGAGAGTAGAGGACACGGCCTTGCGGCGGTATGTCCGTACGGGGCGTGGTGGGTAATTGCCCGAAGTGTCGGGATATGTCGCGGCGGGTCGGCGCGCGTGGTGCCGCTCCGCGCGGAGGAGGGGGTCTCGGTCCCCGGCGGGGAGGAGGGGCGGTCCTCGGGAGGGGCGGGGCGCGTCCCGAGGGAGCGGCCGCCGCGCTCAGGAGGTCAGGGAGCGCCCGCGCGGCGGGATGCCCGCCATCGCCATGAACGACTCGACCCGGGCCGGGCTGGTCATCCCGGTCAGCGGAAGGTAGGCGCGCGAGGTGCGGCGGCTCTGGAGCGAGGGGAAGCGCTTGGGGCGCCCGGCGTTGTCGTACAGCCCCAGGGAGCGGATGCGGCCCGGCAGCACGTAGTAGGAGCCGATGTCGTGGAAGGGCACGCGCACGATGTAGCGGCCCCGCTGGTAGCGGAACTCGCCGTCGGAGACCTCCAGGACGGGCGCCTTGATCATGTGGCCGTGCGCGGCCAGGGCGGCGCCCATGAGGGCCAGGAGGACGCCGAGGGTGATGTTGGCCCAGTGCGAGACGTCGACCGCGATCGCCAGGGCGCCGAGAGCCACCAGACCGTAGCCGCCCCACAGCTCCAGGTGCTTGCGGCCTACGGGGCAGACCAGGCGAACTGTTTCGGACACGGCACAAGCCTCTCTCAGTGGGCACCGCGGGTGGGATGACGGCAATCGCCGCTCAAAACCCTATCGGCTCCGACGGCGCGTGGACGGTGGTTTCGGACAACCGGAGCTGTGGATTTCCGTACCTTCCTGGTGTGGTCTGCGCCTGCCTGAGAGGTTGTGGCGCTCGTGTCCGGTTAACATCACGTCATCCTATGTTTGTCGTGTTCTGTTTCCTGTGGGAGTCGCCGTGGGGGCGAACGCAGCACCGTCGCGAGCATTCGGGATTATATGTGCGCTTTGGGGACTTTTGTCCGTTTTCCTCTGTGTAGTCATTCGGGACGTCCGGGTAGTTAAACGTCGTTTACTTTACCTTAACCGTTGTTCGCCGGCGTAACTAGCCCGCAATGTATTTCTGGCTTGTCCGAATCCGGAGAGAGGGGGCGTTCTCCTGGGTTTGGGCTCTGACCTGCGGTGACCCTCGCGTCTGGGTGGGGTATGAACTTTGTGTCGGCGGCTCGGTGCGATGGGCGCGAACCGGTTGCGGATGGGTCACGAATCCAGCAGTAGGGCTATACAGACATTTCGCTCAATGGTCTTCTGATCGACTAATCGCCTAGTTCTGCGGGGCGTGTGCGAACCACACAACCCCGAGGTTCGGCTCGTATTAGTGATCAAGGGTGTAACTGATGCACAAACGAAGGAAGACGCTCGCGCTCGCCGCGGCGGGCACCTCCGCTTTGATGGTGCTGACCGCCTGCGGCGGCGGCGGTGGTGGCGAAGGCGAGCAGGAGAAGGAGGTCACATGGGTGATCAACAGCCTTCCCGCCGCCTGGGGAGCCATCAGTAGCGCCGGAGGCAGCGTCTACGTCATCCAGGCACTCTCCGGCGTCGTGCCCTTCACCGGGCAGTACCAGCCCGACGCGACGTACGAGTACAACATGGACGTCCTCGCCGAGGAGCCCACCCTCATCAACGACAACCTCGACGAGGGTCCGTTCCAGTTCAGCTTCACCCTCGCCGAGGACGCGGTGTGGAGCGACGGCACGCCGATGACCGGCGAGGACCTGCGGGTCACCATGATGATGTCGGCGTCCCCCACCGAGGGCTACTGCGACACCTGCGACTCCCGCGGCACCACCGGCTCCGACATGGTCGAGGAGGTCGAGGTCGACGGCAAGACCGCGACCTTCACCCTCAAGGAGGGTCTGTCCAACCCCGAGTGGATGGGCATGTTCGACGCGCACAGCGTGGGCGGCGGCTTCTACCCGGCGCACCTGGCGGAGGAGAACAACTGGGACGTCGACGACCCCGCGCAGCTCGGCGAGTACTACGCCTGGCTGCACGAGACGCGCCCCGAGTGGTCCGGCGGCCCCTACCAGATCGTGGACGGCGACCTGGAGAACCAGGTCGTCAAGGAGCCCAACCCCGAGTGGTTCGGTGAGACGCAGCCCGCGCTCGACCGCATCATCATGCCGTACAACACCGACGAGGGCACCTTCATCCCCGCCTTCCAGAACGGCGAGATCGACGGCGCCAACCCCGCGCAGTACAGCGAGGACATCATCACCCAGCTCCAGGGTATGGAGACCGCCACGCTCACCATCGGCGAGGGCAACATCTGGGAGCACATCGACATCAACACCGAGAACGAGTGGCTCTCGGACGTCGAGCTCCGCAGGGCCGTGTTCACCGCGATCAACCGCGACCAGATCGCCAGCCGCAACTTCGAGGCCGGATACCCCGAGTACGAGCTGAAGAACAACCACATCTTCGGCAGCGACAGCGAGTACTTCGAGGACCTCATCTCCGAGTCCGGGCAGGGCAGCGGCGACGTCGAGGCCGCCACCGAGATCCTGGAGGAGGCCGGTTACGAGCTCGACGGGGACACCCTCATGCTCGACGGCGAGCAGGTGGGCCCGTTCCGCCTGCGCAGCACCGACACCGTCATCCGCAACAACTCCGTGCAGCTGATCCAGGCCCAGCTCGCCGAGATCGGCATCGAGACCACCATCGAGATGACCGACGACCTGGGCACGATGCTGGCCGAGCAGGACTACGACATCGTCCAGTTCGGCTGGAGCGGCAGCCCGTACTTCGCCTCCAGCCCCGAGCAGTTCTGGCACTCCGAGAGCACCAGCAACTTCGGCGGCTACGCCAACGACGAGGTGGACGAGCACGCCGAGGCCACCGCGACGGCCGCCAACCTGGACGAGGCGGCCGAGCACGCCAACGCCGCCGTGACCGCCGTGGTCCCGGACGCCTACGTCCTGCCGATCGTGGCCGAGCCCAACTACTTCTTCGTGAACGACAGGCTCGCCAACGTCGAGGACAACCTCCAGTCCAGCTACCGCGCCACCTACAACATCGGTGAGTGGGACCTCGCCGAGTAGTTCGCGGCACAAGGCCCGTGGCCCGGGCCCGGGAGAACCTCCCGGGCCCGGGCCGGTCCTCGTCCACCCCTGAAGGATCACACTCATGCTCGTTTACACGGTGCGGCGCGTCCTGGGCGCGATACCCATCCTGATCCTCGCGTCCGTGCTCACCTTCGTCCTGATCGACGTCTCCGGTGATCCCCTGACAGAGCTCAGGATGCAGCAGCCGCCCCCCGACCCCTCGGTCATCCAACTCCAGGAGGAGCGGCTCTACCTCGACCGGTCCATGCCCGAGCGCTACTGGCTCTGGGTCACCGGCATCGGCGGCAACGGGGACATCGGACTCCTCCAGGGCGAGTTCGGCCCCTCCACGCAGAGCAACAGCTACGACATCGGCGCCAACATCGCCGAGCGGCTGGGCACCACCCTGCGCCTGGTGGGCGCGTCCATGGTCTTCGCTCTGGGCCTGGCGGTCCTGGCCGGCGTCGTCAGCGCCATGCGCCAGTACTCCAAGCTCGACTACACGCTCACGTTCGTCGGCTTCCTGGCCCTGTCCATGCCCGTCTTCTGGTTCGCGGGCATCATGCAGCAGGCCGGGGTCGGCTTCAACGAACTCGTGGGCGACCAGGTCCTCGCCACGATCGGCGACGGCGTCTACCAGGCACAGGGCGAGGACTTCTGGGGGCGCGTCACCAACGCCTTCGCCTACATGACCCTGCCCACGATCGTGCTGATGCTGACCAGCTTCGCCTCGTGGAGCCGGTACCAGCGGACCTCCATGCTCGAGGTGCTCAACAGCGACTACGTCCGTCTGGCACGCGCCAAGGGCCTGCCCAACCGCGTCGTCATCCGGCGCCACGCGCTGCGCACGGCCCTCATCCCGCTGACCACGGTGGTCGCCGTCGGCATCGCCGGGATCATCGACGGCGCGGTCCTGACCGAACGGGTCTTCCAGTGGCGCGGCCTGGGCGAGTTCTTCATCACCGCGGTCGAGAAGAACGACTCGTACGCGCTGATGGCGTGGCTGCTGCTCAGCGGTGTCATGGTCATCGTGGCCAACCTCATCGCCGACCTCCTGTACGGCGTGCTCGACCCGAGGATTCGCTATGAGTGAGAAGAGGGCGCCCCGGGCGCCGCGGAGCGCCGACGCCGAGAGCGTCGGAGGTGCCGAACGCACCCAGTTCCAGATGATCCTGTCCCGGTTCCTGCGCCACCGGGCCGCCATGATCAGCCTGGTCGTCCTGGCGGTCGTCGTCCTGGCCGCCTTCGTGGGTCCGCTCCTCTGGAGATGGGACCACACCGTCCACCTGGAGATCCCGCCGAGCGTGCCGCCCAACGCGGACCACCCGCTGGGCACCACCACCGCCGGGCACGACGTCCTGGGCCAGCTCATGCGCGGCGCCCAGCAGACGCTCAAGGTGGCGTTCACGGTGTCGGTCATGGGCACCGTCATCGGCTCCCTGTGGGGCGCCACGGCCGGTTACTACGGCGGCCGGATCGACGCGCTCATGATGCGCGTGGCCGACGTGTTCATGATCGTGCCCCTGCTGGTGATGGTCGCCGCGATCGCGGGCAACGCCCGCGCCGGGACCACCTGGTACGCGGTGGCCCTCATCATCGGCTTCTTCTCGTGGGCGCAGATCGCCCGCGTGGTGCGCAGCGTGGTCCTGTCCCTGCGCGAGCAGGAGTTCGTGGAGGCGGCCAAGGCCGCGGGGGCCTCGCCCGGGTGGATCATCGTCCGCCACCTGCTGCCCAACGCGGCCGGGCCGATCATCGTCGCGGCCACGCTGCTGATCGCGGTGGCGATCCTGCTGGAGGCGGGCATGTCCTTCCTCCAGTTCGGCATCCAGCCCCCCGACATCTCGCTCGGCCAGATGATCAGCGACGCGCGCACGGCCGTCTCCACCAGGCCCTGGCTGTTCTACCCGCCGGGCCTGCTGCTGCTGGTGATCTGCCTGACGATCAACTTCATCGGCGACGGGCTGCGCGACGCCCTCGACCCACGACAGACCATGGTGCGGCGATGACCACGACTGACCAGATGAGCAACGAGGGGACCGCCCCGGCCGGAACCGGCGACGTGGTCCTGGAGGTCAGCGACCTCAGCGTCACCTTCCCCTCCGACGACGGGCCGCTGCCCGCCGTGCGCGAGGTGTCCTACGTCCTGCGCCGGGGCGAGGCGCTGGGGATCGTGGGCGAGTCCGGATCGGGCAAGTCCGTGACCTCGATGGCGATCATGGGGCTGCTGCCCAAGAACGCCCGCGTCGAGGGCTCGGCCAAGGTGCTGGGCCAGGAGGTCATCGGCCTCAAGGACGCGCAGATCAGCAAGGTCCGCGGCAACAAGATCGCGATGATCTTCCAGGACCCGCTGACCTCGCTGAACCCCGTCTACACCGTCGGCTACCAGATCGCCGAGGCCGTCCTGGCCCACCGCAAGGTGGGCAAGAAGGCGGCGATGGCCCGGGCGCTGGAGCTGCTGGAGCTGGTGGGGATCCCCAGCCCGGAACAGCGGATCAAGCAGTACCCGCACGAGCTGTCGGGCGGCATGCGCCAGCGCGTGGTGATCGCCATCGCGATGGCCAACGAGCCGGACGTCATCATCGCCGACGAGCCGACCACGGCCCTGGACGTGACCGTCCAGGCCCAGGTCCTGGAGGCGCTGGAGGCGGCCCGGAAGGAGACCGGCGCCGCCCTGGTGCTGATCACCCACGACCTCGGCGTGGTGGCCGGGCACGTCGACAGGATCGGCGTGATGTACGGCGGCCGCCTCGTGGAGATGGGCCCCGTGGAGGAGGTCTTCTACCGCCCGCGGATGCCCTACGCCCTCGGTCTGCTGGGGTCGCTGCCCCGCCTGGACGAGGACCGCCACGAGAGGCTCACCCCCATCGTGGGCACCCCGCCCTCCCTGCTCTCCCTGCCCACGGGGTGCGCGTTCTCGCCGCGCTGCCCGATGGCCCGGGACCTGTGCCGCGAACAGGAGCCCCTCCTGCTCGCGGTCGGCGGGGACGGGGAGAGGGTGCGCGTGCCGGCAACGGACACCTCCGCGCACACGGCGGCCTGCCACTTCAGCGAGGAACTGGGGGGCGCCGCCCCCGCCGACCTGTTCCGGGGGACGGCGGTGGAGGCCGACACCGTCACGGAGGTCGAGGAGGCCGAGAAGCAGGCGCAGGAGGCGCGCGCCCAGATCGGCGCGGAGACCGCCGCCCCCGCGGACGGGGAGCCCCGTGAGGCCATCCTGACCGTCAAGGACCTGGTCAAGAACTTCCCCATCCGCTCCAAGGGCCTCCTGCGGCGCAGGATCGGCGAGGTGCAGGCGGTCTCCGGGGTCTCCCTGGAGCTGCGCGAGCACGAGACCCTCGCCCTGGTCGGCGAGTCCGGGTGCGGCAAGTCCACCACCGCCCGCCTCATGCTCCAGCTGATCAAGCAGACCTCGGGCGAGGTCAGCTACATGGGGCAGCCGCTGCACACGCTGTCCCCGCGGCAGATGCGGCCTCTGCGCCGCGACCTCCAGCTGGTCTTCCAGGACCCGTTCGCCTCCCTGGACCCGCGCATGACGGTCTCGGACATCATCGCCGAGCCGCTGCGGATCCACGGCCAGGGCAACGGCACCGCCAGGAAGCGGGTCAGGGAGCTGCTGGACCTGGTGGGGCTCAACGCCGAGCACGGATCGCGCTACCCGCACGAGTTCTCGGGCGGCCAGCGCCAGCGCATCGGCATCGCCCGCGCGCTGGCGCTCAACCCCAAGGTGCTCATCCTGGACGAGCCGGTCTCGGCGCTGGACGTGTCCATCCAGGCGGGTGTGATCAACCTGCTGGAGGACCTCCAGGACGACCTGGGCCTGTCGTACCTGTTCGTCTCGCACGACCTGTCGGTGGTCAAGCACATCGCCGACCGGGTGGCCGTGATGTACCTCGGCAAGATCGTGGAGACGGGGACGACGGCGGAGCTGTTCGGGGCGCCCTCCCACCCGTACACGCAGGCGCTGATCTCGGCGATCCCCCTGCCGGACCCGGTCAAGGAGCGGACCCGGGAGCGGATCGTCGTGACCGGCGACGTGCCCAGCCCCGCCGACCCGCCCTCGGGCTGCCGGTTCCGGACCCGGTGCCCGAAGTTCGCGAACGAGCTGTCGGAGAGCGAGCGCGCCAAGTGCGTGGAGGAGCCGCCGGAACTGATGGACCGGGGGGCGGGCCACCTGGACGCCTGCCACTACTCGCGGGCCAGGGAACTGTTCTGACCGGAGCGCCGCCCGGGTGATCCGGGCGCGGCGGCCGTGACGGGCCGGTGCCGGGGGAGTGCGCCCCCGGTACCGGCCCGTTCGCCGTTCTCGCCGCACCTGTCGGAGGGGGCCCGGTGCCGGGGGTTCGCTCCGGGGCCGGTCCCACACCGCCGTCGGGTGCCGCGATCCCTCGCCGCGCCCGCGAAGGAGACCGAAACCAGACGATTTTGTCCGTAGTGGATTTGGGCGCACATGTGTCACCTGGGGCTTAGGTGTTCCCACGCGCCCCGCACGTGTCCGACCCGCGCCCGGGGTGCTGGTGCCGGGGATCCGCAGCGGGTTAGGGTGCGGTGCCCCTTGGTGTCCGTGACCGCTAGGAGACACACCGTTGAGAACCCCCACCGCTTCCAGTGAACCCCCGGTCGGGGGGCGCCGTGCCCCGGTCCGGCGACGCGCCTCCTGGACCGCGGCCCTCGCGGCCGTCCCCGTGCTCGTCGCGGCGCCGCTGGGCGCGCTCCCGGCCCACGCCGATCCGGCGGCCGCCGAGGAGCGCCTGACGGACCTGCGCGCGGACATCGACGCCCTCCTGGCGGACCCGTCCCTGGAGGGAGGGGTGTCCGGGGTGACCGTCACCGACCCCGCCACCGGCGCGGTGCTGTACTCGCGCGACAGCGGGGAGCAGCTGGTGCCCGCGTCCAACATGAAGCTGTTCACCGCGGCGGCCGCCCTGGACGTCCTGGGCGCCGACCACACCTTCTCCACCGAGGTCGTGGCCGAGGGCCACAGGCAGCGGCGCTCCGTGGAGGACCTGTACCTGGTGGGCGGCGGCGACCCCACCCTGTCCGAGCAGGACCTGGACGCGCTGGCCGCCGAGGTGGCCGCCTCCGGGGTCAGGACCGTGCGGGGCGACGTCCTCGCCGACGACACCTGGTTCGACTCCCAGCGCCTCGTGGACGACTGGTGGCCCGAGGACGAGCCCTACGCCTACTCCGCGCAGATCTCGGCCCTCACCGTCGCCCACGGGGAGCGCTACGACACCGGCGTGACCGAGGTCGTGGTCACCCCCGGCGCGGCGGGCGCGCCCGCCACCGTGGACCTGGGCGCCGCCGAGGGCTACGCCGAACTCGACAACCAGGCCGTGACCGGCCCTCCGGGCGGCACCAGCAGCGTGGTCGTCGACCGGCCCGTGGGGACCAACACCATCACGGTGACCGGCACGATCCCGGCCGACGCCGCCCCCGTGACCGCCCTGCGCACGGTGGACGAGCCCGCGGGCCTGGCCGGGCACCTCTTCGCGCAGGCGCTGGAGCGGCACGGCGTCACCGTCGAGGGCGGCGTGGAGTTCGGCGAGGCGCCCGGTCGGGGACGCCACGGCGCCCGGCTGGTGGCCGACCACGAGTCCCCCGAGCTGGCGGAGATCCTCGTCCCCTTCATGAAGTTCAGCAACAACGGCCACGCCGAGATGCTCGTCAAGAGCATCGGCCAGGAGGTCGCGGGCGAGGGGAGCTGGGACGCCGGGCTGACCGGTGTCGAGCGGTCCCTGGCCGGGCTGGGGGTGGACACCTCCGACCTCGTCCTCAACGACGGCTCGGGCCTGTCCCGGGGCAACCTGGTCACCTCCGACACGGTCGTGGACCTGCTCGTGAGCACGCGCGACGCGTCCTGGCACGGGATCTGGGCGGACTCGCTGCCGCTGGCGGGCGAGAGCGACCCGTTCACCGGGGGGACCCTGCGGTTCCGCATGGGCGGCACCGCGGCCGCGGGCGTCGTCTCCGCCAAGACCGGCACCATGACGGGCATCAGCGCGCTGTCCGGATACGTGGCCGGGCAGGACGGCGGCGACGGGCTGGCGTTCAGCGTCGTCAACAACGGCTACGGCGGCCCGGCCCCCACGCCGGTGCAGGACGCGATCGCCGTCCGGCTGGCCGAGTACCTGGGCCACCAGACGCCCGTGAGCGTCCGGTCCCAGAGCGCGCCGAGCGAGCCCGGCGGTGAGCTGGAGTGCTCCTGGGAGCTGACCTGCTGATCCGCTGACCTGCTGACGGCACGGCCGGGCGGCGAGTCGCCGCCCGGCCGTGCCGTCAGCGGCTGAGGTACAGGACGCGCGCAACGCGCGGGCGGCGCGGTCGCGCTCGACGGCCTCCGCGCGTGAGGCGCGGGAACCCGGCCGGAGGGCCGCGGGGAGCCCCCGTGGCCCTCCGGGTTTTCCACAGGTGTGGACGGACTCCGCCGCTTCGGCTCCGAAGGTGGCATCTGGGGAGTGGACGGCGCCGCCTCCCCGCGTCACACGATCCGCGTCGCACCCCCTGACCGCCTACTCCGCCCGCGCGGGGTCCCGGAAGGAGAGCGTTCCGATCGTGTCCCGCTCCAGCGGGAGAATCGCCCGGTTCCCGTCCCTGCTCGTGTGCCGCCCCCGGGCCGGGTCGCCCGGGGCGGCCCGGCCCGGCCACCTCCCCGGGGCGGGCCCGCGCCGGTCCCCGGGGCGGGGGAGCCCCGGGCCGCTACCAGGCGCGGCGGCCGACGAAGGCCAGGAACCGGGTCTGGGCGTCGGCGCCCTCGGGCGGGGCGAGCTCGGGCCCGCAGACGTTGTTCCCGCGCAGCTGCTCCCCGAAGGGGGCGGTGGCCTCGTGCGCCCACCGGACGTCGCCGGGGTCCAGGCGCTCGTCCAGGCCGGCGGCCCGGGCCAGGTCCCAGCGGTGCACCACGAGGTCGAAGCTGAGGAACCGGTCCACCGCCTCGGCGAAGGTGGTGCGGCCGAAGAACCCGTCGAATTCGGTGTTCGCGCGCCGCGGGTCGTCCAGGTCGGCCTGGACCACCGCTCGGGCGGCGTCCCAGGCGGCGCGGGGGTCCTCGTCCACGGAGGGGATGTCGCCCAGTTCGCGGCCGACCAGGCCGAGGAACATGCCCTGGGTGTCCACGACGTGGCGGACCACGTCGCGCGCGTCCCACCCCTCGCAGGGGGACGCCGACGACCAGCGGTCGGCGGGGACGGCCGCCACCGTCCCGGCGAAGTCCTCGGACAGGCGGGCGTAGCGCTCGGAGATGTCGCTCATGATCGTCTTCCCCTCGGGTCTGTCTCGGTGTCGGCCATCCTCGCCCCCTCGACCGGGTGCCGTCTTGAACAAACACGACGAACCGCACGGGTGTTCGGAGGCGGAGGGCTACCCTGGAGCCGTGAGACCGTACTCCGTGGGGGTGGAGGGGGACGCACGCGGCATCCTCGACCCGGCCGCCGGGCTGACCCGGTTCCGCCTGGACCGACACGCGCCCTCGGAGCGGGTGGCCCGCTTCGTGGACCGCTACTGGCTGGCCTCGTGGAACCTGACCGGCCGCGAGCCGCACACCCAGCGGGTCCTGGCCCACCCCGTCGTGAACCTGGTGTTCACCGGTGGGACCGCGACGGTGCACGGCCCGACCACCGAGGTGACCGAGCGCCGCCTGGAGGGCGAGGGCTGGGCGCTCGGGGTGATGTTCCGGCCCGCGGGGTTCCGTCCGTTCCTCGGCAGGCCCATGAACACGATCGTGGACGCCGGTCTCCCCGCGTCGGAGGTGTTCGGGGCCCTCGGTGCGGACGGGGTCCTCGGCGCCGACGCGATTCCCGGTGCGCATGGAGCCTTCGGCGGGAGCCGGGCCCTCGACGGCGCGTTGACCTGCGGTCCCCTCGACCTCGTGGCCGCGGTCGACCGTGCCCTGGCCGGGTTGCTCCCCGCGGACCGTCACCCGGCTGAGGACACCCGCGACGTCGTGGAGCGGGTGGCCGCCGACCCCTCGGTGGTCAACGTGTCCGGGCTCGCCCGGCGCGAGGGGATGGGCGTGCGGCTGCTCCAGCGCCGCTTCGCCGACCACGTCGGCCTGAGCCCCAAGGCGGTGATCCGCAGGTACCGGCTCTACGAGGCCGCCGAGCGGGCCAGGAAGGGCGCGGCGCCCGACTGGGGGAGCCTGGCCGCCGAACTCGGGTTCAGCGACCAGTCCCACCTGACCAGGGAGTTCACCGCCGTTCTGGGGACCCCTCCCGCGCGCTACGCGGCACGCGCGACACCAGGCGGCTGAGCGTGCGGTACACGTCCTCGGCCGTCAGCTCCGGGTCGGCGCAGGCCCGTACGAACAGGCCGTCGACGGCGGCGCCCACGCCCGCGCGGTCCTCCGGGCGGGGGAGGTAGGGCGCGAGGAAGGCGTCCACGGCCCGGTTCCAGCGCTCGATCTGCGGGCGCAGGGCCGGGCGGCGGGCGGCGAGCAGGAACAGTTCGCACTCGGCCATCACCTGGGCCCGTTCGGGGCCCGAGCCCACCGCGATCATCCCGGCGAGGGCGCGCAGGGCCGCGTCCGCGTCCTCGGGCACGGCGGCCAGCGCGGCCACGTAGGTGTCGTTGACCCGGGTCAGGGTGTCCACGAGCAGGTCGTCGACGGTCGCGTGGTAGTAGGTGACGGTGCTGGGCGGCACCCCGGCCTCGGCGGCCACGCGCCGCTGGCTGACCGCCGCCACGCCGTCGCGTTCGATGACGCGCATGGTGGCGTCCAGGAGCAGTCGGCGGCGCCGCTCGCCCTTGCGTCTGCGCCCGTCGGCGATGCCCTCGCCGACGGCCGCCGTGTCGTGGCCGTTCAGTGCCGCCCGCCCAGTTCCAGGGCCATGACCCCCGCGATGATCAGCGCGATCCCGCCGATCTGGACCCAGGTGAGCGACTCGCCGAAGAGCAGTGTGCCGATCACCGCGACCAGCGCGATGCCCACGGCCGCCCACACGCCGTAGGCCACGCCGAGGTTGATGCCCCGGGTGAGGGACTGGCTGAGCATGAGGAAGGCCCCGACGTAACCGACCACCACGACGACCGAGGGCAGCGGTCGGCTGAAGCCCTCGGAGAGCTTGAGCGAGGTGGTGGCGATCACCTCGGCGATGATCGCTCCGGCCAGCCAGAGCCACGGCACGGCGTTCCTCCCGACCGAAAACTGGGCGTTTGACCAGGTTTCTGCGGAGAAGAAACCTGAGCGTTCGGACAAGATTCTAGGTGCAGGGCCCACCCGGTGTCCAAGGCGAGTTATGGGTGGCCGTAACCTCATACCCGTAGGGAATCGAGGTGTACCCCCGGGGTGTATCGTCTTCGGTTCCGGCGTCCCCCACGTCCCACGCCCCAGATAACCGCTCTATACCGATGCATGAGATTTCAGAACCTTTTCGGTGGGTGTGCGTCTTACTTGCGTGGATGGCGTTTCAGGCATGACATGGAGGTAACCAGACGTGACGGGCAAGACACCTCCGGCGGTGGCGCGTCGTTTCGGTATCGGACTGGCAGCGCTGGCGCTGGCCGCCACGGCCTGCACGTCGGGTGAGGCCGAAACCCAGGGCGGCGGTACCGACGCGGCCAGCGCCGATCCCGCGGAACTGGTGATCACTCCCGAGAACGGTGCCGAGGAGGTCGCGCCCAACTCCCCCATCCGGGTCACCGCGGAGAGCGGTGTCATCACGGACGTCCAGGTGGAGCAGGTCGTCGCCACCGAGGCCGCGGCGGAGGGCGAGGGCGAGGCGCAGGACGCCGACCTCTACGCCGTGACCGGCACCCTCAACGGTGACGCGACCGAGTGGGTCAGCGACTGGAACCTGCGCCCCGGCGCGGAGGTCGTGGTCACCGCGACCGCCGAGAACGACGCCGGTGAGGAGACCGAGGTCGTCCAGGAGTTCACCACCCTGGAGGCGGTCGCCGGGCAGCGCCTGGAACTGGCCTCCAACTGGCCCGTCTCCGGTGACACCGTCGGCGTGGGCATGCCGATCGTCATCAACTTCGACCTGCCGGTGACCAACAAGGCGCAGGTCGAGAACTCCATGGAGGTCATCTCCGAGCAGGGCGTCCAGGGCGCCTGGAACTGGGAGACCGACACGATGGCCGTGTTCCGGCCCGAGGCGTACTGGGAGCCCCACCAGTCCGTGAGCGTCGACCTGCACCTCGCGGGCGTCGAGGCCTCCGAGGGCGTCTACGGCGTGGAGAACCACCGCATCGACTTCGAGATCGGCCGCGAGCTGATCATGACCATGCACGTGCCCGACCACGAGCTGGTCGTCA
Organism: Nocardiopsis sp. CNZ308; assembly: GCF_004217075.1. Lineage (NCBI taxonomy): Bacteria > Bacillati > Actinomycetota > Actinomycetes > Streptosporangiales > Nocardiopsidaceae > Nocardiopsis > Nocardiopsis sp. CNZ308. The sequence goes on along the minus strand of NZ_SHKJ01000001.1, from coordinate 2,024,910 downwards.
ACATCGACGGTGAGCACGACCGCACCATCGAGGTGAGCAACGGCAAGGCCAGCCGCCGCTTCGACACCACGACCTCCGGCACCCACGTGCTCATGCAGCGCTACGAGCAGATGACCATGGACTCCTCCACCGTGGGCATCCCCGAGGGCACCCCCGGCGCCTACAACGTGGACGTGCAGTACGCGGTCCGCACCAGCGACAGCGGCGAGTTCCTGCACGAGGCCTCCTACAACGGCAACATCGGCAGCGCCAACACCTCCAACGGCTGCACGAACCTGCGCATGGACGACGCCCGCTGGATCTTCGAGAACACCCTCATGGGCGACGTCCTGGAGACCACCGGCACCGACCGCGAGCTGGAGTGGAACAACGGCTGGGGCTTCTGGCAGATGTCCTGGGACGAGTGGCTGGCCGAGAGCGCGACCGGCGAGCCGCAGGTGACCGACGGTTCGGGCACCCCCGGCTCCGTCCACGGCGAGCAGTAACCGCCCGCCCAACGCCGGAGGGGGCGCCGGGAACCGCACGGTTCCCGGCGCCCCCTCCGGCGTTCCGAGGTCTCCACGGGAGGCGACCAGCCCGCGCCGGGCGCCCGCCCGGTCAGCCCTGCCGGGACAGCCGGGCCACCACGGAGTCGATCACCAGCTCGGTGACGGCGGCCATGTCCACCGCGCCCGGGTCCAGCAGCCACTGCACCTGGAGCCCGTCCATCGCGGCGATGACCGCCGACGCCGCGGCCTCCGCCGGGGTGTGCCCGTCCGGCCCCGGCGTGTCCGCGGCCTTCCGGGGCCCCGGTTCCAGCCGGTCCAGCACGGCGTCCGCGATCTCCCCGCGCAACACCGTGTAGCGGTCCCGGAACCAGTCCTGCGCCGGGTGCTCGTCGGTGGCGCTCTCCGCCGACAGCACCGCGTACAGCTGCGTGGTCCCCGGCCGCTCGGCGTTGCGCTCGGCGGTCGCCACCAGGTGGTCCAGCATCCGGCTGCCCTCCGGAGCCGGGTCGGTGTCGTCGCGCAGCTCCAGGACCGCGGTGAGCAGGTCGGTCTTGGAGCCGAAGTGGTGCAGGACCCCCGCCGGGGTGATGTTGAGCGTCGCCGCGATGTCGGCCAGCGAGGTGTTGTGGAAGCCCCGCGAGGCGAACACGTCGGCCGCCGTGCGCAGGATCTGCTCGCGCCGGTTCACCCGCCTCCGCGGCGCTGGCGCCTCGGAGCCGGAGGAGGCGCGGGTGTCCGGCGCCGGGGTCGTCTCGCTCATCCTGGTCTCTCCACTTCCTGCACCCCGTCGGGTACTCCGGGGCCCGTGCGGGGGGTCGCGGACCCGTCGTCCACGGTATCCAGCTTTCCCCGCGCCCCCTGCTCAACGAACGCCGAGCAAGAGGGGACCCGGTCCAAGAGGAGTACGACAGGAGGCCGGGGGGCCGTGACTCCGGCCCCCCACGCCCGCCGCCCGGTGCGGCCTCACCAGGCGCGGACGCCGCCGACGGGGGCGGGCAGGCGCTCGCTCAGCCAGGTCCACGTGCCGTCGTTCTCGGTGAAGCGGCGCTGGACGCGCTCCACCTCCGTGATCGGGTTCGAGAACACCTCGGTCCACGCCCCGGCGGTGCGCTCCTCCAGGTAGAGGCTGCGTGCGTCGGTGCGCATGCGCACCGCCTGGAGCGTGTGGTTGGAGCCGTCGCGCAACTGGATGCGGTAATAGGCCATGGGAAGTCCCTGGAGTGTGGTTCGTCCTGGATGGAAGAAGGACGGTGCGTTCCCGGACCGCGCGCGGCACCGGCGGGTGCGCGTGGGTGAACCGGTCTCCCGGAGCGTGCGGCGGGCGTACGTGGTCGGGCCGCGCGAGCGTCTGACGGGTGGCGGCGGGAACGCCGAGACCCGGAGTGCTCCGGGGAACGGGTGCGGGTGCCGGAAGCACCATGCTGTCCGCGTTGTGGACTCTACTCCTGTCGTGAGCACACCGGAGCCGTAACCGTGGATACGGCGGATGAAATCCGGGTGATCCGACGGTGATCGCGGGAGGCGATTCGGAAAAAGCACCTGATAACTACACGCCACGCACGATACGTCTTTTTTTGGCGCACCAACGGGGGACCACGGGAGCCGAGGGCCGGGGCGCGCGGCTCCGGCGCGCCCCGACCCGGGTTCAGGCGCTGATCCCCCCGTCCACGCTCACCACCGTGCCCGTGACGAACCGGCCGCCCGGACCGGCCAGGTGGGCGACGGTCTCGGCCACCTCCTCGGGACGGCCGAAACGCCCCAGCGGCACGAGGGACCGGATGCCGTCGGCGTTCGGTCCGTCGCCCGGGTTGGCGTCGGTGTCGACGGGGCCGGGGTTGACCTGGACCACGGTGACACCTCGCGCGCCCAGGTCACGGGCCAGGCCACGGGTCATACCGGCCAGAGCGGACTTGCTCATGGAGTACAGGGCGAGCCCGCCGAAGGGGGTCCGCTCGGCCACGTTGCTGCCCACGGTGATGACGCGCCCGTCCTCGCCCATGTGGCGCAGCGCCGCTTGGGCGGCCAGGAAGGGGGCGCGGACGTTCACGGCCAGGACCCGGTCAACTTGGTCCACGGTGACGTCTTCGTAGGGGCCGAAGGGGAACAGGGCCGCGTTGTTGACCAGCACGTCCAGGCGGCCGAACGCCTCCACCGCGCTCTCCACGGCCCCGACCACCGCCCCGGCGTCCGCGCTGTCCGCGCGTACGGCCAGCGCCTTGCGCCCCATGGCCTCGATCTGGCCGACCACGCGGGCGGCGGCATCCTCGTCGCGCTCGTAGGTGAGGGCGACGGCGGCGCCCGCACGGGCCAACCGCAGCGCGACGGCGGCGCCGATTCCGCGGCTCCCGCCCGTGACGAGCGCGACCCTGTCCATCAGGTTCTGTTCGTTCATGGGTTCGATCATGCCGACTCCGCCCGCGCCGGTCCGGCGGAAAACGGACCTGGCGTTACGGGGCCGCGGCCAGGCGGGCCCGGGTCTCCATCAGGGCGAACCCCAGCAGGTTGAGGCCCCGCCAGCGCTCGGGGACCCGCGCGTCGTCGTTCTCGGCGCCCAGTCCGATGCCCCACACCCGGTCGCGGGGGCTGGCCTCCACCAGCACCCGTCCGCCGGTGCCGAGCAGGAACTCGCGCGGCTCCGGGTTCTGGCCGAACTTGCCGAGGCCGCCCTCGACCACGATCCCGAAGCGGGCCGCCTCCCACTCGCGCTCGTCGAAGCCGCGCACCCGGCGGCCGATCACCTTGGCGTCCCGGGGGTGACCCGCCGCGAGGATCCGCTCCTCCGCCTCGGCGTCACCGAACAGGCGGGCCTTGGCGGCCATCATGTAGTGCTCCGCGGTGCGGTAGCCGACCCCCTCCACCGTGAAGTCGGCGGGCCACCACTGCGACAGGCAGCTCGCCGACACGCCTCCGGAGGCGGGCGGCTGGTGGCCCCAGAAGCACAGGTACTCGGCTCCGCCCGCCGAGGCCACCAGCTCCTCGACCGTGCGCGCGTCCGCGGGATCGCGTGTGTCCGTCATGGGGGAGAGTGTCCCAGGCGGTACCGACGCGCGCGGCGCCGCGCGGGCGTGCGGCGGCGGCCGCGGGGGCCTCGAACGAGGGCGGCGCGCACCCGGGGCGGCGTATGTGACTCCGTAGTAGCGTTGCGGGAAACCCCAGGAGCCGTAGGTCAGAGGGACCCCGTCCGCCGTGGCGCCGACGGTGGACGGAGCGTCCTTCGAGTGCGCCGACACCGGAGGACCGCACTCGGGCGGGCGGGGCCGCCGGACCGGTCGGCCGGCTGGCGGGCCCACCCGGTGTCGCCCGCCGGCGGCGGCGCCCCGCGGCTGAGGCACGGGGTCGGGACGCGCCGCGGCCGCTGTGCCGCGGCCGCTCTCCTATGCCTGGAAGATGGATATTTGACCAGAACACATTTGAACTCTCAAGTTACCCCTGGGGGCACGGGCCCGATGGCCGAGACGCGGTGGCTCGACGAGGACGAACAGCAGACGTGGCGGGCCTTCCTGGCCGCCGTCCACCTGCTGGACGGGGCGCTGGACCGGCAGCTCAGACAGGACTCCGGCATGTCCCACGCCTACTACCAGATCCTGGTGAAGCTGTCCGAGGCGCCCGAACGCGTGATGACGATGACCGACCTGGCCAGGAGGCTGCGCTCCTCGCCCAGCCGCCTCTCGCACGCGGTCGCCCGCCTGGAGGGGGACGGCCTGGTCCGCAGGTCCAAGCGCCCGGGGGACCGGCGCACCACCCTGGCCGAGCTCACCCCGGAGGGGGCGTCCGTGCTGCGCGAGGCGGCGCCGGGCCACGTGCACGAGGTCCGGCGCGTGCTCTTCGACGCGCTCACCGGCGATCAGGTCAAGCAGCTGCGGGGGATCGCGGAGTCCATGCTCGGCGTGCTCGACCCCGGGGGCGAGGAGCCGCGGTACACGGGGCCGACCGGTACGGTGCGCCGGGACTGAGCCGCGTTCTGTTGTCGGCTCTCACCAGGGCGGACGCCGAGGGGGAGAAATATCCCTCATTGGCACTCTATGTGTCCGGGTGGATGCGTACTATCATCTGCTTTCCCAGGAAAAGGTTGTAGTCTCAAGCAACGGTGCGAGGCCACGACCTCCTCCTGGGTTACCCGCTCACAGGAACAGGAACCGCTATGACCGAGAATCCGCTCATGTCCCGCGTGGGGGACGTCGTCGCGCTGCTCGCCAGAGTCGTGGTCGGCGTCGTCTTCATCGCGCACGGTTGGCCGAAGATGTCCGACCTCGACGGCACCGCCCAGGGCTTCGCGTCCATGGGGATCCCCTTCCCGCAGTTCGCCGCCCTCCTGGGGGCGAGCATCGAGGTGGGCGCCGGGCTGGCCCTCATCGTCGGGTTCGCCCTGCCCCTGGCCGGGATCCTCCTGGCCTTCATGATGGCCGGTGCCTACTTCTTCGCCCACGTCGGCGACCCGCTGGTCGGCGGCTTCGAGTTCGTGCTCGTCCTCGGCGCCGTCGCCCTGGCCCTCGGGTTCACGGGCGGCCGCCTCTCCGTGGACCGCCTCATGCCGTGGGGTCGCCCCCGCCGTCGGACCCCTGAACCGGTACCGGCCTCCTGACCAGCGCGTCCGGGCCGTCCGTCGCCGGAGGCGGACGGCCCGCGTACCGCACATAACCCCCTTTTATTAACTTGTTTATCTAAATCCACCTATCTCTCACGAAAAACACTCAAATCTTTCGCTCTCCTTCACGGCAACACATTTTCATGAACGACAGGTAGAATTCGGTGCACCCGAAACACTGAGCGGGACCGCGCGTTCGGGCCCGTCCCGTGTGCCCCGCCCGCCGAACGGGAGCGCCGTGTCTCACCTGGCCCCCCGCCCCCTCGCCCCCGACTGGCAGTTGCGCGTCACCGACCGCGGCGGCACGGCCCTGCACGGCGCCGCGGTACTGGTCGCATCCGGATACGCGATCACCTGCGCGCACGTCGTCCGCGAGGCCCTCGCCGGGTCCGGCGTCCCCGCCGGGCCCGGCGCCGCCGTACGCCTGGACGCCCCGCGCGGCCTCCCGGACTGGGAGGCCGCCGCCACGGTCGTCGCCGACGGCTGGTGGTGGGAGGAGGCCGCGCCCTGGGACGCGGCGGTGCTGCGCCTGGACCGGCCCGCCCCGATCCCTCCCGCCGTCCCCGCCCGGTACCGCGTCGGCGACCGGGTCCGCGTCCTCGGCTTCCCCCGCGCCGAGACCGGCCTGTGGGTGACCGGCCGGGCCACCGGTACCGGGGGCAGCCGCTTCGGCTACGTCCAGATCGACGTCGACTCCCGCGCGGGGTTCACCGTCCTGCCCGGCTTCAGCGGCAGCGGCGTCCGAGAGGAGAGGGGGAACGCCCTCCTCGGTCTGCTCTGCGAGGCGACCGGCAGCGGCAGGGCGGGCTGGATGATTCCGATGGAGGCGATCCCCCGGGTGTGGCCGACCGAGCGGGCCGCCGCGGGCGCGGCGGCGAACGGCGAACGGGAGGCGCTCACGCGTACCGCCAGGGCGATGACCGATCTGCGCACGCTGCTCCTGCCCGACCTGCGCCTGGACCTGTACGTCGCGCTCGACCCCCGCCTGCGCCGCAGGCTCCGCGCCGACCAGGACCTGCTCTCCTTCACCGCGCAGCTGGTCGCCCTCGCCCACGGTGAGTACGGAATCCTCGACGAGGTGCTCGCCCTCCTCGACGCGAGGGAGGACGGGAGCGCGGGGATGCTCCGGGTCCGCGAGGCCGCGGCCCCGCTCCTGGGGAGCCCGCCCGGGTGAGCGAGACGACGGCCACCGCGGGGGGCCAGGCCCCGATCGGAGGGCGTCCGCCATCGGAGGGCGGACCGCTCCCTCCCGGCGGACGACTCCTCCCGGAGGGCGCCGGACGGCCGTTCCCGGCCGACGGCGGTGTGGAGGACCTGGTCGACGCCCTGTGCGCGCTCCGGTGCGTCCTCCTCCCGGACGCGCGCGAGCAGCTGGCCTACCAGCTGCCGACACGGGTCCGCCGCAACCTGCGCCTGGAGGGCTCGCCGGTGGAGTTCGCCCGCCACCTGGTAGGCCTGTGCCGGGAGCAGGTGCGCCTGGGCTGCCTCGTGCGCTGGATCCTCTACCTGGAGGAGCGCGGCCGCAGCTCGCTCGCGGCGGCCCGGGCGGCGGAGCCGCTGGTCCACGCCGAGGAGTGGGAGCAGCTGTACCGCCTCCTGCCCGAGGGAACCACCGACGCCGACGTCGCCCTCGTCCGCCGGGAGCTGGCGGAGCACTCCCCGGACCTGGTCGCGGAGGCCTTCGAGACCGCCCGGACCGACCAGCTCGCCCCGGCCGAGGCGCCGCCGCACACGGCCTGGGACCGGCTCGTGGACCTGGCCGAGATGACCGTGCCCGAGGGCGCCGAACTCCCGCTGCGGGTCTTCTGCGCCCTGCTGCCCTGCGCCGTCCCGCTGCGCGACTGCGCCGACCTGCTCCTGCTCTGGGGCGGCGGGCGGCGCGAGGGCACGGCCGCGCCGCCCGGCACGCGCGCGCCGGCCCGGCTCGTCGTGCACGTCACCCAGGGCCGGAGCCGGGACCGCTACGACGTCGAGTACTGGACGGTGCTCAGCGAGAGACGGGGCAGGGCCCCGGACTTCTGCGGCCACGGCCACACCCCGCACATGGAGGCCGAGCGCATCGGCGCCCACGTCGGCGGCCTGCTCACCCTGCTGGAGGTGGACCACCGCACGGGGTACCACGAGGGTGTGCGGGTCGAGCTGGTCGCACGGCTGGACCTGCTCCGCCGTCTGGAGGCCGAGCACTGGCAGGAGGCCGGTGAGGGCGACCGCAGGCTCGGCGCGCGGGCCCAGGTGGTCTACCGGGCGGAGGAGCTGGTGGACCCCGCGCGCGGCGACACCGCGCAGGCCCGGCGTACCTGCGCCCGCCGCTGGGAGGGGCTCGCGAGCGCGTGCGAGGTCCTGCACCTGGACACCGCGCACGAGGCCGGGCAGAGGAGGCGCAGGGGCGGACGGACCTACCGCGAACCCCTGGTCGAAAGGCTCCAGGACGACAGGATCGTGGCCCTCTCCGTTCCCTCCCATCTGGATGAATGCCACATGTCGGTCTGGTCGGCGCTCATGATCGGGGTTCCGGTCGTGATCTGGCGTTCCGCCGACAATGGCCCTGGAGCAAGTCCGTGGCTCAATCTGGGGAAGGTGGGGCGGGAGGTAATGGTGCCACCCGAAAGAATACGAGCGCTTCCCAAGGCGCTCCACCAATCGCGTTCCGGATGCGTTTCCCCGGACGATACCGGGTACATCGAAGAAAGCTTCGAGGTCGCCGTCTTCTACCACGACACCCTTCCGGTTCTGCCCGCTCCCAGACCGATGACACCCCCACAGCATCCGACAGCCCCCCTTGGGCGCGGCTCGAAGGGCCTGCCATGACCACACCAGCCGAACCCGGATCGACCAGCTCCGCGCCGGAGTGGTGGATCTTCCACGGCACAGGTCAGCCCCGCCCGCACCTGGACCTCGCCGCCCAGCTCCCCCCGCCTCCCCGGTGGCGCACCTACGGCGGCGGGCCGGACCCCGCCGAAACCGGCGCGGACCCCCCGTTCTACGACCCGGGGCCGCGGGCCGAGAGCCCCGCCGCCGAGAGCGAGCGCCACCTGGGTCCCGTCAGACCCTGGAACTTCCCCATTCCCCTGGGGCCGCACCGCCGCCAGCTGCTGGACAAGGTCAACGCGGCCATCTGCCTGCGCCGCCCCCTGCTGCTGGTGGGCCCGCCCGGGATCGGCAAGTCCAGTCTCGCCCACCAGATCTCCCGCGAGCTGGGCCTGGGCCGCGTCCTGCGCTGGGCCGTCACCAGCCGCAGCACCGTGCGCGACGGCCTGTACGCCTACGACCCCCTCACCCAGATCCACGACCTCAACCTGGAGAACGCCCGCAACCGGGCCCTGGGCGCCCGGGACCGCCGCTACGCGAGCGCCGACGGCACTGAGGCCGACGCCCACCTGCGCAGCAGCGCCGAGTCGATCGGCCGCTACCTCACCCTGGGCCCCCTGGGCACCGCCTTCCTGCCCACCCGGCTGCCCCGCGTGCTCCTGGTCGACGACTTCGACCTGGGCGACTTCGACCTGCCCGGCGACCTGCTCGACCTGTTCGAGAACGGCGGCTACACCGTCCCCGAGCTGGGCCGACTGGCCAACGTGGCCGGGAGGATCCGGGTGGCCACCGACGACCCCGGCCGCACGGCGGCGGTCGAACGCGGCGAGGTCCTGTGCTCGGCCTTCCCCGTCACGGTGGTGACCTGCAACGACGACCGGGACCTGCCGCCCGCCTTCCTGCGCCGCTGCATCCCGGTCCGGATGGGGCTGCCGGACGAGGACGAGCTGGTGGCCGCCGTGGCCGGGCACTTCGACGGCGACCCGCCCACCGGCACGCGGACCCTGGTCACCGAGTTCCTGCGCAGGAGCGCCGACGGCCACGGACTCGCCGTGGACCAGCTGCTCAACGCCGTGCACCTGGTCGGCGCCATGGGACAGGGCGAGCCGGGGCCCGAGCAGGTCCGCCACCTCTCCGACCTGCTCTGGCACCGCCTCACGGAAACCCCGGGATGAGCCCCGCGCACCAGCCGGGGGACGACCGCCCCCGGGGCTCCGGCGACCGGTCGGGCGGCTCCTCTGGTGGCCTCACCCCCACCGAGTGGGCGGACGCGCTCCACCTGGCGGCCCTCCAGGCGCGTGCCGAGGCCGCGCGCCGCGAACGCCCGATCTTCTCGGAGCCGCCCGCTGACGGTCCGCAGCCCGGGGAGGCCGCCGGTTCCGGTCCGCCCCCGCGGGAGGCCGGGACGGGGACGGACGCGCCGGGGACCGGGCGGCGGTCCTCCCCTGCGCCCGGCACGGACACAGGGGCCGTCCGGCTCCCGGGGTTCCCCGGCGGCGGGACGGCCGCCGGCGGGGGCGGTTCCGCCGCCGGACGCGTGTCCCGTGGGCGGGCCCCGGCCCCGCCGCACGGCTGTGAGGGGACGCCCCCGTGGCCGCGTCGGGAGCCGGGGGAGGGAAGGCCGCCGACGGAGCCCCACGGGTTCGTGCAGCCGGTCCTGGAACGGCGCCAGGAACTGGTCGCCGCTCTGGGGCCCTTCCACCTCACCGAACCCCGTGGTCGGCCGGACGGCGTCGACCAGGAGGGCACCGCGCGCAACTACGCGCGCTCGCTCCTGGACAGCCTCCACTGGTCCGAGGACGAGCGCGAGGGCGTCGGCGTCCCGGTGGTGCCGCGGCCGTGCGCGCGCCGGGAACGGGCGGTGAACCTGACCCTCCTCGTCGACGACGGCGTCACCATGGCCTTCCAGCGCGGCCTGGCCGCCGAGTTCGTCCGGCTCGCGCGCTCCGGCGGGATCTTCCGCGAGGTCGTCTCCCTGTACTTCGACTCCGCGCGCCCCGGCGTCCCCAGGCTGCGCGACGGCCACGGACGCCCCGGCCGCCTCGGCGGCGGCCGCGCGCACGTGGTCCTGTTCCTCACCGACGGGCTCGGCGGCGCCTGGCGCGACCGCGGCTTCCAGGACTGGGTCGCCGCGGCCGCGGACCGCGGCGCGGTCGCGATCCTCCACCTGCTCCAGCCCCTCCTGTGGCGGCGCGGTGCCATCGCCACCGCCCCCATGGAGCTGGCCGCGCCCCGGGCAGCCGGTCCCTGCGCCGCGAACACCCGGTACGCGCGGGAGCGCACGCTCACCGACCCGGAGGAGGACAAGCGCGAGCCGGGGGTGCTCGTGCCGGTGCTGACGCTGGACCCCCGGACGATCCGCGACTGGGCGGTCTTCGCGATGGGGAGGGGGCCCGGACGCCTGTGGGCGCACACCGCGCGGTTCCCCGCGGGAGAGGGCCCCGACCCGGCCGGGGCCCCGGACGCCAGGGAACCCGCCTTCGACGCCGAACGGGAGGCGCGGCGCTTCCGGCAGCTGGCCAGCCCCGAGGCGTTCGACCTGGCGGTGGCCCTGGCCGCCGTGCCGCTGGACCCGCGTCTGGTGGAGGCGGTCTGCGAGGACGTGCTCGGCCGCACCACGCCCTCGGAGCTGACGGAGGTCTTCTTCAGCGGGCTGGTGCACGGGGGCGGCGGCCGGGGGGAGGAGGACGGTCCGGTCGGGTGGGACTTCCGTCCGGGGGTCCGACGGGCCCTGCTGTCACTGGGCGGCCGTGTCTCCGACATCCGCCGGGTGCTGGGCCTGGCGGCGGAGCGCCTGCGCTGGGTGGACCCCTGGTTCGACGCCCTGCGCCTGATGCTGCGGGGCGGGCAGGACGATTTCCCGAAAAGGACGCGGCTGTCCCACCACTGGGCGAATTCCATGCTGCCCGCGGTGGAGAGCGCGGCCCTTACCCGACGTTATGCCGTACCCATCAGGGAATACGCCGATATCTCCGGGACGGGTGCGACCCGCGGTGCGGAAGAAACGCATGAGGCGGCTACGCCGTCGCCCACTGGTCTAGTATTACCGAAGGTTTCCGGATCTGCGCGTGTGGGCGGGAACAACGGCTGGAAGGCGCGGAGCAGAGCACCCTTTTCTGAACGGTCGGGGAAAGAAACTCATATGGCCACAAAACTGTCAAATGAGGATATGATGCAAGAATCTGGCGGCCAGTCCAGCGGCCGTACGTCCCGATCGTCCATGAGTGGCCGACCGCTCAACGCGGTCTGGGTCCAGGTTCCGCGCCGCAACAGCGCCTTCACCGGCCGGGAGGAACTCCTCTCCGCGCTGAGGGGACAGCTCCTGAAGGGGCGGCGCCAGGTCATCACCGCCCTCAACGGGATGTCGGGGGTCGGCAAGACCGAGCTCGCCAAGGAGTACCTGTACCGGTACGCGTCCGACTACGACCTCATCTGCTGGATCCCCGCGGCCCACAGCAACCAGCTGCGGGAGAGCTTCTCCGTCCTCGCGTCCAGGCTCAGGCTGGACAGCGCGGGCGCGGGCAGCGGACACGTCCTGGAGAACGTCCTGGAGGCACTGCGCCAGGGCGTGGACTATCCGCGCTGGCTCCTCGTCTTCGACAACGCGCAGGCCCGGTCCGAACTGGATCAGTATCTTCCTGTCGGGGGCGAGGGCCACGTGATCATCACTTCTCGGGACTCCAGCTGGACGGTGCGGGGCGGCGACGCCTACCTCTCCGTCCGCGAGTTCGACCGGGCGGAGAGCATCGAGCTGCTGAAACGGCGCGGACCCGCGTCGCTGACCACCGAGGAGGCCGACCAGCTGGCGCACGAGCTGGGCGACCTGCCCCTGGCCCTCAACCAGGCCGCCGTGTGGCTGCACGAGAGCGGGATGGCCACCGAGGAGTACCTGCGCCAGTTCGCCGAGAAGAGCCAGGAGATGCTCGACCTCCTGCGCCCGGTGGACAGCGCCTACCCGGTGGCCGTCGCCGCCGCCTGGAACGTGTCCCTGGACCGGCTGGCCACCACCAACCCGGCGGCGCTCCAGCTGCTCCAGCTCTGCTCCTTCATGTCGACGGCGCCCATCCCCCGGACGCTGTTCAACTTCGCCCGGGGCATCGAGGGCCCCGCGGAGCTGCGCGGCGCCCTGGAGGACCCGGCCAGGCTCGGCATGGCGATCCGCGACATCGGGCGCAACAGCCTCGCCCACATCGACCACCAGCGCAACACGGTCTCCCTGCACCGGCTGGTGCAGCGCGCCGTCCAAGCGCCGATGAGCGACGAGGAGCGCGAGGAGATGCGCCACTGCGCCCACCAGCTGCTGGGCCGCAACGACCTCCAGGTGGTGGCCGTGGACGCCTCCGAGCGCTACACCGAGCTGCTGCCGCACGTGTGGGCCTCCGAACTGTGGAACTGCACCGACCCCTGGGCGCGCAACCTGGTGGTGCAGATGTGCCGGGTCGCCGTGCTGCGCCAGGAGTTCGACGAGGCCCGCCGCCTGGGCGAGACCGCCCACGAGTGGTGGCGCCTGCAACTGGGCGAGAACCACCCCTCCACCCTGGGCATGGCGATCCAGATCTCCACGGCGATGCGCGGGCAGGGGTACCTGGAGCAGGCCCTCGCGCTGTGCGAGGCCACCCTGGGCACCCTGCGCGAGACGCAGGACCCCGGGGACTCCGAGACCCTGGAGGCGGAGATCGAGTACATCCGCACCCTGCGCTTCCTGGGCCGGTTCCGCGACTCGCTGACGGCCGCGGCCGACGCCTACCACCGCCGGGTGCGCCTCTTCGGCGAGGACGACCCGCACACCCTGGTCACCGCCCACTTCCGCGCCTTCAACCTCCTGCTCAGCGGCGACCCGGAGTCGGCCGCCGACCAGTACCGCGACACGCTGGCCCGGCTGGAGGCCGTCTTCGGCCCGGACCACCCGCGCACCCTGGGCACCAACAACGGCTACGCCGAGGCCCTGATGGAGAAGGGCCGCTACCGGGAGGCCGAGGAGATCCAGGCCCACCAGGTCGAGCGTGCCATCGGCCTGATCGGGGAGGACGACAACCGCGTCCTGCGCAACCAGCGGACGCTGGCCGTCATGCGCCGGCGCGTCGGCCACCACCGGGAGGCGCTCGCCCTGTCGGAGCGCGCCTGGCAGCGCTTCCGGGTCAAGCACGGCGTGGACGACAACGAGACCATGTACGCCGCTCTGGTGCACTCCATGTCCCTGAGCGCGGTCAACCAGCACGACGAGGCGCTGGAGCTGGCCCAGACCACGGGGGAGCGCTACGTCAAGCTCCTGGGCGAGCGCCACCCCTACGTGGGCGCGGCCGACGTCAACCGGGCGATCATCCTGCGCCGCCTGGGCAGGGCGGCCGAGGCCCGCCAGTTGGACGAGCGCTCCCTGGAGCTGTTCCTGGACCGGCTCGGCGCCCATCACCCCAGCACCCTGGCCTGCCTGGTGAACCTGGCCAACGACCACTTCCTCATGGGCGACGTGGCCGGTGCCCGGGAACGGGACGAGGAGGCGCTGCGCGGCTGCGAGGAGGCGCTGGGGGCCTCGCATCCGCTGGCCCTGCTGGCCCGCCGCAACCTGCTCGTGGACCGCAGGGCCCAGGGCGAGGACGTCGAGGCCGAGTTCGTCGCCGTGGAGGACGGCTACCGCGAGGTGATGGGGTCGGACCACCCCGCCACGCTCAGCCTCCGCAGGACAGTGCGGGGGGACGCCGACATCTACCTCGCCCAGATGTGACCGGTCGCGGTCCGGGGCGCGCTCCCCGGACCGACCGCGGCGTTCAGCGGCGCCCGGTGAGCCGGAGCAGCGCGACCCACTGGTGCGCGGGCAGGGCGAGCGCCGCGCGGTCGGGGTGAGTGGAGTCGCGCAGGCCGACCGTCCGCGGCGCGCCCAGGACGGCCTCGACGCAGTCGCCGTTGCCGCCACCGCTGTAGCTCGACTTCCGCCACCGACCGGGTTCGTGTCCCAGCCCTCTCACGGGCACTCCCGTCCGCTCTGTCCCCGCTGGTTGACGCTACGCACGCGGCGGCCTCGATTCTCTCAGTTCCACCATTGGTCGCTCCTGTTTCCCGAGCAGTTCTGAAAGTGCGATCGGGTCCGACTCCGGTTCAGTTATGTATTCGGTTGGTCACAGGCGCCGACTTGTACATGCCCACTGGAGTGGTGTTCATGTTGTCCGGGCGCGGCCGTTCTCCGGATGGCTCGGAAAAAAGACGCGAATGATATGCCGGGAAGCGGTTCCACTTCGGTTTCGCGGGCGCCGGGTCCGCGCTGTGCCCGCCGGGGCGGTGCAGCCGCGGGCCCTTCCCGGGACAGCGCGCGCAAAGCCCGTGCCCGCGGGCTTCGCGGGCTCGAATCCGCCCGGGGGCGGGAGCGGTCGTCTCCAGGGAAGGGCCCGGGAACAGCGGCCGGAGAGAGGCCGCGGGGCGAAGGGGCGATTACCCCCTCCCCGGTCCGCCGAAAAGCGCGTGCGGGAAAAGGGCGGGTGTCGGCGGCCCGTGACTCCGATCCCTTTTCGTTTCCGTTGCGGCACGGGGTCAGGATGTTGTGCCCGGGGCGGTCCGCTTCGCGGTCGCCCCGTGTGCTTCGGGGGAAGCGGGTGCCCCGGTGCGGACGAAATTCCGTCTTCGGTGTTATGACCGCGTATGACCGCGGAAATGGCGGCCGGGCCCGCCCGCACGGAACTCCGTGCCGCGCCGCCGGCGGGCGGCGGACCCGTCCCGCGGGGCCGGGAGCAGCGTCCGGTGCCGGGGAGCGCCCCTGCGGTGTGCCGTGACCGGGGCGAACACTGCCTAACATGCTGGACATGCGCATTCTCGTGGTCGAGGACGACGACCGGGTCGCCCGCGGACTGGTGACCGCCCTGCGGGCGGCGTCCTTCGACGTCCAGAGGGTCGCCACCGCCGAACGGGCCCTGAGCGCCCCGCCCGCCGACGTCGTCCTCCTCGACCTCGGCCTCCCCGACGCCGACGGCATCGACCTGCTCCGCAAGCTCCGCGACCGCCCGCAGACCGCGATCATCGCCGTCACGGCCCGCAGCGAGGAGCGCGACCGTGTGCGCGGCCTGCGGGCCGGTGCCGACGACTACGTGGTCAAGCCCTTCGGCGTCGCCGAACTCCTCGCCCGCATCGACGCGGTCCTGCGCCGCACCCGCGCCGCGCGGGCCGAGGCCGCGGAGGAGGAGCCCGAGGTCAGGATCGGTGAGCTCACCGTGGACCCGGGCTCCCGCGCGGCCAGCGTCGGCGGCGCCGAACTCCAGCTGACCCGCAAGGAGTTCGACCTGCTCGCCCTCCTGGCCTCCCGCTCCCCGTCGGTGGTCGCCCGCGACCAGATCCTCGACCAGGTGTGGGGCACGGCCTGGGAGACCTCCTCCCGGACCCTGGACACCCACATCGGCTCACTGCGGGGCAAGCTCGGCCGGGCCGTGCAGATCCGCACCGTGCGCGGTGTCGGCTACCTCCTCGACCGGTCCTGAACCCGTGCTCCGCAGACTGCTCACCATCCTGCTCCCCGCCGCGTTCGTCCTGGTCGCCTCGGCGGTCATCCCCCTGGGGGCGGTCATCGCCCAGCAGCTGACCCAGCAGGTCTACGTCGACCGCCTCGGGGACGCGGGCCGCTTCGCCGCCCTGGCCCGCACCGCCCTGGAGGCCGACCGCACGGAGGCGCTCCTCCAGGAGATGGCCCGTTACGAGGCGCTCTACGGCATCCCGGTGGTCGTGGTGGCCCCCGACGGAGAGATCATCGCCGGGTCCGGCAGCACGGCTCACCAACGCGACGTGCTCGCGGAACTGGCCGCGCCGGAGGCCCTCACCATCGCCCTGGCCGGGGAGCGCCCGGCCCCGCCGACCACCGTCTGGCCCTGGGAGCCCGACCCCCTCGTGGTCGCCGAGCCCATCGGCCGCGACAGCGAGGTGACGGGGGCGGTCATCGTCGTCGCCCCCACCGACCGGCTCGGCGCCGACATCCTCGGCTCCTGGGGATGGCTCGCCCTGCTCAGCCTGGTGCCCCTGGCGCTCCTGGTGGCGGCCTCGCTGCCGCTGTCGCGCTGGGTCCTGCGCCCCATCGGCCGACTCGACGCCGCGACCACCGCCGTCGCCTCGGGGGACCTGGACGTGCGGGTGGACGCCGAGCAGGGACCTCCGGAGCTGCGCCGCCTCACCGAGTCCTTCAACACGATGGTCGACGTGGTGCGCAGAGCCCTGGAGCGTCAGCGCTCCTTCGTCTCCGACGCCTCCCACCAGCTGCGCAACCCCCTGGCGAGCCTGCGCCTGGCGGTGGAGAACCTCGCGCCCTACCTCAGCTCGGAGGAGGCCCGGGAGGCGCACGCCGTGGCCGTGGACGAGACCACGCTCATGCACCGGATGCTCAACTCCCTGCTGGCCGCGACGCGCCTGGAGAGCGTCACCGGCACCGAGGCCGTGGACGTCCCCGAGCTGCTGGAGACCCGGGTCGAGCGCTGGCGCGCCTTGGGCCAGGCCCGGGGTATCACGGTGACCGTGCATGTCCCCGCCGGGTTGCGGGTCTGCGCCCCGGCCGGGGGCCTGGGCAGCATCCTCGACGAACTGGTGAGCAACGCCCTGCGCCTGTCCGGGGGGACCCGGGTGCAGGTGCGGGGCTCGGCCGGCGACCCCGCGCGGATCAGCGTGCTCGACGACGGGGAGGGGCTCCCGGAGGAGGAGCGCGGCGCCGCCCTGGACCGCTTCTGGCGCTCGTCCCGCCAACAGAACACCGAGGGCACCGGTATGGGGCTGGCGATCGTCTCCGACCTGGTCCGCGAGGCCGGAGGGGAACTGGCGCTGGGCGAGGGCCTGCCCGGCGAGCGGCCGGGCTTCGGCGTGACCCTCACGCTGCCGTCCGCGGACTGAGCCCCCGGCGGGGCGGGCCTCAGGAGGGCTTGTTGTCCCGGTACCAGCGCGCGGCGCCGGGGTGGAGGGGGACCACGCCGGTCGAGATGCCGGTGCGCACGTTGATCTGCGCCGCCTCGGGGCGGGATTCGGCGATCCGCGGGGCGCCGGTGTAGACGGTGTCGGCGACGACGTAGGCCAGGTCGTCCGACAGGTCGGCCGCGCACAGCAGCAGGTTGGGGATGGACAGGGTGGGGCAGGCGGGCACGCCCTCGTAGGTGGTCGCCGGGATGGTGGCCGGGAAGTACCTCTCGGGGTGGGCCTCGGCCATGGCGGACGCGACGTCCCCGAGGTCGACCAGGCGCGTCACGTGCGCCCGGGCCAGGTCGGCGACCGCGGGCGTGGGAAGCCCGGTCAGGGAGAACATCGCGTCGATCTCCCCGCGCCCCAGGGCGTCGGCGGAGGCCGCCTGGTCCAGGCGCACCGCCTCCATGGCCAGCCCGGTCTCCTCGACGGCCTGCGCCACGGTGAACTCGGTGCCGGAGTTGACCGCGCCCACCGAGACGCGGCGGCCCTCCAGGTCGGACAGGGAGCGCACGGGGGAGGCGTCCAGGACCATGAGGTGCAGGAAGCTGTCGTAGAGGCGCCCGATCGCGCGGAAGGGGCCGGCGTCGGCCTCCTCGTCGGCCAGGACCGCGTCGAGGCTGGTCAGGCCCAGATGGGCTTCGCCCGACTCGATGAGCAGCAGGTTGTCGTGCGAGGCGCCGGTCTCGACGGTCTCCACCCGGATCTCGGGGAGCCGGACGTCCAGCAGGGCCGCGATCTCCGCGCCGATCTCCCGGTAGACGGCCCCCGCCGGACCCGTGGCCACGACGAGCGACGCCGGAGCGGGGGAGGGCTCGCGCCACGCGCAACCGCCCAGCGCGCCCGCGGCGAGCGCGCCCGCGGCCCCCCTCAGGGCGGTGCGCCGGTTCGGTCCATGCATATCCGCAGCTTAGGCCAGGGGAGGGCCGTGGTTCGGACCCCACAGGCCACCCCTCGCGCATGATCACCGCTTGTACCAGGGCGCCGACCCACGGTTCCGAAATGTCAGAGGAATCTCAAATCTTCGATGAGACCTTGGGCACGCGGGGGAGAGACGCACACCATCGCTGTATCAATGCAGGGTAATCGGGGAGAAACCCGACGGTAAGGCCAGTGTCACTTCCCGGTGATCCACAACAGGAGGATTCCATGGCGTCCGAGAAGGGTGTCGACGTGCCCGACACCGCATCCCCCACCCAGGACGGCAGAGTTGCCAGGGGTGCTCCACCCTCGCGCGTCATCGGTCTGATCGCGGGCCCGCTGGTCGGGCTCCTGGTCTACTTCCTCATGCCGGACATGCCGATGCCCGTCATCGACGGCGAGGACGGCGAGACGGTCCTGTCGGCCAACGGCCGCGCGGTCGCCGCGGTGACCGCGTTCATCGCCATCTGGTGGGCCACCGAGGCGATCCCGATCCCCGTCGCCTCGCTGCTGCCGCTGGTGCTCTTCCCCGTCCTGCTGGAGGGCACCCCCGTCGGGGACGTCGCCTCGTCCTACGGGTCGGACACCATCTTCCTGTTCATGGGCGGCTTCATGCTCGCCCTGGCGATGCAGAAGTGGAACCTGCACAAGCGGATCGCCCTGGTCATCGTCTCCAAGGTCGGCTCCAACACCGCGGGGCTGGTCGGCGGCTTCATGCTCGCCACCGGGTTCATCACGATGTGGGTGTCCAACACCGCCACCGCCGTGATGATGCTCCCCGTGGGCCTGTCGGTGGTCGCGCTGATCACCCAGTTCCGCGACGGCAGGACCGACGCGAACTTCGCCACCGCGCTCATGCTCGGCATCGCCTACTCGTCCTCCATCGGCTCGGTGGCCACCATCATCGGCACGCCGCCCAACGTGCTGATGGTCGGCTACCTCGCCGACGCCCACGACATCCACATCGGCTTCGGCGAGTGGATGCTGGTCGGCCTGCCGCTGGCCGCCGTCTTCCTGCTCATCGCCTGGTTCGTGCTGATCAAGGTCTTCCCGCCGCAGGTCAAGAAGGTGAAGGGCGCCCAGGACCTCATCCGCTCCGAGCTCGCCGAGATGGGCCCGATGGCGCGCGGCGAGAAGCTCGTGCTCGCGGTCTTCGCCTTCGCGGCGCTCTCCTGGATCTTCGTCCCGGTCCTGGCCGACAACTTCCTGCCGTGGCTGTCCAGCGTCAGCGACGCCGGGATCGCGATGACCGTGGCGGTCCTGCTGTTCCTGATCCCGGTCGGGCGCGGAACCCGCCTGCTGGACTGGGAGACCGCCGTGCAGCTGCCGTGGGGCGTCCTGCTCCTCTTCGGCGGCGGCCTGGCCATCTCGGGGCAGTTCACCGCCTCCGGCCTGAGCACCTGGATCGGCGGTCAGGTCGCCGTCCTGGAGGGCGTGCCCACCTGGGTGCTGATCCTGGTCGCGGCCGGACTGGTCCTCTTCCTGACGGAGCTCACCAGCAACACCGCCACCGCGGCCACCTTCCTGCCCATCCTCGGCGGCGTCGCGGTGGGCATGCAGATCGACATCCTGTCCCTGGTGATCCCGGTGGCCCTGGCGGCGACGATGGCCTTCATGCTCCCGGTGGCCACACCGCCGAACGCGATCGTCTTCGGTTCCGGCCACGTGCGGATCGGCCAGATGATGCGCGGCGGTGTGTGGCTCAACCTCACCGCGCTGTTCCTGATCCTGGCCACGATGTACACCGTGGTGACCTGGTTCCTGGGAGTCAGTCTCTAGGAGTACACGTCGCGGGCGGCCCCCTGTGGTTCCGGGGGCCGCCCGTTTTCCGTCGCCGCGGCGGCCCGCCCCGCGGTGGAGGGCGGACCCTGCCGCGAGGCCCCGCACACGGCGGCGGCCCGCCTCCCCGCTCGGGGGAGACGGGCCGCCGCCGTGTTCCTACTCGGAGTCCGCGCCCGCCGTGCTCTGGCGCTCCAGCTTCCGGTAGTGCCTCGACCTCGCGCCCAGGATCACCGCGGCCAGCAGGGTCGCGACGGCGGAGGCCACCAGCACGCCCGTCTTGGCGTGGGCCAGGTGCCCCGGGTCGTCGGCGAACGTCAGCTCGCTGATCAGCAGCGACACGGTGAACCCGATACCGGCCAGCTGGGACATGCCGACGATGTCGATCCACTTCAGGCTGGGGTTGAGCTCGGCCCTGGTCACCTTGGTGGTCACCCACG
This sequence comes from Nocardiopsis sp. CNZ308, assembly GCF_004217075.1. Classification (NCBI taxonomy): domain Bacteria; kingdom Bacillati; phylum Actinomycetota; class Actinomycetes; order Streptosporangiales; family Nocardiopsidaceae; genus Nocardiopsis; species Nocardiopsis sp. CNZ308. The sequence goes on along the minus strand of NZ_SHKJ01000001.1, from coordinate 2,004,976 downwards.
CGCCGCCCGCGATGCCGATCACCTTGCCGAGGATGAGCCCGGCGATGATGCCCAGCGCCGCCGTGTCGGTGAGGACCTCGCCGAAGCCGTCGAAGACCACGCCCGCAGAGAAGAAGGCGAAGATCGGCAGGGCCAGGCCAGCGGACCAGGGGCGCAGCAGCTGCTCCACGCCGTGGCTCGGGTCGTGGTGCTCACCGGGAAGCTTGTTGGTGCGCATCAGCAGACCCATGGCCACACCCGCGATGGTCGCGTGCACGCCGCTCTCGTGGACCAGGACCCAGATCACCAGGGCCAGGGGCACGTAGACCAGCCAGTTGGGCACCACAGACGCGTTGAGCTTGGCGGCCAGCCCCTTGCCGCGCTGGAGGTACCAGAAGACCGCCAGGCCCGCGGCGGCGGCCAGCAGGGAGACGAAGTTGATGCCGGACGTGTAGAAGACCGCGATGACGATGATCGCGCCGAGGTCGTCCACGATCGCCAGCGTCAGCAGGAAGGTCCGCAGCGCGGGCGGCAGCCCCCGGCCGATCACCGCGAGGATCGCGAGGGCGAACGCGATGTCGGTCGCCATCGGGATGCCCCACCCGTGGAGGGTGTCGGGCGAGGTGAAGTTGATCGCGGCGTAGATGGCGGCGGGCACGACCATGCCGCAGACCGCCGCGACGATCGGCAGCATGGCCCGCCGGGGGTCGCGCAGCTCCCCGTGGACGAACTCCTGCTTGAGCTCGTTGCCGACGACGAAGAAGAAGACCGCCAGGAGGCCGTCGGCCGCCCAGGTCTCCAGGGACAGGTTCAGGTGCAGCGACTCGGGCCCGAAGGTGATCGCACGCAGGTTCTCGTAGACCTCGCCGAAGGGCGAGTTGATCCAGACGAGAGCCAGGACCGCGGCGCCGATCAGCAGAAAGCCGCCGACGCTGTCGCTGCGCAGGGTGTCGGCCAACCGTGAGAGCGGGCCGTGGCGCTCAGAGCGCAGAATCGGGTCGATGCTCATGTGCAACTTTCCGGGCGTACGACTGACAGGGACTCGCCGACCAGTCTTCCCGGCACACCTAGGCGCGGGCGCGCGCCTCGCCCATGCTCGCGGAAGATGGGATGAATGTCCAGCCCAGGGGCAGGGTGTCCGTTCCGGGACGGGGGAGACCGGTAAGGGGGGACGGCCGACGCCGCCCCCTCACACCGGGCGTCCGGAGAGGGCGTGCGTCAGCCCTTCCCGGCGGCCTCCCCGGGTGGGACGACGGCCAGCGCACGAAACGGTCCCGGGACCCGTCAGGGCACCGGGACCACGGCTCGGGGCTTCAGGACTTGCGGTTCTCGCCCAGCTCCTCCTCGATGGGGTTGACCGGGCGGCTCTCCTTCATCGACTCGGCCATGCCGGGCTTCGTGTGCTCCCTGCGCAGCTGCGCGCGGGCGGACTCGGTGTGCGAGTCCGTCTCGGAGCGGGGCAGGGGCACCGAGCGCAGCACCTCGTTGGCCTCGTTGTACTGGGCGGGCGGCATCGCCCGCAGGGCGCTGAGCAGTTCCTCGTCGGCGCCCGCGTCCAGGGCGTGCGTCACGATCCGGTCCTTGTCCGCCGGGAAGTCCACTTCCCCCAGGACGTCCTGTAGCCCCTCGATGCCACGCTTGACGCTCATCGTCAGTCCCTCCGACTCGTGCGAGGGCCGGGCGTCTCCGCCCCGGTCACCGGGGGCGAACCGCCCGACCTGCGAGGACACTGGGGGCGCCTACCCGGTCGGAGGGGAGCCCAATCGTCGCGGGGGGAGCGTGGCCGGGCCGGGCGCGGCGTCCGGAGGGGCGCCGCGGCCCCAGGTCACCACGGTGCGAAACCCCGAGCGGGGGCGTCTCGCACCGCAGCGACCGCGCGTCGACCGCCGCGGGCGTCCGCGGCGGAGGGCCTCAGCCCTGTTCCGCGGCCGTTCCCCCGGCGGGGCGCAGCAGCGGCATGACCTTCTCACCGAACGCCGCGAGGTCGGCGTGGTAGTCCGGGAAGATCAGCATCAGACCGTCGAGCTCGGCGTACTCCACGATCTCGCGGATGCGTCCGGCCACCGTCTCCGGGGACCCGGTCACGAACGGCGTCTGGAACGCCTCGTCCTCGGGCCGCTCGGAGGTCAGCGACAGGGCCTTGTCCAGGGGCAGGCCCCAGGACCGCTTCATGTTGACCAGCGCGTCGATGTCCGCGCCGCGCCCGTACTCCAGCCGCCGCTCCTCGGCCGCGGCGTCGGTGTCGTCCATGACGACGGTCAGCATCGAGTACGTCTTGATGCTGCGCCCCTCCTTCTGGGCGCGCTCCTTGACGTCGCGGCTGGCGTCGCGCAGGCCGGGCAGGTCCTCCGCGGTCAGGAACGAGCCGTCGCAGTGGCGCGCCTGGAAGTTCAGGCCCGTGTCGGAGCGGCCCGCGCTGATCAGGGTCGGCGACGGAGTGGGGTGCGGCCGCGAGCGGCAGTCGTCGAGCTTGAAGAACTCGCCGTCGTGGGTGACCGAGTCCTCGGTCCACAGCCGCTTGAGGACGCTGGTCCACTCCTCGGTGTACCGGTAGCGGTCACCGTGGCCGATGTCCTCGCGCCACAGGCCCATCTGGGCGAACTCGTCCACGTAGGAGCCCACCACGATGTTCATCCCGGCGCGTCCGCCGCTGATGTCCTGGAGGGTGGTGTACATCTTGGCGGCGAGGGCCGGGTGGAACAGGTTCGTGTGGACGGTCGCCCACACCTTGACGTGCTCGGTGGCCTCCGCGAGCCCCGACATCATCGTGATCGACTCCAGGGTGCGCCCCCAGTGGTCGGTCGCGCCGTCGTAGCCGCGCCACTTGCCCATGGACATGACGAAGTCGAGTCCGTAGGCGTCGGCGAGGACCGCGGCCTTCTTGTTGTACTCGTACGTCGCCTCGGGGTGCGGTGCGGTCTCCGAGACGATCCACCCCCCGTTGCCGATGGGCAGGAAGATGCCGTACTCGGTTTCGGCGGCCTGCGGCCCGCCTTCTGCTGCCATCCTTGGCTCCTCATTCCTTCTCGGGCGCCGCTCACTGCGGTCGCCCGTGCGCAGCGCGGTCTGTGCGCCGCGCCCAGGCGCTCTAGGCGCTCGGTGCGCGGCGCCGGTCCGCGCGGTCCTGCTGTGTGGGCTGTGCCCGGTCCTACTCGGACGGCCAGGACACCTCGGTCGCCACGTGCACGGCCTCCAGGTAGCGGGGGTCGAACAGGGGCTCCACGTCGGGCAGCTCCTCCAGCTGGCCGTTGTCGACGAGGGTCTGGCCCTCGGCCTCGGTCAGGCTCAGGTCGATGTAGCCCGGGGTGGAGTCGTCGGGCGTGGAGGCCGTCACCAGCTCCTGCTCGGAGTTCCAGATCCGCAGGTTGTGCTCGGTGTCGTATCCGGCCTCGGCCAGCTCGGCGGCGTAGCCGACGCACTCCTCGCCGTTCTCCTGGCAGTACTCGAAGGCCTTGGCGATCGCGCGCAGGTAGTCCTCGACGACCGTCGGGTTCTCCTCGGCCCACGTGGGGTTGGTGGCCATCACGCCGAACGAGCCCACGACCCCGTAGTTCTCGGGGAGCCACTCGTTGTACTCCTCGCCCATGTCGGACAGGAGGAAGGGCTCGTTGGAGCGGAACGCGGTGAGCGCCTGCACCTGGTCGCGCGGCAGCACGCTGGGGTCGTAGCCGACCTCGACGATGTCGATGGAGTCCATGTCCACGCCGTCGGCGACGAGCATCGCCTCCAGCGGCGCGGGGAGCATGCCCTTGTGGCCGAGGGTGGCGCCCTCCAGGTCCTTGAGCTCCTCGATGCCGGTGCCGGTGAGCAGGCTGGCGATCGGGACGTGCCCGTAGGTGGAGACGCCGATGACCTCGTGTCCGGCGTCGTTGGCCTGGAGGACCTCGGCCTCGTTGCCCAGGGAGGTGAAGTGGGCGGTGCCGGCCGACACGAGCTGGGAGTTGCCGATGGTGTCACCGCTGCCGGGCTGGATCTCCACGTCCAGGCAGACGGCCTCGAAGTAGCCGAGGGCGTCCGCGGCGATGGCCTCCAGGATGCTCACCGAGGCCTGGTACTGGTAACCGGTGATGTAGGTGACCGTACCGGCGTCGCGGTTGGTCTGGCAGCGCTCCTCGTCGATGACGGTGGCGACCTGGGGGTCCTCCTCGGCCGACTCCCCTCCGCTGCACGCGGCGGTGAGGAGGAGGACCGATGCCGCGGCGGCCGCCGCGAGGGAGCGTCGGCGCCGGGGACTGGGGCGGTGGGGCGGATTGGTCATTGGGGGTTCCTTAGGAGGTGGTGCGCTGCTGGGACTCGTGCCAGAACAGCAGTCTGCGTTCGAGGACGGTGATGAGTGCGAGCATCAGCACGCCCATGACGGCCAGACAGGCGACGGCCGCGTAGACGTACTCCAACCGGGCGGTCGCGGCCGAGTTGCGGATCATCGTGCCGAGCCCGCTTGAGGATCCGGCGGCGACGAACTCCGCGACCACGGCGCCCACGATGGACAGGGGGAACACCACCCGCAGAGCGGCGAGGGTGTAGGGGAGGCTGCTGGGGATACGCAGCCGGAGCAGCACCTCCAGGCGGGAGGCGTGCAGGGTGGAGAAGACGTGCAGGACGGGCCGGGAGACCGACCGCAGTCCCGTGGTCACGTTGATGAGCACGGGGAAGAACGTGATGATCGCGGTGACGATGACCTTGGGGGTCATGCCGAAGCCGAACGCCACCACCAGGGCGGGGGCGATCGCGATGACCGGGGTCACGTTCAGGACGACGGCGAGCGGCATGATCGCGCGCCGCAGCAGCGGGATCTCCGACATCAGCAGGGCCAGGACGAACGCGGTGCCCGCGCCGAAGGCCACGCCCGTCAGGGCGATGCTGAGGGTGGCCCAGGCGTTGTGCACGAACAGCAGCGGGTCCTCGACCAGGATCCCCCCGACCTCCGTCAGCGGAGGCAGGAGGTAGGGCTGGTCCTCGGCGGTCGCCGACCAGGCGAAGCCGACGATCACCACCGCCACGGCGGTGGGCAGCCACACGCTGAGCCTGGGGCCGAAGCGGCGCCGGCGCGCGGCACCGCGCTTCGGGGAGGCCTCGCCCTCGGGGCGGGGCCGGACGGGTGTGCTGGTGGCCATGGTCTCTCCTCCTCTCACAGCGGAACGAGGTCGTCGGGGGCGGCTCCGGCCTCCCAGGCGGACTGGAGGGACGCGCGGACCCGGTCCTCCAGGTCGTGCATGTGCGGTCCGGTCACCACGGCCTTGTCGCGGGGGCGGGGCAGGTCGACGGGCAGCACCTCGTGCACCCGGCCGGGCCGGGCCGACATCACGACGATGCGGTCGGAGAGCGTGACCGCCTCGCGCACCGAGTGGGTGACGAACACGACCGTCGTGGACATGCGCTCCCACATGTTCAGGAGTTGGAGCTGGAGCGCCTCGCGCGTGAACTCGTCCAGCGCGGAGAAGGGCTCGTCCATCAGGAGCAGGTCGGGCCGCAGTCCGAAGGCGCGGGCGATCGCCACGCGCTGCTGCATGCCGCCGGACAGCTCGTGGGGGTACTTGCGGGCGGAGTCGTCCAGACCGACCATGCGCAGCAGCTGGTCCGGGTCCTCGCTGCCCCTGCCTGCCCGGCGGTTGACCCGCGAGGGCAGGGAGATGTTGCGCCGCACGTTCAGCCACGGCAGCAGGGCGGGGGTCTGCGGGACCAGGCCCACGGCCTTGGCCTCGCACATGCGCTTGGGCGTGGAGCCGAAGACGGTGACGTCACCGCTGTCGTGGCCCTCCAGGCCGGCGATCACCCGCAGCAGGGTGGACTTGCCGCAGCCGCTGGGGCCGATGAGGCTGACGAACTCGCCGCGGGGGATGTCCAGGTCGATACGGTCGAGCGCGGGCCGGTGCGGGTCACCGCCCTCGTAGGTCTTGCTGAGCCCGCGTACTTCGATACGGTCGTCGCTCACGCGGCGTCTCGCCTTCGGTACGTGTGTTCGGTGCGCCGGGCCGCGGGCCGCGGGCCCGTCTCCGGCCGTGCTGGACGTGCCATACCTTCTCCTCGGGATGTGTGATCGGATGATTGCACAACGTGTCCTGGCGGTGAATGGGTGCTGGAGGGGCGAAAACGGGCGCGCAGGTCACAGGGGTGTGGCGTCATCGACCGAGGAGGGGACCGGGCGGCACGGGGCCGGAGTGGGGTGCGAGGCGCGGCGGGAGCGCCGCGGAGCGCGTGGCGGAGCCGCTGGGGGACGCGGCGGTGTGCGGGCCGGGAGTGCTTGCCATGACGACAGTGCTTGCGACGACGACCGCATGGGGAAGGCCCATGGGACACCCTCCAGATGGCTGTCTTCGGGCATGGGTGCCCGAGGACCTTCGATGGAGAGCGGGTGGAAGCAAGCATGGCGACGGCCCGCGGGAATCTTGACGTGTCAAACGTTAGGGATTGCTGATTAACGCGTTATGAAGTGTTGATCACATACTGATATCGAGCGCCCGAATCCTGAGACGGTCGTCAACGAGGGCGACCGTGATCTGGTGCGAGGCGAAGGCCACGGGCAGCCACGCGCCGCGCCCGAAGAGCTTGGCGAGGGGCTCGCCCAGCACCACGAGCGGACGTGCGTCCGGGAAGTGCTGGTCCCGCAGCCAGGCCAGCTTGAAGGCGTCCGCGATGACCTTGTTGCGCTGGGCCGACTTCATCGGCCCGTGCAGGGGTGAGAACTGGGCGAGGACGGTCGGCTGGCCGTCGTCGGCGCAGTCGACCCCGACCCGGGTCCCGTCCGCGAGGGTGAACTCCCGGGGGGCGAGCTCGACCCCCAGGTACGCGGAGAGCGCCCTGGTGAGCTCGGGATTACCCTCCCGGGCCGATCGGATTATGTCCCCCGATGACGGACTTCTCACTGAATGCCCCATAACAAGGAAACTTTAGTGCACATGGGCCCCAACGGCATCGCGCCTGCCTCGGCGCGCCCCAGGTCGGAGACAGTATCGGCTCTGTGACCTGCGGTTTTGTGGGAAGCTCCCGTGTTGTGCTTCACATCGGTTTTTCCTGGATCGAACTCGTGACCGAAGTCCCATTTCGGTAGGCCCTCCCGGCGCGCTCGGCGTCCGCGCACCGTCCCCGGGGAGTGTGGACCTGAACGTATCCCCTGGTCGAAGCGGGTTCCGGGGAGAAATATCCCGGTAATTGCGCGGGAGAACGCGGTTGGACAACTCCAGTTCGCGGTGCGCGGGTCCACACAGCGGACCGGTGTCAGCCGTTGTTCACCCGATGATGATATGCGCGGGGACTGCGATTTACGCGGCGCGCCGAGTTCCGGGTCCGGCCCCGTGCTCGGTTCCGCACTCCCGGCGCAGGGCGCCGCGCCCCACGCGCCCTCGGGGTGCGGGCGAGCCGCGCTCCGCCCGGGGGAGGGGCGGCCGACGCGCCGGAGGCGCCGACCGGGGGAGCGCCGGGCGGCCTCCGTGTTCACCGAGGCCGTTTCGGGGCAGGCGGGGATGACAGGCGTCCCACGAGGAGCACGAGGAGGCGGCGGTGGAGATCGTCCGCGCCGAGCACGTGGCTCGGCTGCTGAGCACGGAGAGCGGCGACCCGGTGCTGGTCGTCCACGAGGGCCGGGCCGACGTCGTCGAGGAGGCCGACCTCGACGGTCCGCGCTACGCGGGGGCGCTGCGCGTGATCGGCCGCTCGGACCTGCTGGAGGAGCGCGGCGGCGCGCGTCCGGGGCCGGAGGAGACCGAGGCCCTCGCGCGGCGGCTGGACACCGCCGTTCAGGGCCTCGGCGGATGACGAAGGGGACCGGCGGACGTCCGCCGGTCCCCTGCTGTGTCTTCGGGTGCCGGAGCACCGTGTCCCCGGGCGGCGGGCCCCGGCGCGGAGGCCTGCTTCCGCCGTGTGCCCGGGCCTTCGGGGGCGGGAACCCCTAGCCGGCCGCCTTGGGGTCGTAGGTCTCACCGGTCACCGGGTTGGTGGCCAGGCCGGTGACCGGGTCGTAGTCCACGTCCATGCCCAGGCCCGAGTCGTGGTAGAGCCCGGTCTGGGGGTTGCGGGGCAGGCCCACCTCGGGGTCGATCTCCCAGCCGGTGACCGGATCGACGGTCGGGACGGCCTGCTCGGAGGGCTCCTCGGACGGTTCCGTGGCCGTCTCGGAGGAGGGGCCGGTCCCGGCGTCGGCCTCGGTGCCGGTCTCGGGTTCGGGTTCGGGTTCGGACTCCTCCCCCGGAGTCTCCTGCTCGCTGACGATCTCGCTCTCGGCGGGCTGCGCGCCCGCGCCGCCCTGCGGGTCGAGCGCGCCCCAGCTCACCAGGGCCAGGATGAGGATGCCCAGGCCCACGCGGTAGTAGACGAACGGCATGAAGCTGTGCGTGGAGATGAAGCGCATCAGCCAGGCGATGACGATGAAGCCGACGACGCCCGCGATGAGCGTTCCCACGATGGTGGCGCCCCATCCGGCGTACTCGTTCTCACCGATGTCGGTCAGCTTGTACAGGCCCGAGCCGAAGACGGCGGGCAGCGCCAGCAGGAAGGCGTACTCGGCCGCGTCCGCGCGCTTGAAGCCGAGCAGCATCCCGCCGGTGACGGTGCCGCCCGACCGGGAGACGCCCGGGACGAGGGCGAGCGCCTGGAACAGACCGAAGGTCATGCCCCGGGAGACGTTGAGGTCCTCCAGGGTGCGGTGCTTGCGCGAGTACCGGTCGACGATGCCGAGGATCACGCCGAAGATGATGAGGTTCAGCGCGATCAGGCGCAGGTCGCGGAAGACGCTGTCGATCTGCTCCTCCAGGAGCAGGCCCAGGACCACGATGGGGATGGAGCCGAGGATGACGTACCAGCCCATGCGCGCGTTGATGTCGCCGCGCAGTTCGCGGTTGAACAGCGACCTGGTCCACGTGGACAGGATCGCCCAGACCCTTTGGCGGAAGTAGATCACCACGGCCAGCTCGGTGCCGATCTGGCTGACGGCGGTGAACGCGGCGCCGGGGTCGGGCCAGCCGAAGAAGGCCGACACCACGCGCAGGTGTCCGCTGGAGGAGATCGGTAGGAACTCGGTCAGTCCCTGGACGAGGCCAAGGATGACTGCTTCGAAGAGGGACACGGCAGAGTCTGCTCCAGCTGCTTCGGTCGCCTCCCTCGGCGGGACACGGCGACGGTGGACAGGGCACGGCGGGGGCGCGCTCGGGGAAAAGGGGGTGGCCCACGAAGCTTACTGAGGTCTCCGGGTCGGCGTGGCATCGCCGGGGGCCGAGGCGATGCCGTCCCGCCTTCGCTGCCGGGAGGGTGCGAACACGCGTGCGCAGGGAGCACGGGGCCGTCCGGTCGGCGGCCGCCCCGTGCGCCGGAGAGGGAACCGCGCAGGGGGTTTCCCGGTCCGCGGACGGTTCGGGAGGGCGATCGGTGGAATGCGCCTTCCCCGCGGGAAATCACGGGCGGCGGACACGGCGACCTCTCCGGGCGCGGCCCGGGAACACGGTCAAGCCTTTGACCTTCGGACCGATCGCCGTTGGGCGCAGTTCACGTGCGCGCCTCATTGCGCGATGCGGACGTGCCTCGTGATCGCCCGGCGGGAGTTGCGGAGAGGGCGTCGGGCGGCCCTCCAGGAGCGCCCGGCGCGGGCACGTCCTGCCGCCGCGCGCCCGAGGGGGTTCCGGACCGCGGCGGCCAGGGGCGCCGAACGACCCTACGGCCGCGCGCCCGGGGAGAGCTCCGCGATCAGTTCCTCGACGCGCTTCTTGATCTCGTCGCGGATGGGGCGGACGGCGGCCACGCCCTGGCCGGCGGGGTCGGGCAGGGTCCAGTCCAGGTAGCGCTTGCCGGGGAAGACGGGGCAGGTGTCGCCGCAGCCCATGGTCACGCACACGTCGGAGGCCTCGACGGCCTCGGTGGTGAGGATCTTGGGGTGCTGGTCGGTGATGTCCACGCCGACCTCGGCCATGGCCTCGACCACGGCGGGGTTGAGCGCGTCGGCGGGCGCGGACCCGGCGGAGCGGACCTCCACGCGGTCCCCGGCCAGGTGGGACAGCCAGGCGGCGGCCATCTGGGAGCGGCCCGCGTTGTGGACGCACACGAACAGGACGGACGGCTTGTCGGAACTGGTCACGGTCACTCGCCTCTGCTTCGTTTCGGTGGTGGACGGGCGCCGCCGGGAACCGGACCCCGCGCGGCCGGAGGGGATTCGGGTCCGTGCGGGGACGGAAGGGGGCCGGAACGGACGCAGACCGCGTTCCCCGGGAAAAACGGGTTCTCGGGAAAAGGGGAGGGCGTCCGACGGGCTTGTCGGCGACAACCGACAGGATAATATCAGCGTATGCTGATATCAGTCGATACTGACCTCATGAGGGCGCTGGGAGATCCGCTCCGGCTGCGGATCGTGACCCTGCTCGCCCGGGAGACCCTGTGTACGACGCACCTGGTCGAGGAGACCGGGGCGCGCCAGACCAACCTGTCCAACCACCTGCGGATCCTGCGCGAGGCGGGGGTGGTGGAGACCGAGCCCTGCGGCCGGTTCACCTACTACCGGCTGTGTCCGGACCGGATCGAGGACCTCTCCGGGGCCCTGGCCGGGCTCGCCGCCACCGCCCGTACCAGCGGCGCCGCCGCGAACAGGAGGCCCTGCTGATGGCCTCGACCGACAAGACCACCAGCGGTACGGGCGGGTCCGTCGTCGCGAAACTGTCGTTCCTCGACCGCTTCCTCGCGGTGTGGATCCTGCTCGCCATGGCCGTCGGCCTGGGTCTGGGGCGCCTGGTCCCGGGGCTGAACGGCCTTCTGGCCGCCATGGAGGTCGGCGGGATCTCCCTGCCCATCGCGCTCGGCCTGCTGGTCATGATGTACCCGGTGCTGGCCAAGGTCCGCTACGACCGGCTGGACACCGTCACCCGCGACACCCGCCTGCTGGTCTCCTCCCTGGTGATCAACTGGCTCATCGGCCCCGCGGTGATGTTCGCGCTGGCCTGGATCTTCCTGGCCGACCTGCCCGAGTACCGCACCGGCCTGATCATCGTCGGCCTGGCGCGCTGCATCGCGATGGTCATCATCTGGAACGACCTGGCCTGCGGCGACCGCGAGGCCGCCGCCGTGCTGGTCGCGCTGAACTCGGTCTTCCAGGTGCTGGTCTTCGGCCTGCTGGGCTGGTTCTACCTGGATCTGCTGCCCGGGTGGCTGGGCCTGGACACCGGCGGCCTGGACGCCTCCCCCTGGCTCATCGCGCTCAACGTGGTGGTCTTCCTCGGGATCCCCCTCGCGGCGGGGTTCCTCACCCGCCGGATCGGCGAGCGGAGGATGGGCCGCGAGCGCTACGAGTCGGCCTTCCTGCCCCGGATCGGTCCGTGGGCGCTGTACGGGCTGCTGTTCACCATCGTGCTGCTGTTCGCCCTCCAGGGGGACCGGATCACCAGCCAACCGCTGGACGTGGCGCGCATCGCGGTGCCGCTGCTGGCCTACTTCGCCCTCATGTGGTTCGGCACCTTCGCCTTCGGCAAGGCGGTCGGGATGGACTACGACCGCACCGCGACGCTGGCCTTCACGGCGGCGGGCAACAACTTCGAACTGGCCATCGCGGTCGCGATCGCGACCTTCGGCGTCACCTCGGGCCAGGCCCTGGCCGGGGTGGTGGGCCCGCTGATCGAGGTGCCCGTGCTCATCGCCCTGGTGTACGTGTCGCTGGCCTGGCGCAGGCGCTTCGCTCCGGAGCGGAGGTAGGGGCTGTCGACGCGTGCGGGCCCGTCCCCGGTGGGGAGGTTCGGGAAGGGGTGGGAACCCGACCGGTGCGGGTGGCCAGGGCGGTCAGCGCGCCGAGCGCCGCCAGGGCTCCCAGCGCCGCGAACGCCGCCGGATAGCCGCCCAGGGGTCCGGCCAGGGCGGCACCCGCCCAGGGAGCGAACGCGACGGCCAGCATGAGCGGGGTGTGCATGACGCCGTTCAGGGTGGCGTAGTGCTCCGTTCCCCACCGGTCGGACACAGCGGTGGCCTGGAGGAGGGTGAGGATGCCGCGCGCCATGCCCGCCAGCACCGCGACGGCCAGGACCGGTCCCAGGGGTCCCGGCACCAGGGCCAGGAGGAGGGTGGTCACCGAACACGCGCCCAGCACGGCCACGGCGCGCAGCACCGGGCCGGTCCACCGTTCCAGGGGTGCGTAGACCAGGCGGCCGAGCACCTGCCCCACACCGCCCACCCCCAGGGCCCAGGCGGCTTCCGTCGTGCCGAAGCCCTGTTCCTCCAGCAGGGGGACGATGTTGACCACGACCGCGTAGACGGTGAAGGAGCCCAGGGTCAGAGCCGTCGTCAGAGCCCAGAACACCCGACCGCGCACCACCGCACGCGCGCTCCGCCCTCGGTCCCTCTGCTGCCCGGCGCCGTCGGCGACCCAGCCCCGCGGCAGGGCGAAGGCGTGCAGGGGCACCACCACGACCAGGAGCACGGCCGCGAGCACCAGGTAGGCGACCCGCCACCCCCAGACTCCTTCCAGGAGCGCGGTCAGGGGAGCGAAGACGGTGCTGGCCAGACCGGCGGCCAGGGTCAGTGCGGTCAGGGCCCGGACCTTCGCCCTTCCGTACCAGTGGGTCAGGGCGGCGAAGGCCGGAGGGTAGAACAGTCCGGCCATCGCCGCTCCGGCCACCAGCCAGGCGGCGGCGAAGCCCCACAGGTTCGGGGCCAGGGCGAGGGCCGCCACGGCGGGAGCCGCGGCCAGGGCAGCAGCCGTCATCGCCGGGCGCGGGCCCCGGGCCTGGAGCCAGCGCCCCACCGGGATGCCGACCAGCCCTGCCATGACCTGGGAAGCGGAGAACAGCGCGGTCACCGTGGTCAGGGGCCACCCGGTGTCGGCGGTGATGCTCGGCGCCAGGACGGGGAAGGCGTAGAACAGCACCCCGTAGCCGGTGGTGACGGTGACGCACAGGACCGCCAGGCCCCGGCGCGCACCGACCACCGTGGGTGCGGGCGCGCCGGAGACCCGACCGGACACAGGTGTCACGAGACCCGGTCCGGCTCACCCAGCTCGACCTGCTGAACCGATGTGGAGCAGCAGCCGCTTCCGGCGGACGGAGCCGTTCTCTCGGCGGGCACGGTGCGGTCGTCGCCGACGGAGAGCAGCGGCGCCTTCGAGACGGTCAGGCCGCCGCGGCTGCCCTCCTGCGCCGCGGACTCCCGCGCGGTCTCGGGTGCGGGTCCGCAGCAGCCGCCGCTCTCGGCCGCCGCCTCCGGCTCCTCGGACAGGCCTCCGCCGCTGCACACCCCCGTCTCGGGCAGGACCAGCTCCACCCGGGCGGCGGCCTCGTGGTCTCCGGCCAGGTGGGCGGCGATGCTGCGGACCTGCTCGTAGCCGGTCAGGGCCAGGAACGTCGGGGCACGCCCGTAGGACTTCATCCCGGCCAGGAAGAACCCCTCCTCCGGGTGGGAGAGCTCGGCCGCCCCATGGGGGTAGACAGTGCCGCAGGAGTGCACGTTGGGGTCGATGAGCGGGGCGAGCTCCACCGGCGCCTGGAGGGCGCTGTCCAAGCCCAGACGGATCTCGGACAGGAAGGACAGGTCGGGGCGGAACCCGGTGAGGGCGACCACCTCGTCCACGGGCTCCAGCTCACGGCCCTCCTCGTCGGTCAGCACGAGGCGTCCGTCCTGCTCCGTGCGGACCTCGGCGGTACGGAACCCGGTGACCACCCGGATGCGCCCGGCCTCCACCGCGGCCTTGGCGCGCTGGCCGAGCGCGCCGCGCGCGGCCAGCTGGTCGGCCGCCCCGCCGCCGAAGGCGTCACCGATCTCACCGCGCCGCAGCACCCACACCGCCTCGGTGCCGGGCTCCTGCTCAGCCAGCGTGGCCAGGCCGACCAGGGCGGTCAGCGCCGAGTGCCCCTTGCCGACCACGGCCGTGGTCCGACCCGCGTACCGGGCCCGTCCGGCTGGGCCGGCGGTGTCGGGAACGCGGTACGAGACGTGCTCGGCGGCCGTCGACTCGCCCAGCGCGGGCAGCCCGTCGCCGCCCACCGGGTTGGGCGCGCCCCAGGTGCCGGAGGCGTCGACCACCGCGCGGGCCAGGATCCGCTCCTCGCCCCGGTCGGTGCGCAGGCGCACGGTGAAGGGCTGCTCCCCGCGTCCGGCGTCCACGACCCGGTCCCGGCCCAGGCGGCTCACGCCGGTCACCTCGGCGCCGAAGCGGACCCGCCCGCCCAGGGCCCCGGCCAGGGGAGCGAGGTAGGCCTCGACCCACTCGCGGCCGGTGGGGTAGCCCGCGTCGTCCGGGCGCCGCCAACCGGTGCCGGCGAGCAGCTTCTCCGCGGCCGGGCCGACCAGGTCGCGCCACATCGAGAACAGGCGCACGTGGCCCCATTCGGACACGGCGGCACCGGCTCGATCGCCCTTCTCCAGGACCAGGACCGGCAGGTCGCGCGCGACCAGCTCCGCCGCGGCCGCGAGTCCCACCGGACCGGCTCCGATCACCACGACCGGACGTTGTGCGTCCATGACGCCCTCCTCTTTCATTGACTGGCGTCTATGGAACGGGACTCTATCGATGGAAGTCGATGGACGCAACCATAGATCTTCGTCGATAATGGGTGCCATGACTGTGACGACGCCCGAGCGCGAAGGCGGCCTCCTCCCCGCCGCTGACGCCGAGACCTACGCCGCCTGGTTCGCCTGCCTGGCCGAACCCATGCGTGTCCGGCTCCTGCACGCCATCGCCACCACCCCCGGCTCGGTCAGCGTGGGCCAGCTCGCCGAGATGGTGGAGGTCCGCCAGCCCACCGTCTCCCACCACCTGCGCAAGCTCGCCGACGTCGGGTTCGTGACCCTCACCAAGGTGGGCACCTCCACCCGGGTCGCCGTCAACCCCGCCTGCTGCACCGGCCTGCCGCACGCCGCCGACGCGGTGATGGGCATGCTCAACGCCCGCCCGTGCTGCCCCACCGACCTGCCCGCCGACGTCACCACCCGCGCCATGGCCGACGCCGACCTGGAGGCGGTCCGGGAGATCTACGCCCAGGGCATCGCCAGCGGCCACGCCACCTTCGAGACCGAGACCCCCGCGGTCGAGGACCTGAAGAACAAGTGGATCCCGGGGCACAGCTGGGTGGCCGAGTCGGACGGCCGCGTCGTCGGCTGGGCCGCCGCCTCGCCCGTCTCCGCCCGCGAGGTCTACGCCGGGGTGGCCGAGACCTCGGTCTACGTCGCCGAGGACGCGCGCGGCCGGGGCGTGGGCAAGGCCCTGCTGTACCGGCAGGTCACCGAGGCCGACGCCGCCGGACTGTGGACGCTCCAGACCTCGGTCTTCCCCGAGAACCGCGCCAGCCTGGCCCTGCACCACCAGGCGGGCTACCGCACCGTGGGCGTGCGCGAGCGCGT
This sequence comes from Nocardiopsis sp. CNZ308, assembly GCF_004217075.1. Taxonomy (NCBI): domain Bacteria; kingdom Bacillati; phylum Actinomycetota; class Actinomycetes; order Streptosporangiales; family Nocardiopsidaceae; genus Nocardiopsis; species Nocardiopsis sp. CNZ308. The sequence continues at coordinate 1,989,703 of NZ_SHKJ01000001.1, read as the reverse complement.
CGCCCGCCACCACGGGGTCTGGCGCGACACCGTCCTGCTGGAGCGGCGGCGCCCGGAGGAGGGCGCCGGGCCCGGCGAGGTTCCCTGCGCCGACGGTTCGGGCTGCCCGCCGGCCTGATCCCGGCGGCCCGGAACGGCCCGCCGGGAAGAGGATGTCACCGCGCCCCGGAGACGGAGGCGCTTCGACGGCGTCGGTGGAGGCGGAGGCCATGGCCAGCACGTTCTGGTTCATGGCGATGAACATCATGTCGTCGACCGGGGAGTCGGTACCGCTGGTCCAGCGGACACAGACGTCGGTGTGCCGGTCGTGCGGGGACTTCACGGACGCTTCCCCGGTCAGCGGGAGCGTCAGCGTCGCCCTCGGGTGGTCCCGCATGCCCAGCCCCCCGGGGAGGTCCTGGCGCACATCGACGCCGAGGGAGCGCAGGTGGTCGGCCGGGCCCGCACCCGAGCGCATCAGGATCGCGGGGGAGTGGACGACGCCCGCGCTGAGCACCGCCGTGTCGGCCTGCTCGGCCACCGCGCCGCCCCCGGCGACGTACCGGACCCCCACGGCCCGGTCTCCGTCGAAGACGACCCGGTCCACCAGCGCGTCTCCGCGGACGGTGAGGTTGTCCAGCTTCCTGGCCGCCTCCGGGTAGGCGTCGTTGACCGACGCCCGTCACGCGAGTTGATCGGACAGGGCGAGGCCCCCGTCGCACCCGGGGCGTTGACGTCGGGGGCCCACGAGAACCCGGCGGCCAGGGCGGAGCCGCGCAGCGCGGCGTCGACCGCCCCCCACCGCTGCCGCGGCGCCCGGTGGATCGGGGCCGGGCCTCCAGCAGGAGGACCCGCCCGCCCTTCTCGGCCGTGCGGGTCGCGAGCGCCGCGCCCGCCGATCCCGCGCCCACCACGATGACGTCCCAACCGTTGCCCGTCATGTCTCATCTCCCGCCGTAGGGCGTACTACCTCCGCCGCTCCGGGCGGGCATTCTTCGCCCCGTCCCGAATCCAGTCAAGGCCGGATGTTCGGTGGAAACGGGCGCGGGGAGGCCCTGCTGGAGGACTACACCGCCAGCCGGGGGCGACGGTGACTCCGCGTCGGAGCGGGGCCCGGCGGCTCCGGGCCACGGTGCGCGCCGAGTCGGATCCGCGCAGGACCTCATGCGGCCGATTCGGGAAATCCCGTGATGGCGAAGAACCCGTCCTGAACCGGGATATCCTTTTCGGGGGAGTGAAACCCGGGGGGCGGTTATGGATATCCGTGCGAAGACCCCCTGGAAAGCGGAAAGAAAAGCCGGAGGACGCGCTTCTCCTGCCTCCGGAGCGGTGTCCCGCTCCGCCAGGCGTGGGCTCAGCAGTCTCGCTTATGCCCCTCCGCGCAAGGGATCCGGGTCCCGTGCGCTCCGCCTGGGGCGGTGGCCGCCCGGGGAGTCCACCGGCCGAATTTCCCTTGACCATGTCTTATGCGCGTCATCCAGATCTCCGGTATGGTCCGGTCGTCGGGTTCGCGCCGTCGCTCCCACAGCGCTCCCGCCCCGCTGGCCGGACCCGACCTCGTCCATAAAGAATTCCGGGTCCCCCGTGGTTTCCAGAAGAGCGTTTCCGGTCAGGTCCGGGAACAGCAGGATGTCCCTCGGCCAATGGGTGGCGTGCGGAGCGACCGGCCTGCTCATCGCGGGCAGCCTCACCGCCTACGCGGGCTACCGCGACGCCCTGGCCATCGAGACCGAGCAGGTAGACACCGACGCCTGGGGTGATCGCCCCGACCAGGTGGAGGGGGTCCACAACATCCTGCTGCTCGGCGGGGACAACGAGTCGCGGGGCAGGCGCCCCGACGTCCTGGTCGTCGTCAACGTCAACGTGGACAGGGGCGCCGTGACCATGGTCAACCTGCCGCGCGACCTGATCGTGGACATCCCCCCGTGCGAACCGGTGGACGGCTCCTCCGGATGGCCCGGCGGACCACAGCAGCTCAACCACGCCGCCACCTACGGCGGTCTGGACTGCCTGGGCAACACCGTGGAGAAGACCACGGACATCCGTCTGGACCACATGGTGATGGTGGACTTCGCCGGGTTCGAGAACATCGTGGACACACTCGGCGGCGTCGAACTGTGCATTCCCGAACCGGTCAGCGATCCCAAGGCCCACCTGGAACTGGACGCGGGAGTACAGACCCTCGGCGGCGAGGACGCGCTCGGACTGGCCCGTTCCCGCGACAGCACCGAGTTCAAGGACGACATGGGGCGCATCCAGAGCCAACAGCGCTTGATCGGCGCCATCCTGCGCAAGGTCACCAGCGGTGAGACCCTGTCCAGCCCCACCACCCTCTACGACTTCCTGAACTCGGTCACCGACAGCATGGTGACCGACGACGGGTTCACGGTGGACAAGATGGCGGAACTGGCCATCGCCATGCGCGAGGTCGACCTGAGCCGCGTCACCATGGTCATGGTGCCGGTCGTGGACTCCCTGACCCACGAGTACAAGGTGGCACCCGAGGAACCCGAAGCCAGTGAGCTCTTCGCTGCGGTGGCCGCAGGAGAGGTGCTGCCCGGGGAGGAGGACGACGCCGGTGGAGAGGGGGCCACGGAGACGGAAGGGGCCGCCGGTACGGAGGAAACCTCCGTGGAGCCCGCGGACGTGTCCGTGCGGGTGGTCAACGGCACGGGCGTGACCGGCCTGGCGGGTCAGGTCGGATCGCTCCTCGCGGAACGCGGGTTCGACGTCACCGGCGTCGGCGACCCCGCCGCAGGCGTTCCCGCCGTCACCACGGTCTACCACGGTCCCGGCCAGCGGGCGCACGCCGAGGAGCTGGCTTCGGTGCTCGCCAACGCCCGGCTGGAGGAGGACGCCGGTTTGGGTGAGGAGCTCGAACTGGTGATGGTGGCGCAGGACTGGGGCGGGCTCGCCGACTCCGGTTCCCCCTCCGGTGAGGACGGTGGCGCGGGCACGCTGGCCGGACTGGACACCGCGTCCGCCGCCGAGGACGGAGCCGCGTGCTAGGAGGCGCCCTCACCGCCGGGCGGCCTCTGCGATGGTGAACATGGCGTCATCATCGCGCGGGTGTGCTCCGCGGCACCGTGAGGTTCCGACGAGGGAACCCGTCGGCCCGGGGCCGCCCGATCAACGGGTGAACCCTTGCCCTGCGGGGTGTACCGGCCGTCCAGAGCCCGTATGGCTGCGGTAGAGTTGGCTCCGGCGACGGCCAGGACCACGCTCCGAGTCGTATCGCGGGCCTCTAGCTCAATTGGCAGAGCAACGGACTTTTAATAAGCGTGATCACACCGCTTGCCCGCGATGAACCCGCAGGTCAGCGCCGGTGCACTGGACAATCCGGGCGCCCATTCCATCTCGGTTTCGCTCCATGTGCGCTCTTCAGCCTCGCCGGTGCCTCCACCTCTTGGCTGATTGCATGGTGGGGCGGGTGGGCTCTACTGCCAGTACCTGCCCTGCCCGCGAACTGAGGTGCCCCGAGGTCTCACGGACGATGCAACGGTGGAACGGCGAGTGATTTCGTACGCCTCGTGCACCCTCAGAATTATCTTGGCAGCACACAAAGTAACTTTCATGGTGCCTGGCGTAGATGGATGGCCTTGCCTCGTCTGTGTGCCGGCGAGAGCCCCTAGTAGGCTGTGTCGTATGACCGATGACTCGCTCGATGCCCCCCAAGACGCTACAGCTGCTCAACCTTCGACCCTGTCTGACACGCTCGTGAAGATGCACAATCTCTACGCTGCGGACCCCGTGAGTGCCGTTCGAGGTCAGCACTTCATCAAGACTTTGCATGGATACATTGCCGATCAGCTCAAAGCTAGACTTCACCCCGAAGCGGTGAAGATGGGCATCAAGGTGATCGAAGAGGCAAAGATCCTCGGCTCTCACAAGTCCAAGGATGTCGATGTCGCGGTGGTTCACCCGCAGAGCGGGCCGCTTGTGCTCGTCGGTGTGCGCAGCCAGATGAGCTCAGTGGGCAAAAACGTCCTGACCTACTATCAGGACATCGTCGGGGAAGCAGTTAGCCTCCAAGAACGATACCCGATGACAGTCCATAGCTACGCGTACCTACACCCCTATAGTTTCGTGGAAGAGCGCAAGGCGACGAAGACTAAGCCAGCACGGACCGAAGTGATCGTACCCGATCACACACGGTACGCGAAGATGTATCGAGCGATAGCAGGCCGGGATGACAAACTCTACCGGACCGTGAGCGGAATCTACGATGAATTCGCATATATGGTCGTTGACTTCAAGAAGAGTCCTGCACTTCTACGGGACGACATCGTCAAGACTGCGAGCCCTGATACCGACCTGTCTATCGAGACTTTCGTTGATCGGGTGGTCGATACCTACAAGCGTCGCAACATCTGGCTCGATCTATTCATCTAGCTCGCCAGTGAGAGAGCGCTTCGATGCCTTGCTGAATCAGACCTACTCCGTCCTCACCAAAAACTTTGCGCAGGTTTTCCGCGCCAGCGGCGTACGCGTCGGCAATGCTGCCGCTTCGGAGGGCGCTGTCGATCCGATCTGCTCCTCCCAAGGCCTTGTCCGGGTGGAGCACTGCGACGCGCGACGCTTCGTTCGGGACCATGACGACGACGCCACCGCCGAGCGAGTGGACCTCCAGCCCGATGCTCAGTAGGGTCAGCGGGTTGTACCAGGATATTGCGAATCGTTCGGCGGTGATGCCCCCCCTTGCGTAAGCACAGAGGAAACTGTTCGAGGTCACCCACGACGCGTCGTTCACGAGTACGAGCGGCTGCTCACTGAACACTGTGAGGATAGCGTCCGGCACATTGACGCCAGGCACGCGGTACCACGGTGATCGAAGGCTCGCCTTATAGCCCTTAGAGACCTCCATCTGCTCACCGTGGCGCACGTACCGCTTCTCGCCTGAGGTCAGTTCGTCGCCCGGGAGCCACAAGTGATCCGCGAGGGTGTCGTCGATTCCCGAGGTCCTGAGTCCCTGCCCGCGGAGTTTGCGCGCATTGATCAGAGACCGTTGAAGGCTCGTGTCAGGAAGGTGGTACTTTCCGACGGTTTCTTCGCTCGGGTGAAAGTACTTTTTGTTCCCAGATACGTACCCGATCCGAAAGGTCATCAGTTCTGACGCTGGTACTGTCCAGCCAGCCGAGGCGCCTTCGCTGAGCAGTTCCTCGAGCCCGTCTGGGAGAAGCGCGCGCTGGAAGCTGCGCTGGCCCGCGACGATCGAATGGATGCTAACTTCGCCACCGGAACTGTCACTTCCGCTCACCATGTCGTTCACGGTCTCGTATGCGGTATAAGTGACATGGTCTGTTGTCCCGCCGCGACCGTCGGCGAGCAGGATCAGCACGTCCTGGTTGATGTCTGTAAAAACCCTTTTTCGGCTTCGTACGACGCGAAGAGACGTGAAGGAATTTGCAAGATGTTCCCAAAGCGGGAGCGCGTAGGCCACGTAGGTGAAGTCGAGCGGCAGCACAACAGCGAGCCGGCCGCCAAGCCTGATCGAAGCGACCATCTTGAGGACGAATGGCATCCAGATGCTACCGCTCGGGGCCATCGGTGCGCCGAGGTACTCGCGCGCGGCATTCAGTGCTTGTTGCCGCGAGTGATCATCCAGATGTCGGAGGCGGACGTACGGAGGGTTGGCGATTACGCCATCTACGGGCTCCGTAGGCAGTTCTAGGAAATCGCCGATCCGGATCTCATCAGTCGTAACCAGTCCCCGTCGGATGGCGTCGACTGCCGTGGCCTCATCCAATTCCGCAGCGATCCACTGAGGACGCTTCATGTTGGCTGCTGCGATCACGTCATTCACGGCGTCAATGAACACACCGTCGCCAAGACTTGGTTCTAGATATGTCTCGTCCTCGTGCCGAACGAGCCACTTCGCCATGAAATGAGCCGCGTCCCCAGGCGTGTAATACGCACCTCGTGCTCGGCGCTCGGTCACCTGTATCAGGCGGTCCGTGCGCGGCGTGTGTCGGGAGCCCGTAGGCCGTCCAGGACTCACGGGCATGAGCGATTCGATGTCGCGGACGTCTTGCTCGCGCCAGACGAGGCCGTCGAGCCGACCAACCGGTTCCGGGAGCCACGGGACACGCCGACTGCGCCACGAGCGAACCGTCGCAGGGGAGACTCCGAGTCTCAACGCTAGGCCTTTGCTGTCGATCAGCCCATCCACGGAGTTTGGGCCACTAGGGGAAGTCATGGAGATAGCTTAACGCACAACGCAACGCACGCGTTGCACGACACGTTGAGTCACATGCCGATGTTACTCGATGGCCCGGAGCAGCTCAGCGGGTCGCACGCCGAGCCCCTGGGCGGCCTTGGCGACGGCATCGAGGGGCGGGGCGCACGTCTTGCCCGAGGCCGCTGATCTACGTGCGGTCAATGTCGGCGTGGTGAGCGAAAGCTTCCTGTGACGTCTAGTCCTTCTTGACGCGCAGCCCACAGAGGCGGTTCCTAAACGCGACTTCGTGAGCTGGAGTGGCCCTTCCTTAACACTCACGATACGTTAACTATCAGCCTGCGGGCGGTGCGCCGCCGGAGAGCCGTGGCACAATCCGGTCGCGACGATCAAGGACAAGCGCGCGGCCGAAGCGTCGGCCGCTGTGGTGCCGCGTCGGCGCGCTGTCAGGGGCACTCCCCGCACTCCCGGGCTCCCTACGGGCTCCCAAGCCCCCGGGAACGACGAAGGGCGTCCCTTGCAGAAAAGGAACGCCTAGGTGGGAAAGGGTAGGCCCCCAGGGGCTCGAACCCTGAACCCACGGATTAAAAGTCCGTTGCTCTGCCAATTGAGCTAGAGGCCCGCGATACGACTCGGAGCGTGGTCCTAGTCGTCGCCGGAGCCAACTCTACCGTAGCCATACGGGTTCTCGGTGGCTGGTACACCCCACCAGAACCCGAGGCTGCCCACCGCCCGGATACACCCACACCCCCACCCGGGAAGGCTCGGTGGTGACAGCGGAGCCACCACCGAGCACACCAACACCGCCTCGCTTCGACGGCGCCTTTTTGGTTCGGCACACAGCAAGGCCCCCGCTCGGGCGATGGTGCCGCTGGCCCGAGCGGGGGCCGGTGGTGTGCTGGTGTCTACGCCCTGCTGGTGGCGGGTTTGAGCATGGCCGCGGTGGCCTCAGCGGCGGCCTTGGCCACGTCGGGGAACACGGTCTGGTAGGTGTCCTGGGTGAAGTGGGTGGTGGCGTGGCCGAGTTCGGCCGAGACCACCTTGACATCCACCCCAGCGGCCAGGCTCATCGACGCGGCCCCGTGGCGCAGCCCGTGCAGGCTGATCGGCGGCAGGCCCGCCGCGTGGGCGATGCGGGCGAACCAGTCGGTGGCCTGGGCCGGGTGCCAGGCGGTGCCGTCCTGGCGGGTGAACACCAGCCCGGTGTCCTTCCACTGCGGGCCTGCGGCGAGTTTGGCCTCCAACTGGTGGCGCCGCCAGACGCGCAGGATGCGGACGGTGTCGGCGTCCAGGGTGATGGTGCGCTCCCCAGCCACGCTCTTGGGTGTGCAGGTGCGGGTCTCCCAGCCCAGTTGGACGATCTGGGTACGGATGTCGATCTCGGCGTCGGTCAGGCGGGTGGTGGCCCAGGGCAACCCGACCGCCTCACCGCGCCGCAGCCCTTTGACCGCGATCAGGTGGAACAGCGCATACAGCCAGGTGTACTTGCGGGCGTGGGCCAGGAAACGCGTGGTCTGCTCCGGAGTCCAGATCATCACCTCCCCGGGCACGGTGCCATCCTTCTCCCACTGCCTCACCCGGTCCGGTGTCCACACCAGCGGCTTCTTACGAGGACAGGTGGGCAGGCGGGCGTGGGAGGCAGCGTTGACGGTGACCGGAAGGTCAGGGCGGCGCACCGCGTCGGACAGGGCGCTGCGCAAGGTCGCGCGGATGCGGTGCTTGGTGGTCAGCGACACCACCCGTTTGCCCTTCACCGAGGCCCGCACGGTCGCGTCGTCGGCCTCGCGGCATTCCAGGATGTGAGTGTTGGCCTCCTCGATCGCGGTGAACATCGCCTCCACGTGACGGGACTGGAGTTTGTCCACCCGGACCTTGCCCAAGTGCGGAATGAGGTGGTTGCGGATGTGGCCGGCGTAGGAACGTCGGGTGTTCTCCGTCAGGCCGGGCTTGTCTCGCAACCATTCCTGTAGCCACTGCTCAAGGGTGGGTACCTCGGTGCGTACGTCCACCCCGACGCTGATGCGCCGCTGCACCTCGCGCAGGTTCGGTAGGGGAGCGCGGGCTTTGATGGAGCCCTGGATGACGTCGGCGATCTGTAGGAGTGTTTCGGTGTCGTCTTCGGCGAGGTCGAGCAGGGAGCGGATGTGCTGGAGTGCTTCCAGGGCGTCCTCCTGGCTGGTGAGTCCGATACGGCGGGCTTGGCGTCGCTTCCCGTCGATGGTGGGCGGAAGTTCGACCTGGTAGCCCCACCGGCCGTGGGTGGAGCTCCAGGCCCCGGTGCGGCGGCGCAGCAGTGGGCACGTGGTGCCCAGGAGCTTGTTGGTCCTGGGGTCGCGGCATCCGCAGCGTTTGAACGTGGTTCCTTCACGAGCGGCCAACGTCGGCCTCCTGGTGTTCGTCGCGACGCGCACCGCACCCACAGCACCCCGACAGGGCGGTGAGGTCGACCCCGAGGTGGCGGAGCACTCCCGCGGCCGGGATGTACCACGATCGCCCCGCTCGATAGGCGGGCGCGGGGAACGTGCCCTCCTGAAGGTGGCGGTAGACCGTTGAGCGGCCCATCCGGAGAAGGTGTCCGGCGGTGACCGGGTCCAGCACCAGCGGCAACCGGCTCACCTCACCCAGCACGGGCGAAGAGCTCATGTCCACCTTGTTCACCTCCTCACCATCTCTGACCTGCGCGGATACGGTGCGCGGCCCCGCGTGTGGCGGGGCACCATGCATCCACGCTCGACCTCGCCGAGTAGTGCAAGCGGATTCGATGAATCTCCCAGCGGTTTCACGCTCCCCATTTGTTCGCCCACCCGTTTCGGGCGGTATGCCGTTTTCACGTTCAGGAGCACAGGAGACCCCTGTCAGTCCCATCGGCTTCGCCCCGGCGACGCACCCGGTGGTACGGGTGACGCTGCCCCCTGTGGGGCCGTCAGGCGGCCCGTCCGCGCCCGACGCACCACCACCGCCCGTGGGGCGCGAGCCCCGGGTTCGGGCCGCCACGTCGCCCACCAACGGCCCCCGGCTTCCCAACGGCGCCCGTCGTCGCATGTCCCCCATGTCCGCCCTTCCGTGATCGGTCACGATCCGCCCAGGACCCCACCGCACGGCATCTGCCCTGGCCCCGTGCGATGGGTGTTCTCGCCCTGATGAACCCCGAAGAAGACACCCGCCACCGCGGATGCGACATCGGCTCCGAAACTGTGTCCATGAGGTCGCGCCCCCGCAGCGCCGCCTCCACTCGCCCGACCGGGTGCGAAGCTGGTCCGCGCCATCGCACGAGGGTCGTGTGAGAAGAGCAGGCACGCCGCCGTCCTCCTGGGCCTGCTGGGCGATCTTGACCGCGCCGCTGCGCCACCACCGAGCAGTACAGGCAAGACCAGAAGCAACAGAGGGACAAGAGCTTCCGGCAGAGGAAGAGCAGAGGAGACGGGGCCGCTGTGGTGGGTGGTGGCTTGGCGTTGAGGGTGTGCGGGGGCGTTCGCGTTCCCGCACACCACGGGGCGCCGCCCGCCCCACGTGAAGAGGACTACCTCCTTGGGTAGACAGCCGGGGCGGCCGGTGGACCACCCCAAAGCCCGGCCGACCTGCACTGTGACTGTTCTCAGGGGTGGTCCACCCAAGGCCGGACCCCCACACGGATGGCCGGGTGGAGTAGGCATTGGCCCTGTCACCGGCCCAGCCGTTGGCCCGGAGGTTCACCGCGCTTTTGGGGCTCACCACTCGGTCTCCTCGACCGTGCGATAGAGGTCAGCGATCTCGTGCAGGGAGACGATGCGGGGGTGGGTGGCCGATCGCCAGATCCGTGCGCCCGCTCCCGGGGTCGCCAGTTGCTGGTGGGTGGTCAGGTACACCCCGACGCGGTCGGTGCAGTCCCCGGCCAGCTTCTGTGCCGTGTTCTTCTCGCGCTCGGTGGAGTGGAGGGCGAACAGCACCACCGCGGCGGGGGTGCGGTAGCGGGTCAGGCGTTTGTAGCCGCGCATCTTGTTCTTGAGCTGGGTCAGGGACTCGGAGCCGGTGTCGTACTCCAGGAACGCCGTCAGACGAACCCCTCCCTGGTGCCACCTCACCTGGGCGTCGGGGCGCACGTCGTAGCCGTAGCGGCGTTCGCACTCGCGTTCACCGAGCCACTGCTCCACCTGGGCGCCGCACTGGCGGGCGCTGTCCAGGAAGTCGACCCGGGTCTGGGCCAGGCCCAGCATGTGGTCCAGCTGGGGTGAGTGGGCCACGGCCAGGGCGCGGTCGGCGCGGAACTTCAGCGCGTCGGGTTCCTTGCCCTGGTGCAGGGCGAGCAGGACGGCGCCGGTGGGGGTCAGGACCCAGTGGTCGGGGGCGTTGCGGTCGTGGGCGTGGCGGCGGAAGCGGTTGAGGACCCCGTAGCGGTACAGGGTGAGCAGGCGTGAGCGGGCGCGGCGTGGTCCGGCGTCGGGGAAGTAGATGCGGTGCAGGTGGTGGGTGGTCATCACTCGGTGTTCCCAGAGTCCGGCCAGGATCTGGCGGTCGCGGCTGGTGATTCGGGGCGCGAGGTGGATCAGTGTCTTGGTGTAGTCGCTCACGCATGCCCTCCCGGGACGGTCGCGGTCTGGTGCTTTGAACTCCCTGATGAAGACCGTGCAAGCGCGAATGCGACACCCGGGGGGAGAACTTTTTCCCGGGTTCAGCCCCCGGGAGGGGGTTCACTTCGGGTTCAGAACAGGTTCAGTGGACGCACCACCCCCCACCAACGCGCGTGGGGCGGCGCCACGTGCGTGGCGCCGCCCCGAGGCGAAAGCGGGTTGCTCAGCGGCGGACGTTCAGCCAGGTCCTCACCGCAGCGGCCAGCTCATCGAACTCCCCCGGCTCCTTCACGACCGCGACCCGCTCCTTGCGGTCGGGTACTCCGCCCGGGTGGTGGAACAGGTAGGGGCGCACTCCCCGCACCCCGTCGTCATCGACGCACCAGCCGTGCTCGGAAGGATGTGGGCGGCGAGGGCGCGGTACCCGCACCGGCCCCGAAATCGGGCGTGTGGGCTGTGCTGGGGCCGGAGCGCTTCCCGACTGTGGCCCCCGCGATCCAGGCGCAGCGTTCCTGACACGCGGTAGGGGACTCATCTGCTCTCGTGTGCTGCTGCTGCGAGGTGAGGGCAGTGGGCGTCGTTCCTGGCGCGCGTCCACTGAGCTGCACAGCAGCGCGGCCAGTACCGCGCCGAACAGCCACCGCACCTGCTGCGCCCATCCTCGGACGGGTTTGCGGTGCCGACCGCTAGGCTTCTCCACGATCTCCTCCTGGTTGCTTCAGGTGGGGATTCAGCCCTGGCCTGGTGGTGCGAACACCGGGCCGGGGCGCCTCCATGTCTTCTGTCGTTCCTGTGCGGAGCGGGCCGGTGTCGTCGGCTCCGGGGTCGTATGTCACCCGAAACTGCGCTTCCCACCCACACCACATAAAGGGCACAAAAAGCCCTTTTCCTGCGAAAAACGGTGCCGCTTCTGCTGGGCTGGTCGATGTTCGCTTGGACAAGCGAGGTTCTTCAACACCTGCCGCCGGGAAACATCACCGCGTTCGAGTCACATCGGTAGGCGGGACCGACCGGAACGGTCGAAAGCGGCACGAACCGTCAACGGCCCTCTCGCGCTTGTGGAGAAGTCCCAGTGCAGGGCCATGGCGTCCACCAGCGCCAGGCCGTATCCACCTTCGGCCAGCACGATTTCGCTCTCCCCTGCATCGAATGCGGCAGGCGCGACGGGCACGGTGGCCTGCGCGCCCGGTTTGGGGCCGTCGTCGGTGACACGGAGCAGGAACAGGCGCGGGCGCCGCTGGATCTCGATCCGCACCCGACCGCCCGGGAGGCCCGAGGCGGTGTGACGCAGGGCGTTGGCGTGCAGCTCAGCCAGGGACACCAGCAGCGGGTGGGCCGCGCTGGGTGTGGTCCTGGTGGCCTGCATCGCCCACCGGCGGGCGGCCCGCACGTGGTGGGGATCCGGCCCGCAGATCAGGCCGCTGGTGTCGGGGTCGGTGTGGCGGATGCGCCTGGGCAGGTCGAGAGAGGGAGAAGTCTGAGCCGGGGTCATGGATTTCCACCGGGTCCTTTCGCCGTGGCCGTAGTCGCTGTACGTGAGAGCGCAGCAAAAGGATGTGGTCAGGGCGTTCACCCCGGGAAGGCCGGACGGAGAGTTCCCGAATCTTCCATGGGCCTCTGGAATTCTGTGGAATGCCCCATGGGCTGAGTCGCTCTGTGGTCACATGGCCTCATGCACACAGACGAACGTGCCCTCAAGGCCTTCGGGCACGAATTGCGCAGGCTGCGCGGGGAAACCGAACTCACCCAGAAAGCACTGGCGCGGCGGGTCAGCCAGCGCGGCACGACGATCAGTGACTCGCACGTTTCCGACATCGAGAACGGCCGGGCGACGGCACGGCCGTGGCTGCGCAAGCTCCTGGACGAGATCCTGGAGAGCGATGGGAGGTTGGAGAGGTTCTGGGAGGAGCTGACGGGCTCGGGCCGACAGGTGTGGCTGCACGAGGTCACCAAGCGCACCCACGCCGCTGACGCCCTCTTCGAGTACCAGCCCCTGGTGTTTCCCGGTTATCTCCAGACCCAGGACTACTCCTACGCGCTCATCCGGTATGGGGCACCGTGGCTTTCCCAGGAGCAGGTTCTCTCCCTGGCCAAGGAGAGGAGCGACCGTGCCAAGCGCATGGCTGAAGCCGCCTCTCCGGTGATCTGGTTGATCATCGACCAGAGCGTGCTCTGGCGCCGCTACGGTTCTCCCCAGGTGCAACGCGATCAACTGGCGTACGTGGCCCAGCAGATCGAGCGTGAACGCATCACCGTTCAGATGCTTCCGGTCCGGGCTCCACGACATCCGGGAACGTCAGGGCCCAGGCGCATCATCACCACCGCGGACGAACCCGAGGTGGTGTACATGGAATCCGCGGAGGAGGGTCGCATCATCTCGGGATCGGCCGATATCAGCCGGAGCCGTATGGTGTTCACTGCTCTGCAGGGGGCCTCCCGGGGCCCGCAGGAGACACTGCAGGCCATCTACGACGAGATGAAGGTGATCGACGATGAGTGACTGGCACAAGAGCAGTTACAGCGGTGGAACCAACGAGTGCGTCGAGGTCCGAGAGCACACCGCTGGCGCGGACGTGCGCGACACCCAGAACCGCTCGCGGGGCCAGCTCACCTTCACCTCGGCTGCCTGGGGAGCCTTCGTCATCTCCCTGGCCCAAGCCGACAGTTGCAAGTAGCAGCTCCCGATACGAAACCGTGAGGGTTCGCAGCCCACCTCGTTTCCCGCTCGCTGTGGTGCGCCCGCGCCGTGTGGAGCGAGGACACACCACAGCCGTGAACTCACTCCGTGTCGAAGCGCAGGTCAGGAATGGTGGTCAGGTCGATGCCGTAGCGGGCGTAGACCTTGGTGGTGTTCTCGCCCGTCAGGTCCGCTTCGGCGTAGCCGAGCAGGGCCGCGACGCGCACCACCTCGGCGGGGCTGTCGGCCTCGATCTCCAGGTAGGCGGGGATGCGCGGCCAGGAGTCGATCTCCAGTTGGGCGCCGTCCAGGGTGAAGCTGTGGCGGCGGTTCTCCTGGTAGGCCTTGGGTGTGTAGCCGAGCTTGCCCAGCAGCGCGTTGGCGGTGGTGAAGTCGCCGACCTCGGTCTCGGTCTCGCGAGTGCCGCCGATGGCGTCGGAGTCGATCTCCTTGACCGTCAGCGTGACCTGACTGCCGGTGTCGCGCAGGCGTACCCAGCGGGAGGCGTCGCCGGGTTCGATGTCGTAGACGTAGCGGCGCTGAAGCGCCTCGCCCAGGTCCGTGCCGCCCTTGTCGAGGATGCGCTGGGTCACCTGGTCGACGTCGATGTCCAGGACCTTGGCCTCGTACTCGATCACGCTCATAGCGTCGGGTTTCCTTCCGTGTTGTGTGTCGTGGTGGGAGAGGGAACGGGGGTGCGGCAGGCGGCTTCCAGCCTGTCACGGTCGGTCTGGCGAAAATGGAGGATCTCGTCCTTGACGGGGGAGCGAAGGAAGTCCTCGATCGGCTGACACAGGTCCATGCGTTGCAGGCACACACCCACCAGGTAGCGCCCGTGGCGGTCGCGGTACAGGCGCAGGCCGTAAAAGCCTTCCTGGCAGTCGGTGTCATTGTTGAACCGGCACCCCTGGCAGGTGGTAGGCAGGCGTACCGGGCGGATCCACTTGACGTGGATACGGCGTTGCCCGCCGTCGATGCGGTAAGCGGTGCGCGCTCCGGAGGCCCCGGCCGTGAGGTGGTGGGCCTCGGCGACGGCACCGCGTTGGGCCAGGAGCTCGTGGATGGCGTCGATGGACTCCTGGCCGTGGTCGAGGGAGTTGAGCAGGCGCACGGACAGCTCAGGCGCGTAGGTGTCCAGAAGCCGGTGGACGCGGTCGATGTGCGTGTGGTCGAGGACGACGATGTTGGCGCTGGCCCGGACCCCGTGGTCGACGCAGGCCTGGATGGAGGCGTGCAGGGCTTCGATCTTGGCGGCTGCCCTGGCCGGGTCACGGAAGCGGGCGTGCTGGACCTGGGCGAGTTCTTCGGGTGTGGTGCCGAAGACGGAGAAGTTGACGCGGTCGAGCCCCGCCCCGGCGCAGGCGGGGATCTGCCGGGCCCCGTTCTCGCCGTTGGAGGTCATGCACACCCGGTAGCCCTGGGCTGTGGCGAGGCGAATCAGCTCGGGCAGGCGCGGATGGAGTGTGGGTTCTCCTCCGGTGAGGTGGAGTTCGGCGAACCCCATGTTCTGGCGTAGCTGCCGCAGGGCATGGGCGAAGTCCTCATCGGGCGCGATGGTGGCGGGCAGGAAGGCGGCTCCGTTGATGGCTGCGTAGATCGACATCCGCCCCGAGGTACCGGAGGTGGCGAAAGGTCCGGGGCCGCGGTTGCGGTTGTCGACCACGACAGGGGTGCCCTCGTTGTGGCAGAAGATGCAGGTCATACCGCAGGCGTCGAGGATTTTCACTCGCAGGGTGGTGTCAGTGCCGATGTAGGTCGGCACGGGCTCGGGGGTCGGGGGAACATCCATGCAAAGGCTCCTGTGACGGCGCTCGCGATGGAGCGGGAAGGGGGCGTCACAGGCGACGATTCCGTTGCGGGTACCGCTCCTCCCATTCCTGATGGATATCCCCCTTGGAGATAATCGGGGCCGAGTCCGCGTCGGCCGAAGGGAATTCATGCCTGGTCGTTCCTGGGAACAGATCACCATCCCGGCATGGGCCTGGGAACGTCAGGAGACACAGCGGATTCTGCGTGAGCGCGACATCGCCGGCCTGCTCCGGCTGGCCCAGGCCCACGGGGCGAGCCAGACACGGATCGCGTCAGCGACCGGCATCGCCCAGGGGCGGGTGAGCGAGATCCTGAGCGGCAGGCGCACGGTCAGTTCACTGCGGTTGATCGAGCGGATAGCCGACGGGCTCGACATGCCCGGCCCCTCACGAGTCCTCCTCGGGCTGGCACCCCGACAACCGCTCGTGAACACGGAGAAGTCCGTTGCCGGTGATGCCACCGTCCTTTCGGACGCACTGAGTTCATCACTTCTCGATGACCAGGTGCAGGAGCGCCTGGAGATCGCCTCCATCGACCAAGCCCTCATCCGCTTGTTCGAGGAGCAGACGCAGAACCTGCGCCTGATCGACCGCAAACTGGGCGCCCACTACCTCCTGGCGCAGAGCCAGGCCCATGTCCAGCAGATGGACGAGCTCTTACACCACTCGATCCCGGGAACCCTGCGGCGCGGTCTGGCCAGGGCCTTGGCCGAGGCAGCGTCCCTGACCGGATGGCAGGCCCTCGACGCGGGACAGGTTGCCACCTCCTGGCGTTACTACGAGATCGCCAAGGCAGCGGCCCGCGAGAGCGCAGACCCAGTCGTCCTGGCCCACGTGAGTGCCGAACAGATCTACGTGCTCCTGGACAGCGACCGGGGACAGGAGGCACTCACCGTACTCAGAGCCGTACACACCAACGGATACGGTTCCCTGCCCGTGCTGCTGCGCTCGTGGCTGTGGGCCGCCGAAGGAGAAGTGCACGCCTCCCTGGGGCAGGGAGTGGAGACCCAGAGGGCCTTGGAACGGGCCTTCGCTCTGCTTCCCCCACACTCGGACGACCCCGCGCTTCCGTTCCTCATGCTGGACCAGACCCACCTGTTGCGCTGGCGGGGCCACTGCCTGGCGCGTCTGGGTGAGCCCGAGGCGATCGAGGACCTCACCCGGGCGTTGGAAGATATCGCGTCCCTGGGACTGGGACGCGCTGAGGCGGGCCTGCGCACCGACCTGGCCATGGCCTACGCCGCCCACGGCGACCTGGCTCAGGCCCGCAGCCAGGCACGGTGCGCCGCCGAGTTGTCCAAGCGTTCCGGTTCGATCCGCCAACGTGCTCGACTGGCCCGGCTACTGGAACCCGGGGCGCTGTCAGGAGGCGAGCAGGTGGAGTAGGGCGATGAGAGTGCCCGAACTCTGCACCTGCCCCTCCGCGATCAGGCCGCGGACCTTGGTCAGGGGCACCCACTCATAGACGCCCTCGTCGAACTCGGTCGGGTCCGCGACCAGTTCGGCGTCACGTCCGACGAAGACGTGATGGGGGCTGCGGACCGTGCCGATCATCGGCTCGAACGTGGCCACATGCTCCACCGAACCCACCCGGTGCCCGGTCTCCTCCAACGCCTCCCGGACAGCGGTCCGCTCCGGCGTCTCGTCGGGGTCCAGGAGTCCCCCGGGCAGCTCCCACCCCCACACGTCGGGCACGAACCGGTGCCGGTAGCTCATCAGAACGTGTTCCTCGGCCTGGTCCAGGATCGCGATCACCGCGGCCGAGGGCAGAGTCACGGTGTGGTGATCGAACCTGGTGCCTGAGGGTGTGGTGATGTCGGCCTTGCCCAGCTTCACCCACGGGTTGTCGTACAGGGTGCGCTCACCGTGCACCACCCAGCGGCCACGGTCGTCCTCGGTCCCGTCCATGCCCTGAAGCTACCGCGATGGGATACCAGCGCTCACGGTCGGGCTCGCGTTGGCCGTGGTGGTGTCCTGTGCCGATTCATACGGTCTACACGTGCGTGTGCTCCTCGTCCGTCTGAACCGACCGTTCTCCTTCACTAGGGTTCGCACGCGTCACCTCCATGCACCGACACGGCAGATCGCGCCGAAGTACGTGGTCAGCAAGTCGTGTCCCACGGCTGTCCCGCCGTCCGACCACACCGGCAATCGGGGTTGGACCGAGCTTGGCCCAGGTACTCGCTCGACCTCTTCGAGTCACCAACGGATTTGATCCGTGCCTCGCTGACCGTAGGAAATGCTCGGTGATTGCTCCGCTGTTTTGGGACACCGTGGCACGGGGCGGTCTCCAGTGGCACGCACCGGGACACGGCCTCCCGGATGGGTCGGAACGAACCGTCACATACCGGAGCATTTTGACCGCACGCACGCGGACTTTTAATCCGTGGGTTCAGGGTTCGAGCCCCTGGGGGCCTACCCGCAAAACCCCAGTTCAGAGGCTATTTTCGGAGTCCTCGCCTTGGGGTTTTCGTGCGTCTGGGGCCGTCTGGCTGCTCTGTGTGTGCTCTCCAGCCTCGGCCGTGCCTCCACCTCGACGGAGCACACCGGAGCAACAGCCCGTCCGAACCCCCTCAGGCCGGTCCCTGTCTCCTCGGTCGGCCCGAAATCCGCTGGTCACGGCCCGCACCCGCGGACGCATGATCCCTCGTTCTGTCTTCCCAGGTGAGGGGGCGCGGGCCGTGTCTCCTTAGCTGCGCCAGACGCTGACCAGCTCGATCAGGGCGTCGAGTTCCGCAGGCCGCCACCTGGATCCACTGGACTTCACCCCGGGCGCGTGGGCTCGCTTCCTCGGCGGCCTGCACACGGGCTGACCTCTGGTGCCCACCGTGCTCGGCGGGCACCGGAGGTTCACATCCGGAACTGGGCCTTGACGAGTGAGGGACCCTCGAACTCCTCGGGGATGGCGTCCATCAGCACCTCATTGACGGTCTCGCCCAGCCACTGGTTGGAGTTGCGCCGCATCCCCTGCCGCTTGAACCCCGCCTTCTCGTAGGCGCGGATCGCCCCGGCGTTGGGCTCGATGACGGTCAGGTACACGCACTTCAGGTTGGTCACGTGGAAGGCGTAGTCCAGCACCAGCCGAGTGGCCTCGGTGCCCACACCCCTGCCCCGGGACTCGCCCAGGGCCACCACGTACTCGCCGTTGCGCCGCATCTGGTCGATGTACACCTGGGCCAGGCCAACCGGGCACGGACTCTCGCCGGTCAGGTCGTAGACGGTGAACCGCAGCTCCCTATCCGAGGCGCGACCGTAGCCCTCCACGAGAATCTCCCGCGTGGACTCCAACGGCTGCGGGGTCTGCCGGTTGTAGCCGACGATGGTGGGGATCGACTGCTCCCACTTCCAGTACGCCTCCACGAGGTCGGCGCGCAGCGGGCCGATTCCGGCTTTGTCGCCGCGCAGCCAGATCAGGGGGTCGCTCACGTGGTCTCCTCCACGGTCGGGATGGTCAGCAGTGCCGTGCACCGCCGTGTGCTGTCGGGCTCGGCCACCGGGTGCCCCTCCGCCTCGATCCAGGCGTGCAGACGAATGGGGTCGGCGATCACGCCGTGGCACCAGCGCACGCCGCGTCCGAGGACGGCCAGGGCCAGTGCCGCGGCCACCGATTCTTCCAAGCAGGCGACTCGCACGGGCGAGAACAGGCCGAGCCGCCGCACCGCGTGGACGACTTCGGCGGCTTCGGCCGTGGTGGCAGGACGACGGCCGAACTTTGAGGCGGACTGCACGAGGCGGACCATACGGTTCATGCGAGAGCGACGTGGTCCGATCCGCGCGTTCGTGAGGACCACGAGCAGCGCTCCAGAAGCGACGATCATCCGGGAGAACGCAACCCTGGGGAACTCGGTGAACCCCATCGGGAGCTCCTGCACGCCCCAGCTCGCCTCCCAACGCCGCCCCGGGACGGGCGGTGATCCGGGGAACGGTCCCGCGGACACCACCACCGTGTCCCCGGAACAGGGGAACACCCGGCCGCGCCCCGTCACCGCGGGCGCGAACAACGTCCCCACCCCGTCACCCGCATGCCACCGGGCCCCGCAGAAACCTCACCGGACCTCCTCCTCCACGTCCTGGGCGTGTGCGCCCCGCCGTGGCGCCGGTGAGGCGGCGGGGACGTCCAGGACGGCTGGCGATCCGGTCAGGCTGCCGCCGTGGCGGGTTGCAGGGCGGGGCCGAGCAGGAGCCCGCCGTCCGCGACGAACTCCGAGCCCGTGACGAACGAGGCGTCGGCCGAGGTCAGGTAGAGGAGGAGTGCGGTGATGTCGGCCGGGGATCCCATCCGGGGGACGGCGTACGGCTCGGGCGAGTAGAAGTCGGCGATGGGCGGCTGGCCGCCGATCGGTTCGTTGACCAACGGGGTGGAGATGACGCCGGGGTGGATGGAGTTGACTCGGATGCCGTCTCGACCCAGCTCCAGCGCGGCGGTCCTGGTGAGCCCGCGCAACGCCCACTTGCTGGCGACGTACGGCGCGTAGAGCGAGGTGCCGGTGTGGGCCATCGTGGAGGCGATGTTGACGATCACTCCGCCGCCGTTGCGGCGCAGTGACGGGGTCACGGTCTTGGTGCCGAGAAACGTGCCGGTGAGGTTGACGTCGAGTATGCGGTCCCAGACCCGCCGTTCGGTGGCCTCGATCGGCACCGCGGGGTTCTGCACGCCAGCGTTGTTGACCAGGACCGAGATCGGACCGAACCGGCGTTCGGTCTCGGTGACCGCCGCCGCCCAGGCGTCCTCGTCGGTGACGTCCAGGCGGATGGACAGCGCCCGCTCGCCGAGTTCAGCGGCGAGCTCCCTGCCAGGCCCTTCGGAGAGCGCGGCGATGACGACGTTCGCCCCCTCCTCGTGGTAGGCCCGAACGTGGCTGGCCCCCTGTCCGCCAGTGCCACCGGTGACGAGAACGGTCTGCTTGTCGAAGCGCCCCATGACGCGGTCCTCCCTGCGGAACAATGGTGAGTCGAGTGACTCGCCTCGCCAAAGCTACGTACATGGAGGGTGGTGAGTCAAGTGGCTCGCCTCGCGTAGAGTGGTGCCCATGACGACGGAGCCCTCGCCCTACCACCGGCGCGTCGCCGAGCAGAAGCGGGCGGCCATCATCAAGGCCGCCACCCGGCTGTTCCTCGACGCCGGGTACGCCGGCACCTCACTGGCCAAGATCGCCGAGGCGGCCGGGGTGTCGAAGGCGACTCTGTTCAAGCAGTTCCCGACCAAGGCGGCGCTGTTCGACGCGATCGTGACGGAGTCCTGGACGGTTGAGGACGAGGCGGACCTCCGCCCGCCGACGGGCGACCTGCGGGCGGGCCTGACGGCGATCGGCCGCCGGTACGTCACCCTCCTCGCCCGGCCCGGCATGGCGGCCCTCTTCCGCATCGTCATCGCCGAACTACCGCGCTTCCCCGAGTTGGGCGAGACCCACTTCGAGCGCGGCAAGATGCCCTACTTCGACTCGGTACGCCGCTATCTCGACACCGAGAACGCCCTGGGCACGGCCAAGCTGGACGACACGGAACTGGCGGCGACCCAGTTCCTCGGGATGATCTCCAACTACGTCTTCTGGCCCCGGATGCTGCTCGTCAACTGGTCACCTGACGACGCATCGATGGCACGCGTCGTGGACGAGGCCGTACTGATGATGGAGGCCAGATACGGCGCGGCGAACACCACCGACTGAAGCAGCTGTGCGCGGTGCGTGAAGGCCGATCCGCGGGTCGGCGGCGTCGCTCCGACCGAACCGGCATCGCGACGGACGCTGAGGGTGAAGAGGGGCGCGGTGGTAATCGCGGGGAAACGGGCGGACCTGGCCGTGGCCCGCTACGGGTGAGGTCCCACGATGCCTTTTCGCGGTCATGTGGTCTCAGAGTCCACGAATCCGGTCCTCGCGAACACGGGACACACCGATGCGCCGTCTCATGACATCGGTTCCTCTTCGTGTCGGCCCTGGTCCGGCACATGGGAGGCGGCCGCCCGTGAACCGGTGGTGGTCCGGGCCTTTTGTTGAGGGCTGCGGTGGCGGGGGAGGACACGCGGCACCGGACGACGGCCTGGCGCCGCCTGTCCGAGCGTCTGCGCGGCCAGGAGCCCACTCCGCGCGGGGGCGGCGTGGTTCGGCGACATCGTCTTCGACGTCGAGGGCTCCATGCCCGCGCGGTGGTCCAACGGCCGCGGCATCACCCAGCCCCGTGCGACGGCAAAGCGACCGGAGGACGGTCGGCGGACGGGGGGAAGCGTGCGCGGAAACGCCGGGACGGGCGGGGTTCCCGTGGCCCGGGTCCAGCGCCCGTGCCCCACGGGCGGCCGCCCGGCGCCGGGTCGAGCGGGGTGGTCCGGGGATTCCCCGAAAACCGGATCTGAGTTTTTCCCGGCCTAGAAAAAATACTTCGGTCACAACACATTTCCTCTAACCCCTGCACTACGCATTCCGGTGTCCTGCGGCACACCGCTTTTTCGGGACAGGGGGATTCCTGTGTGGTAGGTTCTAAGAAGTTGCAGTCGTGAACCCCGATGGACTCCATCTCTTCGGGTGATCACCGCGGTGACGGGAAAATCGTCATCTGCGGTTTTCTTCATACTCCGAACGAGAGGTATCCCTATGGCGACCGGTACGGTCAAGTGGTTCAACGGCGAAAAGGGCTTCGGCTTCATCGAGCAGGACGGCGGCGGCCCCGACGTCTTCGCCCACTACTCGAACATCCAGGCCACGGGCTACCGCGAGCTGGCCGAGGGCCAGTCCGTGCAGTTCGACGCCGTCGCGGGGGCCAAGGGTCCCCAGGCTGAGAACATCACCCTGGTCTAGGGGAGCTGACGCTCCTCCTGCGGCAGGGGCCCGCCCTCAGGGCGCTGGGCCCCTGCCGCTTTTCCTTTTTCTCCGCCGGGTTTTCCAGCCGTCGCTCACCGAACGGCACCGGCGTCCACCGCGCCCCGGAGTCCTCCGGGTGAGCGCGGACACCCGCATTGCTTATCCGGCGTACTCCGGTTTCCCCCTGCGAGGCCGAAAGGCCTCCCGCCCGGCGAACGCCGCTGGCGAAAGGCCTCACATGAGTTATCCGCACCGCACCGACACCAGCCGCGGCCGTCCCTCCCGGGGATACGGCCGACAGCGCCCCCGCACGCCAGGGCGCCCCCGGTCCGGCGGCCCTTCCGGGGAGTTCGCCCTCCCGGTCACCGTCACCCCAGCGCTCCCGCCGGTGGAGTCCTTCGAGGCGCTGGACATGCCCGCACCGTTGAAGCGGACCCTGGCCCGGCAGGGGCTGACGGTCCCGTCCGAGATCCAGGCGGCCACCCTGCCGAACTCCCTGGCCGGACGCGACGTCCTGGGCCGCAGCCGGACCGGTTCGGGCAAGACCCTGGCCTTCGGGCTGGCGCTGCTCGCCCAGCTCGACGGGCGCAAGGCCGAGCCCCGGCACCCCCTGGCCGTGGTGCTCGCACCCACCCGTGAGCTGGCCCAACAGGTGGCCGACGCGCTGGCGCCCTACGCGCGGTCGGTGGGGGTGCGCACGACGACCGTGGTGGGCGGCATGCCCATCAGCCGCCAGTCCCGCGCCCTGCGTCAGGGCGTGGAGCTGGTCGTGGCCACCCCGGGCCGCCTGCGCGACCTGATGGAGCGCGGCGACTGCGTCCTGGACCAGGTGGACGTCACCGTCCTGGACGAGGCCGACCAGATGACCGACATGGGCTTCATGCCGCAGGTCACCGCGATCCTCCAGCAGGTTCCGGCCGATGGTCGACGCATGCTGTTCTCGGCCACCCTGGACCGCAACGTCGACACGTTGGTCCGCCGGTTCCTGAACGACCCGGTGGTCCACTCGGTCGACCTGTCCGAGGGCGCGGTCTCCACCATGGAGCACCACGTCATGCACGTGTCGCACGCCGACAAGCAGGACGTCGTGACCCGGATCGCGGCCCGCGACGGTCGGGTGATCATGTTCCTGGACACCAAGCGCGCCGTGGACCGGATGGCCGAGCACCTGCTGGCCAACGGGGTCCTCGCCGCGCCGCTGCACGGCGGCCGGTCCCAGCCCCAGCGCACCCGCACCCTCGACCAGTTCAAGAGGGGCGCGGTGACCGCGCTGGTCGCCACCAACGTCGCCGCGCGCGGCATCCACGTGGACGGGCTGGACCTGGTGGTCAACATCGACCCGCCCACGGACCACAAGGACTACCTGCACCGGGGCGGGCGCACCGCGCGCGCGGGCGAGACGGGCAGCGTGGTCACGCTCGTGCTGCCCAGCCAGCGGCGCGACATGACCCGGCTGATGAGCCGGGCCCGGATCGACGCGCACACCGCGCGGGTGGACGCCCAGGACGCGGAGCTGACCAGGGTGACCGGAGCGCGTGAGCCCTCGGGCGTACCGGTCGCCGTGCCTGCCGGGGGCCCGCGGGAGCGGCGGCACCGTGGTGCCGCGGCACGCCGACCGCGCCGCTGACCCGACCACGACGGGGCCCCGGAGCAGGATGCTCTGGGGCCCCGTCGGGCTGGTTCTCCAAGTCGCGGATGCTCGCCCACGCCCACGCCGACGCCGCTGCCCGGATGGGTCGGAACGAACCCCCCGCGTACCGGGTGTTCCGCACACGCACCCGCGGGCTTCCGATCCGTGGGTCCAGGGTTCGAGCCCCTGGGGCCTGCCCACATAACCCCGGTTCAGAGGCTATTTTCGAGGTTCTCGCCCCGGGGTTTTCGTGTGCCCGGGGTCGTCTGGTCGCTCCATGTGCGCTCTCCGGCCCCGACCGTGCCTCCACCTCTTGGGATGCTTCCCGGGAACGACACCATCGGTGTGCCGTCGGGTTCGGCCACCGGGCGCCCCGCCGCCTCGATCCAGGCGTGCGGACGGACGGGTCGGCGATCACGCCGTGGCACCAGCGCACGCCGCGTCCGAGGACGGCCAGGGCCGCGGCCACCGATTCTCCCAAGCAGGCGACCCGCGCGGGCGGGAACGGCCCCAGAGCACGCACCGCGTGGACGACTCCGGCGGCTTCGGCCGGGTCGGCACCCCACTCCTGCACCCGCAGCCCGGGCTGGACTCCGGCGACGCGATCACTGCCGCCGGGTCGATCACTCCTTTCGGCTGCTTCGGCACCGCCGGGAAAGCCGCCGCTTCGGCCCTTTACGACGGAGTGTCCGTCTGCCGACGTGCCGGGGCCGAGAAGGCGGCGAACGCGGTGTCCAGCAGTTTGCCGAGGTCCTCTCGGCCGTCGCTCGCGCTCCACTGTCCGAGGACGATCCACAGGACTTCGAGCGCCGCCGCCACGCGCACTTCGGCGACGACCGATGACCTGTCGGCCGAGGGGGTCGTCTTCTGCAGTCGGGCGACGATCTCTGGTCGCCATGCGGCCTGCTTCTCGCGGAGGCGCGCACACAGGGCCGGGGTCTGCTCGATGAGGCCGAGGATCGTCACAAGCTCCCGGACGTCGCGCACGAGGAACCTCACGGCTGACTCCAGGGCGTTGCGCAACCTGCTCCAGTCGTTCTGGTCGGCCCGTTCGGCATCGAGTGCGTCGGCGATGACGCCGCCGACAGGGTCGAAGACGAACAGGACCACGTCCTCCTTGGTGCCGAAGTAGCGCAGGAAGGTGCTCCGCGACACCCCGGCGGCTTCGGCGAGGTCGGTGAAGGTGACCTGGTCGAAGCCGGTGAGGCAGAAGCGGTTGAACGCGACGCGAGCCAGCTCTGCTCGCACCGCGTGGCGGCTGATCTCACGGGTACCGCTTGGCGCTGCGCTCATGGGGACGAGTGTACTCCGACACACTCGCTTGCTTCTTTGATTCCAGGTTTCTAGTCTGACACCCAGTGTCATCCTCGACACTGGGACTCGCGACGCGGTCCCCCACTGGCGGCCTGGTCGCAGCCCGTCCCTTACACGCGTACATGGAGCCACCTCATGAGCTACGAGGACCTTCCCGCCCTGACGATCGACGTCTTGGACGGGGTCGCGACGGTGAGAATCGATCACCCGCCGCTCAACCTGATGGACGCGGTCCTCCTGTCGTCACTCCGGGCGTTCGTCGCGCGTGTGCGGGATGACGCCGACGTCCGCGTCATCGTCTTCGAGAGCGCTGACCCGGAGTTCTTCGTCGCGCACGGTGACATGGCCTACCTCACCGACCCTGACGCGCTGCCTGCGGCCACTCGCGCCGCGGTCGCCGCCGCACCGGGCTCGACCGTCCCGGAAGGCCTGAACATCCTCCAGGCGATGAGCGAGGAGGTCCGCTCGCTGCCGCAGGTCACCATCGGCAAACTCGCGGGCTTCGCGCGCGGCGCGGGCAACGAGTTCTTCATGTACCTGGACATGCGGTTCGCGGCGATCGGCAAGTCGGGTCAGGGGCAGCCGGAGTCCTTGATGGGGATCCTCCCCGGAGGCGGTGGCACGGTGAACATGACGCGACTGGCGGGAAGGGCCCGCGCGCTGGAGCTCATCCTCGGCGCCGAGCTCGTGGGCGCGGAACTCGCGGAACGGTACGGCCTGATCAACCGTGCCCTGCCCGCCGCGGAACTCGATCCCTTCGTGGACACCCTCGCCCGACGGATCGCCGGCCTCCGGGCGGAGGTGATCCCCATGACGAAGGCCGCGGTCGACGCGGTCGCGCGGCCGATTCCGCGTGCGGCCTACGCCGTTGAGAACGAGGGCCTGGCCGCTGCGTTCGGCGATGAGGTCACCGAGCTCGCCCACAAGCTGCTCGCCGCTGGTATCCAGACCCGCGAGGGCGAACGGGACCACGAGCGCATCGCCAACAGCATCTGAGCGCCCGAGTTCTCGCCATCCGCGCGCAGAGGCCCGGTGAAGGGAGCTCTTCAGCCGTTGCCGGCGCGCGTGTTCTCGAGTGGTCGGGAAGGCGGGCAGCCGAGCGGGCACGGGTCCCGTCGATCATGGAGTCGCCGGCACTCCGTGATCACCGAGGAGGCCTGTGCCCGTGCTTCCATCATGGCTGGCCGAGCCGCTCTGGGGCCGATTCGCGGTCCTGCTTCCCGAGCGGCCGGAAGGCCACCCAGACCACTCACCTGGTCGTCACCACCGCAGCCGGTACGTGCCGGAGCTGGTCCGTGCCCCGCCGGCCTGCGATGAAACCGCCACGGAACAGTGGTGGTTCAGTCCCCGGAGCCGACGATGGCGGTGACGCGGATCTCCACGCGCATCGCGGCGAGGCCGAGGACGGTGACGCCGGTCTCGGTCCAGATCGGCGCACGGCCGCCGAGGCGGCGGCGGAACTGTTCGGCCATGACCCTGTTGTGGTCGTCGCCGATGACCTCGTCTCCCGGCGCGACCTTGTGGTACGAGTTGACGTGGATGACGTCCTTCCAGGTCGCGCCGACCGTGGCGAGGGTGCCCTCCACGTTGTCGAAGGCCCGGATGATCTCCTCCTCCAGTGAGTCGGGGACGGCCAGGTCGTCGTCCACCCCGGCCTGGCCGGAGATCTCGACCCGGTCGCCGACGCGGACGGCCCCGCTGTAGCCGAGGGCCGCGTGCAGCTTCTCGCCGTAGCCCGGAGCGATGCCGAAGGTGACGGTGCTCATGGTGCTCCCTCTTCCTTTTCACGGGGGCGGATTTCCCCCTCGATGACTTCAAGCGTAAAGTGACAGTAGCAAGTAATGACTTCAAGCGTCAAGTGATGGCGGATTCGCTGGAAGGGCGGGGGTCCATGAGCGGCACGGGAGAGTCCGTGAGCGGCACACACGAGTACGGGGGCGACGAGGAACCGCGATGGCTCGACGAGCAGGAGAAGGCGGCGTGGACGGGCCTGGTCTCCCTCGTCCTGCTGCTGCCCGGCAAGCTGGAGTCACCGCTGCGGCAGGAGAACGGCCTCACCCTGTTCGAGTACCTCGCGCTCAGCCACCTCTCCGAGGCCCCGGGGCGCAGGCTGCGGATGGGGGAGCTCGCCTTTCTCGCCAGTGGTTCGCTCTCCCGTCTGTCCAACGTCGTCAAACGCTGTGAACAGCGCGGCTGGGTCGTACGGACGCCCGACCCGGACGACGGCCGCTACACCCTCGCCGAACTCACCGACGTCGGCCTCGACCTCGTGCGCTCGGCGGCGCCCACGCACCTGCGCTCCGTGCGCAGCACCGTCCTCGACCCGCTCAACACGACCGACCTGAAGGCCCTCGCCCGCATCGCGGAAAAACTCGGCATCGTTCCCGACGGCCTCGGCTGACAGCCGCTCCCGTGCCACGACCCGGGACGGTCGGGCCCCTGTGGGGGCGGCGAGTCGGCCCGCCCGCACCGGTACGGCCCTGCCCGGCCCCGCCCGGTCCCCGGCCACCCGGGGGCCGGGCAGGGCGCCCGAACACTACGACGGCGCCCCGGCCGTGACCGGCGCGGGCGCCGCGCGCCCGCCGCGCACCACCATGCCCGCGGGCACCGCGGCGAGGACGAAGAGCACTCCGGCCGTCAGGACGTAGAGGTACACGCCGGTCGCCGTGCTCACCGGGGCGCCGTCGGCCACGGCCCCGGGGACGTGTGTGGCCTTGAGGAGTTCGCCTCCGGCGAAGCTGAAGACGACCGAGCCGAGGGCGAACACGACCGACACCAGGCCGGAGATCGTGCCCTGCCGTTCCGGCGGTACCAGGCTGGTCGCCAGGTTGTAGCCGGAGGTCGAGATCGCGCCGGCGGCCATGCCGACCAGGACCCCGCAGGCGATCGCCAGCGGCAGGACCGACACGCCGACCAGCATCATGAGGGTCGCCGCCGCACCGACGGCGATGGCGGCGAGGAGGGGCCGTGCGGCACCGAACCGTCCCGCGACCCATCCGGCGAGGGTGCCGCCGACCATGATGCCGAGCGAGGGCGCGGCGAGCAGGACCGCCACCGCCCCTCCGTCACCCAACCCGTAGCCGAGCCCCAGCTCGGGGGGCACCTGGGCGACGATGCTCGTCAGTTGGAGCATGCTCCGGAAGGAGCCCGCGGCCAGGACCAGGGCCAGCAGCGTCAGCAGGACCGGTCGGCTGAGGGCCCGGATGTCGATGATGGGTTCGGTGACCCGCAGGGCCAGGACCGCCCAACCGGCCAACGCGGCGACACCGGCCGCCAGCAGCACGACCATGCCCGCGGACAGCCACCCGGCGTCTCCGCCGAGGCTGACGTAGGCGAGCACGGAGCCGAGGCCGCCGCCCAGCAGGAGCGCCCCGCCCACGTCGATCCGGCCGGTGCCGCGGACCGGCGACTCCGGGATGAGGGAACGCACGCAGAGCGCGGCCACCGCGGCGAGCAGCGCCGCCACGACGAACACGCTGCGGTAGCCGAACAGGTCGATGACCGGCACCATCAGGAACGGTTCGACGATCCCGACGATCGCCGAGCCCGACGTCACGAGCCCGATCACGGGCATGGCCACCCGCGGGGCGCAGATCTGGCGTGTGAGGGCCACCGTGATGAAGATCGCGGCCAGGGCGGCCCCCTGGAGGAAGCGCCCCACCAGGAAGATCCAGACGTTGGGGGCGGCGAGGCAGACCAGCGCGCCCGCGCACGCGGTCACCAGCGTGACGACGAGCAGCCGCCGCTTGCCGAAGACGTCGGAGCTCTTCGCGAGCAGCGGCGACCAGATGGCCCCGGCCAGCATCGCGCTCGCGTTCAGCCACGCGGCCTGGTCGGTGTCGAAGTGCTCCAGCAGTTGGGGCAGGACCAGCAGGGGGGAGGCGATGGCCACGTCGGCCAGGACGTTGGCGAGGATGAGAACGGCGACCCAGAGCACGAGTCGCCCGCTCCATCGGTGCTCCGGGGTGTCGGCAGCGGACTCTTCCGGCGTGTCCTTCACATCTATCCTCTCCAGCGCGCCTCTCCGGCGCGTCAGGGGTCGAGAACTCCTCGCGTCGGGGTTCAGCGCGTGCCGGTGTCCGCCGCCCGCAGGGCCTCGTCGCGGGCGGCGATGGCGGCCCAGCTGGTCGGCAGTACGCGGTCGCGGCCGCGGTCGACGCTGGCCTGGGCGAAGGTGACGTAGGGGCGCTGCCGGACCTCGTACCGCTCGAACGCGGCGGTGTGGTCGCCGCCGCACCGGTCGAGTTCCTCGGCGAGGATGTGCGCGCCGGTGAGCGCGAGTGAGGTGCCCCGGCCGGAGAGGAAGGCCGGGCTGTACCCGGCGTCGCCGACGAGGGCGACGCGGCCGCGGTGCCAGGAGGGCAGGTGGATCTGGCTCGCGGAGTCGAAGAAGAAGCCGGGGTCGGCGCGGACCGCGTCGAGCAGTTCCGGGATCCTCCACGACCGGTGCCCGGCGAAGGCGTCGACGACGATCTTCTTCTGGGCGTCCAGGTCGTGGCGGTCGTAGTCGAGCGGTTCCGAGCGGAACTGGAAGACCGCGACGGCCCTGTCCTTGTACCAGAAGGTGCCCGCCATCCGACCGGGGACGTTGTGTATCGAGTTGACGCCCTCGGACCGGGCCCCGCCGGGCAGGGCGGCGAGCGCGATGTAGACAC
The DNA here is from genome assembly GCF_004217075.1 of Nocardiopsis sp. CNZ308. Taxonomy (NCBI): domain Bacteria; kingdom Bacillati; phylum Actinomycetota; class Actinomycetes; order Streptosporangiales; family Nocardiopsidaceae; genus Nocardiopsis; species Nocardiopsis sp. CNZ308. The sequence goes on along the minus strand of NZ_SHKJ01000001.1, from coordinate 1,960,127 downwards.
CGAGGTGGCGGAGGTAGTCCTCCTCGGGCCCGAACACCAGCCTGCGCACCGCGGAGTGCTGGCCGTCGGCACCGAGTACGAGGTCGTACCGCCCGGTGCGGCCGGAGGCGAAGCGCACTCCGACACCGTCGCCGCCGTCGGTCAGCGCCGCGATCGAGTCGCCGAAACGGATCGCCGCGGTGCCCGGGAGCGCGTCGGCGAGGACGCGCACGAGGTCTTCGCGGAGGATCTCGATGTCGTCGTCGGAGTCGCTGATCTGGGCGATGGGGATGCGGCCCACCGGTTCGCCGTCGCCGTCGACGAACCAGGTGGACTCGGTCATCCGCAGCCGCCGCTCCTGGATCTCGGCGAGCAGACCCATCCTCTCCACGGTCCGGACCGCGTCACCGCGGATGTCGATGGGTGTGCCCGCGAGGCGGAGGCGGCGGTCGTACTCGACGACGGTGACGTCGTGGCCGCGGGTGCCGAGTTCACGCGCGGCGGCGAGGCCGGCGATACCGGCTCCGGAGACGAGGATGTTCACGGGGTGTGCTCCAGGTGGGTCTGGGCGGACGTGCCGGTCGGATCGGTGGCGGCGCTCCGGAGCAGGGGAGGGGTGCGCGGCAGCGCGGTCGGCGCAAGGGTCGCGGTCGCGGCACCTGACAACTAAAGCAACTATTTGTTGCTTTAAGGGAGCCTACCGGCGGTCGGCTTGCACCGCAATGCCGCGCCTGGCCACAATCGGCACCCGAGCAGAGAACGGGAGGTGGGCGTGGAGATGGCCGACGGGACCGCTGACCGGTCGCCCGCACGGCGCCCCGGCGGCCGCAACGCGCGGGTGCGGGCGCGGGTACTCACCGCGACCGCCGAGCTCGTCGCGCGCGACGGCGTCGTGGGCTTTCGCTACGAGGAGGTCGCCGAGCGCGCCGGTGTGCACAAGACCAGCGTCTACCGCAACTGGCCCGACCGCGAGGAGCTGGTCGTCGACGCCATGCTGAGCTACGCCGAGAACCTCGCGTCGGTCGCCGACACCGGTGACCTCCACCGGGACCTGGCGGACTTCCTGATGGGCCTCGCCGGCGGCCTGGAGACGCCTTTCGGCCGGACGCTCGAACAGGCCATCCAGCCCGCCCACCAGAGCCCCACCGTCCGGCAGGCGCTGTCCAGGATCCTCGACCAGCGCGTGGCCGTCATGCGGCGCCGGGTGGACACCGCGGTCGAACGGGGTGAGCTGCCCCCGGTCGACAGCGCCTTCCTCGGCGAGATGATCTCCGGCCCGGTGCACCTCATCCTCAACCGCGGCCTGCGCGCGTTCACCCGCGCGGACGCCGAGCGCATCGTCGCCGTGGTCCTCGCCGGTATCCGCGCCACGGCACCGCACGGCTGAGACGCGCGACCGGCCCGGGACGGCGGGGGAGGACCGGATCTGCGGTCCGCCGTTCGCGGTGGCTTCCGCGAACACGCCGGGGCTTCGGGGGGTACGGTGCTGAGGACTTCGGATCCGGGGAGCGATGATGTGGTCGGTACTGGGTATCTGCGGCAGCCTGCGCCGGAACTCCCACAACGCAGCACTGCTGCGCCTGGCGGGCCGCAGCAACCCCGACGTCTCCGTGGTCGGCGGTGACCTGGCCGGACGCCTCCCCCTGTTCAACCCCGACCTGGACGACGACGATGACCTGCCGGAGGTCGTCACGAGGTTCCGGTCCTGCGCCGACCGGGCCGAAGGCGTGATCATCGCGACCCCCGAGTACGCGCACGGCCCCTCCGGAGCCGCCAAGAACGCCATGGACTGGCTGGTCGGCTCAGGAGGGCTCACGGGCAAGCCGACCCTCCTCATGAGCGCCTCACCGGGACAGGCGGGCGGTATGCGCGGCCACCTCGCGCTGATTCCCACGCTGACCCTGATGGGGAGCGTCCTGGTCGACTCGGTCACGGTCTCCGGGGCTCCCGGCCGGGTGGACTCCCGTGGTGAGTTCCGCGATCCGGCGGTGCTGGAGCGGGTCCGGCTGGCCATGGACGAGCTGGCAACGGCGCTCTCCTACTCCCGGCAGAAGAAGGCGACGGACCTGCTCCTGGAGTAGCCCGCTCCTTCGTCCGCTCCGCGGACGTCGGGCCGCCGCCATGCCCCGGCCCGCCCCGCTGACCGTGGGCGTGAACGGGCGTTCCAGCCGCCCGGACCGGCGCCCCGCGCGTGCCCCGGCCCGACCGCTCCGACCTGCCCCGACCCGCGCACGGACGCAGCAGGCGACGCCGACGGGTCCTGTTCGAGGTGTGGGAGCGGTGTGACTCCTGTGAAACAGGGAACCTCCTACTTCCCCCCTCTCGTCGAACACATCGAACTACGGAGTGAAGCCAGCGTGCGCATCCACCAGACCATCCCCCGTATCGCGGCGTCGGCGCTCATCGCGGCCCCCGTCCTCGCCCTGGGCGCCCCGGCCCAGGCCGAGCGGGTGACCGGCTGCCTCAGCCGGGACGGCGCCACCGTCGAGGAGGCTCGGGTCACCGAGGAGGTCCCGCAGGAGATCCTGCGCAGATCCGGGTTCGTCATGACCGTGGACCGCTTCACGCGGGAACTGTGCGCGGCGTCCGGCCTGGAGGAGGCGGGCGCTGTTGTCGAACGCCACGGCGACGCGCTCTGGCGCGAGGCGGTGGACCGGGTCCAGGGCGACGCGAGGGTCCAGGGGAGCCTGAGCGCCGGGGACGACCGCCCGGTCTACTGGGCCCGGCTCGCCATGACCTCGGCCCTCAACCGCTGGCAGCCGGACTTCGAGCTGAGCGAGGCCGACCGCGCCGGGCTCGTGGCCGACATGGACCGCCGCTCCCGCGGCCACGACGACACCGACTTCGCCGAGGTCCCCGGGGAGCCCGAGGCCCTCCACGTCGTCGTGACCGGGTTCGACCCCTTCCGCCTCGACAACGACATCCGCCAGGCCAACCCCTCCGGCGCGGCCGCCCTCGCCCTGGACGGGGCCGTGATCGAGACCGAAGCCGGGGTCGCGGTCGTGGAGACCATGCTCTTCCCGGTGCGCTGGCGCGACTTCACCGACGGCATGGTCGAGGAGGCCCTCCTGCCGCACTACACCGGCGACCGGCCGGCCGACACGGTCATCACCGTCAGCCAGGGCCGACCGGGCCAGTTCGACCTCGAAGCCCACAACGGCGCCTGGCGCGGTGGCGCCGCGGACAACGAGTCGGTCGGCACGGAGGAGATGGTCCCCGTCCCCGACGGCGTCCCCACCGTCACCCCGCAGCCGCAGTGGTCGGACTCCTCCCTCGACCACCCCGCGATCGTCGAGGAGACCAGCGGCGCGCCGTTCCCCGTGGTCGACAACACCACGGTGACCGAGATCCCCGAGGGCGGGACCGAACCGGTGGTGCGCGTGGACGGGCCCACCCCCGGCTCCGAGGCGCGGGCCGGAGGCGGGGGCGACTACCTCTCCAACGAGATCGCCTACCGCAACACCCTGCTGCGCGACGCCACCGGCCTGGACATCCCCGCCGGTCACGTGCACACCCCGGTCCTGGACTTCGGTCCCGGTGACGGCGTCACCGACCCCGAGTTCGAGCGGAACCGCGCGGCGATCGTGGGCCAGGTCGAGGACATCGTCGCGGCCGCCGTCCGCGGGTGACGTCCGGGGAGCGGGCCTTCCCCGGCGCGCTCCCACCACCGCGTCGTCCGCCGGGGGCCCGGCCGCCCCGTAGCCGGACACGGCGCTCCGGCGGGCCCCGGCGGGGTCCGGCGGCGGGGGCGTTTCGGGCGCCCGCGCCGCCGCCCCGGGGCCGGGAGTACGCGGGCTGGCAGGCGTACCGCGCGGAACGGGCGTTGGCGCGGCCGGTCCGGTCAGGTTTCCGGCCCGGTCAGGCCCCGGTCCGGTCAGACCCCCGGCCCGGTGAGGAAGTCGCGCACCAGCGCGTTGACCCGCTCGGGCGACTGCCGGTTGACCCAGTGCCCGTGGCCCTCCAGCATCTCCAGGCGGGACCGGGGAACCCGTTGCGCGGCGGCCACCGTGTGCCGGGGGTGCACGCCGGCGTCCCGGTCCCCCTGGACGAACAGGGTGGGGCAGCGGATCTCGCCCAGGCGGGGGCGCAGGTCCACGTTCATCCGCCACGGGCCGATGGAGGCGTTCTGCCAGTCGGAGGAGCCCGCGCCGTTGGCCCGGACCTCGGGCACGATCTCCTCGACGATGTCGTCGAAGTCGTCGACCGGACCCGCGAACAGGCTGGTGCGCGCGAACCGGGCCACCCCCTCGCGGCTGCGGAACAGCCGCGTGGGCAGTGTGCGGTTGAGCAGGCGGCTCCTGGCGGTCAGCCACAGCAGCTGGTGCACCAGGGGAGGGAACGAGATGATCCCGGCCGGAGCCAGGGCGACGAGCCGGTCCATCCGGTCGGGGTGGTCGACGGCGTAGGCCAGGGCGATCGCGCCGCCCTGCGACAGGCCCACCAGGGAGGCTCGTTCGACCTCGAAGCGGTCCAGGACCGCGGTGACGCATGCGAGCATCCGGGCGTGGTCGGCGGTGCCGTTCCAGGGCCTGCTGTGCCCCTGCTTGGGCCAGTCCAGGGCGAGGACCCTGTGGTCGGGGGCCAGGGCCGGGATCATGTGGCGCCAGCTCAGCAGGGCGTTGTCCAGGCCGGCTCCGCTCAGCAGCAGGACCGTGCTCGTGCCCTGCCCCGCGGTGATGACGCTGAGGGCGCCCTCGGGTTGCTCGACGCTGACGCGGGGGAAGGGGTCCGACGGGGGAGGGCTCACGGGTACCGATCGCTCCTCTCGCGTTCGCTCCGCCACCGCGAGAAGAGCGGGGGCAGCTCGGACTCCAGGAATCCGTAGAGTTCGTGGACGTTGGCCAGGCGTTCGCGGCGCTCGTCCGGGGCCTCCCGGAGCATGCTGAGCCCGCGCTCGGTGACCTCGCGAAAAGCGGCCGTCTGGGCGTACCGGCGCTCCAGCATCCGGCTCCAGCCGTCCGCGGCGATGCGGAAGTACTCCTGGCGCTGCCCGCGCCTGCGCACTCCCTCGACCAGGCCGCTGGGGGTGAGCAGGCGCGTGGCGCTGCTGATGGAGCTGCGGCTGACCTGGAGGGCCTCTGCGAGCTGGGCCGCGCTCTGTTCCGGTGGATCGCAGATCAGCAGCCAGCCGATGACGCGCCCTGCGATCAGGGGGAGGCCCTCGCGCTCGAAGAACACGGCGACCTCGTCGACGAAGGCCAGTTCGTCCTCTGGGGGTTCGCTCATGCGCTGAGATTACAGTCGTTGCAGTAATGACTGCAATAAAGAGATGTCGCGGGAGAGGTCCACGGCCACGGCGGACCCGGCCCCCGGGGGAGCGCGGAGGCGGCCGGGAGCGCGGGCCCCCGGCGGTCCCGAGGCGTCGGGACACCGGTCGGTCCCCGGCCCCGGGGCGTTCCCCGACGCGGTCCGTCCGACTCGGGCGCGTCTTCCGCGTCCGCCGCGGGACCTGTTGGTGTACTCAAGACCATCGGCGTCAACCGACGACAAGGAGTGACATGGCGTTCTCGGAGAAGCAGCAGGCGGTCCTGCGCAAACCGGCGTTCGGACACGTGGCCACGCTCGGCCCGGACGGCTCCCCCCAGTCCAGCCCCGTGTGGATCGACTGGGACGGCGAGTTCCTCAGGTTCAGCCAGACCACGACGCGGCAGAAGCTCCAGAACCTCAGGCGCGACGGCCGGATCGCGGTCTCGGCCACCGACCCCGACGACCCCTACATGTACGTGGAGGTCCGCGGCGTGGTCGACCGGGTGGAGGAGGACCCGGACAAGGCCTTCATCAACGAGATGGCGCAGAAGTACCTCGGGACCCCCTATCCGTGGGACAGCCCCGACGAGGAGCGTGTCATCGTCTACGTCCGGCCGGAACGCTTCGTCGGTCGCTAGGGCGCGTTCGGCGGACGCAGGCCCTGCCGCGCGGCGGGCGGCGTCCCCGAACACGCCCTCGGACACGGGCGCGGCCCCGCCTTCCGGCGGGGTCGCGCCCTCCGGTGCGCGTGTTCGCCGTTCCTGGGGGATACTTGTGGGAAACTTTGCATGGACTGCAAGGATCGACCTTGTGCGGGAGAGGACCATTGGGGCTTCGCGAACGCAAGAAGCAGGCCACGCGCCGTGCCCTCCAGGACGCGGCCGTCCGCCTCACGCTGGAGCGCGGTCTGGAGAACGTGACCGTCGAGGAGATCGCGGCCGAGGCCGACGTCTCCACCCGGACGTTCTTCAACTACTTCGCCACCAAGGAGGACGCCCTCCTGGGCGAGGTCCCGCGGTGCCCCGACGAGGACGTGCGCAGGCAGTTCGCGGAGGGCGGCCCCACCGGTGACTTCGTCGAGGACCTCATCACCATGCTGATCGCGTTCCTGGTCAGCACCGACGACCTCGACACCCAGCGCGACGACATGCGCCTGCGCAAACAGCTCATGGACCGCGAGCCCCAGCTCGTCCCCAGGATGCTCGCCCGCTTCCACACCGTGGAGACGGAGCTCGCCGCCACCATCGCCGAGCGGACCGGCGTCCCCGCCGAGGACGACCGCTCGGTCGTGGTCGCGGCGGCGGCCATGGCGGTGATGCGCCACACCATGAGGCGTCTGCGCTTCTCGGAGAACGAGGAGGCGTCGGACGTCCGCGCCAGCCTCCGCACCGACTTCCGCTTCCTGGGCGAGGCCTACGGGCGGTCCGGGACCGCTGACTGACCGAGGCCCTCGCCCGGACCCCGCGCCGCCCGGCTCCGCGCCCGGATCCCGGGGCCCGGACCCCGGCCCGGGTTCCAGGCCCCGGCCCCTCCGGCGGCACGGTCCGCGCCTCCGGTGTGCCCCACGCCTCAGCGCCCGGCCGGAACGCCGTGCGCCCCGGTCCGCGTCCAACCCCTGCGGGACGGGTCAAGCACCCCGGGCCCGGCCCCTCCGGGGGCTCGGGGGGATGTCAGGGGACGCCCAGGGCTGTCCCGGATGGGAATCGTCGTCAGGAGGGGGCAGGGTGGAGACATGAACCAGAACTTCCAGAGCAAGCGCTTCCGACGCAGTGGGAGCGACCGCTACCTCGCCGGCGTCTGCGGGGGGATCGCCGAGTTCCTCAACGTCGACTCCACGCTGGTCCGCCTGGTCTTCGTGGTCCTGACGGTCCTCGGGTTCAGCGGCGTCTTCGTCTACATCCTGGCCTGGCTGATCATGCCGGCCGAGAACGAGAAGCGCTCCTTGCTGGAGCAGATCATCCGCAACTTCCAGGGAAAGCCGAGCCAGAGCTGATGTGGACCCTCAGAGCACAACCGGGCTGGAAACGACGCGAGCTGCGCACCCCGCGGGAGGAGCGCGAGGTCGAGCAGACCTGCGAAACCCCCGCGGAGTGCGGCAAGGAGCGCTAGGGACACGGTGCGCTGGGGGGCCTAGGCACCGTCCCCGGTCGCGTTCATCCGGTCGATGGTCTCACCGGCCATCCGCGACCACGGCAGCGCCAGGAGCACCGCGCAGACCACGCCGAGGGCACCGGCCGCGGCGATGACGACGCCGGTGCCGAACCTCTCCGCGAAGAACCCGGCGACCAGGATGCCCACGCCCTGCGCGGCCTGGAGTCCGGCCGCGACCAGCCCGAAGGCCAGACTGCGGCCCTCCCTGGGCACGCACAGCACGAACGCCGCGTTGGCCACGAACTGGTAAGAGCCCGCGACGCCGCAGAGCGCGAGGGCGGTCACCATCAGCCACAGCGGCGGTTCGGTCAGCCACAGCAGCAGCGGCGCCGAGGCGAGGACGGCCAGCGGGCCGAGCAGGCGCATGCGGATGGGCGGCGGGACGAACCGGGTCAGGACGAATCCGCCGACGAACCCGCCGATCGCCGAGCCCGCCATGATGAACCCGGCCGCCGCCGCTCCGGCGCCGATCTCCTCGGCCATCGGGTTGGCGAGCCCGTAGGGGATGCCGTACAGGCCGGCGAGCCAGGCGAGCAGCGCCAGGGTGCGCAGCCTGCGGTCGGCGAAGACCAGCTTGGCCCCGTCGCGGGTCATCGCGACGAACCCCGGACGGTCCGACCGTTCCCCCCGGGGAGCCGGGCGCGCGGCCACACCCAGCAGCACGACGAGCGCGGACAGCACGAAGAGGACGCCGGTCGACATCACGGCGATGTTGGGGCCGATGGCGGCGACGATCAGGCCGCCGGCGACCAGCCCGGCGAGCATGCCCAGCTGCGAGGTGAGCTGGATGATGGCCGTGCTGGCGACGTAGCGCTCGCCATGGACGATCTCGGCCATCATCGCGGCGCGGGCCGCGGCGAAGGGGACCGACGGCACCACCGAGCAGAAGAGCAGTATCCAGACGGCCCAGATCGGCATGCCGGGGATGCCGATGAGCACGATCACGGCCGCGCGCGCGAGGTCGCAGGCGATCATGACGCGGCGGCGCGGCAGGAGGTCGGCGAGTCCGGAGATGAGGGGGCTGATGACCGGCGGCAGGAAGGTCAGGGCGAGGGTGACGCCCGCGGCCAGCGCGGAGCCGGTGATCTGGAAGACGAGCACGCTGGTGGCGATGTTCAGCAGGTTCGTGCCGATCACCGAGAGCGCGTGGGCGAGCCAGACGGACCGGAACTCGGCGATCGCCATGACGTCGCGGTAGCTGCTCCGCCAGTCGTCGTTGTTGGGGGCGCTCGAAGACTCGTGGTCTCCGTTGTCAGGTGTGTTGTCGAGGCGCGGATTGGCCACCCGGCACTCCCTTACTGTTACAGGGTTGTAATCACGCTGTGTCGTGTCCCAATAACCAACAGTTCCGGAAGGTGAGCTTCGTCGCAAGCCGTTCCGGGAAATTCGTGTCTGATTCGTTGCTGTGGGTAAGGAATGCCGGGTGGATTCGTCCGTGTTGTCAGGTCGCCTTGGGCGGATTGTTTTCGCTGCTCGCGGCGCGTGTGCGCGGAGCCGTGCTCCTGTTCTGGAACGGTGTTGATGAGCATGATGTGGATTTATATGTGCGAAGAGTGACGAAAAGCGTGATCCGAAGGAGACCGCGATCCGGGGGCGAGGGACCGGGGGAGTGCCGGGCTCAGCCCCAGCCGAGCTCGGTCAGACGGGAGTCGTCGATCCCGAAGTGGTGTGCGATCTCGTGCACCACGGTCACGAGCACCTCCTCCACCACCTGCTCGGGGGTCTCGCAGAAGGCGCAGATGTTGCGCCGGTAGATGAAGATCTGGTCCGGGAGCACACCGAAGTAGGAGTCGCCCCGCTCGGTCAGCGGGATGCCCTCGTAGAGGCCGAGCAGCCCCTCCGGCGACTCGTCCTCGACGGTGATCACCACGTTGTCCATGAGCTGTGCCAGCTCGGGCGGGATCTGGTCGAGGGCGTCGGCGACCAGTTCCTCGAAGTCCCTGCGCGTCAGTTCCACCACACCTGCCATTGTGCTGCCTCCCCGCGACGCGCCGGAAGCGACATAACACTCTCGAAGGGGATGAAACACGGGAACGCCTCCCCGGGAGGGGCATGATGGGGGTGTGTTGTCTTGGGAAGCGATCCGCGGATACGACCTTCGCGGAGCCCTCCGACGGCTCCGCGGCACCTTCGACCGGCTGCGCTCCGGCCGCGCGTGGCGGTGGGGGTGCGTCGTCGTCGCGGGCCTGGTCGGCGGCTGGCTGGGTCTGGCCCTGGGCGGCCAGGTGGTCACCCCCATCGGTCCCGCGGACGTCACGATGAGCCTGAGCCCCCAGTGGCGGGGTGAGACGGTCGTCGACGTGGCCCCGCTGGGGCAGCTGGCCTTCGACACCCACAGCGCCCCGATCAAGCTGGAGGCGAGGATCTCCAACATCCGGCTGTCCGCGGCCGAGGAGGTGTTCGCCGACCCCGAGGCGATCAACCGCATGGCCGCGGGGATCGGTTCCGACCTGCGCGCCGGTGTGATCGGCCTGCTGGTGCGCGCGGTGCTCGCCGCGGCCCTGGGGGCCGCCGTGGTGGGGCTGCTGCTCTTCCGCGACGTGTGGCGGGCCCTGGCCAGCGCCCTGGTGTCTCTGGGCGTGCTGGTGGCCTCCGGGGCCGTGGCCGCCAACACCTTCAACCCCAGCGCCATCGCCGAGCCCCGCTACACCGGGCTGATCGCGGGCGCCCCGCAGGTGGTGGGCAGCGCGGAGGAGGTCGTGGGCCGGTTCAGCCAGTACCAGGAACAGCTGGCCGGGCTGGTCGGCAACGTCGCGATGATCTACGAGGCGACCTCCACCCTCCCCGTGTACGAGAAGGACGAGTCGGTCATCACCGTGCTGCACGTGTCCGACATCCAGCTGAACCCGGCCTCGTGGAGCATCATCCGCACGCTCCGGGAGCAGTACGGGGCGGACATGGTGGTGGACTCGGGCGATCTCACAGACCGGGGGAGCGCGGCCGAGGACGCCTTCGCCGACGAGATCGGCGAGCTGGACGTGCCGTACGTGTGGGTGCGCGGCCGGCACGACTCCATGGGGACGCAGCGCGCGGTCGCGGCGCAGGAGAACGCCGTCGTGCTGGACGGCGAGGTCCAGGAGGTGGGCGGCCTGACCTTCTACGGGTCGGGGGACCCCCGCTACGTCCCGGACGCGACCCGGCTCAACCCCGACGCCTCCGAGGTGGCCGCCCGGGGCGAGGAGGAGGCCGAGAAGGTGGTCGACTCCCGCGAGGACGTGGACGTGGTCGTCATGCACACGCGCACGCAGGCGGAGGCCTTCGACGGGGTGGTGCCGCTGGTGCTGACGGGCGACGACCACCTGAGGTCCACCGAGCTGACCGACCTGGGCACCAGGTTCCTCGTGCAGGGGTCCACCGGAGGGGCCGGTCTGCGCGGGCTGGATCACGGCCCCGGCCGCCCGACCCCCTACCAGGCGTCGGTGCTGTACTTCGACGCCGAGACCGGGCGCCTCCAGGCCCGCGACGACATCGACCTGGGCGGCATCGGGCTGACGTCGGCACAGGTCGAGCGGCACATCGAGACCGACCCGCAGCGCCCGGTGGGCGAACCCTCCGAGGAACCGGAGGAGGAACCCGCGGAGGAGGCCCGCGACGGGCAGCGGACTCCCTGACCCGCGCGTCAGCGCAGGTGGAGGAGGTGCCGACTGGCCGTGCTTATCACTTTGGTGTTGGTTGCGAATCTCCCCTATGCTTGACGTGTCACACGGGCCCCCATCGTCTAGCGGCCTAGGACGCCGCCCTTTCAAGGCGGTAGCGCGGGTTCGAATCCCGTTGGGGGTACGAAGCGGTTCGAGCACTCCCGGACATCTGGCAGAATGAGAACCGCAGCGAGAGCACGGGGCCCAGGCCCGGTGCGACAACTGAACAAGGTCCTGTGGAGCAGTTAGGAGTGCTCGCCACCCTGTCAAGGTGGAGGCCGCGGGTTCAAATCCCGTCAGGACCGCCGTCGCCGAGAGATCGGCGAGTGCGGCTAGGTAGCTCAGTTGGTACGAGCGTCCGCCTGAAAAGCGGAAGGTCGGCGGTTCGACCCCGCCCCTAGCCACTCACACTGAGCAGCACCAACGCCCGGAAGCCACACGGCTCCGGGCGTTTTTGACAGCTACGCGACAGCAACCCGGTCATCCGAGCGCGTCCCCGAGCTTCCCCAGCGCCCGCCGCTTGTCGTCCAGCGAGGCGTGCGCGTAGATCGTCATCGTGACCCCGATGTCGCTGTGCCCCACGATCTCCCGGACCACCTGCGGCGGCACCTCCAGGTTCAGCAGCAGCGTCACGCACGTGTGCCGCAGGTCGTGGAAGCGCATCCCCTCCAGGCCCGCCGCCCGGCGCAGCGGTTCCCAGCTCCGGCGCAGGTTGTCCGGCTCCAGGGGAGTGCCCCGGCGCGAGGGGAACACCAGGCCCTGTTCCTCCCAGTCGGGGAAGGCGTCCGAGCGCTCGGCGAACTGCCGCTTGCGATGGGCCTTGAGCGCGTCCACGCAGAACCCCGGCAGGGGCACCGTGCGCGCCGACTCCTCCGTCTTGGGCGGCACCAGCGACAGCTTCCCGCCGACCCGTTGAAGGGTGTGGACCACCTCCAGGCGGCCGGCCTCCAGGTCGATGTCACGCCAGCGCAGCCCGAGCAGTTCCCCGCGCCGCAGGCCCAGGCACAGCGCCAGGACGTAGAGCGCGTGGAACCGGTCGCCCTCGGCCTCCTTGAGCAGCTGCCGGGACTGCGCCACGTCCAGACCCCGGTTCACCGCGTAGCGCGGGGGAGCGACCTTCACGAGGGACGCCACGTTGCGCGGGATGACCTCCTCCCGCACCGCCGTCTGGAGCGCGTTGCGCAGCACAGCGTGGACGGACTGCACCATGCGCGGCGACAGCCGGTGCCCGCAGCACTCGGGCACGGGGAGCGCGCAGCACCGGGGGTGCCTCCGGGCGGCGTCGGTGCCGTTGCGGCAGCACTGGCACAGCTGCCGAATGTTCGTGACGAAGGTCCGCACGTCCCGGGCCGTGAGCTTGGCCAGCCGCTTCTTCCCCAGGGCCGGGACGAGGTAGCGGCGAATGACGCCCTCGTACCCCTGCACCGTCTTGGGGCGGCGCTCGGCCCGCACCACGTGTTCCAACCAGTAGGCCAGGTACTCGGCCACCGTCCAGTTCTCGGAGGCGACCGGGATGCCCCGGTCGGAGTCGGCCAGGAGCCGGTTCAGCTTGGACCGTGCGTCGGCCTGGTCGCGGCCGTAGCCCTGGACGCGCTTGTACGTGCCGTCAGTGGTCAGCGCGTACCCGGCGAAGGCCCACCGGCCGTCCTTGCGCTGCCAGACGCTTCCCTCGCCGTTGGCGGCACGTCGGCGGCCCCTGCGGCGGCCCTTGCCCTCTGCGGCGCTCACGCGGCGTCCTCCAGGGCTTCCAGGCACTCCGGGAGCGCGGCGACGGGGACCAGGCGGCGGCGTCCGATCTTGACCGTGCGGAGCGTGCGGGAGCGGATGAGGTTGTAGACCATCCAGCGGCTCACGCGCAGGCGCTCGGCGGCCTCTTCGACGGTCAGCAGGAGTTCTGTCATGGTCACGCTGCTTCCTTTTCGGGGGTTGCCGAATGTTCGGGGTCCAGGGCGGCGGCGAGCTGTGCCCGGCGCTTGAGCGATTCACCGACCGCTCGGAGTAGGCGGCGTTCGCGGGGGGCGACGTCGGGGTCGGTGGGTCGGGCGAGTTCCCAGGCGTAGGAGCCCGAGGCCACCGTCAGCAGCGCGGGGCGCGGGGTGTCCTCGTCGCCCTGGCCGTCGTTGCCGGGGGTGACGCCGAGGGCGTTCAGGACCCAGGTGAGGCGGTCGGCTTTGTGGTCGGCGAGGGTTTTGCCGGACCACTTGCGGGAGACCAGGACGCGGCGGCCCGCGTAGCCGAGGTGTTCGCGGCGGTGGGCCTTGGAGCGGCAGAACCCCGGTCGCATCCCCGGCTTGGCCCCCTCGGGCTGGATGCCGTAGCGGAGCCAGTTGGAGCAGCGGGGCGAGCACGGCTCGAAGCGGAGCGCGTCGAGGAGCCGGTCCACGTGCTGTTCCTGCCGGGTGGTCTCGGCGGCGTGGCAGTCGGCGATGTCCTTGGTCAGGTACTTCGCCAGGTAGCGGACGCACCGGTCTGCGTCGGCGGACCCGGCCACGACCCCTTTGGCGTCGACCTGTCGGCCGAACCGCACCACGTGATGGGGTTCGGCGTCGGGGTCCTCATCCAGGGCGTCCAACGCCTCGTCCCACGTGGGGAGCAGTTCGCCCGTGGCCGGGTCGAAGAAGGTCCCTGCGGATGCGTTCCATTCGGGAAGGCGGTCGCCATCGAAGCGGACCGTGTCGGCGTTGGGCCACCACACCTGGTGGTAGGTGGCGGCGGCGATCTGGCGCAGCTCGGCCCGTGGAAGTGTGCCGCGTGTGGCCATGTGCAGGTGCGGGGCCAGGCGGCGTTGGGGCTCGACGGCGGCGAAGTACTGGACATCGAACCCGGCGACCCGGCGCAGGTTCTGCACGAACCGGTCCACGAGCTTGGAGAAGTGCAGGGCGTCCCGGGCCGAGCGCCGGTAGTCGTAGGTGGAGAAGTCCACCGGGGTGCCGTCGGAGCGGACCCGCCCGTAGGAGTCGAGCGTGAGGGTGATGAAGAGCGAGGGCCGGAACACCTTGCCCGAGGCCGGGTCGGTGTAGGCCCGCCCTACCGTCTTCCTTGTCATGGGTCGCTTGGGCAGGTCGGGGGCATCCTGGCGGCGTTTGGTGGAGCGCACCCGCCGGGGCTTGGCCGTGGCGGTGTCCGAGGAGCGGGTGACCGATCCCCGGAGGCCGGAAGCGGTGATTTCCTCGTCCAGGTCGGCTATCGCTGCGTCCAGCGCGGCCAGGTCCTCCACCGAGGCCGCCCCCGTGGCGGCGAGGCGGTCCCGTTCGGCTGTCACCATGGCCCGCTGTTCCACCCAGGCCCGCTGGGCGTCGGTGGGCGGGTCGGGTTGCACCACGGGTTCGGTGTCCAGGTGCCAGCCCTCTTCGCACTGGGTCCGCCGCAGCGACCGCTTCCGTTTCGCGCAGGCGGGGCAGCGCGATTCCAGGGTGGAACCGCATGGCACGTCGATCACCGTCGTCTCACCGGTGGCGATGTCCGTGCGTCGAAGGGACACGGGTCGGATGCACACGCCGTGGTCGGCGGCGACCTGTTCGGCCACCTCAAGCGCCAGGGGTTGCGCGAGGCGTTCGGCCCGGGTGGACTTACCGGTAGGCGTCGGCATCAGCCCACCCCCCACAACCACAGAGCGGGAGCCCCCACCCCATGCACCCACGACCACCCAAGCCGTGGTTCCTGGTCAGCAGCGTCATCATCGTGATCAGCTCCGGAGCGTGGCTCGTGTTCGGCCGCCCGAGTGGTTGGCTGGCCTTTGCGGCCTGGGACGTACTGATCACATGGCTGGTCTGTCTCGGGTTGGCCACACACGAGTACCGGAAGGCACGATCCATCCACAGCACACATCAGGCCGCCCCCGAACCCGAGGAAGAACCCACCCCGTAGCCGTCGGCCATGGCGGTGATGTCCTCGTCGGCCACGTACGCGGCCCGGACCCGCACCGGAGCCGGTGAGCCCTCCAGGTGGACGTAGGCCACACCGGGAAGCGTGGGGTCGATCAGGTGCGCCTCAGCGCCGCGTTCCCGGGCACCCTCTCCGAGGACCATGTCCACCTGAGACGCCTCGTCCAGGCGCAGGGCGACCTTGTCGGGGAAGAGGTTGCGCAGGTTCATGACCTCCTTGCGCGGGTCCTGGAGTGCGGCCAGGACGGCGAAACCGACAGAGCGGCCCTGGGAGGTGAGGGTGGCTATCGCGTTCTCCGCGCGCCGGCGCACGTCCCGGTCGGGGTGGTAGGCCGTCAGGAAGGCGACCTCGTCCAGGACCACGATCACGAAGGGGTCATCGGTCGTGGGCACGTGGGAACGCAGTTTCCCCGCGTAGCGTTCGGCCCTGTCCTGCATGTCGGCCACGGCTCGTTCGAGCAGCGCCACCGCGGATTCGCCGTCGTCGGCGTAGTGGGCGAACAAATCCCGCCCGTAGGACAGCTCCATACGCTTGGGGTCGATCGCCCACACCTGTGCCGTCCCGTTCGCCACGGCCGGGAGCATTGCCCGAACGGCCGACCAGATCACCGAGCCCTTCCCGGAGCCGGTCACGCCGACCACCAGCACGTGTGTGCCGTGGAGCTTGAGCAGCCAGGACGAGCCGTCCTCACGCCGCCCCACGGGAAGGGCGTCGAGGTCCACGTGGTGCGTCATCGGAAAGGCGTCGAGGGGTTCGGCCAGGGTGTCGCGCCGGGGGAACTCCAAGGTGATGTCACGGGGGCCGTTGACGGTCACCCGGCAGGACGGGGCGGCGAACCCGTGCGCCAGCTCGGACACCCTGTGCTCGAAGTCGGCCGGAGCGGTGCCGGCCACCAGGGAGACCCGCACCCGGTCCGCCCAGGTGTCACAGGTGACACGGCGGATGCGGGGCAGGTAGCGGCGTTCCTGGTAGGACTCGGCCAGCCCGGCGATGACCAGGACCGGTTGCCAGTGGCGCCGGTAGACGGTGACGTGCCGCCACCACGCCAGAACGCGCAGGATGACCCAGCGCCGGTGCGAGTCGGGCCAGGCACGCCACCACACCAGCGAGACCACGGAGGCAGCGGCCCAGAGCCCGGCGAGACCCGGCCAGCCCAGCCACCACCAGGCGGCGACGGAGGCGGACAGCCCGGAGACCATGACGGGGAACCGGAACGGCAGCGCGACCAGGAACCGGGCCAACCGCCAGATCCAGGAGGCCAGGACGACGATGCCTGGGGTCTCCACGATCGGAGTCGTGAACCGCACCCTCTGGGCGGGTGTGGGAAGGGTCGGGGAGGTCTGGGCGGCACCCACCTTGGGCTGACGCAGCATCACGCCCCACCGCCGTTCGCGTTCTCGGCCTCGGACAGGAGCCGGTCACGGGCGACCCGGGCGCGTTCGGCGGCACGGGCGGCGTCGGGGTTGCCGTCCCGGTCCGCGATGGCGGCGAACACCCGGGCCTTGAAGTCGAAGAACGCGGCCCGCTCGGCCTTGGTCGTGCGCGGCTTGTCGAACTCGGACAGGAAGGCCCGGACCAGTTGGGGGCCGGTCAGCTCGGACGGGTCGGGTCGGTTTTCGGACATACTGAAGACACCTCTTCTGAAAGTTGGGAAGCTTCCGGGAGGGTTGTAGGGGCGGCTAGGTGTTGCAGCACCAGGCCGCCCCGTCTCATGTCTTGTGGCGGGTCAGGCGGCTTCCTTGGCCGCCGGAGCGCGACGACCGCCAGCGGCACCGCCGGGAGCCTTCACGCCACGGGCGCGCAGGGAGTACGCCACCCGGGGGCGACGGCCGGAGTCGTCCACGTAGGGCATGACCGCCATGGACTCGAACTCGACCGGCCGGAACGGCAGCCCCGGAACCTCGTCGGGCAGGGTGGGGCAGACCTCGGCGGCGACCTTGACCTTGACCGACTTGGCCTTGCCACGCGCTTCGGGGTCGGCGTCGATCACGTCCACCGCCCACAGCGGAAGCCCCGTGTCCTTGTCGAGCTGGGGGCGCTTGGTCTCGAAGTCGGTGATCGCCTCCACCCCGAGGGCGAAGGCACCGTGCGGGAACACTGTGCCGAACTCGACCGGCAACGCACCCTGGATAGCCATGCGGACTCCTCACCGCGCCTGTCGGCGCAAACGAAAGTGTGTGGTCGGTCGCGCCTCCCACAGCAGGAAGGACTGTGCGACCCACCACACACTAATCCGCACTTTTTGTTTTGTCTAGTACGTGAAGTACTAGCTAGAACTCAGAGTGCGCCCACCCTCCTCGCTAGGCCGGTCAGCGCTGTTCCGGCGGGGTCCTGGATCGCCAGGAGGTCACCGACGACCTGCCGCACGATCGGGTGCGAGTGGACCTGTTCGGGCGTGATCCGCTCCGCTTCCTCCAGGGTGGACACGGCGGCGTCGGCGTTGCGTCGTTGGAGCTGGGCGCGTGCCACGTCGATGAGGAAGCGGCCCCGGCGCTCCGGGGACAGGATGGACACGTCCACGCCGTCCGCAGCCCGCAGGGCCACGCCAGCGTCGCCCAGGTCCACCGCCACGGACACCTCGTGCAGGCCCACGTTCGCCGGACCGAACTCGGTGTTGAAGTCGTTGCGCTCTGCGCCGATGGCGTCCGCGATCCGCTTGGCCTCGGCCACGTGCCGGTAGGCGACCGTGGCGTTGTTGCGCCGTGCGGCGGCGACCGCCCGTTGCAGGGTCAGCGCGCCGTAGACGGACATCGCTTCGGGGTTGCCCTCCTCCACCAGGCCACCCAGAGCCTCACAGGCGGTCTGCGCGGTGGCCTCCACCTGGTCGTAGTGGCGTGCCCCCTGGAAGGTCAGGCACAGGCGGAACTCACCCGCCGCCATGAGGAGCGGGTCCTCCGCCCGTTCGGCCGCCGTGATGGCGCGGTCGGCGGCTATCCACGCCGCTTCGTACTCGCCCAGGCGGGACAGCGTGGAGGAGCAGGCCCGGTAGGCGGCGTTGAGGAGCCGGAACAGCTCCAGGCGCTCACCGTTGGGGACCGAACGCGCGGCCGACTCCAGATCGGGGATCAGCGACTCCAGGACCTCGGTCAGCTCCATGTAGGCACTGGCGTGCGTCAGCTCCCAGGCGCGGTCCACCCGCTGTCGAAGGCCGTCCATGTCGACCGACGCGGGATTGCGCCGCAGCAGCGCGGCCAGGGCGTGCGACCCGCTCAGGATGAGGCGCAGGCGGCTACTGCCCGGAGGCTCCTCGTTGGAGGCGGCCACGATGGGCGCCTCGGCGGCCAGCTCGGAGACGGGGATCTCCAGGACCTCGGCCAGCTTTTCGAGGACCACCATTCGGTCGACCTTGCGCACCCCGCGTTCGACCTGGGACACCCAGGTCTCGGAGCGTCCCACGAGTCCGGCGAACTCCCGTTGGGAGAGTCCGCGCTGTCTGCGGTGCTTGGCCACCTTGCGACCGAGCGCCTTCTGGTAGTCGGTGCTCACTCCTGCACACCCTTGGCGTCCACCAGGTCCAGGAAGTCCACGTCCACCGAGGCCAGGAACGCGCCGCGAGCGTCGAGGAAGCGCTTCACGTGCGGCTGCTCCTCGTGCGCCTCGAAGGCGGTGCGGTCGGCGTACAGCTCGTAGAAGATCCGCTCCAGCGGCTTGCCCTCCACCGTGTGGACCGCGTACACGAGCGTGCCCGGCTCGCTCCGGCGGATGTGCGGAAGCGTCTCCGCCACCAGGGCGTCGAAGCCGTCGACGGCGGCCTCGTCCTTGAGCGTGAACCGCACAGACAGTCCGAACATGGGGCACTCTCCCTCACTTCGACTACAAGACCCGTACTTATTGTGCGCGCAAACCAGTGCGCTACACACGCATTCAATGTACGGTAGCCGTACTAATAGTACTAGTCATGCAGCTCAGTGTCTGCCCCCCTGCACCCAGAGCACGAGGTGAAACCCCATGTCCCTCCACGCAGACAGGCCCAACCGCACGGTGAGTGTCCACCACGGGTGGTTCTACGGCCGCCCCGACCAGATCGCCGCAGTGCGGGCGTTCGTCGCCGAGCGTCTGGCGGACTGCCCGGTGGCGGACGACGCGGTACTACTCACAAGCGAGCTGGCGACCAACGCCGTCCAACACACGCCGTCCAATCTTCCGGGGGCGGGGTTCGGCGTCCTCATCGAGCACGAGCACGGCCGTAGTGTGCGCGTTACCGTCCACGACGGCGGTTCGTATTTCGACGCCCCGTATGTGGCGCAGCCCGAACCCGACGCCGAACACGGACGCGGCCTGTTCCTCGTTGACGCCCTTGCAGCCTCATGGGGCAGTCATGCCACCCTCTCTGGCCGCAAGACCTGGTTTCTCTGTTTGTATGGGTGACTTTTATTCGGATTCCCTCAATAGCTCCTCGATGAGTTCCTCTTCTGATGGGACTTTCCCTCTTTGCATGATCGATTTAATTGAATCCATTAGTAGCGTCCAGGCTATATGCCAGGGGTCTCTGTCGTCTCGCTCTTTGATGTTCCCGCCGTGGGATATTTTGGAGCGATCGCCATAAGATCTCCTTGCCTTTTCGAAGACCTCCATTTTTGAATAATCTCCGTATTGAAGTTGGGCAAGGTAAAGTGCAATCCTGAAGCTGACTTCGCTCTGTACCCTGGGGAATAGTGCCTCTAGTCCAGTCCAGATATGCAGTAGAGATTGATTCCTTTCAGGGAGAGATGGTGCGGTCTCTGCTACTCGCTCGATGAAGCTGCAGACGGGGTTGCGGATTTTTATGTGGCGCCACTTGTCCACGTCTCTAGCTGAGGCTGTAAAAATTTCCGAGGTTATCGTTCTTTTGAGGGGTCCGCTTGCTGAGAGGGATGGAAAGGCGTTTGCGGAAGACCATACTCCGACTTTGGATGTTTTGTTCGTTATCCCTTCGCGGAGTCCTTCATGCATGTGCTCTCTTGAATATTCCGACTTCCTTCCGCTGATTCCAGCATATTCGTTAATCGAGTAGTTTGAAGTCAGCTGCAAAGAAAAAGGGGTCAGGCCATTTGAGTAAAGCAAGGTCTTCAGGCTGGAGAATTCTTCTGTTGTGGATTCCAGGCTGACGCCTTTGACTGCAAACTCTAGGTTGCAGCTTTTGAGCATTGATTCCGCAGCTGCCCATGGCAGGTGAACTCTATGCTGCGTTGCAAGTTCTGCCCAATCGAATATGCTGACGTTCCATTTCCTTGGTATTACTCCAAATCTTCCCTCCCATATGGGCTCCCCTTCTTCTGGTGGCAGGAGGTTTGTTGCAGGTGAGTAGTACACCCCTCTGTCGTCTGGAACAAATATTCCTTCGTCTTCTTCCAATTTTTCATCCCTCTGTTAGGCTTTGCTGAATTAAGCTTTATGTGATCAAGGCGACGGCGCGAGCGCCGTCGCAGCGGCCTCCGGCCGCCGCTCGGGCTGCGGGCTGCCGCCCGGTCCCGAGCGCGGCCGACGGCCGTCCTGGTTGGCATCTTGACGCGGCCCGCAGACGAACGGTTGCCGTTCCGGAGAAATCGCCTTCTGACGTGCTCAGATCCCGAGGCACCCGATAGCGGAGTGCGACTGTCTGGAGTGACCGACCCCGGCGCTATCGGGCACCTCGGCCCGGAACCGTGGTTGCCGAAGTCTCGTGGCCGGGGGAGCGGGGGCAGGCGGAGGAGCGCACGCGCGGCACTGCTCTGGCGGACCGCCTTCCCCTACGTCGAGGCAGGCCGGAGACACCTCGAAGTGACAGCAGCGGTGACAGCAACGACAGCAACCGGGGATGGACCCACCCGGACCCGAGCGGACATCCATCCCGCAGGCCAGCACCGCGACCCACCACCTACCCCGCCTGAAAAGCGGAAGGTCGGCGGTTCGACCCCGCCCCTAGCCACTCCAGGCAGACATGCACAAAGGCCCCGCCACCTGCGCAAGCAGACGGCGGGGTTTTTGCGTTGCCCGGCGGTTGTCAGCGGGCTCACGGTGGGAGGTGCGGTGAGGGTCCCCGTGGAGCTGGTCGGTGCCCGGGTCGCACGGACCGCCTTCGACCACCAGGTCCGGATCCTCTTCACCGGTCACGGCCCCGACGGCCGTGTCCGCCTTGAGGCCGAACTCGTCATCGAAACAGCGTTGTCCCTGACGGGCCCGGACGACAGCCGAGCCCTCCTGACACCTGGAACCGGTACCCGGCTGGCACCGCTGCTCGGCCTGTTCACCAGGATCGTCACCGCGGTCGAGGTCACGGGACGCGGAACCCTGAGCCTCGGCTTCGACGACGGCACGGGGTTGGGGGTGGACCCGGATCCCGTCCACGAGTCGTGGGGGCTGACCGGCTTCGGGTTCGATCCCGTCCTCGTGGGTCCTGGTGGAGAGGCCGGCTGGCGGCGCTGACCGTCAGCGGCCCCGGTCCGCGTCCCGTCCGAGGGGCGGACTTTCCCGGACGCCGTGCCGCGATCCCCGGGCCGCTCCGGGCGGCGGGGTGACGCCGACCACGGCGTGCGCGGGGCTCCTCGGGTAGTGTCCGGACCCGTGAGCCACGTGACCGCAGCTGACGGAACCCGGATCTGGTACGACGTCCTCGGGCAGGGCGACCCGCTCCTGCTCCTCAACGGGCAGTCCCTCGACCACGAGATGTGGGACGGGGTGCACGCCGACCTGGCCCGGCGCCACCGGGTCGTGCGGATGGACTTCCGGGGGACCGGCGGCAGCGACGCGCCCCTGGACGAGCCCTACACCTTCGGTCTGTTCGTGGACGACGCCCTCACCGTCCTGGACGCCCTGGACATCTCCCGCACGCACGTCTACGGGTTCTCCATGGGAGGGAAGGTCGCCCAGACCTTCGCGGCGACCCAGCCCGGACGCCTCGGCGCGCTCGTGCTGGGCTCCACCGCGCCGGGCGGGAGCAACGAGGTGGAGCGCCCGCGGTCGGCCACCCTCGCGCTGCGCCGGGCCAGCACGGCCGAGGGGCGCGACCTGATCGCCGAACTCTTCTACGGTCCCGAGTGGGCCGCCGCCCACCCCGACACGGTCACCCGCGTCCTGCCGCGCGGGCCGCTGCGCGCCCAGCGCCTGCACTTCGGCGCCAGCTCGGGCTACGACGGCTGGGACCTGCTGCCCTCCGTCCAGGCGCCGACACTGGTCGTGCACGGTGAGGACGACGTCCTCACCCCGGTCGGCAACGCCGCCCTGCTGGCGGAGCGCGTCCCCGACGCCCGGCTGCTGGTCCTGCCCGGCATGCGCCACGGCTACCTGCACGAGGACGCGGCCAAGGCCACGCGCGAGGTGCTGGACTTCCTGGCGGAGCACCCGCTTCCCGCGCGGGGCTGACCGGGGCCGCCGACCGTGCGCTACGGAGCGGGCGGGCCCGGCGGGAAGTCGCTGCGCAGCCTGTCCAGCATGCGGCGGTCGCGCTTGGTCGGCCGTCCGGCTCCCCGGTCGCGCCTGATGACGGGCGTGGTCGCCTGGGGCGGAGGCGTCGGTGTCCTGTCGGTGTAGCAGCGTGCGGCGATCGGCGCGCTCACGCGCTTCTCGATGACATGGCCCACATCGACCGTGCGCGTGGTCCCGTGCAGCCGGACGCGCACCTCGTCGCCGACCTTGACCGTGGTGGCGGGTTTGGCCGGGCGGTCGTTGACGCGCACGTGCCCGCCCCGGCATGCCTGGGCCGCGTCCGAGCGCGTCTTCGTCAGGCGTACCGCCCACAGCCAGCGGTCGACCCGGGTGCTCTCCGGGCCCGACGGCAGGGGCGCCGAGAACTCGTTCACGCCGGTTCCTTCCACTCTCCGGGGCGTTTCCCGCCACTCTAGGCGGCCGCCGGTACGAAGTACTCCGAAGTCGCGCTAGAGTTGTTCATGCAGCGAGGTCCTGTGGAGCAGTTAGGAGTGCTCGCCACCCTGTCAAGGTGGAGGCCGCGGGTTCAAATCCCGTCAGGACCGCATGATGGAGGCCCGGTGTCGACAGACACCGGGCCTTCGGCGTTCTGCGGCGGACACGGACACAGAAGGGCATGAGGGACCTTGGGTTACCGGTACGCCGTCGAGCGGACCGACCATTCGGCCCTGGCGAGCGGACACGTGCTGCGGTCCGCGCCGGGGTTTCCGGGCTTCCCGGTGCGGCTGGCCAGTGAGCTGTTCCAGCGCGCGATGGTGCACACCGGAGGGGAACCCGTCCGCCTGTGGGACCCGTGCTGCGGCAGCGGGTACCTGGCGACGGTGCTGGGCCTGCTGCACCGCGACCTGCTCACCGGCGTCCGCGCCACCGACGTGGACGCCGAAGCGGTCGCCCTGGCCGCGCGCAATCTGAGGCTGCTGACCGCCGAGGGGCTCGCGGAACGCGAGGAGGAGCTGCGCCGTTCCGCCCGGGACTTCGGCCGCGTGGCCTTCGTGGAGCGCGCCGAGGCCGCCCGCGACCTGGCGGCGGGGCTGGCCGCGCAGGGCGGCGACCTGCCCCACGAGGCGGCCGTGGCCGACGTGTTCTCCCTGGAGGAGGGCGTGGAAGCCGACCTGGTCGTGACGGACGTGCCCTACGGCGAGATGACGCGGTGGGAGGGGAACGTTCCCGGCGGCGCCGGTGAGCCGATGCGGGGGCTGCTGGCCTCCCTGGGCCGGGTGCTGCCCGAGCACGCCGTCGTGGTGGTGACCGCCCGCACCCGGCGGGTCGCCCTGCCCGAGGGCGTGCGCGCGCTGGAGCGGGTGAAGGTGGGAAACCGGGCCGCGGTGCTGGTGCGCGCCCGCGACATCGCGCCCTAGACAACCGTCCCGCGGTTTCCGGCCGCGGCGCCGTCCACGTGCTCACGGTTGTCCACAGGCTGTGGACGGCCGTGCGGCGCCCACCCGCTTCCACGCGCGGCCTCCGCTTCCCGATCCCGTGGGCGACTCCCCGGCGCGGCACCGGACGTCCCGGTGACCGGTCCCGTCCCCGGCAGCCTCATCCCCGCACGTGGGCGAAGGCCCGCCAGGCGTACAGGGCCACTGCCAGGGCGACCGCCGCCAGCAGTACGAAGCCCAGCGTGTAGGCCCCGGTCGCCTGGTACACCGCCCCCATGAGCAGCGGCGGGAAGTAGCCGCCGAGCCCGCCGGCCGCGCCCACCAGGCCCGTGACCGTGCCCACCCTCGACGGCTCCACCAGCTTGGCCACCAGCGCGAACACGGCCCCGGTGCCCAGCCCCAGCGACACCGCGATCAGCACGAACGCGGCACCGGCGGGGAACTCCGCGGGCGGGTGCAGGGCCAGCACGACCGCGAACACGCAGGTGCCGAGGAACGAGATCAGGCACACCCGCACCGGGCCGATCCGGTCCGACAGGACGCCGCCGACCGGCCGGGCGGCCACGGCCGCCACCGCGAACCCGGCGGTGCGCAGTCCCGCGGCGGTCTGCGCGTAGTCGTAGGCCAGCGTCAGCAGCGTCGGCAGGTAGGTCGAGAAGGCCACGAAGCCGCCGAAGGCGACCGCGTACAGCAGCGACGCCTGCCAGGTCGCCCGCAGCCGCACGGCCTCCCCCATGCGCGGCAGCGCGGGCTCCGTGCGCGGCCGCCACTCCGGCGAGTCCCGGCACATCAGCCACATCACCACGCCCATGACCGCCAGCGCCGCGCACAGCAGCAGGTGGGTGGTGAACAGCCCCACCGAGTCCACCAGCCAGGGGGTGAGGAAGGACGACAGGGCGGTGCCGCCCATCCCCGCGCCGAACACGCCCGTCGCGAACCCGCGCCGGTTCGCCGGGTACCAGGCGTTCACGAACGGGATGCCGACCGCGAACGACGTCCCGGCGACACCGAGGACGAATCCCCACAGCAGCAGCATCCCGTAGGAGTCGCCCGAGACCCCCACCAGGAACGTCGGCACGATGCTCGCGAAGCACAGGGCCGTGAACATCAGCCGCCCGCCGTAGCGGTCGGTCAGCGCGCCCACGGGGATGCGCCCCAACGCCCCCACCAGCACCGGGAAGGCCACCAGGATCGAGGTCTGCGTGGGCGTCAGCCCCAGGTTCTCGGTGTAGGTGCGCGACAGGGGGCCGATGAGGTTCCACGCCCAGAAGGTGAGCGTGAACGCCGCCGTGGCCAGCGCGAGGTTGCCGCCCGCCGTGCCGCGGCGCGACACCCTTTTTCCCGATTCCGTACGCATATGCGCATTCCTTCCTCCGCCGTTCCAGGCGATTGTCACCCGATCCGGTGTGGGATGCGCCTTTTTCACGCCGGAGAAGGCATATTTGTTGGCGGAATGCAGTGGGTTCTGGCCCGGCGTCCCCGCTGGGGGCCAAGGAATGGTAAACGGGGTGTTGTCCGTATGGCGGCGGAAAGCAAAAAAGGCGGCGCGGGGAACGCCCTTCTGGCGCTGGGCAACCACCTCACCCGCTCCGAGCCGCTGGACGGCGACCGTGCGCAGGTCAGGAAGGGTGGCCGCCAGGGCGACTCCTTCTACCGCGACCGGTGGAGCCACGACCGCGTGGTCCGTTCCACGCACGGCGTGAACTGCACGGGTTCGTGTTCCTGGGACGTCTACGTCAAGGACGGAATCATCACCTGGGAAACGCAGGCCACCGACTACCCCTCGGTCGGCCCGGACCGCCCCGAATACGAACCGCGCGGATGTCCGCGCGGCGCCGCCTTCTCCTGGTACACCTATTCGCCCACGCGCGTCCGCTATCCCTACGCGCGCGGCGTCCTCGTGCGGATGTACCGCGAGGCGCGCGCCCGTCTGGGCGACCCGGTGGCGGCCTGGGAGGAGATCACCACCGACCCCGACCGGCGCGCCCGCTACCAGCGGGCCCGGGGCAAGGGCGGGCTGGTCCGGATCACCTGGGACGAGGCCCTGGAGATCGCCGCCGCCGCGCACGTGCTCACCATCCGAAGGTACGGGCCGGACCGCGTCGCCGGGTTCTCGCCGATCCCCGCGATGTCGATGGTCTCCCACGGCGTGGGCGCGCGCTTCGTGAACCTGCTCGGCGGCTCCATGCTGTCCTTCTACGACTGGTACGCCGACCTGCCCGTGGCCTCGCCGCAGGTGTTCGGCGACCAGACCGACGTCCCCGAGTCCGGTGACTGGTGGGACGCGGCCTACCTGGTGCTGTGGGGCTCCAACGTCCCCGTCACCCGCACCCCCGACGCCCACTGGATGGCCGAGGCCCGCTACCGGGGCCAGAAGGTGGTCGTCGTCTCCCCGGACTACAGCGACGCCACCAAGTTCGCCGACGAGTGGCTGGCGCCCCACCCGGGCACGGACGGGGCCCTGGCGATGGCCATGGGGCACGTGATCCTCAAGGAGCGGTTCGTCGACCGCACCACGCCGCGCTTCGACGACTACGTGCGCCGCTACACCGACCTGCCGTTCCTGGTGTCCCTGGACAGCCGCGACGGCCGCCTCGTCCCCGGCAAGTTCCTCACCGCCGCCGACCTGGGGGACACGGGGGAGAACGCCGAGTGGAAACCGGTGTTCTGGCCGGAGGGCGAGGACGCCCCCGTCGCGCCCAACGGCACCGTCGGCCACCGCTGGGGCGAGGCCGGGACAGGACGGTGGAACCTGGACCTGGAGGGCCGCGTCCCCGCCCTCACCCTCTACGCGGAGGGCGGGGAGGCCGCCGAGGTCGCCCTGAACCGCTTCGACACCCCCGGCGGCACGGCCGGGGTCCTCACCCGCGGCGTCCCGGTCCGCAGGGTCGGCGGACGCCTCGTCACCACCGTCTTCGACCTGGTCCTGGCCCAGTACGGGGTGCACCGGCACGACCTGCCCGGCACCTGGCCCACCGGCTACGACGACGCCGCCGAGCCCTGCACGCCCGCCTGGCAGGCCGAACTCACCGGGGTCCCCGCCGACCGGGCGGCCCGCATCGCCCGCGAGTTCGCCGCCACCGCCGAGGAGTCCGGCGGCCGGGCCATGATCATCCTCGGCGCGGGCACCAACCAGTGGTTCCACGGCGAGAACGCCTACCGCGCCTTCCTGTCCCTGCTGCTGCTCACCGGTTGCCAGGGCGTCAACGGCGGCGGCTGGGCCCACTACGTCGGCCAGGAGAAGTGCCGCACCTCCGCCGGGTGGGCCGCGTTCGCCTCCGCCGCGGACTGGACCCGGCCGCAGCGCTTCATGGCCGGAACCTCCTACTGGTACCTGCACACCGACCAGTGGCGCTACGACACCTACCGCGCCGACGCCCTCGCCTCGCCGCTCGGCCCGGGGCGGGTGCGCGGCCAGCACACCGCCGACCTGGTCGCCGCCTCGGCCCGCATGGGGTGGATGCCCTCCTACCCGACCTTCGACCGCAACCCGATCGACCTGGGGCGCGAGGCGCGCGAGCGCGGGCAGGACCCCGCGGAGTACGTCGCCGACCAGCTCCACAGCGGCGACCTGCGCTTCGCCGCCGAGGACCCCGACGCCCCCGCCAACTGGCCCCGGGTCCTCACCGTGTGGCGGTCCAACCTGTTCGGCTCCTCGGCCAAGGGCAACGAGTACTTCCTCAAGCACCTGCTCGGCACCCGCTCCAACCTGCTGGCCGAGCCCGCCGGGCCCGCGGACCGGCCCGCCGACGTCACCTGGCGCGAGGAGGTCCCCGAGGGCAAGCTCGACCTGCTGCTGTCCATCGACTTCCGGATGACCAGCACGACCCTGCTGTCCGACATCGTGCTGCCCGCCGCGACCTGGTACGAGAAGCACGACCTGTCCACCACGGACATGCACCCCTACGTGCACTCGTTCAACCCGGCCATCGACCCGCCCTGGGAGACCCGCACCGACTTCGACGCCTTCCACGCCCTGGCCAGGGCGTTCAGCGCGCTGGCCGCCGACCACCTGGACGAGGTCACCGACCTGGTGGCCGTACCCCACCAGCACGACACCCCCGGCGAACTGGCCCAGCCGCACGGCGTCCCGCCGGACTGGAAGGCGGAGGGCGCGCGGCCCGTCCCCGGCCGGACCATGCCCGCGATCGTGCCCGTGCGCCGCAACTACTCCGAGGTCGCGCAGAAGCTGGCCGCCCTGGGGCCGCTGGCCGAGTCCCGGGGGCTGCCGGTCAAGGGCGTGTCCTTCACCCCGGACCAGGAGGTGGGGTGGCTGCGCCAGCGCAACGGCGCCGTCCGGGGCGGGGTCGCCGACGGCCGTCCCTCCCTGGACACCGACGTCAAGGCCTGCGAGATGATCCTGGCGCTGTCCGGCACCAGCAACGGCCGCCTGGCCGCGCAGGGCTTCCGCCTCCTGGCCGAGCGCACCGGCACCGACATGGACGAGCTGATCCACCAGGCCGCCGAGCGCCGGGTGGTCTTCTCCGACGCGAGCCGGGGGCCCACGGCGGTGGGCTCCAGCCCGGAGTGGTCGGGCAAGGAGGCCCCCGACCGCCGGTACTCGCCGTTCACCATCAACGTCGAGCACGACAAG
Organism: Nocardiopsis sp. CNZ308; assembly: GCF_004217075.1. Lineage (NCBI taxonomy): Bacteria > Bacillati > Actinomycetota > Actinomycetes > Streptosporangiales > Nocardiopsidaceae > Nocardiopsis > Nocardiopsis sp. CNZ308. The sequence continues at coordinate 1,931,874 of NZ_SHKJ01000001.1, read as the reverse complement.
CCCTGGCACACCCTCACCGGTCGCCAGCACTTCTACCTCGACCACGACTGGATGCACGAGTTCGGCGAGGCCCTGCCCGTCTACCGGCCGCCGCTCGACATCAGCCGCCTGTTCGGCGAGCCCCGCCTCGGCCCGACCGGCCAGCGCGAGGTGGTCGTGCGCTACCTGACCCCGCACTCCAAGTGGTCGATCCACTCCGAGTACCAGGACAACCTGCTGCTCCAGACCCTCTCCCGCGGCGGCCCCACGATCTGGATGAGCCCGGCCGACGCCGAGGCGATCGGCGCCGCCGACAACGACTGGGTGGAGGCGGTCAACCGCAACGGCGTGGTGGTGGCGCGGCTGGTGGTCTCGCACCGGATGCCCGCCGGAACCGTGTACATGTACCACGTCCAGGAGCGCACCATCGACGTGCCCAAGTCCGAGACCACCGGCAGGCGCGGCGGCATCCACAACTCGCTCACGCGCCTGCTGGTCAAGCCCACCCACCTCATCGGCGGCTACGCGCAGCTCTCCTACGCCTTCAACTACCTCGGCCCGACCGGCAACCAGCGCGACGAGGTCACCGTCGTGCGCAAGCGGACCACGGAGGTGCGTTACTGATGGCACAGGCCCACGGCGGCGGGGGCGGGACCGGCGGCTCCGGAGGGGACCGGCCGGTCGGCAGGGTCATGGCGCAGGTCGCCATGGTGATGAACCTGGACAAGTGCATCGGCTGCCACACGTGCTCGGTCACCTGCAAACAGGCCTGGACCAACCGCAGCGGCGTCGAGTACGTGTGGTTCAACAACGTCGAGACGCGGCCCGGGCAGGGCTACCCGCGCACCTACCAGGACCAGGAGCGCTGGAAGGGCGGCTGGGTCCTCGACTCCAGGGGGCGGCTCAGGCCCCGCGCGGGCGGGCGGCTCAAACGGCTGGCCACCATCTTCGCCAACCCGGTGATGCCCTCCCTCCAGGACTACTACGAGCCCTGGACCTACGACTACGAGACGCTGACCAACGCGCCCCTGGGCGACGACTTCCCGGTGGCCGAGCCCCGGTCGGCGCTCACCGGCGAGCCCATGAAGGTCAGCTGGAGCGCCAACTGGGACGACGACCTCGGCGGCGGACCCGAGCTGACCCGGCGGGACCCGATCGTGCGCAGGCTCGGCGACAGGGTGCGGTTCTCCTTCGAGGAGACCTTCATGTTCTACCTGCCGCGCATCTGCGAGCACTGCCTCAACCCGTCGTGCGTGGCCGCCTGCCCCAGCGGCGCCCTGTACAAGCGGGTCGAGGACGGCATCGTCCTGGTCGACCAGGACCGCTGCCGGGGCTGGCGCATGTGCGTCACCGGCTGCCCGTACAAGAAGGTCTACTTCAACCACAAGACGGGCAAGGCCGAGAAGTGCACGTTCTGCTACCCGCGGGTGGAGGTGGGCATGCCCACCGTCTGCTCCGAGACGTGCGTGGGGCGGCTGCGCTACCTGGGCGTGGTCCTGTACGACGCCGACCGGGTCCGCGAGGCGGCGTCGGTGGCGGACGAGAGGGACCTGTACCGCGCCCAGCTCGACGTGTTCCTCGACCCCTCCGACCCGGCCGTGCGCGCCGCGGCCCGACGCGACGGCATCCCCGACCGCTGGGTGGAGTCGGCCGCCCGCTCCCCGGTCTACGCGCTGGCCAAGCGCTTCCGGGTGGCGCTGCCGCTGCACCCGGAGTACCGCACGATGCCCATGGTCTGGTACATCCCGCCGCTGTCGCCGGTGGTGGACGCGCTCTCCTCCACCGGGCACGACGGTGAGGACGCCGACAACCTCTTCGCCGCCATCGACACCCTGCGCATCCCCGTGGAGTACCTGGCCGAGCTGTTCACCGCGGGCGACACCGGCCCCGTGGACCTGGTCCTGCGGCGGCTCGCGGCCATGCGCTCCCACATGCGCCGGATCAACCTGGGCCGGGAGCGCGACGACTCCATCGCCGCCTCCGTCGGGATGACCGGCACCGAGATCGAGGACATGTACCGGCTCCTGGCCCTGGCCAAGTACGACGAGCGCTACGTCATCCCCACCGCCTACGGGGTGGACGAGGCCGACCGCGGGGTCATCGACGAGGTCGGGTGCAGCCTCGACTTCGAGGGCGGGCCGGGCATGGGCGGCATGGGCGGGGGCGTGCCCTTCGGCGAGGCCTCCGGGCAGCCCCAGGCGGCGACCGTGGAGAACTTCCACGCCCTGCGCACCCGCCAGACCAGCGACTCCCAGGCGGACACGAGCGGCCGGGTCAACCTCCTCAACTGGGACGGCAACGGCCGACCCGCAGGGCTCTTCCCACCCCGACGGGGTGGTGACGACGACGGCGGCGGTGGCGGCGAGACCGCGCCGCCGAGGAGGGGGAGAGGATGAGCACCACCGCTGACGCAGGGGGAGCGGACGGGACGGTACGGAGCGGCACCGGGTGGCTGGGGGAGGCGCGCGCCATCCGCCGGGCGCACCGCGTGGCGGTCACCCACCAGGCCGCCTCGGTCCTGCTCGGCTACCCCGACCAGGCCTTCTTCGAACGCCTGCCGCTGGTGGCCCGCGCGGTCGCCGAGCTGCCGAGGGGAGGGGTGCGCACGGCGCTCCAGGAGTTCTGCGACCACGCCTCCACCGTCTCCGAACTGGAGCTGTGCGAGCACTACGTGGACGTGTTCGACCTGCGCAGGCGCAGGACCCTGCACATGACCTACTACACCGACGGCGACACCCGCCGCAGGGGGCACGCCCTGGCCGAGATCAAGCGCGTCTACGCCGAGGCCGGGTGGCGGGTGGAGAACCGCGAGCTGCCCGACCACCTGGCGGTGGTCCTGGAGTTCGCGGCCAGGGGCGACGCGCGCGCGGGCGAGGCCCTGCTGCTGCGCTTCCGGCCGGGCCTGGAGCTGATGGCCCGGACCCTGCACGACCACGGCACGCCCTACGCGCGGATCGTGGACGCGGTCCGCATGACCCTGCCCGCCCAGGAGCGCGGGGACCTGGAGGCCGTGCGCAAGCTCGCGGCCCAGGGGCCGCCCGCCGAGGACGTGGGCCTGGAACCGTACGGGGTGCGGGCGCCGCTGCCGCGGACCGAGGCCCCCGGGTACGACCGGGAGGAGCGGTGAACGGGTACGGCGCGCTCGACCTGCTGCTGTGGGGTGTCCTGCCCTACGCGGTCCTCGTCCTGGTGGTGGGCGGCCTCCTCTGGCGGTACCGGTACGACCGGTTCGGCTGGACCACCCGCTCGTCGGAGCTGTACGAGTCCAGGCTGCTGCGGATCGGCAGCCCGCTGTTCCACATCGGCCTGCTCCTGGTGATCGGCGGCCACGCGGTGGGGCTGCTCGTGCCCGAGGGCTGGACCCGGGCGCTCGGGGTGTCCGACACCGTCTACCACGTCACCGCCCTGTCGCTCGGGCTCGTGGCGGGGGTGTGCACGCTCGGCGGGATCGTCCTGCTGATCTGGCGCCGCCGCACGACGGGGCCGGTGTTCAGCGCCACCACGCGCAACGACAAGCTCATGTACCTGGTGCTGGTCCTGGCCATCGTCACCGGGCTGGGCATGACCGCCTACTTCGCCGGGGTGGAGGTGGCGGGCGGGCACACCCAGGACTACCGGCGGACGGTGTCGCCGTGGTTCCGCTCCATCTGGGTGCTCCAGCCCGACGTCGCGGCGATGTCCGCCGCCGAGGCCCCGTACAAGCTGCACGCCCTCGTCGGCCTGGGACTGTTCGCCCTGCTGCCCTTCACCCGTCTGGTGCACGCGTTCAGCGCGCCGATCGGCTACCTCTTCCGTCCCTACGTCGTCTACCGCACGCGGGACCGGTACCCGACCGCCGCGGGGCAGGCGGAGCGGCCCGCCCGCCGGGGCTGGTGACCCGGCCTCCCGTGTGGCCCGCCAGCGCGGCCCGGTCCCTCGTGCGGCCCGGCCTCCCATGACGCCCAGGCCGTCCGTGCGGCCCGCCCCGGTCACGGACGGTGACCGCGTGACCGGGGTGTGCGCGGCGGTTATGTGTGGGAACGTGGTCATTGGCCCGCGCACACCGCGTGCGCGAACACGGGGAGTGGGAGAGAGTGCCATGGACCTGACGGTCGTCGACGTTCCGGAACGCTCGCGCTACGAGGTGAGCGCGGACGGGGCGGTGGTGGGGTTCTCCGCCTACCACCTGATCGACAAGGGCGTGTACGCCCTGCCGCACGTGGAGGTCGACCCCTCCTTCGAGGGCAAGGGTGTGGCGAGCCGCCTCATGCGCGACTCCCTGGACCACATCCGGTCGCGGGGGCTCAAGATCGTGCCGATCTGCCCGTTCGCGCGGGCCTACCTCAAGAAGAACCCGTCCTACGCGGACCTGGTCCACGAGGGCTGAGCCCGCGGCCGCGCGCGGGGCCCTCCGGGGCGGCCCCGCGGACCGGAGGCGGATAACGGGGACATCACCATCCGGGCACGGCGTGTCCCGGATGGTGATTACGCGAACTTCAGGGGTATGTGGGAGCGGTTGTCCTCTCATGGAACGAAGGAGCCCCGCCCCGTGTTGCCTGCCGACCAAGCGCCCACCCTGGACGCACGCCTCACCGACGCGATAGCCGCGTTCAACAACGACTTCTTCTGGTCCTGGATCCTGATCCCGCTGCTGGTGGTGGTGAGCCTCTACCTCACCGTCCGGACGGGCGCCGTCCAGTTCCGGATGCTGCCGGAGATGTTCCGGGTGCTCAAGAGCAAGCCCGAGGTCGCTCCCGACGGGGGCAAGGCCGTCTCCTCGCTCCAGGCGTTCATGATCTCGGCCGCGGCCCGCATCGGCACGGGCAACATCGTCGGCGTGGCCGTCGCCATCTCCCTGGGCGGCCCGGGCGCCGTCTTCTGGATGTGGACGATGGCGATCGTGGTGTGCGCGGCCAGCTTCGTCGAGTCCACCCTGGCCCAGCTCTACAAGGTCAGGGACTCCACCGGCTACCGGGGCGGACCGGCCTACTACATGGAGAAGGGCCTGGGTCAGCGCTGGATGGGCGTGCTCTTCGCCATCGTCCTCATCCTGACCTTCCCGATGGTCTTCAACGCCGTGCAGAGCAACACCATCGCCGGGGCCGTCACCAACTCCGCCCAGAACATGAACGTGGACGCGGGCCTGGGGCTGTCGGCCGCGGTCGGGGTCGTGCTCGTCGCGGTCACCGCGATGGTGATCTTCGGCGGCGTGCGCAGGATCGCCAACACCGCGCAGGCGCTGATCCCGACCTTCGCGCTGATCTACCTGATCATGGGCGTCATCATCGTGGGGATGAACTTCGAGCGCGTCCCCGGGATGTTCGCGCTCATCTTCGAGCACGCCTTCGGCATCCGCGAGTTCGCCGCAGCCGGTCTGGGCACGGTGATCATCCAGGGCGTGCGCCGGGGCATGTTCTCCAACGAGGCGGGACTGGGATCGGCCCCCAACGCCGCGGCCAGCGCCGCCGTCACCCACCCCGCCAAGCAGGGCCTGGTGCAGACCCTCGGCGTCTACTTCGACACCCTCGTGGTCTGCTCCATCACGGCCTTCATCATCCTCATCGGCTACGAGGGCGGCTCCGAGCGCGAGCTGGAGGGCGACCTCACCCAGATCGCGGTCACCGAGGCGCTCGGCCCCTGGGCGCTGCACCTGATGACGCTGATCATCCTCCTGGTCGCGTTCACGTCGGTGCTGGGCAACTACTACTACGGTGAGTCGAACCTGGAGTACCTGACCGCCGACCGGCGCGTCATGCTCGGCTACAAGATCGTCTTCCTCGTGGCCAGCTTCCTCGGCTCCCTGGGCTCGATCGACCTGGTCTGGACGCTGGCGGACACGACCATGGGCATGATGGCGCTGATCAACCTCGTGGCCATCGCACCGCTGGCCGCGATCGCGGCGCGGGTGCTCAAGGACTACAACGACCAGCGGCGCCAGGGCATCGACCCCGTGTTCACGCGGGACCGGCTGCCCGACCTGCGGGGCGTGGAGTGCTGGGAGCCCAGGGAGAGGGAGACGACGGCCGAGGCCGACCGGGTCTGAGGGCCGCCGGACGGGGCCCGCGCCGCACCGGGGCCCCGAGCCGTCCCGTGCTCCGGACGGGGTTCTGATCCGTCCGCCGGCGGGGCGGGGGAGTACACATCCCCAGCCCCGCCGGCGTCTTCAACGGGTCATTAGATGACAGAACCCACCAGGTAAGGCTTTTCAGTGCATCTGTGTTCTTTCGGTCACGGCGAATAATCGCTAGTGTGCTGGATCACAGTTGTGGCGGCCCGTGTGTCTCGTCGAGGGAGTCCGATGTCCATCGTCTCAATCGAGCCCGCCACCGCCGAGCGGTGGGAAGACCTGGAGAACCTGTTCGGACCGACCGGAGCCTACGGGCACTGCTGGTGCACCTTCTTCCGGAGGCGGGCCAAGGACCACACGGCGAGCACCTCCTGCGACCGCTCCCAGCGCGGTGTGGACAACAAGGAGGAGCTGCGGCGCCTGACCCTGGACGGGCGGGTGCCCGGCCTGCTCGCCTACGACGAGGACGGCCCCTGCGGGTGGGTGTCCGTGGCGCCCCGGGAGGACTTCATCCGGTTGTCGCGGTCGCGGTCCCTGCGCCCGGCCGATCCCCGCGAGCCCGGAGTGTGGTCGCTGGTCTGCTTCTGGCTCCCGCCCCGTCGGCGCAGGCGCGGCCTGGGCAGCCGCCTGCTGGACGGGGCGATCGAGTACGCCCGGGCCAACGGCGCGCGCGTCCTGGAGGCCTATCCGGTGGACACCGCCGGAGGGCGGGCGCCCAGCGCCGAGGTCTACACGGGGACGGTGGAGATGTTCCGCAGGGCCGGGTTCACGCTGAACAACCACCACGTGAGCGAACGCGTGGTCGCCCGCCTGGAGCTCAAAACCGAGTAGCCCCCGTCTCCTCTTTCCCCTTTTCCTGATCCGCGTCCCGCCCCCGACCCCCCGCCCCCCTCTTCCGACTTCCGGCCGCCCCGCCGCGCGCAGTCCGGTGCACCCGCCGCCCCGCTCTCCGGTCCGAACACGGGCCGCCCCCGGAGAACGGGGGGAGGGTATCCGGACCGCCCGCCGGGGCGCCGAACGCCTCCCCGGTCCCCGCGGCCGCCGCCCGAGGTCCTCGCACGTCGCGTGCGGGGGCCTTCGTCGTTTCCGGGGGCGGCGCGCTCGGCGGACATTTGACAGCACCATACCCCCAAGGGGTATGTTGAGTGCATCGGAGACCGGTCCCAGGAGGACTGGTACAGCACACATGCCCCAGGAGGCGAAATGGCTGCCACCAGCACCGCTGTTTACACCGTTGACGGCATGAGCTGCGGACACTGCGTCAACTCCGTCACCGAGGAGGTCAGCGGGGTCGCGGGGGTCACCGACGTCAAGGTCGACCTCGACAGCAAGAAGGTGACCGTCACCAGCGACGGCCCGGTCGACGACGCGTCGGTCCGCGCCGCCATCGACGAGGCCGGGTACGAGGTGCGCGGCTGACGCGCACACCGGACCCCGCGGTCCGGACGGGAACGGCGCACCGCCGACCCCGGCCCGCGGGGGAGTTCCGGCGCGCGGGCGGGACGTCCGCCCGCACCGGGCTCCGGGGCCGCCCGGCCCTGGAACGCAGGACCGTCCACGAGAGCACGGGGACGACACGCAGGACCGAGGAAGGGCTATGAGCAGCAGCGCAGCCGCGGCGGGCCGGGCCGACACCGCACCGGTCGAACTGGACATCGGCGGCATGACCTGTGCCGCCTGCGCCAACCGGGTCGAGAAACGGCTCAACAAGCTCGACGGGGTCACCGCCACCGTCAACTTCGCCACCGAGAGGGCCCGCGTCTCCTTCGACGGCACGCCCACCCCGGTGGAGGACCTCGTCGCCCAGGTCGAGAAGGCGGGCTACACCGCCACCGTCCCCCGGGCCGAACCCGAGGCGGCAGAGGACGCCTCGGAACCCGCCGACCCCACCCGCGCGCTGCGCGACCGGGTGATCGTCAGCGCGGTCCTGTCGGTACCGGTCGTCGCGATGGCGATGGTCCCCGCCCTGCAGTTCACCTACTGGCAGTGGGCCTCGCTGACCCTGGCGGCGCCGGTGGTCGTCTGGGGCGCGCTGCCCTTCCACGTCGCCGCCTGGAAGAACCTCAGGCTGGGCAGCGCCACCATGGACACGCTGGTCTCCCTCGGGGTGTCGGCGGCGTTCCTGTGGTCGCTGTACGCGCTGTTCCTCGGGACCGCGGGCATGCCGGGGATGACCCACCCCTTCGAGTTCACCGTCGCCCGCGGCGACGGGTCGGGCAACATCTACCTGGAGGTGGCCGCCGGGGTCACCACCTTCATCCTCCTCGGCAAGTACTTCGAGGCCCGCTCCAAGAGGCGCGCGGGCGCCGCCCTGCGCGCCCTGCTCGAACTCGGGGTCAGGGAGGCCACCGTCCTGCGCGGCGCGGACTCCCGGCAGGAGTCGGTGCCCGTGGACCGGCTCGTCGTCGGCGACCGCTTCCTCGTCCGGCCGGGGGAGAAGGTGGCCACCGACGGCGTGGTGGAGGAGGGCACCTCCGCCGTGGACATGAGCATGCTCACCGGTGAGTCGGTGCCGGTGGAGGTCGCGCCCGGCGACTCCGTGGTCGGCGCGACCGTCAACGCGGGCGGACGCCTCGTCGTGCGCGCCACCCGGGTCGGCTCGGACACCCAGCTCGCCCAGATGGCGCGCCTGGTGGAGGAGGCCCAGAACGGCAAGGCCGAGGTCCAGCGCCTGGCCGACCGGGTGTCCGGGGTCTTCGTCCCGATCGCCATCCTCGTCGCGCTCGCCACGCTCGTCGTCTGGCTCGTGCTGGGGGCGGACGCCCCGACCGCCTTCACCGCCGCGGTCGCGGTGCTCATCATCGCCTGCCCGTGCGCCCTGGGCCTGGCCACGCCCATGGCCCTGATGGTGGGCACCGGGCGCGGCGCCCAGTTGGGCATCCTCATCAAGGGCCCGGAGGTGCTGGAGGACACCCGGCGCGTGGACACGGTCGTGCTGGACAAGACCGGCACCGTCACCACCGGCCGGATGACCCTGACCGGCGTGTCCACCGCCGAGGACGAGGACGAGGACGAGGTCCTGCGCCTGGCCGGGGCCCTGGAGAACGCCTCCGAGCACCCCATCGCGCGGGCGGTCGCCGCCGGGGCCGCCGACCGCGTGGGCGCGCTCCCGTCCCCGGGGGACTTCGCCAACGCCGAGGGCCTGGGCGTCCGGGGGACCGTCGAGGGCCGCGCCGTGGCCGTCGGCCGGGTCGCGCTGCTGGAGGAGGACGGCGCCGTGCTGCCCGAGCGGCTGGCCGCCGCCCTCGCCGACGCCGAGGCCGAGGGCCGCACCGCCGTGGCGGTGGGCTGGGAGGGCCGAGTCCGGGGCGTGCTGGTGGTGGCCGACACCGTCAAGCCCACCAGCGCCGAGGCCGTCCGCAGGTTCCGCGAACTGGGGCTCACCCCGATCCTGCTCACCGGGGACAACCGGGCTGCGGCCCGCGCGGTGGCCGACCAGGTCGGCATCGACGAGGTGGTCGCCGAGGTCCTGCCCCGCGACAAGGTCGAGGTCGTGCAGCGGTTGCAGGGTGAGGGGCGCACGGTGGCGATGGTCGGCGACGGGGTCAACGACGCCGCCGCCCTGGCCCAGGCGGACCTGGGGCTGGCGATGGGTACGGGGACGGACGTGGCCATCGAGGCCAGCGACCTGACCCTGGTGCGCGGCGACCTGCGCGCCGCCGCCGACGCCATCCGCCTCTCCCGCAGGACCCTCAGCACCATCAAGGGCAACCTGTTCTGGGCCTTCGCCTACAACGCCGCCGCGATCCCGCTGGCGGCGGCGGGGCTGCTCAACCCCATGATCGCCGGAGCCGCCATGGCCTTCTCCAGCGTCTTCGTCGTCAGCAACAGCCAGCGGCTGCGCCGGTTCCGCCCGCTGGCGCGGGACGGGGCCGCCGACCGGTCCTCCTGACCGGCGTACGGGAGAACGGCGGGGGAGGGGCGCGGGCCATCCGCGCCCCTCCCCCTCTGTTCTGGGAGGCGTCTCGGCCCCGCCCCGCCCGCACCCACCGCACCCACCGCTCCTGCCGCCTCCGCTGTGCCCGCCTCCGCCGCGCCTGCCCCCACTGGGCTCGCCTCCCTGGGCTTCCCCCCTGCGGGCCCGGCCCCGCGAGACGGCCCGCCGGTCACCATGTGTGTCCGTCTGGGAACTGTGTGAGGTGTCGGGGCCGGAACGGGAACGGGCCCGAGGGGGCCTCTGCCTCGGGGAAGGACGTGAGGGCGGGCCTCGCGCCCGCCCGGGGCGGGCCGCTAGGGTTGCGCGAGGCTGCACGGTCCGGGCGCGCCCGCGCGAACGGTGCGGCTCCGCCGGGCCCGTACGCCCCCGCGTGCGGCCCCGCCCCGGCCGCCGAGTCCTCCTCCGACCTCCCACGTGAAGAACGCGACCCACTCCGTACCCGATCCCCCCAGCCGAGGTACCCGTGTCTTCTGGTTGCCCCCGAGCCGCGCTGCACCGCAGCGAGCCGCACCCCGACCCCTACTCCGTGTACGCCAGGATGCGGGCCGACCACGGGCCCGTGGTCCCGGTCGAGCTCGAACCCGGCGTGCACGGGTGGCTGGTCACCGACTACGCCACCCTCATCTCCTGGTCCCGGGACACCACCACGTTCAGCCACGACCCCAGGCTGTGGCGCGACCTCACCGAGGGGCGGGTCGGCCCGGACTCCGCTCTGGTGCCGGTGCTGGCCCCGCGCACGAGCGCCCTGTACGTCGACGGCGCGGAGCACCAGCGCTACCGGGAGGTCATCACCGAAGGCCTCGGCGGCGTCGACACCGAACACCTGCGCCGGACCACCAGCCGCTACGCCGACCGGCTCATCGACGGGTTCCGCGCGCGGGGGCGGGCCGAACTCCTCGGCGAGTACGCGCGCGTGCTGCCGCCGCTGGTCATGAACGACCTCCTCGGCCTCGACGGGGACCAGGGCGCGCGCTTCGCCACCGCCATACACAACCTGCGGCTCGGCGCGGACGCGCGCAGGTCCGGCGCCGAGGCCGGGCGGGTGCTGGCGGAGGCGGTCGCGGCCAGGCGCCGCGAACCCGGCGACGACCTCATCACCCGGATGATCCGGCACCGGGCCGCCCTCAGCGACGAGGAGGCGGTCACGCAGCTCCTGCTGGTCACCGCCGCCGCCAACGAGCCGACCGCGCACCTGATCGACGCGGTCCTGCGCGCCTGCCTGACCGGCCCCTCCGGGCCCGGCACGGTCCCGCCCTCCGACGCCGCCCTCGCCGAGATCCTCGACCGCGTGCTGTGGCGGGACCCGCCGATCACCAACTTCCCCGTCCTCTACCCGCGCGTGGACGTGCCCCTGGACGACGGCCGGGTGATCGGGGCCGGGTCCCCCGTGCTGATGGCCTTCGCCGCGGCGAACCACTTCTTCGCCCGGGAGAACGCCGAGCGGATGGAGGAGACCGCCAACCGGGCGCACGTGGCCTGGGGCGCGGGGCCGCACCGATGCCCCGCCATCGAGGAGGCGACCACCGTCGCCGGCGTCGCGGTGCGCGTCCTGCTCACCCGCCTGCCCGGACTGCGCCTGGCCGTCCCGCCCGACCAGCTGCGCTGGCGGCTGTCGGCCCTGTCCTGGTCCCCCGTCCGGCTCCCCGTCGAGTTCGCCCCGCAGGAGCCCCCGCCCCGCGGGACCGAGGAGGCGGCGCCGCTCCCGGCCGACCCTCCCGGGCCCGGTCGGCGGGCCTCCGGCCTGTCGTCCCTGCCGGACCTCCTGGCGCGGCTGCTGCGCAGGTCCTGAGGCGGCTCCCGCACGCCCGTGCCGCCCGACGACCCGGGAGGCGGCGATGGCCGACGCCGCACCCGCACGCGTCCGTGCGGCGCGGGCCGGACGGACACGCCCGGTGATCCCCGTCCCGCCGGTCCGGGGCGGCTCGGAGCCCCCGGCGCGATCCGCGCATGTCAGGGGCGTGCGCCCGGATGCCCCGCACCCGGGGAAGACACATGACACCGTGGCGGGGAGCGCCAACAGTGGCCGGGGGATCCTAGACTCGCTAACGCCCAGGGGCTCCTCCTCCGCCGCGCCCCGTACTCCCCGCACCGCCCCTCCGCACAGAGGAACAGCGCCTTCATGAACAGTTCCGAAGCCGACCCCCGTCGCCTCCTGGTCAACCGGTACCGTCTGGACGAGGTCATCGGCTCCGGAGGCATGGGGCGGGTCTGGCAGGGCACCGACACCCTCCTGGACCGGCCGGTCGCCGTCAAGGAGCTGACCACACCGCCGAACCTGCCCCCGCACGAGGTCGAGGTGCTGCGCACCCGCATGCTGCGCGAGGCGCGCAGCGCGGCGCAGCTCAGCCACCCCGCCATCATCACGGTGTTCGACGTGGCTGAGGAGGACGGCCGCCCGTGGATCGTCATGGAGCTGGTCCGCGGCCCCTCACTGGGCGACCTCGTCCGCGACGAGGGCGCGCTGCCGGTCCGGCGGGCCGCCGGGATCGGCGAGCAGATGGCGGCGGGGCTGGCCGAGGCGCACGCCCGCGGCATCGTGCACCGCGACATCAAGCCGGGCAACGTGCTCATCGCGGGCAACGACCGCGCGGTCCTGACCGACTTCGGCATCGCCCACCTGGACGGAGCCACCCACCTGACCAGCACCGGGCTGCTGATCGGCTCCCCGAGCTACCTGGCCCCGGAGGTCGCGCACGGGCACTCGGCCACCCCGGCCTCGGACATGTGGGCCCTGGGCGTCACCCTCTACCAGGCGGTCGAGGGCACCCTGCCCTTCGAGCGGCCGACCCCGATGGCGACGCTGACCGCCATCGTCACCCAGGACCTGCCCGAGCCGGTCAACGCCGGTCCGCTGCGCCCGGTCCTGGAGGCCCTGTGCGAGAAGCGCCCGGAGGACCGGCCGTCGGTCGGCGAGGTGCGCGCCCTGCTGCGCGAGATCCGGGACGCGGACGACACCCCCGAGACGGTCGCCCCCACGATGGCCGCCACCGTGTCCGCGCCGGAGCCGGAGGGAGCCGCGGAGGCGGCCGTCCGCGCCGAACCTCCGGTCCCCGGCCCGGCCCCCCGCCGCGAGGGGCGCCCCGGCTCCGTCCGGCGGACGCTGCTGGTCGCCGCCGCCGTGTTCGTGCTCCTCGTCGTGGGCGCCACCACCAGCCTCCTGGTGAGCATGAACCGTTCGGGCGGGGCCGACACCGGGCTGGTCGACGGCTCGGGCCAGGAGGCCGCCGCCGACCCCGGGGCGGAGGCGTCGGATCCCCCCGCCGAGGAGAGCGCGTCCGCCGCCGAGGAGACGCCGCGGGAGTCCGCGGAGCCCTCGGACGGGGAGTCGGAGGCCGAGCGGGACGAGGACGGCGTCGAGGAGGTCTGGGGGCCCCTCACCCGCCACGAGGACCCCAGCGGCTTCTCCGTGGACGTCCCCGAGGGCTGGAACGTCGAGCGCGAGGGCCACATGGTCTACTTCCGCAACCCCGACGGCGGCTACCTGCTGGTGGACCAGACCGACAACCCCAACCCCGACGCCGGGGACGACTGGCGCGAGTTCGAGCCCGTCGGCAGCAACAACTTCAGCGGCTACGCACTGATCGGCATCGAGGACGTGGAGGCCGACTGGGCGGAGGACTACGTCAGCGCCGCCGACTGGGAGTTCACCTTCGGCAACGGCGACATGCACGCCATCAACCGCGGCTTCCACACCGAGGACATCGGCTACGCCCTGTTCCTGGTGGCCGACAACGACGACCCCGAGCAGAACCGGGCGCTGCTGGACCACATGTCCCGCGGCTTCGAACCGGCCGACCGGGACGACTGAGCGGTCAGAGCGGTCAGAACACGGAGCAGTTGGTGATGTCGGTGAAGGCCTCCAGGGCCAGCGCCGCCGTCACCGAGTTGCCCTTGGCGTCCAGACCCGGCCCCCACGCCGCCACGGAGCAGCGCCCCGGCACGATCGCGAGGATGCCGCCGCCCACCCCGCTCTTGCAGGGCAGGCCGACGCGGTAGGCGAACTCGCCCGCGGCGTCGTAGGTGCCGCAGGTGAGCATCACCGCCATGACGCGGCGCGCGTCGGAGCGGCTGAGCAGCTGGGAGCCGTCCGCCCGCCTGCCGTGGCGCGCCAGCAGCAGCCCCGCCCGGGCCAGCTCCTCACAGCTGACGGTGATCGCGCACTGCCGGAAGTAGTGGTCCAGCACCTCCGGCACCGGGTTGCGCATGTTGCCGAAGCTCGACATGAGGTAGGCCAGCGACCGGTTGCGGTCGCCGTGCTCGTCCTCCGAGCGCGCCACCAGGTTGTCCGTGTGCAGGTCGGGGTCGCCCGTCTCCGCGCACAGCAGCTCCCCCAGGGCGCCGACGGCGTCCCCGGTGTCGGTCAGCAGCTGGTCGGTGACGATGAGCGCGCCCGGGTTGATCATCGGGTTGCGGGGCACACCGCTCTCGAACTCCAGCTGGTACAGGGAGTTGAAGGAGTTGCCCGAGGGCTCCCGGTTGACCCGCTTCCACACGCTGTCCCCGGACCTGCTCATCACCAGCGCCAGGGTGAACACCTTGGTGATGCTCTGCATGGAGAAGCGCGTCCGGGAGTGGTCGCCGACGCTGTACAGGTCGCCGTCCACCGTGGCCACGGCGAACCCGAACTCGTCCGGGTCCACGTTGGCCAGTTCGGGGATGTAGTCGGCGACCCGGCCCTCGCCGATGTGCGACCGCACCCTCTCCATGACGGCGTCGAGCACCTCTGCGTAGTCGTCGCGGTCACTCACCTCTGCCGCAGCCCCCTTCCGTGTCGGTGTCCCTCCACCCCCGGCTACCCAGGACGGGCCCGGGCATGGCTCGGGACGGCCGCGGAGGGGCGGTAAGGGGACCGGAGGCGGCGCCGGACGGCCGCGGAGGCGGCGGAAGGCGGGTCAGCCCCTCCCGTCCAGGAGCTGGGCGTCGTGCACGAGCAGCGCCACCTGGACGCGGTTGTTGAGCCCGAGCTTGGTGAGGATGCTCGACACGTGCGTCTTGACCGTCGGCACGCTCAGGAACAGGGCCGAGGCGATGTCGGCGTTGGACCGGCCCTCGCCGACCGCCACGGCCACCTCCAGCTCCCGGCCGTTGAGCGCCGAGAGCCGCTCGCGCGCACGCAGGGCCCGCTCGCCGCGGTCGTTGGCGCCCACCCGCTCGACCAGCCGCCGCGTCACCGCCGGGGAGAGCACCGACATCCCCCGGGACACCTGGCGCACCGACTCCACGATCTCCGCCGGAGGGGTGTCCTTGAGCAGGAACCCGGCCGCGCCCGCCCGCAGCGCGCGCAGCACGTGCTCGTCGGCGTCGAAGGTGGTCAGCACCAGCACCTCCGGCGGGTTCTCCAGGGCCCGCAGCCGCTCGGTGGCGGTCAGCCCGTCCACCGTCGGCATCCGGATGTCCATCAGGACCACGTCGGGGGAGTGGCGCGCCACCAGGTCGACCACCGCGCTCCCGTCCTCGGCCTCGGCCAGCACCCGGATGTCGGGCGCGCCGCCCATCATCATCACCAGGCCGACCCGGACCAGCGCGTCGTCATCGACGAGCACGACCCCGATCTCCCGCTCCGTCTCGCTCATGTCGGCCACGGTAGCCATGCCGCCAGCCGCCAGCCACCCCGGCCGTCCGGGCCGTGCTCCAGCCGCCCCGAGGCCAGGGACACCCGCTCGGCGAGCCCGACCAGGCCCTGGCCGTCGCCGTCCCCGCCCGACGCCGCGGGAGGGGCGCCGGGGGAGGGGTCGTTGCCCACCTCCACCAGCAGGCCGTCGCCCGGGGCTCCCCGGACCAGTACGCGCGTGGTGGCGCCCGGGGCGTGCTTGCGCACGTTCGTCAGCCCCTCCTGGACGATCCGGTAGGCGGTGCGCCCGGTGCGCTCGGGGACCGTCCCGGCGCACTCCTGCACGAACTCCACCCGGGTCCCGGCCTCGTCGGCCTCCTCCACCAGCTGCCGCAGGTCGGCCATGGTCGGCTGCGGCAACTCCCCGACGGGCGCGCGCAGCACGCCGATCACCTCCCGCAGGTCCTGGAGGGCCTGGTGGGCGCTCTCGCGGATCACCTTCGCCGACCGGGCCACCTCCTCGGCGGGGGCGTCGGGCCGGTACTCCAGGGCGCCCGCGTGCACGCTCAGCAGCGACAACCGGTGCCCGAGCACGTCGTGGATCTCGCGGGCCATGGCCTCGCGGACCTGGTGCTGGGCGTGCTCGGCGCGCAGCTGCGCCTCCGTCTCGGCGTGCACGGCCC
This sequence comes from Nocardiopsis sp. CNZ308, assembly GCF_004217075.1. NCBI lineage: Bacteria > Bacillati > Actinomycetota > Actinomycetes > Streptosporangiales > Nocardiopsidaceae > Nocardiopsis > Nocardiopsis sp. CNZ308. The sequence continues at coordinate 1,915,678 of NZ_SHKJ01000001.1, read as the reverse complement.
GGTCGCGCAGCGACTCCACCAGCTCGCGCCGGTGCTGGACGGTGAGCCCCCAGCCGGTCACGGCGCCCTGGAGGGCGGCCCCCAGCAGGAGGATCACCAGGAACGGGGCGTGCGGGTCGGGCCACAGCGCGGCGTGCACGAGCGAGGCGCCCACGCTCAGCCCGTACACCGCCAGGCTGGTGCGGGGCGGACGGCGCACGGCCAGGGAGAACAGGGCGATGAGCATCACGCCCGAGGCCAGACCGGAGACGGCGGAGTACAGGACGAGCACGACGGCGATCTGGACCGGCCAGCGCCGCCGCCACCACAGCGCCAGGCAGGCCAGCAGGGCGAGGGCCCCGTCGGCGGCCTTGAGCCACACGGGCAGGACCGGTTCCCGGACGGGCAGGTGGGGGAACTCGGCGGCGTTCATCAGCACGGAGAGGAGGGCGATCAGGAAGATGGAGGAGTCCACGATCCAGTCGCGCGCGCCGCACCGCCCGGCCATAGCGTTCATCGACGTGCAGTCTACGTTCGGGGCCGCGCCCGGAGGCGGGAGCGTGCGGGGCGCGGGACGCGCGCCCTCGGCCGTTCGGCCGACGCGCGCCCGGTCAGGGCTGGACGGTCGGCCGATGCGCCGCGCGCGGTCCGGAGCCTAGCGTCGGGGGTATGCGCAAGGTCATCCAGGGCGTCGGCGTCCTGCTCCTCCTCGTCGGCGTCAGCGGCGCCGTCGACCACCTCTGGTACCAGCCGTTCCTGGGTGTGGTCCTCAACTCGTTCAACCGCTTCGTCGTGCCCCGCGTGGCGGCCCTCGAGGGCCACGAGGTACTCGCCAACCTGGCCGTGGCCGCCGTCGGCGCCGCCCTGGTCCTGGGGATGGAGGCGCGGCGGCCGCGGAGCCGGGCCTGAGGACGGGACCGGTCCGCGCGGGTCCGCGCCGGGCCCGTCGCGGCGAGGACGGTTCGTGTCCGGTCCGCACGTCGGTACCTTGTAGACGATGAGCACTCTGGTCACCGGAGCCACCGGAATGGTGGGCCGCCGCGTCCTCACCCAGCTGAGGAGCCGCGGCCTGCCCGCGACGGGCGCGTCCCGCACCTCGAAGACCCGTCTGGACTGGACCGACACCTCCAACTGGGACGAGATCCTCGACGGCGTCAAGAACGTCCTCGTGGTGACGCCGGTCGGGAGCGCGCTGGGCAACCGGGTCGCCGGGTTCCTGGAGAGGGCCGCCGCGGCCGGGGTCGTCAACGCCGTGGTCCTGACCGCCATGGGCAGCGAGTACGCGCCGTCGGACTCCGACCAGCGCGCCGCCGAGCTGCGGGCCAGGGACCTGTTCGGCCGGTGGACCGTGCTGCGGTCCAACTGGCTCTTCCAGGACTTCACCGAGGGGATGTTCGCCGGTCTGGCGCGCTCGCGCAACGGCCGCCTCGAACTGCCGGTCAAGAAGAGGACCGAGGTCAGCTTCGTGGACGCCCGCGACGTGGCCGACGCCGCCGTCGCGGCCCTGCTGGACGACCACAGCGGCAGGGAGTACACGCTCACGGGCCCGCAGCCGCTCACCTTCCGCGAGGTGGTCAAGCAGACCCGGGGCACCGAGAGCCCGGTGTGGCGGTTCAAGGCCGTCGACGAGGCGGGCTTCTACTTCCGCGCCGCGGACCGGGGGTGGAACGACCGCTTCATCGACACCCTCAACGAGCGCTTCGCCGCCGCGGTCCGGGGCAGGGCGGCCGAGGTCACCGAGGACGTGCGCGCGGCGCTCGGCCGCGACCCCATCCCGCTGGGCCGCTTCGTCCGCGAGGCCACGCTCTGACCTCCCGTCCGTGCCTAATGGATCTTCCGCCTAGGGATTCTTGTGAGCGACGGCCCTCGGTGACGGGCAGTCGATAGGATTCCGGCGTGTCCGGGACAGATCATGCGCGGGAGTTCGCGGGAGCCGCTCGACGTCACTTCGACGACGCGGAACTTCTCCGATTCAACAGTCGATGGCCCAACGCCGACTACCACTACGGTTTCGCGGTGGAATGTGCGCTCAAGAGCCTGCTGCTCAGATACCTCGGAGCGACGATGAGCCAACAGGACAAACCCCGGGACGGTTCAGGAAACCTCGGCCATCTGCCCGGCGTGTGGAACCGCGCGCGCCTGGCGGCCCAGGGGCGTTCCGCGACCAGGCTCGTCTCCGCCATGGGTACCGACAATCCCTTCGACGGATACAGCGTGACGCATCGTTATCGTGGGAATCCGCAGGTGGACGCGGAGGTGCTCTCAGAACGGCGGGAAACCGCCCACAGGATGCTCTCACTTCACCAACAAGCTCTCGTGGCTGGAGGACTGCGGTGACGCTCGACCCCGTTCGTTTCGACGAAGCGGCACCGCGTGCCCGTGCCGTGGCCCGATCCATCTCCGAAACCGGCGTTACGGTCGTGGCCGTCCGCGACTTCCTGGGACGCTTCACGCTGCTTCTCGACGATCGCGGTACGCCATTGGACACCGAACAGGTCGAGAGTTGGCGTGCTCAACTCCGAGAGCGCCTCGGCGATTATGCTTCCGAAGAACCGCTGTTGTTGGGGTCGGACCTCTTCGCACCGGAGTCTCTCCTGGAGTCCCCCCGTAGGGTGCTCGCACCGGAGGCCCACGAACGTGGAGGGAACGTCTATCTCCTGGATAACACGGTCGTCGGTGAGGACTGGTCCAAGGTCGCTTCACCCGCTAGGGGGGCCGGATCGGGCGAGACGTCCACCGCGCGTACGGCGCTGTACGGCTTCAAGGGCGGCGTGGGGCGGTCCACGGCAACATACCTGTTGGGCAGGCATCTCGCTGGGCAGGGCCGCTGTGTTCTCATCGTGGATCTGGACCTCGAATCCCCCGGGGCCGGGCCCCTCCTGCTGAACGATGACCACATCCCGGCCTACGGAGTGGTGGATTACCTGGTGGAGGCCGCCGTCGGCAGCGTTGATGACCTGGATCTGGTCGTCCGGGCCTCGCACGTGTCGCTGGAGGGCAACGGAGAGCTCTGGGTGGCTCCCGCACGTGGCGGCGGGCTCAGGGCCTCCCAGGATCCTCCCTACTCCTACGTGGACAAGCTCAACCGGGTCTATGCGGATGTTCCCAGGGCGGGGGCGGGCCCGATGAGTTTCGCCGACCGCCTCGAGGATGCGGTGTCCGCCTGTGAACGTCGGGTCGCGGATCTGAGCAGGCAGCCGGATGTCGTCCTGCTCGACAGTCGAGCGGGGATTCACGACATCGCCGCTGTGGCGATCTCACGCTTGTGTGACCTTGCTCTGCTTTTCGGTGCTGACAACGCACAGACCTGGAGAGGCTACGAGGACCTCTTCCGGGAATGGCAGGAATCCGGTCAGGCGGAGAAGATCAGGGAGAAACTCCGGGTCGTCGCCTCGATGGTTCCGGCCAACCGGAGAGAAGAGTACCTGGAGTCCTTCAGGGACCACGCGGCACAGGTCTTCTCCCTGCTCTATGACGACGTCACAGCGGGTGGTGATGAGCAGGACGCATTCAATCCCAGCCTGGAGGACGACTCCGCGCCCCACGCGCCGCTCTGGATCCTGTTCGCCACCGACTTGGTCGGGCTCGACAGCACGCGGACACCCGACTGGTGTGATCAGCCCTACGTCCAGACGGCCTACGCGGACTTCCTTCGGGCCGCTGGCCGACTCGTCATGAATGAGGACAACCCATGACCCAGGGCATGAGCGCCGCCGAACTGCGAACCCTGTTGAGCGAGGCGCTGCCCGGCGCCCAGGACGCCGACACTGAGCAGCCCGGCCCCAACACCCTCTTCACCCCGACCAGCCACCGACTCGCCCTGGACCCCGAGGTGACGGTGGTCCGAGGCGGGCGCGGTGTCGGCAAGACGTTCTGGTTCCATTCCCTGCTGGACGACAAGCTCCGACGAATCGCTGCCGAGGAGTACCAGATCAGTCGTCTGACCAGGGTGACCGTGACCGCGGGATACGGGGCTCAGCTGAAGCCGGACCTCTATCCGGGGCCCTCGCAGATGCACGCTCTCCTGGACTCGGGGGTGCACCCGGCGGATCTGTGGAACAGCGTGCTTCTGGTCGCCCTCGAAGTGCCCGAGGTTCTCGCGCTGTCGTCCTGGACCGAGCGTGTGGAGTGGACGCGCGACAACCCGGGCACCCGCGATGTCGCGGTCGCGCGGGCGGACCAGGAGGCCAGGGGCGACGGGGTCACCCGTCTGGTGCTGTTCGACGCCCTGGAGCACCTGCACCGGGAGCGCGCGCAGGCGGACCGGCTCGTGAGTGGCCTGCTGAGGCTGGCCCTGGAGATGCGCCTGAGCACCAGGAACCTGCGTTTCAAGGTGTTCATCCGGCCGGACATGTTCGAGAGCGGGGGCGGGCGGTTCGCTGACGCCTCCAAGCTCAGTGCCAACGCGGCCGACCTGACGTGGTCGACGACCAATCTGTACGGCCTGTTCTTCCACTACCTCGGAAACCAGGGATCGCCGGGGCTGTCCGCCGAGTTCAGGCGGCTGCGGGACGGTTGGCGCAACGACACGGACAGCCGTTACCTTCCTCCGGTCGAGCTCCTCTCGAACGGTGAGACGCAGAAGGAGGAGTTCACCCGGATCGCCGGTCCCTACATGGGGGCGAACTACCGCAAGGGGCACACGTACACCTGGCTTCCGAACCACCTGATGGACGGTACCGAACAGGTGAGCCCGCGTAGTTTCCTCAGCGCGTTGCGCACCGCGGTGGACGAGACCCTCGAGCACTACGCGCACCACGACCACGCAATCCACTACGAGGGAGTTCGTAGGGGTGTGCAAGCCGCCTCTCGGACGCGGGTCCAGGAGATCGGAGAGGACCTTCCCTGGGTGCGCACCGCGATCAGCCCGCTGGACGGTGAACAGGTCCCCATCGAACAGTCTGACGTGATCAGGCTGTGGGAGGCAGAGGGCCTGACCGAGAAGCTGGAGCGGCAGGCCCGGCGCGGCGACATCGAGGAGGGTGGAGTTCGTACGGGACCGCGTAACCCCGATGTCTACCCCGAGTTGATCGGTGAGCTCATCGAGCTCGGAGTCATGCGCAGGCGCAAGGACGGGCGTTTGGACCTTCCGGATGTGTACCGGATCGCCTTCGCCATCGGCCGCAAGGGCGGTGTGCCGAAGGTCAAGGCCTCTTGACGTGGCCCTGCCTGGCTTGGGGCGGAACGTGGTTACCTGTCGCCCCTGAGGGCGGGGTCCCTCGCGCGGCCCCGGCCGCGCGCCGGGCGACCGGCGCGCGGCCGGGGCGGGGGCTCGCGCGCTTCCGGCGGAACACGGACGGGAAGGCCCGCCTCCGGAGGGCTTGCGCGACGGTACGGCGCACCATGTGGAAAGACCCCGCTCCACGGCCCGCGTCTTCGCGGAGACCGGCCGTGAGCAGGGTCTTCTCGTGCTCCCCGGCTGCTACTTGAGCAGCTGGCGGGCCATGACCATGCGCTGGATCTGGTTGGTGCCCTCGTAGATCTGGGTGATCTTGGCGTCGCGCATCATGCGCTCCAGGGGGAAGTCCTTCACGTAGCCCGCGCCGCCCAGCAGCTGTACGGCGTCGGTGGTGATCTCCATGGCGGCGTCGGAGGCGAAGCACTTGGCGGCGGCGCCGTAGAACGGCAGGTCGTCGTCGCCGCGCTCGGACTTGGCGGCGGCCACGTAGACCATCTGCCGTGCGGTCTCCAGCTTCATCGCCATGTCGGCGAGCATGAACTGCACGCCCTGGAAGTCGGCGATGTGCCTGCCGAACTGCTTGCGCTCCTTGACGTAGGCCACCGCCTGGTCCAGCGCGCCCTGCGCGATGCCGACGGCCTGCGCGCCGATGGTGACGCGGGTGTGGTCCAGGGTGCGCAGCGCGATCTTGAGGCCCTCGCCCGGGGCGCCGACGATGCGGTCGCCGGGGACGCGCACGTTGTCGAAGAACAGCTCACGGGTGGGGGAGCCCTTGATGCCGAGCTTGCGCTCGGGCTCGCCCAGGGTGAAGCCCTCGTCGTCGGCGTGCAGTACGAAGGCGGAGACGTTGCGGCCGCGCGCGCCCTCGGGGTCGGTCACCGCCAGCACCGTGTAGTACTTGCTGACCCCGGCGTTGGTGATCCAGGACTTCTGGCCGTTGAGGATCCAGCCGTCGCCGTCGGCGACGGCCTGGGTGCGCATGCTCGCGGTGTCGGAGCCGGCCTCGCGCTCGGACAGGCCGTAGGAGAACATCGCCTCGCCGCTGGCCACCTCGGGCAGGTAGCGCCGCTTGACCTCCTCGGAGGCGCCCAGGATCAGCGGCATGGTGCCGAGCTTGTTGACGGCGGGGATCAGGGAGGAGGAGGCGCACGCGCGGGCGACCTCCTCGATGACGATGCAGGTGGCCAGGGCGTCGGCGCCCACGCCGTCGTACTCCTCGGCGATGTGCGGGGCGTGGAAGTCCGTGGCCACCAGCGCGTCGAGGGCGTCCTGGGGGAAGGCGCTCCTCTCGTCCACCTCCGCCGCGTGCGGGGCGATCTTGTCCTCGGCGACGGAGCGTACGGCCTCGCGCAGCTCCTCGTGCTCCTCGGTGGTCCTGAACAGGTCGAAGTCGCTCATCTGCATTCCTCCCCTGGCGGCAATCCCGGGTGATGGCACCGCGTGCCATCCCTTGGCATTCAGTGCCAGGATAGGGGGCGGAAGGGATGAAGTACACAGATGGGGGCGCACAGCCTTCCAGACACCGGACGAAGGGGGCGCGGCCCATGGAGAACTCGGGGGGCCGGGGCGGTCAGGCGCGCGGGGACACTCGCGCTGTGGTGCTGGCCGCGGTGCGGCTGTTCACCGAGGACGGCTTCGAGGCCACGACGATGGACCAGATCGCCGCGGCCACGGGCGTGAGCCGACGCAGCCTGTTCCGCCGCTTCGGCTCGAAGGAGGACATCCTCTTCGCCGAGCACGACGAGTTGTTCGCCACGGTCGAGGGCTTCCTGGAGGCCTCCCCGGACGATCCGCTGACGTCGGTCCTCTCCGCCACCCGGCTGGTGCTCCAGGGGTACCTGGGCGATCCGGAGATCACCGTGCCCCGCTACCGCCTAGTCCGCGCCCACGCCCGCCTGCGCGACCGCGAGGTGGCGATGACCGCCCGCTACCAGGCCGCCTTCAGCCGCTACCTGGCGCGGCGCGGGGGAGGCGGTGACCGCTCGCTGGCCGCCGGGATGGTGGCCGCGTCGCTCATCGCGGCGCACAACCACGTCCTGCGCGGATGGCTGCGCGGCCCGGAACAGGACGTCCGCGAGGTGTGGGCGCGCTTCGACGAGGCCATGGAGTTCGTCCGCCGGGCCGCCGCGCCGATGCTGCGCACCGCGCCGGAGCCGCGGCGCGACCGGGTGCTCGTGGCGGTCTACCCCGGTGGCACCAGCCGCGAGGAGCTGCTCCGCCGTGTCGCCGAGGCCGTCCGGGAGGCCGAGGGGCCCGAGGAACCGGAGAGGGTGGAAGGGCCCGAGGGACCCGCGAGGGCGTAGGGGTTCGAGGGCCCGACCGCCACCGCCCCTCCCCGGGACCCGCGCGGTCGGGGCGGCGCTCCGACGAGCGTAGGCTGGTGGGCCGGGAAACGGGTAGTCACACGAGGCGGATCGGACAGCGGAAATGAGCGTGGACACGGCGGGCGCCACCAAGCAGGAGTCTGAGGTCGTACGCGAGGCCTCCCGGCGGCGGACGTTCGCGGTGATCTCCCACCCCGACGCCGGCAAGTCCACCCTGACCGAGGCCCTGGCGCTGCACGCCGCCGCGATCTCCTCGGCGGGCGCCGTGCACGGCAAGGGCGACCGCAAGGGCGTGACCTCGGACTGGATGGAGATGGAGCAGGACCGCGGCATCTCCATCACCTCCGCCGCGCTGCGCATCGACTACGACGACCGGGTACTCAACCTGGTGGACACCCCCGGCCACGCCGACTTCTCCGAGGACACCTACCGGGTGCTGTCCGCGGTGGACTGCGCGATCATGCTGCTGGACTCGGCCAAGGGCCTGGAGCCGCAGACGCTCAAGCTCTTCGACGTGTGCCGGGCCCGGAAGATGCCGGTCATCACCTTCGTCAACAAGTGGGACCGCCCCGGCCGTGAGCCCCTGGAGCTGCTGGACGAGATCGAGCAGCGCATCGGGCTGCGCCCCACCCCGATGAACTGGCCGGTGGGCATCGCCGGGGACTTCCGCGGCCTCATCGACCGCCGCGAGGGCGTCTACACGAAGATGTCGCGCACCCCGGGAGGGGCCCACAAGGCCATCGAGGAGGTCCTGGAGCCCGAGCGCGCCGCCGAGGTGGAGGCCGACGCCTGGGTCCAGGCCCAGGAGGAGATCGAGCTGCTGGAGGCGCTGGGCGCCGACTTCGACGCCGAGTCCTTCCTGGCGGGGGAGTCCTCCCCGGTGCTCTTCGGCGCCGCGCTGCCCAACTTCGGGGTCGGCCAGCTGCTGGAGGCCGTGGTGGGCCTGGCCCCGGCCCCCGGGCCCAAGGAGGACGACCGCGAGCGCCCGCGCGCCGTGGCCGAACCCTTCTCGGGCCAGGTGTTCAAGATGCAGGCCAACATGGACAAGAACCACCGGGACCGGATGGCCTTCGTACGCATCAGCTCGGGCCGCTTCGACCGCGGCATGGTGCTCACCCACGCGCCCACGGGGCGTCCGTTCGCCACCAAGTACACCCAGGCGGTGTTCGGATCCGACCGCACCACCATCGAGACGGCCTACCCCGGTGACGTGATCGCGCTGGTCAACGCCCAGGCGCTGGCCGTGGGCGACACCCTCTACGACGGCCCCAAGGTGTCCTACCCGCCGATCCCGAGCTTCGCCCCCGAGCACTTCGTGGTGGCGCGGGCCAAGGACGCGAGCAAGTACAAGCAGTTCCAGCGCGGCATCGCCCAGATGGACGCCGAGGGCGTGGTGCAGGTGCTGTCCTCGGACGTGCGCGGTGAGCAGGCGCCGGTGCTCGCGGCGGTGGGCCCCCTCCAGTTCGACGTGGTCAAGCACCGCATGGAGCACGAGTTCCGGGCCCCGATCGAGGCATCGCCGCTGGACTACTCCGTGGCGCGGCGCACCGACGCCGAGTCGGCGCCCGCCCTGCACGCGCTGTCGGGCGCGGAGGTGCTGCGGCGACGGGGCGACGGCGAACTTTTGGTGCTGGTGCACAACAAGTGGCGCCTGAGGGTGATCGAGCGCGACCACCCGACGCTGTTCATGGAGCCGTTGCTGGCCGGAGGCGTCGACGAGGCCGAGTGAGGCCCCGGGCGGCGGGGCCCCTCGGCCGCGCCGCGGCCCGGACCGGTTCCTCCGGTCTGGGCCGCCGCCCTTTACGGCAAAGCGCGCCCGGGCCGTTTACCCCGGGTGAATAGCGGTTACCCGCTGTCGTTACCGGGGTCCGGCTCCCGGGGAAATTGGGTGCTCCGCGGAACGTCTCCCGGAGGGCGTCCCGGCGGTGCGGCGGAGCGGCGCGCCGCCGGGTGTGAACTCCCGTGGCGCACGCACAGTCCGTTGCCACGACGGGCCCGGTTCGCCGCGGTCGGCGGGGCCGCTGTGATCCCCGAGGCCCAGGCAGAGGCCAAGATCACCAGCTCGCGGGCACCCCGCCTCAGGCCCCGTGAACAGCGCGAAGGTACCCTGAGGGAAGGCCGCTAGGGCGTGTTCGGACACCCGGCCGCACCGAGCTTCGTCCGGCTCTGTCCACTTCTGTGAAGGACAGGCCGGAGGGGGAGGGTTCGGGCGGATGTCGGACCGACCAGGGGACCGGTACAAGGAGGCAGCGGGGCGCCGGGAGGACCTCCCGGTTCCGTCTGCGACGTCTCAGGGCGATCACGAAGTAATCGACGGCTGGCAAAGTTTGTAAATCTTCACCTGGCGGTAATTCGGTGCACGTGTGGGTATGTGTTGCATGTCACCTGTTCGTGAATCGGTGAAACTTATATGCTTTTGCTTAACTGTCGTTTAACAAAACAGAACAATAACGAGTGAAGCAGGAACGTGGCGGCGGACCGCCCCGCGTATGACGCACCTCACGTATCCCCCGCCTGGAAAGGTTGACCTCGGGCATGAGCGAAGACGACAAAGAGCGCACGGTGGAGCTCCACTACGAGGGCGGCGTGCTGAAGCTGCCGGTGTTCACCGGTACCGAGGGTGAGCGCACCATCGAGCTGAAGACCCTGCTGGGGTCGACGGGGATGACGACCCTGGACCCGGGGTTCGGCAACACCGCTTCGTGTAGCTCGGAGATCACCTACATCGACGGGGCCGCCGGGATCCTGCGCTATCGCGGGTACCCGATCGAGGACCTCGCCGTGGGCGCGACCTTCATCGAGGTCGCCTACCTGGTGATCTACGGCGAGCTGCCCGACGCGGACCAGCTCAAGGGGTTCGCCGACAAGCTGCGCGACAACGCCGACATCCCGGCCGACATGGGTGCGCTCATCGACGCGATGCCCCGCAACGGCCACCCCATGTCCCTCATGGCCAGCGCCGTGAACACCCTCGCCGCCTACTACGACGACAGCGTCGACCCCGGCGACGAGGACCAGGTGGAGCTCGCCACGATCCGGCTGTTGGCCAAGCTGCCGACGATCGCGGCCCGCATCTACCGCAACTCGATCGGCGAGAAGCCGATCGGCCCGGACAGCTCGCTCGACTACGTCGACAACTTCATCCGGATGACCTTCGGCGACATCCACGCCGACAGCGAACTGGGCGACCTGTTCAACCAGGCCGTCGGCATGCTGCTGGTGCTGCACGCCGACCACGAGCTCAACTGCTCCACCGCCACCGTGCGCGTCGTCGGCTCCTCGAAGGCCGACATCTACGCCAGCGTGGCCTCGGGCATCAACGCCCTCTCCGGCCCGTCCCACGGCGGCGCCAACCAGGCCGTCCTGGAGATGCTGGAGGAGATCCGCGACTCGGGCATCTCCATCGAGGACTTCCTGGAGAAGGTCAAGGCCCGCGAGATGCGCCTCATGGGCTTCGGGCACCGGGTCTACAAGAACTTCGACCCGCGCAGCAAGGAGATCAAGGTTCTGGCCAGCCAGATCCTCGACCGCGACGAGAACCCGGACGAGCTGTTCGCGCTCGCCCTCAAGCTTGAGGCCGCCGCGCTCGCCGACTCCTACTTCACCGAGCGCAAGCTCTACCCGAACGTCGACTTCTACACCGGCGTCATCTACCGCACCATGGGCTTCCCGACCAACATGTTCACCGTGTTGTTCGCCATCGGCCGCCTGCCCGGCTGGATCGCCCACTACCGCGAGCAGCTGCGCGACCCGGCCTTCCGGATCGCGCGCCCGCGCCAGCACTACGTCGGCTCCGCCGAGCGCCGGCTCCCCGGCCGGGGGTAGAGGCACACCCCCGGAGCACACAGGAGCGCCCGCCCGCGTCAGACGGGGCGGGCGCTCCCGCGCGTTCTCCACAGCCGTGTCCGCGCTGTTCGGCCCTCCGCACGCCCGGGTATGACCGGTACGGGCTGCCTTTTCCCGTATTTTGCGGACCGCTGTCGTCCGTGTGCGACGTCGGGGGAAGGGGCAGGGTGCGGTCACCGGACGGGGCCGCGTGAAGGAGGGGGCGACGATGGTCAGGTACGCGTGGGCCGGTGACCTGCTCGGTGAGCTGAGCCGGAACTGGTGGCTGGTGGTCCTACGGGGGGTCGCCGCGGTCCTCTTCGGTCTGGTCGCGCTGGTCTGGCCGGGCAAGACGCTGGTGGTCCTGGCGATCGTCTTCGGCGTCTACGCGCTGGTCGACGCCGCGGCCCTCGGGTACGCGGCCTACCGCTCGTCGGTCGGCGCCCGGCTACCGCTGATCGTCCAGGCGGTCCTCAGCGCCGTCCTGGGGGTGATCGCCCTCTTCTGGCCGGTCGCGGCGATCGTCGCGCTCGTGTTCGTCGTCGGTGTCTGGGCCGTGGTCACGGGTGTGGCCGAGATCGTCACCGCCATCCGCCTGCGCGCGCACATCAGCTCCGAGTGGCTGCTGGTCTTCGTCGGGGCGCTCTCGGTCGTCTTCGGGCTCCTGCTGTGGTTCTGGCCGCTGGAGGGCGCCCAGGCCATCATGTTCGTGATCGCGATGTACGCGGTCATCTTCGGCGCGGTCATGGCCGTGGCCGGGTTCCGCCTCCGGGGCGCGGCCGAGGCCTTCCTGCCCCCGGAGGACGCGCCCGCCTTCGCCGGTCTCGGCGAGCCGGAGGAGCCCGCGGAGCCGTACGAGCGCGGAACCCGTCCCGGCGACCTCCTGGAGGACCGCGCCGACCGGGCCGACCGCGCCTCCCACGACGACGACCTGGACCGCTGGGGCGAGCGCGACTCCGCGGACCGGGGGGAGGATCAGGGCCGGTGGGACGACGGGGACGACCGCGACGGCTGGGACGACCGGCCGGGCGGCAGACACCGGGCCCCGGGTGACGAGGACGGCCCCGACGGGCCGCGTTGAGGTCCCCGGCCCACCGGACGGGCGCCGGGACCCCGCACGGGTCCGGGCGGAGCCGTTAACGCGTTAACGGCGCCCCGGATAGCGGGACCCCGCGCGGGCGCGGGCGGGCCACGGCTTCCCGGCGGCCGGGGCGGTTCCGCGCCGCACCCGTGAGGCGGACGGCGCTGACGGAGACGGCGGCCGCCCCAAGGCCACGGGAGCCTCTCCGGGTGCGCGGGACCGCCTGGAAAGGAGTGCTTCGCCGGGTCCACGGGACCGCGCCGAAAAGCAGGTGCGCGGGATCCGCCGCCTGGCTACCATGGCGCGCATGTACCTCCAGATCTACGGCTAGCGACAGGCGTCACCGCCGCCGCGGCGCACCCGCCCCGCCACGGGGCCCGGTGCCCCCTCGCCCTACCCGTGAACACCCCTGTCTGGAGAGACACCATGAACCGCCGTGCCCACATCGCCATGGTCGGCACCCCCACCGTGAGCCACGTCCTGCCCAGCCTGGAGGTCATCCGCGAGCTGGTGGACCGGGGCCACCGGGTCACCTACGCCAACGACCCCCTGCTGGCCGACACCATCACCGGGACCGGGGCCGAACTCGTCCCCTACTCCACCATCCTGCCCACCGGCGACGAAGCCTGGCCGGACGACCCGGTCAAGGGCATGGACATCTTCCTGGACGAGGCGATCAACCAGCTGCCCGCCCTGCGCGCCGCCTACGACGGAGACCGTCCCGACCTGTTCCTGTACGACATCTCGGGGTTCGCCGCCCGGGTCCTGTCCGTCAACTGGGACATCCCCTCCGTGCAGCTCTCGCCCACCTACGTGGCCTGGGCCGACTACGAGGACACCGTCCTGAAGTGGCTGCGCGCCCAGCCCGGGGCCGATGAGCACTACGCCAAGCTCGACGCCTGGCTCGCCGACAACGGCGTCACCGGCCTCGACCACTCCTCCTTCGCCGGAGTGCCGGAGCGGGCGCTGGCGCTGATCCCGCGCGAGATGCAGCCCTTCGCCGACACCGTGGCCGACACGGTGACCTTCGTGGGGCCGTGCCTGGGCGACCGGGCCGACCAGGGCGGGTGGACCCGTCCGGCGGACGCCGACAACGTCCTGCTGGTCTCCCTGGGGTCGGCGTTCACCAACCAGCCGGGGTTCTACCGCGCCTGCCTGGAGGCCTTCGGGGGCCTGCCCGGCTGGCACGTGGTGCTCCAGATCGGCAAGTACGTGGACCCGGCCGAGCTGGGGGAGGTGCCGGGCAACGTCGAGGTGCACACGTGGGTGCCGCAGCTGGCCGTCCTGCGCCAGGCCGACGCCTTCGTCACCCACGCCGGTATGGGCGGCGCCAGCGAGGGCCTCTACACGGGGGTGCCGATGATCGCCGTCCCGCAGGCCGTCGACCAGTTCGACAACGCCGACCGACTGGTGGAACTCGGCGTCGCCCGGAGGATCGACACCGGGGAGGCCAGCGCGGAGCGGCTGCGCGCGGCCCTGCTGGAGCTGACCGCAGACCCCGGAGTCGCCCGCCGCCTCGCCGAGGTCAGCGCCCGGCTCCAGGCCAGCGGTACCTCCTACGCGGCCGACCTGGTCGAGGCGGAACTGCCCGCCTGAGCCGGGTCCGGCCGACACCCGGCCCCCGAGGGCGCCGGGCCGGGGGGCATCCCGGCCCGGCGCCTTCGGGCCTCGGCGGCGCGGACGCCGCGGTCGTGGCCGGTCCCCCTTCCCGGGGACCGGCGCCCCCGGGCGACGCGTCGCGACCACCGGGCCGGGCGGGGCCGACACGGCAGGCACCGCCCGGCCCCCTCCCCGAACGGAGCACCATGGACCACCTCGTCGTCGTCACCGGAGGCCCGGGATCGGGCAAGACCACCCTGATCGACCACCTGGCCTCGCTCGGGTACGCGCGCACCCCGGAGGCGGGGCGCGCCGTCATCCGCGACCAGCGCGAGATCGGCGGCCGGGGCCTGGCCTGGCGCGACGACGCCCTGTTCGCCGAACTCATGCTCTCGTGGGAGATGCGCTCGCACCGCGAGGCCTCGTCCCTGCCCGGCCCCGTCTTCTGCGACCGCGGCGTCCCCGACCTGGTGGGCTACCTCCGCCTGCGCGGCCTGCCGGTCCCCGGACACGTCACCGAGGCGGCCCGCCGGTTCCGCTACCACCGCCGGGTCTTCGTGGCCCCGCCCTGGCCGGAGATCTTCACCGGCGACGCCGAGCGCCACCAGTCCCCGGAGGAGGCCGAGCGCACCCATCGGGCGATGACCGAGGCCTACCCGGCGTGCGGCTACGAGCTGGTGGAGCTGCCGCGCGTGCCGGTCGCCGAGCGGGCCCGCTTCGTCCTGGAGGTCCTGGGCGGGGCCAGGCCTCCGAAACCGTGACGGGAGCGCACGGAGCGACGGAAGTGACGGAAGTAAGCGTCTGTCATGCGATGCGCCCTGTGGACCGCAAACGGGGCACCAGTGGCCGTTCATGGCCGTAAACCGGGCTTTCTCTTGTAGTTCGCGAAAGCGGGGGCCAGACTCTTGTCTAGGTAAAGGACCATTGACCGTCCACGCCCCAGACGGCTGCGGGGAGCGTGCGTGGACGCCGGGGAGGAAGGCGGCAGGTGGCCAGGGCGTCCGGGGCGAGTATGCCGCCCATGAGCTGGGAGGGCATCGACCACGCGCTCAACCGTGTGCGCGGTGAGGCCGACCGGATCTCCCTCAACCTCGCTGACCTGGACGGCCACGTCAGCCACCGCATGCTCCAGGGGGCCGACCTCGTCGGGCGCACCCGGCGGCGCTGGGAGCACGCCAGCGGGCACATCCGCAGCCTGTGGACGGTCTACGAGGCCTTCCGCCGCGTGGTCGACAGGGCGGGCCGGATCCGGGACCGCGCGGAGGGCCCCGAGGACCAGGTCGCCCTGACCTCCCTGCTCAACGGCGACTCCGTGCCCCTGCCCGCCGGTGAGGTCCCGCCGCACGAGCGCGGGCTGCTCCACACCGGACGGGAGTCGGTCACCCTCGCCGCCGCCGTCGCCCGCATGTCCGCCGACTACGAGGAGGCCACCGAGGTCATCTCGGCCGCCGAGACGGCCTGGGACGCCCTCCACCCGCGCCTGGGCGAACTCGACGCCATGTGGCACGAGATCGGCACCCTCTCCGACATGGTGGAGCTCGCCGAGGACGAGTACGAGTCCCTGCGCGTGGACCTGGCCGCCGTCGGCGCCACCGTCCGACGCGACCCCCTCGCGCTCGTCGAGGACGGCCGTGTGGACACGTCCTCCCTCGAACGGCTGCGCCTGCGGCTGGAACGCGTGCGCGGCGAGCTCCGCGACGCCCTGCGCATGCGCGACTCCTACGGCGAGAGCGTCGATCGGCTCGGCTTCGCCATCGACGACGTCGGCAAGGCCGTGGAGCGCGCCCGCGCGCTGCGCGAACAGGTGGTCGCCAAGGTCTCCTCGCCCGCCGCGGTCGACGTGCCCGACCCCGTCCCCGCGCTGCGGGCGCGCATCGACGCCATGGACGCCCTGCGCGCCCGGGGCCGGTGGCGCGAACTCGGCGCCCGCCTGGGCGAGGTCCAGCGCGCCGTCCGCGAGGCGGCCGACGGCGTCCGGGAGCGCGAGGCCAACCTCACCGGGCTCCTGGAGCGCCGCGCCGAACTGCGCGGACGCCTGGACGCCTACCGCTCCCGCTCGGTCCGGCTCGGCGTCGCCGAGGACCCGCGGCTGGCCCGTCTCCACAGCACGGCGCACTGGGAGCTGTGGACCGCGCCCTGCGACCTGCGCGCGGCCACGGTCGCCCTCTCCGCGTACCAGCGCGCGCTCCAGGAACTCGGCGGAACCGATTCCGCTGTGAACAGAACCACACCGGGCCCGGACGCGTCAGAGGGCGAGAGCGATGGTGGTGTGAACAGATGACGAAGTGCACGGTCCCCGGCTGCCCCGGCCGGGTCGAGGACGGTTTCTGCGGCGTGTGCGGCATGGCCCCCGCGGACGTGCGGCCTCCGGGCGGCCCCGCCCCCCAGCAGCGGCCCGTGCCGCCGACCCCCGGCCCGCAGCCCTCCCTCGGCACGAACTCCTCCGCCAACCCCCTCAGCGGCGACCCCGTCCACTCCCACCCCCTCTCCGGCAACGTCAGGCTCTCGGGACGCTCCGGCCCCGGCAGTGTCTCCGCGAGCTCGGGCAGCAGCGTCAGCGGCGCCGGGCGCGGCAGCCGCCGCTCCTCCCGCGGCATGCTCGGCATGGGCATGGTCCAGGTGCCCCTCGTCCCCTACCGGGACCCCTCCGAAGCCGTCATGGACAACCCCGTCGTCGCGGAGAAGAACCGCTTCTGCGGCAACTGCGGGGAGCGGGTCGGCCGCACCCAGGGCGACCAGCCCGGGCGCACCGAGGGCTTCTGCCGCAAGTGCGGGACCCAGTTCTCCTTCACGCCCAAGCTCTCCCCCGGGGACCTGGTCGGCGGCCAGTACGAGGTGCTCGGCTGTCTGGCCCACGGCGGCCTCGGCTGGATCTACCTGGCCCGGGACCGCAACGTCAACGACCGCTGGGTGGTCCTCAAGGGCCTGCTCAACGCCGGTGACGCCGAGGCGCACAAGGCGGCCGCCGCCGAGCGCGCGTTCCTCTCCGAGGTCGAGCACCCCAACATCGTCAAGATCATCAACTTCTCCCAGCACCCCGACCCGCGCACCGGCATCCCCGGCGGCCACATCGTCATGGAGTACGTGGGCGGCAAGTCCCTGCGCGAGCTGCTCATCGAGCGCCGCGAGGACGACCCCGACGCCGTCCTGCCCCCGGACCAGGTCATCGCCTACGGCCTGGAGGTCCTGCGGGCGCTGGGCTACCTGCACTCCAGGGGCCTGCTCTACTGCGACTTCAAACCCGACAACGTCATCCAGAGCGAGGAGCAGATCAAGCTGATCGACCTGGGCGGCGTGCGGCGCATGGACGACACCGTCAGCCCCGTCTACACCACGCCCGGGTACCGGGTGCCCGAGGAGGAGCTGCGCGGCCCCGGCCCCACGGTCAGCGCCGACCTGTACTCGGTCGGCCGCGCCCTGGCCGTGCTCAGCTTCCGCTTCAGCTTCATGCGCGACCACCCGCACAGCATCCCGCCGCGGGAGACCGTGCCGCTGCTCCAGCGCCACCCGTCCTTCGACCGGCTGCTGCGCCGCGCCACGCACAGCGAACCCGAACTGCGCTTCCACGACGCCGAGGACATGGCCGACCAGCTCACCGGCGTCCTGCGCGAGGTGCTCTCCGACCTGGAGGGCACGCCGCACCCGGCCCCCTCGACCCTGTTCGGCGCGGAGAACTCCGCCGCCCGACCCGACCCCGGCGCCCACAACGCCGACCGCATGCTCCTCGCGCCCCCGCCCACCGACGCGGCGGCGCTGCTGCCCGCCCCCCTCATCGACCAGTCCGACCCGGCCGCCCAGCACCTGCGCGGTTTCCAGACCCTGCCGCCCGAGGAACTCGTCCCCGCGCTGCGCGCCATGCCCTCGCCCACCCCCGAGACCCTGCTGATGCTGGTCCGCGCGCTCGTCACCGTCGGACGCCAGGGCGAGGCCATGGACGTCCTCCAGCGGTTCAGCGAAGTGGTCCCGGGCGACTGGCGCACCATGTGGTACCTGGCCGTCGCCGAGCTGAGCACCGGCCGGTTCCGCGACGCCCGCGATCACTTCGACGAGCTGTACGACCACCTGCCCGGGGAGCTCGCACCCAAGCTCGCCCTGGCCCTGGCCTGCGAACGGACCGGTGAGCACGAGACCGCCGCCCGCCTGTTCCGGGCGGTCTGGAACACCGACCACTCCTTCGTCAGCGCCGCGTTCGGCCTTGCCCGCATCCGCCTGGCGCAGGGGGACCGTGCCGCGGCCACCGCCGTCCTGGACACGGTCCCGGAGCTGTCGCGGCTGCACGTCCACGCCCAGACCGCGCTGATCGCCGTGCTCGCGGCGCACCACCAGGGCACCGAGGCCGCCGACTTCGTGCAGGCCGGACGGCGCCTGGAGCGGATCGGCCTGGACGGCGAGTCCGCCGACCGCCTGGCGGTCCGGGTCCTGGAGTCGGCCCTGGGCTGGCTCGGCGCGGGTGCGGGGGCACCGGCGGGGGAGGGGCTCCTCGGCGCCCCGTTCACCGAGAACGGTGTGCGGGCCAACCTGGAGCGCCGCTACCGCGCGCTGGCCCAGCGCGCCGTCGCGCCGTCGGAACGCTATGAGCTCGTCGACAGGGCCAACTCCCTACGCCCCGTGACGCTGCTGTGAGGAACGAGGGAACGGCGATGACCAAGGTGCGGACCTGCCCCGCCTGCTCGGACAGGGTGTCCACGGAGGACGCCTTCTGCGAGGGGTGCGGACACCCCCTCCCCCAGGGCGCGGAGAACGCGGGGCACCCCGACAGCATGCCCACCGCCCCGCAGGCGAGCCTGGCCGGTGCGGTACCGCCCGGCGGGTGGTCCCGGGACGGGGCCGACGGCGGCGCGCGCAACGGGGGAGCCCCGGGTCCGTCCGGTGCCGTGCCGCCCGGCGCCGACGCGCGTCCGGGCCTGGTGCCCGACGACGGCGCCCCCACGGCTCCGCAGGTGAGCCTGCGGTCCCTCGACACGGGCGGGCGGGACGCGCCCCCGCCGCAGGCGCTGCCCGACTCCGCCCCGCACGCGGCCGACTCCATGGTGACCCAGCCGATACGCCGCGACAGCCTGCCCTCGTTCGCGTCCTCCGCGCCCCCGGCCGCCCAGCCGGAGGCCGCCCCCGACTGGCCGCCGCCCGCCACCGGGAGCAACCCCGTGCGGGCCGCCGACCCCGGCCTGTGCGCGTGGTGCCCCGGAGCGGTCAGCGACGGCTACTGCGAGCGGTGCGGCCTCCTCCAGCCCACCGGGCGCGACCACGTCGAGGTGCGCACGCGCGCCGCCGTCGGCGTCAGCGACCGCGGGCTGCGGCACAGGCGCAACGAGGACGCCATGGCGATCCGCGTCATCGACGCCGACCACCCCCGCGCGCCCGGCGTGGTCTGCGCCGTGGTCTGCGACGGGGTGTCCAGCTCGCCGCGCTCGGACGAGGCCTCCCGCGTCACCGCCGAGACCGGAGTGGCCGTCCTCGCCGAGCGCGTCAGCCAGGGCGCCGACCCCCGCGAGGCCACCGGCGCGGCGATGATCCGGGCCGCCGAGGCGGTCGCCGGGATCGCCGACTCCCCCCGCTCCGCGCCCGCGTGCACCTTCGTGTCGGCGGTGTACGACCCCGCCGCGGGCACCGTCACCGTCGGCTGGGTCGGCGACAGCCGCGCCTACTGGCTCTCCGGAGGCCCCACCTCCAGCGCTTCGGCCCTGCTGACCAGGGACGACTCCTGGAGCGAGGCGATGGTGCAGATGGGGGCGCTCTCCCGCGAGGAGGCGATGCGCTCCTCCAACGCCCACGCCCTCGTCGCGTGGATGGGCGCCGACTCCGGCGAGATCGACGCCCACATCTCCACCGTGACCCCGACCGGCCCAGGCGCGGTCGTGCTGTGCAGTGACGGCCTGTGGAACTACTTCCCCGAGGCGCAGGCGCTCACCGACGCCGTCCCCGGGGCGGGGGCCAGACCCCACGAGGCCGCGCGCGCCTACGTCGACCTCGCCCTGGAGGCGGGCGGCAAGGACAACATCACCGTCGTGATCGTTCCCGTGCCCGCTGGGGGTCCCCGTGCCCAACACGACTGAGCGCGCGGCCGAACCGGGTTTCCGGATCGAGGTCGACCAGAACGTCCTCCTGCCGGTGGGCGGACGGGAGGTGCACGCGATCGTCAGCGTCACCTCCACGGGCTCCGTGGTGGTGGGGGACTCGGTGCGCGCCGCCGAGGTGATCATCGTGGACACCTCCGGCTCGATGTACGGCGCCAAGATCGACGCGGCCAAGCGGGCCGCCCGCGCCGCCGTGGGCGTCCTGCGCGAGGGCGTCCACTTCGCGGTGGTCGCCGGGCACAGCGACGCCTCCGTGATCTTCCCCGAGGGCGGCGGGCGGATGGTGCGGGCCGACGCCGCCACCCGCGCCGAGGCGGCGGAGGCGATCGGCGGACTGCGCGCCGACGGCGGCACCCGCATGGGTTCCTGGCTCACCCGGGCCGCCGAGCTGTTCTCCACCGTGGACGGCGGCATCAAGCACGCCATCCTGCTCACCGACGGCCAGAACAACGAGCCCGCCGCGGTCTTCGGGCAGGCGCTCGACGGCGTCGCGGGCTCCTTCGTCTGCGACTGCCGGGGCGTGGGCACCGACTGGAGGGTCGAGGAGCTGCGCCGGATCGACTCCGCCCTGCTCGGCGGAGGCCCCGGCATCATCGCCGACCCCGCCGACATGGTGGCCGACTTCCGGGCGATGGCGCAGGCCTCCATGGGCAAGACCGTCGCCGACGTGGTGCTGCGGCTGTGGACGCCCCAGAACGCCGTCGTGCGCCACGTCAAGCAGGTCGCCCCCACCGTCAGCGACCTCACCGGCCGCGGTGTGGAGCGCGTGCCCCAGTCGGGCGACTACCCCACGGGCTCCTGGGGCACCGAGAGCCGCGACTACCACGTGTGCGTCCAGGTGCCGCCCGGCGCCCCCGGCCGCCAGCTGCGCGCCGGATGGGTGCGCGTGGTGCTCCCCGGGACCGCCGGGGCCGAGGACCAAATCCTGGCCTCGGGCAACATCCTCGCGGAGTGGACCGCCGACGAGGCCCTCGCCACCGAGATCAACCCCCGCGTGGCCCACTACACCGGCCAGGTCGAACTGGCCCGGGCCATCCAGGACGGGCTCGCGGCCCGTCGCGACGGCGACGACGACACCGCCACCACGCGGCTCGGCCGCGCCGTCGCACTCGCCCACGAGTCGGGCAACGAGGAGACCGCGAGGCTCCTCGGCAGGGTCGTCGACGTGGCCGACCCCGTCACCGGAACCGTCCGGCTCAAGCCCGGTGTCAGCAAGGTCGACGAGATGACCCTGGACACCAACTCGACCCGGACCGTACGGACCCGGCCGCGGCAGAGCGGGCCGGACACCGGCGGTGCCCCCACACCCGGGTAGGAGGGACCCATGCCGAGTTGCCCTTCCGGGCACCGCTCCACGGCGACCGACTTCTGCGACGTCTGCGGGCTGCGCCTCCAGGCCTACTCCCCCGCGTCGCGGCCCCCGTCGCAGCGCCATCCGACACCGCCCACGCCCCCCGTGGCCCCGGCGCGGCCCCCCGCGCCGCCGCGTCCGGTGGCCCCGCCCAGGGGAGGTCCCTGCCCCGAGTGCGGCACCTACCGCGCGGGCCGGTTCTGCGAGGAGTGCGGATACGACTTCGCCTCGCGCTCCGAGGACCACCGGCGCGCCCGCGCCGACGAAGGGCGGGCGGGAGCGCGCTGGCGCGCGGTCGTCGTCGCCGACCCCGCCTACTACCAGTACATGGTCCACCAGGGCATGCTCGACCCCGACCAGATCTCCTTCCCCAAGGGCAGCGCGCAGCGCCGGGTGCCGCTCACCGGGGACAGGGTGCACATCGGACGGCGCAGCGCCACGCGCGGCTTCACCCCCGAGATCGACCTGGGCGGTCCGGGCGGCGACCCGGCCATCTCCCACGTCCACGCGATCCTCGTCGCCAAGCCCGACGGCACCTGGTCCATCCTCGACCCGGGCTCGACCAACGGCACCACGGTCAACGGGACCGCCAACCCCATCGCCCCCAACGTGGAGGTTCCCCTGAATGACAGCGACCGGATCTACGTCGGCGCATGGACCGTCATCATCCTCCAGAAGGGGTGAACCCCGTTGACGCCCCCCACCCCCGACCGGGCCCCGCACGGGACCGGAACCAGTCCTCCGGACGCCCCGCACGGCGCGCTCCCCGCGGTACCGGGCGGCGAGCCCCCGCGGGCCCCGGCGTCCGACCGTGAGGGCGCCCGCCCGCCCCGACGCGGGCGGGGCGGGTCCGGCGCCCGTGAACGGGCCTCCGGACTCCGCCGCTGGGCCGGCACCACCCCGGCCCGGGTGTGGCTGCTGTCCTCCGTGTGCGTGCTGGCCGTCCTCGGGCTGTTCGGTTCGGCGGCCGCCGCCCTCGGCCAGGCCCAAGACGGGTTGCGCGTGCTCGGGGACGACGCCGGACCCCAGGCACTGGCCACCACCGACCTGTACCTGGCGCTCGCGGACATGGACGCCCGCGTGGCCGACGTACTGCTCATGGGTACCGACCACGACCTGAGAGCGGACCGCGAGAACGCCCTGGAGCGGTACGAGGCCAGCCGGGCGCGGGCCAACGAGGCCCTGCTTCAGGCTGCCTCGCTGACCGAGGGCGACGAGGTGGAAGGGCCCAACGTCAAGGCGGTCCAGGACGGGATGGGCGCCTACGAGCAGCTCGCCAGCCAGGCGCAGGTGCTCAACGACGAGGCGCGGGCCCCGTCCGGTCAGGTGGACGAGGCGGCTCTGGAGGCCTACCGCGAGGCCACGTCGCTGATGCACACCGAACTGCTGCCCAAGGCGTTCAACCTGGGGCTGAACGCGTCGGCGGACGTGCGCGCCAACCACGAGGCGGGGCAGTCCTCCGTCGTGCTCGGCATGCTGTGGGTGGGGGCGTCCGGTGTGGTCGCCGTCGCCGTGCTGCTCGGCCTCCAGCTGTACCTGCGCGTGCGGTTCCGGCGCCGGTTCAGCGCGCCGCTGCTGGCCGCCACGGCGGTCGCCGTCCTGCTCACCGGCGGGGTGGTCCTCGTCCTGACCGTCAGCGGCGGGCACCAGCGCGAGGCCAAGGAGGAGGGGCTGGACGCGGCCATGGCGCTGTCCCGGGCCGGGGCCATCTCCACCGACATGCAGGCGGACCAGAGCCGCTACCTGCTCGTCCAGGACACGGACGACAACTACCAGGCCGACAACTACCGACAGGTCTACTTCGAACGGGCGCAGCAGGTGCTGTACCGCCCGGCTGACAACCTGGAGGAGTACTACACGGCGATCGATGGCGTGGTCGCCGCCTACCCGGATCCGCCGGAGCCGGCGGGGGGCGATCGCGAGGACGACCCGGGCCCGCTCGGCTACCTGGGACAGCGGGCCCAGGACCGGGACGCGCTGCTGCCCGGCCAAGAGGACGCGCTCGCCGAGGTGCTGGAGTCCTACAGCGCGCTCCAGGCCGAGGACCGGGAGCTGCGCTCGGCCGCCGAGAACGACGACCTGGCAGAGGCTGTCGACATCCGCGTGGACGTCGCACAGCCCACGGGCGCCTTCGAGGTCTACGAGAACGCGCTGTCGGAGCTGTTCGGCCTGCACAAGGGCGCGTTCGACCAGGGCATCGCGCGCGGTGAAGCGGCGCTCGCTCCCTGGACGTGGCTGCTGCCCGCCGCGACGGCCCTCCTACTGGCCCTGGTTGTGCTCGGGGTCCGACCCCGGTTGGCCGAGTACCGCTGAGTCCGGCCTCCCGCCCCGAGTTCACCCCCACCTGGATCCGCCCCCCCCGAGAGACGAGGTACAGGCCGATGAGGTTTCGACACCGGCGCGCCGCCGCCGCGGCCGCCCTGGCAGCCGCGGCGGTGACCGGGCTGCCCGCCTGCTCCGCGGTGCTGGGCGAGGAGGAGTCGGTTCTCGACGCAGACACGCTGACCATCGGAGTCAAGGCCGACCAGCCCAGCCTGGGGATGGAGGACCACGAGGGCGACCTCACGGGCTTCGACGTGGACGTGGCCCTCTACATCGCCAACAGGCTCGGCTTCGCCTCCGAGGACGTGGAGGTGGTCGGCATCGCCTCCGCCGACCGCGAGAGGAAGCTGATCAGCGGCGAGGTGGACATGGTCGTGGCCACCTACTCCATCACTCCCGCCCGTAAGACCGAGGTCACCTTCGGCGGCCCCTACTACGTGGCCAAGCAGGACGTGCTGGTGCGCGCCGAGAACACCGACATCTGGAGGGTGCGCGATCTGGAGGGCGACCGTGTCTGCTACGAGAAGGAGTCCAACTCCCTCGCCCGCATCAGCGAGGGCCTGGGCATCGACGTCGAGCAGAGGGAGAAGACCAGCTACAGAGCCTGCATCGACGCCCTGCGCGAGGGGGAGGTGGAGGCCGTCTCCACCGACAACCTGATCCTGGCCGGGTTCCTCGCCGAGGAGCCCAACGCCTTCCGGCTCCTCAACAAGCCCTTCACCGACGAGAAGTACGGCGTCGGCCTGCCCCACGGAGACGTGCGCGCCTGTGAGGCCGTCAACAGGGCCATCAGCCAGATGTACCAGGACGATACCGCTGAGGAGCTGCTGGAGCACTGGTTCGGCAGGACCGGCCTCCAGGTCGTGACGAGCGTGCCCCAGTTCGAGGGCTGCGACCCGACGTGAGGCCCGGGAACGTGGTGCGCGTGCGCCCGCGGGCGGGTGCGGGGCGCGGGTGGCGAACGGCAGGAGCGGGGCCCGTGGCCGGAACCGGACGGAGGAGCCCCGCTCCGCGCCGGACCGTCGCCGGGGCGGCCCGGCGCGGGTACGGGTCCTGCACCGAGCAGCGGGGCAGTGGTGGACAGGATGGGAGTTGTCCGTTGACCATCGTCGAGTTCCTCAACGCGCGTCTGGACGAGGACGAGCGCGCGTCGGAGGCCGTCCCCGCGGGAACCCGCGGCCGTGACCGGGCGCTGGCGGAGGTCGCGGCCAAGCGCAAGATCGTCCGCGGGTACGTCGAGGCCCACCGGGCGGGCATGCGCGGCCTCGAACCCCTCGTGGCCCCCGACGCCGCGGGCACCCTCCCCGAGGCCCGGCGCGGCGACGGCGGCGATCCCTGGTCGGAGCTGCTGGCCTGGCGGCTGGCGGTCAAGTACCTCGCCGGTGTGTACCGGAACCACCCCGAGTACGACCGGTCCTGGGCGGACTGACCCGCCGTCGCCGGCGGGGCCCCGACACGGACCGGAAACGCTTGACTTGTTCGAACTGGTGTTCGGTAATCTAGCGGGGTGAGTCTTCTGAACGAGCAGATCGACGTCCGTTCCACCGAGGGCGGGACCCCCGCCCAGTTCACCTGGCGCGGCCGCGCCTACCGGGTGCGCAGGGTCATCGGGGACTGGCCCGCCCGCCCGGGCACGCCCGGCGTCCCGGCCACGCAGGTCCACCTGCTCCGCGTCTCGGCCGAGTCCGACACGGGGGAGCCGAGCATCATCGATATCACCCGCGATCTCGCCTCCGACCGCTGGACCATGCGCCGCCACTGGAACTGATCCGGAGCCCGCCCGGCGCCGTCGAGCGGACCCCGCCGGGCGGGCGGGAGCGGGGCCCGGAAGGTACGGCCTAGAGGAAGATCCGGCCGCGCCGGGTGCGGTCGCGCAGGGCGGCCATGCGGCGGGTGTTGCCCGGTCGGCGGGTCAGCAGGTGGTAGAGCAGCAGCGAGCAGCCCCGGTCGGTGCGCGCGCGGTCCGCCATCTCGCCCATGTTCACCCGCGTGTACAGGTTGCCGCCCCCGGCGAGGACGCGCACCGAGTGGGCGCCCTCGGGGACGTGCGCGTAGGCGTGGTTGTCGGCCGTGTACTCCATGGCCCGCGACAGCGCGGCCCCCAGCCCCGGGACCAGTTCCCCGCCCAGCGCCGCCGTCCGCCGCCAGAAACCGGTGTGCCCCGCCGCCACGTGCCCCAGCTGGTGCGCGACCAGGAAGGCCAGCGCCTCGGGGTCGCGGACCCGGCCGCACGGGCCGAACAGGTCGTCCGACAGGACCAGGTACCGGCGCAGCCCGTGCCCGGCGGCGTCGGTCCCCCAGCGGCGCGGCCCCACCCGCACGTAGGCCTCCGGCGTCCGGGGCAGCCCCGTCTCGGCGGCCAGCGCCACCACCATCCGGTGCGCCTCGGGGAACTGCGTGGGCGAGATCTTCACCGACTCCGCCCTGCGCCGGGCGTACAGCAGTCCCCGCGCCTGCCAGTACACGGCGGGCACTACCGCCAGGGCGGCGACCGCCCACAGCCACGACCCCGACAGCGACCACACCGCGTGGGCCAGTCCCGCCGCCGTCAGCAGGGTGGCGCCCACGCACGCGGCCAGGAGCGGGGCCTCCCACGGGTGGGCGGAGGCCGGGACGACCTCCTCGTCGGCGCCGAGCACCCGCAACCCCTCCCTGGAACGGGTTCTGGGGCCTGCGTCGGCGTCGGAGCAGCGGCGGGGCGCGTCGTGCGCCGGACACGCGGTGGCGCGCCCCTCCGGCGGCATCGCGTGGGACATCCTGCCTCCCCTCGGGTCGCGGTCTGCGGGACAGCGGGGGGATGACTACTTCCTGTGTCCAAATATTACTTTCCGCTGTCCTGAAGATGGGGAGTGTGCGCTACGGCGTGTCCGTGGCCGGTGGCCCCTCCACCCCGGCCCGACAGGCGCGAACGCGTCCGGGGCCGTCGCCGCGGCCCGGTTCGTACGCGGTCCGCGGCCCGCCGCTCCGCCCGGGACCCTCACCCGGAGTCACCGTCAGTGCGGCTGCTCGTACCCGCGCAGCTCCTCGGCGAGCAGGTCCAGGAAGTGGTCCACCTGCGCCGGGTCGTACCCCGGCCGCGCGCGCGTGGTGCTGAACTGGATCCGCTCCACCTCGGCGGCGGTGAGCGTGGCCCGGTCCGGCCGCCCCTGCTGGAGGACGTCCAGCGTGAACTCGGCCCGGTCCAGGAAGTCGTCGACCTCCTGCTCGTTGTAGCCCGTGGTCAGCCGGGTGGTGGCGAACTGCTTCTCCCGGACGTCCCTCGGGGTCATCCCGGAACGCCGCGGCGGCCGGGGCGGGCCCTCCTCCTGCCGCCGCGGCGCGTCCGGGCTCGCGTCGGGGTCGGGCCGCTGGTGCCGCGGCCGCGCGGAGGCGCCCGCCGCACCGGAGCGGGGAGGCGACTGGTCCCGGGCGCGGCCGAGGCCGCGACCGGCCAGGTCGGCGACCACGACGTCGAGGAAGTCGTCGACCTCGTCCTCCCGGTAGCCCGGACTGAGTCTGGTGGTGCGGAACCGGGAGTTGCGCACCTCGTCGGCCGTGATGAGCGCGCCCGTGCTCGGGCCGCCCTCCAGGGCGACGAGCGTCGCCTCGATCCGGTCGAGGAGCGCGTCGACGTCCTCCTCGTTGTACCCCGGGCGCAGACGCACCGTGTGGAACTTCTTTTCGCGGATGTCCGCCGGTGTCAGAGGCATGGTCCCCATTGTGCAGAAGACGAGGTTCGCAGGGCTGTCTTATCCCCGGGTCGTGTGTGATTCGGCCTCGGCCAGCAGCTCCACGAGGCGGGACAGGAGGTCCTTCACCTGGGAACGGTCGTACCCGCGCAGGACCAGGTCCACCGGTGCGTCGGCCAGTTCCGCGGAGGTGATGGGGTCGGGCGCCGGCGCGGAGGGCCGGTCGAGGGCCCGCCCGTCCTCGTCGATGAGGACGGGGCCGCCGGTGAGGGCGGTCAGTGTGGAGGAGGCGCGGAGGACGAGGTCCTCCACCTGGTGGCGGTCGAAGCCGCGCAGGACGATGTCGAAACCGGGGAAGGGGAAGGGACGCGGGGCAGGGGATGTCATGGGCGCATTATGCCCGCGGGGAAGCGGCCTCCGCCACAGCGGCGGGCACTGTGGCCGGGTGTGGACGCCCCGGGCGGTCCGGCGCGGACACGTCGTCATGGGCGCGGGGGCCGCGCGAGGTCCGGGACGAGACAGGGGGACGGCTCCGGGGAAGGCCGGGAACCGGTGGGCGCGGGGGGCGGTCGCGCCGTCCGCCCTCCCTCAGCCCCGCATGAGGTAGAGGGCCAGGCCCTGCGCGATGGCGTCGGCGGCCCGCTCCCGCCACGCGGGGTCCTCCATGAGCGCCGCGTCCTCGGGGTTGCGCATGTTGCCCGTCTCCAGGAACACCTTGGGCACGTCGGACATGTTCAGCCCGCCCAGGTCGGTGCGCACGTCCAGGCCCTCGTCCGCGAGGTAGTCGGCGGTGGGGACACCGCTCCCCTCCAGGTACGCGCGGTGGATGTCCTCACCGAGCAGCCGGGAGGACTCGGTGATGTCGTCGGTGAAGCCCTCGACCTCGCCCGGCATGATCACGTGGAACCCGCGACCGGTCTCGGGTCCGCCGTCCGCGTGCAGGGACACGGCCGCGTCGGCCCCCTCCTCGTTGCCGATGCCCGCGCGCTCGTCGATGCACGGCCCGACCCCGCCGTTGTCCTCGCGGGTGAGGACGACCGTGGCGCCGTCGGCCTCCAACCTCTCCTTGACCAGCACGGACAGCTGCCAGTTGAACTCGTGCTCGGCGTAGCCGCTCGCGGTCTCGGTGCCGACGGTGTCGCAGGCCTTCTCGTTCGGTCCGGCGGGGACCATCGCGTTGATCTCGTCGGGGGCGGCGGCGTTGCCGCCGTTGTGGCCGGGGTCGATGACCACGACGCTGTCGCCGAGGGGGCCCTGGCCCGGAGGCGGGCCCTCCTGATCCCCGCCCCCGGGGGCCTCGCGGTCGTCACCGTCCTGCGGTCCGGGGAGGGGGAGGGCGGCGGTGGGGTCGCTGCCGGGGGGCGCCCCGGGCGCCGTCGAGCAGGCGACGGCGGTGAGGAGGAGGACGGAGGCGAGTGGCAGGGCGCGGGTGGCGCGGCTCCGGGGCCCTGATGGTGCGGAGACGGGCATGCCCACAACCTAGCCGCTCCGGGGACCCGGGCGTCACCCCGGGCGTCCGGCGGTGGGGCGCGGGGGAAAGGAGCGCGGGCGCGGGGGAGGCCGCGGCTGACGGGAACGGGCCCCGCCCGGGGGTGTGCCGCCCGCCACCCGGGTCGTACGCCCATGGGCGGGTCAAAGGCATTCCCCGGGGACGCGCTTCCTTTGTAAGACGCGACATACGGTGTTCGGTTTACCGGTTCCGAGAAAAACTTCCACAGATAATTGCGGTGTCGCTCAGAGTGAGGAAGTCTTTCTCTGTGATCTTTTCGTGATGGGCTGCGGGGGAATTTGTCCTTTGTGGGGAGGTAAGGTCTGGGTTAGGAAATCGGAAGTACTCCACGGCCCGGTTCCCGCGCCCCCTCCGTCCGGTGGTCGCGACCGCGCCCTCCTGTTTCCGCTGGCAGTGAGCTTTCTGTGTGCTCCCGCCATCCCCCATCCGATCCTGGTTCGCGCCCTGTGTTCCCACGACTCCCCCCGCAGTCGGCCGGTGGCGCGCGTATCCAGAGCAGTCTGACCAGTGCGGACTGCGGCCGATCCGAAGAGGATTGACTTGAAGAACACTCGCGTTACCGCGCGCCGCATTCTCCAGGGCGGAGCGGCTTTCGCCGCTCTCGGCGCGCTCAGCATCGCCACGGCTCTCCCCGCCGCGGCCGAGACCGAGTACTACGGCTGGGCCTACGCCTCCGTCGGCAACTGGGAGGGCGTCGCCGTCAGTTACGACGGCACGACCACCAACAGCTACTCCGGTTCCGTCGGCAACTGGCTGACCTTCTCCGGCACCAGCAGCGCCACGGTCGGCAGTGACGGCGTCACCGCCACGGCCACCGTGGACACCGCCCGTCTCCAGATCACCGTCTCCGACGTGGAGGAGATCGTCGAGGACAACCTCGACGAGGAGCCCGAGGCCACGGAGGAGACCGGGGAGACCGAAGCCGAGGAGTCCCCGGCCCCCGAGGGCGAGGAGACCGAGCCCGGCGTCGACGACGGTCAGCCCGAGGACGGCGGTACCGGCGGCGAGGGCGCCGACGGCGGTGAGACCGGCGGTGACGAGAACACCGGTGGTGGCGAGACCGGCGGCGAGGGTAGCGGCGGCGAGACCGACGCCCCGGAGGCGCCGGAGACCAGCCCGGCCCCCGAGACCGACCCCGCCTCCGAGGCCGAGACCCTGGTCCTGGACGAGGAGAGCACCGAGCTGGTCAGCGGCTCGGACGAGATCGTCCTCGACGCCACCCTGTCGGGTGTGACCACCACGACCACCCAGAGCTGGGACGGCGAGGTCTCCCACAGCGCCGACGTCGCCGACATCTCCTACCCCGAGGTCGTCACCCTCGACAGCGGCGAGCAGGTCGCCGTCCTGATCGACCTGGAGTCGTACGAGTACGTCGAGGAGTACGCCGACGAGGAGAACGGCGTCACCTGGAACGACGCCTACACCGGCTTCGCGGTGACCTTCACCGTCGACGGCGCCGAGGCCCCCTTCTACTACGTGGACCTGGCCGAGAGCCTCGCCAGCGTCGGTGCCGCCGAGATCGGCGACGGAGGCGGCGACAACGGCGGTGACGACGGCGACGACAAGCCCGCGCCCACCCACCCCGAGGACAAGACCGAGAAGAAGCCGCAGCCGGAGAAGCTGGAGAACGCCGAGTCCCTGGCCCAGACCGGCAGCCCGATCGCCGGTCTGATCGCGGCCGGTGCCGCGATCGCCGCCGGTGGCGGTCTGGCCGCGTACTTCGCGCGCCGCAAGAAGAACACCGCTGACTCCGCCGCGGAGACCAGCGAGGGCTAAGCACGCGCTTGGCGTCGGCTGAGCCGACCCGGCCCCGGGGACACGTTCCCCGGGGCCGCTTCCGTTGTCCGGAGCCTTCCGTCCGGCACCGCTTCCGCTGCCTCCCGGGGCGCCCGGAACTTCGCGGCGGCGGCCTCCGTTGACCGGTGGCCGGTGTCCGCGCACCGGCCGATCGGCCCACGGCGAACGGTTTCCGTTTCGTGATCCAGAGGTTAGGCTCGCCGTAGGGCGCCCGCACACACCGCCCGACACAGAGTCACCTTCCCGGGGTGGGAAGGCCCCGACACGATCCACCCCGCACACCGCGACCGGTCCTCTCAGGCCGGTCCGGCAACCCTGTCCGCCGTTCGCGGCGGTCACGGGCCGACCCCAGGGTCGGACATCCCCCGCATACAACAGGAGTGTTGTGGTGTCTCCCGCCAAGCTGACCGCGCGCCGCCTCGTCCGCGGCGGCGTCCTGTTCGTCGCTCTCGGAGTGCTGGGCGCCGTGCCCGCGCTCCCCGCCGCCGCCGATCAGCTCGTCTGGGGCAACGCACAGGCCTGGGTGGCCGACGGCGACGTGGTCACCGGCTACTCCACCGCCACCGGCTTCGGCGGCGAGACCGAGGGCAGCGCCGCGGCGGAGGACCTCTTCGGGCCGATGGCCGCCTACCTGGAGATCGACGGCGAGAGCCACACCGTGGTCGACGCCGACAGCGCGCGCGCCGCCTCCACCGTGCGGACCGCATCCTTCCGGATGGAGGTCGCCGACCTCGCCGCCCAGGGGCTGATCGACGTGCCGCCGGAGGTGGACCTGCCCGAGCCCTCCGCGCCGCCGTCCCCCTCCCCGGAGGCCGAACCGTCCTCGGAGGACATCCCCTTCCGGGACGAGCCCTCGCCGGACGGCACCGGCGGCGACGGCACGGGCGGCGCGGGTGGCGGCGCGGACGACAGGGCCCCCTCGGGCGGGGACCCCGCCGACGGGGGAACCGCGAACGGGGGCTCCGGGGACGGCGGAGACACCCCCGCGGACACGGGGGACCAGGACGCGGCCCAGGCGAGCGAGGAGCCCTCCGACGCCCCCCGGCACGAACCGGAGGAGGGCGCGTCCCCCAGCCCCTCCGGCTCCTCCCCGAGCGCGGCCGGGGACGTGCTCCTCCTGGACGGGACCGCCGCCGAGACGGTGTCCGCGGACGGCAACGCCGTGGAGTTCACCCTCGCGGACGTGACCGCCACGGCCACCGCCGGGTACGACGGCGTGACCGAGACGACCTTCGCGCACGGCGACCTGACCGCGTTCGGCGTCTCCGCCGGGCCGCTGGGCAAGAACGCTGACGGGACCGTGGTGGCGGAGGTCCTGGAGGTCTTCGACGAGGACGGGGACGTGGCCCTGGAGGTGCCCGTCCGCATCCGCTTCGAGGCCAACGAGACCACCTTCCAGGACCGGGACGAGGACTGGGACGGGCGGGGGAGCCGCAGCTGGATGACCGTGTGGGTGCAGGTCGGAGAGGTCGGCCAGGAGAGGGGCTTCGCGGTGGACTTCGCCGACGCGTGGGCGCTCGGGTCCACCTACGCCGCGACCACCCCGCCCTCCCCGGGCGACAAGGGCGACCCCGAGGAGGAGTCGCCGCGGCCGGAGGAGGCCGCCGGGGACGACAACCGCCTGGCGACCACGGGCAGCTCGCTCGCCGCGCTGATCACCGCCGCGGTGGTGGCGGTCGGCGGAGGCGCGGCCGCCACCTTCCTGGCCCGCGACCGCACCACCGCCATGGACGACCGGATCGAGGACTTCTAGCCGGCGCCCTCCGGCCCGCCGCCCGGCTTCACCGCGTGCCCGGACATCCGCCTGCCCGGCTTCACCGCGTGCCCGGCTTCGCCGGGTGTCCGGACACGGCCCCGGGCGGAGGTCCCGTCCGGGGGAGCGCCCGTGCCCGCCGCCCCTCGGCGCCCGGACACGCGGAAGGCGGGCCTCCTGTGGGAAGACCCGCCCTCGACCTTTGTCAGCCGCTTTCAGCGGCCGGAGCCCGTCCGACCGTTCCCCCCGGAATCGGCGCAGACAGGGGAGATCACTCCGTACGCTGGCTGGGGATTCCGGCCAGCAGGGCGCGGACTTCGGTCTCGCGGTAGCGGCGGTGTCCGCCCAAGGTGCGGATCGAGGTCAGCTTGCCCGCCTTCGCCCAGCGTGTCACGGTCTTGGGGTCCACACGGAACATGGTGGCAACCTCGGCGGGGGTCAACAGGGGCTCCGCCTCGGGCGTGCGAGTTGACATGTGTACGGCCTCTCCTCCTGGATCTGTGTGCCGATCCTTGAGCCTTAATCCTGGCACTTGGCCCGGATGTCCAATATTCCCTCTAGGTCTATATTGGCATCACCCGAGGTGATTGTACGACCACTCCAAGCAACTTTGCACGTGGGAGGCCAAAGAAAGCCGCCCGTGGCCGCGTCACGCTAAGTGATTCTAGCGACACGTTTAGTGGCATGTGGCGTATTCGGTCAAAACTTCGTTCTCCGGCCTCGTTTTTCTCGATGCGGAGTGCCCGAAGTGTTACGGCTGCCTGACCGAAACCCGGCTCTGTGGAGCGTGGTGGAGCCTTTGGCCCTCGGTGGGCGGTTCGCGTGCGGGGGAGGAGGCGGACCGGCGGGGGAGGGGCGCCGTGTGCTTCGGCTGACGGTCGGGTCGCGCGGATTCCCCGCGTGACAAGGGTTTCCTGGTTACTGAGGGTGCGCTCTGTGATCGTTTGGCTACAGTCTACGCCGATCCCTATCGGGCGTTATGCCCAGTTTCACGACTCTTGATGTCGTGCGCGGACGACGTCCGGGCTCGCACCCTTGTCACGTGCGAAAAGACGGCGGAGGAAGGGAGAGAAACCTGGTGTACCAGGTTGGTAACCGGCGTGGCGCGCACGTGTCCGCCCTGTCGGATGACGACAGAAGGCGGTGGGTGTCCATGAAAACGTGGTCACACCGTAACCCTCAGTTGGCGTGCTCCAGTGCGCGTACCGACCTCCAGCGCCGCGTGAGCCTCTCGCGCAGCTCCACCACGCGTCGGCCGTCCCCCGTCGCCAGGGCCTCGATCGCCCCCGCCACCTCCGCCACCGAGTGGTCCTCGCCGAGGTGGTCGTCGCTGAGGAGGTGCGGCAGCCCGCCGTAGTCCAGCTCCAGCAGCGAGTCGGGGTGCGCGGTCAGCGTCAGCCAGTCCGTCAGCTGCTCGGTGGCGGCCGACACCGCGTGCTCGCCGATGTGCTCCCGCAGCACCGCCGCCGTCTGCTCCAGCCGCCTCAGGGCCAGCGAGGTCCGCGTCAGGTACAGCAGGGTCCGGGTGGAGTTCGCCGACAGCACCAGGCACCGCTCCTGGGCCTCGAAGGGCACGAACCAGGGGATCGGCACGGTCCAGTTGCTCGACAGGATCCCCGGCCGCGCCAGCGCGCCCGAGTCCCGCCACTCGCGGTACTCCTCCTCCGCCCGCTCCGCCTCGTCCACGGGCACGAACGCCGTGCTCACCCCCACCGGCATCGTGCTGGTGAACTCCGTGAAGGCCCGCCACGAGCGCAGCCGGGTCTGCCAGGGGCAGACGTACAGCCGCTCGTTCACCCGCCGCAGGTAGGCGTTGCGGCTCTCCTCGGCCGGCGCCACCACCGGGGGCGTGGCCACCAGGCGGCTCAGGCTCTCGGCGTGCTCCGCCGCCAGCGCGTTGATCCGCCGGGGCCGGTCGGGGGAGGCGGCGTACTCCTCCCAGTAACCGCGCTCGTACGGAGAGAAGGCGTTGATCGGCTGGTAGACGCGGAGATAGGCGGTGTAGGGCAGCACGAACGCATCGTGGCACATATCGTTGTCTGTGGCACTCACCACGGATAGCCTGTGCGGCCGCCGTTACGTGCGCTCACCACATCCGTCACACCCGGGTGGCGTAGGCACGACGGGGGCCGACCAGGTACGGTTGTGTGTGTACGTAAGCTGGCGCCTGTCGTCAGTCGCGTTTGACGGCCGTCAGCCCGATAGTGCGGGTTTGTAAGTGATCTGGGGTTCGTCGGAACCCAATCGTTGAGGGGGTCGAGCCAATGGGGCGCGGCCGAGCCAAGGCCAAGCAGCAGAAGGTCGCCCGGAAGCTCAAGTACAGCTCCGGCGGGACCGACCTTGAGCGGCTGCGGTCGGAGCTGGGTGTCGCTGAGGACGAGGGGTCTCCCTCCGGGCCGTCGGGTCCGGATGATTCCTACGTGGATTCTCACGACGACCTGGTCGACCGCTACGCGGATCTTGCCGACAAGTACTCGGACTCGGACAAGTAGTACCCGGAGTACCCGGCAGCGCCGGTGCCCAGCAGGACCGGTACCCGGTAGGACTGGTACCCGGCATACCGAGACCTTCAGGTCGCTCGGACAACAACCGCTGACCTGTGGCGGTCACGGCTCCCGGACCCGGGAGCCGTAGCGGACAGGTGGATATAGCCGGTGCGAACCACTGCGGTGGTTCGCACCGGCTATGTTCGCGTCCGCTCCTCACGCGCCGCGGTACTCGCCGGTCAGGACGGCCCGTCCCGAACCGGCCGTCACCGTGCCCAGCCGCCAGGCCGGGACGCCGCGGTCGGACAGCAGCCGCAGGGCGCGTTCGGCGTCGTCCGCCGCGACGACCGCCGCCATGCCCACACCCATGTTGAACGTGGCCTCCATGTCCTCCCGGCCCACGCCCCCCTTGTCGGCCAGGTAGCCGAACACGGGGGCGGGCGCCCAGGTGGAGCGGTCCAACTCCGCGTCCAGGTGGTCGGGCAGGGAGCGCGCCAGGTTGGCCGCCAGCCCGCCGCCGGTGATGTGCGCGTAGGCGTGCACCTCCACGGCCGCGGTCAGCGCCACGCAGTCCTTGGCGTACACCCGGGTCGGGGTGAGCAGCACCTCGCCCAGCACCCCGTCCAGCTCGGGGACGTGCGCGAACAGGTCCAGGTCCGCCCGGTCCACGATGCTGCGGACGAGCGAGTAGCCGTTGGAGTGCGGGCCCGAGGAGCCCATCGCGATGACGGCGTCGCCCTCGCGGACCCGGTCCTGGCCCAGGATCGCGTCGCCCTCCACCACGCCGGTGCCCGCACCGGCCAGGTCGTACTCGTCCGGCTCCATGGCGCCCGGGTGCTCGGCGGTCTCACCGCCGACCAGCGCGCAGCCCGCCTGGTGGCACCCCTCGGCGATGCCGCCGACGATCTCGGCGATGCGCTCGGGCACCACCGCGCCGCAGGCGACGTAGTCGGTCATGAACAGGGGCTCGGCGCCGCTGACCACGAGGTCGTCGACGACCATCGCCACCAGGTCGATGCCGATCGTGTCGTGCCGGTCCATCTGCTGGGCGAGCATCACCTTGGTGCCCACGCCGTCGGTGGAGGTCGCCAGGACCGGGTCCTTGTACTTGTTCGTGTCGAGCCGGAACAGGCCCGCGAAGCCGCTGGCGTCGGTCACCTGCTCGGGCCTGCGGGTGCGCGCCACGTGGCGCTTCATCAGGTCGACGGCGCGCTCGCCGGCGGCGATGTCCACCCCGGCGGCCGCGTACGCGCCCGACGTCCCCGTGCTTTCGGCTGCCACGCCAGTTCTCCTTGTGCTGTGTCGCTTGGTGGTGCGGTCCCCGCCTCCCCTCCCAGGGCACGGCGGAGCCGCCGCGCGGGCCCGTGCGGGCCCGGCGGCGGACTACTTGTCGCTGGTGGCCAGCGTCGATCCCTCGGGCGTGCCGCAGGACTTCTCCAGCAGGTACTTGCCCCGGGCGTCGTCGCGCACCTCGATCGGGTACACGCCGTCGAAACAGGCCCGGCACAGGTTGTCCTTGGGCACCTCCGACGCGGCGATGAGCTCGTCGAGGTCCACGTAGGCCAGGGAGTCTGCGTTGACCGAGGCGGCGATCTCGTCCACGGACATGTTCGCCGCGATGAGCTCGGCGCGCGTGGCGAAGTCGATGCCGTAGTAGCAGGGCCACAGCACGGGCGGGCTGGAGATGCGCACGTGCACCTCGGCGGCGCCCGCGTCGCGCAGCATCCGCACCAGGGCCCGCTGGGTGTTGCCGCGCACGATGGAGTCGTCCACGACCACCAGGCGGCGGCCCTCGATGACGTCGCGCAGCGGGTTGAGCTTGAGCCGGATGCCCAGCTGGCGCAGGGTCTGGCTGGGCTGGATGAAGGTGCGCCCCACGTAGGAGTTCTTCACCAGGCCCTGGGCGAAGGGGATGCCGCTGGCCTCGGCGTAGCCGACCGCGGCGGGCGTGCCGGACTCGGGCACCGGGATGACCAGGTCGGCCTCCACCGGGTGCTCCCTGGCCAGGCGGCGGCCCACCTCCACACGGGTGGAGTTGACGTTGCGGCCCGCGATGGTGGTGTCGGGGCGGGCCAGGTAGACGTACTCGAACAGGCAGCCCTTGCGGCGGGCGGGCGCGAAGCGCCGCGAGCGGACCCCGCGCTCGTCGATGGTGAGGAGCTCGCCCGGTTCGATCTCGCGCACGACCTTGGCGCCCACGATGTCCAGGGCGGCGGTCTCGCTGGCGACCACCCAGCCGCCCGCGCCGGAGGTCTCGCCCAGGCGGCCCAGCACGAACGGGCGGATGCCCTGGGGATCGCGCGCCGCGTACAGGGTGTCCTCGTCCATGAACACCAGGGAGAAGGCGCCCCTGACCTGCGGGAGCAGTTCGAGGGCGGCGTCCTCCACGGAACTGCCGCTCCTGGCCCGCTCGGCCAGCAGGTTGGTGAGGACCTCGGTGTCGGTGGTGGCCCCCCGGCGCGTGTCGGGCAGCATCGCCGCCAGTTCCGGGGTGTTGATCAGGTTGCCGTTGTGGCCGAGCGCCAGACCCCCCTCGCGCGCCGTGTAGAAGGTCGGCTGTGCGTTCTCCCACACCGGCGACCCGGTGGTGGAGTAGCGGCAGTGGCCGATCGCGAGGTGGCCGCGCAGGGAGTCCAGGGTCGCCTCGTTGAAGACCTGGGAGACGAGTCCCATGTCCTTGTAGACGACGATCCGTTCCCCGTCGCTCAACGCGATGCCCGCGGACTCCTGACCGCGGTGTTGCAGAGCGTAGAGGCCGAAGTAGGTGAGCTTGCTGACTTCTTCGCCGGGCGCCCAGACCCCGAAGACACCGCAGGCGTCCTGCGGGCCGCGTTCGAGCGGATCGAGATCCATGGTGAGCCGGCCGTCGGAGTACGACACACCCACAGCTTAGTGCCTGGCCGTCGGCCGGGCACCACCCGGGGGAGGTACCGGCCACAGGGGCAGGTGTCCGG
Organism: Nocardiopsis sp. CNZ308; assembly: GCF_004217075.1. NCBI lineage: Bacteria > Bacillati > Actinomycetota > Actinomycetes > Streptosporangiales > Nocardiopsidaceae > Nocardiopsis > Nocardiopsis sp. CNZ308. The sequence goes on along the minus strand of NZ_SHKJ01000001.1, from coordinate 1,877,776 downwards.
ACAGGTCGGAGCGCACGCCGCTGGCCCGCACCAGGTGCTCCGACACCGCCTGTTCCCAGGGGGTGCGGCCGGTGGCCACGCGCAGCCAGGTGAGAGGGTCGGTCTCGACGACGCCCGGCGGTGTGCCGCGGGTGTGCCGGGGGCCCTCAATGGCCTGCACGGCGCCGTACGGCGGCACGCGCACCTCCAGGCTGTGACCGGGAGCACGGTCGGCGAGCACCGCCAGGGTGCCCCGCACCGCGGCCTTGAGGGCCGCGCGCAGGGGTTCCCCGGCGCGCAGCACGGCCTCGGCGCAGGCGGCCACGGCGGCCTCGTCGTTCCCCTCGAAGGGGGCCTCTCCCAGTTCGGAGAGCTGTTCGTCCAGGGAATCGCGGAGGCGCCGCACGGCGCTCGCGCTCAGGGCGGAAGGCATGGAGGTGAGCCTACGGGCCCGAACCGCGGCATGGCCGGGTGATCGGCCCGATGAACGGAGGGGGTACTTGTTATTGCGGCCAAATAGACCGAAGGTGGACATCGAAGAACCCCGGCGGAACTGTCCACCGGTCTCCGCTCGATTGGGTGATTCCTGTCTCAGCGCGACGCTGGCCAGCGGGAGCGGGACACGGTAGCGTCCCGAACCGTCCCGGTGTTGTCGAGATTGGGAGGATTGCGATGGACCCCGCACCCCCAGGGTGTTCCACGCGGCGGCACCACCAGATGAATAAGCGGTGACTAAGGCCGTGCCAGCCCAACCCCTCGGCGCCGGACCGGCGCCGCCCAGCCCGGCCGCGCCGGACCAACTGGCCGACGCGCTTAACATCCACCAAGGAACACCACCGCACCATCGGGAGAACGACGTGCGCCTGCGCTTGCGCCCGCGTGATGACAGTTACTACGAGATGTTCACCGACTCGGCGAACAACCTGGTCATCGCGGCTCGCCTGCTGGTGGAGCTGATGAGTGACGGAGCCGACCGCGAGGCCATCACCGAGAAGATGCGTGCCTGCGAGCACGCGGGTGACGACGCCACCCACGCGATCATGCGACGCCTCAACAAGAGCTCGGGGACACCCATCCACCGGGAGGACATCTACCGTCTGGCCTCGAACCTGGACGACGTGATGGATTCCATGGAGGCCGCCGTCGACCTCATCGGCCTGTACGGCCTGGAGCGCCTCCCCAAGGGGATCATCGACCAGATCGAGGTGCTGGAGCGCGCCGCCGAACTGACCGCCGAGGCGATGCCCCGCCTGCGCACGCTGGAGGACCTGACCCGGTACTGGATCGAGATCAACCAGCTGGAGAACCAGGCCGACCGCATCTACCGCAAGCTCCTGGCCCGCCTGTTCAGCGGGGAGTACGACGCCCTGACGGTCCTCAAGCTCAAGGACGTCATAGAGGAGCTGGAGACCGCCGCGGACGCGTTCGAGCACGTCGCGAACACGGTGGAGACCATCGTCGTCAAGAACGGCTGAGGCTCCCCGGACCGCCCCGCGGGGACCGCCGGCGGGCGCGGGGTGCCCCCTCGCACGCCGAAGCCCCCAGGGGCCGCTGGAGCGTCCCCTCGCCCTGCCGCGCACACCCCTCGTCCCGGCCGGGGCCGAGGGGGCGGGTTCACAGGCCGGTGACGGCCCGGTTCGGGACGGTGCGCCGGACGGCGTCGGATGGTGTCAACGGCTACGCGGCGCTGGAGTCGGGTTCCTGTTCCGTAGGGGTTTCCATGCGTACCCGGAGAACCAGCCCCAGGGCTTCGGCGATGCGCTCCAGTGTGGGTAGCGTCGGCTCCGTGCCACCGTGTTCGAAACGGGCGATGCTGGACTGGGGCATGCCCGCCCGGCGTCCGAGCTCGGCCTGGGACCAGCCGAGCCGCTCCCGCCGTAGCCGGACGGTCTCAGCCAGTTCGAAACGCAGCCGGGTGAGTTCGTAGGCCTCCCGGACCCCGGGCCGGTCGAAGCGCTCGGACGACTTCAGTTCGGACAGGGTCCTTCTCGGTGAGGTACTCATCATTCCTCCTCGCCGTCGACGGTGTGACCGGCTCGGGCACACTCGTTCATGGCCCTCGTCGCCCGCCTGACCTCGGCTGACTCGCGAGCCCGGGTCTTGCGGAACACGGTCAGCATGATGATGCGTCGCTCGCCCGCGATGTAGTAGGTGACGCGCACCCGCTGTCCACCGCAGTAGAAGCGCAGTTCCCGCAGCTTGCCGTCCAGTTGGCTCGTGTAGGGGAACCCCAGGCCGACTCCGCGGGACTCAAGGAGGTCCAGGTGGAACATGGCCTGCGCCCATTCCTCGTCAGACAGCGCCTCCAGCCATAGCTCGACTTCCGGCTCCAGTTCGATGCTACCCCAGCTCATAGCATCGATGCTATGAGCGTGGCGGCCCGGTGTTCCGTGTTCGTGTGGATGTTATGGATCCGTGGCACATGGCGCGGAGAATGCGTCCGTCAGGTGCCGGGCGACCGGAGGTCGGAAGCTACAGGCCGGTGACGGCCCGGTTCGGGACGGTGCGCCGGGACAGCAGTCCGGCGAGGTGGTCGAAGAACCCGTCGGCGTCGATCTCCTCGATCACCGTCGCGTTCGCCTCCAGTCCGTGCACGCCCCAGGACATGGCCGAGTAGCCGCGGGTCAGCTCCCCGGCGGTCTCCACGTCCACGTGGTACCGCGCGGAGCGGCGCACCAGATCCGGGTGGAGCAGCACCGCGGCGGTCAGGGAGTCGGGGTGGGTGGTGCCGTCGATGCCCACGCTGCGGTCGAACTCCAGCGTCGCCGCGCACACGCGCCCGAAGAAGTCCGACAGCGGCGTGCCGAGGGCGGCGAGGGCGTCCAGCCGCTCCTGGCCGAACACCGCCTGGCGCAGCGTCAGCGGGTCCCAGGGGACCACGGTGATCTCGAAGCCCGCCGCGAACACGGCCTTGGCCGACTCCGGGTCCACGTAGAAGTTGAACTCCGCGGCGGCGGTGATGTTGCCGCGGCCGTTGTTGGACCCGCCCATGACGTAGAGGGCGCCGACGTTGCGGGCGAAGTCGGGGTCCTTGGCGGCCGCCATCGCGATGTTGGTCAGCGGTCCGATCGCCACGATCGACAGCTCGCCGGGGTTCTCCGCGGCCAGCCGGACGAGGGCGTCCGCCGCGTGCTCGCGCTCGGTCTCCAGCCCGGAGACGTCCATGGACAGGCCCCCCGACCCGTCGCCGTGCACGTTCTCCGCGCTCACCCACGGGCGCACGAGCGGACGGCGGCAGCCCAGGTGCACGGGCACCTCGCCCAGGCGACCGGCCACGCTGAGGGTGAGGAAGGCGTTGCGCACCTGCTGGTCGAAGCCGACGTTCCCCGCGACCATGGTGATGGCCCGCAGGTCCGCCTCGGGGTCCAGCAGCCCGATGAGGAGGGCCACGCAGTCGTCCTGCGCGGTGTCGGTGTCGATCACCAGCGGTGTGGTCACGCCTGTCCTCGTGTTCTCTCGTCCGCGCGGTCTCCCGCGGTCACTCGCCCACCGGTCGTCCCAGGGGCCCTAGCAGCGGTTTGGCCGAAGCGGCCACCCGATCACCGGTCGTCCCTGGTCAGAGGGACAACGGCAGCGGTTTAGCCGAAGCGGCCACCCGATCGCCGGTCGTCCCTGGTCAGAGGGATAACGGCAGCGGTTTAGCCGAAGCGACCGGTGATGTAGTTCTCGGTCTCCTTCTTCTCCGGCCGGGTGAACATCTGGTTCGTCTCGCCCATCTCGATGAGCTTGCCCGGCTTGCCCGGAGCCGACAGGTTGAAGAACGCCGTCCGGTCGGACACACGCGCGGCCTGCTGCATGTTGTGCGTCACGATGACGATCGTGTAGTTCTCCTTGAGCTGGTGGATGAGGTCCTCGATCGCCAGGGTCGAGATCGGGTCCAGGGCCGAGCACGGCTCGTCCATCAGCAGCACCGACGGCTTGACCGCGGTGGCTCGGGCGATGCACAGCCGCTGCTGCTGGCCGCCGGAGAGGCCCGAACCGGGCTTGTTCAGCCGGTCCTTGACCTCCTCCCACAGGTTCGCGCCGCGCAGCGAACCCTCCACCAGCTCGTCCGCCTCGGACTTGCTCATCCGCCGGTTGTTGAGGCGGGCCCCGGCGATGACGTTGTCGTAGATCGACATCGTCGGGAACGGGTTGGCCTTCTGGAAGACCATCCCGACCTCGCTGCGCACCATGACCGGGTCCACGTCGGGCCCGTAGATGTCCAGGTCGTCCAGGAGCACCTTGCCCTGGACGCGGGCTCCCGGGGTCACCTCGTGCATCCGGTTGAGGGTCCGCAGGAAGGTGGACTTGCCGCAGCCCGACGATCCGATGAACGCCGTCACCGACCGAGGCTCGATGGTCATCGACACGTCCTCCACGGCCTTGAAGTCGCCGTAGTAGACGTGGAGACCGGAGACGTCGATACGTTTCGCCACTGGAAGTTCCTCGTGAATCTGCTCCGCGCGCGGGGCGTGGGCGGTGTGTGTAGGGGTCAACGGGCCTTCGGCGCGAACAGGCGGCCGATCATGCGGGCCAGGAAGAACAGCAGCATCACCACCAGGATCAGGGTCAGCGCCGCCGCCCAGGCCCTCTCGTAGTTGACGGCGCCGCCCATGCGGACCTGCGAGTAGATGAACACCGGGAGGTTCATCATCTGTCCGTCGAACAGGTTCCAGTTGATCGACACCGCGGACGACCCCGTGGTGAGGATCAGGGGAGCCGTCTCCCCGATAACGCGGGCGATGGCGAGCATGATTCCTGTGGTCAGGCCGGCGGCGGAGGTGGGCAGCACCACCTTGGTGATCGTTCGCCACTTGGGAACCCCCAGGGCGTAGGAGGCCTCGCGCAGGTCCTGCGGTACCAGCCGCAGCATCTCCTCGCTGGAGCGCACCACGACCGGGATCATCAGCACCGCCAGCGCGATCGCGCCCGCCGCCCCGTTGGTCCGGCCCGGGCCGAACAGGATCATCCACAGCGCCACCACGAACAGTCCGGCGACGATCGACGGGATGCCCGTCATGACGTCGACGAAGAACACGATGATCCGCTTCATGCGGCCCTCGGCGTACTCCACGAGGTACACGGCGGTCATCACGCCGATGGGCACCGAGATGAGCGTGGCCATACCGGTGATCGCCAGGGTGCCCACGATCGCGTGGTACACGCCGCCCGCGTCCATGCTCGGCAGGACGCCGTTCATGGACACCGTGAGGAAGTAGGCGTCGAACCGGACGATGCCGTTGCTCAGCACCGTCCACAGCACCGACACCAGCGGCAGCATCGCCAGCAGGAAGCACAGGTAGACCAGCGAGGTGACCAGCCGGTCCTTGGCCTTGCGGCCGCCCTCGACGCGGACGGAGGCCGTCACGATGATCACCACGTACGCGGCCGCGGTGAGCAGGCCCCACAGCAGGAACCCGAAGGACGAGAAGGCCAGCAGGACCCCGGCCACCACGGCGGCGGCCGAGGCCAGCAGGGCGGCGGGGAAGTGGGGCGGCAGGGAGCCGCGGCGCAGGTCGGCCGAGGTGGAGCCCGCCTCGGGGCCGGGAGGCTGCGTGGTCGTCGTGTCCATCAAGACTCCTTGCTCCCCCGGGTCACGACGTAGCGCGCGCCCATGTTGACGACGAGGGTGATCGCGAACAGGACCAGTCCGGCGGCGATCAGCGCGGAGACGCCGTACCCGGTGGCCTCGGGGTACTGGAGGGCGATGTGCGCGGCGATGGTCTGGTTGCCGCTCTGCAACAGGTTCCAGGAGACGATGAGGGAGGGGGACAGGATCATCGCGACGGCCATGGTCTCGCCCAGGGCGCGGCCCAGGCCGAGCATGGCGCCGCCCATCACGCCGGACCTGCCGAAGGGCAGCACGGCCAGGCGGATCATCTCCCAGCGGGTGGCGCCCATGGCCAGGGCTGCCTCGCGGTGCCCCTGCGGGGTCTGGTGGAACACGTCGCGCGCCATCGCGGTGATGATCGGCAGGATCATGACGGCCAGCACCACGCCCGCGGTGAGGATGGTGCGGGCCGAGGTGGAGGCGGGGCCCTGGAACAGCGGGATCCAGCCCAGGTAGCGCGTCAGCGCCTGGTACACGGGGACCAGCTCCGGCGCGAGGAAGCCGATGCCCCACAGGCCGTAGACGACGCTGGGGATGGCGGCCAGCAGGTCCACCAGGTAGCCGAGTACCGAGGCGAGCCTGCGCGGCGCGTAGAAGACGATGAACAGCGCGATCCCGATCGCCACCGGCGTGGCCAGCAGCAGCGCGATGGCCGCGGCCAGGACGGTGCCGAACGCCAGGGCGGCGACACCGAACGCGGGCTCCTCGCGGACGTTGGGGTCCCACTCCGTGCTGGTGAGGAAGTTCACCGTGTTCGCGGTCAGGGACGGCCAGGCCTGCACGAGCAGGAAGGCGGCGACACCGGCGAGGATCAGCAGGATCAGGATGCCCGAGCCTCGGGCGAGCCCGGCGAAGGCGACGTCGCCGATCCGGCGCTTGCCCGTGGGCGGCGGTGCCGCCTCGGGGGCGTCCGTGGTCGTCATGGGTTGGCTCCGGTTCGGAAGGTTTCGGGGCGGGTCGCCCGGATGGTGCGGTGCGTTCCGTGCACCTTCTGCGTGCCTGGTCTGTTCCCTGCGACGCGTGGTTCTCCCGTCGGTCGGGGATGCCTCCCCGCCGAGGTCCCCTCCGCGTCCCGTACTGGGGCGATCGCCGGTCACCGTGCCACGGTCCGTGGTGGAGGGTGGCCGTGCTGCGCCGAATGTGAAGGTAGGTGCAACAGGTGACCAGTTGTCCCAAACAAGATGAACGGAAGATGAACGAGATGTCGCACTCCCGTGGCGGTCCGGGGATTGCCCGGTTAATGTGACAGGTCACACGTTCGGGCGGGGGGCGTCGTCCCTCGGCGGCGCGTACATCACGTCGGTGTCCCACATGGCGAATCCGAGCGACTCGTACAGCCGCACGGCCGCCTCGTTGTCGCCGTCCACGTACAGGTGGACCCACGGCAGACCGGCGTCGCGCAGGTGTCGCAGACCCGCCAGGGTCAGGGCCCGGCCGAGGCCGCTGCCCTGCCACTCGGGGTCCACGCCCACCACGTAGACCTCGCCCACCGGGTCGCCGTCGGTGAGCCCGGCGCCGTCGGCGTGGGTCTTGGTCCAGTGGAACGCGGCCACCCCGCCGTCCTTGGCGGTGGCCAGGAAGAAGCCGTGCGGGTCGAACCAGTCCTCCACCTCGCGCTGGAGCAGGTCGTCCAGGGTGAGCTGGCCCTGCTCGGGGTGGTCGGCGAACGCCCGCGCGTTGGCCGCCAGCCACGCCTGCTCGTCCTGGCCCACGACGAAGGGGCGCAGCCGGACCCGCTCGGCCACCTCGGGCCGCAGCTCGGGCTCGGGCAGCTCGGGCGCCGCCCAGGGGCCGCCCGGCTCGTCCTCGGCGATGTCGCGCAGCGGCATCCGCATCTTGTGGAGTTCGCGGACGGCGGTCCAGCCGTCCTCCCGCGCCACCGACACCGCCTGCGGGGTGCGCCCGTGCGCCCACACGCGGACCCCGTCCGGTCCGGCGTCCCGGTCCACCGAGTGCAGCAGGGCGGTTCCGTGCCCGCGGCCGCGGTGGTCGGGGTGGACGACGACCTCTCCGGAGTCGGGCTCGCCCGCGACGCGCTCCACGAACGCGAAGCCGACCGCGCGTCCGTCCTCCAGGGCCAGGTGGAAGCGGCTGCTCCCCGAGGGGGCGCCGTGTCGGACGCGGAGCAGGGTGTGCTCCGACAGCGGTGCGACGCCGTCGGCCGCGCGCGCGGCCTCGGCGAGCGTCAGCACCTGTTCGGCCAGGGTCCGGTCCAGGTCATCGGTGACTAGCGGGGTGTCCATGGACCGAAAGCCTACGACGGGGCGACGGCAAGACTTCTGTCAGCCACGGCAGGTGGGGTGTTTGTCCTGGTAGCTGCCCCGATCCGCGCGTCGCCGCAGCGCCGTTCCCCGGCGGCGCGGCCGCAGGGGAACGGCTCCGGGACGTCCTACTTCCTGCGGCGCCTGCCCTGGTAGCCGCCCCCGACGCGGACGCGCCGCACCGGTGCGAGCGGGGCCGCGAGCAGCAGCGCGAGGAGGAACGCGGCGAGCAGCACCGCCGGGGCCATGTTCGGCCCCAGGTCGCTGTGGTCGGCGGCCACCTCGGTCTCGTCGAGGTCGTCGTCCCGCGCGCCGGGGGTCACGGTCGGCAGCTCGGCGAGGTTCTCCGCGCCGGGCACGACCCCGGGCAGGGCCGCCTCGTCGCTGGGCAGGTCCGGGAAGCTGTCGCGGGTGGTGGGCACGTCGCTGGTGGGCACGTCGTCCACGCGGCCGGAGGAGCGGGGCGCGTCGCCGGAGCCGCCGGACCTGCCACCGCCCGAACCGCCCGAACCGCCGCCGGAGTTCCCCCCGCGGTCGTCGTCACGGGTGGGGTCGGGGCGGGGCGTGTCGGAGGGGCTCGTGGTGTCGTCCGGCTCCTCGGTCTCGGTGGGCTCGTCCGTGGGTTCCTCGGTCGGCTCCTGGGGAGTGGTGGGCTCGGGCCTGGCGATCGAGACCGTCCACGTGCCGGTGGCGACGGTGTGCGTGCTCGCGGGCTCCAGGACCGCGCACGCGACGCCCTCCCGCGCGAGCGCGTAGGTGAGGGTGGCCGTGACCTCGGCCTGCCCGCGGGTCGCGCCGGTGACCTCTCCGGCGGACGCGGCCTCGCCGGGGGCGACCTCCTGGGGCGTGAACCCCCTGACGCCGAACCCGCCGGTGTCCACGCTCATCGCGAGCAGGCAGACGCTGGCGTCGCCGGTGTTGGTCGCGGTGAGGGGGTTGGCCGCGGACTCGCCCAACTCCACCTCGTCGGAGTCCCGCTCGAAGGAGACGACAGCCGACGGGACCGGCTCCGGGGAGGACGGCGGTGTGGAGGGCGACGGGGAGGCGGACGCGGAGGGGCTCGGCTCGGCGTGGGCCGGGGACATGACGGCCACCAGGCTGGAACCGACGAAGACGGCCCCCAGGGCGATGGCCGTGCGACGGCGTCCGGGGGTGAGCGGGGGTCTCGCGGCGTTCGTGGGCATCGGGGCGTTCTCCTCCTCGCGGATGGCGCGCCAAGGCAGCTTCTGCGCACCCGCTCGCGGGGAGTTTCGCCGCGCCTGACGTCCCGGCGTGGGGGTGCCCACACGATCTTAGGACCTGGGGCCGTCGAACACGAGTGTTCGGACGTCCGTTCTCACACCGTTCGCCCGCGGGACGGCCGACCCCTGGAACGCGGCGGGTGGGGTCCGCGGCGGTGGACGCGGAAGCGCCGGGTTCCCGGGCGCCCGGAAACGACTCCGGGGCGCCCGTGCGGGCGCCCCGGGGTGGTCCTCGGGCGGAGGGAGGCGGCTCCCCGCGTGCCGCCCTAGGTCGCGCTGGGCTCGGCGGAGCGCGCGGCGGGCGGTGCGTCGACCCCCTCCGGCACGGCCGAGGGCGCCTTGGCGACCGGGTCGGGCACGAAGCGGTAGCCCACGTTGCGCACCGTGCCGATCAGCGACTCGTACTCCGAGCCCAGCTTGGCGCGCAGGCGCCGCACGTGGACGTCGATGGTGCGGGTGCCGCCGAAGTAGTCGTAGCCCCACACCTCCTGGAGCAGCTGCGCCCGGGTGAACACCCGGCCGGGGTGCTGCGCCAGGAACTTGAGCAGTTCGAACTCCTTGAAGGTGAGGTCGAGGATGCGGCCGCGCAGCCGCGCGATGTAGGTGGCCTCGTCGATGACGAGATCGCCCCTGCGGATCTCGTCGGGGTCGTCCGTCCCGGCCTCGGCCGATCCCACGGCCAGCCGCAGGCGCGCCTCGACCTCCGCGGGACCGGCGGTGGACAGGATGAAGTCGTTCACCTGCCAGTCGGGGGTCAGCGCCGCGACGCCGCCCTCGGTCAGGATCACCATCAGCGGGCAGTCCAGGCCCGTGGTGTCGAGCAGGCGGCAGAAGTTGCGGGCCGCGGCGAGGTCGGTCCGCGCGTCCACCAGGATGGCGTCGACCGGCGCGCCGGAGCCGCCGCCCGCGCTCGACGCCAGTAGGGCCCCCGCCTCCGCCGGCGCCACCCGCACCGAGTGCAGAAGGAGACCGAGGGCGGGAAGTACGTGGTCGGACGGTTCGTTCGAGTTCGTCAACAGCAGCAGATGGCTCATGCGTCTCTTCTCGTCACCCCGCTCTGTGCGGGCGATCGAAGGCGCCATTGCCCCCGGTGAAGATGTCCAATTCGTCGCCTCCGAGCAACACCAAGGATAATCAACGGATGGCGAAGTGCACTATCAGGTACTGGGCAGCGGCCAAGGAGGCCGCCGGAACCGCCGAGGAAACGGTCGGGGCCGCCACGCTCGCGGAGGCTCTGGAGGCGGCGTGTCGGCTGCACCCGGACGACCGCTTCCAGCGCGTACTCGGATCCTCCTCGCTGCTGGTCGACGAGCGGCCGGTCGGGCGCAGAGCGCACGGTGACGTGCCGGTCGCGGACGGCACTGTGATCGAGGTCCTACCGCCCTTCGCGGGCGGCTGAGGGGCCGTACGGCTCCGGAAACAGGAGGGGAACATGGCGGAAACACCCCAGTGGGCGGACCGGGCGCGCGTGGTGATGCTCGGCAAGCCGGGATGCCACCTGTGCGAGGAGGCCTGGGGGGTCATCGAGCGGGTCACGGACGAGCTCGGCGCCAGCCGGGCGGTGCGCCAGCTCGACGAGGTCGGCGCGGACGAGCGCGAGGAGTACTGGGACAAGATCCCGGTGACGTTCGTGGACGGGCGGCGCCACGACTTCTGGAGGGTGGGCGAGGACCGCCTGCGCTCCGCCCTGGGCGGCTGAAGGGGTTTTCGTCGGTTCTCCGGGGGATGTGCCGTCAGCGGGCCGGGCGATGGGCGAAAACGTTTCCGGCCTCTCCCACGGGGCGCCTCCTCCGGAGAGCTGAGTAAGCCCGAAAACTACGACTGTGCCCACAAATATGCACATATGACGGTCTTTGGTTGTCCCGAATTGTCGGCGTAGGCGCCGGAGGTTTCCGCGGGAGCGCCAAGGCCCTTACCGGTGGGAACTTATGAGCCCGCCGTCACAGCGGGCCCCACTTTGTGCGTGCTTTCACAAGCGCGTAATCTAGGTACTCCAAGACACGCCTGAGGAGCGCGGCGGCAGCAGCCCGCCCGCTCCCCGCGCCGGTCCCGGCGGCCCGCCTCCCGTCCGGACCGCCCCCGCGCCCGCCCGCCGACCAGGAGCGCCCGCCTGTGACCAGTCGTCCACCACGGCCCCGGGAGAGGGGCATCCCGGAGGCCACCGTGGCCCGGCTCCCCGTCTACCTGCGGGCCCTCCAGACCCTCCAGGACCGCGGCACCCTCACCGTCTCCTCCGAGGACCTCGCCTCCGCCGCCGGTGTGAACTCCGCCAAGCTGCGCAAGGATCTGTCCCACCTCGGGTCCTACGGGACGCGTGGCGTGGGTTACGAGGTGGAGTACCTCGTCTACCAGATCTCGCGTGAGCTTGGTCTCACCCAGGACTGGGCCGTGGCCATCGCCGGGATAGGCAACCTGGGCCGCGCACTGGCCAACTACGGGGGGTTCGGGACCCGCGGGTTCCGTATCGCGGCGCTGCTCGACGCGGACCCGGCGATGGTGGGGCAGAGTGTCGCCTCCCTGGACGTGAGGCATATTGACAACCTGGAGGAGGTTGTCCGTTCAGAGAGGGTTTCCATCGGTGTCATCACGACACCGGCGGTCTCCGCGCAGGGCGTGGCGACGCGCTTCGTCGAGGCGGGGGTGGCCAGCATCCTCAACTTCGCACCGGTCGTACTCAATGTGCCGGACGGAGTCGATGTGCGTAAGGTCGACTTGTCCATCGAACTCCAGATCCTCGCCTTCCACGCGCAGCGCAGGGCCGATGGCGACGGCCGCGGCGCGGAACGCGCGGGACTGGAGCTGACGTGACCTGAGGGATGGACGATCCGGGCCGTGAGGCCCGCATGAGCGGTGGGCGATGAGCGAGCGTGCGCCGCGCCTCCGGCGGTCTGGCCGCCGCCGGGGCATACGAAGACGCTGTGTGGTGCCTGCATAGGAGTAGTGCGGATGAGTGTCCTGGCCGTGGGGTTGAGCCATCGGAGTTCGCCGGTGGCGCTCCTCGAACGTGTCGCGCTGAACGGGGAGACCCGCGCCAACGCGGTCGCCGAGATGGTCGGCTCCGAGCCCGTCAACGAGGTCATGGTGGTCTCCACCTGCAACCGCACCGAGGTCTACGCCGACGTCTCGGCCTTCCACGGCGGCGTCTCGGCCATCACCGAACTCCTCTCCTGGCACACCGGGGTCCCCCTCGGGGAGCTCTCCGAGCACCTCTACGTCCACTACGAGGACCGCGCGGTCCAGCACCTGTTCTCCGTCACCTGCGGGCTCGACTCCATGGTCCTCGGCGAGGGGCAGATCCTCGGCCAGGTGCGCGACGCCCTCAAGGAGGGCCAGGAGACCGGTTCCGTCGGCCGCGTCCTCAACGACCTCGGCCAGCGCGCCCTGCGCGTGGGCAAGCGCGCCCACACCGAGACCCACCTCGACCACGCGGGCGCCGACATGGTCAGCTTCGGCCTCACCGTCGCCTCCGGCGGCCTCGGGCTCGGCCCGACCGGCGCCCCCCAGACCACCGCCCTCCAGACCGCCCAGACCGTGGGCTCGCTGCCCCCCGCGGGCTGCCCCATGTCCGCGGTCCCGGGCGACACCGCCGACGCGCCCGGGCTCGCCCGGCCCGCGCACGGCCCCCTCACGGGCGTGCGCGTCCTCGTCCTCGGCGCCGGATCCATGAGCGCCCTGTCCGCCAACACCGTCTCCCGCCAGGGCGCCGAGGCGGTCGTCGTGGCCAACCGCACCTTCGACCGGGCCGCGCGCCTGGCCGAGTGCCTCACCGAGGCCTACGACACCGTCGAGGCCCGCGCCGTCCCCTTCGCCGACGCCGCCGGGGTCCTGGCCGAGGTGGACCTCGTCATCTCCTGCACCGGAGCCCAGGGCCTGGTCCTGACCGCCGAGGCCGTGGCCGCCGCCACCGCCGGGCGCACGCGGCCCCTGGTCTTCCTCGACCTCGCGCTGCCCCGCGACATCGACCCGGCCGTGCGCGGGCTGCCCGGCGTGCGCCTGGTCGACATCGAGGACCTGCGCCAGGCCGCCGCCACCGCGCCCGGAGCCGACACCGGCCGCGACAGCGCCCTCACCCTCGTGCGCGGCATCGTCGACGAGGAGGTCACCGAGTTCCGCGCGGTCCGCCGCGCCCACCAGGTGACCCCCACCGTCGTCGCCCTGCGCGCCCAGGCCAGGGACGTGGTGGACGCCGAGCTGTCGCGCCTGCACGGCCGACTGCCCGCCGACCTCGACGACCGCACGCGCGAGGAGATTAGCCGCGCCATGCGCCGCGTCGCCGACAAGCTCCTGCACAGACCGACCGTGCGCGTCAAGGAACTGGCCGCCGCACCGGACGGGGAGTCCTACGAGGCGGCACTGAGAGAACTCTTCGCACTCGACCCCGGAAGCCCCGAGGCGCTCACCGCCCCCGAGGGCACCGCCACCGCGGCACGGACCGCACAGGAGAAGTCATGACCGGCACGCCCTCCCACGGCACGACCGCCGACGGAGCACCCGACCACGGCGCCCCGGCCAGGCTCGGCACCCGCCGCAGCACCATGGCCACCAGCCAGTCGCGCATGGTCGCCGACGCCATCACCGAACGCACCGGCAGGGTGATCGAGCTGGAGCTGATCACCAGCTTCGGCGACGTCACCAAGGCGCACCTGACCCAGCTCGGCGGCACCGGCGTGTTCGTCAACGCCCTGCGCGACGAGCTCCACGCGGGCACCGTCGACTTCGCCGTCCACTCGCTCAAGGACCTGCCCACCACGCCCGCCGAGGGGCTCGTGCTGGCCGCGATCCCCGAGCGCGACGACCCGCGCGACGCCCTGTGCGCGCGCGACGGGCTGAAGTTCGCCGACCTGCCCGCGGGGGCCAGGATCGGCACCGGCTCCCCGCGCCGGGTCGCCCAGCTCGCCGCGCTGCGCCCGGACCTGGTCTACGTCCCCATCCGCGGCAACGCCGAGACCCGCCTGGGCAAGGTCGCCTCCGGAGAGCTGGACGCCGTCGTCCTGGCCTACGCCGGACTCGGCCGGGTGGGGCGCACCGACGACGTCACCGAGGTCTTCGAGCCCGAGCAGATGCTGCCCGCGCCCGGCCAGGGCGCCCTCGCCGTCGAGTGCTCCGCCGAGCGCCTCGACGGCGACCTCGCCTATCTGGCCTCGGTCGACCACCCCGCCACCCGCGCCGAGGTCGTCGCCGAGCGCACCGTGCTCTCCGAACTGGAGGCCGGTTGCGCCGCCCCGGTCGGCGCCTACGCCCAGTACGACGCCGAGACGGGCCGCCTGCGCCTGCGCGCCGCCGTGGTCGCCACCGACGGGGCCCGGGCCGTGCGCCGCGAGCGCGCCGCCGACCTCGCCTCGCCCGGGGACCTGGCCGCCGCCACCGCGCTCGGCCGGGACCTGGCCCGCCAGATGATCGCCGAGGGAGCCGACCGCATCGTGGCCGAGGCCTTCGCCGAGAGGGACACGCCCTAAGCAGGAGCAGTCGGCGGGCCTCCTCGGCCTGGGCCCGCCGTACCGCCGCCCCCGGCACCGCACACCGGGGCGCGGCGACCCACACAGAGGAGCCAGTACGTGAACGCCAACGCCAACCCCCAGCCGGAGGAGCCGCGCGCCGCAGCGCGGGCCGGGCACGTCGCCCTGGTCGGTTCCGGTCCGGGCGGCGCCGACCTGCTCACCCTGCGCGGCGCCGAGCTGCTGAGCCACGCCGACGTGGTCATCACCCTGCGCGAGCCCGCCGCCGAGGAGCTCTCGGGCTTTCGCGCCGAACTCCTCTCCCACTGCTCCGAGGACGTCTCCGTGATCGAGGCGGGCGAGTGCGGCGGCGACGTCAACGCCCTGGCGGTGGCGCGCGCCCGCGAAGGGCAGCGGGTGGTCCGCCTCTACTCCGGCGACCCGTTCTTCGGCTGCCGCGGCGCCGAACTGGTCTCCGCCTGCCACGAGGCCGGGGTCGAGGTCGAGGTCGCCCCCGGCGTCTCCGCGATCACCTCCGTGCCGACCTTCGCGGGCGTGCCGCTGCTGGACGCGGACAGCCCCGAGGTGCGCGTGCTCAACGCCCGCGCGCACGGCGGGGGAGGGGTCGACTGGCACGAGGCCGCCGCCAGCGGCGCCACCCTGGTCGTCATGGGCGGCGACGCGCCCGCCGGTGAGCCGGTCGAGCACCAGGGACCCGGCTTCGACGTGCTGTGCAAGACCCTCATCGCCGGAGGGCGGCCCGCCACGACCCCGGTCGCGGTCGTGCGCGCGGGCGGCACCACCCGTCAGACCACGGTCTCCTCGACCCTGGGGCGGCTCGTCGCCGACCTCAAGTCCAAGGACGCCAAGGGCCACCACGTCACCGCGCCCGCGCTGATGATCGTCGGCTCCGCCGCGGGCCGCCACCCCGAGCTGTCCTGGTACGAGAGCCGTCCGCTGTTCGGCTGGCGCGTCCTGGTGCCCCGCACCAAGGAGCAGGCCGCCGCCCTGTCCGACCAGCTGCGCGGCTACGGCGCGGTGCCCGAGGAGGTGCCCACCATCTCCGTGGAGCCGCCGCGCACCCCGCAGCAGATGGAGCGCGCCGTCCGCGGCCTGGTCACCGGCCGCTACCAGTGGGTGGCCTTCACCTCCGTCAACGCGGTCCGCGCCATCCGGGAGCGCCTGGAGTCCTACGGCCTGGACGCGCGCGCGTTCGCCGGGGTCAAGGTCGCCGTCGTCGGCGAGGCCACCGCGCGCGCCGTGCGCGAGTTCGGCATCCAGCCCGACCTGGCCCCGCCCGAGGAGGAGCAGTCCAGCTCGGGCCTGGTCTCGGTGTGGCCGCCCTACGACGCCGAGATCGACCCGATCGAGCGGGTCCTGCTGCCGCGCGCCGACATCGCCACCGAGACCCTGTCCGCCGGGCTGGACAAGCTCGGCTGGGAGGTCGACGACGTCACCGCCTACCGCACCGTGCGCGCCGCGCCCCCGCCCGCGCCCGTCCGGGAGGCGATCAAGGGCGGCGGCTTCGACGCGGTGCTGTTCACGTCCTCCTCCACGGTGCGCAACCTGGTGGGGATCGCGGGCAAGCCGCACAACACCACCGCCATCGCCGTCATCGGCCCGGAGACGGAGAGGACCGCGATCGAGTTCGGCCTGCGCGTCGACGTCGTGGCGCCCAAAGCCTCGGTTTCCGCCCTCGCACAGGCCCTTTCGGAGTACGGTGCCGAGAAGAGGCGCGAGGCGGTCGAGGCGGGCAAGCCCGTTCTCAAGCCCAGTCAGAAGAGACGCGGTCGCCGCCGCAAGCTCTGAGAGACCACACCGCCACCGACGCACGAACCTTTCCCGGGAGCCCCGTGATGAACGCCTCCAGCAACGACGCCGCCTTCCCCGTGGTCCGGCCGCGCCGCCTGCGCCGAGGTCCGGCGCTGCGCCGCCTGGTCGCCGAGACCCGGGTCCGCCCCGAGAACCTCGTCCTGCCGATGTTCGTCAAGGAGGGCATCACCGAGCCGGTGGCCGTCTCCTCGATGCCCGGCCAGGTGCAGCACACGCGTGACAGCCTGCGCAAGGCGGCCCACGAGGCGGCCGCCGCCGGGGTCGGCGGGCTGATGCTGTTCGGCATCCCCGCGCGCAAGGACGCGCACGGCTCGGCCGCCGACGACCCCGAGGGGATCGTCCAGGCCGCCCTGCGCGACCTGTCCGCCGAGGTCGGCGACGACCTCGTGGTGATGGCCGACCTGTGCCTGTGCGAGTACACCGACCACGGCCACTGCGGCCCGCTGGAGGCGGACGGGCACGTCGACAACGACCTCACCCTGGAGCGGTACGCGTCCGTGGCCGCCGCCCAGGCCGAGGCGGGCGCCGCCGTGGTGGCGCCCAGCGGCATGATGGACGGCCAGGTCGCGGCGATCCGCGCCGGGCTGGACCGCGCCGGGCACGGCCAGGTGCCCATCCTGGCCTACGCCGCCAAGTACGCGTCGGCGTTCTACGGCCCCTTCCGCGAGGCCGCGGAGGGCGCGCCGCAGTTCGGCGACCGCTCCGGCTACCAGCAGGACCCCGCCAACGCGCGCGAGGCGCTGCGCGAGGTGGCCCTGGACGTCGCCGAGGGCGCGGACATGGTGATGGTCAAACCCGGCCTGGCCTACCTCGACATCGTGGCCAAGGTGGCCGAGGCCTCCCCGGTACCCGTGTCGGCCTACCAGGTCAGCGGCGAGTACGCGATGATCGAGGCGGCCGCGGAGCGGGGCTGGATCGACCGCGAGCGGGCCATCGTGGAGACCCTGACCTCCTACCGCAGGGCCGGGGCCGAGCAGATCCTCACCTACTGGGCGACCGAGGCCGCCCGCCTGCTGCGGTAGCGCGACCAGGCCCCTCGCCCCGGCCGCGGTCCCCGGGCGCAGGGCCTCCCACGACGGCGAGGCCGCGCCTGGAACACGAGCGAACACCGGGGAGGCTCCATGGCCGAGGTTCTGTACCGACGTAAGCGCCGCCATGCGGCGGCCAGCATGCTGGCCGCCGCCCTGGGCTACGCCGAGCTGGGCTGGCCGGTGGCGCGCGGCACCTCGCCGGGACAGGACCGCGCGTGCAGCTGCGACCGGATGGGCTGTCCGGACCCGGCGGCGCACCCGGTGACGATGGCCTGGGGCGTGGAGGCCAGCACCGACACCGACACCATCCGGCGGTGGTGGACGGCCGCCCCCGACGCGAACATCATCCTGCCCACGGGGCGGGTCTTCGACGTGTTCGACGTCCCCCGTGAGGCGGGTGTGATGGCGCTGGCGCGCATGGGCCGCTCGGGCGTCCCCGCGGGCCCGGTCGCGGCGGTGGAGTCCTCGCGCTACCTGTTCTTCGTGGCCACCCGTTCGCCGGTGGACGAGGACGAGTGGTGGTCCTGCCACCTGGACTGCGTGCCCGAGGCCGTGGAGGAGATGCCGGGGCTGCGCTGGCACTGCCGGGACAGCTTCGTGCTCGGCGCCCCCTCGCTGCTGCCCTCCGGCGACCGGGTCACCTGGATCCGCCCGCCGCGTGCCGAGGACGGGGCCGTGGTGCTGCCCGACCCGATCGTGGTGCTCGACATCCTCGCCGACGCGAGCGAGGAGTTCCCCGCCTGACCCCGGGGGCGCGCGCCGGGCGTACCGGTGGCGGTACCGCTCGGACGCGCGAGCGGCGGCCGGGCGGTCACCTGGGCAGGGTGAGGATCTCGGCCCCCTCGCGGGTGATGGCGATCGTGTGCTCGCTGTGCGCCGTCCGGCAGCCCGTCGCGCTGCGCAGCGTCCACCCGTCGGCGTCGGTGACCAGCTCGTCGGTGTCCGCCATGACCCACGGCTCCAGGGCGAGCATCAGGCCGGGGCGCAGCTTGTAGCCGCGGCCGGGCTGTCCGGTGTTGGCCACGTGCGGGTCCTGGTGCATCGTCGACCCGATGCCGTGACCGCCGAACTCGGTGTTGATCGGGTACCCCGCCGCGCTGAGGACCGAGCCGATGGCGTGGGAGACGTCGCCGACGCGGGCCCCGGGCCGGGCGGCGGCGATCCCCGCTTCCAGCGCGCGTTCGGTCGCACGGATCATCGCGACGCTCTCGGCGGGCCTCGACTCGCCCACGACGAAGCTGATGGCGGAGTCCGCGGCGACCCCGCCCAGGGAGACGGCGAGGTCGAGCGTGAGCAGGTCGCCGTCGGCGAGCGCGTAGTCGTGGGGCAGCCCGTGGAGCACGGCGTCGTTGACGGCCGTGCAGATGTAGTGGCCGAACGGCCCGCGCCCGAAGGAGGGCGCGTAGTCGACGTAGCAGGACTGTGCTCCGGCCTCGGCGATCATCTCCCGGGCCCACCGGTCGATGTCCAGGAGGTTGGTGCCGACCGTGGCGCGGCTCCGTGCCGTCCGGAGGATGTGGGCGACCAGGGCGCCCGCGTCCTTGGCTCGGGCGAGTTCGGCGGGTTTCAGGATCTCGATCATGCGGCGGCCTCTCACGCAACCAATAACTATACCGGCCATACTATACCGGTTCTGAGAGTGGGGTCACGGCCGGACCGCCGGTCACTTCGCCGGAGGGCGAGCGCGGACAGCGCTCCGGCGCCCCTCCGCGCCCGCGAGGGGCGCTCAACGTCCGGGCCGAGCCCGGCGCACGCGTCGGAGGGTCTTCAAGGGGCCGGGTCCGTTCGGCGTTCGAGGGCCGGCCCCAGGTTCTGTCGAGGGTGGCGGCGGGCGACGGGCGGGACGAAGCGAGGCGGAGGCCCGAAGAACACTGCCTAGCCGCCCCGGCGCTCCCGTACCCACAGGGCGAGCCGGGTGCGGTCGCGCAGCCCCAGCTTGCGCAGGATGCTCGTGACGTGGTTCTTGGCGGTGCCCTCGGTGATGAACAGGGCCCGCGCGACCTCCCGGTTGGTGGCGCCCGTGCCGACGAGGCGGGCCACCTCCTCCTCGCGTTCCGACAACCGGGGCGCCTCCTCGCGCCCCGACGGGCGAGGCGGGTCCGCCGCGGGGACGGTGGAGGGGCCTTCGCCGAGCGCGGCGACCAGGAGCTCGGCCGCCGGACCGCCGAGAACGGTCTCGCCCCGGGCGACGCGGCGGATCGCCGCCACCAGTTCCTCCGGCGGCACGTCCTTGAGCAGGTAGCCGCGCGCTCCGGCCCGCAGGCCGCCGAAGACCAGTTCGTCGTCGTCGAACGTGGTCAGCACCAGGGCGGGCACGTCCGGGTACTCCGCGCGCATCCGCCCGATGAGGGCCACCCCGTCCATGCGCGGCATGCGGGCGTCCACCAGGGCCACGTCCGGGAGCGGGTCGGCGGCCGACAGGAACTCCAGGGCCTCGACGCCGTCCGCGGCGTCGCCGACGACGTCGACGCCCTCCTCGATCTCCAGCAGTTTGCGCAGGCCCTGCCGCATCAGGATCTGGTCGTCGACGATCAGGACCGAAACAGTGGTCATGTGGTGCCCCCAGCCGTGCCGGGAACAGTCTCCCGCGTACCGGCGTCCGCGGGGACCTCCGCGCGGAGCCGGAAGCCGAGGGGGCCCGCCGGAGGCATGCTCCCCGGTGCCGTGGCCCCACACGCGCGCTCCCGACAGGTCGGGCTCCCGTGTGCTCCGCCCTCCGGCGTCGTGCCCTCCCGTGCTCGGCCCTCCGGCGTCGTGTCCTCCCGCGTCCGGTCGGTCGCGCACACGTTGCCGCTGAGTACCGTCCCGCCGACGGCCGCGACCCGTTCGGACAGACCCCGCAGCCCGAACCCCGCGCGCACCGCCTCCTCCGCCGCGCCGCCGCCGTTGTCGGTCACCGTGACCGCGACCCCATCGGCGCGGGTCAGCACCTCCACCTCGATCAGGTCGGCGCCCGAGTGGCGCATGGCGTTGGTCAGACCCTCCTGGAGCGCCCGGTAGCAGACCAGCTCGGCCTCCTCCGACATGTCGGGCCAGACCCCGTCGCCGGTGACGGCGAACCCGATCCGGACGCCCCCGCCGTCGAAGGAGGCCGCCATCGCCCGCATCGCGGCCAGCCCCGCGCGCCCCTCCAACACCAGGGGGCGCAGCGCGCGCACCCAGCGCCGGGTGTCGGTGAGCGCCTCCCGGGCGAGTTCGCGGGCCTGCCGCACCTCCTCCCACGCCGAGTCGGGCCGCGCGGTGCGAAAGCGCAGCGCGTTCGACAGCGACATGGTGAGCGCGGTCAGGTAGTGGCCGGTGCTGTCGTGCATCTCCCGGGACATGCGGGCGCGCTCCTCCGCCACGGTGAGCTCGCGGATGCGGTCGGAGCGGCGCCGCAGCTCCCCGTGGGCCTCCTCCAGCGCGGCCAGGAGCTCCCGTGTGTGCTCGGCCCGCCGCGCGGCCACGGTCAGGCCGAGGAACACCGTTCCCGACGCCGCCACGATGAACAGCAGGATCATCCCGGCGAACAGCCCCACCGCGAACGGCAGGTCGGGGACCACCAGGGTCAGACCGACGCTGAACACGAGCACGGCGGAGCCGTAGCCGATGCCGCCCGGCAGCCCGAACACGGCCACCGCGTTCATGGTGCCCACGCACAACAGCAGGAAGGTCGTGTGGTTGCTGCTGAGCATGCAGAGCACGGTGAGGGCGAGGAAGGCGGCGCTGACGGCCCTGCGCGGCCACGGGGACGCCGGGGACCAGGCCAGGAACGGCCACAGCGCGCAGCAGAGCAGCAGGACGCCGACGCTGACGAGCACGGCGGTGTTGGCGACCGGATCGCCGCCGTGGAAACGCATCTGGCCGCTCAGGAACAGCAGCGCGTAAAGGCCGAGGGTGAGTGCCACCGCGCCCCAGAACAGCAGTTCCAGAACGCGGGGCGGACGGTTCTCGTGCAGCGTGACCCAGGAGGACGGGTCGGTCGGGGATCCGGGGGTGCGCATTCTTCCGAGCGTAGTCGGAACGGTCCCGCGCGGACCGCCGGAGGAGGTCATGGTCAGTGGCATGTCCGCACCATGACCTCAGGCATGTCCGGTGTCCGCGAACCGCGTGACCGCACCGTGCCTCGCGGTCGATGCGGTTCCGAAACCCCTTTTCCTAGTGTTGTGCCACGAGAACGGCGAAGGAGAGGAAGAAAAAGAATGAGCGGCACGGACAACCCGGTGGAGGCGAATGTGGAAAGGCCCCGCATTCCCCTTGCGGGAATTCTCGTCACGGCGGTCTCGGTCGTCCTCATGGCCCTCGTCTCCTGGACGGCCTGGCCCGATCTGCCGGGGACGGTGCTCAGCGGACGGACCAACCTGGACGGCACCCCCGACACGGTCCCCCGGGCGGTGCTCGCGCTGGCCCTGCCCCTGACGACCGGCCTCCTGGCGGTCGTGCTGTCGGCCGCGGTGGTCTTCGGAACCCGTCTCCAGAACGGCCTCCAGGGCGCGCTGGGGCTACCGGCGGCGCCGACGGCGCGGAGCGCCGCGCGGGGCATGAGCGCCCTCCTGGGCCTGCTGTCCCTGTTCCTGCTCGTGACGCACGGCGTGCTCGTCCTGGGCCAGGCCGGATGGGACCTCCCGATCAGCCGGGTGCTGGGCGTGGCGACCGGTCTGTTCCTGGTCGGTGTCGGCGCCGTCCTGCCCGCGCCGGAGCCCGGGGCGGACCACGACGGGCCCCTCGTCCGCTGGTGGTCGGCCGCCCACCGCCTCATGAGAACCGGGTTCGTGCTGGTCGGCCTGGCGCAGGCGGCGGTCGTCCTGTTCGTCGACCACACGCTGGCGTGGCTCCTCGTTCCGCTGCTGCTGCTCCCCGCGATGTGCGCGGCCGTGGTGCTTCCGCTCCTGCGCGGTCGGGCCTGAGGCGCAGGTCGGGCAGGGGCGGGTTGTGGCCGGGCGTGAGGAGGGGGTGGATGGTGGCCGGGCGCGCGGAAGGCCTCGGAGCCCGCTGGGGGTGTCCGAGGGCTCGGCAGGAGGTGCCGGAGACGCACCGGGGAGGTTCCGGGGAGGTCATCCCCGCGACCTCCTCCGTTCGCCTCCGCTTGGCCCTGCGTCAGAGCCGGATCTCCTCGGCGTTCACCACCACGCCGTCCTCGTCGCTGTAGAGCCACTCGCCCGGCACGAACGTGACGTCGCCGAAGGTCACGGGCACGTCCAGGCGACCGGCGGCGTCCTTGAGGGACTTGCGGGGGTTGGAGCCCAGCGCCTTCACGCCCAGGTCCAGCCCGCCCAGGGCGCGGGTGTCGCGGACCGCGCCGAAGATCACGGTTCCGGCCCAGCCGTTGGCCACGGCCGCCTCGGCGATCATGTCGCCCATCAGGGCCGACCGCAGCGAGCCGCCGCCGTCCACCACCAGGACCGCGCCGTCGCCCGGGGTGTTGAGGACCTGCTTGACCAGGCCGTTGTCCTCGTGGCAGCGGACGGTGCGGATCCGGCCGGAGAACACCGCGCGCCCCCCGAACCGGCGGAACTGCGTGGAGCAGCTGCGCAGGGTGTCGCCGTGGTCGTCGATG
Organism: Nocardiopsis sp. CNZ308; assembly: GCF_004217075.1. Lineage (NCBI taxonomy): Bacteria > Bacillati > Actinomycetota > Actinomycetes > Streptosporangiales > Nocardiopsidaceae > Nocardiopsis > Nocardiopsis sp. CNZ308. Next base: position 1,854,867 of record NZ_SHKJ01000001.1, on the reverse strand, counting down.
AGGTCCGCGGTGGTGAAGTGCGAGGTCATCGGGGCTCCGTCTCGGGAGGGCGGATGGGTGCCGCCGGGAGGGTGGTCACCCCCAAGCTACTCATCGGTACGCCGGACCTCTCGGGCGGCACGGCGTCTCCTTCGTCGGTGCCCTCCGTCTCTTTCGTCGATACGGCCGTTTCACGGGCCCGGAAAGCCCCGGTTGATGACAGGATGAAGCCTTTCCTGTCACCGAATCATGGGATTCCCGTCACCTTCGGACGGGGCGTCGCCCAGATCCTCCCCCCTGCGCGCGACCCTCCCCCCCTGAACGACCCAATGGAGAGAGATGGTCTCTGAGATCCTCGCCGTCAGCGCTGCCTGGTCCCGGGCCCTGATCGAGTTCACGGCGGACCTGGACCCCTGGGTGCAGAGCGTCGCCTACGTGGGCACCGACCTCTTCCTCGGAGTGTTCGCCGTCCTCTTCCTCGCCGCCTGGTGGCGCGCCCGCTCCGTGGACTCCCGCCTGGTCGGCCTGGCCCTGTTCGCTCCCGTCGCCACCGTCGTCGCCTACACGGTCAGCCGCACGGTGAAGACGTTCTTCGAGCAGATGCGCCCCTGTCAGGCCATGACCGACCTGACCACGATCGCCACCTGCGACCCGCTCGGCGACTGGTCCTTCCCGAGCAACCACGCCGCGATCGCGGGCGCCGCCGCCGCGGCGCTCATCCTGGCCTGGCGCCGCATCGCCGTCCTCGCCGTGCTGCTCGCCGTCCTGGAGGCCTTCTCCCGGGTCTTCGTCGGCGCCCACTACCCGCACGACGTCACGGTCGGCCTCCTCGTCGGCGCCACCGTCGCGGCCCTGGTCTCCCTGGCCGCCTCCCGCCCGATGACCGCCCTCGTGGAGCTGCTCGCCCGCAACGACCGCCTGCGCCCGCTGGTGCGCGCCGAGCGGCCGGCCGCCCCGGCCGCCTCCGACACGGGCGCGCCGCCCCCGCCCGAGGCCCCCGCCCGGGACGGCTACGCCGCCCGGCACTGAGCGGACTCCCGCGTGCCCCGTCCCCGCCCCGGGGGCGGGGCACACGCGTATGTGGCCACGACCACATGGCATGCTTGTCGTGTGTGGTTTTCCCGCGTGAAACGCGGTGAAGCCGCTCAACTTCCGGGGAGAGTGCCGCGATGCTGCTGAGTTTCCGCGTCGAGAACCACAAGTCCATCCGGGAGGAGCAACAGCTCCTGCTCACTCCCGTCTACGACGACGCCCGCCCGCAGGAGGCCGACTGGGAGGCAGCCACGGTCGCGGGGATCTTCGGGGCCAACGCCTCGGGCAAGTCGAACCTGCTGGACGCGCTCTCCTTCATGCGGGACACCGTCCGGTGGTCGATGAGCCACAACGAGCCGGGGAGCGGCATCCAGCGCCACCCCTTCAAGTTGAGCGCGGACGCCCGGGAGGAGCCCTCCACGTTCGTGGTCGACCTCGTGATCGACCGGGTCCGCCACACCTACGGCTTCGGGGTCGACGACGAGCGGGTCGTGGAGGAGTGGCTGTACAGCTACCCCAGACAGCGCAAGCGCGTCGTGTTCGAGCGCGACGGGCAGGAGTTCTCCTTCGGTGACCAGGCCTCGGGGAAACTGCGCCAGGTCAAGGAGATCACCGGTCGGAACGTCCTCTTCCTCACCGTCGCCGCCCGCGCCTCGAACGCGGAGGTGGAACCGGCCTACCGCTGGTTCTCCGAGAGCCTGGTGTCCGCCACGGAACGCAGCCCGGACCACCCGGCCTGGTTGCGTGGAGGAGCGGCCTCCGAGGAGCGCATGACCGCTCTCGGCCGCCTGTTGAAGTCCGCCGACACCGGCATCGAGGCCGTGGAACTGCATGAGCAGGGTTCCGGTTCCGGGCCTGGGACGGCAACCTCCAAAGCAGTGCTGGCCGCAGGGGAAGGGCCCCGTCTGTGGGCTGGGAAGCAGTCTTCACAGGAGCGGCGGGACGACCGCGGATCCAGTGTCGTCCACCACCTCGCGACGGGCAGCGGTAAGACGGCGAGCTATCTGGCGCTCTTCGAAAACCTGATCCGCGAACGCACCACACTCCTCTTCCACCACAGGGGAGAGGAGTCCGCGACCCCGCTCCTGTGGGAGGAGGAGTCACTGGGCACCCGGGCGTTCACCACGATCGGCTTCGACGCCCAGCGTGTACTGGAAACGGGCGGAGCCCTCGTGGTCGACGAGATCGACGCCAGCCTCCACCCCTACCTCTCCGCCAAGGTCATCTCCCTCTTCCAGGACGAGGAGCACAACCCCAAGGGCGCCCAACTGATCTTCACCAGCCACGACGCGGCCCTGCTCGGGCGCGTACGCGGTGAGGAGGTCCTCAAGCGCGACCACATCTGGTTCGTGGACAAGGACGACCGTGGACGGACCTCGCTCTACCCGCTCAGCGACTTCAGGCCCCGGGGAGACGACAACCGCGCCCGGCGCTACCTCACGGGCCGCTACGGCGCGGTTCCGGACGTGGACGACGAACTGTTCCGGGACGCCCTACACCGGCGCGAGCAGTCACGGGAGTCGGAGCAAGCGGCGCAAGAGGGAGCAGCGGGAGACGAGCCTTGACCGCCGCAGGCCGCACCGCGAGGAGAGACGCGTCTACCTCGTCGTCTGCGAGGGCGAGACCGAGAAGCGCTACTTCGACACGATGAAGAAGCACCCGGACGTGCGGCTGCACACCGTCCACGCCCGCAAGGCCAAACACCCCCAGCGCGAGGTCGTGGTCAGGAGCGCGGCCGAGGCGGAGCGGGACGACTACACCGAGCGCTGGGCGGTGTTCGACACCGACGGTGAGGACGTCGCCGCGCTCGTGGCGTCCGCCGCGCGGGAGGGGATCGAGGCCGCTCCCTCCACCCCCACCTTCGAGACCTGGCTCCTCCTCCACCTCAGGGACCACCGGTCCGCACTCGTCACCGGGGCCAGGGCCGAGAAGGAGCTCAGGACGCTCCTGCCGAGGTGGAACAAGGGCGGGACCCGCTTCGAGGACTTCGCCCACGACCTCCAGGAGGCCTGCGAGCGCGCCGAGCGCCTGCCGCCGACGGGCGACCCCAGCACACGGATCCACCAGCTGGTCCGTGCTCTGATCCGCCCCTGACCCCGACACCGGTCCAGGCGCCGACGCCGGGTCCTCGGCCGACGCGGGGCGGGTCATGGTCCTGGTACAGGACACAGCTGACACACTGGTGAGGTGGGTACTCAACAGACTTCAGCAGAGCTTTTCCAGCGTGCCTCCGCCGTCGTGCCGGGTGGCGTGAACTCCCCCGTCCGCGCCTTCGGCGCCGTCGGCGGCACCCCGCCCTTCTTCGTCAAGGGCGAGGGCCCCTACCTCACCGACGCCGACGGCCGCCAGTACGTCGACCTGGTGTGCTCGTGGGGGCCGCTGATCCTCGGCCACGCGGCCCCCGCCGTCGTCGAGGCCCTCCACGGCGCGGTCGACGCCGGGACCTCCTACGGCGCGCCGACCCCCGGCGAGGTCGAGCTGGCCGAGCTGATCGTCGAGCGCACCCCCGTGGAGAAGGTCCGCCTCGTCAACTCCGGCACCGAGGCCACCATGTCCGCGATCCGCCTCGCGCGCGGCTTCACCGGGCGCAGCAAGATCGTCAAGTTCGCGGGCAACTACCACGGCCACGTCGACGCCCTCCTGGCCTCCGCCGGTTCGGGTCTGGCCACCTTCGCCCTGCCCGACTCCCCGGGCGTGACCGGGGCCAGCGCCGCCGACACCCTCGTGCTGCCCTACAACGACCCCGAGGCCGTCGAGCGCGCCTTCGCCGAGCACGGCGACGAGATCGCCTGCGTGATCGCCGAGGCCTGCCCCGCCAACATGGGCGTCGTCGCACCCCGGGACGGGTTCAACGCCCGGATCAAGGAGATCGCGCACGCCAACGGCGCCCTCCTCATCCTCGACGAGGTCCTCACCGGCTTCCGCGTCAGCGCCTCGGGCTGGTTCGGCCTGGAGGGCGTCGCCCCCGACCTCATGACCTTCGGCAAGGTCATGGGCGGCGGCCTGCCCGCCGCCGCGTTCGGCGGACGCGCCGAGATCATGGACCGCCTCGCGCCGAACGGCCCCGTCTACCAGGCGGGCACCCTGTCCGGGAACCCGCTGGCCACCGCCGCCGGCCTGGCCACCCTGCGGGGGGCCACCCCCGAGGTCTACGCCCGCATCGACGAGGTCTCCGCCCAGGTGGCGGCCGAGGTCTCCAAGGCGCTCGGCGAGGCCGGGGTCGTCCACCGGCTCCAGAACGGCGGCAACCTCTTCACGGTGTTCTTCACCGACCAGGAGGCCGTCGACTTCGACACCGCGCGCACCACCGACACCGCGGTCTTCTCCGCTTTCTTCCACGCCATGCTCGACCAGGGCGTGTACCTGCCGCCCGCCGCCTTCGAGGCCTGGTTCTTCTCCGCCGCGCACGACGACGCCGCCGTGGACCGGGTGGTCTCGGCGCTGCCCAGGGCGGCCCGCGCCGCGGCCGAGGCCCAGGGCTGACGCCCAGGGCCGGTACAGCCCCGACGCCCACGACCCCGAAGGAAAGACACTCACGATGACGACGACCACCGTCGTGCACCTGCTGCGACACGGAGAGGTGTACAACCCCGGCAAGGTGCTCTACGGAAGACTCCCCGGCTTCCACCTCAGCGACCGGGGCCAGCAGATGGCGGAGATGACCGCGGAGTGGTTCGAGGGCCACGACATCGCGGCGCTGTTCTCCTCGCCGCTGGACCGCACCCAGGAGACCGCCGTGCCCCTCCAGAAGGCGACGGACCTGCCCGTCACCCTGGACGACCGGCTCATCGAGGCGGCCAACAAGTTCGAGGGGATGAGCCTGTCGCGGCGGTCGGTGCGCGATCCCCGCGTGTTCAGCCGGGTGTACAACCCGTTCCTGCCGTCCTGGGGCGAGCCCTACTCCGAGATCGTCACGCGCATGGTGGAGGCCGTCAAGGTCGCCCGCCGGGCGGCGTGGGGCCGCGAGGCCGTGTGCGTCAGCCACCAGCTGCCGATCTGGATGACCCGCCGCGCCGCCGAGGGCAAACGCCTCTGGCACCGCCCCGACCTGCGCGAGTGCAACCTGGCGAGCGTGACGTCGCTGACCTTCAGCGACCAGCGGCTGACCAGCGTCAGCTACGCGGAACCCGCCGCCGTCCTGTACAAGGACGAGCCCGCACTTCCCGGGGCGTGACCCGGAGCGCGCACCCGTAACGGTAAGCTGGGCCTTCGGGTGCGGTAGGTGCGCGCTCTCCAGCGCCGGACCCGGGGGACACCACCCCGGTCGCACCGGCCGATCCGGGCCCGGGCACGCCGGTGTCCGAACGGCTCCGGTGACCGCATCCGAGCCCCTTGCCGGTTTCCACCGCCCAGCGGTGCGGCATGTCCGTAACCTCCGTCAGCGAGAAGGTGATCCCATGGGTTCCGTCATCAAGAAGCGCCGCAAGCGGATGGCGAAGAAGAAGCACCGCAAGCTGCTCAAGCGCACGCGTGTCGCGCGTCGCAACAAGAAGTAGGACCGGTAGCGGCGAACGTCGTCTCTCCGCGGGCGCGGGCGCGCTCCAGGCACGCCCCGGACGCGGAGACACCGCCGTCCTTGCCCGGCCTTTGCCGGAGCAATGGAATTTTCTGGGTGAGGCGCTGTTGTGCCTCACGGGTCGCGGTCGCCGGTTCACCCCCGGGGGGTGAACGGTCCGCGGACCCGCCGGAACAGCTCCCGTCTCCTCCCAAGGAACGTGTCGCCATGGTTCGTGTCGTACTCGTCACCGGGGTTTCCACACCCCTGGCCGCCAGGGTCGCGCAGACCCTGAGCGAAGAGCCCGGGGTCCGCCGGGTGATCGGCGCCGACTCCTCGCCGCCGCCCACGGACACGCCGGGGGTCGAGTACGCCCATGTCGACCTGCACGACGGGAGCCTGGACAGGATCGTCGCCGACTCCGGCGCCGAACTCGTCCTGCACCTGGGCCTGGACACCACGGGCCGTCCCAACCGCGAGGACAACGTCCTGGGCACCATGCGGGTGCTCGGCGCGGCCCAGCGCTCCACCACCGTCCGGCGCCTGGTGGTGCGGTCCAGCGCCACCCTGGACGCCGACGACGCGGCCGAGGTCGAGCGGCACACCCGCGGCCTCCAGCGCCGCCGCCCCGACCTCTCGGTGGCCGTCCTGCGGTTCGCCAACCTCATCGGCCCCTCCGTGAGCACCCCGCTCACGCGTTACCTGGACTCGCGGTTCGTGCCCACCGTGCTCGGCAGCGACCCCGACGTGCAGTTCCTGCACGAGGACGACGGCGCCGAGGCGCTGGTGCGCATGGCGCTCAGCGACGGCACCGGGTTCTTCGACGTGGCGGGCGAGGACTCGGTCCGCCTCTCGCACTGCCTGCGCCGCGTCGGCGGCCAGCGGCTCCCCGTCCCGGCACGCGGCCTACGGGTGCTGCGCGGCCTGGCCAAGCACGGCCGGATCGACTACGCGAGCTCCAGCACCTCCCGCGCCGTGCGCGCGGGCCTGAACACCTCGGGCATGCGCACCGACTCCCTGGAGCGGGTGCTGGACTGGTCGCCCGCCTACAGCTCGGTGGAGGCCTTCGAGACCTACGCGGGCAGCCGCCGCGGCACGTCCTCGCGCGGAGGCGGTCTGCGGCCCGTCCACGTGCTCGCCCTCGCCAGGGCCACGCTGGGACGCTGAGGGGCCTCCGGTCGGCCCTGGGTGCGGCCCACGGTGCGAAACGCCCGTAAAGCGCATTTGAGGGCTTTGCGGGCAGCATGAGGTGTCCCGGGCCCTTGGGCCCCTTGATCCGTTCCACCAGGCGGTCGCCCGCCAGCGCCACGCCCGCGCGTGGCCCGTGGACGACTCCGGTCCCGGGCCCGCCCCCGTGCGGCGGCCCCCCGACGCGCGGGCACCCCGCCCGTTCGGTCACCCGGCTCGACCGGTCGCCCCGTCCGCTCGGTCCCGCCCGCCTCCGGGCCGCTCGGCCCGACCTGTCCGGTCCCGGTGACCGGCCCTTCCGTCCCGGCCCTTCCGTCCCGGCTCAGCCGGTCCGTCTCTGTCTGACCGCTCGCAGCGCCACGGCACCGGCTACGGCGCCCACGGCGGCCGGAACGGCCACCCGTAGCGCGTTCCGGTGCCGCCGGAAGTCGTGCACCGGCCACCCGTGCGTGCGGGCGTACCTGCGCAGGTCGGTGTCCGGGTTGACCGCGTGCGGACGCCCCACCAGGGACAGCAGCGGCAGGTCGTTGGAGGAGTCGCTGTAGGCGGAGCAGGACGCCAGGTCCCACCCCTCCCTGTGGGCGAGGGCGCGCACCGCCACGGCCTTGGCCGGACCGTGCAGCAGGTCCCCGTTCAACCGCCCCGTGTACACCCCGTCGACGCACTCGGCCTCGGTGCCCAGAGCGCCGGTCAGGCCCAGCCGCCGCCGGATGATCTGGGCCAGCTCCACCGGCGTCGCGGTCACCAGCCACACCGGCCGCCCCGCGTCCAGGTGCCCCTGGACGAGCGCCCGGGTGCCCTCCCAGATCCTGTCGGCCATGGTGTCGTCGTAGATCTCCTCGCAGAGCGCCACCAGATCGTTCACGTCGTGTCCGGCCACGAACGCCAGCGCGGCCTCACGCGCGGCGTTGATGTGCTCGGGCTGCTCGCTGCCGGTCACCCGGAACACCGTCTGCCCCCACGCGAACCGCATCAGGTCGCGGGTGGTGAACAGGTCCCGGGAGGCCAGGCCCCGGGCGAAGTGGTAGATCGACGCACCCCGCATCAGGGTGTTGTCCACGTCGAAGAAGGCGGCCCCGCGCGCGTTCGGGGACACGGCGTCGTGTGACACGGTTCTCTCCTGGCTTGGGTGGGGGAAGCGGCCCTTCGGTGTCGGGGCGGCGCTCCCCGCGTAGTGCGAGCCTACGGCCACCCGCGGGCAGGGTGGGGCCCCTGGGATGCGGCGGCAAACCCGGTGATGAAGATCACAGTGTAAATCCCCGTTGTGGCCTCCACTCTGCGGGATCGTCGCCCACACTGGCCCCCCGAATCTGTATCTAGTGCACATCCACCCGCTAACGTGCAGCATCATTGTCGGGATGGTGACGGTAGGACTGGCATTCATAAGCGCGTTGGTGGGCTGGAGCGCCACCGCCGCGCTCGCCGCGTACGCCCAGCGCCGTCCCAGTGTGGCCGCGGTCGGATGGCTCGTCGCCGCACTGGGTACGACGGTCGGCCTCAGCGCGGCCGTGATCGGCGCGATGTTCGACTTCGGCGGGATCACCTTCCGGCTGCTGCATATCGGCATCAGCCTCCTGGGCCCGCTCTACATGGCCTGGGGTGCGCTGGAGTACGGCGTCCGCTCGCCCCGCGGCCGGTTCACCTCGCGGCTGTTCCTGAGCGCTTTCACCATCGTCCCCCTGGTGGTGCTGTCCGTCGACCGGGTGAGCACCCGCTTCGACGCCTCCTACCCCGCCATGGGCGACCACTACGACCTCATCCCGCGCTCGCTCGTCAACCTCGCGCAGGTCCTCGTCGCGGTCTTCCTCGTCACGGCGCTCGTCGCGGTCGCCAGGCGCGCCTCCGACCACCGCCGCACCGACCTGACGGTGCTGGGGCTGGTCGGCCTGGCCGCGCTGCTCTCCGTCGTGGTCGGCCGCTTCGGCCTCGGCTTCGGGGGACCGCTGCTGATGCTCGGCTCCGTCGCCGCGCTGTGGGGGGCCGCCGCCATGGCCGCGCGCCCGCGCCGCGACCCCTACGACGATGACGACTACTACGACGACTACGACGACGACGGGGGCGCGGACCCCGACGACGAACTCCCGGAGGAGCCCGTGCGCCGCAAGCGTCGCCAAGCCGACCCCTACGACGACTACTACGACGGTCCGCCGGTCCGCCAGGCGCCGCCCGGCAAGCTGCGCGGCGTCATCACCATCTACACGCTCGCCGACGGCCAGGGCCCGGGTTTCGACCGCATCGCCGACGCCCTCGTCGCCCAGGTCTCCCACAGCGAGCCGGACACCCTGCTGTTCGCCTGCCACACGGTGCCCAGCGCGCCGCTCCAGCGCATCGTCTACGCGATGTACCGCGACGAGCTGGCGCAGGAGGAGCACGAGCAGCAGCCGCACGTCCTGGAGTTCGCCCGCCTCAGCCCCCAGCACGTGGTCGCCACCAACGTGATCGAACTCTCCCTCGCGGGCGCGGCGGCCAGCGACGGCCTCGCCGCCATGCTGATGCCCCGCTGAGCAGGGCCCGTAAGGCCCGCGGACGGGGCCGCAGCGCCCCTTCTCGCCCCGCGAGAGGTCTCGAACCGGTCTAGTTGTCCAGTCGGGACAAACCGGTGGAAGACCCCGGGCGTCCCACCTGTGGTGAAGTAGCCTTTCCGACAGGTTTCCATGACCGGCGCCCGTCGGGCGCCGATGGCGTGTGACCACGACCGGCGGGATGACCCAGCCGAGAGCGCGCCGGAACGAAAGAAAGTGTGCTGGGATCTCCGATGCGTAAGTTTCTCGTCGTTCTCCTGATCCTCCTGGCGGTCGCGGTGGTTGCGGCCGACATCGGGGCACGCAGCTTCGCGCAGAACATGGTCGCGAGCCAGCTGGCCCAGCGACTCCAGATGGCCGAGGAGCCGGAGGTGTCCATCGAGGGCTGGGCCTTCCTGCCGCAGGCCGTCGGCGGCACCTACTCCGAGGTCAACATCACCGCCGCCTCGGCCACCATGGACAGCATCACCGTCGAGCAGATCGACGTCACCGCCACCGAGGTCGACGCGCCCCCCGCCGACCTGCTCAACCAGCCGACCGTGGTGGCGGGGCAGCTGGACGGCTCCTTCACCGTCCCCTACTCCTTCTTCAACGCCTACCTCCCCGAGGGCATCACGATCACGACCGAGGGCGGCGAGCCCCGTATCACCGGTGAGCTGGCGTTCCCCGAGTTCGGCATCAGCACCTCCGTCAACGCGGGCGGTGAGTTCTCCGTCGAGGGCGACACCGTGACCGTCACCCCCGTCGACGTCCAGGTGGGTGACGCCCCCGTCGACCTCAGCGGCATGGCCGCGACCATGCTCACCTTCAGCGCCCAGGCCCCGCAGCTGCCGTTCGGCCTGACCGTGACCGAGATGGAGGCCACCTCCAGCGGCCTGCGGGTCACCGGCACCGGCTCGGACGTCCCGCTCATGGGCGCCGACGCGGTCTGACGCCGGCCCCGGCGGCCCGCGCGGCGGGAGCGGCGGCCGGAGGACCGGGGAAGAGGACACACCAGGGGAGGGGAAGCGCCATGGCGCGACAGGACGCGGACGCGGCGGGCGACGTGCTCACCGCGGAGGAGGTCGGCGCCCCGCTGGGGGAGCGGGCCACCCTCGTGCAGTTCTCCACCGCCTTCTGCCAGCCCTGCCGGGCCACCCGGCGCGTCCTCGACGAGGTCGCGGGCATGGTCGGCGGCGTCGCGCACGTGGAGGTGGACGCCGAGTCCCGTCTCGACCTCGTCCGCCGCCTGGACGTCACGGGCACCCCCACCGTCCTGGTCCTGGACGCCTCCGGCCGCGTGGTGTGCCGGGCGGCGGGCCAGCCCCGCAAGGCGGACGTGATCGCCGCGATCGGCGCGGCCGTCCTCTGAACCGCCTCCCCGAGGACGCCGCGCCGGCGCGTACGACTTCTTTGTGATCCAGGCCACCAGTGACAAACGCGTAACGGGGCCTGTAGCGTCTTCGGTGTGACCTCTTTGACGAGCGCGTATCTGACGAAGCGACGGGCAGTGGACTTCTGCCGCGTCGCCACCGCGCTCTGTCTGTGTCCCTAGGGCGGACGGGCCCCGGAGCCCACGCCCCCTCCGTGCGACTGGTTCTCCTCTTCCGCGTACGCATCCGGGGACAGCACACATGCGGGTCGACCCTCACGGGCAGCGCCTCGCGCCTGCCCTGACCACTTCCGTACCAGCCGGAGCCCCGGCAGCCGCCGACCTTCGCGTCCTCGGCCGCCGTCCTCCGTCCTGCGCGGGCGCGGTGGTCGGGAGGGTCCGGCAACCGCTCCGCAACCTGCTGTCCGCGTTCCCCGTACGTCCGGGATCCGGCGTGTCCCCGACCCGTGGGAGCACGTCCGGCGGCTCCGGCCCGCGCCGGAACCGCGAGCCCCGCACCACTTCGCAGACTTTCGACATCCCCGCTCCCGGGACGGCAGCCCCCGGGAGCACCGACCCGCACACGCGACACCGCACAAGAAACACAGGAGGTTCCCCATGAGCCGCTCCGACGTCCTCGTGGACGCCGACTGGGTGGAGGCTCACCTGGACGACGCCGACGTGGTCCTGGTCGAGGTCGACGAGGACACGTCCGCCTACGACAAGGGCCACATCCCCGGCGCCGTCAAGATCGACTGGAAGACGGACCTCCAGGACCCGGTCCGCCGCGACTTCGTGGACCGCACCGGTTTCGAGAAGCTGCTGTCCGCCAAGGGCATCGGCAACGACGACCAGGTCATCCTGTACGGCGGCAACAACAACTGGTTCGCCGCCTACGCGTACTGGTACTTCAAGCTCTACGGCCACACCAACGTCCGCCTGCTGGACGGCGGCCGCAAGAAGTGGGAGCTCGACTCCCGCGAGCTCGTCAAGGAGGTCCCCGAGCGGGCCGCCACCCAGTACACCGCCCAGGAGCAGGACGCCTCCATCCGCGCCTTCCGCGACGAGGTCGTGCAGGCCATCGGCACCAAGGACCTGGTCGACGTGCGCTCGCCCGACGAGTTCACCGGCAAGCTGCTCGCTCCCGCGCACCTGCCGCAGGAGACCTCGCAGCGCCCGGGCCACATCCCGACCGCGCGCAACATCCCGTGGGCCAAGACGGCCAACGAGGACGGCACCTTCAAGACCGCCGACGAGCTGCGCGAGCTCTACACCGGCGCGGGCGTGGACCTGGACAAGGACATCATCGCCTACTGCCGGATCGGCGAGCGCTCCTCGCACACCTGGTTCGCCCTGCACGAGATCCTGGGCCTGGAGAACGTCAAGAACTACGACGGCTCGTGGACCGAGTACGGCTCCCTCGTGGGCGTCCCGGTCGAGCTGGGGGAGGCCGAGGCCAAGTGAGCGACAGTTGCGGAGCGCCGGTCGGCGGGGTCGCCCTCGCCGATGTCGACGCCGGGAACCAGGCGGTCATCCAGGGCACGGTCACCCGTGACGGACAGCCGCTGAGCGGGGCCTACGCCCGCCTGCTGAACGACTCCGACGACTTCGTCGGAGAGGTGGCCACCGGCGAGGAGGGCACGTTCCGCTTCTTCGCCGCCGACGGCTCCTGGAAGGTGCGCGTGCTCGCCTCGAAGGGCTTCACCGGCGAGTACACGGTGCGGGCCGAGGTGGGCAAGGTCATCGACCTCCAGGTGCAGGCCTAGACGGCCGGGCGACCTCAGGCGTACGGGGCGCCGGTGCCGACGGGAGACCGTCCGGCACCGGCGCCCCGCGCCGTTCCTGGCCCTGTCCCTCCCAGGGGCCAGTCCCCGGGGCCCTCAGCCGGAGGTCTCCTCCCGGGCCTTCTCCGCGAGGGGGAGGTTGAGTTCGACGGCGACGGCGGTGCGCCGCAGGCGCAGGAGGCGGTACGGCACTACGCCCAGCAGGTAGGGCAGGAACACCGCCAAAAACACAGCGAACAGCACGCGCATGGCCACCGGGGTGCCCTCGTCCAGCACCCATCTGAGCATGTTCGGCAGCTGGATCGCCATGACCAGGCACAGGGTGACCGTCTCCCACGGGTTCTCCCAGCGCCGGTGTTCGGCGCGCGCCCGGTGGCACACGAGCCGGGCCGTGCGCGGGTCGTCCACCGCGTGGCCCCGCCGCACCGCTCTTTTGACCCTGCGCCGCTGTTCCCGGTCCGCCCTGGACCACATTCCATCCTCCGCGCACGAGGCGGGGGGCGGCCAGAGCGGGCGTCCGTTGCGGCGGCGCCACCGACGGCTCATGACCGCGGACGTGATCAACATCGTCAGGCCGACGACCATCAGGGCGAGAAGCGCGGCGTACAGGTAGGCCTCGGGAATGGGGGGTCACTCCTCGGAAAAGGGGGCGTCCTCTCTTCTTCCGTCCCCCTTCCCCTGCCCCCTGGGGAGGCGCTGACACGGCGGTGCCTCGCCACCGGCGCCGGGAACGGGCGCCCGCCGTTCGTGCGCCCCTCGGCGCGCGGCCCCCCCGGGAGCGGGAGCCGGGGCGCGCGGCCCCTTCGCCTCCACGGGGTTCGCGACGCGTTTTCCACAGGTCCGGGGCGGGGCTGGAAAGCGGTGCGCGCTGCTGCTTGACTGAGATCGACGGCCACTCCACCCGCGCCCACCGGCACCCTCCGTGCCCGTGACCGGTTCCGGCGGGCCGTGACAAGCGCGGCGGGCGGGTGACAGCATTCCGCCCACGCTCCGGCCCGGCCCGGAGCCCCGCGTGATCGAGTCCCCGGCCGCCCCCCGCGACGGCCGGTCAGGAGGTGTTCGGACGGTGCCCAACCCCCGTTCGGGAGGAGCGTCCCGAGGAGAGGCCGGACGTACCTATGTCGGCTGGCGGCACACCGTGCTCCTGCCGCCTCCCGGACCGGCCCCGCGGCGGCCGGCCCCGGCCGACGCCGAGACCGTCAGCGAGGAGTGGATCGCGGCCCAGCGCGACAGCGAGGCCCAGACCAACCGGCCCCTGTACTTCGCACTGGCCGGGCTCTGCCTCCTCAGCCTGCTGCTGCCGCTGCTGTGGGCCCTGCGCATCCTTCCCGGCAGCTTCGCCCTCGGAGGCGTGTTCGCCTGCGCCGCCATCGCCGCGCCGATCGCCTTCGCCCTCGTCCAGAGCCGCCAGGTCGTCGCCGACCGGCTGGAGAGGGCCAGGGAGCGCCTGGCCGCCGAACGCGACGAGCGCGACCGGATCCTGCGCGAACAACAGCACGAGCACGCCCGCAGGTACACCGAGTGGCAGGCGGCCTCCCGGGCCTACGAGGCGCAGCCGCTCTGGTACGGGGTGACCGTCCCCGCCGACAGGGGCACCGTCGTCGTGGTGGGCGGGGACGACGCCGGATGGTCGGCGCTGCTCGCCACCGTCGGGGTCTCCCGGCTGCGCGAGGGAGGTGACCTCACCGTGGTCGACCTCACCGGGCGTTCCGTGGCCCGCGAACTCGTCCGGCTGGCCCGCCGCTGCGCCGTCGCCCCGCGCAGGTGGGTGCTCCCCGCCGACCTGCCCCGGATGACCCTGGGCACCAACCTGGACGCGGGCCAGCGCGCACGCATCCTCTCCGCGGTCGCGTCCGCCTCCGGCGGCACCGCGGAGGCCGACGCCGACGAGACGCTCCTGCTGCGCCTCCTGGAGGTCCTGGGGCCGCACGCGGGGATCGCCGAACTCATCGGCGGCCTGCGCTCCCTGCTCACCCCCGAGGAGGACGCCGCCGAGGACGACCCCGCGCTCGCCCTGCTCACGCCGGGGCAGCGGGCCCGGGTGCGCGAGCGCTGCGCCGACGGACCGCGCATCGGGGAGCGGGCCTGGGAGCTGGAGCGCCGCCTGAGCCCCTTCGAGGCCGTCGGCACCCGGGCGGACGACAACGACTACGCGCAGGTCAAGATCATCTCCACCGACCGGGCCTCCGGTGAGACCGCCGCGCGCGTCTACGGCACCTACGCCGTGTCCGCGCTCAGCGAGCTGCTGGAGGCGCCCGAGCCCAGGAACGCCGACGGCAGACGCCCCCGCGTGCGCCCGGACCGTACCCGCACCGTCGTGGTCTGCGGCGCCGAGTCCCTCCCCGAAGGGGAGATCGACCAGGTCCTCGCCGCGGCGGCCGACGGCGGGGTGGAGGTCGTCCTGATGTTCCGCACGGCCGCCCCCGCCGCGCTCGCCCGGTTCGCCGACCCCGCCTGCCTGCCGGTGGTGATGCGTCAGAACGGGGGTTCGGCGGAGGCCGTCGAACACGCCGTGGCCGCGGCGCCCGGTGTCGCCGGGCACGACCCCGGCGGGCTGCGGGTGCACCGCCTCACCGAGGCGGTCGGCGAGGCCGTGGGCGGCGCGGCCACGGGCGAACCGGAGGACCCCGACGCCGAGGTGGAGGCCGACGACCGGTTCTTCCCCTCCCCGCACACCGAGTCCGGCGCGGTGATCCGCAACGCCGCGGCGGCGATCACGCCCCTGGACCTCGTCCGCCATGTGAGATCCGCCACCGCGTGGGGTCGGGCCACCCTCCAGGAGGCCGGTACCGGCGGGTCCGCCGGCACCGGGGACGACGGCGCGGCCCCCGGGCGCCCCTGCGGCCTGGACGCCGAGTCGCTGCGCGGACTCCCCGCCACCGCGGCCGTGGTCCTGACCGCCGACGGTCCCGTGCTGGCCGACACCAACCCGGGTATCCTCACCCTGTCCACAGCCACACTCGCCACGGTGGACGACTCCCGGAACACCGGTGACACACCGGGCGTTGGAGGCGGTGGCGCCGCGGCCGCGGCCGCGAGGGGGCGCGGTACCGGAGGCGTCCGCCCCCGGGTCCCGACCGCGGACCCCCGCGCCCTGACCGACACACCCGACGGCACCGCCGCCGCGGACGGTTCCCCCGCGCCCACGGGGGCCGTGGAGGACGGGGTGCCGCCCAACCTGGGACCGCCGCCCGAGAGGTTGGACTGGCGGGTCTGACCCCGGGTGGACACTAGGCTTGGCCCGACACACCGCCCGCCGCCTCCCAGGAGCGAACGGCGCGGGTGGTCCAGCACTTACTGGAGAGTAGATGAGCGAGCTTCCCCTGCGCGCCCAACTGGCATCGGTTCTGGGAAGGAGCGCGGCCAGCCTGTCCCGTGCCACCGGACGCGGAGACGGCTCCGTCATCGGCGGCCGGGTGGCGCTCAAGGTCGAACCCGACCTGCTCGCCAAGCTCGCCCGGGGCCGCAGGCTCGCCCTGGTCAGCGCCACCAACGGCAAGACCACCACCACCAGGCTCATCTCGCACGCCCTGCGCGAGTTCGGCGACGTGGCCACCAACGAGCACGGCGCGAACATGCCCACCGGGCACATCACGGCGCTGTCGAACAACCAGTCCGCCGTCAACGGCGTGCTGGAGGTGGACGAGAAGTACCTCCCGCAGGTGCTGCTCGCCACGCAGCCCGCGTTCGTGGTGCTGATGAACCTCAGCCGCGACCAGATGGACCGTGCCTCCGAGATCAACCTGCTCGCCAAGAAGTGGCGCCTCGCGCTGGGCAAGAGCAACGCCCACGTCATCGCCAACGCCGACGACCCGCTCGTGGCCTGGGCGGGCCTGGGCGCGCCCAACGCCACCTGGGTGTCCGCGGGACAGCGCTGGAAGGAGGACTCCTGGTGCTGCCCCGAGTGCGGCGGCCACCTCAAGCGCGACGTGGACCCGCACTGGGCCTGCCCCGAGTGCGGACTGGCCCGCCCCGCGACCACCTGGGCGGTGGACAACGCCTCCGACTCCCTCCTCACCCCCGAGGGCCAGAGCATCAAGCTGCGGCTGAACCTGCCCGGTGACGCCAACCGCTCCAACGCCGCGATCGCCGCGGCCACCGCCGCCGGGTACGGCATCCACCCCGAGCGCACCGTGGAGCGGCTGCGCGAGATCACCTCCGTCGCGGGCCGCTACACCTCCGTGGTGACCATGGGCGTCGAGGTGCGGCTGCTGCTCTCCAAGAACCCCGCCGGGTGGCTGGAGTCCTTCGCCGTCCTCGACCCGCCCCACACCCCGGTGATCCTCTCGGTCAACGCGCAGGTCCCCGACGGCAAGGACACCTCCTGGCTGTGGGACGTGGACTACACCGTCCTGCGCGGGCGCCGCGTGTTCGTCATGGGCGAGCGCCGCACCGACCTCGCGCTGCGCCTGGAGACCGACGGCGTGCGGTTCGAGGTGGCCGACCGGGTCGACGAGGTCCTGGGCCGCATCAAGGCCGACCAGCCGGGCATCACCAAGGTCGACCTCATCGCCAACTACACCGCCTTCCAGCAGATCCGCACGGCGTACGGCCGCGTCCAGTAGGGAGACACCCATGACGAACACCAGCGCCCTGCGGATCGTGTGGATCTACCCCGATCTGCTGAGCACCTACGGGGACCAGGGCAACGTCCTGATCCTCAAGCGCCGCGCCGAACTGCGCGGCATCCCCACCGAGATCGTGCACGTCCACTCCAGCGACTCCGTCCCCGAGCAGGGCGACATCTACCTGCTCGGCGGCGGCGAGGACCGGCCGCAGATCCTGGCCGCCGAGCGCCTGCGCGCCGACGGCGGCCTGGCCCGCGCCGCCGCCCGCGGCGCCTGCGTCTTCGCGGTGTGCGCCGGGTACCAGATCATCGGCGAGACCTACGGCGACGACGAGGCCAACCCGCTCCCCGGCGTGGGCATCCTCGACATCCGCAGCGGCCGCGGCCAGAGCCGCGCGGTCGGCGAGATCGTCGCGGACGTGGACCCGGCCCTGGGCGTGGGCCGGATCACCGGCTTCGAGAACCACCAGGGCCGCACGGCCATCGGCCCCTCGGCCCGGCCGCTGTCCACCACGGTGCGCGGCATCGGCAACGACGACCGCACCGAGGGCGCCTACCAGGGCCAGGTGCTGGGCACCTACCTGCACGGCCCGGCCCTGCCGCGCAACCCGCAGCTGGCCGATCTCCTGCTGCGCTGGCGCGTGGGCCAGGTGGCCCCGCTCGCCCCCTCCTGGGGGGAGCGCCTGCACGACGAGCGCCTCGCCGCCGCGATGCGCTGACACCGCGTCCCGCGGGGCCCGACGGGTGCGTCCCCGTCGGGCCCCGCGTGTCCTTTCGCACGGAATGAACTCCGGGACCCGACCGCTGTTGTGTGCATGAAGGCAATCGCACTACAGCAGTACGGATCGGCCGACGACCTCGCCCTGGTGGACCTTCCCGACCCGAAGGTCGCCCCGAGCGAGGTCCTCATCCGGGTACGGGCCGCGGGGGTCAACCCCGTGGACTGGAAGCTCGCGGCGGGCGGCCTGGACGCCCTCTTCGAGACGGACTTCCCGCTCATCCCCGGCTGGGACGTCGCCGGCGTCGTCGAGGCGGTCGGACCCGACGCGCACGAGTACCAGGTCGGTGACGAGGTCTACGGCTACGCCCGCAAGGACTGGGCCAAGAACGGCACCTACGCCGAGCTGGTGTCGGCCAGCGTGCGCATGCTCGCGCCCAAGCCGCGGTCGCTGAGCTGGCAGGAGAGCGCCGGTGTCCCGCTGGCGGGCCTCACCGCCCTCCAGTCCGTCGAACGGGCGGGGATCGGCTCCGGTGACACGGTGCTCGTCCACGCCGCGGCGGGCGGCGTCGGAGCGTTCGGCGTCCAGATCGCCGTCGCCCGCGGCGCACGCGTCATCGGTACCGCCAGCGAGCGCAACCACGACTTCCTGCGGTCCCTGGGCGCCGAGCCCGTGACCTACGGGGACGGCCTCGTCGACCGCGTCCGGGCACTGGCCCCGGACGGCGTCGACGCGGTGCTCGACTTCGTCGGCGGGGGAGTGGTCCAGGAGCCGGTGCCGCTGACGGGCGGCCCCACGCGGATCGTGTCCATCGCCGACCCCGACGTCCAGGAACTGGGCGGGCACTGGCTGTGGGTGCGCCCGGACTCCGAGGACCTCGCCGAGCTGGCACGCCTGGCCGACGACGGCAGGCTCACCGTGCACGTGGACCGCGAGTTCCCGCTGTCTGAGGCGGCCGAGGCCTGGCGCCTGAGCCAGGCCGGACGCACCCGGGGGAAGATCGTCCTCACCGTCTGACCAGCCCTCGACCCGTCCGACGGGCCCGGCCGCGCCGGCCGGGCCCGTCGTTCTCACGCGGCGTCTCGCTTGTCCGCGGAGGCGTCGGCCTCCTCCGCGGTTCCGGTCGCGGCAGCGGCGTCGCTTCCGGGGATGTCGAGCGTGACGCTCAGCGGACCCTGATCGACCCTCAAGTGCAGTTCGCCGCCGATGGCGCTGATGTAGGACCGCAGGAGTTCCAGGCTGTCGATCCGCCCGTGCTCGATCTGGGAGATCCGCGCCTGGCTCACTCCCATGATCTGGGCGACCTCCTTCTGGGTCCTTCCGCTCTCCTTGCGCAGGGAGGAGAGCGCGTAACCCTGACGCTCGGCTTCGATCCGGGCTGTGTCCTCCTCGGCGATGACGTTCGCCTCCGGCGACGTGAGCCAGGGGTTGAGTTGTTCCGCTTCGGCTTTGATCTCCAGCCAGTTGCGCGCCCTCATCGGCGATCGTCCTCTCGATTGTCCAAGTAGTCCCGGTCACGCTTCTCCGCAAGCGGGATGTTCTTTCGGTACCAGCTGTCCCACTGGCCCGACTTGTCGCCCGCTACAAGGAACACCGCTTGTCAATCGGGGTCGAAGACGAAGAGCATGCGGACCTCGGTGTTCTTGGAGGATCCTGGGCGGAGCTCTTCGAGGTTGTGTATTCGGCTTCCCTTGATCCTGTCCACGAGGGGGCGACCCTCTCGTGGGCCCCTGTTCTGTAGGTGCTCCAGGGCGTTCAGAACCAGCTTTGCCGTGACCGGGCCATCCTGAGTGATCTTGAAAAACCACTCTTCGACGGGCTCCAGCATGAAGATCTTCCACATACAGGAGGACATAATGATGTTCTTATGTCCAGTGGGGTGGAGCGGGAAAAGTGCCGGCTGGACAGGGCTGCTCGGCGGCTGACCAGGGAGAAGGCGCCCCGGGGTGGAATGAACCGCGGGTGCCGTGCGTCACACCAGCATGAGCAGCAGAGGCCGTCACCCACCACCGTCCACAGGGCCCGGCTCCGTCGTACGGGCCCTGGCCGCACCCGTCGCCGTCCTCCTGGCCGGAGCCGGGTGCGTCGCCACCGTGGTCTCGCTGGAGAGCGCCCCGCTCCCCGAGGCCCGGCTGGTCCTGGAACAGTCGGAACCGGAGCCCGGTACCGCCCAGGAGCCCGCCACACCGGGTCCCTCAGCGCCGGGTCCCTCCGTGCCGGACCCGGTCCCACCGGACCCCACCGCGCCGGACCCGGGGCCCGAGCCGGAGGAGCCGCCCACGGGCGGGACGGAGCCCGATCCGCAGCCGGTGCCGCCGGAGTCCTACACCGGGGCCTCCGCCGTCTTCGACACCTTCCTGGTGGAGGTGGAGACGGCCTACACCGACACCACCGTCACCGACGGGAAGGGCGCGTCCGCCGCCGCGCCCCCGGACTCCGAGTACCACGTCTACCGGCTCGACGTCACCAACCAGGGCTCCGAGCCCGCGGTCTTCGACAGCTACGGGACCATCGGCGTGACCACCGAGGGCCTGGAGTACGCCAACGACGTCGACGCCGAGATCGTCATGGCGTGGGACTACTTCTGGGACGAGATCAACCCCGGGGAGAGCGTCACCACCCACATCCTGTTCCTGGCGCCGACCGGGACCGAGTTCGCCGAGGTCCGCATCGGCGGACGCGGCCTCCTCGAACCGGACTAACGCGGGCGGCGGCGCAGCTCGATCTTGGCGTTGGCGCCCGTGTCCGGGTCCACCACGACCTCCTGACCGGCGGCGATGCCGTCCACCACCAGGTCGGCGTCGGTGGGGGCCGCGCGCTTGACCACGCCCAGGGCGATCGGTCCCAGCTCGTGGTGGCGGGCCGACGTGCCCACCCGGCCCACGGAGCGCCCGTCCAGCTCGATGGCGGCCCCCACCTGCGGCAGGCGCTCGGCGGTGCCGTCCAGGTGCAGCATGACCAGGCGGCGCGGCGGACGGCCCAGGTTGTGCACCCGAGCCACCGTCTCCTGGCCCGGGTAGCAGCCCTTCTCCAGGTGCACCGCGCGGCCCACCCAGTCCACCTCGTGCGGGATGGTGCGGTCGTCGGTGTCCAGTCCCGCGCGCACCCGGTGCTCCGCGATCCGGTTCGCCTCGTAGGCCCACATGCCCGCCGGGCGCGCCCCGGCCGCCGTGAGCGCCTCCGCGGCCCCGACGAGCCGTTCGGCGGGCACGAACAGGTCGGTCTCGCCCTCGGCCGCGCGCACGGTCACGTCACCGAGCGACGCGGCCTCCACGGCCTTGGCGCGGTCCGGACCGAGCACGCTCAGCACCGCGTGGGAACCGCTCAGGTCCTCCACCTCGACACGCAGCATGAACCGCATCGAGTCGAGGAACCCCGCCAGCTCCGGGCCGCCCTCCGGCTCGGTGTGGATCCAGGTGGCCTCGCCGTCGTCCACCAGCGACAGGTGGTGCCGCAGGTGCCCCTTGGTGTCCAGGACCAGCGCCTCGGTGGCGGTCCCCGGCGTCAGGCCCCGGGTCAGCTGGCTGGTGAGGTCGTTGAGCCAGCCCAGGCGGTCGGGGCCGGTCACCCGTACCACACCCCGGTTGCTCCGGTCGACCCACGCGCTCGAACGTTCGGCGGCGCGTCCCTCGTGCGCGGGGTCGCCGTAGTGCGCGGCGACTCCGGTGTCGGGGGACTCGGCGCTCACGGCGCCCGGTGTGCTCAGCAGCGGCGAAGTCATACCAGCGAGACTAGTCGGCCTGCCAAGGGAGCGGAAACGCCGTCCCCACCTGCGGTTTCGCGCACAGAAAAAACATTTGCCCCGCCTCCGGAGCGCGACGTAGTGTCGGAGGCACGCAAGAAAGGAGGTGGTCCAAGAGATGGTTGATCTTAGGACTGGCGAGGTGGCCGTCCGCTAGGACGACGCTCGCGTTCGCGCGACGTCGTTCGCAGCGAATCCCAGACGGACACCCGGACCCCGGGCCGCCGGAACTCGTCCGACCGGCCCCGCCCCAGCGGCGGGAGCGGCCCGGGGTCTGCCCATGCCCGGACCGGCCCCGGCCACTCGGCCCCGACTACTTCGAGCCGACCCTCTTGAGCTGCGCCGACATGTACGAGCGCAGGCCGTGGCCGCGCGCCGCCAGGTCCCAGGCGTACCCCAGCGTCTCCCGGTTGTCGCCGAACAGGCCGTACAACCGGTGCGAGGCGGTCGCGTCGATCCCGGTCTCGGTGTGCACCACCGCGTCGGTGGACATCTCCACCCGGTTCGCGAACACGTTGCCCAGGTACACCTCGTTGAAGCCCTCGGGGTGCGCGATCAGCACCTCCAGGTGCACGACGGGCTCACCCTCCTTGGGCTCCGCGCCCGTCTCGGGCCGCACCCGCCAGTAGCCCGACTCCTCGGTGACCAGTTCACCGCGGGTGCCCTCCGGGTTCATCCGCCAGGCCCTGCTCGTGAAGGTCAGGTAGGGCAGGCCCGCGTTGTGCGCGAACTCGATCTCCTGGCCGAACTGGAACTCCTCCACGTCGGCGTAACCGGCGACGCCCACGCCCTCCCAACGGCCGAGCAGGAAGGACAGTTTCGCCAGATCGGGGTGTACCTCAGCGTCCATATCCCCAGAGCGTAGCGGCGGCTGGAGGCGGCGGTGACCGCCGACGGCGCACCGTGGCCTCCGCCACTCCCCGGCCCCGGTCTGGACATGCCCAATTGGCCCCGCTTTCCCGGAGAACTGGTAAAGATTGTCAGCAGCGCGGTGCGGCCACGGGGCGTGTTCTGCCGACCGCGCCTAGACCTCCGACGTGTTCTCCAAAGGGGCGGCCTGTGTTACTGGTGATCGGTTCGGCGCTGCTCGTGGCCGCGGTGGTCCTCCTCCCCCTGACCCTGATCGCCCTGCGGCGCTGGCTGCGCCAGCGGGGACTGGCCCAGCTGCGCCCGGGCGTGCTGGCGGCCAGGGAGGGGCAGCGCGTCACGCTCACCGGTGTCGCCGCTCCCGGTCCCGACGGTCCCATCTCCTCCGGCCTGGCCGGTGCCGAGTGCGTCTGGCACGGCCACGAGGTGCTGCGCCACTACTGGCCGCTCAACCGCGACCCGTCCGAGGGCGCGGTCCGCGAGCGGGCCTGCGACTCCATCGCCGACTACGGTTCCGAGGACCTGTTCGGCATCGTCGCCGAGGGCCGTCCCGGCGACGGCGACCGGGTCTTCGTCGACCCGGGCGACACCGAGCCGCGCGGCGCCGAGCTGTGCCTCAAGCGCGTGGTGGGGCGTCCGCAGCCGGGTGTGGCCTCACCCGCGGACGACCTGCTGCCCCGCGTGCGCGGCCGCATCTCGGGCGTCTTCCGGGGCGAGACCATCGAGTTCGAGTACCGCGAGTGGGTGATCCGGCCGGGCGCCCGCATCCGCGTCACGGGCCGGGTCCAGGTGCGCGAGGGCCGCGTGGTCCTGGCCGCCCCCGAGGACGGGACGCTCAGCATCGAGCACGGTGTGGACGACCAGCCGGTGCGGGTCTCCCCGCGCCGCACCGAGGCCCTCGCGCTCACCATCGCCCTCGCGGTCTGCTCGATCGCGGGCGCCGTACTGACCGCCGCGGCGCTCTGAGTAGGCTGACGGGCATGTCTCGTTCCTTGGTGATCAAGGTCACCGCCGGTGAGGACGACCCGGAGCGGTGCAACCAGGCGTTCACGGTGGCCGCCGCCGCCCTGGCGAGCGGCGTCGGGGTCTCCCTCTGGCTGACCGGTGAGTCGGCGTGGTTCGCGGTCCCCGGCCGTGCCGAGCGGTTCTCTCTCCCGCACGCGGCCCCCCTCAAGGACCTGCTCGACGCGGTGCTCGACGCGGGCCGGGTGACGGTGTGCACCCAGTGCGCCGCCCGACGCGACCTGACCGGGGAGGACCTGATCCAGGGCGTGCGCATCGCCGGGGCGCCGTCCTTCGTCGAGGAGGCCGTCCAGGACGGCGCGCAGGCCCTCGTCTACTGAGGCGGGGAGCGTCGTCCACAGGCCGCGAACGGTTCTGGTGCGGCGCCTGCTCCCGGCCCCCGACAGCGCCGTGCCCGCACCACCGGAGGCGGCGCGGGCACGGCGACGGATCGGACGGGCGTTACTTCTTGCCCTGGTTGGCGACGGCCTCGATGGCGGACTTGGCCGCCTCCGGGTCGAGGTAGGTGCCGCCGGGGTTGGTCGGCTTGAACTGGTCGTCCAGGTCGTAGCGCAGCGGGATGCCCGTCGGGATGTTCAGCCCGGCGATGTCGGCGTCGCTGACGCCGTCCAGGTGCTTGACCAGCGCGCGCAGCGAGTTGCCGTGCGCGGCGACCAGCACGGTCTTGCCGGCGGCCAGGTCCGGCACGATCGAGTCGTACCAGTACGGCAGGGCGCGGTCCAGCACGTCCTTGAGGCACTCGGTGCGCGGCAGCAGCTCCGGCGGCAGCTCGCCGTAGCGGGCGTCACCGGCCTGCGAGTAGGTGTCGTCGTCCGCGATGGGCGGCGGCGGGGTGTCGTAGGAGCGGCGCCAGATCATGAACTGCTCTTCGCCGTACTCCTCGCGCGTCTGCGCCTTGTCCTTGCCCTGCAGGGCGCCGTAGTGGCGCTCGTTGAGGCGCCAGGTGCGCTCGACCGGCAGCCAGTGCAGGTCGGCGGTCTCCAGGGCGAGGTTCGCGGTGCGGATCGCGCGCTTGAGAAGGGAGGTGTAGACCACGTCAGGTCGTACGCCGGCCTCCTTGAGCAGCTCGCCGCCCCGGCGGGCCTCCTCCTCGCCCGTCGCGGACAGGTCCACGTCCACCCAGCCGGTGAACAGGCCCTTCGCGTTCCAGACGCTCTCACCGTGTCGCAGCAGTACCAGAGTTCCCATGGGGGCAAGCCTAGCCACCCGGGCACCGCGCTCGGGCGTCCGCCCGCCCCTTGCGGGGGAGCGGTCGCGACCGTGCCGCCCTACCCCTCGTCCCGGGGCTCGACCAGGTGCGCGAACGCCCGCAGATTGCGCATGTCGTGGCCGCGCTCGGTGCGCCAGCGCCACTCCTTGCGGATGGCCGACGCGAACCCGCGCTCCAGCGCGCCGTTGAAGTTCTCGTCCGAGTAGGTGAGCACGCACCCCAGCAGGCGGTCGACCTCGTCGGGGGTGACGCCCTCCAGCGGCAGGCGGCCGCGGATGTAGACGTCGCCGACCTCGTCCGCGACGAAGGCCATCCCGTACATGTCGGCGTTGCGGCGCATCAGCCACAGGTAGAAGTCGGCGTGGTTCTCGTCGGGCTGACGGCAGAAGAACGACGTCAGGGTGAGGCTGTGCGGCCCCACCTCCAGCCACACCAGGGTCTTGAGCTTGGCCTTCCCCGGCAGGGTGACCAGGAACGACCCCTCGCGGGGGCGCTCCACCTCCAGTTCGGCCTCCGCCACGGCCGAGGAGATCGCCTTGGCCGCGGCGTCGCGGGCAGCGTCCCTGTCCACCTCGTGCTTCCCCTCCTCCTCGGTCACCGGCACGCCGCCAGGGGCAGCGCCCGGGGGGCGGTGCTCGCCCGGTACACGTCCAGCAGTTCGTCGACGGTCCGCGACCAGCCCAGGGTCGCGGCGTGCGCGGGTGCCGCCAACGCCAGCTTGGCACGCCACGCCGGTTCGGCGATCATCCGGTGCAGCTCGGCCGCGTAGTCGTCCGGGTTGTGCCCCCGCACCAGGACACCGGACACCCCGTCGGCCACGGCCGTGGTCAGGCCGCCCACACGCGCGGCCAGGACCGGGGTGCCGCACGCCTGCGACTCCACCGCCACCAGGCCGAACGACTCCGAGTAGGACGGCACCACGGTCACCGCGGCCGCGCGGTAGTAGTCGGCCAGCCTCTCGCGGGTCTGCGGCGGCTCGATCCGGACCACGTCCGCCACGCCCAGGGAGCGGGCCAGGTCGGTGAGCAGCCCGGGCTCGCGCATCCCGCCGCCCGACAGGCCGCCGACCACGCCCACCACCAGGCGCGAACGCAGTGAGGGGTCGCGCTCCAGCAGCGCGGCGGCGGCCCGGATGAGCACGTCGGGGGCCTTCAACCGCTGCACGCGCCCCACGAACAGCAGGAGTTCGGTGCCCGGGGGCAGCCCGATCCGCGCCAGCGCGTCCCGGCGCGAACCGGGGCTGAACACCTCCAGGTCCACCCCCGGGGGGATGACGCTGATCTGGCCGTCGCGGGCGCCGTAGTGCTCCCGGAGCTGGCGGGCCTCGTCGTCGGTGTTGGCGATGAGCCGGTCGGCCTGGCGGACCAACTGGTCCTCTCCGCGCAACCGGGCCTCGGGCTCGGGCTCGTCGCCGTCGGCCAGGGAGGCGTTCTTCACCCGGGCCATGGTGTGCATGGACTGCACCAGGGGCACGCCCCAGCGGCGGGCGGCCACCACACCGGCCTGGCCGGACAGCCAGTAGTGCCCGTGCACGAGGTCGTAGTGGTCGGGTTCGTTCTGCGCCTCGGCCCGCAGCATTCCGAAGATGAACGGGCACAGGTGCTCGGCGAGGGTGTTCTTGTCCAGGTGGCCGTAGGGCCCGGCGGGCACGTGCCGCACGTTCACGCCCGGGGCCAGCTCCACCACCGGCGGGAGGTCGGCCCGGGTCGCGCGGGTGAACACGTCCACGGCCACGCCGCGTTCGGCCATGCGCCGGGCCACCTCGACCACGTACACGTTCAGGCCTCCGGCGTCGCCGGTGCCGGGCTGGTCGAGCGGGGAGGTGTGCAGACTGACGGTCGCCACCCGGGACGGGACCGACGTCTGCTCTCCCACGGGAACGATTCCAGACACCGGAGGTCCCTTCAGGTCGTGTGCGCAGCCGCTGTCGTCAACAGCGACGAAGGTACACACTGTTCCCCGCCGGTCCGTCCCAGGGGGTCGGGTGCGCACACCGCGTGACCTACGGTGCGGAACTCCAGCCCGAGACCAGGAAGTCCACGGCTTCGGGGAAGGAGCGCTTCCAGGTCGTGAAGTCGTGGCCCCCGTGCGGGTGGGACGTGGCGACCGTCATACCGCGTTCGGTGAGCAGGCCGGCGAAGCGCCCGGCCTCCCCGTGGATGCTGCCCCGCTGGAGCGGTGTGTGGTCCTCGGTGCCCTCCACCAGCATGAACCTGAGGTCGCCCACCTCCTGCGGACCGAGCAGCCGGTCGGGGGAGTGCGGCTCGGTGTCGCCGCCGAAGACACCGTACGGGTCGTCCACCCGGAAGTACCCGGCCCAGGACACCACCTGGGTGTAGAGGCCGGGGTTGCGCAGCGCCAGCGCCGCCGCCCCGTACCCGCCCATGGAGAACCCGCCGATGGCGCGCAGCCCGCGGGGGCGCGTGTGCCCGCCCTCGACGGCCTCCACGGCCGCGCCGGTGACGAAGCTCTCCAGCGCGAACCCCCCGTCGGCGGCGTCGCCCCACTCGGTGGTGGCGCCCCCGCTCTCCTGGCCGTAGGGGGCGGCGATGACGAACTCGACCCCCGCACGGCACATCTGCCGGTCCAGGAGCGCGCCGACGTCCTCGTCCATGAGCGTCTCGTGGGTGGAGGCCGACCCGTGCAGCAGGTAGAGCACGGGCAGGTCCGCGCTGTCGGGGCCCGAGGGGCGCCGGATCCACAGGGGGCGGCCGCCCTCGGGGGCGCCGGTGTCGGGCAGGGTGACGACCTCGTCCCTGCCGGGTGCGGCGCAGGCCGAGACCTGCCCGGGGCGCGGCAGGGGCGCGGAGGGCCCCTGGATCGGGGAGAGCAGCGTCCGGCTGTGGGCCAGCCGGGGCTCGGGGCCCGGATCGGGTTCGAGCCGCTCCGTCAGCTCCTCGGGCGGGACCGCGGCCAGCATGGCGGCTGCCGTGGCGACCACGCAGGAGGAGACGAGCACGAAGACCCGCCGGAAGAAGGACGCGAACACACCGAAACCTCAGGGTCGGGCCAGCGGCACCCTGTCGGGGGACCGAAAGAATATCACTGAGTGTAACCGGTCATGTGTCTTCGGTCGCGACTCGGGGGGCGGGAGCCACCCCTCTCCGCGTGGTCAGACCGTGACCGCGTGCCGCAGCCGAAGGTCGTCCGGATACGGGCGCAGGTAGGTCTGGTCGCGGGCCCATCCGACGTCCTCCGCCGCGCAGTGGTGGCGCAGCAGCGCCACCGGGACGCTCAGCGGCACCTGTTCCCGCCGGTAGTCCTCGATCGCCCCCAGCAGGTCGTGCCTGCGGGCGTCGTCCAGCAGCGCGCTCAGCATCCCGAAGACGTGCTGGAGGGCGTTGACGTGCTTGCCCCGGCTCGGCCGCACGGCCATCGCCCGGTGGAAGGCCTCGGTGTAGACCCCCCGAACCTCCTCGGGATCGTCGGTGCCCGCGCGGGCCACGATCCTGCCCGTTTCCCGGTAACCCTCCGGTGAGTGCGACATCAGCTGGAGCTTCTGGCGGCTGTGGAACTCCACCAGGTCGCGCGGACGCCAGTCGGACTCCCACAGGTGGCGCAGCCGCGCGTGCGCGAAGATGCGCTGGGCGAACAGCTCGCGCAGCACGGGATCCATCAGGCGGCCCTGCTCCTCCACCGGAAGGGAGGGCAGCAGTTCGGTGAGCCGCTGGGCGAAGGCGCCACGGCCCCTGCCGTCCACCCGTCCGCCGCCCTGGTCGAACACGGGCAGGGCGAACAGGCCGCAGCTGGGAGACTTGTTCTTGAGCACGTACCCGTCCAGGTGGCGCAGCTGGGCCAGGTGGTGGTCGGCGACCTCGGCCAGCTCCTCGGTGCGGTCGGCGCCGTCCGCGCTGGAGACCACCCGGTCCAGCCCCTCCCGGCGCTGCAGGCGCAGGGTGGGGCGCGGGACGCCCAGGCCGATCTCCGCCTCCGGGCAGACCGGCAGCCAGTCCACGTGGCGGTCGAGTTCGTCGGTGAGGAAACGCGAGCGGGAGTGCCCGCCGTTGTAGCGGACCGGAGCGCCGAGCAGGCAGCTGGACACCCCGACCCTGGGGCGGACCGACGTGTCGGGCTGCGGAGGAAGCCGTGTGGTCATGCGCCCTTCCTACCCGGTCAGCGCCCTGACCACCGGCTTTTCCCGAAAGGATCTAGGGTGTCCACGCGAACACGTCCAGTGAAGGAGTGCCGGTTGGCGTCCGCCACCATCGTCCTGTTCACCCAGGACCTCCGCGTCCACGACCATCCCGCCCTGGCCGCCGCGGTCGAGCGCCCCGGCCCGACCCTGCCGGTGTTCGTGCTCGACCCCGCGGTGGCCGGCCGGTCCGCGCGCAACCGCGCCGCCCTGCTCGCCGACGCCCTCGCCGACCTGCGGGACGCGCTGCGCGAGCGCGGCGCCGACCTGGTCCTCCTCCGGGGCGACACCGTCCGGGAGGTCGCCGCCCTGGCCCAGGCCAGCGGAGCCGACACCGTCCACGTCACCGACGGCGTCAGCTCCCTCGCCGCGCGACGGGTGCGACGCCTGCGCGCGACCGGCCTGACCGTGCGCGCCTTCCCGGGGCTCACCGTGGTCCCGCCGGGGGAGGTCACCCCGGCGGGCGGCGACCACTACAAGGTGTTCACGCCCTACTGGAAGGCCTGGGAGGCAGCCGCGTGGCGCGGTCCGGTCGCGCCGCCGGACCGTGTGGTCCTGCCCGACGGGATCCGCCCCGGTGAGCTGCCCGGACGCGGATCGGACGGTCTGGGCGCGCTCGCCGAGGACCTGCCGAGGGGAGGGGAGCGCGCGGCCCGCGAGCGCCTGGACGCCTGGCTGTCGTCCGGGCTGGCGGCCTACCCCGACCGGCACGACGACCTGCCGGGCGCGGCCACCTCGCGCCTGTCCGCCGACCTGCGCCTGGGCTGCCTGTCGCCGCTGGAGGCCGCCCTCGCCGCCTCACCCCTGCCCGGGGGCGGGGCGTTCGTCCGCCAGCTCGCCTGGCGCGACTTCCACCACCAGGTCACCGCGGCCTTCCCGGCGGTGAACGTCCGCGACTACCGGCCCCGGGACAGGAGGTGGCGCGAGGACCCCGACGCCCTCGACGCCTGGAAGCGGGGGCGGACCGGCGTCCCTGTCGTGGACGCCGGGATGCGCCAGCTGCTGCGTGAGGGGTTCATGCACAACCGGGCGCGCATGATCACCGCGGCGTTCCTCACCCGGACCCTGCGCGTGCACTGGCGCGAGGGCGCCGACCACTTCCACGCCCACCTCGTGGACGGGGACGTGGCCAACAACTACGGCAACTGGCAGTGGGTCGCGGGCACGGGCAACGACACCCGGCCCAACAGGGCGTTCAACCCGCTGCGCCAGGCCCGCAGGTTCGACCCCGAAGGCGTGTACGTCCGCCGCTACCTTCCCGAACTGGCCGATCTCCCGGGCAGGCGCGCGCACACGCCCTGGCGGGAGGAGCACCCGCCCCCCGGTTATCCGGCGCCGATCGCCGACCCCGGCCACTGAGGCGGTCCCGCCGCCGGGCCCGGGCGCGTGCGTGACCAAGGCCGCTCCGGCCTCGGGGAGCGCCCTTCGGGGCCGTCTCCCAAAGGGCCTCGGGACGGGTGCGGGGGAGGCCGATCCCACGCCGTTCCGGGGCCGGTATCCCTTGTCCCGTAGGCGATGAGGATTTAACCTGGGGGTACGACAACGGGTAGTACGACCCCAAGTAGAATCACGGGTATGAATCGGCTTGGCGAACTTGAGCGCGCGGTGATGGATGTACTGTGGTCACGAAACGAACCCATGACGGTTCGTGAGGTCGGCAAGGCTCTGGCCGAGCGCGACCTGGCGCACACGACCGTCATGACCGTGCTCGACAGGCTCGCCAAGAAGAAGGTCGTCACCCGGGCACGTGAGGGTCGTGCGTGGCGCTACCGCCCGGCAGCCAGCCGTGAGGCATACGTCTCCGAGTTGATGTTCGACGCTCTCGGACAGACCGGGGACCGCGACGCCGCCCTGGCCGCCTTCGTCCAGTCCATGGACGGCGAGCAGGCTGAAGCGCTTCGGCGCGCACTCGCGGAAACCGAGCAGCCAAGGAACTAGTCCGTATGGTCAGTGCCGCACTTCTCGCCCTCGTCGCGGTCTGCTGTCTCATCGCGATGGAAGGCCTCCACCGGGCCAAGTGGCCCTCGCGGGGGCCCTACACGGCCGTGATCACCTGGCAGGCACTCGGGCTCGCCTGGGGCGTGTCCACCATCGGCGCGCTGCTGGCCTTCGGGCTCTCCTCCTACCAGCTCGGCGCGGCCGGGGGCTCCATGGCCCTGGCCACGGACATCGTGACCGGTGAGCTGCTGCTCGCCGAACTCTCCCAGGGACTTGAGGGCGTCAGCCACATCGTGGCCGTGGTCCTGGCCGTCGTGCTGACCCTGGTGCTCTTCTACGGCCTGGTCTCCTCCTTCCTGCACGTGGTCCGCGTCCGCCGACGCCACCACGACCTCCTCGAACTCATCGCCAGCGAGCACCCCGACGTGCCCGGTGCCCGCGTGCTCGACCACCCGGCCGCCGCCGCGTACTGCCTTCCGGGCGTGCTGCGTTCGCAGGTGGTCATCAGCGCCGGGGCCCTGGCGGTCCTGGACAACCGCGAGCTGGCCGCCGTCCTGGCCCACGAGCACGCCCACCTGCGCCAACGCCACGACCTCGTGCTGCTGCCCTTCTCCTCGCTCAAGCGCGCCTTCCCGCGGTTCCGCCTGGTCCGCACCTACTACGAGAGCGTGGCGCTGCTCATCGAGATGTGCGCCGACGACCAGGCCCGGCGCAAGAGCTCCTCGCGCGAGCTGGCCATGGCGCTGCTGCGCTTCGGTGCCGCCGGACCGGCACCGGTGCCCGCCGGGGCGATGGCGGCCGTGCCCGACGCCGAGCCCGGGGTGATGCGGCGGGTCAACCGCCTCCTGCACCCCGACAACGAGCTGCCCTACCACGCGGGCGCCTTCATCATGGGCGGTTCCGCCTTCCTGCTGGCCGCGGTCACCTGCCTCTGGCACATCCCGCTGTGACCGTCCCGGCAGCCGGTCCGCCCGCGCGCGGCCCGCTGCCGCAGCCGTCCGCGATCCCGGCGCGTGTGACACCCGCCTCCGCGGGCACGATCAACGCGTCCCATCCGTTTACGGTGGAGAGCGGGCGGACTCCCCGCTCGGAACGTCGTCGGGAGTGTGCGTTTTGTTCGGACTGATCTGGCACGCCATCTATCTGGTCACCTTCGTGGCGAGTCTGTACGCGCTGATCGAGGCGATCCGCACGCCGGCCGCGGCCTTCGAACTGATGGACAAGCAGACCAAGAAGCTGTGGGTCATCCTCACCGGTGTCGCCACGGCGCTCTCGCTGCTGGCCGTGTTCTCCGGTCGCGGGATGTTCGTCATCCTCGGTCTGGTCGCCACCCTCGTCTTCCTGCTGGACGTGCGTCCGGCCGTCAAGGGCGTGGGCGGCAACAGTAACAACGGCCCCTACGGTCCCTGGTAGGCCTCCCCAGGTCTCATCCCGGGTCCCCGGCCGGAGCCTCGTGTCCCGTGCCCCCGGCGGAGGCCTCGCGCCGTGCCCGCGCCTCCATGCCGTCCAGCACCCGCCGCAGCTCCGCGGAGTAGGCGGGGTCGCCCGTGTAGTAGGAGTGGCCCAGGATCTCCGGGCGTCTGGCCTCGCCGGGTAGGGCGTCGTAGGAGCGCGGGTCCGGCAGGGGCTCGGCCCGCTCCACCACGCGCGTGCTCCGGGATCCGCCGGAGGAGTCGAGCGTCCGGACCGGCCCGGCGATCGCGTCGGTGACCCGCCACAGGTTGCGCCAGTCCGTCACCCGCTCCCGCAGGTCCGTGAACGGCCCCGGCCCGAAGTAGGCCGGGAAGTAGCGGGCGTACAGGCGGTCCAGCGGTGAGCCGTGCGTGATGAGCGCGATCCGGCCCAGGCAGTCGGTGGGCAGCTGCCAGACCGTGGCCGCCGCCAGCACCGAGCCCTGCGAGTGTCCCGACAGCACCACGTCCGTGCCCTCCCGGCACAGCAGGGCCACCCGGGCGCACAGCTGGGGCACGGCCCGCTCCGCGTAGGAGGGCGGCGCCAGCGGGTGGGCCGCCCGGGGCCAGAACGTGCCCACGTCCCACACCGAGCCGACCGCCTGCCGCGTGGGCCGGTCGCGGTAGGCGCTGCGCCCGATCCACGCCAGCGCCACCAGGGCGGCGCCGCCCAGCAGGGAGCCGACGCCGATCAGCCCCGACACCGTCCCCTGGGCGAACCCCCGCACCTCGCCCGGCACGGCGGCCGCGTCCGACACGGCCGAGGTCACCGAGGCCGGGCCCGCCGCCAGGTGCCCCGAGAGCGTGGAGGACAGCACGAGCGCGCCCAACGCCACCACCGGGAGCAGGAAGGCCGCCAGTACCCACGGCAGCACCTCCGTCATCCGGCCCACCGCCCGCGCGTGGGCGATCTCCCAGGTGCGGCGGTCGCGCACGCTGCGCGCGTAGTCCTCGGTGACCCCCGCCAGGTGCGACCGGGTGTCGCGGCGCAGCAGCAGAGCGAGCGCCCCCACCACGACCAGCGCGATGGCCGCCTCCAGCGCGAACGCCAGCTGGAGCCAGGAGTAGGCGGCCGGTACCGACAGCGGCAGACAGTCCACCTCGGGGGTGGCCAGGGAGCCGCAGCCGCTCAGCGCCAGCGACCCCTGGTAGACGAGCGCGGCCGAGAAGCCGCCGCCGAGCAGGGCGCCCAGGGCCGCCGTGGCCGGGCCCGCGAGGCCGCGCATCGCCGCGCCGCCGTGGGAGCGGTCGGCGGCGAACAGGAACAGCGCCGCCGCCAGCATCACCAGCACCAGGGCCGCCTGGACCGCGAACAGCGTGTTGAGGATCGCCCCGTTGCCGGGCAGCCGCCCCGACGCCGCCCACTCCGGGCGGGGCCAGAGCGCGTACGCGGCCACCGCCAGCCCCAGGACCAGGGTGGCGTCGCGCAGCAGGCGGCAGACCCGGTCGGCCCGGGCGTTCCAGCGCGGGTCGGTGCCCGGGACCAGCACGCTCAGGGTGCTCGACGTGACCACCGCCGCCAGCAGGGCCGCCAGGAGGGTGCCGACGATCCACGGGCCCGGCCCGTCGGGCGGCCCCGCCGTCGCCGGGTCCAGGTCGTGCCGCAGCGCCGGTACGACCAGCAGGGCGGCCACCGTGCCCAGGGCCGCCGAGATGTGCGCCGAGCGCAGCCGGGCCATGGTCTCGCTGTTGCGCCAGAAACCCCTGTGGCTCAGCGGGGCGGCGGCGCTGGGGCGGGGCGGTATCGGGCTTTCCACGACCTCGTAGTCGGCGGCCGTGCGCCGCGACAGCAGCCACAGCACCACGATCAGCGCCACCGGCAGGACCGCGCCCACCAGCAGGGCCGGGCCCGGCGCGGACAGCACCGAGGAGGGCGAGCCCAGGAAGGCCAGCCAGGGGCGGGCCCGCACGCACTCCTCGCCCTGACCGGAGGCGCACTGCCAGGCCACCAGGTCCATGCCGACCCCCGCCGCGGCCAGGGTGATGAGCACCGTCAGGGACAGCGCCAGCAGCCGTACGCCCGCGCCGTAGGCGTTGTTGGCCAGCCGCCGCGCCCCCGTGGGGTCGCGGTCCATCCGTCCGGGCCGCATCCAGTACGCCACGTTGACGAGCATGAACGGCAGCAGCAGCAGCCAGAACGCCCGGGAGGAGCGCCCGGAGGTGAGGTTGCCCCAGGCGAAGATCTCCCGGCGCACGCCCGGGGCGGTCTCGGTGTCGGACTCGCGGCGCCAGCGGAAGAACCCCGCCAGGCGGTCGCCGCCCACACGCATCGCGGGTTCCACGTCCAGCAGTTCCTCGGCCTGGCCGCCGCTGACCCCGTGGACGCGCAGCTCGACCCGCTCGCACGCGGGGGAGCCGGGGCCGGTCGGGACGGGCGGTGGAGTGGCGTCGTCGGGGGAGGGCTCGGGGGAGCGGGGAGCGGGGGAGGTCGGTTCGGGCTCGTAGGGGCTGAGGGGTTCGGCGAGGTCCGACATACGAAGCATCCTGCCACGCTCCGTATTCGGGCGACAGCGGTACTTCGAACCTGTGGACAACGCCGGGGGAACTCCGCCCGCGGCCTCTTCAGGGCACGGGGGAGCGCCGCACGGGGAGAGGCGGCAGCCGGGGAGGCGCCGCACACGGCGCGTGGAGGACCCGCCCGCGAGGACGCGCCGCGTACGGGGCGCGGCACCGGCGGGCGCGCGCACGCGCTGTCCGCCGACGTCAGGAGGGCTGCGGCTGCCGCAGCCCCCGCAGGAGCAGTTCGACCAGTCGGCGCGGGTCGTAGCGGGGGTCGCTCCCGACGCAGAGGTTGCCGATGCCGCGCATCAGCTCGTAGGCCCGCGTGCCGGGCCTGATCTCCCCGGCCTCGACCGCGGCGTCGAGCAACCGCGTGCAGACGGGCACCAGACGGTCGAGGAAGTAGGCGTGCAGGGCCTCGAAACCGCCGCTGTCCGACCGCATCGCACCGGCCAGCCCGTGCTTGGTGACCAGGAAGTCGACGAACAGGTCCACCCACGCGCGGAGCGCGGCGAACGGGGAGTCGGCCTCGGCCAGCAGCCTCGGACCGGCCTCGGCGCAGGCCTCGACCTGGTGGCGGTAGACGGCGACGACCAGGTCCGCCCGCGTGGGGAAGTGGCGGTAGATCGTCCCCATACCGACCCCCGCCCGGGCCGCGATCTCCCGGATCGGCGCGTCGACGCCGGAGGTGACGAACACCGCGGCGGCGGCGGTGAGCAGCTTCTGCTGGTTGCGCACCGCGTCGGCCCGCCTGCCGCGGGCCGGTACCTCTCCCGACCCCCCTGTGCTGGGCATACACGCTCTCCTTCCGGTGGCCGTTGCAAAGCGGAACGATGCTCCGTATATTAAGAGGAACAGCGCTCCGCTTGCAGTCTAGCTGCGACGGGACACTTCCGCCCGCCCTGCCCGCCGCCGCTCCGAGAGGACCGGACGCGCGGGCCGTCGAAGGGAAAACGCACCATGAGCGCACCGACGCGCACGGCCGACGCCGTCAGTCCCGCCGCCCCCGTCCTCTCGGTCAGTCCGGTCGTGCTGCCGACGCCCGACCGCGCCGTGGACCTGGAGGTGCGGGTCTCCGTGCCCGTGACCGGCGGCGAGCTGCCGGTCGTCCTCCTCTCGCACGGCCACGGTCCCTCCCACCACCTGTCCTCGCTGAACGGCTACGCGCCCCTCGCCAACTTCTGGGCGGCCCACGGATTCGCGGTGATCCAGCCCACCCACCTGAGTTCGAGGACGCTTGACCTGGACCCCGGCACCCCGGAGGCGCCGCTGTACTGGCGGTCGCGGGCCGAGGACATGAAGCGCGTCCTGGACCGGCTCGACGAGATCGAGGCCGCCGTCCCCGGGCTCCCCGGACGCCTGGACCGGAGCAGGGTCGCCGTGGCAGGGCACTCGATGGGCGGGCACACCGCGAGCCTGCTGCTGGGCGCCCGGCTCACCGACCCGCACGACGGAAAGGTGGTGGACCTGTCCGAGCCCCGGATCACGGCGGGCGTCCTCCTCGCCGCACCCGGTGGGGGCGGCGACTCCCTCACCGAATCCACGGCCCGGGACTGGCCCTTCTTCCTGAGCACGGACTTCTCCACGATGACCACGCCCGCGCTCGTGGTCGCCGGGGACAGGGACGACTCCGCCCACCTGACCGTCCGCGGCCCGGAGTGGCACGTCGACCCCTACCTCCTCGCCCCCGGCCCCAAGACCCTGTTCACCCTGTTCGGCGCGGAGCACGGGCTCGGCGGGGTCTCCGGGTACGACGTCGCCGAGACCACGGACGAGGACCCCGAGCGGGTGTCCGCGGTCCAGCGGCTCACCTGGGCCTACCTGCGCGACCGGTTCCACCCCGGGGACCCCGCCTGGCCCGCGGCGCGCGACGCGCTGACGGGCGGCCCCGACCCGCTCGGAAGAGTCGAGTCCCGGTAGGCCCGGCCGGGTCGCGTCCCGGGCCCCGCCGCGGCACCCGCGCGTGCCGCGGCGGGGCCGAACGCGCACGCGTGGTCGGCCGCCCGGGCGCGGACCACGCCTGCGGGGGCTCCGGCGGCCCGGCCGCCGTATCCGGCCCTGGCCCGGAGGGCGCCGTCCACGGCCTCGGTGCGGCGCGTACGTCCTCGTACGGCCTTCGGGGCGGATCCCCCTCAGTACACCAGCGACTCGTCCGCCACGTCCCAGGTGTTGCACGCCCCCGGCCTCTGCTCCTCCAGGCCGGTCCGGGTCCACGCCACGCTGTTCTCCACCGACCCGTGCGTGCGCTCCTCCTCCTCGCCGTCCTCGCGGTCGGCGGTGGCGGCGGCGTCGTCCAGCAGCGTCTCCACGTCCCCCTCGTCCAGGGGATAGCTCACCCGGACCGACCCCATGAACACGCCCGCCAGGCAGTTCGCCTGGAGCTCGCCGCGGCGCGTCCACGCGTTGCGCTCCAGCACGCCGTCCTCCAGCTGGCGCTGCCCGTGGTAGTACTCCAGCAGCCCCGACTCCCCCTGCACGTGGTGGCCGTACTCGTGGGCCAGCAGGGACGCGTACACCACGCTGTCCGTGGCGCCGTTCCACTTGTCCACCACGTCCGCGGTGCCGATGTAGATGCTCGTGCTCGCCCGGCAGTAGAACGCGCCCGCGCGCGACGGGTAGGCGCGGCACGGGCTGATCCCGGGTTCGTCCCAGAACACCCGATCCGGAGGGGTGAAGGGGATGCCCGCGCGCAGGAACTGGGTCCGCCAGGCGTCGTCCAGGCAGTCCGCGACCGTGTGCAGGAAGCCCTCCATCGACTCGGGGGCCTCCACGTCCAGCTCCGGCACCGGACACGGGCGCGGGCTCAGCCGCCCGGTCCCGTACAGCGGGTTGGCGACCAGGGCCTGGTACCCCGACGGGCGCTCCTGGGCGCCGAACCGCTCCGACAGCCCCTGCCCGCCCGCCATGCCGGAGGGGGCCTGGCCGGGCTTGTCGTCGGAGTCGGCGCCCGTCCGCGGGACGGTCGCGTCCGGCGCGGCCCCGGGCGGGGGGCCGTCCTCGTCGGCGGTGGTCCACGACAACAGAGCCAGCGCCAGCAGCACCACCATGAGGGCGGTCACCAGACCGAACACCCGGCGGTCGGCGCGGCGAGCCGCGGACGCCGGCGACCTACCGAACCCTGCGTACACCCCTGTCCGCCCGCCCTGTCGTCACCGTGGCCGGGCCGGACCCGCCCGGCACCTGACCGTGCCCCCCGGAGCGCCTCACCGCACCAGCTCCTCGGGAGCGTTCCACGTGTTGCACGCGGCCGGATCCCTGCGGTCCATGCCGTGCGCCGTCCACAGGCGGCCGTTGGCGGCCGAACCGTGGGTGTGCTCGTCACCCCAGTCGGAGCGCAGTCCGACGTCGTCGAGGATATTCTCCCGCTCGGACCCGCCGAGGCCCAGGTCCTCGCGCGAGGCGCCCAGGAAGACCCCGCCCAGGCAGTTGGCCTGGAGCTCGTTGCGCCTGGTCAGCTCGTCGGCCTCCGCCTCGTCGGCGCCCGCCCGCTCGCTGTGGAACCGCGCCAGGATGCGCGACTGCCCCTGCACGTGGTGCCCGTACTCGTGGCTGAGCAGGAACGTGTACGCCTCGGGCTTGTCGCTGCCACCGGAGGCCGCCACGATGTCCTCCACGCCCAGGTACAGGCCCTGGTTGGCCTGGCAGTAGAAGGCCGCGGTGCCCTCGCTGGGGAACGCGCCGCACGGGCTGTTCCCGGCGGTGTGCCAGTACACGCGGTTGGGGGAGCTGAACTCCAGCCCCGCCTCGGCGAAGTAGGAGCCCCACGCCGTGTCCAGGCAGTCGGCGATCTCGTGGACGAACGCCTCCACCGACTCCGCGTCCTTCTCGTCCAGCTCGGGCACCTCGCAGGTGATCTCGCCCAGCTCTCCGATCCGGTACAGCGGGTTGTCGGTGAGCGGGTCGCCCTGGCCCGAAACGGTCAGCGGCTCCTCGGCCGCCGAGGCCCCGCCCGACCCGCCCGTCGCCGGGTCCGCCGACGCGACCGGGTGCGACCACGCGGGCTCGGAGGGGTGCAGGGCGGCCGAGATCGCCAGGAAACCGGTGAACCCCACCGCCGCCACCCCGGTGCCCAGCGTGAGCGTGACCCCGAGGCCCATCCGCTGGAAGAGTCCGGGGTCCTCGGGCCAGAAGTCCGGTCCCCGAACCGGTCTGCGGCTCACCACGGCAGCTCCCCGCGGCACCGGGGCACGACGTCGGCCGCCGTGCCCGGGGGGAACGGTGCACCGGGGGACCGGATAGGCTCTCGCGACATGTGGTGGGTTGGCTCCTGGCGCCCGGCCGTCGCGGTCGCGACGGCCGTCTTCGTGTTGTCCTCACTGGTCACGGCGCTTGTCGTCGCGTGGCCGGGTGGGGAGGCCCACGCCGCGACGCCAGCGGCACCGGCTCCCACAGTACCGGGGGGCTCCGTGGCGGCGGCCAGCGACCGGTCGGCCCCGGTCATCACCAACGACGTCCGCCTCGAACTCGACCACGCGGGCGTCCTCCACGGCGAGGAGACCCTCTCCTTCTCCGGCGGCGCCCCGGCCACCTTCACCCGCTCCCTGACCGAGACGATGCTCTACGACACCGAGCACGACCGGAAGTTCGAGGTCACCGGTGTGCGGGCCACCGACCTGGACGGCAACGCCCTGGACGCCCGGGTGAGCAGGGACGACGGCTCCCTGTCCGTGGAGATCCCCACCGAGGCCACCTCCGGGGTCGTGCTCTCCTACCGGGTGAGCGGAACCGTGAGCGAGGTCTCCCAGGGCGTCCAGATGGAGTGGCGGGCCGTGGGCGCCTACAGCCACACCGTGGAGGCCACCGACGTGACCGTCACCGCGCCCCTGCCGCCCGAGGCGCTGTCCTGCCTGGCCGGGGAGCCGCGCAGCGCCATGTACTGCACGGCCTCCGACATGGGCGCCGACGCGGGCGTGGCCCACTTCCTCCAGGCCGACATGGAGCCCAGCGACCGGCTCGACATCGTCGTCAACTACCCGCCCGGCACCGCCGAGGGCGAACCCATCCTCACCCGCCGCTGGTCGCTGGCCTCCGCGTTCGCGGTCACCCCGGCCACCGCCAGCGTGTTCGGACTGCTGCTGGCGGTGCTCCTGGGCGGCCTGGTGGTGCTGATCCGCGTCCGGGGCCGCGACGAGCGCGCCCTGCGCGACGAGGCCTCGGCCGGAGACCACGCCCCGGTGGCCGAGGGCGAGCACGGGCGCCTGCGGTTCGCCCCGCCCGACGGCGTGCACCCCGGCCAGATCGGCACGCTCGTCAACGAGACCGTGGACATCACCGACCTCACCGGTGCCGTGGTCGACCTCGCGGTGCGCGGCTACGTGCGCCTGGAGGAACTGCCGCACGAGCACTTCACGTCCGTGGACTGGCGGCTGGTGCGCCTGGACGGCCCTCCGGAGGACACCCTCCGCTCCTACGAGTGGCTTCTGCTGGACGCGCTCTTCGGCGGGCGCCCGACCGTGCGCCTGTCCCAGGTCGGATCGCCCCGCACCTCCGCGGACTTCCCGGCGCGCATCGACCGCGTGCGCGAGGAGCTGTACCGGGACATGGTGCGGCTGAAGTGGTTCGCCCGCTCGCCCAGCCAGGTGCGCAGCCGCTGGAGCGCCGTCGGCATG
This sequence comes from Nocardiopsis sp. CNZ308, assembly GCF_004217075.1. Lineage (NCBI taxonomy): Bacteria > Bacillati > Actinomycetota > Actinomycetes > Streptosporangiales > Nocardiopsidaceae > Nocardiopsis > Nocardiopsis sp. CNZ308. Next base: position 1,814,759 of record NZ_SHKJ01000001.1, on the reverse strand, counting down.
GCGGTGACGGCCGCGGGCGTGCTCCTGACCGGGGTCCTGGCGGTCTTCACCAGCGCGGCGTTCACCGGGCTGGCCGTCATCATCGCGGGCGCCGCCGTCACGGCGGGCGCGCAGTACATGCCCGCCAAGACCGCCCTGGGCAGCTCGGTGTACGCGCACACGGTGGGCTTTCGCGACTACCTGCTGAGTCCGCGCTCGGCGACCGCGCCCCCGGGGCAGCGGGTGGAGCTGTACTCGCGCTACCTGCCCTACGCGGTGATCTTCGACGACGTCGACCACTGGGCCAACATCCTGGCCTCGGCCGCGCTCACCGACCTGACCCCCGAGGAGCTGACCGGTGACGGCCTGGCCTGGTACACGGGGCCGAGGGAGTGGCGGATCGAGGACTTCGCGGACTCCATCACCACGTTCGTGGTGACGCTGACCGGCATCATCACCAACGCCCGGCGGCTGCGGGCGCTCAACCAGTTCCAGCGGCGGTAGGCCGCCGCAGACCACGAGGGGGAGGCACCATGCGCGCGGTCGTGCAGCGCGTGTCGCACGCGTCGGTGACGGTGGACGGCGAGGTGGTCGGACGCATCACCGAACCGGGCCTCATGGCGCTGGTGGGGGTCACCCACACCGACACCGCCGCCGAGGCGGCCAGGATCGCCAAGAAGTTGTGGACGCTGCGGATCCTGGAGGACGAGCGGTCGTGCTCCGACACCGGCGCTCCGCTGCTCGTCGTCAGCCAGTTCACGCTCTACGGCGACGCGCGCAAGGGCCGCCGCCCCACCTGGCAGGCCGCGGCGCCCGGCCCCGTCGCCGAACCCCTCGTGGACGCGGTCGTCGAGGAGCTGCGCTCACTCGGCGCCGTGGTGGCCACGGGGGTGTTCGGCGCGAAGATGTCGGTCTCCCTCACCAACGAGGGACCGTTCACGGTCGTCCTGGAGGCATGACGGGGCCCGGGCTGTGGACGCCGCCACGGCCCGGGACACGGGGGAAGACGCAGGAGGGGGAATCCACGGAGAGATCCCGCGCCCCTCAGACGTCGACGGTCACCGGCTCGAACTTGTAGCCCAGACCGCGGACGGTCACGATGTAGCGCGGGCTGCCGGGGTCCTCCTCGATCTTGGCGCGCAGCCTCTTGACGTGCACGTCGAGGGTCTTGGTGTCACCGACGTAGTCGGCGCCCCACACGCGGTCGATGAGCTGCATCCTGGTGAGCACCCGCCCGGCGTTGCGCAGGAGCACCTCCAGCAGCTCGAACTCCTTGAGGGGGAGCTGCACGTTGTCGCCGCGCACCGTCACCACGTGCCGCTCCACGTCCATCCGGACGGGACCGGCCTCCAGGGCGGCGGGCAGCACGACCTCGTCCTCGCCCCGGCGGCGCAGCACCGCGCGGATGCGGGCCACCAGCTCGCGAGAGGAGAAGGGCTTGGTCACGTAGTCGTCGGCGCCCAGTTCCAGACCGACGACCTTGTCGATCTCGGAGTCCTTGGCGGTGAGCATGATCACGGGGACGTTGGACTTCTGCCGCAGCGTCCGGCACACCTCGGTGCCCGACAGCCCCGGCAGCATCAGGTCCAGCAGCACCAGGTCGGCCCCGGTACGGTCGAAGGTCTCCAACGCCACGGTCCCGGTGGGCGCCACGGCGACCTCGAAGCCCTCCTTGCGCAGCATGTACGACAGGGCGTCGCTGTAGGATTCCTCGTCCTCGACAACGAGTACGCGCGTCACTGTGCCGCCTCCTGACGGTCGGTGTTCCGGGCGGCCTCGGGCCCCCGGCTCTCGGAACGGGGCAGACGCAGAGTGAACGTCGACCCCGACCCCTCCTTGCTCCACACGGTCACTTCTCCACGGTGGTGGGTCATGATGTGCTTGACGATCGCCAGGCCCAGACCGGTACCTCCGGTGGCCCGGCTCCGAGCGGCGTCCACACGGTAGAACCGCTCGAAGATCCTTTCAAGGTCCTGCTGTGGGATCCCGATGCCCTGGTCGGCGACGCTGATGTCCACGCTGGACCTGGACAACACCACGGACACGGCGACCCGGGTGTTCTTGGGGCTGTAGGCCACGGCGTTGGCGACCAGGTTGCGCAGGGCCGTGCCCAGCAGCCCCTCGTCGCCCATGACCACGACGCCCTCGGCGCCGCTGCCGACCAGCTCGATCCCCTTGGCGTCCGCGGGCATGCGCACCGAGTCCAGCGCCTCCTCGACGACGGGGCCGAGGTCGACCCGGGCGGGTTCGGCCATCGGCTCGGCGCCCTGGATGCGCGAGAGCGTGATGAGGTCCTGGATCACCGCGGTCAGCCGGGAGGCCTCGATCTGCATGCGCTCGGTGAAGCGACGCACCGCTTCCGGGTCGTCACTGGCGTCCTGTACGGTTTCCGCCAACAGGGACAAAGCGCCCACCGGGGTCTTCAGCTCGTGCGAGATGTTCGCGACGAAGTCGCGGCGGACCGCCTCCAGGCGTCGGTGCTCGGTCTGGTCCTCGGCCAGCACCAGCACCAGCCCGGTCCCTCCCAGGGGGGCCACCCGCACGGCGAAGGACGTGGCGTCGGGGCCGAACTTGCGCACGGCGACCTCGATGTCCGTCTCCCGGATGACGCCGTCCCGCCGTACCTGCCGGGCCAGGGTGAGGAGTTCGCCTATGACCAGTTCCTCGCCCCGCACGATGCCGAAGGCGCGTGCGGCGGAGGAGGCGCGCAGGACCCTGTCGGCGGGGTCCAGCACGACGGCGGAGGAGGGGATCGCGGAGAGCACCTCGGCTATGCCGGAGGGCAGTACGCCGCCGTCGCGGTTCGCGGGCTCCGGAGCCTGCCGCTGCCGTGCGGCGGTACCCGTACGGAAGAAAGGACCGGCCAGGACGCCGATGACGACGCCCGTGACGAGTCCGATGATGCCGGTCACCGCGGCGAGAAGTTCCCCTTGCACGATTCGATCGTAAACGTGCTGGCTGGGGCTTTACCCGGCCAGGGCATGCGACACAACCGAGGTTCTTGCATCGTTCACCAACTCTTGGCCGACTCTTCAACCAACCACTGGGAGCATTGACGCCATGCGCGATACCTACCACGAGGACCTTGACAGCCTGAGTGAACGCCTCGTCGAGATGACGCGGCTCGCCCGGCACGCCGTCGCTCGTGCGACCACGGCGCTGCTGGACAATGACCTCAACGCGGCGCAGGAGGTCATCTCCGGTGACGAGCAGATCAATCGGCTCGACCAGGAGATCGAGGACACCGCGTTCAGCCTGATGGCCCGGCAGCAGCCGGTCGCCTCCGACCTGCGCACCATCATCACCTCCCTGTACATGCGCGGCGACCTGGAGCGGATGGGCGACCACGCCGTCCACCTGGCCAAGATCGCGCGGCGCCGCCACCCCGACTCGGCGATCCCCAAGCCGGTGCGGTCGATCGTGCTGGAGATGGGCCACCAGGCGGAACTGCTGGTCACCAAGGCGGGCGAGGTCATCATCGACCGCGACCCCGACACCGCCCTGGAGCTGGACAAGGACGACGACACGATGGACCGGCTGCGGCGCAAGCTGCTGCAGCGCATCCTCGCGCCCGGCTGGGAGTACGGGGTGGAGGCCACCATGGACGTCACCCTGGTCGGCCGGTTCTACGAGCGCTTCGGTGACCACGCGGTGCACGTCGCCGACAACCTCGTCTACATGGTGACGGGGGAGAAGCGCGAGGACTACGACCCCGAGGCCTGAGCCCGGCGAGGACCCCTTCGCGAAGCCGGCCGCGGCCCCCTCGACGCTCGCTCCGTACGCCCGGCCCGGCCGGGCGCCGCTCGCGGGCCGGACGTGCCCCTTCGCCACCCGGACGCGCCCCCCTCGGGCGTCCGAACCGCGGGTGCTCCCCGGCGCCGCGCCGGAGCGCGCGGCGCCGGGGCGGGGGCGCGGGCGGTCGACCGGCCAGAACGGGCCGCGCGGCGGCCGTTCCGGCGGGCTGTCGAGAGCCCTCGCGGACGACGTGCGCCAGTCGACTCGGCACCGTGAGATCCGTCGCTCCGGCCCCTCCCGGAAGGCTCCGATGGCGTGTCCGTAACGCTCTTCCCAAGCCCCGGTGAAGGGGCGGACACGGCGTCCGCAAGCCCTTCCGTACGGGGTCTGACCAGGTGCGCAGCAGGCCTCGGGTACACTTTGTCAAGCCCTGAAAAGTGGGGCCTGACCTGCGTGTTCGCAAACCTAATAGGTACGTTAAGTCACAGATTCGTGGTATCCTTGTGGTAGCGGAAGGGGTACCTGTCACATGGCTTTCAAGGTCGGCGACACTGTTGTCTACCCCCATCATGGGGCTGCTCGTATTGAAGCGATCGAGACGCGCAACATTAAGGGCGAGGACAGAATCTACCTCGTTCTGAGGGTCGACAAGGGCGATCTGACGGTGCGCGTGCCCGCCGCGAATGCCGAGGACGTCGGCGTTCGCGACGTGGTGGGGCAGGAGGGCCTGGACAAGGTCTTCGAGGTGCTTCGCGCGCCGCACACCGAGGAGCCCACCAACTGGTCCAGGCGCTACAAGGCCAACCTGGAGAAGCTGGCCTCGGGTGACGTGAACAAGGTCGCCGAGGTGGTTCGGGATCTCTGGCGCCGGGACAAGGAGCGCGGCCTGTCCGCCGGCGAGAAGCGGATGCTGGCCAAGGCGCGGCAGATCCTCGTCAGCGAACTCGCCCTCGCGGAAAAGACCAACGAGGACAAGGCCGAGGCCCTCCTCGACGAGGTTCTCACTACCTGAACCGGTTCTGAAATCACGTAATTGATGATGAATATGCCTCGGGTGGGCGTCGGAACAGACGTCCACCCGTTTTCTCCTGGGCGCACCCTTTTCCTGGCCGGTTTGGAATGGCCGGGAGAGGATGGCGTCAGCGGCCATTCCGACGGTGATGTCGCCGCCCACGCGGCGTGCGACGCGCTGTTGTCCGCCTGCGGGCTGGGGGATCTGGGATCCAACTTCGGCACTTCGGAACCGCGCTGGAAAGGCGCCTCCGGAGCCGCCCTGCTCACCGAGACCGCGGCGCGCGTCCGCGCGGCCGGTTTCGAGATAGGCAACGTGGCCGTCCAGATCATCAGCAACCGCCCCAAGTTCGCGCCGCGCCGCGCGGAGGCCGAGAAAACGCTCTCGGAGGTCGTGGGAGCGCCCGTGAGCATCTCGGCGACCACGACCGACGGCCTGGGCCTCACCGGCCGCGGAGAGGGCATCGCGGCCGTGGCCACGGCCCTGTGCGTGGCCTCGGGCTGAGGCCGGAGCGGCCCCGTCACGACGCGCGTCCGCGCTCCTGGTAGACGAGCAGCTGGTAGCCGGGGGCGCTGGCGACGTTGAAGGCGTGGAAGTCCACCGTCAGCGGGCCCCGCTCCGGGTGGCGGAGCAGTTTGGTCTCGTGGGTCTTGGGCTGCACGTCGTGCCTGGCCCAGAGGTCGTGGAACGCGGGGCTGCCGAGCCGGAGCGTCTCCAGGAGTTCGGTGAGCCTCGCCGGTGTGCGGCTGAAGTCGGCGCTGGCGCGCAGGTTCGCCACGGTGGCCTCCGCCGCCGCCTCCCACTCGACGAAGAAGCGCGGCCCCTCGGGGTCGAGCATGACCATCTCCAGCAGGTTCGCGGTGTCGGCGAACCCGCGGAACAGGTCCCGCGCCCGGTCGTTCATGGCGATGACGTCGAGCACGGGGTCGAGCACGATGGCCCCGGCCTCGCGCCAGGAGTCGAGCAGGGTGAGCAGCTCGGTCGGGACGGGGCGCTCCGTCGCCTCCTCGTCCAGCCGCCGCGCCACACCGGCGAGTGCGTACAGGTGCCTCTCCTCGGCCTGGCTCAGCCGCAGGGTCGCCGACAGCGCCGCCAGCACCGGCTCCGAGGGGCGGGGCTCCCTGCCCTGTTCGAGGCGCCGGTAGTAGTCGACGCTGAGTCCGGCGTCCTGGGCGACCTCCTCACGCCGCAGCCCCGGGACCCGGCGGTGGCCGCCCTCGGGGAGACCGAGGGAGTCCGGCGTGACCTTCGCGCGGCGAGTGCGCAGGAACTCGCCCAATTCCGTCTTCGCCATGGGTGGAGTCTAGGAGGCGGGCGCCGGAGAAGGGGGGCCGCGTCGCAGCCTCCCTCATCCGGCGCAGTGGTCCGAGCATGGTGGACATGAACACCACAGCGAACACACTGCCCACCGCACAGGTCGTCTCCGGCACACCGCTCACCGGCCGGGTCGCCGTCGTCACGGGTGCCTCCAGCGGCATCGGCGAGGCGACCGCGCTCCGGTTCGCCGAGTTGGGAGCGAAGGTCGCGCTGATCGCCCGCCGGGGCGACCGGCTCGAAGCGCTCCAGGAGCGGATCCGCGCGAACGGCGGCACGGCCCTGGCGCTGCCGACCGACGTCACGGACCGCGAGGCCGTCCTGGCCGCCGCCCGCCGGATCGAGGACGGGCTCGGGCCCGTCGACCTGGTCTTCGCCAACGCGGGGGTCCAGCTCATCTCGGAGATCACCGACCTGGCGGTGGACGACTGGGACACCCAGCTCAACACCAACGTGGTCGGTGTCATGAACACCATCCAGGCCTTCGTCGGCTCGCTGGAGGCCGCGGCCGCGGCGGGACGGCCCGCCGACCTGATCACGACCTCCTCGATCGCCGCGGTGCGGGTCCTGGAGAAGTTCCAGGTCTACTCGGCGACCAAGGCCTACGTCACCCAGCTGTCGCGGCTGCTGCGCACGGAGCTGGGGCGCAAGCGGGTCCGCGTGTGCACCATCGAGCCCGGCATGGTGGACACCGAGCTGCCCGACCACGTCACCGACCCGGACGCCTCGAAGCTCATGGCGGACCTCATCGAGCAGATCGACGTGCTGCGGTCCGAGGACGTCGCCGAGGCGGTCTCCTTCGTCGCGGCCGTGCCCGGGCACGTCAACCTGACCGAGATCACGATCCTGCCGACCGAGCAGATCATCTGAGGGCGGGCGCCCGCGGTGGAGGGGGAGGGCCGCCGCAGCTGGGGCGCCGTGGTCGTGTGTGCCGCCGTCCAGTGCGCTCCGGTGGGCTTCGAGGGCCTGGGTCCGGGGCCCGGAGGACCACGGGACGGGCCCGGCGCAGCCTGGAGGGACGGGAGGCCTGGGGGATCCGGGGCAGCACGGTGCCGGAGGCTTCCGAGGGCCCCCTTGTCTTCAGGCTAGGCCGCGGCGGCGAGGGGCACCAGAACGACTTCGGGGCTGTGCACAACCTGTGCACAGCCCCGTCGTGTGTCCGCCCAACCCGTCCGCCGGGCGCGCCTACCCGCCGTTCCTACTCGTCCGGGCGGAGCGGTTCGCTGCGCACGCGCCGCGAGGGCGGATCCGACGTGAAGTCCGGCAGCGGCGGACGCGGCGGCTTGAGCACCATGGGGCGCTTCTCCACCGGTGTGCGGGATCCGCGCCGCTCCGGAGCGGGACGCCCGGCACCGGGCGCGGGCCCGGCCGGGGGCTCCGGGGAGGAGGGGGCCCGCCCGTCCTCGTCCTCCTCCCGGACCGCCGGGGGAAGCTCCTCCGCCTCGGGCGGGAGGTCGGCGTCGGTCGCGGAGGGCTCGGGGTCCCCGAGCGGTTCCGGCTCCTGGAGCGGGTCCTTCTCAGGGAACCGGTCCTCGTCGGACTCGTACCAGGCCCAGGCCTCCTCCAGCCTCGGCGCGGGTTCCACGGGTGCGTTCGACGGGGCCGACGCCTCCACCGGGGTCTCGCTGATCCGGAACGCCGCCCGCACCGTGGGTCCGGTGTCGTGGTCCAGCACGGGGGACGGCTCCGGCTCCCGGGACTCCTCCGCGAACGGGGAGGTGTCGTCCTCCGGCGGCGTCCACACCGGCGGCACGTAGTCCGCGAGGACGTGGGCGCCCGAGTCGTCCGAAGGGGGCTCCCAGTGCGCGGTGTCCGGGGCAGGCTCCGCCGAGGGTTCGGCTTCCGCCGCGGGCTCGGTTCCGGGCTCCGGCTCGGACGGCGCGCTCCGCGGTTCCGCCACCTGCTCGGGCGCCGCGACGGGGGCGGGCTCCCGCCGGAGTTGCGCGGGCTCCTCCACCGGTTCGGGCTCCGGCTCGAAGGCCGTGACGGTCCCGGTTCCCGGCTCCGGCTCGGGTTCCACGAGGCCCTCCGGCTCCGCATGGGGCTCGGGCCCCGCCGCGGGCCCGGCGGCCACCGGCGGGGCGTCGGCCTCGTCCGACACCGGGTCTCCGAAGGGCGGCTCGTGCTCGAAACCCTCGTCGGCCAGGTGGTCGGGGACCACCGCGACCGGTTCCGGCGCCACTTCCGGCTCCGGCTCGACGTCGGCGGGTGCGGCCGCGCCGGGCACCACCGGGGTCTCCTCGGCGGCCCGCTTGATCGGGTTGTGCCCGTCCCGCGAGCGCCGGGGCAGGCGCACCGTCGGCACGGACGCCTCGATCCCGTCCCCGCCGTCCCGGTCGTCCTCGGTGTCGGAACGCGGTGCGTCGGTCCCGGCCGCGGGCAGCGGCTCGGCGGCGAACTCCTCGTCGTCCCAGCCGTCCCCGTCCCGGCCCGGCTCGTCCCGGTCCCAGACGGCGTCGGGTTCGGGGTCGCTCCCGCGCTCCCGCCGATCCCCGGCCTCCTCCGGCCGCGCGAACGCCTCGGACCCTCCCGAGGTCTCCGCGACCCCGGCGGACCTCGGGTCCTCGTCGTCCCGGCGGTCCTGGTCCCAGCCCTCCCCGTGTCCGCGGTCCTCGTCCCGGCCGGGACGGCCGACCGGCGCGAACGCCTCGGTCTCCTTCTCGTCCTCGTCCCGGTCGTCGGCGCCCAGGCGCAGCAGCCGCGTCTGGAGCGCGCCGCCCTCCGGGGCGGACAGGGGAGCGGTGTCCCCGCGCGGGGGGACCGCGGTGCGGGCGTGCAGCACCGTCGTGGGGTCGTCCGCCGGACGCGGCCTCGCCATCCGTGAGCGGCGGCGCCTGCGCATGTGCGCGCGCAGGGTCATCCACAGCAGGAAGGCCACCAGCAGCGCCGCGAGCGGCGCCACCGCCACGATCACGTTGGCGACCCCCTGGTGCACCCGCTCGACGAGTCCCAGACTGCTCATCAGCATCGCCGTCGCGGCGAACAGGACCAGCACCGGGATCAGCACCAGGTCGACCCAGAGCCGCTCGCGCGGAGGCGCTCCGCGCAGCAGGTAGCTCACCCAGCACGCCATCATCAGCAGCAGGGTGTAGGTCACCGGGAACACGTGGGCGAGGGGGCTGCCCTCGTGGCCGCCGTACTCGGCGAACTGGAAGATGCCGTTGTAGGAGATGACGAGGGCGCACAGGGCGATGAGGCCGACGAACAGGCCGCCGCCGACGAGAGCACCGGCTCCCGCGCCGCGACCTGCTGCGGGCCTACCGTTCCGTGTCCCTGACTCGGGGGCGTTGTTGTAAGGGGCCATCGCCTTCGCAGCGTAGTCCAGGCGGTGCCGGGAACACGAGATTCCGGCTGATTATGGTTGCTACCAGACGAGCCGTCCCCGGGTGTTCTGTGTCGTTCTGTCGGAATATGCAGTGAGTGGCGCTTGGGAGAACCCGCGGATCGGACTTCCGGTCAGGGTTATCTCACACCCCGTGTGTCCGAATACGGCCAATCACATATACGCACTTGGGGATGTCCGGGAGGGCTTCTCCCACCTGGGAGTCCTTGGTTTGTGACGTCGCTGCGAGGGGAAAGGGGATACGCTTGACAACGTGAGTCTGCGCTTCTATGACACCAGTGCCCGACAGGTCCGCGAGTTCGTCCCGCTGCGCGAGGGGGCCGCCTCCCTGTACCTGTGTGGTGCCACGGTGCAGGCACCCCCGCACATCGGGCACATCCGCTCCGGGGTGAACTTCGACATCCTGCGCCGCTGGTTGACGCACCTGGGGTACGACGTCACCTTCTGCCGCAACGTCACCGACATCGACGACAAGATCATCCGGGTCGCGTCGGACGAGGGCGTGCCGTGGTGGCAGGTCAGCGAGCGCAACCAGCGCGCGTTCACGCACGCGTACGAGATCCTGGGATGCCTGCCGCCCACCGTCGAGCCGCGGGCCACCGGGCACGTGCCCGAGATGATCGACCTCATGCACCGCCTCATCGACGCGGGCCACGCCTACGCCGCCTCCGACGGCTCCGGCGACGTCTACTTCGACGTGCGCTCCTACCCGCCCTACGGGGGCCTGTCCAACCAGCGCCTGGACCAGGTCGTGGAGTCGGCCGACTGCGACGCGGACCGCGACAAGCGCGACCCCCGCGACTTCGCCCTGTGGAAGGGCGCCAAGCCGGGCGAGCCCAGCTGGCACACCCCGTGGGGGCGCGGACGCCCCGGCTGGCACCTGGAGTGCTCGGCCATGGCCACCAAGTACCTGGGCCCCAGCTTCGACATCCACGGCGGCGGCCTGGACCTGGTCTTCCCGCACCACGAGAACGAGCTCGCCCAGTCCCGCGCGGCCGGGGACGGCTTCGCCCAGTACTGGCTGCACAACGGGCTCCTCGTCGTCGGCGGCGAGAAGATGAGCAAGTCGCTGGGCAACTCCCTGCTCATCCCGCAGATGGTGCGCAAGGTGCGTCCGGTCGAGCTGCGGTACTACCTGGGCCAGGTGCACTACCGCTCGGTCATCGACTACTCCGACGCCGCCCTCCAGGAGGCGGCCACCGCCTACCAGCGCATCGAGGGCTTCCTCACCCGCGCCGTCGAGGTGCTGGGCGAGGTCTCCCCGGCCGCGGACGTGCCCGCGGAGTTCGCGTCCGCGCTCAACGACGACCTCGGGGTCTCCCAGGCGCTCGCCGTCGTGCACGGCCACGTCCGCGAGGGCAACACGGCGCTGGCGGCGGGCGGCAAGGAGCAGGCCGCCGAGATCGCCGGTGAGCTGCGCACCATGCTCGGCGTCCTGGGCCTGGACCCGCTCGGGGAGCAGTGGGCCACCGGCGGGGACCAGGGGCTGCGCGAGGTCGTGGACGCCCTGGTGGCGGTCGCCCTGGAGCAGCGCCAGGCCGCACGCGGCCGCAAGGACTACGCGGCGGCCGACGCGATCCGCGACCAGCTCGCCGGGGCGGGCGTCGTGGTCGAGGACACCCCCGAGGGCCCGCGCTGGGACCTGCGCCGCGACTGAGGCGGCCCGTGCGGTGGCGCGGCGGCGTTAGTCTGGGAATTTGCCGCCGCGTTCACGTTGGCAGGCCACATTCCACCAGCCGGATGCCACGCGCCTCCGGCATGCCCGCGACACTGACGGGGAGGCGGCGACCATGCCGGCGAAGAAGAGCAAGAAGGGCCCGACCAAGGGCAGCGGAGGCAAGGGCCGCCGCTCGCTGGAGGGCAAGAGCGGCACCCTGCCCGCCGAGCAGCGGCACTGGTACGAGGGCAAGCAGCGGGCCAGGGCCGCCCGCCGTCCCGACGCCGGAGGCGGTGCCCGCGGCCAGCAGCAGGGGGAGCGCCGCCGTGCCGACGCCTCCGACCTGCTGGTGGGGCGCAACCCGGTGGTGGAGGCGCTGCGCGCCGGTATGCCCGCCACCCGCCTGTTCCTGGCCAACAGCCTCGACCCGGACGACCGGGTCAACGAGGCGGCCCGGATCGCCGGTGAGCGCGGCCTGGACGTGCTGGAGGTCACCAAGACCGAGCTCGACCGCCGCTGCGAGAGCAACGGCCAGCCCGGCGCGGCCCACCAGGGGCTCGCGCTCCAGGTGCGCCCCTACCAGTACCGCGCGCCCGAGGCCCTGCTGGACGCGGCGCTGGAGTCCGACTCCCCGGCGCTGATCGTGGCCCTGGACGGGGTGACCGACCCGCACAACCTCGGCGCCATCGCGCGTTCGGCCGCCGCGTTCAACGCGCACGGCCTGCTCATCCCCGAGCGCCGCTCGGCCGGGGTCAACATCACCGCCTGGAAGACCTCCGCGGGCACCCTCGCCCGGCTGCCCGTGGCCCAGGCCACCAACCTGACCCGCGCGCTGGAGGGCTACAAGAAGGAGGGCGTGTTCGTCGTCGGCCTCGACGCCGGAGGCGACACCCCGATGCCGGACCTGGAGCTGGCCACCGGCCCGCTGGTCATCGTGATCGGCTCCGAGGGCAAGGGCCTGTCCCGCCTGGTGCGCGAGGCCTGCGACGTGGTCGCGAGCATTCCGATCGGCAACGCGGAGTCGCTGAACGCCTCCGTGGCCGCCGGGGTGTCCCTCTACGAGGTGGCCCGCCGCCGCACCGCGGCGAAGGGCTAGGGCCCGCGCCGGACCCTCCGTCCGGCTCCGCGCGCGCGGAGCCGGACGGGTCCGCGTCCGCGTTTTCCGCTCCGGCCCCGCGGGTAGCTGTGCTGCTGCACCTGACCATCGCAGAGGAAGCGGGTGGGCGGCATGGCGACTCCTCCTGTCCCCGGCTACGAGGACCTCTCGCTCCGGGACCTGGACGAACGCGTCCGCTCCCTCCCCGCGGAGCGGGTGCGCGAGCTGATCGCCTACGAGGAGAGCCACTCCGACCGGATGCGGGTGCTGGAGCTGCTGAAGGACCGCCTGCGCTCGGCCGAGGGAGGCGACGAGGCGCACCGCGACACCGGGCCCGAGGGCCGCGGGGACACCGCCGACGCCGCCGACGCGCGGGCTGTGCCCGGGAGCCCGGAGCGCCCTCCCGGCCGAGACCCGTCCTGACCGGGCGAACGGTCCGGGGAACGCGCATGGTCGTCCGTGAGGAGGCCGCGGTATGAGCCTGCGGCGCAGCGACCCGGCCGGGCCGGGGATCACCAGGCGTCGGCGCGGCCGGGGCCACAGCTACCACGGCCCGGACGGGAAGCCGGTCACCGACCCCGACCAGATCCGGCGCATCAAGGAACTCGTCGTGCCCCCGGGCTGGCACGACGTGTGGATCTGCCCCTCGCCCGAGGGGCACATCCAGGCGTGCGGCACCGACGACGCGGGCCGCCGCCAGTACCTCTACCACGCCGAGTGGCGGCGCCGGAGCGAGGAGGCCAAGTACGACCGGATGCTCGACTTCGCCGCGCTGCTCCCGAAGATCCGCGGCACGCTGGCCGAGCACCTGGGCCGCCGCGGACTGCGGCGCGAGCGCGTCCTGGCCGCGGCCGTCCGCCTGATCGACCTCGGCTTCCTGCGGGCGGGGGGCGACGCCTACGCAGCCCGCAACGACTCCTACGGGGTGGCGAGCCTGCTGCGCGAGCACGTCCACCGCAGACGCGGCACGGTGGTGTTCGAGTTCCCCGGCAAGTCCGGCCAGGACCAGCGCGTCGAGTGCGCCGAACCCGAGATCTGCCGGGTGGTCGCGGGCCTCCAGCGCGTCCGCTCGCCGGGGCAGGACCTGTTCGCCTACCGCGTCGGAGACGACTGGCACGACGTGAACACCGACGACCTCAACACCTACCTGCGCGAGGTCGCCGGGGAGGAGCACACGGTCAAGGAGTTCCGCACCTGGCACGCGACGGTCCTGGCCGCGGTCGGGGTGGCGGTGGCCGTGCCGCCCGAGGACGACAGGGCACTGGCCCGGCTGAGGACCCACGTGGTCCGCGAGGTGGCCGACTACCTGGGCAACACCGAGGCGGTGGCCCGGGACTCCTACATCGACCCCCGGGTCTTCCGGCTGCACGAGCGGGGTGTGACGATCGCCGGGGCGCTGCCCGAACTGGGCGGTGAGGCGCCCGCGGGCGAACTCGCCACCCAGGGCGGGGTGGAGGAGGCGGTGCTGCGCATGCTCCGCGACAACGGCGACGCCTGAGGGCCGGGGGCGCGCCGGACCCGCGCGCCCCCGGCGGTTCAGCCCTCCTGCGCGGCGATCAGGCTCGCCGGGCGCAGGTCGGTCCACTCGCGCTCCACGTACTCCAGGGCCTCGGCCCGGGAGGTCTCGCCCTGCGCCACCCGCCAGCCCCGGGGCACCTCGGCGAACGCGGGCCACAGGGAGTGCTGGCCCTCGTCGTTGACCAGCACGAGGAAGCGGGCGTCCTCGTCGTCGAAGGGGTTGCTCACGTCGTTCCGTCTCCTTGTCGTCGTGGGTGCCGCGCGCCGTTCGCGCGGCACGGTCAGCGCGCCCGGCGGTTCCGCGCGCGCCCGCGCCCGGCCTCGCGCACGAGGCCGCGCAGCCGTTCGGTGTACTCGTCGGCCAGGGTCCGCACCGTCTCGGGCCGGTGCCGGTGGGCCGAGTAGGTCCAGGAGAACTCCAGCCGCCCGCCGGTGACGCCGCCGGTCACGTCGAACAGGCCGGTGCGCTCCTCCTGCGGGGCGTGGTCGCACGGCGGCAGGGGCAGCAGGCGCCCCACCGGCCCGCCGTCCTGGTCGCCGAACCGCCCCAGGTAGTTGAAGGCCACCTGGGGTTCGGGCATCGCGGCCAGCGGAGCCGGAACCCCGTCGCCGCCCAGCTCGCGCAGCGCCCCGAACCCGATCGCCTCCGGCGCCGCCCGCCGCTGGGCCCGGGCGGCGGCCACCGCCTCGGCCGTGCCGGTGCCCGGGGGGACCTCCAGCAGCACCGGGTGGATGGCGGTGAACCAGCCCACCGTGCGGGACAGGTCCACGTCGTCGAACAGGTCCTCGCGGCCGTGGCCCTCCTTGGCCACCAGCAGGCGCGGATCGCCGCTCCAGCCGGTCAGCACACGGCCCAGCGCGCCGAGCAGCACGTCGTCGATGCTGCTGCGCAGCGTGCCGGGCACCCGGCGCATCAGCGCCTCGGTCTCCTCCGCCGACAGGGACGCCGTGACGATCCGCTGGGAGGCCACGTCGTTGGGTCCCGAGTCCAGCTCCACCGGCAGGCGGGCGTCCGCGGCGCGGGACGCGAGGTCGGCCCAGTACCCGGCGTCCCCGTCGAAGGCGCCCCGGGCGGTGTGGTCTCCGAGGCGGCGCGCCCACTCGGGGAAGGGGGTGGTGGGCGCTCCCAGGTCCACCGCCTCCCCGCGCTCCAGCTGCCCGTAGGCGGTGGCCAGGTCCTCCAGCAGCACCCGCCAGGACACGGCGTCGACCACCAGGTGGTGCGCCGACAGCAGCACGCGCGGCGCCCGGCGCCCGCCCGGGTCGAACACCACGGCCTCGAACAGGGGCCCCTCCGCGAGCCGCTTGGCGGGGCGCTCGCGCAGGGCCTCGCGCTCCACCGCCCGCTCCAGCTCCCCGTCGCCGCCGTCCACGCGCACCACCCTGGCGCCGCGGGCCGCGTCGGCGTCCAGGTGCCCGCGCGGGCCGTCCGCGGTGTCGGTGACCCGCAGCCGCAGCATGTCGTGGTGCGCGGGCAGGCTGTCGGCGGCCCGCGCCCACAGCCGCGGGTCGGTGCCCTCGGCGGCCTCGAACAGCAGCGACATGTCGAAGTGCTCGGGGCGGCGCGTGCGGGTGCGCAGGAACCAGCGCTCGACCGGCGTGGGCGGGACGGCCCCGGTGACGGCAACCCGCACGGCCGCGCCGTCCGCGGCCCCGCCCCGCTCGGCCGCGGCGGCCAGGTCGGCGACCGTCTGGTGCAGGAAGGCGTCGCGCGTGGTGATGTTCCATCCGGCCTCGCGCACCCGCGAGACCATCTGGATGCTCAGGATCGAGTCGCCGCCCAGCGAGAAGAAGTTGTCGTGGCGTCCCACGTCCGCGACCCGCAGCAGCTCCGCCCAGATGCCCGCCAGCGCCTCCTCGACGGCGCCGCGCGGGGCCGCGTCCGGGGCGGTGCGCTCCCCGGGCTCGGCGGGTTCGGGCAGGGCGGCCCGGTCCACCTTGCCGTTGGCGTTGAGGGGGATGGCGTCCAGGAACACCACGGCGCCCGGGACCATGTAGTCGGGCAGGGTCCGGCGCAGCCGCTCGCGCACGTCCGGCAGGTCCGCGTCCGCTCCCGGGCGGCGGACCGCGTAGGCGACCAGGCCGCGCGCGCCGGAGGCGGAGCGGTGCACCTGGACGGTGGCCTGCGCCACGTCGGGCAGGCGCAGCAGGGCCGCCTCCACCTCCCCGGGTTCGATGCGAAAGCCCCGCAGCTTGACCTGGGCGTCGGCGCGGCCGGTGTACTCCAGATCGCCGGAGTTGTTCCAGCGCACCAGGTCGCCGGTGCGGTAGAGCCGCCCGCCGTCGCCGAAGGGGTCGGCGACGTAGCGCTCGGCGGTCAGCCCGGGGCGGCCGTGGTAGCCGCGGGTGACCCGGCCGCCCACGTACAGCTCGCCGACCGCGCCCACCGGCACCGGCCGCAGCCTCTCGTCCAGCACGTGCAGCCTGGTGCCGTCCAGGGGGCGGCCGATCGGCACCGGTTCGGGCGTGGCGCCCTCCCGGGGCAGCGCGTGGTGGGCGGCGAAGGTGGTGGTCTCGGTGGGCCCGTAGCCGTTGGCCACGGTCGTGTCCGGGCAGGCGCGGCGCACCCGCTCCACCGCGTGCGGGCTGGCCGCCTCGCCCCCGGTGATGACCTGCTCCATCCCGGTGAAGCAGGAGGGGTCCTGTGCGGCGTAGAGGTTGAACAGCGCCGCGGTGACGAAGGTGGCGCTGACCCGGTGCTCCGACACCAGGGCGGCGAAGCCGTCCGCGTCCAGGCGCCCCGGCGGGGCCACCACGACGGTGCCGCCGGTCAGCAGCGCCGCCCAGATCTCGTAGGTGGCGGCGTCGAAGGCGTGCGAGGAGTGGAAGAGCGTGCGCCGGGCGTGCCCGCCGGACCAGCGCCGGTCCGCGGCCAGGCGCACCACGTCGGCGTGGGTCACCGCCACGCCCTTGGGCGCGCCGCTGGAACCGGAGGTGTACATGACGTAGGCGAGCTGGTCGGGGAGGGCGCCGTCCAGTCCACGCGCCCCGGCATCCGTGGCCGGTGCGGCGTCGACCAGCACCGCCGTGCAGGCCGGCGGCACCCGGTCGGCGGAGGCGGCGTCGGTGATCACGCAGGGCGCCCCCGTCTCGGCGACCAGCAGGCGGACGCGTTCGGCGGGGTCGTCGGCGTGCACGGGCACGTAGGCGCCCCCGGCGCGCAGCACCGCGAGCATCGCGGTGACCACGTGCGGCCCCCGCTCCAGCAGCAGGGGCACCGGCGTCTCGGTCCCCACCCCCAGCGAGCGCAGCCGCGCCGCCAGGGCCGCCGAGGCACGGTCCAGCTCGGCGTAGGTCACCGCCGTGCCGGGGCCCGCCAGGGCCGGGTGGTCGGGGGTCTCGCGCGCCCGCTCGACGAACACGCCGGGCACCGAGGCCGGGGGGTGGCCGGGCGCGCCCGTACCCCAGGACCGCAGGGCCTCGGCCTCCTCCGGCGCGGGCGCGGGGGCCAGGGAGCGCACGGGCGCTCCGGGCGCGCGCGAGAGCAGGTCCAGGACGGCGGTCAGGTGGTGGGCGATCCGGTCGGCGGTGCGGGCGTCGAACAGGTCGGTGTCGTACTCCACCGCGCCCAGCAGCCGCCCGTCCTCCTCCGCGAACTCCACCGTCAGGTCGAACTGGGTGTGCCGGTGGGCGACGTCGTGCGGGCGCGCGCGGAGCCCGCTGACCCGCCAGGGGGCGCCCGGTGTGTTGCGCAGGGTGACCAGCGCCTGGACCAGGGTGGGGCGGGAGGGGTCGCGTTCCTGCCCGGTCGCGTCCACGACGCCGTCGAAGGGCACCTCTCCGTGCTCGAACGCGGCCAGGACGGTCTCGCGCACGTCGGCGAGCAGCGAGGCCGCGCTCGCGTCGGGGTCCACCCGCAGGCGCAGGGCCACGGTGTCGACGAAGAACCCGACCGTGTTCTCCAGGGCCGCGTCGTCGCGCCCGGAGGTCACGGTGCCCAGCACGAGGTCGCGTTGGCCGCTGTGGCGGGCGAGGGTCACCGCGGTGGCGGCGGCCAGCACCATGAACAGCGTCAGGCCGTGCTCGGACTCCAGAGCCCGGACGCCCTCGCGCACCCGCGCGGGGACCTCGAAGGCGCGCGCGGCGCCGAGGCCGCGCCGCCGGGCGGGCCGGGGCCGGTCGGTCGGCAGCGCCAGGGGCTCCACCCCGGCGAGCTGCTCGCGCCAGTACCGCAGGTGCTCCTCGAAGGCGCCCGAGCGGGCCCGTTCCTCCTGCCACACGGCCACGTCGGTGGCGCGCAGGCCCACCGGCTCCAGGCCCGCGGCTGCGGGCAGCGCGTCGGCCGGGGCGCCGGGCCGCTCGCGGGCGGCCTCGTAGAGCGCGCCCAGGTCCCCGAAGAGCACCGACATCGACCAGGCGTCGGTGACGATGTGGTGCATGGCGACGGAGAGGACGTGGTCGCCCTCGTCCACGCGCACCAGCAGGACCCGGGTCAGGGGTCCCCGGGCCAGGTCGAAGGGCCGCGCGGCGAACTCCTCCAGCAGCGCGTCCAACCGCTCCCCGCGTCCGGCGGCGGGCGTGCCGTCCAGCTCGACCCTCTCCACGGGCAGGCCGGAATCGGGGAGCACGACCTGGTGCGGTGTGCCGTCCCGGGAGGGGAAGACCGTGCGCAGCGCCTCGTGGCGCGCGGACAGGGCGTGCAGGGCCCGCTCCAGCGCCGCGGTGTCCAGCGCACCGGTCAGGCGCAGCGCGCCGCCGGAGTTGTACCCGGACCCTCCGGGCGAGTACTGGTCCAGGAACCACATCCGGCGCTGGGCGGCGGACAGGGGCGCCGGGCCCCCGTGCTCCGCCCGCGCGGGCGCGTCGCGGCGGTCGCCGGAGCCGTCGTAGAGCTCGGCCAGCGCCGCGATGGTGGGCCGTTCGAACAGCGCGCGCAGCGGGGGCCGGGAGCCCAGCCGCTCGGCGGCTCGGGCGAGCACGCGCACGCCGGTGACGGAGTCGCCGCCCACGCGGAAGAAGTCGTCGTGCACGCCGACGCGCTCCAGACCCAGCAGGGAGCACCACACCCGGGCCAGCTCCCGCTCCGCGCGGTTGCGCGGGGCCGTGTGCCCGGCGCCGGAGCGCGCGGCCCAGTCCACGGCGGGCAGGGCGCGCCGGTCGGTCTTGCCGTTGGCGGTGACCGGGACGCTCTCCAGTACGACGAAGGCCGCCGGGACCATGTAGGCGGGGAGCACGCGGGCGGCCCGCTCCAGGTCGGCGGGGGCCGGGGCGTGCCCGGGGGAGGGGACGGCGTAGGCGACCAGGCGGCGCGAGGCGCCGGTGCCGTCGACCACGACCACGACCCGTTCGACCCCGGGCAGGCGGGTGAGGGCGTGCTCGACCTCGCCCGGTTCGACGCGGTGGCCGCGGATCTTGACCTGGTCGTCGGTGCGGCCGAGGAACTCCAGCCGCCCGCCGACGCGGCGGACCAGGTCGCCGGAGCGGTACATGCGCCCGCCCTCGGCGTCCGGGTCGGCGACGAAGCGCGCGGCGGTGGTGCCGGGCAGGTCGAGGTAGCCGTGCGCCAGCCCGTCGCCGCTGATGTAGAGCTCGCCGGGGACGCCGTCGGGCACCGGGCGCAGCCAGCGGTCCAGGACCCGTACGCGTGTGCCCGCCGCCGGGTCGCCCAGGGGAGGGCTGCCGCCGCCCGACAGCGGCGCGCTGAGGGTGGTGCACACGGTGGACTCGGTGGGTCCGTAGCCGTTGTACATAGCCCGGTCGCCGCAGAAGCGGGCGACCTGCTCGCCGGGGCAGGCCTCGCCCGCCACGAGCAGGTGCTCCACCGGGCCCAGCTCGTCGGGGGACAGGCCGGGCAGCAGCGCGGGCGGCAGGGTCACGTGGGTGACGCCGTGCTCGCGCAGGGCGCGGGGCAGGCCCTCGCCCGCCAGGGACGGCCGCGGCAGCAGTACGGCGGCCGCGCCGTTGAGCAGCGCCACCACCAGCTCGGCGATGGCCGCGTCGAAGCTGGGGGAGGCGAACTGGAGCAGCCGCGAACCGGGGCCCACGCGCATGCGCTCGCCCTGGAAGGCGGCCAGGGCGGCCAGGCCGCGGTGCGCCACCAGGACGCCCTTGGGCCTTCCGGTGGAGCCGGAGGTGTAGATGAGGTAGGCGGGGTCCTCGGGGCGCACGCTCTCGCGCAGCGGCTCCGCCCGGTCCACGTCGGGGTCGGCCGCGTCCACCAGCGGACCGCTCCCGGGGAGGCGACGGGCGCCCGCGGCGTCGGCGACCACCGCGCGCGGCTCGGCGTCGTCGAGGATCGCGGCCAGCCGCTCCTTCGGGTACTCCGGGTCCAGGGGGACGTAGACCGCCCCCGCGTACACCACCCCCAGCAGGGCCTCGGCCAGGGCCGGGCCGCGCTCCACGCACACGCCGACGCGGTCGCCCCGCGCCACGCCGAGTTCGCGCAGCCGCCGGGCCAGGCGCGCGGCCCGCCCGTCCGCCTCGGCGAAGGAGACGGTGCGGTCCGCGCCGACCAGGGCGGGGTCGTCGGGGCGCAGGCGCGCCCGCTCGGCGAACAGCTCGGGCAGGCTCCGCGGCCGGGGCCCGGGCGCCCCGGTCCAGGAGCGCTCCAGCTCCCCGGCCCGCTCGGGGCCGACCAGCGCCACGGCGCGCAGCGGCCGGGGGTCCTCGGCGTTCTCCAGCACCCGCACCAGGTCCTCGACCAGGCGCTCCACGGTGGCGCGGTCGAACAGCGCGGTGTCGAACTCGGCCGAACCGGCGACGCCGCCGGGCCCGGGACGGAACTCCAGGGTCAGGTCGAAGACCGACTGGCCGCGCCGCACCGGCACGGACTCGGCCTCCAGACCGCCCAGCCCCGCCGCGGGCCCCTGGGCGCTCTGGAAGACCACGGCGGCCTGCACCAGCGGCGGCACGGCGGGGTCGCGTTCGGTCAGGACGGCGTCCACGACCGTGTCGAAGGGGACCTCCCCGTGGTCGAGGTCGGCGAGGAACCCGGCGCGCGTCCGGTCGAGCAGCGCGCCGAAGGACAGCTCCTCGTCCACGTGCTGGCGCACGGCCAGGGTGTTGACGAAGAAGCCCGTCATCGCGTGCAGCCGCCGGTCCTCGCGGCCGGAGGTGACGGTGCCCAGCACCACGTCGGGGTTGCGGCTCCAGCGGGCCGCGGTCACCTGGGCCGCGGCCAGCAGCACCGTGGACAGGTGGGTGTCGTGCTCGGCGGCCAGGCGTTCGAGGCGCTCCGTCAGCGGAGCGGGCAGCGCGAAGGGCAGGGTGTCGCCCGCTCCCTCGCGCACGGCCGGGCGCGGGCGGTCCGTGGGCAGTTCGAGCACGGGCGGGTCGGCGAGCCTGCGGCGCCAGTACTCCAGTGAGCGGTCCAGGGCGGGGCCGTCCAGGCGGGCCCGCTGCCACGCGGCGTAGTCGGCGTACTGGACGGGCAGCGCGCCCAGGTCCGAGGCCAGGGATTCCGGCGCGCGGCCGGGGTCGGCGGTGGCGGCGCGGTAGAGGGTGTCCAGTTCGGTGCGCAGCAGGTCCAGGGACCAGCCGTCGGTGACGATGTGGTGCAGGCACAGCACCAGCACGTGGACGCCGGGCCCCTCGGCCAGCAGCCTGGCCCGCATCAGGGGGCCGCGCTCCAGGTCGAAGGGCAGGGCGTACTCGTCGGCCGCCAGCTCGGCGGCCTCCTCGCGGCTCCCGGCGGCGGTCACCGGCAGCTCCACCTCGCGGGGGGCGCCGACGACCTGGCGCCCCTCGCCGTCCACCTCGGTGAAGGTCGTGCGCAGGGACTCGTGCCGGTGCACCAGCGCGGTCAGGGAGCGCCGCAGCGCCCCGGCGTCCAGGTCCCCGGTCAGCCGCAGCACCAGGGCGGAGTTGTAGTCGGTGCGGCCGGGAGCCATCTGCTCCAGGACCCACAGCCGCTGCTGGGCGAAGGACAGCGCGACCGGGCGGTCGCGGGGGACGCGGGGGATGTCCTGGCCGCTCCCGCCGCGCGAGCGCAGGCGGCGCAGGACCTCCTCGCGTGCCCTGGCCCGGGCGGCGTCGGTGGTGGGGTCGGCGGTGGCTTCACTGCTCATGGTGGCTGTGCCGGTCCTCGTCTGCGCAGGGTGTGGATCAGGCGTTGGGGCCCACGGCGAGCCCGCTCAGGCGCAGGGTGCGCCCGTTGTACTGGAGCGCCGTGGCGCGCCGGGGCTCGGCGGGGTCGGCCAGGAAGCGCCCGCTGAGCGCGATCCCGCCGTGGCGCTCGGAGACGACGCGGAAGGCGCCGCCCGGGCCGGTGGACAGCGCGCCCTCGAAGCCGTTGGACATGACCAGCCGGTACCCGTCCCGGCCCGGGACGACCTCGGCGGCCAGGCCGCCGTTGCCGTAGCGCCCCGTGACGCGGTCCGGGCCGGGCCCGGTGGCGGTGCCCTCGGCCGCGGCGTCGGGCTGGCGGTAGTGGCCCACGTCCACCCCCAGCTCGCGCAGGCCGCGGACCACGTGCTCCCAGGCGGTCACGCCGGTGGTGGCGTTGGTGGTCAGCGCCACCACCGAGCCGCCCTCGGGGTCCACGCGCAGGTTGCAGGTGGCGCCGTCCAGGGTGCCGTCGTGGCCGTACCACAGGCGGTCCCCGGCCAGGTGCAGCGACCATCCGGCGCCCCAGCCGTCGGCCAGGCCGAAGGGGTCGGCCACGCTCACCGAGCGGCCCATCTCGCGCAGCACGTCCGGTGCGGCGACCTCGCCGTCCAGGGCGGCGTGCTCGGGGTCGAGGAAGGCGCGGCCGAAGGCGGCCAGGGCGGTGGCGCTGGCGGCCAGGCCCCCGGCCGGGGCCAGCGCGGGCTCGATGTGGAAGCCCACCGGGTGGGCCCGGCCGGCGCCGTCGACGGCGTGCCCGGTGACCAGGTCGGCGGTGGGGAAGGGGCGCGGCGCCGGGACCGGCGCCAGTTCCATGCCGGTGGAGCCGCACAGGTGCGACTCCACGGTCTCCCACCAGCCCTGTCCGGTGACGGTCTCCACGAGGCGGCCCGCCACGGCGTAGCCGGTGTTGGAGTAGGAGAACAGCGTGCCCGGCTCGGCGACGCGGTCCTCGGGCGCGAGCGAGGAGACGTAGCGGCGCAGCGAGGCCGCGGGCGCGGTCTCGGAGCGCTCCGAGACCAGCCCGGCGGTGTGGCTGAGCAGGTGGCGGGGGGTGGCGCCCCGCAGCGGGTGGTCGGGGGCGGCCCCGCCCAGGTGGTCCAGGACCGGGGCGTCGAGGTCGACGTCGCCGTCCTCCACCAGTTGCATGACCAGGGCGGCGGTGACGGTCTTGGTCACCGACCCCATCGGGAAGAGCGAGTCGGGCGCCACGGGGCGCCCCGTCTGGATGTTCTCCACCCCGGTGGCGCAGGTGTGCAGCTCACCGCGGTGGTAGACCGCCAGTTGGGCTCCGGGGACGCCGGCCTGGTGAGAGGTCCGGCGGAGCAGGTCGGACAGGGCGTCGCGCACGACGTTCTCCTCGTGGGAGTCGGAGGGCACCCGAAAGGCCGGCGCTCGGGACGGGAGCGGCCGGTCGCTTCGGTGGGGACGGGGCGGTATACCGCACGTGCCACGGATACTCACATATCGCTTCGAATCTTGGCAAGGGTTTCGGATATGTCGGGAACCAGGTGACGGAAAATACGGTCCGGGCCTTCCGGGAGATTTGCGGGGCGTGAAGACATTCGCCCCGAGCGGAGACCTTCGTGTTTTTACCGGTGTATCCCCGCCGTTAGCAGGGGGTTCGCCTTCCGGTCAGGGCGGTGAAGGCTTCGGCGGAAGGGTCGTGTCACGTTGTGGACGTCGGTCGACAACGGCCTGGGTTTACCCGCGTGATTGTGTTCCTTGTCACCCGTTCGTGCTGGTGAAGGGGGGATTGCGGTCAATAGTGCTCCTGTTCGCGTATGCACTGCTTTGATCGCTGAAACGGCGGTTCTTCTGCGGGAGTGGGGCCGAAGAGATCGTCGGGTGAACGCGGTTCGGTCTTTTGTGGAGTAACCCGTGTACTGGGTTCCGGAGTGTGGTATGGGGCCTGGAGGGGCCCTGAGCAGCGGTGATGTGCTCGCCCGGGCGGACGCGCTCCCGCGGGGCGGTGCTGGGGCGCGATCGTCGGGGTCCGGGATGGGAGTGCGGTTTCGGCGGTGTCGTACGTCGGGGGCGTGCGTACGGGCTGACCTGCGGACGGGGGGGATTTCCCTGATGGCCGCATGTGGACAGGTATTGCCCGATCCTTTACTTTGAGTAATTTAACCACTCCGTACGGTATCTAAACCTTCCGCTCGTGTGTGGCTTTTGTTCACTTTGCATGGCTTTGTGCTGGCGTGATCTGTTGAATATGGCTTTTGCTCTATTTTGTCTGATTTGGGGCTTGAGTATTCCGTGTGATGCAAGGTGTTCGGTCTGGGGTTGTCTGTCGCCGAAGGGAATATCTGGATGAAGGTGTTTTTGGTAAAGTGCCCGGTTGGATAAGCCGGTATGGCACGCTCTGTTGACGTCCGGCGGTCCGCTGGGAATGGCGGTCCGATTCGCGTCCGCCCGCCCGCCGCCGGACGGCCACGTCACCACCGAGGCGGCGGGCGGCCGGATCCCCACACCGCCCCCCACACCCGACCCTCCGCCGTCCTCCCCCTCGAACACGCGCCAGGAGCCGTCACGTGCTGTCCTCCCAGGAGTCCACCCGTCCCGCCCCCGACCCCGCGGACACGGCCCCGCCCTCCTCGGTCCCGGAGGCCTTCGCCGCGCAGGCGGCCCGCACCCCCGACGCCCCGGCCCTGCTCGGCGGCTTCCCCGTGATGACCTACGCCGAGCTCGACGCCCGCTCCGCCGACCTGGCGCGCCTGCTGCTGGCCCACGGGCTCGCTCCCGAGGGCACCGTCCTGCTCGCCCTGGAGCGGGGGCCGCACGTGGTCACCGCGATGCTCGCGGTGCTGCGCGCCGGGGGCGCCTACGTCCCCGTCCACCCCGACGAACCCGCCGAGCGGGTGCTCGCCGCCGCCGAGCGCACCGGCGCGCTCCTGGTGCTCACCGACCGCGCGCTCGGCCCCCGCCTGCCCGCCCGCCTGGCCGACCTGGCCCGGATCCTGGACCTGGACGCGGAGGGCGGCGCGGAGGCGGGAGGAGGGGTCGGCACGGACGGAGACGGCACGGCCGTGGGCGGTGCCGCCAGGGACGGCTCCGCCAACGGTGCCACCGGACCGGACCTGCCCGTCCCCCACCCCCGCGCGCTGGCCTACGTCATGCACACGTCCGGCTCCACCGGAGAGCCCAAGGGCGTGGCGGTCACCCACGCCGACGTGGTGGCCCTGGCGCGCGACCCCCGCTGGGGCGGCGGCCGTGACCGGCGGGTGCTGCTGCACTCCTCGCACGCCTTCGACGCCGCCACCTACGAGATCTGGGTACCGCTGCTGCGCGGCGGGGCCGTGGTCGTCGCGCCGCCGCAGCGGCTCACGGCGGAGGAGTTCGGCGCGCTGGCCCGCCGCCACCGGGTGACCTCCACCTTCGTCACCGCCGCCCTGTTCGACCTGTTCGCCGCCCAGGACCCCTCCTGCTTCGCCCCGCTGCGCGAGGTCATCGCCGGGGGCGAGGCCGTCCCGCCCGGCGCGGTCCGCGCGGTGCTGGACGCCTGCCCGGGCACGGCCGTCGCCAACGGCTACGGGCCCACCGAGACCACCACCTTCGCCACGCACTTCGCCGTGGACCGCGACCGGCTCCCGCTGCTGTCGGTACCCGTCGGCACGCCCCTGGACGGGATGCGCGCCCGGGTGCTCGACGACCGGCTGGCCCCGGTGCCCCCGGGCGCGGTCGGGGAACTGTACGTGGGCGGGGCCGGGGTGGCCCGCGGCTACCTGGGGCGACCGGGGCTGACCGCCGAGCGCTTCGTGGCCGACCCCCTCGGCGGCGGCGAGCGGCTCTACCGCACCGGAGACCTCGTGCGCCGCAACGCCGACGGCCTGCTGGAGTACGTCGGCCGAGCCGACTCCCAGGTCAAGATCCGCGGATTCCGGATCGAACCCGGGGAGATCGAGGCCGCGCTCCTGGCCCAGGACGGTGTCTCCCAGGCCCTGGTCACCGTCCGCGAGGACGCCCCGGGCGCGCGCGTCCTGGTCGGCTACGTCGTCGGGACCGCCGACACCGGCGCCCTGCGCGAGCGGCTGGCCGACCGTCTGCCCGGCTACATGGTTCCCACCGCCGTCGTGGCCCTGGACGCGCTGCCCCTGACCGCCAACGGCAAGGTCGACCACCGCGCCCTGCCCGCGCCCGCCGTCCGCTCCGCCGCCGACCACGTCGAGCCGCGCGAGGGCGCCGAGCGCGCCGCCGCCGAGGAGTTCGCCGCGGCCCTGGGCCTGGCGCGCGTCGGCGCCCGCGACGACTTCTTCGCCCTGGGCGGCGACTCCATCCTCGCCGCCCGCGTGGCCTGGCGCCTGGGCGAGCGCCTGGGCACCGGCCTCGACCCGCGCGCGCTGTTCCGCCACCCCACCCCCGAGGGCATCGCCGCGGCCGAGGACGCCGGGCGCCGCGAGGAGCCCATCGTCCCGGCCGGGCGCGGCCGACCGCTGCCGCTGTCGGCGGCCCAGCGCCGCCTGTGGTTCCTGCACCAGCTCGACGGCGACAGCGCCGAGTACCACACCGGAAGCGCGTTCCGCCTGCGCGGACCGCTCGACGTGCCCGCGCTCGGCCGCGCCCTGGAACTGCTCCAGCGGCGCCACGAGGCCCTGCGCACCACCTACGACACCGTCGACGGCGAACCCGTCCAGTACGTGCGCGAACCCCGCGCCGACCTGCTCACCGTGCGCGAGATCCCCTCCGCCGACCCGGCCGACCGCGAACGGGAGCTGCACCGGCACCTGCTGCGCGAGGTGGACACCCCCTTCGACCTCGTGGCGGGTCCGCCCACCCGCGCCCTGCTGCTGCGCCTGGACGAGCGGGACCACGTCCTGGTCCTGAGCACCCACCACATCGCCTGCGACGGCTGGTCGGTCGACCTGCTCCACCGCGACCTCGCCGCGTACTACCGGGCCGCCGTGCGCGGCGAGGAGCCCGACACCCGCGCGGAGACCGACTACGCCGACTTCGCCGTCTGGGAGCAGGGCCGCTGGGAGGGGCCCGAGGCCCGGCGCCGCCTGGAGTACTGGGCGCGCGTCCTGGAGGACGTGCCCCCGCTGGCCGTGCCCACCGACCGCCCCCGCCCCGCCCGGCGCACCACCGCCGGTGCCGTCCACCGCACCCGCCTGACCCCCGACCAGCTCCGGGGCCTGCGCGCGCTGGGCGGGACGTGCGGCGCCACGCTCTTTTCGACCCTGGCCGCCCTGACCCAGGCCGTGCTCTCGGCCGCGTCGGGTTCGGCCGACGTCGCCCTGGGCGCGGCCTCCGCCGGACGCGACCACCCCCAGCTGGAGGACGTGGTCGGCTTCTTCGTCAACCCGGTTGTGCTCCGCTCGCGCCTGAGCCCGGGCACCACCGCGGCCGCGTTCGTCGGGCAGGTCCGCGCCGATGCCGACGCCGCCCTCGCCCACGAGATGCCCTTCGACCGGGTCGTCGACGCCCTGGTCACCGAGCGCGACCCCGCCCGCGGCCCCCTGTTCCAGGCGCTGATGGTCCTCCAGAACGCCCACACCGGCGGGCTGGAACTGGAGGGCCTGCGCGCGGAGGAGGTCGACCTGCCGCGCACCGCCGCCCTGGCCGACCTGGTCTTCGAGTACGCCGAACGCGACGGCGCCCTGCGCCTGTCGGTGGAGTACAACACCGACCTGTACGACGCCGGGCGCGTGGCCGCCCTGGCCGATACCCTGTCCCGGCTGGCCGACGCCGTCGTCGCCGACCCCGGCCTGGACCTGGCCTCCCTGGACCTGCGGCCCGAGGCCGAACGCGCCCTCCTGGACTCCTGGGAGCACGCCCCCGCCCAGGGCGCGCCCGCCTCCGTGACCGCCGCTTTCGCGGAGCAGGCCGCCCGCACCCCCCGCGCCCCGGCGCTGGTCGGCGACTTCCCGGCGCTGACCTACGCCGAGCTCGACGCCCGCTCCGCCGACCTGGCCCGCCTGCTGCGGGCCTGGGGGGTCGGCACGGAGGACGCCGTGCCCCTGCTGCTGGAGCGGGGGCCGCACGTGGTCACCGCGATGCTCGCGGTGCTGCGCGCCGGGGGCGCCTACGTCCCCGTCCACCCCGACGACCCCGCCGAACGCGTGGCCTGGACGGTCGAGCGCACCGGCGCGCGCGTCATCGTCACCGACACCGCCTCGCGCTCCCGCCTGCCCGAGGGCACCGACGCGCGCGTGCTGGTCCTGGACGGGCACGGCCCCTACCCGACCGTGCGGACCGAGGACCCCCTGCCCGAGGCCGACCCGCGCGCGCTGGCCTACGTCATGCACACGTCCGGCTCCACCGGAGAGCCCAAGGGCGTGGCGGTCACGCACGCCGACGTGGTGGCCCTGGCGCGCGACTCCCGGTGGGGCGGCGGCCGCGACGAGCGGGTGCTCTTCCACTCCTCACACGCCTTCGACGCCGCCACCTACGAGATCTGGACGCCGCTGCTGCGCGGCGGGGCCGTGGTCGTCGCGCCGCCCGGGCGCATGAGCGCCGAGGAGTTCGGCGCGCTGGCCCGCCGCCACCGGGTGACCTCCACCTTCGTCACCGCCGCCCTGTTCAACCTCTACGCCGCCCAGGACCCCTCCTGCTTCGCCCCGCTGCGCGAGGTCATCACGGGGGGCGAGGCCGCCAGCCCGGCGAGCCTGCACCGGGTGCTGGACGCCTGCCCCGGCACTGCGGTCGCCAACGGCTACGGGCCCACCGAGACCACCACCTTCGCCACCCACCACCCCGCCGCGCGCACAGCCGAACCGGTGCGCACCGTGCCCGTCGGCACGCCCCTGGACGGCATGCGCGCGCGGGTGCTCGACACCCTCCTGCGCCCGGTGCCCCCGGGCGCGGTCGGGGAGCTGTACGTGGGCGGGGCCGGGGTGGCCCGCGGCTACCTGGGCCGCCCCGGACTGACCGCCGAGCGCTTCGTGGCCGACCCCGCAGGAGACGGCGAACGGCTCTACCGCACCGGCGACCTCGTCCTGTGGAACGGCTCCGGGGAGCTGGAGTACGTCGGCCGCGCCGACTCCCAGGTCAAGATCCGGGGCTTTCGGATCGAACCCGGGGAGGTCGAGGCCGCCCTGCTCGCCCTGGACGGCGTCGCCGAGGCCGTCGCCCTCGTGCGCGCCGCACCCGGCGGCGGGCGCAGGCTCCTCGCCTACGCCGTGCCCTCGACCGGGGAGGCCGCCGAGGAGGCCGCCGAGGAGTGGCGCCGCGCCCTGGCCCGCGTCCTGCCCGGCTACATGGTTCCCGCCGCCGTCGTGGCCCTGGACGCACTGCCCCTGACCGCCAACGGCAAGGTCGACCGCCGCGCCCTGCCCGACCCCGGGCACGGCGGGGAGCACACCGCCCCCCGCACCGACACCGAACGGGTCCTGGCCGAGGTGTTCGCCTCCGTCCTGGCCGTGGAGCGCGTGGGCGTCCACGACGACTTCTTCGCCCTGGGCGGCGACTCCATCCTCAGCATCCAGATGGTCTCCCGGGCCCGCCGGGCCGGTGTGGAGCTGAGCAGCCGCGACGTCTTCTCCCACCCCAGCGTCGCCGCCCTGGCCGAGGTGGCGCGGGTACGGCGGCCCGGCGCGTCCGGCACCGGACCGGTGAGCGGCCCGCTCACCGCCACGCCCGTCATGGGCTGGTTCGACCGCACCCACCCCGTGGCCCCCGACCACTTCGCCATGTCCGTGCTGCTCGACCTCGCCCGGCCCCTGGAACCGCGCGCCCTGCGCACCGCCCTGGCCGCCCTCGCCGACCACCACGACATGCTGCGGCTGCGCCGCGACGGCGACGGCCCGCGCGTGGCCGAACCCGGCACGGCCGCCCCGCCGCTGAGCGTGGTCGACCTGTCCGGGCACGAACCCGGGCGGGCCCGCGACCTGGCCGAGGAGAGCATTCGAGCCGCCCACAGCGGCCTCGACCTGGCCCGCGGTCCCGTCTTCGCCGCCGTCCTGCTCGACTCCGGCCCCGAGGGCTCCCGGCTGCTGCTGACCGCCCACCACCTCGTCGTGGACGGGGTGTCCTGGCGGGTGCTGCTGGAGGATCTGGCCACCGCCTACCGCCAGGCCGCCGAGGGCGCGCCCGTGGACCCGGGGCCGCGCACCACGCCCTTCTCCGTGTGGGCCGACCGCCTGGCCCGGCACACCGCCGAGGGGGCCTTCGACGCCGAACTCGACACCTGGGCCGGGGTCGCCGCCACCCGCGCCGAACCGCCCCGCGACCACCCCGGCCGGGGCAACGGCCTGGTGCGCGATCAGGAGGTGGTCACCGCCGGGCTGTCCGAGGAGGACACCCGCCGCCTGCTGGTCGAGGCGCCCGCGGCCTTCCGCACCCGGGTCAACGACCTGCTGCTGTCCGCCCTGGGCCGGGTGCTGTGCGAGTGGACCGGCTCCGAGCACGTGCCCGTGGACCTGGAGGGGCACGGCCGCGAGGACCTGTTCGAGGACCTGGACACCTCGCGCACCGTGGGCTGGTTCACCACCGTGTTCCCCGTCGTGCTCACCGGCCGGCCCGACCGGACCGAGCAGATCCGCGCCACCAAGGAGATGCTGCGCGCGGTCCCCGGCAACGGGCTGGGCTACGGCGCCCTGCGCCACCTGGGCACGCCGGAGCAGCGGGCCCGCCTGGAGCGCGACCCCGCGCCCGGCGTGAGCTTCAACTACCTGGGCCGCTTCGACACCGACCCCGGTCGGGGCGCCCTGCACACCGCGATGCGGCTCAACCCCGGCGGCGAGCACTCCCCGGACGAGGAGCGCGCCCACCTGGTCGAGGTGGTGGGCCGCTTCGAGGGCGAGCGCCTGGTCTTCGACTGGTACCACGCCGCCACCGTCCACGACACGGCCACCGTGCGCCGCCTGGCCGAGGCCATGGCCGCCGAACTCGCCGCGCTGGTCGAGCACTGCCTGGACCCCGCCCACGGCGGGGCCACCCCCTCCGACTTCCCGCTCGTGCGCCTGGAGCAGGACGAGGTCGACCGCCTCGTCGGCGACGGCCGCGACGTCCAGGACGTGTGGCCGCTCACCCCCATGCAGCAGGGCATGTTCTTCCACTCCGCCCTGGAACCCGACTCCGGCTCCTACCTGGAGCAGGTGGTCGTGGACCTGGACGGCGTGGGCGACCCCGGGGCCCTGGGCCGCGCCTGGCGGCGGGTGGTCGCGGCCACCCCCGTCCTGCGCGCCCGCGTGGCCTGGGAGGGACTGCCCGAACCGGTCCTGCTCGTGCACCGCGCCGTCCCCGTCGAGGTGGCGCACCTGGACCTGCGCGGCGCGACGGAGGAGGAGCGCGAGCGGGCCCTGGCCGACCACCTGGCCGAGGACGCCGCCCGGGGTGTGGACCCCGTCCGCGACCCGCTCCTGCGCGTGGCCCTGCTGCGCACCGCAGACACCTCCGTGCGCCTGGTGTGGACCTTCCACCACCTCGTCCTGGACGGATGGAGCCTGCCCCTGGTCATGGAGGACGTCCTGGCCGCCTACCGGGGCGGCGTCCCGGCCGCGCGCCCGGACTTCCGGGAGTACCTGCGCCGCCTGGCCGGACGCGACGCCGAGGAGGGGCACGCCTTCTGGCGGGGCGTGCTGGAGGGCGTCACCGAGCCCACACCGCTGCCCTACGACCGGCCGCCCGCCGCACTACGCGCCGCCCGCTCCAGCGCCCGGAGCCAGGCCGTCCTCGCGCCGGAGCGGGCCGGAGCCGTGCACGCCTTCGCCCGCGCCCACGGCCTGACCGTCAACGCCGTGGTCCAGGGCGCGTGGGCCCTGCTGCTGTCCGCGTACTCGGGGCGGGCCGACGTGGTCTTCGGCGCCACCACCTCGGGCCGCCCCGACGACATGCCCGGGGTGGAGGCCGCGGTGGGCCTGTTCATCAACACCCTGCCGGTGCGCGTGGCCGTCGATCCCGCCGAGCCCGTGGCGCGGTGGCTGCGCCGCCTCCAGGAGGACCAGGCGCGCTCGCGGGCCCAGGACCACCTGTCGCTGGCGCGCGTGCAGGCCGAGGCGGGCCTGCCCGGGGACACCCCGCTCTTCGACAGCGTCGTCGTGTTCGAGAACTACCCCGTGGACGAGGCGGCCGCCGCCGAACACGGGCTGCGGGTCCGGTTCGTCAACGCGGTGGAGGCCACCAACTACCCGCTCGCGCTGAGCGCCTACGCCTCCGACGGGCTGCGCCTGGTCTTGGGGCACGATCCGGCGTGCTTCGACACCGCGACCGCGGACCGCCTGCTGGGCGACCTGGAGCGCATCCTGGTCTCGCTCACCGAGGACCCCGAACGCCCGCTGGGCCGGGTGGCCGGGGCCGACCCGGCCCGGTCCCTGGCCCTGGCCGACGGCGGCGGCGAGGAGCCGCCCGCCGCCACCGTCACCGCGCTGTTCGCCGAGCGGGCCGCCCGCCACCCCGAGGCGACCGCCCTGGTCGGCGCGGACGGCGAGTGGACCTACGCCGAGCTGGACGCCGAGGCCGACCGGGTCGCCGACCGCCTGGCCGCGCTGGGCGTGGGCGCGGAGTCCCGGGTGCTGCTGCTCATGCCGCGTTCGCCTCGGGTGGTGGCCGCGATGCTCGGCGTCCTGCGCACGGGGGCGGCCTACGCGCCGCTGCACGAGACCGTTCCGGCGGAGCGGGTCGCCTCCCTGGCCCGCGCGCTGGGCGCGCGCGTGGCCGTGGCCGACCCCGGGATGGCCGACCGCTGCGCGGACGTGGACGCGGTGGTGGGCTACGCCGCCGACGGCACACTGTCCGGTGCTGGCGCGGACGGCGGTCCGGGTGTGACCCCTGGCGCGGTAGCCGGGGCCGGTGCGAACGCTGATGTCGGTGAGGGCTCGGGTCCTGGTGTTGACGCAGGGACCGGAGCCGGTGCGAGTACGACCACCGGAACGGGAAGCGGGGGCGGGGCCGGTGCCCGCCGGGGGCCGGTGCACGCGCACACCGCCGCCTACGTCATGTTCACCTCGGGCTCCACGGGCACGCCCAAGGGCGTGGTGGTCGACCACCGGGCCGTGGTCGCCCTCAGCGCCGACTCCCGCTGGCGCGAGGGCCACGACAGGGTGCTGTTCCACTCCCCGCACGCCTTCGACGCCGCCACCTACGAGGTCTGGGTGCCGCTGCTCAACGGCGGAACCGCGGTGGTGGCCGACGGGCCGGTCTCCGCCGACGCCCTGCGCGAGCACACCGCCCGGCACGGGGTCAGCGCGGTCTTCCTCACCACCGCCCTGTTCAACCTCTTCGCCCAGCAGGACCCGGGGTGCTTCGCGGGGCTGCGCGAACTGTGGACCGGAGGGGAGGCCGCCGACCCGGCCTCCCTCGCCCGCGTGCGCCGGACGTGCCCCGACACCACCCTGGTGCACGTGTACGGGCCCACCGAGGCCACCACCTTCGCCACGTGCACCCCGCTGAGCGCGGAGGAGGCCGACGCCGGGCACTGCCCGATCGGCCGCCCCATGGACGCCACCGGAGCCCACGTCCTGGACGGCGCCCTGCGCCCGGTTCCGCCCGGCGCGGTGGGCGAGCTGTACCTGTCCGGGCCGGGGACGGCGCGCGGCTACGACGGCCAGCCCGGCCTGACCGCCGAGCGCTTCGTGGCCGACCCCTTCGGCGACGGCGGGCGGCTCTACCGCACCGGCGACCTGGTGCGCTGGTCCGCCGAGGGGCGCCTGGTCTTCGTGGGCCGCGCGGACGGCCAGGTGAAGCTGCGCGGGTTCCGCATCGAGACGGGCGAGGTGGAGGCCGCCCTGCTGCGCGGGTCCGGGGTCGCCCAGGCCGTGGTGCTGGTGGCCGAGGCACCCGCCGGGGGACGCCAGCTCGTCGCCTACGTCACCGGAGACGAGGTGGACGCCGAATCGGTGCGCGAGCGCCTGTCCCGCGAACTGCCCGCCTACATGGTGCCCGCGGCCGTCACCGTGCTGGAGGCGCTGCCGCTCAACGCCAACGGCAAGGTGGACCGCGCCCGCCTGCCCGAACCCGCCTGGGCGCGCGCCGCCGCGCCCGTCCACGTCGAGCCGAGCACCCCCACGGAGGAGGCCGTGGCCGAGGTGTGGGGGCGCACCCTGGGGCTGGAGCGCATCGGGCGCGACGACAACTTCTTCGACATCGGCGGGGACTCGGTGCGCAGCCTCCAGGTGGTGCGCGAGGTCGAACGCCTGCTGGACGTCACGGTGCCCACCCGGCTGCTGTTCGACCACCAGACGGTGCGCGCCTACGCCGAGGCGGTGGAGGACGTGCTGCTGGAACAGATGTGACGCGGGACGCGGGCGCCGCCGGTCGGCGGCGTCCGCGCGGTCCCTCGGCTGACGGGTCGCCCGGTGCGCGGCCCGGTCCGGCGGGGGTCCGCTACCTCGGCGCCGGGGCGGACGGGTGCTTCGCGGAGGAGAACTGTCCCGTGGCGATCAGGACCGCGACGAGTACGAGCGGCACGATCCACCCGCTCCAGCCCAGGATCGTGGCCTGCGTGGTGTCGACGTGCTCTCCTGCCCTGGCGAAGAGGAGGTAGGCCCCACCCGCCCCGTTGAACGCGGCGTGGGCGAGGGCCGCGGGCCACACCGATCCCGACCGCAGCCGCAGCCAGCCGAAGACCGCGCCGACCAGGACGCACATGACGACCATCGCGCTCATGCCGAGCCAGCCCGGCGCGTCCGGGTAGTTGTACCCCAGGAGGACGAGCGGAGCGTGCCAGAGGCCCCAGACGACTCCCATGACCAGGAGGGCGGGGAGCGTGCCGAGCGGCATCAGTTTGGGGAGCAGCCATCCGCGCCATCCGAGTTCCTCCCCGAGCGCCGGGATGAGGTTGATGAACGCGGCCATGGGGAGCGCGGCGAGCTGGACGGCGATGAGCGCGCCGATCGGTATAGGGATCTCGGCCGCTCCGGCCTGCTCGTCGAGGACCTGCCGGAACGCGGAGAAGTGCGCGAAGTCGGCCGGATAGACCCCCAGCAGCGCGCCGACAGGGAGCGCCGCCAGGACGAGCGCGATGGGCACGACGATCCCCAGCGCCGCGTAACCGAGCAGTCTCCGGGCCGGTCGTAGCGGCCACAGCCCGAGCGTCCACGCCTTCTTCCGCGGGCGCTCCACGAAGAACACGACGACGAGGGCGGCGATCGCGGGGGTCATCATCGTGGCGGTGGCCACGAGCGGGAACCAGGGTTCGGCGAGCCCGTCACCGAACCAGAGCGGGAGCGCGAAGAGCCAGGCGAGTGCGAAGGCCAGGACGGTGAACACCCCGATGGACCGCAGATCGCGGCTGCCCATGCGGGTTCCGCCCCGCGGCGTGGGCGTGTTCGGTCCGCGCGGGGATGCGACGGTCACGGCGTCCGCCCTTCGAGGATGTGCAGGCCGGCGATGGTCCGGTCGTCGCGGAACGCGATCCGTGCCGTGTAGTCGCCCGCCTCCAACGAGAGCGGCGTGTTCGTTATCGTCACGTCGCCGGCCCGGGTGGCCTCCGGCTCCCCATGCCCCTCGAAGGCTCCCGCCAGGCCGACGATCTGCGCCCACGCGGCGGCGAGCGCGTCCTCTGACAGGCCATCGCGCATGGTCGGATCGAACCGCTCGGTGACACGCGACCATCGCCCGGACGCGAGGTCCCCGATCACCGAGGCGGCCAGTTCGGCGACGCCGGGTAGTGGCGTGGTGTTCATCGGTTCTCCTGTCCTTGGATCGATCGGTTTGCCGTAGCGCTGGAACGCCGCCTGTCGGCTCACGCCGAGCGCGTCACCGACGACCTGCCACGTGGCGCCGTTCTGCCGGGCCTGCTGCACGACGGCACGCACGACGTCATCGGCGGCCGCCTGCATGCCCACGGCGCGCCTGATCGAGTCAGCCCAGTCGTCGTCCCTCGTCAGGACGCGTGACGCGAGGAACGCCTCCGTGCGCGCCTTCAACGCCCGCAACGCCTCTGTCAAGCTAGCTTGCATGCGTAAACCATAGCTTGACACGTGGGGAATGCGCCAGCCGCTGTCCCACCTGTTCCGCAACCGCGGACCGCCGCGCCCCCACCGGCACGGGCGGGGAGATCGTCACCTTCGCCCGTCCGGCCCGAAGGACCGGGGCGCCGGTCAGCCGAGCCGGTCGGCGACGGCGGTCACCGCCGCCAGGACCACCGCGCGGTCCGGGCCGCCCTCGTCGCGCTCGAAGTGCCGGTGCAACGACCACCCCTCGACCAGGGCGTCCAGCGCGCGGCACGCCTCGGGGGGAAAGTGCGCGGACAGGGAGGCGCGGCTGACGTCCATCCACGCGCGTGCGGCCCTGCGGACCGCCTCGTCGTGGTTGGCGTAGGAGTACATCTCGAAGAGCAGGGCGAACTGGCGGGGCGTGGCGTACTCGGGCCCGCAGATGAGGTCGGCCACGGCCTCGCACGCCTCGGCACGGTCGCGCGCCGCCGCGAGCCGGTGCGCGTAGTACTCCGACATGGTCCCCGCCAGGTGTGTGAACGCCTGCTCCAGGATCGCGGACAGGCCGTCGAAGTGGTAGGTGAGCGAGCCCAGGGGCACCGAGGCGCGCTCGGCGATCGCCCGGTGGGTGGTCCTGTGCACACCGCGCTCGGCGATCACCTCCAGCGCCGCGGCGAGGATGCGCTCCTTGCGTCGCGGGTCGTTGGCCACCCGCCTGGTTCCGGCCATGTTCCCCTTCCGGCCTCGGAGCTCTGCGTCCACGGCCATTCTGGTACGTGTCCGCGCCCGTCCGGGCCCGTGGCGTCCGCGTCCACAAGTGTGTACTTTTGTACACACTACTGACCGCCACTCCACTGGGAGCCCTCCATGGGAACCGCCGTGGGCCGTCGGCGCCTCGCGCTGTGCGTCCTGTTCCTCCTGCCCGGACTGGGGATCTCGTCCTGGGTCACGCGCACCCCCGCCATCCGCGACGCGCTGGGGGCCTCCACCGCCGAGATGGGGTTCGTCCTGTTCGGCCTCTCGATCGGTTCCATGATCGGCGTCCTCGGCTCGGGCGCGGTCGTCGCCCGCCTGGGCGCCCGTCCGGTCATCGTGGCCGGGACCGCCGCGATGCTGGGGAGCCTGCCCGTTATCGGTCTGGGCGCGGGCCTGTCGGCCGCCCTCGTCGTCGCGTTCGGCTTGTTCCTCTTCGGGCTGGGCATGGGCGCCGGGGAGATCGCCATGAACATCGAGGGGGCCGACGTCGAGCGGGTCATGTCCGAGCCGCTGCTGCCGCGCATGCACGGCTTCTTCAGCCTGGGGACCGTGATCGGCGCCCTCGTCGGCATGGCGCTCACCGCGGTCGGGTTCCCCGTGGCGTGGCACCTGGCCGCGATGGGCGTCCTGACCCTGGCGGTCGCGGCGGCGCTCTTCGGCGCCCTGCCACCCGGCACCGGCAGGGCGCTCCCGCGCGCCTCCGGCCAGGAGGGCACGGGCGGCGGACGCGCGCTGTGGAAGGACACGCGCCTGGTGCTGATCGGCCTCATCGTGCTCGCGATGGCCCTGGCCGAGGGCACCGCCAACGACTGGCTCCCGCTGATCATGGTCGACGGCCACGGCTTCGACCCGGCCATGGGGTCGATGGTCTACGCCGTCTTCGCCGCGTCGATGACAGTCGGACGCTTCGCCGGGGGATACTTCCTGGCGCGCTTCGGCAGGGCCCGCGTGCTCGGGGCGAGCGCGCTGGCCGGGGTGGCGGGCATGGGGCTGGTGGCCGGTGCGGACAGCCCGGCCCTGGCCGCGGCGGCCGTGGTCCTGTGGGGGCTGGGCGCCTCGCTGGGCTTCCCCGTGGCACTGTCGGCGGCCGGGGACTCCGGGCCCGACTCCGCGGCCCGGGTCTCCCTGGTGGCGACGCTCGGCTACGTCGCGTTCCTGGTCGGGCCGCCCGTGCTCGGTCTGCTGGGTGAGGCGTACGGACTGCGCACGGCCCTGGTCGTGCCCCTGCTCCTCGTCGCGTTCGCCGGGTTCCTCAGCCCGGCGGCCCGCCCGCGCCGGGCGGCGGGCGCTCGGACCGAACGGGACGTTGCGGGAGCTGAGGGGGACGGCGCGGGAGCCGATCGGTACGGCGCTGAGACCGGTCGGAACAGCGCGGAGACCGATCGGGACGGCGCGGGAGCCGAACAGGGCGGTGCGGAGGCGGAACGGGCCTGAGCCCGTCCCCGCCCCGCTCGCCGCCCGCGCGCCGTGCCTCCCCGTGCCTCAGCGCGTGCCGAGGTAGTTGTTCGGGTCGAGCACGTACTTGCTGGCCGCGCCCTCGTCGAAGGCCCGGTACCCCTCGGGCGCCTCCTCCAGCGGGATCGCCACGGCGTTGACGGCCTCGGCGATGCGCACCCGGTCGTGGAGGATCGCCTCCATCAGCTCCCGGTGGTACTTCATGACCGGGCACTGGCCGGTGAAGAAGGCGTGCGACTTCGACCAGCCCAGCCCGATCCTGACCGACAGGGAGCCCTGCTTGGCGGCCTCGTCGGACGCGCCGGGGTCGCCGGTCACGTACAGGCCCGGGATCCCGATGGAACCCCCGGCCCTGGTCACGTCCATCGCGGTGTTGAGCACGCTGGCGGGAGCCTCCTTCGAGGCGCCCTCACCCGTCCCGTGCGCCTCGAAGCCGACCGCGTCCACCGCGCAGTCCACCTCGGGGACGCCCAGGATCCGCTCGATCTGCCCGGCCAGGTCCCCCTCGGCCACGTTCACCGTCTCGCACCCGAAGCTGCGGGCCTGCGCCAGCCGCTCCTCCTTCATGTCCGCGACGATCACCACCCCCGCGCCGAGCAGCCGGGCCGACGCGGCGGCGGCCAGCCCCACGGGCCCGGCCCCCGCGACGTAGACGCTCGACCCCACGCCCACGCCAGCGGTGACGCAGCCGTGGTAGCCGGTCGGGAAGATGTCCGAGAGCATCGTCAGGTCCAGGATCTTCTCCAACGCCTGGTCGCGGTCGGGGAACACGAGGAGGTTCCAGTCCGCGTAGGGCACGAGCGCGTACCTGGCCTGCCCGCCGACCCAGCCGCCCATGTCGACGTAGCCGTAGGCCGAGCCCGGCCGGTCCGGGTTCACGTTCAGGCAGATCTCCGTGCGCCGCGCCTTGCAGTTGCGGCAGCGCCCGCAGGAGATGTTGAACGGGACCGAGACGAGGTCGCCGACCTTGACGAACTCCACGTCGGGCCCGGTCTCGACCACCTCGCCGGTGATCTCGTGGCCCAGGACCAACCCTTCCGGCGCGGTGGTGCGCCCCCGCACCATGTGCTGGTCGCTGCCGCAGATGTTGGTGGCGACGACCTTCAGGATCGCCCCGTGCGGCACCTTGCGCCCGACGTTCGCCGGGTTGACCCCGGGGCCGTCCTTGATGACGAACTCGGGGTAGTCGACGTCCTCGACCTCGACCCGGCCCGCGCCCCTGTACACCACACCCCTGTTGCCGGTCATGTCCTTCCCACCTCTCCGCCCCCGGGAGGGGGCACTTTCCCCCTGTGCTTTCCGGTCGGGGCGAGGAGCAACCGGACACGGCGTGTCTATCCGGATTCTTTGCCGGATCGGGGCGTGCGGAGGAGGTGAGCGGGAGGGGCCGTTGCCCGACGGGGCGGAGGCCGGGGCGGCGATTCGTGCGCACCGGCGTATCCGAGTAGGCCGGGCGGTATCTGAACCGGTACCATTTCCCAGGGACGCGGCCGGGACCACGGTCGCGGCAGCCCGCCAGCGTAGCTCAATTGGCAGAGCAATCGCCTTGTAAGCGATAGGTTAGGGGTTCAAGTCCCCTCGCTGGCTCTCATATGTCCTGACCTGGGATTATGACCGGTCAGTCGCGTCGCCGGGGCGGCCGGTCCGCCCCGAGAGCGATCGCCCACAGCGCCCCAGCATCGTGCACCGACGCTGACAAGAACGCTGACATGCTGCGCTTCGAGCCCGTGCGCGACCGGGAGCACGTGGTACGGGTGCACCTGCGGTCCTGGCTGGTGCTGCTGTTAGCGCTTCCATCAGCGCTCTTCGAAGTTCTTGAGGAGACAGTGCCAGTGCGGATTCCGTGTGTCCGTTGTATGAGGATGGACCTCGGCTGAGCAGAAACCGAGTGGTTCGCGCGCCTTAACTTAGATCGCGGCGAGATAACGGCCTGTGTTTACGCAGGTCGTTAAGCAATGAGCCCCGCGCATGCGGAGGTGAAGCCGACCGGCCGGGGTCACGGGGTAGCGGACATCACGCGTTCGAGCTGGGCGGGGGGCGGCTCCTCCGCGGTGTGCAGGGGGCCACGGGCGTCCGGGCCGGAACCGAAGCGGACCCAGGCCAGCTCGCGCGCCCGGCGCCGGTCGAGCGCGAGCAGGCTGCGCGCGCCCGGCGCGAACGCCTTCGGCCCGCGCCGGGTGGCCGTGCGCAGCCGCCGCCAGCGCCGCGAGTGCGTCCGGTGGCTGCGCGCGGTCACCCGCCGGCCCCGGGCGGTCTGTCCGCTCCGGGCCTCCTGCGGGGTGGCGTCGATCATCAGCACGTGGACCTCGTACCGGCGGAGCCGGCAGAGCAGGGCGAGCAGTACGCGGACCGAGCGCCGGGTGCCGCACTCGTGCACCACCACCGGGCCGCCGCGCAACGCCGCGGCGATCCGGGCCAGGTGCAGTACGTGCACCACCCAGCGCCACAGCGGGTAGGGGACGCGGCCGAGCAGCGGTCCCAGCCGGTACCGCGACTGGAGCGAGTCGATCACCCGCACGCCGTCCGCGGTGAGCACGGTCCGCTCCTCGTCCCCGCGCAGGCCGAACAGCCGCCGCAGCAGGGTGCTCTTCCCGGCCCCGGGCACCCCGGTGACCATGACCAGGGAACGCCGGGGGTAGACCGCCCCGCGCACCCTCGCGTCGTTCACCGCGGGTGCGTACCGCACCAGACCCTGGGACATCTTCGGTAGCTCCTCAAAGCCGACCTCGGCGCTGGTGGGTGCGGCTCCACAGTGGCCGCGTCACCGACGTCATGGCGCTGCTGGGCGTGTACTGACCTGAGAGGTGGGTGCCGCGGAAGGCGGGAGGGCCGCCGATCACGGTGTGGAACCGGTGGTGATTGTAGTGATGCCGCCCCTCGGAACGCCTTCCGTTCCCCTCGTCGGCCGGGATCCCGCCGCAGGCCGGGCGGGAGCGGTCGTCCACGGCGTCGTACGGGTAGGCGCTCCCCCGTGTTCAGGTGTACCCCGTACCGGAGGGGTTCTCGCGCCCCTGGACGCGTCCGACGGCCGCCCTCGGGTCAGCCTCCTGATTCGATCAGCGGCGTGAGCCCGTCCAGCAGGTGTTTCATGCCGAGGTCGAAGATCGCGTGCACGTCGGTCGGCCCCGAGACGCTGAACGTCAGGGGGAACCTGCCCTGCTCGGCGATCCGCAGGAACTCCTCGCCCCTGGACCTCCACCAGTGCTCGGCGTCCATCCCGGCCTCGTACCCCTCCACCACCGCGCGCGTGCCCTGGAGGGCCATGCCGGAGGTGTAGGCGGACACGAAGGTGAGGACCGCCATGGCCTCGTCCGGTGAGCGCCCCTGACCGGTGATCACCCGCATCATCCACTCGGCGTTCTGCACCAGCCCGGGGGACTGGACCGCTCCGGCGAGCGGGGTCAGCCGGACGGCCCAGGGGTGCGTCCGGTAGATGCCCCACTCCGTCCGGAGCGCCAGTTCGAGCGCCTCGCGCCAGTAGGCGGGCGGCGGATCGGGCAGGGCGTGCTCGGTGTAGACCTGGTCGATCATCGACGTCACCAGCGCGTCCTTGTTCGCGACGTGGCGGTACAGGGCCATGGTGCTCACCCCCAGATGGGTGGCGACCCTGCGCATGGACAGGCCCTCGACTCCCTCCGCGTCGGCGATGGTGATCGCGGCCCGGACGATGGTCTCCTTGGTGAGGCCGGGCTCGGCTGCCGGGCGGTGGTCTTCCGTCCGCGCCGGACGCGGGCGTTCCCGCTGGCGCTGGGGTCCCCGCGGCTCAGGTGCGGAGACCGGCGCACCGCGCACGAGGGTCCCCACTCCGCGCACCGCCTCGACCAGGCCCTCCTGGCGCAGGGTTGCCAGCGCCTTGGTGGCGGTGGCCATGGCTACCCCCCACTCGCGCATGATCTCCCGGGTGGAGGGCACCCGTGCGCCCGGTCGCAGCTCTCCGGAGTCGATACGCGCGCGGATGTCGGTGACGACCCGCGCGTAGGGCGGCAGTTCCTTTTTTCCGGTCGTGGACACCACTGACCCCTTCCGCTCCTGTCGCGCTACCCCGAGTGTACTAGTGCACGGTGGGGTCGGGGCTACCTCGTCGAAGACTCCGGGGCGGCCCGAGGAACCTCTTCCGGTCTTTGGTGCACTAGGCAAGTGCACTAGTTATGGCAACTTCTAAAGCCCAATGAAAAGGGTTTACGGCCAGAGGAGTGTTATGTATACGATGTACGCACAGTGCGT
Organism: Nocardiopsis sp. CNZ308; assembly: GCF_004217075.1. Classification (NCBI taxonomy): domain Bacteria; kingdom Bacillati; phylum Actinomycetota; class Actinomycetes; order Streptosporangiales; family Nocardiopsidaceae; genus Nocardiopsis; species Nocardiopsis sp. CNZ308. The sequence goes on along the minus strand of NZ_SHKJ01000001.1, from coordinate 1,772,813 downwards.
CGCCCCGACGTGCGCCCCGGTGCGCACCTCGGCGCGTACGCCGTCCATCGGAGCCCACGGCCCTTTCGGAGGCCACCATGTCCCACACGTCCACCCCGGAGCCCCGCACGGCTCCGGCCCCCGACCACCCGCTCCCGCTCGACCGCCGCTCCCTGGCCCCGGACCTGGCCCGCGGCGTCATGCTGCTGTTCATCGCGCTCGCCCACACGCACCTGTTCACCGTGTTCATCGGCGGCCCGCAGGGCGCTCCCAACCCCGCCGACCAGCTCACCACCGCGGCCACGGTCATGTTCGTCGACCTGCGCAGCTACCCCATGTTCGCGGCCCTGTTCGGGTACGGCCTGGCCCAGATCCACCGCCGCCGCGGCGAACAGGGGCAGGACTGGCCCCGGACCCGCGGCCTGCTGCGCCGGCGCGGCCTGTGGATGGTCGCCTTCGGGCTGGCGCACACGGTGCTGCTCTTCCCCGCGGACATCCTGGCCGTCTACGGCCTGGTGACGCTGGCTCTGGTGGGCGTCCTGCGGTTGCGCGACCGGACCCTGGTGATCCTGGCGGCGGCCTGGCTGTCCGTGGCCGCGGCCGTGCACGCCCTGATCGCCGCCGAGGACGCCGTGACGGGGCAGGGCATGCCGTTGATGCCCGACGGCTTCGCGGACGAACTCCTCTTCCGGGTGACCCTGTTCTCGGTCCTGGCCGTGGTGATGTTCGCCAGCACGCTCGTCCCGTTCCTGCTCGGTGTGCTGGCGGCCCGGCACCGGATCCTGGAGCGGCCCCACGAGCACCTGCGGCTGCTGCGCGCGACCGCGTTCGCTGGCGTTCCCCTGGCGGCGCTGGGCGGTCTCCCCCTGGCCCTGGACAAGGCGGGGGTGTGGACCGGCGCCACCTCCGGGGAGGTCGTGGCCGCCACCGCACTGCACCAGGTGAGCGGCTACGCGGGCGCGCTGGGCTACGCCGCGCTCATCGCCCTGGTCGCGGCCCGCCTCACGGGCCGACAGGGGCCGGTGACCGATGCCCTGGCCGCGCTCGGACAGCGCTCCATGACCTTCTACCTGGCCCAGTCCGTGGCCTGGGCCGTGCTGTTCTCCTCCTACACGCTCGACCTGCACCTGACGTCGCCCGCCGTCGGCGCGGGCGTCGCGGTGGCCGTGTGGCTGACCACGGTGCTGCTCGCCGACCTCATGCGCCGCCGCGGCGTGCGCGGACCCGCCGAGGTGGCGCTGCGCCGCCTCACCTACGGGCCGTCGCGCTGAACCACCCGGTTCTCCCGCGCGGGTCGGTCGGCGGATTCCTCCCCCGACCGGCCCGCAGCGGTGTCGACGGCTCCGGGGCGCTCCGCCGGGCAGAGGCCGCCAGCGCGAGTCCCGCGGGTGCGCGTTCGACGGCGCGGGCCTCAGGCGGAACGCTCGGAACCGACCGGCTCCTCCTGCCGGACCTCGTTCACCGCCGAGCTGGGAACGCCGAAGATCCTGTCGAACGCCCAGTTGTAGGCGAAGGTGTAGAACGGGATGTAGACGATGAACACCAGGTCCAGCACGAACGCCTGCAACAGCGTGATCTCCAGCCACCACGCGATGAGCGGGATCAGGAAGCACACCAGGGTCAGCTGGAAGCCCACCGCGTGCAGGACGCGCCGGCGCACGGTGCGCGTGCGGTCGCGCTGGCGCCGCTCCCACGCCTCGAACAGGTAGTTGAAGACCAGGTTCCACACCGTCGCCACGCAGGTGATCATGAGCGCCAAGGGCCCGGTGGTGGCCGGTGACTCGCCCGTCAGCAGGGACATCACCGCGGTGCCCACCGCGAGCCCCAGGATCTCGTATCCGCCCACGTAGACCAGCTTGCGCTTTACACCTTGCACAGCACACACACTCCCGTTCCGTCGGTCAACGGGGGAAGACGTTATATTCAGGGCTACTGAGCAGAAAAGTCAGGTCCCTTCAGAAAAGCTGACAGTTGTATGGCTCTCTCCAGTGACGGCATCGAGCTGTTCCTGGCCGTGGTCGACCACGGCTCCTTCTCCGGCGCGGCCCGAGCGCTGCGCCGGGTGCCCTCCGCCGTGAGCATGGGCATCGCCAACATCGAGGCCGAACTCGGCTACCCCCTGTTCGACCGGTCGCGCCGCGAGGCGGTGCCCACCCCGCGGGCCCTGGCCCTGGTGCCCCACGCGCGGTCCGTCGCCAGCAGGCTGCGGCTGTTGCAGGTCCACGCCGTGGAGCTGTCGCGGGACCTGGAGAGCACGCTCACCGTCGCCGTGGCCGCCGGTGTTCCGGACCGGGAACTGCTGGACGCCCTGGCCCGGGTCGGCGGCCGCTACCCCCTGCTGCGCGTGAACCTGCTCCGGGCGCCCCAGGACGGGGTCCGGGAGATGCTGCACCGGGAGCGGGCCGACCTGGCGCTGCTGGCCGCGGCCCCGGACGTCGACCGGGAGGAGGTCTTCACCAACGTGACCGACCAGGTCTTCGTGGCGGTGGTCTCGGCCACCGCGGACACCCCCGGCCTGCCCGCCGACCTGCGGCGTCTGGAGGACCTCGGCGCCAGCCGCCAGATCGTGGTCGCCGGTCCCGACGACGCGGTCGCCGATCGTCGGCTCCTGGTCTCCGACGCCCGGTGGCACGTGGACTCGGTGGAGGCCGCGCTGGGGCTCGTGGAACGCGGCGCGGGATGGGCCAACCTGCCCTTGGGGGAGGTGAGGGAGGCGGTCGCGGCCGGGAGGGTGAGGGTGCTGGAGTTCGTCAACCTCAAGAACGGGTTGGCGATGCCGGTGCACCTGGTGTGGCTGCGCAGGAGGCCGCTGCGCCGGGCCGCGGGGGAGGTCGTCGCGCTGATGAGCCGCGACCACCGCTGACCGGCCGGAGGGGCCCTGTCCCGGGAGCGGGTTCCGAGTCCAACGCGTGGCGGAGGGGCACTCCGCCGAGCGCCCGGGCGGCGCGGCCGGGTCCGACGCCAGCGGGCCGTGACCGCGACGGACCGGGCTTCTCCGCCGGGCTTCCGGCGTCGGCGGTCGGGAGCGGTCGGGTGCTCCAACGCCGTTGACGCTCACGCGGGCTTCCGGCGTCCGCGGGCGGGAGGCCCCGTCACCTGCGACCGGTGAGAGGGCTCTCCTCGGCTCCGGTTCCCTCGGCGGAGGCGATGACGTCGTTGAGCAGCTCCCGGGAGCGCTGGAGGTCGGCGATCATCCGGTCGATGCGCTCGCGTTCGACCGTCAGTTCGCGGACCAGGTGGGCGTCGGCCGTGGCGGCGGGTCCGCCGTCGGCGTCGCGCATGCACGGCAGCAGCGTCACGATCTTGGCGCTGCACAGCCCCGCGGCGTACAGCTCCTGGATGCGCGCCACCCGGCCCACCGCGGCCTCGGCGTACTCTCGGTGCCCGCCCGGGGTGCGCTCGGAGGCGAGCAGGCCCTGCTGCTCGTAGTAGCGCAGTGAACGCGGGCTCACCCCGCTGCGCCGGGCCAGTTCACCGATACGCATGACGCACCTCACGTCCCTCGCGCTTGAATCTGACATTGGTGTCAACTCCTACGGTATCCGCATGAACGCCAAGGAAACAGAGTCCCCGCTTCTCAGGCCCGTGCGCCTCGCCGACACCGACCTGCCCAACCGGCTCGTGATCGCCCCCATGACCCGCAACCGCGCCGAGCCCTCTGGCGTCCCGAGCGAGCTGATGGCCGAGTACTACGCCCAACGGGCCTCGGCCGGTCTGATCATCGCTGAGGCCTCCACACCCAGCGGGGTCGGCCGCACCTACCCCGACACCGCCGCCCTGTACAGCTCCGAGCACACCGAGGGCTGGCGGCGGGTCAACCGGCGCGTGGCCGAGGCTGGCGGGCGCATGTTCGCCCAGATCCAGCACGGCGGCCGCGTCGGCCACCCCGACACGAGCGGCCTGACCCCGCTGGCGCCCTCTCCGATCACCCTGCCCGAGCCCGTCCACACCCCCACCGGCCGCCAGCCCGCCGTGACACCCCGCCAGATGGACCAGGCCGACATCGACGCCACCGTCGCCGACTTCGCCGCCGCCGCGCGCCGGGCCGTGGAGGCCGGGTTCCTGGGCGTGGAGGTGCACGCCGCCAACGGCTACCTCCTCCACCAGTTCCTGACCCCCGGCACCAACCGGCGCTGGGACGCCTACGGCGGCACCCCCGAGAACCGGATGCGCTTCGTCCTGGAGGTGGTCCAAGCCGTCGTCGCGGAAGTCGGTCCCGACCGCGTCGGTGTGCGCGTCTCCCCGGGCAACACCGCCAACGGCATCGCCGAGACCGACGAGGACATCGCCGCCCTCTACCCGGAGTTGGCCGCCCGCCTGGACGCGTTGGGGCCCGTGTACCTGCACGTGGCCTTCGCAGACCCCGACAGTTCCGTGTGGAAGCTGATCCGCTCACACTGGACGCGCACCCTGATCGGCAACCCGGTGCTGCCCGGCGGGGGGATCCCCGCGGACGGCGGCCGGGACGCCGCCGAGCGCATGCTCCGGGCCGGGGCCGACCTGGTCGCCCTGGGCAGGCCCTTCCTGGCCAACCCCGACCTGGTCGAGCGCATCCGCACCGGGGCGCCGGTCAACCCGGTGCGCGACAGGTACCTGATGTACGTGGGCGGAGCCACCGGCTACACCGACTACCCGGTACTGGGCGGCTGACCCCGTGCCCCGGCCGTCCCCGGCGCGGTGGTGTCCTACCTGGCTGACCCGAACGAACCCGGGTTCGACCCCGCGCCCCTGCACGGCCTGGTGCCCTGACCCCCACGCCCCCGTGCGCGGGCGGACCCGGCCGCATCGTCGGGAACGGGTCCAAGCGGGGGTGCCTTCCCGCACCGCCTGGTCGGGTCACGGACTCCGTCGGCGCATGACATCCGTCATGCACGTCCCGTGCGGAGCACGCGGAAAACCCGTGACTGGTGGCACTCCGTCACGGCTCCGCTCCGGCCTAGGTTCGGGAGCATGAACCCCAACGACAGCCGTCACCCCGCCTGGTCGGCCCCTTGGCCGGCTGGCACACCGCACGCGGCCCCGGACGAGGGGGCGGCGCGCGCGTCCGCGTCCGCGCCGGCCCGTCCGACGGCGCCACGCCTGCGCCGCCGTGGTCCGCGGCCCGTCCCGCCGGGTGTGGAGTACCACCGCGTGCTCGCCGGGGACAAGCGGCGCATCGCGCGCGGCGTCCTCGCGATCGTGCTCCTGGTGGTGGGGATGTTCGCCTTCAGCATCGTCTTCTCCCAGGCCGCCGCCTTCGTCGACGCGCGGATGGGCAGGACCAACCCGGCGGCGGGCGGCACCGACTACACACCGCTCTACCACGGCGCGACCATGATCGCGCTCGCCCTGCTCATCCCGTGGAGCATGCTCCTCCAGCGGTGGCTCTACGGCGTGAGGGGCGCCTCACTGCACTCGGTGCTCTCCTGCTTCCGGCTCGCCGTGTTCGGCCGGGCGCTGCTGTTCATCGGCCCCTTCTGGCTGATCGCCGTCACCGTCATGAACGTCTCGACACCCCCCGACCAGACCCACTGGCCTGTAGCCGACCTGGTCGTCATGTTCGTCCTCACCCTCCTGCTGGTGCCCCTCCAGACGGCGGGCGAGGAGTACGGCCTGCGCGGACTGGTCTTCCGGGTCGCCGGGAGCTGGAGCAGGGGCCCGCGGGCCGGGCTGGTCGTCGGCGTCCTCGTCTCCAGCCTGGTGTTCACGACCATCCACGGTGCGGGGGATCCGTGGATCAACCTCTGGTACTTCGCGCTCGCCGTCAGCCTGGCCGTCATCACCTGGCGCACCGGCGGCATTGAGGTCGCGGTCGTCATCCACGCGCTGCTCAACACGCTCACCTTCCTCCTCACCATCACCCTGCACACCGACATCGGCGCTTCCATCGCGGACCGTTCGGCGGGCGCCGGGTCGCCCATTCTGCTCGTGCCCACCGTCACCGTCGCCGTGATCGCGCTCATGGTGTTCCTGCGTACGCGCGGGACGGGACCGGCCCTGACCCCCGAGCCCGCCCGGGCGCACCCGTAGGCGGCCGGGCGCCGCGCGGGGTCGGCGCCCGGCCCCAGCGGCGGCGGCCCGCGTTCCCCGCGCCTACCGGCCGGTGCTCCCGGGCCTTCGCCTGGCCAGGGGCCACCGCTGGGCCTCCCCCTCCTGAACGGGCTCCGCGCCGACCGGGTCCGGGGCGCCGACCGGGTCCGGGGCGTCGGCCGGTCGCGGCCACGGCTGCGTCCGCGTGCCCAGCCAGTGGGCGGCGCCGGCCGGGCCGGAGTGGGTCAGGGCCGCGCGGATCGCCTCCAGGGAGCCGCCGGTGCGGCCGGAGCCGGAGGAGGCCGGAGTCGTGTGTCGCTGCTGGTCATCGCTCATGTGGACCATCGTCTGACCGGTGTCCGGTATCGCATGGAATCGTTTGCCCGGGACCAGCCGGACGCGCGGCCCGCGCGGATCCCGACCGTGCGATGAGCATCGGCCGCCCCGGTCGGTGCGGCCGGTCAGTCCCGGAGGAGGCGTTCGACGAGGAAGCGCCAGCCGTCGATCAGGGGGTTGGGGGCGTCCGGCTCCGTGGGGACGGCCACCTCATCCGTCGACATGTACAGCATCAGGGGCCCCTCCAGCGCGGCGGTCAGCTGTACGGAGAGGCCGTACAGCTCGTCCGGGGGCAGACCGGCCAGGCCCAGGAGCATGCGGATGTGGGGCTGGGTCATGCTGACCGCGCCCGCAGGCACGGGCAGGGAGCGGTCCACGGCGGCCCGGGCGATCGCGTGGTGTTCCAGCAGGAAGGGGATGCGGGCGCTGCCGTAGGCGATCAGGCGTTCCGCGGGCTCGGCGCCCGGTCCCAGCGGCGGTGGTCCGGACAGGACCCGTTCCTGGAATCGGCGTTCGTCGTCGTCGAGCAGGGCCTCGAAGATGCCCGCGCGACTGCCGAAGCGGCGGAAGACGGTGCCCTTGCCCAGCCCCGCGCGTTCGGCGAGGCCGTCCATGGTCACCTGCTGTGTCCCGTGTTCGGCGATCATCGCGCGGGCCGTCTCCAGCAGGCGTTCGCGGTTGCGCGCGGCGTCCGCGCGTTCGCCGCGCTCCTTCCCGAAGGGCACCAGGGGCGAAGTCACACGGACAATCTACCCCGGGAACACTAAGCGGGGTAAAGTCCGTTTATAGTGGTGCGAGGGTCACCCGGACAGCTGGACCGTCCGGCCGTGTGGCCGTGCTCCGCGTACCGCGAACCCGAACACCCTTGGGGGAAGAGTCCGATGAACCTGTTCCGTCTGGACGCCAGCATCCTGCCGACCGTCTCCAGCAGCGCCGAGATCGCCGACCGGGTCGAGGCCGAATGGGCCGCCGCCCACCCGCAGGGCGCCGTCAACCGCCGCCACCTGGGCACCGACCCGCTGCCCGCCGACGCCTGGGCCCTGGCCACCGTCGGCGCCGGAACGGACGAGGCCGACCGCACCCCCGAACAGGTCCGGGCCCTGGCCCTGGCGGCCGAACTGGCCGCCGAACTCCAGGAGGCCGACGCGGTGGTCCTGGCCGTGCCGCTGTACAACTTCGGCGTCTCCCAGCACTTCAAGGCCTGGGCCGACCTGGTCATCGCGGGCGCGGGCGCCACCACCCCGCTGCTGAAGGGCACCCCCACCGTGCTGGCCACCACCCTGGGCGGCGGCTACGGCCCCGGCACCCCCCGCGAGGGCTGGGACCACTCCACCCCCTACCTGGAGCGCGTCGTCGGCGACATCTGGCAGGCCGACCTGACCCTCATCAAGCGCGAACTCACCCTGGCCGCGACCACACCGGGCATGGAGGCCCTCAAGGACCTCGCCCAGCAGGAGCACGACCGGGCCCTGGCCAGCGCCAGCGAGGCCGGCCGGGCGCTCGCCGCGCGCTGACGGCCCCGTCCGGCCGTCTCCGACGGCCCGAACACCGAGCCCGCCCGGGGCCGCCGACCACGTGATCCGTGTTCTCGGCGGCCCCGGGCGGCGTTCGTCCGGGTTCCTGAGGTGTGCTGGGGCTCCCGTCGGAGCTAACCCCGGGTCCGGTCGGAACGGCGCAGTCCCAGACGGCCGCGGGTGCAGACCGCGAGGAGCAGCGCGAGCAGGGCGACCACGGCGACCTCGGGAGCGCTCGCCGGGTCGCCCACGGCCACGGCCTTGACGCCCGAGACGACGTTGATCGCGGCGTGGGTGACGACCGCGGCGACCACGCCGCCGCGGGCGGAGTTGAAGACGTGGCCGAGGACCACCGTGAACCCGACGCAGAGCAGGGCGTAGGCGGGGAAGTACATCTGCGACTGGAGCGTGCCGGGCATGGCGAACAGGGGAGCGTGCCACATCGCCCAGACCGCGCCGAGCAGCACGTTCGCGGCCAGCGGGGAGAGCACGCCCTGGAGGCGGGGCAGCGCGAAGCCCCTCCACCCCAGTTCCTCGTTGCCGCCGCCGACCAGCGCGATGACCAGGAACTGGACGGGCAGGGTCGGCAGCGCCGCCCACAGCTGGGCCCCGTCCAGGGTCGACTGCCCCAGGTGCACCTGGATCGCGGCGGAGCCCGCGAGGGCCAGGACCACCAGCACGGTGATCAGGTAGGGCATGACGCCGCCCCTGCGTCGGAGCGAGTGCCGCCGGAAGAGCGCGCCCACGCCCCGGCGGCCCTGGGTGGCCGCGGTGACGACGGCCGCGGCCACCATCGGCCCGAAACCGCCGACGATCACGGCGGGCATCGGGTCGGCGCCGCCGAGGAGACGGGTGCCGAGCCACCAGGCCGTCCAGGAGAAGGCGAAGGCGATCACGAGGAAGGCGGTGAGCCCGCGGGGGTCGGTGACCGTCGTGCGGGACTGGTCGGGGGCCTCGGTGTGGAACTCGGAGGGGGTGGAGGACTGGGGGCGCGTCAGCGAGTGGTCGGTAGCCATGCCGAGGAACATACACTGTTGGATAGAAACCTACAACGTAGGATTCCCAGTATGCTGTCGGACATGGCCACTCCAGGATCCGACCAGCGGTTCGACAGCGTCTTCCACCGCCCGCAGCGCCGACGCCGGTCCCAGCCCGCCCTCAGCCGCGAACGCATCGTCGCGGCGACGATCGACCTGCTCGACCGCGAGGGGGCGTCCGCGCTGACCATGCGCAAGGTCGCCGCCGAACTCGGGGTGCACGCCACCAGCCTGTACTGGTACGTGGAACGCCGGGAGGACCTGGTGGACCTGGCCGTGGACGAGATCCTGGCCGGGGCCGCCTCCGTGCCGCCGCCCCCGGACGCCCCCTGGGACGAGGCGCTCAAGGAGACCGCCCTGCGGTTCTACGCGGCCCTGACCGCGCACACCTGGGCGGCCGAGTTCGCGGGCTCCCGGCCGCTGATCGGCCCGAACGCCGTCGCCCTGTCGAGGCGCGTCATCGAAGCGCTGGGGGAGTACGGCGGGGACGAGGAGGCACAGGCGGTCGCCATCCGGGCGGTGTCGAACCAGATCCTCGGCGCGGCCACCTCCGCCGTCGCCATGAGCGCGATGAAGTCCGACCGCGAGCAGGGGCACGAGGAGGCCGTCGCCGCCGCGGTGTCGGAGGCGGACGCCCTGGCCGTGGAGAACACCTACTTCGACCAGACGCTGGACCTGATCCTCGCCGGTATCAGGGCGCGACACGGGTCCTAGCGCGGTGAGCGCGAACGGTCGCCGGACCGGTCACGCGGTCCGGGACCGGGGCGCCCCCACGTGTCGTCCGCTCCGTGCCCGGGCACGTTCCCGACGCCGCGCGGTCAGCGCATCCGGACGCCGGTCGTCCGCGTCGGGCCACCGCGGACACGCGTGCGACTTCCGCCCCGCCCTTTCCGGCCGCCCGGGCTATGATGCGGCTCCGGGTCGCCGGAATCCTTGGAGAAGACGCGTGAGTGACGTGGGCATCGGCACCGGCAGAGTGGTCGTGAACAGGGCGATGTCACTGGACGGCTTCATCGCCGGACCCGGGCATGCGATGGACTGGGTCTCCGACTACCTGACCGCGGACGCGGTCCCGGAGGTCATGGCGGCCACGGGCGCCATGCTCGTCGGCCGGGGAACCTACGAGGTCGCCAAACGTATGGCCGACCAGGGCGCCGCCTACGACGGGGGACCGCAGTTCGTCCTCACCCACGAGCCCCCCGACGAGCCGGACCCCACCGTCACCTTTCTCACCTGTGGACTCGAAGAGGCCGTCGCCACGGCACGCGGCGCCGCGGGCGACAGGAACCTGGAGATCCTCGGCGCGGACGTGGCCGCCCAGTGCCTGCGGCGCGGGCTCGTCGACGAGGTCCTGGTGTACGTCCTGCCGGTGCTGCTCGGCGACGGCGTCCGCTTCACGCCCCCGGGCCTCGGCAGGATCGATCTGGAGCCTTTCGGCAACACCCAGTCCGGCGCCGTCACGACGCTGCGCTTCCGCGTGCGGAAGTAGGCGCGGCTCTTCGACAGTTGGGCCCTGTTCCGGGTTCGGGTTCCCGTGCGCGCCCCGCACGGTGGTGACCGAACGGCCCCGCGCTCGTCACGGAGGAGGGGCGTGTTCCCCGGCACCGGCGCGGGGCGGTGCGCGGGGTTGCACCTTCCGTAGCGGCATGTGGTCTGGTGGACCCACGTCCCGGTCCCCTGAGGAAAGCCACCCTGCTCATGCCCCTGTCCTTCACGCCGCCCCGCCGGGTCAAGATCGGCGACGCGGCGGCCTTCGTCGGCAGCACGCCGCGGGCGATCCGCCACTACCACGAGATCGGCCTGCTCCCCGAGCCCGAGCGGGGCGTCGACGGCCGCCGCCGCTACGGGTACGAGGACATGATCCGCCTGCTGTGGATCCGCAGGATGGCCGACGCCGGGATCGCCCTGGACGACATCCGCGACTCCTTCACCACCGGCACGGCTTCCGCCGACGCCGACGCCGACGCCGTCGGCGCAGACGGTATCGCGGGCATCCTGGAGCGGTTGGAGGAGAGCCTCGCCGATCAGGAGGCGGAACTGCGGCGGCAGCGGGCCGCCGTGCGGCGGATGCGCACCGAAGGCAGCCGTATGGGCCTGCTCTCCGACTTCGTCACCCAGCGCCTCAAGAGCCTGCCCGAGGGCTCCCTGCGCCAGGCGGACCTGGACGATCTGCTGGTCACCGAGCGGGTCTTCGGCCCGCTCGGCGCGGCCGTCCGGGCCGGCCGCTTCATCGCCCTGGCCACGCGTCCCGCTCTGCGGGAGGAGTCCGACCGCCTCGATGACGCCGAGGAGGCACTCGACGACAGCGTCGCCGTCGATGATCCGCGGGTGGCTCGGGTGGCCGCCGAACGGCACGCCTTCGAAAGCACCCTGCACGCCGTCATCGAGGAGTCGGGCCTGGGGGAGGAGGACGACGCCCTCTTCGACGCCTGGGACGCTCTGCACCCCGCTCCCGCCGATGACGAGGCCGACCCCGGCTCCGGCAGTCGGGAGCCGGGCTCCATGAGCGCGTTCGAAGCCTTCGGCAAGATGCCCTACGACTTCTCCCCGGCCCGGCAGCGCTGTATGGAACTGGCCGGGGAACTGTCCGCCCGGGACTCACCCGCCGCCTGAGGCACGGCCCGGACGCCGGTCCGGGGGTGGAGAGGGCCCGCGACCGCGCCCGGCAAGGGGCCACCACCGGTTCTGAGCCGCCCGCCGGGACCGGGGGAACGCGGCCCGCCCGGGCCCGGCGGCGGCGTCGCGGACGCCGTGCGATCCGCCGGACCGGGCGGGCCCACCGGCAGTCGGGCCGCTAGGCGCGGATGTTGACGTCCACGCAGGCGTAGAAGGCGTTACCGGTGTCGGCGACGTTCCACCTGGCCAGCAGCGTGTGCCGTCCGCTGTACCCCGACAGGTCCACGGTGTGGCTGAACGACCACGGCGGACGGGCGCCGTGGTCGTTGAACACGGCCACACGGTGGTTGCCGATGAAGTACTCCCAGGTGGAGGTCGAGTGCGCGGCCGTGATGGTCCACTCGAAGGTCTGGACGCGGCCGACGTCGGTCACCCGCCAGCCCCGGCTGTTGTCGTTCAGCTCGGCGAAGCGGCCGACGCCGCCGTTGCACTGCATGAGCCCCTTGGGGCCCTCCACGCTCTGCGGCTCCCACTGGATGCCGCCGCACTGGACGATGCCCGCGGCGCACTGGGCCTGGCGGCTCATCGGGTTGGAGATGTAGCCGTGGGCGTTGGCCGTGCCCGCGGGCATGAGGCCGAGGAACAGGGTGGTGGCGGCGGCCAGCGCCGCCGCGGTGCGGAAACGGTGCCGGTTGCGGGGGCGGGGGGTGTCGGACTTGCGGTTCAGCATGTGCGGGTCCTTCGGTCATGGATCGCGCCCCGGCGCGCAGGGCCGGGACGGTAGCGGGAATCCGTCGGGGGAGACCCGGGCCGGTACCTGCCCGGGGCGAAGGCGAGCGCTCGTGACTGCGGGGGGAGGGCCACGGGCGTCGGGTCCCTGAGGACGCGGCGCCCGGAGTCCCTCTGGAACAGGGGTTTCCCGCTCGGGGAGGCCGGTAAGCGGGCCGTGACGAGGAGTCGGGTCCCCCGGCCGCGGCCGGGTGCGGGGGCCGACCGGACCGGCCGCAGGACCGGTCGGGGCCGCTCGCCGGGCGGTACGGGAGGGACCCCCGGACACGTGCGGACGGGAGCTGGAAGGACCCGGCCCCGCCGCGCGTGTGGTCCGCACCGGCCGGAGGTGGACCAATCCCGGCACGGCGGGGAGACGGCATTAGACCTCACCCGGAGGCCACTGTTTCCTTCCCTCTCCTTCCTTTTCCCTTCCTGGAACCGAGTCCTCCCCCGGTTTTCGGCACCGCGTTCGGCCCGGGCCCCGGGCCCGCCCGCTGCACCCCGCCTGCGCTCCGACCGCCGCCGACGCCCCCGGGTAACCGTCCGCCCGCCGCTGCGCCCGCGCACACCGCCGCGCCACGCCGCCGTCCATGGGGTGCCCGACCGCAGGCGGGCGATCCGTGAAGATGGCGCGGTGGACTTCCGAAACCGGTGACCCGGTGATCCGCCTCCCGTCGGCACCGCCCCCGGGGAGCCGCTTCCGGTACCGCACGAACGAGAGGTGAAACGGTGGCCACCGACGGAGGGCAGCACCGTCCGGACCGCGAACCGGAGCCGGAAGCCGAGCCGGAACCGGAAACCGGACCGGAGACCCCCGAGGAGGCGGAGCGCGGTCCGAGCCGTCTCAAACCGGTCGTGTTCTACGGCGCGTCCGCGCTGATCGTCGCGCTCTCGGTCTGGGCGATCGTCGCGCCCACGCACGCCGGGAACACCATCGGCACCGTCGTGACGTGGATCACCGAGGTGTTCGGCTGGTACTACTTCCTCGCCACCACCCTCTACCTCGGGTTCGTGGTGGTCATCGCGCTCTCCCGCTACGGCAGGGTCAAGCTCGGTCCCCAGCACTCCAAGCCGGACTACGGGGTGTTCGCGTGGGCGGCCATGCTGTTCGCGGCGGGCATCGGCATCGACCTGCTGTTCTTCTCCGTCTCCGGGCCGGTCAGCCACTACCTGGCGCCGCCCGAGGGCGACGCGCAGACCGTCGAGGCGGCCCGCCAGGCCGTGGTGTGGACCCTCTTCCACTACGGCGTGACCGGGTGGGCGATGTACGCGCTGATGGGCATGGCCCTGGGCTACTTCTCCTTCCGCTACCACCTGCCCCTGGCCATCCGCTCGGCCCTGTACCCGCTGATCGGCAGGCGCATCCACGGCCCGGTCGGCGACGCGGTCGACCTGGCGGCCGTCATCGGCACGATCTTCGGCATCTCCGTGTCGCTCGGCATCGGTGTCGTGCAGCTCAACTACGGGCTCAACTTCCTCTTCGGCGTCCCCGAGGGCGTCGCGGCCCAGCTCGGCCTGATCATCGTCGCCGTGCTCGTGGCCACGATGTCGGCGGTGGCGGGCGTGGACCGGGGCATCCGGCGGCTGTCCGAGATCAACGTCGTGCTCGCCGTCGTCCTGATGCTGTACGTGCTGGTCTTCGAGGACCCCCTCTACCTGCTCAACGCCCTGGTCCTCAACATCGGCGACTACCTCAGCCGCTTCCCCTCCATGACGCTGAACACCTTCGCCTACGACCCGCCGACCGACTGGCTCAACGCCTGGACGCTGTTCTTCTGGGCCTGGTGGATCGCCTGGGCTCCGTTCGTGGGGATGTTCCTCGCCCGGATCTCGCGCGGCCGCACCATCCGGCAGTTCGTGGCGGCGACGCTGGTGGTCCCGCTCCTGTTCACGCTGACCTTCCTGTCCTTCTTCGGCAACAGCGCGCTGAGCGTCGTGCGCGAGGGCGGCGCCGCGTTCGGCCAGACCACCATGAACCACCCCGAACAGGGCTTCTACGCGCTGCTCGCGCAGTACCCGGGCGTCCTGTTCAGCGCCGGGCTGGCCACGGTCGTCGGACTGCTCTTCTACGTCACCTCCGCCGACTCCGGCGCGCTGGTGATGGGCAACCTCAGCTCCCACCTGCCGACGCCGCTCACCGACGCCTCCCCGTGGCTGCGCGTCTTCTGGTCGGCGGCGACCGGCCTGCTCACCCTCGCCATGCTCCTGGTCGGCGGGGTGGACACGCTGACCAGCGCGACCATCATCATGGGCCTGCCGTTCTCGTTCGTGATGTTCGTGATCATGTGGGGCCTGTTCAAGGCGCTGCGGGTCGAGAAGTTCCGCAAGGACGCCTTCCGAACCACCCTGTCCTCGTCGCTGTCGGACCGGACCGCGGCCGACCGGCGGGGGCCCGAACGCAACTGGCGGCAGCGGATCAAGCGGGCGGTGAGCTTCCCCGGCAGGCGGGCGGCCGAGCGGTTCGTCCGCGACGTGTGCCGCCCGGCGTTCCGGGACGTCGCCGAGGAGCTGCGCGAACACGGCGCGGAGGCGTCGGTGAGCGAGGGGGTGGACGAGGCCGTCGGCATCGCCTACCTGGAGCTGCGGGCGCCGATGGGCGAGGAGGAGGAGTTCAGCTACCGGGTGTGGCCGATGGAGGTGCCCACCCCCGCGTTCGCCATGCGCTCGCTCGCCGAGCACGACACCTACGTGCGCTTCGAGGTCTACCTCACCGAGGGAAGCCAGGGCTACGACGTGATGGGCTACACCAAGGAACAGCTCATCGGCAACATCCTCGACGAGTACGAGCGGCACCTGGAGTTCCTGCGGCTGCACCGGGAGGCGACCTCGGGCTCCGCGCTTCCCGACCACGGGCCGGGCACCGCCGACGTCCAGGACACCGAGGAGCGCTGAGAGCGCTCGCCAGGAGGTACCGCGTCCGGTCCGGCCGGAAGCGTTGCCGGTGCGGCACAAGGGTTTGACCTGCGGTGGTCCTGTGCTCGTCGCGGGTCCGGGCGGTCGAACCCCGCCACGGGAGCGAGACCGCGACGGACGGGGCGGACCGCACGGCTGGGGGGCGGTGTCCGGGAGGCGTCCGAGTGACATCCGAAATGTCGGGCCGCACGCGTAGCCTCGTCGCGGATCCGCGGGCGGCGCCCCCGGCCGCCCTCCCCGAACCCCCTCACCGCAGGAGCCTTCCATGCACGAGCACCCGACCGTCCGCGTCTTTCGCACCGAGCGGCAGCGGGCCCAGACGGGGGAGTGGCTGGCCGACCACCGGCTGGTGGTCGGGTTCGAACCCGGAGGGGCCGTGCCGCTGGCCCAGCTCGGCTGGCGCGACCTCGACGGCGCGGAGGCCGTGGTCGGGTTCGAACCCGGCATGACCGCGTTCACCGGCACGCGGACCACCGCGGACGGCGCGTCCCACGCCTGGCGGGGACGGCTGGTGGAGCGGCTCGCCGACCGCCCCGTCCACAGGTTCGGCGTCGAGGGCGTGGACGTGGAGGAGGAACTGCGGCTGCTCATCGAGGACGGCGGCTCCCCTGCCGCGCGGGTCACCTGGGCCGACCGCGAGGGCGGCGGCGGTGCGGTCGCCCTGCGCACCATCGCCCTGGAGGAGGCCGGGAGCGGGGAGGAGGTCACCGGCGGGGTGCGCGAGGTGCGGGCGGGCAACGAGCACACGAGGGCGGGCGAGGTCGCCGCCAACCTCCTCGACGACACCTCCTCCAAGTGGCTGAGCTGGCGCGACGCCGACTGGCTGGAGTTCACCATGGCCGAACCCGTCAGCGTCCGGCACTACGTCCTGGTCTCCGCCAACGACTTCGCCGACCGCGACCCCCGGAACTGGACTCTCCAGGGGTCGGCGGACGGCCGGACGTGGGTCACGCTCGACACCCGCTCCGACGAGTTCTTCCCCGGCCGCCACCACGCCCGCGACTTCCACGTCACGGACCCGGCCGCGGACACCCCCTACCGGCACCTGCGGCTGGAGATCACCGGCAACTGCGGCGGCTCGGAGATCCAGCTCAACCGGGTGCGCTTCTTCTCCGAGGGCCGCACCTACGAGGCGTTCGACGGACACCGCTACACGGCGGGCGGCGCGCCCTCCCCGTACGGGGGCACCGTGCGGGACCTGCTGGCCCGCGTCCCGGCCACCGCCGAGCAGTGGCGGGCCTACCTGGCCGGGTACAGCGCGGACATGCTGCGGGTCCTGACCGAGGACGAACTCCCCGGGACCACCGCGGAGCAGCGCGCCGCCTCCTGGCTGGGCCACGACGGCGCACCCGGGGAGCGGATCGCGGAGCTGGAGGAGCGGCTCGGCAGGCGGCTGCCGCCCGGCTACCGCGCCTTCCTGGAGGCGTCCGACGGCTGGGGACCCGCGAGCGCCTTCGTGTACGGCCTGCGCTCCACCGCCACCGTCGGCTGGGCGGCCGACCTGGAGGACGAGTGCGGTGTGGACGAGTCCCTCGCGGCGCGGGAGGGCGGGCCCGCCGGGCCGCTGCTGCTGGTCTCGGACGAAGGGGGCGCCCAGGACTGGGTGCTGGACGCGGGCGACGTCTCCCCCGACGGCGAGTGGGCCGCCTACGCCTGGGCGGGCTGGAACCCCGGCCCGGGGGAGCGCCACCGCTCCTTCGCCGACCTCGTGGCCGCCGAACGCGCCTCGTTCGAGGAACTGCTCGGTGCGGAGGGGCGCCCGGTGCGCCCGGAGGGGGCGCGCGAACTCCTGGCGCGGGGACGCCGGGCCGCCCTGGAGGGCCGGGTGGAGGAGGCGCTCGGCGCCCTGCGCCGGGCCAAGGAGAAGGGGTCGGGCGCCGCCGCCTACCTCGAAGTGGTCCTCGCGGCCTTCCTCGACGTGCGGGGGGCGCACCACAGGCTGCGCGGCCTGCTGCACCGCCCCCACGTGGTCGCCGAGGTCGGCACCGGGCGGATCGAGGCCGAGGCGGTGCCGCTCTACCTGCACAGTGCCGGTCTGGACACGCCCGGCGGCGCGGCCTACGCCGACCGCGCCCTGGCCGGGGCCGTGCCCGGTCTGACCGTCCCCTCCAGCGAGGCCGAGCGGCGGGAGTGGCTGGCCTCCCACCGGCTGCCGGAGCCGCCCGCCTTCGAGCGCGCCCTCGACACGGCCCGCGGACTGGCCGCCCGCGGCGCCACCGACGAGGCCTGGGCCGTCATCGAGGGGGCCCTGCCCGGGTGGTACCCCCTGGAGCCGAACCGGATCGCCCCGGTGGTCCTGCTCACCGACCCCGCGCTCCGCGAGGTGGTCACCCCCGCCCGCGCCCGGGAGGCGGTGTTCACCCCGCGCGGCCTCACGTCCGCCGCCGGGGAGGCGGCGCGCAGGACCGGGGGCGCGGACGGCCCCGCCGCGTCCGGGGGCTCCGGTCGGGTTCCGGCCCGCCGCGACCCCCGCTGACCGGCCCGTGCCCGCCCGCGCCGTCCCGGGAACAGGGGGAGCGGCGCGGGCGGGCGCGGATCAGTCCTGTTCCAGGTCGCGCAGGTACTCGGCGAACTTCTCCAGGCCGTCGATGTTGCGCGGACCGGAGATGCCCTCGTTGTAGTCCATGACGAAGAAGTCCTCCTCGACCACCGCCGGGACCTCGGCCATCGCGGGGAACGAGGTCAGGAAGTCGATCTTCTCCTGCGCGGGCTGGTCGCCGTAGTCGAGGATGATGACGACCTCCGGCTCGGCCTCCACCACCGCCTCCCAGCCGACCTGGGTCCAGCGCTCGTCGAGGTCGGCGAAGACGTTCTCACCGCCCGCGTGGCTGATGATGTCGTTGGGCGGGACCTGGCTGCCCGCGGTGAAGGGCTGGTCGGTGCCCGAGTCGTAGAGGAACACGGGGACCGGGTCGCCCGCGGGGGCCTGCTCCTCCACGGCGGCCACCCGCGCCCGGTAGTCGGCGACGAGCTCCCCGGCGCGGTCCTCGACCCCGAAGATCTGCCCCAGCCGCTCCAGGTCCGTGTACAGGCCCTCGAACGGGGCGACCTCCTCGGGATGCCCCGGGTAGTTGAAGCAGGACTCGGTGTGCATGAAGCTCTGGATGCCGAGACCGTCCAGGATCTCGGGGGTGATCCCCCGCTCCTCGCTGAACCCGGAGTTCCACCCGGCGACGACGAGGTCGGCCCCGGCGTCCACGACGAGCTCCCGGTTGAGCAGGTCGTCGCTGAGGAACTCCACCTGGGCGTACTCCTCGGCCCAGGGGGACTCCTCCACCGGCGGGTTGGCGGGCGGCATGACGTACCCGTGCACGTGGTCGGTGAGGCCGAGGGCGAACAGCTTGTCGGCGCTCCCGGCCTCGTAGGCCACGACGCGCTGCGGGGTGGTGTACTCCACCTCCTCGCCGCACCGCCGCACGGTGACCGTGCCCGCGGCCGAGGCCTCCTGCCCTTCCTCGACCTGGGCTCCGCACCCGGTGACCAGGACGGCCACGGCGGTCAGGGGGAGCAGGGAGCGGTGGGACGCGCGGGTCCCAGGGGATGTCCGGTGTTTCACTGGAGGCCTTTCTCGACGGCGGGGAGGAGCCGGTACAGCAGCTGGGGGTCCCCGGTCAGGGGATGGGGGACGACGGAGGCCTCGATGCCGAAGACCTCCAGGAGCAGGGCGGGGGTCAGGACCTGGTCGGGAGCGCCCGCGGCCACCAGTCGGCCCTCGTGGAGCACACCGATCCGGTCGCAGGCCGCCGCGGCCAGGTTGAGGTCGTGCAGGACCACCAGGACGGTGAGCCCCGAGTCCCGGAGCAGGGACAGCAGCGCGATCTGGTGGCGGATGTCCAGGTGGTTGGTGGGCTCGTCCAGGACCAGCACGCTGGGCTCCTGGACCAGGGCGCGGGCCACCAGCACCCGCTGGCGCTCGCCCCCGGACAGCTCCATGACGCCCCTGTGGGCCAGGTGGGCCACCTCCAGGCGCTCCATGGCCCGGCGGCACAGGTCGCGCTCGCGCGCGTCGAGCGGCTGGTTGCCGCGCAGGTGCGGGGCGCGCCCCAGGGCGACGACCTCCTCCACCGTGAAGTCGAGGTCGCTGCCGCTCTCCTGGGTCAGGGCGGCCACCCGCTGGGCGCTCCGGCGCAGACTCAGGGAGGACAGGTCCTCGTCCCCGACCCACACGGTCCCGCCGCTGGGGCGCAGCGCCCGGTAGACGCAGCGCAGGGCCGTGGACTTGCCCGAGCCGTTGGGGCCGACCAGTCCCACGACCTGTCCCGCGGGCACGTCCAGGGAGAGGCTCTCCACGATCCGGGCGCCGCCGAGTTCGACGGACAGCCCGTCCAGGCGCAGGTCCATCATCGTCCTCCGAACAGGTAGCCGCGGCGGCGCATGAGGCCCAGGAACACCGGTACGCCGATCAGGGCGGTGATGACGCCCAGGGGGAGTTCGCGCGGGGCCACCACCACGCGGGAGAAGAGGTCCACCCAGACCATGAGGAGCGCGCCCAGCAGCGGGGCGACGGTGAGCACGCGCCGGTGGTCGGCGCCCACCGCGATCCGCACGATGTGGGGGATGACCAGGCCGACGAAGCCGATCGCGCCGCTGACGGCGACCATGGCCCCGGTCATGACCGCGGTCACCGCGAACAGGATCCTGCGCTGACCGGCCGCGTCCACGCCCAGGCTCGCCGAGGTCTCGTCGCCCAGGGCCAGCACGTCGAGCGGGCGCGCGAGGCCGCGCAGCACGAGGATGCCCAGGACCACCACGACGGCCACCACGGGCAGGGAGCTCCAGGTGGCCGCGCCGAAGCTCCCCATGGTCCAGAAGAGCACGGTGGCGGTGGCCTCGCTGCTCGGCGCCAGGTAGACGATCACGCTCATCACGGCCTGGAAGCCGAAGGAGAGCGCCACCCCGGTGAGCACCAGCCGCAGGGGGGTGACCCCCGTGGGGGAGCGGGCGACGAGGTGGACGAGCAGCGTCGCGCCCAGCGCGCCCAGGAAGGCCCCGGCGGAGACCGCGTGGATACCGAGCGCGGACAGCGCGCCCAGCACGCTGACCAGCACCGCACCGACGGAGGCGCCGGAGGAGACCCCCAGGATGTAGGGGTCGGCGAGGGCGTTGCGGACCATGGCCTGGACGGCCACGCCCACGACCCCCAGACCGGCGCCGACGACGGCGGCGAGCAGGACCCGGGGGGTGCGGATCTGCCAGATGATCTGGTAGCGGACCACCTCGTCGGCCTGGATCACGCCCCCGCTCAGGGCCGCCCACAGGTAGCGCACCGTCTCGGCCGGGGGGACCACCGCCGATCCCAGGCCGATGGCCAGCACCGCGGAGACCGCGAGGAGGACGCCGAGGACGATCGCGGCGGTGGCCGTGCCCGCCCGCGTGGCCAGCCATCTGACCCCGGCCGGGCCGGTTCGCCCGGACGCCGCGCCGTCGGACGCCGCGTCCTCGGGCGCCGGGCGCGTCCTGCCAGGAGGGAGGGACACGTGCCTCACCTGGTTTCTCCTCCCGCTGGGTCAGCAAAAACGATAATGGTTTTCATATTAGGGCAAAGCCGGTTCCGCCGGAACGGCCGGGAGAGGATGTGTGCACACGGCGACCCCTTTGTCCGGAACCGGCTCGGGCGTGCACGCGGGGTCGGCCGCCGGAGCGGGTGCGCGCGGCGGCCGTCCCGGCGGGATCGCGGGGCTCCGACCTGGGCGAGGGCCGTCCCGCCGCTGGTCGCGGGCCGCGGCGGCCCCCGTCTCAGATTCGGTCGATAGCGCCTGACCGGAAGGCTGTGGACGGCAGGGCCGATTCCGGTGCGCCGATGTGCCGGACTCTCCCGTATCGCCCTGGTGTGCCCTGCGGTCCACGACGGGACGGGGCGACCGGGGGTTACCCCTGCGCACTCTCCGGAAACGATCAGCGACGATCCGTAGTCGAACCCGAAGGAGGCTCGCGTGCGCGCCGCCGTGGGCATCACCGCCGCCGTCCTGTCCACCGCCCTGCTGGCGCACGCCGCCGCGCACGCCGCCGAGGCGGTCCCGCTCGCCGTCGCCGTCGCCGGACTTCCCGTCACCGACGAGAACCGGCAGGGGTACGACCGCTCCCTGTTCCCGCACTGGGTCGACGCCGACCGCGACGGCTGCAACACCCGCGCCGAGGTCCTGATGGAGGAGGCCGTCGTCATGCCCGAGGTCGGTGAGCGGTGCCGCCTGAGCGGCGGGCAGTGGGAGTCCTACTACGACGGGCGCGCCCACACCGAGGCCCGTGCCCTGGACATCGACCACATGGTGCCCCTGGCCGAGGCCTGGGACTCGGGCGCCTCGGAGTGGACCACCGACCGGCGCCGCGACTACGCCAACGACATGGGCGAACCGGTCGCGCTGGTGGCGGTCACCGCGGCGCAGAACCGCTCCAAGGCCGACCAGGACCCCGCCCAGTGGCTGCCCGCCTCACCGGAGGCGCACTGCCGCTACGTCACCGAGTGGACCACGGTCAAGGTCCGCTGGGGCCTGACGGTGGACCCGGCCGAGCACGAGGCGCTCGTCTCCCTCGCCGCGGACTGCCCCGACGCCGTGGTCGAGGCCGAGGCGGCCTGACCCGGTCCGGGGCGGGGCGGCCCGCACGGGGGCCCGGCGGATCCCGCCCGGGCCGGGACGCGCCCGGGAGACGGAAGCTGGCTGGCCAGGTGGCGCGTGGGAGCGCGTTCATCGCCGGGAGGGTTGGCCCAGCGTGATACACACGCTACCGAACGTGAAAAGGAAAGCCGCGTTCTCTACATCCCTCAGACCATGTGGAGGAAACACCGCATGACCCTGCCCTGTCACAACCCCGCGGTGGGCGCGCGAGCAGCCTCCGCCCTGGACCTGAGCCGGGCCCGCGACCTCCCCGGGGAGGCGCTGTGAGACGTGAGGCCGTCGTCACCGGCATCGGCGTGGTGGCGCCCGGAGCGATCGGCGCGGCCGCGTTCTGGGAGATGCTCACCGCGGGACGCACAGCCACCCGCCACGTCACCCTGTTCGACGCGTCCGACTTCCGCTCCCGGATCGCCGCCGAGGTCGACTTCGACCCCCTCGCGCACGGCCTGGACGAGCGCCAGGCCGAGCGCATGGACAGGTACGTGCAGTTCGCCGCCGTCGCCACCGCCGAGGCGCTGGCCGACAGCGCCCCGCCCCTGTCCGAGGTCTCACCCTGGCGCGTGGGCGTGAGCATGGGGACGGCGGTCGGCGGCACCACCCGCCTGGAGAGGGACTACGTCCGGATGAGCCGGGGCGGCGCCGACTGGGTCGTCGACCCCGAGGCCGCCTCGCCGCACCTGTACCGGGCGGTGACGCCCAGCGCCCTGTCCGGCGAGATCGCCGAACTTGTCGGCGCGCGCGGACCGGTGCGCACGGTCTCCACCGGCTGCACGTCCGGCCTGGACGCCGTCGGCTACGCCGCCCAGGCCATCGAGGACGACCTCGCCGACGTGGTCGTCGCGGGAGCGGCCGAGTCGCCGATCTCGCCCATCGCCATGGCCTGCTTCGACGCCATCAGGGCGACCTCGGACAGCAACGACGACCCCGCGCGGGCCTCCCGTCCCTTCGACCGCGAGCGCAACGGCTTCGTCATGGGCGAGGGCGCGGCCGTCCTCATCCTGGAGGAGGCCTCGATCGCCCGCCGCCGGGGCGCGCGGATCCGCTGCCGGGTGGCGGGCTTCGCCAACCACGGCAACGCCTTCCACATGACCGGCCTGCGCCGCGAGGGGCAGGAGATGGCGCGGGCCATCACCACCGCCCTGGACCAGGCGCGGCGCCCGGCCACCGACGTGGACTACGTCAACGCCCACGGATCGGGCACCGTGCAGAACGACCGCCACGAGACCGACGCCGTCAAGCGCTCCCTGGGCGAGCACGCGCGGCGGGTGACCATGTCCTCCATCAAGTCGATGGTGGGGCACTCGCTGGGCGCGATCGGCTCCATCGAACTGGCCGCCTGCGTGCTGGCCATGGACACCGGCGTCGTGCCGCCGACCGCCAACCTGAGCACGCCCGACCCCGAGTGCGACCTGGACTACGTGCCGGTGACCGCGCGCGAACGGCGCACCGACGTGGTGCTCTCCGTGGGCAGCGGCTTCGGCGGCTTCCAGTCCGCCGTCGTCCTCGACCGGGGCAGCGAGGTGCGCGTATGAGCACGGTGATCACCGGACTCGGCACGGTCTCGCCCGCCGGGGTGGGCGTCCCGGAGTACTGGGAGGCGGTCCGGGAGGGGCGCTCGCTCCTCGCGCCGATCCCCGACTTCGACACCGACGGCTTCCACGTGCGCGTGGGCGGGAAGATCCCCGGCTTCGACCCGCACGACCACCTCGACGGCCGCTACGTCGTCCAGACCGACGCCTTCAGCTGGTTCGCGATGGTCGCGGCCGGTGAGGCCCTGCGCGACTCGGGGCTGGACCCCGCCGCCGACCCCTACGCGGTCGGCGTGCTGATCTGCAGCTGCACGGGAGGCGTCGAGTTCGGCCAGCGCGAGATCGAGGCCCTGTGGAGCAGGGGTCCCGACCACGTCGGCCCCTACCAGTCCATCGCCTGGTTCTACGCGGCGAGCACCGGACAGATCTCCATCAGCAACGGCCTCAAGGGCATGTGCGGGGTGCTGGTCACCGACGAGCCGGGCATGCTCGACGCCCTGGGCCAGAGCGAACGGGCCCTGCGGCGCGGGACCTCCGCGATGCTGGTCGGCGGCAGCGAGGCCCCGATCGGCTCCCCGTTCGCGCTGGCCTGCCACGCGGGGGCCGAGGTCCTCAGCCGCGGCGAGGACCCCCGCACGGCCTACCTCCCCTTCACCGAGGGGGCGGGCGGCCACGTCCCGGCCGAGGGCGCGGCCGTCGCCGTGGTGGAGGACGAGGCCGCCGCGCGTGCGCGCGGCGCCAGGATCCGGGCCCGGGTCGCGGGGCACGCGAGCACCTTCGGCGGGGTCGGCGCGTTCGACCCGGGCGGCGCCGGACTCCTGCACGCGGCGCGGGAGGCGATGCGCCGGGCCGCCGTCGCCCCCGAGGACGTGGACGTGGTCTTCGCCGACGCGGTGGGCACGCCCAAGGCCGACGCCGACGAGGCCGCCGTGCTGCGCGAGCTGTTCCCGGACGGGGTGGCCGTCACCGCGCCCAAGACCGGCTTCGGACGCGCCTACGCCGGGGCGGGCGCGCTGGACGTGGCCGCCGCCGTCCTGAGCCTGGAACACCAGGTCGTGCCGCCCACACCCAACGTCCCCGACGCGCCCAGCGGCCTCGACCTGGTGGTCCGGGTGCCGCGCGCCGCGCGCCTGCGCACCGCTCTGGTCCTGTCGCGCGGCCTGGGCGGCGGCAACTCCGCCGCCGTCCTGACCCGACCCGACCCGGTCTGACCCGCGCCAGGCCGACGAACAGACCCGCACCCGGCACGCGGACCGACACCTGGCGCGGCACGCGTACCGGGACCCGAACCGACACACGAGATTTCGAGGAGACCCATGTCCGACAGACACATCGAGATGGAGGAGCTGGTGGAACTCATGTCCGCCTGCGCCGGCGTCCGGACCGACGCCGCCACCGCCTCCGCGAGCACCTTCGACGAACTGGGGATCGACTCCCTGGGCGTCATGGGCATCGTCGCCGAGATCGAGCGCCGTGTCGGCCGCAAGCTCGGGGCGGACGCCGAGGCGTCGCCCTCCCCTGCAGCGCTGTCCACCCTCGTCAACGGGGGCGTCGCGGCCCCCGCGAAAGGAATGTGATCCCGTGCCCGGAAGCATCGAGCACAGCGTCGTCATCGACGCGCCCTACGACTTCGTCTGGGAACTGACCAACGACGTCGCCTCCTGGCCCCAGATCTTCACCTGGCACTCCTCGGTGGAGATCCTGGAGCAGGACGGCGACACCACGCGCTTCCGCGTCACCAAGCAACCCGACAAGCAGGGGCGCGTGTGGAGCTGGGTGTCCGAGCGCACCGTGGACCGCGAGGCGGGGGAGGCCTGGTCC
This sequence comes from Nocardiopsis sp. CNZ308, assembly GCF_004217075.1. Taxonomy (NCBI): domain Bacteria; kingdom Bacillati; phylum Actinomycetota; class Actinomycetes; order Streptosporangiales; family Nocardiopsidaceae; genus Nocardiopsis; species Nocardiopsis sp. CNZ308. Next base: position 1,747,674 of record NZ_SHKJ01000001.1, on the reverse strand, counting down.
CACCGCGTCCAGACCGAGGGCTTCGAGTACGTGCGGATCCACTGGAACTACGAGCAGGTTCCGGAGGGTGTGCGCCTGACCTGGAGCTACCAGTTCGCCATGAGGCCCGACGCGCCCTTCGACGACGAGCAGATGACCGTCAAGTACAACCAGAACGTTCCGACCGAGATGGAGCACATCAAGAGGAACGTCGAGGCGGCGGCGCGGGCCCGGATGGAGGAGGCCACCACCTGAGCGGCGCCCGCTGACCGGTGCCCGCCGTGACCGCGGCCGCCCCCGTGCGCAGCGCTCGGGGGCGACCGCGGTCGCCTTTACCCGTTAGGGGTAGGGGGTAGGGCGGGGGCGGTCGGGGACCTCCGGAGGGCGGCCCTACCCTGGTGGAGTCGGTCCGGACGGGATCCCGGGCCCCGAACGGAACCCGCCGTGCGCGGCGGAGTGCGAGGGGGAGGAGAGGCTGGTGGCGAGCACGTACGCCCTTGTCCCACCGCTCCTTCCGCGTGGCGCGGCGCCCACGGTGGGAGCCGTGGGCAGGGTCGCGCGCGGGCGCTCCGCGCACCCCGGCCTGGCCTGGGTGCGGATGCTGCTCCTGGTGTCCGTGCTGCTCGGTGTGGCGGGAATGCACACCCTGGGGCACGCGTCCACGGACACGGAGCACGCCTCTCCCGTCTCCACCGCCTCGGTCGTCGCGCACGCCGATCCCGTTCCGGAGGCGCACGCCGCCGCTGGCGGGTACTCCGACCCGGACGCGCACGCCGCCTCCCCCGTCACCGACCCGACGACGATGTGCCTGGCGGTGGCCGCCCTGGTGGCCGCCCTCGTCGGGCTGGCCGCCGTGGTCTTCCTCCCCTGGCCGGGAGCGCTGCCGAGGCCGCCGTCCCCGCCGCTCCGGCGGGCGGTGCGCGTGGCGCCGCCCGAACCCCCGTGTCTGGCGAAGTTACAGGTGCTGAGGGTGTAGATGCCCCTCCCGGGTGGTGCGGTGGCCCCACGCGCCCCGACACCCGGTCCCGAGCCCTGTCCACCTCGCCGTGGCGCCCCGCGCCATGAGCGAAGAAGCCATGAAGAAGGACCCAATGACCACGCAGTTCCGTACCCGCGCGTTCCCGGCGGCTCCGGCGGCACTGGCCGCCGCCCTGTTCCTCGCCTCCTGCGGTGGCGGGGAGGCCCCCGACCCCGCGCCCGGGTCCGCCGAGCAGTCGGCGGCCGAGCAGCCGACGGCCGAGTTCAACGACGCCGACGTCGTGTTCGCCCGGATGATGATCCCCCACCATGAGCAGGCCGTGGAGATGTCCCGGCTCGCCGAGGACCGGGCGGGGGAGGAGGTCGCGGCCCTCGCGGCCGAGATCGAGGCCGCCCAGGGGCCCGAGATCGAACAGCTCCGGGGGATGCTGGACGCCTGGGGGGTCGAGCCCGAGGGCGACGGGGAGCACCACGGCATGTCCGGGATGATGACCGAGGAGCAGATGGCGGAGCTGGAGCGGGCCGAGGGGGAGGCCTTCGACACGCTGTTCCTGGAGCTGATGATCGCCCACCACCGGGGCGCGGTCCGGATGGCCGAGGACCAGCTGGAGAACGGCGTCGATCCCGAGGCCGGTGAGCTGGCCCGGGAGGTCGTCGACGCCCAGGAGGCCGAGATCGAGGAGATGGAGGCGATGCTCGGCCGAGGTGGCGGCTCCGGGGAGGACGGCGCCGGACAGGACGGTTCCGGACAGGACGCCGAGGGGGACCACGGCGGTCACTGACCCGGCCCGGCCCGCGGCGGGCGCCGGGACCGCCCGGCGCCCGCACCGGCCCCCGGGTTTGCCCCGACGCCCGCCGGTTAGTGGGAGTGCGGACCAGGGCCGGGGGCGCCCGCCCCCGGCGCCGCACGACGCCGAGGGGGAACGCCATGAGCGTGGCGAGCCGGATGCTGGAGACCTATCCCAAGGACCTGGGCGGGGTGGACCGCGAGAGGCTGCGGGCCTGCATCGAGGCGTGCTTCGAGTGCGCCCAGGCCTGTACCGCCTGCGCGGACGCCTGTCTGAGCGAGGACGGAATCGCCGACCTCGTCAAGTGCGTCCGCACCGACCTCGACTGCGCCGACCAGTGCGAGACCACCGGCCGGGTGCTCTCGCGTCACACCGGTTACGACGCCAACCTGACCCGCGCGGTCCTGGAGGCCTGCGCGCAGGCCTGCAAGACGTGCGCCGACGAGTGCGAACAGCACGCCTCGACGCACGACCACTGCCGGGTGTGCGCGGAGGCGTGCCGACGCTGCGAGCGGGCGTGCCGCGAGCTGATCGACACGCTCTGACCGACCCTGCCCGGAAGGCGGTTCCGGACCGTCCGGACGGCGGGCCGGGCCGCCCGTGGGGGGCGCGTCGCGGCCTTCGGGGCAGGGCGCGCCGCCGGGGTCGCCGCGGCTCTTGCGCTCACCGGCGGCTCTGGGCCCGGTACTGCTCGACGAGTTCCTCGTGGTCGTCCGGATCGGCCTCCACCAGATGGGGGGTGCGTTCCAGCTCCGCTCCGATCCGCGCCGCGATCGCCTCCGCCCCGGCCCGGGTGGCGTAGAGGCCCGCGACGACGGTGTGGCCGGTCCCCACGGGGTCGTCCTGCTCCTCTTCCGTGCGCGGACCCAGGTTCCAGGGCACCTCGCACGGACCCGTGTGCGCCGGGTCGGGGCACAGGAGCCGCGCCACCGGCTCCTGGAGCGCGAGCACCTCGTCGAGGCTGTCGTATCCGGGCACCAGGACCTCGAAGACGCGCGGTCCGTCCACCATGTGCCACCCCCCTGTGGTCGAGCCCTCGACGGTACGCGCCGCGGTCCTCGGCCGCACGCGGATTTCCGGCAGGGGCCCCGGAACCGCCCGGCTCAGGCGTCCGCGACCTCCGGCAGGGCGGAGCCGAGCAGCTCGACCGCGCGGCGGGGGTCGGAGAAGCCCTGGCCGTACACGTAGGCGACCGAGAACCCGGTCGCGGCCAGCTCCAGCAGCTGCCGGACCAGCGCGTCCCGCGTGGTGCCGGGGGTGACGGAGAGGGTCGTGGTCCTCTCGATCCGGTCGTAGTCGCGTCCCAGGTCCTCGCAGTGCCGCCGCAGCACGTCGAGCTTGTGCGCCGCGTTCGGGCCGCCGAAGACGTTGCACGCGTCCGCGTACCGGGCGACCAGGCGCAGGGTCTTGCGCTCACCGCCGCCGCCGACCATCAGGTACGGGTGCGGGGTGGAGATGTTCTGCGGCGAGTTGAGGGTGCGCTCCAGCGTGTGGTGCCTGCCCCGGTAGGGGCCCTCGTCCCCGCCCCACATCTGGAGGCAGATCTGGATCGTCTCCTCCAGGCGCTCGAACCGCTCCTTCGTGGACGGGAACGGGATGCCCAGGCCGTGCGCCTCGTCGGCGTACCAGGCGGCCCCCAGGCCCAGCCCGGCGCGGCCGCCCGACAGCGCGTCCAGGGTGCTGATCTGTTTGGCCAGCACACCCGGTTCGCGGTACACGGTCCCGGTGACCAGGGTGTGCAGGAGGACCCGCTCGGTGTGCGCGGCCAGGAAGCCCAGGGTGGTGTACGCCTCCAGCATGGCGTTCTCCCGGGGGCCGATGTCCCCGCCCATCTGCCAGAAGTGGTCCATCACCGTGAGCCGCGAGACCCCCGCGGCCTCGGCGGCGCGGGCGGTGTCGGCGAGCGTGGGGCCGATGGCGGCCGTGCCGCCGTCCCAGGTGAAGTCGGCGACGTGCATACCGAGTTCCATGTGTCCTCCTCGACGCGTGCCCGGAGGGTCCCGGACGGGGCCAGTCTGCTGCCTGTACCCCGTGCGTGCGGGTGTGTGACACGGTCCGGAGGCGGGGTGTCCGGGATCGGCGCCGGGGCGCGTGGTGTCTGGGGTGAGTGGGCGGATCCGGGTGTGCGTGGTGCCCGGGGTAAGTGTGTGGCGCCGGGGCGCGTGGTGTTCGGGTCGTGCGGTCAGCGCCGGACGCCCAGGGTGTGGCGCAGGACGGCCTCGATCTCGCCCACGGTGGGGGTGTCCCCTCCCAGCAGCACGCGCGCGCACAATCCGTCCGACACCGAGGGGAAGGCCTCCACCGCGACCGGATCGTCGGTGTGGCGCAGGGCGATCTCGGTGAGGGTCTTTCTCCAGCGCAGGGCCATGGGGCGCAGCGCGGGGCGGCGCGCGGCGAGCAGGGTCAGCTCCCGCTCGGCCAGGGCGCGGCGGCGGTCGGGCCCGGCGGCCTCGGCGATGAGCTGGGCCAGGGTCGCGAGGTCGTCGCCGTCGGCGTCCATGACCCGGCGCAGCTGGGCGATGTAGGAGTCCGAGGCCACGGTCAGGGCGGCCACGAGCAGGTCGTCCAGGGTGGCGAAGTAGTAGGCCACCGAACTCGCGGGCACCCCGGCCTCCCCGGCGACCGTCCGGTGGGTGGCCCCGGGAACCCCGTCGCGTTCGATGACGCGCAGGGCCGCGGCGATGATCGCCTCCCGCTTGCGTTCGCCCCGGGCGCGACGTCCGTCGACCTGCGCGCCGGTCGTTCGCGTCATCTCCGCCTCCAGGGCCGCGTGGTGCTCGGCTCGCTGGAGTCTAGCAGCGTGCGCTTTCGGCGGGCGGGTCAGCGACAGCCCTCAGGCCGCGCCGAGCTGCAACAACACCACCCCGAGGGTCGCGAGCCCGATGCCCGCGGACTGGGTGCGCGTCAGCCGGTCGCCGAGGAGGACGACGCCCAACAGCGCGACGGAGACGACGCCCGCCGCGGCCCAGACGGCGTAGGCGACCCCGAGGTCGAGCCCTTCGAGGAGCGCCAGCGAGAACAGGTAGTAGGCGCCGAGGACCGAGGCGACCGTCAGCACCGTCGGCAGGGGCCGGGTGAACCCGTCGGAGTAGCGCGTGGCGAGGGCTCCGACCACCTCCAGAGCCACGGTCCCGGCGAGGAGGGCGTAGGCGAGCAGCATGTTTCCTCCCAGATGTGTCGCGTCGGAGCAGAGCCTCACACAAAACGAACGATAGTTCAACTAGTTTTGATGCAAGCGATCATTGATCCAGCTCAGTTCTCTGAGATATAAGTTGAACTATCGTTCATCTAGATTCGGGGCGCATGGGTCCCGTGATGGGGGTACGCCATGGCCTGGTTCTTCCTGGTCGCGACCGTCGTGACCGAGGTACTCGGGGCGTTCGCGACCCGCGCCTCGGACGGCTTCACCGCCCCGGCCCCCACGGTGCTGGCGGTCGTCAGCGTGATGGCGGCCTACTACCTCTTCTCCCTCGCACTGCGGCACGGGATGCCCGTCGGGGTGGCCTACGGCCTGTGGACGGCGCTGGGCGTGGCCGCCGTGGCGGCCTTGGGCGTCGCCCTGCTCGGGGAGGCGCTCACCTGGCCCCGGGTGGGCGGTCTGCTGCTGGTGACCGTCGGCACGGCGTTCCTCCAGATGGGCGGGCGGGAGGAGGGGGAGCGGGCCACCGCGGGGCCGACCCCCGGACCCGGGGAGTGACCGGGGGCGGCGCGTCCTAGGATGGCCCGCATGCGTCCTCTCCAACGCCCCGGAACCCTCCGGTGAGGGTCTCCTCGGTCGTCTCCTTCGTCGTCTTCGTGGCCGTGTTCGTCCTCTCGCGCCAGGCCTCGCGCCGCTTCCTGGCCGAGACGGCCGAGCTCTCCGGCTTCGTGCTCGAAGCCGCCTCGTTCGCGGCCTCGCTGGCACTGGCCGGGCTGGCCTCCGGCGCGGTCCTGTACACGGCGCGCCTCTTCCAGCGCGACTGAGGCCCGGTCGGCGCCGGGAGGGGACATCACGCGCCGAGTGCCCGCGGATAACGGGAAAGTCCCAGTACACGGCGGTGACGACCGTACGGGAGGGGCGGAACCTAGACTTTCCCGTGTGGGAGCGGAGAGGGCGCACGGGCACGTGCGCGGTGCGGCGGACAGCCCCTGTGACGTGCACCGGGACGCACGCGGCACGGCCGTGAGGACGCCCGGTGCGCACGGGGGCCTCCTCCACGCGCTCGGCGACCATCCCCGGGACCGGGATCGCGCCGCCGTCCCATCCGGCGCCCGCACCCGGCTGGAGCACCCGTGACCGGCTCCGACCGAGGACACCGCCGCGGCGTTCCGCCGGGGACCCCGGACGGCCCGGCCGGACCGCGGGACCCGTCCGGCGTCCGCGTCACGCGGAGGCTGCGCCTGGACCCCATCGGCCCCGAGCACGCCCGCGAGCTGTGGCGGCTGCACCGGGACCCCGGCGTCGCCCGCTGGTACGGCGGCAGGTGGACGCGGGGAGAGGCCTGGGAGAGCGCCCTGCACATGGAACGCGCCTGGGAGACCGACGGCGTCCACAAGTGGATCGCGCACGACCGGTGGACCGGCGAACTGGTGGGGCGCGGCGGCCTGTCCCGCGCCGTGGTGGACTCCCTGTGGTGCCTGGAGGTCGGCTGGGCGATCCGCGAGTGCTTCTGGGGGCTCGGCTACGCCAGCGAGATCGGCCGCGCGGGGCTGGAGTTCGCCTTCGACCACCTCGGCGCGGACGAGGTGGTCTCCTTCACCGAGGTGCACAACCTCCGTTCCCGCGCGGTCATGGAACGGCTCGGTTTCGGCTACGCGCGCGAGATCCGCCACGGGGGAGAGCCCTTCGCGCTCTACCTGATCAGACGCCCCTGAGACGGCGGGTGCGCGAGGCGCAGGCCCACGGGCCGTCGGCGCGGGACGGCCGAACCGCGCCGGGGAGTGGTCGGCGCGGGTGGGATGGGTCACGCGGAGCCCGGGCCGGTCGGACGGAGCGGGCCGTGTGCCCGGCGGTACGGGCGTTTCGGTCCGCGCGGAGGCGGTTCACCGCGCCGTAAAAACGTTGCCCGGGCCCGACCTGCGGCGTTAGCGTCCCCCTCATGAGAGCTTTGACTGAGCGGGACATCCGCACGTCGTTCGTGAACTGCTCGAAGGGGGAGGCACAGCGGCTCTCGCTGCCGCGCGACCTGGACCGGCGTCCGTGGGAGGACCTGGACTTCCTCGGCTGGCGCGACCACACCGCGCACGAACGCGCCTACCTGGTCACCGAGCGCGGCGACCGGCTCGTGGGCGTGGCCTTCCGGCTGTCGAACGCCCGCGTCGGGCTGCGCCGGAGCGTGTGCTCGGTGTGCCTGACCACCCACCCCGGGCGGGGCGTGGCCCTGCTGGCCGCGCCCAAGGCCAGGCGCGCCGGTCAGGACGGCAGCACGGTGGGGCTGTACATGTGCACGGACTTCGCCTGCTCGCTGTACATCCGCGGGAAGAAGCAGCCGGAGCCGGGCGGCCGGTTCGAGGAGTCCCTCACCGTGGACGAGCAGATCGCCCGCGCCTCGACCAACCTGGGCGGCTTCCTGGACCGATTGTCGGCCTGATCCGCGTGTAGGACCCGGACACCACGGCGGCGGGCGCCACGCCCGCCGCCGTCCTGTGTGCCCGCCGTGCCGTGGGCCGGCGCCGGGTTCGGCCCCGGAAACCGGGGCGCCCGTGCTGTCCCGCCGGCCCTGACCACCCCGTCCGTCCCGGTCGCTCCCGGGGGCCGAGGGGCGGGCCGTCCCGCACGGCCGGAGGCCCGGGGCGTCCCCGGTGGTCCGGTCAGCTCCTCCGGCTCCCCCTCGACCCGGCGTGCTTCCCCCGCGACTTGTCCGTTCCGGGTGACCCGACCGCCCCTCCGGTGCCCCTCAGTCCACCGGGTGCCGGGGCTCCACCACCGTCTCCGGCCCGGGGTAGACGAGCCGTTCCTCTCCGTCGGGGAACCGCACCACGTACGGCGGCCCGTCGTCGGCGCCGCGTACCTCCACGATCTCCCCGACGTGCTGACCCTCGGTGCTCACGACCCCGTGCGTACGCACGTAGTCGCCGATGGACGCCCGCATGACCTCTCCCCCCGTTCGATCGGTTGGCCGTCACCCACGGGACCTACCCGAAACGCCGGTCCGGCGAAACGGCCCCCGGCGAAACGGCCCCCGGCGGCGCCGGGTAGGCACAAGTGCGTATCCGGTCCCTGACGAACCACAGATGCGGGGCCGGGGCCCCTCTTCCTAGCGTGGTGCACCACGAGAGCGGAAGAGAGGGGAAACCGTGCTCACGGTGCGCGAACTGACCAAACGCTACGGGGGGAGGACGGCGGTGGACGGACTCACCTTCACCGTCGAATCCGGGCGGGTGACGGGCTTCCTGGGGCCCAACGGCGCGGGGAAGTCCACGACCATGCGGATGATGCTGGGCCTGGCCCGGCCCACGTCGGGAGAGGCGCTGGTCGACGGCCGGGAGTACGGGCGGCTGGACCGGCCGACACGGCGGGTCGGCGCCCTGCTGTCGCCGGACGCTGCCCACCCCGGGCGCAGCGCCCGCGCCCACCTGACCGCGAAGGCCGCGGGCGGCGGTATCCCGAGGAGCCGGGTGGACGAGGTGCTGGAGGAGGTCGGCCTGACCGGCGTCGCCCGCCAGCGGGTCCACGGCTACTCCCTGGGCATGCGCCAGCGGTTGGGCGTCGCGGACGCGCTGCTGGGGGACCCGGGAGTGCTGCTGTTCGACGAGCCGGTGAACGGGCTCGACCTGGACGGCGTTCGGTGGATGCGCGACCTGACGCGGAGGCTCGCCGACGAGGGGCGCACCGTGTTCGTCTCCAGCCACCTCATGAGCGAGATGGAGATGGTCGCCGACCACCTGGTCGTGGTGGGGCGGGGGCGGCTGATCGCGGACGCGCCGATCTCCGACGTGATCGCGGCCTGGTCGCGCACGCACGTGCTGGTGTACAGCCCGGACGCCGCGAAGCTGCGGGAGCGGCTGGAGCGGTTGGGGCCCCCGGTGCGGGTCGAGGCCGCGGAGGACACCTGGGACGACAGGGGTGTTCGGGGTGTCGGAGCGGCCGGTGACGCCCGTGACGGCGGTGACGCCCGAGGCACCGGCCTGAGGGTGTTCGGGCTCGGCGCGGCGGAGGTCGGCGACCACGCGCACGCCGCGGGAGCGCGGGTCCACGGGCTCCGGTTGGAGGAGGCCTCGCTGGAGGAGGCCTATCTGGAACTGACCGGGGACGCCGTCGAGTACGGAGCCCGCTCCGGGCCCGCTGCCTCCGGCCGGGAAGCCCCGGGGAGCGCGGCGCCCGCGTCCGGGCCCGCGCAGGGGGACACGGGACCCGCCGCCGGGAACCCGGCGCCTCCCGGGAGCACCGCGGAACCGGCCGGGCGACTGCGCCGCATGGGACGCAGGAGGTCCCGGTGATCCGGTGGCAGGAGGAGGGGGCGCGAGCCCGAAGCGGGAGCGGGAACGGAACGGACGACAGGGGTGAGGAGAGCATGTCGGGTGTGTCGAAGGTGCCGGGTGCCACGGGTGTGAGGGAAGACCTCGGTAGCCCGGGAAACCCGGGGTGGGCGGCGGGGTCGGCGAAGGCGGCGGGGGCGCGGACCGACCGCTCCGGGGGCCGCCCCCGGACGGACCTGCTCCGGGAGATCGCCGCCGAGTGGATCCGGCAGTCGTCCCTGCGGTCCACGTGGTGGGCGTTCGGCGCCGCGCTGGCGGGCATGGCCGTGTTCGCCGCGCTCATGGGCTACACCGAGTGGACCCGGATCATGGAGAACCCGGACGAGGCGGACGGCGCCGCGTTCATGCGGCTCACCTCGCAGGGGCACTTCTACCTGGTGCAGATCGCCGTGCTGGTGATGGCGGCGCTGGCCGCGACCGGGGAGTTCGGCAACCGCAGCGTCACCAGCACGCTGCTGTGGCGGCCCGCCCGGGGGACCGTGCTGGTCGCGCGCACGCTGGTGTCCGCCGGACTGGCCTTCGCGGCGGGCGTGCTCGCCACGGTGACGGCGGTCGCGGTGCTGAGCGTGTTCGTCGGCCGGTACGCCTCCGCCGACGTCGCCGAGACCCTGGCGACGTCGCTGAACGCGGGCGTGTGCATGGCGCTGTTCGCGGTGCTGTTCGTCGGGATCGGCACGGCGACGCGGAGCATGCCGGGCACGTTCATCGTGGGGTTCCTGCTGCTCATGGGGCTGCCGATGGTCATGCAGCTCTCCCAGGTGCAGATGATCAGCGACTTCGCGGCGCTCATGCCGGGAACGGCCGGGATCGAGTTCTACGCGGGCGGCGACGTGGGCTTCTACACGGCTCCGCACGACGGGCCGGTGAACATCGCCGCGGTCGTGGGCTGGGCCCTGGCAGCGCAGATCGTGGCCCACACCGAGCTGCGCGTGCGCGACGTTTGACATCCTCTTCCGCCTGAAGGCGGGAGTATCCAGCCAACGGAATCCGTCCGCCGCTGGTGGTCTACGCTTCACAGCCCGCCTGACGGCGAGGGCTCCACGTCCTGGCACCCGCAATGTCCTGGGGCGCTTGTTGCTTGATCAGGTGCTCGATGTTGCGCGCGGCGTTGGTGTCGGCGTGCGCGGCATACCGCACTCGGGTGCCTTGCACACGAACCGGTCCCGCGACTTCCGGCTGCCCTCGGTGATGGCCTGGCACCGCGAGCAGCGCCGCGAGGTGTAGGGGGCGGGCACCCGCACCAGGTGCCCGTCCCTGTCGGCGAGCTTGTACTCCAGCAGGGTGACGGTGCGTCCCCACGCCTCACCCGCGATCGCACGGTTCAACCCACGCTTTTGCGCCACGTCGGTGCCCGGGGCGTCCACGCTTCCCCGAGCTGAGCGGACCATGCTGGTGATGTGCAGGTCCTCGACCCCCACCACACCGAACTCCTCGGCCAGGCCGTGTCGAGCGGCCCACCGGCGTTCGTCGGGGTCCATCGGGGCCACCGCCCTGCGGGCGACGGCCCCGGGAGAGGGGGACCGGCGGGTCACCGGCCGTGGTCGACGAACTCCAACGCGGGCAGGTCCGGCGAGGGGCCGTCCAGGATCGGGTCACGCTCGCCGCGCAGGTGGGCGTCGAAGAAGGCCGTGACGTAGGCGCGCTGCGCCCGGACGGAGTCCTCGGGGTCGACGGTGCCGATCGACCCCTCCAGCAGGTCGGGCCAGGCGCGGTTGCCCGGCTGGAGGGCCTCGTCGACGCCGGGCAGGACCCACTGGTGGTCGGTGTAGCTGAAGTGCTCGCCCTCGGCCATGTACAGCTCCAGGACGTCGGCCGAGGAGGCGTCCACGAAGGTCCGGAAACCGGCGCTGTACCCGCTGTGGTGCGGTTCGAGCTCGACCCCGGCCCTCCCCGCCGTCAGGAGCGCGAAGGGGCGGTCGGCGCCCCGCAGGTTGGCCTCCGACCACACCTCATCGCCGACGTGGTAGCCGATGGTGCCGTCCAGGTCCAGCCCCGCGTCGACGCGCTCGTCCTCCAGCATCACCTCGGCGGCGGTGAGCCCTCCTGCGGAGTGGCCGAACATGCCCACCGCGTCCAGGTCCAGCGCCTCGCCCAGGCCCGCGGGAGGCTCATGGCCGCCCGCGTCGGGGCTGTGGCCCTCGGCGAGCGCGGTCAGTCCGTCCAGGACCAGGCGGGTGTCCGCGCGCCGGACCGCGAGGGCCTCCTTGAGGGCCTCGGTGCTGAAGGAGGGGGCGCTCGTGCGCAGTACCCGGCCGTCGGGCATGTCCACGGCGAGCGTCTCGTAGGGGTGGTCCATGGCGGCCACCACGTACCCGTGGGAGGCGAGTTCCTCCAGGTGCAGGGTGTTGAGGAACCGGGACTGCTCCATCCCCGGGGAGTAGAGGACCACGGGGAACGGGCCCGTGTCGGCGGCCGGAACGTCCTGGAGGGCGTTGACCCGGAAGGCGTCGAAGTCGACGCTGTCGCGGTGGAGTCCTCCCTGCTCCAGCTCGCTCTTGAGGACCCCGGCGACGGAGGGCGTGACGTAGGGAGCGGGTTCGCCGGTGCCGGTGCCCTCCCCGGAGCCGGGGTCCCCGGAGGAGGCGTCGTCCTCCCCGTCGGCGCCGGTGCCGTCCCCGGCCGGGTACCAGACGCTGACCATGACGTCCCGTGCGGTGGCCTCCTCCACCCAGGGGTGGCCGCGGTCGGGGTCGACCAGGTGCAGCTCGGTCCGGCCGACGGCGTGCGGGCCGGTGGGTTCGGGCGGGGTGAGGACCACGCTCCCGGAGTCGGTGGCCGCGTTGAGGGCGGCGGGAACGGAGAAGGCCGCGGCGAGGACGAGGGCGGCCGAACCGTAGGCGGCCGCGCGCTTGGCGCGGACGGAGTTGGCGGTGTTCATGCCAGCCATGCTCCGGGCCGGGGCACCGCGCGCACATCTCCTGGACGGCAGCGGCCGGGTAGGCACAAAGGGGTAGGAAGGGCGGTGGGAGCGGCGCGTGGGGGCGTAGGGGCGTGGGGAACGGGGTGAGGGCACGCCGACGGAGAGAGCCCTGGGGACCCCCCGATTCCATCGAACCGCAGCGAAGGCCCCCGCCGCCAGCCCCGAACCCTGCCTGTGGACGACCTGCGGACCCGCGCCCATGGACCCGGGCCCCGGGCCGAGTGGCACCCGCGGACAGCTGTTGCCCGTGGACGGCCCCTCGTCCAGCGCTCCGGGACCGGATCGGGAGCGGACCGGGCCGGGAGCGGACCGGGCCGGGAGCGGACCGCGGCCTCAGGCCGGTCCGGCTCAGACCAGCCCGGCCTCGTAGGCCACGACGGCGGCCTGCACCCGGTTGCGCACGTCGAGCCGGGTGAGGATCGACCCCACGTGCACCTTGACCGTGCCCGGGGCGATGGCCAGGCGGCGGGCGATCTCGTCGTTGGAGCACCCCTGGCCGACCAGCGCCAGCACCCCGCGTTCGCGTTCGGTGAGCCGCCCGACGCGTTCGCGCGCCGCCGACGCGCGGGACAGCCGCCCCCCGGAGGCGTCCAGTTCGTCGATCACCCGGCGCGCCACCTCCGGCGACAGGTACGCCCCGCCCTCCGCGACCGCGCGCAGCCCCTCCACCAGCTGCCGGGGGTCCCCGCTCTTGAGCACGAACCCGCTGGCGCCCCCGGACAGGGCCCGCGCGATGTAGGCGTCCTCGGAGAACGTGGTGAGGATGACGACCGCCGTCCCCGGGTGCTCCCGGGTGATGACCTCCGTCGCGGCCAGGCCGTCCGTTCCGGGCATCTGCACGTCCAGCAGCGCGATGTCGGGACGGTGCTCGGCGACCAGTGCCACGGCGGCGGCGCCGTCCCCGGCCTCGCCCACCACCTCGATCCCCGGCGCCGCCGACAGGATCGCGCGCAGTCCGGCGCGCATCATGGCCTCGTCGTCGGCGAGGACGAGGCGCAGCACCCCGGCGCCGTCTGTCGCGTTCACGCCGACACCCTACTGGGGCGCCCGGTCATTCGGTCCGGTGGAGCTCGTCCTTGGCGACCAGGACACCGTCCTCGAAGCACAGCCGGTACACCGGCGGCAGCCCGTTCTCGTACCGGGACAGGTAGAAGAGGCAGCGGGTACCCGGCGGCGCGGGCGGTTCGGAGGCCCGGGCCGACACCGAGTGCTCGGGGTAGGAGAACCGGGGGAGCACCTCCTCCACCCGCTCCCGGTCGTCCCCCACGGTCAACCGCCCGTACCGCTCCGGAGACAGCACGGTGTTGACGCCCACCCAGGACAGCAGGCCCAGACCGACCGCGGCCAGGCCCAGCCCCAGCGCGGCCGGAACGGCGACCGCGGCCACCAGCCGACGCCGCGCGCGGTCGCGGGCCTCGCTGTGGGCGCGGTGCGTCTCCGACTCCCCGGGGTCCTCCGCACCGCCCTCGGCGCCGGGGTCGGGCACGGTCGCCCGGACGGCGAACCCCGCGCCCTCCTCCCCGCCCGCGGCGAAGCTCCCGCCGAGCTCCTCCACCAGCGCACGCAGCCCGGCCAGGCCGGACCCGCCCCCGCTCCGCGCGGGCAGGACCGTCCGCACGGCCCCGGGCGGTCCGGTGTCGCTGACCGACACCCGGGTCCGGTCGGCCTCGCGGACCACCCGCACGGTCACCTCCGCCTCCGGCGCGTACTTGGCCGCGTTGGTCAGCGCCTCCTGGACCACCCGGTGCACGACGCCGCCGCCCGGGGCGGCGGGGTCCGGGTCGGGGCCCTCCCGCAGCAGCCGGACCCGCATACCGGCGTCCGAGGCGCGCTGCACCAGGGCCGCCACCGACTCGCCCGCGTCCGGTTCGCTCGTGCCCGGTTCGCCCGCGTCCGGTACTCCCGTGTTCGTTGTGCCCGCGTCGCATCCGCCCGCGTTCCATCCGCCCGGGCCCGGACCGATCGCGCCCGGTCCGGAAACGGCTTCGCCGGGGTCGTCGCCACCGTCACCGTCACCGCTCTCGCGCAGCACACCGATGATCTCCCGCAGCCGCAGGTTGGCCTCGTGCGCCGCCGTGCGCAGCTCACCGGCGGCCCGGCTCTGCTCGGAGTCCTCCCGGGCGGTCATCTCCAGGGCCGCCGCGCGCACCGCGATCAGCGCGAGGTCGTGGCCGAGGGAGTCGTGCATCCGGGTCGCGATCCGGGCGCGCTCCCGCAGGCGGGCGCGGTCGGCCTCGGCCGCGCGGGTCCGCTCCATGCGTTCGGCGATCTCCCAGCCGCCCCGCCACACCCGGCGGCGCAGGCGCTGGTAGCGGCCGAACAGCCACGGGGTGAGCGTGCTCAGCGCGATGGTGAGGACGACGCCCAGCCAGTCCACGGAGTCGGACAGGAACGCCCGGACGCCGGTGCCGGACACCAGCCCCGCCGACAGGTGCAGGACGAGGGTGAACGAGCACGCCACGACCACCATCGCCACCACCGGGCGCACACGTTCCGAACGCAGGCCGGTGAGCAGCGCCAGCACCGCCACGGCCAGCCAGGGCGTGAACACGGAGGTCTCCATCGTCAGGAGGGCCGAGGCGGACGTCTGTAGGACGGCTCCGGCGAGCACGACGCCCAGGGAGACGGACGGCAGGGGACGGGACAGGAGCGCCGCGACGGCCAGGGCGAGCAGCAGGAGGCACGTTTCGAGGACCGGGGGCCGGTCGCGGGCCCCGGAGAGCTCGACCACGATCAGCGCGCCCAGCAGGGCCCACAGCACGGCCTCGAAGGCCGGACGGGTCCACCCGCGCGGTTCTTTCCGGATCTCCCGCATGGCCACAGGCTAGTCAGCGCTCCCATCGGTGTCCTCGCCGACAGTGCCGCCAGCACTTTCCCCGGCGTGCCTCCGCAGCCGCGCCGAACCTTCTCCTCGCGCGGAGTGTCGGAGGCACATGGGATGAAGTCCTCACCATCCCCGGTTCCCACCGTCCCCGATCCCCAGGAGAGAGCCCGTGCCATCTGGATTCCACAGCCCCGGACGCCCCGAGGACCTGCCGCGCCCCGAGGTGCTCCGGACGCTCGGAGCGTTGAGGATCGCGCTGTCCACCGGCTTCGGCCCCGTCTGGACGGAGGGGCACCGGGTCGAGGACGACGGTGTCCTGCTCCTCCAGGACGGTGACGGCAACTGGTGGCGGATGGCCCGTGTCGAGGGCGGCCGGTACCTGATCATCGGCTGGGACCGGGCCGGGAGGACCGACAGTGCTTTTGGGCCCCCGGTCAATCCGTACGCGGACGCCCCGGAGTGGCTCCCCTGGGAGTGGATCTCCCGACTGGAGAGCGGCGTCCCCATCGGCTTCGTGTACTGGTGGGAGGACGGGACGTGGGCGCGCTCGACCTACCACGACCAGGTGGACGAGGACGGTTTGGGGATGCGCCTGTCCGCCTTCGTCGGCCCGGAGGAGGCCACCCACCACCTCCTGGCCTTCGTCAACGAGGTGGTGTCGGTGACCGGGGGCCCGCGTCCCGACGAGGGTGACGACCCCTTCGACGACCTGGGGGAGCGGCTCTACACCCGGGTGAAGCACACCGTCGAGGGAGGAACGGTCGACTTCGGCTTCCTGGACCCGATGCCCTTCGACACCGCCGCGGCCACCGGCGTCCTCCGCGCCGCCGGGATCTCCGGGGACGGCCGCCCCGTCGCGCCGCTTCCCGCTGGGACGGAGAAGCCGGCCGAACGCGGCCGGACCCGCGTGCTCAGCGACCAGGAGTGGTCGGTCCTAGTGGAGTCCGTTATGCGGACGGCCGCGGAGAGGCCGCGGCCCGTACCCGGGGAGACCGGACCGCTGCGCGAGCTGGGCGACTTCCTGCGCGGCCTGGCCGCCGAGCACGGAGGCGAAGTGGTCTACACGATCACCGGTGGGAACAGCCAGAGCCAGTCCACGCTGGTGGACGCCGAGGGCAACCGGATCCAGGAGGAGCCTCGCGGCCACCGCGACTACGAGCTGCGCCGGGTCGAAGGCCACCCCGAGCACGGCATGTGGTTCTTCCTGCGCGCCCGGGCGACCCCCGACGCGGTGGAGGTCGACCGGGCCTACGACCACCGGCCGGAGTGGTCGACGGAGTCCGCCCTCGGCGTCGGTGTGTGGGTGGGGGACGTCGCCGCGGAGATGGCCGGCCGTACCCCCGAGTGGCGCCCGGAGTGGGTGTGGCTGCTGGACGAGGAGACCGCCTACGACCCGCCCGCCGACCCGTTCGTCCGTCCGGCCTGACCGGTCGGACTGTGTCCGATCGGTCGGTCCGTGCCTGGTCAGTCTGTGCCTGACCGGTTGGTCCGTACCTGGCCAGCCTGTGTCCGATCGGTCCGTGCCCGGTCGGTCCGAGGCCCCGGGCACGGCACGCGTTCCACCCCGGCCGGAGGTTGTGCACAGGTACGGAACGGGGCTGGCGGAGTGAGGGCCGATCGCGGTTTGCTGGAAAACGGGGGGTCCCCCGAGCCCGCCCACCTCGACGTGCCCGCACACCGTCTCACCCCACGCCCTGCCCGCGGACGCGGGGACCGCCCCCGAAAAAACGGGGCGGTCCCCGCGCTCCTCCCGGAGCCCGCTCGCTCCTCCCGGAGCCCGCGCTCCTTCCAGAGCCCGCGCTCCTTCCAGAGCCCGCTCACTCCCCCCGGAACACCGGGGCCATCGCCGCCTCGAAGCGGTCCACCCACTCCCCGGCGTCGCCCTCCACCCACGGGCAGTCGCTGACGAAGTCGTCCCACTCCTCGGAGTCGAGGCTGCCCTCCTCGCGTAGGAAGCGCTCGTCCACGGTCTCGGCCCGGTCACCCAGTTCGGGGCGCAGCACGCCGACGAGCAGTTCGCGCGAGGGCCGCGCGCTCTCGGCCAGCAGGACCGCGTCGTAGAGGTCCTTGCCCTGCGGGTAGGTGTCCGTGTACAGCCACAGCACCTTCCAGGCCAGGGACAGCTCCGCCCCGGCCGCCAGCACGTCCGCCCCCGCCACCGACACCGCCACCGGCGGCTCGGGCAGCGACTCGTTGAACACCACGTCGATCTGCACGGTGCCCGGGGGCAGGCCCTCGGCCCGCCACGGGACGACCACGCGGCGGCCCGGCGCCCGCTCGTAGGTCCAGATGCTCTCCAGCCGCACGCCCCCGGCGTCGAAGGAGATCCCCCGCGCGGACGCCCCCGTGACGGCTTCCACCACGTCCGCGAACATGCGGTCGGCCGGGTCCCCGAACGGGGCGGTCTCGGCCGGGAGCACCACGAAGTCCAGGTCCCGGGGGCGCCGGGCGGCGTCCCCCACCCACACCGGCATGAGCATGCTGCCGCGCAGCATGAGGCCGTCCCGCCACGGTGTGCCCGCGATCGCGCGCAGGGCCAGCTCCATAGCCAGCCGGTTGGCCCCCCACCAGCGGGAGCCCAGGCCGGGATCGGTGAACACCGGCTCACCCGCCCGGTAGGCGTCGTCCAGGTGCTTGAGCGCGGGGTCGAACACCTTGCCATGACTCGCCTCGGGGCCGTCGGTGTTGGGCACGTAGGTGCCGGGCGGGCGCTGTCGGTAGCTGTCCGGCGCGTACACGCTCGGCGGAACCTCGTCGGCGTCGCGGACCGGGGCGGCGTCCATCCACCCCGCGTCCACGGACAGGGCGGTGTCGTGGACGACGAACTCCCGCTCGACCGACAGGACCCTGGGCTGCCACCCCTTCTTGTCCTCGAAGGTCATCCCGGCCCTCTCCAGGGACTTCAACAGCGCGTGTTCGAACCGGTCGGCCTCCTCGTGGCCCACACGTGAGCACCGCTGGGTGACGAACCGCTCCTGGAAGCCGTCGTCGCGCACCCTGCGCGCGTTGCGTGACGTCCGGGCGCGGTGGGGTTCCACGATCGCGGACAGGGCCGCCAGGTCGGCCGACGCGGGGAGCAGGAGCTTGACGTGCGTCTCGAAGTAGCACGACTCCGGCAGCCGTCCGGCCTCCTCCCGGTCCCGGGGGACCCCGGCGGCCCGGCGGGACACCTCCACCTTGGTGCGGGTGACCGCGAACCCGGCTTCGGCCAGCAGGGCCGCCCACCGCTTCGCAACCGCGAGTTCCCGCGCCAGGGTGCTCCCGTCGGAGTGGTAGGTGACCATCGGCTGTGACGGGGACTCGCCCCGGTCCAGCTCGATGTGGGTGAACTTGAGCCCGTGCTCGCGCGCCCACTCCGCCGCCTCCGCGACGAGCCCGGGGGCGGTCGCGTCGAGGGTCAGGTGGGTCTCGAAGTCACCGGAGAACTCCATCGGGGGCCTTCTTCTGTCTCGGGGGCCTTCCGCCCCGGGGGTACCTCGCCCATGGGACGTATGGGGCGCCCGTCCGGTTCGGGACCCGGACGTCAGCGCGGCCCGAGGCCCTCGAAGAGCACCCCGACCATGTCCGCGAGCTTGGCGTCGATCTCCTCGGGGGAGGACGTGGCCGTGAGCGCGACCAGGCCGTGCATCGCGGCGGACACGGTCATCGTGACGGCCTCCGGGGTGCCGCCCGCGATCTCCCCGGCGGCCTGGGCGTCGAGGATGGGGCGCATCACCCGTTCGAGCAGCCGCCCCACGGCGGCGTACAGCTGCTCGGAGACGTCGGGGTCGTGCTTGCGCGCGTACATGAGGTCGAGCAGCGCGGCGTGCTCCACCGCGAACCCCACGTAGGCCCTGGCCAGGGCGAGAACACGGAGCCGCGCGTCGCCCGCCTCGGGTTCGGCCGCCTCCAACCGTTCGGTCAGGCGCTCGAAGCCGCTGAGCGCGAGCGCGTCCAGCAGCGCCTGCTTGTCCCGGAAGTGGCGACCCGGCGCGGCGTGGCTGACCCCCGACTCGCGGGCGATCTCGCGCAGGGACAGCGCGGCCTGCCCCCGTTCGGCCAGGGCGCGCTCGGCGTTGGCGAGCAGGACGGCGCGCAGGTCTCCGTGGTGGTAGGGGCGGTCGGCCATGGAGACCAGGATAGACCGACGCCCCCGTGGTCCTCGTGTCCGCCATGGACAGCCCGGGGACGGCCCGGGGCGCCGGGGACAGCCCGGGGTGTTGTGGTCGCCGTGGTGTCCGCGGCTGCTGTGAGTGCTGCGGACGGCCCAGGGGTGTCACGGTCTCCGCGGTCACCATGGACAGCCCGGGTGCGCTCGCCTACCGTGGCGCAATGGACACCACAGCGGTCAGCATCCCCGACCTGAGCGGCCGTACGGCGGTCGTCACCGGAGCCAACAGCGGCCTGGGCATCGAGACCACGCGCGTCCTGGCCCGTGCGGGCGCGCGCGTCGTGATGGCCGTGCGCGACGTGGCCAAGGGGCGCGCCGAGGCCGCCGGAGTGTGGGGCGACACCGAGGTACGCCACCTGGACCTGGCGGACCTGGCGTCCGTGCGCGCCTTCGCCGAGGCCTGGAGCGGCGACCTCCACCTGCTCATCAACAACGCGGGCGTCATGGCGGTCGCCAAGGGCGTGACCAAGGACGGGTTCGAGACGCAGTTCGGCGTCAACCACCTCGGCCACTTCGCCCTGACCAACCTGCTCCTGGAACACGTCACGGGACGGGTGGTCACCCTCTCCTCCGGAATGCACCGCATGGCCCGGGGCATCGACTTCGACGACGTCAACCTGGACCGCGGCTACACGCCCTACCGGGCCTACAACCAGTCCAAGCTCGCCAACCTGCTGTTCACGCTGGAGCTCCAGCGCCGCCTGGAGGCGGTGGGCTCCCCCGTGCTCTCCACCGCCGCCCACCCCGGCTACGCCGCCACCAACCTCCAGAGCCACGGGGTCAACCCGGTCTCCAGGGCGGCCCTCATGCTCGGCAACAGGGTCTTCGCCCAGAGCGCCGCCAACGGCGCCCTCCCCACGATCTTCGCCGCCACCCAGGACGTGCCCGGCGCGGCCTTCGCCGGCCCCAAGGCCATGGGTGGCACGCGCGGCGCCCCCGCCCTGTCCAGCCGGAGCGAGGCCGCCTGGGACGGCCGCGCCGCCAAGCGCCTGTGGGCGCTGTCGGAGGAGATGACCGGGGTGAGCTTTCCGCTGCGGTCGTCCGACCCGGTCTGACCGGCGGTGGTGCGCGGGTGCCCCGGGCCAGCGCGCCGGGCGCCCAGGTTCGGCGTGACGGCCGCGACGGATGGTTTTGACGGGACTGCTGGAACGGAGGCGCCTGACAGACCTGAGGGGAGTGCTGGGACGGACGCGCTGGGCGCGCTGAGCGGGTCTGACGGGACGGGTGTGCCGGGTCGTCCGGGAACGGTCCTGTTCCTGGCGCCGCGTCGGGCTCCCACCGCGACGCCAGGAGCAGGACCGGCGCGGGTGGAACCCCGTGGTCTCCACCCGCGCCGATTCCGGACGGCTCCGTCTAGGGGTTGAGGACCAGTTCGTCCGTGGCGGCCGCGCGCACGGCCTCCTCGGTGACCGCGAACGGCAGGGTCTCACCCCGGCTCCACGGCTCCAGCTGGTCGTCGTAGTTGGGGTGGAAGGCGTGTCCGGAGTTGCCGGTCAGGTGGACCCAGGTCGACGCGTCGCGGTCGGCCAGGTCCACCACCATCCGCATCGACGGCACCGCCGTGATCGCGTACCCCGCGGTCGGGTCCCAGCCCGTGGCGTTGACGATGCTGGCCCCGCCCGAGCTCTCCACCGGGCCCCGGTTGAACAGCCACTCGACCGGACCGATGCCCGACGTTCCGAACGACTCGTGGGTCGCGGTCAGGGTGTGCAGGTCCCCCCAGCGCCAGTCGGCGGGGTCCTCTCCCAGCAGCTCGGTCAGCTCCTGGGCGGCGGCGTCCATCGCCGCGGCCAGCACCTCCTCGCGCCCGCTGGCCTCGGCGCCCCGCCACCAGTCCGAATCGGGGTCCTCCAGCAGCTGCCCCACCACGTACATCCCGCGCGAGCTGCCGCTCATGGTCAGCGGCTCCAGCTCGTCGAACAGCAGCGGCAGCAGGTGACGCCAGGTGGCCTGGTAGAACGCGGCCCCGGCGGAGTCGGTTCCGGTGAACAGGTCCCACTCCCGCAGCTGTTCCCGGGCCTGGGCCGTGACCCCGTCGACGTCCGCCTCCAACAGGTGCGGCACGACCTCGACCGCGCCGCCGTGGAAGGAGTCCATGTGGATGCGCGACATGTCCTCACCGGTTACCGGCCCCTCGCCGATCGCCTCGGTGAGCAGGTCGTTGATCCGCTGGGACCGGTACCCGTAGTCCCAGTCACCGGTGAGCATGTGCTCGTAGTCGGCGTCCACGACCGACTGGTTGGCGGTGACGATGACGCCCGACTCGGGGTTGTACACGCTCGGCAGCTCCTCGAAGGGGAGGTACTCCTCCCAGTCGTAGGCGGAGTCCCAGCCGGGCGCCGGGTAGCGGCCGTCGCCCTCGCCGCGCACCGGCACCAGGCCGGGGGCCTGGTAGCCGATGTTCCCCTCCCCGTCCGCGTAGACGAGGTTCTGCGCGGGGGCCTCGAACCGGCTGGCCGCCTCACGGAAGTCGTTCCAGTCGCGGGCCCGGTTCAGAGCGAAGATCGAGTCCGCGGTCGTGCCCGGCTGGAGCGCGGTCCACCGCAGGGCGACGGCGTACTCGCCCTCCTCCGCGCCCTCCAGCTCCGGTTCCTCCGCCAGCGCCTCCAGGTTCGCGCCCGCGGCGGTGTCGGACAGCAGCGGCCCATGGTGGGTGGAGCGCACGACGATGTCGACGTCCTCGCCGCCCGCGACCCGGACGGTCTCCTCACGGGTCTCCAGCGGCCTGGTCCGGCCGTCGACCACGTAGCCGTCGCCCTCGATCCGTTCCACGTACAGGTCCATGACGTCGGGGTTGAGGTTGGTGAACCCCCACGCGATCGACTCGTTCTGCCCGATGATCACACCGGGCAGGCCGGAGAAGCTGAAGCCGCTGACGTCGTAGGGGCACGCCTCGGTGAGCTCGGTGCAGTGCAGGCCGATCTGGTACCAGGTGGAGGGCATCGACGCGCCCAGGTGGGGGTCGTTGGCGAGGAGGGGCAGCCCGCTCTCGGTGTGCTCGCCTCCGACCACCCACGAGTTGGACCCCAGGTCGGGGCTGGTGCTGGGGCCGAGCATCGAGGGCAGTGACGCCGCGGCGGCGGCCACCTCGGTCAGCGCGGGGACGACCTCCCCCGGCAGCTCGGGGGCGCGCCGCTCGTCCGCCTCCCGCAGGTCCGCCTCGTCGGAGGCCCCGGACTCCCCGTCGGCCCCGGCCTGACCGTGCTCGTCGGTGTCGGTGATGGGCAGGTGCTCCTCGTGGGGGTAGGCCGGGTACAGCACCTCGATCTGCTCGCGGGTCATCCCGGCGTCGAGCAGCTGGGCGCGCTCGGTCTCCTCCGTCATGTTGCCGCCCAGGTCCCAGGCCATGGCCTTGAGCCAGGCGAGGCTGTCGGCCGGCGTCCACTCCTCGATCTCGTGGCCGCCGTTGAGCACGGAGAGCAGCCCGTACTCCAGGCTGGCCTCGGTGCCGTCGTTCTCGGCCAGCCAGGCGTTGACCCCGGCCGCGTAGGAGTCGAGGTGCGCCCGCGTCTCCGGGGCGAGCAGCTCGTACTCCTGCTCGGCCACGTGCCGCCAGCCCATGGTGCGCAGGTAGACGTCGGTTGTCACCTGGTCGGGGCCGAACAGTTCGGCGGTGCGCCCGGCCGTGACGTGGCGGCGGAAGTCCATCTCCCAGAAGCGGTCCTGGGCGTGCGTGAAGCCCTGCGCCATGAACAGGTCGTGGGTGTTGTCCGCGTAGACGTGGGGGACGCCGTGCTCGTCGCGCAGCACGGTGACGGAGGACTCCAGCCCCGGGAGCGTGAGTTCTCCGGAGGTCTCCGGGAACGACCTCCGGACGGTCCATATCCCCAGGAGCGCGCCGACCAGGGCCAGCACCACGACCGCGGCGAGGAAGCCCAGAAGTACGCGAACAAGGACACGCTTACGCATTACACCCATGGCGGAACCCTAGAGTGTCCGTGGTCACAGTCTCCAGAGCCGGGGCGCCGCACGGGTCCAATTGTTACCGACTGGTAGGTGACGGGGAGCCGAACGGTGGCTGGCGCGAACCACCTGGTCAGAAGCGGACAGTCGCCCGGTTGGATCCGTGCTGTCCGCAACCGGTCGCGCCCGCCGCGCGGCACCGGGCGGCGTCCGTCAAGGACACCGCACGTCCGTCCACGCCGGAGCGGATGCGGATGGCGGCCGGATCGGCGGGAGCCCCGGCGCCCGTCCCGGGTTCAGGAACCCAGGACCTCGGCCAGGCGCTCGGCCGCGATCCCGGGTTCGCGGTGTTCGAGGAGTGCAACGGCGGCCACGACCGGTCCAACCTGGCCGGACCGTGCTCCGGGTCGCCTCCGTGCCAAGCCTTCGTCAACACTCCGTCCCGCTCGCGGTGACACGAGGCGGTGTCCTGGAAGCCGGACGTCCCGTCTGGCAGCCTCGAACGCGCCGTCGATGCTCTGGGGGGAAACGCGATGGACATGCCCGTGGTGAACTCGTGCCAGGTGGACGCCTGCGCCTACAACACCGACCACTCCTGTCACGCACTGGCCATCACCGTGGGGAACTCCTCCCACGCCCAGTGCGACACCTTCTTCGACGCCGGTGACCAAGGTGGCGATCCCGTCGCCACGGGCCAGGTCGGCGCCTGCAAGATGTCGAACTGCGAGCACAACGTCCAGCTGGAGTGCCAGGCCCCGGCCATCTCCGTCGGGTACGTGCACCGGCAGGCCGACTGCCTCACCTACGCGCCCGCCTGAGCGGCACCGCGCACCGGCGCACTCCGCGGCCCCGGGCGCCACGCCCGGGGCCGGTTCCGTGTTCGGGTCCATCCCCGCGGCCCTCGGGCCTTTGGGCCCGCCCCGCGCCCCCCGAACCCCTCGTCCCTCAGACCCTCCGGCCCGCCTCCGCGGCCTCGCGGCGCAGCCGCTCCACGACCAGCGCCGCGGGATCGTCGCTGGCCGCCCGGAACCCCTCTCCCGCCCACAGCGCCATGCCGCCGGGGTCCCCGGCCCGGGCGGCGGCCGCGCGCAGCGGCTTCGTCATGTGGTGGATCTCGGGGTAGGCGGAGGGCCTCCGCGGGTGCTCGGCGATGAACCTGTTGGCCAGGCCCCGCGCCGGACGGCCGGTGAAAGCCCACGTCACGGCCGTCCCGGTGTACGCGGGATCGGCCAGCGCGGCCTTGTGGACCGGATTGGCGCCGCTCTCGGGACAGCGCAGGAACGCCGTGCCCAGCTGCGCGGCGGCGGCACCGGAGTCCAAGACCCGGGCCACGTCGGCCCCGGTCATGATCCCCCCGGCGGCGATGACCGGTACCTCCACCGCGCCGACCACGTCCGCCAGCAGCTCCCGCAGCGGCAGACCGCCGTTCCCGACCGGGTCGAACGCGCCGCGGTGACCCCCGGCCTCCGTGCCCTGCGCGCACACCCCGTCGGCCCCGCGGGCCACGGCCTCGCGCGCCTCCCCGGCCGTGGTCACGGTGACCACCGTGGCGCTGCCCGCCGCGCGCAGCCGCTCCAGCACGGCGGCCTCCGGGCAGCCGAAGGTGAAGCTCACCACCGGCACGGCCGCCCGCGCCAGCAGGTCGATCTTGGCCGCCCACGCGTCGTCGTCGCGCATCGGGGCGCCGACCGGCGTCCCGTACCGCTCGGCCTCGGACTCCAGGTCGGAACGGTAGGACGCCGCCACCTCGGGGTCGGAGGGCGGGCCCGGCACGAACACGTTCACCCCGAACGCGCCGACCCCGGCGTCGCGCACCGCCCCGAGCTGGTCGGCGAGGACCTCGGGGGTCAGGTACCCGGCGGCGAGGAAACCCGTTCCGCCCGCTCCCGCCACGGCCGCCACCAGCGCGGGCGTGGCGGCCCCGCCCGCCATGGGCGCCTGTACGATCGGGCGCTCCCGCAGAAGCTCTGCCAGGCTCATCTGTTTGTTGGGCGTGGATACCCGTCCTTCAGGGCGGGGAGGACACGCCCTCTCCCTTCTCGTGATTTTCTGTTGGATTCGCCTCACGCGATCGCAGGGCGGTCGCTACGGTGTGTGCCATGACCAGCAAGAGCGTGAAGCGGGCGTTTCGGTACCGCTTCTACCCGAGTGATGCGCAGGCGGCCGAGCTGTCGCGCACGTTCGGGTGCGTGCGCTTGGTCTACAACCGCGCCCTGGCCGAACGCAGCGCCGCCTGGAACCAGCGCCGGGAGCGGGTGGGCTACTCCCACACCTCGGCCATGCTCACCGCCTGGAAGAGGACCGAGGAGCTGTCCTTCCTCACCGAGGTCTCCTGCGTCCCGCTCCAGCAGACGCTGCGCCACCTGCACACCGCCTTTCGCAACTTCTTCGACAAGCGTGCGCGGTATCCGCGGTTCAAGTCGAAGAAGACGTCCCGGGCCTCGGCGGAGTACACCCGGTCCGCGTTCCGCTACCGCGACGGCCACCTGACCTTGGCCAAGATGGCCGAACCCCTGGACATCGTGTGGTCGCGGCCCCTGCCAAAAGGGGCCCGTCCATCGACGGTGACGGTCTCGCGCGATGCGGCCGGGCGCTGGTTCGTGTCCCTGCTGTGCGAGGACACCATCACATCGGCCCCGGCCATCCGCGACGCGGTAGGTGTCGACGCCGGAATCACCTCCGTGGTGACCTTGTCGACCGGGGAGAAGGTGGCCAACCCCCGCCACGAGCGACGCGACCGGGCCAGGCTGGCCAAGGCGCAGCGTGCGCTGGCCCGCAAGGCCAAGGGCAGTGCGAACCGGGACCGGGCCCGGCGGAAGGTGGCGCGGGCGTGCGCCCGCATCACCGACCGGCGTCGGGATTTCCTGCACAAGCTCTCCACTCGACTCGTCCGCGAGAACCAAGTGGTCGTGATCGAGGACCTGGCCGTGCGCAACCTGGTCAAGAACAGGAGGCTGTCCCGGGCGATCTCGGACGCGGCCTGGCGCGAGCTGCGCACCATGCTGGAGTACAAGTGCGCCTGGTACGGGCGGGACCTGGTCGTGGTGAACCGGTTCTTCCCCTCCTCCAAGTCGTGCTCGACGCCTGGGTGCGGGTACGTGCACACGTCGTTGCCGCTGCGTGTACGGGAGTGGACGTGCCCCAGTTGTGGGGTGGTCCATGACCGTGATGTGAACGCGGCGCTCAATCTCGAAGCCGCCGGGCTGGCGGTTGTTGCCTGTGGAGCTGGTGTGAGACCTCAACGGGAGTCCTCCCGGACGGGGCGATCGGCGACGAATCAGGAAGGCCACGGGGCGACCCGTGACGAGGCGTTGGCCTCGAACCACCGGTAGGTGGTTCCGGAATCTCCTGCCTTCAGGCAGGAGAGGAAGTCAAGGTCCCTCTCCTCGTCCTCGGCCGGTCCGGCGAAGGCGCGGCGGCGTCCCCGTCCCCCGTGGCTCCGGCCGCCCCGCGGCACCCGCGAGCGCACCGCTGCCCGGGCCGCGCCTCCCGTGTCCGGGAAATGCTACCGGCGCGCGTTTTCCGGAGTTCGACCGAACCCGCCCCGAAACGCGATATGGCGGTTCGCCCGGAGATTTATGTGACATGGGACACGATGATTATCCAGGGCGGAGGAAAGAGGGGTTGGGTTCTCCCGTTTCCGTTCCGTCGGGAAAGGCTCGCGAACGGTGCCTCCGATATCCGTGCTTTCCGCCCGCGGCCCGTCCCTTCGGGCCGCTATCCGCCCGTCCCGTCCAGTTCCGGTTCGTCCGGGGACCCTTCGCCCCCGCCCTCGTCCGAGCCCTCGACCAACCGCGTCGACTCCGGGAACCGCCGGGACAGCAGAACGGTCGCCAGCGCCGCGGCCACCCCGAACCCGACCACCGCCGTCACCGTCCAGTCCAGCCCGAACAGCTCCCACAGCCACCCGAACGCCAGCATGGTCAGCATCCTCGCCGCGTTGCCCACCATCCCCAGCATCGCGGACATGGTGTTGCGGTTGGCGTCGGAGAACATCGTCTGCTGCCACACGTGCGACAGCACCACGGCCAGTCCCAGCAGGAACTCGGCCGCCACCAGCCCCGCCACCAGCGGCACGGCCCCGTGCGCCGCCAGCCCCAGGGGCAGGCCCGAGGACGCCGCGAAGACGGGTGCCCACACGTGCGGCCGGCCGCGCCCCACGAACCGCGAACACGCCGAACCCGCCGCCATGGCCGCCATCATCAGCAGCAGCACCAGGCCGTTGAGCCGCACGTCCACGCCGTGCTCGGCCGCGAGCATCGGCTGCCAGGAGAGCACGAGGGCGGTCAGCCCCGACACCGACGCCGCCGACAGGGCCACCAGCGGCACGAAACGCCTGCTCGCCACCAGTACGGCCGACTCCCGGACGATCGCGGTGAGCGGGCGCCCCGGCTGGCCGGGGGAGTGGGGGAAGCACACCGGGGCCAGCGCCGCCAGTGCCACCAGCATCAGGCCACTCACCAGCACCAGGGCGTCCGCGGACAGCCAGGTGCCCGCCACCATCACCGAGGCGGCCCCCAGCACCGCGCCGCTGTTGCCCGCCACCTGGACGAACCGCACCGTCCGCGCGATCCGCGCGGGGCGGTCGCGGTCGCCGATCCGGTTGACCACGAGCGCGACCAGCGTCCCGGACTGGAGGTGGAAGCCGACCGCCCACAGGTACATGGACGCGAGCGTCAGCGCGAGCCCGTCCGCGTACCCCGTCAGCACGAAGCCCGTGCCCCACACGGCGAACCCCACCGTCAGCAGTCTGCGGTGGCCGTAGCGGTCGCCGAGCGCGCCGCTGGGCGCCTCCACCAACAGGGCCACCAGGTTCGTGGAACCGAGCATCAGTCCCAGCAGCCACGGGTCCGCCCCGCGTTCCAGGAGGATGGTGACGAAAACCGCGCCGAAAAGGAAATCGGCCGAAGCGCCGAGAAGGGCGAAGGAGGTGTAGCGCAGGAACAATGACGATTCGGCGGTTCTCTCCACGGGCATGGGCGTTTTCCTGGTCGAGGGACGTCGCGGCTCCGACCAGCCCCCTGATGGCGGTGGCATTAGCGGTTCCGGAGGGAAATTCCGCCCAAGCTAGCACGCGGATTCCGGGGCGGCCACGGCTTTTCCCGGACCCCGTGTGACGCGGCGGCCGACCGGCTCACCCCCACCCCGCGACGATGCGACAGCGCCGCGGCCGACCGGCTTCCCCGAACCCGGCGACGGCGCGCGACGCCGCGCCCGACCGGTTCCCCGGGCCCCGCGGGGACACGGTGACCCAACCTCCGCGCGAGGCGTTCCGCGGAGGCCGGTCCGCGCCCCGCGCCCGGGGCGGTGACCGGAAGACGACGACACGGTTGTCCGGGTGCCCTCCGCGCCCCCCCGGGACCGGGGGTGAGGGCCTGTGTGAAGTGCGGCGCCTCGGTGTGCATGACCGGGTGGAGCCGGGGTAGTCGCGGTGCCAACCGAGCAACAGGCCGACTCCAAGGAGGCTTGGCGATGCACTCACACGAGGGAAGAGACGGCCCCGGGGGCACGGGCGGCCGCCTGACCGACACCGCCCGCGGGGCGGCGGGCGAGGTCGCCTCCACCGCGGGGGACCAGGTGCGCTCCCTGGCCGACGAGGCCCGGACCGAGGCCCGGCACGTCGCCGACGACGTCCAGACCCGCTTGCGTGAGGAAGTCCACGAACAGACCCGGCGCACGTCGCAGAACCTGCGCCAGTGGTCCGAGGAGCTGTCGTCCATGGCGGACAGCGGGGAGCAGGGCTCCCCGGTGAGCGGTGCCGTGCGCCAGATCGCCCACAGCGGCCGCGGAGCCGCCGACTTCCTGGACGAACGCGGCATGGAGGGCCTGGTGGAGGAGGCCAGGAGCTTCGCGCGGCGCAGGCCCGTCGCCTTCCTGGCCGGTGCGGCCGTCGCCGGATTCGCGCTCGGACGCGTCCTCAAGGCCTCGTCCGACATCTCCGCGGGCCGGGAGGGGGCCGGTGACGGCGGCCCCGAGGCGCTCCCCGCCGGTGAGCGGGTCCGTCCGCCCGCACCCCGTCTGAGCGAGACCGACCAGGACGAGGGGATCGCGTCCTCCCGTCCGCCCGTCACGCCCCGGCCGGAGGACATCGGTCCGCCACCGCCCGATCCGGGGCCGCGTGGACGCACGTTCTGAGGGGGCTGACATGGCGACCATTCCCGGAGCACGGCGGGAGACGGACGAGAAGGAGCAGTCCTTCTCCGAACTCCTCGGCGCGGTGACCGGAGACCTGCAGAAGCTGTTCCGTCAGGAACTCGCGCTGGCCAAGGCCGAGATGCGCGAGGAGGCGGTCAAGACCGGCAAGGCCGCCGGCCTGCTGAGCGGGGCCGCGGTGGCCGGGTACCTGGCCCTGCTGCTGCTCAGCCTCGCGGCCATGTTCGGCCTGGCGGAACTGATCGGCCTGGGCTGGGCCGCGCTGGTCGTCGCGGTGGTGTGGGCGATCGTCGGCGCGGTCCTGGCCGTCATGGGCCGCAACCGCATGCGCGAGGTCTCTCCGAAACCGGAACGCACCATCGAGACCCTCAAGGAGGACGCGCAATGGGCGAAACACCCGACCAGATAAGACAGGACATCGAGCGGACCCGCTCGGAGCTGACCCATGACACCGACCGTCTGGTGGACCACGCCAACCCGCGCAACGTCGTGCACCGGCGTACCCGCAGGGTCCGGCACGGGACACGGGACCTGAAGGACCGGATCATGGGTTCCACCCCCTCGACCGGTGAGGCGGCCGAGGGGATCCGGCACACCACCGGCCAGGCGGTCGGCATGGCGAGGTCGCTGCCGGAGCGGGCCGTGCACCAGACCCAGGGCAACCCCATCGCCGCGGGGCTGATCGCCTTCGGGGCCGGTCTCCTGGCCGCCTCCGTCCTCTCCGAGAGCCGTGCGGAACAGCGCGCGGCCCGGCGGGTGGGCGAGCACGCCGACGCGATCGAACCGGCACGCCAGGCGGTCGCGGAGTCGGCCGCCCACGTGAAGGAGCAGGCGGTGGAGTCCGCGCGGACCGCCGGGGAGCACCTCAAGGGCAGCGCCTCGGAGGCCGCGCAGGCCACGGGCGAGCAGGCCCGCCAGGAGGCGAGGACCGCCAAGGACGAGATGCGCGGTTCCTGAGTCCCACCCCGGCCCGGGGGAACGCCTCCGGGCCGGGCACCCGTGGGCGGGTGTCCGCGACGGCGCGGGCGAGGGGCCGGAAGGCCCCTCGCCCCGTCTCCTGCGGGGCCCGGCCCCCGGGAACCGGTGAGGGAAGGAGCGGGAAGATGGTGGGAGGCAACTCCTCGGACGCCTACGACGGCCGTTCCTCCCCGGAGGAGGCCGAGAAACCGACCGACATGTCGGCGTCGTCGTGGTGGGCGTCGCTGCGCCGGACCGTCGGCGAGTTCAAGGAGGACGCGCTGGCCGACCTCGCCGCCGGGCTCACCTACTACGCGATCCTGTCGCTCTTCCCGGCGCTGCTCGTGCTGGTGTCACTGCTCGGCCTCGCCGGGCCCTCCGCGACACAGACCCTGACCGACAACATCTCCGCCACCATGCCCGCCGACGCCGCGCGGCTGGTGACGACGGCCATCGAGAACCTCCAGGGCAACCAGACGGCCGCGGGCGTGTTCGGACTGGTCAGCCTGGCGATCGCCCTGTGGTCGGCCTCCGGCTACATCGCGGCCTTCATGCGCGCCTCCAACGTCGTCTACGACGTGCCCGAGGGGCGCCCCATCTGGAAGACGCTGCCGATCCGCGTCGGCGTCACCCTGCTGATGGTCGTCCTGCTGTCCCTGACGGTGGTCGGCGTCGCCCTCACCGGCAGCGCCGCGGCCTGGGTCGGACAGCTGCTGGGCCTGGGCTCGACCGTGGTGACGGTGTGGAACATCGCGAAGTGGCCGGTGCTGCTGCTGATCGTGGTGTTCATGATCGCGCTCCTGTACTGGGCCTCGCCCAACGCCAGACGCGGGTTCCGCTGGGTCAGTCCGGGGAGCGTGCTGGCGGTCGTGCTCTGGCTGCTCGCCTCGGCCGCCTTCGCCTTCTACGTGGCCAACTTCGCGTCCTACGGCAGGACCTACGGGACCATGGCGACGGTGGTCGTCTTCCTGGTGTGGCTGTGGATCACCAACATCGCGATCCTGCTCGGCGAGGAGTTCAACGCCGAGATCGAACGCGGACGCGCCATCTCCGGCGGCCAGCCGGTGGACGAGGAGCCCTACGTGGACATGCGCGACGTGCCCAAGAAGAAACACCGGGCCCACCACCAGCAGGGGTGAGGGGCAGGGCCGCGGACCACGGGCGTCCCGTGCGTCGCACCCGCAACGGATTCGGCCCGCTCCTCAGCCCAGGGCGTCGGCGAGGGCGGCGGCCAGGACCGGCACGCTCGGATGCCGGTCCCCGCGCGGCCACACCAGGCCGAGGGACGACTCCGGCAGGCCGTCGACCGGGACGAGGACGAGTCCGTCCCGGTCGGCGTGGTCCGCGACGTCCCCGCTCAGCAGCATGGCCCCCCTCCCGGCCGCGACCTGGGAGAACCCCTCCCGCAGGGTGTCCACACCGCTTTCATGGCGGATGGTCCTGCCCAGGGGGGTGACGGTGGGGGCGTGGACGCGCAGCCAGTGGTCGGGGGTCCGCCGGACCGGGATGAGCGAGACCCGGGCCATGTCCTCGATCCCGACGCCCGTCCGCGCGGCGAGGGGGTGGTCTGCGGGCAGCGCGAGCCGCTGCGGCTGCCGGGAGAAGACCGCGCCCACGACCAGGTCGAGTTCGCGCACCGGCAGCAGGACGACGGCGGCGTCGACCTCGCCCTCGCGCAGCGGACCGAACGGGTCCGAGTGCGCCGTCTCCACGATCCGCACCCGCGTGCCGGGCTCGCGCTCCTCGAAGGCGCGCACCGCCTCGGCCACCGGGCCGTGCACCTTCCCCCGGAACCCGAGGCGGACCGTGGACGGCCCGCCGTGGGCGCGGTCGCGCGCGCCGTCCACCACCGCCGCCAGGTTCTGGTAGGCGGGCCGCAGGGTGTCGAGGAACTCCTCGCCGAACGGGGTGAGGCACGGGCGCGGGCCCGTGCGGTCCAGGAGAGGTGCGCCGATCCGGTCCTCCAGGGCGCGCAGCAGCCGGTCCACGGTCTCCGCGGGTACGCCCAGCCGCACCGCGGCGTGACCGGGGTGCGGTTCCTCGGCCAGGACGAGGAAGCACTCCAGCTCCCGGATCTCGATACCCCGCAACTGGACGGTCCCCCTCACCTTCGCCGACATGGCCCGTGCCGCCCCCGACACGCGACGGGTCGGCGAGCACCCCTCATAGAAGCACGGGACGCGTACCGCCCGGTCGACCGGCTCTCGTATGGCCGAAGACGCGGCCGGGGGCGGGCCCCGCCGGGTCCGGTCCGCGCACGGGCGGCACTCTCCAGGTCCGCGCGTGGACGACGGCGCCCCCTCGGCCCGGGGCGCCGCGACCGCCGCCGGAACCCCCGTGCGGCTGGACGGGCCCCTCCTCCCTGCGGGCCGGGCACGGCCACCGGATACGCTCGGCGCGACAGCGACTTCCGGGAGGAACCACCATGTCAGCGACCGCCGTCGTCACCGGAGCCAGCAGCGGGATCGGGGCCGCCACCGCGCGCGGCCTCGCCGAGGAGGGCTACGACGTGGTCCTGGTCGCCCGCCGCGCCGACCGGATCGAGGCGCTGGCGAAGGAACTGGCCGAGGAGGGCCGCAGCGCCCGCGCCCACGTCCTCGACGTCACCGACAGGGCCGCCGTCGAAGCCTTCGCCGACTCCCTGACCTCGTGCGAGGTCCTGGTCAACAACGCGGGCGGCGCGATCGGCACCGAGACCGTCGCCGAGGGCGACCCCGCCGACTGGCGCGCCATGTACGAGGTCAACGTCATCGGCGTGCTCAACGTGACCCAGGCCCTGCTGCCCAAGCTGATCGCCAGCGGGGACGGCACCGTGCTGGTCGTCTCCTCCACGGCGGGGCACGTGGCCTACGAGGGCGGCGGCGGGTACGTGGCCGCCAAGCACGGCGCGCACAGCCTCGCCGCCACGCTGCGCCTGGAGCTGTGCGGCGAACCGGTGCGCGTGCTGGAGATCGCGCCGGGCATGGTCAGGACCGAGGAGTTCGCCCTCAACCGGATGCGCGGTGACTCCGGGGCCGCCGACGCCGTCTACGCCGGTGTGCCCGACCCGCTGAGCGCCGAGGACGTCGCCGACACCATCGTGTGGGCGGTCACGCGGCCCCCGCACGTGAACATCGACCTGCTCGTGGTGCGCCCGCGCGCGCAGGCCGCCCAGCACAAGGTCCACCGCGTGCGGCGCGAGGAGTCCTAGCGGGCTGGCCGGGACCGCGGTCAGTGTGACACGGGGGTTCTGACCCCCCTCTGAGGGGGCCGGGCGGGGTGGCCGCCGAGTTCGACGGCCGCTCCGTCAGTCCCCGGCCGGGGCAGGCGGGTGCGGGCCGCGGTCGCCGTCCGGCCCCGCGGGGCTCAGGTCCGCGCGCCGCCGGACGCGCACTCGGCGCAGTCGCAGTAGTTCGTCGTGGACATGGACCGGCACCGGGTGCAGATCTGCCGCTTCGCTCCGGGGGGATCGTGCTTCCACTCGTGCTGCCCCCGCCTGCAGATCCCCGAGGGGCCGATGAGGGTGTCGTCACGTGTGGTGTCCATGGCAGCAAGGTAGCCCCGGCCGACCCCGAAGGCCAGGGCCGGGCGGGACCGCGCCCCGGAGGGGCCGCCCCCGCATGGGGACGGCCCGTGTCCGGGCGGGGGCCGCGCGGAGCCCGTGGATCAGGCGTCCAGTTCCCGGGACAGCATCTCCACCAGCTCGTCCAGGACCTTGTCCGCGTTCTCCTGCTCCTCGCAGGACAGGGTGACCGTCTCGCCGTGTTTGACGCCCAGCGCCATCACCGCGAGCACGCTGCGGGCGTCCACGGGGTCCTGGCCCTCGCGGGCGATCATGACGGGCAGGCCGGAGCCGTTGACGGCCTGGACGAACAGGCTGGCGGGGCGGGCGTGCAGGCCGAGCTGGGAGGCGATGGCCACGGTGCGCTGGGGCATGTCAGTCCTAGGAGAAGTCGTCGGGAGATCGTCGGTTGGGCGGGGAGGCCCGGGTCAGAGCGTGTCGACCGGCCACTGCGGGTCGGGGTCGGCCACCGCGGTGATCGCGTCGGCGGCCACGTCGTCGGGGGAGGGGACGGTGGTTCCGGGCAGGGAGACCGCGGCGGTCCCCCACGCCACGGCGTGCCGCAGCCGGTCCTCGGGGGAGCCGTCCGCACCCAGGAACCCGGCCAGGGCGCAGTCGCCCGCGCCCACCGTGCTGCGCGTGCGGACCCGGGGCCCGCGCGCCCACCAGGTGTGCTCGGGGTCCACGAGTATCGCACCGTGGCCTCCCAGTGTCACCAGGGCGGAGCCGTTGCCCCACCCCAGGACCTCGCGAGCGGCCTCGGTGACCGCGCCCACGGTGGTCAGTTCCCGGCCGATCAGCTCGGCCAGCTCCTCCTGGTTGGGCTTGAGCAGGGCCACCGACCCCGCGCGTGCCGCGGCCTCCAAGGGCTTGCCGGAGGTGTCCAGGGCCAGCGGGACCCCGTAGGAGGCGGCCAGCTCGGCGACGCGCACGTACAGGTCGTCGGGGGTGCCGGAGGGAAGGCTGCCGCTGGCCACCACCCACGCGGGCCCCCGGTCCAGCTCGCTCTCCAGGGCGGAGAGCAGGGCGTCGGTCTCCTCGGGGGAGAGCACGGGACCGGGTGCGTTGAGCTTGGTGGTGGTGCCGTCGTCCTCGGTGACGGCGATGTTGCCCCTGGTCTCGCCCTCGATGGGGACGGCGACGCAGGGCAGGTCCCCGAGCAGGGTGGTCAGCTCGGCGCCTCCGCCGCCGCCCACGGGCAGTACCGCCCGTGTGGGCACGCCGGCGCGGCGCAGCGCGCGGGAGACGTTGACGCCCTTGCCGCCCGCCTGCGCGCGGGTGGAGCCCACGCGCAGGACCTCACCGCGGGTCAGATGACTGACCTCCAGGGTGTGGTCCACGCTCGGGTTGGGGGTGAGGGTCAGGATCATGGGTGCTCTTTTCGAGGTGGCTGCGCCCGGCCCGGTCCGGATGTGGGACTACCTTTGATTATGTGTGTTTGCCTGCGTGTGTCAATGCTG
This sequence comes from Nocardiopsis sp. CNZ308, assembly GCF_004217075.1. Taxonomy (NCBI): domain Bacteria; kingdom Bacillati; phylum Actinomycetota; class Actinomycetes; order Streptosporangiales; family Nocardiopsidaceae; genus Nocardiopsis; species Nocardiopsis sp. CNZ308. The sequence continues at coordinate 1,712,563 of NZ_SHKJ01000001.1, read as the reverse complement.
TTGTGTCCTGGTTTCCGGTTTTGGCCACTGTCGGTCACGGGGGCGCGGGGCTTGTGTCACCGGCGTCCCGGTGCGCGGCCGCAGTCGGAGGGAGGGGAAACACTCCTGGTGGGTCCGGGCGGACCGTAGGGGCTTCGCGACGAGCAGTGTTGCTGGGATATTGGTTCAAGGTACCTCTTGTGTGTCCCAGGCAACACCATTAAACTCACAGAAAACCACACCGAAACACAGGTGATCCAACATGTACGCGGAAGAGCGCCAGAAGGCGATCCTCGAACGCGCCCGGCGGGACGGCCGGGTCGACGTGACGGGGCTCGCCGCGGAGTTCGACGTCACGTACGAGACCATCCGACGCGACCTCACGGCACTCGAACGCCACGGGGTCCTGCGCAGGGTCCACGGTGGCGCGATCCCCGTCGAGCGGCTGGGCTTCGAGCCCGCCCTCAATGTGCGCGACTCCGTCATGACGCAGGAGAAGGAGCGCATCGCCAAGGCGGCTCTCGCCGAACTCCCGGAGGAGGGCGCCATCCTGCTCGACGCCGGGTCCACCACCGGACGCCTCGCCGAGCAGCTGCCCGCCGACCGCGAACTCACCGTCGTCACCAACTCCCTGTCCATCGCCCTCACGCTCGCCCCCCGTACCCACATCAACCTCATGCTGCTCGGCGGGCGCCTGCGCACCCGCACCCAGGCCACCGTCGACGCCTGGGCGCTGCGCTCCCTCGCCGAGTCCTACGTCGACGTCGCCTTCATGGCGGCGAACGGGATCTCCACCGAACGCGGGCTCACCACACCCGATCCCGCGGAGGCGGAGGTCAAGCGGACCATGATCGCCTCGGCGCGCCGCTGCGTCCTGCTCGCCGACCACACCAAGGTCGGCAACGACCACTTCGCCCGTTTCGCCGCGGTCGAGGACCTCGATCTGGTCATCACCGACACCGGTCTCGCCAGCGGTCTCGCCGACGAACTGGAGGCCGCCGGACCCCGAGTCCAGGTGGTCTGACCAGGGCGGGACACCGAGCGGGGCGGTTCCACCGTCCGGGACCGCCCCGCCCCGGAACACCCCGCGCCCACCCACACCAACACCGACACCCACTGCCCCTCCCCACCTCATCGGCGGGCGATCCGCCCGCCGCACCTCCCAGGAGGTCCCCCATGACCACACAGCAGAGCACGGACAGACTCGCCTCGGTGCGCTCCGGAGTACAGCGCTTCGGAGGGTTCCTGTCGAGCATGGTGATGCCCAACATCGGCGCGTTCATCGCCTGGGGCCTGATCACCGCCCTGTTCATCCCCGACGGGTGGTGGCCCAACGAGCAGATGGCCGGGCTCGTCGACCCGATGATCAAGTACCTGCTGCCGCTGCTGATCGCCTACACCGGCGGCGCGCTGGTGCACGACAGGCGCGGCGGCGTGGTCGGCGCGGCCGCGACCATGGGCGTGATCGTCTCCGCGGACATCCCCATGTTCCTGGGCGCGATGTTCATGGGTCCGTTCGCGGCCTACCTCATGAAGCACTTCGACCGGGTCGTCCAGCCGCGCATCAAGGCCGGCTTCGAGATGCTGGTCAACAACTTCAGCGCCGGCATCCTCGCCGCGATCCTGGCCGCCCTGGGCGTCTACGCGATCGGACCGATCGTGGAGGGCATCGCCACCGGCCTGGGCAAGGGCGTGCAGTTCCTCATCGACCTGAGCCTGCTGCCGCTGGTCTCGGTCATCGTCGAGCCCGCCAAGGTGCTGTTCCTCAACAACGCCATCAACCACGGCGTCTTCACCCCGCTGGGCACCGCCCGCGCGGTCGCCGACGGCAGGGCCATCGAGTTCCTCATCGAGTCGAACCCCGGACCGGGCCTGGGCATCCTGCTGGCCCTGATGTTCTTCGGCTCCAAGGTCAGCCGCGCCACCGCGCCCGGCGCGGCCGTCATCCACTTCTTCGGCGGGATCCACGAGATCTACTTCCCGTACATCCTCGCCCAGCCCAAGCTGATCCTCGCCGCGATCGGCGGCGGCATGTCCGGCGTCGCGACCTTCATGATCATGGACGCCGGGCTCGTCTCCGCCGCCTCCCCCGGCAGCATCATCGCGATCATGGCGGTCACCCCGCAGGGAGGCCACCTGTCGGTCCTGGCCGGGGTCGTCGCCGCCACCATCGTCTCCTTCGTCATCGCCTCGCTCCTGCTCGGCTTCGGCCGGTCCGAGCGCAAGGCCGAGCGCGAGGAGAAGGCCAAGCAGGAAGCCGCTCAGAACCAGGAGAACAGCTGATGAGCACTATCGAGGGCTCCGACATCAAGAAGGTCGTCGTCGCCTGCGACGCGGGCATGGGCAGCAGCGTCCTGCTCACCTCGCAGCTGAGCAAGACCCTGTCCCCGTACGGCGTGTCCGTCGAGCACTCCCCGGTCGACCGGATCCCCGAGGGCGCCGACGTGGTCCTGTGCCACACCGGGCTCGTCGACCGGGCCCGGACCCGGGTGCCCGGCACCGTCGTCATCAGCTTCCAGATGTTCCTGGGCGACCCGGCGTTCACCCGCCTGGAGCAGGCTGTGAAGAACGGGAGCACCCTTGCCGAATGATCTGGCGCTGACCGAGGACGCCGTCCGGCTGGGCCGCGAGGCCGCCGACCGGGCCGACGCCATCGACCAGTGCGGTGCCCTGCTCGTCGAACTGGGCGCCGTCGAACCCGGCTACGTGCCCGCCATGCACGAGCGGGAGGCCTCCATCCCCACCTTCGTCGGTGAGGGCGTGGCCATCCCGCACGGCACGGACGCCTCGCGGGCCCTGGTCAAGCGCACCGCGCTGGCCGTGGTCCAGTTCCCCGGCGGGGTCGACTGGGGCGGTCCCACCGTCCACGTGGCCATCGGCATCGCCGCCTCCGGGGACGAGCACCTGGGCGTGCTGTCCTCGCTGGCGGGGATCCTCACCGACCCGGAGAAGGCGGCGCGCCTGCGCTCCGCCAGCACCACGTCCGACGTCCTCGAACTGCTCGGCCCCCTACAGGACGGCTGAGCCCAACCGAACCACCCGCCGGTCCCCTGACCCAGGGCCGGCGGGCCCAGCAGAAAGGCCCGAACATGCTCGTCGCCCGCTTCTACGCCCCCGGTGACATCCGACTGGAGCAGGCCCCCGAGCCGACCGCCGGACCCGGACAGCTCAAGATCGCCGTCGCCAACTGCTCCACGTGCGGCACCGACGTGAAGATCTCCCGGCACGGACACCACCACATCCGTCCGCCCCGCGTGATCGGCCACGAGATCGCCGGGCGGATCGTCGAGGTGGGCGAGGGCGTCACCGGCTGGGCCGAGGGCGACCGCGTCCAGGTCATCGCAGCCATCCCCTGCGGCACCTGCGTGGAGTGCTCCGACGGCCGCTTCACCGTGTGCTCGCGCCAGGAGTCCATGGGTTACCACTACGACGGCGGCTTCGCCGAGTACATGATCATCCCCGAGTCGGTCCTGGCCGTGGACGGGGTCAACCGCGTCCCCGACAACATCGACCTGGCCGAGGCCTCCGTCGCCGAGCCGCTGGCGTGCGTGCTCAACGGCCAGGAGATCGCCGGTGTCGGCGAGGGCGACACGGTCGTGGTCATGGGCGCCGGGCCGATCGGCTGCCTGCACGTCCGGCTGGCCCGTGCGCGCGGCGCGGCGAAGGTCTACCTGGTGGACCTCAACCGGGGCCGCCTGGACATGTCCGCCGACATCGTCCAGCCCGACGCGTCGATCTGCGGCGCCGAGACCGACGCCGTGGAGGAGGTGCTCCGCCTGACCGACGGCCGGGGCGCCGACGTCGTCATCACCGCCGCCGCCTCCGGGCGCGCCCAGGAGGACGCGCTGCGCATGGTCTCGCGCAGCGGCCGGATCAGCTTCTTCGGCGGCCTGCCCAAGGACGCGCCGATCATCCAGCTGGACTCCAACGCCGTGCACTACCGGGAGATCTCGATCTTCGGCGCCAACGGCTCCAGCCCCGAGCACAACCGCCGCGCCCTGGAGCTGATCTCCTCCGGCGCCGTGCCGGTGGCGGACCTGATCACCGAGCGGATGTCCCTGTCCGACGTGCACAAGGCCATCGAGACGGTGGCCTCGGGCACCGCGATCAAGGTGACCATCCAGCCGTAGCGCGCGTGCGCGAAGGCGGTACCGTCGCCGCCCCGGTGCGGCGGCGGTACCCGCCCGCCCGGGGGCGGCGGCGTTCCCACGACGTGCGGGCGCGGTCGCGCCCCCGTCCTCCCGGGTTGTCCACAGGGGCTACCGCCGCCCGCCCGCCCGGGGTTTCCTGGATACGGGAGTCCTCCCACGGCCGTTCGCCGGTCGTGGCCCCTCCCTCTGGCCCTTTCCGACGTACGGAGCGACCATGGCGAAGACCGAACCCCTCCCCGCCGCAGCCGGCGACACCCGGCTGACGGGTATCCCCGCCAGCCCGGGGGCCGCAGTCGGCCCGGTGGCGCGGATGGCCCCGCCGCCTTCCCTGCCCGACCAGCGGCCCACCGTCGTGGACCCGGGGGAGGAGGCCGCCCGGGCGCGGCAGGCACTGGAACGGGTGGCCGAGCTGCTCGAAGGCCAGGCCGCCGACCTCCAGGGCGACGCGGCGGCCGTGCTGAGCGCCCAGGCGCTCATGGCCCGCGACCCCGAACTCGCGCGCCGCGCCGCGGAGCGCACCGAGGCCGGGGACCCCGCGGCCTGGGCCGTCCACGCGGCCTGCGGCGCCTACCAGGAGCTGCTCCAGGCGGCGGGCGGCTACCTCGCCGAACGCGCCGCCGACCTCGCCGACATCCGGGACCGCGCGACCGCCGTGCTCCTGGGCCTGCCGATGCCCGGGCTGCCCGACCCCGGCGTTCCGCACGTGCTGGTCGCCGACGACCTCGCGCCCGCCGACACCGTGCAGCTCGACGTCGAGCGCGTGCTCGCCATCGTCACGCGTTACGGCGGACCCACCAGCCACACGGTCATCCTGGCCCGGTCGCTCGGCATCCCGGCCGTGGTCGGCTGCGCGGGGGCCGCCGAGCTGCTCGACGCGACGCCGGTGGCGGTGGACGGCGACGCCGGAACGGTCGAGGTCGAGCCCGACGAGGAGCTCGCCGAGCGGATGCGCGAGCGCACCGAGCGGCGGCGCGCGCTGCTGGCCGAGGCCACCGGTCCGGGCCGGACCGCCGACGACGTCCCGGTCTCGCTGCTGCTCAACGTCGGTGAGGGCGATCCTCAGAAGGCCGGTGCCCACGACAGCGAGGGCGTGGGACTGCTGCGCACCGAGTTCCTCTTCCTGGAGCGCTCCGACCCGCCCACCGTCGAGGAGCAGACCGCCTCCTACACGGCCCTGTTCCAGGCGTTCGCCGGGCGCACGGTCACGGTGCGGACCCTGGACGCCGGGTCGGACAAGCCCCTGGCCTTCGCGTCCACCGGCCACGAGGACAACCCCGCGCTCGGCGTACGGGGTTTCCGCACCTCGCGGGTGCACCCCGACCTGATCACCGACCAGCTCCAGGCCATCGCCGCCGCCACCCGGGAGACCTCCGCCAAGGTCCGGGTCATGGCGCCGATGGTGTCCACGCCCGACGAGGCGGAGGAGTTCGTCTCCCTGGCCCGCGAGGCCGGGCTCGACCAGGTCGGCGTGATGATCGAGGTGCCCGGCGCGGCGCTGCTCGCCGACCGGCTGCTGTCCCGGGTGGACTTCGTGTCGATCGGCACCAACGACCTGGCGCAGTACACCATGGCCACCGACCGGACCCTCGGCGCTCTGCCCGACCTGCTCGACCCCTGGCAGCCGGCGCTGCTCCAGCTGGTGGGCACCGTGGGCGGCGCGGGGGAGCGTTCGGGACGCCCGGTCGGCGTGTGCGGCGAGGCCGCCGCCGACCCGCTGCTGGCCCTGGTGCTGGTGGGGCTGGGCGCGACCAGCCTGTCGATGTCCGCGCCCGCGCTGCCCGCCGTGCGCCACGCGCTGGCCCTGCACACCCACAGCGACTGCCGCAGACTGGCCGACCTGGCGGTCGCGGCCTCCAGCGCCGAACAGGCGCGCGAGGCGGTCAGGGCCGCCGCCCACCCGGAGGCGGTCGACCGCTGACGCCCACCCGGGCACGCCGTGCGCCCTCCCTTCCCGCATCCGGGACAGGGGAGGGCGCACCGCCGTAGGCGAACCCGTCCTCAGCCCTCGGGGGTCGGCGCGGGCGGTCCCGGACACGTTCGTGTGGTGGTCCGCCCGGTGTCGAAGAAGTCGACGGCCGCCGCGGCGCAGTCCAGGCCGGAGAGAGTTCCGTGCCCGTCGTCCTCCACACTCATGACCTCTCCGCCGACGACCCGCCTCATGTCCAGCGCCCAGTCGTGCGGGGTGATCATCTCGTTGACGTGGCCCACCAGTTGCAGGGGGCTGTCCCCGCGGCTCAGGTCGGGAGCCGAACCCTCCTCGGGCCACCCGGTACAGGAGTGCTCGTAGAAGCCCAGGGTGCCCATGACGGGGTACCGTTCGGCCCGCTCCAACCGGTTCTGCCACACCTGGTCGAAGTCGCGCGGGCTGTCGGAGTCGTTGCAGAGCAGCGACACCTGCGCGAAGGAGTCGAAGACGGGTTCGGAGTCCCAACCGGCGCCGGAGACCGCTCCGCGGGCGGCCCCCGCCCCTGGCACGCCCCCGTCGAGGAGCGTGACGAGGGAGCGGGCGTTGGCGGGCCATTCGCGTTCGGGGGTGGCCAGCAGGGCGGTCACGGCGTAGCCGTCGACGACCGTCCCGTCGGGGCCGGTGCGGGGCTCCTCGGTCAGTTCCTCCCGCAGTCCGTACACCTCCTCCCGGATGCGGTCGGCGTCCGCGCCGAGCCCGTAGTGGTCGTCGTGCTCGGCCATCCAGTCGGTGAAGCGGTGGAACGCGGCCTGGGCACCCATGGCCTGCCCCTCGTCCAACACGGTGACACTGGCCTCGGGCGACATCACCGAGTCCAGGAGCATGGCCTCGACCCGGTCGTCGTACATCGACCTGTAGGCGGCGCCGAGCAGGGTCCCCCAGGACACCCCGTAGAAGCCGATCGTCTCCGCTCCCAGCGCCTCGCGGATCAGGTCCATGTCCCGGGCCACGTTCTCCGCGGTCAGCGAGTCCACGAACTCGGAGTCCCGGGCGTGGCATGCGCGGTTGATCCGGCTCTGCTCCTCGGCGACGTGCCGTGCGCTCTCCTCGTCGCTCAGGCCGGGGTCGGGGGCGGTCTCCTCCAGACCGCAGTCCACGGGGTCGCTGTAGCCCACCCCGCGCGGATCGAAGCCCACGAGGTCGTGGTTCAGTCCCAGGTCCGCGGCCTCGCTGTCGAGGATGCTCCCGGGCGTGGTCACGCCCGGATGGCCCGGGCCGCCGGGGTTGAACAGGATGGGATAGGCGTTCTCCCCGGCGGCGGGTACACGGGTCACCGCTATGTCGATCGTGCGCCCGTCGGGGTTCTCGTAGTCCATGGGCACCGGAACGGTGGCGCACAGGGTGCGGTCGTCGCTCTCGTCCCACCCCCAGGCGACGTCGGAGCACGGCCGCCACTCCGGTTCCGGGCCTGGGGCGGCCGATGCGGGGGCGGCCACGGCGGTGAGCAGCAGTCCGGAGGCCGCGGCCAGCGCGGCGCTTCGGGCGAGGGGCACAGGGGTTCTCCCATCAGACGGCTCTGTACGGGGCCACCGTCCGTGGACGAACGGTGGGAGCCCTCCGCACGCTACTGTCGGCCGTTCCGCGCGCGCCTCCCTCGAACGGAGGATTCGCCGGACCTCCCACAGTGGGGGGCGGGTCGGGGCCGACCGGTTCCGGCTGCTCCCACGCACCGACTTTCGTCGGAGGTCGCCCGGTCCGGCACCGGCGCGCGACCGCTCCGCGGGGACGGCACGGGGCGTTGGGACCCTCAGGCCCCCCGCGTGCCGATCCGGACGAACTCGTCCTGGCTGATGAGCAGGTCGTGGTCGGTGTCAACGTCGAGGGCGAAGGCGTGCAGAGCGCTCATGCGGTCGAGTCCCAGGTCCCGCTCGGCGTACGCCAGCCACTCGTGGATGTTGATGGAGCCGTCCTGGTCCGTGTCGAGCCGGGTGAACAGGTCGCGCGCTTCCTGCTCGGTCGTGGCGCTGGGCAGAAACTTCTCGGGCATGGTGGTGCGCTCTTCCTCGTTCGCGGGGTCGGCCGAGGCGGAACCGTCGGCGGTACGTGTGCCCATCGTCCCACCGGAAGGGACCGCTGCGCCGCCGGAGTCCTCGGGTGCGGTCTTCGCGGTGGTGCGCACCTGGTTCTCTGGGGCGTCAGGAGGACTGGCGCCGCGCGCGCCACTCCGGGGCGAGCACCGACCAGACCTCCATGTCGTGGCGCTCGCCCCGGTAGACGTAGCTCTCCCGCAGCACGCCGTCCCGCGTCATGCCGAGCCTTCGGGCCACGGCGACGCTGGCCTCGTTGGCCGACGAGGCGTGCCACTCCACCCGGTGGACGCCCCGCTCCTCGACGGCCCAGTCGATGATCCGCCGCGCGGCCCTGGTCACCAGCCCGCGTCCCACGGCTGACGGTTCCAGCCAGCAGCCCGCCTCGGCGGTTCCGTGCGCGAGGTCCATCGTGCGGAAGAGGACGCCGCCGAGCAGCCGCTCACCCGACCAGATGCCGTAGATGCCTCCTGTGTCGGTGGCGGCCTTCTCCGCGTACGAGCGCAGGTAGGACCGGCTCGACTCCAGGTCCACGATGACGTCCGGGAGCGCGATGTAGCGTCCGATGAACTCGCGCCCCCGGTCGATGTTGGCCAGGAACTCCCCGGCGTGCCGGGGTTCGAGCGGGCGCAGTTCCGCGCCGTCCGCATCCAGGGGTAACGCGAACATCGCCGACCTCCATAACCGATCCGCACACATGGTGGACGGGATCATCCCATGGTGGTGTTGTCGGACTCCGCCCCGGGTCGCGGTCGGCGATCTGTCGGCCGTACTGCCTTCCGGCACGGCGGCGGCTCGCGGCACGACCGGTTCTCCGGCGGGTGAGTCCGACGAACTCCGGGACCCGGCGCGTCCCGTACGGCTGGGACTCAGCTCCACATGTGCACCCCAGGGGGTCTCACGAGGCTGCGTGGCCGCTCAGCCGCGCGGACCCTCCCAGCGGCCGCCGACCACCTCGGGCACCAGGTCGAACCGTTCGAGGAACGCCTGGACCAGCTGCTCCACGTCGCTGGAGCCGGACGCGCACCACGCCTGGTGGCCGCTGTTGAGCACGGACAGGAACACCGAGGCCAGGACCCCCGGGCGCGGGTCGGTGACCGGATCCACGCCGGTGCGCTCGCCCAGCGCCAGGGCCAGCCGCTCCTGCCTGCGGTGGCAGTAGCGCATGTTGACCTCGATCAGCTCGGGGCTCTCGGACACCAGTCCCATGGCGCTGCCCTGGAGGTGGAGCGTCTCGCGTTCGAGGTAGGCCCAGTGGTCGAGCATCGCGTTGCGCAGCGCGGTGAACGGCGGCTCCTCGGCGGGGCGGGCCAGCAGGGCGGCGAACAGCTGCTCGTCGATGTCCTCGACCGCCTCCAGGACCACGTCCTCCTTGGAGCCGAAGTAGCGGAAGAACGTGCGCTGGGAGACCCCGACGCAGGAGGCGATCTCCTCTGTCGTCGTCCGCTGGTAACCGTTCTCGTGGAACAGGCGCAGCGCCGACTCCATGAGGGACTCGCGCAGCCGGGCCTTCTTGCGCTCGCGCAGCCCGAGCTGCTCCTCCGGTTCGGCGCTCGTCGTGCTCATGGACGTGCCTCCCGCGTGTTGGCTCTGCCCGCTGATTCCGGCTCTGTCGACCGAGGATACCGTGTGAAACAGATTACGTCAGTGGCTGACAAAACGCACTTGCTGCAAAGAGTCAGTGACAGACATAATCATGCGGACGACGACATCGGCACCGGCACGCAGGGGGAACCATGACCGCACAGACCGTCCCGAAGGCGGCTCCGGAGACGGGGACGGAGCGGAAGCAGCGCTGGACGGAGAGCCCCTGGGCGACCCTGGTCGCCATCGCCTTCGGCGTGATGATGGTGGCGCTGGACGGCACCATCGTGGCCGTCGCCAACCCCGCGATCGGCACGAGCCTGGGCGCCTCGCTGGCCGAGCTCCAGTGGGTGACCCACGGCTACCTGCTCGGCCTGGCGGTCTTCCTGATCACGGCGGGCAAGATCGGCGACCGCTTCGGCTACCGCAACACCTACCTCGTGGGCGCGGTCGGCTTCGTGCTCAGCTCGGTGGCGATCGCGCTGTCGGCCGGTGTCATCATGCTCGTCGCCTTCCGGGTGCTGCAAGGGATTTTCGGAGCGCTGCTCCTGCCCTCGGCGATGGGCCTGCTGCGCGCCAGCTTCCCGCCCAGCAAGCTCGGCCGGGCCTTCGGCGTCTTCGGCAGCCTCATCGGCGCCGCCACGGCGGGCGGCCCCATCCTGGGCGGCGTACTGGTCGGCTCCTTCGGCTGGGAGTCCGTCTTCTACATCAACGTCCCGGTGGGCGCGGTCGCCCTCGGACTCGGCCTGTGGCTGCTGGCCGCCAACAAGCCGACCGACGCCGGAAGCCGGATGGACGTCCCCGGCATCGTGCTGCTGAGCATCGCCATCTTCGCCCTGGTGTGGGCACTGGTGGAGGCGCCCAGCGTGGGCTGGGGCCACCCCGTCACACTGGGCTCGCTCGCCGTCGCGGCGGTCTTCGCCGTGGCCTTCCTGGTGTGGGAGCGGCGTCCGGAACAGCCCCTGCTCCCGCTCGCCCTGTTCGCCAACCCCTCGGTCTCCATCGGCGCCGTCCTGACGGTCGCGATGGCGCTGAGCCTGATGGGGTCGCTGTTCTTCATCACCTTCTACCTCCAGGGCGTGCGGGGCATGAGCCCCGCCCAGACCGGCCTCCAGCTCATCTCCATGACCGCGCTGATGGCGGTCACCTCGCCGATCGCGGGCCGGGTCCTGGACCGGGTCGGCGCCCGGCCGCCCACGACGGTGGGCCTGCTGCTGGCGTCGGCGGGCATGTTCATGCTGTCGCTGCTGCGGACCGACACGGGAGTGCTCTACATCTCGGCCGCGTTCGTCCTGCTCGGCATGGGCCTGAGCCTGATCATGACCGGCGCCACGGCGGCCATCATCGGCAACGCGCCCGTGCGCTACGCCGGTGTGGCCTCGGCGGTGCAGCAGGCCGCCATGCAGCTGGGCGGCTCGCTCGGCACGGCGGTCCTGGGCGCGGTCATGTCCGCGACCATCGTCGCCACCCTGCCCGGCCACTTCGCCGCCGCGGGGCTGGCCGAACCCGCCGCCGAGGAGTTGGCGGGCATGCAGAGCGTCGTGGCCCAGGGCGGCGCTGTGCTGCCCGAGGGCGCGACCCCGGAGGTCGTGGCGGCCGTGACCGGGGCCAGCAACCTGGCGTTCATGGAAGGACTGCAACTCGCCTTCACCATCGCGGCGGCGGTGATGCTGGTGGCGGCGGTGCTGTCGCTGTTCATGCGCTCGGGCAGGATGACCGACGGCCCGGCCGTCCACATCTAGCCGGGAGCGGGGTCCGGTCCGGTACACGGGAGCGCCGGGCCGGACCGGACCTGCGGAGACGCTGGGCCGGGTCCGCGGAGGCGTCGAACCTGGTCATGGGCCCACCGGTGCCGCACGGGCTCGCGGGCACGCCGGTGGCTCCCCGGCCTTGGGGCACGCCGGGGCGGCCTCGGACCCCGGGCACGCCCGTGCCGCTGGAGGCCGCGGGCCCCTGCATCCAGGAAACCGCGAAGGAGGAGGCGGCCCCACCCCTTGCGGACAAGGGCGGGGCCGCCTCCGACGTGTCGCCTCCACTGTGCGGTTCCGGCCGCACCCCGCCGGGGGAGTAGGGCGTGACGGGAGTTCCTGCGTCGTCCGGCCCCCGGGGTCAGGGCGGCCCGGGGTCGAAGACGGCGTGTGTGCCCACCCGGCGCCAGATCACGTGCGGCTTGCCCGGGAAGCGCTCATCGCCGTACTCCCACGTGGCACGCCCGTCGGGAGCCCAGGTCATCTCGTAGACCCCCGGGGCGCCCTGCACGCCCTTGACCCGCAGACCGGGGCGGAACTCTCCTTTTTGCACGTCGGGCGCGAACTCGGTGGTGACCACCTTCCGGAAGCGCTCCACCTGTTGACGGGTCAGTTTCTTGAAGTCGGCCCGGAACCGGGGGGTGGTGGCGAACGTGGCCAGTGTCCTCAGCGCTCCCCGTCTTCCAGAGCGTCGAACATCGCCTCCGCGTCCTCGAACTCCTCGGTCAGGCCCGCGGCGATCTGCTCACTGGCCTCGTGCTCGCCCCGCTGCCAGTCGCGGTCCCAGAACCACGCCTGGTCGGCGGGCACCGAGGTCATGCCCCTGAGCGTGACCTGACCGTTCTCCGCGATGGCGAACTCGACCTCGTCGCCCTCACGGATGTGCAGGGCCTCAGCGATCTCGCGGGGCAGGGTGACCTGGTTCTTGCGACGCATCACCGCACGCCGACGTCTCGCCTTCGTCTCACTCATGGATGGAGTCCTCCCTGGTGGGCCTGCCCCGGAGCTTCCCTTCTCCCGAGCAGGACTCTTGCACTCCGGGTCTCCCTCCCGGAGTCACAGCTCCAGCATGACTCCAACAGTCGGACAGTTCAACTTTCCTACCGGAGATTCGCGGCGCGGTCGCCCAAGTGGAGGAGCGAAGAGGCGGCCCCACTCCCTGCGGACAAGGGCGGGGCCGCCTCCGACGTGCGCGTTCCCGGGCGGCAGACTTCGCGGAGCGGCAACCTGTGCCGCCCTGCCATCCGTACGACCCGACAGGGGGCTTCTCTTGAACGACCGCACCGGCCAGCACCGGGCCTATCTGGACGAACTGTTCGGGCTCACCGGCCGCCGCGCCCTCGTGACGGGAGGGAACTCGGGCATCGGCCGCGGTGTCGCCGAGGCCCTCGGACGCGCCGGGGCGAGCGTGCACCTGGTGGCCCGCGACGCCGGACGCCTGGCCCAGACGGCGGAGGAGTTCGCCGCCCGGGGCATCGAGGTCAGCACCACCCCGGTCGACCTGGCCGACCGCGACGCGCTCGGGGAGCTCTGCGCGAGTGAACCGGTGACGGGGGCGGACATCCTGGTGACCTCGGCCGCGGTCAACCACCGGCCCCCGCTGGGGGAGACGCCGGAGGAGGTCTGGGAGGAGACACTGGCGGTCAACCTCACCGCGCCGTACCTGCTGGGCCAGGCGTGCGGGCCGCGGATGGCCGGGCGGGGCTGGGGCCGGATCCTCAACATCGGCTCCCAGCAGTCGTGGAGCGCGTTCGGCGACTCGGGGGTGTACGGCGTCAGCAAGGCCGCCGTCGGCGGGCTCTCACGCTCCCAGGCCGAGGCGTGGTCGCCCCACGGCGTCACCGCCAACACCATCATTCCCGGTTTCGTGGTCACGCCGATGACGATGCACACGGTCGCGGTGCCCGGCCGGGAGGAGGAACTCGCAGCCCGCACCATGGTCGGCCGCAACGGCCTCCCCCGCGACTTCGCCGGTCTGGCGGTCTTCCTCGCCTCGGACGCCTCCGCCTTCGTCACCGGGCAGATGCTGGCCGCCGACGGCGGGCTCAGCGTGCACTGACCCGTGGCGCGGGAGTACCCGGGAAACCGCGGAGGAAGAGGCGGCACCACCTCTGGACAAGGGTGGGGCCGCCTCCGCTGCGCACGGTGACGCCGACCGCGACCGACCGTCCTGGCTGTCCGAAACCCCTCCGGGCCCGGACCGGCGGCTCAGGTCGTGTAGTCGGCGTTGATCCGGATGTACCCCTCGGTCAGGTCGCACCCGTAGACCGTGAAGGCGCCGTCGGCGATGCCCAGGCCGACGCCGATCACCACCTCGTCGCCCTTCATGTGCTGGGCGGCGCGCTCCAGCACCTCGTCCGTGGCCTCCGCCGGGTAGGTCTCCACGTCGCCGAAGGAGATCCGCACGTTGTCGGGGAGGATGTCGGTCTCCTCCTCGCACTTGCCGACCGCCATCGTCACCCGGCCCCAGTTGGGGTCCGCGCCGTGCACGGCGGTCTTCACCAGCGGGGAGTTCACCACGGCCTTGGCCACCCGCTTGGCCTGGGCGTCGTCGCGCGCGCCGGTCACGCGCACCTCGATCAGCTTGCTGGCGCCCTCGCCGTCGGAGGCGATCATCCGCACCAGCCTCAGGGCCACCTCGTACAGCGCCGCCTCGAACTCCGCCGCGTCCACCGGCCCGGCCAGCCCGTTGGCGAACACCGCCGCCGAGTCGCTGGTGGAGGTGTCGGTGTCGATGCTCAGCGCGTTGAACGTGCGGTCCACCACCCGGCGGAACACCTCGTCCAGCACCGGCTGCTCCAGCTCGGCGTCGGTGAAGAACCAGGCCAGCATGGTCGCCATGTTCGGCTCGATCATGCCGACGCCCTTGGCGATGCCCGTCAGCGTCGCCCCGCCCACCGTCGCCGAGGCGGTCTTGGGCCGGGTGTCGGTGGTCATCATCGCCGCGGCCGAGCGGTCCAGGTCCGCCGGGGGGAACTCCTCGGGCAGCGCGTCCAGGTAGGCGCGCACCTTCTCGATCGGGTACGGGCGGCCGATCACGCCGGTGGAGGCGACCAGCACCTCCTCGGGCGGCACCCCCGCCGCCCGCGCCACGCGCTCCTGGAGTTCGTGGGCGTGGCTGTCGCCGACCCTGCCCGTGGCCACGTTGGCGTTGCGGGCGATCACCGCGACCCCCCGGGCGCTGCCGTCGGCCGCCGAGCGGCGGCTGAGCAGCACGCTGGGTCCGGCGAACCGCGACCGGGTGAACACGGCGGACACGCGGGCGGGGACCTCCGACACCACCGCGAAGAAGTCGTCGTTGGGGTCCTTGATCCCGATGTTTCCGGCCACGCCGCGGAAACCTGCGGGCACGGGGGTCTGGCTGCTCATCGTCCTCCTCGGGGCTTCTCCGGCGCCAGACTACTCCGCCGTGCGCAGCGACCCTCATTACGGCTGCGACCTGCGGGGGTTTCGTCCTGTGCACCTCCGGGACCCGTGTGACAACAACCTGATAACGGGGTATCGCCGGAAGACGAGACCACCCGGGGGGAGGCGTGTTGTGCGTGATGGTGACTGGCTCACGGAGACAGGGGCGCGGATTCGGGGCGTTCTGAAGGTGATGGTGGACGCCGGGTGGCTGCCCGGCGGGGCCGCTGTGATCGGTACCGGCGGCATGTGGGAGTTCGTCGCCGTCGGCCGCATCGACGGCGAGCACGACACCGCCCCGGACGTGGCCTACGACGTCGCGAGCCTGACGAAGGTCATGGCGACCTGGCCGCTAGTCGGCCAGGCGGTCGCCGAGGGGATCATGGACCTGGACGCCCCCATGTCGGAGTACCTGGACGTGGACCACCTGCCCGGCGCGGAGGTCACCACACGGCAGATCCTCACCCACACCGGCCGCCTCAACCCGGTGACCTGGCTGGAGAGATACGTGGGCACCGACCAGGACCTCGCGGAGGCCATCCTCGCCGACCCCTTGGAGGAACCCGGTTACGCCTACGTCGACCGCGGGTTCATCCTGCTCGGCATGCTCCTGGAACGCCTCTACGGCACAGGCCTGGACCGGCTGTCCCGCGACCTGTGGGAGCAGATGGGCATGCGCTCCACCGCATTCGGCCCCCTGACGCGTTCGCCCGGTGTGGCGCCCACCGAGCGCCGCATCCCCGGAGCCGCCCCCACCTGGGGGGTGGTGCACGACGAGGCGGCCGCGCTGATGGGCGGCGTGGCGGGTCACGCCGGGGTGTTCAGCACCGCCATCGACCTCGGCGCGTTCACCCGGGAGATCCTGCGGATGCACGACGGGGGCCAGGGGCCGGTGCCCTCCTCCTACGTGCGCGCGAGCTGGCAGCCGCACGTGGACGCGGGGGCGAGGCTGTGGCGCGGCCTGGGCTGGCTGGTCACCCCGGAGGGGGTGGTCTACCACAACGGTTTCACCGGGACGAGCCTGTTCATGCACCCGCAGAGCGGCCGGTACGTGGGCGTGCTCACCAACGCCGTGCACTACGGGCGCGACCGGACCGGGCTGGTGGACCTGCGGTCGGCCGCGCGGTCGGCGCTCACGCCGCAGGCGCACGAGTCCTCGTCCTGAGACGGGCGGCGACGGCGCACGCGGGCGTTGGGAGCGCACCCACGCGGCGGACCGGGGCCGGGACAGGGGCGGCTGCGTCGGCAGGGAAACCCCACACGCCGCACCGCCCGCGTTTTCGGTCGACGCGTGCGCGCGTCACGTCCCGGCGGCGTCCTGCCCGAAGGCGTCACGTCCCGGGGACGTCACGCCCCCGAGGCGTCGCGGATCGCCTCGGCGAGTGAGCCCAGGAGGTCGGCCAGCCCCGCGGGGCCGGGGACGACCAGGTCGGCGGCCTCGGCCACGGCGGTGACCTCGTCCGAGGACGAGCACACGTTCAGGCCCTCGACGCCCTGGGACCGCAGGCCCACCACGGCGTCGAACGCGGGCAGGTCGCCGAGGTCGTCACCGGCGTAGAGCAGCGCGCGCGGGCCCGTCTCTGCGACGAGCGCGGTGAGCGCCGCCCCCTTGTCCACACCCTGTGGACGGAGCTCGACCACCATCCGGCCCGGCTCCACCTGGAGGTCCGACCGCCGCGCCAGTTCGCTCAGGGAGGGCGTGAGCAGGGCGAGCGCGCCGTCCGGGTCGGCGGTGCGCCGGGTGTGCACCGCCAGCGAGCGCCCCTTGTCCTCGATCCAGGTGCCCTCCGGGGCGCCCAGGTCGTCGAGCAGGCCGGGCAGCTCCTCGCGCACCACCGCCACGCCGGGCGGGGCGGGCGCCGCGGCCACACGCCCGCCCTCCCAGCGCTCGGCGCCGTAGTGGCCCAGGACGGTGATGCCGGGCACCCGGTCCAGGCCGCCCAGCCGCACCGCCGTCTCGGCGGGGCGGCCGGTGACCACGGCGACCGAGCCCAGGAGCCCGGCCAGGTCGGCGAGCACGTCCACGATCCCCGGGTAGGGGGCGGACGTGCGCGGGTCGGCGACGATGGGCGCGAGCGTGCCGTCGAAGTCGAAGGCGGCCAGCGCCCGCTCGGGGGCGGCGAGGAAGGCGTCGAGCGCGGTGCGTCCGGCGTCCGTGCTGGGTTGGGGCAGGGACATGGAGGGCCTTTCCGGTGGGGCCGCTGATGCGGGCCGGGCGGGACCGCCAGACTACCGACGCGCCCCCGCGCCGGCGGGACCCCACCGCGTGTGTGACGGTTGTTCCAGCGGATGTCCGCGCTGTGTCGGGCGCGCGGTCGGCCTCGTGGGACGGCGCTGCCGCTCTCCGCCGCGGGGGTGACCCGGGTGGAGGGCGCCGACGGGACCGCGGGTGTGGTCACCGGGGCGCGGGGTGGGTAGGAACGACCCAAAGAAGAGGGATACGGGAAACGTCAGAGCTGGATGCCCAGCTGGCGTGCGTTGCGTTGGCGGCGGCGGTCGGCGCGCAGCCGACGCAGCCGCTTGACGGTCATCGGGTCGAAGGCGAGGGCCTCCGGCCGTTCCACCAGCCCGTTCAGCAGCTGGTAGTAGCGGGTCGCGGAGAACCCGAACTCGTCGCGGATCGCCTGTTCCTTGGAGCCCTCGAACTTCCACCACTGGCGTTCGAAGGCGAGGATGCGCTGCTCGCGCTCGGCGAGGGCCGACTGACCGTCTTCGGTCGGACCGATATTCGGCATGGGACACCCCCTGGACGGGAAATTGGTTTGTCCGGATCGGCCCGACTCATGCTAGCGACTCGACATGCCGGATGAGGAGCCGAAACCACAGGACTGGCACCAGGGATACAGTTACGTTCTCTACCCCTCAGGCCACTTGTCCACGCCTGAATCCTGTGCACGTGACAGAATTGCCGGGGTCCGGCCAGGGCCGCGTGGAACGTCGACCGCATCGTTCGAGGGAGCCTGACGTGCTCGGGGGCAACAGCCGCAACAGGATACACACACGCCGCGCCCGTGGCGGGGCCAGCGCGGTCTTCGCGGCCGCCACCGCCGCCGTCCTCGGTCTGACCGCGGCCCCGGCCGCGGCGGACCTGGTCCCCGACTACCGACCCGAGCAGTGGGGGCTCCAGGCCGTGGGAGCGCCGCAGCTGTGGGAGGAGAACCGGGGCCAGGGCGCCACGGTCGCGCTTCCGGGCGTCTCCGTCGACGAGGGGCACCCGGACCTGGTCGACAACATCCAGCTGGACACCCGGTTCGGCGAGAACGACGGCGACGTCGAGCAGGGCAACGCCGCGGCCGGACTGGTCGCGGCCCACGGACACGGCAGGGACGCCGACGGCGGCGTCCTGGGCGTGGCGCCCGAGGCCACCGTGCTCGTGCTGCCCACGGGGGACCAGCTCGCCGAGGCCGTGCGGTTCGCCGCCCAGGAGGGCGCACAGGTCATCCTGCTGCCCGAGCCCGCCGGACCCGACCTCGCCGAGGCCACCCAGGAGGCCTCCTCCGACGGCGCGCTGGTCGTCGGCCCGGCGGGGGAGGACGAGGACCCCAACGTGCTCACCGTCGCGGGGACCGACCAGGACGGAGCCCTCGTCCAGGGTGCGCCCGGGGCCGGGATGATCGCGCTGACCGCCCCCGGGGCCGACCTGGTCACGACGGGGCCGGAACCGGGCCAGGCCGAGGTGACCGGGGCTCCCTACGCCGCCGCGATGGTCGCCGGGGCCGCCGCCCTGATGCGCGCTGAGCACCCGCAGCTGCGGCCCGACCAGGTCCGCGACGCCCTGGTGGACGGTTCGCAGCCCGGCCCCGACGGCCTGCCCGCGCTGCACCTGCCCAGCGCGGAGCAGCAGGCGTCCGGAGTCGCCCAGGACATCCCGCTCATCGACGAGGACCTGGCCGGGCGGGGCGACCAGTCGGGACTGGTGCCCGCGTGGGCGTGGTTCGTCACCGTCGGCGCCGTGGTGGTCCTGGGCGTGCTCATCCTGGTCGTGTGGGTGCGCCGCTCCACCGCCGACCCCTACGGCGTGAAGGCCGAGCGCCGCGAGCAGGACGAGGAGATCGCCGCAGAGCGCGCCGCCGAGGCCGCGCCGGCCAACCGCCGCCGCAAGGGCGGACGCCGCCGCAAGACGCGCGGCAACTGAGCGGCTGCCGGGCTCGCGTACCCGTCCGTGCCCGCCCCTCGGGGAGGGCACGGACGGTTCCAGCTCCGGACGCCCCGGCCCGATTCCCGCGCTCGCGTTCCGCGACTCCCCGCGGCGGTCTGCCCTGGTTCCCCGCCCTCGCCGTGACGCCCCGGTTCCGGACGCCCTGCCACACCCCGGTTCCGGTTCCGGACGCGCCGTAACCGGCGGGCGCACGGCACCACCGGTGTGGTACCGCTCACACCCCCTGCGCGGAGGACGGGGCCGATAAGCACTGGCGTCCGGCTTCGCCCGGCGGATAGCGTCCTCACCGCCGGGCGCCCCGCCCCGGGCGCGCCCACGACAGGGCGGAGAGCATATGACGCGCATGGCCGACGGCAGCGCTGGCGACGCCGACTACGGTGTCATCGCCCGCACCTACACCGACCACCGCCGCCCCGACCCGCGGATCGCGGCCGCCGTGCACCGCGCGCTCGGTGACGCGCGCACGGTCCTCAACATCGGTGCGGGCGCGGGCTCCTACGAGCCCCTCGACCGCGAGGTCACCCCGGTGGAACCCTCCGCCAGCATGCGGGCCAAACGCCCGGACACCCTGCCCGCGGCTCTCGACGCGGTCGCCGAGAGCCTCCCCTTCCCCGACGGGGCCTTCGACGCCGCCATGACCACGTTCAGCGTCCACCAGTGGCGCGACCTGGAGGCCGGGCTGGCCGAGGCCCGGCGGGTCACCGCGGGCCCCGTGGCCGTGCTCACCTGCGACCCGGACCTGGTGTGCGACTTCTGGCTCCACGAGTACGCGCCCGAGGTCCTGGACACCGAGGCCCGCCGCTACCCGCCGATCGCCGACCTGGCCGCGGGGCTGGGCGGCGCCACCAGCGTCGTGCCCGTCCCCGTGCCCCTGGACTGCTCCGACGGGTTCAACGAGGCCTACTACGGGCGGCCGGAGGGCCTGCTGGAGGTGGGCGCGCGCCTGTCCTGCTCGTCGTGGAGCTTCGTGGACGAGGCGGTGCACGAGCGGTTCACCGCCCACCTGTCCCGGGACCTGGCCGACGGGACCTGGGACCGCCGGTTCGGACACCTGAGGGGAGTGCCCGAGCTGGAGGGCTCGCTGGTGCTGGTGGTGTCGGTCCCCGACTAGGGACCGGGGCCGCACGGCTCCGCCCGCCGACCCGGGGCCCGGCGGGCGCGCGCCGTGCGGACCCCCGGCCGGAACCGGACACCGGACACGGTGCGTGGTCGCCGCACGTCACGGACCCCCGACGGTCTGTCACGCCACGTCCGCACGTGCATATGTAAGCGACGCCGGGCGGGCTTGACGCGGACACCCGAGGGGACAAGGCTTTGGAGAATGTCACCCCTCGAAGCGTCTCCTCTGCCCTCTCGGGGCGAGCCGCGGGCCGGGACCGCGCCCGAGTTCCGCAACCTCGTCAACGGGCGCGTCCGCCTCTCCGAGTACGACCCCAAGTGGCCCTACCTGTTCCGGCGCGAGGACGGGAGGGTCCGCGCCGCCCTCGGCGACCGCGTGCTGCTCTTCGAGCACGTCGGCTCCACCGCCGTGCCCGGCCTCGCCGCCAAACCCTGCGTGGACCTGCTGCTCCTCGTCGCCGACTCCTCGGACGAGGCCGCCTACCTGCCCGACCTCGAAGCCGCCGGGTACCCCCTGGTGATCAGGGAGCCCGACTGGTACGAGCACCGGGTGCTCAAGGGCTCCGAGGTCAACCTCAACCTGCACGTGTTCAGCCGGGGGTGCGAGGAGGCCGAGCGCATGCGCCGCTTCCGCGACCACCTCATCGCCGACGCCGACGCGCGCGAGCGCTACACGGCGGTCAAGCGCGAGCTGGTCGGGCGGACCTGGGACCGCATCCAGGACTACGCCGACGCCAAGACCGACATCATCCGCCAGCTCCTCGCCGAGGCGGACGCCGGGAGGGGCGCCACCGGCTGAGCGGTTCCCGGCCGACCGGGCCGCGGCCAGGGGCGTGTACCGTCTCCCGACGGCGGACGCGCCCCGAGGCCTCCGGGCACCGGCGGTTCCGGATCCGCCGATCCGGGCGCACAGGCCCCGGGACCGCGCGGACGCGGCCCCGGCGGGCGCGACCGCGGGCGGAAACCGCGCGGACGCGCCCCGAGGCCTCCGGGCTCAGCCCAGTGAGCGCAGCTGGTCCTGGAACCACCGGCGCGGCGGCAGCGCCACCGCGGCCTCGGCCAGCCGCTCCCTGCGCCTGCGCCGCTCCTCACCGGGCATCGACAGCGCCTCGTGCAGCGCCTCCGCCGTCTCCACGGTGTCGTAGGGGTTGACCAGCAGCGCGTGCCCGCCCAGCTCGTCGGCCGCCCCCGCCTCGTGCGACAGCACCAGTACCGAGTCCCGCTCCGACAGGACCGGGCCCTCCTTGGCCACCAGGTTCATGCCGTCCCGGATCGGGTTGACCAGCAGCACGTCGGCCAGCTGGAACGAGGCCAGCGAACGCGGGTAGTCGTCGTTGACCTCCAGGATCAGGGGCGTCCACTCGGGGGTCGCGAACTCCTCGTTGATCTCCTTGGCGGTCCGCAGCACCGCGTCGGTGTACTCGCGGTACTCCGGCACGTCGCCCCGGCTCGGGTAGGCGAACGCCAGGTGGGTCACCCGCCCCCGCCACTCGGGGTGGGCGGTCAGCAGCTCGCGGTAGGCCTCCAGGCCCCGCACGATGTTCTTGGACAGCTCCGTGCGGTCCACCCGCACGATCAGCCTCGTGTCGCCGACCGCGTCCTCCAGGGTGCTCCGGCGCGAGGCCACGGCCGGGTCGGCGGCGCTCTGGCGCAGCCCCTCCCCGTCCGCGCCCAGGGCGTGCACGCCCACCCCGACCACCCGGCCGCCGTGCTCGACGGTGCGCCGCTCGAAGTCGACCTTCGCGCGCAGGATCTCCTCGCAGCAGCGCAGGAACGCGTCCGCCCAGCGCGGGCTGAGGAAGCCCAGCCGGTCCGCGCCCAGCATGCCCTCCAGCAGCTCGCGCGCGACCTGCCCGGGCAGCATCCGGAAGTACTCCGGGGGAGCCCACGGGGTGTGCGAGAAGTGCGCGATGCGCAGGTCGGGGCGGCGCGCGCGCAGGATCCGCGGCACCAGCGCCAGGTGGTAGTCCTGCACGGCGACGCGGGCGCCCTCGGCGGCACCGGCCACCAGGGCCTCGGCGAACGCGTTGTTGTAGGCGGTGTAGTCCTCCCACGTCCGCCGGAAGCGCGAACCGAAGGACGGCTTGTTGGGGGTGTCGTACAGCATGTGCTGCACGAACCACAGGGTCGAGTTGGCCACCCCGGTGTAGGCGCCGTCGAAGGTCTGCCGCGGGATGTCCAGCATGTGGACCCGCATGCCGTCCAGGTCGTAAGCCTGGTCCAGCCGGGCCTGCGGCGCCTCCGCCGCGGCCCGCCGGTCGGCGTCGGACAGGGCGGCGCACACCCAGATGCTGTCGATCTCGGTGGCGACCGAGATCATCCCCGACACCAGTCCGCCCCCGCCGCGCCGATGCTCCAGCGAGCCGTCGTCGGCGGTCGAGAAGGACACGGGCCCTCTGTTGGAGGCGATGAGGATCTGTGCCTTGTCCACGTGGTCGTCCTCTCGGAGAAAAAGCGATCGGGGTGGGGCGGTGGTGAAAGGGGGTCGCATCCTATGTCTCGCCTGTCGACAGCCGCCCCAAACCCCGCGCGGGTCAGCGGGGGTGCGCGTCACACGTCCGGCGCGCCGGGGGCGCTCCCTCCCGTCCCGGACCAGCACCGTCTCACCATGTGAGCCGTTTCGTGTTACCCGGGTCACCAGGCGTGGAAAACCGGCCGACACCTCCGTTACAGTTGCGGTGCGGATCCGACAGGACCAGCGCAAAACTTCATATTGCTCATCCAGAGGGGTGGAGGGACCGGCCCTGCGAAGCCCCGGCAACCATTCCAGCATGTGACACCCGCGAACCCGCGGGACGGCTGGGACAGGTGCCAACTCCGGCCTGGGGACAAGGTGTCCGCCAGGAAAGATGAGGGGAGACGCCTCGCCATGGCGATTGCCGCCACCGAACCCACCGCCGCCCGCTCCTTCGGCCCCGGCACCGCGCTCTCCTGTCGCGAGTGCGGCGAGCGCTACGAACTCACCCCCCGGTTCGCCTGCGAGTTCTGCTTCGGCCCCCTTGAGGTCGCCTACGACTTCGGGACCGTCACCCGCGCCGACATCGAGAGCGGCCCCAAGAGCATCTGGCGCTACCGCTCCCTCCTGCCCGTCCCGGCCAACGTCGCCGAGCTGCCCAACATGGCCCCCGGCCTGACCCCGCTGGTCCGGGCCGACCGCCTCGCGGCCGAGCTGGGCCTGGACTCCCTCCACGTCAAGGACGACTCCGGCAACCCCACGCACTCCTTCAAGGACCGCGTGGTCGCCATCGCCGTCGAGGCCGCCCGCACCTTCGGGTTCACCACCCTGTCCTGCTCCTCCACCGGCAACCTGGCCGGAGCCGTCGGCGCCGCCGCCGCGCGCGCCGGGTTCGAGTCCTGCGTGTTCATCCCCGCCGGGCTGGAGGAGGCCAAGGTCGTCATGGCCTCCGTCTACGGGGGCAAGGTCGTGGCCATCGACGGCAACTACGACGACGTCAACCGCTTCTGCTCCGAGCTCATCGGCGACCCGGTGGGCGAGGGCTGGGGCTTCGTCAACGTCAACCTGCGCCCCTACTACGGCGAGGGCTCCAAGACGCTGGCCTACGAGATCGCCGAGCAGCTCGGCTGGCGCCTGCCCGAGCAGATCGTCGTCCCGATCGCGTCCGGCTCCCAGCTCACCAAGATCGACAAGGGCTTCCAGGAACTGGTCAAGCTCGGTCTGGTCGAGGACCGCCCGTACCGGATCTTCGGCGCCCAGGCCACGGGCTGCTCCCCGGTCGCGCAGGCCTGGGACAAGGGCATCGACGTCATCCAGCCGGTCAAGCCCGACACCATCGCCAAGTCTCTGGCCATCGGCAACCCGGCCGACGGGCCCTACGTGCTGGACATCGCCAAGCGCACGGGCGGATCGGTGGAGCACGTGGGCGACGACGAGATCGTCGACTCCATCAAGCTCCTCGCCCGCACCGAGGGCATCTTCGCCGAGACCGCCGGCGGCGTCACCACCGGCGTGCTGCGCAAGCTCGTCCGCGAGGGCAGGCTCGACCCGAAGGCCGAGACGGTCGTGCTCAACACCGGTGACGGGCTCAAGACCCTGAACGCCGTCGACGCCGGGGTGAGCGCCACGATCAAGCCGTCGCTGAGCGCCTTCACCGACGCCGGTCTGGCCTAGACAGCGTCCTCCGGGGCCTTCCGCTCCGCTTCGGCCCGCCCGTCGCCCGCCATCGCCCGCAGGGGCGCTGCGCGACGAGGCGGGCCAGCGCCCCCACCGGACGCTAAGCGCAGCACCTTCGTCGTTCGGGCGTCCGAACGACCCCTCCGGTGCCGAGTCCCCGTAAGAACAGGCTCAGGCCGCCCCGACCACCCGTCATCTCCCACGAGTAAGGAAGTCCGCCATGAGCGCCAGCGTCCGCGTGCCCACCATCCTGCGCACCTACACCAACGACGCCTCCGAGGTCTCCGCCGAGGGCGCCACCCTGGCCGAGGTCCTCGACGACCTGGAGGCCAACTACCCCGGCATCCGCGCCCGCATCCTGGACGACAACGGCAAGGTGCGCCGCTTCGTCAACGTCTACATCGGCGACGAGGACGTGCGCTTCGAGAAGGGCCTGCAGACCGAGGTCGCCGACGGCGCCCAGGTCTCCATCATCCCGGCGGTCGCCGGGGGCTGCTGAGCCCCGTCGTGAGGGGCGGCCGCGGCGCGACAGGGCGCCGGGGCCGCCTTTTCGCCGTTCGTCGGGACCCCGCGCGTGCGCTCCGGAAAACCCGGTGCGCCCGCGACCGCCGCTCCCTAGCCTGGGCGCATGGGCATCGAGATCCGGCTGTTCCGGGAGTCCGACAGGGAAGCGGTCATCGCTCTGGCACTGCGCGCGTGGGAACCGGTGCACGCGTCGCTGCGCCGGGTCCTGGGGGAGGAGGTCTACCCGGCCCTGGTCCCGGACTGGCGGCGCAGCCAGTACGACGAGGTGGCCGGGAGCGTCGACGCCGGGGACCAGCGCGTGTGGGTCGCCGAGGCCGACGGCGAGGTCGCGGGCTTCGCCACCGCCAGGATGCTCCCCGACGACGACATGGGGGAGATCCACCTGCTCGCCGTCGACCCCGACCACCAGGGGCGGGGCGTGGGGGCGGCGCTGACCGGGGCCGCCACCGACTGGATCCGGGAGCAGGGCGCGGCGGTGGCCATGGTCGAGACGGGCGGCGACGACGGTCACGCCCCGGCCCGCGCCACCTACGAGCGCGCCGGTTACACCGCGCTGCCGATCGTGCGGTACTTCCGCAAGCTGTAGTGGCGCGGGGGAGCGGCCGCGGCCGGGCCCGGGCCCGCCGAACCGCCTCGTCGCTGCTCGTAGGCTGGAGGGGATTCCGGTCGAACGAGGGTGGAGATGTCGGCGACACGGCTGTTGGTCCTGGGTGTGGTGCGCATGGAGGGGCAGGCCCACGGGTACCGGGTGGGCCGTCAGCTCCTGGACTGGGGCACCGAGCACTGGGCCAACATCAAGTGGGGTTCCATCTACCACGCCCTGCGCAAGCTCTCCCAGGAGGGCAGACTGCGCGAGTTCGTGGCCGAGGGGGACGAGGTGGTCGACCGCGTCTCCTACGCGATCACCGAGGACGGCGAGGCCGAGCTGCACCGCCTCATCCGCCGGGGGCTGACGCGCAGGGAGGACCCCGCGATGCTCTTCGCGTCGGTCACCCTCATGACCGCCCTGCCGCGCGCGGAGGTCGTCGCGCTGCTGGAACAGCGCCTGGAGCTGCTGGAGAGGACCGAGGACGAGCTGCGCCCCTCCGAGGACTGGGGCAAGCCCGTGCACGTGCGCGAACTCTTCGGCCTGTGGCGGGGCACGCTCGGGGCCGAGGCCCGCTGGACGCGTGGACTCGTCGCCTCCCTGCGGGCCGGGGAGTACACCATGGCCGACGACGGCCCCGATGCCTTCGGGCTGCCCCCGGTGCCGGGAGCGGTCGCCCGCGACCGCTGACCCGGCGGCCCTCCCGCTCCCGCCGGCTCCGCCGCCCCCGCTTCCCCCGTCCGCGCGGGCCCCGCCGACCAGGCCGGATCCCCGGAGGGCGGACCGAGCTCTTATTAAACTTTGAATATCCCGCCCGGTGGTGCACACTCTCTCTCGTACTCAAGTTTTAATAAGGAGAGGGATGATCCACACACGCGGGCTGACCCGGGACTTCCGGGTCGGCAAGGAGGTCGTCCAGGCCGTCCGCGGCGTCGACATCGACGTCGCGGAGGGCGAGCTGGTCGCCCTGCTCGGACCGAACGGCGCGGGGAAGTCGACCACGCTGCGCATGCTCACCACCCTGCTCGAACCCACATCGGGCACCGCCGTGGTCGCGGGGCACGACGTCCGCGCCGCGCCCGCCGAGGTGCGCCGCAGGATCGGCTTCGTCGGCCAGGGACACGGCGCCGGAGAGGACCAGCGGGCCCGGGAGGAGCTGTACACGCAGGGACTGCTGTACGGACTCGACCGGCGCACCGCGCGCCGCCGCGCCGACGGGCTCCTCGACCAGCTGGAGCTGGGCGGCGCCGCCGACCGCGAGGTCACCAAGCTCTCCGGCGGACAGCGCAGGCGCCTCGACATCGCCATGGGGCTCATCCACGAGCCGGGGCTGCTGTTCCTGGACGAGCCCTCGACCGGACTCGACCCGCACAGCCGCGCCAACCTGTGGGAGCACATCACCCGGCTGCGCGAACGGACGGGCACCACGGTCGTGCTCACCACCCACTACCTCGACGAGGCCGACGACATGGCCGAGAGGGTCCTGGTCATCGACCACGGCAGGGTCATCGCCGACGGCACCGCCGACGAGCTCAAGGGCAAGGTCTCCGGTGACCTGGTCACCCTCACCGTGCCGGACGCCCAGCAGGCGCGCACCGCCGCCGGGATCGCCGAACGCGCGCCCTCCGCCGGGACCGCGGAGGTGCTCGCGGACGCGGGGCGCGACGCCGAGGTGCGCCTGCGCGTGGAACGCGGGGACACCGTGCTGCCCGAGCTGCTGCGCGGGCTGGACGCGGCCGGGGTCCCGCTGCTCTCCGTGCGGGTGCAGCGGCCCACCCTGGACGACGTGTTCCTGACCCTGACCGGACGCAGCCTGAGGGAGGAGGGGGCATGAGCTTCCACGAGGTGACCGGGATCCCGGCGGAGACGGCCGGGGCTGAGACGGCCGGGGCGCCCGCGGCGCGGGGTCCGGGCCTGGTGCGCGACACCGTGACCGTCTTCGCCCGCCAGATGCGGCCGTTCCTGCACCGGCCGCTGATGCTGTTCTTCGGCATGCTGCAACCGGTGCTGTACCTGGTGCTGTTCGCGCCCCTGCTGACGGGGCTGGCCGGCGCCGAGGGGCAGGACCCGTGGCAGTGGTTCGTCCCCGGCCTGCTGGTGATGCTCGGCCTGTTCACGGCCGGGTTCGCCGGGTTCGGACTGCTGCCGGAGATGTCCTCCGGAGCGCACGAGCGGCTGCTGGCCACCCCGGTGAGCCGGGTGTCGCTGCTGCTGGGGCGGGTCCTGCGCGACGTGGTGATGATGCTGGCGCAGATGGTGCTCATCCTCGTGCTGGTGGTGCCGCTCGGGTTCGAGGCGTCGTTGGCGGGCGCCGTCGTGGGGCTGCTCCTGCTCGCCGTCCTGGGCGCCGGGCTGGCCACGCTGTCCTACCTGGCGGCCCTGGCGGTCAAGCAGACCTACGTGTTCGCGCCCATCGTGCAGACGCTGATCATGCCGCTGATGCTGCTGTCCGGCGTGCTGCTGCCGATGGAGCTGGCGCCGCCGTGGCTGTACGCGCTCTCGCGGGCCAACCCGGTGGCCTACGTGGTGGACGCCGAGCGCGCCCTGTTCGCGGGGCAGTGGGACGCCTCGGTCGCCCTCGGCTGGGCCGTGGCGGTGGTGCTGGCGGTCGCCGCGCTGGCCGGGGGGTCGCGGGCGATGCGCCGCCTCAGCTCCTGACCCGGGCGCCGTGGAGCAGGGTCGGAGCGGGAGGGGAGCCGCGCGCCGGGAGAGGCGGGAACCGGTGCGCGGCTCCGTCCGCTCAGCGCGGAAAACCCGCATGTCATACGGTGTTTGCGCAGGTAGATGCGGAAATGCCGGAATGGGAAATCGTGACCACATCGTTTGCACTCGCCGGGGTCGAGTGCTAAAAAGGGAACTGGTTAGCACTCGCCTTCACTGAGTGCTAACCGGATCGAGGCTGCGAGATCGCGGCTCCCGGCAGCAGGGTTGCCGGGAGGTTCCGCGGTCGTCCGTCGCGGGCGCATGCCTCGTCCCATCGCGTATCAGCCCGGTCACGGGAGGACAAGAACTCAATGGCAGCCAAACTGATCGCGTTCGACGAGGAGGCCCGTCGCGGCCTCGAGCGCGGCATGAACCAGCTCGCTGACGCCGTCAAGGTCACGCTCGGCCCCAAGGGCCGCAACGTCGTCCTGGAGAAGAAGTGGGGCGCCCCCACGATCACCAACGACGGTGTCTCCATCGCCAAGGAGATCGAGCTCGAGGACCCGTGGGAGAAGATCGGGGCCGAGCTGGTCAAGGAGGTCGCCAAGAAGACCGACGACGTCGCGGGTGACGGCACCACCACCGCCACCGTGCTCGCCCAGGCGCTCGTTCGCGAGGGCCTGCGCAACGTCGCCGCCGGCGCCAACCCGATCAGCCTCAAGCGCGGCATCGAGTCCGCCGTCGCGCGCATCAACGAGGAGCTCGGCAACCTCTCCAAGGACATCGAGACCAAGGAGCAGATCGCCTCCACCGCCTCGATCTCCGCCGGCGACCCCCAGATCGGCGAGACCATCGCCGAGGCCATGGACAAGGTCGGCAAGGAAGGCGTCATCACGGTCGAGGAGGGCCAGACCTTCGGGCTGGAGCTCGAGCTCGCCGAGGGCATGCGCTTCGACAAGGGCTACATCTCGCCCTACTTCGCCACCGACCTGGAGCGCATGGAGACGGTCCTCGAGGACCCCTACATCCTCATCGTCAACTCCAAGATCTCGAACAACAACGAGTTCCTGCCGGTTGTCGAGAAGGTCCTCCAGGCCGGCCGCCCGCTGGTCGTCATCGCCGAGGACCTGGAGGGCGGCGCCCTCCAGACGCTGGTCGTCAACAAGATCCGCGGCACCTTCAAGTCCGTCGCCGTCAAGGCCCCGGGCTTCGGTGACCGCCGCAAGGCCCAGCTCGGCGACATCGCCGTGCTGACCGGCGGCCAGGTCATCACCGAGGAGGTCGGCCTCAAGCTGGAGAGCACCGAGCTCGACATGCTCGGCCGCGCCCGCAAGGTCGTCGTCACCAAGGACGAGACCACCATCGTGGACGGCGCCGGTGACGCCACCGCGATCGCCGGTCGCGTGAACGAGATCCGCAACGAGATCGAGCGCACCGACTCCGACTACGACCGCGAGAAGCTCCAGGAGCGTCTCGCCCGCCTGGCCGGCGGCGTGGCCGTCATCAAGGCCGGTGCCGCCACCGAGGTGGAGCTCA
Source organism: Nocardiopsis sp. CNZ308 (assembly GCF_004217075.1). Classification (NCBI taxonomy): domain Bacteria; kingdom Bacillati; phylum Actinomycetota; class Actinomycetes; order Streptosporangiales; family Nocardiopsidaceae; genus Nocardiopsis; species Nocardiopsis sp. CNZ308. Next base: position 1,683,003 of record NZ_SHKJ01000001.1, on the reverse strand, counting down.
AGGAGCGCAAGCACCGCATCGAGGACGCCGTCCGCAACGCCAAGGCCGCGGTCGAGGAGGGCATCCTGCCCGGCGGTGGTGTCGCTCTGCTCCAGGCCAGCGTCCCGGCCTTCGAGAAGCTGGAGCTGGAGGGCGACGAGGCCATCGGCGCCGACATCGTGCGCCGCGCCATCGCCGAGCCGCTCAAGCAGATCGCGATCAACGCCGGCCTCGAGGGCGGCGTCGTGGCGGAGAAGGTCAGGAACCTGGAGCCCGGGTTCGGCCTGAACGCCGCCACCGGCGAGTACACCGACCTGTTCAAGGACGGCGTCATCGACCCGACCAAGGTCACCCGCTCGGCTCTGCAGAACGCGGCTTCCATCGCCGGTCTGTTCCTGACCACCGAGGCCGTCATCGCCGAGAAGCCGGAGAAGGCCGCCGCTCCCGCCGGCGATCCGACCGGTGGCATGGGCGGCATGGACTTCTAGCAGGTCCGTGAGACCTCGGGCCCCCGGGCCCGCAGGTGTCTGAGGTCCGGATACGCGACCTCGCCCGCGACGACCGGGCGGCCCCTTCGGGGGCCGCCCGGTTTCGCCTTTTCCGGGCCCGGGGCCGGGCCCGGAAACACTGGGAACGCCGGGATCGCCGAAGCGGCACTGTCGTTCGCGGAAGGCCGGGGCTATTCTGCGAAGGGTCGGGCGGACGGGGACACGGAGCGTTACAGTTCCTGCTCGGAGGTGCAAAGCGAAATGAGTCTGGCTATGACGGAAGCCGACCCGGTGGTGGGCTTGTCTCGATGGGACTACTTGCTGAACACCTGGCAAGAGTTGGACGTGCCCGACGGTTGGCGGGCCGAGATCATCGATGACAACGGAGTCGTACTCGTGGCCCCCCCGCCTATGCCCCACAACATCATCGCGTCCTGGGTCCACAGGGCACTGCTTCTGGCTCTCCCCGACGGCTGGCACATCTTCCAGACGCTGGGGCTCCAGTTGCCGGTGGTCGAGAGGCTCTACATGCCGGACCTGGTCGTCATGCCGGTGTCGGCCGCAAAGCAGGCGCGTATTCCCTGTCCAGCGGACGAGGCGGAGCTGGTGGTCGAGATCGTGTCCAAGAGCAGCAGGGACACCGACCGCGAGAAGAAGCTGTGGGGCTACGCGCACGGTCCGGTTCCGCTCTACCTGCTGATCGACGCCTGGGACGAGACGGGGCCGTCGGTCACCCTCTACGAGCAGCCGGGCGACGGCCGCTACAACCACGCCACCACCGTGAACTTCGGGGCCAAGATCGGGCTGCCGAAGCCCTTCGACATCGAACTCGACACGTCCGAGTTCCCCGGCCCCGACCAGTGGCCTTCCTGAAGAGGCGGACACAGCGCTGGTCTGGGAGTGACAGCCCATCAGGTTTCTGCCCAGGCTAGTGGCCTTCCTGAGGACGCGGGCGGCAGCGGCCCGAGGTTCATCAGTCCGCGCCGTGCCAGGCCCGCCACAGGTCGGCGTAGGAGCCGCCGCGGGCCAGCAGCTCGTCGTGGCTGCCCAGCTCGCTGATCCGGCCGTCCTCCACCACCGCGATCCGGTCGGCGTCGTGCGCGGTGTGCAGCCGGTGCGCGATGGCCACCACCGTGCGGCCCGACAGCACCCCCGCCAGCGACCGTTCCAGGTGGCGGGCCGAACGCGGGTCCATCAGGGACGTGGCCTCGTCCAGCACCAGCACGTCCGGGTCGGCCAGCACCACGCGGGCCAGGGCCAGTTGCTGCACGTGCGCCGGGTCCAGCGGGACGTTGCCCGACCCCACCCGCGTACCCAGCCCGTCCGGCAGCGCGCGCACCCAGGGCTCGGCGTCCACGGCGGCCAGAGCCTCCCACAGGCGCTCCTCGTCCACCTCGGCCGCGCCCTCGGGCCGGTCCAGCGCCAGCGCCAGGTTCTCGGCGATCGTCCCCCGGAACATGTGGCTCTCCTGGCTCAGCAGGATCGCCCGCGCGCGCCGTTCCTCGGGAGGCAGGCCCGACACCGGCGCCCCGCTCACACGGACAGCGCCCGAGGTGGGCGGGTGCACGCCCGCGATCAGCTTGCCCAGGGTCGACTTGCCCGCGCCGCTCGGGCCCACCACGGCCAGGCGTTCGCCGGGCGCCAGCACCAGGTCCACGCCGTGCAGGACCTCCGTGTCGGTGTAGGCGAAGCGCACGCCCTCCACCCGCACCTCGCCGGGCCGGGCGGTCCCGGCCGCGTCCGCCGCGGAGTTCGCCCTCCCGTCCGGTTCCCCGGCCAGCTCCACGCCCAGCAGCCTGCGCATGCTGGTGAAGCCCATCATCAGGCTGTCCACCTGGTCCAGCAGCTGGTCCAGGGGCCGCGCCATCTGCCTGCTGAGGAAGACCGCGGTGGCGATCCCGCCCAGGCTCAGCGCTCCGTCGGCGTACAGCAGGCCCGCCACCAGGAAGGTCAGCGCGATCGGGAACATGTACCCGAACTCCAGCGGCGGGTACCAGACGCAGCGCAGCCACAGCGTGTACCGCTCCGCCGCGTAGGCCCGGCCCACCCTCTGCTCGTTGAGCGCGATCCGCCGGGCCTGCCGTCCCAGCGACTCGATGGTGTGCGCGCCCTCCACGGTGTCGGTCACGCTCTGGGTCAGTTCCGAGTAGGTGCCCAGTTCGCGCACGTACCCGTCCGGGGCCCTGCGCGCGTACCAGCGCGTGGACAGCCACAGCACGGGCGCCGACGGCAGCCACGCCAGCAGCAGGAGAGGGTGCAGGACGACGAGGGCGGTGGTGACGACCACCAGGGTCACCGTGCTCACCGCCATCACCGGCACCGAGACGCGCACGGTGTGGCTCAGGTGGCCGATGTCGCGGCCGGTGCGCGCCACCAGGTCGCCCGTGCCCGCCCGTTCCACCACTCCCATCGGGAGCCGGAGCACCGCGCGCACGAACTCCTCGCGCAGCTCGGCCAGCACGCTCTCGCCGAACCGGATCGAGGCCGCCACGGAGGCCAGGGTGAACCCGGCGTGCAGCACCAGCGCCGCGACGATGAGCCCGGCGAGCACGTCGACGCGCGAGGCCGCCTGCCCCGAGGCCGCGGACGGCGCCCCCTCGGCGCGCACGGTGTCGATGATCAGGCCCAGGATCCAGGGCGAGGCCAACGCCATGAGCGCGGCCGTCCCGTACAGCAGGACGACGACGGCGAGCAGCCGTCCGTGCTCGCGCCCGGCGCGGCGCAGCCGCCTCCACACGGCCGCGACCGGCGCGATCGGCAGTCCCGCCGCGTGGTGCTCCGTCGGAGCGGCGGACGTGGCGGGAGCGGCGGGCGCTCCGGGTGCGCTGGCCGCCTCGGGCGCTCGGGGCGTCGGGGACACTCCGGACGCCCGCGGCGGGTCGAGGGCCTCGGCGTTGTCGGCGGCCCGGGTCATGGCTTCCCCTCCGTGGGAACGGCGCGCAGGACGGTGGCGGCGTAGCTCGGGCACCCGGCGAGGAGAGCGCGGTGGCTCCCCTCGGCCGTGAGGCGGCCCTCCTCGACGAACTGCACGTGGTCGGTGTGGTCGAGCAGCAGGGGGCTGGTGGTGACCAGGGCGGTCGTGCGCCCCGCCCGCTCGGCGGGAAGTCCGGCGGCGATCGCGGCCTCGGAGTGGGCGTCCACGGCGGAGGCGGGCTCCACCAGGATCAGGATCTCCGGCTCCAGGGCCAGGGCACGTGCCAGGCGCAGGCGCTGCTGCTGGCCGCCGGAGTACTCGCGGCCGCGCTCGGTGAGCAGCGCGTCCAGCCCGGCGGCGGACTGACGCACCACGTCGTCGGCGTGCGCGGCGCGCACGACCTCGGCCAGGCGTTCGTCGGAGATCCCCTGGTCCGGGGACAGTTCACCGCGCAGGGTTCCGGAGAACAGGTGCGCGTCGTTGGCGGCCACCAGGACTCGGCGGCGCACCCGGGACCGGGGCAGGTCGCGCAGGCGCACGGTCCGGCCCGTGGCCGTCTCGACCAGCGCGGCGTGCGCGCCCTCCTCGTCCCGGTAGCGCCCCAGGCGTTCGGTGATGACGGTGGCGTCGGCGGGGTCGGCGCAGACCACGCCGGTGGTGCGGTGCGCGGCGAGGGTCACTCCGCTGCCCGGGTCGTGCAGGTCGCAGGGGCCGGCCGGTTCCGGCTCGGGGCGCTCGGGGTCGGGGTGGTCGTGCTCCAGGCGCAGCACGCGCACCACGCGACCGGCGGCCACCCGGGCCGAGACGTACATGGACAGGGAGCGCATCAGGTGGCGCACGGCCATGGAGAGCGTTCCGGCGTAGCCGTAGAACGCGACGAGCTGGCCGATGGTGATCTCCCCGGTCAGGGCCAGGCGCGCGCCGTACCAGACGATGCCGACGAGGAGGAGGCCCGGGAGGAGTTCGCGGACGGCGTTGAGGGCGGCGTCCACCCATCCCACGCGCATGGCGGCGGAGCGGACCCCCTGGGAGGCGGTGCGGTAGCGGTGGTCCACGGTGCGCTCGCCTCCCACGCCCCGGAGCACGCGCAGGCCCGCGACCAGGTCGGTGGCCAGGGTGGTGAGTTCGGCCTGCCGGTCGCGCTGGTGCTCCTGGCGGCGGGAGAACAGGTTCAGCAGGGGGACCATCCCCGCCATGATGAGCGGGACCGACACCAGGACGATGACGCCGAAGGTGACGTGCGAGGTGAGCATGAGGGCGCTGACCGCGGCCACCGTCACGAAGACGGCCAGGAGCTGGCCCACCGTCTCGTAGAAGTCACCGACGCGGTCGATGTCCTCGGTGCCCACGGCCACCACCTCGCCGGAGGGCAGGCGTCGGGTGAGCGTGGGGCCCATGCGCACGGAGTGGTCGGTGACCACCTGGATCGTGCGGTAGGCGGACGCGTACCAGTTGAAGCAGTCGGCCCGGTGGGCGAGGGGGACGAGTGCGACGGAGACCGCGACGAGGGCGCTGAGGACGCCGAACCAGCCGAGCAGGGAGCCCGGGTCGCCGCGGGTGACCCCGGAGTCGAGGGCGGCGCCGAGCGCGGCGGAGATGAGCACGCCGGTGAGCATGAAGGCGCCCGTGGTGGTCCCGGCCCACAGCAGTGAGCGGCGCTCCTTCCGGGCGAGCCACCACAGGAACCGGTCGGCCGAACGGCGTTCGGGAACGCCGGTGGGCTGGGGAAGTGTCCGCACAGTATCCGGACTGTAACCAGCGGGGAGGGGCGCGGGCCACCCATTTTTCCGGGGCCGGGAGCGTTCCGCCCCGGTCGCCGGGGGCGGGCGCGCGGGTCAGTCGACGGTGCCCTCGGCGTGGAGGAGTTCGATGAGGCGGCGCACCGCCGGGGCGCAGCGCCGGCGGTCGGCGAAGCCGATCCAGGCGAGTTCGGCGATCTCGTTGTCCGCCGAGATCTCGCCGTCGTACTCGGCGGTGTGGCACGACAGGCGCACGCGGGTGCCCGGGCCCTGGGCGTGGGCGGCCTCGTCGATCACCGCGATCCGGCGGACCGTGTCCGGCCGCAGCACCACGCTGACCTCCTCCAGCGCCTCGCGGGCCACCGCGGCCTCGTCGCTCTCCCCGGGCTCGCGCTTGCCGCCGGGCAGGTAGAACAGGTCCACCCCGTCGGTGCGGACGCACAGCAGGCGCCCCTCGCGGACGTGGACCCAGGCCAGGGCGTCGATGACGGCGGGGGAGGAGGGCGGGGTGGGTGACATGTGACCACCCTATGTCAGGGCGTGGATGTCACCTTTGGGAAACACAGTCGTTACCCCCCTGGGGGCGAGGGGCTCCGCCGGGTAATGTGACTTTTTGGGAGCGCTCCCATGCGCGCAGTAACGGGGAAGCAGGGGAAACCGGGGAACACCACACCGAAGGAAGGCTCATGTCCCGCACACGCATAGCCGTCGGAGCAGCAGTGAGCTCCGTCTCGGCCCTGGCCCTGGGAACGGCGCTGCTCGCCACGGCGCCCGCCTCGGCCGCCGACTCCGAGTTCTACGTCAACCCCAACACGTCGGCGGCCGTCTGGGTCGAGGAGAACCCGAACGACCCCCGGGCCGACGTCATCCGCGACCGCATCGCCTCGGTCGCCCAGGCCACCTGGTTCACCCAGTACAACCCCGCCGAGGTCCGCGACGACGTGGACGCGGTGGTCAGCGCCGCCGACGCCCAGGGCCAGACCCCCATCCTGGTGGTCTACAACATCCCCGGCCGCGACTGCGGCAACCACAGCGGCGGCGGGGCGCCCAGCCACGACGCCTACCGTGCCTGGGTGGACGAGGTCGCCGCGGGGCTGGAGGGCCGGTCCGCCACCATCGTCCTGGAGCCCGACGCCCTGCCGCTGGTGAGCGGCTGCAGCGACCCCTCCGAACTCCTGGACTCCATGGCCTACGCGGGCAAGGCGCTCATGGAGGGCTCCTCCGAGGCCAGGGTCTACTTCGACATCGGCAACTCGGCCTGGCTGGACCCGCAGGAGGCCGCCGACCTGCTCAACGGCGCGGACGTCGCGAACAGCGCGCACGGCGTCGCCACCAACACCTCCAACTACAACTGGACCCACGACGAGGTCGCCTTCGCCGAGGCCGTCATCTCCGCGACGGGCGTGTCCGGCCTCGGCGCCGTGATCGACACCAGCCGCAACGGCAACGGCCCCGCGCCCCAGAACGAGTGGTGCGACCCGCCGGGACGGATGATCGGCCGCCCCAGCACCACCGACACCGGGAACCCGCTGATCGACGCCTTCATCTGGACCAAGCTGCCCGGTGAGGCCGACGGCTGCATCGCGCCCGCGGGGCAGTTCGTGCCCCAGGCCGCCTACGACATGGCGGTGAACGCCCCCGAGCACCCCACCGACCCCGGTGGGCCGACCGACCCCGAGGAGCCCACCGACCCGCCCGCGGGCGAGGGCTGCACGGCCGACTACAGGGTCGTCAGCGAGTGGGGCAACGGCTTCCAGGCGGCGGTGACGGTCACCGCCGAGGACTCCCTCAGCGGCTGGACCGTGACGTGGACCTACGCCGACGGGCAGCGGTTCAGCCAGGGCTGGAACGCCGAGTTCTCCAGCAGCGGGTCGCGGGTCACCGCCTCCGACCTCGGCTGGAACGGCACGCTCAGCGCCGGCGGCAGCACCGAGTTCGGGTTCACCGGGACCCACGGCGGTAGCAACGGCACGCCCGAGGTGACGTGCTCCGCGGCCTGACCGCACTGACGGGGTGGGGCCCAGCGCGTCCCACCCCGTCCTCCTGGCCGCCTCCGGCCAACCGCGCCGAACCCCGTACCCCGGGGCCGGGGAAGCACTAGCATCCCCGGTGGGTGAAGGGCGGACACGGATGACGGTTCCACAGGTGGGCGAGCGGACCCTGGTGGAGGACAGCGCCTGCGGCGGTTTCCCCGCGCAGGAGGCCGGTTCCCGGCAGGCGCGCGAACGGGCCTACAACCTGTACAGCGCGGCCGTCGGCGCCTGCCTGAGCAGGACCGGGCTCCGGGAGCGCGCCGCCGAACTCCTCGCGCGGGAGGCACGGCTGCCCTTCCTCGACGACGGGGAGGTCGCCCGGCTCAACCGGGAGCTCCCGGGAATCGTCGCCGAGCTGCGGGCCGAGCCGATCCGGGTCCGCGACGGCGCGACCCCCGGGGAACCGGGCCCCGTCCTGGCCGGGTCCGACCTGGACGCGCTGTTCGACCTCGCGCTCCGCGACCGGCTCACCGGACCGGCCCGCGAGCGTCCCCGACTCCTGCTCCTGGGCGGCCAGCCCGGCTCGGGCAAGTCCACCCTCCAGCGCCTGGTCCTGCCGTTCCTGCCCGAGGGCACCGTCAGCTACGACGGCGACGACCTGCTGCGCCTGGCGCCGGACTACGAGTGGGCGATGGCCGCCGACGACCGCGCCGCCTCCACCGCCCTGGCCCGGCAGGTCGGCGGCCTGCACGGGCTGGCCATGGAGCACATGCGCGCGGGCCGCGTGGACGCCGTGTGCAGCCACCCCCTCGGCCGCGCCGACTGGGCCGCGTCCTGGGTGGAGGGGTTCCGCGACGCGGGGTACCGGGTGGAGGTCGCCCTCGTGGCCACCCACAGTTCCAACAGCCGCTTCGCGATCGCCGACCGGTACGCCCGGGCCCGCGCCGACCAGGGTTTCGGCAGGTGGATGCCCGAACTCCACCATGACCGTTCCTATCTGGGCCTCCCCAACACGGTGGAGTTCCTGGAGACCCACCGGCTGGCGGACTCGCTCTACGTCCTCTCCCGCGACGGCGACGTGCTCTACGCCAACCACCGGGAGGAGGACGACTGGCGGACCGAGCCGTTCGGGCGCGTCGCCCTGGAGGCCGAACGCGGGCGCAGGGAGCTGTGGCACGCGTCCGGGAGCGCCCCGCGCAGCGCGGTCTGAGCGGCCCCGCGGGTTCTCAGTCCCGGGCCGCCAGCCTCCGCACGGCCTCCCGGTCCTCCTCGCCGAACCGCTCCTCCAGGTCCTCGGGCGTGGCGTCCAGGTCGATGCGCGACACGGGCACCCCGCGCGCGGACCCGATCGCGCCGAGGCGGCGCAGCGCGCGGTCGCTCGCGTAGCGGACCAGCTCCCCCGGCGGCAGTTCGTAGCGTCGGGTCGCCTGGGCCCCCGAGGGCTCCTCACCGCGTTCCACCGTGGACACCACGTGCGGCAGCAGCTCGTCCAGCCGCTCGCGCACCACGTCCCAGTTGGCGTCGTCGGCCGCGACGTGGCGGCGGCAGGTGAAGGTGCCCCACGCCATGTGGCGCCGCTCGTCGTCGCCGATCCCGCGCACGATCCGGCGCATCCCCGGGAAGACGTCGCGCACCGTGCACAGGTGGTTCCAGGCGTAGTACCCGGTCAGCGCCAGCGAGCCCTCGATGACGTGGTTGTAGGTGACCGAGGCGCGCACCTGGTTGCGGGGGCTCGGGTCCTCCAGCAGCGCCTCCAACGAGCTGGGCAGCTCCTCGTGGAACAGCGTCCGGTAGCCCGGGTTGGCGTCCACGTACCCGTGCAGGTCCTCGTGGACCCCGAGCGCGTCCAGCCACAGCCGGAACGCCTGGACGTGCCTGGCCTCCTCGAACGCGAACTGGGTCAGGTACATCTCGTCGCCCAGCCGCCCCTCCGCGGCCATGGCCCGGAGGAAGGGCTGGATGTCCTCCGTCACCGCTTCCTCGCCCGCCACGAAGAACGCGCACAGCCGCAGGATCCGCGCCCGGGCCCCCTCGCCCAGCTTCTCCCAGTCCTCGGCGTCCCGGCTCAGGTCGATGTCCGCCGGGTTCCAGAACCGGGCGTTGCCCTTGGCGAACAGCTTGAGCGGGAGGGAGTCCCAGTTCAGGCCGCCGCCCCGGAGCGAGTGGAAGCCGGTGCGGCGCCGCGCGGGAGGGGGCGGGGGCGGGGCGGGGGAGACGGGCACGGGGAGGACCTCCTGGCCGCTGGGGGAGCTGCTGTGCCCTCATGATTGGACACGAAAGGGGTTCGTGTAAAGAGCGAACGGGATGCGCGGCGCCAAGAACCGAATCCGACTCGGTCGGATGTGCGACCGCGGCCGTTGACGGCGCGCCCCCGCCGAAACGGTACGGTCGGGGAGTACCGACCGCACCGAACGATCGGGGAACGACGTGTTCTGTGGTGATCCCGGCACATCCGGCTACACCGCGTGCGCCGCCCAGACCCAGCTCTTCGCGTTGGCCTCCGCCATCCCCGCCCTGCTCGGCATGGCGCTCCTCGTGGCGGCCTTCACCGCGCCGTCCGTGCGGGGCGACCGGCTCCTGCGCACCCGCACCCTGAGCTACTCCCTGGTGGCCTGGGGGATCGCCGCGGGCACCTACGTCATGGGCGGTCTGCCGTCCTTCTGAGCGGCGCGAACCCCGGGCGGACGCGCCCCGCCGGGCCGCGTGCGGGGCCGCCCGACCCGGTCAGATCTCCTCGCCCGACAGCAGGTCGCCGGCGTCGGTGATCCGGTAGGCGTACCCCTGTTCGGCCAGGAAGCGCTGCCGGTGCGCGGCGTAGTCCTGGTCGAGGGTGTCGCGCGCCACCACCGCGTAGAAGCGGGCGGCGCGGCCGTCGGCCTTGGGGCGCAGCACCCGGCCGAGCCGCTGCGCCTCCTCCTGCCGCGAGCCGAAGGACCCCGACACCTGCACCGCGACACCGGCCTCGGGCAGGTCGATGGAGAAGTTCGCGACCTTCGACACCACCAGCGTCCGCAGGTCCCCGGAGCGGAAGGCGTCGAAGAGGCGCTCGCGCTCCTTGTTGCGGGTCTCGCCCTTGATCACCGGCGCGCCCAGCGACGCGCCGAGCTCGTCCAGCTGGTCGATGTAGGAGCCGATGACCAGCACCTGCTCATCGGGGTGGCGCTCCACGATCTCCCGGACCACGGAGGTCTTGGTCTCGGAGGAGGCGCAGAACCGGTAGCGGTCCTCCGGCTCGGCGGTCGCGTACGCCAGCCGCTCGGCCTCCGACAGGTCCACCCGCACCTCGACGCAGTCCGCGGGGGCGATCCACCCCTGGTTCTCCATGTCCTTCCACGGCGCGTCGTAGCGCTTGGGGCCGATCAGCGAGAACACGTCGCCCTCGCGGCCGTCCTCGCGCACCAGGGTCGCGGTCAGGCCCAGTCGGCGCCGGGCCTGGAGGTCGGCGGTCATCCGGAAGATCGGCGCGGGCAGCAGGTGCACCTCGTCGTAGACGACCAGGCCCCAGTCGCGGGCGTCGAACAGCTCCAGGTGCGTGTACACGCCCTTGCGCCTGGCCGCCATGACCTGGTAGGTGGCGATGGTGACGGGGCGGATCTCCTTGCGGGTGCCCGAGTACTCGCCGATCTCGTCCTCGGTCAGCGAGGTGCGCCGCAGCAGCTCGGTCTTCCACTGGTGCACCGACACCGTGTTCGTCACCAGGATGAGCGTGGTCGCCCCGGTCATGGCCATCGCCGCCGCGCCGACCACGGTCTTGCCCGCGCCGCACGGCAGGACCACCACGCCGGACCCGCCCGCGTGGAAGCTCTCCGCGGCCTCCCTCTGGTAGCCGCGCAGCTCCCAGCCGTCCTGGTCGAGGTCGATGGGGTGCGCCTCGCCGTCCACGTACCCGGCCAGGTCCTCGGCGGGCCACCCGATCTTGAGCAGCGCCTGCTTGAGGTTGCCGCGCTCGCTCGGGTGCACGGCGACCGAGTCCTCGCCCAGCCGCTCGCCCAGCATGCCCTTGAGCTTCTTGGCGCGGACGACCTCCTCCAGCACGGCGCGGTCGGAGGACTCCAGGACCAGGCCGTGCCGCGGGTCTCCCACGAGCCGCAGCCGCCCGTAGCGGTCCATCGTCTCGGCGATGTCCACCAGCAGCGAGTGCGGCACCGGGAACTTGGAGAACCGGATCAGCGCGTCCACGACCTGCTCGGCGTCGTGTCCGGCGGCACGGGAGTTCCACAGGGCCAGCGGTGTGATCCGGTAGGTGTGCACGTGTTCGGGCGCGCGTTCGAGTTCGGCGAAGGGGGCGATGGCCCGGCGGCACTCGCCGGCCAGCTCGTGGTCGACCTCCAGCAGGAGCGTCTTGTCGGACTGGACGATCAGGCAGGACAACACGGACCTTCAATCTCGCGGGGCGGGGGCGGCCACAGGTGCAACGCATCCGGGCCTCCGATCATGCCCGCGGGGCCCGTGCCCCTTCCGCGGACCGCGGCGCGCGGCGCGGGGGGATCCGGCAGGGGCCCGGTCAGGAGGTGAACAGGAGCATCACCATGGCCAGGACGACGACCGGGATGAGGAACAGGACGAACAGGGCGAAGTAGGCGAAGTTGCAGGTCCAGGTGTACCGGATGTACCGCTCCACCCGTTCGGGGTCGGGAAGCCCGCGCAGCGCCGCGATGCCGAACCAGACCCCGGGCACGTTCACCGCCAGCAGGAAGAACCAGAAGCCCAGGTACATCATCAGGATCGACGCCGCCGCGCTGAGGACGGCCACCACCAGCGCGGCCACGGCGCCGCCCACACGGGCGGGAGGGGCCGCCGGGGCGACCGCCCCGGGAGGGAGCGCCGGATCGGGGTGCGCCGCCAGCGGGGAGGCGCTCGCGGGGGCGGGGCCCGTGGCGTGTCCTCCCGGGCCGGGCGGACACGGCGCGCCCGGCGCGCCGAACTGCCCGGGCGCGACCGGGGCCCCGGGCAGCCGGAACGGCGCCGAGGACGCCGGGCGCCCCCGGCCGCCTCCGGACACGGACCCCGGCGTGTGGCCGTGCTTCCTCTCCCAGAAGGCCTTCGGGCCGCCTCCGCCGTTCATCACCGTTCGTCCCCCTCCCCCTGCCTGCCGGACCCGCCTCGTACCGCTCCCGGCGCCGTCACCGCCGGTCATCCCCCGCGCTCCGTGCAGACGCGGTGCCCGGTGGCCCCGCCCGCCAAACACGGCTCAGTAGTTGGTGACCGGGACGATCCCCTGGATCCAGGAGCCCGCCTGGGTGAACATCACCAGCGTCAGCACCAGCATCACGAAGAGCATCACCCCGGCCGCGCCCAGGCAGTACCAGGAGTAGCGCGTGAGCGTCTCGGCCTGGACCGCGCGCCCCCGGTCGCGGGCGTGGGCGGCGCGCACCGCGAACACGATCCCGGCCACGCCGAACAGCCAGTTCATGCAGCACACGAAGGTCAGGGCGTGCAGGATCAGCGCCATCGTCGAACTGCTGGCCCCGATCGCCGCCCGGCGTGCGTCGGGTCCGCCGTCGCGCTCGTCCTCGCGGTCGTCGCGGCGGCCGCTCCCGGCCCCGCGCCCCCCGCCGCGCTCGGGGGCGCGGGACCTGCGGCGCTCGCGGTCGTCGTCGCGTCCGTGCTCACGGGGGGACGATGCCCCGGGGGGCAGCGATGCGTTGCTCATGGGGGTTCTCTCGCTGTCGGTGGGTCGACCAACTCGGTTCCAGACTAGCCCGCCGCCTCCGGGGCGATCGTGAGGAATCCGGGTGCGTCCTAGCGCGGCTCCACCCGCTCCTGCCGCCCCGCCTCCTCCCCCGGCTCAGGGGCCAGCTCGGCCACGGCGGTCACCCGGTGCACGGCGAACCGGTGCACCGCCGCCCGGGTCGCGTCGTAGGCGGTCAGGAAGCCCCCGTCCACACCCGACGGCTCCACGATCCGGCTCACCTGCCGGCCGTCGGTGTCGGTGTAGCCGATCCACACCCTCCGGCCGTCCCTGGCGGCTCCCGCGAGCACCTCCAGCACCGCCGCCGACCGCGACCCCGGCGGGCCGTTCTCGGGCAGCGGGACCGGTGTGCGCGCCGCCGTGGCGGCCTCGTCCCCGGCCCGCACGGCGCGCACGGCCGCGGCCGCCAGCGCGTGCGACACCGCCGACCCGTCCATCGCGGGGGGCGGTGCGTCCGCCGCGTCGGCCCGGCGCACCTCGGGGCGGCTCAGCCGCATCGACCCGTCCCCGCCCTCGGGCACCGGGTGGTACCCCAGCTGCCGCAGCCGCTCCACCAGCGCCGCGCGGGTCGACCGGCTCGCCACCACGGTCGGCGCCAGCCTCAGCAGCCCCAGGTCGTCGGCCCGCCGGTCGCTGACCAGCTCCTCCAGCAGCGCGGGCTCGTCGCAGCGCAGGTAGCTCGACGCCGAACCGGCCCGCAGCCGTCCGTGCCGCCGGCCCACGTCCGACACCAGGTACCGCAGGGCCTGGGGGAGCGGGGTGCGCGAGTGGCGTTCGAGCAGGGCGGTGATGTCGGCGACGCCCCGTCCGGCGTCCAGCGCCCGACGCACCGACCCCTCCGTGAACCGGTACACCGTGGCCCCGCCGGTGGACTCCACGTCGGCGACCAGGGCCAGCTCACGGGCCAGTTCGGCCACCAGCGGGCCCGGCGCGACGGCCGTCAGGTCGCCCTGCACCAGCACGTAGTCCAGCGGCTTGGGCAGCTCCCCGCCCAGGACGCGCGCGGCCGCGTCCTCGTCGCCGTCCAGCAGCGGCCGGACGTGGTCGGCCAGCGCGCCGCGCCCGGTCAGGCCGAGCGCGGCCGCCTCGGCCGCGGCCGCCCGCACCAGCTCGGCGTAGACCGGCGACTGGCGGCGCGGGCGCCGCCAGGACAGGCGCGCCGACAGTGAGTCCGGCAGCGGGGCCAGACCCGGTTCCGCGGTGCCCAGCTCCGTGAGCAGGTCGCGGCGGGCCTGCGGCGCGGCCGGACGGACCAGGCCCGGACCGAGCGCGTTGCGCATCCGTCCGCCCGAGTCGCGCGACCCGCTCAGCGACGCCACGCGGTCCGACTCCAGCCAGGCGGAGGCCAGCCGCAGCCACCGGTGCGCGGGCGCGCGCTCCCGCCACAGGTCGTACTCGCGGGTGGGCAGCCACTCGCCCTCGACCCGGTCGTCGGCGCCCAGCAGCCCGGCGGCGTACGCGACCTCCACGAACAGAGCGGCGGTGGCCTCGTCGGTGTCCATCGTCTGGGCGGCGCGGCGCAGGTCGCGTACGCCCAGGCCGCCGTTGCGCAGCACCGCGGCGGGGTCCTCGGACCAGTGCTCCAGGAGCTCCTCGACGGCCCGCAGCACCGTGAAGGCCTGCCCCGCGGCCGCCCGTGTCACGGCTTCGGCGGGGTGCGCGGTCCCCTCGAAGGGCGGCGGCGCGGTGGTGACCTCGCGGAACAGCCGGCCCGAACGCAGGTGCAGCCCCACCTCGCGCGGAAGGGTGAGGGTGTCGTCGCCGCTCGGCAGCAGGAGGGCGCGGGCGATCAGCTCCTCGACCGGGGAGGCGGCGGTCTCCAGGGTGACCTCGCGGCGGGCGTCGGAGACGGTCCCGTGCGGCGGCCCCCACACCATGCTGTCCAGCAGCCGCCGGGCCTGGTCGCCGACCGGTCCGGGCGGGGCGGACAGCACGGCGGCGACCGCCTCGACGGGGGTGTCCCCTCCGCCGCCCGGCGCGAGGTCGTCGGCGAGCCTCCTGACGGCGGCGTGCGGCAGCGCGGCGAGCAGCACGCGCGCGGGCGGGCCGAGCTGGGCGGGCTGGGGGAGCAGGTCGCGCAGCACCTGGACGGGGCGCAGCCGCCCCCGGTCGGGCCAGACCAGGGCCAGGCGCAGCAGGGTGTCCAGGGCCTCGCCGACCGGTCCGCCCACCGTGTCGTGCGCCGATGCGCCGGTCCGCGCGTCGGCCGCCCCCGTGGCCGGTCCGCCGACCGGGGCGCCGTCCGGGGGGCCCGCCGTCGCGTCCGCCCGGTCGGCCGCGTGGCCGCCCACCGGTCCGAGCGCGTCGGCCAGTTCGGCGGCGGACACCCCCACCGGCTCGGACAGCCGGTCGTTACCGAGCGCGACCACCGACTCCAGCACCTGGAGCGTGAACCGGTCCAGCCGCTCCAGGACCCGCAGAACGGTGTTGCGGGTGGTGGCCCGCGAGGCGAGCGCGCCGATGTCGGCGGGGACGGGCTGGGCCAGGTCCGGGCGGGCCCGCAGCAGGGCGACGAGTGCGTCGTCCGACCGGCCGCGCAGCCAGGAGGTGAACGTGGGGGGACGGCCCGACGCGGGGGCCGTGCGGTTCCCCGTGCCCGGTTCGCGCCCGTCGGGCGGTGCGTTGTCGCTCATCGGTTCAACGCTAAGCGATCAGGGCCCCGGTGTTCGCGTCCGTCCCCTGTGGCTTCCGCGACTGCCTCCGGCACACCGTCGTGGACCGTATCCGAAGGAAAATCGGTGACCGAAACTGGGAAGTAGGGCTTAAAAGCCAGGTCATCCTGAGCCAATATGGGGGCATGAACCAGCGCTCGGAACAACTGGTACTGGATTATCTGTCCGAGGTCGGCCTGGAGCTGCACGGTCGCATGACCGCGCGGGAACGCACCGCCTACCTCGCCGGAGTGCGCTCGCGCATCGACGCGCGCCGCGCCGCCGCGGGACACGACGTGGACACCGTCCGGGGGATCCTCAGGGGTCTGGGCACACCCCGGGACCTGGTGGAACGCGACCTCGACGGCCGCGACCTCGACGTCGAGGACGACGAGCTGATCCCCGCCAGGCCGCGCCACGCCGACCGGCCGCCGCCGCCCTGGCGGGGCGGCCCCGACCGCGGGATCAGGTCCCTGCTGGAGGGGCCCGGCCAGACGGAGATGCGCGTCCGGGGCCGCCGCGCGGACCGCGGCGACCGGCCCGGACAGCGCGACCGGCCCGACCGCGGCGGCCCGGTGGCGGTGCTGCGCCGCCACCCGCCCGAGGCCGCGGCCCTGCTCCTGCTGCTGCTGGCCGTGCCCTGGTGGTGGGACCTGGCCTTCCTGTGGGTCCTGGGGGCGGCCCTGATCCTGCTCAGCCAGGTGTGGCCCGCCCGAGACAAGTGGATCGGCGTGGGCCTGCCCCTGTTCTCCTGCGCGCTCGGCATGGCCCTGTGGAGCGGCGAGGCCGAGTTCGCCGACGAGTACGTCCAGGAGTCCCTGACCGCCACCGGGGTCATCGGCCTCGGCGCGGCCTCCCTGGTGTGCGCGGTCTACCTCTACTCCCGGCTCCCGCGCCCGGCGCCGTACGCGCGGGACGCGGCACCGCGCTGAGGGCGTGCGCGCGGCCGTGCGCCGTGGCGGGGCACGTGCGGTGTCCTCCCAGCTCAACGGCCTGGTCCCGCTGGTCATTGCTTGGCAAACGCTGGGGAATAACCTTTTCCGGTCGGCCCGTTACCGCGCGTCCGAACACACGGATTCGGGTAGTCATGTCGGTACACCGCCTCTTTCGCTTCAGGCGGTCGCGTCAGTACCGGCGCCCCGGCCTCCAGCCCGGTCGCCACAGCAGCCGAGGCGGCCCACGTCTCCGCCGAGTCCCGTCCCACACTCCGCACCCAGCGGTGCGGGGCCGCAGTCGGCGCCGCGAGGCCCGGATGATCCGCATCCGGGCCTCCTCGCCGTGTCCGGGCCCGTGCCGCCTCCGGCAGGCCCCGCCCCGCCGGACGCGAGCGGGGACCGGCGGCCGTTTATGCCCTCGCGCCGGTGAGTCCCCGGGCACTACTTTGGAGGCACCCGTGGAAAAACCAGGGGTGTCCCGGCGACGCGCGGGCCGCGCGGATCCCACCGCGCCCGCCCGCGGCCCGTTCCCGGCACACCCGCCAGTGAAAGCATGAGGTCCCCAGGTGCCCACCGGCAAGGTCAAGTGGTACGACGGCGACAAGGGTTTCGGTTTCCTCACCCGCGACGACGGCGGTGAGGTCTTCGTGCACTCCTCCTCGCTCCCTCCGGGCACCACGTCGCTGCGGCCCGGTCAGAAGGTCGAGTTCGGCGTGGCCGAGGGCCGCAAGGGCGCCCAGGCGCTCCAGGTCAGGCTCCTGGAGGACCAGCACTCGGTCGCCCGGGCGCGGCGCAAGAAGCCGGACGAGATGGTGGTGATCACCGAGGACCTCATCAAGCTGCTGGAGGGCCTGTCCAACGGCTACCGCCGGGGACGCCACCCCGAACGCCGCGAGGCGGCCAGGATCGCCTCCGTGCTGCGCGTGGTCGCCGACGATCTGGAGGCCTGAGCGGTCCGCGCGCCCCCGGCCCGGCCCGGTGCCCCCGGTCCCCGGGCGGTCGCGGCTCCGAGACCTCTTCCGGAGGATGTATCGGGCGAACCTTGACCCTCGTTATGGTCAAATCGGTGCTCGCGATCAGTGAGAATGGGGGCGTGAGCCCTACTCGACGTTCTCCTGTACCGGACAAGGCATGTATCGAGGCGGTGGAGCTGGCTCGCTCGGTGGCCGCCGAGGTCGGGCGACCCGAGTGGGTGGGTGAGCACCTCGCCCCCCAGGTCGAGGACACCCGCCTGGTCACTCACCTCTTCACCTGCCTGGACCCCGCCTACCCGGGGTGGAACTACGCCGTCACCGTGGTCCGCGCCTCGCGCGCCAAACAGGTCACGGTGAACGAGGTCGTTCTGCTGCCCGGCGAAGGCGCCCTCGCCCCGCCCGAGTGGGTGCCCTGGAAGGAGCGCCTGCGCCCCGGCGACCTCGGCGTGGGCGACCTGCTGCCCGCCGAGGAGGACGACGAACGGCTCGTCCCCGGCTACGCCCAGGTGCCCGACAGCGAGCTGGACGCCGAGGGCGAGGACCGGCAGGCGATCTGGGAGCTGGGCCTGGGCCGACGCCAGGTGCTCTCGGAGTTCGGACGCGAGCAGGCCGCCGAGCGCTGGTACAACGGCGAGGGCGGCCCGCGCAGCCCGATCGCGGCAGCCGCGCCCGCACGCTGCCTCACCTGCGGTTTCATGACCCCGCTCGCCGGTGAGCTGCGCCAGATGTTCGGTGTGTGCACCAACGAGTACGCCCCCGACGACGGCCGCGTGGTCTCGATGGACCACGGCTGCGGCGCCCATTCCGAGGTGCGCCGTCCCGAGTCGCGCAACGATCCGGTCAAGCCTGTCGTGGACGAGATGGGCTACGACCACATCGTCTTCGACGACACGGCCGAGCTGGAACTGGTCTCCTCGGACTCCTGACGTCGGCGTACGCCGACGCCGTCCGAGGCCGACGCCGAGCTCGGACACCGTCTGGATCCGCCGCGTCCCGGAGCCGCCCGGGACCTGCCTCCTCCCGACGCTGTGCCGCCGCGCCGCACGGTCCGGCCCCAGCCCTCCGCTCCGGTGGGCTAGGGTCGGTTTACCGCATCCGATCCCGCCCCGGGTGCACCGTGCCGGGCGTGCCCGCAGCGCAGGAGGAAACCGCCATGGCCGAGCCGCTGACCGCTTCGGTGGCCGATCCCTACAACACCGCCGAACTGCGCCGACGCGTTCTGGCCGCGTGGGCCGACGCCCCCGCGCGCTTCCGTGAGGACGCCAACGCGGAGGAGGACTTCGCACTCGGCGGCTACCGCGACCGGGTCGTGGTCGAACTGGCCCAGAACGCCGCCGACGCCGCCCGCCGCGCGGGTGTCCCGGGCCGGCTGCGCCTGGCGCTGACCGGCCACCGGCTGACCGCCGCCAACACCGGCGCACCCCTGACCGCCGAGGGCGTGGAGTCGCTGGCCACGCTGAGGGCCTCCACCAAGCGCGGCGAGCAGGGCTCGGCCGGACGCTTCGGCGTGGGCTTCTCCGCGGTGGCCGCGCTCAGCGACGACGTCACCGTCGACTCCGGCGGCTCGGCCGTCCGCTTCAGCGCCGAGGCCGCCCGCGCCGCGGTCGCGGACCTGCTGGGCGACGACGGCGCCCACAGCGGCCTCGCGCGGGAGGTGGAGAGCCGTTCCGGGCACGTGCCCATGCTGCGCCTGCCCTTCCCCGCCGAGGCCGTCAACCGTGCGACCTCCGAGGCCCCTGAGGCGGGAGAGGGCACCGAGGGCTACGACACCGTCGTCACCCTCCTGCTGCGCGACGACCGCGCGCGCGACCGGGTGCGCGAACTCCTGGACCGGACCGGCGAGGCGCTCCTGCTCGCCCTGCCCGGCCTGGTCGAGGTGCGCGTGGACGTCGAGGGCGCCGAACGCGTCCTCACCCGCGAGGAGGCCGCCGGAACGGCCGACCTGGTCACCGCGCACCTGGACGGCGACGGCACCCGGACCACCCTGTGGCGGACCCTCGAACGCTCGGGCGCCTTCGACCCCGCCCTGCTCGCCGACCGGCCCACCGAGGAACGGGACCGCACGTCGTGGTCGCTGACGTGGGCGGTCCCCGTGGACGAGGACGGCGCGGTCGCCGCCCTGCCCGCCGACGTCGAGTCCGTGGTCCACGCGCCCACGCCCACCGACACCGAGCTCGACCTGCCCGCCGTCCTCATCGGTACCTTCCCGCTGGGCAGCGACCGGCGCGCGGTCCAGCCCGGGGCCGCCACCGACCTGCTGCTCATGGAGGCCGCGGAGGCCTACTGCGCCCTGCTGCGGCGCTTCGACCCCCGGGCGTCGCTCGACCTGGTGCCCGGGACCCGTGTGGGCGGCGGCGCCGTCGACGCCGTCTTCCGCGCCCGGGTGGCCGAGCCCCTCCAGGACACACCGTTCCTGGTGACGGCGGCCGGTGCGCCCGTCGCCCCGCGCGACGCCGTGCTCCTCGACACCGGTGGTCCGGGCGGGACCGACGGCCCCGCCGCCGACCTCGTCCGCGTCCTGTCCGAACTCGTTCCCCCGCTGCTGCCCGGGAGCTGGAGTCCGCGCCACCCGGCGCTGGCCGCCCTGCGCGTCCACCGCCTCGGCCTGGCCGACGTCGCCGACCTGCTCGCCGACACCGACCGGCCCCCGCACTGGTGGGCCGCGCTCTACGCCGCCCTGGACCGGGCGGGCAGGGGCGGTGCCGACCTGGACGAACTCGGCGCCCTGCCCGTCCCGCTGGCCGACGGCAGGCTCGTGCGCGGCCCCCGCTCGCTGCTGGTGCCCTCGCGGGACTGGTCGGCGGCGGACGGCGCGCGCGGTGACGACCGGGACGGCTGGGACGACCGGGGAGAGCAGGACGACTGGGACAGCTGGGACGACCGGGACACCTGGGACGGCCGAGGGGACGGGGACGACCGGCGCGAGCGCGGGCCCCTGGACGCCCTGGCCGCCCTGGGCGTGCGCGTCGTGCACCCCGAGGCCGTGCACCCGCTCCTCAACCGCCTGGGCGCGGTGGAGGCCAGCGCCGCGACCGTTCTGCGCGACGGGCGCACCGAGGCCGCCGTCCGCGCCTCCCTGGACGCCGACGACCCCGACCCCGTGGCCGAGGCCGTGCTCGGCCTGGTGTCCGCCTCGGGGATCAGCGTCGCCGACGTGCCCTGGCTCTCTGAGCTGGCCCTGCGCGACGACGAGGACGGCTACTCGGTCGCCGCCGAGCTCCTCGTGCCCGGCGCGCCCCTGGCCGACCTCCTCGTGGACGACGCCCCCTTCGGCACCGTGCACCCGGACCTGGTGGAACGGCACGGGACCGGGGCCCTGCGCGCCGTCGGCGCGCTGTGGGAGCTGACCGCGGTCCGCGCCGAGGAGGTCGCGCTGGGCGAGGACCTGGCCTCCGTCTTCGACGGCGCGGCGGGTGAGGAGGGCCCGGACGGCCTGGAGGACTGGGCCGACGAGGTCCTCGAACGCGTGGGCGACCCGGAGCTGCCGCCGGTCGTCCCCGAGCTGGTGTGCGTCGCCGACCTGGACTACGTGGCCGACGAGCAGTGGCCCCGCGCCCTGGCCATGCTCGCCGAGGGGCCGCTGCGCGAGGCGGTGACCGCCCCCGCCCGCGTACTGCTGCCCGACGGCCGCGTGGCGGACGTGCCCTCCTACACCGCCTGGTGGCTGCGCACGCGGGCCCTGCTGGGCGGGAGCGCGCCCGCGGGGCTGCGGCTGGGGGACGCCGACCCCGCCCTGGTGGGCCTGTACGACGAGGTGAGCGCCGACGTCGATCCGGAGTTCGCCCGCGCCCTGGGCGTGCGCACCACCCTGGAGGACGTGCTGGCGGACCCGGACGGCGCGGACGACCTGCTCGCCCGGCTGGCCGACCCCCAGCGGCACGTGGACCGCGCGTCGCTGCGCAGGGTGTGGGCCGCCCTGGCCGGGGTGGACGCCGACCTGGTCACCCCGCCGTCCCGCGTGCGGGCGGTGCGGGGCGGGTCGATCGTGGTGGCCGACGCCGAGGACGCGGTCGTGGTGGACTCCCCGGATCTGCTGCCGCTGCTGGAGGAGCAGGAGCGGGCCCTGGTGCTCGCCCCGGCCGAGGCGGCCGAGGCCGTGGCGGACGTGCTCGACCTGGACCTGGCCAGCGAGGCCGTGACGGGAAGGGTCGGGTCCGCGGGGCAGATGCGCCAGGTTCCGGACGAGGCGGACCTCTTCCTCGACCCGGCGGGGGAGCCCGACCGCACCTACCTGCACCACCAGACGCTCACGGTGGACGGGGTGGAGGTGGAGTGGTACGTCGCGGACGGCTCGGCGCACGCCTCGACCACTGACGGGCTGGCCCGGGCGCTGTGCTGGCGCGCGGGGCAGTGGTCCAGGAGGCACGTGCTGGCCGACGCGCTGCGGGAACCGGGTGCGGTGGCGCGGCTGCTGGCCGAGGCCGACCTGGACGACTGAGGCCGCCTCCGGCGCCCACGGGAGCGCCCGGAGGCCGGCCGGCCTCCGGACCCGGCCCGACGACGAGGGGCGCGGCCCCGGTCCCGGGGCCGCGGAGCCCGTCCGCCGCACCCGCCGGGTGCGGCGGACGCAGGTCAGGCCGAAGCGCCCGCCAGGTCCGCGTCCCCGTCCCGGGCCCGCTCCCAGGCGAGCACCTCCACCTCGTCGCCCACGGCCAGCGTTCCGGGTCGGGTGACGGCGAACTTGGCGCCGAAGGCCACCCCGCCCTGGGCCCGGCGGTAGTCCGCCAGGGTGCGCAGCGGCTCGGGTCCCGCCTTGACGCCCCGGGCCTGGTCGACGGTCGTGGCCACGCAGCGGACGCACACCTTGGCGAAGCCCAGCTCCGCGGTGCCCAGGCGCAGGGCGCGGACGCGGTCCTCGGTGTGCGGATCGGCCCACCCCGACACCACGATGTTGGGCCGGAAGCGGTTCATCGGCACGGGTTCGGCGCCCCGGGCGAGGATGCGCTCGCCGAGCAGGTCGAGGGAGGCCAGCGACGCCATCAGCACCGCGGTGCTGTCCGCGAACGCGCTGGTGCCCGGGGTCAGCCCGTCCACGTGGCGGTCGTGGTCGTCGGGCACCCGCACCAGGCGGCTGGGCGCGCCGAGCGCCTCCGACAGCCACTCCGCGGCCTCACGGCCCTGGTCCACGCCGACGAACGGCTGCCGGTGCATGGTCACGTCCAGGCGCGGGCCCTCAGGGTCCACCTCGACCTCCAGGGGCGCCGACCCGCCCGTCCCCGGCCCGGGGGCCCATCCCAGGCTCAGGCGCGCGCCGTCCGCGGTGATCCCCGCATGGATGAGCGCCATGCGGGGGTCGTTGCGCTGGCTGCGGAAGCCCCCGGCGTCGTCGACCACCATGAACGTGCGATCGTGCCTGATACCGGCGGACGTCATCTCGGCGGTCCGCGCGGACGTGCCCGCGCATCCCTTGACCGGGTAGTGGACGAGTTCCTCGATTCGCGCCATGGGAGAACGCTAGCGCATCGCTCAATCAACGCTAGCTTATATACATACTTACTTATATTGTGAGGTCATGCACGCCTTCGACGTCCTCGGGGACCCCGTCCGGCGCCGCCTGCTGGAGCTGCTCAACGAGGGGGAGCACTCCTCGGGCGAGCTGACCGAGGTCGTACGGGCCGAGTTCGGCATCTCCCAGCCCGCCGTCTCCCAGCACCTGCGCGTGCTCCGGGAGAACGGCTTCGCCACCGTGCGCAGGGAGGGCACCCGCAGGCTCTACGCGGTGGACCCCTCGCCGCTGCGCGACGTGGACGCCTGGCTGCGGCGCTTCGCCGCCCGCTGGGAGCCCCGCCTGATGGCTCTGGAGACCGAACCGGCCCGGGGAAGGCGCCGACGCCGAGGGTCCGCCGACGAGGGGCGGGACCGCTAGCGGGGGAGAGCACACCATGGACGTCCGGAAGCGGATCGACGCGGTCGGCCGCACGGCCGAACTCAACGGCGCCGGAGCCGACGCCGCCGCCGGTGCCGGGCCGGAGGAGGTCCGGGCCCCGGCGGAGCGGACCGCGGCCTTCTTCACCGCGGAGCCCGGGGCCTGAGCCCGCCGGGGCCGTCCGCCCGTGCGGCCCCGGTCAGCGGGACCCGCCCGGTTCGGTAACGCCCGGACCGGGCGGTGGCCGGTCAGCGGGCCACCCGGAAGAACCCCTCCGCGATGAGGGTGCGCAGCGCGTCGGGCGTGCGCTCGCGCACCAGCGCGGGGTCCTCGCCGATGAGCTCGGCGATGACGTTCAGCAGCGGGCCCACCGGCATGGTGCCGTCGCACACCCCCGCGAGGGCGGCCTCCACCGTCCCCACGCGGGCCACGCGCCGCAGGCCGTCGCGCTGGCGCAGCAGGATCTTCTCCGGGTCCGGAGCGCCGGGGAGCCCCACCCTCTCCTCCACCACGCCCGGCGCGAGCGCCACGTGCGCGGACAGCAGCGCGGCGTCGGTCAGGCGCAGCGCGGTCATCGCCCCGTCCACCACGTCGGGCAGGTAGGGGCCCACGGGCCGCTCGATCTCGTGCCGCAGCTCCTCCACGCGCACGGTCGCGTCCTGGGCGACGTCGTTGCGCAGGCAGATCCACCCGAACCCGATGCCCTTGATGCCCTCGCGCTCGAAGTAGTCGAGCCAGGCGTCGTAGCGGCGGGTGTACTCGGGGGTGCCGTGCTCACAGGAGTCGCGCAGCCACAGCTCCACGTACTCGGCGGGGTCCTGCACGTCGCGCTGGACCACCCAGCCCGAGCACCCGGTCCCGGTCACCCAGCCGCCGACCCGGTCCTCCCAGTCGTCGCCGTCGCGGTGCACCCAGTTCGCCAGGATCTGGCACCAGCCGCCCTCGGTCAGGTGCGCCGGGGCCTGCCGCACCAGCTCGGCGCACACGGTGTCGCCGGGCAGGTCCGACTCCCGGTAGGTGTACCGGGAGGAGTCGGGGGTGATCACGAACGGCGGGTTGGACACGATCAGGTCGAAGCGCTCGCCCTTGACCGGCTCGTACAGCGAACCCTGCTCCAGGCGGGCGTCGGCGACCCCGGACAGGGCCAGGCTGATCCCGGCCAGGCGCACGGCGCGCGGGTTGAGGTCGGTGGCCACCACCTCGCGCGCCCGCGAGGCCAGGTGCAGGGCCTGCACCCCGCATCCGGTGCCCACGTCCAGGGCGCGCTCCACCGGCCCGTCCACGATCAGCCGGGACAGGGTGGAGGAGGCGCCGCCCGCGCCCACCACGTGGTCGGGAGCGGGGACCGCGCCGCTTCCGGGGCGCACCTTGGGGTCGGAGACCACGAACCCGGGCCTGCCGTCCTCCAGCTCCCAGGGGCCCAGGTGCACCAGGGCGCGCACGACGGGCCCGTTCTGCCCCTCCTCCACGGTGACCAGCCCGGCCTCGGCCAGTTCGTCCACGGGCAGGATCGAACGCGCGGCGCGCGCGGGGATGGACGACCGCAGCCACCACAGGCGCAGCAGCAGTCCGAGCCGTTCGTCGCCGCCGGTGGCGCGCAGGGCGGGCACCAGCTCCTCGCGGGCCAGTGCGCGCGCGGCGGCGTCGCCGAGGCGGTCACGGACGCCGGACACGGTGTAGTCGGCGTCGATGAGGATGCCGCGGAGTCGCTCGGCCAGACCGCGCGGAAATCTCGTCTCAGACACCCGCCCATTATCGGGCAGAACCGCGGTGCCCCGCCGGGGGGTGCCCGGCGCTGGTCAGGAGCGGTCGGCCCGGCGCTCGGCGGCGTCGGAGCGCCTGCGCAGCAGGTGGGGTATGTACAGGAACCCGAACACGCCCAGCACGATGCCGGTCACGCAGACGCCGATCCACCAGCGCTCGGACGCGGGCAGCCCGTCGCCCATCGCGATGAGGACCACGAGCGCCACCGTCCACGCCAGGGTGCCGATCGCGGCGGGCACGCGGTAGTCGCTCTCGTGGACGTCCGGGTCGGGCTGGCGAGGTTTGCGCACGGTTCCAGGCTATCCGCTCACCGCGGGGGAGGGCGCGCGCGTGCGGTGGAGGCGGCGCGCACCGGAGAGGGGGCGGGCGCGCCGGAACGGGCGGCGCGCGCACCGGGCCGCCCCGCCGCCCGGGGACGGATTCGTCACACTCGCGGAGCCGATCCTCCGGCCCTCTGGTCTTTCCTCCGAAGAATCGGGGAAACATGTGGCCCGGGTTGTGTGAACATGCAACTAACCTGACGCAGAATCCTTCTTGTCCAGTAAGTACGACCAGGTCAGGCTGACGACGTGAAAAATCCGAGTCCATCCCCCAGCGGCACCGGTCCATCCCCCAGCGGCACCGGCAAGACGCCGTCGGGCCCCCTCGACCGCTACTTCCGCGTCTCCGAGCGCGGGTCCACCTTCGGCACCGAGGTGCGGGGCGGTCTGGCGACCTTCTTCGCCATGGCCTACATCGTGGTCCTCAACCCGCTGATCATCGGTACGGCCGAGGACGTCAACGGAGAGACCCTGGGCATCCCCCAGGTGGCCGCCGTCACCGCCCTGGTCGCCGCGATCTCCTGCGTGCTCATGGGCGTCGTCAGCCGCTACCCCTTCGCCATCGCGGCGGGCATGGGGCTCAACGCCGTCGTCGCCTACGGCATCGCGCCGGTCATGCCCTGGTCCGACGTCTTCCTGCTGATCATCATCGAGGGCGTGCTGCTGCTGATCCTGGTGCTCACCGGGTTCCGCACCGCGGTCTTCGCCGCGATCCCGCCCGGCCTCAAGGTCGCCATCGCCGTCGGGGTGGGCCTCTTCCTGGCCCTGGTCGGCCTGGTCAACGCCGGTTTCGTGCAGGCCGGTGAGGGCACCCCCGTCCAACTCGGCAACGGCGGCCTCCAGGGCTGGCCGATCCTGATCTTCGTCATCGGCCTGCTGGTCACCCTCGCCCTGTACGTGCGCAAGGTGCCGGGCTCGATGCTCATCGGCATCATCGCCTCCACGGTCGTCGCCCTCCTCGTGGAGTCGCTGTTCGGCGGCGGCGACAACCGCCTCGGCTGGAGCCTGACGGTCCCGACCCTGTCCTCCGGCGGGGGAGTGGTCGCGATCCCCGACTTCTCGCTCGTCGGCATGTTCGCCGACGGCGGTCTCAACGTGCTCTCCCGTTGGGCCGACATCGGCATCGCCACCGTGGTCATGCTGATCTTCACGCTGCTGCTCGCGGACTTCTTCGACACCATGGGCACCATGGTCGGTGTCGCCCACCAGGGCGACCTGGCCGACGAGGACGGCAACATCCAGGGCTCCCGCGAGGTGCTGGCCGCCGACTCCATCGGCACGGTCCTGGGCGGCCTGGGTTCGGCCTCGGTCGCCACCATCTACGCCGAGTCCGCCGCGGGCGTCGGCGAGGGCGCCCGCACCGGTATCGCGCCGATCGTCACCGGTGTCCTGATGATGCTGGCCACCCTGTTCACCCCGCTGGTGAACCTGGTGCCCTTCGAGGCCGCCACACCGGTGCTGGTGATCGTGGGATTCATGATGATGGTCCAGGTCGTCAACATCGACTTCACCGACCCGGCGCTGGGCCTGGGGTCCTTCATGGCGATCATCATGATGCCCTTCACCTACTCGATCGCCAACGGCATCGGGTTCGGCCTGCTGACCTACGCCTTCGTCAGCCTGGTCACGGGGAAGGGGCGTCAGGTCCACCCGCTGCTGTGGCTGATCTCGCTGGTCTTCCTGATCCACTTCGCCGAGGCGCCGATCAACGCCCTGATCGGCTGACGCGCGGCTTTCCGGCAGTCCGGGAATTCCGGCGGCGGTGAACGGCGTTGACTCCAGTGATGAGTCAACGCCGTTTACTTATTTGCCCGCTTTGTCCACCCGGCCGCGACCGAAGCCGACCGCCGATGGCCGCATCAGTCCCTCCCCTCACGTCCGAGGGGAGGGACTGATGCGGCGTATCGCCATGTTCCGGTCCCTGGCCAACCGCAACTACCGGCTGTACGCCCTGGGCCAGCTGCTGTCCAACCCCGGCACGTGGATGCAGCGCATCGCGCAGGACTGGCTGGTCCTCCAGCTCAGCGGGGGCAGCGGTATCGCGCTCGGCATGACCACCGCCCTCCAGTTCCTGCCGCTGCTCCTCTTCGGGCTGTGGGGCGGGGCGCTGGTCGACCGGCTGGACAAGCGCAGGCTGCTGGTGTGCACCCAGGCCGCCATGGGCGTGCTCGCCGTCGGCCTCGGAATCCTGGCCACCGCGGGGGCCGCGCAGGTCTGGCACGTGTACCTGTTCGCCTTCGTGCTCGGCATGATCACCGTGCTCGACAACCCCGGGCGGCAGGCCTTCGTCCCGGAGATGGTCGAGCGCGAGCACCTGTCCAACGCCATCGCGCTCAACAGCGCCAGCTTCCAGCTCGGCCGGGTGACCGGTCCGGCCGTCGCCGGTCTGCTCATCGCCGTCATCGGCAGCGGACCGGTCTTCCTCATCAACGGCGCGTCGTTCGGGTTCACCATCCTCGCCCTGATGATGATCCGCACCTCCGAGCTCAACCCCACCGAGCGGGTGGCCCGGGGCAAGGGGCAGATCCGGGAGGGGCTGCGCTACATCGGCGGCAGACGCGACCTGGTCCTGCTGCTGGTGCTGGCCGCCGCCACGCAGTTCTTCGGCGCCAACAGCCAGAACCAGATCGCGCTGATGGTCAACAACGTGTTCGAGGCCGGAGCCGACGCCTTCGGCGTGGCCGCCGCCTTCCTGGCCGTCGGCGCCCTCGCCGGCGCCCTGCTGGCCGCCCGTCGCGACCGGCCCCGGCTGCGGCTGGTGCTGATCGGGTCGCTGGCCTTCGGCGCGCTCCAGGTCGTCGCCGGTCTCATGCCCGGCTACGTGCCGTTCGTCCTGGTGCTGGTGCCCATGGGTGTGGCCTTCATGACGTACGTGACCACGCTCAACGCCACCTTCCAGCTCAGCGTGGACCCGCGTATGCGCGGGCGCGTCATGAGCATGTTCCTGCTGGTGTTCATGGGCGTGGCGCCCATCGGCGCGCCCGTGGTGGGCCTGCTCGCCGACACCTTCGGCCCGGAGACGAGCCTGGTCATCGGCGGCGCGGTGACCCTCGTGGTCGTCACGGTCATCTCCGTCCTGCTCTTCCGCGCCAAGGGCGTGCGCCCGCGCGACGTGCTCCCGGGGCGGCGCCCCTCCGCGGACGCGGAGGCCGCCGCCGAGGAGGAGGCCTCCGAGGAGGAGGCCGCGGAGGCCGGGAGCGGACGCGAGGAGGCCCCGGAGGCGGAGCGCGAGCGGGTGGACGCCGAGCGCCTCCCGGACGGCTCCACCCGGGTCCGCCTCGTCCCAGGCGAGGACGGGACCCGACCGGACACGGTCACCCGTACCTGAGACCCCCGGTCGTGCCCCGCCGTCCTCGGGGCACGACCGGGGCGGCCGTTCCGGCCCCTCGGAGCCCTGCCGCCGCCGGACCGGCCGCACGCGGGCCCGGCGGGGTTCCGGCGGACTTTCCCGGGAACGGACCCGCGGCCCCCGGCAGACCGCAGCCCCCCGGGGAGAATGGGGACATGAGACTGTTCGCGGCACTGGACCCGCCCCCCGACACGGCGCAGGCGCTGCGCCGGGCCGTCGACCGGGGCCGCGGCCACACCCCCGGCCTGCGCTGGGCCGATCCCGACGAGTGGCACCTCACCCTGGTCTTCCTCGGCGAGGTGGACGGGGCCCTCCTGCCCGCGCTCGGCGACGCCCTCGGCCGGGAGGCCCGCGGGCACCGGCCCTTCCACATCACCGCCGAGGGCTGGGGAGCCTTTCCGGGCGACCTCCGCCGCGCCTCCGTGCTCTGGGCCGGGCTCGGCGGCGACACCGCGTCCCTCCACGCCCTCGCCGACGGACTGCGCGCCGCCGCCGCCGAAGTCGGCGTGCCCGTCGAGAACCGCCCCTACGTGCCGCACGTCACGGTGGCCCGCAGCCGTCCCGCGCGCGACCTCACCGGAACCGCCGACGCCCTCGGCGCACTGCCCGGCCGCGGGTGGCCGGTCCGGGAGGCACACCTGGTGGAGAGCAGGCCGGAGCGGGAGGACCGCTACCGAACCGTCCGGACCTGGCGGTTAGGCTGGGAGGCGGATCCCACCCGACCTCCTGAGCGGAGCACGTCATGAGCATGCTCACCAACAACCGCAAGCAGCGCTGGCTGCTGCCCGTGGTTCTGGGGGGCATCATGCTCATCGTGCTCCTGGGCGCCCTCGTCGGCTGACCGGCGGCCCGCGGGCCGCCGACGGGCTTGACCTTGACACCAGCGTCAGGGTTCTAGCGTGCCGCCATGAACTCCTCGACGACCGCCACCGGCCGCGTGCGTGGCCCGGGCTGGCTGGTGTGCCTGCTGTTGACCGTCTTCGCGATCGGCACCGACGACCTCGTCATCGCCGGGCTGCTGCCCGACATCGCGCGCGACCTGGGGGTGGGCCTCCCCGCGGCCGGACAGCTGGTGACGGTCTTCTCCCTCACCTACGCCGTCGCCGCTCCTCCGCTGGCCGTGGCCACCGCCCGGCTGCCGCGCAGGGCCCTGGTCCTCGGCGGGCTCGGGCTGTTCGCCCTGGCCAACCTGGTGACCGCGCTGGCGCCCTCCTACACCGCCCTGATGGCGCTGCGCGTGGTCACCGCGCTCGTGGCCGCCACCGTGACCCCGGCGGCCTTCTCCATGGCGGCCCGGCTCTCCCCGCCCGAGCGGACCGGCCGCGCCATGGGCGCGGTCGCGGCCGGGCTCACCGTCGCCCTCTTCCTCGGCGTGCCCGTCGGCACCCTTCTGGGCTCCGCCTTCGGCTGGCGCTCGGCCTTCGTCTTCGTCGGCCTGTTCTCCCTGGGGGTGCTCCTCGTCTCCGCCCTCCTCCTGCCCGGCCTACCCGGTATCCGGGAGAGCGGTGCCGGACGCCAGTTGCGCCAGCTCGGCCGCCCGGCGGTGCTGGCCTGCGTCGCCGGTACGGTCGTCGGCGCGGGCTGCGGGTACATGGCCTACACCTACATCGCCCCCCTCGCCCGGGCCCTGTCGGGCGCGGACAGCGCCGCGCTGGCCCCGCTGCTCGCGGTCGCGGGGGTCTCCGGCGCCCTCGGAACCCTCCTGTGCGGCCGCGCCACCGACCGGTGGGGCGCGGACCGCGTGCTGCTGGCCGCTTTCGCCGGGCTGGTCGCGGCCAACGCCCTTCTGGCCGCGCTCGGCCTCCTGGGAGGGGGAGCCGTCCCGGTCGCGGCGCTCGCCGCGCTGCTGGCCCTGTGGGGTTTCACGGCCTGGGGGTTCGCCGCTCCCATGAACGCGCGGATCCTCGGCCTCGCCGGGAACGCGGGCACCGAGGCCGTGGCGCTCAACACCAGCGGACTCTACGTCGGCGTCGCGGCGGCCGGCGCGGCCGGGGGCGCCGCGCTCTCCGGGTACGGCGCTACCGGGGTGGCGGTGACGGCAACCGGTGTCGGGCTGGCCGCGCTCGCGGTCATGGCCGCCTCCGTACGGCTCTTCCCCACCGGGGCGCCCTCCGCTCCGCCCGCCTCCGCGCCTACCCTGGGCGGGAGCGACCCCGGGAGGCGGAATGCGGATCGGTGAACTGGCCGAGCGGACCGGTGTGAGCACGCGCGCCCTGCGTTACTACGAACAGCGCGGCCTGCTCTCCTGCGAGCGCGCCGCCAACGGCTACCGGGAGTACCCGCCCGAAGCGGTGAGCCGGGTGCACGGGATCCGGCTGCTCCTGGACTCCGGGCTCACCTCGGACGACGTCCGCGAGCTGCGCGGGTGCCTGGTCCTGGACCTGGTCGACGAACCCGAGTGCGCCGAGGCCGTCGAGCTGTACGAGAACAGGCTCCAGGCCGTGCGCGAGCGCATCGACGTCCTGACCCGCACACGCGACCGGTTGGAACGGCACCTGGACGAGGCCAGGGCGGGCGGGGGACCCGGCTGACCCCCACCGGTCGGAGAACGCCGCCGGGGCCGCGCCGGGACCGTGCGGCGGGCGCGGCGGACCCCGCCGCACCGCGACCGCCCCCGCCGTCCCCCGGGTCACGCGGAGGCGGAGGCCAGGCTCACCGCGTGCGCGACCAGGTCCGCGTTGTCGTGCGCCTCCCCGCCGTCGGGCAGGCGCATGGTGTCCTCCAGTCCCATCCGGATGTCGTAGCCCGAGGCCACCGCCGTCTCCAGGACCGGCCAGGCCGTCGCGTCGGCCCCGTGCAGCAGCCGCGGCTGGTTCGCCCCCGCCCGGTCCAGCAGGGAGCAGATCGCCTCGGCGTTGCGCCGGGCGTCCTCCACCGCGACCTGCGTGGGCTCCACCAGCACCGCCGCCGCCCTGAGCTTCGTGGCGACGAGGATGCGCGCGGCCTCCACCGTCCACACCCCGGCCTCCACCCCGATCCGGCGGTCCTCCAGCAGGTGCGCCAGGTCCACCGAGCCCGCCTCGTGCAGGTTCACGGTGACCGAGTCCGGCAGCGCCGACGAGGCCCAGCGCTGCACCAGGTCGTAGCGCCGCCACGGATCCGACTCCGCCGACAGCGACGTGGTCAGCGACACCGGCACCCGCGGCCCGTCGGCGCGCAGCCGCTCCATGAGCGGGCCCACCACCTGGGGCGCCAGCGACTCGGCCCCGGTGGGGTCGCGCGGATGCAGGTGCAGCTCGGTCGCGCCCGCCGCCACCACCGCGTGCGCGTCCGCCACCAGCTGGTCCGCGGACACGGGCAGGGCGGGGTGCGCTCCGGGGCGGCGGTCCCCGTTGAGACAGGCGACGATCCTCATGGGTGCCCTCCTAACGGCGCTCCGTAAGCCCAATGTGCCCGTTACCGCACGGGTACAAGCCATCCGTGGCGTTCCCTGGCAGGATGTCGGTCATGAGAACTCCGCTCGTTCTTGCCGCCGCAGCCCTCTTCGCGACCCTCCCGGCCGCCCCGGCCCTGGCCTTCCCCGAGGACCCGAGCGACCCCGGCACCGGTGGTGTCGACTACCCCCGCGGAGGCGAGGGGCCCGAGGGCTCCGAGATCGCCTTCGAGTTCCAGGACCCGAGGATCTCCGAGTCCAGTGGAATCGCCCCCTCCCTGCTGCACGAAGGCGTGTGGTGGACCCACAACGACAGCGGCGAGCACCTGAACGAGGTGTACGCGGTCGACGAGGAGGGGCACACCCTCGCCACGGTCACGCTGAACCTGGACCGCCGTGACTGGGAGGCGATCACGGTCGCCGAGGCCCCCGACGGGACGCCGTCGGTCCTGGTGGCCGACATCGGCGACAACTTCGGCGGCGGCTGGCCCGACGTCAGCGTCCACCGCTTCCCCGAACCCGGGGCGCTCGCCGACACGGCGGTCGACCCGCAGGTGTTCACCTTCACCTACGAGGACGGGGGACGCGACGCCGAGTCGCTGATGGTCGACCCCCGCGACGGCCGGATGTACGTGGTGACCAAGGAGTTCGCCGGCGGCCTGTACGCCGCGCCCGAGGAGCTCGAACCGGGGGCCGAGCACGTCCTGGAGCGGATCGACTCGGCGCCCCTGTTCGCCACCGACGCCGCCTTCAGCCCGGACGGCAGCCGCTACGTGGTCCGCACCTACTGGGGGGCCACGGTCTACGACGCCACCGGGGGCGTGCCCGGCTCCTCCCTGGGCGCCTTCGACCTGCCCGAGTCCGACCAGGGCGAGGCCATCGCCTTCACCCCCGACGGCACCGCCCTCATGGCCGGGACCGAGGGGCCCGGGGCGCCGGTCTGGCGGATCCCGCTGGAGGACCGCTACCTCGCCGAGGTGCCCCCGGTGCGGGAGGTCGCCGCGCGGGAGACGCCCGCGGGGGAGGGCGGGACCGTCGAGCCCGAGACGCGGGGGGCGCTGCCCTTCATCGTGGGCGGCGGCGCGGTCGCCGCCCTGGTCATCGTCGCGATCGTCCTGCTGGCCCGACGGGGCTGACCCCTACCCCTCGGGCTGCGGGTCCAGGAAGTGCTCGCGCGCCAGGAAGGCGTGCCGGGAGAAGTCGGTGAACACGCCGTCCACCCCGGCCTCGAAGAAGGCCTCGTACTCGGCGGCGAAGGAGCCGTAGTCGCCCGGTTCGCCTTCCGAGCGCAGCTCGGCGGGAAGGAAGTGGTTCTCGCTGCGGAACGTGTACGGGTGCACCAGGAGCCCGGCCGCGTGCGCGTTCTGCACCAGGTCGGTCGGCTCCCCGAGCACCCCGTCCTCCACGGGCACGACCAGGCTCTTGGCCGGGCCGATCGCGTGCGCGAACGTCGCCACCTCGGCCAGGCCGTCCGGCGTGGTGTGGTGCAGCCAGTGCTCCTCGGCGCCCATGAGGTAGACCAGCGGCAGCTCCGTCACGGCCAGCTTGCGCAGGCTGTCGGCCTCGAAGGACTGGAGGAACACCGGCACCAGCGGCTCGGGGCCCGTCAGCCCCGCCTCCCGCAGGGCCTCGATCAGCACCGGTTCCAGCTCCAGGCCCTGCGCCTCGTGGTAGGCGGGGTGCTTGGTCTCGGGGTAGATCCCGATCGGGCGGCCCAGCTCCTTGGTCAGCGCCAGCGCCAGCTCGATGACCTCCTCCAGGGTCGGGATCCCGTAGGTCCCGTCCATCACGGCGTTGTCCGCGCGCACGTCCTGGAGGCGCTCCACCGCGCGCAGCGTCCGGATCTCCTCCAGCGTGAAGTCCTGGGCGAAGAACCCGGTCACCTCGCGCCCGTCGACGGTGCGCGTGGTGCGCCGGTCGGCGAACTCGGGGCGCTCGGCCACGTCCGTGGTCCCGCCGATCTCCTGCTCGTGGCGGCAGACCAGCCTCCCGTCCCTGGTCGAGACCAGGTCCATCTCGATGAAGTCGCCGCCGTGCCGGGCCCCCAGCTCGTAGGAGGCCAGCGTGTGCTCGGGGCGGTGCCCCGACGCCCCGCGGTGCGAGATGATCTTGATGGGGATTTCCTTCTTGTTCCTGCGCACAGCCGAACCGTCCTGAAGAAGCGAGATGCCGGGAAAAGGGGGAGGCCGACCCGACGCGGGTCGGCCTCCATTGTGCAATGCGGGACGAACGGGTCAGGACAGCTCGGTGAGCACGTGGTCCACGCACTCGGTGAGCGCGCGCACGTCGTCCGGGTCGATCGCCGGGAACATGGCCACGCGCAGCTGGTTGCGGCCCAGCTTGCGGTAGGGCTCGGTGTCGACCACGCCGTTGGCGCGCAGGACCCTGGCCACCGCGGCGGCGTCCACGTCGTCGCTGAAGTCGATGGTGCCGACCACCTGCGAGCGCTTGGACGGGTCGGTGACGAACGGCGTCGCGACCGGCGACTTCTCCGCCCAGTCGTAGAGGACCGAGGAGGACTCGGCGGTGCGCGCCACGGTCCACTCCAGGCCGCCCTGGCCGTTCATCCACTCCAGCTGCTCGGCGAGCAGCAGCAGCGTGGCCACGGCCGGGGTGTTGTAGGTCTGGTCCTTGCGGGAGTTGTCGATCGCCGTGGGCAGCGAGAAGAACTCCGGCACGTAGCGGCCGCTCGCCGCGATCTCCTCCACGCGGGCCAGGGCCCGGGGCGACATGACGGCCAGCCACAGCCCGCCGTCGGCGGCGAAGCTCTTCTGCGGCGCGAAGTAGTAGACGTCGGTCTCGGCGATGTCGACCGGGAGGCCGCCCGCGCCGCTGGTGGCGTCCACGAGGACGAGCGCGTCCTCGTCGGCGCCCGCCACGCGCCTGATGGGCGCGGCCACACCGGTGGACGTCTCGTTGTGGGTCAGCGCGTACACGTCCACACCGGCCTCGGCCACGGGCTCGCCGTGGCTGCCCGGGTCGGTGCTGATGACGGTGGGCTCCTGGAGCCAGGGCGCGCCCTTGGCGACCTTCGCGAACTTGCTGGAGAACTCGCCGAAGGCCAGGTGCTGGGACTTCTCGCGCAGCAGGCCGTGCGCGGCGATGTCCCAGAAGGCGGTGGTGCCGCCGTTGCCGAGGACCACCTCGTAGCCGTCGGGGAGGGAGAACAGCTCGCTCACCCCGGAGCGCACCCGGGAGACCAGGGACTTGACCGGCTTCTGCCGGTGGGAGGTGCCCATGTAGCGGGAGCCGGATGCGGCCAGGGCCTCGATCTGGGCGGGGCGGACTTTGGACGGGCCACTGCCGAAACGGCCGTCGGAGGGCAGCAGGTTCGCGGGGATCTGAATCTCGTCGGTCACGACCACCAGCGTAGTGGCGGCGGGGGCGGCGGGGCCGGTCAGGGCCGCTGTTGGGACGCCTGAAATGAAGCGGGGGAGCGGGCGCGATGTCACGTTCCTGGGGGTTCTGGCCGGTATGGGCCAGCCACATTTCGGTTAATTCGAAGCGTTTTCTGCCACAAGTGTTGTCTTATGGGATGGGTTTCGGGGGGAACGCCAGAACACAGCGCGCTATGCGGAGAGGTGTCCACACGTGGCCGACAGCAGGTCCGACCCCGAGGCCGCCCCCGGGCGTGAGGGCGGCGCCTTCCTGCGGGTCTTCGACGCCCTGCGCGTACGCCCCACGCGGGCCGACACCCGCCTCATGGGCGGGATGGAGCGGCGGGCCGCCCGCAGGCTCCCCGTCGGCAACCGCGGCGGCGCCCAGCGCGGCGACGTGGCCGAGCCCCCGCCCGTGCTCGACCTGGAACTGGAGGAGGGCGCCGACCGCGACGCCCTGCTGCGGGTGCTCACCGAGCGCTGCGGCGACCAGCCGGTCTGGCGGCTGCCCCTGCGCCCCTCCGACGCCCCCGCGCCCGGGGCGCGGGCCCGGGAGCACGAGGCCCACGCCGCCACCGAGGAGCTCTACGACCTGATGTCGGGCCTGCTGGCCGAGGCCGACGCCGTACGGCCCGCCAAGGAGCGCGGGCGCAGACCCCCGCCCTGGCCCCGCTTCGCGCGGCTGCGCTCCCTGCTGTGGCTGCGCGTGTGCAGGCTCGGCGCCATCCGCTCCGCGGTCTCGGGGGAGGAGGTCGTCCAGGACGAGGCCGACCTCGACGCCAACGCCAAGGCGCAGATCTACGTCGTCGCCGAGCTGAGCCGGGCCAAGCTCGAACACGGCCGGGGCGCGGGCCGCGACGCCGACCGGGCGGCGGAGGACACCGGGGCCGTGCGCCGCTACCCCCACCGCCTGCGCTCGGGCCTGCGCGGCCTCTACGACCGCGCCTTCCAGCGGACCGCCGTGTTCGTCGCCCGCCTCACCGGCCGGGTGACCTTCGGCAAGGCCGACACACACGTGCTCACCCCCTGGGGCTTCCTCCTCAACCTCGCCACCCTGGCCGCGCCCGTCATCCTGGGCGGTGTCGTCGCCGGTGTCTTCGGGCTCGTGCTCCAGGGGCTGAACAACCTGGTCACGTTGGGCGTGGGCCTGCTGCTGGCGGTCGTCTACGCCTGCCTCGGCCTCTTCCTCGTCCTGCCCTGGCGCTCCTACCGCTGGCTCAACCACCACCGGTACGTGGTGGACACCCAGGCCGCCAGCGACGACAAGGAGGCGGTTCCCCGCAACCACCGCGCCCGCGGCGTCCACGTCCTCAACCTGCTCAACCGCCGACGCCTCACCGGACGCCTCGTCCGCGGCCCCGAGCCCGACGGAGAACACGGTGAGCCCGGCGGGAACGGGGACGGCCGCCCTCCCGAGCGCCCCGACACCACGCCCGCGCTCGACGGCTGGTGGCCGTTCCCGGCCGGGTTCCGCCGACGGCACGCGGCCGTCGCGGTCGTGCCCCCGCAGGAGCGGACCGAGCGCGGGAGGGAGGACACCGCCGAACGCCCGCGCGGAGAGCGTCCGCCCGGCGTCCACCGGCTCGCCGTCAACGCCTTCCTCGACGACCTCGCGCACACCCACGGCGGCTCCCCGGGACGCCGCCCGTTCTCCCCGCGCCGCGGGCGCCGCCAGCGCCCCGTGCTCCTCGTGGACCAGGACCGCCTCGACCGGGTCGGCCGCTACCTGGTCCGCCTCATCGAGGACGAGCGGCTGCGCCGCGCCTTCCCCGACCCCCTGCTCGTCGTGCAGGTGCGCGACCGCGGCACCCGGCCGCTGGTGGATGGCCGGGTGGACGTCTCCCGCTACCCCACGCTGCCCGAGGCCGAGAACGGCAGCCGCCCCGAGGAGGCGGTGTCGCGGTGGCTGCGCGAGCGCCACGCCGCCGGGGTGCTGGGCCGCTCCCGGCTGCTCACCCAGCGGATCCCGGCCGACCCCTCCGCCTGGGCGGGCAACCCCGACCCGCCCGAGCGCGCCCGGGTGCTCACCGCCGGTGCGATCACCGGGGTCGCGGCCACGGCGACCGCCGCGGCCACCGCCGTCGCCGTCCTGGCGCTGTGGGTGGTCGGCCCGGTCGTGGCCGAGCGCTTCAACCCGTGCGCGTCGGGCGGGGTCTGGACGCCCCGGGGCATCGAACGGCACGGCGAGGACTGCGTGGGGGTGACCTTCGGCGACTTCGTCTTCCACGAGCGCCTGCGCGAGGTCACCGAGCGCATCCACGAGCAGAACGAGCGGATCGACGAGGACGACGAGAACCACGTCACCATCGCCTACGTCGCCGAGCTCAGCACCACCGGCGGCAGCGACCTGTCCCTGGCCGGGGTCCAGGGAGAGCTGCTGGGCCTGGCCCACCAGCAGGCCGAGCACAACGCGTCGGGCGACGCCTCCCTGCCCCGGATCAAGATCCTGATCGCCAACACCGGCGAGGGCTGGCGGTACGCGCGCGAGACCGCCGAGACGATCGTCGAACGCGCCCAGGACGAGGGCCTGGGCATGGACCGGCCCGTGGCCGCCGTCGGCTTCGGGCACAGCGTCCAGCCCAACACCGAGGCCGTCCGCGTCCTCAGCGGGGCCCGGATCCCCATGGTCGGCACCACCGCCACCTTCGACGACGTGGCCATGGAGACCTCGGGCAAGTACAGCCAGTACTTCTTTCCGGTGGCGCCCTCCAACACCCGCCTGGCCGACCAGGCCGCCCTGTGGGCCTACCGAGGCGTGCCGTGGACGGGCGAGGGGCTGGCCGAGGGGCAGGCGCCCGAGTCGCTGGGCCCCGCCCGCACCGCCGTGGCCATCGCCGACAACCAGGAGGGGGAGAGCTACGGCCCCCACCTGGCGGTGCGGTTCATGAACGCCTTCCGCACCCTGGGCGGCCAGTCCTGGACGGACGGCGGGGAGGGCCACCCCGTCACCCTCGCCGACGGCGGCACCGGTGTCTTCCCCGGCGTGCTGCCCTACCAGGACGGCGGCCCCACCCAGGCCGACCAGCTGTCACGGGTGTGCGCCGAGGACCCGCCCGACGTCATCTACTTCGCGGGCCGCTCCACCGACTTCATGGACTTCCACAACCAGGTCCAGGAGGAGGGGATGTGCGTGGAGGCCGGGGTCGACATCCTCGGCGGGGACGACATCGCCAAGTTCGTCACCGACCACGCCGAGACGCTCGGCCACGCCTCCGGGTACCCCGTCTTCTACACCCCGCTCGCCGCCAGCGGCGCCTGGAGCCAGTACACGCGCGGCAGCGAGCGCGCCTTCTACGCCGAGGCCGACGCCCTCATCAGGGAGCTCTACAGCGGCCGGGAGGAGGACGAGGAGACCGGGGAGGAAGGGGAGCGGGGGACCGACGCCGAGGCCGTGGAGGCCGACGGCGGCATGCCCTCGATCACCCACGCCGCCGTCGCCCACGACGCGCTCAAGGTGGTCTCACGCGCGCTGCGGGGCATCCCCCACCCGCTTCCCGAGAGCGACGGGCCCCGGGAGGCCTCGGCCGCGCCCACGGAGCGGCCCTCGCCGTTCCTGGGCACCGACACCGGGTACGAGCAGGAGCAGCAGGCGCTCGTGGAGAACATCCAGGGCACGCACAACCTGTCCGCCGTCTCCGGCTACCTCGGCTTCGGGGAGCCCTCCGAGGGCAACTGGTACCGCGACCGCATGGTCCAGCTCGTCGTGGTCGGCCCGCTGGGCTCGGACGGCGAACGCCAGCACGTGATCGCCGCCTGCGGCCAGGTCAGCACGGGCACGGTGGACCCCGGACCGGCGTGCGCCTGACGCGCGGGTCCGGGTGGCGCGCGCGGCACCCGACACGAGAGGATGCCCCGTGTGGACCACCAAGACCCCGCCGAACTGCGCAAACCGTACCTGGGCGCGCCCCTGAGGCGCTCCGGGCTCGCCGACCACCCCATGACGCAGTTCCACCTGTGGTTCGACGAGGCCTACGACTCCGGACTGGCCGAACCCAACGCCATGGTCCTGGCGTCCGTGGAGCCCTCGGGCATGCCCCGCGCCCGCACCGTGCTGATGAAGGGCTACGACAGCACGGGACTGCGCTTCTTCACCAACTACACCTCGCGCAAGGGACGGGCCCTGGAGGCCGACCCGCGCGCCAGCGCGGTCTTCCCCTGGCACGCCATCCGGCGCCAGGTCCTGCTGGCCGGACGGGTGGAGCGGCTCAGCGACGAGGAGAACGACCGCTACTTCGCCTCGCGCCCGCGCGGCTCCCAGCTGGGCGCCTGGGCCAGCGAGCGCCAGTCGCAGCCGGTGGCGGACCGGGCCGAACTCGACCGGCTCTACCGGGAGTTCGACACGGTCTGGGCCGCCGAGGAGCAGATCCCCCGGCCCGCCTACTGGGGCGGCTTCCGGCTCGTGCCGAGCGAGGTGGAGTTCTGGCAGGGCGGTGCCGACCGCATGCACGACCGGTTCCGCTACCTGCGCGAACCCGACGGCTCCTGGAGCGTGGAGCGCCTGGCGCCCTGACCGGGCCGTTCGGTGACGCGCTCGTCGCGCGCCGCTCCCGAGAGTGATCTTGGCCGCTTCGTACGGGAGTTCGGGGCCCGTTCCCGCAGGTGGGCGACGGCCCGACGCCCCTCCGGCGCACGCGGTGGGCTGGAAGGCCCCCGTCTGCGTGACCAAGTGCCCTTGCCGCAGGGGGAGAACGTATCCGCATCGTGAGACCGGGCAGAAATCCGGGCGCCCCGCGCCACGATATGCTTGCGTGTATCGGTGGTCGCTCCCGCGGTCCTGCGGACGCCCCGGTCCCCACTCGGCCCCTGGGAATCACGTCGCCCCGGCCTGTGTTGTGAGAGACCCGCCGTGCCCGTCGTGACCGCGCGCCGGGCACAGAGCCTTGGGAGGGGAGACTTGACCGCACACGGGCTGATCGACACCACGGAGATGTACCTCCGTACGGTCTTCGAGCTCGAAGAGGAGGGCATCGTCCCGCTTCGGGCCCGTATCGCCGAACGCCTGCACCAGAGCGGCCCCACGGTGAGCCAGACCGTGGCCCGCATGGAGCGCGACGGCCTGCTGCGGGTGGAGAACGACAGGCACCTGGTCATGACCGCCGAGGGGCGCCGTCTGGCCACCCACGTCATGCGCAAGCACCGGCTCGCCGAGCGCCTGCTCGTGGACGTCATCGGACTCCCCTGGGAGGACGTGCACATCGAGGCCTGCCGCTGGGAGCACGTCATCTCCGAGGCCGTGGAGGAGCGTCTGGTCACGCTGCTCAACGCCCCCTCGGTGTGCCCGCACGGCAACCCGATCCCGGGCCTGGACGAGCTGGGCCTGGAGGACTACTCCCCCGAGCCCTTCACCGACGACTCGATCGTCCCGATGATCGACGTCGCCGGGAACAGCGAGACCACGGTCACTGTTCGGCGTATCAGCGAGCAGATCCAGTCGGACGCCGACATCATGCTCACCTTGCGCCGATCCGGGGTACAACCGGGACAGGAAGTGGTCTTGCGAGCCTCTGACGACGGGGTCCGCGTGACCGACGGTGAGACCGGGGAAACCGAGCTCTCGGCGCTCGTCGCCGGGCACATCTTCGTCGCCAAGCCGTGAACCGTACGGACGCGTTGATTGGTTGCTCATCAGGATTGTCACATTGCGCTGCGGGAACGTTGACGGTGTTGCTACGCTCGCTCCAAGGTGCGGTCGTTCGGGGTACCCGGAGCGGGCATGTATGCAGCTCATGACGGCGAGGTGGCGGCTAGATGACACGGTGGGGTGAGCCCTTCCCCAAGGGTGACGCGCTCGCCGCGGCCGCCGTGGCGGACCAGGCACAGATCGCCATCGTCGTCATCGACCGCGCCAGCCTCCTGCGCTACTGGAACCCCTTCGCGCGCGAGCTGTTCGGGTTCGTGGGCGGTCGCGACTACGTCGGCCTCTCCCTGCTCGACATCGGTATCCACGAGTCCGACCGCGAGCACGCCTCCCAGCTGGCCCGGCGCGTCCTGCGCGGCGAGCCGTGGGAGGGCACCTTCGCGGTGCTCCGGGGCGACTCGACCTGGATCCACGTGCGCGCCCAGGCCGTGCCCATGCACAACGAGTCCGGCGAGATCGACGGCATCACCCTGATCGCCAGGGAGGCCCTGCGCAGCGGACGGGTGGAGGAGCAGTACGGCCTGCTGGAGCGCATCGGCAGCCGCCTGACCAGCTCCCTGGAGTTCGACTCCACGGTCAGGGGGGTCGCGGGCATCCTCGTGCCGCAGTTCGCCGACCACTGCTTCATCGACCTCTACGACCGCGACCGCCTGGTCAGACAGGTGTCGGTGCACGCCGAGGGGTGGACGCCCCCGCCGCGCACCTGGTTCGAGGTCGGCGACGAGGTCCGCTACCCCGAACGCCACTTCGTCACCCAGGCCCTGCGCCGCATGGAGACGGTGGTCAGCAGCGAGTACCTGTTCGAGAACTCGCCCAGCACGCGCTCCGACCAGGTCTCGCGCCAGGTCGGCGTCACCTCCGCCATCGCCGCCCCGCTGCGGGCCCGCGGCGAGGTGCTGGGCGTGCTCACCCTCGCGCTGTCCGGGCTCTCCCCGAGGCAGAAGAGCACCTACGGGGGCTTCGACCGCGACCTCGTCGGCGCCATCGCCTCCCGCGTGGCCCTGGCCATCGACAACGCCCGCCTGTTCGAGCAGGAGCGCAGCACCGCGCTGGCCTTCCAGCGCAGCCTGCTGCCCAGCAGCCTGCCCCGGCTGGACGGGCTGACCGCGGCCCACCGCTACCTGCCCGCGGGGCCGCTGCGCTCCGACGGGTACGGGGTCCAGACCCAGATCGGCGGGGACTTCTACGACGCCATCCCGCTCTCCGCCGGACGCGTGGGCCTGGTCATCGGCGACGTCGAGGGCCGCGGCCCGCACGCCGCCGCCGTCATGGGCCAGCTGCGCGCCGCGCTGCGCGCCTTCGCCCAGGCCGACCGCGAGCCCGCCGACATCCTGCGCGAACTCGACGAGTGGGTCCGCCAGCTGGGCCAGGTGGACGAGGAGGGCGGCACCTGGATCCCCAGCGTCAGCTGCCTGTACATGGTCTACGACGCCTG
The DNA here is from genome assembly GCF_004217075.1 of Nocardiopsis sp. CNZ308. NCBI lineage: Bacteria > Bacillati > Actinomycetota > Actinomycetes > Streptosporangiales > Nocardiopsidaceae > Nocardiopsis > Nocardiopsis sp. CNZ308. The sequence goes on along the minus strand of NZ_SHKJ01000001.1, from coordinate 1,640,536 downwards.
GTCGCGCGAGCTGTCCTACGCCAACGCCGGGCACGCGCCCCCGCTGCTGGTCACCTCCGATTCGGTGGAGAAGATCGACCTGGAGGTCACCGACCGCATGCTGGGCGTGCGGGCCAAGGGCGGATCGGGCGAGGACGTGGTCTACCACCAGGCCAACCTGCGCCTGCCCATCGGCGCCACCCTGGTCCTGTACACCGACGGGCTCGTGGACCGGCGCCCGGCCGGGGGCAGGGCGGACCCCGAGAGCGCCTTCGCGCTGCTGGCGGAGCGGGTGGCCGAGGTCGCCGACAAGGACGTGGACCAGATCGCCGAGGCGGCCGTGCACAGCGTCCCGGGCGAACACGACGACGACACCGCGCTGCTGGTCGTGCGCACCCACTCCGAGGAGCTGGCGCTGCGCGAGGGCTGGTTCCCCTCGGAGGCCTCCACCGTGGGAGAGGCCCGCCACATGGCGGCGCACACCTTCAGCGAGTGGGGGGTGGACCGCGACCAGGCCGAGCTGGCCTGCCTGCTGGTCTCGGAGATCGTCACCAACGTGGTCATCCACGCCACCCCGCACCCGGTGCACCGCGAGTTCACCGGCGGAGGGGTGCTGGACTCCGAGACCCCGCTCGACGCGGTGGCCGACGAGTTCGACGAGGACTGGACCGACCTGCTGGAGGCGGTGGCCGAGGAGGCCGACGAACCCGCCGAGGAGGCCGGGGAGAAGGAGTTCCTGCTGCGGCTGCGGCGGGGCGCGAACACGGTGTGGGTGGAGGTCTTCGACAACGACCTGCGCCTGCCCCGCATCCGCAGCGCCGCCGCCGACGACGAGGGCGGCCGCGGCCTGTACCTGGTCGAACAGCTGGCCAGCCGGTGGGGGGCGCGGCCGACCCCGGACGGCAAGGCGGTCTGGTTCGAGATGCCCATGCACTCCGAGGAGACCGGGGAGCAGCACAGGGCCGACGACGGGGAGAAGGCCGGGCGGGACTAGCCTCCCGACGCCTGCGGGCCCGGCGCCGTCGCGGAACAGCCGCGACGCGCCGGGCCCGTCCGTTCGGCGGCCGCCGGCGGTCCGCTGACGCCTGTCGCGGAGGGGGAGCGGGCCGCGGCACCGGCCCGCCCCTCGGGGAGGGTCCCGCCTAGCGCCAGGACCAGGCCCACAGCAGCAGGCACAGGAAGACGAAGAAGACCACGATCCCGCTGGTGGTCCAGGGGATGTGGACCCGGGGCCGGAGCTTGCGCACCCCGATCACGAGCAGCACGACCAGCAGGCCCATGACGATGAGGCCGTCCCAAGCACCGCTCATTCCAGCTCCGACCCTTCTGGGGAGGGGGTTGTGCGGTCACAGACCCAGGCCGCGCCCGACGATCTCCTTCATGATCTCGGTGGTGCCACCGTAGATCGTCTGGACGCGGGTGTCCTGCCAGGCCCGTGCCACGGGGTATTCCATCATGTACCCGTACCCGCCGTGAAGCTGGAGGCACCGGTCCACGACCTTGTTGCACAGTTCCGTGGTCCACCACTTGGCCATGGCGGCGTCCTCCACGGTCAGCTCACCGCGGTTGAGCAGGCCGATGCCGCGGTCCACGTAGGTGCGGGCGATGTCCACCTCGGTGGCCAACTCGGCCAGAACAAAACGGGTGTTCTGGAAGCGCCCAATCGGACGGCCGAAGGCGGTCCGCTCTCGGCAGTAGGCGATGGTGTGCTGGAGCACGGCGTCGGCGGAGGCCACCGCGCAGGTGGCGATGGACAGCCGCTCCTGGGGCAGGTTCTCCATCAGGTGGACGAACCCGCCGCCCTCCCGGCCGATGAGGTTGGCCGCCGGGACGCGCACGTCGTCGAAGAACAGCTCGGCGGTGTCCTGCGCCTTCATGCCGATCTTGTCGAGGTTGCGGCCCCGGGTGAAACCGGCGGCGCCGCGCTCCACCGCGATCAGCGAGAAGCCCTGCGCGCCCGCGTCGGGGTCGGTCCGGGCGACCACGACCACCAGGTCGGCGTTCACGCCGTTGGTGATGAAGGTCTTGGACCCGTTGACGACGTACTCGTCGCCGTCGCGCACCGCCGAGGTGGCGATGCCCTGGAGGTCGCTGCCCGCCCCGGGCTCGGTCATGGCGACGGCGGTGATCAGCTCGCCGCTGGCGAACCCCGGCAGCCAGCGCCGCTTCTGCTCCTCGTCGGTCAGATCGACCATGTACGGGGCCATGACGTCGTTCTGGAGGGTGACGCCCAGGCCGCTGGCGCGTGCCCGGCAGATCTCCTCGTTGACGATGGTGTTGTAGCGGAAGTCCCGCAGCCCGGTTCCGCCGTACTCCTCGGGCACGCCGTGGCCGAGCAGGCCGACCTCGCCCGCCCTGGTCCACACCTCGCGGGGCACGATCCCGTCCTCCTCCCACTCCGGATGGCGGGGCGTGACCTCGCGCCTGAGGAACTCGGCCACCGATGCGCGGAAGAGGTCGTGGTCGGCGTCGAAGAGTTCCCGCTTCATGCTCTGCTCCGGGGTGTCGGGGTTTCCTGCGTGACGCCACAGTAACCGAACAGGATTCGGTTTTGAAGGGGACAGTCCAAGCCCCGGCAAAGTTCCCGTGCCCGTGGAAGCCCGTCCGGCGGTTCCCGCGGGGCGCGGGTGCGACGGCTTCCTAGGGTGGCGGCAGCGGAGCCGGTAGCCGAGGGGCGGGACCGTGTGCGGCCCGGCCGGGGGAGGGGAGGGCCATGGTCCAGTACGAGGCCAGGCATCGGGCTCGCAGGGAGCACCGGAGCGGCAGGATCGCGGTGATCATGAGCGCGCTGATGCTCACCGTGCTGCTGGCGGCCCTGGACCAGACGATCGTGTCCACCGCACTGCCCACGATCGTGTCCGACCTCGGCGGGCTCAACCACCTGTCGTGGGTGATCACCGCCTACCTGCTCGCGGTCACGGCCGTCACGCCGCTGTGGGGCAAACTCGGCGACCAGTTCGGCCGCAAGCAGTTCTTCCTGGTGTGCATCGCCGTCTTCGTGGTGGGCTCGGCCCTGTGCGGGACCGCCCAGAGCATGCTCCAGCTCATCCTCTTCCGCGCGCTCCAGGGCGTGGGCGGCGGAGGGCTCATGGTGCTGGCCTCCGCCATCATCGGCGACGTCGTCTCGCCCCGCGAGCGCGGCAAGTACCAGGGGCTGTTCGGCGCGGTGTTCGGAATCTCCAGCGTGGCCGGTCCGCTGCTCGGCGGCCTGTTCGTGGACCACCTGTCCTGGCGGTGGGTGTTCTACGTCAACCTGCCGCTGGGGGTGCTGGCCTTCATCACGGTGCTCGTGGTGCTGCCGCGCCGCCAGCCGGCCGGCCGCCAGAGCATCGACTACTTCGGGATCGTGCTGCTGGCCGCCACCGCGATCTGCCTGACGCTGGTCGCCTCCTGGGGCGGCAGCCTCTACCCGTGGACGTCGCCGCAGGTCCTCGGGCTCGGCGCCGCGGCCGTGGTGCTCGGCGTGGGCTGGTGGCTGTCCGCGCGGCGGGCGCCGGACCCGGTCATGCCGCTCAGCCTGTTCCGCGACCCGACCATCGTGGTGGCCATGGCGATCGGCTTCTGCGTGGGCTTCGCGATGATGGGGTCGATGGCCTTCCTGCCGCTGTTCCTCCAGATCGTGCACGGCCTGTCGCCCACGGCCTCGGGACTGCACCTGCTGCCGATGGTGCTGGGCCTGTTCCTGACCTCGATCACCAGCGGGCGCCTGGTCACCCGCACCGGCCACTACAAGGTCTACCCGGTGCTGGGGATGGCGGTGACCTCCCTCGGCCTGTTCCTGCTCTCGCGGCTGGGACCGGAGAGCTCGATGACGCGGATGGGGCTCTACTTCTTCGTCCTCGGCCTGGGCCTGGGCCTGGTGATGCAGGTGGTGGTCGTGGTGGTGCAGAACGCCGCCAGCTACGCGAACCTGGGGGTGGCCACCTCGGCGGCGACGTTCTTCCGGTCCATCGGGGGGTCGTTCGGCACGGCGGTGTTCGGCGCCGTCTTCTCCGGGCGGCTGGCGGCCGACCTGGCCGAGCGGGCCGCGCAGATCCAGCTGCCGCCCGGGGTGGACCCCGCGGCGCTGGAGAGCGACCCGCGCAGCCTGGACCAGCTGGCCCCGCAGGCGCAGGCGTCCTTCCTCCAGGCCTACGCGGACGCCGTGGACACCGTCTTCCTGTGCGCGGTCCCGGTCGCCCTGGCCGGGTTCGTGCTGGCGCTGTTCCTGCGGCAGGTCCCGCTGCGCACCACCATCGACTCCCCGGACCTGGACGAGTCCATCCCGCCCGTGGCCGCCGCGAGCCGCAGCGCCGTCGCGCACGTGGAGAAGGAGGTGTTCCGGGCCTGCGGCCGGGAGGGCGCCGACCAGATGTACGAGCGCCTGCGCGAGGCGGCGGGCCTGGAGGTCTCGCCGCGCGCGTGCTGGGTGCTCAGCCACCTGGGCGTGACCGGGCCGCTGTCGCCCGGGGAGCTGGTGGAGATGTCCGGGCTGCCCGCCGACTCCTGGGAGCCGGTCCACCGGGAGCTGGTCGAGGCGGGCTACCTGGCGGGTGAAGGCGAGCCCTGGGAGCTCAGCCGGCGCGGCGCGTCCGCCGCACGCGGGATGTTCGAGGCCCAGCGCACCGCGCTGCGCTCGCTGCTGGCCGACTACGGGCCCGAGGAGCACCCCGAGGTGGTGGCCGCCCTGGAACGCATCACCACCGACGTCCTGGGGGACGAGGGGGACGCCGGGCACCTGGCGCGGGGGGCGCACCGGGCGTGAGGGGCGCCGGGGAATCGGTGGGGGCGGGGCTTGCCGGATCCGAGAAACCGAATACAGTTCGGTTCATAACCGCCATCCAGGCACTTGGAGGACCCCGTGGCCGAGGCATACATCGTCGGCGCAGTACGCACCCCCGTCGGCACGAAGAAGGGCGCCCTGGCCGCCGTGCACCCGGCGGACCTGGGGGCGCACGTGCTCAGGGAACTCGTCTCCCGGACCGGGGTGGACCCCGCCGCGGTCGAGGACGTCATCATGGGCTGCGTCAGCCAGGTCGGGCCCCAGGCGCTCGACCTCGCCCGCACCGCCTGGCTCTCCGCGGGCCTCCCGGAGTCCGTCCCCGGCGTCACCATCGACCGCCAGTGCGGCTCCTCCCAGCAGGCCGTCCACTTCGCCGCCCAGGGCGTCATGTCCGGCACCCAGGACCTCGTCGTGGCCTCGGGCGTGGAGAACATGGGCATGGTCCCCATGGGGGCCAACGTCCAGTACGCCCTCGACAACGGGCTCGGCCTGTACGGCGACGGATGGGCCGAGCGCTACGGCCACCAGGAGATCTCCCAGTTCCGCGGCGCCCAGCTCATGTGCGAGAAGTGGGGCTTCAAGCGCGAGCAGCTGGAGGAGTTCGCCCTGGAGAGCCACCGGCGCGCGGCCCGGGCGCTGGAGGCGGGCCACTTCGACGAGCAGATCGCCCCCCTGGCCGGGGTGGAGCGCGACGAGGGCGTGCGCCCCGACACCACCCTGGAGAAGATGGCGGGCCTGAAGCCGCTGCGCGAGGGCTGGGCGCTCACCGCCGCCGTGGCCAGCCAGATCTCCGTCGGCGCGGGCGCGGTCCTGATCGCCTCCGAGCGGGCGGTCGAGCGGCACTGCCTGACCCCGCTGGCCCGGATCGTGCAGCTCTCGCTGGTGGGCGACGACCCCGTGTACATGCTCACCGCGCCCATCCCGGCGACCCGGATCGCCCTGGAGAAGGCGGGCCTGGGCATCGACGACATCGACGTCACCGAGATCAACGAGGCCTTCGCCCCGGTGCCGATGTCCTGGATCCAGGAGCTGGGCGCCGACCCGGCCAAGGTCAACCCCAACGGCGGCGCCATCGCCCTCGGCCACCCGCTGGGCGCCACCGGCACCGTGCTCATGGCCAAGCTGGTCGGCGAGCTGCACCGCACCGGCGGCCGCTACGGCCTCCAGACCATGTGCGAGGGCGGCGGCCAGGCCAACGTCACCATCATCGAGCGGGTCTGAACCTTCCAGCTCCGGTGCCTGTGTGCTTGCATGCATGAATGCAAGCACATAGGCTTCCTTTATGAGCCAGGTGACGTGGAGAGCCGAGGAAGAGCTGGTCCGACGGGTCAGATGCACCGCTGAGCGCCGTGGCGTCAGCATGAACGAGTATCTGACGCGTGTGCTGAGCGCCGCGACCGATCCCGAACTCGAGGGCGACGAAGCGGAGGCGATCCGTGCCAAGCTCGCCCAGGCGGGGCTCCTCGATTCCTCGGGGACGCCTCGGACACGTCCCAGCAGGGAAGCGTTCGAGAGGGCACGCAGGGCGACCGCTGGAGGGACTCCTTTGGAGGACCTTGTTGCGGAAGGTCGTGAATGAGCGTTTTCGCGGATACCTCTGCCGTGGTCAAGCTGTACGCCGTCGAACACGGCAGTGACGTGATGCTCGGCGTGACGGAACCGATCGTAGTGTCACAGTTGACCCGGGTCGAGGTACCGGCCGCTCTCTGGCGGAAACAGAGAATGGGGGAGCTGGGCGTCGAGGACACGAGAATCCTCGTGTCGGCGTTCGAAGCGGACTACTTCGGCGTCCCGGAAGGGCCTTCCCGTTTCGTCCCGGTGACGGTGGCGGCGCAGGTCCTCGAAGAGGCTGTCCGGCTCACGGCCGTCCACGGCCTGCGCGCGTATGACGCTGTGCAGTTGGCCTCGGGCAAGGCCATCCGTTCGCTGGACCCCGGGTGCTCCACCTTCGCCGCCTTCGACAAGAACCTCCGAGGCGCGGCCGCGATGGAGGGCTTCTCCCTGCTTCCGGAGACGTGACCGGTGCTTGACGAGGACGAGGCCGGGGCGGCAACGGGTGAACCGTGCACCGGAACCGTTCCCGAAGGAGGCGGTCGGTTGACCGACCGCCTCCTTCGGGACGAAGGGGACGTTCCGGTGGCAACTGGTCAGGTCATGGCCCTTCCCGGGGCCGACGGCGGCGCCTAGCGTCCGCCGGAGGCCAGCGCCGGGCCGCCGACGCCGTTGGGCAGGCCCAGCCAGGCCGCCATCTCGGTCAGCTGCTCGACCAGTTCGGGCAGCGTCTCGTCGGGCGCGCCGTCCTCCAGCGTGATCCGCTGCGCCAGCAGGGTCCCCGAGGCGCGGTCCGCCTTGAGGTCCACCCGCGCCACCAGGTCCTCGCCCAGCAGGAACGGCAGCACGTAGTAGCCGTGCACCCGTTTGGCGGCGGGCACGTAGATCTCCAGCCGGTACCGGAACCCGAACAGCTCCTCCGCCCGGTCGCGCGTCCACACCAGCGAGTCGAACGGGCTCAGCAGCGCCCGCGCGCGCACGCTGCGCGGCACCCGGGCGTCCCGGTGCAGGTAGGCCGTGCGGTCCCAGCCCCGCACCCGCACCGGCACCAGCTCACCCGCCTCCACCAGGTCGGAGACCGCCGCCCGGGACTCGGTGTGCTTGAGGCGGAAGTAGTCGCGCAGGCACGGCTCGGTGGCCACCCCGTGGGCGCGGGCGGCGATCGACACCAGCTCCCGGTGCGCCTCCTCCGGGGTGGTCTCCGGCGCCGCGTGCACCTCCGGCGGCAGCACCCGCTCGGGCAGGTCGTAGAGCCGCTCGAACTGCGCGTTGCGCCCGTTGGAGGTCAGGTCGCCGACCCAGAACAGGTACTCCAGGCACCTCTTGACCTCGGACCAGTTCCAGCCCCAGTGGTCCTTGGCGCGCGGCACGTCGTGCGCCAGCGCCGCCTCCACCCGCCGGGCGCTGGCCGGGCCGATCCGCACCACCTCCTCCAGCACCGCCTTGACCAGGCCGGGCTTCTCCTCCCGGATGCGGTCCATCCACCCCACGCGCTCCTGGGCGCGGTTGCGCTCCATCCGGTGGCGCATGAGCTGGCGGGTGGAGGGCGGCACCAGGCTGGCCTCGTGCGCCCAGCACTCCACCAGCCGCGCGGCCCCCGACCCGGCCGCGGAGGTGGTCGCCCGGTCCAGCAGGGCGGTGTCGTAGGCGCCCATGCGCGCGAAGACCGGCAGGTACTGGCTGCGGGCCAGCACGTTCACGCTGTCGATCTGGAGGATGCCCACCCTGCGCACCACCCGCGCCAGGTGGGCGAGGGTCGGTTTCCCGGCGGGCCGGGGGTCGCTGAACCCCTGGGCGGCGAGCGCGATCCTGCGCGCTTGGGAGAGGGAGAGTTCCGCGTCGCGGCGGGGGTGCGGTTCTGCCATTGCGCCACCGTAACGCCGACCGCCGACAGTCCGCTCCTCCGGGCCGCGGAGCCCGTGCGCCGAACCGGCGGGGAGTGCCGAAAAACCTTTGACCCAATGCGAACCTCCGGGGGTGGGAAGCCGTCCAACAGAACGCGACAACAACCGCCGGGCACGTGCCGGGAGTCGCGCACGCCCCGGTGCGGAGGACGGCCGCACCGGGGCCACGACCGTTCCCGTGCCCCGCGCCCCCGAGGAGCGGGGCACGAACGGTCGCCTCCTCGCGTTCTCCCCGCCGGGAACCCCGCGCTCCCGTCGTCCACAGGCCCGTTCTCCCGCTCTCCCCCTCGCGTTCCCGTCCGCGTTCCCGCGGGGGCGGCCGCCGTCGAACCCGCCCCCGGCGAGGGCACCCCCCGCACGGATCCGTACCCCCTCTACGCCCGGTCTGCCCGGAGCATGCCGACGGAGGCCGACGGCGCCGTCGTCGCGGACGGGGAGACCCGGCGGGTCTACCGGGAGCACCGGCTGGGGCGGCACGACGGCTTGGAGCACGTGCGCCGGTCCGACCTGCTCCTGGGCGGGCCCGCTCCGCGCGGTCCCGGCGGGGCCGCGGGCGCGGTAGCGGACACGCGGGACCGGTTCCCCTGCGAGGCCGGTCCCGTCGCCGCCATGGCCTAGCCTTCTGCTGTGCGTATCGCGACATGGAATGTGAACAGTGCCCGGGCCAGGGCCGAGCGGATCGGCGCCTGGCTGGACCGGAGCGACGTCGACGTCCTCGCCATCCAGGAGACCAAGGCCCGGGACGACCAGTTCCCCGCCTCGGTCCTCACCGACCGCGGCTACGAGGTGGCCCACCACGGCCTGTCCCAGTGGAACGGGGTCGCGATCGCCTCCCGCGTCGGCCTGGAGGACGTGCGGATCGGCTTCCCCGGCCAGCCCGGCTACGGCGACCCCGAGGAGGCCGAGGCCCGCGCCATCGGCGCCACCTGCGGGGGCGTGCAGGTGTGGAGCCTGTACGTGCCCAACGGGCGCGAGGTCGACCACCCCCACTACGCCTACAAGCTCCGCTGGCTGGAGGCGCTGCGCGAGGCGGGCGCCGCCAGCCTGGCCGCCGACCCCGGCGCCCAGATCGCCTACGTCGGCGACTTCAACATCGCCCCGCGCGACGAGGACGTGTGGGACATGGCCGCCTTCGAGGGCAGCACCCACGTCACCGAGCCCGAGCGCGTGGCCTTCGACAAGCTGGTCGGCGCCGGGTTCGACGAGGTCGTGCGCGCCTACACCCCCGGTCCCGGCGTGTACACCTACTGGGACTACAAGGGCCTGGCCTTCCCCAAGCGCAGGGGCATGCGCATCGACTTCGTGCTCGCCTCCCCGGCGCTGCGCGACCGCGTCAGCGGCGCGAGCATCGACCGCGAGGAGCGCAAGGGCAAGGGCGCCTCCGACCACGCCCCGGTCATCGTGGGCCTGGACGGCGACACCGGCGGGGCCGTGGCCAGGGAGGCGGACAAGTGAGCGCCGCGGCGCCGCGCGTGGCGGTCTTCGGCAGCGTCAACATGGACCTGGTCGCCTACGTCGAACAGGTGCCCGCCAGCGGGGAGACGGTCACGGGCACGGCCTTTCGCCAGGTGCCCGGCGGCAAGGGCGCCAACCAGGCCGTGGCCGCGGCCCGGGCCGGGGCCGACGTGGCCTTCCTCGGCGCTGTGGGCGAGGACTCCTTCGGGGAGGACCTGCGCGCCAACCTCGTCGGCAGCGGCGTCGACGTGTCCGGTCTGCGCACGGTGCCCGGGGCGTCGGGGGTGGCGCACATCGTCGTGGACGGCGGGGGCGGCAACTCGATCATCGTCGTGCCCGGGGCCAACGGCGAGGTCACCGGCGTGGCCGCGGGCGACCCCGGGATCATCGGGGGCAGCGCCGCCCTGCTGCTCCAGCTCGAACTGCCCATGGAGGCGGTGGTCTCGGCCGCGCGCACCGGCCGCGAGCTGGGCGTCCCGGTCTACCTGACCCCGGCTCCCGCGCGCGAGCTGCCGGCCGAACTCCTGGAGTCGGTGGACGTCCTGGTGCCCAACCAGCACGAGGCGGCCGCGATCACCGGCCGCGCCGAGCCGCGCGAGGCGCTGGCCGCGCTGCTGGAACTGGTTCCGGAGGTGCTGCTGACCCTGGGCGAGGACGGCTCGCTCCACGGTCGCAGAGGGGACGAGCCGCTGCACGTTCCCGCGCGCCGGGTGGAGGCGGTGGACACCACGGCGGCCGGGGACGTCTTCTGCGGGTCGTTCGCGGTCGCCCGTGCGGAGGGCCGCACACCCGAGGAGGCCATGCGGTTCGCCGCCGCGGCGGCCGCGCTCTCGGTCCAGCGGCACGGCGCCAGTTCGTCGATGGCCTCCCGGGACGAGGTCGAGGCTCTGCTGGACGGCTGAGTCCGCCGCCGACCCTCCCCGGCTCCCGCGGGACCCTGGCCGTTCGGGCACGCGCTCCTCAGGGCGCGTGCCCGATCTGGCGGAGGAAGGGGGCGGGGTCCTGGTTCTGGAGGCGCACCTCCAGCACGATGTCCACCGTGTCGCCGACCATGCGGCCTCCCCAGGGCACCGGACCGCCGTCGCCCACGCCGAAGTCCGAGAGGCGGATCCGGGTGGTGGCGGAGAAGAAGTGGCCGTGGGTGTCCTCGGGGGAGGCGTAGTCGGGGGCCTCGCCCACCCACCGGGCGTCCAGCACGGTGGGCACGGTCGTGCCGTGGATGGTCAGGTCGCCGTGCAGGCGGAAGGCGTGGGGGTTGCGTCCGCCCGGTTCCAGCCCGGTGGAGACGAAGCGCAGCTCGGGGTGGTGGTCCACGTCCAGGAAGTCGGGGGAGCGCAGGTGGGCGTCGCGCGCGCCCACGCCGGTGTTGACGCTGGCGGCGTCGAGGACGACCTCCACCGCGGACCGTCCGGGCTCCTCGGCGACGGCGACACGGCCCCAGGCCTGGCCGAACGTGCCCTGGACCCGTCCGAAGCGCAGGTAGTGGGCGACGAAGATCAGGCTGGAGTGCAGGGGGTCGAGGTACCAGGTGCCGGGTTCGGGGCCGACCTGCGCGGGGGCGGTTGTCATTACCTATTTCTCCCTTTTGTCTTATATGGGGCTTTTGTCCACATACTTTAGGTCTGACGCCCCGACGGGGAACGGAGTTCCGGCCCGGCCGGAGGCGAGATCTTCGACTCGGTGGCCGCGCACGCGTTGGAACCGCCTCTGACGAGGCGATTCGTGCTGTGTGAGATCTCCCGGAGGGTTCTGGGCGGCCGGAACCGGTCAGCCGCGCGTTCGCGGGTGGACACGGCACGCGAAGGACCGCGCGCCCACGGGCGCCGGCGCGCACACGAAGGAGGCCGGGGCGGCACCGCCCCGGCCTCCTCTCACACGCGCGTCCGGTGGACCCGCGTGGGCCCCGCTACATGTGCTCGGGAGCCTCCACGCCCAGCAGGTCCAGGCCCTGGACCAGGACCCGGAACGCCACCGCGACCAGCGCCAGGCGCGACTCGCGCTCGGCCTCGTTCGGGGCGGTCAGCACCGGGCAGTGCTCGTAGAAGGCCGTCAGGGACTGCGCCAGCTCGAACAGGTACGTGGACAGCCGGTGCGGCTGGAGCAGGTCGCCGACCTGCGCCACCACCGCGCCGAACTCCAGCAGCTTGAGCGCCAGGTCGCGCTCGGCGCCCTCGGAGACGCTGATGTCCCCCCTGGCCTGCGACAGCTCCAGGCCGCCCTTGCGGAAGATGGACCGGATCCGGGCCTGGGCGTACTGCAGGTACGGGCCGGTGTTGCCGGTCAGGGCCAGCATCCGGTCGAAGTCGAAGGTGTACTCGGTGTCGTGCGCGACCGACAGGTCGGCGTACTTGACCGCGCCGATGCCCACCTGGCGGGCGATCTCGGCCTGGCCCTCGGCGTCCAGGTCGGGGCGGTTCTGCGCGACCACCGCGGCGGCGCGCTCGATCGCCTCGTCCAGCAGCGCCATGAGGCGCACCGGGGCGCCGCTGCGGGTGCGCAGGATCTTGCCGTCGCCGCCCAGCACGTTGCCGATCTGCACGTGGACGGTCTCCACGCCCTCGGGCAGCCATCCGGCCTCGCGGGCGGTGGCCCACACCATCTTGAAGTGCATGGCCTGCGGTGCGCCGACCACGTACAGGATGCGGTCGGCCTTGAGGTCGTCCACGCGGTGGCGGACGGTGGCCAGGTCGGTGGTGGCGTAGCCGTAGCCGCCGTCGCTCTTGCGCACGATCAGCGGGACGGGCTTGTCCTCGCGGCCGGTGAAGCCCTCCAGGAACACGCACAGGGCGCCGTCGCTGATCTCGGCGATGCCCTTGGCCTCCAGCTCCTCGCACACGTCGGCGAGCGCGGCGTTGTAGCTGCTCTCCCCGGCCAGGTCCTCGTCGGTGAGGGTCACGCCGAGCTTGGCGTACACCTTGTTGAAGTAGACCTTGGAGAGGCCGACGAGCTTGCGCCACAGGCGCAGCGTCTCCTCGTCGCCGCCCTGGAGGGAGACCACGCGGCGGCGGGCGCGCGCGGCGAAGTCCTCGGGGCCGGGGCCCGACGAGTCGAACTTGGTCCGGGCGGCCTGGTAGAAGGCGTTGGGGTCGGTGGTGACCAGGTCCGCCTCGGGGGAGTCCTCGCCCACCTCCAGCAGGTGCTCGATGAGCATGCCGAAGGGCGTGCCCCAGTCACCGATGTGGTTCTGGCGGATGACGTTGTGGCCCAGGAACTCCAGGGTGCGCGCGAGCGCGTCGCCGACCACGGTGGTGCGCAGGTGCCCGACGTGCATCTCCTTGGCCACGTTGGGCGCGGAGTAGTCCAGCGGGATGTTCTGGCGCTCCTGCTCGGGGACGCCCAGCCGCGGGTCGTCCAGGAGTCGGCGGGTCTGCCCGGCGATCCAGTCCTCGCGCAGCGTCAGGTTGATGAAGCCCGGCCCGCTGACCTCGACGTCGCGGCAGACGTCGGCCACGTCCAGGTGCTCCATGATCGCCGCGGACACCTCACGCGGCTTTCGGCCCAGTCGCTTGGCGAGCGCGAGCGCGGCGTTCGCCTGGTAGTCGGCGAACTGGGACGGGCGGATGACGGGGTCGGTGTCGGCGAACTCGGGGCCGAAGGCGGCGCCGAGGGCGGACTGGACCCGTCGCGAGAGTACTTCCTGCGGGTCGGCCATGCCCCAAGCGTACCGACCGGAGCCGCCCCTCCCGGCCCGTGCGGGCCGGGGCGGGCGGTCGTCCACAGGCCCCGGGAGGGGGTGGGCGCGGTGCGTCGGCCGGAAACAACCTGGACACAAGGGGATCCCCAGGCGCCGTCCGCTTCGCGCTGCCCGCCTACCGGCGCCCCGTCCCGGGCCGCTCCGGTGCTCCGGGCCGCCGTCAGCGCTCCTCGGTCTGCTCCGGGCTCCGCTGCCCCGGCGCCTCGGACTGGGCCAGGCGGTGCAGCCAGTTCGGCGGGCGGCTGTGCACCCGGCGGCGGATCTGCTCCCCGATGCGGCCGCCCGCCAGGTCGTTGGCCAGCTGGCAGGCGCGGGCCACGCCCTTGGCCCGGCTGTCGCCGTGCGCGATCACCACGGTCCCGTTCAGGCCCAGCAGCGCGGCCCCGCCGTAGGTCTCGCTGTCCAGCCGCTCGCGCAGGCTCCGCAGCGCCCTGCGCTGCAACAGCGCGCCCGCCTTGGCCGCCGTCGAGGAGGTCAGCGCCGCGTGCACGGCCTCCATCGCGAACGCGGCCGTTCCCTCCACCGACTTCAGCGCCACGTTGCCGGTGTGGCCGTCGGTCACCACCACGTCCACCTTGCGCGCGAGCAGGTCGTGGCCCTCGATGTTGCCCCGGAAGTCCATCGCCGGGGGCCCCTCCGCGGTGGCCGCCAGCAGCTCCGTCGCCCGGCGCACGAGCTTGTTGCCCTTGCCCGGCTCCGAACCGATGGTGAGCACGCCCACCCTGGGCCTGCGCACCCCGAACGCGGTCTGGGCGTACGCGCAGCCCAGGTGCGCGAACTGCACCAGCATCTCGGGCTTGGCGTCGGCGTTGGCCCCGGCGTCCACCATGATCGTGGGCGTCTCACCGGTGGGAAGGGTCACAGCCAGCGCCGGGCGCAGCACCCCGGGCTGGGTGCGCAGCCGCACGGTGGAGGTCGCCACGATCCCGCCGGTGGAACCGGCCGAGACCAGGGCGTCGGCGTCGCCCCGGCGGATCAGGCGGCAGGAGACGGCCGCGCTGGAGCGGGGCCGCCGCCAGCTGGCCAGGGCGCCCTCGTGCATGGCCAGGTTGTCCTCGGCGTGCACGATGGGGATGTCGCGCAGCGCGCCCTCCTCGGCGAGCAGCGCGGCGATCTCGCTGCGCCGCCCCACGAGCAGGACGCGCAGGCCGAGTTCGCGGACGGCCAGCACGGCGCCCCGCACGATCTCGGCGGGCGCGTTGTCGCCGCCCATCGCGTCCACGGCGATGATCGGCGGGGAGGAGCGCCGCGCGACGGAGGCCTCCGCGTCGGGTGTACCAGTCAACTGTTCCCTCACGGGTGTGGTGGGCGGACGCGGTGACACGGTACCGGGTCGCGCCGTGGCGGCGCGGTCGGGCGCTTTCGTCTACTCATGCGAGGATACTTCCCGTATGTCCAGGTCAGGACTGGACTTCCCGCATGATGGATAAAAGTCCCCAAACGGGGTATATCCGCTCGCTGCCCCGGGGTGTGATCACCCTCCGGCGGCACGCGACAACCACATCGAACACCTTCCCGGTGGTCCGCCGGTGCGCACGCGCACCGGAACCGCCGGCTCAGGGCTGCCCGCACCAACCCGCCGGGCACCCTGCTCACCCGCAGAGAGGAGAGGCGTGAGCGTAACGCCAGACGTGGCAACGTCCCCGTCCGCCGGACGTCGGTTTCGTGCCTACACCACGAAACACCTCGACGAGCTCACCACGCGAGCCGGACTCGCCGCCGACGAGCGGCTCGCGGTGCAGGCGGTGGCCACCGTGCTGCCGTTCCGGGTCAACAGCTACGTCGTCGACGAGCTGATCGACTGGGACGCGGCTCCCGACGATCCGATCTACCGCCTGGTCTTCCCGCAGGCGGACATGCTGCCCCAGGACGACGTGTCCCGGATCGCCGACCTGCTGCGCTCTGGCGCCCAGCGCAAGGAGCTGAACGAGGCCGCCAACCAGATCCGCGCACGCCTGAACCCGCACCCCGCGGGCCAGATGGACCTCAACGTGCCCAAGCTGGCCAACGAGGAGCCCATCCCCGGCGTCCAGCACAAGTACAAGGAGACCGTGCTCTTCTTCCCCAAGCAGGGGCAGACCTGTCACGCGTACTGCACGTACTGCTTCCGCTGGGCCCAGTTCGTCGGCGACGCCGACCTGAAGTTCGCCTCCAGCGAGATCGACCAGCTCGTCGACTACGTCCGCTCGCACCCCGAGGTCACCAGCGTCCTGTTCACCGGCGGCGACCCGATGATCATGGGCGAGGGGGTCATCTCCAAGTACATCGAGCCGCTGCTGGAGATCGAGCACCTGGAGGCCATCCGCATCGGCACGAAGGCACTGGCCTACTGGCCGCAGCGCTTCGTCACCGACCCGGACGCCGACGACACCCTGCGCCTGTTCGAGAAGGTCGTGGCCTCGGGTAAGAACCTCGCGTTCATGGCCCACTTCTCCCACCCCAACGAGATGCGGCCCGAGCTGGTCCAGGAGGCGGTGCGCCGCATCCGCGCGACCGGCGCCGTCATCCGCACGCAGGCGCCGCTGATCCGCACGATCAACGACGACTCCGCCGTGTGGGAGAGCATGTGGCGCACCCACGTGCGGCACGGCATGGTCCCGTACTACATGTTCGTCGAGCGTGACACGGGTCCGCAGGACTACTTCGCGGTGCCGCTGGCGGAGGCCTACGAGATCTTCCGCGGCGCCTACAAGAAGGTCTCGGGACTGGCCCGCACGGTGCGCGGCCCGTCGATGTCGGCGACCCCGGGCAAGGTGTGCGTGGACGGCGTCACCGAGGTGGCGGGCCAGAAGGTCTTCGTCCTGCACTTCATCCAGGCGCGCGACCCCGAGCTGGTCGGCAGGCCCTTCTTCGCCGAGTACGACGAGAAGGCCGCGTGGCTGTTCGACCTCAAGCCCGCCCTGGGCGCCACCCACCTGCCGTGGGAGCGGCCCCCGGCCGGCGCGCCCGGCGGCCTGGTCGATCCCACCCGCCTGTAGCCACGGACCGGCGCCGCGCGGCGCGTCCCCGGCCCCGAGGCCGAGGAAGGAGCGGACGGCGGTCCCGTCCCAGGGGAATTGGAGCGTCCCTGGGGCGGGTCCCGTCCGCCGCGCGCGGCCCCGGACACGAAGACGGAGCCCGGCACCGCGGTGGTGCCGGGCTCCGCTCGCGTCCGCGTCGTGGACGGAGTGCGGGCCGCCGGACGGGTTCGGGTGGTCGCGGCGGCCCTCGACGCGGACCCTTTCCGGGATGGTCTGAGGGGTGGGGGAGTCGGGTCAGCTCAGGAGGGCGTCGAAGTCGCCGGTCTTGGCGCCGCGCACGAAGGCCTCGATCTCGGCGGGGGTGTAGACGAGCGCCGGTCCCTGGGGGTCGCGCGAGTTGCGCACGGCGATGTCCCCGTCCGGTAGCGCCGCGACCTCGACGCAGTTCCCGTCCGGGTTGCTCCAGCTGCTCTTGGTCCAGACGACCTTCGGCAGGCGGCTGGCGGGAACGCCGTTGTAGATCGGATGCATCTCAACCTCCTGGAACGTGGGGGACGCGTGAGCGGGGTGTGTCCACACGCGGCGGTCCAGTCCACCGCGCCCGTTGTGTCGAACCCCCGGCCCCCACCGGGAAGACGACCCCCGGGCATGGGCGGCCCTGTCCCCCGTTGGGCTGTTTCATCCCCGGTGCGAGCCAAAGCGTAGCTTATGCACGTGCATTCGTACTTACGGCGGTAAGTACTTATGCAAGCGCGCCGGGCGGTTCGGGGACAGAAGCGCACGTCACGCCTAACGCGTCGGGGAAAGCGGGGGGTTCGGCCTCCGCGGATCGTTGCCCGGTCGTGGCCGAAGGGGGCCATCGGAGGACCGGTTTCGTGTGCGCAGAGCGAACGCCCGGGCGCGGAGGGCGACCAGGCGTGGGACGGCGGCGGGGAGGAGGCGACCGGTGAGGCGGGGGGCCGGTGGCGCGATCCGGAGGTGGAGGGAAGGGCGTCCCGAGGCGGGTACCCCGGTCAGGGGCTCGGGAAACGGCTGGCGGGGGCGGGGCGGGGGTCCAGGAGCAGTGCTCGGGTGGGGCCGGGGGTCAGGAGTAGCGCTCCAGGAAGCCGCGGAGGATCTCCTCCGTGGCGGAGGGCGGCGGCGCCTGGGTGGCGAGGTGGTCCATCGTCTGCGCGTAGCGGTGGGTGTCGTCGTACTTGTCGAAGTACAGGGCGCTGCTCAACTGCTCCAGGTAGACCACGTCGGGCAGCTGGGGGGTGGGGAAGCGCAGGATGCTGAAGGGGCCTCCCGCGGCGGGGTGGCCGCCCATGGCGAAGGTGGCGATCTGGAGGGTGATGTTGGGGCGGCGGGCCATCTCGATCAGGTGCTCGATCTGCTCCCGCATCACCCGGGTGTCGCCGTAGGGGCGGTGCAGCACGGCCTCGTCGATGACCGCCCACAGTCTGGGCGCGTCCGGTTCGACGAATCTGCGCTGGCGGCGCATGCGCATCTGCACACGACTGTCCACGTCATCGTCGGACGTGGCGGTCCGGGACAGGCGGATGACCGAGCGCGCGTAGTCCTCGCTCTGGAGCAGGCCCGGGACGAACTGCACCTCGAAGGTGCGGATGACCGACGCGGCCTCCTCCAGGCCGACGTAGACGCCGAACCAGTTCGGCAGCACGTCGCCGTACTTGTGCCACCAGCCCTGGGCGTTGGCGCTGGAGACCAGTCCGAGGAGGGCCTCGCGCTGGTCCGCCCGGTCCACGCCGTAGAGCTTGAGCAGGTCGTCCACGTCGCGGCGCTTGAAGCTGACCTGGCCCAGCTCCATGCGGCTGATCTTGGCGTGGGAGGCGCGGATGGCGTACCCGGCGTCGTGCCGCGAAATCCCCTTCTCCTGCCGCAGCCGCCTCAGCTGCGTTCCCAGGAGAATGCGCAGCACGGTGGGGCCACCGCTGGAATTGGCCAGGAAATCCTGGGTGACCTGTAGATTCTGTGCCTCTTCGGCGACCACATCGCCTCCTGTGCGACGGCTGTAACGGCTTTGGTGCGGGCGACCGCTCAGTATACCCACGGGGTTTCGTTACGGACAGGGGCGAGCGGGGATTGGGCCGGGGCCTATGAGCCCCTTACGGGTCTGATGTAAACACGGATGCCCGTCTGTGAATTCTGCGCAGGGGATCTACCAATAAGGGTGCTTCGTCCTATACGCTAGCCCGGACGTTGAGCTGCACGTGCATCTGTGTCTTACAGATGTAAGCCACGATGGCCCCGCGGACCGGGTCAACCGACAGCGCACTCGTGAGGACCGTGATGAACGCAGAGCTGGTGTCCTCGGAGACCGACTCCGAGCCCTCCTGGAGCCGCCCCTCTCTCGCGGAGGCCTCCCAGGCACTCCTGGGCGGCTGGTGGGACGACCCACTGGGCCGCCTCTCGGTCGGGGAGCGCGCGCGGACGAGGGACGCGGCGGCGGGCGCGTTCGCGGCCTCGCCGGAGTCGGTGCGCCGGGCGCGCGAGTTCGCCTCCGGGGTCCTGGAGGGGTGGGGGTTCCGTGAGGAGCTGGAGGACGTCCGGCTGATCGTCTCCGAACTCGTGGGCAACGCCTGCCGCCACGCCCTCCCCGAGCGCGGTGTCCCGCACGGCCGCGTCGTGGTCCAGCTGCGCCGCCTCGACGGCGGCCGGGGCGGAGTGGTGTGCATGGTCGCCGATTCCAGTGTGAAAGCGCCGGTCAGAGTGGACGCCCACCATTTCGCGGAGTCGGGCCGGGGGCTCGGCCTCGTCTCCGCTTTCAGCCGGGAATGGGGCTGGGAACCGGTGCGCGACCGCGGAAAAATCGTGTGGGCGATATGCGGTGGTGAGGGCTGACGCGCGCCTGTGAGGCGACGCCGGAAAAGGACTCCGGGGCTGTGGACGGCACCGGACGGGCCGTCCGGGAAGAGTAGGCTGTCAACGCATGTCGGCATTTGGCCGACCGCGTCCTGAGCAGAGTTCCCTACACCCGATCCCGGAGCGAGGCGTGACCGTGCTGGACACGGAACAGGACCAGTTCGTCTGTGACGGGATCACCGTCGTCGAGCTGGGCGGCGAGATCGACATCGCCACCGCCGAGGAGGCGTTCACCCGGATCACGGCCGCCGCCGCCGACGGCTGCGTGGTGGTGGACCTGTCCGCGGTGGAGTTCATCGACGCCTCGGGCGTCAACGCCCTCGTGCGGGCCCTGCGCTTCGCCACGGGGGCACGGCACCACCTTCTCCTGGCCTGCCCCCCGCGCCAGCTGACCCGCATCCTCGACGTCCTGGCGCTGGGCGCGGTCCTGCCGACCCATCCCGACGTCTCCGCCGCCCGCTCCGCCCACGACGGGTCGGGGCACGGCGCGCCGCGCTGACGGGAGCGTTCCCACGGGGGGAGCGGACCCGGTCGCGCCCCCGATCCGGTTCCCAGCCGCATACGGACCGACCTCGGACGTCACACGTCCCCGTGCGCGGGCCGACCCCGGACACACCGGTCTCCGGGCACGAAGGAGGGCGCGCCCGGCGCCGTGCGCCGGACACGCCCCCTCCTCGGTCCCCGCCGCTACTCGACCGTCACGCTCTTGGCCAGGTTGCGCGGCTGGTCCACGTCGTTGCCCTTGGCCAGGGCCAGCTCGCAGGCGAACACCTGCATGGGGATCGTGGACACCAGCGGCTGGAGCAGGGTCGGCACGGCCGGGATGGGGATGAGCACGTCCGCGTACGGGCGGACCGCCTCGTCGCCCTCCTCGGCGATGACGATGGTGCGGGCGCCGCGGGCGCGCACCTCCTGGATGTTGGACACGATCTTGTCGTGCAGCACGCTGCGGCCCTCGGGGGAGGGCACCACCACGACGACCGGCACGCCGTCCTCGATCAGCGCGATCGACCCGTGCTTGAGCTCACCGGCGGCGAACGCCTCGGCGTGCATGTACGCCAGCTCCTTGAGCTTGAGCGCGCCCTCCATCGCCACGGGGTAGCCCACGTGGCGGCCCAGGAACAGCACCGTGTCCGCGTCGGCCAGCGACCGGGCCAGCTCGCGGACCGGCTCGGCCGTCTCCAGGACCCGCTCGATCTGCTCGGGCATGGTGGCCAGCTGGGCGATCACGGCGTTGATCTCGTCGCCGAACTTCAGCCCGCGCACCTGCGCCAGGTACAGGCCGATCAGGTAGCAGGCGGCCAGCTGGGTGAGGAAGGTCTTGGTGGCGGCGACGCCGACCTCGGGGCCCGCGTGCGTGTACAGCACGCCGTCGGACTCGCGCGGGATGGTGGATCCGTTGACGTTGCAGATGGCCAGCACCCGGGCGCGCTGCTCGCGGGCGTAGCGGACCGCCATCAGGGTGTCCATGCTCTCGCCGGACTGGGAGATGGCGATGACCAGGGTCTGCTGGTCCAGGATCGGGTCCCGGTAGCGGAACTCGCTGGCGACCTCGACCTCGCACGGGATGCGGCACCAGTGCTCGATGGCGTACTTGGCGATCAGGCCCGCGTGGTAGGAGGTGCCGCAGGCGATGATGACGATCTTCTCGACCGAGCGCAGGTCCTCGGGGGACAGGCGCATCTCGTCCAGGGTGAGCTGGCCGTCGACCGTCACGCGGCCCAGGAGGGTGTCGGCCACCGCGCGCGGCTGCTCGACGATCTCCTTGAGCATGAAGTAGTCGTAGCCGCCCTTCTCGGCGGCGGAGGCGTCCCAGTCCACGTGGTACTCGCGCACGTCGACGGGGTTGCCCTCGTAGTCGGTCACCGTGATCGAGTCCGCGCGCAGCTCCACGACCTGGTCCTGGCCCAGCTCGACCGCCTCGCGGGTGTGGGCGATGAACGCCGCCACGTCGCTGGCCAGGAAGTTCTCGCCCTCACCGCGGCCGACGACCAGCGGGGAGTTGCGGCGGGCCGCCACGACCAGGTCGGGGTCGTCCACGGAGACGGCCACGAGGGTGAACGCGCCCTCCAGGCGCTTGCACACGGCGCGCATGGCCGAGGGCAGCTCGCCGGTCCGGGCCAGCTCGGCGTTGAGCAGGTGCGCGGCGACCTCGGTGTCGGTCTCGGAGAGGAACTTGCAGCCCTGCTCCTCCAGCTCCAGGCGCAGCGCGGCGAAGTTCTCGATGATGCCGTTGTGGACGATGGCGACGCGGTTGTCGTTGTCCACGTGGGGGTGGGCGTTGACGTCGTTCGGCGCGCCGTGCGTGGCCCAGCGCGTGTGTCCGATCCCGGCGCCGTCGCCGCTGACGGGCCGCTCCTCCAGCGCCCGGCGCAGGTTCGCGAGCTTGCCCGCGCGCTTCTCGGTGCGCAGAGCGCCGTCGCCCAGCACAGCCACACCCGCGGAGTCATATCCGCGGTACTCCAACCTTGCGAGGCCGTCCACGACGACTTCAAGCGCCGGTTGCGGCCCGACGTAGCCAACGATTCCGCACATGGCCGCCAGCGTAAGCGAAGAAGCCGGTCGAATCGACCAACCAGGCATCCATACCACTGGTCGTTTTCCCAGGTAGCGGTATAGACCATTTGGTGCATGGGGAGTAGACCGCGCAGGTCGGGGGCATGGGGAGGCAACGAGTGGAACCGATTCCACCCTCCGGGAAGGAGAGGCAAAATTTTGGGGGTGCGTGTCGTGAACATGTGGTTTCCGGCACGTTTACGGTGCCATGGCGGGACTTGTGGGGACCGGCCGCCCAGCGCGGTCGACCCCCTGCTCTAGGGTGGTCATTCGTGTCTCACACGACGAAGAACGGCTTCTCCACGCCGTACGTGGAGATGGACCGGGAGGCCTGGGCCGCGCTCCGGGCCTCCACACCCCTGTCCCTGACCGAGGCGGACCTCGCCGAGCTCCGCGGCACCACCGACCCCACCTCCCTGGACGACGTGCGGGACGTCTACCTGCCGCTGTCGCGACTGCTCAACCTCTACGTGGGCGCGACCCAGCAGCGGCACGCCGCCGTGCGCGCCTTCCTCGGCGAGTCCGACCGCCCGTCGCCGTTCATCATCGGCGTCGCGGGCAGCGTCGCGGTCGGCAAGTCCACCACCGCGCGCCTCCTGCGCTCCCTGCTCGCCCAGTGGCCCAACCACCCGGACGTGGAACTGGTCAGCACCGACAACTTCCTGCACGCCAACGCGGTGCTGGAGTCGCGCGGCCTGATGCGCCGCAAGGGCTTCCCCGAGAGCTACGACCGCCGCGCCCTGGTGCGCTTCGTGTCGGAGATGAAGGCGGGGGCCGACCGGATCGACATCCCCGTCTACTCCCACCTGAACTACGACATCGTGCCGGACGAGCGCCAGACCGTGCACCGCCCCGACATCCTCATCGTCGAGGGCATCAACGTCCTCCAGGCCCCCTCCGCGGGGCGCCTGGCCGTGGCCGACTTCTTCGACTTCTCCATCTACGTGGACGCCAAGGTCGAGAACATCCGCGGCTGGTACCTCGACCGCTTCCGCGAGCTGCGCCGCACCGCGTTCTCCGACCCGCGCTCCTACTTCCACCACATGGCCACCGCCATCGGCGAGGAGGAGTCGTTGGAGTTCGCCGCCAACACCTGGCGCACCATCAACGAGGTCAACCTCGTGGAGAACATCCGCCCCACCCGGGGGCGGGCCACCCTGGTCCTGTACAAGGGCGACGACCACCGCGTGCGGCGGGTGCGGCTGCGCAAGACCTGACCGGCCCGGCCCGGCCGCGCTGGGCCGGGCCGCAGCGCGGCCGCCGCGGCTACCCCGAGGTCAGGGCCAAGCCGATCAGCACGCCCGCCACGACGGCCAGGGTCAGGGCGACGGCGAACGCCATTCCGAGCAGGTAGGCGTGCTGTTCGAACCACGTCACGAGGCCGGGGCGGAACCGGTTGAGCTCCTTGGGGGTGACAGGCCCCTCCGGGCCGCTGCACGGCAGCCCGAGCGCGCCCACCAGCCGGTCCATGTCCTCGGTCGTGTAGTTGGCGCCGTACACCCGGACGAGCACGCCGCCGTGCGGGTCGAGGACGAACAGGGTGTCGCAGGGGCCCCCGCGCGGCTGGACGACGGTCGCGCGGATCGTCCACACGGCGCGCGACCGTGACCGGCGCCGCTGGAAGAGCGCCCCCTTGAGGACGATCTCGTGCGCGGTCAGCACGATCCTGGCGCGGTGGAGGTGCACGGCCACCACCGCGACCAGCACGGTCCACGCGACACCCGTGGCCAGGGCCGCTCCCGGGCCGACGCGGAACGCGATGCCGGCGGTCACGACCACACCGGTCACCACCCCCACACCCAACCTGGCCCATCCCGCCCGAAGACCGGGCCGCAGTACGAGGTCGTCCTGAACGTGGTGCATGTGAGTACCGTCCTTTCCCGGTTCCTCGGACGCTTCCGGGCCCGTGTTGGTTTCCTCTTCCCCGGACGGCCGCGTACCGGCGGCGGCACGGCCGCGGGCCCGGGTTCCGGTCCGGTTTGGTGAGGGTCCCGGAGCGGGTTAGGCTGGTGGCTCTTTTCGGCCGCGCCCCCTGAACGGGTGCTGTGCGCTCTCACGGATCGGAACGAACCGGGCCCTCGCGGCGACCGGGGCGGGACCCGCGCACGCGCGCTGCCGCGTTCCTGTCCCGCCGATCCCCTCCGAGGTCGCCGCATGTCCACGACCGATTCCCCCGCCGCGCCCGTGAGCCCCGAACTCCGGGCCGAACGCGACCGCCTCGCCGCCGCCCGCGCCGCCCTGGAGCGTATGCGCGCGGAGGTCGAGAACAGCGAACTCGTCCTGGGCGACGTCGTCAACGACAAGGTCACCAACGCCGCCCTGCGCCGCGGCCGCGAGCGCCGCCTGGCGGCCCTGGCCGACGTCCCCGGGGCGCCGCTGTTCTTCGGCCGCCTCGACTTCGAACCGGGCACCGTCTTCCTGGACGACGACGTGTCCGACGTCGCCGAGCCCGACCGGATCCACATCGGCCGCCGCCACGTCCACGACGCCGAGGGGCGCCCGATGGTCCTGGACTGGCGCGCCCCCATCTGCGTCGCCTACTACCGGGCCTCGCCCGGCGACCGGATGGACGTGCGCCTGCGCCGCCGCTACGGCTTCACCACGATCGACCACGGCCGCGACGCCGACCCCGAGGTGGTGCTCACCGCCTTCGAGGACGAGCCGCTCACCACCGTCCCGACCGGGACCGGCCAGCGCGCCAGCGCCCTGCTGGACGCGGAGATCGAACGCCCCCGCACCGGGCCCATGCGCGACATCGTCGCCACCATCCAGCCCGAGCAGGACGGCCTGGTCCGGGCCCCGCTCGCCACCACCCTGTGCGTGCAGGGCGCGCCCGGCACCGGCAAGACCGCCGTGGGCCTGCACCGCATCGCCTTCCTCCTCTACACCGAGCGCGAACGCCTCTCCCGCTCCGGTGTGGCGATCGTCGGCCCCAACCGCTCCTTCCTCTCCTACATCCGCGACGTCCTGCCCGCCCTGGGCGAGGTGGACGTCCAGCAGACCACCGTCACCGAGATGCTCACCGCCGGGCTGCCCGAGCGGTCCCGCCCCGCCGCCGGATGGGTGCGCCGCACCGAGGAGCCCCGCGCCGCCCGGATCAAGGGCCAGGCCCGCATGGCCGAGGTGGTCCGCCGCGACCTGTGGTCGCACCTGCGCACGCCCGAGGAGGCGGTCATGGTCCGCCGCGGGTCGCGCCGCTGGCGCCTGTACCCCGAGGACCTGCGCCCCCTCCTGGACGAGCTGGCCGAACGCGGCGTCGCCTACGGCTCCGGGCGCGAACTCCTCTCCCACCGCATCGCCCACGCCGTGCTCTCCCTCATGGAGGCCCAGGGCGAGGTCTGCGACGACCGCACCCACGCGCAGGTGCGCCGCGACCCCGCCGTGAAGTCGGCCGTCACCGCCATGTGGCCCAAGGCCGACCCGCTCAAGCTGGTGCTCGGTCTGCTCACCGACCCCGAACGCCTGGCCCGCGCGGCCGAGGGGCTGCTCACCGCGGAGGAGCAGGCCGCCGTCCTGCTGCCGGGAAGGCCCCGGGGTCCCAAGGCGGCCCTGTGGTCGGAGGAGGACCTGGCCCTGGTGGACGAGGCCGCCGCGCTCATCGAGCGCCCCGCCGGGCTCGGCCACATCGTGGTGGACGAGGCCCAGGACCTGAGCCCCATGCAGTGCCGGGCGATCGGCCGCCGCTGCGTGTCCGGCTCACTCACGGTGCTCGGCGACATCGCCCAGGGCACCAGCCCCTCGGCGGCCGTCAACTGGTCCACGCTCCTGGAGCACCTGGGCAAGCCCACCGGCCACCTGAGCGTGCTGGACCGCGGCTACCGCGTCCCCGCCCAGATCATCGACTTCGCCGCCCGCCTGCTGCCCGCGATCGCGCCCGGGCTGGGCGCGCCCGTGGCCGTGCGCCGCGCGCCCGGGGCACTGCGGATCACCCCTGCCGAGGGCGGTCTGGCCGCGTCGGTCGCCGACGCCTGCCGCACCGCGCTCAAGGGGGAGGGCTCGGTCGGCCTCATCGCCGCCGACGCCGACCTGCCCGCCCTGCGCGAGGCCGTCGAAGCCGAGGGGCTGGCCGCGCCGCTGCTGGGGGAGGCGGGCGCCGGGCCGGACGCGGGCCGTCTGGTCGCGGTCCCCGCGAGCCTGGCCAAGGGCCTGGAGTTCGACGCCGTGGTGGTCGCCGAGCCCGCCGCCATCGCCGAGGCCGAGGAGCGCGGCGTCAACCGGCTCTACGTGGTGCTCACCCGCGCGGTGAGCACCCTGCACGTGGTGCACGCGCGCCCCCTGCCGGAGGCCCTGCGCGGTACCGGGGCGTGACGGCGGGCGGGAGTGCGCCGGGCGCCCGGCCCCGCCGGACCCGGGAGGCGGCGTGCGCGTGCCCGGGGAGTGCGGGCCCTGAGGTGTGCGCGTGCCTGGAGAGTGTGGGTCCTGGGGGTGTGCGCGTGCCCGGGGGTGTGCGCACGCCCCGGGCAGCCGCCGGTCTCGCGGCGCCCCGCGCGGGTGCCGCTCCCGCTCCGGTCCCTCAGTGCCCGACGCGGGCGCGCCGGGGCGTCCAGTCCCGCTTCCACAGGCTGGGCAGCAGGCCCGCGGCGAGCAGCCACAGGGCCACCGCCACCAGGTGGATCCGTTGCAGGGCGCTGAACACGACCCCGGGGTCGCCGTCGCCCCCGCCCGCGTAGACCCGTACCGCCGCGACCAGGACGGCGACGGCGGTGACCAGCTGGAGCGCGGCCACGGCGGCCACCAGCGGCCACTTGCCGTCGCCCGCCCTGCGCCGGTCCACGGCCAGCACGATCGCACCCGCCAGCGCGGCCAGGAGCGCCACCGCCGCGAGGACGGCCTGGGCCGCCGTGGCCCCCTCCAGCCCCTCCGCCAGCGACTCCGTCGCGCACGGGACGTCCGTGGACACCACGCACGGCCCGGGGAAGAACGTGGCGGCCAGCGACGCCGTGCCGAACACGAGCATGCACCACCACGACACCGCCAGCAGGTGGCCCGTCCTCTCCCTCGCGCCCAGCCCGAGACCGATCCCGGCGGCGATCATCACCAGGATCGCCGCGATGCGGTGCGCGCTCTCCAGGAACCTGGCGAAGTCCGAGCTCTGGACGGCCAGGGCTCCCCGGGCCGCGCTGCTGTCGGGCAGCATGACCTCCACGACCCACAGGCTGTACACGAGCGCGGCCACCACGGCCGCGACCCTCCCGTCCCTGTAGTCCCAGTGCAACTGTGTGGAGTGCGACATCGTGCCCCCTGCCTTCCACGAGTTCCCGCGCCCCCGCCGAGGCGTCCCCCGAAGGGCGCGCGGTCGAGCCCACCCCTGTGTCGCCATCCCCTACCCGGGGTGCCCCGACTCACCCAACTCGCGTCGGCACCGTTATCCACGGTTGCGTGTTCACACGGCATCATCGGGGGACACCGGCGGAATACGCGGGGCAGGGACGGCCGACGAGAAGGGCGCACGCATGGACGGCGCATCCACGACGCGATGGGTGATCGTGGGGGTCGACGGCACGGAATCCAGCCGCCACGCGCTGGAGTGGTCGGCGCACCAGGCGATGCTGCGCGGCCTCGGGGTCCGGATCGTCGCGGCGGCGGGGCCGCTGGCCTCGGTCGGCGTGTTCGCGGGGCACGGGCACGCCGACCCCGACGTCGCCCCGGACGTGTTCCCCGACGAGGCCGACGCCCAGGGGGCCGAGTCCCTGCTGGAGTACGCCGGGGACTGGGTGGCGCGGCTCTTCCCCGAGCTGCGGGTGGAGAAGCGCCTGTCCTACGCCCGCCCGGTGGAGGCCCTGCTCACCGAGGCCTCCGCGGAGGGCGCCGTCGCCGTGGTGGTCGGCTCGCGCGGGCTGAGCGGGATCGTGGCCGCGTTCGTCGGCTCCGTGGGCATCGAACTGGCCGCCCGCGCGCCCGTTCCGGTGATCGTGCTGCCCCGGGAGCACGCCTCCGCGCACGGTGTGCGGGGCCGGGTGATCGTGGGCATCGACGGGTCCGAGCCCAGCAGGCGCGCGGTGGACTTCGCCTTCGCGCAGGCCGAATTCGCCGACACCGAACTGGTGGCGGTGAGCGCCTGGCAGCCGCTGGTGGCCTTCGCCGCCGCCACCGGACCGATCCCGCCCGAGCTGTTCGACGACGCGACCGCCGCCGAGGCCGCCCGGCAGGCCCTGGAGGAGGAGCTGGCCGGACCCCGCGCGCGCCACGCCGGTGTGCCGGTGCGCACCCGGGTCGTGCGCGCCCACCCCGTGATCGCCCTGCTGGAGGAGGCCACCCCCGCCGACCTCATCGTGGTCGGCTCGCGCGGACGCGGGGGCTTTCGCGGACTGCTGCTCGGATCGGTGAGCCACTCCGTCCTGCACGGCGCCAGGGGGCCCGTCGCCATCCTGCGCTGATCCGGCCGGTTCGTTCCGCGCTGATGTGGACCGGCTCGCCCTGGGCTGGTCCGGGCCGTCGCGGTCCTGACGCTGATCCGGGCCGTCGCCGTTCTGCCGCTGGTCCGGACCCGCTCGTTCCGCCCTGTTCCGGGTCGTCGCGGTCCTGCCGCTGTTTCGGACCGGCTCCGCTTCCACCGCTCCCACCTGGGAAGACGTCTCTCCGTCCCCGGGGTGCGGCGGCACAGGTCTAGTGCCAGCCCAGAGCCCGCGACCGGGCCCCGGACACACGGTGTGACGAACAGCACGGTGTGTCGGTCGTGGCACCCGGTTCCCCTTCTGACAGGGGAACCCGCTCCCAACAGCACCGGAACAGCCTCCGACCGGTCCCGGTTCGTGCGCGTACGTACCCGGTGGTAGACCACGCGGATCCCTTGCTGTGCAGGGGAATCCGTTCCTCCGGCATAACTTCTGTAGACCATTGGCCTAAACCAATTGGTCACTGCGGGGGATCGTCGTTCATGATGCGAGAGATCTCGACTTTGAGAAGGAGCCGCTGTGACTGCCGTGGATACCGACGTGGACGCGCCGACCAAACACGAGGAGCTCGTCTCCTGGGTGCGGGAGGTCGCCGAGCTCACGCAGCCGGACGAGATCGTGTGGTGCGACGGTTCCGAGGAGGAGTGGACCCGCCTGACCGACCAGCTGGTCGAGCAGGGCACCTTCGTCCGCCTCAACCCGGACAAGCGCCCCAACAGCTTCTACTGCAAGTCCGACCCGAGCGACGTCGCCCGGGTCGAGGACCGCACCTTCATCTGCTCCGAGCGCGAGAGCGACGCGGGCCCCACCAACAACTGGATCGCCCCCGACGAGATGCGCGCCACCTTCGGCGAGGTCTTCCGGGGCGCCATGCGCGGGCGCACCATGTACGTCGTTCCCTTCTGCATGGGACCGCTGGGCGGCGACATCTCCCAGCTCGGGGTCGAGATCACCGACTCCCCGTACGTCGTGGTGTCCATGCGCATCATGGCCCGCATGGGCAGCGCCGCCCTGCGCCTGATCGAGGAGCGCGGCGAGTTCGTCAAGGCCGTCCACTCCGTGGGCGCCCCGCTGGAGCCCGGCCAGCAGGACGTCGCCTGGCCCTGCAACTCCACCAAGTACATCTCGCACTTCCCCGAGACCCGTGAGATCTGGTCCTACGGCTCGGGCTACGGCGGCAACGCCCTGCTCGGCAAGAAGTGCTACGCGCTGCGCATCGCCTCGGTGATGGCCCGCGACGAGGGCTGGCTCGCCGAGCACATGCTCATCCTCAAGGTCACCCCGCCCAAGGGCCGGTCGCACTACGTCGCCGCCGCCTTCCCGAGCGCCTGCGGCAAGACCAACCTGGCCATGCTCCAGCCGACCATCCCCGGCTGGAAGGTCGAGACGGTGGGCGACGACATCGCCTGGATGCGCTTCGACGAGCAGGGCCGACTGCGCGCCATCAACCCCGAGGCCGGGTTCTTCGGCGTCGCGCCCGGCACCGGCGAGAAGACCAACGCCAACGCCGTGGAGACCCTCTGGGGCAACAGCATCTTCACCAACGTCGCCCTGACCGAGGACGGCGACGTGTGGTGGGAGGGCCTCACCGAGGACCCGCCCGCGGGCCTCACCGACTGGAAGGGCCGTCCCTGGTCCCCGGAGTCGGGTGAGCCCGCCGCCCACCCGAACTCCCGCTTCACCACCCCGGCCGGGCAGGCGCCGACCATCGCCGACGAGTGGGAGGACCCGGCGGGCGTGCCCATCTCGGCCATCCTGTTCGGCGGCCGACGCGCCACCGCCGTGCCGCTGGTCACCGAGTCCTTCAGCTGGCAGCACGGCGTCTACCTGGGCGCCAACGTCTCCTCGGAGAAGACCGCCGCAGCCGAGGGCTCGGTGGGCGAGCTGCGCCGCGACCCCTTCGCCATGCTGCCGTTCTGCGGCTACAACATGGGCGACTACTTCGCCCACTGGGTGAAGCTGGGCCAGGGGGCCGACCAGGCCAAGCTCCCCCGGATCTTCTACGTCAACTGGTTCAAGAAGGACGCCGAGGGCCGCATCGTCTGGCCCGGGTTCGGTGAGAACAGCCGCGTCATCAAGTGGATCGTCGAGCGGCTGGAGGGCGAGGCCGAGGCCGTCGAGACCCCGATCGGCCGCCTGCCCGTGGCCGGTGGCATCGACACCGAGGGGCTGGACGTCTCCGACGAGGACATGGCCTTCGTGCTCGACGTCGACCGCGAGGTGTGGAAGCAGGAGGCCGCGCTGGTACCGGAGTTCTTCAAGACCTTCGGCGACCACCTGCCGGGCGAGCTGTGGGACGAGTACCACGCCCTGCTGGACCGCCTGGAGAGCCGGTAACGACCGCGACGGGGGCGTGACAGCCCCCTGACCAGGGCCCCTTCCGCGCACGGGGCCCGTGGGGGAGGGGCGCGGGCACGTCGGGGCCCGCGCCCCTCCCTTGCGCGGTGGATCGTGCGGTCACCATGCGCCGCGCAGCATCGGCGGCGCAGGGGGACGCGATCGTTGCCCTATGGCAATTGTTGTCGTCGGGGCCGGTTCCGGTCACCGAGGCCAGCGGGTCGCGGGGACGCCGTCCGGCGCACGCAACGCTCCGTTTCCGCGGGCGTACGTGTTCACGTGCGCGAACGCGGTCACTCTCCGTTGCGCCCGTGGTCAAACTTCCCGAAGGTCCCTCTCACCCAGGGTCACGCTCTTCACTCTGGGCTCATGGTGCTCGCGGGGTGGCGTTCCGTAACGTACCGGGTGCCTGAGCCGCCCGGAGACGGACCCTCAGACCAGGGTCGTCATGTCCGGGTGTTCCCCGTGCACATCCCCACCCCTGGGAGCGATCCCCCTCGTGAGAAGGCACATCCCCTGGTCCCTGACGGCCGCGACGGCCGCCTCCACCCTCGTGCTGGGGCTGCTGTCGGCGCCCCCGGCCCTGGCCGACACCGACCCCCACTCACCCGCCGACCGCACCGTCCCGGTCCCCGACACCTGGGAGCCGGGCGAGGCCAACACCGAACCCGTGGGCGGAGAACCCCCCAACGAACCCTGGTCCCCACCCGGAGCCGAAGACGAAGCCGCCCCCGAGGCCCAGAACCGTTCGGAAGAACCCGAAACCCGGGTCGGCACCTGCGACGACGGCGTCAACCGCGGTATCCGGCCCTGGTACCCGCTGGAACGCCACCAGATCAGCGACCGCATGGAACTGGCGGTCAACACCCAGGACGGCAACCTCGTCGTGCGCCACCGGGACCTGACCGTGGCCGGAACGGGGCTGGACCTGTCGGTGTCCAGCTTCTACAACTCCGCGCCCTCCTACGACGGCTGGACCCTCTCCCACGGCCAGGACGTGGGACTGAGCATCTTCAGCAACAGCATCATCTTCCAGGGCCCCTCCGGCTACTGCGAGAGCTTCGACATCGCCGAGGACGGCTCCTTCACCCCGCCCTCCGGTCTCAACGCCGAACTGGAGGAGCTGTCGAATGGCCACTACGCGCTGACCTTCCACCGAGGCGAGTACGCCGACCAGGTGTGGACCTTCAACGCCAACGGGTGGCTGTACTCCCAGGCCGACCGCAACGGCCACACCCACCGGATGCGCTACGACACCGAAGGAAACCTGGCCTCGATCGTGGACACCCAGGACCGGGTCACCACCTTCGAGTGGAACCCCGACGCCTGGGAGCAGCCGACCCGGATCACCGACCCGGTCGGCGAGACCGCCACGGCCTTCACCTGGAACGGCGACGGCGGCATGGTCGCGCTGACCGACCGCGCGGGCCAGGACATCGAGTTCGGCTACAACGGCGACGGCCTGCTGACCTCGATCACCGACGCCACCGGCGCGGTGTGGGAGATCGCCTATAACGCCGACGACCAGGTCTCCAGCCTGACCGTGCCAGACGGCACCGAGGACGGAGCCACCACCGCCTACTCCTACGCCGACGGTGCCTGGTCCAACACCCAGACCACGGTCACCGATCCGGGCGGCGGTGAGTCCACCCTGGAGTTCGACGACCAGGGAAGGCAGACCTCCGCGACCGACCAGGTCGGCAACACCCGCTCCCAGACCTGGACGGCGAACTCGGACGTGGCCACCACCACCGACGCCCTGCAAGCCTCGGTGACCTACACCCACGATGAGTTCAACAACCTCATCGGCACCGAACTGCCCACCGGAGCCACGACGTCGGTCGGGTTCACCGACACCGCCAACCCCGCCAAGCCCACCAGCGTGACCACCCCCGACGGGGACACGCTGGAGATGTCCTACGACGACGCGGGCAACCTCACCTCCGCGGTCCAGGAGGAGATGGACATCGAGGTGGCCGACATCCGGTACCACTCCAACGGGTTGGTCAACCAGGTCATCGACGCCAACGGCAACTCCACCAGCTACTCCTACGACCGCGCCGGGAACATGACGGCGATGGACGAACCGGGGCCGATGGGCACCACCCAATACGGCTACGACGCGCTGTCACGGGTCACCTCGGTCACCGACGGCAACGGTGTGAGGCTGGAGTACGGCTACGACCGCCTCGACCGGATCGTGTCCATCTCCCAGGGCGGCGACCTGCTCCAGGCCATCGCCTACGACGGCAACGGCCGCCAGATCACGACGCACACCGACCAGGCGAGTGTGGAGCACTCCTACAACGGCCGCGGCGACCTGCTCGAAACCGTGCGCACCGACTCGGCCGGAAGCGAGAGGACCACCTACGCCTACGACACCGCGGGCAACGTCACCGAGATGGTCGAGCACGGCAAGACCACCTCCTATGGCTACGACGCCGCGTTCCGGCTCACCTCGCTCACCGACCACACCGGGGCCGAGACCACCTTCACCAACGACGCCAACAACCGCCGCACCAGCATCACCCACCCCGACGGGGCGGTGGAGGAGCGTACCTACGACGACTCCGGGCGCCTGACCGGCATCACCACCACCGGGGCCGCCGACCAGGCTCTGGTGCAAGCTGTCTACTCCTACGACAACGACGGCGCCGACAGCGACCAGTTGCAGTCGCGCACCGTCAACGGTGAGACCGAGACCTTCACCTACGACGGCCTGGACCGGCTCACCAGCGACGGCACCACCGACTACACCTACGACGACGTCGGCAACCTGCTGAGCGCCGGGGGCGAGGAGTTCGCCTACAACGACGCCGACCAGCCCACCAGCGCTCGCGGGGCCGAGGTGGGCCACGACGAGGCCGGGAACATGACCTCGCGGGGTGAGTACGTCTACGAGTACTCGGTGACCAACCAGACGCTGCGCTCCAACGACGGTGAGGGCCAGCTGACCTCGTGGCTGAGTTACGACACCACCGACCAGACCCAGATGCGCGGCGTCACCGACGTGCACGAGGGCACCCGGGTGGAGCGGCAGCTGTCCAACACCGCGCTCGGGGTCACCAACATCGCCTCCGAGGGCGAGCGCACCAGCTTCGTGCGCGACCCCGACGGGCGGTTGGTGTCCATGGTGGCCTGGGACGGTGATGAGCGGTTCCACTACACCCTCGACCAGCAGAACACCGTGCTGGCGCTGACGGCTGCGGGTTCGGAGGCTGAGTCCCCGGACGTGGTCTATGACTACAGTCCCTACGGTGAGCGCACCTCTGAGAGCCTGGAAGGGACCGAGGCGGCGGCGTTGAGCCCGTTCGGGTTCACCGGCGCCTACCAGTTCCAGGACGGCACGGTGCATCTGAACCACCGCTTCCACAGCACGTTCACGTTGGGCTTCACCCAGCCGGACCCGTCCCGGCAGGAGTTGAACAACTACGCCTATGCCCAGTGCGACCCCATCAACAACACCGACCCCACCGGGCTCAATTCTTGCAACGAAGCGATCAATGGTTTCATCCTGGGGCTTATCGTCACGGGGCTTTCGTTTCCCTTTGCCGCCACCCCGATGGGGTTTGTCGCTGCGATTGGATCCGGGCTCATCGTGATCAGTCAAGTGCAGGCAATCGATCGGGCATGCGGCGGTCGAATCTCGGCTAGCATGACAACCTAGTATGGTTTCTGCCTCCACCTCTCTTCGGGGAAGTGGAGGCAGAAGCTCCTCTGCAAAGGAAGGATGATGTGAAGAAAGAACGAATGCGGAATATTTATCTCGCCTTTGTGGCATTGGCAATACTTGTCCTGTTTTTTATAATAAACTTTAGACAGAGTGGCAATGTCTGGGGGGCTACTTTGGTCACCCTTGGGCTATTGGCGGTAATGTCTGTGTCTGGCCTGATATTCTGGGCTGCGCGTGGGGCAATTAGAAAGAATAGAGAATAATGTAATATTCTAATTTTCTGGAACCTGATTTCTCATGTGTGCTGGCGTTGACAGTCGAGGGTTCGGAGGCTGAGTCCCCGGACGTGGTCTACGACTACAGCCCCTACGGTGAGCGCACCTCTGAGAGCCTGGAGGGGACCGAGGCGGCGGCGTTGAGCCCGTTCGGGTTCACCGGCGCCTACCAGTTCCAGGACGGCACGGTGCATCTGAACCACCGCTTCCACAGCACGTTCACGTTGGGCTTCACCCAGCCCGACCGGTCCCGGCAGGAGATGAACAACTACGCCTATGCCCAGTGCGACCCCATCAACAACACCGACCCCACCGGGCTGAACTCAACTGCTCTAGACATGTGCTCAGCAGCTGGGCTTCTCGGAACGGAGATCGGAATCCTTGTCTGGGCCTTTGGCATCACGGGGCCCTGGGGAGCATTCTGGGCAATCGGCGTGGCCGCAGTTGGAATAACATGCGGAGCACTCTGGCTCCACTATCGATACTGACTCGCTGATCCAGCAAAGCGGGCCACCAGGAAGCTCCCCTGGTGGCCCTTAGGAGAGATGCTGATAATTCCTGCAACCTTCGCACTCATGGTCATTGGGGCCATTGGCCTACTGGTCAAAGTTTTTCTAGTCAGTCGCAAATCAGCAGCACCCAAGTGGCTCGATTTGCTAATCGTATCCTCTTTCCTGGCATGCTTCCTATTTTCCCTTATTTGGCTGCTCTTTTAAGGGAGACTTCCGCTAGATAGTGGGAATTGCAACAGTGGAAGGCTCTGAATGTCAGTCGTTCAGAGTCTTCCGCTCAGGTCGAGAAAAATAAAGGATACGCCAGCTTGATGGTGTCGTGCTCGTTCGGGTTCACCGGCGCCTACCAGTTCCAGGGCGGCGCGGTGCACCTGAACCACTGCTTCCACAGCACGTTCATGCTGGGATTCACCCAACCGGGCCCGTCCCGACAGGGGGCGAACAACTACGCCTACGCGGCGTGCGACTTTCAAGGATCTCTAGAGAAAGCAGGTGATCTCCCGTTTTTGAGCTTCTTGCGTCAATTATAATCTGTGCCGTTATGGTTTACATGGTGGCCAGGGTGAAGACTTCAAGGCCGATTAGGAACGTTGATTCATTGACTGCTTTGATTCTTCTGGTGATAGCAGGTTTCCTTTTTTTCTGGCCCCAGTAGGCGGTTGTTGGATCGTGGCGCGTCGGCTTGGGCGTCGCGCCCCTGGGATAATGAATAAGATGCCTCGCCAGGGAAGGCTGGCCAAGCAGTGAGGTTCTATAAAATATACTTGCAGGTTTTCTCAATAATATAGGCTCAATGTCATGAGGTATGGAAAGCCTTTGGAAGTTTTGTTTCTCAATGAAAGTTCGACTCGAATCATAATGTACGCTTCCTGTCTGGCTTTTATGTCGTTCGGCTTCTATGTGGCATCAAAAAGAAAGAATGGAAGATCGGGGGTGGGTTCTGCTTCGCTGTTCTGGGTCTTGGGGGTTCTGGCGGTAGTCTCAATTGTCATTAACTTTCTTGTGATTTGATTGATTTTGGAAGGCAGCGGCGGCGTTGAGCACGTTCGGCTTCACCGGCGCCTACCAGTTCCAGGGCGGCGCGGTGCGCCTGAACCACCGCTTCCACAGCACGTTCACGATGGGCTTCACCCGCCCGGAACCCTCCCGGTCGGAACTGGGTAACTGTGCTTGGACTTGCTGTGGCGGATCGACGACCAAGGAAGGGAGCAGGGCGCATGGAGGGAAGGTTTCCGAAGGACCCGACCAAGAAGGAGCTTCGCGCCCTCATCGGGTTCAGGCTTGTTGGCATAGCCTTTTTCCTCGGCATGGCCGCATGGCGCGCGTGGGAGGGCGATTACCTGTGGTCCGCTCTGAGCGTGCTCCTCACGGCTATTCTCTTCGCGGTCTATGTGGCCCCTCGCATGCTGCAACTGCGCCGCAAGAAGAAGGAGTGACTTCCGGGAAAGGGGGGCGCGGGCACCGTCGTGCCCGCGCCCCCTCGTTGTGCGGTCACCATGCGCCGCGCAGGCTCCGGGGCGGCTCGGCGTCGAAGGCGGCCCAGACGTGGGTGCCGAGGCCGTAGCGGCGCGGAAAGGCGAAGCTGGCCCACGTGCGGGAGAGCTGGCGCACCAGCAGCAGGCCGCGCTGGCCCTCCGCCGCCTCCCACTCCTCGTCGGTGCGCTCGTTGGGAATGCGGGGCAGCGTGGGGCCGCCCGCGTCGCTGACGGTCAGGCGCAGCGTGCGTTCGTCGGGCATGGACAGGGTGCGGGTGACCCCCTCCCCCGAACGGGCGTACTTGCAGGAGTTGGCGACGAGTTCGCTGGCCACGAGCTGAACGGTCGCGACCAGGTCGGGGTCGAACCCGGCCAGGTCGCGGGCGAGTTCGGAGCGGACCCGCGTGAGTTCGGACAGGTCGCAGGCGTAGTCGAGGTGTCCCCAGAAGGCGAACGGGCCGGGGAACGGTACCGGGTCGTGCGCGAGCGTGCCGTTCATACCGTCACCTCCGCGTACCGGGCAGGGGCGGGGGCGACGGCTAGGAGGTCGCCGACGGGGACGGGCGCGGAGGCCGGTAGCGGGGATGGAATCGGAGGTGCGGCCTGGGCCGGAACGTGGACGGAGCCGTGCGACCACGCGCGCAGTCGGATGACGGCCTCGGCCTGGACACGGGAGAGGTCGCGCTCACGCTCGTGTTCGCGGGCGGTGTAGTAGGGCCTGACCAGGGCGATGTCGTCGGCCGGGAAGATCTCCCGGGCGGGAGCCAGGCGCGGAGCGGGCACCGGGCGCGGAGCGGGACGCGGTGTCCTGCGCTGAGGGGTCGGGGGCCTGCTGGACCGCGCGGAAGCGGGAGCGGGAGCCGGGGCGTAGCGGCGGACCCGGGTGGAACGGCGGCGGACGGCTGCCGAGTGGCGTCCGCGCGCGGGGATGAAGAGGGATGTCACCAGAGCCAGGGCACGGGTGAGAAGGGCAGCGCTAAACTGGCGCATGCTGGCAGTTCCTGTTCTTAAAGGGTGAATGTTGCTGGCCGTGACCCCGGGCGGTAGGTAACCGTCGCGGGGTCTTTCGTGTTCAGTTGTGTGTTCGGAGAAAGGTTAGGGGGTGGGTGGAGGGGTGGAGGACGCTACGGGGGAGTAGGGTTCGAAAAAGGCGCGTGAGGGGTGCGTACGTGCTGGTCAGGGTCTTGGGTGGGGTGTGGAAAATCTGGCTGGCCAGGTTTTTCCATTGTCCGGAATGATTGGTTTTGAGGGTCTTTTCCTAGGGCTTTTGGGGTAGGGAAAAGCCCCCGGCCGAAGCGGGCGCGGGGGCTGGAGGCGGTTAGAGGCGGCTACAGGCCGGAACGCAGGCCGCTGAGCAGCGCCACCCACTGGTCCCCGGGGACGGTGAGGTGTCCGGCCTCGCGGTGGACGGTGTCGCGGACGTCAGCGCCGGAGGCGTGTTCGCGGACCTCGACGCACTGGCTCCCGGTGTTGCTGTAGCTGCTCTTGTGCCACTCGTTGCTCATGCTGCTTCCAATTCCCTCAACAGCTGCCGGGACTCTCTAGCGGGCAGCGCGGACGCCAGACACTTTCTTACCAGCGCCTCCATGCGCGGATGGCTGTCGGATTCCAGGATGACGTTCCCCGCGATGAAGTCGCTGGAGACGGCTAGGCCGCCATCAACGAGTCGGTACAGGTTGACTGGCGCGGTCACTCCGATGAGAGACGTTCCCGGTGACAACAAGTGAACCTCGACGCGCACGTCTTCCACCAGCCGCAACAGATGCCCTGCCTGCTCCCTTCGGATGTGATCCGGCATGCAGGTCAGAGCGCTGTGCGGAAAGACGGAGGTCACCACCGGGTCGTGGTGGTGCTCGCGAAGTGTTTTGAGGCGTCCGCAGCGAGCGTTGACCCAGCGGTCCACCTCAGCGTCGGCAACGAGCGGCTGTCCGTCCTTGAAGACGGCCTCGGCGTAGGAAGCGCACTGGAGTTCGCCCGGAACCAATACTGGTGACAGGCAGTCGATGGCCACGGCCTGCTCCTGCAACCGGGCCACGTTCAGCTGCCACACCGGCAGTTCCGTCCCCGAGGTCTGCTTGCGCCACGCCTTGAGGAGCCTGCCGTCCGCCTTGAGCATCCGGTCCAGGGCCTCGGCGGTCTCCACCCTGGGCGTGAACTTCCCCGACTCCCACCGGGACACGGACGCGGGTGACGTGCCCATGTCCACGGCCAGCTGTTTCTGCGTTCTCCCGGAGAAATCGCGAAACGTTGTGAGCAGGGAGGAGAAGTGATCTTGCGTCACCCCGCACAACTTACAGAGCCGTTGCGTCCCCTGTCATCCGTTCTCCGGAAAACGACAGAGGCTGGAGATATCCCGGGCCCTGTGACGAGGGTGGATACAGGTCACGAACCCGCAGGTAATTGCGGCCTGTTCGTGGCTATGTTCCGGAGGATGGTGATTTCAGTTGGGATCAGTGACAAGCATGCAATCGCGTCGCGGCGGTTCGGGTTCCGGTTTCCAGGACGGAGGCGGCACCGGGCGTTTCCCCCTGCCCCGCAGGGGAGTGGAACCCCGCGACAGGGCACCCCTGGTGCTGGACCAGCGCTGGAGCAGCCTCGGTACCGCGCTCATCATCGCGGGGCGTCCCGATCAGGCCGCCCTGGTGCGCCACAGGGTCTCGGCCCTCTCCGCCCTGCCGCCGCTGGCGAGGGAAGCGGCCCAGGAGCTGGCCGGCGAGGTGTTCAACAACGCGATCACGCACACGCGCAGCGGCCTGTCCGGGGGCGAGGTCATCGTGAGCGTGCACCGGCTTCCGGGCCGCGTGCAGGTCAAGATCACCGACCAGGGGCCGATCGGCGAGGACGCCGTCACCACACCGTGCGTGCGGCCCCCCGACCCGCTGCGCGTGGGCGGGCTGGGGATGCGCCTGGTCGCCGCGCAGGCCAGCCGGTGGGGCACGCTCCACGAGGGCGGCCGGACCACCGTCTGGTTCGAGATCGACCGTCCCGACCGCGGTCGCGACCGGTCCGCCGGGCACGCCGGGCGGTGAACACCTCTCCCGACCTGGACGCGCTCCTCACGGCGGGTCCCGGGGCGGACGGGTACCGCCCGCCTCCCGGGGTTTCAAAATCCGGGCCCGATCCTTGTACCGATTCGCCGGTGACGACCCGTCCGCGCGCCGGTACCTTCCTCCTGCCAGCACCTACGCGCGGAAGGAACCCAGGTGAACCTCCTCATCACCGGCATCACCACCCAGTCCTCCATCGCCTACGCGATCGCCGAGGAGGCGATGGAGCAGGGCCACCAGGTGATCCTGACCAACCCGCCCGGCAGGCAGCTGTCCATCCTGGAGCGGGTGGCCAAACGCCTCCCCGCCGAACCCGTGGACATCCTGCCCATGGACGTCACCGACCCCGGGCAGGTCACCGAGACGGCGGGCAAGGTCGCCGCCCACTGGGACCACGTGGACGGGCTGCTGCACTCCATCGCCTACGCCCCGGGCGACGCGCTGGGCGGCAACTTCCTCAACACCTCCTGGGAGGACGTGGCCACCGCGATCCACGTCTCGGGGTACTCCCTGAAGGCGCTCGCCGTGGGGTTCCGGGAGCTCATGGCCGCCGCCCCGCACGGCGCCGGGGTCGTCTCCCTGACCTTCGACGCCTCCCGGGCCTGGCCGGTCTACGACTGGATGGGGTCGGCCAAGGCCGTGCTGGAGAACTCCACCAAGTACCTGGCCCGCGACCTCGGCGGCGACGGCATCCGGGTGAACGCCATCAGCGCGGGACCGGTCAAGTCCCTCGCGGGCGGCTCGATCCCCGGGTTCGACCAGATCGCGGACGGCTGGGCCGAGTCCGCGCCGCTGGGCTGGGACACCAAGGACGCCTCCGTGGTCGCCGGTCCCGCGCTGTTCCTGATGTCCCCGGCCGCGCGCGCCGTCACCGGCACGACGCTGCACGTGGACGGCGGGTACCACGCGATGGGCGCGCCGCTGTAACCCCGGGAGCCGACCGGGAGGGGGAGGAGCGTTCGGCCTCGGACGCCCCGGAGGACCCCAGACGCTCGGGCGTCCGCGCTGGTCACCACGTCGGGGGGACATTTGCGGACGTTCCTGCTTTCCGCTGAGAAGGAAGCACCGCGCGTGCTACGGATGGACCCGTTCGCTGCCGGTCCCTCCTTCTTCCCTGGGAATCCCCATGATGACAATGCTGACCGTCCTCGCCGTCCTGGCCGCCATGGTCGGCGGCGCGGTCCTCGCCGTAGGCAGGTTCCGCGTCGACGACGAATCCTCGGGGGGCGCCGTCAGCGTGGTCGTCGCCCCCTGCGTGCTCGCGCTCTACCTCGCGGCGGCGGCGATGGGGGTGGTGATCGGCTGGGAGAACTTCACCGGTGCCGGGGACGGGATCACCGAGGAGACGGGCGCGGCCGACGCCCTGTACTGGAGCACCACCACCCTCCCCGCGGGGGAGGCGGAGACGGTGCGCCAGCAGCTGCGCGCCTACATGACCGCGGTCGCGGAGAAGGACTGGCCGATGATGCGCGCCGAGGGCGAGCTGAGCGAGGAGGGCGACGAGGCCATGGCCGACCTGGCCGCGTCGGTGCGGGCGCTGTCGGTGTCCGACACCGGCGACGGCCTGGACCGCCTGACCGCCCGCCAGGAGCTGGCCGAACTCAGCGACGCGCGCATCGAGCGCGCCGACGCGGCCGGGGACGGCATCCCGTCCGTCCTCAACGGCATCGCGGCCCTGTCGGCCATCGCGGTGGCGGTGCTGCCCTTCGCCATGATCCGGCGGGGCTCGACCGTGGCCTACTTCTGGGCCTCGGCCAACCTGGTGTTCGTGTTCGCCACGATCCTGCTGCTGTTCTACCTGGGCAACCCCTACAACGGGGCCCTGGCGCACGACGCGGGCGCCATCCAGGACGCGCTGGCCGGGTTCGAGCGGATCGACGCCTCACTCAGCCCCCAGTAGGGACAAGCGGGCCGACGGGCCCCGGACGCGTCCTCGGGGGCCGTGTCCGGGGCCCGTCGGCCGGTGGCACGCGGCGGGGGCCGCGCCCCCTGGTCGGGGACATGCGTCCGGGGCCGCCCGCCGTCTCCGGGCACCGGCGGACGGCCGCGTCGGGCCGGGCCGGGACAGGCGCGGTCGGGCCGACGCGGGTGCGGTCGGATCGGGCGCGGGCCGCGCCGGGGCGCTCACCCGGGATCGGTCGCTTCGGGGGCGGCGCCCGTCACGGCGCCGCCCCCGGAGCCGGTCAGCCCGAGGAGCGCGTGGCGGCGCGGCCCGCGCCCGCGGCGACCACGGCGATGACGACCATGAGCACCACCATGGTGCGCATGGGGGTGAAGGCTCCGGCGGCCTGCGGCGCGGAGTGCGGGGAGAGGTCGGCCAGCACCTGCTCCCGGACGGCCCGCTCCACCGGGGGCGGGGCCGACGGGGACTCGGACGGCTGCGCGGGTCGGGCCGCGCGCTCCAGGACGGGTTCGGCCGGGGCGACGGCCTCCGCCCCGGGCGGCACCGCTCCGG
Organism: Nocardiopsis sp. CNZ308; assembly: GCF_004217075.1. NCBI lineage: Bacteria > Bacillati > Actinomycetota > Actinomycetes > Streptosporangiales > Nocardiopsidaceae > Nocardiopsis > Nocardiopsis sp. CNZ308. The sequence continues at coordinate 1,598,641 of NZ_SHKJ01000001.1, read as the reverse complement.
GCTCCTCCGCGGCCGGGGGAGCGGGTTCGCCGGGAGCAGGCGGCTCGGGCTCCCCGGGCGCGGGCGGCTCGGGCTCGCCAGGAGCCGGGGGAGCGGGCGGTTCGGGTTCGGGGTAGCCGGGCTCCTCAGGGGGCGGCTCCGGCTGTCCGGGGTCCGGCGAGCACGGCGGCGCCTCGCCCGCGCGCACCACGACCCGCACGCCGTTCGCGCACACCAGGACGTAGGACCCGGGGTTGACGTCCACCAGCGCGCCCGAGGTCTCCACGCGGACCCCGCCGGGGCCCACCTCCACGCGGGAGTTCCCGTCGTCCACGCTGACGCCGGTGCCGTCCGCGTTCACCTGCGGAACGGTGTCCACCGCGCCGACCAGGGAGACCGTGCCCGGCGGTTCGGCGGGTGAGTCGTCCGGGGCGAGCGAGGGCGAGGCGCCGCAGGCGAGCAGGAGCGCGCCCGCCGCCAGCAGCGCGGGCAGAGCACGGCGTGAGGGGGGCATGGGACTCCTCGTGTCGCTGTCGGCACTACGGGTGATCGTACGCGGTCAGTCCGGACCCTACACCCGAGAACGCGCCCCCAGCGGCCCGCCCGACACGGACGGCCCCGCTTCCAGCGCCGGAGCCGACACCGGAGTCGGCAGCAGGAGAGCGGCCACGCGGTTCAGGGGGAGTGCAGGCGCAGCACGGCGTGCTCGGCCCAGTCCGGCGGCCTGGTCAGCCGCGAGACGAGCACCATCGTCCCGAAGGCCAGCGGGACGGTCCACGCCGCGGGCTGCGCCAGCAGCACCGACAGCCACCCGACCGGGGGCGGCAGCAGGATCGACCACCCCACCGCGCCGGTCGCGGTCACGGCCCCCACGATCAGTCCGGACGCGGCCCCGGCCAGCGTCAGCCGCCGCCACCAGATGCCCAGCACCAGCAGCGGGCAGAACGTCGAGGCCGCCACCGTGAACGCCCACACCACCAGCACGTTGATGTCGATCAGCTGCGCGGGCAGCGCCAGCAGCACCGCCACGCACGCGCCCACGGCCACCGCCAGGCGCAGCCGCGGCACGCTGCCCTGGAACAGGTCGTGCGACAGCCCGCCCGCCAGGGCCAGCAGCAGTCCGGAGGAGGTGGACAGGAACGCGCCGAACGCCCCCGCCGCCACCAGCGCCGTCAGCACCGTTCCCACCGAGCCCGGCACCGCCTGGGCGGGCAGCACCACCGCGACCGTGTCGGTGCCCTGGAGCAGCACCAGGTGCGGGGTGAGCACCCGCCCGAGCAGCCCGTACACCGTCGGGAACAGGTAGAACAGCCCCAGCAGGGCGATCACGCCCACCGCCACCCGGCGCGCCGTCCGCGCCGTGGGGCTGGTGTGGAAGCGCATGATGACGTGCGGCAGCCCCATGCAGCCCAGCGTGATCGCCAGCAGCGTGGACCACGTCTCGAACAGCGGGTACCCGCCCACGTTCAGCAGCGGCGAACTCCACCGCTCGCTGCCCAGCTCCGGCAGCCCCGCCGGGTGCGGGATGGGCGCGCCCTCGGGGAACACGTACTCGGCGCCCGCCTCCACGGTGTGCTCACCGGCCGCGAACTCCACCCGTTCGCCCCCGGAGGCGGTCACCGTCACCGGCTCGTCCAGGCTGAACCGGGTCCCCACGGTGAACTCCACCGGGGTCGTCTCGGGGAAGTGCGTACCCCACTCGGGGTTGAGCGCCTCCGCCCGGGTCTGGGGACCGGCGTGCACCACCAGGTAGACCGCCGGGATGGCGATGAAGGCCAGCTTGATGACGTAGTGGAAGGCCTGCACGTAGGTCGCCGACCGCATTCCCCCGGCCGCGATCGAGGCGCTCACCACCAGCCCGGCGAGCAGCACCCCCACCCAGTACGGCGTGCCGCTGACCAGGGCCAGCACCACACCGGCGCCCTTGAACTGGGGCACCAGGTACAGCAGCATGATCACCAGCACCACGCAGCCGCACAGCTTGCGCAGGCGCGGCGCGCCCAGGCGGTACTCGGCGAAGTCGGGCACGGTGAACGCCCCCGACCGGCGCATCGGCCCGGCCACCAGCGCCACCACCGCCACGTAGCCCGCGGCGAACCCCACCGCGTACCACATGGTGCCCAGGCCGTTCTTGAGCAGCAGCCCCGCCAGCCCCAGCACCGAGGCGGCCGACAGGTACTCCCCGGCGATCGCCATCGCGTTCCAGTTGGGGGAGATCCGCCGCGAGGCCACGAGGAAGTCGGAGGTCGAGCGGGCCGCCCGCACCCCGTAGACGCCGATGACCAGACTGGTGAGCAGGACCAGCCCGATGGCCAGGACCGCGATCACCACGTGCGCCCCGTGTCCTCACCGCTCGCGCGTCCCGGTCCCCTCGCGCCTCCGGGTTTCCGGCGGGGCTCCTCGCGGCCGGGCTCTCCGCGCCCGGGCCGTCCGAAGCCGTGCTCCCCGCGTCCGGGGTCCCGGCCGTGCTCCGGCGCTCCGTGCTCCGGCGCCCGCGCGGCCCCCGCCCGGTCCGCGGCGCTCTCGGCCCGGTCCTCGATCCGCTCGGCCGAGCGCACGTGCCACAGCGCCAGCCCGAACAGCATCGGGTAGACCGCCACCGTCAGCAGCAGCCACGACAGCGGGATCCCGCCCGGCCGGACCTCCCCCAGCGCGGGGAAGAGCGCGAACGCGCCGCTCATCCCGAACAGCAGCACCGACAGCACCGCCACGGTGCGCACGGCGGTCCGCCGCTGGGCCCGGAACAGCGCGCGGGCCGCCTCGGTGTCCACCGGCTCCGGGATCGGCAGCAGGTGCTGCGCGGGCCGGTTGCCCCGGGCCAGCGCGATCCGGGTCTGCGGACTGGTCAGCTTCTCGCGGCGCGGGCTCACGGCGCCTGCTCCCCCTCGCCGTCCCGCGACCGGGAGGCGGGGCCGCCCTGGGCGTTCGCGGACCGGCCGAGCTGGTCGCGCCGGGCCGCCTCCAGCAGCTGGGCGCGCAGGTGGCGGCCGTGGCGGCGGCTCACCGGCACGTCCCCGGCCGGGGTGCCCGCCACCAGGCCGGACGAGGAGGTCACCCGCAGGTCGCGCACCCACGGGATGGCGATGAGGAACCCCCGGTGGACCCGGACGAACCCGGCCGAGGCCCACACCTCCTCCAGGTAGGACAGCGACAGGCGGATGAGGTGGCCGCCGTCGGCGGTGTGCAGGCGCACGTAGTCGCCCTGGGCCTCCACGAACTGCACGTCGTCGCGCTTGACGAACACCGTGCGCCTGCCGGTGTCGATCTGCACCACGTGCAGGTCCTCGGCGGGCGGGGCCCCGCCCCCGGGCCTGCGCAGCTGGGCGATGCGGCCCACCGCCTCGGCCAGCCGCTCGGGCCGGATCGGCTTGAGCAGGTAGTCCACGGCGCCGATGCCGAAGGCCTCCACCGCGTGGGCCTCGGAGGCGGTCACGAACACGATGGACGGGGGCTCGGACAGCACGCTCAGCACCCGGGCCACGTCCATGCCGTCCAGACCGGGCATGAGGATGTCCAGGAACGCGGCGTCGATGGTGGTGGTCCCCAGCAGCCGCACCGCCGTGGCGCCGTTGTCGGCCACCAGGACCTCCGCCACCTCGGGCATGTCGCCGAGCAGGGACGCCATCTCCTGGCGGGTGGAGGCCTCGTCCTCGACCACCAGCACCCGCAGTTCGGGCTTCAACGCGCCACCACCCCCCTGGTGAACCTGGGCACGCGCACGGTCACCTTCGTCCCCTCCCCCAGCGCGGTCTCGATCACCAGACCGTACTCGGGTCCGTAGACGGCGCGCAGCCGCTGGTCCACGTTGGCCAGGCCGACGCTGCGCGACTCCGGTCCGGTGCCCGCCAGCAGGGAGCGGGCCAGGTCGGGGTGCATGCCCACCCCGTCGTCCTCGATCTCGATGACGCACAGCGGGCCCTCGCCGAAACCGGAGACGCTGATGTGGCCGCGGCCCTCCTTGCGCTCCAGCCCGTGCCGGATGGCGTTCTCCACGATCGGCTGCACGACCAGGAACGGTATGGCCACCGGCAGCACCTCGGGGGCCATCCGCACGGTGATGTCCAGGCGGTCGTGGAAGCGGGCCCGCTGGAGTTCGAGGTAGGTCTGGGTGGCCTCCAGCTCCTCCGAGAGGGTCGCGTAGTCGCCCTTCTCCGAGAAGCCGTAGCGCAGGTAGTCGGCGAAGTCCGACAGCAGGTGGCGGGCCCGGTCGGGGTCGGTGCGCACCAGGGCGGCGATCACCGCCAGGGCGTTGTGCACGAAGTGGGGGGAGATCTGCGCCCGCAGGGTGCGCAGGTCGGCGGCGGCGATCCGGGCCCGGGCCCGGCGCAGCGCCGCGTGGTCCAGGCAGTCCGAGACCAGCGCGGCGGCGGCCTCCACGTCGGCCTCCACGGGGTGGCCCGAGGCCACCAGGGCGCCGGACAGCTCGTCGGCCACGGTCAGGGGGACCGCGCACGCCGACGTGCCGTCGGGCAGGCGCAGCCGGGCGTTGCTCCCGTACTCGAAGACCTGGGAGAGCAGCCCCTCGACCTCGGCGGGGGCGGGGCTGGTCCCGTGCGCGGCGACCGGGCCGTCCAGGTCGGCCAGGACGACGCCGTCCACGGCCAGGAGCTGGCGCAGCCGCCTGGCGGCCGAGGGGACCCTCCGGCCGTGCAGCCCGTCCCGGAGGTCGACGCCGAGGGCGTGGACCTGGCGCATCAGCTCGACGCTCGCCCGCTGCTCCGAGGACGCTGGGCGACGTCGGGAGGAGGACACCCGCGACAGCCACCGGTATGACACGGAACGACCCTATCCCAGCGAACTGTGTCGGTGCTCACGTGGTCGGGGTCACCTTTCGAATCGTGACGCAAATGCGCGCTCGCGCCGCGGACGGGAGCCGGGCCCGCCACCGGGAGCGGTGGCGGGCCCGGGGGAGCGCTCGGGGCGGCGGCCGTGCCGGGAGAAGGGTGGGCTCCCGGTCGGAGCGGGCCGCCGACGGCCCGAGCCGGTGGTTCGGGCCTCCTCCGGGACTTCGGCCCGGAGGAGGCACTGCCTGGTGGCCGGACGCCTTTAGTGGTTGGCCGCCTTCTCCGCGCCCGCGCCGGTCAGGGCGCGGACCTGGAGCTGGGCGAACTTGTCGAAGTCGCGCTCCTTGGACGACAGGGTTCCCACGATCGCGCACAGCAGGCTGATCGGGACCGACACCAGGGCCGGGTTGGGCAGCGGGAACCAGGCGAAGTCCGCGGTCGGGATGAGCGCGGTCTCGCTGCCGGAGACCACGGGCGAGAAGAACACCAGGCCCACGGCGCTGATCAGGCCGCCGTAGATGCCCGCGAGGGCGCCTCGGGTGTTGAACCTCTTCCAGAACAGGCTGAGCAGCAGGGTCGGCAGGTTCGCCGAGGCCGCCATCGCGAACGCCAGCGAGACCAGGAAGGCCACGTTGAGGTTCTGCGCGAACACCGCCAGCAGGATCGCGACCACGCCGACGCCGAGGGCGGACAGGCGGGCGACCCGGACCTCCTCGGCGCCCGTGGCCTTGCCCTTGCGCAGGACCGAGTTGTAGAAGTCGTGCGCGATGGAGGACGAGGAGGCGATGACCAGGCCCGCCACCGTGGACAGGATGGCCGCGAAGGCCGCCGAGGCGATGATCGCCAGCAGGACCGCGCCCGCCATCTCTCCGCCGATGCGCTCGCCGACCACCTGGGCCAGCTGCGGGGCCGCGGTGTTGCCCGCGGAGTCCTGCGCCGTGATGGCCTCGTGGCCGACGATGGCCGCCGCGCCGAAGCCCAGCACCAGGGTCATCAGGTAGAAGGTGCCGATGAGGCCGATGCCCCAGTTGACCGACTTGCGGGCGCTCTGGGAGTCGGGGACGGTGTAGAAGCGGATGAGGATGTGCGGCAGACCGGCCGTGCCCAGCACCAGGGCCAGGCCCAGGCTGATCAGGTCCAGCTTGTTCCACAGGGTCTGGAGCGGGTCGCCCGCGACCTCCACGCCGTAGCGCAGGCCGGGCTCCAGGAAGCCCTCCTTGCCGCTGGCCGCGGCGGCGTCGCTCATCAGGGCGCCGAGGTTGAACCCGTACAGGGACAGGGTCAGCACGGTGAGCAGGGCGGCGCCCAGCATGAGGATGAGGGCCTTGATGATCTGCACCCAGGTGGTGCCCTTCATGCCGCCGAAGGTCACGTAGATGGTCATCAGCAGGCCGATGACCACGATGCCGACGATCTTGGCGGTGGCGGCGTCCATGCCCATGAAGGTCTGTCCGGGCTGGATGCCCAGCAGCAGGGCGATGAGCGCGCCCGCGCCGACCATCTGCGCCAGCAGGTAGAAGATCGACACCACGATCGTGGAGACCGACGCGGCGGTGCGCACCGGGCGCTGCCGCATCCGGTAGGACAGCACGTCACCCATGGTGTAGCGGCCGGAGTTGCGCAGCAGCTCCGCGACCAGCAGGAGGGCGACGAGCCAGGCGACGAGGAACCCGATGGAGTAGAGGAAGCCGTCGTAGCCGAACAGCGCGATCATGCCCGCGATGCCGAGGAAGGAGGCGGCGGACATGTAGTCGCTGCCGATCGCCAGGCCGTTCTGGAGCGGGGAGAAGCCGCGCCCGCCCGAGTGGAAGTCGGTGGCGGAGCGCGTGCTGCGGCCGGCCCAGACGGTGATGCCGAGCGTGGCCGCGATCATGAGGACGAAGAGGACGATGGTGATGACGCGGCTGCTGTCGCTGACCGTCTCGACAGCTTCCTGGGCGAGGTTCATCGGCCGCCCTCCTTGTTCGCCGCGCTGTAGTGGAGCTCGTCGCGCAGCTCGACCGCCTGGGCGTCGAGCCTGCGGCGCGCGTAGTTCGTGTACAGGATGGCGATCCCGAAGGTCGACGCGAACTGGAGGACACCGAAGACCAGGGCGACGTTGACGCTGCCGAAGAGCACGACGCCCATGAAGTCGCGGCCGAAGGCGGACATGAGCACGTAGAGCAGGTACCACGCCATGAAGGCGAGGCTCACCGGGAAGACGAACCTGTACAGCCGCCGCTTGAGCTCGACGAAGCGCGGGTCGCCGTGCATGGTGACGTAGGCCCCGGTCGGGATCGCGTCGCCGTTCCCGTTGCCCTCGGGCGGCGGGGCCGGGTCCTTCGTTGGCCGGTCTGTTGACATGGTGGGTGTACCTCCGGGGGGATTGGCGTGCGTCCGGCGGCGACGGCGCCGCTCTGGTGTGATCTGCGTTACGGAGCACTGTAAGGAGCGGCACTACCGCGAAGGAGGGGGCTCGTGCGCACGCGCGCCGAACGCGGGGGAGGAGCGTCGAACGGTCGCCCAGCGCGCGGTGAGCGGTCGTCTGGCGCGCCGAACGGTCGCCGAGCGGCTCCGGTCCAGACCACGGGCCCCGCGGCGCACGCGCCGCACGGGGCTCGGATCCGGTGGGGAGCGCCGTGCCTCGGGGGTTCCGGTGTCCTGCGAGGGGCCGGGGGGGAGCGTCCGTCCTCCGCCGCGCCGGGGGCCGTGCTCGGTGGTGGGACGCGCCTCCACCGGACCCGGAACGCCCGTCCGGCTCCGGGCGTTGTAGCTTGTGCACCATCACCGCCGCCGCGGGCGTCCGCGTCGGCGCGTTCCGCGATACCCCGGACGAGGTGCGCCGTACCCGGTGACGACAAGACGGCGCGTTGGACAGCGCACGTCACACGTCACGGAGGTAGGCATCATGGCCTGGATCGTTCTGGTGGTCTCGGGGTTCCTGGAGACCGCGTGGGCCCTCTCGCTCAGCGCCTCGAAGGGCTTCACCCGCCTGTGGCCGTCGGTGACCTTCGGGGTCACCCTGTTCCTGAGCATGGCCGGTCTGGCCTACGCGCTGCGCACCATCCCGGTCGGGACCGGCTACGCGGTCTGGGTGGCCATCGGCGCCGTCGGCACCGCGCTGGTGGGCATGTTCTTCCTGGGTGAGGGCTTCGCCTGGACCAAGCTGTTGTGCCTCGTGCTCATCGTCTCGGGCGTGGTGGGGCTCAAGCTCCTGCACTAGGACCCGACCCGGGCGCGTCCGCCCCTCAGGAGGGGGACGCGCCCTTCCGCTGTTCCGGACAGGGGAAAGGCGGGCGGCGAACGGCGCCGGTACGCCCTCCCCCCGTCGTTTTCCCGTTTCTTTGTGCCGCGCCCCCTTTTCCTCCCGTCACGCGGCGGAAAAAGGGGGCGGACGCGTCAATCCCCGAGACGCGAACCGTTCACCGTCGCTTCCCCCACACGGGCGGTGAAGCTGATCTCGACCAGCAGTTCGGGGAAGGCCAGCCGGGAGACGGCGACCAGGGTGCTCGCGACCTGGGGGTCGGGGCGGCCGTAGCGTCCTGCAACGGGTCCTGGGCGCGCGCCGCCTGCTGGAGACCTCGGACTGGTCGGTGGAGAGGATCGCCGGGGCGACCGGGTTCGGCAGCGCCGCGAACTTCCGCGCCGTCTTCAAGAGGGAGGTCGGGACGACGCCGTCCGCCTACCGCAGGACGCACGGGTCCGCGCGGGCCGCCGCCTCCTGAGCGCGGACCCGCGTCCGCCCGGTCCCGCCAGCGCGCGGCGGGGGCCGGACACCGTGCGGTGTCCGGCCCCTACGCCGTTACGGGGGAGCGGCGGTGCTGCGCGGATGCCCTGGACCGAGCGGGTCGCGGCGGCTAGGACGGGGCCCGGGGGTGCCCCGGCGGGGGCCGCCCCGCCGCCGGTCGAGGTGGACGGCGTGCTCCAGATAGCGTTCGACCAGGGACGCCGCCACGGGGTTGTGGCCCCGGACGCGGAGCAGCCAGTGCGGTGCGATCCGCTCGTGGAGCCACAGGAAGCCGATCGTGAACCCCAGGCTCAGCATCGCCTGGAGGGCCAGGAAGGACAGGAGCGGCTCCCCCAGCACGGTGTCGTCGCCCAGCGCCCACGCCACGGCGTAGGAGTCGATCAGCCGCGAGACGGGGAACCCCACCAGCCAGTACAGCGCCATGGGCGCCACCGCCCCGACCTGGAAGACACCGCGCGCCAGCAGCACGCAGTACCCGGCGCCGAACAGGGCCAGGGGTACCCCCAGTCCGGCCGCGAGGGCGAGGGTGACCGCCGGGGACAGCCCGGCCATCACCGCCACGGCCGTGGCGAACAGACCGGCCACCAGGCCGATCAGCGCGCCCGGCAGCGTGATCTCCACGTGGTCGAGCACGGGCCTCCCGGTGGGGAGGACTTCCCGAGCGCCCATCAGTCGATCACGACCCCGAAGGCGAACAGCGAGTAGAACAGGGCGCCGAGGTAGAACACCGCCGCGAAGGCGATGACGGCGTTGGAGAGGATGCCCGGCCGGATCGGCTTGGGCAGGGTGAGGTTGTTGACCAGCAGCAGCACCACGCAGTAGGCGCCCATCGCGAACGCCGACAGGAAGGCCAGCACGTCCAGGATCGCCGCCGGGCCGTCGGCGGGGCCGAAGAGCAGGATGACGATGCCGAAGGCGATCAGGCCCCACAGGAAGAGGGCGTACAGCCTCGACATGCCGACCTTCTTGGCGCCCGGCACGAAGTTGAAGGTCATGTCGGCCTGGCCGCGCGAGAAGGAGTCGAACAGCCCCAGCGTGGCGTTGAGGCCGATGAGCGCGATGAAGCAGAAGAACACCGTGCCCAGGACCGGGCTCCCTGCCGCCGAGAAGGAGGCCGCCATGGCGTCCAGGGCGGCGTCGCGGTCGCCGTCGCGCAGCAGGTCGGTCACGTTCGGGTCGAAGCGGGCCGAGGCCTGGGCCAGCACGGTGAAGGAGATCGTCACCAGCATCGTGATGCCCCAGAACAGGACCATCGCGTCGAAGGTGACCCAGCGCCGCCAGCCCTTCCACTTCTCCATCTCCGAGGCGTCGGAGGTGTCGAACATGAAGCCGCGCGTGGGCATGGCCTCCTGGTCGCCCGCGTGCCGCAGGCCCCGGATCTGGGGGATGTGCGAGCCCATCCCGGCGCCCTTGTCGCGCAGGTGCAGGGTGTACCACATCTGCTGCATGCCCGAGGGCCCGGCGAAGGCGATGGAGCCCACGATCACGGGGAACCACAGGGCCGTGGTGGCCTCCTCCGGCAGGTAGCCGAACGCGAACATCCCGGTGAGGGTGGAGGTCAGGTCGGACAGGTCGCCCACGATGGCCGCGATCACGGCGCTGCCGACCACCAGCATGCCGATGCAGATCGACAGCACGTTCTCCAGCAGGTTGTAGATGACCTTGGCCAGTGTGAACACCACACCGACGAGGAGCATCCCGGCGACCGCCGTGGCCTGCCAGGGGATGCCGGTCACCCGTTCGAAGGCGGAGGCGCCCGCCGAGAGGTGGCCCGGCCAGATGTAGACCAGCATCGCCGTGATGAAGAAGAACCACATGAGCGGTTTGAACACGCGCGCGGCGCCGTAGAAGATGCTCTCCCCGGTGGCCATCGCGTAGCGCGACATCTCCAGCATGACCACGGCCTGGAGGGTGACGCCGACCAGGAACAGCCAGCGGATCTCGGGGCCGAAGACGAGGACCAGCCTCGGCCACATGTAGGACTCGCCCATGCCCACGCCGAGGGCGACGAGGAACACGGTGGGGCCCAGGATGTGGATCGAGGGCGGCGCCTTGGGCAGGGGGCGGATGGGCATCGGCTCCAGCCGGCCCGCCTTCCACACGCGCTCCTCGGGCGGAGCGCCGCCGGGGGCGGCCGTGCCGGAGGCGGCCTCGGCCTCGGGGGGAGCGGCCTGCCTCTGGGCGGGGACGAAGGGTGGTTGTGCGTCGGTGGGGGACTGGCGGACCGGTTCGGGCGTGCCGCCGGTCTCGGGGCGTGAGGAATCCATGGCTGGGAACTCCCTGTGGGCTGTGCGGATGCGAGCTGCTTGCTGGCATGGCGCCCCCGGATGGTGCGGACTCCTCTCTGCCGGACGCACGGGCGAGGTCACCGCGACGTAGTGGCTGCGTCGCGCGGTGGGGGACCCGGCGGCCGTGTGGCGGCGGCTCCGTGGCCGCCGGGTTCAGGGGTGGTGCGCGTTGGTACGGGGCCCGGTCGGGGCCGGAGCACCGACCGGGCACTGGGTCAGAGTAGTCCCGCGGCGCGGGCCCAGCGATACTTCGCGCCGAGAATCTGCACGGGCTTCTCGGTGGTGTAGGGGAAGGCCACGACGCCGTGGTCGAACAGGTACCGCGAGGCCTCCTCGACCTCGGTGTCACCCGAGAGCGAGGCGACCACGGGCTTGTCGATCCCCTCGGCCCTGGCCTCGGCCACCACGTCGGCGACCACCTTCGCGAAGACCATCGGCGGCGTGATGATGGTGTGCCAGTAGCCCAGGATGAGCGCGTGCACCCGCTCGTCCTCCAGGCCCAGGCGGATCGTGGCCTCGTAGGTGGAGGGCGGCTCGCCGCCGGTGATGTCCACCGGGTTCCCGGCGGCGCCGAAGGGCGGGATGAAGGCCCGGAACGAGGCGTCCAGGTCCGGCGGGATCTCGTAGAGGCTCATCCCGTTGTCCACCACCGCGTCGGAGAGCAGCACGCCCGATCCGCCCGCGCCGGTGATGATGACGACGTTCTCTCCCTTGGGGGTGGGCAGGACCGGCAGCGCGCGGCCGAACTCCAGCAGCTCGTTGAGCCCGGGGGCCCGGACCACGCCCGCCTGGCGCAGGATGTCGTCGTAGACCTTGTCGTCGCCCGCCAGCGCGCCGGTGTGCGACCCGGCCGCGCGCGCCCCGGCGTCGGTGCGCCCGGCCTTGAGCACGATGACGGGCTTGTGCGGCACGACCTCGCGGGCGGCCTCGACGAAGGCGCGTCCGTCCTTGAGGTCCTCCAGGTGCATGGCGACGGCGTTGGTGTTCTCGTCCTGGCCGAAGAAGGTGAGCAGGTCGTCCTCGTCGATGTCGGCCTTGTTGCCGACGCCGACGATGGCCGAGACGCCGGTGCTCGTGCTGCGGCTGTAGCCGAGGATGGCCATGCCGATCCCGCCCGACTGCGAGGTCAGGGCGGTGCCGCCTCTGACGTCGTAGGGGGTGCAGAAGGTCGCCGACAGCTTCTCGGGCGTGTAGTAGTAGCCGTAGATGTTGGGGCCGAGCAGGCGCACGCCGTGTCTGCGGGCGACGGCGAGCACCTCGTCCTGGAGCTCCTGCTCGCCGGTCTCGGCGAACCCGGAGGGGATGAGGACCGCCGCGGCGGCCCCCTTCGCGCCGACCTCCTCCAGCGCGCCCGCCACGAACTTGGCGGGGATCGCGAAGACCGCCACGTCGACCTCGCCGGGGATGTCGAGGACGCTGGCGTAGGCCGTGCGGCCGTACACCTCGGGGGACTTGGGGTTGACCGGGTAGACCTCGCCCGCGTACCCGCCGTCGACGATGTTCTTGATGACGGAGTGGCCGATCTTGCCGGGCTCGTTGGAGGCGCCGACGATCGCGATCGACCGCGGCTTGAAGACCCGGTTCATCGCGGCGAGGATCTCGTCGCGTTCGAACCGCGCGGGCGGCTCGGGCGGCGCGAAGTCCAGGACGAAGCGCAGGTCCGCGGCCACGGCGGTGGCCGGTCCGGCGAAGACCGGGTTGAGGTCGGCCTCGGCGATCTCGGGGAAGTCGGTGACCAGGTCCGACAGCCTGCTGACCACGTCGGCCAGCCGCTCCCGGTCCACGCCGGGGCGGCCGCGCACGCCGCGCAGGATCTCGGCCGCGCGGATGTCGTCGATCTGGGTCAGCGCCTCCTCACGGGAGACCGGGGCCATCCGGAAGGTGACGTCGCGCAGCACCTCGACCAGGACGCCGCCCAGCCCGAAGACCACGATCTTGCCGAAGGTGGGGTCGGTGGTCGCGCCGACGAGGACCTCGACCTCCGGCCCGCCGCCGACCTGCTGCTGGATCTGGACCCCGTCGATACGCGCCCCCGGGGTGTGGGCCAGGGCGTTGGCGGTGATGCGGTGGTAGGCCTCGGCGACCTTCTCGGCGCTGTCCAGGCCGACCTCGACGCCGCCCGCGTCGGTCTTGTGCAGGATGTCGGGGGAGACGATCTTGGCCACGACCGGCAGGCCGAGCTCACCGGCCAGTTCGGCGGCCTCCTCGGCGGAGTGCGCCAGGGCCTCGCCCGGGACGGGGATGCCGTAGGCGTCGGCGAGGACGCGGCCCTCGGGGGCGGTCAGGGCGGTCCTGCCCTCGGCCCTGGCGCGGTCGAGCACCTCGCGGACCGCGGCGCGGTCGTGGTCGGGGCGGTCGGGGGTGTAGGCGGCCATGTGTTCAGATCACTCCGTTCGATGCGAGTTCGGCCAGGTCCTCGTCGGACAGCCCCAGCTCTCCGCCGTAGACCTCGGCGTTGTGCTCGCCGAGCAGCGGGGAGCGGACGACGTCCACCGGTGAGTCCGAGAGCCGGATCGGCGAGGAGACCGTGTCGTAGGAGCCCCGCTCGGGGTGCTCGACGGTGGTGACGACCCCGTTGGCCCGCAGGGTGGGGTCGTCGATGATCTCGCGGGTGGACATGATCGGCCCGCAGGGGATGTTGTGCGCGTTCAGCGCGGCCAGCACGTCCCACTTGGGGAGTTGGCTGGCCCACTCCTCGATGAGGGCGAACATCTTGTCGAGCTTGTCCAGCCGGGCCTCGGGGGTGGCCCACTCGGGATCCTCCGCCAGCTCGGGGCGGCCGATGAGCCGTGTGATGGGCTCCCAGCCGGTGGGCTGGACGATGACGTACACGTAGTCGTTGGGGCCGCCGGGGGAGGTGCGCACGGCCCAGCCGGGCTGGCCGCCGCCGGAGGCGTTGCCGGAGCGGGGGACCTCGTCGCCGAAGTCGTCGTTGGGGTACTCCGCCAGCGGTCCGTGCGCCAGGCGCTGCTGGTCGCGCAGCTTGACCCGGCACAGGTTGAGCACCGCGTCCTGCATGGCGACCTGGACGCGCTGGCCCCGGCCGGTGGTGGTGCGCTGGTACAGAGCGGCGAGGATACCGGCTACTGTATGCATCCCCGTGCCCGAGTCACCGATCTGGGCGCCCGTCGCCAGCGGCGGGCCGTCCTCGAACCCGGTGGTGCTCATGGAGCCGCCCATCGCCTGGGCGATCACCTCGTAGGCCTTGAAGTCGGCGTAGGCGCCGGGGCCGAACCCCTTGATGGAGGCGTAGACCAGCCGAGGGTTGGCCTCGGCGAGCACCTCCCAGGTGAAGCCCATGCGGTCCAGCGCGCCGGGGGCGAAGTTCTCCACCAGCACGTCGCTGCGGCGCACCAGGTCCAGGAAGATCTCCTTGCCCCTGGGGTTCTTGGTGTTGAGGGTGACGCTGCGCTTGTTGGAGTTGAGCATCGTGAAGTAGAGGCTGTCCACACCGGGCTTGTCCCGGAGCTGGCGCCGGGTGATGTCACCCGTGACCGCCTCCACCTTGACCACGTCGGCGCCCATCCAGGCGAGTATCTGCGTCGCCGACGGGCCCGACTGGACGTGGGTCATGTCCAGGACGCGGACCCCGTCGAGTGCCTTGCCCATGACTCTCTCCTTCCTGGTCAGGGCTACTTGTACATGGTCTGGTTCATCGTTCCCGGGGCGTAGACCTCGGGGTCGATCCAGACGTTGATCAGCGAGGGCTTGCCGGACTCGCGGGCGCGGCGCAGCGCCGGGGCGATGTCGGCCGGGTCCCGGACATCCTCGCCGTGGCCGCCCAGCATCCGGGCGAACTCGGCGTAGTTGACGTCGCCCAGGGTGTTGCCGATCTCGCCCCGGTCCGCGCCGTACTTGGCGATCTGGCCGTAGCGGATCTGGTTCATCGAGGAGTTGTTGCCCACGATGCCGACGAAGGGCAGGTCGAACCGGACCAGGGTCTCGAAGTCCCAGCCGGTCAGGCTGAACGCGCCGTCGCCGAAGAGGGCCACCACCTCCTTGTCCGGGCGGGCGTACTTGGCCGCCATCACGAACGGGACGCCCACGCCCAGCGTGCCGAGGGGCCCGGGGTCCATCCAGTGGCCCGGCGACTTGGGCTGGACCACCTGGCCGGAGAAGGTGACGATGTCGCCGCCGTCGCCGACGTAGATGGAGTCCTCGGTGAGGAACTGGTTGATCTCGCTGACCAGCCGGTAGGGGTGGATGGGCGTGGAGTCGGAGGTGAGCAGGTGCGCGCGCTTGTCCAGCGCGGCCTGCTCCTGGGTGCGCAGCTCCTCCAGCCAGGTCTTGCGGCTCTGGGCGCCGTTGTCCCCGTAGGCCGAGGTCGCCTGGAGCACCGAGGACAGGATCACGTCGGCGTCCCCGACCAGCCCCAGGTCCACGTCGCGGTTCTTGCCGACGGTGGCGTAGTTGAGGTCGATCTGCACCACCGTGGCGGTGGGCGAGAGGCGCTTGCCGTAGCCCATCCGGAAGTCGAAGGGGGTGCCGACGATGATGATCAGGTCGGAGTTGGTGAAGGCGTAGCGCCGGGAGAGCTGGAAGTGGTGCGGGTCCCCGGGCGGCAGGGTGCCCCGGCCCGCGCCGTTCATGTAGGCGGGGATGTTGAGCGCGCGCACCAGGTCGGTGGCGGACTGCGTGGCCCGGGTGGTCCACACCTGGTTGCCGAGCAGGATGCTGGGCTTCTCGGAGCGCACGATCAGGTCGGCGAGCCGCTCGATCGCGGCGGGGTCGCCCGCCTGCCGGGTGGAGGCGCGGTAGCGGCCCTTGGCGGGGACGCGCGCCCGCTCCACGGGCACCTCGGCGTCCAGGACGTCCCGGGGGATCTCCAGGAAGGCCGGGCCGGGGGCGCCGCTGTTGGCCTCGCGGAAGGCCATCGAGACCAGGTCGGCGACCCGCTCGGTGTGGGGCACGGTGGCGGCGAACTTGGAGATCGGGTTGATCATGTCCACGTGCGGAAGGTCCTGGAGCGAGCCCATCTTGTGCTGGCTCAGGGCGCCCTGGCCGCCGATGACCAGCATCGGGCTCTCCGCGCGGTAGGCGTTGGCGATACCGGTGACCGCGTCGGTGGTCCCCGGTCCGGCGGTCACGACGGCGCACCCGGGTTTGCCGGTGACGCGGGCGTAGCCGTCGGCGGCGTGCGCGGCGACCTGCTCGTGTCGCACGTCGACCACGTCGATGCCCTCGTCGGCGCATCCGTCGTAGATGTCGATGATGTGTCCGCCGCAGAGCGTGAAGATGACGTCGATCCCCTCGGCTTTGAGGGCCTTGGCGACCAGGTGGCCGCCGGAGATCGTGGTCTTCTCGCTGCTGGTGGACTCGCTGGTTGCCTTGTCGGCCATCGGTACGCCGACCCCTTTCGTGCGGGTGTGCGGGATGTGTCCTGCGGTGGCTTGTGTGGTGCGACCGTCTTCTGTAGGCGGGATACTGTATACCGTGTGCATCACATTGGAGCACGGTGCCGCGTCGCTGTCCAGACCCCGTGTGGGGCGGGTGTGGTCCGGACCGGAAGCGGGCGCCTGAGCAGGGCCGCCAGAACGGCCGCCGCGCCGCAGAGCACGCCGGACGCGGCCGGGCCCGCGGGCCACGCGGAGGCCGGCGCCAGGGCCAGGAACAGCGCGGCCCCGCCGACCCCGAGCAGGCCCCCGACCGCCTTGGAGCTGTAGACCAGGCCGTGGATGTCGGCTGTCCAGCGCGGCCCGAAGTGGCCCTCGGTGATCGCCCGGGTCAGCGGGTAGCACGAGCCGGTGCACGCGCCCGCCGCCAGCGCGAGGAGCACCAGCGCGGCGCTCTGCCCGGTCGGGACGGCGGCGGCCAGCCCCGCCTGGGCGAGCGCCCCCGCCCCCAGCAGCGCGGTGAGGGTGCGCCTGCGGCCGGCCCGCTCGGCCGCGGTGCCCGCGGCCAGCCGTCCCAGGCCGCTGCCCGCGGCGAAGGCCGTCACGGCCAGGGCGGCCGCCGCGCCCGGGTGGCCGCCGTCCGCCAGGAGGACGGGCAGCACGGCGAGGGTGGACAGCGCGCTCGCCCCGGACAGTGCGACCACCGCGTGCAGGAGCGGCAGGGAGCGGCCGGAGGACCACGCCTGGGCCGGGGTGAGGTCGCGGGCCCACGGCGGGTCGGCGCCCGCCAGCAGCGCGCTCGCGCGCGGGTCGGAGCCGGGCGGCCACCACCGGGGCGGGGCAGGGCGCTGCCCCGCGCCGCCCACCAGCCCCAGGACCGCGACCAGCAGGGCGAGCGCCCCGCAGGCGACGGGCAGGGCGGAGGGGGAGACGCCGACCGCGACGGCGGGCAGGAGGGGCACCCAGCCCAGGGCGAAGGCGCCGCCCACGGCGCCCGAGCGCACGGTGCGCCGGTCCGGGAACCAGCCGTCCACCAGGTGGGTGCAGGAGTGGTAGACCAGCCCCGCGCCCAGGCCGCCCAGGAGGCCGTAGCCCAGGACGGCGGCGGGGAGCGACGGGAAGACGCCGAGGGCGACCAGGGCGGCGGCGCACAGCAGCGCGCCCGCCTGGACGGCCGGTCCGGCCCGCACCGCTCCCCGGGCCCGGAGCCGGTGCAGCGCCGGTGCGCAGGCGCCCTGCACCAGGGTCCACACCAGGAAGGGGACCAGCGCCTGGGCGGGGGACCAGCCGTGCGCGGCCACCAGCGAGGGGACCGCGGCGCCGTAGCCGAACTGGAGTCCGCCGACCGCCGCCGCGGCGGTCAGCGCGCGGAGCAGGATCGCGCGGCGGGAACGGCCGGTGAGCGCGCGGGCCGAGGGGCCCACCGCGTAGCTCCTGCCGCGCCAGTCGCGCACCTCCTCCGGGAGGGGGTGGGAGGAGGAGGGGGTGGAGGGGGACGGATCGGGGGCCGGGCGGCTGCGCATGACGACACCTCCTTGTATGCAGTATGCAAAGAGCATGTCGTTCTGGAAAGGGGTGACCGGGAACACATTTCTGCCCGAAGGGCTATTGCATACTGCATACAGTATGGCGTAACACTGGAGGTGACCGAGAACCACGCACGTGAGGAGGCCCGGTGGATCTGTACGAGTACGAGGCCAAACAGCTCTTCGGGGAGTACGGCGTCCCCCTCGTCGAGGGCGAGATCGCGGACACCCCCGAACAGGCCCGGCTGGCGGCCGGACGGATCGGCCACCGGGTGGTGGTCAAGGCGCAGGTCAAGACCGGTGGTCGCGGCAAGGCCGGCGGGGTCAAGGTCGCGGAGGGCCCCGAGGACGCCCAGGCCAGGGCCGAGCAGATCCTCGGCATGGACATCAAGGGCCACACGGTCCACCGTGTCCTGGTCGAGGAGGCCTCCGACATCGCGGAGGAGTACTACTTCTCCTTCCTGCTGGACCGCGCGAACCGCACCTTCCTGTCCATCTGCTCCGCCGAGGGCGGCATGGACATCGAGGAGGTCGCCCGGACCCGGCCCGAGGCGGTCGTGCGCACCCCGGTCGGCCCCGAGGGCGTGGACCACGGGGCCGCCCTCGCGATCTGCCGCGCGGCCGGGCTGCCCGAGGAGGTGCGCGACTGCGCGGCCCAGGTGGTCACCCGGCTCTGGCAGGTCGCGGTCGGGGAGGACGCCACCCTCGTCGAGGTCAACCCCCTGGTCCGCACGGCCGACGGGCGGATCATCGCCCTGGACGGCAAGGTCACCCTGGACGGCAACGCCGCCTTCCGCCACCCCGAGCGGACCCCGTTCACCGACGGCGCCGACACCGACGAGCGCGAGCGCATGGCCAGGGCCAGGGGCCTGAACTACGTCAGGCTCGACGGCGAGGTCGGCGTCATCGGCAACGGCGCGGGTCTGGTCATGTCCACCCTGGACGTGGTCGCCCACGCGGGCGGGGCGCACGGCGGGGTGCGACCGGCCAACTTCCTGGACATCGGCGGCGGGGCCTCGGCCGAGGTCATGGCCAACGGCCTGGAGATCATCCTGGGCGATCCCTCGGTCAGGAGCGTCCTGGTCAACGTCTTCGGCGGCATCACCGCCTGCGACGCGGTGGCCGAAGGCATCGTCCGGGCCCTGGACATGCTGGAGGGCCGCAGCGGAGACGAGGGCTTCGACCAGCTCGGCAAGCCGCTGGTCGTGCGTCTGGACGGCAACAACGCCGAGCTGGGCCGCGAGATCCTCACCAAGCGGGCCCACCCGGCCGTGCAGCAGGTGGACACCATGGACGGCGCCGCCGCCCGGGCCGCCGAGCTCGCGGCCGCCAACTGACAGCGGCCGGACACCCTCGACGGGAGTGACGAACACACATGGCCATCTTCGTGAACAGCGACAGCAGAGTCCTGGTGCAGGGCATGACGGGCTCTGAGGGCACCAAGCACACCCGGCGCATGCTCGCCTCGGGCACCACCATCGTGGGCGGGGTCAACCCCCGCAAGGCCGGCCAGAAGGTCGACTTCGACGGCACCGAGGTGCCCGTCTTCGGCTCGGTGGCCGAGGGCATGGCCGCCACCGGCGCCGACGTCACCGTCATCTTCGTGCCGCCCAAGTTCTCGCGCGAGGCGGTCTTCGAGGCCATCGACGCCGAGATCGGGCTGGCCGTGGTCATCACCGAGGGCATTCCGGTGCACGACACCGCCGCGTTCTGGGCCCACGCCAAGGCCAAGGGCGGCAAGACCCGCATCATCGGCCCCAACTGCCCTGGGCTGATCACGCCGGGTCAGTCGAACGCGGGCATCATTCCGGCCGACATCACCAAGCCGGGTCGGATCGGGCTGGTGTCCAAGTCCGGGACGCTGACCTACCAGATGATGTACGAGCTGCGCGACATCGGTTTCTCCTCGGCGGTGGGTATCGGCGGGGACCCGATCATCGGGACCACGCACATCGACGCGCTGGCGGCGTTCGAGGCCGATGCGGACACCGACGTGATCGTGATGATCGGTGAGATCGGCGGCGACGCCGAGGAGCGTGCGGCGGAGTTCATCCGCGACAACGTGACCAAGCCCGTGGTGGGGTACGTGGCGGGCTTCACCGCTCCGGAGGGCAAGACGATGGGGCACGCGGGCGCGATCGTGTCGGGTTCCTCGGGCACGGCCGCGGCGAAGAAGGAAGCGCTGGAGGCCGTCGGCGTCAAGGTCGGCACCACCCCCAGCGAAGCGGCCCGGATGGTGCGCGCCGTCCTGGCCGGGGCTCCCCTCGGAGAGGAGGCGGGCGCCCTCTCCGAGGCGGCGCCCACGGCGCGATGACGGCGATGCTCAAGCCCGGCACCGACTGGGCGACCCTGTACACCCGCTGCCGCGAGGAGGCCCCCGAGGCCTTCGGACCCGACCGGACGCACAACCACTGGGGCGGCCGGTGGCGCGCCGACGGAGAGCCCCGGACCGCGTACTCGCCCGTGGACGGCTCGGAGATCGCGGGCCCGCCCATGCTCGACGGCGCCACCGCGGCCCGCGCGGTCGCCGGGGCGGCCGAGGACCACCGCCGCTGGAGCGCGCTGCCCCTGGCCGAGCGCCGGGAGCGGGTGCGCGCCGCGGTCCGGTCCTGGGAGCGGCACCGCGACACCCTCGCCCTGGCCCTGGTCTGGGAGATCGGCAAGCCCTGGCGGCTGGCCCGCCAGGACGTGGACCGGGCGATCTCGGGGGTCGAGTGGTACCTGGACGGCGTCGAGCCCATGCTGGAGGGCCGCCTGCCCCTGGACGGCCCGGTCAGCAACATCGCGAGCTGGAACTACCCGATGAGCGTGCTGGCGCACGCGATGTGCGTCCAGGCGCTGGCGGGCAACGGCGTGATCGCCAAGACCCCCACCGACGGCGGGCTGGTCTGCCTGACCCTGGCCGTGGCCCTGGCGGTCCGCGAGGGCCTGCCGTTCACGCTGGTCAGCGGAGGCGGCAGCGACCTCTCCCCGGCGCTGGTGCGCGGGCCCGAGATCGGCTGCGTGTCCTTCGTGGGCGGCCGGGACACCGGCGGCCGGGTGGCGGCCGACCTCGCCGACCTGGGGCGGCCGCACGTCCTGGAGCAGGAGGGGCTCAACTGCTGGGGCGTGTGGGAGTTCGGGGACTGGGAGACCCTCTCCGGGCAGATCCGCAAAACCTTCGACTACGCCAAGCAGCGCTGCACCGCCTACCCCCGGTTCGTCGTGCAGCGCTCCCGCTTCGACGCCTTCCTCGACGCCTACCTCACGGCGGTCCGGTCCGTGCGCTTCGGCCACCCCCTGGCCGTGGAGTCGGCCGCCGACGACCCGCCCGAGCTGGACTTCGGCCCGGTGATCAACGCGGCCAAGGCCAAGGAGCTGACCGACCGGGTGGCCGAGGCCGTCGCGGGCGGGGCCGTGCCGCTGTACCGCGGCGGGCTGGAGGACGCCCTCCTGCTGCCGGGCCAGAACACCGACGCCTACGTGGCCCCCGTGGCCCTCCTGGAGCCGCCGCGCTCCTCGCCGCTCTTCCACGCCGAGCCCTTCGGCCCGGTCGACTCGATCGTGCTGGTGGACACCGAGGCCGAGCTGCTGGCCGCCATGAACGCCAGCAACGGCGCCCTGGTCGCCACGGTCTCGTGCGACGACACCGACACGGCCGCGCGCCTGGCCGCCGGGGTGCGGGCCTTCAAGGTCGGCGTCAACCGGCCGCGCTCGCGCGGGGACCGCGAGGAGCTGTTCGGCGGCTGGGGCGACTCCTGGCGGGGCGCCTTCGTCGGCGGCGAGCTGCTGGTCCACGCGGTCACGAGGGGACCCGCGGCCGAGCGCCTGCCCGGCAACTTCCCGCACTACACCCTGCGCCCCGAGGGACGCGTCTAGGCAGCGCCTCCGGGGGCGTGCGGAACCGGACGCCCCCGGAGCCGACACCGCGAAGCGGCCCTCCCGGGGAGCGGGAGGGCCTTCGGGGAAGCCTGGGCGGGGTCCTCTCAAGGGAGGACCGGATGTCGGGAGCGGTCGGTGCAGGGGGCTGGAGCGCACCGGCCGCTCCCGCGTCTACCGACCCGGACCGCGGACGCCTCCCGTGGCCGCCGAAGGCGCGGTGTGCGCCTTCTTCAGGAGGATCCGGTGCCGTCCGGCGTAGACGTTCATGGAGGTTCCCCGGAGGAAGCCGACCAGGGTGATGCCCGCCTCGGCGGCGAGGTCGACGGCCAGGGACGAGGGCGCGGAGACGGCGGCCATCATCGGGATGCCGGCCATCCACGCCTTCTGGACCAGCTCGAAGGAGGCCCGCCCCGAGACCATCAGCACCGTCTCGCGCAGCGGGAGCCGGTCCGAGCGCAGCGCCCAGCCGACCAGCTTGTCCACCGCGTTGTGGCGGCCCACGTCCTCGCGCAGGGCCAGCAGCTCGCCGTCGGCGGTGAACAGGCCGGCGGCGTGCAGGGCGCCGGTGCGCTCGAACACCCGCTGGGCCTCGCGCAGCCGGTCGGGCAGCGAGGTCAGGGTCTCGGCCTCGATGCGCAGCCCGTCCCCGTCCACCCGCCACGCGGCCTGGGTGCGCACGGCGTCCAGGCTCGCCTTGCCGCACAGGCCGCACGAGGAGGAGGTGTAGAAGTTGCGCTCCAGGGAGGTGTCGGGGCGGGGGACCCCCGGGGCCAGGGACACGTCGAGCACGTTGTAGGTGTTCGACCCGTCCTCGGTGGCCCCGGCGCAGTAGCGGATCGCGGTGACCTCCTCGCCCCGGGAGACCACGCCCTCGCTCACCAGGAACCCCGCGGCCAGGTCGAAGTCGTTGCCGGGGGTGCGCATGGTGACGCTCAGCGGGTCCCCGTCCAGCCTGATCTCCAGGGGCTCCTCGACGACCAGCGTGTCCACGCGCTCGGTCGCGGACCCGTCCCTGATCCGGAGCACCTTCTCCCGGACCGTGACCCGTCCCATCCGTTCCACCGCCTTCCGGTGTACCTCTGTCCCGGTTCTATCTGATTTCGCCCGGTTTCTCATCCCCGGAGGTGGGCCCGCCCGTGAGCGGGCCCGCGGGGGGTCAGCCGCCGCCGCGCCGCTGTACGTGCTGGAAGCCGAACCGGCCCTTGATGCACAGGTTCCCGTGGGTCACCGGGTTGTCGTGCGGCGAGGTGACCTTGACGATCTCGTTCTCCTGCACGTGCAGCGTAACGTTGCAGCCGACCCCGCAGTAGGTGCACACCGTGGTGGTCTCGGTCTGCGCCTCCTCGTCCCAGGTGCCCGCCTCGCGCATGTCGAACTCGGTGCGGAAGGACAGGGCGCCGGTGGGGCACACCTCGATGCAGTTCCCGCAGTACACGCAGGCGGAGTCGGGCAGCGTGACGTCGTGCTCGGTGGAGACGCGGGCGTCGAAGCCGCGCCCGGCCACCCCGATGGCGAAGGTGTTCTGCCACTGGTCGCCGCAGGCGTCCACGCACTTGTAGCACATGATGCACTTGGAGTAGTCGCGTACGTACAGGTCGTTGTCCACCTTGGCGGGCTGCTCGACCGTCTCCGCGACCGCGCCGTCGCCGGGCTCGTGGTCGCCCGCGTGGCGGGCGTCGCGCACGCCCAGCGCCGCGGCCTCGGCGCGCGGGCCGAACCGTCCGGGCTCGGCCTCGTAGCGCTCCATCCACCCGTCCACCTTGGGCGTGGTGGACAGGTCCACGGAGGAGCCGAGCAGCTCCAGGACCATCTTGCGGCTGTGCCGCACCCGCTCGGAGTCCGTGGCCACGCTCATGCCGGGCTCCAGCTTGCGCGAGCAGGCGGGGGCGAGCGTGCGCGCGCCCTCCACCTCCACCACGCACACCCGGCAGGCGTTGCGGGGGGTGAGGGTGTCGCCGTAGCACAGGGTGGGGATCTCGGTCCCCTCCCCGGCGCAGGCCTCCAGGATGGTGGTGCCCTCCGGGACGCGCACGGTGCGCCCGTCGATGGTCGCGTCGATCAGCCGCTTGGGCGGGGCCAGGAGTACGGGGACGGTCATCGGGCCTCCTCGGTAGCCGCCCGGGTGCCCGGGCCGGTGCTCTGGTGGGTGTCGTCGGTCGCGTCGAACAGGCCGAGCCGGTCGATGGCCGACTCCACGGCGTTCCACGCGGTCTGCCCCAGGCCGCAGATCGAGGCGTCGCGCATCGCCAGGCCGACCTCGCGCAGCAGGGGCACCTCGGCGGCGGCGTCGCCCCCGGACCTGATCCGCAGCAGCGACTCCTCCTGGCGCACGGTGCCCACCCGGCAGGGCACGCACTGGCCGCAGGACTCGTCGCGGAAGAAGGCCGCCACCCGGACCAGCGTCGCGACCAGGTCGGCGGTGTCGTCCAGGACCAGCACCACCCCCGAGCCCAGGGACGTGCCCGCCGCGCGGGCCCCCTCGAAGGTCAGCGGGATGTCCAGCTCGTCCCCGCGCACGAAGGTCCCGGCCGCGCCGCCGAGCAGGACCGCCTGGATGGTGCGCCCCTCGGGCATCCCCCCGGCCGCCTCGATCAGGTCGCGCAGGGTGGCGCCGAAGGGCAGCTCGTACAGCCCCGGGCGGCGCACGCCGCCCGACAGGCAGAACAGCTTGGGGCCGGTGGACTGGCCGGTGCCCACGGCGGCGTAGGCCGGGCCGCCCATCAGCAGGACGGGCAGCACGTTGACCAGCGTCTCGACGTTGTTCACGGCGGTGGGCTTGCCGAACAGCCCCTTCTCCACGGGGAAGGGCGGTTTGCTGCGCGGCTCGCCCCGCTGCCCCTCGATGGAGCCGAAGATCGCGGTCTCCTCGCCGCAGATGTAGGCGCCCGCGCCGCGCCGGATCTCGATGTCGAAGGCGAAACCCGAGCCCAGGATGTCCGGGCCGAGCAGGCCCCGCCCGCGGGCCAGGGCGATGGCGTTCTCCAGGTGGCGCAGCGCCCGGGGGTACTCGCCCCGGATGTAGAGGTAGCCGGTCCGCGCGCCCACGGCGTACCCCGCGATGGTCATCGCCTCGACGACGGAGAACGGGTCGCCCTCCATCAGGACCCGGTCCTTGAAGGTGCCGGGCTCGCTCTCGTCGGCGTTGCACACCAGGTAGTGCGGGCCGTCCGGCTGCTGGGCGGTGGCCTGCCACTTGCGCCCGGTCGGGAAGGCGGCCCCGCCCCGGCCCACGAGACCGGAGTCGGAGACCTCCCGGATGACACCGGCGGGGCCCAGGCGCAGCGCCTGGCGCAGCGCGGCGTACCCGCCCGCAGCGCGGTAGTCGTCCAGGCTCAGGGGATCGACGGTGCCGATCCGGCGCAGCAGCACGTGGTCGGGCGAGCCCGCGTCGGGCACGGCCGCCGCGGGGTCGGGCTCGGGCGCGGACCCGGGCAGCGGGTCCGCGCCGAAGGTGGTGGAGGGCCGGTGGCCGTTGGTCTTCGGCGCCCCGGTCTCGGGCAGGGCCCGCGCGGCCATGGCGTCCAGAGCCTCGGGCGTGGCGGGGGCGGCGACGGCGTACCGGGCGGGGGCGCCCGCCTCCAGGGCCAGGGCCGCGGGGGCGCGCTCGCACATGCCCAGGCACGGGCTCTCGTGCCAGGCCGCCTCCCCGTCGTGGCCGCCGGGCGGGCCGAGGCGCTCGGTCAGCCGGGCGCGCATCCGGTCCGATCCCGCGGCCGCGCAGGCGATGTCGGTGCACAGGTGCACGACCCGGCGGGGCCTGCGGTGCAGGGCGAACATCGCGTAGAAGGAGGCGACGGCGTAGGCCTCCGCCGGGGGGACGGTCAGCCTGCGGCAGATGTGGTCGAGGGCGGGGCGGCTGATCCAGCCCACGCGGTCGTTCACCGCGTGCAGGGCCGGAAGGAGAAGGTCGCGCCGGTCGCGGGCGGAGTGGCCGCCCCGCGCGTAGCGCAGGTCGGCGTCCTGGCGGGCGCCGCCGTCCCAGCCGGACTCGGGCGGCCCGAGCACGCTCTCGACGGCCTCGCGTTCGGCGGTGGTGGGCGTCTCGTCCAGGAATCGCAGGTCCACGCCGTGGTCACCTCATATCGAGTGTAATCCAGATCACAGGATTCTGTATACAGAGAACAGTATGATGGCGGTGTTCAGGTTGACAACCCCTGTAAGCGGTAAGATCGCGTAAGGATGCGTCCGAGTGTTCGGACCGCGACCGCAGGGCGCTGACCTGGCATGACGGGCCGTGCCGCCGCCGCAGGGGGCTGGGGCGACGGCACGGCCCTCCCTCTTTCCCTCCCTCAGCTCGCGGCGGCGGTCTGACGGGCGGACCGCTCCACCCGTTCGATCCGCACGGCGGCGGCCTTGTACTCCGCGGTCCCCGCGATGGGGTCCGTGGCGTCGATGGTCAGCAGCTGGGTGTCCACCTGGTCGGGGAAGTGGAAGGTCATGAACACCAGGCCTGGCCGCATGGCCTCGGTGACCGAGACCGGGACCAGCACCGAGCCCCGCCGGGAGGTGACCCGGACCGTCTCCCCGTCGGCGACGCCGAGCTTGGCCGCGTCCTCGGGGGACAGGTCCAGCAGCTCGCCCCGGCGCAGCGGCGAGGAGAACCCGCTGGTCTGCACGCCGGTGTTGTAGTCGTCCAGCCGTCGGCCGGTGGTCAGGCGGAAGGGGAAGTCCTCGTCCAGCAGGTCCACCGGCGGCGAGTGGCCCACGATGCCGAACGGCGCGGGTTCGCCGCGCTCGGCCGGGTCCTCCGACCACAGCCGCGCGTGCAGGTAGCTCGGCTCCACGGTGTCCTCGGAGTAGCACGGCCACTGGATGCCGTGCAGCTCGGCCAGGCGCGCGTAGCTCATGCCCCGGTGCATGGGGGAGAGCGAGCGGACCTCGTCCCAGATCTCCTCGGCCGAGGGCCGCGTCCAGTCGTGGCCCAGCCGGGTGGCCAGGTCGCACATGATCTCGATGTCGTCGCGGGCGCCCTCCGGCGGGTCGAGAGCCCTGCGCACCAGCTGCACGCGGCGCTCGCTGTTGGTGAAGGTGCCGTCGGACTCGCACCAGGACGCGCTGGCCGGGAGCACCACGTCGGCCAGTTCGGCGGTGCGGGTCAGGAAGATGTCCTGCACGACCAGGTGGTCCAGGCCGCGCAGGCGGCGGGTGGTCTTGTGCGTCTCGGGCTCGGACTGGACGGGGTTCTCCCCGATCACGTAGAGGGTCCTGAGCTCGCGCTCGTCCATCGCCTCGAACATCTGGGTCAGGTTCAGGCCCTTGACGGGCTGGATCTCGCGTCCCCAGGCGGCCTCGAAGGGCGCGCGCACCCGGGCGTCCAGGATGTCCTGGAACCCGACCAGCCGGTCGGGGATGGCGCCCATGTCGCCGCCGCCCTGCACGTTGTTCTGGCCGCGCAGCGGGTTGAGTCCGGACCCGTACCGCCCCACGTGCCCGGTGAGCAGCGACAGGTTGATCAGCGAACGGACGTTGTCGGTGGCGTTGTGGTGCTCGGTGATGCCCAGCGTCCAGCACATCTGTGCGCGCTCGGCGCGGGCGTAGGCGTGCGCCAGCTCGCGGATGGCCTCGGCGGGCACGCCGGTCTCGGCCTCGGCGGCGGCCAGCGTCCACGGTTCGACCAGCGCCCGGTACTCCTCCAGGCCGGTGGTGGCGCGCTGGACGAAGGTGTCGTTGGCCAGTCCGGCGTGCAGGATCTCGCGGCCGATGGCGTGCGCCAGGGGGATGTCGGTGCCCACGTTCAGGCCCAGCCAGCGGTCGGCCCACTCGGCGGTGGGGGTGCGCCGGGGGTCCACGACGAACAGGCGCGCCCCGCGCCGCACGGCCTTGAGCACGTGCTGGAAGAAGATCGGGTGGGCGAAGCGCGGGTTGCCGCCCCAGATCACGATGAGGTCGGTGTCCTCGATCTCGGTGTAGGAGGAGGTGCCCCCGCCCGAGCCGAAGGCCGCGGCCAGCCCCGCGACGCTGGGCGCGTGGCAGGTGCGGTTGCACGAGTCGACGTTGTTGGTGCCGACGACGACGCGGGTGAACTTCTGCGCCATGAAGTTCATCTCGTTGGTGGCACGGGCGCAGGAGAGCATGCCGAAGGAGTCGGGACCGTGCTCGGCCACCCCGCGCCGGAACCCGGCGGCCGCGCGGTCCAGGGCCTCCTCCCAGGAGGCCGGGCGCAGCTCGCCGCCGTCACGGACGAGGGGTTGGGTGAGTCGGGTGAGGGGTGCGGAGGGTTCGTCGGATCGCATGTGGCCTCGCATGGTGTTCGTGGCCGGATTCGTCCGGGCCGCTGGGCGGCGATATTGTGCGGATACTGCATACAGTATTGAGACGGTGAGGGCAAGGGTCAAGGGTGCGCTGACGCGCTAGGCGGCGACGGAGGGCGCCGCGGGCGTGGGGGCGGGCGCGTCGAGCATCCGGGCGTTGAGCAGTCCCGCGACGGCGTCCACCGCCCGGAGAGCGGGGGCGGGGGCGCCGGTCAGGTCGGCCAGCTCCACCACGGCGGACAGGATGACGTCCAGTTCCATGGGGCGGCCGCGCTCCAGGTCGTGCAGGGTCGAGGTGCGGTGGTCGCCGGCGCGCTCGGCCCCGGCCAGGCGCCGGTCGATGGAGACGGCGGGGCGCACACCCAGCCGCGCGGCCACGTCCAGGGTCTCGGCCATCATGGTGCGGGCCAGCTCCCTGGTCGGGCGGTTGCGGCAGATCTGCACCATGGTGGAGCGGCTCAGCGCGCTCAGCGGGTTGAAGACGATGTTGCCCATCAGCTTCACCCAGATGTCCTCGCGCAGGTCCTGCTCGATCGGACACTTGAGCCCGCCCGCCTCCATCGCGGCCTGGAGCTCGCGGCAGCGCCGGGAGGAGGAGCGGTCCGGCTCGCCGATGGAGAACCGGGTCCCCTCGATGTGCCGGATCACGCCGGGTCCGGCGATCTCCGTGGCCGCGTAGACCACGCAGCCCACGGCGCGCTCGACCGGGATCGTCCGGCTGACCGCGCCGCCGGGGTCCACGCTCTCGATCCGGTGCCCGGCCAGGGGCCCCTCGATCCCGTGGAAGTACCACCAGGGGATGCCGTTCTGGGCGGCGACGACCATGGTGGAGGGGCCCAACAGGGGGCGCAGCAGCGGGCCGCAGGCCGCGTAGTGCTGGGCCTTCAGGCCGAGGATGACGGCGTCCACGGGCCCGACCTCGGTGGGGTCGTCGGTGGCGTGGGGGTGCGCGTCGAAGTCCCCGCGCGGGCTGAGGACCCGGACTCCCCGCTCGCGCAGGGCCCGCAGGTGCTCGCCGCGCGCGATGAGGTGCACGTCGGCCCCGCCCCTGTGCAGCGCGGCTCCCGCGTAGGCGCCGATCGCTCCGGCGCCGAGTACGGCGATTCGCATGAGGACTCCTTTCCATAAAATACTGTATACAGTATGCTTCAGGGCAGCGTTCTTCACCCGACGACAGGGAGAGAAGGAATGCCCGACCCGGTTGCCCCGGAAACTTCTCCGCTTCTTCACGGAAAAAGCCGCCCGCGCGCACCGCTGCCCTGGACCAAGGCGCGGGAGCTGGCGCGGGTGACCGGCGCCGAGGGTGGACAGCCCATGGCCGAGGAGCCGCTCGACGGCGCCCTCGGTGCCACCCTCGGCGCCGACCTCGTCTCGGCGGTCGACGTCCCGGTGCTGGACAGCGCGGCCATGGACGGGTACGCGGTGGCCGGCGAGGGCCCCTGGACCGTCCTCGGCCGCTCGCTCGCCGGGCGGCGGGGTCCCGTCGTCCGCCTGAACCCGGGGGAGGCGGTGGAGGTAGCCACGGGCGCCGTCGTGCCGGAGGGCACCACCGCCGTCCTCCCCTGGGAGCGGGCGACGGCGTCCTCCGGGCGCGTGCGCGGCGCGGCCGAGACCGGCAGGCACATCCGCCGCAAGGGCGAGACCACCCCCGCCGGGGCGCTGGCCGCGCGCCGGGGCAGCCCCGTCACCCCCGCCCTGCTGGGCCTGGCCGCGAGTCTGGGCCTGGACGCGCTGCCCGTGGTCCGCCCCGCGGTGCGCGTCCTGGTCACCGGGGACGAGGTCGTGCGCGAGGGGAGACCGCGCCCGGGCACCGTGCGCGACGCGATCGGTCCGCTGCTCCCCGGCCTGGTCGCCTGGGCCGGAGGGCGCTGCCTGCCCGCGCTGGCGGTCGCCGACCGCGGCCGGGACACGGCCCGCGCCCTGGAGGGGGTCCCGCCCGCCGAGGTCGTCGCGGTCTGCGGCTCCTCCTCGGCCGGGCCCGCCGACCACCTGCGCCCGGTGCTCGCCGGGCTCGGCGCGCGGATGGTCGTCGACGGGGTGGCCTGCCGCCCGGGGCACCCGCAGGTGCTGGCCGTGCTGCCCTCGGGAACCGTGGTCGTCGGACTGCCGGGCAACCCCGGCGCCGCGCTGGCCGCCGCGCTCACCCTGCTCGTCCCGGTGCTCGCCGGTCGCGCGGACCGGCGCGACCCCGCCCACCTCGGCCGACGGGTCCGGCTCATCGGGCCGACCCAGCCGCACCCGACCGACACCCGCCTGGTGCCGGTGCGCGTCAGCCGCGACCTGGCGGTGGAACTGCCCGGCACCGGTTCGGCCGACCTGCGCGCCGCCGCCGTCGCCGACGCCCTCGCGGTCGTGCCGCCCGGCCGCCGGACGGGGCGCGTCGAACTCGTGGAGCTGCCGTGAGGACACACGCGGCCGCCGCCTTTTGTACACTGTCTACAAAGCCCACGCATCGGGATGGAGCCGCCCTATGTCCCCACAGGGGTTGAACGCCGTCGCGGGACGGGTCCAGCGCCCCGTGCCGCTGCGTGAAGCCGTGTACGAGGCCATCCTCGACCTGATCACCAACCGGTCGCTCTCACCCGGCCAGCACCTGGTGGAGACGGAGCTGGCCCAGACCCTCGGCGTCTCGCGCCAGCCGGTCCGCGAGGCGATGCAGCGGCTCAGCAACGAGGGGTGGGTGGACCTGCGGCCCGGGTACGGGGCGTTCGTGCACACCCCCACCGAGAGCGAGGCCGACCAGCTCCTGGCCGTGCGCGCCCTGCTGGAGACGGAGTCGGCCCGCCTGGCCGCGCAGAACGCCTCGACGGAGCAGATCGGGACGCTGCGCGACCTGGTCGCCGCCGGGCGGGCGGCCACCGACCGCGCCGACACCGACGCGGTCGTCCAGGCCAACGCCGACTTCCACCGCACCGTCACCGAGGCCTCGGGCAACCGTGTGCTCGCCGAGCTGGCCGCGCAGGTCGACCGGCGGGTGCGCTGGTACTACGCCCCGGTCGCCCGCGTCCGCGGCGCCGCCTCCTGGGACGAGCACTCCGCCCTCGTCGACGTCATCGAGGGCCGTGACGCGGACGCGGCGCTGCGGCTGATGAGCGAGCACACCGAGCGCACCCGCCGCACCTACCACGAGCAGGTGGACGGCGTGGAGGTCTGAGCCGCCCCGCGTCCGTCCCCTCACCCGCGGCGGCTCAGGCCTCCACGACCCGGTACGCGCTGCCGTCGTCGTCGCGGGTCAGGTAACCCTCGTCCACGAGATGGCGGCGCATGGCCGAGTGGTCGTCGCAGCAGGACCGCAGGGCGGCGTTCACCTGCTTCTCGGTGTAGGTCACCCCGGGGGCGAAGAACCGGTCGGTGATCCGCGCGAACACCCGCGCGCGCAGCTCGCGCCTGGCGGGCAGCGCGCTCAGCCGCCCGTCGTGGAACAGCGCGTCCACCGGATCCCGGCGCGCGGGCCGGTGCTCCTCCAGGGCGGCGGAGAACACCTCCGGCACGCACACCACGCGGCCGTCGTCCTCGCGCACCAGTCCCGAGTCCGAGAGCCGGGCCAGGTTCCTGCGTCCCCGCCCGTCCGCGCGGACCTCCCCGGCGGGCAGCCCCCCGGCTCCCGCGCCGACCACACGGGCGTAGAGCGCCAGGCGGTCGGGGTCGGCCAGGGAAGAGACGATCTGGGTGGGGTGCGGCAACGGTGAGCCCTTCTCCGGGTAGCTGTGGGGCGACCCTAGGAGGCGGCCCCGGGTCGGGTCCAGGCGTTTTTCAGCCCGGGGCCCGCTCCCCTCGCCGTGATCTTGTACCCACAGCGAGGTCCGAGCGCCGACAGCGGCTACGAGTACAGGATCATCGCGGTTCAGCGCTCGGCCAGCAGCTGCTCGACCACCCGGCCCACACCGTCCTCGTCGCTGGGCGGGGCCACCCGCAGCCCCAGCGCCGGGTCGAGCAGGTCCGGGTGCCCGCTGGCCATGGCGTACCCCCCGCCCGCCCAGGACAGCGCGGCCAGGTCGTTGGGCATGTCGCCGAAGGCCACCACCTCCTCGGCGGCCACGCCCCACCGCTCGCAGACCATCGCGAGGGTGCTGCCCTTGTTCACGCCCGGCGCGCTCAGTTCCAGCAGGCTGTAGCTGCCCGAGTAGGTCACCTCCGCCAGCGACCCGACCGCCGCAGCGACCGTCTCGTGCAGCTCCTCCACCCGCATGCCGCGGGAGCGCACGAGCAGCTTGGTGATCGGGGTGGCCCGCCTCAGCAGGGTCTCGGTGTCCTCCAGCACCTCGCGCACCCACTCGCCGGACAGCCACGGCTCCAGGTGGTAGTCGGCGTCGTGGAAGAAGTCGGTGCCGGTCTCGATGCCGTAGCCGATTCCGGACAGCTCCGCGTTGACCTTCTCGACCACCGAACGGGCGGCCTCCGGGGAGATGGCGCGTACCAGCGGTTCGTCGCCGGGCACGTGGGCCAGGGAGCCGTTGCCGCAGAGCACGGCGGCGCAGGGGAGCTGCTCGGCGATGTGCTGCGTGGTCCGCGGCGGTCGCGCGGTGGAGACCACCACCCTGACGCCCGCCTCCGCGGCGGCGACCAGCGCCAGCCGGTTGCGCTCGGAGACCAGGCCTCCCGCGTCCAGGAGTGTGCCGTCGAGATCGGTCGCGATAACCCGGGGAAAGACCATGGTGGGCATTATGTCTGTTCCCGGTGACGTTGCGAAGCGGTTTTGACCCGTCTCACACGAGCGGGAGCGAGGAGCCGAAGGCCGCCGGGATCCGTTCCACCACCCCGCCCCGGAACACGTCGTACAGGTCCAGGGACTCCAGGTGGACGTAGCCGATGTGGCAGTCGCAGCTGGTCAGCGGGCACGCGCGGGGGCCGAGCCGGGCGGTGAACGAGCCGTCGTAGAGGTTGCCCATCGGCGTGTCCACGAAGTGGCACCGGCGCACGTCGCCGTCGCCGTTCACGGACAGCACAGTGTCACCGGTACGGCAGGGCAGGCCCCGGCTGGGGTGGGGGCTGCGGCTGTAGTGGAAGTGGGGGTCCAGGGCCTGCCACAGCTCGGCCTCGGCGTCGGTGTAGGCGCGCCCCTCGGCGGCGTTCACCCACAGGTACACCCGCTCGGGCAGTTCGGCGCGCATCCGCCGGGCCGCCTCCAGGTGCTCCGGTTCGCCGACCACGCCGACGCTGAACCGCACCCCCATCCCGTCCAGCTCGCGCGCCTTGGCCAGGAAGCGCTCATGGGTCACCTGACCGGGGTGGTAGGTGGTCCACAGCGCGGCGGTGGCGGGGTCGCAGTCGGCCAGCCAGCCCAGGCGGCCGCTCAGGTTGGTCTGGATGGCCACCCGTTCCACGTGCGGCAGGTGGCTGAGGCGGATGATCGCGGTCCGGTACCAGGACCGCACCAGCCCCTCGCCCCACGGGGTGAACAGCACCGAGACCCGGGTGCCGGGGTGCTCCGCCTCCAGCGCGGACACCCATCCGGTGAAGCGCTCCAGCGCGGCGCGGTCGGCGCGCAGCGTCCCGGGGTTGTCGCGCCGCTTCGCGAAGGGGCAGTACGGGCAGTCGTAGTCGCAGCTGGCCAGCGGGCCGCGGTAGAGCAGGGTCAGGTGCGGCGGGAGCACGGAGGCCCGGTCCGGGGACGAAGAGGAAGGGGGCACCGCGCTCACCGGGCCTCGTAGTCGGCCATCAGGGCCGCCACCCCGGCGGAGAAGAACATCGGCCCCACCGCGTCGGAGTGCGCGAGCCCCTCCGGGGTCAGCCGCAGCAGGTCCGGCGCGCCGTCCCGCTCCAGCCAGCCGCGCCCGTCGAGCACCGCCAGGGTCGCGGCGAAGTCCTCCTCGGGGCGGGAGCCGAACCGGTCGGCGTAGGCGGCGGTGTCCATCCCCTCCGCGAGCAGCAGCGACTGGAGCAGGTGGCGGCGGCGCCGCTCGCCTCCGTCCATGCGGAACCCCACCTCGGCCCGTCCGAAGTCCGCCCGGTCGCGGCTCGTGTAGTCGGCGATGATCGACCGCACCTGCCCCACGCCCACGGCGTAGTCGAAGGAGTAGTGCGCGGCGGAGGTGTAGGACCGCGCCCCGCAGCCCAGCCCCACCATGCCGTCGGTCTGGCAGGAGTGGTCCGGGGCCTGTGTCCCCGGGGCGTCCGCCCGCCGGAACATGCGCATGGACACCTGCTCGTAGCCGCGTTCGCGCAGGTGGTCGCGGCCCTGCCGGTACAGGCCCAGCCGGTGGTCGTCCCACGCGCGGGCGCGGCGGCCCAGCCCGGTGAGCGGGCGCACGTAGAGCGGGTACAGGTAGACCTCCTCGGGCTCCCACTCCAGCGCCGTGTCCAGGGAGTAGGCCCAGGTGCGGGCGTCCTGGCGGTCGATGCCGTAGATGAGGTCGAGGTTGAGGTCGGCCGAGGCGTGCTCGCGGATCGCGGCCAGCGCCCGGTCCACCTCGGCGCGCTTCTGCGGACGCCCGGCCGCGTGCGCCTCGGTGTCCAGGAAGCTCTGCACGCCCATGCTGATCCGGGTGGCGCCGCGCGCGTCGAGCACCGCCAGCCGGTCGGGCGTGGCCGTGGCCGGGGAGGTCTCCACCGACACCGGGATCGCCGACAGGTCCACCCCGAACGCGCGCTCGGTGAGGTCGTAGACCCGGGTGAGCTCCTCGGCGGTCAGGTAGGTGGGGGTGCCGCCGCCCAGGGCGGCCCGGGCGAAGGCGGCGCCCTCCGGCAGCGCCCCGGCCACCGCCTCCGCCTGGCGCTCCAGCGCGTCCAGGTAGGCGGTGACCTGCTCGGCCGGGGGAGTGGAGCGGGTGAACAGGTTGCAGAACCCGCAGCGCATCTCGCAGAAGGGGATGTGCGCGTACAGCGACAGCGCGCCGACGTCCTCGCCGCGCCACAGGTCGGCGAGGGCGGGGCGCTCGGTGAAGGGCCGGTAGGCGCTCTTGTGCGGGTAGGCGTAGACGTAGGACTGGTAGGGGGAGTCGGCGCGCACCGGCTCTGGGCGCGGGGTCAGGGCGGTGGTCACGCGGTCGCCTCCTGTGCGTCGGCGGGAGCGGTGCGTCCCCGGGGCAGGAACGCGTGGGCGTAGGGGACCGTCCACACGGTCTCGTGGCCGATCCGGTGGCCGGTGTAGCCGTCCTCCCCGTAGGCGGTGCCGTGGTCGGAGCACACGATCGCGAAGCAGGGGCGGCGGGCCGACATCGCGGCCAGCAGCGGCGGCAGGTGCCGGTCCACGTACTCCAGGGCCGCGGCGTGGCTCTCCCGGGTGTCGCCGTCCTCCCGGACGGCCCCGGGCAGGTGGAACCAGTTGGGCTGGTGCAGCGCCGACACGTTGAGCAGCAGGAACAGCGGCTGGTCCGCGGGGCGCTCCCCGGCGATCCGGGCCGCGCACGCCACCTGGTGCTCGAAGGAGCGGGGGTCGGTCACGCCGAAGGACTCCTCCCAGTGGCTCTCGGCGAACATGTCCGGGATGACCGAGCCCACCGCCGACCGCCGGTTGAAGAAGCCCGTGCCCCCCACGCAGGCCGTGTGGTAGCCGGCCCGGGCCAGTCCCGAGGCCAGGTCGGGCGCCTCGAAGGTCCAGGTGCCGGGCGCGGTGGACACGCTGCCGGGGAACGCGGCGGCGAACAGGCGCGGGTGCGGCCCGGGGGAGGCGGGGGTGGGCAGGAACCCGGCGAGCATCGCCAGGTGGGAGGCGTAGGTGAAGCTCGCGGGCGCGTGCCTGCGCTCCCACCGCCCGTCCGGCAGCAACCGGGCCAGGTTCGGGGTGCGGCCCGCCTCGGCCAGCTCGGCGGCCACGTCGTGGCGGAGGGTGTCCAGGGTGAGCAGCAGGATGTCGTGCGTGCCCACCACGGCGTTCATGTCGGGTGCGGTGCTGTTCATACGCTCTCGGGTTCGGGGACGGGGAAACGGCCGGTGGCCAGGGCGTGCAGCTGCTCGGCGTAGGTGTCGCGGCCCTCGTGCAGGACACCGGGGAGCAGGTCGCCGAAGGCGTTGACCTCGCACACGGCGAACTCCCGCCACCCCGGGGAGGCCAGCAGGTCCACCCCGGCGTACAGGGTGCGCGGGAAGCACGCGGCGGCGGCCTCGGCCGTGGCCATCGCCCGCTCCCAGGCGCGGGGGCCCACCGACTCCCGCAGGGCCGCCAGGTCGCCCCGGGCGTTGCCCAGGTGCAGGTTGGTCATGGGCGAGGAGGAGGAGCGCACCACGACGTGGGCGGCCCGGCCCGCGACCACCACCACGCGCAGGTCCACGGCCCTGCCCGCGAACCCCGCCTTGGGCACCCAGCGCTCCACGTGCAGGTGGTCGGGGGCCAGGGCGTCCACCACCGCCGCGACGTCCTCCTCGCTGGTGTAGGTGCGCAGCCGCAGGCTGTTGTACAGCTCCACGGAGCCGTCGGCGCCCCGGACCAGGTCGGCCGAGGTGACCGCGCGGATCCGTCCCCCCGAGGCGGTGGCCAGTGCCACCACGCCGGAGGCCGAGGAGCCGTGCGCGGGCTTGACGAACACCCTCGGCCAGCGGTGGGCCTCCATCGCCGCGCGCAGCGACGCGTAGCCGGTGACCGGCCCGGGCAGGGCGGGCGGCACCGGCACCCCGGCCGCCGCCAGGCGGGCGTGGCAGCGCCGCTTGTCGCACATGTCCACCAGGTCGGCGGGCTCCTGGAGCAGGGCCGCGCCCGGCGTGGCGCGCACCGCCCCGGCGAGCCGGTCCAGCGCGGCCCGGAACCCGGCGTGCTGGTCGCCGGTGCCCTCGGCCCGGTACAGGTCGGGGGTGTGCTCCCAGCCCCGCAGCAGGCGCTCGGTCTCGGCGTCGCCGCCCGGGGAGTCCACCCGGACCAGGGCGTCCCGCGGCAGCTCCACCGGCCCGGCGGCCAGATCGCGCCACGGCACGACCACCGGTCCGGGCAGGCCGAGGGCCCCGGCCGCGGCGTCGAACAGCTCCAGGCGCCGGTGGCCGGGGACCCCCACCACGACCAGGGGGCGTCCGGGGGTCACTCCGCGACCGCGGTGTAGTAGTACGGCTCGCCGCCCCCGTGGGTGTACGGCTCCCGGTGCTCGGACAGGTCCACCTCCACGCCGGGCAGGGCGGCGCGGACGCGTTCCCGCACCTCCTCGGACAGGTAGTGGTGGTGCAGGTCCAGGCGGCGCAGCCCCGCGAACGCGGACGCGGCCTCCGCCAGGGCCCGTCCCCCCTTGTCGGTGAGGATGCCCAGGGACAGGTCCAGGACGTCCAGGGAGGCCAGGACGGGGGCCTCGGCCAGGACGGGGATCCAGTCGTCGATCTTCTCGGCGTTGCGCAGGCCCAGGTAGCGCAGCTCGGGGAAGGCCTCGCCGGAGAGCACCCGCGCCAGGTCGTCCGGGGTGGTGTCGCCCCGGTACTGCTCGCAGCCCAGCCACAGTTCGAGGTTCTCCAGGGAGGGCAGCGGCGAGGCGGCGATCTCGCGCGAGACCTGGCCGGGCAGGCCGCCGGTCTGGAGGACCAGGGTCCGCAGGCCGGTGTGCTCGGCCAGGGCCAGCTCCAGCTTGCCGTCGCCCAGGTAGGGGTCGCCGGTGCCGCGCACGGTCAGTTCCTCCAGCAGGGGGAACGCCGCCACCAGGGGCGCCAGGTCGGTCTGGTGGATCCAGGAGATCTCGTACTCCTCCTGGAGGATCTCGCCGAAGAACAGCGCCCGCAGCTCGGGGAACGCGTCGGCGTCGGCGATGAGCGCGTCGCGCGGGACGGTCGAGGGCGGCTCCTCCTCGAAGTCGCCCCAGCCGCCGACGATCAGGGCCCGGACCCGGCCGGTGTCCACGGCCGCGAGGAAGCGGGCGAAGTAGTCCCCGAAGTCCTCGGCCGGGTAGACCGACGAGACGCGCAGTCGCCACGCCACCGAGCCGGGGTCGGCGATCGCCGCGGCCAGCGCCTCGGGGGACTGGGGCGGGTCCTCGGTGTAGGTGCCGCCCTCCTCGGTGTCGACCGCGGGGAACTCGATCACGGGCAGACCCGCGAACTCGGTGATGTGGTGGTTGTTCGGCACGGGGGGCTCCTACCTCGGGGTTTCGGGCAGGAACATATCTAGCAGCCCGGAGTGACACGATGGACGTCGCGGGCCCTACTCGGTGACGGCCGTGTAGAAGCCGGCCGAGTCGTAGTCGAAGTCCTCGTCCTCCCAGTCACTGCCGGCCTCGCGGTCGGACAGGTCCACGTTCACACCGGTCCCGGCGAAGGCGGCCTGGACGTGCTCGCTCATCTCCTCGGACAGGTAGTGGTGGTGCAGGTCGAGCCGCTTCAGGTGCCCGAACGCGGGCGCGGCCTCGACCAGGGCCCGAGCGCCCCTGTCGGTGAGGGTGCCCAGGGACAGGTCCAGGGTGTGCAGGCGGGAGGTGAGGGGCGCCCCGGCGAGGACCGGAATCCAGTCGTCGGTGTGCTCGGCGTTGCGCAGGCCCAGGGAGCGCAGCGCGGGGAAGGCCTCGCCGGACAGCACCGGGGCGAGGTCCTCCGGGGTGGTGTCGCCCCCGTAGTTCTCCACTCCCAGCCACAGCTCCAGGTGCTCCAGGTTCGGCAGCCCGGACGAGACGATCTCGCGGGTGAGCTTTCCGGGCAGTCCTCCGCCCTGGAGGGTGAGGCGGCGCAGCGAGTCGTGCCGGGGCACGTGCAGGCTCATGTCGCCCGTGCCGCGCACCGCGAACTCGGTCAGCCGGGGGAAGGCGGCCAGGACCGGGGCCATGTCGCCCAGCTCGATCCACGAGACCTCGACCTGCTCGAAGGTCACGTCGCAGTAGAAGAGGGATCGCAGCCCGGTCAGGTCCGGCGCCACCTCCAGGAGGGCGCGCTTGAGGGGATCGGGGCACTGCACGGAGAAGGTCTCCCGCATGTCCCCGAGCACGACGGCGGCGACCCGGTCCTGGTCCACCTGCGCGATGAACCGCCGGTAGTCGTCCAGGGGCTCCTCATCGTCGCTGAGGCGCCAGGCCACCGACCCGGGGTCGGCCAGGGCCGCGGCCAGTGCCGGGGGCGGGTAGGGGCCGGCGTCGGTGAAGCTCCCGCCCCGCCACTTCGCCCTCTCGCGCTCCTTTTCGGCCTCCCGGGTCCACCCCTCTGAGGAGCGGTACTCCACGACGGGCAGTCCGGCGAACTCGGTCAGGTGGGCGTCGAAGGCCACGGGGGCTCCCAGGGGTGCGGCGGAGTGTGCGTCCATACCTACCAGCGAGCCGCGACAGCCCGGGCCGCCCGCGTCCGGGCGGCCCGGGGCTCCCCGGCGGTACCCGGAACTACTCCGAGACCGCCGGGTAGTACACGACACCGCCTCCCCAGACGTCCGGCTTCTCGCGTCCGGACAGGTCAACCTCCACCCCGGCTCGGGTGAACACCGCGCGGACCTCCTCCTCCGCCTCCTCGGAGAGGTAGTGGCGGTGCAGGTCCAGCTTCCCGAGGCCGCGGAACACGGGCGACTCCAGCAGGGGCGGGACGTCCTCGTCGTGAAGGGTGCCCAGGGACAGGTCCAGGGTGTGCAGGCGGGAGGTGACCGGGGCCTCGGAGAGCGCGCGCACCCAGGCGCCGGTGTGTTCGGCGTTGCGCAGGCCCAGGGAGCGCAGCCCGGGGAAGGCCTCGCCGGACAGGACGGGGGCGAGGTCCTCAGCGGTGGTGTCGCCGCCGTAGTCCTTCACGCCCAGCCACAGCTCCAGGTGCTCCAGGGCGGGGAGCCGGGCGGAGACGACCTCCCGGGTGAGCCGCGCGGGCAGTCCCCCGCCCTGGAGGGCGAGGCGGCGCAGCCCGCCGTGCTCCAGCGCCTCCAGGCTCAGGCAGGTGGTGCCGCGCACGGAGAACCCGGTCAGGCCAGGGAAGGCGTTCACCAGCGGGGACAGGTCCCCGTGCTCGATCCACGACGCCTCGCACTCGTCGAGGACCAGGTCCGCGTAGAAGAGGGAGCGCAGGCCGGGCAGGCGCGGAGCGACCTCCACGAGGGCGGCGCACACGGCCTCGGAGGACTCCACCTCGAAGCCCTCCACCAGGCTGCCGACCACGAGGGCGCGGACCGAGGCGGGGGCGCCGACGAACTCCAGGAAGCCCTCCAGGTGGGCCCGGGGGCCGTCGTCCCCGACGCCGTACTGGTCCAAGCGCCAGGCCACCGACCCGGGGTCGGCCAGGCCGTCCCTCTCCGGGGACCGGCCGCCGGAGGGGACGCCCTCCCCGCGCCGTTCCAGGCGGAGGGCCTCCGGGTAGCTCGCGACGGGCAGCCCGGCGAACTCGGTCAGGTGGTCGTGGAAGGTCAAGGGGGCTCCCGGAGTCTCGGAGGGTGTGTGCGGCCATGCATAGCAGTCCGCTCCGACACCGGGGCCTCCTCCGGCACCGCCCTCACGGCCGGGCACTCCAGGACGTCCGGCGCCTCGCAGGACCCGCCCTTCGGCGACGGGGGGTCCGTCACCGTCCCGTGCGCGCTCGCCCCGCGCACCCGTCCCCGACCGATACCGGGCCCTGTCCGAGGCGCACCGCGTCCTGCGGCCGGGCGGGGTCGCGAGATCCGGCCCTTCGCCTCGGGGCAGGGAGGATGTCCGAAAACCGGGCGCACGCGGCTCTCCGGGGCCGTCGCGGCGCTTCGGCGGGACTTCCCGCGGGCGCGGTGTGACAGTGGTCCCATGGCTACGCACAGCGAACTGCGAGACTTCTGGGAACGCCGTCTCGAAGGCGACTGGACCGAGAGCGGCGTCGGCTACCGGGCCCTGGGCCGCCCCTTCAACACGTGGATGTACAAGGTGCGCGAGGAGGTGTTCCTGCGCGAGGCCGCCCGGCTGACCCCCGGCCGGTCCGGCGCCAGCGTCCTCGACGTGGGCAGCGGCACCGGCTTCTACGTGCGCCTGTGGGAGCGGATGGGCGTCGGTGACGTCACCGGGTGCGACATGACCGACGCCGCCGTGCAGCGCCTGCGCGGCAGGTTCCCCGACCACAGGTTCGTCCGCCAGGACGCCGCCGACCTCGACGCCTTCGACGACGACTCCTTCGACGCGCTGTCCTGCATGGACGTGCTCTTCCACATCACCGACGACGAGCGCTACACCCGGGCCCTCGGCGAGTTCTCCCGGGTGCTGCGCCCCGGCGGTCTCCTCGTCATCTCCGAGAACTGCCTGCGCCGCCCCGAGCAGCGCGGCGAGCACCAGGTCAACCGCACCCTGGAGTGGATCACCGACACCGCGGACCGGGCCGGGTTCGACCTGGTCCGCCGGGTGCCCATGCTCATGCTGATGAACGCCCAGGTGGACGCCCCCGCGCCCTGGCGCAAGGCGTGGGGCGGGGCCCTGCGCGCGGCCACCCTCACCGCGCCGACCGGGTGGCTCGCGGGCGCGGCGCTCTACCCGCTGGAGCGGCGCCTGGTCCGGGGCCGCAGTGAGAGCCCGACCACGGAGCTGGTGGCGTTCCGCCGCCGGGAACAGGGGTAGGAGGAGAGTCCCGCGTCACGGGAGACACGGGGCGGGCGCGCCGCCGTCCGCCGGCGTCCCGGGATACGGTTGACGTCCACTTTGTACCAGGGGCGTCCGCGGTCGGGCCCGGCACCGCGGAGGTCCCTGCCCGGGAGGCGACTGTGCGACGCTCCACCATCACCTCGGTGGCCAAGTGGGGGCTCGTCGGGCTGGTGACCACCCAGGTCGCCGTGGCCGCGACCCTCATGGGGGTCAACCACTGGCGCAGGAAGGTGCGGCCGCGCCGGGCCTTCTTCCCCCGCATGGCGCCCGCCGAGCTGCCGGTGGGCGACAGCGGGACCACGGCGACCGTGTACACCTACGGCGAGGACCTGTTCGAGGACATGATCGCGGCGATCCGGGGGGCCCGGCGCCGCGTCCTGTTCGAGTCCTACATCATCAAGGACGACCGGGTGGGCCAGCGGTTCAAGCGCGCGCTCATCGAGGCGGCCGACCGGGGAGTCGAGGTGTACGTCGTCTACGACGGCTTCGCGAACCTGGTGGTGCCCCGGTCCTTCTTCCGCTTCCCGTCCAACGTCCACGTGCTGGAGTACCCGGCCCTCCGGCCCGGCGTGCTGCTGCTGAACATCCGCAAGTCCGGCCGCGACCACCGCAAGATCCTCACCGTCGACGGCGAGGTGGGCTTCGTCGGCGGGTACAACGTGGGCTCGCTCTACGCCACCGACTGGCGCGACACCCACATGCGCGTGACCGGCCCGGCGGTGTGGGAGCTGGAGAACGCCTTCAGCGACTTCTGGAACATGAACCGGCGGTCCCTCCAGCCCGAGCTGGAGAACTTCGGCGACCCCGACTGGGACGCGCACTTCCGCGTGCACCGCAACGTGCCCGAGATGCTCATCTACCCCATCCGGGCGATGTTCCTGGAGGCCATCGACCGGGCCAAGGAGCGGGTGCTGTTCACCCAGGCCTACTTCATGCCCGACCGGGAGTTCCAGAACGCCCTGGTCGGGGCGGTGGAGCGCGGCGTGGACGTCAACATCCTCGTACCGGAGGAGTCCAACCACGTCGTCGCGGACTGGATCTCCCGCAGCCAGTACTCGGTGCTGCTGCGCGGCGGCGTGCGCCTGTGGCTGTACCGCAACGCCATGGTGCACGCCAAGACGGCGACGGTGGACGGCCGCTGGTCCACGATCGGCACCGCCAACGTGGACCGGCTGAGCCTGACGGGCAACTACGAGATCAACGTGGAGATCTTCGACGAGGGCGTGGCCGCACACCTGGAGGAGGTCTTCGCCAACGACCTCGCCAACGCCCGCGAGCTGACCGAGTGGGAGTGGCGGGACCGCCCCTGGTACGCCAAGTTCGGCGAGGCCGTGCTGGCGCCCTGGCGGCCCTTCCTGTGAGGGGAGGGGGCGCCGCCTCCCCCGGGGGACCCACGCCCACCGGGACGCCGTGCACCCGCTGAGCACCACGGCCACGAGTACGGCTACGTCGGCCCCGTGCTCCGGCCGCGGCGTTGGACCGTGTTCGGCGGGCCGCCGGGCGGACGCCCGCTCAGGAGCGGCGTCGCTTGGGCGGCGGCCCCAGCCGGTTGGGGAAGAACGGGTCCGGGTCCGTCTTGCGGGGCCGGGGCCCGCCCCAGTGCTGGGGGCCCGGGTGCGGGGTGCGGTGGAGCGCACCGGCGATGGCGGCGGGCGAGCCGCCCCGCTGCCGGGCGGGTGTTCTGTCCGGTTCCTCCGCCTGCTCGTCCCGGAAGTGCTCCGCGTGCGCCATCCGTGTGACCTCCCCCGTCCGGTACCTGCTCCCACCCCATGATCGGACGAGCCGCCCCCGGTGTCATGGCGACACGTGGGGGAAGCGGCGCCGATGACCGGGGAGAACGCGGACGCGCGGGGCGCGGTCACGGGTCGGCCGGCTCCGGGGCCGCGCCGGACGGCCGCCGGGGCCGCGCGCCCCTCACCCGTCCGCCGCGGCGTGCCGGATGCTGGCGCGCCGGATGCGGCGCTGGACGAGGCCGCGGACGCCCGGGAGCAGGACGGCCCGGATCGCCAGGTCGTTCATCCACACGTGCGCGCGGCTGGAGGGGGCGTACTGGCGCGTCCCCCGCCGGGCGAGCGCCTGCCGCCTGCGGGTCTCGGGGCGCAGGCCCGCCTCCCACCGCGCCAGGGCCCCGGTGACGTCGCCGCCGTGCCGTTCCAGGGCGTCGCCGAGCCGGTCGGCGCCGCTGAGCGCGAGGGCCGCGCCGTACCCGGCGAACAGGGAGGGGCACCAGGCCGCGTCGCCCAGCAGCACGACCCGGCCGCGGCTCCACCGGTCCACGCGGACCTGGCTGACGGAGTCGAAGTAGGCGCCGGACGGGTCGGCGCGCAGCTGGCGGAGCACGTCGGGCACACCCCCGCCGAGGTCGCCGAACGCCGCGGTGAGCGCCCGGACCGGCCCCCGGGCCAGTTCGGCGCCCGGGTCCGCGCAGCGGTAGGCGAGGAAGGCCGACGACCGGCCCGGGCCGAGGTTGACGACCGCCGCGGTGCGCCCCGGCCCGATGAACGTGGTGCCGGTCCCCTCGGGCACGTCCTCGGGGAGCCGGTCGAGCGGGAACGCGCCCACGACGTGGTCCAGGTCCACGCGGAAGTCCGCCTCGGGGCCGAACACGGCGGCGCGGACGCCGGAGCGCAGCCCGTCGGCGCCGACGAGCAGGTCGGCGCGCTCGGTGGTGCCGTCGCTGAGCCCGACCCGGACGCCGTCGGCGTCCTGGGCCACGTCCACGGCGGTGGTGCCGAATCGCAGGACCGCGCTACCGCGCACGGCCTCGTACAGCGCCGATTCCAGGTTCTCCCGGAACACGGTGAGCGCCCGGTCGCCGAGGGCGGCCCTGGCGATCTCGGGGGGGACGGCGAACTTGCGCCGACCGTCGGCCCTCACCAGGACCGTGGAGAACAGGCCGATGTCGCTGGCCGAGAGCGCGGGGACGAGGCCGAGGCGCTCGGCGGCGTCGTATCCCCACCCGACCAGGTTCACCATGTAGCCGCCTCTGCGGCGGGCCGGGGCGCGCTCGACCACGAGCGTCTCCCAACCGGCCCGGTGGAGCCGTAGCGCGGTGGCGAGCCCGGCGATGCCCGCGCCGACGATCACCGCCCGCCCCGGGGGCGAGCCGCCGTCCTCTCCA
The DNA here is from genome assembly GCF_004217075.1 of Nocardiopsis sp. CNZ308. NCBI lineage: Bacteria > Bacillati > Actinomycetota > Actinomycetes > Streptosporangiales > Nocardiopsidaceae > Nocardiopsis > Nocardiopsis sp. CNZ308. Next base: position 1,554,377 of record NZ_SHKJ01000001.1, on the reverse strand, counting down.
CCGACACGCTGGGAGGAGTCCCCGTCGTTCATCACCGCGACCTCCGGACCACATTGGTATGAGCAAGCGTTCATCCAAGTATGAGCACGTGTTCATACCAAGCGCAAGCCGGTGGCCCGGTGTGCGGCGGCCGACCGCGCCGGGGCCGTTCGAGGACCTAGACTTCCTGGCATGCCACGTGGTGTCGCCATCCCCGAACTCAGGCAGCGGCTCTTCTCCGCGGTCGAGCGGGTGATCGTCCGGGAGGGGCCGGCCGGGCTCAGCGGCCGGGCCGTCACACGCGAGGCCGGTGTCGCCGCCGGGCTGCTGTACGCCCACTTCGCGGACACCGACGACTTCCTGGCCGCCTACGCCGTCGACCGGGGCTTCCAGGTCTGCGCCCGGGCCGCGTCCCTGCCGGGGCGCGCCGGTACGGGCGCGGTCGCGGACAACCTGGCCGAGGCCGTGCTGGCGACCCCGCCGACGGTCCTCCTGGCGCTGACCAGGCTCATGGTTTCCCGGCCGGAGCTGGCCGGACGCGTGCGCGCGGTCCTCGGCGACCGCACGGCCGGTCTGGAGGCGGTCGAGACCGCGGCCGCGGACTACCTCGCCGCGGAGCGGCGCCTGGGGCGCCTCCACGGGAGCGCCGACCCCGAGGCGCTGGCGCTGGCGGTGGTCGGCGCGGTCCACCACCTCGTGCTCACCGGCGCGCGGGACTCCGTGGTCGGCGACCGGGTCCGGCGGACGGTGGCCGCGCTGCTCGCGGGTTTCACGGAGGCGGCCGACCGCCGGTGACCGCCAGCGGGTGGCCGGTCGGACGCGCGTTCCCAGATGACGTGCAGAGACGAGTAGAGCCCCGCGGGCCGCAACCGTGATTGCGGCCCGCGGGGCTCTCACCCTGACGGCTCTGCGAGGTCATCGCAGGTCATCCCATGCGGCCCCGGCAGGATTCGAACCTGCGGCACCCGCTTTAGGAGAGCGGTGCTCTATCCCCTGAGCTACGGAGCCATGGGTCTGGCGCGGGTATGTCTTATCCCGTCACCGGACCAAGCCTAACCCAGGATGGACGTGGATGGGGTGTCGGTCCGCCTCCGGCGGGGGCGGTTGGGGGACTCTGCGTGCATGGCGGAGTACGCTGACCTACGATTGGTTGTCCTGGTGCGGTGTGACGTTGTTCATGGCGCATGTCGTGTTATGGCCGCATATGTACCCTCGATAACGACGGGGGCGCGGGCTCGGCGTTGACCAGCCCGGCGGTGACCAGGTGTTTCACCGAAGCCCGGAGCAGAGGGCGGCGGGGCGGGGTGGGGCCCGTCCGCGACCCGCTCCGTCCGGTGGACCGATCTCGCGTGGCCGCAAGTGGACATGTAGTACGTTGCCTTGCGGCCACGGGTAGGTGTTCGAGGAAAAGCAGCCGGAGGATCATTCGTGCCGTTCACTTCTGATGCGGCGCGGCGCAGGTCCCGCGTACCGGGTGGCGGCGGGGCGCTCACCGCCTTCGCCCTGTCCTACCGGGTCCGCTTCGCACAGGCGCTGACGCTCACGCTCGTCACCGCGCTCCTCGTGGCGCCGGTGTCCACCGGCGCGCTGGATCCCGCCGAGGCGAGCCTGGAGGAGTTCCGGGAGAGGGCCGAGACCGCCTCCCAGGAGCTGGAGGAGGCCAACCAGGACCTCGTCGACCGCCAGGACGCGCTGGAGGACGCCCAGTCGGAGCTGGTCCAGACCATCTACGACCTCCAGCAGACCGAACTCGAACTCAACGAGATGCGCGAACCGCTGGCCCAGCTGGCCAGCACGCTGTACAAGCAGCCCGACGGCGGCATGCTCGCCGTCCTGGCGTCGGGGTCCCTCACCGAGGACCTGCAGATCCAGTCCTACGCGGCGAAGATCTCCGAGGACAACCAGGCACTCATCCAGGACGCCACCGACCTGCGCGAGGAGCAGGTCGAGCTGGCGAGCCAGGCGCAGGAGCTCCAGACCACCACCCAGCTCGAACAGGTCGAGCTGGCCGCGGACATCGAGGCCCTGCGCGAGCGGTCCGAGCAGACCACGAACGAGCTGGTGCAGGAGCTGGAGGACCGCGGCATCGATCCGGAGGCCTACATGGCCGCCGGGGACTGCGACCCGGCCGCCGCCGCGAACGCCCAGGGGGCGGCCAACGGCCTGCTCCCGGCCAACTCCCTGTGCGACCTCTACGACGACAAGAAGCTGCGCGCCGACGCGGCCGTGGACTTCCTCCAGCTCAACGCCAGGTACGTGGACGAGTTCGGCGAGAACATGTGCATCACCAGCGCCTACCGCGACCTGCCCAACCAGCACCGCGTCTACGGACAGGTCGCGCCGGGCTTCGCGGCCGTCCCCGGTACGAGCAACCACGGCCTGGGACAGGCCATCGACCTCGGCTGCGGCATCCAGAACTACCGGTCCGACCGCTGGCTCTGGATGGAGGCCAACGGCGCCGACTTCGGCTGGCACCACCCTGCCTGGGCCAAGTCCAGTCCCTTCGAGCCCTGGCACTGGGAGTACACCGGCTGACCTTCGGTGCCTGCCGGGGCGGCCCCGCACGGGGCCGCCCCCGGCGCGTCCGACCGCCTCAGGCGGCGGTCTCGGGCACCACCTCGCTGGTGCAGTGGGCGCAGCGGGACGCCTTCTTGCTGATCTCGCTGAGGCAGTGCGGGCACTCGCGCGTGGTGGCCTCCTCGGCCTTGACGAAGCGCTCCACCACCTTGGCCACGGGCAGGACCACGAAGAAGTACAGGATCGCTGCGGTGATCAGGAACGAGATCAGCGCGTCGACGAACGCCCCGTACAGGAACCGGCTCCCGTTGATCTCGAAGTAGAGGTCGCCGAAGGTGGGGACCCCGCCGAAGATGCCGATCAGCGGGGTGATGAACCCCTCGGTGAACGCGGTGATGAGGTTGGCGAAGACCGCGCCGATCACGACCGCGACCGCCAGCTGCACCAGGTTGCCCTGGAGCAGGAACTTCTTGAAGCCTTGCATGGATACAAGCCCTACATACTCGTGGTGTCCGTACGGGCGCCGGAGCGGGACCCCCTGGTGGGAGCCCGCGGCGCCCGGACAGCTTTGCCCACCGGACGTCGCCGGTCAACCGCGGATGGTGATGGACAGCCGGGAGGCGGCCGCGTGGCCCGCCAGACTCCGGGCCTCGACGGGCGTGGCCGCGACGACGATCAGCGCGCCGCCCTCCCCGCCGCCCGAGGACTCCTCCTCCGGCAGGGCCAGGACGGGGCGGTCGCTGACCACCTCCACGGCGGGGCCCGCACGGGCGGGCGCGAGGCCGTCGCCCCCTCCGGCGGCGAGGACGTCCACCCGGCTGCCGGGGGAGAGCAGGCCCACCGCGCCGGGGTCGGCCACCCGCACCGGAACGGCGACCAGGCCGGGGCCGTAGGCCCGCGCGGGAGGGTCGGCGAGCCGGGCGTCGGTGATCACCTCCCCCCGGCGTACCGGGGCGTTGAGACGGAGCCCGGCGGTCGCGGTGTCGGCCGCGAGCGCGCCGCCCGGCACGGAGCCGGCGGGCAGGTCCCGGGCGGTGAGGTCGCCCTCGGTGAGGGGGTCCGCGGCGCCGAGGTCGCGGGAGGCGACCAGGACCCGGGTGACGGGTACGGGCGCGGGGCGTACGGCCAGGACGGCGCTGAGGAGCGCGGCGGCGGCCAGGAGGGCGGCGACGACGCGCCGGTGCCGGTCCAGGAGCCGGGTGAGCGCGCGACGGTGCCGGTAGGGCGGGGGTGCGGCGTTGGTCATGACCTCAACGCTAGGCCGCGGAGGGGCCGTTCGGAGGTTGTCCACAGGCCCGATCGCGCGGGCCGCGCACCGGGGCGTCCGGGCGGGGACGCGGCGGGCGGCTGCCCGGCGCACCCGCGCCGGGGCCGGACATGCCGCGCGCCGCCGAGGGGTCGGCGGCGCGGTGGGCGGTCAACGGCCCGGCGGTCAGCTCGTCGCGGCGGTGGCGCTGGTGCTGGCGGCCTTGGCCGTGGTGCTGCTGGTGGTGGTGTCCGAGGAGGAGCCCTTGGCGTCCGAGGAGGTGGAGGACGCGGCGGAGGAGTCGGTGGAGCCCGAGTTCCCGCTGTCCTTGCCCTCGGTGGAGCCCGAGCCGGTCAGCACGGAGCTGTTGGAGGACTTGCCGCTGTCGGTGCGGTAGAAGCCGGAGCCCTTGAAGACGATGCCCACGGCGGAGTACACCTTGCGCAGGCGGCCCTCGCACTCGGGGCAGACGGTCAGCGCGTCGTCGCTGAAGCTCTGCACGACCTCCATCTGGGCGCCGCACTCGGTGCACGCGTACTGGTACGTAGGCACTGTTCGGGTCCTCCTTGCTGGCACTCTCGCCCGTTGACTGCTAAATAGTACGCGCTCGCCGACCGGAGCCGTGACAGGGCCTCGCCCACGGGGACCGGTGCGGGGGCGCGAGCGGCCGGACGCCGGGCGCCGCCGGAGCGCGACCGCCAGCGACAACGCCCCCGGGGCCCGGGTTAATCCCGCCCCGCGCCTCCCGCCCCCGCGGTCCGGCCGCTCTCGTTCAGCCGCTCCCGCTCAGTCCTTGCCGGCTCAGCCGCTCCCGCTCAGCCAGTCCGCCCGGCCACACGCCCGCGCCGAGGACCCGCACCCCGCCGGACGGGGTGACCACGGCGTCCACCGGCCGGTCGTGCGGCTCGGCGGGCAGCGACTCCACGAACTCCTCGTCGTGGACCAGGGCGATCGCCGGGGTGTGCGGGCCCTTGCGGGCCAGCGCGCGGTCGTAGCACCCGGCGCCGCGCCCCAGGCGCGTCCCCCGCCGGTCCACGGCCACGGCCGGGCAGACCACCGCGTCGGCCCGGGCCAGCGCGTCGGGCCCGTAGCGGCGGCCCACGGGCTCCAGCAGCCCGTGACCGGCCGGGGCCAGGGAGTCCGGCCCGTCGAAGGCCGCCCAGTCCAGTTCGCCGCCGGGCAGGAACACGGGCAGCAGCACGTAGGCGCCGCGCTTCCACAGCGCCGCCACCAGCTTGCGGGTGTCCGGCTCGCCGCCCACGGAGTAGTAGCAGGCGACCGTCCCGCCCATGGCCAGCCACGGGACGTCCAGCAGCGCGTCGCGGACCGCCGACCCGGCCCGGGCGCGCTCCTCGGGACCCCGGGCGCGCCGCCGCTCCAGGAAACCCCTCCGCAGCCCGGCCTTGGCCTCACGCAGTCCGTTCTCGCCCATGGCCCCAGTGTGGCACCGCCCCGACCCGGCCGGTTGCCCCGTGCGGTGAACAAGCGGTGGCGGTCCACCCTCCGCCACCCGAAACCATCCGTACTTCTTGGCGCCCTCCTGTGTGTGCAGGCGCGGAGACGGCCGACCGCTGGCCTAAAGTGCCGACATGAACGACTCCACCGACCACAAGCGACCCTCCGGTTCCGTGTCCGTCACGAAGGCGGTCGTACCCGCCGCGGGCCTGGGCACGCGCTTCCTGCCCGCGACCAAGGCCACGCCCAAGGAGATGCTGCCGATCGTGGACAAGCCCGCGATCCAGTACGTCGTGGAGGAGGCGGTGGCCGCCTCCCTCCAGGACGTCCTGATGATCACGGGCCGCAGCAAGCGCTCCATCGAGGACCACTTCGACCGGGCCTACGAGCTGGAGGAGGCGCTGGAGGCCAAGGGCGACGACGCCCGGCTGCGCTCGGTGCGCGAGTCCAGCGACCTCGCCCAGGTGCACTACGTCCGCCAGGGCGAGCCGCGCGGCCTGGGCCACGCGGTGCTGTGCGCGCAGGCGCACGTCGGTGACAACCCCTTCGCCGTCCTGCTGGGCGACGACCTCATCGAGTCCGCCGACCTGCTGCGCCGCATGATCGAGGTGCGCGAGCGCCACGGCGGCAGCGTCGTCGCCCTCATGGAGGTGGAGCCCGAGCAGGTGTCCCTGTACGGGTGCGCGGGCATCGAGCCCACCGACGAGGACGACGTCGTCACCGTCACCGACCTGGTCGAGAAGCCCGCCCCCGAGCAGGCGCCGAGCCGCTGGGCGATCATCGGCCGCTACGTCTGCGACCCGGCGGTCTTCCCCGTCCTGCACGAGACCCCGCCCGGCCGGGGCGGTGAGATCCAGCTGACCGACGCCCTGCGCGAGCTGGCCCGGCGCAAGCCCGAGGACGGCGGCACGGTGCACGGCGTCCTCTTCCGCGGCCGCCGCTACGACACCGGCAACAAGGCCGACTACATCCGCACGGTCGTGGACTTCGCCTGCCGGCGCCCCGACCTCGCCGACGAACTGCTGCCCTGGCTGAGCGACTTCGTCGACCGCGCGCGGGCCCAGCGCCCCTGACCGGGACTCCCGAGCGCCCCGACCGGGGCCCGGCGCACCGCATACGGGGCCGGACGCGGCAAGAATGGGGCGCGAGCCGTCTCCTGAGGGAGGGGAGGCGGGGCCACCACAGGAACCGCGAACCGGGAGGAACCCCCGTGAAGAGCGTCGAACAGCACATCGCCGATGTCCTGGCACTCATCCCCGACCCCGTGCCGACCGAGCTGGACCTGCTCCAGGCACACGGCGCCGTGCTGGCCGAGGCCGTCACCTCGCCCGTCTCGCTGCCGGGCTTCGACAACTCGTCCATGGACGGGTACGCGGTGCGCGCCGCGGACCTGGAGTCGGCCTCGCCGGACCACCCCGTGCGGCTGCCGGTCGTGGCCGACATCCCGGCGGGCGACCCCTCCCCGACCGCGGTCCTGCCGGGTAGGTCCGCCCGGATCATGACCGGCGCGCCCATGCCCTCGGGCGCGGACGCGGTGGTCCCGGTCGAGTGGACCGACGGCGGCACGGCCAGCGTGACCTTCGACCGGCCGGTGAAGGAGGGCAACGCCGTGCGCCGCGCGGGGGACGACGTCACCGCGGGCGCCACCGTGCTGCGGCCGGGCGTACGCGTCGGCCCGGGGGAGATGGGCGTCCTGGCGGCCGTCGGGCGCCGCTCGGTGCCGGTCTACGCCCGCCCCCGCGTGATGGTGCTCTCCACCGGCGAGGAGCTGGTCGAGCCCGGGCGTCCGCTCGGCCCCGGCCAGATCTGGGAGTCCAACAGCTTCATGATCGCCGCCGCCGCGCGCGACGCCGGGTGCGAGGTGCACCGCCACGGGTTCGTGGGCGACCACCCGCAGACGGTGCGCGACACGCTGGACGACCTGCTGGTGCGCGCCGACATCGTGGTGACCACGGGCGGCGTGAGCATGGGCGCCCACGACGTGGTCAAGGAGGTGCTCACCCGTGAGGGCACCGTGGAGTTCGTCCAGGTGGCGATGCAGCCGGGCAAGCCCCAGGGCTTCGGCGTGATCGGCCCGGACCGGACCCCCATCATCACGCTGCCCGGCAACCCGGTGAGCGCCTTCGTGTCCTTCCAGGTCTTCGTCCGGCCCGCGCTGCGCCGCCTGCGCGGGCTCGACCCCCGGCCGCTGCCGAGCATGCGCGCCCTGCTCACCTCGCCGGTCACCTCCCCGCCCGGGCGCCGCTCCTTCCTGCGCGCGGTGCTGGAGGAGTCCCCCTACGGGCGCGACGCCGAGTCCACGGTGTCCCCGGCCGCGCACCAGGGCTCGCACCAGCTGTCCGCCCTGGCCGGGGCCAACGCGTTCGTGGTGGTGCCCGAGGAGGTGACCGAACTGGCCGCGGGCAGCCGCGTCGAGGTGGTGCGCCTGCCCGAACCTGCCTGAGCCGCGCCCGACCGGGTCCGCGGACCCGTGGAGCGGGTGCCCCGGGAGTGCCGTACGGTCGTGGTGGCGCGCTCCGGCGCGCCCGGACGCGGCCGACCGGCCGCGTCCCGCGTTCCGAGCGGAGGAGTTGGCGGGCCCATGACCGACACCCCACGGCGGGAGGGGGCCGACCACCCCTCCGGGTTCACCCACCTGGACGGATCCGGCGCCGCCCGCATGGTCGACGTCTCGCAGAAGACGGTGAGCGCGCGCACCGCCACCGCGTCGGGCCGGGTGCTGCTCGGCCCCGAGGCCGTCGCCGCCCTGCGCGGGGGAGAGGTGCCCAAGGGCGACGCCCTGGCCGTCGCCCGCATCGCCGGGATCCAGGCGGCCAAGCGCACCCCCGACCTGGTGCCCCTGTGCCACCCCATCGCCGTGCACGGAGTGGACGTGGACCTCACCGTCGTGGACGCGGGCGTGGACATCCGGGCCACGGTCCGCACCGCCGACCGCACCGGCGTGGAGATGGAGGCGCTCACCTGCGTCATGGCCGCGGCCCTGGGGCTGGTGGACATGGTGAAGGCGATCGACCCCGCGGCCGAGGTCACCGGGGTGCGCGTCGAGGAGAAGACCGGAGGCAGGAAGGGCCACTGGAGGCGTGGTGACTGACGCCCCCGTCCCCCGCGTGGCGGTCGTCACGGCGTCCAACCGGGCGGCGGCGGGAGTGTACCCGGACCGCTCCGGACCGGTCGTGGCCGAGGGGCTGCGCGGGATCGGCTGCGAGGTCGTGGGGCCATGGGTGGTCCCCGACGGCGAACCGGTGGCTCAGGCCATCGGCCGCGCCCTGGACGAGCGGCTCGACGCCGTCGTCACCACCGGGGGGACCGGTCTGACCCCGCACGACCACACGCCCGAGGTGACGCGCGCTCTGCTGTCCTACGAGATCCCCGGGATCGCCGAGGCGCTGCGTGCGGCGGGCCGGGACAAGGGCGTGCCCACGGCGATCCTGTCGCGCGGCCTGGCCGGGGTCGCCGAGCGCGCGGGGCACCGGATGCTCGTGGTCAACCTGCCCGGCTCCCGGGGCGGTGCCGCCGACGGGATGGAGGTGCTGGCGCCGGTGCTGCGGCACGCGGTGGACCAGCTGCGCGGAGGCGACCACGCCCGCTCCGAATGACACCGGACAATGACCGGAATCACATCCCGGGCATTCCGACCGTTGAGAATTCCTTGGGACAGGGCCGGTTTTCGGTACGGGAGTATTGGAGTTAAGAATCAGCCGATTCTTGTCCGCTGGGGCTACCGCAGCCATGCCGCGTCCCGGGGAGTGGAATACTGGAGCCCGTCACCGGCGACGGGAACCCGACGCCTCCGCGTCCGGTGTCGCAGCGCTGGGCTACGGTGCCGAGGGCATCGAAGGGACGGTCGTGAATCGCAGACATGGGTGGCCCGTCACCCTCCAGGAGGGTTCGGTCGTACTCCGGCCACTGCGGCTCCGCGACGCCGCGGCGCTCCGGGACACGCGTTCGCGCAACGAGGAGTGGCTGCGCCCCTGGGAGCCCACCTATCCGGAGATGCCGCTGCGCACCACCGGGCTCACCCCCTACGTCTCGATGCTCCAGTCCATCCGCCACGAGGCCAGGCAGGGCCTGTCCATGCCCTGGGCGGTCCTCTACGGCGACAGGTTCGTCGGCCAGATCACGGTGGGGGCCATCGTGTGGGGCTCGGCCCGGTCGGCGCAGGTCGGGTACTGGATCGACAGCGCCCACGCCGGGCTCGGCATCACCCCGACCGCGGTCGCGCTGGCCGTGGACCACTCCTTCTTCCGCGTCGGGCTGCACCGGATCGAGGCCAACGTCCGGCCCGAGAACCGGGCGAGCAGACGCGTGGTCGCCAAGCTGGGCTTTCGCGACGAGGGCGTGCGCAGGAGGCAGCTGCACATCGACGGGGCCTGGCGCGACCACATCTGCTACGCGATCACCGCTGAGGAGGTCCCCCGGGGGCTGATGTACCGGTGGCGCCACGAGTCCTCTTCTTCCGGACCGTCCGGGGAACCCGGTTCCGGCCCTGGTTCCGCTTTGGGGCCACAGGGCCCGAACGGCGGCCGGGATCCACACGATCCGGCGAGTCCGTACCCGGAGCCGAACTGAACGTGCCAACATCGCAGAAGCATCCGGAACTTAAACCTGACTTTAGTGACATTGAATCATTACTTTGCGTTGAATTGGGACTGCACTCCGCAGTCGTTGGCTGACCTGTACTTTCACCCCCGGGGTCAGGGCGTCCGAAACTGAGAGTCCACAATCTTGCGACACTCCGGTCAGAATGTGGCGCATTTATGGACACGGGGTCGTACCGTGCGGAACATAGACGCATTGACGATGCGGGCAACGCGTGGATATGGCGCACCGGAAACTCCCCGGGTCCGGGGAGGGACGGGTGCGGCGCTCCCCGGCGGGACGTCTCCGTCCCCGGGGGCACCACGCGGCGCGGTGTCGACGAGGTGTCGATCAACGTCCAGTGGCCGTCATCGTGAGGAGGGGTGATGAGCAGCTCTCCTCTGTACCTGGCCATCGTGGTGGTGTGGCTCATAGTCCTGGTGCCGATGCTGCTGCGGAAGGACCCCGACACCTTCCACGAGGACCCGCGGGAGGACGAGGAACCCGCGGGGACCGAGGCCGACGAGGCCGGGGAGGACGCCGAGGGGCGTGCGGAGGACCCGGACGCCACGGAGACCCGGGTCCTGCGCCGCGACGACCACGACACCGCACCGGCGAACGCCCCCGGGCCCGCCGGGGACGCGCCGCGCCCGGGGCGCTACCGCGCCGAGTCGGGGCCGCGCGCCCGCGTCATCGCCCGCCGCCGCCGTCGCACCACGACGCTGATCCTGGTGAACGCCGCCACCCTCGTGGCCGTGGCCCTCGGGCTGGGGCCCTGGTGGGCGGCCGTCCCGCCGGTGCTGCTGTTCGCCGGACACCTGGTCCTGCTCCGTGAGGCCGCCAAGGCCGACGCCGAGCGCAGGGAGGCGGCCCTGCGGGCCCGCCGCCGTGAGGTCCTGCGCGCCCGCCGCGACGAGGCGGAGCGGCGGCGCGAGGCCGAGCGCGAGGCCGAGGTGATCGCCCTCAAGGAGCGGCGCAGCCAGGTCTACGACCAGTACGCGGACGCCCGGCTGCGGGCGGCCGGGGACTGATCCGGTCCGGGACCGGTCCGGCTCCGGACCGGGAACGGTTCGGGCCGGGGCCGCGTCCCCTCCGGACCGAACCGGGAGAAGCCGGTTCGGACCACTCCGGGTTTCCTGCTAATGTGGATCTCGTCTTCGGGGCTATGGCGCAGTCCGGTAGCGCACCTCGTTCGCATCGAGGGGGTCTGGGGTTCAAATCCCCATAGCTCCACCGCAGACAGCAAGGCCCCTTCCGGGTTCGGGAGGGGCCTTCGCCGTGTTCCGGGGGACGTCCCCGGGAGATCTCCGGCGGCGGTCCCGTGCTCTTCCCCGGCGCGGAGGGGCCCGCACGGCGCCCCGGCGCGTACAGCCGGACGGGCCCCGGTCCGGAGGCGGTGCTGCTGTTCCCTGCGGCGGGAGGTCGTTTCCGGACCGGAGCCCCGAGTGTCACCGGCGAAGCGGCTATCCCCTGTCGCGGGGCGGCCGGTACCCGTCCAGCGTACTCCCCGCCTTCGCGGCGGGGCAGGCCTCCGCAATCTTTACAGTGGAAACCCGCCGTCGTAGGGTGCGGAGCCATGGCACACGGATACCACCACGGGAACCTCAGGGCCGCCGTCCTGGAGAAGGCGGCCGAGGTCATCGCCAGGGAGGGGCCCTACTCCTTCAGCCTGCGCTCGCTGGCACTCGAACTCGGGGTCAGCCACACCGCCCCCCGGCACCACTTCGGCAGCCGTGAGGGCGTGCTCAACGCCCTGGCCACCGAGGGCTTCCGCGAACTGGCCGCGCGGCTGCGGGCCAACCGCGAGTCCGGCGGGGGCTTCCTGGAGGCGGGCGTGGAGTACGTGCGCTTCGCGACCGGCCACCCGGCGCACTTCGACGTGATGTTCGCCCCCAGCCTGCTGAGCGACGACGACGCCGAGCTGAACGCGGCGCGCACGGCGGCCTTCGACGAGCTCCGCGCCGGTGTGGACTCCCTGGCCCAGGAGGGCCGGGAGGTCGAGGACGCGGCCGCCGCCATGGTCGCGGGCTGGTCGGTCGTGCACGGCATCGCCACGCTCTCCCTCACGGGGAACCTGGAGGGCTCGGGGTTCGGGGACCTGTTCCGCGACGCCGACCTGCTCACCGTCACCCGCCGCAGCGCCGGGCTGCTCTTCGGCCCCTCCGCCGCGGGCCGGGGCCCCTCCGAGGGGGAGTAGGCCCGCCCGGCGTCCCTGCGCGCCCGCCGCGCACAGGACGCGTCCACGCGGGCGTTCTCGGTACTCCTGGGACTCGTGGCGCTGCTGACGCCGGACGGGCTCCAGCGTCCGGCTGGCGGCCGTCCGCCGACCGCTGGGGCCCGACCCGGCCGGAAGGCCTCAGCGCCCGGAGACGTACTCGGCCCGGACGGCGTAGATGGCGGCCTCGGTGCGCGAGTGCACCTGGAGCTTCTCCAGGATCTTGCGGACGTGGTTCTTGACGGTGTTCTCGGTGATGAACAGCCGCTCCCCGATCTCCCGGTTGTTCAGGGAGCGGGCCAGCAGCTTGAGCACCTCGGTCTCGCGCCGGGTCAGCTCGGGGATGGTCGTGCGGCTGGGCGGGGCGCTCTCCTGCTTGGCCAGCTCGGCGAACTCCCCGATGAGCTTGGTCGCCATCGCCGGGTTGATGAACGAGTCGCCCTTGACGATGGCGCGCACCGCCTCGGCGAGTTCGGTCACCGAGATGGCCTTGAGCAGGTAGCCCGTGGCCCCGGCCTTGAGCGCGTCGAAGAGGTCGCTCTCGTCGTCGCTCATGGTCAGCATGATGAACCTGGTGTGCGGCACCGCCTCACGGATGCGCGAGCAGGCGTCGATGCCGCTGGTGTGCGGCATCATCACGTCCATGATGACGACGTCCGGACGCAGCTCGGCGGCCAGGCGAACGGCTTCCTCCCCGTCGTTGGCCTCGCTGACCACGTCGATGTCGGGCTCCTCGTCCAGGACCGACACCAGGCCCCGGCGGAACAGCGCGTGGTCGTCCACGACCATGGCGCGGATCGGGGCGGCCGGAGCGGCGGGCTCCCCGGGACAGGGGGTCTGGGCGGGGAAGAGGGGGTGTGCGCTCATGGATCTCCTACCCGTCCCGCCCCTGGCCGTGTGACGGGCTCTCACGCACCGGGTACCCGGGTCTGTCCGGGCGGACGCGGTGCGGGCATGTCCAACCGCCGGCCAGGAGGAGAAGGGCCGGCCGGGGGAGACGGATGCGCATGGAGACCTCCTGCTGGGGCTGCCCATTGTCTCATGTGCGCTCGGTGAGCGGAGTGGTAACGGACGAACTCACCGCCCGCTACCCCGGTCGCACCCGCGGGAAACGGTGCGAACGACACCGCGGGAACGGCGTGGAAGGGTGCCGCCACCATGGGCCCGGGAAGAGGGAAGTGGGATATGCGGTTTTGTACATGACCGAAACACGTGCTCTGGGGACTCCCCCTCCGCGGGCGCGCCCGCGGAGGGGGGACGAAGGCGCCATGACGCAGAGTCACGTTCAGACAGAACGGATGTGATGGTGCAAAGCTGGCATAGCTCTGCTTTCCGACATTAGGTTCAGTAGGTTCTCCCTGGTAACAGCCCGTGTTGATCTCCGGGGTCGCGCCCAAACGCGCCGCCGGATATCCGGATTTCCCGCCCCGGAGAAATGGGAACGCCGTCGCTCTCCGTTATATTCATGGTGTTGATTTGACCTGGCTGATGTCTTGTTTTGGCAGGCCGCCAAGCTGGAAGTTGTTCTGTCAGCGGTAATGAAAGCCCTTCTGAGCTGGGAAGACAAGCCAGGATTCGGCTATTCGGGCCATGCTTCAGCGGGCTTCGGCGGTGTCCGTGCCATAAAATGATGAACATTCGCCCATGGGGCTTGCGGACCGAGAGCGCTCTACGCCATCGTGGTCGTGGGATGGGCTGGAAGCCACACGAAAGGTAGATGCCATGACCACGCGCGTGATTACTGCCCGTGACAACGGGTGGGCCTGGCTGTAACCAGTCCGCCGAAAGGGTTCCGCCGAACCCCGGCACAGGGACCCGACCGGACCCCCGAGGACCGGTCGGGTCCTTTCCTCGTCCCCGCCTCCACCGTCCGGTCCGCACCGCCCCCGGAAGGCGCCGGGACGGGGATTTGACCGAGCGCGGCACCGGGTAGGGATCCGGACACCGAACCCCGGCCCCGGCAGGGGCCCACCGCGCGACCGTGAAGGGGCGGACCGTGTCCGACTCCCCGAAGTACCCCGGCGGATACCACCCCGAAGAGTCCCCGCCGCAGGACCCCCTGGCCACGCCGGGGGACCCCGTGTCCCCGGCGGAGGAGCACCGGCCACCGCCGGAGGCCGCACCCGTGGGGGGATACGAGCCCCCGCCCCCCGAGCCCCCGCCTCCCGGACCGCGTGAGACCACGGTCGAACCGGTGGAGGAGGAGCCCGCGGTCGCGGCGGAGCGCTTCCGGCGCACCACACCGGCCCGGCGCAAGGTCATCCCCGCCCGCAGGACCGGCGGGCACTGGCGGCTGCTCGCGGGAACGACGACCTACGTGATGGTGGTCGGCGGGATGGCGGACTACGTCGATCCGCAGACCCGCGCGCTCGCCCACCTGGTGTTCTGGCTGATCATCGGGGGCGCGTTCCTGATCACGCTCAACCGCGAGCGCCGCCACGGCTGGGAGCCGGGCCCGCGCTGGCCCTGGCTGGCCGGGGCCTTCGGCGGAGCGCTGGCGGTGGAGGTCCTGGTGCTGGCCTTCGGGTCCCCCGCGATCATCGTGGGCTCGGTGATCCTGCTGGGCCTGGCCCTGTTCGTGCTCATGCTCGTGGGGTGAGGCCGCTGGTCGGGGCGCGGGAGGGGCGCTGGCCGGGGGCCCGCGTCAGGTGGCCTCGTCGTCGAAGGGAGGGCGCTTGCCGTTCAGCCGGGCCGCGGGCTTGCTCTCCTGCTCCTCTTCCTCCCAGAAGTGCTTCTGCACGAAGCGCCGGGGGTTGAGGTCCTGCACGTCGAAGTCCTTGAACTCCGGGCCCAGCCCCTCACGGATGTCGTTGGACGCGGAGTTGGCCATCGTCCGCAGCTGGCGCAGCACCCTGCCCACCTGCTGGGCCGCCTTGGGCAGCTGGTCCGGACCGAAGATCAGCAGCGCGAGCAGGAGGAGGACGACGAACTCTCCTCCGCTGATGTTGAACATGCGCGACCTCAGTCCTTCGGTGTACCGACCGGCTTCAAGCAGGTTAACCGGTATCGGGAGGCTTGGGTAACCT
Source organism: Nocardiopsis sp. CNZ308 (assembly GCF_004217075.1). Taxonomy (NCBI): domain Bacteria; kingdom Bacillati; phylum Actinomycetota; class Actinomycetes; order Streptosporangiales; family Nocardiopsidaceae; genus Nocardiopsis; species Nocardiopsis sp. CNZ308. The sequence continues at coordinate 1,539,361 of NZ_SHKJ01000001.1, read as the reverse complement.
CACCCCGGTCGTCCGCAAAGGGGTGGACACGGGCCAGCCCCCCGCTCGGCGAGCGGAGGGCTGGGCGCGGGCGCTCCACCCGGTCCCGGCTGCTCGGGTGCGCCGTCAAGTAAGGGAAAGCGGACGCGGAAGGTGCCGTCGGGCGACCGGGAATTCCGTCGACCGCGTGGAAAGGACGGCTCTATACCGCTTTGACGTCAGCGGCCTGCGGGCCCTTGGGGCCCTGGATGATGTCGAAGGTGACCTTCTGGTCCTCTTCCAGGTTCCGGAAGCCGGTGCCCGAGATCGCCGAGTAGTGGACGAACACGTCGGGCTGACCGCCCTCTACGGCGATGAACCCGAAACCCTTCTCAGAGTTGAACCACTTCACGGTGCCCTGAGCCATGTGCACTCCCTTGGGGACTACTGCGGGGCCGCACCCTGCTGGCCCCGGGCCGCCGGGCGCCTGACCGACGGGTGAATCCCGCACCGGCGAGCGCCCACGTGAAGTTCCGCGAGGCGCCCCGGGCATCCATGGAAACTACAACAGCAACCAGTTGCCGACATTACCAGGGAGGGTGCTGCCCTGCCGAGGCCTTCCACACGGGAATCGCGCTCTTTCCCTGTCCTGTTTCGGCTACTCGCAGCTGTTGATTTCCGTTCGCCGGACCACTAATGGGGCGCGGCGAACACGGGCGCGCCGGGGCGCCGTTCACTAACCGCCGTTGCCGTAGATCCACACGTCGAACCACATGCGTTCACGCCACATACCCTCGTCGATCGGATACGCCGACAACACCGGGTAGAAGTAGGCGAAATTGGCCACGATCAACAGCAGGACCACGCCGTAGACGATGCCGCCCACCGCGCGCGTGTAGGGGGCGAAGCGCGGACTGTCCTCCCCGGCGCCCATCGCCAGGCCCAGTGCCAGCACGATCGCCAGGACCAGGAAGGGCAGCAGCGGGACGGCGTAGAACAGGAACATGGGCCGGTCCGGGTAGGCGAACCACGGCAGCCACCCCGCGGCCACGGCCAGCAGCACCGCCCCGGCCCGCCAGTCGCGGAAGGTCACCCACCAGCCGAGCATCACCGCCAGCGCGAGCAGGCTGGACCACCAGATGACCGGCGTGCCGATGGAGACCACGGAGGTGACGCAGTCGCCCGTGTCGCACGAGGCGACCTCGCCGTTGTAGTGGAACATCACCGGGGTGCGCATGACCAGCCACTCCCACGGCGCGGAGATGTAGGCGTGGTCGCTGGTCAGGTCGGTGTGGAAGGTCATCATCCGCTGGTGGTAGTCCACCAGGCTCCACAGCGCCTCCACCGGCGGCCGCAGGAACCCGGGCACCCACTCGGGCGCCATGCCGTCCGCGTAGCCGCGGTTGTAGCCGCCGCGGGTGAACAGCCACCCCGACCACGAGACCAGGTAGACGACCCCCGCGACCACCACGGTCTGCACGAACGCCGGGACGGCGTCGATGCCCAGCCACCGCCAGAAGAAGCCGCGCTGGCCGACGCTGCTGCGGGCCCCGTAGTCCCACGCCACCGTGAGCAGGCCGAACGCCGCGACGAAGAACAGGGCCGACCACTTGGTGCCCACCGCCATGCCGAAGCACAGACCGGCCGCCAGCCGCCACCAGCGCATCCCCAGCCAGCCCACCGCCGCCAGGTCCCCTCCCGCCTCCGCCAGGCGGGCCATCCGCTCCCGGGTGCCGTCCCGGTCGATCACCAGGCAGGCGAACCCGGCCAGGATCCACAGGGTCAGGAAGATGTCCACCATGGCGATGCGGCTCAGCGTGAAGTGCAGGCCGTCCAGCGCCATGATCAGCCCCGCCGTGCAGCCCAGCAGCACCGAGCGGGTCATCCGCGTGGCCAGCCGCACCAGGATGAGGACCGAGAGCACCCCGGCCACGGCGGAGGCGAACCGCCAGGCCTCGGGGGTCATGGTCGTGCCGAACGGCAGGAGCGACCACAGCCAGTCGCCCAGGGCGATCATCCACTTGCCCACCGGCGGGTGCACGATGAAGTCGCCCGTGCCGGTGAAGATGTCCTGGTACCCCTGGGCGAGCAGGTCGTCGGCCTCGACGGGCTCCTCGACGGTCTCGTGCTCGTAGCCGAAGTTCCAGAGCCCGTAGGCGTCCTTGGCGTAGTAGGTCTCGTCGAAGTAGATCCGGTCGGGCTGGCCGAGGTTGAAGAACCTCAGCACCCCGGCGAACAGCGCGACGGCGAAGGCGCCAAGCCAGCCCAGCCAGCGGGGCGCGGGGTTGACGGGCAGGAAGCGGGCGCGGATCCGCGCCGACCGCGGCGGGGGCGAGGGCTCTGCCTCGGAGAAAGGTGCGGTGGTGGTCATCTCGGCTCGTAGGTTGGGGTCGGAGATGGTTGTCCTTTGCGGACGGACCACGAAACCAGGTTTCGGATGGCGTGACGAGCCAACCGTAGCGCGACAGGACGGGGATCACAGTGGTTGAGGGTGGAGCTGGGACGAGTGCGGGGACGGGAACTCTGACACTCGCCGGTGTGCCCATCGGGAACGTGGAGGACGCGCCGCCCAGGCTGCTGCGCGCCCTGGAGGGCGCCCGCGTCATCGCGGCCGAGGACACCCGAAGGCTACGCCAGTTCGCCTCCCGCGCGGACGTGCGCCTGGGCGGGGAGGCGGGCGCCCGGGTCGTGTCCTACTACGACGCCAACGAGAGCCGCCGCACCGACGAGCTGCTCGGCGACCTGCGCGCGGGCAGCGACGTCCTCGTCGTCACCGACGCCGGGATGCCGGGGGTGTCCGACCCCGGCTACCGGCTGGCCGCCGCCTGCGCGGGAGAGGGCATCCCGGTGACCGCCATCCCGGGCCCGTCCGCCGTCACCACGGCGCTGGTGGTTTCGGGCCTGCCCACCGACCGCTTCTGCTTCGAGGGCTTCCCTCCCCGCAAGGGCCTGTCGGGCTACCTGGCCGACCTGGCGGCCGAGCGCCGCACGATGGTGTTCTTCGAGAGCCCCCACCGCGTCGCCGCCACCCTGGAGGCGATGGCCTCGGTCTTCGGTGCCGACCGGCGCGCCGCCGTGTGCCGGGAGCTGACCAAGACCTACGAGGAGGTGCGCCGGGGCGGACTCGGGGAGCTGGCGGCCTGGGCCGCCGAGGGCGTGCGGGGCGAGATCTCCCTCGTGGTGGAGGGCGCCCGCCGCGACCCCGGGACGGTCGGGGACGCCGACCTGGTCGCCGCGGTCTCGGACCTGGAGGAGGAGGACGTGCGCCGCAAGGAGGCGATCACCCGTGTGGCCAGGGAGTTCGGTGTTCCCAAGCGCCGGGTCTACGACCTGGTGCACGGGGTCGTGTCCGCCGACTGACCGAAAACGGCTCGCCCGTGGCGGAACCTTTCCGTTTCCGGGGCGTCTGACCAGGTGCACCAGCCAGACCGTCGATGGGGAACACGTTCATGCGAAGCCACCTCTTCCAGCAGGCCCAGGAGACCAGCCAGCCGGGTATGCACCTCCAGAACCACAAGATGCTCCGGGTGGGCCTCAACGGCGAGTTCTTCGCCCGTCAGGGCGCCATGGTCGCCTACCAGGGCCAGGTCGACTTCTCCTACGAGGGGTCCGGCAGCGTCAGCAAGTTCTTCAAGAAGGCCTTCACCGGCGAGGGGCTGCCGCTGATGAAGGTGTCCGGGCGCGGCGACGTGTTCCTGGCCCGCGACGCCTGGGACGTGCACCTGGTGGACCTGGAGGACGACCACCTCACGGTCAACGGCGACAACGTGCTCGCCTTCGAGGCCGGGCTGAACTGGGACATCCGCCGTGTGGAGGGCGCGGGCATGGCCGCCGGCGGCCTCTTCAACACGGTCTTCAGCGGCCGGGGCAGGGTGGCCATCGCCTGCCACGGCGCCCCGGTGCTGATCAACGTCGACCAGCCGACCTTCGTGGACACCGACTCCGCGGTCGCCTGGTCCAGCTCGCTGAGCACGGGCGTGCGCCGCACGGTCAAGGCGGGCGCGCTCATCGGCCGGGGCAGCGGCGAGGCGCTCCAGCTCTCCTTCGAGGGCCAGGGCTTCGTCCTGGTACAGGCCTCCGAGGGCGCGCCGGTCGCGGTCCAGACGTCCTGACCCGGCACAGGAGAGGGCCCCGGGGACGCGCGTCCCCGGGGCCCTCTCCGTCCGGCCCGCCGCGCCGCCCGGAGGCGGCTCGGCGGGCCGTGTGAGACGCGGCGGGTTCCCGGCCCCGCGGCCGGGAACCCGTGCGCGGCGCTAGACGACGGCGCCGTCGTCGGCCTCGCGGGCGGCCTTGGCGGCCACCTTCTGCTTGGCCTTGCGCTCCTTGACCACGTGGGGCGGGTCGGTCTTGTCCCACCTCTGGAGCCAGATGGCTAGCGGGACGGCGACGAAGATCGTCGAGAGGACGCCCGTCACCAGACCCACCAGCATGGCGATCGAGAAGTCCTGGAGCGAGGACCCGCCGAGGAAGGTCAGGAAGCCCAGGATGATCAGCGCGCCGATGGAGGTGTTGACGGTACGCGGCAGGGTGTTGAGCACCGCGCGGTTGGCGATCTCGGAGAACTTCGACTTCTCGTCCCGGGCCCACTCGTCGCGCACCCGGTCGAACACCACCACCGTGTCGTTGACGGAGAAGCCGATGACGCTCAGGAGCGCGGCGAGGAACACGCCGTCGATCGGCTTGCCCAGCCAGATGAACAACCCGATCACCAGGACCAGGTTGAAGGCCAGCGACAGCATGGTGGACACGCCGAACGACCAGCGGAAGCGCCAGGCCAGGTAGACCATCTGGAGCGCGAGGGCCGCTCCCAGGGCGATCAGCGCGCGGTTGCGCAGTTCGTCGCCCATGCTCGGGCCGATCAGCTCGTCGCTGACCAGTTCCACGCCGCCGGTCCGCTCGTCCAGGGCGTCGGCGATCCGGGCCGCGTCGTCGTCGGAGATGCTGCCGGTGCGCACCGAGATGTCGCCGTCACCGGACTCCTGGACCACGGCCGTGTCCGAGCCGGGGAAGTCCAGCGCGGAGATGACGGAGCGGGCCTCGTCGACCGAGACGCCCTCCCCGCCGCTGACCTCGTACTCCAGCACGCGGCCGCCGGTGAACTCCACACCGAGGTTGGTGTCGCGGATCAGCGGCGCGGCGACCGCGGCCGCCACGATCAGACCCGCCACGATCAGGCCCTTGGTGCGGTGGCCCATGAGGTCGGGGTTCTTGTCGACCAGCCAGGTGCGGACGCCGCCGATGCGGTTCAGGCCGCTGACGGCCGGGTGCTTGCGCACGACCGCGCGCCGCACCGCCCACTCGACGAACACGCGCGCGATGACCAGCGCGGAGAACATCGAGACGAGGGTACCGATGCTCAGGGTCACGCCGAAGCCCTGCACGGTGCCCGAGGCGAAGAAGAACAGCAGGGCGGCGGCGATGAGCGTGGTGATGTTGGTGTCGAGGACGGCGCTCCACGCCTTGCGGGAGCCCACGACGAACGCCTTCTCCAGGCTCGGCGGCACCGCCCGGCGCCGCTTGCGGGTGAGCACCCCGGACTCGGCCCTGGCCGCCTCGTCCTCGGTGGCGTCCTGGAGCCCGGCGGACTTGTTGGCCTCGTAGACCTTCGCCTGGCGCTGGTGTTCCTCACGTGTGCGTTCGAAGATCAGCACGTTGGCGTCGATGGCCATACCGATGGCCAGCACGAAGCCCGCCAGACCCGGCAGTGTCAGTGTGGCGTTGATGGCGACCAGGGCGCCGTAGGCGATGAGCGTGTAGAAGCCCAGGGCCAGGGCGGCCAGGAAGCCGACCAGCCGGTAGACCAGCGTGATGTAGAGCGTGGTGAAGGCCAGGCCCAGGATCGCGGCGACGGCGCTGGCCTGGATGGCCTCGGCGCCCAGGGTCGGGCCGACCGTCTGGCGCTGGACCTCGGTGACCGGCAGCGGCAGCGAGCCGCCCTCGATCAGCACGGCCAGGTCGTTGGCGGTCTCACTGGTGAAGTCGGGGCTGGTGATGGTGGTGGTGTTGCCGGGCATGCCCACGTCGCAGGCGAACTCCGGGTTCACCTCCGGTGCGGAGATGATCTGCCCGTCCAGCACGATGGCCACGCGGCGGCGCGGGTCTCCCTGGTCGTAGCAGGCGGCGTCGGCGGTCAGCGCGGTCCACTGGTCGGCGCCCTCGCCGCGGAAGTTGACGTTGACCGTCCACTGCGCGCGGTTGACGCTGTCCAGCGCGGCCTCGGCGCTGGCCACCTGGTCGCCCTTGATGGCGGTCTCGCCGAGCTGGAGCTGGGTGCCGTCGGAGTCGGGGAGCGTCATCACGACGTCCTCGGGGTTCTCCGCGCTGGGACCGGCGGGGGGCTGCTGGCCGCCCATGCCTCCCATGCCGCCCTGCTGCGCCATGAGCTCTTCGAGCTGCTCCTGGGTCATCTCCTCGCCGCCGCCCTCGGCGGCCCCGTCACCGCCCTCGGCCGCGGCGTCGGACGGGGCGCGCGCCTCGTCCGCGGTGGCCTGGGGGGCGTTGGCGGAGTCGCCCGGGGCGGGCGCCTGCACGCCCTGGCCGCCGGCCTGGCCCACGCCCAGCACGGGGTGGAAGGACAGCTGGGCGGTCTGGCCGATGATCTGCGCGGCCTCCGCCGGGTCCTGCACACCGGGCAGTTCGACGATGATCCGGTTCTCGCCCGAGCGCGACATGGTCGCCTCGGACACGCCCAGGCGGTCGATGCGCTGGCGCAGCACCTCGACGACCTGGTCGGTGTTCTCGGAGTTGGCGGGTGTGCCCTCGGGGCCGTCCTGGGTCTCCAGGACGATCTGTGTGCCGCCGCTGAGGTCGAGCCCCAGGCGCGGCGGGATGAACCACGCCGCGCCGAACGCGACGAGGATGACGAGAAGGGAGATGAGGGCGCGTGTCCAACGCGCGCCCGCTCCCGTTTGACTGGACAAGGACCTGGTACCTCTTCACTGCGAATACGGGTGATCCCGACGCACGCCGGAGACAGGGGGGTACGCGCGGGGATGGTCAGATGGCGGTGTTCGCGGTGGGAGGGGGAGCCCGTGTCGGCGGCAGCTCCCCGGGGGCGTCCAGGTCCGGGACGGGAACGGGCGCGGGGGGAGAGAGCGGCCACCAGGGCTGGTCCCACACCGCCAGGCGCAGTGCGCTGCTGGGCACGGTGTCGGGCAGGTCGCGCAGCACCGACCGGTGGTCGCACGTGGAGGCGGGCGGCCCGACGGTGACCATCGGGTTCTCGGCCAGGTCCGCGCGTTCGCGCGGGGTCACCCGCTCCTGGTCCGCCGCCGCGGCCGCGGCGCCCTCGGGGGCGCTGAGCAGGCCGTGCGGCGGCAGGGGCGGGCCGGCCGGCTGCCCGCCGCCGGAGGCGACGGGGAAGGACAGGATGACGAGCAGGACCACGCTGGTCAGCAGCGCGGTCGTGTGCCGGGCAGGGCGGGGTAGGGCACCGGTAACCATGGTGACCACCGCCTCGGGGAAGGACCGGGAGGGAAGTGCTGCCCGACCGTGCGTCCCGGTGGCGCACGGCTCGTCCAGCAGAGCATACGGGTAGGGGCAAGCCCCGGGGAATGTCCCTTCGGCCCCTGTCGCACCGCCGGGCCGCCGTGCCCCGGACCGCGCGCGGGGAAGCCGCGCCCGGCGCGGCGTGCGCGGCGCCGCGTGCGCACCGCGGGGCCGTGCGCGGGAAATGGAGTTCAGCGCGGCGCGGCAGTACCTTTAGGCTTGGGTCATGTCGTCGAATCGTCACATCCTGACCGCGGTCGCCTGGCCCTATGCCAACGGACCGCGCCACATCGGTCACGTGTCCGGCTTCGGGGTCCCCTCCGACGTCTTCTCCCGCTTCCAGCGAATGTCGGGCAACCACGTGCTGATGGTCAGCGGGACCGACGAGCACGGCACCCCGGTGCAGGTCCTGGCCGACCAGGAGGGCGTGACCCCCCGCGAGCTGGCCGACCGCTACAACCGGATCATCGCCGAGGACCTGGTGGGCCTGGGCCTGTCCTACGACCTGTTCACCCGCACCACCACCGGCAACCACTACGCCGTCGCGCAGCAGCTGTTCACCGCGCTGCACGAGAACGGGTACGTGTTCGCCCACACGACCAAGGGCGCGGTGTCGCCGTCCACCGGCCGTACGCTGCCCGACCGCTACATCGAGGGCATCTGTCCCATCTGCGGTTACGACGGCGCGCGGGGCGACCAGTGCGACAACTGCGGCAACCAGCTCGACCCCATCGACCTCATCTCGCCGCGTTCGCGGATCAACGGCGAGAAGCCGGAGTTCGTGGACACCGAGCACTTCATGCTCGACCTGCCCGCCTTCGCCGACGCCCTGACCACCTGGCTCAAGGGCAAGGAGGGGCAGTGGCGCCCCAACGTCCTCAAGTTCTCCCTGAACCTGGTGGAGGACCTCCAGCCGCGCGCGGTCACCCGCGACCTCAACTGGGGCGTGCCCGTCCCGCTGGAGGGCTGGAGCGACAACGCCAACAAGCGCCTGTACGTGTGGTTCGACGCGGTCATCGGCTACCTGTCGGCGTCGGTGGAGTGGGCCCGGCGCATCGGTGAGCCCGAGGCCTGGCGCCGCTGGTGGCAGGGCGACGAGGCCCGGTCCTACTACTTCATGGGCAAGGACAACATCGTCTTCCACTCGGTGGTCTGGCCCGCGATCCTGCTGGGCCACGACGGCGAGGGGGACCGGGGCGGCGAGCCCGGCCCGCTGGGCGAGCTGAAGGTGCCCACCGAGGTGGTCTCCAGCGAGTTCCTCACCATGGAGGGGCGCAAGTTCTCCTCCTCGCGGCGCGTGGTGATCTACGTGCGCGACTTCCTGGAGCGCTACTCCGCCGACGCGCTGCGCTACTACATCATGGCCGCCGGTCCCGAGACGCAGGACACCGACTTCACCTGGGCCGAGTTCGTGCGCCGCAACAACGACGAGCTGGTGGCGGCCTGGGGCAACCTGGTCAACCGCTCCATCTCGATGGCGGCCAAGAACCTGGGCGAGATCCCGGCGGCCGGTGAGCTGACCGACGAGGACCGCCGGGTGCTGGAGGACTCGCGGGCCGCGTTCGCCAGGGTGGGCGAGCGGCTGGAGCGGTCCCAGTTCAAGGCGGGCCTGCAGGAGGCCATGCGCACCGTGGCCGAGGCCAACAAGTACATCTCCGACCAGGCTCCGTGGGCGCTGAAGAAGACCGACCCCGAGCGGATGGCCACCGTGCTGCACGTGGCCCTCCAGCTGGTCCAGGACGCCAACACGCTGCTCACCCCGTACCTGCCCGAGTCGGCGAACAAGGTGTACGCGATGCTCGGCGGCACCGGCACCTGGACGGGCATGCCGCGCATCGACGCCGGGCGCGACACGATCGGCGGCTCGGAGGAGGAGGTGGAGTACCCGGTCATCACCGGGGACTACGCCGACAACGAGGCGCGCTGGGAGTCGCGGCCGATCGCGGTGGGCACCCCGCTCGGCCGCCCGGAGCCGCTGTTCGCCAAGCTCGACCAGTCGGTCGTGGACGAGGAGCTGGCCCGCCTGGAGGGCGCCGCCGAGTAGGCTCCGGCCGCGGCGGAGAGAAGGACGACCGCGCCGGCGGGCACCGCCCGTCGGCGCTTCTTCGTGGAGGAACGTGAGCATGGGAAAGCGCAGCGGCAGAGCGGTCAGGGAGCGCAACGACCAGACGCCCCCTCCGGTACCCGAACCCCTGCGCGTACCGGTCGCCGACAGCCACACCCACATGGACATGCAGACCCCGGAGGTCGAGGAGATCATCGCCGCCGCCGAGGGCGCCGGGGTGACCCCGCTCGTCCAGGTGGGCGTGGACCTGGCCTCCTCGCGGTGGGCGGCCGAGGTGGCCGCCGCGCACCCGGGCAGGGTGTGGGCGGCGGTGGCCCTGCACCCCAACGAGGCGCCGCGCGTCGTGCACGGTGACGGCGCCCCGGGCGTGGAGGTGGACGACACCGACTGGGCGGGCAAGCTCCGCCGGCCCGGCGGGACGGCGGAGCTGGAGGCGCAGCTGGCCGCCATCGACGAGCTGGCCGCTCTGCCCCAGGTGGTGGCGGTCGGCGAGACCGGCATGGACACCTTCCGCACCGGCCCCGAGGGCGCGCGGGCCCAGGAGGAGTCCTTCCGCCGCCACATCGACATCGCCAGGCGCCACGGCAAGGCCGTGATGATCCACGACCGCGACGCCCACGAGGACGTGCTGCGGATCCTGGAGGAGGAGGGCGCGCCGGACAGGGTGGTCTTCCACTGCTTCTCCGGCGACGCGGCCATGGCCAAGGTGTGCGCCGAGCACGGGTACTACATGAGCTTCGCGGGCAACGTCACCTTCGCCAGCGCCGAGTCCCTGCGCGAGGCCGCCGCCGCGGCGCCGCCGGAGCTGATGCTGGTGGAGACCGACGCGCCCTTCCTCACCCCCAAGCCCTACCGGGGCCGTCCCAACGCCCCCTACCTGATCCCGCACACGCTGCGGACGCTGGCGGGGGTCAAGGGCATGGACGAGGACGAACTGGCCGGGATCATCGCGGGCAACGCGGGACGCGCCTTCGGGTTCTGACCCCGGGACCCGCGGACCCGGGTCCACGCGGTCACGAACGGCGGCGGGGTTCCCGCGTCCCACCGGGAACGCGGGAACCCCGCCCCGACGACCGCGCGCCGCCCACGCCGTGGGCGGCGCGCCGGCCGCCCCGCTCAGCCGCCCCGCTTGCGCGGGAAGGCTGCGCGCGAAGCGCGTCCGTTGAGGGTGGTGGCGGGTGACGGGTGGGAGTTCTCCCGGCCCCGCCGGTCGGCGGCCTTCCACTGCCTGCGGCGCTCGGCGCGCAGGCGCGCGTCGCCCCGGGAGCGGTTCCACTCGGACTCGCGCCGGAGCCGGTTCCAGCGCTCCAGCCGCCGGGCGTCCAGCTCGCCCTCGTCCACGGCGGCGGTGACCGCGCAGCCGGGCTCGCCGCCGTGACGGCAGTCCCGGAAGCGGCACTGTTCGGCGAGGTCGGAGACGTCGGCGAAGGTCCGGTCCACGCCCCGCGCGTCGCCGGGCACGTCGATGCGCCGCACCCCGGGGATGTCCAGGACCAGCGCGCCGCCCGGCAGCTGGAGGAGCTGGCGGCGGGTGGTGGTGTGCCGCCCCCGCCGGTCGTGGCGGATCTCGCCGGTGTCCATCAGTTTCCGCCCGGCCACCGCGTTGACCAGGCTGGACTTGCCCGCTCCGGAGGTGCCGAGCAGGACCCAGGTGGTGCCGGGCAGGAACCGCGCGGCCAGTTCCTCGACACCGAGGCCGGTGTGGGCGCTGACGGTGTACACGTCGGCGCCCGCGGTCACCGAGCCGACGAGTTCGAGCACCTCGGGGAGGCGGTCCCCGGCCAGTTCGGCCTTGGTGACCGCCACGACCGGGGTCGTCCCGCTCGCCCAGGCCAGGCTGAGGAAGCGTTCGAGGCGGCCCACGTTGGGCCCCTGGTCGGCGGCCTCGCAGACCAGGACGCCGTCGATGTTGGCGGCCAGGACCTGGTCGTGGGAGTCCCGGGCCACGCCCTGGCGGACGAGGCTGCCGGAGCGTTCGAGGACGGCCTCGACGACCCAGGTGTCGCCGGAGCGGCGCACCGCGACCCAGTCGCCGCCGCACGGGGCGGAGGACGGGTCGGCCTGCGCGGCCCTGGTGACGGCGGGGGAGTAGTCGGCGGCGGCCTCCCGGGGGAGGCGGATCACCGCCCCGCCCCGGCGGGAGGAGGAGACGCGCGCGGGGACCACCGGGTGGGGGCTCGCCGCGGCGGCGGCGTCGAAGGCCCGCTCGACGCGGCGGTTCCACCCCAGCGCGGTCAGCGGGGAGGGGGCGGGTGCGGCTGTGCTGTCGTACGTGTTCACGACGGACTCTCTGGAGCGGCGAGCCGTCAGGAGGGGAGGCGCCCCTCAGGGCTCGCGAACGGTCGGGAAGGTGGGGTTCGAGTCATGCGCAGGAACGGTCATCACTGCTTCCTCTCCGTCGTCGGCGCCGAGGACACGGCGCGCTCCGCCTCCGCGAGTGTAGGACCGCCGGGGCGGAGCGCACCACGGGTTTTCCGGGCGCGGGCGCGGGCCCGGGACCGGGGGACGGGGCGGCTCAGCGGCGCCTGGTCCACACGTCGTCGGACGGCGCGGTCCGCGGGACGGTGGCGTGCCGCGGCACGTACTCCCCGATGGCGGACTCCTCCGGTTCGCTCCCGGGGGCGGACGCGGCGGGGGCGGGCGCGGCGGGCGTGGACGCGGCGGGGGCGGGCGCGCGCCGGGAGTAGTCCGGGCGCTCCTCCTCCACCCCCAGCAGGAGGAAGAGGCTGCAGATCAGCATGAAGACGAACAGGCCCGCGAGCAGGGGCAGCACCAGGTCCGGCGCGCTGGAACCGTCCGGGGGGCTGTGCCGGGAGAAGCGCGGTTGCGTGAAGTGGACGCCCATCATGCCGGTGTAGTGCATGGTGGTCACCGCGACGGCCATGGCCACGGAGGCGGCGGTGATGGCGGGGAGACCGCGCAGCCGGGAGGCGAACCACAGGGAGGCGGTGGCGGCCACCAGCGCGATCACGCAGGCCAGGGCGGCGTAGAGCGGGTCGTGGTGGATCTGTCCGTGCACGTTCATCGAGAGCATGCCGAGGTAGTGCATCGCGATGATGCCGGTCCCGGCGATGAGACCTCCCAGCAGGAGCCGGGGGGCCGTCCCCCCGCGGATGGTCAGGGTGAGCGCCACGGCCATCACCGCGATGGCGATGACCCCGCTGACCACGGTGAGCGCGGCGTCGTAGCGGATGGCCGTGCCGGGCGGGGAGAAGCCCATCATGGCGATGAAGTGCATCGACCACACGGCCACCCCGCCCAGGGAGAGGGAGGCCAGGGACAGCCACTGCCACCGGACGGGTCCGCTCGTCCGGCGCGCGCGTGAGGCGAAGGACAAGCCGAGGAACGAGCCGATCACCGAGACCGCGAAGGCGATGGAGGGGGTCAGCCAGTCCTGGGCGAGGTGGTCGAGCACGGCGCACTACTTTCCATGACCTTGGTCCCATATCGGTCGGGTTCCATGGATAGTAGGGAGGCCTGAGACTGATGCGCCAGGGGTGTTTTCCAACGTGTGTGGCCTGATGTGGCCAGCGGCAACGCAGGGGAACAGGGGAGCGACCCTCAGTTCCGCCGGCCCTCACATCGGCGGCGGATCCGTCCGGGTCCTCAGGCGCGCAGACCCGCGAAGGCGATCCTGGCCAGGGTGTCGGCGATCTCGTCGGAGTCCAGCCCGCGGTCCGGCTTGTACCACTCCGAGATCGAGTTGACCATGCCGAACAGCAGGCGGGCCGCGACGGCGGGGTCCACGTCCGGGCGGATGTCGCCGTCGGCGGCGCCCTCGCGCACCAGGTCGGCGATCAGGTGGTCGAACGCCCGGCGCCGCTCCAGCGCGCGCTTCTCCACCTCGGTGTTGCCGCGCACCCGCAGCAGCAGGGTCACGTGGGGCAGCTCGTCCACGAGCACCCGGACGCTGCCGCGCAGCACGTGCTCCAGGCGGTCGATGGCCGGGCCGGTGGTCGAGGCCTCCTCGCGGGTGACCGCGAACAGGGCGTCCATGGCCAGGTCCAGGGAGCGGCGCAGCAGCTCGGTCTTGCCGGTGACGTGGTGGTAGATGGCCGACTTGGTCACGCCCAGGGCGCGCGCCAGGTCCTCCATGCTCGTGCCGTCGTACCCGCGTTCGTTGAACACGCGCGCGGCCACGCGCAGGACGGAGTCGGCGTCGTGGCCGGGGCGGCCGGAGCGTCGCCGCCCCGCTGCCCCGCGGCGGGAGGGCGCTGGTTCGACAGGGGAAGATCTGGACACGGTTGTCGAATCTACCTGGTGGGAGCGGCCCCGTGGGCGGGGACGGCCGCGGGCGCGTCCGCCGTCGCCGGGCCCCACGAGGATTTCTTAACGAACGGTCGGTTGGTAACGCATCCTATCCGGGTTCGGGGTGCCCCCGGGCCGCCCTCGCCGATCGGTCGCGTGGAGTGCTGTGGGGAGCACGTCCCGTCACGCCCGGAGAGGGCCGGGCGAACCGCGGGAAAACGCCCGCGCGCGGCGTTGTGCGAGTTCAGCGGCGCGGAAAGGGATTTTTTTCCGCATCCGTTCCGAGTGTGCGCCTCCGGGAAGGGCGTTAGGAGCGCGTTAAAAACTCTTGAACTGGTTCGTGGGGCAAGAGTAATTTGGCCCTCGTTTGGCGGCAAAAGTCCATATTTGTCGACGTCAAGAATGAGACCCCACATGGCCATCACCCGTCGTAACGCCCTGCGCGTTTCCCTCACCGGAGGGGTCGGGGCCGCGGTCGCCACCGCCGTCTCCGCCCCAGCCTGGTCGGCTCCCATGCCCGCGCCCCAGCCGGGGGACGCCGCGGAGGCGCTGCGCCTCCTCAAGCGGGGCAACAGGCGCTGGCGCCGGTACGACTCCCGCCACCCCAACGAGGGCCCCGCCCGCAGGGAGGAGATGGCGCGCGGACAGAACCCCTTCGCCGTGGTCCTGGCCTGCGGTGACTCCCGTGTGGCGCCCGAGCTGGTCTTCGACCGCGGACTCGGCGACCTGTTCACCGTCCGCTCCGCGGGCCAGGTCCTGGACGAGTCCGTCCTGGGCAGTATCAGCTACGCGGCCGTGCACCTGGCGGTCCCGCTCATCGTCGTCCTGGGGCACTCCTCGTGCGGCGCGGTCAGCGCCGCCGTGGAGGCCCACGAGACCGGGGAGGTCCCGCACGGCCACGTCGGCTACCTGGTGGAGGGGATCCTGCCGGTGGTCGATGCCACCCCCGACGAGGGCGGCGACTTCGTGGACGCCTGCGTCCGGGCCAACGCCGAGTACATCGCCGACCAGCTCCGCGTGGACGCCGACCTGCGCGAGCTGGTCGAGTCCGGCCTCCTGGACGTGGTCCCCGCCCGCTACGACCTGGAGACCTCCGAGGTCAGCTGGCTCTGACCCCGCGCCGCTGCGCGTTCGCTCCACCACGGACCCGTGCCCCCGGTCAACCCCGCTCGCCACTCCGCCCCGTCCCCCGTCCCTCCCCGGGGGCCGCTCCGCCCGCCCCCCGCACCGGTGCCACCCGGGCCCGAGGTCCCGAAACCCCCGCAAGGGAGAAAAGGTGACCGAGCGCGACACCGGGGACGATCACCTTTCTCGGTGGGGCGAAACACGCTCCGGTGTCCCCTCGTCCTCCTTTCGGTTTTCCGTCACCCCCTCCGGTCAGGCATAACACAATAAATCACTGAAAAGGCTGCGCCGCGAACGTATGACGCCTATTCTCGTGATGTCCGCAAAGGACAGTTAGCCTGATTCGTCGCGGGCCGACGCGAGTTCCGGCCCCAGCCTTCGCAAAGGACCGACGTGCGCTTCGAGCAGCAGTTGCGGGAGATGCTCCAGACGCCGGGGGTGCGCAGTGCCTGCCTCGTGGACTGGCGGCGCGGGCGCGTCCTCGCCCACGCCGGCGCCGACGATCCGGCCGCGGACGCGGCGGCGATCCTCAGGGCCGTCAGGGAGGGTCCCCTGTGCGCCGACCAGCGGGTGGAGGACGTCGTCGTCACCGACACCGACCACCACGTGCTGTTCGCCGTCCTGGAGGGCTCCGACCTGTGCGTACGGGTGCGGATGGGCCGCACGGAGGGCAGCCTCGGCTTCACCCTGCGGCGGCTGCGCGACCTGGTGCGCACGGCGAGGGTGCCGCCTCCCCGCGACGACACCGACCGCCCGCCCCGGCGGGACCTGCCCCGCCCCGCCGCGCCGGCGGTCGCGTCCGTGGACCGCAAGGTGCTGGAACGCGTGCTCACCGCGCTGCGGACGCTGTCCGTCGACCGCCCCCGGCCGGTGGCCGCGTGACCGGTGGGCAGCCCCGCCGAGGCGCCTCCGGCCTGCGCCGCTGGATCGCCGACCGCAGGGCGCCGCGCCGACCCACGTCAAGGAGAGAGAAGGACATGCCGAACATCGAAGCCGGGCTCAAGGAGATGATGGAGATCGAGGGGGCTGTGGGCGCCGCCGTCGTCGACTACAGCAGCGGGATGGCGCTGGGCACCCTCGCCTCCACCAACACCCTCGACCTCACCGTGGCCGCCGCCGGGAACACCGAGGTGGTCCGCGCGAAGATGCGCACCATGGACCAGCTGGGGATCAACGACGTGATCGAGGACATCCTCATCACCCTGTCCGGGCAGTACCACATCATCCGGCCCCTCACCAGCCGCAAGGGGCAGGGGCTCTTCCTCTACCTGGCCCTGGACCGCTCCCGGGGCAACCTCGCCCTGGCCAGGCACCGCCTCAAGGGCATCGAGGCGGACCTGGAGGTCTGACCGGGCGGGCCGCCCCGGCGCCCCGCCCGCCCGGAGGATTCCCAGCCGAGGAGGCGATGGGGCAGAATGCCGGTGTCCGCCCCCCGGCACCCTAGGGAGACAGCACATGTTCCGGGTCGTTATCAGCCGTCTCACCGACAACGGACTGCGTGTCACCCCAGAGCAGAAGGACACCGCCATGTCCGTCCAGGAGGCGGTGTCCTTCATCCGCGAGCACCTGCCCGGAGTGGACACCGCGGCCTTCGGCGACAGCGCGGTGCAGGGCTCCGTCAACCGGGTCAACGACTTCCGCTGCGACGTCTCCACCGCGGACGGGGGGCACTACCGGGTGGTCATCGCCCCGATGATCTGACCCCGCCTCGGATCGAGGGGGATCCCCGGTACGCGCCGCCCCGCCGCCGCGCCTGGAGCCGGGTCAGTCCGACCCGAAGGCGGAGTCGAACGACGCCTCCGGCGGGTCGTAGGCGTGGGAGCGCACGAACTCCACCGCCTCGGCCGCCCCGACCAGCCGGTCCATGCCCGCGTCCTCCCACTCCACCGAGATCGGACCCTGGTAGTCGATCGCGTTCAGCGTGCGGAAGCAGTCCTCCCAGGGCACGTCGCCGTGCCCGGTCGAGACGAAGTCCCAGCCCCGGCGCGGATCACCCCACGGCAGGTGGGAGCCCAGCCGCCCGTTGCGGCCGTTGCCCACCCGCTTGCGGGCGTCCTTGCAGTCCACGTGGTAGATCCGGTCCCGGAAGTCCCACAGGAACCCGGCCGGGTCGATGTCCTGCCACACCATGTGGCTGGGGTCCCAGTTCAGGCCGAAGGCCGGGCGGTGCCCCACCGCCTCCAGCGCCCTCTGGGTGGACCAGTAGTCGTAGGCGATCTCGGAGGGGTGCACCTCGTGCGCGAAACGCACCCCCACCTCGTCGAACACGTCCAGGATCGGGTTCCACCGGTCGGCGAAGTCGCGGTACCCGGCCTCGATGACGTCCTCGCCCACCGGCGGGAACATCGCCACGTACTTCCAGACGGCCGAGCCCGTGAAGCCCACCACGGTGGACACGCCGAGCCTGGCGGCCGCGCGGGCGGTGGTCTTCATCTCCTCGGCGGCCCGCCGGCGCACGCCCTCGGGCTCGCCGTCGCCCCACACCCGCGCGGGCAGGATGTCGCGGTGGCGGTGGTCGATCGGGTCGTCGCAGACGGCCTGGCCCAGCAGGTGGTTGGAGATCGCCCACAGGCCCAGCCCGTGGCGTTTGAGCGTGTCCAGCCGGTCGCGCACGTAGTCGTCGTCCACGGCGGCCCGGGTGACGTCGAGGTGGTCGCCCCAGCAGGCGACCTCCAGACCGTCGTAGCCCCACGAGGAGGCCAGGGAGCACACCTCCTCGAAGGGCAGGTCGGCCCACTGCCCGGTGAACAGGGTGACTGGTCGCGGCATGTTCGTCTCCTCCTGGAGTAGGGGGGTCTCGTGGTCAGTGGTCGTGTCCGTCGCCGGGGCCCTCCCCGGCGCCCTCCGGCCCCGCGTCCGCCCCGGCGCCGTCGGGCGCGAGGGCGCCGCTGTCGGGGGCGGCGGGCAGGTACAGGTGGACGTGGCCGTGCCCGGCGTCCACGCTCATCGCGTCCAGGTGCGTGGCCGCCACCGACCACGACACGACAGCCTCGTCGCGCAGTTCCATGGCGATGTGCAGGACGTCCATGCGCAGGTCCTCGTCCTCGACCAGGGCGGCCTTGGCGTAGGTGTCGACCGACATGGACAGCAGCCGGACGGAGGACACCAGGCCCGCGTGCGCGGTCCGGTGGGCGCCGCCGGACTCGGGAACCTCGCCGAAGTGCACCGAGGCGGCCTGCACCTCGGTGCGCCAGGAGTTGACCACCGAGGCCTCGGTCAACTCCAGGGGCGGGTGTGATCCGTCGGTGGGCAGGAACTCCTCCATGTCCTCCACCACGGGGACGAGTCCCTCGTGGGCCGTGCGGGTGTGGGTGAGCAGCGAACCGACCTGTTCGGCGTCGGGGTGGTCCGCCGGGGCCTGCGGCGCGGCGGAGGCGCCGTTCGCGCCGTCACCGCCGAGGAACACGGCGGAGGCGACGGCGGCACCGGCCACCGCGAACGACACCCCGGTCAGCCACCAGGTGGCGGGGGTGTCCGCCACCGGGTCCGGGAACTCGGATCCGGCGGCGGAGGGGGTCTTGTGAGCGGGCATGGTGACGTCTCCTCGTGGGGGTGGAGCCGCCCTACCTCAGTCAGCGCTTTCCGGCGAGCGCGGCACCGAGCGGGGGTGGTGGACGTTTCCTCCTGGCCCGGGGGCACCGGCGGCCGTGGTGCGGACACGGCGGCCGGCTCCCGTCCCCCGCGGGGCCCGGCCGCACCCGTGGGGGCGGACCGCGGACCCCGAGGAGCACCGCCTACCTGCACGGCGGCTCCTCTCGTCGGCTCAGGGCGCGAAGGAAGGCCAGGCCGTCGACGGCGATCGCGTCCTGGGTCGCCGCCAACGGTCGCCAGACGGAGGCCGCCGTGGCGATGCTGGCATTGTCCGCCGTGAACGACTCGATCACCAGGGGGCCTCCGTACCCCGCGTCACCGAGCGCGCCGAGGATCGCGCTCCAGTCCAGGTGGTCGGCCCCGGGTGCGCCGCGGTCGTTCGCGCACACCTGCACGTGCGCCACCCTGCCCGCGGCGCGCCGCACGGCCGCCGCCACGTCCCGCTCCTCGATGTTCATGTGGTACACGTCCAGGGCCAGCCCGCAGTGCTCAGCGGGCAGGTCGGCCAGCATCTCCAGCCCCTGGTCCACCGTGTTGAGCACGCTCGTCTCGTACCGGTTGAGCGGCTCCACCGCCAGCCGGACCCCCGCGGCCGAGCAGTGCCCGACCACGGGGGCCAGCGCCTCGGTCAGCTCCGCGCCGATCCCCGCCCGCTCACGCGGGGACATCCGCCACGTGCGGCCGACCGAGGCGTAGGCCGGACCGGCGGCGACGGGGGAGCCCACCGCCGCGGCCGCGTCCACGACCCGCCTGAGGTAGTCCTGCGTGGCCGAGCGGGTGGCCGCGTCGGTCGCGACCAGTTCCCGGCCCGGCCCCATGACCAGCACGACGCTGGCCGTCAGGCCCAGCCCGTCCAGCAGGGCCCGGGCGCGCCGGGGGTCCCAGTCGCCCGTGTTCTCCACGGGGAGCTCGATCACGTCGAACCCCCACTCCGCCACGCGGGGCGCGATCCTCTCCAGCGCGGCGTCGGTCAGCGGCGACGTCCACACCCAGGTGTTGACCCCCAGCGCGCGCACCTAGCGGTCCGTCCAGGCCTCGGGGAAGCCCGGCAGGTCCTCGCCGCCGAACTTCGCGTAGTGCAGGGACGGCATCTCCGCGTTGCGCTCCAGGTACTCGTCCAGCTCGTCCTGACGGACCGGCTCCTGCGGCAGGATCCACTCCGAGGGCACCTCCTCGCCGGCGAGGATCATGCTGGCGGCCAGGACCGGGGTCCGCCACTGGAAGTTGGAGTAGACGGGCGCGATCGCGGTGAGGTCCTCCTCCTGCCACTTGCGCATGAAGCTCAGCTCGTCCTCCCCGGAGATCACCGGGTAGGGCTGGCCCGCGTCCTCGAAGGCCTCCAGGGCGGCCACGGCGCCGTCCCCGGCGTCCATCCAGATGCCGTCGACCTCGCCGCGCTGGAGGTGCTGGGAGACCAGGTCCTTGATCATGGCGCCGTCGCCCTCGGTGAACTCGTGGCCGAGCACCTCCAGCTCGCTGTCGGCGAAGATCTCCTGGGCCGCCGCCCAGCGGTGTTCGAGCACGTCCACGCCGGGCAGGATGCGCAGCGCCAGCACGGTCGAGCCGGGCTCCAGCTCATCGACCAGGAACTCGGCCGCGTCCGCGCCGTAGGCGTAGCCGCCGATCGGGTGGATGAACGTGACCATGCAGTCGCTGTTCACGCCGCGGTCGAAGACCACGACCGGGACGCCGCTCTCGCAGGCGGTCTCCACCGCCGGGGTCAGGGTCGCGGTGGTGGAGGGGGAGATGATGATGACGTCGCAGTCCCCGGAGTCCACGAAGGCCTGGATGTCGGAGATCTGCTGGTTGTCGTCGTCGGCGGCGTCCGACACCCGGAACTCGCCGATGCGCCCCTCCTCCTGGAGCGCCTCCACCTGCTGCTCCATGGTGATGAAGCCGGTGACGCGCCAGGGGTTGGACACCGAGGCGTTGGAGAAGCACAGCGTCGCGTCCTCGGGCGCGTCGTGCGTGAACTCCGAGGTGTCGATCCACTCGGGCTCGATCGCCTGGAGCCAGGGCTGGTCCTCGGGGCCCTCCGGGGTGATCTCGCGCTGGGCCAGCTGCGCCTCGAACTCGGCCTCGTCGAACCACTCCCCGTCGGGGGTGAGTTCGGCGCCCGCCTCCTCGGGGGCGTCGGTGGGGGCGTCCGTCGTACACGCCGTGAGCATCAGGGTCAGGCCGGCGGCGCCGGCGAGCAGCACGCGGGGGACGCGCATGGTTACCTCCTGGAAGTGCCGAGCGGCCGCTCGGTCGGATGGTCCGGTCGCCGTCGCAGGCGCTCCGGCAGTCGAAGGTCGCCCCGGCGGGCGGCGTAGGCCACCGCGGCGATGATGATGAGCCCCTGCACCGTGGGCTGGAGCGTCGAGGGCAGGTACAGCTGGTTGAACAGCGTGAACAGGGCCTCCACGGTCAGGGCGCCCAGGACGGCGGCGACCACGGTGCCGCGCCCGCCGCCCAGCACCACCCCGCCCAGGACCACGGCGGTGATCGCGGTGAACTCCAGCCCGTCGCCGACCTGGGCGGTGACCCCGGCGTAGCCGCCGATGAGGACGGCGGCGACGGTGGCCATGAGGGAGGAGCCGACGAAGGCCGTCGTGCGCACCCGCCACACCCGCACCCCCGAGAACGCGGCGGCGACGTCGTTGTCGCCCGTCGCCACGAGGGAGCGGCCGTAGGGCGAGCGCATGAGCACCACCGCGCCCGCCGCCAGCACCAGGGCGATGAGCAGCGCCCACGGGATCTCGCCGAGGACGGGCACGTCCTCGATCCCCTGCCGCCCGAACACGCGGAAGGACTCCGTCAGCGCCCCGGTGGGCGCCCCGCCGGTCCAGTAGCGCACGGCGCCGAACAGGATCAGCATCGTGCCGAGCGTGGTGATGATCGACGGCACCCGCAGCAGCGTGGTCACCAGGCCGTTGACCAGGCCCACGACCAGGCCGAAGACCAGCATGAGGCCGATCACCGGCCAGGTCATGGCCTCGTCGCCGTCGATGAGGCGAGCCGCGATCACCACCTGCGCGCCCACCAGGGACCCGACCGACAGGTCGAACTCCCCGGAGACGATCACCAGGTACTGGCCGATGGCCAGGATCACCAGCGGCGCGGCCTTCTTGGCGAAGGCCATCAGCGGCGGCCCCTCGAAGAACGAGGGGTTCTGGGTGGCGATCACCACGAAGATCAGCGCCAGCAGCAGCGCGACGGTCGCCGTGCCGCCCCGGCCCAGCGCGGCCAGCGCCGCCAGCGGGCCCGGGCCGCGCGACTCGGGCCCGGACGGCCCGACCGGGCCGCGCGCGTCCTGGGTGGGGGTCGGGGTCATCGGCGGCCTCCGAGGGGTTGCGGTGCGGACCCCGTCCCGGGGTCCGGATCGGGGGCGGTCCCGGTGTCCGGGGCGGACCGAGGCACGGGGGAGGACGGCGGCGCGCCGCCGGAGGGGAAGCGCGTCCGCACGGCGGAGCGCCCGCCGCGGGCGTAGACGGCCACGGCGGCGATGACGATGACGCCCCGCAGGACGTCCTTGACGAACGGGTCGACCGCCAGCACGTTGAACACGGTGTCGAGCGTGGCGAGGATGAGCACCCCCGCCACCGTCCCGGCCACGCCGCCGCGCCCGCCGAGCAGGTAGGTCCCGCCCAGCACCACGGCCGCGATGGCCTCCAGCTCGTAGCCCCCGGAGTAGACGGTGGCGCTGCCGGTGCCGAACCGGGCGGCCAGCAGCAGACCGGCCACACCGGCGGTGACCGAGCACAACACGTGCGCGGTGACCGTGGGCACCCCGGAGCGGACCCCGGAGAGCCGGGCCACGTCGGCGTCGCCGCCGACGGCGTAGATGTGGTAGCCCATCCGGGTGCGGCTCAGGAACAGCACCGCCGCCACCGCCACGCCCAGCATGACCAGGGTGGAGACGGGCAGCACGCCGATCCGGGTGTAGCCGAAGGCCTGGAAGGCGGTGGGCACCGCCCCGGCCGGGCCTTGGAAGTTCGTGTCCAGGTAGCCCTTGATCACCAGCCCCATGCCCAGGGTGGCGATGAAGGGGTTGACCCGCAGCCCCGTGACCACCAGCCCGTTGACCAGGCCGATCAGCGCGGCCAGGCCGAGCGCGGCGGCCGCGCCGAGCACGATCCGGGAGGGGTCGCCAGCCATGGTGGTGGCCGCGACCACGGTGGACAGGGCGGCCACGTAGCCGACCGACAGGTCCAGGGAGCGGCACAGGATGACGAGGGTCATCCCGATGGCCAGGAAGCCCAGCAGGCTGCTGCGGGTGAGCAGGTCGACGGTGTTGGCGGTGGTGAACAGGTTGCCGCCCCGGGCGGCCACGAAGGCCGCGCTGACCGCGAGCAGCAGCACCAGGGCCAGGTAGACCAGCCCGGTGGTGCCCGTCCGGGCGCGCAGGCTCCGGAGGAGGGAGGTCGGTGGGGGTGTCACGGGGCGGCCTCCTCGTGCCGTGCGGGGGAGCCGCCGTTGTCGGTTCCGGCGGCCGGGTCGCTCCCGGCGGCCGGTGGGGTGGGACCGCCCGAGCGCGGTGGAGCGGCGGCCGGGTCCCGCCGGGCGGCCGCGCCGGTGGCCGGGTCCTCCTCGGCGGCCGGGTCCCGCCCGGGGACCGGTGCGGCGGATCCGCCCGGGTGCGGTGATCCGGTGGCCATCG
This sequence comes from Nocardiopsis sp. CNZ308, assembly GCF_004217075.1. Taxonomy (NCBI): domain Bacteria; kingdom Bacillati; phylum Actinomycetota; class Actinomycetes; order Streptosporangiales; family Nocardiopsidaceae; genus Nocardiopsis; species Nocardiopsis sp. CNZ308. The sequence continues at coordinate 1,516,244 of NZ_SHKJ01000001.1, read as the reverse complement.
CCATGACCGCCTCCTCGGTGGCCCCGCCGGGCAGCTCGCCCGCCACCCGGCCGTCCCGCAGGACGACCAGCCGGTCGGACATGCCGATCAGCTCGGGCAGCTCGGAGGAGATGAGCACGATCGCCACACCGGCCGCGGCCAGCTCGCGCATGAGCCGGTAGACGGCCTGCTTGGCGCCCACGTCGATGCCGCGCGTGGGCTCGTCGAGCACCATCACGCCGGGTTCGGCGGCCAGCCACTTGGCCAGCACGACCTTCTGCTGGTTGCCGCCGGACAGGTACCGGACCTCCTGGTCCTGGCCGCCGCGCGCCACCAGCTCCAGGGAGGAGAGGATGCCGGGCAGCCGCCGGGCCCCGCGCGCCGAGCCCAGGGGCCAGACCGCGTCCAGGACCAGGCGGCCGTTGGCCGCCACCGACTGGTTCAGCGCCAGCCCCTGCGTCTTGCGGTCCTCGGTGACCAGCACCAGACCCGCGCGCACCGCCGTGCGCGGCGAGCGCGGGTCCACCCGCCGCCCGTCCACGCGGACCTCGCCCCGGGTGAAGCGCTCGACGCCGAAGAGGGCGTGGGCGACCTCGGTGCGCCCGCTGCCCTGGAGCCCGCCCAGGCCCAGGATCTCGCCGCCGCGCACCTCGAAGCCGATCCCGTCCAGCTGGGTGTTGCCGCCTCCGGTGACCGACAGCCGCACCCGTCCCACGTGCTCGCCGTGCGGCTCCAGGGGCTCGGGGAAGACCGCGGAGACCGGGCGCCCGACCATCTTGCGGACCAGCTCGGCCGGACCGATCTCACCGGCGGGGACGGTGTCCACGAGGTGGCCGTCCTTGAGCACCGTGATGGTGTCGGCCAGGTCGAAGATCTCCCGCATGCGGTGCGACACGTACAGCACCGCCACGCCGCGTTCGCGCAGGCGGCCGATGATCCGGTAGAGCACCTCCACCTCGTGGTCGGCCAGCGCGGCGGTCGGCTCGTCCATGGAGATGATGCGCGCGTCGTGCGAGAGCGCCTTGACGATCTCCACGATCTGCTGTTCGGCCACCGACAGCGACCGCACCCGGGCCCTGGGGTCGATGCCCTCCAGGCCGAGCTCGGCGAGCAGTTCGGCGGTGGCCCGCTCCATGGCCCGGCCGTCCACCAGGCCGCGGCGGCGGATCTCGCGGCCGAGGAAGACGTTCTCGGCGACGGTGCGGTCGGGCAGGAGGTTGAACTCCTGGAAGACCGTGGTCACGCCCGCGCGCTGGGCCTGGACGGGGTGCTCGAAGGAGACGGCGTCGCCCTCCAGCTCGACCGTGCCCCCGTCCGCGCGGTGCACCCCGGCCAGCACCTTCATCAGGGTGGACTTGCCCGCCCCGTTCTCGCCGACCAGGGCGTGCAGCTCGCCGGGGTGGAGTTCCAGGTCGATCCCGTGCAGGACGCGCACGCCCAGGAAGGACTTGGTGATGCCGCTCATCCGGAGCAGGGGCGGGCCGCTCATGCCCCGTCCGCCTCAGGCACGTCGACCCAGCGGCGTTCCCGCGCCGAGGTCAGGACGGCCTCGGCCAGCACGGCGGCGCGCAGGCCGTCGGCGAACACCGGCAGGCCCTCGGGGGTCCGCCCGGCGATGGCGGCCCCGGTGTCGGCCACGAGCGCGTTGAAGCAGTCCTGGTAGCCCTGCGGGTGGCCGACGGGGGTCGTGGACAGGCGCGCGGCGTCGGCGCTCAGCTCGGGGTCGTCGCGGCTGACGGTGCAGCTGCGGCCCCGGCCGCCCGCCCAGAGGGTCTCGGGCCGCTCCTGGTCGAACAGCAGGGTGCCCTCGGTGCCGGAGACCTCCAGCACGAGCCGGTTCTTGCGGCCGGGGGAGACCTGGCTGATGACGGCGCCGCCGACCACGCCCCCCGCGGTGGAGAACTGGAAGGCCACCAGGTCCTCGGTGGCCACCGAGCGTCCGGCGCGGGTGTCGTTGACCCGCGAGGTCTGGGCGCTGACCGAGGTGATGCGGTCGCCGGTGACGAACTCCAGCATGTCGCACCAGTGCGAGCCGATGTCCCCGAACGCTCGGGTGGGGCCGCCCAGTTCGGGGTCCACCCGCCAGTTGTCCTCGTCCGGGTACAGGAGCCAGTCCTGGAGGTAGCCGCCGTGGGCGAGGCTGACGCGGCCGATGGAGCCCGAGGCCACGCGGGCGCGCGCCTCGCGGGCCATGGGGTGGAAGCGGTAGGCGAAGGGGACGACGGCGACCCGGTCCGCCTCCTCCGCGGCCCGGACCAGCTCGCGAGCGGTGTCGGCGTCGGTGGCCAGGGGTTTCTCGCACACGACGTGCTTGCCGGCGGCCAGGGCGGCCAGGCTCAGCGGTGCGTGCAGGTGGTTGGGGGTGCACACGTGGACCACGTCCACGTCGTCGCTGCGGACGAGTTCGAGGGCGTCGGCGTGGGCCCGGGCGACGCCGTGCGCGGTGCGGAACTGCTCGGCCTTGCCCTGGGAGGAGCCCGCGACCCCGACGACCTCGCCTCCCGCGGCGCGGACGGCGTGGGAGTGGACCCGGCCCATGAAGCCGGTGCCGATCACCGCGGCGCGGTAGGCGTTGGGGGCGGTGGACCCGGGGTCGGCCGCCTCACCCAGGCTTGTGACCTTACTCACTGACATGCACCGAACGGTACGCCGGACTTCTGTCGATCGTCAAGCAAAAGTCGTAGGATCTATCTGCAATAGACGGATGACGGACAGTCAATAGATCCTGTGCTTCACTGTTCGCATGACGGAAGACGCGCTGACCCACACGGAGGGACGACCCGGCCCGGCCGTCGCTCCGACCGCCGCACCCGGTGCGGGCACCCTGCTCCGACTCCTGCGCGACGGCCGACCGCGCACCCGCTCGGAGCTGGCCTCGGTCACCGGTCTGGCCCGTTCGACCGTCACCCAGCGCGTGGACGCCCTGCTCGCCAGCGGGCTCATCGGGCCCGCGGGAGAGGCCGTGTCCACCGGGGGCAGGCCGCCCACGACCTTCTCGTTCCAGCCGGACGCCCGCGTGGTCCTGGCCGCCGACCTGGGCGCCACCCACGCCCGCCTGGCCCTCACCGACATGTCGGGGACCGTGCTCGCCGAGGAGCGCGCCGACCTGGACATCGCCCTGGGCCCCGAGCGCGTCCTGGACTGGGTCGTGGAGCGGGGCCGGGGCCTGCTGGAGGGCGCGGACCGGCGGGTGGACGAACTGCTCGGCCTGGGCATCGGCCTGCCCGGCCCGGTCCAGCACACCACCGGGCGCGCGGTGAACCCGCCGATCATGCCGGGGTGGGACAACTTCGACGTGCCCGGCTACGTCCACGACCGGCTCGACGTGCCGGTCCTGGTGGACAACGACGTCAACATCATGGCGATCGGGGAGCACCACACGGCCTGGCCCGAGGCCAGCCACCTGATGTTCGTCAAGGTCGCCACGGGCATCGGCTGCGGCATCGTCAGCGAGGGCAGCGTCTACCGGGGAGCGCAGGGCGCGGCCGGGGACATGGGGCACATCCACGTCCCCAGCGGCGACGAGCGGCCCTGCCGCTGCGGCAACACCGGCTGCCTGGAGGCCGTGGCCAGCGGCGCCGCGCTGGCCGCCGCGCTCACCGCCGAGGGCGTGCCCGCCAGCGGCGCCCGCGCCGTGGTCGAACTGTCCCGCAACGGGTCGGTGCCCGCCCTGCGCGCGCTGCGCCAGGCGGGCCGCGACATCGGCGAGGTGCTCGCCGCGTCGGTGAACATGTTCAACCCGTCGGTCATCGTCATCGGCGGCGCGCTCGCCCTGGCCGGGGACCACCTGCTCGCCGGGGTGCGCGAGATCATCTACCAGCGGTCGCTGCCGCTGGCCACCGAGCACCTGAGCATCGTCTCGTCCGTGGCGGGCGAGAGCGCGGGCGTGATCGGCGCGGCGGTCATGGTGATCGAGCACTGCCTGAGTCCCGAGCACGCCGACGCGCTGATCAACGGCTGAGCCCGGGGCGCTGCCCCGGGGCGGCACCGCACCGGGACCGCGGACGCGGCGCGGGTGCCGCTGAGGGAGCAGGCCCCCGGAAAGCGAGAACGCGCGTCCGGTGTGTCCGAACACCCGTCGGACCGGACGCGCCGCGGTCGGGACACCGGTTTCCGGGCGGAAACTCCCGAACCCCTCGCGTGCGTTATCGGCCCTTTGCGGAAAAGGAGATCCGGCCGGTCCTGGAGGGTGGGGACGCGGCCGGATCTCCGCTTCGCGGACCCGGAGGAGGGCTGGCGCGGGGCGGCTCCGCGCACGGGCGCCGACCCGCTGGTCGGCACCCTCCTCCGGGTCCTTGGGGGAGTGGGGGAGGGCTGAGAAACGGCAGGAGGGGCGGGGTTCGGGGCTTCGAGGCGCGCGGGCGGGCGCGGAGCCTCCGGAGGGCGGGTTCGGTGGTTCCCTTTTCTTTTTCCTCGCCTTTCCTGTGCTTTGTTTTTTCCCGTGCGCACGCGCCTCGAAACGCTCGCCACCGGTTTCGCTGATGATTTCCCCGACTCGCTCTCTCCCCGCCCTGATGGGAATTGTTTTGCTTTTTTGTCGCAAAAGGGGGGTTGAGGAGTTATGCGGGCCGGGTGGCGTTTTCAGGGTGGCTGTGGGCATGTGACCCGCTTGGTGGTGCTTCGTCGCGCCCGGTCCCTGCCCCGGGCCCGCCCCTCACCCGGGCCCCGGGCATGCGGAAGGGGGCGGAGCCGTTCGGCTCCGCCCCCTCGTGCGCCTCGGGTCAGGGGGCGCCGCTCTGGTTCCCGGGGTCACGGGTCACCCGGTCCGGCCGCTCGTCGGGACCGTCCGGCGGGCTGGTCGAACGGCGCGTCGGCCGCCCGGCGCACCGGTCATCCGGCGTGCTGGTCTCCCGGCGCCTGACGGCCGTGCTGGTCCCGCCTGGTCTCCTCCGCCTCCGCGTCCATCTGCTGGGCGCGGACCTGGTTCTTGCGGTACTCGCCCTGCTTCACGTCGGGCAGGATGCCCTCGTGCCGCAGGACGGGCTCCTCACCCTGCACGGGCTCCCTGGGATCCACGGCCTGCGTCTCGTCCCTGGGCTCCGGCCCGGGGTCCCCGACGGGCCTCACGGTCGCCTCGTGCGTCGTGTACGCCGTCCGGGCGTCTCCCGGTGCCCTGCCGCTCAGGGTGGAGGCGCGCCCCACGCTCCGCAGCAGGGTGATGATCGCGATACCCGTGACCAGGTTGATCACGGACGTGCTGACCTGGCTCGACGTGTCCACGGGCTCGCTGAACGGGGCGACGGCGGCGATCGCCGTGACCAGTCCCAGGATCCACCCGAAGAACTTCATCGCCCGCGGGGCGCTGAGCAGCAGCACGTGCATCAGCCCCGTGGCCAGCAGCGCCGCCACGGCGGCCATCAGCGCGTAGACCACCGTGCTCGCGTCGCCCAGCGCCCCCGCGTCCTCCGGTGCGAGCACCGGTACCCCGAACACTCCTCGGAAGACCAGTGCCCCCGCGAAGATCACCAGCGCCGCCACCACGGCGGTGGCCATCCCTCCGTACCACAGCCTCGTGGTGTTGACGGGTCGTTCGCTACCTATCTCGGTCATGCCAGTACCCCCAGATACTGTGCCTCTGGGCCGATCCCCTACCCCGCATCCGCCCATGTACTACGAGTGACCGAGAAAACCCGCGTCGTGCCTGGTCACGCGGGACGCCCCGGGACACCGGGGAAAACGGTCACGCCCTCCCGGGCGTGTCCGGCCCCTCGCCGGGCGTGTTCCGGCGTCGCTCCGCTCCGGTCCCGCGCACGTGGAACACTGGAGTACATGTCTCACTTCGCGCACGCTCGCGTCGACCTCGACGCGATCTCCCACAACGCGCGGGTGCTCCGCGAGTCCGCGGGGGGCACCCCGCTCATGGGTGTGGTCAAGGCCGACGGCTACGGGCACGGCATGCTCCCGGCGGCCCGCGCCCTGATCGCGGGCGGCGCGACCTGGCTGGGCACGGCCTTCATCGGCGAGGCCCTCGAACTGCGCCGCGCCGGACTGACCCTGCCCGTCCTGGCCTGGATCATCCCGCCCGGCGAGCCGGTCGCGGAGGCCGTCGAGGCCGACGTCGACCTCGGGGTGAGCGACCGCGCGGTCCTGGACACCGTGATCGCCGAGGCCCGCCGCGTCGGCCGCACCGCCCGGGTACAGCTCAAGGCCGACACCGGCCTCAACCGCGGCGGCGCGGGCCCCGCCGACTGGGGCGCCCTGGCCGAGGCCGCCGCCCGCGCCGAGGACCGGGGGCACCTGCGCGTCACCGGCGTGTGGTCCCACTTCGCCTGTGCCGACGAGCCGGGCCACCCCTCCGTCGCACGCCAGCTCTCCCGCTTCCACGAGGCCCTGGAGACCGCGGACAAGGTCGGACTGACCCCCGAGGTCCGGCACATCGCCAACTCGGCCGCGCTGCTCACCCTCCCCGAGGCCCGCTTCGACCTCGTCCGCGGCGGGATCGCCAGCTACGGTCTGAGCCCGATCCCCGGCCTCACGGGGACCGGGCTGCGGCCCGCGATGACGCTGCGCTCCCGGCTCGCCCTCACCAAGCGCGTCCCCGAGGGCAGCGGCGTCTCCTACGGCCACCGCTACGTGACCGACCGGGAGACCACCCTGGCCCTGGTGCCGCTGGGCTACGCCGACGGGGTCCCCCGCGCCGCCACCAACCGGGGGCCCGTCCTCCTGGGCGGGCGCCGCCGGGCCATCGCGGGAACGGTCTGCATGGACCAGTTCGTCGTGGACGTCGGCGACGACGCGGTGGAGGCCGGTGAGTACGCGGTGCTCTTCGGTGACCCCGAGGACCACCCGGACACCCCGACCGCCGAGGACTGGGCCGAGATCCTGGACACCATCCCGTACGAGATCGTCACCCGGGTGGGGCCCCGGGTCCCGCGCGAGTACGTCGGCGGGGGCGCCTGAGCCCCTCCGGCGCGACCGTCCCCTCCGGGAGCGTGCCCCCTCCGGCACGGCGCTCGTCCGAGCGGCACGGAGCCCGGCGCGGCGCGGTCCCGCGGGTCCCGCCGGACCGCGCGGCACACCGCGACGGCACGGCGGCCCGCGCAGCGGCGGGAGTCTGACCGGTCATCGCGATCCGGTCACAGACCTCCTCCATCCGGCCTAACCTGGGTGGAAGGGGGCGCGCTCCGGCGGCCCCGCCCGCGCACGCCCCGACCCGGCGCGCCGCGTTCCACCATCCACCCAGACCACGAGCAGCGAATCTGATGACAGACGCGACAGCAACCACTCCAGGTGCGGCCACCGTCCGCGAGGTCACCGCGGCCACCGACGACGCCATGCGCACCCTCGGCCGCGACCTCGCCGCCCTCGCCCGACCCGGTGACGTGCTGATCCTGTCCGGGCCGCTCGGCGCGGGGAAGACCACCCTCACCCAGGGCCTGGGCGAGGGTCTGGGCGTGCGCGGACCGGTCACCTCGCCGACCTTCGTCATCTCCCGGATCCACCCCTCCCTGAGCGGAGGCCCCGACCTCGTCCACGTGGACGCCTACCGGCTCGGCGGGCCCGACGAGATCGACGACATCGACCTGGACATGACCCTCCCCGACTCCGTCACCGTGGTGGAGTGGGGCGAGGACGTGGCCGAGGGGCTCTCCGACGACCGGTTGGAGATCCGCATCGAACGCCACCCCGACGACACCCGCTCCGTCCACCTGCGCGCCGTCGGCGCCCGGTGGACCGGCGCCGACCTGCCCGGCACCGCCGCCGGGCCCCGATAGGCGGTCACCCGTGCTCCTCCTGGCCTTCGACACCGCCACCCCGGCGGTCACCGCCGCCGTCGGCGAGACCGGCGCCGACGGCTCCTTCACGCTGCGCGCCAGCGCCAGCTCCGTGGACGCCCGCCGCCACGGCGAACTGCTCGGCCCCACGATCGCCCGGCTCACCGAGGAGGCCGGGATCGTCCTGGCCGACCTCGACCACGTCGCCGTCGGCATCGGCCCCGGGCCCTACACCGGCCTGCGGGTCGGACTGGCCACCGCGCACGCCCTGGCCGACGCCCTCGGCGTCCCCTGCCACGGCGTCACCACCCTGGACGCGCTGGCCTTCGCCACCGGGCGGACCGAGCCCTTCGTCGCGATGACCGACGCCCGCCGCAAGGAGGTGTTCTGGGCCCGCTACGACGACCGCCTCACCCGCGTGGGCGAGGTGCGCGTCGACCGCCCCGCCGAGGTGGACACCGGTGGGCTCGCGCTGGTCGGCGACGGCGCCCGCATGTACGCCGACGTGTTCGGCGCCGGTTCCGCCGCGCCCGACCCGCTGCACCCGGACGCCGCCGCCATGGCGGAGCTGGCCCTGCTGCGCCTGGGCCGGGGCGAGGAGCTTCCCGCGCCCAACCCGCTCTACCTGCGCCGTCCGGACGCGGTGGAGCCCGGTGCCCCGAAGAAGGTGCGCCAGTGGGTGAAGTGACGCCGACGCCGGGCCTGACCGGCGTGAGCCTGCGCGCGATGACCTCCGACGACGTCGCGGCCGTCATGGACCTCGAACACGCCCTGTTCCCCCTCGACGCCTGGAGCGAGGGCATGCTCAGGGACGAGCTGGCCGAGCCCACGCGCCACTACCTGGTCGCGGTGTCCGGGGACGCCGTCGTCGGCTACGCGGGGCTGCGCGCCGTCCCGCCCGAGGGTGACGTGCAGACCATGGCCGTGTCCGAGCAGGTCTGGGGCCGGGGCGTGGGCAGCGCGCTGCTCACCGAACTCCTCACCGAGGCCGGGCGGCGCGGCGTCACCCACGTGTTCCTGGAGGTGCGTTCGGACAACCCGCGCGCCCAGAGGCTCTACGGCCGGTTCGGCTTCGTGCAGATCGGTGTGCGGCGCGGCTACTACAACGGGGCGGACGCGCTCGTCATGCGGCGCGTCGCCGAGGAGGGGAACCATGAGTGACCTGCCGCTGGTCATGGGGATCGAGACGTCCTGCGACGAGACCGGCGTGGCCCTGGTGCGCGGCTGCGAGCTGCTCGGCGACGCCGTGGCCTCCAGCGTGGACCAGCACGTCCGGTTCGGCGGCGTGGTGCCCGAGGTGGCCAGCCGCGCGCACCTGGAGGCGATGACCCCGACCGTGCACCGGGCGCTGGAGCAGGCCGGGGCCAAGCTGTCGGACGTGGACGCCATCGCCGTCACCGCCGGTCCGGGCCTGGCGGGCGCCCTGCTCGTGGGCGTGTCCGCGGCCAAGGCGTACGCGATGGCCCTGGGCAAGCCGCTCTACGGAGTGAACCACCTCGTGGGCCACGTGGCCGTGGACCAGCTGGAGCACGGCCCGCTGCCCAAGCCCTCGATCGCCCTGCTGGTGTCGGGCGGCCACACCTCGCTGCTGCTGGTCAACGACCTGGCCACCGAGGTGGTCTCGCTCGGCGACACCGTGGACGACGCCGCCGGTGAGGCCTACGACAAGGTGGCGCGCCTGCTCGACCTGCCCTACCCGGGCGGCCCGCCCATCGACAAGGCGGCGCAGCGGGGCGACCCCAAGGCGATCCGCTTCCCGCGCGGCAAGTGGGGCGACGGCACCTACGACTTCTCGTTCTCGGGCCTGAAGACCGCCGTGGCCCGCCACGTGGAGGACACCGACCGCCGGGGCGAGCCCCTGGTGGTCGCCGACATCGCCGCGGCCTTCCAGGAGTCGGTGGTGGACGTGCTCACCCGCAAGGCCGTGGACGCCTGCGTGGAGCACGGCGTGAGCACGCTGGTCATCAGCGGGGGCGTGGCGGCGAACTCGGCGCTGCGCGCGCTGGCCGAGGAGCGCTGCCGGGAGGCCGGCGTCGAACTGCGCGTCCCGCGCCCGCGCCTGTGCACCGACAACGGCGCGATGATCGCCGCCCTGGGCGCCGAGGTCGTGGCGGCGGGCCTGCCCGCGTCCGCCCTGGACCTGGCCACGGACACCTCCCTGCCGGTGAGCTCCCCGCTGGCGGTGTAGCCGACGTACGACGCCCCGGCACGGAACCGGTTCCGTGCCGGGGCGTCGCGCTGTCGTCCCTCACCCGGCCAGCGCCAGGCCCGCGCTGATGGCGGCGGCGATCAGGAACGCGATGGAGCCCATGAGGGTCTCCATCACGGTCCAGCTCTTGAGGGTGGTCCTGATGTCGATGTCCAGGTAGCGGTTCATCAGCCAGAAGCCGGAGTCGTTGACGTGCGAGAGCACCGTCCCGCCCGCCGCGATCGCGATGACCACGAGCGCGATCTCGGGCTGCGACATCCCGGCCTCCGCGATGAGCGGGGCCACGATCGGGGCGGTGGTGACGATCGCGACCGTCTTGGACCCCAGGGCCACGCGCATGATCGTGGCGATGACGAACGCCAGCACGACGGCGGGCAGGGCCGTGGCGGACAGGATCCCCGCCACGGCCTCGCCCGCGCCCGTCGCCTCCAGGACCTCGCCGAAGACCCCGCCCGCGCCGGTCACGAGCAGGACCAGGGCGGTCGGGCCCAGGGACGCGGAGGCGGCCTTCTCCACCCGCTCGCGCGTCATGCCCCCGCGCAGGCCCAGCAGCCAGAAGGACAGCAGGGTGGCGATCGTCAGCGCGGTGACGGGGTTGCCGACGAAGAGCAGGGCCTCCAGCACCGGACCCTCGGGGACCACCAGCGGGGAGAAGGTGTTGAGCAGGATGAGGGTCACCGGCAGGACGACCACGGCCAGGGTCAGCGACAGCGGGGGAGCGTTCTCGGGGACCTCGCACAGCTCGTCGCCCTCCCCCTGGAACGAGGCGGGGACGGGGACGAAGGTGCGGTCGCCCAGCCGCTTGCCGAACACGTAGGCGCCCAGGTACCAGGCGGGCAGACCGCAGACCAGGCCCATGAAGGCGATCCAGCCCAGGTGTCCGCCGAGCAGTTCGGCCGCGGCCACGGGGCCGGGGTGGGGCGGCAGGACCGCGTGCATGATGGCCAGGCCGCCCGCGGCGGGCAGCGCGACGCTGATCAGTGACCGGCCGGTCCGGGCGGCGACCGCGTACAGCAGCGGGACCATGATGATGAAGCCCACGTCGAAGAAGACGGGGATGCCCAGGAGCAGCGCGGTCAGTCCCATGGCGAGCGGGGCGCGGCCCTCGCCGAAGAGGGCGAGCAGGCGCTGTGACAGGAGCTGGGCGGCGCCCGTCTCCTGCATCATGCGGCCCAGCATCGCGCCGAGGGCGACGATGATGGCGATGCCGCCGAGGGTGTCGCCCATCCCGGCTTCGAGCAGGCCCGGAATGCCGCTGAGGGGCAGGCCCGCGGCGAACGCGACCGCCGCGCTCACCAGGAGCAGCGCGACGAAGGCGTGCAGTCTGGCCCGCAGGACCAGCACGAGCAGCAGGCCCACGCCGAGGGCGACGGTGAGGATGAGGGCCCACGGCGGGAGGGACCAGGCCGCTGCGGGGGCTTCGCTCGCGGAGAGGAACACCCCGGGGCCGGAGGGGTGGATGGTGGAGAGCATGGGAGGCCTTGTCTCGAAGGGGGCGGGCGCTCCGCCGCGGCGGAGCGCCCGGGGCCGCGGCACCGGAGGGGGAACCGGTGGCGGAGGTGTTTCCTGGAGCTGGCTGACGCTCCGGGGAACCCGGGGGGAGCTACCGGCGCGGCAGGCGGGCGGCGGGGTCGAGCCCGGCGGCGAGGAGCCGCTCGGCCTCCTCCAGGTGGGCGGGCTCGGGCGCGGACAGCGGAGCGCGGACCGGGCCGACATCGCTCATATCGTCTCCATACGTAGATGCCATCTTCGTCTGTAGCCGAAGGTTATTTTGGGGGGCACATCACGTCAACCTGGGACGCAGAGCACAAAGGGTGATGAAACGGGCAACGCTCCTGGCGGCACGGCGGGTGGCGCCGCGGGAGCGGGCGCGGGGGAGGACGGGGGCACGAGCGACGGAAACCCCTGTGGCGGAAGGGTTTCGCCACGGGTTCCGGGGCGCGCGGGACGGTGTCCGGGCGAACGGCGTTCTACACTGAGGACCCCGAGGCGGACGTCCTCGCTCGCCCCCGGCGGGCCGTCCGCGGCCGGGGGGCCGACCCGGCCCGCACGCAGCAGGAAGGAGGCGGTCGAGTGTCGGCCGCGGAAGGTCACGGCGGTGTCCGAGAGGTCAAGTCGGCGGCGCGCACCGTCGAACTCCTGGAGATCCTGGCGCGCTACCGGGACCCGGTCACCCTGCGCACCCTCTCGGAGGAGATGGGCATCCCCCGCAGCAGCCTGTACGCGCTGGTGCAGACCCTCGTGAACCGGGGCTGGGTGCGGTCCGACCCCACCGGAGCCCTCTACGCGCTGGGCATCCGCGCGCTCTTCACCGGGACCGGCTACATCGACTCCGACGCCCGCGTGGCCCAGGCGCGCGGCCACCTGGACTCCCTCGCCGAGAAGCTGGGGGAGACCGTCCACCTCGCCCGGCTGGACGGCGGCGACGTCGTCTACCTGGCCACCCAGGAGTCACGGCACTACCTGCGCCCCTTCAGCCGGGTGGGCCGACGGCTGCCCGCGCACAGCACCGCCCTGGGCAAGGCCCTGCTGGCCGAGCGCGAGGACGAACAGGTGCGCGACCTGCTGCCCGCCACGCTGGAGGCGCTCACCGACGAGACGATCACCGACGTGGACGCGCTCCTGGAGGACCTCGCGCTCATCCGCGAACGTGGCTACTCCACGGACGACGGGGAGAACGTCGTGGGCCTGCGGTGCGTGGCGGTGTCCCTGCGCTACGACGATCCGGCTGTGGACGCGCTGAGCTGCTCGGTCCCGACGCCCCGGTACACCGAGGAGGTGGGCGCGGCCGTGCTGGAGGCTTTGATGGAGGCGCGGGCGATCCTGGAGCGCTGCTGGCCCCCGGCCCTGGGGTGAGGCGTGGGGGTGGGAGGAACGGGAGTGGGAAGCTCCGGCCTCCCACCCCCGCACGCGGCGCTCCGCCCCAGTCGAACAGGTCCTCGGGGCCGGTGACGGCCCTGGGAACCCATGCCTCCGGGGTCTCCGGGCCGTCACGGGACTCGACGCGCTGACGGACCTCGTCGGAGACGGCGAACCCGCGCGCGGCCAGGACGGCGAGCACGCTGCGGGCTTTCGCGCCGGCGTCCCGCGCGAAAGGCCGGGTCGGTCCAGGCCGCGCAGCTCAGGCGTGGGGTGGAGTCGTACTCGGGCGCGCCCGCGACCGCCTCGACGCTCGCCGCGTCCACGCGCGGGGCCGTGCCCCGTCCGCTGCTGTGCGGTTGTGTCTGGGTCACACCGAGCCCAGGGACGGCGGCCTTGTCTCCGTGTTGACGCGGAGCCGGGCTTCCTCCCCGGCGGGCGGGGTAGTCGGGCCGTATGGACGCGACTCCTCAGCACCACGGCTCACCGGCAGTCCTGCCCACCGTCACCAGCCTGTCCGAGCTGGCCGGCCTCGTCCGCGGCCGCGACCGCCTCTACCTGCGCTACTCGGAGGGCCCCGAGCGGGACCGCCACGTCGTGAGCAAGGACTACGAGAGCGAACTCGAACTCCCCGGGCTCTCGGTCACCGTCCTCACCCCCGAGTCCTGGTGGACCCGGCCCCTGGAGGACTGGCTCTCCCGCCAGGTACGCAAGTACGCCTCCCTGGTCGAGGACGACCCGGACCGGGTGGGGTGGGTCCTCCAGGGCGACACCGTCGCCCACGGCCCCGACCACGAACCGCTCCTGGACGGGGTGCGGCCGGTCGCCTACCTCTCCGAGGCCGTGATGGAGGAGGCGCAGCGCAGGTACCGGGAGCGCTTCGAGGCGGGCAGGAAACCGACCGACCCGTAGCGGCCGGTCCGCTCCCCGCGCGTTTCGGCCCCGGGGGTGGAACCGGATTCGGTCTCCGTGGTTGGCTTCGGGGTATGTTCGCTATCACCGCAGCACGCTTCGCGCCCGACGACCCCGTCTCCGCCCTGGAGGCGGGCGAACGCCCCGACCCCGAGCCCCGCGAGGGGTGGACGACCGTCGATGTCAGGGCCGCGTCCCTCAACCACCACGACCTGTGGAGCCTGCGCGGCGTCGGGCTCAGCGCGGAGCGCCTGCCCATGATCCTCGGCTGCGACGCGGCCGGGGTGGACGAGGACGGCAACGAGGTCATCGTGCACGGCGTCGTCGGCGACCCTGCCGCCGGGGGAGGGGACGAGACGCGCGACCCCCGCCGGTCGCTGCTCTCGGAGGTCCACAACGGCACCTTCGCCGAGAGGGTCCTGGTGCCCCGCGCCAACCTGGTGCCCAAGCCGGAGGAGCTGTCCTTCGAGGAGGCCGCCTGCCTGCCCACCGCGTGGCTCACCGCCTACAGCATGCTCTTCGGCAAGGCCGACCTGCGGCCGGGCTCCACGGTGCTCGTCCAGGGCGCAGGGGGAGGCGTGGCCGCGGCGCTCATCCGGCTGGCCTCGCAGGTGGGCCACCGGGTCTACGCCACCAGCCGCAGCGAGGAGAAGCGGACCAGGGCCCTCTCCCTGGGCGCGCACGCGGCGCTGCCCACCGGCGAGCGCCTGCCGGAGAGGGTCGACGCCGTCTTCGACTCGGTCGGCCAGGCCACGTGGGCGCACTCGCTGCGCTCCCTGAAGCCGGGCGGCGCCGTCATCACCTGCGGCGCGACCAGCGGCGACGCGCCTCCGGCCGAACTCAACCGGGTGTTCTTCCTCCAGCTGCGGGTCCTGGGCTCCACCATGGGCACCCGTGAGGAGCTGGCCGCCCTGACCCGGATGTGCGTGCGTACCGGCATCCGGCCCGAGATCGACCGGGTGCTGCCCCTGTCGCGGGCCGAGGAGGGCTTCCGGGCGATGGCCGAGGGGGAGCAGTTCGGCAAGATCGTCTTCACGGTCTGAGCGGGCCCGGCGGGGAGGCCGCGGCGCGCGGCCTCTGACCTGCGGTGACCCTGTGCCCGTAGCCGTAGCCGGTGCTCGGAGCCCGCTCCGGGCGCGGGGCCCCGGCGTACCGGCGCGGCCTCCGCACGCACGGGGGGCCGGGGCACCCGAGGTGCCCCGGCCCCCCGCCGTCCGCCGGTCCGCGTCCGCCCGGCGGTCGCCGGACGACCACCGGGCGGACCGCCTACGCGGACCCCGCGCTACCGGCTACTCGTCGTCCTCGTCCTCGTCGCGGCGGCGCTTCTTCTTGCCGTCCCGGCCCGGGCGCAGCAGCGCCTCGGCCAGGGCGAGCACCGTCTCCTCCAGGGAGGCGAACCGCTTGGTGATGTCGTCGTGCGAGTTCTCGACCGCCTCGGTGACGGTCTCCTCCAGCTCGTGCCGGTCCGGGCGCTGCTTCAGCTCGCGCAGCACCGGCGCCACGGCCGAGGTGACGTGCTCGTCGATCTCGTCCAGCTTGCCGGTGTGGTCCAGCTGCGGCCGTTCCACCAGCTCGGTCAGGCGGCGGTGCAGCTCGCTGACCTCCATGGTCTGCGGCAGCTGGTTGAGCCGCTGGTTGAGCGCCTCCAGCCGGTCGTCGAGGGCCTCCATACGGCCGTCCACGCCCTCGAAGTGCCCGCTGACGCCCTCGAACTGGCCCTCGACACCGTTGACCCGGCCGTCCAGGCCGTCCAGGCGGCCATTGACGCCGTCCATGCGGCCGTCGATGCGGTCGAGCTTGCCCTCGACCCCCTCGAAGCTTCCCTCGAAGTGCCCCTCGAAGGTGTCGAAGCGGTCGGTGAGGCGGCCCAGTTCGTGGTCCACCTTGCCGGTGATCTGCGCCAGGTGGGTGTCGACCTTGCCGGTCAGTGCCTCGCGCTGGCGCTCCAGACGCTCGTCCAGCGCCGTCCGGTGCGCCTCCACCCGCTCGGTGAGCGACTCGGTCAGCGTCCGCGAACGCTCCTCGGACTCGGTGGCGAGCCGGTCGCCGCTCTCCTGGACGAACGTCCGCAGCTCGGCGAAGTCGGAGGTGACGCGCTCGGCGTCCTCGGCGATCCGGGCGCCCAGGGCGTCGGTGCGCTCGGTCACCGCCTCGCGCAGGCGCTCGGAGGCGGCCTCGGTCTGCTCCCGGGTCTCGGTGCGGCCCAGCTCCATCTGCTCGTTGAGCTCGGCCAGGCGCTGGCGCAGGTGGGTGCGCAGCTCGGTGAGCGACGACTCGTGGTCCTCGCGGAGCTTGGCGAGCGCGCCGGTGACGTCGGCGACCGCGGCGGTCGTCTCGGCGTTGTTCTCCTCGGCCTGGGTGCTGAGGTAGCCGACGCTCTCGGCCAGCTTGGCGGCGAGGGACTCGTGGCGCTCGGCGGAGGAGGTGGACAGGGCGCCCAGCTCCTCGGTCAGGGCTGCGGTGCGCTCGCCCAGCTCGCCGGTGTTCTCCTGAAGGCGCGACAGCAGCGTCTCGTGCTGCTCGGCGGTGCGCTCCTCCATCGAGGTGCGCAGGCGCTCGGTGCGCTCCTCCACGAGCGCGCGCAGCTCGCCGTTGGCCTGCTCCGCCCTGGTCGCGGCCTCTTCAGCCTTGGCCTCGACGGTCTCGCCCAGCCGGGCGTCGGCCGCGGCCAGGGCCTCACGGCTCTCGCTCACGACGGCGGTGAGGCTCTCGCGGCTCTCGTTGACGGCGGCGGCCAGGCTCTCGCGGCTCGCGGCCACGGCCTCGGCCAGCTCGGTGCGGCCCTCGGCCAGGGCCTCGGAGATCTCGGTCCGCCCGCCGGCGAGCGCCTCGGCCAGTTCGGTGCGGCTCTCACCGACCGCGGCGGTGAGGGCCTCGTGGCGGCTCTCCGCCGACTCCGAGAGCGCGGACAGCGACGCCTGCACGGCCTCGGTCCTGGTGGTCAGGGAGGCCAGCGCGGTGTCGAGCGCGTCCAGGCGGGCGCCGAAGGTCTCGCTCAGCCCGTCCAGGCGGGCGCCGAGGGTCTCGCCGAGTCCGTTCAGGCGGGTGTCGAGGCTCTCGTCCAGCCCGGTCAGGCGTTCGCCCAGCTCGTTGACCTGCTCGGAGGTGCGGTTGCCCGTCTCCGCCATCCGCTGGAGGCGGGTGAGCGCGGTGTCCAGGTGACCGGCGATGCGGTGGGTGTCCGCGCGCAGGGAGGGCAGGTCCGAGAGGGGCTTGACCTGCTGGGCGACGACCTCGATGTGCTCGGCGAGGGTCTCCGCCCACTCCGGCGGCCGGGCGAGGAACTCGTCGACGCGGCCGTTGACCGTGGCGACCGACTCGGTGAGGGCGGTGAGCTCGCGCTCGCGCAGCTCGCGGAGCAGCCACTCCATGCCCTCCAGGCGCTGGCGCATCTCCTCGCTGACGGCGCCCTGCGACTTCTGCTCGGAGACGTGCTCCTGGGCGGCCTGGGAGAGCAGGTCACGCATGCGGTCGGAGATCCCCGCCTGACCTCCTCCGTTGAGGAAGTTGTGATTGGTCTGTTCCACCGAGGTGCTCCTTATTTTTCTGGCGCTCCCGTACCCGTCCGGGAGGAGTGGACGGTGGGTTCCGGACGGCTCGGGTTCTCGATGGTCCCCGGGTGGGCGGTGTTTTTGCACCAGTACGGCCTCATCGTGACTGGAGTGTGACTGAGCGTATACACGCGAGGCAAGGCCTGTTCTCCTGCTGAACCGCGGGGGCGGGTCAACGATCACGACCTTCCGGGTGAATCCATGAGAAGGGAAAGAATTCGCGCCGCCAGTTTAACGACACGTGCCCCTGCTCCCCCAGGGGACCGCCAAAGATCTGGGTGGGGAAGGTAACGATCTGGCCCGATGTCGTGATCCGCGGCCCCAGAGTGCACTCCAGCCACCTCGTCCACGGTTGTCCACAGGTGGGAACGTGTCCTCGCGGCCCGGCCGCGGGGAGAGGGACACTCGAACACGGGGGCGGCGCACTCACCCGACGGCGACGCGTGGCGCCCCCGAATCCAGCCTAGGCCGACGCCTCCACCGCCCGCCAGCCCCCCCGTCGGGCCTGTGGACACCGGCACGCGCTCCTCGCGAACGGTCCCCCACCGGCGTCACCATCGGCGCCGACGGTGACGCCGGTGGCAGGAGCACCGGTGGAGGCGGTCCCCTACGCGCGCCGGTGGCGGAACCCGTCGGTCCGCACCGGCGGAGGCGGTCCCCTACACGCACCTGCGGCGGAACCCGTCGGTCCGCACCGGCCGGTCCGCTAACCCCGCCGCGGGTCGCCCACCTCGCGGCACAGCAGGCAGAAGGGCCGCTCACCGATCCGCGTGAGCACGACCGTCACCGACTCCGGACCGGACGCGCGCAGGTCCCGGCGCAGCTTCTCGGTGTCCACCGCCGAGCCCCGCTTCTTGACGGTCACCGTCCCCGCCCCGAGGCCGCGCACCGCCGAGCGCAGCCGCTTCAGCGAGAACGGCAGCACCTCCACCACCTCCAGCACCCGCCACAGCGGCGAGAGCACCGCGCGGTCCGCCGTGAAGTACGCGATCCGCTCGTCCAGCAGGGCGCCGTCCACCCGGGCCGCCGCCTCCGCCACCAGGTGCGAGCGCACCACGGCCGGGTCCGGGTCGTAGAGGTAGCGCCGGGCCGCCGCGACCGGAGCCGGGCCCAGACCGGGGTCGGCGTCCAGGTGCGCCACCGCGCCCTCGCGGGCGAGCAGCCCCTCGCGCTCGTGCAGCACCGTCGCCCGGCGCCGAGGCCCGTCGGCCAGCGCGCCGAACCACAGGGCGGTCTCCTTCAGCTCCCCGTCCACCGAGATCCACTCGGCCGCCGCGTCCCCGGGCAGCGCCTCGTGCGGGATGCCCGGCGCGGCCTTGAGGCAGGCCGCCTCCGCCCCCGCGGCCAGGTCCACGGCCGTGTCCCACGGCGGGGAGTAGGCCGCGGGGTCGAACACCCGGCCGCGCCCGCCCCGCCGGGCGGGGTCGCAGAACAGCAGCGGGTACCGGCCGGGCGCGGTCGCGGAGGCGTCGCCCTCGCGGACCCGGGCCAACCCGGACAGGCCCATGGCCCCGATGTTGGCGCGGGCCACCGCGACCGTGAGGGGGTCGGCGTCCACGCCCTCGACCGGAACGCCGCGCGCGGCCAGGGCCAGCAGGTCCGCGCCGACCCCGCAGCACAGGTCGCCCGCCGTGGCGCCGTCCAGGCCCCGCCCCGACGCCCCGGCCGATCCGAACGCACCGGCCATGCGCTCCGCGCGGTAGTCGGCCACCACGCGCCGGGTGGACTGCTCCAGCCCGTTGGGCGTGAAGAACATCCGCCGCGCGGGTTCGCCGAACTTGGCCCGCCCGCGTTCGCGCAGGGAGACCTGGGTCAGGACGGCGTTTACCAGCTCGGATACGGGTAGACCGGGGTCGAGGGCCGCCACGCGCGGATCACCGCGCAGCAGTGAGGCCGCGGCGAGATGGTCCCCGGCGGCGGCCTTCGGGTCCACCCCCGCCAGGACCTCCCGGCCCGCGTCGGTGAGCAGGGCCTCGAAGGCGGGCAGGCGCATGGGTTCCCCCCGGGCGTCGAAGGAGCGGTGTGCGGACGCGACCGCGCCCCGCCCCGGAGGGGAGCCCCCGGGGAAGTCCCCTGACCGGGGGTCACGGTCACATTTCCATTCTGGCACTCTCGGGGGTAGAGTGCTAACCGCGACGAGGCCGGTCTGGCACCCGCGACGACAGGCCGCCGTGGTCGCCCCTTTTTCGCAGTCGGTCCGTGCACCAGTGCGGGCCGAGATCAGTACACCGAAACCTTGAAGGGGGAGGTCACACCGTGTCGACCGCCACCAAGACCGTGCTGAAGCCGCTCGAGGACCGCGTCGTGGTCCGGACGCTGGAGGCCGAGCAGACCACCGCTTCCGGTCTGGTCATCCCGGACACCGCCAAGGAGAAGCCCCAGGAGGGCGAGGTCCTGGCCGTGGGCCCGGGCCGCTGGGACGACGAGGGCGAGAACCGCATCCCGCTGGACGTGAAGGTCGGCGACGTCGTCCTGTACAGCAAGTACGGCGGCACCGAGGTCAAGTACGACGGCGAGGAGTACCTGGTGCTCTCCGCCCGCGACCTTCTCGCTGTCGTCGAGAAGTAGGTCTCCACGGGGCCCGCTCCATCGGGCCCGGAGCCATCCGCATCCCGCACCGGTCGGCGCACAGCCGGGCGGGCGGGATGCTCTCTTTCGACCAGCCTGAAGAGGAAGCACCCACATGCCGAAGATCCTGGAGTTCGAGGACGACGCCCGTCGCGCCCTCGAGCGGGGCGTCGACCGCCTCGCCAACGCCGTCAAGGTGACGCTCGGCCCGCGCGGTCGCAACGTCGTCATCGACAAGAAGTTCGGCGCCCCCACCATCACGAACGACGGCGTGACCGTCGCCCGTGAGGTCGAGCTGGACGACCCCTACGAGAACCTGGGCGCCCAGCTGGTCAAGGAGGTCGCCACCAAGACCAACGACGCCGCCGGTGACGGCACCACCACCGCGACCGTTCTGGCCCAGGCCCTCGTCCGCGAGGGTCTGCGCAGCGTGGCCGCCGGCGCCTCCCCGATGTCCCTGAAGAAGGGCATCGACGCCGCCGCCGCCAAGGTGTCGGAGGTCCTCCTGGAGCGCGCCCGCCCCGTCGAGGAGCGCGCGGACATCGCCTACGTCGCCACCAACTCCGCCCAGGACGCCCAGATCGGCGACCTGATCGCCGAGGCGTTCGACAAGGTCGGCAAGGACGGCGTCATCACGGTGGAGGAGGCCCCGACCTTCGGTCTGGACCTGGACTTCACCGAGGGCCTCCAGTTCGACAAGGGCTACGTCTCGCCCTACTTCGTCACCGACGGCGACCGCCAGGAGGCGGTGCTGGAGGACGCGCTGATCCTGATCAACCAGGGCAAGATCAGCAGCCTCAACGACCTGCTGCCCGTGCTGGAGAAGGTCGTCCAGAGCAAGAAGCCCCTGCTCATCATCGCCGAGGACATCGACGGTGACGCCCTGGGCGCCCTGGTGCTCAACAAGATCCGCGGCACCCTCAACGTCGCCGCCGTCAAGGCGCCCGGCTTCGGCGAGCGCCGCAAGGCCATGCTCCAGGACATCGCGGTCCTCACCGGCGGCCAGGTCGTCGCCGAGGAGGTCGGCCTGACCCTGGAGAACGTGGACCTCGACGCGCTGGGCGGCGCCCGCCGCGTCACGATCACCAAGGACGCCACCACCATCGTGGACGGCGCCGGGGAGCAGTCCGAGGTCGAGGACCGCGTCCGCCAGATCCGCAAGGAGATCGAGGCGAGCGACTCCGACTGGGACCGCGAGAAGCTCCAGGAGCGCCTGGCCAAGCTCGCGGGCGGCGTCTCCGTCCTGCGCGTGGGCGCGGCCACCGAGGTCGAGCTCAAGGAGAAGAAGCACCGCCTGGAGGACGCCATCTCGGCGACCCGCGCGGCCATCGAGGAGGGCATCGTCGCCGGTGGCGGCGCCTCCCTGGTGCACGCTTCCAAGGTGCTGGACTCGAACGACCTCGGCCTGACGGGCGACGAGGCCACCGGTGTGGCGATCGTGCGCCGTGCCCTGGTCGAGCCCGCCCGGTGGATCGCGGAGAACGCGGGCGCCGAGGGCTACGTGGTCACCCACCGCGTGTCGGAGCTGGAGGTCGGCCACGGCTACAACGCCGCGACCGGCACCTACGGCGACCTGACCTCGCAGGGCATCCTCGACCCGGTCAAGGTGTCCCGCTCCGCCGTGCAGAACGCCGCCTCCATCGCGGGCATGCTGCTGACCACCGAGGTGCTGGTGGCGGACAAGCCCGAGGACGACGAGGACGACGGGCACGGCCACAGCCACTAGGCACGGCGGCCGGGCCCTCCGGGGGCCGCGGATCCCGGGGCCCCCGGGCCTTGCGGACCCGGGGAACCCCGGAGCACGGCCACGGCGGCCGGGACGCGTCCGGCGGACACGGCCCGGCCGCGACGGGGGCGGAGCGGTTGCTCCGCCCCCGCGCACTATCACGCACGTCACAGGTTTCCCTCGGCGGCGCAGATGTTTTCGGGTGATTTTCCCGAAACGTGACCATTCTGTAGTTGCCGATCCGAGTGGTTCAGTCCGGCGGTGGGGGCATCATTCCTAGCGTGACGGTGACGGATGCAGGCGCCCGGGGGCAGCGGGACCACACGGGGTTGAACCATCTGGGATCGCTGGCGGTCCGGGGGGACGACGGGGCGATGGACTCGCTGCTGCGCGAGGTCCGCCCCATGGTGGTCAGGTACTGCCGTGCCCGCCTGGCCCGGGTCTCGGGGCTGGCCCACTACTCCGACGACGTGGCCCAGGAGGTGTGTATCGCCCTGCTCTCGGCGATACCGCGCTACCAGGACCGCGGCCGCCCCTTCGCGGCCTTCGTGTTCGGCATAGCGGCCCACAAGGTGGCCGACACCCTGCGCGGTGCGGGCAGGGTCGAGACGGTGCCCACCGACTCCGTGCCCGAGCGCCCCGACGAGGGGCCGGGGCCCGAGGAGTCGGCGGTGCGGGTGATCGAGGCCCAGCGGGCCCGGGAGCTTCTCGACGAGCTGCCCGAACAACAGCGCAAACTGCTGATCATGAGGGTCATCGCAGGACTTACGGCGGATGAGACGGGACATGTTCTTGGAATGTCGGCGGGAGCGGTACGGGTTGCCCAGCACCGAGCTATTGCTCGGCTTCGGCAGGTGGCCGTGGCGAACCGCCTCGTCCCCTGAGCACTCCGGACGCCCCCGGCCCGGACGCCGCCGGTGCCCCGATCGCCCCCGGGTGCGCGGATACTGCCGCGCCCTCGGGCCGTCGGGCTACCTCCGCCCCTAGAGCCGCCCGTCCCCCGAGGCGCGTGCCACGGGTCGGGTCATGGGGTGACCACCTCATGTGACCTGTTGCGCGGCGACCGCCCCCGGGGGCCGCGGTGACGGCTCGGAACGGCCCCGGCCACCGCCTTCCCCTCTTCCGGGGACGGCGGGAGCGGGGGCCCGGACCCCCTGGGGCGCAGGGGAAACCGCGTGCGCGGCGGGGGCGGAGAGAGGGTCGCGCAAACCGTGAGGCTGGTCACTTTCGGCCCGGGGTGACGGGTCAAACACCCTGTTCCACCGGAGGCGCACGGGACCACGACCTAGGATGAGACGACACGCGAGGGCGAGACCGCGCAGGTGTGCCGGGAAAGCGGAGGTTGTGTCATGGGCCAGAGCCAGGAGTACAGCGACTACGGGGACAAACTCCTTCCCCCCGGACTGACCTACGACGACGTCCTCCTGGTCCCGGCCTACTCCGATCTCCAGCCGGGCGAGGTCGACACCACCACCCGCCTGTCCCGCAACCTCACGCTGCGGATCCCGCTGCTGTCCGCGGCGATGGACACCGTCACCGAGGCCCGCATGGCCGTGGCGATGGCCCGCCAGGGCGGCGCGGGCGTCCTGCACCGCAATCTCTCCGTCGAGGACCAGGCCAGCCAGGTCGACCTGGTCAAGCGCTCCGAGGCGGGCATGGTCACCGACCCGGTCACCTGTCAGCCCGAGGACACCCTCGCCGAGGTCGAGCGCCTGTGCGCCCACTACCGGATCTCCGGCGTGCCCGTCACCGACGGCGCCGGGATCCTGGTCGGCATCGTCACCAACCGGGACATGCGCTTCGAGAGCGACCGGAGCCGCCTGGTCCGCGACGTGATGACCACGGAGAACCTGGTCACCGCCCCCGTGGGCGTCAGCCGCGAGCAGGCCTTCGACCTGCTGCGCAGGCACAAGGTCGAGAAGCTGCCGCTGGTCGACGGCCAGAACCGGCTGCGCGGCCTGATCACCGTCAAGGACTTCATCAAGAGCGAGCAGTACCCCGACGCCACCAAGGACGCCGACGGCCGCCTCGTCGTCGGCGGCGCCGTGGGCGTGGGCGCCGAGGCCGAGGAGCGCGCCAAGCGGCTCGTGGAGGCCGGTGTCGACTTCATCGTCGTGGACACCGCCCACGGCCACTCCTCGGGGCTCGCGGACATGATCGCCAAGCTCAAGGCCAACTCGCGCGCCGACATCGTCGCGGGCAACGTCGCCACCCGCGCCGGGGCGCAGCTGCTCATCGACGCCGGGGCCGACGCCGTGAAGGTCGGTGTGGGCCCGGGCTCCATCTGCACCACGCGGGTCGTGGCCGGTGTGGGCGCCCCGCAGCTCACCGCCATCCTGGAGGCCGCCAGGGCGTGCGGCCCGGCGGGCGTCCCGCTCATCGCCGACGGCGGACTCCAGTACTCCGGTGAGATCGCCAAGGCCATCGCGGCCGGGGCCAGCACCGTGATGCTCGGCAGCCTGCTCGCGGGCGTGGAGGAGAGCCCCGGCGAGCTGATCTTCATCAACGGCAAGCAGTTCAAGGCCTACCGGGGCATGGGCTCGCTCGGCGCCATGCGCGGCCGCTCCTTCTCCAAGGACCGCTACGCGCAGGCCGACGTGGCCAGCGAGGACAAGCTGGTCCCCGAGGGCATCGAGGGCCAGGTGCCCTTCCGCGGCCCGCTCCAGGCGGTCGCCCACCAGCTCGTCGGCGGTCTGCACCAGTCCATGTGGTACGCCGGGACCCGTACGCTGACCGAGCTGCGCGAGCGCGGTCAGCTGATGCGCATCACCAGCGCCGGTCTGCGCGAGAGCCACCCGCACGACATCAAGATGACGGTCGAGGCGCCCAACTACAACGCCCGCTGACGCGGCGGCCGGGCGGCCCGGCGCCGCCCCCCTCCGGGGTCGATAGACTCACGGCGGCAGGAAACGCGCCGGTAGACCGTCCGGCGAGGCACGTCAGAGGGGATCGAAACGTTGGCTCAGGTGGAGATCGGGCTGGGCAAGAACGGACGCCGGGCCTACGAGCTCGACGAGATCGGGATCGTGCCTGCCCGGCGGACGCGGGACCCGGAGGAGGTGTCCATCGCCTGGCAGATCGACGCCTACCGGTTCGAGACCCCGCTCGTGGTCAGCCCCATGGACAGCGTGGCCTCGCCCCGGACCGTCGTGGCCGTGGGCGAGCAGGGCGGCCTCGGCGTGCTCGACCTCGAAGGGCTCTGGACCCGCTACGAGGACCCGGATCCGCTGCTCCAGGAGATCCGTGAGCTCGACGACGTCGCCGCCACCCAGCGGCTCCAGGAGATCTACGCGGCACCGATCCAGGAGGAGCTGATCGGCCGCCGGATCGAGGAGATCCGCGACGCGGGCCTGGTCACCGCCGCCCGGCTGTCGCCGCAGCGCACCGCCCAGTACCACAAGGCGGTCGTCGACGCGGGCGTGGACATCTTCGTGATCCGCGGCACCACGGTGTCGGCCGAGCACGTGTCCGGCCGCGCCGAACCGCTCAACCTCAAGCAGTTCATCCACGAGCTGGACGTGCCGGTCGTGGTCGGCGGCTGCGCCACCTACACGGCGGCGCTGCACCTGATGCGCACCGGCGCCGCGGGCGTGCTGGTCGGCTTCGGCGGCGGCTCGGGCCACACCACCCGCTCCGTGCTGGGCGTGGCCGTGCCGATGGCCAGCGCCATCGGCGACGTGGCCGCGGCCCGCCGCGACTACCTGGACGAGTCCGGCGGCCGGTACGTGCACGTCATCGCCGACGGCGGCATGACCGGCAGCGGCGACATCGCCAAGGCCCTGGCCTGCGGTGCCGACGCCGTCATGGTGGGCTCCCCGCTCGCGCGCGCCACCGAGGCGCCCGGCGGCGGCTACCACTGGGGCAGCGAGGCGCACCACAGCGAGCTGCCGCGCGGCGAGCGCCTCCACGTCGGCACGATCGGCGACCTGAAGTCGATCCTGCACGGCCCGGCCTCCACCAGCGACGGTTCCATGAACCTGATGGGTGCTCTTCGTCGCACGATGGCCACCTCCGGCTACACCGACCTCAAGGAGTTCCAGCGGGTCGAGGTCGTGGTCAACCCGCATTAGCGGGGTGCGTTCGCCCAGGACACGGACCTGAAAGGGCCGCGCCGGCCCCAGCCGGCGCGGCCCTTGGCGTGTGCGGCCCCATCGCGCGGCGGCTCCCCGTGCCCGAGGGCGCCGGGCACGAGGGGTCGCCGGTCGCGTACTTTGGTTCCGGCGTGATGTGGAATTGACGTTTCCTTGACGATGTGGAGAGCCCATGGGTGAACGACGCACGTCCGGGGCCGAGGGGCGCCGGAGTCGTGGCCCGCTGGTCGCCGTCTGCGTGACGCTGACGGTGTGCCTGCTGCTGACCGGTGGAGTGGTCGTCCTGGTCAACCGGATCTCCGACGCGTTCAACGAGTGGTCGCCGCCCAGTGCCTCGGGCGTCGAGCCGCCGGCGGGCACGATCCAGACCCCGCCCCACGACGAGCTCACCGGCCCGCCGGAGCCCGCGGACGTGGCCCCGGAGGAGGGCGACCCCGCACCCGAGGAGGCGGGCGCCGACGAGCGCCAGTCCCCCGCCGTCCCGGAGTCGCGCCCCAGCGCCGAGTGGCTCGACCAGGTGTCGGAGGCGACCGGGATCCCGCGCCGGGCCCTGGAGGGGTACGCGGGCGCGCAGCTGGTGGTCGCCCGGGACCAGCCCTCCTGCCAGCTGTCCTGGCCCACCCTGGCCGGGATCGGCTACATCGAGTCGCACCACGGCACCTACGCCGGGGGAGAGATCGGCGACGACGGCAACACGACCGTCGACATCATCGGCATCCCGCTGGACGGCACCAACCGGACCCGGGCCATCCCGGACACCGACGGCGGCCGGTACGACGGCGACACCGAGTGGGACCGGGCGATCGGCCCGATGCAGTTCATTCCGCACACCTGGGAGCGCTGGGGCGACTCCCCGTCCGGTGGCGACCCCGACCCGCACAACATCGACGACGCCGCGCTCGCCGCGGCCCGGTACCTGTGCGCGGAGGGCCGCGACCTGACCGTCGCGGCCGACTGGGAGGCGGCGATCCTGGAGTACAACCGCTCCGACGAGTACGTCGCCGACGTCCTGGCCTACGCGCACGCCTACGCCGACGCGGCCTGACCCGGCCTCCTGTTCTGGTGATCCGACCCGGCGGTCGTTCCCCGCGGGCGGGCCGTCCCCGGCCCGCCCGCGGGGGCGCCGCGCGCCCTGCCCGCCGACAGCCGCCGCCCTCCTCGCCCCGGCCCCGCCGAGGAGGTGAAACGCCTCCCGTCCCCGGCCCGCCCCAGCCGAACTCCCCGTGACACGCCGGTGCCGGACACCCGGTGTGATCATCGCCCCCGGTTAGCCTGGGGCCCTCTCGGATGGACGCGGGCCCGGGGCGGGTATGCGCCTGGGAGGAGACCCATCGAGACGGAGGAGACGGATGACTACCACCTGGCTGGGACCGAAGGGGCGCGCCGAGACGCTCGCGTCGATGGCCGACGAGGAACTGGACGTCCTCGTGGTCGGGGGAGGCATCGTCGGGGCGGGCATCGCCCTGGACGCGGTCTCGCGCGGACTGTCCACGGCGCTGGTCGAGGCGCGCGACTTCGCGTCGGGCACCTCCAGCCGCTCCAGCAAGCTCATCCACGGCGGCCTGCGCTACCTGGAGCAGTTCGACTTCGAGCTCGTCCGCGAGGCGCTCCACGAACGCGGCCTGCTCCTCACCACCATCGCCCCGCACCTGGTACGCCCGGTGCCCTTCCTGTTCCCGTTCGCCCACCACTGGGAGCGCGCCTACATCGGCGCGGGCGTCACCCTCTACGACGCCCTCGCCATGAGCTCGCGCAACAACCGCGGGCTGCCCACGCACCGCCACCTGACCAGGTCCGGGGCGCTGCGGGTCTTCCCCGCGCTCAAGCGCAGCGCCCTCGCCGGGGCCATCCAGTACTGGGACTGCCAGGTGGACGACGCCCGCCTGGTCATCAGCGTGCTGCGCACCGCCGCCGGGCTGGGGGCCAAGATCGCCTCCCGCGCCCAGGCGGTCGGGTTCCTGCGCGAGGGCGAGCACGTCGTCGGCGCCACCGTCGCCGACCTGGAGGGCGGCGGCGAGCGGCGCGTCCGGGCCCGCCAGGTGGTCAACGCCGCCGGGGTGTGGACGGACGACATCCAGGAGATGGTCGGCGGACGGGGCCAGATCCACGTCAGCGCGTCCAAGGGCATCCACCTCGTGGTGCCGCGCGACCGCATCCAGGCCTCCTCCGGGATGATCCTGCGGACCGAGAAGAGCGTCCTGTTCGTCATCCCGTGGGGCCGCCACTGGATCATCGGCACCACCGACACCGCGTGGGACCTGGACAAGGAGAACCCCGCGGCGAGCCGGGCCGACATCGACTACGTCCTCGACCACGTCAACCAGGTCCTGCGCACGCCCCTGGGCCGGGACGACGTCGAGGGCGTGTACGCGGGGCTGCGCCCGCTGCTGACGGGGGAGTCGGAGGAGACCTCCAAGCTCTCCCGCGAGCACACGGTGGCCCACCCCGTGCCCGGCCTGGTCCTCATCGCCGGGGGCAAGTACACGACCTACCGCGTGATGGCCAAGGACGCGGTGGACGCGGTCGCGCACGGCCTGGGCAACGGGATCCCGGCCTCGGTCACCGACCGGCTGCCCCTGGTGGGCGCGGACGGCTACTGGGCGCTGTACAACCAGCGCCACCGGCTGGCCCGGGACTCGGGGCTGCACGTCTCCCGTGTCACCCACCTGCTGCGCCGCTACGGCGCCTCGGTCCACGACCTGCTCGACCTGGTCCGGGAGCGCCCCGACCTGGGCCGACCGCTCGCGCACGCCGAGGACTACCTGCGCGCCGAGATCGTCTACGCGGCCGAGGCCGAGGGGGCCCGCCACCTGGAGGACGTCCTGTCCCGGCGCACCCGGATCTCCTTCGAGACCTGGGACCGGGGCATCGCCGCCGCCGAGGAGGCGGCCGAACTGCTCGCCGGTCCGCTGGAGTGGAGCGAGGAGCAGGTCGGGCGGGAGGTCGAGTACTACCGCAAGGGGATCGAGGCCGAGCGCGCGGCGCAGGAGCAGGACACCGACCAGGAGGCGGACGCGATCCAGCACGGCGCCCCGGAGATCGTCCCGGAGGCCAGCATCACGCGGCCCTGAGCGCGCGGCGCACCCGGGGGAACGCCGCCGGGTGCGCCGCCCGCGTTCGAGGCGCCGCGCCGCCCGACGACCCGTCCGGGCCCGTGCGGTCGGCGCCGAGCCGCCGTACCGCCGCACGGTCGGGCCTCCGGCGGTCGCGCCTCCACGGGCCGGGCCGCCGGGGACCGGCCGCCCGCCGTCCTCAGGAGAGCTGTCCGACGACCGGTTCCAGCTCGCCCCTGAGCCACTCCAGCCCGATGGGCGCGGGGGAGTTCAGCGCGTTGGCGAAGGCCAGGTCGGCGTAGTACACGGTCGAGGCCTCGACCGCGGGCAGCTTCTGGAAGAGGGGGTCTTCGGCCAGCCTGTCGCGGTCCTCCCCGGTCGGGGCCCACACCATGAGCACGTCGGCGTCGAGTTCCTCGGCGCGCTCCAGCGGCAGCGGATCGCCCGTCTGGGTGTTGTCCTGGTTGTCGGCGGGCCGCAGCCCGAACAGTTCGAGCACCGAGCCGTTGCCGAAGGCGTACTGCCCCGGGTCGGCGCGCACCCACTGGTAGGTTCTGGAACCGATGTCGGGCACCTGCCCGCCGACCTCGGCGAACGCCGCGCTGATGCCGGTGATCAGCTCCTCTGCCTCCTCCTCCCTGCGCAGCGCCTGGGCGGTGGTGCGCAGGCGCGCGTCCCAGTCCACGTTGAGGGCCCCGGAGTCCGGGGCGACCGTCGGCGCGATGGCGTTGAGCCGCTCGAACGCGGTCGCGTCCGGAACCTGGTAGGTCTGGGCCAGGATCAGGTCGGGCTCCACCGAGGCGATGGCTTCGAGGTTGGGTCCGCCGTCGGCCGAGACCAGACCGGGGTCGGCGATCCCGGCCAGCTCCTCGGCCAGCCAGGGGGTGGCGGCCTCCAGGGTCTCGGGGTCGGCGGCGACGGCGACCGGCGTCACGCCCAGGGAGATGGCCTCGTCCGCCGCGGCGAAGCCCAGGGCCAGGACCCGGCTCGGGCTCTCCTCGACCGTGACCCCGCCGTGCCGGGTCTGGACGGTCACGGGGTAGCCGTCGGCGCCGGGGGAGGACCGCTGGTCGGCCTCCCCGGCCCCGGTTCCGCATCCGGTCACGGCGACGGCCAGCGCGATCGCCGCCACGGCCAGGCGCCTCCCGCGGCCGACCGCCGCGCGCTCTCGTGCAATCCTCACTTACGCACACCTCTCACTCGCCGCGAAGCGCTGCTCCGCGCCGCACGGCGGACACGGGGGAGCCGTAGGGGCTCCCGCGCCACGCGCGGTTAAGGGAAGCCTTACCTTATTCTCCTTTGGCGGGAGGGCGCCACACCGCCCTCCCCGCAGCGGCGTCCGGACGCGGGACGGGGCGCCGTCGTGGACCGGCGACGCCCCCCGAGCAGGTCCCCGCGCGCCCCCGGGCGGGTCCCCGCGCGGGCCCGTCGCCCCGTGGGCCCGAGGGCCCGCTACGCTCGGTCGCATGTGGCGATTCGTACGCAAACCAGCCAGGGTGCCGCGTCGGGGCGCCGACATCGGGGCGCACCTGGTACCGGAGGCCTTCGGAGTCGACCCGGTCCTGAGGACCGCGTGCGAGGCCGTCCGCGAGGGCGACCTCGAAGCCGGCACCCCCCTGCTCGTGGAGAGCCGGGAGGACCCCGAGACCCGCGTGCTGCGGGTCGAGGCGCTCGCCAGGGCCGCCGCCGACCTGCCCGAGGAGATCGTCGGGCTCATGGCGGCCGGCGCCGACGGGGCCGACACCATGCTCTGGCTGGGCCACACGCTGCTGGCCCGCGCCCTGGTCCGGCCCTCCGGCGGGACCCGGGCCGACGAGAAGGCCGCCTCCGCCGCCCTGCACGAGGCGGGGGAGGCCCTGGAGGCCGCCGCGCGTCTGCGCCCCGACGACGCGGCGCCCTGGGCCGGGCTCCAGACCGCCGCGATGGGCCTGGGCGCGGACCGGGAGGAGAAGGACCGGATCTGGCGTGAGATCACCGCCCGCGCGCCCCACCTGTTCCCCGCCCACACGGTCCGCACACGCACCCTGTCGGCCGCCCGGGGCGGCAGCACCGAGGAGATGTTCGCGTTCGCGGGAGCCGCCGCCGACACCGCGCCCGCGGGCAGCCCCCTGCCGTCCGTGCTCGCCCTCGCCCACGCCGAGCACGTGCGCGCGGAGCAGAAGCGCCTGCTCGCCGAGGGCAACGCCCCCTACATCGTGGACATGGCCCTGGGCCGCCTGCACGGGGAGTCGGTCCAGGAGCTGTTCGAGCTCGCGCGGGCGTGGGCCGCCGGGGCGGTGCCGCACCCGCGCGACGCCCAGGCCCACCACCTGTTCGGATGGGCCTTCCACCGTGCCGGGATGGCGCAGGCGGCGCACTGGCACCTGACCGCCGTGGGAACCGTGCGGTGCGACGTGCCCTGGTCCTTCTTCGGCCCCGCCCACACCGAACTGATCCGGGCGATGGCCGAACTCGGGGTCGATCCGGGCCGGGAAACCCAGGGGCCGGCGGCGACCTGAGTACCGCTACTCAGGTGCGGGCGGCGCACAGCGGGCAGTCTGTGGGCATGAACCACCGCTCTCCCGCCTCCACCCCCGCCCCCGTCTCGCGCACGGTCCTGCTCGCCGTGGCCGCGGCCCTCGCCGCCGTGGCCCTGGCCCACCTGGCCGGGTGGGGCGTCGCCCACGCCATGGACGCGGCCCACACGGCGCCCGACGCCAACATCGGCGCCGGGATGGCCCTGCTGCTCCTGCCCTTCCCCCTCGCCCCGGTCATGGCCTGGCCGCTGCTCCGGGCCGTCCGCCTGCCCCGTCCCGGCATCACGGCGCTGGTCTGCGCCCCCGTGTACCTGGTGCTGGCCGTCGTGGTGTGGACCCTGTGGCCCGGCGCGGCCGACCGGGTGCCGCAGACCTCGTTCCTGCACCCCGTGCTCGAATCCACGTGGAGCCTGGTCGCCGCCAACGCGCTCATCCTCGCGGTCACGCTGGTCGCCGCGGCGCTGGTCGTCCGCGGCCGGTCCGCCCGCGCGGTCCGCTCCTGAGGGCGTACGTGCCCCGGTGCCCGAAAAGCCCTCGCCAGGGCTGCGGGGGCTCGGCCACAATGCACGGGTGCTACTGACGATCACGACCACGGCGAATCCGGCGACGGACCTCGGTTTCCTGTTGCACAAGCACCCCGACAGGGCGCAGAGCTTCGAGCAGTCCTTCGGCACCGCCCACGTCTTCTACCCCGAGGCCACCGAGCAGCGCTGCACCGCCGCGCTGATGCTCGACGTCGACGCGCAGGCGCTGCTGCGCACGCGCACGTCGGTGAGCACGCCCGACTTCGCACTGGCCCAGTACGTCAACGACCGCCCCTACGCGACGTCGTCGCTGTTCACGGTGGCGCTGGGGCGGGTCATGCGCTCCGCGCTGCGGGGGGACTGCGAGCAGCGCCCCGAGCTGGCGCGCACGCCGATCCCGCTGGAGCTGCGCATGCCCGCGGTGCCCTGCCGGGGCGGCGCCGAGCGCGTGCGGTCGCTGTTCGAGCCCCTGGGGTGGGCGGTGGAGGCCGAACCGGTCCCGCTCGACCCCGGGCTGCCCGGATGGGGCGACTCCCACTACCTGTCGCTCACCCTCACCGGCACCGTCCGGCTGTCCGAGGCGCTCAGCCACCTGTACGTGCTGCTTCCGGTCCTGGACGGCGACAAGCACTACTGGGTGGACCGCAGCGAGGTGGACAAGCTGCTGCGGGCCGGTGGGCTCGCCGCCGGTGACACCGGGACCGGTGCTGCTGGTGAGCCCGCTGACAGCGGCGGAACCGACGGGCCCGCCGAGACCGGCTGGCTCGCCGGGCACCCCGAACGCTCCTGGATCGTCCGCCGCTACCTCAACCGCCGCGACGGCTACGTGCGGACCGCGCTGGCCCGCCTGGCCGAGGCCGACGACCTGACCGAGGACGGGGAGGGCGACGACCCCGGGATCGAAGAGGCCTCCGCGGCGCCGCCCCCGGAGGAGCGCGCCCCCGGCCTGGCCGAACAGCGGGCCGGGGCGGTCATGGCGGTGCTGGCCGCCGAGAAGGCCACCAGCGTCATCGACCTGGGCTGCGGCGCCGGGCAGCTGCTCACCCGCCTGGTGCGCGACCGCTCCCTGGAGCGCGTCACCGGCGTGGACGTCAGCGTCGTCAGCCTCGAACGCGCCCACCGCAGGGTGTGCGGGGGCTGCGGCCCGGGCGGGCGCGACCGCCACCGGCCCCTGTTCCCCGACACCGTCGCGGCGCGCGACCGCGGGGACGCGGGCCGCGGGCCGGAGCTGCTCGTCGGCTCGCTCGTCTACCGCGACAAGCGGTTCGAGGGCTACGACGCCGCCGTCCTCATGGAGGTGGTCGAGCACATCGACCCCTCGCGCCTGCCCGCGATGGAGGAGAGCGTGTTCGGCTCCGCCCGGCCCCGCGTCGTCGTGGTCACCACGCCCAACGCCGAGTACAACACCCACTACGAGGGGCTGGAGGAGGGCGCCCTCCGGCACAGCGACCACCGCTTCGAGTGGACGCGCGCCGAGTTCACCCTGTGGGCGGACGGGGTCGCCGACAAGCACGGCTACCGCGTCCGCTACCTGCCGGTTGGGCCCGGACACCCCGACACCGGCGCACCGACCCAGATGGGAGTCTTCGTCCGATGAGTACGACCGAGAGGGACGGGGCCGCCGAGCCGCGCGTGCTCGGCGTGCCCGAGATGGGGCTCGTCGTGCTGGTCGGGGTCTCCGGTTCCGGCAAGTCCACCTTCGCCGCCCGGCACTTCGCGCCCACGCAGGTGATCAGCTCCGACTACTGCCGCGGCCTGGTCAGCGACGACGAGAACGACCAGGCCGCCACCGCCGACGCGTTCTCGCTCCTGCACACCGTCGTGGACATCCGGCTGCGCCGGGGCCTGCTCGCCGTGGTCGACGCCACCAACGTGCAGAGCAGGGCCCGCCAGGAACTCGTGCGCATCGCCAAGGACAACAACGTGCTGTCCACGGCCATCGTGCTCGACGTCCCCGAGGCCCTGGCCCGGGAGCGCAACCGGGACCGGCCCGACCGCGACTTCGGCGACCACGTCATCCGCCGCCAGCGGCGCGACCTGCGCCAGAGCCTGCGGCACATGCGCAGGGAGGGCTTTCGCAAGGTGCACGTGCTCCAGGGGCCCGAGGAGACCGACGCCGCCGTCATCGAACTGGAGCGCGCCTGGCCCGACCGCAGGGAGCTCACCGGCCCCTTCGACATCGTCGGCGACGTGCACGGCTGCCGCGAGGAACTGGAGGAGCTGCTGGGCGCGCTCGGCTACGAGCTGACCCGCGACGACCTCGGGCGCCCGGTCGGCGCCCGCCACCCGCTGGGGCGCACGGCGGTGTTCGTCGGCGACCTCGTGGACCGGGGCCCCGACAGCCCCGGCGTCCTGCGCCTGGTGATGGGCATGGTCGCCGACGGCGACGCCCTCTGCGTGCCCGGCAACCACGAGAACAAGCTCGTCCGGGTGCTCAAGGGCGGCAAGGCCCGGCTCACGCACGGCCTCGCCGAGACCATGGAACAGCTGGGACGCGAGAGCGAGGAGTTCCGGAGGCGCGTGCTGGACTTCTGCGACGGGCTGGTCAGCCACCTCGTCCTGGACGGGGGCGCGCTGGTCGTCGCGCACGCCGGGCTCAAGGAGGAGTACCACGGGCGGGCCTCCGGCCGGGTGCGCTCCTTCGCCCTGTACGGCCAGACCACCGGCGAGACCGACGAGTACGGGCTCCCGGTGCGGCTGCCGTGGGCGCGCGAGTACCGAGGCCGGGCCGCCGTGGTCTACGGGCACACGCCCATGGTCAAGGCCGAGTGGGTCAACAACACCCTCTGCCTGGACACCGGCTGCGTGTTCGGCGGCAGGCTCACCGCGCTGCGCTACCCCGAGCGCGAGATCGTCGACGTGCGGGCGCGCCGCACCTGGTACGAGCCCGCCCGGCCGCTGACGGACACGGCGGACGGGGAACCCGCCACGCGTCCCGACGCCGCCGTGGACGTCACCGACATCGGCGCCAGCGACACCCGCACGGGCATGTCCGTGGAGACCGAGCACGGCCTGGTGCGCGTCGACGGAGGCAGCACCCTGGCCGCGCTGGAGGTCATGAGCAGGTTCGCGGTGGACCCGCGCTGGCTGCTCTACCTATCGCCGACCATGGCGCCCGCGCCGACCTCGGCCGAGCCCGGGCTGCTGGAGCACCCGAACGAGGCCTTCGCCTCCTTCCGGGGCTCGGGGATCGGCGAGGTCGTGTGCGAGGAGAAGCACATGGGGTCGCGGGCCGTGGCCGTGCTGTGCCGGGACGCCGACGCCGCCGAACGCCGGTTCGTGCCCGGCGAGCTGGGCACCGTGTACACCCGGACCGGACGGCCCTTCTTCTCCGACCCGGCCCTCCAGGCGCGGGTCGTGGACCAGCTGCGGCAGGCGGTCACCGACGCCGGGCTGTGGGACCGGCTGGGCACCGACTGGGTCGCCCTGGACGGGGAGATGCTGCCGTGGTCGGCCAAGGCCCGGACGCTGATCCGCGAGCAGTACGCGTCGGTGGGCGCCGCCGCCCGCGCGGCCCTGCCCGCCGCCGGGATCGCGCTCGCCGCCGCGGCCGGGCGCGGTGTGCCCGTGGACGGGCTGATCGAGGGGGTCGCGCGCCGGACGGAGCAGGTGGAGGAGTTCAGCCGGGTCTACCGGCGCTACTCCTGGGACACCGACGGCACCGCCGGGCTCCGGTACGCGCCGTTCACGGTGCTGGCCTCCGAGGGGCGCGAGTACGGGGACGCCGACCACCTGTGGCACATGGCGGTCGCCGAACGGCTCGCCGAGGCCAGCGGGCTGGTCCACCCCACCCGCTACCGGGTCGTGGACACCACCGACCCGAGCGCGTGCGCCTCGGCCGCCGACTGGTGGACCGGGATGGTCTCCACCGGCGGCGAGGGGATGGTGGTCAAACCCCTGCTGGGCGCCCGCGCCACGGGCCGCAAGGGCCTGGCGCAGCCCGGGCTGAAGGTGCGCGGGCCCGAGTACCTGCGCATCGTCTACGGGCCCGACTACACCGACCCCGAGCGGATGGCGGTCCTGAAGGACCGCAACGTGGGCCGCAAGAGCGGGCTGGCCATGCGCGAGCACAAGCTGGGCCTGGAGGCGCTGGCCCGCCACGCCCGGCGCGAACCGCTGTGGCGCGTGCACGAGCCGGTGTTCGCGGTGCTGGCCCTGGAGTCGGTCCCGGTCGACCCCCGGCTGTAGCGGGCGGGGCGGCGGTCGCGCGGCGCTGACGTCGCGCGACCGCCGCCCTCGGTCCGCCCCTTCGGAGGATCCGACGAGACGCGGGCGCCGCCGGACCGGTCCGATCCCACCAACGGCGTTCCGATTCGCCTCCTTTTCACGCCCTCTCTTTCGGTCGGACATCCGCAGGGGCCATGATGTGCACGCCCGTCAACCCCCACTCCCCTCCGGAGAAGATGTGTCCCCCAACCGACCCGGACGCCTGGTCGCGTCCACGTCCGCCGCGGCGGCGGTGCTCCTGGGCCTCGGGCTCACGTCCGCGCCGTCCGCCCTCGCCGACACCGCCACCCCGGTGGTCAGCGAGGTCTACGGCGGAGGCGGCAACAGCGGCGCGGACCTGCGCCACGACTTCGTCGAACTGGGCAACCCCACCGGCGAGGCGTTCTCCCTCGACGGCTGGAGCGTGCAGTACCTGCCCGCCAACCCCAGGCCCGCCACCCAGGTGCAGGTCACGGCACTGAACGGCGAGATCGGCGCGGACGGGCGCTACCTCGTGCGCCAGGCGGCGGGCGCCGGGGGCAGCACCGACCTCCCCGCCCCCGACGCCACCGGCGGCACCAACATGTCCGCCACCTCCGGCACGGTCCTGCTCGTGCGGGGCACCGACCCCGTCACCTGCCGGACCGCCGCGGAGTGCACCGCGGACGCGTCCGTCGCCGACCTCGTCGGCTACGGGGACGCCGTCGTCCACGAGGGCGCGCCCGCGCCCCGGCTGGGCAACACCACGTCCGCCTCGCGCGACGACGCCCTCACCGACACCGGCGACAACGCGGCGGACTTCACGGCCGCGGCCCCCTCGCCCACCAACGCCGCGGGCCAGACACCCGGCGGGGGCGGCGCCGACCCCGAGGAGCCCGTCGAGCCCGGCGACCTGCGCGTCCACGACGTCCAGGGCGCCACCCGCACCTCCCCCTACGCCGGACAGCAGGTCACGGGCCTGCCCGGCGTGGTCACGGCGGTCAACCCCTTCGGTAGCGGGCGGGGGTTCTGGTTCCAGGACACCGAGGGCGACGGCGACCCGCGCACCAGCGAGGGGCTGTTCGTCTTCACCGGGTCCACCACCCCGGACGTGGCCGTCGGCGACGAGGTCCTGGTCGCCGGACGGGTCAGCGAGTACAGTCCCGCCTCCGGTGCGCAGACCATCACCCAGCTCGACCAGGCCCGCTGGACCGTCCTGTCCTCGGGCCACCCCGTGCCCGACCCGGTCCTGCTCGACGAGGACGCCGTCCCCGAGGCGTACGCGCCCGAACCCGGCGGCGACGTCTCCGCGCTCGACCTGGAGCCCTCGGAGTACGCCCTGGACTTCTGGGCCGCGCACGAGCACATGCTCGCCCGTGTGGAGGACGCGCCCGTCGTCGGCGCCACCGACGACTACTCCGCGCTCTGGGTGACCACCAAGCCCGGACAGAACCCCACCGTCAACGGCGGCACCCGCTACGGCTCCTACGACGACCCCAACTCCGGACGGATCAAGGTCGAGTCGCTGCTGGACCGCGACCAGCACCCCTTCCCCGAGGCCGACGTGGGCGACACCCTCGCCGGGGTCACCGAGGGACCCCTCTACTACAGCCGGTTCGGCGGCTACCTCATCCGCGCCACCGCCCTGGGCGAGCACGTGCGGGGCGACCTGGAGCGCACCGCCGTCCGCGACGCGCGGCGCCACGAGGTCAGCGTCGCCACCTACAACGTCGAGAACCTCGGCGGGCGCGACGACCAGGCCAGGTACGACGCGCTGGCGACCGGGATCGTCGAGTCCCTGAACTCGCCCGACATCATCGGTCTGGAGGAGATCCAGGACAACACCGGCCCGACCGACGACGGCGTCGTGGACGCCGACGTCACCCTGGACCGGCTGGTGGAGGCCGTGGAGGCGCACGGCGGCCCCGCCTACGAGTGGCGGCAGATCAACCCCGAGGACAAGCAGGACGGCGGCCAGCCCGGCGGCAACATCCGCAACGCGTTCCTGTTCGACCCCGAGCGCGTGCAGTTCGTCGACCGCGAGGGCGGCGACGCGACCACCGCCGTGGAGGTCGTGGAGGGCGGGCGCGGCGCCGAGCTGTCGGTGTCCCCGGGCCGGATCAGTCCGCGGGACGGGGCCTGGGACTCCAGCCGCAAGCCGCTGGTCGGCCACTTCCGCGCCCTGAACCGGGACGTCTACGTGGTCACCAACCACTTCAACTCCAAGGGCGGGGACGAGTCCCTGCACGGCGTCCACCAGCCGCCGCGGCGCACCAGCGAGGCCCAGCGCCACGCCCAGGCCGCACTCGTGCGCGACTTCGCCGAGGAGCTGCTGGCCGTGGACCCCGAGGCCAACCTGGTGGTCATGGGCGACCTGAACGACTTCCAGTTCTCCCGGACCCTGGAGATCCTCACCGCCGACGGGCCGCTGCACAACCCGATGACGGACCTGCCCGTGGAGGAGCGCTACAACTACGTCTTCGACGGCAACTCCCAGGCGCTGGACCACATCCTGGTCAACCAGGCGCTCGCGGGCCGGGTCGAGTACGGCATCGCGCGGATCAACTCCGAGTTCTCCGACCAGGTCAGCGACCATGACCCCCAGGTGCTGTGGCTGGACACCCGCCGCGGCACCCCGCCCGGGCGCCCCTGATCCCGCCCGGCTCCCGGCGCGCCCCCGCGCCGGGAGCCGGCTCCCCCGTGGCGCGGAGGCGACCGCCCCCGGCCGCCTCCGCGTTTCTTTCCGGGTCGAACCCTCAGCGCACGTCCCGGCGGCTCAGCACCGTCGCGGAGAGCACCCACAGGGCGAGGGTGGTCGCCGCGGCCGCCAGCACGACGGAGAACGCCGTCGGCAGGTCGAGGGCCCCCGCGTCGGAGACGGCCGTGCTGCCCAGGCTCAGCGACGTGGTGACCAGCGACTGCGGCAGGAGGTAGGAGACCGCCCCGCCCTCCCCGGAGTAGAGGAGGCCGACCCCGGCGACGCAGCCCAGGAGGCCCAGGGCGACGGGCGCGGCGAAGGAGCGGACCAGCATCGACAGCAGGGACTGCAGCGCGGCGACCGGCAGCGCGGCGACGACGCCCAGCAGGGCGGCGGCCGCGCTGTGCCAGGGCAGCCAGCCGTCCAGGCCCAGGACGAGCTTCCCGCTCAGCACCACCAGCCCCAGCAGCACGGACTGCATCGTCACGACCACCAGGGCGAGCGAGGCGAGCTTGGCGCCGACGACCGAGAACGCCCGCGCGGGGGTGGCCATCAACAGGTTCCAGTTGTGGCCCCGGTGCTCCATGCGCCACGCGGCCGACGCCGCCACCGCGACCCCCATCGACATGAACACCATGCCGTAGAAGAGCACCACCTGGGACCAGTAGGACGCCCACCCGGAGGAGAGCGCCTCCACGTTGCCCGCGTAGTTCACCGTCCCCGTGATGACCGCGAGCAGCGGCAGCACCACGGCCACGATCCACAGGGCCGAGCGGCGCAGCTTGGCGAGTTCGGCGAGGACCATCCCCATCACGCCTCCGTCCGGTCGAAGCGGTGGCTGGCCACGGCGAACAGGGCGGCCACGAGCACCAGGAACGCGGCCAGCCAGCCGTATCCGGGCGTGATCGCGACGAAGCCGTCGTCGCTCATCCCCAGCGGGGAGACGACCGCGTAGTAGCCCCAGGGCAGCGCGCGCGCCAGGGCCGGGGGCATCAGCAGGGTGAACACCCCGCAGAACGAGCCGAGCAGCCCGAGCGCCAGCCCGACGAGCTGGTTCTCCACCCGGGCGGCCAGCAGCACGTGCAGGCACAGCATCGCCAGGTCCACCAGGAGCAGGCCGAAGGCGTACCAGACCCACATCCCGACGCGCGGCTCCACGGTGATCCCCGCGGCCAGGCCCGCCGTGAAGACCAGGGCGGTCTGGACGGCCACCGCGACCGCCAGCAGCAGGCCCAGCACCGCGACCTTGGCCCGGCACAGCCGCCCCGGACCGAACCCGGCCACCTGCGACAGCGTCCAGCCCCGGCCCTGGTGCTCGATGTCGACCTGCCTGCTGGCCAGCACCGAGACCAGGAGGGGCGAGGTCATGGCCGCGATCATGACGTAGCTCATGAGCAGGCCCTCCCACGGCTGGGCGGCCGGATCGCCGAAGCCCTCCCGTGCGGAGTCCGACATCAGGTTCATGCAGGACAGGCCCACGACGGCGGCCGCCATGACCGCGCAGACCACCACGACCCGGAGCCTGCGCGCCTTGCGCAGTTCGAGTCCCACCGCCGTCGGGATCACAGCAGCCCCTCACGGCCGGTGAGGTCCATGAAGACCTCCTCCAGGGACTGCTGGACGCGCCGCACCCCGTGGACCGGTACGTCGCCCTCGACGAGGCGCCGCACGAGCGCGGCGGTGTCCTCGTCGCCGAACCCGGACAGGCGCACGCCCCGCTCCGCGCGCACGGCGGGGATGCCCAGGGCCAGGGCCCGGCCGGGTTCGGGGGTGTCCACGAGCAGGTCCGGCACGCTGCGGTGGAACAGCTCGGTCCGGGTGCCCTGGAAGACCAGCTTCCCGCGGCCCAGGATGCCCAGCACCGAGGCCATCCTGTCGATCTCGTCGAGCAGGTGGCTGGAGACCATGACCGTGACGCCCTCCCCGGCCAGCGTCACCAGCAGCTCGCGGATCTCCTCGATGCCCGCGGGGTCCAGGCCGTTGGTGGGCTCGTCGAGGATGAGCAGGCGCGGCTCCCGCGCCAGGGCCATC
The DNA here is from genome assembly GCF_004217075.1 of Nocardiopsis sp. CNZ308. Classification (NCBI taxonomy): domain Bacteria; kingdom Bacillati; phylum Actinomycetota; class Actinomycetes; order Streptosporangiales; family Nocardiopsidaceae; genus Nocardiopsis; species Nocardiopsis sp. CNZ308. The sequence continues at coordinate 1,475,627 of NZ_SHKJ01000001.1, read as the reverse complement.
GCGATGCCCAGGCGCTGCTTCATCCCCAGCGAGTACGCGCGGACGAGCTTGCCCATGTGCTCCTGGAGGCGCACGGTGGCGACCGCGCGGGAGACCTGCCGGTCGCTGAGGCCGAGCATCCGCTGGACGATCGCCATGTTCTCCCGCCCGGTCAGGTGGGCGTAGCCGGGAGGCGCCTCGATGAGGGAGCCGATCTCCCGCAGCAGGGCGGGGCGCGTGTCCCGGTTCATCGGCTGCCCGAAGACGGTGATCTCGCCCCGGGTCGGCCGGGCCAGCGACAGCAGCATCTTCATGGTGGTGGACTTGCCCGAGCCGTTGGGGCCCAGGAAGCCGTAGACGCAGCCCGGCGGCACCCGCAGGTCGAGGTCGTCGACGACGGTGCGCGCACCGTAGGCCTTCGTCAGGTGGTGGGTGGTGATGACGTGGTCCATGGAACTCCTTCCGCCGAGGAGTCTGCGGTGCCGGACCCGAGGAGGGCATCGTGCCGGGGGAGGGGAAACGCGCTCGTACCGCGGTAGGAGGAGGGGACGCGGGGCGGCGGGCGCGCCGGACGGACGGAGGCGCGGCGCCGGGCGGTGCCGGGGCAGCGGGGCACGGGGAGGGCCGCACGCCCGGAGCCGGACGGGGCGTCGGGAGGGGCGGGCTGGCCGGGGCCGCCCGTTCACGCCTCCCGGAGCAGGTCCTCGCGGCCCACCAGCCCGGCGCGGAACGCGAACAGCACCGCCTGCACCCGGTCGCGGGAGCCGGTCTTGGCCAGGACGTGGCCGACGTGGGTCTTGACCGTGGGCATGGACAGCACGAGGCGCTCGCAGATCTCCGTGTTCGTGTACCCCAGCGCCACGGCGACGAGGACCTCCTGCTCGCGCGGGGTCAGCGAGGCGACGGCGCGGCGGGTGTCCCCGTCGATCGGGGCCGGGCGGGAGGACGGGCCGCCCAGCAGCGGGCGCACGTGCCCGAGCAGCCTGCGCGTGGAGCTGGCCGAGATGACGGAGTCGCCCCGGTGCACGGTCCGCACGGCCTCCAGCAGCTCCTCGGGCGGGGTGTTCTTGAGCAGGAAGCCCGCGGCCCCGGCCTCCACGCCCTCGACCACGTACTCGTCGGTGTCGAAGGTGGTGAGGATGACGACGCGGCAGTCCGCCCCGGAGGAGACGAGGGAGCGCGTGGCGCTCAACCCGTCCGTGCCGGGCATCTGGACGTCCATGAGCAGGACGTCGACGGGGTCGGAGTGCTGCCGGGCGAGGGCCTGGGCCCCGTCGCCCGCCTCCCAGGCCACGGTCAGGTCCGGCTGGGAGTCGATGACCATCGCCATGCCCGCCGTGAACAGCACCTGGTCGTCGGCCAGCCCCACGCGGATCACGCCTCCTCCCAGGGGACCACCGCGCGCACCCGCCAGGTGCCGGTGGCGTCGTCGGCGCCGACCTCCAGGGTGCCGCCGTGCAGGCCCACGCGCTCGCGCATGCCGACCAGGCCGTGGCCGGGGCCCCGCCGAGCGCCGTCCGGGACCGCCCCGGCGGCGGAGGGCTCCCCCGCCGGGGAGGAGCCTCCGACGGGAGGGGGTGTTCCGGTGCCGGAGGGGCTTGCGGTGCCGACGTGCCTCCCGATGACGGCGCGTCTTTCGGTGCCGGAGGAACCCGCGGGGATTGAGGGGCCCGCAGGCGTGGTGAGGGCCGCGGGTACGGCCTCGCGGACGGAGTTGGCCACGTCGATCCCGACCCGTCCGGGCGACCACGTCAGCTCGACCCGCACGGCGGCGGGTCCCCCGTGCTTGAGCGCGTTGGCCAGCGACTCCTGCACCACGCGGTAGACCGTCAGGGACGCGGTCGCGGGCAGGGTCGCCGGGGCGCCGGCGTCCGCCCGGCCGCCGCGCGGGGCGGCCGGGGACCCGTGCTGGACCAGGCGGATCCGCAGACCGGCGCGGCGGTACTCCTCCACGAGGCCGGGCAGGTCGCCGACCCCGGGGGCCGGGGCGGCCCCGCGCTCCTCGCCGTCGCGCAGGACGCCCAGGAGCTGGTGCAGTTCCGCCGCCGACTCGCGCCCCACCTGGGCGACGGTGGCCAGGGCGGCCACCGCGCGCTCCGGGGCGGCCTTCGCGGCGTAGCGGCCGCCGTCGGCCTGGGCGACGATGACGTTCAGCGAGTGCGCGAGGATGTCGTGCATCTCCCGGGCGATGCGCGTCCGCTCGTCGAGCGCGGCCAGGCGCACCTCCTGCTCCCGCTGGGTCTCCAGCAGCCGGGCGTGCTCCACGACGCGGGCGAACTCCTCGCGGTTGCGCCTGCGGAACGCTCCGAGCAGGGAGAACAGCGCGACCGCCGTCCACGCCGAGAAGACGCTGTTGAGGCGCATCCCCGGGTCCGTCGACAGAGCCTCGGCCGGAACGCCGAGCACCCCCCACGCCGCCCCGGCCAGGAGCAGGACGAACCCGGCCACCCGCCACGGGCGCGGGAGTTCGGCCTGCACCGTGTAGGCGGCGACCAGGGCGCTGATCAACGTCGCCGCGGTCAGGTGCTCCAGCCACAGGATGTGGCACGCCAGCAGCACCGCCAGGGCGGCCAGGGCCGGGAGCGGGCGGAAGCGGCGCAGGGCCAGGGCGGCGCAGCACCCGGCGGTCATACCGAGGTAGGCCCACGACTCCGCGGTGTGCCACCCCGACACCGGCAGGGACACCGCCGACAGGCCGAACCAGACCGCCGCGCAGAACGCGTCCACGGCGAGAGCGTGCCCGCGCGCCCAGAGCGCGGCGCGGTCCAGCAGGGAGCGCGGGGACAGGTCGGTCATCCCTCCACGATAGGGACGCGGAGGCCGCCGGGCCTCGTGCCACGGCATGAGACCGGGGCGTCCGAAAGGCGGTCCCGTGGCCCCCGGATGTCGTCGAAGGGCAGGTCAGGGGGTATGGCGTGTCCACGGGCCCGCTCCCGGAGGGCGCCTATCCTGGGGAGCGCCCGCGACGCGGCGGGCGCACTCCACCCAGGGAAGCGAGACATGAACGTACTGCTCACCGGCGGTGCCGGGTACATCGGCTCCCACACGGCGGTCGAACTCCTCGAAGCCGGGCACGAGGTCGTGGTCGTGGACCTCCTCTCCAACAGCCACGAGGAGGCCCTGCGCCGTGTCGAGCGCATCACCGGGCGCACCGTCGCCTTCCACCGGGCCGACTGCGCCGACCCCGGGGCGATGCGCCGGGTCTTCGCCGAGCACCGCGTCGACGCCGTCGTCCACATGGCCGGGCTCAAGGCCGTGGGGGAGTCGGTGGAGCAGCCGCTGCGCTACTACCGCAACAACATGGACGCCCTGTTCACGCTCATCGAGGTCATGGACGAGCACGGCGTGCGCGACCTGGTGTTCAGCTCCTCGGCCACCGTCTACGGCGACCCCGAGCAGGTGCCGATCACCGAGGACAGCGCCCTGTCCGCCACCAACCCCTACGGCGCCACCAAGCTGTTCGCCGAGCGCGTCCTCCAGGACACGGCCGCCGCCGACCCGCGCTGGCGGATCACCGCCCTGCGCTACTTCAACCCCATCGGCGCCCACCCCAGCGGCCTGATCGGCGAGGACCCCCAGGGCGTCCCCAACAACCTCTTCCCCTACGTCGCGCAGGTCGCCGCGGGCCGCCGCGGGCGGCTGAACGTGTTCGGCGACGACTACGACACCCCCGACGGCACCGGCGTGCGCGACTACCTGCACGTGGTGGACCTGGCCCAGGGGCACATGGCCGCCGTGGAGCACCTCGCCGACGCGCCCGGGTACCGCGTGTACAACCTGGGCACCGGGCAGGGCACCTCCGTCCTGGAGGGCCTGCGCGCCTTCGAGCGCGCCACGGGCGTCGCGGTTCCGTACGCCGTGGTCGGCCGCCGCCCCGGCGACATCGCCGTGTGCTACGCCGACCCCTCGGCTGCCGCCCGCGACCTGGGCTGGAAGGCCGTGCGCACGGTGGACGACGCCTGCCGCGACGCGTGGCGCTGGCAGTCGGCCAACCCCGCGGGCTTCACGGCCTGAGCCCCGGAGGGAGCCCCCGGCGGCCCCGCCGCGCGTGCTGAGCCGGACCGCACACGGGCGGGGGGCCTTCCGGACGTGTGCAACGCCCTAGACTGGGCGGACATCCCTGTACTTCCTGCGGAAGGTCCTCCGTCGTGTCCGTTGGTGCTGAGAGCACGTTCGACACCGTTCTCGTCGTCGACTTCGGCGCGCAGTACGCGCAGCTGATCGCACGCCGGGTCCGCGAATGCCACGTGCACAGTGAGATCGTGCCCTCGACCATGCCCGTCGAGGAGATGCTCGCCAAGAAACCCAAGGCCATCATCCTCTCCGGCGGACCGTCGTCGGTCTACGCCGAGGGGGCCCCGAACCTGGGCCCCGAGCTGTTCGAGACCGGGGTGCCCACCTTCGGCATCTGCTACGGCTTCCAGGCGATGACCCGGGCCCTGGGCGGCACCGTCGCCAGGACCGACCTCAGTGAGTTCGGCCGCACCGAGCTGTCGGCGGTCACCGACTCCCTGCTGTTCGCCGGGATGCCCGCCGAGCAGCTGGTGTGGATGTCGCACGGCGACTCGGTGGTGGAGGCCCCCGAGGGCTTCGCCACGACCGCCAGCACCGCGGGGGCCCCGGTCGCCGCGTTCGAGCACACCGGCCGCAACCTCTTCGGCGTCCAGTTCCACCCCGAGGTCCTGCACACCGAGCACGGCCAGGAGGTGCTGCGCCGCTTCCTGTACGAGGGCGCCGGGTGCCGCCCCACCTGGACGATGGTCAACATCGTCGAGGAGCAGCTGGAGCGCATCCGCGAGGACATCGGCGACAAGCGCGTCATCTGCGCGCTGAGCGGCGGCGTGGACTCCGCGGTGGCCGGCGCGCTGGTGCAGCGCGCCGTCGGCGACCAGCTGACCTGCGTCTTCGTGGACCACGGCCTGCTGCGCAAGGGCGAGGCCGAGCAGGTGGAGAAGGACTTCGTCGCGATCACGGGCGCCAAGCTCAAGGTCGTGGACGCCGAGGAGCGGTTCCTGTCCGCCCTCGCGGGGGTCTCCGACCCCGAGGAGAAGCGCAAGATCATCGGCCGCGAGTTCATCCGCGTGTTCGAGCAGGCGGCCCGCGAGGTCGTCGCCGAGAGCGGCGAGACCGGCGCCGAGGTCGAGTTCCTGGTGCAGGGCACCCTCTACCCCGACGTGGTGGAGTCCGGCGGCGGTACCGGGACCGCCAACATCAAGTCCCACCACAACGTGGGCGGCCTGCCCGACGACCTCCAGTTCACGCTGGTGGAACCGCTGCGCGAGCTGTTCAAGGACGAGGTGCGCAAGGTCGGCGAGGAGCTGGGCCTGCCCGCCGAGATGGTCTGGCGCCAGCCCTTCCCCGGCCCCGGCCTGGGCATCCGCATCATCGGCGAGGTCACCCGCGAGCGCCTGGAGATCCTGCGCGAGGCCGACGCGATCGCCCGCGAGGAGCTGACCCGCGCCGGACTCGACCGCGACATCTGGCAGTGCCCGGTGGTGCTGCTCGCCGACGTGCGGTCGGTGGGCGTGCAGGGCGACGGGCGCACCTACGGCCACCCGGTCGTGCTGCGCCCGGTCAGCAGCGAGGACGCCATGACCGCCGACTGGTCGCGCGTGCCCTACGACGTGCTGGCCAGGATCTCCAACCGCATCACCAACGAGGTGCGTGAGATCAACCGGGTGGTGCTGGACGTGACCAGCAAGCCCCCGGGCACCATCGAGTGGGAGTAGCCCCCTTGGGGGAGTGAACCCGGAGGGCGGGCCCCCCGAGGAGACGGACGGGCCCGGGGTGACGACGCGTCGTCACCCCGGGCCCGTCCGTTCGTCTTCGCGGCGCCGTCCCGGGCACCGGTCGTCCACAGGCGCGAACCGGGGGTGGCGGAGCGGGGCGCCGACGCGGTGTCCTGGATACAGGGGGGCTCCCCACCCCGGCGGCACGGTGCTGCCCTGCGACAGGCGCGGCCCGACCCCGGTCCGGGGCTCAGTCCACGATGTGCTCGATGTTGATCTCCGTGGCCTCCGCGCCCGTCCGGTGGTTGAGCACCAGCGTGCGCGGGTCCATGTCGTCGCGGAGTATGAACACCAGCTCGCCCCCGGCGGCGACCCCGGGACTGATCCCGGCCGGGTCCCACAGCGGGGCCTCGACCTCGCGCACGGACGGCGCCTGGGCGTTGACGGGCTCCCCGCTGGTCGTCATCTGCTGCGCCGTGTGCTCGAACCTCACCAGTTCGTCGCTGACGTTGAACAGCTCCAGGTCCACCACGCAGTACTGGCCGGTCGAGGGCAGCTCCGAGCGGATGTTGTGCTCGGTCAGGCCGCAGCTGACCCCGCGGATCCGGTACTCGACCATGCGGTCGGCCGAGGCGCCCGACATCCCGCTGGGCACCTCGCCGGGCGCCTCCTCCTCGTCGGCGCCGCCGGGGGACTCGTCGCCGGGCGCGGGCTCCTGCGGTTCCTGGGCGGAGCCGGTCTGCCCGGAGGAGTCCCCCTGGGAGTCGCCGTCCCCGAAGAGCGACCAGTCGCTGAGGTTGGTCAGCACGGTCGCCATGACGATCAGGGCCGCCAGCAGCGCCACGGCGCCCAGCACCAGGGCCACGACCGTCCCCTTGCGCCGGTTGGGCGCGGCGGGCTGGTGCGGTGGCGGCGGCACCGGCGGAACGTAGGGCTGCGGACCCCGGCGGCCCGCCTGCTGGTCGGCCGGGGGGACCATCGGGATCGGCCCGGTCGAGGCCGGGTGCGGCGCCTGGGCGGGGCCGGGCACGGGCCGGGACTGCTGCACCGGGCCGCCCTGGGGCTGCCCGCCCGGGGCCTGGACCCCGGGGGCCTGGTGCACCTGCTGCGCCTGGCCCCCCGGCGGGGGACCGGCCGGATGGCCCGGCGGCGGCCCCTGCGGGCGCGGGTAGTTGCCCGTCTGGTGCGCGGGCGGGGGCATGGGAGCGGGCGGTGAGCCCTGGTACTGGCCGGGCGCCGGGTGCCGCATGCCCGCCATGGTCTGGTGCGGCCCCTGCTGGGGGCGGGGCATGCCGTGCGGGGGCATCGGGGGCAGGTTGGGCCGCCACGACTGGTGCAGCGCGTGGGACACCATGTCGTTGGGGTTGCTGTTGTCCTCGCCGCCCGCCAGCTCCAGCAGCAGGTCCTGGGCGGTGGGGCGGCGGCCCGGCTCCTTGGCCAGCGCGCGCGTCACCAGGCGGTCCAGGGGGCTGATCAGGTTGCCGATCTGGGGTTCGGCGAACAGCACCCGCTTGCCCAGCGTCATGGCGTCGCCGTTGCCGAAGGGGTGGGTGCCGTTCCCGGCGAAGGCCACCAGGCAGCCCCAGGCGAAGATGTCCGCCGAGGTGGTGACCTTCTCCTCCAGCAGCTGCTCGGGCGCCATCCAGCCGGGGCTGCCCATGACGATGCCGGTCTGGGTGTGGTTGGTGGCGGTGTTCATCGCGCGGGCGATGCCGAAGTCGATCACCCGGGGCCCCGAGAGCGACAGCAGCACGTTGGCGGGCTTGAGGTCGCGGTGGACCAGCCCGGTGCGGTGGATGGCGGCCAGGGCGGCCGCCACGCCCAGCGCGAAGCCGTGCAGCGTCGAGGAGTCCAGCGGACCGTTCTCGGCGATGTGCTCGGCCAGGGCGGTGCCCGCGATGTACTCGGTGACCATGTAGGGGCGGTTCTCGAACGTCCCGTGGTCGAGCACCTTGGCGGTGCAGAAGGAGGCGACCTTGCGGGCGTTCTCCATCTCGTCGCGAAAGCGCGCCCGCGTCGCCTCGTCGAAGGCGAGCTCCGGGCGGATGACCTTGATGGCTACCTGGTTGTTGCGCTCGGGAGTGCTGCCCAGGTAGACGGTTCCCATGCCGCCGCTACCCAGTTTCCCGGACAGCACGTAGGGACCGATGGTGGCCGGATCCCCGGCGGCCAGCGGTTCCAGGTTCTTCGGGAGCCCATCCGACGGCAAGCGACCCTCCCCGACGGTGTCCAAACTCCGCCTTGCCCCAAGGTAGCGGTGTTTGTGCCCGGATTCCCACTCACGGGCCTGATTGGGCCGTTCTGGGGGCGGGCGGAAACTGACATGACAGTGGTGACGATCCCCGAACCGCGTCCGAGGTTCCCGTTTTCCTCTGACGGCGTACGCGCCGACGGGAGGCGGTGAACACACCGGAGCCCCCGGAGGGCACTGTGTTCACGCAAGGTGGGGGTTCCTTTACGATTGGGGACTCGTGACCGTTAATACCACCGTAACCGTGCGGGTCCCCGCGAAGGTGAACCTCCAGTTGGCGGTGGGGCCCAGACGTGAGGACGGGTTCCACGACCTCGTCAACGTGTTCCACGCCGTCTCGCTGTTCGATGAGGTTACCGTCCAGGCGGCTTCCTCGCGCCGACCGAGCCCGCCCGGCGGTGTCGGATCGGCGGCCGGGGCCTTCGCCGGACTGACCGCGGGCGGCGCGCTGGGATCCCACCTGTCCCGGGTGCCCCTGGACGGCTCCAACCTGGCCGCGCGCGCGGTGACCCTGCTGGCGGAGCGGACCGGCCGGGGCCTGCCTGTCACGGTCCACCTGGACAAGAGCATCCCGGTGGCGGGCGGCATGGCCGGGGGCAGCGCGGACGCCGCGGCCGCCCTGCTGGCCTGCGACCGCCTGTGGGGATGCGGCCTGCCGCTGGAGGAACTGCTCGGATACGCGGCCGACCTGGGCAGCGACGTCCCCTTCGCGCTGCTGGGCGCCACCGCGGTGGGCATGGGGCGCGGGGAGATCCTGCGGCCGATGACCAGTCCGGGAAGGTTCCGCTGGGTCTTCGCCCTGTCGCCGCACGGCCTGTCCACGGCCAGCGTGTTCGCCGAGTACGACCGCATCCGCCCGGACGCCCCCGAGCCCCTGCTGGACCGGGTGCTGGCCGACGCGCTCGTCGGCGGCGATCCGGCGGCCCTGGGCGCCGCGCTGACCAACGACCTCCAGGAGGCCGCGCTCTCGCTGCTGCCCGAGCTGGAGCGCACCCTCAAGACCGGCGCCGGTGCGGGGGCGCTGGGCTCCCTGGTGTCGGGGTCCGGTCCGACCTGCGCCTTCCTGGTCGGCGGCGGTGACGAGCGGGAGTCGGTCGTCGCGGAGCGGGAGGCCGCGGTGGTGGCGGCGCTGGAGGGCAGCGGGCTGTGCGAACAGGTCGTGACGGCGTACGGGGACGTCCCCGGAGCCACCGTCCTGTGACCTAAATCACTTCTGACTTTCCTGGCGGGAGGGGGCCCGCGCCAGTTGACCTCAATCATTGTTGAGGTTCAACACTGGTGGACATGACCACCGCAACCGCTCTCTCGCGCTACGCCGATCTGCCGGCCCTCATCGGACTCATGGAGGGTGACGAGAAGCACAACGGAGCGGCCCACTCGACACTCGACATCGTGTGGGTGCTCTACGACCGTGTGCTGTCCGTCACCCCCGAGACCGCCGACGACCCCGCACGGGACCGGTTCCTGCTCTCCAAGGGGCACGGTCCCGCCGCCTTCTACGCCGTGCTCGCGGCCAAGGGCTTCCTGGACGTGCCGACGCTGCGCGGCTGGACCGCCTTCGACTCACCGCTCGGCCACCACCCGGACCGGCTGCTCGTGCCGGGCGCGGAGATCGGCAGCGGGTCGCTCGGCCACGGGCTGCCCCTGGGCCTGGGCAGCGCGCTCGGCCTGCGCGCCCAGAGGGTCCGCCGCTCCGACGGGACCGAACCCCGCGTCGTGGTGCTCGTCGGCGACGGCGAACTCGACGAGGGCAGCAACCACGAGGCCATCGCGGTCGCCGGACGGCTCGGCGTGGACAACCTCACCGTCGTCGCCGTGGACAACGCCTCCGCCAGCCACGGGTGGCCGGGCGGGATCGGCGCCCGCTTCGCGATCGAGGGCTGGGAGGCCCGCGACGTCTCCGGCCGCGACCACGACGCCCTGTACGGGGCGCTCACCCGGCCCCACCCCGGACGGCCGCTGGCCGTCGTCGCCCGCGTCCGTTCCTAGGAGAGCCCCATGCGTGACACCTTCGCCGCCACCGTCAACCGCGCCATGGACACCGACCCCCGCCTGGCCGTCGTCCTGGCCGCCATCTCCACGGGCATGTTCCGCGGAGCCGCCGCCCGCCACCCCGGCCGCGTGATCGACATGGGCATCCGGGAGCAGGCCATGATCGGCGTGGCCGGGGGGCTGGCCCTGACCGGGATGCGCCCGGTCGTGCACAGCTACGCGCCGTTCCTGGTGGAGCGGCCCTTCGAACAGCTCAAACTGGACCTGGGCCACCAGGGCGTGGGCGCCGTCCTGGTGAGCATCGGCGGCTCCTACGACGCCGCGGAGGAGGGGCGCACCCACCAGGCCCCCGGCGACGTGGCGCTGCTGGACACCCTGCCGGGATGGACCGTGTACGCGCCGGGGCACCCCGACGAGGCGCGCGCCGCCCTGGAGGCCGCCCTGCCCGGCGAGGACCGCGTGTACGTGCGCCTGTCGGGGACCTCCAACCGCGCGGCGATGCCGTTGGACGGACGCCTCGGCGTGGTGCGCACGGGCTCTCCGCGCTCGGCCGGGGTGGTGGTGGCGGTCGGGCCGATGCTGGACCGGGTGCTGGAGGCCACCGCCGACCTGGACGTGACGGTCGCCTACACGGCCACCGTGCGCCCCTTCGACCGCGAGGGGCTGAGCACGCTCGTCGGCGCGGCGGGCAACGCCGACGTGCTGGTGGTGGAGCCCTACCTGAGCGGGACCTCGGCGCACGAGGTCGCTGCGGCGCTGGCCGACCGGCGCCACCGCCACCTGGGCCTGGGCGTGGCACGGGACCGAGAGGTGCGCGCCTACGGAACCCCGGCGCAGCACGCCCAGGCGCACGGACTGGACACCGAGGGCATCGCCAAGTCCGCCCGGGCCTTCTTCCTCGTGTGACCCGCTTGCCGGTGTGACCGGCCTCCCGGCGTCGGGCCCGCGCGCACGAAGGCGCGGACCACCGGCGCGCGCGGGCCGGCGGTCCACGCCTCCGGCCCGCCCGACGGCGCGGGCCCCGCGTCCCGGCTCCCGCCTCCACGGCGGGCGGGACGATCACCCGGACCCGCCCGGGGCCCTGCGTGGTGCGGCCCCGGGCGCCTCCTCTACTTGACGGCGCCCATCGACAGGCCGCGCACCAGCTGGCGCTGGGCCGCCCAGCCCACCACCACGATGGGCAGCGACGCCATGACGGCGGCCGCCGCCAGCTGCGCCACGAACAGTCCCTCGCTCGTGATGAAGCCGGTCAGGAACACCGGGACGGTCGCGGCCCGGGCGGCGGTCAGGTTGACGGCGAAGAAGAACTCGTTCCAGGCGAAGATCATGCAGATCAACGCGGTCGCCGCGATGCCCGGGGCCATCACCGGCATCATCACCGACCACAGCACGCGCGCCAGCCCGGCGCCCTCCACCCGGGCCGCCTCCACGATCGCCTTGGGCACCTCCAGGAAGAACGACCGCAGCATCCACACCGCGATGGGCAGGTTCATCGCCGTGTACAGCACCACCAGGGTCCACACGTTGTCCAGCATGGACAGGTGCGCGGCGGCGACGTAGATCGGCACCACGACCGCCACCACCGGCAGCATCTTCGTCGAGATGAAGAAGAACAGCACGTCCTGGGTCCGCTTGACCGGGGCCACCGACAGCGCGTAGGCGGCGGGCAGCCCGAGGATCAGCACCAGGAGCGTGGACGCCAGGGTGGCGATCGCCGAGTTGCCCAGGTACGGCAGGAAGTCCGCGCCCAGGACGGTGGTGAACCGGTCCAGGGTCGGCTGGAAGAAGAGGGTCGGCGGGTCGGTCGCGGCCTGGTTCTCCTCCTTGAACGCGGTCAGCACCAGCCACAGCACCGGGAACACGAACAGCAGTCCCACGGCCCACGTGAACACGGTCAGGGCGGCGCTCCCCAGCCGGGCCCGGGAGCGGCCGGCCCCGCGCGGCGCGCGTGCGGCGACGGCGCCGCCCGCGGCGCCCGCGGGTCGTTCGGGGGCTCGGGCGGTCACGATGTCGCCTCCTGTGCGTTCATGAACGTGCGGAAGATCAGCCGCAGGGCCAGCGTGGCCACGATGATGGTGCCGACCACCACCACGACGCCCATGGCCGCGGACTGGCCGATGTCGAACCCGAGGAAGGTCCGCTGGTAGACGTAGAAGGGCAGGTTGGAGCTGGCGGTGCCCGGCCCGCCCTGGGTCATCATGTAGATCGTGTCGAAGGTGTTGACCACGTAGACCGACCCCAGCAGCACGCCCAGCTCGATGTAGCGGCGCAGGTGCGGCAGGGTGATCCAGGCGAACATCTGCCACCGGGACGCGCCGTCGACCTGGCCCGCCTCCAGTACGTCGGAGCCCTGGCTCTGGAGTCCCGCCAGCACCAGCAGCATCATGAACGGCGTCCACTGCCAGACCAGCGCGGCCACCACCGACAGCACGGGCGCCTGGGAGACCCAGTCGAACGACTCGACCCCGAACGGCGACAGCACGAAGTTCACCAGGCCGAACACCGGCTCCAGCATGATGTGCTTCCACAGCAGCGCCGTGGCCACGGGCAGGATCAGGAACGGGGTGATGACGAGCGTGCGCACCACGCCGCGCCCCCGGAACCTGCGGTCCAGCAGCAGCGCCAGCCCGATGCCCAGCAGCATCGCCACCACCACGCAGGAGGCGGTGATCAGCACCGTGTTCGCCGCCGCGCCCAGGAACTGCCGGTCGGTGAAGACCGCCGCGTAGTTGGCCAGGCCCACCCACGCCTGGGAGTCGGGCCGCAGCAGGTTCCACGAGCGCAGCGAGTACACGACCGTCGCCAGGAACGGCAGCTGCGTGACGACCAGCATGAACACCAGGGCGGGCAGGAGCGGGGCACGGCGGGCCCATCCGCCCCCGCCGCGGCTGCGCCTCGGCCGCTCGGGCGGCGTCGCCGCCGCGGGCGCCTCGCGCACGGGCGCGGTCACAGCGCTCATCGGTCGTCCTCCCTGTAGGTCCCACCGACGACCTCGGCGTACTCCTGGCTCTGTTCGAGCGCCTGCTCGACGGTGATCCGCCCGGCTATGGCCGCGCTCAGCTGCTGGCTGACCCGGGTGCCCAGGTCCTGGAACTCGGGGATGGCGAGGAAGCCGATGCCCTCGTAGGGGACCGGGCGCGTGCCCGGGTCCTCGGGGTCGGCCTCCTGGATGCCCTGGAGCATGGGCTCGGCGTAGGCCCGGGCGACCTCCTGGTACTCGGGGACCTCGAACGTGGAGAGCCGGTTGCCGGGCGGCACCCGCTGCCAGCCGTACTCCTCGGCGACGGTGCGCACGTAGTCCTCGTCGGTCATCCACTCCAGGAACGCCCACGCCTCCTCCTTGTGCTCGGAGGTGGAGGGGATGCCCAGCGCCCAGGTGTAGAGCCAGCCGCCGTAGTCGGTCTCGGCCACCGGCGCCGCGGCGTAGCCGTTGAGCCCGGCCACGGTCGCCGAGTCCGGGTCCTCGATGGTGCTGACCATGGAGGTGGAGTCGTAGAACATGGCCGCCCGGCCCTGGGAGTAGCGGTTCAGGCAGTCCCCGAACCCGCTGTTGGCGGCGCCCGGCTGGCCGTGCTCGCGCGCCAGGTCCACGTAGAACTCGGCCGCGCGCCGGAACTCGGGGGAGTCGATCTCGGCGTTCCAGTCCTCGTCGTACCAGCGCCCGCCGAAGGTGTTCAGGACGCTGTTGAAGGGGCTCAGCACCTCGCCCCAGCCCGCGAGGCCGCGCAGGCAGATCCCCGAGACCCCCGGCTCCACGCCGTCGAGCTCGGCGGCCAGGTCGGCCACCTCCTCCCAGGTGGGGTTGGGCGGCATCTCCACCCCGGCCTGCTCGAACAGGTCCTCGCGGTAGGCGAGGAAGGAGGACTCTCCGTAGAAGGGCACCGAGTACATGTCGCCCTCGTGGGACAGGTCCTCCCTGATGGAGGGGATGAAGTCCTCGTGGTCGTAGCCCTCGGCGGCGTCGATGGAGGGTTGCAGGTTCTCCAGCCAGCCGTACTCGGCCCACTGGCGGGTCTCGTAGTTGCTGATCATGACGACGTCGAACTCGCCCCCGCCGGTGGCCACGGAGGTGGTGATCTTGGCGCGGGCCTCGTTCTCGGGCAGGGACACGAAGTCGAGCCCGATGCCGGGGTGCTCCGCGCGGAACCGCGACTCCAGGGAGATCGCGTCCTGCATCTGCGGGTTGGACACGATCGCGACGGTCAGCCGGACGGAGCCGTCCCCGGAGGGGAGGGCGCCCATCCCGGCGCACCCGGTGAGCAGCAGTCCGCAGGCGGCGACGGCGGTCGCCCGGACGGCGTAGGTGGTGTGCACTTCGCTGCCTTCCCGGGTCAGGCGGTCTCGTCGGGGACGACCTGGACCTTCACCCCGGTGCCCGCGCGCATCATGGCCAGCGCCTCGGGGAACTTCTCCAGCGGCAGGGCGTCGGTGAGCAGCGGCGCCGTGCGCACCGCGCCGCTGCTGATGAGGTCCACGGCCGCCCCGTAGCTGTTGAGCACGGCCATGGAGCCCACGACGGTGATCTCGTCGTTGTAGATCCGGAACGGCGACAACGCCACGCGGGCCGCCTCGTCGGCGACCCCGAAGACCAGCAGGCGCCCTCCCCGCCGCAGCGAGTCGAAGGCCGCCTCGATGGCGGAGGGAGCGCCCGTGACGTCCACCGCGGCGTCGAAGCGCTCGTCGCCCAGCTCGGACGTGTCCGTCGCGGTGGCGGCGGCGCCGAGGTCGGTCGCGATGGCCAGGCGGCGGGTGTTGCGGTCCACCACGGTCACGCGGGCGCCGGAGTTCTGCAACAGCTGCTGGAGGAGCAGGCCCATGGTCCCGGCGCCCACCACCAGGAAGCGCTCGCCGGTCTCCACCCCGATGCGCCGGACGCCGTGGACGGCGCACGAGAGCGGCTCGACCAGGGCGCCCTCGCGCATGCTCACCGAGTCGGGCAGGCGGTAGCAGTTGGCGGCGGGGACGGCCACGTACTCGGCGAACGCGCCGTCCACGGTGTCGCCGATCGCGCCCCAGTTGGCGCACAGGTTGCCCCGTCCGGCGCGGCAGTACTCGCAGTGCCCGCAGAACAGGGAGGGGTCCACGGCCACCCGGTCGCCGGGGCGCAGGTCCCCCGGGGCGTTCTCGCCGACGGCCGTGACGGTTCCGGCGAACTCGTGCCCGGGCACCAGCGGGTAGGGGCTGGGCGGGAACTCCCCGTCGGCGATGTGCAGGTCCGTTCCGCAGATCCCGCAGGCGCCGACCCGGACCACCACGCCGTCGGCGGCGGGGTGCGGGTCGGGGCGGTCCCCCACGGTGACGGAGCCCGGTTCGGTGATGATGGCGGCACGCACGGTTGGGACCTCCCGTAGAGCGCTCATGTGAGCGACATGAGTCACAGATGTTTCGAACATTGAACGCCCATCGGAAACGCGCTGTCAATGGATCGGGCACATTCGAGTACACTCCTGCACGTATGAGCGATCAGCGTGGTGAGGTTCAGGAGGCGGCCCCCAGCGGCCCCGCGGAGATGGTGCGGCTCGCCGCCATCGCCCGCAGGTTCTACCTGGACGGGCGGTCCAAGGTGGAGATCGCCGAGGAGTTCGGCCTGAGCAGGTTCAAGGTCGCCCGCGACCTGGAGACCGCCCGCAGCAGCGGGATCGTGCGCATCGACATCCGCCTGCCCGCCCGGCTGGACGGGGAGCTGTCCGAGCGCATGCGCGCGGCCTTCGGCCTGCGCCGGGCGATCGTCGTGGACGCCCTGGACGACCCGCGGGACACGCGCCGGGCCCTGGGGTCGGTGGCGGCGCGGCTGCTGTCGGAGATCGTGCGGCCCGACGAGGTGCTGGGGCTGGCCTGGAGCAGGTCGCTCCAGCTGATGGGCCTGGACATGGTGGACCTGCCGCGCTGCACGGTGGTGCAGCTCAACGGCGTGCTGTCCGAGCACGCGGAGGGCGGCGGGTCGGTCGAGACGGTGCGCCGGGCGGCCGCGCTCTCGGGCGGACCGGCGTACCCGATCTACGCGCCGCTCATCCTGCCGGACGCCGCGACGGCGGCGACGCTGCGGGCCGACCCGGGCATCGCCTCCGCGTTCGCGCACTTCGACCGCCTCACGACGGCCGTGGTGGCCATCGGGGGCTGGGACGAGCGCAACTCGACCGTCTTCCAGGCGCTGGACCCGGACTCGCGGGCCAGGTACACCGCGCTGGGCGTGTGCGCGGAGATGTCCGCCCAGCTGTTCGACGCCGACGGCCAGCAGGTGCACTCCGACCTGGACGAGAGGGTCATCAGCGTCCGGGCCGACCAGCTGCGCCGGGTGCCCGAGGTGGTGGCGGTCGCCGGCGCCGGGGACGAGGCCAAGGCCAGGGCGATCGGCGCCGCGCTGCGCAGCGGCCTGGTGTCCACGCTGGTGACGGACGACGCCGTGGCCCGGCTGCTGCTCGACGGGGAGCCGGCGGAACGGGAGTGAGGGGTCCGGTCGCCGCCCCGGGGGAGCGGCGGCGGTCAGCGCACCACGGCACTGCCGCCACAATGGAGAGCGATGAATCTGGTCAATCTTCAGGACGTGTCCCTGGCCTACGGGCCGCTCGTACTCCTCGACAAGGTGTCGCTCGGCGTCGACGAGGGTGAGCGCATCGGCGTCGTCGGCCGCAACGGCGGCGGCAAGTCCACGCTCATCTCCGTGCTCTCGGGCATCACCCAGCCCGACTCCGGCCGGGTGGTGCACAACCGCGGGCTGCGCATCGGCTTCCTGCACCAGCGCGACACCTTCCCCGACTCCACGGTCGGGGAGTTCGTCTTGGGCGACCGGGCCGAGCACGAGTGGGCGGGCGACGCCCGCGTCCGCGACATCCTGCGCGGACTCCTCGGCGGCTGGGCCCTCGACACCCCCATGAGCGGCCTGTCCGGCGGCGAGCGGCGCCGCTCCGGCCTGGCCCGGCTCCTGGTCGGCGACCACGACCTCATCGTGCTCGACGAGCCCACCAACCACCTCGACATCGAGGGCATCGCCTGGCTCGCCGAGCACCTGCGCGCCCGTCCCGAGGCGCTCGTGGTCGTCACCCACGACCGCTGGTTCCTGGACGCCGTCACCACCCGCACCTGGGAGGTCGGACGCGGCGCGGTCGAGCGCTACGAGGGCGGTTACGCCGCCTACGTCCTGGCCAAGGCCGAGCGCGAGCGCCAGGCCGCCGCGTCCGAGGAGCGCCGCCAGAACCTCATGCGCAAGGAGCTGGCCTGGCTGCGCCGCGGCGCCCCGGCCCGCACCTCCAAGCCCAAGTTCCGCATCGAGGCGGCCAACCAGCTCATCGCCGACGAGCCGCCGCCCCGCGACACCGTCGAACTGGTCAAGTTCGCCAGCTCCCGGCTCGGCAAGACCGTCATCGACCTCAAGAACGTGTCGGTGGCCGTCCCCGACCGGACCCTGCTCGACCACCTCACCTGGCAGCTGGGCCCCGGCGACCGGGTCGGCCTGGTCGGGGTCAACGGCGCGGGCAAGTCCACCCTGCTCAAGGTCCTGGCGGAGGAGCGCGAGCCCGACTCCGGCACCGTGCGCACCGGCCGGACCGTCAAGCTCGCCCACCTGTCCCAGAACGTCGCCGAACTCGACCCCGCCGCCCGCCCCCTCCAGGCGGTCATGGACGTGCGCGAGCACATCACCATCGGCAAGCGCGACTACACCGCCAGCCAGATGCTGGAGCGGTTCGGGTTCCGCGGGGAGCGCCAGTGGACCCCGATCGGCGACCTGTCCGGCGGTGAGCGCCGCCGCCTCCAGCTGCTGCGCCTGCTCATGGACGAGCCCAACGTGCTGCTGCTGGACGAGCCCACCAACGACCTGGACATCGAGACGCTCACCGAGCTGGAGGACCTGCTCGACGGCTGGCCCGGCTCCCTGGTGCTGGTCAGCCACGACCGCTACTTCCTGGAGCGCATCACCGACCGCGTGCTGGCCCTGATGGGCGACGGCGGCCTGGCCTTCCTGCCCGGGGGCGTGGACGAGTACCTCCAGCGCCGCGCGGCCAGCGCGGGCGAGGCCACCGTGCCGCTGGGCGCCTCCGAGGCCGCCGCGGCCCAGGCCCCGGCGGAGCAGCCCGCGGTGTCGGCGGCCGAGCGGCGCGCCGCGCAGAAGGAGATGCAGCGCGTCGAGCGGCGCATGGACCGCATCGCCAAGCGCGAGGCGGAGCTGCACGAGCTGATGGCCGCCGCGGCCGAGGACTACACCCGGCTCGCCGAACTCGACGCGGAGGCCAAGGCCCTGGCCGTCGAGCGCGGGGAGCTGGAGGAGGTCTGGCTGGAGCAGGCCGAACTCGTCGGCGAGTGAGGCCGTAGTACGGCGTACCGCGAAGGACGCCCGGCCGGAGCATTCCGGCCGGGCGTTCGGTCTCGTGGGCCACCGCGGTTCGCCGGTTCCCACCGTGTCCCTTCTCGCGGCCCCGGGGGCCAGGAGAGGACGCGCGGTGTCGGACCTACGGCTTGACCTCGCGGGTCAGCCTCGACGCCCACGGGCACCAGTGCAGGCCGGGCAGGAAGGCGCCGCCCGCCTCGTCCAGGTGGTCCTCGACGTAGATGGGACTGGCATCGCACACCTCGATCGCCACCTCGAAGAACTCGACGGTCTGGGGGTCGAGGTGGAAGCTGTACTTGGGGTTGTAGGGTTTGGTGTTCTTCCTGAGCCTGCCCATGACATGCACCTCGTGCTCCTCCTCCCCGGAGAGGATGCGGCGCGCGTGGGCGATCTTCTTCTCGTCGATGAGCTCGAAGACGAACTCGGGGCTTCCGTCGTGGAAGCCGTTGAACGCGAAGTAGGCGGTCTGGGCCACGGTGTCTCTCCCTCGATGTCCGTACCGGAGACGGCGGCCTCCACCGCTGTCCGCCAGTCGGGGCGGATTGTGCTGCGTGCAGGAGCAAGCATCCGACGCCGGAGGGCGTCCGGCGGGAGAAACGCCGAGGGCCCGTCAGGGCGTCGGGCAGCGACGGCCAGCAGAACGGGGCATAGCGGATCAGGCGCCCCACGGAGAGCGCGGAACCGGACTGGAGGTAATGCCGCCCCCGACGCGTCCGGAACGGGTCGCCGCGAGGGCGGTGCGCCGACGGTACCGCTGGACCGGGACCCCTTCCTGAGAAAGAATCCGAACCACGGCGGCGTGTGCTCCGAATACGCCGTGAAGCACCGCGCCGCGCGGTGGGCGTCGGCGCCCCGGCAAGCAAGGAGACGAACACGCATGAGCGACCTGGACGAGATCCCGGTGACCCTGATCGACGGACGTGAGACGACGTTCGGCGAGTGGTCCGGCAAGGTGAGGCTGGTGGTCAACGTCGCCTCGCGCTGCGGCTACACCCCGCAGTACGAGCGGCTGGAGAAGCTCCAGAACCAGTACGGCGACCGGGGGTTCACCGTGCTCGGCGTCCCCAGCAACCAGTTCCTCCAGGAGCTCGGCAGCGAGGAGAGGATCGCCGAGTACTGCTCGGCCACCTGGGGCGTCACCTTCCCCATGACGGCCAAGGCCAGGGTCAACGGCAGGCAGCAGCACCCGCTCTACGCGGCGCTCTCCTCGGCCGCGGACGAGGACGGCAAGGCCGGGAAGGTGAAGTGGAACTTCGAGAAGTTCCTCGTCCTCCCCGACGGCGCCGTGCACCGCTTCCGCACCTCGACCGAGCCCGACGACCCCAGGATCACCGCGCTCATCGAGAAGGCGCTCCCCGGCGGCGCGGGATAGCCCAAGCCGCTCCCGCCCGTCCCCCGGCGGCCCGCCCCCGAACGCGGCCGCCGGACCCGCCGGTCGGCCGTTCCGGCCGCCTCAGCCGACCTGCCGGGCGAAGACGGCGGCGATCTCGCGCGCGCCCTCCTCGTTGGGGTGGATGTCCGGGCCCCGCTCGCCGTGGCACATCCACGTCAGGTCGCAGACGTTCTGGAGGTTGGCGGGCAGCCCGGTCTCACTGCCCCGGGGCACCTCCTGGTTGGTGGACTCGAAGACCGCGTCCACCTCCGCCACGTCGATCCCCTCCGCCCGGTAGGCGTCGGCGATCGTCCCGTTGACCTCCAGCAGGATGTCCACCGCCTCCTCGGCCAGGCCCCCGCGCGCCTCGGTCTCGGGGAAGAGCTCCTCGGCCTCCTCCGCCGACGCGGTCGCCTGCTGGGCGGGGTCCCCGTCCAGCAGCAGGAAGGCCAGGAACGGGTTGTAGTAGGTCATCCCGATGATCTGCGTGTCCGGCCCCGCCGCCTCGCGCAGCCGCTCGGCGATCTCGGGGGTCTCCTCCCGGAGCCGGTCCAGGCCCTCCTCCACGCACGCGCGGTCGATGTCCACGTCCCCGGAGTCGGGGGCCTGCCCCTCGGGGGTGTTGATCCCCCGCACGCAACGGGTGAAGTTGTTGGCGCCGATGGTCAGGGTGACCAGGTCCACCTCGCCCCGGTGGTCGGCCAGGAAGGCCTCGGCCTCCTCCAGCTGCGAGCCGTGCTCGTAGCGCGGGTCGCAGCCGGGCAGCCCGCCCTCCATGAAGGTGGTGGTGTCCTCTCCCGCGCACCCCATCCGCTCGTGCCGCAGCTCCGGGCGCTCCTCCTTCAGGGTGCGGTACAGGACGTCGGTGTAGCCCTCGGAGGTCTCCACCGGTCGGCCGTTCCCGTCGGGCTGCACGCCCACGCTGATCGAGTCGCCCAGGGACAGGTAGCGGCCGCCGGAGTCCGCCCCGCCGCCTTCTCCGCCGCCGGAGCCTCCGCCGTCACCGCTCCCGCCACCGCTGCCCGAGCACCCCGCGACCAGCACGGCCGCGGCCGCCACGGCCATCCAACGGACCCGCACGTGTTTCCCCCGAACGATCGACTGCGCGTACCGGGGCTGGACTACCCCGGCACGCGCGGTTCTCACGCGGTACGGCCGTGCGGCGTCCGACACACGGCGGCGGACGCCTCTTCGGGGGCGCGGGGGAGTACGCGCCGGTCAGCGGGCCCGTTCGGCGAGGACGGCGGGTCCGCCGCCCGCCCTGTTCGTGTGGACGCCCGGCCCCCGGGGGGCGGGCACCGCCCGGTCTAGCCCTGCTGGCCCTCGGGGCCCCGGTCGAGGGGCGCCAGGAGGCGTCTGAGTAACGATGCCAGCTGTTCGCGGTCGCCGTCGGCCATCGGCGCCAGCAGGGTCTCCTCGTAGCTCAGGAGCGATCTGAGGGCCGCGTCGATGCGCTCGGCGCCCCGCTCGGTCAGCCGGACCAGGACCCCGCGCTTGTCGGCGGGGTCGGGTCGGCGCCGCACGAGCCCGGCCGCGGCCAGCCGGTCCACCCGGTTGGTCATGGTGCCCGAGGTCACCAGGGTGGCGCGCAGCAGCCGTCCGGGGCTCAGCTCGTACGGGGGGCCGGAGCGGCGCAGCTCGGCGAGCACGTCGAACTCCCAGGGCTCCAGGTCGTGCTCGGTGAAGACGGTGCGCCGGGCACGGTCCAGGTGGCGCGCGAGCCGCGATACCCGGCTGAACACCTCCAACGGCGTCACGTCCACGTCGGGGCGTTCGGAGCGCCACGCCTCGATCAGCCCATCCACCTCATCGCGCATGGGGACAGCTTATCTCTTGACATCAAGATAGTGGGGCGGGTATGCCGTGCACACCCGCCCCACAGGTCACCGGGACCGCCCCGCGTCAGCCCGTTCTGCGCTTGCCCGGGCTCAGCTTCGGCTTCGGCTCCAGGCTCGACAGTCCGTTCCAGGCCAGGTTGACCAGGTGCGCGGCGACCACCTCGCGCTTGGGCCTGCGCACCTCCAGCCACCACTGGCCGGTCAGGGCCCACATCCCCACCAGGGCCTGGGCGTACATGGGGGCGAGCGCCGGGTCGTAACCCCGTTCGGCGAACTCGTCGACCATGATGTGCTCGACCTGGCTGGCGATGTCGTTGAGCAGGCTGGCGAAACTCCCCGTGCCGGAGGCCGCGTGCGAGTCCCGGGTCAGCACCCGGAACCCCACGGTGTTCTCCTCCACGTACCGCAGCAGGGCCAGGGCCGCGTTCTCGATCTTGCTCCGGGCGCCGTCGGCGGAGAGGGCCTCGCCCATCATCGCCAGGAGGGTGCGCATCTCACGGTCGACCACGACCGCGTAGATGCCCTCCTTGCCGCCGAAGTGCTCGTACACCACGGGCTTGGACACACCGGCCCGCGCGGCGATCTCCTCGACGGAGGCCGCGTCGAACCCGCGCTCGGCGAACAGCTCCCGGCCGATCTCCAACAGCTGTTGCCGACGCTCCTTGCCCGTCATGCGCTTGCGGCGCACACGGATCTTCTGACCGCTGTCGGCTGATCCCATGATGGCTACCGATCCTAGACGCTGACCCGTTTGGCGGCGAGTCGCTCGTTGTTGGGCCAGCGGACCTTGGAGGCCCAGCCGAGCTTCTCGAAGACCCAGATGACGCGGGCGGAGATGTCGATCTGACCCTTGAGCACGCCGTGGCGGGCGCAGGTGGGGTCGGCGTGGTGCAGGTTGTGCCAGGACTCGCCGAAGGACGGGATGGCCAGCCACCACACGTTGCGGGAGCGGTCGCGCACCTCGAAGTTCTCCTCGCCGATGGTGTGGCAGATGGAGTTGATCGACCAGGTGACGTGGTGCAGCAGGGCCATGCGCACCAGGCTGGCCCAGAAGAAGGCGGTGAACGCGCCCCACCAGGACATGGTGACCAGGCCGCCGATGAGCGCCGGGGCGCCCAGGGAGAAGACCACGATCAGCCCGAAGAGCTTGTCGACCAGGACGATGTCCTTGTCCTTGAGCAGGTCGGGGGCGAAGCGGCGCGGCGAGGTCTTCTTGTCGTCCAGGTACATCCACGCCATGTGCGCGTAGTACAGGCCCTTGGCGACCGACTTCCAGTCGTCGCCGAAGCGCCACGGCGAGTGCGGGTCGCCCTCGGCGTCGGCGTACTTGTGGTGGCGGCGGTGGTCGGCCACCCACTTGATGACGCTGCCCTCGATGGCCATCGAACCGGCGATCGCGAGCGCGATGCGCAGCGGGCGCTTGGCCTTGAAGGAGCCGTGCGTGAAGTGGCGGTGGAAGCCGACCGTGATGCCCAGACCGCTGATCAGGTAGAAGACCGAGGCGATGGCGATGTCGGTCAGGGTCAGGCCCCAGCCCCAGAAGAAGGGCAGCGAGGCCAGCAGGGCGATCAGCGGCACGAACACGAACGCGAAGACCGTGTAGCGCTCGGCCTTGCCGCGCAGTTCGGGCTCGTACTCGGGGATCGCCTCGCGCTTTGGCTCTGTCGTCTTGGTCGGTAGCTCGGGAGCAGCGGTCATGGGTTCTTCCTCGCTGTCAGGCGGTCAGGCAACGTCGTCGCGGTCAGGACGGCGTCCGAACGGCACCTGAGTGACCGCCGCGACGACCCAACCTATTCCTACGTAACCGTAACCTACGATGCCGTAGGTTTGGCAAGCCCTCCGTCGAAGGCGCTATGTTGGTGGCTGGCGTACGGGCGGTGTGCTCCGCCCCGCGCGTTCCCGGATGATGTAATCGGCAGCATGTGGGGTTTTGGTCCCCATCGTCCAGGTTCGAGCCCTGGTCCGGGAGCTACCCCGGTGTCGCGCGCGCACACGCGCGGGGCGCCGAGCGTCCCCGCGCGACGGACGCACCCCTGCGGACCCCCGCCGAGCGGTGCATCTCACACCGAACCCCCGGAAACCGCCGCCACAGGCGCGGCGCGGCCAACGGCCGCTCACCCCCGCGTCACGCGCCCGTGGGGCGCCGGTGACGCGCATGTATCCTTCCCATGTCGGCCGCTGGTCATCCGACGGCCGCCCGTGCGGCATGCGGGTCGCGCCGCCGAGGGTGAGCCGACATCTCAGCCACCAGCTACCACGAGGGACTCCTCAGTGAGCGTGAACCGTCCGGCTGCCGTCATCGTCCTCGCGGCGGGCGAGGGCACCCGAATGAAGTCGAAGCTTCCCAAGGTCCTCCACGAGCTCAACGGCCGCAGCATGCTCGGCCACGTGCTCGCGGCGGCGCGGGAACTCGACCCCCAGCACGCGGTCGTGGTCGTCGGCCACGCGCGTGAGCAGGTCAGATCCCATCTGGAGGAGATCGCCCCCCAGGCCGCCACCGCGGTCCAGGAGGAGCAGAACGGCACCGGCCACGCCGTGCGCACGGCGATCGAGGACCTGGCCGCCAAGGGCGTCAAGCTCAGCGGCACCGTGGTCCTGACCTGCGGCGACACCCCCCTCCTGCGCGGTTCCACGCTCGCGGAGCTCGTCGCGGCCCACGACGAGGAGGGCAACGCCGTCACGGTGCTCTCCGCGCGGGTACCCGACCCCCACGGTTACGGCCGCATCGTCCGCGACGCCGACGGCGACTTCACCGGCATCGTCGAGCACGCCGACGCCACCCCCGAGCAGCACGCGATCGACGAGATCAACTCGGGCATGTACGCCTTCGACGGCGCCCTGCTGTCCGAGGTCGTCCAGCGCCTGTCCACCGACAACGCCAAGGGCGAGGAGTACGTGACCGACGCGGTCTCCCTGCTGCGCGGCGACGGCCACCGGGTCGGCGCCTGGGCGGCGGACGACTGGCACGAGGTCCAGGGCGTCAACAACCGCGTCCAGCTCTCCGAGGCCCGCCGCGTCCTCAACGACCGGCTGGTCAACGAGCACATGCTCGCCGGGGTCACCGTCGTGGACCCCGCCACCACCTGGATCGACGCCCAGGTCACCATCGGCCGCGACACCGTGATCGAACCGGGGACCCGGCTGCTGGGCGCCACCTCCGTCGGCGAGGACGCCGTGGTCGGCCCCCGCGCGGACCTGAGGGACACGGTCGTCGGCGCGGGCGCCGCGGTGCGCGAGACCACGGCGGACCGGGCCGAGATCGGCCCCGGGGCCTCCGTCGGCCCCTACACCTACCTGCGGCCGGGCACCCGCCTGGCCGAGCGGTCCAAGGCCGGAGCCTTCGTCGAGGTCAAGAACTCGAACGTCGGCGCCGAGTCCAAGATCCCGCACCTGACCTACGTGGGCGACGCGGACATCGGCGTGGGCAGCAACATCGGCTGCTCCTCGGTGTTCGTCAACTACGACGGGGTCAACAAGTCCCGGAGCGTCATCGGCGACCACGTCAGGATCGGCAGCGACAACACCATCGTCGCCCCGGTCCGCGTGGGCGACGGCGCCTACTCCGGGGCGGGGACCGTGGTCCGCGACGACGTGCCGCCCGGTGCCCTCGCCGTTTCCGAGGGGCACCGCCAGCGCAACGTCGAGGGCTGGACCCGGCGCAAGCGCCCGGGCACGCCCTCCGCCGAGGCGGCGGAGCAGGCCGATCGGCACAGAGCCGACGACAAGCAGTGACTGTGGGGGAGAAACACGTGACCGGGATGAAGGCCACCGGCCAGAAGAACCTGATGCTCTTCTCGGGGCGCACGCACCCGAGCCTGGCCGAGGAGGTCGCGAAGGAACTGGGGATCGACGTGGTCCCCACCCGGTTCGACACCTTCGCCAACGGTGAGATCTTCGTCCGTTACCTGGAGTCGGTGCGCGGCTCGGACGCGTTCGTCATCCAGTGCCACTCCGACCCGATCAACGAGTCCATCATGGAGCAGCTGATCATGGTGGACGCGCTCAAGCGCGCGTCCGCCAAGAGGATCACCGTGGTGACCCCGTTCTTCGGCTACGCCCGGCAGGACAAGAAGCACCGCGGCCGCGAGCCCATCTCGGCCCGCCTCATGACCGACCTGTTCCGCACCGCGGGCGCGGACCGGATGATGGCCGTCGACCTGCACACGGACCAGATCCAGGGCTTCTTCGACGGCCCGGTGGACCACCTGTTCGCGCTGCCGATACTGGCCGACCACATCGCCGGCCGGGTCGACCAGTCCGAGATCACCGTGGTCTCCCCGGACGCGGGCCGGGTGCGCACCGCCGACCGCTGGGCGGACCGCCTCGGCGCCCCGCTGGCGATCATCCACAAGCGCCGCGACCCGGACGTGGCCAACCAGGTCCGGGTGCACGAGGTCGTCGGTGAGGTCAAGGGCCGCGTCTGCGTGCTGGTGGACGACATGATCGACACCGGCGGCACCATCGTCAAGGCCTCCGAGGCCCTGTTCGAGCAGGGCGCGGCCAAGGTCCTGGTGGCCGCCACGCACGGCGTGCTGTCCGGTCCGGCGGCCGAGCGCCTCCAGAACTCGCGGATCTCCGAGGTGGTCATCACCAACTCGCTGCCCGTTCCGCAGGAGCGCTCCTTCGAGAAGCTGACCCAGCTCTCGATCGCGCCGCTGGTGGCCCGCGCCATCAGCGAGGTCTTCACCGACGGCTCGGTCACGAGCCTGTTCGAGTAAGCGGGGCTCGCGCCCCTTCGCCCGGACCTCCCGCGGCCGCCCCCGCGGGCCGCCGCGGGAGGTCCGCGTCGTTTCCGGACCGCCTCCGGGGCCGCGGCCGGCGGGGGCGGTGCGGCGCGAGGCGGCGCAGGCGGTCTCCAGTGCGCTGACCGGCGCTTTCCGGGGTCGGCGTCCGGATCCGTGCCCCCGGGCCCCCGAGGGCGGTCTGGAGGGCCGGACGGGCGCCCCGCCGCCGGGGCGGACCCCTCGTCGGCGTCCGCGCCGAGGCAGCCCGGCCAGCGGGTTTCTCTGGGGGCTTGTCCGGACCGGGGCGGGAATCGCGGGCCATGTTCGGAGTCGTCGGCGAAGCCATTAGACTTGACCGAGTGTCCCCGTGCCCAGGCGGAGCCCTAAGAAGGCTGCGTTCGGAAGGCGGGCAGGGGTGCGCGACGAGCGTTCCCGGGCCGGGCGGGTCCGGTGGCGGCTCGCCGGGCACGCCTGGAACCAGGGCGGTCGCGTCCCTGCCTGAGGGCAGTCCCCGCCGCATTCCCCGCCGAGGGCGGGAATCGTTCGTGCTACTGGAGCCGTGTTCCCCGTTCTGCGGGGTTGAACCCGAGGAGTTTTGTCGTGTCCGAGGTACGTATCGCTGCCGAGCCCCGCACGGAATTCGGCAAGGGCGCCTCTCGTCGCGCCCGCCGCGCGGGTAAGGTGCCGGCCGTCCTCTACGGCCACGGCACCGAGCCCCGCCACCTGAACCTGCCGGGCCACGAGCTCATGCTCGCCCTGAAGACCCCCAACGTCCTGATCCGCCTCGACGGCCTGGACAAGGACAACCTCGCCCTGCCCAAGAGCGTGCAGCGCGACGCCATCAAGGGCTTCCTGGAGCACATCGACCTGCTGGTCGTCTCCAAGGGCGAGAAGGTCGAGGTCGAGATCCCGGTCAACCTGATCGGTGAGGTCAAGGCCCCGGGTGTGCTCAACCAGGAGCTCGTCACCGTGGCCGTCGAGGCCGAGGCCACCCACATCCCCGAGGGCGTCGAGTTCGTCATCGAGGACCTGGAGATCGGCGCCAACCCGACCGCCGCCGACATCAAGCTGCCCTCCGGCGTCACCCTGGCCACCGACCCCGAGGCCATCCTGCTCACCGTCTCCGCCCCGCGCGTGGAGGAGGAGCCGGAGACCAGCGAGGAGGCCTCCCAGGCCGCCGAGGGCGACGAGGGCGCCCAGGAGGCCGCCGCCGAGTAGGCGGCCGCAGGCCACACACGACGACGCGCGGTCTCCCGACAGGGGCCGCGCGTCCGTCGTGTCAGCCGCCGTCCCGGTAGGGTCGTGCCCCATGGGCAACTGGTGGGGCAGGCTGTTCGGCGGCAGGGGCCCCGGCGCGCGGAGCGCCGGGGGCACAAGCGTCGGCGGAGAGAACGAGGACATGGCCGATACCGAGCGCTGGCTCGTCGTGGGGCTGGGCAATCCCGGGCCCAAGTACGCCGGGAACAGGCACAACGCCGGGTTCCTGGTGGTGGAGGCGCTCGCGGGCGGCGAGCGCTGGAAGGCGCACAAGGCGCACGCCGAGGTGGTGGAGACCCGCCTGGACGGCGTCCCCGTGGTGCTGGCCAAGCCGCGGAGCTTCATGAACCTGTCGGGCGGCCCGGTCTCCGGCCTGGCCCGCTTCTACAAGGTCCCGGTCGAGCGGATCGTCGTGGTGCACGACGAGATGGACATCGACTTCGGCGCGCTCAAGCTCAAGAAGGGCGGCGGGCCGGGCGGGCACAACGGCCTGAAGTCGATGACCGCGTCCCTGTCCAGCCCGGACTACATCCGCGTGCGCTTCGGGGTGGGCCGCCCGCCGGGCCGGATGGACCCGGCCGCGTACGTGCTCAAGGACTTCTCCTCCACCGAGCGCGCCGAGCTGGACCTCAACGTCGAGCGCGCCGCCGACGCGGTGCGCACGGTGCTCACCGACGGCCTGGGCCGGGCGCAGAACATCTACCACACCGCAGCCTGACCCCCCGGGGGGTCAGGCTGCGGCACCCCGCCCGCCGGCGCGGGAACGCCGACGGGCGCGGCGGCGGGGGCGCGGTACCCGGCTACCGGCCGCCGCCTGCCCAGGGCGGGCGTCCCCGCCCGTCGTCCCCGGCCTCCCCCAGGAGTGACCTCAGGGTGAAGTAGGCGGGCTTGCGGTCGAAGTCGCCGTCCATGACGGTCGCCGCTCCCTCACCCTCGAAGAACACCGGCACCCACGAGTACTTGTCGGTGAAGCCCCAGATGGTGAAGGAGTCGCAGCCCTCCACCCCGAGGCAGGCCTCCAGCGCCCGGCCGTAGTAGTCGGCCTGCCGCTCCAGCTGCTCCCCGGTCGGCTCCCCGCCCCCGGGCACCTCCATGCGCACGTCCACCTCGGTCAGCGCCGTGCCCAGGCCGAGGTCGTCGAAGCGCTGGAGGTTCTCCTCCAGACCGGACGGGAATCCGTACCGCATGCTCAGGTGCACCTGGGCGGAGAACCCGTGCACCGGCACGCCGTCCGCCAGCAGCTCCTGGACCAGCGCGTGGTAGGCGTCGCTCTTGGCGTTGACGTCCTCGACGCCGTAGTCGTTGAAGTACAGCTCCGCCGACGGGTCGGCCTCGTGCGCCCAGCGGAAGGCGTCGGCGATGATCCCCGGCCCGAGCTCGCGGATCCAGATGTTGTCCTCGGTGCGCAGCCGCCCCGACTCGTCGAAGATCTCGTTGGCCACGTCCCACTGCGAGATCCGGCCCTCGTAGCGGCCGACGACGGTGGTGATGTGGTCGTGCAGGATCTCGCGCAGCTCCTCGTCGGTGAAGTCGCCCTCCTCCAGCCAGTCGGGGTTCTGGCTGTGCCACAGCAGGGTGTGCCCGCGCACGTCCTGGCCGTGGCGCTCGGCGAAGTCCACGATCCTGTCGGCCATCCCGAAGGCGTACTCGCCCCGCTCGGGGTGGATGTACTCCCACTTCATCTGGTTCTCGGGGGAGACCGAGCTGAACTCCCGGGCCAGGATCCGGCGGTACCGCCGGTCCGAGGTGAAGGGGTCGGGGTAGTCCTGGTCCACGTGGTGCCCGCCGCCCGCGACGGCGGTGCCGATGACCAGGCCCTCGGGCGCGGCCCAGCGCAGCGTGCCCGGCTTGGCGTGGCGGGGGTGGTGCGGCGACCGGTGGCCGTCGCCGTGGTCGTGCCCGGGGGCGGCGGCCGCGGGTGCGGCCAGGGGGACCGCCAGCGCCGTCGCGGCGAGGACGGCGGTGACGAGGCGGAGCGGCTTCATGGGGGGATCTCCGATCTGGCGACCGACGGAACTTCCGGAAAGTTCCGTAACATGTGAGGGTCAATGGACCCTAGGTCGCCGCCGGGCGCAGCGTCAAGATCCCGTCTCGGCGCTGTCGCCCCGCCAGCTGTGCTCGTACTCTGGGTGGGCACGAAGGAGGACCATGCCCGACACCCCGTCCCGAGACGTCACGATCTCCGCCATCGCCGAGGAGGCGGGCGTCTCCGCGCCGACGGTCTCGCGCGTGCTCAACGGCAGGGGCGACGTCGCCCCCGCCACGCGCGAGCGCGTGGAGAGCCTGATCCGCGCCCACGGCTACCGGCGCCGCGGAGGTCGGCCCCGGGAGCGCGTCGGCCTGCTCGACCTCGTCTTCAACGACCTGGACAGCCCGTGGGCGGTCGAGATCATCCGCGGGGTGGAGGACGCCGCGCACGAGAGCGGCACCGGCATCGTGGTGTCGGCCATCCACCGCCGGGTCAGCTCCACCCGCCAGTGGCTGGAGAACGTGCGCTCGCGCGCCACCGACGGGGCGATCCTCGTGACCACGGACCTGGACCCCGAGCTGCGCGAGGAGCTGCGGGAGCTCCACGTGCCCGCCGTGGTCGTCGACCCGGTCGGCGTCCCGGACCTGGACACCCCCACGGTCGGCGTCACCAACTGGGCCGGGGGCCTGAGCGCGACCGAGCACCTGATCCACCTCGGCCACCGGCGCATCGCCTTCGTCGCCGGGCGCCCCGAGCTGTGGTGCAGCCGGGCCCGGCTCGACGGCTACCGGGCGGGCCTGGAGACGGCCGGGCTCGCGGTCGACGACGAGCTGGTCGTGCCGGGGGAGTTCGGCTACGAGTCCGGCTTCCGGGCGGGGGAGCGGCTGTTCGACCTCGCCGATCCGCCCACGGCCGTGTTCGCGGCCAGCGACCAGATGGCGCTGGGCGTCTACGAGGCGCTGCGCCGCCGCGGCCTGCGGGTGCCCGCCGACGTCAGCGTGGTCGGCTTCGACGACCTGCCCGAGGCGCGCTGGTCCTCGCCGTCCCTGACCACCGTGCGCCAGCCGCTGTCGGACATGGGCAGGCTCGCGGTGCGCACCGTGCACCGCCTGGTGCAGCGCGAGACCATCGAGAGCCCGCGGGTCGAGCTGGCCACCGAACTCGTCGTGCGCGACAGCACCGCCCCGCCGCCGTGAGCGCGTCCGGGGGAGGGCGTTGACACCCCGGCGCGGCGCTCCTTAGGCTGATTTAACCGGAATCTTCCGGAAGTTTTACGGGCTCCGCGCCCAAGGGGCCGGTGTGACCACCGCCCCCGACGGACGCGCGGCCGTGTCCTCTCCGTCCTACCCGCCCTCGGTCGCGCCCGGGGCGCCGCGGCTCCCGAGGCCGCCCGCCCGGCGCGCACGCCCCCCACCTCCGAGGAGAAGACCATGTCCCCCACCCGCGCCCGGAGAGGCATGGCCGTCGCCATGGCCGGCACACTGCTCCTGCTCGGCGGCTGGAACGCCACCGCCGCCGCCGATCCGGAGCCCGACGCCGGGAACTGGGTCGGCACCTGGGCGGCCGCGCCGACCGCCGCGCCCGCCACCGCCACCCCGGTCCTGCACGACGAGACCGTCCGGCAGGTCGTGCGCACCAGCGTCGGCGGCGACCGGCTGCGGCTGCGCCTGACCAACGAGTTCGGGGAGAGCGCGCTGCGCGTGGGCGAGGTGCACGTGGCCCTGCGCGCGGGCGACTCGGGCACCGACATCGACCCGGCCACCGACCGCACGGTCACCTTCGGCGGACGTACGTCGGTGACCGTCCCGGCGGGCGCCCCCGTGGTCAGCGACCCGGTGCCGCTGGAACTGCCCGCCCGCTCCGACCTGGTCGTGAGCGTCCACCTGCCGGAGGAGACGCCGGTGACCACCCTGCACGCCTCCTCCTTCCAGGAGAACGTGGTGGCCGCGGGCGACGTCACCGGCGACACGTCCGTCGAGGCCACCCGCACGCTCACCCAGTGGCACTTCCTGTCGGGGGTCAGCGTGCGCTCGCGCACGCGGCTCGCCGACGCGGTCGTGGCCCTGGGCGACTCCATCACCGACGGCTCCGAGACCGAGGTCAACGCCAACCACCGGTGGCCGGACCTGCTCGCCCGGCGCCTGCCGCACACCGGCGTGCTCAACGCCGGGATCGGGGGCAACCGCCTGCTCCACGACCCCAACCCGCCCGAGGGCAGCGACGCCGAGGACTTCGCGGCCTTCTTCGGGCAGAGCGCCCTGCGCCGCTTCGACCGGGACGTGCTGGCGCACCCGGGCGTGGGCCACGTCGTCGTCCTGCTGGGGGTCAACGACCTGGGCCACCCCGGCACCGTGGCCCCGGTGTCGGAGACCGTCACGGCCGAGGAGGTCATCGGCGCCCACCGCCGGATCATCGCCCGCGCCCGCGCGGCCGGGCTGCGGGTCTACGGGGGCACGATCCTGCCGTTCAAGGGCGACACCCTCGGTTTCCACACACAGGAGAACGAGGCCAAGCGCCAGGCGGTCAACGCGTGGATCCGCATGAGCGGGGAGTACGACGCGGTCATCGACTTCGACGAGGTCATGCGCGACCCGGCCGACCCGCTGAGCCTGCTGCCCGCCTACGACAGCGGCGACGGCCTGCACCCCAACGACGCCGGCATGGCCGCCATGGCCGACGCCGTACCGGCCCGGCTCTTCCGTCCGGACCGGCAGGGGTGACCGGACCGGGAGGGGGCCCGCCTCAACCGCGTACCAGGCGCCAGAAGGCCAGCGCGGCCTCCTGCGGCGCGGCGGCCCTGTCCGTCCCGTCCGCCTCTGCGGGCCCCCCGACGCCGACCCAGTCGGCGATCACACCGACCAGAGCCCCCGCCACGTAGGCGGCGTGCGTGCGCACCGGCACGTCGTCGAACCCGGGCGGCCGCGCCCCCCGCGCGAACCGCGCGGCCAGCTCCTCGGCGAGCCGTCCCCGCAGCCGGTTCGTGAAGCGGGCGCTGCCGTGGTCCGACAGCATCCGGCGGTAGAGCACCGCGCTGTCCGCCACGTGTCCGAACAGGTCCACCAGCGGCCGCGGCGCCCGGTCGCGGGGCGCGTCCAGCGGGCACAGCGCCGCGCAGCGTGCCACGTGAGCGACGGCGCTCTCCATGGCGTCGGCGACCAGCGCGTCCAGGTCGGCGTAGTGCTGGTAGACGGTCGCGCGGTTGACCCCGGCCCGCCTGGCCACGGTGGAGATCGTGACCGGGCCGGACGGGCTCTCCGCGGTCAGGGACAGCAGGGCGGCGCGCAGGCGCTCGCGGGTGCGCTGGACGCGGGGGTCGTCGGGGTTCACGGAGGCAGTATACGACACCTGTCTTTCACGGACACCTGTTGTTTAAGCAACGAATGTCGTTTATGTTGTCCCCATGAGGATCGAGATCTGGGCCGACACGGTCTGCCCCTGGACGTACATCGGCAAGCGGCGCCTGGAGCGGGCGCTCGCCGGGCTCGACGACGCGCTCCGCGAGGAGGTCGAGGTGGTCTGGCGCCCCTACCGGATCGACCCCGCCGCCCCGGCCGTGGCCGAGCCCCTGGAGCCCCTGCTGCGCGATCCCCTCGTGGACACGGCTCTGCGGGCCTGCGCGCCGGACCTCACCCCGGCTCGGAACCGCGTCCGCGTGGCCGAGGTCGCCGCGGCCGAGGGGCTCGGTCCCCGCTGGGGCGCGGCATGGAGGGTCAGCAGCCACGACTCCCACCGTCTCCTGGCCCTGGCCCTGGAGGTCGGCGGCCCCGGACTCCAGGACGCCGCAGCCGAGGGCGTCCTGCGCGCCCACTTCACGGTGGCTGAGGACATCGGTTCCGCCGACGTCCTGGACCGTGTCGCCCGCGAGGCCGGGTTCCCCGACGGCGGCCGACTCCTGGCCGCGGGCGCCGGGGAGGAGGCGGTCCGCGAACTCCTCCTGCGGGGCAGGGCCGTGGGCGTGCGCACCTCCCCGACCCTCGTGGTCGACGGCCGGGCCCTGGAGGGCGCCCAGCACCCCGACGCGATCCGCGACTTCCTGGCCGGAGCCTCCGGGCGCGCCCCGCGCCGACTCCCAGAGGAGGTCGAGCGCTTCCGCCAGGCGGAGTCCCTGCTGGAGCGGGGTGACCCCCTCGGCGCGCTCACCCTGCTCCGGCCGATGCTCGACGAGCACGCGGCGGACCGGAACGTGCGCCTGCTCGCGGCCCGCGCCTACTACCGTTCCGCGCAGCTGGGCCGCGCCCGCCGAACGCTGGAGGTGCTGGTGGCGCGGAGCCCGGACGACGCGTACGCGCGCTTGCTCCTGGGCCGCACGCTCCAGCGGCAGGGGGAGAGGGGACTGGCCGAGCCGCACCTGCGCCTGGCCGGTGCCATGGTCCCCGGGTACGTCTGAACCGGCGCACGTGCCGTCTGCGCGCCCACCGGTGTCCCCATCAGGTCACCCCTGCGTGACCGCACGGACCTCGGCACAGACACATTCTTGTGTTGAACAGGCCTCCTTACCCAACAAGCCGCAACACTGCGCGACTTTTCCACTACTTTTGGTTAATGTTCGGGGCGTTGGTCTCCGCGCCCGGCGCACCTGCCCCGCTCACGTCCTCAGAGTGCTCTCCCACGGCGCGCGGAGCTATGCCGTGTGAGCTGCAAGAGTCGTGGGTCTTGGGGGAGTGTACGTGGTCACAACCAGCCGGACGAAGACCGTCCACGAACAGTCGACGCGGATCGTGGTCGACCCCGGTGCCCCAGGGGTCCCGGGAATCCCAGGAACCACGGGCGCCACCGGGCGGCGCGCGGCGGTCCCCTCCGGCGGCGGAACCAACGGCGCCTGGGTGCGTCCCTATGTCGTCAGCCTGGTCGGCCTGGACCTGGCCGCCGCCCTGACGGCCGCCCTCAGCGGCACGGCGGTCCGCTTCCCCTCCGCCCTCGGAACCGTCACCACCCTGCCCTACCTGGCCCTCTCCCTCCTGCTGCCCCCCGTGTGGGTCCTCTTCGTCTACCTGGGCGGCGGCTACGCCCGCCGCTTCCTGGGCGTGGGCACGGAGGAGTACCGCCGCGTCGCCACGGCCGGGATCGCCCTCGCCGCCGCCGTCGCCGTCGGCGCCTACGCCCTGCGCTTCGACCTCGCCCGCGGCTACGCGCTCGTCACCCTGCCGCTCATCCTCCTGCTCACCCTCGGCCTGAGGTACGCGCGCCGCAAGGCCCTGCACCGGCGCCGCGGTTCGGGCCAGTGCATGAGCGGGGTCGTGGTCGTCGGCTATCGCGTGGCCGTCCGCGACCTGGTCCGCCGGTTCCGCGGCGAGGTCTACCACGGCATGCGCGTGGTGGGCGTGTGCCTGCCCCAGGAGGAGGTCGCCCCCGGTCCGGGCGCCGACGAGGTGGAGGGCTGTCCGGTCCTGGGCACCTTCACCGGCGCGGCCGAGGCCGCCGCCCTGGCCGGGGCCGACACCGTCGCGGTCCTGGCCTGCCCGGAGATGGACGGGGCCGAGCTGCGCCGCCTGGCCTGGCGGCTGGAGGAGACCGGCACCGACCTCATCGTCGCCTCCGCGCTCATGGACGTGGCCGGACCGCGCACCTCCATCCGGCCGGTCGCGGGGCTGCCCCTGCTGCACGTGGAGCACCCCGAACTGGTGGGCGCGCGCCGCGTCCTCAAGGGCGCCTTCGACCGCTGCGCCGCCGCCCTGGCCCTGGTGCTGCTGTCCCCGCTGTTCCTCGCGCTGTGCGTCCTGGTGCGGTCCGAGGGCGGCGGGCCCGCCCTCTTCACCCAGACGCGTGTGGGCAGGGGCGGCCGCGAGTTCACCGTCTACAAGTTCCGTACGATGGTGGTGGGGGCCGAGGCGTTGAAGGCGATGCTCCAGCCCCGCAACGAGCACGAGGGCGTGCTGTTCAAGATGCGCCGCGACCCCAGGGTGACGGCCGTGGGGGCCTGGCTGCGCCGGTACTCGCTCGACGAGCTTCCCCAGCTCGTCAACGTGGTCCGGGGGGAGATGTCGCTCGTCGGCCCGAGGCCGCCGCTTCCGGAGGAGGTCGCCCGCTACGGGGACGACGTCCGCCGCAGGTTGGTGGTCAAGCCGGGTATGACGGGTCTGTGGCAGGTGAGCGGCCGCTCCGACCTCTCCTGGGAGGAATCGGTCCGGCTCGACCTGCGGTACGTGGAAAACTGGTCGCTGACACTGGACGTCCAGATCTTGTGGAAGACGTGGTCAGCGGTGATCCGTGGGGCGGGAGCATATTAGCCGGTGAAGAACATCCGAAACGATCATGAGGTGGCCCGCGACCTGGCCAGCGAGGCGGGGCAGCTGCTGCTGCGCCTGCGCGCCCGGCACGGCTTCGACGAGCCCGACGTCCTGCGCACCCTGGGGGACCGCACCTCCCACGAGTTCCTGTTCTCCGCGCTGGGACGGCTGCGGCCCAGCGACGCCGTCCTCTCCGAGGAGGGCGCCGACGACCCCGCGCGGCTCAACGCGCGCAGGGTGTGGATCATCGACCCCCTCGACGGCACGCGCGAGTTCGCCGAGGCCGGGCGCACCGACTGGGCGGTGCACGTGGCGCTGTGGGAGAACGGCGACCTCGTCGCGGGCGCCGTGGCGCTGCCCGCCCAGGGCAGCACCCTGTCCACGGTCGACCCGCCCTGGCTGCCCGAGGAGCGCCCCTCGGACCAGCGGCTGCGCATCACCGCCAGCCGGACCCGGCCCCCGGCCTTCGTCCAGCGGATGGCCACCCAGCTGGGCGCCGAGGTGGTCCCGATGGGCTCCGCGGGCGCCAAGATCTGCGCGGTGCTGCTCGGTATCGCCGACATCTACGTGCACGCGGGCGGCCAGTACGAGTGGGACAGCGCCGCCCCGGTGGCGGTGGCCCGGGCCTCGGGTCTGCACACCTCCCGGATCGACGGTTCCCCGCTGCGGTACAACACGGCGGACCCGCTGCTGCCGGATGTCCTTGTATGCCGATCGGAATTGTCGGGTATGTTGTTGGCAAGCATCCGCGACGGCGCGGACCTGGACAGCGCGGGTCCGCACGCGGGGGGCTGATAGGACGACCCCTCCGCCGTCGGCCCTGTCGGTATTTCTAAGGCGGATTCATGGGTCAGGCGAGTCAGCAGGCCGGACGCTACCAGCTCTCCCAGCTGGACGTCCTGGAGGCCGAAGCCATCTTCATCATGCGCGAGGTGGCCGCGGAGTTCGAGCGGCCGGTGCTGCTCTTCTCCGGTGGCAAGGACTCCATCGTGATGCTGCGCCTGGCCGAGAAGGCGTTCTGGCCCGGTGCCGTCCCCTTCCCCGTCATGCACGTGGACACCGGCCACAACTTCGACGAGGTCATCGAGTTCCGCGACCGCCGGGTCGCGGAGGCGGGCGTCCGCCTGGTCGTGGCCTCGGTGCAGGAGCAGATCGACGCGGGCAAGGTCGTCGAGCCCACCGGCCGCTGGGCCAGCCGCAACCGCCTCCAGACCTCGGCGCTGCTGGAGGCCATCGAGGAGAACGGCTTCGACGCCGCCTTCGGCGGTGCGCGACGCGACGAGGAGAAGGCCCGGGCCAAGGAACGGGTCTTCTCCTTCCGCGACGAGTTCGGCCAGTGGGACCCCAAGAACCAGCGCCCCGAGCTGTGGAGCGTGTTCAACACCCGCATCGAGCGGGGCGAGCACATCCGGGTCTTCCCGATCTCCAACTGGACCGAGCTGGACGTGTGGGCCTACATCAAGCGGGAGCGGCTGGAGCTGCCCTCGATCTACTTCGCCCACGAGCGCGAGGTCTTCGAGCGCGACGGCATCCTGCTGTCGAACTCGCCCATCATCAACCGCGACGAGACCGAGGTCCCGTTCACCGAGACCGTCCGCTACCGCACCGTCGGCGACCTCACCTGCACCGGGGCGGTCAAGTCCACGGCCGTGGAGATCGACGACATCATCGCCGAGATCGCCGCGACCCGGGTGACCGAGCGGGGGCAGACGCGGGCGGACGACCGCACCAGCGAGGCCGCCATGGAGGACCGCAAGCGCGAGGGCTACTTCTAGCGCGACCGCCGGGAGGGTCCACGGCCCGCCCCGTCCGCCGGATCCCGCACTCGTGGCGGGGTTCGGGCGCCGACACCGGCCGGGACGCGGGTCAGGACCCCACGCACCACACCGGCGACGTCCGGGTCAGCCCACTGGCACCCGCGCCGGGACCCGTTCCCCGCAGACCACACACTCCGCATTGGACCAGGCAAGCATGAGTAACGACATCCTGCGGTTCGCGACGGCGGGTTCCGTCGACGACGGCAAGAGCACCCTGATCGGCCGACTGCTGTTCGACTCCAAGTCCATCTTCGAGGACCAGCTCGACGCGGTGGAGCGCACCAGCGCCGCGCGCGGCGAGGAGCAGACCAACCTGGCGCTGCTCACCGACGGCCTGCGGGCCGAGCGCGAGCAGGGCATCACCATCGACGTGGCGTACCGCTACTTCGCCACCCCCAAGCGCACCTTCATCATCGCCGACACCCCCGGGCACATCCAGTACACCCGGAACATGGTCACCGGCGCCTCCACGGCCGACCTCGCCATCATCCTGGTGGACGCGCGCAAGGGCCTGCAGGAGCAGAGCCGCCGCCACGCCTTCCTCACCACCCTGCTCCAGGTGCCCCACCTGGTGCTGGCGGTCAACAAGATGGACCTGGTGGACTACTCCCAGGAGCGCTTCGAGGAGATCAGGGCCGAGTTCGCCGACTTCGCCACCAAGCTGGACGTGTGCGACCTGACCTTCGTGCCGATCTCGGCCCTGAACGGCGACAACGTGGTGAGCCGCTCGGAGAACATGCCCTGGTACACCGGGCCCTCCCTGCTCCACCACCTGGAGAACGTGCACATCGCCTCCGACCGCAACCTCATCGACGCGCGCTTCCCCGTGCAGTACGTGATCCGGCCGCACAGGTCGGCCGACCCCGAACTGCACGACTACCGGGGCTACGCGGGCCAGCTCGCGGGCGGCGTCCTCAAGCCGGGCGACGAGGTCACCCACCTGCCCTCCGGGCTGAACACGCGGATCGCCAGGATCGTCACCGCCGACGGCGACGTCACCGAGGCCTACTCGCCGATGTCGGTCACCCTCCTGCTGGAGGACGAGATCGACATCTCCCGGGGCGACATGATCTGCCGCCCCAACAACGCCCCCGCGGTCACCCAGGACCTGGAGGCGATGGTGTGCTGGATGACGGACGCGCGCAAGCTCACGCCGCGCTCCAAGCTCATCCTCAAGCACACCACACGCACCGCGAAGGTCGTGGTCAAGGACCTGCGCTACCGGCTGGACGTCAACACGCTGCACCGCGACGAGCAGGCCGACCACCTGTCGCTCAACGAGATCGGCCGGGTGCGGCTGCGCTCCACCCAGCCCCTGTTCGTGGACGAGTACGCCAAGAACCGCCAGACGGGCGGGTTCATCCTCATCGACGAGTCCACCAACACCACGGTCGCCGCGGGGATGGTCGTCAAGACCGACTGACCCCGGCCGGGGCGCGCCGGGCGCCCGGAACGTGGAAGGGGGCCGCCCTCGGGCGGTCCCCTTCCACGTGTTCCGCCACCGGACGGGGAGGTCCGGCGGGGAGCGGGCCCGGCGGGCCCGGACGCACCGGAAAGGGCGGCCTCAGGTGCGCCGCCCACGCCCGCGACCGTGTTACCCGAGAAACCTGTTTCGGTTCTCGGATTCTTACGTAATGGTTTCCGTCGGCCAACGCCATGTTTCTCCGTAAGGACTCCCGGAGGAGCCGAAAGGTCTGTCCGAAAAACGTTTGACCACTACAGGCGAGTGTTTTTCGGTCTCCCCGCCGCCGCACCCAAGCCCTCGGGTGCTGGGACGCGACGGGCGCCGAAGGCTGATCCGCGGTACTTGGACGCAAAAAAAGTTGCTCTCGCACCCTGGAGCGAAGGACGAAGTCTGGTTATGGTGGCAAAGCGCAGCGAGCCTGGAATCGCTTGACTACTCTGGGTTATTGACTGCTGTGCGCCTCCCATTACCGTCCCCCGCAAAAGGAGAATACGAGTGCACAGGCACACCACGAGGAGAACGGTGCTCGGCCTCGCCGCGGCCGGAGCCCTCTCCGTCCCCCTGGCCCTGTCGGGCGCCGTCTCGGCGGGCGCCGACGAGCTCGCCCCCCTCCACACCGTCGGCGCCTCGGCCACCGGCGACTACTTCGTCGTCCTGGAGGACACGCTCAGCGCCGCCTCCGTCACCCCCTCGTCCCTCGGCATCTCCTCCGACCAGGTCAACCACACCTACGACGAGGTCGTCAACGGCTACTCGGCCAGCCTGAGCGCGGCGGAGGTGCGCGAACTGCGCGGGCAGTCGGGCGTCGCCTACGTCGAGGAGGTCGGCGTCGCGCACACCACCGTCACGTGGGGCCAGGACCGCATCGACCAGGAGGACCTCCCCCTGGACGGCTCCTACGGCACCACCGGCGACGGGGCCGGCGTCTCCGCCTACATCATCGACAGCGGCATCGACGCCTCGCACCCCGACTTCGGCGGTCGCGCCTCCTCCGCCTTCGACGCCTACGGCGGCGACGGCTCCGACGGCAACGGCCACGGGACCCACGTCGCGGGCACCATCGGCTCCGCCGCGTACGGCGTCGCCCCCGCCGCCGACCTCTTCGGCGTCAAGGTGCTCGACGACAACGGCTCGGGCTCCTACGACGACGTCATCGCCGGTATCGACTGGGTGGCCGCCAACGCCGGACCCAACGCGGTGGCCAACCTGTCCCTGGGCGGTCCGTCCTCCCCGACCCTGGACGAGGCCGTCAACAGCCTGGCCGGGTCCGGCGTGTTCGTCGCGGTCGCGGCGGGCAACGAGGGCCAGGACGCGGGCAACACCTCCCCGGGCGGCGCCGAGGGCGTGACCACGGTGGGCGCCTCCGACGCGACCGACGCCGCGGCCGTCTTCTCCAACCACGGCCCGTCCGTCGACATCTACGCCCCCGGCGTGGACGTGGAGTCGACCGTCCCCGGCGGCGGAACCGACTCCTACGACGGCACCTCGATGGCCAGCCCGCACGTGGCCGGGGCCGCAGCCCTGTACAAGAGCGTGAACGGCGACGACGACCAGGCCACCATCCAGGACTGGCTCGTCTCCAACGCCGGCGTGGACAAGCTCAGCGGCGTTCCCTCGGGAACGGTCAACCTGCTGCTCAACGTCCAGGGCCTCTGACCCGGGGGGTTGTGGAGACCCCGCTCTTCCACAGCCCGCTCGGCGGCCACCGCGCGAGGAGCGGACGACCGACCGTTCGGCCCCGGTCCGGGGGAGGCTTCCCCCGGACCGGGGCCGACGCGTGTCCGTGTCGCGGCCCCGGCCCGGGAACGGAGTCGTCACTTTAGGGGCCGGTTGGGTGACAGAAAGTAATAGCCTGGTGGGGTGGACGATGGTTATCGACTGGTGTTCGTCGGTGGAATGGGCCGCTCCGGCTCGACCCTGATCGAGCGGCTCCTCGGCGAACTGCCCGGGTTCTGTTCGGTCGGCGAGGTCGTGCACCTGTGGCGGCGCGGACTGGTGGAGGACGAGCTGTGCGGCTGCGGCCGACCGTTCTCGGGCTGCGGCTTCTGGTCCGACGTGGGCAAGGAGGCCTTCGGCGGCTGGGACCGCCTGGACACGGGGGAGGTGCTGCGGCTCAAGGACCGCGTCGACCGCACCCGCTTCCTGCCGGTACTGCTCAACGGCGCCCACCAGGGCCTGCTCGCCTCGCGCTGCGACCGCTACACCGAGCTCTACCACCGCCTGTACTCGGCGGTGTCCCTGGTCAGCGGCGCCCACGTGATCGTGGACGCCAGCAAGCACGCCTCCCTGGCCGCCTGTCTGCGCTGGCGCTACGGCGCGCGGATGCGCCTGCTGCACGTGGTGCGCGACCCGCGCGCGGTGGCCCACTCCTGGGCCAGGCGTGTGGCGCGCCCGGACGCCTCCCCCGACAGCAGCGAGCCGGAGATGGCCCGCTACTCGGCCGGGCGGGCGTCGGTGCAGTGGATGACCCAGAACGCCTGCTTCGACGCCCTGGCCCGGCGCGGCGTCCCGACCCTGCGCGTGCGCTACGAGGACTTCGTCGCCGATCCCGGGGGCGAGTTCGCCCGGATCGCGGAGTTCGCGGGGTACGCGGGCACCCCGCCGGACGCGGCGCGGGGCGGCTTCGAACTGTCGGAGGGGCACGCCGTGTCGGGCAATCCGATGCGCTTCACGGCCGGGCGCGTCGGGGTCCGCGCCGACCACGGGTGGCGTGAGGCGATGCCCTCCTGGCGGCGGCGCCTGGTGGCCGCCGTGACGGCTCCCTCTCGGGGGCGTTACGGCTACTGAAGTCCGTTTTGCCACTTCGAGGACTGTTGTTCGCCCCAATGATGACGTATGGTGTTCATCTGAACACTCTAAGTCACATATGGAGAATTAGGGGGAGTTCGACGTGGACAGGGGACCGGTACGGGCACTGGCGACGACGGGGGCACTGACCCTCGTCCTGACACTGGTCGGAGCGGGGGACGCCCCGGCGGGCGGGGCCTCGTCCTCTCCACGGCAACCCTCGGACCGGCCCGCGGGGGTGACGGAGCCGCCCTGGCGCTGGGGATACGCCACCGACGAGGAGTGCACCGTCTCGGAGATCCTGGAGCCCTCGTGCGGCGCCTGGTGGGGGGCCAGCCCCTACCAGGACCGGATCGAGCCCCTGGAGGAGGCGGTCGACCGCCGCATGGACATCGTCTACACCTGGCGCGGCGTCGACCAGGCCAACATCCCCGGCAGGCGCGAGCGCGAGCTGATCGCCGAGGGCAGGTTCGTGCACACCAACATCGAGGCCCGGCGGTTCACGCGCTCCGGGCATCCGGCGGTCTCCTACGAGTCCCTCATCGACGGCGGGTTCGACGACTCGCTGCGCTCCCAGGCCCGTGCCATCGCGGAGCTGGACGTGCCCTACTTCGTCACCTTCGACCACGAGGCCGACGCCAACACGCGCTACAACAGGCGCGGCACGCCCGAGGAGTTCGTGCGGGCCTGGCGGCACATCGTGGACCTGTACCGCGAGGAGGGCGCGGACAACGCCATCTGGGTGTGGAACGTGACCGGCTGGGAGGGCAACTTCGACCGCCTCCCCGGCCTGTGGCCCGGCAACGACTACGTCGACTGGGTCAGCTGGGAGGCGTACAACATGACCGGCTGCGACTCCCAGCCGCACTGGGACGAGGTGTACTCCTTCGAGGACATGATGCGCCCGGCCTACGAATGGTTCCAGAACGAGGGGCCCGACCACGGGATCGACCCGGACAAGCCGGTGATGATCGGGGAGATGGGCACCACGCCCATCGGCTCGCAGGAGACCCTGGAGTGGTACTCCGAGATCCCCGACGTGCTGCGCCGCTACGAGCGGGTGCGCGCGGTCAAGGTGTGGGACAACAAGCTGTCCCCGGACTGCGACTTCCGGATCCGGGCCAACGAGTACGCCCAGCGCGGCTTCGAGGCCGCCGGACAGGACCCGTACGTGTACCTGCCCGAGCGGGTGCGCCGCCTGGCCGAGTACGCCCAGGAACGGGGTTGACCGCCCAGGGCCCGGGCCGTCCGGGACGGTTCGCGCGGACCGCCGCTCCCGCCAGGGGGCGGCGGTCCGCGCGTGTGGGGCCCGCGCTCGGGGCGCGCCGGTTCAGCCGCCCACGGGCCGCGACATCGACCAGGTGCGCGGGCCGCCCTCGGGCAGCACGTACTCGGCGGTCGCCCGGAAGCCGAGCGACGTGTACAGGCCCACGTTGTCCTCCGTCGACGTCTCCAGGAACGTCGGGAAGCCCGCCGCGTCGGCCTCGCGCAGGCCCGCGCCGATCACCGCGCGCCCCAGGCCCCGGCCCCGGGACGCGGGGTGGACGCCGACGGTGCCGAGGAACCACACCGGCTCCTCCGGCCGGTACGGAGCCATGGCGGCCTCGGCCGCCGCGTAGGCCGGGGCGCGGTCGCCCGCCAGCTCCACGAGCCCGGGGAGCAGGGCCTCCATGGCCTCCTGCGCGCCCTCGGAACCGGGCACCGTCCAGACGGAGACCGCCTGGAGGTCGTCGCTCACCCACACCCGTCCGTACGGAAGGCCGACCTCGGCGAGGAAGACGCGCTGGAACTCCCGCAGGCGCCTCTCGTGGCCGTCGGCGCTGATCACGTGACGGGTGAAGGGGTAGTCCGCGAAAGCGGCGGCCAGCGTGT
The DNA here is from genome assembly GCF_004217075.1 of Nocardiopsis sp. CNZ308. Classification (NCBI taxonomy): domain Bacteria; kingdom Bacillati; phylum Actinomycetota; class Actinomycetes; order Streptosporangiales; family Nocardiopsidaceae; genus Nocardiopsis; species Nocardiopsis sp. CNZ308. The sequence goes on along the minus strand of NZ_SHKJ01000001.1, from coordinate 1,432,025 downwards.
CCGCCGCCCCCTCGACGTCCTCGGGGGTGGCTTTACGAATCATGCGTGTCCTTCCCGGCTGTTCTCGGTCCGCGCGCCGGGACCGCCGGCGCGCGGACCGAGGTTACAGGCCCCTGCCGCGCAGGTGCAGCGCGCGCGTGACCCACCCGGCGGGCACCCCGAGCACCACCGCCAGCGCCAGGTAGGCGCGGGCCTCGGCGGGGCGGCTGCGGACGGTGGTGCCGATCCAGCGCAGCGCGGCGCGCCGGCGGCCGGAGGCGGCCTCGGCGAAGGCGATCTGCCCGGCCACGCGCGCGTGGCCGCGCGGCACCAGCGCGAACTCGGGGTAGCGGTCCAGCAGCCAGCGCAGGGCGGTGGAGATGGTCCGCCAGCGCCCGGAGAAGTGCGACCTGCGGTGCCACAGCACCCGCACGCCCGGTTCGGGGATGTTGCGGATGGGGCCGCGCCGGGCCAGGCGCAGCAGCAGTTCGTAGTCCTCGGCGTAGCTGCCGGGGATCTCCTCGCTGACGGTTCCGCAGCCGTCGATCATGGCGCGGCGCCGGATGAGGAACGTGGACGGGTGCAGCTCGGTCAGGCGCGACCCCAGCAGGTCGCCGAAGGTCACGCTGGTGCGGTCCAGGCTGCGGACCGCCTCGACCCTGTCGTAGACCACCCGGATGCCGCAGCACACCATCTCCGTGCCGGGCTCGTCGAGCATGACGCCGACCTGTGCCCGGAGCTTCCCGGGCAGCCACGTGTCGTCGTCGTCGCAGAAGGCCACCAGGTCGGTGTCGGCGGCGAGCACACCGGTGTTGCGGGCTCCGGCCAGGCCGGGGGTGAGGGTGTTGGTGACCACCCGCACGGGGCGGTCGCCGTCGGAGCGGGCCAGTGAGGGGTCGGGCTGGTCGTTGTCGAAGACGACGATCGTGGTGATGCGGCCGGAGTAGTCCTGCTCGTTGATCGCCCGCAGGGTGCGGCGCAGCAGTTCCGGCCGGTCCCGGGTGGGCACCACGACGGTCACGCCGGGCAGGGGCCCGGTGCCGTCGGCTCCGGAGGCGGCGGTCCGCGCGGCGGTGCGGCCGAAGGTGTGGTCGGCGGCCCGGGGGGCTGTCGGGGCGGCGGCCAGCGGGTCCGCGCCGCTTCCGGCGGTCCGGGCGGGGGTCCCGGCGGCCGCGGCGGCGGGTTCCGCCGTCGCGCCCCGGCCCCGCGTGAGCAGGTCGATGAGCTCCCCGGCGCGCAGCGCGGCCCGCTCGGTGCCCTCACTGTCGCCGGGGTCCACCCGAAAGTCCGCGGGCGAGGCGAGCGCCCTGTCCAGGAGCGCGCAGAGCTGCTGGGGAGTGGCGCAGGCCCGCACCCGGCCCGCCTCCTCCAGGCGCCGTACGAACAGGAGCTGGTGCTCGTCGACGTGCTCGTCCAGTTCGGGGTCGCGGGCGACGACGATGGGCAGGCGTCCGGCGCGGCGGGCCTGGACGATGGTGCCCGGTCCGCCGTGGGCGACGACCACCCGGGCCCGGCGCATGTGCTCGCCGAGCTCCTCGCCGGGCAGGAACGGGGTGCCCGCGGCCACCTCGGGGGCGGCGCTGTGCCCGTGCTGGACCAGGAAGCGCAAGGTCCGGTGGCGCCGGGCGTAGTCGTCGATCCAGCGGACCAGCCGGTCGAAGGAGTGGTGGTCGGTGCCGAGGCTGACGACCACGTCGGGGTGGCCGCTGTCGTCGGGGCGCGGGACGGGACGCGTGGTCTGTTCGGTCAAAGCAGCGGTCCTACCGTGATGGCGGTCGGCATGAAGGCGCGCTGTTCCTCCCACTGGGCGAGGAACAGCCGGGTGAACGGACGGCACAGCCGTGCGGTGAGCGTCGGTGTGTCGAGGCGGTCGTAGACCTCGATGTAGACGGTCGGTATCCGCAGCAGCCACGCCAGGGCGAAGAACGGCAGCGCCACCCCGGCGCCGGTGGTGACCACGGCGCACGGGCGCCGTTCGCGCAGGACGCGCACGGCCAGCCAGGTGTTGCGCAGCAGGTTGCCCACGTGGCGGGTGGTGGGGTGGAAGGCCCACCGGACGCGCTCGCCGGTCAGGGCGGACTCGGCGTCGGGGGTCCGGAAGGTCACCCACACGCGCTCGCGGTGCCGCCACCAGGGACGCAGTGAGCACAGCTGGGCCAGGTGCCCTCCGCTGGAGGCCACCAGGAGAACCGGTCGTGGAGACATGTGGTCATCATTTCATAACTCTGTGTAGTCGCTGGGAGGGTCGCGGCGAGGCGCACCGGTTGTCCACAGGCGGGGGAGGGCGTCTTCCGCCGGGCGCGCGCAGGGGCTTTCATGGATAACGGGGGGTCCCCCGGGTCCGCCCGCCTCGGCGTGCCCGCACCGCCTCCGGCCGCACTCCCCGGCTGGCGTCCTCGGCCGCCGCGTGCCCGCACCGCCTTCACCCGCCGCCGGGCACCCCGGCCGCCGCGGCACGCCTCACCGGCGCGGATCCAGGCCCAGCAGTCCGCGCAGCGACCACACCGTCACCAGGTGCCCCACCGCTCCCGAGGCCACCGCCATCACCAGCGTCGCGATCCCGCCGCCCAGCAGGGCCTCCAGCAGCAGCGGCAGGGCGCCGAACCACGTCAGCGCGCTGGCGGTCGCAGCCAGCACCGGGCGGCTGAAGGGGTGCAGCACCACGTGGGACCGCAACTGCCACAGCGGGAGCAGCTTGCGCACCAGCATCGCGGCCACCAGGGCCACGGCCGCCCCGGCCGCTCCGGCCACGGGCACGAGCAGCACGCACACCAGCACGTTCGCCGCCAGCGACAGCACGTTGTTGACCAGGTTGAGCCGGGTCAGCCCGGTCATCGTCAGGACCAGGTCGCTCATCCCCAGCGCGGCGGCCGTCAGCTGGCCCGCGCACACCACGGTCAGCGCCGTCGCACCCGCCGCGTACTCCGGCCCGAACAGCCGCATCACCTGGGGGGCGAACACCAGCACCGACAGGTACAAGGGCCACAGAAGGCACACCAGCCATGCCGTTCCCGCCTGGTAGAGGGCCCGGACCCCGGCGTGGTCGCCCGTCGCCAGCTGTTCGGCGAACCTGGGCTGGGCCGCGTACAGCACCGCCTGCGTGCCGAACTGGCCGACCACCATGACCCGTGTGGCCGCCGTGAACACCGCCGCGCCGCTCAGCCCGCCCAGGAGCGCCACGAGGACCACGCCGCCGCGCTGCACGCCCATCTGGGCGACCGCGGCCACCGCGCGCGGCAGGGAGAAGGCCCAGAACGTCCGCGCGTCCACCCGCTCCGCGGACCCCGCGGCCTCGGCCGTTCCGGTGGGCACGGGCGTACCGTCGGGAACGGCCCGGCGCACGACACGCCCCAACCAGAACCACGCCACCACGGCCGCGGGCAGGTACGGCCCCGCCCACGCCAGCGCCAGCAGCCCCGCCGCCCCCGACAGCGCGACCCCCGCCACCAGGGCCAGCTGGGCCAGCGGACGGCCCACCTTGTCCACCAGCACGGTCCCGGCCATGTCGTGGTGGGCCCGCGTCGCGGCCAGGGCCGTGTCGGCCAGCACCGCGAACGGCAGGAACACCGCCAGCAGCCGCAGGTAGACCTCCGCCTCGCCGCCGCCCAGGCCCCGCGCCACCGGACCGGCGCACACCAGCAGCAGCACCGCCAGCGCGCACGCCGCCAGCACGGCCGGGGCCGCGGCCGTCCGCAGCAGCCGGGGCGCGCCCCCGGGTTCGCCGAACACGCGCATCCGGGCGATGAAGTACACCAACCCGTCCGACGCGCCCAGGTTGGCCACCACCGCGGCGATCAGGAACACCGACGTCGCCGAGAACAGCAGCCCCGCCGTCTCCTGGGAGAACGCCCGCGTGATCGTCACGATCACAGCGAGGTTCAGCGCGGCGCCGACCACGGCCCCCGCCATGTTGACCGCCCCGCCGCGCAGTACACGGCGCAGTCCCGCCCGCTCCCGCTCCGCCGCGGCGGTCACGCGCGCCACGAGGGGACGCGCCCCCACCAGTCCGCCAGCCGCGCGTCGCTGTCGGCGAACCGCGCCGCCAGTTCCGCGCGCAGCCCCTCGGGCATGCTCGTCCGGGCGCGCGCGTTGTGCCTGCCCGGGGCGTGGCCCGGCCCGGGCGGCAGCCCCAGGAACCGCTCCACCTCACCGAGCGCCCGCGCCGTGCCGTCGAACAGGTCGGCGTGGTCCACCACGTGCATCCGGTCCCGCCCCAGGTGCTTCTCCATCCGCTCCAGCTGGTCCGCGTAGCGGCCGCGCGCCACGTAGCCGTGGTGCTGGTGGGAGTACGACCGGTACCCGGGGTCGGCCAGCATCCGCTCCTCCTCACCGGCCAGCCGCTCCGGCTCCAGCTCCAGCGCCCGCTCGAACGGTTCGGTCTCGAACCCCCGCGCGGTCTCGTGCGCGTGCGCCGAGTAGGCCCGCTCCACCGGGTCGCGCAGGATGACCACCACCCGAACCTCCGGCAGGTCGCGGGCGATCCGCTCGGCGGCCAGCGGGTGGAACAGGTAGTACGGGCTGGACTCGACCGCCCTCACCCGGGGCCGCCCCCGCCGGGCACGCAGCCTCGCGCGCGGGGGGAAGTACGCCCGGTACCGGTCCGGGCCGCCTTGGTAGCCGGTGTCGAAGTAGTGCACCCCCTTGCGCAGGGTGGGCCCGGTGACGCACGGGTGCAGGCACAGCGTCCTGAACAGCGACGTCGTGCCCGAGCGCTGCGCCCCGCAGATGAGGAAGTCGGGCAGCGCGCGGGCCGGCGCGGTGAGCGCGCCCAGGCCGTCGGCGAGGGGCAGGAGCGCCTTCCGGGCCGGGACGGCCATGCGGTGGAACAGGACGGGAACGGTGCTCCGGGGCATCACGTGCTCCTTCTGTCGCAGTTTCGGTCACCCCCGGCCACGGTCCTCGGTGCCGGGGCTCGGCGGGTCGTGTCGATCGATCGGGTGGCCCGGTTCGCCGGACCGCCCGGACCCGAGAGGGCCGCTCAGGCCCGGCGGGACGTTCAGGTCCGGTGGGCGGCCTCGTGGGCGGCCCTCTCCTGGAGCCCCTCCAGCGCGGGCAGCAGCCAGTCGTCCACGGCCGCCAGGTGGCCGCCGTTCTCGTCCTGCCGGTCGTGCAGGTACCGGGTGGCCAGGTCGATCAGGTACAGCGCCATCACCGTGGACACCGTGTGGGAGCGCACCCCGGTCTCGGACATCAGCGGGTCGCGCAGCAGCCGCGACCCGCTCTCCAGCCACCGGTGCACCCCCGGGTGGACCCCGGCCTGCACGCACTCGTTGAGGTCGTAGTGCAGGGCGTCGAAGCCCGCGGGGGCGTCCATGGCGAGGCGCTCCCAGTCCCACACGAACGCGCGCCGCGCGGTGCTGGCGATGTTCCACCTGGTCAGGTCGCCGTGCCAGGCTCCGAACGGCACGTACACGTCGGGCAGGCGGCGCAGCGCCGCGCGCAGGGGCGCCACCTCGGGGCGCGTGCCCAGCGTCACGATCCGCTCCTCCAGCGACCTGCGGTAGGGGCTGTCGGACAGCCTCCGGCGCCGCACCCTGGACAGCCCGACGATCTGCGTCACGCACCTCAGCAGCTGGCGCCGCGTGGGCCGGTCGGTCTGGACGCCGACCGGCAGCGCCTCCTGCACCAGCAGGGGGTGGCCGTTCCACTCGCCCTCGTGCAGCAGCCGGGGGACGGTCACGTCCGGCAGGCGGGCCTCGGCCAGCTGGCGCAGGGCGCGCGTCTCGGCGCGCACCAGGCGCGAGGTCAGGTCGTTGACGGCCACCTTGGCGTAGCCGATCGTGCGTCCGCCGGGGGTGAGCAGCAGGAGCACGGGCTTGCGGTTGGCCCGGGGCGGTCCCACGTGGATGGCGACGGCCAGGTCGCGGTCCAGCGCCGTCGTGAGCGCGTGCTCGATGCCCGGACCGGCCCCCACGTACAGCCGGTCGCGCAGCAGGAGCGGGGCCAGCCCGGTGGCGAACGCCCCGGTCAGCAGCAGCGTGCGCGCCCTCTCCCGGAACGAGTGCCCCTGGGCGAAGGACGTGATGCCCCGCGTGGCCGCCGACCGGTCGTGGGCGGGCAGGATCACCCGGGGGTTCTGCGCGTTGGGGACCGGAAGGTACTGGGTGCCCCGGTCGCGGTGCGCCAGCCGCCGCATACCGCGGTCGCCGGGGCCGAGCAGCCCGCCGCACGGCCACAGCACCGCGGCGAGGTCGGTCAGGTAGGTCGTCTCGCTGTTCACCAAGGACCCCCGCGGGTGCGCGCGGTCCGCCGCCGGAGCACCGGTTCCTCGCCGCGCCACAGCAGGGCGACGGCGACCATGGTGACGGCCAGCGGGGACATCAGCGCGACGTAGAAGAACATGTACCAGAACAGCAGCAGCACGGTCAGCAGCGCGCCCCGCCCCTCCAGCGTGGCCGCGCGGCGGTAGCGCCACACGACGTGCGCGAAGAAGGCGAGCATGAGGCCGGTGCCCACCCAGCCCCCGGTGATCAGCGTCATCCACAGCTGTCCCGCGTTGCCGATGACGTGCTGGCCGCAGCCGGGGCACTCCGAGGTGGGGCCGATCGCGATCGACTCCGAGCTGCCCAGGCTCTCGCGGGTGGTGCCCCACCCCAGGACCGGGGACAGCTGGGCGGCCTCCACGGACGCCGCGTTGGTGGCGGCCCGGCCGTCGTCGCTGTGCGGGTTGTCGAGCCTGGCCCGCACCACGTCGGCGAGCGGTGAGGCGGCCAGCGCCAGCAGCACCGTCAGGCCCGCGACGGCGCAGGCGCCCACCAGGACCACCCGGCCGCGGCGCAGCGCCACCAGGGCGGCGAAGGCCGCGGACAGGGCCAGCCCCGCCCACAGGGCCCGGTTGAGCGAGTACACGGCGGGGACCACGGCCAGCGCGGCGGCGGCCAGCCCGCCCCAGCGCACCCATCCCGAACCCTGTGCCACCCAGCCCACCACCAGCCACACCAGCAGCAGGGAGAGCATGTAGCCCCAGACGTTGGTGTACTCCCAGGGCGCCTTCGGGCGGGCCGACTCGTACCCGAAGATGTCCATGACCTGCGCGGACGCCGGGTGGATGAGGGTCTGCATGTAGGCGTCGGAGGTCAGGGCCGCGGGGAGCAGGTACTCCGTCGGGGCCGTGAACTCGAACCGGGGCGCGAGCATGCCCAGGTAGCCGCCCGCGATCGTGGTCAGGCACAGCACCGCCAGCGCGCCCACGACCGCGCGCGTGGGCAGCTCGCGCTCGGAGAGGTTGCCGACGTAGAGCACCAGGACCGTCAGCACCAGGTAGTTGACCGCCCGGAGCACGGCGCCGCCGTATCCGCCGCTGTCCGGCACCGTGCCGGGCATCTCCAGGTGGACCAGGCACAGGCCCAGCACCGTCCACAGCAGGAACAGCGCCCACAGCCAGAACCCCGGAGGGACCCGCAGCCCCGTGGCGCGGTGCCGGCGCACCAGTTCGGCGGCCATCGGGACCGCGAACAGCCAGTACGCGAACTGCCCCAGGCCCAGCGCCCACCACAGCGGGTACCCGGCCAGCAGCCAGAGCAGCGGCCGACCGGCGCCGTCGCCGGTCCCGCCCGCCGGGAGCGGACCCCCGACGACGGGGCCCGCCGCCCCGGCGGTCGGCCGGGGGGCGCGCGCGGACGTGCTCCAGGCCATCAGTTCCGGGTCCCCGGGGCCGTGTCCGGGGCGGTGTCAGGGGCGCTGTCCGGGGAGGCGGAGTCCCCGGCGGCTCCGGTCGGCCGGGACTCCTCGACCCCCTCGGCCCCCTCGGTCGCGAAGGCCACGAGGGCCTCCGTGGCCTCGGCGCCGCTGACGGTCGCCTCGGGGTCGTGGGGCTCCCGGGCCTCGGCGGTCCGGGCCAGTCCGAAGGCCATCTCCGCCTCCGAGGCCGTACCCGGGGCCGCGGCGGTTCCCGCGGTGTCCTCCTCCGTCCGGCCGGTCCCGGCGGCCCCGGGCGCCACCGGGATCTGGGTGGCACCGTCGCCTCCCATCACGCGGGGGACGTCCAAGCCCGCGGGTATCCCGCCGTCGAGGGGGGTCCCCGCGTCCTCCGCCGTGCCGTCGTCGGTCCCGCCCGCCTCCGGACTCCGCTCGGCAGCGTCGGCCCAGGCCGAGCCGGAGCGCTCCCCGGCGGGGCCGGTGCCCCCGGCGCGCTCGTCGCCGTCCGGGACCGCGGACTCCGCGTCCTCACCACGAGCCCGCGAAGGCGTGCTGGCGGCACCGCCGGCCGTGGTCCTGCCGCTCACCGCCGCCTCGGGCTCCTCCGCGGCCTCCGCCCGCCGGGGGTCGGGGACCCCGGGGGCGCCCTCGGCGTCCCTGGGCGCCGGGGGCCGGACCGCCCCGCCGCGCCCCCGCGGCCCCGCGGCCCCGGCGGCGGCGGGCAGCTCGCTGACGATGCCGGTCAGCGTGATCCCCGCACCGGTGCGGCCCCTCGCGGTCCCGGCCGCCTCCTCCGACCCGTCCGCTCCGTCCCTTCCGGGCGTGCGGTCGGACCCGGTGGCCTCCTCTCCGGCGACCGGCCCGGCCGCGGACGGCGACGCCACCGGCGCGGGCCCGGCCAGCGGCTGGCGCGGCAGCACGGCCGTGCCCGGAACGGGGACCCCGAACCGGTCGGCGAGGACGAGCAGCTCCCTCAGCTCGGCGCGGCGCGTGCGGTCCAGTTCGACCACCGGCAGCATCAGGTCGGCCGAAGCGGCCAGCGCGTGCGCGTCGGCGCGCTCGCTCACCGGCGCCACCGCCACCACCACGTACTCAGCCCCCGCCCGCAGCAGCCGCACCAGTTCCGGCATCGCGGTGCCCTGCACCGGCGCGTCCAGACCCGGGGACCCGTAGCGCAGCACCCGCAGACGGGGCACCGCGTCGGGCCGCACCTCCAGGTCGGCGGGGTCCTCGCCCTCCAGCAGCGCCTCCGCCAGGCCGGGGCCCTCCGGCAGCCCCAGCAGCTCGCCGACCGTGTCGGCGCGGGGGTCGGCGCACACCAGCAGCGTCTCCGAGCCCGTGCGGGCCAGGGAGGCGGCCAGGTTCACCGCGGTCGCCGCACCGGCGCGGCCCGGGGTGGTCGCGGTGACGAGCAGCACGCGGCCGAGGACCGCCTCCCCCTCCCCGAGGAGCACGGCCAGTTCGTCCTCCCCCCGGGCGCCTCCCGCGCCCGCTCCGGCGCGGTCGGACGCTCCCGTCCCACCCGCCCCGATCGGCCCGGCGACCACCGAGGGTCCGTCGGCCGCCGCGGGAACGGGGACCGCGGCGAGGCGGGCGCGCACCAGGTGCGCCAACTCGTTGACCCGCTGCCCGCGCCGGTCGCCGTCCGGCAGCAGCCCGGGGGAGCGCTGGCCGCGCCCGACCCGCTCGGACAGGTCGAGCAGCACCGGCACCGCCCCGATCCGCCCGGTCTCCTCGGCGTCGTGCAGCCTCGGGTCGAGGCGGTCGCGCACCACGGCCGCCAGCAGCCCCGTCAGCAGGCCGAGCGCGGCGCCGCCGACCAGCCACAGGGCGGGCATCGGGCTGCTCGCGCGCTCGGGGAGCCCCGCCGGGGTGATGACACTGCCGGGCTCGACCGTCTCCGCCAGGGCGCTGAGCGGGCTGATGCCGTTGCCCAGCTCGGTGATCTCCGCGCGCAGGGCCTCCACCCGCGCGTCCGCGCCGGGGTCGGCGGACTGCCCGGCGGCCTCGGCGAGGGCCTCGTAGCGGGCCTCCTGCTCACCGCGCAGCGCCTCCAGGTGGCTCTCGATCAGCCCGTCGACCCGCTCGCGGCGCAGTTCGAGGTAGGCGTCGGCGTAGGCCTGCGCGCCCGCCCGCGCGGCCTCGGGGCTCCCGGCGGAGTAGCTGATCTCCAGGACGCTGCTGTTGGGGGGAACGCTCACGTCCACCCGCTCGCGCAGGTCCGCCACGGAGGGCGCGGCGCCGCCCTCCTCCGCCAGGGCCTCGGCCACGGAGGACGACACGCGGTCCGACAGCAGGACCTGCGCCTCGGTGTCGAGGTTGACGTCCCCGGCCAGGCGGCCGGAGCGCTCCCCGGTGAACTCGGCCATCCCGCTGGGCTGGACCTGGACGGCGGAGACGGAGGTGTAGGCGGCGGGGAGTGCGACCACCGCGGCGGAGGCCAGGGCCAGCCCGCCGAGCACCCCGGCGCCGACGAACCGCCAGCGGCGGCGCAGCAGTGCCGTGTACTCCCTCAGTTCCGGTCCGGACGGGCCGGGGGCGTCGGTGTCCATCGAGTCCTCTCCGCGCAAGGGTGGTCAACACTTTTAGTGATTGATTGCATACTAAGTGTAATCCCTTGGGGGGTCTCCGCGGCGTGGGCGAGCGGCCGTTTCCCGACTCGGGTAGTGACCGGAACCGGAGAGCGCGTCACCACCCGGGAAGGCCCCCGGGCACGCGAAGGGGGCGGCGGGACACTCCCGCCGCCCCCTTCGGGCGCCCCGACCGACCTAGCTGATGACCACCGTGGGCGGAAGGCCGGTGGAGGACTCCCACGCCTCGTCGCACTCGTTCTGGCTGGAGACCGTGTGCGCCAGGGCCGAGCAGTCCCGGTACTGCGCCATCTGCTCCTGGTACACCACGGCCACCGCGAACAGCGACAGCGACATCACGATCCCCAGCACGCCCACGACCACGCTCATCAGCGCGCCCGGCGCCTCGGTGCGGTTCGCCCGCGCGGCCCGCCTCGCCCGGAAACCCTGCACGACACCGAACACGGACAGCACGACCCCGTAGGGCGGCAGCAGCAGGCCGGCCGCCCCGAAGAACAGGCCCCACAGGCCGCCGCGTTCGGCTCTGGGCGGCTGCCCCTCGGTCCGGGACTCCGGGCTGTTGTCGGTCAAGGTTCACTCCTTATGCGCGCCCCGCTCGGGGCGCCGTGGTCGCCTCCGCCGCACGGAGGCTACCCGTCGTCCATGGTCACGCCGGTCCGCGGGCCGCCGAGACCCCCGTCACAGGCCGGCCAACACCCACTCCCCGTGGGTAGACGCTACCTGGACCGATAGGGTGGGAACGCGGGCGGGCCCAGCGGGCGCGCCCGTCACCCGCCCGTCACCCGCCACCACCCCCAACGGACGCCTCCGGCCCACGGAAGCCCGCGAGGGAGCGCCCGGCGGAGGACGATCGGGTCACCCGCACACCACGCCTCCGGCTCCGGCTCGCGCCGACCCCCGGACCGGCGTACGCGGGATCCGGATGCTGCGCCGTCCCCCGGCGCCCCCGGAAGGCGAGGGGCGGCTCTCGCACCGTTCTCTACACAATGGGAGAAGCATTGTCCGCGCGAGTGGTGGTCCTCATATCGGGCACGGGCAGCAACATGGCCGCCCTGTTGGAGGCGGCCGGGGACCCGGCCTACGGGGCGACCGTCGTCGCCGTCGGCTCCGACCGCGAGGGGACCCGCGGCATCGAGCTGGCCGATCAGGCCGGTGTGCCCGTGTTCGTCGTCCCCTTCCGCGACTACCCCGACCGCTCGCGGTGGAACGCCGCCATGGCCGAACGCATCAGCGAGCACCGCCCCGACCTGGTGGTCTCCGCGGGCTTCATGCGCATCCTCGGCCCCGCCGTGATCGGCAGCCACCCCGCGGTCAACATCCATCCCGCGCTGCTGCCCTCCTTCCCCGGCGCGCACGCCGTGCGTGACGCGCTCGCCCACGGTGTCCGCGTCACCGGCACCACCATCCACTTCCTCGACGAGGGCGTCGACTCCGGTCCGATCATCGACCAGGTCGCGGTACCCGTCGAGGACGGCGATGACGAAGCCAGCCTCCACGAGCGGATCAAGTCCGTGGAGCGGACGATGCTGGTCGACACGGTCGGCAGGCTCGCCCGCGAGGGCTGGACCATCGACGGCAGGCACGTGCGGTTCGGCCGCACCGAGCAGCGCGTCACCGACGCGACCGACACGAAGGAGAACCGGTGACCCAGCAGGCCATCAGGCGTGCGTTGATCAGCGTCTACGACAAGACCGGTCTGGAGGAGCTGGGCATCGGCCTGGCCGAGGCCGGGGTGGAGATCGTCTCCACCGGCTCCACCGCCGCGCGGCTGCGCGCGGCCGACATCCCCGTCACCCCCGTGGAGGACGTCACCGGCTTCCCCGAGATCATGGAGGGCCGCGTCAAGACGCTGCACCCCTCCGTGCACGCCGGGCTCCTGGCCGACCAGAACAACCCCGAGCACGTCGCCAGGATCAAGGAGCTGGGCATCGCCCCCTTCGACCTGGTCGTGGTCAACCTCTACCCCTTCCAGGACACCGTCGCCTCCGGCGCCTCCGAGGCCGACTGCATCGAGAAGATCGACATCGGCGGCCCCGCCATGGTGCGCGCCTCGGCCAAGAACCACGGCAGCGTCGCGATCGTGGTCGACCCGGGCGGCTACGACGCCGCCCTGGAGGCCGTCCGCGACGGCGGCTTCACCCTGGAACAGCGCAGGCGCCTGGCCGGGCTCGCCTTCCAGCACACCGCCGCCTACGACGCGGCCGTCGCCGACTGGTTCGCGGCCGACTACGCCCCCGACGCCGAGGCCGCCGAGTCGGGCTGGCCCGGTTTCCTGGCCACCGTCCACCACCGCAGGGACGTCCTGCGCTACGGCGAGAACCCCCACCAGAAGGCGGCGCTGTACACCGTCGCGGGCGCCCCGCGGACCGGCCTGGCCGGAGCCGAGCAGCTGCACGGCAAGGCGATGTCCTACAACAACTACGTGGACGCCGACGCCGCGCTGCGCGCCGCCCACGACTTCGACCAGCCGTGCGTGGCCATCATCAAGCACGCCAACCCGTGCGGGATCGCCGTCGGCGCCGACAACGCCGAGGCCCACCGCAGGGCGCACGCCTGCGACCCGGTGTCGGCCTACGGCGGAGTCATCGCCACCAACCGCCCCGTCGGCGAGGAGCTGGCCGGGCAGATCGCGGAGATCTTCACCGAGGTCGTCGTCGCCCCCGCCTTCGAGCCCGCGGCCGTGGAGATCCTCAGCCGCAAGAAGAACATCCGCCTGCTCGTGGCGCAGGGCTCCGGCCCCGGCGCGGGCGTGGAGCACCGCCAGATCAGCGGCGGCCTGCTGGTGCAGTCGCGCGACGCCATCGACGCCCCCGGCGACGACCCCTCCGCCTGGACCCTGGCCACCGGCGAGCCCGCCGACGAGGCCACCCTGGCCGACCTGGCCTTCGCCTGGAAGGCCGTGCGCGCGGTCAAGTCCAACGCCATCCTCCTGGCCTCCGACGGCGCCACCGTGGGCGTGGGCATGGGCCAGGTCAACCGCGTGGACTCCGCACGCCTGGCGGTCACGCGCGCGGGCGAGAGGGTGACCGGCTCCGTCGCGGCCAGCGACGCCTTCTTCCCCTTCCCCGACGGCCTGGAGATCCTCACCGGGGCGGGGGTCCGCGCCGTCGTCCAGCCCGGCGGCTCGGTCCGCGACGAGGAGGTCGTGGCCGCGGCCGAGGCGGCCGGCGTGACCATGTACCTCACCGGGACCCGGCACTTCTTCCACTGAGCGAGGAGACACACGCATGAGCGCGATCGTCCTGGACGGCAAGGCCGTCGCCAAGTCCATCCGTGAGGAGCTCTCCGAGCGGGTGGCGAAGCTGCACGACCGCGGCGTCACCCCCGGCCTGGGCACGGTCCTGGTCGGCGACGACCCGGGCAGCCACTCCTACGTGCGCGGCAAGCACCGCGACTGCGCGCAGGTGGGCATCGCCAGCATCCGCCGCGACCTGCCCGCCGACGCCACCCAGGAGCAGGTGGAGCAGGCCGTCCGCGAACTCAACCAGGACCCGGCCTGCACCGGCTACATCGTGCAGCTCCCGCTGCCCAAGGGGCTGGACGAGAACCGCGTGCTGGGCCTGATCGACCCGGTCAAGGACGCGGACGGCCTCCAGCCCTCCAACCTCGGCAAGCTGGTGCTGATGCAGGAGGCGCCGCTGCCGTGCACCCCGCGCGGCATCGTCGAGCTGCTCACCCGCTACGAGGTGCCGCTCAGGGGTGCCGAGGTGGTCGTGGTCGGGCGCGGCGTGACCGTGGGACGCCCCCTCGGCCTGCTGCTGACCCGCCGGTCGGAGAACGCCACCGTCACCCTGTGCCACACCGGCACCCGGGACCTGGCCGACCACACGCGCCGCGCGGACATCATCGTCGCCGGCGCCGGTGTGCCGGGCCTGATCACCAAGGACATGGTGAAGCCGGGCGCGGCCGTGCTGGACGTGGGCGTCTCGCGCACCGAGTCGGGCCTGGTCGGCGACGTCGTCCCCGACGTGGCCGAGGTGGCCGGGCACCTGTCGCCCAACCCCGGCGGCGTGGGCCCGATGACCCGGGCGATGCTGCTGGTGAACGTGGTGGAGGCCGCCGAGCGGCAGGCCGCCGCCCTCTAGCCACACCTCTTCCGGGCCCCGTCCGGGGACGGGGCCCGGCTCCGGCGTCACACACGGGCCGAAACCGTTCACTCCGAGTGACTGACCCCGGCCCGGCCGTCGGCGTGAGGCCCCCGCGGCGGGGCCGGGGGGAGTGCTCAGCTGGCCTTGCGGGCCGGTCCGCCCATCGGCATCGGCCGCACCAGGCCCAGCGCCACGACCTCGTTGGCCAGCCGCGTCCTGCGGTTCTGCCCCTCGGGGATGCGGAACTTCTGGTACAGCCGCAACAGGTGTTGTTTGACCGCCGCCTCGGTGACCACCAGCGCCTCGGCGATGTCCCGGGCGGTGGCGGGGGCCACGAAGGCCTCCTCCGACAGCGCGGGCTGGCACAGCGCGGTCAGCACGTCCAGCTCCCGGCGGGTGAGCTCGGGGGCGGCGCCGCGGCGCAGCTCGATGTCGGGGCTGATCTGCTCCTTGGGCAGTCCGCCGACACGGCAGCGCGCGGTGCCGAAGCTCACCACGTCGCCCTCCTCCAGCACCCGGCGGGCGATGGGGCGGCCGTTCACCCGGGTCCCGTTGCGCGACAGGCCCAGGTCCACCACGTAGACGTAGGGGCCGCGGCGGACCAGTTCGGCGTGCAGCTGGGAGACGCTCGGGTCGTTCAGCCGGATGTCGGCGCCCTCCCCTCGACCGATCGTGGTGACCTCACCGGCGAGCTGGCGTATGTCCCCGGTCTCTTCGATGCGGAGGTAGGGCCCGTCCACGGTGGTTCCTCCCGGAGTGGGGTGGCGCTGCCGGTGGGGGTGCGGGCGACGGTGGTGGAGGGGAGGCTGTCGTGGGGTGACGGTTCGGTCTACGCGTGGAGTGGGCTTCATGGGGGTGGTCCTCGCTCACCGGTGCACTCATCTCCAGCTTGGTTACCCGGGCGGTAAGCGTTCTACGCGCTTACTCCGGAGTTAGACGGATAAGGCGTGCAAATACGGCTCTGTGACCGAACCGGAAGCGGGAAACGGTCATGGGCCGTGGAGGCCCGGGCCAGACCGTTTCCGTGAGCCCTGAGGAGTCGGCGATACGGATCACTACAATGGGCGCAGTCTCTCCCGGACGGGAAGCCTCGCTTCCCGCGCGGCGCCGCCGAAACCCTCACGGACGCGAGCCTCCGGAGCGGTATTCGGTTTTCGGACAGCCAGTCCTCGACGGGTGGCCGGTCCGTGCCAGTTCCCGGGAGAAGACCGTGAACGAGCCGCGAGGCGGCCAAGCACATTCGTAACCGAACGGGTCGGGACGCGGTGGACAAGGCGGGGCAGGCGGATTTGGCGGACGCGGACGAGGGCGCTCCCGGTGCGAGGGCGCCGGGGGAGGCGGCCCGAGGCGGGCGGGTGCCCGAGGGGGGAGCGCCGGACGGGGGCGGCCCCGAGGGGCCCGGGCCCGGCGGCGGCTCCGCCCGGGACTCCGGGGAGGACTCCGGGGAGGTCGCGCGCGGGCGGACCGCCGGGGAGGAGGGGCCCGAGACGCCGTACTGGCTCTCGCAGGTGCCCTACTTCCTGGTCATGTCGGCGCTCGCGGCGGGGATCGTGGTCGTGGCCGCGGCCTACTTCAAGCGCGGACCGGCGATCATCGCGGGCGCGCTGCTGCTGGCGGCGACCTTCCGGGTGCTCCTGCCCCGGGACTGGGTCGGCATGCTCGCCGTGCGCCGCCGGTGGATCGACCTGCTCACCCTGACCACCCTCGCGGTCCTGCTGATCGTGCTGGCATGGGTGGCGCCGCAACTGTCCGCTTAGGCGTCGAATAAGCTTGACGTCGAGATACCGCGACACCGAGAAGCCACCGCCTCACCGGGGAGCACGGACCCCGGGCGGGACCGGTGGACCGCCGGGTGCGCGGACCGGCCCCCGGCCACGAGCCGGACACGGGTCCGCGGCGCACGAGGCGGCAGCGAAGACTGAAGGGACAGCCACACAGCCATGGCCAAGATCAAGGTCGAGAACCCCGTAGTCGAGCTCGACGGCGACGAGATGACCCGGATCATCTGGTCCTTCATCAAGGACCGTCTGATCCTCCCCTACCTCGACGTCGACCTGAAGTACTACGACCTGGGCATCGAGGAGCGCGACCGCACCGACGACCAGATCACCGTCGACGCGGCCAACGCCATCAAGGAGCACGGCGTCGGCGTCAAGTGCGCCACCATCACCCCGGACGAGGCCCGGGTCGAGGAGTTCGGCCTCAAGAAGATGTGGCGGTCGCCCAACGGCACCATCCGCAACATCCTCGGCGGCGTCGTCTTCCGCGAGCCCATCATCTGCGAGAACGTGCCCCGCCTGGTCCCGGGCTGGACCAAGCCGATCATCATCGGCCGCCACGCCCACGGCGACCAGTACAAGGCCACCGACTTCAAGGTGCCCGGCCCCGGCACGGTCACCATGACCTACACCCCGGCCGACGGCAGCGAGCCGGTCGAGTTCGACATCGCCAACTTCCCCGAGGCGGGCGGCGTCGCGATGGGCATGTACAACTTCCGCAAGTCCATCGAGGACTTCGCGCGCGCGAGCCTGAACTACGGCCTGGACCGCAACTACCCGGTCTACATGTCCACCAAGAACACGATCCTCAAGGCCTACGACGGCATGTTCAAGGACGTGTTCCAGGAGATCTTCGAGACCGAGTTCAAGGACCGCTTCGACTCCGCGGGCCTGACCTACGAGCACCGCCTCATCGACGACATGGTCGCCGCGGCGCTCAAGTGGGAGGGCGGCTACGTCTGGGCCTGCAAGAACTACGACGGTGACGTGCAGTCCGACACCGTCGCCCAGGGCTTCGGCTCCCTCGGCCTGATGACCTCCGTCCTGCGCACCGCGGACGGCCGCACGGTCGAGGCCGAGGCCGCCCACGGCACGGTGACCCGCCACTACCGCCAGCACCAGCAGGGCAAGCCCACCTCCACCAACCCGATCGCCTCCATCTTCGCGTGGACCCGCGGCCTGGAGCACCGGGGCAAGCTCGACAACACCCCCAAGGTCGTCGAGTTCGCCAACACCCTGGAGGACGTCGTCATCAAGACCGTCGAGGGCGGCCAGATGACCAAGGACCTCGCGCTGCTCGTCGGCGGCGACCAGGAGTTCCTGACCACGGAGCAGTTCCTCGCCGCCCTGGACGAGAACCTCGCCAAGCGCCTGGCCTGAGTCCCCGCGCACCGTCCGTGCGGCGGTGTACGCGGCGGGCCCGGTCCCGGACGGTCCCGATCGGGACCGTCCGGGTGAGACCTCGCTCACGCCCGGTCGCCCCCGAGGGGCGGCCGGGCGCCGTCGTGCCCGGGGCGGGGAGGGGCCCGCTCCCGAGGGGGCCCGGGTGTCGCAAACGCGGTGTTCGCGGGGTTCTGGGGCCGCGGTCGGCCAAAGTTTCCCGGCGTGTTTCCCGTGTTCGGCGTACATACGCGGGCCCGCGGTGGGAGGATGGCAACGCCGGACCACCGCAGAGGCCCAAGGGTGCGACATAGGCCACGTGCACAGGATTCGCACCTTAAGCGAGCTTTGACCTATTGTGGAGACGTGCCGGTGAGAACCGGCAGGCCAGAGCGGGTTTCGGCTCCTCTGCCACCATGACCGACGTGCCGGCCGTGCGCCCGCTGGGGGGTAGGCGCGCACAGTACGGAACGTCACGAAGAAGGGCCCGTCGCCTCGGCGACGGGCCCTTCGCCTTTCCCCGGACCGCCCGCTTCCCCCGGGCCGCGGCGGTCCGACGTCCGGCCTACTCCTGGAAGGCGCTCTCGGGGATCGGCTCCCCGGCCCGCATGGCGGCGAACATCTCCTCGGAGCGCACCTCGTCCCAGACCACCACCGAGCCGACCCCGTCCAGCGTGGGGGTCTGGCCCACGGGGATCGCGGTGGTCTGCGTACCGCCGCGCATCGCCAGGAGCATGCTGGCCAGGTGCCGCAGGTCGTCGCCCTCGTCCACCATGAAGGTGTCGGTGCCCGCGAGCACCAGCGGGATGGACTCGAAGGGGTTGAACAGCGTGGAGGGCGCGCTGGCCGTCTGGACCAGCGCCGAGAAGAACTCGCGCTGGCGGGCGATGCGGTCCAGGTCGGCGCGCGGCGTGGCCCGGGTGCGCACGTAGCCCAGGGCGGTGCCGCCGTCCATCGTCTGGCAGCCCGCCTCGATGTCCAGCCCGGCCTTGGGGTCGGCCATGGCCTCCTCCGGGCACAGCTCCACGCCGCCCACCGCGTCCACGATGTCGACGAAGCCGCCCATGCCGATCTCCACGTAGTGGTCGATGTGCACGCCCGAGGCGCGCTCGAAGGTCTCCACGAGGGGGGCGGGGCCGCCGCAGACCTCCTCGCCCGCGTCGTTCGTGCCGCACACGGCGTCGGCGAAGGCGGTGTTGATCTTGTTGTCGGCGTAACCGGGGACGGCGAGGGGGACGTAGGAGTCGCGGGGGACGCTGACGATGGTGGGGTCGCCCCCGTCGGGGATGTAGAGCACCATGATGGTGTCGGTCCGGCGGCCCTCGGCGTAGCCGGTGGCCATCTCGTCCATCTGCTCCTCGGACAGGCCCTGGCGGCTGTCGGAGCCCACGATCATGTAGGTCGTGCCGGGCTGCCCGTCCGGACGGCCCTCGTAGTCCAGCAGGGCCTCCACCCGCTCCAGTCGGGAGTTCGCGTACACGTAGAACCCGCCGACGAAGGCCAGGGGCAGGACCAGCACCAGCACCAGCACGGTCACCGTGATGGTGGTGGCCAGCCGGCGCTTGCGCTCCGTGCGCCTGCGCTCGATGCCGCGGCCGTCGTAGACGCGCCCGGCGCTGTGGGTGCGCCGGGGCCTCTGGGACTGCTGAGGCCTCTGGGACCGCCTCGGCCGCACCGGGGGCACGTCCTCGGCGGGCGGGAGCCGACGCGTCCCGCCGACCACCCTCTGCTCGGACTCGCGCGGGCGGTAGAGCTTCTCGAACTCGTCCGGCCTGCCCGGGGTCCCGCCGCGCCGGAACACGCCCTGCCTGTCGTGCTCGCCGGTGCGGCCGGGGTCGTCCCGGTTCCGTCGGTCAGCCATCGCATCGCCCATCTGCTCAGCGTCGTGGATCGCCTCGTCGCTTACTTCCACCCTGTGTGATCGCGAAAAGGGTAGCGGGGTTCGGCGCAATGTCACGGTTCGGCCTCTCGGATCCCGGAAGGCGCCCGCCGCGCGACCGCCTCCGCACGGGGTCCGGGGCCCGTGCCCGCCGCCCCGACCCGCTCAGCGCAGCCGGTGGGCGCCCGCGGAGGGCACCGCGGCGCGCACCCGCGGGGGGACCCGGCCGTCGGCGCGGAACTCCCGGGCCAGCGCCTCGCCGATCCCCTCCACGCGCTCCTCGGCGGCCAGGGCCAGCACGGTCCCCGCCCAGCCGGACATCCGCACCCCGCGCGCCCCGGCCCGCGCGGCGGTCTCCGCGGCCAGCTCCACCTCCGGCGTGGGCAGCCCGAAGCCGCGCAGGGACAGGTGGGAGGCGGACAGGATCGACCCGACCTCCCCGAAGCGCCCGGCGCGCAGCAGCCCCACGGCCGCGTTGAGCCGGTGCACCTCGGTCACCGCGTACTCGACCCGGCGGCGCAGCACGGGGTCCGGCAGGCTCGCCAGCGCCCCGGACAGGTCCTGGACGGCGCGCAGCGGCCCGAGCGTGCGCTGCGCGCGCTCCAGCTCGGCGGAGCGGGCCGCGCGCAGGTCGCGCCGGGGCAGGGCGCCGGTGTCCACCACCACGAGCCTCAGCCCGGCCTCGGCGAGGTCGAACGGCAGCACGGTGGTGCGCAGGCTCCTCAGGTTCACCCGGACCGCGCACCCGGGGCGGGCCGCCAGGGCCACCCGCTGGTCGGCGGTGGCGCCCTCGGGCGGGGGACCGCCGCCCAGGTCGGCCAGGGCCAGCGCCACCGCCGCGCCCACGGCGGCCGCGTAGCCCAGGGAGGCGTGTTCGGGCAGGTCCGCGCCCAGCACCGCGCGCACGCCCGTGTCTCCGCCCAGGACACCCGTCCGGCGCGCGGCGGCCACGGCCCCGGCCACCGCGCGCGCCGCCGCCCCCCGGGGGCGCAGCGGGCCGCTCGGGGCGGCCACGTGCACGCCCGGGTCCGGCGCGGGGCCCACGGCGGCCGTCACGCCCCAGGGCAGGGCGGCGTACAGCCCGGCCCCCGCACCGGCCGCGGTGTGCTCGCCCATGACCGCCAGGCGCCCCGGCGCGTGCCACACGCCCGCCGGCGGCGCCTGGAACCGCGTCCGGTACTCCCCGACCAGTGCGTCGGCGTCCGGCGCCTCCTCGGGCCAGTCCCCCCGAGGCCCCGCCGACCGCACACCCAACACGGCACGCAGCCGCGCCCCCGCGCCCCCCACCAAGGCCCCCTTCCGCCGGATGGATCTTCGTCCCCCAAGTCTGCCCAAGGCCCGGACGTGTCCGTGATCACCCCCGCTGAAGCGCTTCGTCCCGCACGGGGGTGTTCGCCGCCGAATCCGACGCGCAGGCTTCACGGGGGAGCGCGGCGCCGCTACGGTTGCGGGCCACCGGTGACCTCGGAGCCGCGCGGGGTAGGGACACGGGTGACACGTGCGACGGAGAGGGAGGCCGTGTGGCCGCAGCGCTGGACCGGGCCAGGGACACCGGCAGGCACTACCGGAACCTGGGCATGGACGCGTACTGGGAGCTGCGCAGGCGCAGGCCCGCCCTCGACCACCTGGTCCGGGCCTACGAGCGCTACGCCGACCGCAACGGCAACCAGCTGGCCGGGGCGGTCACCTACTTCGCCTTCCTGTCCTTCTTCCCCCTGCTGGCGCTGGCCTTCGCCGGGGTCGGCTACCTCGCCGCCGTGCAGGTCGAGGTGGGCGACTACCTCCAGCAGGCGCTGGACGGCGTGCTGCCGGGCCTGTCCGAGCAGCTGCCCATCGACGAGATCGCCCAGGCCCGCGTGGGCGCCGGTGTCATCGGCGTGCTCGGTCTGCTCTACGCGGGCCTGAACGCGGTGTCGGCGCTGCGCGAGGCCCTGCACTCCATCTGGCTCAAGAACCTCAAGGAGGGCCCCAACCTCCTCCTGCGCAAGCTGGCCGACCTGCTGGTCATGCTGGGCCTGGGCGCGGCGCTGCTGCTCGCGGTGGCCTTCACCAGCGTCGCCCAGACCGCCACGCAGTGGCTCCTCGGGCTGGTGGGCCTGGACGGCTCGCTCCTGGCCAACCTGTCCCTGCGCGCGCTGGCCCTGGCCATCGCGGTCGGCGCCAACATGGCGATCTTCGTGCTGGCCTTCGCGCTGCTGTCGGGCAGCGGGCGGTCCACGCGGATGATGTGGAGGGGAGCCCTGCTGGGCGCGGTCGGGTTCGAGGTCCTCAAGGCCGCGGCGGCGGTGCTGCTGGCCGGGACGCTCGGCAACCCCGTCTACGCGTCCTTCGCCGTCCTGGTCGGGCTGCTGGTGTGGATCAACCTCGTGATGCGCCTGGTGATGTTCAGCGCGGCGTGGACGGCCACGTGGCTGCCGATGCCGCCGCCCTACACCGGTTCCCTGCCCCTGCCGGAGGAGCACGGCATGGACTGGTCCCGCCAGGACTGGGCCTCGGGGGTGACGGCGCGGATGGCGGCGCGGGAGGCGGCCGAGCGCCGCCGGGCACGGCGCGCGCTGGCCGGGGTGTTGTCCCTGCTGGGAGCGGCAGGCGCCGCGGGCACTACGGCGTGGGCGCTGCGCCGACGCCGCGGCGACCCCGCGTAGGCGTTCCGGCGGCACGCCCGGACCAGACATTCTTTCCACGGAATTCGCATGAAGCGAGGCGATTGTCCCGTATGTGTGCGGTGCGTGAGGGGTAGTCCTCCCCTGTCCCGGTTGACCGGTTCTCCGGGGCGCGACGGTGCGACGGCCGGGGACGGCCGCAAACACCCCCTTCGGAGGGCAGATGGGAATCGCATTCAACTCGTCCGAACGCGCGACGATCGGAGTGGAGTGGGAACTCCAGCTCGTCGACCGGCGCAGTCGGCACCTGAGACAGGAGGCGCCCAAGCTCCTGGCCGAACTCCCCGAGCTCAGCTCCGACTCCGCCGCGCCGCTGCGCCACGAGCTCATGCAGTCCCAGGTGGAGGTCGTGACCGGGATCTGCGAGACGGTCGAGGAGGCCAAGGGGGACCTGGGCCGCAACATCGACCGCATGAGGGAGGTCCTCACGCCCTGGGGGACCACGCTGACCTGCTCGGGAACCCATCCCATCGACGACTGGCGCGACCAGGAGCTCAGCCCCGGCGAGCGCTACGGCGAGCTGGTCGAGCAGATGCAGTGGCTGGTCCGGCGCATCCTGACGTGCGGCGTCCACGTCCACGTCGGCGTGCGCGACAGGGACAAGGCCATCCCCATGGTCAACGCCCTGTCGCGCTACCTGCCGCACTTCCTCGCCCTGAGCGCGTCCAGCCCGTTCTGGGGCGGACAGGACACCGGCCTGGCCTCCTCCCGGTCCGTCATCTTCGGCACGCTGCCCACCGCGGGGCCGCCGCCGAACCTTCCGCACTGGGCCGCTTTCGAGGAATACCTCGAAACGCTTCTCCGGGCAGGTACCATCGCCTCTATCAAGGAAGTGTGGTGGGACATCCGTCCGCACCCTGATTTCGGCACCATCGAGATCCGGATGTTCGACGGTATTCCCACCCTGCGCGAGGTGGGAATGGCCGCCGCGCTCTCTCAGAGCCTGGTGGAGCTGTTCGATCACCAGCTCGACCGCGGGTACGGACTGCCCAGCCCGCCGTCCTGGGTGGTGAAGGACAACAAGTGGCGTGCCACCCGCTACGGACTCGACGCTCGTGTCATCACGGACGCTCGCGGAACCACGGTTCCGCTCCGCGACGACCTGTACGAGCTGGTCCGCGAGCTGAGACCGGTCGCGACCCGCCTGGGTTGCGCCGAGGACCTGGACCTGATCTCCGAGATCCTGGACAAGGGCGCCTCCTACGAACGTCAGCGCGCGGTCATCGCCGAGGGCGGGACCCTCGACGACGTCGTGGACATGCTCGCCGCCGAGCTCCAGGGCGGTCCTCCCACCCGCGCAAGGGTCGGTGCCGGCGACGGAGCCGGTACGCGCTGAGACGTGGAGAAGAGGGGACCCTCGCATGCAGGGACATGACCTGCCGGAACAGTTGACCGCTTTCCTGGCGCGGCACGGGCGGGAGCTGAGCGGCTTCCGCAGGGACCTGCACATGCACCCCGAACTCGCCTTCGCCGAACACCGCACCACCGGGCGGATCGCCGAACGCCTGCGCGAGGTGGGCCTCGGCCCGCGGGAACTGCCCCAGGGCACCGGTCTGGTCTGCGACATCGGATCCGGCACCGGTCCCCTGGTGGCCCTGCGCGCCGACATCGACGCCCTGCCCCTGACGGACGAGAAGGACGTCCCCTACCGCTCCACCGTGCCGGGGGTCGCCCACGCCTGCGGGCACGACGTGCACACCACGGTCGTGCTGGCGGCCGGGGTCTTCCTGGCGCAGCTGGAGCGGGCGGGCGCGCTGCCCGGCCGGGTCCGGCTCATCTTCCAGCCCGCCGAGGAGCTCCCCGGCGGCGCCGTGGAGGTGATCAACGCCGGGGCCATGGAGGGCGTGGACCGGATCTTCGCCCTGCACTGCGACCCCCGCCTGGTGACGGGCCGGGTCGGGCTGCGCACGGGCGGCATCACCGCCGCCTGCGACCAGCTCATGGTGCGCCTGTCGGGCCCGGGCGGGCACACCGCGCGCCCGCACCTGACCTCCGACCTCGTCTACGCCCTGGGCAAGGTCGTCACCGAGCTGCCCGCCGCGCTGTCGCGGCGGATCGACCCCCGGGCCGGGTTCAGCCTGGTGTGGGGCAGGATCAGCGCCGGCTCCGCGCCCAACGTCATCCCCGACGACGCCGTCGCCGAGGGCACCGTGCGCTGCCTGGACGACGAGGCCTGGCACGCGGCTCCCGACATCGTCAAGGGGCTGGTGGAGTCGGTGGCCTCGGCCTACGGCGCCGAGGCCGAGGTGACCTACCGGCGGGGCGTGCCGCCCACCATCAACGAGGCGACCAGCGTGGCCCTCATGCGCGAGGCCGTCACCGCCGCCCTGGGCCCCGAGGCGGCGGCCTCCACCCCGCAGAGCCTGGGCGGCGAGGACTTCGCCTGGTACCTGGAGCACGTCCCCGGCGCGCTGGCCCGCCTGGGCACCCACTCCCCGGACTGGGACGGCCCCATGCTGGACCTGCACCGGGGCACCTTCGACGTGGACGAGCGCGCCATCGGAACGGGCACCCGCTTCATGGTGACCACCGCGCTGACGGCGCTGTGGGAGAGCGCGCGCCGCGACACCCGCGTGGACACCGAGGAGGCCATGGCCTGAGGCGGCCCGCCGCCCCGGCCGCCCGACGCGGCGACCCGCGTCCGCCTGTCGGGGCGGCTCCCCGGCTGGTGGCATCCTGAATCCATGAACCAGCCACTCACAGTCGACCAGATCCGGCGGGCGCCGAAGGTACTGCTGCACGACCACCTCGACGGCGGGCTGCGCCCGGCCACCGTCGTGGAACTGGCCCGGGAGACCGGCTACACCGGTCTGCCCACCTACGACGCGCAGGAGTTGGGGCGGTGGTTCCGCGAGGCCTCCGACTCCGGCTCACTGGAGCGCTACCTGGAGACGTTCGCGCACACCACGGCGGTCATGCAGACCCGTGACGCCCTGGTGCGGGTCGCCGCCGAGGCCGCGGAGGACCTGGCCGCCGACGGCGTGGTCTACGCCGAGCAGCGCTACGCCCCCGAGCAGCACCTGGAGGCCGGGCTCACCCTGGAGGAGGTCGTCGAGGCCGTCCAGGAGGGCCTCGAACTCGGCCAGAAGCGCGCCGCCGACCAGGGGCGCAGCATCCGCACCGGCCAGCTCGTCACCGCCATGCGCCACGCCGCGCGCTCCTCGGAGATCGCCGAGCTGGCGGTCCGCTACCGCGACGCGGGCGTGGCCGGGTTCGACATCGCGGGCGCCGAGGCGGGCAACCCGCCCACCCGGCACCTGGACGCGTTCGAGTACCTGCGCCGGGAGAACTTCCACTTCACCATCCACGCGGGTGAGGCGTTCGGCCTGCCCTCCATCTGGGAGGCCCTCCAGTGGTGCGGGTGCGACCGCCTGGGCCACGGCGTGCGCATCATCGACGACATCGACACCGACACCGGCGGCGCACCGCGACTGGGCCGCCTGGCCCAGTACGTGCGCGACAAGCGGGTGCCGCTGGAGATGTGCCCCAGCTCCAACGTGCAGACCGGAGCCGCGGAGTCCATCGCCGACCACCCCATCCGGCTCCTGCGCGACCTGCGCTTCCGCGTCACCGTCAACACCGACAACCGCCTCCAGAGCGGCACCAGCCTGTCCGAGGAGTTCGCCCGCCTCTGCGAGGCCTTCGGGTACGGCTGGGACGACGTCCAGTGGTTCACGGTCAACGCCATGAAGTCGGCCTTCCTGCCCTTCGACGAGCGCCTCGCGCTGATCAACGGGGTCATCAAGCCCGGCTTCGCGCAGCTGAAGTGGACGACCCCCTGATGGACGGACCCAACCCCACCACCCACTACTCCACCTTCACGCGGGTGGCGGCGATCGTGTGGATCGTGATCGCGGCCCTGCTGCTGGTGGACGTGCTCCTGCGCGGCGAGGGCCGCCAGGCCTGGATCGCGGGGGCCCTGCTGATCGCGACCGTCTCCGCGGTGTACCTGGTCTGGCTGCGTCCGCGCGTGGTCTCCACCGAACGCGGTCTGAGGGTGGTCAACCCGCTGCGCGAGACCTTCGTGCCGTGGGCGGCGGTGCTCTGGGTGGACGTCACCGACGTCCTGCGGGTGCACACGCCGGGGGGCGTGGTGCGCTCGTGGCCGCTGCGCGAGACCAAGCGCCAGCGGGTCCGCGACAACATGCGCCGGGAGGGGGGATTCCTCGATCCGGACGACGACGGGGACCCCGCCTCCACGCGTCCGGTGGACCTGGCCGCCCGGCAGCTGCGCCAGGACGCCGAGCGCCACAAGGCGCGCCCGCTCAGCGGGCCGGTCAGGGACGTGGACGAGGCGGGCCCCGCCGCGCTGGGCGCGGAGGACGAGCCCCAGACCATGGTCCCCCTGGAGGTGATCGTGGTCGTCGGCGCGACCGCGGCCCTGCTCGTGGCGGTGTTCCTGCTGGCCTGAGCACAGCCCCTCCCGGATCCGACCCGGCCCCCACCCCCGTGTGGCGGTCGGGTCCGCCATGTCGGGGGTTGACGCGCTTCCCGAGTTCTGGTTAGGTAAGGCATGCCTAAGGGAGAGTGTTCCGGGCGGGCGACTTCGCGCGGATGGCCGTCCGCCCGGACCTTCCCCGAGGGCGACGCGCGCGGTCCAACTGAATAACGGAAGTACAAGGTGCCCAGGTCGCGAGTCCAACGGGATCTGCGGGGATTCCGCGCGACGCGGGCACCGGGGCAAGCACTGCCTCCGACCGGAACCCGGTCGGTACCGTCCACCCCCAGGCCTCGGGGTGTACGCTCGCCACGCCGGTACCGGACGGGCCCGGTCGGAGGCGCCCCACCCCCACGGTTTCCTCCAGGCCCGGCTTCTAGGCCTGGCCGATCACCCTGTTGAGCAGTTCGCCCAGCCTGCGGGCCCGCTGGGTGACCACATCCAGGGCGCGCTCGGCCTCGAAGGGCTCGAACACCGCCCCCACGGCGTCGTTGCTGACCACCGCCAGCCCCAGCACCTCGGCGCCCGCCTCCACCGCCGCGACCGCCTCCAGGGCGATCGAGTGGCCCACCAGGTCCGCGCCCGCCTGGTGCAGCACCTTCAGCTCCGCCGGGGTCTGCGTCTGCGGCCCCGTCGTGCACGCGTACACACCCTCGGGGACCGAGGCGTCCGCCTGCTGGACGGCCCGCCGCAGCCGGGGGCTGTAGGCCGACGACAGGTCCACGAACGAGGGCCCCACCAGCGGAGACCGGGCGGTCAGGTTGATGTGGTCGCGCACCACCACGGGCTGCCCCGTGGCGAAGTCCGTGCGCAGCGACCCGGCGGCGCCCGTCAGCACGGCGGTCCTCGCACCGGCGGCCACGCCCGTGCGGACCGCGTGGGCCACCTCCAGCGGGCCGCGGCCCTCGTAGAGGTGGACGCGCCCCATGAACACGATGACGCGCCTGTCGCCCACCCACATGCTGCGGATCTTGCCGGAGTGCCCCTCGGCGGCGGGTTCGTGGAAGCCGGGAAGGTCGGCGGCGTCCAGCTCGATGTCGTACGAGCCCAGCGTGTCCACCGCGCCCGCCCAGCCCGAACCGAGCACCACCAGCGCGTCGAAGCTGTCGGCACCGGTACGGGACAGGAGTTCGCGCGCCGCGTCGGCCGCCAGCTCCTTGGCCTCGCCGGTCGTCCTCGGCTGCTGCTCTGGTTCCGTCACACGACGGATGCTACCTCCGGGTGACCGCGGCGTCCGGGAGCGTGCGCACGTGTGTTCCCGCGCCCGGTCGCACGGCGGACGCGGTGGTCACAGCTCGGTGGGCAGGCACTCCCGGGCGAGCAGCTCGGAGACGTACCAGTCGGGCGCCCCGGCCTTCTCGGCGGCCACCGCCAGCTCGCCCAGCTGGATCGCCGAGGGCATTCCGCCCTCGTAGCCGTCGAGCACGTAGGCCCAGGCCGTCACCACGCCGTGGTCGGCCGTCCGGGCGCGCACCGTGACCTTGCGGTAGGCCCGCCCGTCACCCGCGACCGACCACAGCGCCCGCCTGCGCCGCAGGTCCTCGTACTCGTCCTCGGACACGCCCCGCAGGCGGTGCTGACCCCCGCGCGGCGTCTCCAGGGCGCCCTGCCAGAAGTCCAAGTGGGGTTCGTCCCATTCCATGAGGTCGTACAGCGCCACGAACACCCGCCGACCAGCGTCCTCGACCAGGGTCGCCAGCGCGCCCCCGGGCTCGGGCAGGCACTCGCCGAAGGTCAGCCGCCAACCCTCCAACCAGCCCGTGGTGATCAGGGGCGAGTGCGGGGCCCGCCGGGCCATCTGCCCGGGGTGGAGACTGGTTCCGTACGCCGCGTAGATGGACACGGGGCCATCGTAGACCGGTTGGCCCGGGGTGCCTGCTATTTCCCCCGGTCGGCATGGCCGACAATGGGAGCAAGCGACGAAAACAGGTGGTGCCGCGCCATGCCCGCATATCACCCGGACCGGGGACGCGCGTGGCGGCCAGGCAGCAGAGGGAGTGAGGCTAGCGTGACGAAGGTCGTGATCATCGGTGGCGGACCCGGGGGCTACGAGGCGGCACTGGTCGCCGCGCAGCTCGGCGCGGACGTGACGGTGGTGGAACGCGACGGTATCGGCGGCGCCTGCGTCCTCACCGACTGCGTGCCCTCCAAGAGCCTGATCGCCACGTCCACCCGCACCACGTACGTACGCGAGTCCGACAGCCTCGGCATCCGTATCCGCGACGCCCAGGACGAGGACGCGGTCCGCGTGGACACCGACCGGATCAACACCCGCATCAAACTCCTGGCCCAGGCGCAGTCCGAGGACACCCGCGCCCGCCTGGTCAAGGAGGGCGTGGAGGTGATCAGCGGCGAGGCCCGCCTGGTCGACCCGCACATCGTGGCCGTGGGCGACCAGCGCCTGCGCGCCGACGTCGTCCTCATCGCCACGGGCGCCCACCCCCGCGAACTGCCGTCCGCCAAGCCCGACGGCGAGCGCATCCTCACCTGGCGCCACCTCTACGACATGGAGGAGCTGCCGGAGAGGCTGATCGTGGTCGGCTCCGGCGTCACCGGCGCCGAGTTCGCCAGCGCCTACCAGTCGCTCGGCTCCCAGGTCACCCTGGTCTCCTCGCGCGACCGCGTCATGCCCACCCAGGACCCCGACGCCGCCGAGGTGCTGGAGCAGGTCTTCATGCGCCGCGGCATGACCGTCCTCAACAAGACCCGCGCCGAGTCGGTGGTGCGCACCGACGAAGGCGTGCTCGTCACCCTCTCCGACGGCCGCACCGTGGAGGGCAGCCACTGCCTGATGACGGTCGGCATGATCCCCAACACCCAGGACCTGGGCCTGGAGGAGGCCGGTGTCCGCCTGGGCGACGGCGGCTTCGTCGAGGTCGACCGGGTCTCGCGCACCACCGTCCCCGGCGTGTACGCCGCGGGCGACTGCACGGGCGTGAACATGCTGGCCTCCGTGGCCGCCATGCAGGGGCGCATCGCCATGTGGCACGCGCTCGGCGAGGCCGTGTCCCCGCTCAAGCTCTCCACCGTGGCCTCCACCGTGTTCACCCACCCCGAGCTGGCCGCCGTGGGCGCCAGCGAGGACGACGTGCGCAGCGGCCGGATCGACGGCCGGTCGGTCACCCTGCCGCTCAACACCAACCCGCGCGCCAAGATGAACGAGGTCAAGGACGGCTTCGTCAAGCTGATCTGCCGCCAGCACACCGGCATCGTTCTGGGCGGGGTCATCGTCGGACCGCGCGCCAGCGAACTCATCCTGGGCGTGTCCATCGCCGTCCAGCAGCGCCTGACCGTGGACGACATCGCGCACACCTTCTCGGTGTACCCGTCGCTGTCGGGCAGCGTGACCGAGGCCGCCCGCTCGCTCATGCTGGCCTCCCCGGAGTAGGCCGCCCCTTTTTATCCGCTCCTGACAAGAATCGAGTAATGTCGTTTCGTGATCTGTCCCAAGTGTCAAAGCACCATGCGCACGTTCGACCGCCAGGGCGTCCACATCGACCGGTGTGACGGATGCCAGGGCATCTTCCTCGACCGGGGCGAGCTGGAGCGGGTCGTCAACGCCGAGCAGCGCCACTACGGTGTCGCGCCGCCGCCCGACCCCCACCAGGCTCCGCCCCACGGCTACCCGCAGCAGCACCGCGGCGGTTACCCCGACTCGCCGAAGGGCTACCGGGGCGGCGGCTACCCGGACTCGCCGAAGGGCTACCGGGGCGGTTACCCGGACTCGCCGAAGGGTTACCGGGGCGGTCACGGCGGTTACCCCGACTCCCCGCGCGGCTACGGCGGACGCCGCAAGAAGAGCTTCCTCGAAGGCCTCTTCGACTGAGTCGAGCAGCCCCGACAACCCGAACGAGTAACCCGTGCACCCGCTGATCTGTACCCACTGCGGGGAATGGGACGAGACCCCCGACACCACCGCGGGGGTCTCCGTGTTGCGCTGCGCCTTCTGCCAGCGCACCCGCCCGTTCCTGCGACTGCCCCTGTACTGCGTGTCGGGGCCGAGCGGCACCGGAAAGTCCACCATCGCCGGAGCGCTGCTGGAGCGGCTCCGCGACCGCTTCGTCGTCCTGGAACAGGACCTCCTGTGGGTCGGCGGACTCCGCGACCCCGCCGACCACCACCGGCTGTTCCGCTCCACCTGGCTGCGCACCGCCGCCATGGTCCAGCAGAGCGGACGGCCCGTCGTGCTGTGCGGCACGGTGGTGCCGCCGGAGCTGGAGCACCTGCCCGAGCGCGCCCTGTTCACCGACGTGCACTACCTCGCGCTGACCTGTGAGCCCGACGTCCTGGCCGGACGCCTGCGGGCCCGCCCCGCCTGGCGCGAGTGGGACGAGGAGCGGATCGCCGAGGCCCTGGAGTACGCGGCCTGGGTGGAGTCCGAGGCCGCGTGCCTGGAGCCCCCGGTCGATCTGCTGGACACCACCAGCGCCGAGCCCCGGGAGACCGCTGACGCCGTGTGCCGGTGGATCGAGGAACGGCACGTGCGGGCCGCCGCCTCCTGACCTGATGTCTTCACCTGTCGTCGTTACTTGTCGTCGTTGGCGGTGCCCCGGGATGGTTGTGGGTGTCCGGGGTTCCGCTCAACGCCCTGGCTGCGGGTGGTGGCGGTGGCGGCGGCGCCAGCTGCCGCGCAGTGGCGTGGGAGGGCGACCAACGCTTGCTGTTCGCGCGTGGTGGGGTTTTGCTGCGTTGGCAGCGAAGGCGGCGGGTGTCTGGGGGCGCCGTTCAACGCTCCACCTGCTGGTGGTGGCGGGAGGTAGCGGCGCCAGCTGCCGCGCAGTGGCGTGGGAGGGTGACCAACGCTTGCTGTTCGCGCGTGGTGGGGCTCTGCTGCGGTGGCAGCGAAGGCGGCGGGACTGTCGGGCTCCGGGCAGCGGTCCGGGCCCCTGGGGCGGGGGTGGGCGACGGTGGCAGCGACGACGGTGGGCGCGGGGCCCGCGCCGCTTGCCGGGTGCGGGCATGCCGGGGTTCGGCGGGGCCCGGGGGTCTCATGTGCGCGGTGGTGGATCCGGGTCCCTGCCGGGCGGGTGGTCCCGGTCCCGTCCTGGGTGGTGGTGTGTGCGGAGTTCGCGTTGGTACTTGGCCCGGTTATGCGGCCCACACAACGGTTGCAGATTAGCCACCACCGTGCGCCCACCCCGCGAGAACGACCGCACGTGGTCGGCCTGGCAGAGGGCGACCGGTACTTCGCATCCGCCCGGGTGGGCGCAGGTGCTGTGCCCGTGGAAAGCGGCGGTGCGCTGGCGGGCTGAGGCCAGGCGGCGGCTATGGCCCACGTCCAGCACCTGTCCGGTGGGCGGGGCGGTGAGCATCCGCACCACCTCAGAATCCCCAGCCAGTTCGTGGACCAGCCCGACCGGAATCACCCGACCGTGCTCGTCCAACGCGGGCTGTTCCTGACCTTCGGCGTCCAGGTAGGTCTGCACCGGTACGACGATGCGGATCTGCGCCAGCGGAGCCGGAGCATGAGTGCATCCGGTGTGGGTGGTGGCAAAGCGCAGCGCGGCGATGAGCGCGTCGTGCTCACGCTGGGACCGGGACCGGGTGTCACCCTCCCCGGGTGGGGTGGTGAAGGTGTCGATGGCCGCACGCACGATCAACGCATCCCCAGACCCGCCCCAAGATTGGAGTTGGTAGCTGCCCTGGAAGGTGTCATGGAGTGTTAGTCCACGGGCCGCGTGAGCAGCCTCATGGTCACGGTCCAACCGGTGCGGATCCAAGCGGTAAGCGACCTGGCGGGCCACTGACTGGAGCTGGTTGACCGACAACGCGGGCCGCTCCGCCTTCGCCGCCACCAGAGCCGCTTCGAACCCGTGCCGGTACTCCACCTGATCGGGAAAGTGCTGCTCATCGCGGGCCTGGACGGCCTTGTCGGTGGCCTTGGCGATCGCCACCGCCTCACCCAAGGCCAGAGCGCCCTTCTCCACCGCTTCCACCGTGGCGGGCAACGTCTCCTCGTGCACGTGCTGGGCCAGACGGGCCAAATCCTTGGCCTGAGCGGTGGGCATTTTTCCGTGGTGCACCAGCCACTTGTCCAGCGTGGAATAGCCGCTGTAGCGGGCCACCTCACCGCGTGCGTACAGGCGCGCCATCCGCGCGAGCGCCTGGTAGCGGATCTGGTCCAGCTGGGCCCACAGCGCCGCGACCTCCTCAGCCGCACTCTCGTCGGCCCCGGGCGGCACCTCGGTATTCAACGCCTGGTGGATGATCTCGCGCGCACCGGCCAGCGCGGCCACGGCCGGGGAACATTCCCCGGGGGCCGCCTTGGGCGCTGCGATCATCATCTCCATACTTCTTATTATAGGCCAGCACCCGCCCTTTCTCCACTATTCACAACTCCGAATTCGACGCCTTTCTTTCCGGGGGCTGCTCTTGATTGCCGGATCACATTTAAGGCGGCCTCAAAAGGTGTCCGAAAACGAGCGTCCAGAACGGGAACTCGCCGTTGGTGTCACCGCCAGCCGCCCCAACCCCAGGGGCCGGAGTCGTTGCCCGAGGCTGGAGGGCCCTCTTACCGTTGGCGCCGACGTCGCAGAGCCCGACCACCCCTACACCCCCGGGCGTTGGTCGCCCTCCGGTGGTCGCTCCCGCCTTTGGTGCGGCTGTTCGTCGGCCACCTGCACCCCCCACCCAGCACCAGCCGTTTGCCGAAGACCATTCCACTTCGCGGCAGCTGGTGCGCTTTCGCTGCCGCCAGCAACCCCCGACAGGAATGGCGTAGGGGAGAGACCTGTGGGCGGCCCCTCCCTGCCCCTCAATCCATTATCCTTATTGAGCGTCGAGTGTTTCAGGGCATGCCGAAACGCCCACTGGGTGGGATCCCCCCTATTTCCAGGAAACCATCACCACACCACCCACGACCACCCCCAACCCCCGCCTGTGGAAAACGTGGAAACACACAAAAGACCCCGGGCGGATCGCCCGGGGTCCTTCGCTCGTCATCGTTCCGTCGGCTGCGGGTGGGTCAGAAGTCGAAGCCCCCGAAGTCGCCGCCGCCGAAGTCGCCGCCCCCGAAGTCCCCGCCTCCGAAGTCGCCTCCGCCGAAGTCCTCTCCGGCGCCGACCTCACCGGCGCCCATGCCCATACCCATGCCCATCATCGACCCCATCATGGAGCCCATCATCATGCCGGTGAACATGCCCATCATCATGTTCATGCCGAAGTAGCCGCTCGCGTAGGGAGAGTAGGCCGGACCGGCGTCGTAGTACGGGCGGCGCTCGCCGTCCACCTCGACCAGGCGGACGTCGGGGTGGCCGCCGGTGCGCACCGCATGCGCGCAGTCGGCGCAGGCGGTGACCTCGCGGGGCGCGCCGCCGGGCGGGGCCCAGGTCACGTCCTCCACGGACGGGCCGTGCTGCGGGTTGAAGAAGCAGGGGCCGCGCCGCTCGGGCACCGGGTCGCCGTTGAGGCGGGCCCGGGTGGCGGTCATGTAGTAGCGGCCGTCCTCCAGGGCGCTGGTGACCAGGCGGACCTGCTCGGGCTCGCGGATGTTGTCGAGCTGGGCCTTGGCCTGGTCGTAGGCGTCCATGGCCTGGGAGTAGTCGTTGCGGGTGGCGTCGTCGACCTTGGAGACGTCGATCTCCAGCCGGGCGACGTCCTCACCGAGGCGCACGACGTCCTCGGTGGCCATCTGCCTGATCTCCTCCAGCTGCTTGGCCTTCTCGGCCTCGCGCTTCTTGCGGCTGCGGTGGACGAACCACGCGCCCGCGGCCACGACCGCCAGCAGGAGCCCGAGGAGCACGAACCCGGAGGTGGCTCCGGCAGCCTCGGCCTCCTCGACCTGGGTGGCGGCGTCGGGGACGGCGACGAGGGTGTCGACCTGGTTGCCGCCGCCCTCCCGCATGGCGATCTCCCGGATGGCCTCGGTGTCCTCGACGTTGGGGGACATGACCTGGAAGGTCTGGCTGCCCGCGAACACGCCGTAGACCCCGTCCCCGACCTCGTCCATGACGGGGTTCATCAGGGCGTCGAGACCGGCCTGGGAGGAGATGCTGTCGGTGGGCAGGATCACGTAGTAGACGGGGACGTCCGCGTCGGCGGCCGTCGTCTCCAGGATTCCCTGCTCGGCCTCGGGGATCGCGTCGATGCTCGGGTCGACGAAGACGTTGTCGTTCCCGAGTTCCTCGGCGATCGCCTGGGCCTCGGGCGTTTGGGGCTGGGCGTCAGCCGAGGCGGGCGCCACCGCGGCGCTCACCATCGCCGCCGTGAGTCCGGCGGTCAGCACTGTGGGTGTTACCAAGCGGCGCAACATGATCGTTCCTCTCGCCTCCCTCTCCAACCTAGACGAACGGGCGCCCCCGCGGGGTTCCCCCTGTGCCGGATCTCACCGGCAGTACACGGTCTCATCCGCCTGCATAGCCCACTCGCAGCACGCAGTCTCACCCGTAGCACGCAGTCTCAACCGCACCACGCAGTCCCGCCCGCACACACGGTCTCACCCACGCACACGGTCTCACCCGCACACGTAGTCCCGCCCGCCCTACACGGTCCCACCCGCCCTACACGCGCAGCGGCCCGCCGGAGGTGCTCCGGCGGGCCGCTGCGGACGGGGGAGTGGCTGGTCAGCCCTGGCCGGAGGCTCCGGCGGGAACCTTCTTCACGCCGGGCTCGCCGACCTCGCCCTCGACGTCTTCGTGCGCCTCGTCCAGCGGCACGAAGCCGGAGGCGTCACGCGGCGCGTGGTAACGGGCCACGTCCAGGATGCCCTCGCGCTTGGCGACGATGGCCGGGACCAGCGCCTGACCGGCCACGTTGACCGCGGTGCGGCCCATGTCCAGGATCGGGTCGACGGCCAGCAGCAGGCCCACGCCCTCCAGGGGCAGGCCCAGGGTGGACAGGGTCAGGGTCAGCATGACGGTCGCGCCGGTGGTTCCGGCGGTCGCGGCCGAGCCGATCACCGACACGAACACGATCAGCAGGTAGTCGGTGAGGCCGAGGCTGATGCCGGGGAAGAACTGGGCGATGAAGATCGCCGAGATCGCCGGGTAGATCGCGGCGCAGCCGTCCATCTTGGTGGTGGCGCCGAAGGGCACGGCGAACGCGGAGTAGTAGCGCGGCACGCCCAGGTTCTGCTCGGTCACGCGCTGGGTGACGGGCATGGTGCCCATCGAGGAGCGGGACACGAAGGCCAGCTGGACCGCGGGCCACACGCCGCTGAAGTACTTCACCGGGGACAGGCCGTTGACGCGGGCGAGCACCGGGTAGACGACGAACAGCACCAGCGCCAGGCCGATGTAGATGGTCAGCGCGAACTTGCCCAAGGCGCCGATGGTGGTCCAGCCGTAGCTGTACACGGCGTTGCCGAGCAGGCCCACGGTGCCGATCGGGGCCAGGCGGATGATCCACCACAGGGCCTTGAGCACGATCTGGAGCGCGGAGTCGGTGAAGGCGATGAAGGGCTCGGCGGCCTTGCCGACCTTGATCGCGGCGATGCCCAGGACGATGGCGATGACGATCAGCTGGAGGACGTTGAAGTCCAGCGAGGCGCTGAAGCTGCCGTCGTCGGAGCCGGAGACGCTCGCGCCCAGGCCGAGGAAGTTGGCGGGGACGATGCTCTCGATGAACGCCATCCAGGAGCCGGTGCCCGAGGGCTCGGCGGCGGTGGCCGCGTCCACGCCGCTGTTGACGCCGGGCCGCACGATGAGGCCCAGGGCGATGCCGATGCCCACGGCGACCAGGGCGGTCGCGCCGAACCACAGCAGGGTCTTCCAGGCCAGCCGCGCCGCGTTGGTGACGTTGCGCAGGTTGGCGATGGAGGAGATGACGGCGAGGACGATCAGCGGCGGGACGATGGTCCGCAGCAGCGTGACGAAGGTCGAGCCGACGGTGTCGAGGGTGACGGCGAGCCAGTTGGTGGCGTCACCGGTCTCGGGGTCGGGCGGACTGAGCTGGAAGGCGACGGCGCCCAGGACGACGCCGAGGACCAGGCCCGCCAGGACCTGTGCCGCGAATGGGAAACGAAGGGTTCTGCGCTTCTTGGGCGCGTCTGTGCTCTGTGCGGACACGGGATGGGACTCCAGTGGTGGTGAAGGCAGCCGGAGGGGTACGCACGGCGGAGCGGTCGGCGCCGCCGGGGCTTCCGGCACGGGGAACGGCGGGCATCACCGAGGGGATGGTGACGCGGGGAGAAGGGTGCGCGGCGCGCTGCCCGCAAGGGCGCGCGTGGACCTAGCGACACGCCTGACAGCCGCGGCGGCACAGGTCGATGTGCCACCGTCGCGTCAGTCCCCAGATGTTCGTCACAGACAAGGACAATAACGTTCGTTCCTTATCTATTCCATACGAGGGTGTCGACAACTTCCTGTCCCTGGCGCCACATCGTCCACTCCACGGGCACTGCGGCGCGTTCCGCCCGGCGCGGATGCGTCGAGGATCACTCGCAGCGCGAAGCGAGAGTCGCGAAAGCCCGCGCGGGACGCCCAGGCGTGGACACGCTCCGTTCCAGGGTGAGCGCTCCGTGTCCCGGGAGGGCCGGTGCTGTTCGACCCCGTCAACAGCGGGTACGTGAACGTCGGTGTCCACCGGCGTCGTGCGCGGGTCGGCGCACCCTGTGATCTGGACATCGGCCCGACCGGCATCCTGAACCGCTGACCGCGTGCGCGGGGGAGGCGCCGGCGGCCGGTGCCTCCCCCTTCACCCGAGCGTGGCGCGGACGCTAGGCGTCCTTGATCTCGCAGACCACCGCGCCGTTGCCCACGGTCTCGCCCGCGGCGATCCTCAGGCCCGTCACCGTCCCGGCCTTGTGCGCGTTGAGCGGCTGCTCCATCTTCATCGCCTCGATGACGACCACGGTGTCGCCCTCGGCGACCTGCTGGCCCTCCTCGGCCACCAGCTTGACCACGGTGCCCTGCATCGGCGAGACCAGCGAGTCGCCGCCCGCGGCCACGGTGTTCCCGCCGCCCCTGCGCGCGGTCCGCTTCCTGCGGCTCTGCCCGCCACCGGCGGGGGCGGTGGCCGAGGCGCCCAGCCCGGCGGGCAGGACCACCTCCACGCGCTTGCCGCCCACCTCGACGGTGACCCTCTCGCGCTCGGCCTCGACCGGCTCGCC
The DNA here is from genome assembly GCF_004217075.1 of Nocardiopsis sp. CNZ308. Classification (NCBI taxonomy): domain Bacteria; kingdom Bacillati; phylum Actinomycetota; class Actinomycetes; order Streptosporangiales; family Nocardiopsidaceae; genus Nocardiopsis; species Nocardiopsis sp. CNZ308. The sequence continues at coordinate 1,394,544 of NZ_SHKJ01000001.1, read as the reverse complement.
CGGGGTGCCCGACCACGGCTCGATGGTGTTCTCGAACTCGGTCTCGATCCACCGGGTGTACACCCCGAACGGCTGCTCGGGGTCGGCCGGGGCGAAGGCCGGGTCGCTCACCACGGCCTGGTGGAACGGGATCACCGTGGGCATCCCGCCGACCGTGAACTCGGCCAGGGCCCGCCGCGAGCGCTGGAGCGCCTCCTGGCGGGTGCGGCCCGTCACCACGAGCTTGGCGACCATCGAGTCGAAGGCCTGGGGCACCGTGAACCCGGCCTCGCAGCCGGTGTCCACGCGCACGCCCGGGCCGCCGGGCAGGTTCAGCTCGGTGATGGTGCCCGGAGCGGGCATGAAGTTCCGTCCGGCGTCCTCGGCGTTGATGCGGAACTCGAAGGAGTGCCCGCGCACCTCGGGGTCGCCGTAGCCCAGCTCCTCGCCGTCGGCGATGCGGAACATCTCCCGCACCAGGTCGATCCCGGTGACCTCCTCGGTCACGGGGTGCTCGACCTGGAGGCGGGTGTTGACCTCCAGGAAGGAGATGGTGCCGTCCACGCCCACCAGGAACTCGCAGGTGCCCGCGCCGGTGTACCCGGCCTCGGCGAGGATGGCCTTGGAGGAGCTGTGCAGCCGCTCCATCTGCTCGGCGGACAGGAACGGCGCGGGCGCCTCCTCCACCAGCTTCTGGTGGCGCCTCTGGAGCGAGCAGTCGCGGGTGGAGACCACCACGACGTTGCCGTGGGTGTCGGCCAGGCACTGGGTCTCCACGTGCCGGGGCCGGTCGAGGTAGCGCTCCACGAAGCACTCGCCCCGGCCGAAGGCGGTGACCGCCTCGCGCACCGCGGACTCGTAGGCGTCGGCGACCTCGTCCAGGGTGTGGGCGACCTTGAGGCCGCGCCCGCCGCCGCCGAAGGCGGCCTTGATCGCGATGGGCAGGCCGTGCTCCTCGGCGAAGGCCACGACCTCCTCGGCCGACTCCACGGGGTCGGCGGTGCCCGCCACGAGCGGGGCGCCGACCTTCTGGGCGATGTGGCGGGCCTGGACCTTGTCGCCCAGGGCGGTGATCGCCGAGGGGGGCGGGCCGATCCAGGTCAGCCCGGCGTCGATGACGGCCCGGGCGAAGTCGGCGTTCTCGGCCAGGAACCCGTAGCCGGGGTGGACGGCGTCCGCCCCGGAGGCCTCGGCCACCGCCAGGAGTTTGGCGATGTCCAGGTAGGAGTCGGCCGGGGTGCTCCCGCCCAGGGAGTGGGCCTCGTCGGCGATCTTGACGTGCAGGGCGTCCAGGTCGGGCTCGGCGTAGACGGCGACGCTGGCGAGTCCGGCGTCGCGGCAGGCGCGGGCGATGCGCACGGCGATCTCGCCGCGGTTGGCGATCAGTACTTTACGCACGGTGGGAAGTCCTTCTGGTCGGCGCGGGGCGGGCAGCGCGCCGTCCGCTCCATGGTGATTCTGCGGGTGGGGATGGCGGGGTCATCGCGTGCTCAGCCGCCAGGCGCCGGGGCCCGGACGCGGCGGGGCGCCGCGCACCAGGCGCGAGCGGTCCCGCCACCCGGACGGGCGTTCGGGGGCGGGCTCCTCGGCGGACCGGGCGGCCCGGGCGCGGGCGGCGAGCACGGCGGTCAGGGCCGCGAGCTCCTCGGCGGTGGGCTCGCCGCGGACCACGGCCAGGTGCGGCGGGTTCTTCGGCGCGCTCACAGCGGGATGTTCCCGTGCTTCTTGGGCGGCAGCTGCTTGCGCTTGTTGCGCAGGGCCTTGAGGGACTTGGCGATCCGGACGCGGGTCTCGGAGGGCATGATGACCCCGTCCACGTAGCCCCGCTCCGCCGCGGAGTAGGGGTTGAGGAGGGTGTCCTCGTACTCGCCGACCAGCCGGGTGCGCTCGGCCTCGACGTCGTCGGCGGCGGCCAGGGTGCGCCGGTGCAGGATGTTCACCGCGCCCTGGGCGCCCATGACCGCGATCTGCGCCGTGGGCCAGGCCAGGTTGACGTCGGCGCCCAGGTGCTTGGAGCCCATGACGTCGTAGGCGCCGCCGAAGGCCTTGCGCGTGATGACGGTGATCAGGGGCACCGTGGCCTCGGCGTAGGCGTACAGCAGCTTGGCGCCGCGGCGGATGATGCCGTCCCACTCCTGGTCGGTGCCGGGCAGGAACCCGGGCACGTCCACGAAGGTCAGCACCGGCACGTTGAAGGCGTCGCAGGTGCGCACGAAGCGCGCGGCCTTCTCGGAGGCGTCGATGTCCAGGCAGCCCGCCAGGCTCAGGGGCTGGTTGGCGACGATGCCGACGGACTGGCCGTCCACGCGGCCGAAGCCCACCACCATGTTCGTGGCGAACTGGGCGTGGACCTCCAGGAAGTCGCTGTCGTCCAGGACGGCCTCGACCACCGTGCGCATGTCGTAGGGCTGGTTGGCCGAGTCCGGGATGAACGCGTCCAGGGCCAGGTCGGCGTCGGTGGCCTCGTCGCCCGGGGCGTCCTCGGGAGGCAGCGGCGGCGCCTCCTCCAGGTTGTTGTCGGGCAGGTGCGAGAGCAGCGTCCTCACGTACTCGATCGCGTCCTGCTCGTCGGCGCCCATGTAGTGCGCCACACCCGACCTGGTGTTGTGGGTGCGGGCGCCGCCCAGCTCCTCCATGGAGACGTCCTCGCCGGTGACGGTCTTGATGACGTCGGGGCCGGTGATGAACATCTGCGAGGTCTCGTCCACCATCACGACGAAGTCGGTGAGGGCGGGGGAGTAGACGTGTCCGCCCGCGGCCGCGCCCATGATCAGGGAGATCTGCGGGATGACGCCCGAGGCGTGGGTGTTGCGCTTGAAGATCTCGGCGTACAGGCCGAGCGCGACCACGCCCTCCTGGATGCGCGCGCCGCCGCCCTCGTTGATGCCCACGACGGGGCACCCGTTGGTGAGGGCGTGGTCGAGGACCTTGACGATCTTCTCGCCGTAGACCTCGCCCAGCGATCCGCCGAAGACGGTGACGTCCTGGCTGAACACCGCCACGGGACGTCCGTCGACCGTTCCGTGGCCGGTGACGACGCCGTCACCGTAGGGGCGGTTGTGCTCCAGGCCGAAGCTGGTGGAGCGGTGTCGGGCCAGGGCGTCGAACTCCACGAACGAGCCGGGATCGAGCAGTGCGTCGATCCGCTCCCGGGCGGTCATCTTGCCTTTGGCGTGCTGTTTCTCAACGGCTCGAGCAGACCCTGCGTGTACGGCCTCGTACCGGCGTCGTTGCAGGTCGGCGAGCTTGCCCGCGGTCGTGTGGATGTCGATCTCGTCCGCGGACAGCGGTTCAGGGGCTTCGGTGGCCATAACTACGCAGGTTAACCGCGAGGGGTCGTCACACGGGAACCCAGCCCGGGTTACCGACGAGTAGGTACACGGCGGCGGGCCTCCGACCAGGGCCGTCGCCGGAGTCCGGGTCCGGAGCGTGCACGGAGAGCACGCAAAGCGCACGGAACGTACGCGCGGGGTCCGCGGCGCGGAACGCGGTATCACCGAAAACGCGTGAGGAAATGTGCTCTCCTTTCTTGTGAGCAACAATGGTTAACGCCCGGGCAAAACATCGAAAATACGCCCCCGCGCACCTGGCGGCGGGTGCGATCTCTGTAGGGTCGGTGACCATGACAGCGGTAAGCGCGGAACGCGACAGTGCACGGCAGGAAGTTCCCGAGCAGCTCAGGAATGACGTCAAACTGCTCGGCGAGATGCTCGGAACGGTCCTCGCCGAAAGCGGCGGCGAGGATCTGCTCGCCGATGTCGAGAAGCTCAGGAGGGCGGTCATCGGCGCCCGCGACGGGTCGGTCACGGGGGAGGAGATCACCGCGATCGTCGCCGCCTGGCCGCTGGAGCGCGCCAAGCAGGTGGCCCGCGCCTTCACCGTCTACTTCCACCTGGCCAACCTGGCCGAGGAACACCAGCGGATGCGGGCCCTGCGCGAGCGCGACGACGCCGCCAACCCGCCCCGCGAGTCCCTCGCGGCGGCCGTCCGCGCCATCCGCGAGGACGAGGGCGGCGAGGAACGCCTCAACGAGCTGATCGCGGGCATGGAGTTCCACCCCGTGGTCACCGCCCACCCCACCGAGGCGCGCCGCCGCGCCGTGTCCACCTCCATCCTGCGCGTCAGCGCCCAGCTGGAGGCCTGGCACGCCTCCCACGAGGGCAGCAGCGCCGCCGCCGAGGCGCACCGGCGCCTGCTGGAGGAGATCGACCTGCTCTGGCGCACCTCCCAGCTGCGCTACACCAGGCTCAACCCGCTCGACGAGGTGCGCACCGCCCTCGCCGCGTTCGACGAGACCATCTTCTCCGTCATCCCGCAGGTCTACCGGAGCCTGGACGCCGCCATCGACCCCGAGGGCACCGGCGTGCGCCCGCCCCGCGCCACGCCCTTCGTGCGCTACGGCAGCTGGATCGGCGGCGACCGCGACGGCAACCCCTACGTCACCTCCGACATCACCCGCGAGGCCGTGCTCATCCAGTCCGAGCACGTGCTGCGCGGCCTGGAGGCCTCCTGCACCAAGGTGGCCCGCACCCTCACCGCCTACTCCAACCTCACCCCCGCCAGCCCGGCGCTGCTCGACGCGCTCGCCTCGGCCAGGGCGGGACAGCCCGAGCTGACGGCGGAGATCGGGGCGCGCTCGCCCAACGAACCGCACCGCCAGCTCCTGCTGCTGGCCGCCGCCCGGCTGCGCGCCACGCGCGAGCGCGACGCCGACCTGGCCTACCCCGACGCCGATGCCTTCCTGGCCGACCTGCGCACCGTGCAGGAGTCCCTGGCCGAGGCGGGCGCGGTCCGCCAGGCCTACGGCGAGCTCCAGCACCTGGTCTGGCAGGCGCAGACCTTCGGCTTCCACCTCGCCGAACTGGAGATCCGCCAGCACAGCGAGGTGCACGCCGCCGCGCTCGCCGAACTGCGCGAGGGCAAGGACCTCTCCGAGCGCACCGAGGAGGTCCTCGCCACGATCCGGGTGATCGCCTGGATCCAGGAGCGCTTCGGCGTGGAGGCCTGCCGCCGCTACGTCGTCAGCTTCACCCGCTCGGCCGAGGACATCGCGGCCGTGTACGAGCTGGCCGCCCACGCGCTGCCCGCCGGACGCGTGCCCGTCCTGGACGTCGTCCCGCTGTTCGAGACCGGCGCCGACCTGGACGCCTCGCCGCACGTGCTCGACGGCATGCTCAAGCTGCCCCAGGTCAACAAGCGCCTGGACGAGACCGGCCGCAGGATCGAGGTCATGCTCGGCTACAGCGACTCCGCCAAGGACGTGGGGCCGGTCAGCGCCACCCTGCGCCTCTACGACGCCCAGGCCCGCCTGGCCGCGTGGGCGGAGGAGCACGACGTGCGCCTGACCCTGTTCCACGGCCGCGGCGGCTCGCTCGGCCGCGGCGGGGGCCCGGCCAGCCGCGCCCTGCTCGCCCAGGCGCCCGGCTCGGTCGGCGGACGGTTCAAGGTCACCGAGCAGGGCGAGGTCATCTTCGCCCGCTACGGTCAGCCCGCGATCGCCCGACGCCACATCGAGCAGGTCGGCCACGCGGTGCTGATGGCCTCCACCGACGCCGTCCAGGAGCGCGAGCGCTCCGCTGAGCGCGAGTACCGCGCCCACGCCGACACCATCGCCCGCGCCGCCCAGGAGGCCTACCTGGAGCTGATCAACACCGAGGACTTCGCGGTGTGGTTCTCCCGGGTCAGCCCCCTGGAGGAGCTGGGCGAGCTGCGGTTGGGCTCGCGCCCCTCGCGGCGCGGCGCCGCGCGCGGGCTCGGCGACCTGCGGGCCATCCCGTGGGTGTTCGCCTGGACCCAGACGCGGGTCAACCTGCCGGGCTGGTTCGGTCTGGGCACGGGCCTGGCCGCGGTGGAGGACCTGGGCGTGCTCCAGGCGGCCTACCGCGAGTGGCCCATGTTCTCGTCCCTGCTGGACAACGCGGAGATGAGCCTGGCCAAGACCGACCGCGACATCGCCGAGCGCTACCTGGCGCTGGGCGGGCGGCCGGAGCTGACCGAGCGGGTGCTCGCCGAGTACGACCGCACCCGCGACCTGGTGCTCAAGGTGACCGGGCACAGCCGCCTGCTGGAGAACCGGGCGGTGCTCTCCCGCGCGGTGGACCTGCGCAACCCGTACGTGGACGCGCTCTCCCACCTCCAGCTGCGCGCCCTGGAGGCGCTGCGGGGCGAGGAGGCCGACTCCCTGTCGGAGGAGGACCAGCAGCACCTGGAGCGGCTGCTGCTGCTCTCGGTCAACGGCGTGGCCGCCGGACTCCAGAACACCGGCTGACCACCGGTCGGCCCGCACGCGCGAGGGCGCCCCGCACCCGGGAGGGGGTCGCGGGGCGCCCTCGCGCGCCCGAGCCCGTTACTCGGGGAAGGCGCTGGTGTCGATGGTGAGGTCGAACGGCTCGGGGAGGTGGATCTCCTTGCCGAAGGGGACCTTCGTGGAGCTGGTGTACCTGCCGTTCCCCGGATCGGAGTAGAGGGTGACCTCGCCCCCGCCGGTCTGCGGGTCCCAGCGGTCCACCAGCAGGTACAGGGGGATTCCGGCGTGCGCGTAGCCCCAGAGCTTGGGCTTGCGGTCCTTGTCCGCGGTGCTCCTCGACGTCACCTCGACCACCAGCAGGGCGTCGGACATCATGCTGTCGGGGTCGTACTCCATGGCCGAGTAGGGCAGGATCACGAGGTCGGGGATGTAGACGCCGGTCCTCATGGGGACGCGCACATCAAGGGTCTGATGGAGGCTCGCGTCCGCGAGGTCGCTTCCATCCCGCAGGAACTCGCGATACATCTCCCTTTGGATCAGGGAGACGATGTGGGCGTGTTCGCGTGTTGGGGGTGCCACAAGAAAGAGCCCGCCTTCGATGATCTCGGCCCGCCACCCGTCGGGCAGGTCCAACTCCTTCCAGGTGCGCAACATGAGCTCCCAGTGAGACGGTGTTCCGGGAGCCGTCTCAGTTTCCGCGATACTCATCTGTCGCGTCACCTCCAGTAGCTGAACGTAGCAACGCACGACCATCAAAGTGCTGGTTTCAGCTTAACGGGCGGCCCTTTGCCGCACAGGGGTTTCCGGACAGGGTTGCGGCGCTGCTGTAATGGGGGCATGGCCAGCGCACACGACCCCTTCCCGCGACCCCCGCTCGACGCGGCGGCCCTCGACGCCGCCCTCGCCCGACCGGGCGGCATGTGGCACCGGGTCGAGGTGCTCCCCGAGGCCGCCTCCACCAACACCGAGCTGACGGCGCGCGCGGTGGAGGGCGCCCCGCACGGCAGCGTGCTGGTCACCGAGCACCAGACCGCCGGGCGCGGACGCCTCGGCCGCGGCTTCTCCACCCCGCCGCGCGCCGCCCTCACCTTCTCCCTCCTGGTCCGGCCCGCGGTGCCCGTCGCCCGGCTGGGCTGGCTGCCCGCGCTCATGGGCGTGGCCGCGGTCGGCGCCGTGCACCGGGTGACGGGGGTCAAGGCCGCGCTCAAGTGGCCCAACGACGTCATCGTCCCCGCGCACCTGCGCTCGGAGCCCGCGACGGCCGACGGCAAGCTCGCGGGCATCCTCTCCGAGGCCGACTTCTCCTCCGGCCAGCCCGGCGTGGTCGTGGGGATGGGCCTCAACGTGTCCCAGGAGCGAGCCGAACTCCCCGTGGACACCGCCGTCTCCCTGCGCGGGGAAGGGTCGGACGCCCTGGACCGGGGCGTCCTGCTCGCCGCCGTCCTCGGTGAGTTCGAGGAGCTGTACACGGTGTGGACCGCCGCCGGAGGCGACGCCGAGGCCAGCGGGCTGGCCGCCGCCTACCGGGACGCGTGCGTCACCATCGGGCGCCGCGTGCGGGTCCACCTGCCCGGGGACCGGGTGCTGGAGGGCGCCGCCACCGGCGTCGACGCCGACGCCCAGCTGCTGGTGCGCGGGCCCGGCGGGGAGCGGGCCCTGAGCGCGGGCGACGTCGTCCACGTGCGCCCCGGTTCCTGACCCCCGCCCCGGGCCCTTCGCCGCCGTCCACAGGGGACTTCGGGCACTCCCGCCGCGACCCTTCCGTGTGCGATCATCACCGGGTGCGGCCGCCGCCCGCGGGCCGCGCGGGCCTGTCGGCAGGCGCCCTGTCAGGGGAAGAACCGCGGGCGTAAGCTGGAGTGGAACCCCGTGCCGCGTTGTCGGCCGGTGCCGAAGTGACTGTTCCCCGCCCCGGCGGGGATGGCCCGTGAAAGAGAACGTATGCCGTCGCGTCCCGACCCGAAAGCGATCGAGTCCGCCCTGCTCGGCGGTGAAGCGGTCTACACCAGGGAGCAGGCGATCGAGCTCGCCGGCGCCGACAACGAGCTGGCCGGGCGCATCTGGCGCGCCCTGGGCTTTCCCAACCAGGGCGACGACACGGTCACCTTCGCCGAGAGCGACGTCGAGTCGCTGCGCATCGCCAACTCCCTCGTCCAGGAGGGCGTCCTGGACGAGGAGGGCGTGGTCCGCTTCGCCCGCGCGATGGGCCAGACCATGGCCCGCCTGGCCGACTGGCAGACCAGCATCCTGAGCACCCTCATCTACCAGGAGGGCGAGGACTCCGTCAGCCCGCTGATGAACCGGGTCAAGGAGCTGCTGCCCGACGTGGAGCGGCTCCTGCTGCACATCTGGCGCAGACAGCTCGCCGCCTCCTCGGCCCGCACCCTCGCGGTGATGTCCGACAACGACGCCGTGCCCAACTACTACCCGCTGGTCGTCGGGTTCGCGGACCTGGTCTCCTTCACCACGCTGAGCCGCGAACTCGACGAGGTCGAGCTGGCCGGGGTGGTCGAGGGCTTCGAGGCCACCGCCGCCGACATCGTGGCCTCCGGCGGCGGCCGCGTCGTCAAGACCCTGGGCGACGAGATCCTCTACGTGGCCGACTCCCCGGCCGAGGCCGCCGACATCGCGCTGCGCCTGGCCTCGGGCGTCAAGACCCACGTGGAGGTGCCCGACGTCCGGGTCGGCCTGGCCGCCGGGCCGGTGCTGACCCTGCACGGCGACGTGTTCGGCACGACCGTCAACCGCTCCAGCCGCCTGACCTCCTTCGCCAGACCCGGCACCGTCCTCATCGACGAGAGCCTCGCCGAGAGCCTGGCCGAGGAGGAGGGGCTCCAGGTGGTGCGGGTGCGCGCCCGGCACGCGCACGGTCTCGGCCTCATCCAGCCCTACGCCCTGCGCCGCAACTTCGAGCCCGCGGGCTGAGAACCCCCGCGTTTTTCCCCGCCCGACCACCGTGTGCGCCGAAGCCCGCCGGGATAGGCTCGGAGACGTCGCACCCGACCGCGAGAGGCCAGGTGGTGAGCCGGTGACCGATCCTTCCCCCGTCCATCGTCTGCGGACCTCGGGTGTCTTCAGCCTTGAGGGCAGCGGTTTCGACGTCGAGAACAACGTCTGGATCGTCGGGGACGACGACAGCGCCGTCGTCATCGACGCCGCCCACGACCACGAGGCGATCGCCCGGGGTCTGGGGGACCGCGAACTCATGGCGATCGTGGCCACCCACGGGCACAACGACCACGTCAACGCGGCCGTCGCGCTGGCCGACCTGGCCGACTGCCCGATCCTGCTGCACCCCGACGACGCCGAGCTGTGGCACCGCGTGCACCCGCACCGGGAGCCGGACGCCCCGCTGCTGCACGGCGAGACGCTGGTGGCGGGGGGAGTGGAGCTGGACGTCCTGCACACCCCGGGCCACACGCCGGGCGGGGTGTGCCTGTACGCGCCCGCGCTCGGGGTGGTCTTCACCGGCGACACCCTCTTCCCGGGCGGTCCCGGTGCCACCGGGCAGCCGTTCTCGGACTTCCCGACGATCATCGCCTCCATCCGCGAGCACCTCGCGGGCCTGCCGCGGGACACGGTCGTCCACCCCGGGCACGGGGAGTCCACCACCGTGGCCGAGGCGGCCGAGAACCTCGACGCCTGGGCGGCACGGGGGTTCTGAGCCGGGTACTGGTCGGCGCCGACCGGCACCGGGCGGGCCGCTCCGCCGGGTCCGCCCGAGGCCCGGTCCGGCACCCGCCGAGCCGGGATCGTCCGGGGCAGTCCCGGACAACGGGGCCGATCAGATCCTTCCGAACCGGTCCTCTACGCTCGGATTGCACTTTCTGGATCGGAGCACCATGAACCCCACCCGTCTCGCCCCCGCAGCCCTCCTCGTCGCCCTGGCCGCCACCGCGTGCGGCCCCGAGCCCACTGCCGAGAGCGAGAGGCAGACGGCCGCGGACACGTGCCAGGAGCACGTCGAGCGCTCGTGGGAGTCCCTGGTCAGCGCGGAGTTCGAGACCTCCTCCGACATCACCGTGACCAGCGACGAGAACTCGTGGGATTACGAGGTCGTCGCCAGCGCCACCACGGAGAACGACGCCGGTGAGGTGGAGCGCGCCGAGTACAGGTGCTTCGCCGTCCACTACTCCGGTGACTGGTTCGTGGTGGATATGCGGGACGCCGCGTAGGAGCCGGACACGGCGAAGGCGCCACACCCGCTGGGGAAGCTCGTCCCCCGGGGGGCACGGCGGAGGCCCGTTCCGGCTGGACGGCTCCGCCCTCTGACCGGGCCCGGGGCGATCGCTTCGGAAGGCCGCCCCGGCCCGGCCAGCGGTCCCGGTCCGGATCTGGTTTCGATCCGGTGCCCGAGTGCCGGACGGTTGTCAACGTGCTGCCGAAGGCTCGTCAGTGGATCCGGAGGGTGTCGATGAGGCGGGCGATGTCGGCGGCCTCGTCGTGGGCGCCGATGGTCAGGGCGAGCCGGTGGACCTCGGTCAGGGCGACCAGCAGGTCGGTGATGAGAGTGGACACGGGGGGTGCGGTTCCGTTTCGGGGGTCGGGGGCTCATCCCGGCAGGGGACAGGGCCCGTGGAGCGTCGGGTTGACGGAGGTCCACGCGCACCCGGACACGGGGCAGTGCCAGTGCGCGTTGGGATGGACCCGGGCGATGGTCGCCTGGGCGCGGCGGATCCGGGCGTCCAGCCCCTGCGGGGTGGCGTCCGAGAGGGGTGCGAACTCGGCGTCGCCCTGGTAGAAGGCGAAGAAGCGCCGGGACGCCGGTGCCCACATCACCCACCAGAGGCGGCGGTGGAGTAAGTGGAGCTGCTGGGCGGCCGAGTACTGCGCGCGGTCGTCGCTGACTTCCCAGGCCACTGCGCTCACCGTTCTCCCACTGCTCACGTCCGAGTCGGGCGAAGGGCGGTCGGTAGTCTCGGCCCTTCACGGGATCAGCATGCGCCTTGGAAGAAGGGTCGCTCCAGCATCTGCGGAGTTTCGGCAAACGCCTGACGGGATGGGGAACCCAGGCGTAACCTCTCGCGTATGGCGGAACCCCCTTTTTCCGATGTGCTCACCAAGTTCCGAGAGCTGAACGGGCTTTCCCAGAAGCAACTCGCGCACCGTGTCCACACGTCCGTGGCCTCGGCTTCCCGATGGACGAATGGGCACGCACTGCCTCAACTGCCGATGGCGGAAAAACTGGACGACGCGCTGGGAGCGGGCGGAAAACTGCTGGCCGCGTGGCGTCAGGCTACTGCGGGCACGGCACTGCCGGAGTGGGCGCGCTCGCTCGCGAACATCGACGCGGAAGCGCGCACCGTTCAGGTCGTGTCGCCCGTCATCGTCCCGGGATACCTCCAGAGCCCGTCGTACGCGACTGCTGTGTTCCGGACCGGATTGTCGTTGGCCACGGACGAGGAGATAGCCGGGCTCACTAAGCTCCGCACGGAACGGCTCGACCAGTTGCCCGGACTCCGGGTGACGGCGGTGTTCCCGGTGACGGCGCTGACCGGGATGGAAGAGACGATACGACGGGAGCAGGCCGCCCGTCTGCTGGACCTGATCGGCTCGGGGCGGGTGGTGGTGCACCTGGTTCCGGAGGGTTCGATTCTGGTTGAGCCTCCTTCAACCATGATGGCGTTCCGGCTGCACTCCGGCGAACTGGTGATCACGAGCGACAACCCAGACGGTAACGTCATCCATGCGGCCCACTCCCATGAGCGGTTGCACGCACTCATGACGGATGCGCTGGCGGTGGCGCTCCCTGCCAGACACTCACTTGACGCACTCAGGGAACTGGTATGAACGACTGGCACAAGAGCAGCTACAGCCCCAACCATTCGAACTGTGTCGAGGCGCGCGAGCACCCGGGAGGCGCGGACGTACGCGACACCCAGAACCGCGAGCTGGGGCAGCTGGAGTTCGCCGCCAGCGAGTGGACGGCGCTCCTGGACTCCCTCAAGCTCCACGGCTAGCGGCCACCTGACCAAGGGCAGTGCCTCCACGTGAGGCGCTGCCCTTCTTCATACCCGCCATAGCGCTCACAAATGATTCCAATTCGGGCGAATAGGATAAGTCTGGTGGAGGGTGAAAACTCACCTGTCCTTTTCCGGCGCGCGCTCTGATCTGGGCTTATGTTCGACCGGGCGGTTTTTTCAAACCGGGTTCGAAGAAAAGTTCGCCATCGCGCGCGGTGTGCCCTAATCTTCTACCCGAACACACAACTCCAGACGCCGAAAGACCCCGCGACGGTTTCCCACCGCCCGGGGTCGTGGCCAGCAACTAAGTACCTTTAACCCAAGGAATTGCCAGCATGCGCCAGTTTAGCGCTGCGCTTCTCAGCCGTGCCCTCGGCCCGCTGATCGCGTTCTTCTCCTCCCCGTGCGGACGCCACTCCACCGTCGTCGGCCGCCGACGCCACTCCACCGTCGTCGGCCGCCGACGACGCTCCACCCGCGTCCGCCGCTACGCTCCCTCGCGGCCCCCTGCTCCCGTGCAGGCCAGCCGGAACCGGGTCCCCTCACGTCGCGCGGCTCCCGAACCTCCCGCGTCTCCCGGGCCTCGCCAAACGCCCGCGCGCACCAGGGTTCCCGCGCCGCGACTCAGGCCGCCCAGCGAACAGATCGACGCAGAGGAAGTCGCCCTCGTGCGCCCCTACTTCACCGCCCACGAAAGCCTCCGCGCCGCCGAGACCCGGGTTCCCGCACCCCGCAAGCCAGAACCCCGCGAACCCGCGCCCCGAACCCCCGCACCCGGCGGGCCCGGCTCCGCTCCCAACCCCGGTGAGACCGAGACCGAGGAGGTGCGCCGCGCGTTCGAGCAGGCCCGAATACGCGCCGCCGCCATCGTCCGGCAGTGGCGGGAGGACCCCGGCGGTGACCTGCTCGGCGGCCCCGTGCCCCGGTTCGGCGTCGTCGGGCCCCCGCGACCAGCGCCCGCACCCGCTCAGTCCGGCGAGTGGGACGAACTGACCTCCCGCATCCGCCTCCTGCTCCAGCAGCGGCAGGGCGCGACGGCGTGAACGCCGCCCAGACGGGGGAGGATCCCGGCCCGCGCCCCGACAACCCTCCAGCCGAAACGGCCAGGGGATGCGGCGGGGCCGGTTCGGGTTCGCGCCCTGTCCGCCGACCCGGACGGGGCGTACAGCGGAGCGCCCCGTCCGCCCACCCGTTCGCCGACCCGGGAACGCACCCCCGGGTCGGCGGACGGGACCGGCCTCAGACCAGGTCAGATCAGGTCAGGTCCGAGTACCGACCGACGTTGGGCACCGGCGGGGTGTCCTTGGGCCGCACGCCGATCTTGGACCCCAGCCACACCAGCGGGTCGTACTTGCGGTCCACCACCCGCTCCTTGAGCGGGATCAGCGCGTTGTCGGTGATGCGGATGTTCTCCGGGCATACCTCAGTGCAGCACTTGGTGATGTTGCAGTACCCCAGCCCGAACTCCTCCTGGGCGATGAGCCTGCGGTCGGCGGTGTCCTCGGGGTGCATCTCCAGCTCCGCCACCCGCATGAGGTAGCGCGGCCCCGAGAAGTGCTCCTTGTTCTCCTCGTGGTCGCGGATCACGTGGCAGGTGTTGTTGCACAGGAAGCACTCGATGCACTTGCGGAACTCCTGCTGGCGTTCCACGTCCTCCTGGCTCATCCGGAAGTCACCCGGAGCCTTGGCCGGATCCGGGGTGAACGAGGGGATCTCCCGCGCCTTCTGGTAGTTGTACGACACGTCGCACACCAGGTCCCGGACCACCGGGAAGGCGCGCATCGGCGTCACCGTCACCACCTCGTCGTCCTCGAACACGCTCATCCGCGTCATGCACGACAGCCGGGGACGGCCGTTGATCTCCACCGAGCACGAACCGCACTTGCCCGCCTTGCAGTTCCACCGCACCGCCAGGTCCGGGGTCTGCGTGGCCTGGAGGCGGTGCAGCACGTCGAGCACCACCTCGCCCTCGTTGACCTCGACCCGGTACTCGGCGAGCCCGCCCTCGCCCGAACCCCGCCACACCCGGAACACACGCTCGCTCATGACTGGCCCTCCTCGGCCGCGCCGTCCGCCGCCCCCGCCGCGCCCGCCGCGGGCAGCTCCTCCTCCGTCAGGTACTTGGCCAGCTCGTCGCGTTCGAAGAGGGCGAGCAGCCCGGCCGGGATGTCGGCGAGCGCGAGCCGCGACAGCGACACCCGGTCGGAGCGGTCGGCCCGCACCGCCAGGTTCACCCGCCGCCACCCGGCCGACATGCCGGGGAAGTCCTCGCGGGTGTGCCCGCCGCGCGACTCCGTGCGCTCCAGGGCGGCCGCGGCCACCGCGCGCGAGACCAGGACCATGTTGGGCAGGGCCAGCGCCAGGTGCCAGCCCGGGTTGTAGACCCGGTCGCCCGGCGCGCTGACCGTGCGCGACCGCTCCGCCAGCTCCTCCAGCCGCTCCAGGGCCCGCTCCATCTCCGGGCCCCTGCGGATGATGCCCACCAGGTCGTTCATGGTCTCCTGGAGTTCGGCGTGCAGCGTGTACGGGTTCTCGCCGCCGCCCGGTTCGAGGAAGTGCAGCGCGTACGAGGACGCCTCCTCCGCCGCCCGGTCCAGGAGACCGGCCGGTGCGGGCCGGTCGCCGAGCCCGTCCACGTAGGCCGCCGCGCCCAGCCCGGCCCGGCGCCCGAACACCAGCAGGTCCGACAGGGAGTTGCCGCCCAGCCGGTTGGAGCCGTGCATGCCGCCCGCCACCTCACCGGCCGCGAACAGCCCGGGCACGTCGGAGGCGGCGGTGTCGGCGTCCACCCGTACCCCGCCCATCACGTAGTGGCAGGTGGGGCCCACCTCCATGGGCTCGGCGGTGATGTCCACGTCCGCCAGCTCCTTGAACTGGTGGTGCATGGACGGCAGCCGCTTGACGATCTCCTCGGCGGGCAGGCGCGTGGACACGTCCAGGAACACGCCGCCGTGCGGCGAGCCCCGCCCCTCCTTGACCTCGGTGTTGATCGCCCGCGCGACCTCGTCGCGGGGCAGCAGCTCCGGCGGCCTGCGGTGCTTGGCGGGGTCGTCGTACCAGCCGTCGGCCTCCTCCTCGCTCTCGGCGTACTGGGAGCGGAACACGTCCGGCACGTAGTCGAACATGAACCGCCTGCCCTCGGAGTTGCGCAGCACGCCGCCGTCCCCGCGCACCGACTCGGTGACGAGGATGCCCTT
This sequence comes from Nocardiopsis sp. CNZ308, assembly GCF_004217075.1. Classification (NCBI taxonomy): domain Bacteria; kingdom Bacillati; phylum Actinomycetota; class Actinomycetes; order Streptosporangiales; family Nocardiopsidaceae; genus Nocardiopsis; species Nocardiopsis sp. CNZ308. The sequence continues at coordinate 1,379,158 of NZ_SHKJ01000001.1, read as the reverse complement.
CACCGACGGCGGCCAGACCATCCCGGTGGGGTGGAACTGGACGAACTCCATGTTGATCAGGGAGGCCCCGGCCCGCAGCGCCAGCGCGTGGCCGTCGCCGGTGTACTCCCAGGAGTTGGAGGTGGTGCGGAAGGCCTTGCCGATGCCGCCGGTGGCCAGGACCACCGAGGGCGCCTCGAACAGGACGAACCCGCCGTCCACCCGGCGGTAGCCGAACGCGCCGACGATCCGGCCCGGCGTCCTTCCGTCCCCGGCCGGGTCCACGCCCGCGTCCCCGCCCGCGCCCGGGGCCACGGCGGTGGCCCCGCCCGCGCCGCCCTCCGCCCACGCGGCCGCGTCCACTGCCGTCGCACCGGTACCGGTACCGGTACCGGCACCGGTGCCGGGTGCGTCGTCCTCGGTGATGAGCCGGGTGATCGCGGTCTCGGCGAACACGCGGATGCGCGCCTCGGGGTCGCCCAGCTCCGCGGCGTCCTGCTGCTGGAGCGCGACGACCCGCTGCTGGAGGGTGCGGATCATCTCCAGGCCGGTGCGGTCGCCCACGTGCGCCAGCCTCGGGTACTCGTGGCCGCCGAAGTTGCGCTGGCTGATCTTTCCCTCGGCCGTGCGGTCGAAGAGCGCGCCCCAGTACTCCAGTTCGAGGATGCGCTCGGGCGCCTCGCGGGCGTGCAGTTCGGCCATGCGCGGATCGTTGAGGAACTTGCCGCCTCGGACGGTGTCGCGAAAGTGCACGCGCCACCCGTCGTCGGGGTTGGCGTTGCCCAGGGCGGCCGCCGCGCCGCCCTCGGCCATCACGGTGTGGGCCTTGCCGAACAGCGACTTGGAGATGACCGCGGTGCGCTTGCCCTGCTCGCGGGCGGCGATCGCGGCCCGCAGCCCGGCTCCGCCCGCCCCGATCACCACGACGTCGTAGGCGTACCGGGTGATCCCGGGTTCTGCTGTGGGGGGCATCTGGTCGTGCCTTCCTTCCCCTTGGCTCAGTTGAGGATGCGCAGGTCGTTGATGGCGCCGCTGGCGATCAGGGCGATGTAGGCGTCCGTGAGGATCAGGGTCGCGATGCTCAGCCAGCCGAAGTACATGTGCCGGTGGTTGAGCACGGACAGGCGGCCCCACATCCAGTAGCGGACGGGGTGCCTGCCGAAGCTGCGCAGCCGTCCGCCGAAGATGTGGCGGCACGAGTGGCAGCTGAGCGTGTAGCCCCACAGCATGAGCACGTTGAGGAGCATGATCAGGTTGCCCAACCCGACGCCGAAGCCGCCCTCGGTGCCGTGGAAGAAGGCGATCAGCATGTCCCACGTGTTGATGAGCGTGATGACGAAGGCCGCGTAGAAGAAGTAGCGGTGGCCGTTCTGGACCAGCATCAGCGGGCGGGTCTCGCCGGTGTAGGCGCCGTGGGGCTCGCGCACGGCGCACGCCGGGGGCGAGAACCAGAACGAGCGGTAGTAGGCCTTGCGGTAGTAGTAGCAGGTCAGCCGGAACAGCAGCAGGATCGGCAGGCTGACCAGGGCGTAGGGGATGAGCGGCGGGAACTCCACCGGCAGGCGTCCGAACAGGGCCGCGTCGGGCGCGCACTGCTGCGCGATGCACGGCGAGTAGAACGGGGTCAGGTAGTGGTGTTCCTGGACCCAGTAGTGGTCCTGCTGGAACACCCGCAGGGTCGCGTAGACGACGAAGGTGGCCAGCCCCAGCGCGGTGAGGAGGGGGCCGAGCCACCAGTTGTCGGTGCGCAGGGTTCGTTGGGGGATGCGTGCCCGGCCGCCCCCGGGGCCTGCGTTCTCGGTCGCTGTCACCGTTGTCTTGCACCTCCTGTGGGAAGGTCCCGGTCGGGCGGGGCGCGGTACCCGCCTGCTTCGGCCGCGACCGCCGCGCCGGACGGCCGCGGGGAGGAGCCGTGGCGAACCGTCCCGCAACGCAACGTTAGGACGTTGTGATCACGGTCACGTCCCAGAGGGCAGGAGGCGTCGGGGAAAGCTATGTGAAATGCGCCACTTCTGAGGGCTTGTTTGGTGTGTTTTGCCAGGTTGAGGAGCCATAAATCCCTTATGGCGATCCCGTTGTTTCAGGGGCACCGGTGGCGTGTGGTAAAGGAGTTGGCCGCCGGAATCCGGCAGCGGTCGCCCCGGGGCGGGGCGCTCCAGCAGGCGCGCGGAGGGCGCGGGTGCGGGAGCGGGGGCGGTTGTGCAGTGTCCGCCGCCGGGTGCCGGGTGCCGGGTGCCGGGTGCCGGGTTCGGACCGGCCGGAAGCGTCGCTGGTGTGACGCCAGTGGCCCCGGCCCGTGGCGAAGGGGCGCGGTCACCCTCCTGGGCGAGCTTCTGGGCGAGGCCTCCGGGGAGGGGTCCGACGGGGCAGGACGACTCGTCCTCCGGGGAGGGGCCCGGCGGGTCAGTCCGCCTCGTCCCCGCGCGAGAGCAGGACCTCCAGGTCCGGGCCCAGGTCCTGCGGCGACATGCCCAGCAGGTAGCCGTTGAGGTGGCGGCGGAACGCCTCCGCCGAGTGCGAGGGCTCCACGTCCCGGCGCCGCGCCAGCGCCACCGTCCGCAGCAGGCGCGGCCGGGCCAGCGGGGTTCCGCGCAGGCTCTGCCGGTTGCGCAGCACCATGCTCGGCACCACCGCCAGCCCCATGCCCGCCTCCACGAACCGCAGCACGGCGTCCATCTCCCCGCCCTCCACGGCCAGCTCGGGCTCGAACCCGGACGCCCGGCACGCGCGCAGCGTCGCCTCGCGCACGTCGTAGCCGCGCCGGAACATCACCAGCGGGCGGCCCCGCAGCTCGGTGATGCGGATCGAGGCCCGCCCGTTGGGGGAGGGGCCCGACATCGGACTCGCCACCACCAGGTTCTCCCGCAGGATCGGCGTCGTGGAGAAGTCGGGGTCGCTGCTGTGCAGCGGCAAGATGATCAGCGCCAGGTCCAGCTCGCCCCGCCCCAGGTCGCGGATGAGGTCGCGCGAGCCGCTCTCCTCCACCTGGAGTTCGATGCCGGGGAAGCGGGTATGGAAGTCCGCGAGCACGTCGGCCAGCAGCCCCGCGCACAGCGACGGGGTCGCGCCGAGCCGCACGCGGCCCCGGCGCACCCCGGCCAGTTCGGCGACCTCGCGCCGGGCCGTCTCCAGGTCGGCGAGCATGCGCTGGGCGAGCGGAAGCAGCGCCTCGCCGGCCGGTGTGAGTGTGATGTTTCCCCGGGCACGACTGAATAACGGCGCGCCCAGCTCCTGTTCGAGGCTGCGGATCTGCTTGCTCAGACTGGGCTGCGCGACGCGCGAAAGCTCTGCTGCGCGGGTGAAATGGCGTGTGCGGGCCACCGCGACGAAGTAGGCCAGCTGCTGGAACTGCATGTTCCATAGCCTACGTCTATCGACTCCAGCGTCCTGATGACTTGGACGCCGACTTAACCAGAACTTACAGTGACAGGCTGTGGCGAACAGTACCTTGACCAAGAAGCGGTCTACGGCCTACGGGTCCACGGTGGCGCTCAAGGCAGCGATGGCGATCACCGGGGCGATCCTCGTGCTGTATTTGATCGCGCACATGTACGGCAACCTGAAAGTGTTCTCGGGCCAGGAGGCCTTCGACGGCTACGCCCACAGCCTCCGGGAGCTGGGCTACCCGCTGCTGCCCGAGAGCGGATTCCTGTGGATCTTCCGCATCGTCCTGCTGGCGAGCGTCCTGATCCACATCTACGCGGCGGTGACGCTGTGGGCCCGCGCCCGCAGAGCGCGTCCGGCGGCCCAGCGCTACCAGGTGAAGAAGAGGGTGGCCCGCAGCTACGCCTCCTACACCATGCGCTACGGCGGCATCCTGGTCGCGCTGTTCGTGGTCTTCCACATCCTGCACCTGACCACGAACACCATCGCCCCCGGCGGCGCGTCCGACAGCCCCTACGAGCGGCTCGTGAACGGGTTCCAGCCCGAGTTCTGGTACGTGACCCTGTTCTACATCCTGTCCGTGATCGCCGTGGGCCTGCACCTGCGGCACGGCATCTGGAGCGCCCTGGCCACCCTCGGCGCCAACCAGGCCAGCCGTCAGGGCAAGCTCAACGCGGTCGCCGTGGGTCTGTCGCTGATCGTGACGGTCGGCTTCCTGCTCCCGCCTCTGGCGGTCACCTTTGGACTGGTGGGTTAATTGTCTGACAACGACTTCTACCGCGTCGGCGAGCCGATCCGGGACGAGAAGGCCCCCGAGGGCCCGATCAACGAGCGCTGGGACAAGCGGCGCTTCTCGGCCAAGCTGGTCAACCCCGCGAACCGGCGCAAGCTCTCGGTGATCATGGTGGGCACCGGCCTGGCCGGCGCCTCCGCGGCCGCGACCCTGGGCGAGGCGGGCTACAAGGTCACCTCGTTCTGCTACCAGGACAGCCCGCGCCGCGCGCACTCCATCGCGGCCCAGGGCGGCATCAACGCCGCCAAGAACTACCGCAACGACGGCGACAGCATCTACCGGCTGTTCTACGACACCGTCAAGGGCGGCGACTTCCGCTCCCGCGAGTCGAACGTCTACCGCCTGGCCCAGACCAGCGTCGAGATCATCGACCAGTGCGTCGCCCAGGGCGTGCCCTTCGCCCGCGAGTACGGCGGCCTGCTCGACAACCGCTCCTTCGGCGGCGTGCAGGTCTCGCGTACGTTCTACGCGCGCGGCCAGACGGGTCAGCAGCTGCTCATCGGCGCCTACCAGGCCCTGGAGCGCCAGATCGCGGCGGGCAGCGTCAAGATGCACACCCGCCACGAGATGCTGGAAGTCATCGTCGTGGACGGCCGCGCGCGCGGCGTCATCGTCCGCGACATGGTCACCGGTGAGATCGAAACGCACTTCGCCGACGCCGTGGTGCTGGCCACCGGCGGCTACGGCAACGTGTTCTTCCTGTCGACCAACGCGATGGGCTCGAACGTCACCGCGACCTGGCGCGCGCACCGCAAGGGCGCGCTCTTCGCCAACCCGTGCTACACGCAGATCCACCCGACCTGCATCCCGGTCAGCGGCGACTACCAGTCCAAGCTGACCCTGATGAGCGAGTCGCTGCGCAACGACGGCCGCATCTGGGTGCCCAAGGCGCACGGGGACACCCGTGACCCGCGCCAGATCCCGGAGGAGGAGCGCGACTACTACCTGGAGCGCATCTACCCGGCCTTCGGCAACCTGGTGCCGCGCGACATCGCCTCCCGCGCCGCCAAGAACGTCTGCGACGAGGGCCGCGGCGTGGGCCCCGGCGGTCTGGGCGTCTACCTGGACTTCGCCGACGCCATCGCGCGCATGGGGCAGGACGCCGTCGAGGCCAAGTACGGCAACCTGTTCGACATGTACCAGCGCATCACCGGCGAGAACCCGTACGAGGTTCCGATGCGCATCTACCCGGCCGTGCACTACACCATGGGCGGACTGTGGGTCGACTACGACCTCCAGAGCTCCATCCCGGGCCTGTTCGTAACCGGTGAGGCCAACTTCTCCGACCACGGCGCCAACCGCCTGGGCGCGAGCGCGCTGATGCAGGGGCTGGCGGACGGCTACTTCGTCCTGCCCAACACCATCAACGACTACCTGTCGTCGGGCCCGTTCGAGGCCCTCGACGAGTCGCACCCCGAGGCCGTGGCGGCCAAGGAGCAGGTGACCTCCCGCATCGACAAGCTGCTCTCCGTCCAGGGCTCCCGCACCGTCGACTCCTTCCACAAGGAGCTCGGCCACATCATGTGGGAGTACTGCGGCATGGAGCGCAGCGAGGAGGGCCTGACCAAGGCCATCGAGCTCATCCGGGCGCTGCGCGCCGAGTTCTGGCGCGATGTCAAGGTGCTGGGGACCAACGAGGAGTTCAACCAGGCCCTGGAGAAGGCCAACCGCGTGGCCGACTTCCTGGAGCTGGGCGAGCTCATGTGCATCGACGCCCTGCACCGCCGCGAGTCCTGCGGCGGCCACTTCCGCGCCGAGAGCCAGACCGAGGACGGCGAGGCGCTGCGTCACGACGACGAGTTCGCCTACGTGGCCGCCTGGGCGTTCGGCGGCGATGACAGCAAGCCCGTGCTCCACAAGGAAGCCCTGGAGTACGAGTACGTCGAGATGAAGCAGCGGAGCTACAAGTGAACATCACCCTGCGCGTATGGCGTCAGAAGGGGCCGGGCGACGAGGGTCGGCTGGCCACGTACAAGCTCACCGACGTCTCCCCGGACATGTCGTTCCTGGAGATGCTCGACGTCCTCAACGAGAAGCTCACGCTGGAGAACGAGGACCCGGTCGCCTTCGACCACGACTGCCGTGAGGGCATCTGCGGTGCCTGCGGTGTCGTGATCGACGGTGAGGCGCACGGCCCCGAGCGCACCACGACCTGCCAGCTGCACATGCGCAGCTTCAACGACGGCGACACCATCACGGTGGAGCCGTGGCGGGCCAAGGCGTTCCCGGTCGTCAGGGACCTGGTCGTGGACCGCGGCGCGTTCGACCGCATCATCCAGGCGGGCGGCTACATCAGCGCCCCGACGGGTACCGCGCCCGACGCCCACGCCAACCCGATCCCGAAGCCGGACGCGGACCGCGCGTTCGACGCCGCGACCTGCATCGGCTGCGGCGCGTGCGTGGCGGCCTGCCCGAACGCCTCCAGCATGCTGTTCACCGCCGCGAAGGTCACGCACCTGGGCATGCTCCCGCAGGGACAGCCCGAGCGGGCCTCGCGCGTGGTGAAGATGATCAACCAGCAGGACGAGGAGGACTTCGGCGGCTGCACCAACATCGGTGAGTGCGCCGCGGTCTGCCCGAAGGGCATCCCGCTGGACACGATCTCGCAGCTCAACCGCGACCTGCTGGGCTCGCTCAGCAAGGGCGTCGGCTGACCGCCGACCCCTGTCGCACCGCACGGGCCGTGCTCCTTCGGGGGCGCGGCCCGTCGCCGTTCGCGGAGGTCACTCCGCCGGGCGGTGGGGCGGTTGGGCGTCCTGCTCCACCGCCTCCCGGGACTGCTTCGGGATCCTGTGTGTCTGGCGGCTCGCGACGAAGTCCTCGACGGCGGTGACCACCGCGGCCTCGACGCTGACGCCGTCCTGCTCCGCGACCTCCCTGATCAGGGCGTGGAGGCCGTCGTGCAGGTGCAGATGCATGTCCATGGCACGAAGGTAGCGGCTGCCGGGTCCGGGCGTGGGGAAAACGCGGAGACCGACGCCTCCGGGCGCGGCCGACAGCGTGAGGGCCGCCGTTTCCCGGGGTCACTCAGCGGGCGGCATGAGTTCTCTGAGCCGGTCGGCGATCTCGGGGACGTCCGCCAGGTGTCCACGCTCCGGACGTCCTCCCAGGAGAACCCGACGTCACCTGCGGGTCGCGCCGGGCCTCGGGAGCACCGTGGCTCGCCACGGGACGGCGGCCGCCGCCTCAGGTGCGATAGCGCCGCGCGACCGTGTGGAAGGCCTCCTTGGGCTCCCAGGACGACGGGTCGTCCCCGGCCGTGCGCACCACGCCGAACCCGGCCGCGTCCAGGTCGTACACGGGGTCCTCGCTGTGCGGGAAGCCCGGCATGGCGAACGTGAACACGAACGCGCCGTGCACCCCCCGCTCCCGGTACAGCCCCAGCAGCGCGTCCAGGTATCCGGCCTGCACGGCCTCGTTGCGCGCGGTGCCCCGGCGCAGGCGCGGCGGGTCGGCGAACCAGTTCACCGCGAGGAAGGACGCGGCCCCCCGCAGGTCGGCCCCGTCGTGGGCGCCGCAGCCGAACTCGGTGATCACCAGGGGCTTGCCGCAGCCGTCCCGGAGGGCGTCCAGACGCCGTTCGTAGGCGTCGGCGTCGGTCCCGGCCCGGTACAGGTTCACCCCGGCCAGGTCGAAGCCCGACCAGTCCACCTCCTCCCAGGCCCCGGCCCCGTAGGTCACCGGCCCCCCGAAGTGCTCGCGGGCCACGTCCAGGGCCGCGGAGAGCAGCGAGGCGAGCCTGCGCCGCATCCTCCGCTCGAAGGGGCGGCGCAGCCACGGGCGGGTGATGAACTGGAGCCGGGCGAACTCACCCGCCCCGGGAAGCAGGCCGGGGGAGGTCAGCGAGAACTCGGTGCCGACCATGAGGGTCACGCGCTCCGGGTGCTCCAGGCGCAGTTCCTCGGCCATGCGGGCGGTGGCGGCCAGGTGCTCCAGCCGCTCCGCGACCGGCGGGTTCTCCGGCTGCGGGCGCACCCACACGTCCAGGCCCGCCTCCAGGGCGGCGCGGGCGGCGGCCCGCTGCCGTCCGGTGTCGGCGCCGATCAGCATCACCGAGGTGCAGTGCAGGTCCTCGCGGATGACGCGCATGTCGCGCGCCGCCGCGTCCTCGGACACGCCGTCGGTGTGGTGGGAGATTCCTCGGATGTCCACGCGCCCATCCTGTCAGGGGGTGCGGTGGATCAGAAGGCCCCGATCCGTCCGGGTTGCGTCCCGGGGCCGCCCACGGCCCGCCCCCGGCCGGTTCCGAAGGCGCCAGGGCTCCGCGGGCGCCGGAACGCCCGGGGCGGCGGAGCCGCCGGACGGGCGGGCCTCAGGAGGCGGCGGGGCGCAGCATGCAGTAGGTCGAGGGGGCCGCCGGGGGGTGGACCGCCCGCACCACCCGGAAGTCGTAGTCCTCGTAGTAGCCGATGTTCGCCGGGTCCGCCGTCTCCAGGTAGACCGGCACGCCGTCCGCGTCGGCCCGGGCCAGGCCCTCGCGCAGCAGCCGCGCCCCCGTGTCGGTCCCGTCCGCCGCGGGGTCGGCGCCCAGCACGCACAGGTACCAGTGCGGCCCCTCCGGCACGGACGCCCTGACCTCGCCGTTGTACCAGGTCAGCTCCGGCAGCCGGGACAGCCCCACCAGGCTGAACCAGTGCGGCAGCGACCGCAGCGGGACCGCGGCCCCCTCCCGACCCGCGTCGGGCGGGGTCCACAGGGCCGCGCCCCGCACCACCGGGACGCGCGCGGGGCCCTCCGGGGACTCCGCCACGGTGGCGTGGCCGCCGGGGACGTGCCCGAACCCGGCCAGCAGCGCGCACGCGCGGAAGTTCTGCGCCATGCGCAGGTCGTCGTCCGGGAAGAGCCATCGGAAGAGCGGGTCGTGGTAGAGGGCGCGGCCCAGAACCCGGGCCACGGCGGGCACGTCGTTCATGGTCGCGGTGCGGACCGGCTGTACCGCTGTGAGGGTCACGGGCGCTGCCTCTTCCCTGGGGCCGGGGTCCCCCTGTGCCTGGGGCTCCGATCACCGCTCATGGTAGGGCGCGCGACCGTCGCGGGTGGGGCGTTTTCCCGGGAAAGGACGGCTCCCCGGGAGGGACGGCCCCCGGGAGGGGGCAGCGGGTCCGCGGGGCCTCAGGAGGGTTCGCGCAGCAGGAAGTAGTTGGTTCCCGCCTCGGGGCTCTGCGCCTCCCGGACCAGCCGGAACCCGAACCGCTCGTAGAAGCCGACGGTCTTGGGGTTGAGCGTCTGGGTGAACACCGGCAGCCCCTCGGAGTCGGCGCGGTCCAGACCCGAGGTGAGCAGCCCGCCGCCGACGCCGGTGCCGGCGACGGCCGGGTCCACACCCAGCGCCGCCAGGTACAGGTGGGGCTCCTGGGGTGCGGCCAGCTTCCACTCGGCGAACACGCGCACGAACGCGGCCAGCCGGGTGCGGCCGATCAGGGGGCCCCAGTGCGGCCAGGTGCGCAGTGACACCAGCTGACCCTCGGGGTTGGCGGTGGGCGGAGCCCACAGCGCCGCGCCGCGCACCACCGGCGCGTCCTCGCCGCCGTCCCTGGTCTCGGCGACCCGTGTGCCGCCCGAGGGGACGTAGCCGAAGCCCGCGGTCAGGGCGAAGAAGCGGCGGGTCCGGGCCATCCGCATCTCGTCGTCGGGGAACAGCCACCGGAAGAGCGGGTCCTCCTGCGCTGACCTGGCCAGAACGCGCGCGACACCGGCGACGTCGTCGATCGTGGCGGTACGGGAGGCTGCTGTGACGGTTGGACTCATCCCGAAATCTCTCTGATAGGGGCCTTTCGACCATGGTAGATCACGGAACCATCACGACAGCGCCGTGGTGGGGGTCGGGGCGTCCGCGGGGAAGGCGGCCGGGACCGGCTGGTCGAACACGTGGGCCCGCACCCAGGCGTGCATGGCGATCGCGGCCGCGGCCCCGGCGTTGATCGACCGGGTCGAACCGAACTGGGAGATCGACAGCACCGCCCGGCACACCCGCCGGACCTCCTCGGAGAGCCCCGGGCCCTCCTGCCCGAACACCAGCACGGCGTTCCTGGGCAGCGGGTAGGTCTCCAGCGGCACCGAACCCGGCAGGTTGTCCACGCCGAGCAGCGCCAGGCCGCGCTCCTCGGCCCACGCCACCAGCGCCTCGGTGTCGGGGTGGTGGTGGACGTGCTGGTAGCGGTCGGTCACCATCGCGCCGCGCTTGTTCCAGCGGCGGCGGCCCACGATGTGCACGGCCGCGCACCCGAACGCGTTGGCGGTGCGCACGACCGAGCCGATGTTGAAGTCGTGCGTCCAGTTCTCCACGGCGACGTGGAAGGGGTGGCGCACGGTGTCGAGGTCGGCCACGATCGCCTCGCGCCGCCAGTACCGGTAGCGGTCCACGACGTTGCGGCGGTCGCCGCCCGCCAGCAGCTCGGGATCGTAGTGGTCGCCCTCGGGCCAGGGGCCCTCCCACGGGCCCACGCCCACCTCGCGCGCCTCGTCCTCGCCGGCTCCGTCCGCGGGCTCGCGGGAGGCGGGACCGCGGACGGCGCCGGAGGGAGGGAACTGGGGTGCGGGGTGCTCGTTCATCCGTTCCAGCTTACGAACGCTCCGCGGTGCGACCTCTTACAGGTGGATGTCCCCGTGGAAGTCGCGGCCCTGGAACACGCGCGCCTGGCCGCTGACGTCCCCCTGGATGCTGTTGTGCACGGCCCCGTCGCCCTCCTGGACGAACTCGCGGCGCAGTTCCCCCATCAGCGCGCGCACGGCGGGGTCCTCGCCCTCCGCCCGCTCCAGGCGCTCGGCGACGGCGGCCAGCGCCTCGGGGTCCTCCGGCTCCAGGAGGGCGTCGTCCAGGACCTGCTGGGATTCGGGGTCGGAGCGAAAGCGCGCGAAGACCGCCTTGCGCAGGGACTTGAAGGCGGCGACGGTGCCTTCGGTCGCCGCCTCGGTGATCTTGCCGACCGCGCCGGTGACGACGGCGGCGGCGATGGCGAGGGTGACGGGATCGGCCACGGGGGCTCCTTCGTGAGGGAGGTTGCGTTCCGCGACCCAGTCTTCCGCCTCAGGCGCGGCGCTGTCTCCTCCTCGCGATGAGAAGCGCCACCCCGCGCCAGCCGAGCATGGTCGCGGCGAGGAACAGGGAGGTGACGATGACGAAGCTGGTCGGGGCGCCCTCCCCGAGGAACACGCGCACCGCCATCCCCCCGACCACGGTCACGGCCCACACGAACACGCCCGTCGGCCAGATCCGGACAGGGGCGGTCCAGGCGCGGGTGACCGCCCAGCCCAGGACGGTCCCGGCGGCGAAGGGCCACGCGGTCCAGGCGATCTCGGCCAGGGCCGTGCCGGTCCCGTGGTCGGTCCTGCCGATCACGACGAAGGCCAGCACGCAGACCAGGTCGGCCAGCAGCGCGGCGAGGGCGCGCGGAGCGGTGGAGGAACGCATACGGCCAGGCTATGCCCGGGCCGCGGGGACGGCCGGGCGGGGCGGGCGCGGCGTCGCGACGTGTCGGCGGAGCACGTCGCGGGCCGGTGCGGGGTGTGGGGCGCGGGCGGTGCGCCGTGTCGGTGGAGCGCGGGCTCCGGTCCCGGTCGGTCCGGCGGCGGTCGAGGATCCGGTGGATCGGGTGGAGCGGACGAGAACCACGACCGTCGCGGCCGTGTCCTAGGTTGGTGATCGCCTGCCGCTCCGGTCTCCGGCGCCGTTCGTGCCCCCGCGGTCCCACCCGAACCCCCGACAACAGAAGGTCGTCCACGCCACATGAGCGCTGCCCCCTCGCCCATGCACCCCGGTTCCGCGCCGCCTCCCCTGCCTCCCGGCGTGCTACCGCTCGCCTCCGACGAGCCCCGGCGCATCGGCCCCTTCCGGGTGGTGGGCCGGATCGGTTCGGGCGGCATGGGCGTGGTCTACGCGGCGCTGGACGACGCCGACCGGCGGGTGGCGGTCAAGTGCGTGCACCGGGTCTACGCGGGCGACGGTGAGTTCCGGGAGCGCTTCGCCCGGGAGGTCGCCCTGGTACGCCGGGTGCGCGCGGCCTGCCTGCCCGGCTTCCTGGGCGCCGACACCCGTGCCGAGGTCCCCTGGCTGGCCACCGAGTACGTCCCCGGACCGACCCTGGACGCCCGTGTGCGGGCCCGCGGACCGCTCACCGGAGCGGCCCTCACCGCGTTCGCGCTGGGCGTGGCCGAGGCCCTGACCGCGATCCACGGCGCGGGCGTGGTGCACCGCGACCTCAAGCCCGGCAACGTGATCCTGTCCCCGGCCGGTCCGAGGGTGCTGGACTTCGGTATCGCGCGGACGGTCGACGGCACCGCGCTCACCCGGACCGGCGGACTGGTCGGCACGCCGGGCTGGACCTCCCCGGAGCAGTACGCGGGCGGTGAGGCCACCGACCGCTCCGACATGTTCGCCTGGGGCGGGCTGACGGCCTTCGCCGCCACCGGGCGCAACCCGTTCGGCGCGGGCGGCACCGACACCCTGGTGCCGCGCGTGCTGTCGGAGCCGCCTGACCTGGAGGGCCTTCCCGGGGCCCTGCGCGCGCTGGTGGAGCGGGCCCTGGACAAGGACCCCGCGCGGCGGCCGGACGCTGCCGCCGCGCTGCGGGAGACGGCCGCGCTGCTGCGCGCCGCCCCGGACGGGGCGGGCCCCTCCGCGGCGGGGGCCCCGGCGGGCGTTCCCGCGGCCGACGTTCCTCCGGCGGGCGCTCCCGGGGGCGCTGCCACCGGCCCCGGTACGGACACCGGCGCGGACCTTCCCCGGCTCGTGGCCCGGGCCTGGACCGGCGCCGTCGCCCCCGACGACGGACGGACCGACCTCTGGCGCTTCCACGCCCCGCCCCGGCGCTCCTGGGCGCGCCGCAACCAGCGGCCCCTGGCGGTCGGCGCGGCCGGACTCGCGCTCGCCGTGCTGGCCGGGACGGGGCTGACCGCCCTCTCCGGGGCGGGGGAGGAGGGGCCCGCGGCGCCGGGCGGCGGCACCCCCGCCTCGGACACCGGCGACGGCGCGGGACGGGGCGGCGCGGGGGAGGACGTCCCCGCCGAGTACCGGGACCTGTACGCCACCGGGACCGTGGCCGTGGAGCCCGTCCCCGGCGACAGCGCCCGACTGGTCCGCACGCTCGAACCCGCGGGAGGGGAGGGCGAGGCGCTGGACCAGCTGCGGCTGACCCTCACCCGCGGCGAGCGCTTCACGAACTCGATCACCGTCACGGCCACCGCCGAGTACCTCCCCGACTTCGGCCGCCTGAGCGTCCACAACGACGACTTCGCCTGGGTGGGGCAGATCACCCCCGAGCAGGACCACCTCGACTTCTCCCGGCCCGGCAGCCGGGGCGTGCTCGCCGAACTCGACCCGGACGACCCCGTGGCCGAGTTCACCGTGACGATCGTCGGCGCCGTCACCATCGGCGTCTTCTACTACCTGCCCGCCGACGCCCTGGACGAGGAGCAGCGGATCGCCCCCGGCTACCCCGGCGGCTTCTGCCACGTGGCACCGAACCCGGGCGGCGAGCAGACCTTCCCCGGCTTCACCGACTCGCCGGGACTCGCCCCGCACGACGCCACCCCTGTGGACGGCGTCCCCGTCAACAGCTGCGTGTACCAGGAGTCCGACCCGTTCTCCTGAGCCGCGCCCACCGCCTTCGACCCCCGACCCCCAGGAAGGGCCCACGTTGACCACAGCGACCACTCCCGCCTTCGACCGGAAGCGCCTTCCCCCCGGCGTGGAACCGCCCACCGGGGCCGACCCCGAGCGCATCGGCGGCTACAGCGTGGTCGGCCGCGTCGGGGCGGGCGGCATGGGGGCCGTCTACGCGGGCCTGGACGCGGGCGGCGGCTGCGCCGCGGTCAAGGTCGTCCACGCCCACTTCGCCGCCGACCCCGACTTCAGGGCCCGGTTCGCCCGCGAGGTGGAGATGGTCAGGCGGGTGCGCGCGGCCTGCGCGCCCGCGTTCCTGGACGCCGACACGCGGGCGGACACGCCGTGGCTGGCCACCGAGTACGTGCCCGGACTGACCCTGCGCCAGCACGTGCGGCGGCACGGGCCGCTCTCCGGGGGCGTCCTGCTGGCCCTGGCCGTCGGCCTCGCCGAGGCGCTCACCGCCATCCACGCGGCGGGCGTGGTGCACCGCGACCTCAAACCCGGCAACGTCATCCTGGCCCCGAGCGGCCCGAAGGTGCTCGACTTCGGGATCGCCCGCGCGGTGGAGGGCACCGCGCTCACCCGCACCGGCGGCCTGTTCGGCACCCCGGGATGGGTGGCGCCGGAGCAGTACGAGGGGCGGGCCGCCAGCGACCGCTCCGACATGTTCGCCTGGGCGGGCCTGGTCGCCTTCGCCGCCACCGGCCGCGACCCCTTCGGCCGGGAGTCCGCCGAGGTGGTCTCCCACCGGGTCCGCAACGGCGAGCCGGACCTGGACGGGGTGCCGCCCGAACTCCTGGACCCGGTGCGGCGGGCGTTCGACAAGGACCCCGGGCGCAGGCCCACGGCGGCCGAGGTGGTCGCCGGGCTCACCTCCGGCTGGAACGCCACCCGGGTCCAGCCGCTCCAGGGCGACCCGGTCACCGAGGTCGTCCCCGGCCTGCTCGCCACCGAGTGGCGGGGCGTGGAGGCGCCCGCGCCCCGCCGGGTGCGCCGCTCCGGCCGGCCGCTGCTCGCCGCCGCCGCGGCCGTCCTGGTCGCCGCGCTGGTCGGAACCTGGCTGGTCGTGCGCCCCCAGGACGGTCAGGAGACCGCCGACGGGGGAACCGCCGACGGGGGGACCGCGGCCGGGGGCGACGCGGGCACCGGCGAGGGCGCGGCGGACGGCGGGGAACCCGCCGTGCTGACCGATCCCGAGGACACCGAAGCGGTGGTGGACGAGGCCGTCGGGCTGGCCCTCGGCGCGTCGAGCTTCGCGGCCTACTCCACGTCGAGGGACGCCGAGACGGGGATGGGGTACCCCGTCAACCACTCCTACACCGAGGACCCCGAACCCAGGTACCTCCAGGTCAGCTACCAAGGACCGGCCACCTACCGCACCCTGGAGATCGGCGAGGGGCCCGACGACGTCCTGGCCCGCACGGACTCCAACCTGGTCGGGGTGGTCGAGGGGAGCTACTACCGTCCCGCGCCGGAGGAACTGGAGGACGAACCCCGGGCGGCCTGGACGTCCACCGTGGAGTCGCTCCGGGTCGTCCTCGGCGAGGGGAGCCAGGTCAGTTACCAGGGGGAGTCGGCGCCCCCCGTCACCGACTACCCCGAGGACATGGCCGAGGGCATGGACCTGGCCGGGCGCGTGGGACACCACTACACCGGCAGCTACCCCGCGGAGCCCGACGAGCGCGTCGAGGGCCGGACCGGGGACCGGGAGGTCACCTTCGACCTGTGGATCGGCGACGACGGTTACCCGCAGCACTTCCAGGCCTACGACTCCTGGGAGGGCGAGGGGATCCACGGCACCCACATGGACGGTGAGTCCACGATCATCGGCTTCTTCCAGTTCAACGGCCCCGTGGAGATCGAGGTCCCCGATGAGTCGGAGATCGCCGCCAGCCGCGAGGAGGCGGCCCCGCAGACCGGGACCGGCTGAGCGCCGCGCGCGGGCGTCCGCGAGGGCCCCGGGGCCGCCCTTGAGGACGGCCGGGCCGCCTGGACCCGGACCCGGTGCCGCGCCCTCGCGCGCGGCACCGGGTCGGGACGGGCGCTACCCCTCGCCGCGCAGGTTCTCCTTGAGGAACTCCACCTGGAGCAGCATCAGGTTCTCCGCGACCGTCGGGTCCGAGGGCGAGTGCGTCACCCCCGACAGCGGCAGCACCGTGTGCGGGCGCCCCGCCGCCATCAGCGCCGACGACATCCGCTGCGTGTGCGCGAAGGCCACGTTGTCGTCCGCCAGGCCGTGGATCATCATCAGCGGGCGCTCCAGCTTGGCCGCCTCCGCCAGCAGCGAGCTGCGCCCGTAGGCCTCCGGTTCGCCCCCGGGCGTGCCCAGGTAGCGCTCGGTGTAGTGGGTGTCGTACAGCTCCCAGTCGATGACCGGCGCGCCCGCCACCGCCGCGTGGAACACGTCCGGGCGGCGCAGCACCGCCAGTGCCGCCAGGTACCCGCCGAACGACCAGCCGTGGATGCCCACCCGCGACACGTCCAGGAAGTCGAACCGCTCCGCCGCGTCCTCCAGCGCCGCCACCTGGTCCTCCAGGACCGGCGCGGCCAGGTCGAGGTGGACGCTCTGCTCCCACTCCACCCCGAGGCCCGGCGTGCCCCGGCCGTCCGCGATCAGCACCGCGAACCCCTGTTCGGCGTACCACTGGGCGGTCAGGTACGCCCCGCGCGCGTTGAGCACCCGCTGGGCGTGCGGGCCGCCGTAGGGCGCCATCAGCACCGGCAGCGGGCGCAGCCCCTCCCGGTACCAGGACGGCAGCACCAGGGCGCTCGGAATACGGCGCTCACCGGCGCGCCAGAACTCCACGCGCGGCTCCGGCAGGTCCGGGGCCTCGGCCAGGCTCTCGATCTCCGAGCAGGACCGGCGCGTCTCGGTACCGGCGCCGCGCAGCACCACCGTGTGCGCGCCCGGGAAGTCCATCGACCGGTGCTGCACCACGAGCGTGTCGCCGCGCAGCCGCCCCGAGCGCAGGCCGCTGTGCGCGCCCGAGTCCGCGGACCTGCTGCACCCGTGCCCGGGCACCTCCACCGGCGCGGCCAGGCCCGTGCCCAGTTCGACCAGCCACAGCGACACGTCCCCGGGGCTTCCGGCGGGCGACCCCGAGTACAGGACCCGGTCGCCGTCCACGTCCACCACGCCGCGCACGTACACGTCCGGGGGGCTGACCGGGGCGTCGCCGACGTAGACCCGGCGCTCGCCCCCGGCCTCGCGGCCGATCCACACCAGGTCGCCCGCGCCGGTGAAGGCGGGCACGCCCGGCATCAGCTCGACCCACACGCCGTCGGACTCGGTGCGCGACTCCACCACCAGGCCGGTCGCGGGATCGGCGCTGAACAGGGTCAGCGTGCGCTGGTCTCGGCTCTGCGCGGTGAACACCACGGTCGGCGTGCCGTCCGGCCCGGTCGTCCAGCCGACCGTGGCCAGGTAGGGCAGGGCCTCGCGGTCCCACTCGACCCAGACCGGTTCGGGCCGCCCTTCCCCGCGCGGGCCGACCCGGAACACGGCCAGGCGCACGTCGGCGTTGGCGCCGCCCGCGGGCGGGTAGCGCAGGGCCGTCGGCTCCTGGGCGGGGTTGCCGGGGTCGGAGACGTACCAGGTGTTCACCCCGGACTCGTCCACGCGCGCGACGGCGAGCGCGGAGCCGTCCGGCGCCCACCAGAAGCCCCGGTAGCGCCCCATCTCCTCGGCGGCCACCAGCTCGGCCAGGCCCCACGTGACGTCGGGGCCGTCCGGTTCGACCACCGGGCGGTCGCCGTGGTCCGGTTCGGCGGCGGCGATGTCCAGGACGCGCACCGCGCCGCCGCTGACGTAGGCGACCCGGTCACCCGCCGGGCTGATGCGCGGATCCACGACGGGGGTGGCGGCGGGCAGCTCGCGCGGAGCGGTGTCGTCGCCGACCAGGTCGACGTAGAACAGCCGTCCGGACAGGGTGAACACCGCGCGGGTGAACGCCTCGTCCACCGAGTACGACACGATCCCGCCGCCGCTCTCGCGCAGCCGCTCGCGGCGGGCCCGCTCCTCGGGCGGAAGGTTCTCGTCGTCGGCGCCCAGGGAGCGGGGGTCGGCGACCACCGTGTCCGTTCCCGCCCCTTCCGTGTCGTGCACCCACAGGCAGGTGGCCTTGTCCACCCCGTCGCGCCCCCGGAGGAAGGCGACGCGCCGTCCGTCCGGTGAGATCTGGAACGCGCGGGGGACACCGATCGAGAAGCGCTGCGTGCGGGCCTGTTGGCGAGGAAAGCTCATAGGCCGATTGTGTCCCATGCCGCACCCGCACGGGGAGCCGGACGGCGGCCCGGCGCCCCCGTGGAGCGTGCGACGCGGGAGGTGGCGCGCGGATGCGACCGGTATCGTTCGCTACGTGACTGACAGGCGACTGATGATGGTGCACGCGCACCCCGACGACGAGAGCATCGTCACCGGAGCCACCCTGGCCAAGTACGCGGCCGAGGGGGCCGGTGTGACCCTGGTGACCTGCACACTGGGGGAGGAGGGCGAGGTCATCCCCGACGAGCTCGCGCACCTGACCTCCGACCGCGAGGGCACCCTCGGCGAGCACCGGATCGGCGAACTGGACAAGGCCTGTCTGGCGCTCGGCGTGCGCGACCACCGTTTCCTGGGCGGCCCCGGCCGCTACCGGGACTCGGGGATGATGGGCGCGCCGACCAACGAGCACCCCCGGGCGTTCTGGGGCGCGGACGTGGAGGAGGCCGCCACGCTCCTGGCGCAGGTCATCCGCGAGGTCCGCCCGCACGTGCTGGTCAGCTACGACGAGCACGGCGGCTACGGGCACCCCGACCACATCCAGGCGCACAGGGTCGCGCGCCGGGCCTTCCTCCGGGCGGGGGAGCGGGCCATGCCCGGCACGCCCTGGCAGGTCCGCAAGCTCTACGCGATCGCCCAGCCGGTCTCGCGCATCGAGGAGTCCATCGCGCGGCTGAGTGAGGAGTCCGGCTCCTTCACCCCGCCCGCCCGGGTGTCCGACATCGCCCGGGGCACCCCCGAGACGGCGGTGACCACCCGCGTGGACGCCACCGACCACTGGGCGGCCAAGGCGCTCGCGATGCGCGCCCACGCCACGCAGATCACGGTGGAGGGCGAGCGCTTCGCCCTGTCCAACGGCATCGCGCAGGAGATCGACGCCGTGGAGTACTTCACCCTGCTGGCGGGGCAGACGCCGCGCATCCGGCACGGGGAGTACGAGACCGACCTGTTCGCGGGGCTGTGACCGCGACCGGTGGGAGCGAGCGTCTACCCTCGTCGCTGTGACCACCACACCTGAGACCGCCGCGCCCGCCGAGGGCGAGACCTCCGCCGGGTTCCTGTCGCCGGTGCTGACCGGGACGACCCTCGTGGTCCTGCTGCTGCTCGGCGCCGTGGCGAGCACGCTCGCCACCACCGGCGCGGGCTGGCTGACCCTCTACTGGGGCGAGGGAGCGACGGTCCAGGCCGTGAGCGCGGTCGGACTGCTGGCCTTCCTGGCGCTGCTGTACGCCGCGTGCCGCCTGTGCGCGTGGGGCAGCCGCCGCACCTCCGGGGCGGCGGCCTTCGCGCTCGGCTACCTGGCCGCGCTGATCGGCGTGATCGGCTACATGCCCGGCGGCGACATCGTGCTCACGAACCACATCATGCACAACGCGTACCTCTTCGGGGTGATGCTCGCGCTGGTGTTCGCCGTGATCCGCAGCTGGTCGTTCTCCCCGCCGCCCGGCTCTCCGGGGACCGGGGCGCCCGGAGCCGACGCGCCGCCCGCCGCCGGGGGCTACCGGCGGGCGCGGCCCTCCGCGAAGGCGCGTCCCTGGCGCGAGGGCTAGGGACGCGGCCGCCAAAGGCGGAGGCCCGTGAGGCGTGCGCCTCACGGGCCTCCGTGGCCCCGGTTCCGGTCAGGCCCAGAACTGGAGGAGCAGCTCGCCGTAGAAGGCGATGCCGCGGAACACCGGGTTGGGCAGCACCAGGTCGAACAGGCCGTACACCGCGTTCACCAGCAGGTCGTTCAGGCCCGGGAACCACAGGACCGCGAACACGGCCACCGAGCCGAACAGCGCGTTGGCGCGGGCCGCGGTGACCCACTTTCCGCGCGTCCAGGCGGCCAGCACCTCGAAGCCGTCCAAGCCGGGAACGGGCAGCAGGTTGATCAGTGCGGCCGTCAGGTTCGCGAAGCACAGGAAGGCCATCGCCGAGATCGCCCAGTTGGTGGTGTCGTTGCCCGGGGGCACCAGGACGGACACGGTGGCCGCGAACGCGGCGGCCACCAGGAGGCTGGCCAGCGGTCCGGCGAGCGCCACCAGGACGCGGCGGCCCCGGGACGGGATGCGGTCCCAGTCCACGTAGGCGGGCGGACCGGTCATGCCGAAGGCGCCCAGGCCCAGGTAAACCGAGGGCAGGACCAGCCCGGCGAACGCATGCCGGTAGGCGAACGGGTTGAGCCGCAGGTAGGCGCTGCCGCGCAGGGAGCGGTCACCGGCCAGGTAGGCGGCGAGCGCGTGCGCGAACTCGTGCACGGCCAGGGAGACGATCCAGCAGAGCAGGATGAACAGCGGCGGGACCAACGGGGTGACGCTGGTGCCCTCGGCGGCCCACTCCAGCTCCGCGGCGGTCCACGACAGCCAGCCCGCGAACCCCGCCAGGCCCAGCAGCAGCACGAACACCGGGCTGGGCAGGAAGTCCGCCCAGCTCCCGGGGCGCGCGGCGTCGGGGCCGCCCTGGGAGGCGGCGTCCGGGTCGGCGTCCCCGGAGGCGTCCGGACGCGCGGACGGGGGCCCCGCGTCCTTCGTCCCCGCGGCGCCCCGAGGTCGGACGCCGGTCCCGGAGTCCCCGGCCCCGCCGGGGCCCCCGGTGTCCTCCCCCAGGTCCGGCCGGTTGAGGGCGTCCTCGGGCATCTGCTCCCACGGGTCGGCGACTGCCCCGCCGGCCTCGGGCACGTCGGTCGTCTCCGCCTTGCGCGGCGGCTCGGGCGCGGGCATGGTGCTCCTGCTGGTCTCGGATGGTTCGCGCTCCAGGTTAGGCCCTGGTCCGCACCCCTTCGCAGCGGGTGGCCGATGAGGGCCGCGCCAGGAGACGGCTCGCCGGTCAGGCCACGGCCCGCCGGTCAGACCACGGCCCGGGGCGCCACCGCCGACTGGTGCAGGCAGGCGATCGCGAACGCCCGCCCCGGCGCGGTCAGCTCCCGGCGCCCGGCGCCGTCGTCGTCGGTGAGCAGGCCCAGGGTCTCCAGCAGCCAGCTCACCGCCATCACCAGCGCGCGCACCTGGTCCGAGGCGGCCTCCGCGGTGCGCCGGTGCGACGCGGCGTGCCTGCCCGAGGGCGCCGGGGGCTCCACCGGCACCCATCCCGACTCGGTCAGCGCCCTCTCGGCCGCCTCCACGTCCGACTCGCCGCGGCGCGCGTGCGAACCGCTGCCCTGCGGGGTGCGCGCCAGCAGCATGCCCAGCAGGGTCTCCGCCGCGGCCTGGTCCAGGCCCCCGGTGCGGCACAGGGTCTCGGTGGCCGCCTGCCACAGCGCCTCGGGGTCCTCCCGCAGCTGGCGCCCGCGCCGCGTCAGGACCAGGCGGCGGCCCGACCGGCGCACCGCGCGCATCCCCCGCAGCGCCTGGTGCAGGGCGATGAGCTGGGTGGCGTCGGTCTCGCTGCGCGGCGGCTCGGGGGTGGTCCGCCACCCGAAGTCCTCGCACATCTGGCGCACCACGCTCGGCGAGATGTAGCCGATCTGGGTGAGCGCGATCCCCTCCGAGGCCAGGTCCAGCAGCCGCTGGAGCGGCGCCATCGCGGCCTCGGCCCCGCGCGGCACGTCGGCGCCCGCGATGATCTGGCCCACCAGCGGCCACAGGCGCTGGCGGTGCGGGTGCGCGGACGAGCTCAACCAGGCCCGCACCCGCTCCTCGCGGATCCGGTCCAGGTGGCTCAGGCCCCGGTTGTCCGGCTGCGTGAGGAACGACCGGGCGAACCGCTCCTGGGCGGGCCGCCACCCGCGCTTGCCGGGGCGCACGTCGCCCAGGGTGATCGCCAGCTCCAGCGCCGACGCGGTCTCGTCGCGGGCCAGGATCTCGGCGTCGCCGACCGCCGTCCCCCAGGTCAGCTCGGGCAGGTCCGGCGGCTCCACGCCCGACTCCCACATGAGCCGCTCGTACATCGCCAGGCCCGCGGCGTGGTCGCCCTCGTAGACGGTGAGCAGGGCCGCGGTCTCCGGCGCCGAGCAGATCTGCGCGTACCGGTGCAGCTGGAGGAGGGCGAAGAGGTTGCCCAGGGCGCGGACCGCGAACAGCCGGTCCTCGGCGCGGTCGTGGAAGCGGACCGGTAGCTCGAACCAGCAGAACCGCTGGACGGCGTGCTGGTTGAGCCTCTCGATCTCCTGCTCCGGAGCCAGCGTGTCCAGGGCCGACCGGGCCATGTCGGCCGCCCGCTCGTCCCGGCGTGCCAGCTCGGCGAGGGCGGACGCTACTGCTTCGCGCATGACGGGCGCTCACCACCTCCCCGCGTACCGGCGCCCGTTCCGCGTGGATGTGCCGCCGGGGGGCGCGATGCTTCGTTGTCGGTTCCTTGGCGGACTGGCTGGGCCCGCTGCGGAACTGTGCGTTTTCTACCCCGCAGGGCCCGAAGAATGCCACTGTCCAGGCGCGACCTGCGCGCCCGGCGACGTCCGCCGGGCGGACGCCGCCTCACTCCGTGGAACCCGGAACGCACGGGGTTCAGGGCGTTCGCGGCGGGTTCCCGCCGCGGCGGCGAGGGGGTACGGGGGGAACGACCCGGCTCGCCGCGATCGTCGGCTCGGCGACCTCCACCGCGGAGCCGTCACGGCGGCGCACGGTGAGGACACCGTCGTCCCAGGACTCCACGACACCGACGATATCGGTGAACCCGCCCTCGGGGAGGCGTATTCGTACGGAGACGCGCCGACCGATGTCGGCGGGAGAGATCCTGTGGACCAGACGTCCTCCCATGTGCAAGGAAATGCCCCCCGATTGTGCGCTGGGTGTTCTCCGCCGTCATACTAGGAGTACGACATCTGTGCCAATTGCTTGCAGAGCCCGGGAACAGGGGCTAGGGCGCCCGCACGCCGGTCCCGGCCCGGAGTCTGCGAAGATCCCCGCCTCCCCCGTGGGACGCGGGGGTGAGACAAGGAGTACGACGTGACCTACGTCATCGCGCAGCCCTGTGTTGATGTACTGGACAAGGCGTGCATTGACGAGTGCCCCGTGGACTGCATCTACGAGGGCGACCGCATGCTCTATATCCACCCGGACGAGTGCGTTGACTGCGGTGCGTGTGAGCCTGTCTGCCCGGTGGAGGCCATCTACTACGAGGACGACCTCCCCGAGCAGTGGTCCGACTTCTACAAGGCCAACGTCGACTTCTTCGACGACCTGGGCTCCCCGGGCGGCGCCTCCAAGGTCGGCAAGATCGACCGCGACCACCCGCTCGTGGCCAAGCTGCCGCCGCAGGCCGAGTAGCCCGGCGGCGCGCCGGGCGGGTTCCGGCGCTCCCGAGGCCGGGAGGGACGCCCGCGGCACCCCTATGGCGCAGAGGGTGCGCGGGTCCGACCGGCCCGGCGCGGACGACGTGTCGCGCCGACCCCCGTGGCGGGGGTCGGCGCGATTCCTGTGTGACGTGTGGCCCGTGTGACCTGTGGCAACAGACCCGACCTGGATGGAGTAAGTGCGATGGCCGAGCGGCGACCCGTGGCGAAGCGGCTCCCGACCTTCCC
This sequence comes from Nocardiopsis sp. CNZ308, assembly GCF_004217075.1. Classification (NCBI taxonomy): domain Bacteria; kingdom Bacillati; phylum Actinomycetota; class Actinomycetes; order Streptosporangiales; family Nocardiopsidaceae; genus Nocardiopsis; species Nocardiopsis sp. CNZ308. Next base: position 1,355,700 of record NZ_SHKJ01000001.1, on the reverse strand, counting down.
GTGGGACCGGCTGGCGCCGTACAAGCGCAGGGCCGCCGAGCACCCCGACGGCATCGTCGACCTGTCCGTCGGCACCCCCGTGGACCCGGTGCCCGCCCTGCTGCGCAAGGCCCTCGCCGACGCGGCCGACGCGCCCGGCTACCCCCAGACCTGGGGCACGCCCGCGCTGCGCGCCTCCGTCGCGGGCTGGCTGGAGCGCCGCCACGGCGTGCGCGTCGCGGAGGGCGCCGTCCTGCCCACCGTGGGCTCCAAGGAGCTCGTGGCCTGGCTGCCCACGCTCCTGGGCCTCGGCGCGGGCGACACGGTCGTCCACCCCGAGCTGGCCTACCCCACCTACGACATCGGCGCGCGCGTGGCCGGGGCCACCCCGGTGGCCTCCGACGGCCTGACCTCCCTCGGCCCCGCACCCGTCGGACTGGTGTGGGTGAACTCGCCGAGCAACCCGACCGGCCGGGTCCTGGGCACCGCGCACCTGCGCAAGGTGGTGGAGTGGGCCCGCGAGCGCGGCGCGATCGTGGCCTCCGACGAGTGCTACCTCGACCTGGGCTGGGACGGAGCCGAACCGGTGTCCATCCTGCACCCGGACGTGTGCGGCGGCTCCCACGACAACCTGCTGGCCGTGCACTCGCTGTCCAAGCGCTCCAACCTGGCCGGGTACCGCGCGGCCTTCGTCACCGGGGACCCCGCGCTGGTCGAGGAGCTGCTGGCGGTGCGCAAGCACGCCGGGATGATCGTCCCCGCGCCCGTCCAGGCGGCCATGGGCGCCGCCCTGGACGACGACGCGCACGCCACCGAGCAGAAGGAGCGCTACCGGTCCCGCCGCGCCAGGCTGCGCGAGGCCCTGGAGGGCGCGGGCTGGCGCATCGAGCACTCCGACGCCGGGCTGTACCTGTGGGCCGGCCACCCCGACCACGACGCTTGGGGCGCGGTGGCCCACCTGGCCGAACGCGGCGTGCTGGTCGCTCCCGGGAACTTCTACGGCCCGGCGGGCGCCGGGCACGTGCGCGTGGCGTTCACCGCCACCGACGAGCGGGTCGAGGCCGCGGCCGAGCGCCTGGCCTGAGCCGGGGCCGCTCGGACGGCGGGCCCGCCGCCGGTCGTCCACAGGCGGACGGAGGCGGTGGCCGCCGGGTGCCGGGGTGTGGTCCCCTTGTCGTATCGGGGGCCTACCCGTCCCGGTGCCGTGCGGCGTGCCCGCGTCCGCCCGAGCCGCCGGGCGACCGGCGCGCGGGACCGTGCCGCGGCCCAGCACCTGAACCGGCCCAGCGCCTGAACCGGTCCGCCACCCGGACCGGCCCACCACCCGAATTGGTCCGCAGACCGGCCCGGATCACTCCAGGACCAGGCCGCCCCCGGTGTCGCCCCCGTCGGCCGCCGCCCAGTCCTCGGAGTCGCCCGTGCCGTCCGAGGCCCGCCACCGCTGCCCGTCGTAGGACACCGACGTCAGCCCGTACTCCTCGGCGTGGGCCACCGCCCACAGGGCCATCGCCCAGCCCAGGTCGCCGGTCCGCGGCTCCTCGTCCCCGTCCAGCGGCAGGTCCGCCGGGGCGGTGCCGAACACCCGCTCCATCTCCTCCAGGGCCGCGTCCGGGTCCGCCTCGCCCGACCGCAGGTCCGCCAGCCCCTCGGCGCCGTACCAGCACGTCAGCGCGGCCCCCTGCGCGCCGGTGAAGACCTCGGCCATCCGCGTGGACAGGCGCTCGTGCTGGTCGTAGGCGTAGCCGTCGGCGCTGCGCTGCACCGCCTGGGCCGCCTCGTAGACCGGGATGGACTTCCACCCCTCCACCTCCACCAGCTCCTCGTAGAACGAGCTGCTGGCGTACACCGGGTCCAGGATCTGATCCGGGTCGCCCCACTCCTGCGAGGGCCGCTGCTGGAACAGTCCCAGGGAGTCCCGGTCGCCGTACTCCACGTTGTAGAACGCCGACTCCTGCCACACCGTCGCGAAGGCGATCGTCACGGCCTCCGGGGGCAGGTCCTGGCCGAACGCCACGCCTCCCACCGTGGCCGCGCTCGCGGCCTGGGCGTTCTCCAACGAGTACCGGCCGTCGGCCATCGTCAGGCGGCAGCCGGGTTCGGGCGGGGGAGTGGTGTCGATCGGCTCGAACGTGGTCAGCACGTAGTAGGCCCCGGCGACGAGCGAGCCGCAGACGAGGACCAGGGAGAGCAGGATCTTGACGAAGGCGGAGAGCCTCCGGCGCTTACTGGGCACGGGCGAACCAAGGGTCGGCGACAGGTGGGCGCTCCGCACCCGCAGGGGGCGTCGCGCGGGGGCGCACGCGGCGCCACGGCCGCATTGTAGCCGCCGCCGAGGCGGGCGTCGGGTCGTGCGCGAAGGTGACGGCCGCCTCGGGGAGGGGGTGCCCCCGCACCCGGAGCGAGCGGCTAACGTGTGTGCACATGACCAGCTCGTACTCCAGCCCGCTGCCCGACCGCATCGACGAACTCTGGGAGAGCCGCGCCGAGCTCACGCCCGGCCACACCGAGGCCCGTGAGACCATCATCGGCGCGATCGACCAGATCGACGAGGGCAAGGCCCGCGTGGCCTTCGTCGACCCCTCCACCGACGAGGTCGTCGTCGACGAGCGCGCCAAGCGCTCCATCCTCCTCGGCTTCAAGGTCCTGGAGATGAAGGAGTCGCACGTCGGCGACTTCTACCACCACGACCGCATGCCGCTCAAGACCCGCTTCGACGGCGTCCGCGTCGTCGCCGGGGCGATCGCCCGCTGGGGCTCCTACCTCGCCCCCGGTGTCGTGCTGATGCCGTCCTTCACCAACATCGGCGCCCACGTCGGTTCCGGCACGATGGTCGACACCTGGGCCACGGTCGGCTCCTGCGCCCAGGTCGGCGAGAACGTCCACCTGTCCGGCGGCGTCGGCGTCGGCGGCGTCCTCGAACCGCCGCAGGCCTCCCCGGTGGTCATCGAGGACGACGCCTTCCTCGGCTCCCGCAGCATGGTCGTCGAGGGCGCCCGCGTGCGCAAGGGCGCCAAGCTCGGCGCGGGCACCATCCTCACCTCCTCCACCCGCGTGTTCGACGCCGAGACCGGCGAGGAGCTCCCGCGCGGCGAGGCCCCGGCCTGGTCGGTGTGCGTCACCGCCAACCGCGCCAAGAGCTTCCCCGGCGGCGACTTCGGCATGCCGGTGCTGCTCGTGCTCAGGCGCCTGAAGGAGGGCGAGGAGCACGACAAGCTCGCGCTCAACGACCTGCTCCGCGAGCACGGCGTCAACGCCTGACCCGTCCGCACCCGACCGGGGCGCCCTTCCGCACGGGGAGGGCGCCCCGGCCGTTCGTCAGGGCGAGTTCCCGCCGTACCCCCGGTTACCCCAGACTGGGGGTACGGCTATTCCCAAGCGGGGGTACGGATCCCCCGGCCCGACGGCTTCCCAACCTCACCGAAACGGGGCGACACATGCTTGACCTGACCTCGGACGCCGCGGCCCTGACCGCCGCCCTCGTGGACATCCGATCCGAGAGCGGTGACGAGAAGGTCCTCGCCGACGCGGTCGAGGGCGCCCTGTCGGCCCTGCCCCACCTGCGCGTCAGCCGCGACGGCGACGCCGTGGTCGCCCGCACGGACCTGGGCCGCCCCCGCCGCGTCGTCATCGCCGGGCACATCGACACCGTCCCCATCGTGGACAACGTGCCCTCCCGAGTCGTCGGCGACCGCCTCTACGGGTGCGGCACCTCGGACATGAAGGCCGGTGTCGCCGTCCAGCTCAGGCTGGCCGCCCTGGTCGCCGAGCCGGTGCACGACGTCACCTACGTCTTCTACGACAACGAGGAGGTCGACGCCTCCCGCAACGGCCTGCTCCGCCTGGCCCGCAACCGCCCCGAGTGGTTGGCGGGGGACTTCGCGGTCCTCATGGAGCCCACCGACGGCGTCATCGAGGGCGGCTGCCAGGGCACCATGCGCGTGGAGGTCACCACCCGCGGCAAGCGCGCCCACAGCGCCCGCTCCTGGATGGGCGTGAACGCCATCCACGGCGCCGGAGCAGTCCTGGACGTCCTGCGCGCCTACACCCCGCGCGAACCCGAGGTGGAGGGGCTGCGCTTCCACGAGGGCCTCAACGCCGTGGCCATCGAGGGCGGGGTCGCTGGCAACGTCATCCCCGACGAGTGCGTGGTCCGGGTCAACTACCGCTTCGCCCCCGACCTGTCCGTCGCCGACGCCGAGGCGCACCTGCGCGAGGTCTTCGCCGGGTTCGAGGTCGCGGTGGTGGACGCCGCCGCCCCCGCCCGGCCCGGGCTGGACGAGCCCTCGGCCGCGGCGTTCGTCACCGCGGTGGGGGAGGGCAGCGCCCGCGCCAAGCTCGGCTGGACCGACGTCTCCCGCTTCTCCGAGCTGGGCGTGCCCGCCGTCAACTACGGCCCCGGCGACCCGACGCTCGCCCACACCAAGGACGAGTACGCCGAGATCCCCCGCATCCACGAGGCCGAGGAGCGCATGGTGGCCTGGTTGTCGGGCACCCGCTGAGCCCCCGCCGCGCCCCGGCCGACGGATCCCTGACCAGTCCCGACACCGGCCGGGGCGGCGAAAAGGCCGTTCGTGGCCACCCCCGTGAAACGTGTGGTTCAGGTGTGAGCCGGTTCCACGCGGATAGCTTTACGTCATGACGGAAGAAGAAGAGACCGTACGACGCGCAGGGCCCCTCACCTACCGGGGCGACTCCATCCCCAACACCACCACCGACCAGCGCCTCCTCGACCAGCGGGGCCCCACGGACTGGGTGCACACCGACCCGTGGCGGGTGCTGCGCATCCAGTCGGAGTTCGTGGAGGGCTTCGGCCTGCTCTCGGAGCTGCCCTCGGCGGTGAGCGTGTTCGGCTCGGCCCGCCTGCGCCCCGGCAACCGCTACTACGACATCGGCGTCCAGATGGGCGCCAAGCTGGCGGAGGCCGGGTACGCCACCATCACCGGCGGCGGACCGGGGATGATGGAGGCGGTCAACAAGGGCGCCCAGCAGGCGGGCGGGCTGTCGGTCGGGCTCGGCATCGAGCTGCCGTTCGAGCAGTCGCTCAACGACTACGTCGACATCGGGGTGACCTTCCGGTACTTCTTCGTCCGCAAGACGATGTTCGTGAAGTACTCCCAGGCGTTCGTGGTCCTGCCCGGGGGCTTCGGCACCCTGGACGAGCTGTTCGAGGCGGCCACCCTCGTGCAGACCAACAAGGTCACCCGCTTCCCGATCGTGCTGGTCGGCACCGAGTTCTGGGGCGGGATGCGGGACTGGATCCGCTCCAGCCTGCTGGAGAACCAGCTCATCAAGTCGCACGACATGGAGCTGGTCCAGGTGACCGACGACCTCGACGAGGTGGTCGACATCATCCGCAAGTCCCACCTGGACATCCACCGCCAGCACGTGCAGTCGGAGGAGCAGCCCGGCCCGGAGCAGTAGGGGGACGACGGGGGAGCGGCGCACGGCGTACGGGCCGTGCGCCGTTCCGGCGCTGGCGGCGCGGGTGCGGCCCCGGCCGAGCGCGAGGGCCGTACCCGGCCCGGGCGGCGTGTGGCACGATCGTGTCCGTGCCTGTTCTCATCATGGTCCTCGTCGCCGCCGCCGCGCTCGCCGTCCTCGTGGGCGTCGTCTGCATCGTGCTGGGCAAGGGCGGCCAGCTCGCCCGCTTCGAGGCCGACTACCCCCCGCTCGCACTGCCCGAAGACCGGCCCGTCAAGGCGTTCGACCTGGGCCGCCTGATGCTGCCCCTGGCCATGTGGGGCTACCACGTGCGCGCCGTGGACGAGCTGCTGCTGCGCCTCACCGCCACGCTGCGCGAGCGTGAGGAGCGCATCGGGGACCTGGAGTGGCGCCTGTCGCGCCTGGACCCGTCCTACGTTCCGGAGGGCACCGGCCCGATCCCCGGGGCGCACCTGCCCGGCGACGCCTACGCCCCCGAGCAGGGCGCGCGCGGCCCCGCCGCGGTCGGGAGCACCACGGTCGCGGGCTTCGGGAGCGGTGCCTTCCGGCCCGGGACCGCGACCGGACCGGCGGACTCCGCCGCCGGGGGTTCCGCGTCCGCCGGTGCCACGGGGACCACCGCGCCCATGGGTGTCACAGGGGCCACCGCGCCCACCGAGGCCATCGAGGGCGCCGAGGCCGAGGACACCCCCCAGACCCCGGACGAGCGGGAGACCGGGGAGGACACCGAGGGCTCCGACAGGGCCGGGACGCCCGGGGACCCGACGGCCGCCGGAGCCGGGGAGCGCACCGAGGCGGCGGGAGGATCCGGGGCCGTGGACGCCTCCGACTCCTCCCCGTCGCGCGGCGACGAGCGCTGACCCCCGCACCCAAAGCTGTGGCGCGTGTCACGTTTGACGGTACCGCCCTGACCTGGCGTTCGCCTTCCTCTATGCCGTGCATCACAGTCCCCGCGCGGTTATCGGGCGAAACCTGTGGGTTCGGGTGCTCTATTCTCGGTCGCTGTATCCGCGTTCCCCCCGTTCCGCCGGAGCGGGTGCATCACCGTTGAGGATGGCGAGGATGGACACAGCAGCCGAACTGGAGTCGGGAGCCGACGACCGGCGCGAAGGGCCCGCTTCCTCCGTGACAGCCGCCTCCCCCGTGCAGCTGTCCCTGTGGCCGCCGCCCAGGTCGACCCGGCACAGCGGCAGGCGCCGCCGCCAGTTCACCGTTCTGGGCGCGGCCGCGCTGGCCGTCCTCCTGGTCGGCGGAGGGGCCGCCGCGTGGGCCCTGCTGGCCGACGGCGAAGAGAGCGCGCAGGAGGCCGTCGCCCCGGCGGAGGACTTCGTCGGAGCCTGGGCGGGCGAGATGGTCCAGGTGAACACCGAGGGCCAGCACGTCGCCGACTGGCACGCCGAGGTGCGGATCGAGGAGGGCGCCGAGCGCGGCAGCACCGCCTGGACGACCTTCGCCTGCTCGGGGACGCTCGTGCTGTCCGCGGGCGACAACGACCGGCGCGTCTACGCCTACACCGAGACCGCCGACCCCGAGGACCGCTGCGTCGACGAGGCCGAGCTGACCCTGGCGCCCGCCGCGGACGGCGGTCTGAGGGCGGAGTGGTCCTCGGTCACCGACGAGGGCACCCGGATGACGTCGACGGGCCCCCTGAGCTGATCCGGTCGTCCGGATCGCCGTCCGCCCCGGGCACTGGTTCGACCGCCTGGAGGCGGTGCCGTTCCGGACCCGTCCGACCGCGGCCTCCGGGACTCGGGTTCCCGGCGGGGACGAAAGCGCAGGTCGGAGATGTTGTCCAGGTGTCGCCGGACTCTCGGGTCCGGCCCACCGCCCCCGGGCGGGGGCTTACGCGGATCCCCGTGCGCTCACGGGGTTTCGGCCAGTACCGATATAACCTTACTGACCGACGTTTCCTCGTTGGTGGAAACCGCCGGAGGCGGCCCGGCCGCCGACCGGCGCACACACGGGGGCCAACCTCCGAGATAATGGTCGGAGAGTGATTCACGTCCCCCAAGCCACAAGGGCGAGAGTCACGCGGAACCGGCCTACGGCTCCGGAGCCGAGACGGGCCAAGCGGATCGGCGTCGGTGCTGTGGGTCGGCCCCGGTCATCCGCGAGGAAACACCTAGAAAGGGGAATGGCATGGCGGCGATGAAGCCGAGGACCAGCGACGGGCCGATGGAGGTCACCAAGGAGGGTCGCGGCATCATCATGCGGGTCCCGCTGGAGGGGGGCGGACGCCTGGTCGTCGAGCTGACGCCGGCCGAGGCGACCGAACTCCGGGACGCGCTCAAGGGTGTCGTCGGCTAGGTCCGGCACCACGTTCTCACCCTCCCCCACCCGGGCCGGAACGCCCGACGGCCCCCCGAGGTCGTAGACCCCCATGACAGCGAACGATTGTGAGCGGCCTGTGCCATTCGCCACGGAGATCCAGCCCCGTTCGGGGAGCCTCGCCGAATCCACCGCGGACCTGCTGGTCCTTCCCGTCCTCTCGGGAGACGGCGGACCCGCGGAGGCCGAAGGGGTCGCCGAGGGCGGCCTGACACAGGTGCTTCCGGCTCCGCTCGGCGATCTGTTCGCGCACTACTCGCTCACCGGGAAACCCGGTGAGCTGGCCCAGTTCCCGGTGCCCCGGGACCAGGGGCTGGTACGGCTGGCCCTTCTGGGGGTCGGTTCGGGTTCCCCCGACGACCTCCGGAAGGCCGGCGCAGCCCTGTCCCGGGCCGCCCGGGGAAGAGAGCGGGCCGCCCTGGCCTGGCCGGGTGCCGGCGGCGACGCCGCCACCGCCTTCGCCGAGGGCGTCCTCCTGGCCTCCTACACCTTCAGCCTCAAGACCGCCGAACCCCCGGCGGACCAGCGCCCCGCCCCGGTGGTCGAGGTGGTGGGCCCCGGCGCCGGGGACCTCGCCGACGCGCTGGAGCGCGGCACCCGGCTGGCCGGGGCCACCGCCCTGGCCCGCGACCTCATCAACACCCCGTCCATGACCAAGGACCCCGCGTGGATGGCCGCGCGCGCCGGCGAGGTCGCCGCGGACTCCGGCCTCCAGGTGCGGGTCTGGGACGAGGCGGAGCTGGAGCGCGACGGCTTCGGCGCGATCCTCGCCGTCGGCCGGGGATCCTCGCGCCCCTCCCGGCTGGTCCAGCTCTCCTACACCCCCGAGAACCCCACCGCGCACGTGGTGCTGGTCGGCAAGGGCATCACCTTCGACACCGGCGGCCTCTCGCTCAAGCCCAACGACAACATGTCGCTGATGAAGACCGACATGAGCGGCTCGGCGATCGTGCTCGCCGTGCTGTCCGCGCTGTCGGCCGTGGGCGCCTCGGTACGGGTGACCGGCCTGCTGGCCCTGGCCGAGAACGCCTTCGGCGGCGACGCCACACGCATCGGCGACGTGCTCACCACCTACGGCGGCACGACCGTCGAGGTGCTCAACTCCGACGCCGAGGGCCGCCTGGTCCTGGCCGACGCCATGGGCTACGCGGTCGCCGAGCTGGCCCCGGACGTGCTCGTGGACGTGGCCACGCTCACCGGCGCGGCCAAGGTCGCGCTCGGTACGGGCATGGGCGCCCTGTACAGCACCGACGACGCGCTGGCCGCCGAGATCGAGACCGCGGGCCGGGCCTCCGGCGAGCCGCTGTGGCGGATGCCGCTGACCGAGGAGTACGCCGAGACCACCGAGTCCCGCGTGGCGGACCTGGCCAACATCGGCACCCGCCGCGAGTTCGGCCCGGCCGGAGCCACCGACGCCGCCCTGTTCCTGCGCGAGTTCACCGGCGGCGTGCCCTGGGCCCACCTGGACATCGCCGGTCCCGGCCGGTCGACCAAGGAGAGCGGCCTGCTCAGCAAGGGCGGCACCGCCTTCGCCACGCGCACGCTGCTGCGCTGGCTCGCCGAGCGCTAGCCGAGCCGAGAAGACCCCGGCCGCGCGGACGCGGCCGGGGACGGCGTTCATACGGCCGCTCTTCCGGTGCCGGTTCCTCCGGTCCGGCTGAGCGCGCCCGCGACGAGCAGGGACGCGAAACCCGCACCCGCGGCGGAGGCCGCTACGCCACCATCACCGCCCCGCGGCGGCACGACGCCTGACGGCCGCCCCGCCATGGAGCGGGCGGGGTTCACAAGGTGCGGGACAGGGCGCGGGCCGGGCTATCCCGGCAGGACGCGCTGGAACTCGTGCATGCGCTCCACCGGGCGAAAGCCCAGGCGCAGGTTGACCCGGCGCATGGGGGCGTTGCCGGGGGCGTTCCAGGTGCGGACCTGGACCCGCTCGGGGAACTCCGCGGCCAGCACCTCCAGGTTGCGCAGCTTCAGGGCCGAGCCCAGGCGGTTGCCCCGGTGCTCGGGCGCCACCAGGGTGTCCTCCTGGTAGGCGGCGCCCTCCCCCTCGGGCAGGGCGATCTCGCTGTACCCGGCCAGGCCGCCGGTGGCGGCCCGGGCCGCGCAGACCAGCGTGCGGTACCGCTGGGCGCGGCGGCGCTCCTCCTGGTCACGCACGCGCGCGGGGTCCCAGAGCCCCCGCTCGAAGGCCGCATCCCCGAGCGGGACGTCGGCCTGCATCCGCGTGCGCAGCCGCGCGTAGTCGGCCACCAGCTCCTCCGGGCACGTGTCCGTCCAGGTCAGCAGCTCGTAACGGGACCCGAGGGCGAGCACGTCGGCGCCGGCCTCCTCGCGCGTCCGCGCGGCCAACGGAAGTCCCAGGACGTAGTAGTCCTCCTCGTGGACCGCCGTGAACCCGCGCGCGAGCGCGAAGCGGACGCCGGGCCAGTCCTCGAAGGACCGGTCCGAGGGCAGCTGGACCTCGCCCAGCGCGGTCGTGCGCCCCTCCTCGGCCAGGACGCGCTGCGCGTGCTCCCACAGGCGGGTTCCGTGGCCGCGGCGCCGCGTCGCGACGGGCACGTTGACGTCGACCTCGGCCAGGTGCAGGTTGTCCCGGTCCCCGAACTCCAGCAGGAGCGCGCCCGCCACCCCGCCGTCCTCCCCGTGGGCCGCGTAGGCCAGGGCCCGCCGTTCGCCCCCGCGGCCGCGGAGCACCGCGCGCAGGGAGTCCGGGTGGGGGAGCGGGACCACCCCGGGGTCGCGGTCGGCGAGCGAGGCCGCCCGCACGGCCGCGTACCAGGAGTCGAAGGCGGCGGGGTCGGTGCCGTCGACGCGGCTGATCACCGTCGGCCGGGTTCCTGGTGGATGGCGGCCAGCAGTCCCTCGCCCACCGGCATGAGCATCGGGATGAACTCCTCCCCCTCCCGCACGCGGCGGATCACCTCGCGCACGGCGGTCTCGCGGGGGTCGGGCACGCGCAGCGGCCCGTCCGGCTCGCTGGAGGCCACCATGGCGCCGTTGAACACCGCCATCCCGCCCCGGCGCAGCAGGCGCAGCGCCTCGTCCATGTACAGGGGGTAGGACACCGCGTCGGCGTCCACGAACACCAGGTCGTACCCGCCGTCGGTCAGCCTCGGCAGCACGTCCAGGGCCGTCCCGCGGATCAACCGGGCCCGCCCGGGGCCGAAACCGGCGCGGGAGTACACCGAGCGCGCGTAGTCCTGGTAGGCGGCGTTGGTGTCCACCGTGGTCAGGATCCCGTCCGGGGCCATCCCCCGCAGCAGCCAGATCCCCGACGCCCCGCACCCGGTGCCGATCTCCACCACGGAGCGGGCGCCGATGGAGGCGGCCAGGAAGCGCAGGGCCGTGCCCGTCGCCGCGTCCACCGGCGTGGCCGACGACCGGCTGCCCGCCTCGTAGGCGTCCGCCAGGGGCTCGTCCTCCATGGCGTCCTGCTCGAACCGGGACTGCTCGGCGCGGACCCAGGTGATCCGGGCCGCGGTCTCCTCCGGGCTGGCGATAACGGCCTCCCACAGCGTTCACGTGTCTGGTGGGGCTCTGACCAGGGGGTGGTCACCCACCGTAGAATGTCGGTCGCGGCCAGGTCATGTCCCTGGCAAAAGACTAGCCTGAACCGGACCGAACTCCGAGCGTTGTGGCGGGAACTTAATCCACGTCCCCGGGCGTTGAAACGGGATGAACGTACGTTGATCGCCACGAAGCAAACTCCCCCCGACCAACCTGGCGGCGAATCGACGGGATGAAGGGAGCAGCGGTGCCAGAGTCCGGCCCTGCCGTGGAATTCGAGGCATGGGAACCCCCGAGCTGGGACGAGGTCGTGCGGACCCACTCCCCGCGCGTGTACCGGCTCGCCTACCGGCTGACCGGCAACAAGCACGACGCCGAGGACCTCACGCAGGAGGTCTTCATCCGGGTCTTCCGCTCGCTGGCCAACTACACCCCCGGCACCTTCGAGGGGTGGCTGCACCGCATCACCACCAACCTCTTCCTCGACATGGCCCGCCGCCGGGCCCGCATCCGCTTCGAGGGCCTGGCCGAGAACGCCGACGAGCGCCTGGAGGGCCGCGAGCCCTCCCCCGCGCAGCGCTACGACGACCGGCACTTCGACGCCGACATCCAGTCCGCGCTGGACGCGCTGCCCGCCGAGTTCCGCGCCCCGGTCGTCCTGTGCGACATCGAGGGGCTCTCCTACGAGGAGATCGCGGCGACGCTCGACGTCAAGCTCGGCACCGTCCGCAGCCGGATCCACCGGGGCCGCGCCCAGCTGCGCCGGGCCCTGGAGCACCGGCGGTCGCTGGCCGCCGACAACGAGGCGCGCAGCGGCGGAAACGTCATCAACGGGGAGGCGGAGTGAGTATGGACCACCTCGGAGAGCGGCTCTCCGCGCTCGTCGACGGCGAGCTCGGCCCGGTCGACCACGAGAGCGCCCTCATCCACCTGGCCAAGTGCGAGTCGTGCCGCTTCGAGGCCGACATGATGCGCCGCCTCAAGCGCCGCCTGCACGGCCTGTGCGAGCCCGAGCCCGACATGGACTTCATGGGACGGCTCACCAGCCTGTCCCGCGACCACGGACCCTCGGACCGGGGCCCCTCCGTCGGCGGAACCGGCTTCGGCAGCAGTCCGCCCCTGGGCTCCTCGCGCCCCCTGGGCGGCTTCCCCGGCGGCCCCCTGGCCGCCGTGCCCCCGGCCGCGGGGAGTACTCCGCCCGCCGCGGGCGGCCCGGCCCCCTCGCGGCCGGAGCGCGCCGCCGCGCCCGGGCGCCGTCGCCGCGGCGACCGCCTCACGCACCTGTTCCCGGCCTTCCCCGGCGGCCGCTACGCCGTCGCGGGCTTCGCCGTGGCCACGGCCCTGATCGGCAGCGCGTTCGTGGCCGGGGGTGAGGCCGAGGAGACGCCCGTGGTCGAGCCCCGCCTGGCCGACTACGCGGTCGAGCACGCGCTGACCAGCCGCAACATTCCGGTGGTCGACGCGCGGCCCACCGCCGCCGAAGTCCCCCACGGCCCCGCCGAAACCACCCGGTGAGCGCGGAGGAACCCTCCTCCGCGCGTTCCGCCCCGGTCACGATCCTCGTCGTGGCACTGCTGTGCGCGCTGCTGCTCACGGCCGCCGCGCACCCCCATCCCACCGCCGTCCCGGCCGAGGGAGAGGACGACGGGATGTCGGTGCTGCACCGCGCCGCAGCGGCGGAGGACGAGGTCGCCTACTCGGCCGTGCGCGAGGTCACCGGACCGGAGGACACGGAGGGCGGGCAGTCCGCCGAGGGCCGGACGCTGCGCGTGCGCGTGGTGAGCAGGCCCGGCGACGGCATCGCACTGGCCCCCGTCGGAGACGAGGAGTCCGCCCTGGTGGTGGACGCCTCCTCGGCCCTGGAGTCGCTGGACGACCGCCTGCTCAGCATGCTCGGCGACACCTACGCCGTCTCGGACGCGGGCCCCACCCGCCTGGACGGCCGGGAGGCCCGCCTGGTGGAGGCCAGGCACGCCGACGGCACCGTCGCCGGGCGGTTCTGGGTGGACACCGCCACCGGCCTGCTCCTGGGCCGGACCGTCTACGGCACCGGCGGCGAGCACGCGATCGGCTTCCGCCTCACCGGGCTCGAACTGGGGGAGGGGGACTGGCCGGAGGAGGCGCTGGGCGACTCCCCCTGGAGCGACACCCTCACCCGGACCGAGCGCGCGGACCTGCGCGCGGAGGAGTGGCCCCTCCCGGAGTACCTGTCCTGGAACCTGCGGCTGGTCGACGCCCGGTCCACCGAGCACGGCGGGCACCGCGTCGTGCACGCCGTCTACTCGGACGGTCTGTCCCAGGTGTCGGTTTTCACCCAACGTGGGAAGCTGGACAGCAAGCATTCCCCCACAGAACCGAACGGATACGCCGGAACCGGGACGGGGGGAAGCGGCGTCACACCACAACACGGCACGATCTTCGGCGGTGACGCGGGCCAGTACCAGAGCATGTGGCAGGCGAACGGCTTCGTCTACACGGTGCTCGCGGACGCCCCCGCGGGGCTGGCCACGTCCGCCGTGACCGCGCTGCCCGGGCCGGGTTCGGGTTTCTGGGCCCGCGTGCACCGCGGCCTGTCCCGGCTGGGGTTCCTCTAGGACCCGGGCCGGTCCCGTGCCGTCCCACAGCCGAGCGACTTACGGAGCAGGTCTTGAGCGAGGAAAACGGCCGCCCGGAACACGGGGGAGAGCCCGGCCGGGCGACCCCGCCGGGCGGTGGAACACCCCCCGAGCGCGCCGCGCCCGATCCGGCGAACGCGCCGGACCGGGCGCCCGCGGAGCGCCCCCGGTGGCCCGCCCGGGCCGCCGGAAGGCCGCCGGCACCCTCCCGGAACGCCTCCGCGGACCAGGGCGACCCCGCGCCCCCGCGCCACCCCGGGCCGTTCCCGCAGCCCGGACAGGGAGCCCCCGGAGCGCAGGCCGCCCCCACCCCGCCTCCCGGCAGTGGAGACCCCATGAACCTTGACCCCGGACCGGGCGAGCAGCCCGGCGCTCCCCGACCCGACCAGGCCTCCGCTCACCCCGTGGGGGGAGGGTTCCCCGGTTCCGCCAACCCCTCCGGCCCCGCCGCCCACGCCAGCTTCGCCAACCCCTCCGGCCCCGGCCACCCGGGTATCGGCGGTCCCTCCGGTCCTGCCAATCCCATGAACCCCGGTGCTCCTTCGGCTCCCGGGCAGCACACCGGCCACACCGGCCACACCGGTCAATCGGCCGCCCACGGCGGCTACGCGGCGGCCTTCCAGGCGGGGCACGCCGCCCCCTCGGGCCAGCCCGGCGCCCCCGGTCCGGGCGTCGCGCCCCCCGGTGTCCCCGGGCCCCACACGACCGGCCACCACAGCGCCCCGCAGCCCCCCGCGCCCAAGCGGCCCCGGCGCGGCGTCCCGGTGTGGATGGCGCTGTCGGGCATGCTCGTCGTCGCGCTCATCGCCGGAGGCGCCGGCGGTGTCGCGGGCGACCTCCTCAACGGCTCCTCCGGTGACGAGGCCGCGCAGGAGGAGGGCCCGGTCATGAACGAGCCGCCGCCCGAAGCCCCCCGGCGCGACCCCGACACCATCGCCGGTGTGGCCCAGCGGGTCAGCCCGAGCGTGGTGTTCATCCACAGCGCCGACCCCACCATCCCGAACAGCGGCTCCGGGTTCGTCATCGACGGGAACTACGTGGTGACCAACGACCACGTCTCCGCCGGTCTGGAGGCGGACGGCATCGTCGTGGAGTACAGCGACGGCAGCCTCTCCAGCGCCTCCGTGGTCGGCTCCGACCCCAGCTCCGACCTCGCGGTGCTGTCGCTGGACGACCCGATCGACGTCGAACCGCTCCAGTTCGGCGACTCCGAGCAGGTCATCGTCGGTGACGAGGTGATCGCCATCGGCGCGCCCCTGGGCCTGTCCGGAACCGTCACGCAGGGCATCATCAGCGCCGTCAACCGCCCGGTCAGCTCCGGCGAGGGCGAGAACGCCAGCCGCTTCTACGCGCTCCAGACCGACGCCGCCATCAACCCGGGCAACTCCGGCGGTCCGCTGGTGGACCTGGAGGGCCGGGTCATCGGGGTCAACTCGATGATCGTCACCATGAGCTCCATGGGGGAGCCCACGGGCAACATCGGCCTGGGCTTCGCGATCCCGTCGGTGGAGGCCGAACGCGTCGTGAACCGCCTCGTCGAGTACGGCGAGACCAGCTACGCCGACATCGGGGCCGAGATCGACCTGGACAGCCCGGTCGCGGGCGCGGTCATCGCCGACGGCGGGGGCGCGGTGGAGAGCGGCGGCCCCGCCGACCAGGCGGGGCTGGAACCGGGCGACGTCATCCTCTCCCTGGACGGGCGGCCGGTGAACTCGGGCCAGGAGCTGCTCGCCATGCTGCGCAGCCGCAGCCCGGGCGACGAGGTCGAGGTCGAGTACGACCGCGACGGCCGGCGCGAGACCGCCACGGTCACGCTGGGCTCGTCGGACTGACCGGCACGACTGCCCCGGACACGGGCGAGGCCCCCGAGCACGGAGCTCGGGGGCCTCGTCGCCGTTCGGGGCCGCGAGCCCCGTACGAGGTGTCGTCCGGGCGTGCCGGACACGGGCCGCGGCGAAGGGCCGGGCCCGGGGAGGCACCGCCTAGCGGCCCGCCGGGGAGATGCCCAGCTGCATGCCGGCCAGTCCGCGGGGCTTGCCGACCAGGGTGTCGGCGATCGAGGCGATCACCTTGCTGGCCTCGGCCTCGGGCTCGGTCAGCACCAGGGGCTTGCCCTCGTCGCCGCCCTCGCGCAGGCGGGTGTCCAGCGGCACCTGGCCCAGCAGCGGGATGTCGGTGCCCAGCGTCCGCGTGAGGGCGTCGGCGACCGTGCGCCCGCCGCCCTCGCCGAACAGGTGGATCGGCTCCCCGCCGTCCGGCGGCAGGTAGTACGACATGTTCTCGATCACACCGGCGATCCGCTGGTGGGTCTGGGCGGTGATGGCGCCCGCGCGCTCGGCGACCTCGGCGGCGGCCTGCTGCGGGGTGGTCACCACGAGCAGCTCGGCGTTGGGCAGCAGCTGCGCGGTGGAGATGGCGATGTCGCCGGTGCCCGGGGGCAGGTCCATCAGCAGCACGTCCAGGTCGCCCCAGAACACGTCCGACAGGAACTGCTGGAGGGCGCGGTGCAGCATCGGGCCCCGCCACACCACCGGCTGGTTGCCCTGCGTGAACATGCCGACCGAGATGACCTTGATGTCATGCGCGGTGGGCGGCAGGATCATGTCCTCGACCTTGGTCGGGAAGTCCGACGCGCCGAGCATGCGGGGCACCGAGTGGCCGTAGATGTCGGCGTCCACGACGCCGACCTTGTGGCCCTGGGCGGCCATGGCCGCGGCCAGGTTCACGGTGACGGAGGACTTGCCGACACCGCCCTTGCCGGAGGCGACGGCGAAGACGCGGGTGAGCGAGTTCGGCTTGGCGAAGGGGATCTCCTTCTCCGCCTGGCCGCCGCGCAGCTTGGTCTGGAGTTCCTTGCGCTGCTCGTCGCTCATCACGTCGAGCTCGACGCGCACGGAGGTGACCCCGGCGACCTTGGTCACCGCGGCGGTCACGTCCTTCTCGATACGGCCCTTCATCGGGCATCCGGCCACCGTGAGGTAGATGCCGACGCTCACGGCACCGTCGTCGGCGACGTCGACGCTCTTGACCATGCCGAGATCGGTGATGGGGCGGTGGATCTCCGGGTCTTGCACCGTGGCCAGGGCTTTGTGCACCTGCTCGGTGGATGGTGTGGAGGACATGTGCTCAATCGTAGGTCAGCGGGACGGGACGGCGGCCTGCCGGATCGCTCCCGCGGGCCACCTCGTTCAACGAGGGCGCCGCGCCGCGCATTCCGCGTCCCCGCGGGCCCGTGCCGCGCGCCGCCGCCGAGGCGGCGCGTTGAGGGCACCGCGGAAGGGGCCGGGGAGAAAGGTGTGAGGGATGTCGCGGAGGAGAGGGGAGCGGGGAGGGTGTCGTCCGGCGCCGTGCGCACCACCCTGTGCGTGCCGTGACCAGGCGATAACGGCGTGGCCTTAACGCTGGCAATACATGCCCGGATAGTAGTCTCGGCCCACGATGGGAAATGTGCCGCCACCGCCTGGTTCGTCCTGGCCCGCCGCGCCCGAGGGGCCGGAGGGGCGGACTGTCGGGGCCTACACGCAGGAGCAGACCTGGGCGGATCCTCCCGGAGGGGGGAGGCCGACGCCGCCCGGGGGCTACGCCGTGGCCGCCACCGACCCGGACGTGTGGGCCTGGCCGCCGCCGAGGCCGGTGCGCAGGAACCACTTCGCCCGCGCGGAACTCCCAGCGGACGAGTCCTACCACAGGCTGGGCCGCACGTCCCGCTTCCGCTGGTGGTTCACGCCGCTCACCCTGGCCGTCCTCGCGGTGCTGCTCTTCTTCCTGTGGATGGCCGTCATCCTGTCGGTGACGATCGTGGCGATCGTCAACGGCAGCGGGCTGGCCCCGGACTCGGTGACCCTGAGCGTGATCGCCGAGATGGCCTTCGGGCTCCTGTCGTCGGCGCTGTTCATCCCCATCGTCCTCTTCCTGGTCCGCGTCGTGCAGTGGCGCCGGACCGGCTCCCTGTTCTCCGTCGAGGGACGGCTGCGCTGGGGGTGGCTGGTCCGCTGCACGGCGGTGGCGGTCGTCCCGGTCGCCCTGTGCGTCGTGGCCTTCCTGCCGCTGGCCGAACTCCTCCAGCCCGACCTGGTGCCCCGCGAGGCCTCCGGCGGAACCGAGGTGTTCGCCGCGGCGATGACCGCCATCGTGCTGCTGGTGCCGTTGCAGTCGGCGGCCGAGGAGCTGACCCTGCGCGGCATGCTCATGCAGCTGGTGGGCGCGCTCGGCGCCCGTCCCGACGAGCGGCGCGGCCGGTCGGCGGTCTCGCGGGTCCTGCGCTCCCCGGGCCCGGCCATCCTGGCCAGCGGAACCCTGTTCGCGGCGCTGTACCTGGCCACGCACCCGGGCGACCCGTGGACGACCGCGGCGCTCGCGGTGATGGGGCTGGGCATGTCCTGGCTGACCTGGCGCACCGGCGGCCTGGAGGCGGCGATCAGCCTGCACGTGGTCAACAGCCTCGTGCAGTTCACGCTGTGCGTGTTCGAGGGCCGTATGGAGCAGATCGGCACGGGGGTCATGGTCGGCGCCGGCCTGCCCCTGGGCGCGGGCACACCGCTGGTGCTGGTGCTGACCCTGATCCAGGTGGGGCTGTACGTGCTGGCGGTGGTGTGGCTGGCGGGCCGCCGCGGCGTGCGGCGCAGGAGCGCGGCCGCCACCCGCTAGGCAGTGTTTTTTTGGACCTCCGCTTCGCTTCGGTCCGTGTTCGGGCGCCCGGAGCACGGGAACCTTCGGTGTCTCCGGCGGGTTCCCTCGTTCCTCACGAACCCGCCTCCGCCACCTCCAGAACCCCGTGGGCGCCCGAACCACCCCCCCCACAAGCTGAGACCGGTTCAAAAAACAGGCCCTAGATCGTTGATGGGAAATTCCTGAAACGCCTGCGCCCATGACGAAGGGCGTCGAGGATCGGTGTGTGACGACCAACCTTGACGCCCTTCTGACAGCACTCTACGTCCATCTGGACGATGACGTGATCCCTTCGGCCAACTCACGCACCGGCCCGGGCCGCCCACCCCTGCTCACCGACGCCGAACTCATCTGCGTCGCCACCGCCCAGGTACTGCTGCGCTGTGACGACGAGCGCCGCTGGCTGCGTCTGGCACCAACCCGGATCGGTCACCTCTTCGGCCGCCTACCGCACCAGTCCGAGTACAACCGGCGCCTGACCCACCTGGCCCCGCTGCTGTTCACCGCCGCGGGCTGGCTGGCCCGCCACACCCCCACCTGGCACGAGAAACTGCGGCTGATGGACGGCACCCCCGTGCCGTGCGGGGCCTCGCGCACCACCGTGGACCGCTCGAACCTGGGCGAGATGTGCGGCTACGGGCGCGACGCCTCCCACCACCGGTTCTACTGGGGGTCCAAGCTGATGCTCATCACCACCACCGACGGGGCGGTGGTCTCCTTCTCTTTGGCCAACCCCAAGGAGCTGGACGAGCGCAAGCAGGCCCTGCACCTGCTCCACGTCCAGCGGTGCGCGCAGGGGCCGTGCCCGATCGTGTGCGACAAGGGTTTCGCCGGGGCCGGTATCGAAAAGGCCGCGGCGGACCTGGGGCATGTGCTCGTGCGCCCGGCGCGCAGGGACGAGGCCGATACCGGGGTGTTCCCGGCCTGGTTGCGTCAGCGGGTGGAGGCGATCATCTGGACGTTGAAGAACCAGCTCGGGCTGGAGCGTCACAACGCCCGTACCAGCGAGGGGCTCTGGGCCCGGGTGTGCCAGCGGGTTCTGGCGCTGAACGCGGCGATCTGGCACAACTGGCTGGTGGGTGCCCCGGTCAAGCGGTCGTTGATCGCTTACGACCACTGACCAGGACACATTTTCCCATCAACGATCTAGGGCCCGTCGGCTCCGGGCCCGGCGACCGGCTCGCCCGGGGGGTCCTCCGCGGGCTCGCGGACCGCGTTGCCGCCCTGCTCGGGGAAGACCCACGTGCGGTAGGAGAAGAACCGGAAGAGCGTGCCCAGGCCCACCCCGACCACGTTGCCCGCGATGTTGCTCGCGAGCGGGCCGTCGAACCCCAGCACGTAGACCGAGAACCCCAGGCAGGCCAGCTGGAGGAGCATGCCGACGCCGTTCATCAGCAGGAACAGCGCGGTCTCTCGGCCGTAGCCGGTCCGGGCCCGGTCGCCGAAGGTCCAGAACCGGTTGCCCGCGAAGGCCACCGCGATCGAGCACAGCGTCCCGATCACCTGCCCCGTGAGCGGGCCCGCCCCGGCCGCGCTCCACAGCAGGTTGGTCGTCCCCAGCTGCACCGCGTAGGCCACGGCGCCCACGGAGCCGAACTTGCCCACCTCCCGGACGAGCTTGGCGATCCCGGGACGGCGGGAGAGGAAGTCGCGCACGTTCTGCGCCTCCGGTCCTGTGGTCGGGGTGGTCGGATCCGCCTCCGCGCGGGCCCGTCCCGGCCGGGCCGCCGACCAGGGGCGGAGGGGGCTCGGATCCGTCGCGTCCGCACGCCCTAGACTCTAGCCGGGGGTCGCACCAGGACCCCGGCCGCGGGTTCCGAGCCGATCCGGCCAGGTCCCGCCGCGCGGGGCCGCCCCGTCACCGCGGTTGACGAGCAGCATGTGAGTTGAGGAACTGTGAGCGAGCGTAACCGCACCGTCCCGCGCGTGGGAATGGTGGGAGGGGGCCAACTCTCCCGGATGACCCACCAGGCGGGCATCGCCCTGGGGGTCGACTTCTCGGTCCTGGCGACCAGCCCCACCGACAGCGCCGCGCTGGTGTGCGGTGACGTCTCCCTGGGCGACGACCGCGGCCTCGACGACGTCCTGGCCTTCGCCAAGGCCCACGACGTGGTCACCTTCGACCACGAGCACGTGCCCGAGCCCGTCCTGCGCGCGGTCGAGGAGGCCGGGGGCCTGCTGCGCCCCGGCCGCGACGCGCTGCGCTTCGCCCAGGACAAACTGCGCATGCGCACCCGCATGGCCGAGCTGGACGCGCCCTCGCCGCGCTGGCGCGCCGTCACCGCCCTGGAGCACGTCACGGCCTTCGCCGGGGAGACCGGGTGGCCGGTCGTGCTCAAGGCGGCCCGCGGCGGCTACGACGGCAAGGGCGTGTGGGTCGCCGGTGACGCCGACGAGGCCCGCGGGGTCGTGGACCGCGCCGCCGCCGAGGAGGTGCCGCTCCTGGTCGAGGAGAAGGTGGACTTCTCGCGCGAGCTGGCCGTGCAGGTCGCCCGGTCCCCGCACGGGCAGGTCGCGGTCTACCCGGTCGTGGAGACCGTGCAGCGCGGCGGCATCTGCCACGAGGTGATCGCCCCCGCCCCGGGCCTGTCCGAGGACAAGGCCACCCGCGCCCAGCAGCTGGCCATCGAGATCGCCCAGGCGCTGGACGTGACCGGGGTCCTGGCCGTGGAGCTGTTCGAGACCGCCGACGGCGTGGTCGTCAACGAACTGGCCATGCGCCCGCACAACTCCGGCCACTGGAGCATCGAGGGCGCGCGCACCTCCCAGTTCGAGCAGCACCTGAGGGCCGTGCTGAACCTGCCGCTGGGCTCGCCGCGCACCAACGCGCCCTACACCGTCATGGCCAACCTGCTGGGCGGCGAGGACCCCGAGGTCTACCGCCGCTACCTGCACGTGATGGCGAAGGACCCCGAGGTGAAGGTGCACTTCTACGGCAAGGACGTGCGTCCGGGCCGCAAGATCGGGCACGTCACCGTGATGGGTGAGGACTACCGTGACCTGCTGGCGCGCGCGCGAGACGCCGCCGCCTACCTGCGAGGAGACGAACAGTGACCGACAGCGCCAACGGGCGGGACGCGAGGGGCCCCGTGGTGGGCATCGTGATGGGCTCGGACTCCGACTGGCCGGTGATGCGTGAGGCGGCCGAGGCCCTGCGCGAGTTCGACGTCCCCTTCGAGGCGGACGTGGTCTCGGCGCACCGCATGCCGCACGAGATGATCTCCTACGGAGCCGAGGCCGCCGGCCGCGGCCTGAAGGTGGTCATCGCCGGCGCGGGCGGGGCGGCGCACCTGCCGGGCATGCTGGCCTCGGTGACGACCCTGCCGGTGGTGGGCGTCCCGGTGCCGCTCAAGTACCTCGACGGCATGGACTCGCTGCTGTCCATCGTGCAGATGCCCGCCGGGGTGCCGGTGGCGACCGTGGCCGTGGGCGCGGCCCGCAACGCGGGTCTGCTGGCGGTGCGGATGCTGGCGGCGGGCGACCCCGCGCTCACCGAGCGCATGGCCCGCTTCCAGGAGGAGCTGAAGGAGCAGGCCCACGCCAAGGGCGAGCGACTGCGCCGCGAGGTGGAGAACGGGGGCAGGCCCACCGGCTTCGGCCGCTAGGCGGTGTTTTTTGGACCTCCGCTCCGCTGCGTCTGTCCGGGCGCCCGGAGCACGGGAACGGGGTCGCCGCAGGCACAGTGGCGCCTACGGCGGGTTCGCGAGGACCGAGCGAACCCGTCTCCGGCCCCTCCAGAACCCCGTGGGCGCCCGAACGAACCCCCCACAAGCTGAGACCGGTTCGAAGAACAGGCCCTAGCCCTCCCGCGCTTGAACGGCCCCGGTACCCGTCACGGGTGCCGGGGCCCTGGCGTGCCCGCTCGGTCCTCGGCGGGCAGGAGGAGGCGCAGGCCCTCGACGGCCTGGTCCACTGTCGGCAGCATCTCGGGGTCGATGAGGTACTGGATGACGTAGCCGGTGACGAAGTTGTAGGCCATGGAACCCAGACCGGCCTCGACGGCGGGATCGACCTCCCCGGGTTCCAGGTCGAGCAGGAGCGCGGCCAGCCCCCGGCGGGCGCCCTGGAGGCCCTCGGCCAGGACGGCGCGGACACCGTCGTCGAACTGGGCCTGCGCGTAGGCCTGGACACTGGCGACGAGCAGGTCGCGCTCCTCGGGCAGGGTCCGAAAGAGCGCGTCGAGCAGGACCCGCAGCCTGTCGGCCGGGGCCCCGGCGCGTGAGGCGCTGATGGCGGCCTCGAAGGTGTCGCCCCACTCCCCGGTCGCCTCGATCACGGCCGTGTTCATGAGGTTGTCCTTGGACCCGAAGTGGTACCCGATGGAGGCCAGGTGCGCTCCGGAGGCGGCGGCGATGTCGCGCGCCGTGGTCTTGCCGTAGCCCTTCTCCACCAGGCACTTCCTGGCGCCCGCCAGCAGGTCGTCGCGTTGGCTCATGCCCGTGATCCTAGCATCTGGACGTACGTACATATTGACACCTGTTTTTGACGTACGTACGATCACGGCCATGAACCCTCAACGCGCCACCGCCCGCACCTGGGCCGGACTGGTCCTCCTGCTGATCCCGGCGCTGCTGGTGTCCATGGACATCTCGGTGCTCTTCGTCGCCGCGCCCGCCATCGCCGAGGCGCTGCGGCCCACGTCCGCGCAGTGGCTGTGGATGATGGACGTCTACGGCTTCGTACTCGCCGGACTGCTCATCACCATGGGAAGCCTGGGCGACCGGATCGGCCGCAGGCGCCTGCTGCTCACCGGCGGGGTGCTCTTCGGCGCCGCGTCCGCGCTGCTGGCGCTGGCGACCTCGCCGGAGCTGTTCATCGCCGGGCGGGCCCTGCTGGGCGTGGCCGGGGCGACCCTGGCGCCCTCCACGCTCTCCCTGGTCCGGGACATGTTCACCGACCCCCGCCAGCGCGGCGCCGCGGTCGGGGCCTGGACCGTCGCCTTCACCGGCGGCGCCGTCGCCGGGCCGATCCTCGGCGGACTGCTCCTGGAGTTCTTCTGGTGGGGTTCGGCCTTCCTCGTCAACCTGCCGTTCATGGTCGTGCTGGTGGCCGCCGCGCCCCTGCTCGTGCCCGAGTCGCGCGACCCGGAGGCCTCCGGCTTCGACCTGCCGGGCGCGGTCCTCTCGCTCGCCGCGGTCCTCGGCCTGGTCCACGCCGCCAAGCGCCTGGCCGAGCACGGGACCGACCTCCACGCCCTCACCGCCCTGGCGGCCGGAGCGGCCCTCCTGGCGCTGTTCGTGCTCCGCCAGCGCCGCGCCGCGCACCCGCTGATGGACGTCTCGCTCCTCGCCCGCCCCGCGTTCACCGCCGCGATCGGCAGCAACCTGGTCCTGTCCTTCGCCGCCGGGGGGATGGGGCTCCTGACCTTCACCTTCCTCCAGACCGTGCACGGGCTGAGCCCGCTCCACGCGGCCCTGTGGGCGCTGCCCACGATCCTGGGCACCGTCCTGGGCGCGGTCCTGGCCGGCTCGCTCGCGCCCCGGGCCAGGCCCGGCGCGCTCATGGCGGGAGGGCTGGCCCTCAGCGCGGCGGGGTTCGCGGTCGTGGGCCTGGTGGGCACCGACACGCACCTGGCGGTGTTCCTCGGCGGCTACACCCTGCTGACCTTCGGGACCGGCGTCGTCGGAACCCTGGCCAACACCCTGGTCCTGGCCACGGCCCCCCGCGAGCGCGCCGGAGCCGCCGCGGGGATCTCCGAGACCAGCACCGAGTTCGGCGCCACCCTGGGCATCGCGGTCCTGGGCACCGCCGCCAGCACCGTCTACCGCACGTCCGTGGCGGACGCGCTGCCCTCGGTGGACGGGGCCGCGGCCGAGACCGTCACCGGCGCCCTGGCCGCCGCCCCCCGGGAACAGGACCCCGCGGCCCTGATCGACGCGGCCTTCGCCGCCTACACGGCCGGGGTCAACACCGCCGCCCTGATCGGCGCGGGGGTCCTGGCCGCGGTCGCGCTCCTGGTCGCCGTCGCCCTGCGCAAGCCGCCCCCCGCCAACGGCGAGGAGCCCGGCGCACCCGCCCCGGCCGGGGGAGTCCCGGCCCGTCCGTGACCGGACCGCCCTGCGCCCCGACCTCCCTCCGCGCCGACCGCCGTTCCCACCGAGGGGCCGCACCGGTCGCGAGCGGCGCCGGGCCGGTGCGCCCGCCCCCGTGGGGCTCGGGCGCACCGGCGCCCGTTCACCCCGCCGCGGTGCCGAGGCGGCCGGCGGAGTCCTCGGCCAGGACGCACTCCCCGACCGGGCGCTGCTCCAGGTGGCCGCCCTCCATGAGCTGGTTGACCGAGGCGTACTCCGCCTCGGGCGCCTCCACGACCCCCTCGGCGGGGACGAGCACCTGTTCGCCGCCGCCGGGCTGCTCGAAGTGCGGGGCGATCGGTCCCACCAGCGCGGTGAACTCCTCGGTCACCTCGTAGCAGTTGTAGTTGTGCTCGGGCCCGTCCGGCCACGTGTTCAACGAGTCCGGCGGCAGGGCGCGCCGTTCGTACGGAGCCCCCGCCGGGGCCAGGAACGTGCCGCGCGGGGACCCGAAGCGGTCCAGCATCCACCCCTCGGGCAGGACCCGCAGCTCGGTCACCGGCTCGCCGTCCTCCACCACGAAGCCCATGTGGTCGGGGTAGTCCCAGCCCTCGGGCGTGGCCCAGCGGTCCAGGAACGCGTCGGGGGAGAGGCCGCCGAGCCGCTCGTACCCCTCCAGCAGCGCGCCGACCGGCCCGTCCTCGGGCAGGTCGGCGGGGCCCAGGCGGGGGTCGCCGCACAGGTACCGCTCCAGGTCCTCCTCGCTCGGCGGCGGGTCGAGCACCGGGCACCGCGCCTCCTGCGGCGCGAACGGCGCCGACGGCGCGGGGGGCGCGGGCACCGCGTGGGCGGGCTGGGCCGCCATGAGCAGGGCCAGCGCGGTGCCGACCGTCACGGAAAGCTTCACGGGTGGGACTCCGTCCGTCCTCGGACGCCCGGCACGGTGCCGGGCGTACACAGGCAACTACGGAGTGAAGTCAACCACGGTCAACGCGTCACGCTCGGGGTTCCGGCCGAAAAAGCGGACGGCCGGGCCCGCGCGGGCCCGGCCGTGGTGCGTGACGAGGGGGAGGGACTACTGGCGGCCCAGCGCCCGGTAGGTCCAGCCCGAGGCGCGCCAGTAGGTGGGGTCGAGCGCGTTGCGCCCGTCCACGATGCGCTTGCGGGCCACCACCCCGGCCAGTTCCTCCGGGTTGGCCTCGCGGAACTCCGCCCACTCGGTGAGCAGCAGCACCACGTCGGCGCCGCGCGCCGCCGCCAGCATGGAGTCGGCGTAGTTCAGCTCCGGGTGCGCCTCGCGCGCCCGCTCCAGCGCCCGCGGGTCGTACACCGTCACCTGTGCGCCCAGGGAGGCGATGGTGGCGGCCACGTCCAGGGCGGGCGAGTCGCGGATGTCGTCGGAGTTGGGTTTGAACGCCGCGCCCAGCACGGTCACCGTGCGCCCGGCGAAGCTCCCGCCGATCAGCTGGCGGGCGATGTCGATGGTGCGCGCGCGGCGGCGCTGGTTGATCGCGTCCACCTCGCGCAGGAAGGACAGCGCGGGCTCCACGCCCAGCTCGTCGGCGCGCGCCATGAACGCGCGGATGTCCTTGGGCAGGCAGCCGCCGCCGAAGCCCAGGCCCGGGCCGAGGAACTTGCCGCCGATGCGGTCGTCGTAGGACAGCGCCTCGGCCAGCTGGATGACGTCGGCCCCGGCCACCTCCGACACCTCCGCCATGGCGTTGATGAAGGAGATCTTCGTGGCCAGGAAGGCGTTGGCCGACACCTTGACCAGCTCGGCGGTCTGGAGGTCGGTCAGCAGGAAGGGGACGCCGTCGTCGATCTGGCGCTGCCACAGGGCGCGCACGGCCTTCTCGACCCGGGGGGAGTCGGTGCCGATCACGATCCGGTTCGGGTGCAGGGTGTCCTCCACCCCGAAGCCCTCGCGCAGGAACTCCGGGCTCCACCCCAGCTCGGCCTCCTCGCCCACGGGGGCCAGCGCGGACAGCCGGGCGGCCAGGGTCGCCGCGGTGCCCACCGGAACGGTCGAGCGGCCCACGACCACGGCGGGGCGGGTCAGGTGCGGGGCCAGCTGGTCCACCGCGGCGTTGACGTAGCGCAGGTCGGCCGCGCCGGAGTCGTCGCGCTGAGGGGTGCCCACGCAGATCAGGTGCAGGTCGGCGAACTCCGCGACCTCGGCGAAGGAGGTCGTGAAGTGCAGGCGGCCGGTTCCCAGGTTCGCGGTGAGCAGCTCTTCGAGCCCGGGCTCGAAGAAGGGGACCCTGCCGGAGCGGAGCATGTCGATCTTGGCCTCGTCGACGTCGAGCCCCAGGACCTCGAACCCCATCTCGGCCAGGCAGGCCGCGGTGGTGGCACCCAGGTACCCGGTACCGATGACGGAGACGCGCATACGGTCCGCTTCGACCACTGGTGGTGTCCTTCCTCGCTTTCGTCCGCTCCCGTTTCGCTGGTTGTGCCCGCTGGAGGCGGTCAACACCCTGCTTGAGGGCAGAAAACGGACATTGTTCAGCCTACGGGTGTGCCCGGGGCGCGATGCATCACCTTACGCGCCGGGGCGTGGCGCACGACCGAACGCCGCGTGAACAGTCAGGCGCTCAGGTTACCGGTGGGTCCGGCGTATCGGCCACAGGGGCGTGTTCAGCGTCGGCGACCGAATCTCGGCCCGCGCCCGCCCCGGTCCAGGGGCGTCCACCCGGAGCCGTCCTCCCCGCGACGGAAGGGCGTGGTCGTCTTGTCCGGGTCGCCCTCGAAGCCGTCGGGACCACCGCCGGGGCCGTCACCGAACCCGTCACCGGGACCGGCGGCGGGGTCGTCGGCGGGCCACGCCGGGTCCGGGACGCCGGGGACCGCGTCCGGGACCGTGTCACCGACCGCCCCGCGCCGGTACTCCTCCCGGCTGGCGCGGGCCACGACCCGGCGCTCGGAGGGCGGGGCCCCCTCGTTCGCGGCACGCCACCGGAGGGGCATCGCCGCGGAGAACAGCAGCAGCGTCCCCAGCGGCAGCGCCACGGCCAGTCCCGCGCCCGAGGGGTAGAGGAAGCTGTCCTCGTTCAGCCAGGACAGCGCCGCCCCCATGGACGCCGGGTGCGCGACCGGCCACAGGCTCAGCGCCGTGAGCAGGGCCCCGCTGGCACCGGCCACCAGCGGCGACAGCCGGGACGCCACCAGGTAGGCGCACACCGCCCCCAGCGCCCCCAGCACCACCGCCGACGACACCGTCGCCACGGTCACCTCCCCCTCGGCGAACCGGGGGAGCAGGCCGGACGACCAGGCCGCGGCGACCCACAGCACGGGGGCCAGGGCGACGCCGCCGAGCAGGCCTACCAGATGGTGCAGCACGGTGATTCCTTCCCTCGCGTCACTCGCAGACGTTCTCCCGCGCGGTCGAGACCGAACCGGTCTCCTCCGCGGCCGAGGGCTCCTCCCGCGGGGTGGCGTCCGCGGTCCGCGGGGCCTCGAACGCCGTGTAGTCGAACCCGATCACGATCTGGAGCCCCCCGTCCAGGGCGTCGTCCTCGACCGTCTGCGATCCCGGCATCATCCCGGCCACGTACTCGGCCGCGGCCGCGTCGTCGGGGCCGTGGCGCACCTGGGTGGTGGCGACGTCGAGGCTGCTCCAGTTCCGTGCCGGGGAGGCCACCTGGAACCCGGCCGCGGCCAGTTCGGCGTCCAGCTGCGCGCCCAGGCCCGCGGTGCCGATCCCGTTGAACACCTGGACCCGGATGTCGCCGGGCTCCGGCTCGGACCCGGCCCGCTCCTCCCCGGAGCCGTCCACCGGCCGGTCGGCCCGGACCGCGGCGAACAGCTCGCGGGCGGCGGGCTCGTCCCACAGCACGGCGACGTCGCCGCGCGGCGTCCAGTACTCCATGTCGGCGATGGGCACCTGGGTGAAGGTGACCTCGCCCAGGTCGATGTCGCGCATCTGGTACGCGAGCTCGTTGATGGTGCTGGTGTCCAGCCCCTGGTCCACGGTCACCGACGACAGGGCGCTGTCCAGGAAGTCGGTCAGCTTGGCCGGGTCGGAGAGCGTCTCGGTGCTCATCGCCTGGTCGAGCATCGCGGACAGGACCTGCTGCTGGCGCTCGATCCGGTCCAGGTCGCCGCGCGAGGTGGCGCGGGTGCGGGAGAAGGCCAGGGCCTCGGCCCCGTCCACCCGGTGCGTGCCCGCCTCCATGTCCAGCTGGGCCTTGGGGTCGTGGATCGCCTCGGGCAGGCACACCTCGATGCCGCCCAGGGCGTCCACGACGTCCACGAAGCCGTTGAAGTCCACCTCGACGTAGTGGTCGACGCGCACGTCGGTCACCGACTCCACGGTCCGCACGGCCAGCTGGGGGCCGCCGTGGGCGTAGGCGGCGTTGATCTTGTCGGGGCCCTGGCCGGGGACGTCCACCCACAGGTCCCGGGGGATGCCGACGACGGTGAGGTGGTCGCGGTCGTGGTTGAGCCGCACCAGCATCATGCTGTCGGAGCGCTGGCCCGGGGTGGAGCCCACGCTCAGGTCCTCCTGGGCCTCCGCGCTCATCTCGTCGCGGTTGTCGGAGCCGATCACCAGGAAGGTCAGGCCGCCGGTCTGCTCGGGGCGGCCCTCCTCGGACAGGCCGCCGAACACGTCGAACCGGTTCAGGGTCCCCGACATCCACCCGGTGAGCGCCCACGAGGTGCCCGAGGCGAGCAGGACCAGCGTCGACAGCGCGCTCATCACCAGCAGGCCGGTACGGCGCCGACGGGTGGCGGCGCTGGGCACGGTCACCCGGCCGGACCTGGGGGAGCGTTCGGGCGGGAGGGGCTGTGAGCGCTGGCGGCGGAACTCCTCCGCGGGTCCCTGCCGTCCCGCTCTGTCATCGCTCATCGGCGTCCCCGTCCCAACCGGTCAACGGTGTCCTTATCCCTAGGTTGTCACCCGATTCGCCGAAGCGCGCGGGATGTCAACCCCCGGCGTGTTGTCCTCCTCTTTGCCTGTCCCTCTCCTTGTTATGACGCCGTGAACTGCGCGGGGGTTCCGCGCGGGCGGTGCCATCCTGAGCCGTATCCGGTACCGCCACGTGACCGAAATCGCGGTCCGATGCGGTGACAATGTCCTGGCGCGGCCACGTCGGCCCCGGCCCGCGGCCGAACGGGACCCCCGCCGTGTCCGGCGGGGTCCGCACGGGGCGCCCGCAGGGCGCCGTTCCCCCTCACCACGTCCCTCTCGCAGCACGGAGTTCCAGTGACCCACCCCTACCCCGAGGCCGTCTCCAGCAGGAGCTGGCTCGTGGCCCTCCTGCTCTGCCTGTTCCTGGGCACGATCGGCGTCCACCGCTTCTACACGGGCAAGATCGGCACCGGCGTCCTGATGATCCTCACCTGCGGCGGCGCCGGCGTGTGGACGCTCATCGACCTGATCATGATCATCGTCGGCTCGTTCAAGGACGCCGAGGGCAGGCCCGTCAAGAACCAGGGCTGAGACACCGCGACCCCGGCCCGGCGGGCTTCGCCGGGCCGGGACCGCGACGGGTGTGCAGTACCGTTGACGCGCGTACGACACGCTCCTACGCAGTCCCGACACGTCTTGACCCTGGGAAGTGCCCGTGTCCTGGCCGCCTGTCTCCGTCGTCATGCCCGTACTCAACGAAGAGCGCCACCTCGCCGCCGCGGTGGAGCACGTCCTCGCCCAGGACTACCCGGGTGATCTGGAGGTCGTGCTCGGGGTCGGACCCTCCTCGGACCGCACCCGCGAGGTCGCCGACGGGATCGCCGCCGCCGACCCGCGCGTGAAGGTGGTGGACAACCCCACGGGAAGGACCCCCTCCGGGCTCAACGCCGCCATCGGGGCCTCCTCGCACGACATCGTCGCCCGCATCGACGGGCACGCCATGATGCCCTCGGACTACCTGCGGGTGGCCGTGGAGACCCTCCGCGAGACCGGCGCCGACAACGTCGGCGGGATCATGGCCGCCGAGGGCACGACCCCCTGGGAGAAGGCGGTCGCCGCCGCCATGACCTCCAAGGTGGGCGTGGGCAACGCGCGCTTCCACACCGGCGGCGAGGGCGGTCCGGCCGACACCGTGTACCTGGGCGTCTTCCGGCGTTCGGCGCTGGAGCGGGTCGGCGGCTACGACGAGGCCTTCCTGCGGGCCCAGGACTGGGAGATGAACCACCGCATCCGCACCACCGGCGGCACGGTGTGGTTCCAGCCGCGCATGCGGGTCTCCTACCGCCCCCGGCGCAACGTGCGCCTGCTCGCCAAGCAGTACTTCCACTACGGCCGCTGGCGCAGGGTGGTCTCCCGCCAGCACAAGGGCACCATCAACCTGCGCTACCTGGCCCCGCCCGTCGCCCTGGCGGGTGTGGTCGCCGGGCTGGTCGGCGGCTTCTTCCTCTGGCCGCTGTTCCTGGTCCCGGCCGCCTACCTGGTCCTGGTCACCGCCGCGTCGGTGCCGCTCGGCCGCGGCCTGCCCGCCGCCAGCCTGCCGATGATCCCGCTCGCGCTGGCCACCATGCACATGTCGTGGGGCGCCGGGTTCATCACCAGCCCGCCCGGACTCGGCTCGGACTCGCGCACGGCGCAGGCCGCCCGGGCCTGATGCGCCCTCCCTCCCCGGCTGCTTCCGGCCCCGGCCCTCTCTCGTGCGGGAGAGGGCCTTCTGCTAAGCAGAGGTGAGGGACGGGAAAGGGAAAGTGGGTGTCATGGACGACTTGCGCGGCAACCAGGCCGTGTGGCGGTTCGACGGTGAGACGATCGCGATCAGGTACGAGGCCCAGGGCTGGTTCAAGGACCCCCTGCTCAAACGGATCGGCCAGCTCGAACTCCCCGTGGCCGCGATCGCCGAGGTCGACTTCCAGCCCGGCGCGGGCCCCAGGAAGGGGTGGCTGCTGCAACTGCGCCTGCACGAGCGGACCGACCCCTACGCGGCGGTCGGCGCGATGCTCAAGGAGAAGTCCCAGCCCTTCCGGCTCACCGGCCAGGCCAGCGGCGAACTGGTCGCCGAGTACCTGGCCGACCAGATCCGGTTCGCCGCCGAGCAGAGCGGGCCGCCCGCCCCCGACACGGCCGTCCGCCTGGTGCCCCGGCTGCCCTTCCACATCCAGACGGCGGAGGGGACCGCGACCCTGGACGGCTCCACCGTGCGCCTGGTCTGGTCCGGCGGCGAGGCGAGCGGGCGCAAGCGCAGGGCGCAGCGCCGTGAGTACGACCTCTCCGAGATCACCGGGGTGGACTGGGCGCCCTCCGACGGCTGGGAGTGGGGCTACATGCGCCTGGTCACCGCCGACACCGGCGGCGGGGACACCGGCAAACCCAAGCAGGACCTGCACGCCCTCGTCGCGGACGAGGGGGCGGAGGGTTACGACACCCTGCTCATGGCCGCGGCGGTCACCGCCCACGTGTGGGCCGCGGAGGCGTCGGGGCCCGACGCTCGGGAGGGGCGCGGCGTCGCCGCCAGGCTCAGGGACCCGAGGTGGTGGCTGGACGCGGCGGCGCGTTCGACCGGGCAGCTGCGGGCCCTGTCCGCGGGGCCCGCGGCTTCGGACGCGGACACGGGGCGGAGCGCCGGACCGGAGGCCGGGGCGGCCTCCCCGCCGCAGGCCGTGGACGCCCCGGGGGAGGCCGACGGCCGACCCGACAACGAGTGGATCTTCCAGCAGATCGAGCGCCTGGGCGAACTGCACGCCAGGGGACTGCTCACCGACGAGGAGTTCTCCGCCAAGAAGGCCGAGCTCCTCGGCCGGATCTGAGGCCGCCGCCCGGTTCGGGGACCTGCGGGCCCGGAACCGGGCGGCGGAACCCGGTCGGTGGGATCGGCGAGGCGGGGCGGGGATGCGGTTCAGG
This sequence comes from Nocardiopsis sp. CNZ308, assembly GCF_004217075.1. NCBI lineage: Bacteria > Bacillati > Actinomycetota > Actinomycetes > Streptosporangiales > Nocardiopsidaceae > Nocardiopsis > Nocardiopsis sp. CNZ308. Next base: position 1,323,340 of record NZ_SHKJ01000001.1, on the reverse strand, counting down.
ACTCCGCGGAGGCGCCGCCCTTGAGCGCGGACACCGTTCCCGGGACGTCGTCCACCACGACCGCGTCCATCCCCGCCTCGGCGAACCGCGCCGCGTCCACCGGGTCCGGGCACCAGGAGACGACCTCGATCCCCGCCCGGTGCGCCAGGTCCACGGTGTACTCCACCGACCGGCGGTCCGGTCGGGGCGCGTCGCCGGACAGCCCGAACGAGCGCGCGTCGATCGCCACCACCGGGCACCCCATCCCGGCGGCGCCCGCCACGGCCTGGTCCAGCGGGTTGCGCACGAACGGCATCCACGCCGTGGGCACCTCCGGAACCTCCTCGCGGACGGCGAGCAGGACGCCCGGGTCGAAGGAGCAGACGAACACCCGGCGGCGTCCGGCCTCCCTGCGCAGGTGCGGCAGGAGCAGCGAGACCGTCCGGCGCGAGGGGGCGTCGACCGCGTCCTCCATCACCGACTTGACGTCCACGTCCAGGCCCACCCCGGCCGGGATCGCGGCCAGGCCCTCCTCCAGGCCGACCAGCCCGGCCCCGGCGCACTCGCGCGCGGTCAGCTCCACGATCGCGCGGCCGTCGTCCAGGGCGGCGTTGTGGTAGAGCACCAGCGCGTCGTCGGCGGTGCGGCGCACGTCGATCTCGATCCAGTGCGCCCCGGCCCGCGCCGCCGCGGCGTAGGACTCCGGCGTGTTCTCCCGGGCGCCGTCCACCACGCCGCGCCCCGCGCCGCGGTGCCCGACCACCTCGGTCGCCTCGAAGACCCGGCTCACGCGTCCGCCCCCGACAGGGCGGCGCGCTCGCGCCCGCGGCGCAGCAGCGTCTCGGCGATCTCCACGTCGCCCGGGTTCGTCACCTTGATGTTCGTCTCCTCTCCGGGCACGATCCGCACCTCCTCCTCCGGCAGGTACCGCAGCACCACGCCGCAGTCGTCGGTGGCCACCAGGTCCGGGTCGGCCGAGGCCAGCTCGTAGGCGCGGCGGGCCACACCGAGCCGGAAGCCCTGCGGGGTCTGCATCCTGCGCAGCCGCGCGCGCGGGGGGACCTGCGCGATCACCTCGCCGCCGGAACCGCCGGGCACCACCCGCACCACGGTGTCGGCGCTGGGCACCGCCACCCCGACCGCGCCCGTCTCCGCCAGCGCCGCCACGCACGCGCTGATGACCGCCGGGCTCACGAGCGGGCGCGCCGCGTCGTGCAGCAGCACCAGGTCGGTGTCGGCGGCGCCGCCCATCGCGGCCAGGGCGGCGACGGAGGTGCCGGTGCGGGTCTCTCCGCCGGGGAGGACCGCGGTGACCTTGGTGAACCCGGCCGCGTCGACGATCTCCCGGACCCGGTCGAGGTACTCCTCCACCATGAGCACGACGATCTCGTCGACGTCCGGGCACGCCTCGAAGGCGGCGATGGCGTGCTCCAGGATGGGCCGGCCCTCCAGGGGCAGCAGCTGCTTGGGCGCGGGCGCGCCCATCCGCGCGCCCACCCCTCCGGCCAGAACCGCCGCGATCACGCGCGGACGCATGGCTCCACCTCTTCCGTCGTCCACGGCCGCCGTCCACGGCGGCCGGATACCCCTGGTGCGCCCGGCCGCGTCCGGGTCTCCCGGATGTACGGGGGTCCCACCCGTCGCCCTCCACCGCCCTCAACGGACGCGCTTCGCGCGCGGTTCCCTCCGGGCCCGCCGACACCGTGCCGCCTACACACCGTGCCGCCCGCGGTTCCGCGCCCCCGCGATCCGGCGCGGTCCCCCGGGCCCGGTGCGTTCCCGGCCGAGGCTAGCCCACGGTCCGCCGGTCGGAGCCCCCGCCCGTCGCTTCGCTCACCGCGCGGCCCCGGCACGCCACGTCCGGCCTCTCTGGGCGAAGGTACAAAACACGCATTGGTGACAGGTGGGGTGGCACAGCCCGTCGTTCGCAGCGGTAACCTATGGACGCCTGTATGGCGTGCCCGGTGCCGACCTCCTCCCAGAAGCGGTCGTTGAACCGGGCGCGGTCCGTGACATCCCCCGGTCGCCCGGACACGCTCCCCCGTTTCGGTACGCCGTACGGGGTGGACCGCGTATCCCGGCCGGTGCGCACAGGCGAGTACGAGCACGCCCGTCCGGCCTCAGCGTGGACCGGACGAGACATCAACCCTTGGAGGTGGCGGTGGCGTCAAGGGCGCTGGCCGTCTGGGAGCACCGGAAGGTCGTCGGCCTCCTGGTCCGGCGCGACCTGAAGGTCAAGTACCAGCAGTCCGTACTGGGGTACGCGTGGACGATGTTGGAGCCGCTGGCTCTGACGGGGGTCTACTTCGTCGTCTTCGGCGTCATCCTCAACGCACAACGGGGTATGCCGGAGGATGCCCCCGGCGGCTTCCTGCTGTTCCTCGTGGCCGGGATCCTGCCCTGGAACACCTTCGGGGCGATCCTGTCCGAGGCGCCCCGCGCGATGATCACGCACGCCAAGCTGATCACCACGATGAAGGTGCCGCGGGAGATCTTCCCCATCGCCACGGTCGGCACGAAGTTCGCCGAATACCTGCTCACCTGGCCCGTGCTGATCATCTTCGTGATCTTCCTCGGCGGCAGGCCCTCGTGGGAGGGCGTGCTGCTGTGGCTGCCGCTGGCCGTCGTGCTCCAGTTCGCCTTCGGGCTGGGCCTCACCCTCTTCCTGTCCGCGGTCAACGTGCTGCTGCGCGACGTCGAGCGGCTGGTGCGCATCGCCTCCCGCATCCTGTTCTACGGTTCGGCGATCCTCTTCCCGGCCACGATGGTCCTCGACTCGACCACGGTTCCCGAGTGGGCGAAGACACTTTTCCAGTTGAACCCGCTGCTGGGTATCTTCGAGATGCACCGTGCCGTGTGGTTCGCCGGGTTCGACGAACTCACCCCGAGCACGCTCGCGCTGACCTCGTCGGTGGTCGGTTCGGTCCTCATGCTGATCATCGGATACTGGACGTTCCGCCGTCTGGAGATGTCCGTCCTGAAGGAGCTGTGATGGCGCAGACGACCTACGGCGCCGGGACCACCGGTCCGGTCATCGAGGCCAAGGGCCTCGGCGTCAAGTTCGCCGTGAACCGCCGACGCAAGCGCAGCCTGCGCGAGATGTTCATCCACGGCACCAAGCGCGACCCCAACGCCGAGGGCGACGAGTTCTGGCCGCTGCGCGACGTCACGTTCGAGATCGGACGCGGCGAGTGCGTGGGCATCGTGGGCAAGAACGGCACCGGCAAGTCGACCCTGCTCAAGCTGATCGCCGGGGTGCTCATCCCCGACGAGGGCGAGGTGCACGTCCACGGCAAGGTGGCCCCGCTGCTGGAGCTGCGCGCCGGGTTCAACGACAACCTGACCGGCCGCGAGAACGTGTACCTGGTCGGCTCCCTGCACGGGATGACCGAGAAGCAGATCGACGAGCGCTTCGACGAGATCATCGACTTCGCCGAGATCAAGCCCAAGTTCGTGGACACCCCGGTGCGCCACTACTCCAGCGGCATGAAGGTGCGGCTCGGCTTCGCGCTGATCTCGCAGCTGGAGCACCCGATCATGCTGGTCGACGAGGTGCTCGCGGTCGGCGACAAGGCCTTCAAGCGCAAGTGCTACGAGGCCATCGACCGCATGCTGGCCAACCAGCGCACGATGGTCCTGGTGTCGCACAGCGAGAGGGACCTGCGCCGGTTCTGCAACCGCGGGCTCTACGTCAAGGACGGCGGGCTCGCGCTGGACACCGACATCGACGCCGCGCTCGCCGCCTACAACGAGGACACCCAGGCGGAGATCGAGGAGCGCAAGAAGCGCGACGCCGAGAAGAAGAAGCGCGCGGAGGAGAAGGCCAGGAAGGCCGCCGAGGCCGACAACGGCGGCGACGGCGGCCAGACGGCCTGAAACCGCCCGGGTCCGCCCGGCCTTCCCGCCGAACGCGCTGACGCGCACCACCGGAGTCCTGTCCGGCGGTGCGCGTCCGGCGTTTCACCACATGTGCGGACAGGCCACCGCACCACCCGACTCCGCCGCGACGATCCGCGCGTGTGTCAGTGATTGAACCGTTACACAGAGTGAGAAACGGTGTCTCCCATCAGAGCTGGGAGAGGACACGTCCATGGCCCACAGCGGCACCGTGGCGCGGCTGGCCGCGCGGATGCTCGAACGCAGGCACGTCACCCGCTCCGGGGTGGCCCGGATCGGCGTCCTGGGGGCGGTGGGCGCGGCGGTCTGGTTCTCCCGGGCCGACGCGGTCGGCGGCCTGGCGGGCTCGGCCTTCCTCGGCGCGGTCCTGTTCTGCGACGCGGTCCGCGAGCGCATGCGGGCCGACCGGCGCGACGCCCTCACCCTGTGGCTCGCGGCGATGCTGTCGCAGCTGCGCGAGTACGCGGTCTACCTCGGCCTGGCGGCGGGCGCCGTGGCCGCCGGGACCGGCGGGGCCTGGGGGTGGGCCGCGGGCGCGCTGGTCGCCCTGGCCCTGCGCGACTCGCTCCTGGCGGCCGGGTCCGCTCCGGCCGTCCCGGGGACGGGGCCGGGTCGAAGGAGACCCCCCTCGTCCGCCCAGAGGCCCGCTGGCGGCCTTCTGGGGGGTCTGGCGCCCCGCCCGCCCCAGGGGCCGCGCGCCAGCGACCCCGGCCTGACCGAGCGCCTGTTCGGCGCCACCGTGGTGGACGGCACAACGGGCGGTTCGCGCCCGGTCCGCGCCCCAGCCGGTGCCCGCGCCAACGGAACGGCCGTGAACGGGCCCGCGGTGAACGGAGTCTCCGCCAACGGCGCCCGGGTGAACGGGGCCGTCAGGCACAGGACCCCCCTGTACGGAAGTCCCGAGGAAGGGGCCCGCCCGGACGCTCTCCCCCCGGACGGGACCCCTGCCCGGGAGCGCGCCGACGCCGGAACCGACGACCGCGGCGCGGACGGCGCCGCCGACCGCCCCGCCCCCTCGCCGCTGCGCCGGATCGCGGACTTCCCCCAACCCGTGCGCTTCCTGGCCATCGCGGTGACCGCCACGCTCTGGGACGCGCGCGTCGCCTTCGTCACCCTCGTGGTCGGCTGCGTCGTCGCGGTGACCGCCCAACTCGCCGATCCCGCCCGGAGCCGACAGTGAACGCGAGCGCCGCGCACGGGGGTTCGGACCGGGACCGGTACGACCCGATCCGTCCCGACCTGCGGTTTCTTCGTGATGACAGTCACATGGCGCTCCTGCTCGGCCGGATCGCGCCGGGGGGAGCGCCGCCCCTGCTCACGGCGCTCACCGGACTCCTGGTCGTCGGAACGCTCCTCGCGGCAGGCCACGGACGGCTGGCAGGCATTACCCTGTTCGCACCGGTCGCTGCCCTGCTACTGTCCGGACTGGCCTCGGGCCACCCCCACGACGGACGGTTCGACTGGCTCGTGCCACCCGTCCTGCGCGTCACCGAGTACGGGTACCTGGCGGTCCTGGGGCTGGCGTCCGGTGTACCGGGTCCACTGGTGTTCGTACTCTTGATGGCGGTCGCCTGTCACCACGGCGACGACGTGGCCCGTCCCGCGGTCGGCGCGGCCCGCCCCGCGGGGGTGCGCGCCGCGGCGCTCGGCTGGGACGGCCGCATGCTCGTCATCGCGGTCGCGGGAGCGCTGCACGCGCTCGCCCCCGCCTACGGCATACTCGCCGGATACCTGGCGGTGCTGCTCGTCCGCGAGGCCGTGCGCACCTGGAGCGCGACACCGGTGGCCGACGTACGCGCCAGCGCCGCCCCCGGCGAGGGCGACACGGACCAGGGGGATCCGCGGATCCCCCGACCAGGCCACGCAGACGGGGGCCAACCGGCCGCCGGAACGAACGGGGAGGCGTGAGAGCCCTCCCCGACTAAGGAGGAACACGCCCTCATGCTCGGAATGGTTCTCGCCGCAGGCGCGGGGCGCCGTCTACGCCCCTACACCGACACCCTGCCCAAGGCGCTGGTGCCCGTCGACGGCGAGACGACCATCATGGACATCTCGCTGCGCAACCTGGCGGCGGCCGGGCTGACCGACGTCGTCGTCGTGGTCGGCTACCGCGCGGAGGCGGTCGAGGCGCGCAAGGAGGCACTGGAGGAGCGCCACGGCGTCAAGCTCACCCTCAGCCACAACGACAAGGCCGAGGAGTGGAACAACGCCTACTCCCTGTGGACCGCGCGCGAGTTCTTCTCCGAGGGCGTCCTCCTCGTCAACGGCGACACGGTTCACCCCGTGAGCGTCGAGGAAACGCTACTCGCCGCACGGGGACCGGAACTGCTCCTCGCGGTGGACAGCGTGAAAAGCCTCGCTGACGAGGAGATGAAGGTGACCCTCGACGAGGAGGGCCACCTGCGCACGATCACCAAGCTCATGGACCCGGCCACCGCCGCGGGCGAGTACATCGGCGCCACCCTCATCGAGGGCTCCCTGGACGCCCGTCTCGCCGACGCCCTCAAGGCCACCTGGGAGCGCGACCCGCAGCTGTACTACGAGGACGGCTACCAGGAGCTGGTCAACCGCGGCGAGAAGGTCGCCGTGGCGCCGATCGGCGAGGTGGACTGGGTCGAGGTCGACAACCACGACGACCTGGCCAAGGCGAGGGAGATCGCATGCCGCTACTAGCCCGCATGCTCCCCTCCCCGCTGGCGATCGACGTGCGCCGGGGAGCCGTCTCCTCCCTCGGGGCGCTGCTCGCCGACCGCAGGATCGCCACCGAGGGCCGCATCGCCGTGGCCGTCGGCCCGGGGCAGGGGGCGCAGATCGCCTCCGAGCTGGACCTGCCCAACTGCGAGGTCTTCCACGTCGAGGAGGGCACCGTCGACGCCGCGACCGAGCTGGGCAAGAAGCTCCGCTCGGGCGCCTACGAGGCGGTCGCCGGGATCGGCGGCGGCAAGACCATCGACGTGACCAAGTTCGCCGCCACCATGGCGGGGATCCCCATGGTGGCCGTGGCCACCAACCTCGCGCACGACGGCATCGCCTCGCCGGTCAGCTCGCTGGAGCACGAGGGAGGCAAGCCCTCCATCGGCGTGACCATGCCCATCGCCGTGGTCATCGACGTCGACTACGTCCGGGCGGCCCCCTCGCACCTGGTGCGCTCGGGCATCGGCGACGTGGTCAGCAACATCTCCGCCATCGAGGACTGGGAGCTGGCGGGCCGGATCAACGGCGAGCCGGTGGACGGCATGGCCGTCACCTTCGCCAGGGTCGCGGCCGAGGCGGTCCTGCACCGCCCGGACTCGGTGGAGTCCGAGGCCTTCCTCACGGTGCTGGCCGAGGGCCTGGTGCTCTCGGGGATGGCCATGTCGGTGGCCGGGTCCAGCCGCCCCGCCAGCGGCGCGTGCCACGAGATCCTGCACGCGGTCACCCAGCTCCACCCGGGCACCAGCAACCACGGCGAGCTCGCCGGGCTGGGCGCGCTGTACGCGTCCTTCCTGCGGGTGCGGCACCTGGACTGGTCGCAGGCGCGGATGAACGAGATCCGCGACTGCCTGATCCGTCACGAGCTGCCCGTCGTGCCCTCCGACGTCGGACTCGACGAGGCGGAGTTCGCACGGGCGGTGGTCCACGCCCCGGACACCCGTCCGGGCCGGTTCACCATCCTGGAACACCTGAACCTCTCCGAGGACGAGATCGGACGGAGCGTCAAGGACTATGTCGAAGCCGTCGGTCGCTGAGGTCCGCGCGGGCGGCCAGCCCGCCGGCATCAAGGAGAGGACGAACGAGGAGCACTGGGCGGGCCGCCTCTACATGCGCGACCTGTCCCCGTACCTGACCACGTTCTTCGTCCGGCTCGGCGTCCCCCCCAACCCGATCACCTACCTGATGATGGCCTTCGGCGTGCTCGCCGGGGTCGTGGTCGCCTTCGGCGGCCTGTGGTCGGCGATCGTGGCGGCGCTGTTCGTGCAGGTGTACCTGCTGCTGGACTGCTCCGACGGCGAGGTGGCGCGCTACACCGGCCGCACCAGCGTGGCCGGGATCTACCTGGACCGCATCGGCCACTACGTGTCCGAGATCGCGCTCCTCATCGGCCTGGGCGTACGCGCCCAGGGCGAGTGGGAGCCGGGCGGCTGGGTGATCCTGGGCATGGCCGCGGCGATCGGGGTGGCGCTCATCAAGGCCGAGACCGACAACGTGGTGGTGGCGCGGGCCAAGGCGGGCCTGCCCGAGAAGGTCTCGGACGAGGCGATGCGTCCGCGCTCGTCCGGGCTGAGCCTGGCCCGCCGCCTGGCCTCGGCGCTGAAGGTGCACCGCCTCATCCAGGCCGTGGAGCTGTCCCTGATCGTCGTGGTGGCGGCCGTGGTGGACGCCTTCCTCGGCGACCTGACGGCCACCCGGATCCTGGTGGCGGCGTGCGCCGCGGTGGGCGTGCTGATGAGCTTCGCGCACTTCGTGAGCGTGCTCGCCTCGCGCCGCCTCGAATAGCGCGGACACTTCGGGCGCCCCCGGCCAGAACCGGGTCGGAGCGCCACGAACGACGCGCCGATGACGTTGACGTCACGAACGGGGCCGTGCAGGTTACCCTGTCCACGGTCCCGTCCACCTTCCCTTTATTCTTTCGTTAGTCTGTTCCTGCGATCGTTGGCCGTGTGTCAACCTTCCAGTAACACTTCGTCCACTGAACGGTCGCAACCATGGCCACACCCGTGATTCCGTCCTCACCGAGCCCGGAGAAGCCGGAGGTGACGGTCTCCCCAGCGCCCAGAGCCGAACGGAGCCGCCCCCAGGTGTCCGCGCCCACCCTGTCCTGCGTCCTGCTGACGATGGGCAACCGTCCCGCCGAGCTGCGCCGCGCCATCACCAGCGTGTTCGAGCAGGAGGACGCGGACGTCGAGGTCGTGGTCGTCGGCAACGGCGCGGACCTGCCGGAGCTGCCCGAGGGCGTCACGCGGGTGCGCCTGCCGGAGAACGTGGGCATCCCCGAGGGGCGCAACCACGGGGTGCGCGCGACCAGCGGAGACATCATCCTCTTCCTGGACGACGACGGCTGGTACCGCTCCAGGGACCTGGCCCGCCACGTGCGCGAGCGCTTCGCCGCCGACCCGTCGCTGGGCGCGCTGTCCTTCCGCATCGCCGACCCCGACGGCGGCCCCGACCAGCGCCGCCACGTGCCGCGCCTGCGCGTGGGGGACTCCCGCAAATCGAGCGTGGTGACCACGTTCCTGGGCGGGGCGTGCGCGATCCGGCGCACCGCCTTCGAGGCCGGGGGCGGCCTGCCGGGCGACTTCTTCTACGCGCACGAGGAGACCGACCTCGCCTGGCGGATCATGGACGCGGGCTACGGGATCGAGTACGACGCCGACGCGGTGATGTACCACCCGGCGGTGGCGCCGACCCGGCACGAGAACTTCTACCGGCTCAACGCCCGCAACCGGGTGTGGCTGGCCCGCCGCAACCTGCCCTGGCCCCTGGCCGCGGCCTACCTCGGCACCTGGGTCGGGGTGACCGTGCTGCGCGAGCGCGACCGCGGCGCGCTGCGCTCGTGGTTCGCGGGCTTCCGGGAGGGCTGGCGCGAGGAGGCCGGTCCGCGCACCCCGATCAGCTGGTCGACCGCGTGGCGGATGACCCGCGCCGGACGCCCGCCGATCATCTGAGCCCCCGGCCGCCCCCGCGCGCCGGTAGCCGGCCCGGCCACGACAGCGAAGAGCCCCCTCGACCGACGGATCCCGGAGTCCCAGAACTCCTCGGACCCACCGGTCGAGGGGGCTTTTCGCTCAGCTGGTGGCCGCGTCGCGGTGGCGCACCTGGGGAGCGCGCTCCTTCGGCACGAAGTGGGGCCAGGCCGGCGTTCCGCGTTCGGCCGCGTGCAGTGCCGCGCGCACGTTGGCGGAGAACAGGCGTGAGGCGTCCTCCGGGGTTGCGGCCTCCACGCCCATCGCCACCGAGAGCGTGCGGTTGGCCGGGCTTCCGACCACGTCGGGGCCGACGATGCCGGGGGCGCACTCCTGGAGGCTGTCCGACTCGTCGACGAAGCGGTCGCCGAAGTCGTCGAAGTCCCCGTCACTGTCGGCGCCGTTCCGCGCCTCCCAGCATGTGGCCCGACGCAGCTGTCCCAGCAGGTCCTTGAGGTGGTTTTCCCCGGAGGGCGTGAGCTTAACGGTCTTGGAGTGTCTCTCCGGGCACGGGCACTACATCTTGTAGTACTTCTTCCTGCGCTCGACCCTCCACTGTCTGACCCCGGCTGCCCGGAGCACGGATTCCAGATCCTTGTTCGGGTGTCGTGGACGAACCATACGCAGTCCCAGCCGGTCGCGCAGAGGGGAGGAGGGGCAGCGCCCGAGCTGCTGCGGCCCCAGCGCGGGTGAAGCCTGGGGGAGCGGGCTCCAACGGACCGGCGGTGCGGCGTTTTCGACCCGGATTCCTCGGGGCGGGACGCGGCGGGGGCAGGGCGGCGGCCGCGGCCTCGATGCGGTGACGGAAAACTGTTGCCGCTTGACAATAGTTGACTCTGGCGGCATTGTTTACGGTTGGGAAGCCCGCCCCGAGGTGGCGGCTGCCCAGGACAGGGCGGGGATGCCGGGGTTCCACCCAGACGTGGCGCCGGGCCGACCGCCCGGTCCGCACCAGTGGCTCAGGCCGTGCGGAAGTTCGGCTGGTCGGAACTGTCGGCGCGTTCCTCGGAGCGGCTCGCCGCCTCGCGGAAGGACACGAGCCCTTCCATGAGCATCACCCGCTTGCGCGGGGGCATGCGGGCGATGACCTCGTGGAGCTCAGCCTCCCTGCGAGCCCTCAGGTCGCGCAGGAAGGTCCGGCCGCTCTCGCTCAGCCAGAGCCTCAGCTCACGACGGCTGTTCGGACTCGGCGTCCGGGTCACGAAGCCGACCGCCTGGAGGCGGTCGCACAGCCTGCTCACGGACGGAGGAGTGGAACCCAGGCGCTCGGTCACCGTACGCAGGTTCACGCCGTCCTCCTCCTCAAGGATGAAGAGGACCTTGAGCTGCGGAGGGGAGACCGGTGAGGAGGCGACCTCACGGCCGCGCCCCCAGAGCACTTCCATGAGTTCGGTGACGGTGGAGGCCGCACGGGCTGCTTCGGCTGTCGGTTCCTGCGATTCAGGACTCACTTTCCACTCTCACACGTCGCGTCTGTGAGCTGTACCCATCCGCCATCGGAAATCGGGTACCTCTACGACCATAACGGAACACCCAGTTCCATGCCCGCCGACCGTGCCCGTGCCGGTGCGCGGGGTACTTCTCCAATCGGCACAGAAAACACAGGTCGAGCCAGTGAACAGATACGAGACCGTAGCGAGGTCCCTTCGCGAGGCCCAGCCGCACGGGCTCATGGCGGTCCTCCGGGGGGCTCTCTCCGAGGACTACGCGGCGGTGTCCGCCGAACTCTTCCTCGCTGACTACGGACTCAAGGTACTCTGCCACGTCCCCGATCCGCCCGGGGAGTGCGCGGGGGAGTACTCCGTCTTCAACAGTGTCGTGGGCAGGGTCTTCGGCGCGCAGGAGACCTTCGTCGAGGACAGCTTCGGCTCCGAGGCCGTCACCGTCCACCTCCCGGTGAGCGCCCGCGGCGACCGCCTGGGCGTGCTCACCGTCGAACTGAAGGCGGCCGACTACTCCGCCGGGGTGCTCGCCGAACTGGAGCAGGTCGCCGGCCTGCTGGGCCACGAGATCTTCGTCGCCGAGCGCGACACCGACGTCTACCGGACGCTGCGCCGCAGGGACCGCCTCACCCTGGCCGCCGAGGTCCAGTGGGACCTGCTGCCGGGCCGGGGCTTCGAGTGCCCCGAGTACAGCATCGGCGCCCAGCTGGAGCCGGCCTACTCCATACGCGGCGACAACTTCGACTGGTCGGCCGACCCGGACCGGCTCACCCTGGGCATCACCAACGGCATGGGCGAGGGCATCGACGCCTCGCTGCTGACCAGCCTGGCGGTCAACGCCCTGCGCAACGCCCGCCGCAGCGGTATCCCGCTGGCCGACCAGGTCGCCCTCGCCGACAAGGCCGTCTACGCCCACTACCGGGGAGAGCGCTACCTGGACGTCCTCCTGCTCGGCTTCGACCTGGCCACCGGCGAGGTGCAGGCGGTCGACGCGGGCTCGCCCCTCCTCTACCGCCTGCGCGGCGACCGCGTCGAGCAGCTGCCCTTCGAGGCCCAGCTGCCCATGGGCATGGCCGAGGACACCGTCTACACCGCGGAGCGCTTCCGGGTCGAGCCGGGCGACCGGCTGGTGTTCGTCAGCGACGGCGTGTTCGACGCCAAGGGGTCCTCCGAGGAGGAGACCTTCGGAAGCCGGGCCCTGTCCCTGGCCATCCTGGCCACCAGGCTGGTGCCCAGTTCCTCCGTCCCCCAGGAGGTCCTGCGCCACCTGGCCGAGTACCGCGGTGAGCACGAGTCCGTCGACGACGCGCTGGTGGTCTGCCTGGACTGGCGGGGCCGGAGCGAGTCGGAGTAGGCGTCGCGTCCCGCTCCGGTGCGCGCCGAGCCCCGTGCCCACCCGCCTCAGGTCTGGTAGACAATTGCCACGCGGCAACAACGCGGAACCCCCCTTCCAGCGACACGCAGGACGACGAGGAGATGTATGACTGACGGAGCATCCGACCACTCCGGGTCGGGCGCGCGGATCGTGTCCGCCTTCCTCCGGCGCCGCAGGGAGCAGATCGCCCAGCGGTGGGCAGACCTGCCCCTCTTCCAGACGGTGTTCACCGTCACCCGGGACGAGGCCGTCGAGGCCTGCCACGCGGTCCTCGACTCCCTCGCGGTGGTCGCCGACAGCGGACGCGTCGACGACCTGGAGGCCCCGGGCTTCCACCCCGTCCGCGATCAGCTCGTCGCGATGACCGCCTCGCGGACGAGGTCGGGGCTGTCCATCGCGCAGGTCGACCGCGAGGTCGGCGTCCTGGGCGAGGCCGCGATGGACCTGCTGGTCGCGGACGCCCCCGAGACCGGGCCCGACGAGCTGTGCGACGTCCGCGTCCAGCTCGTCACGCTGTTCGCCACCCTGCGGGTCATGGTCGTGGAGAGCATGCTCCAGGAGAACCAGGAGATCATCCAGCGCCAGCGCCAGCAGCTCCTGGAGATGGCGACCCCGGTCGTCAAGCTCTGGGACCGCCTCGTCGCCGTGCCGCTCATCGGCATGCTCGACAGCGCGCGCAGCCAGGTGGTGATGGAGAACCTCCTGGAGGCCATCGTCGAGCACAAGGCCACCATCGCCATCCTGGACATCACCGGCGTGTCGACGGTGGACTCGCTCGTGGCGCAGCACCTCATGAAGACCGTCGCCTCGGCGCGGCTCATGGGCGCGGAGTGCGTGATCTCCGGTATCCGCCCCGCCATCGCCCAGACCATCGTCCAACTCGGCCTCGACCTGGGCCCGGTCACCACCCGCGCCAGTCTGGCCGACGCGCTGGAGTGGGCGCTGGAGCGCCGCCAGCGCAACGTGCGGTCCGTCAAGGGCCCCGAGAGCTGATTGGACAGGTACGTGACTAGTCCTCCCACCATCCCGGTCCTCGACCTCGGCGGACTGCTGCTCGTGAGCATCCAGGGCGAACTCCCCGACGAGGCCGCGGTCGATCTCCAGAACGACGTGACCGCCGCTGTGGCCGACACCGGTTCGCGCGGACTCATCATCGACATCAGCTCGCTCGACATGGTCGACTCCTTCCTCGCGCGGGTCCTCGCCGAGGTGGCGGCCTCCTCCCGGCTCCTCGCGGCCAGGACCGTCCTGGTCGGCATGCGCCCGGCGGTGGCCATCACCCTGGTCGAACTGGGCCTGACCCTGCCGGGCATGGACACCGCCCGCACGGTCACCGAGGCGGCGGCCAGCTTCGGGGTCACCATCGAGCGGAAGGATCGGCCGGAACGGGGCGCGACGTGAGCCAGGCCTCCGCGGAGCCGATCCACGTGTCCATCCGCAGGGACACCGACCTGACGGCGGTCCGCCAACAGGTGCGGGCCCTGGCACAGCAGACCGGGTTCGGCCTGGTCCAGCAGACCAAGCTCGTGACCGCGGCCAGTGAGCTGGCCCGCAACACACTCCTGCACGGCGGGGGCGGTTCCACCGAGATCCGTGTCGTGCACGGCCGGATGGGACAGGGCCTGCGCGTGTCCTTCATCGACTCCGGGCCGGGGATCCCCGACGTGGACATGGCCCTGACCGACGGCTACTCCACCGCGGGCGGCCTGGGCATGGGCCTGAGCGGCTCCAAGCGCCTCGTGCAGGAGTTCGAGATCGAGAACCTCCCCGAGGGAGGGACCAGGGTGACCATCACCTCCTGGGCCGATCCCTACGGGCGCGGAGCCCGATGACCAGGGTCTGGGACCTGGCGGTCACCGACGCCACGCACGTGTCCGACGCGGCCCGGACCGCCCGCAAGGCCGCGCTCGGCATCGGTCTGGACGGGGCCGCGGCGGACGCCGCGGCCCTCGCCGCGTCCGAACTGGCGACCAACATGTGCAGGTACGCGGGCGGGGGGCGCTTCGTGGCGGAGGAGGCCAGGGAGCCGTGGGGAACGGCCCGGGCCCTGCAGATCCTCGCGCTGGACCACGGCCCCGGGATCCCCGACGTCGCGCGCGCGATGGAGGACGGCTTCTCCACCTCCGAGGACTCCCTGGGGGCGGGGCTCGGCGCCTGCGCGCGCGCCGCCGACTTCTTCGAGGTCCAGAGCGCTCCCGGAAGGGGGACGGTCGCGGTGGCCCGGTTCGCCCGGCCCGCCGACCGGGCACTGTTCGGCGCCCGCGCGGCCACGGGCGGGATACACGTCCCCCTGGGCGGCTACAAGCTCTCCGGGGACGCCCTGGCCTTCCGCAGCGGCGGAGCCCTGCGCACGGTCATGCTCGCGGACGGACTCGGGCACGGTGAGGCCGCGTCGGACGCCGCCGACGTGGCCTCGCGCTTCGTGACCGGGAGCCGGGGAGGGGCCCCCGACACGCTGTTGCGCGGTCTGCACGAGGCGCTGCGGCGTACGCGCGGCGCGGCCGTGGCGATCGCCGAGATCGACGAGTCCCGGGGCCGCCTCACCTTCTGCGGGGTCGGCAACATCGGCGCGCGCCTGTACCGGGGCGGGCGCTGGGAGACGCTGCTCTCCCAGCCCGGGATCGTGGGGGCCTTCTCCCTGCGGACGCCGGCCCCGGCCCGGCGGGAGTGGTCCCCGGGCGACATGCTCATCCTGCACAGCGACGGGGTGCCGGGGCGCTGGAAACCCGAGGGTGTCGAGGCCCTGCGCGGCCACGACGCCGCGGTCGTGGCCGGAGCGGTGTTCCGCGACTCGGGCAGCGCCGCCCGTCCGCTGCGCGACGACACCAGCGTCGCCGTGGTCACGCACACCGCACACCCTGACAGGGGAGGACGATGACGCAACCGCTGCTCGACCTGCGGGTCCGCGGCGCGGTCGACGCGGCGCGGGCCCGCGCGGCCATGGCACGCGTGCTCGGCGCCGCGCGAGGCGGGGACGAGGCCGAACTGGAGTTCCTGGACGGCGCCTCCTCGTGGGCGCTGCGCGCGGCGGAACCCGACGGCCCGGCCGCGCTGGCGGTGGAGCTGTCCGAGGACGGGCTCGTGCTGCGCGCCACCGTCCGCGACGGCGCGGGGGAGAGCCGGTGGGAGTCCGCCCTGCCCCTCCCCGAGCCCCTCGACCCGGGGGCCGCGGCGGTCGGCGGTCCGGAGGAGGCCGACGCCGAACTCCTGGCGGCGGAGCTGCTGCGCACCTCCGAGCGCGCGGGGAGGGTGGCCGCCGTGGCGGCCGAGCGCGCACGCGAGCTGGAGTGGCACCAGCGCGAGCTGGAGGAGACCAACCAGGGCGTGCTCGCGCTGCACGCCGAACTCGCCGAGGCCAGCGACGAGCAGCGCAGGCTCCTGGCGGCCGAGCGGGCGGCCCGGGACCAGGCGGAGGCCGCCCGCAACAGGCTCACGTTCCTCTCCACGGCCAGCGCGAGGCTCATGACCTCCCTGAACCAGGCGGAGATCTTCGCCCGCCTCCGGGACCTGCTCGTGCCCGAGCGCGCCGACGCCGTCGAGGTGTGGCTCACCGACGAGGACGGCGGCCTGTGCTCCTCCGACGCGCGTGAGGCCGCCGTGCCGGACACGGTGCTCCTGGCCGCGGCCCGGCGGCGCCCGACGGACGCCCTGGCCGGGGAGGGGGAGCTGGCCCTCCCCCTGCTCACGGGCTCGGGACTGCTCGGGGTGCTGCTGCTGCGCCGCGCCGCACCCCTGGACACCGACGACGAGGTCGTGCTGGACGAACTCGCGCGGCGGGCGGCGGCGTCGCTGGACAACGCGCGCCGCTTCGAACGCGAGCGCGACACGGCGGCCACCCTCCAGCGCGCCATGCTCACCGAGCTGCCCGAGACGCCGGGGATGGAGCTGACGGCCCGCTACCTGCCCGCCACGCGCGGCATGAACGTGGGCGGCGACTGGTACGACGTCTTCTCGCGGGGCGACGGCGAGTTCATCGGCGTGGTCGGCGACGTCACCGGACACGGCATCCACGCCGCGGTGATGATGGGCCAGCTGCGCACGGCCCTGCGCGCGTACGCGCTTGAGGAGCGCAGCCCGGCCGTGCTGCTGGAACGCCTGCACCGTCTGCTGTGCCACCTCGAACCGGACCTGTTCGCGACCGCGGTCATCGTGCGCTTCCGGCCGGGGGACCCCGAGGTGGTGATGGCCGGGGCCGGGCACCCGCCGCCGCTGTGGCGCGACGGAGAGGGCAGGGCGGAGGCGGTGCGCCTGCCGTCAGGCGGGATGCTCGGCCTGCCGGTGGAGCTGACCTACACCGACCACACCGTCGAGCTGCCCCCGGGCGCCGCTCTGCTGCTGTACAGCGACGGCCTGATCGAGCGGCGCGGGGAGTCCATCGACGACGGGATCGCGCGCCTGGTGGAGGGCTTCGGGGGACCGCCGTACTGGCGGGGCGGCCCGGACAAGGCGGCCGACGACCTGCTGGACGCCATGGTCAAGTACCAGGACTGCGACGACGACGTGTGCCTGCTGGTCTTCCTCGCCGCCGAGCGGGACGCCCCGCGGGCGGACGGGTAGCGGCGGCCCGGACCCGCGCGCGGGGGGCCGGGCACCCCTCGGTGCCCGGCCCCCCGTACGCGTTGCCCCGCCGCCCGCCCTCCACGGGCCCGGCGGACGGGGCCGCGGATCAGACCTCGGTGAAGGCCTCGTCGTACTCCAGGCGCGGCAGGCGGTCGAACCACGCGTCCGGGCCGGGCCTGCCGACGTTCATGACCACCAGGGGGCGCAGCGCGGAGTCCTCGCCGAAGAACTCGCGGCGCACGCCCTCGGCGTCGAAGCCGGTCATCGGCCCGGCCGCCAGGCCGGCGGCGCGCACGCCCAGGAGCAGGTAGCCGATCTGGAGGAACGCGTTCTGCAGGGCCATGCTCTCGCGGGCCTCGACGGGCATCCCGGAGAAGTTGTCCCGGGCGTCGGGCGCGACGGGGAAGGTCTTCGGGAAGTGCTCGTGGAAGTCGGAGTCCGCGGACAGGATCAGGGTGAGCGGCGCCGTCGAGGTCTTGGGGGCGTTGTTGCCCGCCATGTGCGGCACGAGGCGCTCGCGGGCCTCGGCCGAGCGCACCACGGTGACCCGCAGCGGCTGGTTGTTCATGGCGGTCGGCCCGTACTTGACCAGGTCGTGGATCGCCCGGACCTGCTCCTCGGTCACCGGCTCGTCGGTGAAGCTGTTCGCGGTACGGGCGTCCCGGAAGAGCAGGTCCTGGGCCGCCTTGTCGAGTACCAGCGCGTCAGTCATGTGTTTCCTCGGTCGTGCTCGTGGTGTGGCGGGGGGCCGTGCGGAGTCGGCTCCGACACGGACCACAACACTTGTTGACGAGGAAGATATTTCTTGGAATGGAAGTGGGGTCAGTCACGCACGGGAGTGCGCTGGCGACTCCGCGGGGGCGGCACGACGGGCAGCGGCCCGCCGGAGGCCTCGTCCGCCCACGCCTCCAGGCGCTTGACGAACAGGCGCGCCTGGACCGGCCAGTGGAAGGAGGTCCGCGCGATCTGGTGCCCGGTGCGCGCCAGGTTCCGGCGCAGCTCGGCGTCCCGGCGCAGCCGCAGCACCGACTCCGCCGCGGCCGACACGTCCCCGAACGGCACCACCAGGCCCGACGGGCCCTCCGGGCGGCCGGTCACCAGCTCCTGCGCCATCGGGTTGGGCGTGGTCACCACCGGCAGGCCGTGCGCCATGTACTCCACGACCTTGGTCGGCATCGAGTGCCGGTAGTTGGGCGTGTCGTGCAGCAGGCTCAGCCCCGCCATGGCGCCCGCGCAGATCCGCAGTGCCCGGTCGTTGGGCACGAACCCGTACCAGTGCAGGACGTCCTCCTGCTGGGCCTCGCGCAGCAGCGGCCGCACCCCGGCGTCGGCCCCGCCGATCACCTCCAGGCGCACCCCGTGCGGGCGCAGCATGCGCCCCAGCTCCACCAGTTCGCGCGCGCCGCGCGCCTCGGACACCTGGCCCAGGTACACGATCCGGTCGTCGCCCGGCTCGCGCGCCGGGAACTCCGGCACCTCGGTGGTGTTGGGCACCACCGGGTGCTCCAGGCGGAACCGGGAGCGGTACCCCTCCTCGGCCAGCATCAGCCGCATCCGCCGCTCCGCGTGCCGCTCGAAGGAGCGCACCACCGTGCCCAGCGGACGCCGCAGCGCCCGGGGCACCCACGCCTTGGTGAGCAGGGCCGCCGCCGTGTCCTCGTGCACGTCCCACACCGTCACCGGGCGTCTGGACGGCAGGGCCATCAGGAGTTCGGGGTCGTGGAAGAGCAGCAGGTCGGCCAGGGGCGCCTGCTCGGCGAGCACCGCGCGGGCGGCGCGCAGCGAGGCGAGCCGCTCGCGCCCCGAGGCGCGCGGCACGTCCACCGAGCGCAGTTCCGACCACGGGGTCACCCCGCACTCGCGGAACGGCGCCACATAGGTCACGCTGTGTCCGGCGTCCAACAGGGCGCGGATCTGCCGGTGCAGGATCCGTGCGTCCTCCGGGTGGTGCACCACCGTGGCCACGAGCGCGTGCATCGATCTCACCTACCTGTGTCGCCGTCTGAGGCCCTCTCGGGCGGATCGGCCTGGCCGCTCCTCCCGGAGCGGTATCAGCTCTTCGTCACGGTATTCAGCGGGAAAGACGCGCTGAGGAAAGCCCGGTGGCCGCACGGAGTGCAGCGGGTGAACCTTCGGCCGGGGGAAGGTGAACGCCGAAAGGCACGCCGATGAACGCGGTGTGCTCGCGGATCGGCGTGCCCGTCGGGACGGCTCCCTCAGCTCACAGGACCTCGATGCCCTCCCGCGTGACGTGGCGCCGCACCTGCGCGGGGACCGCGGAGTCCTCGGGGTCGGGGCGGCGCAGCACGCCCCGGGTGTCCAGGAGCAGCCGCGCGTACTCCTCCAGCCGCTTGGGCCGGTACTCGGCGTGGTCGGTGAGCAGGATGGCCAGGTCGGCCTCGGCCAGGGCGCGGTCCAGGTCGGTGGACCTGGGCACGTCCACGCCGTCGACCTGCCAGGACTCCACGTGCGGGTCGTGGTAGGTCAGCGTGGCGCCCTTGGCGGCCAGCTTGCGCGCGACCGGCCGGGCCGGGGACTCGCGCTGGTCGGCGATGTCGGCCTTGTAGGTGACGCCCAGCAGCAGCACCTTGGAGCGCGACAGCGCCAGGCCGGAGTCGTTGAGCAGCTCCTGCGCCCGCTGGATGACGTAGGAGGGCATGCGGCCGTTGATCTCCTGGGCCAGCTCCACGAACCGGAACGGGTAGCCGAGGGTCTTGACCTTGTACGACAGGTAGTTCGGGTCGATGGGGATGCAGTGGCCGCCCACGCCCGGGCCCGGGTAGAAGGCCTGGAAGCCGAACGGCTTGGTGGCCGCCGCGGCGATGGAGTCCCACAGGTCCACGCCCAGCTCCTGGCAGAAGATGGCCATCTCGTTGACCAGGGCGATGTTGACGTGGCGGTAGGTGTTCTCCAGCAGCTTGGCCATCTCGGCCTCGCGGGTGCCGCGAGCCCGCACCACCGTGTTCACGAAGGCGCCGTAGAACTCCGCCGCGGCCTCGCCGCACTCCTGCGTCAGGCCGCCGACCACCTTGGGCGTGTTGGCCACGCCGAAGGTCGGGTTGCCGGGGTCGATGCGCTCGGGCGAGAAGGCCAGGTGGAAGTCGGCGCCCGCGACCAGGCCGGACTTCTCCAGCAGCGGGCGGACCACCTCCTCGGTGGTGCCGGGGTAGGTGGTCGACTCCAGGATGACCAGGGTGCCGGGCTGCAGCTGGGCGGCGATCGCCTCGGCCGCGGACGTCACCGCGCCCAGGTCGGGGCCGCCCTCGGCCGACAGGGGCGTGGGCACGCAGATCACGATGGTGCGCGCGGCGGCCAGGCAGGCCGGGTCGGTGGTCGCGGTGAAACCGCGGTCCAGCATCCGGCGCACGTCCTCCGTGGAGAGGTCGTCCACGTGCGAGACGGCGTTGTTGAGCCCGTCGACGACGCGGTCGCTCACGTCCAGGCCGGTGACCTTCAGGCCAGCGGACACGGCCTCGGCCGCCAGCGGCAGGCCGACGTAGCCGAGGCCGAGGACGACGAGGTCGCTGACCGCACCGGCGGACTGCTCGGAGACAAGGGCTGGGTTGGAGGCTGCGGCATCCACTTCGTGGTCACACTCGCATTCATCTCGTGAACGGGCGTAAATAGCGGGAAGTGCCATTGCTCAGTGCGTTAGACGTCTGAGTGTAAGCACGTGTTGTCCACGCTTACGGGTTCTGGCCTGGTTCGGTCATTTCGCGAATCTGAACCCGATACGCCTGGTTGTAGCGGTATGCGGCCTCGGCCCAGGTACGGTCGCCGACGAGGTCGCGACCCGCGCTGCCGTAGGAGATCCGCTTTTCACGACTGTAAGCGAGTTTTGTCAGCACATCGGCTAGGGTCGCCGATTCGCCTGCCGGAATTAACTCTCCTGTCACTCCCGGTTCCACGATCTCTCGCAACGCGGGGAGATCACTGGCCACCACCGGAAGCCCGCCCGCCATGGCCTCCACGGGTTTGAGCGGGGTGACCAGACGGCACACCCGCTCGTCCCGTCTGGGCACCGCGAACACGTCCAGCGCGGCGTGGTGGTCGCGCACCCGCGCGGCCGGGACGCGGCCGGTGAAGTGCGCGGCCCCCTCCAGACCCAGCGAGTCGGCCAGGGAGCGCAGCGCGGGCAGCTCGGGGCCGTCCCCCACCACCAGGGCGTGCGCCGCCTCGCCGCGTTCGCGCATCAGGGCCACCGCCTCCAGCAGCGTGTCCAGGCCCTCGTAGCCGAAGCAGCTGGTGGTGGTGCCCACCACGAAGTCCCCGCCGCCGATCCCCAGCTCGGCGCGCACCCCCGCGCCCGGGGGCAGCGGGGCCAGGAAGGAGGCGTCCACCGCGTTGGGCACCACCAGCAGGCGCTCGCGCGGCACGCCGCGCGCCTCGATGTCGGCGCGCATCGCCTCGCCCAGGGTCACCACCAGATCGGCGGCCAGCATGCACTCGGTCTCGCTCGCGCGCTCGGCCCGGTAGAAGGCGTCGTCCACGCTGCGCGAGGGGTCGCGCGAGAGCCACGACTCCTCCAGGAAGCCCCGCACCTCGTACACCACCGGCAGATCGAACCTGCGGCCCAGCTCCAGGGCCAGGCGGGCGTTGTGGTGGTTGCTCGCGGCGTGCAGCACGTCGGGCCGCAGCGCCTCCACCAGCTCCGACCCCAGCCGCACCCCCGCGGCCAGCTCCTGGGCGGCGTCGGCGGGCGCGGTCCAGGGGAGGAGGCGGTGGTAGGGGATGCCGTCCACCCGCACCAGCGTGCGCGGGTCGGGAACCCCCTTGACCAGGGGGTACCCCGCCCGGGTGACCACGTGCACGTCCATCCCGGCCTCGCGCTGGGCGACCGCGATCTTGTGGGTGCGCTGGGTGTAGCCCGCGTTGGTGTGCGGCAGCGCGTTGGTCACCAGGTGCAGCACCCGCAGGCCCGCTCCGGGTGACGCCGGGTCCCCGGCCACACGCCACCGTTCACCCTCCGACGCCTCCGGTCGCCGAGCGTTCACCGTGGCGTCGGGCGGCGTTCGTGGATCGCGGGTTAACGTGATGGCGTGACGGTCAGGCGACGTGGACGGGGGCGCGGCGACAGCGCGTCCCGTGGCCAGGGCCGTCCGATGCTCCGCGGCCTCCCGAAGAGCGCCCTCCGGAAGCTGTTCGACCAGCTCCCGGGCGGTGGCCGCGTCTCCCGCCGCCAGGCAGGACGCCACCAGGCGGCCCACCCGGCGGGGGGAGGCACCGCTCGCCGCGGCGAGCACCGCCTCGCGGGCGTCCGCGCGCCGGCCCTGGTCCCACAGGGCGTAGGCGCGGGCCCGGCCGCCCGCCCGGGAGGCCAGGGCGCGCACCGCGCGCCGGGGCGGACCGGGCGTCAGCCGCAGCGCCAGCAGCGGCAGCCGGGCCGGTTCGGCCCGCAGGTGTCGCCAGGCCAACGAGAGGGTGAACGTCGCCGCTCGCGGCCAGCGGGCGCGCGGGCGCGGAACCTGGGTTTCGGAAGCTTGGGTGTCATGCACGGTCAGTCACACAACCACGCGGACGTGACCGTACGGTGACACCACGGCGACACGGACGGGACGGCTCGGGCAAGGAACGCCGCCGGACCACACCAGTCCCGCCGGTCACGGCGGGAACACCACCCCAACAGAAGGAAACGTGAGAGCCGTGGCAACGAGTGCCCCCCTGGGGAGCCAGGACACCGGGATCGTGCACGTCGTCGGCGCGCGCCCCAACTTCGTCAAGGCAGCGCCCGTCGTCTCCGCCCTGCGCGGACGCGGCGCGCACCAGGCGGTCGTGCACACCGGCCAGCACTACGACGACCGCATGTCCGCGGTGTTCTTCCGGGACCTGGGCCTGCCCACCCCCGACGTCGACCTCGGCGTCGGCTCGGGCTCCCACGCCGCCCAGACCGCCGCGCTCATGGTGGGCCTGGAGAAGGAGTTCACCGAGCGCAGGCCCGGCATGGTGGTCGTCTACGGCGACGTCAACTCCACCGTGGCCGCGGCCCTGGTCGCCGCCAAGCTGCACGTCCCCGTCGCCCACGTGGAGGCGGGGCTGCGCTCCTTCGACAACACCATGCCCGAGGAGATCAACCGCCGCGTCACCGACCAGCTCAGCGACGTGTGCTTCGCCACCAGCCCGGAGGCCGTCGGCCACCTGGCCGCCGAGGGCGTCCCGCCCTCCCGCGTCCACCTGGTCGGCAACCCCATGATCGACACCCTCCTGGGCAACCTCGACCGCTTCGACGCCGAGGCCCTGCGCGAGCGCCTGGACCTGCCCGAGCGCTACGTCGCCGCCACCCTGCACCGGCCCGCGAACGTGGACGACCCCGACACCGTCGCCCGCCTCGCCGCGCGCCTGCACGAGATCGCCGACCTCGCCGACGTGGTCATGCCCGTGCACCCGCGCGGCAAGGCCGCCTTCGACCGGGCCGGGCTCGGCGACCACCCGCGCGTGCGGCTCCTCGAACCCCTGGGCTACCTCGACTTCGTCGCGCTCACCCGCGGCGCCGCCGCCGTGGTCACCGACTCCGGCGGCGTCCAGGAGGAGACCACGATCCTCGGGGTCCCCTGCCTGACCCTGCGCCCCAACACCGAGCGCCCCGTCACCATCACCCACGGCACCAACCAGCTCGTCACGGAGGCCGACCTCCTCCAGGCCGTCACCAAGGTCCTGCACGGGCGGAGCCCGGAGCGGATCGGCGACACCCCGCCCCTGTGGGACGGCCGCGCGGGGGAGCGCATCGCCTCCGTGCTCACCCAGTGGTCGAGGTGAACCCCATGACACACGAACACCGCGCACCCGTTCCCGCACCCAGGAACGCCAGCGCGCGGGAACGCGCCGTACGGGGCGCGGTCCCGGTCCAGGCACGCGGGGCACGCCGGAGAGCGGCCCCTATTCCCCCGCAGCGGTCCAGGTGATCCACCATGGCACACGTCCCTCCAACCGTCCCGCACCCCAGGGGCCCCGCCGGGCCCGCGACACGCCTGGCCATGGGCATCCGCACCCGGCCGGGCGCTCGCAGGGTGCACCGCACGTCGCAGTCGGACCCGACGCACGGCGCGGTGGTTTCGCCGAACCGAACCGAACACAAGGTGGCAGACCGTGAAACGGCGTGAACAGAGCCAGACCGAACAGCTCCGGCAGGCGCTGGCCGAGCGCGAGGCCCAGCTCCAGGAGGCGCGCAGCCGGCTCGCCGCCCTGGAGGGCTCCACCTCGCTCCAGGTGGGCAAGGCGCTCACGGCCGCCGCCAAGCGCCCCGGCAAGTCCCTGGTCAAACTTCCCCGTGACCTCTACCGTCTCTGGCGCAGCAGCGGCAACACCCGGCACACCGAGCGCCGCCGTCGCGGCGGCGCCGAGCCGGTCCGCTCCTTCGACGCCGAGCGCCAGGAGTCGCGCCTGCTCACCGGCCTGAGCGGCGGCAGCGAGGACCTGCTGGTCGTCGCCACGGTCGTCGGCCCCTCCATCGCGGAGGCGATCGACCCCTACGTGCGCCCGGTGCCGCTGCGCCCGCACGACGCCCAGATCGTCATGGACGGCGTCGACGTGGACCTGGTCCTGGTCTCGGCCTCGGCCGCCGCCCCCGGGTCGCCGTGGGCGCACGTGGGCGACCCCGCGGCCGCCGACCGCACCCGCGCCCTGCACTGGGTGCTGGAGTCCGCCGCCTCCCGCGGCATCCCCACGGTCCTGCTCGACGACGTCCCCTCGCCGCCCGCCCTGCGCGAGCTGGGCTTCGACAGGGTCCACCGGGGCGACGCCGGGGTCCCCCTGCACCTGTTCAACCCCGTGGCCGCCGACCTGACGCCCGGACCCGAGACGGTCTTCGTGCGCGTCCACCGCGAGGAGCCCGTCCCCGGCGTCCTCGCCGGGCTGGGCGCGGGCGTGGTGGAGGCCGACTCCCGCGGCCTCGCCGACGCCCTGCGCGCCGCCAAGGTCGCCGTCGTCGCGCCCCTGACCGCCGAGGAGCCCCGGCTGCACAGCCGCGCCTGGGCCTGCGGCACCCGCGCGGTGACCGCGGGGGAGGGGCTGGCCGTCACGGTGCCGCGCATGCGCGCCGAGGAGCCCACCGCGGCCGAGCAGCGGGGCATGCTCCGCCAGGTCTTCCTGCGCGAGGCCACCCCGGTCCGCCTCGCCGAGATCCTGGACGGCCTGGACTTCCCGCCCGGCACGCCCGGCCGTGAACTGCCGCTGCGCGGCCGGTCCGTGGCCGTCCTGGCCGACCCCGCGGGGGAGGTGGACGCCGACCGGCTCGCCGACGACCTGCTGGCCGCCGCGCTCAGGCCCGCCGAGGTGGTCGTGCCCGGCACGGCCTCCCGCCTGCCCGGGATCCAGCGGCTGCGCGCCGAGGGCGTCACCGTGCGCACGGTACGCTTCAACGCCCCGGACACCCCCGAGGAACTCACCCGCGACGAGCCCGGCGGCCGCGCCGGGGAGCCCTGGGCCACCCTGGCCGAGCGCGCCACCGCGCCGTGGTCGCACCTGTGGACCGCTCCGGTCGGCCGCGGGCGCCTGGCCGACCTGGTCTGCGCGGTGGAGTGCACGGACGCCGACGCGGTCGGTACCGTCGACGCGTCGGCCGCCGAGCCGGGCGAGCACGGCTCCCTCGACCGTCCGGGCACCGCGGACCGTCAGTACGTCTTCGTCAGCGCGGTCGTGCCGGAGCTGGTCCGCACCACGCTGCTGAGGCGCGGCTGGGACCCGGCGGAGTGGAACCGCCGCGGCACCCGGCTCCTGGCCCTGGGCCCCGACCACGGGACGGGCGACGACGCGGAGGACCCCGTGTCCGACGCGGCCGACGCCTCGACCGGCGCCGTCGGATGAGCCGTACGGGCAACGAGAAAGCATCCGAAGGGAAGAACGTGAGCACACCGCCTCCGCGCGCACTCCTGTACGGGGACGTGGACCTCAACATCATCGACGGTTCCGCGATCTGGGCGCAGTCGATGGCGCAGGCCCTGGCCGCCGCCGGATGCGAGGTGACCCTGCTGCTGAAGGCGCCCGTGCGCACCGACCGGCTCACCGAGCCCCTCACCAGGGTGCCCGGGGTCCGGCTGCTGCGGCCCTACGAGGACAAGGCGCTGCCCGACCTGGGGCCGAGGGGGCTCACCCCGGAGCAGGCCGTCACCCTGATGACCAGGCACCACGAGCGCAAGCCCTTCGACCTCGTCGTCGTGCGCGGGCGCCGCCTGGCCGGACTGGCCGCGCAGGAGGAGGCGCTGGCGGGCCGCCTGTGGACCTACCTGACCGACTTCCCGCACAGCGTGGGAGAGCTGTCCGCGACCGCCACCGCCGAACTCACCGAGATCGCGCTGGCCTCGCGGTTCCTGCTCTGCCAGACCGAGGAGCTGCGCGCCTTCCTGGAGTCGACGGTGCCCGCCGCCTGCGGCCGGTCGGTCCTGTTCCCGCCCGTGGTGGTCGTCCCCGAGGACGTGCGCGCCGACGGCGGGGCCGGCGGCCGCGCCCGCCTGGCCTACACCGGCAAGTTCGCGCCCCGCTGGAACACCCTGGAGATGACCGAGCTGCCCGCCGAGCTGGCGCGGCGCGGGGTGGACGCCGAACTCGTGATGATCGGCGACAAGATCCACGCCGAACCCGCCGACTGGGCCAAGAACATGCGCAGGGCCCTGGAGGGCACCCCGAACGTGGACTGGCGCGGCGGGATGTCGCGCGCCGAGGCGCTCCGCCAGGCCGCCCAGTGCGGCTTCGGGCTGTCCTGGCGCGACCCGTCCATGGACGCCAGCCTGGAGCTGTCCACCAAGGTGCTGGAGCTGGGCGCGCTCGGCCTGCCGGTGGTGCTCAACCGCACGCCCATGCACGAGGCCATGCTGGGCGCGGACTACCCGCTCTTCGCCGGGACCGACGTCGCCTCGGTCGCCGACGCGGTGGCCCGCGCCCACGGTGACCGCGCGGTCTACGCGGACGCCGCCGCGCGCTGCCGCGACGCCGCGGCCGACCACACGCTGGAGCGGGCCGCCGAGCGGCTGCGCGGCTACCTCGCCGACGCCCTGCCGCCCACCCCCGAGGGCGCCGACCCCGAGCGGCCGCTCAAGGTGGTCATCGCCGGGCACGACATGAAGTTCTTCACCCGCCTGGCCGAGTACCTGGACTCGCTGCCCGGCCTCGACGTGCGCATGGACGAGTGGGAGGGGCTGAGCACCCACGACCAGTACCGCTCCCGGGAGCTGGCCGCCTGGGCCGACGTGGTGATCTGCGAGTGGTGCGGGCCCAACGCCCTGTTCTACTCCAAGTGGAAGCGCCCCGACCAGCGGCTCATCGTGCGGCTGCACCGCTTCGAGCTCTACGCGGAGTGGCCCCGCAAGCTCGACATCGACAAGGTCGACGCGGTGGTGTGCGTGAGCCCCCACTACGCCGACCTGACCCGCGAGATCACCGGGTGGCCCGCCGGGAAGGTGGTCGTGGTCCCCAACTGGGTGGACGACGAGCAGCTCGGCCGCCCCAAGCTCCCCGGGGCCGAGTACTCCCTGGGCATGGTCGGCATCGCGCCCTCGCGCAAGCGGCTGGACCGGGGCCTGGACGTCATCGCCGAGCTGCGGCGCATGGACCCGCGGTACACGCTGTCGGTCAAGACCAAGCAGCCGTGGGAGTACTGGTGGATCTGGAACCGACCGGAGGAGCGCGCCTACTTCGAGCGCGTCTACCGGCGGATCCAGCGCGACGAGCGCCTCGCCGCAGGGGTGGTGTTCGACCCCTTCGGGCCGGACGTGGCCACCTGGCTGCGGCGGGTGGGGTTCATGCTCTCCACCAGCGACGACGAGTCCTTCCACCTGGCGCCCGCCGAGTGCGCCGCCTCGGGCGGCGTGCCCGCCCTGCTGCCGTGGCCGGGCGCGGACACCATCTACGACCCGCACTGGATCCACGACGACGCCGTGGCGATGGCCGAGGCCATCCACGAGACCGTCAGCGAGGGGCGGTTCTCCGCGGAGGCCGCGCGCGCACGCGAGGAGGTCACCACCGCCTACGGCCTGTCCCGGGTGCGGTCGCTGTGGAGCGACCTGGTGGTCCGCGGCAGGGCACCCCAGGCGGAGCACTCCGCCGCCGCGGCGGGCGCCTGAGGCGCGGCCGGGGCGCGGACCCGGGCCGAGGCGTCGGTGAACCCGTTCCCGCCGGTACCGCCGGGAACGGGACCGTTCCCCGGGAGGCCCGCGACGCGCCTCCCGGGGGCGCCTACACCGGGCCCGTCATCTTGGACAGGCCCCCCGCGCCCGCGGGCAGGAACAGCGCGAAGGTCGTCGGCTTGGTCTGCACCAGCTCGATCCGGGCCCCCTCGGACTCGGCGATGTGCCGGGCCAGGGCCAGGCCCAGCCCGGTCCCGCCCCCGCCGCTCACCTCGCGCTCGAAGATCCGGCCCGACAGGTGCTCGGGCACGCCCTCGCCCTCGTCGCTCACCTCGATGCGCACCGACTGCCCGGTGTCCAGCCGCCGGATGGTGACCGTCCCCGCGCCGTGCTTGTAGGCGTTCTCCACCAGGGTCGCGACGATCTGCGCCAGGTCGGCGGAGACGGTCATCGCGGTCAGCCCCGGGTCGCCGGTGACCAGCAGCCTGCGCTGCGCGGACTGGAAGACCGGCTGCCACTCCTCCTGGAGGTGGTGCAGGACGGGGTCGATCTCCACCGCCTCCACCTCGGGGTTCTGGCTCTTGCGGGCCCGTCCCAGCAGGCTCTCCACGGTCTCCACCAGGCGCTCGGTCTGGGCCAGGGCGGCCTCGCCCTCCTCGCGGACCACCTCGGGGTTGTCCGCCTCGGCCAGGATCTCCTCCAGGCGCATCGTCAGCGCGGTCAGCGGCGTGCGCAGCTGGTGCGAGGCGTCGGTCGCGAAGTGGCGCTCGGTGGCGATCAGCCCGGCGATGCGCTCGGCGCTGCGGTCCAGGACCTCCGCCACCCGGTCGGCCTCCGGTATCCCGTACCGGTGGCCCCACGGCGTGGTCACGCCCGAGCCCAGGCGCTCGGCGGTGGCCGCCAGGTCGAGCAGGGGCAGGGTCAGTCTGCGGGCCTGGAACATCGACAGGCCCACGGCGACGCCGATGGCCAGCAGGGACAGCGACGCGATCCCCATCCAGGCGCGGACCACGCTCTGCTGCACGCTCTCGGCGCTCATCCACACCTCGACGCGCGTGCCCCGGCCGGTGGTCGCGGTCGCCTTGAGCATGCTCGGGGAGTCGGGCGCCTCGGGATTGAGCGCGGGATCGCCCGCGGTCACCGAGGTGGGCTCCTCCGCCGGGGTGATCCGGATGAAGCGGTGGGGATGGTCGCGGTCGAACTCGCCCAGGTCGAGCTGGCCGTGCAGCTCCAGCATGGTGTCGCTCTCGGCGCCGATCAGCTCCGCCTCGCCCTGGAGCTGGCGGGTGCTCTCGTCGTACACCAGCTTGTACGTGAGCGCGCCCAGGGGCAGCCCGAGCAGCATGACGGCGATGACGGTCACCACCAGGGTGGAGAAAACCATCCGCCTGCGCATGTCACCTCATGTCCGTGCGACCCGGAGGCGACCGGCCGGCGCGGGGCGCCCCGAAAGGTCGCGTCAGTCTCGCTCGAACCGGAAGCCCACACCCCGGACGGTCGTGATGTACGACGGCTGGTTGGCGTCGTCCCCCAGCTTGCGGCGCAGCCAGGAGATGTGCATGTCCAGGGTCTTGGTCGAACCCCACCAGTTGGTGTCCCACACCTCGCGCATGATCTGCTCGCGGGTGACCACCTTGCCCGCGTCGCGGACGAGCACGCGCAGCAGGTCGAACTCCTTGGTGGTGAGCTGGAGCTCGCGTTCGCCCAGCCAGGCCCGGCGGGAGTCGTTGTCGATGCGCACGCCGTGCACGACGGGCACCTCGGCGCCGCCCCGGCGCAGCAGGGCGCGCACGCGCGCCAGGAGTTCGGCGAGCCGGAAGGGCTTGGTGACGTAGTCGTCGGCGCCCGCGTCGAGGCCGACGACGGTGTCCACCTCGTCGGCGCGGGCAGTCAGGATGAGGATGGGCGTTCCGTGACCCTCGGCCCGGAGCCGACGCGCCACCTCTAGCCCGTCCATTTCGGGCAGCCCGAGATCCAGGACCATGAGGTCTATGTCTCCCGCACGGGCACGGTCGAGTGTCTCAACGCCGTTGACGGTCACGTCCACCGTGTAGCCCTCGCGCCGGAGCGCGCGCGCGAGAGGCTCGGAGATCGAGACATCGTCTTCGGCCAGCAAAACGCAGGTCATGTTGTCGATCGTAGGTCCGGGGACGCGCATTTCCCTATTATGCGCGCCGGATGTCCCAAGGTTGGTCGAAAATACGCTAATCACATACCGGGCAAAAGGTTCAATTCGACATCTTGGTACTTTTCTTTACACTTACATGGTGATAATGGGAAGCTTGCTTCGGGTTCCGTGTCGCCCGGATCATGCCCCCCGGTGAACAGTGTGGCGGAGAAAATGGGACGATTCATTGCAAAACGTTTGGTAAGTCGGCGTCAGGACAGCGAAGCGTGGAGCCGAGGCGTCCGCCACCAGCCCCGACAACGAGGAGAACGTACGTGAATCCCGACAGTTCGCCACCGCCCTGGAGACCGCCGGGGGCGTACACGCCCCGGGGCGGGCCGCCTCCCCACGGAGCCGGGGGCACGCAGGGCACACAGGGTCCCCAGGGCCCGCCGTCGCCTCCGGGGCAGCAGGGCCCTCAGGCGGGACAGGGCCCTCAGACAGGACAGAGTGCTCAGCCAGGCCAGAACCCTCATGCAGCGCAGGGCGCCCAAGGCCCTCAGCCCACACCGGGGACTCAGGGGCCGCACGCCTCCCAGAGCGCCCAGGGGCCTCCGCTTCCTCCGGGGTTCCAGACACATCAGGGGCCTCCTGCCCCTCAAGGTCCCCAAGGCGTTCACGGACAGGTCCCCCAAGGCCCGCAGGGGCCGCATGGACCTCAAGGCCCGCAGGGGCCCTACGGGCAGCCGCCCCAGCCGCCCCGGTCGCCTGGCCCGGGCCGCTACGGCACGGGTCTGGTGGCCGTGCTCGCCGTGATCGCGGTGCTGGCGGGTGCTTCCTTCCTCGGCGGAGGCCTCGCCTTCGGCGGCAGGGTGACCGGCCTCGTCGCCGCCAGGAGCTCCGAGCCCTCGGCGGAGCCCAGCGGCGAGCCGACCCGGGAGGCGCCGACCGGGGACCCCGCCCCCACCGCCGCCCCCGCGCCCACCGGGGAGCCCTCGCCCACCGACGGGCCCTCCGCGGAGCCGACGGACCAACCGTCCTCCGGGGCGGAGAACCTCATCAGCTCGGAGGAGCTCATCGACGAGCTGCGCCGCGACTTCGCGATCGACGCCCGCCTGGACATCACCGACGAGGTCTGCGGCTCGGACCCCGGAGCCGAGGAGACGACCCTCTTCCAGTGCACCTCGTCGATGGACACCAACCTGGTGCGGGTGGCCGCCTTCGAGAACTCCGGAATCGCGATGATCGCCGCGATGGCCATGCTGGAGAGCGAGGAGAACACCGCGGCGGACATCCAGGACGCCTGCCACTTCGTGCTGGTGTGGTTCGAGGAGAACGGCCTGGACCAGCAGGAGCGCGACGACATGGCCGAGGCCACGCGCGAGATCGTGGGCTGCCCCTGACCGGCCCGGGCCGGGGAGCCGGACCCCGTGGCGGCGGCCGGTACGGCGCCGGGGTCCGCGAAGCGCGACGGCCGGACGGCCGCCCGACTCCGCACGCGCGGTGCCGGGAGGCCGTCCGGCCCCGTTGTCAGGAGTCCGAGCCGGGGGAGTCCGCGCCCGCCGTCCCCCCGCGCCTGCGGCCCAGGTAGAGCGCGGCCCCGCCTGCCGCGACGGCGACCACGGCCGCCGCCACCAGACCGAGCAGCGCGCCGCCCGTGCGCGGCAGTGAGCCGTCGGCGTTCCCGCCGGGCTTGCCGGAGCCGTCGTCCGGGCCGTCCGTGGCGGGCGGGTCCGTCGGGTCCGGGCTCGGCCCGCCGTCCGGGTCGGTGGGCCCGTCGGTGGGTTGGCCGGTCGGCGGGTCGGTGGGCGTTCCGCCGCCGTCACCGTCGGGAACGGTGGCCTGCTCGCCCACCACGATGCGGCCGGAACCGCCCTCGGGGTAGGCGGCCTCGGTCACCCGGCCCTCCAGCGTTCCGGTGAGCAGGCCCTCCAGCGCGGCCTGGTAGGTCGCGCCCACCACGGTGAAGTCCGCCCCGCGGAACGGGTACATGTCGCCGCCCCGGGCGGAGAAGTCGTTGGTCACGACCGTGATCGGGTCGCCGTCCACGACCTCGCCGCCCTCCACGAGCACCGTTCCGTCGTGCAGGACCGCGCTGCGGACCCGCTCGCCGGGCGTGGTGACGGCGCCCTCCCCGTCCACCACCTGCGCCGTGCGCTCCGGGTCGTAGGCGAAGTTGACCCCGGCGACCTGCATGAACGCGCCGCTGGCCGCGGGAGCGGCGGCCACGCCCTGCTCCAGCAGCTCCTTGACCTGCGAGCGCGGGATGTCGGGGACCACCGCCACCTGGTTGGCGAACGGGGCGATCGAGTAGGTGTCCAGCGCGGTCAGCGGACCGGCCGGGACCACCGAGGCGTTGCGGATGCCGCCGCCGTTCTGGATGCCGATCCGAGGGGCGGGCACGCCGTACTCCCGCGCGTTGCGCACGCCGGTGTCCAGCAGCGCGTCGGCCACCAGGTTGCCCAGGTTGGTCTCCTGGGTGCGCACGCCGGGGTTCTGGACGCCGTTGAGGTCGACCTCGCTGGTGGCCACCTCCGTCTCCGCCAGGCCCGCCACGTACTCGGACACGGGCGCGGTGACCCGCGACTCCACCTCGGGGTGGGGCTCCACCGCGTCCTCTCCGACGCCGGAGACCCGGACCGGCCCGGAGCGGTCGGAGACCGACACCAGGTCACCGCCGTCGAAGTTCACGACCAGGCGGCCCACGTACTTGTAGTTCGACCCGGCGGTGACGATGGGCACCTCGACGCCCTCGGGGTTGGTGGCCAGGAGCGGGTAGGACAGCGGCTCGCCGGTCTCCGGGTGCGCCGTGACCTCGTCGCCGGGCACCAGGGCGTCGTCGGGGCCCGCCATCACCTCGTGGCCGCCGCCCGCGACGATGACGTCGACGCCGGTCAGCTCGCTGGCCACGCGCTCCTCGTAGGCGATCCCCTGGAGGTGCGAGAGGAGGATGATCTTGTCCACGCCCGCGGCGGTCAGCCGGTCGACCTCGGCCTGCACCGGGGCGACGAGGTCCTCCACCACCACGTCACGCGGGCTGGTGACGGTGTCCAGCGGCGGGTACAGCGCGCCCACGACGCCGACCTCGTGGCCGGAGGCCTCCACCACGGTGCTGGGCGCGATCCGGCCCGCGTCCGCCAGGGCGGCCAGGCGCGGCTCGGCGGACACGTCCACGTTGGCGGCGACCACCGCGGCGTCCCCCTCCAGCTGTTCGAGGAAGTCGGCGTACACGTCCGGTCCGAAGTCGAACTCGTGGTTGCCCATGGAGACCGCGTCGTAGGCCGCCTGGTCGGCGGCGAGGGCGTCGTAGAAGGGGGCGCCCTCCTCCCGGGAGGCGGCGAACTCCGGCCCCGGCAGGTACATGTCCCCCGCGTTGACCGTGACGACGCCGCGTTCGTCGGCCTCGTCCTCCCCGGCCTCGGCGCCGCCGCCCTCGGCCTCGCGCAGCCGGTCGAGCAGCGTCGTGAAGCGGGCGGCGCCGCCGAAGTCCTCCTGTCCGGAGGCGGACAGGAGCTGGGACTCGGGGTCGTTGGCGTGCAGGATCGTCAGGGTGAAGTCGGCGCCGTCCCCGGGGTTCATGGGGACGGGCGCTCCGGCCGCGGGGGCGGACGGCACCACCAGGGCGCCGGTCAGCACCAGCGCGGCCGAGGCGCGCACGAGTCTGGACATCGTTGCGGGGCTCCTTCGCGGGCGGGGGACGGGGGATCCGCCGGGGCGGACCGGGGTGGACGGACAGGCCCGGAGGGGTTCACCCTAGAGCCGCCCGGGCCGGGGGCACATGGTCCCCACGGTTACGATTTGCAGAATCTGCGGTTCCGATACCGGTTCTTGGCCTGCCCGTATCGCACTGCGTCACCGGGCGGCTCCCCTGGCCCGCCCGGAGCCGCGCCCCCCGCGCTCCGGACCCCTACCATGGACGGGACCAGCCGTCTCGACTTCCCTCGGAGGACGTCCGTGTTTTCCTCTGGCCAGGACCCGTACGACCCCAACGGGACACAGGGCGCGGGCGGCGTCCCGCCGTACGGGGCGCCCGGCTCCGGGGCCGGTTTCGACGCGCTCCACCCCGACGCCCCCCTCCCCAGGAAGGTGGCCGTCGTCCGCGCCCTGATGTTCGTGGGCGGCGCCTGCGGACTGGCCCTGTCCGGCCTCTTCCTCATGGGGCTCAGCGTCCCGGCCGACGCGATGGACGAGGCGCTGCGCCAGCAGACCGAGCTCGCCGCCCAGGAGGGGCTGGAGCTCGCCGTCAGCGCCGAGGCCATGCGCGCCATGATGGTCGTCATGGCGGCGGTCACGGGCGTGTACGGGCTGCTGTCCACGCTCCTGGCGGGCAGGATCCGGCGCCGCACGGTCGGCGTCTTCTGGGGCGTGGTGCTCTTCCAGGGCGCGGCGGGCGCGCTCCTGCTG
The DNA here is from genome assembly GCF_004217075.1 of Nocardiopsis sp. CNZ308. Taxonomy (NCBI): domain Bacteria; kingdom Bacillati; phylum Actinomycetota; class Actinomycetes; order Streptosporangiales; family Nocardiopsidaceae; genus Nocardiopsis; species Nocardiopsis sp. CNZ308. The sequence goes on along the minus strand of NZ_SHKJ01000001.1, from coordinate 1,288,859 downwards.
TGGACCGTGCTGTCCGGGGACATCCTGGCGCTCGTCCCGCTGGGCTTCGCGGTCATGATGGTGGCGTACATGCTCTCCCGGGAGGGCCGCGCCCACTACGGGCTCCTCTGACAGGGGGTTGTCCACAGCCCCCTACCGGGGCCCGCGCCTTTGCGGTTTCCTGGAAGTCGGGGGGTCCCCAGGGCTCTCCCACGCCGTGCTGCCCGCCTCCTGTGACGGGTCACCCCCGACCGGCCCGGCGCACGCCTCCGGCTCCCGCGCCCCCTCAGTCCTCCCCGCGGCCGAACAGCCCGGCCCGCGGGGGCCGCGGCGGGCGCACCGCCACCTCGGTCCACCGCCGCTCCAGCAAACCCCGCACGGCCGCCGCCCCGGTGACGGCCGCGTCCCCGCCCTCCCCGGACGCGCGTACCCCGCCCTCCACGTTCTCCAGGCCCAGGGCGGCGCGCAGCAGTCCGGCGGAGTCGGGCCGCTCCTCGGGGTCCTTGGACATCGCGGCCAGCACCAGCCCCTCCAGGCCGGGCGGCAGGTACTCCAGGTCCGGCTCCTCGAACATCACGCGCCGGGCCATCTCCTTGGCCCCGGCCCGCCCGAACGGGTCGTGCCCGGCCGCCGCGAAGGCCACCGTCGCGCCCCACAGGAACACGTCCGCGCTCTGCGCGGTGGGTTGGCGCCGGTACTGCTCCGGGCTGATCCACCCCGGGGTGCCCAGCCGGTCGACCCGCTCGCTGACCCGCTCGTCGGCCAGCCCCTCCGGCGAGGGCAGCCGCAGGTCCCGGTAGGCGCGGCGCATCCGCCGCAGACGTATCCACTTGGTGGGGTCGGGGTCCTCCACCGGGTGAGCGATCCCGAAGTCCAGCAGTTTGGGCCCCCTGCCCGAGAGCACCACGTTGCTGGGCTTGAGGTCGCGGTGGACCACCCCGGCCGCGTGGACGGCACGCAGCGCCTCGGCGGTGCCCACGGCCAGGCCCAGGAGCATCCCCCCGCGCAGGCGGCCGTACCGCTCCACGTGGTGGCGCAGGGTGGGCCCCGGCACGTACTCGGTGATCATCCACGGCCGCGGCGCCTCCACGTCGGCGCGCACGAACCGTGCCACCGAGGGGCTGTTCACCCTGGCCAGGAGGCGGGCCTCGTGCGCGAAGCGCTCCCGGAAGCGCCGGTCCGCCGCCTGCTCGGCGTGGACGACCTTGACCGCCAGGTAGCCGTGCACGCCGGGGGAGTCGGCGGCGTAGACCGTGCCCATCCCCCCGGAGCCGATCCGCCCCCGCACCCGGTGCCCGCCGATCTCGCGGGGGTCGTCCGGCTCCAGGGGGTCGAGTCTGCGCACGCCTCGCGCCTTCATGGGGACTCCCTCCGCACCGGGGACACGTCTCCCTGGGGACACAGGGGACGCGATCCTATCCGGCACGGAGGCGTCGGCGCGGGCCCGCGCGGTCGAAAACCCCTACACCGCAGGAGGTTTCGGTATAAAGATGTCGTAAAGCCCACGCGTGGTCACGCGCCCGAACCGGGAAGGACGCGATGGAGCTCACCCTCTCCGGCGGGTACAACGTCATCCTCACCTCCGACATGATCCGGTCGATCCGCCTGGCCGCGCCCCCGCCCGACCGGCCGGACGTGTGGTGCCCCGACGTCCGCGAACCGGGGGAGAGCGCACCCCTCATCGCCCAGGGCCTGGCCGAACGCGACGCCCACGGGGTGCTCGTCCTCACCGAGCGCGGGATCCAGGCCCGGTCCGTGCTCATGCCCCTGGCCGGTCTGCTCGGCGGCCCCGGACGCGAGGGCAGGCCCACGCTCGACCCCTCCCTCCCCGAGGAGCGCGCCCGGAGGCTGCGCCTGGCCCTGGACGCGGTGCGCGGCAGGCGCTTCCGGCGCGGCACCGGCGGCAACGAACGGAACAGGGCGTTCGCGCGGGTGGCCTACGCGCTCTTCTGGGCCCTCGCCGTGTGCTGGATGGTCCTGGACCTGCCCTTGGGCGCCGAGATCACCCTTCTGGCGGCGTCCGCGCTCGCGGTGGCGGGCGCGGCACTGGCCCGCGCGCGCCACCAGCGCGCGGAGAGGGAGCGCGACCCCGTGCGGATCGTCCAGTCCGCCGAGGGGGAGTTCGTGTCCCCCGGAGCGCTCGACGAGGAGTCCCGCGCCCTCCTGAAGCGCGCGCAGAGGGCCGTGGACGCGGTCCTGGACTCCCCGCTGCACGAGCGGGGGCTCCTGCTGGACACCGTCCGCAACCGCGTGGTGCTGGCCGACGTGGAGTGGTCCCTCGCGCGCAGCCTCCTCCACCAGACCCGGGTCAGGGAGCGCATCGCCCGCACACCCACGCCCGGGGAGCGCAGCCGCGAGGCCGCCGCACGCGCCGCTGCCGTCCTGGCCGCCGAGACGGCCGAGGTGACGGCCCGGATCGCCGTCCTGGAGGACTACGCGGACCGCGTGCGCGCCGCCGAACTGGACGACCAGGACCGCAGGTCGGCCCGGGAACTCGACGCGATCGCCGCCGAGGCCGCCGAGGCGGGCGCCGTGCACGAGCAGAGCGCCGAGACGCTCGACTCCCTCGTGCGGGCCCAGGAGCTGGCCCTGCGGGTGGCCGCGCTGGCCGACGACCAGGACTGAACCGCTCCCGCGCGGGTTGTCCACAGGCCGAGGCCGGGGCCGCCGAACGTCGGCGGTCTCTGGCACTGTCGTAGGGGAGGAAGGGAGCTCCGCATGACCCCCGGACAGTTCATCGACGCCGCCCTGTGGTTCCCCGAGGCCGGGGAGACCGAGCCCTTCGGTCCCGGCTACCTGGTCTACAAGGTGGCCGGGCAGAAGATGTTCGCCCTGCTCATGGGGGGAGACGACGGAGACGGCCCCGCCACGGCCAACCTCAAGTGCGACCCCGAGCTGGCCCTGGAGCTGCGCGACCAGTTCCCCGCCGTCACGCCCGGGTACCACATGAACAAGAAGCACTGGAACTCCGTGCTCCTGGACGGCACGGTGCCCGAGGACGAGATCCTGGAGATGCTCAGACACTCCTACGTCCTGGTGGCGGGGAGCCTGCGCCGGGCCGACCGCGACCGCGTGCTCGCGGCGCTGGGCGACGGCGCGCCGGAGACCGGCGGACCGGCCCCGCGGGCCCCCGAGAGGGCGTGAACGAGGAGAGGACGGCCACGTGCCCGACGCGACCTTCCGACCAGCCGTCGTCCAGGGCGTCCTGGAGCGGGTCACCTACGCCAACGAGGAGAACGGCTACACCGTCGCCAAGGTCGACACGGGCCGGGGCGCGCACGACCTCCTCACCGTCGTGGGCTCCCTCATGGGCGTCCAGCCCGGCGAGGCGCTGCGCATGCGCGGCCGCTGGGGCTCCCACCCGCAGTACGGCCGCCAGTTCCACGTGGACGACTACACGACCGTCCTGCCCGCCACGGTCCAGGGCATCCGCCGCTACCTCGGCTCCGGCCTGATCAAGGGGATCGGCCCCAAGATGGCCGAGCGGATCGTCGACCACTTCGGCACCGACGCCCTGGAGGTCATCGAGGAGCACCCCGAACGGCTCATCGAGGTCCCGGGCCTGGGGCCCAAGCGCACCCGGCTCATCGCCGACGCCTGGGAGGAGCAGAAGGCCATCAAGGAGGTGATGGTCTTCCTCCAGGGGGTGGAGGTCACCACCTCCCTGGCCGTGCGCATCTACAAGAAGTACGGCGACGCCTCCATCCAGATCGTGCAGAAGGAGCCCTACCGCCTGGCCACCGACGTGTGGGGGATCGGCTTCAAGACCGCCGACACCATCGCCCGAGCGGTCGGCATCCCGCACGACAGCCCGCAGCGGGTCATGGCGGGCATCCAGTTCACCCTCTCGGAGTCCACCGGCGACGGGCACGTCTACCTGCCCGAGGAGAAGCTCATCTCGGCGGCCGTGAAGATCCTCCAGGTGGAGGCCGGACTGGTGATCGAGTGCGTGGCCGAACTCGTGGCCACCGAGGGCGTGGTGCGCGAGACCGTGCCCGGGCCCGAGGGCGAGCCGGTGCGCGCCGTCTACCTGCTGCCCATGCACCGCGCCGAGATCGGCCTCGCCTCCGGCCTGCGCGGCCTGCTCCACGCCCCGGCCGACCGCATGCCCGCGTTCGCCGGGGTGGACTGGGACGTGGCCCTGGACTGGCTGCGCTCGCGCACGCGCGCCGACCTCGCCGAGGCCCAGAGGGAGGCCGTGCGGCTGGCCCTGTCGGAGAAGGTGTGCGTGCTCACCGGCGGGCCCGGCTGCGGCAAGTCCTTCACGGTCGCCTCCATCGTCACCCTGGCCATGGCCAAGCACGCCACGATCGTCCTGGCCGCGCCCACCGGGCGCGCCGCCAAGCGCCTCACCGAGATGACCGGCATCGAGGCCCGCACGGTGCACCGGCTCCTCGAACTCCGCCCGGGCGGCGACGCCGCCTACGACCGCGACAACCCCCTCGACTGCGACCTGCTGGTGGTGGACGAGGCCTCCATGCTGGACGTGATCCTGGCCAACAAGCTGGTCAAGGCGGTCCCGCCCGGGGCGCACCTGCTGTTCGTCGGCGACGTGGACCAGCTGCCCTCCGTGGGCGCGGGCCAGGTGCTGCGCGACCTGCTGGACGGGGACTCGCCCGTGCCGAGCGTGCGCCTGACCCACGTCTTCCGCCAGGCCCAGAACTCCGGGGTGATCACCAACGCCCACCGGATCAACGGCGGCGAGCCGCCGGAGTTCCACGGCATGTCCGACTTCTTCCTCTTCCCGTGCGAGGAGACCGAGGACGCGGCCGAGATGACCGTGGACGTGGTCGCCCGCCGCATCCCGCGCCGGTTCGGCCTCGACCCGCGCCGGGACGTGCAGGTCCTCACCCCCATGAAGGGCGGCCCGGCCGGGGCGGCCAACCTCAACACGGCCCTCCAGGCCGCCGTGACGCCCTCCGGCGAGCACGTCCCCGAACGCCGGTTCGGCGGGCGCGTCTTCCGCGTCGGCGACAAGGTCACCCAGGTCCGCAACAACTACGACAAGGGCGAGAACGGGGTGTTCAACGGAACGCTCGGCGTGGTCACGGGACTCGACGAGGTCGCCCAGGAGGTCCTGGTCCGCACCGACGAGGACGAGGAGATCGCCTACGACTTCGCCGAACTCGACGAGCTCGCCCACGCCTACGCCATCACCGTGCACCGCTCCCAGGGCAGCGAGTACCCCGCGGTGGTCGTGCCGGTCACCACCAGCGCCTGGATGATGCTCCAGCGCAACCTGCTCTACACGGCCGTCACCAGGGCCAAGAAGCTGGTGGTCCTGGTCGGCTCCCGCCGCGCCCTGGCCCAGGCGGTGCGCAACGCCTCCTCCGGGCGTCGGCACACGGCCCTGGCGCACCGGCTGCGGTCGGCCGGTCGGCCGCCGGAGGAGCCCCCGCCCCCGGACGCCCCCTGACCGCACATCACGGGAAAAGGAGGTGAACGTTCGCCGACACCCCTCACGCTCCTCCGTCCGGCGACGTAGGCTCTGCCCCGACCTCCGGTTCCGGGCGCCGCGTCCCGCCCCGGCCGGACCACCAGCCACATCGGAGGCCGACGCTCCTTCCACTCCCCCCGGAGAGCGGCGGCACCCCCGGGCGCCGGCCTCTCCGCGTCGGCGCCCGGGACCCCGTCCCGAAGGTCACCGGCACTGGCTAGGCTCGGGAACCGTGGAACAGCAGACCCTGATCGTGGTGGGCGCCGTCCTCGTCCGTGAGGGCCGCGTCCTGGCCGCCCAGCGCGCCGAACCCGAGGCCCTGCGCGGCCGGTGGGAGTTCCCCGGCGGCAAGGTCGATCCGGGGGAGACCCCGGAGCAGGCCCTGGTCCGCGAGTGCCGCGAGGAACTCGGCGCCACCGTCCGACCCCTGCACCAGCTCGGCGCGGACGCGCCCTTCCCCGCGCCCGCCAGGAGGCACACGCGCCCCGCCGTGCTGCGGATCTGGCGCGCGGAACTGGTCGCGGGGGAGCCCCGGCCCCTGGAGCACCTGTCCCTGCGCTGGCTCGCCGCCGACGAACTGCGCGGACCGGACTGGCTGCCCGCCGACGTGCCCTTCCTCGACCTCGTCGAACCCCTGCTCACCCCGGGCGCCGTCCCCCGCTCCTGACCCCCGCCGGCGAACGGGCGCCGCCCGGCGCCACCGCCGCGCATCCAGCAGGGGCGACCGGCCTCCACCGGGTTCGTCTCCACCGGGCCCGCCCGCGCGGGGCCTGCCTGCACCGCGCCCGCCTGCGCGGGGCCCGCCTCCATCGGGCCCGTCCGCGCGGGGCCGTGACAACGGCGGCGGCCTGCACGTTTCCCCAGCAGTCCACCATGACCGCATAAACTGGCGGTGGGCCGTGGCACTCCGCGGTTCTTCCCAGTACCAGGAGATCGAGCTTTCCCATGTCCAGCGCTACGCCCGTCGAGGGCTCCGCACGCCGCAGCGACCTCCGCAACGTCGCGATCGTGGCCCATGTGGACCACGGCAAGACGACCCTCGTTGACGCCATGCTCTGGCAGTCCGGTGTGTTCCGGGAGAACCAGGACGTCGACGACCGGGTGATGGACTCCAACGACCTGGAGCGCGAGAAGGGCATCACCATTCTCGCCAAGAACACGGCCGTCCACTACACCACGCCCGAGGGCGAGGACGTGGTCATCAACATCATCGACACCCCCGGCCACGCCGACTTCGGCGGCGAGGTCGAGCGCGGCCTGTCGATGGTCGACGGCGTGGTCCTGCTCGTGGACGCCAGCGAGGGCCCCCTCCCGCAGACCCGCTTCGTGCTGCGCAAGGCCCTCCAGGCCAAGCTCCCCGTCATCCTCGTGATCAACAAGGTCGACCGGCCCGACAGCCGGATCGCCGAGGTCGTGGACGACACCTACGAGCTGTTCATGGACCTGGACGCCGACGAGTCGCAGATCGAGTTCCCGATCGTCTACGCCTGCGCCCGCGACGGCAAGGCCTCCCTGGAGCGCCCCGCCAACGGCACGGTGCCCGACAACGACAACCTCGTGCCGCTGTTCAGCACCATCCTGGACACCATCCCGGCCCCCGAGTACATCCCCGAGGCCCCGCTCCAGGCGCACGTGACCAACCTGGACGCCTCCCCGTTCCTGGGCCGCCTGGCGCTGTGCCGCATCCAGCAGGGCGAGCTGCGCAAGGGCCAGCAGGTCGCGTGGATCCGCACCGACGGCAGCACCCAGCAGGTCAAGATCACCGAGCTGCTCATGACCGAGGGCCTGGAGCGCAAGCCCGCCGAGAAGGCCGGGCCCGGCGACATCGTCGCCATCGCCGGTATCGAGGACATCATGATCGGCGAGACCCTCGCCGACCTGGAGAACCCGGTCCCGCTTCCGCTCATCCAGGTGGACGAGCCCGCCATCTCCATGACCATCGGCACCAACACCTCGCCGCTGGTCGGCAAGGTCAAGGGAGCCAAGGTCACCGCTCGCCTGGTCAAGGACCGCCTCGACAAGGAGCTCGTCGGCAACGTCTCCCTGCGGGTCCTGCCCACCGAGCGCCCCGACGCCTGGGAGGTGCAGGGCCGCGGCGAGCTGGCGCTGGCCATCCTGGTCGAGCAGATGCGCCGCGAGGGCTACGAGCTGACCGTCGGCAAGCCGCAGGTGGTCACCCGGGTCGTGGACGGCAAGGTGCACGAGCCCGTCGAGCGCCTCACCGTGGACGCCCCCGAGGAGTACATGGGCGCCATCACGCAGCTGCTCAGCATTCGCAAGGGCCGCATGGAGAACATGGTCAACCACGGCACCGGCTGGGTGCGCATGGACTGGCTGGTGCCCTCCCGCGGCCTCATCGGCTTCCGCACCGAGTTCCTCACCGAGACCCGCGGCACCGGTATCGCCCACCACGTCTTCGAGAAGTTCGAGCCGTGGTTCGGCGAGCTGCGCACCCGCCCCAACGGGTCCCTGGTGGCCGACCGCGCCGGCGCGGCCGTCGCGTTCGCGATGTTCAACCTCCAGGAGCGGGGCACGCTCTTCGTCGAGCCGGGCACCGAGGTCTACGAGGGCATGATCGTGGGCGAGAACTCGCGCGCCGACGACATGGACGTCAACATCACCAAGGAGAAGAAGCTCACCAACATGCGCTCGGCCACCGGCGACGAGCTGGTGCGCCTGGTGCCGCCGCGCAAGCTGTCCCTGGAGCAGGCCCTGGAGTTCTGCCGCGAGGACGAGTGCGTGGAGGTCACCCCTGAGCACGTGCGCATCCGCAAGGTCGTCCTGGACCAGAAGGAGCGCGGCCGCATGACGGCCAACAAGAAGCGCCAGCAGCAGTAGGACCGCTGCCACCGCCCGTGGGCGGGCCGCTCCGGCGGCCCGCCCACGACGCGTTTTCCGGCCGGTCCCCTCGGGTAGACCCCTGAGCAGCATGAAGTCCGAGCCCACGTGTCCCCGTTGCGGGCGCGCGGTCCAGCCTCCGGGGCTGTGGACCAGCGCCTGGCAGTGTGACGCCCACGGGCCGGTGGCGCCCCTCCAGGAGGTGCGCGCCCCCGGGGCGGCCGCGCTGGAGGCACTCCTGCCCCAGGCGCACGTCCCGGTCTGGATCCCCTGGCCGCTGCCCGCCAACTGGGTGGTCACCGGCTTCGCCGAGGCCGGTGACGACCGCAGCGGCGCCCTCGCCACGGCCGTGGCCCTCTCCGGGCCCGACCTGGTCGGCGGTGTCGGCGAGGTGGTCATCGTCGCCGAGGACCCGGGGATCGGGCTCGGCGCCCGCCTCGCCGGGCTGGAGGGCCCCGACCCCGGCGACGGCTTCGACGCCTCCGCCGCCGACGCCAAGGTGCGCTTCGACGGCCACGAGATCGCCCTGTGGAGCCTGGACGTGGGCCCCGACCGCGCCGTCTACACCGGCGAGGCGCTCGCCCAGTGGCTGTGGCTGGTCTTCGCCTCCGCCGACACCGGCGTGCTCATGTGCGAGATCGGTTCCCTGCGGGACCTGCGCGACATCCGTGACGGCGGACTCTCCCTGGAACCGCCCTTCGGCGCGCCCAGCCCCTTCCTCACCCAGGCCCTGGCGCCCCGGCGGGACGCGGACTGAACCGGCGAGGGGCCTCGCCCCGGCCGAGCGCGCCGGACCGCGCCCTACGTACAATCGCCCGGTGACACGTATCGACCTGCACGCCCACAGCTCGGTCTCCGACGGAACCGACACACCCGCCGAAGTCGTCGAGCACGCGGTCGCCGCGGGTCTCGACGTGCTCGCCCTCACCGACCACGACACGGTCGGCGGCATCGGGGAGGCGGCCCAGCACCTGCCCCCCGGATTCACCCTGGTCCCCGGGATGGAGCTCTCCTGCGCCCACGCGGGGTCCAGCGTCCACCTGGTGTGCTACCTGTTCGACCCCGACGACCCCGCGCTCGACGGTGAACTGCGCCGGGTCCGCTCCGACCGTGCCTCCCGTGCCGAGGAGATGGTCCGCAAGCTCCACGAGAACGGGGTCGACGTCACCTGGGAGCGGGTGCTGGAGATCGCGGGCGCCGGCCGCGACGAGTACGCCGACGCCAACACGATCGGCCGCCCGCACCTGGCCCGCGCGATCGTGGAGGCGGGCGCGGCCAAGGACGTGCAGGACGCCTTCGACCGCTGGATCGGCTCCGGCGGCCCGGCCTACGTCTCGCGGTACGCGATCGACCCGGTCCGCGCGGTGGAGCTGGTCCGGGCGGCGGGCGGGGTCTGCTCGCTGGCGCACCCGGGACGGGCGGAGGGCGCCCTCAACGGCGCGGTCCCCCTCGAACTCGTGGAGCGCATGGCCGGGGCGGGCCTGGGGGCGATCGAGGCCGACCACCCCTCGCACAACCGGCACCAGGCCCGCCACTGGCGGGGCGTGGCCGAGGAGCTGGGCGTGCTGGTCACCGGGTCCAGCGACGACCACGGAAGCCTGACCGGCCGCCGCCTGGGGTGCAGGACCACCGACCCGGAGGCGTTCGAACGGCTGGTGGCGCCCGCGACGGGGGTCCCCCTTCTGCGCGGGTGAACCGCGTGTCGTCGTACCGGCGTCCGGTACGGTACCGACCACTGTGCGGGAGCGCGACAATGGTCGCAGCGCAACCACCCATACCCGGACGAAGTCGAGAGGTCTGAGCCGTGTTCTGGAATCGGAAGTCGAAGAAGCAGGAGGGCCAGGAGGCCACCGATTCCGCTGCGGAGGCCGCGGCGGAGCGCGAGGAGACCACCGCCGCCAGCGGGGACGCGGCCGCGGAGGACGGGGCCAAGGACCCGGCCGGGACCGCCGAGGCCGCCGCGGAGGCCGCTGACGACGGCGCCGCGGAGCCCGCGGCCGACGCCGGGGAGCTCGCCGAGGCGGAGAAGGACGAGGACGCCGGGGGCTCCGCCGCCGACGAGAAGGTGGAGGCCGGGGAGACGGACGGGTCCGAGGACTCCGACGCGGACGAGGAGTCCGACAAGGACGAGGAGGACGAGGCGCCGGTGAAGGCCGACGTCTTCGCCGACGAGGGCGAGGAAGCCGGGGTGACCGGTCCCGACGAGGACGGCATCACGCGCGTGCGCACCGCCGGGACCTTCGAGTTCGACGGCGAGGAGTACCCGGTCGTCAGCAACACCTGGATCATCGACGCCGACGACGAGGGCGTCGTCGTCATCGACCCCGGCCACGACGCCGAGGCGATCCTGGCGGCCGTCGGTGAGCGCGAGGTCTACCTGGTGGCCTGCACCAACGCCTACAGCCCCCACATCGAGTCGGCCATCAAGGTCGCCGAGGAGTCCGAGGCCCCCATCGCGCTGCACCCCCGTGAGATGCGCGCCTGGCGCCGCCACCACGGCGCCGAGCACCGCCCCGAGATCGAGGTGGAGGGCCAGGGCGCCCTCGACATCGGCAAGCTGCACATCGACGTCCTGGCCCTGCCCGGCACCTCCCCCGGCACCGTCGGCTACTACGTCAGCGAGCGCGGTGTCGTCTTCGGCGGCGACACCCTGCGCAAGGGCGAGCCCGGCATGGTCGGCAACACCTACATCGACTACACCACGCAGCTCGCCTCCATCGGCGAGGCGCTGCTGTCCCTGCCCCCGGACACGCGCATCCTGCCCGACCGCGGCCCCGCCACCACCGCGGCGGCCGAGGGCAAGAACTTCGACTCCTGGGTCTGAGCACGGACCTTCCGGGGCCCCGCCCCCGCACGGCCGCCGCCCCGTCGCCCGGACGGGGCGGCGGCCGTCGCCGCGCGGGACGGGGTCAGCGGCGGCCCACCGACTCCGCCTCGTTCCAGAACGCGGTCAGCGCGCTCGCGACGGTCTCGGGCGCCTCCACGTTGGGGGAGTGACCGGCGCCGGGCACCACGAGGCGCTTGGCGCCCAGCCGCTCGGCCATCCGGTCCTGCTCCTCCAGCGGCCAGGCGTCGTCGTTCTCGCCGTACAGGACCAGCTTGGGGGCCTCCACCCCGGCCACCTCGTCCACGCGGTCCGGCGCGGACACCAGCTCCTCGGCCATGTGCATCAGGCCCACGGCGCTGCTCCTGAGCAGCCGCTCGCGCAGGAAGTCGCGGATCTCGGACCGGGGGCTGCGGGCCCGCGCCACGGAGTCGAACTGCTCCTCCCACAGCTCGCGGAGCCGCTCGGCGGTGGGGTTGATGGACACGGCGGCGACGAGGGCGCTCGCGGTGTTCGCGCCCGGGCCGCTCAGGGCGCCGGGGCCCGAGCACAGGAGGGTGAGCGAGGCCAGCGGAGCCATCTCCACCAGCGCGGCCTCGCGGGAGACCAGCCCGCCGAAGGAGTGGCCCAGCAGGTGGACGGGGCCGCCGTCGCCGATCTGGTCCATGACCTCGGCGACCACCGCGCCCAGGGAGGGCAGGCCGTAGTCCGGTCTGCGCACGCCCGGGGGAGGGGAGAGGGATTCGGGGCCCGGTGACTCGTAGGTGCCGGGCAGGTCGATCGCGACCACCTCCCGCCCGGCCTGGGCCAGGCTCTGGAGGAGGGCGATGAAGTCCTCCTTGCTGCCGGTGAAACCGTGCACCAGGACAGCGGGGGCCAGTTCGGGGCCGCCGGAGGTGGGCAGCGCCCGCAGGGCGGCCACCGGACCGTACGACAGGTTCAGATCGGCGCGTCGCACGCCCGGTGGCAGGTCGATGAACTGAGGTGTACTCACGTCGGGTCACCCTAGACGATCGCCGGCCCGGGCAGAGATAACCCGGGCCGTGGCCGACGGCCGGGACCGGCGCGTACGTCGGTCCCAGGGCCCCGCGAACGGGTCGCGGGGCGCACGGCCGCGGCGCCCGCCACGTGCGGGCGCCGGAAGGGGTCAGGTGTTCTCGGGGTCCCTGCGGACCGCGCCGCGGGTGCGGCGGCGGCGCCGTACCCTGCGCGCGCCCTCGTCGGAGGGGGCCGCGCCCTCGCGCGGCGCCTCCTGGACCGCGGGTGCGCTCTCGGCCCTGCCGCCCGAGGCGGTCTCGGACCCGGCCGTGCCCTGGCCGCCGCGGGTGCGCCGACGCGAACGGTTGCGGCCGCGACCGCGCCCGCCCTCGTCACGGTCGCTCTCACCGCGTCCGCTCTCACCGCGTCCGCCCCCCGAGCGCGCGCCCTCGACGCGGCCCCGGCCCCGCCGGCCGCCGCGCTCGCCGCGCGCCACGCCGGTGTCGCCGATGTCCTCGATCTCCTCGGCCTCCAGGCCCGCGTGATCGTCGCGCCGGTCCTCGGCCAGCTTGCCCTTGGTCCCGGCCGGGATCCGCAGCGCCTCGAAGAAGTGCGGCGAATTGGAGTAGGTCTCCTCCGGCTCGTGGAAGGGCAGGCCGAGGGCGCCGTTGATCAGCTTCCAGCGCGGCATCTCCTGCCAGTCCACGAAGGTGACGGCGGTGCCGCTGCGCCCGGCCCGGCCGGTGCGGCCGATGCGGTGCGTGTAGGTCTTCTCGTCCTCGGGGGTCTCGTAGTTGACCACGTGCGTGACGTCGTCCACGTCCAGTCCCCGGGCGGCCACGTCGGTGGCGACCAGGATGTTGATCTTGCCGTTGCGGAAGGCCCGCAGGGCCCGCTCGCGCTGGCTCTGTCCCAGGTCGCCGTGGACGGCCGCGACGGCGAACCCGCGCGCCTCCAGGTCGCCCGCCACCCGGTCGCAGGCCCGCTTGGTCTGGCAGAACACCATGCTCTGGCCGTGGTCGCTGGCCTGGAGCAGGCGGGCGAGCATCTCGATCTTGTCCATCTGGTGGGTGCGGAACGCGTGCTGCGTGATCTGCCCCGTGATGGCCGACCCGTCGATCTCGTCGTCGTCGCTCGCGCGCACGTGCGTGGGACGGTGCAGGTACTTGCGCGACAGGGAGACGATCTCGCTCGGCATGGTGGCCGAGAAGAGCATGGTCTGGCGCTCGTCCGGGGTCTTGGTGAGGATGCGCTCGATGTCGGGCAGGAAGCCCAGGTCGAGCATCTTGTCGGCCTCGTCCAGCACCACCGCGAACACCCCGTCCAGGCGCAGGTGCTTCTGCTTCTCCAGGTCCAGCAGGCGGCCCGGGGTGCCGACGACGACGTCGGTGCCCTCCTTGAGCCCGTTGACCTGCGGCTCGTAGGAACGGCCGCCGTAGACGGTCAGGATGCGGGTCCCGCTGCGCTTGCTGGCGGTGGTCAGGTCCGCGGCGACCTGGATGGCCAGCTCGCGGGTGGGGACCACGACCAGGGCGCGCGGCCTCTTGGACGTTCCGGGGTCCTTCTGCGCCCGCTGGAGCAGGGGCAGGCCGAAGGCCAGGGTCTTACCGGTGCCGGTACGGGCCTGGCCGATGATGTCGCTGCCGCCCAGCGCGATCGGCAGGGCGAGTTCCTGGATGAGGAAGGGCTCGACGATCCCCTCGGCCTCCAGGGCGTCCGCGAACTCGGTGTTCACACCGAGGTCGCGGAAGGTCGTCTTGGGTTTGGTGGTCTCTGCTGTGCTGCTCAGGGCTCAAGCCTCCATCTTGGCGGGCCGCAACGTTGGCGTGGCCGCGGCGGGATGCGGTCGCGGACGGCTCCTGGCCGCCGCGGGGGGCGCGGCTCACCGGTCGTTCCTGTGGCGGAACGGTGCGGTGGCGCTGCCGTGAGGACCCGTGCGGCGCAGGGGTTGTCCGGCCGCGGATCGGGACCCTCCCCGCTCGGGACGGGGTGCATCCGTGGTTCTTCGTTGTTCCTCGCGCGGTCCGGGCCACCGTCGGTGGGGTCCGCGCCTGTGCGGGCGCCGCCTCCGCGGCGCCGGTACGTGGGAGATCCCGCGTGTGTGAGGGAGATGTCCGCGTCGGGCGCACACACCGGTCATCACGCAGAGTCTAGCTGGTGACTCGCCAGGTGGACATACCAGTTCACCGGGCTGTGGACGGCTTGGACCGTACCCGCTCCCGGCGTGTACAACCGTGCCTTCGGTCCGTTTAGTCCCCGGTTCGGCGCCCGGGCGGCCTGGCGATACCCTGACGGGCATGACCCACGGCCCCTCCGCCGAGCCCGGCGTGATCGACCTGCTCGGCCTGCTCGCCTACGCGGAGCTCGGCTCCTTCTTCCGCCTCGCCGACGACGCGGGCCTGGCCCCGTCGCTGCGCTCCAAGGGTCAGCTGGCCGCCCTCGCCGCCACCGAGCAGGCGCACTACCAGTCGCTGCGCGACCGGCTGGAGGAGCTGGGCGTCGTGCCCGAGGAGGCCATGGAGCCCTTCGTGGAGCCGCTGGACGCCTGGCACGACAGGACCGAGCCGCAGAGCTGGCTGGAGAGCCTGGTCAAGACCTACGTCGGCGAGGGCATCGCGGGGGACTTCTACCGCAAGGTCGCCGAACTGGCCGACGAGGACACGCGCACCCTGGTCGAGGGCGTGCTGGCCGAGACCGACCGGGCCGAGTTCGTCTCCGCGACGGTGCGCGCGGCCGTGGAGGAGGACCCCAAGCTGGTCGGGCGCCTGTCCCTGTGGGCTCGCCGCCTGGTCGGCGAGGCGCTCAGCCAGGCGCAGGCGGTGGCGGTCTCGCGCCCCCGGCTCGCCGCGCTCCTGGCGGGGGACGGCGGACACGCCGCGGACGGCACGGGGCTCGGCGACCTCGCCGCGGTCAGCCGGATGTTCGCCTCGCTCACCGACCGCCACTCCGACCGCCTCAAGGCCATGGGGCTGACCGCCTGACCCGCCGTCGCGGCGGCCCGATTCCTTGCCCGTCCTTGACCGGAACCTGTGCGACCTTGGTCAAGCGCGGGTAATATCCAACACTTTCGTGACGATTCGTTGGGCACTGGCCGTAAAATCAGTGAAGTTTCCGTCTCCTGACCACGCGAGTAGGTACTTCCATGCCCAGTGGGACCTCCGTGCGCCATCCGCTGGCCGGACTCACCCGTGACTTCCACCGGATCGGCCCCCTCGGCGCCCCGATCGAGCCCTGGATGTGCGCTGAGCTGGACCAGCACGCCGCACAGGTGTGCGAAGGCATCACCTCCTCCGGCGGCGTGCTCAACGCCCGCACCCTGGGCACCTACCTGCACGGGTTCCTCGACGGCTGCCTCGAACGGGGCTGGGACTCCGAGGCGGTCGAGTACGACTGGGAGACACTGCGCATCCTCGCGATCTGCCGACTGGCCAAGGAGCGCGGTTTCGTCCGCTAGGTTTGGTGGCGTCCGCAGAACGGTGTGGTCCACAACCCGAGCTCCTCGTGGCCCCCGCCCCTGCCCGTTCTCCGGTGGAAACCCGTCATCGGGCGTACGCTGAAAAGTACCGGTGACTCCACAGCGGCCGACGACGGCCCGGCGCACCGCGGCGGAACCAGGGCCCTGCGGAATGCAACCTGGGACTGACGGTGTTATGTCGGTCCGGAAAACGGACCACAGGCGCCGTAACTGGCGGAGCGGCCCGCAGAGCCGCGAGAAAGGAAGGCGAATGAGGAGCGGTCGGCATGGGGCGGCGCGCCCACCGGTCGGCGTCCTGATCCAACAGGACCGCGTCGACTTCGCGCTTTTCGCACTGATCTTCGTCGTCGCGCTGGTGTCGATGGTCTTCACCGGGCCCGGGAACGCCGCTTTCTGGCTGGCCTTCCTCCCGATCATCGCCTCCGTCGTACTGACCTTCCGGCGGATCGAGCACCTCTCCCGCCTGGAACTGCGCGACTCCGAATTCCTCTAGGAGGCGCCTCGCGGGCCGTTCGCACCGGCCCGCCGAGCGATCCTGACGGCACACGGCGAGGGCGGGGCCGCACGGCCCCGCCCTCGTCGCGTGTGCGCGCCCCGGCTACGGAGCGGGCGGCTCGCCGCCCGTGCCGCGCCGCGCGCTCTGGGAGGTCGCGCCCTCGCGCGGCTCCGTGCGCTCGGCGGCCGCGGGACGGCCCAGGGCCGCCTCGCGACCGGCCCGGTAGCTGCCCTCCTCGCTCATGCGGTTGGTCTCGCGCTCGGCCACGTCCAGCCAGCGGGACCAGCGCGAGCGCATCGGCTCGATCATGCCGCCGCCCACGCCGACGACGAGGATGCCGCCGATCGTGGCCAGGACCGCGATCAGCACCGGCACGGTGACGGTCACCGCCACGCCCATCTGGTTCAGCGCCGCGATGACGCCGAGGGCCAGGATGAACACGCCCGCGGCGTTGGCCAGGAAGCGGCCGTAGGAGAGGCCGCCCAGCGCGCCGGAGACGATGTCGCGGACCGCCTTGGCGATCATCGCGGCCACCACCACGATCACCAGCGCGACGATGCCGCGCGGGATCCAGGCGATGACGTCGTTGAGCAGCGTGCTGATCGGGTTCGGTCCGAAGACGCTGAACGCGAGCGTGAACACGAACAGCAGCCCGACGTAGTAGATGATCTTTCCGCACAGCTCGCTGGCGCTCCACCGGCTGCGCTCGAAGTACTCGCCCACACCCCCGCGGTGCAGGGCGCGGTCCAGTCCGACGCCGTGCAGACCCTTGGCGACCGCCTTGCCCACCAGCCAGGCGATGATCCATCCCAGGACCAGGATCACCAGGAAGCCGATCAGCAGAGGCACGAAACTCGCCACCGCCTGCCAGGCCGTCGACAGGCCCTGACCCATGTCCATAACGTCTTCACCCCCAAATCGCTTGCTCCGCCGGGGCTTCGAAGCGAAGGACCGGGCGGATACGGCGAAGAGAAGTGCGTTACTTCTCATTCCGGCGATACCCGGCGGGCGGCAATTGAATCGCTTGTCCCACGCAAGCGGAGGTGATTACCTTTTTTTGGGACATTCCTTGCGCGGCGGTGGGAAGAAATCCCTTTTCCGTGTGCCGGGGCGCTTTTCCGGGGGCACAGGGAAGGGCGAGGGCCCCCGTGCGCGCACGGGTGCCCTCGCCCTTCGGGCGGCGGGTGCGGCCGCGCCCCTAGCCCCAATGCCGTTTAGTTAAGCGAGACGCTGGTACGTCAAACCACCTGAAAACAGGACGGAGCTCCTGCTAGAACCGTGTCGACCAAGATCACCGTTCAACAGGAGCTCCGTTGGACACCCAGTGTGCCATCTCCCGCCCGGTCGTGGTCGCCGCGGGAGCCTTCGCTCCCGGCCACCTCGGCGAACTGACCCAGACCGTGCCCTTCGACATGGTCGACGAAGCCCTCGCTCAGACCCATCGAACACAACAACGAGTCCGTGACCTCCCCTCCCGCGTGGTCGTCTACCTCCTCCTGGCCGCAGCCCTGTTCCCCGACCTGGGCTGGTCACAGGTATGGCAGCGCCTGACCGCCGGACTCCAAGGACTACCGGTGGCCTGCCCGACCAGCAGCGCGCTGGCCCAGGCCCGCACACGGGTGGGCACCGCCCCACTCCAGTGGCTGTTCGACCTGCTGCGCGGCCCCGCCCCGGGCATCGCGACCCCCGGAGTGTGGTGGCACGGCCTGCGAGTATGCGCGATCGATGGCACCACCATGGCCCTGGCCGACAGCCCCGCGAACCTGTCCCGCTACACCAAGCACGGCTCGCACAACGGCGGTTCCAGCCACCCCGCCCTGCGGCTGCTCACCCTGGTGTGCTGCGGCACCCGCACGCTCATCGACGCCGTTTTCGGACCCACTGCCCAGGGCGAGAGCACCTACGCTCCCACGCTGGTGCGCAGTATGGGAGCGGGCATGATCGTGCTGGCCGACCGCGCTTTCGCCTCCCAGGCTCTGGTCCAGGCCATCGCCCGGACCGGAGCGCACACCCTGGTACGCGTCAAACAGGGCCGTCGACTGCCCGTCCTGGGCCGTCTGGACGATGGTTCCTCCTTGTCGTGTCTGGGCGCTGTGCAGGTGCGCGTCATCGACTGCGAGATCAGTGTCGCCACCACCGCTGGCCTGCGCAGGAGCGGCTACCGGCTGGTCACCACCTTGACCGACCACCGCACCCACCCCGCTACTGAACTGATCGCGCTCTACCACCAAAGGTGGGAGATCGAGACCGCCTACCTGGAGATCAAGTCCACCCTGCTGGGCGGTCGCGTGCTGCGGGCGCGGACCCCGCAAGGGGTGGCTCAGGAGGTGTACGCGTTGTTGGTCACCTACCAGGTCGTGCGCCTGTGCATGGCCGATGCGGCCGCTGCTCGGGCGGGTGTGGACCCAGATCGGGTCAGCTTCGCTATCGCGGTGAACACCGCCCGCGACCTGGTCGTGCAGGCCGCGGGCGTGGTCTCGGGCGCGGTCATCGATCTGGTGGGCGTTATCGGTCGCCGGGTGTTGGCCGATCTGCTGCCGGGTCGGCGTGTGCGGGTGCGACCCCGTGTGGTCAAACGCGCGATCTCCAAGTACAACGCGAAAGGTGTGGTGGACCGAACTAGCTACAAGGCCACCATCAGCATTGATGTCCTGGTTCCACCAGGCTCTTGACAGCGCTCGCTCAGCCTTAACTAAACGGCATTGCCCCTAGCCCTGTTCGCCGGAGCCGCGCTGGAGGTCCCAGCCGCTGATCCCGCGCCAGGCCAGGCGGGCCACCAGCTGCTCGGCCGCGTCCTTGGGCACGGAGCCGCGGCTGTTGAGCCAGTACCGGGCGCTGGTCTCGGCCATGCCGACCAGACCGATGCTCAGCAGGTGCGCCTCCTCGTCGGAGATGCTGGTGTCCTGGCGGATCACCTCGCCGATGGCCTCGGCGCAGCGCTGGAAGGTCTCCTCGGTCTTGGCCCGCACGGCCGGGAGGTTGCGCAGGTCGGACTCGAAGACCAGGCGGAAGGCCTCGCCGTCGCCCGCGACGAAGTCGAAGTAGGCGCGAAAGCTCGCGATGACGCGCTGGCGGTTGTCGTCCGTGCTCTCCAGGGCCTCGCGCTGCTTGTCGACCAGCACCTCGGAGTGTTCCTCCAGCAGGGCCAGGTACAGCTCCAGCTTCCCCGGGAAGTGCTGGTAGAGGACCGGTTTGCTGACTCCGGCGCGGTCGGCGATCTCGTCCATCGCCGCCGCGTGGTACCCGCGCGCGACGAAGACCTCCTGGGCCGCCGCCAGGAGCTGGCGGCGGCGCCTGACCCGGGGCAGACGGGTTCCCCGGGCGCGGGAGTCTGAAGGAGCTGTCACACCGACCCTCCGAACTCGGCATGGCAGATGCACGCCATAACCGGACATCTGCGTGGCTAGTGCTCGCGGAGCGCGGCCAGTGGCGCGCTCCACAGCGGTCCCCCTCATCCTACTCCGGCGTAGGTTCCCCGTGAGCAGGGGGAAGCCGGCCGGGGTCCCGGGCGGGCACGGTGGGGCACCGGCCGAACACGTGGTCAGGGCCGCGATCGGCGGCCGGGAGGAAGCGGAGGAAAAAGGACGCGCTTCCGGGCGGGGGAGCCCCCGTCAGCGCCGCTCCTCGTCGTCCGGGCCCGCCTCGCGGGCCTGTTCGACCACGTCGGCCTCGGCGGCGTGCTCGAAGCTCTCCTGCGGCGGGTCCTCCCACCCGTCCCCGCCCTCGTCGGCCCCGGCGGACGCGCGCTGCTCGACCGCGTCGGCCTCGGGCACCTCGGCCGCGGGGTCCCCTCCGGCGGCCGGGCGGCGTCCCACGGAACGGTTCTCCTGTGCCACGGGGTCCTCCCCAACGTCGTCGCCGTGCGTACGCCCGACCACTACCCGCCGCCCGGGCCGGTACGCGCGGCCCCCGGGATGAACTCGCACGCCGCGTTGGTTGTGACGGGCGGGGACGGACCCGCGAAGGGTGTGCTCCACGCCTCCCGGTGACGGGAATGCAATACCCCACCCGTTAGGTTGGGTATGAGTGCAAGCACGCTTCGCCTCCCCGCCCCCTCGCCCGGTGGCCCCCGCGGTACGGGCGGTGCGAAGCAACCCGAACAGACATGAGGAGTCACCGTGTCGCTGCCGCCGCTGGTGGAACCAGCTGACGAGCTGACCGTGGACGAGGTGCGCCGTTACTCGCGTCACCTGATCATCCCCGACGTGGGTATGGACGGGCAGAAGCGCCTGAAGAACGCCAAGGTCCTGGTCGTCGGCGCGGGCGGCCTGGGCTCCCCGGCGCTGCTCTACCTGGCCGCCGCGGGCGTGGGCACGCTCGGCATCATCGACTTCGACGTCGTCGACGAGTCCAACCTCCAGCGCCAGGTCATCCACGGACAGAGCGACGTCGGCCGCCCCAAGGCCGAGTCCGCCCGGGACAGCGTCAAGGAGATCAACCCGGGCGTCCGCGTCATCCTGCACCAGGAGCGCCTGGACTCGGACAACGCGCTGGAGATCTTCGCCGACTACGACCTGGTCCTGGACGGCACCGACAACTTCGCGACCCGGTACCTGGTCAACGACGCCTGCGTCATCCTCGACAAGCCGTACGTGTGGGGTTCGATCTACCGCTTCGACGGCCAGGTCAGCGTCTTCTGGAACGAGTACGGGCCGCAGTACCGCGACCTGTACCCCGAGCCCCCGCCGCCCGGCATGGTGCCCTCCTGCGCCGAGGGCGGCGTCCTGGGCGTGCTGTGCGCCTCCATCGGCTCGGTCATGGTGAACGAGGCCATCAAGCTGATCACCGGCATCGGTGAGCCGCTGGTGGGCCGCCTGCTCATCTTCGACGCCCTGGAGATGACCTGGCGCGAGGTCAAGGTCCGCAAGGACCCCGACACCGAGCCGGTCACCGAGCTCATCGACTACGAGGCGTTCTGCGGCGCCGTGTCGGAGGAGGCCACCGAGGCCGCCGCCGGTTCCACGATCACCGCGGGCGAGCTCAAGGACCTGCTGGACAACAAGCCCGAGGAGATCTTCCTCGTGGACGTCCGGGAGAAGAACGAGTACGAGATCGTCAGCATCCCGGGCGCCACGCTCATCCCCAAGGGCGAGTTCCTCAACGGCAAGGCCCTGGAGCGGCTGCCGCAGGACCGGCGCATCGTCCTGCACTGCAAGTCGGGCGTCCGCTCCGCCGAGGCGCTGGCCGCGGTGCACGCGGCCGGGTTCTCCGACGCCGTCCACGTGGGCGGCGGCGTCCTGGCCTGGATCAACCAGGTCGACCCGAGCCTGCCCGAGTACTGACGGACGGGCCCGACGGGGGACGGGGCGGTGCCGGGAGGCGACTTCCGGCGCCGCCCCGCCGCGTTCGCGCCCCGGCCCCCGACCCGCCCCGCGTTCCGCCGTCGTGCCTGCTCAGCCCGCCGGATGGGTAGGGGTCCGGACAGGGGCCGTCGGCCGACGGCGGCCCGCTCCTCGGGAGGTGGCTCCATGGGACGCAGGGGACGCTGGGCGGACTGGGTGGCGATCCTCGCCGGCCTGGCCCTGGGACTGAGCTGGATCTGGCACGGGATGTACGGCTTCGGCGGGGGAGCGATGTTCGTCCTCGGACTGGGCGTCATCGTGGCCTCGGTGGTCTCCATCACCCGGCCGGGGGCGCTGTCGAGCGAGGCGGGCGTCCTCGCGATCGGCGTCCTGGTCTTCGTGATGCCGTGGCTGCTGGGCTTCACCGACCTCACCGCCGCCGCCTGGACGGCGTGGATCCTCGGCGCCGTCGTGGCGCTGCTGGGGGCGTTCGGCCTCGTCAAGGCGCGCCAGGCCCGCAGGCGCGACCCCGAACTCGCCTGGGGCGCGCACGGCGACCAGGTCACCGCCTGACCGGACACCGCGCGCACGCCGGGGCCGCCTCCGCGGCGGGCCCCGCCGTGTCGGCGGTCCCCGGTAGGCTGCCGCCTGTGTTCGAGGACGCGGAGGGCGGGCCGGACGACTACGCCGAGGAGGTCCTGGCGGTGGTCGAGCGGATCCCGCCGGGACGGGTGATGGCCTACGGCGACATCGCCGAGTACGTCGGCAGGGGAGGACCCCGCCAGGTCGGCTCGGTCATGTCCTCCTGGGGCGGTGCGGTGGCCTGGTGGCGCGTGGTGCGCGCGGACGGCAGACCGCCCTCCTGCAACGAGGTCCGCGCCCTGTCCCACTACGCGGCGGAGGGCACGCCCATGCGCCCCGCGAGCGATCGCGTGGACATGCGCAGGGCCCGCTGGGACGGGGAGGGCGGGGGCTGAGCGGTCCGCTGTGGCGGGGATGACGTGCGGGATGGTCGCCACCCTCTGGTGAACTGGGGGGTGTGAACACATCTCCGTACCGTCTCGTGCGGCGCGCCCACCAGGTGCAGCCGCCGCCGGTGCTGGACGAGAACCAGCGGCGCGTGGTCGAGCACGAGGGCGGGCCCCTGCTGGTGCTCGCCGGTCCCGGGACAGGCAAGACCACCACGATCGTCGAGTCGGTCGTGGACCGCATCGACCACCGGGGCACGGACCCCTCGCGCGTGCTGGTGCTCACCTTCAGCCGCAAGGCCGCCCAGGAGCTGCGCGAGCGCATCACCGCCCGGCTGCGCCGCACCACCCGCGAACCGCTGGCCCTGACCTTCCACAGCTACGCCTACGCCCTGATCCGGCGCGAGTTCCAGCGCATGGGCGACCTGCCGCCGCGCCTGCTCTCGGGACCCGAGCAGCTCATGGAGGTCCGCGAACTCCTGCGGGGCGAGGCCCTGGACGGCGCCGCGGACTGGCCCGAGCGCCTGCGCCCCGCCCTGGAGACCCGCGGGTTCGCCGAGGAGCTGCGCGACTTCCTCATGCGCGCCCAGGAACGCGGCATGGGCCCGGACGAGCTGGCCGCGCTCGGCCGCGACCGCGACCGCGACGACTGGGTGGCCGCGGCCGGGTTCCTGGACCGCTACACCGGCCGGTTCGACATCGCCCCGGTGCCCACCCTCAACTACGCCGAACTCGTGCGCGTCGCCGCCAACCTGCTCTCCGACCCCGGGGTCCGCGAGCGCGAGCGCGCCACCCACGAGGCGGTGTTCGTCGACGAGTACCAGGACACCGACCCCGCCCAGGAGGAACTCCTGCGCGCCCTGGCCGGGGACGGCCGCGACCTGGTCGCGGTCGGCGACCCCGACCAGTCCATCTACGCCTTCCGCGGCGCCGAGGTGCGGGGCATCCTCGACTTCCCGCGCCGCTTCCCGACCGCGCGGCGCACCGAGGCGCCCGTGGTCGCGCTGCGCACCTGCCGCCGCAGCGGCCGCGCCCTGCTGTCGGCCTCGCGCGGCCTGACCCGCCGCCTGCCCGCGGTCGCCTCCGCCCGCGGCCACGTCAACGAGCACCGCGACCTGGCCCCCGCCGAGGGCGTGCCCGACGGCGAGGTCCGCGTGCTGCTGGCCGACAGCGCCGCCCAGGAGGCCGCGGTCATCGCCGACACCCTGCGCCGCGCCCACCTGGTGGACGGCGTCCCGTGGTCGGACATGGCCGTGCTGGTGCGCTCCTCCACCCGCCAGCTGCCGGTGCTGCGCCGCGCCCTGACCGCCGCCTCGGTCCCGGTCGCGGTCGGCGCCGACGACCTGCCCGTGGCCGCCGAGCCCATCGTGCGCCCCATGCTCGCGCTGATCCGCTACGGGCTGGCCCCGGCCGAGCTGGACGACGACGCCGCGCGCGAACTGCTCACCAGCCCTTTCGGCGAGGCCGACACGGTACGGCTGCGCAGGCTCGTGCGCGCGCTGCGCCGTTTGGACCTGGACCGCGCCCACGGCGGCGCCCCGGAAGGGGACGCCTCGCGGGAAGGCGCCCGGGAGGAGGCGGACCCCGAGGGGGGCAGCGCCTACCGGCCCTCCTCACAGCTGCTCGTGGACGCCCTGCGCGACCCGGCCGAGCTCACCCTCGTCGACCCCGAGGTCGCCGCGCCCGCCACCCGTGTCGCCCAGGCGCTGCGCACCGTCCGCGACCTGAACGCCAGGGGGGCCGACGCCGAACAGGTCCTGTGGGAGCTGTGGCGCGACAGCGGCCTGGCCGACCGCCTGCTGCGCGCCAGCCTGGCCGGGGGCCGCCGGGGCGCCGCCGCCGACCGCGACCTGGACGCCGTGGTCGCCCTGTTCGAGAGCGCCGCCCGCTACTGCGACCGGTTGCCCCCCGGCAGCCCCGCGGGGTTCCTGGAGGACCTCGCCGCCCAGGAGATCCCCGGCGACAGCCTCGCCGAGCGCGCGCCCGAGGGCGAGGCGGTGCGCATCCTCACCGCCCACCGCTCCAAGGGCCTGGAGTGGGGCCTGGTCGTGGTCGCCGGAGCCCAGGAGGGCGACTGGCCCGACCTGCGCCTGCGCGGTTCCCTGCTCGGCGTGGAGGAACTCGTGGACACCGACGTGCACTCCGCCGACTCCTCCGGAGCGGCCCTGGCCTCCAAACTCCTGGACGAGGAGCGCCGCCTGTTCTACGTGGCCCTCACCCGCGCCCGCCGCACCCTGGTGGTGACCGCCGTGGGCGGGGAGGACACCGACGAGCGGCCCTCGCGCTTCCTGACCGAGATGGGCGTGGGCGAGCCCGAGCCGGTCAGCACCGGTCTGCGCTGGCTGTCCCTGCCCTCGCTCGTCGCCGACCTGCGCTCGGTGGTCACCGACCCCGGCGCGCCCGAACCGCTGCGCGAGGCCGCCGCCACCCACCTGGCCCGCCTGGCCGAGGAGGGCGTGCGCGGCGCCGACCCCGCGGAGTGGTACGCGCTCACCCCCTTCACCGACGACCGGCCCCTGGCCGAGGAGGAGGACACCATCCGCGTCTCGCCCTCCCAGGTGGAGAGCTTCACCAACTGCCAGCTGCGCTGGCTCCTCGAACGCGCCGCCGGGGCCTCCTCCGGCGACTCCGCCTCGGCCCTGGGCACCGTCGTGCACGCGGTCGCCGTCCTGGTCGCCCAGGGCAGCACCCCCGACGAGATCAGCGGGCGCATGGACGAGATCTGGGCCGACCTGGACTTCGGCGGCCCCTGGCAGGCCAGGGCGCAGCGCGACCGCGCCGACACGATGGTCCGCAAGCTCGTGGACTGGGAGGCCGCCAACGACCGCGAACTCGTCGTCACCGAGGAGGGCTTCCGGGTGGACGTGGGCGGCATCGAGATCACCGGCCGCGTGGACCGCCTCGAACGCGACGACCAGGGCAGGGCCGTGGTCGTGGACATCAAGACCGGGAAGAACAAGGCCGACGACCTGGCCCGCCACCCCCAGCTCGGCGTCTACCAGATGGCCGTGCTCAAGGGCGCCTTCGCCAAGCTCGGCCTCACCGAGCCGGGCGGCGCCGCGCTCGTGCAGGTCGGCGAGAAGATCCAGAAGGCCCGGGAACAACCCCAGCCGCCCCTGAGCGAGGACCCCGATCCCGGATGGGCCGGGACGCTGGTGCGCGAGGTCGCCACCGGCATGGGCGGGTCCCGCTTCACCGCGACACGCAACAAGGGATGCAGGTCGTGCGCCGTGCGCGCCTGCTGCCCGGTTCAGGACGAGGGCAGACATGTCTGAAACCCACCCCCACCCCCACCCCCGCCGGTCCCCGTCCCGCCCCCACCCCGAACCCGAACCCGCTCCCGCTTCTCCTCCCCGCTTCTCGCCCCCGGAGCTCGCCCGCCTCCTCGGCCAGCCCGAGCCCACCGCCGAGCAGTCCGAGGTCATCTGCGCCCCGCTGGAGCCGGGCGTGGTCATCGCGGGCGCGGGGTCCGGCAAGAGCGAGACCATGGCCTCGCGCGTGGTGTGGCTGGTCGCCAACGGCCACGTGCGCCCCGAGCAGGTCCTCGGCCTGACCTTCACCCGCAAGGCCACCGCAGAGCTGGCCGAGCGCGTGCGCAAACGCCTGGAGCAGCTGCGCGCCACCGAACAGCTGCCCGAGGAGCTGCTCGACGGCGAGCCCACCGTGTCCACCTACAACGCCTACGCCGGGCGCATCGTCGCCGACCACGCCCTGCGCGAGGCCGTCGAGCCCACCTCCCGCCTGCTCAGCGAGGGGCAGGCCTGGCAGATCGCCGCCCGCGTCGTCGGCGAGTACGACGGCCCCATGGACCTGATCACGGTCGGGGCCGACACCGTCACCCGCCGGGTCCTGGAGCTGTCCGGGCAGATCGCCGACCACCTCACCACCACCGAGCAGGTGCGCGGCATCGGCCGGTGGTTGCGCGCGGCCGTCGACGCCCTGCCGCGCAAACCCGCGGTGCCCACCCGCAACCTGCTCAACGCCCAGCTGCGCCGCGAACAGCTCCTGCCGCTCGTGGAGGGCTACGAGCACGCCAAGCACGTGCGCGAGGCCATGGACTTCGGCGACCAGGTGTCCCTGGCCGCGCGCATCGCCCAGAACCACCCGGAGGTCGGCCTCATCGAGCGGGGCCGCTTCCGCGTGGTGCTGCTGGACGAGTACCAGGACACCAGCCACGCCCAGCTCGTGCTGCTGCGCGCGCTGTTCGGCGAGGGCCACGCGGTGACCGCCGTCGGGGACCCCTGCCAGTCCATCTACGGCTGGCGCGGGGCCATCGCCGCCAACCTCGCCAACTTCCCCAACGACTTCCCGGCCGCCCCGGGCCGGGCCGCGTCCGTGCGCCGCCTGGCCACCAGCTTCCGCAACGGCGAGAGGATCCTGGAGGTGGCCAAGCACATCTCCGAGCCGCTGCGCGCGGAGAGCGCCGAGGTGCCCGTGCTCTACCCCGGCCCGGCCCGGCGCGGCCGCGGCGCCGTCCGGACCGGTCTGTTCATCGGGCAGCGGGAGGAGGCGCGGTGGATCGCCGAGCAGGTCGCCGGCTACCTGCGCGCCGCCCCCGGCCGGGCGGGCAGCGCCACGACCGCCCCCGACGGGCTGCCCTGGCCGCCGGGGGAGTCGGGCGGCGCCGCGGACGGCGGCGTCAGCCCCGGCGACGTCGCCGTGCTGTGCCGCAAGCGCTCGCAGTTCCCGGCCATCCGGGAGGCCCTGGAGGCGCTGGACATCCCGGTGGAGGTGGTCGGCCTGGGCGGGCTCATGATGGTGCCCGAGGTCCGCGACATCATCGCCACCCTGCGCGTGGTCCACGACGCGTCCGCGGGCAACGAGCTCGCCCGCCTCCTCACCGGGCCGCGCTGGCGGATCGGCCCGCGCGACCTGGCCGCCCTCGGGGCCCGCGCCGCCGAGCTGGCCCGCCAGACCCGGCGCGACCTCACCGCGCCCGAGCCCGAGCAGAGCGCCGAGGACGACATCCTGCGCCGCACGGTCCTGGACCTGACCGCCGAGAGCGGCAGCCTGGTGGACGCCGTGGACGACCCCGGCCCCGCCGAGAGGTACTCCGCGACCGCCTACGAGCGCCTGGGCCGCCTCGCCGAGGAGCTGCGCTCCCTGCGCAAGCTCGTGGGCCAGCCGCTGCCCGACCTGGTCACCGAGACCGAGCGGATGCTCGGCCTGGACATCGAGGTGGGCGCCCGCAGCGGCCGCGACCCCCTGTCCGCCCGCGCCGACCTGGACGCCTTCGTCGACCACGCGGTCCGTTTCGCCGGGAGCAGCGAGGACCCCACCCTCGGCAGCTTCCTCAGCTACCTCAGGGCCGCCTCGGAACGGGAGAGCGGCCTGGCCCCCGGCGAGCGCGTCGGCGGGAGCGACACCGTCAAGCTCATGACCGTGCACGCCTCCAAGGGGCTCCAGTGGCCCGTGGTGGTCGTGCCCGGCGTCAGCGGCGGAAAGTACGCCCCGCTGTTCCCCACGAGCCTGTCCGAGGGCGACATGTGGATCAAGGGCGAGCACCTGCTGCCCTACCGGCTGCGCGGCGACCGCCAGAACCTGCCCGAACTCCTGGCGGTGGACAAGAAGGGCATCGACGCGTTCAAGGAGGCCGAACGCGAGCGCCACCTGCTGGAGGAGCGGCGGCTGGCCTACGTCGCCGTCACCCGCGCCTCCTTCGCCCTGCTGTGCACCGGCCACTGGTGGGGCACCGACGCCGCGAGCGAGCGCGGGCCCTCCCCGTTCCTGGAGGAGATCCGCCTCGCCTGCGAGGGCGGCGCCGGGAAGGTCGAGCACTGGGAGCCCAGACCCGACCCCGACGACAACCCCTACGAGGAGGAGGACGACGGCACGGCCGTGTGGCCGCCGCGGGAGGACGACGGCTCCGGCCCCCCGGAGGAGGGCGCCGAACCGGACCGGCCGCGCGACCGCCGCGCCCAGATCGCCGAGGGCGCGGCCATGGTCGAGCGCGCCCGCGCCCGCCTGCTCGCGGGGGAGGCCGACCCCGCGGAGGAGGCCGCGCCGCCGCCCGGGCTGCGCCGCCGCATCGGGGGCTGGGAGCGCGACACCGAACTGCTGCTCGCCCACCGCCGCGCCGAGGGGCCGGGGACCGGGAACGGCACGGTCGAGGTCGAGCTGCCCGCGCACCTGTCGGTGTCGTCCATGGTGTGGCTGGCCCGCGACCCCTCCGCCCTGGCCCGGCAGATCCGCAGGCCGCTGCCGCGCCCGCCCGCGCCGCACACGCGCCGGGGCACCGCGTTCCACGCCTGGCTGGAGCAGCGGTTCGGCCAGCGCGCCGCCCTGCTGGACGAGCTGCCCGGCGCCGCCGACGAGACGGCGGGTCAGGACGAGGACCTCGCCGACCTCCAGAGCCGCTTCGAGGAGAGCGAGTGGGGCTCGCGCGTGCCCGTCGAGGTGGAGGTGCCCTTCGAGACGGTCATCGGCGACCGGCTCGTGCGGGGGCGCATGGACGCGGTCTTCCACGACCCCGCCTCCGGCCGCTACGACGTGGTGGACTGGAAGACGGGGAGTCCGCCCGGCAACGGCCCCGAGCGCCGCGCCGTGGGCGTGCAGCTGGCCGCCTACCGGCTGGCCTGGGCCGACCTGGCCGGGGTCGCCCTGGAGGAGGTGAGCGCCGCCTTCCACTACGTGCGGGCCGGCCTGACCGTGCGCCCCGCGGACCTGCTCGACGCCGAGGGGCTGGCCGCGCTCATCGAGGCCGTCCCCGAACCCGGGTGAG
This sequence comes from Nocardiopsis sp. CNZ308, assembly GCF_004217075.1. Taxonomy (NCBI): domain Bacteria; kingdom Bacillati; phylum Actinomycetota; class Actinomycetes; order Streptosporangiales; family Nocardiopsidaceae; genus Nocardiopsis; species Nocardiopsis sp. CNZ308. The sequence goes on along the minus strand of NZ_SHKJ01000001.1, from coordinate 1,259,861 downwards.
AGGTCCGCCACCGCCGCGGGTCGCCGTCCGTTCACCGGTGTGGTGGACAATGACCCGCGTGTCGATCCCAGGAATCCCCCAGGACAGCGGCGCCCCCGTGCGCGCGGGCGTCCCCGAGCACGGGCGCGTCCCCAAGTACTACGCGGTCCGGATACAGCTCACCGAGCTGGTGTCCGGGCTGGTGGTGGGCCAGCCGCTGCCCACCGAACGCGAGCTGGCCGAGCGCTTCGGCGCGGCCCGCGAGACGGTCCGCCAGGCGCTGCGCGACCTCCTGCTGGAGGGCAGGCTCAGCCGCCGCTGCTTGTCTGGCGAATTTGTGAATTGATCGAGTGCCCGCCTGCACCGCGAACTGCCCGACGTCACGATCCTGTACGTCACCCACGACCAGAGCGAGGCGCTCACCCCGGCCGACCGGGTGGCGGTCCTGGACCGGGCCCGGCTGCGCGACTGCGACACGCCCGAGCGCCTCTACCAGCGCCCCCGGACGCCGTTCACCGCCCGCTTCGTCGGCGGCGCCAACCTGCTGCCCGCCCGACTGGCCGACGGGCGCGTGCACTGCTGCGGGGCCGCCCTGGAGGCCGACCCCGGCGACCTGCCGCCCGGCACCGGCGACGGTGACGGGCTGCGCGTGTGCCTGCGCCCGCACCGGCTCACCCTCGGCGGGGGCGAGCACACCCTGGAGGGCCGGGTCACCGACGTCCAGTGGCGCGGCTCCACCCACCGGATCACCGCCCTGGTCGACGGCGTCCCCGTCACCGCCAAACTCCGGGAGATGCGGACCCCGCCCGAGACCGGTGCGGCGGTCACGCTCGGCTTCGCCCGCCGGGACGCCGTCCTGCTGCCGGATGAGGAGGCCTCGTGAGCGTCCGGACCGCGCCGACCCCGGCGGGCACCGCGTCCGCGCCCCCCGCGGGCGGGGGCGCCCCGGCCCGGGCGCCCCGTGCCCTCCCCGTGTGGGTGTGGGCGGTGCCGCCCGTCGCGCTGCTCGCCCTGGTGTTCCTGTACCCGCTCGTCCTTGTCGCCCTGGAGTCGGTCACCGCGCCCGGCGGCGGGCCCACCCCCGCCCACCACGCCGACGTCCTGGGCTCGGAGTCCTTCCGGTCCGCGCTGGCCACCACCGTGTTCATCGCGGTCACCGCCACGCTGGGCTGCCTGGTCCTGGGCTTCCTCCTGGCCCTGGTCGTGGCGTTCGTGCCCTTCCCCGGCAGCGGGGCCGCCGGTCCCGCGTGCCGGAGGAACCGCGCGCGGGACCGGCGGGAGGGTTCAGATCACGCCGAAGACGAAACCGCCCGGGGCATGGGAGTCCTCGCCGAAGAGGTACTCCCGGGCCGACAGGACGAACTCCGCGCGGCCGATGAACCCGTCGCCGTCGGTGTCCAGGGCCCTGAACCGGTCCAGGGCGTCGGAGGAGGAGGCCCCCAGGACCTCGGCGTACCGGACGTACTCCGCCTCGCTGATCGACCCGCCGTCGTCGGTGTCGAGCAGGTCGAAGACCGCCTCGGCCACGCCCTCGGTCATGTTGAACCGGCTGCGGTCCTCGGAGGCCGCGTGCATCGCCGCGACGAACGCCTCCCGGTCCAGCCGCGCCCGGGTGGGCGAGCCGTGGCGCAGCAGCTCCAGCCAGAGCATCTGGTAGGAGGCGTGGACGGCCTGGGCCCGGCGGTCGCTCAGGTCCAGCGCGTACCCCTTCGTGTAGCGGTCGAGCAGGCGCTGGTAGTCGTCCCAGGTGATGGCCCCGTCGCGGTCGGTGTCCAGCGTGTCGAAGAGGCGGCCGAACCTCTCGGCGACCGCGGTGGCGGGAACGGTGTCCACGTGCATTCCTCTCGTCGGCGGGCGGGCGCGTCCCGCCCCTGCACCTTCGAGTGTCCCGTGAGCCGAAGAGTTCCCCGGCCCCCGCGGCTCCGCCGCCGGGCCGTCCGGGCGGCGGAGCCCCCCCCGGAGCGGGCCGGGGACGGGCGTGCGGGGCTCCTGGGCCGCGTGCCGGGACGGTTCACGCAGGTCCTAGGCTCGTTCCCGACAACGACGTCGAGCAAGGACGGTCCCATGGACGTACGCGCCCACATCGAGGCACACCGGGACGAGTTCGTCTCCTCCCTCAAGGAGTGGCTGGCGATCCCCTCCATCTCCGCCGACCCCGCGCACCACCCCGACGTGGTCCGCTCCGCCCGGTGGCTCGCCGACCACCTCACCGCGACCGGCTTCCCCACCGTCGAGGTGTGGCAGACCCCCGGCCTGCCCGCCGTGTTCGCCGAGTGGCCCGCCGCCGACCCCGACGCCCCCACGGTGCTCGTCTACGGACACCACGACGTCCAGCCCGTCGACCCGGTCCAGGAGTGGGAGACCGACCCGTTCGTGCCCACCGAGCGCGGCACCTCCCTGTTCGCGCGCGGGGCCTCCGACGACAAGGGGCAGGTGCTCTTCCACGCCCTCGGCGTGCGCGCCGCCCTGGCCGCCTCCGGCGCCGACGCCCCGCCCGTCACGGTCAAGCTGCTCGTGGAGGGCGAGGAGGAGTCGGGCTCGGTCCACTTCGCCGACCTGATGCGCGCCCACCGCGACCGCCTGGCCTGCGACGTCGTCGTCATCTCCGACACCACCATGTGGGCGGCCGACACCCCGTCCATGTGCGTGGGCATGCGCGGCGTCACCGACGTGGAGATCAGCCTGTACGGCCCCGAGCGAGACCTGCACAGCGGCTCCTTCGGCGGCGCCGTGCCCAACCCGCTCAAGGCCATGAGCGACCTGCTGTCCGGCCTGCACGACGAGGACGGCCGGGTGGCGGTCCCCGGCTTCTACGACGGGGTCGTCGAGGCCAGCCAGGAGGAGCGCGAACTCATCTCCCGGCTGCCCTTCGACGAGCGCGAGTGGCTGGCCACCGCCGCCTCCACCGCCACCTGGGGTGAGAAGGGCTACAGCACGCTGGAGCGGATCTGGCTGCGCCCGACCGCCGAGATCAACGGCATGTGGGGCGGCCACACCGGCTCGGGCGGCAAGACCATCGTCCCGCGCTCCGCGCACGCCAAGGTCAGCTTCCGCCTGGTGCCCGGCCAGGACCCGCTGCACGTGCAGGACCGCGTCCGCGCCCACGTCGAGGCGGCCGTCCCCGAGGGCCTGCGCGCCGAGACGGAGTTCGGCGGGCCGGGCGTGCGCGCCTGCGCCTCCGACCTGTCCTCCACCGCGCTGAAGGCGGCCCGCTCGGCCATGGAGCGCGCCTTCGGCACCCAGGTCCTGTTCACCCGCGAGGGCGGCAGCGGCCCCGAGGCCGACATCGCCGACATCCTCGGGGCGCCGCTGGTCTTCCTCGCCGTCGGCCTGGACGAGGACCGCATCCACGCCCCCAACGAGAAGGTGGAGATCCCCCTGCTGCTCAAGGGGGCCGAGAGCGCCGCGTACCTGTGGGAGGAGCTCGGCGGCCTCGGCTGAGCCGTGACCGCGCGGCGCCGGGGCCCGCTCCGCGCACGGTGCCGACCCGCCCACGGGGGACCCGCCCCGCACGGGGGCCGCGCCAGGATGCGCGCGGCCCCGACGGGTGTTATGCACGTTGTGGACACGGGCCCCGCCAGGCGGCCCGCCGACCCGGAAGGACCCATGGACGCCGACGCGATTCCCTCCCTCTCCCGCTTCTCCGTCGACCCCGCCGCGCACCGGCGCCTGGACGGGGAGTGGCTGGCCGAGGCGTGGGCGGCCCCCGGCACCCGGGTGCTGGTCCTGGAGGGCGGGGACCCCGTCACCCACGGTTGGCGGGCCGTCATGGCCAAGCAGTCCCGGGCCCTGATCACCACCGGGGACGACCCCCAACTGGTCCTGGTCCCCCCGGACGAGGCGCCCGAGGGCGAGCGCTACCTGCTGGGCACCGACGGACGGGACGCCTACTTCGCGGTCCGCTCCGGCCGGGAGCTCACCGCCACCGAACGGACCGCCCCGGCCTCCCTGCGCGAGATCGGCGCGCTCCTGGGCGACCGCGACACCGGGCTGATGACCCGGGCCGTCGCCCTCGCGAACTGGAACGCCACCCACGGGTTCTGCCCCCGCTGCGGCTCCCGCACCACCCCGGCCGCGGCCGGGCACGTGCGCGTGTGCGAACGGGAGGGCACCGAGCAGTACCCCCGGATGGACCCGGCGGTGATCATGCTGGTGCACCGCGAGCGCGACGGCCGCGAGGAGATGCTGCTCGGCAACAACCCGAACTGGGACGCCCGCCGCTTCTCGGTGCTGGCCGGGTTCGTGGACGCGGGGGAGTCGCTGGAGCAGGCCGTGGTCCGCGAGGTCGCCGAGGAGGCGGGGATCGTGGTCGAGCGCCCGCGCTACCTGTCCTCGCAGCCCTGGCCCTTCCCGCGCAGCCTGATGGTGGGCTACACCGCGCGGGCCGTGGGCGAGACCGAGCGCACCGACGACGAGATCGGCGTCACCCGGTGGTTCACCCGCCCCGAACTGGCCGAGGCCGTGCACGCGGAGGAGATCGCGCTGCCGGGGCGGGTCTCGATCGCCCGCACCCTCATCGAGCACTGGTACGGCGCGGAGCTCCCCGGCGGCTGGTGACCCCGGACCGACGGCCGCTCCCGGCCCCGCGGCGGCCGGGGCCGCCGCCCGCGGGGCCGGTTCCGGGGAACGGGGGCGCGCCCGGGGCGGGGCCGGGGCCTTCTCAGGGTTTGGCTCGGGGCCCCGCCCGGCCCGTCGCCGCGCTAGCGCGAACCGGGGGAGGCGCCCAGTTCGTCGGGCAGCACGGTGAGGGGGCTCGTGCTGCTCTCCACCACGTCCCGCGCCAGGTCCGCCACCTTGCGCCCGCGCGAGCGCGCCGAGGAGCGCAGCCGCTCGAAGGCCTCGCGGGGCGCCATCGTGTGCCGCTCCGCCAGGACCCCGATCGCCTGCTCCACCACCACGCGCGACTGAAGCGCGTGCTCCAGCTGCGCGATGGTGTGCCGCAGCCGCTCCACCTCCGAAGCGCCCTCCGGGGCCCGGCCGGGCGCCTGGGAACGCGGGGTCCGGGTCCCCGACTCGCCGGTCAGCAGGTCCGCCAGGACCATCGCGCTCACCAGGTCGGGCACCTCCTCGCCGTCGCCCACCCGCCACCCGGCCGGGGTGCGGCGGACCACACCGGTGTCCACCGTGTCGGCGACCGCAATGTCATGAGGCCTCATGTCCTCCCCCAACTCCACACTCCCCGTCGTCATCGTCCGAGTCCTTGGTGACCCGAGCGCCGTCGGAGGTGCACCGCCGAAGGCGGGCCCCGCGGTGCGGGCCGCGGGACCCGCCCTGGGGCGCGGCCCGCGGCCCGCGTACCGTCCTACGACAGCTCGGCCAGTTTCTGCTTCACCTGAGCGAGCGACGGGTTGGTCATCGCCGCACCGTCACTGAAGACCAGCGTCGGAACCGTCTGGTTGCCGTTGTTGGCCTTCATGACCAGTTCCGCGGCCTCCGGGTGCTCCTCGATGTTCACCTCACGACCGGTGATCCCCTCGCGGGCGAGCTGGCTCTTGAGCCGCTTGCAGTACCCGCACCAGGGGGTGGTGTACATCGTGAACTGTTCGGTCGCCGCGCTCGTCATGTCGCTCACGTCCTTCTCTCGTCTACGGTCGATGGGTCGGTCCGGTCATCTCAACACCGAGGGGACCGGACCGCTTCCCGGGACCGCGTGACACAACGTGGGACGCCTCACAGGACCAACTGGTTCTGGAATGTCTGATGTGCCTCCCGCGGCCCCGGCGGCGGGCGCGGGGTCCGATCCGCTCCCCGTCACGGCCGATACTTGAGAGACTGGGACCCCATCCACCCCGACCCTACGCAGGAGCACCATGGATCCCGACCGCGTCCTGGAGGGACTGGACCCGGAGCAGACCCAGGCCGCACGCGCGCTGCGCGGCCCCGTGTGCATCCTGGCCGGTGCCGGGACGGGCAAGACCCGGGCCATCACCCACCGCATCGCGTACGCGGTCTCCAGCGGTGTGGTCGCCGAGCAGCAGGTCCTCGCGGTCACCTTCACCGCGCGCGCCGCCGGGGAGATGCGCGGCCGGCTGCGCGCCCTGGGCGCCCCCCGTGTGCAGGCCCGCACCTTCCACGCCGCCGCCCTGCGCCAGCTCTCCTTCTTCTGGCCCCAGGTCGTGGGCGGCGAGAAGCCCACCCTCATCGAGAGCAAGCTCCCGGTGGTCTCCCGCGCCGCCCACTCGGTGGGCCTCCAGCCCGACCGCAACGGCCTGCGCGACCTGGCCGGCGAGATCGAGTGGTCCAAGGTCACCCAGGTGCGCCCCACCGACTACGACAAGGCCGTGGTCAAGGCGGGCCGCCAGCCCCCGCTGCCCGCGGGCGAGGTGGCCCGGGTCTTCGAGGCCTACGAGGACCTGCGCCGCGAGCACAACCTCCTCGACTTCGAGTCCATGCTCGAACTCACCGCCGGCATGATCACCGAGTACCCGGCCATCGCCCAGCGCGTGCGCGAGCAGTACCGGTACTTCGTCGTCGACGAGTTCCAGGACGTCAACCCGCTCCAGCGCCTGCTCCTGGACGCCTGGCTGGGCGACCGCGACGACCTGTGCGTGGTCGGCGACCCCAGCCAGACCATCTACTCCTTCGCCGGGGCCACCCCCGGCTACCTGACCGGGTTCGGCGCCCGCTACCCGCACGCCACCGTGGTCCAGCTGGTCCGCGACTACCGCTCCACCCCCCAGGTCGTGCGGGTGGCCAACCACGTCATCGCCCAGGCGCGCGGCACGACCTCCGCCCAGCACCTGACCCTCCAGGCCCAGCGCCCCGACGGCCCCGACCCCATGTACCAGGAGTACGACGACGAGCCCGCCGAGGCCACCGGGGTCGCCCGCAAGATCAGCGTCCTGCTGGAGGGCGGCACCCCGGCCAGCGAGATCGCGGTGCTGGTGCGCACCAACGGCCAGTCGGCCTCCTACGAGCAGGCGCTGACCGACGAGGGCGTGCCGTTCACGATGCGCGGGACCACCCGGTTCTTCGAGCGCCCCGAGATCAAGCAGGCCGTGCACACCCTGCGCGGCGCCCGGCACGGGGCGGCGGGGGAGGAGGCCGAGCCCCTGGTGCGCACCGTCCGCCAGCTGCTCGGACAGCTCGGCCTGACCGAGAGCGCGCCCGAGGGGCGCCAGGCCCGCGAACGCTGGGAGTCGCTGGCCGCGCTGGCCCAGCTGGCCGAGGACATGGCCGCCGCGCCGAGGCCCGACGGCACGCCGGTGACCATGGCCGACCTCGTGGACGAGCTCGACGTGCGCATGGCCACCGAGCACGCGCCCGGCTTCGAGGGCGTCACCATCGCCTCCCTGCACGCGGCCAAGGGCCTGGAGTGGGACGCCGTCTTCCTGGTCGGCCTCACCGAGGGCATGATGCCGATCATCTACGCCGAGACCGACGAGCAGGTGGAGGAGGAGCGCCGCCTGTTCTACGTGGGCGTCACGCGGGCCCGCGAGCACCTGGCGATGTCGTGGTCCCTGGCCCGCTCGCCCGGCGGCAGGAAGACCCGCAAGCCCTCCCGCTTCCTCGACGGCCTGCGCCCCGCCTCCCCGTCCACCGCCTCCCGGCGCGCCGAGCGCCGCAAGGGCGGCGTGACCCGCTGCCGGGTGTGCTCGGCCACCCTCACCGACGCGGCCGAGCGCAAGCTGGGCCGCTGCCTGGACTGCCCCTCCAGCTACGACGAGGCCCTGCTGGAGCGGCTGCGCGACTGGCGCCGCGCGTGCGCGCAGGAGCAGAAGGTGCCCGCCTACGTGATCTTCACCGACGCCACCCTCCAGGCCGTCGCCGAGCAGGAGCCCGGCAGCCTCACCCAGCTGGCGGCGGTGTCCGGTGTCGGCGCGGTCAAGCTCGATCGCTACGGTGAGGCGGTACTGGCGCTGGTGGCGGGCGCGGACCCGGCGGACGTCATGGACCGCCGGACCGAGGACGAGGGGGAGGAAACGGCGGATGAGTGAGAGCGCCGACGCGCAGGCGCGGGGCCAGTCCCTCGCCGACCTGCTGACCGTGCTGGACCTGGAGCGGATCGAGGACGACATCTTCCGGGGCAGCAGCCCCGAGGAGGGCCCCCAACGGGTGTTCGGCGGCCAGGTCGCGGGCCAGGCGCTGGTCGCGGCGGGGCGCACCGTCCCCGCCGAACGCTACGTGCACTCCCTGCACGCGTACTTCATACGCCCCGGCGACCCCTCGGTGCCCATCGTCTACGAGGTGGACCGCGTCCGGGACGGCCGCTCCTTCACCACCAGGCGGGTGGTGGCCATCCAGCACGGCAAGCCGATCTTCACCCTGTCGGCCTCCTTCCACAAGGAGGAGCCGGGCCTGGACCACCGGATCCCGATGCCCGACGTCCCGCCGCCGGAGGAGCTGCCGAGCACGCGCGAGCGCCTGCAGGAGGCCTTCGGCCGCGTGCCCGGGTTCGTGCGCTGGCACCCCATCGAGCTGCGCCCGGTGGGGCCGCTGTCCTACGAGGCCGAGCGCGACCCGCGGCTGCGCACCGCCAACAACCCGGTGTGGCTCAAGGTGGACGGCGAACTGCCCGACGACCGCCTCACCCACGTGTGCCTGATGACCTACGCCTCGGACATGACCCTGCTGGACACCGTGCTGCTGCGCCACGGCCGCTCCTTCGCGGGGATCTCCATGGCCAGCCTGGACCACGCGATGTGGTTCCACCGGCCGTTCCGCGCCGACGAGTGGCTGCTGTACGCGCAGGAGGCGCCGACCGCCCAGGGCGCCCGCGGTCTGGCGCGCGGGCTGGTCTACACCCGCGAGGGCGAACTCGTGTGCTCGGTGGTGCAGGAGGGACTGATCCGGGTGGTGGACGCCGAGGGCTGGTCCGACACCCTTCCGGAACCGTTCTAGCGGACCGGCCGGAACCGCAGCCGGTGCGAAGCGGGGGTTTTGACCTGCGGTGATCCTGTACCTGGGGCGAGGTCGGAGCATCCGGCCTCGCCGTGCGTACGAGATCACGGCGGATGAGGCCGGCCCGGGCGCCCTTCCGGGCACCACGGCGGGCAACCGCCGCCCCGCCCCGGACGTCGGGACGGAGGAGGCTGCTCAGGCCGCCCGCCGTGGCCGGGGCCTCCCCGCGTCGCGGGCGGGGTGTCGGCAGGGCGCTCGGGGGATGCCCAAAGGCAACGCTTCCGGGCGCCGCGGCATTCCCGCGAACCCCTGACCGGATGCGGACGTTTGCGCAGGTCAAAAATGGGTTGCCCTCTTTCCGCGCCAGACCATAGTGTGTACCCCGTCGCAATGACCGCTCCCGGCGCGGGTGCAAGATCCCGCCGCCCGAAAGTGAAGGAGGTGCCCGATCCAATGACCAGCATCACGGAGACCACAGGCTTCGTCGCCGGCTTCGCCATGCCGTCGCGTCAGCTGTCCCCGACCGCTGTTCAGGGCAACCTCCTGCGCGGTCACACGGACGTCTTCGCCTTCTTCGGCGAGGCCACCATCGGCAACGGCGGCACCGGGGTCCCCGGGTCCCGCTCCCCGTTGATGGTGTCCCAGGTCGAGCGGACCGTCCTCGGCGACGGCAGTGGTGTGTCCGTCGAGTCCGGGCTCGCCCTTGATCGCGGCAAGCGCCAGACGAAGCACGCAGCAGAAGCTACCCAGCGCCCGTATGGCGCATCGGGGGAGTGTCCACGGAGGATTCCGGCCTAGAGCAGGACAGGCCGAGAGCTTCGACCGTGGCCGCGGACCCCGACAGGGGCCGCGGCTTTCTTTGTATCTTCGCCAGCTCCCCGTCCCCCAGGGACGAGGGAGAGGGCGGCGGCATCGCAAGTCCAGGTCCCCCACCGGACCGGTTCCGGTGACCAGTCACCGACCGCGTTGTACGAAACGATCAAAGATCTTGGAGGGCACCGATGCTTGCGTCGGTCCTGGAAACGCCCTGGCTGGGCGACACCGAAGTTCCCTGCCGCCTGGAGCCCGACCTGTTCTTCGCCGAGGCGCCCGCCGACGTCGAGGCGGCCAAGGCCGTCTGCGGCGCGTGCCCCGTGCGGGAGCAGTGCCTGGCCGACGCTCTGGAGCGCGGTGAGCCCTGGGGCGTCTGGGGCGGGCAGCTGCTCGTCTCCGGACAGGTCGTGGCGCGCAAGCGCCCCAGGGGCCGCCCCCGGAAGAACCCCGCCCCGGTCGCGGCCTGACCGTTCCAGCCACAGCCTCACCCGACCCCCACAAGACCCGAAGGACGAAGACGGATGATGATGATGGAAATCATGCGCGTGGTCGAGCGGACCGACGTCGAAACGCGTGAACAGCAGGGCAGAAGGCTCACCGCCCGCCAGCTGCGCGCCCGCCAGCGCGAGGAGCGCCGTGCCGAACAGGCGCTCATGGAAATCGCGTGGTCACGTCTGTGTTGACGTGACGGGACGCACGGCGCCCTGAGCTGATCACGGGGCCGGGCGGGGCTCCTCCGAGGGTCACCGTCCGGTCTCTTTTGTGTATCCGAAAGAGCACCGGAACATCTCGGCGGGCCCCTCCGTGGCCCGTCCCACAGCCGAAAAAGGACCCTGGTCAGGGCGGAATGTGCTAAGGGAACGTGTTTTTCGGTGACGTTCCGGGATCCGGAGAAGACGCAAGATCGGCGACATAACAGGACAGGACACACCTGTGCTGGAGCGCCTCGCTCGGCTACCGTAAACTTCGTGCCCTCGAACACCAAAATCGAGGTACGACGCAGTCCTCGTCGCCGACGCACGGTGTCGGCCTACAGGGACGGGGACACCACGGTCGTCCTCGTGCCCGCGACGTTCTCCCGCGCAGAGGAAAAGCGCTGGGTGGGCCGCATGCTGCAACGACTCGAAGCCCGCGAGGGGCGTCGCAACCCCGGCGACGCCGAACTCCACGAGCGCGCGCTCGAACTGGCCCGCCGCTATCTGGACGGCACCGAACTCCCCGAGAGCGTGCGCTGGGTGGACAACCAGAACTCGCGCTGGGGGTCGTGCACCCCCGAGACCCGCACGATCCGCATCTCCCGCCGCGTCGCCGGAATGCCCTCCTGGGTCGTGGACTACGTGCTCATCCACGAACTCGCGCACCTGTTCATCCCGCACCACGGCCGGGAGTTCTGGGACCTGGTGCGCCGCTACCCCAAGGCCGAGCGGGCCCGCGGCTACCTGGAGGGCTTCAGCGCCGCCTCCCGCGCCGAGTCCGACGACCCCTTCGGAGTCGGGGAGGACGAGGAGGAGCTCGACGCCGCCGAGGTCGCCTTCGACGAGTGAGCCCGGCCGCGCGACGGTGGGGCGGGAGCTGTCACCGATACGGACAGGGACAAAAGGCCTTTTCCGCCTTTATCGCTTTCCTTTTCCCGTGTGTTTCGGGGTATTTTTCTGCGGTCACGCGGGCCACGGGCCCCACCGAACCGGAACGGACACCCCCATGAGGACGCTCAAGAAGACCCTGGCTACCGCCGCCGCGACCCTGACGCTCCTGGCCGCCGGTGTCGTCACGGCCTCTCCGGCCAGCGCCGCCGCCTACAACGGCGCCTGCGGCTCGGGCTACTCGGTGGTCAACTCGGCCCCGATCCGCTTCGACCTGGGAACCGTGTTCCTCACCTACAACAGCTCCAACGGCTACAACTGCGTGGTCACCGTCCGCAGCGCCGACAGCGACGGCTTCGCCATGCCCATGAGCGCGGGCCTGCGCCGGGCGGGGGACGGCAACTCGTTCGTGTCGGACACGGGCGAGTACAGCTACTACGCCGGTCCGGTGTACGTGTACGCCAGCGGCTCCTGCGTCGACTGGCGGGGGCTCATCGGCAACCAGGCCACCGAGCGCTACGCCACGAACTGCGGCTGACCCGACGCGTACGGCCCCGCCCGGGACACCGCCGTCCTCCCGGTCCAGCGCCCCGAAGGACCCCGCCTTCGGCCCCCCAAAGAACCACGGTCCCCGCGGCACCCCGGAATCCGGGGTGCCGCGGGGACCGTTGGAACCCGTGACCGGGTCGGGGCCGTCGTGTGCCGTGGGACCGCCGGGACGGGGCTGGCGCCCCCTCCAGCACGCCGCCGCTTCTCAGGTCAGCGCGTGCCCGGGTCCGCGCCCAGGGGGCGGTCGGACGCCCGCAGGCGGCGCCCCACCGCCTCGGCGGCGGCGCGCACCAGCGAACGGCACACCTCGTCGGAGGGCTCGGGCAGGTCGTCCACCGGGAACCAGCCCAGGTCGGCCGACTCGTCGGGGTCGCGCACCAGCACCGCGTCCTCGGGGGCGACCGCCGCGTACTGCACGTCCAGGTGGAAGCTGCCGCCCCCGCAGGGCACCGCGTGGCGGTCCAGCCCGACGGGCTCGGGCAGCAGGGTGAGCCCCCGGATGCCCGACTCCTCGGTCGCCTCGCGCAGCGCCGCCGCGCCCAGGGTGGCGTCCTCCGGCTCGCAGTGCCCGCCGGTCTGCAACCAGATCCGGTGGATCCGGTGCAGGGTGAGCACCGCCCGCGAGCCGTCGGCGGAGATGATCGCCGTGCTGGCCGTCACGTGGCCGGGCAGGCAGGAGCGCCACATCGCGTCCCCGTGCGCGTCCAGGTGGTCGAGGTAGGAGCGGCGCAGCTCCTCCTGCCGGGCGTCGGGCGCGGTCCACGCGCCCAGCACCGCCCGGGCGTCCGCGTGCAGCGACACCTACGCGCCCTCTCGCCGGTCGTCGTCCCCGTCGCCGTCCCGGTCACCGCCGGGGGCGCCCTCGTCGGAGGGACCCTCCCCGGACGCGTCCCCGTCGGTCCCCGCCCTCTCCCGGCCGGGAGCGTCCCCGGTCAGCGAGGAGATGTCGAAGTCGGCGTCGCCGAACCCGTCACCGCCCCCGCGCACGAAGGCCTCCGGATCGTCCAGGTCGTCGCCGGTGGGCATCAGGTCCGGGTGCTCCCAGACCGCGTCCCGGCCCTCCACACCGCGCGCCTCCTCCAGGGCGGACCACAGCGCGGACGCCTCGCGCAGGCGGCGCGGGCGCAGCTCCAGGCCGACCAGGGCGGCGAACGTGTGCTCGGCGGGCCCGCCGGTCGCCCGGCGGCGCCGGGTCGCCTCGGCCAGGGCGTCCGCCTGCGGCAGACGGCCCGACACCGCGGACGAGACCACGGTGGCCACCCAGCCCTCGATCAGCGCCAGGGTGGTCTCCAACCGGGCCAGCGCCGCCTTCTGCTGCGGGGTGTCCTCGGGCTGGAACAGTCCCTCGCCCCCGACACCGCCCAGGGCCTCCTGGAGCGCCTCGGGGTTGGTGAGGTCGATCTCACCGAGCCGGTCCTCCAGACCGCTGATGTCGAAGGACATCCCGTCCGCGTACTCGTTGACCAGCCGGGACACGTGCGAGCGCAGCCACGGCACGTGCGAGTACAGCCGGTGCACGGCCGCCTCGCGGGCGGCCAGGTACAGGCGCACCTCGTCCTCGGGGACCTCCAGGCCCTCGCTGAAGCGCGCCACGCCGGAGGGCAGCAGCGCCGCACGGCCCTCACCGGCCAGGGGCAGTCCGATGTCGGCGGTGCCGACCACCTCGCGGGACAGCTCGCCCACGGCCTGGCCCGCCTGGCGGCCGACCATCATGCTGCCCATCTGCTGGATCATGCCCAGCAGCGGACCGGCCACGGACTGCATCTCCTCGGGCAGGTTCTGCCCCATCGAGCGGACGGTCTTGCTGGTCAGCGGGTCGCACAGCTGCGCCCACGAGTCCATCGTCCGCTCGATCCACTCCGACCGGCTCCATGCCTGGGCGGTGTGGACGCCCGACGGCAGGTCGGTAGCCTGGTCGAGCCACAGGTCGGCCAGGCGCAGGGCCTCCTCGACCCTGGCGTAGTCGGACGCCGGGACGCTCGGGTCGCCCTCCTGGGCGACCGTCTGGCGCGCGACGTCCTTGGCCATGGCCCAGTTCACACCGGACGACGACCTCTGGTCGCCGCCGGAACCGGAAGCGGGATCGGGTTGGGCCGACATCATGTCGGCGAACTGACGCAGCATGTTGGCCATCTGCTGCGGGTCGCCGAACGGGAAGCCGTCCGGCGTTCCGGATCCTCCTCCGCCCGGGCCGCCGCTGCCGGCACCCGAGCCGGAGTCGCCAGAACGGCGTCCGGACTCGTCATCGGGATCGTTCGGCATGCTGAAACCGAATGGCAGGTCGCTCACAATCAGACCTCAGGCAGGATTAGGTTTGGTCTCCACTGTCACGTTAGCTGGGAGTCGCCCGGAGTGAATACCGAAAGCAGCCAGGTTCGCCCAGAGCACAGCCCCTCCGTGGGAGCGGGCACGGTGGTCGCTGTCACCGGTGCCGCCTCCGGGGTGGGCCGGCTCCTCGTGCAACGCCTGGCCGCGCCGGAGAGTTCCGCGCGCCTGCGCGAGGTCGTCGCCATCGACTCCGAGCTCGCCGACCTGCGCGGCGTCACCTGGCGCATCGCCGACGTGTGCGACCCCGGGCTGGTCTCCCGCCTCGGCGGGGTGGACGTGCTCGTGCACACCGCCGACGACCGCTCCCTGGAGACCCGGCCCGCGCGGCGCCGCGCGCACAACATCCGCGCGGCCCAGACGGTCCTGACCGCAGCCGCGGCCTCGGGGGTCCCCCGCGTCATCCTGGTCACCAGCACCATGGTCTACGGGGCCGCCCCCGACAGCCCCCTGCCCCTGGCGGAGAACACGCCGCGCGTGTCCGACAACAGCGAGGGGCTCATGGGCGACTTCGCCGAGATCGAGGCCCTCGCCGAGCGCGCCCGCCGGGCCCACCCCAGCCTCGCCGTCACCGTCGTGCGCCCCGCCCCGCTCGTGGGGCCCGGGCTCGACACCCTCCTCAGCCGCCACTTCTCCGCCCCGCGCCTGCTCACCGTCAAGGGGCACGAACAGCACTGGCAGTTCTGCCACGAGGACGACCTGGTCAGTGCCCTGGCCTTCTGCGCCCTGCACGGGGTGGACGGGCCCGAGGGCGTGGTCGCCGTGGCCAGCGAGGGCTCCCTCACCCAGGACGAGGTGGAGGCCGTCGCCGGGATGAAGCACTTCGAGGTGCCCGCCAACCTGGCCTTCGGCGCCGTCCGCCGCCTCCACCAGGCCCGGATCACCCCGGCGGCCGAGGGCGAGCTGAAGTTCCTCGTCTACCCGTGCGTGGTGGACTGCGCGGTGCTGCGCGAGGCCGGGTGGAAGCCCGCCCACGACAACGAGTCCGCCCTGGCCGCCCTGCTGGAGTCCCGCAGCGGCAGGCCCGCCCTGGTCGGCCGCAGCCTGGGCCGCAAGGAGGTCACCATCACCGCCGCGGGCGCCGCCGGAGCCGCCGCGGCGGCCATCGGCACCGCCGCCGCCATCCGCCACCTGCGCAAACGCAAGGGGGCGTGAGGTCCGGGGCCGCGTGGCACGCGTATCGACGGCGCGCCGACGCACCCCCCGGCCCCCCTGGCCCGGAGCCCGTGCGCGTGCGTCGGAACGCGCACCCGTGTCCCCACATGGGGGAACAAGCGGTTGATACGGTCATGACGTGGAAGAGATCACTCTCGCGTCAGTACGCGACACCCCCCTGTCGGTGGACGAGGTCCTCGCCGCGGTCTCCGACCCGCGCGCGGGCGGCACCGCGGTCTTCGTCGGCACCGTCCGCGACCACGACCACGGCCGTGACGTCGCCCGCCTGGCCTACTCCGCCCACCCGACGGTGGAGGCCCAGCTGCGCGTCGTCATGGAGAAGGTCCTCAGCGACACCTCCGTCCCGGGCCGCCCCGTGGTGCGGATGGCCGCGACGCACCGGGTCGGCCAGCTGGAGATCGGCGACATCGCGGTGGTCGTGGCCGCCGCCGCCGCGCACCGGCAGGAGGCCTTCGAGGCCTGCCGCCGCCTCATCGACGACCTCAAGGCCCAGGTACCCATCTGGAAGCAGCAGGACTTCGAGGACGGCCGCAGCGAGTGGGTGGGCGCCCCCTGACCGCCCACGGCGGGCGGGAGGGCGGGAGGAAGGGCGGACCCCCGCCGGTCCGGACGCGGCAATAGGCTGGGGAGCATGCTTCGTCGTGCCATGACCCTCGTTGTCGCGCTCGTCCTCCTCGTCGGGCTCGGGATCGGCAGCCTCCACCTGCCCGTGCCCTACCTGGTCGCCGCGCCGGGCCTGACCGTCAACACGGTCGGGCGGACCGACCGCGGGCAGGTCATCGAGATCGAGGGCGCCGACAGCTACGAGCACGACGGCACCCTGTCCATGGTGACCGTGCAGTACGCGGGCGGGCCCGGGCACCGGCTCGACTTCCTCACCGTCGTCACCGCCTGGCTCTCGCCCACCCAGGCGGTCCTGCCCGAGGAGCTGCTCTTCCCCGCCGGGCGCACGCCCGAGGAGGTCACCGAGCGCCAGACGGTGCAGATGAACGATTCGCAGACCGACGCCACCGCCGCCGCGCTCACCCAGCTCGGCATGGAGTACGAGGCGGTCCCCGTGGTCAGCGGCACCCTCGAGGGCATGCCCGCGCACGGCGTGGTGGAGGCGGGCGACACGGTCGTGGCCGTGGACGGCGAGCCGGTGCCCACCCGGGGCGGAGACCCCGACGTCCCCGCCGGCAGCGCCGCGGTCGTGGAGATGGTCGGCGACCGCGAGCCCGGCGACCCGGTCGGACTCACCCTGGAGCGCGACGGCGAGACCGTCGAGGTGGAGGTCGCCAGCGAGGAGGGCGACTCCGGCGGCGCCGCGATCGGCGTGCTCATCGCCGACGAGACCGACTTCCCCGTGGACGTGGAGATCACGATCGGCGACATCGGCGGGCCCAGCGCGGGCATGATGTTCGCGCTCGGGATCATGGACCGGCTCAGCGAGGAGGGCCTCACCGGCGGCGCGGCCGTCGCCGGGTCGGGCACCATCACCGCCGACGGCCAGGTGGGCGGGATCAGCGGCATCCCGCAGAAGATGGTCAGCGCCCAGCGCGACGGAGCCGAGTACTTCCTCGTGGCCGCCGACAGCTGCTCCCAGGTCGCCCAGTCGGCCGCCTACGGCGAACTGGAGGTGGTCCGGGTGGAGACCCTCGACGACGCGGTCGCGGCCCTGGAGACCATCCGCACCGGCGAGGGCGAGCTGCCGCGCTGCGAGTAGGGGGCGCGGCGCCCGGCCCGGGCCGGGTTCCGTGCCCGGGCGTCCTGGACAGGGGGGCTCCCCGGGCGCGCACCCGCGTTCCCCGGGCGCGCGCCCGGGGAACGCGCAACCCGCGGGCCCGGATCAGTCCTGCCCGGACTCCTCGTCCAGGTCCAGGGTCAGCGCCAGCGCGGAGGTCAGCGCCGGGATGAGGTCAGCCCCGTTGAGCACCTCCGACTCGCTGTCGTGGCTGCGCATGCGCATCGCGCAGTGCCGCGAGCCGTCGCGCAGCACACCGGCGACCATGCGGATCTCCTCGGTCTCGCGGCCGGAGGAGCCCGGCCGCTCGTCCGGGGCCAGGGTCTCGTCCGTGCCCTTGACCACCAGGCGCTCCATCACCAGCGCGCACCCGGCCACGCCCTCCGGCCACAGGATGCGGCCCAGCGCCTCCTCCAGCGGGACGTCGGCGGGCAGCTGCTCCTGCTCGACGGGGGTCAGCTCGTCGGGGTCGGCGGGGGAGTCGATGCCCAGCAGACCGGCCAGCGCGGGCTCCGCCCGCAGCAGCTCCGCGGTCGGCACCAGGGCGTACAGGCCCAGCGGCCGGTCCCAGCCCTGCTCGGCGGCGTGGCGTTCGAGGTCCATGACGGCTTCGCGAATGTTCGACACGTTTCCATAGTGACCGATGCGGGAAGCGCGACGCCCCTGTTTTCGGACAGTAGGGTCGCCACGTGGCCTTCCGGATGCGACTCCGATACAGCAACGATGCAGCCTTGTCACCCGGACGAGGGCCGTTTCGGGAACCCGGAGGCCACCGATTAAGTTTTCAGTAACAGAGCGCCACACGCGCACCCATACGCACCTACCAAGCCAGAACGAGGGGGAGGCGTGAGCTTCCGATCGCCCGGCGCACCACCTGCGCGTATGCCTCGCCGATCAAGGTTGCTCGCGCCAGTCGCGGCGACCGTGGTCGTCATCATCGCGGGACTGATGCTCGCCGCGAATTTCTGGACCGACTTCAAGTGGTTCGAATCCGTCGGCTACACCTCGGTCTTCCTGACCGAACTGTGGACCCGCGTGCTGCTGTTCGCCGTCGCCGGACTGGTGATGGCCGTCATCGTCGGCGCCAGCATCTTCTTCGCCTACCGCTCCCGGCCCGGCATCCGACCGATGAGCCTGGAGCAGCAGGGCCTGGACCGCTACCGGCAGTCCATCGACCCGCACCGCAAGCTGTTCTTCTGGATCGCCGTGGGCGCCCTCGCGCTGCTGGCCGGAGCCGCGGCCAGCGGTGACTGGCGGTCCTACCTCCAGTTCGTGAACAGCACCGACTTCGGGGTGAACGACCCCGAGTTCGGCATGGACGTGGCCTTCTTCGCGTTCACCTACCCGTTCCTGCGCATCCTGCTCGGCTACCTGTACGCGGCGGTCGTCCTGGCGTTCATCGCCGCGGTGATCGTGCACTACCTGTACGGCGGGGTCCGCCTCCAGAACGACTCCGGCCAGCGCGCCACCCCCTCGGCCCGCGTGCACCTGTCGGTGCTGCTGGGCCTGTTCGTGCTGCTGCGCGGCGGTTCCTACTGGCTGGACCGCTACGGCCTGGTCTTCTCCGAGCGCGGCTACACCTTCGGCGCCTCGTACACCGACGTGAACGCCGTCAAGACCGCGCTGCTCATCCTCACGGTCATCTCGGTCATCTGCGCCGTGCTGTTCTTCGCCAACATCTACTTCAAGAACATCATGGTGCCCATGGCCAGCCTCGGACTGCTGGTGCTGTCCGCGGTGCTGGTCGGCGTGGCCTACCCCGAGATCGTCCAGCGCTTCCAGGTCGCGCCCAACGAGCAGCGCCTGGAGAGCCCCTACATCGAGCGCAACATCGAGTACACGCGCCAGGCCTACGGCATCGACGACGCCGAGGTGCAGGCCTACGACGCCACCACCGAGCTCAGCGCCCAGGACCTGGTGGAGGAGTCCCAGGACACCACCGTGCGCCTGGTCGACCCCTCCGTCGTCTCGCAGACCTTCCAGCAGATGCAGCAGGTCCGCGGCTTCTACCAGTTCCCCGAGGTGCTGGAGGTCGACCGCTACCCGAACTCCGAGGGCAACCTGATCGACACGATCGTGGCCGTCCGCGAGCTGGACGGGCCGCCCGCCGACCAGGACAACTGGCTCAACCGGCACCTGATCTACACCCACGGCTACGGCATGGTCGCCGCCGCGGGCACCCAGATCGACGCCGAGGGACGCCCGGTCTTCACCGAGTACAACATCCCTCCGCGCGGTGAGCTCAGCGACGTCGTCGGCGAGTACGAGCCGCGCATCTACTACGGCCGCGAGGGCGCCGAGTACGCGATCGTGCAGGCCGAGGAGGAGTACGACTACCCCCTCGACGCAGAGGAGGAGACGGGCGACGTCCCGACCCCGGAGGACGCCGTCGAGGTCGAGGTCTCCCCGAGCCCGGACGAGGCGCGCGCCCCGGCCGACGCGGACCAGGAGGCCGCGGAGCAGACCGCCGAGGAGGCCCCCGCCGAGGGTGAGGGCGGCGGCGAGGGCGCCGGGGGCGGTGAGGAGGGCAGCGACTCGCAGGCCTACAACCGCTACGACGGTGACGGCGGCGTCCAGCTGGCCAGCTTCTTCGACCGGATCCTGTACGCGATCAAGTACCAGGAACCCAACATCCTGCTCAACAGCGCCATCACCAACGACTCGCGCATCATCTACGAGCGCGACCCGGTGGAGCGCGTGGAGAAGGTGGCCCCGTACCTGACCACGGACAGCCGCCCCTACCCGGCGGTCGTCGACGGCCGGGTCGTGTGGATCGTGGACGCCTACACCACGTCCGACGGCTACCCGTACGCCAACCGGATCGACTTCACCCAGGCGGTGACCGACACCTTCACCGACGGCTCGGCCCAGCAGGTGGGCGCGCTGCCGGGCAACGAGGTCAACTACATCCGCAACTCGGTGAAGGCCACCGTCGACGCCTACGACGGCACCGTCACCCTGTACGCGTGGGACGAGGCGGACCCGGTCCTCCAGACCTGGATGGACGCCTTCCCCGGGGCCGTCGTCAGCAGGGACCAGATGAGCGAGGAGCTCATCGACCACCTGCGCTACCCGGACGACCTGTTCAAGGTGCAGCGCCAGATCATGCGCGAGTACCACGTGACGGACGCCGCGGCCTACTACGGCGGTCAGGACTTCTGGTCGGTCCCCAGCGACCCGACCAGCGAGACCGATGCTCCCGAGCCGCCCTACCGGCAGACCATCCAGTACCCGGGTGAGGAGTCCACCTTCTCGCTGACCAGCACGTTCGTGCCGCGCGGCCGTGAGAACCTGGCGGCCTTCATGGCGGTGGACAGCGATCCGCGCTCCGAGGACTACGGCCAGCTCAAGCTGCTGGAGCTGCCGCGGAGCACGGTGATCCTCGGTCCGGGGCAGGTGCAGAACGCCTTCGACGCCGACGCCGACGTCCGCGAGGTGCTGCTGCCGCTGGAGCAGTCCAACGCGGAGGTGACGCGGGGCAACCTGCTCACACTGCCCTTCGCCGGGGGCCTGCTCTACGTCGAGCCGCTGTACGTGCAGGCGGGCGGCGGCGGAGCCGCCTCCTTCCCGCTGCTCCAGCAGGTCATGGTCGGCTTCGGTGACGAGGTGGCCATCGGCAACAGCCTGCCGGACGCGCTCAGCAACCTCTTCGACGGAGAGGGCGCGGCCCCCGAGGAGGGCGCCGAGCAGACTCCCGAGGAGGAGTCCGAGTCCGAGGCCGGTGGCGGCGGCGGAGGCGGCGGTGGGGGCAACGAGGACCTCACCCAGTCCCTCAACGAGGCCGTCGAGGCCTGGGAAGAGGCCCAGCAGTCCAACGAGGAGGCCAACGACCGCCTGCGTGAGGCGCTGGAGGACATCCAGCAGCAGCTGGACGAGAACTGAGCCCCGCCCTGCGGCGGTGACCGTTCCGTGAGGGGGCGGGGGTCCTCGGGCCCCCGCCCCCTCGGCGTTCCCGGGAGTCGTGTCCGGGGGCCCGCGCGCTCCCCGGACGCCGGAGCCGGGGGCGGCGGCCGTCGGGGCGGGCCGGGCCCGCGGGCGGGCACCGCGTCCGGCGTTCGCCGGGGTTTGGCGGGCCCGCTGACGCGTCCAGGTCCGCCGATTTGGGTTTCAGTCCGGGGCGCGCTACTGTGTAGACACAACGACGCGGGGTGGAGCAGTTCGGTAGCTCGCTGGGCTCATAACCCAGAGGTCGCAGGTTCAAATCCTGTCCCCGCTACCAGACCCGGACCCGGGAGAAATCCCGGGTCCGTCGGTTTTCCGGATCCCTCCTTTTGCGGAGGGGAACGGAAGGCGGGCTCCTCCAGGGGAGTCCGGGCGGTCGGACCAGGGTGCAAGCGCTGGTAGGATTGCCGAAGGCGGTCGGGAAACCGACTGCCGAAGGGTGGGATCTCCACCGGTTTTCCACGCGGAAACGCAGGGAAAACCGATTTGCCACCAGGGGCCAAACACCCTAAAATAGAGATCACGACGCGGGGTGGAGCAGTTCGGTAGCTCGCTGGGCTCATAACCCAGAGGTCGCAGGTTCAAATCCTGTCCCCGCTACCAGCAAAACGCCGGGCGCATTTCGCGCCCGGCGTTTTTCGTGTGCCCGTGTGCCCGTGTGCCCGTGTGCCCGTGTGCCCGTGTGCCCGTGTGCCCGTGTGCCCGTGTGCCCGTGTGCCCGTGTGCCCGTGTGCCCGTGTGCCCGAGCGGCGGTGCGCCGCCCGGTCTCCCGGGCGGCGCGCGCTCAGCGGGTACGGCCCTCCACGAGTTCGACCACCCGGTCGGCCCGCTCGGCCACCTTGGGGTCGTGGGTCACCACGACCACCGCCGCGTCGCGGATCCGGGCCTGTTCCAGCAGCTGGTCCATGATCATGGTGCTGCTGGCGGCGTCCAGGGCGCCCGTGGGCTCGTCGGCGAGGATCAGTGCGGGTTCCCGGCTCAGCGCCCGCGCCAGGGCCACACGCTGCTGCTCACCGCCGGAGAGCTGGTGCGGCTGCGAGTGCAGCCGGTGCCCCAGCCCCACCGCCTCCAGCAGTTCGCGGGCCCGCGCCCGGCGGCGCAGCAGCGGAACACCGCCGAGCACCATCGGCACGCCGACGTTGGCCAGGGCGGTCCGCCGCTCCAGCAGGTGGAACTGCTGGAACACGAAGCCGATCCCCTCGCCGCGCAGGCGCGACCTCGGCCCCTCGCCCAGGCGGGTGGTGTCCACGCCGTCGAACGTGTACGTGCCGCCGCTGGGCCGGTCGAGCAGGCCCAGCACGTTGAGCAGCGTGGACTTGCCCGAGCCGGACTGGCCGACGATCGCCACCACCTCGCCCCGCCCCACCCGGAACGTGCAGTCGCGCAGCACGTCGATCCGGGCCCCCGACACCGTGAAGTGCCGAGTCATCCCCGCCACGTCCAGCAGGGGCGCCGGGCGGGCGTGGCGCGGCGCGGCCTCGGGGGCCGGTGCGTCGACGGACATCTAGCCCTCACCCTCCTCGGCGAACTCGTCCTCGGGGTCGTACGCGCCGGGCACGTCGAACCGGGGGTCGAGCGGGATCGGGTCCAGGACCGTCTCGCCGATGCTCAGCCCCTCGGTGACCTCCACGGAGGACCCGTCGGAGACGCCCAGCACCACCTCGCGGGTCTCCTCGGTGCCGTCCTCGCCCACCACCACGACCTCGCCCGACCCGGCGGTGCCGCGCACCGCGGTCACGGGGACGACGATCGCGTTCGCGGCCGCGCCGGTGCTGACCGACAGCTGGCCCTGGACGCCCTCGAAGACCTCCAGGTCGGCGGGCACGCGGCAGGCCAGTTCGGCCCCGCCGCCACCCCCGCCGGCGTCCTCGGCGCCCTCCCCGTCCCCGGCCCCGGGGACGGGGACGCCGCCCCCGGCCGTGCCCAGGGACAGGAACTCGCACGCGGCGGCGGGCGGCCCCCGGTCGATCTGGAGCAGGATGTCCTCGGGGTCCTCGTAGAACCGGTAGAGGTCGTTGGGCGGGATCGACGCGACGGCGCGGAACTCCTCGGGGGCGACCGTGGCCACCACCGCGCCGGGCTCCAGCACGTCGCCGACCATGACGTCCTCCAGCCCCGACACCGTTCCGGCGGCGGGCGCGTACAGGGTGACCTCCTCGGTCGTGGGGGCGTCGGGGACCTGGCCGTCCTCCCCGGTGGCGGGCGCGCCCTCGGCGGGCACCTTCACGTTGACCACCGGGGCGCCCTGGTCGACCTCGGCGCCCTCGCCCACCCACAGGTGGGAGACCGTGCCCCCGTTGCGGGCCTCGACCGCCTCGCCGGGTTCGGCCCGGACGACGGCGTCCAGCACCAGCACGGAGCTGACCTCGCCCAGCACCACCTCGACCGGGGCCCCGCCCACGTCCAGGGCGGCCTCCTGCAAGCCAGCGTCCCCTCCGGGGTCCGGGCCGCCCAGACGGGACACCAGGAGGTAGCCGGCACCGGTCAGTCCTCCCACGAGGACCAGGACCGCGCCGATGATGATCCACTTCTTCACGTGATGTCTCCTATTCCCGGAGTCCGGCGACCACGGACGCGCGCAGCGCCCGCATCGCGGGGATGATCCCGGCCAGCATCCCGACGAGGGCGGCGCTGCCCAGGCCGACGAGTACTCCGGACGCGGGGATGACGAGGGGGACGTCGGCGGGCAGCGACACGAGGCCGCCCAGCACCGCGCCGACAGCGGCCAGCAGGGCCCAGCAGGCGGCGAGCGCGATGAGCCCGGCCACCAGGGACACCACGACCGACTCCATGACCACGGCCACGAACAGGGTGAACCGGCTCGCGCCCAGGGCGCGGTAGGTGGCCAGTTCGCGGCGGCGCTCGCGCACGGTGACCAGTCCCACGTTGAGCACGCCCAGCAGGCCGGTGGTGAGGGTGACGGCGGCGATGCCGGTCAGACCCCAGGACATGTAGGTGATGACCTGGCCGACCTCCTCGGCGTAGTCCGTGCGGTAGGCCATGACGGCCTCCCGGTCCTCCACGCCCCAGCGCCAGGACACCGACGCCAGCCGCTCGGAGAAGACCTCGCCCCACGGGTCCTGCGCCGCGGGGTCGCCCGGGTCGATCCGCACCTGGTAGGTGGTCATGTCGCCCATGAGGAACGGGTCGCCCGACTCCTCCTGCTCCTGGGCGCCGGTGGAGGTCCCGAAGAGCAGTTCCTCGGAGGCGGGGGCGCGCAGCAGGTAGGCGCTGTACCAGCCCATGTCCAGCGCGGAGCCCTCCAGGACGCCGATGACGCGCACGTCCGTCCACTGGTCGGTGCCGACCTGGACGCGGGTGAGGTCGCCCAGCGCGTTCGCGAGTTCCTCGTTGACGACCATGACCGGGGCCAGCGACTCGGTGTCGGCCTCGGTGAACCAGCGGCCCTCGGCCAGGTTCATCCGCCGGATGTCGCCCAGGGTGGGGTCCACGCCGAGGAACTCCACGTCGGGCAGGACGGAGCCGCCGGAGCGGATCGAGGGGACCTGGGAGGGCCTGTGGTAGATCGAGATGTCCTGGCCGCCCGCCCGGACCAGGTCCTGTTCGAAGGCGGCGCGGTCGGTGACCCGGCCGTGCACGGTGACCTCCAGGGTCGCCGGGCGGCCCGCGTTGGCCTCGCTGTAGGCGGTGGCGAAGCGCTGGCCGAAGTCGCTGGCGCTGACCACGAGGACCAGCGCGCCGACACCGACGACGATGCCCGCGCAGGACAGGATGGTCCGGGCCACGTTGGCCCGTGAACCGGCGAAGGCCAGCACGATCCCGGCTGTGAGGGAACGCAGCATTCGGCCCCTTCCCGTGATGTCTGTGAGATCCGGACGCCGCGACGGCGGCGGGATACCCGCGGGGGTGGCGGGGTTTCACCAGACTCATCGTGGAAGGGGGCGGTTTCGGTTCAGCCCGGCGGCACGAATTCCGGGCCGTCGTTTCGGGCTGTCCGCAGGGGGGAGGGGTGGCCGGGGGCGCGGCGCGACCGGCCCCTCAGACCGCCTCGAAGCCGTCGCAGGTGAGCGGTGCCCCGGAGCCGGTGTCCGACCAGACCACCGTGTGCACTCCGGCGGAGGGGGCGCCCTCGGCGCCCTCGAAGTCGTGGGGGTAGCGCACGCGCGTCCACTCGCCGGGGGAGACCGCCGCCTCGGTGGCGGCGGTGCGGCCGCGGGGTCCGATGACGGAGACGGTCACCGAGTCGGTGTCCGCGTCCTCCGGCGCCAGGACGCCCAGTTCGACGGGGCCGTCCGCGGCCGTGCGCGGCGCCTCGGTGCGCCAGAGGCGGGCGGTCCGGCTGTCCACGGCGGGCACGCACAGGTACCTGGCGGGGTCGAACGCGGTGTCGGGGACGCCCAGGCCGGGGCCCTCACCCCGTACGGAGGAGCGCACGGTGTCGGCGATCATCTCGCGCAGCTGTTCGGGACCGTGCCCGTGGCCACCGCCGCAGGCGGTGGCCAGCAGGACCGCGGCCGCGCACAGGAGGGCCCGCAGGGGTGTCGTGTTCAGCACACCACCGCACGTTACTACGTACAGTGCTCAAGCGTGTGCCGACTGTCGTTATCGGGGGCGGGGCTCAGACGCGGCGCAGCGGGGTGGGGCCGCCGTTGAGCCAGGTCAGCACTTGGTCGTGCATCGCCCCGTTGGTGCACACCAGGGGGCCGCCGTCCTCGAAGTCCTCGCCGCGCAGGTTGGTGGCCCGTCCGCCAGCCTCCTCCAGGATGACGGGCAGCGGCGCGGCGTCCCACAGCGACAGCTCGGGCTCGGCGGAGATGTCCACGACGCCCTCGGCGACCATCACGTGCGACCAGAAGTCGCCGTAGGCGCGGGTGCGCCAGACCGAGCGGGTCAGGCCGAGGAAGGAGTCGAGGCGGTCCTGCTTCTCCCAGCCGGTCAGCGAGGAGAAGCTCAGCGAGGCCTCCGACAGCTCCGACACCTTGGACACGTGGCAGCGCGAGGCCTTGGACAGGCTGCGGCCCTGCCAGGTGCCGCCGCCCCGGGAGGCCCACCAGCGGCGGTACAGCGCCGGGGCCGAGACCACGCCCACCACGGGACGGTCCCCCTCCAGCAGGGCGATCAGGGTCGCCCACACCGGGACGCCGCGGACGTAGTTCGCGGTGCCGTCGATGGGGTCGATGACCCACACCCGGTTGCTGTTGCCCGTCTTGCCGTACTCCTCGCCCACCACGGCGTCGCGTGGCCGGGCGCGGGAGAGCACGCCGCGCAGCGTCTCCTCCACCATCCGGTCGGCCTCGGTGACGTGGGTGAAGTCGGGTTTGGTGTCGACGACGAGGTCGAGCGCCCGGAAGCGCTTGAGCGCGATGTCGTCGGCAGCGTCGGCGAGCACGTGGGCCAGCCGGAGGTCATCGTCAAAGGACACCATGACCGGTAACGCTACCCTCACGGGCACGAACATGGCCAAAGGGGCGCACACGCGTGACCAGAGTGTTAGGTCCCGACCGCCCGGGACCGCGGGAGCGGCGGCCGGGCGGGGCGTCAGGGGTGTCGTCCGCGGCGGCGGATGCGAGGATGGGGACATGGACACCGCGAACCGGCAGGGGCGCGCCGAGGGCACCTCGGCGCGGGAGCGGTTGCTGGACGCCGCCTACGCCGAGGTCGTCTCGGGTGGTTGGTCCGACCGGCGCATGGCCGACATCGCGGCGGTCGCCCGGGTGTCGCGCCAGACCCTGTACAACGTGTTCGGCAGCAAGGAGGGCCTGCTCCAGGCCGTCGTGGTGCGCGAGGTCAACGCTCTGCTGGACCGGGTGGTGCGCCTCCTGGAGGAGGAGGGCGAGAACCCGCCGCACGCGGTGAGCCGGGCCACGCGCCTGGTGCTGCTGTCCGCCCGCGACAACCCGCTGCTGCGCGCGGTGGTGACCGGGGACCACGGGCTCCTGCCGGTGCTCACCACGCGCGCCGAGCCGCTGCTGGGCGTCCTGGGCGAGCGCATCACCGCCCTGCTGGGGGAGCGCTACCCGGAGCTGGCCGACTCCGCCGCCGAGGTCGCGGCCGACGTCGCCCTGCGCCTGACGGTGTCCTACTCGCTGCAGCCCA
This sequence comes from Nocardiopsis sp. CNZ308, assembly GCF_004217075.1. NCBI lineage: Bacteria > Bacillati > Actinomycetota > Actinomycetes > Streptosporangiales > Nocardiopsidaceae > Nocardiopsis > Nocardiopsis sp. CNZ308. Next base: position 1,232,873 of record NZ_SHKJ01000001.1, on the reverse strand, counting down.
TCGACCCCGACGAGGCCGCGCGCAGGGTCGAGACGGTCGTGCACGGGATGCTGATGGTCGGCCGCTGAGGGAGGTGGCGGCGTGGTGGAGGGTCCGCTGACGGAGAGCGAGCGCCGGGAGGTGCTGCGCGCCTGCATGGCCGACGGGCGGATCACCGCGATCCCGGTCCGCCGCACCGCCCGGCTGGTCCTGCTCGACCAGGTGGCCCGGGCCTTCGAACCGGGGGTGCGCTACAGCGAGGCCGAGGTCAACGCGGTCCTGAGCGGGTTCAGCGCCAACGTGGCGGTACTGCGCCGCGGCCTGGTCGACGAGGGGTTCATGGAGCGCGACCGCACCCGGTACTGGCGCTGCGGCGGGACCGTGGAGGTCTGAACCGGGCGGAAGTGTCGCCGGTGCGGTTCCAGGGTCTCCGGGCTGCAATGATCCGGCGCTCCTAGCCGGTGTCGGCGTCCGAACCCCGCTACAGGTACGAGGCCACGCCGCGGAGCACCGGCACGGCGAACCCCTCCGGCCACCGCCGCCCCGGTCCGGCACCGGGGCGGCCGCAGCCGGTGGAAGCCGGTGCGGCCGCCCGGTGAGCGCTGTCCGCCCGCGTTCAGCGGCGGGGCGCGGCGAGCAGGTCCACCACCCCCGTATCGTCCTCGTCTGCGTGGCCCCGGGCGAGGCGGCGCTCCATCAGCTCCGCGTACGGTGCGAGGAGTTCGGTGCTCACCCCCTGCTCCTCGGCGGTGCGCAGCAGGGTTCGGTTGCCCCTCACCCGCATGGCGAGGTTGGACACGACGCCCGTGGTGTAGTCACCGCTCTCCAGGTGCTCCGCGGTGGTGTGGACGCCGAGGGTCATCGCGCCCAGCCAGTCCGCCAGCAGGGACCCGAACCCCTTCAGGGGCACGTCCTCGCCGCGAACCAGGGCGAAGGCGTGCGCGACCCCGGCGAACATGCCGCTCATCGCGCTGAGCAGGGCCACGTCGTACAGGTCGGCCAGCCCGGCGTCCCCGCCGACGAACACGGTCCCGGTCACGGCGGACAGGGCCGTCTCGTGCTCGGCGAAGGCCTCCTCGGAACCGCTGTAGAACACGTACCCGCCCGAGCCGGGGACGCCGATCATCGGCGGAACGGCCATGACGCCACCGCTGACGAAGCGGGCGCCGCGCCCGCGCGCCCACTCCGCGCGGGCCCGTGACTGCTCCGGAGTCCCGGTGGTGAGGTTGAACAGGTCCCGGTCCGCCAGGTCGGCGTCGGCCAGCGCCGCGCCCACGGAGTGGTCGTCGAGCAGGCAGGCCACCACCAGGCGGGCGGAGGCGACCGCCCCGGCCGCCGTCGCGGCGACGTCGGCGCCCTCCCGGGCCAGCGGCTCGGCTCGGGACGGGGTCCGGTTCCAGACGGTCAGCGGGTACCCGGCGGCGAGCCAGGCGCGGGCGAGGGCGGTGCCCATGTCCCCGAGCCCGAGCAGGGCGACGCGGGGCTTGTCGGTGTCGTGTGCGTTCATGTGCACTAGGCTCGTCGCCCGTCGGAGCCCCGACAAGTACGCACTTCGAAGTGCGTGCGCACCTCGGGGTAAGCGTGCTGGTGGGAGGGAGGGGCGATGGTCGGCGCACGGAGGCCCGGCGCGTACCACTGCGGCATCGACGCGGCGATGGACGTCATCGGCGGCAGGTGGAAGGTGCTGATCCTGTGGGCGCTGGAGGAGGAGCCGCGCCGCTTCGGCGAGCTGCGCCGGACGCTCGACGGCGTCACCGAGAAGGTCCTGGCCTCCCACCTGCGCGAGCTGGAGCAGGACGGGATCGTGCACCGGGAGGACTTCGGTGAGGTGCCGCCCCGGGTCGAGTACTCGCTCACCCCGCTGGGGGAGTCCCTGAACGAGGCCCTGGCCCCGCTCGGGGCCTGGGGCCGCGCGCACGTCCTCGGCGCCGCCGAGCCGGTGGACGCCCACCGGCGCTGACGCCCTGGGTTAGCCGCTCCGTTCGACGGAGTGCTTTTCCGGGGAGCCCCGACGCCGGAGGGGCCGTACGAGGAGGACCGCCTGCCAGGCGACCGCGACGACGGCGAGCCCGAGGAGCACGTAGGCGAGGACCGTCAGGTCCGGCCCGCCGTTGCCCATCCATATGTCCAGGAGCACCGCCGCCATCACGAGGAGGGCGCCGGCGGCTCCCGCGACGTTCACCGCGCTCGTACGTCTGTCGTCGTCCTTCATGGGGGGTTCCTCCGGAAACAGGGGGGTGGCGCCGGTCAGGAGTCGTTCTCGTCGGTGCCCCCCGCGTCCCCGCTGTCCCCCTCGCGGCTGGTGAGCAGGCGGCGCAGGGAGGCCACGCGGTCCGGGTCGAGTCGACCCCGCTCCAGCGCGGCCTGGATCGCGCAGTCGGGGGCGTCGGACTGGTGGGAGCACCCGGCGGGGCAGTCCTCGGCGGCCTCGGCCAGGTCGGCGAAGCCCTCGACGATGTCCTCGGGGTCGATGTGGGCCAGGCCGAAGCTGCGCACGCCCGGGGTGTCGATCAGCCAGCCGCCCTCGAAGGGCAGCGCGGCGGCGGACGTGGAGGTGTGGCGGCCCCGTCCGGTGACGGCGTTGACGTGGCCCACGGCCCGGTCGGTGCCGGGGACGAGCCGGTTGACCAGGGTGGACTTGCCCACCCCGGAGGAACCCACGAGCACGGTGGTGCGCTCGGCCAGACGGGCGCGCAGGCCGTCCAGGCCGCTCTCGGGGTCGAGCACCTCGTAGGGCACGCCCAGGGGCGCGTACACCCGCACCAGCTCGTCCGGGTCGGCCAGGTCGGCCTTGGTCAGGCACAGCAGGGGGACGAGCCCGGCGTCGTAGGCGGCGACCAGGCAGCGGTCCACGAAGCGCGGCTGCGGCGCGGGGTCGGCCAGGGCGCAGACGATCGCCAGCTGGTCGGCGTTGGCCACGATCACCCGCTCGACCGGGTCGGTGTCGTCGGCCGTGCGTCTGAGCACGGACGCCCGCTCCCTGACCCGCACGACGCGGGCCAGGGTGTCGGGTCTGCCGGACAGGTCGCCGACCACGTCGACGCGGTCGCCGACCACGATCGAGCCGCGGCCCAGCTCGCGGGCCTTCATCGCCACGACGGGAACGCCGTTGACCAGGCAGCGGTACCGGCCCCGGTCCACGGCGGTGACCAGGCCCTCCACGGCGTTCTCGTGCTTGGGCCGGGTGCGGGTGCGGGGGCGCGAACCGCCCCGGGCGCGCACGCGGATGTCGTCCTCGTCCAGGTGGCGTCCCCCGCCCCGCGTGCGGCTCATGCCAGGGCCTCCGCCCACAGGCCCGGGAAGTCGGGCAGGGTCTTGCGCGTGGTGGCGATGTTCTCCACCTCCACACCGGGCACCGCGAGCCCGATCACCGCCCCCGAGGTGGCCATCCGGTGGTCGTCGTAGGAGTGGAACACCCCGCCGCGCATCGGGCGCGGGTTGATGACCAGCCCGTCGGGCAGCTCCTCGGCGTCGCCGCCCAGCCGGTTGATCTCGGCGGCCAGCGCGGCGATCCGGTCGGTCTCGTGGCGGCGCAGGTGCGCGATGCCGGTCAGCCGGGAGGGGGTCGTGGCGAGCGCGGCCACGGCGGCCACGGTGGGCGTGAGCTCGCCCACGTCGCGCAGGTCGGCGTCGATGCCCAGGATCCGGCCGGTGCCGCGCAGGGTGAGCAGCCCCTCGGGCGAGCGGGAGACCTCTCCGCCCATCCGGGTGAACAGCGAACGCAGCTCGTCGCCGGGCTGGGTGGTGTGCTCCGGCCACCCCTCGATCGCCACCTCGCCCCCGGTGACCAGGGCGGCGGCCAGGAAGGGCGCGGCGTTGGACAGGTCGGGCTCCACGGTGATGTCGGAGACCTTGACCGGCCCCGGCTCGACCCTCCAGGAGTTGTCGGCGGTGGACACGGTGACCCCGGCCGCGCGCAGCATCTCCACGGTCATGTCCAGGTGCGGCTGGGAGGGCACGGGCGGACCGGAGTGGCGCACGTGCACGCCCTCGGTGAAGCGGGCGCCGCTCAGGAGCAGGGCCGACACGAACTGGGAGGAGCCGGACGCGTCGAGCGTCACCTCGCCGCCGCGCACGGCGCCGGTGCCGTGCACGGCCATCGGCAGCGCGCCGCGGCCGCCGTCGTCGATGTCGGCGCCCAGGGCGCGCAGGGCGGCCAGCAGCTCGCCCACGGGCCGCTCGCGGGCGCGCGGGTCGCCGTCGAACTCCACCGTGCCCGAGGCCAGGGCCGCCACCGGCGGCACGAACCGCATCACCGTGCCCGCGTTGCCGACGTCGACGGAGGCCGGGCCGCGCAGCGGGGCGGGGGTGACCGCCATGTCCTCCCCCTCGGTGGTGATTCCCACACCCAGGGCGCGCAGGGAACCCGCCATCAGCTCGCTGTCCCGGCTGACCAGCGGGCGGCGCACCAGGCACGGCGTCTCCGACAGGGCGGCCAGGACCAGCGCGCGGTTGGTCATCGACTTGGACCCCGGCAGCGACAGCCGGGCGCGCACCGGCCGCTCGGCCGTGGGCGCGGGCCAGTGCCCGCCGGGGGCCCCGGCCGGGCTCGGGGACGGTGCGGTCTCGGGGTTCTGGCCGGACTGGACGGGCTGCGAGGACGCGGACTCAGGCATGACACAAGGTTATCGGGAGCGGCGCGGCCGCAGGGGAACGCCTTCCCGCCTGTGGACAACGCGTCGGTGGCGAGCGGGCGGCCGCTTCGGCGGCTGGTCCGGCGGCGCGTGCGCGGGCCGGTCCGGCGGTCGGCCCGGCGGCGCGTGCGGCCACGGGCCCGAAGAGGCCGGACGACCCGGGACGGACGTATCCTTGTCAGGCCATGGTGTATCTGGATCACGCTGCCACGACCGACGTGCGCCCCGAGGTCGCCGCCGACGTCGCGGCCGAGCTCGGCGCCCTCGGGAACCCGTCGTCCCTGCACGGCCACGGGCGCGCCGCGCGCCGCACGGTGGAGGAGGCGCGCGAACGCCTGGCCGGGGCGCTCGGCTCGACCCCGCACGAGGTGGTCTTCACCGGGGGCGGCACCGAGTCGGACAACATCGCCGTCAAGGGCCTGTACTGGGCGCGCAACACGGCCGACGCCCGCAGGCCCAGGATTCTCACCAGTGCCGTCGAGCACCACGCCGCCCTCGACCCCGCGCACTGGATGGCCGAGCACCAGGGGGCCGTGCACGAGAAGATCCCCGTGGACGCGCTGGGCCGGGTGGACCCCGAGGCCCTGCGGGAGACGATCGAGGGCGGCTCCGGCCCCGGGGCGGTCGCGCTCGTGTCGGTCATGTGGGCCAACAACGAGGTGGGCACGGTGCAGCCGGTCCGGGAGCTGGCCGCCGTCGCCGCCGAGTACGGCATCCCCTTCCACACCGACGCCGTCCAGGCCGTGGGCGTGGAACCGGTCGACTTCGCCGGGAGCGGGGTGAGCGCGCTGACGGTCAGCGGCCACAAGCTCGGAGGACCGGTGGGCGCGGGCGCGCTGCTTGTCGCGCGCGGCCTGGCCCCGGTGCCGGTCCTGCACGGCGGCGGCCAGGAGCGCGACATCCGCTCGGGCACCCTGTCCCCGCCGCTGCTGCGCGGACTGGCCACGGCCGTCCACCTGGCGGTCGCCGAACGCGAGGAGCACGCCAAGCACCTGGCGGGCCTGCGCGACGAGCTGGAGGAGCGGGTCCGCGACGCGGTCCCCGACGCGGTCGTCAACGGCGACCCCGCGCGCAGGCTGCCGGGGATCTCGCACATCTCCTTCCCCGGCTGCGAGGGGGACGCGCTGCTCATGCTCCTGGACGCCAAGGGCATCTCCTGCTCGACCGGCTCGGCCTGCTCGGCGGGGGTGGCCCAGCCCAGCCACGTGCTGCTGGAGATGGGCGCCGACGCCGGGACCGCGCTGAGCAGCCTGCGCCTGTCGCTGGGCCGCACCTCCACCCGGGAGGACGTGGCGGCGCTGGCGCGGGCCATCGGACCGGCCGTGGAGCGGGCCAGGGCCGCCCGCGCCAGACGCCGCTAGGCGGACGCGGCGGCCCCGGACACGGGCCGTCTACTCCGCGCGGTGCACGGTGACGGACTCGATGGTCACGTCCTGGGTGGGGCGGTCGTTCATGTCGGTCTCGACGTTGGCGATGCCGTTCACCACCTCCATGGACGCCTCGTCCGCGACGTGCCCGAAGATCGTGTGCATGCCGTTCAGGTGCGGGGTGGGCTCGACGGTGATGAAGAACTGCGAGCCGTTGGTGTTCGGGCCGCGGTTGGCCATGGCCAGCACGCCCGGCTCGGAGAACTCGCGGCCGGAGTCGAACTCGTCCTCGAAGGTGTAGCCCGGGCCGCCCTGACCGGTGCCCTGCGGGTCGCCGCCCTGGATCATGAAGTTGTCGATCACCCGGTGGAACACGGTGCCGTCGTAGAACGCGGCCTCGCCCGTCGCGGGGTTGGGCACGCCCTCGCCCTCGGCCAGGCCCACGAAGTTGGCCACTGTGACGGGCGCCTCCTCGGGGAACAGCTCCAGTTCGATGTCGCCCTCGCTGGTGTGCAGCGTGGCGCCCTCGACTCCGGTGACGTCCACCTCGGCGGGGCCGCCGGTCTGCTCGGAGGCGGTCTCCTCCGGTGTGCCGCCGCCCTCCGATCCGCCCTGGTCGGCCGGGGCTGCGGCGCCGTTGGCGCAGGCGGAGGCGGCGAGCAGGGCGGTGCAGGCCAGGAGGGCTGTCGCCGGGAGGGGCAGAAGCTTCATCGGTTCACTTCCGGAAAATGAGGATCGCGGCTGGGCGGCACACAGGCTACTCGGCCGGGGGAAGCGCCCTCGTCAGCGGGTTGGCTTTCCGTCATGGCGCGACCACGGTCCGCCCCCGGGGCCCCTCCGCCGCGAGGCCCCGATGACTTGTCACGGATCGCCGTACCCGTCCGGTCGCTTGACCGGCGACCCCGGCACGGGAGAGGGTCGGAAGAAGGACGGGGCGGGGCGCCGGCGGTGTGCCGGGAGCGAGGCCCCGCCTGGCGCTGGAGGGAGGGAAGTGGATTGAACACCGCACTGCCGTCCGCGATGTGGCTCCCCTTCGCCGCGAGGGTACTGCGCGCGCGCTCCGACAGGGGGGTCTCACGCGCCGAACTCGCCGCGACGGTCGGGGTGACCGACGACAAGCTCCGCGAGGTGGAGAGCGCGCACTGCCGGCCGGCCCGCTCGCTGGTCGAACGGGTGGACACCGCCCTGGGCGCCGAACACCAGCTCGTGGACGCCTGGGCGATCACCCTCCAGGCCGAGGCCTTCCCCAACGAGTTCGGCGACCAGCGCGAGCTGGGCGTCCACGCCACCCACCTCTGGGAGCACCAGCCCATGGCGGTCCCGGCGTTCCTGCGCACCCGCGAGTACTCGCGCGCGGTGCTGCGCCCGCGCCATCCGGACCTGTCCCCGGACGAGGTCGAGGAGATGGTGGAGGAGGAGATGGCCCACCGGGCCGCGATGACCGGGACGGAGGGGCCCGTGCTGCGGGTGGTCCTCAACGAGTCGGCCCTCCAGCGGCCGCAGGGCGGCGCCGCCGTCCTCAACGCCCAGCGCGACTTCCTCGCCGACCTGATCGAGGCGGGCATCGTCACCATGGGCGTCATCCCCGAGCAGACCCCGAACCACCCCGGTCTGGGCGGCGCCTTCCGGCTGATGGAGTTCGCCGACCGGCCCAGCATGGTCTACGCGTTCGCGGCAGAGGGCGGGGACCTGACCGCCGATCCCGAGCAGGTGGGCCGCTGCACCACGGTGCGCGACGCCATCGAGGCCGCGACCGTGGAACTCACGCCGGGGTCGGAGCTGCTCACCGCCCGCTGGCCGACGGGGTAGCGGGCCGCCCGCCCGAGCCCCGGAGGGCTTGGGGATACGCCCCGTGATGGGCTAGGTTGCCCGCCATGGATATCGCGATCACATCCGGATACGTCGTTCCCGTCGACGGAGACCCCATCGACGGGGGCACCGTCCTCATCTCCGACGGCCGGATCGCCGCCGTCGGCGCCGACGTCACGGTCCCCGAGGGGGCCACCGTCGTCGACGCCTCCGGCAAGTGGGTGCTCCCCGGCTTCGTGGAGGCCCACGGCCACATCGGCATCGACGAGGAGGGCATCGGCTGGGCCGGTGACGACACCAACGAGATGACCGACCCCAACGGCGCCCGCATGCGCGCGCTGGACGCCATCAACCCCGCCGACCGCGGCTTCGCCGACGCCCTGTCCGGAGGCGTCACCAGCTCGGTCGTCAAACCCGGTTCGGGCAACCCCATCGGCGGCCAGACCGTGGCCATCAAGTGCTGGGGCCGCAGCATGGAGGACCGCCTGATCCGGCACCCGGCCAGCGTCAAGAGCGCCCTGGGCGAGAACCCCAAGCGGGTCTACGGCAACAAGGACAAGCTGCCCTCCACCCGCCAGGGCGTGGCCGCCGTCATCCGCGACGCCTTCACCAAGGCCCAGGACTACCGGGCCAGGCGCGAGCACGCGGCCTCGGAGGGCACCCCGTTCGAGCGGGACACCACCCTGGAGGTGCTGGTCCGGGTCCTGGACGGCGAACTCCCGTGGTGCCAGCACACGCACCGCGCCGACGACATCCACACCGCGATGCGCCTGTCCGACGAGTTCGGCTACCGGTTGATCATCAACCACTGCACCGAGGGCCACCTGCTGGCCGACGAGATCGCCGCGCGCGGCATCCCCGTCATCACCGGCCCGCTCATGACCAGCCGCTCCAAGGTGGAGGTCAACAACAAGACCCTGGCCAACCCCGGCATCCTCGACCGGGCGGGCGTCAAGGTCGCCCTGACCACCGACCACCCGGTCGTCCCGATCGAGTTCCTGGTCCACCAGGCCACCCTGTGCGTCAAGGAGGGCATGGACCCGCGCTCCGCGATCCGCGCCCTCACGGTCAACCCCGCCGAGATCATGGGCATCTCCGACCGGGTCGGCTCCCTCAAGCCGGGCCTGGACGCCGACGTGGTCGTGTGGTCGGGCGACCCGCTGGACGTGATGAGCCGCGCCCTGCGCGTGTTCGTCGAGGGCCGCGAGGTCTACACCTACGACGAGGCCACACGCGAGCGCACCGTGCTCGACGCCTACTACCGCGAGGGCTGAACGGCCGCGCCGGGACCCCCCGACCCCGGGTCGCCGGACGCGCCGCCCAGGAGCCCGGGGGACACGTCCCCTAGGAGAGCCCCACCGTCCGGAAGGGGGCCCCGTCCGGCAGCGCCGCGCCACCGGACCCCTCGGCCCCGCGCACCGCCACGGTGACCTTCTCCATGCCGGTCCTGCGCAGCACCTCGTCCGGGTCCGCGGAGCCCAGCGGCGTCAGGACGAGCGGCGCGCCCGCCGCGACCGGGGCCAGCAGCAGCTCCGCTCCCTCCCCGAGCAGGGTCAGCGGGGCGTCGGGTTCGGCGAACAGCGCCACCCGGTCCTCGGCGTCCAGCTCCCACCGCCGCGCCCAGTCGCGGCCCCCGGCGGTCAGCTCCGCGCCGGTCCGGACGCCGAGCCCGCGCAGCGCGGGCGCCCCCGGGTCCACGGGGTAGGGCGAGAAGTGGTCGCCGTGCCCGCGCACCTCCACCGAGTAGTCGAGCACCATGGGCGGCACCTCGGCCAGCGGCAGCCCCAACGGGTGCAGAGACGTGCCCACCACCTCCTCGGCGCCGCTGTCCAGGGCGGCCTCCAGGCGGTCGGCGTCGGCCACGGCGACCTGGGCGCCCTCGGGCAGGTCCGCGCCGGGCCGCGCGAACTCCGCCACGGCCCCCACCGACCAGCACGAGACCAGCCACACCAGCGACTGCCAGTGCACCGGCAGGGCCAGTACCACCCGGTCGTCCGGCTGCGCCCCCAAGCCGTCCACCAGCATGTTCGCGGTCTTGGACACCCAGTTGTCGAAGGTGGCGCGCGACAGCTCCACCCGGCCGCCCGAGGCGTCGTAGGAGGTCACGAAGGGGCGGGAGGGGTCGTCGGAGACCAGGGCGCGCCACAGCTGCGCGGGAGTTTCGGACATGCCCGCCACTCTAGGGCGTCACGCGGGGTCCGCGCGGACCCCGCGCGCGAGCCGCCACGGGTGTGCGTTGGTGCCGGGGAGCTGTCAGAGTTGCCCCATGCGCTTGCTCCCCGGACGGTTCCTCGCCCGTGCCACCGCGCTCCCCGCGATCGCCGTCTCGGCCTGGCTCCTGGTGGCCTTCCCCCTCCTGGCCCTGGGCTCCCTCACCCCGCTGACGGCAGCCGTCCTCGGAACGCCCGCCGTGCTCGCGGCCTGCCTCCTGGTGCCCCGGCTCATCCCGGACCCGCCAGAGGAGGAGGACGCGCCCTGGTGGCCGGTCGTCCTCGTCGTGCTGATCACGGTCGCCTTCGCCGCCGTGCAGATCGCCTACCACGCCGAGGCCCTGGTCATCCGCCGCGACCCCGCCTCCTACGCCATGTACACGGCGTGGATCGCCGAGAACGGGTTCCTGCCCATCCCGCAGCAGCGCGAGCTGATCGCGGGCGACGACCCCTCGCTCAGCTACCAGAGCCTGGCCCACTACCAGCGCGGCGACGCCATCTGGCCGCAGTTCATGGCCGGTGCGCCCCTGGTGACCGCCATCGGCTACTGGCTGGGCGGGCTCGACGGGATGCTCGTCACGACGCCGGTCCTGGGCGCGCTGGGCGTGCTCACCTTCGCCGGGCTCACCGCGCGCCTGGTCGGGATCCGCTGGGCGCCCCTGGCCGCCCTGGTCCTGGCCGTGTGCCTGCCCCAGCAGTGGGTCAGCCGCTTCACCTACAGCGAGCCGGTCACCCAGATCCTGCTGCTGGGCGGCCTGGTCCTGGCCTACGACGCGCTCGTGCGGCGCACCCGGATCACCGACCGGTGGTCGGCCGCGCACACGTTGGCCGCCGTGGCGGGACTGGCGTTCGGCCTGGGGCTGGTGGTGCGCATCGACGCGATCCGCGACCTGCTGCCCGTGGTCGGGTTCGTCGGTCTGCTGCTGCTCGCCCGCCGGGGACAGGCCCTGCCGCTGCTGGGCGGGCTGGCCGCGGGCGTGGGGCTGGGCCTGTACGCCGGGTACGGGCTGTCCCTGCCCTACTTGGAGTACCTCTCCGACTCCCTCAACCCCCTGCTGCTCATCAGCGCCGTCGTCATCGCCGTCACCGTCGCTGCCACCGCCGCCTTGTGGCGCCACGGCGTTCCGCGCGTGGAACGCGTGCGCCGACTGCCCGACGCGGTGGCCGCGCTCGCCCTGCTCGCCATGGTGCTGTTCGCCGTCCGCCCCCTGCTGTGGCCGGACTACGGGCACGGCAGCGACTTCACCGACGGATGGGTCGCCTACGTCCAGCAGCGCGAGGGCCTGCCCGTCGAGGGCAGCCGCACCTACTACGACATGAGCCTGTACTGGGTGGGCTGGTACGTGGGCCTGGCCGCGGTCCTGTTCGCCTCGCTCGGCGTCGCCCACGTGCTGCGCCGCCTCTTCCAGCGGCGCGACCCCCAGTGGCTGCTGCCCGCCATGCTGCTGGTGTGGACGGTCGGCACCACCCTGCTGCGGCCCGCCATCACCCCCGACCACCCCTGGGCCAGCAGACGCCTGATCGCCCTGGTCATCCCGGCGTTCATCCTGTTCGCCGTCTGGTTCCTGGCCTGGCTCACCCGCTACTGCGCCGTGGCCGCCCACTCCGGCCGGAGCACGGCGGCGGCCCGCGCCCTCCCCGTCGTGGTCGCCGCCAGCGCCTCGGTGGCGCTGATCGTCCCCACCGCGGGCACGGCGGCCGGGATCATGGGGTACAGACAGGACGTCGGCAGCGTCGCCGCCGCGCACCGGCTCTGCGCGGCGCTGTCGGAGGACGCCTCGGTGGTCGTGGTCGACTCCGACATGGCCGGGAACTACATGCCGCTGCTGCGCAACGTCTGCGGGGTGCCCACCGCGTCCATGGACGAGCCGACCCCCGGGGACGTGGACCGCGTGGTCTCCGAGATCCACGAGCGCGACCGCGACGCCGTGCTCGCCGCCTCCGACTGGCAGGTCCTGGAGGACCTCACGGGCGGCGAGGCCGAGCCCGAGCGCCCCTTCCACGTGAACGCCCGGATGGACCCGAGTACCCTCATGGAACCGCCGACCGGTTCCTGGGCCTTCAGGGGAAACGTGTGGGTGTACGTGTTCCCCGACGGGGGATGAGTGCCCGGCCCGGCCCCCTCCCGAACCCGCCCCGATCCCGTCGAAGAAGAACCCATGAGCCACAGAAGCGACGACGCACCCAGGCAGCACGGCGAGGACCAGCCGGTCCGCGTCACCATCGTGCTCCCCTGCTACAACGAGGAGAACCACGTCGTCGACGAGGTCAAACGGATCTGCGGCGCCATGGACGCCTCCGGGTACTCCTACGAGCTGCTGGCCGTGGACGACGCCTCCACCGACGCGACCCTGGCCCGGCTGCGCGAGGTGGAGCCCCTCTACCCGCACATGCGCGTCATCGCGTTCGGGCACAACGGCGGGTCGGGCACCGTCCGCCGGATCGGCAGCCAGCGGGCCCGCGGCGAGTTCGTCGTGTGGACCGACGCCGACATGAGCTACCCCAACGAGCGCATCCCCGAGCTGGTCGGCATGCTGGAGGAGGACCCCGGGACCGACCAGGTCGTGGGCGCGCGCACGCAGGAGATGGGCAGCCACAAGGCCCTGCGGGTGCCCGCCAAGTGGGTCATCCGCAAGATCGCCGAACGCCTCACCAACACCCGCATCCCCGACCTCAACTCGGGGCTGCGCGTGTTCCGCCGCGAGGTCGCCCGCCCCTACCTGCGGCTGCTGCCGCCCGGGTTCTCCTGCGTCACCACCATCACGCTGGCCTTCCTGTCCAACCAGCACCCGGTCAGGTACGTGCCGATCGAGTACGCCAAGCGCGCGGGCACGTCCAAGTTCCACTTCGTGGGCGACGCCTACCGCTACATCCTCCAGGTGCTGCGCATGGTGATGTACTTCAACCCGCTCAAGGTGCTCATGCCGCCCTCCCTGGTGCTGCTGGGGGTCGGCACCGTCAAGTTCGTCTTCGACCAGGTGCGCAACCCGCTCTACATCCCCAACAACACCGTCATGATCCTCATGACGGGGCTGATCATCGCGGCGATCGCCCTGCTGGCCGACCTCATCGTGCGCTCCAGGGAGAGCGCGTGAGCCCGGCGGCGCGGGTGGCCCTGGTCGGGCCCGCCCACCCCTACAAGGGCGGCGGTGCCCGGCACACCACCGAGCTGGCGCACCGGCTGAGCGCACTGGGCCACCCCACGGCCGTGGAGTCCTGGCGGGCGCAGTACCCGGCCGCCCTCTACCCCGGACGGCAGACCATCGAGGTCCCCGAGGGCGAGCCCTATCCCGGCACCCGCCACGAGCTGGCCTGGTACCGGCCGGACGGGTGGTGGCGGACGGGGCGGCGCCTGGCCCGCGAGGCCGACCTGGTGGTGCTCACCCTGTTCTCCCCGGTGCAGGTGCCCGCCTACCTCGGCGTCCTCGCCGGGGTGCGCTCCGTGCGGCGTTCCGGGGGAGCGCGGGTGGTGGCGCTGTGCCACAACGTGCTGCCCCACGAACGGCGTGCCGTGGACGTGTCCCTCGTGCGGGCCCTGCTGCGGAGGGTGGACGGCGTGGTCGCCCACTCGCCCGAGCAGGCGCGCCTGGCCGAGGGGCTCAGGGCGCTCGGGGCGCGGCGGCCCGTGGTCGCCCGGATGCCCCCGCACCTGCCCGAGACCGGCGGCGCGGTCGCCCCGGCGCCGGGGGAGCGGCGGCACCTGCTGTTCCTGGGCATCGTCCGCCCCTACAAGGGGGTGGACCTGCTGCTGCGCGCCCTGGCCGACGGAGCGCCCGGGGACGTGGCGCTCACCGTGGCCGGGGAGTTCTGGGGCGGCACGGCGGAGCTGGGGGAACTGGCCGCCCGGCTGGGGATCGCCGACCGGGTGCGGCTGCGGGACGGGTACGTCCCCGCGGCCGAGCTGCCGGAGCTGTTCGCCTCGGCCGACGCGGTGGTGCTGCCCTACCGCACCGCCACCGCCACCCAGAACGTGTGGCTGGCGCACGAGCACGGGGTGCCGGTGGTGGCCACCCGGGCCGGAACCCTCCCCGACCACGTGCGCGAGGGGGTCGACGGCCTGCTGTGCGCGCCGGGCGACGCCGCCGACCTGGCCCGCGCGCTGGGGGAGTTCTACGCGCCGGGGGAGCCCGAGCGGCTGCGCGCCGGGGTCCGCCCGGTGGAAACCGAGCCGTACTGGCGGGCCTACACCGAGCGGCTGCTCGGGGCCTGAACCCGTACGCCGGGGAGGACGCGGAGCGGCCCCGGGCCCGAGCGACGGGGAACCGGGGCCCGCGCGGTCACTCGGGCCGCTCGTCCGTCCAGCCCATGGACTCGTGGAGCCGGTAGCTGGCCACGTCTCCGGGCCCCAGCCAGGCGGAGTCCGAGGCCGCGGGCTCGATCACGACCAGCTCGTCGGACAGCAGCGCGCCCGTCTCCGGGTCGAAGAGGAGGCGCTGCTCGTACGCACCCGACTCCCCCGGGCCGACGCCGTAGGCCAGGCCGACGGCGGGCCGTCCCGACAGGTCGGTCACGCCCTCCAGCGGACGGGCCCCGGGGAGCCGCGCGAGCACGGTGTACACGCCCGCCCGCACCTCGGGCGGAAACGGGTACTCCAGCATGAGCGCGATGGACGCCGCGTTCTCGTCCACCGCGGCCTCCTCGGAGGTGGACAGCAGCTCCGACAGCTCCTCCGGGTCCGGGGGCAGGGCCTGCAGCTCCTCGAACGTCAGCACCTGGGTGCCGAGGGCGTACGCCACGGGTCGGCCCTCGTCGGGAGGGCCGAGGTCGGACAGGTCCGGAGGGACCTCCCCGCTCAGGGTCTCGGGGTCGGAGGGCCAGTAGGTGGGGCGGCCGTCGCGTTCCCAGGCGTCCCGGTCCTCCTGCCGCAGCAGGGACCAGTCGGCCGATACCACCCGGTCCGTGGTGACCCCCTCCTCCATGACCGTCCACGTCTCCCAGGTCTGGAGCCCGTAGATCCCGTACTGCTCCTCCCCGGCACCCGCGCTCCGGGAGCCGCCGCGGACGGTGCGTACGTACCAGGCTCCGCCGTCGGCCTCCTGGGAGCGTGCGGCCTCGATGACGGGCTCCATCACCTCCCTCGCGTCGGAGGCGTCCCCGGGCTCCTCGGAGGAGGAGGGGCCGGGCCCCACCGCGACCGAGTCCGGCTCCGGGGCGCCGACCGGGCCCAGGACCAGGAAGGCGAACACGGCGGCCGCCACGAGCACGGCGGCGCCGGACAGCGCCAGGGGCAGCAGGGCGACCGGGCGGGAACGGGACGGCGGCCGACCGCCGCCCGGCCGCCAGCCGGTGCGCATCCTCAGCTCCTCGACACCGGGTTCGGGGACGCCCGCCCGCATGCGGCGCAGGATCTCCATCTCGTTCATGGGCGGCTCTCCTCGTGGGTCGGCAGGGCGGGACCGAGGGCGGTGCGCACGCGCTTGCGGGCGCGGTGGAGGCGGGAGCGCACGGTGCCCACGGGAATGCCGAGCACCAGGGCGGTCTCCTCGTAGGTCAGCTCTCCCCAGGCGATCAGGAGCAGGACGTCGCGGTCCCCCCTGGAGAGCCGTGCCAGGGCGGCGGCCAGGTCGCCGGACAGCGCTGTGGCGTCCACGCGCGCGACCGCGCGGTCGGCGAAGCCCTCCAGGACGGGGTCCACCCCGGTACGGGCCAGGGCCCGGTAGTGGCGCGTCTCCGTGCGGTGGTGGCGCCGTACCAGGTTGGCGGCGATCCGCCACAGCCAGGGGCGGGCGTCGGGCCGCCCCGGGTCGTAGCGGTGGCGTTTGCGGAAGGCGGTGTGGAAGGTCTCGGCCACCACGTCGTCGGCGTCCGGGCCGCCCAGCCGCCGGGCGGCGTAGCGGTGCAGGGCGGGCGCGTGGCGGCGGAAGACCTCGCCGAAGCGCGCCGGTTCCTCCAACGATCGCAGGATGACGGACGCGTCGGTCTCCGCGCCGTCGGGCGCACCGGCCCGGGAGGCGGCAGGGGGCATGGGGGATCCCATCGCTTCGGGTTCTGTCGGGGGCGGTCTCACACCCGTGGTAGCCCGATCCGGGGAGGAGGGTTCGCGGACTGTCCGGGGTTTCGGGTGTGCCGCTCGTCACTCCCGGGCCGCTGCCGCGCGGTCGTCACGTCCGGACCACCGGTCCGACCATCGCGGTCGGTCCCCGGCCGCCACTCGCGGACGCCTGGTCCCGGGCATCACTCCGGCGCCTCCGTTCCCGCGCGGTTCGGGCGCACCCGTCACCCCGGGCGCGCCCGGGGCGGAGCGGACCGGGTCAGGGACGCGGTCCGGGCACGGCCTCCGGCCCCGGCACGGCCCGTCGGGACAGCAGCACCGACAGCCCCGCCCAGGCCACGTCCGCCACGGTCATCACCAGCCGCGACAGCACCGCCACCACCAGCGCGGCTCCGGCGTCCACCACCGGTGCCAGCGCCACCACCAGCACCGCCTCGCGCACCCCCAGGCCCGCCGGGGCGAACACCACCAGCAGCCCCAGCGTCCACGCCAGCGCGTAGGCGCCCACCGCCGGACCGATCGACCGCAGCGCCTCGCCGCCCACCGCCCAGGTCAGCAGCCACACGTGCAGGCCCAGGGGCACCCACGCCGCCAGGGTCCACCCCACGGCCGCGGCCATGGACCTCCCGCGCACGTCCAGGGGCCCGGCCTCGGCGACCTCGCGGAACCGGGCGAAGGGGCGGGCCGCCAGCCGGATCCCCCAGCCGACCACGCGCGGGTGCAGCGCGGCGAGCAGCAGGGGCGCCAGCGCCAGCGCCCACCACCAGCGGCGGGCCGCCTCCGCCGACGACAGCGGCAGGGCCACCGCCGCGACCGCCAGACCGGCCGCGACCGTCACCCCCACCGCGAGCAGGGTCGCCGCCGCACCGCGCGTGCGCGGCACGTTCCAGTCCCGGGCCAGCTCCACCTGGGCCACGAAGGCCCACACCGAACCCGGCAGGTACTTGCCGAGCTGCCCCACGAACATGACGCGGGCCGCCGTGCGGCGGGGCAGGGGGGAGCCCATCCCGGCCAGCAGCGCGCGCCAGGCGAGCATCTGCGCGGTGAGCCCCGCCATGCCCGTCAGCACCGCCGCGGGCAGCACCCACAGGGGCAGCGCCGCCGCGGCGTCCCGGGCCTGTGCCCAGTTCGCGCGCAGGGCCAGCCCCACGCACACGCACACCACCAGCAACAGCGCCAACCGCACCCACGGGCTACTGCGCAGCCGACTCAGCACGTGGCCTCCCTCCCGTACGTGCCGACCCTACGCCGCCCGCGCACCCACCGGCCCCCGTGGACGTTCCGGACCAGCGGGCCACATCGTGCACTCCTGGCCCACGGGCCCCACCACGCCCTCGAGGCCCCTCCCGCACTCCCGACCAGCGGCGGAACCCGGCGGTGACGCCCCGCACACATCCGGCGCCGCCGGTGGTGCGCCCGCGCGCGCGAAAGGACCGGGGCGTAGGGTTGCGCCCTATGAGTGGTGCGAACGACCCGGCCCCCGTCCCCTCCCCGACCCCGTCCGCCATGCGCAGGGCCCTGGCCCGCGCCCGGGACGGCAAGACCCTCGACGTCACCGAGGCCGAGGTGCTCCTGCACGCCAGGGGCGAGGACCTGGACGTCCTCCTCGAACACGCCGGAAGAGTGCGCGACGCCGGACTGGAGGCCGCGGGCCGCCCCGGGGTCGTCACCTACAGCCGCAAGGTGTTCGTCCCCCTGACCCGCCTGTGCCGCGACCGCTGCCACTACTGCACGTTCGCCACGGTGCCCGGCCGCCTCGACGCCCCGTTCCTGTCGCCCGACGAGGTCCTGGACATCGCCCGGCGGGGCGCCGGGATGGGCTGCAAGGAGGCCCTGTTCACGCTCGGCGACCGGCCCGAGGACCGCTGGAAGCAGGCCGCCGAGTGGCTCAACGCCCACGGGTACGACGACACCCTGTCCTACGTGCGGGCCATGGCCGTCATGGTGCTGGAGGAGACCGGCCTGCTCCCGCACCTGAACCCGGGCGTGCTCACCTGGGCCGACCTCCAGCGCCTCAAGCCCGTCGCCCCCTCCATGGGGATGATGCTGGAGACCACCTCCACCCGGCTGTTCACCGAGAAGGGCCAGGCCCACTACGGCAGCCCGGACAAGGACCCGGCGGTACGGCTGCGCGTGCTGGAGGACGCCGGGCGCTCCAGCGTCCCCTTCACCACCGGCATCCTCCTGGGCATCGGTGAGAACACCGCCGAGCGCGCCGAGTCGATCTTCGCGATGCGCGGCGCCTCCCGGCGCTACGGCGGCGTCCAGGAGGTCATCGTGCAGAACTTCCGCGCCAAGCCCGCGACCGCGATGATGCACCGGCCCGACGCCGAACGCGAGGAGATGGCCGCCGCCATCGCCGTCACCCGCCTGGTCATGGGGCCCAGGGCGCACGTGCAGGCGCCGCCCAACCTCATCGGCGCCGAGCACGGGGGCGTGGACGAGTACGGGCTGATGCTGCGCGCGGGGATCGACGACTGGGGCGGCGTCTCCCCGCTCACCCCCGACCACGTCAACCCGGAGCGGCCCTGGCCGCAGATCGACGACCTGGCCGCGCGCACCGCCGCCCACGGCTTCGCCCTGCGCGAGCGGCTCACCGTCTACCCCGAGTACGTCCTGGCCGGGGAGCCCTGGCTGGACCCGCGCGTGGCCGGGCACGTGGCCGCCCTCGCCGACCCCGAGACCGGCCTGGCCCGCGAGGACGCGCCTGTGGTGGGCCGCCCCTGGCAGGAGCCCGAGGCGGTGCTGGTCTCCTCCGGCCGCACCGACCTGCACACGGGGATCGACGCCGAGGGGCGCACCGCCGACCGCCGCGGCGACTTCGACGCCGTCTACGGGGACTGGGACGAGCTGCGCTCCGGCGTGGACCGCGAGGGGGCCGTGCCGCGCAGGTTCGACCCCGACATCGCGGCGGCCCTGCGCAGCGCCGAGTCCGATCCCGCGGGGCTGTCCGACGACGAGGCGCTCGCCCTGCTGCACGCCGACGGGGCCGAGTTGGAGGCGCTGACCGACCTGGCCGACCGGGTGCGCCGGGACGCGGTCGGCGACGACGTCACCTACGTCGTGACCAGGAACATCAACTTCACCAACGTCTGCTACACCGGCTGCCGCTTCTGCGCGTTCGCCCAGCGCCGCACCGACGCCGACGCCTACACGCTCTCCCTGGAGCAGGTCGCCGACCGGGCCGAGGAGGCCTGGAAGGCCGGGGCGACCGAGGTGTGCATGCAGGGCGGCATCCACCCGGACCTGCCCGGCACCGCCTACTTCGACATCGCCGCCGCCGTGCGCGAGCGCGTCCCGGACATGCACGTCCACGCGTTCAGCCCGATGGAGGTGGTCAACGGGGCGGCGCGCACCAACCTGCCGGTCCGCGAGTGGCTGCTGCGCGCCCGCGAGGCCGGACTCGGCTCCGTGCCGGGCACCGCCGCCGAGATCCTCGACGACGAGGTCCGCTGGATCCTCACCAAGGGCAAGCTGCCCGCGGCCGAGTGGATCGACGTCATCACGTCCGCGCACGACCTGGGCATCCCCACCACGTCCACGATGATGTACGGGCACGTGGACTCGCCCAGGCACTGGGTGGCGCACATCAAGCTCCTGCGCTCCCTCCAGGAGCGGTCGGTGGAGCGCAACGGCCGCCGGGGGTTCACCGAGTTCGTCCTGCTGCCGTTCGTGCACACCAACGCGCCCATCTACCTGGCCGGGCTGGCCCGCACCGGGCCGACCGTCCGGGAGAACCGCGCCGTGCACGCCCTGGCCCGCCTGCTGCTGCACGGGCACATCGACAACATCCAGTGCTCGTGGGTCAAGCTCGCCGAGGACACCTGCCGCCAGCTGCTCTCGGGCGGGGTGAACGACGTCGGCGGCACCCTGATGGAGGAGACCATCAGCCGGATGGCCGGGTCGGGGCAGGGGTCGTTCAAGACCATCAGCGACATCCGCGCCCTGGTCGAGCCGACGGGCCGCCCCGTCCGCCAGCGCACCACGACCTACGGTCCGGTGCCGCGGGAGCGCCAGCGCGCGGCCGAGGCCAGCGACGGCGTGGCCCCCAGCGTCCGGCGCCCCTCACTGCCGCTGGTCTAGACGCCGGAGGAGGGGGTGAAGCGCCGGGGGACGGC
The DNA here is from genome assembly GCF_004217075.1 of Nocardiopsis sp. CNZ308. NCBI lineage: Bacteria > Bacillati > Actinomycetota > Actinomycetes > Streptosporangiales > Nocardiopsidaceae > Nocardiopsis > Nocardiopsis sp. CNZ308. The sequence goes on along the minus strand of NZ_SHKJ01000001.1, from coordinate 1,212,764 downwards.
GCTTCACCCCCTCCTCGTGGGGGCCGGCGGCCCGTCACCCGTGGGGAGTGTGCGACGGGCCGCCGGGGAGCCGCGCGTGACGGAAGGGGTGGGGACCCTCCCGCGCGGCCTCGGGTCAGCAGGTGCCGACGAGCCTCCAGACGCCCCACTCGCCGGTGGTGCCCGGCTCCTCGCCGCGGGTCCACCACTGGGCGCGGTACTCCGAGCCCCCGTGGGAGACCACGTCGCCGCCGGTGTAGACGCTGTCGGCCGTCCAGGCCGCGGCGGTGCAGTCGCCGGGCTGCTCGGTGGGCTCCTCGGTCGGCTCCTCGGTGGGCCCGCCGCCGCTGCCGGGGCCGGTGGCCAGGCGCGCCGAGATGGTCTCGGCGAAGGCGTAGCCGCTGGTGGCGTCCCAGTTGATGGACCAGGTCATCACACCGCCGATGGGGCCGTACGGGGTGGCGGGGGAGAAGGAGCCGCAGTCGGTCCCGGCCTCCAGGCAGTCCAGGGCGCGCACGACCTGGCTGGGCGCCATGTACCCGCCCCCGGCGGCGGACTGCACGGCGGGCAGCCCGAGGCCCACCTGGTCCGGGCTCAGGCCCATCTCCAGCTGGATGCAGGCCAGCGCGGCGAGGAAGTCCGGGGTGCCCTGGTGGTACACCTGGCCGTCACACCCCAGCATCGAGCCGGAGTTGTAGTACTGCATGTTGACGATGGTGAGGATGTCGGAGATGTCCGACGCGAGCTTGTAGTACTCCCGGTCGGGGCTCTGGAAGTCGATGGTCTGCGGCGCCATCGTGATGATCAGGTCCGACCCGGCCCGGCCGCTCAGGTCGTGCAGGGCCTGGGACATGTACTGGGCGTTGATGCCGTGCTCCAGGTCGATGTCGACCCCGTCGAAGCCGTAGTCCTGCATCAGCTGGTACACGGTGTCGGCGAAGTTGTCCGCCTGGGTGGCGTTGGCGACGTCCACGTGGCCGCGCTCGCCGCCCACGGAGATGATGACCTTGCGGCCCTCGGCCTGGATGGCCGCGATGTCGTCGCGGAACTGCTGGTCGGTGTAGCCGCCCAGCTCGCCGCTGGCCAGGTTGAACGTGATTCCGCCGTCGAGGGTGGGGTGGTTGTCGGCGAAGGCGACGGCCACCAGGTTGTACTCGGAGGGGATCTCCGACAGCGGCATCACGGTGGAGCCGTTGTCGAAGTTGTGCCAGTACCCGGTGAGCCACTGGCCGGTCTGCTGGACCCGGGCGGAGTCGCTGTCGGACACGGTCTCGACCTCGGCGGGCGCGGGGGAGAGCTGGCTGAAACCGGCGAGGAGTCCGGCGGTCAGGAGGGCGAGGGCGCCGGTCAGCGCGGCCTTCGCGGCCCTGGGGGCCTTCCTGAGGCGGTGTTCGGGCATCGGGGGTTGCTCCTGTCGTCGAGCGGGGGTGACGAAGGGGCTCTGTGAGCCGCTAATTGTTAGGAAACTTTAAAGTTGTCACGCGGCCGCGTCAACGGAAACGGTAAGGAAAGTTTGTAGTTTTTCTGGGGGCCTCAGTGCTTTTCCCCAGCCTCAAAAGCCTCTTCAGCACCAGGAGAGGCGGCCACCGCGTCCACCGCTCGTCACAGTCCGTGCGCGCCCGCGCGGACGTCCGCGCCCCGCGGTCTCTGGTTCCCACACATTCACACGCGGCGTGCGGAACGGCCCCGGAGGCCCTGGCTCCCACGGAGGAGGCGGACCCGGCCCCGGCCGCCCCGCGACTCACGAGCCGTACGGACCCGCCCCCGTGTCCCGGATGTCCAGGTCCCGGCTCATCTCCTGGAACACGGCGTGGTCGATGTCGCCCTCCCGGTACATCGACACCAGCGCGTCCCTGCGCGCCTGCGTGATCTGCGCGTGCACGGCCCTGCCGCTGTCCACCCGTTCGCGCGCCCGCCCGTCCGCGGCGTCCATCAGCCCCCGCACCTGAGAGACGCGCCGCGTGTACACCGCGCGCAGCGAGTCGGCGGTGCGGTCGTCCACCTCGCCCTCCCGCAGCAGCTCGTCCACCTTGCTCAGCGCCGCGCAGCTCATCTGCTCGTCCGCCCGCAGGAACTCCATCCGCCGCGCGCCCTCGCGCGCCATGCCCAGCTTGCGCAGCAGCAGCGGCAGCGTCATCCCCTGTCCCACCAGCGTCCCGAGCACCACGACCCCCGCCACGAACACCAGCGCGCCCCGCTCGGTGAACGGTTCACCGCCCAGCGCCGCGGGCAGGGACAGGGCGATCGCCAGCGACACCGCCCCGCGCATCCCGCTCCACCCGACGACCAACCGCTCCCGCAGGTCGGCGCCCTCCAGTTTCGAGAACGGCGGGATCCGGTGCAGCGGGATCACCACCAGCATCAGCCCCATGCGCAGGGCGACCGCCGCGGCCGTCGTCGCCAGTGCCACCCACACCAGGTCCAGGAAGGCGAACTGGTCCCGCACCGCCGTGACCACCGAGTCCAGCTGCAACCCCAGCACCACGAACAGCATCGACTCCAACAGCCCCACGAGGGCGCCCCAGATCGTCTGCCCGTTCACCCGCACCCGCGGCGGCAGCAGGCCCTCGCCGCGCGTGCCCAGGTAGAAACCGGCGACCACCGCCGCCAGCACCCCGGAGAACCCCGCCATCTCCGCCGGGATGTAGGCCGCGAACGGCGTGATCAGCACGACCATCAGCTGGAGGGACGGATCCCGCATGCGGGTCCGCGACCACGACACCGCCAGGGCCACCACGGCGCCGTAGACCAGGCCGCCCGCCACGACCTTCACCAGCTCGACCAGGCCCTCCTCGGGCGTGAGCGGGTGCGCCATGGCGGTCACGGCCAGGCTGAACAGGGTCAGCGCGACCCCGTCGTTGATGAGGGACTCGCCCTCCAGGAGGGTCAGCACCCGGCGCGGGGTGCCCACCCGCTTGAGGATCGCCGAGGCCGCCACGGCGTCGGTCGGCGCGACGGCGGCGCCCAGGGCGATCGCCGCGGGCCACCCCACCGACGGCATCAGCAGGTGGACGATCCCCGCCAGGCCGAAGGCCGTCAGCAGCGTCACCCCCACCGCCAGCACCACGATGGGGCGCGCCAGCTCGCGCATGTCCTTGGGAGAGGAGAAGAACGCGGCGTTGTAGATCAGCGGGGGCAGGAACACCAGCAGGATGACCTGGGGGGAGATCGACAGCGAGTGCAGCCAGGGCACGAGCCCCAGGACCATGCCCAGCAGCACCAGCACGACCGCGCCCGGCACCCGCAGCCGCCCCGCGACCAGTCGGCCGCAGATCACCGCGACCACGATCACCAGCGTGGCGACCACGTACTCCTCGACGGACACCCCGCACCTCCCCGCCGATCCCCGCACGCACCAGCATGGCGCTGCCGGGGCCCGCCGGTCGCCCTGACGCGCCGGTCGCCGGGGGAGAGGCCCCCGGCGACCACCGCGTCACCTGCCGGTCCGCTAACGCACGGCGACGAAGTCCTCCGGGTCGCGCGGCGGCCTCTCCTTCGGCGCCTCGGCCGCGTGCCCCACGGCCACCGCGCCCATCGGCCGCCACTCCTCGGGCACCTCCAGCACCTCGCGCACCACGTCCGCGCAGAACATGGTCGAGGAGACCCAAGCCGATCCCAGCCCCTCCACGGCCAGCCCCACCAGCAGGTTCTGCACCCCGGCGCCCATCGCCACCAGGAACATCGACCGCTCGGCGTCGGCCCGGCGCGCGTCCGGGTAGGGGTGCGCCCCGTCGGCCACCAGGAAGGGCACCACCAGGTACGGCGCGCCGCGCAGCACGTCGCCGCGCCGCGTGCGCCGGGCGATCTGCTCCTCGCTGAACCCGTCACCGCGCAGGTCCGCCACCCACGCCGCGAGCATCGCGTCCAGCAGCCGCTTGCGCGTGTGCGCCGACTCCACCAGCACGAAGCGCCACGGCGTGGTGTGGTGCGGCGCGGGAGCCGTCACCGCAGCGGCCACAGCCCGCCGCACCGCCGCCGGATCCACCGGCGCGTCGGTGAACGAGCGCACCGTCCGCCGGGCCGGGACCACGTCCCGCGACCCGTACCGGAACAGGTCGGCCTCGGGCGTGCGGATCAGCACCGCCGCCCCCGGACCGTCCTCCTCGGTGACCAGGCCGCCCAGTCCGCTGACCACCGCGACCGGGACCCCGTTCGTCTTGCCCTTGACCAGTTCGCCCGCCCCGGCGATCTCGTCGGCCACCGCGTTGACGGTCGCCTCCATGAGGTTGCCGTGGGTGTCGGCGGTGCCGCGCAGGTCCTGCACGGCGGACAGCCCGGCGGCGCCGATGGCCACGTCGGTCTGACCGATCCGCCACGGCCGCCCGAAGGTGTCGGACACGATCACACCGACGTTCACGCCCAGGCGCTCGCGCAGCCCGGCGCGCAGCGCGCGGGCGGAGGCGTCGGAGTCCTCGGGCAGCAGCAGCACGGTGCCGGGCTCGACGTTGGAGGCGTCCACCCCCGCGGCGGCCATGACCAGCCCCTGCCGGGTCTGCATGATCCCGGTCCTGCCCGTGCGGGCCACCACCCGGACGGTCTCGGAGGCGACGGCCTCCTCCCGGTCCATGCGGCGGGCGCGGCCCTCGGCCTTGCTCACGATCTTGGAGGTGACCACGAGGATGTCCCCGTCGGCCAGCGCGGTCCCGGAGGCGGCCACCGCCTCGGCGACCAGGGCCGACAGGTCGTCGCCCGACCGCACCTCGGGGATGCCGCCGAGCCCGCGTACGCGCAGTTCGGTGCTCACTCGCCGCCTCCCCGCCTCTGCGCCAGCTCCACGGCCAGGTCCACGGCCGCCCGCGCGAGCGCCTCGGTGGCGGCGGGGTCGCTCATGTACAGGGGACGTGAGCGCACCTCGATCCCCTCCACCTCGGTGCCCGCGTCGGCCTCGTCCACCAGCCAGCCGTCCAGCAGGTCGGCGCCCAGGTGCGCGGCGACCGCGCCCGCGCTGGTCTCCACCCCGATCGCGCTCAGGCAGGCGTCGGCCATGCCGCGCACCGGCGCTCCGCCGATGATGGGGGAGACGCCCACCACGGTCTTGGCCGCCATGGCCTCGCGGATCCCGGGGACGCCCAGGACCGATCCCACGCTGACCACCGGGTTGGACGGGGGCAGGATCACGGCGTCGGCCTCGGCGATCGCCTCCAGCACGCCGGGCGCGGGCTTGGCCGTCTCGGCTCCGACGCTGACGATCCGTTCGGCGGGCAGCGCCGCGCGGTGCCGGATCCACCACTCCTGGAAGTGGATGGCCCGGCGCCCCTCGCCGTCGTCGACGACCACGTGCGTCTCGACCTGGTCGTCGGTCATCGGCAGCAGCCGCACGCCCGGACGCCAGCGGTCGCACAGCGCCTCGGTGACCGCCGAGAGGGGGAACCCGGCGGCGAGCATCTGCGTCCGCACGATGTGGGTGGCGGTGTCGCGGTCGCCCAGGCCGAACCAGGTGGGCTTCATGCCGTAGGCGGCGAGCTCCTCCTTGACGGTGAAGGACTCGTCGGTCCGGCCCCAGCCCTGCTCCTCGTTGATCCCCCCGCCGAGGGTGTACATCACCGTGTCCAGGTCCGGACAGATCCTCAGCCCGAACAGGGTGATGTCGTCACCGGTGTTGCCGATGACGGTGACGCTGCTGTCTGTGGTGTGCTCTTCGGTGGCCGACGCCACGGTTCCGAGCGCCGCCCTGAGGCCGCGGAGGAACCGCGCGCCGCCGATACCGCCAGCCGGTACGACTATCCGCATGCGTCCAAGTCTGGCAGTCTGGGGGCGTGTATGGGTCGTCTGCCCCGCCGTGGGCATGATCCGTGTGTGACCGTTCCGGTACCGGAGATCCGTGAACTCCGTGGCCTCGGTCGCCATCCCACTCTTCGGCCCCGCCCGGTGTCCCCACGTCCATGCCCGGACGCGGCCGATCCACACGTGACAGCCCGACGCCGTTCCCAACGACCCGACGGCGAAGCAGCAGTAGATGGGGAACCTCTCTTGAAGAACGAAACGCTAGAACGCCTGCGCCTTCCGGGGGCCTGGGTCCTGCTTGCAGCCGCGGGCGTGCTCATGCTCTCCGGGCTCATCCAGGTGATCGTCCGATCCAGCGGCTGGCGCTCGGAGACGTCCTTCGCCTCGGCCATGTACGACGCGGGCTCCGCCAACTTCTTCGGTGTGACCATCACGATCCTGGTCGCCGTCGCCGTGGCCCTCGTGCTGACCAGTGAGAGGACCAGGGCGGGCGCCTCCCCGGTCGTGCTGACCGCGATGATCGTCACCGGTGTGGGCCTGCTGTTCTGCCTGATCACGGTGATCTGCGGCTTCATCGACGCGATCAACATCGGCCACGGCTTCGCCCGGATGCTGGGGACCGTCGCCCAGGGCGCGGTTCTCGGCATCTTCGGCTTCGCCGCGCTCAAGGCCTTCAACGACCCCACCCTGGTCCCCAGGGTGGTGCGGCCGCAGAACGCCTACCCGCAGCAGTTCCCGCCCGCCACCGGCGCGCAGCAGTCCTTCGCCCAGCCGGCCTACCCGGGCCAGCCCGCCGACCCCACCCAGAGCGCCGCCCAGCAGTACGGCGTGGACCCCGCGCAGCAGGCCTACGGTCAGCAGTACGGGACCGACCCCGCCCAGCAGCAGTACGGGACCGGCGCCCAGCAGTCCTACGGCCAGCAGTACGGCACCGACGCCCCGGCCCAGCAGTACGGGACCGACCCCGCCCAGCAGCAGTACGGCACGGGCGCCCAGCAGTCCTACGGCCACCAGTACGGCACCGACGCCTCCGGGCAGCAGCCCGTCCAGCAGGGCTACGACGCCTCCCAGCAGTACGGCCAGCAGTACGGCGTGGACCCGGCCCAGCAGGCCTACGGTCAGCAGTACGGGACCGACCCCGCCCAGCAGCAGTACGGCACGGGCGCCCAGCAGTCCTACGGCCAGCAGTACGGCACCGACGCCCCGGGCCAGCAGCCCGCCTACGGCCAGCCGGGCGAGTACGCCTACGACCCGTCCCAGTACGCCCCGCAGAGCACCGAGCAGCAGCCCGCCTCCGGCGAGCAGGCCGCCCAGGACGCGATCCAGTACGGCTGGTACCAGGGCGCTGACCAGGGGCAGCAGGCGCAGGACACCCCGGCCGACAGCAATCTTGATCCTTTCTTTAACTCCGGTGAGAACAACGGCAACCAGACGCCCGGCCAGGGCGGGGGATCGTACGGAGGGCAGTACGGAGCGGGCACCGGATACGGCTCTGACCAGCAGGGACAGGGCGGAACCGGTGACCAGCAGGGGTGGTACGGCGGCGAGGACAAGCGCTGACCCGGCTCCGTCGGCCCGCGCTCCCCACCGCCTCGGAAGGACGTGAATTGCGTGGTAATCCGCAGAACGGACATCACCGGGCTGCCGTTGGCGGTTCGTTACATGATATTCAGTGGATTACCACGCAGGGCGCTTGACTCTCAGCAAGCGACCCACGTGTAATTTCAAGGTGGGATTCCACCCGGCCCGGGGGACGAAAAGGGCCGGGGACATCTATGGGGGGCAACAGGAGGTGCGCATGAGCGAGGTCATCCCGCTGGCGCACGGCTCGGATGAGGATCTGGGCTGGCAGGAGCGTGCCCTGTGCGCGCAGACCGACCCGGAGGCGTTCTTCCCCGAGAAGGGCGGCTCGACGCGGGAAGCCAAGAAGGTCTGCCAGTCGTGCGAGGTACGCGCGGAGTGCCTGGAATACGCGCTGGAGCACGATGAGCGCTTCGGCATCTGGGGGGGACTCTCCGAACGCGAGCGCCGCAGGCTGAAGAAAGCCGCCGGGGGAGATTTCGATTTCCTGGCGGAGATGCTGTAGGGCCGCGTGTGAGACGCGCGTCCGGGCCGCGAGCCCGGGCGCGCGTTTTTCATGTTCGGCCCCTTCCCCGGCGCGCGGCGATTGTGTCCGCGGTGCGGCCGGGGGCTGTAATGCCCGGATATGCCGGACCCTATTCGGATGTGTGTTCGAATAGGGCCTCCCCGTCGTGGTGTGAATGCTCCGATATGGTCGGCCGCAGCGGCGTGTGACGAATAGGCCCGTAATGGTGCCGAGTGGCGTAGGGTGATGTCCCGCGCGGGCCCTGTCCGGCCCCCAGGAGGTCACGAGGGCCGCGGTCGGCCGCGACGTCCCGCGCGCGGACCGCGTCCGGAGCGCGGTCGCGCCCGTCGGCCCCGCCCGGCCGGACCCCCGGACCCGATCGGGGCCGCGCCCCCTCCCGGAGAGAACCCACCACAGCCGTGCCTGACCAGGATTTCGCCCGACACGTCGTCACCGCGGTCATCGTCTCCCACGACGGCGCCCGCTGGCTGCCCGAGACGATGCAGGCGCTGCGCGGCCAGTCCTGGCCCGTGCAGCGGGCCGTCGCCGCCGACACCGGCAGCACCGACGACAGCGCCGAGGTCCTGGCCCGCTTCCTGCCCGCCGACGCCGTCGTGGGGCTGCCCGCCGACACCGGGTACGGCGACGCCGTCCGCGCCGCCCTGGAACTGCCGCGCTCCACCAGCGCCGTACGCGGCTTCGACGAGGACGCCACCGAGTGGATCTGGCTGATCCACGACGACCTCACCCCGGACCGGGACGCCCTCGCCCACCTGCTGGACGCCGCCGACCAGGACCCCCGCGCCGCCGTCCTGGGCCCCAAGCTGCGCGACTGGTTCGACCGCCGCCTCCTGGTGGAGGCGGGCGTGACCATCGACGGCGCGGGCCGCCGCGAGACCGGCCTGGAGCAGCGCGAGTTCGACCACGGCCAGCACGACGGCACACGCCAGGTCCTGGCGGTCTCCAGCGCGGGCATGCTCGTGCGCCGCGACGTGTGGGACCGCCTCGGCGGCTTCGACCCCTCCCTGCCGCTGTTCCGCGACGACATCGACTTCTGCTGGCGGGTGGGCGGTGCCGGACTGCGCGCCGTGCTCGTCACCGACGCGGTCGCCTACCACGCCGAGGCCTCCGCCCGGCGCCGCCGACCCATCTCCGCCACCCGCAACCACCCGCGCCGGGTGGACCGCCGCCACGCCGTCTTCGTGCTGCTGGCCAACCTGCCCCTGGGCGGCATGGTGGCCGCGCTGCTGCGCAACTCCGTGGCCTCGCTGCTGCGCGTGGTGGGGTACCTGCTCATCAAGCAGCCCGCCAACGCCCTGGACGAGGCCGCCGCGATCACCCTGGTCTACCTGCGGCCGCTCCGGCTGATGCGCGCCCGCTTCCGGCGCCGCCGCGACCGCCGCCGCACCTACAGCGCCATCCGGCCCTTCCTCGCGCGCGGCGTGGCCGTACGCCAGGTCCACGACGTGCTCACCGGGATCCTGTCCGGGGAGCCCGTGCGCAACACCCCCGGCCGCCACCAGGCCGTCACCGCGCCGCCCGCCGCCGAGGACGAGGACGAGATCCCCACGGACACCGCCGGCTTCGTGCGCAGCGTGCTCCTGCGGCCCGGGGCGCTGCTGGTCCTGGCCCTGGCCGCGGTGGCCCTCGTCGCCGAGCGCTCCCTGCTCCTGGGCGACCTCCTGGCGGGCGGCGCCCTGCCCCCGGTCGCGGGCGGCGCGGGCGACCTGTGGAACCTGTACCTGTCCGGCAGCCCCGACAGCGGGCTCGGCGCGGCCGACCCCGTCCCGCCCTACGTCGGACTGCTCGCCCTGCTGTCCACGCTCACCCTGGGCAAGCCCTGGCTGGCCGTCACGGTCCTCCTGCTGGGCTGCGTGCCCCTGTCCGGGCTGACCGCCTACCTGCTCGCCCGCGAGGTGCTGGGCTTCGGCCCCGCCCGCCTGTGGATGGCCGCGGCCTACGCGCTGCTGCCGGTGGCCACCGGCGCGGTCGCCCAGGGCCGCCTGGGCACCGCCCTGGTCCACGTCCTGCTGCCGGTGCTGGGACTGCTGCTGGTGCGGCTGGTGTCGATGCCGCCCAAGCCCTCGCGCCGCGCGGCCTGGGGGGTGGGCCTGGTCCTGACGGTCGCCACCGCGTTCGTGCCGATGGTGTGGCTTCTGTCACTGGTCACCGGCGTGCTGGTGGCCGTCGCCTTCGGCCACGTGGGCCGCCGGATCTACGTCAGCGTCGCGCTGGGCCTGGCCGTCCCGCTCGTGCTGCTGATGCCGTGGACGCTCGAACTGCTCCTGCACCCCAGCCTGTGGCTGCTGGAGGCGGGGCTGCACCGCCCCGGGCTGTCGGCGCCGGGCCCAACCCCGCAGGAACTGCTCATGCTCTCGCCGGGCGGCCCCGGGACACCGCCGTTCTGGGTCACGGCCGGGTTCGCCGTGGCCGCGCTGTGCTCCCTGCTGCTGCTCCGCAACCGGATGCTGGCCGCGGCGGGGTGGTCGCTCGCCCTGTTCGGGATCCTCGTGGCCATCCTGACCAGCCGGGTGGTCGTCGAGCCCTACTACGGCGGCCCCCCGGCGCCGGTCTGGCCCGGGGTCGCCCTGACCTTCGCCGCCACGGCGGTGCTGCTGTCGGCGGCGACCGCCGCGCGCTCCTTCGGCGACATGGTGCGCCTGGGCGGACCCAGGCGGGTCTTCGCGCTCGCCGTGGGACTGCTCGCCCTGGCGACCCCCGTCTGCGCCGCGGGCGTGTGGATGTGGGAGGGCGTGCGGGGACCGGTCACCGCGCACGCCGAACCCGTCGTCCCCGGCGCGCTGACCGGAGCCGGGACCGTCGAGGGCGGCGGGGACGACGGGGCGGGGACCCGGCCGCGCACCCTCGTGGTCACCGCCGACGGCGAGGGCGGCGTGGACTACCTGGTCGTGCGCGGACGCGAACCCCGTCTGGGAGAGGAGCAACTCGTGCCCGAGAGCGGGATCCGCGGGGCGATGGACCGGGCCGTGGCCGAACTCACCGTGGGCCAGGGCGGCGACCAGATGTACACCCTGGCCGACTTCGGCATCCAGTACGTGCTCTACCCGCGCCCGCGGATCAGCGGGCCCGCCGACGTCACCATGGTCGACACCCTGGACGGCACGCCGGGGCTGGAGCGGCAGTCGCTGTCGCGCCACTACGCGCTCTGGAGGCTGTCCACCCCCACCGGCGCGCTGCGGGTGGTCTCCGAGGACGGCGTCGAAACCGAGGTCCTCGCGGTGCGCGGGGACGCGGACGAGGTGAGCGCCCCGGTCCCCGAGGGCGGCACCGGGCGGCGGCTCGCCCTGGCCGAGGCCGCCGACAGCGGCTGGCGCGCCAGCCTGGACGGCGTCGAACTGGACCCCGTCCCCACCCAGAACGGAACCCAGGCCTGGGCGCTGCCCGTGGAGGGCGGCGACCTGCGCGTCTGGCACACCGACTACGTCCACGCGGCCTGGCTGCTCACGCAGGGGGTCCTGCTCACGGTGGTCGCGGTCCTCGCCGCGCCGGGTGTGCGGACCGAGGAGGAGGCGCGGCTGATCGAGGCCACGCCCACGCCCCGCCCGAGGCGGCCGGAGCGGTTGCGGCGCTCGGGGAGGTCCCGGGCGTCCTCGCGCCGGGGCTCACGCGCCAGGCCCGGCCGGTCGCGGCCCGGCGGTGAGGACTCCGGCGTACGCCCGGACGGGGACGCCGGAGCGGGCGCGCCGGAGGACGGCGTCCCGCCCGGTTCCGCGTCCGAGGAGGACACCGGCGCGCTGCCCGCCGTGCGGGGCGGGGGCCGCCGCCGGGGCACCCGCGGCGTGCGCAGGGGGGAGCGGCGCCGTGACCGCTGACCACGGGAGGAGGGCACGCCGGGGGAGCCCGGAGGGCGGTGTGCGGACGGCGGCCCCGCGACCGGGGGCGCCGCGCCGGGGAGCAGCAGACGAGGACACCGGGACGACCGGGACGACCGGGCCGACCAGGCCCGCCAGGCGTCCGGTACCGAGCGGGAGGACCAGACCGTGCGCCTGATCGTGGAGAACCGGTTCGCGCTGTTCGGGCTGGTCTCGCTGGCCCTGGCCGCGCTGTTCGGGATCGCGTTCGCGACCGGGCCGATCACCGCGGAGCTGGGCGTCACCGCCCCCGGGACCGTGCGGCCCGACCACGCGGTGCGGGTGTGCCCCGCCCCGCACGAGTCGGGGGACAGCTCCGTGGCCGCGTTCGCTCCGAGGGTGAGCCGTGACGACGAGGGCGAACTGTGGGCCGAGTCGGTTCCCGAGGCCCCCGGGGAGGACGCCGAGGACACCGGGGACGGTGAGGCCGGTGGGGACGGCGGCGACGCGGACGGTACCCGGGGCGGCACCGTCGGCGAGGAGCTGACCGAGCCCGGCCGCGTGTGGAACACCGACACCGCCGGAACCGGCGCCCCCACCGCCGTGCGCGCCGAGGGCTCCCTGGCCTCCGGGCTCGACACCGCCCAGACCACCCTCTCCGACGGCTCGGCCACCGAGGTCCGCTGCCTCGAACCCTCCGTCGGAACCTGGTTCGCCCTCCCCGGCGGCGACGGCATCGAGGGCATGCGACTCGACGCGCTCACCGTGCACCTGGCCAACCCCGAGGACTCCCGGGCCACGGTCAGCGTGGACGTCTACACCGAGGGCGGCCCCTCCTCCTCCGAGGAGAGCAGGGGCATCGCCCTGCCCGCGGCGACGGCGACCGAGCTGGACCTGACCGAACTGGTCGGCGGCACCAGCGCCGTCGGAGTCCACGTGCGCACCAGCACGGGACGGGTCGCGGCCTCCCTGCTCGCCGAGCACTCCTCCGGCACCGCCGACTGGGTCCCGCCCACGGCCGCGCCCGCCCGGGAGCACGTGATCCCCGGGGTTCCAGGCGGCGACGGCCGTCGCCGCCTGCACGTGGCCGCGCCGGGCGACGAACCCGTCCAGGTGCGCGTGCACACCGTCACCCCGGCCCCGGAGGAGGAGACGGACGAGACGCGGGAGGAGGGCGGACAGGACGGGGAAGCACAGGGCGCCACCGCCGACGATCCGCTGACCTTCAGCGTGCCCCCGGCCGCCTCCGCCTGGCTCAGCCTGGAGGCCGTCCTGGCCGGGGAGCCCGGCGCGGTCGTGGTGGAGGCGGACGCGCCCGTGGTCGCCGGTGTCGCCGCCGAGGCGGTCACCGGGGAGGGGGACGACGTCGAGGTGGTCGAGGCGGCCTACACCTCCGCGGTGCCGCCGCTCGGCTTCCCGCTGGACACCACCGCGGTCCTGCCCGACGTCCCCGAGGGCGCCGACACCGAGCTGCTCCTGACCGCGGTCGGGGGCGACGCCACGCTCATGGCCACTCCCATCGGCGCCGACGCCACCCAGGGCGACGCCGTGCGCGTGCGGGTCACCGCCGGGACCACCACCGTGTTCGGCGGGGACGACGGCTGGCAGGCGCCTCCGGGCACCGCGCCCGAGGACGGCTACGCGGTCCGCCTGGAGGTCCTGGACGGTTCCGAGCCCGTCCACGCCGCCCGCGTGCTGCGCGGCGGCGGGGACGGCCTGGGCGTGCTGCCGGTGACGCCCGCGCCGGTGCGGATCGAACTCCCGGTGGTACGCGACAGCATGGTGGGGGTGGTCCCCTAGGGCCTGTTTGGTAAGTCAGAGCCATTCGTTGATGACCGCGATCTGGACGGTGGCCTCGTAGCGAAGCGCGAGCTTGTCATAGCGCGTGGCCACCGCCCGATTGCGTTTGAGCCGGTTGATCCCGCACTCCACCGCGTGACGGGCCCGATAGTCGGCCTTGTCGAAAGCGGGAGGACGTCCCCCGCGCCGTCCCTTGCGTTCGCGATTGCGAACCCGGTCGGCAGGCTCTGGGATCGTCGCCTTGATCTTGCGTGCGCGCAGGTAGGAGCGGATCTTCTTCGAGCTGTAGGCCTTATCGGCGCGCACCCGTACCGGCCGGGTGCGCGCCGGACCACTGCGCCCCCGCCCCACGACGCGGATACGGCCCATGACGGGCTCGAACTGGGGAGCGTCTCCACGCTGACCGGCGGTGATCACCACGGACACGGGCTTTTGAGCCTGTTCGCAGGCCAGATGGATTTTGGTGGTCCACCCGCCGCGTGAGCGTCCCAGGGCGTGGTCGGCGGGCTCATCCGTTCCGTGATCTTCTTGCTCCCCTTTTTCGCGGCCCCGGCGGCGTGCTGGTGGGCGCGCACGATGGTGGAGTCGACGTTGACCTGCCAGGTGATCAGGCCCGCCGCGTCGGCGATCGACTGCAAAGAGGCCAGGATCTGCGCCCAGGTGCCGTCCAGGCTCCAGCGGCGGAACAGGTCGTAGACCGTCTGCCAGGGGCCGTAGCGTTCGGGTAGATCGCGCCAGGGAGCGCCGACCCGCACCCGCCAGCGGATGCCGTTGATCAGGGTGCGCTTGCAGCGTTGGGGCGGGCGGCCCGTTGAGGAGGCGGGCAGCAGGGGTTCGAGTAGGGCCCACTGGGCGTCGGTGAGGTCACCGCGCCCGGGTCCGGGTAGGGTCGGCACGAAGCCTCCGGCGGACTTGTCTTCTTGGTCGTTGACCCGTCTACCGGAGGCTTCGTTCGTGTGCTGGGCGACATGCCCGTTGTTACTGCTTTGGTGCTTTCACCCGCTCCCGCGAGGGTTCCCAAACAGCCCCTAGCCGCGCCGGCCGGGGCCGACGCGTCCGGGCGGCCCCGACGGGACCCGGACCGGCCCGGTCAGCCCTCGGGGTCCACCGACTCCGGTTCCACGCCGAGCAGGTTGGCGACCTCCTCGACGACCGTCTCGTGGACGAGGAGGGCCATCTCCTCCGGATCCTTCGTCCGGATCTCCACCGGACGCCGGTACACCACGATCCTGGCCCGGCCGGAGGGATCGGTCTCCAAACGGGAGAAGGGGATCGCCTCGGTCAGGGGGCCGCGGGGCTCGACAGGGGGGACGTCCTCCACGAGGAAGTCGACATTGGCCAGCTCCCGCGCCCACAGGCGTTCGAGGCGTTCGACGGCGTCCAGGACAAGGTCGTCGAAGGCCTGCGCCCGGCTACGGAAAACCGGCAGGTCAGAGGGCACGAGAGGACCGCGGATGCCTCGGCCGCGGCGGTCCCGGCGCCGCACTCGGTCTGGTTGGCCACTGGAAAGGCGCACTCGTCGCACACTTCGAGACTAAGCCATCACGGGCCCCGCGCGTAGTCCCTCCCGGGGCGAAAGCGCTCACTCGCCCGAGGAGCGGGCCGCCGGACGGTGGCGGGGGACGGATCGGAGGGGGTGCGCCGACCCCCGGGGAGAGTGGCGGAGGGCGGCGCGCGGAGCCCGCGGACGAGCGCGAACGGGCCAGCTCATGGAACGATGCTGGCGTGTCCCTCAGTAAAGGCATACAGTCGAACGCTGTGAGCCCTGTTCGACGCTGCTCCCGTACCGCCTGCAGACAGCCTGCCGTCTTCACGCTCACGTACGTCTACGCGGACTCGACGGCCGTCCTCGGCCCGCTCGCCGCCTACGTGGAACCGCACTGCTACGACCTCTGCGCCGTGCACGCCGACCGGCTGACGGCACCGCGCGGCTGGGAGGTCGTCCGACTCCCGGTCGAGACGACGGGCGGCGGCCCGGGCAGCGACGACCTGGAGGCCCTCGCCGACGCCGTACGTGAGGCGGCCCGCCCGCCTGCCCGCAAGGACCCCTCCGACGAGATCGGCGAGGGGACCGGGACGCTGCGCCGGGGCCACCTGCGCGTGGTCAGATCCGATCCGGGGCGCGGCGAACAGCAGCCCCCCCGGCACTCCGGCGGGTAGACGGCGCCGCCCCCACCGCGTCGGGGAGCCGGCCCGGGCACGAACCGGCGGCGGTGCGGGGGTTCGCGGGGACGCCTTGCTAGTTTTGTACCGCGCGCGGCCCGGCCGCGCGGGACCGAACCCAAGCAGGACCGACCTGGCCGGAGAAGACGTGGCTGACCTCGCAAGCATCTTCAAGGCATACGACGTGCGGGGCGTGATCCCCGACACCTTCAACGCCGACATCGCGCGGGCGATCGGAGCGGCCTTCGCCCGTGTGGTCGGCGGGGAGGCCGTGGTGGTCTCCCACGACATGCGCCCCTCCTCGCCCGAGCTGGCCACCGCCTTCGCCGAGGGCGTCACCGGTCAGGGCCTGGACGTGGTCTTCGCCGGGCTCGGCTCCACCGACCTGCTCTACTACGGCTCGGGCCACCTGGACCTGCCCGGCGCCATGTTCACCGCCAGCCACAACCCCGCCGAGTACAACGGCATCAAGATGTGCCGGGCCGGGGCCGCGCCCATCAGCGGCGAGACGGGCCTGGACGAGATCCGCCGCCTGGCCGAGGAGATCCTGGAGGGGGGAGCGCCCGCCCACGACGGCCCCGCGGGAACGGTCACGCACCGCGACCTGCTGGCGGGGTACGCGGACTACCTGCGCGAACTGGTCGACCTCTCGGGCATCCGCCCGCTCAGGGTCGCGGTGGACGCGGGCAACGGCATGGGCGGCCACACGGTCCCCGCCGTCCTGGAGGGCCTGCCGCTGGAGGTCGTCCCCCTCTACTTCGAGCTGGACGGCACCTTCCCCAACCACCCGGCCAACCCCCTGGACCCCGACAACCTGGTGGACCTCCAGGCGAAGGTCCGCGAGAGCGGCGCCGACATCGGCCTGGCCTTCGACGGCGACGCCGACCGCTGCTTCGTCGTGGACGAGAACGGCGACGCCGTTCCGCCCTCGGCCGTCACCGCCCTGGTGGCCGCCCAGGAGCTGGAGCGCGAGCCGGGCGCCACGATCATCCACAACCTCATCACCTCCCGGGCCGTGCCCGAGATCGTCCGCGAGAACGGCGGCAAGCCCGTCCGCACCCGGGTCGGGCACTCCTTCATCAAGGCCACCATGGCCGAGACGGGCGCGATCTTCGGCGGGGAGCACTCCGCCCACTACTACTTCCGCGACTTCTGGCGCGCCGACACCGGTATGCTCGCCGCGATGCACGTCCTGCGGGTGCTGGGCAACGACGACCGCCCCCTCTCCCGGATCGCCGAGGCCTACTCGCGCTACGCCGGGTCCGGGGAGGTCAACTCCAAGGTCGCCGACGCCCCCGGGCGGATGGCCGCGGTACGCGAGGCCTTCGCCGGGCGGGACGGCGTCACCGTCGACGAACTCGACGGCCTGACCGTCTCCCTCCCCGACGGGTCGTGGTTCAACGTGCGCGCCTCCAACACCGAACCGCTGCTGCGGCTCAACGTCGAGGCCCCCGACGAGGCCTCCATGGCCGGTCTGCGCGACGAGGTCCTGGCCGTCGTCCGCGCCTGACCAGGCATCATGGGGGCAGAGGGACACCCCACTGCAGAGGAACGAGGACATGAGCACGAAGATCGACGGCTGGCTGCTGGAGATCCTGGCCTGCCCGCAGAGCCAGGCCCCGCTGCGCCACGACCCCGAGACCGACGAGCTGGTCTGCGACGAGAGCGGCCTGGCCTACCCCATCCGGGACGGCATCCCGGTCCTGCTGGTCGACGAGGCGCGAAAAATCGGGTGAGACCGGGAACGCCCCGGGCGTTCCAGCAGTCATAACGGTTGCGCCGGGGTAACGGGGCACGACGGGACGCACCACCGCGTTCCCCGCAACCCGTACCCTGGTGCTGCGCGCCCCCTCACCCCTAATCTCCCGGAGGACACCGATGCCCGGTCCCGAACCGCTACTGCCGAGCGACCCCTCCTCGTTCGGCGAGTACAGCGTGACAGGGCGGCTGGGCAAGGGCGGCCAGGGAATCGTCTACCTCGCCGAGGACTCCGGCGGCGAGCAGTACGCGGTCAAGGTCCTCAACGACCAGTGGTCGCGCGACAGCGACCTGCGCAAGCGGTTCGAGAAGGAGGTCCGGGCGGCGCAGAAGGTCGCCTCCTTCTGCACCGCCGCGATCATCGACGCCCGGCTCGACGGAGACCCGCCCTACGTGGTCAGCGAGTTCGTGCCGGGCAAGGACCTCCAGGAGACCATCGCCAAGGGCGCCACCCAGAAGGGCTCCACCCTCCAGCGGCTCGCCATCACCACCGCCACCGCCCTGGTCGCCATCCACAAGGCGGGCATCGTCCACCGCGACTTCAAGCCCGGCAACGTGCTGATCGGCCCGGACGGCCCCCGCGTCATCGACTTCGGCATCGCCCGGATCGACGACGGCACCGCCACCATGACCAACTCGATCGTCGGCACGCCCTCCTACATGGCGCCCGAGCAGATCGAGGGCCGCGGCATCACCGACAAGTGCGACATCTTCGCCTGGGGCTGTGTCATCGCCTTCGCCTCCACCGGGCGGGCGCCGTTCGGCTCCGACACCGTCCCGGCGGTCGTCCACCGCGTGGTCAGCGCGCCCCCGGACCTGACCGGCATGGACGAGGCCCTGCGCCCCATCGTCGAGTCCTGCCTGGACAAGAACCCGGACAACCGGCCCAACGCCCAGACCCTCCTCATGCGCCTGCTGGGCCACGAGGGCCCCGAGGCCTCCGGCCCCTCCACCGACGACGCCGTCAAGCAGGGCGAGCAGATCGCCCAGACCGGCCTGTTCACCGGCGCCCAGATGCCCTACCGGCCGCACACCGGGCCGCAGCAGCCGCACACGGGCCCCCAGCAGCCGCACAGCGGTCCGCAGGCAGGCGCCGCGGGGTACGCGCAGCCCGGCGCCTCCAACCCCCGTCCGGGCATGCCGGGGCACCCCATGGGCTCCGACCCCCGCCACGGCTTCGTCCACCCCGGCACCTCCAACCCCAGGCCCGGGATCCCCGGCCACCCGGGCACGTCCAACCCGCGCCCGGGCGCCCCCGTCTACCCGCCCCCGCCGCCCGGCATGCCCCACGGCCCGCACGCGGGCGCCAACCCCATGGCCACGGGCATGAACCCCAACCAGACCTACGCCCGCCCCGGCGCGCAGCAGCCCATGCCGCGCCCCGTCGAGCAGAACTCGGTGCTCCAGCAGAGCTGGGTGATCCCGGCGGTGCTCATCACCATCGTGATCCTGCTGCTGGTGCTGCTCCTGCTGGCCATCAGCGGCTGACCCCCGGCCACCAGCGGCGCTGACCGCTCAGACCCGGGTGAGCTCGTTCATGGCTCGTGACACGGCCTCGTCCACGAGGTCGCGCACCTGGGGCCAGCGGTCGTCCACACAGTCCGTGGGCATCACGGTCACGCCGTCGGCGCCGGACATGCCCAGCGCGTCGCGCGTCCCCTCCGGGGTGGTCAGGCGCGCGTCCGCGGTGACCGCGAGCACCCCCGTCCGGGGGCGGCCCACCTCCTGGACCACCACGAACAGCGCCAGGGACGCCCCGCCCACCGTCAGCTCCAGCGCCGTCCACCAGTGCGCGGCCCCCGGCGTGAGCAGGTTGCGGACCACCACCTCCGAGGCGGTCCCGGGCTCGGCGTCGTCCGAACCGCCCGAGTACACCGACGTGCGCGCCGCGGGGTCCAGCGCCCGCAGGATCATGGCCAGCGAGCTCCGGCGCGAGCGCACGTAGTCCAGGACGCGGCGGCGCGTCACCGCCGCCAGCGGCGACACGGGGGAGCGGGGTTCGGGGACGTGCTCGGGGGTCCAGCTCAGCTCGTCGAGCAGCGTGCCGGTCACCAGGCGCGCGAAGTGGCGGACCATCCCGGCCAGGCGCTCGTCGGCGTCGCGCCCGCTCCACGGCGGCGCCAGGGGGTCGGGCAGCAGCGGCGGGAAGTCCGCCCGCCGCAGCACCAGGGACGCCAGCAGCCACGGCAGCGCCCACGCGTGCGTGCCCCCGGGGCGCTCGGGGTCCAGCTCGGCCAGCACCGCCACGGCCTCGGCGTAGGTCTGGGCGGCGCGCACCACCGGATGGGCGGGCACCGAGGCGGCCCGCGCCAGCCGCAGCGCCTGCTCGGAGTCCACGGGGCGCTGGGGAGAGCGCGCGGGGCAGTCCTCGGGCAGGTTCCTGGCGCGCTCGGCCAGCTCCAGGACGAACGCTGCGGTGAACTGACGCCCGGAGGCCCCGTCCGCCGCGGCGGAGACCACCAGCTCCTCCAGGGCGGGCCCGCCGCCCAGCGCCCGCACCCGGCGGCCGGTCAGCTCGCGCCGCGCCGCGTCCCTGGCCTGCCGGGGCTGGCTCTGCCGGTGCTGGGCCCAGATGGCCCGCAGCCGGTCGACGTCCATGAGGTCCTCGCGCACCAGGGCCGGAATCCGGTCCAGGTCCGCACCGCAACGTAGGGTATCCACGTGTCTTCCGTAGCCAGTGGGCAGTTGGCCAAAACCTGTCTCGGGCCCCGACCTGTGGCCGCTACCGGACGCGTCGGAGCGTAAACCGGGAGTGTTCAGGGGCGGCGGCCGTGCAGCAGCCGCATCGCCTTCTGCTTCTCGAAGTCCAGCGCGCGGGCGGGCGCCGCGGCGAGCCTGCCCAGACGCTCCCCGTGCGAGCGCACCCGCGCCAGCACCTCGGGCTCGGCCAGCACCCGCAGGGCGAAGGCCAGCGCGGCGGGCGGGATGTCGAACTCGCGCTCCAGCTCCAGGCCCACCGCGATCGTGCGCAGGTCCTCCTCCGTGAACCGGCGGTGCCGGTGCCCGCGCCCGGTGGGCTGCTCCTGGGTGCGGGGCAGCAGGCCCAGGCCCTCGCGGTAGCGCAGCATCCGCGCGGTGGTGCCCACACGGTCGGCGGCCGCGGAGATCGGCACGGGGCCGCGCGTCC
This sequence comes from Nocardiopsis sp. CNZ308, assembly GCF_004217075.1. Lineage (NCBI taxonomy): Bacteria > Bacillati > Actinomycetota > Actinomycetes > Streptosporangiales > Nocardiopsidaceae > Nocardiopsis > Nocardiopsis sp. CNZ308. The sequence continues at coordinate 1,192,315 of NZ_SHKJ01000001.1, read as the reverse complement.
GGAGGCCGGAGGGGGTCGGGTCGTCGTCGAGGGCGGCCATGCACGCGACCCTAACGGACCCTCCCCGCAAAGGAGCGCGAACCTGACGGTGAAATGTCAATTTCGCACGGTGATCCCGGTCGCGGCCCTAGAATCGGGTGAGCCACGACCATCACGAGTGAGGAACGCATGGCTTTCGACTTCAAGGTCGCCGATCTCTCCCTGGCCGCCTTCGGACGCGACGAGATCCGGCTCGCCGAGCACGAGATGCCCGGCCTCATGGCCACCCGCGCCGAGTACGGGGACAGCAAGCCCCTCCAGGGCGCGCGCATCATGGGCTCGCTGCACATGACCGTCCAGACCGCGGTCCTCATCGAGACCCTGGTCGCCCTGGGCGCCGAGGTGCGCTGGGTCAGCTGCAACATCTTCTCCACCCAGGACCACGCCGCCGCCGCGGTCGTCGTCGGCCCCGACGGCACCGCCGAGGACCCCAAGGGTGTGCCGGTCTTCGCCTGGAAGGGCGAGACCCTGGAGGAGTACTGGTGGTGCACCGAGCAGGCGCTGACCTGGCCGGGCGCCGAGGGCCCCAACATGATCCTGGACGACGGCGGCGACGCCACCATGCTCGTCCACAAGGGCGCCGAGTACGAGAAGGCGGGCGCGGTCCCCGACCCCGACAGCGCCGACAGCGAGGAGATGGGCGTCGTGCTGCGCCTGCTCAGCGCCAGCCTGGAGCGCGACAACACCAAGTGGACCCGGATCGCCGAGCGGATCCAGGGCGTCACCGAGGAGACCACCACCGGTGTCCTGCGCCTGTACGAGATGCGCCGTGAGGGCACCCTGGCCTTCCCCGCGATCAACGTCAACGACTCGGTCACCAAGAGCAAGTTCGACAACAAGTACGGCATCCGCCACTCGCTGCCGGACGGCATCATGCGCGCCACCGACGTGCTCATCGGCGGCAAGGTCGCCGTGGTGTGCGGTTACGGCGACGTCGGCAAGGGCGCGGCCGAGGCCCTGCGCGGCCAGGGCGCCCGCGTGGTCGTCACCGAGATCGACCCGATCAACGCCCTCCAGGCGGCCATGGACGGCTACCAGGTCACGCTTCTGGAGGACGTGCTGGAGACCGGTGACATCTTCATCACCACCACCGGCAACTTCAACGTGATCATGGCCGACCAGATCACCCGGATGAAGCACCAGGCGATCGTCGGCAACGTCGGCCACTTCGACAACGAGATCGACATGGCGGGCCTGGCCAGGGTCCCCGGCGTGGTCAAGAAGGAGATCAAGCCGCAGGTCCACGAGTGGACCTTCTCCGACGGCAAGTCCGTCCTGGTGCTCTCCGAGGGCCGCCTGCTCAACCTGGGCAACGCCACCGGCCACCCCAGCTTCGTGATGTCCAACAGCTTCACCAACCAGGTCATCGCGCAGATCGAGCTGTTCACCAAGCCCGACGAGTACCCGACCGACGTGTACACGCTGCCCAAGATCCTCGACGAGAAGGTCGCCCGGCTGCACCTGGACGCGCTCGGCGTCAAGCTGACCCAGCTCACCAAGGAGCAGGCCGCCTACATCGGCGTGGACGTCTCGGGCCCCTACAAGCCCGACCACTACCGCTACTAGGCGGCGCTTCCCTGGGGCTCCGCTCCGCTTCGCCCAGTGTTCGGGCGCCTCGAACACGGGAACCCTCGGATTCTCCGGTGTGACGGCTCGTTCCTCGCAGTCCCACCTACGAATCCTCCAGAACCCCGTGGGCGCCCGAACACGACCCCCAGGGGTCGAACCGACCGAGAGAGCAGGAGCCCGACAGCACATGACACCCCCCTCCCACCAGGTGGCGGATCTCGGCCTCTCCGGGGCCGGGGTCCGCCGCGTGGACTGGGCGGAGCGCTCCATGCCCGTGCTGCGCAGCGTGCGCGAGCGCTTCGCCGCCGAACGCCCCCTGGACGGCCTGCGCGTGGCCGCGTGCCTGCACGTGACCGCCGAGACCGCCAACCTGCTGCGGGCCCTGCGCGCGGGAGGGGCGAACGTGTGGCTGGCGGCGTCCAACCCGCTGTCCACCCAGGACGACACCGCCGCCGCCCTGGTCACCGAGTACGGGGTCTCGGTCCACGCCTGGGCCGGAATGGACCCGGCGGCCTATGACCGGAACCTGGTCACGGTCCTGGAGTCGCGGCCGCACCTGCTGCTCGACGACGGGTGCGACCTGGTCAACACGGCCCACCTGGCCCGCCCCGACCTCCTCGACGGCGTGCTGGGCGGCTGCGAGCAGACCACCACCGGCGTGATCCGGCTGCGCCGGATGAGCGCCGAGGGCGAACTGCGGCTGCCCATGGTCGCGGTCAACGACACCGCCACCAAGCGCATGTTCGACAACCGGTACGGCACCGGCCAGTCCACCATCGACGGCATCCTGCGGGCCACCAACGCGCTGCTCGCCGGGCGCACGGTGGTCGTCGCGGGGTTCGGCTACTGCGGGCGGGGCCTGGCCGAGCGCGCCCGCGGCATGGGCGCCCGCGTGGTCGTCACCGAGGTCGACCCGGTCAAGGCCCTGGACGCGGTCATGCAGGGCTACACCGTCACCACCATGGAGGAGGCGGCCCCCGCCGGGGACGTGTTCGTCACCGTCACCGGCAACCGCGACGTCGTCCGCGCCGAGCACCTGGACCTGATGAAGGACGGCGCGATCCTGGCCAACTCCGGCCACTTCGACCTGGAGATCGACCTGAACGCCCTGGAGAGCCGGGCCGTGGAGGTCAACCGGGGCGTGCGCGAGCAGGCCGACGAGTACGTGCTGGCCGACGGGCGCCGCCTGCTCCTGCTGTCCGAGGGGCGCCTGGTCAACCTCGGCGCCGCCGAGGGGCACCCGGCCGCCGTGATGGACCTGTCCTTCGCGGTGCAGGCCCTGACCACGGCCTGGCTGGCCCGCAACGCCTCAGGCCTGGAGCCGGGCGTGGTGGAGGTGCCAGCCGAGACCGACACCGAGGTGGCCCGGCTCGAACTGGCCGCGCTGGGGGTGCGCATCGACGCGCTCACCCCCGGGCAGGAGGCCTACCTGCGCTCCTGGCACGCCTGACGGGCGCTCCCGCGCCCGACCGGTCGCCTCGGGCGGCGCTCAGCGCGGTCGCGGCGACCGTCGCCGGAACGGGGATCGGATCGGGTCTTTGCGTGTCCGGGTTCACCGGGAGGAGTGCGGGCCGTACCACTGCTGCTGGGGGCCGCCCCGCGGGTGTCCGGGCTGGGCGCGCTGGGCGGCCATCTCGTGGCGGCGCCGACGCTCGGCGAGCACCGCGGCCAGGAAGTAGGGCGGTGTGGTCCCCGGCGGCGGGGGCGGGCTGATCTGCGCGGCCACCGCGTCGGCCAGCCGGACGCCCATCTCGTGGCGGGTGTGCTCGGCCAGCTCCCCGTACCGGAGCACGTACTGGCGCGCCGCCGCCGCGGTCTCCGGGGACAGCCGCGACAGCTCGGTGTTGGCCGCCCAGGCCGCCAGGTGCGGGGGCATCGGGACGACCTCCTCGCGCGGCCTGCCGCCGCGCTCCTCCACCACCATCGTCCCGGCCACGAAGTCGCCCACGCGGCGGCCGTCGCGGTTGATCATCGACGTGATCAGCGCGACCACGCCGCTCGTCAGCCAGATCTCCACGAACGCGGCCAGCGCCCGGCCCAGCGCCTGGCGGAACCGCTCGGGGGAGCCGTCGGTGCCGACCACGCGCAGGCCCAGGGCCATCTTGCCCAGGGAGCGCCCCCGGCTCACGGTCTCGAAGACGGCCGGGTAGCCGACCAGGATCAGGATCACGCTCGACAGCGACACGGCCGCGGTGATCGCGGGGTCCAGGCCCCTGCCGATCCAGGTGACCAGGACGCTCAGCGCGATCAGGGCGATGACCTGGACCAGGGCGTCGATGGCCAGAGCCGCGGCCCTGGTGGCGAAACCGGCCGGACGCAGGTCCAGGACCACGGCGTCACCCGTGACCAGGGGTGTCACGCCGTACACGTCGGCGCGGGCGTCGCCGTTGCCGGGATAGGACACCAGCACTCGCTCCCTCGGGACTGTCTGAAACCGTCCTCCCGACACTACCCGGCACACGGGACGGCTGTTCGCAGCGGAGTCGGGAGCGCATCCGGACGGACGGGTCGACGGGACCTCGCCGACCGGCGCCAGAGCCGGACCGCGCGCGGAACGGATAGGGTTCCCTGCGTGGATATCGACGTGTTCGCCGCGGCGCACGCCCCGGAGTGGGAACGGCTGGACCGACTGGTGCGCAGGCGCCGCTCGCTGGACGGTGAGGAGATCGACGAACTCGTCGAGCTCTACCAGCGGGTGTCCACCCACCTGTCGGTGGTGCGCTCCTCCGGGCAGGACCCGGCGCTGGTGGGCAGGCTGTCCGCGCTGGTGGCCCGGGCCCGCTCGGCGGTGACCGGCGCGCACGCCTCCGCGTGGCGCGACGTCGGCGGGTTCTTCACCCGCGTCTTCCCGGCGGTGCTGTACCGGCTGCGGTGGTGGTGGATCGGCACCAGCGCGGGCATGGTCGCGATCGCGGCGGTCACCGCCCTGTGGATCGTGTCCGAGCCCGACGTGCTGCACGCCCTGGGCACGCCGGACTTCATGGCCCAGTACGTCGACCACGACTTCGCGAACTACTACATGGAGAACCCCCGGGGCTCGTTCGCCGCCCAGGTGTGGACCAACAACGCGTGGGTGTCGGCGCAGGCCATCATCTTCGGTGTGGCCCTGGGGCTGCCGACCCTGGCGGTGCTGCTGATGAACGCGGTGAACGTGGGCGTCGCCGCCGGGATCATGCTCGCCCACGGCCAGGGCGACGTGTTCTTCGGGCTGCTCCTGCCGCACGGGCTGCTGGAGCTGACCGCCGTCTTCGTCGCGGGTGGAGTGGGCCTCAAGCTGGGGTGGACGATCATCGCGCCCGGCGACCGCACCCGCATGCGCGCCCTGGGCGAGGAGGGGCGCGCCGCCATCGCGGTGGCCCTGGGGCTGGTGGTGGTGCTGCTCGTCTCCGGGCTCATCGAGGGCGTGGTGACCGGCAACGCCGCGGCCGGGGTCATCCCGATCCCGGTGGCGCTGGGCATCGGCGTGCTGGCGGAGGTGCTGTTCCTGGTCTACGTGTTCACGGTGGGCAGGAAGGCCTACCAGGAGGGCGAGACAGGAGACCTGGAGAACGCCCCCGCCGCCGTCCCGGTGGCCTGAGGCCCCCGGAACGGTTCGCCGCGCGCGCCGAGCCGTCCGTTCTCTGGCCGCTTGAGGCCACGGGCTGTTCCGGTGGGCGGTGTCGTGCCATCATCCGGGCCATGGACACCGAATCCCCGCACTGGTTCAAGAGTTCTCACAGCAGTTTCGCCGACAGCTGTGTGGAGGCGGCCTTCGACCGCTCAGGAAACTGTGTGCGTGTCCGCGACTCGCTCGCACCCACTGCGGGAAGCCTCGCGGTCGCCCAAGGCGAGTGGTCCGTCCTGATTCGCTCCCTCTGTACCGGTTCCGGTGCTATGGAGGGGTAACCGTCCCCGCCTCACGAGGGGCAGCACAAGGTGGACGGCCGTGGGGGACCCCCTTGTTTCCAACAGTACGGTGGGGCCGGTCAGGATCGGCAGTCCCTGGCGTGACCTGTGGATAACGCCGTGGCCCTCACCCGCCTGCCTGCGCTTTCCCGAAGGCCCGATCCCGCCACTCGCAGGCCAACAGAGTTTTGGGGTGGTCCTCGCCCAGCAACGACTTTCGGGCTCCGGCCACTCGTTCGAACACCTCCGCCGCCCGCGCGTACTCGCCTCGCTCGAACGCGTTCCGAGCCACGTTGAACTCGGCTGACACCGTCAGAGGATGCGCGGCACCCAGGTCACGTGAACGCACCCGCAGCACACGACGAAACCCCTCCTCCGCTGCGTCCGGGTCACCTCTGAGCATCCATACGTAGGACAGGTTCTCCAGCGCGTGCAGCGCGGTCCCTTCCTCCTCCCGTTCCCCATGGGCCTCCCAGACAGCTCGGAACCCCTCCTCGGCGGTGCCCAGATCACCGCGCAGACCGGCCATCAGGGCGACCTGGTGGCGGGTGCTCAGGGTCTCGGAGTGCACGGGCCCGAGAGCGGCCTCACGCTCGCGGTACACCGACCGGTAGACCTCCTCGGCCTCCTCGATCCGCTCCTGCTCACGCAGAGCGTCTCCTAGCGCGTGCCGGGCGCGGAGCGTCGCAGGGTGGGAGTTCCCGAGCACCTCCACCGCCTCCGCGACCGTGTTCTCCAGGATGCCGAGGGCCTCGTCCGTGAGGCTGAGCAGCATCAGGCTGCGGGCTCCGGAGGCCATGCTGTCGATGACGGAGGGACCCACGTGGGACCGCGACCGGAGGAGGTCGGTGACGGCCGCGTGGGCGCGGAGTTCGAAGCCCAGATCCCGGTCGCGCTGCCAGGCGAGCAGCCGTTGCGCCTCATCGACCAGTGCCAAGTCCTCCTCCCCGAACCCCGCGCGCACGGTCTCCGACACCAGCGGGTGCAGCCGCAGCGCGGCCTCCCCCCGCGGTGAGACGACCGAGACCAGCCCGTGCACCACCAGCGCGTTCACCGCCCTGGCCAGGTCCGCGTCGGTCGGGGACCCCAGCACACCGCCGTCCAGCTCCGACAGTGGCAGCCTGCGCAGCGGAACCTCACTGGCATCGGGGCCCAGCACCGCCAACAGCTTCAACAGCGGCACCGCCCTGGGCTCGCGCTCCTCCACCAGGCGCAGGGACAGCCCCCACACCCCCGACAGCAGCCCCCGCTCCGCCCCGACGCCTCCGACCAGGGGCGCAGCCAGCTCGTCCAGAACCCCGACGCCCTCCCCGAGCCGCGCCAGCAGCGCGTGCGCGTCCGGGAACAGCACCCGGTGCGTGGCCAGGATCCGCCCGGCCAGCGACAGCGCCAGCGGCACCCCGCCCAACCGCCGGGCCAGCTCCTCCGCGCCCGCGAGTCCCGCCGCGCCGCCCGCCCCCGCGTGGTCGGCCAGGGCCTCGGACGCCGCCGACCCCTCCAGCTCCCCGATCCGGTGCACCCGCGCGGGCGCCCACTGCGCGGGGTCGTCCACCCGGCTGGTCACCAGCACGAACCCGCCCGGACTCGCCCGCATCCACCCCAACTGGTCTCCGGGCCGGTTCTCGGGGTCCAGCTCCTCGGGCCGGTCGGCGTTGTCGATCACCAGCAGCCAGGGCCGCGCCGCCGCGTCCAGGTGCCGCCACACCCACCGGGCCGCCTGGCGCCGCGCCCCCTTCACCTGCTCGGCCTCCTGCCGGGAGCCGCCCACCTCCACGGCGGCCTCGACCATGCTCGACGCCACGCTTCCGGGCCGCACCCAGAACACCGTCCACTCGTCGCGACGCGCCCGCTCGGCCAGCGCCGCCGCCACCGTGGTCTTGCCGAACCCGCCCGGCCCGGTCAGCACGTGCGGAACCGGCGCACCGGCCTCCATCGCTTCACCCAAGGCCTCCAGAAGCCCCTCACGCCCCCGTACGGCCGTCGCCAGCCTCGGCGGGTCCAGGGACACGTCGGCGAGCGGCGGCGGAGCGGGAGCGGGCGCGTGGAGGGTCACGCCGCCGTGGATGTCGCGCACCTGGAGCAGTTGGCCGTGGACGGCGCCGGAGGAGGCGTTGCCGTGGGCCCCGGGGGGAGAGGTCATGCCCTCCATACTGCACGCCCGGGCTCCGCCCCGGGGAAGCCCCCGGGTTCCCCCGAAACGCGGAACACGGAATGCCGCGCACTCCGCGTGCGACAACGACGAGTGCCCGCCTGGACGAACGCACCGAACAGGGACCGCGCGAGCCGGCCCGGGGCCGTGACCGCTCCGCGGTTCTCAGGGAGACCATCCACCGGGCGTACGAGGACCGGCTGTACGCCCAGGCACGGGAGGACGCCGAGCGGCTCGTCCATGACAAGGCCGACAAGGCCGAACCCGCCCGTATCGCTGAGGTGACGGACGGGACCGACAGGGGGCGCCGTCCGGCCCCGGGCCTCCTGTGACGGGCGACGGCCGGGGCCGTCCCGTGTGAGGGACGGCCCCGGGACCGCGTTTCTACAGCCTGCCCTGCGCCTTGAGGTTGATGTAGGCGTCGGCCAACGCGGGCGCGATGTGCTCGGGGTCGGCGTCGACCACCTCCACACCCATCCGGCGCAGCTCGGCGGTCACCCGGCGCCGCTCGCCCAGCGTCCGCTCCGCGGCCGCAGCCCGGTACAGCGCGTCCGCGCTGCCCCGCTCGGCGGCCATCAGCTCCACCGCCGGATCGTTGACCGCGGCGACCAGCAGCAGGTGCCGGGAGGTGAGTACCGGCAGCCTCGGCAGCAGCCCCTCCTCCAGCGACGCGGCGTTCAGGTCGGTCAGCAGCACCACCAGCCGCCGGGCCCGCCCCTGCGTGCCCAGGACGGTCCCCACCAGGCCCGCCGGGTCGGACTCCACCAGCTCCGCCTCCAGCGGCGCCATGGCCTCCACGATCCGGCCCACCTGCTGGCCGCCCTTGCCCGACGAGCGCACCTGCGCGCGCGTGCGCCGGTCGTAGGCCAGGAAGTCCACCCGGTCGCCCGCCCTGCCCGCCAGCGCGGCCAGCAGCAGCGCGGCGTCCATGGCGTGGTCCAGGCGCGGGGTGTCGCCCACCCGCCCGGCCGACGTGCGCCCGGTGTCCAGCACGATGAGGATGCGCCGGTCCCTCTCGGGCCGCCACGTGCGCACCACCACGCCGTCGCCGCGGGCGGTGGCCCGCCAGTCGATCGACCGCACGTCGTCGCCGGGCACGTAGTCGCGCAGGGAGTCGAACTCGCTGCCCTGCCCGCGCACCATCGCCGTGTGCTGCCCCTCCAGCTCGCGCAGCCGGGACAGCTTGCCCGGCAGGTGGCGCCTGCTGTGGAAGGGCGGCAGCGTGCGCACGGTCCACGGCGCGGGCTGCGTCCGCTGCCTGCCCGCCAGCCCCAGCGGCCCCAGGCTGCGCACGGTCACGCCCGCGGCCCGGGCGTCGCCGCGCCGCGTCGGGGTCAGGACGGTCCTCACCCGGCGCCGCTCCCCGGCCGGTACCCGCAGCGGCTGGCTGCGCGGCGCGGCGTGCGCGCTCGGCGGCCAGGCGTCGCGCACCGACCCCCGCAGCGCCCGCCGCGTGGGGTTGGCGACGGTCACGTACACCGTCGCCGAGTCGCCCAGGCGCAGCGACGTGTCGCCCTCCCGGGACAGCAGCACCGCCTTGGGGCTCGCCGCCAGCACGACGTCCAGGGCGAGCAGCACCGCCAGCACGCCCAGGGCCGAGGCCGCGGCCGCGGCGCCGATCAGACCGGACAGCGCCACCGCGACCGTGGCCGCCAGCGCCAGCAGCACCGCCCGGCCGGTGACCACCATCAGCGCGGCACCGGGACGGAGGCGAGCACACCGTCCAGGATTCCGTCTGTGGTCGCCCCCTCCAGCTCGGCCTCGGGACGCAGCGAGATCCGGTGCCGCAGCGTGCCCTTGGCCAGCGCCTTCACGTCGTCGGGGGTGACGTAGTCGCGGCCCGACAGCCATGACCACGCCCGGCTGGTGCGCAGCAGCGCCGTGGCGCCGCGCGGGGACGCGCCCAGCTGGAGGGACGGGGACTGCCGGGTGGCCCGGCACAGGTCCACGATGTAGCCCAGGACCTCGGGTGCCACCCGCACGCGCTCCACGGCCAGCCGGGCCGCGCGCAGCTCCGCCGCGCCCGCCACCGCGGTGACCCCGGCCGCGGCCAGGTCACCCGGGTCGAAACCGGCCGCGTGGCGGCCCAGCATCTCCACCTCGGCCGCCCGCTCGGGCAGCGGGACGGTCACCTTGAGCAGGAACCGGTCCAGCTGGGCCTCGGGCAGCGGGTAGGTGCCCTCGTACTCCACCGGGTTCTGGGTGGCGGCCACCATGAACGGGTCGGGCAGCGCGGACGGCCTGCCCTCCACGGTCACCTGGCGCTCCTCCATCGCCTCCAGCAGCGACGCCTGGGTCTTGGGCGGGGTCCGGTTGATCTCGTCCGCGAGCAGCAGGTTGGTGAAGACCGGCCCCTCCATGAACTCGAACTTCGCGGTGTGCTGGTCGTAGACCAGCGAGCCCGTCACGTCGCCCGGCATCAGGTCCGGGGTGAACTGCACCCGCTTGTGGTCCAGGGACAGCGCCGCCGCGAGGGTGCGCACCAGCAGCGTCTTGGCGACGCCGGGCACGCCCTCCATCAGCACGTGGCCGCGGCACAGCAGCGCCACGACCATCGCGGTCACCGTCTCGTCCTGGCCCACGACCGCCTTGGCCACCTCGCGGCGCAGGGCGACCAGGGCCGCGCGCGCCTCGTCGGCTGATGGCAGTGCCTCGGGTGTGAAGGCGCTCACGTGCCGTCTACCTCTCTCGATACCTCAGTGGTCGTTCGCTGGTCCCCGCGGCTCAGGGTCACCGGAGCCTCCGGGCGCGCTCGTCGAGTTCGTCGGCGAGCCTGACCAGCATGTCGTCGTCGCCCGCGTAGGGGTCGGGCTGCCCGGGGTGGAGCAGGGCCCGCAGGTGGGCGGGGTCGTCACCGGTCCGCGAGGCGACCGCCGCCACGACCGTGTCGGGCGCGGCGTCCGCGCCCAGCCCGAGCTTGGGTGCGACCCGGTCCACGAACCCCGACCGCAGTGCGGCCGCGGCCCGGTCCCGGGCCCTGCGCGACTGGTACAGCCCCGCGCGCCCCTCGGTGGTCTCCGAGGCGCGCACCACCACGGGCAGCGACTCGGGCACCAGGGCGCCCATCCGGCGCCCCTGCCACAGGGCGAGCAGCGCCAACGCGGCCACCAGCGGCACCAGGGACCAGCGCAGACCCAGCGGCAGCAGCTGCCAGAGCCCGGAGCCGCCCTCCTGCTGGGGCGGGTCGGGGCGCAGCCACACCACGTCCTCGGCGGCCAGCAGGTTCATCGCCAGCGCGGCGTTGCCCCCGGCGGAGAGCGCGGTGTTGGTCAGCGGCCTGCCGGTGCCCAGCACGGTCGTGGCGGCCCCGTCCCGCTCCACCCGGACCAGGGCGTCGCCGCCGCCGCCCGGGTAGCAGCCCACGGCGTCCGAGCCGGAACCGGCCGTGTACAGCTCACCGGCGACGTAGGCCTCGCCCGCGGCCTCGGCGGCCGACAGCCCGCACCCGGGGGCGTAGGGGGTCTCCGGCGTGGGGAACCCCTCGGGCTCCTCCCGGCCGGTCATCGTCACTCCGGGGGCGAACGCCTCCAGGGACCGGGTGGACGGCCGCACCAGGACGGTGTCCACGTCGAGCGCGGCCAGCGAGTCCAGCTCCTCGGGGAGCAGGCGGTGGTCCAGGAAGACCGCGAGCACGGCGTCGTCCCCGGCGTCGGCCACGGCCTCCTCGGCGGCGGAGGAGGAGCGCACCACGTGCACGTCGCGGTCCTCCTCCAGCACGTTCACCAGGGCCCGCGTGCCGTCCGGGGCGATGGAGCCGGGCTCCAGGTGGCCGGTGGGGAACTGCTCGCTGCCCAGCGACAGCAGCACCGAGACCGTGACGAGCGCGGCCACCACGGCTGCCGGGACCCGGACCGAGCGCCACACCCGCAGGAGGCGCGGGGCCTCCCGGGACGGCGCGCGGTCGGGGGAGCGCGGGGGAGCGGTGGCCGTCATCGGCTCACTTCCCCGACGGGCCGGGCGGCCCTGAGCCGCGTGTCCAGCTCGCGCAGGACGCGGGCGGAGTCGGCGGTCGCCGGACGGTCGCCGTAGGCCACGTCGTTGAAGATCCGCGCGCCCTCGCTCAGCCCCTCGGCCTCCGTGGTCAGCACGGCGGAGGCCTCCGCCGCCAGTTCGGTCGCGGTGCGCCCCGCGCGCGGCGTGATGATCGCCCGTTCCTCCAGGTCCACGCTGATGGCCCTCAGCCTCTCCGTGACGGCGGCCGCGAACTCACCGGCCTTCTCGTGCCGGTCGGCGGCGGCCCGGTGGTCGGCCGCGTCCAGCGGCGCGCCCTCGTGCACGGGCGCGCCCGCGCGGCGGCTCCGGGTCGGGCGCAGCCAGAGGACCAGCCAGACCAGCAGGACCGCGACGACCACCAGCAGCGGTCCGAGGACCGTCCAGCCGCCGAGGGCGTCCGGCGCCTGGGAGACCAGGTCCGCCAGGAGCTCTTCGAGCCAGGAGAGGAAGCGGTCCCACAGGGAGGGCTCCTGCTCCCCGTACAGGGGGTCGCTCAGCTCCTCGACGGCGCGCCGCTGCCCCTCCTCCCGGGTCACCTCCCCGACGGCGGGTGCCCTCACGTCCGCGGCTCCGGCAGGTAGATCTCCGGGCCCGCCTCGTAGCCCGCCTGGGCCGCGTTGTGCAGCTTCAGGTCCAGGCCCTCGCTGCGCATCCGCGCGTCCACGTAAAGGAGGGTTTTCACTCCCACGGTGAAGGGCGCGGTGAGCGCGTAGACCACGACGTTGCCCACGTAGATGACGGCGCCCGCCACGACGGCGGCCCAGGCGGCACCGGGCGCGATGAAGGTGGGGACCACCGAGACGATGCCGAAGGGTGTGCTCAGCAGGCTGCTGACAAGGGTCATCAGAACGAAGGCCAGCAGCGAGATGCCGAAGGTCCGCCACCACCTGCCCTGGGTCAGACGCCACGAGCGGGTCAAGGCCGTGCCCGCGCCGACGCGTTCGAGTACCGCGACCGGTATGGCGAAGTAGATGCGGATGTAGATCCAGGCGACCAAGGCGATGCCGCCAGCGATTCCCAGCATTGAGGCGATCACGACGATGATGCCGATGCCCTGGCTCTCCGCGATGGCCACGAAGACACCGATGAAGAAGACGACGACCCCGACCGTGGCGACCATGTAGAGGACGAAGATGGTCACCAGTTGCAGCAGCGCGAGGCCGACAACGGTCCAGATCCGATCGCGTACGGCGGCCCAGGCCTCGGACGGGCTGAGCTTGCGGCCGAGGACCGCCATGCCGACCACGGCCGTGAGCAGGCCGGTGACGAGGATGATGCCGGCCTGGGTCAGCAGGCCGCCACCGTACAGGGCTATGAGGGACCAGCCGCTGAACGGGAAGGGGTCGTTGGGGTCGACGGACGCGGGGTCGGCCATCAACTGGTCGAGGAAGGCCCCGTAGTCGGACATGTAGCCGCTGAAACCGACCGAGCTGATGATGCTCGCGACAGCCATGACGACCAGTGCGAGTCCGACGGTGGTCTTGGGGTTGTTGCGGATGAGGCTGAACGCGCCGTTGAGGATGTCCCCGAGCGTCATCGGCCGGAGCGCGACCACACCGGGCTTGAGTGCGCGCGGCTGCCCGTAAGGGGGCTGTTGGCCGTATCCGGCCTGTGCTCCGTATCCCGGCTGTCCGTAACCGGGTTGCTGACCGTACTGTCCGTAGCCCGGCTGCTGGCCGTATCCGGACTGCTGCCACTGCGCCTGCTGGCCGTGGCCGTACTGTCCGTATCCCGGATGCTGCCCGTACGCGGGCTGCTGTCCGTAGCCGCCGCCGTGGGACGGCTGCTGGCCGGAGGCGTACTGGCCGTACTGTCCGTATCCGGGCTGCTGCCCGGAGGGCGCCTGCCCGTAGCCCTGCTGCCCGTACCCGGGGGTCTGCCCGGGAGGGGCAAGGTTCGGCTGTCCCTGGGGCGTCTGACCGGCCGGCGCGGAGTCCGGCCGCGCGTCGGAGGGCGCGGAGGAGGCGGAGGACGGACCCTCCTGGCCGGGGGCGGCCCATCCGCCGGACGCGGGCGGGGGAGCGGCCTCGGAAGCCCCGCCGCCGTCCGGTCCGTCCGGGGGGTTCCCCGACGTGTCCCGGTGGTCGTCCTCCTGGGTCATCTGCCCCGCCCTCCATGGGGTTCGGTTACGCTGCGCGAGCACGCTTCCGCGGTTTTCGGCCTCTGGTGAACCAACCTACCCGCCGGTTCCACCGGTGCCCGCGATGTTCGGGCGTATGCAGGCGCAACCGACCCACTTCATTCCTTTTGTATGCTTTCTGTTACCAACAGGCCGGGTCGCGAAGGTTCGCGTGCCAGGTCACCAGGGTCGACGCGCCGCAGGCCGAAACGGTTCCCGCAGACCGAAAAACACCGACCACTCTCCCGATCCCGCCCGAAGATGGCAAGGTGGGGGGAGGACGAAGCAGTTTCTTGCGTTTCGGGGCGCACCGAACGTTCATGCCGCTTGAGTGTTTCCAGAGAGAGGAGTAGGCGCCGCCGTACCCGCCCGCGGGTCCGACGCCCGGCGCCGGACGCACCGATGAAGGGACGTGTACTGGTTGTCGACGACGACCTCGCCCTCGCTGAGATGCTGGGCATCGTTCTGCGTGGAGAGGGGTTCGAGCCCTCGTTCGTGCACGACGGGGACAAGGCACTGGAGGCCTTCCGCGAGACCAAGCCCGACCTGGTCCTCCTCGACCTGATGCTCCCCGGCGCCGACGGGATCGACGTCTGCCGTCAGATCCGCGCCGAGTCCGGCGTGCCCATCGTGATGCTCACCGCCAAGAGCGACACCATCGACATCGTCCTCGGGCTGGAGTCGGGCGCCGACGACTACATCGTCAAGCCCTTCAAGCCCAAGGAGCTCGTGGCCCGTGTCCGCGTGCGCCTGCGCCGCACCGAGGAGCCCGCGCCCGAGGTGCTCCAGATCGGGGACATCACCATCGACGTCGCCGGGCACGCCGTGCGCCGCGACGGCGAGCAGATCAGCCTCACCCCGCTGGAGTTCGACCTCCTGGTCGCCCTGGCCCGCAAGCCGCGCCAGGTCTTCACCCGCGAGGTGCTGCTGGAGCAGGTCTGGGGCTACCGGCACGCCGCCGACACCCGCCTGGTCAACGTCCACGTGCAGCGCCTGCGCGCCAAGATCGAGAAGGACCCGGAGCACCCCGAGGTCGTCGTGACCGTCCGCGGCGTCGGCTACAAGGCCGGAACCGCCTGATCCTCCCGAGCCGCACATGACCGCAGCCACACCAGAGGAGGAGCGGGGGACCGCCTCCGACACCCAGATCCCGCCCTCCGGGCCGCCCGCGGCCGGAGGGCGCTGGCGCGACGGCGGCACGGGGCTCACCCGCTCCTACGCGCTCGCCCAGCGCGCCGCCCGCGCCCTGGTGCGCGGCGTCCACAGCAACTGGCGCCGCTCGCTGCACCTGCGGGTCATCTCCACCACCCTGGTGCTGTCCCTGGTGGTCATGGTGGGCCTGGGGTACGTGCTCATCTCCCAGGTGCGCGGCGGCCTGCTCGACGCCAAGATCTCCACGGCCGTCACCGACCACCGCGCCGGGCTCAACTACGCGTCCGCGGAGCTCCAGGAGAACGAGTCGGGCGACCGCAACCGGCTCATGTACAACCTCGCCAACGAGCTCACCAGCCGCAGCGGCGACACCGGGCTGTACAGCGTGGTCATCCTGCCCTCGGTGGGCGGAGAGGTCGGCTGGGCCACCGGCGAGGGCAGCGTCCCGCAGCGGCTCATCAACCAGGTCCACGAGTCCGAGGTGGACGAGCAGCAGTACCACACGTACACGCGCATCACCACCGACCAGGGCGAGGAGCCCGCGCTGGTGGTCGGCGCGCAGCTCACGCGCGCCTACGAGCTGTACTACATCTTCCCGCTCCAGCACGAGCAGCAGATCCTCGACCTGGTCCAGGGCACGGTCGGCCTGGTGGGCGTGCTGCTGGTCATCCTCCTGGGCCTGATCGCCTTCGTCATCACCCGGCAAGTGGTCAGCCCGGTCCGCTCGGCCGCCCAGTCCGCCGAACGCCTCTCCTCGGGCGACCTCACCGAACGCATGGCCGTGCACGGCGAGGACGACCTCGCCCGGCTCGCCCTGTCCTTCAACGACATGGCGGGCAACCTCCAGGAGAAGATCCAGGAGCTGGAGGAGCTGTCCAAGCTCCAGCGCCAGTTCGTCTCCGACGTCTCCCACGAGCTGCGCACCCCGCTGACCACCATCAAGATGGCCGGGGACGTGCTCTTCGACGAGCGCGAGGAGCTCGACCCCACCATGCGCCGCTCGGTGGAGCTGCTGCAGAGCCAGGTGGAGCGGTTCGAGGAACTGCTCTCCGACCTGCTGGAGATCAGCCGCCACGACGCCGGGGCCGCCACCCTGGGCACCGAGTCGCTCGACATCCGCGACGCCGTCATGAAGGCCGTCGGCGACGCCGAGCAGATCGCCGAGCGGCGCGGCATCAAGGTCGTGCTGCGCCTGCCCACCGACCCCTGCACCGCCGAGTACGACGGCCGCCGCATCAACCGCATCCTGCGCAACCTGGTGGTCAACGCCATCGAGCACAGCGAGGGCCGCGACGTGGTGGTCACCGCCGCGTGCGACCGCGACGCGGTCGCCGTGGCCGTGCGCGACTACGGGGTGGGCCTCAAGGAGGGGGAGGAGCACCTGTGCTTCGACCGCTTCTGGCGCGCCGACCCGGCCCGGGTGCGCACCACCGGCGGCACCGGCCTCGGGCTCTCCATCGCCAAGGAGGACGCCACCCTGCACGGCGGCTGGCTCCAGGCGTGGGGCCAGCCCGGCCAGGGCTCCCAGTTCCGCCTGTCCCTGCCGCGCCGCTCCGGCAGCGAGCTGCGCGGCTCCCCCCTGCCGCTGGTGCCGCCGGAGTTCGCGCTGGGCCGCACCTACACCACCTTCGCCGACAAGGGTGAGAACGGCAACGGCGCCGCCCGCGCCGAGAAGGTGCCCGCCAGGAACGCCGCGGACGCCGCGGAGGAGGGCGCGGCCGCCGTCCGCGCCGAGCAGCGCGAGGACGAGGAGAAGCTGTGAGGACACCGCACCGGTTCGGCCGCGCCGCGCGCGCCTGCCTGGCCGCGGCCGTGGCGGTCGTGTCCATGGCCGCCTGCGCGACCGTCCCCACCACCGGCCCGGTCGTGGCCAGCGACGGCAACGAGTCCGAGGGCGACCCCTACGGCGGCTACGTGCGCCTGCTGCCCGCCGGGCCCCAGGAGGGCGTGGCGCCGGAGGGCCTGGTCAGCGACTTCCTCAAGGACATGGGCAGCTTCGAGCAGGACTACGAGGCCGCCCGCAGCTACATGCTGTCGAGCACGGACCAGTCGTGGAACCCGGACGGGACGGTCAAGGTCTTCCCCGGCCACGACACCGTCGACCTCGACACCGAGATCAGCGGAGACGGGCTCACCGCCACCGTGCGGATGCGCAGCTCGCTGGTGGCCACGATCGACGAGGACGGCAGGTACGTCTCCGGCGACTCCGGGCGCCTGCTCGACGAGACCTTCGTCCTGGCCCGGGAGGACGAGGACCCCGAGGGCGAGTGGCGCATCCAGAGCCTGCCCGACGAGCTCATCCTCAGCCAGCTCGACGTGGAGCGCACCCACCGCCCGTTCAACCTCTACTACTTCAACCCCGACGAGAACGCCCTGGTCCCGGACCCGGTCTACCTGCCCGTCAGCAACGACGAGCTCACCAAGCGCCTGCTGCACAGGCTCGTCCGCGGCCCCAGCGCCTGGCTGGACCCCTCCGTGCACTCCTCCTTCGCCGAGGACGCCGATCCCGAGGTGGAGGTGGAGGAGGACCGGGCGAGCGTCAGCGTGACCGCCCCCGGCCAGGCCGACGAGTTCGGCATGGGCGCCCAGATCGCCTGGACCCTGCGCCAGCTGCCGGAGATCCAGGAGTTCACGCTGCGGGTGAACGGCAACGAGGTGGACTTCCCCGGAGCCGAGGGCGAGAGCGCCGACCGGCCGCGCCCGGGCAGCACCTACTGGTCGGAGGTCAGCCCCGGCGCGACCTCGCCCGGCGTCCGCGTCTACTACTCCCACGAGGGCCAGCTGTGGTCGGCCTCGGACTGGGACACCGACACGTTCGGCAGCGGCGAGCCGGTGCCCGGTCCCCTGGGCTCGGGCGAGGTCCCCCTGGGGAGGTTCGCGGTGTCGCTGGACGAGCAGACCATCGCCGGGGTCACCACGGGCGGCCGCGGGGTCGTCACGAGCCAGGCCACCCCGGGCGCCGACGTCCGGGAGGTCCTGTCCGACGGGGTCTTCACCGAGCTGTCCTGGGACGTCAACGGCGACCTGTGGGTGGTCGAGGAGGTCGACGACGAGGACGGGGAGGACGGCGAGGAGGCGCGGGAGGACTCCGACGCCGAGAGCCCCAACCTCAACGGGCCGCCGCCCTCCCCGGGCCCGACGGACCTGTGGCTGCTGCGCGACGGCCACGAGGTGGTCCGCGTGGACGTGTCCGACCTGCGCGACAGGCCGCTGGTGCAGTTCCGGATCTCCCGGGACGGCACCCGCGCCGCGGTGGTGACCGAGGTGGACGGGCGCCGCTCGCTCCAGGTGGGCCGCGTGGTGCAGGACGCCGACGGGCAGGTCTCCGTGGAGTCGTTCGTGACCCTGGCCCGCGAGCTGGAGGACGTCACCGACATCTCCTGGCGCTCGGGCGACCAGTTGGTCGTGCTCGGCACCCGCGAGGGCGGTACGAGCCAGGCCCTCCTGGTGTCGCTGGACGGCGGCACGCCGCCCGCCAGCGCCGGAACCCCCGTCGCCAGCATGGTGACCGTCTCCGGAGCCCCGGGCCAGCCCCTGGTGGCCGGTTCGGACGACGGCAACATCTGGGTGTCCAGCGACCCGCTCAACTGGCAGAGCGTCGTGGAGGGCGGCTCGCCCGCCTTCCCGGGCTGAGGCCCCGCGGGCGTGCGGTCGGACTCCGGCCGCACGCCCGCGGTGAAACCGGGGTGCGCCCGGCGCGCGGGCCTGGAAGGGTGGCGCCATGGACGACCTGACGCGGCTGGGTACGCCGATCGACGCACGCCCCCACTTCGCCGGGGAGCGGGAGGACCTCCTCGCGCTCCTGCGCGGCCTGACCCCCGACGAGTGGCAGGCCGAGGCCGTGACCGGGTGGAGCGCGCGCGACGTGGCCGCCCACCTGCTCGGCGACGACTACTGGCGCATCGCGGGGATGCGCGACCGCTACCGGGCGGCCCCGGCACCGGCGCCGGGGGAACCGCTGGCGGCGTTCATCCACCGCAACAACCAGGAGTGGGTGCGGGCCACCGCCAGGATCAGCCCGCAGGCGCTGGTCCAGACGCTGGAGATGACCGGACGCGAGCTCGCGCGGCTCTGGCGCTCCGCGGACCCGCACGCCCCGGGCGTCGCCGTCTCCTGGGCGGGTGCCGACCCGGCGCCGGTCTGGCTGGACTGCGCCCGCGAACTCACCGAGAACTGGGCCCACCGGCAGCAGATCCGGCACGCCGCCGGGCGGGCCACCGACCCCGGGCCCGCGGGCTCCCTGGTGCTGGACACCTTCATGCGCGCTCTGCCGCACACCCTGCGCGACGCCCCGGCGCGGACCGGAACCCGGGTGAGCGTGGCCGTGGACGGCCCGGACGGCGGCGAGTGGACCGTCACCCGAGCCGGAGCCGGGTGGACGCTGGCCCCCGTCGGAGCGGGGGACTCCGGCCCGCCCGCGGCGGCCGTGCGCTGGGACTTCGAGACCGCCTGGCGGCTGTGCGTGCGGGGGATCGAACCCGAGGAGGCCGAGGCCAGGGGCGTCCTCTCGGGCGACCCCGACCTGGCCCGGGCCTGCTGCCGCATCGTGTCGATCATCCGCTGACCGCGCGGACCGGCCCGGACCGACGTCGCCGGTCCGCGTGCCGGCCGGCCCCGCGCCCTGGGAGGGCTCCTCCCGTACCGCCTCCGAACCTCGGCCGCGACGCCGGGACCGCGGAGCCAGTGCCGGAGCGGGAGCCGGTGAGGGGCGTGGAGGAGGCCGCCGGGAGCGCTGTCCACAGGTTCGGGAAGGGGCTGGCGGGGGCCGCCCCGGGCACCGAACCTTGGGGTATGGACGAACGGACGCACCCCGCGGGCGTGCTGCGGTGGATGCTCGGCGCGCTGCTCGACCTGCTCCTGCCGCAGCCCTGCGCGGCGTGCGCGGGCCCCTCGGGGCCGCTGTGCGCGCCCTGCCTCACCGCGCTGCGGCGCCGACCCCACCGGTGCGCGCCCAGGCCCGGCTGCCCGCCCGTCTGGGCGGCCGGACCCTACGCGGGGCGGCACCGCGGGGTGCTGCTCACCTACAAGGAGGGCGGCGCGGACGCCCTGGCCGCGCCCCTGGGCGGGTGGCTGGCCGCCGCCCACACCGCGTCCGGCCTGGCCCGCCCGGACACCCTGCTCGTCCCCGTGCCCGGGCGCGGCCCGCCGGACGACCCCCGGGCGCCGGTCACCAGGCTGGCGCGCGCCTGCCTGGCGCAGGCGGGCGGAGCGGGCGCGGGGAGGGTGGCGCCCCTGCTGCGCTACCGGAGCCGCCCCAGGCGCCAGGCAGGCCTGGGGAGGGCCGAGCGCCTGGCCAACCGTGCGGGCACCCTGGTCGCGGACCGCCCGCTTCCCCGGGCCCTCGGCGCGGTTTCCGGCGCGCGGTCCGGCCCGGGGGCCGGGAGGAGCGCGGTCGTGGTGGACGACGTCCTCACCACGGGCGCCACGGTGGCCGAGGCCACCCGCGCGCTGCGGGCCCGCGGGATCCCCGTGGCGGGCGCGGTGGTCCTCCTCGAACGCCTGCCCGGCGCTGTCGGAGGTCCTTCCCGCGAGAAGGAGGCGGACGGTGCAAGAAGGTTTTACGAACCCTCGTGAACAGGCGAAAAGTCCATGTACGAAGGGGTTTGAGGCAGTTACCGGTGAGTTGGGAGGGTGGCTGCTACCTGACATCCTCGCCAGGACAGGTTACGGTCACGGTATGGCACCCGTCCGGGTCCGTGGTTGCGTCGGAGTCTGCGAGCTCCCGGGAACACCGGGGCGCCGCTCCGGCAAGCCGATGCCAGGCGCAGGCGAAACGGCCCACGTAAGGCGACTTTTCGTCGACCGATCACGGTGCGCCTTAGAGGTAAGCCCTGCCCCGCGGAGGGTCCAGATGTCCCTCATGACAGGGAGAAGAGCAGTAGTCGCGATCAAGAGCGGCGACACTCTCAGCAGGCGGATGTGGGGACGAAGACCAGGTCGGCCGGACGGGTGGCATCCCATCGTCCGGGGGTTCGCCAACGGCGAACCCCCGGAGACGATCCCCTCGCGTCCCCGCCGCGCGCGTCCCGCCGCGGCCCCGGGCGACCTGCGGTTCTTCGAGGGGCGCCCCGTACCGTCGGTTCCGGCAGTCCTTTCCCCCACCGCGGCGGCCTTCGCCAATCGCGCACCCGGTGCGCGTGATGACACCCCCGCTGGTGGGTATACGCATCTCCAACCGAGCCGTGCCCCCCACCGAACAGGGGCACCAGCGGAAGGGGGCTAGCGCGCGACACCCCTCCCGCCCCCCTGATGGCGGAAGGGACGCAGAGCCAGCCTGGCCGTCGTCTTCCGGCGGCCACGCGATGAAGGGGGTCCTATGGACATCATCGTCAAGGGTCGACGCACCGGTGTGAGTGAGAAGTTCCGTCAGCACGTCGACAACAAGCTCGACAGGCTCTCCAAGTGGGAGAAGAAGGGCATGACCGTCGACGTGGAGGTGTCCAAAGAGCGCAACCCCAAGCTCGCCGACGTCTGCGAGCGGGTTGAGCTGACCATCCGGACCAACGGTCCGGTCATTCGCAGCGAGGCCGCCGCCTCGGACCGGTACGGCGCCCTCGACCTCGCCCTCGACAAGATCGAGGCCCGCCTGCGCAAGTCCGCGGACCGGCGCAAGGTCCACCGGGGCAACCACGCCCCCGTCTCCGTCGCGTCGGCCACCGCCGGCCTCCCCGGAGACCTGCCCTCGTCCGCCACCGCCACCGCGACGCAGGCTCCCCCCACCCAGCGGCGCAGCGGAGAGGAGGACGTCAACGGCACCGAGGTGGACGGAAGGTTCTCCGACGAGTTCGTCGAACTCGACACCCAGGGAGAGGTTCCCGTCGTCGTCCGGGAGAAGTTCCACAGGGCCAAGCCCATGAGCATCGACCAGGCGCTCATGGAGATGGAACTCGTGGGTCACGACTTCTACCTCTTCCATGACGAGGTCAAGGACGCCCCGAGCGTCGTCTACCGGCGCAAGGGCTTCAACTACGGCGTCCTCCGACTGGTCGACTAGACGTTCGCCACCGCCCTCGACGGATCCCCCCGCACACGGAGCCGCGGCGGGTCCGATCGGACCCGCCGCGGCGGTGTGCGCTCCCTCCCCGCGCCCGTCCCGGCCGGTCGGGCCCCCGGCCCGCGCCTACTCGGACCGGTGCTCGGCCTCCTCCTGCTTGATCCGGTGCAGCGGGGTGTCGTGCGGCTCCTCGGGCTCGGCCCGGGGCGTGTCGAGGACGACGTCGCTCATCAGGTCGAAGACCAGGGCCACGACGGCCGCCGCCACCAGCAGGACCGCGGCGATCACCAGCAGGACCACGGACATCCCCATGGCGACGCCGACCCCGCCCACGACGAACCCGACGCACGCCAGCAGGACCGCCGCCCACGACGACACGCGCCCGCGATGGCTGTTGCTCGGTGCGAGACTGCCGCCCTGGTGCTGGAAGCCCCGGATGCGCCCGAAACGGCTGTCGCTGTCGGGATGCTCCTTCTCCCAGGCCAGCGCGGGGTCGTCGGCCACCGGGTCGCGCCGCAGTACGGGCGACTCCCCGACGACCTCCTTGGCCACGTCGTCGGGAGAACGCGGGGAGGGGGCCGACATGTCCCCCGCCTCGCCGCCCCGTGCCCCGCGGTCCTTCTTGTCTCGGTTCGTTCGCATGGTGATCCCCCCTGGGAACACGTTCGCGTCCGGTCCGTCCGCGGCCGTTCGGCCGCGGTGCGACCTCCTACCACGTGCCTACCCACGAAAGCCGGGAGCCATCGGTGCCCGCGCCGAAAGCACGGGGAGGCGGTCGGCGCACGCGCCCGGCGCCCCGTCCGCGCCGGTATCCGATCCCCCCTGGTACCGGGACGTCGCCAAAAACCTTCCGACCCCTCTGCCAGGTCTGTGACATGCGGGAACATATCGGTTGGTTCTCTTCGTTGCGCACAGGGAAACGTGCGGACGGGCCGCTCCACCTGAGAGGGTGGGCGTAGGGTTCGTGTCCTCTAGGATGTAGGGCCGAGGGCCCAGGAACCCCCGCCGTCCTCCGCGGCCACGGGAAAGCGGTCAGCGGGCCTAGATCTGAACTCCACGTGGGTGGAGCCAACCGCGATCTGCGAGGAGCGCATAGGAAGTGCCAGGGATACTCGACAAGCTCCTGCGCGCGGGTGAGGGAAAGATCCTGCGCCGACTCAACAAGCTGAAGGACCAGGTCAACTCGCTCGAGGAAGACTACGTCGACCTCACCGACGAGGAGCTGCGCGACCTCACCGGGGAGTACAAGGAGCGCTACGAGGACGGGGAGTCCCTGGACGACCTGCTCCCCGAGGCCTTCGCCACCGTCCGGGAGGCGGCCAAGCGCACCCTGGGCCAGCGCCACTTCGACGTCCAGATCATGGGCGGCGCCGCACTGCACCTCGGCAACATCGCCGAGATGAAGACCGGTGAGGGCAAGACCCTGACCGGTACCCTCGCGGTCTACCTCAACGCGCTCGCGGGCAAGGGCGTCCACGTCATCACGACCAACGACTACCTGGCCAAGCGCGACGCCCAGAACATGGGCCGCATCTACCAGTTCCTCGGCCTCGAGGTCGGCGTCGTAGGACCGCAGATGACCGCGGCCGACCGCCGCAGCGCCTACCAGGCCGACATCACCTACGGCACGAACAACGAGTTCGGCTTCGACTACCTGCGCGACAACATGGCGCTCTCGCTCAAGGACACCGTCCAGCGCGAGCACTACTTCGCCCTGGTCGACGAGGTCGACTCCATCCTCATCGACGAGGCCCGCACCCCGCTGATCATCAGCGGCCCCTCGGAGCAGAACTCCCGGTGGTACGCCGAGTTCGCCAAGATCGCCCCGCGCCTCAAGCGCGAGGAGGACTACGAGGTCGACGAGAAGAAGCGCACCGTCGGCATCACCGAGTCCGGCGTGGCCAAGGTCGAGGACTGGCTGGGCATCGACAACCTCTACGAGGCCGTCAACACCCCGCTCATCAGCTTCCTCAACAACTCGCTCAAGGCCAAGGAGCTGTACAAGCGGGACAAGGAGTACATCGTCAAGGACGGTGAGGTCCTCATCGTCGACGAGTTCACCGGCCGCGTCCTCGCGGGCCGCCGCTACAACGAGGGCATGCACCAGGCCATCGAGGCCAAGGAGCGCGTCAAGATCAAGGACGAGAACCAGACTCTCGCCAAGGTCACCCTCCAGAACTACTTCCGCCTCTACGAGAAGCTCGCCGGCATGACCGGTACCGCCCAGACCGAGGCGGCGGAGTTCACCCAGACCTACAACGTCGGCGTGGTGCCCATCCCCACCAACAAGCCGATGGTCCGCCAGGACGTCAAGGACGTCGTCTACAAGCACGAGGACGCCAAGTTCCAGGCGCTCGCCGAGGACATCGCCGAGCGCCACGAGGCCGGGCAGCCCGTCCTGGTCGGTACCACCAGCGTCGAGAAGTCCGAGCTGCTGTCCCGGATGCTCAAGCGCGAGGGCGTGCCCCACGAGGTCCTCAACGCCAAGAACCACGCCCGTGAGGCCGCGATCATCGCCCGCGCGGGCAAGCTCGGCGCGGTCACCGTCGCCACCAACATGGCCGGTCGCGGTACCGACATCATGCTGGGCGGCAACCCCGACTTCCTCGCCGACGAGGAGCTCCAGAGCCGCGGCCTGAGCCCGCTGGAGACCCCCGAGGAGTACGAGGCCGCCTGGCCCGAGGCGCTGGAGAAGGCCAAGGCCGACTACGAGGAGGAGCACGAGAAGGTCGTCGAGGCCGGCGGCCTGTACGTGCTCGGCACCGAGCGCCACGAGTCGCGGCGCATCGACAACCAGCTCCGCGGCCGCTCCGGCCGTCAGGGCGACCCCGGCATCTCCCGCTTCTACCTCTCCCTCCAGGACGACCTGCTGCGCCTGTTCAACAGCAGCCGTCTGGAGGCGTTCATGAACCAGCTGAACATCCCGGACGACCAGCCCATCGAGTCCGGCATGGTCAGCAAGGCGATCGCCTCCGCGCAGGGCCAGGTCGAGACGCAGAACTTCGAGATCCGCAAGAACGTCCTCAAGTACGACGAGGTCCTCAACCGCCAGCGCAAGGTCATCTACGCCGAGCGCCGCAAGGTCCTGGAGGGCCAGGACCTGCGCGACCAGGTCATGAGCATGCTGGAGGAGGTCCTGCGCGGCTACGTCGTGGAGGAGACCGCCAGCGGCGACCCCAGCGACTGGGACCTCGACAAGCTCTGGCGGGCGTTCAAGCAGGTCTACCCGATCAGCTTCACCGTCGACGAGTTCATCGAGGAGAACGGCGACCTGCACACGCTGACCACCGAGGTGATCGCGGACCGCGTGGTGGAGGACGCCAACACCGCCTACGAGGCCCGTGAGGCCGAGCTGGGCGAGGAGGCCATGCGCGAGGTCGAGCGCCGGGTCATCCTCCAGGTCATGGACCGCAAGTGGCGTGAGCACCTCTACGAGATGGACTACCTCCAGGAGGGCATCGGGCTGCGCGCCATGGCGCAGCGCAACCCGCTGATCGAGTTCCAGCGCGAGGGATTCGACATGTTCCAGCAGATGCTGGAGGCCATCAAGGAGGAGTCCGTCGGCTACCTCTTCAACGTCGAGGTGCAGGTCCGCAAGAAGGAGGAGCCCGCCCTCACCACCGCCGCGGCGGCCAAGACCGCGGCGGCCGTCGGCGGCTCCGCCAGCGCGACCGCCGTCGCGACCGCGGTGGAGGAGGACGAGGAGGCCGAGGACGCCGCCTCCCCGGTGGAGGAGGCCGAGCCCGCCGAGGACGTGGTCGTTCCCGGCTTCGGCGAGGACCAGCCCAACCGGCTCCAGTACTCCGCGCCGAGTGAGGACGGCACCGTCGAGCGCCACAGCGAGACGGTCGACGAGTACTCCGGCACGGCGCGCAACGCGCCCTGCCCGTGCGGCTCCGGCAAGAAGTACAAGAAGTGCCACGGCGACCCGGCCGCCAAGTAGGCGGACGGTAGGCCCCGGCGGCAGCCGGAACGCAACGCGCTCGGGCGCGGCTCCCGCGGGAGCCGCGCCCGAGCGCGTCCGCCGACCGCTGCGCGGGCGTGTCCTGGACTCCGGTCCGCCGCCCGGACACGGGCGCCCGGGTTCAGGCGGGCAGGGGCCGCTCCCGCACGACGTGCTTCATCACCAGCGTCGAACTCAGGTGCTGGACGCCGGGCAGGGTGGCCAGCGACTCGTCGTAGAGCACGCGGAAGGCGGCCAGGTCGGCGCTGACCACGCGCAGCAGGTAGTCGGGGTCGCCGAACAGGCGCTCGGCCTGGACGACCTGGGGGATGTCCTCGACCGCCCGCTCGAAGGCCGCGACGGTGTCCCGGTCCTCCTGGCGCATGGTGACGAAGACCAGCGCCTGGAAGCCCAGCCCCACCGCCTCGGCGTCCACGACCGCGCGGTACCCGCTGACCACTCCGGCGCGTTCGAGTTCGCGCAGTCTGCGATGGCACGGGGAGACGCTGAGTCCGACGCGGTGGGCCAGTTCGGTGACGCTCAGACGGCCGTCCTCCTGGAGCTCCGCAAGAATCTTCCGGTCGACGTTGTCCATGGAGGAGATTCTTCCACCAAGGGCGGTTCCAGCCGCAAGAAGTAGAACCATTTTCGGGCGTTTTATGACTACTCTTCCCCTCTGAACAGGAGTTTCGAGGAGAGGGGTGGCCGTGGAACCGGCTTCGGTCGCGGCGTTCTGGACGGTGTCGGTCCTGCTGATCCTGGTACCGGGGGCGGACTGGGCCTACACCATCTCCGCCGGGCTGAGGGACCGCTCGGTGCTCCCGGCGGTGTCCGGGCTGCTGCTGGGCTACGTCGCCCTCACCGGGGTCGTGGCGGGCGGGGTCGCGGCGCTGGTGGCCAGCACACCGGCCGTGCTCACCGGCCTGACCCTGGCGGGCGCCGTCTACCTGGTGTGGCTCGGAGCGGCCACCCTGGCCCGTCCGGCGGTGCCCGGAGCGGGCGGCGCGGCGGTGCCCTCCTCCTGGGGCTCGCGGGTGCTGACCGGCACCGGCGTCAGCGGTCTCAACCCCAAGGCGCTGCTGCTGTTCCTGGCCCTGCTGCCGCAGTTCACCGACCCCGCGGGCGGGTGGCCGATGGCCGCGCAGATCGGCACCCTGGGCCTGGTGCACACGGCCAGCTGCGGGGCGGTCTACCTGTGCGTGGGCGTGCTCGCCCGCACGGTGCTGGGAACCCGCCCCGCCGCCGCGCGCGCCGTCAGCCGCTTCTCCGGGGCCGCCATGATCGTCATCGGCGCGGGCCTGCTGGCCGAACGCCTCCTCTAGGGCGCGGGCCGACCGTCCCCGCGACGCCGTGGCGGTGTCAGGAGGGGCCGTGCCGAAGGGCGAGCTCGGCCATCCTCTCCGCACCGTCCCGCCACTCCTCGCCGTGCCCCACGAGCACGGTCCGCGCGCCCGTGTCCGCGATCGCGCCCAACGACGCCAGCGCGCGCTCCTCGTCCGCGGTCGCCGCTCCCGACACGATCTGCGGTCCGTGCGTGCCTCGGTACGGGTTGAGGGTCACCACGGCGTCGCCGGCGATGACCGCTCCGCGGTCCGGGAAGTGCAGGGCGCAGTGGCCGAGTGTGTGACCCGGGGTGGGAACGGCCCGCGGCGCCCCGGGCACCGGCAGTTCGCCGTCCCGGAAGCGGTGTACCTCCCTGACCGGCTTCGGCCACCACGCCCGCCGCCCCACGAACGAGGCGACCATCGGAAAGGCCTTCACCTGCGTCAGGAAGTAGGGGGTGCGGGCGCGCGCGTGCCCGTACTGGCGGGGATGCCGTGTGAGCGGAACGTCGTTCTCGTGTATGTGGACGGGAACGCCCATCTGGGACCTGAGCCGTTCCGCGAACCCGAGGTGGTCGAAGTGCCCGTGCGTCAGCACCAGGGCGCGTATGTCCCGGGGCCGCCGCCCGAGCAGCATCAGGGCCCGCCGCAGGGAGTCCCACGAGCCCCCCACCCCGGCGTCGACGATCGTCAGCAGCCCTTCGTCCTCGACGATGAACCAGTTGACGTACCCGTCCCGCACGCAGTGGATGCCCTCCGCCACGTCCTTCCTGAACATCGCCCACCTCCCGGGAGGCCGATGAATCCGGTCTGGTGCGTCGGATGCCCCGACACGAGCGGCCCGAAACCCGTGCACGGGTCTCGGGCCGCGGGCCCGCGGGCGTCCCGGCGGGTCAGCCGGACGAGCCCGTCCCGCCCTTGGCCGACCCCCCGGTCCCCGGCGGGTCCCCGCCCGTGTCGGCCTCGGTGCGCGCCCGCACGGTCTCGCCCGGCTCGTCCGGATCGCGCTCCCGGCCCGGTGTGGGCAGGTTGAAGCGGGTGATGAGCAGGTAGAAGATCCCGAAGTAGGCCGCGAAGTACACCAGGCCCACCAACAGGATCACTCCCAGCCCCTGGGTGTTGCCCTTGGTGGCGTTCAACAGCATGTCGATCAGACCCGCCGAGAACCCGAAGCCCAACTGGGCGTCCAGCGCGTTGAGCACCGCCATCGAGACGCCGGTCAGCACCACGTGCACCGCGAACAGCGCCGGGGCCACGAAGATGAACGCGAACTCCACCGGCTCGGTGATGCCCGTCGCGAAGGCCGTCAGCGCCGCGGGGATCATGATCGACCCGATCTGCGTCCGCCGGGCCTTGGGCGTGGCCAGCCACATCGCCAGCGCCGCACCGGGCAGGCCGAACATCAGCACCGGGAAGAACCCGGACAGCAGACCGCCCGCGTCCGGGTCGCCGGCGAAGTAGCGGGTGATCTCGCCGTGCGCCACGGTGCCGTCGGGAGCGGTGTAGGTGCCCGACACGAACCAGATGAACGAGTTCACCACGTGGTGCAGGCCCAGCGGCAGCAGCAGGCGGTTGATCACCCCGTAGGCTCCGGCTCCCACCGCGCCCGCGCCGATGATGCCCTCGCCCAGGTCCTGGATCCATCCGCCCACGACCGGCCAGACCAGGCCGAGCACCACGCCCATCACCAGACCGGCCAGCGCCGTCACGATCGGCACGAACCTGCGGCCGCCGAAGAAGCCCAGCCAGGTCGGCAGCTTGATCCGGTGGTAGCGCTGCCACAGCAGGGCCGCCACCAGACCCACCGCGATGCCGCCGAGCACGTCGGTCGGGTTCTTCACCGCGTGGTTGATCACCGGCATGACCGCGTTGACGGCCTCGGGGTCGGTGACGGGCTGGCGTGTGACCGGGTCCACCGCCAGCGGGTACGTGGTCAGCCGCGACCCCAGGTCGCCCGTGGCGCCGTCGAAGGTCACCATCGTCCAGGTGGCCACCCGGTCGAACACCAGGTAGCCCACGACCGCGGCCAGGGCGGTCGAACCGTCGGCGCGCTTGGCGAACCCGATCGCCACACCGATCGCGAACAGCAGCGGCAGGGCCTGGAAGACCGCGTCGCCCGCCATGCCGACGGCGCCCGCGACCGGCTCCATCCAGCCCATCCCGGAGAGCCCGGCCAGGCCGTCGGCGCCGAGCAGGTCGGGCTGGCCCAGGCGGAGCAGGATCGCGGCGGCGGGCAGGACCGCGATGGGCATCATCAGGCTGCGGCCGAGCCTTTGCAGGACGGCGAGCGTGGACGAGCCGCGCTTGGACCGGCCCGCGCCGCCGCCCGGGGGCTGCGACGCGGTCGGTGTCGGGGTCTGGTCCGAACTCATGGGGGGTCCTTCCTCGGGCACGCGCCTCGTGGGCGCGGGACTTCAGTCGCCGTGCCGCCGGGGGTCCAGCCGGGAGTGCAGCTGGTAGCGGTCGGCACGGTAGGTGGACAGCGCCAGTTCCACGCACTGTCCGTTGGCGAAGCTCCGGCGCTGCATCACCAGCACCGGGCTCCCAGCTGGCAGGCCGAGGAGTCGGGAGTCGGCCGAGTCGCAGATCCCGGCCTCGATGGTCTGTTCCCCGGAATCCAACAGGATGTCGAACTCGTTTTCCAGCACCTCGTAGAGGGACCGTTCGGCGAGGTCGTAGTCCTCCAGGCCCGGGACCATGGCGGCGGGGATGTTGGAGCGCTCCACGGCCATCGGCTCGTCGTCGGCGGTGCGCATGCGCTCGATGTGGTGCACCAGGGTGCCCGGCGCGATGTCGAGCATGCGCGCGGTGTGCCCGCTCGCCGGGATGACCTGGCGGATCAGCTCGCGGGCCCCAGGTTCGAAGCCGCGTGCGCGCATGTCCTCGCTGAAGGAGGCCAGCACCAGGGACATCTCGATCTTGGGGCGGGCGATGAAGGTCCCCTTGCCGGGGACCCGGTACAGCCGCCCCTCGGCCACCAGAAGGTCGATGGTCTGGCGGACGGTCATCCGCGAGAGCCCGTAGGTGGCGCTGAGCTCGCGCTCGGAGGGGATCATGTCGTCCACGCCCAGCCCCGCCGCGGTGATCCAGTCCAGGAGCAGGTCGCGCAGTTGGCTGTACTTGGGCAGCGGGTTGCTGGGGTCGATCGACATGGAGCGGGTGGCCTTCTCGGTCGGCGGGTGGAGTTGGCGTCAGACCTTAGCGCGGACGGGCCCTGCGTGTCCGGCGCACCCGGCCCGGGCACCTCCGGGACGATTCGGGCGCGACTGGTATAGTCCGGACTAGACCACAGCTCCGACCGCGTGTCAATCCACCCAAGGGCAGGCGGTTCGCACCTGTTATCAGGGCAGACCGAGGGGTCCGCCCGGGAGTCCGGACCACCCGCGCGACCCCCTGTCCGCCGTCCGCCAGCCGAGGCGCGCGCTCCGCCGCGTCCACCGCCCGCGCCACCCACAGGAAGGGCCCTCCATGACCACCACCACGAGCGTGATGCGTTCCGAGATCGCCGAACAGCCGGAGGCGCTGCGCCGCACCTTCGCCGAACTCCTGCCGCTGCGCCCCGAGATCGAGGCCCTGGGCCGCCGCACCAGGCACGTGCTGTTCATCGCCCGCGGCTCCTCCGACAACGCGGCGGTCTACGGCAGCTACCTCCTCCAGGCGCACACCGGACGCCTGGCCACCCTGGGCTCGCCGTCCATCGCCACCACCTACGGGGCGCGGATCGACCTGTCCGACGTCCTGGCCGTCGCGATCTCCCAGTCCGGCAAGACCGAGGAGATCGTCGAGACCATGCGCTGGGCCGCCGACTGCGGCGCGCGCACCGTCGGCGTCACCAACGGCGCGGAGTCCCCGCTGGCCCGCGAGGCCGACGTCGCCCTGGTCACCCGGGCCGGGAGCGAGGTCGCGGTACCCGCCACCAAGACCTACAGCACCCAGCTGGCCGCCCTCGCCGTCCTGGCCCTGGGCCTGGGCGCCGACCTGGACCCCGGCGACCTGACCCGCGTCTCCGAGGGCATCGAGGAGACCCTCGCGGCGCCCTCGGACGCCCTGGAGGAGATCGTCGAGCGGATGGTCGCCGTGCAGGGAGCGGTCATCTCCGGCCGCGGCATGGCCTTCTCCACCGCGCTGGAGGCGGCCCTCAAGCTCAAGGAGGCCTGCTACCTCCACGCCATGGGCCTGTCCTACGCCGACCTGCTGCACGGCCCCATCGCCGTGGTGGACCCGCGCACCCCCGCGCTGCTGGTGGCCGCGCCCACCGGCCCGACCCTCCAGGGCACGGTCTCCCTCGCCGAGCGCGTCCGCTCCGCCGGGGCGCCGGTCTTCGGCTTCGGCGGCGGCGACGCCCTGGCCGCCGCCAGCGACGTGTCCGTGCCGGTCCCCGACATGCCCGAGTGGGTGTCCCCGATGAACCTCATCGTCCCCGCCCAGCTGCTCACCGAGCGCCTGGCCCGCCGCCTGGGCTACAACCCCGACGTCCCGCGCGGCCTGAACAAGGTCACGCAGACCTCCTGAGCGGAGCACAACACCCCGTCCGGACCCCGACCCTGGTGCGCGCGGTGCGCCGCCCCTAAGCTCGCCCTCAGGTTTCGGGTACACCCCGTTCCACGGCAGAACACGGAGGACACATGGCGGACAAGGCAGCGGCGATCGTCGCCGGTCTGGGCGGCGCGGACAACATCGAGGACATCGAGGCCTGCATCACCCGGCTGCGCACCGAGGTGGCCGACCCCGGTCTCGTGGACGAGAAGGCCCTCCAGGCATCCGGAGCCCACGGCGTGCTGGTCTCGGGCAACGTCGTCCAGGTGGTGGTCGGTCCCGAGGCCGACGCCCTCACCGACGACATTCGGGACCTGCTCGAATAGGCCCCGCCAGGAAGGATCAAACCCTCCAGGGAGGGAAGACACCCCCCATGCCAGACGTGATCGGTACGCTGCGCGTACTCTCCCCCGTGCCCGGAACGGCGCTGTCCCTCGAAACGGTGCCCGACCCCGTCTTCTCCCAGTCGATGGTCGGCCCCGGGGTCGCCGTCCACCCCGAGCCCGGCCAGGAGGGCGGGCAGGAGGGCGTCCAGGACGCCGTGTCCCCCATCGCGGGGACCCTGGTCAAGCTGCATCCCCACGCGTTCGTGGTGATGGCGCCCGACCACCGCCGGGGCGTGCTCGTCCACCTGGGCATCGACACCGTCCAGATGGCGGGGGAGGGGTTCACCCTCCTGGCCGCCGAGGGCGACGAGGTCGAGGCGGGCACCCCGGTGGTCCGCTGGTCGCCGGGTTCTGTGGCCGCGCAGGGGAGGCCGTCGGTGGTCCCGGTGGTCGCCCTGGACGCCTCGTCCGACGCGCTGGGCGAGGTGGCCAGCGGCTCGGTCGACCGGGGGGACGCCCTCTTCACCTGGGCCTGAAAGGCGCGCGGACCCGGGTCCGCGCACCACG
Source organism: Nocardiopsis sp. CNZ308 (assembly GCF_004217075.1). NCBI lineage: Bacteria > Bacillati > Actinomycetota > Actinomycetes > Streptosporangiales > Nocardiopsidaceae > Nocardiopsis > Nocardiopsis sp. CNZ308. The sequence goes on along the minus strand of NZ_SHKJ01000001.1, from coordinate 1,159,721 downwards.
CCCGACGCGGCCCCGAACCGCCGCCACGCGCGCCCGCGTGGCGGCGGTTCCGCCTCTGGGCCTGCCACAACGGGTATTCTCCGGCGGCGAACCCACGATTTCGCCGGAGATGAAGTCCGCCATGAAACTGTCCGTTCCGCACGCCCTGGCCCCGGCCTGCGTGGGACTCGCACTGATCGCCACCGCATGCACCACAGAGGAGGTGGGTTCCTCGCAGGAGGACCGCGCAACCCAGCCGTCGGCCGAGGCCGAACCCTTCGAGCCCGTGCTCGCCCCCCGGCTGCTGTCCGAGATGGACCTGGACGACAAGATCGGCCAGCTCCTGGTCCTGACCGCCCAGGGCACCTCGGCCGCCGAGAACGCCGTCCAGATCGAGGCCTACCGGCCCGGCGGCCTCATCTACTTCGACGCCAACCTCACCGACGCCGAGCAGATCGCCACCATGTCGGCGGGCGTGCAGGACCTCGCCGCCGACCAGGGGCAGGGCGTTGCGCTGTTCGTCGGCATCGACCAGGAGCAGGGCCTGGTGGCCCGGCTGCCCGTGGGCACCCGCTTCCCCGACGCGATGGCCGTCGGCGCCACCCGCGACACCGAGCTGGCCGAGCTGCGCGCCTCCACCACCGCCGAGGAGCTCACCGCCCTGGGCGTCAACCTCAACTACGCGCCCGACGCCGACGTCAACACCGACCCCGGCAACCCGGTGATCGGCATCCGCTCCTTCGGCTCCGACCCCGACCTGGTCGCGCGGATGGCCGTCGCCGAGTCGGACGCCTACTCCGGCGCCGGTGTGGTGTCGGTGGTCAAGCACTTCCCCGGGCACGGCGACACCGACGTGGACAGCCACAGCGGCCTGCCCGTCATCGACATGCCGCGCGAGCAGTGGGAGGCCGAGCACCTGCCGCCGTTCCGGGCGGCCATCGACGCGGACGTGGACGCCATCATGACCGCCCACGTGCTCATGCCGCAGCTGGACGGGAGCGAGGACCCCGAGCCCGCCACCATCTCCCCGGAGCTGATCGACGGCATCCTCCGCGGCGAGCTGGGCTACGACGGCGTGGTGACCACCGACGCCCTCAACATGGAGGGCGTGCGCCAGCGCCACTCCGACGGCGAGATCGCCGTGCGCGTGCTGGAGGCGGGCGTGGACCAGCTGCTCATGCCGCCGGACCCCGCCGCCGCGGTGTCCGCGATCCGCGAGGCCGTCGATCAGGGCCGCCTGACCGAGGAGCGCATCGACGAGTCCGTGCTGCGCGTCCTGGCGCTCAAGGAGAAGCGCGGGATCCTGGAGGCCGAACCGGTGGACGCGCAGGGCGCCGCGGCGGTCCTGGAGGACCCCGGGCACGCCGAGGCCGCCCAGCGCGTGGCGGACGCCTCCGCGACCCTGCTGCGCAACGAGGGTGACCTGCTGCCCCTGGCCGAGGGCAGCGGAGTCCGCGTCCAGGGGGCGGGCGCGGAGCAGATCGCGGCCGCGCTCACCGAGGCCGGGATCGACGTGGTGGAGAGCGGGGCCGACGCCGTGGTCGTGGGCACCGGGGGCGGCAGCGGGGCCTCGGAGCAGAGCGGCCTGGTCCAGGCCGCGCGCGCCGAGGGGCTGCCGGTGGTCGTGGTGTCCCAGGGCACGCCCTACGACCTGGCGGCCTTCCCGGAGGCGGAGGCGTTCGTGGCGGTGTACTCGTCCATGGACGTGTCTCGGGCGGCCGCCGCGCGGGTCGTCGCCGGACAGGTGAAGCCCTCCGGCAAGCTGCCGGTGGACATCCCCGCGGCCGACGTGGAGATCGGGACCGGGCTGACCACCTGACCGGCCGGGTTTCGCCGGGGGTTGAAACGGGCGGGGAACGGGAAGAACGCTTCCCCGCCCGACCCGCGGGCGTCTGGGGGGAGAGGTCACCGACGACCGGAGGAGGGGATCGGATGGACGGCACCCGGCGAGGGGTCATCTGCGACTGGGGCGGTGTCCTCACGCCGCCGCTGCCCGTGGGCATCCGGGCCTGGCTGCACGCCGACCGCATCGACGTCGAGCACTACCACGAGGTCATGCGGCCCTACTTCGACGGCAGCGTCGAGGGGGAGAACCTCGTGCACGCGCTGGAACGGGGCGAGATCGACACCTGCGCGTTCGAGCGCGAGCTGGCGGCCCTGCTGCGCTGCACGCACGGCGGTCCGGTGGTGGCCGAGGGGCTGATCGACCGCATGTTCTGCGAGTTCGACCCCGTGCACGACATGTACGAGGCCCTGCGCCAGGCCAGGACCGCCGGGGCCGTGACCGCCCTGCTGTCCAACTCCTGGGGCAACTGCTACCCCCGTGAGCACTTCGACACCACCTTCGACGCGGTGGTGATCTCGGGCGAGGTGGGGATGCGCAAGCCCGAGCACCGTATCTACCTGCACACCTGCGAGCGGATCGGCCTGCGTCCCGAGGACTGCGTGTTCATCGACGACCTGGAGCACAACGTCCGCACGGCCGAGGAACTCGGGATGACCGGCATCCTGCACACCGACGTGGACACCACGCGGCTGGAGCTGGAGCGCTTCCTGGCGCCGGACGGCGACGGCGCGCCCCCGGTGCCCGGGGAGCGGGCGGCCTGAGCCCGGGGTTTGGCACACTTGGTGTGTCCATCCCGCATCCTGGAGAGCCGCTCGCATGTACGTCTTCCTGCCCAGCACCATCCCCGCCCTGGCTCGCCTGCTGGAGGAGGGGCGCCTGGAGGGCGTGCCGCTGACCGCGTTCGCGGCCGACCCCGGCCCGGACGAGGACGTGGAGGAGGCGGAGTACGAGGCCATGTACGCCGCCGCCGGGGAGTCGCTGGCGCTGCTGGCGGCCGACTCCGGCGCTCCCCGGCGACGGGTGGTGCTGGCCGCGAACATGCCCGACCAGGTCGTCGAGCGCGCGGGCCGCGCGGGTCGGGGCGTGGTCCGGGTGAGGGTCACCGGGGCCGTTCCGATCAAGAAGCTGGCGTCGGCGCACGTGGACGACGCCGACGCCGTCGCGGACGTGGCGTCGGCCGTCCAGGGCCCCGGTTCGGGCGCGGTGGAGGACCACGAACTGATGTGGTTCGCGGTCCAGGAGCTGCGCTACCTCGTCGAGGAGGCCTCGACCACGCGGCCGTAGGCCGACGGCCGGAGGCCCGCTGATGGGGCGGGGGCGCGAAGGCGTGCCCACCTCGGCCGTCGGGGACGTGGATCCCGGCCCCCGGGGGCCGACCCGGCGCGACCGCCCTCCCGCCTCCCGGCAGGACCCGGACGGAGGTTTCCGCCCTTGTGCGCCCATACGGCAAGATGGAGGGGCCCCACCCCGTCGCGCCCCGAGGAGTTCGCCATCAGCCGCCTGGTGCTATGGAACATCGACCTCACCCTCCTCGACGTGGGACGGGTGACGAGGGCGGCCTACGCCGAGGCCTTCGAGAAGGTCACCGGTGAGCCCCTCGTCTACCTGACCTCGTCGGCGGGCCGGACCGATTCGGAGATGTTCTTCGAGTTCTGCGCCCGCAACTACGTCGACGTCGAACCCGACACCGGCTCCCTGGGCGAGTTCCTCGACGCCCTGGAGGAGTCCTTCGGCAACCGCTCGGACGAGCTGCTCTCCAAGGGCCGCGTCATGCCCGGCGCCGCGGCCTCGCTGGCGGCGGTGACCTCCATGCCCGACACCGTCCAGACCGTGGTCAGCGGCAGCACCCGCGCCAACGCCACGGCCAAACTGGTCGCCTTCGGACTGGACACCTACCTCAACCTGGCCATCGGCGGCTACGGCTCGGTCAACTACCCCAAGTCCAGCCTCATCCAGTCCATCCGCCTGCACGCCTCGGGCGAGGGCGGCCGGGTCTACTCCGAGGAGGAGACGGTCTTCATCACCGACTCCGCCCCGGACGTGCGCGCCGCCGTGATCGGCGGCGCGACCCCGGTCGCGGTGCTCAACGGCTCGACCACCGAGGGCCAGCTGCGCGAGGCCGGAGCGGTCGTCGTCCTGCCCGACCTGACCGACCCCCGGGCCGTGATGACCGCGGTCCACCAGGCAACGGCTCGGTAACGACATGTCCCCCCTGTTCGGGGGTAGGTGGTGGCCCGTGTACGCAGTCACCGATCACCGCAATCTGTTTCTAACACTCCGCAACCGCCCTGTAACGGTGTTGGTCCTGCCCCCGGGCCCGAAAGCCAGTAGCCTTGGCACCGGGCGGGGCGGGGACAACGAGGTCCGGCGCCCCGCGACCCCAATCCGAACCACCACGGTCGTGGGCTCCTTGCGGCCCAGGGAGTTCACACCGAATCACGCAGTGGCCCAGAAGTTCACAGGTCATATGACCGGTCGTTCCGCCGGCACTCGTGCGACGTTGCTCACAAAGGAGTGAGAGATCCCTATGTCCGGGCAATCCGACGTCCAGCTCCAGAAGCTGCTCAGTGAGGCGGCCGCCAAGTGGTCCCCCGGGGCGCGCATCAGCCCCGAGGAGGCCGACGCCGTCCGCCGCTTCCTCCCCGTGTACTACCGGCACACGGACCCCGAGGAGATCAGCGGCCGTTCCCCCGAGCAGATCTGCGGCGCGGCCGAGGCCCACCGCTCCTTCGGCGCCCGGCGCGCCGCCGGACGGGCCAAGGTCCGCGTCTACACCCCCGACGCCGAGCGCGACGGCTGGGACCAGCAGACCGGCGTCGTGGAGATCGTCACCGACAACGCCCCCTTCCTCGTCTCCTCCGTCACCATGGCCCTCAGCGACCTCGGTGCCGGGGTCCGGCTGATCATCCACCCCCAGATGACCGTCGGCCGCGACCTGGAGGGCCGCCTGGTCCGGGTGGAGCCGGAGGCCGGCGGCGAGGGCCTGCTGCCGATCGACGAGTCCTGGATGCACATCGAGATCGACCCGCAGCCCGACCCCGAGCGTCTGCGCGAGATCACCGCCCGGGTCGAGTCCGTCCTGGCCGACGTGCGCTACGTGGACGAGGACGCCGGCAAGATGAGCGACCGGGCCATCCGGATCGCCGACGAGCTGGCGGCCTACCCCGACCGGCTCGCGGCCGGGGGAGTGGACCCGCGCGAGATCGGCGAGAGCGTCGACTTCCTGCGCTGGATCGCGGGCCGCCACTTCACCTTCATGGGCTACCGCGAGTACACCCTGGTCACCGACGAGAACGGCGACGACTCCCTGCGCCCCGAGCCCGGATCGGGCCTGGGCGTCCTGCGCATGGACTCGCCCGCCTCCACCAGCTTCGCGGCCCTGCCCCCCGAGATCCGCGGCAAGGCCCGCGAGCCCTACGTCCTGGTCCTGACCAAGGCCAACTCGCGCGCCACGGTCCACCGCCCCAAGTACCTGGACTACATCGGCGTCAAGAAGTTCGACGCCCAGGGCAACATCGTCGGCGAGCGCCGGTTCCTCGGCCTGTTCACCTCCCAGGCCAGCACCACCAGCATCGCCCAGATCCCCATCATGCGCCGCAAGCAGGCCGAGGTGCTGGCCCTGGCCGGGTTCGAGGCCGACAGCTACGACGGCAAGGACCTCATCGAACTGCTGGAGACCTTCCCCCGAGAGGAACTCCTCCAGATCCCCGTGGGCGAGCTGTACAACATCGTCCGCGGGGTCCTGCGCCTGCGCGACCGGCGCGGCACCAAGCTGTTCATGCGCCGCGACCCCTACGGCGGCCGGTACATGTCCTGCTTCGTGTACATGCCGCGGGACCAGTACAGCACCCGGGTGCGCCTGGACATCCAGGACGTCCTCGCCGAGGCCTTCCACGGCGCCACGATGGACCACAACGTGCTCATCGGGGCCGCCCCGCTGGCCCGCCTGTACCTGGTGGCCCGCGCCCAGCACGGGCGCACCCTCGCCGACATCGACCAGGTCGCCCTGGAGGAGAAGGTCCGCGAGGCGGCCCGCTCCTGGGACCTGGACTTCGACGACGCCCTCGCCTCGGCCTTCGGCCCCGTGCGCGCCACCGAGTTCAAGGAGCGCTACTCGGGCGGCCTCACCGAGGCCTACAAGGTCGACAACAGCCCCGCCACGGCGGCGGGCGACATCCGCGAGCTGGAGAAGCTCCTCGCCCGCACCGACCCCGGTCGGCGCCACGGGGAGTTCTCCGCGGTCCTGTACCAGCGCGAGGACGCCGACCCCGGCTGCTGGCGGTTCCGCCTCTACCGGATCGGCGAGCCCATCTCGCTCTCGCGCGTCCTGCCCGTCCTGGAGAACCTGGGCGTGGAGGTCGTCGACGAGTGGCCCTACGACGTCACCGTCCGGGACGTGGGCCGGGTGTGGATCTACGACTTCGGCCTCGGCCCGATCCCCGAGTCCGACCTGGCCCCCGAGCGCCTCAAGTGCCTGTTCGAGGAGGCCTTCGACGCCTCCTGGCGCGACCTGGGCGAGAGCGACCGCTTCAACGCCCTGGTGGTGCGGGCCGGCCTCGACTGGCGCCAGCTCACCGTGCTGCGCGCCTACGCCAAGTACCTGCGCCAGACCGGATCCACGTTCACGCCCGAGTACCTGGCCGACGTTCTGGTGGCCAACGTCGGGATCGCCAACCTGCTGGTCGAGCTGTTCGAGACCCGCTTCGACCCCGACCAGCCCGGCGAGGGCCGCGACGAGCGCGCCGAGGTCCTCGTCGGCAAGGTCGAGGGCGAACTGGAGGCCGTGGCCAGCCTGGACCACGACCGCATCCTGCGCTCGTTCCTGGCGGCCATCCGCGCCACCCTGCGCACCAACCACTACCAGGGCCACCCCTACCTGGTGCTCAAGCTCGACCCGCAGGAGATCCCGGACCTGCCCCACCCGCGGCCCCGGTTCGAGATGTACGTCTACTCCCCGCGCGTGGAGGGCGTGCACCTGCGCTTCGGCGCGGTCGCGCGCGGCGGGCTGCGCTGGTCGGACCGCTTCGAGGACTTCCGCACCGAGATCCTGGGCCTGGTCAAGGCCCAGATGGTCAAGAACTCCGTCATCGTCCCCAGCGGCGCCAAGGGCGGCTTCGTGTGCAAGCGGCTGCCCCAGAACGGCACCCGCGACGAGGTGATGGCCGAGGTCGTGGCCTGCTACAAGCAGTTCATCAGCGGCCTGCTCGACGTCACCGACAACCTCGTGGACGGCGAGATCGTGCACCCCGAGCGCACCGTCCTGCACGACGGCGACGACTCCTACCTCGTGGTCGCCGCCGACAAGGGCACCGCCACCTTCTCCGACACCGCCAACGCCATCTCCACCGAGCGCGGCTTCTGGCTCGGCGACGCCTTCGCCTCCGGCGGCTCGGTCGGCTACGACCACAAGGCCATGGGCATCACCGCGCGCGGCGCCTGGGAGTCGGTCCGGTTCCACTTCCGCGAGATGGGCGTGAACGTGCAGGAGGAGCCGTTCACCGTCGTCGGCATCGGCGACATGTCCGGCGACGTGTTCGGCAACGGCATGCTGCTCTCCCAGCAGATCCGGCTGATCGCGGCCTTCGACCACCGCCACGTCTTCCTGGACCCCGACCCCGACCCGTACACCTCCTGGGTGGAGCGCAAGCGCGTCTTCGACCTGCCCCGCAGCACCTGGGAGGACTACGACCCCAAGCTCATCTCCGAGGGCGGCGGCGTGCACCCGCGCACGGCCAAGTCCGTGCCGATCACGCCGCAGGTGCGCGAGGCCCTGGGCATCGAGGAGGGGGTGCACAGCCTCACACCGGACGAGCTGATCCGGTGCGTGCTCACCTCGCCCGTCGACCTGCTGTGGAACGGCGGCATCGGCACCTACGTCAAGGCCAGCACCGAGACGCACGCGGACGCGGGCGACAAGGCCAACGACCAGCTGCGCGTGGACGCCAGCGAGCTGCGCGTCAAGGTGGTCGGTGAGGGCGGCAACCTGGGCCTGACCCAGGACGCGCGGATCGAGTTCGCCCGCGCGGGCGGCCGGATCAACACCGACTTCATCGACAACTCCGCCGGCGTGGACACCTCCGACCACGAGGTCAACATCAAGATCATGCTGGACCGCGAGGTGCGGTCGGGCAAGCTGGACAAGGCCGACCGCGACCAGCTGTTCATCGACATGACCGACGAGGTCGCCGAGCTGGTCCTGGACAACAACGACGCGCAGAACACCGTGCTGGCCGCCGCGCGCAAGCAGGACGGCCAGATGCTGCACGTCCACGGCCGGTACATGCGCCACCTGGAGCGCACCAGGGTGCTCAAGCGCAAGCAGGAGGACCTGCCCTCCGACAAGACGATCGCGGAGCGGCGCGCGGCGGGCAGGGGCCTGACCAGCCCGGAGTTCGCCACGCTGCTGTCGTACACCAAGATCAGCCTCAAGGACCAGCTCGACCTGTCCGACCTGGCCGAGGACCCCTACCTGACCGACACCCTGACGGCGTACTTCCCGACGCCCCTGCGGTCGGAGCGCTTCGCCGAGGGAGTGCACTCCCACCCGCTGCGCCGGGAGATCATCGTCAACCAGGTCGTCAACCAGATGGTCAACCGCTCCGGTCTGACCTTCGCGTTCCGGCTCAACGAGGAACTGGGCTCCAGCTCCGCCGACATCGCCCGCGCCTACCTGGTGGTGCAGGACGTGCTGGGGCTGCGCCGGTTCTGGAGCAGGCTGGAGGAGCTGGACCACGAGATCTCGATGGACAGCCAGCTCGTCCTGCTGCTGGAGGCGCGCAAGCTCGCCGAGCGCTCCGCCCGGTGGCTGCTGCGCAACCGCACCTTCCCCTTCGACATCAGCAGCGAGATCGGCTACTTCGCCGACGGCGTGGGAGAGGTGCTGCCGCAGCTGGTCGAGCTGCTGCGGGGACGCGACCGCGAGGCCTTCGTCGAGCGCCGCGACCGCTACACGTCGATGGGCGTGCCGACCGAGCTGGCCGAGCAGGTGGCCGTGATGGTGCCCGCCTACTCCACGCTGGACCTGGTGGAGATCGCCCAGCGCACCGGTCGCCCGGTGGAGAAGGTCGCCGAGCTCTACTTCGAGCTGGCCGACCGGCTCAACATCAGCTGGTGGCGCGAGCGCATCATCGACCTGCCGCGCGACGACCGGTGGGTGACGACGGCGCGCTCCTCGCTGCGCGACGACCTGTACGCGGCGCACGCCGACCTGACCGCGCGGGTTCTGGAGAGCGGTCCGGCGCAGGAGCCCTCCGAGCTGATCGCCGCGTGGATCGACCAGAACCGCGACCGGGTGCAGCGCGCCGGGATCACGCTGTCGGAGATCCAGGAGAACGAGCGCTTCGACCTGGCCACGCTGTCCGTGGCGCTGCGGTCCTTCCGCGGCCTGGTGGACTGACGCCCCGGAGGGGCGGCCCACCAGGGCCCGGCCCCGCCGTCCGACCCCGACGGGCTCCCCGCGCCGGTGCGCGCGGGGAGCCCGTCCCCTGTTTGGGGCCTACACTGGGGTCCGTGGCAGAACTGGACCCAGCAGAGAAGATCAAGGACCTCGCGGCGACCCTGGCGAGCGTCAGCGCCGTGTTGGACCTGGAGGCCATGCACACCCAGATCGCCGAACTGCGCGAGCAGTCCGCGGACCCCGAGCTGTGGGCCGACCAGGACAACGCGCAGAAGGTGACGCGCCAGCTCTCCAGCCTGGAGTCCATGGTCAACAAGATCAACGGCATCGGCCAGCGGCTCGACGACCTCGGCGTGCTCTACGAGCTGGCCGAGGCCGAGGACGACGCCGACACCAGGGTCGAGGCCGACCGCGAGCTCGACCAGCTGCGCAAGGAGATCGGCGAGCTGGAGGTGCGCACCCTCCTCAACGGGCCGCACGACGAGCGCGAGGCCATCGTCACGATCAACTCCCAGGCGGGCGGCGTGGACGCCGCGGACTGGGCGCAGATGCTCCAGCGCATGTACCTGCGCTGGGCCGAGCGGCACGGCTACCCCACGGACGTCTACGAGACCTCCTACGCCGAGGAGGCGGGCATCAAGTCCACCTCCTTCGCCGTCAAGACCCCGTTCGCCTACGGCACCCTGCGCGGCGAGCACGGCACGCACCGCCTGGTGCGCATCTCGCCGTTCGACAACCAGAACCGGCGCCAGACCTCGTTCGCGGGCGTGGACGTCGTCCCGGTGGTGGAGCAGAGCGACCACATCGAGATCGACGACGGCGACCTGCGGGTGGACGTGTACCGCTCCAGCGGCCCCGGCGGCCAGGGCGTCAACACCACCGACTCGGCGGTGCGCATCACCCACCTGCCGACCGGCATCGTGGTGTCCTGCCAGAACGAGCGGTCGCAGCTGCAGAACAAGGCCACGGCCATGTCGATGCTCCAGGCCAAGCTGCTGGCGCGCAAGCGCGAGGAGGAGCAGGCGGCGCTGGACGAGATCCGCGGCGACTCGGTGAGCAGCTGGGGCACCCAGATGCGCAACTACGTCCTGCACCCCTACCAGAGCGTCAAGGACGTGCGCACCGGCGCCGAGACCGGCAACACCTCGGGTGTGCTGGACGGGGACATCGACGAGTTCATCGACGCCGAGATCCGCTGGATGCGCAGCCGGGAGCGTTCCGAGGACGCCTAGGTTCCGTTTTCTGAACCGGCCTCGGCTGTGCGGGGGGTCGGTTCGGGCGCCGACGGGGTTCCGGAGGTGGCGGAGGCGGGTTTTCCGTGGGGGAACCGCGCCGCAGGCGTCCGTCGAGGGTGGTGGCGGGCGGCGGGTGGGCACGAGCGAACCCGTCGTAGGCGCCGCGGTGCGGTCACCGCGCCGCCGCCCCGCCCGGGGACGCGGCCGCGAGCCGGACGCGCGCCCCGGCGCCCGCGGGCGCCGGGGCTTCCCGCGGCCGGGCCGGTGCCGGAGGGGGCCGAGGACACGCCCGGTCGCGGCGGCGGCACCCCGGGTGAGCAGGCGGGACACATGTGGTCATTGTGTCCCAATGGTGATGATCACGTCTCCGCAGTTTTACCGAAAATGCTATATGTGAACGTTATCATCGGTTGACGCCTCCGATATGCTCGAGGCTGTTGTCCGATGGTGCACTGATCTTCGGGTGTGAGGCGACCGGGACAATCCGGGCCGCTCCCCCCTCTACACTGTCGGTTGGCCATGTGGCCGGTACGATCCCGCGCGGAGTGCCCTCCACTGCGGGTGCCCATACCTTCGAGAACCTTGTGATGCGCCTGTGATCCACTTCGATAACGTCACCAAGGTCTACCCGACCCAGAAGCGCCCCGCGCTCGACGGCGTTTCCATTGACGTAGACAAGGGCGAGTTCGTCTTCCTGGTCGGCCCGTCCGGCTCCGGCAAGTCGACCTTCCTCCGCTTGGTCCTCAAGGAGGAGAAGCCCGACAAGGGACGTGTGCACGTCGCCGGCAAGGACCTGGCGCGCCTGTCCAACTGGAAGGTCCCCCACCTGCGCCGCCGTATCGGCTGTGTCTTCCAGGACTTTCGCCTGCTGCCGAACAAGAACGTCTTCGAGAACGTCGCCTTCGCGCTGGAGGTCATCGGCAAGCCCCGCCGCTTCATCCGCAAGGTCGTCCCCGAGGTGGTCGAACTCGTCGGCCTGGAGGGCAAGGCCGGGCGGATGCCCAACGAACTCTCCGGCGGTGAGCAGCAGCGCGTGGCCATCGCCCGCGCGTTCGTCAACCGTCCCCAGATCCTGCTGGCCGACGAGCCCACGGGCAACATCGACCCCGCGACCTCCATCGGCATCATGAAGGTGCTGGACCGAATCAACCGCACGGGCACCACCGTCGTCATGGCGACCCACGACGCCGCCATCGTCGACTCGATGCGCAAGCGCGTGATCGAGCTTGAAGAGGGCTTGGTAGTGCGCGACCAGACGCGCGGCGTCTACGGCCAGGCGTACTGACCTCCCGCTGCGAGGACCGGCGCGGCGAAGCCCCGAAGGATGGACCTTTAACAGATCATGCGAGCACAATTCGTTCTCTCCGAGACGTGGATCGGCCTTCGCCGAAACCTGACGATGACCATCGCGGTCATCACGACGGTGGCCATCTCACTGACTCTTTTCGGCGCCGGTCTACTGGTCAACCAGCAGGTCTCCGAGATGCGCAGTTACTGGGACGAGCGGATCACGCTCACCGTCTACATGTGCACCGAGATCTCGCCCACCACGGCCTGCCAGGAGAACGGTCCGGCCACCGACGAGGACCGCCAGGCAGTGGAGCAGACCCTCGACGGCCTGGCCCAGGTGCAGGAGTACACCTACCTCACCTCGGCCGAGGCCTGGCAGGACTTCCAGGACCGGCTGGGCCCCTCCAACGAGGCGCTGGCCAACGCCGCGCAGGAGGGCGACATCCCGGACAACTACCGGGTGCAGCTCACCGACCCCTCCCAGTACCAGACCGTGCGCTCCGCGGTGGAGGGCGCCCCGGGCGTCGACAGCATCTCCGACGACGAGATCGTGCTGGAGCAGTTCTTCGGGCTGCTGGACGGCCTGCGCGCGGCCGCCCTCGTGCTCGCGGGGGTCCAGCTGGCCGCCGCCGCGCTGCTGATCGGCAACACCATCCGGCTGTCGGCCTACAGCCGCCGCCGGGAGACCGGCATCATGCGTCTGGTCGGCGCGTCGAACTTCTACATCCAGCTGCCGTTCCTGCTGGAGGGCGCGGTCGCCGGTCTCATCGGCGGTCTGATCGCCTCCGGCTTCATCGTGGCCACCCGCTACACCCTGCTCACGCAGATCGAGGACTGGTTCCAGTTCGACGTGGCCCTGGGCGCGGGTTCGCTGATGTACGTCATCGGCGTCTCGATGATCCTCGGCATCCTGCTGTGCACCATCACCTCGTTCCTCACCCTGCGCCGCTACCTCAAGATCTGACGCGGCCGCCTGGGGCGGGGAGGATTCGACACCGGGGGGCCTCGTGCCCCCCGGACGTATGAAGGGACACATCTGTGGCACGGGAGACCGGGCGCAAGCTCATCGCGCAGAACCGCCGGGCCCGGCACGACTACCACATCGACGAGACCTACGAGGCGGGCCTCGTCCTCACCGGTACCGAGGTCAAGTCGCTGCGGCAGGGCCGCGCCTCCCTCGTGGACGGCTTCGCGCACATCAACGACGGCGAGGTGTGGCTGGAGAACGTCCACATCCCCGAGTACTCCCAGGGAACCTGGACCAACCACGCCGCCCGACGATCGCGTAAGCTACTCCTGCACCGCGAGCAGATCTCCCGGCTGATCGGCAAGACCCGGGAACCCGGCTTCACGCTCGTCCCGCTGTCCCTGTACTTCAGTGACGGGCGCGCCAAGGTGGAGATCGCTCTGGCCCGCGGTAAGCGTGAGTACGACAAGCGCCACGACATCGCCGAGCGCGAGGCGAAGCGCGACATGGAACGCGCCCTGCGCCGCCGTCGATGAGGCACCCGAAAGGAACACACACGGTGTCCCCCCGTCCCCTCGGCCGGTTCACGGCCGCCGGCAGCGGCCTGCTCCTCGCCGCCGCCCTGGCCGCGTGCACACCGCACCCCAGTCCGGAGGTGGCGGTCAGGTCCTTCCTGCTCGCCTGGCAGGACGGTGACCACGAGACCGCCGCCGCCTACACCGACGGAGACCCCGCACAGGTGTCCGCGGCCCTCACGGACATGCGCGAGCAGCTCGACCTGGCCTCCCTGCGGTTCCAGCTCGGACCCATCTCCCGCGAGGGCGATTCGGCGCAGGCCGAGTTCGGCGTCAACGCCGACCTCGGCATCGGCGACCCGACCTGGAACTACACCGGGCGCATGCCCCTGGAGTGGGGCCCCGACGGCTGGCGCATCTCCTGGTCCACGAGCGTGCTGCACCCCGACCTGAGCGAGCAGGAGCGCCTCGCGGTCAGCTACGAGAGCCAGGAGCGCGGCCAGATCCTCGACCGCGAGGGCGAGCCGCTGGTCACCGCGGACAGCGTGACGGCCTTCGGCGTCTACCCCGCGGACATGGAGGACAAGGAGGCCGGGGTCACCCAGCTCGCCGAACTCCTCGACGAGGACCCCGACCCGCTCCTGAACCGGGTGCGCTCCGCGCCGCCCGAGCAGTTCCAGCCGCTGGTGCTCATGCGCGGCTCCAGCGTGGACGAGACGCTGCTGAGCGAGGCCTCGCGGATCTCCGGAGTGGACACCCAGGAGGTCCAGGTCAACCTGACGCCCTCGGTGTCGCCGTTCCTGCTGGGCGAGGTCGCCGGGACCGCCGAGCACCGGGTCTCCTCCCGCGTGCCCGGCTCCTACCAGGCGGGCGACACCGTCGGCCTGAACGGGCTCCAGAACATCTTCCAGCACGAGCTGGCCGGTTCGGGCACCACCCAGGTGGTCTCCCTGGACCAGGACGGACAGGTCACCGACGTCCTGCAGGCGTGGGAGGGCTCGCTCAGCGGGGCCATCGACACCACCCTGGACCTGGACGTGCAGCGGGCCGCCGAGAACGCGCTGGCGACGGTGCCGGGCAACGGCTACCTGGTGGCGGTCGACACCGGCAGCGGCGAGGTCCTGGCCGCTGCCAGCGCCTCGGGCAGCACCGCGGACGACAACGCCTTCACCGGCTCCTACCTGCCGGGCAGCACCTTCGGCATGGTCACCGCCCTGGCCGCCCTGGAGTCGGGCGCGGCCACCCCCGAGAGCGAGGTGCCCTGCGGCTACTCCGCGGAGATCGGCGGACGCACCTTCGTCAACCCGGGCGGCGGGGCCCTGCTCGACCAGGCCACCCTGGCCCGCAACATCACCTTCAGCTGCAACGTCGGCTTCGCGGGCCTGGGCGCCGAGGTGGGCCCGGAGGCGATCGCCGAGACCGCCGGACGGATGGGCATCGGCGCCGATTGGCAGCTGCCCGTCCCGGCCTCCTCGGGTTCGGTGGCCGTGGAGGACGGTGAGGAGAACGTGGCCGCGGCCATGATCGGCGAGCACGGCGTGCGGGTCAGCCCGCTGTCCATGGCCCTGGTCGCCGCCACGGTCGCGGACGGCACGTGGAACGCTCCGGCCCTGGTGCCCGAGGAGGGCCCGGACCCGATCGGGGCCGCCACCCTGGACGACGCCCACCTGGAGGTGGTCCGCACCGGGCTGCGCGACGCGGTGACCAACCGCATGCCCGAGCTTCTCGCCACCGGGGGAGAGGTCTACGGGCAGGCGGCCCGCGTGGAGCAGGGCGACACCTCGCTGCACTGGTTCGTCGGCTACAAGGACGACGTGGCCTTCGCCGTCCTGGCCGAGGCCGACCCGGCGACGACCCTGGTGTCACAGCACGCGGTGAACGCCGCGGGCTCCTTCCTCAACGGGATGGCCAACGGGGTGCCCGAGGAGGCACCCGCCGGGCCGACCACCGGCGAGCAGCTGCCCGGCGGTCCCACGACCACCGAGGGCGTGGGCCTGCCCTCGGAGCAGACGGATCCGACGCAGACCGGACCGACGGGGCCGACCAACCAGGCCGACCTGACGGGCACGGAGGAGACCGGCTGGTAGGGCCCACCGGTCGGCGGCTCCGGTCATCGTTTCTTCCGGACAGGGCAGAACCCGGCAAAGAGCGGACCCTCGGGCAACCTCCCGGGGGTCCGCCCGCGTCTTCCCCTATGACTGGGCCGCGACAGGGGGTAGCGGACCAGTGAGGGGCAGGACCTCATCTCGGGGGAGATCCTGTCGTTTCCCAAGGTCGGCCCGACCCTGCCGACCGCCCCCGCGGGCCGCGTCGACCACCTCTTGCGTCCGCGCCCGCGGGGGTTTCTCCCCGTCCGGGCCCGGCGGCCGCGGTTTTCCCTCCGCTACCGGGAATCAGCTTGGCCCCTGTACTGTTCAACAGGTAGAGTGACGGACGCGCGAGCGTTCGCCGCTCGCATGTCGGCCGCCCCGCCTGGCGGGGAGGCCGTGACAATTCCACAGGGGGTGATCGGTTTCGACTTCGGTAGTCGTTCCAGGGGAAGCGGGTCGAGGGTTGCGTTTGTGACCTCGTTAATCCTGCATTCGCGTAAACACAAGTGCCAATTCTAAGCGCACTGAGTTCGCTCTCGCTGCCTAAGCGATAGCGTCTCTGTCGGCCTGGGCTCGTCATCGGCCCAGATCCCGGCATCAGCTAGATGACTTACCGCTCAGATCAGGCCACGGGGCCTGAGCGGGACATCTTCGTGGCTGGGCCTGTCAGCGATGTGTCCGTGCAAGCGCTGAGGCCGAGTAGAACGACAGCGCGGACTGCACCCGGAGAAGCCCTGGCTCGGTGCTGAAGGACGCGGGTTCGATTCCCGCCACCTCCACAGGACTCAGGACGACCCTGCTCGGCGGCCCTCGGCCGCCTCGCCGGGTCGTCCTTCGTGTTTTCCGGGGGGAGACCCCCGATCCCCCCGAGGTACCCCCCTGTGGTCGGGGCCGTTCTGGTCGGCGGGGTGGGGGGTGTTCCTGACGACGTGAGGCTTCGCCGCATGGGGCGGGGCTGTCCGCGATGCTTCTCGGGGCCCGAGCTTTCTGAGGTGCCCCCTGTGGGCGGGGCTGTCCGCGATGCTCTTCCGGAACCCCTGTGGGCCGCTCGGCTGCTGCCGGTGCGGCCTTTCGTCTTCTCGGGGCACGGCTTCGCCCGACCTCCTGGTCGCGGGGACCCGGGCGCTTCGGGAGGGCGGAGGTACCGCACTCCCGGTGACTTTCCGGGTACGGTCGGATCCGAGGCGGTGAACCGGGGCCGCGACGAAAGCGTTATCCTCTTTGACCCCCCGGCCCCCCGTATCCGCGGGTGAGCGAAAGCCTTCGACCGAGAGCCTTCCGATGCCGAAGAAGACAGCCGCCTCCCTCAACGCCAACCGATCCTCCCTGGTGCACAAGGTGCGCTACGCGCTGCGCAACCCCGGCAAGGTGGTGCCGTACGTGCGCCGCTCCGCCCGTGACCTGCGGCTGCGCCTGACCCACCGCGACCACGTGGACTACTACCGGGCGGTGATGGCCTCCGACGCCGCCCGCGACCCCAGGTCGGCCGTGGGCAGCCAGAGCCAGGAGCGCTGGCTGGCGCTGGGGCAGATGCAGTTCGACTACCTGGTCGAACACGGTCTCAGACCGGAGCACCGGATGCTCGACATCGGCTGCGGGAACCTGCGCGCCGGATGGCGGCTGATCGACTACCTCGACCCGGGCGGCTACTACGGGATCGACATCTCCCCGGACATCCTCATCGCCGCCAAGGGCGTGCTGGCCGAGCGCGGGTTGCAGGAGAAGCTGCCGCACCTGACCATCACCCGGGACCTGACCTTCTCCTTCCTGCCGGAGGGCCACTTCGACGTCGTCCACGCGCACAGCGTGTTCTCGCACTCGCCCATCGAGGTGATCGACGAGTGCCTGGCCAACGTCGAGCGGATCCTGGCGCCGGGCGGGTTCTTCGACTTCACCTACGACCGGACCGAGGGAGCCGAGCACCAGGTGCTGCGGGAGGACTTCTACTACCGGACCGAAACGCTGATCACCCTCGCGGAGAAGCACGGACTGTCGGCCCGGTTCATGGAGGACTGGGAGAAGCGCCCGCACGGCCAGTCCAAGATCCGCGTCACCGCGCGCGGCTGACCGGGCGCCTCCGCGGGCTCCGGGACGGCTCGGGCGTCCTCGGCGCGTGCCGTGGGCGCGGGGCCGCGGACGGCCCCGCGCCGGGCGGTGTCAGAAGCCGGAGACCGGGCGCGGCGTGTAGTGTCGCTCCAGCTCCGCCACCTCCTCGTCGGTCAGCTCCAGCGACAGCGACGCGATCGCGTCGTCCAGGTGGTGCGGCCTGGTGGCGCCGATGATCGGCGAGGTCACCGCGGGATTCCGCGACACCCAGGCCAGGGCGATCCGCGCACGGGGTACCCCGCGCCTCTGGGCGACCGCGCCGACGGCGTCCGCGATCGACCGGTCCGCCTCCGCGTACAGCCGCGAGCCGAACGCGTCACCGCGGCTGCGCGCCGTCTCCTCCTCCCACGCGCGGGTGAGCCGACCGCGCGCCAGGGGGCTCCACGGGATGACCCCGATGCCCTCGTCCGCGCACAGGGGCAGCATCTCCCGCTCCTCCTCGCGGTAGAGCAGGTTGTAGTGGTTCTGCATGGTGGCGAACCTGGTCCAGCCGTTGACGTCGGCGACCCTCAGCGCCTTGGCGAACTGCCAGGCGTGCATCGAGGAGGCGCCCACGTAGCGCGCCTTGCCCGCCCTGACCACGTCGTGCAGGGCCTCGACGGTCTCCTCGATCGGCGTGGTGGGGTCCCAGCGGTGGATCTGGTACAGGTCCACGTAGTCGGTGCCCAGGCGCCGCAGGCTGTGGTCGATCTCGGTGAGGATCGCCTTGCGCGAGAGCCCGCCGCCGTTGGGGCCCGGGCGGGTGCGGCCGAACACCTTGGTGGCCAGCACGATCTCGTCGCGGTCGGCGTACTCGGCCAGGGCCCGGCCGACGATCTCCTCGCTGCTGCCGTCCGAGTAGGTGTTGGCGGTGTCGAAGAAGTTGACGCCCGCCTCGACCGCCTGGCGGATGAAGGGCCTGCTGGCCTCCTCGTCCAGGGTCCAGTCGTGGGTGCCCCTGGCGGGGTCCCCGTAACTCATGCAGCCGAGGGTGACGCGGGAGACGTCGAGTCCGGTCCGGCCCAGCTTGACGTAGTCCACGGGCTCGCCTTCCGTCGAGGGGATGGGGACGGCACGACTCTAGGGTGCCGGGGTGCGGGCCTCCCGCACGGCCTCCAGGAATCTACGTCGTAAAGCTCCGTGGGGACGCCAGGCCGATACGCGGACGGGTGCGGTGCCGGTCGCACCGCACCCGTCCCGCGTAGCCGTCACGCCTCGGTGGCCCCCACGAGCCAGGCGACCTTGTGGGCCGTGACGCCGAGACTCCCACTGCTGCCGAGGTAGACCCCGAACGAGGCGATGAACGCGTAGTCGTGCTCTCGGCGCTCACAGACCACGTCCTCAACCGCACACGCGGATGACGGGTTGCGCACGCGCAGGCACGGCGACGACTGTTCGTCGACCACGTCCGCCCGTACGTCGTAACGGGACAGTTCCGCGGCGAGTTTGCCGAGGTGCTCGTGCTCCTCGGAGGGCACACGGGTCGGCTGCTCGTCCCTCGTCTGTCTCGACTTGGCCATGGCGCAGATCCTTTCGTGTCGAGCGTGGTGGCTCTCCTCGATGCCCTGTCGCCATTGTCACCCAGGGTTATATTACTAGTCCGTAACGCGGTTACGACACGCCGTTACTCCACCCAGGCGCCCTCGTACACCACCTCGCGGACTTCGAGGTCGTCGTCGAGCACGACGAGGTCGGCGCGCCCCCCGACCTCGATCCGGCCCACCCCGTCCAGCCCCAGCGCCGCGGCCGGAACCGACGACGCCGACCGCACGGCCTCGGGCACGCCGACGCCCAGGCCCAGCGCGGCGTTGCGCACAGCCTGGGGCAGGACGATCGTGCTGGAGGCGATCGTGCCGCTCTCCGCCAGGCGCGCCTCGCCGCCGCTCACCCGCACCCGCAGGTCGCCCAGCGTGTACTCGCCGTCGCCCAGGCCCGTCGCCGACATCGCGTCCGTCACCAGGGACACCCTGTCCGCGCCCGCGGCGTCGAAGACCAGCCCGGCCGCTCCCGGGTGGACGTGCACGTTGTCCAGGATCAGCTCGACCGTCACGCGCTCGTCGCCCAGCGCGGCGGCGATCGGCCCCGGGTCGCGGTGGCCCAGCGGACGCATCGCGTTGTACAGGTGGGTGGCCACCGACGCCCCCGCGTCGAAGGCCGCCAGCGTCTGCTCGTAGGTGGCCTCGGTGTGCCCCACCGCCGCCACCACGCCGGAGGAGGCCGCCGCGCCGATCAGGTCCAGTGCCCCGGGCAGCTCCGGGGCCACCGTCACCATGCGCACGTGCCCCCGCCCGGCCTTGAGCCAGCGGTCGAACTCGGCGGTGTCGGGGTCGCGGAGCAGGTCGGGGTCGTGCGCTCCGCACCTGGCCCGGGAGATGAAGGGGCCCTCCAGGTAGATGCCCGCCAGCTCGCCCGCGTCGCACAGTTCGGCAAGCGCCGCCACCTGGAGCAGGGTGTCCTCCGGGGTGGCCGCCACGAGGCCGCCCACCAGCGCGGTCACGCCCCGGGAGCGGTTGAACGCGATCGTCTCACGGACGCCCTCGGGGTCGGTCTCGGTGAACGCGTGCCCGGCGCCGCCGTGGACGTGGGTGTCCACCATGCCGGGGACGACCCAGGCGCCGCCGAGGTCGCGGCCGCCGGGAACGGGCTCGTCCGAACCCAGCGCGGCCACGCGGCCGTTCTCGATCCTCAGCCATCCCTCGTGGACCCCGTCGGGGGTCACGACGCGCGCGTTGGTGAGTGTGACGGGGGTGTGGGCCATGTGAGGGGTTCCTCGTGCTCGTCTCGTCGGTGTGTGTCGCACATTACACAGGCCTTCGGAGCCGTCACCGCGGGCTTCCGTATTGCCTGCGGAGCTGGGCGATCCCGCTTCCTGGGACGGCTGTCCGAGGGGTGGACCGCCCACCGTGGTGCGCGCGCACGCATTGACGATAACGGCCGGGGCGCTTCATGATGGAGACATGTCCGCCGGTGAGCTGCTTGTCCAGCGCCTGCATGTCGATCTGAGACAGCAGGCGAGCGCGCTCTGTCGTAGCTAGCGCCCTGCGGGGTTTCGCCCCGCGCCTCTCGTGCCCCGTCGCACGTGCCCTGTCGCAGACACCGGACGCTCATCTCTTCCCCTGGGTTCTGCGGGGACCGCCCCGCGGTCGCCGCAGCAGACCTGCCAGGCCCGACACGGGCGGTTTTCGGACAGCGTGGTCCGCTCCCCCGTGTCGGAGGCGAGGAACCGCGAGAGTCCAAGGACGTTCGTCACCCCTCCTTCCGGTGTCAACCGACCCGCCGTCCTCCCCGGCTGGTGTCTCCTCCGATCCCGGCTCGCTCTGTTCGAACCCAGGAGTTCTCGCATGACCCGCTTCACCGTGCTCGTCGCCGCCCCCCAGATCCGTTCCTCCGTCCGCGACGCCGCCCTGCGCGCGGCCTCCGAGGTCGCCGCCCGCGCGGGTGTCGACTCCCGCCCCGACGTCATCGACATCGCCGAACTCGGCGCCGAACTGCTCTCGGAGACCTCCGCCGCCGTCGAGGCAGCTCTGGCGAAGGTGCGCGAGAGCGACGTCCTGCTCGTGGCCTCCCCGCAGGCGCACGGCACCTACACCGGGCTGCTGAAGGTCTTCCTCGACCGCTTGCCCGAGCTGGGACT
Source organism: Nocardiopsis sp. CNZ308 (assembly GCF_004217075.1). Classification (NCBI taxonomy): domain Bacteria; kingdom Bacillati; phylum Actinomycetota; class Actinomycetes; order Streptosporangiales; family Nocardiopsidaceae; genus Nocardiopsis; species Nocardiopsis sp. CNZ308. Next base: position 1,138,684 of record NZ_SHKJ01000001.1, on the reverse strand, counting down.
GGGCCACACGGTCGCGGTTCCGCTGGCGGTCGTGGAGGACCTGCGCAACAGCCGGGGCATCGAGGAGGACCTGCGTATCCTGCTGGCCGACCTGGGCGCCTGGGTGGCCGAGCCCGGCCTGATCCTGGCCGAGGGGGAGACCGGCCAGCCCGACAGCGTGGTGCGGGCGTGGGCCGACGTCGCCGCCCCGGGCCTGCGCGAGGCCGTGTCGGTGGCCGTCTGACCGGGGTCGCCGTGGCGGTCCCGTAGCGGCGGGTCCGTGGCGGCGGGGGAGACGCGCAGGAGTGTCCCGCCCTCTCCCCGGCCTCCGCGGGGGCCGCACGCCGTTTCCTCGTCTTGGCGGGGGCGGCACGCCGTCCCGGCGCACGTCCGCCTCCTGCGCGCGCCCGCGCGCGGTCTAGGCGTGGGCGCGTTTGCGGCTGGTGTCCGCCTCGGCGGCCGCCACGTTGCCGCGGACCAGGACGACCACGACGAGGGTGAGGGCGAATCCGCCCACGCGCAGGGCCAGCATGACGGGGTCGTCGGGCAGCCGCTCGCCGAACAGGATCGTGCCCATGACGACCATGAACACGTTGCCCACGACGTTGGACACCGGGGCGGTGATGGAGGTGCGCGAGCGCTGGAGCGAGGTCTGGAAGAGGACGATGCCCACCGCCCAGCCCACCGCGTACAGGTAGGGGTAGGGCGACAGCAGCGCGGGGACGATCGCGTCCCACAGGCCGTGGTCGGCCAGCAGGCCGCCCAGCCCCTTGCCCTGGAGGCCCGCGCTGCCCTGGGCGAAGCCCGCGGCCGCGCCCAGGGCGGCGGCGGACACGTAGCGGCCGCGTCCGCCGGCCAGGCCCACGACGACCAGGCACACCGCGACGGTGAGCAGGCTGACGGTGATGAGCAGCGGTGCGTCGGCGGTGGTGCCGGTCTCGGCGCCCTCGGCGGTGGACAGGCTGAGCAGGCCGAGCGCGACCGGCATGATGCCGAGGGCCACGTACTCGCCCCGCGTGACGCGCTCGCCCAGGACGAGGGTGATGACGAGGATGCCGCACGCGACCCCGGCGGCGAAGGCGGGCTGGGCCACGGACACGGGCGCCAGGCCGAGCGAGACGATCAGGCCGACGCTGCCCAGGGCGGCGAAGAGGCAGCCGAGCACCCAGCGGGGGTTGGTGAGCAGGACCCGGGCCAGGTGGAGGGGGCGGTTGACCGAGATCGACTCCGCGCCGTGCAGGGCGCGCTGTTCCACGGTCAGGCCGACGGTGTAGACCACCGCGGACAGCAGGGCCACCAGGAGTCCGGTCACGGGGGTCCTGCTTTCCGTCGGGGCGCGGAGTCGAGAGGGCGGGGGCGGCCGCTAACGTCGGTGTAGGCGGTTCCGCTCGGCCGCAGCGAGTTGACGAATTATATATAACCAGTTCTAGTCTTGTCTGACGAGCCCCCTGTCGGGGGTAGAACCCGTTCTGGGAACGCAGGGGGCGCGGTGCGCGGATCCGACGAACGCTCCGTGTGGTGGTCACGCGTGGCCGACCGCTTCGGCAGGCTTCGGTTCCGCTGGCCCGGACCGCGCAGGTCCCGGCCCGGCGAACCGGGGCGGGACCGCCCGCGAGCGCCGCGTCTGGCGTCGCTCCTGGACCGGTGGCCCCGACGGCTCCGCCTCCCGTTGCTCCGGCCCCGCTGGGACAGCCACTCCCGTTTCGAGCCCGGGCCCCTCGGGCTGCTCGGCGTCATGCTCTCGGCGATGGCGGTCACCCTGCTGCTGATCCAGAGCGGCTCCGGGGGAGGCGCCGCGGAGGGCGGGCGCGCCGAGGAGCCCGTCACCGTGCCGGGCCCGCCGGACGGCGAACTGCGCGTCATGGTCGTCGGCGACTCGCTCTCCCAGGGCAGCAGCGGCGACTACACCTGGCGCTACCGCCTGTGGTCCCACCTGCGCGAGGCCGGGGTGGAGGTGGACTTCGTCGGCCCCTACGACGGCGTGTACGGGTTGGCGGACCGCGAGTTCGGCAACCAGGACTACGCCGACCCCGACTTCGACACCGACCACGCCGCCCGCTGGGGCACCACCGCGCAGGACCTGTCCACCGGGGCCGCGCGGGTGGCCGCCGAGTACCGGCCGCACTACCTGCTCCTCCTGGCCGGTACCGAGGACATCCTGGCGGGCGAGGACGCCGACAGCGCGCTGGAGGGGGTGGGCGAGACGGTGTCCACGGTGCGCGTCGTGCGGGGGCAGACCCGGTTCGTCCTCGGTGAGCTCCCGCCGGTGGAGGACCCGCGGGCCAACGCCGAGATCGACCGGTTCAACATGGGTCTGGTGGACCTCGCCGCGCAGCTCACCTCCAGCGAATCGCCCGTGGTGGTCGCGCGGGTCGCCGACGGGTACGCCCCGGCCAGTGACAACTGGGACGAGGCGCACCCCAACGCGCGCGGCGAGCTGCGGATCGCGGCGGCCTTCGCCGACGCGCTCGCCGAACCGCTGGGGGTCGGCCCGACCTACCGGCGGCCGCTGCCGGAACCGGCGGTGGGGCCCACGACCGCGCCCGAGCCCGTGGCGGAGGAGTCCGAGGACGGCCTCGTGCTCAGTTGGGAGACCGTGCCCGGCGCGACCGGCTACCGGGTGGTGCAGCGGCGCGTGGGACCGGACCCGGACGAGGCCGTCGTGCTCCCCGTGGACGTGCGCGCCGACGGGGACAGCCGTTCCGTGCTGGTGGGGGCGCTCTTCAGCGGAGCCCGCTACGAGTTCGTGGTGCGCTCGTTCAAGGGCCGGGACGAGGGGGTGGAGTCCGAGCCCCTCCAGTGGGTGTGGGACGACGATCCGCCGCCGGGGCCGTCCTGGCTGCGCGTCGTCGACGGCGGGGCGGCCGTGGAGTGGGAGGAGGTCGGGGAGGCCTCCCACTACGAGGTGTGGGTGCGCGCGCTGGACTGCGGGGGTGCCGACGACCGGCGGGTGCCCGTGGACGGCGGCGGCCCGTACGCGTCGCTGGAGGGTGAGCACGCCTCGGAGGAACCCGTCGAATCGCCCGTCCCCAGCGACGGGCCGTCCGACCCCGTGCCCGACGCGGACCCCCGTCCGCGGCCCACCCCCACGCCCACTCCGGCTCCCACGCCGTCCGTGCCGGAACCCGAGCCCGTCACGCCCGGGCCGGACTGCGAGCGCCGCGACGGGCTCGGCCCCGGGGACGGGCGGGGGTGGCGCACGCTGGGCCCGGCGGGGGAGGAGCCGCGCTGGTCGGTGACGGTGTCTGGCCCCTACGAACTCGTGGTCCGCTCCTACCGCGACTACGTGGAGGGCGGCTACTCCGACAGCGTTCTGCTCGCGCGGGGCTGACGGCGGACTGAGGGGTTGCTTTCCAGGGGCGGAGGTCGACGGTGTCGTTCACAGGGCTGATGGTCCGGCGAGTGCGGGGGGCCCTGGGAGGAAGGGGCGCCCGGCGGGGAAGGGGCGCCCGAGGAGAAGGGGGAGTCCGGCTGCTGCCCCGTCTGCTGCCGTGGGCCGTGGGACTGCTGGCCGGTGTGCTGGCGCTCGGTCCCGCGCTGGGGCCCGGGTACGTGCTGCGCTACGACATGGTGTTCGTGCCCGACCTGTCGCTGGGCACGGTGCTGCGGGGCGCGGACGGGTTCCCCCGCGCGATTCCCAGTGACGCCGTGGCGGCGGCGCTGTCCGCGGTCCTGCCCGGGGACGCGGTGCAGTCGCTGGCGCTGCTGGCGGTGTTCGCCGTGGGCGGGGCCGGTGCCGCGCGCCTGGTGCTGCGGGTGCTGCCCCGCGGCGGCGCCGGGGCCCTGGTGGCGTCGGCCGCCGCCGGGACGGCCTACGTGTGGAACCCGTTCGTGGCCGAGCGGCTGCTGTTGGGCCAGTGGGCGATGCTGCTGGGCTACGCGGGGCTGCCGTGGGTGGTGGGGGCCGCCGTCCGTCTGGCGAGGGTGCGGCCGGGCTCGGGGTTCGCCGGGCTGGTGCGCGCGCTGGTGCCCGCCGCGGTCGGCGGGTTCTCGTCGGTGGTGCTGACCGCCCTCACCGCCGGTCCCGTCGCCCTCACCGCCCGCCCGCGCGCGTCGCGTCAGAGCCGTGTCTCCCGAACATCCCGGACCACTCCGACCCCTCGGGACCCTCGACGTAGGCAGCCTTCTGGAACTCCTTCGCCTCCTTCGGTTCCCCCTGTCTCTGCGGCCCCCTCAGACCCTGTGGACCCTGTGGACTCTGCGGCTTCTGTGGGTCCTATGAGCTCTTCGGGTTCTGTGACCCCTGCGGCTCCCTGGGCGACTCGGGTTCCTCCTGTCCCCTGGGAGGCTCAGAGCGCCTCTCCCGTGACTCCCTCGCACCCGCGCGCGCCGCGCTGGTGGGGGCGGGCGTCGCTGTTCGCGCTGGCGCTGGTGGTGGTCTCCCTGCCCTGGCTGCTTCCGTCCCTGGCCAGCGGGGCGGGTACGGACCCGGCCGGGGTGGCGGCTTTCTCGGCCCGTTCGGACACCCCGTTCGGGGTCCTCGGCTCCCTGCTGCTCCTGGGCGGGGTGTGGAACTCCGGTGCGGTTCCGTCGGGCTACGGCGAGCCGGTGACGGCCGCGGCCCGCCTGCTGCTGTGTCTGCTGGCGTTGGCGGGCTGGGTGTGGTTGCTGCGCCGGGAGCGGCCGGGGTTCGGCCCCGGTCTTTCGGCGGCCGCCGCCCTGGGCCTGCTGATCGCCCTGCTGGGGGCCACCGGTCCGGGGCGTGCGCTGCTGGTCTGGCTGGTCTCCGCCTGGCCGGGGTTCGGGCCCCTGCGCGACGGACAGCTCTACGTGGCCCCGCTGTCCCTGGTCCAGGCGCTCGGCCTCGGCGCGTGCGTGTGGTGGCTGGCCGGACGGCAGGGTGCCGCGCTGCGGACGGGGCTCGCGGTGTTCGTGGCGCTGCTGCCGGTGGTGGTGCTGCCGGGGTTGCTGTGGGGCGCGAGCGGCCGGTTGGCCCCGGTGGACTACCCCGGGGAGTGGCTGGCGGCGCAGGAGGCGGTGGCCGCCGACGACCGGCCCGGGGCGGTGCTGGTGCTGCCCTGGAGCGCCTACCGCGGCCCCGACTGGTCGGGGCGGGCCACGGTCGTCCTGGACCCGGCGACCAAGCTCTTCGACCGGCGCACCCTGTGGAACGACGACCTGGTCGTGGGCACCCCGGACGGGGGAGAGGTGGTCGTGACCGGGGAGGACGCGCGGGCGCGGCGCGTCGCCGGGGTGCTCGGGCCCGACCCGGAGACGGGCCTGCCCGAGCGGTTGGACGCCGCGGCGCTGGGCGGGCTGGGGGTGCGGTACGTGGCGGTGTCCGCACCGGCCGATAACCAGTTCTGGTCGGGTGTGGAGGGCTTGGCCGTGGTGGTGGAGGGCCCCAACATGGTGCTTCTCCGGGTGCGGGACCAGCATGTAAAGGCCGACAAAGCTGGCATTCCGGGGTTGGAAGTTACCGGCGGGTTAGTTACAGTTGGGGCAATCATCTGGTCTATGGCTAGATCAGGTTCTAGTCTCGTTTTCCAGCGCTCCGGACCCAGCGCGGGATCGGGCGCGCGGAAGGAGATCCCCAAGTGATCAAGGTAATCGCCGCCTGCGTCATCGGTGCGGCCCTGGCGGGAGGTGCCACCTTCGTGGCCACCAGCCTCGCCACGGACTCGACCGCCACCGCGGAACCGGTGAACGAAACCCTCTACAACTACGGCGACCGCTAGGGCGGCCGTACGGCGGAGGTTCGCGGGCGCTCCGCCCCCGGCGGGGCGCCCCACTCCCCGATCCCGCGGCCCCGGGTACCCTCCCCCGGCCGCCCACCACCACCGACGTCCGGCCCACGGGCCCGTTCGGCGTGCGCTCCACCCTTCCCCCAGGGGGTCGCCGTGCGTGTTCACCCGCGCGCGCGAGGTAGCGGCGCGCGGTCCGGCCGGACACCGCGCGGAAGGAGAGCGTGTGGTCTTCCAGAAGGTCCACCGGATCCGCCAGGAGGCGGAACCGGGCCTGCCCGCGGTCACCGAGGCCCCGGCCGCCGTCGTCCCCGTCCAGGTCCCGACCGGCACGGGCGCACCCGTCGGCCCGGACGTCCCCGCCGTCCCTGGCGCCCCGTTCGGCACGGGCACCTCCGCCGCCCCGGACGTCCCCACCGACCTCGGGCCGCGCCTGGACGGGGTCCGCCTGGTCATGGTCAACTGGCGCGACCCCTGGCAGTCCACCGCGGGGGGAGCCGAGGAGTACTCCTGGCGGATCAGCCGCCACCTGGCCGAACGCGGGGCCATCGTCACCTTCCTCACCAGCCGCGAGCCCGACCAAGCGCGCGTGGAGACCAGGGACGGGATCGTCATCCGCCGCATGGGCGGCAGGTTCACCGTCTACCCGCGCGTCATGGCGTGGCTGGCCCTGTGGCGCCGCGAGTACCAGCTCGCCTTCGACTGCATGAACGGCGTCCCCTTCCTGTGCCGCCTCGTCCTGCGCCGCAGCACGCGGGTGGTCAGCGTCGTCCACCACGTCCACGACCTCCAGTTCAACGCCTACTTCCCGGCGCCCGTCGCCTGGTTGGGCCGCATGCTGGAGTCGGCCGTGGCCTCGCGCGTCTACCGCCGCTGCACCACCGTCACCGTCTCGGAGTCCTCCCGCCGGGCCATGCGCGAGAAGCTGGGCTGGCGCGCGCCGATCGAGATCATCCACAACGGCGGACTCCCCGGGCCCCAGAAGCCCCTCGACGACGCGCCCGCCCCCGCCGACATGGGCCGCCCGGCCGTGGTCAGCCTGGGCCGCCTGGTCGTCCAGAAGCGGGTCTCGCGGGTGGTCGACCTCGCCCGCGCGCTGCGCGAGGAGCACCCCGACCTGAAGGTGCACATCATCGGCCGCGGCCCCGAGGGCGAACCCCTGGCGGAGCAGGTCGCGCGCGACGGCACGGGCGACCGCGTCCGCCTGCACGGCTTCCTGCCCGAGGAGGACAAGAACAGCGTCCTGGCCTCGTGCCACCTCCACGTCACCGCATCCGAGTTCGAGGGCTGGGGCCTGACCGTCATCGAGGCGGCCCGTCTCGGCGTGCCCACCGTGGCCTACGATGTGGACGGACTCCGCGACTCGGTCCGCGACGGTGAGACCGGGTGGCTCGTGCGCGAGGGCGAGGAACTCGCCGACGTGGTCGCGCGCGCCCTGGAGGAGCTGTCCGACCCCCGCCGGGCCGAAGCCGTCCGCCGCGCCTGCCGCGCGTGGGCGTCCCGGTTCACGTGGGAGGCCAGCGGCGCGCGGATGACCCGGCTCGTCGCGAGGGAGCTGGGCCTGCCCGGCGCCGCGGAACCGGACACCCCCGCCACCGACGCCCCCGTCCCCGCTCCCGGCACCGCCCCCACACCGGGCGTCCCCGTCCCCGACCCCCTCACCTCCGACGACCCGGGCGCCCCCGCCGCCCGGAACCCGGCAGCAGGCAGGAAAGCGAAGACGTGACACCGACGGAATCCACCGCCAGGCGCGAACCGGAGGATTCCCGCACACCACCTTCCACCGGCCCCGGCGGCGCCGATCCCCGCCTCCTGGCCCGGCTGAAGGTCCTCACGGTGTGCCTGCTCCTGGGAGCGCTGGCCGCCAGCATCGACCCCGGCAGGATCGTCAGCGACACCAAGCTCGACCTGACGGCCGACCCCCTGGGGTTCATGGAGCGCGCCCTGCACCTGTGGGACGCCTCCTACTTCGGCCAGATCCAGAACCAGGCCTACGGGTACTTCTTCCCCAACGGCCCCTTCCACCTGCTGTTCGACCTGCTCGGCATGCCCGACTGGCTCATCCAGCGCCTGTGGATGGCCGTCCTGCTCGTCGCCGCGTTCACCGGCGTGTACAAGGTCGCCGGGGCGCTGGGCATCGGCACCGTCAACACCCGCATCCTGGCCGGGGTCGCCTACGCGCTGGCCCCCCGCGTGCTGACGCTGCTGTCGTACAACTCCGCCGAGTTGCAGCCCATGCTGCTCATGCCGTGGATCCTGCTGCCGCTCGTGCTCGGGGCCCGGCACGGCCGCTCGCCCGCCCGCATGGCCCTGCTGTCGGGGCTGGCCTTCCTGCTGTGCGGCGGCACCAACGCCGCCTCCGAACTGGCCGTCCTGGTCGTGCCGGGGCTCTACCTGCTCACCCGGGCGAACGGTCCGCGCAAGTGGCGCCTGATGGCCTGGTGGACGGTCGCGCTGGTCCTGGCCTCGTTCTGGTACGTCGCGCCGCTGCTCCTCATGGCGCGGTACGTGTTCTCGTTCATGCCCTACACCGAGGACGCCGCCGTCACCACCGGCGTCACCTCGCTGCTCAACGCGCTGCGCGGCACCTCCAACTGGATGGGCTTCCTGCCCGACCAGGGCAACACCGCGCTGCCCTCGGGGGCGGAGCTGTCCACCACCCCCTGGCTGATCGCGGTCACCGCGCTGGTGGCGGGGCTGGGCCTGGCCGGGCTGGTCAACCGGCGCACCCCCGAACGGCTCTTCCTCATCGCCAGCCTCCTCACCGGCACCGCGGTCATCGTCGCGGGCTTCACCGGCGACCTCACGGGCCCCTTCGCGGGGACCATGCGCGAGCTGTTCGACGGCCTCCTCTCCCCGTTCCGCAACGTGCACAAGTTCGACGCGCTCGTGCGCCTGCCCCTGGTGCTGGGCCTGGCCCACCTGCCCGTGGTGGTGGCCCGGGACCTGGCCGACCGCAGGGGCACGCCCGTGCCCGGACGCGTGCGCCGCACCGTCGCGGGCGCCACCGCCGCCGTCCTCGCGGGCACCCTCGTGCCCGTCGGAACCGTCGGGATCGCCCCCGCGGGCGGCTTCGCGCAGATCCCCGACTACTGGTACGAGGCCACCGACTGGCTGGAGGCGCGCGCCGACGAGCGCGGCATGACCATGGCCCTGCCCGGTTCGGCGCGCGGCGAGTACGAGTGGGGCCGCCCCATGGACGAACCCCTGCAACCGCTGTTCGAGGGGCCCTGGACCAACCACCAGATCATCCCGTGGGGCTCGGCGGGCGTCTCCCGCGTCACCCACGAGATCGACCAGCGCGTCTCCTCGGGACGCGGCTCCGCCGGGCTCGCCGACACCTTCGCGCGCATGGGCGTCACCCACCTCCTCGTGCGCAACGACCTCCAGCGCACCGGCAACAACGGCGGCTGGCCCGCCCGCGTCCACCAGGCCCTGGCCGACTCGCCGGGCATCACCCGGGCCGCCGAGTTCGGCCCGGTCATCGGCTCGCTGGACCACCAGTCCGCCTCCCAGTGGTTCGACCAGCCCTACCGGGCGCTGAGCGTCTACGAGGTGGAGGACGCCGCGCCCACCGTCGGCACCGTGCCCGCCGACGGGGCGCTGCGGGTCACCGGCGGCCCCGAGTCCGTGCTCCACCTGGCCGAACAGGGGGTGGTCGACGACGACCGCCCGATCCTGCTCGGGGACGACCCCGGAGCCGGGGAGGTCGCCGCCCAGGACACGATCGTCACCGACACCGCCCGCCGCCGCGAGGTGGTCTACTCCGACGTGCGCCGCAACGTGTCGGCCACCCTCACCGAGGACCAGGAGCTCGAACGCGACGTCCCCGCCCCCGACGTCCTCGACCCGGCGTGGGAGGACCACGTCGCCCACGCCGAGGACGTCGGGATCGCCTCGGTGCGCGCCTCCTCCACCGAGAGCGGGGCGGGGGCGCGCGCCGCCGACCGCGACCCGGGGCACGCTCCGCACGCCGCGCTCGACGACGACCTCACCACCTCCTGGCGGTCCAGCGCCTTCACCGGCGCCCTGGGGGAGTGGATCGAGGTCGAGTTCGAGGAGCCCCAGGACCTGACCGGGCTCAGCGTCGCCTTCGAGCACCTGCCCGGCGAGCCGCCGCCCTCCCGGGTCACCCTCGTCACCGACGGCGGCGAGGCGCGGGTGCCCGTCGCCGAGACTGAGGAGCCCCAGGAGCTGACGGCCCCGCCCGGCGCGACCACCACACTGCGCGTGCGCGTGGACGAGCTGGCCTGGGAGCCGGAGTACCGGTTCGGCACCCGGGTGGGTGTCGCCTCGATCTCCGTGCCCGGCCTGGAACCGGCCCGCACGCTGCGGGTCCCCGGCCCCGCCGACGCCGGGACCCTGCTGTTCACCGGCTCCACCGGTACCGCGCCCGGCTGCATGGAGGGCTCGCACGTGTGGGTGTGCAACCCCGACCTCCAGGTGCGGGGCGAGGACGCGCGCCGCCTGGACCGCACGTTCGAGCTGTCGGCGGAGTCGGCCTCCGCCCCGCACACGGTCTCGGGCGAGGTCGTGCTCACCGACCCCCGGGAGGCGGAGAACGCCGCCAACCGGGCCAGCCCCCACCCGCACGTGACGGCCTCCTCCACGGCCGTGCAGCACCCCGCCGCGATGGGCCGGGGCGCGCTGGACGACGACGAGAGCACGGTCTGGTATCCGGACCCGGAGGAGAAGAACCCCTGGCTCGACATCGAGCTGGGCGCGCCCACCGAGATCGGGCACCTGGAGGTGGAGTTCCCGCGCGCCGACAGCGTGCTGCGGCCGATCCGGGTGACCGTGGAGGGAGGCGGCACCGTGCGCGAGGGGTGGCTGGACGGCAGCGGCCGGGTGGACTTCGCCGAGTTCACCGCGGAGTCGCTGCGGGTGACCTTCGAACGCCCCGAGGGGCAGGCCCTGGAGATCGGCACGGTCACCCTGCCCGGGGTGGAGCCGGTGGAGCCGCTGCCCGAGGGCGACGCCTCCACCGCGTGCGGCCTGGGCCCCACGCTGCGGGTCAACGACCAGCGGGTGGAGACGCGGATCAGCCGGGGCAGCCTCGCCGACCAGCTCACCGGCCGTCCGCTGCGCTACGAGAGCTGCACCGACCTGGACCTGGCCGGGGGCGAGAACCGGATCGTGGTCGATCCGGGCAACCGCTACGAGGTGCGCTCGGCGCTGGTGGAGTCCGCCGACCCCGTCTCGGACCGCCCCGAGGTCACCATGGCCGAGGTGGAGCAGGTGCACGCCTGGGGTCCGGGCGAGCGCCGCTTCGACGTGGACGTCGCCGAGGACAGCCTGCTGGTGGTCAACGAGAACTTCAACGAGGGCTGGCGGGCCCGCCTGGAGGGGGCGGACGCCGCCCTGGAGCCTATCCGGCTGGAGGGCTGGAAGCAGGCCTGGGTGCTGCCCGCGGGCAGCGCGGGCACCGTCACCCTGACCTACGCGCCCGACACCGCCTACCACCGGGCCCTGGCCGTGGGCGCCGCGCTGGCCGCGGTGCTGGTGGTCGCCGCCCTGTGGCCCAGGCGCCTGCTGCCCGGGGGAGCGGCGGCCGGGGACGCGGCCCCGCGGGGCGCCCGCGCCCTGCCCGACGCCGGGCCCGGATGGCTGGGGCGGCGGGTCGTGCTGCCGCTGGGCCTGGCCTACGGGGTGTGGGTGGCCGGTGCGGTCGGTGCCGCCCTGGTCGCGGTGATCCTGGCGTGCATGTGGTGGCTGGGGCGCCGGGCGCCCCGGAGGCTGCGGCACGCCAAGCCGGGGCGGCCCTCCATGGGCGGGCGGACGCTGCCGCTTCTGGCGGGGCCCTGGCCGGTGGCGGTGTCGTTGGCGCTGGCCGGGCTGGCCATGGGCGCGGGCACCTATCTGGCGCTGTACATGCCCTTCCACGAGGTGACCGAGGTGTTCGGGGGAGCGCTGCGCGGCTGGGTCTCCCAGCTGCTGTGCCTGCCCGCGCTGGCCCGGCTCGTGCTGGCCCTGGGCCAGCCGGGCGACGGCGAGGACGCCGACGCCGATCCGCCGTCGGTCCGAGCCCGGGGGGCCGCCGCGAACGCCGGTGGCGGCGGGGCGAACGGGTCCGCTCCGTCCGGCGGTGCGGTCGATGCGGCCGATATGGCCGGTGGTGCCGTCGTTGTCGGGGCTAACGGTGCCGCTGGGGTCCACGCGGCTCCCGAGAGATACGGGTCTGATGGTGCCGAGGCCAGTGGGACCAACGGTGTCACCGAGAGGTCGGCGACTCCTGTGAGTGATGAGGCCGACGGTGCTTCCCACAACGGGGGGCCCTCGGACGACGACCGGTGGGAGAACGACCCCGAGGAGGCCCGGACATGAGCGCGCTCGGCGTCGGGGAGGCCGCCTCCAGCCAGGTCGGCCCCGAGCGCCGACCGGGGCGCTCCCTGCCCCGCGGCACCCTGCTGGTGGCCGTGGGCGCCTTCCTGCTCACCCTGGCCGCCCTGCTCCCGCTCTACGTGTACGAGCGGATGGCCCCGCTGCCCGCCGAGGCCGAGTTCGACATCCGCATGCTGGACGAGGACGCCGGTTACCTGGACACCTCCACGTGGTCGTGGGTGGAGTCGGCCGAGCTCAGCCGGGTCACCCGGGTGGACGCCTCCGCGCACGGCGGCGACTGGTCGGCGTGGGAGATGTCCGTGGACACCTCCGTGCCCGACCGGATGATCGACCACTGGAGCCGCCGCGTCATCGTCGACCGGGAGACCGGCCGGGCGGTCAACTGCTGCGGTGAGCACGTCGACGGCGACCGGGCGGTGCGGCAGGCGGGGCTGGTGTACTTCTGGCCGCCCGGGGACGGGGAGGGCGAGTACCCCTTCTACGACGCCGAGGTGCGCTCCGCGCCGATGCTGGAGTTCCAGGAGTGGGAGGAGGTGGCGGGGGTACCGGTGCGCCGGTACAGCCAGTGGATCGAGTCCACCCAGGTGCCCGACTCGGCCCGCCCGGTGCCCGCCTCCCTGTTCCGCCCCGGGGCCACGGGCACGGTCACCGCCACCCGCTGGCTGGAGGTCAGCCGGACGTTCTGGGTGGAACCGGTCAGCGGGATCGTGGTCAACGCCCACGAGACCCGCGCGGAGACCCTGCGTCCGCAGAACGACAGCGGCGAGGCGCCCCTGCTGTACGCGCAGCTGGTCCTGGCCGAGCAGCAGGTCGCGGCCCAGGCCGAGCAGGCCCGCGTGCGCTCGGTGCTGCTGCGCGCCCTCTCCTCGTGGGCGCCGTGGACGCTGGCCCCGCTCGGCGGTCTGGTCGTGCTGGTCGGCCTGGTCCGGGCCCGGCGGGGCCGGGACGCGGACGGGGGAGCGGGGCGGGGGCCCGAACGCGCGGAGGGGGAGCCCGCCGCGCCGGCGTCGGGCTGAGGCCCGGCGGAACCGGCGGGCCGTTCGAGCCGCGCCCGGCGCCCCGGGACGGGAAACACCGGCGGATACGGGTGTTCCGGGAGAGAACGAGCCGTTTCGACCGTAGGATCACACCCATGTGCGGTCGTTATGCCCAGTCCAGGAACGTGCACCAGTTGCAGCTCGCCTTCGGCCTGCCCGAGCAGGCCCTTCCCGAGGAGACCGATCCCCGGGCGTGGCCGCCGCTGGAGGAGCTGGACCCTGACTACAACATCTCGCCCGGCAGGCCCGTGTACGCGGTGCTCGGACCGCCCCCGCAGGGCGAGGACCGGGGCGAGCCGGGACCCCGCTCCCTGCACACCCTGCGCTGGGGCCTGGTGCCCTCCTGGGCCAAGGACCGCAACATCGGCTACCGGATGATCAACGCCCGCAGCGAGACCATCGCCGACAAGCCCGCCTTCCGCACGGCCTTCCGGCGCCGCCGCTGCCTGCTGCCCGCCGACGCCTACTACGAGTGGCAGCTGATCGGCAGGGACGGGACCGTGCAGGCCAGCACCTCGCCGGTCACCGACCCCCACCACAAGAAGCGCAAGGCCAAGGCGGACAAGAAGCCCTACTCCATCCACTACCCCGACGACCGGCCCCTGGCCCTGGCGGGGATCTTCGAGCGCTGGCGCGACCCGGAGGCGGCCGAGGACGACCCCGCCGCGTGGGTGTGGAGCTGCGCCGTCGTCACCACCGAGGCCGCCCCCGAACTCGCCCACATCCACGAGCGCATGCCCGTCGTCGTGCCCCCCGAGGACTGGGCGGCCTGGCTGGACCCGGCGACCGGGGCCGACGAGCTGGCCCACCTGCTCCGGGAGACCCCCGCCGACCGCTTCGAGGTGGACGAGGTCTCCACCGACGTCAACAGCATCAAGAACAACCGCCCCGACCTGCTCGAACCGCTCTCCGACACCGGGGGAGACGAGCCGCAGACGCTCTTCTGACCCGGGGGAGCGCGGCACGGCCCCGAGCCGACCGCGCCGTCGGGGGTGGCGTGCGGGAGACACTTTTCTATCCCCGGGACGGTGGACAGCCCCGCGCGGCCGACGGATAGAGTGTCCGGGGCCACACGGACCGGGCACGCCCCGGTCCCGCGTGCCCGGGGCGCCCCAGGCGTCCCCACATCTTCATACGCAACGCGGGAGCTCGCGCCATGGCGGGCTGAGAGGGCGACTCAACGGTGTCGCCGACCGCAGAACCTGTTCGGGTAATTCCGACGTAGGGAGGCATGCCATGACGGCTCTCGACGGCCGCGACGTCCGTTCCACCCCCGACCACCGGGTGACCACCGGTCCCATCATGGGATCACGCAAGGTCTACCGGGAGGTCGCCACCCCCGAGGGGCACACCCTCCGCGTCCCGCAGCGCCGGGTGGAACTCAGCAACGGCAGCCACTTCGACCTGTACGACACCTCGGGTCCGTACACCGACGACACCGCGCACATCGACGTCCACCGGGGCCTGGCCCCCACCCGCGGGGAGTGGGCCCACGCCCCCGCCCAGCCCGGCGGCGCGACCACCCAGCTGGCCCACGCCAAGGCCGGGACCATCACCCCCGAGATGCGGTTCGTGGCCGCCCGGGAGGGCGTGGACCCCGAGTTCGTCCGCCAGGAGGTGGCCGTGGGCCGGGCGGTCATCCCCGCCAACCGGTGCCACCCCGAGTCCGAGCCGATGATCATCGGCAAGAACTTCCTGGTCAAGATCAACGCCAACATCGGCAACTCCGCCGTCACCTCCTCCGTTCCCGAGGAGGTGGAGAAGATGGTGTGGGCCACCCGCTGGGGGGCCGACACCGTCATGGACCTGTCCACCGGCAAGCGCATCCACGAGACCCGCGAGCGCATCCTGCGCAACTCGCCCGTCCCGATCGGGACCGTACCCATCTACCAGGCCCTGGAGAAGGTCAACGGCGACCCGGCGGCGCTGAGCTGGGAGGTCTACCGCGACACCGTCATCGAGCAGTGCGAGCAGGGCGTGGACTACATGACCGTCCACGCGGGCGTGCTGCTGCGCTACGTGCCGCTCACCGCCCGCCGGGTCACCGGCATCGTCTCGCGCGGCGGCTCCATCATGGCGGCCTGGTGCCTGGCCCACCACCGGGAGAGCTTCCTGTACACCCACTACGAGGAGCTGTGCGAGATCCTCCGGGAGTACGACGTCACCTTCTCCCTCGGCGACGGGCTGCGGCCGGGGTCGATCGCCGACGCCAACGACGAGGCCCAGTTCGCCGAACTGCGCACCCTGGGCGAACTCACCCACATCGCCCGCGCGCACGACGTGCAGGTGATGATCGAGGGGCCCGGGCACGTGCCGATGCACAAGATCGCGGAGAACGTGCGCCTGGAGGAGGAGCTGTGCGGCGAGGCGCCGTTCTACACGCTCGGCCCCCTGGCCACCGACGTCGCGCCCGGCTACGACCACATCACCTCCGCGATCGGCGCCGCCCAGATCGGCTGGCTCGGTACGGCGATGCTGTGCTACGTCACCCCCAAGGAGCACCTGGGGCTGCCCGACCGGGACGACGTCAAGACCGGCGTGATCACCTACAAGCTCGCCGCGCACGCCGCCGACCTGGCCAAGGGGCACCCCCGGGCGCAGGAGTGGGACGACGAGCTGTCCAAGGCGCGGTTCGAGTTCCGCTGGCAGGACCAGTTCCACCTGGCCCTGGACCCCGAGACCGCGCAGTCCTTCCACGACCAGACCCTGCCCGCCGAACCCGCCAAGACCGCGCACTTCTGCTCCATGTGCGGGCCGAAGTTCTGCTCCATGAAGATCACGCAGGACGTGCGCAGGTACGCCGAGGAGCACGGGCTGGAGACGGTGGCCGCCATCGAGAAGGGCATGGCCGACAAGTCCGCGGAGTTCGCCGAGCAGGGTAAGCGGGTCTACCTGCCCCTGGCGGACTAGGAGGCCGCGGAGCACCAGTGAGCGACGGGGCGGGGGCGCGGCGGCGTCCCCGCCCTAACCGGGCTTGCGCGCGCTCGCCACCAGGTGCACGCCCACGTAGTCGTCGGACTCGGTGGCGCGCAGTTCCATCTCCACCAGGCGTCCCATCGACCTCGGGTCGCGCGCCAGCATCATCTCCACCGTGGAGGCGGACAGCACCGTGCGGGGCTTGACCCACTCCAACTCCAGACCGGCCTCGGCGACCGCCTCGGTGAGCTGCTCGGCCGTGAAGCACCGTGTGATGGAGCCGTCCGGCCAGGGCACCAGGAGCACGTCCGCGTCGGGCGCGTGGCTCAGCTCGGGCCAGCGGTCCTGCTCGGCCAGCATGGCCATGCCCAGTACCACCGAGTCCACGCACAGCAGGGCGCGGCCCCCCGGGCGCAGCACCCGGCTGACCTGGGCCAGCGCCTCCTCGGTGGCCAGGTGCCGGGACAGCACCCGGTTGTCGGCGATGACCCCGTCGAAGGAGCCCGGGGCGAAGCTGCGCAGGAAGGCGGAGTCGCCCACCACGTGGCGCAGCCGTCCGCGCCGGGCGGGCCGGGGCACCACCGCGCGCCCGTTCACCAGGGTCAGCGGGCGGCGCACCGCCACGTCCACCGACGGCAGCAGGGTGACCACGTCGTGTCCGGCGGCCACGGCGCGCGGGGCGCCCTGGTAGTCCGCGCCGGAGAGGTCGAGCAGCAGGGAGGGGGTGTCGGGGAGCCACCGGGCGACCTGCGCCTCGGCGACCGCCCAGTAGAACCGCCAGTAGTCCGACAGGCGGTCGGGGGTGGCGAACTGGGCCGCCGTGGGACGGGGGCGGTCGGAGGCCGGGGTCGGGGACGGTCGCACGTGCACTCCTCTCCCATCCTCCAGGTGTCCTACCCGCACTCTGCCATGCCTCACCTCCGGTGACGGAGGTAAACGACAAAGTTCGCCGAAGGAGGGACCTTCGTCCCTCCGCGGCGCGGAATCAGCTCGGGCGAAGCGTTGTTCTCCCCTACACCGCGCCCGGAGCAGCAGCGTCCGGGCGCGCCACACGCGAGTATGCGGGGGAGGGCCGACAGACCATGCCGACAGCCGGGACGTGCCTGGAGCGCGAGGAGACGGTGTCGGCGCCACGCGGCGCCGATGCGCGGGTCCGTGCCATGGGACCGTATCGTTGGGGTATGGACGCCCCAACCGGGACCAGCGCGAGGAGGCCGACGGGCTTGGAACAGGGCCAGGAGCAGGAGACAGCCGAGGAACGGGAAGAGCGCTTCGAGAGGGACGTGCTTCCCTTCCTCGACCAGCTCTACTCCGCGGCGCTGCGGATGACCCGTAACCCCGCCGACGCGGAGGATCTCGTACAGGAGACCTTCGCCAAGGCGTTCGGTTCGTTCCACCAGTTCAGGCAGGGAACGAACCTCAAGGCGTGGCTCTACCGCATCCTCACCAACACCTTCATCAACTCCTACCGCAAGAAGCAGCGCGAACCGAAGCAGGCGGGGACCGAGGACGTCGAGGACTGGCAGCTGGCGCAGGCCGCGTCGCACACCGCGGCGGGCCTGAAGTCGGCTGAGGCCGAGGCGCTCGAACACCTCCCCGACACCGACGTCAAACGGGCGCTCCAGGAGCTGCCCGAGGACTTCCGGATCGCGGTGTACCTCGCCGACGTCGAGGGCTTCGCGTACAAGGAGGTCGCCGAGATCATGGGGACGCCCATCGGGACGGTCATGTCCCGGCTGCACCGCGGGCGCCGCCAGCTCAGGTCGATGCTGGAGGAGTACGCGGTGGAGCGGGGGTTCCTGCCGGCGAGGGCGGCGGCCGAGGCCGGCGCGGTGGCCTCGGGGACGTCCCCGCGCGGACGGGGACAGGACGTCTCGGATCGAGGAGACCGGCAATGAGCGGCGGCCACGGCGAACACAGCGACACCCCGTGCAGCGAGGTGCTCGCCAAGCTCTACACCTACATCGACGGTGAGCTGGAGGAGGGCAACTACGAACAGGTGCGCGAGCACCTGGACGGGTGCGGGCCCTGCCTCGACGAGTACGGGCTCGAGGAGGCGGTGAAGAAGCTCGTGGCCAAGCACTGCGGCTGTGATCCGGTGCCCATGGACCTGAGGGACAAGGTGCTCAACCGCCTGGCCCGGGCGCGCACGGAGCAGTTGGCCCGGGAGGCGCGCCTGGAAAGCCCGGGCACCGCGCCCTCCTGAGGGAGGCCGGGCACGACCGGGCCCGGTATCGGACGAAACCTGGCACACCTGGTGGCGGAAGCTGGAATTCCAGCTTCCGCCACCTTTTTGTTGGATTTTGTGCCCTGTTCCGTTATTGGCAGTCTCTGAAGTGATGTGTGGCTTTTATGCACTTTTGTGGGAATGTCATGCCGCATTCCCCGTGCCTGTCGGGTTTTTGGTCAGGTGCTTCCCGGTCGTGTTCCCGGCTCCTTCCCCGACACGCCCGGCACGCCCGGGCCGTTCCTGGTCGTGACCCACTCGGAATGTTTTTTCTGTCCGGCTCCGGGGTTCGTTCCGTCTGGTTACCTGGGGTAGTCGTACCTGGTGGCTCTGGTCGGTGGACGGCAGGGCAAGCGCCCAGGCGGTGGATCTTCACACGCTCCCGTGCCCAAGGGCGTGGTTACGCAGGGTAATCGAAGCGCACTGCTAATTGAATTCGTAATTCCATATTCCGGAACTTGGTGCCAGTGGGAGGGGTTGTGGTGACGGTAGTTCGGGTTGGGGGTAATCGGGGCGCTGTCGTTGCCCGTTAAACTGGACGCCATATCCAACGAATGGGGTAATTTACGCGGCGTGCCCGGGGATAACGGCGGTGCGCGCGCGTCGGGGGAGAGGGGACAACGGTGTTCGTCGGCATGCTCCACGCGGTGATGGGTGTTCTTTGGGTGGTAACCGCCTTCAGTGGATGGTCCTGGTGGTAGAACAGAACCGGTGAAACCATGACAGTCCGGTCGTCATCGGCGGGGGGTGAACGGGGGTGCGGGCTCTTCCTGGGGGCGCGCGTGTCTACGTCGGAATCATCGTTGTCAGTGCTGTCACCATCATGCTCATCGGTCCCTACTCGGGCCTGGATCTGCACACACTGGTCCTGATCGCGATTCTCTTCGTGGTCGCGGAGTCGATCAGTACGGCGGTCCTGACGGGCGTCAAGGCGGGGATCTCGCCGAGTTCGGCGGTCTCCCTGGCCGCCGTCGTCCTGGTCGGACCGGTCGGGGCGGCGGTGGTCGGTTTCGCCTCCTGCTTCGCCATCCGCAGGCAGAACCTCGTCAAGAGGGCGTTCAACGGAGCACAGTTCGCACTGGCGGCCTACGCGGCCGGACACGTCTACCTTCTGCTCGGCGGAACGGTGGGAGAACCCGGCCGGGAGGACTTCCCGGCCATCGTCCTCCCCTACGTCGCCGCCGTCCTGACCCACTCCCTGGTCAACTCGGCGCTCGTGGCCGTCCTGATGTGGACCCTGGGCGTCGTGCGCCCCGGCGGCTCGCGGGGCCGGTTCGACTGGCGTCCGCTGGTGGGGGTCGAGCTGTCCTCCATGGGCTACCAGATGCTCGGCCTGGCCATCGCCGCGGTCTGGGGCGGGGTCGGCCTCATCGCACCGCTGCTGGTGCTGCTCCCGCTGTTCATCGCGCGCTGGACCTTCGCCCAGCAGCTGGACGAGGCGCGCGCGCACGAGGCCACCCTGGCCACCCTGTGCCAGGCGGTGGAGACCAAGGACTACTACACCCGGGGCCACTGCATGCGCGTGGCCGAGGGCGCCGCCATGATCGCCCGCGAACTGGGCATGCCCGCCGACCGGGTGCAGAAGATCCGCTACGCCGGGATGCTGCACGACATCGGCAAGCTCGGAGTGCCCACCAAGGTGCTGCAGAAGACCGGCAAGCTCACCGACGACGAGTACGCGGCCATCAAGCTGCACCCCACGCGCGGCTACGAGATCGTGCGGGAGATCAGCTTCCTGGACGAGGCGCTGGCCGGGATCCGGCACCACCACGAGCGCCTGGACGGGCGCGGGTACCCCATGGGCCTGGTCGGGATGGAGATCCCCGAGTCCGCGCGCATCATCAGCGTCGCCGACGTCTTCGACTGCCTCACCTCCACGCGCTCCTACCGCAGGGCGTGGTCGGTGGAGGACGCCGTCGCCGAGCTGCGGGCCTGCGCCGGGACCCAGTTCGACCCCAGGATGGTCGAGGCGCTCGTGCGCGCCGTCGAACGCGAGGGCTGGGAGACACCCGACATCGCCGAGCCTCCGGGCGGCTGCTACGGGTCGGAGGCGGCCGAACGCTCCGTGGAGGAGTCCGGCCGGGCCGGGGGACCGGAGGAGGTGCCCGCCGACGCGTCCGCCGAGGAGAGCGCCGCCGGGGAGCCGTCCTCCGCAGGGGCGGTGGCCGACGAGGCCGCCTCCGCGGACGCCGCGGCCTCCGCCGAGGCAGTGACGGGCGGGCGTGAACGATGATGACGCAGAGACAGTCGGACGGGGCCCGGTCGTCCGGACCCGTGCTCAGCGGTCCCGAGGGCGGAGCCCTCAACCACCAGCGCCCGCGCGGGCCGGTCTGGCGGACCTCCCGGCCGGTGCGCGCGGCGCTGGTCGGCTCCGTGGGCTCGGGCGCCCTGGCCGCGCTGGTGTGGACGGCCTCGACCGGGGTCGTGGAACCCCACGTGGCGCTGGCGTTCTGCCTGGTCGTCGCGGCCGGTGAGCTGGCGAGGATCACTCTGCCGGGCCACCGGGAGGTGGCCCCCATCGCCTCGGCCGGCGCGATCAGCTATGCGTTCCTGCTGTCGCTGGGCTCCGGGCCGCTGCACCACTCCGCCTGGCAGGTGGTGGCGGTGGTCGCCCTGGGGGTGGCGCTGGGCGAGCTGCCGCACATCGCCGTGGGCCGCAGCCCCCGGGTGGAGGACGTGGCCCGCAGGGTGCTCGTCGCGGCGGCGCTGGCGATCGCCTTCCGGCCGCTGGCCGACCAGCTCCACCTGTCGGGCCCGTCGGTGACGGCCACGCTGCTGATGGCGGCGCTGGTCATGCTCGTCTGGGCGGCGGACTCCCTGCTGGCGGCGGTGCTGCGGGCCGAGCGCCTGCGCACCAGCCCCTCCGTCGCGGTCCGCGACGAGCTGCGCGCCCAGTTCGCCACCGGTGCCGCGATCGGCTCCAGCGGCGTGCTGATCGCGCTGGCCTGCACGGTGACCGGCCTGGGCGGGCTGCTGGTGTTCATCGCCCCGCTGCTGGTGTCGCAGGTGGCCTTCCGCCGCCACGCGGAGGTGCGCCGCACCTACCTGGAGACGGTCCGGGCGCTGTCGCGGGTCACCGAGGTGGGCGGCTACGTGGAGAACGGGCACTCGCGCCGGGTCAGCCAGCTGGCGCACGGGATCGCCTGCGAGCTGGGTCTGGCGGAGGCCGAGCTGCTGGAGCTGGAGTACGCCGCCCTGATGCACGACATCGGCCAGCTGTCCCTGCGCGAGCCCATCGCGGGAGGCGCCACCGTGCTCGCCTCGCCCAGGGAGCAGCGGCGCATCGCCGAGCTGGGTTCGGCGATCATCCGGGAGACCGGCGTCCTGGACAACGTGGCCGAGACCGTCCGCCGCCAGTGCGAGCCCCTCGCCGGGGACGGCGACGAGGGGGTCCCGCCGCTGGGCAGCCGGATCATCAAGGTGGCCAACGCCTTCGACGACCTCGTGGGCGACAACGGCGACGCCGAGCGCCGCACGGCGGTCCTGGAGCGCCTGCGCATGGACACCGACAGCGAGTACGACCCCCGCGTGGTGGACGCGCTGGCCACGGTGCTCTCCCGGCTCTGACCCGCGGGGTCCGTCCGGCGGGGAGCACCGGCTCGGCCCCGGCGGCGGCCGGGCGCGGGCCGTGTCACGGCCGGACGGCCCCGGGGCGGGCGCGGGCGCGCCGACCGCCCTGCTCCGGCGCCGCCCGCACGGGGGTCAGTCCCGGGGCGGGCGCAGGCGTGTGACGAACTTGTACCGGTCGCCCCGGTAGAGCGAGCGCACCCACTCCACCGGGTGCCCGTCGCCGTCGAAGCTGTGCTGGCAGTGCAGCACCAGCGGCAGGCCCACGTCCACGCCCAGCAGCCGCGCCTCGTTGGGCGTGGCCAGGACGGTCTCGATCGAGGCCTCCGCCTCGGCCAGGGAGACGTCGTAGGCGCTCGCCAGAGCCTCGTAGAGCGACGCGTAGCGGTCCAGCTGCCGACGCAGTCCCGGAAAGCGCCGCGCGGCCAGGTGGGCCGTCTCCACGGCCATCGGCTCGCCGTTGGCCAACCGCAGCCGCTCGATGCGCAGCACGCGCCCGCCGGAGCGGATGGCCAGCAGCTCGGCGAGCTGGTCGTCGGCGTTGATGTAGCTCACGTCCAGGATGCGCGTGGCGGGGTGCAGACCGTGCGCGCGCATCTCCTGGGTGTAGCTGGTCAGTTGCAGGACCTGTGCCACCTTCGGCTTGGCCACGAAGGTGCCCTTGCCCTGGATGCGCAGCAGACGGCCCTCGACCACCATCTCGGTGAGCGCCTGGCGCACGGTGGTCCGCGAGGTGCCGAACTGGGTCGCCAGGGCGCGCTCCGGGGGGACCGGGTTGCCCGCGGGCATCGCCTCGATCAGTTCCAGGAGCTGCTTCTTCACCTGGTAGTACTTCGGCACCCGGGGGTTGCCGTCCAGTGTGCGCTGACCAGTCATCAGTCTCCTTCGCCGAGTCCCGCGCTTGCCGCACAACCCTCCCGGTGTGGTCGGCACGGCGGGGGTGGCAGCCGCCGATTGGTGTGGACCACTGGTCGAGTGCGTACCTCTTGAGTATGCACGCCTTCATGGGATGATTTGTGAGTGCCTCACCTCAGTGATCTCATCTGGCGACACACGTCACTCAAGCAGGCCGACCTGGAGTGGTTCCACTCCCTGGTCTCGGACTGGCAGCTCCTGGCGGACCTGTCCTTCGCCGATCTCGTGCTGTGGGTGCGTCTGCGCGAGGACGACGGCTGGGTGGCCATCGCCCAGATGCGTCCCACCACCGGGCCCACCGCCTTCCAGGACGACCTGGTCGAGACCGTCCTGCGCGACGACATGACCGATGTCACGTCCCGTTCGGCGCCGCGCGTGATCGGGCGCAGGGCCCTGATCGACCGCGCCTGGGAGGAGGGGCGCATCTGCCGCGACGGCGACCCGGACTGGTCGGGCGGTGTCCCGGTGCGCGAGGAGACCATTCCGGTGCGCCGCCAGGGCAACCTCATCGGGGTCATCCAGCGCAGCACCAACCTCAGCTCGGCGCGCACGCCCAGCCGCCTGGAGCTGACCTACCTGCAGAGCGCGGGCGACCTGGCCCAGATGATCGCCGAGGGCGCGTTCCCGTTCAGCGACCAGGGGCCCCTGATGGTGCGCTCGCCCAGGG
This sequence comes from Nocardiopsis sp. CNZ308, assembly GCF_004217075.1. Lineage (NCBI taxonomy): Bacteria > Bacillati > Actinomycetota > Actinomycetes > Streptosporangiales > Nocardiopsidaceae > Nocardiopsis > Nocardiopsis sp. CNZ308. Next base: position 1,115,350 of record NZ_SHKJ01000001.1, on the reverse strand, counting down.
TCGGCGACGGGCTGCTGCGCCTGGACCAGAACGGCGAGGTGGTCTACGCCAGCCCCAACGCCCTGTCGGCCTACCGCAGGCTCGGCCTGACCGCCGACCTGGTGGGGGCGCGCCTGGACCGCACCACGCTGGAGCTGGCGGCCCCGGGCGAGGCGCGCGACGAGGCGCTGACCTACACGGCGAGCGGCCGGGCGCCGCAGGAGGCCGAGGTGGACGCGCGCGGGGTCACCGTGCAGCTGCGCGCCATTCCCCTGGTCATCGACGGGGTGCGCATCGGCGCCCTGGTGATGGTGCGCGACGTCACCGAGCTGCGCCGCCGCGAGCGCGAGCTGATGACCAAGGACGCCACCATCCGGGAGATCCACCACCGGGTGAAGAACAACCTCCAGACGGTCGCCGCCCTGCTGCGCCTCCAGGCGCGGCGCCTGGACGTGCCCGAGGCGCGGGCGGCGCTGGACGAGGCGGTGGGCCGGGTCGGGTCCATCGCGATCGTGCACGAGATGCTCTCGCACACCCCCGACGAGGTGGTGGACTTCGACGACATCGCCGACCGGGTGATCCAGATGGCGGCGGAGGTCTCCTCCACGGGCACCGCGGTGGTGCCGCGCCGGATCGGCGGTTTCGGCCTGCTGAACGCTCTGGTGGCGACACCGCTGTCGATGGTCCTGGCCGAGCTGGTGCAGAACGCCGTGGAGCACGGCCTGGGACAGGGGCCGGGGCGGATCGAGGTGCGGGTGCGCCGGTTCGACGCGCAGCCGGGCTACCCGGGGCCGAGCAGCCTGGAGCTGGCCGTCTCCGACGACGGCGGGGGGCTGCCCGAGGACTTCGACCTGGAGGGCACCACGAGCCTGGGCCTGCAGATCGTGCGGACCCTCATCGTGGGCGAGCTGGGGGGAACCCTGGCGATCAAGCCCAAGGAGAGCGGCGGGACCGAGGTGGCGATCAGCCTGCCTCTGGAGCACGAGGAGGGGGAGCTGCCCTGAGACGGGGCTCGCGCGGACCACGCGCGGGCCCGCTCCGAGGGGTCGGCGGAAGCACCGGCCCGCGACGGCCCCGGGCGCCGTCCCCGCCGCGCCGCGCGGGGACTCCTCGGGGCCTTCCGGAGCTCCTCGGGGCCTCCCGGGACTTCTTGGGGTCTTCGGGGAACCCTCGGGGCCCTAGCGTGTGCGGGGCCTCAGCTGCGGACCATGGTGCGGTAGGCGCTACCGCGGCGCTTCTTGAGCGCGCGCCGCTCGTCCTCGCTGGTACCGCCCCAGACGCCGCCGTCCTGGCCGCTCTCCAGGGCCCAGCGCAGACAGGCGGAGCTGACCGGGCAGCGGTTGCAGACCGCCTTGGCCTCTTCGATCTGGATCAGTGCGGGGCCGAAGTTCCCGATGGGGAAGAAGAGTTCGGGGTCTTCGTCACGGCAGGCTGCGTCATGGCGCCAGTCCATGCGGTCCACTCCTCACGGTGAGGCGATCGGGGGCTTGTGAAGCTTTTCACGATCTTGTGCGCGTCCGTAACGGGCGAAGGGCGCCCGATGGATGGATTCCATCGGAAGGGGTGTTCGGGCCGAGGGCCGTCCAGGTTTCATCCCACGGCCATGTGGGAAGCGCCCCAATTAACTCGCCTGTAACTCGCGGCGATAACTTGAGCGTGACAGGATCGTTCGGCCCATGCAAGAGCTGCCGAGGCCAAAGGTCCTGTTCGGCGTGTCGGGTGCGTCACAGTGGCTCGGAATGGCGTCTTTCGGCGCAATTAACAGACGATTCGTAATGCCTTCGGTACAGAGTGGAAGTTGACCTGTTCGCGGTCTCCCAGGTATTCGCCGTCGATTTGGAAGGCCCTGGGGTGGGATGACGTGATCTGGAGAGAGTCCTGGTCATGCCACGTCACGTAGCCGTCCCCACGTGCGGGAAGGCCTTTGGGGAAGAACATTTGGGAAAGGATCCACCCCGTGAGCGCGTGCGAGGAGTGGGTCAGCGCGAAAGCGTCCAGGCCCAGATCGAAACGCGAGGACGGGGTCGGCTGAAGCGGCAGCGCCCCCGCGTAGGTCCAGGGCGTGGTGTTGGTGACGAGCGCGAAATACGCCCCCACAAGGGACCTTCCGTGGCTGACCACGCTTAGTGACGGATCGCGGATATCCCCCTGGAAGAACAGCTTTACCGCCACTTCCGCGTACAGCGCGGGAGTGGCCTTGCGCCCGTTGGCGCGCTCGTTCTCCACCTGCTGGACCACGTCGGCGTCCCAGCCGAAACCAGCACAGAAAGTGAAGTAGCGGTCGTCCTGGTCGCTGGTGATCCGGCCGAGGTTGATCTCGCGCTCGCGGCCCTCGCGGACCGCCTCCAGTACGACGCCGGTGGCCTCCACCGGGTCGCCGGGCACGCCCAGGGCGCGGATGAAGACGTTGGCGCTGCCGCCGGGGATCACCGCGTAGCGGGGGCGCCTGAGCCCCTCGGGGGTGGTCAGGAGGCCGTTGACCACCTCGTTGACGGTGCCGTCGCCGCCCAGGCTCAGCACCAGCTCGTATCCGTTCCCGGCCGCCTCGCGGGCCAGCTCGCCCGCGTGGTCGCGGTACTCGGTCTCGGACACGGTGACGTCCAGCTCCGACGCCAGGGCGCCCATGATCACCTCACGCGTGCGTGACGTGGTCGTGGTGGCCTGGGGATTCATGATGAGAAGGGCGCGCACCACGCCAGTCTAGGGCGTAACTCCCGGGGCCCCCGCTCCGCTTCGGCCCGCCCGTAGCCCGCCGCCGCCCTCAGGGGACGCCGCGCGCGGCGCTCCTCCCGCGCGGGCGGGCGCCGTGTGTGCGAAGCCGGGGCCGAGGGGAGGGACCCCCGGAGCGCGTATAGGCTCGTCAGGTGTCTTCGCGTCCCGTCACCATCGTCATCGCCGCCGCCTTGGAGGCCCTGATCGGGCTGGCCGCCGCGGCCAGCGGGGTCTACAGCCTGTTCACCGCGATCACCGGTCGGGCCAGCGACCTGACCAGCGCGATCCCCCTGACCGCCCTGGGGCTGGGCGCGGGCGCGCTGCTGGTCTTCGTCGCACGCGGGCTCTGGCAGCTGCGGGACTGGGCGCGCACGCCGGTGTTCGTCACCCAGCTCTTCCTGGCCGTGGTGGCCTACTACATGTTCACCAGCGAGCAGTACGCGTTCGCCGCGGTGCTCGCGGCCGTGGCGGTGTGCGCCTCCGCCGCCGTGCTCTCGCCGCCGACGACCGCGGCGCTCTTCCCCGACGAGCGGGGGAAGTAGCGCCGCGGCCGCCCGCGGCGACCGCTCGGGTGTCAGTCGTCGGTGGTCAGCGCCTGGCGCAGCTGCGCCAGGGTGCGGGCCAGCAGACGGGACACGTGCATCTGCGAGATCCCCAGCTCCTGGGCGATCTGCGACTGCGTCATGTTGCCGAAGAAGCGCAGCAGCAGGATGCGCTTCTCCCGCGGCGGAAGCTGCTCCAGGAGCGGCTTGAGTGACTCCCGGTACTCCACGCCCTCCAGGGACTCGTCCACGATGCCCAGTGAGTCGGCCACCGCGGGCGCGTCCTCGTCCCCGCTGTCGGGCGCGTCCAGCGACACCGTCGAGTAGGCGTTGGCGGACTCCAGGCCCTCCAGCACCTCCTCCTCGGTCATCTGCAGGTGCGCCGCGAGCTCGGCGACGGTCGGGGAGCGCCCCTCCCGCTGCGACAGGTCGCTGACCGCCTTGGTGAGCGAGAGCTTCAGCTCCTGGAGGCGGCGGGGAACCCGCACCGCCCAGCCCTTGTCGCGGAAGTGCCGCTTGATCTCACCGACGATGGTGGGGGTGGCGTAGGTGGAGAACTCCACCCCGCGCTCCAGGTCGAACCGGTCGATGGACTTGATCAGCCCGATCGTGGCCACCTGGGTGAGGTCGTCCAGCCACTCGCCGCGGTTGCGGAAGCGGCGGGCCAGGTACTCCACCAAGGGCAGGTGGAGCTCCACCAGCTCGTCGCGGATCCGCCGGCGCTCCTCGGAGTCCGCCTCGAGTTCGCCGAGGCGCTCGAACAACTCTCTCGCGCGGGCCCTGTCGGGCACCGCGTGCTCGGTCTTCGCTGTCAGAGCGGGCCCCCTCTCGCTCACGCCGACTCCAGTGTGCCGCGGCGTTTGTACAGGACGATGTGGACACGGTCGTCCGGTCCGACCCCCGCGTCGACCTCTCCCGCGAGAGCGGACAGGACGGTCCAGGCGAAGGTGTCGCGGGCGGGAAGGCGCCCGTCCGCGGTGAGCACCGAGACGGAGATGCGCATCCCGTCGGGGGTGAGTTCGAATTCCGTGGTCAGTTCCGTGCCCGGCAGCGCCTGGGAGAGGAGCATGGCGCAGGCCTCGTCGACACCGATCCTCAAATCCTCGATCTCGTCGAGGGTGAAGTCCAGTCGCGCGGCCAGACCCGCCGTCGCCGTCCGCAGAACGGACAAGTAGGCGCTGTCCGCGGGCATGTTGACGGTGACAGCGTCCCGGACGCCGATGGCGTCGGCCGTGGGCACAGCGGTTTCTTCGGTCACGTCCCTCCTTCGGGGGGCGGGGTTGCCGCTTGAGAGCAATGTATCTGGTTTACCCTGCCACTGACGCAGGGCGAACGGATCGTGTCCACACGATCCGGGGCGAAAGGCCGGACGGACGGCCGGTCTCAGGGCTCCTCGGAGCCCAGTGCGTCCAGCGCGCCGCCGTCCAGACGGCGGACCGTCCACCCGTCCATGGGGTGCGAGCCCAGGGACTCGTAGAACCGTATCGAGGGCTCGTTCCAGTCCAGTACCGACCACTCCAGCCGGGTGTAGCCGCGCTCCACGCAGATCCGCGCCAGGGTCCGCAGCAGGGCCAGGCCGTGTCCCCGACCGCGCGCCCCGGGGCGCACGTACAGGTCCTCCAGGTAGATGCCGTGCCTGCCGGTCCAGGTGGAGTAGTTGCGAAACCACAGCGCGAACCCGACGACCGGGCCGTCCCCGTCCTCCTGGGCCACGTGCGCGAACACCGCCGCGTCCGGTCCGAAGAGGGCGGTGCGCAGGTCCTGCTCGGTGGCGACGACCGCGTCCGGCTCCTTCTCGTACTCGGCGAGTTCGCACACCAGGGCGTGGATGACGGGAACGTCGTCGGGACGTGCGGGACGGATCATCGGACCACCTCGGGCGCGCGGCGGGGACACGGTCGCCCCCAGGGTATGCGCTGCGGCGGGGCGCCCCCGCGCTACGGGCCCGCTCAGGGCCGGTGGGCGACCACCCGCTCCACCAGTCCCAGGAACAGCCGGTCGTGGTGGACGACCTCGAACCCGGCCTCGACGGCGACCTCCCGGGGCAGGCGGCGCGGGTTCTCCCGGCGCCGCTCCAGCAGCCGCCCCGGCATGCGGGCGTACTCGATGTGGTCGACCATCAGGAGCCTGCCGCCCGGCGTCAGCACGCGGTACATCTCCGCCAGGGCGCGCGCCTGGTCGGGGACGGCGCACATCGCCAGCGTGCACAGGACGGTGTCGAAGGCCCGGTCGGGGAAGTCCAGCTCCTGGGCGTCGCCCTCCACGAAGCGCACGGCCCTGCCCAGCTCCTCGGCCCTGTCGCGGGCGCGTTCGAGCATGCGCGGGCTGACGTCGACGGCGGTGAGGCGCACCTGCGGCGGGTAGTGGGCGAGGTTGCGGCCCGTCCCGACCGCCACCTCCAGCGTCTCGCCGCGCGCCCCGGCGCACAGGATCTCGCGGGTGCGGCGCATGGCGGGGCTCTGGAAGCGCTCGCTGTGCTCGCAGTAGGCGGCCATGCGGTCCCAGCGCCTGCGTGTGTGGTCCGTGCGAGCGTCCATGTGCCTCTCCCGAGCGGGGCGCGTACACCACGACTCTGGCGACGCGCCGCCGCGCGGTCAAGGGATCCGGGGGTGTTTCCCCGGCCGGTACCGGCCGCCGCGCCCGGGGGCGGGGTCGCGGCGGCCCCCCGGAGCCCTCAGAGCACCTTGGACAGGAACGCCCGGGTGCGCTCCTGGCGCGGGTTGGAGAGCACCTCGGCGGGCGTGCCCGACTCCACGACCAGGCCGTCGTCCATGAAGACCAGGGAGTCGCCGACCTCGCGGGCGAACCCCATCTCGTGGGTGACGACCACCATGGTCATCCCGCCCCGGGCCAGGTCGCGCATGACGTCCAGGACCTCACCGACCAGCTCCGGGTCCAGGGCGCTGGTGGGCTCGTCGAACAGCATCAGCGACGGTTCCATGGCCAGCGCGCGGGCGATGGCCACGCGCTGCTGCTGGCCGCCGGAGAGCTGGTCGGGGTAGGCGTCGGCCTTGTCGGGCAGGCCCACCCGCTCCAGCAGCTCCATGGCCTTGGCGTTGGCCTGGCTCCGGGGGATCCGCTTGACCTGCACGGGCGCCTCGGTGATGTTGCCCAGGACGCTCAGGTGCGGGAACAGGTTGAAGCGCTGGAAGACCATGCCGATGTCGCTGCGCTGGGCGGCGATCTCGTTGTCGCGCAGCTCGTAGAGCCTGCCGCGCTTTTGCCGGTAGCCCATCAGCTCGCCGTTGACCCACAGCCGTCCGGCGGTGAGCTTCTCCAGGTGGTTGACGCAGCGCAGGAACGTGGACTTGCCCGACCCGGACGGGCCGATCACGCACATGACCTCGCCGCGCCCGACCTGGAGGTCGATGCCCTTGAGCACCTCCAGGCGGCCGAAGCTCTTGCGCACGTTCTCCGCCACGACGAGCGCGTCGGCGGGCAGCGTGGCGCCCTCGGCGGTCTCCACGACGCCCGGGTCCTTCGTCTTGTCGCTCACCTGTGCGCCCCTCCGGCGATGCGGTCGCGGATACTGCCGTACTGGCCGGGGTTGAACCTGCGTTCGAGGAAGTACTGGCCCACCATCAGGACGCTGGTGATGGCCAGGTACCACAGGCACGCGGCGACCAGCATCGGGAAGATCTGGTAGGTCCGGGAGCCGATGGCCTGGAGCTGGTAGAACAGCTCGATGGTCACCGGCACGTAGGCCAGCAGCGCCGTGTCCTTGAGCATGGCGATGGTCTCGTTGCCCGTGGGCGGCACGACCACCCGCATCGCCTGCGGCAGGGTGATCCGGCGCAGGACCCGGCCCTTGCCCATGCCCAGCGCCTGCGCGGCCTCGGTCTGGCCCTTGTTGACCGACTGAAGGCCCGCGCGGATGATCTCGGCCATGTAGGCGCCCTCGGACAGCGACAGGGCCAGCAGGCCGGCGGTGTAGCCGCTCAGCACGGTGCGGGTGTCGATCTCGAAGAAGCGGGCGTCGCCCTCCAGGCCCAGCCACGGCATCCAGTAGTTGTCGAAGGGCAGCCCGAACGCGATGGTCTGGTACAGGATGGCGATGTTGCCGAAGAGCACCGCCAGCACCAGGCGGGGCACGCCCCGGAAGAACCAGGTGTACAGCCAGGAGACGGCCACCAGGACGGGGTTGCCCGACAGCCGCATCACCGCCAGGACGATGCCCAGGACGACGCCGATGACCATCGACAGCACGGTGGCGCTGAGGGTGATCCACACGCCGCGCACGACCGGCTCGGAGAACATGTGGTCGAACATGAACGGCCAGTTGAAGGCGTCGTTCGTGAACAGCATGTGCACGAACATGGCCGCGAGGACGAGGATGACCCCGGCGGCGACCCACCGCTCGGGGTAGCGCACGGGGACGGCGGTGACGTGGTCGGCCGGACGGCCCGGTGTCGAGGTCTTCGACACCGGGCCGTCCGTCGGTTCGGTCGGTGAGGACAAGGGTCGGTCTTTCGCTCAGTGGGTGTCGGTCGGCCTGCTCACTCGGCGACGTCGGGGTTCACCTCGGCGGACTCCATGCCGCCGGAGTCCACGCCCCACTCGCCCAGGACCTCGGCGTAGGTGCCGTCCTCGATGAGCGCGTTGAAGGCGGCGGCCACGGCCTCGGCCAGCTCCGCGTCCTCCTTGTTGGTGAGGATGCCGTAGGGGGCGGCGTTGTACTGCTCGCCGATGAACTCCAGGACGCCCTCGCCGGTCTGCTCCAGAGCGTAGGCCGAGGTCGGCATGTCGGCGAGCGAGGCGTCGTTGACGCCGGAGACGACCGTCTCGGTGGCCAGCGGCTGGCTCTCGAACTTCTGGATGGTGATGGCGTCCTCACCGGCGTCGACGCAGGCCGCGCTGCGCTCCTCGATGTCGGTGTCGTGCGTGGTGTTGGACTGCACCGCGATCCGCATGCCGCAGGCGTTGTCGGGGTCCACGCCCTGGGGGTTGCCCGCCTGGGCGAACCACTGGGTGCCCGAGGAGAAGTAGCTGATCATGTTGACCTGCTCCATGCGCTCCTCGGTGACCGTGAAGGAGGAGGAGCCCAGGTCGTAGGTCCCCGTGTCCACACCGATGATGATGGAGTCGAAGGCGGTGGGCTCCCACGTCGCCTCCAGGCCGAGCTTGGCCAGGGCGGCGTTGACGAGGTCCACGTTGAAGCCGAGGACGGTCTCGCCGTCGGCGTCCAGGTACTCGCCGGGCGGGTAGGAGGCCTCGACGCCGATCGTGACGGTCCCGGCCTCGGCGACGTCGGCGGGCACGAGCGCGGCGAGCTCCTCGTCGACCTCGACGGAGGGCGCCTCGGGGGCGGCCGACTCCTCCGCGCCTCCGCCGTCCCCGCCGCCGCAGGCGGTCAGCGCCAGGACGCCGGCGAGGGACAGGGCGCCGAGGGCGAACGGCGTGGGCAGGGACTTGTGCAGAGCCATCGCGGGGTCTCCTTCGGGGGCGCGTAACGCCTGGTGGGGGCGGGTTCGTGACCCGACCGCCCGAGCCGGAACGACATTCAGGACAATCTTCTTTTAACACTCAGAAGCCGGTGCCGTCCCATCGTGCACACCCGCGATGTTCCTGTGGTCACCGTTGTGAGAGGATTGCGTAACGGGTCATCCCCGTGAGAGGCGGCCGCGCAGCAACTCGTATAGGAGTCCGGCGAAGAACGACTCTCCCCGGCGACACCACCGGTCATGGCCGACCGGCGCCGAGGAGGGCCCCCTAGCAATCGTCACGTCTTCGCGCGCGGTCCGCACCACCGCCAGGTCCGCCCCCGTCATGGCCGACGGCGGGTGGAACACGCAAGACCTGAGGGGTTTTCAGCCGTGACCACTGTTTCGCGTTCCCAGAACCCGCGTCGTGACGACGATCCCGCCTTCGCCATGCACCGCGGCGGCAAGCTCCACGTGACCTCGTCCGTGGACGTCCGCGACCAGGAGGGACTCTCCCTCGCCTACACCCCCGGCGTCGCCCGCGTCTGCGACGCCATCGCCGAGTCCCCCGAACTCGTCGACACCTACACCTGGAAGAGCAACCTGGTCGCCGTCGTCACCGACGGCACCGCTGTCCTGGGCCTGGGCGACATCGGCGCCGAGGCCTCCCTGCCGGTCATGGAGGGCAAGTCGCTGCTGTTCAAGCAGTTCGCCGGTGTCGACTCCGTGCCGATCGCGCTGGGCTGCACCGGGGTCGACGAGATCGTCGAGACCGTCGTGCGCATGGCGCCCTCCTTCGGCGGGATCAACCTGGAGGACATCTCCGCGCCCCGCTGCTTCGAGATCGAGCGGCAGCTGCGCGAGCGCCTGGACATCCCGGTCTTCCACGACGACCAGCACGGCACCGCCATCGTCACCGTGGCCGCGCTGCGCAACGCCGCCCGGTTCACCGGGCGCACCCTGGCCGACCTGCGCGCCGTGGTCTCCGGCGCGGGCGCCGCGGGCGTGGCCGTCACCAAGATGCTCGTCGACGGCGGGATCGGCGACATCGCCGTGGCCGACTCCAAGGGCATGATCTACGAAGGCCGCGAGGGCCTGACCCCCGTCAAGCGGGAGCTGGCCTCCATCAGCAACCGGGCGGGGCTGCGCGGGTCCATCGAGAGCGCGCTGGAGGGGGCCGACGTGTTCATCGGCCTGTCCGCGGGAGAGGTCCCCGAGTCCGTGGTCGCCACCATGGCCGACGACGCGATCATCTTCGCGATGGCCAACCCCAACCCGGAGGTGCACCCGGACGTCGCCCGCAGGCACGCGAGCGTGGTCGCCACCGGGCGCAGCGACTTCCCCAACCAGATCAACAACGTCCTGGCCTTCCCGGGCGTGTTCCGGGGAGCCTTCGACGCGGGGGCCACGGACATCACCGAGAACATGAAGCTGGCCGCCGCCACCGCGCTGGCCGACCTGGTGGGCGACAAGCTCTCCGCCGACTACATCATCCCCAGCCCCTTCGACGAGAGGGTGGCCCCGGCGGTCGCCGCAGCGGTCGCCGCCCAGGCCCGTGAGGACGGCGTCGTCCGCGGCTAGGGACCCGGACACGACGGGGCCCGGAGGGCGCGCCCCCGCGCCGCCCTCCGGGCCCCTCGCCGTACGGGTCTACCTGCCGTCGCCGGGGTCGTCGACCGCCTCGCTCCAGGGATCGGCGGACGGCCTCGGACGCGTCCCGCCCTCCGGAGCGGGCCCGTCCTCGGCGGGCCCCGGCCGCTCGGTGGCGGCGGGTCCCTCCGTGGTGGTGGGCTCCTCCTTCCCCGTCCCGGGGGCGGTCCCCTCCCCGGCGGGAGCGGTCCCGTCGGCCCCGTCCCCGGTTCCCTCCGCTCGGTCGGCGGGCGGGCCCCAGCGCCGCACGTCCCGGCGGATCACCTCGACCGTGTCGTCCAGGATGCGCCGCAGGTCGGTGGCGGCGGCCTCTCCGACGTGTCCCGCCTCGCGGACCACGTCGCGCACGCGGTCGCCGAAGTCGTGCAGCGCGCGCTCGAACTCCGGGCCCTGCGACGGGCGCTCGGAATCGCGCCTGCCGCCCCAGGCGGCGCCGAACGCGCCGAAGCCCTGCGTGAAGCGCTCCCACTCGCGGGACCAGCGCGAGCCGTCCTCGCAGCCCGGCCCGGACTGCTCGCCGCGCTCGCCGGACTCCTTCCCGGACGCGTCCGACCCCTCCCCGCTCCGACCGGCCTCCTCCGAGGCGGTGGAGTCCGCGGTCCCGGCGGCCTCAGCGGTCCCGGCGGGTCCGCCCGGGGCCTCGGTTCCGGAGCGGCGCGCGCCCCCGGAGGCGAACTTGAGCTCGTCGCGCAGCGAGCTGATCGTCGCGCGCACGTCCTGCTTGACCGCGCGGGCGATGTCGCGCACCGAGTCGGTGATCTCCCGCTCCAGGTCGTTCAGGTCGTTCTCGCGCTCGCGCAGCTCCTCGCGGCCCTTGTCGGTGAGGCTGTAGACCTTGCGTCCGCCCTCCTCGGTGTGGGTGACCAGCCCCTCCTCCTCCAGCCGGGCCAGCCGGGGGTAGATCGTGCCGGGAGAGGGCGAGTACACGCCGAGGAAGCGGTCGCGGAGCAGGCTGATGATCTCGTAGCCGTGCCGCGGGTTCTCGTCCAGCAGCTTGAGCAGGTACAGCCGTAGTCTGCCGTGGCCGAAGATGGTGCTCATTCAGGCCCCCTCGGGGATCGCGGCCGGCGCCTCGGGCGCGCGCCGCAGCAGCGCCGTCCGACCGGACGCGGAGTTGGTGGTGATGGAGGCGGGATCGACGCCGCTGCCGATCCTCCCGCTCAGGATCGTCCTGGCCGGGGCGCTGCGCCGGTCCAGCCCGAAGTCGGACTTGGCGGGCGCCGCCGCGGTGCGCAGCTCCACGGTCGCCGAGGTCTCGGAGGGCACCCGCAGGGCGATCTCGCCCGAGACCGAGGTGAGCCGGACCCGTCCCGCCGGGGCGACGCCGGTGTCGACCAGCAGCTGACCGGAGACGGTCTTGGCGCTCAGCGCGGACAGCCGTCCGCCCGCCACCGCCAGCTGGCCGCTCACGCTGTTGAACTTGAGGTTGCCGTGGGGGTCGCGCACGGCGGTGCTCCCCGAGACGGTGTTGATCTCGGTCTCGCCCGAGACGTCGTCCAGGGTGATCTCCCCGGTCGCGGTCCGCAGCTGACTGCGGGCGCTGAGCCCGGCGGCGACGATCGGCGCGCTGGCCGTGGTGACCTCGACCGGGCAGTCCTTGGGCAGCCGCAGGTTCACGGTGGCCCTGCGGTGCTGCACGCTCTTGTAGCTGTTGAGCTGGACCGGCCGCAGCCGGTCCAGGAACCCCTGGCCGGTGAGGTCCTCGTAGTGGATGGTGAGGATGCCCGCCTCCTGTGTGACCAGGAGGGGTTCACCGACGATGTCGGTGACCTCGAAGGTGACCGGGTCGTCGGTGGGAAGAATGTTGACCTGGCCTCCGATGATCCGGACCCGCAACGCGACGATGCCGTCCAGGGTCTGGGTCATCGGCCTGTCGATGGTCCAACGTGCCATCGTGCTCGGCCCCTTTCGCTCGCTCCGTGGTCTCACGATATGTCGCGTCTGCGGCGAACTCAAGATATGTCGCGGGTTCGCGGGGTGTTTCAGGGAGACCTCCGGGCAAACCCCGAGGCCGCCGCGGGCGGTACCCCGGGCACGCGAAGGGGCCCGGGTCGCGCTGACCCGGGCCCCACAGGCGGTCCCTACTCGTCGTCCTCGTCGTCCAGCCGCGCCAGCCACGTGGCCAGCCGGTCGACCGGGGTCTCGAACTCGGGGTTCATGTCGGTGAACGCCCGCAGCTGCTCGGCGAGCCAGGCGAAGCTGACCTCCTCGCCGCCGCGGCGGTTCTCCAACTCCTCGATTCCGCGATCGGTGTAGTACACGCTCTTCCCTCTACGTGCTCGCAGGCTCGCACCGGGGCTCGGGGCGCGGAGAACCGGGCCCTCCGTCGTCGCCGGCGCCTTGCTCGTTCCTCGCTGGCGGCGCCGACTCCTGTAGGACCCGGTACGCCCCTCGCCTCTTCCGGCCGCTAGTCGGCGGGCGGGAAGACCGTGTCCACCAGTGCCCGCTGCTCGGCCTCGTGGCGCTTGGCCGAACCGGCCGCGGGCGCGGAGGAGGCCGGACGCGAGATCCGGGTGAACGGGCGGTCCAGCTGCTCGGAGAAGACCAGCGCGACGAAGGGCCACGGGCCCATGTTCGCCGGCTCCTCCTGCACCCACAGGACCTCGCCCGCGTTGGGGTAGGCCTTGAGCTGCTCGCGGATCTCCTCGATCGGCAGCGGGTAGAGCCGCTCCGCCCGGATGATCGCGGTGTGCTTGTCACCGCTCTTGCGGCGCGCCGCGTCCAGGTCGTAGTAGATCTTGCCCGAGCACAGCACCACGCGCCGCACCTTGTCCGGCGCGATCGAGTCGTCCTTGATCAGCGGCTCGAAGTGGCCCGAGGTGAAGTCCGCGGCGGCCGAGGTGGCGGCCTTCAGGCGCAGCAGCGACTTGGGCGTGAACACCACCAGCGGGCGCTCCAGCGGCGACTTGGCCTGCCAGCGCAGCAGGTGGAAGTAGCTCGCCGGGGTGCTGGGGTGGGCCACCGTCATGTTCTCCTGCGCGCACTGCTGCAGGAACCGCTCGATGCGGGCGGAGGAGTGGTCCGGCCCCTGGCCCTCGTAGCCGTGCGGCAGCAGCAGGGTCACGCTGGAGCGCTGTCCCCACTTCTGCTCGCCCGCGCTGATGTACTCGTCGATGATGGTCTGCGCGCCGTTGACGAAGTCGCCGAACTGCGCCTCCCACATCACCAGGGCGTCGGGACGGGTCAGCGAGTAGCCGTACTCGAAGCCCAGGGCCGCGTACTCGCTCAGCAGGGAGTCGTGCACGTGGAACCGGGTGATGCCGTCGTCGAACTGCTTGAGCGGCGTGTGGGTCTCGCCGGTCTCGCGGTCCATCAGCGTGGCGTGGCGCTGGCCGAAGGTGCCGCGGCGGCTGTCCTGGCCGATGAGGCGGACGGGGTGGCCGTCCAGCAGCAGCGACCCGAAGGCCAGCAGCTCACCGGTGGCCCAGTCGATCGCGTCGGTCTCGACCATCGTCGCGCGGCGCGAGAGCTGGGGGGCCAGCCGCGGGTGCGGCGTGAAGCCCTCGGGCAGCGACACCTGGGTGTCGATGACCCGCTTGACCGTCTCGGTGCTGATCGCCGTCTCGACGGCGGAGTGCTCCAGGCGGCCCTCGGTGAACACCTCGGGCTTGACCACGGCGCCGGGCTCGATCGGCTTCTTCTCGACCTCGCGGGTCTCGGTGAAGGCCCGCTCCAGCTCCGACTGGTAGTCGCGCAGCGCCGACTCCGCCTCCTCCACCGTGATGTCGCCGCGGCCGATGAGGGCCTCGGTGAACAGCTTGCGGGTGGAGCGCTTGGCGTCGATGACGTCGTACATCAGCGGCTGGGTGAAGGCGGGGTTGTCGCCCTCGTTGTGGCCGCGGCGCCGGTAGCAGACCAGGTCGATGACGACGTCCTTGTTGAACGCCTGGCGGTAGGCGAAGGCCAGGTGCGCGACCCGGACCACGGCCTCGGGGTCGTCCCCGTTGACGTGGAAGATCGGCGCCTGCACCATCCGCGCCACGTCCGTGGCGTAGACGCTGGAGCGGCTGTCGGACGGCGAGGTGGTGAAGCCCACCTGGTTGTTCACGATGACGTGCACCGTGCCGCCGGTCCGGTAGCCGCGCAGCTGCGACAGGTTCAGCGTCTCGGCGACCACGCCCTGCCCGGCGAACGCGGCGTCGCCGTGGATGAGGATCGGCAGGACGGTGAAGCCCTGCGGGCCCTTGTTGAGCACGTCCTGCTTGGCGCGGACGATGCCCTCGGCGACCGGGTCGACCGTCTCCAGGTGGGACGGGTTGGCGGCCAGCGAGATGCGGATCTTCTGGCCGTCGTGGGTCTCGAAGGTGCCCTCGGTGCCCAGGTGGTACTTGACGTCGCCCGAGCCGTGCGCGCTGCGCGGGTCGAGGTTGCCCTCGAACTCACCGAAGATCTGCGCGTAGGACTTGCCGCAGATGTTGGCCAGCACGTTCAGGCGGCCGCGGTGGGCCATGCCGATGACGGCCTCGTCCAGCTCGGCCTTGGCGGCCTTGGAGATCACGCCGTCCAGCAGCGGGATCAGCGACTCGCCGCCCTCCAGGGAGAAGCGCTTCTGGCCCACGTACTTGGTCTGGAGGAAGGTCTCGAAGGCCTCGGCGCTGTTGAGCCGGTGCAGGATGTGCAGCTGCTCGTCGCGGTCGAGCTTCTCGTGCTCGCGCTCGACGTGCGCCTGGATCCACTCCCGCTCCTCCGGGCTCTGGATGTGCATGTACTCGATACCCACCGTGCGGCAGTAGGTGTCGCGCAGCACGCCCAGCACGTCGCGCAGCTTCATGACCTGCTTGCCGCCGAAGCCCCCGGTGGGGAACTCGCGGTCCAGGTCCCACAGGGTGAGGCCGTGTTCGAGCACGTCCAGGTCGGGGTGCTTGCGCTGCTCGTGGTCGAGCGGGTTGGTGTCGGCCATCAGGTGGCCGCGCACGCGGTAGGCGTGGATCAGCTCCTGGACCCGGGTGGTCTTGTCGAGCTGGGTGGCCTTGTTGACGTGGATGTCCTGCACCCAGCGCACCGGCTCGTAGGGGATGCGCAGCGAGTTGAAGATCTCGTCGTAGAAACCGTCCTCGCCCAGCAGCAGCTGGTGGATCCGGCGCAGGAACTCGCCGGACTGCGCACCCTGGATGATGCGGTGGTCGTAGGTGGAGGTCAGCGTCATGACCTTGCTGATGCCCAGCTCGGCCAGGGTGTCGGAGGAGGCGCCCTGGAACTCGGCCGGGTACTCCATCGCGCCCACGCCCAGGATGGTGCCCTGGCCCGGCATCAGGCGCGGGACCGAGTGCACGGTGCCGATGCCGCCGGGGTTGGTGAGGCTGATGGTGGTGCCCTGGAAGTCCGGCACGCCCAGCTTGTTGCTGCGGGCCTTGCGGACCAGGTCCTCGTAACCGCTCCAGAACTCCGTGAAGTCCATCTCGTCGGACTTCTTGATGGAGGGCACGACCAGCTGCCGGGAGCCGTCGGGCTTCTGGAGGTCGATCGCCAGGCCGAAGTTCACGTGCTCGGGCTTGGCGACACCGGGCTTGCCGTCCACCTCCACGTAGGAGTGGTTCATCTCCGGCAGGGCCTTGAGGGCCTTGACCATGGCGTAACCGATGAGGTGGGTGAAGGAGACCTTCCCGCCACGGCCGCGCCGGAGGTGGTTGTTGATGACGATGCGGTTGTCGAAGAGCAGCTTGACCGGCACCGCGCGCACGCTGGTGGCGGTGGGCAGGCCCAGGCTCGACTCCATGTTGGTCGCGGTCCGCGCGGGTGCGCCGCGCAGACGCTCCTGCTTGACCTGGAGGGCCTCGTCCTTGCCCTCCTTGTCGTCCTTGCTCTTCGGCTTGGCGGACGGGGCCGGGGCCGCGGGGGCGGTCGGCTTCTTCTTAGGGGCGGAGGCCGCGGGGGCCTTCTCGCCCTGCGCCTTCGCGCCGCTCCCGCCCTTCGCGCCAGCAGTCTCCGCGGGCTTGTAGTCCGCGAAGAAGTTCCACCAGGCCTTGTCAACGGAGTTCGGGTCGTTCAAGTACTTCTGATAAAGCTCCTCGACCAACCACTCGTTGGGACCGAAATCTGTCAGGGGTTGAGACGCCTCAGACGACACGGCGGAGATCGCCCACTTCCGCAGCTCGCTTGTGAATGTGTAGGAAGACGGGTGGCTGCTGGCAAGGCGGGCTCAAGAAACGAACGCGGGAGCTGTTCCGCGCATACGGAGAAGCATCTGGCCTGGCCAGCACTCGTCGGGTACAAGGCTACTTGTACCGGCCTCCGCACGGGGAACGCTGACCGTGTGGAAACTAGGAGATAGGTAACAATCTTTCACATCGACACTGCCACTACGTGCGAGTAACAAAGCCCAGAGTCGCGAGAGCGCCTGATTTGCGGGGTTTTGCAGGGGTTTCACGATGTGAAGTTGTTGGCCGCGTCCGGCCACGCCGGATGTGGCGTGTAACACGGTGCTCCTCGGGGAACCGGCCGGGGCGGTCCTCCGTCGGAGGGGGTGCGAGCGGCCGGGCAGGACGGCCGGGCTCCCTCCGCCGGTCTTCCCAGCGGGCGGGAGGGGCCCGGGCCCGGCCGCGAACGCTCTTTCCCTCGCGCGCGGACGCGCGTTCGCTGGTGAAACGCCGGTGACCGGTGCCGAGGATGTGCGGATCTGTGTGCTCTCCGGAGTTCTCCCACGCGGGAGGCCCCCTCGTGTCTACGATCCTCGGAACCGAGGACGCGACGGGCGGGGAGGCCATGAGGGGTCTGGGTGAACTGGAGGCGGCCATCATGGACGCGCTGTGGCGGTCCGAGGAGCCGATGTCCGTGCGCCAGGTCCGCGAGAACATGGTCTACGACCGCGACGTGGCCTACACGACTGTCATGACGGTGGCCAACATCCTCTTCACCAAGGGGCTGCTGGACCGGGAGAAGACCGGCCGCGCCTGGACGTACTGGCCGCGCGAGTCGCACGCCGAGTACACCGCGCGGATGATGGACGAGGTCCTCAGCACCGGGCCCGACCCCGGCGCCACCCTGCTGCGCTTCGTGGAGCGCTTCAGCGACGAGGAGGTGGCGCGCCTCCACCGCGTGCTGGCCCAGGCCCGGGACCGGCGCGGCGTCGCCAGCTAGCGGGGAGCCCGCCGGACACGTCCTAGGAGCGGGTCAGGGTGCGCACGCTGCGCGAGGAGACCGCGGCCAGGGTGGCCAGCAGCGTCAGCGAGGCCACCAGCACCAGGGCCGGGGCCGGGCCGAAGCGCTCGGCGAACGGGCCGATCGCGACCTGCCCGAGGGGCATCGCCACGAACGAGCCCAGCGCGTCGTAGGAGTACACCCGCGACAGCTTCTCCTTCGGCACGTTCTCCTGGACGGCGACCTCCCAGGCCACGTCGAACTGCTGTACCGCCACGCCCGCCAGGAACATCGCGGCGAACAGCACCGGCAGCGGCGAGGGTCCGGTCAGGGCCAGGAAGGGCACGGCGTGCGCCGTCATCAGGGCCGTGCCGTAGACCAGCGCCCGCCGCGGCTGCCAGCGGGCCGCCAGCACGCCGCCCGCCAGCAGCCCGACGCTGTTGGCCGCCATGAGCAGGCCCCACGCGGTCCGGCCGAAGGTCTCGTCGGCGATGCCCGGACCCAGCACGGCCGTGGCCGCCGACCAGCCCGCGTTGACGACCATGAACTGGAGCACGATGATCCAGACCCAGGGCCGCGACACGAACTCGCTCCACCCCTCCCGCAGGTCGCGCAGCACGTTCGCGTCCCCGGTGTCCACCGGCCCGTCCGCCCGGGCCGCCCGCACGGACAGGAAGGCCGCCCCGGCGCAGGCGAACAGCGCCGCGTCCGCCGTGATCGCCCAGCCCGCGCCCAGCAGACCCACCACGACGCCGCCCGCCGACATCCCCAGGAACATCCCGCCCTGGACGCCCACGCCCATCGCCGCGTTGGCCTGGCGCAGCAGCTCCCGGGGCACGGTCTGCGGTGTCAGAGCCGCGGAGGCGGGCAGGTTCACCGCCGCGGCGGCGCCGTTGACCAGGCTCAGCGCGATCATCAGCGGCAGCGAGGCGGTGCCCGTCAGCAGGAGCGCGCCCAGGGCCGCCTGGGAGAACGCGGCCAGGGCGCACCCGCCCTGGAGCACCAGCGCGCGCGGCAGCCGGTCGGCGATGACGCCGCCGAGCAGGAGCAGCGCCACGTTCGCCACCGAGCGCGCGCCCACCACCAGTCCCACGCCCGTCAGCGAGCCGGTCACGTCCAGCACGGCGAAGGCCAGCGCCACCGACGCCATGCCGTTGCCCAGGGCCATCAGGGTCCGGCCCGCGACCAGTCCGCGGAAGGCCGGGTGCCCCAGCGGGGCGGTCAGTCCCGCGCCCGCGCCGCCTGTGCGCGCCATGGCCCCCCGTCCCCGCTCGTCCGAACGGCAGCGACGATCCCGTTCCGGCCTCGGGGGTGTCAACGGGTTTTCGCGCGGTGCCCGGGACCCGGGCTAACCCAGCACCCAGCTGCGGCCCTCGGCGGCCAGCTTCTCCACCAGGGTGGCGCTGTCGTGCTCCTTGGCGAACAGGTGCTCGGGGCGCGTGATCGGCACGATCCACAGCCACCGCACGGGGTCGCCCTGGAAGGACAGCCCTGCGGTGTCCGGCGGCCGGTGCTCGGGGCGGGTGACCAGGGCGGAGGGGTCCTCCAGGAGCAGCACGGCCCCCGCGCCGCCGCGCATGGCCCGGTCCTCGGGGTTGTCCAGCCACTTGACGGTGTGCCCGGTGCCGAACCAGGTCACCGCCCGCCAGGGGAAGGCGCCGATCCACCGGAAGACGCGGGCGGCGTGGTGCGCGGGCAGCGTCGTGGCCAGGGCCAGCTCCACCCGGGCGTGCTGTGAGGTGTTGGCCATGTAGCGGTCCAGGGTGGGCATGCGCTGACCGCACATCCCGACCGTGGACAGCACCGTGTACGGGCGGTCCGCGGTGGGCGGGCGCTCCGACACGCGCAGCAGCGGCGGGTGGCCGTCGGAGACGTCCCAGTAGTGCCCGGGCTCGCCCACGTTGCGGTTGAGGTGGCTGAGCACCGTGCGCTGCACGCTGCGCCAGGCGCCCGAGGCGCGCCGCCAGTCCCAGTAGGCCTCGGCGTGCACCACGCGCGGCCACAGCTGCCCGCGCACCGAGTCCAGCTCCCAGGCGTAGGCGCTGCGGCCGATCGCCTCGCGCGCGTACCCCGGCAGCCCGCTGTCGGCCTCCGCCCAGCCCGGGATGACGGCCAGCAGCCCCTCCTCGTCCACCAGGGCGACCCCGTCGCCCTCCTCGAACCACACGGCGCGCAGGCGGTCGGGGTCGAAGCGGGGGCGGCCCTGCGGGTGCTTGGTGTAGGCCTCGGGCATGAGCGGGGCCCGGCCCTCGTACAGCCCGCCGGACTCGCTCGTGCGCGGCGCGATCTCGTGGTTGGCCAGCCACACCGGGACGCGGATGCGCCCGCGCGCGTCCAGCAGGTAGGCGGCCGTGGTGTGGGAGTCACACTCGACGACGACGCGTCGGCTCTGGTACGGGCTGATCTCGTCGAGCAGGACGTCGATCCCTGTCACCGGCCCTCCCACACACCGATCCCCGGTCGTCGTAGCCGGACGGACCCGTCAGGACCGTCCGCGCAGTGCGTAGAATCGACGGTAGTGCCCTGACAGGCGGAGCTGCACCGCGGCGGCGTATAAGTCGTATAACGACACGTTCCCGCCGCCGTCCGCGCCCGGGCGCCAGACCACCGACTCCACTTCCTACGGACTGTGTATGCCCGCCGAGCTCACCTTTGTCGCACCCCGTCGTGCCAAACCTCCCCGGCACCTGGCCGACCTCAGCCCCGACGAGCGGGCCGAGGTCGTCCGCGAGCTGGGGGAGAAGCCCTTCCGGGCCAAGCAGCTCGCCCAGCACTACTTCGGCTCCCTGGTGTCGGACACCTCGGCCATGACCGACCTGCCCGCCTCCTCCCGGGAGCGGCTCGGCGAGGCGCTGCTGCCCACCCTGCTCACGCCCGTGCGCCACATCACCTGCGACAACGGCATGACCCGCAAGACCCTGTGGAAGGCGTTCGACGGGGTGCTGTTCGAGTCGGTGCTCATGCGCTACCCGGACCGCGTCACCCTGTGCATCTCCTCCCAGGCCGGGTGCGGCATGAACTGCCCGTTCTGCGCCACCGGCCAGGCGGGCCTGACCCGCAACCTCTCCACCGGGGAGATCATCGACCAGGTGGTCGCCAGCGCCCGCGACCTGGCCGACGGCGAGGTCGCCGGCGGCCCGGGCCGCATCAGCAACATCGTGTTCATGGGCATGGGCGAGCCCATGGCCAACTACAAGCGCGTGCTCCAGTCGGTGCGCCGCATCACCGACCCCGTCCCCAACGGCCTGGGCATCTCCCAGCGCGGGGTCACCGTGTCCACGGTCGGCCTGGTGCCCGCGATCAACAAGCTCATCGACGAGAGGATGCAGGTCCGCCTCGCGATCTCCCTGCACGCCCCCGACGACGAGCTGCGCGACGAGCTGGTGCCCATCAACACCCGCTGGAAGGTCGACGAGGTCCTGGACGCCGCCTGGCGCTACGCGGGCACCACGGGCCG
The DNA here is from genome assembly GCF_004217075.1 of Nocardiopsis sp. CNZ308. NCBI lineage: Bacteria > Bacillati > Actinomycetota > Actinomycetes > Streptosporangiales > Nocardiopsidaceae > Nocardiopsis > Nocardiopsis sp. CNZ308. The sequence goes on along the minus strand of NZ_SHKJ01000001.1, from coordinate 1,094,513 downwards.
CCGGGTCTCCATCGAGTACGCGTTGATCAAGGACATCAACGACCAGGCCTGGCGGGCCGACCTGCTGGGCAAGCTCCTCAAGGGCCACCTGGTGCACGTCAACCTCATCCCGCTCAACCCCACCCCGGGGTCCAAGTGGACGGCCTCGCGTCCCGAGGACGAGCGCGAGTTCGTGCGGCGGCTGGAGTCGCACGGGGTGGCGGTGACCGTCCGCGACACCCGCGGACAGGAGATCGACGGCGCGTGCGGGCAGCTCGCGGCGGCCGAGAACTGACCGGCCCGCCCACGGCGCCCGGGAGCACGGGGTGATCGAGACGGCGCTGGCCTTCGCGGTCGCCCTCGTCTCCGGGCTCGTCCCGGTCCTCAACATCGAGGTCTACCTGGTGGGCGCCGTCATCGCGATGGACGACGGCGCCCTGGTCGCCATGGCGGTGGCGGCCGGGGTCGGGCAGACCCTGGGAAAGCTGCCCTACTACTACGCCGGGCGCGGGACGCTCTCCGCGCCGTGGATCCGCCGCAGGAGCGCCACGCCGGGCAAGTGGGCCGCACGTGCCGAGGGCTGGCGGCGCAGGGCGGAGGAGCGGCCCGCCTGGGGCGCGGGCCTGGTGGCGGTGAGCTCCTTCGCCAGCGTCCCGCCGTTCGTGGTGGTGTCGGTTCTGGCCGGGGTGGTGCGGATGAACGTCGTGCTGTTCGCCCTGATCACCTTCGTCACCCGCACCGCGCGCTTCCTGGTCGTGGTGTTCGCACCCGCCTGGGGGCTGTCCTTCCTGCCCTGAGCGCGGTCCGCACCTCCCGCGGCCCGGGGCCCGCCGGACCGGTTCCCGGTCCGACGGCCCCCGGACCGCGTCCCCGTCAGACGCTGGCCAGGTCCCGGCGGCGAAAGCCCGCCAGTGCGATCGCGTTGGCCGCGAGCGCGGCCCCCAGCACGGCGGCGAACCGGACGGCGTCGAACTCCTCCGTCGGCGGCTGGGGCAGCAGCTCGAACGCGCTCATGTCCAGCAGCAGGTCGTCCAGGTCGAGCAGGACACCGAACATGGTGACCAGGAGGCTGTAGCCCAGCCACGCCCACACCAGGGGGACCAGGCGCGGAGCCGTCCCCACCAGCAGCCCGGTCAGCCCGGCGAACAGCAGGGCCACCGGCAGCTGGGCCAGGGCGGCCCCGGTCGTCGTCCAGGTCCAGGAGGGGTCCGACAGGGCGGCGGACGCGCCCAGCCCCGTGCCGACGCCGCCCGCCACCACGATCAGCGCAGAGGACAGGGCGCTGACCAGCAGGGCGCCGCCGAGCCAGCGGGCCCGCCCCACGGCCGCGGACAGGGTCAGCTCCGCGCGCCCCGAGACCTCCTCGGTCCGGGCCCGCAGCACTGAGACGACCGCGTAGGCCGACGCGGCCATCAGCACGTAGCCGCCCATGACGCCGAGGAAGCCCCCGACGACGTCGTCGGCTCCGCCGCCGCCCACGATGGCCACCATGTCGGGGATCTCCTCCAGCATGTCGTCCACCTCCGTGACCACCGCGCCGAAGGCCAGGGCGAAGAGGAGGGCCGCGGCCGTCCAGGCCAGGATCGCCCCGCGCTGCTGGTGCAGGTGCAGCGCGAAGACTCCGCCGAGCAGCCTGCCCGCGCCGGCCGGACCGGGCCGGGAGGGGACCAGGCCCGCGCCCAGGTCGCGCCGGTCCGCCAGGGCGTAGGCCAGCGCGAAGAGCACCGCGACCAGGACCGCGTACAGCGCCAGCGGCCACCAGCGCAGGTCGTCGAACACGCGGGTCTGCTGGACCCAGGCGAACGGCGACAGCCAGGACAGCGCGTTGCCGCCCTCCTCGGCCGTGTCGCCGACGACCCGGGACAGGAACAGCACGCCGGTGACCAGGAAGGCCAGGCCCGCCGCGCCGCGGCCGTGCTCCGCGACCTGCGCGCACACGGCGGCGACGGCGCCGAAGGAGATCCCGGCCAGGGCCAGCCCCAGGCCGTAGGCCGCCGAGTCGGCGGCCGCCAGACCGCTGCCCGCCATGGCCAGCGCGGTCAGGCCGCCGATGACCAGGTTGACGACCGAGACCGTGACCAGGGCGGCGGTCATCTGCGCGCCCGACCCGAGGACGCTGGCGCGCAGCAGTTCGGCGCGGCCGCTCTCCTCCTCGGCGCGGGTGTGCCGGACCACGTGCAGGACGCTCATGACCGCCAGGCCGATGAGCACGCTCATGGTCAGCTCGTTGACCACCATCGGGCCGAGCTGGTAGTCGTCCAGCCCGTACCCGGGGCCGCCGAAGAGGATTCCCGTGGGGGTCCGCATGAGCGCCGCCCGGGCCTGGCGCTGGGCGTCGGTGGTGAACATCGCGTCCAGTGCCGGGACGGTCGCGGCGACGGTGCCGACCAGGGCCAGGGTCCAGACCGTCAGCCGGACGCGGTCGCGGCGCAGGACGAACCGGATGAGGGCGCCGGTGCCGGTGAACGCGTTCATGCGGCCCTCCCCCCGTTCCGGTCGGCCCCGCGCTCGGCCAGCTCGTCGCCGTAGTGGCGCAGGAACAGCTCCTCCAGGGAGGGCGGGTTGCTCACCAGGGAGCGGATACCGAGGCCGGTGAGCGTGCCCATGACGGCGCCCATGCGGGTGTTGTCCACGTCGAAGGCGACGGTGTCGCCGTCGAGCCGCAGGTTGTGCACCCCCTGGGTGCCCTCCAGGACCCGCGCGTCCCCGGTGACGGTGGCGCGCACGGCGGAGCGGGTGAGGTGGCGCAGGTCGTCCAGGGTGCCCGACTCCACCGCGTGCCCCCTGCGGATGATGGTGACGGTGTCGCACAGCTTCTCCACCTCGGAGAGGATGTGGCTGGAGAGCAGTACGGTGCGGCCCCGGGCCTTGGCCTCCAGGACGCACTCGGTGAACACGGCCTCCATGAGCGGGTCCAGGCCGGAGGTGGGCTCGTCGAGGATGAGCAGTTCGGCGTCGGAGGCCAGGGCGGCGACCAGGGCGACCTTCTGCCGGTTGCCCTTGGAGTAGGCGCGCGCCTTCTTGGTCGGGTCCAGCTCGAAGCGGGCCAGCAGCTCCCGGCGGCGTGCGGGGTCGAGTCCGCCGCGCAGCCGCCCGAGCAGGTCGATCGCCTGCCCTCCGGTCAGGTTGGGCCACAGGGTGACGTCGCCGGGCACGTAGGCCAGGCGCCGGTGCAGGGCGACGGCGTCCCGCCAGGGGTCGCCGCCGAGCAGGCTCACCGTCCCGGCGTCGGCCCTGAGCAGACCGAGCAGGACGCGGATGGTGGTGGACTTCCCGGAGCCGTTGGGCCCGAGGAAGCCCGAGACCTGGCCCGTGCGGACGGTCAGGTCCAGCTTGTCCAGGGCCTGGAAGCGGCCGAAGCTCTTGTCGACGCCGCGGACCTCGATGGCGGTTGGTGTCATGGTCGTCGTTCCCTCCGTGCGTGGTGGGGGTCGGGGACGGGGGTTCGGGGCGGTCAGCGGGGATCCTCGGGGGGATCGCCGACGTACAGGAGGTAGGCGTCGAGGATCGTGCGCTCGGTGAGCAGGCCCTCGGTGTACAGCTCCAGGGTCGGGAGCATGTACTCCCGCGACCACTCGCGCGCGACCCGGGCGAAGTCGACCTCCTCCTCGAAGCGCCCCAGCGTGAGGAACAGCAGCAGCGACCCGAGGGAGTTGGCGGCCAGGTAGCGGGCTCGCCGGGCCGGGTCCCGGCTCGGGCGGATGGTGCCCTCGGCCTCGCCCGCGGCGAGGTAGACCTCGATGTCGGCCACCATGCGCTCGAAGAGCGAGGCCGCGAGCGGGCCCCCGGCCTGCATGGAGCGGACGACGTAGGCCAGGAGCGGGGTGTACTGCTCCATCGTCGCGAGCTGGTGGAGGAAGGTCTGCCCGTCGTGGCTGGTGACCGTGTCCGTCTTGACCTCGTTGACGGCCGCGGTGACGTGGTCGTCGCAGGCCCGCCGGAGCTTGTCCTTGGAGCCGAAGTGATGGATCACCAGCCCGGGGGAGACCCCGGCCTGTTCGGCGATCGCCCGCACGCTCACGCCGAACCCGCGCTGGCCGAAGCAGGCGATCGCCGCGTCGCGGATCCTGGCGCGCGCCGTGAGGTCGGACTCCCCATGGGGCCGGTCCGGACGGTCGGTTGAACTCATGTTCAATACATTAAACGCTTGTTCAGCCTTTCGGCAAGGGGGTGGCCGCGGGAGTGGCCGTACACTCGGTGCACGGCGCCCCGGGCGCCCCACGCCGACGAGGAGAGGTTCGATGGTGCAGGTCGCGGTCGCCCAGTTCGCCCCCGGTCAGGACAAGGCGCGCAACCAGCGCTCGGTGGCGGAGCTGACCGCCCGCGCCGCGGCGGACGGGGCCGAGGTGGTCCTGTTCCCCGAGTACACGATGTTCACCGCGGGCCGCGTCGACCAGCGCTACGTGGCGGCGGCCGAGCCCCTGGACGGCCCCTTCGTCTCCGGGGCGGCCGACACCGCCCGGCGGGAGGGCGTGCACCTGGTGCTGGGGGTCGGTGAGGCCGAGGACGGCGCCGACGCCACCCACTTCACCAACACGCTGGTGGCGCTGTCGCCGCGGGGCGAGCGGGTCGCGCACTACCGCAAGATCCACCTGTACGACGCCTTCGGGGCCCGGGAGTCGGACGTGCTGCGTCCCGGCCCGATCGAGGAGCCCGAGACCTTCACCGTGGACGGCGTGGTGTTCGGTCTTCAGACCTGCTACGACCTGCGCTTTCCCGAGGTGACGCGGCGCATCGCCGAGGCCGGGGCGCACGTGGTGCTGCTGGCCGCGCAGTGGGTTCCCGGCCCGCTGAAGGAGGAGCACTGGCGGACCCTGGCCCGGGCGCGCGCCATCGAGAACACCGTGTACGTGGCCGCCTCCGGGCAGGCGGCGCCCACGGGCGCGGGCAACAGCATGGTGGTCGATCCCATGGGGACACCGCTCGCGGCGCTGGGTGAGCAGACCTTCGCGGTCGCCTCGGCCGGGGTTTCGGCCTCCCGGGTGCAGGAGGTGCGGGAGCTCAATCCGGCACTCTCCCTGCGCCGTTTTTCGGTCTCTGTGCGGGCCGAGGACTGAGGTCCCGGATCACTACCGCCCCGCAGCTAACCGGTCAAAACAGATGAATCCCATCCGGCAAGACAGGGTCTTCCCAGGCATCATCACTTAGGGTTATGATTCCCGTGCATGGTGTGATGTAGATCGGTCCGAACCATTCCAGGTGCCCAAAGCTTCTGATTCAATAAAGAGCCGGTAACTATCGGCCCGCCAGACTGTCCTAAACCACGGGGGGAGCAAGGACATTGCGCGGAACGAGCATGATGTGCGAACCAGATACGCGGCCCGCGATCGACGTCGAGGTCTACGATCCGGACTCGCTGAGCTGGGCGCAGTGCATGGGGGATGCCTGCGTCGTCTGCCACACCAAGTGGCCCCGGCCCCGCCGGGTGCTCGGCGAGCTCCCGGACGGGAGCGCGGTATTCGGTTGTGAGGAGTGCGCCGACCTCGTCGGCGCGGAGCCCCGGATGGCCGCCGAGGAGCGGCTGTTCGCGGTGCGCTAGCGGTGCGTGGACGGTCGCGCTCCGGGTCCAGGGGGAGAGGCGGACCCGGAGCGCTTCCGTTGGCGCGCCCGCTTCCATTGGGGAGGAGGGGAAATGAGCGCGCCCTTCCCGGATGGTTCGTGCGTCGGCTGCCGGCGCCGACCACGCCCCGTGAGGGGCGTCCGATGACAACGATACTCCGTGTCGTTCACCGCCGACCGACAGTGAGGCAGATCCGTCCGGTATTTTCGCGGAAACCGAGTCAACCGTTGGTGGGGAACCCCAGGTCGACGCCCCCTTCGGGCCGCTGGCCCGGGTCGCTCCACCGGGCCGTGACCGCCTTGGTGCGGGTGTAGAAGTGGACACCCTCCGTGCCGTGCGCGTGTGAGTCGCCGAACAGGGACTGCTTCCAGCCGCCGAAGGAGTAGTAGGCCATCGGCACCGGGATGGGGACGTTGATCCCCACCATGCCGACCTCGACCTCGTTCTGGAACCGCCGGGCGGCGCCCCCGTCGTTGGTGAAGACCGCCGTGCCGTTGCCGTAGGGGCTGGCGTTGATGAGCTTGACCGCCTCGTCGTAGCCGCCCACGCGCACCACGCTCAGCACCGGGCCGAAGATCTCGTCCCGGTAGCACGACATCTCGGGGCCGACGTGGTCCAGCAGCGACGGTCCCAGCCAGAACCCGTCCGGGCTCCCGCCCGACACCGGGTGCGCACGGCCGTCGACCGCCAGGGTCGCGCCCTCGCGCACCCCCGACTCCAGGTAGGAGGCCACCCTGTCGCGGTGCTCCCTGGTGACGAGCGGCCCCATCTCGCTGCGCTCGTCGTCGCCGGGGCCCACGCGCAGGCGCGCCACCCGCTCGCGGATCCGCTCCACCAGCTCGTCGGCCACCGAGTCCACCACGGCCACCGCGGAGATGGCCATGCACCGCTCGCCCGCCGAGCCGAACCCGGCCGAGACCGCCGCGTCCGCGGCCAGGTCCAGGTCGGCGTCGGGCAGCACCACCATGTGGTTCTTGGCCCCGCCCAGGGCCTGCACGCGCTTGCCGTGCTCGGCGGCGGTCCGGTAGACGTACCGCGCGATCGGGGTGGAGCCCACGAAGCTGACCGCCGCCACGTCCGGGTGCTCCAGGAGGGCGTCCACCGCCTCCTTGTCGCCGTGCACCACGTTGAACACGCCCTCGGGCAGCCCCGCCTCGGCCCACAGACCGGCCAGCAGCACCGACGCGGAGGGGTCCTTCTCGCTGGGCTTGAGCACGAACGCGTTGCCGCAGGCCAGGGCCACCGGGAACATCCACATCGGCACCATCGCCGGGAAGTTGAACGGCGTGATCCCGGCGACCACGCCGAGAGGCTGGAGGATCGAGTAGGCGTCCACGCCCGTGGACACGTTCTCGGAGTAGCCGCCCTTGAGCAGGTGCGGGACGCCGCAGGCGAAGTCGACGACCTCCAGGCCGCGGGCCACCTCGCCGCGGGCGTCGGAGAAGACCTTGCCGTGCTCCGCGCTGATCAGCTCCGCCAGCCGGTCGGCGCTGGCGCTGAGCAGCTCGCGGAAGCGGAACAGGACCTGCACCCGCCGGGACAGCGGGGTGTCGCGCCACCCCGGGAAGGCCTCCCGCGCGGCCGTCACCGCCGCGTCGACCTCCTGCCGCCCGGCGAGGTCGACCGCGCCGGTGACCCGTCCGGAGGCAGGGTCGTAGATGTCCCCCGTGCGCCGGGCCGGCCCCTCGTGGGCGGCCCCGCCGATCCAGTGGGTGACGTGCTTGCTCATGCTGCCGCTCTCTTCCTTGTCCACAGGCGTGCGGTCGGGGCCGGTGCGCCGCGCCCCGGCGCGGTTTGCTTGATACGGGGGGTCCCCGGGGGCCGCCAGCGTCGTGCTGCCCGCCTCCGCGGCCGTGCGCGGCGACCCCCGGGCCCGGTCGGCTCCCCTCAGACCCCGGCGTCCACCGTGCGCACCGCGTCCAGCAGCACGTCGCGGCCCTCCACGGCCTCCTCCTGCGACAGCGTCATCGGCGGCGCCATCCGCAGCACGTTGCCGTGCACGCCGCCCTTGCCCACCAGCAGGCCGCGCTCGCGGGTGGCCTCCAGCACCCTCCCGGCCAGGGGTGAGGACGGCGCGCCGGTGGCGGGGTCCATCATCTCCACGGCGAACATCAGCCCCTTGCCGCGCACGTCGCGCACGCTCGGCAGCGAGGTCAGCGCGCTGAGCCCCTCCAGGATCAGCGCGCCCTGCCGTCGCGCGTTGCCCTGGAGGTCGTGCTCCAGCACGTAGTCCAGGGTCGCCCCCGCCGCCGCCATCGACACCGGGTTGCCGCCGAAGGTGGCCACGCCCAGTGCGCCCAGCCGGTCCATCAGGTCGCCGCGCGCCACCACGCCGCCCACGGCGAACCCGTTGCCCAGGCCCTTGGCGAAGGTCATGGCGTCCGGGACCACCCCGTGGTTGCCGATGCCGAAGAAGCTCGTGCCCGTGCGCCCCCAGCCGGTCTGCACCTCGTCGGACACGAACAGGATGCCGTGCTCGTCCAGCACCTCCTTGTAGGCGGCGTACAGGCCGTCCGGCGGCATCGCGAACCCGCCCACGCCCTGCACGGGCTCGGCGATCAGGCACGCCACGTTCGGCGCCGTGGTGTCCAGCACGTCGCGCAGGTCGGCCACGCACGCCTCGACGTACTCCCGGTCGGTCATCCCCCGGAAGGCCGGAGACGCGTGGTCGGTGCCGTGCAGGTAGTGCACGTTCAGCGGCGACAGGGAGGAGTTCTTCCACGCCCGGTTGCCGGTCACCGCCACCGTGCCGAACGAGCGCCCGTGGTAGCTGCCGCGCATCGCCAGCACCTCGTCGCTGCCGCGCGCGTACGTGGCCAGCAGCAGGGCGGTCTCGTTGGCCTCGGTGCCGGAGTTGGTGAAGAACACCTTCGCGTCCGGGATGCCCGACAGGCGGGCGATCTTCTCCGCCAGCTCCACCTGGCCGCGGATGAGGTAGAGGGTGGAGGTGTGCACGACCCCCCTGGCGATCTGGCGCTCGACGGCCTCGCGCACCTCGGCCACGTCGTAGCCGAGCATGTTGGTCACGATGCCGGTGAAGAAGTCCAGGTAGGTGTTGCCGTCGGCGTCCGTGACACGGGCGCCCTTGCCGCCGGTGATCTCCAGCGGGGACTCGTAGTACAGGGGGAGCCAGGAGGGCATGACCGCGCGGTGGCGTGAGAGAAGTTCCGACATGCACCCAGTCTCGCCCCGAGCGCCGGACTTGGCCAGGACCAGCATGGTGACAAGGTGTCGGCCGGGCCGACGACGCGTACGTCCCTCCGCGCCCGACCTCCGCCCCCGGGCCGGGCTCGGGCGGCGCGATACACCGTGTAAGCCCGGCGGCCGGATGCCTGACACTGCGTCCGGTGCCCGCCTCCTAGGATGGAAGCCGTGCTTCCCACCCTCGCCGAGGTCCTCCAGCTGCCCGCCCTCCAGCGCGCCCGCCCCCGGGTCGTGGCGTGCCCGGACCGGCTGGACGTGGCCGTGCGCTGGGTGCACATCGCCGAGGTCACCGACCTCGCCCATCTGCTCCGCGGCGGCGAGCTGGTCCTCAGCACCGGCATCGCCATGCCCGACGACCCCGAGGCGCTGCGCCGCTACATCGACGACCTCGCCGCGGCCGGGGTCAGCGGCATCGCGGTCGAACTGGGCCGCAAGTACCACGCCGAGCTCCCGCCCGCCTTCCTCGACGCCGCGCGCGAGGCGGGCGTGCCGGTGGTCCTGCTCGACCGCGACGCCCGCTTCGTGGAGATCACCGAGGCCGTGCACGTCCGGGTGGTCAACGAACAGCTGGAGGAGCTGCGCGAGTCGGAGAAGCTGCACTCGGTCTTCACCCGGCTCTCCGTGGAGGGCGCCGACACCGGACGCATCCTGTACGAGGTCGCCCAGCTCTCCGGCTGCCCCGTGGTCCTGGAGAACCTCACCCACCAGGTGCTGGCCTGCGACCTCAACGGCGAGGAGCCCGAAACCCTGCTCACCTCCTGGGAGAGCCGTTCGCGCGCGGCCCGCTCGGGCTCGCGCACCGTCCACACGCCCGCCAACGGCTGGCTGGTCACCACGGTCGGGGCGCGCGGCCAGGACTGGGGGCGGCTGATCCTCGTCGTCGGGGCCAACCCCACCCCGCGCCAGAGCATGCTCATCGAACGCGCCGCCACCACCCTCGCGCTGGTCAGGCTGCTGGAGCGCCACCAGGAGAGCCTGGAGCGGCAGACGCACCGCACGATCATCGCGGGCATCATCGACCGCGCCTACTCCGACCCGGAGGAGGCGCTGGTGCGGGCCCGCGCCGTGGGCGTGCCGCTCAACGGCCGCGAACTGGTGGGGCTCGTGCTGCGCCTGCGCGAGAGCGGAACCGGGCTGGCCGCCCAGGCGCGCCTGTCCGACACCGCCGAGGGCGCCGCGCGCGCCTGCCGCGAGCTGCGCCTGCCCGCCCTGGTGGGCTCGCTCGACGACCTGCGCGTGGGCATCCTGCTCGCGCTCCCGGGCCGCCAGCGCCTGGACCCGACCCTGCACATGCTCGCCGACCGCATCCGCACCGCCGTGGGCGGCGGCGCCGTACTGGCCGTGGGCTCCTCCGCGGACGGCGTCCGGGAGGTGCGGCGCTCCTTCCTGGAGGCGCGCCAGGTCGGTGACGTGGCCATCCGCCAGAGCGACCAGCGCCCCTTCTACCGGCTGCCCGACCTGCACCTGCGCGGTCTGCTCCACCTGTTCCGCGACGACGAGCGGCTCCAGACCTACGTCGAGCGCGAGCTGGGGCCGCTGCTGGACCACGACGCGCGGCACGGCGGCGACCTGACCGACATGCTCCGCCACTACCTGGGCGCGGGCCGCAACAAGGCGCTCGCCGCCGGGCGGGCGCACCTGTCCCGCCCGGCGTTCTACGACCGGCTGCGGCGCGTCGCCCACGTCCTGGGCGCGGACCTGGACTCGGTGGAGACCTGCCTGTCCCTGCACGTGGCGCTGCTGTCGCTGGACTCGGTCCGCGACGAGCGCTGACCCGGCGCCCGCGGTCAGCGCGCCCCGGGCGCCTCCTCCAACCCCATCCCCAGCAGGGCCGACGCCAGGCTCTTGCCGTGGGCGTCCAGGTACAGCGACGCGGTCACGGTGTCCTCGCCCGCGCGCGGGCACACCAGGGCCGGCGCGCACACGCCGTCCATCCGGCGGACGGTGACCGGCCCGCGCACGCGCCGCCCGCCGCACGGGGGACTACAGCTGGGCGAAGGCCTCCTCCAGGATGTCCAGGCCCTCGTGCAGCAGCTCGTCGCCGATCACGAGCGGCGGCAGCATGCGGATCACGTTGCCGTAGGTGCCCGCGCTCAGCAGGACCAGGCCGCGGGAGTGGCAGTAGGACAGGACCTCGGCCAGCGCCTCGGGTGCGGGCGTGCGGTCGGCGTCCTGGACCAGCTCGATCGCGATCATCGCGCCGCGTCCGCGCACGTCGCCGATGATCTCGTACTTGGCGGCCAGCTCGCGCAGACGGCCCAGCATCAGCTCGCCGATCTCACGGGCGCGCTCCACCAGGCCGTCGGACTCGATCGCCGACAGGGCGGCCAGCGCGGCGGCGCACGCGGCCGGGTTGCCGCCGTAGGTGCCGCCCAGGCCGCCGCCGTGCACGGCGTCCATCAGCTCGGCGCGGCCGGTCACCGCGGCCAGCGGCAGGCCGCCCGCGATGCCCTTGGCGGTCGTGATCAGGTCCGGGACCACGCCCTCGTGCTCGCTGGCGAACATGTGGCCGGTGCGGGCGAAACCGGTCTGCACCTCGTCGGCGACGAACACGATGCCGTTGGCGCGGCAGAACTCCACCACCGCGGGCAGGAAGCCGGGGGCGGGCTCGATGAAGCCGCCCTCGCCCTGGATCGGCTCGATCACCACGGCCGCCACGTTCTGGGCGCCGATCTGCTTGGTGATCTGCTCGATGACCATGGCCGCCGCCTCGGGGCCGCAGTTGTCCGGGCCCGTCGGCCAGCGGTACGGGTAGGCCATCGGCATCCGGTGGATCTCACCGGCGAACGGCCCGAAGCCCTGCTTGTAGGGCATGTTCTTGGCGGTCAGCCCCATGGTGAGGTTGGTGCGGCCGTGGTAGGCGTGGTCGAACACCACGACCGCCTGGCGGCCGGTCGCGCTGCGGGCGATCTTCACCGCGTTCTCGACCGCCTCGGCGCCCGAGTTGAGCAGGATCGAGCGCTTCTCGTGGTCGCCCGGCGTGATCCGGTTGAGCGCCTCGCACACGTCCACGTACGCCTCGTACGGGTTGACCATGAAGCAGGTGTGCGTGAACCGGCCGAGCTGTTCGGCGGCGCGCTCCACCACGCGCGGGTCGGCGTTGCCGACGTTGGTCACGGCGATGCCGGAGCCGAAGTCGATCAGCGCGTTGCCGTCGACGTCCTCGACGATGCCGCCGCCCGCGCGCTCGACGTAGACCGGCAGGACGCTGCCCACGCCCTGGGCGACGGCCGAACGGCGGCGCTCCTGGATCGCGCGGGACTTGGGGCCGGGGATCTCGGTGACGATCCGGCGGGACTGGGCGACCTCGGTCGCTGCCATGCGGCTGCCTCCTTCTGCGGTGGACGGGATCGGAGAGGCCGGGGGTGGGCTCCCCGACCTGGGATGACACTAGGGCGCGCGGAACCGCCCCCACATGGACAAGGTGGATAATCAGGGCTGGGCCTTGCGCCAGCGCGTCAGGGTTCGCACGAAGCGGGTCCGCTGGAGCGGGGGGAGGACGGCCCGCGTCCGGTCCCGCCGACCGCGCCGAACCGCCTCGACCGGCGGCCGAAGTGGAGGGGAAGCCGATGCCACCGACCCTGGGGGCCCTGATGCGCACGCCCCGCCTGCGCCTGAACCTGCTCACCGGCCAGGAGAACCTGGACCGGCGGGTGGAGTGGGTCGCGGTCAGCGAGCTGGAGGACCCCACGCCCTACCTGGCGGGCGGTGAACTCCTGCTCACCACCGGCGTGCGCTGGGCCACCGGCGTCCCCGACCTGCGCGACTACACGCGCCGCCTGGCCGAGCGCCGCGTCACCGCGCTGGGCTTCGCGGTCGGCGTGGTCCTGGAGCGCACCCCCGAACCGCTCCGCGAGGCCGCCGCCGAGTTCGGCCTCACCCTGCTGGAGGTGGCCCGGGAGACGCCCTTCATCGCGATCGGCAAGGAGGTGTCCCGGCTCCTGGCCAAGGAGGAGTACGAGGGGCTGAGCCGGGCCTTCGCCGCCCAGCGCGACCTCACCCGCGCCGCGCTCACCGGTGAGTCGGCGATCGTGGACCGGCTGGCCCGCGAACTCGGCGCCTGGGTGCTGCTGCTGTCCGCCGACGGCGCCCCCCGGCACGCCGCCCCCGCGGGGGCCTCCCCCCGCGCCGCCGGACTGGCCGAGGAGCTGGACCGGCTGCGCGAGGCGGGCGTGCGCGCCAGCGTCTCCCTCACCTCGGGCGGCGAACACGTCTCCGTGCAGCCCCTGGCCACCGGCCGCCGGGTCCGCGGGTTCCTGGCCGTGGGCACCGGCGGGCGCCTCGGCTCGGACGAGCGCACGCTGGTCAACGCGGCGGTGTCGCTGCTCTCCCTCGAACTGGAGCGCACCGCGCACGACGCCGCGGCCCGGGTGCGCGAGGGGGTGCTCGCGGCGCTGCTCACCGGGGCTCTGGACCCCCTGCACCCGGGGGCGGAGCGGCTGCGCGGGGTCCTTCCCGCCGAACCCGTCCTCGTGGCGGCCGCCGACGGGGCCGGGCCCGCGCAGCCGCCCGAGGGCGTCCTGGTCACCGAGCACGACGGCCGCGTCCTGCTGCTGGCCCCCGCCGACACCGGAACGGGCGTGCTCGCCGAGGTCCTGGAGGGGCCGGTCGGGGTGAGCGACCCGTCCCCCTACGCGGAACTGTCCGCGGCGCTGTCCCAGGCCGAACGCGCGCTGGCCGCCGCGCGCGACGCGGGCGAGGGGCTGCTCCGCGTCGGCGACCTGCCCGGCGGACTGCTCGGGCTGGCCGACACCCCCGCCGGCGCCCGCATGGCCGGGGACCTGCTCGCCCCGCTGCTGCGCCAGCGCACCTCGGCCGAACTGCTCGCCTCGCTGCGCGCCTACCTCGCGGCCTCGGGCCGGTGGGACGCGGCGTCGGAGGCCCTGGGGATCCACCGGCACACGCTGCGCTACCGCATGCGGCGCATCCGCGACCTGCTGCCCGGCGACCTGGACGACCCCGACTACCGCGCCGAGCTGTGGATCGCCCTGCGCGTCCACGGCACCGCCGACTGACCGCCCCCCGCTCCCCGGGCGCCGTCACCCGGAGTCGTCACCCGGAGTGAAAGTGGTGACGGGTTCCGGTGTTCGCGGGGTCCGGGACCGGTCCATCCACCACAATGGCTTGCTGTCGGCGGGCGGTCGGCCGATGACACAGCCGTGTGGGGGAGACGTTGAGGTCACTGCGGGACGACGAGGACGAGGTCGGGCACGCGGGCGTGCCGGGGGCGCCGCCGGGAGCCACCAGCCCCCTCCCCGGGGCGCTCGGCGGCCGGTCGGGCGTCGGCACGGCCTCGCTGCGCTGGAAGCCCCCGATCGACCGTTCCGAGGTGCGCTCCCTGCTGGCCTACCTGCGCGCCTGCCTGCGCCGCGAGGCGGTGCACACCCACGTCGTCCCGGTCGGCGACCTGGGCTCCGACAGCTGCGCGTGCCTGCCCCCGGGCCCCGAGGTGCTCTTCAGCGGGGTCGGGGAGACGCTTGCGCTGCGCCCGGAGTCCGTCCGCGTCCTGCGCGCGGCCCACGACCGCGGCCAGGCCGCGCGCTACGGCTACCCGCTCGTGGTCCTGGGGGAGGGCGGGGACCGGGTGGCCCTGCCCCTGCTCACCGTCGACGTGCGCGTCGCGGACGAGGCCGCGGACGCCCCCGCCGGGTCCGGGGACACGCTGGTCCGCGCGGTCGGCCCGCCCGACGTCAACCCCGCGCTCCTGGAACGCCTCGGCCTCACCGACCCCGAGGACCTGTTCGAACTGCGGACCCGGCTGCGCTCCGGGGCGCCCGACCCCCTGCGGCGCCCCGCGGCCGTCGCCGACCTCGCCGCCAGGGTCCGGGTGCTGCTCGCGGGCCTGGAGATCGAGCGGGTGGACGACATCGCCCCCCTGGGCACCCGCGGCGCCCCGCGTACCGCGATGGACGGCGCCCACAACGTCGCCGTGCTCTTCCGGGCCGGACCCGGGGGACGCCACGACGCCGACGAGCGCGAAACCGTCGGCGTCGAGGGCGTCCTGGCCGACCTCGACCCCTCCGGCCGCGACGGCCTCGACCCCGAGGACGTCAGCGGGACCGCCCTGGAGGCCCTGCTCGGACAGCCCTCCGGGACGGCCGCGGCCCCCGGCCCGGCGGCGCCCGGACGGCTCTTCCGCTGTTCCCGCGCCGCGCACCGCCGCGGTTGCGCCGACCCCGGCGGGGACGCCGCGGAGCCCCCCGTCCCGATCTCGGCGACCGCCCTCGACCAGTCCCAGTACGCGGTCCTGTGCGCGGCCATGCGCGAGCAGCTCACCGTGGCCGCCGCCCCGCCCGGAAGCGGCGTGCACGACCTGGTCGACGCCCTCGTGCGCACCGCCGTCAGCAACGGCCAGCGCGTCCTGGTGTGCGGGCGCACCGAGGCCGACGTCGCCGCGGTGCGCCTGCGCGCGGACGCCTCCCCCGGGCACCCCGTCGTGCGCGTGGGCGGAGAGGAACGGCGCACGGCCGAGGCCGTGCTGCTCACCCGGCTCCTCACCGAGCACTCCCGGAGCCTGCCCGCGGCCCCCGCCGGGCCCGGCGGGGAGGACCCCACCGTCCACTGGGCGGACCTGGCCGCGGACTGGACGGCGGTCCGCGAGGCGTGGCGGGCCATGGACACCATGGCCTCCGGCGGCCACGCGCTCGCCCGCCTGGCCGAGGAACGCGGCCGGGTCGTCGCCCAGGGGTGGGACCCCGACTCCCTCTTCACCCCGGAGCGGGGCGGCCCCGAGTACTGGCTGCACCGGGCCGAGCGCGCGGCAGCCGGGGGCCTCGCCGGGCTGGCGCACCGCGGCGCCGTCCGCCGTGAACTGGGCGTGGACACCGACCCCGACAGCCTCGCCCGCCTGCGCGCGGTCGCCCGCCTGGAGGGCGAGTGGCGCGCGGCCGTGGACCGGCGGACCCGCTGCGCGCCGCTGAACGCGCTCACCGCCGACCTGGCCGACGCCCTCGCCCGGCACCGCAGGTCCAGCTCCGCCTGCCTGCGCGCGGTCGGCGACCCCCGGCTGTGGCGGGGCCGCGCCGCCATCGAGCACCGCCTGGAGAGCCTCAACTGGCACGGCGGCCACGGCTGGCCGGGCCCGGGCGCGCTGCTCGACACCCTGCCCGCGTGGGTGTGCCGCACCGACCAGGTCCGGGCGCTGCAACCCCGGGCGGGCCTGTTCGACCTGGCCGTCGTGGTCGGGGCCGAGCGCACCCGGCTGGCCGAACTGCTGCCGGTGCTCTACCGCGCCAACCGCGCCGTGGTGTTCGGCGACCCCGCGCACCCGGGGCCGGTGAGCGTGCTGGAACCGGACGAGGAGCGCCGCGCGCTGGCAGCCGCGGGCCTGGTCGCGGGCCAGTTGGACGACCGGGGCCTGCGCTACGGCGGCGGTTCGGCGATGCGCGCCCTGTACCGGGCGGCGCCGCCCATGCGGTGGCTGGACGAGCACGACGGGGCGCCGCCCCAGCTCGCCGGGGCCGCGTCGCGGCACTGCTACGGGGGCAGGCTCGCGGTGCGCACCCTCCCCGACCCCTCGGGCGGCCCCGCGTTCGAGTGGCGCGACGTCGCCGGGGCCTGCGAGGCCGCGCCCGGGGCGTCCTTCGTCAACCGGGACGAGGCCTACCGGGTGGCGGTGGTGGTGGACGAGCTCGACGAGCACCTGCCCCGGGGCCGGGTGGTCGCGGTGGTCGCGCCGACCCAGCCCCAGGCGGCCCTGGTGCGCCGCCTGCTGCGCAAGCGCGTCCTGCGCCACGAGGTGCGGGTGGGCGGACCGGACCTGTTGGCGGACGACCAGGATCCGGCGGACGTCACCGTCCTGACGCCGACGCTGGCCTCCGGGGCGCCCGCCGTCGCCGAGCGGCGTGTGCGCCGGATGGGCCACCTGTGGTCGTCGGTGCTCACCCGCACCCGCCAGCGGCTCGTGGTGGTGGGCGACCGCGGGTACTGGTCGGGCGACGACGGCCCGCTGGGCGAGCTGGAGGCGTCGGCGGCCGGGGGCCGCGCGGGACGGACCGACGCGGCGGCCTCCGCGCTGGTCAGGGAGCTGCGCGGGGTGGGGGCGGAGGTGACCCTCCAGCAGACGGGTGAGGGTTGGGCCGCCGACATGGTGGTCCGGTTCGGCTCCCGCCGCCTGCTGCTCCTGCTCGACCGGGAGCCCGACGGCCGCTCCCTGCGCTGGCTGCTCGCCCGGGGGGAGACGCTCAACCGCACCACGGGAGACCCCGTGGTCGTGGTGCCCGCCTGGCGCTGCCTGGCCGACCCGAGCGCCCTGGTGAAGGAGATCCTCACCGCCCACTGACCCGCCGGGCGGCCCCCGCCGGCGCCGGACGCCGACCGGACCGGCGGAGGGGCCGGGCGCACTACCCTGGAGCCGGATGTCCGGAAAGCGGTGTTCACGCCGCGGCCCCGGACGGACGGAGGAGGAGGGGACCGGTGCCCGAGGGCCACACGCTGCACCGCCTGGCAGCGCACTTCGACAAGACCTTCGGCGGCGGCGCGGTACGCGCCAGCAGCCCGCAGGGGCGCTTCGCCGACGGCGCCGCCCGGATCGACGGCCGGGTCCTCACCGAGAGCGAGGCCCACGGCAAGCACCTCTTCCTCGGGTTCGACTCGGGGGAGTGGCTGCGGGTCCACCTGGGCCTGTACGGCGCCTGGTCCTTCGGCGACGCCGACGGCGAACGCCACCTGGGCGCCCCGCGGGCCGCGGGCGGCGCCCGCCGGGAGCTGCTGCGCGACGCCGAGGGCTTCGTCGTGGCGCCCGAACCCGTCGGGGCGGTGCGCGCCCGGCTGGTCAACTCCTCCGGCTGGGCCGACCTGCGCGGCCCCTCCGCCTGCGAGGTCGTCACCGAGGACGACAAGCGCGCCGTCCAGGACAGGCTGGGCCCCGACCCCCTGCGCGACGACGCCGACCCCGAGCGGGCCTGGCGCGTGATCAGCCGCTCCCGGACCAGCATCGCCGCGCTCCTCATGCGCCAGGACGTCGTGGCGGGCATCGGCAACATCTACCGCGCGGAGTCGCTGTTCCGGGCGGGGCTGGACCCGATGACCCCGGGCCGCGACCTCACGGCCGACCAGTGGTCGCGGCTGTGGGACGACCTGTCGGGCCTGCTCCGCGACGGCGTGCGGGACGGCTACATCATCACCACCCTGCCCGAGCACCGCCCCGACCCGGACGCGCGTCCCGTGCCCCGGCCCGACAGCCTCTACGTGTGCTACCGGACCGGTGAGCCCTGCCGGGTGTGCTCCTCGCCGGTCGCCTCCGCGGAACTGGCCGGACGCACCCTCTACTGGTGCCCCCGATGCCAGGGAGTTTGAGGGCTTTCGCGAGTTAAGTACCCATTTGTCGGGTTCGACGCCGAGGTCATGCAGTACAATCCCGAACCGTCTGCTTAACCGGTTCAGCGTTGTGTGATCAGGGGGACGAATGGGGGGTTTGATGCGGCGTCCGACCATCATGGACATCGCCAAGGCCGCGGGGGTGTCCAAGGGGGCCGTGTCCTACGCGCTCAACGGGCGTCCGGGGGTCTCGGAGGAGACCCGAAGACGCATCCTGGCGATCGCCAGCGACCTCGGCTGGGCGCCCAGCAGCCCGGCGCGCGCACTCGCCCCCGGCGGCCGGATCGGGGCGGTCGGCCTGGTGGTCGACCGCCCCGCCCACTCCCTCGGTCTGGAACCCTTCTTCATGCAGCTGGTCTCGGGGATCGAGGCCGAGCTGGCCACCTCGGGGGTCGACCTGTTGTTACAGGTCACCGAGGACATGGGCGCCGAGATCGCGGCCTACCGGCGCTGGTCGTCCGAACGCCGGGTGGACGGCGTGATCATGGTGGACCTGCGCGTGGGCGACCCGCGCGTCCAGGTCGTCGAGGAGCTCCCGCTGCCCGCCGTCGTCCTCGGCGGACCCGAGGGCGTGGGCTCCCTGCCGTACCTGTACACCGACGACGCCACCGCCATGCGCGAGGTCGTCCACTACCTGGCCGCCCTCGGCCACCGGCGCATCGTCCAGGTGGCGGGCCCGGAGAAGTTCGTGCACACCCGCGTGCGCACCCACGCCTTCCTGGACGCCGCGGCCCAGGCCGGGCTCAGCGAGGCCCGTTGGGTGCACGCCGACTACACCGGCGAGGGGGGCACCAGGACCACGCGCAAGCTGCTGGCCGCCACCGACCGGCCCACCGCCCTGATCTACGACAACGACCTCATGGCCGTGGCCGGGCTGGGCGTGGCCCACGAGATGGGCGTGGACGTGCCCTCGCAGCTGTCCATCGTGGCCTGGGACGACTCGGTGCTGTGCCGCCTGGTCCGACCCTCGCTGACCGCCATAGTGCGCGACATCGTGTCCTACGGCCGCCAGGCCGCGCTGATGCTGGCCAGGACGATCGAGGGCAAGCCGGTGGCCAACAGCGAGACCTCACGCGGAGAGCTGCTTCCGCGGGGCAGCACCGGCCCCCTGGGCGCGTGACCCGGCGCTCCCCGCCGGCCGCCCGCACCCGGGGGAGACGGTCCGCGGCTCCCGGGCGTGCGGTCCGGCGGGCCTCGCGCCCCGTCCGGCGCGTACACCGCGTGAGGGCCCGTAAGCCCCTCGTGGCGCGGATGCCGGGGTTCGCGGCGTGCACCGTGGTGGTTGTTAACGATGTGAAAACAGGGACGTGAGTTGCCTCGGCGGTCTCTGCGGCTTTGGTGTCCAAAAGGTGACCGTGAGGGTGCTGCCACCTCCTCACCAGCTGTGGAAGGCTGCGGCGCGTAACGCCCCACGCCGACAGGCCCCCGAGGGAGCGAGAACGCCCGTGCGGAACCGGTTCAGCGCCGCCGAACTTACTGACATACCCGCATCTGTGCTGTTACAAGCGAATAACAGCGAAGTGTCGGGCATTGACGCCCTTCCTGCGGACGTGTTGTTGTTAACGTCACTTACCCGGTTCAGCAACGGTCTCGTGCGCTCACCACTGGGAGCGCTCCCAACCCTTCCGGTCTCACGGAGGGGACTCCCCCCATAGGCCGGCCGGGTGACAAGGAGGAGTCGAGATGAGAATGCTGCGGCTTCCGGCGGCACTCGCGGCCCTGGCCCTCGCGGTCAGCGCCTGCTCGGGTGGCGACGGGAACAGCGAGGGCGGTTCGGGTCAGTACCCCAGGAACGAGACCCTGTACACCACGGGCACGGCGTGGTCGGCACCGACCAGCTGGAACCCGATGATGCGGGGCCAGTTCGCGGTCGGCACCAACGGCCTGGTCTACGAGTCGCTCTTCCACTACGACCCGGATGCGGGCGAGTACGTCCACTGGCTCGCCGAGAGCGACGAGTGGACCTCGGAGACCGAGCACGTGATCACCCTGCGCGAGGGCGTCACGTGGAACGACGGTGAGCCCCTGGTCGCCCAGGACGTGGTCACCACGCTGGAGCTCGGCCAGATCAGCGGCGTTCCCTACAGCAACGTCTGGGACTACGTCGAGAGCGTCGAGGCCACCGACGAGCGCACGGTCACCGTCACCTTCTCGGAGAGCCGTCCGCAGGAGTGGATGAACTGGGCCTACTCCAACCCCATCGTCCCGGACCACATCTGGGCCGACATGGAGGAGACCCAGATCACCGACAGCGCCAACGAGAACCCCGTCGGTACCGGCCCCTACGTCTACGAGTCGCACACCGACGACCGCATGGTCTGGGAGCGCAACGACGAGTGGTGGGCCGCCGAAGCCCTCGACATGACGATGGACGCCCGCTACATCGTCGACATCGTCAACGCCTCCAACGAGGTCACGATGGGCATGCTGAACCAGGGCGAGGTCGACCTCTCCAACAACTTCCTGCCCGGCATCGACCAGGTCCTCAACAGCAACGAGACCATCACCAGCTTCTACGACGGCCCCCCGTACATGAAGAGCGCCAACACGGCGTGGCTCATCCCGAACCACACCCGTGAGCCGCTCAACGACACGGCGTTCCGCCAGGCCCTGGCCCACTCGATCAACATCACCCAGATCGTCGAGGGCCCGTACGCCAACCTGGTCCAGCCGGCCAACCCCACGGGCCTGCTGCCCGAGTGGGACGCCTACATCGACCACGAGCTGGTCGAGCGCGAGGGCTTCACCTTCGACGCGGACGAGGCCGTGGCCATCCTGGAGGAGGCCGGCTACATGGACGAGGACGGCGACGGCTTCGTCGAGACGCCCGACGGCGAGCCCATCGCCCTGACCCTCGCGGTGCCCTCCGGCTGGACCGACTGGATGGAGGCCGCCCGCCTCATCGAGCAGAACGCCCAGGACGTCGGCATCAACATCACGGCCGAGTTCCCCGACGAGGGCCTGCTCAACGACAACCGCAACGCGGGCGAGTTCGACCTGGTCATCAACAACGCCCGGCAGCTGAGCAACTCGCCGTGGACCTACTACGACTACCTCTACCAGCTGCCCGTCCAGGACCAGCAGACCACGGTGAACTTCCACCGCTACGAGAGCGACGAGGCGTGGGCCCTCACCGAGGAGCTCGCCCGGGTCCCCGCCGACGACGTCGAGGCCGCCGCCGAGGTCACCTCGCAGCTCCAGGAGCACTTCCTGGCCGAGCTGCCGACCATCCCGCTCTGGTACAACGGCCAGTGGTCGCAGGCCAACAACGCCGCCTGGACCAACTGGCCCAGTGAGGCGGAGGGCGCGCCCAGCACCCCCGCGGTGATGTGGGAGGGCTGGTACGAGCTCGGCGGAGTCGAGACCCTCGCCTCCATCGAACCGGTCGAGTAGAAGCGGGGGAGCGGCTCTCCCCCGTCCACCCCGCTGACCACTCCCCGACCCCGGCCGAGGCACGGCGCGAAAGAGCCCGGCCGGGGGACGCCCCAGGAGAGCGGGCGCGGCACGGAACACCACCCAGGATCCGTGCCGCGCCCCTCCGGGGCCACTCGACTGTCCGCCGCCATCACCTGGAGGAACGTGTGTGGCGCTATATCGGTCGTAAGCTCTTCGTCTACCTGCTTACGTTCATCGTCGCGGTCACCATCAACTGGATGATTCCGCGTTTCATGCCCGGCGACCCCATCCGCAGCATGCTCTCCCGAGCCTCGGTGGGCGACCCCGAGGCCCTGGCGGCCATGACCGCCTACTACGAGGAGGTCTTCGGCCTCGACAAGCCGCTGCACGAGCAGTACCTGAGCTTCTGGGCGGGTCTGTTCAAGGGGGACCTGGGCATCAGCGTGATGCTCTACCCCGAGCCGGTCCTCGACGTCATCCTGAGGGCGGTCCCCTTCACCCTGGGACTGCTGCTCCCCGCGATCCTGCTCAGCTGGGTCATCGGCAACCGCTTCGGCGCCTTCGCCGCCCGCAGCAAGGCCCTGGACAACACGGTCCTGCCGGTCGGCTACATCCTCACCGCCACGCCGTACATGTGGCTGGCCCTGCTGCTGGCCTGGAGCCTGGGCATCGTCGCCGGGATCTTCCCGGCCTCGGGCGGCTACAGCTTCTCCCTGCGCCCCGAGTTCAGCTGGCTGTTCATCTCCAACCTGATCACCCACTGGTTCCTGCCGTTCCTGTCCATGTTCCTGGTGGCGCTCGGCGGCTGGGCGATCGGCATGCGCAACATGATCATCTACGAGCTGGACGCGGACTACTCCAACTACCTCCAGGCCCTCGGCGCGCCGCGCAAGCTGGTCCGGCGCTACGCGTTCCGCAACGCCATGCTGCCGCAGATCACGGGTCTGGCCGTCCAGCTGGGCACGATCATCGCGGGCTCCCTGCTCACCGAGATCGTGTTCAACTACCCCGGCCTCGGCAAGCTCATCCTGGACTCCCTGGACAGCCGCGACTTCTTCCTGCTCCAGGGCGTCTTCCTGTTCGTGGTCGTCGGCGTGCTGATCGCCAACTTCATCATCGACATCGTCTACGTGCTGATCGACCCGCGCACCCGGGTCCAGATGACGGGAGGCTCCTCATGACGAACGTCGCCGGAGCTCCGGGCACCGCCGAGAAGGCGGACGCCCCCGAACCGGCCGGGCGCAAGGGCTCCGAGGCCCTGTACTTCGCCCGGCGCAACCCCAAGCTGCTCATCGGCTCGAGCATCGTCCTGGCCTTCCTGCTGCTCGGGATTGTCGGCCCCCTCTTCGTCAGCGACAGCCCCAACGAGTACGTCGGCCCGCAGATGCAGCCGCCCAACGGCGAGTACTGGCTGGGCACCACCACGTTCGGCCAGGACATCTGGGCCCAGTTCGTGCACGGCGTGCGCGCCACGTTCATCATCGGCCTGTTCGGCGGCGGCGTCGCCTTCGTCATCGGCACGGCGGTCGGCTTCGTCGCCGGGTACAAGGGCGGGATCATCGACGAGATCCTCAACATGATCACGAACGTGGTCCTGGTGCTGCCCGCGATGGTCGTGCTCATCGTCGCGATCGCCTACCTGGACGCGCGCGGCCTGTTCGTGCAGGGCCTGTTCATCGGTCTGACCGCCTGGCCGTGGGCGGCCCGCGCGGTCCGTTCGCAGGCGCTGTCCCTGGCCACCCGCGACTACGTGGACCTGGCCCGGCTGAGCGGTCGGCGCACCTGGAAGATCATCACCACCGAGATCGCGCCCAACATGAGCTCGTACCTGGTGATGTCCTTCATCCTGCTGTTCGGCGGCGCGGTCCTCACCGCGGCCGGTCTGGACTTCATCGGCCTCGGCCCCTCCAACGGCGTGTCCCTCGGCCTGATGCTGGAGAGCGCCGTCGCCTGGAGCGCGCTCACCCTCGGCATGTGGTGGTGGTTCATCCCGCCGGGTCTCGGCATCACCGTGATCGTGGGCTCGCTGTACATCCTCAACGTCGGGTTGGACGAGGTCTTCAACCCCAAGCTGCGGGAGCTGTGATGACCCTGCGCGTCAAGGACCTGAAGGTCTACTACCAGACCCTGCGCGGGGACGTCCACGCCCTCGACGGCGTCACGTTCGACCTCGCCGACGGGGAGATCATGGGCCTGGCCGGCGAGTCCGGCTGCGGCAAGACCACCCTGGGCAAGAGCCTGATCCGCCTGGACTCGCGGATGCGCCACGTCGGCGGCACGATCGAGCTGGACGGCAAGGACGTGCCCATCGCCGACGACCGCGCGATGGTGCCCCTGCGGTACCACGAGATCTCGCTCATCCCGCAGTACGCGATGAGCGCGCTCAACCCGACCCGCAAGATCGGGAAGATGATCAACGAGCTGCTGCGCGCCCGCGGCGTGCGGCCCGCCGACGTCACCGAGGAGCTCCACCGCCGCCTGGAACTGGTCGGCCTGGACACCGACGTGCTCAACCGGTTCCCGATCGAGCTGTCCGGCGGCATGAAGCAGCGCGTCGTCATGGTCATCTCGACCCTGCTCAACCCGTCGCTGCTGATCGCCGACGAGGTCACCTCGGCCCTGGACGTGTCCACCCAGCGCTCCGTCGCCGAGTCGATGGTGGAGTTCCGCGACCGGGGCTACATCAAGAGCATGGTCTTCGTGACCCACGACATCTCGCTCGTGTACCAGATGGCGGACACGATCATGGTGATGTACGCGGGCCACATCGTGGAGAAGGCGCCCGCGGGCACCATCATCAACGAGCCCAAGCACCCCTACACCCAGATGCTCATCGGGGCGCTGCCCGAGGTCGGCTCCACCTCCACCGTGCAAGGGGGCCGCCTGGCGGGCATCCCCGGCACCCCGCCGGGTCTGCTCAACCCGCCCACCGGCTGCCGGTTCAAGGACCGCTGCCCGATGGCGTTCTCCAAGTGCTCCGAAAAGCCGCCGCTGGTGGAGATCGAACCCGGCCACTGGGCCGCCTGCTGGAAGACGGGGTGAGGTAGACCGTGCTGGAACTCAGCCACGTGCACAAGGTGTACAAGGTGGGCGCGTTCGGCGGGGACCGCCTGCGCGCCGTCCGCGACGTGAGCCTCACGGTGGAGGCGGGCGAGGTCGTCTCGCTGATCGGTGAGAGCGGCAGCGGCAAGAGCACCCTCGGCAAGATGGTGCTGGGCCTGTTCAAGCCGACCTCGGGGAGCATCACCTTCGAGGGCACCGACATCACCACCATCAAGGGCCACGCCGCGCGCAAGGAGTACTACCGCCGCGTGCAGGGGGTCTTCCAGGACCCGTTCAGCTGCTTCAACCCCATCTTCAAGGCCGACCGCGTCTTCGAGATGGTCCGCACCTCCTACTTCCCGAAGACCCCGGAGACGGAGTGGCGGGACAAGGTGCTGGCCGCGATCGCCACGGTGCGCCTGGACCCGGGCAACGTCCTCAACAAGTACCCGCACCAGCTCAGCGGCGGCCAGTTGCAGCGCCTGCTGATCGCGCGGGCGCTGCTGCTGGACATCAAGCTGCTGGTCGCCGACGAGATCATCAGCATGCTCGACGCCTCCACGCGCATCGACGTGCTCAACCTGCTCGCCGACCTCAAGGAGCGCGGCCTGGGCATCCTGTTCGTCACCCACGACCTGTCGCTGGGCAACTACGTCAGCGACAAGTCGGTGATCCTGCGCAAGGGCGCGATCGCCGAGATGGGTCCGACGGCCAGGGTCTTCGACAACCCGCTGCACCCCTACAGCCGTCACCTGCTGTCCTGCGTGCCGCAGCTGCACCGCACCTGGGCCGAGGTCGACGCCGAACTCGCGGCCAACCCCCCCGAGGACGTCGTCCTGCCGACGGCGCCCGACGAGGACTCCGCTCCGCTGATCGAGGCGGAGGAGGGCCACTTCGTGGGGATCGACCAGGGCTGAGCCGCCCGTTTCCCCTCATCCCGGCGCCCGTCCACCCCCCGCGGGCGCCTCGGTGCTTTCCGGCCCTCCCCGCGCGCTTCCGACAGCGGCCGCCCGGAGCCGCAATTCGACGCGCGGACCCGGAAGGCCGGTGGTGTGCCACGGGTGTCCGCACGGCCTCGGAGCCTCTCGCGGGGTCCGGTTCCGGGCGCCGACGGGCCCGTTCCGGAGGGCGTCGGCGGGCACCTCCCCGGCCCCCGCGGACCGGTGGGCCGCACACCTGCGCGGCCTCGGGCGGGGCCGCCCCGGACGCGGACGCGGTCACGGGCGCACCCGTCCTGAGGTGCGCTGACGACGTGTCGGCGACGCCGGTCCGAACGGGAGGCGAAGTCCCGGTGCGCGTTCACATGCGGCACACGTGTACCCTGGAGGGTCCGCCGGTATTCCCCGGCGGGCCGTGCGGGTTGCCACATCGGAATCCTTCGCTGGCCGACCTGTCTGTGGTACGTTCAAAGTGATTGTTAGTCGTTGAATTTCGCAGTTGGTGTCTTGCCCGCGGAGTTTGTGACCGGCGGGCGGTTTCTTCAAGGAAGTCCGGCTCGCGGCAATTCGCGGACGTGAGTCTGCGTCCGTGTACACCGAGCTGAAGGAGAGAACATGGCTCAGGGAACTGTGAAGTGGTTCAACGGCGAGAAGGGCTTCGGCTTCATCTCCCCCGACGGCGGCGGCCCCGACGCCTTCGTTCACTACAGCGCCATCCAGGGCACGGGCTTCCGTAACCTGGAGGAGAACCAGCGCGTGGAGTTCGAGGTCGTCCAGGGCACGCGTGGCCCGCAGGCCGAGAACGTCGTCGCGCTCTAACCAGCACGCGATAACCTCGCGTAACGCCCCGGAAGGCTCCGCCTTCCGGGGCGTTCGCGTGTCCGGCCCCCGCGGGGGAGGGGGCTCATCCCTCCAGCAGGGCCTCGGTGCGCTGACGCACCTCGGGTGTGTCCAGCCCCCGCACGGTCACCGTGGTGCGGCGGCGCAGCACGTCGTCCGCGTTCACCGCCCACTCGCGGTCGCGGGCGAAGACCACCTGCGCCCAGATGTCGGGGCCGTCGGGGTGGATGCGCTCGCCCAGCCGCGGCTCCTCGCGCACCATCGCCGCGATGTCCATGGCCAGGCTCCCGTAGTGCGACGCCAGGTGGCGGGCGACCAGCGGGTCCAGGGGCGCGCCGGGCGCGCGGTCGGTGATCAGCCGCTGGGCCACCGCGTCCGGGCTGGCCAGTCCGGGCAGCGGCACCGTGCGCAGGGGGTCGGCCATGTCCTCCGCCAGCGGCACGGCGCTGACCTTGCGCAGCTCCTTGAGGACGGCGCGGCCGATGTGGCGGTAGGTCGTCCACTTGCCGCCCGCCACCGAGAGCATTCCGCCCCGCCCCTGGGTGACCACGGTCTCCCGCTTGGCCGAGCTGGTGCCGCCGGGCCCGCCGGGCAGCACCCGCAGCCCCGCGAAGGAGTAGTCGACGTGGGAGGCGTCCAGGTAGGGCGCGTCGATGCCCAGCGCGGCCTCGCCCAGGATCTGCTCCACGTCGGCGGGCACGACCGACACGTCGGCCGGGTCCCCGGTGTACTCCTCGTCGGTGGTGCCCAGCAGCAGCCTGCCCTCCCACGGGATCGCGAACGACACCCGGTACTTGTCCACGGGGATGGTCAGCGCGGCGCGCCAGGGCTCGGGGGTCCGCAGCACCAGGTGCGCGCCCTTGGACAGGCGGACGCTGGGCGCCGCGGAGGGGTCCTCCATGCTCCGCAGCCGGTCCACCCACGGGCCGGTCGCGTTGAGGACCAGTCGCGCGTCGATGCCGAACTCCCCGCCGTCGACACGGTCGCGCAGGTCGGCGCCGGTGACCCGGCCCCGGGTGGTGCGCAGCCCCACGACCTCGGCGTGGTTGAGTACCACCGCGCCCGCGTCCACGGCGGCGCGCACGCTCATGACGGCCATCCGGCTGTCGTTCATCTGGTGGTCGCTGTAGGCGGCCACCGACCGCAGGCCGTCGGTGCGCAGGCCCGGGGCGAGCCGTCGCGCCTGGGCGGGGGAGAGCAGGCGGCCCATGCCGTCGCCGAAGGCCGACAGGGCCGAGTACAGGAACACCCCGGCGCCCATCTTCGCGGCCCCGTGTGGGCCGCCGGAGTAGATCGGGACCAGGAACGGCATGTGGTTGACCAGGTGCGGTGCCACCTCCGAGGCCAGGGACCGGCGCTCGCGGTGGTTCTCGGCGACCAGGCGCACCTGGCCGCTCTGGAGGTAGCGCAGTCCGCCGTGCACCAGCTTGGAGGAGGCGCTGGAGGTGGCTCCGGCGAAGTCGCCGGAGTCGACCATGGCCACGCGCAGACCCGCCTGGGTGGCGGTCCAGGCGACGGAGGTCCCGAGGATCCCGCCTCCGACGACCAGCAGGTCGAAGGTCCCCCGGGTGAGTTCGTCGCGTGTGCGCGAGCGCGACGAGGCGATGCGGTTCTTGCTGGCGCTGACGGTCATGGCTGTGCTCCTCGGAGGGATGGAGGGGGCCTCGCGTGCACCTGAACAGTCTCCACGTTTCAGGCGATGTATCGCCTTCATAATACGACAATGCCGAACGCTGGTGAAGAAGAGGGGGTGATCCGGCGGAGAAAACAGCTCCAGGGGTGGTCCAGGGCGAAGGCGAGCTTGACGCGTGTTGCCCAGGGGAGCCGGGCCAACGCATGGGGTTCATGAGATGCGGCATTGTCGCACTTCGTTGGCCAATCACACGGTCGGCCCGCGCGGAGGGCGCGCACGGCGAAGCCCCGGAGTGTCACGCGTGCGCGCGACACCCCGGGGCTTCGCGGGGCCCGGGGAGCCCGGGCGGTCGTGGCGGGGCCGGCCGGGGGCGGCGGTCACACCGTCCCCGGCCGGCGGAGCTCAGGCGCCGAACCCGGTGAGCTTCCAGATCCACGCGCCGATCACGCCGCCCACCAGGGGGCCGACCACCGGGATCCAGGCGTACCCCCAGTCGGAGGGGCCCTTGCCCGGGATCGGCAGCACCGCGTGCGCGATGCGCGGCCCCAGGTCGCGGGCCGGGTTGATGGCGTACCCCGTCGGGCCGCCCAGGGACAGGCCGATCGCCAGCACCAGCAGGCCGATCAGCAGCGGCGCGAGGCCGTTGGTGAACAGGCCGCTCAGGTCGGCCCCGCCCTCGATGGAGACGAAGCCGGAGTTCGCGCCGATGCCCAGCACGCCCAGGAGCAGCATCGCGGTGCCGATGACCTCGGTGACGAAGTTGGCCACCAGGTTGCGCACGGCCGGAGCGGTGCTGAACACGCCCAGCTTCGCGTCCGGGTCGTCAGTGACCTTCCAGTGCGGAAGGTAGGCCAGGTAGACCAGGACGGCGCCGGTGAACGCGCCCGCCAGCTGGGCCAGCATGTACCCGGGCACCTGGGACCACGGGAAGTCGCCGATGCTGGCCAGGCCCAGCGTGACGGCGGGGTTGATGTGGGCGCCGCTGGTGGCGCCGACGACGTAGACGGCCATCGCGACCGCCATGCCCCAGCCGAAGGTGACGACGATCCAGCCGCCGTTGAGGGCCTTGGAGCGCGCGAGCGAGACACCGGCGACGACACCGCCGCCGAGCAGGATCAGGATCGCCGTACCGACGAACTCTGCCAGATAGACCATGGGGACCTCCGCCCCGTCAGGGGAGCCGGGTCACGGGGGCCTGGCCCCCGCCGACCGGCGCCGGGCCGGAGGCGGGGGGTTTAATAGGACGCACCCGTCACAGGAATGGGATGGAGCGGAGCGCGCACGGCGCCCCGCGGGCCGGTTCCCGGGAGCCGAAGGTGGCAGCCGGGGCTCCTGGGGACCGGTCGTTCGGTGGGGTGACGCCGCCCCCGCGCTACTGGGCGTCCTCGTGCTCGACCCAGTCCAGGGTGCGGCGCACGGCCTTGTTCCAGTTGCGGTACTCGCGCTCGCGCACGGCGGGCTCCATCTTGGGAGTCCACTCGGCGGCCTTGTGCCAGTTGGCGCGCAGCGTCTCGACGTCGGGCCAGTAGCCCACCGCCAGCCCCGCGGCGTAGGCGGCGCCCAGGCAGGTGGTCTCGGCGACCATGGGACGCACGACCTCGGTGTCGAGCACGTCGGACAGGATCTGCATGAGCAGGTTGTCGGCGGTCATGCCGCCGTCCACCTTGAGCGTGGTCAGTTCCGTGGGCGCGTCGGCGTTCATCGCGTCGACGACCTCGCGGGTCTGCCACGCGGTGGCCTCCAGGACGGCGCGGGCGATGTGGCCCTTGTTGACGTAGCCGGTCAGGCCCGCCATGACGCCGCGCGCGTCGCTGCGCCAGTGCGGGGCGAACAGGCCGGAGAAGGCGGGCACGATGTAGCAGCCGCCGTTGTCCTCCACGGTGCGCGCCAGCGTCTCGATCTCGGGCGCGGTGGAGATCAGGCCCAGGTTGTCGCGCAGCCACTGCACGAGGGAGCCGGTCACCGCGATGGAGCCCTCCAGGGCGTACACGGCCGGTTCGTCGCCGAGCTTGTAGCCCAGCGTGGTGAGCAGGCCGTTCTCGGAGGTCACCGGCTCGGTGCCGGTGTTCATCACCAGGAAGGTGCCGGTGCCGTAGGTGCCCTTGACGTCGCCCGGGTCGAAGCAGGTCTGGCCGAACAGGGCGGCGTGCTGGTCGCCGAGGGAGGAGGCGACGGGGGTTCCGGCCAGGTAGCCCCTGGCCTCGCCGTAGACCTCCGACGACGACCGGATCTCGGGCAGGACGCCCTCGGGGACGCCGATGGCCTCCAGGATCTCGGGGTCCCACTGGAGGGTGGACAGGTTCATCAGCATGGTGCGGCTGGCGTTGGTCACGTCGGTGACGTGGCGGCCGGTCAGCTTCCAGATGATCCAGGTGTCCATGGTGCCGAACAGGACCTCGCCGCGCTCGGCGCGTTCGCGCAGGCCGTCGACGTTGTCCAGCAGCCAGCGCAGCTTGGGGCCGGAGAAGTAGGTGGCCAGCGGCAGGCCGCACCGGTCGCGGAAGCGGTCCTGGCCCTCCTCGCCGCCCAGCTCGCGGACCAGGTCGTCGGTGCGGGTGTCCTGCCAGACGATGGCGTTGTGGACCGGCTCGCCCGTCTCGCGGTCCCAGACCAGGGTGGTCTCGCGCTGGTTGGTGATGCCGACGGCCGCGATCTGGTCGGGGGTGATGTCGTTCTTGTCCAGGGCTCCCTTGATGACCGCCTCGACGTTGGTCCAGATCTCCATGGCGTCGTGTTCGACCCAGCCCGGCTTGGGGAAGATCTGCCTGTGTTCGCGTTGGTCGACCGAGACGATACGTCCGTCGCGGTCGAAGAGGATGCAGCGGCTCGACGTGGTGCCCTGGTCGATCGCGGCGACGTACTGCTGACTCATCGGGTGCTCGCCTTCAGGGTGGGGCTCGGGACGGGGCCGGACGCACACGGTTTCGGATTAAACCCGCACGTTGTACGACATTGACGTATGAGTAGCCGTTAGTTTCATCCGTCTTTCCTTCCCATGTCAAGGCCGTGTGACGCAATCGTGTCGCGTGCGTCACGTCCTCTCGACGGCAACGCTGCCAGGCGCGGGCCAACGCCGGAAGCCGCCGCGCGGGAGGCCTTCCGCGCGGCGGTGGGAGAACGGTGGTGCGACCTCAGTAGGGGGTGACGCCGAGTTCCCGGGAGATGGCCCGCGCCGCGTCGCGCACGTAGGAGACCTGCTCCATGTCGGGCCTGCCCCCCTCGCCGCGCAGGCGCTCGACGGCGCCGCGCACCCCGATGGCGCCGACGGTCGTGCCGCGCCGGTCGCGGATGGGGGCGGCGATGGAGACCTCGCCGTCCACGAGTTCCTCGGCCTCCCACGCCCAGCCGTCGTCGCGCACCTGGTCGAGCTGGCGCTCCAGCGCGGCGGGGGAGGTGACGGTGTGCCGGGTGAAGGAGGTCAGGGCCGGGGCCCCGCCGCTCTCGACCACGGCCGGGTCCTCCTCGGGGGCCGCCAGGGGGTCGAAGGCCATGATGACCTTGCCGATGGCGGTGGCGTGCAGCGGCAGCAGGGTGCCCACGTCCAGGGTCTGCTGGGAGGCGTCGGGGCGGAACACGTGGTGGACCACGAGCACCTGGTGCTTGTGCAGCGTGCCGATCCGCACGCTCTCGCCGCTGCGCGAGGCCAGGCTGTCCGCCCAGTTCAGGGCGCGGGTGCGCAGCTCGTTGCCGTCCAGGTAGCGGGTGCCCAGGCTGAGCATGCCCCCGCCCAGGCGGTAGCGGCCCGACTCGGGGTCCTGCTCGACGAAGCCCACGTGCTGGAGGGTGCGCAGGATGCCGAGCACGGTGCCCTTGGGCAGCTCCAGGGACCGGGAGATCTCCGCCAGGCTGAGCCCGCGTGCGCCGGTGGCCAGGATCCGGAGAATGGCTGCCGCGCGTTCGATCGACTGGATTCTTCCCGGCATTGCGGTGCTACCACTCTCTAGTACGACAATGTCATACGCGAAATGCTACTACGCGTTGTGACGCGTGGCACGCCCGCGGCAGCCGGGCGGTCAGGCGATCGGCACAGTCTAGGTCGGCCGACCGCCGCGCCCGGCCGCCGGGGTCACAGCTCGGCGGCGGCCTCGGCCACGCCCCGGGCGGCCTCCTCGACGTCGCGGTCGGTGGTCTCCAGGTGCACCACCAGGCGCACGGCGTCGCCGATGCCCAGCCCCGCGACCCCGTGGCGGGCGAAGGCCTCGGCGTAGCGCGCGCCCTGTCCGGCTGGGGTGGGCACCAGCACCATGTTGGTCTGCGCACGCACGGCCAGCCCGGACCGCTCGGAGATCAGCCGGGCCAGCTCCGCGGCGCGCTCGTGGTCCTCGGCCACCCGCTTGCGGTGGTGGCGCAGCGCGTACAGGGCCCCGGCCGCGATGATCCCGGCCTGGCGCATCCCCGCGCCCAGCAGCTTGCGCCCGCGCCGGGCCCTGCGCACCGTGTCGGCGTCCCCGACCAGCGCCGAGCCCACCGGGGCGCCCAGGCCCTTGGAGAAGCACACAGACACCGTGTCGAACCCGTCCGCGACCTCGGCGGGAGCGGCGTCCAGGGCGGCGGCCGCGTTCCACAGCCGCGCCCCGTCCAGGTGCGCGCGCAGCCCGTGCCGGTGCGCGAACCCGGTGACCCGGCGCTGTTCGGCCAGCGGCACGACGCGGCCGGTGAAGGTGTTCTCCAGCCACACCAGGGCGGGCTCGGCCCGGTGGACGTCGCCCCGGCCGGCGATCCACGACTCCAGCACCGCGTCGGTGGGGCAGAGCCCGTCCGAGTACAGGCGCGGCAGGGCCCGGGCCAGCACCGCGGTCGCGCCCTGCTCGTCGCCGATGAGGTGGTGGTTCTCGTGCGCCCACACCTCCTCGCCGCTGCGGGTGGACACGTACAGCCCGAGCTGGTTGGCCATGTGCCCGGACGGCACGTACAGCGCGGCCTCCCGGCCCAGCAGCCCGGCGGTCTCCTCCTCCAGCTCCCGCACGGTCGGGTCCTCGCCCCACACGTCGTCGCCCACCTCGGCCTCGGCCATGGCCCTGCGCATGGCCGGGGTGGGTCTGGTGACGGTGTCGGAACGCAGGTCGATCATGGCGTCTTCCTCCTGGTGGGACGCGTGCCCTCGGGCGGGGGGCGGACCCGGGGCGGACGGGGTGTCCGCCCGACGATACTGCCCGCCGCTCAGTCGCTCCCGATCCGGTCCAGGGCACGTGAGAGCCGGCGCAGCGCCTCCAGTACACGGGCGCTGTCCTCCTCGCCCAGCTCGGCGACCAGGGCCTTGGCCACCCGGTCGTGGTCGGGGCTGATCCGGCGCAGGGCGTCCAGGCCCTCCCCGGTGGCGGCGAGCAGCTTGGCGCGGCTGTGCGCCGGGTTCGGCCGGTACTCGGCCAGCCCCTGCTCCACCAGCAGGTCGGCGATGCGCTGCACGCTCTGCCGCGTGGTGCCGAAGCGGCGCGCGACCGCCGACACCGGCAGGGGGTCGCGGGTCACCGCGCCGAGCACCTGCCAGCGCGCGGCGGTCAGTCCGGCGGTGCGGGCCAGCTCCTCGGCCACCGACAGGAACTGCCCGTTGAGGCGGAAGACGGTGAGCGCCGTCCCGGTGAGCAGGTCGGAGTGTCTGTCCTCGGCAGGGGCCATGCTCAGGCCCCCTCCAGCAGCACGTGGTAGGCGCCGGGGTCGTGCTCGGCGTGCAGCCGGTACCACGCGTCGAGGACGCGGGGCGTGTACAGGTCCAGGGCCGCGAAGACCTCCCGGGCGAACTCCAGCGGCGCGGTGGGCCCGGCCGTGATGAGGCCGCCGTCGGAGACCGCGAGCGCGGAGCGGTAGCGGCGCATCCCGGCGTAGCCGGTGGCCAGCAGGTACTCGGGCGCGGCGCTGGTGTGGTCGCGGTAGTCCAGGAGCCCCTCCCGGGCGAGCCCGGCCGTGGCGCCGCAGATGGCCGCCACCGGCACTCCGGCGTCGAGCCAGATCCCGGCCGCCGAGGCGAACGGCGAGAAGGCCTCGGGGTCCAGGTCCCAGCCGTCGGCCCCCGGCAGGATCAGCATCGCGCTGGAGGAGGGCTTGAGCTGGGGCAGGGTGATGTCCGGCAGGATGGTCAGCCCGCCCGCGGTCGTGACGGGCGCGCCGGTGAGGCCGACGGTCACCACGTCGTAGCGCCCGGGGTCGCGCTGCCAGTCGCCGCCCCGGATGGTCGCGGTGGTGTGCCCGATCTCCCAGTCCGCCAGCTGGTCGTACACGGCGAGGTGGACGGTCTGCCTGGTGTCTTCGATCATGACAGCATGCTGTCATCTTGACAGGGAGCTGTCAATGGCCGAAAGGCGATCGGCCCGGGAGGGTTCCCTCCGTGGGCTCCCACGTGAAGGGTGAGTCCTATGTGGGTGTTTGCGCTTTTCCACAGGGGTGGGGCCCCGGAGCTCCCACGGGCATAATGGATCAGACAGCGCCTGGCGCGCTTTTTCGGGCCTTCGACAAGTGCATAAAACCCCCTGAAGAAAACCGAGAGGTTGCCCCCTTGCCGAGCGGAACCGGCCGTCGTTTCTTCCTTGCCGTCGGTGTTTCCAGGTACCAGCACCTGTCCAGAGAGGAGCAGCTGACCGGCGTCGGAGAAGATGTTCTCGCCGTCCGGAACCTGTTCACCGGCTTCGGCTACGAATCCGTTCTGGAGGGGATCGGCGACTACGGGAGCGCCAACGACATCCGCGAGAAGATCCGCCGCTGGGTCGCCGATGCCGAACTGGGCGAGGAGGACGTCGTCGTCCTGTATTTCGCGGGCCACGGATACGCGCCCGACAGGGACCGGCACTACCTGTGCTGCTGGGACACCCCCGCCTCGACCGCCCTGGCCACCGAGGACCTGGTCCGGATCCTGTGCGAGGGGGGCTGCGCAGACTGCTGCTCATCCTGGACACCTGCTCGGCCGGGGCGGGCGCCTCCGACGCGGCCGGATCCGTACCGCGTGTATCGGTGACCGGCACCTGCTCGCCAGCGCATCAGCCGACGGCACGGTCCGGGTGTGGGACCTGCGGACCCGCGAACCGGTCGCCGGGCCGTTCGGCGACGCCGGGAAACGGTCGCGCGCGGCGGACATCGCCGGCACCGGGGACGGAGGACTGCTCATCGCAGGTCCGCGCCTACCTCACCGACCCCGCCGTGAGGGCGGCGGCCCAGCGGCGGGTCCTCGCCGGGATCGGCCCCGACACCCGCCTCGTCGTCGCGCACTCGCTCGGCAGCGTGGTCGCCTACGAGGCCCTGTGCGCCGCCTCCCGGGCTCCCTCCGACGATCCGGCCCCCGCCTCCGGACCGGCTCCGTTCCTCGACCTCGTGACGATCGGGTCCCCCCTCGGGATCGCGGGGCTGATCTTCGACCGCCTCCTGCCCTCCCCCGAGAAGGGCCGCGGCACCCGTCCGCCGGCGGTGCGCACGTGGACCAACGTGGCCGACCGGCGCGACGTGGTCGCCCTGGTCAAGGAGCTCGACCCGCTGTTCGGCGGCGTGGCGGACCTGCCGGTGGACAACGGGCCGAAGGCGCACGACGCCTCGCCCTACCTCACGTCCGGGGAGGTGGGGCTGGCGGTGGCCGCCGGGCTCACGGAGTGACGACCGAACGCGCCGGTGTGTCGCATGTCACCCGTGCCCCGGAAGCTGCTGGTGGGTCGGGTTTGCGGTGACGCAGGTCTCGCGGGCGTAACAGAACGGAACGCCGGTGTTCACATAACCTCACAAATGGTATTACCATTCTCGGAGCCTGCCCCCAGAGCAGGTCGGAGCCGTACTCCCGTACAGCTCAGCACCACCGCACACCCACGGAAGGCTCCGTCGTGGAGAACTTCGAACCCGTCTACGGGACGGGACCCCTTCTCGGGATCGCTGCGGGAGCCATCGCCCTCCTGCTGTTCCTGATCATCCGCCTCAAGCTGCACGCGTTCGTGGCGCTCATCCTGGTCAGCGTCCTGACCGCCCTGGCCACGGGCATCCCCGTCTCCGGGGTGGTGCCCACCCTCCTGGACGGCTTCGGGAGCACCCTCGCCAGCGTCGCCCTGCTCGTCGGGCTCGGCGTGATGATCGGCCGCCTGCTGGAGATCACCGGAGGCGCGGCCGTCCTGGCCGGGGCGCTGATCAGGCTCTTCGGTGAGAAGCGCGCGCCGCTCGCGCTCGGCGTCGCCTCCCTGCTCTTCGGCTTCCCGATCTTCTTCGACGTCGGCCTCATCGTCATGCTGCCGATCGTCTTCAGCGTGGCCCGCCGCGTCGGCGGATCCGTGCTCATGTACGCGCTGCCCACCGCGGGGGCCTTCGCGGTCATGCACGCCTTCGTGCCCCCGCACCCCGGCCCGGTCACCGCGGCCGTGGAGGTCGGGGCGGACATGGGCCTGGTGCTGCTGACCGGCACCATCCTGGCCGTCCCCACCTGGTACCTGGCCAGTTACCTGTTCGGCCTGTGGGCCGGGAGGAAGTGGGAGCTGCCGGTTCCCGAGGACATCATGTCCGACGGCACCGTCAAGCACGAGAACCCGCCGCGCCTGGTGACCGTGCTGGCCGTCCTCCTGCTGCCGATGCTGCTGATCTTCGCCAACACCGGTATGACCACGCTCGTCTCCACGGGCGCGGTGCCCGCCGAGGCCACGTGGGTGCAGATCCTCCAGCTGCTCGGGCAGACCCCGATCGCGCTGCTCATCACCGTGCTCTTCGCGATGCTCGTGCTCAGCCCCGGCCGCTTCACCCGCCAGCGGGTGGAGGAGATCGTCGGCGGCGCGCTCGGCCCGGTCTGCGCCATCATCCTCATCACCGGCGCGGGCGGCATGTTCGGCGGCGTGCTGCGCACCAGCGGCATCGGCGACGCCCTCGCCGACAGCCTGGAGTCCACCGGCCTGCCGGTGATCGTCGCCGCCTTCGTCATCGCGCTCGCGCTGCGCGTCGCCCAGGGCTCGGCCACCGTCGCCATCACCACGGCGGCGGGTCTGATCGCCCCGGCCGTGGCGGCCACCTCGGGACTCTCCTCGATCGACCTGGCCCTGATCGTCATCGCGATCGCCTCCGGGGCCACCGCCCTGTCGCACGTCAACGACTCCGGGTTCTGGCTGGTCGGCCGTTTCCTGGGTATGGACGTCAAGACGACGCTCAAGACCTGGACGGTCATGGAGACCCTGATCGGCTTCATCGGCTTCGGGCTCGCCCTCGGACTCAGCCTGGTGCTGTGACCGCGCGGGCGGAACCCGGTCGTCCGCTCAGGACGCGGGTTCCGCCCCCCGGTCGCCCTCCAGCGCGACGGACACCTCGGTGACGATGGAGCGCATCGCGGCCTCCGCCACGTCGGGGAGGCCGTCCCTGATCGCCTGGGCCACGGCCTTGTGCAGCCGCAGCGCCTCCGGGCGCGGGTTGCGCGGCATCAGGTGGTAGGAGGTGCGTCCGACCAGGACCTCCGCCACCACCTGGGACAGGCCGACGAACATCTCGTTGCCGGACAGCTCCAGGATGCGGCGGTGGAACGTGACGTCCAACTCCAGGAAGGTCTCCAGGTCACCGGCGCGCCCGGTGCGGACCATCTGGTCGGCGACCACGACCAGCTGGGCCCGCTCCTCGGCGTCGCCGCGCTCGGCGGCCAGGGCCGCGGCGCCCGGTTCCAGCGCGGCCCGCAGTTCGTTGAGCGAGCGCAGCTGCTCCATCCGGCCGGGCCCGGCCAGGCGCCAGCGGATGAGCTGGGGGTCGAAGACGCTCCAGTCCCGGCGCGGGCGCACGCGGATGCCGGTGCGGGGGCGGCTGACCACCAGCCGCATGGACTCCAGGACGCGCACGGCCTCGCGCGCGACCGTCCGGGAGACGCCGAAGTCCTGTTCCAGGCCCTGGAGGGTGAAGGTGTGGCCGGTCCGGTACTCGCCTGCGGCGATGGCGGGTCCGAGCACCGCCAGCACGCGGTTGTGCAGTGTGCGGTGGTCCGTGGCCATCGTTCTCCTCGTGCTCCGGGGCCGTCCGGTTGGCCGCATGCGGCCGTGGGTCACGCTGAAGCCTAACCGGATTGATTGATATCACTATTAATGGTGACGCTTGCGGCCGCGCAGGGGCACCACGACACGGAGAAACCATGCACTTTGTCTTCATGGGGGTCTCGGGCAGCGGCAAGACCACTGTCGCCGAACGTGTGGCCAAGCAGCTGGGCCTGCCCTTCGCCGAGGCCGACGACTTCCACCCCCGGGCCAACATCGACAAGATGGCGGCGGGCGTCCCGCTGACCGACGAGGACCGCTGGCCGTGGCTGCACGAGCTGGCCCGGTGGATCGCCGAGCACGAGGCCGCCGGCCAGTCCACGGTCATGGCCTGCTCGGCGCTCAGGCACAGCTACCGCGACGTCCTGCGCCGGGCCGCCCCGGGGGTGCGCTTCCTGCACATGCACGGCTCCGCCGAGGTGATCTGGCGGCGGATCGAGGCCCGCCAGGACCACTTCATG
Organism: Nocardiopsis sp. CNZ308; assembly: GCF_004217075.1. Classification (NCBI taxonomy): domain Bacteria; kingdom Bacillati; phylum Actinomycetota; class Actinomycetes; order Streptosporangiales; family Nocardiopsidaceae; genus Nocardiopsis; species Nocardiopsis sp. CNZ308. Next base: position 1,056,186 of record NZ_SHKJ01000001.1, on the reverse strand, counting down.
CCGCCCGCGCTCCTGGAGTCGCAGCTCAACACCCTCGAACGGCTGAAGGAGGACGAGCCCGGCCTCGAACTCGACGTCAGGGACGACGTGGAGTCCCTCGTCGGGCAGGCCCTGGAGTACGTGGGGCCGCTGCTGCGTCCGGCGGGGGCGCCGGTCGTCGGGGACTGAGGGGAGCGCCGCCCCGGTGCGCGGCCCCCGCGCGACGTGCGCCAGACCTGCGTCCTGATGGTGGCCGCCGTCCCCGCGTACGGCCCGCTGGCCTGCCTGGCGGGCGGCCGGACGCTCTCGGGCGCGCACGAGGACGCCGCCGAAGGCCCGCGCGCCCTGACGGTCACCGCCGCGCTCGTGGGCGCGGCCCCGGCGGCCCCGGCCGTCCCGGTGCGGCGCGGTGGCAACGCCCTGTGGCGCACCGCCCCGAGGGCGGGCCGGGCCCTTGTCGCGCGCGTGCCCGGAGGGACAGGGGGCCGACGGCGCGCCGTCGGCCCCCTCCCGCGCTACTCCTCGTCGTCCTCGCCGTCGGCGGCCGCGTGCAGCCGCGCCAGGTGGTCGCTGTCGTCCTCCCCGTGGCGGCCCAGGTAGATCTCCCTGGCCTCGTCCGCGATGTCGGCCGACTCGTCCTCGAAACCGTAGTCGGCCAGGTCGTCCAGCAGGTCCAGCGCCCGGTGCAGGGCGTCGCCGTCGTCGGGGGACTGGGCGGCCTCCTGCGGGAGGTGGTCCGCGACGATGGCGAGGACGGCGGCCCGCGCCTCGTCCACGGCACTCTCGGACCCGGCCGCGGCGGTCAGCCGGATCCTGGTGATGGGATCCTCGTCGGCCACCAGCATCAGCTGTTCGGCCAGCCAGGAGGCCTCCTGGCCCTCGAGGAACGCGGTCAGCGCCGCGTCGTCAAGCGGTGTGGTCATTGGCAGATCATAGGCCCGCCCGGTGCCTCCGCCGACACCGGTGTCCGGGCTCCGGGGCGGGTTCTCGGCCCCGGAAAAGACACCCTTTCATCCGATCATCCGATATCAGGCGGCGAGGAAGATTCTTTTTCCGGGGTTACGGGGGTGTTGCCGTGAAGTATCACGTGATAGTGCGTTCATCTGTTCGACAACTCGTATCCGAAAATGCGCCCATGGATCACGGCACAGATGGGAAACGGTTGTATTAATACCCAGCTGTCTATCTTCACAGTCGCTCTCGGAGCGGTCTAGGGTCCACTCAATCGTTCCAGGGCCTGCCGGGCCCCGCACTGAGGTGGACCATGTTCAGGAAGCCTTTCCGAAAGCCGCTGGCCCTCCTGGCCTCCGCGGCGGCGCTCACGCTGGTGGCCACGGCGTGCGCCGAGAGTAACCGCGAGGGCGGAGGGGCCGACGCGTCGGCACCCTTCGTCTTCGCCTCCGCGGGCGACATCAAAACCCTCGACCCCTTCCTCACCAGTGACGGTGAGACCTTCCGTTACAGCAGGCAGGTATTCGAAACCCTTCTCGAACACGAATCGGGTGGGACCGAAATCGTCGGAGGACTCGCCGAGGACTGGGAGCAGTCCGAGGACGGCACCGTCTGGACCTTCCACCTGCGCGACGGCGTCCTGTTCCACGACGGCGACGAGTTCAACGCCGAGGCGGTCTGCGCCAACTTCGACCGCTGGTACAACCTCACCGGAGGTTTCCAGAGCTCGAACAACTCCTATTACTGGCAGTCGATCTTCGGCGGCTTCGCGGAGAACGAGAGCGAGGACCTCGCCGAGTCCCGCTACGTCTCCTGCGAGGCCACCGACGAGCTGACCGCGGTCATCACGATCGACGAGTACTCCTCGATCTTCCCCGGCGGCTTCAGCCTCGCCTCGTTCGGCATCATGAGCCCCAGCACCCTGGAGGCCATCGCCGACGCCGAGATCACCGGCGAGGAGGGCAACTTCACCCTCCCCGAGTACACCCAGACGGCCGGAACCCTCGCGGGCACCGGGCCCTTCACCGTCCAGGAGTGGGACCACGACCAGGCCGAGGTGACCCTCCAGCGCTTCGACGACTACTGGGGCGAGGCCGCGGGCTTCGAGACGATGATCCTGCGCGCGATCCCCGACGAGACCGCCCGCCGCCAGGCCCTGGAGGCGGGTGACATCCACGGCTACGACCTGGTCGCCCCCGCCGACGTCGCCCCCCTGACCGAGGCCGGGTTCCAGGTGCCCACCCGCGGCGTGTTCAACGTCCTGTACATGGCCTACCAGCAGGAGGCCAGCGAGGCGCTCGCCGACCTGGAGGTGCGCCAGGCCCTCGCCCACGCCGTGGACCGCCAGCGCATCGTCGACACGATCCTGCCCGAGGGCGGCGAGGTCGCGACCCAGTTCCACCCCAACACCCTCGACGGCTGGTCCCCGGACGTGCAGACCTACGAGTACGACCCCGAACTGGCCAAGGAGATGCTGGCGGACGCCGGGCAGGAGGACCTGACCCTGGAGTTCTGCTACCCGACCGACGTCACCCGCCCCTACATGCCCGCGCCGCGCGACATCTTCGACGTCATCGCCGCGGACCTGGAGGCGGTCGGCGTCACCGTGGAGCCGGTCACCTACGAGTGGACCGAGTACGTTCCGCGCACCAACTCCGGTGAGTGCCCGCTGTACCTGCTCGGCTGGACCGGCGACTACAACGACGCCTACAACTTCGTCGGCACCTGGTTCTCCCAGTACAACAGCGAGTTCGGCTTCCGTGACGAGGACCTGTTCGAGGCCATGGAGGAGGCGAGCACCAACCCGGACCAGGAGGAGCGCGTCGCCGCCTACCAGGACCTGAACAACCAGATCATGGACATCCTGCCGGGGCTGCCCATCTCCAGCTCCCCGCCGTCCATCGCCTTCTCCGCGGACGTCAACCCGCCCAACGTCAGCCCGCTGACCCAGGAGCAGTTCGCCGAGGCCTCCTGGAAGTAGTCCCCCTCCTCCGCGGGGAGGGCAAGGGCCCGACCGGCCACCGGTCGGGCCCGCCCACTGCCCGGGGCCCGCGGTCCCCGGCCCGGCCGGGGACCGCGCGCCCCGCGCCGCGGCACCGCCCGGCGGGGCGCGCCGCACGCGCGCCGCCCGGGCCCCTCTGTCCCAACCACCCGCTCGAACTCCCGCCGCGACCCGGCGGGGGACGCTTCGCGTCCATCGTTCCCACCACTGGCGAAAGGCGGCGAAGGTGCTGCGATTCATCGTCAGGCGTCTCCTCCAGCTGATCCCGACACTGGGCGGCCTGTCGATCCTGCTGTTCGTCTGGCTGCAACGGCTGCCGGGCGGACCGGAGTACGCCCTCCTCCCCGACGACGCGACGGCCGAACAGCGCGCCGCGCTGCGTCGTTCCCTCGGCCTGGACGAACCGATCACGGTTCAGTACCTGGCCTTCCTGCGCCGTATCCTCCAGGGCGACCTCGGGACCTCGCTCTCCACCGGACGGCCGGTCACCGAGGAGTTCCTCACCCGCTTCCCGGCCACGTTCGAACTGTCGGTCACCGCGATGCTGATCGCGGTCGTCATCGGCGTCCCCCTCGGCTACCTCGCCGCGCGCAGGCGCGGCTCCGTGCTGGACTTCGCGGCCGTGGGCGGATCCCTCCTGGGCATCTGCACGCCGGTGTTCTTCCTCGCCTTCATCCTGAAGGTGGTCTTCGCCGAGCGGCTCGGGATGTTCCCCTCCGCCTTCCGGCTCTCCCCGGGCCTGATCCGCACCGACCTCAGCGGGTTCGTCGTCCTCGACGGCCTGCGGACCGGGGAACTCGACGTGGTGTGGGACGCCCTGCTCCACCTCGTGCTGCCCGGGGTCGCGCTGGCCTCGATCCCGCTCGCCGTGATCGTCCGGATGACCCGCGCCAGCGTGCTGGAGGTGGTCGGCGAGGACTACGTGCGCACCGCCAACGCCAAGGGGCTGCACCGCAACACCGTGCGCACCCGCCACGTGATGCGCAACGCCATGCTCCCCGTGGTCACCTCCGTCGGACTGCTCACCGGAAGCCTGTTCGCCGGGGCGGTGCTCACCGAGAGCGTCTTCGCCTTCCCCGGCATCGGCTCGTTCGTCTACGCGGCCACGCAGGGGCGCGACTACCCGGTCCTGACCGGGTTCATCCTGCTCATCGCGACCATGTACGTGTTCATCAACCTGTTGGTGGACATCTCCTACAGCCTCCTCGACCCGAGAGTGCGGGCCCAGTGATGCCGACGACACCGAGCCCCCACAACCGCTCCGAACCCGCGGGCGCCCCGGAGCCCGAGGGCACCGCGGCCCAGCGCACGCCCCTCCTGGGACGCAAGGCGGCCAGGGTGGACCGGCTGGCCGAACTCATGGGCCAGCGCGAGGAGGGCGAACACGGCGCGGGCATCTGGCGCACCGCCTTCGAGCGCATGCGCCGCAGCCCCATGGCCATCACCGGCGCCGTGATCGTCGTGGTGTTCATCGTCGTGGCGCTGTTCTCACCGCTCATCGCGCCCTACGACCCCGTCTCGCAGAGCTGGGGCGACGAGGTCTTCCCCAACCGCAACGTGTTCGTCGGCCCGCGCGCCGAGAACTGGCTGGGCCTGGACAACCTCGGCCGCGACCAGTTCTCCCGCATGGTGATCGGCGCCCGCCAGACCCTCCTGGTCGGCGTGGTCGCCACCCTGGTCGGCCTCGGCGTCGGCGCGCTGCTCGGCGGCGCGGCCGGGGCCGCCGCGGTCCTCGGCGGACGCTGGGGGCGCCAGGTGGACAACGCCGTCATGCGCGTCATCGACATGATGCTGGCGCTGCCCACCCTGCTGCTCGCGGTCACCATCGCCGCCCTGGTCGGCCCCAGCCTGACCACGGTCATGTTCGCGGTCGGCGTGGCGCAGATCCCCATCTTCGCCCGCCTCCTGCGCGGCGCGATGCTCTCCCAGGGCAACCGCGACTACGTGCTGGCCGCCCGCGCCCTGGGCGTGCGCAAACACAAGATCGCCCTCGTGCACATCCTGCCGAACTCGCTCGGCCCGGTGATCGTGCAGTCCACGCTCACCCTGGCCACCGCCATCATCGACGCGGCGGCCCTGTCCTACCTGGGTCTGGGCAACCCGGACCCGGCCTTCCCCGAATGGGGGACCATGCTCGCCGACGCCCAGCGGTTCCTGTCCAGCGCGCCGCAGCTGGCCGTGTACCCGGCGCTGGCCATCATCGTCACCGCCCTGGGCTTCACCCTGCTGGGTGAGGCGATGCGGGAGGCGCTCGACCCCAAGCTGAGGAAGTGACATGAGTTCCAGCACGCCGCTGCTGGCGGTGGACGAGCTGTCCGTGGTGTTCGGCGGACGCGGCTCCGACGAGGTGCGGGCCGTGGACGGGGTGTCCTTCACCCTGGAGGAGGGCCGGGTGACCGGCCTGGTCGGCGAGTCCGGCTGCGGCAAGAGCGTCACCTCGCTCGCCCTCATGGGCCTGCTCCCCGACCGGGGGGTGCGGGTCGGCGGCAGCGCCGTCATGCGGTTGCCCGACGGCCCCGTCGACCTGTTGAAGCTGCCGCAGAGACGGATGCGCGACCTGCGCGGTTCCCAGTTGGCGATGATCTTCCAGGATCCGCTCAGCTCCCTCAACCCCGTGGTGCCCATCGGCCGCCAGGTCACCGAGATCCTGCGCCGCCACCGGGGGATGCGCGGTTCGGCCGCCGAGAAGGAGGCCGCGGACCTGCTGGACCGGGTGGGCATCCCCGACCCCGGGCGGCGGCTGCGCGAGTACCCGCACCAGCTGTCGGGCGGCATGCGCCAGCGCGCGCTCATCGCCATGGCGGTGGCCTGCCGCCCCCGCGTGATGATCGCCGACGAGCCCACCACCGCCCTGGACGTCACCATCCAGGCGCAGATCCTGGAGCTGCTCCGGGACCTGGTCACCGAGGAGGGCACCGCCCTGCTGATGATCACGCACGACCTGGGCGTGGTCGCCGGGCTGTGCGACGACATCAACGTCCTGTACGCGGGGCGGGCGGTGGAGACGGCGCCGCGCGCGCCGCTGTTCGCCGACCCCACCCACCCCTACACGGTCGGCCTGCTGGGCTCCATCCCCCGGCTGGACGCCCCGCGCGGCGAACGGCTCACCCCCATCCGGGGATCGGTCAACGACAACATCGCCTGGGCGCAGGGGTGCGCGTTCGCGCCCCGCTGCGACCACTACACGATGGAGTGCCTCCAGGGGCCGCCGGAGCTCGTGGCGGTGGGCGCCGCGGCGGGCGTGGAGGAGGGCGGCCGATCCGGGGAGGGCCCGGCGGCCGCACACGTGCACCGGTGCGTGAACCCGATCCGGGACGCGGACGCGGCCGACCGGCCCACGCTGGACGGCCCGGGCGGTCCGGACGGCGACGACGAGGAGGAGCGGGGATGAGCCTGCTGCGGATCAACGACCTCAAGGTGCACTTCCCCATCAGGAAGGGGGTGTTCTTCGACCGCACCATCGGCCACGTGCGCGCGGTCGACGGTGTCAGCCTGGAGATCGAGAGCGGCCAGACCTACGGCCTGGTGGGCGAGTCCGGCTGCGGCAAGACCACCCTGGGCCGCGCGGTGCTGCGCCTGGTGGACGTCACCGAGGGCGAGGTGCTCTTCGGCGGACAGGACCTGGCCGGTCTGGACGAGGAGTCTATGCGCCGCCAGCGCAAGAACCTCCAGATGGTGTTCCAGGACCCGCTGGGCAGCCTCAACCCCCGGCAGAACATCGGTTCCATCCTGCTGGAGGGCTTGCAGACCCACGGGATCGGCGGCCCCGCGCCGGGGGAGGGGCCCTCCGGCGGCAGGGAGCGCCGCGCCCTGGTCCTCGAGGACCAGCGCAGGCGCGTGGTCGACGCCCTGGAGAGGGTGGGCCTGTCGGCCAAGGCGCTCACCCGCTACCCGCACGAGTTCTCCGGCGGCCAGCGCCAGCGCATCGGCATCGCCCGCGCGCTGGTGCTGGAGCCCGACCTCATCATCTGCGACGAGCCGGTGTCGGCGCTGGACGTGTCGATCCAGGCCCAGGTGCTCAACCTGCTGGAGAGCCTCCAGGAGGAACTGGGGCTGACCTACCTGGTCATCGCGCACGACCTGGCCGTGGTCCGCCACGTCAGCGACGTGGTCGGGGTGATGTACCTGGGCGGCCTGGTGGAGGAGGCCTCCAGCGACGACCTGTACGAGACGCCGATGCACCCGTACACGCGCTCCCTCATGTCGGCGGTGCCGGTCCCCGACCCGGAGGTGGAGGACAGCCGCGAGCGCATCCTGCTGGCGGGAGACCTGCCCTCGCCCGCCGACCCGCCCAAGGGCTGCCGCTTCCACACCCGCTGCCCGTGGCGTCAGAAGGAGCGGTGCGACACCGAGCGGCCCGAACTGCGCCCGGTCGGGAACGCCGCCGGGGGCGGCGCCCACAGGGTGGCCTGCCACTACGCCGAGCAGATCCTCTCGGGCCAGATCCAACCCAGGGAGGAGATGGCCGAGCGCATCGTGCACGGCACCGGTTGAGCCGACCGGCGGGGGCGGCCGTCCGGGATCCGGGCGGCCGCCCCCGCCGTGCCGGGCCACCGTGCGGCGGCTCGTACGACAGCGGCCCGCCCGGGCGCAGGGCCGCGTCGTCGGGAGCCGCCGCCCCAGCGCCGCGCACGCGGGCGGCTGTGCGGTCGCTCACGCAGGGGCGCGAAGCCCCAGATGGGCGTGCCCCGTGCGCGGCGGGCGGCGGGAACTTCCGCCGGAACCGGGAGAGGACGCCCCCGGGCGGGCACGATGACGGCATGAGGCCTTCGCTGGACACCGTCCCCGGCACCGGGGCGTTCCTGTACGACCGCGACTGCGGGTTCTGCAAGCGCTCGGTGGTCTTCGCCCGCGACCGACTGCTTGCCCGCAGCCGCTTCGTGGCCTGGCAGGACTTCGACCTGGACTCCGCGGGGCTGACGCCGGAGCAGGCCGACGCCAGCGCCTGGTTCGTGTACGCGGACGGACGCCGCTTCTCGGGCGGCGACGCCGTCGCCGAGCTCCTCCTGCACGGGCGCCCGCTCACCCGGCCGCTGGGCCGCCTGGCGCGCCTTCCGCTGCTGCGCGCGCTCAACCGGGCCGCCTACCGCTGGGTGGCCGCCAACCGCCACCGCATCCCCCTCCCCGGAGGAGCCCCCTCATGCGGACTCGGCCCCCTCGACAGGACGGACGACCCGGCGCCCCCGTGACCGGTGGCCGGTCGGCGGCCGCCTCCGCGCCGGCCGCGCGTCCGGCCGGCCGCGGACCTCAGGCCGCGCGCAGGGTCCGGCACACCTCCAGCAGCCGCCCGCGCAGCACCGCGCCGCGCTCGGCGAACCCCCGCTGCGCCTCCATGTACTCCGCCTTGCCCTCGGCGGTCTCGATCCGCACCGGCGCGTACCCCCACGCCGCCAGGTCGTAGGGGGAGGCGCGCATGTCCAGCGTCCGGATCTCCCGCGAGAGTTCGAAGCAGTCCACCACCAGCTCCGAGGGCACCGCCGGGGCCAGCTTGTACGCCCACTTGTACAGGTCCATGTTGGCGTGCAGGCACCCCGGCTGGTCCAGTTCGTCCTGCCGTTCCCGGCTGGGCCGGAGCGTGTTGAGCGGGCGCGCGGCGTCGGTGAAGAACCGGAACGCGTCGAAGTGCGAGCACCGGATCCGGTGCGTCTCCACGACCCGGTCGGTGCCCTCCCGGCCCAGCCGCAGCGGCACCTGGCCGTGCCGCACCTCTGCGGCCCGGTACACCATCGCCCACTCGTGCAGCCCGAAGCAGCCCAGGTGGGCGGGGCGCCCGGCGACCGACGACAGCAACCGCTCCACGAAGTCCAGCACCGGCCGCGCCGCCAGGAACGCCGCGGTGTCCAGGCCCACCGCGCCCCCGGGCAGCGCGGTGTAGAACCGCTCGTCCAGGCGGGCGCGGGCGCCCTCGCCCAGCAGCACCGTCCCCGCGCCCGGGTGCCAGCGCCGCAGCTGCGCGGGCTTGAGGTTGTAGTAGGTGAACAGGAAGTCCTCCACCGGGTGGCGCACGCCCTCCCGGCGGCGCCGCAGGTGGTCCCCGACCAGCGCGTCCACGCGGTCGCGGTGCCGCTCGGCGCGCTCGCGCCACCGCTCCTCGGGCAGGGCTGTCAGGGCCCGCGTACTCGCTTCCGTCACGGCCCCCAGGGTACGCGCGCCGCGGGATCTCCCGCCCCCGCGTCGCGTCGCACGTGTTCTTGTACGCTCCGGTGATGGGCGTGCGCAACTATCTGGTCGAGGGCGTCTCCGGCACCGGCAAGAGCTCGGTCTGCGCGGAACTGCGGCGGCGCGGGTACCACGCCGTGGACGGGGACCTCGAACTGGCCTACCAGGGCGACCCGCGAACCGGCGAGCCGACGGAGGGCATGAGGCACGAGCACCATCTCTGGCACGTCGACAGGGTCAGGTCCCTGGTCGCCGACCGGGGCAGCGCGGTGACGTTCTTCTGCGGCGGTTCCAGGAACTTCCCGGAGTTCGTGGACCTGTTCGACGGCGTGTTCGTCCTGGAGGTCGACCCGCGGACGCTGCGCCGTCGGCTCGACGGGAGACCGGAGGGGGAGTGGGGCGGCAGGCAGGCCGAACGGGACCTCATCGTGCGCCTGCACCGGACGAAGGAGGACGTTCCCCGGGACGGCACGGTCGTCGACGCCACCAGGCCGCTCGCACGCGTCGTCGACGAGATCCTGCGCCTCACCGGGGGATAGAACCCCGCGGCGCGGGACCGGCTCCGGTCCGCGTGCCCGGGCGGGCTCAGTTCGACTGCTGCACGGGCAGGTGGCGGCCCAGGTAGCCGATGTACACGCGGTTCGTGGTGCCCGGCCCCAGGTGGGGGTAGAAGTACAGCCGCGGGCAGATCCCGTACTCGATGTCGAGCTTGATGTGCGCGTACATGGGCAGCCGCCCGCTCGGCTCCACCTCCTCGGGCACCCGGAACAGGCGTTTGTCGTTGAGCTTGCCCCGGTTGCGCACGTGGTCCGACTCCTGTGAGGCCAACCGCTTGATGGGGATCACCTGGTACCCGTCGGGGGTCTCGCGCAGGTAGGAGTGGAAGCCCAGCCCGGTGCCGGGGTTGTCGAACTGGTAGCGCGCGTAGTCGTTCAGGGCCAGCAGCGCCTCCCACGCGCGGGTGACCCACAGGGACTCCTTGCGGCTGTCGGACAGCTCGTAGACCGTGGCGTCCTCGATGGTGAAGTACAGGTGCGGCAGGACCGAGTCGTCGGTGATCCGCTCCAGCAGTTCGCGCACGCTGACCGGGGGCCGCCGCTGCGGGTCGCTCGGCGCGGGCGCCGCGGCCAGCCGGAACAGCCCGGCCTCGCGCGCCTGTTCGCGCAGCCAGCGGGCCTCGTAGCGGGCGGCGCGCGCCTGTTCGCGCGCGGTGTCGAGCTCCTCGCTCAGGTCGGCGGCCTCGGCCAGGAGTCCGTGGCGCTCCTCGGCCAGCTCGCTGACCCGCGCGCCGAGCCGGGTGACCTCCTCCCGCAGCCGCTGGGTCTGCTGTTCCAGGGCCTCGCGCTCCAGCGCCGAGGCGGCTCCGGCCGGGACCGCCCCGCCCTGCGCCGCCTGGTGCACGACGGCCGCGCCCCGGGCCGCGGGCACGCTCACCCGCGGCCGCGCCGTGCCGGGGACGGACCGCCGCAGGTCGTCGGTCTCCTCCTCCAGCAGCGCGTCCACGGCCTGGAGCGGATCGGGCAGGTCCACCTCCAGCGCGTTGTCGCGCACCCGCCGCGAGAGGGCGGCGCCCACCCAGTTGCGGATGCGCTCGCCGTCGCGCGCGGTGTCCAGCGTGGCCGGGCTCATCCGGGGGTGGCGGGCGGCGTCCGCCTCGTCGTGCGGGTCCACCCCCGGTAAGAAGGTGCGCACCCCGCCGGGCGGGACGTCCAGGCCCGGCGGCAGGAGCGCTCCGACGCGCTCCAGGGCGGCGTCGTCGAGCACGTACCCCGAGCACATGCCGGTGCAGCGCGACAGCGCCCCGGCCATGGCCCCGCGCCAGTCGGCGACGGTCACGTCGCGGGGCGAGCCGGTGGCCACCACCGCCATGCGCCGCAGGGGGTCGCGGATCGTCGCCACGAGCGTGTCCACGAGGTCGTCGTCGCGCCCGCGCACGATCTGGGGCGCGGGCGGCAGCGGGTGGCCGCCGTCGTGGCCGTGCACCGCCTCCAGGAGCATGCGCGCGGCCTCGGGCGGCATGACGTCCAGCCGGGGCTGCTCGGAGCCCTCACCCGCCGGAGAGGAGGGGGTGACGGTCATGTCGATCCACACGTACCGCCACGGGGACAGCGCCGGGTCCACGACAGCGGTGGCGACCGTCCGCCACACGCCGTCCGTCTTGTCGGACTCGGTGGTCAGCCGCAGGAAGGACAGGCCCTCGTCGGGGTTGTCGTGCCGCACGACCAGGGCGCGGGAGCGGTTGCTCAGCTCATGGCGCCCCGAGGCGGAGAAGTCCACGCGCGCGCCCGAGTTGCCGCGCTTGCTCAGCCACCGCGACAGGACCGTCGAGGTGACGGCGACCAGGTCGCCGTCGTGCTCCGGGACCGCGACGAGCGTGCGGTAGACAAGCGGCAATGGGCACTCCCGGGATCCCGTCGGCGGTGGCGGACCCGAGGGTCCGGCCGAGCGCGCTGGCAGAGCCCTCCTCACCACTGTGGACGAAGGAGGTCGCCGGCGCCAGTCGGCCGACCAAAGATCCCCGGTCAGGCTGTCTGATCCTCAGACGATACCGCCCGTCACCCCGGTGTACACCCCCCGCTGTCGTCCCTGTTCGGAGCGCGGACCCGTGTGCGCGTCGTTCTTGCGCCATGGTGGCCAACTCCGGCCTTCGGGTTGGCAGCGGTGGACAAGGCACAGCGGGAGAAGGGGGCACTAGCGTCACGGGCATGTCTACGCGTCCGTTCTGGCTGGCCGGCACCGCCGCGACCGGCGACACCGAGATCACCGTCGTCAACCCCTACACCGGCGAGGACGCGGGTACCGTCTCCGTGCCCACCGCCGAGCAGATCGAGGAGGCGGTGGCCGCCGCGCACGCGGTCGCCGCCGAGGCCGCCGCCCTGCCCGCCCACGTGCGGGCCGACGCCCTCGACCACGTCTCCCGGCGCATCGGCGAGCGCGCCGAGGAGATCGCCCGCACCATCACCGCCGAGAGCGGCAAGCCGATCAAGTGGGCCCGCGCCGAGGCCGGGCGCGCCGTGTCCGTGTTCCGCTGGGCGGCGGAGGAGGCCCGCCGCGACAGCGGTGAGCTCCAGCGCCTGGACACCGACCCGGGCGGCACCGGCCGCATGGCCCTGGTGCGCCGCGTCCCCAAGGGGCCGGTCCTGGGCATCTCGCCGTTCAACTTCCCCCTCAACCTCGTCGCCCACAAGGTCGCCCCGGCCATCGCCGTAGGCGCGCCGATCATCCTCAAGCCCGCCCCCGCCACTCCGATGACCGCCCTGATCCTGGGCGAGATCATCGCCGAGACGGACCTGCCCGGCGGCATGGTGTCGGTGCTGCCGATGCCCAACGAGCTCGCCGCCCCCCTCATCACCGACGAGCGCCTGCCCGTCATCTCCTTCACCGGCGGCCCCTTCGGCTGGCAGCTGCCCCGCCTGGCCCCGCACAAGCACGTCACCCTGGAACTGGGCGGCAACGCCGCCGCCGTGGTGCTCACCGACGCCGACCTGGACTGGGCGGCCCAGCGGGTGGCCCTGTTCGGCAACAACCAGGCCGGACAGGTGTGCATCGGCGTGCAGCGCGTCATCGTCGAGGACGCCGTGTACGACGAGTTCGTCCCACGCCTGGTGGAGCGGGTGGAGGCCCTCGGCGTGGGCGATCCCGCCGACCCGGCCACCGACGTGGGCCCGCTGGTGGACGAGGCCGCGGCCGAGCGCGTGGCCTCCTGGATCGAGGAGGCCGTCACCGCCGGGGCCAAGCTCCTCACCGGCGGCACGCGCGACGGCGTGACCGTGGCGCCGACCGTGCTCGCCGAGGCCCCGGACGACTCCCGGGTGGTGCGCCAGGAGGTCTTCGGCCCGGTGCTGGTCCTCCAGCGCGCGGCCGACACCGACGCCGCCTTCGCCGCGGTCAACGACAGCGACTTCGGTCTCCAGGCGGGCGTGTTCACCCGCGACCTGACCACCGCGTTCCGCGCCCACCGCGAGCTGGAGGTGGGCGGCGTGGTCATCGGCGACGTGCCCACGTTCCGCGCCGACCAGATGCCCTACGGAGGCGTCAAGGGGTCGGGTGTGGGCAAGGAGGGCGTGCGCGCCGCCATGACCGACCTGTCCTACGAGCGGGTCCTGGTCCTGACCGGAATCGACCTGTAGTACCGCCGGGGACCGGCCCGGACGCGGAACGAGCGGTGTCCCCCGCGCCACGGGGGCCGGGGGACACCGCTCGTCCGGCGGGTACTACAGCTGGGCGGCCTGCTCGTACAGCTCGCGCGCCTCCTGGCCGAGCCGGGGGCCGTACTGGACGCTGCGGTCGTCGGCGTACTTGAAGCTGACCACCGAGGTGATCGTGCCCCGGCCGGTACCGGTGTCGAAACCGGCGAACCAGGGGCCGCCGCTGGAGCCCTGCGTCATGGAGCAGCGCACCCCGTTGGCCGTGGTGCCGCCGGTGTCGGGCTCGGTGCGGCCCGAGCAGTAGTGCAGGTGCCTGCCCTCGTACGGGGCCGCCGACGGGTACCCGAACGTGTACACCTGCACCCCCTCGCGCACCTTGTCCTCGGTCCAGGTGCCGAACGCGATCCGCTGGGAGCCCACCCGCTCCTGGACGGTGGTGCCCCCGTCGGGGTTGAGCACCACCATGGCGAAGTCGTAGCTGTCGTCGGCCTGGCGCGACCACTCGGGCGCCACCAGCAGGTCGCTGGCGGTGAACCGCCCGTAGGGGCTCTCCCCGTCCGCGTGACCGGGCACGAAGGTCCAGTTGCGGGCCCACGAGCCCCGGCCGTCCTTGGCGCAGTGCCCGGCGGTGACCACGGTGCTCCGGTTCGCCGCGTCCACCACCGACGCCGAGCACGTGAAGTCGCGCCCGTCCATGGTCAGGTAGACCTTGCCGGTGGTCCTGGTGACCAGACCGCCCGAGGTCCAGCGCTCGCCCCGGCTGTCGGGGCGCGGCGCGGCCTGGTGCTCCACTCCCCCGTCCGGCGCCGACCCGTCCCCGGCGGGCGCAAGGACCTCCTCCAGCATGCCGGTGATGGGCTTGGCGGCGGCCATGCGCTCCTCGGTCCAGTAGTCCAGCACGGCCTGGTGCTGGTCGCCGGTCACGGCGGCGCTCTGGTGGGAGAGCCCCGCCACGTGCGACAGGGCCTCGCGGTCCTCCATCGCGGGAACCGCGGGGGAGTGGATGGCCTGGGTGACGGCGGACGCGGGCGCCGGGAGCTGCTCGGCGAGGAAGAGACCCCCGGCGGCGACCGCCGCGGCGGCGAGGGGGGCGAGGATCCTGTGTGCGGTGGACGAGGTCATGACGAGCATCCTCGCACACTTTCGGTAGCCAAGTGACTACTTTGTGTTTGTGTCGTGCGCGGTAGGGGAAGAAGGGGCCGCCTCCGGCACGGGGGTGTGCCGGAGGCGGTCGGAAGGCGCTGGGACCGTCGTGACGGGAGACCCCGGGGCCCGATCAGGCCAGCGGGACCGTGACCCGGGCGGGGGCCTCCTCGGGGGAGGTCACGCTCACCCGGTCCCCGATGTCGCTCTCGTCCTGGTAGCGCGCGTCCATGCTGTCCACCACCACGGCCAGGCGGTGCCCCGCGGGCACGTCCCAGACCACCGGCGCCAGCTCCGTGTCCACCGTCACCGGTTCACCGGGGGTGGCCCCGCGCAGGGTGTGGGGCGCGTGCGACAGCAGGGAACCCGTTCCGCGCCCGTCGATCGCGTACAGGTACACGTACACCGACTGCTCCGGAGCGGTCGGTGTGAACGTCAGGGAGACCTCCGGCGTCCCCGCCACCCGCGCCCCCTCGGGGTAGGCGGGACTGGTCCACACGGCGGCCCGGTAGCGGTCCACCGTCGGCAGCAGCACCCCGGTCGGGATGTCGAAGAACTGCTGGAGGGCGCCGGAGACCATCACCGTGCCGCTCTCGGCCGGGGTGGCGATCCCCGTGCGGAAGCGGTAGTCCCAGCCGGTGGAGGGTTCGGGCTCCATGGCGCCGCTGCTCTGCCAGCGGAACCAGTCGGTGCTCGGCTCGGCCAGGTAGTACCGGTCGGTGCTCGCGGTGACCGACGGCCAGTCGGGGTGCGTGGTCCAGCCGCCGCGCCCGTTGTTGGGCCTGACGTGCACGGGCCCCTCGGCGTCCACCTCGTTGGCCTGGCCGCGCAGGTGGTGGTCGAACCAGTCGCCCAGGGCCTCCCACACCTCGTTGGGCAGCCCGGCCGCGCCGAACAGCTCCTGCGTGGCGTGGTCGCCCGGGGTGATCATGAGCCGCTTGGGCACCTCCAGTTCCTCGTAGAAGTCGGTGATGTGGCCCACGGGGAAGATGCCGTCGTTCCAGGCGTGCGCCATCATCACGGCCGTGCCGTTGGCGTTGATGGCGTCCACCTTGGTGGCCGCCGACCGGTCCGGGGCCACGTCCAGGGCGGGCTGGATGTCGCCGCGCCGGTAGGCGGCCTCGATCCCGGCCAGCTCCTCGCCGGGGGTGCCGGTGAGGTTGCCCGCCAGCAGGAGCAGCTCGGCCGACTGCGTGTCCACGGTCTCGTTGGGGTACAGGGAGACGGCCAGGTCGGCCCAGCCGCTCAGCGAGGCCACGGCGCGGATCCGCTCGTCCTCGGCGGCGGTCAGCAGGCTGATGCCGCCCCCGTAGGAGATCCCGGCCATGCCGATGCGGTCGGGGTCGGCGTCGGTGTTCTCCAGCGCCCAGTCGATGACGGCGCTGGCGTCGGCGCGGTCCTCGGGACCGGCCACCCCGATCCCGCCGCCCGAGTCCCAGAAGCCGCGCGAGGTGTAGGCCACGACCTGGTAGCCGGACTCGTGGGCCAGCCTGGCGGCGGCGCCCACGTAGAGGAGGTGGGGCGTGCCCCAGGCGGAGGGCATGACCAGCAGCGGGTGCGGGCCCTCGACCCCGGTGGGGGTGATGACCTTGGCCCTGAGCTCGGTGCCGTCGTGGCTGACGATGGTCTCGTAGCCGATGCTGGCGCCCACCGCCGCCGAGGCAGGGGCGGGGGAGAGGACCGCGGCGGCGAGCACGGCCGCCAGGGCGAGGGACAGCAGGCGGGGGAGGAGCCGCGCGGCGGCGCGGAGCCCGGAGCCGGTCCGGGGCGGTCCGACCTCGGAGGGCGCGGGGAGGGAGGGGGTTCTGGCAGGGCGCATGACGGGAGAACCTCGGGGGGACTGGCGGGGTGGGGGTGACCGATGGGTCGTCGCGCCGTCTCGCCATCGGGGGAGGCCGGGACCCGGGGGTCCCGGCGGAGGCGTCCGGGGGGAGCGCCTCACGGGGGTTGTCCTGCCCGGTGGTCCCACCGGGCTGTGCTCGCGTCGTCTGGACGCGTTGTCTGACGGACCGTTCTAACTGGGGGGTAACTTACTCACGGGTTAAGTTAGGTCACCGGGCACCGGTTGTAAAGACCCGGTGACGCACGATCCCGACGGCTCCCGTGACCGGCGCCACGGGCCCCGTCCCGCCAGTGGTCGTTCCGCGCCCCGTCGGCGGGCGGCCCGTGTTCCGCGCGCGGCGAGGGCCTCCCCCCGCGTGCGCGTCGTCCGGACCGGCTCCCCGGCCCCCTCCGGCGGACCTCGGACCGCGTTCCGACCCGGCCCCGGCGCCTGTCCACAGGCCCCGCACCCCGCCCGGCGGATTGCGGAACAATGGGGGCGTGCGAGAAGAACAGCGAACAGCAGTGATCCTCGGTTCCACCGGCTCGATCGGAACCCAGGCCATCGACATCGTCCAGCGCAACCCCCGACGCTTCCGCGTGGTGGGCCTGGCCGCGGGCGGCGGGCGTGTGGACCTGCTCGCCAAGCAGGCGGCCGAGCTCGACGTCCCGCTGGTCGCCGTCGCCGACCCCGACCGCGCGGGCGAACTCGCGCGCGCCCTCGCCGGACACGGCAGCCGCGCCACCGTCCTGGCCGGGCCCGAGGGGGTCGCCGAGCTGGCCGGGAGCGAGTGCGACGTCGTGCTCAACGGCATCACCGGCGCTCTGGGCCTGGAGTCCACCCTCGCCGCGCTGCGCGCCGGGCGCACCCTCGCGCTGGCCAACAAGGAGTCCCTCATCATCGGCGGGCCGCTCGTGCGCGGACTCGCCAGGCCCGGGCAGATCGTCCCGGTCGACTCCGAGCACTTCGCCATCGCCCAGTGCTTCCCCCACCTGCCCGAGGGCGAACTCGCCAGCCCGGCGCAGGGCCACGTCCACGCCCGCCGCGACGAGGTGCGCCGCCTGGTCGTCACCGCCAGCGGGGGTCCCTTCCGCGGCCGGGGCCGCGACGAACTGGCCTCGGTCACCCCCGCCGACGCCCTCAACCACCCCACGTGGAGCATGGGCCCGGTCATCACCGTCAACTCCGCCACCCTGGTCAACAAGGGGTTGGAGGTCATCGAGGCCAACCTGCTCTTCGACGTGCCCTTCGACCGGATCGACGTGGTCGTCCACCCGCAGTCGGTCGTCCACTCCATGGTCGAGTACGTGGACGGCTCCACGATCGCCAAGGCCAGCCCGCCCAGCATGATGATCCCCATCGCCTACGGGCTCGGCGCGCCCGACCGCGTGCCCGACGCCGCGCCCGGCATGGACTGGACCCGCGCCCACACCTGGACCTTCGAGCCCCTGGACCACGAGGCCTTCCCCGCCGTCCGCCTGGCGTGCGAGGTCGGTAGCGCGGGCGGGACCGCGCCCGCGGTCTACAACGCGGCCAACGAGGAGGCGGTCGACGCCTTCCTCCGGGGAAACCTCGCGTTCCCGGCCATCATGGACACCGTCTCCCGGGTAGTCTCGGAGCACCAGCGAACAGAACGTGCCGGGGGAGCGTCCTCACGCGGAGGACACCTGAGCCTGGACGACGTGTACGCCGCTGACACCTGGGCCCGCACGCGTGCGCGCGAGCTGCTCGCGCGCCAGGCCTGACACCGCCCTGAGGAGAGATGCATGGTCGCCCTGATGACCGTGGTCGGGATCGTCCTGTTCGTCTTCGGCCTGCTGTTCTCGATCGCCTGGCACGAGCTGGGACACATGTCCACGGCCAAGATGTTCGGGATCAAGTGCACCGAGTTCATGGTGGGCTTCGGCAAGACCCTGTGGTCCGTCCGCAGGGGCGAGACCGAGTACGGCATCAAGGCGGTCCCGCTGGGCGGGTTCGTGCGCATGGTCGGCATGCTCCCGCCCTCGCGTCAGAGCGCCGACGGCAGCTCCCGCAAACTCTCGCGGTGGCGGGCCATGGCCGAGGACGCCCGTGAGGCGTCCTACGTCGAGCTGTCCCCCGAGGACCAGGACCGGCAGTTCTACCAGCGGGCTCCCTGGAAGCGCCTCATCGTGATGTTCGCCGGTCCGGGCATGAACGTCATCCTGGCCGCGATCCTGCTCGCCGTGCTGTTCATGGGCATCGGGGTGCCGCAGAGCACCACCCAGATCGCCACGGTCAGCGAGTGCGTGGTCCCCGCGGGCAGCTCCGTCACCGACTGCGAGGACGCCCCGCCCACGCCCGCGGCCGAGGCCGGGATGCTGCCCGGCGACGTCATCGTCTCCGTCGGCGGCGAGTCCACCCCGGACTGGAGCACCGCCAACCGGCAGATCCGCGAGTCCACGGGCGACACGGAGATCGTGGTCGAGCGCGACGGCGAGCGGCTGCCGCTGAACGTCGACATCGTCGAGAACGAGCTCCCGGCCCGCGACGCCGAGGGCGAGTTCGTCTACGAGACCGACGCCGACGGCGAACCGGTCTACGACGAGCAGGGCTACCGCGTCTACGAGACCGAGGTCGTGGGCTTCCTCGGCATCGTCTTCGCCACCGAGCGCGCCCCGCTCACCCTCGCCGAGTCCGCCGCCGAGATGGGCAACATGATGATCGGCGTCGGCGAGGCCCTCATCGCCCTGCCCAGCAAGGTGCCCGACGTGTTCGCCGCGGCCTTCCTGGGCGAGCAGCGCACCCAGGACTCCCCGGTGGGCATCGTCGGCATCTCCCGCATCGGCGGCGAGATCATGGCCCAGGGACTCCCCGTGGCCGACACCGCCGCGATCATGATCCAGATCCTGGCCGGGGTGAACCTCTTCCTGTTCGCCTTCAACCTGGTGCCCATCCTGCCGCTGGACGGCGGGCACATGGCCGGCGCCATCTGGGAGTGGCTCAAGCGCGGCTGGGCCAAGCTGTTCCGCAGACCCGAACCCGCCCCGGTGGACGTGGCGATGCTGACACCGGTGGCCTACGTGGTCGTGGCCTGCTTCCTGGTGTTCAGCGTGGTCCTGCTCGTGGCCGACCTGTTCAACCCGGTCAGGCTCTTCGGCTGACCCCCCGTCCCGGCGGCCCTCCGGCCGCCGGGACGGGGCCGCGCCCGGCCGGTCCGGTAGGCCGTGCGTGTGCCGGGTCCTTCCCCGTCCACCGTCGCGGTGACCGCGCGACGGTCGGCGGACACCCCCGCGGCACCGGGCGTTCACCCTGGTCCGCCCGCCCCGCCTTCCGTGCCGGGTACGCCCCCGGGTACGGGTAACCTGGGGGCGCGATCCGGGAACGACGGCGTAGCCAAGGCCGCCGGACACGGTGATCCCCGGACGCGGACCCGCGCGCTGCGCCGGACACCCATTCCCGAAACGGACGAATCAAGTGCCGCCCCCTCCCCGGCGGCAGACGAGGTGAATCAAGCGTGACCGTCGATCTCGGTATTCCCGCCGCACCGCCGCGCCCGCTGGCGACCCGCCGCAAGACGCGGCAGATCATGGTCGGAAACGTCCCCGTCGGCGGGGACGCCCCGGTGTCCGTGCAGTCGATGACGACCACCCGTACCTCCGACATCAACGCGACCCTCCAGCAGATCGCGGAGCTGACCGCCGCGGGCTGCCAGATCGTCCGCGTGGCCGTGCCCACCAACGACGACGCCGACGCCCTGCCGATCATCGCCAGGAAGTCGCAGATCCCGGTGATCGCCGACATCCACTTCCAGCCCAAGTACGTGTTCCAGGCGATCGACGCCGGATGCGCGGCCGTGCGCGTCAACCCGGGCAACATCAAGAAGTTCGACGACAAGGTCGCCGAGATCGCCAAGGCGGCCGGTGAGGCCGGGACACCGATCCGCATCGGCGTCAACGCCGGTTCGCTGGACAAGCGCCTGCTCCAGAAGTACGGCAAGGCCACGCCGGAGGCCCTGGTCGAGTCGGCGCTGTGGGAGTGCTCGCTGTTCGAGGAGCACGGCTTCCGCGACATCAAGATCTCGGTCAAGCACAACGACCCCGTGGTCATGGTCAACGCCTACCGCCAGCTCGCCGCGGCCTGCGACTACCCGCTGCACCTGGGCGTGACCGAGGCCGGTCCCGCCTTCCAGGGCACCATCAAGTCCGCCGTGGCCTTCGGCGCGCTGCTCTCGGAGGGCATCGGCGACACCATCCGCGTGTCCCTGTCCGCGCCCCCCGCGGAGGAGGTCAAGGTCGGCAACCAGATCCTGGAGTCGCTCGGACTGCGCGAGCGCGGCCTGGAGATCGTCTCCTGCCCCAGCTGCGGCCGGGCCCAGGTGGACGTGTACACGCTCGCCGAGGAGGTCACCGCGGGTCTGGAGGGCATGGAGGTGCCGCTGCGCGTGGCCGTCATGGGCTGCGTCGTCAACGGCCCCGGCGAGGCCCGCGAAGCCGACCTGGGCGTGGCCTCCGGCAACGGCAAGGGCCAGATCTTCGTCAAGGGCGAGGTCATCAAGACCGTGCCCGAGTCCAAGATCGTGGAGACCCTCATCGAGGAGGCGATGCGCATCGCCGAGGAGATGGGCGAGTCCGGCGCCGAGTCGGGCGCGCCCACGGTCTCCGTGGCCGGCTGAGCCCCTCCCGCCGCCTCCGACGGCCGCGCCGCCCCTTCCGGGTCGGCGCGGCCGTTCGCTGTTGTGCCGGTGCCCGGACACGGGCATGATCACGGGGACGATCGGTCCGCCTCCACCCCTCCCGGGAGCCCTCGTGCCCTCCTCCGTGGTCGAAGTACGCTTCGCCCCCCTCGCCAACGCCGTCTACGGGCTGCTCGGTTGGAGCATCACGACGCTCGGGGCGGTCAACGTGGCCAGCGGGTCGTGGCCACGGGTCGTGGGTCTCCTCAACCTCCTCGTCGGCACCGCTCTCCTGGTCCTCGCGGTCGTGAACACGCGGCGAACCTACTTCCGACTCGAACAGGGCTTGGCGGGCGGGCGGTCGGTCCTGTCCGGCCCCGGACGGATCGGCCCGCTCGCGCGCGGTGTCGTGGCGGGGCCGGGCGAGCCTTTCGCGATCGAGCAGGACCGCCTCGTGCGCCTGGCCGAGGACGGCACCCGCGTCCTCACCCCGGTGCGGCGGGTCTCCGCCCACCCGGGGGACTGGAGGGTCCTGGAGGCCGCCCTGTCGGAGGCGGCCCGGCCCTGAGGGTCCCGGGCCCCGGACGACTGCGTCGCCTGACCATCGGCCCCGGCTGCGGGAACGTCCCGCACGGACCCCCTTCTCCCCTTTCCTGGCGAAAGGGGAGCGTTGTTTGCGCAGGTGGGAGCGGGAAAGAAACATCCCGTTCCGCCGGTGGGCGGTGACGCTCGGACGAGCACGCGAGAAACGGGAGGGCCTGCCGGTGCATGCGAGTGTGGGGGACCGGATCCACATCAGGGGGAGAGCCGCGGGCGTGAGGGAGCGGGTCGGGGAGGTCATCGAGGTTCGCGGTTCCGACGGGGAACCGCCGTACGTGGTGCGCTTCTCCGACGGCCACGAGACCCTGGTCTATCCGGGGCCGGACTCCGTGATCGAGCCCGCGGCGTCGGAGTAGCGGGACCTGTCGCGCGGCCCGCGCGCCTGCCGCGGCCACGCACGATCCCGGGCACCGAACCGGGAGACGGCCAGGAGGGCCGGGACGCGTCCGCGCACGGACGGGTCCCGGCCCTTCGCCATGCCCGTGGCTCCGCAGCGCGCCCCTGACCAGCCTGTTCGCTGTCCGAAGTGGCGGTGGTCACCCAGGGTGATTTTGTATGGCATCGATCACAGGAGCCTGCGTTTCCTTGCGCGGCCACGCACGAACCCGTCGCTTCAACCGGACAGACGCAACGAATGTGGGTCATGTTACGTAGATAACGCGGCTACCGTTGCTGAGGGCTTCGGGCCGCCCGGACGCGCGGCGGCCGGACCCCCCACCCCCCGCCGTACCTCCCCCGGGGGAGCGGTGTGCCCACGTACATGAACGAGGAGTAAACACGTGGTGGACCAGAAGAGCCCGGCGGGCACCCGCGGGGCCGCAGGCCCGGGCGGTGCGCCCGCGCTGAGGCAGCGCCTCACCAGGCGCAAGCCGATCGAGAGGCTCGTCGCCGAGACCCATGACTCCGAGGGCAGCGGCCTCCAGCGGCACATGGGCTTCTGGCAGCTGTCCATGATCGGCATCGGCGCGACCCTGGGCACCGGCATCTTCGTCGTGCTGGGCGAGGCCGTCCCCGTCGCCGGACCGGCCGTCATCGTCTCGTTCGTGCTCGCCGGGATCACCGCGCTGTTCTCCGCGCTCGCCTACGCCGAGATGGCCGGAATGATCCCCGCCTCCGGCTCCGCCTACTCCTACAGCTACGCCACCATCGGCGAGTTCATGGCCTGGGTGTGCGGCTGGTGCCTCATGCTCACTTACGGGGTGTCGGTCGCCGCGGTCGGCGTCGGCTGGGGCGAGTACATCAACGAGCTCCTCCAGCTCACCACCGGCCTGTCCCTGCCGGGCGCGGTGCTCGCCGGTCCCCTGGAGGGCGGCGTGATCAACCTGCCCGCCGCCGTCGTGGTCCTGCTGTCCATGTTCGCCCTGCTCGCCGGGGTCCGCGAGAGCAGCCGCGTCAACGCCGTCATGGTCGCCGTCAAGGTCGCCATCCTGGTGATGTTCGTGGCCATCGCGATCACCGCCGTCCAGGACGGCAACTTCGCCCCGTTCATGCCGATGGGCATGGCCGGTGTCAGCGCCGCGGGCGCCACCCTGTTCTTCTCCTACATCGGCTTCGACTCGGTCTCCACCGCGAGCGAGGAGGCCAAGAACCCGCAGCGCGACCTGCCCCGGGCGATCATGTTCGCGATGATCCTGGTCACCGCGCTGTACTGCCTGGTCGCCTTCGCGGCGGTCGGCGCGCTCGACTGGACCGGCTTCGTCGACGGCGAGACCTCCCTGGCGGGCATTTTGACCGCGGTCACCGGCACCCCCGTGTGGGCGGTCATCTTCGCGGCCGGCGCGGTCCTGGCCCTGGCCAGCGTGGTCCTAGTCGTGCTCTACAGTCAGACCCGCATCCTCTACGCCATGTCGCGCGACGGGCTCATCCCCAAGGCCTTCTCCACCCTCGACGCCAAGGGCACCCCGCGCACGAACACCCTCATCACCTCCGTGCTCATCGCGGTGCTCGCCGCCCTGGTCCCGCTCGGGCCACTCGCCGACGCCACCGCCATCGGCACCCTCTTCGCCTTCGCTCTGGTCAACGTGGCCGTCCTGGTGCTGCGCCGCAGCAGGCCCGACCTGCCGCGCGCCTTCCGCGTGCCGGGGGCGCCGGTCACGCCGGTCCTGGGCGTGCTGGCCTGCGCCTACCTCATGTTCAGCATGTCGATGAGCGTGTGGGCGGCCTTCCTGGTCTGGCTCGCCGTCGGCGTGTCGGTCTACTTCGCCTACAGCATGCGCCGCTCCGCCCTGGAGACCGATCCCGAGGCCAGCGAGGTCCGCTCCTAGCCGGACCGGTCGGGAACCGCGCGTGCGGGGGCCGGGGGATCCCCCGGCCCCCTCGCGTGTTCCCGGGGGAGGGTCCGGCGCACCACATGACGCGCGAATCCCTCCCCGGACGCAAGAAACAGCGGCATCATGCCGAAAAGACGCGGGAATCCTCGGCTTGGGTGCACTGTTTCGGCGCCTTCGCCCGCCTAGAGTGGACGCGGCCCCGAGACGACGGAGAAGAGCGAGGTGGGAGGCAGTGACACGCGGACCCCTGCGCGTGGCCCTTGACCAGGGCACCGGGCCCGGCGCGGACCCCGCCGCCGCCCTCGACCGGCTCGCCGGCCGCGCCAGAGCCGCCGCCGACGCCGGAGCCCGCCTGCTGGTGGGACCCGAGATGTCCCTGACCGGCTACAACCTGGACCCCGACCTCCTGGCCCGGCTGGCCGAACCCCGCGACGGCCCCCTCAGCCAGGCGGTCACCGCCATCGCCGCCGACACCGGCGTCGCCATCGTCCACGGTTTCCCTGAGCGCGCCGACGGCGCCGTGTACAACGCCGTCCAGATCGTGGACTCCAACGGCGACCGCCGGACCTACCGCAAGACCCACCTGTTCGGCGACCTGGACCGCGGGGCGTTCTCCCCGGGCGCGGAGCCGGTGGTCCAGGCCGACCTCGACGGGATCCGCGTCGGCCTGCTGGTCTGCTACGACGTCGAGTTCCCCGAGACCGTGCGCGCCCACGCCCTCGCCGGCACCGAACTCCTCCTCGTCCCCACCGCGCTCATGCTGCCCTTCACCGAGGTGGCCGAGCGGATCGTGCCGGTGCGCGCCCTGGAGAACCAGATCCACCTGGCGTACGTGAACCGCTGCGACGCCGAGGGCGACCTGCGCTACGCGGGGCTGAGCACCCTGGTCGCACCCGACGGCTCCGAGACGCTGCGGGCCGGTCCCGGCGAGGAGTTCCTGGTCGGCGACGTCGACCCGGACGCCCTCGCCCGCGCCCGCCGCGAGCAGTCCTACCTGGACGACCGCCGTCCGGCCCTGTACCGGACGCTCACCGTGTGACCCGTGCCCGGGGCGGGCCGCGCCGCGCCGCCCGGCCCCGCACGCCCGCGCCGGGACGGACCCGCCCGCGCCCCCGAACCCACCCGAACCGCTGACCCGCCCGTCACCTCCCGTGCCACCGCGCACGGACACCCACCGGCTTCCCCGCCGGACCGCACCCACGAAGGAGGGGTTGGAGAATGACGTCTGCCGTGCCCACGGCCGCCGGTGCCGCACCCGCGCAGGACGACACGCCGCTGAACATGTGCGGGCCGGACTTCCCGTTCGCCTACGACGCCTACCTGGACCACCCCGCCGGACTCGGGCAGGTCCCGGCGGAGCGCCACGGCACCGAGGTCGCCGTCATCGGCGGCGGGCTGTCGGGGATCGTCACCGCCTACGAGCTGATGAAGATGGGGCTCAAACCGGTCGTGTACGAGGCCGACCGCATCGGCGGGCGGCTGCGCACCGAGAAGCTCGCGGGCTGCCCCGACGACGTGGTCGCCGAGATGGGCGCCATGCGCTTCCCGCCCTCCTCCACCGCCTTCTGGCACTACGTGGACCGCGTGGGCCTGGAGACGACGCCGTTCCCCAACCCGCTCTCCCCGGCCACCCCCAGCACCGTGGTCGACCTCAAGGGGCGGTCCCACTACGCCACCTCCCTCGACGACCTGCCCGAGGTCTACCGCGAGGTGGCCCGCGCCTGGGACGCGACCCTGGACAGCGTCCAGCACACCCGCATGCAGAAGGCCATCCGCGAGCGCGACGTGGCCACCCAGAAGGAGATCTGGAACGAGCTGGTCGCCCGGCTCGACAACCAGACCTTCTACGGCTTCCTGTGCGACTCCCCGGCCTTCGCCTCCTTCCGCCACCGCGAGATCTTCGGCCAGGTGGGCTTCGGGACCGGCGGCTGGGACACCGACTTCCCCAACTCCATCCTGGAGATCCTGCGCGTCACCTACACCGGCGCCGACGACGACCACATGGGCATCGTGGGCGGTGTGGAGCAGCTGCCGCTGCGCCTGTGGGAGGACGCCCCGGACAAGCTCGTGCACTGGGCGCAGGGCACCACCCTGGCCTCGCTGCACGGGGGTGGCCCGCGTCCGGCCGTCACCGCCCTGCGCCGCACCGCGGCCAAGGGCTCCCCGGCGGGCAACATCACGGTCACCGACGCCTCGGGCTCCACCCGCACCTACGCGGCGGCCGTGTTCACCGCGCAGAGCTGGATGATGCTGTCCAAGATCGACTGCGACGAGGACCTGCTGCCCATCGACCACTGGACGGCGATCGAGCGCACCCACTACATGGAGTCCTCGAAGCTGTTCGTGCCGGTGGACCGCGCGTTCTGGCGGGACAGGGACCCCGAGACCGGACGCGACGTCATGAGCATGACGCTCACCGACCGCATGACCCGGGGCACCTACCTGCTGGAGGGGTCCGACCCGGACGGTCCGGCGGCGATCTGCATGTCCTACACCTGGTGCGACGACTCGCTCAAGTGGCTGCCGCTGTCGGCCAACGAGCGCCTGGAGGTCATGCTCTCGTCGCTGTCCAAGATCTACCCGGGCGTGGACATCCGCTCGCACATCACCGGCGACCCGGTGACGGTGTCGTGGGAGGACGAGCCCTACTTCATGGGCGCGTTCAAGGCCAACCTGCCGGGCCACTACCGCTACCAGCGCCGTCTGTTCACGCACTTCCGCCAGGACGGCCTGGAGGAGCGCCACCGCGGCCTGTTCCTGGCAGGGGACGACGTGTCCTGGACGGCGGGCTGGGCCGAGGGGGCCGTGCAGACCGCGCTCAACGCCGTGTGGGGCGTGGTCCACCACCTCGGCGGCGGGACCGACCCGTCCAACCCGGGCCCCGGCGACCTGTTCGACGAGCTCGCGCCGGTCGCCCTCCCCGAGGACTGAGGCCGTACCTCTTCGGGGGCTCCGCCCACCCGTCTCCCAACCACCGCCCGCCGGGAGCGCTCCGCGCGGAGGCGGGCTACCACCCTCGACGGACGCTCCGCGCGGTTCTTTCCTGTTCGGGCGCCTTCCCGCGGTCCCGCCGCGGGGAGGCGCCTCAGGGCAGGTCGGCCGTCCCGGCGAGGATGGGCTGGTCCACCAGGCGCGAGAGCACGAGCGTGCTCTTGGTCCGCACCACGAACGGCTCGGCGCCCAGCCGCTCGATGACCTCCTCCAGGTGGTGGGTGTCGCGGGCGCGGACCTGCACGATGGCGTCCGCCTCACCGGTGACCGTGCACGCGGAGGTGATCTCGGCGTAGCCCGCGAGCCCCGTCCGGATCTCGCCCGGCGACGTGCGGGCCCGGCAGTACAGCTCGATGAAGGCCTCGGTGGTCCACCCCACGGCCTGGGGCTCCACCACCACCGTGAAGCCGCGCACCGCGCCGGACTCCACCAGCCGGTCCACGCGGCGCTTGACCGCGGAGGGACTCAGCCCGACCCGCTGGCCGATCTCGGCGAAGCTCATCCGCGCGTCCGCGCCGAGTATCGCGATGATCCGCTCATCGACACGATCCAGCCGCATTGCGCTTCGTCCCCGTCTGTCCACGTCTGATTGAGGCAGGGCACATGTTACCGGGGTGTGTCACCCCGGGTTTCGTGTCGCATCCGTTGGTCACTCTCCGAAGTGATAAAAATTCATAGAGTAACCATCTCTGTGAGGGAGTGGACGAGTGCGAGCACGAACCCGGGCCGGCGTCTCGGCCGTGGCGGTCCTGGCCTCCCTGGTCGCGGCGGTCCCCGCTCAGGCCGGGCAGACCACCCGCATCGACCAGGGCGGCATCGACTGGGCGCCCTGCGAGGACATCCAGCCCGTCGCGGACGAGAACCTGGAGTGCGCCACCCTCACCGTCCCCCTCGCCCGCACCGCCGACGGCGAGCGGCTCGGCGGCCGGGACGACACCGTCGAACTCGCGCTCTCGCGGGTCCCCGCCAGCGGCGAGGCCCGCCACACCCTGCTGGTCAACCCCGGGGGACCCGGCAGCGCCGGACGCCAGTGGGCCTCCTACACCCACTGGCGCATGCCCGCGGAACTGCGCGAGACCCACGACGTCGTCTCCTTCGACCCGCGCGGCGTGGGCGCCTCCACCCCGTCCATCACCTGCGACCCCGACCACTTCACCCCCGTGCGCCCCGACGCCGTGCCCGCCGACGCCGCCGCAGAGGAGGCGCTGCGCGCCGACGCCCGGGCCTACGCCGAGGCCTGCGCGGACAACACCGGTCCCCTGCTCGGACACACCCGCACCGTGGACACCGCCCACGACATGGACGCCATCCGGGCCGCCCTGGGCCGGGAGCGGATCGACTACCTCGGCTACTCCTACGGCAGCTACCTGGGCACCGTCTACTCCGCGCTCCACCCCGACCGCGTCCGCTCCCTGGTCCTGGACAGCGTGGTCGACCCCGACAAGCCCTGGTACGAGAGCAACCTCGCCCAGAACCGCGCGCTGGACCGCGCGGCGAACGCGTTCTTCGCCTGGACCGCCCGCCACGACGACGTCTACGGGCTCGGCACGACCGGGGAACAGGTCGCCGAGGCCTACTACGCGCTGCGCTCGGAACTGGCGGACGAACCCGCCGAGGGCACCGTCGGCCCCACCGAGCTGGAGGGCACGGCCATGGTGGTCGCCTACAGCAGCGCCTACTGGACCTCGGTCGCCGACGCGCTCTCGGCCCGGATCACCGAGTCCGACGGCGCACCCCTGCTCGCCCTGTACGAGGCCTACGGCGAGAACGCCGGGTCCGACCGCGGTTACGGCGGCTACCTCGCCGTCCAGTGCACCGACTCCCACTGGCCCCGGGACTGGTCCACCTGGAGCGCCGACACCGAGAAGTCCCACGCCGAGGCGCCCTTCATGAGCTGGAACAACACCTGGTACAACGCTCCGTGCGCGTCCTGGAGCGCCGGATCCGGCGACTGGTTCCAGGTCGGCGACGGTCCCGGCGAGCACCCCGCCTACGAGGGAGACGTGCTCCTGGTCCACGCCACCGAGGACGGCGCCACCCCGGTCGAGGGGGCCTTCGCCCTGCGCGAGCGCCTGCCCGGATCCGTCCTGGTGACCGAGGAGGGCGGCCACACCCACGGCGTCTCGCTCACCGGCAACGACTGCGTGGACGAGATCGTCACCGCCTACCTCCGGGACGGGGAGCTGCCCGCGCGCGCCGGGGGAGAGGGGCCCGACGTCACCTGTGAGGGACGTCCCGAACCCCAGCCGCGTACCGCCCAGAACGCACCTGGGACGATGGTGGAGCGCCCCGCTCCGGTACCCGGGCACCACGTGGGCGCGATCGTGGAGTCCGAGACGCGGGAGTAACCGGTCGAATAGGCTGGAACCGGCGCGAAAAGGCTTGGTTGGTCGTCCCCCGGCGCCCGTAGGAGGGCACTGGGAAGATGGGGGAGATGCGATGCTGCGGACCTCGCCGGTACGGATCCTCGGAGAACGCGACCGGGAGGCCGTTCGCGCGCTCCTGGACGCCGACCCCGTGGGCAACGTCTTCGTCGCCTCCCGCCTGATGGCCACCGGCCTCTCCGGCGGCGCCGAGGTGTGGGGGCACACGGAGAGGGGGCGTCTGACCGCCCTGTGCTACTCAGGTGCCAACCTCGTCCCCGTCAACGCCGGACCGGCCGCGGTCCGCAGCTTCGCCGACCACGCCCGGTGGAGGGGCCGCCGCTGCTCCTCGATCGTCGGGCCCGTCGACGCGGTCAGCGACTTCTGGCAGCAGGTCACCCCGGCGTGGGGGCCCGCCCGCGTCATCCGGGCCAGCCAGCCCGTCCTGGAGATCAGCGGTCCGCCCTCGGTGCCCGCCGACCCCCTGGTGCGCCGGGTCCAGCTGTCCGAGCTCAACACCCTCGTGCCCGCCTGCGTGGCCATGTTCACCGAGGAGGTCGGCGTCCCGCCGGACTCCGGCGACGGCGGCGCGCTCTACCGGGCCCGGGTGGCCGAGCTGGTGCGCACCGGCCGGGCCTTCGCCCGCATCGAGGACGGGCGCGTGGTGTTCAAGGCCGAGATCGGCGCGGTCACCCGGCACGCCTGCCAGGTCCAGGGCGTGTGGGTGCACCCTGACCTGCGCGGCCAGGGCCACTCCACGGCGGGGATGGCCGCGGTGGTCGAGTACGCGCTCGCCGAGATCGCGCCCCGCGTCACCCTCTACGTCAACGACTTCAACACCCCGGCCCGCGCCGCCTACCGGAAGGTGGGCTTCCGCCAGGTCGGCGAGGTCATGTCGGTGCTGTTCTGAGCGCACCGCGCCTGGAGCGGCCGACGGCGTCCCGACGGACCCTGGTCAGGTCCGCCCCCGCGCCGCCGACGGGGGAACCGCGGCCGGTTAGCCTGGTCCCAGGTCCGTGGCGCCCCGCGCCCTCTGCCACCCACGAGAGAGCGCCATGCAGCACAACCCGACCGGCCGCGCACGCCTGGGCCTGGCCCTCCTCCTCGGCCTGCTCGCCGTCCTGGGCCCCCTCAACATCGACATGTACCTGCCGGCCTTCCCCGACATCGCCGCGGACCTGGGGGCCAGCGCCTCCCACGTGCAGCTGAGCCTGACCGCCTGCCTGGTCGGCCTCGCCGCGGGCCAGGTGGTGGTCGGACCCATCAGCGACGCCCGGGGGCGCCGCGGCCCGCTCCTCACCTGCCTGGTCCTGTTCGTTCTGGCGTCGCTGCTGTGCGCCCTGGCCCCGAACATCGCCGTGCTGGTGCTGGCCCGCTTCCTCCAGGGGTTCACCGCCTCGGCCGGGGTCGTGCTCTCGCGCGCGGTCGTGCGCGACGTGTTCGACGGGACCGAACTGACCAGGTTCTTCGCCCTGCTGATGGTGATCAACGCTGTCGCGCCCCTGATGGCGCCGATCGCGGGCGGCGCCATCCTGTGGCCGTCCTTCGCGGGCTGGGAGGCCGTCTTCCTGGCCTTGGCGCTGCTGGGCGCGGTGATCGTCGTGGTCGTGGCGCTGCGGCTGGAGGAGACCCTGCCGGTGGAGCGGCGCATCCCCGGCACGGTGGGCGGCACCCTGCGGACGGTGGGGGAGCTGCTGGGGGACCGCGCCTTCCTCGGCTACGCGCTGGTGGTCGGCCTCGTGCACGGCGGCAGCTTCGCCTACGTCGCCGGGACGCCGTTCGTCTACCAGGACCTGTACGGGGTGTCGCCGCAGGTCTTCGGCGTGCTGTTCGGGATCAACGGCGCGGCCATCATCGCCGGGAGCTGGGCGGTGGGCCGGTTCAGCGCCCGCTTCGGCGAGCGGGTCCTCCTGGTGTGCGCGGTCTCCGCCGCGGTGGCGGCGACCGGGGTGCTGCTCGTGGCGACGCTGGCGCACGGTCCGCTGGTGGCCCTCGTGGCGCCGATCTTCGTCTACATGACGTGCATGGGGATGATCCTCACCAGCTCCTTCGCCCTGGCCATGCGCGGCCAGGAGCGGCGGGCGGGCAGCGCCAGCGCCGTGCTGGGCGCGCTGCCCCCGCTGCTCGGCGCGGCGGTGGCGCCGCTGGTGGGACTGGACGAGAGCACCGCCGTGCCGATGGGCGCCGTCCTGTTCACCACCTCCCTCCTGGGCCTGGGCGTGCTGCTGGCCCTGACCTCGCCGCGCGTGCGCGGACGCGTGGCCGATCCGGCCCCGTGACCCGCTGCGCGTGTTCAGCCGGTGAGCGCGGCCGGGCCCATGAGGAAGTCGGGGTCCAGCTGGGCGGCCAGGTCCGCGCCCTTGGCCTCGTCGCCCCAGGCCCGCGCGTTGCGCAGGTGGAACTCGGCCGACTGCCGGGTGAAGCGCTCCCAGTCCTTGGGCGCGGCGTCGGCCATGTCCCGCATCAGGGCCAGGGTCTTGACGTTGTCCTCCTCCAGGTCCGCCAGCTCCGGGTGGCGGCCCTTCTCCATCGAGCGCACGAACCCCGAGTGCGTCATCCACCCCGCCAGAGCGTCACCCACGTGCTCGCGCAGGAACTCCACGTCCGCCTCGTCCTGCACCTTGTTGCCGATCACCCGGATGGCGACCTCGTGGTCGCGGGCGTACCCGGCGTACTGCCGGTACACGCCCACGCCGCGCACGGTGGGCTCGGCGACCAGGAAGGTCATGTCGAAGCGGGTGAACATCCCCGAGGCGAAGGAGTCGGCGCCCGCGGTCATGTCCACGACCACGTACTCCCCGGCCCCGTCCACCAGGTGGTTGAGGTACATCTCGGCCGCGCCCACCTTGGAGTGGTAGCAGGACACGCCCAGGTCCGACTCGGCGAACGGGCCGGTGACCATGAGCGTGGCGCCCCGGACCGGCGCCCCGAAGCGGGCGTGCAGCGGGTTGTCCCCGGTCACCGTCAGCAGGCGCGACCCGCGGCCCGGCGGCGTGGTCTTGATCATCTCCCGGGCCGAGGAGATGCGCGGGTTGTCCCCGCGCAGCAGCTCCTTGATCTCGTCCAGGTGCGCGCCCAGGGGCGCGAGCGCGGCCAGGTCCTCCTCGGACGCCCCCAGCGCGGCGCCCAGGTTCTGGTTGATGTCGGCGTCGACGGCCACCACCGGCACGCCCTGGGCGGCCAGGTAGCGGGTGAACAGCGCGGAGAGGGTGGTCTTGCCGCTGCCGCCCTTGCCAGCGAACGCGATCTTCATGTGAGCCCTTCGGAACGTGGGTGCGTGCCGGGCGCACGGCGGCGGCCCACCCGCGACGGGGCGGACCGCCATGGCCCGGAGATGGTAACGATTATCGTTCCTGTTATCCGTGCTGTCAGCCGAACGGCCCCGTCGCGCCGCGTATTGCCAACGTGTTGCACCTCACATGAGTGTCGCTGGAGTCGGGACTGTTTCCTTTGTCCATATCGGGGATGACACGTGACAGGGTTTTGTGGCCAATCCCCGACAGGGAGAACACGGGTGTGCTGTTCTGGAGCCAGCACACCCTTGTCTAAGGTGAGTGCAGGCGGCGCAACCCGCGCGTCCGTCGCGGGTGATTGGAGTGACCGGATGGCTGAGGCGAGGCAACTCCGGGAATACGTGCCCGCGGAGGTGCCGGAGGGCACGGCTCCGACCGCACCGACCGTCGAGACGGGCGACCTCACCGGCGGGGTCACCGACCACACGGTGTGGAGCTGCGCCGGGAACCTGACCGCGGTGCGCTCCATCCGCTCCCGCGTACGCGAGTTCCTCACCCGCATGGGCCACTCCGAGGGCTCCCTGGACGACGCCGAGCTGGCCGTCAGCGAGCTGGCCACCAACGCCCTGCTCCACTCGCGCTCCGGGCAGAGCGGCGGCGTCATGACGCTGTTCATCCGCTCCGACGACGGGCGCCTGCGCGTCGCGATCGCCGACCAGGGGGCGCGCGACGGCGAGAGCGAGCACACGCGGGAGGACGGCGACGACTTCGGCCGCGGCAAGCTCATCGTGGACAGCTGCGCCACCCGCAGCGGCGAGTACTGGAGCGACGCCACGCACGTGGCCTGGTTCGAGATCGACGACCACGCGGGGGAGGCCGCCGGGGTCGAGGGGGAGAGGCCGGAGGCGGGGCTGGTGGTCGACGACTGAGGCGGTGGCCGGAAGGGGTCCCCGGACCGTCCCCCCGCCGTCACGGCGGGCCGCTTCCCTCAGGCTCGCCCGGCACCGGTCCCCCGCAGTGCGGTCCCTGCCCTCACCGCCCAGCGCGGCCCCCGGCGGACGCCCGCGGCGCGGTCTCCCCGCCCGCCGCGCGGCGCCCCCGAGGCCGCTGTTCGCACCGCGAGCCTCAGCCGGCGCTCGGATTCACGGCCTTACCGTTGGCCCCCGCCGCACCAGCGGATCCGCCTGCCCCGAACGCGTCCGGGTCAGTACGCCCCGCCGATCGGCGGGTAGCCGATCCGCTCCGGTTCGGGCGCGCAGCGCACCGTCACCTGACGCCCCTCCGGCGGAGGGCAGTCCGCCCCCGTCAGCACGCAGGCCCCGGTCCACAGCGCCAGCGCCACCAGGGCCACCCGCGTGGCCTCGTCGCCGCGCTCGTCCACCGCCACCACGTCGTCGGCGGTCAGCTCCAGAAGGTCCCGCAGCTCCGAGAAGCGCCCCATGAGGTCGTTGTGCGGGTGCAGCGTGGTCAGGAGCCCCCCGCTGGTGTCCTCGTAGCCCAGGATGCCGTTGTCGAACAGACCGCGCGCCGGGCTGTACCCGTTGCCGTCGGGACTGGGCTGCAACAGCTCCTCGAAGGGCGTGGTCCCCAGCGCGTGTCCGAACGCGATCACCTGCCGCACCCGCGAGCGCTCCGCCAGCTCCAGCGCGGTCTGCGCCATGTCGGCGCTGACCAGCAGCAGGCGGGTGTCGGTCTCGGTGAGCACCGCGCACTGGGTGTCCAGGTCGGACGCGGTCGACAGGGGCAGCGCGCGTCCGCCCACGGCCATCACCGTGTAGGTGGCCAGGAACCGGTCCGGCGAGACCGGCGCGAGCACCCCCACCACGTCACCGAAGCACATGCCCCGGCGGCTGAGCCCCGCGGCGGCCTGCTCCACCTTGGCGGCGAACGACAGGGCGTCCACGCGGTGCCCGACCCCGCGGATCGACCCCCCCCGCGCGGACCGCAGCCGGAGCCGCTCGCACAGGCCCCCGGTCAGGGATCCGATCGGGTCGTCCCGGCGCGGCAGGTGGCGCCCCGGTCGTCCGGTTCCTGAAGACAGCCCTACCCCCATACGTACCCCCAGTTCGCCCATCCGGCGGCGGTACCGCCGTCCGGGCTCGTCACGCCCCCTCCACGTGGCGAACCCGGCGGCGACGCACCGGTCGGCGGATGCGGTGTCCCTCCCCAGGACGCAACCCCTGCCGACGCGGCCTCCCACCGGCCCCGGAGACCTCTCCGGGGCTGACGTCCGCCGGAAACCGGTGTCACACCGGTGTTCGACGGCCGTTTCCGGGACCTCAGCGACCGTGCCACCGCAGTGACACGAACGTGGTGTCCCATGGCTTGAAGCCTAGCGCGTTCACAGCCAGATGCACATGCATATTGCTATGCACATGCATATGTAGATTCGGTGCGGAAGCTGGTTCTCCCGGTGGCGAGCCGGGCTTAACAGGGCAGATCGGGCAGCTTAGTCCGAGCTCTGGTGGTGGCGTACCCACGACGTGATCTGCGTACGCGAGTGGAAGCCCATCTTGCGGTTGATGTTGGCCACGTGCCGCGCCGCCGTCGACGGGGTGATGAACAGTTCGCGGGCGATCTCCGGGTTGCTCCTGCCCCGGCTCACCAGGAGGGCCACCTCCAGCTCACGCGGGGTGAGCCGCTCCTCGGGGGTCACCGACTCCGGGTCCGGGGCGGGCCCTCTCCGCTCCTGGCGCCCGCGCGCGGGACGGCTGGGCGGCGCGGAGCGGCGCGACGGCGGGCGCCGCGCCTCCTCCGCCAGCTGCTCTCCCTCGCGGACCGCGTTCGACAGGGCCAGCGTCCGGCCCTGCTCCCACCAGCCCACCAGCTGGCGGCGGCGCCGTCGGACCTTCTCCACGTCGGTGAACGGCCACGGCGCCTCGTGTGTGGACAGCCCCAGCCGCTCGCGCACGCTCATCGCCGCGCCCGCCAGACGGCAGGAGCCCTCGCGCAGCCCCGCCCCGAACGCCACCCGGGCGATCGCGGTCAGGGCGCGCGCCGCGTCCGCGCGCTGGCCCGTCGAGTGGCTCAGCAGCAGCCCCTCGCTCAGGTAGTCGTAGGCCTGTCCCGTGGACCCCTGGGCGTGCGCGACCCGGCCGATCCCGGCCAGGCAGCGCGCCTCCTCGGCCACCGCCCCGATCAGCCTCTGGGTGTCCAGCGCCTCCCGGTAGCAGCGGTCCGCCGTCAACAGGTCGCCGCTGGCCTCCGCCGCGTACGCCTGGCCCATGAGGGTGACGCCCACGCCCCACCGGTGGTCGATCCCGCGCAGCAGCGTCAGCGCGGCGTTGTAGTGGTGGTCGGCCGTGGGGTGGTCGCCCTGCTGGGCGACCAGGGCCGCCCGGGTGCCCAGGGCGATCGCCTCACCCCACAGGTCACCCGACTCACGGCACAGCCTCAGCGCCTCCTCCACCCGCACCGCGGCCTGGTCCGACACGCGCTCGCGCACCTCGACCAGGGCGAGCAGGTTGAGCGCGACGCGGACGAACACGTCGTCCCCGGCCTCGCGGCACAGCCGCAGGCCCTCCTCGCCCAGCGAGACCGCCAGCCCGTGGTCGCGCCGCACCCGCGCCAGCTGGGCCCGGCCCACCAGCGCCCGCGCGCGCGAGGGGGCCTTGGCGGCGTCCTCCAGCTCCAACAGGCGATCCATCCAGTGCGCTCCCTCGGAGTAGCTCTGGTGGCTCACCCAGTGCGCGGTCAGGCTGACGCACAGCCGCAGGCCCGGTTCGGCGGCGCCGTGCTCCAGCGCCCAGCGCAGCAGGGAGCGCAGCGTGTCGTACTCGGCGATCACGCGCTGGCGCCCGGAGTCGCGCTCGCTCCAGGGCATGACCCGGCTCGACTCCAGCTTCTGGCCCAGGTCCTCGGCCAGGCGCAGCATCCGGTCCAGGAGCCTCTCCTGGAACAGTTCCGCCTCGCCCGCCGCGACCAGCCGGGAGTGCGCGAACCTCTGCACGGCCTCGGGCAGCCGGTAGCGCACCCGGCCCTCGAACTCGCCGGTCACGGTGATCAGGGAGCGGTTCAGCAGGGACGTCACGAGGTCGAGGATGTCCGGTTCGGGCAGCGCCTCGTCGGCGCACACCTGCTCGGCCAGCTCCAGGTTCCAGCCCCGGAACACCGACAGGCGGCGCAGCAGCACCCGCTCGGCCTCGGGCAGCCCGCGGTACACGAAGTCCAGCACCACCGGCAGCATCTCGCTGCGCGGGACCGCCTGCCCCGGGCCGGGCTGGACCTCGGGGGAGGACAGGTGCTCGCGCAGCCCCTCGACCAGCACGGCGGGTCCCACCCCGGGCGCGCTCGCGCCCAGCGCCTCGATCCCCAACGGGATGCCGCCCGCCAGGTCGCACAGCTCCGTCACGGTCTCCATCTCCTCGCGCGAGAGCGAGAAGCGCGGGTCGCGGGCGCGGGCGCGGTCCATGAACAGACGCACCGCCTCCGCGCCGGCGGGGTCGGGCTGGGGCCCCTTGCGCGCGGGCAGTGGCAGCGCCATCGGCGTCATCCGCCACACGGTGCCGCCCGACAGGCGGACGGGGGTCTCGCTGGTGAGCAGGATCGACACGGACGGGCACGAGGCCAGCAGGGCCTCGCCGACCTCCGCCACCTGCTCGACGGCGTGCTCGCACGCGTCCAGCACCAGCAGCAGGTGGCGTTCGCACAGTGCCTCGGTCACCGTGACCGACAGCGGCTGCCCCGGCTCCTCCACCACGCCCACGGCGGCGGCCACCCGCGCGTACACCTCCAGGGTCGTGCGCGCGTCCGCCATGCCGACCATCCACACGCCGTCGGGGAACCACGCGGTGGACTGCTCGGCCACGCGTATCGCCAGACGCGTCTTGCCCAGGCCGTCGGTTCCGCTCAGCGTGACGGAGCGGCTGGAGCCGAGCAGACGGAGCAGGTCGCTCAGGTCCCGCTCACGGCCCACGAATCCGGTGCCCGGACGGGGGAGGTTGTGCCGCGCGGGCGCGGTCAAAGGTGCCATGGCCTTCACATGTAGGGGCTGTAGGGGGAGGTTCTCACCAGGGTTGGGGGGAAGGTCGGCAGGGGCGGACGTCGTTGGTGTGGGCTCTGGTACCCGGAGTTCCTGTCTTAGCGGGTGCACGCGCACTGTGCAAGTGCGTCCCGTCGACCGGGGCCGTGTCAGCCACCGTCACCCGGGACGGCCCAGCCGGTCAACTGCGTCCTGGAGGAAATCGAGAGTTTTCTGAAGATGTTCGCGATGTGGCGGGCCGCCGTCGCGTGGCTGATGGTCAGCCGCTCGGCGATCTCGCGGTTGGACAGGCCCTGTTCGGCCAGTTCGGCCACCTCCCTCTCCCGGGGAGTCAGCGAATCCGGGCCCGAGGGCCCCGTGGACTGCGGCCGGGGGAAGGCCAGCGCGCGGTCGAGCACCTGCTCCAGCGGCAGGGGGCGCCACGCGTTCCACGCCTCGGCGGTGCGTGTGGCGCCCACGCGCCGCTCGGCCGCCGACCGCAGCCGCAGCGTCTCGGCCGAGGGGCGGTCCAGCACCGCCCTCAGGTCGGCGGCCACCCCCACCAGGGCGGCGGCCCGCTCGGCCTCCTCCTCGGCCAGGGCCAGCTCCGCCAACGCCTCCAGGGCCCGGGCCACCGCGAGCCTGCGGCCGGAGGTGAAGCTCACCCGCAGGCACGTCGCCAGGGGTTCCCGGGCGAGCAGCGTCTCTCCCTCGGCCAGGTACAGGCGGCCCAGTTCCCGGGCGCAGTGCGCGGTGGCCGGGGCGGCCTCCAGCTCCCCGAAGACCGACAGGGCGTCGGAGAACAGCTCCCGCGCCCGCGTGAAGTCGCCGCGCTCGGCGGCGATCGAGCCCAGCCCGTGCAGGGCGCGGGCCGCGCTCCAGCGGTCGCCGAGGTTGTCGGCCACCGCGACGCTGTGTTCCAGCAGGGCCGTGGCCCGTTCGGCCTCGCCGCGGCGGCGGGCCAGCTGGGCCAGCACGTCCAGCGTGGCCGCCTCGGTGATGGGGTCGCTGACCTGGGAGGCCCACACCCCGGCCCGCTCGGCGTGCTCCTGGCCCTCGTCCAGGGTTCCGGTGCGCAGGCACAGCGCCGCCAGGGTGGCCAGCGCGGAGGCGGCGGCTCCCGCCTCGCGGCAGGCCCGCGCCGACTCCAGGGCGCACAGGGCCAGGGTGGACACGCGCGGCGCCGCGTCCAGGTCCAGCCGCAGCTCGGCGTGCAGGGCCAGGGCGCGCGCCCGCAGGTGCGGGGACTGCGCGTCGGAGTCGGTGGACAGCGCCCGCTCCAGGAGGCGGCTGCCCTCGGCGGCCAGGTCGCGCACGATCCAGTAGGAGCGCAGCGCCACGCACACCCGCAGGGCCTCGTCCACGCGCCCGCGCGAGAGCGCCCAGTCCACCACGCGGGCGTGGTTCTCCCGGTGGTGGTCGAGCAGCCGCAGGTGCCCCAGGCGCTCCCCCCACGGCATCGGCGCGCAGCAGCTCTTGGCCCACTCCTCCAGACGGGCGACGCAGAAGCGCAGGTAGCGCTCCCACCGGTCGTCCTCGCTGCCGCTGTCGGCCAGGTGCTCGGCGGCGTAGGCGCGCACCGTCTCGGTCAGCCGGTAGTGGGTGGTGCCGTCGACCTCGGCGTCCATCACCACCAGTGACTTGTCCAGCAGGGAGAAGTGCAGCGGCAGGATGTCGGCGGGGTCGACCCCCTCGCCCGAGCAGACGTCCTCCGCGGCCTCCAGGTACCAGGTGGAGAACACCGACAACCGGTGCAGCAGGAGCCGCTCCGGCTCGGTGAGCAGGTCGTGGCTCCACTCCAGGACCGCGCGCAGCGTCCGCTGGCGCGGCGGCAGGTCCTCCGACCCGTCGCTGGTCAACAGCTGGAAGCGGTCGTCCAGGCGGCGCAGGATCTGCTGCACCGACAGCACCCGCACCCGTGCGGCGGCCAGCTCGATCGCCAGCGGCATGCCGTCCAGCATCCGGCAGATCTCCGCGATGTAACCGGAGTTCTCCCTGGTCATCTCGAACCCGGCGCGCGCGGCGTGCGCGCGGGTGACGAACAGGCGCACCGACTCGTAGCGCTGGGTGTCGCGCCGGGGGATGGGCGCGGGGTCGGCCGCGTAGGGGTCGGTGGGGGTGGGCCGCGCGGGCAGGGACAGCGGCGGCACCCGCCAGATGTTCTCCTCGGGAACGTGCAGCGGCTGGCGGCTGGTCACCAGGATGCGCACCCGGGGGCAGTCGCGCAGCACGGCCTGGCACAGCTGCGCCATCGGCCCCACGGCGTGCTCGCAGGTGTCCAGGAGCAGCAGCAGGTTGCGGGTGCGCAGCGAGGTGATGACGGCGTCCGTCATGGTGCGCGAGTCGTCCTGCACCGCCTGGAGGCTGCCCGCGACCGCGCGCAGCGCCTGGTCGTGGGTGGAGGCCTCGCTCAGGTCGACGAAGCGCACGCCGTCGGGGAACCGGCGCATGACGCGTTCGGCCAGGTGCAGGGCCAGGCGCGTCTTGCCGATACCGCCGGTACCGGTCAGCGTGACCATCCGGGCGGTGCCCAGGAGGCGGCCCAGGTCGACGATGTCGCGCTCGCGTCCGACGAAGCTGATGAACTCGCCGGCGGACAGGGGCAGGTTGTGGCGGGGAGGGGACATGGCCTCGATCACTGGGCAGTGCTTCTTGGGGGCTCCGCTCCGCTTCTCCCGCCCGTCATCCTCCACCACCCCCAACGGACGGCCTGCGACCGCAGCCCTCCTGTGTTCAGGCGCCCCGAGGGCAGGAATCGGGTTGAAGCAAGCACAACGGCACCTCCGGTGAGACGGCTCGTTCCTCGCAGTCCCACCTCCGGCACCTCCAGAACCCCGTCGGCGCTTGAACGACAACCCCCAGGGGCTGAGCAAGCATCCACCGCAGGCCCCGGGAGGCCGCGCCGCCGCTGCGGGGGCGGCGCGGGGAACGCCGTTCCCAGTGTCGCACCCGCCGCCCCCGGTTGTCCTCCGAATGGCCGGTTCCGGCATGAGCGGACAGAAACCGCCCACGCCGGACGGGAAGGTGCTATGGAGCGGTTACTCCGCGCTTTCCGGGCCCTTCGGGGCCCAGGTGGCGGGGTCGGCCGGACCCTGCTCCCCCGATCCCATGTCCTTGACCTCGTGGCCGCCGTCCTCGCCGAACGGCGGGAACCACACGAAGGGGATGCCCTTCTTGGCGGCGTACTGGATCTGCTTGCCGACCTTGGCGGTGGAGTGGAACACCTCGGTGTTGAACCCGCGCCCGCGCAGCAGCTCCCCGGTGAGAAGGGCCTCCCTGCGGCGCTCGGCGCCGGGCACCACGACCATCACGTCGGTGGGGCAGGCGCGCCCCTCCTCGATCCGGCCCTCGGCGACGAGCTTGGCGAAGATGCGGGTGAGGCCGATGGAGATGCCCACGCCCGGCAGCCGCCTGCGGATGAACTGCCCGGCCAGGTCGTCGTAGCGCCCGCCCGCGCAGATGCTCCCGTAGCCGGGGTCGTCGTCGAAGGAGGCCTCGTACACCGTGCCCGTGTAGTAGTCCAGGCCGCGGGCGATGGACAGGTCGGCCACGACGCTGCCCTCGGGCAGGTCGGCCAGGTCCTCCAGCACGAAGGAGAGCTCCTCCAGCCCCTCGTCGAGCAGCTCGGAGGAGACCCCGAGCCCGCGGACCCGCTCGGCGACGCCGGCCCCGGCGCCCCGGACGCGGGCCAGCGCGAGGCAGGCGTCGGCCTGCTCGTCGGTCAGGCCGTCGGCCAGCAGGATCCCGCGCACGCCGTCGTCGCCGATCTTGTGCAGCTTGTCCACGGCGCGGATGACCGCGATCGGGTCCTTGATGCCCAGGCCCTCGTAGAAGCCCTGGAGGACCTTGCGGTTGTTGACGTTGAGCGTCCAGGCGGGCAGGTCCAGCCCGCTGAGAACCCGGTGCACGATGCGCGGCAGCTCGGCGTCGAAGTGCAGCGGGACGGAGTCGACGTTGATGACGTCGATGTCGCACTGGGTGAACTCGCGGAAGCGCCCCTCCTGGGGGCGCTCGCCCCGCCACACGCGCTGCATCTGGTAGCGCTTGAAGGGGAAGGCCAGCTCGTTGAAGTGCTGGGCGACGTACCGGGCGAAGGGCACGGTGAGGTCGAAGTGCAGCCCGAGCCTGGCGTCGGAGTCGTCCTTGGCGTCGGCCTGGAGGCGGTGCAGGGTGTAGACCTCCTGGGAGGTCTCGCCCTTGGCCATCAGCACGTCGAGGTTCTCCACGGACGGCGTCTCCACCGACGCGAAGCCGAAGGACT
Source organism: Nocardiopsis sp. CNZ308 (assembly GCF_004217075.1). Taxonomy (NCBI): domain Bacteria; kingdom Bacillati; phylum Actinomycetota; class Actinomycetes; order Streptosporangiales; family Nocardiopsidaceae; genus Nocardiopsis; species Nocardiopsis sp. CNZ308. The sequence goes on along the minus strand of NZ_SHKJ01000001.1, from coordinate 1,014,671 downwards.
CGAACCCGGCGCGGATATGGTCCAGCCAGCGCTGCTCCACGGCCCGGACCTGAGGGGACCACTCGGGGAAACCGCTGATGGGAGTGGGTCGGACGACGCGCTGATCGGACATGTGGGGTTCTCGGCTCACAGTTTCGTCTCGGCTTGCTGGCCCCGTCCGCGCCGCGGCGCGCGTGGGTACGCGCGGGTTCGCTCGACGGGCGGGGGAGGGCTGGCCCAGTCTACGGGGAACCCGGTCGGGAGGGTGGCGCGACGGACGGACCCGCCGGTCGCGTCCGTCGGCCGCGGTCCGGCCACCACCGGCCCACGTGGACGGTTGTGGGCCGGTGGGGCGCTGACGCGCCGGACCGGAGTGTCGACCGGACCGACGTCGAAGAGCGAGACGTCGGTGGTGGCCCTGTACCCGGGGCGCCGCCGGGGCTCCCGCGGATGGTCGCGTCCTCGTGCCAGGAGTCTTCTCCGCGACCGCACTTGCCGGTGCGGGGCCCTGCCTCCACCGTAGACTCCGCGGATCCCGCCGGACAGGGATCGGCGCGGCCGAAAGCGGCCGAAAATGACCGCTCACAATGTCGTAAAGTCGACCTTCCGGGGTACAGGTGTGTGCTTACCTGTTCACGGTCGGTTTCGGGCGGAGGACGCACCGCCACGCGACGGCCACCCCACTCCCGCGACTCCTCCTCTGCCCGGGAGCCGCGGACCCCACGAGCCGACCGGTGTGGCGTGCCGCACCACTGAGCCAAAACGCCTTCCCCACCGGCCATCCGGTGTTAGGTTCCAGGAACGGTGCCTCCCACGTCGGTACCGACCCCGGCGGGTCGCGTACCCCGAGGACCGGACCGTGCGCGCCGTCCGCCCCGCTGGCCCGGCACTCCCGCTAGGACTAACTGTGATCGATCCAGTCAACAGCACGAACAACGTCCACGCCTCCACCGCGTTGTCCACCAAGATCATCGTCGCCGGGGGGTTCGGGGTCGGCAAGACCACGTTCGTCGGTGCCGTCTCGGAGATCCCGCCGGTGCGCACCGAGGCCGCGGTCACCGCCGCCAGCGCGGGCGTGGACGACCTCTCCCACACCCCGGACAAGACGAGCACCACGGTCGCGATGGACTTCGGCCGCATCTCGCTGGACACCGACCTGACCCTCTTCCTGTTCGGGACCCCGGGCCAGCAGCGCTTCTGGTTCATGTGGGACGACCTGGTCCGGGGTGCGCTGGGCGCCGTGATCCTGGCCGACACCCGCCGCCTGGAGGACACCTTCCAGGCGCTGGACTACTTCGAGCGCCAGTACCGGCTGCCCTTCGTCGTCGCGGTCAACGAGTTCGGCCCCGAGAACCCCCACAGCGCCGACGAACTGCGCGACGCCCTGGACCTGACCCCGGACGTGCCCGTCGTGCACTGCGACGCCCGCGACCGCAACTCCGTCGTCCGGGTCCTGGTGACCCTGGTCAAGCACGCCATGGCGGTGGAGGCCCGCCAGCGCCACCAGCGCCAGTTCGCCTGAGCCGTCGGGCGCCCCGTGGCGGACCGGGGGGCGGTTTGGACGCAACCGTCCGCACATGTGGGCGCCCGGGGTTCTTCCAACGGTTGTGTCCGGCGTTACCCTGTGGTGGTGTTCGGACGAATGGCGGAAGGCGTTCGCCGCTTCCTGGGCAAGCCCGGTGCGGTGGATCTGCGGCCCTATACCAAGCTCCTGTCGGCGATCGAGGCCGAGGAGGATGGTCTGCGTGAGCTCAGCGACACCGAGCTGACGGAGAAGGCCATCGAACTCGGCAACGCCGAACTCCCCTACGAGCGCGACGACCTCGTGTCGCTGTGCGCGGTCGGCCGCGAGGCCGCCCGGCGCTCACTCGACGAGCGGCCCTTCGACGTGCAGCTCCTCGGTGTCATGGCCCTGCTCGACGGCCACGTCGCCGAGATGGCCACGGGCGAGGGCAAGACGCTGGCGGGCGCCCTCGCCGCAGCGGGGTTCGCCCTGCGCGGCCGGCGCGTGCACCTGCTCAGCGTCAACGACTACCTGGCCCGGCGCGACGCCGAGTGGATGCGCCCCCTCTACGACATGCTCGGCGTCACCGTGGGCTGGATCACCGAGGACTCGACCCCCCAGGAGCGGCGCGCCGCCTACTCCTGCGAGGTGACCTACGCGGCCGTCAGCGAGCTGGGCTTCGACATCCTGCGCGACCGCATGGTCACCGACATCGCCGACCGGGTCGTGCCGCCGCCGCACGTGGCGATCATCGACGAGGCCGATTCGGTGCTCGTCGACGAGGCCCGTGTCCCGCTGGTCCTGGCCGGGGCCGCGGAGAGCGTGGACGCCGACGTGGAGATGGCCGACGTCGTGCGCGGGCTCAAGCCGCGCCTGCACTACGAGATCGACGGCGAGGGGCGCAACGTCCAGCTCACCGACGCCGGGATCGACGCGGTGGAGAAGGCGCTGGACGGGGTCGACCTGTACTCCGAGGACGACACCTCCGTCCTGCCGCAGGTCAACCTGGCACTGCACGCGCACGTGCTGCTCCAGCGCGACGTCCACTACGTGGTGCGCGACGGCGAGGTCCGCCTCATCAACGAGTCGCGCGGGCGCATCGCCCTGCTCCAGCGCTGGCCGGACGGCCTCCAGGCCGCGGTCGAGGCCAAGGAGAAGGTGGCGCTCAGCGAGACCGGCGAGGTGCTGGACTCCATCACCGTGCAGTCGCTCGTCCTGCGCTACCCCACGCGCGCCGGTATGACCGGTACCGCGATGGCCGTCGCCGAACAGCTCCGCGAGTTCTACGAGCTGGAGGTCGCGGTCATCCCCTCCAACAAGCCCAACGTCCGCGAGGACCACGGCTCGCGCCTGTACGCCACGCGCGAGGAGAAGGAGGACGCCCTCATCGCCAAGGTGGAGGAGGTCCACAAGTCCGGGCGGCCGATCCTCATCGGCACCCAGGACGTGGCCGAGTCCGAGCTGCTGGCGGGGCGTCTGCGCGATGCCGGGCTGGAGTGCGTGGTCCTCAACGCCAAGAACGACGCCGACGAGGCCGCCATCATCGCGGAGGCGGGCACCCACGGCGCCATCACGGTCTCCACCCAGATGGCCGGGCGCGGCACCGACATCCGGCTGGGCGGCAGCGACATGGCCGACCGCGAGCGGGTGGTGGAGACCGGCGGCCTGTACGTGATGGGCTTCGGCCGCTACCCCAGCAGCCGTCTCGACGGTCAGCTGCGCGGCCGCGCGGGGCGCCAGGGCGACCCGGGCGACTCCATCTTCTTCGTCAGCATGGACGACGACCTGGTGGTCAACCACGCCCCCGAGACCACGGGCTACCAGACCACCTCCGAGGGTGAGATCACCGACCAGGGCTGGCTGGCCATGATCGACCACGCGCAGCGCGTGGCCGAGGGGCAGCTGCTGGAGGTGCACCGCAACACCTGGCGCTACAACCAGCTGATCGACGTGCAGCGCGACGTGGTCCTGGAGCACCGGGAGATGGTGCTGACCGGGGACCAGGGCGACCGGCAGATCAGGGCGGACCGCAAGAAGCGGCACGAGGAGCTGCTGGAGGAGCTGGCCGGGAAGGGAACCGGGGCCGAGGAGGGTCCAGGGACCGGAGAGGGCGCCGAGGCGGAGGAGAACGCCGGGGCCGCCGGAAGCGGCGCCGACGCCGGGGCGGAGGAGTCGAACGAGGAGAAGGTCGCCCGGGCGGCCCGCCTCATCACCCTCTACCACCTGGACCGGGGCTGGACCGACCACAACGCCTTCCTGTCGGAGCTGAGGGAGGGCATCCACCTGCGCTTCCTGGGCCGTCGCGACCCGCTGGACGAGTTCAACCGCGACGCCGTGCCGGTCTTCAAGGGCTTCCTGGACGAGGCCCGGGCCAGGGCGGCCGAGAGCTTCGAGGAGCTGGAGGTCGTGGACGGCGAGCTGGACGTGAGCTCGGTGGGCGTCAAGCGCCCGTCGATGACGTGGACGTACATGGTGCACGACCACCCGTTCAGCTCCGCGTTCGAGACCCTGGTGGGCAGGCTCAAGGGCGGCCGGGGAAGCGGGAGCTGACCATTCCCCGCAGACGGATGCGCGGGTCGGGACCAAAGTCCCGGCCCGCGCATTACTTTTGTCAGCTACTCTGCTCGAAACGCCCCACAAGCCCGAAAACGGCATCACCAATTGCTCCGTCCGGGTTAACATGGCTGCGTTTTCAACGGAACCCGAGACGGTTGGGACGAAATTCACCGTGGTCCACGAGGTCGGTGCGCAGGAGAAGATCAGTTATGGACGGAACGACCGATTCGCGGGCGGTCCGGTGGGCGGGGGCAGTTTCTGGGTGGATGAGGACGGCCACCCGGTCGCCAAGATCGGCGGACCGAAGGAGTGGCGGCCCACGCCCATGATCGACGTCCGGGTGGGTGACGTGTTCAGCGTCGGCGGGCAGGCGTGGAGGGTGACCGACATTGTCGACGCGGATACTCCCTCCGCATATCTGCTGGCCACGCGAATAAGTTGACTCCGGGCCCCGGGCGAACGCCCGGGGCCTTCGTTTTCCTTGTTCCGGTGGGGGGCTGCAACCCCGTGCAACCTTTTACCGGAGGGGGATTGCCGACCTCCGGTTTTGTGGCCGACCGTCTTTTCGGGCGTCGACTGGCAAGGGTTTTGTTGCTTGTGTGACCCGTGGGAACCCGGGGGCTCCAGAGGTGAAGCGCCGGTGAAGGACGAGCATCGGCGCAGGTCACGGATGAGGGCGGCGTGCCCGCCAGCGCGAATCGAGACGTTCCGGTTATCTGATGGAGGGTGTTCGCGTTACCGGTTCCTCGTTAACGTCTGTGGAGCAAGGCGCGCCCCGGCAGCGGCCACAGGGAGGATCCCCCCACTCCCGGAGAGTCCACGGGCCGCTGCGCCCTGCCGCCCCAAGGCCGGTCCCAGGGGCTGTCCCCCGCCCCTGGGCCTGGCTGCCCCGCGTAGGCGGGGCGGTCTCTTCCGTCCCTCGCGTCGCGCGCGGGGCCCGGTTTCCCCGCTCCGGCGCGTCCGCGCCTCCTTCGCCGGATGTCCGCCGCGTGCTGTCCCGACGCTTCCCCGACTCTCCGCCCGGCGTCGAGTAGATCCTGTTCCTCCCGAGCATGGAGGCCTGTCCGTCCCGGTTCTCGTGGTGGGATCCGTGGCCCCGGGTCTTGCGGTAGAACGCGTTTCAGTATTAGTCTCTGGAGGTGCCCGCCCCGGTGAGGGCGCCCGGCGGCTCGACCGCGGGGCGTCAGCGGACGGCAGGCGAGGACGGTCGTCCGTCGAAGTCGGATCGCGCCCCGACTCCGGCGGACGGCGTCCGTTCTCCTGTCGGCCGCCCGTGCTCCGCCGCTAGGCGAGCAGGCGGCAGAGTTCGGTGAAGGTGGGGCACGGCCAGGCCAGGCGGCACCCCCGGCAGCGGTCCCCGTCCTCGTCCCCGTCGTCGGGGGCGTGCAGGTGCAGCAGGTCCACGCAGATCCCGGCCAGGGCGGACACCTCCTCGCGCGCGTTCGCGTAGAAGGCGACGTCGTTGATCCGGGCCAGGGCGCTGGAGCGGCCCGAGGCCGGGATGCCGACCGTGTCCGGTTCCCAGGGGACCGCACGCGCCGAGCGCTCCCGAATGCCCAGAACGCACTGGAGCACCCTCGCGTGCTCGGAGGGGTGGCCTCTCCCCGATGCTGGTCTGGTGAACGGCGACATCGCTGATCTCCCCCACCACGTGGATACGCGGGCTCACGTGGTAACACAGCGTATACCCAGCATTGCTCCTTGTCGCGACACGCGGAGGCGGGGCGGGAAAGAAGGGGGAAGGGAGGCGGCGGGCCGCCCGGGGGAAGGGGCGGCCCGCCGGAAGGGGAGACGGATCCTTGTGGACGCGGGGACCCGCTAGCCGCAGCCTCCGCCGCAGTTGCAGGAGCCGCCGCTCTGACAGCCGCAGCCGCAGCCCGAACCGCAGCTGCACCCACGCAGGTCGGGGGTCGTGGTCATCCGGTGAGTCACAGTCCCTCCAAGGGGATCGACAGCACCCGTGCGCGATCACGCCGGAGCCTCCCCGGTGGGAGGGGGCGTCACGGGCGCGTTGCCCGCAGGAGACCGTGCCCGTTCGCCGCCGCCGCCAACCGGGACGGGAGCCGGTGCCGCCGGGCCCGGGCACGCCCCGCGGCTCCCGCGGGGCACACTGACCTGTGCGGAGGGCCGACCGGAATCAGGCGAAGAAGGTCGGTGCGACCGCTGGACGGCGTGTCATTCGGTAGAGCCAAACCTGGCCGACGAACATGACCGGAATTACGGGAACAAGGGTCGCCCACACGAACACCGCGGTCGTGGAGGGGATCGGCGCCGAGGGCAGCTCCGGTGCCGCCAGTGCCACGAGCAGACCGGGGACGGCGATCGCCACCGCCGACGTGTGCCGCGACAGCATCGGCCCCACCAGGCCGCTCGTCGCCACCAGGGCCGTCAGCAGCACCGCGGTCAACACCGCGGTCAGCGCCGCGGCGGACCCGGGGGACAGGTCCGGGCCGCCGGGCAGCACGGCCGCCACCGCCGCCAGCGCCGCCGCCCCCAGGGCCAGACGCGCGAGCGGGCGCGTGTCCCGGGCGGCCACGTCCGCGCTCTCGGACTCGGCCGGGCCGACCAGCCGCTCGGCCCCGAAGGCCGCGCCGCGCAACGCGAACAGCGCCGCGACGGCGACCGCGCAGAGCGGTGTGAACGCGCTCGCGGTGAGGCCGCCCGCGAGCAGACCCGTCACCACCAGGCCCCACGCGGCGGCCAGGGCCCAACTGCCCCCGACGAGCGCGCAGTCGCAGACCAGCCGCCAGCGGTCGCCGTCCACGCGGGCGCGCAGCCACAGCCCCGCGTCGCGGACCAGCCATCCGGCCAGCAGGACGGCGAGCACGGGCCACAGTTCGGCGACCACGTGGTGCTCCAGGGCGGGGAACAGGCCCGCCAGGACCCCCACCGCGGCGACCAGCCACACCTCCGAGGCCAGGAAGTAGGGGGCGATGGCGGCGACCACGCGGCGGCGCTGCTCGGGACCGCGCGCCAGGCGCGGCATCAGCATGCCCAGGCCGATGTCGGCACCGGCCAGGACGAGGTAGCCCACGACGAGCAGGGCGAGGAGTGCGGAGGAGAGGAGGTCCATGGCGTGCGGCCTTCCGGGCTCAGTACGTGTGGACGGGGACGGCGGACCCACCGGGCTCCGCGGGGTCCTCGGGCGGCTGCGCGCGCTGCTCCGCCAGCGGCCCGCCCTCGGGGCCGCGCCGGGCGTAGCGCACCAGGAGCCAGCAGGTGACGGCGGCCAGGGCCGCGAAGGCGGCGGTGAAGAAACCGAAGGAGGCCGCGGCCGCGGCCGGGGACAGGGGGGTCACCGCGTCGGCCGTGGTCAGGTGGTGCACGACCGTCCACGGCTGGCGGTTGGTCTCCCGGAACACCCAGCCGCCGACGCTGGCCAGGTAGGGCAGGAACGGCGTCACCACCAGCGGGGCGAGGAACCACCTCCAGCGGTCGAGACCGCCGAGGGGCCAGGCCAGCAGCATGAGGGGGCCCAGGAGGAACATCAGCGCCCACGACGTCATCATCACCAGGTCGCCGGTCGTGTTGGCCGCCTCCAGGAGGGGGCCGCCCGGGTGCGCCGCCTCGATCGCCGCGATCTCCTCGGCGGTGTAGGTCAGCCCGCTCGTGGGCGGGTCCTGGCCGAACAGCCCGAACTGCACCCCGCCGAAGGCCGCCACGGGCATCGGCACGACGCACAGGACCAGCGTCGCGTAGCGGATACCGCGCCGGAAGACGCCGTGCGCGTCGTCGCGGCGGACGAGGTGGTAGCCGCTGGTCGCGGCGACGACCAGGGCGCCGACCAGAAGGGACCCGGTGACGATGTGACCGAAGGCCAGCACGGCCGCCGGATTGGTCATCAGCGCGACGGGGTCGGTCAGGTGCGCCACCCCGTCGACCATCTCGAAGCCGACGGGATTGCGCAGGAAGCCGTTGGAGACCAGCACCCACCAGGCCGAGGCGTACGCCGTCGCGGTGACCACGGCGAAGCAGGCCAGGTGCGCCCACCGGCCCATGCGGTCCCACCCGAGGATCCACAAACCCAGGAACGTGGACTCGACGAAGAACGCGGTCATCGTCTCCAGCGCCAGGGGAGCGGCGAAGGTGTAGCCGAACATCCCGTGCAGGCCGCTCCAGTTCAGCGCGAGCTGGAGTTCCATCACCAGCCCGGACAGGACGCCCATCCCGTAGTTGACCAGGTACAGGCCGCCCCAGAACCGCACGGCGGTCATCCGGGAGCGGTCGCCGCGCAGGGTGGCGACCAGCTGGGTGGCGAGGAGGTAGGGGGCCAGCCCGAGGGTCAGGGCCACGAACACGTAGTGGGTGGCGGCGGTCAGCGCGAACTGGAGCCGCGCCAGCAGGAGGGGGTCTTCGAACATCGTCGGGCCTCGCGTTCGGCGGTGGGAACGCGGTCAAGCATCCGACTGCGGCGAGGGCGGGCACATCGTCCAGGCGGGGGCTCCTCGCCGCCCCCTCCGAGGGTAGGGGCGGCGGCGGAGGTACTCCCGCGGGCGTAGGGGGCGACCCCGGGGCGGCCCCGGGGGAACCCCGGGAACGCTCCCGGGCGCACGCGGTCCGTCCTCACCGGCTCCACTTCGGGGTGACCAGGGCGGTCTCGTAGGCGATGACGACCAGCTGGGCTCGGTCGCGCACCCCCAGCTTGACCATGGCCCGGCTCACGTGGGTCTTGGCGGTGGCCGGGCTGAGCACGAGGTGGGCGGCGATCTCCTCGTTGGACAGGCCGCCGCCGACCAGGGCGACCACCTCGCGTTCGCGCTCGGTGAGCCCGTTCAGCCGGACCGACGGGTCGGGCGCGCTCGGCGGCCGGCGCGCGTAGTCGGCGATCAGCCGCCGGGTGATGCCCGGCGACAGCAGCGCCTCGCCGCCGTGCACCACCCGCACCGCCCGCAGCAGGTCCCCGGGCTCGGTGTCCTTGACCAGGAACCCGCTGGCGCCCGCGCGCAGCGCCTCGAAGATGTACTCGTCCAGGTCGAACGTGGTGAGGATGACGACCCGCGTCGCCTCCAGGGCGGGATCGGCCAGGATGCGCCCGGCGGCGGCCAGGCCGTCCACACCGGGCATGCGGATGTCCATGAGGACCACGTCCGGGCGTTCGGCGCGGGCCAGCCGGACGGCCTCCTCGCCGTCGGCGGCCTCGGCGACCACCTCGATGTCGGGGGCGCTGTCCAGCAGAGCGCGGAATCCCGCGCGTACCAGCGCCTGGTCGTCGGCGAGCAGTACCCGGATCAACGGGGCCTCGTTTCGTCGGTGTCGGGGGAGGGGACGGCCGGTGCCCGGCGGTCCGGTCCGGCGCCGTCGAGCGGGAGCCGGGCGCGCACCCGGAATCCTCCCTCCCGCAGGGGGCCCGCGTCCACCGTGCCGCCCACCAGCGCGGCGCGTTCGCGCATCCCGGTGATGCCGTTGCCCGCCGCCGGCGGCCCGACCGTCCCGGCGCCGTCGTCGGTGACCTCCACGACCAGCGAGGACGCGCGGTGCTCGATGCCCACCCGCGCCGAGGAGGCCCCGGAGTGGCGGACCACGTTCGTCAGCGCCTCCTGGACCGTGCGGTAGGCGGCCGACTCGGTGCTCACGGGCAGGTGCCCGGGCACACCGCTGACCTCCACGACCACGTCGATCCCCGCGCGGCGGGTGCCTTCGGCCAGCTCCTCCAGGCGGTCCAGTCCGGGGACCGGCGACCTCGGCGCGGCCTCGTCCACGGCGCGCAGCACGCCGAGCATGCCGCGCAGCTCGACCAGGGTGTCCTTGCTGGTCTGCTTGATGGTGGCCAGCGCCTCCGCGGCCCGCTGCGGCTCGGTCTCCATCAGGTACAGGGCGGTGCCCGCCTGCACGTTGATGAGGGAGATGTTGTGCGCCACCGTGTCGTGCACGTCCCGGGCCAGCCGGACGCGCTCCTCGGAGGCCCGGCGCAGCAGCTCCTCCTCCCGGGTGCGCAGGGACTCGGCCTCGCGCTCGTGGTCGGCCCGCAGGTACTCCTGCCGCCAGCGCACGACCTCGCCCGTGCACAGCAGGACGAGCACCCAGCCGACGATGCCGACCGCCTCGGGCCGGAAGGTCCCCGTCATGAGGAACTCGTAGCCGTTGACGGCCACGAACTGGCCCACGCCCAGCGTCCAGCCGAACACGCGGTACCCCCAGCGCACCAGGGTGTAGAGCATGACGGCGGTGCACAGCATGACCGCGCCGTCGGGGAAGCCCAGGGGGTAGTACACGGTGGAGGCGACGACCGACACCAGCCCGGCCGCGCGCGGATAGGCGGTGCGCCACAGGACGGCCAGGCAGGCCACCAGGATCAGCGCGTGGCCCCACGGCCAGGGGTCGGCCGCCCCCGCCTCCCGCTGGAGCGCGCTGACCAGCGCCGTGCTGCCCGTGGAGGCGGCGAGCAGGCCGAACGCGAGCCAGACGTCGGTGCGCGCGGGGCGGAGGAGTAGTGCTGCCACAACCCCGACAGTACGGGGGACCCCTCGGGGAGGCCGTCACCCCGGGGGAGGGTTTTCCGGAGGTGGTCTACTCCCCGGGGAGTAGACCACCTCCGGGCTAGAAGACGCCGTCCGGCGGAGCCGGGGAGTCGACGGCGTCGGCGTCGCGCACGGGGGACCGGCCCGAGACGAAGCGGTCCAGCTCCCCGCCCTCCAGAAGGCGGGCCATCTCCGGATCCCGGTGCGCGCGGCGGCCCAGCTCCTCCACGGGCAGGGGGCTGTGCGAGGCCGTCAGGACCAGGTTGCCGAACCGCCGCCCGCGCAGCACGCCCGGCTCCGCCGACAGCGCCGTGTGCGGCAGCGCCGTGCGCGCGGTCGCCACCTGGCTCCGGGTGTGGGCCAGGCCCCCGCCGTCGCCGATGTTGACCACCAGCATCCCGGTCGGCCGCAGGACGCGCGCCAGCTCGGCGTAGAACTCCGCCGACGTCAGGCGGGCCGGGGTGCGCGCGCCCGCGAACACGTCGCTGACCACCAGGTCCGCGCTGTCGGTGTGCCGGGCGGCGATCCACTCCCGGGCGTCGCCGACGCCCACGCGCAGCTGCGCCCTGCGGTCCCAGGGCAGCCGCCTGCGCACCATCTCGACCAGGGGCGCGTCCACGTCCACCGCGCGCTGCCGGGAGCCGGGACGGGTGTGCGCCACGTAGCGGGCCAGCGTCAGCGCGCCCGCGCCCAGGTGCAGGGCGTCCACGGCCTCCTCCGGCGGCGCCACGAGGTCGGCCGCGTGCGCGATGCGGCGCATGTAGGAGAAGTCCAGGTAGGAGGGGTCGGCCAGGTCCACGTGGGACTGGGGCGTACCGTCCACGACCAGGAACCACGAGTCGGGCCGGTCGGCGTCGGCGAGCAGCTCCGTGCCCGGGTTCCCGTCGTGCACGGCGTCCTCGCCGTCCCCGCCGGGCGCCGCTTCCCTCCGCGCGCCGCGTCTGCCCACGTCCGCCTCCGTTCGTCGGCCCCAAGACTACGCACAGGCCCGGGCGAGCGTGTCCGTGATCGCGCTAGCCTGGGGAACCCAGGTTTTTTAAGTCGCCAAGGTCTTTTTAGGTTTTGCAAGTTCCTTGGCATCTTTCACAAGTCCCACGAGGAGTGGCCGTGCTACTGCGGATGTCGACCCTGTTCCTGCGCACCCTGCGTGAGGACCCGGCGGACGCCGAGGTGCCGAGCCACAAGCTGCTCGTCCGCGGCGGGTTCGTGCGCCGGGCCGCACCCGGCGTCTACACCTGGCTGCCCCTGGGCAAGATCGTCCTGGAGAACGTCGCCCGGATCGTGCGCGAGGAGATGGACGCCATCGGCGCCCAGGAGGTGCTCCTGCCCGCGCTGCTGCCCCGCGAGTACTACGAGGCGACCGGGCGCTGGGAGGAGTACGGCGACACCCTGTTCCGCCTCAAGGACCGCAAGGGCGCCGACTACCTGCTCGGCCCCACCCACGAGGAGCTGTTCACGCTCCTGGTCAAGGGGGAGTACTCCTCCTACAAGGACTTCCCGGTCACGCTGTACCAGATCCAGGAGAAGTTCCGCGACGAGGCGCGTCCCCGCGCGGGCGTGCTGCGCGGCCGCGAGTTCCACATGAAGGACTCCTACTCCTTCGACATCGACGACGAGGGCCTGCGCGCGTCCTACGCCGACCACCGCGCCGCCTACATCCGCGTCTTCGACCGGCTGGGCCTGGAGTACGTGATCGTGTCGGCCACGTCGGGCGCCATGGGCGGATCGGCCTCGGAGGAGTTCCTGGCGGTCGCCCCGACCGGCGAGGACACCTTCGTGCGCAGCACGGAGTCCGACTACGCCGCCAACGTCGAGGCCGTGGCCGTCCCGGCCCCCGAAGCGCTCCCGGTCGAGGGGCTGCCCGAGGCCGCGGTCCACCACACCCCGGACACCGCCACCATCCAGACCCTGGTGGACTTCCTCAACGGCGCCGGGCTGGGCCGCGACTTCAGCGAGGCCGACACCCTCAAGAACGTCCTGGTCAAGACCCGCGCGCCCGGCGCCGAGGAGTGGGAGCTGCTGGCCGTCGGCCTGCCCGGCGACCGCGAGGTGGACCTCAAGCGCCTGGAGGCGGCGCTGGAGCCCGCCGAGGTCGCCCTGCTGGAGGAGGCGGACTTCGCGGCCAACCCCTTCCTGGTCAAGGGCTACATCGGCCCCCGCGCGCTGCTGGACAACAAGGTCCGCTACCTGGTCGACCCCCGGGTGGTCACCGGCACCTCGTGGGTGACCGGCGCGGACGAGGCCGACCACCACGTCGTCGGCCTGGTCGCGGGCCGCGACTTCGTCCCGGACGGCACCATCGACGTCGCCGAGGTGCGCGACGGCGACCCCTCGCCCGACGGCCGGGGCACCCTGTACACCGCGCGCGGCATCGAGATCGGCCACATCTTCCAGCTGGGCCGCAAGTACACCGACGCCTTCCAGGTGGACGCCCTGGGCCCCGACGGCAAGCCCCGGCGGGTCACCATGGGCTCCTACGGCATCGGCGTCTCGCGCGCCGTCGCCGCGGTCGTCGAGCAGTCCCACGACGACAAGGGCGTCGTCTGGCCGCGCGAGGTGGCGCCCGCCGACGTGCACGTGGTCGGCACCGGCAAGGGGGAACAGATCGAGGAGGCGCTGCGGATCGCCCGGGAGCTGGAGGCCAGGGGCCTGCGCGTCCTCGTGGACGACCGCAAGGGCGTCTCGCCCGGCGTCAAGTTCACCGACGCCGAACTCCTGGGCATCCCCACCGGCGTCATCGTCGGCCGCGGCCTCAAGGACGGCCTGGTGGAGCTGCGCGACCGCGCCACCGGAGACCGCGAGGAGGTCGCCCTGGCCGAGATCGTGGACCGCGCCGTCGCCGCCTGCCGCGCGTAGCGGGTGACGGGAGGGGGTAGGGCCCGCGAGGAGACCGCGGGCCCTACCCCCCGCCCGCAGGCGCTCCTTCGCGGGCGCTTTCCGGGCTAACCGGCCTCGTCGAAACCGGGCAGGGCGTCCAGCGCCCCGCCCCACTCCAGCAGGCGCACGGTCGTCTCCTGTAGCGCCCGGGCGCCGGTCACCCGCAGGTCGGTGTCCCGCGAGGCGGTCAGCCACAGGTGGGCGCGCGCGGCAGCCTGCTCCAGCCCCGCGGCGTAGGCGTCGACGGCCTCGTCGCCGTACTCGTCGGCGACCGGGTAGGAGGCCAGCGCGGGCGGCGGGTCCACGCCCCGCTCCACCGCCGCCGCGTGCAGCGCGTCCCGCAGCGCCTTGTGCTCGTGGGCGGTGCTCCCCGCGCGGTCGCGGCGGTCCTCGTCCTCGGCGGCCCCGCCGATGAACTCGTACCCGTACACGGCCGCGTGTTCGGCGCGCAGCGCCTCTGCCAGCGCCTGGGGGCCGGCGTCCGGTTCCTCGCCGGCGGACGCGGGACTCTCGCTCACCTTGCTACCTGCCTTCCGTCTGGGGGTGTGCGCCGCCACTACTCCTGGGCCAGCAGGTGGGCGTGCCCCGCCTCGCACGCGCCGATCGCGCTGATCAGCTGCGCCAGCGCGGAGTCGGTGACGGCGCCCGCCTGGTCCAGCCGGGCGCCGGTCGCCGCGGCCTCCAGCACGCGCAGCGCCGCCGTCCCCGGCGCCGTCTCCGCGACGGGGGCCTCCTCGGGGGAGGAGGGGCCGCCGGAAGGCTCGGCGGAGGGGGAGGGGGCGTCCTCGGGCAGGGACTCCAGCAGCGCGTCCAGGTGGGACAGGTGGTGTTCCAGGAACCGCTCCAGCAGTTCGACCGGCCCCGTCCCCTCGGCGACCGCGGCCTCGTAGCGCGCGATCATCCGCTCCTTCTCCCGGACCACCGCCCGCAGTACGTACACGTCCGGGGTCACGTCGGAGGGGTACCACTCGGTACGGCCGCACCCGGCCAGGCCCACGGCGCCCACAGCGGCCGTCGCGCCCAGCACCGTGCGACGGCTGACACAGCCGATCCCCACGCGCTCCCCCTCCCGTGCGGTGGGGCCGCCCGCGGCGGCCCCCCGGCCCCCATCCTTCCACGTCCCGTACCGCGCGGGGGACGCCGCCGCGTGGGCCGGGCCCCGGAGGCCACGCGCCGACGCGCCCCGGCCACCGACGGCGACCTGGAGGGGTTCCGGGTGTGGATACCCTTGCAGCACAACCGCCGTCGCACGCGACGCGCGGTCGGCCCGCGTCCCCGCACCAGGGGGCGGGCCGCTGAAGTCGAAGACTACGTACAGAGCTGGACCGCCCCGTACACCGGCCCGACGGCCGCGCGGGCGGGATCTTCGCCGTTGGAGGAGCAGGACCACATGGGAGCGCAGGCGCGCGAGGAGCGCATCGCCGAGCTGCTGGAGCCGGTACTGGCCGAGGCCGGACTGGACCTGGAGGCCGTCGAACTCACACCGGCCGGCAAGCGACGGGTGCTGCGCGTGGTCGTGGACTCCGACAACGGGGTCGACCTGGACACGGTCGGCGAGGTCAGCCAGGAGGTGAACACCGTGCTGGACTCCTCCGACGTCATGGGCGCGCAGCCCTACGTCCTGGAGGTCACCTCGCCCGGGGTGGACCGTCCGCTGACCGAGCCGAGGCACTGGCGCCGTTCCCGAGGCCGCCTGGTGATCGCCTCCCTCGCCGAGGGAGGCAAGGTCACCGGGCGCGTCACCGGCGCCGACGACGACGGGGTCACCCTGGACGTCGAGGGCCAGCCCCGCACCTTCACCCACGCCGAACTCGGCAAGGGCAGGGTCCAGGTGGAATTCCGCCACGATGCCGACACCGACGCGGCGGACTAGAGGGGGAGCCCCGTGGACATTGACATGAGCGTTCTGCGCAGCCTGGAACGCGAGAAGGACATCTCCGTCGAACTCGTGGCCAAGGCCATCGAGGACGCGCTTCTGATCGCCTACCACCGCGAGGAGGGCCCGGAGAAGCGGGCCCGCGTCGAGCTCAACCGCTCCACCGGCCACGTGACCGTGTGGGTGGCCGAGACCGACGAGGACGGCGAGTCCGTCGGCGAGTTCGACGGCACCCCCACCGGGTTCGGCCGCATCGCGACCTCCACCGCCAAGCAGGTCATCCTCCAGCGTCTGCGCGACGCCGAGGACGAGCTGACCCTGGGCGAGTTCGCCGGGCGCGAGCACGACATCGTCTCCGGCATCATCCAGCAGGGCAAGGACCCCCGCAACGTGCTGGTGGACCTCGGCAAGATCGAGGCGGTCCTGCCGCCGCAGGAGCAGGTGCCCACCGAGACCTACACCCACGGCGAGCGCCTGCGCGCCTACGTCGTGCAGGTCCGCAAGGGCCACCGCGGCCCCTCGGTCACCCTCTCGCGCACGCACCCCAACCTGGTGCGCAAGCTCTTCGAGCTGGAGGTCCCCGAGATCGCCGACGGCACCGTGGAGATCGCGGCGATCGCCAGGGAGGCGGGCCACCGCACCAAGATGGCCGTCCACTCCAACCGCGGCGGGGTCAACGCCAAGGGCGCCTGCATCGGCCCGCTCGGCAGCCGCGTCCGCAACGTCATGGCCGAACTCCACGGGGAGAAGATCGACATCGTCGACTACTCCGAGGACCCGGCCGTGTTCGTCGCCAACGCCCTGTCCCCGGCGCGGGTCAACTCCGTGGAAATCCTCGACATGGCCTCCCGCGTCGCCCGCGTGATCGTGCCCGACTACCAGCAGTCCCTCGCGATCGGCAAGGAGGGCCAGAACGCCCGTCTGGCCGCACGTCTGACCGGCTGGCGCATCGACATCCGCTCCGACGCCGAGCCCGTCGGCGAGCCGGAACGGGAGGGCGCCGCCGAGGGCGACGACACCGCCGCGACGGGCTGATCGGGTCGCGCTCATGCCTCGACGCGATAGGGTGGCCCATGACGGTCCCGACCGCCCCGTGCGTACCTGCGTGGGGTGTCGGTCGCGGGCAGTCCAGTCCGACCTCGTGCGGCTGGTGGCCGAGGGCACGGTCATCACGCCCGACACCCGGGGTCGTCTTCCGGGGCGCGGCGCCTACCTGCACCGCGATCGGCGGTGCTTCGAGCTCGCCGAACGGCGCAGGGCCTGGTCACGCGCCTACCGGAGGGGAGCGGGCGCCGACGGGTGGGACGTCTCACCCGTGGCGGCCCTGATCGACGCCGCCCCGCGTGGCGGATCGGGTCAACGTTCCCGATAGGGTTGGAATGTCTGGACCGACTTCTGGGTTGTACGGACCGAGGTCGGCGTCCAGTGCTGTGTCGGCACGCAGAAGCTGGCCCATTGTTGTGTAGCGATGAGGAAGCAGGTCGAGATTGCGATGAGCGCCTGATGAGTACGCAGCGATGAGTAACTCGAGCTAACGACGGTCCGGCACAAGCCCATGTCCCGGACCGAAGCTGAAGGAGAGTAGTGGCGAAGGTCCGGGTATATGAACTCGCCAAGGAGTTCGGTGTAGAGAGCAAGGCCGTTCTGGCCAAGCTCAACGAGATGGGTGAATTCGTCCGTTCGGCGTCCTCGACCATAGAGGCCCCCGTCGTACGACGCCTCCAGGAAGCTTTCAACAACGGTTCCGACGGCGGTCGCAAGGGTTCGGCTCCCAAGCCCGGCCCGCGTCCCGCCGCGGACAACGGCGCCGCCCCGAAGCCGGGTCCGGCCCCCAAGCCCGGCCCCAGGCCGAGCCCCGCGCCCAAGGCGAGCCCGCAGAGCGAGGCCGCTCCGCGTGCGAACGCGCCCAAGCCCGGCCCCAAGGCTCCCCGCGGCGAGGCTGGCGCCCGCCCCGGCGGCGCCCCCAAGCCCGGTGCCCCGGCGGGTCCCGGCGGCCGTTCCGAGGGTGGCCGTCCCGAGGGCGGTCGTCCCGAAGGCGGCCGTTCGGAGGGTGGCCGTCCCGACCGTGCCCAGCGCGGCGGTGAGCGCCCCGAGCGCGGCGACCGTCCCGAGCGCGGTGAGCGCCCCGAGCGCGGCGACCGTTCCGAGCGCGGCGGGCCCCGTCCCGGCCCGCGCCCGTCCGGTCCCCGTCCGGGTAACAACCCGTTCGCGTCCAACGCCTCCGGCATGGGCTCCAAGCCGGCCGCCCCGCGGCCCGGCGGCGGTGCTCCGCGTCCGGGCGGTCCTCGTCCGGGTCCGCGTCCCGGCCCGCAGGGCGGCGGCGAACAGCGCGCCCCGCGTCCCGGTGGTGCGGCGGGCGCTCCGCGTCCGGGCGGTCCTCGTCCGGGTCCGCGTCCCGGCCCGCAGGGCGGCGGCGAACAGCGCGCCCCGCGTCCCGGCGGTGCGGCGGGCGCTCCGCGTCCGGGCGGTGCCGCGGGTCCCCCGCGTCCCGGTCCCCGGCCCGGCGGTCCGCGCCCCAGCCCGATGAACATGCCCTCGTCCCGTCCGGCCGCACCCGCGGGTGGCGGTCGCGGCGGTGGCGGCGGCCGTCCCGGCGGCGGCGGTGGCCGTGGCCGCGGGGGAGCCCCCGCGGGTTCCGGTCCGCGTCCCGGCGGTGTCGGTGGTGGCGGCGGCGGTCGTCCGGGTGGCTTCGGTGGCCGTCCCGGCGGCGGTGGCCGCGGTCGCGGCGGCGGTACGGCCGGTGCGTTCGGACGCCCCGGCGGCCGTCCCGGACGCGCCCGCAAGTCCAAGAAGCAGCGGCGCCAGGAGTTCCACGACTTCCAGGCCCCGTCGTTCGGCGGCGTCAAGATCCCGAGCGGCAACGACCAGACCATCCGCCTGTCCCGCGGCGCCTCGCTGTCGGACTTCGGCGACAAGATCGACGTCAACCCGGCGTCGCTCGTCCAGGTGATGATGCACCTGGGTGAGATGGTCACCGCGACCCAGTCCCTTCCGGACGAGACCCTGATGCTGCTGGGCGAGGAGCTCAAGTACAGGATCGAGGTCGTCAGCCCGGAGGACGAGGACCGCGAGCTGCTGGAGTCCTTCTCCATCGAGTTCGGTGAGGACGAGGGCACCGCGGAGGACCTGCGTCCGCGTCCGCCGGTGGTCACCGTCATGGGTCACGTCGACCACGGTAAGACCCGACTGCTGGACACCATCCGCAAGACCAACGTCGTCAGCGGCGAGGCCGGCGGTATCACCCAGCACATCGGTGCCTACCAGGTCGCCACCGAGGTGGACGGCGAAGAGCGCAAGATCACCTTCATCGACACCCCGGGTCACGAGGCGTTCACCGCCATGCGTGCCCGCGGTGCCAAGGTCACCGACATCGCGGTGCTGGTCGTGGCCGCCGACGACGGCGTCAAGCCGCAGACGGCGGAGGCCATCGACCACGCCAAGGCGGCCGAGGTGCCGATCGTGGTCGCGGTCAACAAGATCGACGTCGAGGGCGCCGACCCGCAGCGGGTCCGCGCGCAGCTCACCGAGTACGGCCTGGTGGCCGAGGAGTACGGCGGCGACGTCCAGTTCGTGGACATCTCCGCGCTCAAGGGCGACAACATCGACGCCCTGCTCGAGTCGATCGTGCTGACCTCCGACGCCGCGCTCGATCTCCAGGCCAACCCGGAGATGGACGCGCAGGGTCTGGCCATCGAGGCCTACCTGGACCGCGGCCGCGGTTCCATGGCCACGGTGCTGGTCCAGCGCGGCACGCTCAACGTCGGTGACTCGATCGTCTGCGGTGACGCCTTCGGCCGCGTCCGCGCCATGCTCGACGAGCACGGCCAGAACGTGCAGAGCGCCGAGCCGTCCCGTCCGGTGCAGGTACTGGGTCTGACCAACGTTCCCAGCGCCGGTGACAACTTCCTGGTCGTCAAGGACGACCGGGTGGCGCGGCAGATCGCCCAGCAGCGCGAGGCGCGTGAGCGCTTCGCCCAGCAGGCGCGTTCGGCCCGCCGGGTCACCCTCGACAACTGGCAGAACGCCCTGAAGGAGGGCGAGCGCTCCGAGCTGCTCCTCCTCATCAAGGGTGACATGTCCGGTTCCGTCGAGGCGCTGGAGGAGTCCCTGCTCAAGATCGACGCCGGTGGCGACGAGGTGAGCATCCGGGTCATCGGGCGCGGTGTCGGCGCGATCACGCAGAACGACATCAACCTGGCGGCCTCCGCCGAGGCGATCATCGTCGGCTTCAACGTTCGGCCCGAGGGCAAGAACAGCGAGCTGGCCGACCGCATGGGCGTGGACATCCGGTACTACTCGGTGATCTACCAGGCCATCGACGAGGTCGAGGCCGCGGTCAAGGGTCTGCTCAAGCCGATCTACGAAGAGGTCCAGCTCGGCAGCGCGGAGATCCGCGAGGTCTTCAAGGTGCCGAAGATCGGCAACATCGCCGGTTCGATCGTCCGCAGCGGCCTGATCCGCCGCAACTCCAAGGCGCGGCTCATCCGCGACGGGGTCGTCATCTCCGAGAACCTCAACGTGGAGTCCCTGCGTCGGTTCAAGGACGACGCGACCGAGGTCCGCGAGGGCTTCGAGTGCGGTATCGGCGTCGGCTACAACGACCTGCGTGTCGAGGACGTCATCGAGACGTACGAGATGCAGGAGAAGCCCCGCGACTGATCCTCGCGGAGCATGACCAGACGGGGCCCCGGCCGTGCGGCCGGGGCCCCGCGTTTCACGCCGCCGACAGCGGCGGACACCTCCACACACCACAGGTGATCACTTGTACGTTGGGGCGCTGACCCTGGACGTCCTTCTCGGTGACGTCCACTCGCTCAAACAGAAGCGTTCGCTGGTCCGACCCGTCGTCTCCGAGCTGCGCCGCAAGTTCTCGGTCTCGGTCTCCGAGGCGGGCGACCAGGACCTGTACCGCCGGGCCAAGATCGGTGTCGCGGTGGTCGCGCCGACGGCGGCGCACGCCCGGGAGCTGATGGACTCCTGCGAGAGCTTCGTCGCGGGCCGTCCCGAACTGGAGCTGCTCTCCGCCAGGCAGCGGCTCTTCAACGAAGAGGAAGACTGACGATGGTTGACGCCGCACGCGCGCGCAAGATCGCCGACCGCATCCAGCGCATCGTCGCCGAGATGCTGGACCGGCGCATCAAGGACCCGCGTCTGGGATTCGTCACCGTGACCGACGCGCGCATCACCGCCGACCTGCGGGACGCCACGGTGTACTACACGGTGTTCGGCACCCCGGACGAGAAGGCCGCCTCCGCCGCCGCCCTGGAGAGCGCCAAGGGCGTGATCCGCAGCGAGGTGGGACGCCAGACCGGCATCCGGCACACGCCGAGCCTGGCCTTCGTCGTCGACGAGGTGCAGGAGAACGCCCAGCACATCGAGGAGCTCCTGCTCAAGGCGCGCCAGTCGGACGCGGAGCTGGCCGAGAGGGCCAGCGGCGCCGAGCCCGCGGGCGAGGCCGACCCCTACCGGGCGCCCCGCGAGGACGAGCGCGACGAGGACGAGTAACACCCCCGGCGGCGGCGCGGACCGCGCCGCCGCCCTTCACCCCGAGGGAGCACCATGGCCGAGAGCGGCGTCGTGGTCGTCGACAAGCCCGCCGACTGGACCTCTCACGACGTGGTCGCCAAAACGCGCGGGCTCGCGCGCACCCGCAGGGTCGGCCACGCGGGAACCCTGGACCCGATGGCCACCGGGGTCCTGGTGCTGGGCATCGAGAAGGGCACCAAGCTCCTGGGCCACCTGACCCTGACGGAGAAGGTCTACGAGGCGACGATCCGCCTCGGTCTGACGACCAACACCGACGACGCCGAGGGCGAGCCCCTCGTGCGCGCGGACGCCTCCGGGGTCGGCGAGGAGGCCGTGCGCGCCGCCGCCGACAGGCTCACCGGGCGGATCCAGCAGGTTCCGCCCCAGGTCAGCGCGATCAAGGTGGACGGTAAGCGCGCCTACAAGTCGGCGCGCGAGGGCAAGGAGGTGGCCCTCAAGGCCCGCACGGTCACCGTCGCGGAGTTCACGGTCACCGACGTGCGCCGGGTCCTTGACGCCGACGGGGGGTTCGTGGACGTGGACGCCTCCGTCACCTGCTCCAGCGGCACCTACATCCGTGCGCTGGCCCGTGACATGGGCGCCGACCTGGGCGTGGGCGGGCACCTGACGGCGCTGCGGCGTACCAGGGTGGGCCCCTACGACCTGTCCCGGGCGCGCACGCTGGACGAGCTGGCCGAGGAGTTCACGCAGGTCCCGCTGGCCGAGGCCGTGGCCGCGGCCTTCCCGGCGCGCGCCCTGAGCGGGGACGAGGAGCAGCGGATCCGGCACGGGAACCGGATCGAGCCGGACGGGTCCGGAAGCGGCCCGGTCGGCCTCTTCGCCCAGGACGGCCGTGTCATCGCCCTGGGGGAGAACCGCCGCGACCACATGAAGCCCGTGGTGGTCTTCGAACCCGCCTGACCCCGCGAGGTCAGGCGGTCCCCAGGAACCGGGCGAGGGCCGCGGTCAGCTCGCCGGGGCGCTCCACGGACGGCAGGTGGCCGGTGTCGGGCATCTCCAGCAGCCGCGCCCCGGGCACGCCCCCGGCGTACAGGTCCGCGACCTCCCGTACCTGGGCGATCTCCGACAGCCCCTTCACCACCAGCGTCGGCACGGCGATCTCGCCCAGGCGGTCGCTGGCGGGCCGCTCCGGCCAGCGGGTGGTGGCGACCGGCCCGGACCACTCGCGGGCGAACACCTCGCGCAGCATGAGCAGCACCAGGTCCCAGGCCTCCGGCGGCAGGTCCTCGGGCGCCCGCCCGGGGCCCAGCACCGTGAACCGGGCCTGGGCCTCGGCCATCGCCGCCACGTCCCCGGGATCGGGGTCGGCGCGTCCCGCCCGGTACACCTCCAGGCGTTCGTGGGGGACGGCGCCCAGCACCATCTTGCGCGCCTCGCGCACGAAGACCTCCGGCCACTCGTGCCCCGACATCCCCGGACAGACCAGGGCCAGGGCCTCCACCCGCTCCGGGGCGGCCAGCGCCGCGTCCGCGCAGTAGGCGCCCCCGAAGGACGCGCCGACCAGGGTCGCCCGGTCGATCTCCAGGGCGTCCATGAGGGCCAGCAGGTCCTCGTGGTGGGCGACGGGGCCCTCGTGGTCGGCGGAGCCGCCGCGGCCGCGCCAGTCGTAGCGGACCACCCGGTGGGTCTTGGCGAACTCGGTGAACTGGTGGTCCCACATGCGCCGGTCGGCCACACCGGCGTGCACGAAAACGATCGCGGGACCGGAGCCGGCCTCGTCGTACGCCAGTCGGGTCGCACCCGTGTCGATCATCGCCATCGGTGCACGGTAACCGCACCGCGCACGTGTGCCAACCCGGCTCCGCCGGGGACGGAGCGGCCGGGCGCGCGCCCGGGCCTCAGCGGCGGCGGAGACCGGCGTCCTCCAGTTCCTCCCGGACGACGCGGTGCATCACCTGGGAGAACAGACCGAGGTGTCCGGGGCCGGGCCTCGCGGTCCGCTCCTCCAGTTCCAGGCGCTCCTCGATCCAACGGCGCATGAGCGCGGTCGGTTTCACGTCCTGGTCCGCCGCGGCCTCGCGGAGCCGGTCCATGGTGCGCTCGGGCAGACGGACCGAGGACACGACCATGACCCGGTTGCCCGGGGCGGGATCGTGCCGTTCCAGCTCGGCCGCCTCGACGTCCTCGCTGATGTCGTGTTCGCCGTAGTACTCGGCCAGTTCGTCGAGCCGTCTGTCACCCATGGTCGTCACACCTTCCGTTGGAATGTCCTCCGCTCCTTGGAGGTCATCTCCCGGGCGGTCACCACGTACCAGGAACGGTGGTGCCTGGTCGACTCCGCGGGGACGACTGCCAGACATCTTCCACCGTAGGTGCGCCCGAGCAGGATGGTGGTCCCCTCGCGCCCGGCGAACGTCCAGTAGGGGAATTCGACCGCTTCCTCGACCTCCTGCGGAGGGACTCCGTGGCGAGCGACGCGCGCTTCGTCGTCGTCCGTCCAGTGAATCCCTATGTCCACGCCGAGTAACGTAATACGTCGTAATACGCGAGGTGGACGTTGCCGGGAGTCGTCGGGGGCGGACGGCCGGGGGAGGGGCGCGGTCCGGCGTGTGCTGGGCCACACACCCCTTGTGTCGGTGGGGGACCCGCGGACGTGGCACCCTTGGTTCGTGCGGGTTCCGGGCGCGCTGGGCGCCACGGGCTCCGCGCGGACCACGAGCAGCGACGAGCAGGGGAGCCGGACGTGCGGCGATGGGACGGGCTGGAGGGCGTTCCCTCCGGGTGGGGGCGCTCCGTGGTGGCGGTCGGCGTGTTCGACGGAGTGCACCGTGGCCACCAGGCCATCCTGGAGACCGCGGTCGGGCACGGGCGCGAACTCGGCATCCCGGTCGCCGTGGTGACCTTCGACCCCCACCCGCAGACGGTGCTGCGCGGCACCACCCCGCCGGTGCTCACCCCCCTGGAGCGGCGGGTGGAGCTGCTGGCCGGGTACGGCGCCGACGCCGTGTGCGTCCTGCCCTTCACCAAGGACCTGTCCTCCCTGACCCCGGAGGAGTTCGTGCGGCGCGTCCTGGTCGACCGCCTGCACGCCGCTGCCGTGGTCGTGGGCGAGGACTTCCGCTTCGGCCACCGCGCCTCGGGCGACGTCGCCGCGCTGGCCGCGCTGGGCGCCGAGTACGGCTTCACCGCCGACGGGGTCGCCCTGGTCGCGGACGGCGACACCATCACCTCCACGCGCGTGCGGGGGCTGCTCGCCGGGGGCGACGTGGCCGGGGCCGCCGAGCTGCTGGGCCGTCCCCACCGGGTCGGGGGCGAGGTCGTGCACGGCGCCGCGCGCGGCCGCGAACTGCTGGGCTTCCCCACCGCCAACATGGACCTGCTCCCCGACACCGCCGTCCCCGGCGACGGCGTCTACGCGGGCTGGCTCCACCGCTGCGAGCCCGCCCCCGGGCAGGAGTCGCGCTGGCCCGCCGCCATCTCCGTGGGCAGCAACCCCACGTTCGACGGCGCCGAGCGCACCGTGGAGGCCTACGCCCTGGACCGCGACGACCTGGACCTGTACGGGCTGCGCATGACGGTGGACTTCACGGTGCACATCCGCGGTCAGGAGCGCTTCGACAGCATCGACGAGCTGATCGTCGCCATGCGCCGCGACGTCGACCGCTGCCGCGAGGTCCTGCGCGCCGGGTAGGGCGCGGGGCGGGGGAGACCCGACCCGCGCCCGGCCACGGTCAGCCACCTCGTGCTCTGCGGTAGGGTGGTCGTTGTCCACGTGTGCCCACGGCCGGTCGCCTCCGCGCGTACCGTCGCCGGGGGAGCGCGGCGCACCCACGCCGTCGGCGGCGGGCCGCGCACCACACGCGACGGTGACTGTTCGTACGCGCGGTCACCGCGTCTGTTCCCGGTCGCGCACCGGGTTCCACACCGCGTACCGACTTTCCAGTGAAGGAGCGACGTGTCGATCGACACCGCCACCAAAGAGAAGATCATCGCCGAGTACGCCACCGGCGAGGGTGACACCGGTTCCCCCGAGGTCCAGGTCGCGCTGCTCACGCACCGCATCACCGAGCTGACCGAGCACCTCAAGGGCCACAAGCACGACCACCACAGCCGCCGCGGTCTGCTGCTGATGGTCGGTCGCCGCCGCCGTCTGCTCAAGTACATCGCCAAGCAGGACATCACCCGTTACCGCTCGCTCATCGAGCGTCTGGGTCTGCGCCGCTAGGTTGTCGGCGGGAGTGGCTTCGGCCGCTCCCGCTTTGTTAGTAAGGTGTGACACGACGGTGGTCGCATGCCGCCGTCCACCCCAGTTCCACAGTGAGAACCACCCGCTCCCCACCCCGGCGCAGAGTCGGGGCCGGTCCTCGGTAGTGGTCCCCGGACATTCCCCTCAGGGCATGCCGTGGGCTTCGATCGATGACCGGCCGTCATCAACTCCGGGGCACGGACGCGGGAAGACGAACAACGAGCGCCGGCACGCCTCGCGTGCCGGGCGCCACGAACGCGAACACGTGTAGTAGGAGGTCGCCCATGGAGGGCGTGTACTCGGCCGAAGCCGTCATCGACAACGGATCCTTCGGCACCCGCACCATCCGCTTCGAGACCGGTCGCCTGGCCCGCCAGGCCGCCGGATCGGCCACGGTGTACCTGGACGACGAGACCGTCGTCCTGTCGGCCACCACCGCCTCGAAGCGCCCCAAGGAGAACCTCGACTTCTTCCCCCTGACGGTGGACGTCGAGGAGCGCATGTACGCCGCGGGCCGCATCCCCGGCTCCTTCTTCCGGCGTGAGGGCCGTCCCTCCGAGGACGCCATCCTCACCTGCCGCCTGATCGACCGGCCGCTGCGCCCGTCGTTCAAGAAGGGCCTGCGCAACGAGATCCAGATCGTCGAGACGGTCCTGGCCCTGCACCCCGAGCACCTGTACGACGTCGTCGCCATCAACGCGGCCTCGATGTCCACCCAGATCGCCGGGCTGCCCTTCTCCGGCCCGATCGGCGGCGTGCGCGTCGCCCTCATCGACGGCCAGTGGGTGGGCTTCCCGACCCACGCCGAGCTGGAGAACGCCACCTTCGACATGGTGGTCGCCGGTCGCGTCCTGGCCGACGGCGACGTCGCCATCATGATGGTGGAGGCCGAGTCCACGGTCCGCACCCTCAAGCTGGTCGCCGAAGGGGCCGTCGGCCCCAACGAGCAGACCGTCGCCGAGGGCCTGGAGGCCGCCAAGCCCTTCATCAAGGTCCTGTGCAAGGCCCAGCAGGCCGTCGCCGACCAGACCAGCCGCGAGCAGGGCGAGTTCCCGATCTTCCTCGACTACGAGGACGACGTGTACGCCGCCGTCGAGGGCGCCGTCCGCGAGGAGCTGTCCAAGGCGCTGACCATCGCGGACAAGCAGGACCGCGAGGCCGAGCTGGACCGCGTCAAGGCCTCGGCCGCCGAGAAGCTCGCCGAGGACTTCGAGGGCCGCGAGAAGGAGATCGGCGCCGCCTTCCGCTCCCTGAGCAAGCAGCTCATGCGCGAGCGCGTGCTGCGCGACGGGATCCGCATCGACGGCCGCGGCCCCAAGGACATCCGCCAGCTGAGCGCCGAGGTCGGCGTCCTGCCGCGGGTGCACGGCTCGGCCCTCTTCGAGCGCGGCGAGACCCAGATCATGGGTGTCACCACGCTCAACATGCTGCGCATGGAGCAGACGGTTGACACGCTCAACCCGGACAAGACCAAGCGCTACATGCACAACTACAACTTCCCGCCCTACTCCACCGGTGAGACCGGTCGGGTGGGCTCGCCCAAGCGGCGCGAGATCGGGCACGGCGCCCTCGCCGAGCGCGCCCTGCTCCCGGTCCTGCCCGCCCGCGAGGAGTTCCCCTACGCCATCCGTCAGGTGTCGGAGGCCCTGGGCTCCAACGGCTCCACCTCGATGGGCTCGGTCTGCGCCTCCACCATGTCCCTGATGGCGGCCGGCGTGCCCCTCAAGGAGATGGTGTCGGGCATCGCCATGGGCCTGATCAGCGAGGGCGACGAGTTCGTCACCCTCACCGACATCCTGGGCGCCGAGGACGCGTTCGGCGACATGGACTTCAAGGTCGCCGGCACCCGTGAACTCATCACGGCCCTGCAGCTGGACACCAAGCTCGACGGCATCCCCGCCGAGCAGCTGGCGCTCGCGCTCCAGCAGGCCCGCGGCGCCCGCCTGGCCATCCTCGACGTCATGCAGGAGGCCATCGAGCGTCCGGCCGAGATGAGCCCGAACGCTCCGCGCATCCTCACCGTCAAGGTCCCGGTGGAGAAGATCGGCGAGGTCATCGGCCCCAAGGGCAAGATGATCAACTCGATCCAGGACGACACCGGCGCCGAGATCACCATCGAGGACGACGGCACGATCTACATCGGCGCCACCGACGGCCCCTCGGCCGAGGCCGCGCGGGACACGATCAACCAGATCGCCAACCCGACGATGCCCGAGGTCGGCGACCGCTACCTGGGCACCGTCGTCAAGACGACCACGTTCGGCGCGTTCGTGTCGCTGCTGCCCGGCAAGGACGGCCTGCTGCACATCTCGCAGATCCGCAAGCTGCACGGCGGCAAGCGGATCGAGAACCTCGACGACGTGATCAGCATCGGCGAGAAGATCCAGGTCGAGATCCGCGAGATCGACGACCGCGGCAAGCTGTCGCTGGTCCCGGTCGAGGTCGTGGAGGCCGAGTCGGCCCAGGCCGCCCCCGCGGCTCCCGCCGCTGAGGACGAGGACTCCCCGGCCGAGGAGGACGGCGGCGACAAGAACGGCGGGGACGCCCCGCGCCGTCGCCGCCGCCGCAGCTCGGGCGGGCGTTCGGAGAACACCTGATCCTGACCGACGCCGGGGCGGTCGCACCTTGGGTGCGGCCGCCCCGGCGCGTATCCTCGGCCGGAGCCGCCGGGTGGACCGGCCACCGACGTC
Organism: Nocardiopsis sp. CNZ308; assembly: GCF_004217075.1. Taxonomy (NCBI): domain Bacteria; kingdom Bacillati; phylum Actinomycetota; class Actinomycetes; order Streptosporangiales; family Nocardiopsidaceae; genus Nocardiopsis; species Nocardiopsis sp. CNZ308. The sequence goes on along the minus strand of NZ_SHKJ01000001.1, from coordinate 986,998 downwards.
CCGACGAAGAAGAAGGATCCATGAGCTCTGTCCCCATCGCCGCCGAGCAGGACCCGGACACGACCGTGACGCTGCTGGAGCCGGACGGCGGTACCGGACTGGTGCGCCGCACGGTGCTCCCCGGCGGCCTGCGCGTGGTCACCGAGGCCGTGCCGGGCGTGCGCTCCGCCGCGTTCGGGATCTCGGCGACCACGGGTTCCCGCGACGAGGACTCCGCGCACGCGGGCTCGGCGCACTTCCTGGAGCACCTGCTGTTCAAGGGGACCAAGGAGCGCTCGGCGCTGGAGATCTCCGCGCTGCTGGACGGTGTGGGCGCCGACCACAACGCCTACACCACCAAGGAGCACACCTGCTACTACGCGAAGGTGCTCGACCGCGACCTGCCGCTGGCCGTCGACGTCATCGGTGACATGGTGGCCAACTCGGTGCTCGACGAGGGCGAGGTGGAGACCGAGCGGGGCGTGATCCTGGAGGAGATCGCCATGTACGAGGACGAGCCCGCCGACCTGGTGGACGACGTCTTCGCGGCGCACTTCTTCGGCGACTCGCCGCTGGGCCGGCCCATCCTGGGCACCACCGACACCATCGAGGCGCTCTCCCGCGACCGCATCGCCGAGCAGTACCGCGACGCCTACGTGCCCGGCGAGCTGATCGTGACCGCGGCGGGCAGCCTGGACCACGACCGGGTGGTGGAGCAGGTCCGCGCGCTGTTCGCCGAGCACTCGGCCGCGGCCGGGGACGCCCGCCCCGCGCGTCCCCGCATCGGCGGCTCGCCGGTCGCCACCTACGGCGGCACGGTGGTGCAGTCGCGCGAGACCGAGCAGGCGCACATCATCCTGGGGTCGGAGGGGCTCTGCCGCACCGACCCGCGGTGGCACGCGCTGCGGCTGCTCAGCGCCGCCCTGGGCGGCGGGATGTCCTCGCGCCTGTTCCAGGAGGTGCGTGAGAAGCGCGGCCTGGCCTACGCGGTGCACGCCTACAACGCCGACTACGCCGACACCGGCAGCTTCCAGATCTACGCGGGCTGCCTGCCGGACAAGGCCGACGAGGTCATCGGGGTGTGCCGCGAGGAGCTGGCGAAGGTGGCCGCCTCGGGCATCACCGAGGAGGAGCTGACCCGGGCCAAGGGCCAGATCCAGGGGTCGCTGGTGCTGGGCAGCGAGGGCACCAACGCGCGGATGGGGCGGCTGCTCTCGCACGAGCTGAACCGGCCCGGGCACTACTCGATCGACGAGAGCCTGGCGCTGTTCGACGCGGTGACCGGCGCGGAGGTGGCCGAGGTGGCCGCCGACCTGCTGTCGCGGCCGCGCGCGCTGGCCGTGATCGGCCCCTACGCGGCCGACCGGGTCTTCTGACCGGCTGGCCGGGAACGGTGCCGCTGTGACGTAGACGGCCCCGGTCCGCTTCGCCTGCGCGGAGCGGCCCGGGGCCGTCGTGTTCGGCCCTCAGGCGGTGAGCCCGCGCACCAGGTCGCCGCGGGCCCGGGCGACCCGCGAGCGGATCGTGCCCACGGGCACGTCCGCCAGCCGGGCGGCCTCGGCGTAGGACAGGCCCTCCACCTGGGTGAGGACGAACGCCTGCCGCCGTTCGGCCGCGAGGCCGTCCAGCAGGCACAGCAGGGCCACGTGCTCGTCGAACCGGACGGCCCGGGCGGGCAGCAGGTCCCAGTCGGCGTGGTGTACGCAGTCGGGGCGGGCCGCGTCGTGGCGGTAGCGGTCGGCGACGGTGTTGCGGGCGATGGCCAGCAGCCAGGTCCGCGCCGGGGCGCGTCCGGCGAACCGCGGCAGGCCGCGCAGGGCCCGCAGGTAGGTCTCCTGGCTCAGCTCCTCGACGCGGTCGGGGTGGACCCTGCGGGCGATGTAGCGGGCGACGTCGGGACGGGTGCGCCGGACGAACGCGTCGAGCGCGGCGGCCGAGCCCTCACGGGCGGCGAGCGCCAGCCGGTCGAGTTCTGCGTCCCGCTCACGCGCGCGTTCCTCCGCGTGCGGGGACTCCTCCGAACGGGCCGGTCCCTCCGGGAGGGCGGGCCCCTGCGGGTCGGTGCGGTGGTCGCGCCGCGGACGGCACGCCGGGCGGTCGGGGTGGGAACGGCGCGCCCGTGCCGGGCGCTGATCCTGGAAGACGGTGTCGGTGGGCATCGGTGCTCCGGGTTCCGGCGTGCACCAGCGGCCCGGCGGCCGGTGGCCTCGGGCGGTGGTGCGCGCGGTGACGGGAGCGTGCGCGGCCGGTCCCCGACGGGGGACCGGTCCTGGGCACGCGGGGGACCGGACGCGTCTCCGGACGTGCGCGCGCGGGCGCGGCGGTACGGAGGACGCGGCGTGGGGGCGCTGGCCCGGGTACCCGCGCCCGCTCAGGCGGAGCCGGGACCGCGCGGCCGTTCCCCCCGGGGCACGGCGCGGCGCGAGGACGGCTCGGAGCCGGTCCCCGCGGACTCCGCCGTCGGGGTGGAGGGCGCACTGGCGGCGCGGGCGCGGGTAGGGGCCGGGTCAGCGGCCCGGGGCGTGTTCGCGGGCGCCGACCGCCGAGCGGCGGCCGGTGGTGCGGTCGAACACGGCCTACGCCGCGGGCGGTCCCCGCAGAACCAGGCTGTGCCGGAGGTAGGGCGCGGCCGGGGCGGGCGTCCGGCGCTCGGGGAGCGGGGCCGAGGGGACCCGTTCGGGCACCGGCCGCGCGACCGCGAGCACCAGGACGGGCAGCAGCGCGGCGGCGGCCAGGCGCAGGTAGGCGAAGAGCGCTGCCTCGCCCTGGCGCAGCCACCAGGCGCACACGGCGCCGGCCACGAGGTGGGCGACGAGCATCCGGGCGCCGCCCGACGCGGCCTCGACGGCGGCGGGGTCGGCCGCGTGGGCGCCGTGGGCGCCCGCCGCCTGGGCCGTGGAGAAGACCAGGTGCAGGGCCAGCTGGCCCCACGCCATCCATCCGGCGATCGCGCCGAGTCCGCGCTCGCGGCCGGTCGCGGCCCAGGCGGAGACGTAGACCAGGGCGGCGCCGACGAGCAGTCCGCCCAGTGGGACGGCGTGCTCGGAGGACAGCGCGTGGCCGCCCACGGACACGGCGGAGCACACCGAGGCGAACACCCCGGCGCGGGCCGCGCGCAGGGGTGGCCGCTCCGTCATGGGTTCATCGTCGCACCCGCTTCGGGTCCACGCCCAGGGGGGTGGGCCGAGCGGTCGTCCGCGGGGGCGCCCCCCACGCGGCCCCGGAGGCCGGGTCCGGTCCCCGGAGCCTCCCGCCCCCGCCGCATCGGCGGCTTCCTCCAGCGGGCCCCGCTCTCCGGGGCCCGGGGCGGCTCACCCCTCCAGCAGGGCCTGCCCCACGTACCCTCCCTCCTCGCAGCCCGGCGGAACGGCGAACACCGCCGAGCCCACGGCGGTCACCCACTCGTTGAGCAGGTCCAGCTCGTCCAGGCGCCGCTGGATGGGCACGAACTGGCGCAGCGGGTCGGCCTGGAAGGAGGCGAACAGCAGCCCCGCCTCCTCGCCGCCCGAGCCGCGCTCGTCGTAGTTGTAGGCGCGCCGGAAGATCCGCTGGTCCGGGTCGTCGGTGCGGGCCCGCCTGATGTGGGCGAAGTCCGCGATGACGGTGAGCCCGGAGGCGTCCGTGGCCTCCAGGTCCGCCTCGTCGTGTTCTTCGCCACCGGTCAGCGGCGCGCCGTTGTCCAGGCGGCGGCCGATGACCGCCTCCCGGGCGGGCCGGTCCAGCTCGTCCCAGGTGTCCAGGTGGGTGGCGATGCGGCGCAGCACCAGGCTCGTGCCTCCCCTGAGCCACGGCGGTGGGTTCCCGCCCCAGACCAGCCGGTCGAAGTCCCCGGTTCCCGGCGCCGGGTTGACGGTCCCGTCCACCTGCCCCATCAGGTTGCGCATGCTGGTGCCCTCGGGTTGGGATCCGTGGGCCCGGCGGAACCCGCTCTGCGTCCACCGCACCCGCGCGAAGGCCCGCGCGTCCTTGAGCATCATCCGCACCGCGTGGGAGACGGTCACGGGGTCGTCCGCGCACACCTGGAGCAGCAGGTCCGCCCCGCCCCAGGCCGGGTCGAGCCGGTCGTGCCCGAACTCGGGCAGGGGCCCGAGCCACTCCGGTGCCGCTTCGGGGTCCACCCGCTCCACCAGACCCCGCCCGAACCCGAACGTGGTGGTGAGCCGGGCCGGGACCAGGGCGAGTTCGGGCTCGGTGTCGGCCAGGGCGGGCTCGCCCCGGGACAGGCGGGCCGCGTCGTCGCTGAGCAGCCGCAGGAGCCGACCGACCCCGTCCGCGTCCGTCCCCGGTTCCAGGTCCAGCGCGACGAAGGTGCCGTGCGTCTGCGGCGGGGTCTCCACGCCCGCCTGCCGCACGCCGTGGAACGGCACGGTCAGCGTGCCGTTGAGCGGGGGCGCCTGGGGGGCCGCCGCCGGTTCCGCGGCCCACCGGTGGGCGAGCGCGCCCCCGGCCGCGCCGACACCGGCCGCCGCGCCGCCCAGGAGCAGCCCTCTGCGGCTGAGCCGGGACTCACCGCCCATCAGTGGTCCCCGTGCCCTTCGTCCCCGTGTGCCCCGCCGTCCTCTCCCTCGGAGCCGTGCTCCCCGTCGCCGTGCCCCTCGCCGTGGCCGCCCTCGTACTCCTCGTTGGCCCCGGCGTAGTCCTTGACCGCGGCGGTGAACTCCGTGGTGGAGCCGTCGGAGAACTCCACGGTGACGGTCGCCTCGGCCCCCGGCTGGAGGTCCTCGGTCAGTTCCATGAGCATGATGTGGTCGCCGCCGGGCTCCAGGGTGGCGCTGCCTCCGGCGGGGATGGGGAACCCGCCCTCCTTCTCGCGCATGGCGGCGTCTGTCCCCTCGGAGACGACCTCGTGCAGCTCGACCATCCCGGCCGCGTCGTAGTCGGCCGAGACGACGGTGATCTCCTCGTCGGAGCCGTTGGCCAGCACACCGAAGACGCCGGTCATCCCCTCCTCGGCGGTGACGGCCTTGATCCAGGGGTCGGTCACGGAGAAGGCGTCGGCGGCGGTCGCCGCGCTGTCGGCGGCCTCCTCCGCCGGGGCGGCGTCCTGCTCCTGCGCCCCGCCGCAGGCGGTGAGGGCGAGGCCTAGGCAGAGCAGTGAGGCGGCCAATGCGGTACGGCTGGTGCGGATGCGGTCCATGTTCCCTCCGGGGGTACGAGCCGCGTTCTCGCGGCCGTTCCCCCTACGGGTCGGATCGCGGGGCCGTCCGGTTCCCGGCGTCCGGGTACCCCGCGCCACATCCGGTCCGCGCACGCCGACGGGGCGGGCCCGGCCGCGCCGGACCCGCCCCGTCGGCGGTGTCTAGGACCTCTTCGGCGTCCGCTTGCGGACGGCGATGCGCCGGGGGCCGCGGGCGTTGGCGGCGCCGTGCACCACCACCTCCAGCAGCCCCTCGCCGTAGCTGGCCTCGATGTCCTCCTCGTCCACGGCCTCCGGGAGGCTGATCTCCCGGCGGAACGTGCCCATGAACCGCTCGGAGGAGTAGTAGACGACGTCGTCCCCGTCCCGGCGGCGCTCGCCGCTGATGGTGAGGATGCCGTTGTTCAGGCTCACGGCCACGTCCTGTTCCTGGACCCCGGGGACCTCGCAGCGGACGATCAGGTCGTTGCCCCGGGCCAGGATGTCGGTGGGCGGACTCCACGCGTCGGCGTGCCCGCGCTCGCGCTCACCGGCGTTGCCGGTCTCCATCGAGGACATGCTGTCGGAGATGCGGTTCATCTCGGTGATCATGTCCACCACACCGTGGAAGGGGTTGTGGAACTTCCTCGACGCCACGGCGGCCTCCTCTCCTCGTTCTGACGGGAAACTACTCGCGCGCCTGCGTGTCCGGGGAGCGGTCGGACCTGGGGCGGTCCTCGGCGCGCTGCTCCCTGGGGCCTCCGGGCCTGGGTTCCTCCGACAGCGCCTTGATCAGGCCCCAGACCATGAGCAGCAGGATGATAGCGAAGGGCAGTCCGGTGACCACCGACGCGGCCTGGAGCGCCGACAGCGCGTTCTCCCCGCCCAGTACCAGCAGGATCAGGGTGACCGCGCCCTCGCTGATCGCCCAGAAGGCGCGGTGGGCCTTGACCGGCTTGAGGCTTCCGCCGCTGGCGAGCGTGTCCACCACCAGGGAGCCGGAGTCGGAGGAGGTGATGAAGAAGACCGCCACCACGATGATCAGCAGGACGGAGATGACGCCGCCGATGAGCGGTCCGCCGGGCAGCAGTTCCAGCAGGCGGAAGGAGCGGTCCTCCTCGTTCAGCGCGCTCAGGCCGGCGTTCCCGAACAGCTCGTAGTACAGGCCGGAGCCGCCGAACACGCCGAACCACAGGATGGACACGGCGACGGGGGCGAAGAGCGCCCCGATGACGAACTCGCGGATGGTGCGGCCGTAGGAGATCCGGGCCAGGAAGATGCCCACGAACGGGGCCCAGGAGATCCACCAGCCCCAGTAGAAGATGGGCCACGCGGTGGTCCAGGCGGCCGCCGTCTCGTCGATGAGCGGGCTCGGGAAGGCCAGGCTCCACTCGACGATGTTGCTCAGGTACTCGCCCGCGCCCGTGGTCATGATGCTGGCGATCCACAGCTTGGGCCCCAGGGCGAAGACCACCACCAGCAGCAGGAAGGCCAGCCACAGGTTGATCATGGACAGGCGGCGGATGCCCTTGTCGATGCCCGAGAGCACGCTGACCAGCGCGATGGCGGTGATCAGGATGATGATGACCGACTGCACGGTGGCGTTGGAGGGGATGCCGAAGACGTGGTTGAGCCCGCCGTTGATCTGGAGGGTACCCAGGCCCAGCGAGGTGGCCAGGCCGAAGATCGTGCCGAAGATGGCGAGGATGTCCACGATGTTGCCGGGCCAGCCGAAGGCCCGGTCGCCCAGGAGGGGGTAGAGGGCGGAGGCGGGGCGCAGGGGCAGGCCCTTGCGGAAGGCGAAGTAGCCCAGCGACAGGCCGAGCGCGATGTAGATGGCCCAGGGGTGGAAGCTCCAGTGGAAGTAGCTCAGGGCCAGCGCCTCGCTCGCCGCCTCGGGCATGGGGGGCTCACCCTCGGGGGTGGCGAACTCGGCCGAGCGCGGTGAGGTCAGGTGGTGGATGGGCTCCGACACCCCCCAGAACACCAGACCGATGCCCATGCCGGTGGTGAACAGCATGGCGAACCAGGCCAGCGTCCCGAACTCGGGCCGGGAGTCGGCCGGGCCCAGGCGGATCTTCCCGAACCGGCTCAGCATGAGGAAGATCGCCAGTCCCAGGAAGAAGGTGGTGGACAGGACGTAGACCCAGCCCAGCTTCTTCCCGATCCAGTCGCGCGTGGCGGTTGCCGCGTCGAGCATCGGCTCGGTGGCCACGATGCCGACGACGACGAAGGCGAGGATCACGACCCCGGAAACCCCGAAGACCGTGGGGTTGGTGTGTTCTCGGATGTACTCGCGTAGGGATGAGATGCTGGCTCCTTCCCAGCCCCGGAGGGTCGCTTTCCCTGGTCGGGGGATGACGGACCGGTGCGGGCACCGGACCACGGACATGTCCCGTGGGATGGTAGGTGCCAGAAGCCGTTTCGTGAAGCAATCGGGCAATCGTGGAGTGTTGTCCTACGAGCGGCGAAATATCCCTTGCAGTGCCATGGGCCCTGACTGGACACATGACCGCATATGTCCGCACGTATCGGGGTAGGAGAGGTCCCCCTCGTTCCCCCCGTCCCCTGCGGGTGCCATGCTCACGGCTGCGGCCGCCGCCCCTTCGGCCTCACGGCTCCGTCTTCGCGGACAGCCGGTCCAGAGCCGTGCCGATCCGGTCCAGCCAGTCCGTGATCGTGGACAGCTCCTCCAGCGAGTAGTCCGCGTGCGCGGCCGTCATCGCCTCGCGCATCCCGGGCGCGGTGGCGGGGCCCACGCGCGCGGCGTCGCCGGTCAGCCGGACGGCGACCTTGCGCCGGTCCTCGGGGTGGCGGGTGCGCTCGGCCAGGCCGTGCGCCTCCAGGCGGTCGATCACCCCGGTCACCGAACCGGTGGACAGGCACAGGCTGTCGGCGATCTCGCCTGGTGTCATGGAACCGCCCACGCGCAGCAGCGTGTAGCACTGGAAGTCGGTCGGGTTCATCCCCGAGCGCTCCGCCATCCGGTGCAGCATGCGGATGAGCCGTACGGCGAGTCGCTGCCCGTCGGTCTGCAACGCGTCGTAGAGTTCGGCCCGCGACCTGACCTCGGGATCCGCGGCCGCGGACCCCTCGAAGTCGGGGGGAGAGGATGCGGCCGACGCGGTGTCCATGGTTCCTCTCTCGCGTTCGTGGCCGGTGGCTCCGGCCGTTCCTGGAATTCTAAGCGCCACCGGGACGCGCGAACCCTCTCCGGGAGGCGCACCCCTCCACCAGCGAAGGGTTCGACCCTCGCAGAGGGGGAAGTATTTCGGTTGCCAAGATTCATGGAAACCGAGTCGCATTGTTCGGATGCTACCCGGGGAGGACACCGTCAATCCCATCCTGAACACCCACAGGCACCCGCGCCCGCCGGACGCCGCAGACGCCGATGAGCGCTCCGCCCTGGAGGAGTCCCTCAAGGACTACCTGGAGCGCAGACTCCGCCACTCGGAGGACCTCGACGGAGAGTTCGGCCGGGACCTGGCCGGCACGACCGTCCGCTTCACCCTGGACGGCGGCAAGCGGATGCGGCCCCTGCTCGCCTGGTGGGGGTGGCTCGCGGGCGGAGGCACCCCTTCGGGGGAGACGGCCCGCGCCGCCCGCCAGGCCTGCGCCGCGGTCGAACTCGTCCAGACCTGCGCGCTCGTCCACGACGACGTCATGGACGGCTCGCCCACCCGCCGGGGCCGCCCCTCGGTGCACGCCGCGCACGCCCTCGAACACGAGCGGGAAGGCCACGTCGGCGACTCCCGCCGGTACGGGGAGGCGCTGGCGGTCCTCGTGGGCGACCTGGCCCTGGTCTGGGCCGACGACATGCTCAACGAGGCCCTGCCGGGCGTGCCCGAGCCCGTCCGGGCACGGGCCGTGTGGCGGGACCTGCGCACCGAGATCATGGCCGGGCAGTTCCTCGACGTGCGCGCCCAGGCGCGCCGGGAGCGCTCGGAGGAGGCCGCCCTGCGCGTGGACCTGCTCAAGACGGCCTCCTACAGCGTCGAACGCCCCCTGCACCTGGGCGCGGCGATGGCCGGGGCCGATCCGGCGGCGGTGGGGGCCCTGCGCGGCTACGGCAGGGACGTGGGCATCGCCTTCCAGCTCAGGGACGACCTGCTCGGCGTCTACGGGGACAGCTCCCGGACCGGCAAGCCCGTGGGCGAGGACATCCGCGAGGGCAAGTGCACGCTGCTGCTCGTGACCGGCACCCGCCTGGCCCGCGAGCGCGGGGACGACGCCGCGCTGCGGCTGCTCGACCGGATCGGCCTGCCCGACGAGGACGTGGACCCCGGGGAGGCGGCCGACGCGCTGGACCGCCTCGGCGCACGCGACCTGGTCGGAGACAGGTGCCGTGAGCTCGCCGAACGGGGCCGGGCGCACCTGGAGGGGCTCGACGCGCCCGCCCACGTGCTGGAGGGGCTGGGCGGCCTGGCATCCCGGATCGCGCGTGACCGTGTGTGACCGGCCAGGCGGGGAAGGTATCCGCAACACCGGAGAGGAGCACCACCGTGCCTGAGGAGAACCCCGAGCCGTCGTCTCCGTCCCGGCCCGGACCCGGGCCGCGCGGACGCGGTCCCGTGGTCGTCGTGGGCGCCGGCCTGTCCGGCCTGGCCTGCGCCCTGCACCTGCTGGGCGCGGGGCGCGAGGTCGTCGTGGTCGAGCGCGAGGCGCACCCGGGCGGTCGCGCGGGGCGGCTCGACCTGGACGGCTTCCAGATCGACACCGGCCCCACGGTGCTCACCATGCCCGAACTCCTGGACGAGGCTCTGGGGGCGGTCGGCGAGACCGTGGCCGACCGGCTGGACCTGGTGCCCCTCAGCCCCGCCTACCGCGCCTCCTTCGCCGACGGCTCGGTGATCGACGTGCACACCGAGCGCGAGGCGATGGCCGCCGAGGTCGCCCGGGTGGCCGGGCAGCGCGAGGCCGACGGCTACCTGCGGCTGCGCGACTGGCTCACCCGGCTGTACCGGGTGGAGATGCGCTCGTTCATCGACGCCCGTTTCCGGTCCCCGCTGGACCTGGTCCGCCCCGACCTGTTCCGGCTGGCCGCGATGGGCGGCTTCGGCAGGCTGGCCCCGGCCGTGGGCCGCCACGTGCGCGACGAGCGGCTGCGCCGGATCTTCTCCTTCCAGTCGCTGTACGCGGGGGTGGCGCCGGAGAGCGCCCTGGCCGCCTACGCCGTCATCGCCTACATGGACACCGTCGCCGGGGTGTACTTCCCCAGGGGAGGGATGCGCGCCCTGGGCGAGGCCCTCGCGGGCGCGGTCACCAAGGCCGGGGGAGCCGTCCGCTACGGCCAGGAGGTCGCGCGCCTGGAACGCGCGGGCGACCGCGTCAGCGCCGTCGTCACCGCGGACGGGGAGCGCCTGGCCTGCGACCAGGTGGTGCTCACCGCGGACCTGCCCGCCGCCCACCGGCTGCTCGGCCACACGCCCCGGCGCCCCGTGGCCGCGCGCTACTCGCCCTCGGCGGTCGTGCTGCACCTGGGCACCGACCGCACCTGGGAGGGACTGGGCCACCACACCATCTCCTTCGGCGCCGCGTGGAAGCGCACGTTCACCGAGATCATCCGCGAGGGCCGCACCATGAGCGACCCCTCCCTGCTGGTCACCCAGCCCACGCTCACCGACCCGTCGCTGGCCCCGGAGGGGCGCCACCTGCTGTACGTGCTCGCCCCGGCGCCCAACCTGGCGGCGGGCCGCATCGACTGGGACCGCGAGGGGCCGCGCTACCGGGACCGCCTGGTCGGGACCCTGGAGGAGCGCGGGCTGGAGGGGCTGGACGCCTCCGTGCGGACCGAGCACCTGGTCACCCCGGCGGACTGGGCGCGGCAGGGGCTCGCGCACGGCACGCCCTTCTCTCTGTCGCACACCTTCGCCCAGACGGGGCCGTTCCGCCCGCGCAACACCGTTCCCGGCACCTCCAACGCCGTCCTGGCCGGGTGCGGGACCGCACCCGGGGTCGGCGTGCCGACCGTGCTGATCTCGGGAAAGCTCGCCGCGGCCGAGGTGGTCCGCAGAACCGGAGGGGTCGGATGAACGGGGGAGCCGCGGAACTCGACGCGGCCGGGATCACCGACGGGCCGCTGCGGGAGGCCTACCTCAGGTGCCGGGCCCTGCACGCCCACCACGGGCGCACCTACTACACGGCCACACGGGTGCTGCCGCCCGAGCACCGGCCCGGGGTGCACGCCCTGTACGGCTTCGCGCGGTGGGTGGACGACATCGTCGACGAGCCGCCGCCGGGCGCCACGGTGGCGGACCAGACCGCCCGCCTGGACGTCATCGACGCCGAGCTGGCCCGGGTCCTGGACGGGGAACCCGCCCGGGACCCCGAGGCGGAGCCGGTGCTGTCCGCCCTGGCGCACACGGTCCACCGGTACGCGCTGCCGCACGCCTACTTCACCGCGTTCATGGCCTCCATGCGCATGGACCTGACCGTGACCGGCTACCGCGATCTGGAGCACCTGCGCGAGTACATGCACGGCTCGGCCGCGGTGATCGGCCTCCAGGTGCTGCCGGTCCTGGGCACGGTGGCGCCGCGCGAGGAGGCGGCCCCGCACGCCGCCGCGCTGGGCGAGGCCTTCCAGCTGACCAACTTCCTGCGGGACGTGGCCGAGGACCTGCGGCGCGGCCGCGTCTACCTGCCGGAGGAGGCGCTGGCCGCGCACGGCGTGGACCGCGAGCTGCTGGAGCAGTGCGCGCGGACCCGGGAGCAGCACCCGCGCGTGCGGGAGGCCCTCGCCGATCTGGTGGAGGTCAACCAGGGCTTCTACCGGCGGGCCGAACCGGGCATCGCGATGCTCTCCCCCGTGGCGCGCCCGTGTGTCGCCACCGCCTTCCGGCTCTACCGCGCGATCCTGGACGAGGTGCGTGCGGCCGACTACGACGTGTGGAGCGTCCGGCACCGCGTCTCGGACACCCGTAAGGCGGCCGCCGCCGTACCCGCCCTCGCGCGGTCGCTGATCGCGCGCTCCCTGCGCGGCCGGGTGCCGCGTCCGCGGACCGGCTGAGGACGCGCGGTCCGTCCCCGCCCCCTCGACCGACGTACCTGGAGGACCCCGTGACACTGCCCGACCCGCGACCGCGGCGGCTTCCCCTGCGCCGCATGCCCGCCACCACGTGGAAGAAGCAGGAGCCGACCTGGCGGGAGGGCTCGCCCTCCGTCATCGGGTCGGCGCTCAAACGCGCGCTCGCCCGGCCCTCGGGGAACTGGTTCGTGCTGGCCGCGAGCAGCGAGGTCCGCGCGGACCGGCCGTTCGGGCGCGTCGTGGCCGGAACCGAGCTGGTGGCCTGGCGCACCCCGGACGGGACCGCGCACGCGGGGCCGGGCGCCTGCCCGCACCTGGGCGCGCCGCTGTGCCGGGGCGCGGTGGACTCCGGGCGCCTGGTGTGCCGGTGGCACGGGCTGTCGCTGGACGGCGGCGGCTTCCCTGGGTGGGATCCCTATCCGGTGCACGACGACGGCGTCCTGGTGTGGGTGCGCCTGGACCGGGAGGGCGGTGAGGAGCCCCTGGACGAGCCGGTGGTCCCCGAGCGCCCCGCGCTGCCCGGGAGCCTGGTGGCGGTGGAGAGCCTGGCGGGGCGGTGCGAACCCGAGGACGTGGTGGCCAACCGGCTCGACCCCTGGCACGGCTCGTGGTTCCACCCCTACTCGTTCGTGGGGCTGAAGGTGACCGAGGTGCCCAAGGGAGCCGACCCCGACCCGGACCGCATGGTGGTGGACGTGGGGTTCCGGGTGGCGGGCCGGTGGGGCGTGCCGGTGCGCGCGGAGTTCCGCTGCCCGGACCCGCGCACGGTGGTCATGCGCATCATCGAGGGCGAGGGCCTGGGCAGCGTGGTGGAGACGCACGCCACCCCGCTGGGCGTGGACGACAAGGGCGTGCCGCGCACGGCGGTCATCGAGGCGACCGTGGCCAGCTCGGAGCGGATCGGCTTCCTGCTGGCCCGCAAGCTGGCGGGGCCGGTCGTGCGCCCCGTGATGCGGATGGCCGCCCGGCGCCTGTGGAAGGACGACCTGGACTACGCGGAGCGCCGGTACCTGCTCAGGAGCACGGGCCGCTGGCCCGGCTGACCCGCCGGAACCGCCGGGGCCTCTAGGACCTCCTCGACCACCGGGCGAGCGCCCGCAGCGGCGCCGACCGACCCCGCCGGGGCACGGTCCACACCGTGTGCCCCGGCCGCCCCCACCGCGACAGCAGGGCGTTGGCCGCGAGCAGGCCGCTGGTGGCGGCGCGCTCCATGAGGGCCACGGGCAGGTCGGTGCGCACGTGGTCGCCCGCCACCGTCACGAACGGGTCGGGTGTGGTCACCCCGCACCGGTCCCGGTGGCTGCCGGGGGCGAACAGCGGGCAGTCCGCGCGCAGCTCGTGCCGGGCGTCCACCGCGCGGGCCCGGCGCAGCTCCGGATAGACGGTCCCGGCCTGTTCCCAGAGCCGGTGCCGCTCGTACTCGGGAGCGCACCCCTCCTCCAGCGCGTAGGCGTGCAGCTCCACCACCGACCCGCCGGTGCGCCGGGCCCACTCGCGGGCCTCGTCCTCGTACCGTTCCAGCACGCTGACGTTGTCCAGGGTGGGGTAGCCCGCCGTGCCCAGGAAGGCGGGCCGGTGCGGGCGCACGGGCCGGTCGAGCCAGTAGCGCGACACCAGGAACGGGGGAGCCGTGCGCACCCGGGCCATCCGGTCGCGCCAGTCCGGTCCGCTCAGCTCCGTTGCGCCCGGCCCTGGTACGCCCAGTTCCGGCGAGGCCGCCACCAGGTCGCGGGTTCCGGCGGGGTCGGCGGCGAGCACCACGGCGTCCGCGCCCTCCTCGAAGGCCTCGCCCTCGGCCGTGCGCCCGCGCAGCGTGAACCGGCTCTCCGTCTCCCCGCTCCCTCGCGTCCGGCCCACCTCCTCGACCCGCACGCCGGTCCGCAGCCGGACCCCGCGCTTGGCCAGGTAGCGCTCCAGGGGGTCCCACAGCGCCTGCGGGAACGGCGAGCCCGGAACGTCGAACACCAGACCCTCGGACGAGCCGAGGAAGTACACGTGGAACATCAGCGCGAGTTCGGCGGCCGACAGCACGCCGGGGTCGGCGAAGAAGCTGCGGGTGAACACCTCGAAGGCCAGGTGCCGTGCCGTGGGCGGGAAGCGCACCGCGTCCAGCAGGTCGCGTGCGCTGAGGTGGTCGAACCGCTCGTACACGCCGGGCACGTCCACGTCGAGCAGTTGCAGGGCCGCGGGCAGGTTGACCCGCGCCATGTCGCGCGCCGGGAAGCTCGGGCTGGTCGCCGCCAGGACGGCCGCGTTCCACGGCGGGGTCGCGGGCAGCCCCGAGAAGCGGTCGCGCGGCCCGTCCCGGTGCACCAGCGGGTAGTCCGTGAGCGGCACCAGCGCGCCGAGGCCGGGGTCGCCGCGGCGCAGCAGGGCGCGCAGGTTGTAGTACTGCCGGAAGAACGCGTGGAACCCGCGGGTCATGGTCGCGGGCGAACCGTCGGAGAGCGTCGTGGCCCAGCCGCGCAGCCGCCCCCCGAGCGAGGGTTCGCGCTCCAGCACCGTCACGTCCACGTCCCGCTCGGCCAGCGCGCAGGCCGCCGCCAGTCCGGCGATGCCGCCGCCCACCACGACGGCGCGGGGCCTCCCGCCGGTCGCGGGGCCGGTCGGCGGGGCGGGCGGGACGGCCTCGGCCAGGGGGTCGCGGGCGCCGGGGGGACGGCCGGGCCCGTCGGAGCCGGGGCGCGCCCCGGATCGCCCTCCGCCGTCAGCGCTCGTCAACGCGGCCTCCCGGAGTGTGGACCGGAGCGCCGTTCGAAGCGCCGTTCGGGCGCCGTCCCACGAACGTGTGCGTGACCCCGTACTGCCAGCCCGGCAGCGGCGCGCTGGCCACCGACTCCAGGCCCGCGCGGCGCATCCGGTCCAGCAGCGCGTCCCGGCCGTCGAACTCCAGAACGCTGCGCCACAGGTAGCGGAACAGATCCGCCCGGCCGGTCAGCGCCTTGCCCGCCGGGATCACCACCCCCCAGCACACCGCCGACCACACCGCCCGCGCCGACGCCGAGTCGGCCACGGAGTACTCGTGCAGGACGACGCGGCCGCCGGGTCTGAGCAGCGCGCGCACGGACGCGAGCAGGGCGTCGGGGTCGGGGCAGTTGCGGATGAGGTAGGCGCCGAACACCGCGTCCACCGGACCCCCCACACGCCTCCGGGCCCACTCGGGGGTCAGGTCCTCGGCCCTGGCCCGGTGGAAGGAGACGGACTCCGGCCACCGCTTGGCGCGGGCCGCCTCCAGCATTCCGGGCGAGGCGTCCACGGCCGCGATCCGGGCCCGGGGCAGGGCGCGCAGCAGGGCGGCGGTGGAGGCGCCCGTGCCGCACCCGAGGTCGAGCAGGCGCAGCCCCGTGCCGTCCCAGGGCAGGCCCAGCCGACGGGCGGAGACCCGCAGGTGCGCGTGGTAGCCGGGGTTGGCGGCCACGAGCCGGTCGTAGGCTCCGGCGGCGTGGTCGAACTCGTCGGTGACCGCGCCGTCCTTCATGGCGTGCGTCGTGGTGTCCACGTTCTCCTCCCGGGGGGTGTTCGCGTGCGGGCGCGGTCCTTCCCGTGCATGCTGGGGGCATGGCCGACTACGACGTGGCGATCATCGGCGGGGGAGCCGCTGGGCTCACCCTGACCCACGAGCTTCGCGGGGTCAACGACCGACGTGGCCGACCGCTGCGGGTCGCCCTGGTGGAACCGCCACCCGGGCCGCACACCCCTCCGCCCCGCACCTGGTGCTTCTGGGAGCCCGACGGCGGGCCGTGGGACCACCTGCTGGCCGCCCGCTGGAGGGACCTGTCCGTGGTGGGGCCGGACGGGGCCGTCCACGACTCCCCGGCGGCGCCCTACGTGTACAAGATGCTGCGCTCGGTCGACGTGGACGCGCACGTGCGCGCCTCGGCCGGTGAGCACGTGGACCAGCTCCCGGTGCTGGTCACCGAGGTCGTCGACGGCGCCGAGCACGCCGTGGTGCGGGGCACCGGAGGCCCCGGGGGAGGGAGGCGGGAGCTGACCGCCTCGTGGGTGTTCGACTCGCGTCCGCCCCGGCCCGCCCCGCGCGGGCGCACGCACCTGCTCCAGCACTTCCGCGGCTGGTTCGTGCGCACGCCCGACGACGCCTTCGACCCCGCCTCGGCCGTGCTCATGGATCTGCGCCCTCCCCAGCCGGCCAACGGCGTGGCCTTCGGCTACGTGCTGCCGCTGTCACCGCGCGAGGCGCTGGTGGAGTACACCGAGTTCGGGCGCGAGGCGCTCACGACCCCCGAGTACGAGCGCGCGCTCAAGGACTACTGCGGCCTGCTCGGGCTGGGGGACGTGGAGGTGACCGCGGCCGAGCAGGGCGTCATCCCGATGACCGACGCGCGGTTCCGACCCCGCGCGGGGCGGCGCGTGTTCCGGGTGGGGACGGCGGGCGGCGCCACCCGGCCCTCGACCGGGTACACGTTCAGCGGTGTACGGCGCCAGACGGCCGCCGTGGCGCGGGCGCTGGCCCGGGGGCGGGCCCCGGTACCGCCGGTGCCCCACCGCCGCCGCCACCTGGCGATGGACGCGGTCATGCTGCGGGCCCTGGACACGGGGCGGGTGCGGGGAGCGGAGTTCTTCGCCGGGCTGTTCGCGGCCAACCGCCTCGGGGACGTGCTGGCCTTCCTGGACGGTGGCTCGCGCCTGCCCCGGGAACTGGCGATGGGTCTGAGCACACCGGTCGCGGCCATGTCGCTGACCAGCCTGGACCAGGCGTGGTATGCGCTGCGCGGGGTCGGTGCGGGGAGCCTCAGCCGGGGGCCAGGGCCCGCACGGCGTCGGTGAGCGAGCCCAGGTGCCCGGCGGCCAGCCCCGGCGCCGCGCCCAGCGACCGCCAACCCGGACCGGCCGTGTACACGGCCGTGGCCTGCGCCGACTCCGCCGCCGTGCGCACCGCCGCCCGCAGCGCCGCGACGTCGTCGGCGTCTCCGGCGTGGGACCACAGGACCACCGCGCGCGGACCCGTGCGGCGCACCGCCCGCACCGTCGCAGCCACGGGCGTGCACGGCCCCAGCACCCGGCGCGGCAGGCCCCGTTCGCGCAGCGCGGCGGCCAGCGCCTCCATCGGGAGACTGTGCATCTGGCCGGGGCCGCAGGCCAGGACCGTGGGACGGCCCGCCGGGTCCGCGTCCTCGGGGGCGGCCACGCGGCGCAGCGCCGAGGACACGCACCACGACAGGAGGTGCTCCACCTCCACGTAGCGCCGGGTGTCCTCCCACTTGCGGCCCATCCCGTACAGCAGCGGCATCGCCAGGTCCTCCCAGGCCGCCACCACGCCGTACTCGTCCAGCGCCTCCTCCAGCAGGCGCTCCACGAGTTCGGCGTCCATGCGCATGGCGGCACGGGCGGTCCCCTGGAGGGTGGGCCCGGCCGGACCCAGCGGCAGGGTGTCCCCGCCGGGGCGCCAGCGGGGCCGCGCGCCCCTCCCGGGAGCTTCCGCGCCCGGCCGGGCGCTTCCCGCGTCCTCCCCTTCGGACTCCCCGCCCATCCGGGCCGCCCCCGCGCCCCGCTGCCGGGGAACGCGCGGCGCGGCGGGAGCGGACGCCGGGCTCCCGTGAGCCGGGACCAGCACGCACTCCGCCGCCGAGGAGGGTGACAGGCCCTCGCCGACCAGGCGGCACAGCTCGCGCAGGCGCGCCACGTCGGCGGGGGAGTAGCGGCGGTGCCCGCCCGGGCTGCGCTCGCGCGGCCCCACGCCGTAGCGCCGGTCCCAGCTGCGCAGCGTGGAGGGCGAGACCCCGAGCAGACGTGCGGTCGCCCCCGGTGTCAGTGCGTCGGCCATGGCGCCCCAAGCGTTGCGAAAGCGGTGCGTCTTGTGTCGCGCACCACACGCGTAGAACTCTAGCTGGGAGAACACCGGAAGGGGCAGCACCATGGATCTGGACACCAGGCGCCCGGCCGACCGCCGTCTCAGCGTGGTCCACCGTGCCGGCGCCGGACTCACCGGACTCGTGCTCATGGGCTTCGGCATCGCGGGGCTGGTGGTCAGGCTCCCGCTCTTCGACACCCAGGGGGAGGTCGTCGCGGGCCTGTCCACCAACGGCGCGCTGAGCTTCCTGTCCGTCGCGATCGGCTCACTGCTGCTGGGCGCCTCCGTGCTGGGCGGCTCGTTCGCCTCCACCGTCTGCACGGTGGTGGGCGTGGGGTTCGTGGCCAGCGGACTCGTGAACCTCTACCTGATGGGCGCGGGGCCCAACATCCTGGCCTTCTCCATGCCCAACGTCGTCTTCAGCTTCGTCGTCGGGATCATGGTGATGACCTTCGGCATGTACGGCCGGGTCAGCGGCGGCCTGCCCGAGGACAACCCGTACCGCCGCAGGCGCGTGCGTCGGCGCGCGCGCCGCCACGGCGTGGCCGGTGCGACCGGATGAGGCCGTCCGTCCTGGTCACCGGGGCCACCGGCTACATCGGCGGACGCCTGGTGCCCGAGCTGCTGGCGGCCGGGTACCGCGTCCGCTGTCTGGCGCGCACCCCGGACAAGCTGCGCGACCAGCCCTGGCGCGACCGCGTGGAGGTGGTCTGGGGCGACGTGGTGAGCGGCGAGGGCCTGGCCGAGGCGTTCGCGGGTACCGACACCGCCTACTACCTGGTCCACTCGATGGCGGGCGGGCGCGACTTCGCGGGCACCGACGCCCGGGCCGCCCGCAACGTCGCCCGCGCGGCGAGGGAGGCGGGCACGACCCGCCTGGTCTACCTGGGCGGACTCGCGCCGCCGGGGGACGGCCTGTCGGCGCACATGGCCTCGCGCGAGGAGGTCGGCCGGATCCTGCTGGAGTCGGGCGTGCCCACCGCCGTGCTGCGCGCCGCGGTGATCCTCGGCTCCGGCTCGGCCTCCTTCGAGATGCTGCGCCACCTCACCGAGCGCCTGCCGGTGATGACCACGCCCCGGTGGGTGCGCAGCCGCGTCCAGCCGATCGCCGTGCGCGACGTGCTGCGGCTGCTGGTCGGGTGCGCCGAACTCCCGGAGGGGATCAACCGGACCTTCGACATCGGCGGCCCGGAGGTGCTCTCCTACGCTCAGATGATCCAGCGCTTCGCCGGGGCGGCGGGCATCGCCCGGAGGCTGATCATCCCCGTCCCCGTGCTCTCGCCGGGCCTGTCCAGCCTGTGGGTCGGCCTGGTCACGCCGGTACCGCCCGCGATCGCCCGGCCGCTGGTGGAGTCGCTGCGCCACGACGCGGTGGCCGGCGAGGACGACCTGTCCGAACTGCTGGACGACCACGACCGGATCGGCTTCGACCGGGCCGTGGAGCTGGCCCTGCGCCGCGTCGACGAGTCGCGCGTGGACACCCGCTGGTCCTCGGCCGCCTGGCCGAGCGCCCCGTCCGACCCCCTGCCGAGCGACCCCGCCTGGGCGGGCGGCAGCCTCTACACCGACGTGCGCGCGCGGTACGTCGACGCCGGAACGGAGGCGGTGTGGAGGGTCGTCGAGGGGATCGGCGGCGAACACGGCTGGTACTCCTGGCCCCTGGCCTGGGCCGCGCGCGGCTGGATCGACCTGGCCGTGGGCGGGGTGGGCCTGCGCCGGGGGCGGCGCGACCCGGAGCGGCTGCGGGTGGGCGACTCCCTGGACTTCTGGCGGGTGGAGGAGGTCGTCCCCGGTGAGCTGCTGCGGCTGAGGGCGGAGATGCGCCTGCCCGGACCGGCCTGGCTCGAACTGGGTGTGGCCCGTGTGCGCGGACGCACGGTCTACCACCAGCGCGCGCTCTTCCGCCCGCGCGGTCTGCTGGGGCACCTGTACTGGAAGGCCGTCACACCCTTCCACGGGTTCGTGTTCGGCGCCATGGCCAGCAACATCGTCGCGGCCGCGGAACAGGCGGCTCCGGAGCGGACGGCCCCGCGGGAGGCGCCCGCCCGCCGCTGACGCCCGGCTCCCCGGCCCCGGTCCGCGCGGACCGGGGCCGACGGCGTTGGCGCCCCGACCGCCGCCGAGGGGGCGCCCTGTCCGCAGGGACCCGCCCGGGGGAGGGCTCCCGAAGGGTGCCCGACCGGAAGCGCGTCCGGATGGAAGCGCGCCCGGCCGCGCTCCCCGGAGAAGAGGTGACGGGGGACACGTCGCCGCCGGACGGGGGCGGACGCATGGCGGGAGCGGGCTGGGGTAGGGTCATGCCCGCAAGTAACTCGAAAAGCGAGATGCTTCAATTTCGAGCAAGCTGTCGGTGTGAGAGGGATCCCGAACGTGGACAAGGACAACGGCAGACCACCTGCCAGGCGGTCGCGCTGGTGGATCGGAGCGGCCCTACTGGTCGCCCTGGTGTGGCTGGCGGGCGCCGGGCCCCTGGGCATGTTCCTGGGCAGGCTCGGCGAGGTGCAGACCAACGACCCGGGCGCGTTCCTGCCGGTGGGCGCCGAGTCCACCGAGGTCAGTGGGATCGCCGAGGAGTTCGACCGCGAGGAGGCGGTCCCGGCCGTCGTCGTGTACTCGCGCGAGGACGCCGGGGGCGAGGCGCTCGGAGAGGGCGAACTCGCCGACGTCGCCGCGGTCGCCGAGCGCGTGGGCGGGGAGCCCTGGGTCTCCGGAAGCGTCGTCGGCCCCTTCCCCGGGACCGAGGACCCCTCCGTCGCCCAGTTCGTGGTGCCGCTCGACCCGGCCGCCGACACCGGCGACGCGGTCGAGGACCTGCGCGCGGTGCTGGCCGACGACCCCGTGCCGGGGCTCCAGGCGCAGGTCACCGGCCCCGCCGGTTTCGCGGCCGACCTCGCCGCGGCCTTCGGCGGCATCGACTCCACGCTGCTGATCGTGGCCATCACCGCCGTGCTGATCATCCTCGTGGCCGTCTACCGCTCACCGCTGCTGCCGGTGCTGGTCGTCCTCGCCTGCCTGCTCGCGCTCGGCCTGTCCGGCGCGCTGGTCTACCTGGCCGCCGACACCGGCCTGGTCAGCCTCAACGGGCAGAGCCAGGGCATCCTGTTCATCCTGGTCGTGGGCGCCTGCACCGACTACGCGCTGCTGCTCGTGGCCCGCTACCGCGAGGAACTGGCCGTCCGCGACCGCGTGCCCGAGGCCGTCACGGCCGCCGTGCGCGGCGTGACCGGCCCCGTCCTGGCCTCCGGCGGAACCGTCATCCTCGGCCTGCTCTGCCTGCTCGCCGCCGACCTGGCCTCCACCCGCAGCCTCGGTCCCGTGGTGGCGATCGGCGTCGTCGCGGCCCTGCTCTCGGCGATGACCTTCCTGCCCGCCGTGCTCGCCCTGTGCGGACGCGCCGCCTTCTGGCCCGTGGCCCCGCACAGCGGCGGCCGTACGGAGGGAACCCTGGACGAGGTCGTGGCCAGCCACCGGTTCTGGGGCCGCCTGGCGACCACCGTCTCGCGCAGGCCGCGCCTGTACTGGATCGTCACCACCGCCGTCCTGGCCGCCGCGGCCGTGTTCGCCCCCCAGTTCGACGCCGGGGGCACCGGCCAGGCCGAGGTCTTCCGCACCGAGGTGGAGGCGGTCGAGGCCCAGGAGGCGCTCGACCGGGGCTTCGGCTCCGATGCCAGCGCCGCCCCCGCCCTGGTGGTCGCCGACGCCGACCACCTGGACGAGGTGGTCCAGGCCGCCGAACGCCTGCCCGTCGTGGACGCGGCCGCGCCGGTGACCGAGCCCGGCCCGCCCGGCGCCGACCTGCCGCCCCTGGTGGAGGACGGCCGGGTGCTGGTCGAGGTGGTCCTCACCGTCGGCCCCGAGTCGGCCGAGGCGGTGGACGCGGTGCGCGACCTGCGCGCCGAACTGGACTCCGTCGAGGGCGCCGACGCCCTGGTCGGCGGGGTGAGCGCCACCGACCTGGACACCCTGGACACCGCCCAGCGCGACTTCGCGGTCGTGGTGCCGCTGGTGCTCGTGGTGGTCTTCCTCGTGCTCATCCCGCTGCTGCGCTCCCTGGTGGCGCCGCTGCTGCTGATGGCCGTGAACGTCCTGTCCTTCGCCGCGGCGCTGGGCGTGGGAACGCTGCTGTTCGACCACGTGCTCGGCCTGCCCGGCGCGGACCCGGTGGTGCCGCTGTTCGCGTTCGTGTTCCTGGTGGCGCTGGGGATCGACTACAGCATCTTCCTCATGTCCCGGGCGCGTGAGGAGACGCTGCTGCACGGGCACCGCGAGGGCGTGCTGCGCGCGCTCACCGTCACCGGCGGGGTGATCACCTCCGCCGGGGTGGTGCTGGCCGTGACCTTCGCGGCTCTGGCGGTGATCCCGCTGCTGTTCCTGCTCCAGCTGGCGTTCCTGGTGGCCTTCGGCGTGCTGGTGGACGCGCTGCTCGTGCGGACGGTGCTGGTGCCCGCGCTGTCCCTGGACGTCGGGCCCCGTGTGTGGTGGCCCGGCCGCGCGGGCCGTGCCCCCGGGCGCGCGGAGGAGCGCGAACCCGCCGAGCGCGACTAGCGCGGCGTCGGCCTCGTACTCCCCCGAACCCGGCCTCGTCGTGGGGCGCTCGCCGAGCGCGCGGCACGGCGCAGCGTGTGCGCTCCGGAGGTCCCTACAGGGGGTCTCCCGGCAGGTCCGCGTAGGCGGCGGCGAACTTGCGCACCAGCGCGGCCTGCGGCAGGTGGACGCCGTCGATGGCGGCCACCTGCCGCACGCCCGTGGCGGCGTTGGTGATGAACGCGCCCGCCGTGCGGGTGCTCGCCGCCGAGGCGATCGGACGGGTGGTCACCGGGATGCCGAGGTTCTCGGCGGCCCGGCTGACCAGCGCCGTGGTCACCCCCGGCAGGCAGGGGGCCTGCGGCCAGACCAGGCCCCCGCCGTCCAGGAAGCCGATGTTCCAGGTGGGACCCTCCGAGACGCGGCCGTCCACGCCCATGAACAGCGCGTCGTCGTAGCCGTCCAACTGGGCGGCGCGGCGCTGGCGGATCGCTCCGAACAGGCCGGTGCTCTTGATCTGCGGGGTGTCGCGGGTGAAGCGGCGGGTGCCCAGGCGGACCGGGGGAGGGGAGGCGTCCGTCGGCGCGGGGCGGGTGCTGACGAGGATCTGCGGGAGCTGGCGGGCGGAGGGGTGGCCCAGGTCCATGTGGGGGTCGAAGACGGTCACGCGGACCACCGAGGGGGAGAGGTGGGCGCGCGCGGAGCGCCGCGCGAGTTCGCGGACCCGGGGGATGTCGAGTTCGACGCCGAAGAGGGTGCGGCAGTCGCGGCTCAGGCGGTCCATGTGCAGGTCGAGGCCGCGGACACGCAGGTCGGTGACGAGCATGGTGGTGAAGTGGCCGTAGCCGTACAGGGCCAGGCCCGCGAGTTCCCCGGTGCTGACGGGGCGTCCGTTCAGTTCCATGAGGTGTCCATCATGGCATTCGGGGATCCGCGCCATCGGGGTTTCCCCCACCGGAACCGGGGCGGCGGGCGCACCGCGCCGGTCGGGTCGGGGCCCGGCCGCGGGGGTCCGCGTCAGCCGGTCGTGCGGCGGAAGCGGTACCACCGCGGTGAGGTCCGGTTCATCGGCCACCCCAGGCCGTCGGTCCGCGCGTCCTCGGCCGTGAGGAGCTCCCATCCCGGGAACGCGGCCTCGATCTGCGCCTGTGCGACGCCCTCGACGAGCCGCCGGTACCGGGACGGGCCGAAGGCGAGCATCAGCAGGGTGGCCCCCGGCGCGGCCAGGGCCGTCACTCCCCGCCCCTCCGCGGCCCGCTGGTCGGTGTCCAGGCCCTGGAAGCAGCCGATGTCGAGGAAGAGGTCGAAGGCGCCCAGGCCGGAGGATTCGAGGCCGGTCACGTCGCCGACGACGTAGGCGACCTCCGCCGGGCCCCTGCGGCGGGCGGCCTCGACGGCCTCCGGCACGATGTCGACGCCCACCGCCTCCCAGCCGCGCCGGGCCAGCTCGGGGGTGAACTGACCGCGTCCGCAGCCGATGTCCAGCGCCCGCCCGGGGCCGGTCGAACGCGCCCGCGTCTCGCGGTCGAGCAGGGCGCCGAGCTGCGCCGCCCCGCCCGCGGCTCCGTAGCGCTCCCAGGGGGTGAAGCCGAGGCGGTACATCCACGCGTATTTCGTCATGGCCTCAAGGTAGACCGGCCCTCCGGCGCGGGCCTTTCACCCCCGGTAGAGGGTCGGCGAGGGGTGTTCTCGCTGTTGGGGAGTGCGGTCCATCCGGCTGCGGGGAAGGAGGGCGAGTCGCGTCGCACGTCCGGCGCGACCCACCGAACCCGACACCGAACGCCCGTGACGGAGAGCACGGGGACCACGGAACCGGACGTTTCGCGGCCCTCCGCGCTCTCCGAACCGAAGCCCGGGAACCGTGTGTCGGCTCCTCGCGTCCGGGTAGGGCGGGCCCCATGGTCGGACAACGAGGACGCGCGTACCCGGTCACCACGCTCGCGGCGGGAGCCGCCGTGACACTCGCTCTGGCGGGGTGCGGCGCGAGCGGCGGCGGCGCGGGCACCGAACCCACCAGCACCGCGTCGCCCCGGGGCGGCGGTTCCCCGAGCGCCCCGGCGGTTCCCACCTCCGCACCGGAGCCGGCGGCGACCGGGACGGCCGAGGAGGACAGCGCGCGCGTCTGCGGCTCGGGCGACCTGGAGGTCGCCCTCGGACGGGCCGGGGGAGCGGCCGGGACGGTCTACCGGCCCCTGGAGTTCACCAACACCGCGGACGCCCCGTGCGTGATCGAGGGCTACCCCGGCGTCTCCTACGTCACCGAGGAGGACGGCGACCAGGTCGGTGCCGCCGCCGCGCGCGAGGGGGAACAGGGCCCCGCCGTGACCCTCCGACCGGGGGACACCGCATCGGCCACCGTGGGGCTCACCCAGGTCGCCAACTACGACGAGGACGAGTGCGACCCCACCGACACCCGGGGTCTGCGCGTCTACCCGCCCCGGAACACGGGGTCGGTCTTCGTCGCGGCGCAGGGCCGCGGCTGCGCCGACCCGGACGTGCCCGGCGACCAGCTCACGGTCACGTCCGTCCGGGCGGACGGCGCCTCCTGACCTGCCCCCGAACCCCGGCCCGTGCCGCTGCCCGACCCGTCCCGGCGCCCGCCCCGCAGTCAGCTCCGCTGCTGTTCCATGGCGGTGAACGCGGTGACCAGCTGGTTCTCGGAGGTCTCCAGGTAGGTCGCCAGCTCGTCCGCCGCCCCGGACGCGTCCCCGGAGGCCAGCAGGGTGTGGATCCTGCGGTTCCAGTCCAGGTACGGAGCGTGGAACTCCCGGGGCGCGTCCATCACGTGGAACACCAGCCGGGTCTCGGCCAGTACCTGGCTCATGAACTCGTTCACCCGCGCGCTCCCGGCCAGACCGGCCACGGCCTGGTGGAAGCGCATGTTCGCCGTCCCCATCCGCCACCAGTCCTCGCGTCCGCGCGCGGCCTCGCCCTCGTCCACGGCCGCTCCGACCAGTCGGACCGCCTCCTCGTCCGGGGCCACCGCGCCCCGCAGCGCGGGGAGTTCCAGGGAGCGGCGCGCCTTGAACAGGTCGCGGACGTCCTCGCTGGTCGGCAGACCGACGAACACTCCCCGGTGCATCTGGTGCACCAGCAGCCGCTCGCGCACCAGCAGCCGGAACGCCTCGCGCAGGGTGTTGCGGGATACTCCGAGCTCCTCGCACAGCCGCTCCTCCGACAGGCGCTGTCCCGGCGGGTACACGCCGTCGATGAGGGACTCGCGGAGCAGCTCCGCGACCCGCTCGGCCTGCGTGGGCAGCGGGGGGAGGAGGCGCGTGCGGCCGCTGGTCCGGTCGGTGCGGGCGTCCGTGGCCGTCACAGGTGCTCCTTAAGGGGACTGGCGTCTGTTACTTCATTGTCACCGACGCGGAGCACTCCCGGGAGGGCGGGGAGCCCACAGAAGTCGGTTCATCGGACCGGTGGCCCGTGGCGCGGCTTCGCCCACGGACTCGCGGACGCGCATTCCGGAGGTTCCTCCGATGACGCTCCTGGGCAAGGTGGGGCGAAGAGATGCTTCTGCAACCCAGGTGACCTGGGTTTTTTACATACCGACTCTTTACCCTTCTTGTTGGATTGAAGTATCGTTCAACAATCCAACGATGGCGCGGTCGGTTATCGCGTCACCGACCCACATCGGACCCCTTGGAGTGACCCATGGGTGACACACCCCCCGCGCCCACGAAGGTGCGCCCCCGTGTCGGGCGGATCGCGATCAGCAGCAGCCTGCTCGGCGCGATGTTCCTCATGGCCACCAGCGCCATCGGCCCCGGCTTCATCACCCAGACCACCACGTTCACCGCCGAGCTGGGCGCGACCTTCGCGGTCGCCATCCTCATCTCGATCCTGGTCGACATCGCGGTCCAGCTGAACATCTGGCGCGTCATCGGCGTCGCCAACACCCGCGCCCAGGACCTGGCCAACAAGGTCGTCCCCGGCGCGGGCTACCTGCTCGCCGCGCTCATCGTCTTCGGCGGCCTGATCTTCAACGTCGGCAACCTCGCGGGCACCGGCCTGGGGCTGAACGCCATGGTCGGGTTCGACACCCAGCTCGGCGCCGTCCTGTCCGCGGTGCTGGCCGTGGTCATCCTGGCCGTCAAGAGGCTGGGCGTGGCCCTGGACCGCATCCTGGTCGTGCTGGGCGTGGCCATGATCGCGCTGACCGTCTACGTGGCCTTCGTGTCCCAGCCCCCGGTCGGCGAGGCCCTGCGCCAGGCCGTCCTGCCCGAGCGGTTCGGCGCGGACGTCTTCCTGGCCACCGTCACCATCATCGGCGGCACCGTCGGCGGCTACATCACCTACGCGGGCGTGCACCGCCTCGTCGAGAGGGGCCAGGGCGGACGCGAGAACGTCCGCGCCATCACGCAGACCTCCGTGACCGGCATCATCGTCACCGGCGTCATGCGGGTGATGCTGTTCCTGGCCATCCTCGGCGTCGTCACGGGCGGCGCCGACATCCTGGCGTCCGCCAACCCCTCCGCCGAGGCCTTCCGCCAGGCCGCGGGCGAGGTCGGCGTGCGCCTGTTCGGCGTCATCCTGTGGGCCGCGGCGGTCAGCTCCGTCATCGGCGCCTCCTACACCTCGATCTCCTTCGTCACGAGCTTCCACCCCTGGCTGGAGAAGCGCCGGGGCCTCCTGGTCACCGTCTTCATCGGCGTCTCGCTGGCGATCCTGCTGCTGTCCGGGCAGGCCCCGAACACGCTGCTGATCCTGGCCGGAGCCCTCAACGGCGTGATCCTGCCGGTGGGTCTCGGCATCCTGCTGTGGGTCGCGGCCCGCCGCTCCGGCGACCTGCTGGGCGGGTACCGCTACCCGCGCTGGCTGATCGTCATCGGCGTCGCCGCCTGGGCGCTCACCGTGTACATGGCCATCGGCTCCCTGGGCGGCATCGCCGACCTCTGGCAGTAGCCCGCCGGGCGCGCCCTTCCACCGTCCCCCGCCCCCGCCCCGCCCGGACCGCCACCCGGGCGGGGTAGGGGAACCCCGCAAGGGGCAACACGAAAGAACGAGGAGCACCGACGTTGCGCATCGACCTCAACTCCGACCTCGGCGAGAGCTTCGGCCGCTGGGAACTCGGTGACGACAAGGCACTGCTGTCCATCGTGACCAGCGCCAACGTCGCCTGCGGCTTCCACGCCGGTGACCCGTCCGTGCTGCGGCGCACCACGCTCGACGCCGCGGCCGGGGGAGTGGCCGTCGGCGCGCACGTGGGCTACCGCGACCTCGCAGGGTTCGGCCGCCGCTTCCTCGACGTGCCGCCCGCCGAGCTGACCGACGAGGTGGTCTACCAGATGGGGGCGCTGTCGGCGTTCACCCGCCTGGCCGGGGACCGGATCCGCTACGTCAAACCGCACGGCGCCCTCTACAACACGATCGTGCACCACGAGGGGCAGGCCGCCGCCGTGGTCGCCGCGGTGCGCGAGTTCGACCCCGCCATGCCCGTGCTGGGCCTGCCCGGATCGCAGTTCCTGCGCCTGGCCGAGGAGGCCGGGCTGCCCACGCACCGCGAGGCCTTCGCCGACCGCGCCTACACCCCGGAGGGCACGCTGGTCTCGCGCCGCGAGCCCGGCGCCGTCCTGCACGACCCGGCCGCCATCGCCGAGCGCTGCCTGCGCATCGCCCACGGCGAGCCGGTCGAGGCCGTGGACGGCACCCGGATCGTCATCGAGGCCGACTCCCTGTGCGTGCACGGCGACAGCCCCGGCGCGGTGGACATCGCCCGGGCCGTGGCCGACCGGCTGCGCGCCGAGGGCGTCACCCTCGCGCCGTTCACCGGGGAGGCCGCGTGACCCCTGCCGGGAGGAGGGGGCTCCCGACCCCCGCCGAGGAGGCGCCGTGCGTGTCCTGACGTGCGCGGACAGCGGTGTGCTCGTGGAGGTCGCCGACCTCGCCGAGGTGATCGCGCTGCGCGCCGCGCTCCGGGCGCGGCCGCTCCCCGGGGTCACCGACGTCGTTCCGGCCGCCCGCACGCTGCTGCTGCGGATCGAACCCGGCACCGATCCCGACGGGGTCGCCGCCGCGGTCACCGGACTGCCGCTGGCCCCCGGGACCGGACCGGACTCCGGCGACACCGTCACCATCCCGGTGTTCTACGACGGCGAGGACCTCGACGACGTCGCCGAGCTGACCGGCCTGACCCGGCGCGGGGTGGTCGAGGCGCACACGAACGCCACCTGGACGGTCGCGTTCTGCGGCTTCGCGCCCGGGTTCGGCTACATGGTCGGCGACGACCCGCGCCTGCACGTGCCCCGGCGCGGTGAGGCGCGCACCCGCGTGCCCGCCGGTTCGGTGGCCCTGGCGGGGGAGTTCGCGGGGGTGTACCCGCGCAGCTCGCCCGGGGGATGGCAGCTGCTGGGCCGCACCGAGGCCCTGATCTGGGACCTGGACCGCGATCCGCCCGGCCTGCTGCGGCCGGGGGTGCGCGTGCGCTTCACCGACGCGGAGGCCTCATGAGTACGCGTGTGGGGCCGACCCGGACGGGATCCGACCGCGAACAGGGGCGGGAACGCGACCAGGGACAGGAACGGGGAAGGAACGCCGTGGCGGGTCTGGGGACGGCGTCGGAACCGCGCGAGGGGACCGCGGCGCACGCCCCGACCGCCGCCAGGGGGCGGTCGGCCCTGGAGGTCGTGGCCACCGGGCCCATGACCACGGTCCAGGACGCGGGCCGCTTCGGCCACGCCGACCTGGGCGTGGGCCGCTCCGGCGCCGCCGACGCCCACTCCTACGCCCTGGCCAACCGCCTGCTCGCCAACCCTGCGGGGGCCGCCGCCCTGGAGGCCACCCTGGGCGGGCTGCGCGTGCGGGCCCGCGGGCCGGTGACCGTCGCCGTCACCGGGGCCGAAACCCCGCTGCGGGTGGACGGACGGGGCGCCGCCGCCAACACGGTGCTGCACCTGCCCGACGGCGCGGAGCTGACCATGGGCGTGCCCGACCGCGGACTCCGCTCCTACCTGGGCGTACGCGGCGGGGTGGACGTCCCGCCGGTCCTGGGTTCGCGCAGCACCGACGTCCTGGCCGGGCTGGGCCCCGCCCTGCCCGTGCCCGGGGCGCTGCTGCCGGTCGGTCCCGCGCCCGCGGACTTCCCGAACGCGGACCACGCCCCCGTGCCGCCCGTCGGCGGACCCGAGGAGGTCCTGCGGGTGGTCCTGGGCCCGCGCGAGGACTGGTTCACCGAGGAGGCCGTCCGCACGCTGCTGTCGTCCGCCTACGAGGTCACCCCGCGCAGCGACAGGGTCGGCGCCCGCCTGTCCGGCCCCGTTCTGGAACGCGCCCGCTCCGGCGAGCTGCCCAGCGAGGGCATGGTCGCGGGGTCGCTCCAGATCCCGCCGGGCGGGGAGCCCGTGCTGTTCCTGGCCGACCACCCCGTGACCGGCGGTTACCCGGTGGTGGCCGTCGTGTGTTCGGCGGACCTGCCCAGGGCGGCCCAGGCGCGTCCCGGCACCCGCCTGCGCTTCACCCTCTGACCGGCCGGGCCCCGCCGGAACGGCGGGGCCCGACACGACCGCGGACCCGGTTCCGCACCGGGAAACGGGCCGCGGCGCCGCGCGGGAGCCCCCGCACGGCGCGGGAACACCGCCCGTCCGTCCCACCCGGAACGAAAGGCAGAACCGATGACCTCTCCGGCCGACCTCTCCCCGTCCCAGGCCCGCGCGCTGTTCCGCGACGGCCTGCGGGTCCCCACCTCCGGCTACAGCGCGGGCTACGCGCAGGCCAACCTCATCGCGCTGCCC
Source organism: Nocardiopsis sp. CNZ308 (assembly GCF_004217075.1). Taxonomy (NCBI): domain Bacteria; kingdom Bacillati; phylum Actinomycetota; class Actinomycetes; order Streptosporangiales; family Nocardiopsidaceae; genus Nocardiopsis; species Nocardiopsis sp. CNZ308. The sequence continues at coordinate 956,816 of NZ_SHKJ01000001.1, read as the reverse complement.
CGCGAGGCGGCCTTCGACTTCCTGCTGTTCGCCCAGCGCAACCCCAAGTCCTGCCCGGTCCTGGACGTCACCGAGCCGGGACGGGTGGACGCCTCCGTCTTCGACGGCGACCTGCGCACGGACCTGCCCGCCTACCGGGTCTACCGCGACGGGAAGCTGGCCGAGGAGCGCACCGAGGTCACCGACCTGTGGCGCGACGACCTGGTGGCCTTCCTCATCGGGTGCAGCTTCACCTTCGAGACGCCCCTCCTGGAGGCCGGTGTGCCGGTGCGCCACATCGAGGCGGGCACCAACGTGGCCATGTACGCCACCAACCGGCCGTGCCGCCCCGCGGGCCGGTTCAGCGGTCCGCTGGTGGTGTCCATGCGGCCCATCCCCGCCGACCGGGTGGCCGACGCGGTGCGCATCACCTCGCGCTACCCGGCGGTCCACGGCGCCCCGGTGCACGTGGGCGACCCCGCCGCGCTGGGCATCGAGGACCTGGACCGGCCCGACTACGGCGACGCGGTGGAGGTGCGCCCCGGTGAGATCCCGGTCTTCTGGGCGTGCGGGGTCACCCCGCAGGCGGCCGTGACGGCCTCCGCCCCGGAGTTCGCCATCGGCCACGCCCCCGGCCACATGGCGATCACCGACGTGCGCGACTCCTCCTACCAGGTGCCCTGACGTTTGTCGCCGGACCCCGGGGGTAGTCGCGGGCCCAGGGCCGAGCGACACGACGAACGAAGGGGAACGGTGTGAACAGCCGCGAGCAGCTCATCGCCTGGCTCAACGACGCCTACTCGATGGAGAAGTCCCTCGAGGAGACGCTGGAGAGGCACGCCAAGGACGCGGAGAAGGACCCCGAGGTCCACGCCCGCATCACGCGGCACATCGAGGAGACCCGTGAGCAGGCCGCGACGGTCAAGGGATGCATCGAGTCCCTGGGCGGCAGCGTGTCCAAGGTCAAGAGCGCCCTGGCCGGAATGATGGGTTCCGTACAGGGCATGGCCAACAAGCCCGCGGGCGACACCATGGTCAAGAACGCCCTCTCCGACTACGCCGCCGAGCACTTCGAGATCGCCTCCTACCGGGCGCTGATCGAGGGCGCCCGCGCGCTCGGCGAGGAGCAGATCGCCCTGAAGCTGACCGCCATCCTCCACCAGGAGGAGGACATGGCCCGCTTCCTGGAGCAGAGGCTCCCGGGCGCGGTGCGCACCGCCCTGGCCGACGCCGAGCGCTGACCGCGTCGCGGGCCGCGCCCCGCGCGACGGCACCCGGACGCCCCGGAGGAGGCAGCGCCTCCCCGGGGCGTCCACGTGGCGGACCGCTTCCTCGCGGGACGTCCGACCCGGCGGCCGGGGCCCGGTGACGCCGCCTTCGCGGCGGCGGCGCGCCGGCCCCCGGGAACAGGAGACCTCGGGAAGAGGCCGAGACACCCAGGGAGGCGTCCATGGCGGCATCCGCGCACGCGGGGGCGCGACGGCCGACGGAGCACGGCCGCAACACGGCCGCGGGCGTCCTGCTCGGGCTGGGCACGGTGGCGTTCGTGGACGAGGTGGTCTTTCACCAGCTGCTGCACTGGCACCACTTCTACGACCTCTCGACCACCGGCGTCGGACTGGTGTCGGACGGGCTCTTCCACGCCTTCAGCTGGTTCGCCACGGTGGCCTCCCTGCTCATGGTGGCCTCCCTGCGCCGGGAACGCCGCTTCCGGGGGCTCGCCTTCACGGCGGGCTGGCTGACCGGGGCGGGGTCCTTCCAGCTCTACGACGGGCTGGTCCAGCACAAACTCATGGGCCTGCACCAGATCCGCTACGGCGTGAACCTGGTGCCCTACGACCTGACCTGGAACATCCTCGCCGGGATACTGCTGGTCGCGGGTGTCGCGCTGTGGATCCTGTCCCGGAGGCGGGCACGCGGGGCGTCGGGCGCCGAGCCCGGGCGGGCCTGACCCGTGGACCACCGCGGGCACGAACCCGCCACCGCGGTTCCCGGCCTCCTCGCACCCGGTGCGTGGGCCGTCCTGGCGCTGGTGTGCACGGCCCTGGCGGTCTATACGGTCGCGGCGCTCCTGCCGAGCCGCAGGGGCGCCGCCTGGTCCCGGGTCCGCGTCCTGGCCTGGGCGGCGGGGTGCGCGGCCGTGGGGGCGGCCCTGGTGGGCCCCCTGGCCGAGCGGGCCCACCACGACTTCGCCGCCCACATGGCGGGGCACGTCCTGCTGGGCATGCTCGGCCCGCTCCTGCTGGTCCTGGCGGCACCGGCCACCCTGGCCCTGCGGACCCTGCCGCTGGACGCCGCGCGCACACTCTCCCGGGTCCTGCGTTCGGCGCCCGCCGCGTTCGTGACCCATCCGGTCGTCGCGGGCCTGCTCAGCGTCGGAGGCCTGTGGGCGCTGTACCGCACCGGTCTGTACGCCGCGACGCACACCGACCCGCTCGCGCACGCCCTGGTACACGCCCACGTGCTGGCCGCCGGGTGCCTGTTCACGTTCGCGGTGCTGGGCGGACCCGATCCCGCGCCGCACCGGCTCCCTCCGCCGTGGCGGGCCGCCGCCCTGGTCGCGGCCGTCGCCGCGCACAACGTCCTGGCCAAGTCCCTCTACGCGGCGCCGCCTCCGGGGGTGCCCGCCGAACAGGCCCGCGCCGGAGCCGAGCTCATGTACTACGCCGGTGCGCCGGTGGAGATCGCGTTGATCTTCCTGGTGTGCCGTCCCTGGCTGCTTCCCCGGCCGCGTAAGGAACGCGGGCGGGGCCGCCTCATGCCTCCCGCGGGGGAGGAGCGCCTTCGTCGGGGGTGGGGCGTCCGCCGTCGGTCTGCTGACCCCGGATGAGGCGACCGCGGCGACCGCGACCGGAGCCCTGTCCGTGACCGGAGGCACCGTCCCGGGTCCCGCTGCCGCCGGTCCGGTCCCGCTCCGCCTGCTTCCCGTCCCCTCCGGCCCGCTCGCCGCCGTCCTGCGCGGTCACCGGGCGCTGACGGCCGCTCTTGCGCGAGTAGCCCGCCTGGCTCGCGTACAGCGACTTGGAGACCCGGGAGGTGTCGCCGGTCCGGGTCATCCCCGCCATCCGCCGCAGTTCCTCCATCTGCGCGAGCACCTCCGGCGGCGCGGCCGCCGCACCCGCCCCGCCGGCCCCGGCGGGCGCCGCCGGCATGTGGTCGGCCAGGTCCGTCCGCGCCTCCTCCAGCAGACCCGCCGCGCCGAAGCGGTCGCCCCGGCGCATGGCCTCGCTGGCCCTCCTCTTGGCGGTCTGCGCCCGTTGCAGGACCTCCTCGGCGCGTACCTCGGGCCGGGGCACCCGCTCCTCGGCCGCGTCCCGCGCGACCACGTCGAGTTCGACGGACAGGGACACGGTGCGGGTGTCCAGCGTGGTCGGATCGGCGTAGGCGACCTCCAGCGCGGCGACGGTGCCCGGCGCGGACAGCCCGCGGACCTCCAGGCGCAGCAGCAGGCGGCGCCGCTCCCCGGAGTGGAAGTCGCCCAGCTCGACCACCACCGATCCGTCAGCGAGCTGGTGGGAGGGCATCTCGCCCACCACGGAGACGGAGCGCAGGGGCGGGCCGGACGGAACCCGCAGCGACACGGCCTGGGCCGTCTTGGCCAGCAGGTACTCGGCCTCCTGGGCGATGAGGCCGCCCGCGGTGTCGGGGTCCTCGGCGAACAGGGCGCTGCCCGCGCCGCCGTCGGCCACCGCGCCCAGCAGCTCCTCGTCGTAGCCCAGGCCGTACCCCAGGGTCGTGGTGGTGACCCCGTGGGAGTAGGCGTCGGCCGCCACCTGACGGAGCAGGTCGTGGTCGGTGACGCCCTGGTTGGCGTGCCCGTCGGAGATCAGCAGCAGTGTGCCGCCCCGGTCGGCTCCGGCGCGGCGGGTCTCCTGCACGCCGCGCAGCAGCCCGCTGGACAGGTCGGTGCCGCCCGACGCGTGCAGCCCGGAGATCAGGCGGCGCACCCGCGCCTTGTCCTCCAACGGCCCGCAGGGCACCTCGACCCGGGCCTGGTTGTTGAAGGACACGAGTCCGAAGTTGTCGGAGGGCGCGAGCCGCTCCACCAGGGAGAGCAGCGCGCGCACCGCGCCGTCCAGACGTCCTCCGCCCATGGACCCGCTGCGGTCCAGCACGACCTGGAGGGTCGCGGGCGGGCGCCCGGTGTCCTCCTCGCGTTCGGGGGCGGTGAGGTCGACCAGGACGGACACGGCGTCGTCGGTGTCCCGGGGGACGGCGTCGAAGTCCAACAGCGCTGACAGGTGCATGCGTGCTCCGGGGGGTCGGGTGTGTGGCCCTCCAGCCTAGGAAGCGGCGACGACGTTCGCGCGGTCCCGCGTGGCCGGATGGGGCCATCTCCGGGCCGCGCGTCCGACCCCGCCGCCCGGCCGGGCCCGGTGCGGGCCCGCCGTCACGCGACCGGGACGACCCTTGTCGGTGCGGGGTGCGGGGTGCGGGGTGCGGGGTGCGGGGTGCGGGGTGCGGGGTGCTGTGGGCGTCAGATCCGGCGCAGGCCCAGACGGCGCAGCTCCAGGGCGGCCAGCGCCTCCACGGTTTCTCGGTCACCGGAGCGCCAGGCGCCCGCCGGGTCCTCGTGCGTACCGGCCAACCGGGACGGGGACGCCGAGGTCAGGGCGCGCAGGGCCAGCAGCCGGGACCGGGCCTCGGGCGCGAGCCCGCGCAGCCGCCCGGCGGCGCTGGCGTGGCGCACCCACCGGGCGCGCAGGGGCAGCCAGGTGGCGGCGAGCAGCAGCAGCGGGAGCACGGCGGTCAGCAGCGGCAGGGTCAGCGCGAGCGAGGCCACCGTCTCCTGGAAGGAGGTCCCGGCGGCGGTGAGGGACTCGCCGGTCTCGCTCATGCTGGTGAACGGGGTGGCCAGGGCCTCCCCGGCCAGGGGCACCTGCCGAGCCTGCTCGGCGGCGGCGTTCATGTGCTCGCTGAAGCCCTCGCCCGTGCTCACCATGAGTTCGCCGGGGCGGCTGAGGGCCGTGAGGGTCTCGCGCAGCGCCAGCGCCGCGCTGACCCACGCGTACACCCAGGCGGCGGCGAGCAGGTCGGAGGCGAACTGGAGGAACGCGCGCACGGGGTACTCGGCGTAGAGCTTCACGGGGGCTCCCGGGGGTGGATGTGGTGAACGGGTACGAGGGCACTGGTGGTTCGGTACCCGTTCCGGTCCCTTTGAAAAAAGATCCTTCAGCTGCTAGGAAAGGTGATTACCCTCTGCTGTGCTGCCCAGGGTTTCGCCTCGGTTGACGAGGTGATTTTCAAGTCGAGGTCGCATCATGTACCTGGTTCAACTCTCCTTCCTCTCCTCTGCGGGTGGCCTGAGGTTTCCCAATGGCATCCGGGAAATGATGTACGCCGTTGCGCGGTGCGAGGACGGGCTCGAACACGTGAGTGTCGTCGAAAGGTCCGACGCCGATCCGGTGATCGGCCTCTTCCTCCGCGCGCCCTGCCTGGAACGGGCCGAGCGCACCGCTGTCCTCCTGTGGCTCCGGGCCGTGGAACACCATCCCGGACTCGCGGCTCACCAGCTTTTCCGGGCGGAGATGCCCCTCATCGACGACGGTGGCGAATGGCCTGGTGAAGAAGTGTAGGCGTGTGCCCACTGAGTCTGCCGAGAGATGGACGAAAGGGGGCATGGACCGTTTAGGACACCTTCGGAACCTTCACTTCTTTTCTGTGCTGTGCCCATAATGAACACGTCGCAGGGCAGCAGCTGACCAGAAGGATGGTTTCTCATGCGCATTCGGGTTCCCGCCCTTTCCGTAGTCGCTTTCTCGGTCTTTCCTATTTTCGTTTCCGCTCTTTCCGGTATCCCCGAGGAATCGACCGGAAACGTGTCCGCGGGTTCGTTCCGGTACGCCTCCTCCGTCGTTTCCGGCGACTCGGGCTGGCAGTAGACGCGGGCGACGGCTCACCACCCCCCACCCCCGACTGGCCGAAAGGTTGCACGGTGCCCAACCCGGAGTCCCCCGAACCCGACTACGAACGCCTGGCCGAGGAGTTCGGTACCCCGCTCTTCGTCTACGACGCCCAGGTCGTCGAACGCTCCCACGCCGCCCTCGCGGGGGCGCTCCCCGACGGGGTCGACATCATGTACTCCCTCAAGGCCAACCCGAACATCAGCCTCTGCGCGCTGCTCGGCTCGCTCGGAGCCGGGGCCGAGGTCAGTTCCCACGCCGAACTCGTCACCGCGCTGCGTGCGGGCATCGCGCCCGAGGATGTCATCTTCCTCGGCCCCGGCAAGTCGACCGGGGAGCTGGAGGCGTGTGTGGACGCGGGGATCGCGGCGCTGGTCTGCGAGTCCCTCGACGAGGTCGAACGCCTCGACGCGCTGGTCGGTCGGCGCGGCTCGGCACCCTTCCCGGTGATGCTCAGGGTGAACCCCTCCTTCACCGCCCGGGGGCAGGGTCTGGCCATGGGCGGCAAACCCCGCCAGTTCGGGATCGACGAGGCGGCGGTCCGCGACGCCAAGCGACGCCTGGGCGACCTCACCGGGGTCAGGGTCGTGGGGATCCACGCCTACATGGGTACGAGGTTCCTCGACCACACCAGCGTCGTCCGCAACACCGAGCGCATCCTCGGCCTGGCCGAGTCCCTCGCCGCGGACCTGGGCGTCAGCCTGGACGCGGTGGACTTCGGCGGCGGCCTCGGCGTCGCCTACTTCGCCCACGAGAACGATCCGGACATGGCGGGCCTGGGCCGCGGCATGCGCGAAGCCGTCGCGGACTTTCGGAGCCGTAACCCCCACTGCCGCCTGATGATGGAGTCCGGCCGCTACCTGACCGCCGCGTCCGGCACCTACGTGGTGCGCGTCCGCGAGGTCAAGGAGTCCATGGGCGAACTGTTCGCCGTGGCCGACGGGGGCACCAACCACCACATGGCCGCCGTGGGCGTAGGCAGCTTCGCCAAGCGGAACTTCCCCGTGCGCCGCCTCGGCGCGACGGAGGGGTCCGACACCCGCGAGTACTCCGTCACCGGGCCGCTGTGCACCCCCAACGACCTCGTCGCCAAGAAGGTCCCCCTGCCCGAGGTACGCGCGGGGGACCTGCTCGGCATCGGACGCTCGGGCGCCTACGGACCCACCGCCTCGCCCGGGCTGTTCCTCAGCCATGGCTACCCCGCCGAGGTCCTGGTCGACCGGGGGCGCGCCCACCTGGTGCGGCTCCCCGACACCACCGAGGACCTGCTGGGCAGGCAGCGCCTCGTCCGCATCCGATGAGCGCGCGCACCCCGACCACCGTCCCGCGGGTGGGCGTCGACGTCCTCGACCGCCGGGAGCTGGACCGGCTTCTGGAACGGCCGTGGTTCCTGCGCTTCGCCTACGCGCCGGAGGAGGTGGCGGAGGCGGCCGGTATGGGCTCCCGGCGCAGGAGCGAGTTCCTGTCGGGACGATTCGCCGCCAAGGAGGCTGTCCTCAAGGCACTGGGCCGGGGATTGTTCCAGGGCGTGGTTCCGCGCGAGATCCACGTGGTCCGCGAGGAGGAGGGCGCGCCCCGGGTGGTCTTCCTCGGGCGGGCCCGACGGATGGGACTGCCTCCCGTGTCCCTGTCGATCGCGCACAAGGAGAACGTCGTCGTCGCCGTCGCCCTGTGCCCGCAGGGGACCGGTACCGAGAAGAAGGAGCCAGGAGCACATGCCGACCGTCACTGAGCGGCCCGGAAACCCGGAGGCGCCCGTCCACGCCTCGGAGGGAACCGACACGACCAGCGGGACGACCGCCTTCCTGAGGGTGCGCCTGAACGAGGCCGACGCCTACTACGGGGGCAACGTGGTGGAGGGCGCCCACGTACTGCGCCTCTTCGGAGACCTGGTCACCGAGATCACCGTCCGGGAGGACGGCGACGAGGGCCTGCTCGCCGGCTACGTCGACGTGCGCTTCTCGGCCCCCGTGGCGCCCGGCGACTACCTGGAGGTCCGGGGACGCCTCGTGCGCAGGACCCGGCTGCGCCGGGTCGTGGAGCTGAGCGCCCACAAGGTGATCGCCGCCGACCCGGGCACCCGGCCCAGTGCGGCCCGCCTCCTTCCCGAACCCCGACTCGTGTGCTCGGCGACGGCCACGACCGTGGTCCCGCGCGAAGCGGTGAAGGAGAAGGAGGCCCGGTGAGGCCGGCAGACCGCCACCGGGGCCGCTGGAGCGGACGGCCGCTCCTCCGAAGCCACGCGAGGCGCGGTCCCCTCCGCCTCAACCCCGTCCGCCCGATCCGCCCAACAAGGTAGGGAGTCCTCATGAGCGCCGCGCCGCGCCTCCTGCACGATCTGCTCGACCGGGCCGCCGAACGCAGCCCGCGCACACCGTCCCTGTCACTCGGCCGCCGGGCCACCAGCTTCGGCGACATCGCCGCCGCCAGCGACCGCATCGCCCGCCACCTGCGCGCACGCGGCGTGGGGCGTATGGACCGTGTGGTCGTGCGCACCGCGGACCCGTTGGCGGCCACGACAGCGCTCTTCGCGGTCTCCCGCGCGGGCGGGGTGTTCAGCCTCCTGCACGAAGGCGTCCGCGGCGGCGCCCTCACCCACGTCCTCGACGACAGCGAACCCGCGGTCGTGGTCTGCGACACCGCCGAGGCCGCCGCCGAGGCCGCCGCACGGGGGGCGGACTTCCTGACCACGGAGGAGCTGCTCGCCCTGTCGGAGGAGCCCCTCCCGCGCTCCTCCGGTCCGGAGCCCGGCGCCGCCGGGATCCTGGAGGTGGACCCGGTGTGCATGATCTACACCTCCGGCACCACCTCACGGCCCAAGGCCGTGGTGAGCACGCACCAGCAGGTGCTGTTCGCCGCCGACGCCATCCAGCGGCGCCTGAACTACCGGCCCGGCGACACGGTCTACTGCCCGCTGCCGGTGTCCTTCGACTACGGGCTCTACCAGGTCTACCTGGTACTGCTGGCCGGGGCGCGGCTGCGCTTCGGCACCGCAGCCGAGTCGGGGCCGCCGCTGCTGCGCAGCCTGGTCGAGAGCGGGGCGACCGTCCTGGCCGGGGTGCCCGCCGTCTCCGACCGGCTGGCGTGGCTGGCGGCGCGCGCCGAGCACAGGCCCACCTCCCTGCGCTTGCTCACCAATACCGGCGCGGCGCTCTCGGAGAAGACCGTCACCTCGCTGAGGCGTTCCCTGCCCGGGCTGCGGGTGCAGGTGATGTACGGGCTGACCGAGTGCAAGCGGGCCACCATCATGCCGCCGGACGGCGACCTGGCACGGCCGGGCTCGTGCGGCCTGCCGTTGGACGGTACCGAGGTCTTCGTCGTCGGCGACGACGGCGAGCGGCTTCCGGCCGGCGAGACCGGACAGATCGTGGTCCGCGGACCCAACGTCATGGCCGGTTACTGGCGGCGCGCTGAACTGACCGCCGAGCGCTTCCACCGACGCGACGGGCTCTTCCCGGAACTGCGGACGGGCGATTACGGCTGGCAGGACGAGGACGGCTACCTGTACTTCGACGGCCGCAGGGACGACATCTACAAGGAGCGCGGCTTCCGGGTCAGCGCGACCGAGGTGGAGGCCGCCGCCCACCGGGTCGACGGTGTGACGTCGGCGGTCGTCCTGCCGCCGAGCGACGGCCGGCCCGCCCAGCTCGCGGTCATCGCCGCCATTCCCAGGGAGGAGGTCCTGCGGAGGATGCGCGCGGAGATCGAGGACTACAAGATCCCCCGGTTCTGCACCCGGTTCGACGACCTGCCCACCAACGGCAACGGCAAGGTCGACCGCGAACGCCTCGCCCGGCTGATCTCGGACGGAGGCGGCCGGGACTGACACCACGACCGCTCGTCCGGCACCGGCGACGACGGGCGACGAGCAGCACCGGACGGCACCGACGACATGAGTAACCCGAAGGAGACGAACATGCAGCGCACCACCGTGATCACCGCACTCGAAGCCGCCCTCTCCGAGGCCCTGGAGCGAGAGGTCTCCAGTCTGGACGGCGGGGTCCGCCTCTTCGACGACCTGCACCTGGACTCCACCTCGATGCTGGAGGTCCTCATGAGTCTGGAGGAGTCCATCGGCCTGGAGGTCTCCCCGGAGGACCTGGAGATCGAGGTGTTCGAGTCCGTGGACACCCTCACCGACTTCGTCCTGTCCACCCGGGCCCCCGCGGTCTGAGCCCCGATCCCACCGAGCCACCGCAGAGAGAGGCCGCCATGCTGATCCGTTCCCTCGCCGAGATCGAGGACACCGAACGCCACGTCAAGGGTGCCAAGGGCACCTGGGAGAGCAAGCGGATCGTGCTCGCCCGGGAGAACGTGGGGTTCTCCCTGCACGAGACCACCGTGTACGCGGGGACCGAGACGTCCCTGTGGTACGCGAACCACTACGAGGCCGTCCTGTGCGTCGAGGGCGAGATGGAGTTGACCAACGACGAGACCGGTGAGAAGCACTGGATCACCCCCGGGGTCATGTACCTGCTCGACGGGCACGAACGGCACACGCTGCGCCCGACCCGTGACTCCCGCTTCGTCTGCGTGTTCAACCCCCCGGTCACCGGGCGCGAGGACCACGACGAGAACGGCGCCTACCCCCTGCTCACCGACACGGCGGACGCCTGACCCGGCCAGCGGCCGGACCGGCCCCGGCGACAGCCGCCGAGCGGACGACATGACACGACCGAGACCCAGGGAGATATGATGACCGCCACGACCGACGCCCCGACCACCGCTCCAGCACGCGACCGGGTCGCCTTCCGCAGACCCGTGTCCGCCGACGCGCGCGCCGTCTGGGAGATGGTGCGCGCCTCCGACGAACTCGACGACAACAGCGAGTACTACTACATGATCTGGTTCCGCGACTTCTCGCGGACCTCGATGGTGGCCGAGCTCGACGGCGAGGTCATCGGCTTCCTGAGCGGTTACCGTCGTCCCGAGCGGCCCGACACCTACTTCGTCTGGCAGGAGGCGGTCAAACCCAGGCACGGTATCCCCTTCCTCGGGGTGAAGCTCTTCGACCACGCCGTGGAGCAGGAGCTCCTGACCGGTGCCCGGTACGTGGAGGCGACCGTGTCCGAGGCCAACACGCCGATTGTCATGGTGCTCAAGCGGTTCGCCAAGAGGTGGAACGCCGACGTGGACAAGAGCGTGCTCTTCAGCGGCGCGGACTTCGGCGACGGCCACCACGAGGAGACCCTGTACCGGATCGGTCCGGTCGCGCCGTGACGCGCTGACCGGCCGGACGCACCGGGACGGCGGGGTCCTCCCCCGCCGTCCCGGTGCTCGTGCGCGCGGTGTCGGCGCGGTGGCGCCGCCGCCCGGTCAGGCCGCGGGCGTGGTGCCCCGGAAGGTGCGCCGGTAGGCGCTGGGCGACACCCCCAGCCCGTCGTGCATGTGCTGGCGCAGCGACGCCGCCGTCCCGAACCCCGCCTCGCGCGCGACCGCGTCCACCGGCAGGTCCGACTCCTCCAGCAGCTGCCGGGCCCGGTCCAGGCGCTGCTGGGCGATCCACTGGCCGGGTGAGAGCCCCACCTCGTCGCGGAAGCGGCGGGTGAAGGTGCGCACGCTCATGGACTCCTTGAGGGCCATCTCCCGCAGGCTCGGCTGGAGGTGGAGGTGTTCCAGCGCCCAGGCGCGCGCCCGGCCCGTCGCCGACCGCTCCGGCGCGGGAACGGGACGGCGGATGTACTGGGCCTGGCCGCCGTCGCGGTGGGGCGGGACGACGGTGCTGCGCGCCACCTCGTTGGCCACGGCGGCGCCGTGGTCGACACGGATCATGTGCAGGGCCAGGTCGATGCCCGAGGCGACCCCGGCGGCGGTCAGCACACGTCCGTTGTCGGTGTAGAGCACGTCCGGGTTCAGGTCGATGCCCGGGTACATGGCACGGAAGTATCCGGCGGACTTCCAGTGGGTGGTCACGCGGCACCCGTCCAGGAGCCCGGCCGCGGCGAGTACGAACGCCCCGGTGCAGATCGAGGCCACGCGCGCGGTCGGCGGGATGCGCGCCACGGCTGCGGCCAGAGCCGGCGCGAGGGGAGCGTGCGGCCGTTCGCCGTAGTCCTCGTCGGCGGCGGGCAGGACCACCGTGTCCGCCTCGTCGAGGGCCTCCGGTCCGTGGGCCACGTTGATCGTGAAGTCGGTGTCTGTGCTGACCTCCCCCGGCTCCAGCGCGCAGGTGACGACCTCGTAGAGCAGTTCCCCGTCGGCGCCGCGGGCCTGTCCGAACAGGCGGTGGACGATGCCCGACTCGATGGGCAGCAGGCCGTGCCGGACCAGGACGGCCACGCGGTGGCGGTCGGGGCGCGAGAAAATCCTCATGGCCTGATTCTTGCGCATATTGGCTTTCAGGTCACTTTCGGGGGAGGGGCCCGCGGAGGAGGCTGGGGCCATGGTTGAGAACACCGCTTCCGTGGGGAAGCCCGCACGTGCCCCGTTCCACCGCGCGTGGTCGATCGCACTGGTCTCGTGCCTGACCATCGTGGCCGCGGCGGCCTTCGCCGCTATGCCCGGGATCCTGACCGATCCCCTGCACGCCGAGTACGGGTGGCCCCGGGGAACGATCGGCGTGGCGGCCTCGGTCAACATGGTCGTCTACGGTCTGATCGCCCCGTTCGCCGCCGCGCTGATGGACCGCTTCGGCATCCGCCGCGTCGCCCTGGTGGCTCTGGGGGCCGTCGTGGCAGGCGCCGGACTGACCACCGTCATGACCACCGCCTGGCAGCTCACCCTCTACTGGGGGATGCTCATCGGCGCGGGTACCGGCTCCCTGGCGATGACGTTCGCCGCCACCGTGACCAACAATTGGTTCGTCGAACGCCGCGGGCTGGTCATCGGCACCCTGACCGGGGCCAGCGCCTTCGGACAGATGGTGTTCCTGCCCGCTCTGGCCTGGATCGTCGAGAACCAGGGATGGCGTCCGGCCCTCGTGACCCTGGCGATGACGGCGGGCGTGATGATCGTCCTCATCGCCCTGGTGCTCCGTGACCACCCGGCCGACCTGGGGCAGCGCCCCTACGGCTCCCCGGTCTTCGTGGAGCGGCCCCGGGCGGACCGGGGGGCGGCGCGCCGAACCGTGGAGGTCCTGTTCTCCTCGGTACGCAGCCGCCGGTTCTGGATCCTGGCGGGGACCTTCGCCGTGTGCGGCGCGACCACCAACGGCATCATCTGGACCCACTTCGTGCCCGCCGCGCAGGACCACGGGATGGCTGTCACGGTCGCCGCGGCGCTGGTGTCGACGATCGGTGTGTTCTCCCTGGTGGGAACGATCCTGTCCGGGTGGCTCACCGACCGGGTGGACCCGCGTGCGCTCCTGGTCGTCTACTACGTGGGGCGGGGCGCCCTGCTGGCCGCGCTGCCCGTGCTGTTCGGTCCGAACGCCGGGGCGGCGATGGTGACCTTCGTCGTGGTGTTCGGCCTGCTCGACGTCGCGACGGTGCCCCCGACCATCCTGCTGTGCCGTCGGATCTTCGGTGCCGACGGGGCCATCGTCTTCGGATGGGTCAACGCCGTCCACCAGGTCGGCGCGGGGGCGATGGCGGTCTTCGGCGGCTTCACCCGTGACGTGGGCGGAAGCTACGGCCCGGTGTGGCTGATGGCCGCCGCCCTGTGCGCCGTCGCCGGGCTGCTGGCCTTCAGCCTGCCGCGCGGCACGGACGAGGAGGTCCGCGAGGACGGCACGGGCGAGGAGCCCGCGCGGGACCGTGACGAGGCGGGGGAGAGGGCGTGACCGACATGAGGGACACCGGTACGAGTGACGATGACATCCGCGGTGGCGCCGAGACCTCCGACGGCGACCACGGCGTCACCGGTTCCGACGACACCCGTCCGGACGGCGGCGGGTTCGGCCCAGGGCGCGCCGCCGGGAGTCCCCGGCGACCGTCACCGCAGTTCTCCGTCGTCCTGCTGGTCCTCGTCGCCATGGTGGCCTACGTGGGGTTCTCCGGACTGGAACAGGGGCTGCGCGCGGCTCGCGGTGAGGGCGTACCGGGTGTGTTCGTCGCGTCGAGCCTCACGTGCGTCCAGCACCCCGGGCACGAGTCGTGCACCTGCAACGGCACCTTCACCAGTGCCGGGGGAGGGGAGCCGCGCGGGGTCTACCTGCACGCGGCCGGGCGCGACACCTGCCGGGAGGGCGAGCGGATCCCCTCCGTGGACGCGGGGGCCTCCAACCGTGTCTACGGCCCCGACGGCTCCCGGGAGTGGATCCTGTCCTCGCTCATCCTCGCGGCGTGTCTGGCCGCGGTCGGCGGCGTAGCGGTGAACTGGGCGCGCTACCTGCGGCGGAGGGCGGCCGAGCGGTAATGCGTTCCCGGCCGCCCCGTTTCCGATTCTGAACTACACAATAAGTATTATCTAACAACAAAACACCCGAATTCTCTCATTCGTCGGATAAATGTACAGGATCGCCTTTCTTGTGATATAAGAACATTGGTTCTGGAAACGGCCGCCAATGGGGACGTGGCGGCGTTCACGAGGGTGGGAAGCGGAGTTGGGCGGTCTTGGTATCGAACCCGTGGCCGAGGCGGTCTACCGGCGTATGCTCTCCCATCCCGACGACGGGGTGGCCGAACTCGCGGTCGGGCTCGACCTCTCCGAGGGCCGGATTCGCCGGGCCCTGGACCTGCTGAACGAGCTGACGCTGGTCCGGCCCTCGAACCAGGCGAGCGGGCGACTGCACGCGGTCAACCCGGAGCTGGGAATGCAACTCCTGCTCTCCCACCAGCAGGCTGAACTGGCCAGACAGCAACAGCGTCTGGAGGAGAGCCGGACGGTGGCCATGGAGTTGATCGCCCAGTTCTCCGACAGCGGTTCCACCACGACCGGGGAATCGGAACCGACGGTGATCTGGGGCCTGGAACAGGTCCGGGACAATCTGCGCATGCTCAACGAGCAGGTCCGGGAGGAATTCCTGACCTTCGCCCCGGGCGGATCGCAGACCGCGGAGAACATCAAGGCGGCGCGGCCCCTCAACCGCAGGCTCCTCGACAGGGGCGTGCGCATGCGGACCGTGTACCTGGACAGCCTGACCAACGACCCGGGCAGCGTGGCCCACGCCAAGAGCCTCGTGGAACTCGGGGCTCAGGTGCGCACCGCGCCGACACTGCCCACGCGGATGATCGTCTGCGACCGCAGCGTCGCCCTCGTCGCCGCGGACGATCAGGACACGGCCAAGGGAGCGGTCCTGATCAGGACGCCGGGCCTGGTCGCGGCGCTGTGCTCGCTCTTCGAGGCCGTCTGGCGTGAGGCGCGTGAGCTGGGGCCCGTACAGAACAGGGACACCGATCACGGGATGACGCCCCAGCAGACCGAGACGCTGCGCCTGCTCGCCGAGGGGCACACGGACGAGGTGATCTCGCGGAGACTGGGCGTCTCCCCCCGTACCGCCCGCAGGTTCGCGTCGGAGATCATGGTGCGTCTGGGCGCGAAGAGCCGGTTCCAGGCGGGTGTCAACGCCGTGCGCCAGGACCATCTGCCCGCCGAGTGAGGGGCGCCGCCTTCGACGCCCGCCCCGAACTCCACGGCCGCGTCCGGCCCCCACGCGCTCAGCGTTTCCAGGCCCCGGCGGCCCCGGCCCGGCGGACGTACCCGGTGAAGTCCGAGGCCGGGCGGCCCAGCGCCTTCTCCACCCCGTCGACGGGCTCGGAGTTGCGGCCGTCCAGGATCTCGCCGAACAGCTCGGTCAGACCGTGGGCCACCTCCGCGGGCAGCCCCGCGGCGACCGCCCCGGCGACGAACTCCTCCGGCGGGACATGGCGGCAGACGACGGGATACCCGGCGGCCTCGCCGATCAGGCGGGCGGCCTCGGTGAACGTCAGGGACCGGGGGCCGGTCAGCTCGTACAGCTCACCGCCGTGCCCGTCCTCCGTCAGCGCCCGGGCCGCGATCTCGGCGACGTCGTCGAGGTCGACGAACGGCTCGGACACGTCCGGCACGGGCAGGGCCACGGTGCCCTCCAGGACCGGCCCGAGCAGGAAGCTCTCGGAGAAGTCCTGCGCGAAGACCGAGCAGCGCAGCACGGTCAGGCCGGGGAACACGGCGCGCACGGCGTGTTCCGCGCGCTCGGCCCCCTCCTCTCCGCGGCCGGACAGCAGCACCGCGCGCCGTACGCCGCTCCGGGCGGCGCGGGAGGCGAACGCGGCGACGGTCTCGCTGGCCCCGGGGAAGGCCAGGTCTGGGTGGTAGCACAGGTAGACGGAGGCGACCCCCTCCAGGACGGCGTCCCAGGTGGCGGGTTCGTGCCAGTCGAAGCGGGGCCGGCCGGAGCGGGAGCCGACCCGGACGTCGGCGCCGCGCTCGCGCAGCAGGCGGGTGACGCGGCGGCCGGTCATGCCGGTGCCGCCGGTGACGAGGACGTGTTGTGTGGTCATGTCTCCCAGTCCACCAGTCGCAGGCCGGACGGAACATAGCCAGAAAGCTGGTGTGCATAAGCGTTCGTCTGAAATCCGGCGCGGTTCCCGCCGTTCCCGGGCTCCACCCCCGTCCCCCGCTCCGTCCCCCCTCCTTCCCCGGCCCGCGCCCCGGAACGGTCCGGAGGGCTCCGGAGCGGACCTGACCGGGCGGACGGTCGGCGCCGTTCCGGAGGGCACCCCGCCTGTCCGGCGGGAGGTCGCCGCCCTCCCGTCCGCGTCACTAGGGTGAGGCCATGGACCCCCTCGTGCACCTCCTGGACGGGCCACGCGCGCGCGGCGCCTTCACCCTGCGCACCGTCATGAGTCCGCCCTGGGGCATCGACATCCGTGACGAGGCCGCGCTCACCCTGGTCGTGGTCACCTCCGGGCACTCCTGGGTGGCGGCGCGCGGGGAGGAGGCCGAGGCCGGTCCCGGCGACCTGGTGCTCGTGCGGGGCCCGGAGCCCTACGTGATCGCCGACAGCCCGGGCCGGGAGCCCACCGTCACCGCACTGCCGGGTGGGCGGTGCGTGGCCCGCGACGGCGCGGAGGTCCACGTGTCCATGAGCCACGGCGTCGGCACCTGGGGAAACGACCCCGACGGCACCGACACCATGGTCGTGGGCGCCTACCTCGACGACAGCGAGGTCGGACGCCTCGCCCTGACCGCGCTGCCGTCGCTGGCGGTGCTCCCCGAGGGCCGGGTCGACCCCGCCCTGGTGGAGCTGCTCGCCCGCGAGATCACCACCGGCCACGTCGCCCAGACCAGCCTCAACGACCGGCTCCTGGACTGTCTGCTGGTGATGGCGGTGCGCGCCTGGCTGGAGGACAACCCCGACAGCGCGCCCAACTGGCTCACCGCCCGCAGCGACCCCGTCGTCGCGCGGGCGCTGGAACTGGTCCACGAGCGCGTCGCCGAACCCTGGACCCTGGAGGCCCTGGCGGGGGAGTGCGCGGTCTCCCGCGCCACTCTGGCCGCGCGCTTCCAGCGGGCCGTGGGCACCCCTCCGATGACCTACCTGCGCACCTGGCGGCTGACGGTGGCCTGCGACCTGCTCACCGCCAGCCCGGGGCTTGGCCTGGAGGCCGTGGCCGCCCGGGTGGGCTACGGGAGCGCGTTCGCGTTCAGCTCCGCGTTCAAGAACCACACGGGCGCGAGCCCGTCCGCGTACCGGGCCGCACACGTGCCGCGACACCGGTGAGGAGCGCGCTCGGACGGCCCTCACCACGCTCGTCGCCGCGCGCGCGGACACGCTCCCCCCGCTCCCACGGCGCGACATGGACGGTACGGCCCGTCGGCACGGTTTCGACGAAGGGGACCTGGCCGGTCTGTGGCGTGACGGGTGATCGCCCACCCGGTCCCGCGTCCGGTCAGTCGAGCCGCTTCTTGAAGCCGACGTGGGAGGCGGTGTACCCCAACCGCTCGTAGAAGCGGTGGGCGTCCTCTCGCGAGGCGTCCGAGGTCAGCTGGAGCATGGCGGCTCCCCGGCGGCGGGCCTCCTCCTCGGCCCAGACCAGCAGGTCCGTGCCCAGGCCGCCGCCGCGCACGTCGGAGCGCACCCGCACCGCCTCCACCTGGGCGCGGGTGGCGCCCCGGTGGGACAGGCCCGGCAGGAACGTCAGCTGGAGGGTTCCCACCACCCGGACCCCGCGGCGGGCCACCGCCAGGAACTGGTGCGGGTCGGCGTCGATCACCCCGAAGGCCGCCAGGTAGGGGGCCAGGTCCCCGGGGTCCTCGCGCCGGGCGCCCAGCTCGTCGTCGGCGAGCATGGCGACGATCGCCGCCACGTCCTCGGCGCGGGCCCGGTCGATGGTGATGCCCTCGTTCAAGGGTGCTCCGTTCGTCGTCAGGCGTTCGGGCGCGGCCGGACGCGGTCGTCAGGACCCCGCCCGAGCGGTTCCGGGGGAGCGGAGGTCCGGCTCCCCGGAGCGCTCGCCCGCGTCGCGGGCGGGGTCGGTCCGGGGCGGAGCTTACGGGAACAGCAGAGCGGCCACGGCTTCGAGGTCCGCCACCACGGTGGTCGCGTGCGCGAGGTCCCCGGGGTCGGTCGTGGAGGCCACGGCCACCACGGGCATCCCCGCGTCCAGTCCGGAGCGGACGCCGCTCACGGAGTCCTCCACCACCACGCACCGCCCGGGGGCGACCCCCATGCGCTCGGCGCCCAGCAGGTACGGGGCCGGGTGGGGCTTGCCCCGGGCCACCTGGTCGGCGGTCACCAGCACGCGGGGGAGGGGCAGCCCCGCCGTCGCGATCCGCGAACGCGCGATCCGGTCGCTCCCGGACGTGACGATCGCCCAGGGGCGTCCGTGCGCGTCGAGTTCGGTCAGGAGTTCGCGTGCGCCGGGCACGCCCCGGACGCCGTCCCCGGCGGCGGCCTCGTGGTCCTCGATCCGTGGCGCCTCGGCCAGCGGGTCCAGGTGCGGGGCGAAGAGGCGGGCCAGGTCCACGTCGGTCCGCCCGTGGTGGTGTTCGAGCACCGCGCCGACGTCCAGGCCGCGTTCCACGGCCCACGCGGTCAGTCCCGCGCGGATGCTCGCGGTGGAGTCCACCAGCACGCCGTCCAGGTCGAACAGCACGGTCGCCTCGTCGTAGCCGCCCACGTCACTCCCTCGTCCGGTCCTCGTCAGGCACTCCAGGGTGCCATCCGCGACCGCCGGACCGTCGGGAGCGGGGACCGGCCGGATCCGGCACGGCAACCGGCCGCCTTCCGCCTGCCCGACGAGGACGCGCCCGGAGACGGGTGTGCCACCACGGGCATGTCAATTACAGTTGACCCATGGACGCCGAACAGCTGACCGCCCTCGCCCGCACCACCGGAGCCGACGACCCGCTGGTGGGTCTGGACGCCACCGTCCGGCTGCGCAGGGAGATGGAGCGGATCGAGGCCGTCCTCGTCCGCCGCGCCCGCAACCGCGGCTCCACCTGGGCCGAGATCGCCGGGGTACTCGGCGTGTCCAAGCAGGCCATCCACAAGAAGTACGGAGGCCGCGGGCTCTTCGGCGGGCAGAAGTAGGAACGCCGCACCGGCCCGGCACCGCCGGTCGGCGCGGCGTCGTCGCCCGGCCCGGTGCCCTCTGTCAGCGCAGCGCCGCCGCGAACCGCTCCATCCGATCGCCGAAGCCCTCCGCGTCGCCGAACCACACCGCCACCGCGTCCGCTCCGGCGGCGGTCAGCTCCCGGAACAGCCCGACGGCGTGTTCGAACTCCTCCTCGCCCCCGGCCCAGGCGATCCGCGTTCCCGCGCGCACCGGCCGCGGGGTCAGCTCCCGCAGCCGGTTCCGGGCCTCCACGAACCCCGCCGTGTCCAGTCCCACGCCCTGCCACGCGTCGGCCCACTCGGCGGCCCGCCGCAGCGCCCGGTCGGACGTGCCGCCCACCATCACGGGTACGCGCCGCGCCGGACGGGGCGCGAACACCCCGCGCTCGTAGGAGTGGAAACGCCCCTCGAACGGCCCCTCGCCCTCGAACAGGTGCCGCAGCAACCGCAGCGTCTCGTCGGTCCGGGCGCCGCGCGTGGCGAAGTCCGACCCCACGGCCTCGAACTCCTCGCGCGACCAGCCGGTCCCCACACCCAGCACGAAGCGCCCCTCGGACAGGGCGTCCAGGGTCGCCACCTGCTTCGCCAGCACGAACGGGTCGCGCATCGGTGCCACCAGCACCGACGTGCCCAGCCGGATCCGCCGGGTCAGGGCCGCCAGGTGGGCCAGGGTCACCAGCGGCTCGTACACGCCGCCGAAGGTGCGGCCGTACGGCGCGGGCGGCAGCAGGTGGTCGGGCAGCCACACCGCGTCCGCACCCAGCTCCTCGGCGCGGACCCCCAGTTCGACGAGGGTTCTCGGGGACATCCGCGCGGACTCGTCGGGCAGGACCACCTGGAGGGGCGTTCCCGTGATCGGTTCGGTCAACTCGCTCATGGAGTGACGGTAGACGGTGCCGCCGGTGTGAGGGCGAGGACGGGCCAGGCTATTCCCGTACCGTCCTCGCCGGGACGCCGGGACGCCGGGACGCCGGGACGCCGGGACGCCTACCGGGGCGAGGGCAGGGACACCTCGACCAGCACCGCCCTGTGGTCGGTGCCGGTCACCTCCACGACCTCCAGGCCGTCGACGCCCATCCGGGGGTGCACCAGCACGTGGTCGATGGCCAGGCCCGGCACCGCCCGCCCCACCGGCCACGTGGGCTCCAGCCCCTCACCCAGGACCGCGGCCGAGCTCAGGTACCCCGCGTCCAGGACCTCGCGCAGCGCCGCGTGGTCGAGCGTGGCGTTGAAGTCCCCGGCCAGGACCCGCATCGTGTCCGGGTCGCCCACCTCGGCCAGGCCCTCCAGCACCCCGTGCCAGGAGCCGGTGTAGGCGGGGGACAGCGGAGGCGGAACGTGCACCGACGTCACCTCCAGCACGTCGTCCTCCCCGTCGCCGTCGCCGTCCTCGGGCAGCCGCACGACGGCGGTCGGCATCGCGAACGTGTCGTGGCCCGCCTCCCCGCCGCCGGTGTCGGTGAGCGGGAAGGCCGAGTGGACGGTGCTCCCGTGCACGCCCCGGGGGTCGGAGCGGTCGACGGCGTGCGGCAGCAGGTCGTCCAGCCCGGCGGCGGACAGCTCGCGCACCAGGTCGGGGGTGACCTCCTGGAGGGTGAGCACGTCCACCTCCCGGTCGCGCGCCAGCGACACCACCCGCGCCGCGTCGGCGCCGCCGCCGAGCGTGTTCAGGGTCATGATCCGCACGACCGGACCACCCGCCGAGGTCACGCCGAACGGCACCGCGCGGGGCACGACCACGGCGGCCAGCGCCAACGTCACCGCGGTCAGGACCGCCATGGACCCCCAGCGCCGCAGCAGCCCGGCCACCACCGCCGCCAGCGGCGCGGCGGCCAGCACGTAGGGCGTGAAGGCCAGCGCGGGCACCAGGGGCCAGCCCCGTTCCAGGCCCGGGACCCGCAGCAGGGCGAACACCGCGAACCCCGCGGCGGCCAGCGCGACCATGACGGTCACCGCGGGGGAGCGGTCAGGGGTCCCGGAGGCCTCGCCGTCCGCCGGTTCCGTGCCGCTTCCCGGTGCCTCTACGCGTTCCATCGCCGTCCTCTCCGGAGCGGACGCCGCCGTCCGCCCTCCACGGGTCAGGACTACACCACCGCGGCACGGGTTCGGGGCGCCGGCGTACCCGACCCCGGCGGCACCGAGCCCCCGGGCGGCCCCTCAGCAGGCGCGGGCGGCCGCCACCAGGCGCCGGTGCACCTCCTCCAGGCACGGGTTGTCCGCCACCCCCGGGCGCCGTACCAGGTACAGCGTGGTGACCGGCGGCTCCTCCGGGGCCAGGAGCGCCACCAGGCGCCCCTCGGCCAGCGCCTCCCGGCACAGGTGGCGCGGCAGCACCGTCACCCCCGCCCCCGCCGTGACGGCCGACATCACCCCGCGCAGGTCGGGTGCGGTGACCGCGGGCGCACACGTCAGCCGCACCCCGAACACCTGACGCCAGTAGCGGCGCAGGACCGACAGCTCGTCGTCGTGGGCCACCAGCGGGACCGCGCACAGCGCGGAGGCGCCCTGGCGCAGGAGCCGGTCGCGGCCGATCCGGTCCGCCCACGCCGGCGACGCCACCAGCACGAACTCCTCGTCGGCGAGGGGTTCGGCGACCAGGGTCCGCCCCCGCGGCCGCACCGCGGACACCACCAGGTCGTGCCGGTCCCGGCGCAGCTCCTCCAGCAGGTCCTCGGCCGGACCGGTGCGCACGCGCAGCCGTACGCCGCCCTCCACCAGGGGCGCGAGCGCGGGCAGCACCAGCGCGTGCAGCGCCTCGGCGGGGCCCGCCACGCGCAGCGGCGCGGGCGACGCGGACGCGCCGCCGCCGTCGCGCCCGGCGACCACCTCCAGCGCGTCCAGGGGCCCGGCCACGCGTGCGGCCAGGTCGTTGGCCTCGGCGGTCGGGGCCACCCCCCGGGGCAGCCGCTCGAAGAGGGGGTGTCCGAGCCGCCGCTCCAGGGAACGGATCTGGGTGGTGACCGTGGGCTGCGACAGCCGCAGCAACTGCGCGGCGGCGGTGAAGGACCCCGACCGGTGCACCGCCAGGAAGGTCCTCAACTGCTGAAGATCGAGCGGCCCGCCGGGCCGCGGATCGGCCGCCGTGCCCGAACCATTGACATTCCTATAGCTCACCTCGCCGATTTTATTGGTCGGTGAATGGGTGGTCGGACTAGTGTCTGTTCGGTCCGCGGGTCACCGCGCCAACACCCAGCGAAGTCACGGAGGTCACGTCATGTCCGTCACCAGCAGGGAGGTCCACCTGGTGGCCCGTCCCGTCGGCGAGCCCGAGCCCACCGACTTCTCCCTCGTGGAGACCACCGTCGCCGACCCCGGTCCCGGACAGGTCCTGGTGCGCAACGACTGGATGTCCGTGGACCCGTACATGCGCGGCCGCATGAACGACGCCAAGTCCTACGTCCCCCCGTTCCGGCTCGGCGAGCCGATGGACGGCGGCGCCGTGGGCGTGGTCACCGCCTCCGGCAGCGACGACGTCCCCGTGGGCACCACCGTCCTGCACTCGGCCGGATGGCGCGAGTACGCGCTGCTGCCCGCGGAGTCCGTGCGCGCGGTGGACGCCTCCCTGGCGCCCGCCGAGGCCTACCTCGGCGTGCTGGGCATGATCGGCCTCACCGCCTACGCGGGCCTGACCGAGATCGCCCCGGTGCGCGAGGGCGACGTGGTGTTCGTCTCCGGCGCCGCGGGCGCGGTCGGCTCCGCCGCCGGCCAGATCGCCCGCCAGCTGGGCGCGTCCCGGGTGGTCGGCTCCGCTGGCGGTCCGGAGAAGAAGCGCCGCCTCCTGGAGGACTTCGGCTTCGACGCCGCCATCGACTACCGCGAGGGACGCCTGGAGGAGCAGCTCGCCGAGGCCGCGCCCGAGGGGATCGACGTCTACTTCGACAACGTCGGCGGCGACCACCTGAGGGCCGCCATCGCCGCGATGCGCGACCACGGCCGGATCGCCCTGTGCGGGGCGATCTCCCAGTACAACGCCACCAAGCCCGAGCCCGGTCCCGACAACCTCTTCCTGGCCGTCGGCAAGCGCCTCACCCTGCGCGGGTTCATCGCCGGAGACCACGGCCACCTGATGAAGGAGTACGCCGAGCGCGCCTCGGGGTGGATCGTCGACGGCAGGCTGCGCAGCGAGCAGACCGTCGTGGACGGCATCGACAACGCCGTGCGGGCCTTCCTCGGCATGATGCGGGGCGCCAACACGGGCAAGATGCTGGTCCACCTCACACCCTGAACCGCTTGCCTGGAGTGCACTCCAGGTGGCCACCATGGGGGACCACCCCACGAGGAACAACGAATCCGCCACGACAGAAGGGCGCTCATGCAGCACGTCACGCTGAACAACGGCCTCACCATGCCCCAACTCGGGTTCGGCGTCTGGCAGGTTCCCGACGACGAGGCCCAGGCCGCGGTCGCGACCGCCCTGGAGACCGGGTACCGCAGCATCGACACCGCCAGGATCTACGACAACGAGCGGGGCACGGGCCGGGCCCTGGCCGAGTCGGGCATCGCCCGCGAGGAGCTGTTCGTCACCACCAAGCTGTGGAACGAGGAGCAGGGATACGACAGCACCCTCAAGGCCTTCGACGCCAGCCTGGACCGCCTCGGCCTGGACTACGTGGACCTGTACCTGATCCACTGGCCCTGCCCCAGGCAGGACGCCTACGTCGAGAGCTGGAAGGCGATGGAGCGCATCCACGCCGAGGGCCGCGCCAGGTCCATCGGCGTGTCCAACTTCACCGAGCAGACCCTGGACCGCCTGGTCGCGGAGACCGACGTCGTCCCGGTCCTCAACCAGATCGAGCTGCACCCCTACTTCTCGCAGGAGGCCATGCGGGCCGTCAACGCCCGCCACGGCCTCCTCACCGAGGCCTGGAGCCCGCTGGGCCAGGGCAAGGGGCTGCTGGAGGACCCGGAGCTGACCGCCCTCGGCGAGAAGCACGGCAGGTCGGCGGCGCAGGTCGTGCTGCGCTGGCACCTCCAGCTCGGCAACGTCGTGATCCCCAAGTCGGTGACCCCGTCCCGGATCCGCGAGAACTTCGACGTGTTCGGCTTCGAGCTGTCCGCCGAGGACATGGACCGGGTCTCGGCTCTCGACCGGGGCGGCCGGATCGGCTCGGACCCCGCCACGGTCGGCTGACCGGCGTGTTCCCGGGCCGGTGCCCGGTCCGGGAACACCCCCGCGGGGGCGGGGGAGCGGGGCCGGACACGGCTGGGAAGGGGTGGACGAAAACCCTCAGACCAGGGCGAACGGCTCAACCGGGGACACCACGTGCCGAGTGCGGATCTCATTCGCGTGTCTGTTCGGACACTCCGAGCGCCCCCGAGTGGCGTGGTGCCGAACGGAGGCGTACAGTCCTCTCTTGGCGCGCCGACAAGCAAGGACGGCGGCCAGTCTCCTCTTAGGCGAAGCAGATCATGACCGTCGTCCCGCACCGCACCGCGCGCGTGTACCGCTCCGACAGCGCCGAGCGCTCCGTGCACGCCTGGTGTCACAAAGCCCTGAGCCAGTGGCCCGAACTCGGACCCCTCCCGCCCGTGGAGACCCGTCTGGGCAGCACGCAGGCCTTCCGCTCCGCGGGCGGCCCCGGCACCCCGGTGCTGGTGCTCTCGGGTACCAACTTCAACGCGGCCGCCACGGTGCCCGCGGCCCGCGCGCTGTCCGCGGACCGGCCGGTGCTGCTGGTCGACCTGCCCGGGCAGCCGGGCCTGAGCTGCAGCCAGAGGGTCGGCGGCGCCAGGATCGAGACCTACGGCGCGTGGCTCGACGAGCTCCTGCCCCAGATCACCGACCGGCCCGTCCTCGTGCTGGGGCACTCGCGCGGCGCCGCCATCGCGCTCGCCTCCACGCCGTCCCCGCTGGTCGCCGGGATCCTGCTGCTCAACCCGGCCGGCCTGACCGCGGCCGGGGTCAGCTCCGAGTCCATGCGCGCCACCCTGCCGTGGATGATCCACCCCAACGAGCAGACCAGCGGGCGCCTGGTGGAGTTCCTCAGCGGCCCCGCCACCGAGTGCGAGAAGCACCGGGCCGAGGCCGAGTGGCTGACCCTGGTGGCCCGGTACTGCCGCGCGGGGTCCACCCCCAGCCCGTTGCCGGCGGAGCACTTCCGCGCCTGGGCCCACACCCCGGTCGCCGTCGCGACCGGGTCGCACGACCCGTTCTTCTCGCCCGCGCGCCTGCACGGCCCGGCCCGCCGGTTCCTCGACACCGACGTCCACACCATCGAGGGCGCGGGGCACCTGTCGCTGTACGAGCAGCCGGAGCGCGTGCGCGAGCTGCTGGGCGCACTCGACGCCTGACCCCTCCGTGCGGGGGCGGAGCCCGTCGGAGGGCCCGCCCTCCTCTTCCCAGCGCCCCGACCCCTTCCGCGCGGGGGCGGAGAGCGCCGCGACGCGTGGTTCGCAGGCGTCGCCCGGCCCGCTCCAGGCCGACGTTCCGGGTCTTCTCCCCGCGGTTCCCGTGTGCGGTGACGGGGTGGTACGTATCCGCGCGAAAGCCCGCGTAGCGTACTCAAACCTCCAAGAACATGCCTAATGTGGCTTTCGGCATATTTAAACAGCGAGTTTTCGGTGTGTTGCTAATGGTGGCGGGTAAGGACGTTCCCGACTCTCCGCAAAAGGAAGGATAAACAGGGAACCCCGCCCCAAGGACGTATCCTTGCCCGAGGTCGGTGCGGGCTGACGGGCCCTTGTCCCTCGACGAACGTCCCCGAATCACCAGAAAGCAATCGGCATGTTCCAAAAGCTGGCGCAAAGGCTGGGGCTCGAGACGAACCCGGCGATCTTCTTCGTGTCCGCCGCGTTGACCATCGTTTTCGTGGTGTCCGCGATCTTCTTCACCGACACGGTGGACGCCGTCTTCGGAACCACCTCCGGCTGGATCCTCACCAACCTCGGATGGTTCTACGTCCTCGGTGTGACCACCTTCCTCGTCTTCCTGATCTGGATCGCGTTCAGCAGGTTCGGGCGCGTACGACTGGGACCGCCGGAGAGCACGCCCGACTACAGCAACCCCATCTGGTTCGCCATGCTGTTCGCCGCCGGCATCGGCAGCATCCTGATGTTCTGGGGCGTGGCCGAACCCATCAGCCACTACGCCGAGCCGCCGCGCTCCGGGGTCGACCCGCAGACCGTCGAGGCGGCCGAGGAGGCGATGGGCTTCACGCTCTACCACTTCGGCCTGCACACCTGGACGATCTTCTGCCTGCCCGGGCTCGCCTTCGCCTACTTCGTGTACCGCAAGGGCCTGCCCTTCCGGGTCAGCTCGGTCTTCCAGCCCTTCCTCGGGGACCGGATCAACGGCCCCATCGGGCGGACCATCGACATCGTCGCGGTCCTGGGAACGCTGTTCGGCGTCGCCGTCACCATCGGCCTGGGCACCCTCCAGATGAACAGCGGCCTCAACACCCTGTTCGGCCTGGAGGAGAGCCGCGTCAGCCAGCTGATCCTCATCGCGATCGTCACCACCGTCGCCGTGATCTCCGTGGCCACCGGCCTCGACGTCGGCATCAAGTGGCTGTCCACGATCAACATCTACATGGCCGTGGGGCTGCTGGTCTTCGTCTTCCTCGCCGGCTCGACGCTCTACCTGGCCAAGGGGATCATCGAGACCACCGGCGTCTACCTGGAGATGCTGGTCCCGCTGTCGTTCTGGAACGACACCTTCGCCAACACCGGCTGGCAGGGCTCCTGGACCGTCTTCTACTGGGCGTGGACCATCACCTGGTCGCCCTTCGTCGGCATCTTCATCGCCCGCATCTCCAGGGGCCGGACCATCCGGGAGTTCATCCTCGGCGTGCTGGCCGCGCCCACCGCGTTCAGCGTCGTGTGGTTCAGCGTGTTCGGCCTGTCCGCCTTCGACATCGAACGCAACCAGGGCGGCGGCCTGGTGGACGAGGTGGTCACGCAGGAGGACATCCCCGGCTCCCTGTTCGCCTTCCTGGAGCACTTCCCACTGACCACGTTCGTGTCGGTGGTGGCCATCCTCATCGTCATCATCTTCTTCACCACCTCCTCGGACTCGGCCTCTCTGGTGGTGGACATGCTCTGCTCCGGCAAGAGCGACAACCCCACCCGGCAGCGGGTGTTCTGGGGGATCACCGAAGGCGTCGTCGCCGCGACCGTGCTCACCGCCTCCGGTGTGGGCGGCCTGGACGCCCTGCAACAGACGATCATCGTGTTCGGGCTGCCCTTCTTCGTGATCGGCTTCTTCATGATGGTGGGGCTCGTGCGCTCGCTGCACGCCGAGTTCGCGGAGGGGTCGGGCCTCCAGCGCGAACGCAAGGCGCCGCTGGCCACCAGGGCGCGCAGGATCCAGCGACGGCACCGGCGCCTGGGCGAGGCCGGATCCCGCGCCGGTGAGCGCAACGCGGACCACGGCCACGGCAACGGTGACGGCGGTCCACGGTAGGGGGAGGGCACGGCGCCGTCACGTGCCCCGGCCGCTCCGGCCGGGGCCCTCACACGGGCCAGAAGAAGGAGCCGACCCCGGCGCACAGCCGCAGCCGTTCGGGGTCGACGTCCTCCCGCCCGTAGGCGTCCAGGAACCGTTCGGCGTCCCGCGGCCCGAACTGCGGGTTCATCGGACTGAGCAGGCTGCCCACCATGTCGGCCAGGTCCGCGTGGGGGTCCCCCAGCCCGGCCCGCCCCAGGTCCACCAGGGCCCAGCCGTCCGCTCGGCCGTCCCCGGCGGGCGGGGGACCGTCCGGCCGTGCGGGACCGATGCCCCCGCCCGCGGACCGGTGTGCGCGTGCCGCACCGCCGCGCACGGAGCCGGTGTCGAGCAGCACGTTGGGCAGGCAGTAGTCGCCGTGGAGCAGCGCGGTCCGTCCCGGGCCCAGGGCGCGCGCCAGGTCGGCCAGCCCGGAGAGCACCTCGGCGGCGGGCGGCCCCTCCTTGCCCGCGGCGGCCCAGGAGCGTTCCACCAGCCCGGAGGCGACCCGCTCCCGCGCCCGTTCGAGCTGGGCGGACAGCGTCATGTCGAAGGGGCACCCCGCGGCCGGAACGCGGTGCAGCGCGCGGGCGGCCCGGGCGAGCAGGTCGACCACCCGTGACCGGTCCCCGGCGGGCCAGGGCTCGTGGGCGGCGCGCCCGTCCAGGTGGCTCATGGTCAGCCAGCGCAGCCCCGCCCAGGCGCCCGAGTCCAGCACGTGCGGCACCGGCAGCCCCCGTCCGGCCAGCCAGCGCAGGCGCCGCTCCTGGCCCAGGAGTTCGGCCACCAGGTCGGGGCGGTCGGCGTCCACCGACTTGAGCACCGCGAAGGGCCGGTCCCGGGCGTCGAACAGCCGGGCCACGCGGGCTCCGGAGAGCCCCACGTCGAGTTCCTCGGCGCGGGCGGCGTCCACGGACGGAGGGATGCGCATGCCCCGCACCCTAGCCCCGTCACCCGCCCGGTTCCCAGCGGTTTACGGCACGGACGGCACCACCGGCCTGTCCCACCGCGCGCCCTGGTCCCAGCGGTTCGCGCTACCGGCGGCTTCCGCCGGGCGGCCCGGTCCGGGCCCGCCGTCGGCGACGCGCCCGTCGGCGGAACTCCGGGCCGCCGCGTGCGCTAACCGTCCGAGGGCGCGGAAGAGCGCTCCTCCGGAGCGGCGGGGGAGGCGGCGCGCGGATCCAGGCCGAGGACGGGCAGGATCACCTCGTCCACGATCCTCTCCACGTACTCCCCGTCGGGCGGCCCCTGGTGGTCCATCGCGTACTTGATGAGCATGGCCTCACCGATGTCGACGGTGACGGAGGTGACGCGGGAGGGGTCGAGCCTGCCGTGGTCGACGTAGTGCTCGAGGACGGTGCGGGTGAAGCGCCCCCCACGGGAGTCGAAGACCTCCCGCACGAACCGGTCGTAGAGCTCGGGGTGGTGCCTGGCCTCGGCGACCACGGAGAACATCGCCTGCCCCAGGGACCGGTTCATGGTGTCGCGCAGGAGCATGAGGGCCCTGACGAGGTCCCCGCGCAGGTCGTCGGCGCCCGGAGTGGGGACCTCCTGCGGGTAGGTGTGGTACATCGCGTCCAGCAGGATGTCCCCCGGCGTGGGCCAGCGCCGGTACAGCGAGGTCTTGGCCGTGCCCGCCCTGCGGGCGACCCCCTCCATGGACAGGCGGGCGACACCGACGTCCGCGGCCTCCAGGATGACCGCCTCGTGGATGGCGTTCAGCAGCTCCCGCCCGCGTCTGCGCGTGGCCCGGGGCGCCTCCTCCCGCGTGTCCGGCGCCGTCTCCCGCGCCTCGTCGTCGACCCGCGGCCGCTCCCGGTCAACCATGCTCTTCCCAACTAAGCTACGATGGCGTATCTTAGAAGGGGATTGGATACGCGTCCGTATCCAATACTATCCCCTTCCGTGTGATCGGAGTTCAGTATGTCCCTTCCCCCCTCCCCGCCGCCTCCGACCGGGGGCGTGGCACTCGACCGGCGCTCCCTGGCGCCCGACCTGGCACGCGGGGTGATGCTGCTGGTCATCGCCGTCGTGCACGCGCACATCGTCTGGGTGATGGCCACCGCGGGTCAGGGCTCCGCCTCGGGCGGCCTCCTCGACGCCGCCTCCACCGCCCTGCTGATGCTGTTCGCCGAGGCGCGCGGGTACCCCATGTTCGCGGCGCTGTTCGGCTACGGGCTCGCCTGGATCCACCTGCGCCGCACCGCCGAGGGGCGTCCGGAGCCGTGGGTGCGCTCACTGGTGCGCCGACGCGGCCGGTGGATGGTGCTGATCGGGCTCCTGCACACGGTCCTGCTCTTCTTCGGCGACATCGTCGCGGTCTACGGGCTCATCGCCCTGATGTTCGCGGGTCTGCTGCACGCCGGTGACCGGCGCCTGCTCGCCCACGCCCTCACCTGGGCCTCCCTGGGCTCGCTGTTCTACGCGGTCATGAACAGCCTCCCGCTCTCCGACCCCGAGGCGGGCGGGGTCCTCACCCAGGACCCGCTGGCCGACATGGTCACACGCCTGTTCACCTGGCCGGTCATGACCCCGATGCTCGTGGCGAGTTCGGTGTTCCCCTTCCTCGTCGGAGTCTGGGCGGCCCGCCGCCGCCTCATGGAACAGCCCGAGCTCCACCTCGGGCTGCTGCGCCGCGTCGCCCTTGTCGGTATTCCGGTGGCCGTGGTCGGCGGACTGCCGCAGGCCCTGGTGGCCACCGAGCTGTGGGTGCCCGAGTTCGTGCTCAAGGCAGGTGTGGGCTGGCTGCACGTCCTGACCGGCTACGCGGGCGGTTTCGGCTACGCCGCGCTCATCGCGCTGGTCGCGGTCCGCCTCGGTGACCGCGGAGGGCCCGTCGTGCGGGCCCTGGTCGCCACCGGCCAGCGCTCCATGACCTGTTACCTGTTGCAGTCGGTGGGCTGGATCGTGCTGTTCGCGCCCTACGCCCTCGACCTGGGGCCACGGCTGTCCGGGACCGCCGCCGTCCTGCTCGGCGTCGCCGTCTGGTCGGCCACCGTGGTCCTGGCCGACCTCATGCGCCGCGCGGGGGTCCGGGGCCCGGCCGAACGCCTCCTGCGCTGGGGGACGTACAGAACCGTACGGTCGGAGCAGCCTGAGGCCGAACCGGTGCGGAGATGACCGCACGTTCGGAAACGCCCGTCGTGACCTGCGCGACCGGGAACGTCTGACATCCGCTCCGCTCGGCTGGCGGCCTCCGACGGGTGCCGGTGAGGAGAAGACTGGAAGGCGGGAACGTTCGGCGCGGCCTGTGCGGTGGTGGCCTCAGGCGGGTGCCGGTGCGGAGACGACCGGGTGCCGAAGTGCTCGGTGAGACCGGCGGGGCCGCTGCCTCCGCTGGCCACCGGCCCGGCGGAAACCTCATCGCCGACCGGATACGTCATCCGCGATGATGGTCGCCATGTCCATCTCCGCACATGACGACGCGACCTTCCTGTCCGCCACCGCCGACCGGCTCGCGGCCCTTCCGGCCGTCGAGGCGGTTACCCTCGGCGGTTCCCGGGCCCAGGGCACCCACCGCCCCGACAGCGACTGGGACCTGGCGGTCTACTACCGGGGCGACTTCGACCCGCAGACACTGCGGGATCTCGGCTGGGAGGGGGAGGTGTCGGAGGTCGGCGGCTGGGGAGGCGGTGTCTTCAACGGCGGCGCCTGGTTGCGGATCGACGGCCGGGCGGTGGACGTGCACTACCGCGACCTGGACGTGGTCGAGCACCAGCTCGCCGAAGCGCGGCGGGGACGCTTCCGGGTGGAACCGCTCATGTTCCACCTGGCGGGTATCCCCACCTACCTGGTCGTCGCCGAACTCGCCATCGGCCGGGTCCTCGTCGGGGACCTGCCCCGGCCCGACTACCCCGAGGCGCTGCGCAGGAGCGCACCGCCCGTCTGGCGGGGCACGGCCGCGGCCACCCTGTCCTACGCCCAGCACAACCACGCCCCCTACGGCCGGGTCGCCCAGACCGCGGGCCTCCTCGCCCAGGCCGCCTCGCAGGCCGCGCACGCGGTCCTGGCCGAGCGCGGGGTCTGGGTCACCAACGACAAGGCACTGCTGTCCATGGCGGAACTGGAGGAGATCGACTTCGTGGTCGCCGGAATGACCGCCGACCCCCAGGACCTGGGTTCGGCGGTCGCCGAGGCCGGACGGATCCTCGCCACGGCCTGAGTCCTCGCGCCGCGGGCCGGATCCGCGCCCAGAGCGTCCGCGCCCCGGATCCCGTCCCGGATCCCGTCCCGGGGCGCGGTCCGGGCTCGGGCCGACCGCGGGTTCCAGGCCCGGGCCGGGGGCGTGCACCGCCGCGCCGTGGCCCGGATCCCGGGTCACGGCGCGGCGCTGCTCCGGGCAGCCGGTCCTGACCTACCAGGTCATGTTGACGACCCCGCTGAGGGTGGCGTAGCCCGCCCGCTGGAAGGCCCGCGCCATCGGGATGTTGCCCAGGTCGGTGGCGGCGCGGATACGGTCCGCGCCCTCCCGGGCCAGGACGCGGGTGCCCTCGGCGAGGACCTCGTCGATGTACCCGTTGCCGCGGTGCTCGGGCAGCACCGCGATGTAGCCGATGATCGGGTGGTAGTCGTTGCGGGCGGGCAGGACGAAGCCGACCGGCTCGCCGTCCGGAAGCGTCGCGATCCGCCACCAGGAGCGCGGCGTCGTGTACCGGGCGAACTCCCCGTTCCAGTTGTCGGCGGCCACCCGTTCCGCCGTGGTGTGGGCGAGGTCGGCGCGGTCGTGGGCGTCCAGAGTGCCTTCCAGGGCCCGGACCATCAGGCCGAGGATCTCCTCCTCGTCCCGGACCGGCCGGAACCGGAGGCGGTCGCCCGGCCCCGGAGCCGGAACGCCGGGGGTCCACTCGAAGCGCAGCCGCTCCACCAGGAGCGATCCGCCGGTGCGTTCGACGGCGGCCATGCGCTCCCGCACGGCGCGGCGCTCGTCGGCGTCCTCGCGCCAGTCGGAGGGGACGACGCGCAGGTACTCGGGCGGGGTCCGGCCTTCGGGCAGGGTCGCCGCCGATGCGGTGCGCAGCAGGTGTTCGAGGATCCCCGTGCGGTCCACGTCCCGGGCGGTGTCGTCCACGTCCAGGACGTCCAGCAGCAGGGGAGAGGTGCCACCGCCCCGGCACCACCAGGAGAGGCGGGCCAGGAGGCGGTCGCCGTCCAGGGCGACCCACATCCACGAGGGGCGACGGCGCCCCTGGGCGAGGTCGTCGGCGAACTCGGAGTTCTGGGGGTAGGGGAACCGGTTGAAGAGGTCGAGCTCCCCGGATCCGGTGATCGTACGGATGGTCAGGTCGTGCACGGTCAAGGCGACACCTTCGGTGCGTGCGCCCCGCCGCTCCGGGGACTCAGCTGTCGAGGCCGCCCCGGGAGGGCGCGAGCGCGGTGGTTGCGGTGAACACGGCTCCGCCTCCTCTCGTCGTCGGGGCCCCGGTTCCGCTGTGGTCGGGGCCATGACTGTTATAGCCGCGCTCCGACCGGCGGGCAACCCTTTTTGTCGCGGGCCGACCGGCGCTGCCCCTCGTGGCCGTTCTCCGGCCGGCGGTGCCGGACTTCCGAACGCGGGCCGACCGGTGCCGGAACACGCGTGGCCGTCCCCGGTCCGTGGGCGGTGACCCCTCAACCGCGTCCCGACCGGCTGTCCGCACCGGGACCACCGGGCTCCTGCGCCTCGGTGATCGTTCCGTCTTCTCCGGCCTGTTTGGACCCATCCGTCTCGTGAGCCCCGTCGGCCGTCTGTGTCGGGGCCGCCGGTGTTCCGGCCGCCTCCCGCGCTCCGCCGTCCTCTCCCCGGACGACCACCGCGGCCTCCACGGTCCCGTCGGCCTCCCGCGCGTCTTCGGTGTCCTGCCCGGCACCGCCGCCCGAAGCCGTGTGCCTCGACCGGCGCCAGGAACGGGTCACCGCCAGCGTCAGCGCGCCCGCCAGCAGACCCCAGAAGGCCGATCCCACACCGAACAGGGTGAAACCCGACGCCGTCGCCAGGAAGGTCACCACCGCGGCCTCCCGGGAGCGCTCGTCCCCCAGCGCGGACGCCAGCGAACCCCCGATCGTTCCGAGCAGGCCCAGCCCGGCGATCCCCAGGATCAGCGGCGGCGGCAGTGCGGCCAGCAGCGACGCCACCGTCGCCCCGAAGACCCCCACACACAGGTAGAAGACCCCCGCCCACACCCCGGCCAGGTAGCGGCGCTCGCGGTCGGGGTGCGCCTGCGGTCCCGTGCAGATGGCGGCGGTGATCGCGGCCAGGTTCATCCCGAAGCACCCGAACGGCGCCAGTACCAGGTTGGTCGCCCCGGTCCACCCGATCACCGGCGAGATCGGCACCCGGTAGCCGTCGCCCCGCAGTACCGCGACCCCCGGCAGGTTCTGCGAGGCCATGGTCACCACGAACAGCGGCAGCCCCACGCTCACCAGCACCTGCCAGGAGAACTCGGGCGCCACGAACACCGGCCGGGCCAGCGACGGGGTCACCCCGCCCAGGTCCAGGGTTCCGCGCAGCGCCGCGGCGACGCCGCCCGCGACCAGGGACAGGATGACCGCGTAGCGCGGCAGCCACCGGCGGCTCAGCAGGTACGCCGCGAACATGGTGAACACGACCGCGAAGTCGTCCTCCATGCTCGTGAACAGCCCCATGCCGAACTGGAGCAGCACCCCGGCCAGCAGCCCCGCCGCGAGCGGCACCGGAACGTGGTCCATGACCCTCTCGAACCACCCGGTGACACCGCTCAGGGTGATCAGCGCGGCCGAGAACAGGAAGGCCCCCACCGCCTGCGCCATCGTCACCCCGTCCAGCCCCACCGCCAGCAGCGCGGCACCGGGCGTGGACCAGGCGGTCACGATCGGGGCCCGGTGGCGCAGGGACAGCCCCACACAGGTCACCGCCATCCCCACACCCAGGGCCAGCATCCACGAGGCGGTCTGCTCGGAGGAGGCACCGGCGGCCTCGGCCGCGGTGAACACGATCGCCGCCGAACTGGTCACCCCGACCAGCACGGCGATCAGACCGGCCGCGACGGCGGGCGCGGGTGCCACGAGGCCGACAAGACGGACGAGGGTTCTCATAGTCCACCATCCTCGCGCGCCGCCGGACCCGCGCCGTCGCCCGGGGGAGGGAAAACTGCTGGACCCGGCCGCGTCGCCCGGGGGAGGATGCCGCCATGGGACGCGATTTCGACGCACTCGTCGCCGAAGCCGACGCGGAGCCGACGCACGGCTGGGACTTCTCCTGGCTGGAGGGCCGGGCCACGGAACAGCGCCCCTCCTGGGGCTATCAACGCACCATGGCCGGGTACATGGCCCGCGCGAGCGCCGCGCTCGACATCCAGACCGGCGGCGGCGAGGTGTTGGCGGGGATCCCCGAACGCCCGCCCCTGACCGTGGCGACGGAGTCCTGGCCGCCCAACATCGCCGCGGCCACCCGGCTGCTCCATCCGCTGGGGGTCGTGGTCGTCGCCGACGAGGACGAGCCGCCGCTGCCCTTCGCGGACGGTGCCTTCGACCTGGTGGTCTCCCGCCATCCGGTGACCGTGTGGTGGGAGGAGATCGCCCGGGTCCTGGCGCCGGGCGGAACCTACCTGTCCCAGCAGGTGGGCCCGGCGAGCGTCTTCGAGGTCGTGGAGTTCTTCCTGGGGCCGCAGCCCGAGGAGACGCGCGCCTCCCGCCATCCGGACCAGGCGCGCGAGGGGGCGCGGGCGGCCGGGCTGGAGGTGACCGACCTGCGCATGGAGCGGCTGCGCACGGAGTTCTTCGACGTCGGCGCGGTCGTGTACTTCCTGCGCAAGGTGGTCTGGATGGTGCCCGGGTTCACCGTGGAGGCCTACCGGGACCGGCTCCGGGACATGCACGAGCACATCGAGCGCGAGGGGTCGTTCAGGGCCACCACGACCCGCTTCCTCATCGAGGCCCGCAAGCCCCGCTGACCCGACCGGGCCGCGGGGCGCGGGCACCCGCCTCCGGCGGTCAGGAGCGGGCCGAGACCCGCTGGACGACCTCGAAGCCCCAGATCTCGCTGTTGGTCGCGGCCGGGCCGCCGTGCCCGTGGCCGTGGCCCTGGCCGTGCCCGGCCGGTGCGCCCTCCTTCTGGGCGTCCGCGGCGGCCTGGGCGTGCCCCTGGCGGAAGGCCTGGCCGTTCACCCAGTTCTGGAAGTCCTCCTCGGACCGCCACCGGGTGTACACCAGGTACTTGTCGGTGCCCTCGACCGGGCGCAGCAGCTGGAACTCCTCGAACCCCGGCTGGTCCTCCACGAGCCCGGCCCGCTTGGCGAAACGCTCCTCCAGGGTCGCCCCGGCGCCCTCGGGGACGGTCAGGACGTTGAACTTGACGACGCTGCTCACGCGGCACCTCTCTCGGTTGTCTGCGGTCCTCCCGCCCAACCTAGGACAACCTCCGCCGGCGCCCGCGCCGCCCCGCCCCGAACACACCCCTCCACCGGCCGACCCGCTCCCCGTCCGCCCCGTGCCCCCGACCGTCCGCACGGCCGCACGCGGTGACCGTCCCCGGCGGACGAGTGGAGGACAGTTGATGACCTCCACCCCTTCTAGGGTCGCGTCCATGACCGCGCTCGACCGCCGCGCCCTCAACAGGGCGACCCTGTCCCGCCAACTGCTCCTCGGCCGGACCGCCGACCACACCGCCGCCGAGGTCGTCCACCACCTCGTCGGGCTCCAGGCGCAGGATCCCGAGCCGCCCTACGTGGGCCTGTGGTCCCGTGTCCGGGACTTTCGGATCGACGACCTCACCGGGCTCCTGCACAGCCGCGAGGTCGTGCGCGCCACCCTCCTGCGGGGCACCCAGCACCTGGTCACCGCCGCCGACTACCTGTGGCTGCGCCCGACCCTGCACCCCGTGCTGATCCGCTGGCAGAAGGGCGCCTTCGGTCGGGACCTGCCCGGTGTGGACCCCGCCGAGCTGGCCGCCGCCGCACGCGCGCTCCTCGCCGACGGCGGACTCCTCCGCCCCGACCTGGGCCGGGCCCTGGCCGAGCGCTGGCCCGGACGCGCCCCCGTCTCCCTGGCCCGTTCGGTCCAGGGACTCCTGCCCGTCCTGCACCCGCCGCCCGACGGCACGTGGGGGCGGCGCGGCCCAACACCCTTCGCCCTCGCCGAGGAGTGGCTCGGCGCGCCCCTGGCCGCCGAGCCCTCCCCGGACACCCTCGTGCTGCGCTACCTCGCCGCGTTCGGCCCGGCCACCGCCAGGGACGTCCAGGCCTGGAGCGGGACGACCCGCATGCGCGCGGTCGTGGAGGGGCTGCGGTCGCGGCTGCGGGTCCTGCGCGACCCGGACGGCCGCGAGCTGTTCGACCTGCCCGACGCGCCCCGCCCCGATCCCGACACGCCCGCGCCGGTCCGCTTCCTGGCGCTGCTCGACAACGTGCTGGTCTCCTACGACGACCGCTCCCGCGTCGTCGCCGACCACCAGCGTCCCCACATCGTGGTCGAGGCGCCGTTGACCGTGGACGGGTTCGTGCGCGGGCTGTGGCGGATCGTGCGGGCCCGGCGCGGCGGCCCCGCCGTACTGGACGTGCGGCTGTTCGCACCGCTCACCCCGGCCGAGGAGGAGGCGGTCACCGAGGAGGGCGCACGGCTGCTGCGTTTCGCGGCGGCCGACTCCGAGGGCCACGACATCCGCCTGCGCCCCCTGGAACCGTGAACCGGCCGGGGCGCCGGGCCCCGACCGCCCGGCGCCGCCGGGGCCCGCCGCCGCTCCGATGGGCGCGGCGGTCCCCGGCGGGCGCCCGGACCTCAGCCGAACACGACCCGGCCGGTCTCGTCCACACGCCAGCCCGGGTTGTGCGCGATCTCCCACACCACGCCGTTGGGATCCTGCACGTGGGCGTGGAAGATCCCGCCGAACTCACCCGGCTGCGGGGCCTTGAGCACCCGCGCGCCCGCCCGCGCCATGGCCTCCACGGTCCGCTCGACCTCCTCGGGGCCGTCGACGTTGTGCGACAGCGTCAGCCCCGACACGCCGGTCGTGCCGGGAGGGCGCCCCAGGTCGCGGTCGAACTTCTCCGCGTCGAACAGGCCCAGGACCTGCCCCGGCGCGACCTGGAAGAAGACGATCTCCCCGGGGACGTCCATGAGCGGTTCCCAACCGAGCCCGTCCCGGTAGAACGCGCGGGCGGCGTCCAGGTCGGCCGTGGCCAGAGTGATGAAGTGAACCTGTTGTCTCACGGCGGCTCCGTCGCTGTACCCGCCCCGAAAGGGTCCGGGGCGGGTGGTGTCCTGTGGTCGGGACAACCTATCCGGGACCGGGGACACGCCACCCGGAACCCCGCGGGCACGGCGGGTCCGCGCGGGGCCGGGCGCTGGTGGGCCCAGGACGCCCGGGCCCCAGGGGCCGCCCGGGCGCACCCGCGGCTACAGCCCGTGCCTGCGGGCGACCACGCGCAGGACGAGCGAGCGCGGGAACAGCCGCCGCAGCGCGAAGACCACCGGGGCGTTGCTGCCCACCGCGTAGAACGGCCGGGGCGGGTCCGCCTCGACGGCGCGCACGATGGTCCGGGCCACCGCCCCCGGCGTGATCCCCGACGCCTCGTTGGCGTCGAGCGCCCTGAGCATGGTGCGGTACTCGGCCGCGAACGGCGACCCCTCCCGCAGGTACTGGGTCCGCCGCTCGCTGATGCCGGTGTTGATCGACCCCGGCTCGACCGTGGCCACCCCCACCCCGTACGGGGACACCTCGCGGCGCAGCGCGTTCGCGAACCCCTTGAGCGCCGCCTTGGAGGCCACATAGGAGGACCGGTAGGCCAGCGGGAAGCTCGCCAGCATCGAGCCCACCATCACCACGCGCCCGTACCCCCGGGCGCGCATCCCCGGCAGCAGCAGCTGGGTGAGCCGCACCGCGCCGAACACGTTGATCCGGAACAACCGCTCCACCGCCTCCGGCGGCAGTTCCTCGAAGGGCCCGCTCTGGCTCTCCCCGGCGTTGTTGACCAGCACGTCCACGTCACCCGCGGCGGTCGCGCACGCCTCGACCGACGCTCCGTCGGCCAGGTTCAGGGCCAGGTACTCCACACCCGGAACCGGCTCGGCCACCGCCCCGGGGTCGCGGCTGGTCCCGTACACGCGGTAGCCGCGGCGGACCAGCTCGGCGGCCGCGGCGGCGCCGATCCCCGACGACGCGCCCGTGACGAGCGCGGTCCGCGGGACGGTGGGACTGTTCATGGCGGTCCTTCCGGAGGGAGGCTGAGAGGGGGAGGGAGGCCGCGCTCGCGCCGCGCGTGGAAGCGATGATCGCACGCCCGCGCGCGCCGGTCGCACCCCGCCCCGGGGCCCGCCGACCGCCCGGCTCAGTCCCAGCGGTGCGGGTCGAACAGGTCCACGGCCAGGTCCGTGCGCCCGTGCTGGGCCAGGTCGGCCAGCGCCTCCCCGACCGCGGAGGCGAACTTGTAGCCGTGCCCCGAGAAGCCCCCCGCCAGCACCAGCCCGGGCAGTTCGCGGCGCTGACCGATGACGAAGTGCTCGTCCCGCGTCATCGTGTACATGCACGAGACCATCCGCTCGGGCAGCGGAGCCACACCGCTCAGTCCGGAGGCCAGCCGTCCCAGTCGCCGCGCGTCGGCGGCGTCGGGCTCCCTCGGCCCCGCGTCGGGGTCGACCGGTTCGCCCCACTGGGCGCCCTCGCCCCTGTTCCCCGGAGCCTCGGCGTGCACACCGATCTTGACGGTCCGGCCGCCGTCCATGCTGGGGAACCCGTACCAGGTGCAGTCGTCCTCGTCCCGGGCGAACACCGGTCCGTGCGCGTGCGGGGACGGATCCCGCGTGGTGCGGAACCAGCCCAGCACCCGCCGCTCCACCCGCAGGCCGCCGCCCAGCTCCGCCACCTCGGGCACCAGCCGCGGCAGCCAGGACCCGGCGGTCACGACCACCCGGCGGGCCCGGATCACGGTGTCCCCGACCACCACGCGGGGGCGGTCCGGGTCGGGGACGACGCGGGTCGCCCGGGCGCCGGTGAGCACCCGCGCGCCCGCCTCCCGCGCGAGCCGCACGGCCGCCGTGATCGCGGCCTCGGGCAGGACCACACCGGCGTCCTCCTCGAAGACGCCCACCTCACCCGGGCGCGGTACGTGCTGGGGGAAGCGCTCGGAGACCTGGTCGCGGGAGAGCACCTGGTGGGGGAGGCCGTGGTGTTCGGCGGCGGCGACCGACCCGGTGACGGCGGGGCTGTCCGGCGCGCCGAGCATCAGGGCGCCGGTGCGCACCACGAGCCGGGTCCCGGAGGCCTCCTCCAGCTCCGACCACGCGCGCCAGGCCGATCGCACGAACGGCACGTAGGCGGCGCCCTCCATGTAGGCGGTACGGATGATGCGGGACTCGCCGTGGCTGGAGCCCCGGTCGTGCCCGGGCGTGAACTGCTCGACCCCGATCACGTCCACACCGCGCCGGGCCAGGCGCCACAGGGCCTGCGCCCCCATGGCTCCCAGTCCGACCACGACGGTGTCGGTCTCCAACGGTGCCGCCACGCGTTTCCCCCAGCTCAGGTGTCCGGGGCTCCGCCGCCCGGAGCCCCGTCCCATGATCCCAGGGCCCGCGCATGGCGGACGCCCGCCCACCCCCAGGGGTGGACGGGCGCCCCGTCTCGGAAGGGAGCCGAGATCCGGGAGTTGTTACTGGATGGGCGGGTGGGCGTTGGCCAGCAGCTCCTGGAACTGCGCGGAGAACCAGTGCCCCGAGATCGGCGCCTCGGGCAGCGCACCGCTCATGTTGTAACCGTTGCGCGGGTTGCCCTCATAGGTCGGGTCGCACATCCGGTCGAACCCCTTGCCCTCGGGGTTCTCGATGTACTCGCTGGACCCGTCGGACTCACCCGGCGGCTTCATCCACACATAGGCGTCGATCCCCGGCTCCGGAGCGGCCTGGGGACGCTCACCCAACCCCGCACCGGACTGGTTGCACCAGTTCCCGGACTGGATCCGGCGGTCGTAGCGGCCCCCGTCCACGTAGGCGTTCACATCCGTGCTCGGCCCCGGCCCGTCCGGACGGTCCGGGCCGCCCCACCCGTTACGGGAGGTGTCGATGAGCATCCCGATCCCCGAATCGAAGCCCTGACCCACCAGCTCCTCGCGCAGAGCCTGGGCGAAGGACAGCTCGTCGGTGAACTGGTTCCAGTCCACCCAGTCCGACTGGCGCACCGGCGTACCCGCGATGGTCTGGTCGATGGAGAAGTTGTCCTCCACCAGAGCCGAGTAGTTCGCGGTGTTGGCGATGAACCCGTGCACATCGGCCGGAGTCGCCCCGGCGGCGTTGGCCGCCTCATGGAACAGCGCCGCCGAGGCGGTGAAGTTGTCCTGCCAACCGATCCACCCGTGGTGACCGGCGTCCACGTAGTTGTAGACGTTGTCGATCGCGCCCAGCTGCGCCAGCGCGTAGCCCACCCCCTCGACGTAGTTGCCGTTGGCCAGCATCTCGTCGCAGTTCTCGGTCGCGGTCTCGCGGGGGGAGACGTTGGTGACCAGGTTGGGCAGCGAGTCGATCTCGACCGTGGTCACCACCCGCAGCTCGGTGTCCTCGTAATCGGCCAGGATCTCGGCGATGGGATCGATGTAGTCGTTCTTGTACCGGTCGATCTCGTCCGGGCCCAGCTCGCCGTTGGAGGCCAGGGCGGCGCAGTCACGGCCGGGCAGGTTGTAGATGACCACCTGGAACACCAGCGGCTCACCGTCGGCCTGGGCCAGGGCCTCGTCCAGGTGATCGCGCAATCCCATGCTGCCGGTGGTGGGGCTGTCGTTGCCCTCGATGGCGCTGATGCGGTCCAGCCACACCCCGGTGGGCTCATCGGCCACGGCGTCCCCGCCGGGCTCGGCGGCGGCGTTGGCCGACCAGATCGGGTTGACGTACACGTCAGCGCCCACGTACGGATTGTCCACCCGACCGTTGCTGCCGGGCTCCTCAGGCTCCTCGGGCTCCCCGGGCTCCTCCGGCTCCTCCGGCTCCTCCGGCTCCCCGACGTCACCGCTGCACAGTACGCCGTTGAGTTCGAAGGCCGTGGGCGCGGCGTTGCTTCCGGTGTAGCTTCCCTGGAAACCGAAGGTGGCCGTGCCGTCGGTGGAGAGCGAGGCGTTGTGCCCGGCGTTGGTGGCCGAGACGCTCTGTCCGCTCTGGGTGACGGTGCCGTTCCAGGAGTTGGTGACCCGCTGGTTTCCGGCGAAGTCCCATTCCAGGGTCCAGCCGTTGACCGCGTCGCCGAGGTTGGTGATCTCCACGCTCGCGGTGAACCCGGAGCCCCAGTCGTTGAGTTGGTAGTCGACCTCGCAACCGGCCGCTGCGCTGGCGGGTACGGAGGAGGCGACCGCCAGGGTGCTGCCGAGCACCAGGGCGGAGGTCGCGGCCAGGCCGCGTCGTGTCCACGAACGTAGGTTCGCGGCACGGGGGGGTGTGCTCATCTCTTCTTTCCTTATGGAAGCGGGTTGCCAGAAGGAGCCTTCTGAAGTGCCGGGCCGGGAAGTTCGGGCCCGGCAGACGGGAGGTGTGGACAATTCCCTGCGTTTATGGAGGTGAGCGCTGCATTCGCGTGCCTTAGATCCGGGGTAAAGCCGAGCGAAAAGGACTGGAAGGATTGGGAGCGCTCCCAGTCGGGGTGAGCGGGGGTGTAGGGGGATGGATGTGAACAGTGTGTGCGAAGGCGTTGCCGGTTCCCGCGACGGAGTGTTACGGGTCCGGAACGCTTTCCTGAACGGTAGCCCGACAATGGTGATATGTAAACACCATATGACCGGAGTATTTCTGGTACGCGGTTCACATAAGGGAAATGCGCAGGTAGTGACCTGGTTCACAACCGGTCAGTAGGGACCAGGGGTCGCCAGGCGGCCTCGGCGGGCGGCCCCGCCGCGGCGGCCGCGACCCGGAACGGAACCGGCGGCCCCGCGTACTCGGCGAGGAGGTCTCCCGCCGCCGCCTCCAGGGCGGCTCCCCCCTGGGTCGGCCAGCTGATAGGTGCCCAGACTCGGCCCGGCTGTCGGGCATCGACCCGGCCGGACGGGTCGCGGCGGACCACCGGCGGCAGTGGCGGATCCGGGGCGCCCGGGGACCTGTCACCGTTGTCGGCGCTCTCCCCGCGGCCGTCTCGCCTGGGCGCGGCTACCGTGTCGGAGCGGGCGGTCGGGCGGTCGGGCGGGCGGCGGTGGCGCGCATCGGTGCCCTTTCCTGAGGGCGGCCGGGGCACCGGAGGCGGTGGCCGCCGAAGGGCGCGCCGGGGATTTTCCCCGCGCTCTGTTTCGACTCGGCTCCAAGGGGTAACATGCGCTATGGGAGCGCTCCCGTCGATCGGCTGACCAAGCCGAGAACGATGGAGAACGCAATGGAAAGCACGACCCCCCAAACCGCAGAGACCACCGAGAGCACCGGGACCACCCGCCGGACCTGGGCCGCACGCGCGCTCGTCCTGGCCTCCGTGCCCCTGGTCGCCCTGACCACGATGGCCGCCCCCGCCTCCGCGCACGGCTCGATCGTGGACCCCGCCAGCCGCAACTACGGCTGCTGGGAGCGCTGGGGCAGCGACCACCTCAACCCGGACATGGCGCAGGAAGACCCCATGTGCTGGCAGGCGTGGCAGGACAACCCCAACGCCATGTGGAACTGGAACGGCCTGTACCGCGACAACGTGGGCGGCGACCACCAGGGCCAGATCCCCGACGGGACCCTGTGCAGCGGCGGCAACACCGAGGGCGGCCGCTACGACTCGATGGACGCGGTCGGCCTGTGGAAGACCACCGACGTCGGAGACGACTTCACCCTCCACCTGTACGACCAGGCCCAGCACGGCGCGGACTACTTCCGCGTCTACGTCACCGAGCAGGGCTTCGACCCGACCACCCAGGCCCTGGGCTGGGACGACCTCGAACTGGTCGAGGAGACCGGTCCCTACGCGCCCGCGCTGGACAGCTACATCGACGTCAGCACCTCGGGCAGGTCCGGCCACCACATCGTGTTCACGATCTGGCAGGCCTCCCACATGGACCAGGTCTACTACCTGTGCAGTGACGTGAACTTCACCTGATCCCCACGACCAACCGACCGGCCGTCCGGACCCCTCCTCCGGACAGGGTCCGCCGGGACCTCCACCCCCGGCGGACCCGCGGCCGACGGCCGCGCGGCGGACACCGCTCACCGCCGCGCGGCGCCCCCGTGCCCGGCCCCGCCCGCGCTCAGGCCTCCATGTAGCGCAGCACCGCCAGCACGCGACGGCTGTACCCCTTGGTGTCGCCCAGTTCCAGCTTGTCGAAGATGGCGTTGGCGTGCTTCTCCACCGCGCTCTGCGACACGAACAGCCGCGCCGCGATCGCCGAGTTGATGTGCCCCTGCGCCATCAGGGCCATGACGTCGCGCTCACGCTCGGTCAGGCGCCCCAGCGGATCCCTGCGGCTGCTGCCCGCGAGCAGCTGGCGCACCACCTCCGGGTCGAAGGCCGCGCCTCCCCTCCCCACCCTGACCAGGGCTTCCAGGAACTCGTCCACCTCCACCACCCGGTCCTTGAGCAGGTAGCCCACACCGGTGGTGTTCTCACCGAACAACCGGGTGGCGTACCGCTTCTCCACGTACTGGGACAGCACCAGCACACCCACTCCGGGCTGCTCCCGGCGGATTCGCAGCGCGGCGCGCAACCCCTCGTCGGTGTGCGTGGGCGGCATGC
The DNA here is from genome assembly GCF_004217075.1 of Nocardiopsis sp. CNZ308. Lineage (NCBI taxonomy): Bacteria > Bacillati > Actinomycetota > Actinomycetes > Streptosporangiales > Nocardiopsidaceae > Nocardiopsis > Nocardiopsis sp. CNZ308. The sequence continues at coordinate 912,474 of NZ_SHKJ01000001.1, read as the reverse complement.
GCACGTCCACCACGGCCACGTCGGGCGCCTCCTCGCGGACCGCCGCCAACAGGGCGTCGGCGTCCCCGACCGAGGCGAGCACCTGATGCCCCTCGTCCTCCAGGAGCCGCACCAGCCCCTCGCGTAGCAGTGCCGAGTCCTCGGCCAACATCACCCGCACGGCAGCTCCGCCCGGACCGTGGTCGGCCCGCCCGCGGGGCTGTCCACCGACAGCCGGCCGTCGAGCGCCTCGACCCGGCTGGCCAGGCCGGCCAGCCCCGTTCCCGCGGGGTCGGCCCCGCCCACCCCGTCGTCCCGTACCCGCACCACCACGGACCTCGCTCCCTCCTCGCCCCGCGCGCCGACCAGCACGCTGACCCGTTCGGCGCGCGCGTGCTTGACCGCGTTGGTCACCGACTCGGCGACCACGAAGTAGGCCGCCGTCTCCACGGCCGGCGGGCACGCGTCCTCCAGGCCGTACTCCAGATCGATCGGCAGGCTCGACCGGCCGACCAGGTCGTGCAGCGCGGCCCGCAGCCCCGACCCGGCGAGCGCGGCCGGGTAGACCCGCCAGGCGACCTCCTTCAGGTCGCGCAGGGCGTCGCGGGACTCCTCGTAGGCCTGCTCGACCAGTGCGCGCCCCCGCTCCGAACCCGGGTCGCGGCGGGCCCGGCCCAGCGCCATCCCCAGCAGCACCAGGCGCTGCTGGACGCCGTCGTGCAGGTCGCGTTCGATCCGGCGGCGCTCCTCGTCCACGGCGGCGACCACTCCCGCGCGGGTCGCGACCAGGACCCCGATCCGCTCCTCCATGAGGTCCTGGCGGCTGGGACCGAGGAACCGCCGGGCCAGCCAGCGTTCCGTTCCCACCAGGCCCACGGTTCCCTGAGCGCTCAGGTACATCAGGGCCAGGCCGATCGGCACGATCGCGGGGTCGTTGCCGTCGAGCACCTCCAGCGGTGACAGCGCCAGGTAGAGCCCGGCGGCGAAGAAGGCCAGCACCAGCCCGCCGAAGAGCCCCACAGGGCAGCGCACCGCGAGGTAGGCCAGCGGTCGGGCCGTCCCGGGGCGCACGGTGATGTCGACGCCGAACAGGGCGGACAGGCGGCCGCGCTCCAGGGAGACCAGCGGCCGGGCGGCCCCGTCCAGCGCCCGGCGCAGGGACGCGTGCGAGGCGGGACGGAGCAGGAGCGGCAGCGCGGGAACGGCGGCCGCGAGGACCGCCGCGAGGAAGAGGGCCTCGGCCAGCGCGGTCACCGCTCCGGCGGCGGCGCCCGTCACGGCCCGGCCCCAGGCGCGCGCCACCGCTGCCGCCGGATGCGCGTCCCCGTGCGTCGTCACGTCCGTCCTCTCCGATGTCCGACCGCCGCCGCCTTCGGCGTCCGCGCTGGGCATCCGGGCCCGGCTGCCCATGCCCGGTGCCCGCGTCCGCTGGTGCGTACCGGGCACCCGTCTCCGGCTGTCCGTGCCCGGTCGTCCGCGCGCGGGCCCGTGCCCTCGGAACCCGTGCTCTCGGAGAACGGGGGAGGCCGCGGTCGGCGTCAGCGTCGACACTAGCCACCCCGCGGGCGCGCGGGTACTGCGGAACACCGCATTCCGGGGTGGGGAGCCGCGTCCCGAACAGGGCGGGATTCCCCATGGGCGCCGGGGCCGCGGCTCCCTAGCGTTGTGGCCGTGCCGGCCGGCCGAGACCCCTGTTCCCCGAGACGAAGGCCGAACCATGACCGCGCCCCCGACCCTCCCGCGCTACGCCCGGCTCCTCGCCGGTACCGCCCTGTCCCTCTTCGCGATGCAGGCCGCCTGGGACATCGCGCTGCTCGCGTGGGTCTATCCGGTCCTGCTGCTGCGCTTCGCACGCGCCAGCCGACCGCTGCCCGCCCTGTCGGGCGTCCTCGCCGCCAGCACGACGGCCGTGCTGGTCTGGCTGTGGCTGGCCGACCTGCTCTCCCCGCCGCTGGTCCTGCTCGCGCTGGCCCTGGCCCTGGCCGACGCGGCCCCCTACGCCGCCGACCGCCTCCTGTACCGCCGACTGGGGGAGCGCGCCCCGTGGCGGGCCAGCCTGGTCTTCCCGCTCGCCACCGTGGCCGTGGAGTTCACGGTGGCCTCGGTGACCCCCTTCGGCACCATCCACGGGGTTCTCGGCGCCACCCAGGCCGACAACCTCCCGTTGATCCAGGTGGCCTCGGTGACCGGTGTGTACGGAGTGAGCTTCCTGGTGGCCTGGGCGTGCTCAGCGGCGGCGCTGCTGTGGGCACGCGGCCTGACCGACCGCGCGGCCCGCGCGGTGGCGGCGGCCTGCGCCGGGGCGGTCGCGCTGGTCGCCGTCGCGGGCGGCGCGCGCCTGATCTTCATGGCGCCCTCGGGCGACACCGTGCGCGTCGCGGGGGTCACCGCCTCGCAGGACGCCTGGGAGGAGCTGGTGCCGACCTTCCGGGAGTACGACTCGCTGGAAGCGCTGCGGGCCGCCGATCCGGCCGTGCTGCGTGAGCGCTTCGGCGTCGTCAACGACGAACTCCTCGCCAGCACCGCGAGGGAGGCGGCCGCGGGCGCCGAGGTCGTGGTGTGGCCCGAGTCGGCGGCCTTCACCCTGGAGGAGGACCGCGACCTGCTGGTGGCCGACATCCGAGAGGTGGCCCGGAACCACGGGGTGTACGTCAACGCCGGTATGTCGGTCTACACCGGGCGGGATCCCCACATCCGCAACCAGATGCTCATGGTCGCCCCGGACGGCGAGGTCGTGTGGACCTACGACAAGAGCAGGCCGGTACCCGTCCTGGAGCCCTATGAGCCGGGGCCCGGCACGGTGCCCGTCGCGGACACGCCGGCGGGGAGGCTGGCCGTGGCCATCTGCTACGACGCCGACTTCCCGGGACTGGTCCGCCAGGCGGGCGCGCGGGGCGTGGACGTCCTGCTGGTCGGCGCCAACACCTGGGAGGGGATCAAGGAGATGCACGCGCGCAACGCGGTGTTCCGCGCGGTGGAGAACGGCTCGGCCCTGTTCCGGCAGGCGAGCCGCGGCCGCGCCAACGCCACCGACCACCAGGGGCGGGTGCTGGCGACGACCGACTACTTCACCACCGGGCAGCAGACCATGGTCGCCATGGTGCCCCGGGAGGGGGTGACCACGGTCTACTCCCGGATCGGGGACGCCTTCGCCTGGACGTGCGTCGCCGCCCTGGCCGCGCTCGCCGTGCTCTCGGTGGCCCGGCCGCGCCGGGAGTGAGCCGAGGGTCCCGGGGCCGGGAGGGCGGCCGCGGTCCTGGTGCTCGGGCGCGGACTCGGAGGCGGTTCCCGGCCGGGCGCCGGAAACGGACTCCGGACGACCGTCCGGACCGGCTGTTCCCCGGCTGACGGGGCGCGGCGCGCGAACGGCCCGCCCGGGCACGGGTGCTCCGGGCGGGCCGCGCCCTCCCGGCCGGGGCCGGGAGGGCGGTAGGTCAGTTGTTGCCGAAGAAGTGGTCGGCGGCGGCGCCGCCCGGGTCCTCCGCGATACCGCTCACGGTGTCCGCCTGGTCCTGGAAGCCGCCGACCGCCTCGGTGGCGCTGTCCTGGAAACCGGCCACGGCCTCCTCGCCGTAGGCCTGGGCGCCCTCGGTGAACCCGCCGACGGCCTCCTCACCGTAGGCCTGGGCACCTTCGGTGAACCCGCCGACGGCCTCCTCGCCGTAGGCCTGCGCGGCCTCTCCGGCGCCGCCCAGGGTCTCACCGATCCCGCCCACGGCCTCGCCGACTCCGCCCACGGCGTCGGACACTCCCTGGGCTGCTTCCTCGGCTGCTCCGCCGAAGAGGTTGCTCAACCAGTCCATCACGTCGCGCACATCCTTATCTCAGGTCCGTGGGGGCCCATTCCGTCTATGTCTACCCGGCCCAGGTAAACTCTCAGTAAGGAATGGGTGCGCAGAGTGATCACGCGGGGGCGCAACGCGACTTCTGCGCCGTTCCCTCTCCCGGGAACCGCTGGTCAGCGCACGCGGTCTCCGCCCGAAGCGACGGGGAGCGATTCCACGAAAACGCCGACGGTGTCCACGATCACACCACCGGTGCCTTTCCGTCACCCCGATGACCGTGCGCAAATGCGTGTTCCGGATTGCCGGAACACCCGTCCAGGCCGGCGACCGCGCCGCACCGGGGGATCGCGGTCGGAATCCGGCCACAGCCCGCCGGAGAATGGACCGTATGGCCGACACGAGTGCGCGGATGCTGCGCCTGCTCTCCCTGCTCCAGACCGGCAGGGCCTGGCCCGGCGCGGACCTGGCCGCCGCCCTGGAGGTCAGCCCCCGGTCGCTGCGCCGCGACATCGACCGGCTGCGCGAACTGGGCTACGCGGTGGAGAGCCTCCGCGGCCCCGGAGGCCACTACCGGCTGGTCGCGGGCCGCGCGGTGCCGCCCCTGCTCCTGGAGGACGACGAGGTCGTGGCCGCCGCCCTGGGCCTGCGGATCGTCGCCGCCGGGCTCGGCGGGGTGGAGGGCGTGGAGGAGAGCGCGGAGCGGGCCCTGGCCCGGCTCGGCCGGGTACTGCCCTCGCGCCTGGCCCGCAGGGCGAGAGCCCTGGCCGCGGCGGTCGAACCGGAGCAGCGGGTGTGGCCGGGCGTGCGGACACGGGTCCTCACCGACCTGGGCGAGGCCGTCGCGGACGGGCACTGGGTCCGGATGCTCCACCGCGGCGGCGACGGCCGCGAGCTGCGCCGCAAGGCGGACCCGTACCGGCTGGTCCTGTCCGGACGGCGCTGGTACCTGTTCGCCTGGGACCGCGAGCGCGACGACTGGCGGACCTTCCGACTCGACCGGATCACCGGGGTCACCCCCACGAGGGCGCCCTTCACCCGCCGGGAGCTGCCGGGGGAACCGCTGGCCGACCACCTGGAGCGGGGCTTCGGGGCGGGGCGGGCCCGGCACACGGTGTCGGTCCTGTTCGACGCGTCGGCCGGGGAGGTGGCGGCGCGGATCTCCCGGATCGACGGCGACCTGGAGGCGGTCGGACCCGACCGGGCGCGCTACACCGCCCGCGTGGACTCCCACGAGTGGCTCGCGGTCGTCCTCGCGCTCACCGGCCTTGCCTTCACGGTGGAGGGCCCGCCGGAGTTCGCCCGCCACACCGCGGCGCTCGCCGACCGGCTCCACCGGTCCGTGGACGCGACCGGCTGAGAGCGGCGCCGTCCCCGGACGCCGGACGCCGGACGCCGGACGCCCCCGCCCGGCGTCCGGGCGCGTTCTCAGGGGACGATGGAGTCGACGTACCCGCCGTCCACCCGCACGGCGGCCCCCGTGGTGGCCGAGGCCAGCGGCGAACTCAGGTAGGCGACCATGTTGGCGATCTCCTCGGGTTCGATCAGCCGCCGCAGGAGCGACTGCGGCCGGTGCAGGCGCATGAACTCCCGCTGCGCCTCCTCCCAGGGCAGGTCCCGGTCGACGAGCTGGTAGACGAAGTCCTCCACGCCACCGGTGTGGGTGGGACCGGCGATCACCGAGTTGACGGTCACCCCCGTGCCCGCGGCCTCCTTGGCGAACCCCCGCGAGACCGCGAGCAGCGCCGTCTTGGACATGCCGTAGTGGATCATCTCGGCCGGGACCACCAGCGCCGAGTCGCTGGCGATGTTGAGCACCCGGCCCCACCCGCGTTCGGTCATCCCGGGCAGGAACTCCCTGGTCAGCCGCACGGCGGAGAGCACGTTGACCTCGAAGTAGCGCCGCCACTCCTCGTCGGAGATGTCGAGCGGGTCCTGAGCCCCGAAGATCCCGAGGTTGTTGACGAGCACGTCGATCCGGGGGAGCAGCTCGCGGAGCCGGTCGACGCCCTCCTCGGTGGTCACGTCGGCGGCCGCGGCCACCAGCGCGGCCCCGGGCACCCGCTCGGTGACCGCCTCCACCGCGCGGGCGACCTTCTCCTCGCCGCGGCCGTTGACCGCCACCGTCGCCCCGGCGCGCGCCAGCGCCGTGGCGATGGCCAGGCCGATGCCCTGGGTCGAACCGGTCACCAGGGCCGTGCGTGTACGCAGATCGATTTCCATGGGGTCACGCTACGTCGCTCCGCGCACCGCCGCCCAACGCGACCCGGTGCCCGGTGCCCGGGGCCGTGCGGGACGGCCGGGGCGACCGGGGCGACCGCGCGACGCGCGTGGACCCCGCGCGCCCCGGTCCGGCGGTCGGGCGCCGGGCGGGAACCGGGCCCGCCGCCGGTGCTGTGGCCGTCAGGGTCCACGGGCCCGCCCCGCGCACCACACCGGAAGCGCTTCCGACCGCCCCCTCAGACGGGCGCGTACTCGGCGTCCTCGGACAGACGGCGCAGCGTGGGCAGGTCGATCAGTTCGGTGTGCGTTCCCGCGCTGCCGCAGGTGAAGGCCCCCGCCACCGCACCGGCCAGGACGCACCGCTCCACGGGCTCCCCGCCGAGCCAGGCGTGGAGGAAGGCGGCCACGAACGCGTCCCCCGCGCCGTTGCTGTCCACCACCGGCCGGTTCGGCCGCACCGCGGGAAAGCCGCGCGGCGCGTCCCAGCCCCGTTCCAGGACGTGGCAGCCCCGTTCGCCGTCGGTGGCGACGGCGACCCGGGCCCGCCCCCGGCCGACCACGTCGCGCAGCACGTCCCCGACCCCGTCGCGGACCCTCGCCGCGCTCATGAACACCACGTCCGAGCGCAGCGCGTAGTGCAGGTGGTGGGGGTCCGTCCCGTCCCAGTCGTGCAGGTCCGTGGACGTGGTGAGGCCGTGGCGCTCCAGGTCCCCGTACATGTCCCGGTTGTGGCCGATGATCGACAGGTGCGCGTGCCGGGCCCGTCGGACGAAGGGCAGGTAGAACTCCGGGGGCAGCCGCAGGTCGCCCGGGTGGCGCCCGTCGTAGAAGGAGAAGCGGCGCCCGCTCCGGTCCACGAGGTTGACGCCCCGGGGCGTGCCGTGCGGCGAGACGGTGTGGCTGAAGTCCAGCCCCTGCTCGGCGTAGGAGTCGAGCACCATCCGGCCCTGGGCGTCGTCTCCCAGGTAGTCGATGAACTTGGTGGCCAGCCCCAGCGCGTGGCACCCCAGCGCCACCCCGTTGCCGGTGTGCCCCACGTAGTCGACCACCGGCGGGACGAACACCGAGTCCCCGCCGGGCAGGGCCAGCTCGTCCACACGGACGATCGTGTCGACGCCCGAGCCCCCCACCACCAGCACGTCGTATCCGTCCTTCACGGACTCCCCCTCGTCTTTGTCCGCCTCCCTGGGACGGCGGCCCCGGCAAAGCATAGGGACGTCCGGACACCGCGGCCAGGGGACGCGGTCGTCGGGAGGGAGCGGGGCCGCGCGCCCCGCCCGAGGGCCCTGCCCGCCGGTGCCGCCGAACCCGTCGGCGGGGCCCGCGTCCGCACCGCCGACGAGGCCCGTCCGCGCTGCCCGTCCCCGTGCCCCGGCCGGTCTCCGGGGGTGGGGACCGCCCCACCCCCGGACCTCCGTCCAGGCCCAGTGACGCCGACCGGCCCCCGTGTTTGGCTCTTGCGCGGGGGCCGGACAAGGGCGCCGACGCCCCTTCCACACGACGAGACGAGCGGAGTTCGCCATGGACGGGCACGTCCGGGACCGGGCCGGAGCCGACGCCGCACCCCACGCGCTGCGGGCGTCCGGGCTGACCAGGATCCACAGGAGGGGAGGCGTCCCCGTCCACGCGCTGGCCGGGGTGGACGCGGCCTTTCCCCGGGGAGGGTTCACGGCGGTCATGGGCCCCTCCGGTTCGGGCAAGAGCACCCTCCTGCACTGCCTGGCCGGGCTGGAACGCCCCGACGCGGGCACGGTGACGGTCGAGGGCCAGCCGATCACCGGACTCGCCGAACCGGCCCTGACCCGGCTGCGCGCACGGGCGTTCGGGTTCGTCTTCCAGTCCTTCAACCTCCTCCCCTCGCTGACCGCGGGGGAGAACATCACCATCGGCCAGCGCCTGTCCGGCCTGCCCCGGGACGAGGCGTGGCACGACCACCTCGTGGACTCGCTCGGCCTGGCCGACCGCCTCGGACACCGGCCCTCCGAACTCTCCGGGGGCCAGCAGCAGCGCGTCGCCGTCGCCCGCGCCCTGGTGCACCGGCCGAGCGTGCTCCTGGCCGACGAACCCACCGGCAACCTCGACTCCCGCTCCGGGGCCGGTGTCCTGGAGGCGCTGCGCCGGGCCGCCTCCGACCACGGGCAGACCGTCGTCATGGTCACCCACGACCCGGTCGCCGCCGCCCGTGCCGACCGCGTGCTCATGCTGCGCGACGGCCGCGTCCAGGGGGAACTGGCCGACCCCACCGCGGACTCCGTCCCGGCCTGGATCCGACGTCTGGAGGAGCGGTGAACCGCGCGACGCACCACGACGCGCCACCCGTGGAGGCGGCCGCAGCGATGCCTGCGGGGCCGTGTACAGGCGCACTCGCCGCGTCGCCCGAGGCGGTGGCCGCGACATCGCCCACGGCGCCGTCCACCACGCCGCCCGGGGCGGTATCCGGCGTGCCGTGCACGGTCCCGCCCGCGGCGCTGCCCGCGTCGGCGTCCACCATGCCACCCAAGGCGCAGACCGGTCGGCCGAGGTACCCGCGCCACCGGGGTGAGGACCCGCGCCGCCACGAGGCGGCCCCGAGCGACGGGGGAGGCGGTGCCGCGTGATGCGGATGGTTCTGCGCGGCGCCGCCGACCGCGCGCGCCAGCTGGTCCTGTCGGTCCTGACCGTGGCCCTGGGCGCCGGGCTGGCCACGGCCGTCCTCGCCCTCCAGGACTCGGCCGAGCGGGTGGCCGCCGGGGGAGCCGGAACGTCCTGGACGCTGTCGCGCGCGCCGGTCGTGGTGACGGCCGTCCCCGAGGAGGCCGCGGCCGGGATCACCGCCTCCCCGCTGGGGGAACCGCCCCGGCTGGACCCGGAGACCGTGGCGGAACTGGAGCGCCTCCCCGGCGTGCGCCGGACGGCGGTCGAGGCGCCCTTCTCCGCCTACGTGGTCACCGCCGACCGCACGCTCGGCGGCCACTCCGACCGCTCCTTCGGCCACTCCTGGGCGCTCGCCGAGGCCGAGGGGCTCACCCCCGCCACCGGACGGGCCCCCGAGAGCGCGGGCGAGGTGGTCCTCGACACCCGCACCGCCGCCGACGCCGGGCTCACCCCCGGCGACCGCGCGCGGGTCCTGACCTCCGACGGGACCGCCGACGTACTGGTCACCGGAACCGTCGAGCGCGGCGGCGCCCCGGACCGGGCCCTGTTCTTCCCACCCGCGGAGGCCGCGCGTCGGGGCGGGGACCCGGTCCTGGCCGTGCTCTGGCCCGGGGAGGGAACCGGCCCCGACCGGCTGGCCGGGGCGGTCGAGGAGGCCGCGCCCGGCGCCCGGGTGCTCACCGGGGACGAACGCTCCACGGCGCTGGCCCTGGACGGGGAGAACCGGGACCTGGCCTCGGGCATGGGCCGGTTCCTGGGCACCATGGCCGCGCTGGCGCTGGCGGTGGCCGCCGTCACGGTCGCGGGCCTGCTCTCCCTGACCGTGCGCGACCGTGCCCGGGAGTTCGCCCTCCTGCGCCTGGCCGGGGCCCGGCCGGGGCTGGTGCGCCGACTCGTCGTCGGGGAGGCCCTGGTCCTGGGGTGCGCGGCCGCCGCGCTCTCCTGCGTCGCGGGTACGGCGCTGGCGCTGCTCCTGACCGGGCTCTTCACGGAGCTGGGAGCGCTGCCGGACGGGTTCGCGCTGGTCCTGGGCTGGCCCCCGCTCGCGGCGGGCGCGGCGCTGGCCCTGGCCGTGCCGCTGGCGGCCTCCTGGCGCCCCGCGCTCACCGCGGGCCGGATCGCGCCCGTGGAGGCGATGCGCGCGGCGCAGGCCGAACCCGTTCCCTTCTCCCGTGCCCGCCCGGTGCTCGGAGCCGTGGTCCTGTGCGGCGCGGCGGCCCTGTTCGCGACGGCCTGGGGCCTGGCCGGGACCGTGGTGGCGGTGACCGCCGCCGCCACGGCCGCGCTGGTCCTCGTCGCCGCCGCGGTCCTGCTCTCCCCGGTGCTGGTCCACGCGGTGCTGCTCCTGCTGCGCCCGGTCACCCGCAGGAGGGCCGCCTCCCTCGTCGCCGACCGGGAGGCGCGCGCCGACGTCCGCCGGGTGGCGGGCGTCATGACGCCCCTGCTGGTGACCACGGCGGTCGCCTGCCTGCTGCTCTTCCAGGAGACCACCACCACCGAGGCCCGCCTTCGCGCCTACGGGGAGCGCCTGTCCGCCGACCTGGTGGTGTCCGGGGCCCTGGGCGTGGGCCTGCCCGCGTCCGCGGCCGAGGCCGCCGAGGGCGTGCCCGGGGTCGCCTCCGCCGGGGGCTACCGCCAGACGGTCACCTCCGCGGGCGGGCCCTACCTGTCCACCCACCTGGTCGAACCCGAGGCGGTGCCGCGGGTCTACGACCTGGCGGTGGAGGGCGGCGCGTGGGAGGACTTCGGCACCGGCGGGGTCGCCGTGCGCGCCGACACCGCCCGGAGCCAGGGGTGGCGCGCGGGGCGGACCGTGGAGCTGCTCGGCCCCGACGGCACCGGGTTCACGGTCCGGGTGTCGGTCCTGTACCGGGCGGGGCTCGACTTCCCCGACGTCCTGCTGCCCGAGGAGGCCGTCGCGCCCCGGATGCTCGACACCCTGCACAACGGCCTGTACGTGGTGCTCGACCCCTCGGCCGACGCCGGGAGGACGGCCTCCCTGCTGGAGGAGGCGATCGACGCCGGGCCCGGACTCCGGGTCAGCGACCGCGCCGGGCACATCGCGGACCAGGCCCGGCTCGGCCAGGAGGACGCGTGGATCACCCACCTCATGGTGGCCCTGGTGGCGGGCTTCGCCGGGGTGAGCGCGGTCAACGCCCTCGTGGTCTCCGTCTCGGCCCGCGCGCGGAACTTCGCCCTGCTGCGGCTGGTGGGGGCCTCGCGGGCCCAGGTCGCCGGGATGGTCGCGGGGGAGGCCCTGGCGGTGTCGCTGGCGGGGGTGGCGCTGGGCACCGCCACGGCGCTGACCGGGGTGGCCGCCGTGGGCCACGCCCTCGTCGGCGGCGGGACGGTGGTGCTCGCCGTCCCCCTGGACCAGTACCTGCCGCTGGTCGGCACCGTCGTGGCCATCGGACTGCTCGCGAGCCTGGTCCCGGCCGTCGCGGCCCTGCGCGCCCGCCCGCTGCACGCCGCCCGGTGAGCGGCCGCGGGGCCCGGCGCTCGCCGGTCCCCGCGACGGTCACGGGCGGGCGCCGCGCTCCCGGGCGCGGCGCCCGCCCACCTCCTCAGTGGTCGACCGGCAGGTCCTCCGGAGCGGTCGCCCACTCCGTGTTGGGCTCGCTGACCAGCACGTGCGTGACGCGCCCGCCCTCGCCGAGGAAGGACTCCGGCAGCCAGGAGCGCGTGTGCTCCCGCCCGTCCAGGCGCACCGAACCGATGTAGGGCGTGTCGGGCCCGGCGTTCGGGGCGACGACGGTGATCGGCTCGCGCCCGCCCGGCGCGATCCTGGCGTAGGAGAACACCGGAGCCGACAGCAGCAGCTCGCCGCGCCCCGGCGCCTGCGGGAACAGCCCCAGGGCCGAGAACACGTACCAGGCCGACATCGTGCCCAGGTCGTCGTTGCCGGGCAGGCCGCCCGGCCCCGTCCCGTACTGGGTGTCCACGATCTCGCGCACCGTCTCCTGCGTCTTCCACGGCTGCCCGAGCGCGTTGTACATCCACGGGGCGTGGATGCCCGGCTCGTTGGTGGGGTCGTAGCGCAGCGGGTCGCCGCCGCCCACCGACCACGCGCCGTCGGGGGTGCGGAAGAACCCGTCGAGGCGCTCGGCCGCGGTCTCCCGGCCGCCCATCGCCTCGGCCAGGCCGCCGACGTCGTGCGGCACCATCCACGTGTAGGTCGCGCTCGTGCCCTGCGCGAACCCGGTGTCGCGCCCGGGGTCGAAGGGGCTCACCCAGGACCCGTCGGCGTCGCGCGCCTGAGCGTAGCCCGCCTCCGGCGTGGCCTCGGGGTTGTAGACGTTGCGCCAGTACCCGCCGCGCTCGGCGAACATCGCGGCGTCGTCCCCGCGCCCCAGGCGCTCCGCCCACTGGGCGAGCGCGTTGTCGGCCACGGAGGCCTCCAGCGTCTCCGCGGCCCCGCCCCAGCAGTGGCAGTCGTCCTGCGGCGCGTAGTGCAGTTCGAGGTAGCGCTCCAGGTTCGGGCGCTGGCCCTCGCACTGGCCCGGGCACCCGGCGTCGGACAGGCCGTCGGGGTGCGGCTCGGTGGCCTGGGTCCGCAGTGAGGCGTAGGCGGCCTCGGCGTCGAACCCGTCCACGCCCATCGCGGCGAACGTCGCCAGCGTCGCGGCCGAGGGGTCGCCCGTCATCACGTGCGTGGGCCCGTTGATGTGCACCCAGCGGTCCCACACGCCGCCGTTCTGCTCGGAGAAGTTGAGCAGGGACTGCGCGAAGTCCCCGGCCACCCCGGGCTCCAACAGCGCGAGCAGCTGGACCTGCGCGCGGTACTGGTCCCAGCCGGAGAAGTTCGTGTACTGGGCGCCCTGCCCGTCCGCCACGCGGTGCGCCTCGCCGTCCATGCCCGGGTAGCGGCCGTCGACGTCGCTCACCAGGTTGGGCTGGAGCAGGGAGTGGTACAGCGCCGTGTAGAAGGCGGTGCGCTGGTCCTCGGTGCCGCCGCCGACCCTGATCGTGCGCAGGCGCCGGTCCCAGGCCTCGCGCGCCGACGCGGCCACCGCGTCCACGCCCTGCCCGGGGGCGATCTCGGCGGCGAGGTTGGCCTCGGCGTTCTCCGCGCTGACGTAGGAGATGCCCACGCGTACGCCCACGTCGGAGCCCTCGGGGAAGGAGACGTAGCCGCCCGAGCCCCGGCCCCGCCGCTGGTCGCGGACGTAGCCCTCACCGCCCGAGGCGGTGGTGGCCCCCGGCTTCAGCTCGCCGTCCTCCCACGTGCCCACCTCGGTGAAGGGGGTGTCGAAGCGCGCGGTGAAGTGCAGCCGGTAGTAGGAGTTCCGGTTGTTCTCCCCGCCGTTGGCGCGCTGTCCGCAGAAGGCGCCGGTGAGCACCGAACCGCTCACCGTGCGGGCCTCCGCGTCGATGCGGATGTCGGCGTCCTCGCTGCCGTTGAGCGAGTTGGAGGTGCGGAAGAGCAGGCTGGCGGGGTCGCCCTCGGGGAAGTCGAACTCCCCGGCGCCGGCCCGGTCGGTGACGCTCAGGTCCGTGCGCACCCCGTTCTCCAGGGCCACGGTGTAGCGGCCGGGGGAGGCGGACTCGTCGGCGTGGTCGAAGTCGCTCGCGTACACCTCGTCGCGGGTGTCGGCGCTGGGCGAGCTCTCCACGGGCACGGTGACCGGCATGATCGGCACGTCACCGGCGGCCCCGGGGTGGCACCCGGCGCCGTTGACGTGGGTCAGGGAGAAGCCCCGCACCCGCGTGACGTCGTAGGAGTAGCCGTTGGCCGCGCCGGTGTCGGTCTGGTCGCCGCGGGTCGTGGTCGGGCTCCAGGAGATCATCCCGAACGGCCGGACCGCGCCGGGGTAGGTGTTGCCGCCGTTCGTGGAGCCGATGAACGGGTCCACGTAGTCGGCGGGCGAGGCCACGGCCCGGGCCGTCTCGGCCGGAAGCGGTGACGCCGAGGCCGCCGGGGCGGGGGAGAGCAGGGCGGCGCCGACGGCGAGGGCGATCAGCGGGGACAGGAGTCGGGGGGAGCGTGGAGGGAGGGTCATCCTCTGCGGTCCTTAGCGGGGGAGCGAACGGTCCCGGCGAGTCTGACCCAGCGGTGCGGGCCGTGGCCAGATCCGGGCGGGGAGTTGGCGCGTTCTTCGCCGGTCCGTCGCCGTGGTGTCACGGACCGACCACGGTGCGGACCGGGACGGCACGGGGCGGGGGAAGGGGACGGGGCCCGGCGCGCGTGCGCCGGGCCCCGCGGTCCGTCGGTCACCCCCGGGGCACGTGCCTCGGGTTGCTCGTCGTGCTCTCGTGGTGCAGCCGGTCCAGGGCGGTCACGTAGTAGGTCACGTCACCGCCGCCGGGCGCGGTGAAGACCGTCTCGCCACCGTCCTCGGCCGCGCGCACCGTGCCGACCAGTGCGCGCGCGTCCTGCACGTCGCACGGGACCTCCTGCCGTCCCGGCGCGCCCTCCAGCGCGTAGACCGCGTAGTAGGCGGGCCTGCCGCCGCGACCGGGGCGGATGGTCAGCTCGGTGCCGCCGTCGGCCCGGGCGGCGGCGGTGACCACCGGCGGTGCGGGAGCGGCCCCGCCCAGGTCCTCCTTGACCGGGATCAGGGCGGGGTTGGCGTAGTGCTGTTCGACCACGACGTCCATGGCGTCCCTGGCGTTGGTGCGCAGCGAGTTCGCGCTGAAGTAGACGTCCCCGTCCACGCCCGGGTACTCGCGGTTCAGGTCCAGGTGCCGGGAGAGCTCGTCCGGGTCGGACCAGGCGCCCGCGTTGCCGACCTTGTAGGCGGCCTGGCCGATGTAGAGGTGTACGTCGGTGCCCTCGGTGACCTGCTCCCACCAGGGGACGAGCACCGCGTAGTCGGCCACGGGCAGGCCGATCTCCCAGTAGACCTGCGGGTTGATGTAGTCCACCCAGCCCTCGCGCACCCACCTGCGGCTGTCGGCGTAGATCTGGCTGTAGGACTCGAACCCGCCGGTGTCGGAGCCGTTCGGGTCGCTGGTGTCGTTGCGCCAGATCCCGAACGGGCTGATGCCGAACTTCACGTGCGGCTTGGCGGCGTGCACCGCCTCGTCCATCTCCTGGACCATGCGGTTGACGTTGTCGCGCCGCCAGTCCCCGATGTCGCCGAAGCCTCCGCCGTACTCGGCGAACGTGTCCTGGTCGGGCACCGTCTCGCCCGCCACCGGGTAGGGGTAGAAGTAGTCGTCGAAGTGGACGCCGTCCAGGTCGTAGTTCTCGACCGCGTGCATCATGGCCTCGACGACGAACGCGCGCACCTCGGGGATGCCCGGGTCGTAGTAGAGCTTGCCGCCGTAGGCGAAGACCCAGTCCGGGTTGACCCGCGCCGGGTGGTCGGCCACCAGGCGCGAGGGGTCGTCGTGCATGGCCACCCGGTAGGGGTTGAACCAGCCGTGGAACTCCAGGTTGCGGGCGTGCGCCTCCCCGACCGCGAACTCCAGCGGGTCGTACCCGGGGTCGGTGCCCTGCGTGCCGGTGAGCCACTCCGACCACGGCTCGTGCGGGGAGGGCCAGAACGCGTCGGCGGTCGGCCGGATCTGCACGAACACGGCGTTGAGCCCGTCGGCCTTGGCCCGGTCGTACAGGTCGATCAGCTCGGCCCGCTGGGCCTCGGGTGAGAGGCCCTGCTCGCTGGGCCAGTCGATGTTGACCACCGAGGAGATCCACTCGGCGCGCATCTGCCGCTTGGGCGGCGCCTGCGGATCGACCGCGCACGGCTCGGCGGAGGTGTTCGTCGCCGGAACGGCCGGAGCGGCGGCAACCGCCGTGTGCGGCGCGTGGAGCAGCGACGCGGTGAGCACCGCCGCGAGGGCGGCGGTTCGGGAGAGCCGACCCACCCCCCGGGCGGGCGGGTGAGCGGGACGGTTCCGGTGGGGTTTCGCCAACGTGGGCTCCTTCCGGCTTCTGTCGTGCGGACAGCGAGCAGCCGGAAGGGACGCGCTCCGGTGCGGTCACCGCGCGCGGCGTCCGGGTCTGCCCTAGGAGAAAACCTTCATGATTTGTCGGGCAGATGCAAGACTCCTACGTCAGGTTGATACCCATGTGTCGCGGGAGCCCCGTGGTGCCGATCCGCCCCGGAGCCTCACGGCGCTTCGCCTCCTCTATCCGGTTCCGGCCGAGTCAGGAACCGCCGGAGAGGCTGTTCGTCCTCCAGCTCCACCGTTCCTGGGGAAGGCCTTCTCGCAGATCCGTGGGTGGGCTGTCCACCAGGCCCGTCGGGCCGCGATCCGCGCGACGCGTATCCGCGCCGCCAAGATCAGGGCGGCGAGGACTGCTGCTGAGAAACGTCGAAATGCCGCACGTCACCAGGCGCAGGAGCAGCAGAGACGAAGTCGGGTAGCGGTGAGGGCCACGGCGGTTCGTCTTGAAGGGGTCTGCTGAACCCCGAAGAGTTCCGACTACGTCTGCTGGGCCGGATCTCCCAGAAGCCACTGAAAGCCCATCCGGAACCGAGTCGATCGACTGTTCTGCTCCTGTGTGTGGATGATATCGTCACACTGACGATGATTCGGTTCTCCGTTTGGACATCGGAGCACTTCTGCGGTTATTTGTTTTGATGTTATGGCGGCTTCATTCATGGCGTGGTCGCTGGAATTGGCTCCCGGGTGCGAGCTTTCGCTGCGTCCGGGCCCGCAATCGATGCAACCTGCTTCACGTACGACATCAGTGGGTATCGATGCGTGGGGAGTATTGGTTTGCCTGGTGGAGTGTCATGAAGCTTGGGGCGGAGGAGGCGCCCGTTGGTTTTATCATCCGACGCGTCCCGATTTCGGTTGCTGTAGAAGCTTCCAATTAAGAAGGTAATTTTGGGCCTGATTATCTATTCCCTGAATGCTGTGGCTTTCGCGGCCATGCTCGGGGTGTACATTGCGGAAAGGAAAGGCAAAAAAGCGCCGGGATCGCTTAGGTTTCTGATCCTGGCGCTTTTCTTGGTCGCTTTGATCCTTTTTTTCTGGGAATTGACTGCGGCATAAAGGTTTCTGAGGGTGAGCTGGCCAGCGTCACCGAGGGTGTGGACAGGACCGAATGCGTCTATGATGCCGGGGGTGAGCGGCTGCTGCGGCGTGCGCACGGGCCCTCTGTCTTCCGGGCATAGACGCGACCCGGACATGCTCGTCCAGAAACGACGCAAGTACGATCTGGTGCGCACTGAAAAGGGCGTTCGATAGAAATGACGACCAGTGGAACTTGCTTCCTGAACATCGCCCCTCCGAGCGTTCCCTATAAAACCACTGGCACATAGATGCTGAATTGATTCGACAAGATACGAAAGAAATATTGAAGAGAATTTTTGTTGAGTATGGAATCTGGCGCCTTTCGGAGATTATTTACGTAAGGCTGTTTCCTGGCCTTGGTGGTTTGGGTGATCTCATAGTAAGACTGCGTAGACGTGCTCGGGAGGAGGGCGTTTCTGTTCGAGAAGCGAAGGAAATTTTCTTCTTGGACATGATGCTGACATCGCTTTATGTACTGCCATTGGCATTGATCACGGAAATAATTTACCAGCTTTTTCAACTGACTTCTGTTTCAAATTTGGACAGAGACTACTATTACGCCTGGTGTTTCTTTTTTTCTGCCCCTGCCATAGGCGTGACCTTCGTCAGGGCTGTTGAGTCGGCAAAGGCTGTTCTGGTTGGTTTCATGAAGGGGGGCCGTGAAGTTGTGTTCGGGCTGGGAAGAAATTCATATGCTGCAATTCATTTAGTTGCTACATCTGTCATCTTGTATGGTTTTTTTGTGAATATATTTTAAAATTTCAGGCTTGGCGCCTGTCTGCGCTCCTGGCCTGCGGACTCTGGTTCTGCGGGAATACGAGGAGGCTGCATGCTGCTTCAAGCGTGCAGACCAGATGGTCGCGGTGCGGCAGAACGACAGAGGCTGGCTAGGGTGATCTAGTGACTGTATTTCCGAGGTCTCGGAGGAAGAGGCCTTTCAGGACACTGCGGAACCGGTGGACAGCTTCCTTTGGCATCTCCGCCTGCTTTCTTATCGGGCTTTTTTGGCTTGGTGGTGTAACGCAAGCCCTCGGTTCTGAGAGTGGAGTTTACCGATGGGAGTGGTTCTTCTACTCCGTGTTCCATCCCATTGCTTATTGGTTTTTCCTGAAGGTTTCATACTTCACTCATGTTGAACTGCGGGATGATGCTGTTGTTGTTAAAAACTTCCTGGTGAAGCATGCCATCCCTGCTCGACTCGTTTCTAGGGTTCTTTGGGAAGGAGGTGTAGATATTATTCTTGAAGATGGTAGTAAGTGGTGGTGTCTCAATCTGGGGGGTTCCTTGGTCGGTCAGCTCGCTGGTTACCCGACAAACCGGAGGTGCGCCAGGGAGATCGAGAATTTCGTGGAAAGGAGCAAGTCCGAGCCTGTGGCTGTGGAGGGTTCTGGCGTCGTAACTTCACTGCACCTCAATCTGGATTTCCTCGCTTGTGCATCGCTCGCATCCCTTGTTCTTTTTTATCTTTTGAGTCTCGGATACTAGCTTCGTCGGCCTCTCTTTTTCTTCCTTGCTCTTCTGGCTTGGCTGAAAATACGGCCGGAGTCGCTCGTGCTGGCATGGGGCGGGCGGGGTAGGGGACCGGCAACTGTGCTCAGTCCTTCGGGAGTGGCTGAGAGTGGAGGGAGTGCCGTGTTCGTCTTCTTCAGCAACCGCCTGGGCTGTGTCATGTCGCTGGTGGTCTCGGTGGCGCTGACCGCCCTGCTTCTGTTCATCCTCAACTCGCTGGGGTGAGCCGAGAGACGGACGAGGCGTCTGGAGTGCCTGCACGCCGGGAATCGTCTGCTACGGCGAGGCCACGCAGTCCTTCTGGGCGGTCACCCCCAGCGGACTCCCCGAAGCCGCCAGCGCTGACGCCCTTCTCCTGGCCCTGCGGCCGCACAACGCCCCGTTCATGCCGCCCGCCCTGGCCGTCGAGACCGTCACTCCCGTACCGGTCTGACCGGTCCCTCCCACCACGGGCCGGAACCGCCACCAGCGGTCCCGGCCCGTGCGCGACTCGGCTCGGCTCAGCGGTGTGCCCACCGCCGACCACGGCCGGACAACCGCCTACTCCTGTTGGTGCGGCATCCGGATGTTGTACTGGCGCATCTTGCGGTAGACGGTCGCCCGCCCCATCCCCAGCTCGGCGGCGGCCCCGACGACGGTCGCGCCCGGGGCCGTCAGGCAGCGGACGATCTCGTCGCGTTCCACGGCCTGGATGCGGCTGAGGCGGCGCCCGCCGTTGCTGCGGAAGACCTCGGCGGGCAGGTGGTGGACGTCGACCACGTCCGCGCGCTGCGCCGCGTCGCACACCGCCCGCTTCAGCTCGGTGGCGTTGCCCGGCCAGTGGTAGTCGGTGAGCGCGCGGGAGGCCGCCGGGGTGAGGCCGATCGCCCGCCCCCGGGCCCCCTGTGCGAAGTGCCGCGCGAGCGGCAGCACGTCCTCCGGGCGGCGGCGCAGGGCCGGGGCCTCGACCACCGTGTCCACCAGCTCCCGCAGCGCCTCGGGGAGCGCGTCGAAGCTCCGCGCCGTGACCACGAAGGGCTGGGGGCGCCCGCCTTCGCGCCGCGCCCCGGCCAGCAGCCGGGCCAGCTCGCTCGCGCCCCACGCCGGAAGCGCCTCCACCCCGGACACGATCACGCACGTGTCGTCCTTGGCGAGTTCGGGAGTCCAGAGCGTGAGCCAGGAGTCCACGTCCTCGGGGGAGGGCGGACGGGCGTTGAGCACCCTGTCCCGGGCGCGGACCTGCCGCCGCGCGAGCGAGGCCAGGCAGGTCCGGCCCGAACCCGGCTCGCCCACGACCGCCAGGGTCCGCCCGCCGACCGCCTCGCGGGCTTCGGCGACGGCGCCGCGCCAGAGCCGCGACGCGCAGGCGTCGGCCTGTCCGCCGCCGGCGGCGCGGAAGCGGAACACCGCGCCCCTGGGCGCGGGCTGGACCCGGCGCCCCGTGCCCCGGGCGAGCATGAGCGCGGACGTGCTCTGCGCGGCGGACTGGGCCAGCGCCAGCAGCAGGGCCGACGAGGACTCCGACCAGGTGGTCAGGTTGACGCTGCCGACCAGCGTGCCGTCGGACGGGTCCAGGACCGGAGCGGCGGCGCAGGTGTACCCGCGCAATCCCGTGCAGTAGTGCTCCTCCGCCCTGACCAGCGACGGCGCGCGGTCGGCCAGGGCCAGGCCGAGGCCGTTGGTGCCCGCGTCGCGTTCGGCGTAGGAGAACCCGGGGGCGAGGTGGACCCGGTCCAGCGAGTGCAGGATCGCCGCGTCGTTGGCGAGCCTGCTCAGCACCAGCCCCTCGCTGTCGGTGATCATCAGGCTCACCGGTTCGTTGGCGATGGTCCGCTGGATGCCCCGCAGGACCTCGTTGCCGCACTCGTAGAACAGCGACTCCGTGTCCACGGAACCGGTGAACGGGGGCTCCACCCGTTCGGCGGAGACGCCGTAGTGCTCGCTGCGCCGCCACGAGGCGCGCAGCCGCGGGGCTTTCGCCGGTGTCCGTCCGGCGGTGTCGATGGGTGCGTGTCTGGGCGGTGAACACGTCCGGTCGTGCACGTCGGCCTCCAGGGGTTCTGCGGCCGCGACCTGGGCGGACGGTCGGTACGCCCACCCGGGCCGCGTGACGGCCAGGTTACTCGCCCCTGTCCCGGAGCCCTCGGAGCGGCTGTCTCAAACTGAGACACGCGACACACGCCAGGGTTGCGTACGTCTCCCTAGTCTTCCAGCGAAACGGCCGACTCGACCCGGCCCCGTGGGAGGAAGCATGTACAGCAAGGACGGCGAGAACTACTTCGTCGTGGACGCGCACGTCGCCCTGTGGGACGCGCGTCCCGAGAACCAGCTCAACATCCACGGCAAGCAGTTCATCGACTGCTTCTACGACTACCACCGCAACCTCGGCCCGGAGTCGGAGCTGTGGCCGTACGAGGACTTCCTCTACTACGGCGGCGAGCGCCTGATGCGCGACCTGTTCACCGACGGCTACGTCGACCACGCCATCTTCCAGCCCGCCCACCTGGGCGCCTTCTACCGCAACGGGTTCG
Organism: Nocardiopsis sp. CNZ308; assembly: GCF_004217075.1. Taxonomy (NCBI): domain Bacteria; kingdom Bacillati; phylum Actinomycetota; class Actinomycetes; order Streptosporangiales; family Nocardiopsidaceae; genus Nocardiopsis; species Nocardiopsis sp. CNZ308. Next base: position 891,869 of record NZ_SHKJ01000001.1, on the reverse strand, counting down.
GGCAGGCCGAGGAGGCCTTCGCGCTCACCCAGGCCCACCCCGACAAGCTCACCTACAACCACTGCTGGGACCCGCGCTTCGAGGAGGAGGGGCTGGAGTGGCTGCGCCGCGACGCCGAGAGGTTCGGGCTCCAGGGGGTGAAGCTCTACACCGCCGAGTGGAAGGAGGGCTCGCGCGGGTACAAGCTGGACGACCCGTGGACCTACCGCTACCTGGAGACCTGCCAGGAACTCGGCATTCGCAACATCCACGTCCACAAGGGGCCCACGATCCGGCCGCTGGACCGCGACGCCTTCGACGTGGCCGACGTGGACCACGCGGCGACCGACTTCCCCGACCTCAACTTCGTGGTGGAGCACTGCGGGCTGCCCCGCCTGGAGGACTTCTGCTGGATCGCGACCCAGGAGCCCAACGTGCACGCGGGCCTGGCCGTGGCGATCCCCTTCATCCACACGCGGCCGCGCTACTTCGCGCAGATCCTCGGTGAACTGCTGTACTGGCTGGACGAGGACCGCATCCAGTTCTCCAGCGACTACGCCCTGTGGACCCCGCGCTGGCTGGTGGAGAAGTTCGTGGACTTCCAGATCCCCGAGGACATGACCGAGTACGCGCCGGTCACCGTGGATCAGAAGAAGAAGATCCTCGGGCTCAACGCCGCCGCGATGTACGGCATCGAGGTGCCGCAGGGGCTGGGTCTGGCGGCCGACGCCGACGCCAGGGCGGTGGCCTGACATGCGCCCGCCCGGAAACGCCGAACTGGAACTCGCGGCGCTGCGTGCGCTGGACACGGTGTACGACCCCGAGCTGGACGAGCCCGTCACCGACCTCGGCTTCGTCCGCTCCGTCAGGGCCGATCACGGCGTGATCACCGTCCACCTGCGGCTGCCCACCTCGTTCTGCGCGCCCAACTTCGCCTACCTCATGGCCTCCGACGCCAAGGACGTGCTCACCGACCTGTCCGGCGTACGTGAGGTCGCGGTCCTCCTCGACGACCACCACGACTCGGAGAGGATCAACCGCGGCCTGGCCGCGGACGCGGGCTACCGCGGCACGTTCGGGGACGAGGCGCGGGAGGACCTGGAGGAGCTGCGCCTGGTTTTCCGGCGCAAGGCCCACGCCGCCGCGATGGAGCGGGCGCTGACCCTGCTGCTGCGCGCGGACCCCGGCCTCGCCGAAGAGGACCTGCACGACCTCACCCTCGCCGACCTGCCCGACGACCGGGCGGGGCGGGCGCTGCTGCGGCGCCGCGCGGCGCTCGGGCTGAACTGCGACCCGTCCGCGCGTGTGCTCGTGGACGACCACGGCGACCCCTTCCCCCGCGAGGAGGTCCCGCTGCGGCTGAGGTTCGCCCGCTCCACCCGGATCTCCATCGAGGGCAACTCGCACTTCTGCCGCGGGCTGCTGCGCACCCGCTACCCCGGGTCGGAGGCCGACCAGGCCCCGCCCGCCCACACACTTCCGCTCACCGTTCAAGCGAGGCAGTCATGAAGGCAGTCCAGGTCGTCGGCTACGGCCAGAACCTGCGCATGGAGGAGGTGCCCGCCCCGGAGGTCACCGGTCCCTTCGACGTCATCGTCAGGATCGGCGGCGCCGGAGTCTGCCGCACCGACATCCACATCCTGGAGGGGCAGTGGGCTCAGAAGTCCGGTGTCACCCTGCCCTACACGATCGGCCACGAGAACGCGGGCTGGGTGCACGCCGTGGGCAGCGGCGTCACCAACGTCTCCGAGGGCGACAAGGTCATCGTGCACCCGCTGATCACCTGCGGCCTGTGCCGGGCCTGCCGCTCCGGTGACGACGTCCACTGCGAGAACAACCTCTTCCCCGGCATCGACACGGCCGGGGGCTACGCCGAGTACCTCAAGACCTCTGCGCGCAGCGTGGTGCGCATCGACGACTCCCTCGAACCCTCCGACGTGGCCGCGCTCGCCGACGCCGGGCTGACCGCCTACCACGCGGCGGCCAAGGCCGCGCGCCGCCTGCGTCCCGGCGACCGCTGCGCGGTGATCGGCGCCGGGGGCCTCGGGCACATCGGCATCCAGGTGCTCAAGGCGATCACCGCGGCCGAGATCATCGCGGTGGACCGCAACGCCGACGCGGTCGCCCTGGCCACCTCGATCGGCGCGGACCACGGAGTGGTCGCGGACGGCACGCAGGTCGAGCAGGTCCTCGAACTCACCGGCGGCCACGGCGCCGAGACCGTCATCGACTTCGTGGGGGAGGGCGGGGCGACCTCGGACGGGGTGCGGTTCCTGCGCCGCGCCGGGGACTACCACGTCGTCGGGTACGGCGAGAACATCGACGTGCCGACGATCGACGTCATCTCGGCGGAGATCAACTTCGTCGGCAACCTCGTCGGCTCCTACAACGACCTGTGCGAGCTGATGGTGCTGGCGGCGCGGGGACACGTGCGGCTGCACACCAGCAAGTACCCGCTCGACCGCTTCCAGGACGCGCTGGACGACCTCGACGCCGGGCGGATCCGGGGTCGCGCGATCCTCGTCCCGTAGAGGGACCTTCGACCACGCCGGGAGGGAACACTCGGCCGGGCTCACGGGCCCGGCCGGGCCCGCGGCGGCACGCCGGGTCCGTCCGAGGTGAGGGGCGGTCCGCGTCGAGGGGACGGACCCGTCTCCGCCGGAGGGCGGAAGGGGAGGTCCGGCGTGCCAGCCGCGCCCGTTCGCGTGCCGCCGGTGCGTCCCGGTGCGGCGGTCCGCTCTGTGGGAGGTCTTGGTCGGAAAGCGCTTGCCTTGTAACGTGGGTCACCCCCGCTGTTCAAGGAGGCGTGCCCATGGGGATCCCCCCGCGTTCCGTCCGAAGAACGAGTCCGCTGCTCGCGGGCGTATGCGCCCTGGTGATGGCCGCAAGTTCCACCGCCCTGGCCGAGCCGGACACCGGTTCCGGCATCCAACTGGAACGGCTGGATCGCGGCCTGGTCGCGGTCGACACATCGGAAGGCGTTTTCCTGAGCTGGCGCCTGCTGGTCTCCGAGGTCGACGGGCACACCGACGCCGGGCTCCGGGGCCCGCAGTTCCGGGTGTACCGGGACGGCGACGTCATCGCGATCGTGCGCGACAGCACCAACTTCCTGGACGAGGAGGGCGGCGCCGACTCCGAGTACCGGGTGGTCCCCGTCCCCCGGGGGAGGCCCGGCACCGGCCCCGAGGACGAGGCCGCCGTGTGGGCCGAGGGCCACCACGACCTGCCGCTCCAGAGGCCCGAGGGCGGCACCACCCCGGCGGGGGAGGAGTACGGCTACACCGCCAACGACGTCAGCGTCGGCGACGTGGACGGCGACGGACAGTACGAGTTCGTGGTCAAGTGGGACCCCACCAACTCCAAGGACGTCTCCCAGCGGGGCTACACCGGCCCGACGTACGTGGACACCTACACGCTGGACGGCGAGCTGCTGCACCGCATCGACCTGGGCGTCAACATCCGGTCGGGCGCGCACTACACGCAGTTCGTGGTCTACGACCTCGACGGCGACGGCCGCTCGGAGATCATGCTCAAGACCGCCCCGGGCACCCGGACGCTGACCTTCGACGGGGACGGCGGAGCGGTCGGGGACCACATCACCCTGCCCGAGGAGGACGTCGAGGCCGGGGTCGATCACGGCGACGACTACCGGATGAGCGCCGGGGACTACCGCGAGCACGTCGTGCAGATGTTCCGGGGCTGGCACGAGCACCCCGAGGTGGCGGCCGGGAACTGGCCCGCCACCCTGGAGGAGGCCTTCGGCGGGGAACCCCGCTACGACTACCCCCTGAGCGAGGCGGACGCCGGGGCCCTCGCGGACCACTTCCTCGACGAGTACGCGCCCTCGCGCAGCGCGCGCAACGAGCTGCGCGAGTTCGAGGGCTTCGTCGTGCACGGCCCCGAGTACCTGACGGTGTTCGACGGGGAGACCGGCGCGGAGCTGGACACCGTCCGCTACGAGCCGGGCCGGGGCGACGACGGCCTGATGTGGGGCGACTACGCGATGGCCCGCATCGAACCCGCCAACCGGGTGGACCGGCTGCTGTCGGGCGTGGCCTACCTGGACGGCACCCGCCCGTCGGCGGTGTTCGCCCGGGGCTACTACACGCGCTCGGCCGTGGCCGCCTACGACTTCGACGGGCGGGACATCAGCCTGCGCTGGATCGCGGACAGCGGGCACGTGCCCATGGACAACCCGTTCGACGCCTCCCCGCACGGCGGCCGGGGCTCCGACCCCGACATGGGAACGCTCGCGGGCCAGGGCTTCCACTCCTTCGGCGTGGCCGACTTGGACGCCGATGGACGCCAGGAGATCGTCTACGGCTCCGCGACCCTGGACGACGACGGGTCGCTGCTGTACTCCTCGCACGCCGAGGGCCCGCCCGGGAGCGCCATCGAGGGCCAGACGACCAAGCTCGGCCACGGCGACGCGATGCACGTGGGCGACCTCGACCCGGAGCGCGAGGGCCTGGAGGTCTGGACCGTGCACGAGGGCGGCGCGAGCGCGCCGTACGGCTTCGCGATGCGCGACGCCGCCACCGGCGAGGTGCTGTTCGGCGGGTACACGGGCACCGACACCGGCCGGGGCATGGTCGGCGACGTCGACCCGGACGTCCCCGGCCTGGAGGCGTGGTCCTCGATGCCGCCCGGCGGCGGGGGCGAGGCGGGCCTGTGGAGCGCCGGGGGCGAGTTCCTGGGCGACCGCACCCCCGGCACGAACATGAGCATCAGGTGGTCCGCCGACATGACCACGCAGATCGTCGAGGGGACCGAGGACCCGAGGATCGAGGACTGGCGGCGCGGCACGCTGCTCACCGCCCAGGGCACGCTCACCAACAACGGGACCAAGGGCAACCCCGCCCTGGTCGCGGACGTGCTCGGGGACTGGCGCGAGGAGCTGGTCCTGCGCACGGAGGACAGCGGCGCGCTGCGCATCCTCACCAGCACCGAGGTGACCGGACACCGGCTGCACACCCTCATGCACGACCCGCAGTACCGGGTGGACGTGGCCCGGCAGCAGACCGGCTACAACCAGCCCGCGTACACGTCCTTCCACCTGGGCGCGGACACCGACTGGGCGCGGGTGGAGGTCCCCGAAGCCGTCTTCCCGGAGTAGGGGGGCGGGGGCACGGGTGCGGGAGGAGACGCCGACCGGGGGCGGCCCCGGCGGGAGGACCCGCCCCGGCGCAAGCCGGGGCGGGCGGATCGGCGGGAGGCGGCGGCCAGGCCGCCGCCTCCTACCGGACGGGGGGCCCGGCCTCCGGCGGGCCGCTCCGGGGCCGGGCGCCCAACTGGACCGACAGCTCGGCCGCCGCCTCGCGGACGGCCGCGATGAGGCCGACCAGGCCCGACCCCCGGAAGTGCGTCGCGGGGCCGCCCAGGCTCACCGTGGCGGCGAGCCCCCCGGAGGAGTCGAAGACGGGGGCGGCCACGGCGCCCACGTCGTCCAGGAAGTCCTCGTCGCTGACGGTGTAGCCCTCGGACGCGATCCGTTCCAGGTGCGTGCGCAGGGAGTGCCCGTCGGTCAGGGTGTGCGCGGTGAAGCTCCGCAGCGGCCGGGCCAGCCACCGTTCCCGCAGGTCGGCGGAGAAGGCCAGCATCGTCATCGGCCCCGCCGCGGCGTGGAAGGGCAGCACGCTGCCGACGGCGATCTTCTTGATCGTCAGCGGCCCCGAGCCCTCGACGAGGTCGATGCAGACCGCGCCGTCCTCCGAGGGCACCATCAGGTAGGCCGTGTGGCCCGTGCGCGCGGCCAGGCCGCGCAGCAGGGGAGCGGCCTCGTCGCGAAGGTTGAGTTCGGCGAGCGCGGTCGATCCGACGGCGAACAGCCGCATGTTGACCTTGTAGGCGCCGTCCGCGCGCTGGCTGACCCAGCCGACCTGGACCAGCGTGGCCAGCAGGCGATGCACCGTGGTCTTGTTCAGGCCGGTCTCCTCGGCCAGCTCGCCCAGGGTGAGCGCGTGCCGCTCGTGGGTGAAGCACTCCAGGAGCCGACAGGCGCGGAGCACCGAGTTGACCACGCCCTTGGGTCCCACGGCCGGTTCACCGTCGATCGTCGCCACCGAAGGGGACCTCCTCGCACGTTCGGCCGTCGGTGTCAGGGTAGCGGCCGGACCGCGTGCCTTCCGACGCCGTGGACCCGGCTCCGGCGGGCGCGGCGCCGCCGTCCGGTTCAGCTCTCACTGCCGTACACCGCGCGCATCCGCTTCTTGTCGAACTTGCCCACGCTGGTCTTGGGGACCTCCTCCACCATCACGAACCGGTCGGGGAGCTGCCAGCGCGCGAACCCCTCCCCCAGGAAGCCGCGCAGCTCGTCCGCGGCGATCTCTCCGCCGTCCGTGCTGGACAGGACCGCGACGGGCCGCTCGCCCCAGGTCGGGTCGGGGACCGCGATGACGGCCGCCTCCCTCACCCGCGGGTGGGCGGCCAGCCTGTTCTCCAGGTCGACCGAGGAGATCCACTCCCCGCCGGACTTGACCATGTCCTTGGCGCGGTCGACCAGGGTCACGTACCCCCGCGCGTCGACGGTGACCATGTCCCCGGTGCGCAGCCAGCGGCGCCCGTCGGGGGAGGAGTCGAAGGAGGCGCCGTCGTCCTGCTCGGGGGCGTGGTAGTGGTCCACGACGAAGGGGCCGCTGATCTCCAGCTCCCCCACGGAGGAGCCGTCCCTGGGGACCTCCCCTCCGGCGGCCGTCGACCGGACCGCCAGGCCGGGCAGGGGGCGGCCCTGCGTGCGGCGGGCCGCCGCGCGCGCCGCCTCGTCGGGGACGCACGGTTCCACGGCGACCAGACCGACCGGTGAGCACTCGGTCATGCCCCAGGCGTGGACGGGGCGGACCCCGAGGCCGGTGAGCGCGTCGAGCAGGTTCTCGGAGGCGGAGGAGCCGCCGATGACGACCCGGTCCAGGGTCGCCAGCGCGTCGGCGGGCACCCGGCCCTCCTCCACCGCCCGGACCAGGGAGGACCACACGGTGGGCACCCCGGCGGCGAACGTCGCCCCGGCGTCGCGCACGAAGCCCGCGAGGCTGAGCGGGTCCAGGTGGCGGCCGGGCAGGGCCAGACCGGCGCCCGACACCAGGGCCGCGTAGGGCAGGTTCCACGAGTTCGCGTGGAACATCGGCACGACCGGCAGGACCACGTCGTGGTGGCCGATGGCGAACGCGTCGGTCGTGCACAGGGTGAGCGCGTGCAGGTAGACCGACCGGTGGCTGTAGACCACCGCCTTGGGGCGTCCGGTGGTGCCCGACGTGTAACACACGCCCGCCGCCTCGTTCTCGTCGCGGGGGCGCCACCAGCTCCGCTGGTCGGGGGCCGCGGGGAGTTCCAGTCGGCGCACGCGCGCTCCGCCCTGGGAGGAGGGGAGTTCGGGGGCCTCGCCCATGACGAGGACGTGCTCGACGGTGTCGGGGAGGTCGACGGCGGACCAGGCCTCCCACAGGGACCCGTCCACGAGCACCGCGCGGTCCCCGGCGTGCCCGAGCGTGTAGGCGATCTCGTCGGCGCTGAGGCGGACGTTCACGGTGTGCATGACCATGCCCGAGCCGGGGATCGCGACGTAGGCGCGCAGGTGGTCCAGGGTGTTCCAGGCGTAGGTGGCCACCCGGTCGCCGGGCCGGAGCCCGAGGCCGGTCAGGATCCGCGCGAGTCCGCGGGCCCCGGCGAACAGCCCGGCGTAGTCGAGCGTGCGGACGCCGTCCGCCTCCCGGCCGGTGATCCCGCGGTCGGCGAAGGTCGTCTCGGCCCGGTCGAAGACCTGGTGCAGTCCCAGCGGTTCGGTCTGCATCACGGAGATCATCGCGGTTCACTCTCCCGTTCTGTGCGAAACGTGTTCCGTGTGGTGTGGACACGGGGCCACCCGTGCACGGACCGCCCGGTCGGTATGTTGGCGTTCCAGCACGTAGACCCGTCGAGTGTCGGCTGAGTTACGTAACGAAGTGATCCTTGACACAGGATCATACGCCTCCTTAGCCTCCTTTTGAAACGCGTTCCGCTATACGAAAGGCAGGCGGTATGGAATCCCAGCGACTACGGGAGCTGATGGACGCGGGAGTGGTCTACGCGCCGGGGGTCTGGGACGGGCTCACCGCGCGCCTGGCCGAACAGGCCGGGTTCCCGGCCCTGTGCGCCTCGGGCTTCGCCGTCTCCGCCTCCCTCGGCTACCCGGACGCCGAGCTGTACACGATGACGGAGAACCTCGACGCGACCCGCCGGATCCGCGAGGCGAGCGGCCTTCCGCTGATCGCCGACATCGACACCGGGTACGGCAACGCCGTCAACGCCGCGCGGGCGGGCCGCCGTTTCCGCGACGCCGGGGTCGCCGCGGTCTTCATGGAGGACCAGGAGTCGCCCAAGCGCTGTCCCCTCTGCGTCGGCGACCCGGTGCCCCTGGTCCCGACGCAGGAGGGGGCGGGGAAGGTACGCGCGGTCAAGGACGCCGTCGGCGACGACGTCCTCGTCATCGCGCGCACCGACGCCGCGGGCGACGACGCGCTGCGCCGCGCCGAGGCCTACGTCGGCGCCGGGGCCGACATGATCATGCCGGTCACCAGGACCTTCTCCACCGTCGACGAGTGGGCGAGGTGCCGGGAGGCGGCGGGGGTCCCCCTCGTCGCCACGCTCACCGCGTCCACCTGGACCGAGCGCGAGTTCACCCCCCGGGTACTGGAGGAGGTCGGGGTAGCGCTCGCGCTCCTGCCCACCCAGGTGCTGATGGCGGCGACGGGGGCCATGCGCCGGGCCCTGGGCAGGCTGGCCGGGGGAGAGCCCCCCGCCCAGGTGAGCGCCGACGCGCTCCAGCACCACGAGTTCGTCGACCTGATCGGGTTCGCCGAGGTCGAGGCCGCGCAGCGGGACTACCTGCCCGCCGCGCAGGGGGGCGAGTGAGCATGGGCCTGACCATCACCGAGAAGATCCTCGGCCGGGCCGCCGGGGGAGCCACGGTCCGCGCCCGCGACAACCGCGCGTTCCGGCCCGACCACATGATCGCCTACGACTTCCCCGGCTACACCGACGTGATGTTCCGCCAGATGCACGACGACTTCGGCATCACGGAACTGGCCGACCCCGAGCGCTACCTGGTCTTCATCGACCACATGCTCACGCGGGGCAGTGCCAAGGAGGCGGAGGTCCACCAGGTCACCCGCGACTGGTGCGACTTCTACGGGATCACCCTGCACGAGGCCGAGGGGATCGGCCACCAGGTCGCCGCCGAACTCGGCTACGCCCTCCCGGGCCGGTTCCTCATCCACTTCGACGGCCACATCAGCGGCCTGGGGGCCTTCGGGGCGCTCGGGTGGGGGGTGCGGCGCGACCTCCTGGAGGCGTGGGTCACCGGTCAGATCTTCCTGGACGTGCCGGAGTCGGTGCGCTTCGAGCTCACCGGGGCCTTCCCCGAGGGCGTGGACAACCGCGACCTCATCCACGCCATCATCGCCCGGCTCGGCGCCGACGGCTGCGCCCACCAGGTCATGGAGTTCACCGGCCCCGGAGCGCGCTCGATGAGCATCGACCGCAGGCAGGGCCTGTGCGGGATGGCGATGTTCACCGGCGCGGTGTCGGCGATCTTCAACCCGGACGAACTCTCGCTGGAGTACGCCCGCACGGTGTCCGACACCGTTCCCGAGCCGCTGTACAGCGACCCCGACGCGGTCTACGCCGGTGTGCACGAGATCGACCTCTCGGAGCTGGAGCCGCAGGTCGTGCTGCCCGGGTCGGCCAGGGGCCAGAACACGCGGGGGGTCTCGGAGCTGGAGGGCACCCCCGTCACCAAGGCGTTCATCGGCTCCTGCGCCAGCGGGAGGCTGGAGGACATCCGGGCCGCCGCCGGGGTGCTGCGGGGCCGTAAAGTGGCCGACGGCGTGCAGCTCAACGTCGTCCCGACCTCGGCGGCGATCCACCGCCAGGCCGAGGCGGAGGGACTGCTGGACGTGCTGCGCGACGCCGGAGCGGCCGTGGCCGAGTCCAGCTGCGACTTCTGCTTCGGTTACCAGAAACCCCTGGAGGCCGGGGAGAACTGCGTGTCCACGGGCGTGCTCAACATCTCCGGGCGCATGGGCAGCACCGACGCCAACATCTACATGGGCTCCGCCTACACCGTCGCCGCCAGCGCCGTGACCGGGCGGATCTGCGACGTGCGGGAGGTGACCGGGCCATGAGTCCGCTTCCGCCGCCCGACGTCATCAGGGGACGCGTCGCCTGGATCTTCGGGGACGACTTCGACGTCGACCTCATCATCGGCGTGGAGAACATCAAGTACTACGACCCCGACGTGCTGCGGAGCGTGTGCATGCGGCACCACGACCCCGCGTTCGTCGACGAGGTGCGCCCCGGCGACGTCGTCGTCGGGGGCCGCAACTTCGGCTACGGGCACCCGCACTACCCCCCGCTCGTCGCGCTGCGCAACCTGGGGGTGACGGCCGTGATCGCCGAGTCCTTCTCACCCGGCTTCTGGCGCGGGGAGACCTACAACGGCATGCCGCTGCTGACCGTCCCGGGCATCACCCGCGCCGTCCGGCGGTGGGACCGCGTCGAGGTCGACTGGCGGCGCCCGTCCGTACGCCTGCCCGACCGGGACGCGGAGCTGACCGGAAACCCGCTCACCGAGCGCGTGGTCAAGGTCATCGAGGCGGGAGGGAGCCTGAACCTGCTCCTGTCCGAGCACCGCTCGACACACACCGCGGGCTGACCGGCCAGGTCAGGACCGCCGCACCGACACGCGGGAGCGCCGGACCGGCGTCCCGTCCCGCCGCCCCGGCCCACGGGGAGGCGCCCTTCCCCGTGGACCCCTGACGGGTGCCCACGTCCCGTCCTCACCAGGAGGCATCGCCTTGTCCTCTCCAGACAGCGCCGGGAGCTCCCCGGCACCGACCCCCGTCGGCGCACCCGTGCGCGACCGGCGCACCGCCTTGCGAGCCGCGGTCGCCGGCGGGGTGGGGACCCTGATCGAGTACTACGCGTTCAGCGTCTACGGTTTCCTGACCGTCGTCATCGCCCCGCTGTTCTTCCCCAGTTCCAACCCCGCCACCTCGGTGCTGGCCACCCTCGCCGTGTTCGGGTCCGGCTACCTCATGCGGCCGCTCGGCGGGATCTTCTTCGGCCGCCTCGGCGACCGGACCGGACGCAAGGTCGCGCTGGTCTCCACGGTCGTCAGCATGGGCGTGTGCTGCGCCCTGATGGGCATGCTGCCCACCTACCCGCAGGCCGGGATCATCGCCCCGATCCTGCTGGTGGTCGTGCGCATGGCCGAGGGCTTCTCCGCCGGAGGCGAGGTGGGCGGCTCGGCCACCTACATCGCGGAGTCCTCCCCGGCCGGCATGCGCGGCTTCTTCGGCGCGTTCACCCCGACCGGCTCCACGCTCGGCTTCGCGGTCGCGGCCGCCGTGACCGGCGCGGTCGTCGGACTCCTCGCCCCCGAGCAGATGACGGCCTGGGGGTGGCGAATCCCGTTCCTGCTGTGCGTCCCGCTGACCCTGCTGTGCCTGTGGGCGCGGCTGAAGCTGGAGGACACCCCCGACTTCAGGGAGATGGAGACCAAGGCGGAGGTGGCCCGCAGCCCCTTCACCGACGTGCTGCGGCGCAACCCGGGCGCCGTCCTCAAGGTCGTCGGCCTGGCCATCGCCACCAACGGCACGGGGTACGTCGGGCTGACCTACATGAACGTGTACCTGATCAACGACCTGGGCCACGACTCCCAGGACGTGTACTGGCTCTCGGCCGCCGTGATCGCCGCGGCCTGCGCGTGCATGCCGTTCCTGGGCCTGCTCGCCGACCGCTTCGGACGCCTGAGGGTGCTCACCGCGGGGTGCGTCGGGTACGTCCTCCTGGCCTACCCCATCCTGCTCGTCATGTCGCAGGCCTCGGGGCTGCTGGTCATCGGGCTGATGTACCTGGTGTTCATGGTCCTCAACGCGACGCTCCAGGTCCCGGCGTTCCCGCTGTTCACCGAACTCTTCCCGAGGGCCGTGCGCTACACCGGGGTCGCCCTGGGCTTCAACATCGGCACCATCGTCGCCGGCGGGACCGCCCCCTACATCGCGGCCCAGCTGGTCGCCTCGACGGGCGACCCGGTGTCCCCGGCGTACTGGGTGATGGGGGTGGCGGTGGTCGGCCTGGTCACGGCGTTCACGGTCCGCTCCACCCGCGACGGGGAGCTCCCGGCCTGATCCCGGCTCCGGCCCTGCGCCCGCCGGGCCGGAGCCCCCAGCGCCGCCCCGTCCGGTCGCGGGCCCCCGCGCACGGCGGCCGGAGGACGAGACGGTTCCGCGGCACCCGCGGGCCCCCGCGTATGGGGCCGCCTTCGCGGTCCAGCGCTCCCCCGTGCGCGGGCCCCGCGCACGGGGCGGCCGGAGGGGACTCAGTCCGGGGGCGCCTCCCCGCGCTCGTCCCCGCCGCCGTGCCCGAAGGCGGGCAGGCCGCGGGCCGCGGTGGTCAGCGCGGTGCGCAGCAGCGGCCCCACGCCCTCCGGCGGAAGGCCGCGCCCGTCGTTCCCCAGGCGCGCCCTCTCCTCGGCGGCCAGGCGCAGCGCCGAGTTGAGGGTGGCCGCCTGGACGCGGACGGGCAGGCTGTCGGCGGGCTCGCCGGTGCGGTCGGCGATGATCCCGGCGAAGACGGACTCGGCGGAGTGGTGGACCTCCAGCCACACCGCCATGAGCGCCGGTTCGGTACGGGTCATCCGGATGAGGTCTGCTACGGGCCCCTCCACGACCTGCGGCTCGCCGTCGAAGAACCGCTCCCGCTCCAGGTACTCCAGGAGGGGGACCCCGGGAGGGCAGGCGCGCAGGCGTTCGGCCATGTGCTCCAGGCCCGTCGTCAGCAGCGGCCGGACGCAGCTCTCCTTGCTGGGGAAGTAGCGCCACAGCGTCCTGGTGGAGATGCCGAGCGCGTGCGCGATGTCGTCGCCCGTGGTGCCCGACACCCCGTTCTCGGTGAACAGCCGCACGGCCGCGCGCGCGATCTCCGTGCGCACGATCTCCCTGCGCCGCTCGGTCATGGGCGGGCGGCCCCGCCCCGAGGGTGCGCGGGGCGTCTTCGCGGACGGTGGTCCCGGCACGACCGTCCCCCCTCCCGTGTGCGCGCTGCCTGGGCGGATCCACTCTAGTCAGCTTCTCGGTCCCGAAGGGATCGAGCGTGTGGTCGGACCACCCCGCTGGATGCGGAGGAGCCCACCGCGTCTGACCCGACCACTCCGCTAGGGGTGGTCGGGCGGGACGTGTGACTTCCGCCCCGCGTTCCGCACCACACGACCGCGAGCGGCGATGTCGGCGGAAGCATTGCGGTCCGTGTGTGCAACGACACCGCAGCCCCGGCAGAGGAAGGTGGCCTGATCGACCCGGTTCCTGTGGTCCACGTGGCCACACCCAGCGCACGTCTGTGAGGTGTACGCCGCATCGACGAAGACCACCGGCACCCCCGTGCGGCGCGCCTTGCAGACGATGAACTGATCCAGGTGGTGGAAGGACCAGGTGCGCAGCGTGACCCGTTGGGGCCTGCGTTGCCGTACCCGGATGCGTATCCCCGTCAAATCCTCGGGGGAGATACCGCGCCCGGTGCGTTCGGCCTCGGCCACGATGCGCTTCGAGATCTGGTGATTGGTGTTGCCCTGCTCGTGGGCCGCCTTCGCCACCCAGGCGGCGTGGTCGTTGAGTGCGCCCAGGGTCGAGGCCAGCACCGCCGCCTGCTCGGGCGACGGCGTGGGCTTGACCCACGCGACGATCTTCGACACGCCCACCATCGTGCGCCCGGCCAGTGACAGAACGCAGCCAAGGCAGTCCGATGTGTCCCCTGTTGCTAACAGGTCGGTGTGGTCTACGCGGCGGTTCCTCCTGGGGCTGAGGCCCTGGGGTTCATCGCCAGGGCAAGGTCGACGTCCGGACCAGGCACGACAATATTTGTCCTTGAGTGACAAAAAGTCCTACAGTGACAATAGCGGCCGCCGTGGCCGCCACCAGCGGCAACGAGAGGGCTTCCCATGACCGGCCTGGGCCTGAAGGACAAGAACGTCATCGTCACCGGAGGCGGCTCCGGCATCGGCCGCGCGAGCGCGCTGCGCTTCGCTGAGGAGGGCGCCAGGGTCCTCATCGCCGACCTCAACGCCGACACCGCGCGGGAGGCGGCCGAGGAGATCCGCGCGGCCGGGGGCACCGCCGAGACCGTGGTCGGCGACCTCAGCGGCCAGGAGGTCGTGGACCGGGTCGTCGCCACGGCCGTCGAACGCCTCGGCGGCGTCGACGTCCTGGTCAACAACGCCGGGATCATGGACGACATGTCCGCCACCGCCGACGTCACCGACGCGGTCTGGGAGCGGCTCCTGCGGGTGAACCTGACCGCGCCCTTCCTGCTCACCCGCGCCGTCCTGCCCCTGATGGCGGAGCGGGGCCGGGGGTCGGTCGTCTTCACGGCCTCGGAGGCCTCCCTGCGCGGCAGCGCCGCCGGGGCCGCCTACACCGCCTCCAAGCACGGCGTGGTCGGCCTGGTCAAGTCCACCGCGGTCATGTACCGCGACAAGGGGATCAGGGTCAACGCCGTCGCCCCGGGCGGCACGGCCACCTCGATCACCGTCGACGCCGCCTCCGCGCCCCACGGCCCGACCACCCTCGGCGCCTTCATGTCCAACATGGGACGCGTGGCCCGGGCCGAGGAACTGGCCGCCGCCGTCGTCTTCCTGGCCTCCGACGCGGCGAGCAGCATCAGCGGCGCGGTGCTGCCGGTGGACAACGGCTGGTCGGCCGTCTGAGGAGGCGGCCGCGCGCGGATCCGGCCCCTGGTCCGCGACGTCGGCCGCACCGACGCGTACGCCCCGCTTCCTAAGTCAGTCGCTTGACTCAACGGCGCGGCGGACGTTCACTGTACGTGTACGCACCGCTGACGCAGAGGAGTGAGGGCTGTGGCTGCCGACGGGACCGAACGGCTGACGGACTACCCCTTCCCCGGCCCGGAGGCGCTGGAGCCGCCCGCCGAGTGGGCCGACCTGAGGCGGCGGTGCCCCGTCGCCGGGGTACGGCTGCCCAGCGGCGACCGGGCGGAGGTGGTCACCCGCTACGAGGACGTCAGGCGGGTGCTCTCCGACCCGCGCTTCACCCGGCGGCTCGACGCCGAGGACGCGGCCCGGGTCTCGGCCAGCGCGACGGGCGGCGTGTTCAACAGCGACCTGGCGGCGGCGGTCCCCGACAGCGGGGAGGAGCACCGGCAGTGGCGGCGGCTGGTCGGCAAGTGGTTCACCGCCAGGCGCATGAACGCGCTGCGGCCCGGGATCGAGGCCATGGCCGACCGGCTCGTCGACGGCATGGTGGAACGCGGCCACCCGGCCGACCTCAGGGCGGACCTGGCCTTCCCCCTGCCGGTGTGGGTCATCTGCGACATGCTCGGCGTGCCCGACTCCGACCGCGACCGCTTCTCCCACTGGTCGGACGCGCTGCTCAACCTCACCCGCTACACCCAGGAGGAGATGGACCGGGCCCAGGCCGAGTTCCTCGCGTACATGGGCGGCCACGTCGAGGCCAAGCGGGCGGAGCCGCGCGAGGACCTGATCAGCTCCCTGATCACCGAGACCGCCGAGGCCGGGTACGACCTGCCCACCTCCGCGCTGGTCGCCACCAGCATGGGCCTGCTGGTCGCCGGGCACGAGACCACCGCCAACATGATCGGCAAGATGGTGGCGATGCTGCTGGACGACCGGAGCCGCTGGGAGAGGCTGCTGGCCGACCGGACGCTGGTGCGCTCCGCCGTGGAGGAGGCGCTGCGCTTCGACGCCAACTCCGGGCTCGGCCTGCCGCGCTACATCACCGAGGAGACCGAGATCGGCGGCGCCACCGTTCCGGCCGGGACCACCGTCATGTGCAGCATGGGCGCCGCCAACCGGGACGAGAGCGCGTTCGAGAACGCGGACGAGATGGACCTGGGGCGCGTGCCCAACCCGCACCTGGGCTTCGGCGCCGGGGCGCACTCGTGCCTGGGCCAGGCGCTGGCCCGCACCGAACTCCAGGCCGTGCTCGACGTGCTGCTGCGCAGACTCCCCGCGCTGGAGCTGGCCGTCCCCGCGGCGGAGCTGCGGCGACTCGACGGCCTGGTCGTGGGCGGACTGCGCGAGGTCCCGGTCCGGTGGTGACCGTGCCGCGGACGCGGACCGAACGGGCCGGCGCCACCCGGGAGCTGATCCTGTCCACCGCCGAGCGCCTGTTCGCCGAACACGGCCTGTTCGCGGTGTCCAACCGCGGCATCGGCGCGGCCGCCGGTCAGGGCAACAACACCGCGGTCGGCTACCACTTCGGGACCAGGGCCGACCTCGTGCGCGCGATCGTGCGCACGCACACCGACCGTCTCGAACCGCTGTGGGCGCGGGCGGTCGAGGAGGCGGGCGACCCGGCCGGGACGGGCGACTGGATCGCCTGCCTGGTCCGGCCGGTGACCCGGCACCTCGCGGACCTGGGCGTCCCGAGCTGGTTCGCCCGCTTCTCCGCGCAGGTCACGACCGACCCGGGCCTGCGCGTGATCATGACCGAGGAGACGCTGACCTCGCCCCCGCTCGGGCGGATCCTCCTCGGCCTGCGCGCCAGCCTGCCCGACCTGCCGCCGCGGGTGCGCGCCGAACGCGAGGACATGACCCGCCACCTGATCGTGCACACGTGCGCCGAACGCGAGCGCGCGCTCGCCGAGGAGACGGCGACGCCCCGGTGCAGCTGGGAGGACACGGCGACCGGACTGGTGGACGCGCTCACGGGGATCTGGCTCGCCCCCGCGACCCCGGCCGAGGGGCACGACCACGCCGCGACGACGAAGGAGGAGCGACCATGAGGGTGACCGTCGACCAGGACTGGTGCTGTGGCGCCGGTCAGTGCGTGCTGCTCGCCCCGCAGGTGTTCGACCAGCGGGAGGAGGACGGCATCGTCGAACTGCTCACCGAACGGCCGCCGGAGAACCTGTACCCGGCCGTGCGCGAGGCGGGGCAGGTGTGTCCCACCGGAGCGATCCACGTGGACGAGGAGGCCTGACCGCGCCGGGCGGGGGGAGTGCGCGTCCCGCGACCGGCCGTACCCGTCCCGCCCGGCCGTGCCGCGGTCGGGGGACGGCCCGAGGAAACACGGGGGCGGCCCGCCGCGGTTCCGGCGGGCCGCCCCCGGCGCCCCGGGTCAGTGGCCGCCGGTGAGGGTTCCGGACAGCTCCCGGTGCAGGTGCGCGCTGGGCCCGTTGAGGCCCGTGATCTCCACCCGAACCCCGTGCCTGCGGAAGTGCTCGGTGACCTGGTCCAGGGCGGCCACGGCCGAGGAGTCCCACACGTGCGCGTTGGACATGTCGATGACCGCGCGCCCGAGCCCCTCCTCGGCGTAGTCGAACCGGTTGACCAGCTCGCCGGTGGAGGCGAAGAACACCTCGCCGTTGACCGAGTACACGCGGGTGCCGCCCTCGGGGTCGAGCACGCTGGTGACGTCGGCCTGCATGGCGGCCCGGCGGGCGAAGAGCACCATGGACACCACGACCCCGACGATCACGCCCAGGGCCAGGTTGTGGGTGGCCACGACCACGGCGACGGTGATGACCATGACCAGGGTCTCGGTCCAGGGCATCCGCCTCAGGGTGGCCGGGGCGACGCTGTGCCAGTCGAAGGTCACGACGGCCACGAAGAACATCACCGCGACCAGCGCCGCGACCGGGATCATGCCCACCAGATCGCCCAGGGCCACGCACAGGATGATCAGGAACACGCCGGCCAGGAAGGTCGAGACGCGGGTGCGGGCCCCGGACTTGACGTTGATCATGGTCTGGCCGATCATCGCGCACCCGGCCATGCCGCCGAAGAACCCGACCAGCACGTTGGCGATGCCCTGTCCGCGGGCCTCGCGGCCGTGGTTCGAGGCGGTCTCGGTCTGGTCGTCGACGACCTTGGCGGTCATCAGCGACTCCATCAGCCCCACCAGGGCCAGGGTCAGCGAGTAGGGGGCGATCAGGACCAGCGTGTCCAGCGTGTAGGGCACGTCCGGGATCAGCGGCACGGGCAGGGTGTCGGGCAGTTCGCCCATGTCCCCGACCGTCTGCGCCGGGATGCCCAGGGCCAGCGCCGCCACGGTGAGCACGACGATGGCCACCAGCGGCGCGGGGACCGCCTTGGTCAGGCGGGGCAGGCCGAAGACGATGACCAGGCCCACGGCCACCATGGCGTAGACCGGCACGCCCACGCCCTCCAGGTAGGGCAGCTGGGCCGTGAAGATGAGGATGGCCAGGGCGTTGATGAACCCGGTCATGACGCTGGGCGGCACGAACCGCATCAGCCTGGCCACTCCGAGCAGGCCCAGGGCGACCTGGATGAGCCCCGCCAGGATGGTGGCGGCGATCAGGTGGTCGACGCCGTGCTCCATCGACAGCGGCGCCGCGACCAGGGCCATCGCTCCGGTGGCGGCGGAGATCATCGCGGGCCGCCCGCCCAGGAAGGCGATGGACACGGCCATCACGAAGGAGGCGTACAGGCCCACGCGGGGGTCGACCCCGGCGATGAGGGAGAAGGCGATGGCCTCGGGGATCAGGGCCAGGGCGACGACCAGTCCGGCCAGCACGTCGGCGCGCAGCTGCGCGGCGGCGGGGATCCGGGCCTTGAGGGACCTGGGGGTCTTCACGGGCAGTTTCATGGCACCCATCGGGTTTCGGGCAGCCCACAACGAGGACCGCGGTGTCGGGTCGGGCGTTCGTGCGCGGCGCGGACGCGCGCCGGGTGAGGCGGGGTGCGCTGGTGCGCACGGGGATCCGGGGAGATGTCGGTGACGCCCCGGTGCGGCTTCGTCGCCGCGGGCCCGGTCGTGCCCCTGGGCCGGGCCGGGAAGAGGGTGCGGTGGTCCTCCGCTCGTGCGCGGGTGACGACCCGGAGAAACTCTACTCTTACGTGAGAGTCTGATTCGCTCTCCGCGGCTGAGACAACCCTCACACGACGGAAGGGTGCGGCTGTTCCTCCAGGCAGGGGTGTGCGCCCCACTGGCGGCGGCGCCCCGTGGCCATCGGCGCGGCGCGGGGCGGCGGCGGTCGGGGCCGTGTCCGTGGTCCGCGTCTCGCGGGAGCGGTTTCGGCCTGCGGGTGGCGGGGGCGCGGTTTCCGTCCCGGAGCGGTGCCGGCGTGCGGTGACCCGCGACGCGGGGGCCGGGGGAGCGGGTTCCCGTCCCGGGGCGCTGGCGGCTCGGTTCCGGCGGGCGCTAGGCGGTGGCGTTGTCGCGGGCGCGCTGCTCGCGCAGCCGCTCGGCGAACTCCTCGGCCATCGCCAACTGGTCGCGCAGGGCCTGGCAGCGGGCGACGATGGCCGCCTCGAAGGCGTCGAGCCTCTCGCTCAGGGCCCGCCGCTCCTCGGGGCCGGTCTCGGCCGAACCCAGCCGGTCGACGGCCTCCAGCAGCTCGCGGGTCTCCTCCAGGCTGAACTCCAGCGGCTTCATCCGCTTGATGAGGTTCAGGCGGTCCACGTCCGTCTCGGTGTAGAGCCGGAAGCCGCCGCGGGAGCGCGCGGAGGGCTCGACCAGGCCGACCTCGCCGTAGTAGCGGATCGTGCGCAGGGACAGGCCGGTCCGCTCGGCGACCTCGCCGATCTGCATGTGCTGCGCCCCGGACATCGCGGCACCCCCTCTCGTCCACCCGACTCTAACGTCGGTTCCGGCGGGGCGCGGCCCGCCGTCGGGAGCGGTGCCCTTCCGCGGAGCCGGACCCCCGCCGAGCGCGCCCCCTCCGTAAAGCCGTTGTCGGCCCGCGGGGCGCTCGGACATAGTGGACCGACCCCCGAGGCACGGTCCGAACGCGCCTCCCCACACGGAGGAACCACCATGTCCACCCTTCGGGTCACCGCCGAGCGGCTGACGATCCACCCGCACCCCAACGCGGACGCGCTGGAGCTGGCGCAGGTCGGGTTGTTCCGCGCGGTCGTGGCCAAGGGGGCCTACCGCACCGGCGACTGGGCCGTCTACATCCCCGAGAGCGCACTGCTGCCCGAGGACCTCATCGGCGAACTCGGCCTGACGGGCAGGCTCGCGGGCTCCCGGAGCAACCGGGTCAAGGCCGTCCGGTTGCGCGGGGAGCTGTCGCAGGGCATCGTCTGCCGCCCGAAGCTGCTGGCCGACCGCGACCTGGCGGCGGAACACCGTGACGGCGCCGACTTCGCCGGGGAACTGGGCATCACCAAGTGGGTGCCCCCGGTCCCGGTGCACATGGGCGGCGACCTGGTCGACGCGCCCGACCTGCTGCGCTGGATCGAGGTGGAGAACGCCAAGCGCTACCCCGACGCGTTCGAGCCGGGGGAGCCGGTCGTGGCCACGGAGAAGATCCACGGCACGGCCTGCCTGTTCACCCTGGTCGCCGCGACGGGGGAGGAGCTCGCCTCGTCCAAGGGCCACGGGTCCCGGAGCCAGGCGCTGGCGTTCGCGGAGAAGAACCTGTACTGGCGGGCGCTGACCGCCCACGGGGTGCCCGAGGCCGCGCGCGGGCTGGCGGAGAGGTTCGGCGCCGCCCGGGTGGGCGTGTTCGGTGAGGTGTTCGGCGCGGGAGTGCAGGACCTGGCCTACGGCGAGACCGGCCGCGGCGAGCAGCCCGGTTACGCGGTCTTCGACGTCTCCCTGGACGTGGACGGCGTCCTGAGCTGGATCGACGCCGCCGACCTGCCCGAGGTGCTGGAGTCGGTCGGGCTGCCCTCGGTGCCTCTGCTCCACGACGGCCCCTACGACGAGGCGGCGCTGCTCGCGCTGGCGCAGGGGGAGGAGACCTGGAGCGGCGGCGGCCTGCACCTGCGTGAGGGGGTCGTGGTCCGGCCCCGGCGCGAGCGCTACTCACCGGTCCTGGGCGGGCGCGCGATCGCCAAGTTCGTCTCCGACGCCTACCTCACCCGCAGGGGCGGCACGGAGTACGAGTAGGCCCGCCGGGCGCACCGGACCTCCCGGTGCGCCCGCGCGCCCGCCGCACGCGCCCACGGCCGGGCGGACGCCGGGAGCGGCCGGCGCGGCACTGCGACCGGCGCGCCCGCTTCCGGCCGGGACGGGCCTGGTTCGACGGGATCCGGGGGCCGTCGTCTCCGCTTCCACGCCCGGGCGCGGCCGGGGAGGCCCGACCGCGCCCCGGGTTCAGCCGACGGGCTTCTGCCAGACCGAGACGTGCTGGCGGCTGGCGCTGGTGAAGGGCTCCCGTGTCCACCCGTCCCACCGGTCGCGCGGGCGCATCCCGGCGAGCCGCGCCATCAGGTCGAGTTCGGCGGGCCACACGTACCGGAAGGGGACCGACCGGTACGTGCCGCGCCCGTCGGCGACCGTGACGTGGTGCGAGCTCATCGCCTGCGTGGCGACGTCGTAGACGTCGAACCCCAGCCGGTTCGAACCCACGTGGAACGGCACGGCGTCCTGGCCCTCCGGCAGTCTGCGCAGGTCGGGGACGCCGACCTCGACGACGAAGTGGCCCCCGGGTTCGAGGTGGTCGGCGGCGTTGCGGAAACAGGCCACCTGCTCGTCCTGCGTGGTCAGGTTCATGATGGTGTTGAAGACCAGGTAGGCGACGGAGAACGTGCCCTCCACCCGGGTGGTCGCGAAGTCGCCGACCGTCACCCCGACCGCGTCGCCGCCGGGTTTGGCCCGGAGCCGTTCGACCATCGCCTCGGACAGGTCGATGCCGTGCACCGCGACCCCGCGGCGGGCCAGCGGCAGCGCGACGCGTCCCGTCCCGATCCCCAGTTCCAGGGCCCGGCCGCCACCGGCCAGTTCCTCCAGGAGGTCGACGGCCGGATCCAGGACGGCGGGCTCGAACATCTCCGCCGAGGACTCGTCGTAGGCCGCCGCGACGCTCTCCGCGAAGTGGTTCTCCTGTGCGCTCATCCCGGAACGCTAACCCGCGGTCCTCCCGGGGCGCACGCGGTTTTCCCCGGCGCCCGGGCCGCCGTGTGCGGCCTTGGAGGGCGTCCGGGGCGCCCTCCGGGGCGCCTGGTGCCGGCCACGGAGGAAGGTCCGGTCGCGGTCCGGCGGGTGTCCGGCGCGACCGCCCGGGAGCGTCCGGCGCGTCGCGGGTCGGGCGGCCCCGTTCCCGGGCAGGGTGGGGGCCGGATGTTCTGCTTCGATCTCAGGTGGACGGTGGTCCCGCTCCCGGGCAGGGCGGGGAATCGGGCACCGGAGCCGGTCCGCTCCGTGCCGCCGAGGTCTCCCCTGCGGCCCCGCCGCCTTGCGCGGCTCGGAACCCCGCACGCCCGCGGCCCGGTGCCACCGGCCCCGCCACCCGGCGCGGCCCCCGCAGCGGTCCTCCGTACGTCCGCGGCCCCGGCTCCCCGCACGGCAGGTCAGGGATCTATCCCACACCGACATGCGGCTTCCCAGATTGCATGCTCATTCATAAGGGCGCATACTTATTTCCATGTCCAAGGTACTCACTTCCCTCCCCGTCGGCGAGCGCGTCGGTATCGCCTTCTCCGGTGGCCTCGACACCTCGGTGGCGGTCGCGTGGATGCGCGACAAGGGCGCCGTCCCGTACGCCTACACCGCCGACATCGGCCAGTACGACGAACCCGACATCGCCTCGGTCCCCGGCCGCGCCACCGCCTACGGCGCCGAGGGCGCCCGCCTGGTGGACGGCCGGGAGGCGCTGGTGGAGGAGGGTTTCGCGGCGCTGGCCTGCGGAGCCTTCCACATCCGCTCCGGCGGCCGCACCTACTTCAACACCACCCCCCTCGGGCGGGCCGTCACGGGCACCCTGCTGGTGCGCGCGATGCTTGAGGACGGCGTGCAGATCTGGGGCGACGGGTCCACCTTCAAGGGCAACGACATCGAGCGGTTCTACCGCTACGGCCTGCTCGCCAACCCCTCCCTGCGGATCTACAAGCCGTGGCTGGACGCCGACTTCGTCAACGAGCTCGGCGGCCGCAAGGAGATGTCGGAGTGGCTGCTGGCCCACGGCCTGCCCTACCGGGACAGCACCGAGAAGGCCTACTCCACCGACGCCAACATCTGGGGCGCCACGCACGAGGCCAAGGCGCTCGAACACCTCGACACCGGCATCGAGATCGTCGAGCCCATCATGGGCGTGCGGTTCTGGGACCCCGAGGTCGAGATCACCCCCGAGGACGTCACGATCGGCTTCGAGCAGGGCCGCCCGGTGACCGTCAACGGCAAGACGTTCGCCACCGCCGTGGACCTGGTCAACGAGGTCAACGCCATCGGCGGCCGACACGGCCTGGGCATGTCGGACCAGATCGAGAACCGCGTCATCGAGGCCAAGAGCCGAGGCATCTACGAGGCCCCGGGCATGGCGCTGCTGCACGCGGCCTACGAGCGGCTGGTCAACGCGGTCCACAACGAGGACACCCTCGCCAGCTACCACAACGACGGCCGACGGCTCGGCAGGCTGCTCTACGAGGGCCGCTGGCTGGAGCCCCAGGCGCTGATGCTGCGCGAGGCCCTCCAGCGCTGGGTGGGCACGGCGGTCACCGGCGAGGTGACCCTGCGGCTGCGGCGCGGCGAGGACTACTCCCTCATGGACACCACCGGGGCGGCGTTCAGCTACCACCCGGACAAGCTGTCCATGGAGCGGACCGAGGACTCCGCGTTCGGCCCGGTCGACCGCATCGGTCAGCTGACCATGCGCAACCTCGACATCGCCGACTCCCGCGCCAAGCTGGAGGAGTACTCCAGGGTCGGCATGGTCGGCACCTCGCACCCGACCTCGATCGGCGCCGCCCAGGCGGCCTCGACCGGGCTGATCGGCGCGATGCCCGAGGGCGGCGCCGAGGCGATCGCCTCCCGAGGCCAGGCCCCCGAGAGCGACGACCTGCTCGACCACGCCGCCATGGAGTCCGGCAACGACTGAGGCCCGGACCCGGTCCGCGCCCCGGCGCGCGGGTGCCGGTCGGGCCCCGACCCGGAACTGATCCGGGCCTCCGGTCCGCGCACCGGTGCGCAGGGGCCGCCGGACCGATCCGTCGCCGGGGCGGGAGCGCCGCACGAGCGTTCCCGCCCCGGCGGCGACCGGCCCTTCCGAGCCGAGGGCCCGGACGGAAGCCGACACGGGCAGCGAATCCGGTTCCGGGCACCGGGCCCGGCCGGTCCCGCAGGGCAGCGGCGCCGTGGGTCCGGCTCCGCTGCCCCGGCCCGTCAGTCCGGCGGGTCCAGCGGCGACATCGCCGGGGAGTAGTTGAACAGCCGGAGCCTGGCCGCGCCCGGTTCGGCGAGGGACGCCGCCCCGGGGTCGACGTCCAGGATGCTCAGACTGGCCGGGTGGCTGGGCACCGTGCGCGCCGGGTCGAGCCCGACTGCGGCCAGGAGGAAGGCCCGCACCGGCCCTCCGTGGGTGACGGCCAGAAGCGTCCCGTGGCCGTCGGCGTGCGCCCGGCGGGCGGCGGCGCCGATCCCCTCGACCACCCGGTCGGTGAGTTCGCCGAAGCTCTCCGCGCCCGGGGGGTGGAACCGCCCCGCGCGCCACGCGGCGTACACACCGCCGTCCTCCTCCTTGATCTGCGCCGAGTACCGCCCCTCCCACCCGCCCAGGTAGGCCTCGTTGAGCCGGGGGTCGCGCGCGTGCGGGCTGACCCCGAGGACCTCGGCGGTCTCCCGCGTGCGGCACAGCGCGGAGGTGACGACGTAGCCGGGGTCCAGGTAGCGGACCGTCTCCGCCAGCGCGGCGACCTGGCGGCGTCCGGCCTCCGACAGCCCGATGTCCTGCTGCCCCTGGAGGCGGCGCTCTCCGTTCCACTCGGTCTCGCCGTGGCGGACCAGGACCAGCCGCGTCATCGGGCCTCCCCGGTGTCCAGGCGGTCGCCCGCGGCGTCGAAGTAGGCGTCCGGCGCCTCGGGCAGCCGCAGACCGGCCGTGTCCCCGGGCCGCAGGTCGACCGGCGTGTCCCGGGAGACGTTCACCCGGGTTCCGTCGGCGAGGTCCACGCCCACGACCCACCTGTCGGCCATCGGCACCTGGTCGGCGAAGGTCGCCTCCAGGCACCCGGGCGCGGACGCGTCGCGGTCGATCCCGAGCGAACCCGCCCGGTACATCGCCCGGACGATCCCGTCGGGGACCGACGCCGGAGCCGCGCCGAGGTCGGCGCCCGGGGCCGACAGCCGACCGCCCCCGGCCCGGCACTCGATGATGTTGGCCGGGGGAGTGCCGACGAACGTCGCGGCGAACGCGGTGCGCGGCGACTCCAGCAGCTCCCGCGGTGTGCCGAACTGCTCGATCCGGCCGTCCTTCATGAGCGCGATGTGCGTGGCCATCGTCATCGCCTCCACCTGGTCGTGCGTGACGTAGACGCTCGTGGCGCCGGTCGACCGGTGCACGCGCATCAGCTCTCCCCGGGTGTCCACCCGCAGTTTCGCGTCGAGGTTGGACAGCGGTTCGTCGAAGAGCAGCACCTTGGGCTGCGGGGCGATCATGCGGGCGATCGCCACCCGCTGCTGCTGGCCGCCGCTGATCTCCCCCGGGTAGCGGTCGGCCAGGTCCTCGATCGCCAGCATCGCCAGCACCTGCTCGCTGCGGGCCCGCCGGTCGGCCTTGGACCACCTGGCCACGGTCAGCGGCCAGGCGATGTTCTGGCGCACGGTCTTGTGCGGCCACAGCGCGTAGGACTGGAAGACCAGCCCGGCCTCGCGCTCGGCGGGCGGCACGATCTCGGTCCCGTCACCGCGGGCGATGACGCGGTCGCCGAACCGGATCTCGCCCCCGGTGGGGTTCTCCAGTCCGGCGAGCATCCGCAGGGTCGTCGTCTTCCCGCAGCCGGACGGGCCGAGCAGCACGAGGAAGGAGCCCGCCGGGACGTCGATCGAGACGCCGTCCACGGCCGCGGTGTCACCGAAGTCCTTGCGCAGGTCGGTGATGGTCAGGGAGGCCGAGGAGGTTTCGGAGCGCATGTCGGTCCTTTCGGCCTGCCGGGCGCGCGGCGTTGGGGTCATGATGGGGAGTTCCAGGGTTGGGCGGCGCCCTCGAAGCGCCGCGCGATGACGGTTGCCGCGACCGAGATCACCGCGATGACCACGGTGACCGCGTTGGCCAACTGGGTGAAGTTCTCCGAGGAGTACTGGTAGGTGAGCACGGCCAGCACCGGCATCGCCGGGGTCGCCAGCAGCACGACCAGGGACAGGTCGCGCACCATCTGGACGAACACCAGCACCCCGCCGGTGAACAGGCCGCGGGCGGTCAGCGGCGCGATGACCGCGCCGATCCTGCGCATCAGCCCGGCCCCCGCCATCACCGCGGACTCCTCGACGTCCCTGGACACCTGGCTCAGGGCCGAGGTGCCCGACCGGACGGAGAACGGGATCGTCGCCGCGATCCCGGCCAGCACGAGGATCGCGAACGTCCCGTACAGGCTCGGGAGGGGGCCGATGGGCGCCCCGAACTGCGCGATGAAGGCCGCGCCCAGCGCGATGCCGGGGATGAGGAAGGGCACGAACGAGGTGACGCTCATGGTCCCCACCAGCCACCTCGGGCCGTTGGAGCGGGTGATGACGTAGGAGATGAGCAGCCCGAGCACACCGGCGCCGACCGCCACGCACACCCCGAGCAGGACGGTGTTCCAGGTGGCCTCCAGGATCTGCGGGTTGTTCAGGACGCCCCGCTGCCCCTGGGCGAGCGCCGGGTCCGAGCCGCCGATCCAGTAGTGCAGGGTCAGCCCGGAGGCGAAGTCGTTCGTGCGCACGGTCAGCGAGCTCAGGACGAGCACGAGGCCGGGCACGACCGTGGTGCACGTGACCAGCAGCCAGGCGATCCCGGCCACCGGCCATCCCCAGGGGCCCAGGTCCACGCCCCGGCGGCGGCCGCCCTTGCCGGTGATCGTCGCGAAGCTGCGCCTGCCCCCGGTGATGCGCGTCGAGGCGTACATGATCATCGCGGCGACGATGATGAGCACGATCGAGAGCACGTACCCGCGTGCGACGTCACCGGTGGAGATCGCCCCGTACAGCCGGGTGGAGAGCGTGTGGAACCGCACCGGCAGGCCGAGCAGGGCCGGTGAGACGAAGTTGGAGACCCCCTCGGCGAAGGCGAGCAGCGCGCCGGAGACCATCGCCGGGGCCACGACCGGCAGGGCGATGTCCCGGGCCACCCGCAGCGTGGAGGCCCCGGTCATCTCGGCGGCCTCCATGAGGTCGCCGTTGACGCTGGCCAGCGCCGCGGCGACGAGCAGGAACGACAGCGAGAAGTAGTGGGCCGTCAGGGTCGCGGCGATCGGCACGGGTCCCCAGGCCAGCCAGTCCGGGACGTCCAGGCCCAGGTTCATCAGGATCCCGGTGGACCCGCCGATCAGGTCGTTGCGAAAGACCGACTCCCACGCCAGCGCCAGGGCGAAGCTCGGCAGGGCGAACGGGATCGTCGCCAGCAGCCCCAGGGTTTTGCGCCCCGGGACGCGGGTCATCACGACCACCCAGGCGAGGAACCCGCCCACCACCGTCGAGCAGACGGCGGTGGCGGTCCCCATGAGGATCGAGTTGCCCATCGGCCTCCACAGGAGGTTCTCCGACATCGGGCTGGCGAACACGTCCGCCCACGCCTCGCGGTTGCTGCCCTGGAGGGTCGTGTTGACCAGTCCGCTGAGCGGCGCCACCACGAGGACGAACAGTACGAGCAGGGTGCCGGCTCCCAGCACCACGGCGGGCTGCCTCAGTGCCGTGCGCGCACGGGCCACCGTGGTGCCGACCGCGGCGCGGCGGGGGGCGGGTGCCGTCGTCATGGCGTCCTTTCGCTGACGGGGGAGTCGGGGGTTCTACAGGGTCAGGAGGAAGTCGGCCACGTCGTCGCGGACCTGGGCGGTCTCCCCGGGGTCGATGTCCCAGGCGCCCAGTTCGTCCAGGGGCGCGGCGTCCTCGGGCATCTCCACGTCCGTGCGGACCGGGTAGTCGCCGGGGACGTAGAAGGGCTCGTATCCGGGACCGCCGGTCGCGGAGCCGTCGCCCATGAGGAAGTCGGCGACCAGGCGCGCGGCGGCCGGGCTGTCGGAGCCCCGCACCATGCCGATGTAGGCCGGGAAGGTGATGCCCAGCGACGGCGCGGTCCCCAGGGAGGCCTGGAGCGCCCAGCCCTCCTCTCCGTTGTCCCGGCGGTCGGAGTAGGAGGTGATGCCGACCGGCGGGTCCTCCTGTCCGGTCGTTCCCACGGCCGCGTTGACGTTGTCGGTGTCGTCGACCAGGACCAGGCCGTTGGCGTAGAGGTCCTTGATGAACTGCTGCCCGGCGTTCTCCACGCCCTCGTCGAGTTCGACCTCGGACCCGAAGTGCTCCTGGTGGGCCCGCGCCATCTCGTCGGAGCGCCGGACGATCTCCGCCATGAGGTCGAGGTAGTCGCCGCGCACGCTCGGGTCGACCATGACGACCTTGCCGTTCCACTCCTCCTCGGTGAGCTGCCACAGGTTCTGGATCGGGCTGCCGTCGGGGTGGGCCTCCTCGTTGTACATGAGGATCTTGGTCGAGAGCCGGTTGGCCAGCAGCGGCTGCTGGTACTCCTCGGGCACGGTCCCGGCGACGCGCTGGGGGACGTAGTTCTGGAGGATGCCGCCCGAGACGAGCTCGGTGATGACCACCGGGGCGTCGGAGACGTAGGCGACGTCCGCCGACGGGGTTCCGGCCTGGGCCTCGGACTGGAGGCGGGTGATCTGCTCGGAGGAGGCGATGTCGTGGCCGATGAGGTCGATGCCCGGGTACTGCGCCTCGAAGGCCTCCTCGACGGAGGCGATGCGCGAGGTGAAGGAGTAGACGGTGACCTCCCCCTCCTCCCGGGCCAGTTCGACGAGCTCCTCGTGGGTGGCGTCGTCGAGTTCGTGGGGCTGGGCGGCCTCGCCGGCGTCGGTGGCCTCGGGGGTGCCGCCGCCGCAGGCGGCGAGCGTCACGGCGAGCGGGAGGGCGACGGAGGCGGAGAGCAGTCTCGAAGTGCGCATGGCAGGTCCTTTGCGTCGGTTTTCGCGCAGGCGGGAGCGGGGCCGGGGTGGTCCGGCCGTCGCGGGGGATGGGGAGACCGGCGTCAGTCGAACGCGTTGAGCAGGTCGTCCAGGCGGTCGAGGGCGGGCAGGATGGTCTCGGGGTGCCGCTGGGCGACGGTGAGCACGACGGCGTTCGCGATCATCATCGGGACGCTCAGGGAGGAGAAGCCCTCCTGGTGTCCGCGCGGGGCCGAGAGCACGGTGGTCGGAGCCGGATCGAGGGTGTGCAGGGTGTCCGTGACCAGCACGGACCGGGCCCCGACCTCGGAGGCGTATGCGTACAGCTGTGTGAGGCCTCGCGGAGCGCGGCGGAACGCGAACGACACGACGACGTCGGAGTCCGACATCGCCAGGACGCGTTCGGCGACCTCGCGGCCGGGGCCGACGAGGTTGACCGGGCGCATCCCGAACCGCCGCAGTCGGCTGTCGAGGAGTTCGGCCAGGACCCCGGAGTTGCCGCGCGCGAAGAGGTAGACCGTCCTCGCGCCGACGAGGAGGTCGGCCACCTCGTCGATCTGGGCCTGGTCCACGTGCTTGCCGACCGCGGCGAGGGAGTCGAGCTCGGTGGCCAGGAGGATGTCCAGCACGCTGGCCCGGCCCTGGCCCCGGAGCTCGGCCCGGAACCGGTCGCCCGCGCCGTTGAGGCGTGCCTCGTGGGCCTCGCGCAGGTCCTCGCGCAGCTCCAGGTAGCCCTGGTAACCCAGCCGCTGGGCCAGCCGGGTGGCGGCGGCCGGGTGGACCCCCGCGCGCTGGGCCACCTCCCCGCCCCGCCACAGGGGGGCCTCGGCGGGGTTGGAGAGCAGTTCGTCGAGGAGGACCCGGTCCGACTTCGTCAGCCGGTCGCGGTACTCGCTCATGCGTTCCTGGAGGTTCACAGCGCCCACGATACAAGCAAGTTTTCTTGCGTATACTGCTTTACCTGCAATTTTATTTTCGGTTCATGGGGACTTCACCCTCTCCCCGGAAACCGGCCGGGTGTTCACCCGCGGATCGCCCGGCGGCAAGGCGGGGGCCAGGACGCGTCCCGAAAGCCGCCGGTGGGTCCGGCGGTTGCTTCCGGCAGGTGAAGACGGGTGCGGCGCCGCCCGGCCCCTCACCGCGGCCTCGTGCCTGTGGCGGGGCCGGAGCGCCGGCACCGGGCAGGACACCGGCCGGGGCCCACGCTTCAGGACGGCGGCGCTTGTGGTCGGCTCACCGGCCCCGGCCGGGGACCTCGTCGCCCTCGGCCTCCTCCAGGAAGGCGTCCGTCTCCTTGGCGGTGGGGCAGGTGGCCGGGCCGTGGCGGGTGACGGCCAGGGCGGCGGCCGCGTTGGCCCTGCGGGCGGCGGCGAGCGGGTCCAGGCCCTCGGCCACGGCGGCGGTGAACACGCCCACGTGCGCGTCGCCCGCTCCGTTGGTGTCCACGGCGCGCACGGGAAAACCGGGCACCCGCCGGGGAGCGGCGTCCCCGGCCCCGGGCCCGTTCTCGCCCCCGGCCACAACGCAGCCCCGCGCGGAGTCGCGCACGACCACCGTGCCGCCGGGCCGGATCCGGGGGAGCAGGAGCGCGGCGGCCTCCTCGGGGACGGAGCGCCCGGTCACGGTCGCGGCCTCGGCGGCGCTGAGGCTGAGCAGGTCCACGCGGGCCAGGGCCCGGTCCAGGGTCGGCCCGGGGATGCCGCCCACGACCGGAGCCGGGTCCAGGACCAGACGCACCCCCTCCGGGAGTCCGCCGATCCAGGTGAGCAGATCGTCGGCGCGCGGTCCGGGCAGCAGCGAGTACCCCACGGTGTAGACGAAGTCCCCCGGTCCGGGCCGGAGGGTGCGCAGCCGGTCCAGGGACAGGTCCATCTCGGCGCCCAGCCGGGTGACGAAGGTGCGTTCGGCGTCGCCGTCCACCAGGGCCACGCAGAAGCCGGTGTCCGCGTCGGGGGAGGGGGCGTGCGCCACCGCCACCCCTTCGGAGCGCAACGCGGCACGGGCCAGGTCACCGTGGGGCCCGGTTCCGTGGGCCCCCGCGTAGACCACCTCCATGCCCGCGCGCGCGGCGGCGACGACGACGTTGAAACCGCCTCCGACCAGGGTCCGGGCGGAGGAGGCGAACACGCCCTCACCGGCCCGGGGGAGGGCGTCGACCGCCATCACGACGTCGATGATCACCGGTCCCACGTGCACGAGGCGTCCGGTCACGGCAGGGGCTCCCCTCGACTGCGCCGACCGTGGCGTCGGCCCCGCGATCATCCCAGCGGCGACCGCGCAGGGGTCCCACCGGGTGGGCCGCTGCCGGGGGAGGGCGGTCCCCGGCAGGCTCCGCCATGTTCGGGAACCCCCGTGAAGGTCGTCCGGGGCACCGTGACCGCAGGGACCACGAACCACCGTGACCACAGGGTTCGCGGGGGCCACCGGGCTCACCGGGGCCACAGGGTCCACCGAGGCCGCAGGGGTCACCGGGGCCACAGGGACCACCGGGCGGCCCGGTGGTCCGCGAGCGGGACCGGCCGACCGTACCTAGAGCTGGGGAACCGGGGGCGGCGGGGTCCAGCGCTGGGCGCGGGGGGCGCGGGAGGGGACGCCGTACTCGTCCTTGAGCCGTTCGGGAATGGCGTACTGCATGACCCTGCCGCGGGTGAGGGAGCTCAGCTCCAGGTGGGTGGTGACGTGGCCGAGGCGGTCCAGGGCCCACGCGCCCAGCGGGGAGCTGTCCTCGACGCGTTCGAGGATCCCGAGCAGGGCGGGGGAGGCCCTGACGGCCGTGTCCCAGGCGCTGCGCGGAACCTGGAGCCAGTCGGCGCAGGTGTCGCCGATGAGGTAGCGGACGAGTGCGGCGACCACCGGGTCCACGAGGGTTCCGGGCACGACCTCCTCGTAGAGGTCGATGAGCTGGCGGGTCAGGTGCGCCCCCTCCTCGGAGGGGCCCATGTACCGGGTCATGTACAGGTCGGAGAACTCGCGGGCACTGGCCACGTCGGGCGGGACGTGGTCGGTGCTGACGCCGAGCATGGCGCCGACGACGCGCCAGGCGTAGTAGTAGGCCTCCGCGCCCTCGACCGACATGTGCACGCCCAGCCGGTGCAGCGCGTCCAGGACCTGGATGGAGAAGATCATCTGGCCGCCGATCATGTCCTCCTGGCAGATCGGCGTGCCGAGCGCGTCCACGTCCCAGCGGCCCTCACGGCGCATGTGGTAGCGGATGGAGGCGTGCAGCAGGCGCACCTTCTGGGCCGAGGGGACGAACCGGCCCCCCGCCTCGAAGGCGTCGGGCTGCATCAGGTACACGGTGAACTGCCCCGTCTCGGCCATGCGCCGCGAGGGGTACTCCAGGGCGTGGGTGGCGCTGAGCAGTCTGGCCACGTGCGGGATGACGTAGCAGGCGGGCATCGCCGAGAAGGCCAGGGCGGTGGAGATGTGCACGTTGTTGTCGATGAAGAACAGGCGTGCCCTCTCCATCTCGTCCCAGTCGACCCAGGAGGGCGGCGCGGCCGTGGCGTGCAGGTACTCGCGGGCGACCTCGGGCAGTCCGTCGGGCAGGTCCTGTCCTGCGGTGGAGAAGTAGCGCATGAGGGTGTTGAACTTGCCGACCTCCCCGCGTTCGAAGAGCGTCTGCACCGTCGCGTCGGCGAGCTCGTCCCCCATGAGCCGCAGCGCGTCCATGGACTCCGGTGTGTAGGACATGGGATCCCTTTCAGGGGTCAGGAGTGTCGGGCCGCGGCCGAGGTCACCATCTGGGACAGGGCGGCGGCGGCCCCGTCCGGCAGGTCGGCGCGGTCGAGGGCGTCGGTCGCGGCCCGGACGCGCTCGTCGATCATCTCCTCGACGCGCTCGGGCGCCCCGGTGCGCCGCATGATCGACCGCACCCTGGACAGGCCCTCGCCGTCCAGGCCGCGGCGTCCGAGCAGACCGCTCAGCTCCCGGCGCTCGGCCGCGGTGGCGGCCGCCCAGGTCTCGGCGAGCAGGACGGTGGGCCGGTTGCCCCGGACGTCGTCCAGGTTCGACTTGCCCGTGAGTTCCGGATCGCCGAACAGCCCCAGCAGGTCGTCCCGCAGCTGGAAGGCCTCGCCCAGGGGGAGCCCGTAGGCGGTGAAGGCCTCCATCACCGCGCCCGGGGCACCGGCCAGCGCGCCGCCGATGCGCAGGGGGTGCTCGACGGTGTACTTGGCCGTCTTGTACCGGATCACCTGGAGCGAGCGTCCCGTGTCGGGCGGGGAGCCGGTGCGCAGCACCTCCAGGCACTCCCCGGCGATCAGCTCCCGGGCCATGACCAGCCACAGCTCACGGGCGCGGGACAGGTAGGCCGAGGGCAGGCCGCAGCACAGGAACAGCTCCGCGGCCCACGACATGAGCAGGTCCCCGGTCAGCAGGGCCAGGGCGCGGCTCCCGGCGTGGGGCCGGGGCCTGCCGGTGAACGCCGCGCGCAGGGCGACGTGGGCGCTCGGCACGCCGTGCCGTGTCGGGCTCTCGTCGATGAGGTCGTCGTGGACGACGGCCGCGGCGTGCACCAGCTCCATCGCGGCGGCGGCCCTGACCAGCGCGTCGCTGTCCGGCTGCCCGGCCGCGCGCCACCCCCAGTAGCAGAACGACGCGCGCAGGCGCTTGCCCCCGGTCACCGCCACGTCCAGCTGCTCGGCCACCGGCAGCAGGTCGGCGTCGATGGCGACGAGCCGGTCCGTCTCCCGGCGCGCGAACTCCCGGAGTTCGGCGTCCACCCGCGTCCGGAGCAGGACCTGCTCCCCGGTCTCAGCCACCGCTGTGGCCGGGGCGGGAGGCGGCGGCCCGCCGGGCGAGCAGTTCCATGTGGGACTCGGCCGTCGGAGCGTACCGCCGCAGCGCCAGTTCGCCGCGCTGGCGCAGGTCCCGCCGACCGTCCCGGGCCAGCTCGGCCAGGTCCGACCGGCCCAGCAGCGACCGCGCTCCCCGCAGGGCCGCGCCGATCCGGTTGCATGCCAGGTCGGCCACCCCGGCCGCGACCAGCAGCGGCTCGCGCGCCCGGTCGGTACCCGCGTCGTCATCGGTGTGCGCCACGGCGTACACCCCCCTGTTCCCGATCGGCACGGAAAGGACCGCGGCCGGAAACGGCGTCGCTTACGGCGAATACCGTCCGGGCGTCCGGAGGTCCGCCGGGGCCCTCGTGGAGTGATCATCTTCGGCCATCGCCGTTTTTGTCAACGCAATGGTGTGATCTGGTTCGGTTTGGCGAGTGTTGGCGGAAAGAAGTAAGAGGAGTAAACGGACAGGAGTGAATAAAAACCGGCGGCGCCGTGCGGTTTGTCCGTGTTGTCGCAGGTTGTCATCGCCGTGTTCTTCGGGGTTGGGGCTGGGTCGAACTCCGAAGGGGGGCGGTCCGGAACGCCGGAATTCGGCTCGCTCCGGGGTTCCCCCCTGGATCCCGGGGACGCTTCCAAGGGCCGGTGAATCCTGAAGGGGGTTCGCGGTCGGGAATCATGGAAAACGCGTTCGCTTCAATGTCGGATAAAAGGCGATATGGTCGTCCCGGGTCTCCCCCGGTCGCCGCACTCCTCCCGAGACGGGGGCCTCCGGCGCGAACCGCCTCCCCCGAACGGCCGACGGGGACGCGGACACCGGATCCACGCCCCCCGCCGCGCTCCCCGGCCTCACTCGGTACGCAGGCCCTCGGGACCCGTCATCCGCCACAGGTAGGGCAGGCTCGCCAGCGTCACCAGCGCGATCACGCCGAATCCGGCGCCCACGAGCGGGAGGAACCCCAGCCAGTCGGTGACCGGGAGGTCAGCCAGCCGCAGCAGGAGGAGCCCGAGCCCGGTCCCGCCCCCGACCGCGATCGCCAGGCCCAGTACCACCGGGATCGCGGTCTGCCACAGCACCGACGCGGCGAGCGTGGAACGGCTGGTTCCGAAGGCGATCAGCACCGAGAGCTGCCGCCTGCGCTCCCGCAGCTGCTCGACCGTGGAGACGACCATGCTCGCCCCGATCACCAGCATGGTGAGGACCGCACCGGCCCGGAGCGCGTCGCCGATGGACGTCAACAGGGTGCCCCCGCCCTCCGGGTGGAGGGCGCGCAGAGAGGTCCCGGGGCTGTCGATCCCGATGTGGTTGCGCACGTGCTCGGCGGCGTCCGGGTCGCTCCCGTCCAGGGTGACGAACACCGTGGACTGGAGGTACTCCAGCTCCTCGACCGGAAGGGCCGACGGGGTGACGAACAGGCCCCGGTACTCCTGCCCGACCAGGTCGTCCGCGACCCGGGCCTCGCGCACCGGAGGGACGGTCCAGGGACGGGGCCCGGCGGCGGAACCGCCCCCGGGGGCGTTGTCGAGGTCCAGCCGGTCCCCCGGACGCACGGCGGACGCCTCCCCGCCCGCGACGAAGGCGTCGCCGTCGGCGCACGAGGAGAACGTGATCAGCCCGCCCAGGGTCGCGCAGTCGGCGACGACCACCGTCCGCGTCCGCGACGGGTCGTCGGCACCGGGCGGGGCGTCCGCCGGGGGGAGGTGGGCCAGCAGGAAGGGGGAGGAGGACTCCACGCCCCTGGCGCCGTCGACGCGGCGGGCGAACTCCGCGGCCTCGGCGCGGCTCCCCACCGTGGCCGAGGCGATCATCTCCACCCGGCCGGGGTCCCGGCCGCCGTCGGAGGGGACCTGGGCGTTGATCGCGGAGAACAGCATCTGGAGCGCGATCGCCCCGGCCACGGCGAGGGTGACTCCGCTGACGGCGCGGGCCGCGATCCCGCTGTTCAGCTGGAGGCGCCGCGTGGCCATCTGCCACGACAGCGGACCGCCGCGCAGTCGGCCCACCACGGCCTCGACCACCCACGGCAGCAGCAGGGTGAACCCCGTCAGGGTCACCGCCACACCGGCGGCGACGGCCCACTCCGTGCCCTCGGAGTCCACGCCTCGCCCGAGCACGGCCAGGACCGCGCAGCCGACGGCCAGGACCGCCACGCGCCACCACAGCCGCCGCCCCCGGTCGGCGCCCTCCCGGAAGACGCCCAGCGGACCGACCTCGACCCCGCGCAGCGCCAGGAGCGTCACCAGGACGGCGCTGGCCGGGACGAGCACCACCACGAGGGCGGCGAGCAGCGGCACCGGAGTGAGGTCCGCGGGCAGCACGCCCGAACCCGGGAGCCGCACGTCGTCGGCGAGGGCCCGGGCCGCCAGGAAGAACCCGGAGCCCACGACCAGGCCCAGGACCGCGCCGACGAGGGACTCGCCCGCGGCGATCCTGCGCGTCATGGCCCTGTCCGCGCCCACCAGCCGCAGCGCGGCCAGGCGCTGGTCGCGCCGCTCGGCCCCGAAGCGCGTCGCGGTGAGGACGAACGCGGCGATCGGCAGCAGCAGCACCACGATGATGACGACGATGAGCAGGACGAGGACGGCGGACATGCCGCCGTCCCGCTGGTCCGCGCCGAAGCCGGAGGCGGCGTGCGGCACCGGGGACTGCGACAGGGTGTCCGTGCCCAGGTAGAAGTAGAGCTCCTGCGGCCCCCGCAGCCCTTCGGGGCCGATCAGGCCGGTGACCGGGGCGCCGTCGAACCGCTCGGCGAGCAGGGCGCCCTCGGGGGAGTCCAGGAGGTCGCGCAGGGCGGGGGAGACGTGGAGCTCGCCCGCCTCCGGCAGCCGGTCGATCCCCGGCGGGCGCACGTCCGACCCCGGGTCTTCGGGCGCTTCGAGCAGCATGCCCGTGAACATGTCGCCCCGGTACTCCACGATCCGCGGGTCCGCGAGGACCGCGGCGTCGCCGGTCGGCGCGCCCCACCCCAGGTACACCGGTGTCCGCGCGTCCATCCGCTCCTGGCCCGCCGCGCGCACCGAGGGCGCCGCGGCGGCCAGCAGGAGCACCATCACCCCCAGGCCCACGCCCAGCGCGGTGAGCAGCGTCCCGGTCCAGCCGGTCCACCCGCCGTTCAGGGTGAGCCTGGCGCCCATGGCCAGGTCGCGGTACCACCGGCCGATCACGTCGCCCCCATGGGCCCGGTGGCGGCGCCGAGGGCCTGGCCGTCGCGGACGACGACCTCGCGGTCGGAGTAGGCAGCGACCCGGACGTCGTGGGTGACCAGGACGACCGCGGCCCCGGTGTCACGGGCCGCGCCCGTGAGCAGCTCCATGGCGCGCTCCCCGTTGAGCGAGTCCAGCGCGCCGGTGGGCTCGTCGGCGAAGAGCAGCCGGGGTTCGGCCACCAGCGCCCGCGCGATGGCCACCCGCTGCCTCTGCCCGCCGGACACCTGGCCGGGGCGCTTGTCGCGGACGTCGTCCACCTCCAGGCGGGCCATCCACTCCGTCGCGGAGGCCTCCGCCCGCCTGCGGGCGACGCCGGTCAGGCGCAGGGCCAGCGCGACGTTCTCCACGCAGGTCAGCTCGGGGACGAGCTGGCCGAACTGGAAGACGAAGCCGAAGTCGCTGCGTCGGAGCCTGCTGCGCTCGGCGTCGGACAGGGCCGACAGCTCGCGCCCGCCGTAGTGCACGGTTCCGCCGTCGAGGTCGAGGATGCCCGCCAGGCAGTGCAGCAGCGTGGACTTGCCTGATCCGGACGGGCCCATGACGGCGACGACCTCGCCGGAGTCGATGCTGAAGTCCGTCCCGTTCAGCGCGGCGGTCGAACCGAAGTACTTGCGGAGCCTGGTGGCGGTGAGCAGGGCCCCCGCGCCCTCCGCCGCGGTGGTGCCGCTCATGCGCGGACCTCCCCGGCGAGCCGGTCCAGGCGGCTGGCGGTCAGCTCCAGCCACCGGATGTCGGCCTCCAGGTGGAACAGGGCGTGGTCGCAGACGAGCTGGTCCGCGAGGTCGCCGCCCGTCTTGCGGCGGGTGAGCTCACGCATCAGGCGCAGGTGCTCGGCCCGCTGGACGTCCAGCAGCCCGGCGGCGTCACGGCCGGTCAGCAGAGCCAGCACGACCTTGGCGTACAGGGTGCTCTGGAGGTAGGGCTCGGGGCTCTCCGGCGTGGAGAGCCAGCGGCCGACGTCGGTGACACCGGCGTCGGTGATGGCGTAGCGCTTGCGCTCGGGGCCGCTTCCCGTCTCCACCCCGTCCACCTCGACCAGGCCGTTCCTGAGCAGGCGCGACATCGTCGAGTAGACCTGTCCGTAGTGCAGCGGCCGGTCGTGTCCGAACCGTTCGTCGAAGAGGCGTTTGAGGTCGTACCCGTGGCGGGGGCCCGATTCGAGCAGACCGAGCAGCGTGTTGCCGATGGACATGGCGGCGACTATACACAATGTGTATAGATGGGTGGAGAAGGGACGAGGCGCCCCGATCCCGGGCGTGGTTCGCGTCTTCGGGGCGTGCTCAGGTGCGGTCGTTCCCCGGCGGCTCGGCGGCGGCCGTCCCCGGGCCGTCCTTCAGGGGGGCGCAGCCGCGGGGGTGGATGTGGAGCCGGTCTACGCGCCCGGCCTGGACCACGACGCCCCCGACGTCGCCGCGGACCTCGTTGCGGGTTCCCGCCGTCCCCGGAACGGGTTCCCCTGTTTCGGCCGAACGGTGACGCGGCTTTTCCACCACCAGGCCCGGCCACCGTTGTGCGGCCTTGTGTCTGAGGATTCTCACGAGCAGATCAGCGGTACCCGTGGCGACTTTGCAGGTGAACAGGCCAGCGGCGATGGTGAGAAGGAACTGCAGGAGTGTCGCGGGGCCGAGTGGGAGCGCGAGTTCGCGGGCATGCTCCGCCAGTTGCAATGGCCCCGGAAAGACGAAGCCAGACTGATGTGAGCCAGTGCCCTGATCTTCGCTCGCACCTTCCCGCTTATCCGAAAAGCGACCACGACGAGGGTACAGGAAAGGATCGCGGCGTGCGAGGGTGGACCCGGCCGTGGTGTCGTCGCGGGGGACGGGGCCGCCCGGGGACCGCGGGGGAGGGGCCGGAACCGGTCGAAGGGGCCGTTCCTCGGCTCCGAACACCCGCCGTTCACCTCGACACACGCCGCACGGTGCCGGTGGCGTCGCCGAAGGCGGCGTGTCGTCCGGGGCGGTCGCGGGGCGCTGTCCGAGGCCGCTCCGCGAGGTTTTTCGGCGTGGACGGAGTTGCGCCTTGCTTCCCGGGCCGGCGTGCGTAGACATTAGCTGACGTGCGCGGACATTTGTCAGCGACGCCTGGGCCCCGGCTTCGGAACTTTCTCGGGGGACAAGTGTGCCGGGAGGTCCGGATGAACCTCGCGGCCGTCCCGAAATCAGGGCCCGAGCCAGTCCGGGAGGGATCTCAGGGAACGCCCGGACGGCCCTAGCCATTCACAACGTATGGGGATAGAACTGGCTGAGAATAATCAGTGTGCCGCGCCAGTGGTCACCACCTGGTGGCCGACTGTTGGCCGACAACTGGGCCTTTGTTCAGCGATATCTAGAAAGGTTGCTTCCCGCCGGTCCCCCTGGCCGGTTTTGCTCCCCCTCCCCCGCATACCGGAGGCAACTGCATGCCAACGACACATTCACGACGTGCGCGAACGCCGAGTGCTCCGCGGGCACGCCGTTACTCTCGCGCGGCGCTGGCGGCCTCGATGGCCGCGGTCATCGCCGGTTCCCTGACCGCGGTGTCCGCACCGGCCGCGGCGGCGCCCTCGGAGAACTTCGAGGACACCGCCTACCGCGGCGAGGTCGAGGTGGTCCGCACCCCGACCGGAGCCGCCGACGACGCGGTGCTGACCGGCCAGGTGTTCGTCGACGCCGACCGGGACAGCGCCAGTGACGGAGAGGAGGCCGGCCTGCCCGGCGTCATGGTCACCAACGGCCGCGACGTGGTGCTGACCGACAGCGAGGGCCGTTACGAACTGCCCGCGTTCGACAACATGACGGTGTCCATCACGCAGCCGTCGGGCTACCAGGTGCCGATGGACGAGCACAACATCCCGCAGTTCCACTACAACCACCTGCCCGAGGGGTCGCCGGAACTGCGCTACGGCGGGATCGAGCCGACCGGACCCCTGCCGTCCGCGGTCAACTTCCCGCTGGTGGAGAGCGAGCTGACCGCCACCGACGCGCAGAGCTGCATCATGGCCGGAGACCTGCAGACCTACGACCGGCAGGAGATCGAGTACGCGCGCGACGGCGCCATCGCGGACCTGGCCGCGCGCCACGACTACGCCGGCTGCGGCACGCTGTTCGTCGGCGACGTCGTCGGCGACGACCTGTCGCTCTACCCCGAGATCAAGGACCTGGTCGCCGAGACCAACGGTCCGGCCCGCTTCCTTCCGGGCAACCACGACCTCGACTTCGACGCCCCGAACTCCGAGCACTCCTTCGACACCTACCGCGCGCAGCTGGCTCCGGAGTACTACTCCTACGACGTCGGCGACACGCACATCATCGCGCTCAACACCGTCGAGTACCCGTGTGTCGCGGCCGAGGACAGCCCCGAGGGCATCGAGGCGCACTGCGCCGACCCGGAGGGCGACCCGTCCTACAACGGCCGCCTCGACGAGGACCAGCTCGCCTGGCTGGAGCGCGACCTGGCCAACGTCGCCCCCGACAAGCTCGTCGTGGTCGCCAGCCACATCGGTCTGCTCAACTACGCCGACTCCACCTCCCCGGTGCACCAGACCGACCAGGTCCGGCGCGTGCACGAGCTGCTGGAGGGCCGCAACGCCGTGGCGGTGGCCGGCCACAGCCACAGCATCGAGAACCTCAAGACCGGTGACAGCGCCAAGGGCTGGCGCGACCTGTTCGGTGTCGAGGGCCTGCCGTTCCCGCACATCACCGCGGGCGCGATCTCGGGTGACTGGTACTCCGGCGCGATCGGCGAGGAGGGCTACCCGACCGCGATCGGCCGCGACGGCGGGCGCCCCGGCGTGGTGACGCTGGACATCCAGGGCAACGGGTTCCAGGAGCGCTACACCGTCACCGGCGAGTCCGACGACGTGCAGACGCAGCTGGGCGTCAACAGCCCGACCTACCGCGAGTGGGTCGAGGCGCGCCAGGAGTGGAACGCCGACCCGGTGGGCGAGGCCCCCGAGCTGGAGGAGCCCCTGGTGGTCGACCGGAGGGACCTGGCCCACGGCAGCTGGCTGACGACCAACTTCTTCTTCGGCTCCACCGGCTCGACGGTCGAGGTCAGCATCGACGGCCGACCGGCCCAGGAGGCCACCCGCACCCAGCAGATGCGGGGTGAGGCCGTCAACGTCGGCGTCGAGTACTCCGACCCGTACGCGGTCGCGCAGCAGCTCGTCCACGGCGGCAGCCTCGCCAACCGGACGATGCACCTGTGGCGGTTCGACCTGCCCAGGAACCTGCACACCGGTGAGCACACCGCCGAGGTGACCGCGACCGACGCCTACGGCCGCGAGTTCACCGACGTCCTCGAGTTCGAGGTCATCGGCCGGAGGTAGCCGCACCTCTCCGACAGGAGGGCCGCCACCCGCACGGGTGGCGGCCCTTCGCCTTCGGACGCTCGTCCACGCCGGTCGTTCAGCCCCCGTCACGGCGGAAGAGGAAGAGTCCGTACTGCGCTTCGGGGTCCAGCCACCGGGCTCCCAGGCTGAAACCGTGCGCTCCCACCTCGTCGGCCAGCCCCTGCCCGTCGAACTTCACCGAGTAGCCGACGTTGAGGAACCGCCCGCGCGGTACGCGCACGGTCAGCCCCAGACCCGGTACGGGCACCGCCTGGTCGGCCCGGGCGCGAAGGCGCCCCTCCACGGTGGTGGTGTCCGCGTCGTAACGCGCCTCCGGGACGAAGTCGTCGAGCAGGAAACCGGCGCCGTAGAGGTCGTTCAACCGGGTGAGGTAGTTGATCCGGAAGTCGGCGAAGGCCGAGTACCCGGCGGGATCGTTGTAGCAGGTCTCCAGGGCCTCGCGGCCCTTGTCCAGGTCGGCGGAGACCAGGAAGGCCTCGCCCGGGCGCAGGGTCCGGGCGATCTCGCCCAGCAGCGCGTCGCGTTCCCCACGGGTGGCGTTGCCGAAGCTGCTGCCGAGGAAGGTGATCGCGAGCGGCTCACCGGGATGGGTGCGCAGCCAGTCCAGACCTGCTTCGTAGCGTCCCCACAGGCCCGTGACCTCCAGGCGGTCCAGCTCCGCGCACAACGCGGCGCCGCTGGACTCCAGCATGCCCCGGTCGACGTCGATCGGCAGGTAGGCGGTCCCGCGCAGGCGCAGACAGCTCTCCAGCAGCAGCCGTGTCTTCTTCGCGCTTCCGCTGCCCAGCTCCGCGATCCGCCCGCAGGCGAGCAGTTCGGCGATCTCCGCGGAGTGGCGCTCCAACAGGTCGCGTTCCACGCGGGTCAGGTAGTACGTGGGCAGATCGGTGATCCGCTCGAACAGTGCGGAGCCGACCGCGTCGTAGCCGAGCCAGGGCGGCAGCCGGGGCGGTGACTGCCGCAGGCAGTCGCGCACCACGGTGTCGTCCGGCACCGCGTCGCCCCTGTCGGCGAGCGGAAGCACACGGGCCCGCACCGCTGGTCCAGGTGTTCTCATGGTTCCCTCACGTCCGTCCCGTCGCGGAAGCTCGACTCGCCGCGGCCCCACCGCCGCAGGAGGTACTCCTCCAGCCGGGCGGCCAGGAGAGTGCTGGCGCGGATGCCGAACACGATGTCGGGGGCCAGCTCGGGTTCGCTGTCCAGCAGCGGCGCGATCACCTCGCGCCGCAGGAGCTGCTCGTGCACCGCGTCGGCCTCGACGTGCTCGGCGTAGAACCGGATGGCGGCCGGACCGCAACCCAGCCTCCGCATGGCCTTGACCAGCCGGTCCGATCCGGGGGAGGAGGTGAGTTCGACGGTGGCGAACTGTCCGATCAGCGCTCCGCGCAACCGGCGGTGCAGACCGCACAGCGACATGAAGTTGACCTCGGCCAGCATCTCGGCGGGGGCGGAGTCGAGGTAGGCGCCGTAGTCCGCGCACAGGCCCAGCTCGGCCATCATGTCGGCGAAGAGCGTGGAGTGCGTCCGCTCGGGGTCCCCCGCGCCGTACTCGTCGTGCTGCACGGTCACGAGGGCGGCCTTGGCGGGGCCGTGCAGGCGGGGGATGACGAAGGTCTGCGGGTCGGCCTCCTTCAGGTGGTAGAGCGAGCGGTGGGCGACGTACTCGCGCAGCTGCCACAGCTGCCCGTGGCGGCGCAGGTGGTGGGAGGTACCGAACGCGTCGACGTGCTCGACCAGGAGCGCGCCGATCTCGCTCCCGACGTCCGAGCCGGGGGCCACCTCGTCCCTGAGCGCGCCGAGGAAGGCCCCCTCCAGTTCGGCGCGCAACGTCAGCAGCGCCGGATCCCACTCGCGGTCGGCGTCGACTCCCCCGAACCCGCGGTAGTGGAGTTCGTAGCAGCAGTAGAGGGCGAGCTGGAGGTCCTCACCGTAGGGCGGGGACCCGTCCACCGCGGGGAACCCGGTCCGGCTCCCGCGCAGCGCGTCCAGAACCGCCTCGGAGACCGGACCGCGGGGGGCTGGCAGCGCCGGAGCCTCCGGCGTCGTCATGGTCATGGTCCGTACTCCTTCCCCTCGTCACCGCGTACGCGCCGACGGTGGCTGGTGTCGCAGAACGGGCGGCGCCTGCTGCGGCCGCACACGCACAGCGCGGTGACCGCCCGGTCGCTGCGCACGCGCGTTCCGTCGGGCGCCTCCACGTCGACCGGGCCGTAGACGAGGACCGGGCCGTCGTCGGTGACGACGACCCGGCGGCGGTCCTCAGCCATGGCACGCCTCGATGACCACGAGTTCCTCCTCCGTCTGGTCGGGGCCGAGCAGTCCGCGGGCGCGCAGCGCCGCGGCACGCGCGCGCAGCACCGGACCGAACGGGATGCGGGCCCTGGCGAGGACCTCGGGCACCAGCCCGGCCTTCCTGAGCTGGTCCAACGTGGCCTGCTCGTCGGCGAGCTCGGACTGCACGAGCAGGAGCGCGCCGTCCTCGCTGAGCACCGAGGGCGCCCCCGCGCAGATGCGGTCCAGCAGGATCCGCCCGTCCGGCCCCGCGTCCCAGCACCTCGCCATCCGGTGGCGGGGCAGCCGCCGCCCGGGAGCGGGCATGTAGGGCGGGTTGGCGAGCACGAGGTCGAAGCGGCGCGGGGCCACGGGGGCGAACAGGTCGCCGCGCCGGACCGTCGCCGGGACCCCATGCAGTCGGCTGTTGAGCCAGCTCGCCAGTACCGAGCGGCGCGACAGGTCGATCGAGGTGAGGCTGGCCGCACCGGCGCGGAAGGCCTCGATGCCCAGCGCCCCGGTGCCCGAACCGACGTCGAGGACGGAGCGCCCGGCGACCCGGCCGCGCTGGCGCAGCACGGTACGGAGCAGGGAGGTGTCCTCCTGAGCTGGGTACACACCCGGTGGCCTCATCAGCAGCATGGGGCAACCACTACCCGGTCCCGAACCCTCCAACCGCCGCACGGACCCTTCGCGTGACGACCGGTGACCGCGGGTTACACCCTTGCGCGAGGGGCGTTCGCCGAGTGGTCCCGGGCCGGGGAGGAGCTTTTCGGCCTTCCAGCGGTACGTCGGCGCGCGGGGCGACCGGGCCGGTGCGGTGCGGCCCGGGGGCGCGCGTCGGGGCGGCGGTGGACGCGTCGGACCGCAGGGCGGCACGAGCCACCCCGTGCCCCGCACGGAAAACGGGGAGACTACCGGCGGCCGGTGCGCCAGGATCTGGGCATGGAGATGTCCGACGTCACTCGT
Organism: Nocardiopsis sp. CNZ308; assembly: GCF_004217075.1. Taxonomy (NCBI): domain Bacteria; kingdom Bacillati; phylum Actinomycetota; class Actinomycetes; order Streptosporangiales; family Nocardiopsidaceae; genus Nocardiopsis; species Nocardiopsis sp. CNZ308. Next base: position 847,496 of record NZ_SHKJ01000001.1, on the reverse strand, counting down.
GCGATGGCGGCCGCGACCTCGGTCGCCGCGTCGCTCGGCCTGCCGGTCAGCGGCGCGACCGTGCTCCACAACTCGAACAAGCTGGCACTGCGGCTGACACCGTGCGACGTCTTCGCCCGGGTCGCCCCCGCGGGACAGGAGGTCGCGCGGTTCGAGGTCGAACTCGCCCGGCGGCTCGTCGCGGCGGGGGCCCCGGTGTGCCCCCTGGAGCCCCGGGCGGACCCGCGTGTGCACACGCGCGACGGCTTCACCGTGACGCTGTGGACCTACTACGAGCCCGTGACACCCCACGTCCCACCGGATGCCTGCGCCAGGGCGCTGGAACTGCTGCACGCCGGCATGCGCCGGGTCGATGTGCCGAGCCCGCGGTTCACGGACCGGATCACCCGGGCGCAGGACATCGTCGCCGACCCGGACCGCTCGCCGGCCCTGGCCGACGCTGACCGCGTCTTCCTCGGCGGCAGGCTGGCGGGCCTGCGACGGACGATCGGGGAGCGCGGCGCCGTGGAGCAGCTGCTCCACGGCGAGCCGCATCCAGGCAACGTGCTCAGCACGGAGAACGGCCCGTTGTTCATCGACCTGGAGACGTGCTGCCGCGGACCCGTCGAGTTCGACCTCGCCCACGTTCCCGAAGCGGTCTGCGAGCACTACCCGAACATCGACCAGGGGCTGCTGGACGAGTGCCGACAGCTCGTCCTCGCGATGGTCGCGGCGTGGCGCTGGGACCGCGGCGACGAGTTCCCCCACGGGAGGCGATTCGGAGAGGAGCTCCTGCGCGCGCTGCACGAGGGTCCTCCCTGGCCGACACTGGACACGATGCACAAGCGGCTGGGCGGCCGGTAGGAGCCGCCGAAGTCCGCATGGGAACGGCGGCGAACCGCCCGCACACCGGGGGCGGTGCGGCCCCGGCCCCGGGACGGCGCACGGGCCCACCCGCGCCGACCCGGGCTTTCCCCGTGCTCGGAGCCGGTGGCCGATCGGACCAGGGATTCTCCCGCCGGGTCTCCCGCCGTGCTCAGCCGGTGCCCGAGACGGACGCGGCCGTGGACCGTCGGCCCGTGTGGCGCACGACACGGAGCGGCGTCCCCCTCATTGTGTACGTTTGTACTTGTACATCTGTACTTAATGAGAGGGGATCGCACCATGCCGTTCCTGACCGCAGCCTCCACGCAGCTCCGGAACCGCGGATGAGCGCGCGCAAGGATCCCGAGGGCCGCCGTCGGGCGATCGTCGAGGCCGCAGTGGAGGAGATGGTCGAGCACGGTCCGGCCGCCCTGACCCATCGGCGGGTCGCCGAGCGCGCCCAGGTTCCGCTGGGGGCCACCACCTACTACTTCGCCACCCTGGACGACCTGCGGGTCGCCGCTTTGGAGGCCATCGCGGCTCAGACCGAGGAGGACCTCGAAGAGATCGCGGCGGCCGTGACCGCCTGCGGGGGAGCGCCGGAGGGCATCGCCGAGCAGTTGTGCCTCTACCTGGCCGATCGCGACCGGGTGCTGGGGGAGAACGTTCTGTACTTCGCGGGGGTGCACGAGCCCGACCTGAGGCCGCTGTCGCGGCGGTGGGTCCACAGCATGGCCGAGATCCTGTCCGCTCACACCTCACCGCGAGCGGCCAGGGCGACGGCGGTGTACATGGACGGCGCCGTCCTGTACGCCCTGCTCAACGACATCCCCCTGGACCAGGAAGAGCTGGGTGCGGCGATCGCCGCGCTGATGGGCATCGACTCCAAGGGCACGACGTGAGCACATCGAACCCCTCCACCGCACCCACCGCCGAGGGCCTGTCGGCGCGGCGCCGCTGGAGCGCGCTGGCCGTGCTCTCGGCCAGCCTGCTGGTGGTGGTCATGGACATGACCATCCTCAACGTGGCCCTGCCCGAGATGACCGCGGCGCTGGCGCCGACCTCTGCCCAGCAGTTGTGGATCGTGGACGTCTACGCCCTGGTGCTGGCGGGGCTGCTGGTCACCATGAGTACTCTGGGCGACCGGTGGGGGCGCAGGAGGACGCTTCTCGCGGGCTTCGCGATCTTCGGCGGGGCCTCCCTGCTGATCCTGGTCGCCGAGTCCGCGGAGGCGGTGATCGCCGTGCGCGCCCTGCTGGGTGTGGGCGGGGCGATGATCATGCCCTCGACCCTGTCCATGATCCGCAGCATGTTCACCGACCCCGGCGAGCGCGCCCGCGCCCTGGGCGTGTGGTCGGCGGTCGCGGCCCTGGGCGCGGTGGTGGGCCCGGTCGTGGGCGGGCTGCTGCTGGAGCACTTCTCCTGGCACTCGGCGTTCCTGGTCAACGTGCCCTGCATGGCCCTGGCCGTGGTGGCGGGTCTGCTCCTGCTGCCCGAGGCCCGCAACCCCCGCCCCGGCCGGTGGGACGCGCTGGCCACCGTGCTGTCGATCGCGGGCATGGCGGCCCTGGTCTGGTCCGTCAAACGCCTGGCCAAGGAGGGGATGGCCGACGCGCCCGCCCTCGCCGCGCTGGCGGTGGCGGCGACCGCCCTCACCTGGTTCGTCCTGCGGTGCCTGCGCCGCGACGAGCCGCTGCTGCGGGTGCGTCTGTTCGCCTCGCCCACCTTCACCGCCGGTGTGCTCGCCGCGCTGTTCACCACGCTGGCCCTGGGGTCCACCCTGCTGTTGGCGGCGCAGTGGCTCCAGCTCGTCCAGGGCCTGACCCCGCTCCAGGCGGGCCTGCGGCTGCTGCCGATGGCCGTCGCCGCGACCGTGGTCTCCCCGCTCGCGCCCGCCCTGGCCCAGCGGATCGGCGCCCGTACCGTGCTGGTGGGCGGCCTGGTGCTGTTCGCCCTGGGCTTCGCGGTGCTGGCCTTCGCACCCGAGCCGCTCGCCTACACGCCGGTGGCCATCGCCCAGGTGCTGTTCGGCGCGGGCATGGGGTCGTTGGCCATCGCCTCGGCGATCATCATGTCGGGCAGCCCCGCCGAGCACGCGGGCAGCGCGGCGGCCATCGAGGAGACCTCCTACGAGTTGGGCAGCGTGCTGGGTGTCGCGGTCCTGGGCAGCGTCGCCGCCGCCCTCTACCGCACCGAACTGCCGGCGTCGGCGCTCACCGGGGCGGGGCTGGACGCGCAGGGGGTCGCCGTGGCGCGGGAGTCCCTGGCCGGGGCCCTGCAGGTTCTCGCCGCCCTCGGGCCGCATGGGGCGCGGGCCGCGGCCCTGGCACAGGAGGCCTTCGTGCACGGCCTGATGCTCGTCAGCGGTGTGGGCGGGGTGATCATGCTCGTCGCCGCAGCCGTGGTGTTCGTCCTGACCCCCCGCACGCTGGACGTGTCCAAGGGGCACTGACCTCCTTACGGCGGCTGGTGGACCCCGGGGCGGTCGCGGCACCGACGGTCCCCAGGGTCGTGCCCGGGTTCCACCGGCGGCCGTGGGGCATTTTTGTACTCCGGCGCCGAGGCGGGGGTGCGCCGCCGCCCTCCGTGAGGCGGCCGAGCCGACCCGGGCGGCGAAACGAGGTCAGGCCGGGAGGGGCGGGGCGGCTTCGCGAACCCCGGGGCCTCACGGGCGGACGCGGTGGGAGCCTCCGCCCGGTCCTGGTGCTCCGGCGGCCGCCGCACTTGCGCGAACCGCCCCCCTGTCCGTGTTGATCCGGCCTCCTGCCGGCTCCATGAGCCGAAGCCGACGGGGCGCGGTGGACGGACAGGGGGCGCGGCGGGCCGGGGACCGATCCGAGCCGGTGTCGTTACCGATCGGCGTGCAGGCGGGCGGCCACTTCGGCCGCCGCCCGCCGACCCGACAGGATCGCGCCGTTCATGGTGCCGGACGTCTCGTCGGCGGTCTCGGTACCCGCCCAGTGCACGCGCCCGACCGGCTCACGGAGAAACCGCCCGAAGGACGTCCACGCCTTCGGCGCGACCGCCGGGTTCGGTCCGCCGGGCGCGAACGTGTCGTTGGCCCAGGAGAAGTCGGTGTAGTCGGTGCTGTAGCGCGCTGCCTCCCCGTACAGGTGGACGAGGTGCTCCATGACGCGGCGTCGGCGCTCGCCCTCGTCGTAGGCGTCGAACCCGCGTCCGTCGCAGAAGACCATGAGGATGCCGGGGCCGTCGGCGCCGGGGCTGACGTCGAAGGTCAGGAAGACGGTCTCGTCGTCGGACATTCCCTCCCCGGACAGACCCCGGTCCCGCCAGAAGGGGCGGTCGTAGGCGACGAAGGCCTTGCTGAGCGACCCCAGCCGCCAACTGCGGGAGAGGCCGTAGTGGGACTCCGGGAGCGCTGGGGTGAACTCGATGGTCGAGCGGTGCACCGGCGAGGCCGTCACGACGACGTACCGGGCCTGGACCGTGTGCTCGCCGGCCTCGACCGTGACGCGGTCGCCGGCCGTGGTGACGCGCTCCACCGGGGAGCCGACGATCACCTCCGACTCCAGGGTGTCGGCGAACCTGCTGACCAGGGTGTACATCGATCCCAGCATCCTGTCCTGCTGGTCGCCGCCCTCGACGGAGAGCATGTGCTCGATGCCGCCCAGGGTCTTGATGTACCGCATCACATTGAACAGGGACACGTCGTCGACGGGTGCTCCCCAGTGCACCAGGCTGAGCATGTTCATGAACTTGCGGGTGTCCTGCAGGGCGTGCTTGGAGGTCAGCCATGCGCCGAAGGACATCGAGTCGAACTGGTCGGCCCGGGGATGCACCCAGGGGGAGGAGACGGGAAGGCCGTCGACCATCTTCTGCAGCACGCCCATGATCCGCGCGAGGTCGAGCATCGACCAGGGGGCCAGGGCGGTGAGGCTCTCGACCCTGCGCCTGCCGCCGAAGGAGATGACCCCCTTGCCCTGGTGGAACTGGGGGGTGAACTCGTAGCCGAGTCGGCTCGCGAGATCGCGTACCGCCGTGTGGCCCGGAGCAACCCAGGTCGCTCCGGCGTCGACGGGGACCCCGGCGATCTCGGCCCCGCGGACCCGGCCGCCGACACGGTCCCGGCCTTCGACGACGACGGTGTCGTACCCCTCCCGGGCGAGCTGGTCCGCCGTCGTGAGCCCGGCGAGTCCGGCACCGACGACGACGACGTCGGTGAACCGGGTGCTGGCACTGTTCATGGTCGTGCTCCGTTCGTGTTCGTTCCGGCTTGTTGTGCGCCAAATACTATACTGACGAGTCAGTACAGTTTCAATCGTATGGGTCATCCCGGGCAAGGGCCAGGGGAGGGGCCATGACGAGGATCCCTCCAACGGCCGCCACCCCTTGGAGGAACACGTGGTCCGGGCCTCATCCGGGGCCCACCGGTGGCGGTGGACCGCGAACGCGCACTCCCGGTCCCGGCCGGGGCGCTTGTGTCCTTCCCGGTCGCCGGTCGCCGGGACGCGAGCGCATCCCGGCGTCCGTACAGCGCCACCGATGGTGGCGGGGACCGTCTCCTCGGTCTGCGCGCTCCTGTCCCCGGGCGGACGGTGTCCACGCCGTCCGGGCGGTCACCGGGCCCGCCCCGCGCGTGACCACCGTTCGACGAGGAGCCACGGCAGGCTCACGCGACACTCGGGCGGCACCGAGCCGTAGCCGCCGACGCGTACGGCGCGGTGCTAGGAGCCGGAGACGGTGAGGTTCTCCAGCTCAGCGCGCAGGGCGTCCAGCTCGGCGCGATCGGGCTTGAGCCCCCATCCGGTCATCATGCCGACGCCGTCGACGGCACTGAGGATGACGGCGCGGGCCCCCAGGGAGATTCCGTCCTCGGCCATCTCGGCCTTCCAGCGGGCCCCGTCCTCGGCGATGATCTCGGGGACCCCGGGGGTAACGGAGAGGGCGGCCAGCAGGAACAACCGCTCGCCGACGGCATCGATCCTGTCGTCCTCCAGCGAGGCGCGGACGAAGGCGCGTGCCAGGCGCCCGGGCGCCCGGCCGTCCTCCAGCCGCTCGTGGACCGTCCGGTGGAACTGGGCGAGAACGTCGTGGGCCAGGGCCGTCCACAGGGCGTTCTTCGAGCTGTAGTGGTAGATCACAGCCCCGCGGCTCAGCCCTGCCATGGCGCCCACGTCGTCAAGGGTCGCCCGGGCCCCCTGCTTCGCGACGACGCCTCGCGCGGCGTCCAGGATCAAGCGCTTGGTGTCCTCGGGCTCTCGTCCCGCTGTGCGTCCCATCGATTCCTCTCTCACGTACGGTGGCGGCATCGTCAGATGGCCGGGGATGCGACCTCATGACCGCTGTCGGCCCGCCGGGGCGGGGTCTCAAGCCCGACGCACGGCACTCCTGCGGCTGTTGAATCTTGCCAGCCTCGCCCCGAGGGTGCCCACAAGGTCTCCGGCGCCTCCGACCAAGGTGGCCGCCCGGCCGCCTCCCGGCGCCCCGGTGCTGTACTCGACGGCCCGAGCCGTGATGCTCTGCGCGGTCTGGGCGAAGGGCCGCATCTCCGCCTCGAACCGGGCGAAGGCGACCGTGAGGTCATCGGTGCTCCGCAGGGCTTCGGCCAGCGCCTTGGCCCCCGGCAGGGACGCGTGCGCGCCCATCCCGGACACCGGGTCGATGCAGTGCGCGGAGTCGCCCAGGAGCACCACCCGGCGTGTGTACCAGCGCGGCAACCGGACCTGGGAGAACCTGGTCAGCTTGACGTCCTCGGACTTGCGTGCCGCCACCGCGATCTCGCGCATGTCCGGGCCCAGGCGTTCGACCGCGTCGCAGACCCGATCGACCAGTATTCGCATGTCGGGCATGGTTGCCCCCGGCAAAGGAACGACCGCCGTGACCGAGGTCTGGCCGCTGTCCGGATACGGGTAGATCAGCGACAGCATCTCTTCGCGGGAGCCGATCACCGCGCGCCCCTCGGGCATGGGCACGTCAGCGTTGATCCATACGTGGCTTCGGCCGTTGAGGTACACGCTCTGTTCTTCGGAGGCCAAGGTCAGCCGGCGCACCGTCGAGTGCAGGCCGTCCGCCCCGACCACCATGTCGAACGACTCGGTCGAACCGTCACCGAACCGGGCCAGGACGTCCTCGTCACGGTGTTCCAGAGCTTCGAGCCCAACACCCAGGCGTGTCTCGACACCGGGCGGAATATGCGCGAACAGCCTCTGCAGCAGCGCCGAACGACGGGCGATCCGCCAATCCCTCGCACCGTCGACCTTGAACTCGCGGACCCGGCGCTCGCCCCAGCGCACCGACATCTCCGGTGCGGGGAAGGTCACCTCATTGAGGATCTCCTCACCGCCCATCAGCCGCAGGACCTTTACCGCCTCTGCGTCCAGCTGCAGCAGATAACTGCTCGGGTAGGGCTCGACCTCCTTGTCGACGAGCACGACCTCCCAGCCCTCGTGCTCCAGCCACCACGCCGCCGCGCACCCGGCCATCCCGGAGCCCACCACGAGCGCCCGCCGCTGAACCGAACCCGGCGCGTTGTCCGTCTTGTCGGATCCCATACCCACCCCAAACTAGTCTGACGCGTCAGTACAGTTTAGGGAGTCGGGCGATGCTCCTGTCAAGGCGGGGGACACTGCCTCAAACCAACGCTGGGGGAGTCGATCCCCGTCAGAGACGAGACCTGATGAACGGTGACGCACGCCGAAGGCCGGAAGAAGCGGTCGGAGTATGCCGCATCGGCAGCGATCCCGGTGAGGAGAGGCCCTACCCGCATCGTTCCCACAGTTCCCCACGCCGCCGAAAACCCGCCTGACCTGCTCGGGTCATGGGTGGGTAGCGGCCGGCGGCCACATTTCAGGGTGCAGTGCGGGTTCCAGCCGCCACGGCGCTATGACCTCCATGGTGGAGAGCCGTGTCTGGCCTTGAGGCGGCCCGCGTCGGCCAACAGGGTCGGTCTGCCCGGCTGCCAGGGTCATGAGATAGCAAAGTGCTCCGCGAGGTCGACCCCCACCTTGTGCTGGGGAGCACACCAGGAGCACACAAGCCTCGAAAACACGGCGAGGACTTCGCTTGAGTTCCCCGCTCATACCGTTTGAACTGGGATTTTGTGGCGCACCCGGCAGGATTCGAACCTGCGACCATCGGATTAGAAGTGGTCACGTAACGCCATGTGTTGCTACGTACCGTTCCGTCCGGCAACATCCGAATCAGGATGCCGTCCCGTGCCATGCCGTGTCCCCTGGTGACGTCCCGGTCCAAAACTGCGGAGCACAAACGGAGCACGCAAGCGGGGGAAGCATCCGATGGTTAAGGGCGAGGTTTTCGGAGGATTGCTCTCGTGCTCTTGCAGTGCGTGCTCTGTCAGCGAGCAACGGTTTCAGTTGTACTGGCTGGTGGGGAGGCCGTGAATCCTTCTGCTGATGTAGCGGTCGGTCGAAGAACCCGCCCAACCTCCTCAGGGCTCGGCCGTGCCGATGACCCTCCATCACACCCGGCACAAAACAGCCTGCGCGATGCGCTTGGCCGCAGACGTGGTGGGCGAGAACCTCAGCATCTTTGACCCGTTCGGGAACGGACGCCTTCGATCAGCTCAAATATCTGGCCGAATGGATCTCGGCGACCCTCGTCTACGGCAGTTAACATCATCGTGCCAGCCGCAGAGGTAAGGACTGCTCGTTCTCTTCACCGAAAGGAAGGGCTTTTCGCCACAGGCGTGTCTTCCTGCGGCGAAGAGCCCTCTCGGTTTCCTCAGGCGTAGGAGTGCAGGCCGCTGAACATGTAGTTCACCGCGAAGAAGTTAAACAGGACGGTAGCGAAGCCCAGCACGTTGATCCACGTCGCCTTGGGCCCGCGCCATCCGCCGGTCGCCCGCGCGTGCAGGTAAGCGGCGTAGATGACCCAGGAGATGAACGACCAGACCTCCTTGGGGTCCCAGCCCCAGAAACGGCCCCAGGCCTCGTCTGCCCAGATCGAACCGGCGATGATGCCGAAGGTCCACAGCGGGAAGGCGAAGAGGATGAACCGGTGCGAGATGCGGTCCAACAGTTCGGGGCTGGGCAGGCGGCCCGCGATCCCGGCGACCTTCTCGCCTCGGGCACGCTTCGTCTCAGCCCGGCGCGAGAGGAGATAGGTGACTCCGGCCGCCCCCGAGACCATGGAGGCGCCGCCCGCGATGTTCACGGCGAGGACGTGGATCGGTACCCAGTAGGACTGCAGCGCTGGGATCAGCGGTCCCGGGTCGACGTACAGCCAGCGGACGCCGATGCCCAACAGGATCAGCACCGGTACTAGCACGAACACGCCCAGAAAACGGGCCCGGTATCTCCAGGAGGCGTACAGGAGCCCTCCGACGGCTACCAAGCAGAGAGTGACGACGAACTCGAACATATTGCCCCAAGGCCAGCGCCCCGCAGCGAGTCCCCGGGTGACGACCTGCGCCAGAGTGAGTAGGAATCCCGCTCCTGTGATGGCCAGGGCCAAGCGCCCCAGGGCGTTTCTGGGTGCGGTGGTCTTTTGTTCGGCGCGTTCGGTGGTGATCACATCTGAGGGTCGATTTTCCTGCTCTGAGCGGAGCGTCCTTCGACCCCAGAGCCGACTTCCTGAGATTTCGGTGCGTCGGCCGAAGGCAGCCTCCAAAGCGAAGAGGAGTAGGGCGACCGCGTACGTCACCACCATGGCGATGATCAGGGTGTCGCTGGCCGAGGCCATGCTCTGTGCGATTTGATCGGGGCTTTCGCTGTTCACATCATTTTCCTTTTCGGTGGTTTCGGGCACGGCGCAAGTCGAAGTGGAGAAGACCCGGGGTTCGGCGTGCAGCCCGAAACCTTGGGAACAGGTCCGTTCGGGGCATGCCTGACACGCCGCTACTCCTAGCGGTCGGCGACGATCAGTCCGGGAAGGCAGGATTCTGTGGACGGCAGAGCCACCCCAGGGCCGTCAATAGGAAAAGTTGCTTTTGTGCGGTGGTAGGAACAAGAGGGCTCCGCACGGGCTCAAAGGATCACGGTCGATCCTGGCGCCTTCCCGGGCCGGTAGGCCCGAAAAGAGCGAACTCAGGAACTGTGCCGGTTCTCCTGGTCCGTGAGGAAGGGGCGGAGGATTTCTTCGACCCTCGCCGAGGTGTCCTCCAGGGAGGTACCGGACTCGATCATGCGCGAAGCCTTGTGGACTACGGCGTTGACCAGTTCCGCGGTGGCCGACGGGTTCGGGACTCCCAGAGCTTCCAGCGCCTCGGTCAGAGGGGCCGCGAGTTGGTCGTGCATCATACGGCTGCGCTCGGCGAAGTCTGCTCCGGGTGAGGCGGCGGCCAGCGCTCCGGCCACCGCGTGCTCTCCGTCGGCTACCAACCGCAGGTTGGCGTTGGCGTAGGCGAGCACGCGCAGGGCCGGGGACGGTTCCCCTTCCATCGCGCCGGTCACCAGTTGCGACCAGCGGGGGAACAGATCCTCGACTAGTGCGTCGAGCAGATCTTGGCGGGAGTCGAAGTACTGGTAGAGGCTGGAGCGCGCCAGGCCGACCCGGGCGGCGACCTTGCTCAGGGATAGGGCGCCGCCGCCGACCTCGGCCAAGATCTCCCGCGCCGCGTCGAGCACGGCCCGGCGCTGGTTGGCCTGGTGGTCGGCCAGCGTGGCCGCTGTGATCCGAGGCAAGAGCCCCTCCGTGCTCATTCCGATAGACGACCGTCCGTCATCTGCACGATCCGGTCGCAGTACTCCAGGACATCGTGGTCGTGGGTGACCATCATCGTAGCCACATCGGACCGTTTGGTCTCCTGCGCGAGCAACCGGACGATCTCGTGACTGCGGGCACGGTCCAGCGCCGCCGTGGGCTCGTCCACGAGCAGGACCCCGGGCTCACCCATCAGAGCGCGGGCGATCCCGACCCGCTGGCGTTCCCCACCGGAGAGCTGATGAGGCCGCCGGTTCGCCTTCTCACCCATGCCGACCTCTTCCAGGAGTCGCTGGGGGTCGCGCTTTCCGCCCCCGCGTCCAAGGTGGGCCATCATGCGCAACTGATCGGTGGCGGTGAGGGCGCCGAGCAGGTTGCCCGACTGGAACACGAAACCGATGTGGTCGCGGCGGAAGCGTGCTCGGGCCCGCTTGGACAAGGCGGTGATGTCCTTGCCGTTGGCACGAACGGCGCCGGAGTCGGGCACCGTGAGGGCGCCGGCGACGGCGAGCAGGCTGGACTTACCGGCTCCCGAGGGGCCGACCACCGCGACCAGCTCACCGGGGCGCACGGCGATGGACACGTCGTCCAGGGCGGTGACGGTGGTGTCCCCATCGCCCAAGCGCAGGGTCACGCCTTCGAGAAGGAGTCCCTCGGCGTTCCTATCGGTGGGTTCTGCGTTGGATGCTGTGGTGATGGTCATCGCTGTCCTCCCAGGGCAGCCAGAGGGTCGATCGAGGAAATACGGATGATCGCGGCCATCGCGCCGAACAGTCCGAGAACGATCAGCAGGACCACCGCCGTCGCGACCGCGGCCCCCTCCAAGAGGAAGGGCACCCCTGAACCGGTGATCAGGGAACCGGTTCCCATGCCCACACCGAGCCCGAGGGCACAGAACACGACCAGAATGACCAGCGCCTGTCCAAGACCGTCGCGCATGAGGTAGCCGGTGGAGGCACCCATCGCGCGCAGCACGGCCAGCTCATGCTTGCGCTGGATCGTCCAGACGGTGAAGAAGACACCGATGACCAACGCGGAGATCGCGTACAGGAAGGCCTTGATCAGGTCCAGGGTCGAAGTCTCCGCGCTGTATCCGGGAGAGGCGGCGAAGGTCTCCTCCAGCGGCAGGCTCATCGTCCCGGCGGCCCTGTCGCCCGCGGAGTGGTCGATCTCCTCACCGGATTCCGCACGCAGGGCCAGGGCGGTCGCCTCGGTGTAGACGGCGGGATCGGCCTCCTGCTCGGGAGCGACACCGGCGTAGATCTCCTGCCAGGTCTCCAGAGGCAGGTAGGCGATGTCGACGTGGCCGTAGGTGTGTTTGTCCTCCAAAGCTCCGACGACTTCCAGTTCGGTGCCCAACCGGTCCACAGTCAGGACATCGCCGATGGCGATCCCCGCCTTGATCGCGCTCTGGGAGACGACCAGGCCGTCGCGCTGCCCCAGGTCGTCGCCTTCGTGGGCCCGCGGAGCGAGGAAGGAGTCCTCCTCGACACCGAAGAGGGCCAGGTCGATGGGCACGTCGTTGTCGCTGCGGGCGTTGACGAGCAGGTTGCCGAAGAACGCGGCCTCAGCGACATCGGGTTGGTCACGCCACTCCTGGAGCTGCTCCTCGTCCACACGGCTGCGGGAGAAGGAGGAACTGATCTCTGTTTCCTCGTCGAAAGCGAAGCTGTGAACGGGAAGGCGCTGGAGGCCGGACACCCCGTCCTCCACAAGGCCCGAGGACAGCCCCGACAACAGCACCATCAGCACCGCGATCAGGGAGATGACTCCCCCCATCAGTCCGAAGCGGGAACGCGCGAACCACAGTTCGCGCATGGCTAGAAACATGTCGGACCTCTCTGCGTGCATGTGAGGGCGTCACTTGCCGACGCCACGTCGGTAAATATACCGACGGGATGTCGGGAAGAGTTTCGGGGGGTACCTCAGGGCGCGCTCGTTGGATCCTGGGCGGTGGGCTGGCCAGAGCTCGCACGTCACCGAAGAGCGATGGCCGCACCCCGATGGGGCACGGGTCTTCAACGCCACTGCGAGGGATATCAACAGAAGTGGACCTAGCGCGACGAGCTGTCCTCATCGCTTCTGCGAGGTAGCAACGCAGGCGAAACCTCCGGTGTCTGAGCGGCCACCAGTGTTGTGTGCCGGGATCGCCTCCCGTCATCCGCCGGGGTTTGGTGGTGGCTCCTGCTCAGGGTGGCTATGGAAGCTACGACCGATGGGGCAGTGGAGCAAGAGTGTGTCCTGGTTGCGGTGGGTCCGCGGGACGGGTTCGGTGTCCCTCCGGGCGGGGTTCTCTGTCTGGGGTCGGGCCCTGAGGTGAAGGATGGCTTTCCTCGGTTGCTCAGCACCCGCTAAGTTCTCCGGCATGGCTGGTTACTGGGGGCTGCGTGTCGGGGCATGGCTCGAGGAGCTGAAGCGGACGCGGCCGGTGTTCCACTCCGAGGCGGACTTCCAGCACGCCCTGGCCTGGACGGCGCACCTGTTCGAGCCCGCTCTCCGGGTGCGTCTGGAGGTCAAGACCGCCGTGGGACACCTGGACCTGTTGATCTCCGCCCCGGAGCAGAACCGGCACCTGGCGCTGGAGCTGAAGTACCTCAAGGCCGCCTGGAGCGGCACGGTGGCGGGCGAGCGCTTCGACCTGGCGAACCAGGGCGCCCAGGACGTCCGGGGCTACGACATGGTCAAGGACATCAGCCGCGTGGAACAGCTGACCGGCCACGCGCCGGGCTGGAGCGGCGGCGTGCTGGTGCTGTCCAATGAGCCGGGCTACTGGAGTCGTCCCGACCATGGCCGGGCCACCAACGCCGACGCCTTCCGTGTCTATGAGGACAGCCAGCTCGCGGGAGTACGGGCCTGGGGGCCCAACACCGGACGGGGCATTATGAAGGGCCGCACCGATCCCATCCGACTGCGCGGCGCATACAGGTGCGCCTGGTCGCGCTACTCGCGCCTGGAGGGCCGCCGGGGCGACTTCCGGCTGTTGAGCATTCCGGTCCTGGACCGGTGACCAGTGGCCGCGCGCATCGGCACGGACTTCGGGGTGCGTCGGCACGGGCCTCCTGCTGCAAGGGCAGTGGACGACCTCGCGCCCGACACCTCGCGGCGTCCGCTCAGCCCAGGCGCGCCAGGCTTTCACCCTCGGGAAGATGAATCCATCCCTCCCGCTCGGCCAGGGCGACTTCCTCACCCTCAGCCCGGGCGGTGAGCCCGAAGGCAGCGGCACGCGCGGTCAACGCCGCGATCAGGGCATCGAAAGCGTGCTCACTGGCGTCATAGGCACGCCGGTGCTCCTCAGAGCACTCCAAGAACCGGGCCGATTCCAGAAGTTCCCGCATACTTCGCTCGGGCCCCAGCCCCCACTGGACGCGGGAAGCCGCCGGATACACCTCCACGACCGTGCCGGCCCCGGCCCGATCAACGGGCCGCCCGCTGCGGGCCAGGGCGTCGGCGAGATACGCCCAGCGAGCGGCGGTAGCACCCAGCTTGTCGAAGGACACCGACAACGGACGACCACCGGTCAGCTGGCGCACACGCAGGTCGGTGCGGCGCAACCGCAGCCCCGCATAGTGCTCCGCGCGGTCACGGCCGCGCCCCGGCCAGGGGCCCTGATGGGTGTGTGCGTGTACGGCCTTGGCGAAGTCGACCGGCCAGCCGAAGGGGGAGTCAATACCGGCACGGTCGCCGGGGCCCAGACTGCTCAGCAGGTCCAGTAGGTCCTGATCGGTGCATCCTTGGCGCGCAGGCCCGACGATGGCGCCGTGCTTGCCCCAGGTGATCTCAGCGGCTGCGGTGGTGCGGGCTGCAACGGCCAGGTCGACCCCGATCGTGCGCATCCCTACCTCCGGAGTGCCCTCGACGTACGTTGTTCTGGTACTGGGGCTACCCGTATGGACAGTGCTGTGATCACGATCGCGGTAGCGGGCTGCAGCCCTCACTGGGGCCTACCTCCGGACCTCATCGATGGTTTCCCGGATCAGCTCCGGGAGGATGCCTAAAGCTGCGCGTAGGAGCTCTTCGATCGGTACGGCAGACTCGCTGGTGTTCACATCGATGTGTCGCGCCCACTCGACCGGTTGGTAGCGGGCCAGCATCGACAGGGCGTACAGCACCGCCCACCACGCCATGAGCGGATGCAAGCCGCGGTCCGCGCCGGGCGTGCCAGGGCCAGGGCCAGGGAAGAAATATCGGTCACCTAGGTAGGTCCGCGTCTTGGCGTTGAGTAGCTCGACGCGGTCGGTGTAGTGCTCCCCCAGGTCTGCTGTCCACTTCAGCGTGACCTCGCCGGTCTCATCGTCGAGCAGCTGGTAGGCGGGATCGGCGTCCACACCCGGTCCGGTGCGATCGACGTCGTAGCCCAACACGTCGGGGAAGCCGTCTAGGTAATCGGAGAGAGGCTGGCAGCGGGACGAGGAGACGACCCAGTACGGCAATGGCCGGACTACCGCGCGAACTATCGGCTGCTCGATCTCGGGAATCCGGTAGTCGGCCTGGAGCGGGATACGTCGTTGCTGGGTGAGTGAACGGCACAGCGGCCACTCCTCGGCTTCGGGCAGGCAGTCCCACAACAGCTCCAGACGCACGGGTGTCGTGCCCCAGACAGGTGAGCCGAGGAACTGGGACAATCGGGTGAAGCTGCCTGCCTTGTCCGCCGGACCGGTCGAAATCTGCACATTGGGGAGTTGACCGGACAAGTTCTTGGCGTGGATGCCGTGTCCCGTGAGCTTCCATTCGTCGTCGATGGCCGTAGACGTGGCTGCTGCGATCGCTCTCCCGGCTTGGCTGAGGCCGTAGAAGAGGGGCAGGGGGCGGGTCGCGGGTGAAGCCGCGGCCGCCTGTCGAAACAGCTGCTCGGCCTGTTCCAGTCCGAACTGGTAGGTCACACGTCGCTGGTCACACCCACGGGCAGGGGCAGGGGGGTTGGCGCGGGTGGCTCGGAGGTGCGCCCACGCATCGGCGTTGAAGTCCACACCATCACCCTAAAAGCTCGTCGTGTCTTCGGAGGCTGAGCGTGTGGAAGCTCTGGTGTGCCGGGATCGCCTCCCGTCACCTGCCGCAGAACGTTCATGCGACGAGCTGGACGCACGTCGGCCCCCGGTGGGTGTTCCGGGAGCCGACGTGACGTAGGAGAGTCAGCGGCCTTGAGTCTTCACCTGGCGGAGGAAGGTGCTCCACTCGGGAGAGGGGAAGGCCAGCTGCGCGTCGTCGGGGTGCTGGGAGTCGCGGACGGCGGAACCGGTCGGCAGCTCCGCCACCTCGACGCAGTTCTGCGCTCCTCCTCCGCTGTAGGAGGACTTGCGCCACGACAGGTTGTGCATCAGTGTCCACTCTCTAACGCCGCCAGGACACCCTGGAGGAACTCACGTGACTGAGCCGGGGTGGACGCCGCGTTGTGCACCGCGTGCCACATGGCGTTGTACCGGGCCAGCTCAGGATCGGTCTCTACGAACAGACTATCCGTAGGAGTTTCGGCGAACCCGATCGAAGGGTCCAGGGGTTCGGGGAAGTCCATGATGACGAAGCTGCCGATCGTCGCGGCGTGCAGCCCCGCGCTGAACGGCAGGACGTGGATGTGGATGTTCGGCCGGGTCGACACCTCCACCAGGTGCTCGAGCTGCTCCCGCATGATGTCGAGGTCCTGGGGTTGGCGGCGCAGGGCGGCCTCGTCGACGACCGCGTAGTACTCCGGTGGATAGAACCGGGTCAGGATCTGTTGCCGTTCCATCCGAGCGTCCACGTGCCGCTTGATCTCGGCGTCGTCCAAGGCCGCGGTGCCCCGGGCGAGCGCGTCCGCGTAGCGCGGGGTCTGTAGCAGCCCGGGCACGACCTGGCATTCGTAGGTGCGGATCACCGAGGCTTCCGTCTCGAAGTCCGGAAGCGCGTGCGTGCCGAACACGTCGCGGTACCGCGACCACCAGCCCCGCTCTCCCGCCTCACGCGCCAAGGAGTGCATGGCCTCACGGGTTCCCGCGTCGGTGATCTCGTACAGGTCCAACAAGGCGTCCAGGTCGGTGGCCTTGACGGTCTTCAGGTCGCTGGTCTCGATCCGTCCCAGGCGGCTCTTCGGGATGCGGGTGCTCTGCGCGGCCTGCTCCAACGTCAGCTTGTGCTGGGAGCGTAGGCGGCGCAGCTCGGCGGACAACCGCCGTCGACGCACGCTGGGACTGTGGGTGCGCGGTATCCGTCTCATGATACTGATCCTAACCTTCCCAGCGGGATCATGGATTCCCCTTGACATTTGGGAATCCCTAGTCATGCTTGAAGAGTCAAGGTGGTCCGAGCTTCCCAGCTCGTACCCGATACCGCTGCGCCCGCGTGCCATACGTGCGGCCAGAGGGCCGTGGCGCATCGAGAGAAGGCGAGGCTCGCGGGCCACCTCAGACGAGAAAGTCCCGGCGACTGTTACAGCAGCCCCGGGACACGGCCTCACCCATGCGTTCTCGACACTCCAGGTGACAACATGCAGGAGAGTACCCAGCTCGGGACAAGCCGGGGTAACGCCCCCAGTCCTTCCGACGCCTTGCCGCGGCTGCCTCGCCGCATTCGCTGCGCCGACCCCAACATGTGGATCGCCGAGTTCGGACACGAACCGCACCACATCCGCACGGCCGCCCGCTGGCTGTTCCCACGCTGCAACTCGCCCGCGAGCCAGCGCAAACGGCTGCTCGAGGCTGTGACGATCCTCCACCGCAACGCCTTGGCGCACACCGCCTCCGGCCTGCCGGGCGGGACCGTGCGGATCAGGCTGGAGAAACAACCCTTCTCCTTCAAGCTGGCGGTGACCGACGACGGACCCCGTCCGGGAACACCGTTGACCTTCCCCGTTCCCACCGAGGCCCCTTCCGCTGAAGGGCACCCCGAACGGCAGGGGAGCGGGCTGCGACGCCTGGCCGAGCTCGCCCTGTACTGGGAGTGGGACGGCTGCGCCGGAGGCCCCGTCACCGTGTGGGGGATCTTCGACCGCCACCTCCCGCCCACGCGATAGCAGCCGCGCCGCGGCCTGGGACGTCCGTCACGGCCCCGCGCACGACGAAACCGCCCGCGCCCTTCAGCGCGGGCGGACCACCGCCCGGCCACCGTGCCGACGAGCCCCCTGCGCCCGCTCCCACGGCCCCGAGCACGTATGTCCGCTGATCGCACTCACCCTCGGTGGTAACGCCACACACCCTGTCCGGCGCCTTCGAGGCTTTTCCCGAGGAACACGAGGACCAGCCGCGCAGGCCGTACCCCCGTGCGCCTCACGACCTTCAGAGAGGAACCCCTGTTGCCTCTATCCCCTGGACCGACGACACCCGCTCTCCGAACCCTCCGCGTACTCACGCCAGGAGAGGTCGCCCAGACCTTCCGCGTGGACGCCAGGACCGTCTCCCGGTGGGCCAAGGAAGGCCGGATCACCAGCTTCCGAACCCCCGGTGGCCATCGCCGCTTCCTCAAGCACGAGGTGGACGCATTGCTGACCGCGAGCACCTTCCTCACCCGCTGACCCTGAGCCCTGACAACGAAGAAAGCGCCCTCATGTCCAGGTCCATGCTCTACCTGCTCAACATCTCCAACGCCTCCCGGCTCAGCGCCGACTCCGGGTGGATCTACGCCGACATCCTCACCCCGGCACTCACCGACGCCGGATACGACGTCACGCTGGTGTGCCCCATCCCGGTCACCGACACCCGCGTCCGCCACATGGTGCCCCCGCCCGCGGCCACCAGCAAGTACCGCGTGCGCCTCGTACACGACGTCGGCTACCTCGCCCAGCTCCTGCGCGCCACCCGCCCGGACACCGTCGTGGTCAACCAGATCGAGGCCGCCCCCGCCGTCCGCACCGCGATGCTCGACGCGGGCAGCGACGCCCAGGTCGTCGGCTACTGCCACTACCTGCCCTTCTCCGTCGACGAACACGGGCAACTGGTCAAGGACGCCTCCCTCAGCGACGGCGGCCTCGAAGTCCCCCTCCGCCTGGCCTTCGCCAGCGGACTGGCCGCCTGCGACCGACTCCTCGTCCACTCCCGCACCGCCCGGGACTGGGTTCTCCAGGCCTCGGCCACCTACCGGGCCGGCGTCGCCGACCGGGTCCACATCGTGCCGCCTCCCCGCGATCCCCGCCTGGTCCGCTCCGACGCCACCGCTCCCGAGCACCCGACAGGTCTGTACAACCACCGGCTCTACCGCCACTACGGCACCGGCCACTTCGTCGACATCGCCCAGCGGGTCACCGCCAACGGCCTCGCTCTCCGCGTCATGGACCTCTTCGGCCGCCGCGACCCCAGCCGCATCGCCCTGGACCCCAGCCCCGAACACGCCCTCGCCCGACTCTCCGCGACCCCCGGAGTCACCGTCTGCACCGATGGCGGCGACCGCGAACGCTACCGCTCCTTCCTCGCCGAGAGCACCCTCGGGTTCGCACCCCTGCGCCCCGGCTGCACCTGGTCCATGTCGATCATCGACCTGCACGCCATGGGCGTTCCCGTCATCGCGCCCCGGATGGCGTGGATGGCCGAGGCCGTCCACCAGGACCTGCTCTTCGACCCCCACGACCTCGACGGAGCCGTCAAGCTCGCCGACCGCCTGGTCCAGGACCCCGCTTTCTGGTCCGCCCACAGCCGCCACGCCCACGACTCCACCCGCCACCTGGCCCCCGAACGCGTGGCCGCCCGCTACCTGGAGGCGATCGCGTGAACCCCCGCCCCGACGCGGTGATGCTCTCCTTCGACGAACCCCTCGCCAACGACCTGCACACCCGCCTGGAACGTGTCCTGGAGCGCCCGGTCAAACGCCTGCATGGCGTGGTCGGCATGCGCCGCGCCTACCGGCTCGCCGCCGAACTGGTCGACACCGACGCCTTCCTCCTCGCTGACGGCGACTTCCACATCCACACCACCTTCACCCTCGAACCCGATGCCCTGGACGAGGACGTGGCCATGCGGGTGTGGAAGGCCGCCAACCCGGTCACCGGCCGCGCCTACGGCTACGGCGGGATGAAGCTCATCAGCCGCGACGCCCTCCGCCACCTGGGCGAGGCCGTCGACGTCCTCGCCGCCCTCCCCGGGCGGGTGGAGTTCCTCGACCAGGTGGCGGGCACCACCCGTTTCGACCAGAGTTCCTACCACGCCTGGAAGGCCGCCTTCCGGGAGGTCGCGATGCTCACCCGCGGCTGCGAGTACGGGGCCGACACCGACACCACGCGCGAGCAGCTCCGCGCCTGGTCCGCCCCGGCCGGAGGCCGCTTCACCCGTTGGGTCCAACGCGGTGCGCGCGACGGCACCGCCTTCGCCCGCAGCACACCCGACGACGCCCCCGCCTGGCAGCGTCTGAACGATCCTGTATGGCTGCGCGCCCGGTTCGACGCGGCCTGTGCCCAGGAGCGGTCGTGAGGCGGGCAGTGGCGCTGGTCGAACCAGCCACCGAACACGCGGGGCACTGGCAGCACGCCCTCACCCACCTCGCCCGTGCCGCCGCCACCGCAGGCCACCAGGTCGCGGTGATCACTCTCAACGGAATGCCCGTCCACGTGCACACCCTGCTCCAAGAGCACGGCGTCCGAGTGGCCACACGACCGGAGGGCGTCAAAGCCCGCCTTCTCCTCGCTCTGGGGAAGGGCGCGCAGCGCTCCGCCGCGAGGGCACGGCACCTGCTGCCACACCGGCGACTCCCGCACCAGATCACCCTGGTCGCCCGATGCCTGACCGAAGCCGCCTCCCTGCACACCGCACGCCACCTGCTGGGCCGCACCCCCGAGACCGCCGTGATCCTCACCGCCAGCGAGGCCCTCCACAGCCTGGCCCGCGCGTTGTCCCAGACACCGCACCTGCGCGTGGTCCACGAGGTCAACACCACCGAGGACCGCATCGTGCGGGCACTCGGACGTCTTGTCCCGCCCAGGCGGGTCCTCGCCCTGTGCCCGACGCGGTCCGTGGAGGACGAGGTACGCGAACGCTTCCCCGCACTCAGGACCGCGGTCCACCCCTTCGCCCTCGCCAACCCCGACGAGCGCATCAGCCCGAGCGAACGCACCCGCGCACGACAGACCCTCGGCCTACCGGAGAGGGAAGCCGTCCTGTGCCTGGTGGGCGGATGGTGGCCGCACAAGGACATGGCGACCGTGACCACCGCTCTGGAACACCTCACCCAGCCCTTGCACGTCCTCGTCACGGGCAGCCCCACCGATCCGGACCTGCTCGACCGTATGGCCAGAGCACCCGGCGTCGTCCTCCGTGCGCTACCCGGCCCACTGAACCCCGCGGACATCCGGCAGGTCTACGCCGCCAGTAGTTTCACCGCCGTCATCCGGCACCCAGGAGTGGGCAAGGAGTCCGGGCTGGTCGCGGACTGCGCCCGCTTCGGCGTCCCGCTTCTGCTCTCCGACCACGATCCCGACCTGACCGGGCGCGTCCGAACCTGGGCCGCCGTCGTCCCGCCCCAAAACCCCGTCGCGCTCGCCCACGCCATCGATGAGGCCGCGACGCACCCGCCGTTGACTCCTCTGCCGACAGCGGCTGAGGACCTCGGGCTGCGCACACCGGCCCGGATGCTCGCGCTTCTCCAGACCCTGGCCACCGAGGAGGAACAGCCATGCCCCCACCACTGATCGCCGTCATCGGACCCGTCGAGACATCTCTGCTCCACGCCTGGGTCGACCACTACCGGACGCTCGGAGTCCGCGACTTCCACCTCGCACTCCACCTGCCCGAGCACGCACCGCAGGGAAGTGAACAGCGCCTGCGGGAGACGCTCGACCGCCTGGGCGTCACCCCGGTACTGGTCGAGCACGGTCCCTGGCACGAGACCACCAACGCCAGCTTGCGCGACCGCCTTCGGGTCCACGCCGACGCCGAGTGGCACCTGATCGCCGACAGCGACGAGTTCCACACCTTCGCCACCAGCCTCGACGACACCGTGACAGCAGCGGAAACCGCGGGACACACGGTGGTGCGCGGTCTGATGCTCGACCGCGTCACCCGCACCGGACACCTGAACGGATGGCGCCCGCCCGAAGCGGAGACCGTGGGGGAGGACCCGCGAGCACGGTTGGATGCCGCCTACCCCCTGGGCGGCTGGCTCACCCACCGCCTGCTGCTGGCGGACCCCCGCAAGATCGTCCTGGCCCGCTCCGGAGTCACCGTCTCCTCGGGCAACCACCGCGCTCCTGGCCACCACCCCGCCTACGGGCCGGTCGCGGTGGTCCACCACTTCAAATGGCGGCACGGAATCGACGCCGACCTTCGGCGCCGGATCGACCGCTTCACCTCCGGCGCCTGGACCGAGACCAGCCCGGCCGTCCGCCACGAGGCAGCCCGACTCCTGGAACACCTGCGTCAGAACGGCGGACGGATCGACACCGCCGACCCCGTGCTCCGATTCCGTCCCGTCACCCTCGACCGCACCCCGCCCGGCTGGCAGGGCGAAGCCCACCGGATCCTCACCCGCTGGCGGCCGGCCCACGCGGGAACGAACCCGGAGCGATGACCTCCTCGCCCTCATCCTCCGGCGGGTCGAACCTGGCCACGAAGTCCGCCAACGCCTCCGGCGTGACCGTCAACGCGTTGGCGTCCTGGCGGCGGTTGCGCTCCGACAGTCGCCGCAGCAACTCCTCGTGTTCCACGGGGAAGTACAGCAACCTCCACCGCGCCCCCGCCGACTCCACCAGCTTCTTCCACTCGGCCCGCTCAGCACACCGCCACAGACCGTGGTCCACCACCACGTCGCGGCCCTCGGACACCAGCGATAGCAGACGCTCGCGCACCCACTCCACGACCGGGGCCTGGCGCTCGAAGTACTCCCACTCCGGATAGTCCACCCCGTACCGGCCGTGCCGCCGGTGGACCTCCTCGTCCACCGACAACCGCACCGCACCGCGCGGCTCCAGCACGGTCCGCGCGTAGGTGGTCTTTCCCGATCCGGTCAAGCCGACCAGCAGGAACACCACAGGAACCCGTTCCACACGTCCTCCCTTCCGGAGCAGCCGATGCACCGCTTCACCCGAGCAACCCTACGAACAACGATCCGACGCACGCCCGAGCTCGTTTCCCCACGGGCCATCCGGTGGCTGGACCACGAACTCACGCACAGGCCCGTCACCGCCCTCGCCCAGACACGGTTCGGAGGCCGGTTCCCGGTCACCACCAGCGACATCATCCAGCGCTACCTCTACACCTTCGGCACCTGGGAACCCCACCTGACCGCGTGGATCACCCGCCGCCTCAAACCCGGGGACACCTTCGTGGACGCGGGCGCGAACATCGGCTACTACACGATGCTCGCCTCCTACCTCGTCGGCCCCACCGGGCACGTTGCCGCGATCGAACCCGTTCCGAGCTTTCACCAGCACCTGCGGACGACCATCCTGCTCAACGGTGCGCGCAACGTCCGAACCGTCGGCCAGGCCGTCGCGGCGGAACCCGGACGTGTGGAGATGTTCCTGGCCGACCCAGGCAACCTCGGCGGCACTTCCACGGTCCGGCCGCGTGTCGTGCACGAATCCTTCCACACCAGCGCCGCGCCGCTCACGGGAATTCTCGATCCTGCCGAGGTCCGAAACGCACGTCTGATCAAGATCGACGTCGAGGGGGCCGAAGCCGCAGCGGTGCGGAGCCTCCTGCCCGCGCTCGAAACGCTATGGTCCGACGCCGAACTGATCATCGAGATCACTCCGCGAGCTCTGGCGAAGCAGGGACTCGACCCGAGCGCCGTGATCGGGCCGCTGAGGGAAGCGGGCTTTCACACCTACCGCATCGTCAACGAGTACGACGCGACTACCTACCCCACCGCGATCAGGAGGCCCATCCCGCCGCAGAGGTGGGAGCAACCGGTCACAGAGATGAGCGACCTGGTGTTCTCCCGGATCGACGCAGAGCACCTCTGAACAGGAACGTAGCTGTCCAGTGGAACATTGTGACTATTTCGATCGGTGGGGTTGAAGGTTCTCGCCCATCCAAGGGAACATCGACCACCCTCAGCGAAAAGGGCACCTATTCGCTGGGCTTTGGGGTGCTTTGTGGCTAATTGTACAGAGTGGGTGAGAAGCGCAGTTCCGGGGGCGTACGACCTCGGGGCCATTGACACTCACCCGCTACCCCGCAGGAAGAACTGGCCTCGTTCGCGGGGCCACTGACAAAACAAAAGGGTGCCCCGGGCCAGTGCTGCGAACACCGGCCCGGGGCGTGATTCCCACCTGGATACAGCAGGAGGAAACTGTGGAGAAGCATAGCGGGCGGCACCGCAGGCGCCGTCAGGGTTGGGGCGAACAGGTGCGCTGGGTCCTCGGGGCGGTGCTCGCCGCACTGTTCTGCGGCCCCACCGGTCCGAGCGCACGGCCGGTGGCCGAGGTCTGCTCACCGCTGCCCTCGCGGCGGGTGCGGGGAGTGCAGGGAGACCGCGAACCGGTTTCGGTCCGGGCTGTGGCCAAGGGGCGTACGGATGTTCCGCGGCCTCGGCCCGGAGAGGAACAGCCGCGGGAGATCCCGGTGCGGGTGCCGCCGCAGCGGACCCCGTACACGGGGCCACGTGGGTGGTGTGAGGACGACGACGGGGTGTGCGGGGTGCGCCCCTACCTCGCTCGGCACGAGGACCGCGTCGTCCGCGCCCACAGCAGGGGAGGCGTGCAGGCGAACCGAGGTGAGGAAACGGCGGGTGGTCGAGGCCTGGTGGCATCGCCGCGTTCTGCCCCTGGGGGTAGTAGCGGAGGTGAGTTCGCTGAGCTGGCCCACTTGGTGCGGCGGTGGCAGGCGATCGCGACCTGAGGCGTAAGAACCCATGCCGGGGTGGTGCTGACCGTGGTTACGGGGGTGGCGCCGCCCCGGCCTCGCTTGGCGGAGGCCAGAACCTTGTGTCAGGGTGTGTGGGCCGTTGGAGGGCCTGTGACTCCGCCTGTGACTGGGCCTTTCCGGGGGCCTGTGACTCCGCCTGTGCCTCCGCCCGTGGGTGGGCCGCTTTGATCGGCCCACCTCTTGGGCGTTATCAGTGCAGGTCAAAGGCCCTTTGGGTGGGTCGTTGGAAAGCCAGACTTATACCCAGTGGGTAGTCCCCTTCACGTAGGCGGGCGGGCCCGCCCCGACAAGAGGGGGCGGACTCGCCCGCCTCCAGGTACCTTGACCTCGATCCACCCGTGGCTGCCTTCCCCCCCCTTGCGCCGGAACTTCTCCCTGACGGCCTGGTCTGCCCTCTCTTCCTCTCACCAGACCAGGAGCATGCGAGTTCTGTCACCTGCCACGCGCAAGCTTCCCCTGGCCAAGAAGCCATGGAAAAAGGATCTTCTCCTCCCGGATGGCAATCACGATCCCTTCCCATGAAGAGTCGCTCTGGTGCGATCGAGGTGGCCGGAGCGCTCTCGCTTATCGAGTGGCAAAGTGCGATTTCCTGTGCCTGGGAGAAGCGCATGCGCGCTTTCCCTCTGGCTTCCTTGGAAGCGGGGAGGTGGGGTGTGAACCTCCACTGAACCCGAAGTGAACCCCGGGCCAGCGCATGGGCCACCGACTGGGCCAGCGGGTGGGCCACTCTTAGCTGGCCCACCCCTGCCCGTGCTGCTGTGCAGGTCAGCGCCCCTGTGGGTGGGCCAACGGGCGTCCAGACTTATACCCCATTGGGTCGTTCTCTTCACGTAGGCGGGCGGGGCGCCCTCGCTCACGGGCGAGCGCGCCCGCCCCGCCCGCCTCCACGGGTGCTCTGCTCGCGCGGTATCCCTTCTTTCTTCGCCTCTTTATCAGTGAAATTCTTTCGGCTTTATAGTGAGATATAAAGCTGATCCCTTGTTCCTGTGTAGAGCCCAAGATCGACCAACTCCGGGCGCTGCATCACAGCTTTCCCCGTTGATTCCTACCGCGCGTTTTTTGTTGTCCCGCGCTGTGCTTCGCGCGACCTCGTCTGTCAGCGGTGAGAGGTGGCGGAGGCTGAGCCGAGTGAGGTTCTGAGGTCGGGTGTCGCATCTTCATCGGGCGCGTCTTCATAGGGGTTCATCAGGGCGAAGAGGCCCACGGCAACGACGGGGAAGGGTCGAGGCGTGGTGGCGAGGAGAAGCACTGCTCGAAAACGGGACGGTTCGCGGCGTGTTCCAGGACCATGGTGTGACCCCGGACTGTGGGCGGGTGGCGTGGGGCTGTCAGCGCCCCGACGTCGGCCCCACCGCGCGGCAGGGCCCCGGGCGTCCTGGGGCGGGCCGGTCGGCGCGGACGGGCCGCGTGCCGGGCTCGGTGGGCCCCGCGTCGCTGACCCCTGGAACGGCCCGGGGCAGGGCGGTGGCAGGAACAGGGCGATGCCGGGCGTATCGGATGGGCGGGCGGGGCGTGTGCCCATCGGACGACGGTTGTGCTGAATCCGCTTGACCACCTCTACGAGGTCGAGCGTGGATGCGTGGTGCCCCGCCACACGCGGGGCCGTACGCCGTATCCGTGCAGGTCAGAGGTGGTAGCGAGGTGGGTCGTGTGGGTGTGAGTACTTCGGTCATCGTGGCCGAGGTCGGCTCGCTGCCGGTGTTTGCCGGGTGCAGCGGGTGCGGTGTGCGTGGGAAGCGAGACGAAGGTGAGGCCGTGCATGGCCGCGCGTGAGGGGTCCACGTTCAAACGGTGCGGATGCCGTGACGAGAACACCGGCAGGGCGTTGGGGGCAAGGTGTCCGCAGCTCAAGCGCCGGACCGGGGGATGGAACTCGGCTCATGGAGCGTGGGCGTTTCAGTACGAGCTTCCCCCGACCAGTGAGGGCGGGCGCCGCCAGGCCCGACGGGTGGGCTTGGCCTCCCAGGAACAGGCGCGTCAAGGGCTGGAGCACGTCAAGGCGCTCATCGCCCTGGCCGAGAGGGAGCCGGTGGTGGAGGGGCAGATCGCTGACCTGGTCCAGGCGGCGTTGAAGCAACGCCGCCCACTCCCGGACTTGGAGGAGGTGCGCAAGCGGGTCGCGATGGCGGTGGACGTGCGCACCGAACCACCCACCGTCGCCGCCTGGCTGGGGGAGTGGTTGAAGGGCAAGCCCGACCTGGCCGCGGGAACCCGGGCCTCCTACGCCGGGCACATCCGCACCTACCTCGTCCCGCACCTGGGCAGGCTTCGGCTGGACAAGCTCCAGGCCCGCCACGTCGAAGCGATGTTCGCGGCCATCGAGGAGACCAACAACCACATCCTCGAATGTCGCGAGTCCGACGACGTGAAGGTGCGGGCCTCGGTCAGGGGGCGGAGGGTGATCTCGCTGTCGACCAAGCACCGCATCCGCGCCACGTTGCGGAGTGCGTTGTCCGAAGCCGTCAGGCGTCCGGATCTGCCGGTGTCGGTGAACATCGCCTCGCACGTACGCCTGCCCTCCTGCCCGAGGAAGCGTCCGCTGGTGTGGACTCCGGACCGGGTGCGTCAGTGGAAGAAGGACGGCACGGTGCCGGGGGAGGTGATGGTGTGGCCCCCGGAGCAGACGCGTACGTTCCTGGTGCACGCGAGGAAGTATCCGTGGCTGTATCCCATGTTCCACCTGGTCGCCGTCAAGGGTCTGCGCCGAGGAGAAGCGGTCGGCTTGCCCTGGTCCAACACCCGGCTGACCGACGGGCAGATCGACATTCGCGTCCAGGTCGTACAACTCGCGTGGGAGACGATCACCTCCACCCCCAAGAGCGCGGCCGGGCAGCGCACCATCACTCTGGATACGGACACCATCAAGGTGCTCCGGGCCTGGAGGCGGTTCCAGAACGAGGCCCGGCTCAAGGCCGGTACGGGTTGGGTGGACAGCGGCCTGGCTTTCACCAAGGAGAATGGCGCAGGATGGCATCCGGGGCAGGTCAGTGACTGGTTTCTGCGCATCGCCAGGGCCGCCGGGTTGCCGCCGATCACGTTGCACGGGCTGCGCCACGGGGCCGCCTCGCTGGCGCTGGCCGCGGGCACGGACGTGAAGATCGTGTCCAGTGAGCTGGGGCATGCGACCACGCATTTCACGCAGGACACCTATCAGTTGGTGTTTCCGGACGTGGCGAAGGCGGCGGCCGAGGCCACCGCCGCGCTGCTGCGTGGTCCGGCTCCGGTGAGGGCTGGGTAGCCGAACCGCCGAGCACACCAGGAGCCACACTGCGTCACCAACCCCAGGCCAGTTCACGGGTTCACCCCGACTGGCCTGGGGCTTCCTTGCGCTCGGGGCCGGTGACCGATCGGATCAAAGGTCTCCTGGTCAGGCCTTCCCAGTTTGGTCAGTCTTCTTACTCGGCGTCTCGGGAGTGACACGCCTGTTGCTGCTCCTGTGAGAGTTTGGCTCTGGCTACTTCGCGGCAGAGGTCCCACAGCCGTGCGCTTTGGTCCCAACCACCAGTGGCGAGAGTAGTGCCGTCGGGGCTGAACGCCACTGTGTTCACCCAACTTTTGTGGTGAAAGGGCTCGGTAATGGCGTCGCCGGTTCTGATATTCCACAGCCGTGCGGTGCTGTTGCTACCGCTGTCAGCGCCGTCTTGGCTGCCGGTGGCGAGAATGGCACCGTCGGGGCTGAAAGCCACTGATCCCACGCTGTCGCTGTGTCCTCCGAAAGTTTGGGTGGGGTTGCCAGTGGTAATGTCCCATATTTGTGCGGTGCTGCTTTGCTCGTCCTCGTCGTAGCTGTTGGTGGCGAGGGTGGTGCCGTCAGGGCTGAATTCCATCCATTCTACGTCGCTGTTGTGGGGGAGGGGTTTGGTGGTGAGGTTGCCGGTGGTGGTTTCCCATATTAGCACTGTGCTGCTGTATTCCTCTTCGTCGTAGCTGGAGGCGGCGATGAGGTCGCCGTTGGGGCTGAATGCTACGGAATACACGGGTTCGTTGTGGTGGAGGGTTTTGGTGCGAGTGAGTTGGTCGGTGGTGGTGTCCCACAGTTGGACAATGTTGTCACTGCTGGTGGCGACGATAAGATCCCCGTTGGGGGTGAATGCCATTGTATTCACCCAGGTATTATGGTCGAGGGTTTTGGTCGGGGTGGGTGGATCGGTGGTGGTGTCCCAGATTTGGATGGTGTCCCTGATGTTTTCGCTGTTTCCGTAGCTGTAGCTGTAGGTAGTGGCAAGGGTGGTGCCGTCGGGGCTGAACGCCACTTCTGCGGCCGGTGAGTCAACGAAGGCCATTAAGGGGTGGGCACCAATGGTATATTTAATGTTTTTGTTTTCCACGTCCCACAGATGCACCTGGTTGCCGGAAGTGATAGCTACCGTCTGACCGTCAGGGCTGAACTCTGCAGCGTCCACTATTGTGCCGATCGGTAACACGTCATCACCGAAATAGACCCCCGAGGCCGTTCCCATAACAAGCACTGATACTGCGAGGGTGCCTGTGCCATACCACCGGGGGCGAACTCGGAAATACGATCGCCGACGAACACCGAACCAATGGGGAGCGGCCCATAGGGTCGGGGGCGAATGTTGTTCCGAGGGCCGTTGCCTGGCGAGATGTATGCGCAGCAGTTCATGGCGGAGCTGGTAGGCAGGACCTACCTGGCGAAGGACTCCTTTCTCGTGCGCTGTGCGCAGGAAACGCATCAGCCGCCAGGGAAGTCTTCCTCGACAAGCGAGCCAAAGTCGGGCGACCGTGTACGGCAGCCATACCGAACCAGAGCCGATAACGATCACGACCATAATCCCGAGTCCGGCTGTACCACCTAACACCCACGCTTCAAGGGGTGAAGTGACCTCGATTGGATCTTCAGCTTGGCGATTGCTGTAAACGATGAAAGCGATCGTGGTCAGAACTGTGAACATCCCGCTTGACAAAGATGCTGTGAAGAGTGCTGCACGATCACTTCGGAGCACGGAAAGGGGCGAACTCGCCTTGCGCTCCTCGACGGGAACGGACAGCCACCGGACGATGCCTATGGGTACGCCGATCATGATGGCTACGAGGGCATAAAATTCAATGTCCTGGAGGCCGTCAAGAAATAGAATAATTGCGGACCATAGTACTGAGCAGACCAATCCCAGCATCATTCCTGCTATCAGGCTGGGGAGCAGGAGGCGCATATTCGGCGTACTGCGTTTCGGGGTACCTGTGCGAGGCCCCAGTAAGTTGATGATCAGTGTCGCCTGAAAGGCAAAAAGAACAACGGGGGTGGCATAAAGCCATGTCTCGATGTTGAAATTCTTCAATTGAAAGAGTGTCATCACGATGGTTGAGGCGATTTCATCAAGGAAGCTGTGGCCAGATATCCACGCCCCGAGAATTACAAGGGCGACGGGAGTGCACAGCACACAGACGAGGACACGGAGGTCAGAAAGCGAGTTGCTGAGTACTCCGAACCATCTACGGTGCGGCCTCATCTGCTCTGATGTTTCGAGATTGCGTACGGTACGCAAACCCCCAAAGAAGCCCACAGTGGCCCCTAGCATGGCCCCGAAAGTCGCCCCTTCCAAAAAGTCGGTGATAGGAGTTGTTTCCTGATATTCTAAATAGGCGAAGATTGAAAATAGTCCGAGTAGAAGTGAGCCGAACGCCGTTGAGGCAAGGGTGATGGGGAAAAGGAGTAGCCAGTGTGGTACGGATCGGGCCAGGTGCCACCATTCGAAGTTGGGCCCGTCTTTCTCCTGTAGGTGGCGTGACAAGAACGAAAGCCAGTCTTTGGCTTTTTTGTGATCGTCATCTGTGAATACCGTGGGCAGGTACTCTTCGAGGAGATGGTTCGTTATCTGTGGTGTCGTGGTGAACTCGGTGAGCTTTTCAGGGTCCCTGGTTGATGGTCGGTAGATCGAACGGGCCAAGCTGATCATCAGTGGGGTGGATAAGGCCTGGGCGAGTGGCCCGGAGGGTTCCTTGCGCATCTGTTCGATGACCGCGCTCCAACGGTGGGTGTTCGCCACCTCCGCCTCGGTCAGGTAAGCGATGGTGTCCTCGACCTGGATGGGTTCGATGTCCACCACGGCCGCGTGGGCTAGGGCGCCACGGTCTTGGACAGCCTGTTCGTATTCTGCGCTGCGGCAGGTGAGCACCATCCGTAGACCGATTTCCGCCGCGCGATCCAGATCGGCGAGCGCTGTGCTCAACACGGGGCGGGGCATCTCGTCCAACCCGTCCAGCACCGTGACGATGTGACGGTTCAGGAGCAGAGCGGTCACCTGCTGCGGGCTGAGGCTGCCCTTCACGATGAAATCGGGGTAGTCCTGGGCTATGCGTCGGGCGCACCAGGCCTCGATCCGCTCGGCCGGATCCCATCCGGCCACCGACAACAGCACCGGTACCGGTCCTGGGTCCGTGTCCTGTTCGATGAGGGCCAAAGTGAACAAGGCCGCCAGAGTGCTCTTGCCCGCTCCCGGGGGACCGAGTACGACCAGTTGTCGTCGTGACATGTCTTGGAACGCTGTAGCCAGAGCGTGTGCCGAGCTCAGGTCACCGGCTGTTTGGACCAGTTCCCCATGCATGAGCTCGGTATCTGGCTGTTCGGTTTCCGCATAGGCCCGCTCGACGGGGACCGAGGTCGGTCGCCACCGCAACCGTAGGGGGTTCGGCCGACGCAAACCCTGGCGGGACGTCTCGTTCTTCCACTGCGCTTGGACCTGGGTGCGCAAGCGGTTCAGCGCCGGGTGAAGGGAGGCTGAACCGCGTGTTCTCTTCCGCAGGAGCCACCCGATAACGAGTAGGCCGCTGGCCAGGATCGCTCCCCCCGCGGTGACCGCGAGGGGATTTCCGAAGCCGATGCTCCACACGACTACTGCCAGGGTGAGGGTGGCGCCAAAGGTGATCAAGGCGCTGGTGACAGGCCAGAGGAGGCTGGGGCGTTGGGGGGAGTGAAGGTGGATGTCACCGTGAATGCTCCCGGCCTGTATTACCGTGCCTGAGGTGGCTCCGGTTGCCTCGTTGCGCACGGTCGGGCGAGAGGATGCCCGCTTTTCCGGATCGGGCATCTACTGTTCCTCCATGTTGGTCACGCCCTAAGGCCGGGGGTCGTCCCGAAGGCGGCCGGGAATGGAATAGGGACGGTGTTGTCACAACGACAACGGCACTGTGGGCCATGGCGGCGAAGACCGGAGCTGCGATGGTGCTGATGATCATCGCCACCTCGAAGGCAGCGCCGACCTCTACCGGTAAGCCCTTCACAGAGGCGCGGTGCGTTGCCCAGGACTACTAGGGCCATGCTCGTTACCGCTAAGACCTACTCGGTCTTGTCGGTGGAGCTGATTATGGCGCTTGATCCCCTACGCAGTAAGGGGTTTCGGTGAAAACGGCCGTATGTGGCCGGTGGGGCCGTTCGGGGCGTGGGGACCGATAGCGCGTGTGGGGGCGGCTGTGGGGCGCTGGTGGGCGGACACGGCCTGTCCGGGATCAGTCCCACAGGGTCACAGAATGGCAAAGTGCTCCGCGAGGTGGGCCTCCACCTGTACTGGACCTTGCACTGGGGAGCACACGGGGAGCATTTCAGGGCCCCAACGACGACGAGGACCTCCTTCGAGGTCCTCGCGCACCCCGTCTGACCTGGGGTTTTGTGGCGCACCCGGCAGGATTCGAACCTGCGACCATCGGATTAGAAGTGCCCTGGTTACTTACCGTGGCTTATCGCTACGTACCGTTTCGTGTCACCTCATCCGATCCGTGGTGTTGTCTGGGGTCGCGTGGTACCGCCTGGGGCCGTGTCAGTCCATAACTGCGGAGCACGAACGGAGCACGAACCGGGGACAGGTGGCATCCGGTGGCACCTCGCGAGGTCCTCTCGCGTTGCCAACAGCGCGGTATCAGCTCTCGGGGCTACCGTCACCCTTACGTGGCCGAGGTGCACGCGAGACATCCCGCACGCTACCTGGCTCAACGAGGATCATTTTCGCACGAGAGCCGTCTGAGCTGTGCTGCTTTACACGATGCCTTTTCCCGACTTACTGTGTCCGTGCCCGTATCCCCCACATCCAAGGGCGCCCATGCGACACGGCCGTGCTCGAACTAATCCCCGTCCATTTCGCGCGCAGATCGCTCCGATCACGGCTTTGTCGATGATCTTCGCGCTTCTATCGGTTCCGGTTCCGGTGCTGGCCGAGCAAGGCACTGAATCCGAGTCTCCCGGTCTGGGTGATCATGCTGAGGAATTCTTCGCGGAGAACCCACCCTCTCCCGATGCGGTCACGCCCGACTTCGGTGATGCCGACAAAGTGGTTCCAGCCTGGAAAAACGGAGACATCAGCGTTGACGAGCTGGTGAGATACGGATACCTCACCGTCTTCGACCCCGATGAGCTGCCACCGGAGTACGCGCCCGAGGAAGACGGGGAACTGGACGTCGGGTCGTACGTGCCGTTCGTGCTGAGCCATGTCGACGAGGCGTCCGAGGAGACACGGGCGTGGCTGCACACCGAGTTGGACCCTGCCGTGTCCGACGATGCCCAGGAGGACGGGCTGACCTCGCGCAGCGCCGAGAGCGACTGCGGTGAAAACGAGGAGGTCGGCGGGAACTTCTTCGCTTGCGCGACTGTGAGTGATAACTTCACGGTTTGGTACAACATCGGATGGGGCGAAGGCGTCCCGGACGAGGATTCCGATGGCAATGGTCGACCGGACGCGATCGACACCGTGGTCGACGCGCTTGAACGCGCCCACCGGACCTACCGTGGAATGGGATTCGATCACGCTGGTGATGGTCGGATCAGTGTGTTCCTGGGGCTCGCGCCGCAAGGGGAAGCCTATGTGTCGCCGATTTCGCTGGGTCCCGGGTTCAGTCCCAATCCGATCGCTTTGTCCTCGGACCCGGCGGAGCTGGGTTCCGGGCGAAACGAGGACATGTACAACTACATTCCCCGGCACGAGCTCTTCCACGTCTTCCAGTACCACTACATCAACGACGCCAGCGCAGTCCTGCCCTCCGTCAACTGGTGGATGGAGGCGACCGCGGAGTGGGCGACGCGAGAGAGCCTTCCCTCGGGAGACGGCGCCACCGACTACGCGCACGCCGTGGAGGATTTCCTCGACCACCCGGAACTGGCGATCAACGACTACGAATCATTGGGCGGTGGCCGGCAGTACGGGGCCTTCGTCGTCGCCGCCTACTTCTCAGAGGCGGTCTCCGGCAACTTCGTCCTGGACACCTGGCGGACGCTGAAGCAGGAGTCCGTCACGCCGATCGAGGCCGTTCAGCAGGTGGTCGATTTCTATGGGCGGGATATGGGCGACCTCCTGCTCGGCTTCGCGGTCGCCAACCACCGCTTGGACGTGCCTTCCGACGCCACGTTCTTCCTCGGTGCCCGGGACGGCTACGACGAGCCCCACGCCCGGACCACGTGGCAGAGCAGCCTCGCGGGTCGGCGTCCTCCCCGGGCCGAGCACAACATCAGTCCGTCCACGTCCAGGTCGGGCCTGCCCGAGGTCACCCAGGGTGGCGCCACCTACGTGGAGCTGCGGCCCAGCGGGTCCGGCGGCCGTTTGGACATCGAGTTGGACGCACTGGTGGGCGACTACCAGTACGCGCTGCTGACCTGGTCCGACGGAGTGGTCCGCCCGGACATGGAGCCCATCGACATGGCACGGGGCTCCAACCGCTCCGCACGCGTCACCGAACTCACCGCCTCCCTGCGTCCGGGAGAGGTGGCTACGCTCGTGATCGCCCGCACGGACGTCAGCACGAACCCTCACGCCGACCCGATCCAGTGGAACGCGTCCCTGCGCGCGTCGGGCGATGGCCCCAAGATCATGGTGGTCGGCGACTCCATCACCCACGGGAACGAGGGCTCCCACAGTTGGCGCTACGTCCTCGACCAGCACCTGAACGACAACGGTGTCGCCGCCGATTTCGTGGGGCCGCGTACCGGCGCCTACGACATCCACACCGACATCCGCAACCGCGCGATCCTCGACGGACTGGAGCCGCCGCCCCAGGAGTACTACCCCGGCCCCAGCACCGCGCGCTACTACGACAACGGCTTCGACCGCGACCACAACGCCATGTGGGGCTGGACCTTCGCCGACGCCAACAACACCATCGAGCGGGACGTGAACGAACACGATCCCGACTACCTCCTTATAGCGCTCGGCTTCAACGACATCACCTGGGGCTACAGCGACGCTCCCGGCACCGTCGCCTCGGCGCGGACGATGATCGATGAGGCACGCGCGGCCAACCCGGACATCAGGATCCTCATCTCCAACGTGGTGACCAGGACCCTCCTACCGGAATTCGAGTGGCTCAACCCGGAGATCCGGGAGTACGCGGGGCTGCTGGAGTCCGAGGTCGCATCCCTGTCCACCGACCGATCGCCCGTGCACCTGGTGGACATCTCCAGCGGCTACGACCCGGTGAGCCACGCCTGGGACGGTCTGCATCCCAATGCGCGCGGCGACTACTTCATCGGCTCGCATTTCGCCGACGCGCTGCATGGGGAATTCGGCGTCGGTGCGCCCTACGGGCCCGTGCCAAGCGACCCGCCGGACGTGAGCTTGGACAAGCCCGCCTGGATCAAGGTGGAGACCACCGACCAGGGCTTCCGGGTCGGGTGGGCACGGGTGTTCGGCGCTGCCGGTTACCACGTGTGGACCCGGAACGTGACGGAGAACCAGGACTGGCTCCTGCTGCCGCTGCCCGTGCCAGGTGACTACTTCTACTCGACCTGGGTTCGCGATGGCGACACCTACGAGTTCCGGGTCGCTCCGGCCAGGGGCGACGACCACGTCGGTCCGGTGAGTGACACCGCCTCGGCCGTGGCCTCCCCCCGTACCCTGCCGGGGCCGCCGAACGTCACCGCCCAGGTCGATGGCACCGAGGTGGTCGTGCGGTGGGACTCGCGCACCGGCGCGCAGGGCTACCGGATCTACTGGATCGAGGCGCTGGGCAACTACCCCGTCATGCGCAACGCCTATGTCGACAACGACGACGGTAACTCCTACCGCATCACGGGTCTGGAACCGGGTATGCGCTACGACGTGGGAGTGTCATCGGTCAACGGCTATGGTGCTGGGATTCCGAGCGGGACCTTGAACCAGGTCGTCGTCCCCGGCGTCACTGCCACCGGCGAGGAGCGCTCCGAGCTCGCGTGGGAGGCCGGGGACGAGGCGCTGACTGCTACGGAGGAGCTCTGGGAGGGGTATCCAGAGGGAACGGCGCCGATCATCGAGGGCGCCTTGCCAACGGGCCCGATCAGCGGCGCCGACGAATGACGGGAGGTCGACGGATGAGGATGAGGGGCGTCGCCCGTCTCATACTGGCGGCCCTGCTCATGCTCACCCTGGGCGGGTGTACGCGGGACACACAGGAGTTCGTGGTCAGGAACGAGCTCGATGTGCCCATCCTGACGGTCCTCGGTGAGAACTCGGATGCACAGACGGGCTTCAGGCCCGAGGAGTTCGAAGACGTGGGCATCGGCCCTGGTGAGTGGGAGAAGGTGGGGCTGGGCCTGGAGGAACCCGGTTTTCCGTGGAACGTGTGGCCGTTCACCCGGTGGGCGGAGACTCCGTGCCGCGATGACTTGTACCTCATTGTGGAGTCCCAGGACGGGCGCAGGTTCGTCCACGATCCTCCGCTGTGCATCGACGGCGACTGGACGATCTCTATCTGACCCTGGAACGACCGAGGTCGGTTTCGCCTTCTCGGCACAGTTTCAATCCGGGCCCGTCCGTGATCGGTACGGTTCTGACGCCGCCAGGCGTAGACGGTCTCGGTGCTGATGCCCAAGGCCGCGCGTCACGTCCGCGACGTTAACCCCTGGACTCGACCAGGTGGTGTGCGCTGTGTCTTTCAGAGTCGAGTTTTTGGACTCCTCGGTGTGTGTCGGGATCGCCTCCCGTCACTCACTTGGCGCACTCCTCCTCCACGATCGGCCTATGCCTTGTGGTCATGGGGCAACAGAGCCGATCCGGCATAGCCTTGGGCCTGTGGCCCACACCGAAGACTTCCTCCAGCGTGCCGCTCGCGCTGTCAGCGTTGCCGCCCGGATCCTGGGGGTTCCCGCTTCACGGACTGGCAGTCCTCCCGAGCTTGTCCGGATGGGAGAACGAGCGGTGTACCGGCTCTGTGACGGTGACGTGATCGCCCGCGTTGAGCGCTCCACGGACAGGTGGGAGGCGGCCGACCGAGAAGTACGAGCCGCTCGCTGGCTTGCCGAGCAGTCCCTCCCGGTGACCCGTCCCCTCAGCGGGAGACAACCCGTCCTGGCCGAGGGCCTCCTCGTCACCCTCTGGGAAGGGGTTCAAGGCGAATGGACCGTCCCACGGGAACTGGCCCGGCTGCTGCGCACCCTGCACCACCTCACCCCACCACCGTCGCTCGGCCTACCTGACCTGGACCCCTTCCACCGCGTGGCCGAACGCATCGACACCGCCCCCGGGCTCGACACCGCCCAGCGCGATCTGCTCCGCACACACCAGCAGGACCTCGCCGCCCGCTGGCCCACGGTCACACCCGCTCTCGGCACACACGTCATCCACGGTGACGCCAACATCGGCAACGTCCTGACCACCCCCCAGGGGGTCGTGCTCTTCGACCTGGACGGCATCTGCTGGGGCCCACCCGAATGGGATCTGGTCCTCACCGCCCTGTACCGGGACCTGGACTGGCACACCGACACCGAGTACGCCGATTTTTGCGACGTATACGGGTTCGACGTCACCTCCTGGGACGGCTACCCCCTCTACAAACAGGTCGGGGAGCTGCGGATGATCACTTGGCTTGCCCAGAAGGGCGGAGAGAGCCCCGAGATCGACGCTGAGATCGCTCGGCGGATCGCCGACCTCGCTGAGCCTCGGCGCCAGCGCACCTGGAATCCCTACTGACCCGCGGATCCCACAACCTTCGCCGCCCGGGCCTGCTGAAGGAACCGATCCGCCTCCGGCTGCCCCCGATAAGCGCGCACACTATCGACGAACGTGTCCAGGTACCCCGCGCACCTGGCCGAGGACGTCGCCTGCACCTGCGGCACGACCGCCGCACCGAAGTGGCAGGCCTCCTCGACCTCGCCCTGCCCGAGCATCGCGGACGCCAGCACGACCCGGGTGAAGACCCGGCTGCGCGCGTACTCCTGACCACGGGAGGCGGTCAGGCTGTGCTCGGCCGACCGTCGAGCTGCACGGGATTCCCCCAAATCCCGGTGGCAGTGGGCCACTTCATCGGAGTACTCCGCTTGGTCGAAGTACCCGATCCACGCCGGATCGGCATCGGGGTCGCGTTGGTTGAAAGCTTGCTCGGCGTGGCCCATCGCCCGAGAACACGCGCCCTCGTCCCTCAGAGATGCATGGGCGCGCGCCTCCATCATCAGGAACTGCGCCCGCAGAGTCGCCGTCGCCCGATTCCCGGCTCCGGTCAACGCCGCTCGCGCCAGATCCCGAGCTTCGGTATAGGAGCCCACGTAGTTGGCCTGGTGGCTCATGGCCGACAATACACTCGCCCCTAGCAGGCGATCTTCGGCATGGTTCGCCAGGTCCAAGGCCTGCACGAAGTAGCGTCGGGCCGTTCCGTTGCGCTGGGCATCGTAGGACATCCACGCCAGCGAGAGCACGAACTCCGCAGACGCCGCGAACACCGATCGCCCTGTACTGCTCGGGTATGACGTACGCAGCAAGGGGACCACCGTGCCGCTGAGGTACTGCGTGGCGGCTATCCGCGTGTGGTCGCCGCCGAAGCGGTTGTCCAGGCTTGCGAACGCAGCCGCGGCAGCACGAATACTCGCTGCGGGACCTTTCTCGCCTCGGAACCCCTCAGAACCGGACGGGGTGTGGGATACCAACCACGACAGTACGGCCGAACTGATCGCTGAATAGGGCGGTTGTGCGTCCGCTCCGGGGATTTCCTCCAGGTCCAGCCGGGTCACCCGTTCGAGAACCGAAGCGGTCTGCTGACCGGAGCCGTTCAGCCCCAAACCGAGTTCAGGCGGGAAGCGTTCCATCGTCGGCCCAGGGATGTCGTACCCGCAAGTCAGACCCTCCAGCACACGCTGGACGGTCTCCCGCTTGCGCAACTCGCGCTGTCCGCTCAGGACTCGGGAAACCATGGCCTGCGACAGGTCACCCATCCGCGCGATGGCATCCTGAGCCAGTTCTGTATGCCTCAACAGAAGGCGAATCAGCATGTTGGCGTCCTGGTCGGCCACAGCCTGCCGCACTTGAGGCATGCGCCAAAAACGCGCAGGGACGCAAGAACAGTCGTCGCTGCGGTGACGGCCGCAATTTCCGCAGAGCACGGGCGCCTTCCACTGGAGACCTCGGGGCGTCGGATGGCACAGAACACTACGCGGGCCGCATACCGACCGACCATGACTGACTTGTCATAACCACTATGCCCGCACAGTCATGGGGTTGTCAGCGTTTTCTCTCAACAGTGGCCCCATGACCCCAGCGAGAACGTCTGAGATCGGTCCGGTCGTTGCGCGAAGTGCGCATCGAGTACTTCCCAGGCCTCCACACAGCACCCAGACCCATGCTCACTGCGATTCCCTGCAACCTTCGAAGACTGAACCGAGGACAACGGAGACACGAGGGGACGATCACAGCAGGCCTGTTGTGCATGCTCCGCGTGGATCGAGTGAGTTCGGTCCGTTGCTGCCCCCTCCCCGGGCCGATGACCCGGTGGGGCACGGGTACACCGCCGTGCAGGTGGTGCGGTTGGCGGTGTGGGCGGCCCGGGAATGCCGATGGGTGGACGCCATGGACCCCGCGCACCGCGCGGAGACCGCCTGGGAGGCCATCACCGAACACCTCCAACTCGCCTCCGAACGCCCGGAGGAGACGGAGCTGATCGCCCTGGGCTGGAAGGCAATGAAGGCCCAGCACTACCAGGACCTCAAGGTCCGTGGCTTGGGCGGCAAGGACAAGACTCTGCTCTCCCGAGCGTTCGTGCGCTACTGGACCAGCGCCTCGGCCCCCGCCCACTCCCACGAGGACCACATCGTCGACCGCCTGGCCCTGGCCCAGATCTGGACCGCACTGAAACCAGCCCACCGCCAGGTCCTCACCGCCTTGGCCGAACACGAGGACCGACGCCGCGCCGAACGTTCGCTGAACATGGACCCGCCTGCCTTCACCCGCGCGCTGGGGCGGGCCCGCCGCGCGTTCCTGGCTCTGTGGCACGAGGGCGAGACCCCCTCCCAGCTGTGGGGTTACGACCGGCCCGGGGCCCGGCATCAGAACGTGATGTACCTGGTCCGGCTGCGCAAACGCCGAGCCCTGCAACGCAAAGCCCAAGCAGAGGTCCTCTCCCGCCGACATCTCCCGCCCCAGGACCTGGAAGTGAACGACGCCTTCGACCGGTCCGGGCGCACGCGTGGCCAGCAGTGACGGACGGCCAGCGAACAGGGGCAGGACGTATTTCGTGGTTGGGGTTGAAGGTGCTCGCCCATCCAAGGGAACATCGACCACCCTCAGCGAAAAGGGTACCTATTCGCTGGGCTTTGGGGTGCTTTGTGACTAATTGTGCGGTGTGGGTGAGAAGCGCAGTTCCGGGAGCGTACGGCCCTGGGGCCATTGACACTTATCCGCAGCCGCACAGG
This sequence comes from Nocardiopsis sp. CNZ308, assembly GCF_004217075.1. NCBI lineage: Bacteria > Bacillati > Actinomycetota > Actinomycetes > Streptosporangiales > Nocardiopsidaceae > Nocardiopsis > Nocardiopsis sp. CNZ308. Next base: position 807,686 of record NZ_SHKJ01000001.1, on the reverse strand, counting down.
AAGAAACGGCCTCGTTCACGAGGCCGCTGACAAACATGACGAAGGGTGCCCCGAACCGGTGCTGAGAACACCGGCCCGGGGCGTGATTCCCACCTGGATACAGCAGGAGGAAACCGTGGAGAAGCATAGCGGGCGGCACCGCAGGCGCCGTCAGGGTTGGGGCGAACAGGTGCGCTGGGTTCTCGGGGTGGTGCTCGCCGCGCTGTTCTGCGGCCCCACCGGTCCGAGTACACGACTGGCGGCCGAGGTCCGCCCACCGCTGCCCTCGCGGCGTGTGCGGGGAGACCGTGAACCGGTCTCGGTGCGGGCTGCGGCCAAGGGGAGCGCGAATGTTCCTCGGCCCCGGCCCGGAGAGGAACAGCCGAGGGAGGCTCCGGTGAGGGTGCCGCCGCAGCGGACCCCGTACACGGGACCACGTGGGTGGTGCGAGGACGACGAAGGGGTGCGCGGGGTGCGCCCCTACCTCGCTCGGCACGAGGACCGCGTCGCCCGCACGTACACCAAGGGAGACGTGCAGGCGAACCGAGGAAGGGAAACGGCGGGTGGCCGAGGCCCGGCGACATCACCACCTTCCGGCTCTGGGGGCGGCAACAAGGGTGAGTTCGCTGAACTGGCCCACCTTGTGCGTCGCTGGCAGGCGATCACCACCTGAGGGATAAGAACCCACGCCGGGGCGGTGCTGACCGTGATCACGGGTCGGTGCCGCTCCGGTCTCACGTGGCGGGGGCCAGACCCTTGTGTCAGGGTGTGGGCCGTTGGAGGGCCTGTGACTCCGCCGGTGACTCCGCCTTTCCAGGGGCCTGTGACTCCGCCTGTGCCTCCGCCTGTAGGTGGGCCGCTTGATCGGCCCACCTCGCGCGCGTTATCAGTGCAGGTGGGAGCCGCTGCGGGTGGGCCGTTGGGAAGCCAGACTTATACCCAGTGGGTAGTCCTCTTCACGTAGGCGGGCGGGCCCGCCCCGACAAGCGGGGGCGGAACCGCCCGCCTACGTCTACCGTGGCCCTCGCCCACCTGTGCCTGCCCCCACCCCTCCGCTGTGTTCCTTCCCTGATCGCCTCGTCTACCCTCTCTTCCTCTAGAGCCAGACCAGGGGCGTGCAAGTCCGCTCACCTGCCACGCGCGGACTTCTCCTGGTTGAGAAGCCATGGAAAAAGGATCCTCTCCTCTCGGGTGACATTTGCGTTCTCTTTCCGTGGAGAGCTGATCTGGTGTAGTCGAGGTGGGTGGATTGCTCTCGCCTGCCGAGTTGTAAAGCGCGGGTTGCTGATTCTGCGAGAAGTGCATGCGCGCTTTTCCTCCGACTTCCTTGGAAGCGTGAAGGTGGGGTGCGAACCTCCACTGAACCCGAAGTGAACCCCTGGCCAGCGCATGGGCCACCGACTGGGCCAACGGGTGGGCCACTCTTAGCTGGCCCACCCTTAACCATGTTGCTGTGCAGCTCAGAGGGCATATGGGTGGGCCAACGGCCGTCCAGACTTATACCCCAGTGGGTAGTTCTCCTCACGTAGGCGGGGCGGGGCGCCCTCGCTCGCGGGCGAGCGCGCCCGCCCCGCCCGCCTCCACGGGCGCTCTGCTCGTGCGGCAACCCTTCTTTCTTTGCCTCTTTCTCAGTGAAAGTATTTTGTCTTCATCATGAGAGAAGTATTTAATCCCTTGCTTCTTTGCAGGCTCCAAGATCGCCCAGACCCAGGGTGCTGCATTGCAGCCCTCTCTTGCCTCTCTGCCCGTGTGTTTTTTGTTGTCCCGGTCCGCGCTTCACGCAACCTGGTCTGTTAGCGGTGAGAGGTGACGGAGGCCGAGCCGCGTGAGGTTCTGAGGTTGGGTGTCGCATCTTCAGTTGACGCGTCTTCATAGGGGTTCATCAGGGCGAAGAGGTACACGGCAACGACGGGGAAGGGTCGAGGCGCGGTGGCGAGGAGAAGCACTGTTCGGGAACGGGACGGTTCGCGGCGGGTTCGAAGCCCATGGTGTGGCTCTGGGATGTGGGCGGTTGGCGTGGGGCTGTCAGCGCCCCGACGTCGGCCCCACCGCGCGGCGGGGCCCCAGGCGTCCTGGGACGGGGCGGTCGGCGCGGACGGGCCGTGTGGCGGGCTCGGTGGGGCCCACATCGCTGGCCCCTGGACCGGCCCTAGTCAGGGTGGTGGCAGGAAGGGGGAGATATCGGGCGTATCGGACGATCTGTTGGGGTCCTGCGTCCATCGGACGGCGGTTGTGTCGAATCCGCTTGACCACCTCTACGAGGTCGAGCGTGGATGCGTGGTGCCCCGCCACACGCGGGGCCGTACGCCGTATTCGCGCAGCTCAGAGGTGAGACGTGCGGGTGTGAGCACTCCGGTCATGGTGGTCGAGGTCGGCTCGCTGTCGGTGGTTGCCGGGTGTAGCGGATGTGGTGTGCGTGGGAAGCGAGACGAAGGTGAGGCCGTGCATGGCCGCGCGTGAGGGGTCCACGTTCAAACGGTGCGGATGCCGCGACGAGAACACCGACAGGGCACTGGGGGCAAGGTGTCCGCAGCTCAAACGCCGGACCGGAGGCTGGAACCCGGCCCATGGGGCGTGGGCGTTCCAGTACGAGCTTCCCCCAACCAGCCAGGGTGGGCGCCGCCAAGCCCGCCGGGTCGGCCTGGCCTCCCAGGAACAAGCCCGTCAAGGGCTGGAGCACGTCAAGGCCTTGATGGGCTTGGCGGAGAAGGATCCCACGGTCGAAGTGCAAATCGCTGACCTGGTCCAGGCGGCGTTGAAGCAACGCCGCCCACTCCCGGACCTGGAAGAGGTGCGCAGGCGGGTCGCGATGGCGGTGGACGTGCGCGCCGAACCACCCACCGTGGAAGTGTGGTTGGGGGAGTGGTTGGCGGGCAAGCCTGACTTGGCCGCGGGAACCCGGGCTTCCTATGCCGGGCACATCCGCACCTACCTCGTCCCGCACCTGGGGCGGCTGCGGGTGGACAAGCTCCAGGCTCGCCATGTCGAAGCGATGTTCGCGGCGATTGAGGAGGCCAATGCTCACATCCTGGAGTGCCGCGAGTCCGACGATGTGAAGGTGCGGGCCTCGGTGCGTGGGCGGCGGGTGATCTCGCTGTCCACCAAGCACCGCATCCGCGCCACTCTCCGGAGCGCGTTGTCCGAAGCCGTCAGGCGTCCGGATCTGCCGGTGTCGGTGAACATCGCCTCGCACGTGCGGCTGCCGTCGTGTCCGAGGAAGCGTCCGCTGGTGTGGACACCGGACCGGGTGCGCCAGTGGAAGAAGGACGGGACCGTGCCGGGGGAGGTGATGGTGTGGACCCCGGAACAGACACGCGCCTTCCTGGTGCACGCGAGGAAGTACCCGTGGCTGTACCCCATGTTCCACCTGATCGCGGTCAAGGGCCTGCGGCGAGGAGAAGCGGTCGGACTGCCCTGGGCCAACACCCGACTGACGGACGGGCAGATCGACATCCGCGTCCAGGTCGTACAACTCGCGTGGGAGACGATCACCTCCACCCCGAAAAGCACGGCCGGGCAGCGCACCATCACCCTGGACGCCGACACCATCAAAGTGCTGCGGGCCTGGAGGAGGTTCCAGAACGAGGCCCGACTCAAGGCCGGGGCGGCGTGGGTGGACAGTGGCCTGGCCTTCACCAAGGAGAATGGCGCAGGCTGGCATCCGGGGCAGGTCAGTGACTGGTTCCTACGCATCGCCAGGGCCGCCGGGTTGCCGCCGATCACGTTGCACGGGCTCCGCCACGGGGCCGCCTCGCTGGCGCTGGCCGCAGGCACGGACGTGAAGATCGTGTCCAGCGAGTTGGGGCACGCGACCACGCACTTCACCCAAGACACCTACCAGTCGGTGTTCCCGGACGTGGCCAAAGCGGCGGCCGAGGCCACCGCCGCGCTGCTGCGCGGCCCGGCTCCGGTGACGGCCGGGTAACCGAACCGGCGAGCACACCCCGAGCCACACGGCGCCACCAACCCCAGGTCAGTCCATGGGTTCACCCTGGCTGGCCTGGGGTTTCCTCATGCCCGGGGCCGGCAACCGATCGGATCAAAGGTCCCCTGGGAGAGCTGCTGGTCTTTAATCAGGTGTTTGACGGAAGTGGGGCAGGGTCCAGGCCGATGGATCAGATTGACTCCCACAGTAATTCAGGGCGCCTTTAAACCGACCACAGATGCGACCTTAGCGTTCGCTCCAACTCGTTCATGTTCTGAAATGCTCGTTGGTTAGAAGAGTCTTCACGCGTGACCGAAGCGTCTCCTTGGTTTCAACGCCCGGGGCTGGGAGGGTATCTGAACGATGGTTAGCCACGGCCGCTTTGTTAAATCATTGCGAAGCCATCCTGCCGGGTGCTCCGAATATTTCCCCAGAACAACAATACCGGCGCTTGGAACTGGTTGTGGACCAGGTTAATGAGCATAGGTAGGTGTTCCTGGGTGTCGGCTCGCACCGGGCGGCGTAGATCAGCCGTACTGTCTTCGAACGTGAGTCCACGCATAGCCACTCGGAGGTGCGTGCCCTCCGGCGATGATGCTGCCGGGTGGTGATCAACGGGCACGGTCTCGCCGTCCCCAGGTACGCCGAAGGGAACCGATCGGTGCAACACCCGGACCCGTCAAAAAAGACCAGGCAGGCGCCCTCAAAGCCGTGATGGTACCCGTTCGCTCGAACATGCCCGTTCCCAGGTCAGGCCCGCCCGTCGTGGAGCCCAATCTCGCACAAATCTTACCCTCAACCTCCTGCCCCTTAGCTGTATCGTGATGCTGATGGACAACCGTGCAGTGGTGCGGGGCGTCCTGAATGCAGTCCCTCCAAGTTGAAAGGCCTCCCTTGAGCGTCACCCCCCACGAACTGATGAAGCATCTGCAATCTGCGGTAGGCGACGGCCCAGAAATGATGTTCGGTTACGGTTTCCATAACATTGTGATCGCTCTGACAGTGCTCAGGCGCATGGACTGTCTAAGGGAATCCGGACTTCTGGCTACCGAAGGGCGATCTGCGGACGCGCCCAACCTCTTTTCTGGTAGCTATGGGGAATCCGCGCAATACGACACGAAATTTTCTTTCCTAAGTCACGTCACCAGCTTCGCGCAAGGGTTTTCCGATGAAGTAACGGATATCATAAAGTCCCTTATTTCCAATTTGCCGTCCTTGCCCTCACAGGAAACGGCAGTGATCCATCATCTACTCGACGCGTTCTCCAGGGTCGACCTAGGCCCGTCCCATTTTACTGACCAAGACATGTCCAGATTCTTCCTGGCCCTTCTTGATCTCCTGTTCGACAAGGGTCCTTACTCGACTGCCGAGCACACCTTTTCTGGTCTGTCAGCTCTGGTCTCTTCATTACTCGTCGAAGCGGATCTCACTCCACCGCGTCTGAAAGGCTCTGTGAGCGTCTACGATCCTGTCGGTGGAACAGGCGCGCTGCTTGCCGCTGTCGAGGAGCGGCTGTCTGCAACGCCAAACTGGCAAGAGGTCAGGGTCTCCGGCCAGGATATTTACTCCAATGCTCTCGCAGTGAGTCGCGCTTGGGCGCTGTTGACAAACAAAGATCCGAGTTCCTTCCGAGTTGGTAGTTCACTCACCGATCCCCAGCACCGAAGTATGCGCTTCGACTATCTGGTTTCCTCTCCCCTCGGTTTCCCTCGCTTTCAGATCCAAGAAGCGAATAGCATCATTCAAGAGGCTAAACAGGGACCGAAGGGGCGTTTTCCCGCAGGAGTGCCTAAGGGAAACATGGCCTCGTTCCTGTTCCTCCAACACATGGTTGCGCACATGCGAGCTCCGTCAGATGGTGGGGCCCGCATGGCGATCGTTCTTCCGGCGAACCACACGACTATCGGGGATGCGGGATCCGCGGAATCGAAGGTACGTCAATGGCTCCTGGACGAAGACCTGCTGGAGGGGATCATCGCTCTTCCTCCGGGGTTCCTCTCGTACACCATGATTTCTGTTCATATCTGGCTGTTGAGTAACCGAAAGGACAGCAAGGCCCGGGGAGAGATCGTCTTCCTTGACGCACGTGACGGCCCTATAGCGGAGTCCCATGTATCAGAGAAAAGGAGAAAGGATCCGACAGTGCAACAGGTCCGTGCAATTACCGACCTGTACCGGGCCTGCCTCACCGCACCCGAGGGGAGAGTAGCAAACGAACATGGCAGAGCCCACCGCGTACCCAACTCCACCTGTCGTTATCGAACCCTGGTGTTCCAGAGCGCGCTCAGGCAACGGTTCGCCGTCACTGACAGCAGCATCGAGGACATGGAACGAACGAAACCGGTTCAAAAATACCCTCTGAAGGATGCCCTGGTCGCCGCACTCAAACGATCAGTCGGAGTCAGTTGGAACACCCGTGCGGAGTTCGAGCGGGATCTCGCGAAATCACTCAAGAAAATCAATGCGCCAACACCCCTTCCCCCAGCGGTGTTGAATTCTGTTATCAAGTCTGCTGCGGTTACTTGCAATTCCGGGGAGGTCCAACTGAACGACATCGGGTCTCCCCGTCCCGACCCTGCGCTAACCATCAAAGAGAAAGTTCCGTTGGAAACGGATGTCGATTCCTATCTGCGGAAACGAATCCACCCTCATTTCCCGGGAGCCTGGTACGATCCGGCTTCTCTCAAGGAAGGTTGCGAATTTCCAGAAGAAATTTTTCTTCGAGGATCTCGGCCAAGGGAATTTAGCACGCTGGCGCAAGTAGCACGTAAGATAACCCCCAAGCGGCTTTCCCAGTCCGACCTAAAGCGCTTACCTCTGCTGGACTCGACCAGTCTCATGACAGTTTCCACGTCATCCGAACTTAACGGATCTAGTAACGTTGAGGCGTCCAAAAAACGGTGGGCCTCATGCAGAGACGGCGACGTGGTGGGGCTCGGCAAGAACTGGCGTCTCCTGCCCGTGGGCTTCGGGGAGGCTCTGACCCAGTTGGAGGTCTTCCGCCCCCATCAAGACGGCATTGGCGAGGCACTCTGTGAATGGCTCCGGTGCCAAGACCTGAATGCTTCGGGAACTCGGGGCCGACCGACACTGGGGCTGGCAGTTCCGGCTGAAATTATTCGAGACGCCTATTTCAATGACTCACTTAGTGATCTCCAAAAAGGCAGAGAAGCGCTAGCCAAGGTCGCTCAGGACATGTATCCTAACGTCTTTGAGTACACCCAGGGGTTTCCAGAGAAAGCCCTTTTGGTAGCGCGTCATGCCTCGGCAAGGGCACGTCTGATAACACGGCTAACCGAACCCCTCGAAGACCCAATATGGCGCGCTGAATGGGGTTACCCGTACCCGATCGCGACCTTGGCCCGCCAGGTGCGAGTTAGCCACGCCTCTCTTGAGCGGAGGAAGGATGCCCTACTCAAACTGGGTGAAAGTGTGGCCCGCACCCTAGGTATTATGACGGCGGCGGTCCTGAACTCGAGCACGAGCACTGGCATCCCAGCGGAGGTGCATGATCAGTTCAGTAAGATGCGTGGTGCCACTTTCGGGACCTGGACGCACCTGCTCAAACAACTGGGGGAATCTGATCAAGACGCGGAGTCGTTGCTCCCTGGGCTGAGCGCGGACCCTTCGGGTGGAGGGACTCTGGATTTGTTGAGGCAGATTCAGGGCCAGAGAAACACATTCGGGCACGCACACGGTGTAAGCGCCCAGCACGAACTGGAGGAGGAGGTTGCGACTCTGGAACCGCTGATCATTCGCCTTCTCGACTCGGCGTCTTGGCTCTCCGACCTGTCGTGGAACTGGGTCGAGAGGTGTGAGTACACAGGAACAGAACACAGACTCGTGGGACGAAGCTTGCGAGGTGCTCACCCCGAGTGGGAACCCTTCGAGAAATCACCGAGCGGCCTCCTGCACCCAGACCGTATGTACGTACAGCACCGAAGCGTTAGCAGGCCCTTGGCTCTATGGCCTTTTGCGACTGTGGAGGTCTGTCCGACCTGCCGACAGCTCGAACTCTTTCTTCTCAATGCTGTGGGAAAGCAAAATGGTGACCGCATACCTTTGACGCTCCGCAGTGGGAAGGATCACGAAATCGAGCGGACAATTCCCGCCTAGGCGGTATTTGGTGAGGGTTCACGAAGGCCGAGGACCGCTTGCACGTTGCTATGGGTTGTCGACCAGACAGAACCTTGAAGGTAGTGCCTAATATGTGGGAGGTCCCGGTTTATTTCGAGCATATGACCGTCTGTGGCTGTTTTAAATTCGGGGTCAGGTGGTGTCGGTATTGGTGGCAGTCTTGCGACGATGCCTGCTAAGCTTCATGCATGATAATGAAGCTCTTTTAGGAGCGGTTCTGGCCAAAGAGCTTGCTTCAGGAAATCCGTTGTACTCGCAGTCTGCCATGCCCGTCTCTACCCTGTCGGCACCGTCAAGTTTGAAATATGGCGGGTACGCTTGCGGCGTCGGGCCGTGAGCACGTCCGGGTGGCGAACATTGACTTTGTGCCACCTTGAGTAGGCTTGCAGTGCCCGGGTCTGCGCTACGTCCCACTGTGTCCTCCTTGGGGTCACATGGTCCCAGGATCCAGAAATACGGCTCCGAAAAACGCAGGACACACCAGCCTTCAATAAAACCATAACGAAACCCTGGTGATAGGGGTTAAGGTCCGAGTCCGGTTGCAGGAAAACCGGTCAGATGATCTCCGGAAAGGTCGGTGATGACCGAGGTGACCACATCTTGGTCAACTTCATCGGTGAGCCAGAGCCGTGCCCACGCCAACTCGGAGGGCAAGGCGTGCGGGCAGCAGACGAGCGCCAGCGCACCACTCACAGCCTGGATCGAATCACCCAGGTCAAACGGAGAGACGCTGGGCGGACTGATTTGGAGGTGTTATTCGCCCAGGAGTATGGCCGAGAGGCTGCTCGGCGGTCGAAGGTTCCGCAGCGGTACCTGCTCTGCGTAACCTAGCTATGCCGGATGTACGCACTATGAGGTAATGGTTGACATGGATCTCAACTCGCTGCGCAAGCTCATAGAAGGTCAGCTCCTCCGCATGGAGGGCAACGCCTTTCAGGACTGTATGGATCGACTCGGCCTGGAGTTGTACCCCGGTGACTACCAACCGGTGCGTGCTGCCGGTCCGAGGGGTGATACCAAAAACGATGGATACTGTCCGAAAGCTCGGATATTTTTCGCCGCTCATGCGACGCGTGGTGAGCGAATCGATAAAACCAAGGCGAAGATTTTTGGTGACTTGGAGGGTTGCCTCCAGGGGCACCGTGACGTAAAGGTATGGCGCTTCCTAACCAACGACACGTTGCCTGGTGATGTCGACCAGTTCATTGACAATGAGCTTCGCCCTCGGTTCCGAGGCGTCGTCATTGAGGTGTGGGATCTCAAAACGCTTGCAAATAGGATCAGTAAACTCAAGCGAGAGCAGGTGGACAGGATCATCGACGTCATCTCGAGGGAAAACCCTGAGCTTGGGGTCGTACAGCTCAGCTATATGAAGACAGGCCGTGACCTCTGGCCGATCCTTTCCAACTGCCATGGATGGCTAGACACCATCGAGCCAGACGACTGCACTGACGACGAGCAGGATCTCATAGATGAGGCGGTTCAGTCCTTCCGGGACTGGAGCGACATCTCACTTGACGTCGAGGACTCTCGCGCCGGAGTTCGTGATGCCCAACGCAGTATCACCGCCAGCCTCGAAGATTTGAAACATGAAGGGCTCGCGCTTCTCGCCGGAACGAAGGAAAACCAGCCTTTTGCCGGAGGTGCGTTCTTGGGAAGTGCGGCGGTATTCAAGATCGTTCGGATGGCTGCTGGAATGGGAAAACCTAGGCACCATCAGCAACCGAGTTAGAGATCGCCTCATGGGGCGTGGCGAGGACTTGGTGGCCGTCGTCTAATGCTCCATTTGTAGTTCCGGTTTGTCATGATTCCCGGATTTCTTGTCTGCGGTAGTGGCATGCGCGGGATCGCGTCTGGTAGACGCGTCTGAACACCGACCAGGCCAACACGCGCTTCACACCCGGCGGGCAAACGAACAGAGTGTGCAGTAGGCGGGCGATCTCGTTGCAGGGCAACGCCATCGGTTCTTTCAGGGCTGGGTGGTTGCGGTTTTACCGCAGGCGGCACACGGCTGTGAACGCGTAGGCGACTATTGCTAGCAGGCTCCACCGGTGCTAGAAGGTTCACGTGTGTTTCATCCCGGGTCTATTAGAGGCTCTGCTGGGTAAGGGGTTTGGGCTGTAACGGCCGTATGTGACCTGTCGGGCGATGCGGCGTACATGCCAGCCAGGGTGGGGTCGTTGGCGCGGCTGCGGGGCGCTGGTGGGCGGACACGGGGCCGCCTCGGCCCGGGCCCGCAGGGTCAACGGCAGGCAAAGTGCTCCGCGAGGTGGGCGCCCACCTGTACTGGACCCTGCACTGCGGAGCACACGGGGAGCATGTCAGGCCCCGATCCGGGCCTGGCGCCTCGTCTGTTCGACTCGCGCACCCCGTCTGACCTGGGGTTTTGTGGCGCACCCGGCAGGATTCGAACCTGCGACCATCGGATTAGAAGTCCGGTGCTCTATCCACTGAGCTACGGGTGCTCGATTCAATTGTGGCCCGCCATGGCAGGTCGTGATCACGCTGTGACACGTGGTCGCGGGAGGGTGTTGCGTGCCGGAGGCGGGGCGGGGGCCGGTCGGCGGGCCTGTGGCCGGAAGGGCCCGTGCCGTGGTGCCGGTGGCGTCCCGGGCAGACATTCTAGGGTATTCGTCCGATGTCGCCCACAGTCGGGCAAAGCCTCATCAACTACGGTGATTCGTAGTTGCCTCTCGTTACCACGCGCGCTCCACCAAACCGGTCGCTATGGGCCTCGCGCACCACGTTACCGGTGATTAACTCCTGGTGCGGTGCTGTACCCCGGGCGTTTCGCGAAGTCCCGGTGCCCAAAGTGGGACGGGGAGTCAGAACATCCACCACTGACCTGCGGAAACCAACAGCGCGGCCAGCGCGGTCAGCATGCGGGGGCTCCTTGCGGTCAGCCGCTTATTGCTCTTTGTGTATGTGTTATTACTCAGAGGGACAAACATGGTTTGCCGTGGTTTGGGAGTTGCGAGGGACTTCCTTGACGCGGCTAACGTGGTCGGGTGCGATCTCTGGGACTGGTGGCGGGCTTCCTGCTCGACAAGGCGGTGCCCGACCCGCGTAGGGGGCATCCGGTCGCCCTGTACGGGCGTGCCGCGGGATGGTGGGAGCGACGCGTCTACGGGGACTCGCGGGCGCGCGGGGTCCTGTTCGCGGCCGGGGCCGTGCTCCCGGTGGTGGCCGCGGGTTCCGTGGTGCGGGGCGGCGCGGCGACGGCGGCCACGACGTGGGCCGTGCTCGGCGGCAGCATGCTGTGCCGGGAGGCCGAGCGGATCGCCGGGGCCCTGGAGGAGGGCGACCTCGCGCGGGCGCGGGAACTCCTGCCGAACCTGTGCGGCAGGGACCCCTCCGGGCTCGACGAGGCGGGGGTCGCCCGGGCGGTGGTCGAGTCGGTCGCGGAGAACACCTCCGACGCCGTGGTCGGCCCCCTGGTCTGGGGAGCCCTGGGCGGGGTCGCGGGCCTGGCGGGTTTCCGCGCCGTCAACACCCTCGACGCCATGGTCGGCCACCGCGACGAGCGCTACGAACGGTTCGGATCCGCCTCGGCGCGGCTGGACGACCTCGCCGGGTGGGGCCCGGCCCGGCTGACCGCGCTCCTGGCGGTCCTGGCCGCGCCCGTGGTCGGCGGCGACGTGCGCGGGGCGTGGCGCGTGTGGCGGCGCGACGGCGACCGGCACCCCAGCCCGAACGCCGGGCAGTGCGAGGCCGCGTTCGCGGGAGCGCTCGGCAGGACCCTGGGCGGCGCCAACGTCTACGGGGGTCGCGAGGAGCGCCGCCCGGCGATGGGCGACGGGCCCGGGGCCGGGGTCGACGACATCCGCCGGGCGGTCCGCCTCGCCCGGGCCGTCCACCTCGGGGCCCTGGCCGTGGCCGCGGCGGTGGCCCGGTGACGCGTGCCGCGGGCCTCGGTGAACACCCGGGGCGGGGCTCCGGCGCGGCCGGCAGAGCCCCGGACCCCGGGACCGCGGGCGCCGGCCCCGGAAGCGGACGGCCGTCCGGTCCCGGGGCGGCGCCGGGCGCGGGCCCGACTCAGGTCAGGTTGCGCGCGTAGTTCACCTGCTGGTGGATCTGGCCGACCATGCCCGGGTGGGTCACCATGATCGTCGTGCTGTAGTGCCTGTCGTGCCCCTGGACGGTGACCTGCACGTGCCCGGTGGTCCTCTGCTCCTTGACCAGGAGGAAGAGCAGTCCGAGCAGACAGGTCCACCAGAAGACCAGGATGGCCACGATGATCGCCCAGGTGGGCGTGTTCCGTTCGGTGCGGCTCATGTCGTTCACCGTCCACACCGTTCCCCTGATCGGGAAGCGCCCGACGGGGGTGATCACGGTGTGCCGGGAGAACGCGATCTCGCCGATGGTGCCGAGGGGGACGTCCCCCTCGGGCTGGGGTTGGGGGGCGGCGGGCTGGTAGCCCCCGGTGGGGGAGCCGTAGGGCTCCAGGGCCCCGCCGTTGTGCTGCTGCGGGGGAAGGCCCCAGCCGGGGGTCTCACCGTGGGGCTCGTGCCACCACGGTTCCCCCGGGCGGGAGTTGGGGTACTCGCTCATGCCGCGATTGTGTCAAAGGGCGGGGAGGCCCAACACCACTTCCCCGGTACCGGCACCGACCCGCCCGTCTGTCCGCCTGCCCGATAGCGCCTGCCCCGTCCCGCATGCCCCCCTGCCCGGTCCCGCCTGTGCGGTCCCGTTTCCCGGGCCCCTCCCCGCTGACGCCGCCCCTTCCCCCGGCCCCTTCCAGCCGTACCGCCCCGCCTCCAGGGCCGTACCGCCCTGCCTCCAGGGCCGTTCCGACCGTGCCCACGGCCCCGCGGGGGCCGCGGCCGGGGGCCGTGGCCGGATGTGGCCACGCCCCGGCCCCCGTACCGGGCGTTTTCCCGTCCGCGCCCCGGAATCCGGGCTGCTTGTGGCGCGGGTCACCCCAAACCCGCCGGTTCTCTGGTACGGGGTTCCTCTGGCCCGTCCAAATGTGAATCTCTTTCGCGATTTCCCTAACCGTGCGTAGCATGCGCTCACCCATCGCCCGCACCCCCAGGTGGTGACAGCTCTTGTTCCCCTCGTTCAGACGACGGCTACGCACCGGCGCCTCGGGTACCGCCCTGGCGGTGGCCGCGGCCACGCTCGCAGCCCTGCCCGCCGCCCCCCAGGCCCTCGCCGAACCGGAACCCGACTACTGCGCGCCCGGGGGATGCAACGACATCCTTCCCCCCGGCCAGAACGGCAGCGCCACGCTCGTCGAGATCCTCGGCCACCAGGTCTTCGGCACCCGGCCGCGGCACTCCTCCAGCCAGCTGGACATGTACGACAACCTCGTCCACCACTACGACGGCCTCACCGAGGAGGGGTTGGACGACTTCTTCCTCGACGCCGGCTTCGGGGTCGACTCCGACGACGTGGGGCGCCGGTACCAGCCGCGCGACGACGTCACCATCACCCGCGACGCCGACCACGGCATCCCGCACGTGGAGGGCACCACCCGCGAGGGCACCATGTTCGGCGCCGGGTACGCCGCTGCCGAGGACCGCCTCTTCCTCATGGACGTGCTGCGCCGGGTCGGCCGCGGCGAACTCACCTCCTTCGCCGGAGGCGCCGAGGGCAACCGCGGGCTGGAACAGGACCTGTGGCGCAGCGCCCCCTACACCGAGGAGGACAAGCAGGCGCAGATCGACCGGGTCGCGGCCGCCGGAGAGCGCGGTGAACAGGCCCTCGCCGACGTCGACGCCTACCTGGAGGGCGTCAACGCCTACATCGAGGAGGCCGACGGCGACCGCGACTTCCCCGGAGAGTACGTCCTGACCGGGCACAAGGACGCCATCACCAACGCCGGGGAGATCGAGCCCTTCACCCCCACCGACGTCGTCGGCATCGCCGCCATGGTGGGCGGCATCTTCGGCGGCGGTGGCGGCGGCGAGGTCCAGGCGGCCGTCGTGCTCGCCAACTTCCGGGACCGCTACGGAGCCGAGGAGGGCGCGGAGCTCTACCGCGCCTGGCGGATGGAGAACGACCCCGAGGCCGTGGTCAGCGTCGAGGGCGAGTTCCCCTACGGCGGCACCCCCGAGGACCCGGTCGGCGAGGCCGTGCCCGACCCCGGCTCCGTGGAGCCCTACGACATCGTCCACGACGAGCACGGTTCCGCGCTCAGCGGCGAGACCGCCGAGCAGCCCGCCCCGCTGGCGAGCACGGTGGGGGAGCCCGAGGAGGGAGCCGAGGCGCCCGCCGTCGAGGACCTGCCCCAGGAGCAGCGCGACGAGCTGGAGCGGATGATCGAGGAGGAGGACCTGTCCGCGGTGGAGGGCGTGTTCAACGACGGCGTCCTGCCCGAGGGCTTCACCGACCCCCGCGGCATGTCCAACGCCCTGCTCGTCTCGGGCGAGCACACCGCGAGCGGCAACCCCGTCGCCGTGATGGGCCCCCAGACCGGCTACTTCTCCCCGCAGCTGCTCATGCTCCAGGAACTCCAGGGGCCGGGTATCAGCGCGCGTGGCGCGTCCTTCGCGGGCGTCAGCTTCTACGTCCAGATGGGGCGCGGCGTCGACTACGCCTGGAGCGCCACCTCGGCGGGCCAGGACGTCACCGACACCTTCGCCGTCCAACTGTGCGAGACCGACGGGTCCGCGCCCACCACCGGGTCGCGCGCCTACGTGGACACCGCCGGAGACTGCGTGCCCTTCGAGGAGCTGAGCGTCACCAACGAGTGGTCGCCCACCATCGCCGACGGCACGCCGGCGGGCGGCTACATGCTGACCTCCCTGCGTTCGGAGTTCGGCCTGGTGCACTCCTTCGCGACCGTGGACGGCGAGCCCGTCGCGTTCACGACGCGGCGCTCCACCTACATGCGCGAGGTCGACTCCATCATCGGCTTCCAGCGCTTCAACGACCCCGGAGAGGTCACCTCGGCGCAGACCTTCACGGACGCGGCCGAGGACATCGGCTACGCCTTCAACTGGCACTACGTCGACGACGAGGACATCGCCTTCGTCAACTCCGGGGCCAACCCGGTCCGGACCGAGGGCACCAACCCCAACCTGCCCGTGGACGCCTACTCCGACGCGGGCTGGTCCGGCTGGGACCCCGCCACCAACGGCGCCGACTACCACCCGCAGGAGGACCACCCGCAGGCGGTCAACCCCGACTACATCGTCAACTGGAACAACAAGCCCGCCCAGGGCTACACCTCGGGCTGGGCCACCGGACCGGTGCACCGCGGCGACCTCATCGACGGCCGCGTCTCCGCGCTGGTCGCCGACGGGCACGAGTTCACCACCGCCAGCCTGACCCAGGTGATGATGGAGGCCGGGGTCGCCGACCTGCGCGCCCAGGAGGTCCTCCCCCTCCTGCTGGAGGTGATCGGCACCGAGGCCGTGGACGACCCCGAACTGGCCGCGGTCGTGGAGGAGCTGCGGCTCTGGCAGGAGTCCGGATCCCTGCGCCGCGAGCCCTTCCGCGACGCCGGGTACTACTCCCACGCCGACGCCGTCCGCACGCTGGACGCCTGGTGGCCGCTGCTGGTCCGGGCCCAGTTCGAACCGGGTCTGGGCGAGGACCTCTACACCCAGCTCACCAGGGCCGTGCAGACCGACGAGTCGCCCTCGGGCTCCATCGGAGGAGGCGAGCCCGGAAGCGTCAACCAGTCGCAGCCCCACCGGGGCTCGGCGTTCCAGTACGGCTGGTGGTCCTACGTGGACAAGGACCTGCGCACGGTGCTCGGACAGGAGGTGGAGGGCGGACTGGGTGAGGCCTACTGCGGTGGCGGCGACCCCGACGCCTGCCGTACGGTGCTGCTGGACACCCTGGCCCAGGCCGCGGACACCCCCGCGGCGGAGGTCTACCCCGGCGACGAGCACTGCGACCCGGGCGACCAGCTGTGCGCGGACACGGTGATCCACCAGGCGGTCGGCGGCATCAACATGTGGCCGATCGCGTGGCAGAACCGGCCCACGTACCAGCTCGTCTACCAGTTCTCCGGCGGACGGTAGGACGGGCGGAGCGGACGCGGCCCGCGGTGGCCCCGAGCGGGTGCCAGCGGGGGCCGCGTCCGTGTGTCACGGCAGGGGAACACTGGAGCCGGATCGCGTGCTTCGCCGGGTCCGTATGGGTAGCGTAAGGAATACCCGAACATGAGCGGGAGGGCCGCAGCAACATGGACGCCTGGTTGATCTGGCTCATCCTCGCCGTGGGCCTGGGGGTCGTCGAGGTCTTCACCCTCACGTTCGTACTCGGCCTCCTGGCGGTCGCGGCGCTGGTCGCCGCCCTCCTCGGCGCCATCGGCCTTCCGGTGGCCGCGCAGATCATCGGGTTCACCGCCACCGCGGCGGCCGGGATCTACCTCGTGCGGCCGATCATGCGGCGCCAGCTCAGGGGCGGCCCCGTCGTCAGGTCGGGCGCCCAGGCGCTCGTCGGACGCTCCGCGGTCGTCCTCCAGGAGGTCGGCGCCGACCGGGGCAGGATCAAGCTCTCCGGGGAGGAGTGGTCCGCGCGCTGCATCGACGAGGACCTCGTCATCCCGGTGGGCACACGCGTCGACGTCATGGAGATCGACGGGGCCACAGCCGTGGTCTACCCGCGCGAAGCACTGCCCTGAACCCCGACACAGCCACGTCCCCGACCTAGGCCAGGTGCCAGCACATGGAACCCACCATCGCCCTCATCATCCTCGCGGTCGTCGTCGTGGCCGTCGCCCTGTCGGCGATCCGCATCGTCCCACAGGCCAGGGCGTACAACATCGAGCGCTTCGGCCGCTACATCCGCACCCTGAACCCCGGCCTGAACTTCCTCATCCCGGGCGTGGACCGCGTCAACTCCAAGTTCGACCTGCGCGAGCAGGTGTTCACCTCGCGCCCGCAGCCCGTGATCACCGAGGACAACCTGGTCGTCAACATCGACACCGTGCTGTACTACCAGGTCACCGATCCCAGGGCCGCGGCCTACGAGGTCGCCAACTACATCCAGGCCATCGACCAGCTCACCGTCACCACGCTGCGCAACGTCATCGGCTCCATGGACCTGGAGAAGACCCTCACCTCCCGCGAGGAGATCAACACCCGCCTGCGCGGGGTCCTGGACGAGACCACCGGCAAGTGGGGCATCCGCGTCAACCGCGTGGAGATCAAGGCCATCGACCCGCCGCCCACCATCAAGGAGGCGATGGAGAAGCAGATGCGGGCCGACCGCGACAAGCGTGCGGCCATCCTCCACGCCGAGGGTGAGCGCCAGTCGCGCATCCTCAAGGCGGAGGGCGCCCGCCAGCAGGCCATCCTGGAGGCCCAGGGCGACCAGCAGGCGGCCATCCTGCGGGCCGACGGCGAGGCCAAGGCGATCGAGCGCGTGTTCCAGGCGGTGCACGCCAACAACGCCGACGCCAAGGTGCTCGCCTACAAGTACCTGGAGACCCTGCCGTCCCTGGCCGAGGGCGACGGCAACACCTTCTGGGTGATCCCGGGCGAGCTCACCGAGGCGGTCAAGAACGTCAGCCACGCCTTCGCGGGCAACGCCCCGACGGTTCCCTCCACGGAGAAGGAGGACGAGAAGGCCGAGCCCCGGGGACCCGCGCAGCTCACGGCGCCCGATCCCACCCGGTCCTCCTCGGCGCAGGCGGCCGTGGACGCGGCCGAGGCCGCCGAACGCGCGGTGGCCGACGCCCGCGACGACGTCCGGCGGGCCGGGTCGGCCCTCGGCGGCTCCCGGCCGCCCGGGCCGCGCGAGGAGGACTAGGGTCCGTCCGCGAGGACGGGGAGAGAGCGCACGGTCGCGTGCGAAGAACCGGATGACCGGTCCGTCCGTGAGGGCGGGGGAGAGGTGACACCTTCCCCCGCCCGCCTGTGCGCGGCCCGCGACCACCCGGCTCAGACCAGCAGGAGCTTGCCGGTGGTCCGGCGCGAGGCCAGGTCGCTCTGGGCCCGTCCCGCGTCGGACAGCGGGTAGCGTCCGCCGATCCGCACGTCCAGACGGCCCTCGCCCACCAGCGCGAACAGGTCGCCGGCGCGGCCCAGGAGCTCCTCGCGGTCGGCCACGAAGTAGGCCAGCGAGGGCCTGGTCAGGTACACCGAACCGGCGGAGTTGAGCCGCTGCGGGTCCACCGGGGCCACCTCTCCCGAGGACTGCCCGAACAGCGCCAGCACGCCGCGCGGGCGCAGCGACGCCAGGCTGGCGTCGAAGGTGTCCCGGCCGACCCCGTCGTAGACCGCGACCACCCCCTCGCCGCCGGTGAGGTCGCGCACCGCCTCGGCCACGGGGGTCTCGGTGTAGCGCACCACCTCGTCCGCGCCCGCCTCACGGGCGATGCGCTCCTTCTCCTCGGTGGACACGGTGCCGATGACGCGCGCGCCGCGCTCCTTGGCCAGCTGGGTGACCAGCAGGCCGGTGCCGCCCGCGGCCGCGTGCACCAGCACGGTGTCGCCCTCGGCCACCGGGTACACCGAGCGGACCAGGTAGTGGGCGGTCATGCCCTGGAGCAGCAGGGCGGCGGCCTGCTCGGCGGAGACCGCGTCGGGGACGGGGACGACCAGCGAGGCCTTGACCACGGCCCGTTCGGCGTACGCGCCGGGGGCCATCGCCCAGCCGACCCGCTGCCCCACGGACAGGTCGGTGACGCCCTCGCCGACGGCGGCCACCACGCCCGCGCCCTCCATCCCCGGGACGTAGGGGAGCGGGACGTCGTACAGGCCGCTGCGCTGGTAGATGTCGATGAAGTTGACCCCGCGGGCCTCGACGTCGATCAGGACCTCCCCGGGACCGGGCGCCGGGTCGTCCCTCTCGGCCAGCCGCAGCACCTCGGGCCCGCCGTTCTCCTCGATCACGATGGCACGCATGGGTCCACTGCTCCTTCCGGGTCGGTTCCCGGCATCATGTCAGCTCGGATCCGGAAGAGGCCACGGAGGGCTGGCCGACTGGTCCTCCTCGAGGATCTCGTGGACCGAGAAGGCGGTGTACAGCACGCCCAGGAAGTCGTTGCCCGGTCCGGAGCGGGTGACGATGCCGACCCTGCGGCGGTCCTCCACGGCCTCGGCGTCGTCGGGGAGTGGCTCCTCGTCCACAGCGGTCACGGCGTGCTCCCCGTTGACCCACAGGGAGATCTCCATGACCTCGTCGCCCTCCCCGTCCTCCTGCAGGGCGCAGGAGAGGGTGACGGTGTTGGTGGGGATGTCCTCGTGGTCGAACCCGAGGGGATCGCGCTCCTCGTAGCCGTACTCCTCGCGCACCGCATCGTCGAAGAGGGGCTGGGGGGTGTATCCGGCGACGTCGGTGGTCTCGCCGAGGGTGATGTCGCCCTCGCCCTCGTGCATCCGGCGGATCTCCGCGCGCTGGCCGTCGTAGCGCAGCAGCCCCTCGTACTGGCTCCGGTACTCCTCGCCGTCGTTGTCCCAGCAGCGCACGCCGAACGTCGCCTGTTCCGGGCCCTGGACCACGTACGCGGTGGTGCTCACCAGGACGTCGTCCGGCAGGACCTCCTCGCGGTCCAGCGATACGACCTCGCCCCGGCTGGGGCTGTCCTCGGGGTCGAGCTGGAGCAGGACGCCCCTGCGCTCGGCCCAGTAGCCGTCGGAGTCCTCGTGCTCGTAGGTCCTGCTGACCCAGCCCGGATCGGTGGTGAAATCGGTGTTGTAGACGGAGACGGTGTTCTCCGGGATCTCCGGGCCCCCGTTGAGCAGGACCGCCGTGCCCGCCGCGGCCACCAGCACGACCGCGCCCGCGGCCGCGCCGACCACCACCAGGCGCCTGCGCCCGCGCGGGGAGCCGCCGGACCGTCCGGGAGGCAGGCCCGCCCCGCCGGGGCCGCCCGGTCCGGAGGGGTTTCCCGGGCCTCCGGGGCCGGAGTAGGCGTTGAAGGCGGGCTGGCCCTGGGACGAGGCCGCGTAACCGCCGTGCGCCTGGTGCGTCCAGGGGGCCTGACCGCCGGAGCTGGCGTAGTGGCCGGGGACCTGCTGGCCGTGGACCGGAGGCTGGCCCTGGGACGGGTACCCGCCGAGCCCCCTGCCCGGCTGCGGGCCCGGGGGCTGCGGACCCGGGCCGCCGTGGTGCCGCTCCACGCCGGGCTGCTGAACCACGTGGGGCTGTCCCGGGCGCTGGACGCGGGTGGGCGGCGCGTACGGGCTGTACTGCGCGGCCTGCGTGTGGAGGGGCTGGCCGCCGTCCGGGAGCGCGGCGCCCTGCTGCGGCCCGCTGTCCGGGTGCCGCGCGTCCACCTGCTGCGGTCCGCTCGGCGTCTGGTGCGCCGCGGGCCCGCTCTCCTGGGCCCCGGTGTCCTGGGGCGGCTGCCCCGGGACCGGGGAACTGCTCGGCGGGGCCCACGAGGTGCTGATCGTGCGCTCCACCTCGGCCTCCTGCGGGTCCTCCTGGCCGGTCAGCCGCGCCAGGAGCTGCTTGGAGGTGGGCCGGTTGGCCGGGTTCTTGTCCAGCGCCGCGTTGACCAGGTCGTACAGGTCCGGGTCCAGGCCGTCCAGGCGCGGCGGCGCCGAGGAGATGTTGTGCAGGACGGCGGGCACCGTGGCGGCGTCGAAGGGGGCGGTGCCGGTACCGGCGAAGGCCACCAGGCAGCCCCACGCGAAGATGTCGGCGGCCGCGGTGGCCCGCTCGCCCAGGATCAGCTCCGGAGCCATGTACGAGGGGGTGCCCATGAGCTGGCTGGAGCGGGTGACCGCGTCCGCCGCCTCGTCCAGGGCGCGGGCGATGCCGAAGTCGATGACCTTCGGGCCGACCGGGGAGAGCAGTACGTTCGCGGGCTTGAGGTCGCGGTGGACCACGCCGGAGCCGTGGATGGCGGTGAGCGCCGCGGCCACGCCCATGGCCAGGCCCTCCAGGGTGCCGCCCGTCATCGGGCCGTCCGCCCGGACCGCCTCGTCCAGGTTCGGGCCCGGCACGTACTCGGAGACGATGAAGAGGGGATCGCCCTCCAGGCGGGCGCCGATCACCCCCGCGGTGGAGAAGCGGGCCACGCGGCGCGCGGACTCGACCTCGCGTGCGAAGCGCAGCCGGAAGGACTCGTCGTCAGCCAGGTCGGGGTGGATGAGTTTGACTGCGACGGGTCGGTCGGAGGCGTCCCTGGCGAGGTAGACGGTGCCCATGCCGCCCCGGCCGAGACGGCTCACGATGCGGTAACCGTCGAGTTCGCGCGGGTCCCCCGCGCGCAGGGTTTTGCCGCTCTGGTGCCCGTTCGACGTCACAGTTGGGGGTCCTCGTATGAATCGTGGAGTTCGCGCTCACAGCGTACCGATGCCGTCACGCTGGTGTGCTCTGGACTGACTGTGCCCTCGGCTTCCGCGGACGCGGTGCCCGGGTCCGGGGGCGGGGTGTTCGAAAGCGGCGCGCGGACGCGCCGTGTCAGTCGTGGGGATGCCCCTCGCGCCGAAACGGTTCCCCGGAGGCACCGGTTTTCGCTAGGATTAGAACACACGTTCGAACACCTGGCCGCGTCTTCCCCACGGATGGGTGTCCCGGTGGCGTGTGCCGGGACTGACAGGAGGCGGATGATGCTGAGGGGAAGTGTCGTGGGACGGTACTACGGGGCGGAGGTGACCGTCGTGGAGGACGAGGGGCGCCCGGCCCGGTTCGTGTGGAACGGCAGGGTGTACGGAGTGCGCAGGATCCTCGAACACTGGGTCACGCTGCGCATGGACTGGACGCCGGCGCGTGAGTCCCAGGCGCCCGAGCGCAGGCACTGGCGGGTGGAGGCGGGCACGGCCCAGTCCCAGGGGGTGTACGAACTGCGCCACGACACGGCCACCGGAAGGTGGCTGCTCTCCCGCGTGTGGGGGTAGGGCGCGCTCGGGGGCGGCCCCCGGACCGCTCGCCGTTCACCCCACCGGACCCCGGCTGACGCCGCCCGCCCCGCGCCCGCCCGCCTCCCTCTCCGCCGACCCCCGGTGGCGCCGCGCACGCGGTACCCGCTCGGACGGTATCCGTTCGCGCGGCAGGCGCCGGACACCCCCGGTACGACCGGTGTGACCGGGGCGCTGCCCGACGCGGCTGGGGAGCACGGTGCGGACGGGGCGCGCCGGTCAGCCCAGGTCGCCGGGGAGCAGGCTGTACACCGCCAGGTCGGCGCGGCCCTCGTGCAGCGGCATCGCGCTGCGTTCGACGCCCTCCAGGCTGAAACCCGACCGCTCCGCGACCCGGCGCGACCCGGTGTTGCCGGTGGCGGCCTTGATCTCCACCCGCTGGAAGCCCTGGTCCAACGCCCAGCGGGAGACGGCCACGGCGGCCTCCGTCGCGTACCCGCGGCCGCGGCCCCACGGCGAGACCCAGTACCCGACCTCGGTGTTCATCGACGCCCACACGACACGCACCAGGCCCACCGAGCCCACGAGCCGCTTGGACTCCCGCTCGACCATGGCCCACTGCTGTCCCTCACCGCTGGTGCGCAGGGCGGGGGCCACCTCACAGCACCACCGCTCGGCCTCCTCCCGGGTGTAGGGCACCCCGGGAAGGGGGAGGGGGAGCCAGCGCTGGAGTTCGGCGTCGGTGCAGGACGCGTGCACGTCGTCGACGTCGCCCTCGACGAACGGGCGCAGCCGCAGGCGCTCGGTCTCCAGGATCACTGACGGCAGCATCGGTCTGTCTTGTGCGATGGTCACGCCTCTCCCCTCGGGTCGGAGTGCGCTCACGATACGCGCAGAGCCCGAGTGCCGCACCCGGGTTTTCCCACAAGCCCCGAGGGGCGGATGGTACCGCCCCGACCAGGGAGTACCCGTCGGCGCGGCCGTGGACCGCGTGCGGACCGCGGCTCCGGCGGGCACCCCCGTCCGCCGTTCCTAGGCCAGGCCCGCGATGACGCGCTGGCGGACCGCGCTGTCGAACACCTCGGAGAAGGCGTTGCCCGGGCACTCGGTCTCCAGCCAGTCGCGGTGCCGGGAGATCGCGTCGCCCGGCGTGACCACGCCCGTGCCAGGGTTGACGTACTCGATCTGTCCGGCCGGGTCCACGCCGGTCACCGCGCACAGCACGCGCAGCACGTCGACCAGGGAGTCCTGCGCCGCCCGCGTGGGCAGCTCGTCGGTGAAGTCCCCGAGCAGGCACACGCCCACGTTGCCCTGGTTGAACCCGTAGGCGTGCCCCGCGGTCACCGACTCGGCCCGCCCCGGCCGCGGGATCCCGGAGAAGACCGGCACGCCGTCCTCGCCCGAGTGGCGGCCCTCGTAGACCACCCCGTCGGGGTCGATGAGCACGTGGTAGCCGATGTCCCCCCACAGCTGCTGCACCGCGTGCAGGTAGTACACCGCCCGCACGTCCGCCGCGTGGTCG
Organism: Nocardiopsis sp. CNZ308; assembly: GCF_004217075.1. Taxonomy (NCBI): domain Bacteria; kingdom Bacillati; phylum Actinomycetota; class Actinomycetes; order Streptosporangiales; family Nocardiopsidaceae; genus Nocardiopsis; species Nocardiopsis sp. CNZ308. Next base: position 784,408 of record NZ_SHKJ01000001.1, on the reverse strand, counting down.
TCCCCGGTCGGCATCGCGGTGTGGTGCACGGTCAGCGCCTGCACGGGGTGGAACTCCGCCTCCCACAGGTCGTCGCCCTGGTCGTCGAAGCGCCAGGACTCGTCGGCGCCCCAGCCCGCGCGGGTGCGGAACGGGACGCTGATCCGGCCGCGCGGCGTGCCGGAGGCCTCCGCGGACAGCGACGCCTGTGCGGGGCCGCCGAAGCGCAGCCCCTCCCCGTCGCGCAGGTTCACGGCCGCGGTCTCCCCCCTCGAACGCGTCTCGTAACCGGTGGCGCCCTCGGGCGCGCGCACCAGCGCGGCCGCGACCGGGTCCCGGTCGTCGCGGCCCCCGGTGTGCAGGTGCACCGGGTTCCACGAGCCCAGGCCGCCGGCGGTCTCGAAGCGGACCGCCGCGTCGGCCTCTCCGGGGTCACCGGTGACGGCCACCATGTCGAAGCGCAGGCCGGGGCGGACGAGTCCGTGTGAGGTGGAGGACTCCGCCAGCACGCGGGGGACGATGCGGTCGCCGCCGGTGTCGGCCTGCGCGGGGCGGGCGGAGGGGAGCGCGGTGCCCAGCGCGGTCAGTCCCGCGGCGGCGGTGGCACCGGCCAGGAGGGTACGCCTTCGCATCGTGTGTCCGTTCTCTCGGATCGGGCGGGGGGAGGGCCCTGAGGATGGGAACGCGCACACCCTGACACAGGGCCGTGAGCCGCGCCACCAACGGCACGTCCGAATATGTGGCGAAGGCACCCCCTGTTATCAGGAAGGGCTGGTGATGCCGTATGGTGCGATGTTTTTCCTGCGAAGAAAGGAACATACGGGGTGGGGGAGTACATGGGCGCGGGCCACGACCTGCGCCACCACGGTGACGCCGAGGTCGGCGGCGGACTGCTCGACCTGGCCGTCAACGTGCGGGGCCGGACGCCGCCCGCCTGGCTGGGGCGGCTCCTCGCCGACTCGCTGACCGGTCTGGGCGCCTACCCCGACCCCTCCCGCGCGCGGGAGGCGGTCGCCCGGCGCCACGGACGGGAGACGGGCGAGGTCCTGCTCACCGCCGGGGCGGCCGAGGCCTTCGTCCTCCTGGCTCGGACCCTGAACCCCCGGCGGGCGGTCGTCGTGCACCCCCAGTTCACCGAGCCCGAGGCCGCCCTGCGCGCCGCCGGGCACGCCGTGGACCGGGTACTGCTGGAACCGGACTTCACGCTCGACCCCAGGCTGGTCCCCGAGGACGCCGACCTGGTCGTGGTGGGCAACCCGACCAATCCGACCTCCGTGCTCCACCCCGCAGCGGCCCTGGCCGGGCTGGCCCGCCCCGGACGCGTACTGGTCGTCGACGAGGCCTTCGCCGACTGCGTTCCCGGCGAAACGGAGTCGCTGGCCTCCCGCGGGGACCTGCCGGGCCTGGTGGTGGTGCGCAGCCTCACCAAGACCTGGTCCCTCGCCGGGCTGCGCGCCGGGTACCTGCTCGCCGAACCCGACCTGGTGGCCAGGTTCTCCGGGGCACAGCCCCTGTGGTCGGTGTCCACGCCCGCCCTGGTCGCGATGGAGGCGTGCTGCAGGCCGGAGGCCCTCGCCGAGGCCGACGCCTGGGCGAGGTCCCTGACCGAGCACCGCGACGACCTCGCCGCGGGCCTGCGGAACCTGGGCCTGCGGGTGGTCCCGGGAGCGCGGGCCTCGTTCCTGCTGGTCGCGGACCCGGAGGCGGACCGGTTGCGGGCCCGCCTCCGCGAAGGGGGGATCGCCGTCCGGCGCGGTGACACCTTTCCCGGCCTCGGCCCGGAGTGGTTCCGGGTGGCGGTCCGCGAACCCGCCGTCCACCGGGTCCTGACGGACGCGCTGGGGGAGTTGCTCGCCCGGTGAGGCGCGTCCGCGTACGGGGCCGTGCGCGCGGACGGCCGCCGGAGCCAGGGCGCGCCCCCGGGGCTCCCGGCCGTCGCGCCGTCTGGATCGAGCCCGTTGCCGGGGCCAGAGCACGCCCACGGGGTTCCCGGCCTCGGCCCTGTTTCCCGCGTCTGGCCTGTTCCCGGAGCCAGCGCGCGCCCGCTCGGTCTCTGGCACAGTTGGTGATGACCCGGGAGCTCCGGCGGCCGGGTCGGTACCGGCCGCCCCGGGTCCGCAGGACCCGTGCGGGCGGCACGGAAGCGGCGGACTACGCTTACCGGTCTATGCCGGACCAGGCGGAGACGGGCCCGTCACAACACCTCTTGCGTGGAGCGATCATGACCAGAGACGACCGCGAGGACGCCCGGCGCGGCGAGGAGGGCGGAGCCGAGCCGTCCCGCTGGAAGGGTGGCAGACCCTCCTCGGGAGCCGGTCCCCGCCTCGGCGGCCTGTTCGACGGGCTCCCCGAGAGCGGGCGCGGCGCCCGGGCCCAACCTCCGCGCGGCTCCTCGGGCACGGCCAACCCGTTCCGGCAGCGGCCCCGGCCCCCCGCACCGGCCGACCCCGCGCCACGGGTCCCCTCCGCCCCGGTCTCGCCCTACGGCGCGCTTCCCCTGGACATCCCCCCGGCCCCGCGACCGGAGGCCGAGCCGGCGGTCGAGTTCGCAGTGGACGCGCCGTCGCCGACCGGGTCGCCGCACCGGCCCGACGTCATTCCCTCCCACGGCGGCGAGCGCCCCACCGGGACCGATGCGGCCAGCCCGGGAGCCGTGCCGAGTCCGGTTCCCGAGAGCCCCGAGAGCCCCGAGAGCCCCGAGAGCCCAGTGGGCCCGGAGCGGATCGTTCCCTCCGCCGAGTCCGAACATCCGGCGGGGCCCAGCGGTCCGGCCGATCCGGAGCCCCCGGCTGAGCAGGAGCCCCCCGCCGAGCCGAAGCCCTCGACGGCGCTCGCGGACGCGGCCGCGCTCGCGAGGTCGGCGGTGCTCGCGAAGGCGGCGCGCCCGCAGGAGGCGGCCCCCGCCCATCCGTCCACGCCCGCGCACGGCACGACGACCGCCCGAGCCGCCGCACCCGCCCGCCCGGTCACGCCCGTACGTCCGGCCGTACCCGTCCGTCCGGCGGCGCCCGCACGCCCGGGCGCCCCCGCCCAACCGCCGGCGCCCCCGCGCCCCGCCGAACCCGTGCACACCGCGGCGTCCGCGCTCCCCGCCGAGCCCCCGAACACCGAGGTGCCCGCCCGCCCGGACACGTCCGCACCCCCTGCGGCTTCCGCCCGCCCGGCTGCTCCCACCCGTCCGGCGGCACCCGCACGCCCGGCCGCGCACCCCGCCCGAACCGTCCGCCCGCCCGGGGCCACCGCCGACCTGGAGGAGGCGGGGACCGGGGACGCCGGAGCACCGACCACAGACCACGGACGCGCGGACCAGCACTCCGCGACCACCGAGCCGGAGCAGAGCATGCACGCACACGAACCAGCCGAGCCCCTGCCCAGGCCCACCGGGCCCCCTGTCCAGTCCGCCCCCGAGCCCGCGGCCGCGTCCACCGCCCAGGCTCCCGAGCGGGCCGGCAACGGCTCCGTCCACGCCTACGGCGAGGCCGAGCGCGCCGCCGTCTACCGGGCCATCCGCGAACGCCGCGACGTCCGGACGGGCTTTCTGCCCGACCCCGTGCCCCACGACGTGCTCATCCGCGTCCTGGAGGCCGCCCACCAGGCCCCCAGCGTCGGCGACTCCCAGCCCTGGGACTTCCTGGTCGTCGAGGACCCCGGCCTGCGCGCCCGCGTGGGCGACCTCGCCGCGGCCGAGCGCGAGGACCACGCCCACGCGCCGCCGGGCGTCCGCGCCCGCGCCTTCGCCGGACTCAAGGCCGAGGCGGTCCTCGACGCGCCCCTGAACATCGCCGTCACCGTCGACCCCACACGGGGAGGACGGCACGCCCGGGGCCGCCACGCCCGTCCCCTGAGCGCCGACCACGCCGCGGCGCTCGCCGTGGAGAACCTCTGGATCGCCGCGCGCGCCGAGGGCCTGGGCGTCGGCTGGCTCACCTTCGTCGACGAGCGCGACGTCGCGCGCGCCCTCGAACTCCCCGCCCACCTGGACGTGGCCGCCTACCTGTGCGTCGGCTACGTGGAGGAGTTCCCCGCCGAGTCCGAGCTCAGCCTCTCCGGCTGGGCCAGGGAGCGCCCCCTGTCCTGGGCGGTGCACCACGACCGCTACGGCCGCCGCGGTCTGCCCGGCCGGGAACCCACGAGCCTGCTGGAGGAGACCATCACCGCCGTCGGAGCGCTGGACACCCGCGCGATGGAGGAGGCCAGGGACCGCCAGGACCGGATGACCAAGCCGCCCGGCTCCCTCGGCTTCCTGGAGGAGGTCTCGGTCCAGCTGGCCGGGATCTTCGGGCAGTGCCCGCCGCCGATCCCCGACCCGGCCGCCGTCGCCGTGTTCGCGGGCGACCACGGCGTGCACGCCCAGGGGGTGACCCACTGGCCCCAGGAGGTCACCGCCCAGATGGTGCACAACTTCCTGGAGGGCGGCGCCGTCGTCAACGCCTTCGCCGCCCAGGTCGGCGCCGAGGTCACCGTCGTGGACGTCGGCGTGGCCGCGGACCTGCCCCGTGCCCCCGGCCTGCTGGCCCGCAAGGTCGCGCGCGGCACCGCCGACCTCACCCAGGGGCCCGCGCTCACCCGCGAGCAGACCCTCCAGGCACTGGAGTGCGGCATCGAGGTCGCCCGCGACCTGGTCTCCGCGGGCAACCGCTGCCTGGTCACCGGCGACATGGGCATCGCCAACACCACCCCGGCCGCCGCCCTGGTGTGCGCCTTCACCGGAGCCGACCCCGCGCACGCCACCGGACGGGGCACCGGTGTGGACGACGCCGTGTACGCCCACAAGGTCGACGTGGTGCGCCGCGCCCTGGCCGCGCACCCCGTCGACCCGGCCGACCCCATCGGCACCCTGGCCGCCCTGGGCGGCCTGGAGCACGCCGCCCTGGCGGGGTTCGTGCTCGGCGGCGCGGCCCTGCGCGTTCCGGTGCTGCTGGACGGGGTCATCGCCGGATCGGCCGCCCTGGCCGCCGCCGCGATCTCCCCGGAGGCCCTCAGCGCCTGCTTCGCCGGGCACCGCTCCAGCGAGCCCGGGCACAGCCTGGCCCTGGAGCACCTGGGCCTGCGCCCCCTGGTCGACCTGGAGATGCGCCTGGGCGAGGGCTCCGGGGCGCTGCTGGCGCTGCCGCTGCTCCAGAGCGCGGCGCGCGTCCTGCACGACGTCGCCACCTTCGACGACGCGGGCGTCTCCACCGCCTCCTGACCTGGAGCGGCCCACCGCCCCCCGCCCGCGCCGGCCCCCGGTGCGGGCGGGCTCACACCCCCGACGCGGGACCCGTTTACACCCGCGTAATACCTCTTTGACAAGGTACTTTTGGAGCAATCGCCGAACTATCGCCGGCGGCTGGCGGTCCTCCTCCGCCAGCACCCCGCCGTCGTCGCCGGGGACCGGCACGGACGACCGAAGGGGCGCGACACATGACCTATCTCCTTGGTTTGCGCATGCGGGGACGCGACGTCCTCGTCGTCGGAGGGGGCAGGGTCGCCCAGCGGCGCGTCCCCGTGCTCATCGAGGCCGGGGCCCGCGTCACCCTCGTCTCCCCCGAGGCCTCGGCGGCCCTGGAGGACCTCGCCTCGGCCGGGCGCCTCACCTGGCACCGGCGCCCCTACGCCCCCGGCGACGTCGCGGGCCCGGACGCCCCCGCCCACTGGCTCGTGCACGCCGCTACCGACGACCCCCGCGTCAACGCCGCCGTCGCCGAGGAGGCCGAGAACGCCCGCGTGTGGTGCGTGCGCGCCGACGACCGCCACGCCTCCTCCGCCTGGACCCCCGCCAGCGGCAGCGCGGCCGGGGTCACCGTGGGCGTCGTCGCCTCCGGAGACCCCCGCCGCTCGGCCGGACTGCGCGACGCCGTCGTCGACGGCCTCGCCGACGGCACCCTCGACGCCCGCCGCGGACGCGAGCGCCTGCGCGGCGTCGCGCTCGTGGGAGGAGGCCCCGGCGACCCCGGCCTGATCACGGTGCGGGGACAGCAGCTCCTCTCCCAGGCCGACGTGGTGGTGGTCGACCGGCTCGCCCCCACCTCCCTCCTGGACCGCCTGCCCGCCGACGTCGAGATCGTCGACGCCGCCAAGATCCCCTACGGCCGGTCCATGACCCAGGAGGAGATCAACGCGACCCTGGTCGACCGCGCCGGACGCGGGAAGTTCGTGGTGCGGCTCAAGGGCGGGGACTCCTTCCTCTTCGGCCGCGGCGGCGAGGAGGCCGCCGCCTGCGCCGCCGCGGGGATCCCCGTCATCGCCGTGCCCGGTGTGACCAGCGCGCTCGCCGCCCCGGCCAGCGCGGGCATCCCCGCCACCCACCGAGGCGTGGCCCAGGACCTGCACATCGTCTCCGCGCACGTGCCCCCCGGGGACGAGCGCTCCACGGTCGACTGGGCCGGACTCGCCCGCGCGGGCGGTACCGTCGTCGTCCTCATGGGGGTGGAGCGGATCGAGGCGATCGCCGAGGCCCTCGTCTCCCACGGCAGATCCGCCGACACCCCTGTGGCGGTGGTACAGGAGGCCACACTGCCGGGGCAGCGGACCGTCACCGGTACGCTGGCCACCATCGCCGCCGCGGCCCGATCGGCCGGAGTGCGGCCCCCCGCGGTGGTGATCATCGGAGAAGTGGTCAAAACAGCGCGGGATCTTGACATACTGCACACGGGAAACCAGTTCGAGACCCGTCGACTGGCGACCGGGCGCGATCTCCAGTGAGACCTCCGCCCGCGGCGTACGTCGCTCCGCGGCGGGAACCGTCAGCACCGATGAGGAGGGCACCCCGATCATGACCCGGCCGTCGGCCGCACCGGGGACCAACGGTCCCGGCGCTCCGGACCGGTTCGGAACCGGACCGGCCGCCACCTCCGAACAGCCCGCCCAGGGCTCCGCACCCGCGCGCGAGGCGGACACCGCGGCCGTCAGCGCCCGACGGGGGCCCACCGTGCCGCTCGCCGCCGGACCGGCCAAGCACCGCGCCCCCCAACCCGAAGAGAACCACTTCGAACAGGTCCTGGAAGCACTGCGCAAGCACATCCGGGACCTGGAGTTCGCCGAGGGCCTGCCCAGTGACGAGGAGGGCCGCGCCCTCCAGGCGGACGTGCTCGCCCAGCTCTCCGACTACGTCCTGCCCCGGGTCCGCCGCCCTGACATCCCGCTGCTGATCGCGGTCGCCGGATCCACCGGAGCGGGCAAGTCCACCCTGGTCAACAGCCTGGTCGGCGAACAGGTCACCACCACGGGCGTGCGCCGCCCCACCACCAACAGCCCCGTCCTGGCCTGCAACCCCGCCGACGTCGACTGGTTCAGCGAAGCCTCCTTCATCCCCTCCCTGCCGCGCGTGCGCCAGCAGGGCCTGGCCATGCCGGGCAAGGACGGCATGCTCGTGCTCGCCGCCACCGAGGCCATGCCCCCGGGCGTGGCCCTGCTCGACACCCCCGACGTCGACTCCGCCGTCGCCGCGCACCACGAGTTCGCGGCCAAGTTCCTCGACGCCGCCGACCTGTGGGTGTTCGTCACCACCAGCAGCCGCTACGCCGACGCGCGCGTGTGGGAGTTCCTCCAGGTCGCCCGCGACCGCGACACCTCCCTGGCCGTCGTGCTCTCCCGGGTGCCGCGCAGGGGCAGGCGACAGCTCCTGGACCACTTCGGCGCCATGCTGGAGGCCAACGGCCTGGGCGCGGCCGCGCGGTTCGCCATCCCCGAGACCGACCAGATCCGGGGCGAGCGCTTCACCTCCAACGTCGCCGACCACATCCGCGACTACCTGGCGGAGGTCGCGGGCGAGGCCGAGCAGCGCGACCGCGTCTCACGGCGCACCTTCATCGGCGTCATCGACAGCTTCCGGACGCGGGTGCCCGAACTGGCCCGCCAGGTGGAGGCGCAGATCGAGACCGGGCGCACCCTCGCCGCCGCCGTCGACGACTCCTACGCCGCCGCCCGCGACCGCGTCGACACCAGCCTGGCCGACGGCTCCCTTCTGCGCGGATCGCTGCTGGCCCGCTGGCAGGAGGTGGCGGCCGGGGGAGAGCTCACCAGGAGCCTGCGCCCGCGCGGCAGGCGCACGCGCCGGGGCGGCCGCGCCGAACAGGCCGAGCGCGGCCAGCGGGTCGGCGCCCTGGAGCGCGCCGTCCGCGACGGCCTGGAGGCCCTGGTGGTCTCCACCTGCGAACGCGCCTCCGACGAGGTCGAGCGCAGGTGGCGCGAGGTCCCCGGCGGCGGCGACCTCGCCTCCAAGGCCCTCAACCAGCCCGGCACCGGCCTGCTCTCACAGCAGATCCGCCAGGAGATCACCGAGTGGCAGCGCGGCGTCGCCGAGATGACCACCGCCAGCGGCGCCACCAAGCGCTCCGTGGCGCGGTTCGTCACCTTCGACCACGACGTCGTCGCCCTGGTCCTGATCATCGACCTGCTCGGTTACGAGCGGTCCCGCTCCGGAGGCGGCGCCCACGCGGCCGAGGCCTCCGGCCCTTCCCCGCAGCGCCTGCTCAAGGGGCTGTTCGGCGCCCAGTCACTGCGTAGCATTGGCGCAGCGGCACGGGACGACCTGCGCCAGCGCGTCCAGGGGCTGCTCGACCGCGAGCGCGTGCCCTTCGACAGCGCCCTGGCGTCTGCCGCGATCCCGTCCGAGGACACCGCCGTCCAGCTCTACCAGGCCACGTACAACCTTGAGATTGCACGATGACGACTCAATGGAACCCCGCGCAGGCGCACGGGGAGCCCGGTGCGCACGCCCGCGCCGAGGACGAGGACCGCGAGAGCGGACAGAGCGCGTCCGGCGCCGGTGACGACGGGCGCCCCCGCGGCGACGCGGCGTCCGGGCCCTGGCGCGGGTACACCGTGCCGGTGCCCGAGCACCCCGACCACGCCGTGTCCGACGCGGGCTCCGAGGATCCCGCCTACGACGGCATCGCGGCCTACCCCGACCCCTCGGGCGCCGGGGCCCCGCACCGGGGTGTCCAGAGCGACCAGGGCGCTCCGCGCGGTACGGACGCGGAGCCGGAGGACCCGGCGCCGTCCCCCGCCGCGCAGCGGCGCTCTGGGCGCCACGCGCGGTCCCTCGCCGACAGGGAGCGCGAGGGGGCCCGCCGCCCCGCCGAGGACCACCATGAGGACCCCGACGGGCTCGCCGGATGGGTGGGCAGCCTCGCCGAGGCCGCCGACGACACCCGTATCGCCGGGCGCGCCACCGGCGCCTTCCCGGTCGTCGGCCAGCAGCCCGAGGACGGGGGCGGGGACCAGGATCCGCCCCGTGCCCGGGAGGCCTCCCCTGAACCGGGTGAGCACGAGGCGTCCGAGGAGCCCGCGCCGGCCGGATCCGACGCCGCGGAGGGGAGCGAACCGCTGCCCCGCCGCGTCCCCGGTCCCTCCGCGGTCTCCGGCGCCTTCCGCGCCGTGGGCGCCGACACCGCCGCCGACGCGGAGGGGGACGAGGAGTACCGTCCCACCACCCACGACACCTGGCACTCCACCCGCTCCACCACCCGGGCCGAGCTGATCGAGCGCCTGGACGCGCTGTCCGCCCTCACCGAACTGGGCCGCGACGACCTGCCGCAGGAACTCGTCGCCCGGTCCACCCAACTGCTCGACCACGCCGGGGCCCGGCTGCGGCTGTCGGGCGACCACACCGTGGTCGCCTTGGCGGGCGGCACCGGCAGCGGCAAGTCCTCGCTGTTCAACGCCCTGTGCGGGCTCCAGCTGTCGCAGACCGGCGTCACCCGGCCCACCACCTCCAAGGCGCACGCCTGCGTGTGGGGCCACGAGGGGGCCGACGCCCTCCTGGGCTGGCTGGGCGTCCCGACCCGCTACCGCCACTCGCGCACCAGCGTCCTGGACACGGGCAACTCCGAGCTGACCGGCCTGGTCCTGCTCGACCTGCCCGACCACGACTCCGTCCGCAGCATGCACACCGCCGAGGCCGACCGCCTCATCGGCTCGGTGGACCTGCTGGTGTGGGTGCTCGACCCGCAGAAGTACGCCGACGCCGCGGTGCACCACCGCTACCTGGCCCAGATGGCCGGGCACGGCGCGGTCACCGTCGCCGTCCTCAACCAGGTCGACAAGGTCGAGCCCGACGAGCTGGAGGAACTGCTCACCGACCTGCGCAGCCTGCTGGAGACGGAGTCGGGGGTGCACCCGCGGGTGATCACCACGTCCACGCTCACCGGCCAGGGCATCCGCGACCTGCGCGAGTTCCTCGCCGAGACGGTGCGCGAGCGGCGCGCGCTGGTGGACCGGCTGGCCGCCGACCTGGACCAGGTGGTCGAGCCCTTCGGGGAGTTCCAGGGCGAGGGCGCGGTGCCCGAGTCGGTCCCGGCCCAGGTGCGCGCCCGCGTCCAGGAGGGGCTGGCCAACGCGGCCGGTGTGGCGGCGGTCGCCGACGTCACCGAGACCAACGACGTCCGGCGCGGCAGACGCCAGGTCGGCTGGCCGGTGGCCCGCCGCTCGCTGCGGCTGGGCAAGGACCCGCTCGCCGCGGTCCAGCTGGACTTCCTGCGCCGCGACAGCGGCAGCGGTGTGGGCGGCCCGGTGGACGCGCACGAGGCCGAACTGGAGACCGCGCTGGGCGAGGCCGCCGACAGTATCTCGGAGGGCATGCCCCCGATGTGGCGCCGCCGCATGCGCGCCGTGGCCCGCGGCGCCGTTCCCGAGCTGCCCGCCGAACTGGGGCAGGCCGTGGCCGGGGCGGTCGGCGATCCCGACCGGAGCCCGTCGTGGTGGAAGGTCGCCCGTGCGGCCCAGTACGCGCTGCTCGCGGTCGCGGGCCTGGGCCTGGCCTGGGCCGTGGTGACCCTGTCGAGCTGGCTGGGCGGCGGCATCACCGGCCTGGTGGTGTTCGACGACCCGGTGTTCGCCGCCTACTCCGGCGTCCTGGTGGTCGCGGCCCTGCTGGTGGGCTGGCTGACCGGCGTGGGCTGCGGCAACCTCGTCGAGGTGGCCGCGGTCCAGCGCCGCGAGGACGTGGAGCGCACGGCCTCCGCCCGGGTCCGGGAGATCGCCGGGCTGCGCGTGGTGGAGCCCCTGGAGGCCGAACTGGCCAGGTACCGGGCGTTCCGGGCGGCCTACGAGGTGGCCAGGACGGCGGACTGAGCCCGGGGTCCGGGAGGGGCGCTGAAGCCCCGGCCGGAGCCCCATCGCGTTTCCGAGGCCGGGGACGGGCGGCACCGCGCCGCCCGTCCCCGGTGATCTTCACTCAGCTGTAACGGGTTCTAGACCCAGACAGTGCCGTTGTACATGTGTGCTCCTTGTAGTGAGTGCCTTGGGGGCCCAGGCGTTCGGGGTGTCAGGCGGTCGACACGCCGTGCCACACAGTGGCTACCGTGGAGGGTCCCTACGGCAGGATGCCCTAGATCACCGCTGAGCCCAACCCCGTGAAAACCGGGTGCCCCGGCCGTAAGCCGTTACCCATGGAGATCACACAATCAGCAATTAAGTTATTACCCAACGTAATGTAAAGTGGAGCGTGTCGCGGGACTGGCGTGCCGCACCGCTGTCGGGCTCCGACACCCCGTTGTCGTAACCGACTGGCACCGTAAGGGAACGCGCGGCGAAACAACCCCGTCGAAGGGAGAACCGTGGGAGGCGGTGGACCCATCAGAGGCGGGTGTAGGAGTCGGACGGTGGAGAGCGATGTGAGGAGGGAGGCGCAACGGTGAGCATCTCTGAGAAGTCGATCGCGCCGGCCGGTCGTCCTGAGGACGAACGTCCGCGCTGGCCGATCCTCCAGCAGCCACGCGGACTGATCGTCTACATGGCTCTGCTCGTGTCCGCGACGCTGTTCCTGTTCGGAGGCGCGGTGGCGCTGACCGCCCCGGCGGTGATGGACCTGGTCACCCTGGTCGCGCTGCTGACGGGCGCCGTGCTCTGCGTGGAGGCGGGCCGCCGCCTCGGCACGCCGGCCGGGATCAACCGGGACTTCCTGGGGGCCTGGTGGTTTCCGGCGGTCCTCCTGCTGCCGCCGCTGTACGCGCTGATCCTCCCGGTGCCCGTCTTCCTGATGCTCCAGTACCGCACGCGCCGGGCGCTGCTCCACCGGCGGGTGTTCAACGCCGCCTCCATCGCCCTGTCCGGGTTCCTGGCCTCGGTGACCTGGCACTCGATCTGGGGCGGCGGCCTCGTCGACGGGCTCAGCGGCACCCCCGGCGCGCACGAGTACCTGACCACGGGCCCCGGCGTGCTCGTCGCCGTGCTGTGCTGCACGGGGTTCACCGTCCTCAACAACCTGCTCGTCGCGGTGGCCGCGCGGATCAGCAGCGGCCCCGGGCACACCCTGCGGCCCATGTGGGACCGCGAGGCCCTCATCGTGGACGCCGTCGAGTTATGCGTCGGCGTCACCGTCGCCATCCTCGCGCACCTGTCGCTGTTCCTGCTGGTCATCGCGGTCCCCCCCGTGCTGCTGCTCCAGCGCAGCCTGATGTACCAGCAGCTCCAGATGGCCGCACGGACCGATCCCAAGACCGGCCTGCTCAACGCCCCCACCTGGGAGCAGGAGGCGTCGGTGGAGATCGCCAGGGCCCGCTCCTCGCGGGGCAGGGCGGCGGTGCTGATCATCGACATCGACCACTTCAAGAGGGTCAACGACAACCACGGGCACCTGTTCGGCGACCAGGTGCTGCTCGGCGTCGCCACCACCATCGCCCAGCAGCTGCGCCAGTCCGACCTGCTCGGCCGGTTCGGCGGAGAGGAGTTCGTGGTGCTGCTGCCCGGCTCCGACACCGCCGAGGCCTGGCGGGCCGCCGAGCGCCTGCGCTCCCAGGTGGGACGCATGGAGATCGCGGTGGACGACGTGCCGGTGTCCATCACCATCTCGATCGGCGCGGCCGTCATCGGCGACCACGGCAACGACCTGGTGGAGCTGCTCACCGCGGCCGACCTCGCGCTCTACCGGGCCAAGGAGACCGGCCGCAACCGCGTGTGCCTGCCCGCCGGGCGCACCGGGAGCGGCGGCAAGATCCCGGGGCCGCGGGGAGGAGAGATCCCCGGTCAAACGGATCCCAAGGACCCCACCGAGCACACCGAACTTCCCTGACCCGCGGTTTCGTGGTCTGGCGGAGTTGTCCACAGCGCGAAGAAGGGCGTTGCGCCCGAACCGTCGGATCACGCACCGTGAAGATATGCACTCTGACCAGCCGCACCACTCCCTCGGCCCCTCCGACCCCCGACGCCCCCTCGACTCCGCGCGGGCTCCCGACCGTCCCGCCCCGTCCGACCGTCCGACCGCGCCCGGGCGCTCCCCGGGTGACGGCGCCCCCGTTCCCCCGCCCCGGAGCCCCGGCGGGTCGGGGCCGACCGGCCCCGCCGCGGCGGGCGCGGCCCTCACCCTCACCAACCCGACCGACATCATCGCGACCCTGCCCTACCTGGTGGGCACGCCGCCCGATCCGGGGATCGTGGTCCTCGCCGTGCGCGACAAGGGCGTGCACTCGGCGTTCTGCGCGGACCTGGACCGCCTGGCCGCCTCCGGCGACCCGTTGGAACGCGCGGTCGTCCCCGTGGACATGGCCGTCGCGGAGGGCTGCACCGCCCTGGTGGCCGTGGCCTACGGGCCGCCCGAACGGGTCACGCCCTACGTGGACAGGATCCTGTCCGCCGCCCGGAGCCGAGGCCTGACCGTCGTCGACGCCCTGCGGGTCACCGGCGGCCGGTACTGGTCCTACACCTGTGCCAGGGCCGACTGCTGTCCGGTGGAGGGGACCGTGGTCAACGTGGACCGCTCCACCGTCCCGGCCAGCGCGGTCCTGCACGGGATCGTCCCGGTCCAGCCGCTCTCCGGGGTCACGGCCGAGATCGAGCGGGTGCGGGAGGTGCTGCGGCCCGTGCACGGTTCCGAACGCGCCGCGATGGACGTGGTCGCCGAGGAGGTGCAGGCGCACGCCCGACGGCTCCTGGAACAGGGGATGCGGGGCTCGCTCACCGACCGCGGTCTGAGCGCCGTGCTCGCGGCGGTGCGGGCCGAACGGGCGGGCCGGGGCGTCACCGACCGGGAGGAACTGGCCTGGCTGGGGGTCTACCTCGGTGAGATCCGGGTGCGCGACGAGGCGTGGGCGCGCATCACCGCCGAGGCGGCCCCCGCGCACCAGCAACTGTGGGCCCGGGTCACCCGCCACCTGCCCCGGCACCAGCGGGCGGCGCCCGCCTCGCTGCTGGCGGTCGCCGCCTGGCAGCGCGGGGACGAGCCCCTGGCCGCCGCGGCGCTGGAGGTGGCCCTGGCCGCCGACCCCGGCTATTCGATGGCGGTGCTGATGAGCCGGGCCCTGGCCTGGGGGCTGCCCGTGGAGCGCTGGCGGGAGTTCACGCCCCGCTGGCTGCGGGCGAGGAGCCAACGGCCGCGGGAGTGAGGGGGCGGCGGCCTCGCGGCCGCGACGGGAGGCCCGGGACCGGACCCGCCGCCTCGGGCCGTGGAACCACGGCCTTTTCGGTCGCGACCGCCGCCCGGAACCGGCTCCCGCGGGCCCGGGCCATGGCGGGGGCATTGGCCGCGACACCCTAGGCTTGGACTCATGCCGGAGTACATCTACACCATGAACAACGTGCGCAAGGCGCACGGCGACAAAGTCGTCCTGGACAACGTTTCGGGGTCGTTCCTGCCCGGAGCCAAGATCGGCGTCGTGGGCCCCAACGGTGCGGGTAAGTCGACGCTTCTGAAGATCATGGCCGGCATCGAGCAGCCGTCCAACGGCGAGGCGAGGCTCATGCCCGGTTTCACCGTCGGCCTGCTCGCGCAGGAACCCCACCTCGACCCGGACAAGACCGTCCTGGAGAACGTCGAGGACGGCGTCGCCGAGACCAAGGCGATGCTGACCCGCTTCAACGAGATCGCCGAGCAGATGGCGACGGACTACTCCGACGACCTGCTCGAGGAGATGGGCAAGCTCCAGGAGCAGCTCGACCACCGGGGCGCCTGGGACCTGGACAGCCAGCTGGAGCAGGCGATGGACGCGCTGCGCTGCCCGCCCGGCGACGCCTCCGTCACCCAGCTCTCCGGCGGCGAGAAGCGCCGCGTGGCCCTGTGCAAGCTCCTGCTGGAGCAGCCCGACCTGCTGCTGCTCGACGAGCCCACCAACCACCTCGACGCCGAGAGCGTGAACTGGCTGGAGCAGCACCTGGCCAAGTACCCGGGCACCATCATCGCGATCACACACGACAGGTACTTCCTGGACCACGTCGCCACGTGGATCCTGGAGCTGGACCGGGGCCAGTTCTACCCCTACGAGGGCAACTACAGCGTCTACCTGGAGACCAAGCAGACCCGCCTGAAGGTCGAGGGGCAAAAGGACGCCAAGAAGGCCAAGCGGCTCAAGGACGAGCTGGAATGGGTCCGCTCCAACGCCAAGGCCCGCCAGACCAAGAGCAAGGCCCGCCTCCAGCGCTACGAGGAGATGGCCGCCGAGGCCGACAAGACCCGCAAGCTGGACTTCGAGGAGATCCAGATCCCGCCGGGTCCGCGCCTGGGCAACACCGTGGTCGAGGTCAAGAACCTCACCAAGGGCTTCGACGACCGCGTGCTCATCGAGGACCTGAGCTTCTCACTGCCGCCCAACGGCATCGTCGGCGTCATCGGCCCCAACGGTGTCGGCAAGACGACGCTGTTCAAGATGATCGTCGGCGAGGAGACCCCCGACCAGGGCAGGATCAACGTCGGCGAGACCGTCGAGATCTCCTACGTCGACCAGTACCGCGGCCGCATCGACGACACCAAGAACGTCTGGGAGACCGTCTCCGACGGCGAGACCTTCATCCAGGTCGGCAAGGTCGAGATCCCCAGCCGCGCCTACGTCGCCGCGTTCGGCTTCAAGGGCTCCGACCAGCAGAAGCCGTCCGGTGTGCTCTCCGGCGGTGAGCGCAACCGCGTGAACCTGGCGCTCACCCTCAAGCAGGGCGGCAACCTGCTGCTCCTGGACGAGCCCACCAACGACCTGGACGTGGAGACCCTCGGCTCGCTGGAGAACGCGCTGCTGGACTTCCCCGGCTGCGCCGTGATCACCTCCCACGACCGCTGGTTCCTCGACCGCGTCGCCACGCACATCCTCGCGTGGGAGGGCGACGCCAACTGGTACTGGTTCGAGGGCAACTTCGAGTCCTACGAGAAGAACAAGGTCGAGCGCCTGGGCCCGGACGCCGCGCGCCCGCACGCGGTCACCCACCGCAAGCTCACCCGCGACTGACCGGCCGGGGCCGAGCGCCCCGCGCCGAGCGGTGCCCAGGGCCCGCGGCGGGATCCCCGATCCGGCCGCGGGCCCTCGCGCTCCCGCGCCCCGGAGGACGACTCGTCCGGGCCGGGGCGGTCGCATACCCTGGTGGCGATGACTTCCGCGCGCGATTCCCAGCAGAGCGCGGGCGACGAGCCCGTGCAGATGACGTTCTACGAGGCCGTGGGCGGTGAGGAGACCTTCACCCGCCTGGTCCGCCGCTTCTACGAGGGGGTGGCCGACGACCCCGTGCTGCGGCCCATGTACCCCGAGGAGGACCTCGGCCCCGCCGAGGAGCGCCTGCGCCTGTTCCTCATCCAGTACTGGGGCGGCCCCCGCACCTACAACGAGCAGCGGGGCCACCCCCGGCTGCGCATGCGGCACGTGCCGTTCCGCATCGGCACCGCCGAGCGCGACCTGTGGCTCACGCACATGCGCGCCGCCGTGGACTCCCTGGACCTGCACGAGGCCCTGGAGCGCCAGCTCTGGGAGTACATGGTCATGGCGGCGCACAGCATGGTCAACGTGCCCGAGGAGACCACCGCCCCCGAGGTGGCCAACCCGACCCGGGTCTCGGTGTCGGCCAAGGGCGACGACGGGGACGACGGCGAGGCCGTCACCATCTCCCTCAAGTGACCCCGGACGAAACGGCCGCCGGGACCGGGCCGCCCGGTCCCCGCGGCGCTCAGGCGTAGTCGGCGAGGAAGGCGCGCTCGACCTCGTTGAGCCGCCGGGCGCGCTGCGTGGGCACGTCGAAGCCGACGAGCACCGTCCTGGCCCGCAGGTACACCGTGCTCTCGTCCCGGATCTCGTAGGCCAGCGTGAAGCTGGCGTTGCGCACCTCGGTCACCCACAGCTCCACGCGCACCGGCTCGGAACGGGGCAGCAGCGGGGCCACGTAGTCCGCCTCCTGGCGGGCCACCACCATGGCGCCGAAGACCTCGTCGCCCTCGACGGCACCGCCGTAGCGCAGGAAGGACACCCGGGCGTCCTCCAGGTAGGTCAGCATCCGCACGTTGTTGACGTGGTGCTGCGGGTCGAGGTCGGCGTAGCGGACCTGCGCGAGGTGCACGTGCCTCCGGGGCTCGGCCGTCCGGGTGTCGGCGGCTCCGGTCTCGGTCTGTGTCACGTCCGGATCCTCTCGCGCTGTTCTCCTGGGGGAGCGGTCCCCTCGATTGTCTCAACGCTTCACGGAGGAACGGGCGTCCCCCGGTGCCCGCCCCCTGTGTTGTTGCTCTCGCGGGGCGGACACCGGGAAGGGGACCTCAGTCCACGCGGAGCCCCAGGTGGTGGGCGAGGAAGGCCAGCTGCTCGGAGTTGAGCGCCACGCTGCGGCTCACCGACCGCGAGCTGTGGCCCACCTCCGACTCCCGGCGCAGCAGGATCGGCCGCTCCTCGGGCGCGGCCGCCGTGGCGTGCTGCATCAGCGCGCACAGCTTGCGCGCGTGCAGCGGGTCCACGCGGGTGTCGTTGTCGAACACGGTGAACAGCGTCGCCGGGTAGCGGGTGCCCTCGCGCACGTTGTGGTACGGCGAGTAGCCCAGCAGCCACCCCAGCTGCTCGGGGTCGTCGGCGGTGCCGTACTCGACGTTCCACAGCTGGCCCAGCCCGAACCGCTCGTAGCGGACCATGTCCAGCAGCGGGGCCGAGCAGACCGCGGCGGTGAACAGGTCCGGCCGCTGCGTGACCATGGCCCCCACCAGCAGCCCGCCGTTGCTGCCGCCCATGACGGCCAGGTGCCCGGGATCGGTCACCCCGGTGGCGACCAGGTGCTCGGCCGCCGCCGCGCAGTCGTCGAAGACGTTCTGCTTGTCGGCGAACATGCCCGCCCGGTGCCACTCCTCGCCCTCCTCCAGTCCGCCGCGCAGGTTGGCGACGGCGTACACGCCGCCCGCCCGCACCCAGGCCAGCGCCACCGCCGAGTAGGCGGGCGTGAGGGAGATGCGAAAGCCACCGTAGCCGTACAGGATGGTCGGCCGCGGTCCTTCGGCGGGCGCCTGGGGCGAGACCACGAGCATGCGCACGGCCGTGCCGTCGCGGGAGGTGTAGGTGACCTGCTCCACCCGCACGTCGGGCAGGTCGATGTCACCGGGGGCGTCGGCCCACAGCGACACCCCGCCCGAGAGCGCGTCGTAGCGGTACACCGACGAGGGGTGGGTGTTGTCGGTGTAGCCGAACCACGCCTCGTGCCCGCCCTCGGGGCGTTCGACCAGCCCGGTCACGGTGCCCAGGCCGGGCATATCCAGCCCGCCCAGGAGCTCGCCGGTGGCCAGGTCGTGCCGGGTGACCTCGCTGACGGCGTGGCGGCTGCGCGAGACCAGCAGCTCGGGCCGCTCCATCCCGGGGCCGTCCAGGACCGCGTACCCCTCCAGCACCGACTCGGGGTCCTCCGGGACCAGGGTGGTCCAGTTCCCGTAGCCGGGGTCGGCGGGGTCGGCCACGCACAGGCGTCCGCGCGGGGCGTCCCGATCGGTGAACAGGTACAGGCGCCCGTCCCGGCCCACGTGCGGGTACAGGGAGGCGTCCACGCCCTCCTGGAAGGGGACCAGGCGCGGCGCGTCCAGGCCGCCGTCGGACAGGTCGGCGATCCACGCGTCGGTGGCCGCCGAGGTGCCGCGGTTGGCCAGCAGAACCAGCCAGCGCCCGTCCCGGCTCACGACCGGGGTGAAGTACTCGGTCTTGTCGCGGCCCTCGCCGAAGACCAGGGTGTCCTGCTCCGCGGGGGTGCCCAGGCGGTGCAGGTAGACGCGGCGGTGGTAGCTCTCCTCGCCCTCGGGCACCTGGTCCCGTGGGAGCCGGCGTACGTAGTAGAAGGCGGAGGAGTCGGGCAGCCACGCGATCGGGCTGTAGCGGACCCGATCGACGGGCCCGTCCACCAGGTCGCCGCTGGCCACGTCCACGACGCGCAGCACCGACTCCTCGTCGCCGCCCTCGGAGAGCTGGTAGGCCAGGAGAGCACCGGAGTGGTCGGGCCTCCAGGCGTCCAGTGTGGTCAGACCCTGGGGGTCGAGCGTCCCGGGGTCCACCAGCACCCGCTCGGGACCGTCGCCGTCCTGGACGTAGAGCACGCCGTGCTCCTGTTCGGCGGTGCGGCGGACGAAGAAGCGGCGGTCGCCCCGCCACACGGGCGCCCCGACGCTTCCGGCGCCCAGCAGGGACCGCACCTGGTCGGCGAACCAGTTCCTCGTGGTGAACCGCGATGAGACCTCGGTGTACAGGGCGTCCTCCGCGGCAGCCCACTCCTTGGTCTGCGCCGAATCGCCGTCCTCCAACCACCGGTAGGGGTCACCGACCGTGTGACCGTGCAGGTTCTCGATGATGTCCAGCCGTGCGGCCTGAGGGTAGCGGAGTTCACGCATACTTCGCACCCTATCCACCGCCATCCACCCCGATGTGTCCGGCGCGGCGCCAGTGTGAAAAGGAGCGCCGCCAGCGCACAATGGAGCCGGGAAAAGGGGGAACACGCGGTTTCTGGGCGGCCCAGCGCAAATTGGGGTGGCGCCGGAGCGGTCCGACCACGCAAACTGAATGCGGGACGCAACTCGGCGGGACCACCGGGAGGTCCGTGTGGCAAGGCGTACGGAACCATCGATCCTCGGATCGGTGCACAGGGAGGTCTCCTGGCTGGCCGATCGGCTGGCCGGGGAGGAGACACGGCCGTCACAGACGACGGCTGGGGCGACGCGATGAGCGCCCGAAGCAGCCGGGAGGGTGGCACAGGCACCGCCCGCCGCCACGTGCTGCTGCTCAACGCCAGCTTCGAACCACTGACGACACTGCCCCTGCGCAGGGCGATCCTGCTCGTCCTGAGAGAGAAGGCGGAGGTCGTCCACCAGGACGACGCGGGCGCGATACTGCACTCGGCGACGCGCTCCTACGACGTGCCGTCGGTCATCCGGCTCCGACGCTACATCAGCGTCCCCTACAGCCGCAGAGTGCCCCTCACCAGGGTCGCCCTCATGCGGCGCGACAGGCACACCTGCGGCTACTGCGGCAAGAAGGCCGAGACCATCGACCACGTCATCCCGCGCAGCCGCGGCGGCGCGCACGTGTGGGAGAACGTGGTCGCCGCGTGCAAGCCGTGCAACCACCGCAAGGCCGACAAGTTCCTGGACGAACTCGGCTGGGAGCTGCACGTGACCCCCAAGGTGCCCAAGGGGCCCCACTGGCGTCTGATCAACGGTGACCTCCACGGCGACCCCCAGTGGGAGCCGTACATGGCCCACCTGGCCGCCTGAGCCGGCGGAGCCGGGACCTCGCGTCCCACCCGGCACCGTCGCCGACCACGACCGCCCCCCGGCGCGCGCCGGGGGGCGGTCGTATGGCACACGCGCCGGGGGCGGACGTATTCTGGCCGCATGCCCAGATACGACTTCCGCTGCCGCGAGTGCGGCGACACCTTCGAGCTCTCCCGTCCGATGGCGCGGGCCGGCGACCCGGCGACCTGCCCCCAGGGGCACGCCGACACGGTCCGGCTGCTGTCCACCGTGGCGGTGGGCGGACGCGCGGCCGCCCCCGCGCCCTCCGGCGGAGGGTGCTGCGGGGGCGGCTGCTGCTCCTGAGGGCGGAGGCGGCCGTGCCGCTCCCCACCTCCCGGGCCGCTACTTCTCGACCTGCTACCTCTCGACCTGGGACACGTCGCGCGCGGCGCCGGTCGAGGCCGAGGTCGCCATGGCCGCGTAGGCGCGCAGAGCCGCGGTCACCGGCCGCTGGCGGTCGCGCGGCCTGAAGCGGCCCAGCTCCTTGAGCAGACGCTCGCGGCGCGCGTCGAGCTCCTCCGCGGAGACCTCCAGCGCGATGCCCCGGTTGGGGATGTCGATGCTGATGAGGTCGCCGTCCTCCACCAGTGCGATGTCACCGCCCGCGGCGGCCTCGGGGGAGGCGTGGCCGATGGACAGCCCCGACGTGCCGCCGGAGAAGCGGCCGTCGGTGATGAGGGCGCAGGCCTTGCCCAGGCCGCGGCCCTTGAGGAAGCTCGTCGGGTACAGCATCTCCTGCATGCCCGGACCGCCCTTGGGGCCCTCGTAGCGGATGACCACCACGTCACCGGGCTCGATCCGCTTGTTGAGGATGCCGTCGACGGCGTCCTCCTGGGACTCGAACACCTTGGCCGGTCCGGAGAAGGTCCACAGCTCCTCCTCCACGCCCGCGGTCTTGACGATCGCGCCGTCCGGGGCGAGGTTGCCGAACAGCACTGCCAGGCCGCCGTCCTTGGTGTAGGCGTGCTCGACGGAGCGGATGCAGCCCTTCTCCCGGTCGGTGTCCAGGGTGTCCCAGCGGGTGTCCTGCGAGTAGGCCTTCGTGGTGCGCTTGCCGCCGGGGGCGGCGTGGAACAGTTCCACGGCCTCGGGGGAGACGGTGTCGGAGGCGATGTCCCACTCGGCGATGAACTCGCCGACCGTCTTGCCGTGCACCGTGGGCAGGGAGGTGTCCAGCAGGCCGCCGCGGGCCAGCTCGCCCAGGATGGAGGGGATTCCGCCCGCCCGGTGCACGTCCTCGATGTGGTACTTCTCGGTGTTCGGCGCGACCTTGCACAGGCAGGGCACCCGGCGTGAGACCGTGTCGATCTCGGGCAGACCGAAGCCGACGCCCGCCTCGGTGGCCGCGGCCAGCAGGTGCAGGATCGTGTTGGTGGAGCCGCCCATGGCCACGTCCAGGGCCATGGCGTTGCCGAAGGCCTCGGGGGTGGCGATGGACAGCGGCAGGACGGAGGAGTCGTCGTCCTCGTAGTAGCGCTTGGCGGCCTCCACGACCAGGCGTCCGGCGTCCTCGTACAGGGCGCGGCGGGCGGTGTGGGTGGCCAGCACGGTGCCGTTGCCGGGCAGGGCCAGGCCGATCGCCTCGGTGAGGCAGTTCATCGAGTTGGCGGTGAACATGCCCGAGCAGGAGCCGCAGGTCGGGCAGGCGGCCTCCTCCATCTCGTCCAGCTCGGCCTGGGAGACGCTCTCGTCGGCCGCGGCGATCATGGGGTTGATCAGGTCCAGCTTGCGCACGGTGGTGGCGGTGCCGTCGACCACCGTGACCTTGCCCGCCTCCATGGGGCCGCCGGAGACGAACACCGTGGGGATGTTCAGGCGCAGCGCGGCCAGCAGCATGCCCGGGGTGATCTTGTCGCAGTTGGACACGCACACCAGGGCGTCGGCGCAGTGCGCGTTGACCATGTACTCGACCGAGTCGGCGATCAGCTCGCGGCTGGGCAGGGAGTAGAGCATGCCGCCGTGGCCCATGGCGATGCCGTCGTCCACGGCGATGGAGTTGAACTCGCGGGGGATACCGCCCGCCTCGCGGACGGCGTTGGCGACGACCTCGGCCACCTCGCGCAGGTGGACGTGGCCCGGGACGAACTCGGTGAAGCTGTTGGCCACGGCCACGATGGGCTTGCCGAAGTCCTCGCGCTCCACACCGGTGGCGCGCATGAGGGCGCGCGCGCCGGCCATGTTCCTGCCGTGGGTGACGGTGCGTGAGCGTAGGGCTGGCATGGGGCGGGCTCCCATCGTTACGGGTGTTTCCCCTCGATGGTAGTCCTTCGTCGCACCGCTCTGGTCTCGTACTGGAAGACGGGGCATCCGGATCGTGAGACGCCCGTGGTGGGGAGGCCGGGTCGCGGCCGGGTCGCGGCCGGTGCGGGGGAGCGACAAGCCCCTGGACACAGGAGGGGCCCGGGTGCCACGGCGCTGTGGTCCGTCCCGGGCCGGAGCGGCGTCAGGGGGGTGGGGGCGTCTCAGTACCTGGGCGGCAGGGCCTTCATCGCGGCCTGGTAGATCTCCTCGATCTCCTTCTCGGTCAGGCGGTCCCGGCCGCTGCGCAGCCACTTGCGGACCTTGGTGCCGGTGATGATGTCCACGCCCCGCAGCCGGTGGCTGTCCCAGGGCATGCCGGGGCCGTAGATGGCCAGCGACGCGCGCACCTTGATCTCGCGACCCAGTTCGGCGCTGATCAGGTCCTGCGCCCGCTTGGCCTCCTCCAGGGCCTCGTCGATGCGCTCATTCTTGCTGAACCGCCCGTGGTAGAGCTTCTCCAGCTTGTTGCGCAGCGGCAGCCGCTTGTCCCACGACTCGGAGTCGATGGCGAACGCGCCCCGCCGACCCACGATGAAGTGGTCGATCTGACCGTTGCCGCCGGGCACCGCGCGCGCGTGCAGGACGCGGTAGCCGAGCTGCTTCATCACCTTGAGCTGCGCCTCGGTCTTGCGCTGGGCCGCCGAGGGCTTGCGCCAGCGCGGGATCTCCGACTCGCGCCGGGAGGTGTACACCATGACCCCGGCCAGGGTGAGGACGCCGAAGGTGACGCCGATCCGCCAGTCGGAGGTGAGCAGGCCGATCAGGACGGCCACCACGGCGGCGCCGCCGCCGCGTACCACCCACCTGCGGACGGAACGGTTGGAGCGCAGGGCACCGTAGACCGCCTTGCCGCCCGAGGTGTCCTTCTTCTTTCTCTGGTTGGGGAAAAAGAGGGATTCGGGCCTTTCGGGGTCCGATCCCCCGGACGTTGGAGTGGAGCCGTTCACTCTGGTAGCCGATTTCACGTCGGACAGGTTAGTTCGATCCATATCCGAGTCCTAGTGCATTACTTCTCACACTTTTGTATCCCTGTTCCTCGGTGCGTAAGCGTGTCGCTCGCCTCGGGACAGGGAATGCTTACCCTTCGGTCAGTCTCTCTGGAGAAGCGGGTCCTCCTGACCGTGGTGCCCTGCGGTGTGCCCGCTAACCTGTCTCGCCATGACCCAGATCCATGACCTTCCGGCCCACCGCCTCCTCGCGATGGTCCGCAGTCGTGAGCTGTCGCCTACTGAGATCACTGAGCACTTCCTGGACCGCACCGAGAGGTATGACCACCTCATCGGCGCGTACATTACGGTCACCCCGGAAAAGGCGCTCGAACAAGCCCGTTACGCGCAGAACCGGGTGATGGCCGACACGCCAGAGGCCCTGCCTCCCCTCCTCGGGCTCCCCGTGCCCGTCAAGGACCTCGACCCCGTCGCCGGGGTCCGCCTCACCCAGGGCTCACCGGTCTTCCGCGACGCCGTCGCCCCGACCGACTCGGGCATGGTCGCCCGGCTGCGCGCCGCGGGCGCGGTCCTGCCGGGAAAGACCAACACCCCCGAGTTCGGGTCGAGCTGCTACACCGAGAACGCCGTAGCCCCGCCCTCCCGCAACCCCTGGAACACCGACCTGTCCCCGGGCGGCTCCAGCGGAGGCGCCGCGGCGGCCGTCGCCGCCGGACTCGCCCCCGTGGCCCAGGGCAGCGACGGCGGCGGCTCGATCCGCATCCCCGCCAGCGCGTGCGGGCTCTTCGGCCTCAAGCCCACCCGCGGCCGGATCTCCGGCGCACCCCTCAAACCCGACCTCGCGGGCCTGTCCACCGCCGGACCCCTCACCCGAGGCGTCCGCGACGCCGCCCTCCTCCTGGACGCCATGGCCTTCTCCGGACCGGGCGACCACTTCACCGCCCCGCCCCTGCCGCCGGGCGAGACCTTCGCCGACCACGTGGGCCGCGAACCCGGGCGCCTGCGCATCGGCTGCCACGCCACCACCGGCTCCGCCCAGATCCCCGTGCACCCCCGCGTCCTGGCCGCCCACGAGGAGGCCGTCCGCCTCCTGACCGACCTCGGACACGAGGTGGAGGAGGTCCCCGCCCCCGGGGACGCCCACTTCGGCGGCTCCTTCATGGCGGACTTCGGCGTGGTCTGGGCGGCGATGGCCTGGGCCACGCCGGTCGCCCCCGCCCGCGAGGCCGAGCTGAGCCCCCTCAACCAGTGGCTGCGCGAGCGGGCCCGCGCCACGCCCGTGCCCGACTACATCGCCGCCTGCGCCCGCCTCCAGCGCGGCGTCCGCTCCCTCGTCGCCGCGACCGAACCCTTCGACGCGGTGCTCTCGCCCGTGCTGGCCGCGCCCCCGGTCCCGCTGGGGCACTTCACCGGTGACGGACCCGAGGAGGAGTTCCGGCGGATGACCGCGTTCGCGCCGTTCACCTCGGTCTACAACGTCTCGGGACAGCCCTCGGTCAGCGTCCCCCTGCACTGGTCGCCCGAGGGGTTGCCGATCGGTGCCATGCTCACCGGCCGCATGGGCGGCGAGGGCACCCTGCTGTCGCTGTCGGCGCAGCTCGAACGCGCGCGCCCGTGGGCCCACCGCGTCCCGCCGCTGCGCACCGGCCGACCGGACGCGTCGCCGGTGTGACGGCCGGGGCCGCCCCCTGCCACCGGCACCACCCGACGCCGACAGCGGCAGCGAGGAGCGGCGCGAAGCGCGCGCTCCGGCGGCCCGCGCCTCAGCGGGGTTCGTCGGACGCGGCCTCGGCGCCCGCCGCGGCGCCGTGCACCGGCGGGGCCTCCAGCACGCTTCCCCCGACCTCCTCGGGGTCGAGACCGCCCGCCTCCTCGGCGGCCTCGGGGGGCGGCTCGGGCACGAACAGGCTCAGCAGCGCCGACACCAGCACCAGCACCGCGGCGCCCAGCACACCGCCCGCGATCCCCAAGAGGTCGATCAGGCCGCCGGACAGCGGACCGGCCACCGCCCCGCCCACGCCCAGCGCCGTGGACATCCACCCGAAGGCCTCGGCCCGCCGCCGCGCGGGGGCCAGGTCGCCCAGACGGCCCATGACCGCGGCCAGGGTCGGCGCCAGCGCCATACCGGACAGGAACAGCAGCGGTGTGACCAGCAGCGGTGTCGACAGCTGCGCGATCGGCGGCACGAACGGCACCAGCACCGCCACGCCCAGCGCCGAGCCGAAGCAGCGGCGCACCAGGTGGGGGCGTCCGCGCAGCGCGCCCGCGATCGCCCCGCCCACCAGCGACCCCAGCGCCCACACCGACGCCAGCACCATCACGTACTGCGGGGCGCCGAGCTCGTTGGCCCACGCCACGATCACCAGGTCCACGCCCATGATCCCGCTGACCATCAGCAGGCACATGAGGAACAGCGCCACCAGCGCCGGGCTGCGCAGCAGGCTCCGGCGGGGACCGGACGGCTCCTCAGCGGCCCCCTCCTCGGTCGGCGCGGGGCCGGTCACCCCGGCCCGGCGCAGCCCGAGCGCGAACCCGAGCGAGCCGAGCAGGGCCACCGCCGACAGCAGCACCAGCGCCCAGCGCGCACCGGCGAAGGCCACCACACCAGCGGTCAGGATCGGGGAGAAGACGAAGAGCAGCTCCTGGGTGGTCGCCTCGGCCGCGTAGATCGCCTGCCGTTCGGGGCCGCGCGTCAGCCGCGGCCACAGCGCCCGCACGATCTGGTTCGCCGGGGAGCCGAACAGCCCGGTGCCCAGCGCCAGCGGGAGCGAGAGCCACCACAGCCGCTCGGGCAGCAGGACCAGGCCCAGCAGCCCCGCGCTGAACACCACGCCGCACACCAGCACCAGCCGGTCGGTCCCGCCCCGGTCGGCCATCCGCCCGCGCAGCGGCCCCACCAGCGCCATGCCCAGGGTGAAGGCGCCCGCGACCAGCCCGGCCAGGGTGTAGGAGCCGGTCCACCCCTCCACCAGGAAGGTGACCGCGATCATCAGTCCCGGCATGTAGAAGCGCGCGGCCAGCGACCAGGCCAGCAGGGGAAGCACGTGGGGGACGGCGAAGAGCCGTCGGTAGTTCGCGAGCACACCCCGATTATGCAGATGTCGAGGACAGGGGGCGATCGCTTTGACGGCCTGTGCAGAGCCCCCGTTTGTACGTGCTGGACAGTCCGGATGCGCCGCGCGGGGAGCCGTTATCGGCCCGAACCCAGGACACGTTCTGGTCCCACGCCGGAACGGCCTCCGGTGTACGGAGCCCCTGGTAGGGCATGATCGGATTCTGTGAGGGACGTTCAGCTGGCACGGTTGGCCGAGCAGCACGGAGTCGCGACGACCTACGAGGACTGGCGGGGGCGCAGGATCCCGGTCAGTCCCGACACCATCCGCCATGTCCTGGCCGCCCTGGGCGTGGACCCGGCGGCCCCGGACGCGGGGGCGGCGCCGGGCCCGCTGCCGCCCGCGGTCGTCGTCCGCGAGGGCAAGGCACCCGACCTCGTGCTCCCCGAGGGGACGCACAGCGTCGTCGAGACCTGCGGCGGCTCCCTGCTGCCCTTCGGCCCCGGACTGCCGCTGGGCGTGCACACCCTGCGCGTCACCGACGGAGCCGCCGAGCACACCGCGCCCCTGCTCGTGGCCCCCGACCGCATCGAACCCAGCGCGCTTAGGGACCACCCCCGCCTGTGGGGGATCACGGCGCAGGTCTACAGCGTGCGCTCCCGCGCCTCCTGGGGCACCGGCGACCTGCGCGACCTCGCCGAGCTCGCCGACTGGAGCGCGCGCGACCTGGGCGCCGACTTCGCCCTGATCAACCCGGTGCACGCCACCGAGCCGCTGCCCCCGGTGGAGCCCTCGCCCTACCTGCCGGTCAGCCGCCGCTACGCCAGCCCCCTCTACATCCGCATCGAGGACGTGCCCGAGTACGCCCGGCTCGACCCCGCCCAGCGCGAGGGCATCCAGCGCCTGGCCCGGCCGCTGCGCGAACGCGGCCGCACCGCCGACCTCCTCGACCGCGACTCCGTGTGGAGGGCCAAGCGCGCCGCCCTGGAGGTCCTCTTCGAGTCGCCCCGCGCCCCCGGCCGCGAGGCCTCCCTGCGCGCCTACCTCGAACGCGAGGGCCGGCCGCTGGTCGAGTTCGCCACCTGGTCGGCCCTGGCCGAGCGGCACGGCACCGACTACCGGACCTGGCCCCAGGGGCTGCGCGGGGTCCACAGCCGCGACGTCGGAGAGGAGGCCCTGCGCCGGTGGCCCGCCGTGGAGTTCCACCGCTGGCTCCAGTGGATCCTCGACGAGCAGCTCTCCCAGGCGCAGACCACCGCCGAGACCGGCGGGATGGCCGTCGGCATCGTGCACGACCTGGCCATCGGGGTGCAGGCGGGCGGCGCGGACGCGTGGATGTACGGGGACGCCCTCGTGCCCGGCCTGCACGTGGGGGCGCCCCCGGACGAGTTCAACCAGCAGGGGCAGGACTGGGGCCAGCCGCCCTGGCACCCCCGGCGCCTGGCCGGGCGCGGCTACGAACCGTTCCGCCAGATCCTGGCCCAGGCGTTCCGCTACGCGGGCGGGGTCCGCATCGACCACGTCATGGGCATGTTCCGGCTCTGGTGCGTGCCCGAGGGCGCCTCCGCGGCCGAGGGCACCTACGTCAGGTTCGACCACGAGGGCATGGTGGGCACGCTCGCCCTGGCCGCCCACCGGGCGGACGCCGTCGTGGTCGGGGAGGACCTGGGCACCGTGGAGCCGTGGGTGCGCGAACACCTCGCCGACCGCGGGATCCTGGGCACCTCCGTGCTGTGGTTCGAGCAGGACGCCGACGGCCGCCCGCGCCCGCCGGAGGAGTGGCGCACCGACTGCCTGGCCACGGTCGCCACCCACGACCTGCCGCCGGTGGCGTCGTTCCTGTCCACCGAGCACGTCGAGCTGCGCGACCGGCTGGGCCTGCTCGGCCGCCCCGTGGAGGAGGAGCGCGCCGACGCCGAGTCGCGGGTGGAGCGCTGGCGCGAACTCCTCGTGGAGCTGGGCCTGCTCGACGGGGACGTGGACCCCGTGGCCGACCCGGCCGCCGTGGTGGCGGCCATGCACGCCTACCTGGTGGCCACCCCCGCCCGCATGATCGGAATCGCGCTCACCGACGTGGTGGGGGAGCGGCGCATGCAGAACCAGCCCGGCACCAGCGACGAGTACCCGAACTGGCGCATCCCGCTCACCAGCGGCGAGGGCGAGCCGGTCCTGGTGGACGAACTGCTCGCCGACCCGCGCATGGTGGCGCGCATCCGCCGCACCCTCGGGCCGGTCGGCCGGCGGGACCACGCCCCCTGACGGGCTGTCCGGAACCGTGGCCGAGGTGACGCGGGGGCCCTGGCCCGCGCCCTGGCCGGTCTCGGCGGCCGAGCCCCGCTGTAAGCACCAGGTCACGGTGGGAGGGCGGCCGGGCCGAACACACGCGCGCGCCCGCTCCGCCGTCGCAGGCGGGGCGGGCGCGCGGCCTCTTCCTACCCCTGACGCTCGCCCGCGGCGATGTCGGTGGCCCGGGCGCGCAGGGCCCGCTCCACCCCCGCGCGGCCCTCGACCAGCAGGCGGCGCAGCGCCGGGGCCGGGTCGGACTCGGCGATGTAGGCGTCCGTGCGCTCCAGCGTCGCCTCCTCCACCAGACCGCTCGGGTACACCACCTCGGCGAAGGTCTGCGCGAACTCGCCCGTCCACTTCTCCCAGGCCGGGCCCAGCTGCGCGAAGTACCTCTCCACGTACGGCCGGTACAGCTCGGCCTGGCCCGGCTCGGTGAAGCCCAGCAGGACCGCGCGGAACTCGGCGTTGGCCAGCTCCTCGCCCACGATCCGCTCCCACGCCGCGGCCTTGGCCTCGGCGGTGGGGATCGCGGCGCGGGCCCCGGCGGCGTTGCGCTGCCCGGCCGCGGTGGCGTCGCGCTCCAGTTCGGCGGCGATCTCCGCCTCACCGGCCTTGCCCGTCGCGACCAGGCGGCGCAGCAGCGTCCACCGCAGGTCGGTGTCCACGACCAGCCCGTCCACGGTGATCGCGCCGTCCAGCAGGCCCTGGAGCAGGGACAGGTGGGCGTCGCTCGCCGCCGAGGCGGCCAGCGCGTTGGCGTAGGCCAGCTGCAGGTCGCCGCCCGGCTCGGCCGCGGTCAGCAGCTCGCGCAGCCGCTCGGAGAGCTGCTCGAAGCCGAACGGGCGCCACGCCGGGTCGGCGTACATGTGCAGAGCCGAGTTGGCCTGGCGCAGCAGGGTCTGGGCGACCATGACGTCGTCCACGCCGCTGATCCCGGAGATGACCAGGGAGACGTAGTCGCGGGCGGCCATCTCGCCGTCGCGGGTCATGTCCCAGGCGGCGCCGAAGGCCAGTGCGCGGGGCAGGGACTCGCGGATCTCGCCGACGCCCTCCACCACGGTGCGCAGGGAGCGCTCGTCCAGGCGGACCTTGGTGAAGGTCAGGTCGTCGTCGTTGATCAGGACCAGGTCCGGCCGGACCCGGCCGACCAGCTCCGGCACCTCGGTGCGCTCGCCGCGCACGTCCAGCTCCACGCGCTCGCGGCGCACGACGCCCTCGTCGGTGCGGTCGTACAGACCGATCGCCAGGCGGTGCGAGCGCAGCGTCGGGTGGTCGGCCGGGGCCTCCTGGAGCACGGTGAACGAGGTGAAGCGGCCCTCGGCGTCCACCTCGAACTCCGGGCGCATCGTGTTGACGCCCGTGGTCTCCAGCCAGTCGCGCGACCAGCCCGACAGGTCGCGGCCCGAGGCGGCCTCCAGATGCTTGAGCAGGTCCCGCAGCTCGGTGTTGCCGAACGCGTTCTCCTTGAAGTAGGCGCGCACGCCCGCGAAGAACGCGTCCACGCCCACGTACGCCGCGAGCTGCTTGAGCACCGAGGCGCCCTTGGCGTAGGTGATGCCGTCGAAGTTGACCTCGACCGCCTGGATGTCGACCATGTCGGCGGCGACCGGATGGGTGGAGGGCAGCTGGTCCTGGCGCAGCGCCCAGCTCTTCTCCACGTTCGCGAACGTCGTCCAGGCGTCGGTCCACTTGGTGGCGTTGGCCTGGCAGTACACGCTGGCGTAGGTCGCGAACGACTCGTTCAGCCACAGGTCGTCCCACCAGCGCATGGTGACCAGGTCACCGAACCACATGTGCGCCATCTCGTGCAGGATCGTCTCGGCGCGGCGCTCGTAGCGGGCGTCGGTGACCCTCGAACGGAAGACATAGTCCTCCAGGAACGTGACCGCGCCCGCGTTCTCCATGGCGCCCGCGTTGAACTCGGGCACGAACAGCTGGTCGTACTTGCCGAACGGGTAGCGCAGGTCGAACAGGCCGTGGAAGAAGTCGAAGCCCTGCTTGGTGACCTCGAACAGGGCGTCGGAGTCCAGGTGCTCGGCCAGCGAGGCGCGGCAGTACAGCCCCAGCGGGATGCCGTCGTGCTCGTCGCGCACCACGTGGTAGGGGCCCGCGATCAGCGCGGTGATGTAGGTGGACATCACCGGCGTGGCCGGGAAGTGCCAGCGCACCCGCTCCTCGCCCGCGGCCTCGCGCTCCACGTCGGGCGCGCTGTTGGACACGACCTCCCACGAGGGGGGAGCGAACACCGTCAGCTCGAAGGTCGCCTTCAGGTCGGGCTGGTCGAAGCACGCGAACATGCGGTGCGCGTCGGCCGTCTCGAACTGGGTGTACAGGTACACCGAGTCGTCGACCGGGTCCACGAACCGGTGCAGGCCCTCTCCGGTGCGCATGTACACGGCGTCGGCGACGACCGTCAGCTCGTTGTCCGAGGCCACCTCGGGGAGGACGAGGCGCTCGCCGTCGAACAGCTCGGCCGCGTCCAGCTCGGCTCCGTTCAGCGTCGCCGTGCGGATCGCGGGGGCGGCCAGCTCGACGAACGTCCGCGCCCCGGGCTCCGAACTGGAGAACCGGATCACGGTGGTGGACCTGAAGGTCTCGGCACCGGTGGTCAGGTCCAGCTCCACGGCGTAGGAGTCGACGCTGAGAATCCGCGCCCGCTCACGAGCCTCGTCCCGTGTCAGGTTCCCTGCCACGCCACGCTCCCTCCACGGCCGCCGTCGTCGCCGGCCGGATCGTTGCCGACCACGGCGAGTCCGCCGCCTGGGGTGGAGCGTCGTCGGGGCCGGAGGTCGTCTTCCACTCGACTCGATCCTGCCACGCGCCGGGACGGAATGCGCAACCGATAACCGGGGTTGCACTCCTACGACGTGAAGTGTGCCCACCTTTTCGCGATCCGAGGAGCAGCGATGACGCAGACCTTCGACCCCGGTGACGGGCAGGAGACCGTCCACGCGGACATGTGGTTCGACCCCGCCTGCCCGTGGGCCTGGATCACCTCGCGCTGGCTCGTCGAGGTGGAGAGGGTCCGGCCGGTCCGCGTGCGCTGGCACGTGATGAGCCTGGGCGTGCTCAACGAGGGACGCGACCTGCCCGAGGACTACCGCGCGAGCATCGACGGGTCCTGGGAGGCGGTGCGGGTGTGCGTCGCCGCCGAACAGCGCTTCGGCCCCGAGGTCCTGGGCGGCCTGTACACGGCCCTGGGCACCCGCTTCCACAACGGCGGCGAACCGCGCACCACGGACACGATCCGCGCGGCGCTGGCCGAGGCCGGACTGCCCGAGGACCTGGCCGAGGCGGGCGCGTCCACCGACCACGACCAGGCCCTGCGCGCCTCGCACGCCGAGGCGATGAAGCTGGTCGGCGAGGACGTGGGCACCCCCGTGGTCCAGGTCGCCGACACCGCCTTCTTCGGACCGGTCGTCACGCCGATCCCGCGCGGCGAGGCGGCCGGCAGGCTCTGGGACGGCGTGCTCCTGGTCGCCGGGACCGACGGGTTCTTCGAACTCAAGCGGACCCGCACCCGGGACCCCATCTTCGACTGACCCGCGTCCGCCGGGCCGGGGCCCGTGCTCCGGTCCGGCGGGGCGGACGGCCGCGCCGCGCCCGCGGGGGTGCACACTGGAGGCGAACACCGGCGGCGGGCGGGGGCCCGCCGCGACGAACGCGAAGGGGGCGGGGGACCGTGTCCGGACCCGACGACGAGCGCAGGGTCGACTTCCTCGACGACCTCGACATCCTGCCCGACACCACCGGCGACGAGAGGGGCCCCGGCTGGGGCGACTCCGACGACGACTCCACCGCGCGCCTCCTCGCGGAGCGCCCCCCGCACTGGGACTGATCCGACGGGTCCCCGGCATCGGGGAAAGCACGGGCCCGGCGCCCCGGGCTGGCCAACCCGAATCGCGTTCTGCGACAGTGGGGCCATGCGATCCCTCTACATCGACGGCGCCTGGCGCGACTCCGCCTCCAGCGAGGCACTGGACGTGGTCAACCCGGCGACCGAGCAGGTCATCGACACCGTTCCGGCCGGGGCCGCCGAGGACGTCGACGCCGCGGTCGCGGCGGCAGCAGGCTCCCTGCCCGCCTGGTCCGCGCTCACGCCCGGGCAGCGCGTCACCCACCTGGCCAAGGCCCTGGAGCTGTTCAACGCCCGCATCGACGACATCGCCGCGGAGCTCACCCGGGACATGGGCGCCCCCGCCGTGTTCGCACGCAAGGTCCAGGCGGGCCTGCCCGCCCTCATGTTCCAGACCTACATCGACCTGGTCGAGGAGAGCGGCGAGCGCTACTTCGGCGGCGAGCGGGTGGGCAACTCGCTCATCGTGCGCGAGCCCGTCGGCGTGGTCGGCGCCATCACCCCGTGGAACTACCCGCTCCACCAGATCGTGCTCAAGGTCGTCCCCGCCCTCCTGGCGGGCAACACCGTCGTCCTCAAGCCCAGCGAGGTCGCCCCGCTCAGCGCCTACGCCCTCACCGAGGTGTTCCACGAGGCGGGCCTGCCCGCGGGCGTGTTCAACCTGGTGTCGGGCACCGGCCCGGTCGTGGGCGAGGCCATCGCCGCCCACCCCCGCGTGGACATGGTGTCCTTCACCGGCTCCACGCGCGCCGGGACCCGGGTCAGCCAGGTCGCCGCGGAGACCGTCAAGAAGGTCGCACTGGAGCTGGGCGGCAAGTCCCCCAACGTCATCCTGCCCGACGCCGACCTGGTCAAGGCGGTCAAGCGCGGCGTCGCCGACGTCATGCGCAACACCGGGCAGAGCTGCAACGCGCTCACCCGCATGCTGGTGCACCGCGACTCCTACGAGGAGGCGGTCGCCCTGGCCGCCGAGTCCGCGGCCAAGTACGCGCCCGGCGACCCCGCGGACGAGGCCACCCGCATGGGCCCGCTGGTCTCCGCCGACCAGCTGGAGCGGGTCCGCTCCTACCTCGCGCTCGGAGTGGAGGAGGGCGCCCGCCTGGTCGCCGGCGGCCCCGAACCGGTCCGGGGCCGCCCGAACGGCTACTACGTCAACCCCACGGTCTTCGCCGACGTGAGCAACGACATGCGCGTCGCCCAGGAGGAGATCTTCGGCCCCGTGCTGGTGCTGATCCCCTACGACACGGAGGAGGAGGCGGTCGCCATCGCCAACGACACCGTGTACGGGCTCAACGCCGCGGTGTGGTCCGGCGACCCCGAGCGCGGCCTGGCCGTCGCCCGGCGCCTGCGGGCCGGACAGGTGGAGGTCAACGGCGGCGCCCTCAACCCCCGCGCGCCCTTCGGCGGATACAAGCGCTCCGGCAACGGCCGGGAGTGGGGCGCCCACGGCCTGGATGAGTTCTGCGAGGTCAAGGCCATCCAGTTGTGACCCCGGGCGTGTGCCGGGCCCCGCGGAGCCCGGCGCACCGACCGGTGGCGCGCACCCGCCGACGGGTGTGCGCGGACTCACGGCCCCCGCGGCCCCCCGCGTGGAATCGGCCCCGGTGGGAACCACGTTGTGCGGTGTGGAAAAATTTCCGACGGGATATCCCTGGTCGAACCCTAACGAGGTGGAAGTTGAGCAAGAAGCCCGCGGTCTCCAAGGCAGGTCCTCTCGGCAAGGACCTCAAGGCGATCGTCATCTACAACGTGATCGCCATCGGCTCGATGGCCCTCTTCGCTGTCCTCGGGCTGAGCGTCGCCGCTGCGGCCTCCGGCTCCATCTGAGGGACACGAGTACCACCGCGCCCCGCCTCGCTCCAGCGAGCGGGGCGCTGCGCTTGTCACCGCCGTGACCTGCCAGACTGGACCCGTGCGTGTTTACCTTGGATCAGATCATGCGGGCTACGAGCTCAAAGAACACCTCGTCTCCTGGCTGAGGGAGCAGGGCCACGACGTCGTCGACGCCGGGCCCGCCGCCTACGACGCCGCGGACGACTACCCGCCCTTCGTGCTGCGCGCGGCTGAGGGGGCCGCCTCCGACAAGGGCGCCCTGGGCGTCGTCATCGGCGGCTCCGGCAACGGCGAGCAGATCGCCGCGAACAAGGTCAGGGGCGTACGCGCGGCCCTGGCCTGGAGCGAGGACACCGCCCGCCTGGCGCGTGAGCACAACGACGCCAACGTGCTCAGCCTCGGCGCCAGGATGCACTCCGCGCAGGAGGCCACCCGGTTCGTGGAGGTCTTCCTCACCACCCCGTACAGCGACGAGGAACGGCACACCCGCCGCATCGCGATGCTGACGGCCTACGAGGAGACCGGCGAGCTGCCCCCGCTCCCCTAGACGGGGTTCCCGGGGACCTCCGCTTCGCCTCGGCCCGCCCGTCGCCGCCCTCCGGGGCGCTTCGCGGCGGGGCGGGCCACCACCCTCAACGGTCGCCACGCGCGGTGCCTTCCTTGTCCGGTGCCCCGCGACGCGGAAACGGGGTCCCGACGGGCACGGTGGTGTCTCCGGTGAGACGGCCCGCGTCCACACCGTGGCCCACCACCCTCAGCGGACGCCAGCGGCGCAAGTCCTGTTCGCGGCCCCGCCTCCGCCGCCTCCAGGCCCCGTGGACCGCTCCCCGAGGGGCCCGAACCGCGAGCGGGGACGTCCGTACGCGCGGGGCGGCATCCGGCGCGGACCGGGAGGCCGAGAGTCCCTGGTCCGGGCCGCGGCACCGTGGGACCCTGGAAGCGGGCCGCGCCGACGGGGCGCGGACCCGGTCGGCGGCGGGGAGCCCGACCGCGGGGGAGTGTCCGAGAGGGATGAACACCCGGCTTACGGAACGGTTTTCGGACGCCGGAACGATGCCCGAATCCACACGCTCGGTTATCGGCTGAACCCAAATCCTCGGTTTGGGTGGAGAACACTGCT
Source organism: Nocardiopsis sp. CNZ308 (assembly GCF_004217075.1). Classification (NCBI taxonomy): domain Bacteria; kingdom Bacillati; phylum Actinomycetota; class Actinomycetes; order Streptosporangiales; family Nocardiopsidaceae; genus Nocardiopsis; species Nocardiopsis sp. CNZ308. The sequence goes on along the minus strand of NZ_SHKJ01000001.1, from coordinate 748,620 downwards.
GGTTGCACGTGCCACGGCGACACCCCCCGCGCTACAGTTCGTGCACAGTTGCGGGCCTCGCTGCCCGCGGCGCGGCGGTGCCCTCCGGTCGGCACCTCCGGCAACCACGGCCAGGGCGTGCCCCACACAGCCCCGTACGCCGGCCCCCGGCGGCGACGCGGCTCCCGCGCCCATCCCGACCGTGCCGTCCGAGAACCGAACCCCCGCTGGTGAGCGGGTGTGCAACGCAGGGGACACATGAAGCCCACACCGACCGCCAAGACCACCCGGCTGCTGCGCTCCACCGCGCAGCGGCTCGTCGCGGTGCTCCGGCGCAAGGTGCTGTTCCGTTACCGGCTCGTCCTGATCACCCTGGTCGCCCTGGCCGTCGGCATCGGCGTCGGCGCCGTGTGGGGTCCCACCGGCTGGTTCCCGCCCAGTTCCACCATCCTCACCGTCCTCGCGGGCGGCCTCCTCCTCAAGCGCAAGAGCCTGGCCTTCCTGCTGGCCGTGGTCGCCGCCGTCCTGGTCTTCGTCGCCTTCATGCTCGACTTCGGCCAGGTGGGCCCCGGCCTGCTGGTCACCATCGGCGTCACCGCGGTGCTGTCCTACCTGCTGTCCGGAGTGCGCGAGCGCCTCGGCGTCCAGGGCCTCAGCGGCGAGATGATGCTGCTGGACCTGCGCGACCGCCTGCGCCGCCAGGGCAAGCTGCCCCGGCTGCCCGAGGGCTGGGGGCGCACCGCCGTCCTGCGCCAGGCGGGCGGCTCGTCCTTCGGCGGCGACTTCGTCGTCTCCATCCGCAGGGAGAACCGGCTGGACGTGGCCGTCGTGGACGTCTCCGGCAAGGGCGTGGACGCCGGAACCCGGGCCCTGCTGCTCTCCGGCGCCTTCAGCGGGCTGATCGGGGCCGTCCCCACCCGCGACTTCCTGGCCCACTGCAACGACTACCTCATGCGTAACAGCGGTGGCGAGGGCTTCGTCACCGCCGTGCACCTGAGCGTGGACCTGGACACCGGCGAGTACCAGATCGCCTCCGCCGGGCACCCGCCCGCGCTGCACTACGACAGCGGCGGAGGGCTGTGGAGCACCACCGAGGCCAAGGGCGTGGTCCTCGGCGTCATCCCCGAGATGACCTACACCTCCGTCGAGGGCAGGCTCCGGCCCGGCGACGCCATCATGCTCTGCACCGACGGCCTCATCGAGACCCCGGGCGAGGACCTCGACGCCGGGATCGACCGCCTCCTCGGCGCGGCCGAGCAGCTCGTCCCGCGCGGTTTCGCCACCGGGGCGGACGAGATCGTGGACACCCTCAGCAGGGACAAGAACGACGACTGCGCCCTGGTCGTCCTCTGGCGGGACTGACCCGCCGCCCGTCGGTCGGCTTCTGGCGCGCTGGTGAGGCGTCCGGTGTGCCTCCAGACCCTCCCGACGGGTAGGGTCGGGGTGCTCCCCGTCCCGCGTACGGCGGTCAGACCGTACACGTCCCCGGATCACCGTGCCCGCCCTTTCCGCCCCCGGAAGACCCATCCGACGCACGGTTCACCACACCAGTGACAACGGGACCGGAGCGGGGCCGTGGAACCACCGGCCCACCGCTTTTCCCAGGATCCGGTGCCGCCCGTGGTGCTTCCCACCGGGCGCAGAAGAATGCGAGGGGGTGCTTCGCATGTCAGAAGGCGAGCGCGCTGAAGAACTGATCGATCTGGTCGAGAACAACGACCTGACCGGTATCCGGCTCTGGTTGGCCGAACACAGGCCCTACGAGATCGCCGACGAACTCTCCCGCATGGACGGCAGTGAGGCGATCATCCCCTTCCGGCTCCTGGACAAGGACCGCGAGCTGGAGGTCTTCGAGGAGCTCGACCCCGGCCAGCAGCAGTCCATCCTGCTCGGGCTGCGCGACACGGCCTTCCACGAGATCCTCGAGGAGATGGACCCGGACGACCGGGCCCGCCTCATCGGCGAGGCGCCGGCCAAGATCGCCACCCGCGCCCTGGCCGGGCTCAGCCCCGCCGAACGCAGGATGACCGCAGCCCTGCTGGGCTACCCCGAGGACTCCGTCGGCCGGTACATGACCCCCGAGACGGTCATCCTGCACCGCGACCTCACGGTGGGCCGCGCCCTGGAGGTCGTGCGCGCGCGGGGGGCCGACGCCGAGACCATCTACACCCTGCCGGTGGTCAGCGACGGCCGCCGCATGGTCGGGACGGTGACGCTGGGCGACCTCGTGGTCAGCGACGACGAACAACTGATCAAGGACATCGTGGACGTGTTCGCGCCGCGCGTGCGCGCCGCGGAACCGGTCGAGGACGCCGCCCGCCTGATGCAGGAGGCCAACCTGGTCGCCCTGGCGGTGGTGGACTCAGAGGAGCGCTTCGTGGGTCTGCTGACCTTCGACGACGCCCTGGAGGTCATCGAGGCCGCCGACTCCGAGGACATGGCCCTCCAGTCCGGCGCGAGCCCGGTCGGCGAGCACTACGTGTCCGTCGGGGTGCTGCGCCTGGTCGGCGCGCGCTCGGTGTGGCTGATGCTGCTCATCGTGGCGGCCACGCTCACGGTCAACGTGATGCAGGCCTTCGAGTCGGCCCTGGAAGCCGTCACCGCCCTGGCCCTGTTCGTGCCGATGCTCATCGGCACGGGCGGCAACGTCGGCGCCCAGTCGGCCACCGCGATCGTGCGCGCCCTGGCCGTGGGCGAGGTCCGGGTGCGCGACCTGCCGTCGGTGATCTGGAAGGAGGCCCGGGTCGGCCTGCTGCTGGGACTCCTCCTGGCCGCGCTGGCCCTGGGCATCGGCTCCCTGCTGGTGGGCGTGGACGTCGCCGTGGTGGTGGCGTGTTCGGTGATCGCGGTGTGCACGTGGGCGGCGGCCATCGGCTCGTCCATGCCGCTGCTCGCCCGCAAGGTGGGCGTGGACCCGGCGGTGGTGTCCTCGCCGATGGTGACCACCATCGTGGACGCCACGGGCCTGCTCATCTACTTCTCCATCGCCACCGTGGTCCTGGGTCTTTGACCTGGTCCCCGAGCCCGCCCCGGACGCCCCACCGGCATGAACGGGGCGGGAACCGGGTATCGCGACAGGGCAGGGCGGATCGAGGGAGGATTACATGTCCGGTACCGGAGATGCGTTCAAACGGCTGAAGAAGACCGTCGACGACAACGCCGAACACGCCCAGGGCCTGGTCGGCAAGGCCGCCAGAGCCGCCAAGAAGGCCACCGGCGGCGCCCACGACGACAGGATCGACCGGGGCGCCGGAGCCGCGACGGAGTACCTGCGCAAGCGCGCTCGGGAGAACGACCGGCCCCGGCAGGACGGGGAGATCCGCCGGGACGGGGAGAACCCGAGGTAACGCGGCCCGTCTTCGCGCGGGGCGGGCGGGGCGTCCACAATGAGGGATGCCCTCATCCGCCCCGCGCCGCCCCCCGTCCCCCTCCGGCCGCCCCGTCCCCCGCTGGCCGCTGCTGCTCGCCAGGGTGCGCATGCCGCTGATGTGGACGGCCACCCTCGCCCTCCTCGCCGGTTACCTCGGCCTCTCCTGGTGGGTGGGCGGATCCCTGTTCGCCGCCGCGCTGGCCGTGTACCTGCGCCTGGGCACCGTGCGGTGCGAGCCCCGGGTGCTGGAGCCGCCCGTGCGGGGCAGGTGGATGGCGCTCACCAGCCCCGTGGACGGTGTGCCGAGCCAGGGCAGCCACGCCTACGGCCAGACCCATGCGCTCGGCCTGGTCGCCGAACCCGGCACGGGCGCCCGCCCCGACATCGGCTGGCGGCCGCTCAGCCGCCCGCCGGGCGACTTCCCGGCCTTCGGCCAACCCGTCCACGCGCCCGCCGACGGGACGGTGGTGGCCGCGCACGGGAGCCAGCGCGACCACCGCAGCCGCAACTCCTGGCCCTGGCTGTTCGGCTCGGTCGTGGAGAACGCGCTGCGGGAGCTGCGCGGCCCCGCCGGGCTGCTCGGCAACCACCTGGTGATCGACGTGGGCGGCGCCTACGTACTCCTGGGCCACCTGGAGCGCGGATCGCTGGCGGTCCGCCGCGGCGACCGCGTCCGGGCCGGTCAGGCACTGGCCCGCTGCGGGAACTCCGGTGCCTGCACCGAGCCCCAGGTGCGGATGCAGCTCATGGACCGCCCGGGGCCGGTGTTCGCCGCCGGTCTGCCGTTCGTGTGGGCGCCGGGGTGGAACGGCGGGGACGGCGGCGCGGGGCTGCCCGAGACCTGGCGCCCCGTGGTGGTCGCCGGGCCCGGCGACGGGGGCGCGCCGGTGGAGGACATCGAGCCCGAGGGCGTATCCGCTGTTCAGGCGGTTCCGGACACGGATTACGCTGATGAGGTAAGGCGAACCTAACGGTCCTGGGGTTCGACGGGAGCGTGGAGGGAGAAGAGTGGACACGGCCCAAGGACGTCCCTGCCAGCTCACGGTGTGCCGGGGCTGCTGCTGCGGTACCAAGAAGAAGGTCCCCGGGGTGGACCACAAAGCCCAGCTCGCCCGCCTCAGGGCCATCGACGACCACTCCGGCCGCAGTGTTCCCGTCCGCACCAGCAAGTGCCTGGGCATCTGCTTCCAGGCCAACGTGGTGGTCGTCCAGCCGTCCTCGGCGGGGCGGGCCGCCGGAGGCCGCCCGGTGTGGCTGGGGGAGGTCACCGAGGACAAGCTGGTCGAGGCCGTCGACGACTGGATCTTCGAGGGCGGGCCCGGCATCGCCCCGCTGCCCGCCGTCCTGGCCGACCACGTGACCTCCAAGGACGCCAAGAAGCCGAAGAAGCGCAAGAAGCCCAAGCACTCCAAGGCGGCCAAGAAGGAGCGCAAGAAGGACCGGCGCGAGGACGCCGCCCGTCCGGACAAGGGCGGGGGGAAGAAGAAGGACGAGAAGTCCGAGAAGAAGAAGCCCAAGAAGTCCAAGAAGGACAAGAAAGCCAAGAAGGACAAGAAGCCCAAGAAGGGCGGCAAGTCCGGCGGGGACTGACCCCGGGCCCCCGGAGGCCCCGCGCCCCGGCGCCGGAGGGGCTCCCGGCAGGCGGCCGCCCGGACGCGCCGGAAACCGTCCCGCCGGGTCGGCCCCCGGTCACGGGCGCTACCGGCTCTGCGGCGCGAACTGGGTCCGGTACAGCGCCGTGTACAGCCCGCCCTGGCCCAGCAGTTCGTCGTGCGTGCCGCGCTCCAGGATCCGGCCGTCCTCCAGCACCAGGATCTGGTCCGCCTCACGCACCGTCGCCAGCCGGTGCGCGATCACCAGCGAGGTCCGGCCCTCCAGCGCCACGGACAGCGCCTCCTGCACCGCCGCCTCGGACCCGGAGTCCAGGTGGGCCGTCGCCTCGTCCAGCACCACCACCGACGGCGCCTTCAGCAGCAGACGCGCGATCGCCAGCCGCTGCTTCTCACCGCCCGACAGCCGGTACCCCCGGTCACCGACCATCGTGTCCAGCCCGTTGGGCAGCTGGTCCAGGAGGGTGCCCAACCGCGCCATCCGCAGCACCTCCTCCAGCTCGGCGTCGGTCGCCTCCGGCCGGGCGTAGCGCAGGTTCGCCCCCACGGTGTCGTGGAACAGCTGCGCGTCCTGGGTGACCACGCCGACCGCCTCGCGCAGCGAGTCGCCGGTCACCTCGCGCAGGTCCAGCCCGCCGACGAGCACCCGGCCCTCGGTCGGGTCGTACAGGCGCGACACCAGGTGCGTCAGCGTCGTCTTGCCCGCTCCGGACGGCCCCACCAGGGCCACCATCGTCCCCGGCTCCGCCCGGAACGACACCCCGCTCAGCACCTGGGTGTCCTCGTCCACCGCCGCCTGCGGCGTCAGCTCCAGCGACGCCACCGACGACTCCTTCGCCGCCGGGTAGCGGAACGACACGTTGTCGAACTCCACGCCCAGACGCCCCTCGTGCAGGTCCCGGGCGTCGGGGCTCTCCTTGATGCCCGGCTCCAGGTCCAGCACCTCGAAGACCCGGTCGAAGGAGACCAGCGCGGTCATGATCTCCACGTGCACGTTGGACAGCGTCGTCACGGGCCCGTACAGGCGGGCGAGCAGGGTGGTCAGAGCCACCAGTGTGCCCACCTCGAAGGCCCCGCCGATCGCCAGCACGCCGCCGACCCCGTAGACCATCGCCATGGCCAGCGCCGTGATCAGGCCCAGCATGCTGAACAGCAGCGAACCGAACACCGCCTGGCGCACGCCCAGGTCCCGGACCCGGCTCGCGCGCCGGGCGAACCCCGCCGACTCCTCCTCGGGGCGTCCGTACAGCTTGACCAGCATCGCCCCGCCGACGTTGAACCGCTCGGTCATCAGCGAGCTCATGTCCGCGTTGGTGTCCATCGCGTCGCGGGAGATGTGCGCGAGCCGCCGCCCGATCACCTTGGCGGGGACCACGAACAGCGGGACCAGGGCCAGCGCGATCAGCGTCACCTGCCACGACAGGGCGATCATCGTCACGATCACCGCGGTCGCGCTCACCACGTTGGACACCACCGACTGCAGGACGGAGGTGATCGCACGCTGCGCGCCCACCACGTCCGTGTTCAGACGGCTGATCAGCGACCCCGTCTGCGTACGGGTGAAGAAGGCCACCGGCATCCGCTGCACGTGGGTGAACACCTGCGTGCGCAGCTGGTAGATGACCCCCTCGCCGATCCGGGAGGACAGCCACCTGCCGAGCAGGGTCAGTCCGCTCTCCAGCACCGCCAGTCCCGCTGCGGCGAGCGCCAGCCACACCACCAGCGCGGTGTTCCCGGTCAGGATGCCGCGGTCGATGATGGCCTTGAGCAGGAGCGGGTTGGCGACCACGATCCCGGCGCCGACCGTCGTCACCAGCAGGAAACACAGGATCACCCGCCAGTGCGGGCGGGCGTAGGAGATGATGCGTCGGGTGATTCCGGGGGGCAGTGACTGCCCCTTCGCGCTCCCGTCGTTGACCAGGGCCCTGTAGGAGGGCCTGCCGGACATCATTGTCATGAACAGCCTCGTTCTGCTTGCCTATTCGCCACGCAAGCGTCAACACCGGTGCGTGTGCACCGCTTCCCAGGCCGCGTGGGGGCACGGGGAGGGGCCCGCACGCGTCACGGGGCGGGCGGGGCCGCGAGCCGTCGCGGCGGGCCCGGGGAGGTCCTGCCGGTGCTAGAGGGAGTGGGCGAGGCGGCCCAGGGCCGCGGTGGTGGACCGGCCGGGGGTGAAGGGCAGCTCCCAGGCCTGCGCGCCGAGCGCGTCGGCGCCGCGGATCTTGGCCTGGGTGTAGCGGTCCCCGGCGGTGTAGGCCAGGGCGGCGGGCGCCAGGGGGCGCAGCACCTCGGCGTAGGAGGCCCAGTCGGCGACCTCGGGCAGTCCCTCGATGACGAACGCGCCGGTGACACAGGCCAGAGCGGCCACGGTCTCGGCGCGCTCCTCCGCCGGGTTCACGGGGCGTCCCGGGCCCTTCCAGGCGCGCACGCGCGCGTCGGACTCCACACCCACCACCAGGGGCAGCCCCCGGTCGGCGATGGAGCGGAGGAAGCGGACGTGTCCGACGTGCAGGACGTCGAAGGCCCCGGTGACGACCGCTGGCCGCACCAGGGGGTCGGGACGCTCGAACCAGTGGGCGCTCAGCGCGGTGCCGGGGCCCTGCGTCGCTTCCGTGTCCGTCATCTGGGTCCTTCCGAAGAAACTCTGGCCTTCAGGCTAAGGAGGAATCGGACTCCTGTGGAGCAAGACGGGAAACGGTGGTTCGCGTCGGCTCGGACGAGAACCACGTCCGGGTCGGCAACCGGCGACGAAGCAGAAAACTCGACCCGCGAGGGAGGAACCTCCCCGCTTCAGCTGGGAGAGAAGCCCATCACCACCCGTTCGGCAGGCCTGAGGGCGCCCGGGTCCGATCGCGCACGCGGGCTCGCCCGAAAGGTCAACGTATCCGTTCAGGACGGGTATTCCTTCTCGGGGCGCGCCGACCGAACACGGTTCGCCTTCGGAGCGGGGGAGTGGCCCGCGAATGTGAGCTACATCACTGGAGAATCCACTCGATGGAATGCCGAAAACGTCCGAAATCCGGACAGGAGGCGGGGGGTGTTCTCCGGAGAGAGCGGCGGAGTGAGACGGGACCTTCGGTGCACGGCTCGCCCCGAGTGTGGCGTGGGAATTCGGGGGTCGTCCCCCGGAGAAATGGCGAAGCGAGCCGGCGCGTGAGTGCACGGCTCACCCTGAGTGTGCTGCGGGGGTTCGGGGGTCGTCTCCCGAGGAAATGGCGAAGCGAGCCGGTGTCCCTGACACACGGCTCACTTCGAGTGGAGCGGGCGACGAGAATCGAACTCGCATGGCCAGCTTGGAAGGCTGGTGTTCTACCATTGAACTACGCCCGCGTGGCACCGGAGACTTCGAGTGTCCTCTAGACTCGTGGAGCCGACGGGGACAAGACTACAGTCTCCGGAGCCGTGGTCGCACACACCTTTCAGGAGTGCCATCCTTGGTTCGGCACACGGGGTGTAGCGCAGCTTGGTTAGCGCGCATGCTTTGGGAGCATGAGGCCGCGGGTTCGAATCCCGCCACCCCGACGAAACCACCGTGGCAGCGGCTCCGGCCGCGCGCCGTGGCCCCCTGTCTATCTGCCCTAGACTTGGTGCGATCAGCAGGAAACTGTAAGTCCCAGCCCGTCGCAGGGCACCCCAGCTGGATGCGGTCGTCAAGACCCCGGGGGTGCGCGCGTGCCTTTCGCCGTTGTGTGTGGTGCGCCTGCGGGCCGACGCGGACACCAGCCGGCAAACCTAGGAGTACCGCCCCGTGAAGACCGATGTCGAGGAGCTGAGCCCCACCCGGGTCAAGCTGACCATCGAGGTGCCCTTCGAGGAGCTCGATCACGCTTTCGACGTGACGTACAAGTCGCTCGCCAAGCAGGTCCGGATCAAGGGCTTCCGGCCCGGCAAGGCGCCGGCGCGGCTGATCGACCGCTACGTCGGCCGCGGCGCGGTGATCAGCGAAGCGGTCAACCACGCCGTTCCGGAGCTCTACAACGAAGCCATCCAGAAGGAGGAGCTCTTCGCGCTCGGCCAGCCCGACGTGGAGGTCACCAAGCTGGAGGACAACGACGAGCTCGCCTTCACGGCCGAGGTCGACGTCCGCCCCAAGTTCGAGGTCGAGGACTACAAGGGCATCGAGGTCACCGTCGACAGCGCCGAGGTGACCGACGAGCAGGTCGACGAGCAGATCGGCACCCTGCGCGAGCGCTTCTCCACCCTGGTGGGCGTGGACCGCCCCGTCGAGGACGGCGACCACCTGTCCATCGACCTGTCCGCCGCCATCGACGGCGAGAAGCTCGAGGACGTCGCGGTCAGCGGCTACTCCTACGAGGTCGGCACCAACACCATGCTGGAGGGCCTCGACGAGACCCTGCGCGGCATGGAGGCCGGCGGCGAGGCCACCTTCTCCACCACCCTCGTCGGCGGTGAGCACGAGGGCCAGGAGGCGGACGTCACCGTCACCGTGCACAGCGTGAAGGTCAAGGAGCTGCCCGAGCTGGACGACGAGTTCGCCCAGCTGGCCTCGGAGTTCGACACCATCGAGGAGCTGCGCGCGGACGTGCGCAACCGCATGGGCGAGGTCCGCCGCCTCCAGCAGCTCTCCGCCGCCCGCGACAAGGCCCTGGAGCAGCTGATCGACTCCGTCGACATCCCGCTGCCCGAGTCGGTCGTCGAGGAGGAGATCACCCGCCGCCGCCAGAGCCTGGAGCAGCAGCTCGCGCAGAGCGGCCTCACCAAGGAGGCCTACCTCGAGTCGCAGGAGAAGACCGAGGAGGAGTTCGACGAGGAGCTGACCACCGGCGCCCGCTCCGCGGTCAAGGCCGGGTTCATCCTCGACCAGCTGGCCATCCAGGAGGACCTGAGCGCCGACCAGGGCGAGCTCAGCCAGTACGTCTTCGAGCAGGCCCAGCGCATGGGCGTGAGCCCGGACCAGCTGGCCCAGCACCTGGTCGAGTCCAACCAGATCCGCGTCGCCTTCACCGAGGTCGTCCGCGGCAAGGCCATGGACCTGGTCCTGGCCGGCGCCCGGATCACCGACGAGGACGGCAACGTCGTCGAGCAGGAGACCGCCGAGGAGGAGGCCGCCAAGGCCGCCGCCGTCGCCGCGGGCGAGGCCCTGGAGGCCGTCGAGGACGACGCCGAGGGCGACACCGCGGACGCGGCCGACGAGGCCAAGGCCGAGGAGACCAAGGCCGACGAGGCCAAAACTGACGAGGCCAAGTAGGCCCCGGGTAGCCCCGGGCTTCGCGCGTACGGGCCCCGTCCGACCCTCCGGGTCGGGCGGGGCCCGCGTCGTGTTCGCCTGTGGAAGAACGCCCTGTACGGAGATCGCGCCACCCTGCGCTCAAAGCGAACAGGGGCGCGAACCGGACGAGCGCGGTGCCGCGCGGCGTTAGTGTCGCTGTATCGCAACCGTTTCGATTCCGGAGCAGGTGACGAGAGTGCCGTCGACCTTTGAAGAGTCCCCGCGTTTCGACGCCCGTACGTCGGAGACGCAGATTTCCCCTTTGCTTGAGCAGACGCCTCAGCGCCTGTTGCGCCAGCGAATCGTCTTCCTCGGCCAGCAGGTCGATGACGAGATCGCCAACCGCCTGGTGGGTGAGCTGCTGCTGCTGTCCGCGGAGGACCGCCAGCGCGACATCACCATGTACATCAACTCGCCCGGTGGTTCCGTGACCGCGGGCATGGCGATCTACGACGTCATGCAGTACATCCCCAACGACGTGCGCACCGTGGGTATCGGTATGGCCGCGTCCATGGGCCAGATGCTCCTGTGCGCCGGAGCGCCGGGCAAGCGCTACGCGCTGCCGCACACCCGCGTCATGATGCACCAGCCGTCCGGCGGTATCGGTGGTACCGCCTCCGACATCCGCATCCTGGCCGACCAGCTGCTCTACGTGAAGAAGATGTTCATCGAGAAGATCTCCGAGCACACGGGCCAGACGGTCGAGCAGATCGAGAAGGACGCCGACCGCGACCGCTGGTTCACGGCCAAGGAGTCCAAGGAGTACGGCTTCATCGACGAGGTCCTCGAAGGGACCCTCGACGTGACCCAGGGCCGAACCCAGAGTTGATCCGTCGGACCTCATCCCAGGAACGGCGCAGTGCGTGGAAGGCGTGAAATGACCGAGTTCAACCCCAGTCTCATCGGCGGCGCGGCCTCGATGGCCCCCCAGGGTCGCTACGTCCTGCCGTCCTACGTGGAGCGGACGTCCTACGGCGTCAAGGAGATGAATCCGTACAACAAGCTCTTCGAGGAGCGGATCATCTTCGTCGGCGTCCAGATCGACGACACGTCGGCCAACGACCTGATGGCCCAGCTCATCACCCTGGAGCAGCTCGACTCCGAGCGGGACATCCAGATGTACATCAACTCGCCGGGAGGCTCCTTCACCTCCCTCATGGCGATCTACGACACGATGCAGTTCGTCCGCCCCGACATCCAGACGGTGTGCATCGGCCAGGCCGCCTCGGCCGCCGCGATCCTGCTCGCGGGCGGGACGGCGGGCAAGCGCGGCGCGCTGCCCAACGCCCGCATCCTGATCCACCAGCCCGCGACCGAGGGCATGCACGGCCAGGCCAGCGACATCGAGATCCAGGCGAACGAGATCACCCGTATCCGTACGCAGCTGGAGACCACCCTGGCCCGCCACACCGGGCACTCCGTCGAGAAGGTCTCCAAGGACATCGAGCGGGACAAGATCCTGACCGCCGAGGAGGCCAAGGACTACGGCATCATCGACTTCGTGCTGCCCTACCGCAAGGCCTCCCTGAAGTCCTGAAGCAGGGCCGCGGCACAGCCGGACGGCCTGACCGGGCGCGCGGACGCGGCGCCGGGCAGGACGTCCGGGCGAAGGTGAAGCGCAGGCCGGACCGGCCCATGACCCGCCTGGGGGAGCCCGGTGGTGAAGCCGGTCCGGTTTTTCGCTTAGTCTGACGGAGAGCGACACACAGATCGCCTCGTCCGTGACCACCGCTGTGGACGGTCACGGAAGATTTTCGACTTCCGGGCGGTTGCCCGCGCGAGCGGCACCGACGGGGCGGCCTTAGTTTTGAGGAGTGGCTGGGTGGCACGCATCGGCGACGGCGGGGACCTGTTGAAGTGCTCGTTCTGCGGCAAGAGCCAGAAGCAGGTGAAGAAGCTCATCGCCGGCCCCGGCGTGTACATCTGCGATGAGTGCATTGATCTGTGCAACGAGATCATCGAAGAGGAACTCGCCGACGCCACCGAGCTCACCTGGGACTCGTTGCCCAAGCCCCGTGAGATCTACGAGTTCCTGGACTCGTATGTGATCGGTCAGGAGCAGGCCAAGAAGGCGTTGTCGGTGGCGGTGTACAACCACTACAAGCGGGTGCGTTCGGAGGGGGATCGTCCGGGCGAGGAGGATGTGGAGATCGCCAAGTCCAACATCTTGCTGCTCGGGCCGACGGGGTCGGGCAAGACGTTGTTGGCGCAGACTCTGGCGCGGATCCTGAACGTGCCGTTCGCGATCGCGGACGCGACGGCGCTGACGGAGGCGGGGTATGTGGGGGAGGATGTGGAGAACATCCTGCTCAAGTTGATCCAGGCGGCTGACTATGACGTGAAGAAGGCCGAGACGGGGATCATCTACATCGACGAGGTCGACAAGGTCGCGCGTAAGAGTGAGAATCCCTCGATCACTCGGGATGTGTCGGGTGAGGGGGTGCAGCAGGCGTTGTTGAAGATCTTGGAGGGGACGACGGCGAGTGTGCCTCCGCAGGGGGGTCGCAAGCATCCGCATCAGGAGTTCATTCAGATCGACACGACGAATGTGTTGTTCATCTGTGGTGGTGCGTTCGCGGGGTTGGAGAAGTTGATCGAGTCGCGGACGGGTCAGCAGGGGATGGGGTTCAACGCGGTGTTGCGTCCCAAGGGTGAGCTGGGTGGTTCGGCGTTGTTCGGTGAGGTGATGCCGGAGGATCTGTTGAAGTTCGGGATGATTCCGGAGTTCGTGGGTCGGTTGCCGGTGATCACGAGTGTGCATGATCTGGATCGTGAGGCGTTGATCCGGATTTTGACGGAGCCGCGGAACGCGTTGGTGAAGCAGTATCAGCGGTTGTTCGAGTTGGATGGTGTGGAGTTGGAGTTCACGCCGGATGCTTTGAACGCGATTGCTGAGCAGGGGATTATTCGGGGTACGGGTGCGCGTGGTTTGCGGGCGATTATCGAGGAGGTGTTGTTGTCGGTGATGTATGAGGTGCCTTCTCGTGAGGATGTGGGTCAGGTGATCATTACGCGGGAGACCGTGATCGACAACGTCAACCCCACCATCGTCCCGCGGGCCCAGCTGCGCCGGGCCCGCCAGGAGAAGTCCGCCTAGCCGCGTCCCTCCCGGACCCCGCGCACCGCGTCTGCGCGCCTGCGACGGGTCCGGCGGTACCTTCCCCGGAACCGCGTCCCACTCCCCGGCGGCCAGGCCGCCCGCGGGACGGGGCCCGGCACACGCGAGGGGGCGCCCCGACCGGGGCGCCCCCTCGCGTGTGCCGGGGGCCGCGATCCCTCCCCGCCGGGGCGGACGCGCGGGTCCCGCCGGGCCTACTCCTCCAGCGCCTGCTCCATGCGCGCGATGTCGGCCTTCTGCTCGGCGATCACGTCGTTGGCCATGCGCATCACCGTCTGGTCCTTGCCCTCGGCCAGCGCCTCCTCGGCCATGGTGACCGCGCCCTCGTGGTGGGCGGTCATCAGCTCCACGAAGAGGCGGTCGAACTCGTCGCCCTCGGCCGCCGCCAGCTGCTCCAGCTCCTCCTCGGTGGCCATGCCCGGCATGTCGCCGTGGTCGACCTCCAGCTCGCAGGTGGGCACGTCGCCGCTCTCGTCGTGGTGGGTGCCGTCCCCCTCCAGCCCGCAGAAGTTCTGGTGCGCCGGGTTCTCCCTGGCCGGACCGAAGATGTTCTCCTCCAGCCAGCTCTCCATGGCGGTGATCTCCGGGCCCTGGGCGTCGGCGATGCGGTCGGCGATGAGCTCGATGTCCTCGCGCTCGTGGCGCTCGGGCACCAGGTCGGTCATCTCCAGGGCCTGTGAGTGGTGCTCGATCATCATCACCAGGTAGGTGACGTCGGCCTCGTTGTGGCCCTGCTCCTCGGCGAGGGCGGCGATCTGGTCGGCGGTGGCGGGGGAGGAGGACTCCCCGGGCGCGCCGGGGGCGATGACGTTGGCCGACTCCTGCTCCTGCCCGTCCCCCTCATCCGTACAGGCTGAGGCTCCGAGCAGGGCGAGAGCGGTTCCGGCCGCGAGTACCAGGCGACGCACGAGGTGTCCTCCGATGGGGTGGGGTGCGGACGGGGCCGCTGTGCCCTGAGGCAACGTCCTGCGGGCTTTCTTACTCACTCGACGGGTGTTCTGTCCAGTCCCGGACCCGGGTTGGTGCCATCTCGTTCGACTTCGCGGTACCGGGCGCGGGCGCCTGGGCGCCTCTCACTCCCGAGGGTTTCTGTGTGCTTTTGGCCTTCTGGAGCGTTGAATGTCCGTTCTCGGCGTTTCGTCTGGTTATTGCCAATGAAAGGGAGTAAAACCCATAGTAGTCAGTTGGATGCTTTGTGTATTTCCGGGAGGTGTGCGGTGGTGTCGGAGACGCGAAGGCACGCGAACGGACTGCGGTGGGGGACGCTCGGAACGGCACCCCTCCTGGTCACCGCCCTCCTGGCCGTTCCCGGGGCCAGGGCCGACGGGGTGAGCACCGGCGGAGGCGTCGTGCACGTGGCCAACCTGCCCAGGCCGGAGGGGCTGGACGGCGCCGCGTCCTACAACTCCGACCTGGCGTTCAGCGGCGACTACGCCATCGGGGGCAACTACGACGGCTTCGTCGTCTACGACATCTCCGATCCCGAGAACCCGAGCCGGGTGTCCACGGTCGTGTGCCCCGGGAGCCAGGGCGACGTGTCGGTGAGCGGCGACCTGCTCTACCTCTCGGTGGACTACCCGCGCGCCGGCACCGAGTGCGGCGCGCCCTCGGTGTCGGCCACCGACCCGGACGGCTTCGAGGGGATCCGGATCTTCGACATCTCCGACAAGGCCAACCCGCAGTACGTGTCGGCGGTGCGCACCGACTGCGGCTCTCACACCAACACCCTGGTGCCGGGCAAGGACGGCGAGCACGACTACGTGTACGTCTCCTCGTACTCGCCTTCGAAGGACTTCCCCAACTGCCAGCCGCCCCACGACAAGATCTCCGTCGTCGAGGTGCCGCTGGCGGACCCGGCCTCGGCCCGGGTGGTCAGCGAACCGGTGCTGCTGCCGGACGGCGGCCACGGGACCACCACCGGCTGCCACGACATCACCGCCTACCCCGAGCGGGACCTGGCCGCCGCGGCCTGTCTGGGGGACGGCCTGCTGCTCGACATCTCCGACCCGGTGAACCCGGTCGTCACCGAGGTGGTCCAGGACGGGAACTTCGCGTTCTGGCACTCGGCGACCTTCACCAACGACGCCCGCACCGTGGTCTTCACCGACGAGCTCGGCGGCGGGCACGCGGCCACCTGCGACGCCGAGACCGGGCCCGAACGGGGAGCCAACGCGGTCTACTCGCTGGACCAGAGCGGGGCGGAACCGAAGCTCGAATTTCGGAGCTACTACAAACTGCCCCGCCACCAGGCCGAAACTGAGAACTGTGTGGCGCACAACGGCTCGCTGATCCCGGTGCCCGGCCAGGACTACTTCGTGCAGTCCTGGTACCAGGGCGGCGTCTCGGTGATCGACCTCAACGACCCGGCCGCTCCCGAGGAGATCGGCCACTTCGACCGCGGACCCTGGAACCCCGACGCCCTGACGACGGCGGGCTCGTGGTCGGCCTACTACTACAACGGGTACGTCTACTCCTCCGACATCATGCGCGGGCTCGACGTGCTCCGGCTCACCGACTCCCGCCTGGCGGGGGCCGAGGAGGTGCGGATGGAGGAGTTCAACCCGCAGTCGCAGCCGTCCACGCCCTCCGGCTGAGCCGTCGGTCGCGGCGCGCCGGAGCCCTCCGGTGCGCCGCGCGGCACCCGGATTAGGCGCCTTGTGTAGTCGAATCGGGCCAGCTGGACACCGTGTTAAGAACAAGGTTTCTTTTGTATCCCCCTATACATATAGATGTTGAACTGTGTACCTTCTTCCTGTTTCGCTCCAATCAGAATCAGGAGTACACAGGATGGCGTCATCCCCCCCGACCCCCACCTCCCGGCGCGCCAGACGCGGACTGACCGGAGTCTCCCTCGCCGGAGCGGCGGTGCTCATGGTCGGGCTCCTCGGCCCGGCCTCGGCCTCGGCGGACGACGAGTTCGCCAGTGACGCCGACACCAGTGCCAACATCACCCATGTGACCAACGTCCCGAAGACCGAGGCCATGAGTGACTTCAACTCCGACCTCGCCTTCAGCGGCGACTACGCCATCGGCGGCAACTACAACGGCTTCGTCATCTACGACATCTCCGAGCCGGAGGAGCCGCAGGTCGTCTCCGAGGTCCTGTGCCCGGGCGGCCAGGGCGACGTGTCGGTGAGCGGCGACCTGCTCTACTTCTCGGTGGACTACCCGCGCGCGAGCACCGAGTGCGGCGCGCCCTCGGTGCCGACCACCGACCCGGACGGCTTCGAGGGCATCCGGATCTTCGACATCTCCGACAAGGCCAACCCCCAGTACGTGTCGGCGGTGCGCACCGACTGCGGCTCGCACACCAACACCCTGGTGCCGGGCAAGGACGGCGAGCACGAGTACGTGTACGTCTCCTCCTACTCGCCCTCGGAGCGCTTCCCGAACTGCCAGCCGCCGCACGACAAGATCTCCGTCATCGAGATCCCCGTCGACGCACCGTCCGAGGCCAAGGTCATCGACACCCCGGTGCTCTTCCCCGACGGCGGCAACACCGGCACCGCTGGCTGCCACGACATCACCGTCTACGCCGAGCGCGACATCGCCGCGGGCGCCTGCATGGGCGACGGCGTGCTGATGGACATCTCCGACCCGGCCGCGCCGGTCGTCACCGAGGTGGTCCAGGACGACAACTTCGCGTTCTGGCACTCGGCGACCTTCACCAACAACGGTGAGACCGTGCTGTTCACCGACGAACTCGGCGGAGGCGGCGGCGCCACCTGCAACGAGGAGGTCGGCCCCAAGCGCGGCGCCAACGCCATCTACGCCATCGGCGGTGGCCAGGACTCCCCCGACCTGGAGTTCGAGGGCTACTACAAGCTGCCCCGCCACCAGGCCGACACCGAGAACTGCGTCGCGCACAACGGCTCGCTGATCCCCGTCCCCGGACGCGACTACTTCGTGCAGTCCTGGTACCAGGGCGGCGTCTCGGTGATCGACTTCAACGACCCGGCCAACCCCCGGGAGATCGGCCACTTCGACCGCGACCCGATCAGCGAGGACAACCTCGTCCTGGGCGGCTCCTGGTCGGCCTACTACTACAACGGCTACGTCTACTCCTCCGACATCACCCGCGGGCTCGACGTCCTGAAGCTGGAGGACCCCCGCTTCCGGGTGGCCGAGCAGGTGCGGATGGACGAGTTCAACCCCCAGTCCCAGCCCGAGTACCGGCCGGGCCGCGGCAACGGCCGCTGACCGCACGGGCGCCCCGGGCCCCGAGGGGAGCCGGGGCGCCCGCCCGAACGCCGCCCGGCCCGTGGCCGGGTGACGAGGAACCGGGGCCGCGGCCGTGTACGCCGCGGCCCCGGCGCGTCCACCCCACCCCCTAGTGCACACAGGAGAACCCATGCCCGCACCTCCCGCAGCACCACGGGCCAGGAAGGCGCTGCGGCGCACCGCGGCCCTCGCGTCCGCCGCGGCCGCGTCCCTGCTCCTCGGGCTCCTCGGCCCGGCCGCCGCCCAGGCGGACGAGGCGCCCGCCGAAGACATCCACAGCGACAACATC
This sequence comes from Nocardiopsis sp. CNZ308, assembly GCF_004217075.1. NCBI lineage: Bacteria > Bacillati > Actinomycetota > Actinomycetes > Streptosporangiales > Nocardiopsidaceae > Nocardiopsis > Nocardiopsis sp. CNZ308. The sequence continues at coordinate 730,803 of NZ_SHKJ01000001.1, read as the reverse complement.
ACCCACGTCGCCCACACGCCCAAGCCCTCGGTCGTGCGCAACGTCAACTCCGACCTGGCGTTCAGCGGCGACTACGCCATCGGCGGCAACTACGACGGCTTCGTCATCTACGACATCTCCGAGCCGGAGGAGCCGCAGGTCGTCTCCGAGGTCCTGTGCCCGGGCGGCCAGGGCGACGTGTCGGTGAGCGGCGACCTGCTCTACTTCTCGGTGGACTACCCCCGGGCGGGCACCGAGTGCGGGGCCCCCTCCGTCCCGGTGACCGACCCGGACGGCTTCGAGGGGATCCGGATCTTCGACATCTCCGACAAGGCCAACCCGCAGTACGTGTCGGCGGTGCGCACCGACTGCGGTTCGCACACCAACACGCTGGTGCCGAGCAAGACCGGTGACAGCGACCTCATCTACGTGTCGTCGTACTCGCCCTCGGAGCGCTTCCCGAACTGCCAGCCGCCGCACGACAAGATCTCCGTCATCGAGGTCCCGCACGACGCTCCCGAGGAGGCCGCGGTCGTCAACGAGCCGGTCCTGTTCCCCGAGGGCGGCAACCACGAGCAGGACGGGCTGCTGCTGCCCACCCAGGGCTGCCACGACATCACCGTCTACGCCGAGCGCGACATCGCCGCGGGCGCCTGCATGGGCGACGGCGTGCTGATGGACATCTCCGACCCGGTGAACCCGGTCGTCACCGAGGTGGTCCAGGACGAGAACTTCGCGTTCTGGCACTCGGCGACCTTCACCAACGACGCCCAAACCGTGCTGTTCACCGACGAGCTCGGCGGAGGCGGCGCCCCGACCTGCACCGAGGAGGTCGGCCCCCAGCGCGGCGCCAACGCGATCTACGAGGTGGGCGGCGGCGACTCGCCGGAGCTGGAATTCGCCAGCTACTTCAAGATCGACCGCCACCAGGGCGACCAGGTGTGCGTGGCGCACAACGGCTCGCTGATCCCGGTGCCCGGCCAGGACTACTTCGTGCAGTCGTGGTACCAGGGCGGCGTCTCGGTGATCGACTTCAACGACCCGGGCGCCCCGAGCGAGATCGGCTTCTTCGACGTGGACTCCCGCGTCGAGGAGGGTGTGCAGGACAACGACACCTGGTCGACGTACTACTACAACGGCTACGTGTACTCGTCCGACATCGAACGCGGCCTGGACGTGCTGCGGATCGACGACCCGCGCGTGCGCGCGGCCGAGCGGGTGCGGATGGAGGAGTTCAACCCGCAGAGCCAGGAGAGCTACCGGCCGGGACGGCGCTGACGGCGGGTAGGGGCTGACGGGCTTCCCGAGCCCGTGATCCGGGCGGGGGCGGTGCCGCGGCACCGCCCCCGTCGCCGTGCCGCGGCCCCGCGTGCCGCCCCGGCCGGGGGAGGTCATGCCGGGCGGAGGGGTCCGGGGAGAGGGCGCGCCGAGGCGGAGCGGGCCCGGGAGGGCACGCTGCGGCGGAGCAGGCCTCGGGGCGAGGTGCGCGCCGGGGCGGAGGGAAGGGGCCCAGGGGGAGGCGCACGCCGAGGCGGAGCGGGCCCGGGGGAGTTCTCCACAGCGGCGGGAGGGCGGTTCCGGGCCGGGGCCCGGCGGCGTAGGCTCGATCTCGGGGGAGCCGCGCCCCATCGCCGGGGGACCCCGACACCCCCGTGTTCGAGTGTCCCGCGCCAGTGCCCGGCGCCGCCAGAGCCTCCTCCGACCTGTGGACGACGCGGGCGGTCGGGGCCGGGCGGTCGGGGACCGCGCGGCCGCCCGGCCTCAGCCGAAGAGGCGGTCGGTGGGGGCGTCCACGGCCTCCAGGACCCGACCGGTGAAGTAGACCGTGCCCAGGGCCAGCACGCGTCCGCCGAGCGCGCGCAGGGCCGCGGGGGACAGGGCCGCGGCGTCCATGCGGCCCCAGTGGCCCGGCAGGGCGTGCTCGAAGCGCAGGTGGGCCTCGGGCAGGCGCACCGCGGTCACGGGCAGGCCGCCCAGGACCTCCACCGCCCCCGACACGTCCTTGTGGTCGGGCAGGCACAGCAGCACGTGGTCCACCCCGCCCCACAACCCGCGGACGTGGGCCAGGGCGGCGGCGACCCCGTTGCGGTCGATCGCCGAGTCCACGACCACCTCGGCGTCCGCCTCCGCGCCCGGCGCGCTGCCGCCCCCCACCAGGTCCCCGTCGGCCCCGCCGGAGACTCCTCCAGCCCGACCGGACGCCCCTCCGTCCCGTCCGGACGCCTCTGCCGCCCCTGCGGGCACGGCGTGGCGGGACAGCCTCCCCGGCAGTCGGACGGTGCCCAGCACGGCGTGCAGGCGCTCCGGGTCCAGGGGCGGGCGGCCCAGGTGGTCCAGCATCCGCGCCGCGGCGGCCGTCCCCAGCACCCCCGAGGCCGCGGACAGCCCCGGCGGGCGCAGCGCGGGCGGCGGCTCCACCCCCGGCAGGTCCGGATCGACCACCTCGGCCCGGACCCGGCCCCCGGTGGCCTCGGCCAGGGCGGCGTCGACCTCGGCGGCCACCTCCGGGGTCTGCGGCAGGCGCACCAGCGCGCGGGTCCGCTCCCCGGCCACCCCCGCCTTCTCCCGGGCGATCTGCGCCACGGTGTCTCCGAGGACGCCCAGGTGCTCGGCGAAGACCTTGCCCAGGGCGACGACCTCCGGGCCGACCAGGCGCAGTTCGTCGCGGTGGCCGCCCATCCCGGCCTCCAGCACGCACACGTCGGCACCCACGTCGATGGCGCGCAGCAGCCCCGCCACGAGGAACAGCCCGCTCGGTGCCAGGTGGCCGCCGAACTCCTCCACCGTCGGCAGTTCCCGTCGGGCGGCGTCGATCCGGGCGCCCAACACGTCCAGTTCGGCGTCGGACACCGAGGTCCCGTCCACCCGTACGCGCTCGCGGTAGGAGCGGAAGCTCGGCCCGGTGACCAGGACCGTGCGCAGCCCGGCCGACGCCAGCGCCGCCGCGGCCGTCGTCGCCGTGCTCCCCTTGCCCTTGGACCCCACCACTCCCAGCACCGGGGGGCGGCGCGTGTCCAGCCCGAGCACGCGCATCAGCGCCGTGGCACGCTCCAGGCTTCCGGTGCGGTCGCGGGGGCGGTCGGGGCGGCGCTGCGCCCACTCGGAGAAGAAGGGGTCAAGGCTTCGCATGGTTCCAGTATGGTCTGCGCGACACAGGCCACCGGTTCCCTGACCCGGGGATCGTGCCCAGGTGGGGGCGCGTAGACTGGCGCGGGTGTACACCCCGAACACACGAGACACCGAGACACCGTGAGCGAAGCCAGCGCCGAGCAGCGCTACGCCGAGGTGACCGCGGAGATCCTCGCCCGCGCGCCCGAGTCCGACATCGATCCTCGACTGGACCGGGTCCGCACCCTGCTGGACCTCCTGGGCGACCCGCACCGCAGCTTCCGGGCCATCCACGTCACCGGCACCAACGGCAAGACCTCCACCGCCCGCATGATCGACGCGCTCATGCGCGGGCGGGGTCTGCGCGTGGGCCGCTACACCAGCCCGCACCTGCGCACCGTGCGCGAACGCATCGTCATCGACGGGGAGCCCGTATCCCAGGAGCGGTTCGTCGCGGCCTACGACGACATCCGCCCCTACGTTGAGATGGCCGACTCGATGAACGACGCACCGCTGTCGTTCTTCGAGATCCTCACGGTGATGGCCTACGCCGTCTTCGCCGACGCCCCCGTGGACGTGGCCGTCGTCGAGGTCGGCATGGGCGGCCGGTGGGACGCCACCAACGTCATCGACGGAGACGTCGCCGTGGTGACCCCCATCGGGATCGACCACACCGAGTACCTGCCCGACACGGTGGAGGGTATCGCCGAGGAGAAGGCGGGCATCATCAAGCCCGACTCCGTGGTGGTCCTGGCCCAGCAGCCGCTGCCCGCCGCCGAGGCCCTGGTCCGCAACGCCGCGGAGGTCGGGGCGCGGGTGGCCAGGGAGGGACTGGAGTTCGGCGTCACCTCCCGCGAGATCGCCGTCGGCGGCCAGCAGATCGCCGTCAAGGGCCTCACCGGCAACTACGAGAACCTGTTCCTGCCCCTGTTCGGGGCGCACCAGGCCGGGAACGCCGCCGTGGCCCTGGCCGCGGTCGAGGCGTTCGCCTCCTCCGGCGACGACGCCGGGGGCCTGGACCCCGCGATCGTCGCCGAGGCCCTCGCGGGAGTGGACTCCCCGGGCCGCATGGAGGTCGTGCGCACCAGCCCGACCATCATCGCCGACGCGGCGCACAACCCGGCCGGGATGACCGCCACCGCGGCGGCCGTGGAGGAGGCCTTCACCTTCTCCCGGCTGGTCGGGGTGGTCGCGATCATGGCCGACAAGGACGTCGAGGGGATCCTCGAACCCCTCGAACCACTGCTCGACGAGATCGTCGTCACCCGTAACTCCTCCCCGCGTTCCCTCGAACCGGAGCGGCTGTCCAACGTCGCCCAGCACATCTTCGGTGAGGAACGCGTGCACGTGGAGCCCCGACTCGACGACGCCATCGATCGGGCCGTGGGCCTGGCCGAGGAAGGCGGGGAGTTCGGCGGCACCGGTGTACTGGTCACCGGATCGGTCGTCACCGCCGGTGACGCCGTCCACCTGTTGCGCGGTGCGCAGGAGTGACGGGCCAGGTCTACTACGAAGGGAACCCGCCGTGCGTGTAGTCTGCGCCGTCATCCTGGTGTTCGAGGTCGTCGTGATCGGCCTCTTCATCCCCGTCGCCATCTCCCTGGAGGGGGTGGACCCGGTCCTGGCCGGGAGCCTGTGGGGAGGGATGGCCGTCGCCGCCCTCGTGCTCTCCGGGCTCCAGAAGCACCGCTGGGCGCACTACGCGGCCTGGGCGCTGCAGGCCGCCTTCCTGTTCACCTCCTTCCTGGTCTCCGGGGCGGTGCTGGTCGCCGTGGTGTTCGTCTCCCTGTGGGTGACCGGCGTCATCATGGGCCGCCGCACCGACGAGATGAAGGCCGCCCACCTGGCCCGCGCCGAGGCGGAGGCCGCCGGGCGGGGCGAGGACACCGCGGCCTCCGCGCCCACGCGCCAAACGCGATAGTGTGACGCAGGTCCGGGCGGGCGGCCCGGGGAGAACCCTCCTCCTGCGGCCCCCGCACCTGTGACCCACCACCCGATTCCTCCGCGTGCGGCCGCTGCCGTGGGCGGGTGCCCACGTGCGCCACGCGGAGCCCCAGTGAGGAGTTGACACGCACGTGGAGCGCACTCTCGTTCTCATCAAGCCGGACGGCGTCCGCCGCAACATCGTCGGCGAGGTCATCTCGCGCATCGAGCGCAAGGGTCTGAAGCTGGTCGCCATGGAGCTGCGCACGCTCGACGCCGAGACCGCCAAGACGCACTACGAGGAGCACGCCGAGCGCCCGTTCTTCGGCTCGCTCGTCGAGTTCATCACCGGCGGCCCCCTCGTGGCCATGGTCGTCGAGGGCGAGCGCGCGGTGGAGGCGTTCCGGGCCCTGGCCGGCGCCACCGACCCGGTGACCGCCACCCCCGGCACCATCCGCGGCGACTTCGCGCTGGAGGTGCAGCAGAACATCGTGCACGGCTCGGACTCCACCTACTCCGCCGAGCGCGAGATCAAGCTCTTCTTCCCCGGCCTGTAGGGGAACGGGACGGTCCGCGGGTCCTTCGGCATGTGGGACCCGCGGACACGGGTGACTTCGGTCGGTTCGTCCGCCGACGGGGCAACAATTCGGTGTGTTTGCGTAACGGACTAAGTGCTGACCGTTACGATACGGGGGACTCAACACCTATCGTGCCGGAACGACTACGTATGGTCGCCCCGGGCAACCACGTCCGACACGGCGCCTCTGAGGACGTTACATGCCGAACAACCTTGCTTTTCTCGGCCGGGACATGGCCGTCGACCTGGGTACCGCCAACACGCTCGTGTACGTGCGAGGACGCGGCATCGTTCTGAACGAGCCGTCGGTGGTCGCGCTCAACACCTCAACGGGCCGAATCGTCGCTGTCGGCATCGAAGCCAAGCAGATGATCGGTCGCACGCCGACCAACATCACGGCCATCCGTCCCCTGAAGGACGGTGTCATCGCCGACTTCGAGATCACCGAGCGCATGCTGCGCTACTTCATCCAGAAGATCCACCGGCGGCGCCACTTCGCCAAGCCGCGCCTGATCGTGGCGGTGCCCAGCGGTATCACCTCGGTCGAGCACCGCGCCGTCAAGGAGGCGGGCTACCAGGCCGGCGCGCGCAGGGTCTACATCATCGAGGAGCCCATGGCCGCCGCCATCGGCGCCGGGCTCCCCGTCCACGAGCCGACCGGGAACATGGTCGTGGACATCGGCGGCGGCACCACCGAGGTCGCCGTGATCTCGATGGGCGGCATCGTCACCTCGCAGTCCATCCGCGTGGGCGGCGACGAACTCGACCAGGCCATCGCGACCTTCGTCAAGAAGGAGTTCTCGCTGATGATCGGGGAGCGCACCGCCGAGGAGCTGAAGATGGCCATCGGCTCCGCCTACCCGACCGGTTCCGAGGAGATCCGCGCCGAGGTGCGCGGACGCGACCTCGTCAGCGGGCTGCCCAAGACCATCGTCCTGTCCGAGAGCGACGTCCGCCAGGCCATCGAGGAGCCGGTCACCGCCATCGTCGACGCGGTCCGCACCAGCCTGGACAAGTGCCCCCCGGAGCTGTCGGGCGACATCATGGACCGCGGCATCGCCGTCACCGGCGGCGGAGCGCTGCTCCGCGGCATCGACGAGAGGCTCCTGCACGAGACCGGGATGCCCATCCACGTCGCCGACAACGCGCTCGACTCCGTCGCCGTCGGCTCGGGCACCTGCGTCGAGAACTACGAACGGCTCCACCAGGTACTCGTCCCCGAGCGGCGGAGGTGACCCGTGTTCCGCGACTCACGCAGATCCCGCGTACTGCTCGCCGTGCTCGTCGCCGTGGCGGTGGCCCTGCTCGTCCTGGACGCCCGTCCCGGCGCCAACCCCGTCACCTCCGCGGCCCGCGCGGGCGGCGAACTCGTCTTCGCGCCAGCCGCCGCGGGCGTCACCTGGGCGACCGGACCCGTGTCCGGTCTCTACGAGGGGCTGGTCAGCGGCCCCCAATCCGAGCGCGTGGCCGAGCTGGAGCAGGCCAACGCCGAGCTGGAGGACGACCTGCGGGCCGCCCGCATCGACAAGGCGCGCGCCGAGCAGCTCGACGCGATGCTGGGGCTGGCCGGTCTGGGCGGCTACGAGATCGTCCCCGCCCAGTCCGTCACCCACGTCACCGCGCGCGGCTACGCCGACACGGTCACCATCGACGCCGGGACCGACTCGGGTGTGCGCCCGGACATGACCGTGGTCAACGGCTCCGGCCTGGTGGGCAAGGTGATCGAGGCCGGTCCGGGCACCGCCACCGTCATGCTCGCCACCGACGTCAACTCCGCCGTCGGCGCCCGTCTGGAGGCCACGCGCAAGATCGGCGTGGTCCGGGGCGGCGCCGTCCCCGGCGGCCCCGACGCCGAACTGACCCTGGAGCTGTTCGACCTCCAGGCGCCGGTCGAGGCCGGGGACCGGCTGGTCACGCTCGGCTCGCACGAGGGCGCGCCCTTCGTGCCCGGCGTGCCGATCGGCACCGTCGAGGAGGTGCAGGTGGCGCCCGGCGCGCTCAGCCGCCTCGCACGTATCGCCCCGGCCGTGGACTTCTCGTCCCTGGACGTGGTGGGCGTGGTGGTCGGGGGGCCCGAGGAGGACCCGCGCGACTCCGTGCTCCCGCCCCGACCCGACAAGGGGGAACGCTCATGAGGAACGCAGCGACCCTGGCCCTGGTGGCCGTCGCCGTGCTCGCCCAGGCCACCGTCGTCAACCGGCTCCCGTTCGAGTGGGGGGCCGGGCCCGACCTCGTGGTCGCGGCGATCGTCGCGGTCGCCCTGACCACCAGCCCCGCCGCCGCCGCGGCGTGCGGTTTCGCCGCCGGGCTGGCCATGGACGTCCTGCCGCCCGCCGAGCACGCGCTGGGCCGCTACGCCCTGGTGCTGTGCGTGGCCGCCTACCTGCTGGCCCTGCTGCACAGGAACACCGGCTCCGCCGGAGCCCTGGGCGGCAGGCCCTCGGTCTGGGCCCTGATGGCCGCCACCGCCGTCACCGCCGTGGGTGTGGGCCTGGGCTACGCGCTGGTCGGTGCGCTCATGGGCGACCCGCGGGTGTCGCTGGCCGCCGTGGCGGTCAACACCCTCGTCGGCGCCGCCCTGACCACCCTGGTCTCGCCGCTGGTCACGCTTCCGCTGCTGTGGGCGCGGGGGGCGCTCTCCGACAGCGAGCTCGCCGGCGTCCGGGGCCCCGTCTCCCCCGGGGGGTGGTGAACGTGCACATGTCGCCCGTCGACGACGTCGAACTGCCCGGCCGCAGACTCGGCCGGGCCGGACTGCTGCTCGCCCAGATCCTGGTGCTGGTGCTCTTCGCGGCCCTGGCCGTACGGCTGTGGTACCTCCAGATCCCGATGTGGGACCACTACCGCGAGCTCGCGGTGGCCAACCACCACCAGCAGCTCCTCGTCCCCGCCACGCGGGGGCAGATCCTGGACACCACCGGCCGCCCGCTGGTCAACAACAGCACCGAACTGGTGGTCTCCGCCGACTACCACGAGATCATGGGCATGGAGGACGGCGGCGAGAAGGTCCTGACCGACCTGTCCGAGGTGCTCGACGTCCCGCTGGAGGAGCTCCAGAAGCGCATGCGCCTGTGCGGGCCCGAGGTGAGCCGCCCGTGCTGGCCCGGCTCGCCCTACCAGCCCGTCACCCTCGCCGACGACGTGGAGCCCTCCGTCGCCCTCCAGATCATGGAGAGCGCCGACCGCTTCCCCGGGATCAGCGCCCAGGCCCACGCCGTGCGCGAGTACCCGCAGGGCGAGCACGGCTCCCAGATGCTGGGCTACCTGCAACCGGTGACCCAGGAGGAGCTGGAGGCACGCGAGGACCTGCGCACCCAGTTCACCGGCATCGACATGGTGGGCCGCGACGGCGTGGAGGCGGTCTACGACGCCCAGCTGCGCGGCACCGCGGGCAAGCGCGTCCTGGGCGTGAACAACCACGGCGAGGTCATGGAGGTCATCTCCGAGACACCGCCCGAAGCGGGGATGCACCTGGTCACCCACGTCGACCTCGGCGTGCAGAAGATCGCCGAGGAGGCGCTGGCCGCGGGGATGGAGGGCGCCCGGCCACGCTACAAGGCCGACTCCGGCGCCGCCATCGTCCTGGACGTGCGCACCGGCGGCGTGGTGGCCATGGCGAGCCTGCCCACCTACGACCCCGCGATCTGGCGCGGGGGCATCGACCAGGAGACCTTCGACGAGATGCTCAGCGAGGAGGCGGGCGAGCCGCTGCTCTCCCGCGCCGTGCAGGGCACCTACCCGCCGGGCTCCACGTTCAAGGTCTCCTCGCTCGCGGCTGCGGCGGAGAACGGCTACTCGCTGCGCAGCACCTACGCCTGCCCGGGCTCGGTGAACCTGGCCGGGCAGAACTACGAGAACTACGAGGGCCAGGGCCAGGGGCCGATCAGCCTGCACCAGGCCATCGTGGTCTCCTGCAACACCGTCTTCTACAACTTCGGCTACCAGATGTGGAAGGACGACGGCGGGCTCTACCCCGACGGCGAGGCCGACGAGGCGATGGCCGAGATGGCCAAGGGCTTCGGCTTCGGCTCCCCGACCGGGATCGACCTGCCCTACGAGACCTCCGGGCGCATCCCCGACCGCGAGTGGAAGCGCACCTTCTGGCAGGAGACCCGCGAGAACAACTGCCACCGGGGCGAGCACGGCTACCCCGACGTCGCCGAGACCGACCCGTCGCGCGCCGCCTACCTCAAGCTGCTGGCCTACGAGCAGTGCGTGGAGGGCTTCCAGTGGCGGGCCAACGAGGCCGTCAACTTTGCCATCGGCCAGGGGGACGTCCTCGTCACCCCGCTCCAGCTCGCCAGCGCCTACGCGGCTGTCGCCAACGGCGGCACGCTCCACGAGCCGCGCATCGGCAGGGCGCTGGTCTCCGCCGACGGGACGCGGGTGCGCGAGATCGAACCGGTCGTGCGCGGCGAGCTCCCGGTCAGCGACGAGACGCTGGAGTACCTCCAGACCGCGCTCACCGCGGTCCCCAAGGAGGGCACCGCCCGCGGCGCCTTCGCCGGGTTCCCGCAGGACGAGGTGTCCGTCGCGGGCAAGACCGGCAGCGCCGACGTGGAGGGGCGCCAGGTCTCCTCCTGGTTCGCCTCCTACGCGCCCGCCGACGACCCGCAGTTCGCCATCGTCGTCCTGGTCTCCCAGGGCGGTACCGGCGGTATGACCGCGGCGCCCATCGCGCGCGCCATCTACGACGGCATCTACGGGTTCGACTCCCCGGCACAGGGAGCCGAGGCCGAGGTCGAGGAGGACGCGTCCGGCGGCGCGGAGCCGCTGATCCCGGGCGGCGCGCCGCCCGAGCAACTGCCCGACATCCGTCCCGACGGTTCCATCGACCTGCTGGATCGGTAGCCATGAGCACCTACATGGGGGCGCCCGGGTCACGGAGCGCCGAGATCGGACGCAACGCGGCGGGCCTGGCGCGCCGACTGGACTGGACGCTGGTCGGGTCGGTGGCGGCCCTGTGCGCCATCGGTTCGCTGCTGGTGTGGTCGGCGACCATCCCGGGCGACGGCAGCGACCCGCTGGAGTCCACCGAACACCTGGGCCGCCACCTGCTCCACCTGGTCGTGGCGTGGGCGCTGTGCCTTCTGGTGGCCGCGGTGGACCACCGCACGATCCGCGCGTACGCGCCGATCGTCTACCTGGTCACGGTGGTCGCGCTGGTCCTGGTGCTCACCCCGCTCGGCGAGGTGATCAACGGGTCGCGCGGCTGGATCGTGGTCGGCGGCTTCCAGTTCCAGCCCAGTGAGCTGTCCAAGGTCGGGCTGGTCCTGGTCCTGGCCACGCTGCTGGGGGAGCCCCGCGACGGCGAGGCCCGGCCGATGACGCGGGACGTGGTGTTCTGCCTGGTGGTCCTGGCGGTGCCGCTGGCACTGGTGATGTCGCAGCCGGACCTGGGCACCACGCTGGTGCTGGTCACGATCTTCCTGGGCATGCTCACGCTGTCGGGCGCCCCGATCGTGTGGGTGGCGGGCATGCTGGCGTGCGGGGTGGTCGGCGCGCTGTGCGTGTGGTGGTTCGACCTGCTGGAGCCCTACCAGCTGGACCGCATCGCCACCCTGATGGACCCGACCGCCGACCCGCAGGGCGCGGGGTACAACTCCAACCAGGCGCTGATCGCGGTGGGGTCGGGCGGGTTCAACGGCACCGGGCTGTTCCAGGGCGAGCAGACGCACGGGCAGTTCGTGCCCGAGCAGCACACCGACTTCATCTTCACGGTGGCGGGCGAGGAACTGGGGTTCGTGGGGTCGGTGGTGGTCATCGGCCTGTTCGCGCTGGTCCTGTGGCGGATCCTGCGCATCGCCCAGGGGTGCGAGCAGCCCTACCCGCGCCTGCTGTGCGTGGGAGTGGTCGCCTGGTTCGGGTTCCAGGCCTTCATCAACATCGGGATGGGCCTGGGGGTCGTTCCGGTGACGGGTCTGCCGCTGCCGTTCATGTCCTACGGCGGTACCGCGATCGTGGCCAACATGGTCGCACTGGGACTGGTGCTGGGCGTCGACTCCCGGGACCGGGGCTTCGCCTAGGGGCGCGGACCACGGCACCGGCGGGGCGGGCACGGCGGAGGCGCCGGGGCCCGCCCCGCCGCCGTCCGGGGGCGGGTCACGGCGGGGGAGCGGCGGGGCATGGGTGGAGCCGGGCCCGCGGCGGTCCGACCGGGCCTGTGGACGGAGCGGCCCGGGGCCCGTGACGCCGGTAGCCTGGGAACATCAGCGCGGGCGCGCTCCACGCGTCACCGCGCCGACCCCCGCGACGGCGGGGGTCCACGCACACCCGACACGATGTCCGCCGAACGAAGGCCCACACCATGTCCGTCGAAAGCCTCTTCCCGCGGCTGGAACCCCTGCTGACGCAGGTGGCCAAGCCCATCCAGTACGTCGGTGGCGAGCTCAACTCCGTGGTCAAGGAATGGGACGAGACCCGGGTGCGCTGGGCGCTGATGTACCCGGACGCCTACGAGGTGGGAGTGCCCAACCAGGGCGTCCAGATCCTGTACGAGGTCCTCAACGAGCGCGAGGGCGTGCTGGCCGAGCGCGCCTACGCGGTGTGGCCGGACCTGGAGAAGCTGATGCGCGAGCACGGCGTGCCCCACTTCACCGTGGACTCGCACCGCCCGCTGGCCGCCTTCGACGTGCTCGGGCTGAGCTTCGCCAGCGAGATGGGCTACACCAACATGCTCACCGCGCTGGATCTGGCGGGCATCCCGCTGCGCGCGGCCGACCGCACCGCCGACCACCCGGTCGTGCTGGCGGGCGGGCACTCGGCGTTCAACCCCGAGCCGATCGCCGACTTCCTGGACGCGGTGGTCCTGGGCGACGGCGAGGAGATCACCCTCGCCATCACCGAGATCATCCGCGAGTTCAAGGAGGAGGGCGAGCCCGGCGGGCGCGACGGCCTGCTGCTGCGCCTGGCCGCGACCGGGGGCGTGTACGTGCCCCGCTTCTTCGACGTGGCCTACCACGGGGACGGGCGGATCGCCTCCTACACGCCCAACCGGCCCGGGGTGCCCGGCACGGTGCAGAAGCACACCGTGATGGACCTGGACCAGTGGCCCTACCCCAAGAAGCCGATCGTGCCGACCGCCGAGTCCGTGCACGAGCGCTACAGCGTGGAGATCTTCCGCGGCTGCACGCGCGGCTGCCGGTTCTGCCAGGCGGGGATGATCACCCGACCGGTGCGCGAGCGCAACAAGGAGACCGTCACGAAGATGGTCGAGGACGGCGTCGAGGCCTCCGGCTTCCAGGAGGTGGGGCTGCTGTCGCTGTCCAGCGCCGACCACAGCGAGATCGGGCAGATCGCCAAGGGGCTCGCCGACCGCTACGAGGGCACCAACACCGGCCTGTCCCTGCCCTCCACCCGCGTGGACGCGTTCAACATCGACCTGGCCAACGAGCTGACCCGCAACGGGCGCCGCTCCGGCCTGACGTTCGCGCCGGAGGGCGGCAGCGAGCGGATGCGCCGGGTGATCAACAAGATGGTCACCGAGGAGGACCTCATCCGCACCGTCACCGCCGCGTACGCGGCCGGGTGGCGGCAGGTGAAGCTGTACTTCATGTGCGGCCTGCCCACCGAGGAGGACGAGGACGTCCTGGCCATCGCCGACCTGGCCACCGAGGTGATCCGGACCGGCCGTGAGGTGACCGGGCGCAAGGACATCCGCTGCACGGTGTCCATCGGCGGGTTCGTGCCCAAGCCGCAGACCCCGTTCCAGTGGGCGGCGCAGACCTCGCACGAGGCCGTCGACGCCCGGCTGCGCAAGCTGCGCGACAGGCTGCGGGGCGACCGCAAGTACGGCAAGTCGATCGGTCTGCGCTACCACGAGGGCCGCCCCTCCATCATCGAGGGCCTGCTCTCCCGGGGGGACCGCAGGGTCGGCCGGGTGGTCGAGGAGGTGTGGCGCTCGGGGGGCCGGTTCGACGGCTGGAGCGAGCACTTCTCCTACGACCGGTGGTCCAAGGCCGCCGAGGTCGCCCTGGCCGACCTCCCGGTGGACGTGGACTGGTTCACCACCCGCGAGCGCGACGAGGACGAGGTCCTGCCCTGGGACCACCTGGACGCGGGCCTGGACCGGTCGTGGCTGTGGCAGGACTGGCAGGACTCGCTGTACGGCGAGGAGTCGCTGGAGGTGGACGACTGCCGCTGGAACCCCTGCTACGACTGCGGGGTCTGCCCGAGCATGGGCACCGAGATCCAGATCAACGCCCCCGCGGAGGGCCGCCCGCTGCTGCCGCTCAACGTGGTCTAGCCGGACGGCCGCCCGCTCGCGGGGCGGGCCCCGCCCCGCGACCGGGCGGTTCCGGCCACGGCGGTGTGCCGCGCGGGCCCGGGAGGTCTCCGGCCGAGGCCGGACACGGACGAACCCCTGCTCCCACCGGTCATCGGTGGGAGCAGGGGTCGTGGTGTTCGTGCCGGGGCAGGGGTCGGCTCACGTGCCCCGGGAGGGGGTGAAGTAGGATTTCGCGCTCCGGGCGCTCTCTCGACCCTCGAAGGGGAGTGGCCCGGGGGAGGAAGGTGTACGGCCCGGCGCCCCGCTCGCGCCGGGCCGTACGTGTAATAGGACTCGCGGGCTACGCGGGGGGTTGCCATCGGATCCAGATTTTCTTCGGATTTTTTTCGGCGAACCCCGCGTTCTGGTGGTGAACACGGCTCCGGTGTCCGCTTCGACCGCTCGGGGACTTTTCGACCGCAGGTCAGTGGGGGAGATACCGGTATGCGTAGTCCTGCTGGCGCATGTGCACCACGGCGCACCGTACGCTGAACAGGACGAGGAACAGCCCCTTCAGGTCGCCCCGCCGACCGCACCAGGGGGCATGAGGAAAGGAGTTGAGCTGCCCCCCGCATCCGAGGGCACCACCTCACCCTCCACGGCCAAACCCGGACAACGGCTTCGCGTCCACTACGCCAAGCGCGGACGCATGAGGTTCGCCAGCCACCGCGACATCGCCCGGGCTCTGGAGCGCGCCCTGCGCAGGGCCTCCGTGCCCGTGGCTTTCTCCGCTGGCTTCTCACCTCACCCCAAGGTCTCCTACACCGGCGCGGCCCCCACCGGGGTCGCCAGCGAGGCGGAGTACCTTGAACTCACTCTGGCCGAGCACCGTCCGCCCGAGAGGGTCCGAGCCGACATCGACGCGGCCATGCCCCAGGGCATCGACGTCGTCGAGGTCGTCGAGGCCCGGCATCCCGGGCTGGCCGACCGGCTCCAGGCCTCCGAGTGGCGCGTGGAGATGGCTGGCGTCGACCCCGACGACGCCGCCAGGGCGGTGGCCGCCTATCTGGCCGCCGACAGCGTCGAGGTGGAGCGGATGACGAAGAAGGGCCGTCGCCGCTTCGACACACGGCCGGCGGTGGTCCGTATCGACGTGTGCGCTGAATCCCTCGGGCGCGCCCCAGAGGAACATCACACGACATATGCCATACTTCGGATGGTCGTACGGCACACGACACCTGCTGTTCGACCGGACGACGTGCTGACCGGCCTTCGCCGCGTGGCCGACCTCGCGCCGCCGTCATCTCCGATGATGACCCGGCTGGCGCAGGGGCCGCTGGACGAGACGACAGGTGCGATCGCGGACCCGCTCTCCCAGGACCGGCCCGAAGCCCACACGAGCTCCGGACCCGCGGACGACAACGCGGAGGAGCGGCGCGAAGACGCACCACGGCCGTCAACGCCCATGGCGGGACCGCACGGATGAGCGGCCCCGAAGCGGGGAACATGGGCGACACCACAGGACTTTGCCCCGACGGCGCCCCGGCGCCGTCGGCGCTGACACAGCGACGACAGTTCTCGTGAGCCGCGCCGCCGACCGAGAGGTCGCGGCGCGCCCGAGGACTCTGACGGGAGACCGCCCGGATGCTCGACAACGAGCCCAACAACGGTGCCGACGGCACCGCGGGTACAACTGAAACAACCGACAACACGGCGGCTGCGCCCTCCACGGGGGGCGGTGAGGTGCGCGTGACCACACCCGCGCCCGCCAAGGGCGTCCGCCGCGCCGCCGGACCACCCCCCGAACCCGACGACGTCTTCACTCCCCCCTCCGCGCCCGTCACCTCCCTCGCCGGTTCCGGTGAGGGAGGCACGGTCAAGACCTCGGTGACCACCACCTCGCGCAGGCGCACCGTGCGCGCCGCGGGCCGTCCCGACGAGGACGCCGCTCCGCGCCGTTCGCGCGCCTCCGCTGGCGAGGACGCCGCCCCGCGCCGGGCCCGTGCCTCCGCTGACGAGGAGGCCGCTCCGCGCCGTTCGCGCGCCTCCTCGGCCTCGGGGGACACCGCTCCCTCCACGGCCAGGAGCCGCGGCCGTTCGCGCGCCCGCTCCGCCGCGGCCGCGGAGACCGCCGGGCCCGCGCCCTCCGAGGCGGCCGACGAGCCCGCCAAGGACGAGGAGACCGTGGAGGCGGGCGGCGGCAACGTCTTCCAGGCCCCCTCCCTGCTCTTCCAGCCCCCGGTGGCCAGCGCCGCCCCCGTGCCCGCACGCGGCACCGCCCCGGCGGAGGCCGACGAGGAGCCCGAGGAGCCCGAGGAGTCCGAGGAGGAGACCGCCCAGGCCGCCGTCGCGGAGGAGACCGGCGACGGGGACGACGACCGTCCCAGCCGCCGTCGCCGCCGTCGCGGAGGCCGGGGGCGCGGCCGCTCCCGCGCGGACGAGGACGAGGCCGCCGAGGCCCCCGAGTCCGCCGAGGACAAGGCGGAGCAGCACGGCGGCAGGGACCGCGGCGAGGACGACGGCGCGGCCGACGAGGCCGCCGAGTCCGACGACCGCAGCAGCCGCCGTCGCCGCCGCCGTCGCCGCCGCTCCGGAGGGGGAGAGGGCCCCGAGGCCACCCCGGACGACCCGCCCAACACCGTGGTCCGGGTGCGCGAGCCCCGCCAGGAGAAGCCGATCGAGGACGAGGTCCAGGCGGTCCGCGGCTCCACACGGCTGGAGGCCAAGAAGCAGCGCCGCCGCGAGGGCCGTGAGCAGGGCCGCCGCCGCGCTCCCATCGTCACCGAGTCGGAGTTCCTGGCGCGGCGGGAGTCGGTCAAGCGGGACCTGGTGGTGCGCCGCGTCGAGGACCGCACCCAGATCGCCGTCCTCGAGGACGACATCCTCGTCGAGCACTACGTCGACCGGGCCACGCACCGCTCCTACGTGGGCAACGTGTACCTGGGCCGGGTGCAGAACGTGCTGCCCTCTATGGAGGCCGCGTTCGTCGACATCGGCAAGGGCCGCAACGCCGTCCTGTACGCGGGCGAGGTCAACTGGGACTCCTTCGGCCTGGACGGCCAGCCCAAGCGCATCGAGTCGGTGCTCAAGTCCGGCCAGTCGGTCCTGGTGCAGGTCACCAAGGACCCCGTCGGACACAAGGGCGCCCGCCTGACCAGCCAGATCAGCCTGCCCGGCCGCTACCTCGTGTACGTGCCCGGCGGTTCGATGACCGGCATCAGCCGCAAGCTCCCCGACAAGGAGCGCGCGCGCCTCAAGCAGATCCTCAAGAAGGTCATGCCCTCCGGCGCGGGCGTCATCGTGCGCACGGCCGCCGAGGGAGCCAGCGAGGAGGAGCTGGAGCGCGACATCACCCGTCTCGCCAAGCAGTGGGACTCCATCAAGCGCAAGTCCAAGTCGGCCAACGCCCCCTCGCTGCTCAACAGCGAGCCCGACCTGACGGTGCGGGTCGTGCGCGACGTGTTCAACGAGGACTTCTCCAGCCTCGTCGTGTCCGGTGACGAGGCCTGGACCACCGTCCACGAGTACGTGGACTACGTGGCCCCCAACCTCTCCGAGCGCCTCTCGCACTGGAACGAGGACCGCGACGTCTTCGCCGCCTACCGCGTCGACGAGCAGATCAACAAGGCCCTGGAGCGCAAGGTCTGGCTGCCCAGCGGCGGCTCGCTGGTCATCGACCGCACCGAGGCCATGACCGTGGTCGACGTCAACACCGGCAAGTTCACCGGCCAGGGCGGCAACCTGGAGGAGACGGTCACCAAGAACAACCTGGAGGCGGCCGAGGAGATCGTCCGCCAGCTCCGGTTGCGCGACATCGGCGGCATCATCGTCATCGACTTCATCGACATGGTCCTGGAGTCCAACCGCGACCTGGTGCTGCGGCGCATGCTGGAGTGCCTCTCGCGCGACCGCACCAAGCACCAGGTGGCCGAGGTGACCTCGCTGGGGCTGGTCCAGATGACCCGCAAGCGGGTCGGCCAGGGCCTGCTGGAGGCCTTCTCGCACAGCTGCGAGCACTGCAACGGCCGCGGCCTGGTGGTCGCCAGCGACCCGGTCGAGAGCAAGGGCGGCGGCAACGGCAACGGCCGCAAGAAGAAGAAGGGCAAGGGCGAGCCCGACCAGGCGGCCGAGAAGCCGGAGAAGGCCCAGAAGCCGTCCTCCGACAAGCCGGAGAAGGCCGACGGGGCCGACAGGCCGGAGAAGGCCCAGAAGGCGGGCGGTGACGCCGACGAGTCCGCGGAGGCGGACGCGATGCGGACCGAGGAGGCCTCCGAGGCCCCGCAGGCGGCCGAGGCCCCGGCCTCCGAGCCCGCCAAGAAGACCCGTAAGCGGGCCTCCCGCTCCCGCAAGGCCGAGGCCGCCGCGGAGGAGCAGGAGGAGATCACCGCCACGGAGGAGGCGCCTGAGGCCGCGCAGCCCGAGCAGGCCGAGGAGGCCCCCGAGGAGGCCCCGGCCAAGAAGACCCGCGCCCGGCGCACCACCCGTCGTACCGCCCGCGGGGCGGCCGACACCGGTGAGGCCGAGGCCGCGGGCGGTGAGAGCGCCCCCGCCGAGGCGGACGCGACCGCCGCCGAGACGCCCGCCGAGGCCGGTGACGACGAGGCCGCCGAGCGGCCCAAGCGTCGCCGTACCCGGCGTACCAGGGCGGCGGCCACCCCGCCGACCGCCGTGGACGCGGGCTGAGTCAGGGGCGGTAGCCCCGCCGTGGTCCGGACCGGCACCAGCCCGGTCCGGACCACGGCACGTGTACAGGCCCGTGGCGGGCCGATGGTAATCTGAGGGACGGTGCGTCGGCGCGCTCCACCACAATCGCGCGCCCCGACACCGAAGTGCTCTCCACGCAGGGTTTGTTTCCCTCGGATCCCCGCGCCCCGCTACAGGCGATCAGTGGATCGTGGAACGAGGCACCTCCCCGCCCACACGGGGATGGGCCTCCCGGCCGATCTGGGCACAGGTGCGGCCGGACCCGGACCCCGGGCTCATGTCTCGGGGATGGTCCCGAGCATTATTCGTTGAGCGAGCAGGAAGAGAGTTACCCGGTGTACGCGATCGTGCGAGCGGGCGGCCGACAGGAGAAGGTGTCTGTCGATGACGTCCTGAACATCGACAAGGTCTCCGACGAGACCGGCGCCACCATCACATGGCAGCCCATCCTCGTCGTCGACGGTGACAACGTCATCAGCGACGTCGACAAGCTGAGCGGCTACACGGTCAGCGCCGAGGTCCTCGGTGAGACCAAGGGCCCCAAGATCAACATCCTGAAGTACAAGAACAAGACCGGTTACAAGAAGCGCCAGGGTCACCGCCAGAAGCACACCCAGGTGCGCGTCACCGGCATCGCGGCGAAGTAGGAGGCCTGGAAGATATGGCACACAAGAAGGGCGCTTCGTCCAGCCGTAACGGTCGTGACTCGAACGCCAAGCGCCTCGGCGTCAAGCGCTTCGGCGGCCAGAGCGTCTCGGCTGGTGAGATCCTGATCCGTCAGCGCGGCACCAAGTTCCACCCCGGCGCCAACGTCGGCCGCGGTGGAGACGACACGCTGTTCGCGCTGGTCGCCGGCGAGGTCAAGTTCGGCAACTTCCGCGGCCGCAAGGCCGTCAACATCGTTCCCGTCGCCGCCGAGTAGGCACGCGCGCGGACGTTGTACAGGGCGGGCCAGGGAACACTGGCCCGCCCCTTGCGTTGTCACTGGATGACGCGTGTGTGTCCAGGCCCCGCACGGGGGCCGGAGAGTAACGGGGAGAGCTATGCCTGACTTCGTCGACGAGGCGGTCTTGCACGTCAAGGCCGGGAACGGCGGGCATGGCTGTGCCTCCGTGCACCGGGAGAAGTTCAAGCCGCTGGGCGGTCCGGACGGCGGCAACGGCGGCCACGGCGGGGACGTCGTGCTGGAGGTCGACACCCAGACCGCGACCCTGCTGGACTACCAGCGCCGCCCGCACCGCGCCGCCAGCAACGGCACGCCCGGCCAGGGCGGCCACCGCGCCGGGGCCAAGGGCGAGGACCTCGTCCTCAAGGTGCCCGACGGCACCGTGGTCAGCCGTATGGACGGCGAGGTCGTCGCCGACCTGGTCGGCCACGGCACGCGGCTGGTGCTCGCCGAGGGCGGCCACGGCGGCCTGGGCAACGCCGCGCTGGCCACCAAGCGGCGCAAGGCCCCCGGCTTCGCCCTCAAGGGCGAGGAGGGCCAGGGCTTCGACGTGCGCCTGGAGATGAAGACCATCGCCGACGTCGGCCTGGTGGGCTTCCCCAGCGCGGGCAAGTCGTCCCTGATCGCCGCCATGTCCGCGGCCCGGCCCAAGATCGCCGACTACCCGTTCACCACCCTGGTGCCCAACCTGGGCGTGGTGGAGGCGGGCAACGTCCAGTACGTCATCGCCGACGTGCCCGGCCTCATCCCCGGAGCCAGCGACGGCAAGGGGCTGGGCCTGGAGTTCCTGCGCCACATCGAGCGCTGCTCCACCCTCCTGCACGTGCTGGACTGCGCCACCTACGAGCAGGGCCGCGACCCGGTCAGCGACCTGGAGGCGCTGGAGGCGGAGCTGTCCGCCTACGGCCGCAGCACCGGTGTGGACCTGTCCGACCGGCCGCGCCTGGTCGCCCTGAACAAGGTGGATGTCCCCGAGGCCCGCGAGCTCGCCGAGATGGTCACCCCGATGCTGGTCGAGCGCGGCTACCGCGTCCTGGAGGTCTCCGCGGCCTCCCGCGAGGGGCTGCGCGAGTTGTCCTTCGCCCTGGGCGAGCAGGTGGCCGCGGCCCGCGAGGCCGCGCCTCCCGCGGAGCCCACCCGGGTCGTGATCCGTCCCCAGGCCATCGGTGACGCGCCCTTCCAGGTGGTGCCGCTGGGCGGCAACGCCTTCCAGGTGCGCGGGGACAAGCCCGCCCGCTGGGTGCGCCAGACCGACTTCTCCAACGACGAGGCCGTCGGCTACCTCGCCGAGCGCCTCAACCGCCTCGGTATCGAGGAGCAGCTGGCCAAGGCGGGCGCCACCGAGGGCGCCGAGGTGCACATCGGCACCGAGGAGGACTCCGTGGTCTTCGACTGGGACCCCTCCACGGACGCAGAGGTCGTCCCGTCCGGCCCGCGCGGGTCCGACGCCCGGCTGGGCTGACCCGCGCGGGGACCGACGGCCCGGCCGACAGGCACGAGCGCGGCGCCCGGTGCCGCGCCACTGGATGGAAAGCCCCACACGGTGCACAGCGCAGGAATCGAACAGACCGACTCCCCGGAGACCTCCGGGCGCGCGGCGGTGGCCGCCGCGCGCCGGGTCGTGGTCAAGGTGGGATCGTCCTCCCTGACCACACCCGACGGCCGGATCGACTCCTGCCGCATCCGCGACCTGGTCCGGGTGCTGGCGGACCGCCGCGCCGCGGGCCAGGAGGTCATCCTGGTCTCCTCCGGGGCGGTCGCGGCCGGGATGACCCCGCTCGGCATGGCCCGCAGGCCCCGTGACCTGGCCTCCCAGCAGGCCGCCGCCAGCGTGGGCCAGGGGCTGCTGCTGGCCGCGTACACGGCCGAGCTGGCCGGGCACGGCCTCACCGCGGCGCAGGTCCTGCTCACTGTCGAGGACATGATGCGGCGGGTGCAGCACCGCAACGCCCAGCGCACGCTGCGCCGCCTGCTGGACATCGGCGCCCTGCCCATCGTCAACGAGAACGACACCGTGGCCACGCACGAGCTGCGGTTCGGCGACAACGACCGCCTGGCGGCCCTGGTGGCGCACCTGATGCGCGCCGACGCGCTGGTGCTGCTCTCGGACGTGGACGCCCTGTACGACGGCAACCCCTCCGCTCCGGGGTCGTCGGTGGTCAGCCTCGTGCGCGGTCCGGCGGACCTGGACGGGATCGACATCGGCAGCGCGGGCGGGCGGGGCGTGGGCACCGGCGGGATGGTCACCAAGGTGGCGTCGGCGCGGATCGCCACGGAGGCGGGCGTGCACACCCTGCTCACCTCCGCCGCGAACGCCCGCACGGCCCTGGAGGGCGGGCCCGCGGGCACCCTGTTCGCTCCGGCGCGCGGACGGCGCCCCTCGGCCCGCCAGCTGTGGCTGGCGCACGCCACGGCGGGTCGGGGCAGCCTGGTCCTGGACCCCGGCGCGGTCACGGCGGTGGTGCGGGAGAAGGCGTCCCTGCTCCCGGCCGGTGTGGTCAGGGTGACCGGCGACTTCAACGCGGGCGATCCGGTGGACCTGTGCGACGAGGACGGCGCCGTCGTCGCCCGCGGACTGGTCAACTACGACGCCGCCGAGGTGCCCGAACTGATGGGCAGGTCCACGCGGTGGCTGGCCCGCGAGATGGGCCCCTCCTACGAGCGCGAGCTGGTGCACCGGGACGACCTGGTCGTGCTCTAGACCGCGCATCCGGACCGCCGCGACACCTCTGCGGCGATGTCGGGGACACCCCCGAGGAGAGTGAAGACACCCATGCCTAGCCTGGTGGCGAGAATGCTCGCGGTGGCGTTCCGGGTGGCGCGCAAGCGCCCCATGGAGACCGTCGAGGGCGCGCGTGAGCGCATCGACGAGGCCAAGGACGACCCCGAGCCGCCGCACTGGGTCGCCAAGCGCCACGAGACCACCCGGCGGGAGGTCGGGGGCTTCGCGAGCTACACGGTCCTCGCCCGGGACCGGGAGGAGGACCCCGACAAGGCCGTCCTGTACGTGCACGGGGGCTCCTACATCAGCGAGATCTCCCCCTGGCACTGGGTGCTGATCTCGCGCATGGCGGACGTGGGCTGCCGGGTGGAGGTGCCCATCTACGGGCTGGCGCCCCAGCACACCTACCGCGAGGCGTTCGGCTTCCTCCACACCGTGTACCGCGACCTGCTGGAGCACGTCGCGCCGGAGCGCACGGTGTTCGCCGGGGACTCGGCCGGGGCCGGGCTGGCGCTCGCCCTCGCGCAGACGCTGCCCGGGGAGGGCCTGCCCCAGCCCGCGCGGCTCATCCTGGTCTCCCCGTGGACGGACCTGACCATGTCCAACCCCGACATCGCCGAGGTGGAGGGCCGGGACCCCTGGCTCAGCCCGGTCGGCCTGAAGGAGGCCGCCAAGGTGTGGGCGGACGGCGACGACCTGTCCCTGCCCCGGCTCAGCCCGGTCAACGGCGTGCTCTCCGGCCTGCCGCCCATGGACCTCTACATCGGTACCCGCGACGTGTTCCTGCCCGACACCCGGCGCCTGCGCGCGCTCGTCGCGCGGGCCGGGGGAGAGGTGGACCTGCACGAGGAGGAGGGGGCCTTCCACGTCTACCCGCTGGTCCCGGTTCCCGAGGGCAGCCGGGCGCGGGCGCGGATCATCGGCACCGTCCAGGACCTGTGAGACCTCCCGGGCGGGGCGGACGCCCTAGGATGCGGACGTGAGCGAACGAACGACGCGCCGAAGCGAGGACCACCCCCACCGGGGCGAGGTCCGCGAGATCCCCACCGCCGCCAGCGCCACCAGGCTCGTCTACGCGCCCGAGCGCGACGGACTCGCCGACGCGGGCGAGATCGTGTGGACGTGGGTCCCCTACGAGGAGGACCCGGGGCGGGGCAAGGACCGCCCGCTGCTGGTGGTCGGCCGCCGGGGCGAGCGGCTGCACGGGCTGATGCTGTCCTCCCAGCGCCCCGACGCGTGGGAGCGCCAGGACTGGCTGCCCGTCGGCTCGGGCCCGTGGGACCGGGAGCAGCGCGACTCCTACGTACGGGTGGACCGGCTCTTCGAGTTCGACGAGGACGACATCCGCCGGGAGGCGGCCGTCATGGACGAGGAGCTGTTCTGGATGGTCGCCGACGTCCTGCGGGCCCGCTACGGGTGGAGCTGAGCGGCGGAGGGCGGCCGCCCGTCCGCGGGTCCCGGGGACGGGCGGGTCTCCACCGGAGGGGCGGTCGGGCCCCGGGGCGCAGGACCGCCGCCGGGGCCCTGCGGCCCCCGTCGCCTCAGGAGAGGGCCAACAGGCGTACGGGGCCGCCGGAACCGCCCCGGATGTTGGCGACGCCGACGATCGCCATAGCGCCGCTCTCGGGAGCCGTCTCCAGGTGGGCGACCATCTCGACGGCGTACTTGTTCTCCCCGAGGAGGAACACGTGCGCCTCGGGGTTGGAGGCGGAGTCGGGCCCGTAGTCGAAGCTCGGGGTGTCCACGGCGATCCCGGCGATGTCCCGCGCGCTCAGCAGCCAGTCGATCGCCTCGATGTCGAACCCGGGGAAGTGGGCGACGCCGTCGCTGTCGCGGTTGAGCATCGCCTCCTCGCTCTGGAGTACCCGCGCGCTCCATCCGGAGTCCATGGCGACCAGGGCGCCCCGGGGGATGCGACCGTGGCGCCGTTCCCAGCGGCGTAGGTCGGCCACGGTGACCTGGGCGTCGTAGTGCCTCGCGGCGCGGTCGGCGATGCGGACCACGACGAGCGGACAGACCAGGTCGCGCGGGTCCACCTCGTGGGTGTGCAGTGCGTCAGCGCTGTCGTTGAAGTGCCACGGCGCGTCGAAGTGGGTCCCGGTGTGCTCGTCGATCTCCAGCTTGAGCGCGTTGAAGCCGTCCTCCTCGATCGAGGCGAACTGGAAGATGTTCGGGTCGAGGATGTAGGGCCGGTAGATCGGGAAGTCGTTGTGGAGGACGTGGGTGAGGTCGGTGACCGTCAGCCGCGACGGGCTGATCCCGGCGATGGTCTGGGCGTGGGCGGACTCCACCGGCCCTCCGAGGGCGCCGATCCCGGTGAGCACGGCGCCGACGGCCGCCGAACCGGTCAGCACGCGCCTCCGGCCCAGGCCCGCGCCGGCCGGGCGCGCGGGCGGCGCCGACCGCTCCGCCGTGATCGTGCCCCCCGGCGTTTCCGGGGCGCGCCCCGATGCGGTCATGAACGTCTTCCGGGCCTTGTGGATCACGTGGGGTCCGCACATCGCAGTGTTCCTCTTCCAGGTCTGCTGTCCGTTCGATCTGGAATGAGTATACGATCTCTTATGTAAAAGTGAAGCCTGTGTCCCATGCGATGCCTTGTGTCGAGGGTGGGCGCGGACCGGCGGTCTCGCCGCGGAAGGTGAGCGGGCGAACACGCGGGCGGGCCGACGCGGAGGCTTGCGCCCGTTCCGGGAGGTGTCGTTTTCCGGCGGGGAGGCCGGAAGAGCCGGAGCGGTGGGGGCGTGTCCGGAGTCGGCACGGCGCTTTCCGCCGTTCCCCGGACCCGTTGTGTGTAACGGAGTACGCCCCGCCCTCCGGGCCGCCGCGCCCGTCTGGGGAACGGAGGGAATTTCTCCTCGACGTGACAGTCCGCGTCCCGCCGTATTTCCCGGGAGCCACGTTCGCGCCGCGCCGGTGAATTCCCGCCCGGCCCTGTTCGGGGGCCGGGTGGCGGGAACGGGTTACGCGGAGCAGCGGCCCCGGGACGCGGTGCGGACCACCATCGTCGGCGCCGAGCCGTCCGAGGACTGGTCCAGCAGCCGCCGGGAGAGGGTCACCTCGAAGGTCTCGGGGGCCTCCTCGATGACCTCCGCCAGGGCCAGGCAGCCGGACACCACGTGGTGTCGGATCCACTCGACGGTGTACAGGTCCGGCTCCGTCCCGGGGCGGAGCCGGACCCGCAGGCGCAGCCGCTCGTTCTCGGTGTGCGGACGGATCATGACCACCTGGGCGGCTTCCACCGAGTCGAGTTGGAGGGCGAGCGACGCCAGGTCGGCGGGGGACACCAGACTGCTGAGCGGACCGTAGGGCGCGTCTATGCGGCTGTTGGTCCGCAGGGGCCGGCCGGGCAGCTCGCAGGTGCACGACGCCCACTCGGCCCCGGTGCCGGTGTCGTAGCGCAACAGGGGGACGACCGCCTTCCTGTGCGTGACGGTCACGAGCATGCGTCCGTTGACGACCTCGGTGTGCTGGTAGGGGAGCGGGTGGAAGGTGTCGATCGCGCAGTCGGGCCCGCTGTGCCCGATGATCCAGGTCTCCGCGGAGCCGAACAGCGCCCATGTGCGCAGGTGGGGGAAGTGCGTGCGGATCAGCGAGCGCGTCCCCGCGTCCATCGCCGGTCCACTCCAGAGCACCTTGCGCAGGAAGTCCAGGCGCCGCCCGGACGCGGCGCAGAAGCGCAGGACGCGCTGGACGGTGTCCAGGGTGGCGGCGAGGGCGCTCACCCCGTGCCGCTCGAAGAGGTCGAGGCACGGCTCGATCATCTGGTCCGTCGGGGCGTCGAGCGACAGGGTGGGGACGCCGGCCCGTGCGGCGAGCGCGTTGTGCAGGTCGTGCGCCGCGCGCATGTGGAACGGAGTGCTCAGGCTCGCGACCAGGTCGCCCGGCGCGAAGGGCTGAAGGTGCGGGGCGATCTCGTCCACGTGGAGGTCGGAGGGGAGCGCGCCCAACCGGCTCGTGGACGTTGTTCCTCCCGTGAGGTGGAGCGAGGCCCGGGAGAGTTCGTCCGGGGACTCCCGCATCATCGTGTCGACGGCCTCGCCGAGCTCCTCACGGGTGAGGGGAGGCAGGTCCGCCAGGCGGGGCCTGCGCCCCAGCACGAGGTAACGGCCGTACTTGCGCCGCATGGACGGGATCCTCGCCAGGCGCTGTAACGCGTGGGCCAGGGAGAGCGGCCCCTCCACTTTTCCTCCGATATTCATCGTCATTCTCGTGCTCGCATCTCTGGGTGTCAGGGATTTCGTTCATCCCGCCGGGGCGGCTGCGGTGACGTTAATGAATGTAGAATTCCCGTTAATTCTTCTCGGGGAAATGCCTTCGTTGTCGGCATGGCAGGGTCGAGGCCATTGGACAGTAAAGCAGATTCCCTCACCGAGGAACATGGTGAAGATTTCCCCTGCTGGTGAGCGCGTGATCACCGCAGGTCATGTGCACTTGTTGGGGGATGTCTCGGAGCGTGTTCCCCCGGTGGCCGGATGCGGTCGAGTGACCTTGCTCACCGCTCCTGGCCGCTGCGCGGGGTGAAGGCGGCCGCCCCGGCGCCGCGGGAGGCGCCGGGGCACGACCCGGCGTGCGCGGGGAGAGGGCCCGGTGTGACCGTGCCGGTTCGGCGGCCCCGCCGGTGGGCCCCGGTCCGCGCCGGGGCCCACCGGCGGCGCCGAGCGCCGTCGCCGCCGCCGGGCGCCGCGTGGAGGAGGCTCTCAGGCGCGGCTCGGCGCGGCCTGCCCGGCGGCCCCGGGCGCATGTCGCCGACCGTCCGCCGTCCCCAGGTGCACGGCCAGTTCCACCCTCAGGCGGGCGTGGTCCCGCATGTGCCCGTGGGCGGCGACGTAGCCGTCCGGCCGGACCAGGTGGTAGCCCGGTGCCGAGCACAGCCGGTGCTCCGAGGCCTGGTCGGCGCTCAGCGCCACCGTCCGCACCTGGGGCCGGTCGGCGACGAGCGCGGAGAACGGCTCCCCGTCGCGGGTGCGTCCGCGGCCGGGTGTGACGGCGAGCGTCCACCCGCGGGCCCCCGGCCCGCTCCCGGCCTCCCCGTGCCCGGCGAGGCCCAGGTCCACCGCGAGGGAACGGGGGAGGGCGTGGCCGGTGCGGACGGCGCCCGCCAGCCGTCCGGTCACCCGGCACAGGGAGGGCCAGGCGGGTTCCTGGGTGAGGCGAGCGGGTGTGTAGCGGAACCGGTAACCCGCCATGACGGGCAGGTATCCGCGTTCCATGACCGGTTCCAGGATTCGGAAGGCCGCGTCCCGGCCCGCCGTCTGCACGGGGTGCTGGAGCATCCACCCGCGTGTTTGGATGTCGGTGTCGCGCACGACCTGGCGCGCCACGTCCTTGCGTTCGGGGCCGTAGGTGGAGAGCAGTCGCGGCCCGGCCTCGCCCTGTGTCACCGCGGCCAGCTTCCAGGCCAGGTTCTGCGCGTCCTGCATCCCGGTGTTGAGGCCCTGGCCCCCGGCCGGGCTGTGCACGTGCGCCGCGTCCCCGGCGAGGAAGACGCGGCCCCGCTGGAAGTCGTCGGCGTGCCGCCGGTGCACGCGGAACACGGACTCCCACACCGGGTCGACCAGCCGGACCCCTCCCGGGCCCTGCTCGTCCGTGATCCGCTGGAGCAGGTCCACCCCCGCTTTCTCCCCGGGCGGGAGGCTGGCGAAGAACCGGAAGACGCCGTCGGGCAGGGCGACGATCACCAGGGCGCCCCGGGGCGACTGGTAGTAGAGCGCCTCGTCGACGGGCAGCTCCCCCTCGATGCGGCAGTCCACGAGGGCGAACGCCGACTCGTAGGTGCTGCCGACGAAGCCGGTGCCGATCTGGGCGCGCACCGCGCTGCCCGCGCCGTCCGCGCCGATGAGGAAGGGCGCGTGGTAGCGCTCGACGGTCCCGTCGGAGTGTTCGAGGATCGCGGTCACCCCCTCGGTCGCGGTGATGTCGCCGGAGAAGTCCAGCCCGTCGAGGGCGAGCAGCCGCACCCCCCGTTCGACGCGCCCGCCGAGCGCGTGCAGCCGCTCGGTGAGCACGCGCTCGGTCTCGTTCTGGGGCAGGCACACCGGAGCCAGGTGCTCGGGGAACGTGAACGTGGCCAGCGGGTCGCCGGAGGAGTAGTAGCGGAACCTGCGGATGTCGATACCCGCCCGCCGGGTGGATTCCAGGGCGCCCAGGTCGTCCAGCAGGTCGAGGGTGCGCGGCCAGAGCAGCAGGGCCTTGGGGAAGGGGGAGGCGGACTCGGCGCGGTCGATGAGCCGTACACGTACTCCTCGTCTCAGGAGCTCGCACGCGGCGGTCAGGCCCACGGGCCCGGCACCGACCACGAGGACGTCGGAGGGGGCGCTGTGTGCGCGGGTGGAAGCGGTGTCGTCGCTGGTCAACGGCATTTCGGGGAGCTCCGATCGAACGGGTTGCGGCGGGTGTCCCGGGTCGGCCCACCGCGTACGGCCAGTTCTATAAGATTGACGATGGACATAAGACACCTTATGCTCATCCGTGAATGGATGACTATAAGGAAGCGAATTAAGGGGTAGGGGAATGGCGATAGAAGCAACGGATCGGCAGGGCGCACGGAGTGCTCCCGCCCCGTTGACCAGGGGACAGGCGGTGGCCACACTCGTCGCCGTCGCTCTGTCCAGCGTGATGCTGCCGCTCGCCGTCACCGCTCCGGCCGTGGCGCTCACCCAGCTCGCGGCCGACCTGAACGCCAGCGTCGGCGAGGCCCAGTGGGTCCAGAACGCCTACAACGTCACTTTCGCGGCGTTCATGCTCGCCGCCGGCGGACTCGCCGACCGCTTCGGCAGGCGCCGGGTCCTCGTCATCGGCCTCGTCGTCTTCACGGCGATGGCCACGGTGATCGGTCTCTCCTCCAACATCCTCGTCATCGACGTCGCCCGCGCGGTCCAGGGCATCGGCGCCGCGGGCATCATGACCAGCGGATCGGCGATCCTCGCCGACTCCTTCCGGGGAGCGGCCCGGGCCCGGGCCTTCGGCCTCCTGGGAACCTCCTTCGGCTTCGGGCTGGCCATGGGGCCCTTCGTCGCCGGGCTGATGGTCAACTTCCTGGACTGGCGCATGGTGTTCCTGATGAACATCGCGTTCGCCGCCGTCGTCCTGCTCCTGGTCCGCTCGATCCGGGAGTCGAGCGACCCCGGTTCCACCTCGGTGGACTGGGGCGGAGTCATGACCTTCAGCACCAGCCTGTTCCTGCTCTCCCTCGCCTTCGTCCAGGGCGCCGAGGCGGGTTGGCTCAGCCTGAGCGCGATCGGGTCGGCGGTCGGGTTCCTCGTCTTCCTCGCGGCCTTCATCGTGGTGGAGTCGCAGGTCCGGCGCCCGATGTTCGACCTCTCGCTGTTCAAGCGGCCCACGTTCGTCGTGGTCGTCTGCCAGCCCTTCACCATCACCTTCGGCTTCGTGGTCCTGCTCGTCTACCTGCCGCCCTTCTTCCAGGGCGTCGGCGGGTTCGGCGCCGCCGAGGCCGGGGCCCTGCTCCTGCCCCTGACCCTGCCGGTGCTCGCCCTGCCGATGCTGGCCGGGCAGCTCGCCGCAAGGCTCCCCCTGCGGGTCATGCTCGCCACCAGCTCCCTGCTCATCGCGGGCGGATCCCTGTGGTTGATGACCCTCCAGCCGGGCCAGCACTGGACGGCGCTCGCCGCTCCCCTGGCCCTGTTCGGCACGGGGGTGGGAAGCGCCTTCGGCGTCATGGACAACGCGGCGCTCAGCTCCGTGGAGGTCGAGCGGGCCGGGATGGCCTCGGGCATCTTCAACACCATGCGCATCACCGGGGAGAGCGTGGCGATCGCCGGAGCCGGGTCCTTGTTGGCGACCCTGTCCCTGAACACGCTCGACCTCCCCTTCGCCGACCCCGAACAGGAGCGGACCCTGGCGGGCGAGGCCACCCAGGGCCGACTGGAAACGGCGCTGGGCCAGTTCGCCGAGGCGGACCGCTCGACCGCGCTGGACGCCGTCTCGGCCAGCCTCACCTCCGCGATGCACACCACGTTCCTGGGTCTGGCGCTCCTCGCCCTGGTCGGCGCGGTGGTCACGTTCCTCGTCGTCAGGGAACGCGAGCTCCGCTAGGCGGTGTCCTCGCGGGCCCTCCGCTCGGGCTCCCGTCCACCGTCCACCACCGAACGCCCCTCTCCCGGACCCCGGACCCCGGCCTCCGACCCGCCGTACCGACGCACCGCGGGAGACGCTCTCCGCCCGCGGCCCCCACATCAGGACCACAAGCCCGAGGAATGTGAGACATACCATGCAGATGCCCGTGCACCACCTCCTCAACGGCGCCACCGACACCGTGACCGCAGGCCCGGAGGGTCCGGCCCTGGACTACGAGCGGACCGTTGACCGCACCGTCGTCCACCGGGAGTCGTTGGCGGAGGTCTTCGTCACCGACACCCAGCCCCTCGGCGGTGACGCCCACGCGGCCGCCGCCCAGCTCCCCCGTTCGCACGCCTATTACGGCGACCACCTGCTCCGCCCCCGCCGCCACGACCCCGTGCTGCTGCTCGAAGCATGCCGACAGGTGGGGCTGGCCATCGCGCACACCCACTACGGCGTCCCCTTCGACCACAAGTTCGTGCTCACCACCTTGGGCATCACCATCACGCGCCCCGAGCTGATGACGGTGGGGACGGCTCCGTGCGCCCTCCGCATGCTCTGCTCCGTCGGGGACAAGAGGGTCAAGGAAGGACGCGTCGTCGGCTACGACGCCAGGTTCCGACTCTTCGTCGGCGGCACGGAGGTCGGCAACGCCGTCGTCGGGCTGCGGTTCAAGTCCCCGGCGAGCTACGAGGCGCTGCGCCTGGGCAACCGCTCCGGTGAGCCGGTCCCCTCCACGGAGACCTTCGACTTCACCGTCAGCGGGGAGGTCCCCGCTCCCTACCTCGTCGGCCGGTCGAACGGCGACAACGTGGTCCTGACCGGGCTCGCGGGGGCCGGGGACACCGTGTCGGCCTCCCTGCGCGTGCTGCCCCAGCACCCGAGCCTGTTCGACCACGCCCAA
The DNA here is from genome assembly GCF_004217075.1 of Nocardiopsis sp. CNZ308. Taxonomy (NCBI): domain Bacteria; kingdom Bacillati; phylum Actinomycetota; class Actinomycetes; order Streptosporangiales; family Nocardiopsidaceae; genus Nocardiopsis; species Nocardiopsis sp. CNZ308. The sequence goes on along the minus strand of NZ_SHKJ01000001.1, from coordinate 699,658 downwards.
GACCATCTGCCGGGCATGGTCCTGATCGAGGCCGGGCGCCAACTGGCCCTGAACACGCTCCTGGAGGTCCGGGGCACCTCGCCGGCCAAGGCCTACCCCACCGAGATCACCGCCACCTTCACCAGCTTCGGCGAACTGGAGCCCCGGACCGAGATGCGGGCCGTCACCGCTCCGGCGGAAGCGGAGGGGACCGGAGAGGAAGGCGTCTACTACACGCAGGGCGGAATCGTGGAGTTCCTCGCGCCCACCGGCGGCCCGGAACCCGCCCCGACCTCCGTCGAGGTGGACGTGCTCCAGAGGGGCGCGTCGATCTGCCGGATCGAGGTCGGTCTGGTCCGCCTCCCCGCGTGAAGCGGACCGTGCCGACCCCTACGACAGGAGAAGCCATGACCCTTGCGAACGGAGCGCACACCCCGGGGACCCGGGGGCGCGGCATCGCGTTCTTCGACGTGGACGAGACGCTCATCGGACCGAAGAGCATGTTCTCGTTCCTGGAGTTCCACCTCGGGAACGGCTCCAGGCCGCCCGGCTCCTACGAACGAGCCGTGGCCCGCCTCAGGGCGGCGGCGGCCCGGGGCGTGCCCCGCCAGGACGTCAACCGCCTCTACTACCGCATCATGGCGGGCGAGTCCGTCGAGGGGCTGCGCGCCGAGGGCCGGGCGTGGTTCTCCGAGGCCGGGCGCGTGCCGGGCTTCTGGCACACGCCGGTGCTGGAGCGCCTGCGCCGCCACCGGGCCGAGGGCGACCTGGTCGTCCTGCTCTCGGGCTCCTTCTTCGCCTGCCTGGACCCGATCGCGGAGGAGGCCGGAGCCCACTGGGCACTGGGCACACGGCCGGTCGTCCGCGCCGGGCGCCTGACCGGTGAGGTCCTCGTCCCGATGATCGGCGCGACGAAGGAGACCGCCGCCAGGGCCGCCGCGGCGGTGAGAGGCGTACCCCTGTCCTCGTGCACCGCCTACGGAGACCACTCCAGCGACCTCGCCCTGCTGTCGGCCGTGGGAGTCCCGGTCGCCGTCGGCGAGGACGCGACGCTCACCGCGCACGCCGAGGCCAACGGATGGGAACGCGTCCGCTCCGACCGCCCGGGCCCCGGCGCTGCGGAGGGAGCCCCGACCCTCCCGTCGGTGAACGCGTGACGCCGGGTCGGGAGCGCCTCCGCGCGGTGCGGCGGCGCTCCCGGGCCCTTCCCTCCCCGCAGTCCAGCAAGAAGGAGACAGCACGATGACCATCGCCATCCTCGGTACGGGCTCGTACCTGCCGGACGAAGTGGTCGGCAACGAGCCGATCGCCCGCACCGCCGGTGTCACAGACGAGTGGATCCGCCGCAAGACGGGGATCCGCGAGCGCCGACGCGCCGCCCCCGAGCAGGCCACCTCCGACCTCGCCGCGGCGGCCGGCCGACGGGCACTGGCGCAGGCGGGTGTGTCCGCGGACCGCTTGGCCTACGTCATCGTCGCCACGTCCACCCCGGACCACCCCCAGCCCGCGACGGCCAGCATCACCCAGCACCTGCTCGGCGCGCGGTCCGCGGCGGCGTTCGACGTCAACGCCGTGTGCAGCGGGTTCGTCTACGCCCTCTCCGTGGCCGAGCACTTGCTGCGGCCGCACGGGGAGGCCTACGCGCTGGTCATCGGCGCGGACATCTACTCCCGGATCCTCGACTACGGCGACCGCAGGACGGCGGTCCTGTTCGGCGACGGCGCGGGCGCGGTCCTGCTGGGGCCCGCGCACGACCGCGGCGGCGTCATGGGGACGCAGCTGCTCACCGACGGGGACCACCACCACCTGATCAGGGTTCCGGCCGGGGGCTCGCGCCTGCCCGCCTCCGCGGAGACCCTGGGACAGGGCGGGCACTTCTTCACGATGGAGGGCCGCGGCGTGCGCGAGTACGTCACCCGGCGGCTGCCCGAGGCGGTCCACCGGATGCTCGACGGCCTGGGCGTGGACCGGGAGGAGATCCGCCACTTCGTGCCCCACCAGGCCAACGGCGCCATGCTCGAGGACGTCTGGCCGTCGCTGGGCCTGGACAACGCCCACCTCCACCTGACCGTGCAGACCCATGGCAACACGGGTTCGGGATCGGTGCCCGTCGCCCTGGACACGGTGCACCGCGCCGGGCTGCTCGAACGGGACGACCTCGTCCTGCTCGCGGGGTTCGGCGGCGGCATGAGCGTCGGGCTGGCCCTCGTGCGGTGGAGTCCCGTGGCCGCGAGGGCGGCCTCCGTGGTCCGTTCGATCCGCTCCGCGGGGGCGGCTCCGGTCCACGCTCCCGCGTGACCCCTCCCGGGCCGGGGGGCGGGCGGGGCGTGTTCGGTCCCCGGGGCCGTGCACGCTCCATCCCGGGACGTGCGTGAGCGGTCGGTGTCCCGACCGTGGGGGCGCGGCCACTTCCGGACGCCTTTCCCGGGACGCCTGTCCGGGTGCCTTTCAGAACGCCTCGGGGAGCGCCCCCGCGAGCGCCTCTCCGGGAAGGCGCGGGAGGCGGGCGCCCACGGAGCGGCGGGGCGGGGCCCCGTCCGGCTCCCCGCGCGGTGACGCCGGGGCGCCCGCCCGGACCGGGGTCACTCCTCGCCCAGGTCAGCCAGTTCGGTGCGGGTCTCCGCGGAGACCTCCGCGCACCGGCTGAGGAAGCGGACGAACTCACCCTCCTCCTCGCTGCTGAACGCCTCGCTCAGCCGCATCTCCACCCGGATCGCGGCCTCGTCCGCCTTGGCGAGCAGGTCCTGTCCGCTGGGGGAGAGCCTCGTCTCCAGGATGTGGGAGTGCAGAGGGTGGGGCTTGCGCTCGATCAGTTCGCGCCTGCTCAGGGTCGCGAGGACCGAGGACATCGTCTGGGGGGTCACCAGGCACCTGCGGGCCAGGATCGCACCTGAGGCCCCGGGCTCCTCCGAGAGCACGAGCAGGACCGTGTACTGGGGGACCGAGAGGTTGAACTGCCTCAGAACAGCGTGCTTCGCGGAGATCAGCTCCTGCTCGGCGCGCTTCAGGTGATGACCGATCCGCTGGTCCATGGGAAGCTGGGTCATCTGGGAATCGTATCTCAGAGCGCCTGTCCCTCCGTGCTCGTCGGCCGGTCGTCAGGCCGGCGCCGGGAGCCGTCCGCTCCACCCCGGCTCGGGGGAGGGTCAGTACCGCGCGCCCGCGGTGGCGTCGGCGATGGTGTCGAGTTCGGCGAGGTCCTCCGGGGAGAGGACCAGGTCCGCGCCGCCCACGTTCTCCTCCAGGCGTTCGCGCCTCTTGGTTCCCGGGATGGGGACGACGGGCAGGCCCCAGCGCTCGGCTTGGGCGTGGACCCACGCCAGGGCGACCTGGCCCGGGGTCGCGCCGTGGGCCACGGCCACCCGCCGCACGATGGCGAGCAGATCCTGGTTGCGCACGGCGTTCTCGCCGGAGAAGCGCGGCTTGCCGCGGCGGAAGTCGTCGGCGGACAACTCCTCCACCGGAGGGAGGGCCCCGGTGAGGAAGCCGCGTCCCAGCGGGGAGTAGGGGACGAAGCCCACGCCGAGCCGCGCGCACTCGCCCACCACGGAATCCTCTACGTCGCGGCTCCACAGCGACCACTCCGTCTGCACGGCGGCGATCGGGTGCACGGCGTGGGCGGCGCGCAGCTCGTCGGCGCTCACCTCGGACAGCCCCAGGTGGCGCACCTTGCCCTGGGCGACCAGCTCGGCCATGGCCCCGACCGTCTCCTCGACGGGGACCGAGGTGTCGCGCCGGTGCATGTAGTAGAGGTCGATCGTCTCGACGCCCAGGCGGGAGAGGCTGGCGTCGCAGGCCGTGTGGACGTACTCCGCGTCCCCGCGGTGGCTGCGGGCACCCGTCCCGCGGTCGCGGACGATCCCGAACTTGGTGGCGAGGACGACCTCCTCCCGCCGTTCCCGGACGACCTTGCCCACCAACTCCTCGTTGGCCCCGTGCCCGTACATGTCCGCGGTGTCGAGGAAGCCGACGCCCAGGTCCAGGGCGTGGTGCAGGGTCGCGAGGGAGTCGGCCTCGTCTCCCGGGCCGTAGAACTCGCTCATCCCCATGCAGCCCAGCCCCTGGGCGGACACGGTGGGGCCGTCGGTGGTCAGCGGAACAGTCCGCATGCGCACTCCTGTGCTCGGTGGTCGTGCTCGACGCGACTCAGGGAGGTTGCTACCCGGGGGTGTGACCTGGGCGCCGCATACGGCGCGTGCGACCCGCCCTCCTGAACCTATGCCGAGAAGGTACCATAAGAACCCTGACCCTGACTCGATATCGGATGGGTTCGGAGGCGTCCCCCCTCGCGCACCAGGAATTCGGGGGCCGACCCGTCCGGGAGTTCCCGCAGCATGTGCCGGGAGACGATGACCTCGAAGGACTCCGGAGCCTCCTCCGTCACCTCGGACAGCCCCAGCGACTCGGACAGCACGTGCTGCCGGATCCACTCGCCGGTGTAGAGCTCGGACCTGGTCTCCGGGCGCAGCCGGACCCGCAGGTGGAGCCGTTCGTCCTCGGTGTGGGGATCGACCAGGACGACCTGGGCCGCCTCCACCGAGTCGAGCCGCAGGGCCAGCGGCACGAGGTCGAGGGGGGAGACCACCCGGCTGAGCGGCCCCATCGGGGCGTCTATGCGGTTGTGGGTGCGCACCGCGGGACCGGGCAGGCCGCAGGGGCAGGCCGTCCATTCGGCCGCGACCCCGGTCTCGTAGCGCAGCAGCGGGACGACCGCCTTCTCGTGCGTGACGGTCACCAGCATGCGCCCGTCGACGATCTCCGTGTACTGGTGGGGGAGCGGGTGGAGGGTGTCGTTGGCGCAGTCCGGGCCGCTGTGCCCGATGATCCAGGTCTCCGCCGAGCCGAAGAGCGCCCATGTGCGCAGGTGGGGAAAGTGTGTCCGGATCAGCGCCCGGGTGGCGGCGTCCATGGCCGGACCGCTCCACAGCACCTTGCGCAGGAACCCGAGGTCCCGGCCGGACGCGGCGCAGTAACGGAGCAGGCTCCGGAAGGTGTCGAGGGTGGTGCCCAGGGCGTTGACCCCGTGGCGCTCGAACAGGTCCAGGTAGGCGTCGATCATCTGGTCGGTCGGCGCGTCCATGGAGAGTGTGGGCACCCCGGCCCTGGCGGCGAGTCCGTTGTGCAGCTCCTGGCAGGCCCGCATGTGGAACGGGGTGCCGAGGGTGGTGAACAGGTCGCCCTGTTCGAAGGGGCGCACGTGCGGCGCGATCTCGTCCAGGTACAGGTCCGCCGGGACCGCCCCCAGGCGCATGGTCGACCGGGTGCCCCCCATGACGTTCAGGGAGGCGCGGGTCAGGGCGGACGGGTCGGTGCGCACCAGGGTGTCGATCGCCCGGCCCAGTTCGTCCCTGTCGAGTGTGGGGAGGTCGGCCAGCTCCGGCGCGGAGGCCCCGGAGGTGTGGCGGAGGTACTTCTCCCGCAGCACCGGAATCCTGGACAGCCGGGCCAGCGCCCGTGCCGTGGACGGAGCCCCGCCAAGGGTCGTTCGTGGACCGAAATTCGTTGTCATTCTCGCACTCGCGTTCCTGGTGTACTCAAATGCGGCCGATCACGGGCTTTCGTACTGCTGCGGAGCCATGAATCCGAAGTGACCAGAAGTTCCCTGGACTTCGTCGTCCAGTCGTCGGCGGGGCGGGGCGGGGCCGCAGCTGCCTTCGGAATGCGTCCATTCGAGAGAATGCGACGATATCCGAGACGCTCTCCGGGGCCGTGTGACCGCGTCGACACCTTTCGTTATCGTCCGTCGTCGGGGGCGTTCCCGTGAGACGGACCGTCGTCTCCCGCGTTATATGACCTTCCTCACGTGCGGCCTGCGGGTCGTCACGCCCGGTGACCGGCTCGGGTTCGGGTACCAGCGTCCGTCCGGTGGACGCCGAGGTGGCGGGCCGGGCCGGACGGCCCGGCCGCGCGTGCCCGACTCCGCCCTGTGGACAACCCCCCGTCCGGCGGGGCCGCGCTATACGCTGGAAGCGTTCACCCTGGCGCATGCCCCTGAGACCCTTCGACGCCGCAGGGCGGTTACGCCGGGATGGCCTCCCAACCAAGAGAGAGCACCATGAGTGACATCGAGCGCGAGGTCCACGCGGTAGCCGGGCGGGCCAGGGACGCGGCGGCCGACCTCGCCCCGCTCAGCCGGGCGGTCAAGGACGCCGCACTGCTGGCGATCGCCGACGCCCTGGTCAAGCGGTCCGACGAGATCACCGCGGCCAACGCCGAGGACGTGGCGCGAGCCCGCGAGGACGGCACCAGCCCGGCCATGGTCGACCGGCTCACCCTCACCCCGCAGCGGATCGAGGCCATCGCCGAGGCCGTCCGCGAGATCGTCGAGCTCCCCGATCCGGTGGGCGAGTCCGTGCGCGGATCCGTGCTGCCCAACGGCCTGGACCTGCGCCAGATCCGGGTGCCGCTCGGTGTCATCGGCATCATCTACGAGGGCCGCCCCAACGTCACCGTGGACGCCGCCGCCCTGTGCCTCAAGAGCGGCAACGCCGCCCTGCTGCGCGGCTCCTCCTCGGCCTACTCCTCCAACACCGCCATCGTCGGGGTCCTGCGGGACGCCCTGGAGGGCACCGGGGTCCCGGTGGACGCCGTCCAGATGGTGCCCGGCCGCACCCGCGAGTCCTCCACCGCGCTCATGCGGGCGCGCGGCCTGGTGGACGTGCTCATCCCGCGCGGCGGGGGCTCCCTCATCCAGGCCGTGGTGCGCGACTCCACCGTGCCGGTCATCGAGACCGGCGAGGGCCTGTGCCACGTCTACGTGGACGCCGACGCCGACCTCGACAAGGCCGTGGCCATCACCACCAACGCCAAGGCGCAGCGCTGCTCGGTGTGCAACTCCGCCGAGACCCTGCTGGTTCACGAGGCCGTGGCCGAGGAGTTCCTGCCGCGCGTGCTGCGGGCCCTCGGCGAGAGCGGCGTGACCGTGCACGGCGACCCCCGGGTGCTGGAGGCCGCCGCCGCCCACCCGACCGGGGCCCGGGTGGTCGAGGCCACGGAGGAGGACTGGGCGACCGAGTACCTGTCCATGGACCTGGCCGTGCGCGTGGTGCCCACCATCGACGAGGCGCTGGCCCACATCCGCAGGTACTCCACCCAGCACACCGAGGCCATCGTCACCGACTCGCTGAAGACCTCCCGGTACTTCGTCTCCCGGGTGGACTCCGCGGCGGTCATGGTCAACGCCTCCACGAGGTTCACCGACGGCGGCGAGTTCGGCTTCGGCGCGGAGATCGGCATCTCCACCCAGAAGCTGCACGCCAGAGGCCCGATGGGGCTGACCGAGATGACCTCCACCAAGTACGTGGTCACCGGGGACGGCCACCTCAAGTAACCGCACGCGCCGGGGCCGCCCTCGCGGTGGCGGCCCCGGCCCGCGAAGGACCGCACGCCGCGGGGCCGCCCGCGGCGTCGGCTTGACGCGTGTGTTCGTTGTGCGACCGAGAGTGACTTCCGGGGTTCGAGGGGTCGTTGGCATCTGGAGCGTTTTCCCGCTGGAAACCTGGACAGAAGCGAATCTTCGTCTAGCACGTATTCCCAAAGGGACGGCTGGTCGGTAATTTCACTGTGGTGTCTCACGGCGCGCCTCCGCATCGCTCGGAGTGTCGCCCCCCCACGGTCACAACGAAAGGAATCCCCCGAATGAAGCTCCGGAGCAAGGTCGCTGCCATCGCCACGACCGCCCTGGCCGTCGGTGGTGTCACGCTGATGGCCTCCCCCGCCCAGGCTGACCTGGTCACCCTCTGCTCGGGCCACGGCGGTGCCATCACCCTGCCCACGGACCTCGCGGTCCCCGCCGGCAAGAGCTGCTTCCTGGACGGCACGGTCATCCAGGGCGACGTCACCGTCCGACAGGGTGCCAACCTGCACATCATCGGCGGTGAGATCGAGGGGAAGGTGACCGTCCAGCAGGACGCCTACTTCGACTCCCAGGAGAGCTCCGTCGGTGACCGCGTGGTCAACCGCGGCTCCTACGGCACCTACCTGGAGGACAGCTCCACGGGTGCCGCCCTGCGCGCCGTCCCGGTCGACGGCGGCAACACCGACGGCTTCGCCTACGTGGTGGACTCCTCCGTCCACAGCATCAACGCCGAGGTCGGCGCCGTCTACGTCTCCGGCTCGCGTATCGGCGGCGCCGTCAAGGCCGACGGTGTCGAGTACGCCGACATCTACGACTCCGTGGTGCGCGGCGCCCTGACCGTCAACAACCCCGCCAGCGGCGGCATCCTCTGCGACAGCGAGGTGATCGGCGCGGCCACCTACAGCGGCGGCACGGGTCCGGTCGCGGTCGGCGCCGGGGAGCAGGAGGGCTTCTGCTCCTCCGTCAACTACGTCGACGGCGACCTGAGCGTCACCGGCGTCAGCGGCGGCGTCTACATCGACAACAACATCGTCGGCGGTGACCTGTCCACCTCCGCCAACAGCCCGACCGCCCAGATCGGTGAGAGCAACCGCGTCCGCGGTGACATCCTCACCGAGGAGATCGCCCTGCGCAGCTTCTCCGCCGCCGTGGTCGAGGAGTTCGAGGCGCACGAGGACGACCTGGTCGAGGAGGTCGAGGAGGCCCGCTCCACGACCATCGACGAGGCCATGGCCGCCGGTCCCGCCTTCTAGGACCCGCTTTCCGGTCACGCCAGGACGCCCGACAGCGCCGACGGCCCCGCCGTCGGCGCTGCCGTGTGCCGGGGCCCCGACCCCGCCGGAGCGCGTCGTGGGGACGCGCCGCGGGGCGGCGGGGAGAGGGCTGTTAGCGTCCGCGGGAGGCCAGCCCGACGACGAGGAGCGACGCGTGCCCACCACCGTGTCCTACGGAGAACACCCCAGCCAGATCGCGCACCTGTGGGAACCGGAGGGCGGCGCGCCCGCGCCCGTCGCCGCCCTGCTGCACGGCGGCTGGTGGCGGGACGGGCTCGACGCCGGGCTCATGGACCCGCTGGCCCGCGACCTGGCCGCCGCCGGGTGGGCGGTGTGGAACGTGGAGTACCGCCGCACCGGCGACGACGGGGGAGGCTGGCCGCAGACGCTCGACGACGTCGACCGCGCCCTGGCGGCCCTCGCCGAGACCGCGGCCCGCGAGCCCGGCCGCTACGACCTGTCCCGCACGGTGTCCGTCGGCCACTCGGCGGGCGGGCACCTGGCCCTGCTCAACGCGCTCCACCCCCGCACGCCCGTGCGCGCCGTGGTCGCCCTCGCGCCCGTCACCGACCCCGAGCGCTGCGCCCGGGAGGGACTGGGCGAGGGAGCGGTGGAGCCGTTCCTGGGCCCGGCCCCCTCCGCGCGGGTGTACGCCGCCAGCTCGCCGCTGCTGCGCGTGCCGCTGGGGGTGCCCCAACTCGTCGTACACGGGGACGCCGACCAGCGCGTCCCGGTCGAGCACAGCCGCGACTACGTGGCCGCCGCGCGCGCGGCGGGGGACACCGTGGACCACCACGAGCCGGTCGGAGCCGACCACTTCGCGGTCATCGACCCCGCCCACCCCGCCTGGCGGGGGGTGCGCGCCCACCTCGCCGACCTGCGCTGAGCCGCACACACCCGAAGGCGCGGCCACGCCTCGCGGCGCGGGAGTCCCCGGATCAGCGGAGCCGCACGCGAGGGAGCGCACCCGCCGGACACGCCGGAGGGGCGGCCCGCGTCCGAGGGCCGCCCCTCCTGGCCGGGCACCCGTTTCCCGCGCGCGTCGGGAACCGGTGCCGGGTTCCCGAGCGCCGGTGCCGGGGGAGTCCGGTCAGGAAGAGGTTCCCGAGCCCTGGTTGGTGCGGGAGGAACCGTTGCGCCACCGGTCGGCGACGGTGTCGAAGATCTTGCCGCCCGCGCTGGCCGCGCTGCCCGCGACGTCGCGCAGGGTGCCCAGCAGCGGGTCGCCCGTGCGCTCCCAGGACTCCTTGTAGGAGTCGGCGGCCTTACGCGCCTCCTCGCCCACCCTGGCGTCGCGGTCGGTGGAGCGGCGCGGGTAGTCGCCGTTGACGATGCTCTGGTAGGAACCGTCCTCGATCCACCGGTGCAGCTCGGCCAGGCGCACCACCGCGAACGGGTGCGTCTGCCCGACCAGGCTGACCAGCTTGATGAGGCTGTCGCGGGCGTCGCCGCCGGACTCGTACTCGCGGGCCTGCTCGAGGAAGGCGTCGGGGTTCATCTCCACGAGCTTGGAGCCGCCCGCCAGCTTCATCAGGGCGCGCTTGCCCGCCTCGGGGTTCTGGCTGGCGAGGATCCCGGCGCGGTCGCAGGACAGCTCGGACTTGCGGTACCACTCCTCCAGCGCGGCCACGATGGCCTGGATGCCGATGAAGCCCAGCGGCACCCACGCCACGCGGGTGGCCAGCCGGATCAGGGCCAGCAGCATGGTGCGGTAGACGGCGTGGCCGCTGAGGATGTGGCCGACCTCGTGGCCGATGACGAAGCGCTGCTCCTCGGCGTCCAGGAGGTCGAACAGGCCCGTGGTCATCACGATGAACGGGCGGTTGCTGCCGATCGCCATGGCGTTCGGCTTCGGGTTCATCTGGATGTAGAGCTCGGGGACCTCGTCCATGTCCAGGACGTAGGCGGCGTCGCGCACGTAGTCGTACACGTGAGGGAACTGGGTGGGCCCGACCCGGACGGCACTGGACAGGAACATCAGTCTCAGGGCGCGCTCGTTGAACAGCCCCGACAGGCGTTTGAACACCTCGTCGAACCCGCGCAGAGAGCGCAGCGCGACCAGGGCGCCACGGTCGGCGGGGTGTTCGTAAGCACGGGGCGAGATCTCGGAGAGCCGGACGCGGACGCGGTCTGGTGTGTTGGCCATATCGGCATGCTATGCGCCGTGATCGCGCTTGGCCACGGTTTCCGGCTTCGAGATATGACGCGATTTTCGAGCGCCGTCGACGCGCCCGGGGGAAGGAACCCGACGCGGCGTTCGTTGTCCCAGAGCGAGGACCGAAAAGGGAGGAAGGGGACAGCGGTGGTGCCCTCCGTCGGCTAATCTCGGTTGGCCGATCCCGGCAACGGCAACGTCCACGGCGAAACGGAGCGCACAGTGGCGCACGCAGCTTCCGACGCATCCCGCAACGGGGACTCCCCCGCGCCCCGGCGAGGAACCGGTCCGACCAAGGTCGGCATCATGGGCGGCACCTTCGACCCCATCCACCACGGCCACCTCGTGGCGGCCAGTGAGGTGGCCCACCTCTTCGGGCTCGACGAGGTGGTGTTCGTCCCCACCGGCCAGCCCTGGCAGAAGGACCTGGCCAAGGTGACGCCCTCCGAGGACCGCTACCTGATGACGGTCATCGCCACCGCCGAGAACCCCCAGTTCCGGGTGGACCGCATCGAGATCGACCGTTCGGGTCCCACCTACACCCTCGACACGCTCCGCGAGATGCGCGCCAAGTACGGCCCCCACGTGGAGCTGTACTTCATCACCGGGGCGGACGCGCTGGGCGCCATCCTGAGCTGGCACAACGTCGACGAACTCTTCGAGCTCGCGCATTTCGTAGGCTGTAACCGGCCCGGTCACCACCTCAGTGACACCGGACTGCCCGAGGGCAAGGTCTCCCTGGTGGAGGTCCCCGCGCTGGCCATCTCCTCGACCGAGTGCCGGGAACGCGTCCGCAAGGGCGAACCCATCTGGTACCTGGTGCCCGACGGCATCGTCCGCTACATCAACAAGACCGGGCTCTACCTAGAGAGCTGAAAGGCAGCAAGCACAACGTGACAGCCACCGACAGGGCACTGGAGCTGGTCAGGGTCGCGGCGGAAGCCGCCTCCGACAAGCTCGCCCAGGAGATCATCGCCTACGACGTCAGCGAGCAGCTGGTCATCACCGAGGCCTTCGTTCTGTGTTCGGCCCCCAACGACCGGCAGGTCCGCGCGATCGTCGACGAGGTCGAGGACCAGCTCCGCCTCCAGTCCGGGGCCAAGCCGGTCCGGCGCGAGGGCGAGCGTGACGGCCGCTGGGTCCTGCTGGACTACGCCGACATCGTCGTGCACATCCAGCACGAGGAGGAGCGCGGCTACTACGGCCTCGAACGGCTGTGGAAGGACTGCCCCGAGATCGACCTCCCCGAGGGCGCGCGCGGCGCCCAGCGCACGCCGCTGGACGAGTTCTGACCCCGACCCCACTGCGAGCGGAGAGACACACCACGTGAGCGACACCCCTCGTGTGCTGTTCTGGCGGCACGGACGCACGTCCTGGAACGTGGAGAACCGCTTCCAGGGGCAGACCGACATCGCACTCGATCCGGTCGGCCACGCCCAGGCCAGGCGGGCGGGGGAGCTGCTCGCCTCGTTGAACCCCGACGTCATCGTCGCCTCCGACCTGACCAGGGCCGCCGACACCGCCGGATACCTCTCCCGGGCCTCCGGGGTGCCCGTGGAGTTCGACGAGGGGCTGCGCGAGCGCTTCGGCGGCTCATGGGAGGGGATGACCGGGGCGGAGCTGTCCGCGCGCTGGCCGGTCGAACACGCGCGGATGGACATCCCCGACGGCGAGCTCATCGCCGAGGTCGGCGACCGGATGCGCGCCGCCGTCGAACGCGGACTGGGCAAGACCCCGACCGGGGGGCTGCTCGTCGTGGTCAGCCACGGCGCCGCCCTCAGAGTGGGGATCGCCCGGCTGCTGGGGATCCCCGACGAACAGCGCGAGATCCTGGGACCGATCAGCAACTGCTGCTGGTCGGTGCTCCAGGAGCGCCGGGGGCAGTGGCGGCTGATGGAGCACAACGCGGCCAGCCTCCCCGAGCCGGTCGTGCTCAGCGACGACGCCTGAACCGTTTCGACGTTCGGGCCGGATTCCGCTATGGTTCAGGGAGTCGGCAGGACCCCACAGGTCCGATCGACTCCCTTGAGGGGCTATGGCGCAGTTGGTAGCGCGCCTCCATGGCATGGAGGAGGTCTGGGGTTCGAATCCCCATAGCTCCACGGACGAAGGGCGACCCTGCTCGCGCGTGAACGCGCTCGCCGGGTCGCCCTTGGTGTTTACCGGGGGGAGACCCCCCGAACCCCCCGAGGTACCCCCCTGTGGTCGGGGTCGCGGGAGTCGGTGGGGTGGGCGGGGTGCTCTGCCGCAACGTGAGGCTTCGCCTCTCCAGCCCCTGCGGTGGTGGCTGTGGGTAGCGGTGGCCGCCCCCGAGGTACCCCCCTGTGGTCGGGGTCGCGGGAATCGGTGGGGTGGGTGGGCGGTCACTCCCGGCGCAGCCACACCGCCGTGTTTCCCGGGAGCCGCCCGTCCAGCTCCGTGCTGGCCACCAGGACCCGGCCCGGCGGCAGCTCCACCGCCTCCTCGCCCGTGTTGACCAGCACCAGCACGTCCCCACCCCGCCAGTAGGCCAGCACCGGCCCCCGGTTCAGCGTGTCGTCCCAGCTCAGAGTCTCGTCCGAGGAGAATTTCCGGCGGTGCGCCAGAGCCCGGCGGTACAGGGAGAGCACGGACCCGGGGTCGTCGGTCTGGGTCCGTACCGACCACCGGCCCCATCCTTCGGGTTGGGGCAGCCACGGGACGTCTCCGCCGAACCCGTACGACGCTCCTTCCCGTGTCCACGGCAGCGGCACCCGGCACCCGTCCCGCCCCTTGTCGGTGTGCCCGCTGCGCACCCACCGCGGGTCCTCCAGCGCCTGAGCGGGCAGGTCCGCCACCTCCGGCAGCCCCAGCTCCTCGCCCTGGTACACGTACGCCGAGCCCGGCAGCGACAGCTCCAGCAGCGCCAGCGCCCGCGCCCGCCGCGTGCCCAGCTCCAGGTCCGGCTCCGGGTCGCGCCCGTCGGAGAGCAGCCACGCCTTCTGGTCGGTGCCCGGGGGCAGCCCCAGCACCGACACCGGCCGCACCACGTCGTGGTTGCCGATCACCCACGTGGGCACCGTGCCCACCCGCGCGGCTTCGGTGATCGAGGAGTCGATCACGCCGCGGTAGGCGTCGGCGTCCCACGCGGTCCGCAGGAAATCGAAGTTGAACGCCTGGTCCAGCTCGTCCGGCCGCGTGTACAGCACCCGCCGGTCACCGGGCAGCCACACCTCGCCCACCGTGGCCCGGGGCGGGTCGAACTCCGCCAGGACCCGCCGCCAGTCCCGGTACACCCCGTGCACCTCGGGCCGGTCCAGGAACGGGTGGTCCGGGTTGGCCGCGATGTCCTCGAACCGGCCGCCCTCCACCAGCACCAGGTCGCGCAGCGGCTCCCGCAGGTCCTTGACCAGCGCGTACGCCACATCGATCCGGAACCCGTCCACCCCGCGCCCGCTCCAGAACCGCAGGACGCCGCGGAACTCCTCGCGCACCCGCGGGTCGTCCCAGTTCAGGTCCGGCTGCTCGGGCGCGAACATGTGCAGGTACCACTGCCCGTCCGCCAGGCGGGTCCACGCCGGGCCGCCGAACGTCGAACGCCAGTTGGTCGGCGGCAGCTCCCCGTCCGCGCCCCGCCCGTCGCGGAACACGTACAGCTCCCGCTCGGACGACCCGGGACCGGCCTCCAGCGCCTCCCGGAACCACGGGTGCTCCTCGGAGGTGTGGTTGGGCACGATGTCGACCATCACCCGCAGGCCCAGCGCGTGCGCGGCGGCCACCATCGCGTCGAAGTCCTCCAGGGTGCCCAGGCGCGGGTCCACGTCCCGGAAGTCGGCCACGTCGTACCCGCCGTCCGCCCACGGCGAGGTGTAGAACGGCGACAGCCAGATCCCGTCCGCGCCCAGGTCGGCGACGTGGCCCAGGCGCGCGGTGATCCCCGCGATGTCGCCGGTCCCGTCCCCGTCGGCGTCGGCGAAGCTGCGCGGGTAGACCTGGTACAGGACCGCGTCGCGCCACCACTGCTGCATGCTGGTTCCTCCGTGTGGGTCAGGAGAACAGGCCGCGCGTGCTCCGGGGCGCGGCGGTGGACTGCCTCAGGATGAGCTGGGTGGGCATCTCCACCTGGAGGCGCGCGGCCGTCCCGCCGAGGATGCCCACGGTGAGCCGACCCGCGGTCAGCCCGGTGTCGTAGGGGGCCTGGTCGACGGTGGTCAGGTCCATCACCGCCGCGGTGTCGTGGTTGTCGAAGCCCATGAGGGAGATCGACTCCGGCACGCGCACGCCCGAGCGGCGCAGCGTGCGGTACGCGCCCAGAGCGAGGTCGTCGAACTCGGCCAGCACGGCCGTGGGCGGATCGTGGTCCGACAGCAGCTCGCCCATGGCCAGCTCACCGCCCGTGTACCCGGTGGCCTTGGCCACGCTCCGCGGCGGCAGCCCCGCCTCCGCCATGGCCGCCCCGTAGCCCTCCAACCGGTGCCGCGAGCTGGCGCTGGACCAGGCCTCGGACCGTGAGGCGATGTAGGCCACGCGCGTGTGCCCCAGGTTGAGCAGGTGCCGGGTGGCCCCCGCGGCACCTGCCCGGTTGTCGATGTACACGCTGGCCCGATCGAGTGTCCTCTGACCGACCAGCACCACGGGCACACCCACGTCATCGAGCCGGCGGCACTCCTCCTCGGACAGGTCCATGGACACGGTGACCACCGCGTCGGTGTTACGCCGCAGCGGCAGCGCCCGAGTCCAGCCCTCCCGGGCCCGCGTCTCGCCGACCTGGTAGACGAGCATGTCCAGGTCCGCCTCGCGAAGAGCGTCGCTGACCCCCGCCAGGACCGTCCCGAAGAACCACGGCTGGAGGAAGGGCACGACCACCGCGACCCGCCCGGTCCGGCCGGTGACCAGGCCCGAGGCGTTGCGCGAGACCACGTAGGCCAGCTCGTCCGCGGCCCGCTGGACGCGCTGGCGCACCTCCGGGGCGACCCCGGGGGCCCCGCGCAGCACACGGGAGACCGTCGAGAGGGAGACCCCCGCTCGATGGGCGACGTCCCGCATGCTCGCGGGTTGGCTGGCCATGCCGTCCACGGTAGGAGCGCGACCCCGGTTATGGCAACGTTTTCATGAGGACATTCGGACGGCGTGCCCTTCCTCTCCGCGCATGACGTATATCGAAACGCGTTCACTGTTGACTAGGTCACACAGTCGATGGCATCGTTTGCGCACGAACACGGGGGGATGACCCAGCACACACTCGACGCCGCGCGCCCCGACACTCGTCCGGCGCGATAAGGAGAGAGCCATGCCAGTGCATTCACACCAGAAGGGGTACAAGGTGCGCGCATGCGCTGCCGGGCTCGCCGCACTGAGCCTCACCCTGGCCACCGCTTGCGGCGAACCCCCCGGGGAGGAGACCGCGGGGGAGGGCGGCGAGACCGCGGGCCTGGCCGAGGACCCGGCGTTCGTCTGGGCGGTCACCGGAGCCGACCGCGCGATCCACGAGGAGGTCGCGCGCCTGTGGAACGAGAACAACCCCGACCAGCAGGTCGACATCTTCTTCCTGGCCCCCACCGCCGACGAGCAGCGCCAGGCCATGTTCCAGGACCTCCAGAACCAGGCGGGGGAGTTCGACGTCCTGGGCCTGGACGTCATCTGGACCGGTGAGTTCGCCGAGTACGGCTACGTCGAGAGCCTGGAGGACCTGCGCGGCGAGGTCGAGGGCGTCAGCCTGGAGGGGGCCGTCGACAGCTCCCAGTGGCAGCAGGAGCTGTTCGCACTGCCCTACTCCTCCAACGGCGCGTTCCTCTACTACCGCACCGACCTCATCGAGGAGCCCCCCACGACCTGGGAGGAGCTCTACGACACCGGCATGGCGGCCGCCGAGGAGGAGGGCATCTCCGCCTACGTCGGCCAGGGCGACCAGTACGAGGGCTTCGTCGTCAACTTCCTGGAGCTGTACTGGTCCGCGGGCGGCCAGCTGTTCGACGACGCCCAGGAGCAGAGCACCTTCCTGGAGGGCGACGCCGCCACCACGGCCCTGGACTTCATGACCGAGGCCTACGAGAGCGGGTTCTACGCCGACGGCTTCGACACCATGGTCGAGGACGACGCGCGCGCCCTGTTCCAGGCGGGCGAGGCCGTCTACATGCGCAACTGGCCCTACGCCATCCCGCTCCTGGCGGGCGAGGGCGACGAGGAGAGCGCGGTCGCGGACGACTTCGCGGTCGCCCCGCTGCCCACCTTCACCGGTGAGGGCACCACCAGCGCGCTGGGCGGTCTCAACAACGCGGTCAGCACGCTGAGCGACAGCAAGGATCTGGCCCGCGAGTTCGTCCTGTGGGCGGCCACCGACCCCGAGGCGCAGGACATCCTGCTCCAGAACAGCCTGCCGCCGACCATGGCGAGCGCCTACGAGAACACCGACGACCCCGACTTCCAGATGCTCGGCGACATCCTCGCCCAGGCCCAGGCCCGCCCGCCGGTGCCCGGCTACAACTCGCTGTCCCTGGCCGTGCAGGACAACCTGCACCCGGCCTTCCGGGGCCAGGAGGAGTCCGGCACGGCCCTGGAGGCGGTGGACCAGGCGGCCAACGACGCGCTCGAACAAGAGTAGGCCACATGGCGACGACCCAGAGAGTCCGCGTGAGCAGGGGCCTGGGTGAGCGTGCGATGGGGCGGATCTTCCTCGCCCCGTCGTTCGCCTTCATGGCCGTGATCGCGCTCTTCCCGGTCTTCTACGCGATCGGGATGAGCCTCTACCAGATCCGGGGGTTCCGCCAGGAGTTCACCGGCGTCGACAACTACGTCCGCGTCCTGACCGACTCCGGCTTCTTCAACGCCGTCTGGAACACCCTGGTGTTCACGGTCGCGTCGGTGTCGCTGGAGTTCCTCGTCGGGATGGCCTTCGCGCTGATCATGCACCAGGCCTTCCTCGGCCGGGGCCTGACCCGCGCGGTCATCCTGATCCCGTGGGTCATCCCGACCGCCGTGGCCGCGCAGGTGTGGCGGTTCATGTTCGACCCCAACCCGGGCTTCGTGAACGCCGTCCTCGGCACGGACATCAACTGGCTGCGCGACCCGTTCTGGTCGATGGTCGGCATCATCAGCGCCGACGTGTGGAAGACCGCGCCGTTCGTGGCACTGCTGCTGCTCGCGGGCCTCCAGACCATCCCGAAGGACTACTACGAGGCGGCCAGGGTGGACGGGGCCAACGCGCTCCAGCGCTTCTGGAACATCACCCTGCCGCTGCTGCGCCCGTCGATCGTCGTGGCCCTGCTGTTCCGCACGGTGGACGCCCTGCGCATGTTCGACTTCGCGTACGTGTTCACCGGCTACTCGAACTCGCTGGCCACCCTGTCGGTCTACGCGCAGCGCTACCTGGTCCGGGACCCGGACCTGGGCTACGCCAACGCGTTGTCCACGGTCACGTTCGTCATCGTCATGCTCGTCGGCCTGGCCTTCATCAGCCGGATGGGCCGCCACATGATCGGTGAGGCGCCGCGGAAGGAGAAGCGATGACGGCCGAGACGGTGAGGCCGAGCGGTCCGGTGCACAAGCCGCGCCGACGCGTCCACCCGGCGGTGGGCAACACCCTCAAGCTGCTCGGGCTGGCCGTGGTGCTGCTGTGGTGCCTGTTCCCGTTCCTGTGGATGGGCATGACCAGCCTGCGGACGGGATCGGCGGCGATCACCGATCCGAACATCTTCCAGGGGCCCTTCGACTTCAGCAACTACCGGGAGATCTTCAACCAGGGCTTCCAGTTCGCGCTGCGCAACTCGCTGATCGTGGCGACGGTGACCACGCTGATCTGCATCCCGGTGGCCTCGCTGGCGGGCTACGCCCTGGCCCGGCTGCCGCTGGCGGGCAAGTTCGCGATCCTGGCCGCCACCCTGGTCGCGACACTGTTCCCGCCGGTGGCGCTGGTCAACCCGCTCTACCAGATGTACCTGCAGCTCAACGAGTGGACCGGGATCAACCTGCTCAACTCCTTCGCGGGCATGATCATCCCGTACGTGGCGCTGACCCTGCCGCTGGCCGTCTTCATCCTCACCACGTTCTTCGCGGGCATCCCCAAGGAGATCGAGGAGTCGGCGAAGGTGGACGGGGCCACCCCGTTCCAGGCCTTCCTGCGCGTGGTGGCGCCGCTGGCGGCGCCGGGCGTGGGAGCGGCGGCCATCCTGACCTTCGTGTACGCCACCAACGAGTTCCTGCTGGCCTTCTCCTTCGCCCCGAACGACCTGAACGTGCAGACGGTCCCGGTCTTCGTGGCGACCTTCCAGCGGGTCGGCTACGAGAACCCGATCGGGCAGATCATGGCCGCGTCGGTCCTGGTGTCGGTCCCGCTGATCATCTTCGCCCTGCTCCTGCAACGCAGGATCGTGGCGGGCCTGACCTCCGGAGCCGTCAAGGGCTGACAGCACGACCGGAAGGAAGCGGACCGGTCCCGGCGGCGCACGGCGTCTCCGGGACCGGCTCCGTGTCCGCGTCAGCGGCGCACGACGTCGCTCCCGTCCAGGTCCTTCGCGTCCTTGCCCATCAGCTCGGCGGTGATCTGCAACTCGGCCAGCGTCGCGCGCAGCACGTGCTCCACGCCCGCGGCGCCGCCCACGGCCAGCCCGTACACCCACGGCCGCCCCAGCAGCACGGCCTCGGCTCCCAGCGCCATCGCCACGGCCACGTCGGCGCCCGAGCGCACACCCGAGTCGAACAGCACCGTGGCGCGGCCGCCGACCGCGTCCACCACCTCGGGCAGGGCGTCCAGCGCCGCCACGGCGTTGTCGACCTGCCGACCGCCGTGGTTGCTGACCACGATCCCGTCCACGCCCGCCGCCACCAGGTCGGCGGCCTCGTCCCCGCGCACGACGCCCTTGACCAGCACCGGCAGGTCCGTCCACCGGCGGATGCGGGCGATGTTGTCGGTGCTCAGGGACCTGCTGGCGAACGCGCCCAGGAAGTGGAACACCGCCTCGGTGAACACCCCGCCCGGCTCCGGGTCGGCCTTGAGCCGGGATCGGAACTCCGGGTCGCTGAAGTAGTTCGCCGTGCCCTGGCTGCGCAGGAACGGCAGGTGGCCCAGCGCCAGGTCGCGGGGCCGCCACCCCAGCCGCTTGGTGTCGGCGGTGACGACGACCGCCTCCGCTCCCGCGGCCGTCGCCCGCCGCACGAACGACTCGGCCAGCGCGTCGTCGCCGGGCCAGTACAACTGGTACCACCAGGAGTCGACCGCCTCGGCGACCCGCTCCATCGGGGTGGAGGCGGCCGTGGACAGCACCATCGGCACGCCCACGGCGTTGGCGGCCTCGGCCACGGCGAGCTCCGCCTCCTCGTGCACCTGCTCCAGGACCCCGATCGGCGCGGTCAGCAGCGGCGTGGCGTACTCCCTGCCGAACAGGGTGACCCCCAGCCCTCCGGCCTCCTCGGCGCCCGGCCGCAGGCCGCGCGGGCGCAGCGCGTAGCGGGCGAACGCGTCCACGTTGGCGCGGGCGGTGCGCTCCCGTCCCGCGGAGCCCTCCACGTAGCCGAACGGACCCGGCTCCATGGCCCTCTCGGCTAGGTCGCGCAGGTCCTCGTGGTGGTAGGGCAGCCCGGGCAGGATGCCGTTGGTCGCGTCGGCGTAGACGCCGTCCTGGTACTGGGCGAAGTCGGTCATGATTCCCTCGCTGGCGCCGCGGCGCCGGGTACGGGCACCGCGGGGCACGGCGCACGGGACGCAAATGAGGACGGACCGGTCCGCGGGGAGGCGTGCCCTCCGCGGCCGTGGCCGTCGAACCGCTCGCGCCCACCGGTTCTGGCCGGATGCTACCGCGCGCTCACGTGACCGGCGTCACCCGGTCCGCCCCGGCCCGGTCAGCGTCGGGCTCCGCGGTCCCGGACTCGGCGATGTGCAGTGCCGTGACCAGCTCCCGGTACAGGTCGTCCCGGTCCATCAGCTCCCGGTGCGTGCCCCTGGCCCGCACCCGTCCGTCCTCCATCAGCACGATGGTGTCGGCGTGGATCACGGTGGACAGCCGGTGCGCGATGGTCACCACGGCCGCCCGGGCGGCGTGGGCGCGCACGCTCTCGGTGATGGCGGCCTCGGTGATCGCGTCCACCTGCGAGGTGGCCTCGTCCAGCAGCAGCACGTCCGGCGAGCGCAGCAGGGCGCGGGCCAGGGCGATGCGCTGGCGCTGGCCCCCGGAGAAGGACGTGGCGTCCAGCGGGGTGTCCAGCCCCTCCTCCAGGGCGTCGATCTTGTCGGCCAGCCGGACCTGACCCAGGACCCGGCGCACCTCCTCCTCGGTGGCGTCGGGGTGGCTGAACAGCAGGTTCTCCCGGATGGTGCCGGGGACGACCGGGGTGTCCTGCTCCACGTAGGCGAAGCGGCCGCGCACCTGCCCGGGGGTGAGCTCCCGGTAGGGGGTCCCGTCCAGGAACAGCTGCCCCTCCTCGGGTTCGAGGAAGCGCAGCAGCAGCGAGAACACGGTGGTCTTGCCCGCGCCCGAGGGCCCCACGATCGCGGTGTGCCCGCGCCGGGGGACGGCCAGGTCCACCCCGTCCAGTGCGGACTCGGCGCCGGGCGCGTACCGGGCGGTGACCCCGCGCAGTTCCAGCAGCGCGCCCGCGCGGTCCCCGCCGGGGGAGGGCGCCGGCGCGTCCGTGTCCGCAGCCTCGGAGGAGGGTTCGAGCGGAATGGCCTCCACCTCGCGGATGCGCCTGGCCGCGGCCACGCCCGACTGGAGGGTGGTGACGCTCTGGGACAGCTCCATGACCGGGGTCATCAGGGTGAACGCGTAGAGCAGGAAGGCGATGAGGGTGGAGACGTCGATCGCGCCCGAGGACACCCGCAGCGCGCCCACGCCCAGGATGGAGATGATGGCGAGCTGGATCCCGCTGAACGCGATCGTCCAGGCGACCGCCTCGCGCCGCACCGAGCGCACGCCGTGTCGCGCGGACTCCCGCGCGTGTTCGAGGATCTGGCCGCTCAGGCGCTCCTCGGCCCGGCTGACCTTGACCGTGCGGACCGCGCGCAGCGCGCCGTCGAGCATGCCGCCCATCAGGCCCAGGGAGTTCTGCGCCCTCTCCTGCGCCTTGGCCAGGGCGGGCATCAGCGTCAGGAACAGGACGGTGACCACGAGCACCGCGACGAAGGTGACCGTGAGCAGGAACAAGTCCAGCACACCCATCATGATCAGCGTTCCCACCAGCAGCACGCCGCCGTTGATGAGGCTGATGACGCTGCTGGAGGCGGCCTCGCGCAGCAGGACCGTGTCGGAGGTCGCCCGGGTGACGAGTTCGCCGGAGGAGCGGCGCGACAGCGGGATGAGCGCGGCGCGGAAGTAGCGGCGCACCAGCGAGGTGCGCGCGTCCAGCACCACCTTCTCGGCGACGGTGCCCAGGAGGATCCAGTGCCACAGTCCGGACACCGTGCCCAGCACGAACAGGCCCAGCAGCAGGGCGATCGGCACGAGCAGGCCGCCCCCGCCGGAGACGGTGTCCAGGACCAGCTTGATCACCATCGGGTTGGCGAGTTCGAGCGCCGAGCCGAACAGGGCCAGCACCAGACCCAGCGCCAGCTTGTTCCGGTGCGGGCGCACGAACGACCACAGCACCCGGAGCTGGGCGAACCGGGGTTCGGGCGCACCCGGTTTCGAGTCGGTGTCTACTTTCGATGGATCAGTCATGTTTCAAAGTAGGTCATAGGTGACCGATTATTGTCAACCAATTACCGACAAGCCTAGGATGAGGGCATGGTGAAGAGCGCTCCCCCAGACGAAGAGACGAGGACCCGCGCCCGGACCCGGCGCGCGATCCTCGAAGCGGCGGTGAAGGTGCTCGGGGAGAACTCCTCGGCCCCCCTGTCCCAGGTGGCCAGAACCGCGGGTGTGGCGCGCAGCACGCTCCAGCGCTACTTCGCCGAACGCGCCGACCTGGTGTGCGCCCTCGGCGAGTACGCCGACGAGCTCATCAACGAGGCCACCGAACGGGCGCGCACCGCCGAGGGCACCGGACTGGAGGCCTTCCGGCGCCTCGTGCCCGAGTACTTCGGGCTCCAGAAGGTGATCATGCTGGCCTTCGGATCCGACGACTCCTGGGACGAGGCGCCGGAGGAGGAGTGCGGGGAGGCGGACCGGGCCCTGTTCGCCCTGGTCGAGCGCGGCCACGCCGACGGCAGCATCGACCCCAGGATCACCCCGATATGGGCGCAGCAGCTCCTGTGGTCGGGGCTCTACGCGGCCTGGGCCTACGTGAGCGTCAGCCGCACGCCCGCCTACGAGGCCCTCAACCTGTGCGTGCACTCGCTGGTCAAGGCCATCGCGAACCCCGACCGCGACGGCACGGGCGACTGACCCGGGGCGGCGCGAAGACGGGCGCCCGCCCCGGGCGGCACGCCGGGGAACCCGCCGGGGAGGGGGCTACAGGTACAGGCCGGTGCCGCGCTCGGGGGCCTCGTTGGCCACGGCGTGCACGTCGCGCTCGCGCAGGATCACGTAGCGCTCGCCGTTCAGCTCGACCTCGCCCTGCTCCTCGGGATCGAAGAGCACCCGGTCCCCGGTCTTGACGTGGCGGGCGCTGGTCCCGGCGCCGACGACCTCTCCCCACGCGAGCCTGGTCGCCAGCTTGACCGTGTCCGGGATGACCAGGCCGGCGCTGCTGCGCCGCTCGGTCCTGTCCGGGACCGACTTCACCAGCAGGCGGTCGTGGAGCATCTGGATCTCAAGCTTTGATTCGGGCACCACTCCAGGGTATTCGGCGCGGAAACCGGCCACCGCACGTCCACCCGAGTGCCCCGAGGTCGCAACCCACTCCCAACCTCCGGTACAGTAATTCCATCGCCGAGCGGGGGAACCGCCCGGCATACAAGGGGCTATGGCGCAGTTGGTAGCGCGCCTCCATGGCATGGAGGAGGTCTGGGGTTCGAATCCCCATAGCTCCACGTTGCACGGGCTGCTGCTCGCCGGTCTTCGACCGGCTCGCCGCAGCCCGCGGTGCTTTCCGGGGGGAGACCCCCCGAACCCCCCGAGGTACCCCCTGTGGTCGGGGTTGTGGGAATCGGTGGGATGGCGGGACGCTCTCCCGTGACGTGGGGCTTCGCCTCCGGGCTTTCCGAGACGCTCCTCCCGTTGCGAGCCACGGACCCGGGGCGGAATCGGCGACCTCCTGCGCGCCGCCGGAGCGTCGAGGGTGGAGGCCACCACCCTGGGCTGGGGTTGCGGTCCGTTCGGGACCGTGACCGTCGCAGATGCGTGAACCCGCCGCACCCGCTCCGGCCGTGCGCGGATGCCGGTGGGCCTCCTCCGGCGAGTCGCGCGGGCCTGGAACCGAGGGCCGGAAGGCGATCAGGAGGCTGGCGGAGGGGAACCGAGCCGTTCGTCCACGAAGGCGAGCAGGGCCGGGTCGTCGGAGACCAGGCGTTCCACCTCCTCGCCCCCGTCGCACCGGCACAGGGCCACCGTCACCTCGGAGGCGGTCCGCCCCACCACCCGCCACACGGCGCCGTGGTCCTCCCAGCGGACCAGGGTGTCGACCGGGTTCTGCCGTGGTCTGTCGCTCATGTCCTCTCATGTGCCCCTTCCGGGGGCGGTTGAAGAGGGTCCCGGGGTGCGTGTCCCGGCTGCTCCGGAGCACAGGGGCGTGTGGGGTGGCCGACACCGAGGCTGGTCATCCCACCCCCACACGTCCGATAGACTCGAACCGTTGCCGAACGGCACACGGGGCTATGGCGCAGTTGGTAGCGCGCCTCCATGGCATGGAGGAGGTCTGGGGTTCGAATCCCCATAGCTCCACGGACGAAGGGCGACCCTGCTCGCGCGTGAACGCGCTCGCCGGGTCGCCCTTGGTGCTTTCCGGGGGGAGACCCCCCGAACCCCCCGAGGTACCCCCCCCTGTGGCTGAGGCCGTGGTGGTCAGTGGGGTGGGTGGGGCGTTCTCCCGCAACGTGAGGCTTCGCCTCTGGACCCCCTGTGGTGGCGGCTGCGGGTAGGGGTGGCCGAACCTTCCGAGGTGCCCCCCTGTGACCGGGGACGCGGCCGGCCTTCTTCCGCTTGATCTTCGCCCTTGACTCCGTGGTGTGCCGTGGATCATAATCAACGTATCGGTTGATTAACAGGAAAGTTGAATACGCAGATGGCGACCGACCCGTTGAGTCTCACGTTCGCCGCACTGGCCGACCCGACCCGTCGGACGCTGCTGGCGAGGCTCGCCGAGGGCGAGGCCACCGTCAACGAGCTGGCGGAACCGTTCCCCATCAGCCTCCAGGCGGTCTCCCGGCACCTGAAGGTGCTGGAGCGGGCGGGCCTGGTCAGCCGGGGCCGCGACGCGCAGTGGCGCCCCTGCCGACTGGAGACCGCCCCCCTGGAGGAGGCGACGGGGTGGATCGAGCGCTACCACCGCCAGTGGGAGGACCGCTTCGACCGGCTCGACGCGGAGATCCGCCGAATCCAGCAGACACAGAGCACAGGAGGACAGTCATGAGCGACCTCACGGTGATCGCAGAGCCCGGACAGCACGACGTCGTCGTCACGCGCAGCTTCGACGCGCCCCGCGACGTGGTGTTCAGGGCCATGACCGACGCCGAGTGCCTCGCCCGCTGGTGGGGGCTCAAGGAGACCGAGACCGTCATCGACCACGCGGACCTGCGCCGGGGCGGTTCCTGGAGGTTCGTCGAGCGCGCCCCCGACGGCCAGGAGTACGCCTTCCACGGCGTGGTCCACGACGTCGTCGCGCCGGAGCGCTTCGTGCAGACCTTCGAGTTCGAGGGCATGCCCGGGCACGTGTGCCTGGAGACCACCACCCTGGAGGAGGGGGACGGCCGCACCCTCTACACGTCGAGCACGGTGTTCCAGAGCGTCGAGGACCGCGACGGCATGGTCGAGTCCGGCATGGAGTACGGCCTGAAGCAGTCCATGGAAGCCCTGGACGAGCTGCTGGCCACGATGGGCTGAAGCGCCTCCGGGAGGGATCGGCCGGGCCCCGGCCGGTCCTGCCTGTGGACAACGCCCGCCCTGTCCTCCACGGCCGGTACTGTCGATCCGTGGCAGATCTCCCCGACGTTCCCACCCTGCTCGACGCGGCCGTCGCCGCCCTGGGCGGCAGCCGCCGCGAGGGCCAGGCGACCATGGCCGGTGCCGTGGCCGAGGCGGTCGACAAGCGCGAACACCTGGTGGTCCAGGCCGGTACCGGCACCGGAAAGTCCCTGGCCTACCTGGTGCCCGCGATCAGACACGCCATGGCCAAGGAGAGCACGGTGGTGGTCTCCACCGCCACCATCGCCCTGCAGAACCAGCTCATCGAGCGCGACCTGCCGCGCCTGGCCAAGGCCCTCACGCCGATGCTGCCCCGCGAGCCAACGTTCGCCGTGCTCAAGGGCCGCCGCAACTATCTGTGCCGCAACCGGCTCCAGACCGCTGGCGAGGAGGCCGAGGACACCGAGCTGTTCGACCCGCGCCAGCTCTCCTCGCTGGGCCGGCAGGTGGCACGCCTGCACGAGTGGGCCGAGGACACCGTCACCGGCGACCGCGACGAACTCGTGCCCGGCGTCAGCGACCTGGCCTGGCGCCAGGTGTCGGTGGCCGCCAACGAGTGCATGGGCGCCCGCATCTGCCCCTTCGGCCAGGAGTGCTTCGCCGAGTTCGCCCGCGAGGCCACCCAGGGCGTGGACGTGGTGGTCACCAACCACGCCATGCTCTCCATCGACATGTCGCAGGGTTACCACATCCTGCCCGAGCACAACACGATCATGATCGACGAGGCGCACGAACTCGTCGACCGCGCCACCTCCGTGGCCACCGGGGTCCTGGGCGAGCGCACCGTCAACGCCGCGGCCAAGCGCGCCGCCCGCCTGGTCGAACCCGGGAGCAGCGAACGGCTGACCGAGTGCGCCGACGGCCTCGCCCTGATGTTCACCGAGTCGCCCGACGGACGCCTGGACCACATCGACGACGCCCTGGCCAACGCGGTCGCCGCCACCCGCGACGCCGCCTCGGCCTGCGTCACCGCCATCGGCCCCTCACCCGGGGAGCTGGACCCGGACGGCGCCAGCGACCGCCGCCTGGCCCTGGCCGCGCTCGGCGAGGTGCACGACACCGCCGTGCGCGTCCTGGAGTCCTTCGAACCCGCCCTGCGCGACCGCACCGAGGTCGTCTGGCTGACCAAGGCCCCCGGACGCCAACCCGCGCTCCACGTCGCCCCGCTCGGCGTGGGCGGACTGCTGCGCGAGAAGCTCTTCGGCGACCGCACCGTGGTGCTGACCTCCGCCACCCTCACCCTGGGCGGCTCCTTCGCCTCGCTGGCCAACCAGTGGGGCCTGGGCCGCGAGGTGGCCCAGGAGGCCGCCGAGCGCGCCGCCGCGGGCCGCGGCCCGGAGCCGGCCGCACCCCGGGACGAGGACGGTCCCGACGACGACGAGGACGGCCCGCACCGCGCGGCCGGGGAGCCCCGCTGGCGCGCGCTGGACGTCGGCTCGCCCTTCGAGCACGCCCGCCGGGGCATCCTCTACGTGGCCACCCACCTGCCGCCGCCCGGCCGCGACGGCCTCGCGCCCGCCTACCTGGACGAGATCAGCGAACTCATCGAGGCCGCCGACGGCCGAGCGCTGGGCCTGTTCTCCTCCATGCGCGCCGCCCAGCAGGCCGCAGAGGAACTCCGCGAGCGCCTGGACCAACCGATCCTGTGCCAGGGGGAGGACTCCACCGGGCAACTGGTGCGCCGCTTCGCGGAGGAGGAGCGGTCCTGCCTGTTCGGCACCCTGTCGCTGTGGCAGGGGGTGGACGTGCCCGGACCCTCGCTGTCCCTGGTGATCGTGGACCGCATACCCTTCCCCCGGCCCGACGACCCGCTGGCCTCCGCGCGCCAGCGCGCGGTCGCCGCGCACGGGGGCAACGGCTTCCTGTCGGTGGCCGCCACCCACGCCGCCCTGCTGCTCGCCCAGGGCACCGGGCGCCTGCTGCGCTCCACCGAGGACCGGGGGGTCATCGCCGTCCTGGACCCGCGCCTGGCCACGGCCCGCTACGGCGGCTTCCTGCGCGCCTCCCTGCCGCCCTACTGGGGGACCACCGATCCGGCGGTGGCCAGGTCCGCGCTGCGCCGCCTCGCGGGCCAGCCCGAACCCGCCGCCGGGTAGAGCGCCGGGGCCGGGTCGCGCGAGCGCGGTCCGGCCTCAGCCGCGCGTGCGGTAGCCGAACAGCCGGACCGCGTACGCGGGGGACCCGTCGTCCTCCGCCTCCTGGATGAACCAGCGGTCGTCGTGTTCGCCCACCAGGAGTTCGTTCCACATCATGTCGATGAGCTTGAGCCGGGAGACCACGGACGCCTCGGGGTCCAGCACGATCGAGTAGGCGCGGTCGGTCAGCCGCTGGGTCACCATGCCCACGGACTGGCCGTCCCAGATGGCCGGGACGGGGGCGTGCCCGACCTCGACCCCGCACAGCCGCAGCTGCTCCACCTCCTCGTCGAGGGCCTCGGCCGCCAGGGCGCCGTCCAGTCGCAGGGCGTCCTCCAGTTCGTCGCGGTCCTCGTCGGCGCGCATGTAGGCGTGGTAGGTGCGGTAGCCGCAGGTGCGGCACTTGCGCCAGACGACGCAGCGGGCCAGTCCGTAGGCGGACTGCGCCTCGCCCACACTCTGGTAGTCGCTCACCTCGCGAATCGTGCCGCAGTCGCAGCACAGGGCCGTGAGATCCTGCTTCATCAGAGTCCCCCCTCCGAGGCGAGTATGCGACGGATGAAGCCCGTTAGGGAACCCGTTCGGCGAGGAAGTCACGGCAAGGACTCGTCATCAATGCCCAAAATGACCCGGTCGCGGGTTTCGGACCGTCCCCAACGGCGTGTCGGTGTGGCGAGTCTTACGCTCGCCCAGTACGCCCGCGCACCCTCACTCGTCCAGTGACAGGCCGCGCTTGTTGCGTGCGCTCCAGTCGCGCATCCGCTGCGGGTAGCCGACGATCTGCACGTCGTAGGCCGGGGTCGCCAGGTCCCTGGCCACCTTGCGGATCACGTCGGGCGAACCGCACCGGCGGCGGATCCACTCGCCGTCCGTCGCGACCGCGACCGCCGTGGCCCGCGTGGCGAAGGTCTCCGGTTCGACGAAGAACTCCACACCCACCCGGCTCTTGGCGAACTCGATCAGCGCCTTGATGTCCGAATCCTCGGCTTCCCGGTCGAAACGGGCCTTGCCCTTGCGGTTGGCCTTGCGGAGTCCGAAACGGTCTCGCCATCCCATCGGCGCTCATGTCCCCTTGATGCGGCTCGGTGCGGCTCGGCGCGGCTGGATGCTCGGGACCTCGCGAAGGCTCCCGCCGGGTGCCACGGCCCCCGAGTCTAGCGCTCCGGGACGGCCCCGACAGGACGCCTATCCCCGTGCTCCGCGGCTTTGCGCGTTTTCCGGACAGCCCTGTCACCGCGCTGCTACGTTCTGTTCTCACATGGTGCTTACAGGGGGTGCAGACCATGCCGATGTGGACGTGGGCGGGGGAGACCGCACGACGGCTCCGGGCGGCCGGGCAGGCGGAGCTGGCCGAGGCGGTCGCGAGCCTGCCCGTGCTCTGCGAGGCCGGGGACCCGGTACGTGTGGAGGCCGTGGCCCGCTCGGCGCTGCGCACCGCGCGCCGACTGGTCGCCGAGGCGGGCGCGACCGAGGCCGCGGTCCCGGGGGTCTTCGGCCCGCCGACCCTGTTCTTCCTGGCGCACTGGCCCCTGGCCGTGCGCGTGGGGGCCCTGGCCGAGGGCGGGCGCGCGCTCGCCCAGGTGAGCGCTGCTGCCGGCGACGAACCCGAGCCCCTGGCCCACGGCCCGCTCCCGGTGTCCCTGCTGGAGACCCTGGTGCGCTGCCACGCCAACATCGACGCCCGCGGCACCACCGGACAGCGCCGCGAGCTGCTCTCCACCCGGCGCCTGGCCGGTTGGGAGCGCACCCCCGCCTGGCCCGCCTTCACCCTCGCCCGGGTGAACCTGCTCATCGACGAGGACATGGCCGACCGGGCCGAGAACGAGCTGCGGCGCTACGAGCACACCGCCACCGGCCCGGCCATGCTCGGCGCCGACGGGGTGTTCACCCTCGTCAGAGCCCTGCGCCACCAGGACGAGCACGCCCAGGCGCTGGAGGTGCTGGACCGTATGGAGGCGGAACTGGTCCTGGACGAGGCCAACCCGCGCCGGGCCGCCCTGCACCGGCGCATCCGCTTCGAGCGCGCGCGGCTGCTGTCCTGGCTGGTCCGCCTGGGCCACTGCCCGCCCCAGGAGGCCATCGTCCCCCTGCCCACCGTGGAGGAGGCCGAGGCGTACCCGAGTCTGCGGCCCGCGTGGGTGGAGGCGGTGGAGAACCTGGTGTGCCAGGGCGCGGTGCGCAACGACTGGCGGCTGGGAGTGCGGGTGACCACCTGGTCGCGCTACTTCGAGCGGGTGGGTGCGCCGCGCCGCGGCGCCGAACTCGCCCTGTCCGCCGCCCGCCTGGCCTCGGTCCGCGGCGCCCGCTGGGTGGCCACCTGCTCCGCGCAGCGGGCGGAGCGGCTCATCGGGGAACTGGGGGGCACCGAGGAGATCCTGGGCGACCTGGCCGAGGCGCGCGCCATGATCGCGATGATGCCCCCGGTCCGGCCTCTGGCCCCGGCCGAGGAGGTGCTGGACTTCCTGCGGGCGCAGCCCGCGGAGGAGGTCGACCCCGAGCAGCAGGCCGAACAGGTCAACGCCGCCCTGGAGAGGATGCCGCACGACACCCCGCTGCTGACCGCGCTCGGCCAGGTCGGCCGGACCCTGATGCTCTCGGACGCGGCCACCGAGCCCCAGTGGCGCCACGTGCGCGAGCAGCCGGGGGACCAGCGCGCGGCGCTGTCCCTGCTGGAGACCCTCCTGCACGACAACGACACCGTCGGGGTGCGCACCCTCGTGAGCACCCTCGCCGCCGGCGCGCTGGACGGTCCGGTGCGGGTCGGCGCCCCCGGGCAGGGGACCCTGGCGCCCCACCCCTGACGGGTGGGTCGCGGGTGCCCCGGCCGGGAACGCCCTGACCCGGTCGCGGCGACCAGTCCGTCAGTGCGAGGGCGCCCCCGCACGGTCGCGGCGACCAGCCCGTCAGCGGGGGAGCGCCTTCACACGGTCGCCGCGCCCGCCCCGGACGCCAGGGAGCGCCCCGCGGGGTAGGACAGCGCGGCGGCGGGCAGCCGGGAGGGACGACCGCTGGCGAGCACCCGCACCCGGCCCGGCGCGGTGCCCACGGGCCTCTCGCCGATCCGGCGCAGGGCCTGCGCGGCCACCGCCCCGGCGGCGGTGAACAGCTCCGCCCGCCCGCCCAGGGCCGCGGAGATCTGCGCGCCCACCAGGTCGTAGTGCGTACACCCGAGCACCACGCCGTGCACGTCGCCGGGGGTCAGTTCGGCGGCGTAGGCCACCGCGTCGTCGATCAGCCGCGGGTCGGCCGACTCCACCGCCTCGGCCAGCCCCGCGCAGGCCACCGCGGTCACCTCCACGCCGCGGGCGAAGGTCTCGATGAGCTGCCGTTGGTAGCCGCTGCGCGTGGTCGCGGCGGTGGACCACACCGCGATCGGCCCTCCGGCCGCCGCCGCGGGCTTGATGGCGGGCACCGTACCGATCACCGGGACGTCCGGCTCGAACTCCGTGCGCAGTTCGGCCAGCCCGTGCACCGACGCGGTGTTGCACGGCACCACCACGGCGTCCAGCGCCGCCTCCCCGGCGGCCTCCTGGGCGGCCCTGGCCCCGGCCAGGGCGCGCGCGACGATCTCGTCCGCGGTACGCGGCCCCCAGGGCATGTGGTCCGGGTCCATCGACAGGAACAGGTCGGCGTCCGGCCGTGCCACACGCAGGGCCGCCGCGGTCGAGAGCATGCCGATACCGGAGTCAACGAGAGCGATACGCACGAATCCCGATCCTACGACCAC
Organism: Nocardiopsis sp. CNZ308; assembly: GCF_004217075.1. Lineage (NCBI taxonomy): Bacteria > Bacillati > Actinomycetota > Actinomycetes > Streptosporangiales > Nocardiopsidaceae > Nocardiopsis > Nocardiopsis sp. CNZ308. The sequence goes on along the minus strand of NZ_SHKJ01000001.1, from coordinate 668,083 downwards.
CTCCGCACCGCACCGGAGGGGCACCGCCCGGCGGCGTCGGATCCGCCCGCGGCACCCGTGTCCCGGACGCGACCGCAGGCAGGACGAGTAGGGGGAAGACACGGAACAAATGGGGTGGCACAAAGTCGTTACCGATAGGTAGAACTGAGTGGATCGGCCGTCCCAGCCGCCCGGCGGCCATGGCCGATCCGGCACGCGAGTGCGTGTCGCCGACACCGGAACGGGAACTGGGATGACTCCTCAACAGCAGGGCACGGGCAGCGCCACCTCCACGCGGACGGGGCTCGCCGAGCACATAGCGGCGGTCCACAAGCTGCGCCGCGACTACCGGGCCCTGCCCAAGGAGGCACCGGTGCGCCTGGCCAAGCCCACATCCAACCTCTTCCGGTTCCGCGAGCCCACCGGCGCCCCGGCCCTGGACGTGTCCGCCTTCACCGGTGTCATCTCCGTCGACCCCGTGGAGCGCCTCGCCGACGTCGGCGGCATGACCACCTACGAGGACCTCGTCGCCGCCACCCTGCCGCACGGCCTCATGCCGACGGTCGTCCCCCAGCTGCGCACCATCACCCTCGGCGGGGCCGTCACCGGCATGGGCATCGAGTCCTCCTCCTTCCGCAGCGGCCTGCCGCACGAGGCCGTCCGGGAGATGGAGATCCTCACCGGAGGCGGCGACGTGGTCACCGCCACCAGGGACAACGAGTACAGCGACCTCTTCCACGGCTTCCCCAACTCCTACGGGACCCTGGGCTACAGCCTGCGTCTGCGCGTCGAACTCGAACCGGTCTCCCCGTACGTGCACCTGCGCCACGTGCGCTTCCACAAGGCCGCCGAGGCCATGGACGCCCTCGCCCTGCTCTGCGCCGACCGCGAGTACGGGGGCCAGCCGGTCGACTTCGTGGACGGGGTCGCCTTCGGCCCCGACGAGCTGTACCTGACCCTGGCCCGCTTCACCGACGAGGCCCCCTGGACCAGCGACTACACCGGCCAGGAGGTCTACTACCGGTCCATCCAGCACTACGCGGGCAGCGGCCCCGGCGACTACCTCACCATCGCCGACTACCTGTGGCGCTGGGACACGGACTGGTTCTGGTGCTCCCGGGCCTTCGGCACGCAGCACCCGCTGGTGCGCGCCCTGTGGCCGCGCTCCCTCAAGCGCTCCGACGTCTACCGCAGGCTGGTCGCCTGGGACCGGCGCACCGACTTCTCCCGCCTCCTCAACCACTACCGGGGGCGGCGGCCCCAGGAACCCCTCATCCAGGACATCGAGGTGGGCGTCGAACGCGGCGCCGAGTTCCTCGACACCTACCACGCGGAGATCGGCATGACCCCCGTGTGGATGTGCCCCCTCCGGCTCCGCGAGCCCCGCCGCCCCGGCCAGGGCGGGGGCGAGCACGTGTGGCCGCTCTACCCGCTCGACCACGACCGCCTCTACGTGAACTTCGGCTTCTGGGGCCTGGTCGACATGAAGCCGGGGCAGCGCCGGGCCCACCACAACCGCCTGGTGGAGGAGACGGTCGCCGAACTGGGCGGCCACAAGTCCCTGTACTCGGACTCCTTCTACGACGAGGAGGAGTTCTGGCGCCTGTACAACGGCACCGCCTACGCCGGGCTCAAGGAGGCCTACGACCCCGAGGGACGGCTGCTCGACCTGTACGCCAAGTGCGTACGCAACCGCTGACGGCACGAGACCACCGGGACGCGATCCGAGGGGACGCCACCGCGTCCGGTACGAGGGAAGGACAGAGCAATGCGGCTCGCTGAGATCTTCGAACGCGTCGTCGGACCCGACGCGCCCATCCGGTTCACCGCCTACGACGGCAGCGGCGCGGGGGACCCCGGCAGCGACGTGGCCCTGCACGTGCGGACCCCGGTCGCGGTGAACTACCTGGCGCAGTCCCCCAACGCCGTCGGCCTGGCCCGGGCCTACGTCTCCGGCCACCTGGTGCTGGAGGGGGACATGTACACCGCCCTCAGACGCATGGCGGACTTCGTCTTCGCCAACGGGTTCGGGGTCTCGGTGCGCGACGCGGTCGAGATCGCTCGGTCGGTGGGCTGGGTCAAGTTCGTCAACCGGGTCGCCCCGCCGCCGCAGGAGATGCGCCAGGGCCGCCTCAGCGGACTGGGCTGGCGCCACTCCAAGCAGCGCGACGCCGAGGTCATCCACCACCACTACGACGTCTCCAACGCCTTCTACGAGATGGTCCTGGGTCCGTCGATGACCTACACCTGCGCCGTCTTCGACGACGAGGACGGGGCCCGGGACCGGGTCGGCCGCTTCGACGGAGCCCTGGAGAGCGCCCAGTTCCGCAAGTACGAACTGATCTCGCGCAAGCTCGGCCTGGAGCCGGGCATGCGCCTGCTCGACGTGGGCTGCGGCTGGGGCGGCATGGTCATGCACGCCGCCCGCGAGCACGGGGTCCGTGCGCTCGGCGTCACCCTGTCCAAGGAGCAGGCCGAATGGGCGGCCAAGAGGATCGCCCAGGAGGGGCTGTCCGGGCTGGCCGAGGTCCGCCACATGGACTACCGCGACGTCCCCGACGGCAGCTACGACCGGATCAGCTCCATCGGCCTGACCGAGCACGTGGGGGCGGACAACCTGCCCTCCTACTTCGCCTCGCTCAACGACAAGCTCGTGCCCGGGGGGCGTCTGCTCAACCACTGCATCACCCGGCCGCGCAACGACCTGCCGTCCCTGAACCGCAGGGGCGTCATCAACCGCTACGTCTTCCCCGACGGGGAGCTGGAGGGCCCCGGCCGGATCCAGACCGCCATGAACGACGCCGGGTTCGAGATCCGCCACCAGGAGAACCTGCGCGAGCACTACGCCCTGACCCTGCGCCACTGGGGCGCCAACCTGGACCGCAACTGGGACGAGGCGGTCGCCGAGGTCGGTGCGGGCACCGCCCGGGTCTGGCGGCTCTACATGGCCGGGTGCGTGCTCGGCTTCGAACGCGACGTGGTGCAGCTGCACCAGATCCTCGGCGTCAAGCTGGACGGCACCGAGGCGCACGTGCCGCTGCGCCCCTGGTTCTGACCCGCCGCCCCGCCCGCCGCCGCGGACCGCCGCACGGGGCGCCGCCCGCACGGGCGCGCCGAAGGTCCTCCCCCCTCCGTGTTCGCCGGGGGAGGACCTTCGGCCTGTCAGGGGTCGGTCGGGTCCGCTTCGCGGCATCATGGACCCGGGGCGTGTCCGGCGGACGCACACCCCGCCGCGCGAGCGGCGGGCCCCAGCCCGGCACACCCCGGCCGCACACCCACCAGAAGGGACCACGACGTGTCCTCATCCTCCGACGGCAGCACCGACGGGACCACGCCCGCGCCCGACGCGCCCGACCACGTCAAGCGGACCGCGATCGACCTGATCGAGGCCTACGCCGACCGCAACAGGCAGGAGCTCGACGAGGTCGTCCCGCGCGCCGCCGACGACGTCGAGGCCGTCACGTCCGAGCTCAAGGTCATCGCCGCCTTCCTCGGCCGCCGAGTGCAGCAGACCGGCGTGGTGTGGAAGCCCGCCGACTCCCGCGAGGCCGTCGCCCGCATGGTCGCCGAGATGCTCCCGCCCGAACTGGAGTTCGCCGTCTCCACCGCCTGGGAGGCCCACTCGGTCGGTGAGGAGGAGGCCGCGGAGCGCTTCACCCGGGGCGACCCCATGGTCTACGTGCACATGCTCGCCGCCTTCGGCGCGGCCATCGGCCTGGCCGTGTACAAGCGCGCCGAACTCCTGTCCATCCTGCGCCAGGTCACCGGACTTTCCGAGTAAGGGCACACAGCAAAGGGACAAACGGGTCGAAAGGGACTCGTGCGACACGCCGTACCGGCCGCGACACTCCGGATATGTCCAGCCTCCTAACGGCTCAGACACAAAAGGTAGTGGTTTACTTCACTCGACGCGGTTCTTTACGTAGGTTTCCTACCAACCCTGAGGGGACCCTCGAAAGGAACGGGAGGCGTGCCGATGGCCCGCAGAAGAACCCACAAGTACGTTCCGCTCCCCGCCGCCGTCGCGGCGCTGGTCCTGGCCGCGACGGCGTGCGGGGGCGGAGGAGGCGGGGCCTCCGACTCCGACGGCCTCCTGGTCTGGATCATGCAGGGCACCAACCCCGACGAGACGGGGTTCTTCGAGGAGGCCAACGCCGCCTTCACCGAGGAGACCGGCATCGAGGTGAACGTCGAGTTCGTGCCGTGGCAGGACGCCCAGAACAAGATCTCCACCGCCATCGCGGGCGGCACCATGCCCGACGTCGCCGAGCTCGGCAACACCTTCACCCCCGGTTTCGCCGACGCCGGAGCCCTGCACGACCTGTCCGGCTACGACATCGACGCCTCCCAGTACATCCCCGGCCTGATGGAGATGGGCCAGCTCGACGAGGGCGTCTACGGCGTCCCCTGGTACGCCTCCATCCGCTCCGTCGTCTACCGCACCGACGTCTTCGAGGAGCACGGCCTGGAGGTCCCCGAGAACTGGGAGGAGCTGCGCGAGACCGCCCTGGCCCTGTCCGAGGCCGAGGAGGACATGATCGCCTTCCCCGTCCCCGGAGACGCCCAGTACTCGGTCATGCCGTGGATCTGGGGCGGCGGCGGGGAGATCGCCGTCGAGCAGTCCGACGGCACCTGGGTCTCGGAGATCGACAGCGAGGAGGCCCGCGCCGGGATCGGGTTCTTCACCGGCCTGGCCCTGGAGGACGGCACCTCCACCACCGGCGCCGTCAACTGGAACGAGATCGCCGTCATGGAGGCCGTCGCGGAGGAGGAGGCCGCCATGGCCATCCTCGGCAGCGCCAACCCCAAGGCCATCCTGGAGGCCAACCCCAACCTGGAGGGCAGGCTGGGCTCCTTCACCCTGCCCGGCCAGGACGGCGGGTACATGCCCTCCTTCGCGGGCGGCTCGCTGCTGTCGGTCTTCGAGGGCACCGGCCAGGAGGAGGCCGCCTGGCAGTACGTCCAGCACCTGACCGGTGAGGAGTTCGGCATGCGCTGGTCCGAGGAGACCGGCTTCTTCCCGGGCGTGGTCGACCGGGTCGACACCTTCTCCGCCTCCGCCGACCCCATCCTGGAGCCCTTCGCCGTCCAGCTCAACGAGGCCAGCCGGGGCGTGCCCGTCACCCCCGCCTGGACCCAGGTCGAGGCCGAGAAGGTCCTGGTCGGCATGCAGCAGGACATCCTCAACGGCGAGGCCACCGTGGACGAGGCCACCGAGAACGCGGCCGACGAGATCGAGCGCATCCTCAACGGGGGGTAGACACGTGCGAACACCGGTCGGGTTGGGCACCGCCGACAGTGAGCCGGGGCCCAAGGTCCGCAGCTCCGCCGCGCCGTCCTCGCGACGGCCCCGGCCGCGGCGGGCGCCGCTCCTGGGCCACCGCGGCCGCAGGGCGCTCCTGCCCTGGGTGCTGCTCGCCCCCGCGCTGACGGTCATCGGACTGCTGCTGTTGCTCCCGCTCGCCCGGATCGTGTGGCTGTCCTTCCGCGAGTACCAGCTGCGCAACCTCGTCTCGGGCGAGTCCGACTTCATCGGGCTCGCCAACTACGCCGCCCTGCTCACCGACCCCTACCTGTGGCGGGTCGCCCTGCTCAACACGGTGGTCTTCGCCGTGGTCGCGGTGGTCACCACCATCGTCGTGGGCACGCTGGTGGCGCTGCTGCTGGCCACGCTGCGCCCGGTGCCCCGGATCATCGTGGTCTCCTGCATCATGGTCGCCTGGGCCATGCCCGCGGTCAGCGGAACCTACGTGTGGATCTGGATCTTCGACGTCGACAGCGGCGTCGTCTCCCAGGCCCTGGCCTCCCTGGGCCTGCTGGAGCCCTCCGGGCACAACTGGTTCGCCGACCGGCTGTTCTTCTACGCCATCGTCACGCTCAACGTGGTGCACGGGGGCTTCCCGTTCGTGGCGGTCACGGTCCTGGCCGGACTGCTCACGGTTCCCGCGGAACTGCACGAGGCGGCCCGCATCGACGGCGCGGGCGCCTGGAAGCGCTTCTGGCACGTCACCTTCCCGGTGCTGCGCCCGGTGTTCGCCGTGGTCACCGTGCTCTCCACCATCTGGGACTTCAAGGTGTTCGCGCAGATCTACCTCATGCCCGGCGGCGACGTGGGCGGTTCGGAGATGCTCAACCTCGGCGTGTGGTCCTACGTGCGCTCCTTCGGCCACAACGACTACGGCCTGGGCTCGGCCATCGCCGTGCTGCTCACCCTGCTGCTCCTGGTGATCACCGTGTTCTACCTGCGCGCGCTCTTCCGAGAGGACGAGCTCCGATGAGCGCGGCGGCCCCCGCGGCCCGCTCAGCGGGCGGGACCGTGGACCCCCGCCACGAGCTTGTCGCGCACGCGGCGCCAGTCGACCGAGGCCAGCGAGCGCCGGTCCAGGTCCTCGCGCACCGCGCCCATGGTCCGCAGGTCGTACTCGCCCAGCGGACGCCCGTCGTCGTTGTCGCGGTTGACCAGGTTCTCGACGTAGGCGTGCAGCAGCCGTCCGCTGGGGTCGCGCAGGGCGTGCCGGACGGCGCGGTCCCGGAAGCGCGCGTCGTGGGGGATCCAGCTGATGACGACCTCGGTGGGGGAGGGCCCGGCAGAATCGCGCACGGTGCTACGCCACCGTCTCCGGCGACCCTGTCGACACGGCCATCACTCCTCCTCCGCCGGGGCGCGAAGGGCGTCCCGCCCCGGACAGTGCAGGAGTCTAACGGCCCCCTCCGAGCCCGGAACAACCGGATTCGTCCCGGTCACCGCTGAGGAAGGAACGCCCGTGGTCACGCGCACAGAGGCATCCGCCGCCGACACCGACTGGGAGGGCCGCGTCCGCGACGCCCGCCGCAGGGGCGAGGTCCGCAGGACGGGACGGTTCCTGGCCAAGTCCGCCGGAGTGGCCGTCCTGCTGCTGTTCACGCTCTTCCCCGTCTACTTCATGCTCATCAGCGCGTTCTCGGACCGGGCCACCTCGGGGGCCGGGGCGCTGCTGCCCGCCGGGCTGTCCCTGGACAACTTCGTCTACGTGCTCACCGAGGCCAGGTTCGGCCAGTACATGCTCAACTCGCTCACGGTCGCCTGCATCACCGTGGCCGGAGCGTGCGTGCTGTCGCTGCTGGCCGCCGTGGCGGTGGCCCGCTTCCGGTTCCGCTTCCGCACCGCGGTGCTGGTGATGGTCCTCATCGTGCAGATGGTGCCGCTGGAGGCGCTGGTCATCCCGCTCTTCCTCCAGGTGCGCGACCTCCAGCTGCTCAACACCATGCTCGGCCTGGGAGTGGTCTACGTGGCGCTGTCCCTGCCGCTGGCGGTGTGGATGATGCGCGGCTTCGTGGCCGCCGTGCCCGTGGAGGTGGAGGAGGCCGCCTACATCGACGGGGCCTCCTGGGGCCAGATGTTCTGGCGGGTGCTGTTCCCGCTGGTGGCGCCCGGCCTGGTGGCCACGGCCATCTTCTCGTTCATCGTGGCGTGGAACGAGTTCGTGCTGGCGCTGACCTTCATGACCCAGAGCGAGAACTACACGGTGGCGGTCGGCCTGCGCCAGTTCTTCGGCCAGTACGCCAACGACTGGGGGCACGTGATGGCCGCCTCCACGCTCATCACCATCCCGGTCATGGTCTTCTTCGTCCTCGTGCAGCGCTTCCTGGTCTCCGGGCTCGTCCAGGGAGCCGTCAAGGGATGAGGGCGGGGCCGGTCCCCGGGAAACGGGACCGACCCCGCCGCGCGGGAGGTCAGCCGCGCAGCTCGCGCTTGAGGATCTTGCCGGTGGAGGTCATCGGCAGCTCGGTGCGGAACTCCACCTCGCGCGGGTACTTGTACCCGGCCAGGCGCTCCTTGGCCCACGCGACGAGCCCCTCGGCGGTGACCTCGGCGCCCTCCTTGGGGATCACGAACGCCTTGACCTCCTCACCGTGGGTGTCGTGGGGCACGCCCACGACCGCGGCCAGGCTGACCGCCTCGTGGGTCATCAGGACCTCCTCGACCTCGCGCGGGTAGACGTTGTAGCCGCCGCGGATGATCATGTCCTTGGACCGGTCGACGATGAAGTAGAAGCCCTCCTCGTCGCGGCGGGCGATGTCCCCGGTGCGGAACCAGCCGTCGCGGATCACCTCCGCGTTGACCTCGGGGCGGTTGTGGTACCCCTTCATCACGCAGTGCCCGCGCACCGCGATCTCGCCCTCCTCCTCCGCCTCGTTCCACTCGGGGTCGATGAGCTTCATCTCCACACCCCACACCGGCTGCCCGATGGAGCCGGTCTTGGCCTTGACCTTGGGGTTGTTGAACGACACCACCGGGGAGGTCTCGGACAGGCCGTAGCCCTCCTTGATGCCCACGCCGAAGGTCTTGGTGAAGTCCTCGGCGAGCTGGCCGGGCAGGGCGGCGCCGCCGGAGACCGCGTCCACCACGTTGCCCGCGATCTTCTCCAGGTCGTAGGTTCCCGGCTCGGCGGCCTGGACCGCGCCCAGCAGTCCCCAGTACATGGTGGGCACGCCCGCGAAGGCGGTGACGCCCTCCTTCTCCATGAGCCTGAGCGCCTCGGCGCCGTCGAAGCGCGGCATGAGGACCATCGTGCCGTGCCGGTACAGGGCCGCGTTGAGCATGACCGTCTGGCCGAAGATGTGGAACAGCGGCAGGACCACGAGGGCGACGTCGCGGCCGTCGGGGTGGGGCTCGACCAGTCTGGACGAGCCGACCGCGTTCAGCAGCAGGTTGTGGTGGCTCAGCTCGGCGCCCTTGGGCTTGCCGGTGGTGCCGCTGGTGTAGATGATGACCGCGGTGTCGTCGGAGCTGGCCTGCACCGTCTCGAACTCGCCGGGCTGGCCCTCCAGCGCCTTCCAGAAGGTCTCGGCTCCGTCGATGGTCGACTCCGTGGCACCCGGGGAGGCGGGCAGGTCCACGTAGAACTCGCAGGAGTCCACCTGGCCGAAGGCCTCGAAGGCCCGCTCGCCCAGCGGGAGCTCCGGCGTGCCGGTGAAGGCGAAGAGGGCTCTGGCCCCGGAGTCCTCCAGGTGGTAGGCGATCTCGCGCGGGGTCAGCAGCACGTTCAGCGGCACGATCACCGCGCCCGCCTTGAGGGCGCCGAAGTACACGAAGGGGAAGTAGGGCACGTTCGGACTGGCCAGCGCGATCCGGTCCCCCGGCCTGATTCCGCGCGCGACCAGCAGGTTGGCCACCTGGTTGGCGATCATGTTGGTGATCGCGTAGTTCAGGCGCAGGTCGCCGAAGACCAGGCACTCCTTCTCCGGAGCCGACCGGGCGCCGTCCTCCAGGAGCACGGACAGGTTGAGCATGGGGGCCTCCCGCAGCCAGATGGGTCCAGTGGATGCGCGACGATTCGGGATGATGTGACCCGTGTCGCGTGTTCTGCGCCACTTTGACGGCAGAGTAACAAACCGGCTGGTCGGTGTGGAGGGGTCAGGAGTCCGTAATCTCACCGATCTTCCTCCACGCTCTCCGCGACCCCGTGACCGAGCGGGGGGAGGCGGTGGCGCCGGGCCCGCCCCGCGCGGGGCGGGGGGAGGGCGTCTTCGGCTCCGGGCCCCGGCCGCAGCCCCCGGGCGCACCCGCGCGGGGCTGCGCGGAACCCGTCCGCGCCCCGACCCGCCAACCGCTAACCTGAGTGCTGTACACCCCGAACCGGCTAAGGAACACGTGGCGATGACAGCGGCAGACGGCGACCAGACGACGGGCGACACCTACGACGCCCGTGCCCTCCAGGACAAGTGGCAGGCGCGCTGGGCCGCTGAGCTTCCGTTCCAGGCCGACGAGGACCCCGGGGACACCCGCCCGCGCTCCTACATCGTCGACATGTTCGCCTACCCCTCCGGCGACCTGCACATGGGCCACGCGGAGGCCTACGCCATCGGCGACGTCATCAGCCGCTACCGCCTCCAGCGCGGCGACAACGTCCTGCACCCCGTCGGCTGGGACTCCTTCGGCCTGCCCGCCGAGAACGCGGCCATCAAGAACAACTCCCACCCCGCCGAGTGGACCTACGCCAACATCGAGACCCAGGCGGCCTCGTTCCGGCGCTACGGCATCAGCGTGGACTGGTCGCGCCGCCTGCACACCAGCGACCCCGAGTACTACCGCTGGAACCAGTGGCTGTTCACCCGCTTCTTCGAGCGCGGACTGGCCTACCGCAAGGACGGCCACGTCAACTGGTGCCCCCAGGACCAGACCGTGCTGGCCAACGAGCAGGTCGTGCAGGGCAGGTGCGAGCGCTGCGGAGCCGACGTCGTGCGGCGCAGCCTCAACCAGTGGTACTTCCGCATCACCGACTACGCCCAGCGCCTGCTGGACGACATGGACCAGCTCGACGGCGGCCGCTGGCCGGACGAGATCCTGGCCATGCAGCGCAACTGGATCGGCCGCTCCACCGGAGCCGACGTCCACTTCGCCATCGAGGGCCGCGACGAGCCCGTCACCGTTTTCACCACCCGGCCCGACACCCTCTACGGGGCCACCTTCTTCGTCGTGGCCGCCGACGCCGACCTGGCCGACGAGCTGTGCGCGCCCGAACAGCGCGAGGCCTTCGACGCCTACCGCGCCGACGTCGCCAAGCTCTCCGACATCGAGCGCCAGGCCACCGAGCGCCCCAAGACCGGCGTGTTCCTGGGCCGCTACGCGATCAACCCCGTCAACGGCGAGCGCATGCCCGTGTGGGCGGCCGACTACGTCCTGGCCGACTACGGCCACGGCGCCATCATGGCCGTTCCCGCGCACGACCAGCGCGACCTGGACTTCGCCCTGGCCTTCGACCTGCCGGTCCGGGTCGTGGTGGAGACCGGCGAGCCCGACCCCGTCGAGACGGGCACGGCCACCGCGGGGGAGGGCGTCCTGCGCGACTCCGGTCCGCTGGACGGCCTGGCCAAGACCGAGGCCATCGAGCGCATCATCGAGATCCTGGCCGAGCGCGGCACCGGACAGGGCACGATCAACTACCGCCTGCGCGACTGGCTGCTGTCCCGCCAGCGCTACTGGGGCACCCCCATCCCGATCATCCACTGCCCCTCCTGCGGCGAGGTGCCCGTCCCCGACGAGCAGCTGCCCGTGACCCTGCCCGAACTCAAGGGCGCCGAGCTGGCCCCCAAGGGCGTCTCGCCCCTGGCCGCGGCCACCGAGTGGGTCAACGTCGACTGCCCCTCCTGCGGCGGCCCCGCCGAGCGCGACACCGACACCATGGACACCTTCGTGGACTCGTCCTGGTACTTCCTGCGCTACTGCTCGCCGCGCCTGGACACCGCCCCCTTCGACACCGAGGCGGTGGAGAAGTGGGGGCCGGTGGACCACTACATCGGCGGCAAGGAGCACGCCACGCTCCACCTGATGTACGCCCGGTTCTTCACCAAGGTCCTGTACGACATGGGCATGGTGTCCTTCACCGAGCCCTTCCGCCGCCTGACCAACCAGGGCCAGGTCATCAACCAGGGCCGCGCCATGTCCAAGTCCCTGGGCAACGGCGTGGACCTGGGCAAGGAGATCGACGCCTACGGCGTGGACGCGGTCCGGCTGACCATGCTCTTCGCCTCCCCGCCCGAGGAGGACGTGGACTGGGCCGACGTCTCCGTCGTCGCCGCGCAGAAGTTCCTCAACCGCGCCTACCGGGTGATGAGCGAGGCGGGCGCGGCCAGCGCGCCGGGAACCGACCCCGCCAAGGGCGACACCGACCTGCGCCGGACCACGCACCGCACCGTCGACCAGATCACCGCCCTGGTCGAGTCCCGCCGGTTCAACGTGGCCATCGCCCGCACCATGGAACTGGTCTCGGCCGTCCGCAAGGCCATCGACTCCGGCCCCGGCGCCGCCGACCCGGCGGTCCGCGAGGCCGCCGAGGCCGTGGCCGTCTCCCTGTCCCTGTTCGCGCCCTACGTGGCCGAGGAGGGTTGGGAGAAGCTCGGCCGCAGCGGCAGCGTCGCCGTCGGCAACTGGCCCGAGGTCGACCCGGCCCTGCTGGTGCAGGAGTCCGTGACCTGCGTGGTGCAGGTGCAGAGCAAGGTCCGTGACAAGCTGTCCGTGGCGCCCGACATCGACCCGGCGGAGCTGGAGCGGCTGGCCCTGGCCTCGGAGAAGGCACAGGGCTTCATCGGCGACAAGCAGATCCGCAAGGTGGTCGTGCGCGCGCCCAAGCTGGTGAACATCGTCGTCGGCTGACCGGGCACACGAGGGGCGGCGGCCGCGCGCAGCGGCCGCCGCCCGTGTGCGGTCGGCTCGGTGACCGACAGGGAGGCGGTGGCCGGGTGGGTCCCCTCGCGCGGGTGGCCGTGATCGGCGCGGGCACGGTGGTGCTGTCCGCGGTGGCGATCGGCGGCGGGCTGTGGCTGTCCGGGGACGATCCGGGCGTGCCCGGGGGCGGTGACGCCCACGCCGCGGCGCCCGGGTGCGCGGTGGTCTCGGACGCGCTCGTCACCGGCCTGGTGCCCGGCGCGGTCCTGGAGTCCTCCGAGCGGGGTCCCCTGGCGGACGGCGACAGCACCATGTGCTCGTGGTCCTCCGCCGGTCTGACCGAGGGGCCGCAGGGTGTGCTCCGGCTGGACCTGTCCGCCCGTTTCACCGACACCACGGGGGAGGAACCGGTCACCGGCGCCCAGCGGGCGAGGGAGGCCTACAGCGCCCTGGCGCCGGTGCGCGGCGAGGCCGTGGAACTGCCCACAGGGGAGGGCCGGGTGTGGCGCGGCCAGACTCCGGGTACCGCCGAACTGGCCTTTCCCACCGACAACCTGCTGGTGCGGGTGTCCTACGCCGGGACCTCCGGCACCGAGCCGGTCGACTTCGGCGAGGCCCGGGACCTGGCAGTGGAGTTCGCCGTGCAGCTCGGAGAGGCCCTGTGAGCGACCAGCACCCCGACCCGAGGGATCCCGAGCAGCCCCAGGAAACCCACCAGCCTCCGCAACCGCAGCAGTCGCACGGCCAGCGTGAATCCGAGCAGCCACAGACGCCGCAAACGCATGAGCAGCCGCAGGGGCAGCAGGGTCCCTTGGAATCACACCCGCCACAGTCGCAAGGGCACCAACAGCCTCCGCCGTCTCAGGCACCACAACCCCACGGGCAACAACAGGCCTACCACCCCCATCCGGCCCCGCAGGGGCAGTATCCGCCGCCCCCGGGATCCCCGTGGCAGCAGCCCCACCTCCAGCAGCCCGCGCCCGAGGTGGTGGCCTCCGTCCAACCGCAGAGCCGGGGCTGCGCCACCGTCGCCGTGGTCGCCGCCGCCCTGGTGCTGGTCGTACTCGCCGCCGGGGCGATCTGGTACGTGGTGGCGCGCGACACCCCGGAGGCGAGCGCCTTCGGGGCGGCGCCCGAGTGCTCCGTCGCCGAGACCGGGACGCTGGACGAACTGGTGCCCGACCACGAGTTGGAGGTCGAGGAACCGGTCGGCGGCCCGCAGGAGGCGTTCGGCTCCGGCTGGCAGTGCCGGTGGGCGACCCCCGGCGGCCCCGGCGCACAGGTTCCTGCCACCGCGACGCTGGTGGCCGTGGCAGCCCCCGACCCGGGCGGCGTCACGACGGCCGCCGACAACCTGCGCACCACCACCTCCCAGTACGACGCGCAGGAGCTGGAAGGCGTCGGCGAGGAGGCGGTCGCCTGGGTCCAGGAGGACCCGTACACGGTCGCCTGCGTCGGCGCCCGGGTGTCCAACCTGTACCTGGAGACCTGTTACAGCCTGGCGGCCAGCTACGACGCGCAGAACCCGGGCGACCGGGAGCGCACGGTCGCGGGCGCCGGGGAGTTCGCGCTGTCCGTGACCGAGGCGCTGCCGGACTCCATCCCCGAGTGAGGTCCCGGCGCGGCTACCAGGCCGCGCCCAGGAACTCCTCCAGGGCGGGCGCGACCTCCTCGGCGAAGGGGCGCTGTTCGTCCAGGACCGTGGCCCCGGGCTCGTCCCGGTAGCGGCGGAAGATGTGGTCGGTGTCGGGGACGTCCACCCGTCGCGCGCCGTCCAGACCGGTCATCAGCCGGTCCACGTCCTGCCGGGAGACCTGCGCGTCCTGCTCCCCCCACAGCACCAGCACCGGGGTGCCCCCGGGCAGGTCCTCCGCCAGGTCGACGGGGTCGAAGGCGTCCATGTAGGCCAGGAAGTCCTCGTTGACCGGGGTGTAGACACCGAACACGCCCCCGCTGGGCATCTCCACGTCGCCGAGCGAACGCCCGGACCTGATCGCGGCCCGTCCGGCGCGGGCGTCGGAGAGCAGCTGGACCACCTGCCCCTCCTCGATCTGGCCCGAGGCCTCGACGGTACGCATCTGCTCGGTGAGCTGGCGGTCGATCAGGTCGAGGTAGCGCGTACCGGGAGGCGCGGCGAGTACGAGTGCGGGGGAGGGGTGCTCCGCACCGATGAGCTCGTGGGCGCGCAGCGCGTACAGGGCGCCCTCGCTGTGCCCGACGACGACCACCCGCCCGGGGTCCACCTCGGGCTGGGCGACGAGTTCCTCGTAGGCGGCCGCGACCTGCTCGTCGAAGACCACGGGGTCCACGGGTGTGATTTCTCCGGGACCCGGCGTCTCGAAGTCCGGACCGCTGCCGTACTTGTCGTAGCGCAGCGAGGCCACCCCGACCCCGGCGAGCACCCGGGACAGGTTCTGGTTGGTGTCGGCGTTGGGGCGCACGGAGCTGTTGCCGTCGCGGTCGGTGGGACCGCTGCCGGAGATGATGAGCGCGCCCGGAACGGTGCCGGAGACGTCCTGGGGCATCCGGAAGGTGCCGGACACCTCGTGCCCGCCGCCCTCGAAGGCCACCTCGCGCTCGACGCCGCCGGCCCCCGGCGCCTCGGCGGCCCGGTCGTCGGCGGGGGCGCAGGAGGCGGTCAACAGGACGGCGCTCGCCGCACCGAGCAGTGCGGTGCGCCAGCGGGCGGCGGGGGAGGAGGCACGTGTGAACACCTTCTCAGCCTAGCGGCCCGCGCCCGTCGGCCCCGCGCCGTCCACAGGGGGAAGCGCCCCCGATCCCTCCGAGGGGAGAGGGACCGGAGACGCGGGTACGCGGGCGCTTCAGACGCGGCGCATGACCGCGACCACCTTGCCGAGGATGGTGGCGTCGTCGCCGTTGATCGGCTCGTAGGCCTCGTTGCGCGGCATCAGCCACACGTGGCCGCCCTCCTCGCGGCGCAGTACCTTGACTGTCGCCTCCTCGTCGAGCAGCGCCGCAACGATGTCGCCGTTGTTGGCGTCCTGCTGCTGGCGCACCACCACCATGTCACCGTCGGTGATGGCGGCGTCGGTCATCGAGTCGCCGACCACGGTGAGCATGAACAGGCGCCCCTCACCCACCAGCTGGCGCGGCAGGGCGAGCACGTCCTCCACCGACTCCTCGGCCAGGATCGGACCACCGGCGGCGATCCGGCCGACCAGCGGCACGGCGGCGGCGCGCGAGAGGTCGATGTCCTCGGGCACCAGGGTCCGCCCCGATGCGCGCCCGGGCGTGCGCAGCTCCACCGCGCGCGGCCGGTTCTGGTCGCGGTGCAGGTAACCCTTGCGCTGGAGGACCTTGAGCTGGTGCGCCACGCTGGACGGGCTGGACAGGCCGACCGCTTCCCCGATTTCCCTTATCGACGGGGGGAAACCCCGCTCCCGGACATAGCGCTGGATGCAGTTCAGCACGCTCTGCTGGCGCGCGGTGAGTTTGGGGGCTTCGGGCGTGGACCCGCCCGTGTTCTCCGCTGGTGCGAGAACGGTGGCGGTGTCTGCGGTTCCGGGATTCTCCTCCGGCACGGCCGGGCCTCCTCGGCATTCGGTTCGGTCAGGGCCTGCTTGTGTGACTGGCCACCCCCGGTCCGCGACCGTGCCGACCTGGGGGTCCACGTGATGGCGAAACCGGTGTGAAATCAAGGTCAACTTTAGTCGTTGCACACGGTGATATCAAACAAGCGTTCGAGGCTGGGGACAATTGCCGTCGCGCGTATTCGCGGACAATTTCCGGCCTGCACTTACGTGTGTACACGCGTTCACGCGCTGTTGTCCCCGGAATGCGCGAACGCGTGTCCGTGACAGCGGTTCCGGCCAGGCACGGGGGTCTTATCCCGGGGCGTGGGCTCGACCGAAATCCCCGCGGCGCCGGGCTTCCGACGCCCGCCACCGGGGCGCGGGGGCTCCGGTCGGCGACGCTATCCTTGAGCGCGGTGCCGGGCCGCCCCCCGCAGCGATCCGCCCGCGCCGACCTCCCCGCCCCACCCCGTCGCCGCGGACCGCGATGCCGCGCGGCCCTTCGGCCGTGTCCGTGACACGCCCGTGCCAGGGTTGCGGCGGGTCGGGAAGAAGTCTAGGTTCGACCACAACATCTGGTGTGGCGACAGGGGCAATTGCCCAGAAGTTGTGGTTTAGTGGTACCTAGGCGTTGTCGTTCGGTGAGAGAAGCAGGTGAACCAGGGTGCACTGTCCGTTCTGCCGCCATCCGGACACCCGGGTGATCGACAGCAGGTCCACCGACGACGGCGCGGCCATCCGACGCCGCCGGTCCTGCCCTGTCTGCGAGCGCAGGTTCACCACCCAGGAGACCGTCCTGCTGATGGTGGCCAAGCGCTCGGGGGTCACCGAGCCCTTCAGCAGGACCAAGATCATCGCCGGGGTGCGCCGGGCCTGCCAGGGCCGCCCCGTCTCCGAGGACGCCCTGGCCAAACTCGGCCAGCAGGTCGAGGAGGAGATCCGCGGCCGCGGCCTGGCCGAGGTGCCGGCCCACGAGATCGGCCTGGCCATCCTGGGGCCGATGCGCGACTTGGACGAGGTCGCCTACCTGCACTTCGCCAGCGTCTACCGAGGCTTCGAGAGCCTCTCCGACTTCGAGGCCGAGATCGCCAGCCTGCGCCAGGACCGCGAGGCCGAGACCGACGGGGGCGCCGGGGCCGGCGGCCGGAGCGGCGCCGCCACGGGCTAGCGCCCCTCGCGGCCGCACCCCGACCGCGTACGGGACCACACCACCCCCGGGACAAGGACGCCGGGCACGGTCGGTGACCGTGCCCACGAGTGAGGGGAGACCCGGCGATGACGGAGACCGCCAGCGGTCCGGCCGGACGCAGGAGCAAGGGCAACCGCAAGGGGATCAAGGTGAGGCGCGTCTTCACCACCCCGGGCACGCACCCCTACGACTCCCTGGAGTGGGAGCGCCGCGACGTCGTCATGACCAACTGGCGCGACGGCACGGTCAACTTCGAGCAGCGCGGGGTGGAGTTCCCCTCCTCCTGGTCGATGAACGCCACCCAGATCGTGACGAGCAAGTACTTCCGCGGCGCGGTGGGCACCCCCGAGCGCGAGTGGAGCCTCAAACAGCTCATCGACCGCGTCGTCGGCGTCTACACCGAGACCGGCCGCGAGCACGGCTACTTCGCCTCCGCCGAGGACGCCGAGGTCTTCGACCACGAGCTCAAGCACGCCCTCGCCCACCAGCTGTTCAGCTTCAACTCCCCGGTGTGGTTCAACGTCGGCACGAGTTCAAAAGCCCAGGTCAGTGCGTGTTTCATCCTGTCCGTGGACGACACCATGGAGTCGATCCTGGACTGGTACAAGGAGGAGGGGATCATCTTCAAGGGCGGGTCCGGCGCGGGTGTGAACCTGTCGCGCATCCGCTCCAGCAAGGAACTGCTCTCCTCCGGCGGGACCGCCTCGGGGCCCGTCTCCTTCATGCGCGGCGCCGACGCCTCGGCCGGGACCATCAAGTCCGGCGGCGCCACCCGCCGGGCCGCCAAGATGGTCGTACTGGACGTCGACCACCCCGACATCGAGGACTTCGTCGAGACCAAGGCCCGCGAGGAGCACAAGATCCGTGCCCTGCGCGACGCCGGGTTCGACGTCGACCTCGGCGGCGACGACATGTTCAGCGTCCAGTACCAGAACGCCAACAACTCCGTGCGGGTCTCCGACGCGTTCATGCGCGCCGTGGAGAGCGGCTCCGACTTCGGCCTGACCTCCCGCACCACCGGCGAGGTCGTCGCCACGGTGGACGCCAAGGAGCTGTTCCAGCGCATGGCCAGGGCCGCCTGGGAGTGCGCGGACCCGGGTATCCAGTACGACGGCACGATCCAGGACTGGCACACCACGCCCGAGAGCGGACGCATCAGTGCGAGCAACCCGTGTTTTCCGGCTGATCAGCGCGTGCTGACGGATCGCGGACATATACCGATCGGTGATCTGATCAAGCGCGCGGCCCGAGGCGAGACCTTCGCCGTGTACACCAACGACATCACCGCTGAGACGGACGCCCAGAACGCTGTGGTGGCGACGATCCCCACCCAGTACATGGTCACGGGGACCAATGAGATCCTCGAACTGCGTTTCTCTGACGGCTCTCTCCTGCGCTGCACCCCCAACCACCGTCTGTGGACCGAGAACCGCGGCTGGGTGCACGCTGAGAAGCTGCTCTCCGATGACCGAGTCGTCCGTTCCTTCCAGTACGCGCCTCGTTCGAACCCGGCGCTGCGGATTCCCCGTGCGGCGCTGGAAGCCGTACGGACGGTGGCGGCCTTGCCGAGCGTCCGTCCTCTGTACCTGCCGGAGAAGTGGGACGAGGATCCCGACCTCGCGCACTACCTCGGCTGGCTCGTGGGGGACGGCTCAGTCGGTGATCAGGCGGTGGTGACCGTCTACGGTACGGCTGAGGAGCAGCAGAACGTCCTTCCTCGGCACCAGGCGCTCATCGAGCGCCTCACCGGGCACCGGAGCAAGCCGAGCCTCCAGCCGAACGGGACCCAGCAGCTCAGAATCACGCGTCGCACGATGGTCGAGTTCGTCCGAGCCCTGGGCCTGGGCGCCCGCGCGGAGGACAAGTCAGTGCCGCCGTCGCTCTTCGAGGCACCCGAGGAGACCGTGCTGGAGTTCCTCCAAGGGCTGTTCGACGCAGACGGGTGCGCGGTGGACCAGAAGGCCAACGGAACGCGCTACATCGGTCTGGGCAGCCGTTCGGACCAGCTCCTGCGCGATGTCCAGGAACTCCTCGCCCCGTTTGGCATTGCCAGCCGTGTCTACAGGACATCCGAGGGCAAGCCGGATTCGTTCTCCTACACTCGCAAGGATGGGTCCACGGTCACCTATGGCAGTGACGGTCCGTTCTTCGACCTGCGGATCTCGGCCCAGTCCATGCAGGAGTTCTCCGCCCTCGTCAACTTCTCCCTGGAGGGAAAGAGCGAGAAGCTCCGAGAGGCGCTGGACTTCCGCCGTATGTACAGGACGAGGACGACTACACGCCTGTTCTCCAGGCGTTCCGCGGGATTCGAGACCACATACAACCTCACTGAGCCGCGCAACCACTCCTACATCGTGGGCGGCACCGTCGTCGCCAACTGCTCGGAGTACATGTCCCTGGACGACTCGTCCTGCAACCTGGCCTCGATCAACCTGCTGAAGTTCCTGCGCGAGGACGACACCTTCGACGTGGAGCGCTTCACCGCGCTCACCGAGCTGGTCATCACGGCGATGGACGTCTCCATCACCTTCGCCGACTTCCCCACGGAGAAGATCGGCGAGACCACCCGCGCCTACCGGCAGCTCGGCATCGGCTACGCCAACCTGGGCGCCCTGCTCATGGCGACCGGCCACGCCTACGACTCCGAGGGCGGGCGCGCCGTCGCCGCTGCCGTGACCTCGCTGATGACCGGTACCGCCTACCGGCGCAGCGCCGAGCTGGCCGGGGTGGTCGGCCCCTACGACGGCTACCGGCGCAACGAGCGGGCCCACAAGAGGGTCATGCGCAAGCACGCCGCGGCCAACGACGACCTGCGCACCGTCGGAACCCTGGAGGAGCCGATCCACGCCGCGGCCACCCGCGAGTGGGCCGAGTGCCTCAGGATCGGCGAGCGCAACGGCTGGCGCAACGCCCAGGCGAGCCTTCTCGCGCCCACGGGGACCATCGGCTTCATGATGGACTGCGACACCACCGGCATCGAGCCGGACTTCTCGCTGGTCAAGTTCAAGAAGCTGGTCGGCGGCGGCTCCATGCAGATCGTCAACCAGGCCATCCCGCGCGCGCTGGGCAACCTCGGCTACCAGGACGAGCAGATCGAGGCCGTCGTCGAGTACGTCTCCGAGAACGGCCACGTCGTGGACGCGCCCGGCCTGCGCACCGAGCACTACGAGGTGTTCGACTGCGCGATGGGGCTCCGCTACATCCGGCCCATGGGCCACGTGCGGATGATGGCCGCGGTGCAGCCCTTCCTGTCCGGCGCGATCTCCAAGACGGTGAACGTGCCGGAGGAGGCCTCGGTCGAGGACTTCGAGCACATCTACTTCGAGGGCTGGCGGATGGGCCTGAAGGCGCTCGCCGTCTACCGCGACAACTGCAAGGTGGGCCAGCCGCTGTCCAGCGGGGGGACGAGGGAGAAGGCGGCCGAGCCCGAGGCGGAGGCCGTCGAGGCGCCCCGTCCGGTCCGCCGCCGCCTGCCCAAGAAGCGCCCGAGCGAGACCACGTCGTTCTCCGTGGGCGGGGCCGAGGGCTACATCACCGCGGGCTCCTACCCGGACGACGGCCTGGGCGAGGTGTTCATGAAGCTCGGCAAGCAGGGGTCGACCCTGGCCGGGGTGATGGACGCCTTCTCCATCGCGATCTCCATCGCCCTGCAGTACGGGGTCCCGCTGGAGACCTACGTGGAGAAGTTCACGAACATGCGGTTCGACCCGGCGGGCATGACCGACGACCCCGACATCCGCATGGCCCAGTCGGTGGTGGACTACATCTTCCGCCGCCTGGCCCTGGACCACCTGCCCTACGAGGAGCGCGCCGCGCTGGGGGTGCTGTCGGCCGCCGAGCGCCAGGCGCAGGTGGCGGGCGAGGACCCCGCGCAGGTCGCCACCCAGGTGGAGTCCTACGCCCAGTCCGCCGCCACTCGCGGGGCGGACGCCTCGGAGGAGGCCCCGGCGGCCTCCGCGCGGGAGCCGCGCGCGGCGGCGGAGCGGCCGACCCGGGCGCACTCCACCGCGGAGCTGATGGAGGGCAAGGGTTTCGTGGCGGACGCGCCGCTGTGCGTGACCTGCGGTACCAAGATGCGCCCGTCGGGCAGCTGCTACGCCTGCGAGGGCTGCGGGGCCACCAGCGGTTGCAGCTGACCGGCGTCGGGCGGACGGTTCGGGGAGGGGGAGCCGCACCCCTCCCCGTCGCCCCGGTCCCGCGTCAGCCGCGGTCGCAGTCCCCGGAGGCGGCCGCGACCGCGGCGGTCACGGCGGTCACCCCCAGCACGGCGGGCCAGGCGCCGACCTTCTTCGCCAGCGGGTGGGAGAGCCCGAAGGCCCCCACGTACACGCCGGTGAGCGCGACCGCCGTGCCCGCCCCCGAGCGGCGGCGCCAGGTCTCGAAGGCCGCGGCGCCGAACGCGGCCAGCACGGCTCCGCCCAGCGGGCGGTTGCCCGTCGTGCGGGCCACCGCGTAGCCGCCGATCAGGCCCGCGGTGGTCAGGACTGAGCTGGGTACTGCGGGCATGGACGGTGTCCCCTCTCGCTGCGGCCGGAGCCGGTGTCCGCGTGTGCCGACGACGTTATCCGCCGTCCGGCGGCGGTGCGATCCGGCCCGCCCGGACCGGTCCCGCGCGTGAGTGCCCCCGTCACGTTCCGGTCTACAGCCCTGGGTTCCGGACGCCTCTCATGACAAGGTTGGTGCTGTCCGCTACGGCCCCTCCGGTCACGGAACAGGTCCCCACCTGGAACCGGACCGCGGTACGCGACGTCGTAGCCGATAGTTCCCGACCTCCGACCAAGGAGCCCATGCCTATGTCGTTCGCGCAGACCGTGCGCGGCGCGGCCGGTGCCGTCGCCCAGGGGGGCGATCCGCGCCAGGCGGTGTCCGACGCGCTGCAACAGGCCACCGAGGGCGGTGGCCTCGACCCCCGGGACTTCGTCGCCGCCCGTGAACAGGGTGACTCCGTCGGCACCCGCATCGAGCAGAAGAGCACCTCCCTCAACAACGCGGGCGAGGCGATCAACCGCAGCTACTACGAGCGCGGCGACGGCGGGCCGGTCCACGTGATCTGCCCCATGGTCATCCCCCGCGGACGCACCTTCGTGACGATGCTCCCGGCCATCGCGCTGGTGGCCCTCGGTGTGCTGGGCGCCGTCACCGTCCTGGTCCCCCAGGCGGTCAGCGGTGGCAACCCCCTGCTCAACCCCGTCTTCGGCGTCCACTACTGGCTGATCACCATCGCGGTGGCCGTGTTCATGTGGTGGCGCCAGGGCATGGTGATGGTGCCGGAGGGGTGCGAGGCCATCGTCACCCGCTTCGGCAAGATGGAGAACGTCTTCCAGGCCGGGCGGGTCACGCTCTTCAACCCCTGGAAGCGCGTCTCCTACATCGTCAACACCACCCGCGAGTACCCCTTCAACGCGCCGATCCGCTCGGCGCCCACCAAGAGCGGCGTGCAGGCCTCCATCGACCTGTTCGTGCAGTTCAGGATCGTCAACGCCACCGACTTCGTCTACACGCTGGGCGGTGTGAACGGCTTCCAGGAGAAGCTCAACAACGCGATCAGCGAGACCACGCGGAGCCTCATCTACGAGCAGCAGGCCTCGGCCATCTACGACATGGTGGGTGACAACACCCAGAGCCTGGTGGAGCAGCTCAACCGCCAGTTCAGCGGGATCGTGGAGCTGACCAGCGCCAACATCACCCACGCCGAGCCCTCCAACCAGGAGTACCGGATGGACCTGGCGGCGCCGGAGATGGTCCGCGTCGCCAAGGACGCCTACACCTTCGAGTACGAGCTCCAGCTGCGCAAGGAGCAGAACGAGGGCGACCTGAACAAGGAGCTGGCGACCCTCAACGAGACCCTGTCCGCGATCCAGGCCGACATCGCCCAGTACCAGGCGCAGATGGACACCGCCCTGGAGCGCGAGACCAACCGGGCCCGCTCCCTGGCCCACCAGCGCTTCGTCGAGGCCCAGTCCGAGGCCAACGCCAACGCGGCCCTGTTGCAGGCCCAGGCCCTGGACATCCGCGCGGTGAGCGCCGCCGACGCCCCCGAGATCCTCAACTACCGCTTCCGCGAGACCCTCCTGGACAAGCTGGAGGCGGTCGCCGACAGCCTCCCGCAGGTCCTGCGGATCGGGTCGGGCGACGCCGCCAGCGTCGACTACCTGCGCATCGCCCAGGAGATCATCGGCCAGGCCGACACCGCCCTGTTCTCGCAGGAGGACATGGACGCCCTCCGCTCCCGCCTCGGCGACATCCGGGGCCGCATCGCCGAGCGTGAGCAGGAGATCAGCGCGCTGGTGCGGGACGCCGACGGCCCCAGGGCCGAGCCGGGCCGGGGCGAGGACCCGGGGGAGGAGCTGGTGGAGGAGATCCGCCAGTCCGTCTCCGAGCAGGCCATCGACGAGCGCATGTCCGAGGCGCCCCAGGGATCCCGGGAGCCGCACGGTCGGCACGAGGCCCCGCGGGAGCAGGACCCCGCCGGGCCGCCGGTCGACGCGCCGCCGCCCTCGGACGCCCCCCACCGGTCCCTGGAGGACCCGCCCCCGCCGCCGTGGTCGCGCGGCACCCAGGGCTTCGGCCCCGACGAGGGAGGTCAGTAGATGAGCCTGTCAGTGAACGCCGGAGGCGGCTCCAGCATCAAGGAGTCCCTCGCCTCGTGGGGCGACCTGGCCGGTCTGCTGCGCGGCGGAGACCAGGGCGCGATCGTCCCCGTGGTCATCCCGCGCGACAACCGGGGCCTGCGGTGGACCTTCCTGGTCTGGTTCGGCCTGTTCGCCCTGTGCTCGGCGCTGATGATGGCCCTCAACGCCTCGGCGGGCGGGTTCTTCCTCGGGTTCGCCTACGTCGTGCTGGCCGTGCCGACCCTGATCGTCGGCGTCCTCAGCATCGTCGCGGCGGGCCTGTGGTGGTGGCGCAGCTCGATCATCGAGATCGAGGAGGGCACGCACGGCATCCTCACCAAGTACGGCGCGATCGTGAAGCCGATCGGGCCGGGCCGCCACTACCTGTGGCACCCGTGGTCGCGGGTGGACTTCGTGGTGGACACCCGCACGGAGATCCCCTACACGGCACCGGTCCTGGCCTGCCCCACGCGGGAGAACGTGCCGCTGAAGTCGATCGAGTTCTTCCTCAAGTTCCAGATCACCGACCCGATCCGGTTCGTGACGATCATCGGCGCGAGCAACTTCGACCTCGTGCTCTCCAGCGCGGTGCAGGACGCCATCCGCCAGCGCAGCCGCCTGGTCAACACCGAGTCCGCCTACGACCTGCGCGGTTCCAACGTCGAGGACATGCGCCGCCTGCTCAACGGGCAGCTGGAGAAGTACGGTGTGCGCATCACCGGCTGCAACATCCCCGACGTGCAGCTGCCCAGCCAGTACCAGCAGCACCTGTCCACCCGGGAGCGGGTGGCCAAGGAGCTGGTGGCCTACGAGCAGGAGTGGGAGCTGACGCGCAAGCGCCGGATCGACACCCTGCTGATGGACATCGAGCGCTCCAAGAAGACCCGTGACGCCAAGATCGTCGAGGTCAACGCCTCCCTCAACAAGGCGCGCAAGGACGTGGCGCAGATGCTGGAGGAGCAGGAGACCGAGGCGCAGCGGGTGCGCTACGAGATCGAGACGCGCGGGCGCGCCGACCTGGTGGCCGCCGAGAACGAGGCGAAGGCGCAGGAGCGCCTGGCCACGGCCTACCGGGACAACCGGGCGGTGCTGGAGTACGAGCTGGCCCGTCGCCGTCTGGACGTGGGCGCCACCCTGGCCGGGCGCGCCCCGCGTCCGGTGGTGGTGCAGACCGAGGCGGGCGCGGGGGACGGTTCGGCGCTGTCGACGCTGCTGACCGCGCAGCTGCTGCCCCAGGTGATGGACGGCCGGGGCGCGCGGGCGCCGCTGGGCGGCTCGGGCGGCTCGGGCGGTTCCGGCGGGGCCAGGGAGGTCCTGGACTCCGCGCAGGGAGCGGTCGCCGCGGCCGCCGAGCGCCAGCAGCAGCTGGCCGACGAGTACCAGCGCCAGCAGGGTGCCGCGATGCGTGAGCAGTTCGAGCGCGGAGAGGGGTACGGCGGGCAGGGGCGCCGCTGACCCGGCGGCTCCTGACCCGCGGACCGGCCGCGGGGCAGGAGCCGGACCCAGGGGAGGGGCCCGCGACCGGGAGCGGTCGCGGGCCCCTCCTGTGTGTCCGGGGCCCAGAGGGGCGGGAGAGCGTGGGCCCTCCCCTGGCCGGTGCTCAGGCCACAGGGGAGAGGGAGGAGTAGCCCCCGGCGATGTCGATCCCGTTCCGCGCGGCGATCTCGACCAGGTCCTCGACCTCGCCCGCCTGCGCACTGGCCAGGTCGTCGTCGCCGAGCGCGTGGGCGCGGCGCAGCGCGGTGATCGAGTCGTGGATGCGCACGTGCAGGGTGAGCGCGAACTCGCGCATGGGGCCTCTCCTCAGGGTTGGCGGCGCTGCCGGGGAGGGAGGACCTGACGGCTCTCCCCGGGGGGCGTCTCCTTGTGTACCCGGCGAGGGTGAGAGCAGGGTTGGAGGGGGACAAGGACCGGCAAGGTGAGGGTCAGTTTCCGGCGGTAAGGACGCGGCCGCCCGCCGCGCGGCGGCGCGGCGGGCGGGTCACGGGTGCGGGGCGCGGTCTAGTGGTTGACCCAGACGTACCAGTCGCCCGACACGTGTTCGTAGATCCTGGAGCCCTGCCCGGGGACGAAGACGCCCTCGGGGATCGGCTCGGTGCTGTGCGCCAGGCCCGAGGGGCTGAACAGCCCCGAACCCTCCACCGCGTAGTGGGTGACGCCCTCGTACGCCGAGACGCTGCGCAGCGAGTACAGCCCCGCCCGTTCGCCGTTGAGCGGGATGGAGGTGCGGCCGTCGGTGTCCTCGCGCAGCGAGAGCAGCTGGTCGGAGGAGGCGCTGATCCGGCTCTGGAGCGGGACGTCGGCCACGGCCAGGCCGATCGCGGCGGCGGCGATCACCGGCGCGGACACCCAGCGCAGCCAGTAGTGGCGGATCATCGGCCGGGCCACCGCCAGGGCGATGCCCAGGCGCAGCGCGCCCATCCCGGCGAGCAGCAGGCCGCCCACCAGGCCGATGAAGAACGTGGGCAGGTGCCCGCCGGGCACACTGTCCTCGAAGAGCAGGACCAGGCCGACCACACCGCAGGCGGGGATGTAGAGCCGGCCGGGCGGACGGGAGGCCCAGCTGATCAGTCGCTGGCCGAGCGTCGGCTTCTCCGCGATCTCGATCAGCTTGGCCAGGGACCTGTCAGGGGTCGGGCCGGAAGCTGCGGCGGACATGGCGTTCCCTCCACCGAATCCGTGTCATGGGGACGCGGACCCGGAGCGAACGGGAAGAAGGGGCCGCAAGGGGCCGCGTCACAGTCGATACGGCCGCCGAAGCACGGCCTGCTCCACAGGATAGAGCAGTGGCGGCGCGTGTTCGGGGAGACGCGAGGAAACACCGCCGTTCCTCCCCCGGGTCGCGGGCGGGTGACGGCGGTGTTTCCGGTGTCGCACGCCGACGCGCGGTGAGAGGACGAGGTGGTCCCAGGACCAGCGTCCGCCGCTCACGGCCATCAGTACGCACACCGCCGTGACCAGCGACGTCGTTCCCCACGAGGAGAGGGGCGCCGCGTCGGGCGAGCCCGCCGCGAGGGCGCCGAGCACGGCCGCGACGGCGAGCAGGGGGCCGGTCAGCCATGTGAGCAGGCCCACGGCGAAGGCGATCGAGAGCGCGACGAGCAGGGCGGGCAGCGTCCCGGCGACCGGGGACAGTACGCCCAGTCCGACGGCGTCCAGGTGCGCGGCGACCGCGGCCTCCCGGCCGCGCAGCGCGAGCCCGTACTCGGTGAACATCCACCCGACGCCCACCCGGACGAGGGCGGCGACGACGTCGTAGAGGCGTCCCCGGGAGATCCGTGGCCGCGGGTACGGCCTGGCGCGCTGCATGTCCGCTCCTCCCGGGCGGCCGGCGGTCCTGACAAGCGGAAACTACACAAAGTCACGGGCTTTGGCCTGCCGTGGTGTCCGGCGAGTCGCGTGAAAGGGCGCGCGGGGACCGCCTCGTCCGGTTCGGGACCCGGGCGCGCGGGCCGGGGCCTGCCGCGCCCCGGGTCCCGCACGGCGTCCGCGCCGCACGCCCTAAGGTGGACACCGTGCCGACCACATCCGCTTCCCCTCCGCCGCCCGCCGTACCCACCTACGAGCTGGAGGACGAGCTCCGCTCCTCCGGCGCGCGGGTGGTCGCCGGAGTGGACGAGGTGGGCCGCGGCGCCTGGGCCGGACCGCTCCTGGTCTGCGCCGCCGTCCCCGGCGAGGGCGCCCCGCCCCCCGGGCTGACCGACTCCAAGCGCCTGACCCCCAAACGCCGCCGGGAGATCGCCGACCAGCTGCGCCCCTGGGTCGCCGACCACGCCTTCGGCTGGTCCTCTCCCGAGGAGATCGACGAGGTCGGCATGACCGAGGCGCTGCACCGGGCCTCCCGCCGCGCCCTGGACGCGCTCTCCCCCCGGCCCGACGCCGTCATCCTCGACGGCAGGCACGACTTCATCGGCCGCCCCTGGAGGGTGCGCACCTGCGTCAAGGGCGATCTGGCCTGCGTCAGCGTCGCCGCCGCCGCCATCCTGGCCAAGGTCCGCCGCGACGCCCTCATGGCCGAGCTGGCCGCCGACCACCCGGGCTACGGGTTCGAACGGGCCGCCGGGTACCCCTCGCCCGTGCACCGCGCCGCCCTGGCCGAGTCCGGGCCCACCCCGCACCACCGCATGAGCTGGTCCTACCTCGACGACCTGCCCCGATGGAAGCACCTGCGCAGGGTCCGCCCCGCTTCCGGCGGGCAGCTCCCCCTGCTGTGAGCACCGGACCCGCGGTCCCCGGGCGGCCCCCGGCCAGGGGGCACGACACGCGGTCCCGTACTGGACATCCGCCCCACTTGGGGCAAGGCTGTGGCTGTGGACGTCGGCCCCCCGACGCCTCCCGCCCCCGACCCGAACCCCGCCGGTCAGGAGAGCCGACCGCCACGGACCCCCACCCAGGAAGGTTCATGGATGACGCGTGAGATGCGCTCCACCGCCGCCGCGGAGCCGGGACGCGCCTCGGGACTCGACCGCGTGCGCGCCCTCTACCACCGGATCCCCCTCGGCCGACGGCTCGCGTCCGCACTGGTCCTGCTGACCGTGGTCGCCGTCGTCGCGCTCGTCACGGGGGCCTCCGTCTTCGGCGCGGTCACCGCGGCCCTGGTCCTGCTCATGGTCCTGGCCGCCCTCATGCGCTCCGTCGACGCCTTCGCCACCGTCATGGTGTGCGTGCTCTGGCTCGCGGTGGCCGTCCCCCTCTTCCAGATCCCCCTCACCGGCGAACCCGTCACTCTGCTGGTCCTGCCCCTGCCCCCGCTCGTGGTCCTGGCCGCCGGGCGGGCGCGCGAGTTCCCCGTCTGGCACACCACCGTGCTCTCGCTGACCGCCGGGCTCATCGCCGGGTTCTCCCTGGCCCTGGTCGGGCTGGTCGTCGAGCCCTTCGCCGCCTCCTGGGGGATCGCCCTGCTCTACGCCGCCGCGGGCGCCTGCCTGCTGTGGCGGCTGTCGGCCTCGCGTCAGATCCACCGGGAGAGCGAGGCGAACCGGCGCGAGACGGCCAAGTCCATGCCCGTCTCGCGCCGCAACGGCGGCGCGGGCCCCGCGAACGCACCCGGGGGCCGGGACGGAGCCGACGGCCGCACCCGGCCGCTGCGCGCACGCACCGGCAGCGGCTCCCGCGGGGCCTCCGCAGCCGACAGCGACGACGAGCCCGTCCCCGTCGACCAGGCCCTGGCCGAACTGGAGGACATGGTCGGCCTCGACCCGGTCAAACAGCAGGTGCGCGGGATCGCCGCCTCCATCGAGGCGGCCCGCCTGCGCGCCGACGCGGGCTTCCCCGTCGAGCGGCCCCTGCGCCACCTGGTCTTCTCCGGCCCGCCCGGCACCGGCAAGACCAGCGTCGCCCGCACCCTGGCGACCATCTTCCACTCCTTCGGGCTGCTGCCCACCTCCCGCGTGGTCGAGGCCCAGCGGGCCGACCTCGTGGGGGAGTACCTGGGCGCGACCGCCATCAGGACCAACGAGCTCATCGACCGGGCGCTGGGCGGAGTGCTGTTCGTGGACGAGGCCTACTCCCTGGTCAACGAGGGAGACGGCCAGGCCGACCGGTTCGGCAACGAGGCCGTGCAGACCCTGCTCAAGCGCGCCGAGGACGACCGCGACCAGCTCGTCGTCGTCCTGGCCGGGTACGAGAAGGAGATGGACGCCTTCCTGGCCTCCAACCCCGGTCTGGCCTCGCGCTTCGCCACCCGCATCAGCTTCCCCAGCTACACCGCCGACGAGCTGTTCCGCATCGCCGAGTCCCTCGTCCACCAGCGCGGCGACATCCTCGACGGGGAAGCCGCCCAGGCGCTGCGGCGAAGGTTCGACCAGGTGGTCCAGCGCGAGGTGGTCGACGAGCTCGGCAACGGCCGCTTCGCCCGCTCGGTGGTCGAGAAGGCCGCCCAGGCCCGCGACGTGCGCGTGGTCACCGCCGGGGTGGACGGCGCCGAGCCCGCGCCCCGGCCCGAGGCCGAGGACCTCATCACCGTCCGCGCCTCGGACGTGGAGGCCGCCCACCGGGAGCTGACCTCGCGCCTGCCCGGTTTCGGCGAGGCACCCGGCATCGGGGAGGCACTGGCCGAACTGGACGCCATGATCGGCCTGGAGCCCGTCAAGGAGCAGGTCCGCTCCATCGTGGCCCAGCTTCGGGTGGCCAAGCTCCGCGAGGAGCAGGGGCTGCTCAACCAGGCGCCCATGCGGCACTTCGTGTTCTCCGGCCCGCCCGGCACCGGCAAGACCACCGTCGCCCGGGTGCTCGGCCGGGTCTTCGCTGCGCTGGGCCTGCTCGGCCGCGCCGACGTGGTCGAGGCCCAGCGCGCCGACCTGGTCGGCGAGCACCTGGGCGCCACGGCGGTCAAGACCAACCGGCTCGTGGACCGGGCGCTGGGCGGCGTGCTGTTCGTGGACGAGGCCTACTCCCTGGTCAACCCCGGCTACAGCGGCGGCGACGCCTTCGGCTCCGAGGCCATCCAGACCCTGCTCAAGCGGGCCGAGGACGACCGGTCCCGGCTCGTGGTCGTGCTCGCGGGCTACCCGGCGGAGATGGAGCGGTTCCTGGCCTCCAACGCCGGACTGTCCTCGCGGTTCAACGTGCGGGTGCGCTTCCCCTCCTACACCGCCGACGAGCTCACCGAGATCGCCGAGACCGTGGCCGCCCGCACCGGCGACGCCTTCGACGACACCGCGCGCGAGGACCTGCGCAGCATCTTCGCGCACGTGTGCGAGGCCGGGTGGATCGACGAGCTCGGCAACGGCCGCTTCGCCCGCTCCCTGTTCGAGAAGGCGTGCTCCCACCGCGACCTGCGCGTGTCCCAGGAGCTGGGCGAGGCCGCGACCGCCGCCGAACTCACCGTGCTGACCAGCGCCGACGTCCGCAAGGCCTACGCCGAGGCGACGCAGTAGACCCGGGGGGCGCGTACAGGCGTGCTGCTAGTGTCCGGATCATGACCGCTGCACCCGCTTCCTCCTCCGCGTCCCCCGTCACCCAGGCGCTCATCCTCGCCGGCGGCCAGGCCACCCGGCTGCGGCCCTACACCGACACCCGCCCCAAGGCGATGGTGGAGGTGGCCGGACGGCCCATCATCGACTACCAGCTGGAGTGGCTCACCGGCCACGGCGTCGAACACGTCGTCGTCTCCTGCGGCTACAAGGCCGAGGTCCTGCGCGAGCACCTGGAGGCCCGCGAGGGCGGCCCGCGGACCACGCTCCTGGTCGAGGACGAGCCGCTCGGCCGCGGCGGGGCCCTGCGCTTCGCCTCCACCGGCCTGCACGACCCGGAGGCCCCCTACTTCGCGCTCAACGGCGACGTGCTCACCTGGTTCCCCCTGGACGAGATGACCGCCCACCACCGGGAGCGGGGCGGCCTGGCCACCCTGGCCCTGGCCCAGTTCCGTACGACCTGGGGCATCGTGGACGTGGACGACCAGGACCGGATCGAGGGCTTCGCCCAGAGCCCGCTGCTGCCGGTGTGGATCAACGCCGGGGTGTACCTGTTCGAGCCCGGCATCACCCCGCTGCTGCCCACCAAGGGCGACCACGAGTCCTCCACCTTCCCCGACCTGGCCAAGGAGGGGCGCCTGGCCGCCTACCGCATCGACGGCTTCTGGCGCGGCGTGGACACCGCCAAGGACGTCAAGGAGGCGGGGGAGCAGATCACCGCCATGCGCGAGGGCGCCTGACCCCGGCCGGGGAAGAGCGGACGTCGGCTGAGGGGGCGCCGGGGAGGATGGGTATCGTCACCAAGGTGACGAACGACGGTTTCCTCCTCTCCAGCGCCCCCAACTTCCGCGACCTCGGCGGGCACCGCACCGCCTCGGGCCGCACGGTCCGCAGCGGGCTCGTGTACCGCTCCGACGCCCTGCACGCGATCGCCGCGGACGAGCTGCCCGTCTACAACGGCCTGGGCATCCGCCAGCTCGTCGACCTGCGCACCCCGCACGAGCGCGAGACCCTTCCCGACGTCGTCCCCGAGGGCGCCGAGTACGCGGTCGTGGCCGTGCAGGACCCCGAGGCGGCCGGCGCCAACTTCTCCCTGGCCCTGGCCGACCCCGAGAAGGCCCGCCTCATGTTCGCCGACGGCGCCGCCGAGCGCTTCATGCACGGCGTCTACCGCGAGCTCGTGACCGACGCCGAGGCGCTCGCCGGGTACCGCGAGCTGGTCGAGCGGGTGGCCCGGGGCCCGGCGGCCCTGGTCTTCCACTGCAGCGCGGGCAAGGACCGCACCGGCTGGGGCGCCGCCCTGCTGCTCGGCCTGCTGGGGGTGGACCGCGAGGCCGTGGTCGCCGACTACCTGGCCAGCAACGAGCGCCAGGCCAACACCGACGAGTGGATGCGCAGGCTCGCCCGGCACAGCGCCCTGGAGTGGGAGGAGGTCGTGCCCATGACGCGGGTGCGCGCCGAGTACCTGGAGACCGCCTTCGCCCACGTGGACGAGGTCCACGGTTCCTTCGACGCCTACGTCACCGAGGGCCTCAAGCTCTCCGACGCCACCGTCGAGCAGCTGCGCGAGCGCATGCTGGAGTAGGCGCCGTGCGGCGGGGGCGCGGCGCCGGGGCGGGCGCCGCCTACAGCGCGTCCAGCCGGCGGCGCAGGTCGCTCTCGCCCGAGGCGGCGTCCAGCACCTCGCCCAGCGCGGCCAGCACGCCGGGCCGGTCCACACCCCGGTCCAGCATCCGGCGCGCCGCCGCCCACAGGTTCGCGGGCCTGCCGTGCCACAGCCGCCGGGCCAGGCGCTCGTGCCGGTCCAGCTCCCGCTCCCGCTCGGGGTCGTCGCCGGTCACCGGCCGGTACCACCGGTCCTGCCCGCTGGAGTGGCGGCCGCTGTGCGGGGTGGCCGCCTCGTACTCGCCGTAGTGGTCCAGGCGCAGCAGCGCTCTTCGGCCCCGGGCCGTGTCCGGGTCGAACTCCTCCGGCGCCCACGTCACCAGCTCGCTGGCCAGCAGCGGGAACGCGAACATCCGCCGCGCCAGCGCCGAGAAGTCGCCGTCGGGCATCAGCCGCCGCACCGCCTCCTGGCGCAGCCCCAGCGGGCGCGCCGGATCGCGGTAGGTGCGGGTGAACTCCGCGGTGGACTCCCACACCGCGTCCAGCGTCGCGCCCACCGCCACCCTCGGCAGCCCGCCGCGTCCGCCCGCCCAGCGCACCCACGCCGCCAGCACGTGCGGCATGGCCTCCTGCTCCTCGGGCAGCAGCACCACCCGGCCGGGCAGCCAGTGCAGAAGGAAGGACTCCACCTTGCGCGGGCTGACGCGCATCGGCCGACCGCCGTCCACGTCGCAGCCGTGCGCGATGATGTGGTCGGCGCAGCGGCTCGCCGCGTAGGAGTCGGAGAGCTCGGCGGCCTCGTCCGAGGCCAGGAAGCGGGCGGCCAGCACCGCGCGCCGGTCGCGCCGCCACACCGGGGCGGGGAAGGGGTCCACTCCCTCGGGAGGGGTGGGCAGGGACCGCACCCGCGCGTTGGCCAGTGCGAAGTGCGCGGCCAGCGACCCCCCGGTCAGGTCGGAGACCTTCAGTCCCACCGGCTCCACGAGCGCCCCCGAGGCCCGGTCGGCCGACGCGCCCGCCACCACCTGCTCGGTGCGCTCCAGGGCCCGTGACAGCAGGGCGCGCGCCTCGGTCAGCTCCACCTGGGTGAACCGCGCGAACTCGTCCGTCTCGGCCCTGGCCCGGCAGCTCTCCAGCAGCTGCTCGACCTTGGTGGTCACCCAGGCGTCGCGCAGCACGCCGCCGCCGTTGTGGTCCAGGACCAGGATCAGCGCGTGCTCGGGCGGCAGCGAGCCCGGGTGGCCGGGGTGGTCGCCGTCACGGCTGAACACGCACACGAAGTCCTCGGTGTCACCGAACTGGTCGGTGCTGACGTAGACGGCCACCGGCGTGACCTCGCCGAGCTGGGAGGCCCACGCCGGTACCTGGAGGCCGCGCTCGCGGAGCGCGATCATCCCCTGTTCGGCCAGGCTCCGCTGCTCGGACGAGGTGCCCAGGGCGGTGACCGCCGCGAGCACGCCCAGCCCCGCGGGCTTGCCGGAGGCGGTGGCGTGCGCCACCAGGCCCTCGCCGAGCAGCCTCTCCACGTCCACGCCGGGGACCCGCTCCCCCCACCACGTACCGAGCAGCTCGCTGAAGGCCAGCTCGGCGTCGAGGGGGTGGCGCATGGCCAGCAGGGCTCTGGCGGCGCGCAGCATCTCGTCGAAGACGGCGCGGGGAACCGGTTCGGAACCTGGGGACGGAGGCATCGGGGAGGGCACCATCCGAGCGTATGCCAGCCCGGGTGCGCGCTCCTCCGTTCCCGCGCACCGACGGCGGCGCCCCGGCGGCGCAGGGCGCGACCGGGGCGCGGCTCCCGTCGGGGGGAGGCCGCGCCCGTGGCGGTGACCGTCGGGTTCAACGCGGTCGCGGTACGCCCCGGTGGCCGCCGAACAGGCCCGCGGCCGATCTGCGCGCCGGCTTCCTGGCCGGCGGGGAGGGCGGCACGGAGTTCACCATCGCCTCCAGGTGCTCGCGGGCGACCCGCTCGACCAGGTGCGGCGTGACCGTGATGCCCAGGTGTTCGACGCAGTTCCAGGTGTCGCTGACGCAGCGTTCGACACATCGGTGGGACAGGGCACTGAACTCGTCGTGGAGCCGTGCCGAGATCCGACTGAGATCCTGGACCGGGAAGGTCTGGAGCATTCTCGCTCACACCCCTAGCTGGAGATGGCCTGGACGGTGACCTCCACCCATTTCACTTGTTCTGGACGGAGTGTCAACCCCTCTCCCGGCACGCTGTTGATAAAACCTCCGGGAAGCATCGTTTACTCGAACACCACCGTCATCGCAGATCAACAAGGCGAAAAGGGTGTTTCGGGCGTATAACGCCCCTGGTCCCGAGTGGAGAACGCAAACCTCCCGCGAACGCCCATCGCCGGGAATTGGCGGAAAACACGTCGCGGAAAGGCTCCGTCCGCTGTGACGCGACCGGCGGGTGGCTTATTGTTTACCTTCCACGTCCGCGGACGGCCTCCCTCCACGACGGCCGTTGCGTGTGGACGGCTGTGTCTTATGCTTGAGCCGTGACAGCGGCCGAGAGGAGTCATCGAGCGTGACTCCCGGGAGCCGCGGAGCCCCCCGATCACCTTCGGCGCCGCGCGACTTCCGGCTTTCACGCCATGGGCGGCCGGTCGACAGGGGCCGCGCGGCCCAGGCAGCACCCCCCAACGAAACACGGCTGGGGAATCGACGGTTCCGGAGGTGTCGAGCAGTTGAGCGCCGAGACGTCCATTCCGCCACCCCGGGTCAGCAGGGCGGAACTCCCCGACGCGGTCAGATCCCTCCTCACCGACTCCCCGATCGGGTTCGCGCTGCTCGGCCCCGACGACCTCCTCGGCACGATCAACCAGCGCCTGGCCGCCGACGTCCTGGGGCGCTCCCCCGCCGAGTGCCTGGGCCGCGATCCCGGAGACCTGCTGGAGGAGAACAGCGACCGCGACGCGGCCGCCGACCACCGGGCCGGCCTGGCCCGGGCGCGCGAGAGCGGACAGGCCGTCCGCGGGCGCCACCGCGCCCCCGCCGGGCAGCTGTGGGACCTGACCTGGTTCCCCGTCACCGAACCGGACACGGACGAGGAGTACGTCGCCCTCATCGCGGTCCCCGCCGCTGAGGGCGCCGAACCCGTCGACGGCGCCGCGCTGCGCCGCGACGAGCAGCGGCTGCGCGCCCTGTTCCAGGCGGGCAACCAGATCGTCTGGGCCGCCGGGCCCGGCGGAGAGATCCGCGAGGACTGCCCCCAGTGGCGGGCCGTCACCGGTCAGGAGCTGGAGCACTACCTGGGCCGGGGCTGGCTCGACGCCCTCCACCCCGAGGACCGCCCCCGCGTCGAGCGCGCCTGGGAGGACTCCGTCCTCGACGTCACCCCCTTCGACGCCATGTTCCGCGTGCGCACCCGCTCGGGCGGCTACGGCCACTACCGGGCCAGGGCCCACCCGGTCATGGAGGGGACACGGACCGCCGAGTGGGTCGGCACCCTCGCCGACATCACCAACGAGCGCGAGGCCGACGAACTCCGCCAGCGCCTCAACCAGCAGCTCAGCGAGGCGGCCATGCGCACCGCCCGCCTCCAGAAGGCCACATCCGACCTGGCCGAGGCGCTCACCGCCGACGAGGTCGTCAACGCCATGTCCGAGATCGGCCGCTCCGGTGTGGGCGCCGACCACACCTGCGTCGTCCTGCTGGACCGCGACCGCCTGCGGCTGCGCACCATCGCCGCCGCGCACGCCCACCGGCTGCCCCGCTCCACCTTCCCCACGGACCACCCCGACATCGCCGCCCTGGCGGTGGCCGACCGGCTGCCCCGCCTGGCCGCCAACCCGGCCGAGCTGGGCGCGCTGTTCGACGGCGCGCCCGAGGTCGACGAACTCGTCGGGTCCACGCCCGAACGGGCCTGGATCGCGCTGCCGATGATGACCGCGGGGCGCCCCATCGGCGCGCTGCGCTTCGCCTTCTCCACCCCGCGCGAGGTCTCCGACGACGAGCGCGTGTTCCTGGAGGCCCTGGCCGGACAGTGCGCGCTGGCCATCGGCCGCGCCACCCTCTACGAGCAGGAGCACAACACCGCCGAGGAGCTCCAGCGCAGCCTGCTGCCCGAGGAACTGCCCGAGGTGCGCGGCGTGCGCCTGGCCGCCTACTACCGGTCCGGGTCGCAGAACGTGCAGGTCGGCGGCGACTGGTACGACGCCTTCCCGCTGCCCGACGGCCGCGTCGCCGGGGTGCTCGGCGACGTCATGGGCAAGGGCATCCCGGCCGCGGCCGGGATGAGCCGCATCCGCAACGCGCTGCGCGCCCTGGCCTTCTCCATGCCCGAGCCCGCCGACGTCCTGGCCGGCCTGGACCGCATGTTCTCGGCGACGGAGGGTATGGACCAGGTCACCACACTGGTCTACTTCGTGCTCGACCCCGTCACCGGACAGCTCGACCTCAGCAACGCGGGCCACCTCCCGCCGCTGGTCGTGGCGGGCGGCGCGCGGCCGTCACTGCTCGACACCGAACCCGACACGCCGCTCGGGGTCAGCTCCCCGCGGGGTCACCACAAATTCTTCGTCCAACCCGGTAACACCGTCGCCCTGTACTCCGATGGACTGGTTGAGAACCGCAAACGGTCCGTCTACTCCGGACTCGACGAGCTCGTCCACGTGGCGTCCTCGGCCCCTCCGGAGGTGGTGGGCGATCCACAGCAGATGCTGGAGTACCTTGTTGAGAGCATGCTCGATGGGTATGAGCAGGACGACGACGTCACGCTGCTCGCCGTCCAGCTTCCGGTGATCGACTCCGTGCCGGAGCGGTAGTGCCGGTTCGAGGCGAACTGGTGGACGCCGGTCTGTGGCGGACCGGTGCGCACCGGTCCGCGCCGTGCCGGTGAACCGGCGGCAGACCGACGACAGACCGTACGAACAAGTCCATTGCCTTGCCTACAGTGAAGAAGCCGTTCCGCCCCGCGATGCGGGAGTGATCCTCTGCGGGGGAGACCTCCGGGAGCGCATACGCTGGACGGGGACGAACCTGGAGAGCGCATACGCTTGAAAGACCAACGGCTTCCCCGTTCCAGTGGGGACGATCCCAGGCCGCAGGTGGGAGAGGGCGCAGTGCCCGGTCCCGGCCAGGCGGACCACCGGGTCCGACAATCTCGCCACACGTCCGTTCGAGAGGTGTTTGTGTCATCTGCCAGTTCGACTCGCTCGAAGCAGTCCGAGTCACTGCAAGAGCCCGTCATTCAGCAGCTGATCGAGCGTGGGCGGTCCCAGGGCTTCCTTGAGCCCGAGGACGTGCGCCGTGCCTTCGAAGAGGCCGAAATCCCGATGTCGCAGGCGCAGTCCGTGCTCCGCAGCCTCGCGAAGGAGGGCGTGACCGTACTCGTACCCGAGTCGGCCTCCTCCCGGCGCAAGGCGCCGCGGCGCAAGGCGGCGACCACCAAGACGGCGGCCACGCGGTCCACCTCGACCAGGTCCACCAAGACCACCGCGACGAGCAGGGCCGCCAAGCCCGTGCGCGCGGCGGCGGCCCAGGAGCAGACCGAGACGGTCACCGCCGTGGTCGGTTCCGCCGAGGACGCCGGGGACGAGGCCAGGGCGGAGAAGAAGCCCGCGGCCAAGAAGCCCGCCAAGAAGGCGGCGCCCAAGAAGCCCGCGACCAAGGCGGCCAAGACCACCGCGGCCAAGGGCCCGGCCGCCAAGACCACCGGCCTCAAGGCCGCCGCCGCCAAGAAGACGGCGACCAAGGAGCTCGGACTCGCGGCGGACGGCGAGTTCGACGAGGACGAGGACGGCCTGGACGACCTCGAGCACACCGGCGCCGAGCTGGAGCTGGTCGAGGACACCCCGGACCCGGCGGACAAGGACCTCAAGCCCGCCAAGCCCGAGGCCGTGGGCGCCCCGGCCAAGCCCGCCAACGAGGACGAGTCCTTCGTCCTCTACGACGACGATGACGACGCCCCCGCGGCGCAGGTCGTGGCCGCGGGCGCGACGGCGGACCCGGTCAAGGACTACCTCAAGCAGATCGGCAAGGTCCCGCTGCTCAACGCCGAGCAGGAGGTCGAGCTCGCCAAGCGGATCGAGGCCGGCCTGTTCGCCGAGGAGAAGCTGGCCGAAGAGGCCGAACTCCTCACCGTCGAGCTGCGCGACGAGCTGGAGTGGATCGCCGAGGACGGCGGCCGCGCCAAGAAGCACCTGCTGGAGGCCAACCTCCGGCTCGTGGTCTCGCTCGCCAAGCGCTACACCGGCCGCGGCATGCTCTTCCTGGACCTGATCCAGGAGGGCAACCTCGGTCTGATCCGCGCGGTGGAGAAGTTCGACTACACCAAGGGCTTCAAGTTCTCGACCTACGCCACGTGGTGGATCCGCCAGGCGATCACCCGGGCCATGGCCGACCAGGCGCGCACCATCCGCATCCCGGTGCACATGGTCGAGGTCATCAACAAGCTGGCCCGCGTCCAGCGCCAGATGCTCCAGGACCTGGGCCGCGAGCCCACCCCGGAGGAGCTGGCCAGGGAACTCGACATGACCCCGGAGAAGGTCGTCGAGGTGCAGAAGTACGGCCGCGAGCCGATCTCCCTGCACACCCCGCTGGGCGAGGACGGCGACAGCGAGTTCGGCGACCTCATCGAGGACTCCGAGGCGATCCAGCCGGGCGAGGCGGTCAGCTTCACCCTGCTCCAGGAGCAGCTGCACTCGGTGCTGGACACGCTGTCCGAGCGCGAGGCGGGCGTGGTGTCCATGCGCTTCGGTCTCACCGACGGCCAGCCGAAGACTTTAGACGAGATCGGCAAGGTCTACGGGGTCACCCGTGAGCGCATCCGGCAGATCGAGAGCAAGACGATGTCGAAGCTCCGCCACCCGTCGCGTTCGCAGGTGCTCCGCGACTACCTGGACTAGGTTCACCCGGGTGGTCGGCCGGTCGGCGGCGGTAGCGCGCTGACCGGCGGCTGAAGAGAACCGGACCGGTCCCGGGTCCGCGCTCCCGCCCGAAGGCGGGGAGCGCCGACCCGGGACCGGCACCCCCAGGTCCGCGCGGCTGTGGCGACGTCCGCGTGTGCCGGAGCAGCCCCCGTTGGTGCTCCGAGGCGCCCGTCGCGCTCGGGAGCGTCCTTGGTTCTCCCGGGCACTGTGTCATCCGAGGCACCGTGTCGTCCGAGGCGCTGTGTCATCCGATCCGACGGTGTCCATGGTGCCGCACGTACTGTAGGTGCGGCATAAAGTCGCGATATCGAGTCGTTATGTTACGGGGAGTGGCCTCTGGTCGCTCCCCGTTCTCCGTGTGTCCGCAGGCCCGTGTCCGCAGGTCCTCTCCGGGCGCGCGGGCGCGGCCCCGCCCGCGCGGCCCGCGCCCCTTGCCTCGGCGCCGCCCCCCGGTGCCGTTCCTCAGTCGCGGACGACGACGTTCAGGACGTGCCCTTCGGGCAGTTCCACGGTGTGCCCGAGGTCGCGCAGGGCCGACACCAGCTCCTCGGGGGTGGCGGCGTCCACGCCCTCCAGCAGCAGGGAGCGGGCGATGTCGCCCCGGGTGGCCTTGGCCATGTGGCTGACCACCGTACGCCTGGCGACCCCGTCCACCATGCGCTCGCGCAGCACCCTGACGGCCACGCCGGTCCCCGGAGCGTAGGCGGCGGCGTAGGCGGACGAGCGGCAGTCGACCAGGAGCTGTCCCCCGGTGAACTCGTCCAGGGACGCGGCCGCCTCGCGGCGCCAGTAGGCGCCCAGACCGCCCAGGGGCGGCAGCTTCACACCCATGGACAGGCGGTACGGGGGCAGCCGGTCGGCGGGCCCGACCGCTCCCCACAGTCCCGAGAAGATCAGGACCCGGGCGTCGGGGATGTCGGGGAGGCCGAGCCGGTCGTAGAGCACGCCCGTGTACAGGTCGGCCGCGCGCAGGGTCGGCGCGGTGGCCAGGTCCAGGTTGCGCTTGAGCGCGTCGGCCTGCCTGGCGCTGATCCCCAGGGTCTCCAGCGCGGTCTCCTCGGGCCCCGAGCACAGGTCCGCCAGCGCCGCCATGACCCGCTCGCGGGCCCCGGTCAGCTCCGGAAGGGTCAGCGTCCCGAGGTCCAGGCGGGGGCCCTCGCCGGAGGTGGCCTTGCCCTCGGACGGCGGCAGCAGGATGAGCATGGTGGAACTTTCCCAGTGGAGGCGGTGGTCGGGTACCCGCCCATGCTAGGGCGTGTGCGGAGCCCGTTCCCGGTGGCGGAGGACCTGGACGGCGAGGGTGACGAAGGCGACGCACAGCAGGGCGTCCATCACAGCGCCCACGGGGACGAACCCCTTGAGGATGCCGTTGGCGTGCAGCGCCATCGAGAGGACGCACAGGAACCGGACCGCGCCGACGGAGCGGGTCGCGAGCAGTCCCGCGGCCAGGAGCGCCCAGCCCAGGTTGGGGGCCCACACCACCGCGTACACGGGGTGGACCCGGGGGTAGAGGTACTCGACGAACGCGGTGGCCAGTTCCGGGGAGTGGGCGCCGGTGAGCTGGAGGGCGACGAAGTTGGCGCCCTCGAAGAAGGCGCCCGCCATCAGCCCGAACAGGCACACGATCCCCGTGACGGCACCCAGTACGGGCCGGGTCCTGGCGATCGCGGTGGCCAGCCCGGCGAAGGCCGGCACCAGGAGCAGCTGTCCGGTGAACCAGAGCCCGTACCCCCACGCCATCTGGAGGGGATCGTCGGCGTAGGCCGCGATCTGGTCCGGGAAGAAGAAGTGGTGCGGCGCCTTGAGCAGCTCTCCGGCCAGGAGCAGCGGCGGAGCCGCCACCAGCGAGACGGCGGTCGGCCAGCGGCCGGGGAAGGGACCGGGCACGGGGGCCTCGGCTCGCCCGGGCAGGTCGCGGAGCAGGGCCGTTCTCAGGGACGCGGACGCGAGAGGGCTTTCTCGGGGAGTGGAACGCATGCGGTCATCCTCACCACCGGGAGGGCGCCGTGTCAGGAACGCTGCCACGACGGTCCGCCGGGGGTCCGCACACCCCGGCTACCCGTACCGGGGGCGCGGCCGGGGACTCCGCGGGCCCGCCGGATAGCATCGTCGGCTCCGGGAGAGGGGAGCGGGCGTGCACGAGTGGGCTCGGCGGGTGACGCGGGACTGGCCGCCGTTCGAGGTGGAGGAGCGCGGCGGCT
The DNA here is from genome assembly GCF_004217075.1 of Nocardiopsis sp. CNZ308. Taxonomy (NCBI): domain Bacteria; kingdom Bacillati; phylum Actinomycetota; class Actinomycetes; order Streptosporangiales; family Nocardiopsidaceae; genus Nocardiopsis; species Nocardiopsis sp. CNZ308. Next base: position 627,025 of record NZ_SHKJ01000001.1, on the reverse strand, counting down.
GGCGGTTCGGCTTCGCCGAGGGGATCACCAAGCGGGCCAACTGCGCGCTCGTGCTGGACCCGGACGCGCGGGTCGCCGAGGTCACCGCCTACTACACCGGGCGCGGCCTGAGGCCCTGCGTGCAGGTGTGGCCGGGTGAGGAGGAGGTCGACCGGCGGCTGGCGGAGCACGGCTACGCGGTGGTGGAGCCCTCGCTGGTCCTGGCCCGCGGCCTCGGCGCGCGCCCCGACGCCCCGGGCACGTCCTCGGTGGCGGCCTCGCCCGGGCCCGGGTGGTCGGCCGCCGGAGCCGCGCGCATCCTCGGCCGGGTCGAGGCCGCCTACGGGGTGGCCGAACGGGGCCTGGGCCGGGGCGCGGCGGTGCTGGACGGGGAGTCGGTGGCGCTCTGCGCCATGTTCACCGACCCCGCGGCTCGCGGACGGGGCGTGGCCGCCGGGCTGTTGGCCGACCTGCTGCGCTGGGGGTACGACCGCGGCGCGCGGCGGGCCTACCTGTGTGTGGTCGCCGACAACGCTCCGGCGCTGCGGCTGTACGGGCGCGCGGGGTTCACCGAGGTGTCGCGGTACCACAGCCGTGTACTGGAGGGCGCGCACGAAGGCGGCGGCTCCTGAGGGGAGCCGCCGCCGGTGTTCAGGCCTGTTCTGTTGTGCTCTGTGGCTAACGCTCGTCCGTCTTGCTCTCGGTGAGCTTGTCGGTCTCGTCCTGGATGTCCGAGGCGATCTTGCGGAGAGAGTCGTCGTGCTTGCGCATGTGGTGGGCGCAGAACAGCAGCTCGCCGCCGGAGTTCAGCAGCACCCGGACGTAAGCCTGCGCACCACAGCGGTCGCAACGGTCAGCAGCCGTCAGCGGCTGGGTGGGGGCAAGGGTTCCAGTCACTTCGCCATCCTCAATACTCGGCGTTAGTCACCTCTGACAACATTTAACCCGACCAGGACGTTCCCAACCTGGTCCCGTGTACGCCGACAGCGGAATCTGCCTGGTTGATGCCTGGATGTCGTCTCATGTCCTTGTTGTACCCGCCTCATGGCCCGGCATCCCAGGAAATGGGGAGCATCCAGGTCGCATCCACCGGAGGTGGTAGTCTCGCGCGGGGCAGGCCCCCGTCCTCCCGCCGAGTCCCGGTGGTAGCAAGCGACCGGCACGCCGCCCCCTATTTCGTCAGTGCGGCGCGGTACAAAGGGCACGCACCGCACAGCGCCCTGATGGCCCTGAAGACGCAGGAGATGTCCGAGTGACCGCCTTGACCGCAGTCGTCCACGACCCCGAGGATTACTCCGCCCGACACCTGTCGGTCCTCGAAGGTCTTGAGGCGGTGCGCAAACGGCCGGGCATGTACATCGGGTCCACCGACAGCCGCGGCCTCACCCACTGCATGTGGGAGATCATCGACAACTCCGTGGACGAGGCCCTGGGCGGCTTCTGCACCCGGATCGACGTCACACTGCACTCGGACGGGTCGGTGTCGGTGAGCGACGACGGACGCGGAATCCCCGTGGACGCCGAGCCCAAGTCCGGCCTGTCCGGTGTGGAACTGGTCATGACCAAGCTCCACGCGGGCGGCAAGTTCGGCTCCGGCTCCTACACCGCCTCCGGCGGCCTGCACGGCGTCGGCGCCTCGGTGGTCAACGCCCTGTCGTCCCGCGTGGACGTCGAGGTCGACCGCCAGGGCCGCACCCACGCGATCAGCTTCCGCCGGGGCATCCCCGGCCGCTTCGCCGGTTCCGGCCCCGACGCCGAGTTCACGCCGGTCTCGGGCCTGGAGCAGGTCCGCAAGGTGGCCCAGAAGATCACCGGCACCCGCATCCGGTTCTGGCCGGACATGCAGATCTTCCTCAAGGACGCCGACATCGCCCGCGAGGCGCTGCTGGACCGGGCCCGCCAGACCGCGTTCCTGGTGCCGGGCCTGACCCTCTCCGTGCGCGACGAGCGCGTGGAGGGGGAGCCCGCCCACGAGGAGGAGTTCCGCTTCGACGGCGGCATCGGCGAGTTCTGCACCTTCCTGGCCCCCGACGAGCCGGTCAGCGACGTGCTGCGCATCCAGGGCAGCGGCAACTTCACCGAGACCGTCCCGGTCCTGGACGACGCGGGGCACATGGTGCCCGCCGACGTCGAGCGCCGCCTGGACGTGGACGTCGCCCTGCGCTGGGGCACGGGCTACGACACCACCGTGCGCTCCTTCGTCAACGTCATCGCCACCCCCAAGGGCGGCACCCACATCAACGGCTTCGAACGGGCCCTGGTGCGGGTGATCAACGAGCAGCTGCGCACCACCAAGCTGCTGAGGAACAGCGACGACCCCGTCACCAAGGACGACACCCAGGAGGGGCTCACCGCGGTCGTCACCGTCCGCCTGCCCGAGCCCCAGTTCGAGGGCCAGACCAAGGAGATCCTCGGCACCTCCGCGGCGACCAGGATCGTCTCCCAGGTGGTCGGCAAGGAGCTGCGCGAGTTCCTGACCTCCACCAAGAAGGTGGAGAAGGCCAGGGCGCGCAGCGTCCTGGAGAAGGTGGTCGGCGCCGCCAAGGCCCGCCTGGCCGCGCGCCAGCAGCGCGAGACCCAGCGGCGCAAGACCGCCCTGGAGAACTCGGCGCTGCCCGCCAAGCTGGTGGACTGCCGCAGCGAGGGCCTGGAGCACAGCGAGCTGTTCATCGTCGAGGGGGACTCGGCGCTGGGCACCGCCAAGCTGGCCCGGGACTCGGAGTTCCAGGCGCTGCTGCCGATCCGGGGCAAGATCCTCAACGTGCAGAAGTCCTCGGTCGCCGACATGCTCAAGAACGCCGAGTGCGCGGCCATCCTCCAGGTGGTCGGCGCCGGTTCGGGGCGCACCTTCGACATCGACGCGGCCCGCTACGGCCGGATCATCCTCATGGCCGACGCCGACGTGGACGGCGCGCACATCCGCTGCCTGCTGCTCACGCTCATCTACCGCTACATGCGGCCGATGCTGGAGGCCGGGCGGGTGTACGCGGCCGTGCCGCCGCTGCACCGCATCGAGCTGACCAACACCCGGCGCAAGCGCGGCAGCAAGCCCGAGGACCGCTACGTCTACACCTACTCCGACGCCGAGCTCTCGCGCACGCTGCTGGACCTGGAGAAGCGCAAGATCTCCTGGAAGGAGCCGGTGCAGCGCTACAAGGGCCTGGGCGAGATGGACGCCGACCAGCTGGCCGAGACCACCATGGACCCGCGTTACCGAACCCTGCGCCGGATCCGGGTGGAGCAGGCCGAGGAGGCCTCGTCCGTGTTCAACCTGCTGATGGGCAACGAGGTCGCCCCGCGCCGCCGCTTCATCCAGCAGGGCGCCCAGGAGCTGGACGTGGCCCGCATCGACACCTGACCGGTTTTTCAGGGGGTCTGGGGAGGATCCCAGACCCCCTCCGCGAGGAACCGGTCGATGGTCGCGCGGTAGGGAGCCGGGTCCAGGTCCCGCTCCGCCACCCAGGCGTCGTTGTAGTAGCTGTGCTGGTAGCGCTCGCCGCCGTCGCAGATCAGGGTGACCACGCTGCCCCTGCGTCCCTCCCGGAGCATCCTGGCCACCAGGTGCCACACCCCCCACAGGTTGGTGCCCGTGGAGCCTCCGGCGGAGAGCCCGGTGCGGTCGTGCAGGTGGCGCATCGCGGCGATGCTCGCGGCGTCGGGCACCGGCATCATCAGGTCGATCACCGACGGCACGAAGCTCGGCTCCATGCGGGGGCGGCCGATCCCCTCGATCCGGGAGGGCATCCCGGTGGCGTAGTCGGACGCGCCGGTGACCCAGCCGGGGAAGAACGCCGAGTTCTCCGGGTCCACCACCGCCAGCCGGGTGCCCAGGCGCCGGTAGTGCAGGTAGCGGCCGATGGTGGCGGAGGTGCCGCCGGTGCCCGCGCCCACCACGATCCACTCCGGGCACGGGTGGCGCTCCATGGCCAGCTGCTCGAAGATCGACTCGGCGATGTTGTTGTTGCCGCGCCAGTCCGTGGCCCGCTCGGCGTAGGTGAACTGGTCCATGTAGTGCCCGCCGGTCTCGGCGGCCAGCCGCTCGGCCTCGGCGTACATCGCGGGCGGGGCGTCCACGAAGTGGCACCTGCCGCCGTAGCGCTCGATCAGGGCGATCTTCTCCGGGCTGGTCCTGCGGGGGATGACCGTGATGAAGTCCAGGCCGACCAGCTGGGCGAAGTAGGCCTCCGACACCGCGGTGGAGCCCGAGCTGGCCTCCACGATGGTGGTGCCCTCCCGGATCCACCCGTTGGCCAGCCCGTACAGGAACAGCGAGCGCGCCAGGCGGTGCTTGAGGCTGCCCGTGGGGTGCACGGACTCGTCCTTGAGGTACAGATCGATGCCCCACTCCGGGGGGAGCGGGAACACGTGCAGGTGGGTGTCGGCCGAGCGGTTGGCGTCGGCGACGACCCTGCGTACCGCCTCGTCCGCCCAGGAACGGGCGCTGTCGTCGCACCGGTCCACCCACGGGCTGTCGTCGCCCGGCCGCGGACCTGTCGGTGAGGATGCCATGCCCAGCAGCGTAGCCCGCGCACGGGAGGGGCCGGGCCCGGAGGGGCCCGGCCTCGCTCCTGCTCGGGAGGGGGTGTCCAGACGGCCCGGCCGCGGGGACGGTCCGGCTGAGGGGTTTCCCCTGTCCTCGGCGCGCACGCGGGCGCGCCGGACCGGTGGGGCCCTCAGTCCAGGGAGCCCCCGGACATCACCGCGTGCATGCGCCGGTAGGTGGCCGCCTCCTCGTGGCGGCTCTGGCGCTCCAGCGTGCGCGCCAGGGCGATGTGCGCCCAGTTGTCCACCGGGTCCAGCTCGATGATCCTGCGGAAGGTCCGCTCGGCCTTGTTGAGCTGTGCGGAGTGGAAGTAGGCGCGGCCCAGCAGCTCCAGCAGGGAACGGCTGTCGGGTTCGTCCTCGACGATCGGTTCGAGGGTGCGGGCGGCGTAGATGGGGTCGCCCAGTTCCATGAACATGCGGGCGCGGTTGAAGGTGTCGTAGGTGTTCTCTTCCACGGTGCTCCTTCCGACGGCGCGGGGCCGTCCCGGATCACAACGGCCGGCGTGCCGGCCGCATTCCCTGGTGGGGCGTGTGGGGCGAAGGCGCGGGCAGGAGCCCACCGGGGCCTGCCGCGCCTTCCGGTCCCACTGAAGAGATCCCCGCGCACGTGCGGCGCACACGTGGCCGACCGCGGTCACCGCCTCCGCACGGGAGCGGTCACAGGTCGGTCATGGTGATCCGGCCGGTGTCCACGTCGTACAGCGCGCCCGCGACCGGCAGGTCATCGGGCAGCAGCGGGTGGTGACGGATGCGCTCCAGGTCGTGCCGCAGGGCGCCCAGCTGGTCGTTGTCGGTGTGGAACTCCAGGCTGCGCGTGTCCACTCCGTACTTCTCCTCGATGAGGTCGTGAACGGCGTCGTCGCTCTCCACGGAGGCCATCTTGCAGCGGGTGTGCGGCATGATCAGCACCCGGTCCACGCCGAGCAGGTACACCGCCAGCACCAGGGTGCGCAGAGTGTCGTCGGTCACGCGCGCGCCGGCGTTGCGCAGGATCTTGGCGTCACCGGGCTTGAGACCGAGCATGTCCAACGGCTCGATCCTGGAGTCCATGCAGGTCACCAGGCCCAGACCGCGCGCGGCGACGGGTTCGAGCCCGCCGAGGGAGAAGGACTCGGCGTAGGCCTTGTTGGCCGGTAGGAAATCGTCGAAGGCGCTGGAGGAAGTAGTACCGCTGTTGTCGCTCACGTGGAGGCGCTCCCTTGTCCCGTGGTCGCGGACGCGCCGCGCGCACCGGACGGATCCGGTGCGCGCGGCGCTCTCCGAGACGAGTCAGGCTTTCGCTCCGGGAACGGTGATCCCGGAGTCGGTCTGTCCGCTACCTACAGTAACGATCGCGCGGGGCAGCGCGTCACCGGACCCGTCCCGACGGTCGACCGGGTCGGGCAGGCGGACCGGCTTGCCGTCCGCGCGCGCGGCGCGGGCGGGGGAGCGGCCGATCCATCCGAACAGCAGGGTGTCCTCGCCCTTGAGGTAGCGGTGGCAGCGCACGCCGCCCGTGGCGCGGCCCTTGACCGGGTAGGCCTCGAAGGGCGTGACCTTGGCCGAACCGGGCTGGGTGCCCTCCAGGGCGCCGGAGGAGCCCGAGACGGTGACCACCACCGAGTCCTGCGGACTGGGCACGGCGCCGAACCACAGCACCCGCGCCCCCTCCGACAGGCGCACGCCCGCCACACCGCCCGCGGGCCGCCCCTGGGGCCGCACGGCGCTCGCGGAGAAGCGCAGCAGCTGGGCCTCGGAGGTGATGAAGGCCAGGTCCTCCTCGCCCGTGGACAGCTGGGTGACGCCCACGACGCGGTCGTCGTCCTTGAGCGCCACGACCTCGAAGTCGTCCTTGTTGGGCGGGTAGTCGGGGGAGACCCGCTTGACCACGCCGCCGCGCGTGCCCAGGGCGAAGCCGGGGCCCGAGGCGTCCATGGACACCACCGACACCACCCGTTCGTCCCCGTCGAGCTGGACGAACTCGGACACGTCCAGCCCCGAGGCCAGCGGCGGTCCGTCCCCGCCCTCGTCGGGCAGCTCCGGCAGCTCCACCACCGGCACGCGGATCATCCGGCCCAGGTCGGTGACCAGGCCCACGGCGGAGCGCGAGGTGGTGGGGACGGACACGTGGACCGCGTCGTGCTTGGTGCGCAGGCCCTCGTACACGCGCGGCACCGAGGGTCCCTTGCTGCGGCCGATCGCGCCGTCCACGCCCATGAGCACGTGGCAGGGCTGGTCGGCCATCTCCAGCGGGATCACCGCGCTGCGGGCCACGCCGTCGCTCTCGCGCAGCTGCGTGCGACGCGGGGTGGCGAACTCCTTGGCGACGTCGCCCATCTCCTTGGAGACCAGGCGGCGCAGCTTCTTGTCCGACTCCAGGACCGCGGTGAGGGCGTCGACCTCCTTGTTGAGCTTGTCCCGCTCGGTCTCCAGCTCCATCCGGTCGAAGCGGGTCAGGCGCCGCAGCGGGGTCTCCAGGATGTAGCGGGCCTGGATCTCCGACAGGTCGTAGGCGCCCATGAGCGACTCGCGGGCGGCGGCGGTGTCCTCGGCCTCGCGGATCAGGGAGATGACCCGGTCGATGTCCAGCAGGGCCACGAGCAGGCCGTCCACCAGGTGCAGGCGCTCCTGGCGCTTGGCGCGGCGGAACTCGCTGCGGCGGCGCACCACGTCGAGGCGGTGGTTGACGTAGACCTCGAGGAGTTCGCGCAGCCCCAGCGTCTGGGGCTGGCCGTCCACGAGGGCCACGTTGTTGATGCCGAAGGACTCCTCCATCGGCGTGAGCCGGTACAGCTCCTCCAGGACCGCCTCGGGGTTGAAGCCGTTCTTGAGCTCGATGACCAGGCGCAGGCCCTGCGTGCGGTCGGTCAGGTCCTTCAGGTCCGAGATGCCCTGGAGCTTCTTGGACTGCACCAGCTCCTTGATCCGGCTGATGACCTTCTCCGGGCCCACGCTGTAGGGCAGCTCGGTGACCACCAGGCCGGTGCGGCGCGCGGACACCTTCTCGATGGAGACGGTGGCCCGGGTCTTGAACGTGCCCCGGCCGCTGCGGTAGGCGTCGCGGATGCCGTCCAGGCCGACGATGGTGCCGCCGGTGGGCAGGTCCGGGCCAGGGACGAACTCGGTGAGCTCCTCCAGGGTGGCCTCGGGGTGGGCGATCAGGTGGCGGGCGGCCGCGACGACCTCGCCCAGGTTGTGCGGGGCCATGTTGGTGGCCATGCCCACCGCGATGCCGGAGGCGCCGTTGACCAGCAGGTTCGGGAAGGCGGCGGGCAGGACCTCGGGCTCGGTCTCCTGGCCGTCGTAGTTGGGCCGGAAGTCGACGACGTTCTCGTCGATGGAGGCGACCAGCTGCTCGGCGGCGCGGTCCAGGCGCGCCTCGGTGTAGCGCATGGCGGCCGGCGCGTCGTCGCCGCCCAGGGAGCCGAAGTTGCCGTGGCCGTCCACCAGGGGCACGCGCATGGCGAAGGGCTGGCTCAGGCGCACGAGCGCGTCGTAGATGGCGCTGTCGCCGTGGGGGTGGAGACGGCCCATCACGTCCCCGACGACGCGGGCGCACTTGACGTGGCCGCGGTCGTGCCGCAGCCCCATCTCGTTCATCTGGTAGAGGATGCGCCGCTGCACCGGTTTCATACCGTCGCGCGCGTCCGGTAGCGCGCGTTGGTAGATGACCGAGTAGGCGTACTCCAGGAAGCTGCCGCGCATCTCCTCGGAGACGTCGATGTCGATGATCTTCTCGGCGAGATCCTCGGGGGGACGGGAAGTAGTACGGGCCATGTCCGTAATTCTGGCCTGTGCCAGAGACTGAAACGTACAAGGACGCGTCACCGGACGGGTGTGAGCCTCGTGACGCGGCGTCGTGTGTGCCGCTGCGACGTGCGGGTTGTGTGGGGGTGGGCGGGTCCGCGATGTTTCTGTGCTTGGGTGCCGGACGGTCGCACAACGCTCCGATCGTGCCCGGAAAGCCCGAAACGGAGCCGCGGGCGCGGTCCGTTTCGGTTGGCGCGTCCCGCGGCGGGGCGGAGGGCGCCCCCGGCACCCCGCGGGCGCCGGGGGCCGGGCGTCAGTCGGTGAAGGGGATCGTGACCGAGGCGCCGCCGTCGGGGCCGACCAGGACCCGCGAGGAGGCGTTGCCCAGGGCGCTCCACAACTCGACGCGGACGGAGCCGCCCTCCAGGTCGCCGAGGGACCCGTCGGCGCTCGCCGCGCCCTGGCCCTGCGTGTACTCCTCCCAGCCGTTCAGGTCGTTGGTGGCGAAGTAGCGGTAGGTCTCCGTGCGGTCGTCGGTGCCGTCGCCGTCCAGGTCGTAGACCACGCGGACCTGGACCGCGTTGCCGACCGCGTCACCCGAGTCCACGGGCAGCGAGAACGCGGTGGCGCCGCCGGTGTGGGTGCCGGTCAGGTCGTCGGCGCGCAGCACCACGCGGTCGCCCGGCGGCAGGCCGTCCTGGTTGCGTCCCCCCGCGGAGGCCAGGGTGATCTCGCCGGCGGAGCCGTGCGGGGCGCCGGAGAGCGCGGAGGGGGTCAGGTGCAGGCCGCCGTCGCCGACGTTGCCCTCACCCGGGTCGCCGGGGTCGCCGGGGTCGCCCGGGTCGCCCGGATCACCCGGATCACCCGGGTCGCCGGGGTCACCGCCGCCGCCCTCGCCCGTGGTGGAGGCCAGCGAGCGGGGTCCCACCTCCAGTTCGACGCCGTCGGAGAAGGTGACCGTCAGCGGGGAGCCGGAGGGGTTGAAGGCGACGTGCGTGCGCTCCCCGCCGTCGGTGAAGACGGCGTAGTGCGCGGTGTCGGCGGTCACGGAGGTGTCCACGGTGCCGACCTCGGCGAGCGTCGAGACCCACTGGTAGGTGTGCGGCTTGGACTCGCCCGCCTCCGGTTCGTAGGTGCTCCACTGCTCCTCGAACATGCGCAGGGCGTCGTCGCCGTCGGAGAGGGCGCGGTGCTCCCAGTGGATGTCGCGCCAGATCTGCGGTTCGCGGCCCAGGCGGTCCACCAGCGACTCGTACATGGCCCCGGCGTGCTCGGGGTCGTGCCCCAGGTACAGCGAACTCGCCGTGATGGGCAGGTAGTTGATGCCGTAGTGCTCCTCGTCGCCGCCGTCCCACCAGATGCGGTAGTCGCCGCCGTCGCCCCACACCATGCCGACGACGTCGTGCTCGAAGCCCTCGGGGAAGGTGTCGCCGCCGTGGTTCTGCCAGTAGCGGGTGATGGCGGAGGCCTGCGTGGTGTGCAGGTACACGCCCAGGTCGCGCAGCTCCTCGTCACCGGTCAGGGCGCCGAACAGCGCGGTGGCGGCGGCGAAGTGCATGCCCTCGGAGGAGGACTCCTGGTTGTTCCCGGCGGCGAAGCCCGCGTGCCCGGAGGCCCATCCGTGCCCCGCGTAGGGGGAGAAGGACCGCAGGCGCGGGAACATGTCGCTGTTCGGGTCGGTCTCGGCCACGTCGCGGATCAGCAGGCGGACCATGCCGCCCCAGGCGTCCTCGGCGGCCCAGGCGCTGTCGTAGCGGGCCACGACGGCCGCCGCGGAGACGAAGTAGCCGTAGTGGAAGTCGTGGTCGTTGACCTCGGTGGCGGCGCCGAAGCTGTCCGGGTAGCCGAGCATGGTGCCCCAGTCGGCCTCGTAGGCGAACTGGCGGGTCCCCCCGGCCGTGAACCAGTCCTCCAGACGGCTGCGGACCAGGTCCAGCAGCGCGTCGCGGCCCTCGGTGTGGCCGATGGAGTCGGCGATGGGCACCAGCTGGGCCAGCCTGCCCAGCGCCTTGCCGTCCCAGTAGGTGTCGCCGGGCTCGGGGAAGTGCTCCTGCTCGGCCAGGACCTCGTCGATGAGCTGGCGCATGCGGTCGTGGTCGGCGCTGTCCACGGTCGGCAGGCTCGGCAGGATGCCCTGGGCGGCCAGCTCGGTGGTGAAGCTCGCGCCCTGCGCCACGCGCATCTCGCCCCGGGGGGAGGAGTAGGACAGGTCGGTGACGGGGGTGGAGGCCTCCCGCCAGTGGTGCGGGTAGAGGGCCATGAGCGTGCCCTCCCCGCTCCCCTCGCGCGGCTCGGTCTCCACCCGGTAGGTGCTGGTCAGGGTGGCGGCGGCCTCGTCGTAGTCGTACTCCACGCGGGAGTCGGTGACGAAGGAGTGGGCGTAGGGGGCGAAGGTGTCCAGGTCCTCGGGTGAGGGCAGGACCGCCACGGAGTAGTGGCCCTCGGCGCCGGTCGGGGCGGTGAAGGTGTCGCCCGAGCGCGTCCAGGGGGCGTCGGAGGGGGCGAACAGCGCGTAGTGCCGGTCGCCCACGCTGGCGCCGACCACGGAACCGTCCTGGTGCCAGACCTCGGGGGTGCCGGAGAAGGTCACCTGGGCGTCGCCGCCCGCGGTGTCGGCGTAGGCGAAGGGCAGGCCCTGGCCGATGGTCACGCGCAGGGTCCGGCCGGAGCCCTCCCAGTGCGCGGTGACGGTCCAGTCGCCGTGGTCGGCGACCCGGGTGTCGGGGGAGGACAGGCCCTGGACCCCCAGGGACAGGTCGGCGGTGTGGGGGTGCTCGTACTTGAGGCCGTCGGCGACGAGTCGGGGGTCCCGCGGGTAGCCCATCTCCAGTCCGCCCTCGTGGGGGCGGAAGCTGGCGGGGTGCGCGAAGAGGTTCTCACCGTGGGGGTTGTCGGGGTAGCGCTGGAAGATCAGCGACGACCACCACTCGTTGGTGGGGGCGTGCCCCTCGAAGTCGCCGGTCACCTTGGGGTCGACCGGGGCGCCGTTCAGGTCGGAGGGCCCGGGGGCTCCGGCGGGGAGGGTGTCGCTGTAGCCGCCGGATCCGACGGGGACCTCGGCGGCCACGGCCGCCGGAGGGGCGGAGGCCACGCCCGCGGCGCAGACCAGGGCCGTGGCCGCGGCCAGGACGCCCATGCGCGGGGACCGCGCGCGCCGTGCTGTCGTCGGTCCGTTGGGGGGATGGTGGGGGGACGGTCGACTCCATGGGTGCCGCATACTGCGCCTTTCGCTCGCTTCCGCGGGAGAGCGTCCGCCCTCTGCGGACGGGAGCGCTCCCAGGCCTGAGCCTTGGTAAATGAGTGTTCAGTCCTGGCCGGAGGAGCGCAATGCCAGGAAAGTGGAAAGTTTCCTTTCTGTTACCAGCGGTGTTCGTGGGGGTAACAAGGGGGACCCCGTCCCAGGTCGGCCGCGTGTCCGCTCCGGGGCGGACCGACCCCGAGAGGAGCGGGCCGGGGGCGCGGCCCGGTTCCCCGTCACGCGGAACCGGGCCTGTGGACAACCGCTCGACCGTCCCCCGGCTCTGGTACCAAGGGACGTATGGCCACACCCACCCCTGACAGCACCGTTCCCACCACCGCGTCCGACGGCGCGCTGCGCGAGCGCGCCGAGGCGCACCTGCGCGCCCTGGCCGGGGACTCCGCCCGGCTGCGCGAGGACCAGTGGACCGCCATCCACGCCCTGGCCGCCGAGCACCGCAGAGCCCTCGTCGTCCAGCGCACCGGATGGGGCAAGTCGGCGGTGTACTTCGTGGCCACCGCCCTGCGGCGCGCCGAGGGGGCGGGCCCCACCGTCATCGTCTCCCCGCTGCTGGCGCTGATGCGCAACCAGATCGCCGCGGCCGAGCGCGCGGGCATCCACGCGCGCACCATCAACAGCTCCAACACCACCGACTGGGAGAACGCCTACGCCGACGTGGCCGCGGGCCGGGTCGACGTCCTGCTGGTCAGCCCCGAGCGCCTCAACAACCCCGAGTTCCGCGACCGGGTCCTGCCCGAGCTGGCCGCGGGCGCCGGCCTGGTCGTCATCGACGAGGCCCACTGCGTCTCCGACTGGGGGCACGACTTCCGCCCCGACTACCGGCGCATCCGCTCCCTGCTGCACGACCTGCCCGAGGGCGTCCCGGTGCTGGCCACCACCGCCACCGCCAACGAACGCGTCACCCGCGACGTGGCCGAACAGCTCCAGGCGGGCGGCGAGCGCGCGGACACCCTGGTCCTGCGCGGTTCCCTGGAGCGCGAGAGCCTGCGCCTGGCCGTCGTCAGGCTGCCCGACCCCACCGCCCGGCTCAGCTGGCTGGCCGAGCACCTGCCCAAGATCCAGGGCTCGGGCATCGTCTACGCGCTCACCGTCAGCGCCGCCCAGGAGACCGCCCGCTTCCTCGCCCAGCAGGGCATGGAGGTGCGCGCCTACACCGGCCAGACCGACCCCGACGAGCGCCGCGAGGCCGAGGACGACCTGCTCGCCAACCGGGTCAAGGCACTGGTCGCCACCAGCGCGCTGGGCATGGGCTTCGACAAGCCCGACCTGGGCTTCGTCGTCCACCTGGGCGCCCCGCAGTCCCCGATCTCCTACTACCAGCAGGTCGGCCGCGCCGGGCGCGGCGTGCAGCGGGCCGAGGCGGTCCTGCTGCCCGGCCGCGAGGACACCCGCATCTGGGAGTACTTCGCCGGACTGTCCTTCCCGCCCGAGCAGACCGTGCGCCAGACCCTGGCCGCGCTCGCCGAGGCGGGCGGACCGCTGTCCGTCGCGCACCTGGAGACCCGGGTGGACCTGCGCCGCACCCGCCTGGAGCAGATGCTCAAGGTGCTGGACGTGGACGGGGCCGTGCGCCGGGTGCGGGGCGGCTGGGAGGCCACCGGCCAGCCGTGGACCTACGACGCCGAGCGGTACGCGGCCGTCAGCCGGGCGCGCGAGCGCGAGCAGCGCGCCATGCTCGACTACCTCGACCTGGACACCTGCCGGATGGAGTTCCTGCGCCGCCAGCTGGACGACCCCGAGGCCGCGCCCTGCGGACGCTGCGACGTGTGCACGGGCGAGTACTGGCCCGCGGAGGTCGACTCCACCCGGCGCGAGGCCGCGGCCGAGCACCTGGACCGGCCCGGTACGCCCATCGCGCCCCGGCGCCAGTGGCCGACCGGGATGTCCGCCCTGGGCGTGGACCTGTCCGGCAGGATCGCCGAGGAGCTGCGGGCGGGGGAGGGCCGCGCCCTGGGCCGCCTCACCGACATCGGCTGGGGCAACGAGCTGCGCCGCGTCCTGGCCGCCGACGCCCCCGACGCGCCCGTGGACGAGCGCGTGCTCCAGGGCGTGGTGCGCGTCCTGGCCGACTGGAACTGGGACCAGCGCCCCGTCGGCGTGGTGGCGATGCCCTCGCTCACCCGCCCCGGGATGATCACCGACCTGGCCGAACGGCTGTCCCGGCTCGGGCGGCTGGCGCACGTGGGGACGCTGGGGTACCGCACCGAGCGGGGCACCGGGCCGCGCAGGCACAACAGCGCCATGCGCCTGGAACAGGTCCACGCCGCCCTGGTGGCGGGGGAGGAGCTCACCGAGCGGATGGCGCTGCTCCAGGAGCACACCCCCGGGCCGGTGCTGCTGGTCGACGACGTCACCGACACCGGCTGGAGCCTCACCGTGGGCGCCGCCCTGCTCCGCAGAGCCGGGGCGCCCCAGGTGCTGCCGCTCACCCTGGCCACCGCAGGGGGGTGAGCGGCGGCCGGGCGGGAGTTCCAGTGGGAGCCCCGTGGGAGCGTCCCGCCGCGGGCGGACGTGTCCACCGACCGTGCCGGGCCCCGCGTCGCAGGGCTTTCAGGGACGTCGGCCCCGGTGGAGGAAGGTCCGGTCCGCGCGGGCGTCCGGGCCCGGGCTTCGGGCCCTGCCGCCGTGGCCCCGGCGGCAGGGGCTCAGCGGATGTGTTGGCCGGGTGGGCGGGTTACCGGGGCTTGGCTCTTCGGTTCCCGGGCCGCTGGGCTCAGCGGATGCGCTGACCGCGCGGTGCGCCGCGGCGCACCGGCTGGCCCTCGCCCAGGTCCGGGCGGGCGCCCGGCTGGTGCAGGGCGCGCGCCGCCAGGCGGTGCGCCCGGCCCAGCGCCTCCTTGGGGTGGCGCCCGAGCAGCCACGCGGGCAGGAAACCGGCGATGAAGGCGTCACCGGCGCCCACCGAACCCGGGGACGGGTCCACCGGCTCGGCCGGCGCGGTCACGCAGTCGTCGCGGGTCTTGGACGCCCACAGGCCGCCCTGCTCGCCGAGCTTGAGCACCACGTTGGGGTACCACGCGGTCAGCACCTTGGCGGCGGCCTCGGGCTCGTCCCGGCCGGTCAGCACCCGGGCCTGGTCGACGTTGGCGAACAGCAGACGCGCGCCCTGCGTCCAGTCCAGGAAGTTCTCCGCGCCCGCGCGCTCCAGCGGCGCGTGCGAACCGCCGTCCACCGAGATCGACATCCCGCTGTCGCGGGCCATCCGCAGCGCCACCCGGGCGGCGCGCCGGGAGTCGTCGTTGATGAGGGTGTAGCCCGACACGTGCAGGTGCCCGTCCGGGCCGAACACGTCGCGGGGCAGGTCCTCGGGCTGCAGGCGGGCGTTGGCGCCCGGGTCGCTCAGCATCGTCCGGTCGCCCCGGTGCGTGATCATCACCACGCAGGTGCCGGTGGGCCGCTCCGGGTCCATCACCATCCGCGAGTCCAGGCCGTAGCCCATGAGTTCCATCTCACGGGTGCGCCCGGTGATGTCGGAGCCGCGGCGGCCGACGAACGTGGTGTCGGTGCCCTCCACGGCCAGCCACGAGGCGATGTTCGCCCCCGACCCGCCGCCGTACATGATCACGGACGCCGGAGTGTCGCTGCCGCGGGCCAACGGGTGGAACGCGCGCGCGACGGCGTCGGTCATCAGGTCACCGATCACGACCACTCGTGTCATTTCGCCAGCCACCACCGAGGGTTATCAGAATCCGTGCTCGCACGACGTTAACAGGTCAACCGTCAGCGGCGTGTAACGAAGTGACAGCACCCCGGCCACACCGCCTCCGGACACCCCCGCGGAGCCGCGAACGCCCACGGGGCGGCCGATCCGGTCCGCGGACGGGGCACCGGCCCCGACCCGCGCCTCCGGGAGCAGGGGGACACACCGTGCGCGGTCCCGAGCGGGGTTTTCGCGCCGCCCGCACGGACTTTCCCCGGATTCGGCCGTTTGTCGTCTAGTCTCGCAGTCGTGCAGTCCTACCCGAACCACTGGGAAGCCGACGTCGTCCTGACCGACGGAGGCACCGCGCACCTGCGCCCCATCACCCCCGAAGACGCCGACCTGCTCCGCGAGTTCCACTCCCGCCTCTCCCCGGAGACCATCTACTACCGGTTCTTCGCGCCCTACCCCAGGCTCTCCGACCGCGACGTCAAACGCTTCACCACCGTCGACTACGAGGACCGCGTGGCACTGGTCGCCACCATCTCCGACTCCCTCGTCTCCGTGGTGCGCTACGACAAGGTGGCGCCGGAGGAGGCGGAGGTCGCCTTCGTGGTGGAGGACGCCCACCAGGGCCGCGGCCTGGCCTCGGTCATGCTGGAGCACATCGGCGCGGCCGCGCGCGAACGCGGGATGCGCCGCTTCATCGCCGACGTGCTGCCCGAGAACCGGCGCATGATCAACGTCTTCCGCGAGGCCGGGTACACCGCCCAGCAGACCTTCGACGAGGGCGTCATCCGCCTCACCCTGGACCTCCAGCCCACCGACGACTCCACCGAGGTCATGCGGGCCCGCGAGCAGCGCGCCGAGTCGCGCTCCATCGCCCGCCTGCTCTTCCCGAACTCGGTCGCGGTCATCGGCGCCAGCCGCACCGCGCACACCATCGGCCAGACCGCCCTGCGCAACCTCCTGGGCGGGGAGTTCCAGGGCCCGGTCTACCCGGTCCACCCCGAGGCCAAGGCGGTCGTGGGCGTACGCGCCTACCCCTCGGTCCTGGACATCCCCGACCAGGTCGACCTCGCCGTCGTGGCGGTGCGCGCCGACATGGTCGTGGACGTGGTCGAGCAATGCGCGGACAAGGGCGTGCACGGCCTGGTCGTGGTCAGCTCCGGGTTCGGCGAGACCGGGCCCGAGGGCCGCGCCCGCCAGGACGAGCTGGTGCGCACCGCCCGCGCTGCCGGGATGCGCGTGGTCGGCCCCAACTGCCTGGGCATCGCCAACACCGACCCCGAGATCTCGCTCAACGCCACCCTGTCCCCGGACCTGCCGCCCTCGGGCACGATCGGGTTCTTCTCCCAGTCCGGCGCCCTGGGCCGGGCCATCCTCCAGCGCGTGGCCGAGCGCGGCATGGGCCTGTCCACCTTCGTCTCGGCGGGCAACCGCGCCGACGTGTCCGGCAACGACCTCATGCAGTACTGGCAGGAGGACCCGGCCACGGAGGTGGTGCTCCAGTACCTGGAGTCGCTGGGCAACCCGCGCAAGTTCACCCGCCTGGCCCGGCGCCTGGCCAAGCAGAAGCCGGTCGTGGCGGTGCGCAGCGGCGGTTCGGCGCGGACCACCCCCACCGGCCACGCCGCGGGCGGGCTCTCCCTGCCCGACTACGCGGTCACCTCGCTGTTCCAGCAGGCCGGAGTGGTGCGGGTGGACGACATCACGCAGATGTTCGACGCCGCCCAGGTGTTCGCCTACCAGCCCCTGCCCCAGGGGCCCCGCGTGGGCATCATCGGCAACTCCGACTCCCTGGAGCTGCTGGTCAAGGACGCGGCCGTCCGTCAGGGGCTCAAGCCGCACGACCCGGTCAACCTCGGCCCCCAGGCCACCGCGGAGGACTTCGACCGCGCCCTGGAGACGGCCCTGGCCGCCGAGGACGTGCACTCGGTCGTGGTCGTGTTCGTCCCCGCGCTGCACCCCATCTCCGACGACGTCGCCCGCGTGCTGCGGGCCCGCTCGCTGGACTCGACCAAGCCCGTCGTCACCACCTACCTGGCCCGCCAGGGGATCCCCGAGGAGCTGCGCCGCGTCGGAGACCGGGGCCAGACCCTGCGCGGCTCGGTGCCCTCCTACCCCTCGCCCGAGGACGCCGTGCGCGCCCTGGCCTACGCCACCCGCTACGCCCAGTGGCGCGACCGCAAGCCCGGACGCCACCCCGAGCTGCCCGACATCGACGGGGCCCGGGCCCGCGCCACCATCGTCCGCGCGCTCAAGAACGCCACGCCCTCGGCGGAGGAGATCGCCTGGTTCGGCGGCGAGCGCCGCTACGACGAGGAGACGGCGATCTCCGGCGAGGACGCCCGCGACCTGCTGGCCTGCTACGGCATCGCCGCCTACCCCGACATCCCGGTGACCTCGGAGGAGGAGGCCGTGGTGGCCGCGGGCCAGCTGGGCTACCCGGCGGTGGTCAAGGCCGACTCACCGGACCTGCGCCTGCGCGCGGGCGGCACGTTCGTCCGCGCCGACCTGCGCACCCCCGACGACGTGCGCAGCGCCTTCGCGGCCCTGCACGACCGCTTCGGCGACGAGGCCTCGCTGGTCGTGCAGCGCATGGTGGCCCCCGGGGTGCCCACGGTCATCCGGGCGGGCGACAACCAGTCCTTCGGATCGGTGGTCTCCTTCGGGCTGGCGGACGTGACCGCCGAACTGCTCGACGACCGGGCGTTCCGGCTGGCGCCGCTCACCGACATGGACGCCGCCGACCTCATCCACGCCGTGCGGGCCGCCCCGCTGCTGTTCGGGCTGCCCGCCGGCGCGACCTCGCTCGCCGAGCAGCCCAACGTGGAGGCTCTGGAGGAACTCCTCGTCCGGGTCTCGCGCCTGGTGGAGGCCTTCCCCGAGATCGGCTACATCGACCTGGACCCGGTCCTGGTCAACGCCACCGGCGCCCACGTGCTGGGCGCGCGCGTCTGGCTCCGTGAGGCCCCCGACGTGCGGCCCGACGCCGGGCCCCGGCGACTGCGCGGGGTGACGTTCTGATCATGGGGTGGGCATCCCGTTTCACGTCCCGGTCGCGAAGTGTCACGGGAAAGGGGCAGGATAGGAGTATGAGGAAAACACGCGCCGTGTCCACGGACTGGCGGACGGAGATCGAGCGCAGCGGGTACTACCCCGCGCTCGTGATCGACGCCGTCGCCACCGCCCTGGGGAGCGAGGGCGCCGAGGCGTTCATCGTGCACCACGAGGCGACCTTCGACCCGGCCATGGAGATGCGGCGGCACATCACGGTGATGCTGCTGACCGCGACCCGCCTCGTGGTGTGCCACACCGACGAGCACCCGCCCACCGAGCCCGGCGGCACCTCGCACGCCTCCACCACCACCGACAGCATCCAGTTGGGCAACATCCAGTCGGTCGCCCTGACCCGCGTGGTGCCCAACCCCGCCCAGTACACGCCGGGCAGTATGCCCAGCGAGCTGGTGCTGAGCGTCAACCTGTCCGTGAACTGGGGCGCGATCGCCCACATCGACCTCGAACCGGCCGCCTGCGCCGACGAGGAGTGCGAACTCGACCACGGGTACACCGGCGCGATCACCGCCGAGCCCCTCACCCTGAGGGTCAGCGAGGCCGCGGACGGCGCCGGGGCGGTGTCGGCCATGATGCACTTCGCCGACGCCCTCTCCGAGGCGACCACCCGCCCCTGAGGCCACCGGGGCCCTCCGACGCGCGGTGTCCGCGCCGCGCGCCGGACGGCCCACGGCGGGGGACGGACCGGGGCGCCGGACCGTCACGCCGCACACGCGGCCACCCGTGAGCGGGACTTAACAAGCGGGATGTACACGGACATGGTGTCCTGAGGGCCCGGTTGTCTAGGGTGGGACCGGCCTCGTGCACCACGCCACAGAGCCGGGCGCGTCCGGCCACGAGCCGGGCGCGCACGCGCGCCGCGACAGGCACGCGCGCGTTCCCCCTCTCCAGCACCCGCGAGTACGGACCCTGAGAAAGGCCCGCCTGCGATGACGCAGCACCCTTCCCCGACCCCCTCGGACGACACGCCCCTGGTACGCCTGGCCGTCGAGCGCTCCATCGCCACGGTCACCCTCGACTCCCCCCGCAACCGCAACGCCCTGTCCGCGAGGCTGCGCGCGCAGCTGTCCGCGGCCCTGGCCGAGGCGGTGGCCGACGGCGAGGTACGCGCCATCGTGCTCACCGGCACCGGCCCGGTGTTCTGCGCCGGAGCCGACCTGAAGGAGGTCGGCGCGGCACTGCGGGGCGCCCCGGCCGAACCGGCGCCCGAGCTCCCCGAGATCTTCGAGCAGATCATGGGCGCCCCCAAACCGGTGGTCGCCGTGCTCAACGGCGCGGCCCGCGCCGGGGGCATCGGACTGGTGGCCGCCGCCGACATCGCCCTGGCGCCCAAGAGCGCCACGTTCGCCTTCACCGAGGTGCGCATCGGCGTGGTCCCCGCCGTCATCTCCGTCCCGGTGTCCGCGCGGATGCACTCGCGCCAGCTCAGCCGCTACTTCCTCACCGGCGAGCTGTTCGACGCCTCCGCCGCCGCCAAGGCCGGCCTCCTCACCCAGGCCGTCCCCGACCGCGACATGCCGCACGCCGTGGACGCGATCCTGCAGGGACTGCGGGGTTCGGCGCCGCGCGCGCTGTCGCGCACCAAGGAACTCCTGGGCGAACTGGGAGCGGGCGCGCTCGCGACCCCGGACCGGCGCACCGAGGCCTTCGCCCGGATGGGCGAGCTGTCCGCCGAGTTCTTCGCCAGCGAGGACGCCGCCGAGGGCCGCGCCGCCTTCTTCGACAAGCGCGCGCCCCGCTGGGCCAGGTGACCCCGGCCGCGGCGCCCCGCCCGGGCCGCCGCGGCCGCACACCCGTGCCACCCTGGTGCGTCCGCTCCCGGACGCGGGCCACAATGGTCGGGTGAGCTACTCCGGAGATACCAGGGTCGGCGGCCCCGCCGACCTGCGACGACTACCGCACCTGACCATCACCAAGCTGGCCGTCGGCCCGATGGACAACAACGCCTACCTGCTGCGCTGCCAGGGCACCGGCGAGGCCGTCCTCATCGACGCCGCGGCCGAGCCCGACCGCATCCTGGAGCTGATCGGCGAGGAGGGCCTGGCACGGGTGGTCACCACCCACCGCCACCAGGACCACTGGCAGGCCCTCGCCGAGGTCGTGGGCCAGACCGGGGCGCGCACGGTCGCCCATCCCGACGACGGCGACGAACTCCCCGTCTCCGTGGACGAGCCCGTCGTGCACGGGTCGCGCGTCCCGGTCGGGGAGTGCCACCTCACCGTCATCCACCTGCGCGGGCACACCCCCGGGTCGATCGCCCTGCGCTACGACGACCCCGAGGGCCACACCCACCTGTTCACGGGTGACTCCCTCTTCCCGGGAGGCGTCGGCCGCACCTGGTCCGACGACGACTTCCGCGTCCTGTTCGCGGACGTGGAGGAGCGCGTGTTCGGGGCGCTGGCCGACGACACCTGGGTCTACCCCGGGCACGGACGCGACACCACCCTGGGCGCCGAGCGTCCGCACCTGGGGGAGTGGCGCGAGCGCGGCTGGTAGAGGTCTCAGGCGCCGAAGCAGCAGAACCCCGTCCGCCCGAGGTGGACAGCCACCGCCTCGGGCGCGGGGACGCCCGCGGCGAGCGTGCGGTGGAACAGCCGCATGGCCCCGGCGGTCCCCGCGTCCCGGACGGGGACAGGGCTGGCCACCACCGTGCGGACCCCGGCCGCGAGCAGCGCCCCGGTGAACCCGAGCGGAGCCCCGGCGCGGTCCGCGAAGCCCCGGCCGCTCCAGCAGGTCGACAGCACCACCGTGTCCGGGGCCTCGGCCAGCCCGGCCAGGTCGCAGGCGAGCAGCGGCCCGTCGCCCAGGCCGACCGAGGCGAGCATGGGCGAGCGGCCGGGGACCCGCCCGTGCCCCGCCAGATGCACCAGGTCGGCCCGGCCGAGGGCGGCCAGGACGTCGGAGCGCAGGGCCCGCTCGGCGCGGAGCACGCGCGCCCCCGGGTACACGTCGGCCAGCGCGGCGACCTCGCGCGCCGCCCCGTCCGGTTCGGGCGCCGCCACCAGCAGCACCCGCTCCGGCAGGCGGGGCGCGGGTACCCCGGAGCGCGCCCGGTCCAGCCAGAACCCGGCGCCGGGCACCAGGTTCAGCGGACGGCCCCGCAGCGCGGGAAGCATGCCCCAGGGGGGATCGCCGAGGTAGGAGTCGCCGGCCACGACCAGCGGAAGGTCGCCGACCAGCGCCAGCAGCGGTTCGAGGAGGACGCGGGCGGCGCCCTCGGCCGCCTCCCGCGCCTCGCACCCGTCCTGTGCGGACGCCACCGGGTGGACGAACCGGGCCATCGCACGGGCCACCCGCGGGAGCGGCCCCAGGACGCGGGCGTGGACCCGCCCGGCCGCGGCCACGAGCGCGACGGCCTTCCCGTCCGCCCGCGTGTACCGCACGAAGGCCCGCTCGCCCAGCCGCTCCAGCAGCGCACCCGCCACGGGCGCGGGTGCGGGGGCGCGGCGCCCGCCCGGGGTCTCGTGGTGCGCCTGCCAGCGGGCCGACTCCAGGCGCCGGGCCAGGGCGCGCGGATCGCGGCCGCGGACCAGCGCCGCACGGTAGCGGTCGGCCAGCGAGGCCGTCGCGGGTGTGCGTACGCCGGGACCGGGGACGTGGGGCGCCGCCCAGCTCCGCGCCAGTTCCGCCCACTCCAGGGCGGTGGCCGCCTCCCCCGCGCGCAGGGCGCTCTCCAGGCCCGCGCGGACGACGTGGGGGTCGCTCACCGCGCCCGCCAGCCAGGGGCCCGGCGCGAGTCGGGCGTGCGCGTCCAGGGTGTCCAGGG
This sequence comes from Nocardiopsis sp. CNZ308, assembly GCF_004217075.1. Lineage (NCBI taxonomy): Bacteria > Bacillati > Actinomycetota > Actinomycetes > Streptosporangiales > Nocardiopsidaceae > Nocardiopsis > Nocardiopsis sp. CNZ308. The sequence goes on along the minus strand of NZ_SHKJ01000001.1, from coordinate 605,029 downwards.
CCAGGTGGGCGGCGCCCCTGCCCGAAGGCCGCGGCGCGGCCAGCGGCGCGCGGACCGCCAGGGCGTTCCTGGCCCGGGCCACGGGGGAGGTCGTCCGGCCCTCGCGCAGCGCCATCCTCTCCAGGCGGGTGGCCAGCCGGTACCACAGCGAGCCCGTGCCGAAGGAGTGCCGCACCCGGCGGGTGAGCTCGACCGTGTGGCGGTGGTCGCCCCGCAGCAGCCGCAGCTTGGCCTCCACCAGCAGGGCGTTGGCCGACGAGCCCCCGGCCCAGGGGCCGTCCGCGAGCGCCGTCGCCGCCTCCTCCACCAGGCCCTCGGCCAGCAGAGCCTCGGCCAGGTCCACGTGCAGCGCCTCACGGCGTTCGGAGGGCAGCCGGTCGGTCAGGCCGTGGAAGGTGGCGATGGCCGCGGGGGCGTCGCCCCGGTAGAGGCTGAGGCAGCCCAGGTTCTGGTCGATGACCAGGCCCATCAGCGGCAGACGGCGCTCCCGTGCCAGGGACCGGGCCTCGCGCAGGTGTTCCTCGGCCTGCGGGAAGCGGCCGCACAGCGTCTGCGCCAGGCCCAGGTTGAGCAGGACGCCGGGCATCACCGTCGCGGACTCGGCCACGGGGTGGCCGAGCAGGCGCCGGTGGGCCTCGTCCAGCAGGGCCGCGGTCTGCTCGAACATGCCGCCCTGCGCCAGCCGCACGCCGTGGCTCACGCGGGCGAGCAGGGATCTGCCGGACCGCAGCGCGTGGTGGTCCGGGCAGGCGGCGGAGAGGGGGGATTCGGGGGAGAGGGGGGAGGGCTGGGCGCGCAGGGACACGTCCGGTGCCTTTCACCGAGGGGGCGGGCCGCACACAGTGATAGCAGCGCGGGGAGGGCGCGCGGGAGGGGCCGCGTCCGCCTGCGCGCGACTCGGCTGAGGCGAACCCGGACGAAGCCGGTCGAAGGGCCACCCTCAGGAGTCGGTTCGCGTCTGTCTGCAACCCGGGTTCGGCCTTCCCCGTTTCTGTGACGGATGGGATCACCAGCCGGCTGCCCGGTGGTCCGGCTGCCCGGCGGTCCGCCTGGTCAGACGGTGAACCAGCCGGTCACCACCGGAGGGCGTCCCGCTCTGAGCAGCGACAGGCTGATCGGGCCGCGGGCCAGGCCGGACAGCGCGAACCCGCCGTCCTCGCCGATCCGCAGCTCCTCCCCGGAACCCGGGCGGCGCACGCGCAGGACCGCGTGGTCGTACTCCCCGCTGGCCAGCCCCGACAGCGAGCGCAGCCGGCCGCGCGCGTGGACCCGCACGTCCAGGGTGAGGTCGCCGTGCTCGAAGCGCAGGGAGGTGACCAGCACGTCGTCCGCGCTCCCCTCCGCCGAGCGCAGCACCTCGCCCGCCGGAGCCCTCTCCCCGGTCAGGGCCGCCATGTCGGCGCCGTCGTCGCCTCGGTCGAAGGCGGCCAGTGCGGCGGCGCGCCCCGCCAGGGCCCGTACCGGATCGTCGTGGTCGCTCATGTGGGTTCCTCCAGGAGGCGGCGGAGTCTGCGGAGCATGCGGCGGCGCTGGTTCGCGGCGGTCCGGGGGTGGACCTCGCCGTCGCGGGACCCCGGGTCGCACGGGGCCGGGGGCACGGGCAGCCCCGCGGCCCCGTCGAGGTAGCGCAGGGCGGCCCGCCGCTCTCCGGGATCGGTGAGCCGCCGGATCGCGCGGTGCAGCTCCTCGTGCTCCTCCTTGCGCAGGTACTGCGCCTCGGGCCCCGAGTCCTCCGAGAGGGGCTCCCGCCGGGTGAGGCTCCCGGGGTCGACCGGCTGGTCCCGGGCGCTGTGGCGGCGCTGTCGGCCGCAGGCGTCGTGGGCGACCCTGCGCAGCCAGCCGCGGAGCCGCTCGGGGGAGTGCAGGCGGGGCAGCTGCTGGTTGAGGGTGAGCCACACCGTCTGCACCGCGTCCTCCCGGTCCGGGGCGGACAGGCGGTAGGAGCGCGCGATCGCGTTCACGACCGGCAGGTGCCGGTCCACGATGGCCTCCCAGGCCCTGTGCTCGCCCCGGCAGGCTCCCCGTACGAGTTCGGCGTCGCTGGGGGCGGCGGCGTCGGCTCCGCCGGGGTTCCCGTCCGGATTGGGCCCGGCTGTATCACCGCCGGTTGTGGCCGGAACCGGCAAAGGCGGGGGTGCTTCCTCCCCGGAAAAGGTCGAAAGTACGGTTTGAGGAGGTGCCTGGGTGCCATGGATGTCCTCGTGCGACTGGTCTGGCACACCCGCCCCCACTATGATCGGACTCCCGCTCGCCGGGGCTCACGCTAGCTTTTGGGGCTTCCGGAGGTGGGGAGAACGCTGGAAAAAGCAAAGTGAGCGCTGGTTCTCCAGGTGCCCTTGGGGCACAATGGGGCAAAAGCATTCAGGCGGGTATGCAACCTTCTCGTGGTACGAGGGCGTCGGGGAAGCGCACTCGTTCGTATCAGGAGGTTCGGTGTCCGCACGTGGCGTCTTGTACGTCCACTCCGCGCCAGCGGCGCTGTGCCCACACGTCGAGTGGGCGGTCGCGGGCGTCGTTGGAGTACCCGTGAAACTCGACTGGGTCGCCCAACCGGCGGCACCCGGCAACCACCGCGCCGAGCTCAACTGGCAGGGGAAGCCGGGCACCGCGGGCTCGGTGGCCTCGGCGCTGAACGCATGGCAGCGCCTGCGGTTCGAGGTGACCGAGGAGGGGTCGCCCGGCTGCGACGGCGTGCGCTACAGCTACACGCCGTCCCTCGGCATGTTCACCGCCCTCACCAGCGCGGCGGGCGAGGTCCTCGTGCCCGAGGGCCGACTGCGCCTGGCCGTGGAGCGGGCCGCGGCCGACGGCACCGACCTGGCCGCCGAGATCGAACGCCTCACCGGCCGCGCCTGGGACGAGGAGCTGGAACCCTTCCGCTACGCGGGCGACGGCGCCCCGGTGCGCTGGCTCCACGCCGCGGGCTGACCCCTCCCGCCGCGGTCCCGGCCGCGCCCGTGGTGTCGGCCGCCCGCGCGGGAGCGGGGGCGCCGCGTCAGGGCGGCTCCCCCTCGCTGGGCCAGATGGCGGAGGCGAGCAGGACCGCGGCCCAGATGCCCAGCGGCACCAGCGGCCAGTAGGGTACGAGCTCGCCGCCCATCAGGCTGACCACGCCCCACACGCTCGTCAGGATCACCGCCACACCCGTCCACCAGCGCCACTCGTCGCCCCACTCGCCCCAGGGGGCGCCCAGGAGTGACAGGTCGTCCGCGTCGGGGGGTTCGCGGCCGTCCCGCGAGTCGCGCCCGGACCCCGGATCGGTGCGGGCCGTCCCGGAGAGGGGTTCCGACAGCGGATCGGCGCCCTGCCGCGCGCCCGGGACCCCGCGCACCGCGGACGGGGACACCGGCAGGTCCGCGGTCAGCGGGCGCAGGTCGCCGAGCAGCACCGCGCCCAGCGCCAGACCGACCCGGCGGTCGTACTCCTCGTGGTCCAGGCGACCCTCGACGAACGCGGTGGTGAGGCGGTCCACCGTGAGGTCGCGTTCGGCGTCCGAGGCGCGCATCCGGTGCAGCGGCAGGCGTTCGTCCTCCACTTCCCACCCCCAAGACGCGAGTTGGTGACCACACGATACGCGCCGCACCCGGTGTGGAAAAGGGATACACGGAAAGTGAGTCGCGGCCCCCGGTCCACGGCCCCGGGGCGCGTTCTCAGGAGCCCAGCCAGTCGGAGACGGCCCTGCACACGGCGGGGTCGGCGGCGCCCACCAGCCCGGTGTGCTCGTAGGGCCCCCGGTAGTCGAACGGGCTTCCGTCCAGCCGGGTGACCAGGCCGCCCACCTCCTCCAGGACCAGGGCGGGCGCCGCCACGTCCCAGTCGCGCACCGGCACGTCCTTGACGAACAGGTGCGCGGAACCCTCGGCGACCAGGCACAGCTTCAGCGAGATGCTGCCGCTCTCCAGGTACCCGCCGTAGCCGAAGCGGTCGCCGACCCTGCGGGCGATCCCCTCCGGCCCCGGGGTGTTGTCGGTGAGCACACCCCGTCCCGGCGGGGCGGGCCGCGGAGGCGGCAGGGGGCGTCCGTCCCGACGCGCGCCCCGGCCGCGCACCGCCGTGTAGAGGGTCGCGGTCTCGGGGGCGAACACGGCGGCCGCCTCCGGCCGCCCCCCGTCCACCAGCGCGACCTGCGTGACGTACCCGGGGAACCCGTGGACGTAGCTGGCGGTCCCGTCGACGGGGTCGATCAGCCAGTACCGGCGCGGCCGCTCACCGCGCAGCGATTCGGGGTCCTCCTCGCTGACCACCGGGATCCGGCCGTCGATCGCGGTGAGCCGCTCGGACAGGGCCCGGTGCGCCATGGCGTCGGCCCGGGCCTTGAACTGGCTCCCCTCCCACACCCCGTTGCGCGCGTCCGCGTCGGAGCGCCACTCCCGCAGCAGACCGCCGACCTCCACGACCGCCGCCGCCATCGCCTCGGCCAGCGGGTGCGCACCGGCGGTCCCTGCCGCGGAGCCGGTCAACGCACACGCACCGGAACGACCGGGACCGGTCCCGTGCCTCCCGCGGACAGCTGCCGGGGCAGCTCCGTGCCGCCCGCGGGGGCGGGGGAGATGCCGTGGGAGGTGAACTCGGCCTCGCTGACGAACTCGTCCGTCCACCGCCGCACCATCGCCACCCCCTCGCGCCAGTCGTCCTCCAGACGGGGCCCGTCCGCGACGGCCTGCCGCAGCAGCCCCGTGATCTCGTCGATCCCGGCCGCCGCGGTGAGCGAGGCCGTGGAGGAGAAGCGCGGGTTGATCTCGAAGATCCTCGGCCTGCCGTCCGCGTCCAGGCACAGCTGCACGTTGAAGGGGCCGTCGGCGCGCAGCGCGGACTGGACCGCCCGGCAGACGCGGTCCACCTCGCGGTGGCGCCGGGTCACCGCGTACCTGGTCACACCCTGCTTGAGGACGACCTCCTTGGGCACCACGGCCTGGACCCCGCCGTCCCGCCACACCACCACGGACACCGTGTACTCGGGGCCGCCGACCAGCTCCTGGACGATCAGCTCGTCCGCCGCGTAGCCGCCCTCGGACACCACCCGCGCCATGTCGCGGACGGAGTCGATGACCACCACCCCGCGGCTCCCGCGCCCGCAGCGCGGTTTGACGATGAGTCCGCCGTGCGCGGAGTCCGCGGCGCCGCTCGGCCACTCCGAGGCCAGCCAGGTGCGCGGCACGCCGATCCCGGCGTCCTCCAGTTCGCGCATCAGCACGTACTTGTCCAGGCAGGTGGTGACGAAGTCCAGGCGGGGCAGCAGCACCTCCACGCCGTCCTTGGCGAGCTCGCCCACCCTGACGAGTTCCTCGTCCACCAGGGGGATGACCGCGACGGCCCCCTCGGCCGCGCACAGCGTCCGCATCCTGGGCAGGAAGGCCTCGCTGTCGCCCGGCGGCACCAGGTACCCGCGGTCGGCCAGGTACAGGCCCGGCGCGGCGGGGTCCACGTCGGTCGCCACCACGCGGAAACCCTGTTCCCGCAGGTGGAGGATGGTCCCGGGCGTGGGCGCCGACCCCGCTGTCGTGACCACGACGGTTGGTTTGCTCGCAGGCTGCTGTGGCACCGGTCGAACCCTTTCCGACGTGGACGGCGGACTGGGGGGATGCTTACCGAGCCTAGACCTCGGGGTGCCCGATGGCCCGCAAATGGCCGAATCCGGTTGTCAGGACAACCGAAGGGGCCCACTGCGCGTGTGTCCTCCCGGCCCCGGGAGGAAGGGCCGGGGCGGGCGGCGCGGTACCGCCGCCCCGCCCGCCCCGGCGCGTCGCGCGGCCCCGGGTTCCGGTCCGGTCCCCGCGCCGCCCGCGCGGGCTACTCCACCTCGTAGACGGGGGTGACCATCGCGCGGCCCAGCGCGTGCGAGAACAGGTTGAAGCCGAGGAAGGCCGGGCTGGCCGACGCGTCCACCTCCAGGCGGGGCACGTCCACCGCGTGCACCACGAAGAAGTACCGGTGCGGGCCGTGCCCGGCGGGCGGCGCCGCGCCGACGTAGCGGTGTCCGCCCGCGTCGTTGCGCAGGGTGACGGCCGACTCGGGGAGGCCGGAGCCGTCCCCCGCGCCCGCGGCCAGCTCGGTGACGTCGGCCGGGATGTTGGCCACCGACCAGTGCCAGAAGCCGCTGGCGGTGGGTGCGTCCGGGTCGAAGCAGGTGACGGCGAAGCTGCGCGTCCCCTCGGGGAAACCGCTCCAGGACAGGTGCGGCGAGACGTCCCCGCCTCCGGCGCCCATGATCCCGCTGACCTGGGCCTGGGGCAGGGTCCGTCCGTCGGCGACGTCGTTGCTGGTGACGGTGAACGACGCGACCTGGGGCAGGAAGTCGTAGGGGGAGGGTGGCGTGGCCACGAAGGGGCCTCCTTCGTTCGTCTGGGATGCGCTCGTGCGGCCCGGCCGGGGGCGCCCGCCGTCGGCGGGGCTCCGGTCCGGGCCCTACGAACATACGCCCCAGCGGGCACGCGCGTCCCGGGGCGGCACGCCGTGTCGGGAGGGCGGCGGCGGTGCGCCGGGCCGGAGGGGGGCGGTGTCGCGGCCACCGACGGCGCGAAAGGGGGAGGCGCCCCGAGACAACAGACCGACCGGGCGGTACGGTGCTGCCAGCACGGCACGAGAACCGGATTCGGTTCCACACCGACAGGGAGTCGCCATGACCACTCGCTGGGGCATCACCATCCCGCTGGAGGGGGTCCCGCTCTCCGAGCAGCGGACCCTCATCGAGCGGCTGCCGGATCTGGGCTACACCGACGCCTGGTCGGCCGAGACCAACGGCAGCGACGCCTTCACCCCCCTCGCCCTGGCCAGCGTGTGGGCGCCCCGGCTGCGCCTGGGCACCGCGATCGTGCCCGCCTACACGCGCGGACCGGCCACCCTGGCGATGAGCGCCGCCGCCCTGGCCGCCGCCGCGCCGGGCCGCTTCGCGCTGGGCGTCGGCACGTCCTCCACCGTGATCGTGGAGCGGTGGAACTCCATCCCCTTCGAGGAGCCGTACAAGAAGGTGCGCGACACCGTGCGCTTCCTGCGCGCCGCGCTCACCGGTGCGAAGGTCAAGGAGGACTACGACACCTTCAGCGTCAACGGCTTCGCGCTCGGCGCGGTCCCCGAGCAGGCGCCCCCGCTGCTGGTGGCGGCGCTGCGACCGGGCATGCTCCGGCTCGCCGGACGCGAGGGCGACGGAGCCGTCATCAACTGGCTCTCGCCGGAGGACGTGCGCACGGTGGTGCCCCACGTGCGCCGATACGGCGAGGACAAGGAGGTGGTCGCGCGGATCCTCGCCGTGCCCGAAACCGACCCGGACACCGCCCGGGGGATCGGCCGCTGGGCCATCTCGGCCTACCTCAACGTCCCCGTCTACCGGGCGTTCCACGAGTGGCTGGGCCGCGAGGAACTCACCCCGATGTGGAAGGCGTGGGACGAGGGGGACCGCAGGGGCGCGCTGGCCGCGATCCCGGACTCGGTGGTGGACGAGCTCATCGTGCACGGCCCCGCCGAGTACTGCCGCGAGCGGATCCGGGCCTACGTCGACAACGGGGTGACCACCCCGGTCGTCGCGCCGATCGGTCCGCCGAACGCGGACCCGGCCGCGGTGGTGCGGGCGCTGGCGCCGCGGGGCTGAGGGGACGCGGCGAGGGCAGCACGAAGCGGGAGGGCCCGGGGAACCCCCCGCTTACCACGCCAGTCCTCGGCGGAACGGCCGGGGAAGGCCGATCTGACGCCTGTGGACAACCGCTTCGCGGACCGGGCTTGACCCTCACGCCGCGTGAGGCGGGACGGTGGACCGCATGAGTGACTTCTTCGACGCATTCGAGATGGGCCCCCTGTCCGAGCGCGGACCGGACGCGGTCGCGCCAGAGGTGTTCCGCGGTATCTACGCGATGCCGGTGTTCGTGACGGTTCCGACGTCGGACTTGGCGGCGTCGACGGATTTCTGGGTGCGGGGGTTGGGCTTCGTCGAACTGTTCAGCGTCCCGGGGCAGGTGGTCCACCTGCGCCGGTGGGCGTTCCAGGACGTCCTGCTCGTCCCCGCGGCGGCCGGCGTCGAGCCCCCCGGAGCGCCCGCGATGAGCGTGAGTTTCCTGTGCGTGCTGAGCGAGGTCGATCCGCTGGTCGAGGCGTGCTCGGACCTCGCGCCGGGAAGCGTGACCGGGCCGCGGGACACGCCGTGGCGTACCCGCGACGTCGAGGTGACCACCCCCGAGGGCGCCCGGGTCGTGTTCACCGCGGCGCGGGAGTTCGATCCCGACAGCCCCGAGGCGCGTGACCTCGCCTCGGTCGGGATCGTCGCCCCGGGGTCGGCGGAGGGGGGTCACAATGGTGTCCATGGTTGAACGCGAGCGCGAGACCGGTGACGGTGTCACGGTGGGCGCGGCCGCCGGGCTGGTGGGGGTGACGGTCCGCACGCTCCACCACTGGGACGAGGTCGGCTTGGCGTCGCCGTCCGCGCGCACCGCCGCCGGCTACCGCCAGTACACCGACGCTGACCTGCGACGGCTGCGCCGGATCGTCGCGTACCGGGAGGCCGGTCTCGGGCTGGACGCGGTGCGTGAGGTCCTCGACGACCGGACGGCGGAGATCGGCGCCACCCTGCGTGAGCAGCGTGCCCGGCTCGCCGAGCGCATCCGGGACCTGCGACGGCACGACGAGCGCCTGGAACGGATGATCGAGGCCCACGAGCGGGGGATCCTCCTCGACGACGAGGCGCAGTCGGAGGTCTTCGGGGCCCACTGGGACGCTCATTGGCCCCGGCAGGCCCGCGTCGTGTGGGGCGGTTCCGCGCAATGGGCGCAGTTCGCCGAGCAGTCCGCTTCGCGCACGCGGGAGCAGTGGCAGTCGCTCTCCGCGTCGATGTCCGCGTTGCAGCTCGATCTGGGCGACGCCCTCGACCGGGGTGTCGTGCCGGGCAGCCCGGAGGCGGACGCGCTCGTCGAACGCCACCGCGAAGTGTTCTCCCACTTCTTTCCGCTCACGCGGCGGATGCAGGTGTGCCTGGGGAGGATGTTCGAGTCCGATCCCGGCTTCTCCGCCCACTACGACGGAATCCGGGCCGGGCTGGCCTCCTGGTTCCGGCGGAGCGTCGACGAGTGCGCCCGCGCTCACGGGATCGACCCGGAGACGGCCACCTGGCGGTGACCCCGTGACGTGAAGACACCCGTCACCCGCCGCCCGGCCACACCGCCCCCTCCTCCAGGGGACCGAGCAGACGGCGGGCCCGCAGGGCCAGTTCCAGTTCGAAACGCTCTCCGGGCTCGCGCAGCCGTTCGCCGAACAGCTCCTCCAGCTGGCGCAGCCGGTAGCGCACGGTCTGCGGGTGGATGCGCAGCCGCTCGGCGGCCTCGTTGGCGTTGAGCCCCGACTCCAGCCAGGACAGCAGGGTGTCGGCCATCCGCTCCCGCTGCGACGGGCGCAGCGGCGCCAGCGGAGCGAGCCGGGACCGCGTCATCTCCGCGACCAGCCCGGGGTCGCGCGACAGCAGCAGCGCGGGCAGGTGGTCGTCCCACCGCACCACGCCCCCGCCCGGCACCACGCCCGTGCGCACGAGTTCCGCGAGGTCACGGGCCCGGGCCAGCGACAGCGACGCCTGCTCCAGGGGCACGCTCGGGCCCAGCACCGCGCAGGAACCGCGCAACGAGCGTTCCAGCGACCGCAGCCGCCCCGGCCCCTCGGGATCGGGCACCACCGCACACGGCTCCACGCGGTCCAGGCCCACGAGCACGTCCGACGGCAGCGCGCTGAGATGTGAGAACGCCCCCGTCGAGGCGGACAGCGCGTCCGCCGACGGGCCGCCCACGGCCGCCTGGGTCAGCGCCGAAGGGTCTGCCGGACCCATCGGGGCCGCCGCGCCGTCCGTACCCCGGTACAGCAGCGCCACCGCCACCCGCTCGGGCAGCCGCCACCGGGCGGCCCGGGCCAGCGCGGGCACCGCCTGCTCCTCCCGCCGCGCGCCCGTCTCGGCCAACAGCACCTCCACCAACCGCGCCCGACGCCTGCGCAGCGCGTCCGCCCCGGCGCCGCGCACCCGCGCGTGGCCCTCGGCCGCGGCGGTCGAGACCTCCTCCTGGAAAGCGAAGATCGCCTCTCCCAGCACCGCCATGTGGTCACGGGTGAGCGCGTCCGCGCCGGCCAGCCGCCGCCAGGCCACAGCCGCCGCCGTGCGCATCCCCGTGTGCAGGCACTCCAGGGTGCGCCCGTGCCGGGCCTCGCCCGCGCCGAAGGCCCGGAACTCGGCGGCCAGCGCGTCCGCGTGTCCGGGGGAGCGGTCGCCCTCCACCCGGTCCAGGAAGGCGAGCAGACCGGCCTCCACCGTCCGCCGCAGACCCTCGGCGTCGGCGGGCTCCAGGGGCGCGGCGTGGAACTCCGCCCGGCGCCGGATGCCCTCCAGGGCCTCCTCCGCCAGTGACGGCACCAGCGGGCGCAGCCGGGCGCCCAACTCCGGGGGGATACGGGCGAACGGGTCCGCCGGACGGCTCTCCCGCAGGGGGTAGGACATGTCACCTCCGGCGCGGACGCACGGCGGAACCGCCCGTGGCACGCCCGCGCGTGCTCTGTGCGCCAGAAAGACCGGAGCGGTTCCGTCGGGAGGGGACCGCGTTCCCATATCACCAGAAGCCCGGCTCCGCCGACAACCCCTGGATCCGTTGCAGCGCGGGCTTTTGGTGATGGTCGGAAGCCCGGCTCCGCCGACAACCCCTGGATCCGTTGCAGCGCGGGCTTTTGGTGATGGTCGGAAGCCCGGCTCCGCCGACAACCCCCGGGGCTGCCTGGGGCGCGCGGACACCGCTGGTCACGCAGCGGGCCGATGCGGTAACAATGGTGCGACGCCCCGCCCCCTCGAAAGGCGCCCGCCATGAGACGACTTCCGCTGTCCGCCCCGCTGCTGGCCCTGCTCCTCGCCGCCACGGCCTGCTCCGGTGAGGAGGCCCCGGAGGAGACCGCCGGACAGGCCGAGGAGAGCGCGGCCGCGGTGGACCCGGACGCCGAGACCCACGTGCGGCGCGCCGCGCAGGGCTTCGTCGCCTCCCTCATGGCCGCCGACGGCGAGGCGGGCTGCGCGCTGATGGACGAGGCCGCGCGCACGGTGGTGGCCGACGAGCACGGGGCCGAGGACTGCCCGGCGGCCTTCCCCCTCTACGCCGAGACGCTCCAGGGCGGTGAGGGCATCGAGGTCGGCGAGGTCACCATGGACACCGATCTGGAGGGGGAGGTCCCCATCGCCACGGTCGCCCTGGTCTACCCCGGCGAGGACCACGGGCCCCTGGAGATGCGCCGCGACTCCGACGACCAGTGGGTGGCCACCCGACTGCCGGGCACCTCCCCGGGCGGAGCCTGAGGCCGCCCGGGTCCGCGGCGCCGCGCCCGGCTCAGCTGAAGAACGCGTAGCCGAGGACCATGCCCACGACCACGACCACCACCGCCGCCAGCGGCCACAACCACGGGGCGATCCTCTCCCCCGCCGAGGGCCTCCGCCCGCCCTCGCCCTGTCTTTCGGACTCTCTCGTACTGTTCACACCGTCCGGCTTACCAGACGGCGGCTCCAGCGGGGTCACGGCTCGCCTGGACGGGGGGTCAGCGCGGGCCCGCGCGCCGGAGCCGACCGCGACCCTTCTCAGGGGCCGCGCGCCTGCGTACACCGGAATACGTCCCGGGCTGTACGCCGTCTCGGGCCCGCGCTCGGATACTGGCCGCATGGACACCGTGACGACCCCCCGACGGCGCCTGGGCGCCCGCACCCGCAAGACCGTCCTGCTGACCCACATCGCCGCGGCCGGAAGCTGGCTCGGGCTCGACCTCGTCCTGGGCGTCCTCGTGGTCACCGCGCTGCTCGGCGGCGACGACGCCTCCGTCGCGGTCGCCCTCGCGGCCTTCGCGACGTGGCCGCTGGCCTCGGCCGGCGCCCTCACCCTGCTGTCCGGGATCGTCCTCGGCTGGGGGACCAGGTACGGACTGGTCCGGTACTGGTGGGTCCTGCTCAAGCTGGCGGCCAACGCCGTGCTGCTGGCCCTCGTGGTCCTGCTGCTCTCACCCGAGGTCACCGCGCTGGCGGAGCGGGCCCGCACCGCCAGCGCCGAGGAGGCGCCCTTCGCCGTCGGCGCCCAGCTCCTGTTCCCGCCCCTGGTCTCCACCACCGCGGTCGCCGCGGCCATGGCCCTGTCGGTGTTCAAGCCCTGGGGACGCGTCCGCGGGCGCCCCCAGCGGGTCCGCCCCGGGAAGCCGGGCCTTCGACGGGCCCCGGTCACGCGCCCTTAGGGCCCGGGCCGACGGGAGGCGGTACGGAGCCGGTACGGCCGTCCCCGACGGCGCCCGCGCCCAGTCGCACGGCCTCCGCGGCCAACCCGGTGATCCGCGCCCAGTCCCCCTGACGGACCGCGTCCCCGGGGGTCAGCCAGCTCCCCCCGACGCACGCCACGTTGTCCAGCGCCAGGTAGTCGGCGGCCGTGGCGGCCGTGATCCCGCCCGTGGGGCAGAACACGACGTCGGGGAGCGGTCCCGCCACCGAGCGCAGGAACGGGGTGCCCGGAACCGACGCGGGGAAGAGCTTCTGCGCGAACATCCCCGCCTCGCGGGCGGCCAGCACCTCGCTGACGGTGGCCACCCCCGGCAGTGCCGGAACCCCGCTCGCGGCCAGGTGGCGCAGCATCCGGTCCGTGGTGCCGGGCGTGACCAGGAAGCGCGCCCCGGCCTCCGCGGCCTCATCGGCCTGGCGGGGGGTGAGCACGGTCCCCGCGCCCACCACCATGTCCGGCACGTCCTCCGCGATCGCCCGGACCGCCTCCAGGGCGCCGGGCGTGCGCAGGGTGACCTCCACGACGCCCACACCGCCCGCCAGCAGCGCCTCGGCCAGGGGAACCGCCAGCGCGGGGGAGTCCACCGTCACCACCGGCACGACCGGCGACAGCGCCAGCACGGCCCCGATACCGCCGTCCCCCTCGCTCCGGCCGCTTCCCCTGCTCCCGCCGCTCATGCCGCTCCCGTGGCCTGTGTCTCTCACGTCGTCCCCGCCGCCCGCGCTCACGAGGCGACCTCCGCCGCCAGCGCGCCGCCCCCGGCGGACACGACCCCGTACCAGTGGACCAGCAGTTCGGTGAACACCGGATGGGACGCCAGGTCCCCGGGGAAGACCTCCGAGCGCAGCAGCGCGGCGACCACCTCCCGCGCACCTCCGCTCGCGGGCAGCAGCGCGCGCAGGGAGTCGGCCAGCGGGTCCTCCAGCCCGGGACCGGCCGTGGCGACGTGGTGCATCCACGCCGCCACCACCAGGGCGCTCCACCGAGGCTCGCCGCCCCCGGCCAGCACGTCCCGGACCGTGGGCACGACGCGGGGGCCGAGCTTCTGGGAGCCGTCGGCCCCGACCTTGGCGGTGGTGTGGCCCAGCGCGGGGTTGGCGAACCGGCGCAGCACCGACGCGGAGTAGGCCGCGCCGTCCAGGCCCTCGGGCAGGGTGAGCGAGGGCAGGACCTCCTCGTGGACGAGGCGGTGGGCCGCCGTCGCCACGGCGTCGTCGGCGGCGCACGCGGCGATCGTCGTGTGCCCCACGGACAGGCCGAGGTAGGCGAGCAGGGAGTGGCTGGCGTTGAGCACGCGCAGCTTGGCCGCCTCCCAGGGCCGCACGTCGTCGGTGATCGTCGCCCCGGCCGCCTCCCACCGCGGGCGCGGACCGGCGAAGCGGTCCTGGATCACCCACTGGTGGAAGGGCTCGGCGACCACGGCCGCCTCGTCGCGCAGGCCCAGCTCCGCCTCGACGGCGTCCAGGTCCGCCGCCGTGGTGGCCGGGACGATCCGGTCCACCATCGTGTTCGGGAAGGCCGCGTACGCCTGGATCCAGGACCGCAGCCGCTCGCCCTCCGCGCCCGGCAGGGCGTCGGCGAAGTCGGCGACCAGCGCGGCCGTCAGCTCGCCGTTGTCGGGCAGGTTGTCGCAGGACAGCACGGTCACCGGACCGGCGTCCCGGAGCTGGCGCAGCTGGAGGCCGCGCGCGATCTGCCCCACCGGCGTGAGCGGCGGGCCGCCGTCCAGGTCGGCGCGCACCCGGGGGTCGCCGGTGTCCAGGCGCCCCGTGACCGGGTGCGCCAGGTACCCCTTCTCCGTGACCGTGAGGGTGACGATCCGGGTGCCGGGGTGGGCGATGCGCTCCGCCACCGCCCACGGGTCGGCCGGACCGGACAGGGTCTCGCGGACGGAGGAGACCACCCGTACGGGGCGGGCGCCCTCACCGCGTTCGGTGACCGTGAACAGGCCCTCCTGCGGGGCCAGCTGCTCCCACACCCGGGCCGAGCGCCCGGTCACCGCGCTGATGCCCCATCCGGTCTCGCCCGCGGCGAGCATGGCCTCCTCGGTCAGGACCGCGCCGTGGGCGCGGTAGAACGCGCCGATCCCGAGGTGGACCACCCCGGTGCGCAGGTCGGCGCGGTCCAGGGCGGTGGTGCGCCCCGCGGCCCGCAGCGCCGCCAGGTCCAGCCGGGTCATCGCGTCGCCTCCTTCTCGCCCCGCGCGTGCGCGCGGGTCTGTTCCAGGGTCGGCAGGAAACCGGTTCCGCCGCGCCCGCCCACGCTCAGACTGGCCGCGGCGGCCGCCAGGCGCGCGGCCTCCGCGAGGGGGTCGCCCAGGGTCAGCCGCGCGGTCAGGGTACCCACGAACACGTCCCCCGCGCCGGTCTGGTCCAGGACCCGGGGAGCGGGGACCGCGTCGATCCAGGACTCCTCCTGCGGCGTGGCCAGGTGGACGCCGCGCGACCCGCAGGTCACCGCGACGTTGCGGGCGCCCGCCTCCAGGAGGCGGCGGGCCGCCTCGGACGGGGTGGCGCTGTCCAGCAGGGCGGAGGTCTCGCCGGGGTGGGAGGGGGTCACCAGGTGGGCGTGCCGGGCCAGCTCCGCGAGGGTCGCGGCGCCCTCCTCCCGCGAGGCCAGCCGCGGCCGGTGGTTGGGGTCGAACACGAACCTGCGGGCCAGGCGCGCCGCGGTCAGGACCGCCCGGCGCGCGCTGTCGGAGACCGCGCAGGCGATGCCGCCCGCCACGACCGCTCCCGCCGCGCCGACCGCCTCCTCGTCCAGGTCCCCGGGGGACAGGGTCGAGCCCACGCTGCCGGCGCGCGCGTAGGAGAAGGCGCGCTCGCCCTCGGGGTCGCTGTGCACCAGGTACACGCCCTGCTGCCCGGGGCGGAAGCGCAGCATGCCGGTGGACACGCCCAGCTCCGCGACGCGGTCGGCGATCGCCCGCCCGAGCTCGTCGTCGGTCAGGACGGCGGCCAGACCGACCCGGGCCCCGGCCCGGGACGCCGCCGCGGCGACGTTCAGGGCGTCGCCCGAGACACCGAGCCTGGCCGGGACCCCGTGCGCGACGGGGGCGTCGGTGGCCACCTCCAGCAGGACCTCGCCCAGGACGACGACGTCCAGCGGCTCGCCCCCACCCGTCAGTCCGTGTGTACTCACCAGTCGTGCACCGTTCCGTCGAGCCGCCGGTTGACCGGCAGGTACCTGGGTTCGTAGGGGTGGCGGGCCGCGGCCTCCTCGTCGAACTCCACGCCCAGGCCCGGGGCGTCTCCGGGGTGCATGTACCCGTCCGAGAAGGAGTAGGAGGTGCGGAAGACCTCCGCGTAGGGGCCGGTGTGACCCATGTGCTCCTGGATGCCGAAGTTGGGGATGGCCAGGTCGAGGTGGAGTGCCGCGGCCATGGCGACCGGCGACAGGTCACCGGCGCCGTGCGAGCCCGAGCGCACCCCGTACAGCTCCGCGAGCGAGAACACGCGGCGCAGGTGGGTGATGCCGCCGGTGTGCGACACCGAGGCGCGGACGTAGTCGATGAGCCGCTCGGTGATGAGCTGCTGGCAGTCCCAGATCGAGTTGAACACCTCGCCCACCGCCACGGGGGTGGTGGTGTGCTGGCGCAGGGTCCGGAACGCGGACTGGTCCTCGGCCGGGGTCGGGTCCTCCATCCAGAACAGCCGGTACGGTTCGAGCGCCGCGCCCAGGCGGCCCGCCTCGATCGGGGTGAGGCGGTGGTGCACGTCGTGCAGCAGGTGCACGCCGTAGCCGAACTGCTCACGGACGTGGGCGATCATGGCCGGCGCGAAGTCCAGGTAGGCCGGGGTGTCCCAGGTGTCCTCCTGGGGCCGGTTGCCGCTGGCGGGCTCGTACACCCGGCCGCCCGCCGGGGCGATCCCGTAGGTCTTCTCCAGTCCGGGGACCGCGGCCTGGACCCGGATCGCCCGGTAGCCCAGGTCCAGGTGGCGCTGGAAGTCCTCGGAGAGCCCGTCCAGCGACGTGCCGCTGGCGTGCCCGTAGACCAGGACGCCCTCGCGCGAGGCCCCGCCCAGGAGCTGGTAGAGGGGCATGCCCGCGGCCTTGCCCTTGATGTCCCACAGCGCCACGTCCACCGCGGCGATCGCGGTCATCGTCACCGGGCCGCGGCGCCAGTAGGCGCCCTTGTACAGGTACTGCCAGGTGTCCTCGATCCGCCGCGCGTCGCGACCGACGAGCAGCGGGCACACGTGGTCGCGCAGGTAGGAGGCGACCGCGAGTTCGCGGCCGTTGAGCGTGGCGTCGCCGATGCCGGTGACGCCGTCCTCGGTCTCGACCACCAGGGTGACGTAGTTGCGGCCGGGTGAGGACACGACGACACGTGCGTCGGTGATCTTCACGGAATGCCCTTTCTGGGATGGAGGGGAGGCGCCCGCTCCCGGTCGGGGAGCGCGGGGCGCCCGCGTGGCGCGGCTCAGGCGAAGCGCAGCATGACCTTGCTGCTGCCGGAGGCGGGATCGGCCGCCGTCCGCATCGCCTCGTGCGCCTCCCCGACGGGGAAGGAGTGGGTCATGAGCGGGGTGACGTCCAGACCGGCGGCCATCGCGGCCAGGGCGTCGTCGATCTCCTCGACGAAGCGGTAGGAGCCGATCCAGGTGATCTCCCTGGTGACGAGTTCGCCCAGCGCCGCCGGGGCCTGCGTTCCGGGGAGGTTGCCCACCTGGACGAGGGTCCCGCCGCGCGCGGTCGCGCGCAGGACTCCGCCGAGGGCGGCCGGGGCGCCGGAGGCCTCGAAGACCAGCTCGGCGTCCTCGGGCAGCGCGTCTCCGCGTGAGAGGTCGCGCGTGTCGTCGGCGCCCATGGCCCGGGCCACCTCCAGCGGGGCCCGCCCGAGGTCGGCGACGGTGATCCGAGCCGCCCCCGCGTGCCGGAGCGCGGCGACGACGAGCGAGCCGATCGGCCCCGCGCCGTTGACGAACACGTCCCGGCCCGCGACGCCCCCCACGGCGCCCGACGCGCGGTTGACGGCGTGGCAGGCCACGGCGAGCGGTTCGGCCAGTGCCCCGCTGCGGGTGTCCACCCCCTCGGGCAGGGGCCGCAGCTGTCGGGCCGCGACCTTCTTGAGGTCGCAGAACCCGCCGTCGGTGTGCGGGGAGAACGCGGCCGACCCGAAGTAGCGCACCCTCGGGTAGAGGTTGGTGCGCCCGGCCAGCCGCTCCGGCATGCGCCCGTCGCCGACGAGCTCGGCCGGGTGCACGGTGACGGGCAGCCCCTCCTCGACGCCGGTCACGCCGGGGCCCACCCGGGCGACGCGTCCGGCGATCTCGTGGCCGAGCACGAGGGGGTCGCGCAGCACGGCCGTCCCCGAGCGGCCGTGGCGCCAGTAGGCCAGGTCGGACCCGCAGATGCCGCCCCACTCCACGGCGACGACGACCTCCCCCTCGCCGGGGACGGGGTCGGGGAGCTCGTCGACGCGCAGGTCCTCGGCTCCGTGGACGGTCACAGCCCTCATCTGATTGTCGGGCGTGGATATCCTCCCGTCCTTCAGGACGGGATATCCACGCCCTCTCCTTTCTGTGGCTTTGTGTTGGATTCTGCTCACGTGATCGCAGGGCGGTCGTTACGGTGTGTGGCATGACCAGGAAGAGCGTGAAGCGGGCGTTTCGGTACCGCTTCTACCCGAGTGATGCGCAGGCGGCTGAGTTGTCGCGCACGTTCGGGTGCGTGCGCCTGGTCTACAACCGCGCTCTGGCCGAACGCAGCACCGCTTGGCACCAGCGCCGGGAGCGGGTGGGTTACTCCCACACCTCGGCCATGCTCACCGCATGGAAGAGGACCGAGGAGCTGTCCTTCCTCACCGAGGTCTCTTCCGTTCCGCTCCAGCAGACGCTGCGCCACCTGCACACCGCGTTCGGCAACTTCTTCGACCGGCGTGCGCGGTATCCGCGGTTCAAGTCGAAGAAGACCTCGCGGGCCTCGGCGGAGTACACCCGGTCCGCGTTTGGCTACCGCGACGGCCACCTGACCCTGGCCAAGATGACCGAACCCCTGGACATCGTGTGGTCGCGGCCCCTGCCCGAAGGAGCACGCCCCTCCACGGTCACGGTCTCGCGAGACGCGGCCGGGCGCTGGTTCGTCTCGCTGCTGTGTGAGGACACCATCGAGCAGGTCCCGGTCACTCGCGACGCGGTTGGTGTCGATGCCGGAATCACCTCGGTGGTGACGTTGTCCACGGGGGAGAAGGTGGTCAACCCCCGCCACGAGCAACGCGACCGGGAGAAGTTGGCTCGGGCGCAGCGTGCGCTGGCCCGCAAGGCCCAGGGCAGCGCGAACCGGGACAGGGCCCGCCGCAAGGTGGCGCGGGTGCACGCCCGCATCACCGACCGCAGGCGCGACTTCCTGCACAAGCTCACCTCTCGACTCGTCCGCGAGAACCAAGCGGTCGTGATCGAGGACCTGGCCGTGCGCAACATGGTCAGGAACCGCAGACTCGCCCGAGCGATCTCCGATGCGGCTTGGCGTGAGCTGCGCACCATGCTGGAGTACAAGTGCGCCTGGTACGGACGCGATCTGGTCGTGGTGGACCGGTTCTTTCCTTCCTCTAAGGCGTGCTCGACGCCCGGATGCGGGTACCTCAATGCGTCGTTGCCGCTGCACGTACGGACGTGGACGTGCCCCCGGTGTGGGGTGGTCCACGACCGTGATGTGAACGCGGCGAACAACCTCGAAGCCGCCGGGCTGGCGGTTGTTGCCTGTGGAGCTGGTGTGAGACCTCAACGGGAGTCCTCCCGGACGGGGCGACCGGCGGTGAAGCAGGAAGGCCACGGGGCGACCCGTGACGAGGCGTTGACCTCGAACCACCGGTAGGTGGTTCCGGAATCTCCTGCCTTCAGGCAGGAGAGGAAGTCAAACGGCGTCCTCCAGTCGGACCAGGTCGCGTCCGCGCACCTCGGGGGACAGGTAGGCGGAGGCCAGGGTGATCAGGGAGTAGGTGATGATCATCGCCGACAGCGGCCACCAGGAGCCGGTGGCGGCGGTGAGCGTGGCGGCCAGCACCGGGCCGATCGCGGTGGCCAGGACGCCGCCGATCTCCTTGGCCAGGGCCAGCTGGGTGAACCGGGTGCGCGCCCCGAACAGCTCGGCCATGGTGACGCTCTCCACGGAGAACAGGCCCAGGACCGACAGGTTGAGCCCGACGACCATCGCGACGGTCACGAGCACGGTGTCGCCGGTCTCGATCATCAGCATCATGGGCACGGCGAACAGCATGCTCGCCACGGTCAGGAAGAGGTAGACGGGGCGGCGTCCGAAGCGGTCGCCGAGCACGCCGACCAGGGGGACGGTGACGAAGCCGAGCAGGGAGCCGTAGACGATCGCGGACGTGCCGACCGCGTCGTTGAGCATCAGGTTGGCGCTGAGGTAGCCGACGAGGAAGGTCTGGACGATGCCGGAGTTGCCCGCCTGCCCGAAGCGCAGGCCGAGGGCGAGCAGGAACGCGCGGCCCTTGCGCTGGCGCAGGGCGGTCTCCAGACCGCTCCTGTCCTCCTCCACCGCTGCCGCGGCCAGTTCGCTCCGGGACATCGCCACACCGTCGACGATGTCCTCACGCTGCTCGAAGACCGGGCTCTCCTTGACGGAGAGGCGGATCCACAGCGCCAGGAGCAGCAGGAGGAAGCTCGCCAGGAAGGGGAGGCGCCAGCCCCAGGTCAGCAGCTGCTCCTCGGAGAGCGCGAACACCAGGACCGCCCAGATCGCGGAGGCGCCCAGGGTGCCGGAGTTGGTGCCCAGGCACACCAGGGAGGCGATGAATCCCCGACGCCTGGCCGGGGCGTACTCCGCCAGCATCACGGTGGCGCCCGCGATCTCGGCGCCCGCGCCGAAGCCCTGGATCAGCCGCAGGCCCACGAGCAGGGCCGGGGCGAGCAGGCCCACCTGCTGGTAGGTGGGCAGGGCGCCGATCAGGGTGGTGGAGACGCCCATCAGTGCGACGGTGATGAACAGGACCTTCTTGGGGCCGAGGCGGTCGCCCATGCGGCCGAAGTAGACCGCCCCGACGAGCCGGGCGACGTACCCGACGCCGTAGGTGCCCATCGCCGCGATCAGACCGACCGCGGGGTTGAGGTCGGGGAAGAAGATCTGGTTGAACACCAGGGCCGCGGCCAGGGAGTAGAGCTGGAAGTCCATGAACTCCATGGCGGTTCCCAGCCACCCGGACACGGAGGCCTTGGTGAGGTCCCGGGTGCTGCGCTCCCCCTGTCCGGCTGGCGCGGGGGGTGCCTGTTCGGTCATCGGCCGGTCCTTTGTGAAGGGCTTCCACCTGCGAAGAAGTATCGGGGAAACCGTACGTGAACATGATGGCAACTGACATACAAGCACTGCCATACCAGTGGCGTCAATGCCGGTAGACTCCCCTCATGGCCGACCAGACCCGGTCCGGGGGACCACTGCTGTCCGCGCGGGACCGCACCCTGGACACCATCCGCCGCGCGATCATCACCCTGGAGCTCAAGCCGGGCACGCCCCTGTCGGAGAACGAGCTCGCCACCGAGCTCGCCGTGAGCCGGACGCCCGTGCGCGAGAGCCTCATCCTGCTGCGCGAGGAGGGGCTGGTGGAGGTCTACCCCCAGGTGGGCACGTTCGTCTCACTCGTGGACCCCGAGCGCGTCCGGCAGGCGCAGTTCATCCGGGAGGCGGTGGAGTGCACCTCCCTCGCCCAGGCCCGGCCCCCCTTCTCGGCGGACCACGTCGGCGACCTGCGCGTCCTGCTCGGCGCGCAGCGGGAGGCGGGCGGCGGCGCCGACCACGACCGCTTCTTCGAGCTCGACGAGGACTTCCACCGCTCACTGCTGGCGCTGGCGGGCAACGAGAGCGCCTGGCGGACGGTGAACGCGGCCAAGGCCCACCTGGACCGGGCCCGGCGGCTGAGCCTGATCGACACGCGCCCGATCGGGGAGCTGGTGGACCAGCACACGCTGGTCGTGGACGCGATCGAGGCCGGGGACACCGGGACCGCGGTGGAGGCCCTGCGCTCCCACCTGCGGGCGGTGTTCGAGGACGTCGGGCGGATCCGGGCCGCGTCACCGGAGTTCTTCTCGGACGGACAGCCCCGCCGTCCCGTCCGCAGGACCGTGACCTCGCTGAGGTAGCCCCTGCGCCGCGGCGGCCGACGGCTTCGGAGCCCCGGCGGGCCCGCGGCCCTAGCGGTGCTTGCGTCCCCAGCCCGAGCCGTAGCCCCCCGCGTGCAGCGCGAGGAACAGCAGCCCGGCGAGGGCGAGGGTCGTGGTGGTGACCAGGTCCTGGATGTTCTCGCCGAGCAGCTCCAGCAGCAGGGCGAGTCCGAACAGGACGGCGGCGATGGTGGCGAACACGGTTGCCTCCGGGGGTCGGGGTGGTGTTCGTCTACCCTCCGTGCGCGCCTGTAACCAAGCTGGTGTCCCGGGCGCCCCCGCGACCCGGGGGACGCCCCGGAAAACACCTCGGGCCAGAGCACGCGCTCTGGCCCGAGGGGAGGTCGGGGGTCTGGGGGGCGTCCCCCAGGAGAAACGACGAAGCGACCCGGCGAGCGCGGTTACGCGCGAGCGGGGCCGCTCCGGAGTGAAGTGGGCGATACAGGATTCGAACCTGTGACCTCTACCGTGTCAAGGTAGCGCTCTAACCAACTGAGCTAACCGCCCTCATCGGGGGATGAGGTGAAGCTTGATGCGAGGCGGAGACGGGAATCGAACCCGTGTGCAGGGATTTGCAGTCCCTTGCCTCAACCACTCGGCCACTCCGCCGGAACGCGATGGGGGGCTGTCGAGTGACACCCATGCGGGCCTCTCCGAGCGGACGACGGGATTCGAACCCGCGACCCTCACCTTGGCAAGGTGATGCTCTACCAGCTGAGCCACGTCCGCGTGCGCCCCGGAGCGGACTCCGGAGCCGGAACCGCTCCGCGACCCGGGGGACGCGAAACGCTTCCGTTCGAGCGGACGACGGGATTCGAACCCGCGACCCTCACCTTGGCAAGGTGATGCTCTACCAGCTGAGCCACGTCCGCGCGGCGAGTCCTGCCTCCGGGGTTCTTCCCCGTCAGCGCCCCTCGCTGCGTTAAGAACTCTAGCGGATTCCCGGCCAAGCGCGAAATCGGCCGGGCGCGCCGGGCACACCCGTGCCCCGCCGTGGCAGGTCCGCCGACCCGCCGAGGCGGCGGGAGCTACTTCTCCACGTGGGCCGGCGAGGAGGGCATGTCGGGTCGGGGAGGCGCCGAGAGGTACTGGCCGACCCTCTCGATCACCTTGTTCATCTCGTAGGCGATCAGGCCCACGTCGCTGTCGGAGTCCGACATCAGCGCCATGCAGGCGCCCTCTCCGGCCGCGGCGACGAAGAGGAAGGCGCGGTCCATCTCGATGATGCTCTGGCGGATGCCGCCCGCGGCGAACTGCTTGCTCGCCCCGCCCGCGAGGCTGTGCAGCCCCGAGGCGATCGCGGACAGGTGCTCGGCGGCGGGACGGTCCAGTCCGCTGGAGGTGGCCATGAGGAGTCCGTCGGTGGACAGGACGATGGCGTGCTGCGTACCGGAGGCACGCGTGAGGAGATCGTCCAGCAACCAGCTGAGCTCTCCGCGGGCGGTACTCGGTGGGGTCATGTCTCTCTTTGCTCTGTCAGTGGTCGTGCGTGACGTGGGACACGCGCACTGCGGGCCGCCGCCGGGGTGCCTTGGGGGAAAGCTCCGAACTCGGCTGCCACCGGTCCCGCATAAGCGTTGCCCAGATGATAGTCATTCGTAACTTATCTGTCCGGCCGCCACGGTGGATTCCGGGTGGGCCGCCCGGGCCGTCGAGCCGTGTGACCAGTCTCGATACCTCCGCAAAACGGGCATAGGTGCTGGACCGGCGGCCGGTGCCGGTCACGGGACTTGCCAACCCGCCGTACGGAGGTTACGGAAGGAGCGGGCCGGGACACGCCGACGAGGTGGGAGGATCGTGCAGACACCGGCCCTACCTGGGCTCTTGAGAACGTGGGGGTGGCAGATGAAGGTGTGGATCGCGGGTGCCGGGTACGGTCGCGGCACCGTCGTCGACCAGAGCGAGGCGCGCATTCCCGTGGTCGACCACGGGATCACGGTGGGTGACGGGGTCTTCGAGACGGTGCGGGCCCGCGGCGGCCGCCCCTTCGCCCTCACCCGCCACCTCCGGCGGCTGGCCCGCTCCGCGGAGGGGCTGGGCATGGCCGAGCCCGACCTGGAGCTGATCGCCGACGGCGTCGCCCGCGCGGTGGCGGCCAACCCGGACCTGTCCGACGCCCGGGTGCGCATCACGGTCACCGACGGCGCCGGGCCGCTGGGCTCGGACCGCTCCCCGGGCGAGCAGACCGCCATCGTGGCCCTGGGGCCCTTCCCCGGGATCGCCCCGCACGCCGACGTGGCGACGGTTCCCTGGCCGCGCAACGAGTTCGGGGCCCTGGCCGGGCTCAAGACCACCTCCTACGCCGACAACGTGCGCGCCCTGGCCTACGCCAAGCAGCGCGGCGCCGGCGAGGCGCTCTTTCGCAACGTGAGCGGCAACCTGTGCGAGGGCACCGGCAGCAACGTCTTCGTGGTGCTCGACGGCAGGCTGGTCACCCCGCCGCTCTCGGCGGGCCCGCTGGCGGGGATCACCCGCGAACTCGTCCTGGAGTGGTTCGGGGGCGAGGAGGAGGACGTGCCCATGGAGCGCCTCCCCGAGGTCACCGAGGCCTTCCTGACCTCCACCGGACGCGACGTGCAGGCGATCCTGCACGTGGACGGCCGCACGGTGTCGGCCGAGCCCGGGCCGGTCACCGCCAAGGCCGCGTCGGTGTTCGCGGAGCGCTCCGCGGCCGACATCGACCCCTGACCCCCGCGGCCGGGGGCGGACACGGCTGAGGGGGCGGCGCGTGGTGCGCCGCCCCCTCAGCCGTCGGGAGTGCTCCGCGGAGGGCCCCGGGGCCCGCGGATCGTCAGGAGTGCAGGTGCTGCTGGATCTCCTCGTCGAGGTTCACGAACTGGCCCTCCTGGCCCGCCGGAACGATCTCGTAGGTCCGGTGGAGGAACTCGGCCAGGGGAGAGACCTGGGTGTCGAACTCGGCCTGACCGAAGGGGGAGGAGAGCGCGATGCTCACACTGCGGTCGCCGTTGTCGTCCTTGGAGGGCCACACGCGGACGTCGCCCTCGCCGACCGGGCGCACGATGCCGACGGTCAGGAGCTCGCGGGCGAAGATCCACTCGACGGGGTTGTCCTCGCCGGTGTGGAAGGCCACCCGTATGGCGTACGGGTCGTCCGCGCTGTAGTCCAGGCGCGCGACCAGGGGAACCGCCGTGCGTTCGGGGACCACGAGCCGCAGGCCCAGCTCGGCGGTGGCAGTGGTGTCGCTACTGTTCATGTTCGCCAAACCTTTTCTCGTCCGGCCTTGCTGTTGCGGCGCGGGTCGGTTGCCGTCTCACGGGCTCCAACGCGGCTTCCCGCGGAACATGACGTGAGTACGGAGGCTTTCTTGGTGGGTGGGACCGGAGGTCTCGCCGCCCGTGCGACGGGCCCGGCGTGCCGCGGTGCGGCGCCACGATCCTTCGTCACTGTAATGACCAGGACAAACCAAAGATTTCCCAATGTTGGGTGTCCCACGTCACGCGGAGGTAATGAAGGGGTGGTGTTCGACGGGTCCACGGGGGCGGGAACTCCTTATCACTGCGGGGATCGGGGGTGGGTGCGGACACTCCCGCGAACCCCTCGAAAGGTTAAAGTGACCTCCGTCACATGGAACGGGGTCCGCCGAGGGCTTCCGTGTGCGTCGAGCACCCCCGAACGTGCGCTAGAGTCTTACTTGTCCGGCCGACAGGGCGGGCAGGCAGGAAGCTCAGGGCGATTAGCTCAGTTGGCTAGAGCGCGTCGTTCACACCGACGAGGTCACTGGTTCGAGTCCAGTATCGCCCACACGGCTCTGAGACGGTCCCACTCGGGGGTAGGTACCCCGGTGGGGCCGTTTTCGTCTGTACGGGGCTCTGTCCCGTTCGTGCGGGCGCTCCGGCGACCCGTGGCCGTGGTCGGCGGGGTCCGGCCGGCTCCAGGGGCCTAGTCGGACGGGGTGTCCGGCAGCGGGCGTCCGCGCCGCACCGCCCTGCGCTCGCGCAGGCGCCGGAAGAACTCCTCCTTCAGGCGCATTCCGTACCGCTCGGCGCGGTGGAACCACACCTGGGCGGGCCGCACCACCTTCTGCGCCCACCGGAACTCGGTGCTGAGGATGACCAGCCCCAGGACGACCGAGGCCAGCCCCGGGCCCGGAACGACCATCATGACCAGCCCGGCCAGGACCACGACGACGCCGACGGTCCCCACGAGCACGCTCCACGGCAGGCGCAGCGCGGGGTGCGTGTGCATGCGCCTGCGGAAGAGGCGCAGCCGCGCTCGCATCCGCCGCCACCTGCGCGCGCGGGTGCGGCGGGTGGGGGATGTCTCCGGGGCCGGCTGGTCATTGGTGGGGCTCGGTGACATGCGCTCACAGTATTCGGTCGAAGCGAGTGGATGCATTCGGGTCGACTGGGGGCGATGGCCAGGGCATCTGTTGATTCTCACCGATCCTGACAACGGGATCAATGGCCTTTCGTAAGGGTGTGGACAGTCCCACGAAAGGTGACGTTCCATGACAGATCAGCCCCTGTCTGGTTCCCTGCCCCGCCTGCGTACGGTTCACGCGGGTACGCCCTGAAGAGCCCGAATCCCTGACCGAATCCCCGGCCGGGCCCCGGGCCCGCGGCACCGGAACCCCACCGTCCCACCACGTCCGCCGCGCCGCCAGCGCGGCCGCGCGGCCTGTGGACAACCGGGGCGGCCCCGCCCCGGAGCCGCTAGCATCGGGAGGGAGTACACGCCCGGCCGCGCGCAGCGGCCGGTCCGCGTTCGACATCATCCACGTCTTCCTAGGAGTCACCGTGTCCGCCGCGCCTGAGCTGCACATCACCCTCGCCGGAACCCCGCGTGCGGTGGCGGCGAACACTACGGCGGGCCAGGCTCTGGAGGCCGACGGCAGGACCGTCATCGCGGCGCTGGTCAACGGCGAGCCGCGCGACCTCGCCCGGGAACTGCACGAGGGCGACACCGTCGAGCCGATCGCCATCGACTCCGAGGAGGGGCGGGCGATCCTGCGCCACTCCACCGCGCACGTGCTGGCCCAGGCCGTCCAGGAGCTCTTCCCCGAGGCCAAGCTGGGCATCGGCCCGCCCGTGGAGAACGGCTTCTACTACGACTTCGACGTCGCCGAGCCCTTCACCCCCGCCGACCTGAAGAGCATCGAGAAGAAGATGCAGCAGATCGTCAAGCAGGGGCAGCGCTTCGACCGCCGCGTCGTCTCGGACGAGGAGGCCCGCGCCGAGCTGGCCACCGAGCCCTACAAGCTGGAGCTGATCGGGCTCAAGGGCGGCGCCACCGAGGCCGCCGAGGGCGCCGGTGTGGAGGTGGGCGCCGGTGAGCTCACCATCTACGACAACGTCCACCCGCGCACCGGCGAGCTGTGCTGGAAGGACCTGTGCCGCGGGCCGCACCTGCCCACCACCCGCGTCATCCCGGCGTTCAAGCTCATGCGCACCGCCGCCGCCTACTGGCGCGGCAAGGAGACCAACCCGCAGCTGCAGCGCGTCTACGGCACCGCCTGGGAGAGCAAGGAGGCCCTCAAGGACCACCTGACCTTCCTGGAGGAGGCCGAGAAGCGCGACCACCGCAAGCTCGGCTCCGAGCTGGACCTGTTCTCCATCCCGGACGAGATCGGCTCGGGCCTGGCGGTCTTCCACCCCAAGGGCGGCACCATCCGCCGGGTCATGGAGGACTACTCGCGGCGGCGGCACGAGGAGGACGGCTACGAGTTCGTCTACACCCCGCACGCCACCAAGGGCGCCCTGTTCGAGAAGTCGGGGCACCTGGACTGGTACGCGGACGGGATGTACCCCCCCATGCAGCTCGACGGCGGCCAGGACTACTACCTCAAGCCGATGAACTGCCCGATGCACCACCTGATCTTCGACGCGCGCGGGCGCTCCTACCGTGAGCTGCCGCTGCGCCTGTTCGAGTTCGGCACCGTGTACCGGTACGAGAAGTCGGGCGTGGTGCACGGCCTGACCCGCGCCCGCGGCTTCACCCAGGACGACTCCCACATCTACTGCACCAAGGAGCAGATGGCCGACGAGCTCGACTCGCTGCTGACCTTCGTGCTCGACCTGCTGCGCGACTACGGCCTGGACGACTTCTACCTGGAGCTGTCCACCAAGGACCCGGAGAAGTACGTCGGTACCGACGAGGTCTGGGAGGAGGCCACCGAGATCCTGCGCGAGGCCGCGCAGAAGCAGGGGCTGGAGCTGGTCCTGGACCCGGCCGGCGCCGCCTTCTACGGCCCCAAGATCTCGGTGCAGGCCAAGGACGCCATCGGCCGCACCTGGCAGATGTCCACCATCCAGGTGGACTTCAACATGCCCGAACGCTTCGACCTGGAGTACACCGCGGCCGACGGCTCGCGCCAGCGCCCGGTGGTGATCCACCGCGCCCTGTTCGGCTCCATCGAGCGCTTCTTCGCCGTCCTGCTGGAGCACTACGCGGGCGCGTTCCCGGCCTGGCTGGCGCCGGTGCAGGCGGTCGGCATCCCCATCGCCGACGAGCACGTGCCCTACCTGCGCGAGCTCGCCGCCAGGCTGCGCGCGGAGGGCGTCCGCGTCGAGGTGGATGCCAGCGACGACCGCATGCAGAAGAAGATCCGCAACGCCCAGAAGCAGAAGGTGCCCTTCATGCTGCTGGCCGGTGACGAGGACGTCAGCAAGAACGCGGTGTCCTTCCGCTACCGGGACGGCTCGCAGAACAACGGCGTGCCGCTGGACGAGGCGGTGGCCGAGATCGTCGCCGCCGTCCGCGAGCGCCGCTGACGCCCGAACCGCACACGAGAGGAGCGCCCATCCGGGGTCACCGGGTGGGCGCTCCTCCGTCTCGGGTCAGCGCCGCTCGCCGGGCGTCCGGAGCTCCTCGTCGTCGCGGAACAGGTCCGCTCGGGAGATGCGCGCGGTCGCGTTGGGGTCCGGGGCGGTCGTCTCCTCCTCGTCGTCGCGGAACAGGTCCGCGCGCGAGATGCGGTGCGTCGCGTTGGGGTCACTCATGAGGGCGGTACTCCTTGTTGCTACGGGGGCAAGGCGAATTTTATCCGCCTCACGGGCGGGTCCGAGTGCCCGGACGTGCGCGTGAGGCCGCTCAGCGGCCGGGGGCGCGCCGTTTCCAGGCCTCGGCGGGGACCCGCTCCACGAGGGCGATCAGGTAGTCGGCGGCGGTCACGGCCCGGTCGGGATCCAGCCGCATGGCCGCCCACGTGAGGACGTAGTCCCCGCTGAAGCGTACGGGAAGGGACCGGGACCTGGGATCGGTCAGCAGCCACTTGGTGACCACGTTGTCGAGCACGGCCCCGGTGAACGCGGGATCGCTGCCCGTCGCGTGGAAGGCGCCGGCGAAGTCGTCGTCGGAGGCGTCCGGGTCCCACCGGCGCAGTATCTGTAGTTCGGCGTTGGGTCCGGGGGTGCGCACGGCCACCACGCGGTGGACGCGGCGGACCCGCTCCGTGCCCCTGCCCGCGGTGTGGGTCTGCTCGAAGGCCACGACCAGGTGCTGGCCCCGGCGGCCGGTGAGCACGTGCTGGGCGCGCGGGTGCGGCCCGAGGGCGGCGCGGGGGAGCACGGCGTCCCCCAGCGGGCTGGGGAGCTGCTCGGTGTAGGTCCACCCGCGTTCACGCGCCCATCCGCGCAGCTCGGTGGAGCGTTCCTTGCGGAAGTGCGCGGCGACCGCGATCGTGCCGGCCGACATGACGACGGCGACCAGCGCGATCACAGACAGGGCGCCTTCCATGTCTCCTCCGGCTGGGGGATGTGAGGTGGCCGTGGGCCGCGAAGAGCCCATCCTGAGCGGGCCGGGTCGGGAAAGTCGGGGACCCGTGCTGGCCGTACGGGTCCATTCTGTGTTGATTTCGGGTGCTTGTCACCCCTTGTTGTTGTTCCGCGGTGACGCTGGGGGTTCGCGGCCTCGCGGTGTCCGCCCACGGTCTACCCGCAACGGGCGCGGCGCCACCGTCACCGCGCGTCCCCGCCCGGTCACCACCTGCGCGAACGCCTTCCTCCGTGCGGCTCGGCCGTTCTCCTTCGCCTGCCACGCAGCCCTTCCCGCCTCCGCGGTCCCGGCGGTGCGCGGTCATGCGCCCGACACGGAGGGTGAGGACTGTCCGGAACCGGCCACCGTTCGCCCCGTCCGTGCCGCGACCGCCCCCGCGGGTCGATCGCGGCCACGGCGCTCCCGGGGACTGCCTAGGCGGGCAGGCCCAGCTCGCGGGCGATGAGCATCTTCTGCACCTCGCTGGTGCCCTCGCCCACCTCCAGGATCTTGGCGTCCCGGTAGAAGCGGCCCACGGGGTAGTCGTTCATGAACCCGTACCCGCCGAACACCTGCGTGGCGTCCCGCGCGTTGTCCATGGCCGCGTTGGAGGCCACCAGCTTGGCGATGGCCGCCTCCTTCTTGAAGGGCTCGCCCGCCAGCATGCGCGAGGCCGCGTCGTAGTAGGCCAGCCGCGCGGTGTGCGCGCGCGCCTCCATCTCCGCGATCTTGAACTGGATCGCCTGGTAGCTGCCGATCGCGCTGCCGAAGGCGTGCCGCTCGTGGGCGTAGCGCACGCTCTCGTCCACGCAGCCCTGCGCCAGGCCCACCGACAGCGCCGCGATGGCGATGCGGCCCTCGTCCAGGATCCGCAGGAACTGGGCGTACCCGCGCCCGCGCTCACCGACCAGGTTCGCCTCGGGCACCCGGCAGTCCTCGAAGACCAGCTCGTTGGTGTCGGAGGCGTTCCACCCCACCTTGGAGTACTTCTGGCCCACGGAGAAGCCCGGCGTGCCCGCGGGCACCAGGATCGAGGAGATCTCCGGCCGCCCGTCCTCCCGGCGCCCGGTCACGGCGGTGACGGTCACCAGCGCGGTGATGTCGGTGCCCGAGTTGGTGATGAAGGACTTGGTCCCGTTGACCACCCACTGGCCGTCCTCCAGGCGGGCCGTGGTCCTGGTGGCGCCCGCGTCGGACCCGCCGCCGGGCTCGGTGAGCCCGAACGCGCCCAGCGCCTCACCCGAGGTCAGCCGCGGCAGGTACGCCTTCTTCTGGTCCTCGGTGCCGAACCGGAAGATCGGCATCGCGCCCAGCGACACCCCGGCCTCCAGGGTGATCGCCACCGAGGAGTCCACCCGGGCCAGCTCCTCCAGGGCCAGGCACAGGGCGAAGTAGTCGCCGCCCATGCCCCCGTGCTCCTCGGGGAAGGGCAGCCCGAACAGGCCCATCCGGCCCATCTTGGCGACGATCTCGTACGGGAAGGCCTCCCGCTCGTAGTAGTCGCCGATGACCGGGGCGACCTCTCCGCGGGCGAACTCCTCCACGGCGGCCCGCAGGTCGGCGTGCTCGGTCGAGAGCTGGTGACGGTTCATGCGTGCGACTCCTCGCTGGTGGCGGGGGAGGGCGCGTCCGACGGGGTGTCGGCGGACGCGTTCGGAACGGGTTCGACGGTGACCAGGACGGCGTCCATGGGCACGGACGCGCCGGGGCGCACCGCCACGGCCGCGACGGTCCCGTCGACGGGTGAGGTGACGGAGTGCTCCATCTTCATGGCCTCCACGACGGCGAGCGGGGTCCCCGCGCTCACCGCCTGCCCCACCCGCACGGCGACGGAGAGCACCGTGCCGGGCATGGGGCTGCGCACGGTCCCGTCGGCGGCGGCGTCGTCCTCGCGCAGCGCGGCCGCGACGGGCTCCTCGTGCAGGCTCCAGGCGGCGCCGCCCGAGCCCAGCCAGCGGTGCGCCGTGCCGGGGTCGTCGGCGCGCGCGTAGGTGCGGGTGGCGCAGCCGTCGGTGACGGTGAGCCGGGTGCCGTCGGCGGAGCGCCGGGCCCCGAACGCGACGGGCTCCCCCTCCGCCACGCGCACCAGGTAGCGCCCGCGCTCCCCGTCGCGGCGCACCCGGACCACGACGGCCTCGCGCCCGGAGAGCCGCAGCCGCCACGGGGTCCAGGCGGGGCCGCCCATCCGCCAGCCGTCCGGCACGGCGAAGCGGTCGGCGCCCGGCTCCGTCTCCAGGTCGAGCTGGTGGTCCAGGGCCGCGGCCGCGTACACCTCGTCGAGCGTCCGCTCGGGAGCCGGTGCGGGCGGGTCGGAGGCGATGAGGTCGGTGCTCAGGTCCCCGGCGACCACACGCGGGTGGCGCAGCAGCCGGCGCAGGTAGGCGGTGTTGGTCACGCAGCCCAACAGCTGGTAGGAGGCCAGCGCGGAGTCCATCCTGTTCAGGGCCTCGGCGCGGTCCGCGCCCCAGGTGATCACCTTGGCGAGCATCGGGTCGAAGTCCGAGGTGATCCGCCCGCCCTCGGCGACGCCCGAGTCCACGCGGACCTCGTGCCCCCGGGGCTCGGTGAGGGACAGGACCGGCCCGCCGGTGGGCAGGAACCCGCGGTCGGCGTCCTCGGCGTAGATCCGCGACTCCACGGCGTGCCCGACCCAGGACACGTCGGACTGGGCGAAGGGCAGCGCCTCCCCGTAGGCCACCCGCACCTGGAGTTCCACCAGGTCCACGCCGCGTTCGCCGCGCACCGCGACGACCTCCTCGGTGACCGGGTGCTCGACCTGCAAGCGGGTGTTCATCTCCAGGAACGAGAACGACAGGTCGCCGTCCCGCCCCGCCTCGGCGATGAACTCCACCGTGCCCGCGCCCACGTACCCGCACGAGCGGGCCGCGGCCACGGCGGCCTCGCCCATGGTGGCGCGCTGGGCGTCGGTGAGCAGCGGGGAGGGCGCCTCCTCCACCACCTTCTGGTGGCGGCGCTGGAGGCTGCACTCGCGCTCGCCCAGGTGCAGGACGTTGCCGTGGGCGTCGGCCATGACCTGCACCTCGATGTGGCGGGGCCGCTCCACCAGCCGCTCCACCAGCAGGGTGGAGTCGCCGAAGGAGGCCAGGGCCTCGCGCCGGGCGGCGGCGGCACCGGCCACCAGGTCGTCGGGGGAGTGCACGGACCGCATGCCCTTGCCGCCGCCCCCTGCGGAGGGCTTGATGAGCAGCGGGTAACCGGTCTCCTCCGCCGCGCGCAGGAGTTCGTCGTCGCCCAGGGGTCGCCCGGGCTTCTCGGTGAACCCGCCCAGGACGGGCACGCCCGCGGCGGCCACGGTGTCCTTCGCGCGGATCTTGTCGCCCATGGCCTCGATGGCGGAGGCCGGGGGGCCCACGAAGACCAGCCCGGCGTCGGTGCAGGCGCGCGCGAAACCGGCGTTCTCGGACAGGAAGCCGTAACCGGGATGCACGCCGGTGGCGCCGCAGTCCAGGGCCAGGGCGACGATCGCTTCGGCGTCCAGGTAGTGCTCCACCCGCAGCGCCAGGTCGGCGGCGAGGGTGTGCGGGGCGTTCGCGTCGGCGTCGGTGTACACGGTGGCCGGGCTGATGCCCATGCGGCGCAGGGTGCGCATGACGCGCAGCGCGATCTCGCCCCGGTTGGCGACCATGATGCGCGCGGGCCCGCGCACACCCGGGTTCGTGCGTGGCGTTGTGGTCAAGGGTTCCTCACATCCGGAAGACGCCGTAGCCCACCGGCTCCAGCGGGGCGTGGCGGGCGGCGGACAGGGCCATGGCGAGCACGTCGCGGGTGTCGGCGGGGTCGATGACGCCGTCGTCCCACAACCGCGCGGTGGAGTAGTAGGGGCTGCCCTGCTCCTCGTACTGGTCGCGCACGGGCGCCTTGAAGGCCTCCTCGTCCTCGGCGGACCACTCCTGGCCGCGCGCGGCCATCTGGTCGCGGCGGACGGTGGAGAGCACCGAGGCGGCCTGCTCCCCGCCCATCACCGAGATGCGCGCGTTGGGCCACATCCACAGGAACCGGGGCGAGTAGGCCCGCCCGCACATGCTGTAGTTGCCCGCGCCGAAGGACCCGCCCACGACCACGGTGAACTTGGGGACGCGGGCGCAGGCCACGGCGGTGACCATCTTCGCCCCGTGCTTGGCGATGCCGCCCGCCTCGTAGTCCCGCCCGACCATGAACCCGGAGATGTTCTGGAGGAAGACCAGCGGCACGCCGCGCCGGTCGCACAGCTCGATGAAGTGGGCGCCCTTGAGGGCGGACTCGGCGAACAGGATGCCGTTGTTGGCGACGATCCCGACCGGGTGGCCGTGCAGGTGCGCGAACCCGGTGACCAGGGTCGTGCCGTACTCGGCCTTGAACTCGGTGAACTCGCTGCCGTCCACGATCCGGCCGATGACCTCGCGCACGTCGTAGGGGGTGCGCGTGTCGGCGGGCACCACCCCGTACAGCTCCCCGGGGTCCAGCGCCGGGGGACGGGGCTCGCGCACCTCCCACGCGGGCGGTTCGGGCGGACCGAGGGTGTCGGCGATGCGCCGGACGAGGGTGAGGGCGTGCGCGTCGTCGTCGGCCAGGTGGTCGGTGACCCCCGACACCCGCGAGTGCAGGTCGCCGCCGCCCAGCTCCTCGGCGGTGACGACCTCGCCGGTGGCCGCCTTGACCAGCGGCGGGCCGCCCAGGAAGATCGTGCCCTGCTCGCGCACGATGACCGCCTCGTCGCTCATCGCCGGGACGTAGGCGCCGCCCGCCGTGCACGAGCCCAGCACCGCGGCGATCTGCGGGATGCCCATCCGCGACATCGTGGCCTGGTTGTAGAAGATCCGGCCGAAGTGCTCGCGGTCGGGGAAGACGTCGTCCTGCATGGGCAGGAACGCGCCCCCGGAGTCGGCGAGGTAGACGCACGGAAGCCGGTTGTGCAGCGCCACCTCCTGGGCGCGCAGGTGCTTCTTGACGGTCATGGGGTAGTAGCTGCCGCCCTTGACCGTGGCGTCGTTGGCGACCACGACGGTCGGGCGGCCCATGACCCGGCCCACGCCCGCGATCATCCCGGCGCCGGGAGCGTCCTGTCCGTCCGCGCCGTAGAGCCCGTACGCGGCCAGGGGGGCGATCTCCAGGAAGGGGGAGCCGGGGTCCAGGAGGAGGTCCACGCGGTCGCGCGGCAGGAGTTTGCCCCGCTCCACGTGCCGTGTCCGAGTCCTCTCCGGGCCGCCCAGGGCCGCGGTGGCGGTCCGCTCGCGCAGCTCCAGGGCGAGGGCGCGGTTCGCCGCGTCGTTGGCGGCGAACGCGGGCCCGGCGGTGTCCACCGCCGTGCCGAGCACAGATGCCCTGCTCATGGTGTCCTCTCGTGGAGGGGTGTTAATGCTCATTAACATCTGGGATGTTAGTGACTACTAACATGGGTGTCCAGGGTCCGGAGCGGTACCGGGGGAGGGGAGGAGAGCGGATGGGGGCCAGACCCGCGGGCGAGCGGCGCACGGCGCTCCTGGGCGCGGCTGCGCGGCTCTTCGCCGAGCACGGCTACCGGGGGGTGTCCATCGACGACCTCGGCCGTGCCGTCGGCACGACCGGCCCCGCCCTGTACCGCCACTTCCGCGGCAAGCAGGCGCTGCTCGGTGCGGTGCTGGTGGACATCAGCGAACGCCTGGCGCGCCAGGGCGGCGAGCTGGTGGCGCGGGCGTCGGGCGCCGAGGAGGCGCTGGAGGCCCTGCTGCGCGGGCACATCGCCTTCGCCCTGGACGAGCCAGCCCTGATCACGGTGCACGACCGGGAGCTGGGCAACCTCACCGAGGCCGACCGGCGCCGGGTGCGCCGCCTCCAGCGCGGCTACGTCGAGCAGTGGGTGGGGGTGCTGGGCGAGCTGCGCCCCGACGCCTCGGCCACCGTCCTGCGCGCCGCCGTGCACGCCGTGTTCGGGCTGCTCAACTCCACCCCGCACAGCCGGGGAGAGCTGTCGCGGCGGCACATGGCGCGGCTGCTGCTGGAGATGGGCCGGGCCGCCCTGACGGTCCCCGCGGCCGAGCCCGACTGAGCGTTCGCCCCGAGCCGGTTCCGCCGCCGTTCCCCGGCACCCGCGTGCTCCTCCGGTACCGGGCGCCCCCGTTCGCCGAGCCCGGCCCGCCCATCCCGGGATTTGGCGCCGGTCATGCCCTGCGCTGACCCGCCGCCGGGTAGACAGGGCGCCAGGCACCGGAGAGGGGGACCGCCATGAACGTGGTGAGCAGGGGTTTCCAGGGGCGCAGGGGAGGAGACCCCTCACGTGTGCCCCCGGGGCAGTACGAGACCCACGACCTCCCCGTCCTGTCGGCCGGTCCCACACCGCACGTGGACACGGCCGAATGGACCTTCGCGATCGCCGACGAGGCGGGCGGCACGCGTTCCTGGACGTGGGACGAGTTCCTGGACCTGCCCCAGGAGCGGCCCCGCGTGGACGTCCACTGCGTCACCCGCTGGTCCAGGCTGGACACCGACTGGGCGGGCGTCAGCGTGGACACCCTCCTGGAGGACGTGGAGACCGCGGCCGGGTACGCCCTGGCGGTCAGCCACGGCGGCTACACCGCCAACCTGCCGCTCCAGGACCTCACCGACGGCCGGGCCTGGGTGGTGCACAGCTTCGGCGGGGAACCGCTGGCCCCCGAACACGGCGGCCCCGCCCGGCTGCTGGTCCCGCACCTGTACTTCTGGAAGTCGGCCAAGTGGGTGCGCGGGCTGCGGCTGCTCGACGAGGACGAGCCCGGGTTCTGGGAGCAGGCCGGGTACCACGGCCACGGCGACCCGTGGCGCGAACAGCGCCACCAGGGCGACTGACGGCGGCCTGGCGGCCGGCCGGTGGGAGGCCGCGAGCGCCAGGACCCTGGTCCTGCGGCTGGTGCGCACCCCCGACAGCGTGTGGCCGGACCTGGGCGGCACCGGGGCCGTCCGGACCCGGCTCGGGCCCTGACGGGGTCCGGGGCGGGCCCTCGCGGCCCGCCCCGGCACCACGTCCGCGCCCTACACGCCGCCCGTGGCGCCGCCCGTGTTCGGGCTCTGCTCCGCCGGAGACCCGGGGGCGTCCTGCGCGGGAGCCTCCTCGGCCGGAGCCCCAGGGACCTCCTCGGCGGGGGTCTCCGGGTCCTCGTCGACCACCGGCGGCTTGGAGTCCTCCCCGAAGACCCCGTCGAAGAGGAAACCGAGCACCCCTCCGGGGCGCGAGTCGTCCTGGTCCGCGGTGGCGGCCATGGCGGCCCCCGCCCCGGCAACGGTCAGTCCGGCGGCCAGCACCGTCGCGGCGGTGATCCTGGTGAACGCACGCATACGCGCTCACGACTCCCTTCGTGTCGGGTGTCAATGCATGACGTGATTATCTTGTTACATAAAGTCACGGAAATCACGAACTCCCCCCGCACGGGTGTTTCGGACCGGCTCGGGGGAGCCGCACCGCCCTCCCCAGGGGCCGCCAACGGCGGGCAAAGTCCCCGGCAGGTCGCGGGTGGCGGCTCCCGGATCCGCCGACCCGGCCATACATTGGCCGCGGTCTTGTGGGTAGTGCTGCGTCCAACGGCCCAACGGACGCACTCAGCCGTCCCGCCCCACGACACGTCAGAAGGAGCGCTGTCTATGTCTCGGCCTCGTATCGTGGTGGTCGGCGCGGGTTTCGGTGGTCTCCACACCCTGCGCCACCTCGAACGCCGCATCCCGGCGGGGGCGGCGGACATCGCCCTCGTCGCGCCGCACGACTACATGCTCTACAGCCCCCTGCTGCCGCAGGTGGCCTCGGGACTGCTCACGCCGCAGTCGGTCGCCATGTCGGTGCACCGGCTGACCCGGCAGACCCGGTTCGTCCCCGGGCACGCCGTCGGCGTGGACCCGGGGGACCGCGTGGTCGTCGTACGGCGCCCCAGCGGCGAACTCGCCCCGGTCCGCTACGACCGCCTGGTCCTGGCGCCCGGCGGGGTCACCCGCGCCTTCGACATCCCCGGTCTGACCGAGCACGCCTACGGCGCCAAGACGCTGGCCGAGGCGGTGCTCCTGCGCGACCACGTCCTGGCCCAGCTGGAGCTGGCCAACGACAGCCGCGACCCGGCCGAACGCGAGGAGCGCTGCCGCTTCGTCGTCGTCGGCGGCGGCTACACCGGCGTCGAGACCGCGGCCTCGCTCATGCGCCTGTGCCAGGAGGC
Source organism: Nocardiopsis sp. CNZ308 (assembly GCF_004217075.1). NCBI lineage: Bacteria > Bacillati > Actinomycetota > Actinomycetes > Streptosporangiales > Nocardiopsidaceae > Nocardiopsis > Nocardiopsis sp. CNZ308. Next base: position 567,799 of record NZ_SHKJ01000001.1, on the reverse strand, counting down.
GGCCAAGCGCTACCCGGACCTGCGCTCGGTGATCCGCTGGCACCTGGTGGACATCGCGCCCAAGGTGCTGCCCGAACTCGGCGACCGCCTCGGCCGCAAGGCGCTCGACCTGCTGCGCTCCATCGGCGTCGAGGTCAAGCTCAAGGTGAGCGTGCGCGAGGTGACCGACGACAAGGTGGTGCTCACCGACGGCCGCGCCCTGCCCTGCCGCACCCTCATCTGGACGGCGGGCGTCTCACCCAGCCCGCTCATGGCGACCCTGGACAAGCCCACCCAGAAGGGGCGCCTGGAGGTCGGCGCCGACCTGCGGGTCCCCGGCCTCGACGACGTCTTCGCCGTCGGCGACGCCGCGGCGGTGCCCAACCTCTCGCACGAGGACAGCGACTACTGCCCGCCGACCGCCCAGTACGCCACGCGCCAGGCGGCCACCGTCGCCGACAACGTGGTCTCGTCCATCCTGGGGCGCCCGATGAAGGAGTTCCGGCACCGGGACATGGGGCTGGTCGTGGACCTGAGCGGCAACGACGCGCTCGCGCGCGTCATGCAGCTGGAGCTGAGCGGGCTGCCCGCGCTGGGCGTCACCCGCGGGTACCACCTGATGGCGGTGCCCTCCGCGACCGCGCGGGCGCGCATCCTGGCCAACTGGGGGATCCGCAAGGCCACCGGCGGCGACACCTCGCGCCTGGGGTTCGCCGACGGCGGGCGCCCGTCCTCGTTCGTGGCCAACGAGTCGGTCGACTACCTGGACGCGGAGGCCTCCCGCCGGGAGGGCGCGCGCCTGCTGGAGAACCTGCACGCGCGCTACGGCGTGCACTGACCGGACGCCGTCCGAGTTCTCCGCCGGAGTCCGGACCGCAGAGCCCCGCCGACCGGCCGCGGCGCCCCGTCGCGGCCGGTCGGGCGCGGGGGCGGCGGGATCAGGAACGGACCAGGCGGGCGATCGCCTCGGAGGCCTCGCGCACCTTCGCGTCCGCCTCCTCGCCGCCGTTGGCCACCGCGTTGGACACGCAGTGCTTGAGGTGCTCGTCGAGCATGGACAGCGCGAAGGACCGCAGCGCCTTGTTGGCCGCCGACGTCTGGGTCAGGATGTCGATGCAGTACTGGTCGTCCTCGACCATCCGCTGCAACCCGCGGATCTGACCCTCGATACGGCGCAGCCGGTTGATGTGGCTCTGCTTGTCGTTACTGTAACCGTGGGTCGCAGCCATGCTCCCGCTTCCGTGTCGTTCCTGCTCAGATGCCATTACCATACCCCCTCGTGGTATCCAACGGCGGGGGCCGGGAACGCATTCCGCCGGTGCGCCCCCCGCGGGCGCGCCCCGCGCCGCCGACGCGGCCGTAGTAGGAGTTTCCCAGACGAACGGGGACCGGTCGCCCTGCCCGGAGGCGCGCGCGTGCCGTGCGCGGGGGCCGTCACCGCGCGTAAACGTCCGGTCCGCTCTGGGCAACGCGGGGGTGGTGGCCCTTGCCCGCAGCCCCGCCCCGAACCGACCATGGCGGTATGACTGACAGCGCCGAGAACGACATCATGGCCACCATCCGGGGACTGATCGACGAGGAGCACGCGCTCCGCTCCACCGCCGGGGGGCTGGACCCGCAGGAGCGCGCCCGCGTCAAGCAGGTCGAGGAGGCGCTCGACCAGTGCTGGGACCTGCTCCGCCAGCGCAGGGCCCGAGAGGAGTTCGACCAGGACCCCGACGAGGCCGAGCCGCGCCCGGTCTCCGAGGTCGAGAACTACCGGCAGTAAGGGGGGCCGGACCGAAAACCCCGCGTGCTCCGCGAGCGTCAACACGGGTACAGCGGTGCCGGGCGGTGACCGCATGACCGCACGGCGCCCCACGCCGGGAGCACAGAAGGAAGCGCATGCTCACCACACTGACCGGGTTGGGCCTGGCCTCCGCGGCCGGGCTCAACGCCTACATCCCCCTCCTCCTCGTCGGACTGCTCGCACGCTTCACCGACCTGGTCCCGCTGGGAGAGTCCTGGCAGTGGATCGAGCACCCCGTCACCCTCGTGGTCCTCACCGTGCTGCTGGTCGTGGAGTTCGCGGCGGACAAGATCCCCGCGGTCGACAGCTTCAACGACGTCCTCCAGACCGTGGTGCGGCCCACCTCCGGCGGCATCACCTTCGGCGCGGGGGCCTCCGCGGTGGAGCTCGGCGAGATCACCGGGGCCGCCTCCGGCGCCGCCGCGGGCGGGGACGGGGTCTCCTGGTGGGCGGTGGTCGCGGGCGTGGTCGTCTCCCTGGCCTTCCACGCGGTCAAGGCCCTGGCCCGGCCGGTGGCCAACTCCGTGTCCCTCGGGTGCGCGGCCCCGGTCGCCTCCTTCCTGGAGGACGCCGTCAGCTTCGTCACCTCGCTGCTGGCCCTCCTGGTGCCCGTCCTCGTCCTCGTCGTGTTCCCGCTCATGGTGGCGGCGGGCGTGTGGGCGGCCCGGCGCGGGCGGCGGCTGCGCCGGGAACGCCGCGAGGCGCGGGGAACCGGGCCGCAGGGCGCGGACGCGGGCGCGCGGACCGGCGCGGAGGGCGCGAACCCGGCGGGGGAGTCCCACCCCGGGTGAGGGGCCCGGCGGGCGCGGGGGCCCGGCCGGGGTGGCGCACGACGCATTCCCCCACCGGGGCCGGTGCCCGTAAAGTGCGGTCAATGGCTGAGACGACTTTCGACCGACACGACAGCACCCACATCGTCTGGGACTGGAACGGCACCCTCCTCAACGACAACCACGCCAACCTCGCCGCGGTGAACGCCGTGTGCGAGCTGTTCGGCCGCGACCCCGTGGAGCTGGACCACTGGCGCTCCGTCTTCCGCCGCCCCCTCGTCCCCTGCTACGAGGAGCTCCTCGGCCGGGCCTTCGAGGAGGGCGAGTGGGAGCGGGCGGAGCGGCACTACGACAGCAGCTACCAGGAGCTGCTGCCCTCCTGCGAACTCACCGCGGGCGTCCCCGACGTCCTCCGGGAGTGGACCCGCGGCGGCGGCACCCAGTCCCTGCTGTCCATGGCCTCCCACGAGCACCTGGTGCCCCTCATCGAGGAGCGCGGCCTGACCGGGCACTTCACCCGGGTGGACGGCCGCCAGTTCCAGACCGAGGACGACTCCAAGGCCGAGCACCTGGTGCGCCACCTCGAACACCAGGGCATCGACCCGGCGCGGGTCGTGCTGATCGGCGACATCGACGACGACGCCCGCGCCGCCCGCGAGGCCGGGGCCCGCTCCATCCTCGTCACCAGCGGCCTGATGTCCCGCGCCCGCCTGGAGGCCACCGGCTCCCCGGTGGTCGACTCCCCGGCGGCCGCGGTGGCCGCGCTGCGCGGCGTCTGAGGCCACCGGCCGGGCCCGGGACCGCCGCCCCCGCCCCCCGGGTGCCGCGCGCCCGCGCGGGCACGGCAAAGGTCCGGTCACCGGCTCTCCCGCCCGCCCGCGGCCCCTGCCAGCGGTGGCCGCCCACGCCCGCGCGACCGCCCGGCAGTGGGCTCCGCACACCGGTTCCCTCCCACCGGTGACCTGCGCACTCGACCCGCCTCCCGGCCCCCGTCACCCCGGGGGCCGGGCCGTCGCCGCCGTCATGGGGTGTTGTTAGATGGGTCTCACAGCAACACACGGTCGGCAACACACCGTGCGGAACACAGTGCGAATGGGAAGGCGGGCCAATGACGGAGAACAGCGTGCCCCGGGTGCTCTGGAAGCCCGACGAGGAGAGGGCCGCGTCCTCCAACATCGTCGCGTTCGCCCGGTGGGCCGAGCGCGAGAAGGGGGTCCGGGCCTTCGGCGACGCCTCCGCCGCGTCCTTCGACTACGACTCCCTGTGGCGCTGGTCGGTCACCGACGTCGACGGCTTCTGGGAGTCGGTCTGGGAGTACTACGGCGTGCGCTCCGAGACCCCCTACGAGCGGGTCCTGGGCGAGCGCACCATGCCCGGAGCCGAGTGGTTCCCCGGGGCCGCCCTCAACTACGCCCGGCACATCTTCGAGGGCCGCGACGACGACCGCGTCGCCATCCGCCACGCCACCGAACTGCGCGGCCTCGGCGAGTGGACCTGGGGCGACCTGCGCCGCCGCACCGCAGCCATCGCCGCCGGACTGCGCGAACTGGGCGTGGGCCCCGGCGACCGCGTCGTGGCCTACCTGCCCAACCTGCCCGAGACCGTCGCCGCCTTCTACGCCGCGGCCTCCCTGGGCGCGGTGTGGTCCTCCTGCTCCCCGGACTTCGGAGTGCGCAGCGTCATCGACCGCTTCGCCCAGATCGAGCCCAAGGTCCTGCTCGCCGTGGACGGCTACCGCTACGGGGGCAGGGACTTCGACCGCCGCCCCGTCGTGGAGGAGCTGCGCGCGGCCCTGCCCACCGTCGAGCACACCGTCCTGCTCGACTACCTCCACCCCGGAGAGCCCCTCGACGGCACCCTGTCCTGGGGCCGACTGGAGGAGTCCGGGGCCGGGGCCGAGCTGGAGTTCGCCTCCGTCCCCTTCGACCACCCCCTGTGGGTGCTCTACTCCTCGGGCACCACCGGTCTGCCCAAGGCCATCGTCCACGGGCACGGCGGCATCCTGCTCGAACAGCTCAAGAACCTCCACCTGCACCTGGACGCCCAGGAGCACGACCGGGTCTTCTGGTTCACCACCACCGGCTGGATGATGTGGAACTTCCTGGTCAGCGTGCTGCTGACGAAGGCCTCCATCGTCCTGTACGACGGCAGCCCCGCGGCCCCCGACCTGGGCGCCCTGTGGGACCTGGCCGCCGAGGCCGGGGTCACCGTCTTCGGCACCAGCGCCGGGTTCCTCTCCTCCTGCATGAAGGAGGGCGTCCACCCCCGCCGGGGCCGCGACCTGTCCGCGCTCAAGGCCATCGGCTCCACCGGCTCGCCGCTCAGCCCCGAGGCCTTCTCCTGGGTCTACGAGGAGTTCGGCGAGGACCTGTGGCTGTTCTCCACCTCCGGCGGCACCGACGTGTGCAGCTGTCTGGTCGGCGGCACCCCGACCCTGCCCGTCCACGAGGGCGAGATCCAGTCCCGGGCCCTGGGCATGGCCGTGGCCTCCTGGGACCCCGACGGCAAGGAGCTGGTCAACGAGGTCGGCGAACTCGTCGTCACCGAACCCGCCCCGTCCATGCCGCTGTTCCTGTGGGGCGACGACAGCGGCGAGCGGCTGCGCGAGAGCTACTTCTCCGTCTACCCGGGCGTCTGGCGGCACGGCGACTGGATCGCGATCACCGACCGCGGCACCGCGGTCATCTACGGCCGCTCCGACTCCACCATCAACCGCGGCGGCGTGCGCATGGGCACCAGCGAGATCTACCGCGCGGTCCTGGCCCTGGACGAGGTCGTCGACGCGCTGGTCGTGGACGTGCCCCAGGCCGACGGCTCCTCCCGGATCGAGCTGTTCACCGTGCTGCGGGAGGGCGCCGACCTGGAGGGCGACCTGCCCCGGGAGATCGCCCGCCGCATCCGCACCGACTGCTCGCCCCGCCACGTGCCCGACCGCGTCCGCGTCATCGGCGCGGTGCCCCGGACCCTGTCGGGCAAGGTCCTGGAGGTGCCGGTCAAGCGCATCCTCATGGGGGAGCGGCCCGACCGGGTCGCCAGCCGCGACTCACTGGCCAACCCCGAGGCGCTCGACTTCTTCAGCACCCTGGCCGGGGAGCGGGAGAACGCGGGCTGACGGCGACCGCGCCGGGGCGCGTGGCCGGTGACGGCCACGCGCCCCGGCCCGTTGTTGCCGCGCGGGCGACGGCATAGCCTGACGGGCGTGACACAGAACCAGTCCGGCGAGACCTCCGCCGCCCCCGCGGGCCCGTCCTCGGGCCGGGGCCGGATCGACGGCATCGACGCCGCACGCGCCCTCGCGGTGTTCGGGATGTTCGTCGTCCACCTCGGGGTGGAGTCCATGGGGCTGCTGTCGCCCGAGGGCTACGCCTGGGACGTGCACGGCGTCGTGCGCGGCAACTCCTCGGCGCTCTTCGCCCTCCTGGCGGGGACCTCCCTGGCCATGATGACCGGGCGCACCGACCCGGTCGGCGGCGACCGCCTGCGCGGGGCCGTCGTGCGCATCCTCACCCGCGCGGCGCTCATCGGCGTGCTGGGCCTGGTACTGGACCTCATGGGGGTCCCGGTCGCCATCATCCTGACCTACTACGCGGGCTTCTTCGTGCTGGCCCTGCCCCTGCTCAAGCTGCGCGCGGGCGCGCTGTGGACGGTGGCGGGCGCCCTGGCCGTGCTCGGCCCGCCGCTCTCGTTCCTGCTGCGCGACGACGTCTTCCCGCCCTCGCCGCGCACGTCCTCGCTGGCCTCGCTCAGCGAGTTCCTCCTGACCGGCTACTACCCGGCGATCACCTTCATGGCCTTCGTGACCGCGGGGATGGCGCTGGGGCGGCTGGACCTGGCCGCCACCGCGGTGCGGCTGCGCCTGCTGGCCTCCGGCGCGGCCCTGCTCCTGCTCGGCCACCTCGGCTCCTGGGTCCTGCTCGGCCCGCTGGGCGGCATGGACCGCCTGGTGCGGGCCAGCGGCCCCGCCCTGACCGGCCTGCCCTCCGGGGAGGCGACCGACGAGGCGACGGCGGCCCTGGTGCGCGCCGCGGTGGTGGAGGAGACGCAGTCGCTCTCGGGCCAGGTGCCCACCGACTCCTGGTGGTGGCTGGCGGTCGGCACGCCCCACACCGGTACCACCTTCGAGATCGCCGAGGCGGTCGGCCAGGGACTCGTGGTGCTGGTGGTGTGCATGTTCCTGTGCGACCGCTTCCGGGTCCTCATGTACCCGCTGACCTCGGTCGGCCGGATGCCGCTGACCGTCTACACCGGGCACATCCTGGCCCTGGCGGTGGTCATCGCCGCCTCCGGCGGGATCGGCTGGCACCAGCCGTGGCTGCTGGAGGGCTTCGTCCTGGGGGCGCTGGCCTTCGCCACCCTGTGGCGGCTGACGGCGGGCAGGGGACCGGCCGAACTCCTCCTGGGCGAGGCCGCCGACGGCATGGTCGCCCTGGTGGAGGAGCGAAGATCCGCCGCCCACGGGCGCCCTCCCCGCCGTCCTAGCGACGATCCCCCCGCGTGATCCTGGCCGAGGTGCGGTCGCGGTGGGCCAGGGAGTCGGTGGTGGTCCGCGCGTTCTGGCGCATGAGCCTGCGCGCGTCGTCGGCCGCCGACCGCGCGACCGCCGGACTGGCCACGGGACGCTGCGCGACCTCGGCGTCCTCGGGCAGGCCGATGTCCATGGGCAGCCCCGCCCTGCTGATCACCCGAAGCTGCGCGTCCTCCTGCGACCTGGAGGGCCGGATGTCGCCGTCGGGGGTGCGCCACGCCTTCAGGCGGGCGTGCAGCCAGTCGGTGCCCTGGTAGTCGGGGCCGCTCGGCCAGGGCACGCCGTCGGGGCGGTGCCCCAGCGCGTGCAGGGCGTCGGCGACGGTCCACCCGGCCGAGAAGAAGCGCGCGGTCTCGTCGCGCAGCACGCGAAAGTCCACGCGGCGCAGGGACGCCTCCTCACGGCGCAGCGTCTCGCAGGCCTCGTGCACGTCGCGGGGGGTGTGCCGGGCGCGGTGCAGGGGGTCGGCCTCCGGTTTGCGCAGCAGGGAGTCGTCCACCGTCACGATCACCTCGCCGCGGCGGTTGTCCCAGACGCTGACCTCCTCGCGCGCCCACCCCTGGGACTCGGCCAGGGCCACCGCCATCCTGCGCAGGTCGACCCGCTCGTCATCGCTGCTGATCCGGAACTCCGCCATGTCCCCAGCCTAGACGAGCCCTTCCCCCGGGCCTGCGAGGACGGGGAGAGGGCGTCCCCGGCAGTGGACTCGGCAGGTCCCGGGCGGCTCCTCGCCGGGCCACCGCCCCCTCCCGCCCGGCCCGGACCGCGCCGGACCCCCCTGACCCCGCTCAGCCCCGCTCCACCGGGCGGGCCATCACCAGCTGCGGTCCCCCCGCCGCGTCCACGAAGCGGCGGCCGGTGAAGACGAACCCGGCGCGCCCGTAGACGCGGGCCGCCGCGTGGTTGGCCTCGTCCACGCACAGCACCAGCTCGGCCGCCTCCGGCGCCACCTGCGCCGCCAACCGGTCCAGCAGCGGCGGAGAGCACACGGCCCTTCCCACGCCCCGGTTCTGCCAGGCGGTGGTGACGTAGAAGGCGCGCAGCAGCACCGCCCGCGCCGGGTCGGGTACCAGGTCGCGCGCGTGCACGGCCCGGTCCAGCACGCCGAAGCCCGCGCAGGCCGCCCGCGCCCCGGCGGCGTCGGCGACGGCTCCCGGGCCGACGACGGCGAAGGGCGTGCGTGCCGGGTCGGCGTCGGCGGCGGGCAGGGTGGTCACCGGCAGCCGCACGTGGCCGCGCTGACCGGGCGGCAGGCGGTGGCGCAGCACGGTCTCCCGCAGCAGGTCCGCCTCCGGCGTGGCCCTGTCCAGCCTCACCAGGCGCACCGGCTCCGCCCCGTCCGCTCGTGGCTCGCTCCGCTCTCCGGCCGACATCACCGCTCCCGTCACCTCGGGTCCGCTCCTCCGGCTCCCGGGCCGGCGGGGCGGGCCGGGGGGAGGATTCGGGCCAGTCTCGCATCCCGCCCACGTGGCGAAAAGGGAGTGGTCCGGTCTAGACCGCGCATGTCCATCCCAGCGGTGACAGAACAGCGCGGATGTCCTTTTCTGAGGGTTTTCCGTGCCGGATTGGAGGAAAGGACGACGAATACCCAGAGCAGGCGTTGGAGGCTCCTCCAACCTTGGGCGGCTCGATCCGGACGGATGCTGACGGCGGCTCCGCCCGGCGTTAGGGTGACTGCCTGACGGCCCGGCCCCGGGGGAAGAACTCCCCGCGCGCCGCGCCGCGAGCCCCGTTTCCGCTGGCCACAGCGGACGGGCAGGCCAGCAACCCGACGAGCTGTAGGTGCCCGTGCCCCACACCGCATTCGCGCCCGAGGCGGCGACCAACCGCGAACTCCGCGCGTTCCTGCACGGCCTCCCGGGCGTGGACGAGGTCGGCGCGCGAGCCCGCGCCCAGGACCTGTCCACCCGGTCGGTCAAGACCACCGCCAAGGCCCGGGCCATCGACCTGGCCATCACCATGGTGGACCTGACCACCCTGGAGGGCGCCGACACCCCCGGCAAGGTCCGGGCCCTGTGCGCCAAGGCCGCCCACCCCGACCCCGCCGACACCACCGTGCCCCGCGTGGGCGCCGTGTGCGTCTACCCCGACATGGTCGCCACCGCCGTCGAGGCGCTGCGCGGCACCGGGGTCGGCGTGGCCTCGGTGGCCACCGCCTTCCCCTCCGGCCGGGCGCCCATGGAGGTCAAGCTCGCCGACACCCGCCGCGCGGTCGCCGACGGCGCCAGCGAGATCGACATGGTCATCGACCGCGGCGCCTTCCTGTCCGGCGACTACCTCAAGGTGTTCGAGGAGATCGCCGCGGTCAAGGAGGCCTGCGGCACCGCCCACCTCAAGGTCATCCTGGAGACCGGCGAGCTGGCCACCTACGACAACGTGCGCCGCGCCTCCCACCTGGCCATCCGGGCCGGGGGCGACTTCGTCAAGACCTCCACCGGCAAGGTGTCCCCGGCCGCCACCCTGCCGGTCACCCTCGTCATGCTGGAGGCGGTCCGCGACCACCACGCCGCCACCGGCAGGCGCGTGGGCGTCAAGCCCGCGGGCGGCATCCGCACCACCAAGGACGCCATCCGCAACCTGGTCCTGGTCAACGAGGTCGCCGGCCCCGACTGGCTGACCCCCGACCTGTTCCGTATCGGCGCCTCCAGCCTCCTCAACGACCTGCTCATGCAGCGCACCAGGCTGTCCACCGGCACCTACCCGGGCCCCGACTACTACACGCTGGACTGAGAGCCGTGATCTTCGAGTACGCGCCCGCACCGGAGTCCCGCTCCGTCGTCACCCTGCGCGAGAACTACGAGCTGTTCGTCGACGGCGCCTTCACCCCGGCCGAGGGCGGCGAGTACCTCACCACCCTCAACCCCGCCGACGAGACCGAGCTCGCCCGGGTCGCCGTCGCCGGACCCGCCGACGTGGACCGGGCCGTCGCCGCCGCCCGCCGCGCCTTCGACACCGTCTGGGGGCCGATGCCCGGCGCCGAGCGCGGCAAGTACCTGTTCCGCATCGCCCGCATCATCCAGGAGCGCTCGCGCGAGCTGGCCGTGCTGGAGTCGATGGACAACGGCAAGCCCATCAAGGAGACGCGCGACGTCGACCTGCCGCTGGTCGCCGCGCACTTCTTCTACCACGCGGGGTGGGCCGACAAGCTCGCCCACGCCGGGCTGGGCCCCGACCCGCGCCCGCTGGGCGTGGCCGCCCAGGTCATCCCGTGGAACTTCCCGCTGCTCATGCTCGCCTGGAAGGTCGCACCGGCGCTGGCCACCGGCAACACCGTCGTGCTCAAGCCCGCCGAGACCACCCCGCTCACCGCGCTGGCCTTCGCCGAGATCTGCCAGGAGGCCGACCTGCCCCCGGGCGTGGTCAACATCCTCACCGGCGCGGGCGAGACCGGCCGGGCCCTCGTGGAGCACCCGGGCGCCGACAAGGTGGCCTTCACCGGCTCCACCGGAGTGGGCCGCCAGATCGCCCGCTCGGTCGCGGGCACCGGCAAGCGCCTCACCCTGGAGCTGGGCGGCAAGGGCGCCAACATCGTCTACGACGACGCGGCCCTGGACCAGGCGGTCGAGGGCATCGTCTCGGGCATCTTCTTCAACCAGGGCCACGTGTGCTGCGCGGGTTCGCGGCTGCTGGTCCAGGAGTCGATCGCCGAGGAACTGCTGCCCCGGCTCAAGGAGCGCATCGCCAGGCTGCGCCTGGGCGACCCGCTGGACAAGAACACCGACATCGGCGCGATCAACTCCGCCGCGCAGCTGGAGCGCATCCGCGAACTCACCGACACCGGCGAGGCCGAGGGCGCCGAGCGCTGGTCGCCCGCCTGCGAGCTGCCCGCGAGCGGCTACTGGTTCGCGCCCACCGTCCTGACCGGCGTCAGCCAGTCCCACCGCGTGGCCCGCGAGGAGATCTTCGGCCCCGTGCTCTCGGTGCTGACCTTCCGCACCCCCGAGGAGGCCGTGGCCAAGGCCAACAACACCCCCTACGGCCTCTCCGCCGGGGTGTGGACCGAGAAGGGCTCGCGCATGCTCTGGACCGCCGAACGCCTGCGCGCCGGAGTGATCTGGTCCAACACGTTCAACAAGTTCGACCCGACCAGCCCCTTCGGCGGCTACAAGGAGTCGGGATACGGCCGCGAGGGCGGGCGGCACGGATTGGAGGCCTACCTTGGCTGAGCGGCGCGAGAACCGGAAGACCGCCAAGAGCGCGGCCAAGGCCGTCAAGGCCGCGAAGGGCACGGCCGACGCCGCCGCGCCCGCCCGGCTGGCGGTCCGCAAGACCTACAAGCTCTACCTGGGCGGGGCCTTCCCCCGCTCGGAATCGGGCAGGAGCTACCCCGTGACCTCCGCCAGCGGCCAGCACCTGGCCAACGCCTCGCTCGCCTCCCGCAAGGACGCCCGCGACGCCGTGGCCGCCGCGCGCAAGGCCTTCGGCGGCTGGTCGGGCCGCACCGCCTACAACCGCGGCCAGATCCTGTACCGGGTCGCGGAGATGCTGGAGGGGCGCCGCGACCAGTTCGCCGCCCAGGCCGTGGCCGCGCAGGGCCTCTCCCGCGCCGACGCCGAACGCGTGGTCGACGCCGCCGTGGACCGGTGGGTGTACTACGCGGGCTGGACCGACAAGGTCGCCCAGGTCCTGGGCGGCGCCAACCCCGTCTCGGGTCCCTACTACAACCACTCCGCGCCCGAGCCCACCGGCGTGGTCGCGGTGTTCGCCCCCCAGAACGCGCCGCTGCTCGGCCTGACCTCCGTGGTCGCCCCCGTGATCGCCACCGGCAACACCGCCGTCGTGGTCACCTCCGGGGACGCTCCGCTGGCCGCGATCGACCTGGCCGAGGTGCTGGCCACCTCCGACCTGCCGGGCGGCGTGGTCAACCTGCTCACCGGACGCGTGCCGGAGCTGGGCCCCCACCTGGCCTCGCACGCCGACGTCAACGCCCTGGACCTGACCGGCGCCGGGGACCTGGCCGCGGAGTTCGAGAGGGCCGCCGCCGACACCCTCACCCGGGTGCTGCGCCCGGGCCCCGGCTCCGACGGCGGCGAGGAGGCCTGGCTCGACCCCGACCCCGGCACCGCGCGCCTGAAGCCCTTCCTGGAGACCAAGACGGTCTGGCACCCCGTGGGGATCTAGGGGGCGCCGAGGCCGCGGCCGGTGTGACACACGGGTTCCACCGGCGACGATCCCGTACCCGCGGCGCGTCCGGGCCGCCCGGACGCGCCGCGGGTAGCAGGATCACGCGTACGGCACCGCGTCCGTGAACCCTTCCCGGGCACCAACGAACGGAGAGACCCGCTGTGACTCGCACACCCCAGGCAGCCGCCGAGGAGGCCGCCGCCGAACTGCGCTCGCGCACCGGCGTGGACGCCTACGACGTCGCCCTGGTCATGGGATCGGGGTGGGCCTCCGCGGCCGACCTGCTCGGCGACTCCGGTCAGGAGCTGCCCACCACCGACCTGCCCGGCTTCGTGCCCCCGGCCGTGGAGGGCCACAGCGGCACCGTGCGCAGCATCAGGGCGGGCGACCGCTCCCTGCTCGCCTTCCTGGGCCGCACCCACCTGTACGAGGGCCACGGCACCGACGCCGTCGTGCACGGCGTGCGCACCGCCGTGGCGGCCGGGGCCACCACGGTCGTGCTGACCAACGCCGCGGGCGGCATCAACCCCGCCTACGCGGTGGGCTCCCCGGTGCTCATCGCCGACCACCTCAACATGACCGCGCGGTCCCCGCTGACCGGCGCGACCTTCGTCGACCTCACCGAGACCTACACTCCCGCCCTGCGCGAGCTGGCCCGCTCGGTGGACCCCTCCCTGCCCGAGGGCGTGTACGCGGCCATGCCCGGCCCGCACTTCGAGACGCCCGCCGAGATCCGCATGCTCAGCGCCATGGGCGCCGACCTGGTCGGCATGTCCACCGTGCTGGAGGCGATCGCCGCCCGCGCCGCGGGCGCCCGCGTCCTGGGCCTGTCCCTGGTCACCAACGTCGCGGCCGGGCTCACGGGGGCCAACCTCGACCACGAGGACGTGCTGGCCACCGGCCGGGACGCCGCCGCGACCGTCGGACGCCTGCTCGCCGACATCACCGCCAAGCTCTGAGGGGAGCTCCCATGACCGACCTCGCCCGGGCCAGGCGCTGGATCGCCCAGGACCCCGACCCCGACACGCGCGCGGAGCTGGCGGGACTGGTGGAGCGCGCCGACCGGGGCGAGGCCGACGCGCTGGCCGACCTGGACTCCCGCTTCGGGGCCCGCCTGGAGTTCGGCACCGCCGGACTGCGCGGCGCCCTCGGCGCGGGCCCCAACCGGATGAACCGGGTGGTGGTCATGCGGGCCGCCGCGGGGATCGCCGCCTGGCTCGGCGAGGGCCCCGGGCACGTGGTCATCGGCTACGACGCCCGGCACCGCTCGGCGGACTTCGCGCGCGACAGCGCCGCCGTCCTCACCGGTGCCGGGCACCGCGTGTCCCTCATGCCCGGACCGCTGCCCACCCCCGTGCTGGCCTTCGCCGTCCGCGACCTGGGCGCCGACGCCGGGATCATGGTCACCGCCAGCCACAACCCGCCCCGGGACAACGGCTACAAGGTCTACGCGGGGGCCGCCAAGGCGGGCGGCGCCGCCGACGCGGGAACCCAGATCGTCTCCCCGGCCGACGCCGAGATCTCCGCCGCCATCGACGCGGTGGGCCCGGTCGACGAACTGCCCCTGGGCGAGGGGTGGACGGTGCTGGGGGAGGAGGCGGTGGAGCGGTACCTGGACGCGGTCACCGCGCTGGTCCCGGGCGAGGACCGCGACCTGGCCACCACCTACACCGCCATGCACGGGGTGGGCGGCCGGGTGCTGCTGGCGGCGATGGGGCGGGCCGGGTTCCCCCGCCCGTCCGTGGTCGCCGCCCAGTTCGAGCCCGACCCCGACTTCCCGACCGTGGACTTCCCCAACCCGGAGGAGCCCGGTGCCATGGACATGGCGCTGGCCACCGGCGCCGCCGACCGCTCCGACCTGGTCATCGCCAACGACCCCGACGCCGACCGGCTCGCGCTCGCGGTCCCCGGGCACGGCCTGCTCACCGGCAACGAGGTGGGCGGGCTGCTGGCCGAGTACGTGCTCGACCACACCAGCGGGTCCGACCGGGTGGTGGCCGCCTCGATCGTCTCCTCCAGCCTGCTCGGCAAGATCGCCCGCGACCGGGGCGTGCACTACGAGGAGACCCTCACCGGCTTCAAGTGGCTGGCGCGCGCGGGCGGCCCCGGGCAGCGGCGGGTCTTCGCGTTCGAGGAGGCGCTGGGCTACTGCGTGGGCGCCGACGGCGGCCGTCCGGTCGCGGACAAGGACGGGATCAGCGCGGCCCTGGTGGCCGCGGCGCTCGCCGCCCGCGCCAGGCGGCGGGGGGCGACCCTGCTCGACCTGCTCGACGACCAGGCGCGCCGGTACGGCCTGCACCTGAGCGACCAGCTGTCGGTGCGGGTGGAGGACCTGTCGGTCATCTCCGCGGCGATGCGGCGGTTGCGCGCCGAACCGCCCGCCGCGTTCGGTCCCCTGCGGGTGGTGGGGGTGGACGACTTCGCCGCCGGACACGCGGGTCTGCCGCCGACGGACGCCCTGCGCTTCCGGTTGGAGGGCAGGGGACGTGTGACGCTCAGGCCCTCGGGGACCGAGCCCAAGCTGAAGGCCTACGTCGAGGTGGTGCTGGATGTGGACGGTGACGTGGCGGCCACCCGCGCACTGGGCTCGGACCTGCTCGCCGAGCTGATGGCCTCGGTCACCGTGGCTGTCGGGGGTTGAGGGCGCCGCTCAGTCGCCGTCGGAGGGTTCCACGACCGGCCGGTGCACGACCTCGTCGATGACGGTGAGCGTCTGGGTGGACGTCACACCGGGAAGCGACTGCAACCGGGTGAGGATCAGGTCGCGGAGCTGGTTGGTGTTGGCGACGCGGACGAGGAGGACGATGTCCGCCGAGCCCACGACGTACCAGCAGTACTCGATCTCGGGGTAGGAGGACAGGATCTCCCGGTTGGCGCGCCAGTCCGGCTGGCTGCCCGAGATGAGGACGAGCGCGGTGACGCCGAGCCCCATCTTGGAGTGGTCGGTCACCACGGAGTAGCCGCGGATGACGCCCTCGTCGGTGAGCCGCTTGATGCGGTTGTAGGCCGTCGCGCGGGACACGTTGGCCAGTGCGGCGATCTCGGTGATCCCGGTCCGCGCGTCCTTGGCGAGCGCGCTCAGGATCGTCTGGTCGGTCGTGTCCGGCCGCCGGCCGTTCCTCCGCTGGTCGCCCATGGCCATGTGCGTGCTCCTCGTGTGCTCTTGTTTCAGGACGAAGCCCCTCACTGTCGTCGTTGACCGGGGCTAACGAGTTACCAGGTAAACGTTGTTTCCGTCTATCGGAATCTCAGTCGGCGAGATGCGCGGCGTTCGGGCACCCCCTCCGGCCGCCGCGGGGGCGGCGCCGGAGGAGGACGGGAGCGGGGACCCTGGCGCGGGGTCCGACGGGCGGGGGGAGGCGCGTCGGGAGTCCGACTGTACTCGTGGCCGACGCTGTCGGTGGATGGGGTGGTTTCCCGGACCGGCGGCGTCTACACCACGCGGCCCGGAACACGACAGAACTTCTTGCCGCGGGGTTCCGTGGGGTCCAAGTGTCGGGAAATCGGGGGGTTTCGTTGACCGGATGACCGGTGCCTCGAACGTATGCGCTCGGCGCCGCGAAGTGCGCCCGCCGCGGCCGATCGCGGCTGTTCCGTGACCGTGGACCCCCCTCCCGGCGACCCCGCGTGCGCTCCCGGTCGCGGCTCGCACTCCCCCGGGGGCCGAGGGCGTTCGTGGGGTGTACAGGCCCGTGTGTCGTTTTCTCGGGTGGAACGGGGTTCGTGCTGGACGCTAGAGGACCATATGGCGGATTTCATTCCCATATGTATCAAGTAGCGGCTGATATCTAGCGAAAGTGTCGAATCTTCCGGAGAATCTGTGTGCAGGACAGACACCACCCGGAGCCCGGACCGCGCCACCGTGCGGGGCAGGGCCACGTTGGGAGCCGCTCGACATGCCCGCCAGTCGCCCGCCCTCGCCCCAGGACCCGCTGCGCGCAAGGCCCGGGGCCGCCGCCCCCGACGGAGGCGCCGTGCGTCCGGACCCCGCCCCCCACGGGCCGGCGGACCGGGGCGCCGTCACCGTGGGCCACCTGCCGCCCGAGCTCACCCGTGCCCTCTACCGCCACATGAGGACCGCGCGCGACCTGGACACCGAGGCCATCGCCCTCCAGCGCCAGGGCGTCTTCCCCGCCTACGTGTCCGTGCGCGGCCAGGAGGCCGCCCAGGTCGCCAGCGCCTCGGCCCTGGACCCCGCGCGCGACTTCGTCTTCCCCACCTACCGGGAGATGGCCTCCGCCCTGGCCTACGGGGTGGAGATGGTCGGCTACATGGCCACCCACCGGGCCCTGTGGCACGGCGGCCTCTACGACGTCGCGGCCTCGCGGTTCGGCGCCGTCAACGCCGTGGTCGGCGGCCCCGTCCCGCACGCGGTCGGCTGGGCCGTGGGCGAGCGGCTGCGCGGCGACGACGGCGTGGCCCTGGCCTACTTCGGCGACGGCGCCAGCTCCGAGGGCGACGTCCACGAGGCCATGAACTTCGCCGGGGTCTTCGGCGCCCCCGTGGTCTTCTTCTGCCAGAACAACCAGTGGGCGCTGTCGGTGCCCAACCACCGCCAGGTCGCGGGCGGCTCGGTCAGCGCGCGCGCCGAGGGCTACGGCATGCCCGGAGTGCTGGTGGACGGCAACGACGCGGGCGCGGTCCACGAGGCCACCGCCGAGGCCGTCGCCCGGGCCCGCCGCGGCGAGGGGCCCACCCTCATCGAGGCGCTCACCTACCGCGTGGAGCCGCACTCCACCTCCGACGACCCCGGCCGCTACCGCGACGACGCCGAGGCCCAGCGCTGGCGCGAGCGCGACCCCGTCACCCTGCTGCGCGAGGCCCTGCTCGCCGCCGGGCACGCCGACGAGGGCGAACTCGCCCGGGTCGACGCCGAGGCCCGCCGGGAGGCCGAGCGCATCCGCGACGGCGTGGCCGCCGCGCCCGAACCGGACGGGTCGGAGCTGTTCACCCACGTCTTCCGGGAGACCACCGAGGAGCTGACCCGGCAGCGCCGCACCTGGCAGGAAGAGGTCGAGCTGTGACCGAGCTGATCGAACGCGCCGACACCGCCGCCGAGGCCCCCGTGGTCGAGCTGTCCATGCAGCAGGCCATCAACCGCGCCCTGCGCGACCTGCTCGCCGAGGACCCCGACGTGCTGGTCTTCGGCGAGGACGTGGGCGCCCTGGGCGGGGTCTTCCGCGTCACCGACGGGCTCCAGAAGGAGTTCGGGGACACGCGCGTCTTCGACACCCCGCTGGCCGAGTCCGCCATCATGGGCATGGCGGTCGGCCTGGCCATGAACGGCTGGCGACCCGTCCCCGAGCTCCAGTTCGACGGTTTCGCCTACCCCGCGATCGACCAGATCGTCAACCAGGTGGCGCGCATGAACTACCGCACCCGCGGCGCGACCCCCATGCCGATCACCCTGCGCCTGCCCTCCTTCGGCGGCATCCAGGCGCCCGAGCACCACGGCGAGAGCCTGGAGGCGCTCTTCGCCCACACCCCCGGCCTCAAGGTCGCCGCTCCCTCGGACCCCGCCGACGCCTACAGCCTGCTGCTCCAGTCGGTGCGCTCCGACGACCCCGTCGTCTACATGGAGCCCAAGGCCCGCTACTGGGACCGCAGGCCCGTGCGGCTGCGCGAGCCCAGCGAGCCCATCGGCACCAGCCGCGTCGTGCGCCCCGGCAGGCACGCCACCCTCATCGCCTGGGGCGCCATGGTGCACCGCTGCGTCCAGGTGGCCGAGCTGGCCGCCGAGGACGGCGTGGACCTGGAGGTGCTGGACCTGCGCTGGCTCAAGCCCCTGGACGCCGCCGGGATGGCCGCCTCCGTCGCGCGCACCGGACGGGCCGTGGTCGTGCACGAGGCGCCGCTGACCGCCGGGCTCGGCGCGGAGGTGGCCGCCCTGGTCACCGAGCACTGCTTCCGCGACCTGTCCGCCCCCGTCCAGCGCGTCACCGGGTTCGACGTGCCCTACCCCGCGGGTCCCCTGGAGCCGCAGTACCTGCCGACCATCGACCGCGTCCTGCTCGCGGTGCAACGGACCCTGGAGTACTAGAGCGACCATGGCAGAAGACAACATCACCTTCTCCCTCCCCGACCTGGGCGAGGGGCTGGTCGAGGCGACCGTCCTGGAGTGGCAGGTCGCCGTGGGCGAGGAGATCGAGCGCAACGCCCCCCTGGTGGAGGTGGAGACCACCAAGTCCGCGGTGGTCATCCCCTCGCCCCAGGCGGGCCGGATCGTCGAGCTGCACGCCGGGGAGGACCAGGTGGTCCCGGTCGGCGCGCCCCTGGTGACCTTCGCGGTCCAGTCCTCCGGCGACGCGCCGCGGGCGGGCATCGTGGGCCGCGTCCCCGAGGAGCAGGCCCGGCCCGCCCGCCGGGTGCGGCTCAGGCCCCCCACGGACTGACGGCGGCCGACCGCGGGGCCCGTCCGGAGGAAGACACGAACGGCGGCGCGCCCGGGCGCGCACCATTCGGAGGAAAATCCGACCGGGCCCCGCCTTTTTCCCTTTTCTTTTCGAGAACATGGTGGGTGGTTTTCATGTCCGCGAATCTCACCGACGGCGTGACAATGCGTTATGCGGATTTGCGCCCGCAGGGTCAGGGGGGCGGGGCCCCCGTGCTTCTCTTGCACGGTTTCGGCACCGACTTCGGCATGAATTGGCGGGCCGCCGGGTGGACGCGGGCCCTGGAGTCGGCTGGGCTACGGGTGATCGGGCCGGATCTGCGCGGTCACGGAAACAGTGACAAACCGACCGACAGCGCTTTCTACCTGCCCGGACACTTCGTCGCCGACCTCGTCTCCATGCTCGACGAGTTGGCGGTGGACAAGGTCGACGTGGTCGGTTACTCCATGGGTTCGCGTCTGGCCTGGGAACTCGCGCTGACCGCTCCCGAACGCGTCAGACGGGTGGTTCTCGGCGGTTTCGGACCGAAAAACGCCTTCGCCGGAACGGATCTGTCCGACCCCGGTTCCGGGGACACGCCCTTCGACCACGTCTACCGGACGGTGGCCGCCCTGCCCTCCAACGACCCCGCCGCGCTGGCCGCCTGCGCGCGCGGCCAGGCCTCGCGCCCCTTCGACGCCGAGCCCCCGCTCAGCGGGTTTCCGGTGCTGCTGGTCTCGGGCGCCCGGGATCCGCTCGCCGAGGGGGCCGCGGCCCTGGCCGAGCGCTGCGGCGGCACGCACGTGGAGATCCCCGGGCGCGACCACGCCAACGCCGTCTCCTCCCGGCACTTCCGGCAGGCCGTGCTGGACTTCCTGGCCGACTGACGCCGGGCGGAGCCCCGCCGTCCCGCCGCCCGACGCGGTTAGTCCGGTCTAGACCGGCCCCCTCCGACGTGCCGCTGTGACAACCGGTGAAGGGGGCGAAGCCATGCGTGGTAATGCCGTGTCGGGGCGGGGACCGGCTTCCCCGCAACACAATCCCGAAACACCGCCGACCGCTTCGGGCGCACGCTTGTCGACTTTCGGGTAAGGACCCGTGTCGCTACGCTCTCGCCTTCATAACAACTCCGCCCGTTGGTTAGATGTACTTTCGGCCACCGGATATCGTCCGGCTGCAGAACTCAGGTCGGTCGCGAGCGAATGCTGGCCGCTGAGAGGGCGTAAGAGGAGTGAGAAGTGAAGCGCAGCAACACAGTCAGGTTCGCCGCGGCCGCGGCGGCCGGTGTGCTCGCCCTCACCGCGTGTGACAGCGCGGCCGAAGAGGGCGGTGGCGGCGAGGGCGGCGGCGAGGAGTCCGCCTCCGAGCTCCAGGTCGGCCTGGCCTACGACGTCGGCGGTCGCGGCGACCGCTCCTTCAACGACTCGGCCTACCGGGGACTGGAGCGGGCGGCCGAGGAGCTCGGCGTCGAGGTCAACGACTTCGAGCCCAGCGACGGCGAGGCCGAGTCCGCCAAGGAGGACCGCCTGGCCACGATGGCCGAGGAGGGCTACGACGTCGTCATCGCCGTCGGGTTCGCCTACGACGGCGCCGTGCGCGCGGTCGCGCCGGAGTACCCGGACGTCCACTTCGCCATCGTGGACTCCGAGATCGCCGACATCGACAACGTCACCAGCCTGGTCTTCGCCGAGGAGCAGGCCTCCTTCCTGGCCGGCGCCGCCGCGGCGCTGACCACCGAGGAGGACCACGTCGGCTTCGTCGGCGGCGTCGAGACCCCGCTGATCCGCAAGTTCGAGGCCGGTTACGCCGCGGGCGTGGAGCACGTCAACGAGGACATCACCGTCGAGGTCGACTACCTGAGCCAGCCGCCGGACTTCAGCGGCTTCAGCGACCCCGCCAAGGGCCGTGAGACCGCCCAGGCCCAGTACGACCGCGGCGCGGACGTGATCTACCACGCCGCCGGCGCGTCGGGCAACGGCATCCTGGAGTCGGCCGTGGCCAACGACTTCACCTTCATCGGCGTCGACAGCGACCAGTACGAGAACGCCGCCGAGGACCAGAAGCCGCACGTGCTCACCTCCGCCATCAAGCAGGTGGACGTGGCCGTGTTCGAGCTGATCTCCGCCGCCACCGAGGACGGGGTCGAGGGCGGCGTCCAGCGCTTCGAGCTCGCCGACGGCGGTGTGGACTACACCACCTCCAACGAGGAGGCGATCAGCCCCGTCCAGGAGCAGCTGGACGAGATCAAGCAGCAGATCATCGACGGCGAGATCGAGGTCCCGACCGAGCCGTAGACCGCGCCACGCGCGACCGTCGTCGCGGGGTCGCCCGCGGCGGCCAGCATCCACGGGCGGCAGCGACCGGGGTAGATCCCCGGTCGGTGCCGCCCCGGTTGCCGTTCGGCGGCGGGGCGTCCGGCAGCGGCCGCGACCCGGCCGGTTCCGCGGCGCCACACCGCACATTCCACGAGGAGACAGATGAGCAGCACGCCATCGGGCGAGGGGGCCCTGGCACCCCCCGCCGTTGAGCTGCGCGGGATCACCAAGCGTTTTCCCGGCGTCGTGGCCAACCACGACATCGACATCAGCGTGGCTCCCGGTACCGTGCACGCCATCGTCGGCGAGAACGGTGCGGGCAAGTCCACGCTGATGAAGACCCTGTACGGCATGCACCGGCCGGACGAGGGACACATCTACGTCCAGGGCCGCGAGGTGCGCTTCGGCTCGCCCTCCGACGCCATCCGCAACGGCATCGGCATGGTGCACCAGCACTTCATGCTCGCCGACAACCTCACCGTGCTGGAGAACGTGGTCCTGGGCGCCGAGCGCCGCCACGGCATCGGCAACCGCGCCCGCGCGCGCATCCGCGAGCTGTCCGGCCAGTACGGCCTGGGGGTCGACCCCGACCGCCTCATGGAGGAACTGGGCGTGGGCGACCGCCAGCGCGTGGAGATCCTCAAGGTCCTCTACCGCGGCGCGCGGACCATCATCCTCGACGAGCCCACCGCCGTCCTGGTCCCGCAGGAGGTCGACGAGCTCTTCGACAACCTGCGCGAGCTCAAGCGCGAGGGCCTGACCGTCATCTTCATCTCCCACAAGCTGGACGAGGTGCTCTCCGTCGCCGACGAGATCACCGTGATCCGCCGCGGCACCACCGTGGCCACCGCGGACCCGGGCACCACCACCGCCCGGGACCTGGCCACGCTCATGGTCGGCGGCGAGCTGCCCGTGCCCGAGCTGCGCGAGTCCACCGTCACCGACCACGTCGTGCTGTCCCTGGACGGGGTCACCGTGCACTCCGCCGACGGCCGCGCCGTCGTGGACGGGGTGAGCGCCGACATCCGCCGGGGCGAGATCGTCGGCATCGCCGGTGTCGAGGGCAACGGCCAGTCCGAGCTCATCGAGGCCATCATGGGCATGCGCCCGCTGGCCGCCGGGAGCATCCGCCTGGAGGAGCAGGACATCACCGGCTGGCCCACCCTCAAGATCCGCGAGGCGGGTGTGGGCTACATCCCCGAGGACCGCCACCGGCACGGCGTGCTGCTGGAGTCCCCCCTGTGGGAGAACCGCATCCTCGGCCACCAGACCAAGGAGCCCAGCGTCCGAGGCCCCTGGATCAACCGGACCGGCGCACGCGCCGACTCCGAGCGCATCGTCGCCGAGTACGACGTGCGCACCCCGGGCATCGACGTCATCGCCGACGCCCTGTCCGGCGGCAACCAGCAGAAGTTCATCATCGGCCGGGAGATGAGCGGCTCCCCGCGCTTCCTGGTCGCCGCCCACCCCACCCGGGGCGTGGACGTGGGCGCCCAGGCCGCCATCTGGGAGCAGCTGCGCGACGCCCGGGCCGCGGGCCTGGCCGTGCTGCTGGTCTCCGCCGACCTGGACGAGCTGATCGGCATGTCCGACACCCTCCACGTCATCCTGCGCGGCCGACTGGTCGCGCAGGCCGACCCGACCACCGTCACACCCGAACAGCTGGGCTCGGCCATGACCGGCGCCGGACTGCACCGGGCCGACCAGAGCACGGAAGGCGACAGCGGTGCCGACCGACACGGAAGCGAGGGCGGCGCATGAGTAGGATCCCCCGTCCCGCGAGGACCCTGCCCGCGCCCGCGGCCGCGGGCGTCGCGATCGCCCTGGGCGTGGTGCTGACCATCGCCCTGGACACAGGGCTGCTGTGGTGGGCCGCGCTGGTCATCGGCGTCGTCGCGGCCTTCGCCTTCGTGGCCTGGTCCGGGCCCATGGTGCCGCGCGAGCGCCGGGCGGGCGCGGACGGCGCCCGCGAGGAGGGCACGGTCCTGCACAACACGCTGGTGGTGCCCACCGCCCTCGTGCTGTCGGTGGCCGCAGGTCTGCTGGCCGCGTGGTTCCTGGACCTGTCCCTGATCGAACCGGTGGCCGCCGCGCTGGGCGCGCTGGTCGGATCCGCCGCGGCCTTCTGGCTGTTCCACCGGCTGTCGGCCATGCTGGCGCTGTCCTTCGCCGCGGTCCTGGCCGCCGGGGTCATCGCGACCGCGGTCACCGCGGCCGTGCTGTTCTTCAGCGGCATCCCGCCGCTGGCCACGTTCGAGCGGATGCTGGAGTACGGCACCCGGCCCAACAGCCTGGTGCGCATCGTCAACGACGGCACCACGTACTACCTGGCGGCGGTCGCGGTGGCGATCGGCTTCAAGATGAAGCTGTTCAACATCGGCGTGGACGGCCAGTACCGGCTCGCCGCGCTGCTGTCGGCCGCCGTGGGCGGCTACATCATGCTGCCGCCGGTGCTCAGCCAGATCGTCATCGTCATCACGGCCGTGGCCGTGGGCGGCGTGTGGGCGGGCATCGCCGGGTACCTCAAGGTGACCCGCGGCGTGTCCGAGGTGATCTCCACGATCATGCTCAACTCCATCGCCACCGGCGTCACCGCCTACCTGCTGAGCACCGACCGCCTCGCGGTGGAGATCAGCACCAACAACATCGGCACCCCGCCGATGCCCGAGTCCTCCTGGGTGCCCGGCATCCCGGCGGGCTTCCTCGGCTCGGACGAGACGATCTTCGGGTTCGTGTTCCTGGCCGTGGCCGTCGGCATCGGCTACTGGGTGATGCTCAACCGCACCCGCTTCGGCTTCGAGCTGCGTGCCACCGGCCAGTCGCAGACCGCGGCCGAGGCCAGCGGCGTCAACGTCAAGAAGATGGTGTTCCTGTCCATGCTCTTCTCGGGCATGGTCGCCGGTCTGGTGGGCCTGCCCCAGCTGCTGGGCAGCGCGCACTACTACGCCCTGGACTTCCCGACCGGCATCGGCTTCATCGGCATCGCCATCGCGCTGCTGGGCCGCAACCACCCCGTGGGCATCGTCTTCGCCGCCCTGTTCTGGGCCTTCCTGAACCAGGCGTCGGGCATCCTGCCCTTCGACGGCATCCCGCAGGAGATCGCGGTCATCTCGCAGGCCACCATCGTCCTCACCGTGGTCGTGGTCTACGAGGTCGTGCACCGCTGGGGCCGCCGCTACCAGCAGCAGCAGATCGGCAGGCAGCTCGGCACCACCGCCGAGTCGCCCGCACCGGAGACGGTGAAGGTGCCCGCGGACGAGACGTCCCCGGCCCCCGCGGACGGGTCCACCGACGCGGGCACCGCCCCCGAACCCGAGGACAGGCGCGGAGGGGAGGCCACGTGAGCCAGGAGATCAACGTGATGGAGCCGGTGGCCAAACCCGCCGCCCGGCCCCGGGGGTGGGCGCGCTGGCGCATCCTCACCCTGTTCGGCGCGGTGCTGGTGTCCCTGGCGGGACTGCGGGTCATCACCGGGCACGACATGCTCACCGACGCGGGAACCATCAGCACCACCATCACCTTCGCGGTGCCCATCGGGCTGGCCGCGCTGGGCGGTCTGTGGGCCGAACGCGCGGGCGTCATCAACATCGGCCTTGAAGGCATGATGATCCTGGGCACCTGGTTCGGCGCCTACTTCGCCTGGTCCACGGGCAACCCGTGGATCGGGCTGCTGGCGGGCGTGCTCGCCGGTATGGCGGGCGGGCTCCTGCACGCCGTGGCCACGGTGACCTTCGCGGTGGACCACATCGTCTCCGGCGTGGCGATCAACATCCTCATGCTCGGCGCGATGCGCTACCTGTCGATCCTGGTCTACTCCGACGTGCCCGGCGCGGGCGCGGCCCAGTCGCCCCCGGCGCCCTCGTTCCCGGTGTGGGACCTGCCCCTCGTGGCGCAGGTCCTCAGGCCGGTCGCCGACAGCGAGATCTTCCTGGTCGGCGACCTGGCCTCGCTGGTGCTCGGCGCGACCACGAACATGCCCGCGCTGACGGTCGTCGCGATCCTGATGTTCCCGCTGACCTACCTGGTGCTGTGGCGGACCACGTTCGGCCTGCGGCTGCGCTCGGTGGGCGAGAACCCCGACGCCGCCGAGTCCCTGGGCGTGCCGGTGTACAGCCTCAAGTACGTCGCGGTGATCGTCTCCGGCGGCCTGGCGGGCATGGGCGGAGTGTTCCTGTCCGTGGTCGCCTCGCAGATCTACCAGGAGGGCCAGACCGGCGGCCGCGGCTACATCGGCCTGGCCGCGATGATCTTCGGCAACTGGCGCCCGGGCGGCCTGGCCATGGGCGCGGGCCTGTTCGGCTACACCGACGCCCTCCAGGTGCGCGGCGGCGGCGCGGCGGTGCACGCCCTGCTGCTGCTCCTGGCCGTGGCGCTGGTGGGCGTGGCCGTGTGGCAGGTGCGCCGGGACCGCAAGGGCCTGGCCGCCTTCGGCGCGCTCACGGCGGTGCTGCTGTTCGTGTGGTACTTCTCCACCGACTCGCTGCCGCGCGAGCTGGCCACCTACAGCCCGCACATCGCCACCCTGCTGGTGCTCTCGCTGGCCTCGCAACGGCTCCGGCCACCGGCCGGGGTCGGCAAGCAGTGGAGGGCGAGCCGGTCATGACCGACGCACCACTGGACCCGGCGAGCGTGGACTGGGAGGCCCTGCGGGCCGCCGCCCGCGAGGCCATGGGCCGCGCCTACGCGCCCTACTCCCAGTACCCGGTGGGCGCTGCGGCGCTGGTCGACGACGGCCGCACCGTCAGCGGCTGCAACGTGGAGAACGCCTCCTACGGGCTCGGCCTGTGCGCCGAGTGCGGCCTGGTCAGCGCCCTGCACGCCTCCGGCGGAGGCCGTCTGACGGCCTTCAGCTGCGTGGACGGGCGGGGCGAGCTGCTCATGCCGTGCGGGCGCTGCCGCCAGCTCCTGTTCGAGCACGGCGGGCCGCAGCTGCTCGTGGACACCCCCGAGGGAGTCTGGACCATGGACCGGGTGCTGCCGCAGGCCTTCGGCCCGCACAGCCTGGCGTGACCGGGTTCCTCCGTTAGCCGCGCCTCCCCGGACGCCGCCCGCGCGGCGGCCTCCGGGGAGGCGCTTCTTCTTCCGCCAGTCGAGAGGAGATGACATGGACGTCATCGAGATCATCCGAGCCAAGCGCGACGGGGGAGAGCTGAGCCCCGGCCAGATCGACTGGGTGATCGACGCCTACACCCGCGGCGTGGTGGCCGAGGAGCAGATGTCGGCGCTGGCCATGGCGATCTTCCTGCGCGGGATGAACCGGGCCGAGGTGAGCCGCTGGACCGAGGCGATGCTGGCCTCGGGGGAGCGCCTGGACTTCTCCGACCTGGCGCGGCCCACCACCGACAAGCACTCCACGGGCGGGGTGGGCGACAAGATCACCCTGCCGCTCACGCCCACCGTCGCGGCCTGCGGGGCGGCCGTACCGCAGCTGTCGGGGCGCGGGCTCGGGCACACCGGCGGGACCCTGGACAAGCTGGAGTCGATCCCCGGGTGGCGGGCCTCGCTGTCCACCGGCGAGATGCGGGAGGTGCTGGACTCCACGGGCGGGGTGATCTGCGCGGCCGGGTCCGGGCTGGCCCCGGCCGACCGCAAGCTCTACGCCCTGCGCGACGTGACCGGCACGGTCGAGTCGATCCCGCTGATCGCCGCGTCCATCATGAGCAAGAAGCTCGCCGAGGGCACCGGCGCGCTGGTCCTGGACGTCAAGGTGGGGTCGGGGGCGTTCATGAAGGACGCCGACTCCGCGCGCGAGCTGGCCCGCACGATGGTCGACATCGGGAACGACCACGGCGTGCGCACGGTCGCGCTGCTCACCGACATGTCGGTCCCGCTGGGCAGGCAGGTGGGCAACGCCCTGGAGGTGGCCGAGTCCGTGGAGGTGCTGTCGGGCGGCGGACCCGCGGACGTGGTGGAGCTGACCGTGGCCCTGGCCCGGGAGATGCTGGCCGCGGCCGGGCTCGTCCCCGGTGAGGGCGGGGTCAAGGACCCGGCCGAGGCGCTGCGGGACGGCAGCGCTCTGGAGTCGTGGAAGCGGCTGGTCCGGGCGCAGGGCGGGGACCCGGACGCGCCGCTGCCGACGGCCGCCGAGCGCCGGGTGGTGCTCGCTCCGGCCTCGGGGACGGTGACCCGGCTGGACGCCTACCAGGTGGGGCTGGCCGCGTGGCGGCTGGGCGCGGGCCGGGCGCGCAAGGAGGACGCGGTGTCGTTCGGGGCGGGGGTGACCCTGCACGCCAAGCCGGGGGAGTCCGTGCAGGCCGGAGAACCGCTGTTCACGCTGCACGCGGACGAGGCGGAGCGCTTCGAGCGGGCGGCC
This sequence comes from Nocardiopsis sp. CNZ308, assembly GCF_004217075.1. NCBI lineage: Bacteria > Bacillati > Actinomycetota > Actinomycetes > Streptosporangiales > Nocardiopsidaceae > Nocardiopsis > Nocardiopsis sp. CNZ308. The sequence goes on along the minus strand of NZ_SHKJ01000001.1, from coordinate 540,613 downwards.
GGGGCGCTGGAGGGCGCCTTCGACATCGAGCCGGAGGGCGGGGCGGGTCACGGGGCCCGGCCGCTGGTGATCGACAGGATCGCCTGACCCCTGAGGTCGTCTCCATGACCGTGGGGCGGTCACCGGGAAGCCGGTGGCCGCCCCACGGGGCGTCGGAGCGGGGGGAGGTGCCGGGGGCCGCCGCCCCGGGTGGGGCACCACCGCGAGGACGACGACGCGGACGCATCGCGGCTCTGACGCGGAACCGGAGCCGTTCCAGCGGTGTTCTGACAGGATCGTCGGGTCAACAGGACAGACGTGGCCGTGCCCTGGAGGTTCGATGTTTCGTCGGTGGCTGCCGTTGCTGCTCGTCGTGTTCGTGTCTTCCGCCTGCGCCGGTGACGGGGCGCGCGAGGCCGACGGGGGCGGTGACCCGTCCGCGTCCCCGTCGGACGCGGGGCCGGACGCCGAGCTCGTCGCCTGGGTGGACGGGTTCTGCGCCGTTCCCGAGGTCATGCCGGACCTGCTCTCCTACTCCTTCGCCGCCATGGCCCACTCGAACCCGACCGTCGAGGAGGACCGCCAACCGCTGCTGGACGCGTTCGCCGAGGCGGACCAGGCGCTGGCCGACCTGGACGAGGCGGCGGCCGCGCTGCCGCCCGCTCCGGTGCCCGCCGGGGACGAAGCGGTGGAGCGGTACCGGACGGACATGGAGGAGCGGAGGACGGAGCTGGCCGGGTACGCCGAGAACGCGCCGACGTACGCCGCCGAGGACCTCGGCGGCCTGTACGTACTCGGCGGCCTGACGGTGACGGAGCTGCCTCTCCCGTCCGACATGCCGTCGTACTTCACCGAGGACGACACCGAACTCGTCGCGGCCTCCGAGGAGGCGACGAACTGCGGCGGCGCCGCCGGGGACGGCGAATAGCGGCCGGAACCCGGCACCACCCACGGCTCAGCCGTCGGGTTCAGGAGGGGCCGAAGGCCTCGTGTCCGCCGACTCTCCGCCAGAGGACATGGACCACTCCCGGTTCGACCCCGCCCCGTACTGCCGGGCGGCGCGGCCGTCGGGGCCCAGGTCATCTCGTACACGGTCGCGCCGCCGGGAGCGGTGCGTCCCCGGACGCGTTTGACGCGCAGACCCGGACGGAACTCCCGGGCGTCGACATCAGGAACGAAGGCGTCCAGGGCCACCTTCTGGAACCTGTGCCGCTCAGCGGGGGTGAGGCGTTTCAGACCACGCAGGAAGCGGGGGAGCCGCTGGGAGGCCGGCACGCTCCACGCTCGCCCCCTACGCCGGCGAACATGTCCTCCGGGTTCATGAGGGTTCCGCCCTCGCCCGCACGGACCTGCTCATCGGCCTCCCGCTCTCCCCGCTGCCATTCCCTCGGTCCAGAACCAGCGCTGGTCCGAGGGAATGACGGTCAGCCCGCGCGGGACGACCTCGCCTTCCGGGGGCACGGAGAACTCGGTCTCGTCGCCCTCCTGGACGCGCCGAGCCCTGGTGGTCTCCGACGGCAGCGTGACCTGGTTCTTCCGTCGCAGGGTGGCGCGAGGTCGGCGCTCTCCGGTGCTCGTGGAACGCCTCCTCCGCACGCAGGCGGCACTCCACGCTCTGCCGGAAAGCCTGAAAGTGCACCTGTACGGCTTCCCGAACTTCGGCGGTCGTCGCCCATGCCGCGGGGCGGCGACCGGACCTCCGGTCGCCGCCCCGCGGCTGGACGGGGCTCCCCCCGCCCCGCGCGGATCAGTTCGGCATCGGCATGGGCTGGGGCGCGCTGCCCGCGGGCATCATGACGTAGGCCACGACCGCCAGCAGCACCAGCAGCAGGCTCACGATCAGCACGGAGGCGGCCAGCCACCGCGCCCAGGGCCGGGTCCGGAAACTCGCCAGGGCCAGCGCGAGCCCCGCCAGGATCGCCGTCAGCGCGGCCAGGCCGCCGCCGATGAGCAGCTGCACGGAGAACTGCGACACCTGGTCCACGGGCACCGGCTGGTCGCCGATGAGCACCACCGTGGTGAAGAGCTGGACCAGTTGGCTCGACAGCACCGTCACAGCGAGCAGGAACAGCGAGGTCAGGGCGAAGGTCTCCGCGCCCAGGGCACCGCTGGGCCGGTCGGTGCGCTCCGGGGCGGCCACCCCGGAGTCCGGTTCCAGCAGGGGCTCCTCCACCATGGCGGGCTCCTGCGCGGGCACCCCGGTCCCGGTGGCCGGGTCGGCCCCGGGCTCCGGCTCGCGGCCGGGGTCCCGTGCGGGCCCCCGGGTGGGGTCGGTCGGGTCGTTGCCTTCCGCTGATGTACTCACGCGGTCAACCTACCCGCCGAAGTACCAAGGGAGTTTCTACGAAACCCCTGTTCAGGACCCGGACGGCAGGGTGACGAAGGTCAGCACCGAGACCACGACCAGCAGCGTGCCCACGATCACGGCCGCGGCGGCGCCCCAGCGGCTCCACGCCCGCGTGGCCGCGCCGCCCCGCAGCAGCGACAGGGCCCCGGCGAGCACGGTCAGCGCGCTCAGCCCGCCCGCGACCATCACCTCGGCCGCGAGCGCGCTCGCCTCCCCGGCGCTGGTGTCGGTGGGGACCCGGCCCACGAAGAAGAAGCCGAAGAGTTCGAAGAGCCGGGTGTTCAGCGCGGTGAGGACGAACAGCATCAGGGCGATGACGCTGAAGGTCTCGGCGGCGAACAGGCCGCTGGGGGAGCGGACCGGCGCGCCCGCGATGAAGGCGCCGCTGGCGTCGGCCCCCTGACGCGCCCCCGGGGTCCCGGCCTCCCCGCGCGTTCCGGCGGTCCCGGCGGCACCGGTGCTCCCGGCCTCCGGGGTCTCCTCCGCCGACGTCCGCGCTGTCGGGGCCGCCTCCGTCGTCTCCGCCGCCTCCGCCGTCCCCTCGGGGGAGGCGGCGTCGTCGGCGGGGTTGGTGTCTTCTCGCGAGGTGTTCACGGCGCCAAACTACCGCGCGCCTCCCCCCGCTCCGAGGGGGAGTAACGCACGCTCCGTGGCCGGTTTCGGCCATACCGCGCCCACCCCGCCGTGTCCGCCCGGACCCGCCCGTCCGTACGGAAAAACAAGCACGTGTGCTTGTTTTCCCGTGTGATCGGTGTCACCCTCGTGTCCATGACCGCTGCTGCTGCCCCGGCGCCCCCGCTGCTGGTCGCGAACGCCTCCGGTTTCTACGGGGACCGCTTCGCCGCCGTCCACGAGATGCTCACCGAGGGGCGCGTGGACGTCCTCACCGGCGACTACCTGGCCGAACTCACCATGGCCATCCTCGGCCGCGACCAGCTCAGCGACCCCGGCCGCGGCTACGCCCGGACCTTCCTGGGCCAGATGCGCGAGACCCTGGCGCTGGTGATGGAACGCGGTACCAGGGTGGTCGCCAACGCGGGCGGCCTCAACCCGCGCGGCCTCGCCGACCGGCTCACCGAACTCGCCGACGGGCTCGGCCTCGAACCCCGCATCGCCTGCGTCACCGGCGACGACCTCATCGACCGCGCAGAGGAACTCGACCTGGGCTCCCCCCTGACCGCCAACGCCTACCTGGGTGCCTTCGGCATCGCCGCCTGCCTGGAGGCGGGCGCCGACATCGTCGTCACCGGCCGCGTCACCGACGCCTCCCTGGCCGTGGGCCCGGCCGCCGCCCACTTCGGCTGGACCCCCGGGGACCTGGACGCCCTGGCCGGAGCCACCGTCGCCGGGCACGTCATCGAGTGCGGCACCCAGGCCACCGGCGGCAACTACGCCCTGGCCGCCGAACTCCTGCGCGAGGGCCGCGACCTGGACCGGCCCGGCTTCCCCCTCGCCGAGATCCACGCCGACGGCAGCGCGGTCATCACCAAGCACCCCGGCACCGGCGGCGCCGTCACCACCGGGACCGTCACCGCCCAGCTCGTCTACGAGGTCGCCGGAGCCCGCTACCCCGGCCCCGACGTCACCGCCCGCCTGGACACCGTGCGCCTCACCCGGCAGGGGCCCGACCGCGTCCTGCTCAGCGGAACCCGCGGCGAGGAACCGCCCCCCGACCTCAAGGTCGGCCTGACCAGCCTCACGGGCTTTCGCAACGAGGTCGAGTTCCTGATCACCGGCCTGGACGCCCGGGCCAAGGCCGCACAGGCCGAACGCCAGATGCGCGCCGCCCTCGCCGACCGCGCGCCCGACGACCTGCGCTTCACCCTCGTGCCCGCCCGGGACCCCCACGGCGACACCCAGGACGCGGCCACCGCACGCCTGCGCGTGGTCGCCCGCGACCACGACCCCGCGGTCGTGGGCCGCTCCTTCGGCGCGGCCGCCGTGGAACTGGCCCTGGGCAGCTACGCCGGGTTCCACCTCACCGCGCCGCCGCGCGAGGCCCGCCCCGACGGGGTCGCCGCCGCGCACGCGCTCGTGCCCGCCTCCGAGGTCGCCCACACCGCGATCCTGCCCGACGGCGCCAGGGTGCCCGTCGCGCCCGCGCCCCGCACCCGCGTCCTGGCCGGAGTCCCCGAACCCCCGCTGCCCGAACCCCTGCCCGAGGGCCCCGCCCGCCCGGTCCCGCTCGGCCTGGTCCTGGGCGCGCGCAGCGGAGACAAGGGCGCCGACGCCAACCTGGGCGTGTGGGTGCGCGGCGAGAACGCCTGGCGGTGGCTGGCCACCACCCTGACCGCCGACCTGCTGCGCGAACTCCTGCCCGAGACCGCGGAGCTGCGCGTCACCCGGCACCTGCTGCCCAACCTGCGCGCCGCCAACTTCTGGATCGAGGGACTGCTCGCCCCCGGCACCGCGCGCCGCGAGGGCGACGACCCGCAGGCCAAGGGGCTGGGCGAGTGGCTGCGCGCCCGCCGCCTCCCCCTGCCCGAGACCGTGCTGGCGGAGGTGGAGCAGCCGTGAGCGTGCCCAGGACCGGGAGCGTTCCCCTCCCCGAGACCCTGCCGCAGGGGGGCCAGCCGTGAGCGTGCTCAGGAGCGGGCTCGACACCGCCTCACCCGCCTTCGCCGAGGCCCGCGAGGCGATGCTCGCCAAGCTCGCCGAGATCGACGCCGAGCACGCCAAGGCCCTGGCCGGGGGAGGGCGGCGCTACGTGGAGCGCCACCGCGCCCGGGGCGGCCTGCTGGCCCGGGAGAGGATCGAACTCCTCCTGGACGAGGGCAGCCCCTTCCTGGAGCTGTCTCCGCTCGCCGCCTGGGGCAGCGACTTCCACGTCGGCGCCAGCCTCGTCACCGGCGTGGGCGCGGTCTCCGGCGTGGACTGCGTGCTCGTGGCCAACGACCCCACCGTGCGCGGCGGCTCCAGCAACCCGTGGACCCTGAAGAAGACCGCCCGGGCCGCCGAGATCGCCGAACGCAACCGGATGCCGCTGGTCAGCCTGGTGGAGTCCGGCGGCGCCGACCTGCCCACCCAGAAGGAGATCTTCATCCCGGGCGGTCGCGCCTTCCGCGACCTGACCCGCCTGTCCGCCGCCGGGATTCCCACCGTCGCGCTGGTCTTCGGCAACTCCACCGCCGGGGGCGCCTACATCCCCGGCATGAGCGACCACGTGGTCATGGTGCGCGAGCGCTCCAAGGTGTTCCTGGGCGGGCCGCCGCTGGTACGGGCGGCCACGGGCGAGGAGAGCGACGACGAGTCGCTGGGCGGGGCGCGCATGCACGCCGAGGTCTCCGGCCTGGCCGACCACCTGGCCGAGGACGAGTACGACGCGATCCGTGTCGGAAGGCGGATCGTGGCCCGTCTGGGACACGTCAAGGCGGGGCCCGCCCCGCGCCCGTCGGCACCCGACCCCCTCTACCCGGCCGAGGACCTGCTCGGGATCATGCCGCCCGACCTGCGCGTGCCCGTGGACCCGCGCGAGATCATCGCCCGCCTCGTGGACGGCTCGGTGTTCGACGAGTTCAAGCCCTCCTACGGCGGCGGCCTGGTCACCGGCTGGGCCGACCTGCACGGCTACCCCGTCGGCGTGCTCGCCAACGACCACGGCGTGCTCTTCAGCGCCGAGGCCCAGAAGGCCGCCCAGTTCATCCAGCTCGCCAACCGCGCGCACACGCCGCTGGTGTTCCTGCACAACACCACCGGCTACATGGTCGGCCGCGAGTACGAGCAGGGCGGCATCATCAAGCACGGCTCGATGATGATCAACGCCGTCTCCAACAGCACCGTCCCCCACTTCTCGGTGCTCGTGGGCGCCTCCTACGGCGCGGGCCACTACGGGATGTGCGGGCGGGCCTACGATCCGCGCTTCCTGTTCGCCTGGCCCAGCGCCCGCTCCGCCGTCATGGGCCCCCGCCAGCTCGCCGAGGTGCTGTCCATCGTCGCCCGCCAGTCCGCGGCGGGGAAGGGACAGCCCTACGACGAGGACCAGGACGCCGCCCTTCGGGAGATGGTGGAGCGCCAGATCGAGGCCGAGTCACTGCCCCTGTTCCTGTCCGGGCGGGTCTACGACGACGGCGTCATCGACCCCCGCGACACCCGCACCGTCCTGGGCCTGTGCCTGTCCTACGCCCACAACGCCCCCGTCCGGGGCACCGACCGCTTCGGCGTCTTCCGAATGTGAGGAGACCGTGAACCACACGCCCTCCGCCGTGTCCTCCGGTGGTTCCGCCGAGGCGGTTGCCACGGCCCCCGGCCAGCCCCCGCCGCCGCGCCCCGTCACCCGCCTCCTGGTCGCCAACCGGGGCGAGATCGCCCGCCGGATCCTGCGCACCTGCCGCTCCCTGGGGGTGGCCACCGTCGCCGTGCACGCCCCCGGCGAGGAGGACGCCGCGCACGTGGCCGAGGCCGACACCGCCGTGCGCCTGCCCCTGCCCCGGGGACGCGGCCCCGTGGACGCCTACCTCGACCCCGACGCCGTGGTGGCCGCCGCCCGCGCCTCCGGCGCCGACGCCGTCCACCCCGGCTACGGCTTCCTGTCCGAGAACCCCGCCCTGGCCCGCGCCGTCACCGGCGCCGGGCTGACCTGGATCGGCCCCCCGGCCGAGGCCGTCGAGAGCATGGGCGCCAAGACCCGGGCCAAACGCATCGCCCGGGACGCCGGGGTACCCGTCGCCGACGCCCTGGACCCCGAGCGGGTGCGCCCCGAACACCTGCCCGTGCTGGTCAAGGCGGTCTCCGGCGGCGGCGGACGCGGCATGCGCGTGGTCCGCGACCTGGCCGACCTGCCCGCCGAGGCCGCCGCCGCCCGCGCCGAGGCGGCTTCGGCCTTCGGCGACCCGGCGGTGTTCTGCGAGCCCTACGTCCCCCACGGCCGCCACGTCGAGGTGCAGGTCCTGGCCGACACCCGCGGCACCGTGTGGGCCCTGGGCGAGCGCGACTGCTCCCTCCAGCGCCGCCACCAGAAGGTCGTCGAGGAGACGCCCGCCCCCGGCCTGCCCGACGACCTGCGCGAACGCCTGCACGAGGCCGCCCGCCGCCTGGCCCGCGCCATCGGCTACACCGGTGCCGGAACGGCCGAGTTCCTCGTCCCCGTGGGGGAGGAGGGCTTCGGCGAACCGGTCTTCCTGGAGATGAACACCCGGCTCCAGGTCGAACACCCCGTCACCGAGTGCGTCACCGGACTGGACCTGGTCGAGTGGCAGATCCGCGTCGCCGAGGGCGAGGCCCTGCCCGGGGGCGGCCCGCCCGCGCCGCGCGGCCACGCCGTCCAGGCCCGCCTGTACGCCGAGGACCCCCGCGACGGCTGGCGGCCCCGCACCGGCGTCCTGCACGCCTTCGACGTCCCCGCCGACACCCGCTTCGCCGCGCCTCCCGCCTTCGGGGTGCGCCTGGACAGCGGCGTCGAACCCGGCGACACCGTCGGCGCCGACTTCGACCCCCTGCTCGCCAAGGTCGTCGCCCACGGGCGCGACCGCCGCGACGCGCTGCGCCGCCTGGCCGCGGCCCTGGCCGCCGCGCGCGTGCACGGGGTGGGCACCAACCGCGACCTGCTCGTGCGGGCGCTGCGCCACCCCGCCTTCGCCGGGGCCGAGACCCGTCCCGAGGGGCTGCACACCGGCTACCTGGACGGCGACCGCCTCAGCGCCCTCGTCCAGCCCCTGGCCGACCCGGCCACCGAACGCCTCGCCGCGCTGGCCGCGTCCCTGTCCGCCGCCGAGGCCGCCCGCGCCGACGCCGCCACCCCCGCCGGGATCCCCGCCAACTGGCGCGGCCTGCCCTCCCAGTCCTTCGTCCGCCAGCACGACGTCGACGGCGACGAGGCGAGGCGGACCACCACCGCCTACCGCACCCTGAGGGGGACCTACCTGCCCGAACAGGCCGGGGTCCGCGTGCTCTCGGCCGCGCCCGACCGGGTGGTCCTGGAGACGGACGGCCTGCGCCGCGCCTTCGACGTCCACCGCCCCGCCGCGGGCGGCGACGTCCACGTCGACTCCCCCCTGGGGTCGGTCACCCTCACCCCCGTCGACCCCCTGCCCGAACCCGAGGCCGCGGTCGATCCCGGCGCCCTGCCCGCGCCCATGCCCGGCACGGTCACCGCCGTGGAGGTCGCCGTGGGCGAGCGGGTCGAACCCGGGCAGACCCTGCTGCGCATGGAAGCCATGAAGACGGAGCACCGCGTCACCGCCCCCGCCGCCGGTGCCGTCCGGGAGATCCCGGTCGCGGCGGGGCAGAGGGTGCCCGCCGGGGCGCCCCTCGCCGTCCTCGACTACGAAGGGGCCACGCCGTGACCGGTGCCATGACCTTCAACGAACCCGCCGAGCGCGTCGCCCTGCGCGCCGCCGTGTCCGCGTTCGCCGCGGGGTACGGGTCCGAGTACTACCGGGCCCGCGCCAAGGAGGGCGCCTACCTCACCGAACTGTGGCGCGAGGCGGGCGGGCTCGGCTACCTCGGCGTCAACATCCCCGAGGAGTACGGGGGCGGGGGTGGCGGCATCGGCGACCTGGCCGCCGTCCTGGAGGAGCTCAGCGCGGCCGGGTGCCCCACCCTGATGATGGTGGTCTCCCCGGCCATCTGCGGCACCGTCCTGACCCGCTTCGGCACCCCCGAGCAGCGCGCGCGCTGGCTGCCCGGCCTGGCCACGGGCGAGACCATCATGGCCTTCGCCATCACCGAGCCCGACGCGGGGTCCAACTCCCACCGCATCACCACCACCGCCCGGCGCGACGGCGGGGGCTGGGTGCTCAACGGCCGCAAGACCTTCATCTCCGGCGTGGACGTGGCCGACGCCGTCATGGTCGTCGGACGCGTCCAGGACGAGGACACCGGGCGCCTGTCCGCCGCGCTGTTCGCGGTGCCCACCGACGCCCCGGGGTTCGAGGCCCGCCGGATCGAGATGGACCTGGTCAGCCCCGACCACCAGTACCAGCTGTTCCTGGACGACGTGCGCCTGCCCGCCGACGCCCTGGTCGGCGACCCCGGGGCCGGGCTCCTTCAGCTCTTCGCCGGGCTCAACCCCGAGCGCATCATGGCCGCGTCCCTGGCCTCGGGCAGCGCCCGCCACGCCCTGGACAAGGCGGTGGCCTACGCCAGGGAGCGCACGGTCTGGCGCGAGACCCCCATCGGCGCCCACCAGGGGCTGGCCCACCCGCTGGCGCAGGTCAAGATCGAGCTGGAGCAGGCCCGCCTGATGACCCAGCACGCGGCGCTCCGCTACGATTCCGGCGACGACGCGGGTGCGGGGGAGGCGGCCAACATGGCCAAGTACGCCGCCGCCGAGGCGTGCGTGCGCGCGGTCGACCAGGCCGTGCAGACCCTGGGCGGCAACGGCCTGGCCAGCGAGTACGGGCTGGGGTCGGCGATCGCCGCCGCCCGCCTGGCGCGCATCGCGCCGGTGAGCCGGGAGATGGTGCTCAACTACGTGGCGCAGCAGTCCCTCGGCCTGCCCAGGTCGTACTGAGCGGTCGGCGCGCGGACACGGGCGGCCTCGGGGACGCGGGGACAGGGGGAAACAGCGACGTGGACACCGGGGCCGACCGCGAGCCGCGCCAGGAACGCAGCCGGGCCACCCGCGCCCGACTGCTGGAGGCCGCCGTGGCCTGTCTGGCCGAGGAGGGCACGGCCGGCGCCACCGTGGGCGAGGTCGCGCGGCGGGCCGGGGTGTCACGCGGTGCCGCCCAGCACCACTTCCCCACCCGCGAGGACCTGTTCCTGGCCGTGCTGCGGCACATGCTCGACAGCCGAGGCGCGGAGCTGCGGCGCGGAGCGGCCGCCGTCCCCGAGGGCGGCGGCCGCACCGAGGCGGTCGTGCAGATGGTCGTGGACGCCTTCACCGGAACGGACTTCCGCGCCGCCCTCCAGCTGTGGTCGGCCGCAGCCAGCGACCCGGTCCTGCGCGAGCGCATCATCCCCATGGAGGAGCGGATGGGCCGGGAGATCCACCGGGCCGCCGTGGAACTGCTGGGGGTGGACGAGTCGGTCCCCGGGGTCCGCGAGACCGTCCAGGCCACCCTCGACCTGGCACGCGGCCTGGGACTGGCCAACCTGCTCACCGACGACGGGCCCCGGCGGCGCCGGATCGTGCGCCAGTGGGCGCGCACCCTGGACGGGCAACTGCGGACCCCGGCACCGTGAACCGGCTACCTCGACGGCACGGAGCGTGCTTATCATCGAAGCGGCGCGGGGCCGCGGGCCCGCGCCGAACGTCATCCCCGGACCGGACAAGGCGGTGTGAAGGTGAGCGCGGATGCGGGCAGGGACCTTCCGGACCTGGCCAGGCGGGCGTTGGACGCCTTCGCCGAGAGCGCCTCGCGCCGCAGGGACCGCGACGCCCTGATGGACAACGCCTTCGCCGCCCTCTTCGCCCTGTACCGGGCGACCACGCCCGCGCAGCGCAGATCCCCGGGCGGCCAGGAGTTCAGCGCCACCCTGGCCGAGCTGCTGGTGGGCGGCCGCAACCCCGACCGGCTCAGCCTGTACGTGGTCCGCACCCAGACCGCGGCCGAGAACGGCGAACACGAGGCCTACCGCCCCGCCTGCTGGCGGCGGTCCATGCTGGAGCTGCTCGGCGAGGAGTTCGTGCCCTGGGAGGCCTTCCTGCGCCCGGGCGACCTGGAGGCCCTGCCGCGCATCGACGAGGCCCTCACCGCGGTGGCGGGCCGGGCGCGGCCGGTCAACGAGGAGGAGGTCCCCTCCTGGGTGCCCGAGTCGCACTGGTGGTGGTGGGAGCCCGCCCGCCAGCGCGGCGAGGAGGCCCCCGAACGCCACGACAGCGGCACTCTGGACGCCGTCGGGGACTGAGACCCCGGTCCCTCACGCGCCGGCTGACGCGGTCCTGGCGGCGACGAGGTCCCGGTACCAGGCGAAGGAGTCCTTGGGGGTGCGCGCCTGGGTGGCGTGGTCCACGTGCACCAGTCCGAAGCGCTGGTGGTAGCCCTCGGCCCACTCGAAGTTGTCGGTGAGCGTCCACACGAAGTACCCGCGCACGTCCGCGCCCCGCTCCCGCGCGGCCTCCACGGCGGCCACGTGCCCCTCCAGGTAGGCGATCCGCTCGGGATCGGCGATCCGCCCGCCGGGGGAGACCCGGTCCTCGTAGGAGCAGCCGTTCTCGGTGACGTACAGCGGCGGCAGCGCCTCGCCGTGGCACTCACGCAGCAGGTCGATCATCCGGCCCAGCCCCTCGGGCACCACCGGCCACCCGAACGCGGTCACCGGCGCCCCGGCGACCTCGCCGAACCCGAACGGCAGCCCCGACCCCTCGTCGGGCGCGGTGGCCACGGTGGGGTTGTAGTAGTTGACCCCGAGGCCGTCCGCGCTGCCCGCCACCGCCTTCAGGTCGCCCTCGCGCACGCCGGGGACCTCCGCGACGCCGAAGGCCGACAGGTCCGGGTAGGCGCCGGTCAGCACGGGGTCGGTGAACAGCCGGTTGTGCAGGGTGTCGTAGGCGTGCGCGGCGGCGGCGTCGGCCTCGGAGCCGGTGGCGGGGCTGACGGGGGAGTAGTTGTTGGTGAGTAGTGCCTCCAGGCCGCGCGAGCGCAGCTCCCCGGAGGCCAGCCCGTGCGCGAGCAGCATGTGGTGGGCCACCCGCATCACCTCGGGCACCGCCAGGGTCCGCCCCGGGGCGTGGACGCCGAGCGCGTGCCCGTAGGTGGTGTGCACCAGGGGCTCGTTCAGGGTGATCCACCGGTCCACCCTGTCGCCGAGGCGGTCGGCGGCCGCCGCCGCGTACTCGGCGAACGCGTACGCCGTGTCGCGTGCGCTCCAACCGCCCGCCTCCTCCAGCGCCTGGGGCAGGTCCCAGTGGAACAGCGTCGGCACCGGGGTGATCCCCCGGGCCAGCAGCGCGTCCACCAGGCGGTCGTAGAAGTCCAGACCGGCTCCGTTCACCGCGCCGCGCCCGGTCGGTACGACCCGGGGCCAGGCGAGCGAGAACCGGTAGGCGTTCACCCCGAGCCGGTCGAGCAGTTCCACGTCCTCGGCCCACCGGTGGTAGTGGTCGCAGGCCGGGGCGGGGCTGTGCCCGTCGCGGACCGCGCCCGGACGCTGGGCGAAGACGTCCCACACCGACGGGCCGCGCCCGTCCGCGTCGAGGGCGCCCTCGATCTGGAAGGCGGAGGAGGCCACTCCCCACAGGAACGGTGACGACATGGACGGTACCTGCCTTTCGCTGGGTCTGACGGGGTGATCGGCGGTCGGGGGGCGGACCGGACGGACGGGGCGGAACCTGCGGGCGTTCATGCCACACCCCGGATCCGCCACACCAGCACCCCGCCCAGCAGGCTGAGCAGCCCGCACACGGTGTACAGGACCGGGTAGCCGCCCAGGTGGACCACGATCGGACCGGCCAGGGCCGGGGCGATGACCTGCGGTCCGGCGCTGGCGATGTTGACGATCCCCAGGTCCTTGGCCCGCCCGCCAGCGCTCGGCAGGACCTCGGTGACCAGGGCGTTGTCCACGGACAGGTAGACGCCGAAGCCGACCCCCAGCACCACCGCGCACACCAGGCTCATCGGCCACGTCGGAAACGCGGCGATCAGGAAGGCGGGCACCGCCGAGACCGCTCCGGACAGGCACACCATCCCCCTGCGGCGGCCGATGCGGTCCGAGACCAGGCCGGCCAGCACGGTCGTGGCCACGACCGCCGCCGTGTACACGGCGATCAGCGCCAGCAGCCCGTCCGCGGCCGAGGAGCCGGGGAACAGCTCCTCGTAGCCCACCGCGTCGGTGAGGAAGTAGAGCAGGTAGAGGGTGAACATGGCGTTGCCCGTCTGCATGAGGAAACGGGTCAGCCACGCCCAGCCGAAGTCGGGGTGGCGGCGCGGGGACACCCACAGCCCGCGCGCGAACCCGCTCCAGGAGGGGCGCGCCTCGCGGGGCAGCGGCGGGTCGGGGGACAGCAGCGCGAACGGCAGGACGCACAGGACGGTCAGCGCGCCGAGGAGGGCGTAGCCGGGGGCGATCCCCGTGACCACCACGGTCACCAGGAGCACCGCCACCACCACGCCCGCCGACTGCGGTACGCCGATCCACCCCGAGACCACGCCGCGCTGGCGGACCGGCACGTGGTCGGGCACGGCCGCGAGCAGGGTCGCGTTCAGGCAGGACAGCGCGGCCTGGACGAAGGACCACCCCACCAGGACGCCGAGGACGCCGTCCTGTCGGCCGAGCACCACCAGGCCCAGACCGCCCAGGAGCGCACCGGCCAGGATCCAGGGGCGTCGGCGCCCGAACCGGCCGGTGGTCCGGTCGGACAGGGCCCCGGCCAGCGGGGTGCCCAGGGTGGAGCAGGCCGCGCCCGCCCCGGTCACCCAGGCCAGGGCGGTCTCCTTGGCGTCGGGGGCGAGCAGGCCGACCTGTTCGGGCAGCAGGACCTGGAGCGGGCCGAAGAAGGCCATCCACATGCCGAGGTTGGCCAGGCTGATCCCGGCCACCCACAGGCGGCGTACGGGCCGGGTGGGTTCGGCGAGCGCGGCGGGCGTTCGCGGGGCGGGGTCGGGGGAGGGCTGCGCGGGGGGTGGGCGCACGTGTGACCTGCCTAACATGAATGCGTCTCATGTTAAGGGGGTCGCCCCGCCGAGGAAAGACCCGTGGCGGAGTCGGTTCGCGGCGCACCGGCGCGGCCCCGGGGTCCGTCGTACGCGGCGGTGGGTCCGGTGCTCCAATGGCTTGGTCAAGTTTGACTAGTGGATCCCGGGAGGGCTACCCTCGCAAAGTAATCAAACTTGACTAATGGGAGGTGCGCGTGGCCGGAACGGACACCGCGCGGGCGGGCGGGGGCACGGAAGGGGACACGGGACAGGGGCGGCCGGAGGCGGCCGTGCGGGCCAACGAGACGACCGTTCCGCTGCTGCCGTGCGTCTCGGCCGAGGAGACCCTGGAGTTCTACCGGGCGCTCGGCTTCGAGGTCACCTACGAGCAGACCAGGCCCTACCTCTACCTGGCCTTCCGCTGGAGCGGGTTCGAGCTGCACTACGGCCGCGCCTCGAAGGGCCTGGACCCGGGGCTGGAGAACAGCGGCGGCTGCATGGTCATGGTCGACGCGGTCGCGCCCTACCACGCCGCCCTCACACAGGCCATGCGCCGGGCCTACGGCAGGGTCCTGGCCAAGGGTCTGCCCCGCATCACGCGCCACCGGCCGGGCGCCAGCCGCTTCACTCTCGTGGACCCCTCGGGTAACTCGCTCATCTTCATCCAGCGCGGCGAACCCGAGAGGCTGGAGTACGGCGGCTCCAGGGAACTCGACGGGCTCGCCCGCGTCCTGGACGGCGCGCGGATCCTGCGCGACTTCAAGACCGACGACCTCGCCGCCTTCCGGCGGATCCGCTCCGGACTGAGACGGCACGGGGACCGGGCGCCCGCGGTGGAGCGGGCGCTGGCGCTGGCCATGCTCATCGAACTCGCGGTCGCCCTCGGCGAGGAGGAGGGCGTCCAGGAGTGGCGGGAGCGGCTGGGCGCGATCACCCTCACCGGCGATGAGCTGAACAGGGTCGAGGGGGAGCTGCGCAACGCCTCCGCGCTGCGGCACTGGCTCGGCGCGCGCACCCCGGAGCCGGACGGGGACTGAGGGGCCGCCTCAGCCTGAGGAGGCCGCGCCCGGCTCCTCGCCGGTGAGGACGCCCTCGTAGGGGTCGCCCCCCTCACCGGCGAAGGAGTAGGCGCCGCCCTCGATCCGCCGGATCAGCGAGCGCGTCCACGCCGCGTCCGACTCCGCGGAGTGCACCCACATGTCCATGATCTCGCCGATGTGGCCCGCCTGTCCGGGCCCCTCCTCCGGGGCGTAGTGGGCGACCACGCCCCCGCGCCACTCCTCCAGGCCCTCGACCCGCCGCCTGAGCAGGTCGACCGCCTCCCGCCGGGGCAGGTCGACGACGAAGCCCAGACCGGCCGAGAGCACGTCCGTGTGCGCGTCGTGCGAGGACACCGCCCGGCGCAGCAGGGCGAAGTACTCCCGGGTGCCCTCCCCGGTGATCTCGTACTCGGTCCTGGGCGGCCCCCCGGCGGTGGACGGCGCGGTCTCGTGGGCGTGCAGCAGCCCCTGCCGGGCCATCTGCTTGAGCGCGTGGTAGATCGATCCCGGCTTGGCGTTGGACCACTCGTGCGCGCCCCAGGACTCCAGGTCGCCCCGCACCTGGTAGCCGTGCGCCCGCCCGCGCAGGCGGACCGCCCCCAGGACCAGCAGCCGGATGGCCGACATCCACACCCCTCATCCCACCAGCGCGTCCGTACCGTTCGACGGCCCGTGCCGTCCGACTCCGACCAGCCTATCCACGCGCCCGCGCCGGTCCGCGCCCCGCGCCGCCTCCCCCGTGCCCCGGCGGGCGCCGGCACGGGGGAGGGGCGGCGCTTGGGAGGGTTCTCAGCCGCGCCCGGGGACCGGGTCGCCCTGGCGGGCGTGCTCGCCGCCCAGCGCGATCGGCGCGGCCAGCCACTCGTCGCGCAGGCCGAACGCGTTCACCAGCTGCACGGCGTAGGGGCGCAGGCCCCGGCACAGGTCGTTGACCGCCTGGGTGACCGCCTTGGCCCGCGAGGTGGAGAGCCGCTCGTGCTCCAGGAACCACGCGCGGTTCTCCTCGACCACCGACATCACGTACAGGTCGCACAGCCGGTTGAGCAGCTTGGCGGTCGCGGTGTCCCCGCAGCGGTCGATCCCCGCCACGAACGCCTCCAGCACCACCCGGTCCATGTGCGCGCGGCCCGCGGCGAGCACGTGGTCCTGGGCGCGGTTGAACACGTCGAAGGCGTCCTCGCCGTTCCTGCCGGACCTGCGCAGCCGCGCGGCCAGGCCCTCGATGACGTGCTTCTCGCGGTCCTCCAGCAGCTCCAGCTGCCAGCCCCGGTTGTACAGGCTGGCCTCCTCGCCGCGCCCCGGGGCGGCCGCGACGAGCCGCTCGATCAGCGGGATCGCGGCGGTGCGCTCGATGACCGTCTCGAAGACCTTGCCCGCCATGAACCGGGCCAGCCCCAGCTGGTCCATGTCGCCGAACGAGTCCTTGAAGTTGGTCAGCAGGCCCTTGGTGAGCTGCTGGAGCAGGACCGTGTTGTCGCCCTCGAACGTGGTGAAGATGTCGGAGTCGGCCTTGAGCTGCGGAATCCGGTTCTCGGACAGGTACCCGGCGCCGCCGCACGCCTCCCGGCAGGTCTGGATGGTCTGGCTGGCGTGCCAGGTGGCCACCGCCTTGAGCCCGGCCGCCCGCGACTCCAGTTCGCGCTGGGCGTGCTCGTCGCGCTCGGGGGAGCGGGACAGCTCGTGCAGCCGGGTGACCAGCTCCTCCTGCGCGAAGTGCAGCGCGTAGGTGCGGGCCAGGGCGGGCAGCAGCTTGCGCTGGTGCGCCAGGTAGTCCAGGACGCGCACCTCCCGCTCGGGCCGCCCCTCGCCGTCGGGCCGGGTGAACTGGCGGCGGGTGTCGCCGTAGCGCACCGCGATGGTCAGCGCGGCCTTGGCCGCGCTCCCCGCGCCGCCCGCCACGCTGATCCGGCCCCGGACCAGGGTTCCGAGCATGGTGAAGAAGCGTCGGCCCTTGCTCTCGATGGGGCTGGAGTAGGTGCCGTCGGCGGCCACGTCCCCGTACCGGTTGAGCAGGTTGGTGCGCGGCACCCGCACGTGGTCGAACTCCAGCCGCCCGTTGTCCACGCCGTTGAGCCCGGCCTTGGGGCCGCAGTCGCCGATGCGCACGCCCGGCATCGGCCTGCCCCGCCCGTCCCGGATCGGGACCACCAGGGCGTGCACGCCGTGCTCCTCGCCACCGGTGCTCAGCTGGGCGAACACCACCGCCAGGCGGCCGTCGCGGGCCGCGTTGCCGATGTAGTCCTTGCGCGCCGCCTCGTCGGGGGTGTGGACCACGAACTCCTCGGTGTCGGGGTCGTAGACGGCCGTGGTGCGCAGGCCCTGCACGTCCGAGCCGTGGCCGGTCTCGGTCATCGCGAAGCAGCCGGGCAGCTCCATCGACATCGCGCCGGGCAGGTACTCGGCGTGGTGGGACTCGGTGCCCAGGGCGCTGATCGCTCCGCCGAACAGCCCCCACTGCACGCCCATCTTCACCATGAGCGACAGGTCGTTGACCAGCATCTCGAAGCCGACCACGGACGCGCCGACGTCGTCGCGGCCGCCCACCGAGGCGGGGAAGCCGTAGGCGGGCAGGTCGGTCTTGGCCAGGGCCTTGATCTGGGTGAGCGTGCGGGCGCGGTGCTCCTCCACCGACAGCCCGTACACGGGGGCGTACAGGTCTCCCCGCAGGGCGTCGCGCATGTGTTCGCGCACGTGGGCCCAGCGGCCGTCGAGCAGGCCGCGCAGCTCGGCCTCGTCCACTCTCAGCGCCTGTTCGTTCATGTGCTCCCCCTGTGGTCCTGGCTGACGCGGCCCGGCCCGTGTCCGCCGCCGGAAAAGGGGCGGGTCGAGCACGGAACCGTACCCGCGGGTACACGTCCCACGTTAGGGGCGGGTGGGAAGTCAGACGGCCAGGGAGGCGGTCGCGGGGTCCCGGGCGGCGGTCGCGTCGGCGTCCACCCGGCGCAGGAGTTCGTCCAGGGACAGGCCGAGCGCGGCGGCGATCGCCGCGACCGTGAAGAACGTGGGGGTGGGGATGCGCCCGCCCTCGATCTTGCGCAGGGTCTCGACCGAGATCCGGGCCTCGCGCGCGACGTCGACCATCGTGCGCTCCGCGCGGGCCCGGCGGAGCAGGGCGCCCAGGAGACGCCCGCGCTCGATCTGGTCTGCGGTCAGCGGTTCACGCACCATGCGACGAGTCTAACGCCACGGCGCCGGATCGGTATATCAATACCGGTGATGCTGTTCCGTCGGCGCGGGGACGAAGCGGGGCCAGGACCCGCCCCCGCGCCCGGGCGCGGGGAACCTAGACCAGTCCCGGGACGGCCAGCTCCAGACGGCCCCCGTCCGCGTCGAGCAGGGCGGGCACCCCCAGCGGAACCGTGAGCTGGGCCGCGCAGTGCCCGAACTCCAGCCCCCACAGCACCGGCACCCCCAGCGGCTCCAGCCGGTCGCGCATCAGCTCGGCGACCACCTCCGGCCCCGGCGGGCAGTCCGTCCACGAACCCAGGGCCACCCCGGCCAGCCCGGCCGCCCACCCCGTGCGCAGCAGGTGCGTGAGCATCCGGTCGATCCGGGCCACGTCCTCACCGACGTCCTCCAGCAGCAGGATGCCGCCGGAGGCCGACAGGCGGCTGTGCGGCGTGGCCAGACCGTCGTTGAGCAGGCTCAGGTTCCCGCCGAAGGTCACCCCCTCGGCCCGCCCCGGCACCAGCGCGTGCGCGCCCGGCGAGGTCAGCACGGTCCGCCGCTCGGGCTCGAACAGGGTGGCGCGCAGCTCCTCCTGGGCCACCGGATCCCCCACGAAGTACCCCGTGCCGACCACGGGCCCGTGCACCGTGGCCACGCCCAGCTCCACCGCGAACGCCTCGTGCAGCGCCGTGATGTCGCTGAACCCGACCAGCGCCTTGGGCTCGGCCCGGCGCATCGCGTCGAAGTCCAGCAGGTCCACCGTCCGGTGCGCCCCGTCGCCGCCGCGCACGCACAGCACCGCGTCCACGTCCGGGTCGCACCAGGCCTCCTGGAGGTCGGCGGCCCGCGTGGCGTCCGCGCCGGCCAGGTAGGGCAGCCGCGGGTGGCGTTCGCGCACGTGCGGGGCCAGCTCCACCTCCAGCCCCCAGCCGCGCAGCGTCCCCACCGCGGCCTCCAGCCGCTCCGCCGGAACCGGGCTGCACGGGGCGACCAGACGCACCCGGTCGCCCTCCCGCAGGCGCGGCGGACGGACCAGCGCGCGCACACCCCGCGCGTCCGCGACCCGCACCGCCGCGTCCGCCACCTCGGTCATCGCCTCTCCCACCCTGGGCACTCTCCCTCGTCCACGCGCCACCGGACGCGACGCCTCTCCCCACCATCGGTGCTCGGACACTCCCGCGACCGGACCCTTCGCGGCCACGCCTCCCGGAGCCCGGCCCCTCCCAGTCCCAGCCTCCCAGCCGGACGGGGGTTTCGCCGTTCAGGCGCGCAGGAAGGTGTCCAGCGCGCGCACCCCGAAGCTCAGCCCCTCCAGCGGCACCCGCTCGTCCACACCGTGCAGCAGACCCGAGTAGTCCAGGCCCTCGGGCTGCGCCAGGGGCGAGAAGCCGTAGCAGTCGATGCCCAGCCGGGAGAACACCTTGGCGTCGGTGCCCCCCGACAGGCACACCGGCACCACGTGGGCCCCGGGGTCGTGCAGCAGCAGGGCCTCGCGCAGCTCCGCGAACGCGGGGGAGTCCACGGGCGCGGACACCGGCGGCGAACCGTGCGCGTACTCCCAGGTCACCCGGTCGCCGGTGAGCTCCTCCATGACCGCGGCGAACTGCTCCTCCGCGCCGGGCAGCACCCGGCCGTCCACACCCGCCGTGGCCTCCCCGGGCACCACGTTCACCTTGTACCCGGCCGAGAACATCGTGGGCGTCGCGCTGTTGCGCGTGGTCGGGCCGATCAGCGGCGCGGCCGTCCCCAGGCTGGCGACCAGGGCGTCCACCGCCTCCGCGGTCGCCGTGTCACCGGGGAAGCGCTCCACCTCCAGGGCCGCGGCGATCGCGTCGATCGCCGCCCGCGTGACGGGGGTCAGGTGCAGCGGCCACTCGTAGCCGTCGATCCGGGCCAGGGCCGCGGCCAGGGCGCCGATCGCGTTGTCGCGCGGCGGCCGGGAACCGTGCCCGGCCGTGCCCTGGGCGCGCAGGCTCAGCCAGGCGCTGCCGCGCTCGGCCGCGCCCACCGGGTACAGGCGCACCGGCTCCCCGGAGGCGGTGCGGGCGTGGATGGTCTCCCCGCCGCCCTCGCCGATCGCGGTGGTGCAGCCCTCGAACAGTCCGGCGTGCTCGCGGACCAGGTAGTCGGCGCCGTAGGCGGCGCTGTCCTCCTCGTCGGCGACGAAGGCCAGCACGATGTCGCGCCGGGGCCGCAGCCCGTGGCGCGCCCAGTGGCGCACCACGGCGGTGACCGTGGCGATGGTGTTCTTCATGTCCACCGCGCCGCGCCCCCACAGCGCGGGCACGCCGGTGACCGGGCAGTCGGCGACCTCACCGGCGAAGGGGGGCAGCGTCCAATCGGCCGCGTCGGCGGGCACCACGTCCAGGTGGCCGTGCACCAGCAGCGCCGGGGCCGAGGAGTCGGTGCCGGGAACGCGCACGACCACGTTCGCGCGCCGGGGGGCCGACTCCAGCAGCAGGGGGTCCAGTCCGGCGTCGCCCAGGGCCTCGGCGACGTACTCGGCGGCCTCGCGTTCGTCGCCCTGACCGCCCCCGTGGTTGGTGGAGTCGCGGCGGAGGAGCCCCCGGGCCAGGTGGACGGCGTCCTCCCCGGCCGCCGCGAGGCCGTCGGCCCCTTCCGGGAAGCCGTCGGTTCTCTCTGGGAAGGAAGTGGCGATGTGGCCCACGAGCGCGCCTCGCTCTCGCTGAGGTGTCAGTAACGGGGGAGGACCTTAGTGACCAGTGGTGACGAAGTGGTGCTCCCCGGCACAGTTCTACCAGCCCCGCCCGCCGCGCCCCGGCATTCGCGGGCGGCGGTCCCCCGCGGCCCCGGCCCCGGCCTCAGCCGTAGCGCTCCTCCATGGCGTTGGAGATGAGCGTGGTGACCGCCTTGAAGCAGCGGATCATCTCGTAGGCGTCCGGGGAGACGTACCGGACGCGCCGCACCCCCGTGCGCGTGACGCCGGGGACGACGGCGGCGGCCTGGGCCAGCTGAGCGGAGTCCACCTCCACCTCCACGGCCCGGGGCCCGGGCCCGACGGGGTCCAGGCGCCCGGCCAGGGTCATGGCGGCGCGCGCCCCGGCCCGGATGTCCCGCGCGGTCGCGGCCGGGGGACGGCAGCGGGCGGCGTACCGGCTGACGTGCTCCTTGACCGCGACCGTCCGCGCGAACGGGGCGTAGGTCGCGGCGTCCTCGCAGGCGCGGTCGTCCCCCGTGACCAGGATGACCGGGGTGCCGTACTCGGCGACCACCGCGGCGTTGAGACGGCCCTCGCTGGCGGGTTCGCCGTCCAGCCACACACCGGTCACCGCGTTGGGCAGGTAGGTGTGCGCCAGCACGCCCTCGTCGCCGGCGCCGCAGTGGTAGCCGAGGAACACCACGCCGTCGCAGTCGCCGGACTGCACGCCCTCGACCATGGACAGCTCCTTGTGCCGCCCGGTGATCATCGTGGCGTCGGTGTTGAGCTCCTCCAGCAGGAGGTTGCGCATGGTCGCGTGCGCCTCGTTGACCAGCACCTCGGTGGCGCCGCCCTCCAGCAGGCCCTCGACGGCGGCGTTGACGTCGCTGGTGAACATGGCGCGGCAGCGCTGCCACTGCTCGGTGCCGGGCTCGACGTCGGCGGGCCAGGTGACGCCCGTGGCGCCCTCCATGTCGGCGGAGATGAGGATCTTCACCCGCACGACCCTACGCCCCGGTCCCCCGCCGTGGCCACGTCCGGACACCGCGTTCCGCCCGGAGGCGTACGGGAGGGGACCGGGGCGGCGGTCACGGCAGGGTGAGGATCTCCGCGCCGGACTCGGTGATGACCAGGGTGTGCTCGAACTGGGCGGTCCACCTGCGGTCGGCCGTCACGGCAGTCCAGCCGTCGTCCCACATGTCGTACTCCACGCCGCCGAGCGTGATCATCGGCTCGATCGTGAAGGTCATCCCCGGCTCCATGACCGTGTCCGCACGCGGGTCGTCGTAGTGCGGCACCACCAGACCCGAGTGGAACTCCGGCCCCACGCCGTGCCCGGTGAAGTCGCGGACCACGCCGTAGCCGAAGCGCTTGGCGTAGGACTCGATGACCCGGCCGATCACGTTGATCTGGCGGCCCGGCCGGCACGCCTTGATCCCGCGCATCATGGCCTCGTGGGTGCGCTCGACCAGCAGCCGGTGCTCCTCCGAGACGTTCCCGGCCAGGAAGGTGGCGTTGGTGTCGCCGTGCACGCCGTCCCGGTAGGCGGTGATGTCGATGTTGACGATGTCGCCGTCGGAGACCACGGTGTCGTCGGGGATGCCGTGGCAGATCACCTCGTTGAGCGAGGAGCACAGCGACTTGGGGTAGCCCTTGTAGCCCAGCGGGCTGGGGTAGGCCCCGTGGTCCAGCAGGAACTCGTGGCCGATCCGGTCCAGCTCGTCGGTGGTCACGCCGGGCCGGACGTTGCGGCCGACCTCCTCCAGCGCCTGGGCCGCCAGCCGTCCCACCACGCGCATCCGCTCGATGGTCTCGGGGGTCTGCACGTCGCCCAGAACCCCCTCCACGGGGTGCTTCCGTCCGACGTACTCCGGGCGGACGATGTGGGAGGGAACCGAACGTTGTGGCGAGATTCGCCCAGGAACCAGCGGAGTAGTCATGGACACTGATTGTAGTTCGTGGGTCGGCCCCGCGGTCCTGGACGATGCCCCTCCCCCAGGGGTGTAGGGGACGCCCGGGCCTGGGTAGGTCCCCCCGGAAAGCACGTTCCCGTCCGGGCGGCGTCCCGTAGAAAGCGAGTCACGGTGAGCGAGGACACTCAGCTGGACGACAAGTGGTGGTACTGCCTCCGGCACAACCGGGTGGAGCACGGCCCCGGATGCCCCAACAAGGAGCGCATGGGCCCCTACCCGGACGAGGCCACCGCCGCCAGCGCGCTGGCCATCGCCGCCCGGCGCAACGAGGCCTGGGACGAGGCCGACGAGGAGGAGCGGTGAACACCGCCCGCGTGCGCTCCGGTCCACCGCGCGGCGCGGTACCGGGGGCGCCTTCCGCCGGCGTCTCTGACAGGATCGGCGCATGACTGAACAGAGCACGTCCGCGGACGCGGACATCGCCGGGCTGTCCGTCGCCGTCCTGGGCGGAACCGGGGACCAGGGCCGGGGCCTGGCCCGCCGCCTCGCCCTGGCGGGGCACACCGTCCACCTCGGCTCGCGCAGCGCCGAGCGCGCCGACAAGGCCGCCCGGGAACTGGTGGAGGCCGAGGCCGCCCCGATCGACGTGCGCGGCCTGGACAACGCCTCGGCCGCCGCCGCGGGCGACGTCGTCATCGTCGCCGTGCCCTGGGACGGCCACCGGGAGCTGCTGGAGCAGCTGGCCGCTCCGCTGGCGGGCAAGATCGTCGTGGACTGCGTCAACCCCCTCGGCTTCGACAAGAAGGGCCCCTTCGCCCTCGACGTCGCCGAGGGCAGCGCCGCCCAGCAGGCCGCCGAGGTGCTGCCCGACAGCCGTGTCACGGCCGCCTTCCACCACGTGTCCGCCGTGGTGCTGCTGGACCCCGAGGTCGAGGAGGTGGACCTCGACGTCCTGGTGCTGGGCGAGGACCGCGGGGCCACCGACGTGGTGCGCGCCCTGGCCGAGCGGATCCCGGGGGTGCGCGGCGTCTTCGGCGGCCGCCTGCGCAACGCCCACCAGGTCGAGGCCCTGACCGCCAACCTCATCGCGGTGAACCGCCGCTACAAGACCCACGCGGGCATCCGCATCACCGGGCTGTAGTCCCCGGAGCCGCGGCCCCCGAGCGACCCGGCCCCGCGGGAGGGCGTCGGACCCGACCGGCTCCGGGTCGCCCGGTGCTCCCGCCCGCGCACGCGCACGGACGAGGAGGTCGAGGAGGCCACCGCGGATTCGCCGGTGCTCCCGCACGCGCACGGCGCCGGTCCCCGCCGCGGGGACCGGCGCCGTGCGCGCCGTGCGCGTTCAGCCGCAGTAGGTCGCGCGCTCCTCGTCGGTCATGGGCCGCGTGGACTGGGTGACGGTGCTGCCCTGGTCCTTGGCCGGTCCCTCGGCGGTGAAGGGGGCGTACCAGACGTAGTGGCCCCACTCGCGGTCGGGGAAGTGCAGCTCGTAGGTGCCGTGCACGCGCTGCATCCGGGGCCCGTAGTACACGCGGGCCACCTCGCCCGGCTGGGCGACGACCTGTGTGCGCTGGCTCTGGGTGTGCGACGAGCTCCACTCGTGGCCGTAGGAGACGCTGAAGCTCTGCTTGAAGACCGCGCCGAAGGTCGCCGTCATGGACAGGTTCACGCTGTTGGACTCGCCCGTGGTCTCGGACCACTCCACCATGGACATCTGCTCGTGGCCGGTGCAGTTGTAGACCGGGGAGCCGACCGGCTCGGAGGTGTTCTGGAAGTACTCCGGCTGGCCGGAGGGGTGGAACTCGCACACGTCGGTGCCCTCACCGCACCGCTCCAGCAGCTCGCGGACCGTCGGGTTCCGCTCGTGGTCGGCCGCGGCCGGCGCGGGGGTGAGCGCCAGGACGGCCGCCAGGCCCGCCGCGGCGCCCGCTGCGAGGGTTCTCATCGCTCCGCCTTCCGTGGGGGTCGGGCTTTCGTGGGGATCGGGGTCACGGGCACGCGGCCCGCTCGGCGTCGGTCATCGGCCGCACGTTCTGCGTGACGGCGTCGTCGGGGGAGTCGGGGACGGGCCCCTCCACCGTGAAGGGGGCGTACCAGACGTAGTGGCCCCACTCGCGGTCGGGGAAGTGCAGCTCGTAGGTGCCGTGGACGCGCTGCATCCGCGGCTGCCGCTCGACCCAGCCCACCTCTCCGGGGGCGGTGTTGACGTAGGTGGTCTGCGTCTCGGTGTGCGAGGTGGTCCAGGTGTGTTCGAACGACTGCTCGTAGGACACCGAGAAGACCTCGCCGAACCCGGCCTCGGTGGTCAGGGTCAGGCCGACGCTGTTGCTCTGGGACGTGGTGTCGGACCAGATCACCGCCATGTCCTGGCGCCCGGAGGTGCAGTTGAACACCTCCGAGCCCACCACGCGGCTCGGGGCGGCGAAGAGCTCGGGCTCGCCACCGGGGTGGAACTCGCAGACGTCGGTCTCCACGCCGCACAGCTCCAGCAGCTCGCGCACGCTGGGGGCGCCCTCGTGATCGGCGCGGGCGGCGGTCGGGGGCGCGGCGACCGCGCCCGCCACGGCGACGGCGGCGGCGCAGAGCACGGTGGACGTGCGTCGCATGTGGTTTCTCCCTTCGAGCGGGGGCGGGGGTCCGGTCAGCCCAGGGTGGTGGAGACGGCGCGGTCGTTCATGTGGTCGCCCACGTAGTTCGTGTTCTCGCGGTAGGGGCCGTCGCGGTCGCCGGTCCCGTCCGGACCGGAGTGCAGCCACAGGGCGCAGGTGGCCCAGGGCTGGGCCGAGGAGATCAGGTTCTGCCAGTCGGCGGGGAAGGTGAACCAGAACTCGGTGTCGTCGCCTCCGGTGCACAGGCCGTCGCCGTACAGGGTGAACGTGGCCCCGCCGAAGTCCTCGTGCTCGAAGTAGGTGCCGATGATGACCCCGGAGGCGGCCGCCCGGAGGGAGGCGCCGCCCCCCTCCAGGGCGCGTTCCTGCTCCTCCAGGGTCCGGCCGGTCTCCTCCTCCGCGGCCCTGAGCGCCGCGTCGAAGGAGGCGAAGCAGCGCTCCTGGCCGCTGCCGGTGTCGCTGATGCAGTGCCGCTCGCTCGCGGCGGCGGGTGACGCCGTGACCGTCGCGGCCAGGGCCGCGGCCGCGGACGCCGCGACGAGGGCGGCGGCCCGTGGCCGCCGGTGCGGTGAGGTCATGCCTTCTCCGTGGTGTTGGGGGTGTCGCTTAACGCAGGTTAACAAAACTGTTCGGGGTGAATTGACTACCCTTGGTGAGGGAATGGCCGTGCGGTGGTTCTTCGGCCGCTGAGGAATCTTTTCTCCGTCGAATACCGGACGGGCGTCGGTTCTTATCGATTTTCGTCCGGTGGTGGGTTGTTTGCCGGGCCCCGTTCCGGCCCGGCGGGCGCCGTGCCCCCGACCTGGGGCGGAGGAGGGTCCTCGGGGCGGGAGCGCCTGTGCGTGGAGCGAGGCCCCCCGGGCAGGCGGGTCGGAGTGGGGTTTCCTTGTGTGGCGTGCATCACGTACATGTTTTCGATGATCCCGGGGGCGTCACTCCGGGTGTTCGTCCTCGGCGGGGCGGAGTGGGAAACACACGCGGCGGGGGCGGGCGGGGCCCGCGCCCGCGAGCCGCGTTCACGCGGTTCCGCGTTCCTCCGGTCTCCCCTCCCCGCCTCCGTCCCTTTCCGGAGGCGATGTGGGAACGCGGGGTGGCACGTGTGTTCCCATGGTTTTCCGTGACACTCCGGAACCGGAGCGCTCGGGACGAACGGCGGCGGCCCCGCACCCGGGAGGGGTGCGGGGCCGCCGTCAGGACCCGGGGGAGGGGTCAGGACACCCACTCCTTGACCTTGCCGACCAGGGCGGCCGGGTTCTCACCCACGGGGGTCACGTTGAGCTGGGTCACCCCGGCGGCCCGGAAGGCCTCCACGCGCTCGCGCACGTAGGACTCCGGGCCGACCATGTTGGTCAGCTCCACGAACTCCTCGGGCACGGCGGCCGCGGCCTCGTCCCTCTTCCCCGCCAGGTACAGGTCCTGGACCTTCTCGGCGGCCTCCTCGTAGCCGTAGCGGCGGGCGACCGTGTTGTAGAAGTTCTTCCCCTTGGCGCCCATGCCGCCGACGTACAGGGCGATCATCGGCCGTACGAGGTCTAGCAGCTTCTTGGTGTCCTCGCCCTCGCCGATGGCGAGCAGACCGCCCGCGGAGACCTCCAACCCGCCCAGGGAGGGGTCGCGCCTGGCCCTGCCCTCGGCCAGCGCCTCGCCCCACACCCTGTCGGCCTTCTCGGGGATGAACAGGTGCGGGAGCCAGCCGTCGGCGATCTCCGCGGTCAGCGCCACGTTCTTCACGCCCAGGGAGGCCACGTAGACGGGGATCCGGGGGCGCACGGGGTGGTTGATGATCTTGAGCGGCCTGCCGAGGCCGGTCCCCCTCTCCGGGGGCAGCGGCAGCTGGAAGACGGTGCCGTCGTGGGTGAGGCGGTCCTCGCGCGCCCAGACCTTGCGGCAGATCTCGATGGTCTCGCGGGTGCGGGCGAGCGGCTTGACGTAGGGGACGCCGTGGAAGCCCTCGACGACCTGCGGGCCGCTGGCGCCCAATCCGAGGATGGCCCGCCCGCCGGACAGGTCGTCCAGCCCGGCGGCGGTCATCGCGATGAGCGTGGGGGTGCGGGTGTACAGCGGCAGGATCGCCGAGCCGATGGCCACGGTCTCGGTGCGGGCGGCGATGTAGCCCATCAGGGTGGGGCTGTCGAACCCGTAGGCCTCGGCGACCCACACGGTGTCGAGACCGGCCTTCTCCAGTTCGACCACCTGGTCGACGGAGGCCTTGGGGTCGCCCGCGTACTGGAGCGGCATCGAGACGCGCATCTGTCCTCCCGGGAGGGCCGGACCCCCGGCCCGTCGGCGCTGGGTACGGTGCGACTCTACTCCCGAGTACGGTTCGGTCTGTTGCCCGGCTCACGTACCACGGGCCCCCGGCGCCGCACCGCCGGTCGGGCGGACCCGACCGGCGGCGCTCACCGGCGTCCGGAGAGGGGAGGGCTCACCCCGCCCCTCAACCGGCGTAGGAGTGGCGCTCCTCGGGGAACGCCCCGTTGACGACCTCGTCGGCGTAGGCCGAGGCCGCCTCGCGCAGCGTCTCGTGCAGGTTGGCGTAGGTCTTGACGAACTTGGCCACCTTCGGGCTCAGCCCGGCCATGTCCTGCCACACCAGCACCTGGGCGTCCGTGGACGGACCGGCGCCGATGCCCACGGTCGGGACGGACAGCTGCTCGGTCACCTGCGCGGCCAGCTCGGCGGGCACGCACTCCAGCACGACCGCGAACGCGCCCGCGCGCTCCATCTCCTTGGCGTCCTTGAGCAGTCCGGCCGCGGCCTCGCCGCGGCCCTGCACCCGGTAGCCGCCCAGGGTGTTCACCGACTGGGGCGTCAGGCCCAGGTGCGCCATCACCGGCACGCCCGCCGAGACCAGCAGCTCCACCTGGGGGACCACCGCGTGGCCGCCCTCCAGCTTCACCGCCTGGGCCCCGCCCTCCTTCATGAACCGCGAGGCCGCCTCCAGCGCCTGCTGGGGAGAGGCCTGGTAGGAGCCGAACGGCAGGTCGGCCACGACGAGCGCCCGCCGGGTGGAGCGGGACACCGC
The DNA here is from genome assembly GCF_004217075.1 of Nocardiopsis sp. CNZ308. Classification (NCBI taxonomy): domain Bacteria; kingdom Bacillati; phylum Actinomycetota; class Actinomycetes; order Streptosporangiales; family Nocardiopsidaceae; genus Nocardiopsis; species Nocardiopsis sp. CNZ308. Next base: position 512,357 of record NZ_SHKJ01000001.1, on the reverse strand, counting down.
CGCGGTCAGCGGGAGGAGTTCGTCCACCGTCACCGGGACGGTGGTGTCGTAGCCGTAGACGACGTTGGCCGCCGAGTCGCCGACCAGCAGGACCGGGATCCCGGCCTCGTCGAAGACCCGCGCGGTGAGCGCGTCGTAGGCGGTCAGCATCGGCCAGCGCTCGCCGCGCCCCTTGGCGGCGGCCAGGTCGCGGATGGTGACGCGTCGGCTGGTGACCCCGCCGTACAGGGTGTTTCCTGTCGGGGCCCCGGTCGGGGCGAGGGGCTTTCCTGTGGTGCTCATGTGCTATCCCTCCGTTGTCTCGAAGCACCTCGCGGGTGTCTCCGGACATGTGGACGAATGGTGTTGTCGCGCTCGCGCGCTGGGCGGCCGAGGGGGCCGCGGGCGGTCCGAGGGGGACCGGGCGGGTGCGGGAGGAGGCGGGAACCGGCGTACGCGGACGACCGGGCGCGGCCACCGCACGCAAGCATCATCGCATGCCCGCTCCGCACCTCTCCGCACCGGCTACAACCCGGTCCGACGGTCGGATGTTTCCCGACGGGAACGCTTCCCCTTTCCGCCGGGAGCGGCCCGTGCCCCCGCCGGAACCGTCTCGCAGGCGGCCGACCTCCTCCCGCCGGAACCGGTGCGAACACGGCCGACACACCGTTCGCGGCCCCCCGAAGCGCGCGGTCGGCGCGGTTCGCGGGTACGGTCCGATCGGCGTGAGTTTCGGTGGGCCCCGGCGGTGGAGGTGGGTTGGTGGACGCGCAGACGGCGTACCGGCGCAGGTGGGGCGGGCTGGCGGTCCTGATCATCTGCCTGCTGGTGATCGTGGCCGACAACACGATCCTCAACGTGGCGCTGCGTGTGCTGTCCGACCCCGAGCGGGGCCTGGGCGCCAGCCAGTCGCAGCTGGCCTGGGCGATCAACTCCTACACGCTGGTCTTCGCGGGCCTGCTGTTCACCTTCGGCGTGCTCGGCGACCGGTGGGGGCGCCGCCGCATGATCGTGGTGGGGCTGACGGTGTTCGGCGCGGCCTCGGCGCTGTCAGCCTACTCCCAGACCCCCGAACAGCTCATCCTGGCCCGCGCGGTCATGGGGTTCGGCGCCTCCATGGTGACGCCGCAGACCCTGTCGATCATTGCGAACGTCTTCCCGCCCGAGCAGCGCGCACGCGCCATCGGGATCTGGGCGGGCGCGGTCGGGCTGGCGATGGCCATCGGCCCCTCGGCGGGCGGGCTGCTGCTGGAGAACTTCTGGTGGGGGTCGATCTTCCTCGTCAACGTGCCCTTCGTGGCGCTGGGCCTGGCGCTGGTGTTCTTCCTGATCCCCGAGTCGCGCGACGCCGACCCCGGCAGGCTGGACGTGCTGGGGGTGCTGCTGTCCGTCCCCGGCCTGGTCCTGCTCATCTACGGCATCATCACCGCGGGCGAACGGGCCTCCCTGGCGGACTGGGACGTGTACGGCGCGCTCATCGGCGGTGTGGTGGTGCTGGTGCTCTTCCTGGTGCACGAGTCGCGCGCGCCCAACCCCTCCCTGGACGTGCGCTTCTTCCGCGACCCGCGGTTCAGCGTCTCCGTGGCCACCATCATGCTGCTGTTCTTCAGCATGTCCGGGATCATCTTCTTCCTGAGCTTCTACTGGCAGAGCGTCCGCGAGTTCTCCCCGTTCGTCGCGGGCCTGCTGGTGCTGCCCGCCGCGCTGGGGCAGATGATCATGGCGCCGCTCAGCCCGACGCTCGTGCGCTGGGCGGGGCCGCGCGTGGTCGCCGCGGTCGGCGTGCTGGGCGTGTGCTCCAGCTTCCTCTTCTTCACCCAGCTCGAACCGGACACGCCGCTGCCGCTGATCGTCGGGTTCTTCTTCCTCCAGGCCGGTGCGATGGCCGTGGTCCTGACCCCCGCCACCGACGCGATCATGTCGTCGGTGCCGCCGGGCAGGGCCGGAGCCGCCTCCGCCGTGCAGAACACGGTCCGGCAGGTGGCCACGGCGATGGGCGTCGCGATCCTGGGCGCGGTCATCTCCTTCCGGTACCGGGCGGGGATCACCCCCACCCTGGAGGAGGTCGCCGACGAGGGCTCGACGGGTGTGACGGACCAGCGGCTGCGGTCGGCGGGGGAGTCGATCGAGGGCACCCTGGCGCTGGCCCGGAGCCTGGGGGAGCGGGGGAGGGTCCTGGTGGAGCCCGCCAAGGAGGCGTTCATGTCGGGGCTGCACACGGCGGCGACGGTGTCGCTGTGCTTCGGGGTGGTCGGGCTGGTCGTGATCCTGATCTGGATGCCGCGCGAGACCGGGCGCCACCGGCCCCTGGACGCCGAGGACGACGGCGGCCCCTCCGCGGGGACCGCGCCCGTCCCCGGCCGGGGGGAGCGGTGACCGGGGCCGGTCCCCTACGTTGAACACATGCGCCTGACCGCCTTCACCGACGTCTCCCTGCGCCTGGTCATGCGGCTCGCGGTCGCGGACGAGGGAGAACTCCTCACCACCAGGGCCGTCGCCGGGATGCTCTCCGTGCCCTACACGCACATGGCCAAGGCCGTGGCGCGGCTGTCCGACATGGGACTGGTGGAGGCGCGGCGCGGCCGCAACGGCGGGCTGCTCCTGACCGAGAGCGGGCGGCGGGCCTCGGTCGGGTCGATCGTGCGCGAGCTGGAGGGCGCGGGGGAGCTCGCGGGGTGCGAGGACGATCCGCCCTGCCCGTTGCGCGCCGCCTGCCGCCTGCGCGGCGCCCTGCGCGAGGCGCACGAGGCGTTCTACACCTCGCTCGACGGCGTCAGCGTGGAGTCCCTGGTGTCCCCGCCCACGCGTGACGCGCTGACCCTGCTGCGTCCGTAGGGCCCGCGGCGGCGCTCCGTGGCCGGCGGCCCTTCGGCCCGGTGGTCGGTTGGTCCGGTCGTCCGGTCGTCCGGTCGTCCGGTAGTTCGGCAGTCCTCCAGGCCGCCGGGCTGCCCGCGCCTGACCGTTCCCACCTGGCTTCTTCGCGCGGGAACGACCCCGGAGGAGGGGGCCGCGGAGGCGGATTTAATATGCATTTCAGATACCAGTTTTCGCTCCGAGGCACCCTCTCCGAAGTGAGGTCGCATGCTCTCCACCGAGTCAGCCGCCACCGTCCGGGCCACGGTCCCCGCCGTGGCCGGAGCCCTGGACACCATCACCGCCCGCTTCTACGACACGATGCTCGGCGAGCGCCCCGAACTCCTCGACGGCCTGTTCAACCGGGGCAACCAGGCCTCGGGCGAACAGCGCAGGGCCCTGGCCGGGGCGATCGCCGCCTTCGCCACCCTCCTCCTGGAGCGCCCGGACGAGCGCCCCGACGCCCTCCTCTCCCGCATCGCCCACAAGCACGTCTCCCTCGGGGTCACCGAGGACCAGTACGTCATCGTGCACAAGTACCTCTTCGACGCCATCGCCTCCACCCTCGGGGACGCGGCCACCCCCGCCGTCGTCAGGGCCTGGGACGAGGTCTACTGGCTCATGGCCGGAGCCCTCATCGCCCTGGAGGCCCGCCTGTACGCCGAGCGCGGGCACACCGGGCGCGGGGTCTGGCGCCCTTGGCGGGTCACGCGGCGCCGCCAGGAGACCCCCGACACCGCCTCCCTCACCCTCGAACCCGAGGACGGCGAACCGCTCCCCGCCTTCCTGCCCGGCCAGTACGTCAGCGTCCGCACCCGCATGCCCGACGGCGTCCGCCAGGCCCGCCAGTACTCGCTGACCGGCGGGGACGGCGAGTCCCGCCGCATCACCGTCAAGCGCCTGCGCGCGGTCGGGGCCGATCCGGCGGGGGAGGTCTCCACCCTGCTGCACGACACCGTCGTCCCGGGCGACGTCCTCATGGTCTCCACCCCCGCCGGTGACGTGACCCTGTCCGAGGGCGATCACCCCCTCGTGCTGGTCTCGGCCGGGATCGGCTGCACGCCGATGGTGGCCATGCTGAACCGGCTCGCCGAGCAGGGCGGCGACCGCAGGGTTGTGGTCCTGCACGCCGACCGCAGCCCGGGGGAGCACGCCCACCGTGAGGAGACCGCCGCCCTGGTCGGGGCGCTGCCCGGTGCGAGCGCCCGGACCTGGTACGAGGACGGTGTGGACGGGGGCGACGGCGTGGAGGCTGGCGAAGGCGGAGGCGGAGGCGGAGGTGGCGGCGGCGCTGAGGGCGGTGGGGGCGACGGTGGCACCGTCCGGGGGTTGATGGACCTGGACGGGGTGGACCTGCCCGAGGGCGCTGAGGTCTACCTGTGCGGGCCACTTCCGTTCATGCGCAGTGTGCGTGGCCAGCTGCTCGCCGCCGGGGTGCCCGCCCGCCGTATCCGCTACGAGGTGTTCGGCCCGGACCTGTGGCTGGGCGAGGACTGAGCGCTTGGGCGTGCTGTGAGGGGCGGAAGGGCGGGTGGGCTGTTCCTGCTTCCTTTCGACGTTCAGACCGCTGGTGGTGGCGGGGGCAGCGGCGCCAGCTGCCGCGTAGTGGTCTGGGAGGGTGACCAACGCTTGCTGTTCGCGCGTGGTGGGCCTTTGCTGCGGTGGCACCAAAGGCAGCGGGTGTCTGGGGGCGCCGTTCAACGCCCTAGCCGTTGGTGGTGGCGGGAGGTAGCGTCACCAGCTGCCGCGTAGTGGTGCGGAGGGCGGCCAACGGTCGGGGTTCGGGGGCGGCTGGGCTCTGCTGCGTTGGCGCCAAAGGCAGCGGGACTGTCGGGCCCCGGGCAGCGGTACCGGCCCCTGGGGCGGGGGCGGGCGACGGAGGCAGCGACCACGGTGAGCGCGGGGCCCGGGCCGCTTGCCGGGTGCGGGCATGCCGGGGCTCGGCGCGGCCCGGGGGTCTCATGTGCGGGGCGGTGGATCCGGATCCCTGTCGGGCGGATGGTCTCCTCCCCATCCCCGGTCCCGTCCTGGGTGGTGGTGTGGGTGTGTGCGGAGTTCGCGTTGGTACTTGGCCCGGTTGTGCGGCCCGCACAACGGTTGCAGATTAGCCACCACTGTGCGCCCACCCCGCGAGAAGGAGGTGACGTGGTCGGCTTGGCAGAGGGCGACCGGCACCTCACACCCTTGCGGGTGGGCGCAGGTGCTGTGCCCGTGGAAAGCGGCGGTGCGTTGGCGGGCTGAGGCCAGGCGGCGGCTGTGGCTCACGTCCAGCACCTGTCCGGTAGGTGGGGCGGTGAGCATCCGCACCACCTCAGAGTCAGCGGCGAGTTCGTGGACCAGCCCGACCGGAATCACCCGACCGTGCTCGTCCAACGCCGGAACCTCCTGACCCTGAGCGTCCAGGTAGGTCTGCACGGGCACCACGATGCGGATCTGCGCCAACGGAGCCGGAGTGTTGGTACATCCAGTGTGGGTGGTGGCAAAACGCAGCGCCGCGATAAGCGCGTCATGCTCACGCTGGGACCGAGACCGGGTGTCACCCTCCCCGGGCGGGGTGGTGAAGGTGTCGATGGCCGCACGCACGATCAACGCATCCCCAGAGCCGCCCCAGGCCTGCAACTGGTAGCTGCCCTGGAAGGTGTCATGCACGACCAGGCCACGGGCGGCGTGAGCAGCTTCGTGGTCACGGTCCAGGCGGTGGGGGTCCAAACGGTAAGCGACCTGGCGGGCCACCGACTGAAGCTGGTTGACCGACAACGCGGGCCGCTCCTGCTTGGCCGCCACCAGCGCCGCTTCGAACCCCTGCCGGTACTCCGCCTGATCGGGAAAATGGTCCTCATCGCGGGTCTGGACGGCCTTATCGGTGGCCTTGGCGATCGCCACCGCCTCACCCAAGGCCAGAGCACCCTCCTCCACCGCTTCCACCGTGGCAGGCAACGTCTCCTCGTGCACGTGCTGGGCCAGACGGGCCAAATCCTTGGCCTGAGCGGTAGGGACCTTGCACCGATGGGTGATCCACTTGTCCAGCGTGGAGTAACCGCTGTAGCGGGCCACCTCGCCGCGCGCGTACAAACGTGCCATCCGCGCGAGCGCCTGGTAGCGAAGTTGGTCCAGTTGGGCCCACAGCGCCGCGACCTCCTCGGCCGCACTCTCGTCGGCCCCGGGCGGCAGCTCGGCGTTCAACGCCTGGTGGATGACCTCGCGCGCACCGGCCAGCGCGGCCACGGCCGGGGAACATTCCCCGGGGGCCGCCTTGGGCGCTGCGATCATCATCTCCATACTTCTTATTATAGGCCAGCATCCGCCCTTTCTCCACTATTCACAGCCCCGAATTAGACGCCTTTCTTTCCGGGAGCTGATCTTGATTAAAGGGCCATAATTAAGGCGGGCTCAAAAGGTGTCCGAAAACGAGTGCCCAGAACGGGAACTCGCCATTGGTGTCACCGCCAGCCGCCCCAACCCCAGGGGCCGGGGCCGGTGCCCGAGGGTGGGGGGCCCTCTTGCCGTTGGTGCCGACGTCGCAGAGCCCGACCACCTCCACGCCCCGGGCGTTGGTCGCCCTCCGGTGGTCGCTCCCGCCTTTGGTGCCGCTGTTCGTCGGCCGCCTCCACCCCGACCCACCGCCAGCCGCTTGCCGAAGACCATTCCACTTCGCGGCAGCTGGCGCGCTTTCGTTGCTGCCAGCAACCCCCAGCAGGAATGGCGTAGGGGAGAGGCCTGTGGGCGGCCCCTCCCTGCCCCTCAATTATTTATCCCCGTTGGGCGAGGGGCGCTTAAGGGCATACCGAAACGCCCACTGGGTGGGATCCCCCCTATTTCCAGGAAACCATCACCACCCCACCCACGCCCACCCCCAACCCCCGCCTGTGGAAAACGTGGAAGCACGTGCGGGGGACGGGAGAGGGCTCCGGGAGGCGGACGGGACACGTTGTCCACAGGGGTCTGCGAGTGTCGCGGGAAAGTCGTAGGCTCAGGAGTCACCACCTGTCCACCGACCCTCCTGGGGGCACCCGAGCCATGGCCGACTCCTTCGCCCATCTGCACGTCCACACCGAGTACTCGATGCTCGACGGGGCCGCCAAACTCAAGCCCCTGTTCAAGGAGGCGGCGCGGTTGGGCATGCCCGCGGTCGCGATGACCGACCACGGCAACATGTTCGGGGCCTACGAGTTCTACCAGCAGTCCAAGGGCACCGGCGTCACCCCGATCATCGGCATCGAGGCCTACGTCGCACCCGAGTCGCGCTTCCACAAGAAGCGGGTCTTCTGGGGGCGGTCCAGCGGCTCCGACGACGCCTCGGCGGAGGGCGGCAAGGACATCTCCGGCGGCGGCCGCTACCTGCACATGACGATGCTGGCGCAGAACGAGAAGGGCCTGCGCAACCTGTTCCGGATGTCCTCGCTGGCGTCCATGGAGGGCTACTACATGAAGCCCCGCATGGACCTGGAACTGATGTCGGAGTACAGCGAGGGCATCATCGTCTCCACCGGCTGCCCCTCGGGCGGTGTGCAGACGCGGCTGCGGCTGGGCCAGGAGAAGGAGGCCGTCGCCTACGCGGCCGGGCTCCAGGACATCTTCGGCAAGGAGAACGTCTTCCTGGAGCTGATGGACCACGGCGTGCCCATCGAGAAGGAGGTCCGCGACGGCCTGCTCAGGGTCGGCCGGGAGCTGGACATCCCGCCGCTGGTGACCAACGACTCCCACTACGTGTACGAGTCCCAGGCCTCCGCGCACGACGCGCTGCTGGCGGTGGGCGTGGGCAAGAACCTGGACGACCCCACCCGGTTCCGGTTCAACGGGTCGGGCTACTACCTCAAGTCCGCGGAGGAGATGCGCGGCATCCTCAACTTCGAGGAGTGGGAGCAGGGGTGCAGGAACACCCTGCTGGTGGCCGAGCGCATCGATCCGGGCGCCTACGACGCGGTGTTCGCCCACCGCGACCTGATGCCGGTCTTCCCCGTGCCCGAGGGGGAGACCCAGGCCTCCTGGCTGGCCAAGGAGGTCGAGCGGCTCCTGCCCACCCGCTACCCGGACGGGATCAACGGCGAGATCCGCCAGCGGGTCGACTTCGAGCTCGGCATCATCAACGAGATGGGCTTCCCCGCCTACTTCCTCGTGGTCGCCGACATCTGCCAGTACGCGCGCAAGAACGGCATCGCGCTGGGCCCGGGGCGCGGCTCGGCGGCGGGGTCGATGATCGCCTACGTCCTGGGCATCACCGACCTGGACCCGCTGGAGCACGGGCTGCTGTTCGAGCGGTTCCTCAACCCCGAGCGCGTCACCATGCCCGATGTCGACCTGGACTTCGACGAGCGTCGGCGCGGGGAGATGATCGAGTACGTCACCCGCCTGTACGGCGCCGAGCGCGTCGCGCAGATCCTGACCTTCGGCACCATCAAGGCCAAGGCCGCGGTCAAGGACTCCACGCGCATCCTGGGCATGCCCTACTCGGTGGGCGACCAGATCACCAAGGCCTTCCCCGCCGCGGTCGGCGGCAAGGAGATCCCGCTGGAGGCGGTGACCAACACCGAGCACGAGCGCTACGGCGAGACCACCGAGCTGCGCAACCTCATCGACAACGACGCGCAGGTCGCCAAGGTGATGGAGACCGCGCGCGGTATCGAGGGCCTGACCCGCGGCACGGGCGTGCACGCCGCGGGCGTCATCCTGTCCAAGGAACCCCTGCTCGACGTCATCCCGCTGCACAAGCGCGACACCGACGGCGCCATCATCACGGGCTTTCCCTACCCTCAGTGCGAGGACATGGGCCTGCTCAAGATGGACTTCCTGGGCCTGCGCAACCTCACGATCATGGACGACGCGGTCAAGTCCATCAAGGAGGCCGAGGGGATCGACATCGACCTCGGCAAGCTCCCCCTGGACGACAGGAAGACCTACCAGCTCCTCTCGCGCGGCGACACCCTGGGCGTGTTCCAGCTGGACGGCGGCGCGATGCGCAACCTGCTCAAGCGCATGGAGCCCAAGAAGTTCGGCGACATCGCGGCCGTGCTGTCGCTGTACCGGCCCGGTCCGATGGCCGCGAACGCGCACAACGACTACGCCGACCGCTCGAACGGCCGCCAGGAGGTCACCCCGATCCACCCGGAGCTCAAGGACGCTCTGGAGCCGATCCTGGGGGAGACCTTCCACCTGCTCGTCTACCAGGAGCAGATCATGGCCATCGCCCAGCAGCTGGCCGGGTACACCCTGGGCGGCGCCGACCTGATGCGCCGCGCGATGGGCAAGAAGAAGAAGGAGGCCCTGGAGGAGGAGGAGGCCAAGTTCTTCCCCGGGGCCGAGGCCCGAGGCTTCTCCAAGGAGGCCACGCAGGCGCTGTGGGACGTCATGCTGCCCTTCGCCGGGTACGCGTTCAACAAGTCGCACGCCGCCGGGTACGCCCTGGTCTCCTACTGGACCGCCTACCTCAAGGCCAACCACCCCGCCGCCTACATGGCCGCGCTGCTGACCTCGGTCAGCGACGACAAGGACAAGATGGCGGTCTACCTGGCCGAGTGCCGGACCCAGGGCATCAAGGTGCTGCCCCCCGACGTCAACGAGTCGGGTCTGCGCTTCACCCCGGTGGGCAAGGACATCCGCTTCGGTATGGGCGCGGTCCGCAACGTCGGCGCCAACGTCGTCAACTCGATCATCAAGACCCGCACGGAGAAGGGCAAGTTCAGCTCCTTCACCGACTTCCTGTCCAAGATCGAGCTGGCGGCCTGCAACAAGCGCGTCATCGAGTCGCTGATCAAGGCGGGCGGCTTCGACTCGCTCGGCCAGCCCCGCCGTGAGCTGTACCGCCACCACGAGACGGCGGTGGACGGCATGATCAGCTCCAAGAAGCAGGAGGCGCACGGCCAGTTCGACCTGTTCGGCGGCGGTGACGACGGCGACTCCACCCCCATCGGCCTCAACATCAACTGGGGTGACGAGGAGTGGGACCGCAAGACCAAGCTGGCCTTCGAACGGGAGATGCTGGGCCTGTACGTCTCCAGCCACCCGCTGGCCGGTGCCGAGCGGGTGCTGGCCCGCTCGCGCGACACCTCCATCGCCCAGATCGTGGCGGGCGAGCTGGCCCGCGAACGCGGTGAGGTGCGCATCTCCGGCCTGATCTCCAAGGTGGACAAGCGCACCAACAAGGCGGGCAACCAGTGGGCGATCGCCACGGTCGAGGACCTGGACGCCTCGATGGAGGTGCTCTTCTTCCCCAAGACCTATCCGCTGTACGTGCAGGCCCTGTTGGAGGACACCGCGGTCACCGTCAAGGGCCGGCTCAACGACCGGGACGGCACGTGGTCGATGTTCGCCTCGGAGATGTCGATCCTGGACATCTCGCACGTCACCGAGGGGGAGCCCCCGGTGCTGCTGACGGTCGCGGAGGAGCGCCTCACCCCCGAGCTGGTGGGCGACCTGCGCCAGGTGCTGGCCACGCACAAGGGGGACACCCCCGTGCGGATCCGGGTGGACAACCCGGTCCGGTCGCGCGTCTACGCCGTGGACCGCTACTCGGTGCGGATCTCCCCGGAGTTCAACGGTGAGGTCAAGAGCCTGCTGGGGGCCTTCGCGGTCGACTACTGACCAGCGTCCCCAAGACCCCGCGGTCCCCGCGCGCCCTCGGGCGTGCGGGGACCTTTTTCGTGCCCGCTCTTGCCAGGACGAAGTTAGCGATATATCTTTGAGCTATCAGAACAGAGCAGGATAGTCGCTCTGTATCGCACGAATCGAGGAGGACGACATCATGAGCGCCATGGCGATTCCCGGCCCCTGGTCCTGGGAGGCGCGCGGACCGCGCCGTCCGCGCCTTCCCTGGAGCCGCCGGCCGGAGGAGGAGCGACACGGACACCCCGAGCACCCCGGCCACCGCGGTCCGCGAGGCGGCGGGCGGTTCGCGTTCGGTCCGCCCGGCCCGCCTCCGCCCCCCGAGCCCCCGATGGGGCCGGGAGGGCCGCCCTGGGGAGGAGGGCCCTTCGGTCACGACCACCCCTTCGGCGGCTTCGGCCCCGGCGGTTTCGGCCCCGGCGGTTTCGGGCCGGGCGGGGGGTTCGGCCCGGGAGGCGGCCCCGGCGGTCGGCGCCGGGGCGGGCACCGCGCCAAGCGGGGTGACGTGCGCACCGGCATCCTGATGCTGCTCGCGGAGGAGCCGCGCAGCGGTTACGAGATCATCCGCGAGGGCCGCGAGCGCAGTGGCGGCATGTGGCGGCCCAGCCCGGGCTCGGTCTACCCCATGCTCCAGCAGCTGGAGGACGAGGGTCTGGTCGTCCAGGAGGAGGGCGAGGGGCGCCGCCGCCCCTACCGGCTCACCGAGGAGGGCATCGCCCACCTGGAGGAGCACGGCGCCGGGCTCACTCCGCCCTGGGAGGCGGTCGCCGACGCCTACGCCGACAGCCGGTCCCGGTACGAGGAGATCGCGGCCCTGGCCCACCAGCTCACCGCGGCCGCGGCGCAGGTCGCCCAGGCGGGCAGCGCCGACCAGCTGGAGCGGGCCAAACGGCTCCTGGCCGAGACCCGGCGGGGCCTCTACCTCATCCTCGCCGAGGAGGAGGCGGCCGACAGCGCCTCCGCCGCGGCGGAGGACGACGAGGACTGAGGCGGCGGGCGCCGACCGGTGACGGCGACGACGCAGGGGTGCCCGGGAACGCGAGCGCGTCCCCGGGCACCCCTGCCTGTTCGCGCCCCTGTCCGTCGGCGCCGCTGTTCGTCAGCGCCTCCGCCTGTCAGCGCCCAGCCGGTCGGTGTCCCGGCGCGTCGGTGCCTCGGCCCGAGGGGCGCGTCTTTCACCCCGAAGCCCCCTGTCACCGACGCGCGGACCTACTCGCCCGTCGTTCCGTCGGCGAGCTCGCGCAGCACGTCCAGGTGGCCGTTGTGGCGGGCGGTCTCCTCGACCATGTGCACCAGCACCCACCGCAGCGTGGTGTGCCCCTCGCCGCGGTGCGCGCGCCGCGAGCCCGAACCCAGTTCCAGCCGGGCGGTGATCTCCCGGGAACGGGCGCACTGGGCCTCGTACTCCTCCAGGAGCCGGGCCAGGGGGACCTCTGCGCCCCGGCGCCACTCGGCGTCGGGGTCCTCCGGGGTGGCGTAGCCCTCGTCGGGCAGCCCCAGCAGGATCACCTCGAACCAGGCGTGCTCCACCCAGCGCAGATGGGAGACGACCGCTCCCACGCTCATCAGCGGGGACGTCGGCAGGGGGGTGGAGGTGGCGTGTTCGGGGGACAGCCCGGCGCACTTGGCGTGGACCGTGGCGCGGTGCCAGTCCAGCCAACTGGTGAGCATGGTGCGCTCGTCGGCGGCCTTGGGCGGGTCGACACGCTGGACTCCGGGGACGGCCAGAGGGCTGTTCTTGTCACTCATGCCGGTATTCTCCGTTCCGGCTATGCCCCGTATCCACTGGTTTTCCGCAGGCCGGGACGGGGCGCGGGAGAGTGGGGGAGATGGCGGACCGCAACCGGGGGGAGAGGTCGGCGCCGACACGCCGACTGGTCGTGGGGGCGTGCGTCCTGGGGGCCCTGCTCCTGCTGGGCGCGGTCCTGGGACCGCTGTGGTGGGGTCTGGCACCGCGCGCGGAGGGCACCGCGCTGGGCGGGGGGCAGGTCTTCACCGGAACCACCGAGGACGTGTTCGCGGGCGAGGGCTGGTTCGCCCTCATCACCGCCCTCACCGGGCTGGTCGCGGGCTACACCGCCTACATGGCCCAGTTCCCGCTGTCGCGCCGCCGCTTCCAGGACCTGCGCATGGTCTGCCTGGTCGCGGGCTTCCTCGGCTCGCTGGGCGGGGCCGTGCTCACCTGGCGCGTCGGTGTGGCCCTGGACGGACCGGCGCACGCCGCCGTCGAGGCGGCCGAGCCCGGCGCCACCGTCCAGACCGGGCTCCAGCTCGACGCGACCGCCTTCCTGCTGATCTGGCCCCTGGTGTTCGTGCTCCAGTACGGGCTGCTCGACGCGATCAGCTTCGTGCGCCGCGACCTGCCCGGCGTGCCCCGGCAGGTGTTCGAACGGCGGGACCCGGAGTCCGAGGAGCACGCCGGGCCCGCGGCGCCGGTCGGCTCCGGCCCGGGCGCGGGTCCGGCGGCCCACCCGCCCCCCGGCGAGCCGGTCCCGGCCGAGCGCGACCCGGCGGGGCCGGAGGACCCCCGCGGCCGACCCTGACCCGGCCTCCGCTCCCGTCCTCAGAACCGGCGGACGGTCTCCTCGTACATGCCGTCGAGCAGGTCGCGGTACTTGTCCTCGACCGCCCGCCGCCGCATCTTCAGGCTGGGCGTCATCTCGCCCTCCTCGACAGTCAGGTCGCTCGGCAGGATCGCGAACCTCTTCACGGTCTCGTGCCGGGGCAGCCCCCTGTTGAGCTCGTCGACGGCCTCCTGCACCATCTCCCGGACCCTGGGCTCCCGCGTCAGGCCCGTGTAGTCGAGGTGGCCCAGTCCGTGCTCCGCCGCCCACGCGTCGATCGCCTCGGGGTCCAGGGCCACCAGCGCCACGCAGTAGGGGCGCCGGTCGCCGTGCACGACCAGGTTGCTGACGTAGGGGCACAGCGCCTTGAAGCGGCTCTCGATGCTCTGGGGCGCCACGTACTTGCCGCCGGAGGTCTTGATCAGCTCCTTCTTGCGGTCGGTGATGCGCAGGCGGCCGTTCTCCAGGGCGCCGATGTCCCCGGTGGCGAACCAGCCCTCCGGGGTGAGCACCTCCTCCGTGGCGCCGGAGAGGTTGTGGTAGCCGCGCATCACGCCGCCGCCCCGGATGAGGATCTCGCCGTCCTCGGCGATGCGCACCTCGGTGCCGGGCATGGGCAGCCCGACCGTGCCGAACCGCACGTCGCCGGGCCGGTTGACGAACGTCCCTGCGCTGGTCTCGGTGAGCCCGTAACCCTCCAGGATGACGATCCCGGCGCCGTAGAAGAACCGGCCGATCTCGGGGGACAGCGGCGCGCTGCCGGAGATGAAGAACTTCAGCCGCTCCCCGAAGCGCGCCCGCAGCCTGGCGAACACGAGCCTGTCGGCGATCCGGTACTGCGCGGCGAGCAGGCCCGTGGGTTCGCGTCCCTCCTCCTTGAGCCGGGCGACCCGGTCGCCCACCCCCGCGGCCCACCGGAAGATCCGGTACCTGGCCGCGCCGCCCTCCCTGGCCTGCATGACCACGCGGTTGTACACCTTCTCGAAGATGCGCGGGGCGGCGGCCATGAAGGTGGGCCGCACGACGGCCAGGTTGTCCACGATCCGGTCGGGGCGGCCGTCCACGGCGGTCCGGAAGCCGATCCGCAGCTGGCTGACCTGCATGAGCTTGCCGAACACGTGCGACAGCGGCAGCCACAGGTACTGGACGTCGTCGGGGCCCATCAGGTCCCAGCCCTGCGCGCGCAGTTCGGTGTCCAGGTCCGCCATGGCCTGGGACTCGTAGAGCCAGTTCGCGTGGTCCAGCCGCACGCCCTTGGGTCTGCCCGTGGTGCCGGAGGTGTAGATCAGCGTGGCCAGGTGGTCGGGTGCGACCGCCGCGACCAGCGCCTCGAACAGGTCGGGGTCCCGGTCGTGGAGTTCGGCGCCCCGGGCGGCCAGCTCCTCCAGGGACATCACCCAGTCGTCCTCGCCCCCGGCCGCGCCCTCGAAGGCGATCACCCGCGACAGCCCCGGCATCCGCGCGCGCTGGTCGACCAGCTTGGCGACCTGCTCGTCGTTCTCGGCGAAGGCCACCATGCTGCCCGAGTCGGAGACGATGAAGGCGCAGTCGGGCGGGGTGGAGGAGGGGTAGACGGTGGTGGAGGCGCCGCCCGCGCACAGCACGGCCATGTCGGCGAGGATCCACTCCACGCGCGTGCTGGAGACGATCGCGCACCGGGCCTGGGGGGTCACGCCCAGGTCGTGCAGGCCCAGCGCGATGTCGCGCACCCGGTCGCGGGTCTGGGACCAGGTGAGGGTCTCCCACTTCTCGGGGGCGCCGGACGCGCCGGGAAGGGGGTAGCTGAACGCCTCGGAGTCGGGGGACTCGGCGACGCGGGAGAGGAACATACCGGGGACGGAGGAAAAGGGGGATGAAATGTTACTCATGTCACGAAACTACCCCTGGGTAGCTAACCCGGCAACAGCCCGTGCACGCCCCCGGAAACGGTCCCCGTCGCGGGTCAGGAGGCGCCGATGGGCGCGGTGACCGCCTCGGTGAGCGTGATCAGGTCACGGGGCTTGAGCTCCATCTGGAGTCCCCGCCGCCCGGCCGAGACGTAGACCGTGGGCAGTTCGGTGACCGACGCGTCGATCACGGTGCGCAGGCGCTTGCGCTGGCCCAGGGGGCTGATCCCGCCGCGCACGTACCCGGTGGCCTTCTCGGCCAGTGCCGCGTCGGCCATGGCGGCCCTCTTGCCGCCGACCGCGGCGGCCAGCGCCTTGAGGTCGAGCGTGGTGCTGACGGGCACCACCCCGACGGTGAGCTGTCCGTCCACCTCGGCGATCAGGGTCTTGAAGACGTGCTCGTGGGGGACACCGAGCGCGTCGGCCGCGTCGGTGCCGTAGGAGTGCCCGTCCGAGGAGCCGTCCACCTCGTAGGGGTGCAGCGTGTACGTGGTCTTGGTCCGTCCGGCGGCCACGGTCGCGGGTGTGGCTTTTGCGCTCATTGGGTACCTGGTTCCTTCTCCGCGCGCGAACGCGCTGGTGCGGGCGTCGCAACAGCCCGGATCGGGCCCCGGGCACGCCGCACCGGTTCGCACAGCAGGCTAGGCCAACACGGGGCCGGGTCGCGCGCAGGCGTGCGGGGAAAGCCGGTGTTTCCTCCGTTGGACACCGGTATCGGGCCCTTCGACCCGGAAAGGGGCCGGTGAACGCGCCGCTCGGCCCCCTAGTTGAACGACACGCCGTTGTTGAGGAAGGGGCCCGCGGGGAGGTTGGGCAGGGTGGGAGCGGCCACGATGCGGTTCTCCCGGCGCAGGAAGCGGGCTGTCACGGCCAGCCGGGTCGCGGCGTCCTCGGCCTCCAGCATCCGCTGCTTCTCCGCCTGGTCCAGGACCGCGGCCGCGGCCACCGCGTAGGACAGCGCGATGGGGTCCTTGGGCAGCTCGGGCGAGGCGTCCGGCGACATCCCGATCGAGGCCAGGCGCTGGGAGTAGGTCCCGAACAGATCGCGCACGCGCTCGGCGTGCTCCTCCACGTCCGGGCCGGTCGGCTCGGGCAGGAAGGCCACCGACGCGGTCGAGTACTCCTCGGGGGAGGAGGCGTCCACCTCCGACAGGTCGGTGATGGAGAACCGCGCGCCGCCCTCGACGACCAGGTCGTAGCGGCCGTCCTCGTAGGTGCGCACGTCGCGTACCAGGGCGGTGCATCCGGTCGCGCTGATCCGGGGCAGCGAGGTGCCCGGTCCTCCCGTGGTGGGGATCCCGGTGTCGGCGCCGCCGGAGCCCTGGCCGGACTCGGAGGCCACCTCCTGGCCCAGTTCGATCCACACGACGCCGAACCGGAGCGGGCCCCGGCCGCGCCCGCTCTCGTCCCCCTGGGCGAAGGTGGGCCCGAGCAGCTCCGCGACCAGGCGGCGGTAGCGCCGCTCGAAGACGTGCAGGGGGACGGTCATACCGGGGAACAGCACGGTGTTCAACGGGAAGATCGGCAGGGCCAAGGGCATGGTTCCAGTATGCCCCTCATGCCGGGAACGCGGGCGCCGAAACCGGCGGCGCGTCCCCGGCCGGTCCCGGCCCCCGAGGCCCGCGGGCCGGGACCCGGGGTCAGGAGACCGACGGGCCGGCGGTGCCGGGCGCGCCCTGGCTGCCGCTGTCCTCGCTGGGCATGTCCCGGGCGACGAAGTCCTCCACGTGGAACAGGTTGCCGTTGGCGCGGTCCACCACGTTGAGGAGGGTCGACATCTTGGCGACCTCCTCGGTCTGCTCCTGGATGAACCACTGGAGGAACTGCTCGCCGGTGTAGTCGTCCTCGTCCCGGGCGACCTTGGCCAGGCGCTGGAACTGGTCGGTCACCTCGCGCTCCTGGCGAAGGGCCAGGGCGACCAGGTCGCGGGGCACGGCGAAATCGGTCTCGATCTCGTCCACGCCCGGGAGGGAGAACGGGACGTCGGTGTCCAGGAGGAACCGCACGATCATCATCGCGTGGTCGCGCTCCTCCAGGGACTGCTCGTAGAAGACCCGCGCCAACTGGGGCAGGTCGTGGTCGTCGAACCAGGCGGCGATGGCCACGTACTGGTGGGAGGCCGTGAACTCGTGCCGCACCTGGTCGACGAGGAGCCGGTGGAACTTGGAAAGGCCGATATCGCTGCTCTTGTTCGAAGTCATGAGTACACGATAACGCATGGAAAAGCATTTCGCGACATTTATCAGTGTGACTCGAATTTCTTAGGCAAGCCTTTCTGAAGGTTAATAAGGTTAGGTGTCCCAAACTTAGGCCGCACTTATTCGGGCGTAACGTGTTCCACCCCGTCGGCACCCTCCCGGGCCGACGCGTACCCGCCGGTGGCGCGTGTGGCGTCCATCATCCGGACGGCGCCGCCCACCGAATGGGCACTTCCCCCTAGACTGGGACCGTGATCAGTCGAATCGACCTCCGAGGCACCCAAGGCGACCCGCGTCAGGCCCTTCCGCGCGCGGAACTGGACGTGGCGGCCGCCGCCGAGCGCGTACGCCCCCTGTGCGAGGACGTGCGCCATCGCGGTGTCGAGGCCCTGGTCGAACTCACCGAGCGCTTCGACGGCGTCAGACTGACCGACATCCGCGTGCCCAAGGACGCGATCGAGGCCGCCCTGGACGGCCTCGACCCCGCTGTGCGCGCCGCGCTGGAGGAGTCCATCCGCCGCGCCCGCGCGGTCCACCGCGACCAGCGCCGCACCGACCACACCACCCGCGTCGTGCCCGGGGGCACCGTCACCGAGAAGTGGATCCCCGTCGACCGCGTCGGCCTCTACGTGCCGGGCGGCCGGGCCGTCTACCCCTCCAGCGTCGTCATGAACGTCGTCCCCGCCCAGGAGGCGGGGGTGCGCTCCCTGGCGGTCACCTCACCGCCCCAGAGCGCCTTCGGCGGGCTGCCCCACCCGACCATCCTCGCCGCCTGCGCCCTGCTCGGCGTCGACGAGGTCTACGCCGTCGGCGGCGCCCAGGCGATCGCCATGTTCGCCTACGGCGCGGGCCCCTGTGAGCGCGCCGACATGGTCACCGGCCCCGGCAACATCTGGGTGGCCGCGGCCAAGCGCCTGCTCAAGGGCGTCATCGGCATCGACGCCGAGGCCGGTCCCACCGAGATCGCGATCCTCGCCGACGCCACCGCCAACCCCGACTACGTCGCCGCCGACCTGATCAGCCAGGCCGAGCACGACGTCGTCGCCGCCTCCGTCCTGGTCACCCCGGACGAGGCGCTCGCCGAGGCGGTCACCGACCGCCTCGCCGCCCGCGTGGCCGCCACCAAGCACGGCGACCGCGTCCGCGAGGCCCTGTCCGGCCCGCAGTCCGGCATCGTCCTGGTCGACGACCTCGACCACGGCCTCGCCGTCGTCAACGCCTACGCCGCCGAGCACCTGGAGGTCATGACCGCCGACGCCGCCGCGTGGGCCGCGCGCGTGCGCAACGCGGGCGCGATCTTCGTCGGCGACTTCTCGCCGGTCTCCCTGGGCGACTACGCGGCCGGGTCCAACCACGTGCTGCCCACCGGCGGCTGCGCCTGCCACACCGGCGGCCTGAGCGTGCAGACCTTCCTGCGCGGCGTGCACGTGGTCGAGTACGACCGCGAGGCGCTGACCGACGTCGCCCACCACGTCATCGCCCTGGCCAACGCCGAGGACCTGCCCGCGCACGGCGAGGCCGTCGCCGCGCGCACGGACCCGGCCTGAGCCCGAAGGCCACCCGCCCGGCGGGAACCCGGGCGCGCGGGCCCCGCGGCCGCACCGGCCGCGATCCGCACGCCCCGCCCGCCTCCGACCGACCATGAGCGTGCAACCGTGAGCTTCACCCTGAACGACCTGCCCCTGCGCGACGACCTGCGCGGCCGCTCGCCCTACGGCGCGCCGCAGCTGGACGTGCCCGTGGTGCTCAACACCAACGAGAACCCGCACCCGCCCTCGTCGCGCCTGGCCAAGGCGCTGGCCGAGGCGGTCGCCGACACCGCCCTGGGCCTCAACCGCTACCCCGACCGGGACGCGGTCCGCCTGCGCGAGGGCCTGGCCGCCTACCTCGGCCACGGCCTGACCGCCGACCAGGTGTGGGCGGCCAACGGCTCCAACGAGGTCCTCCAGCAGATCCTCCAGGCCTTCGGCGGCCCCGGCCGGTCCGCTATGGGCTTCGAGCCGTCCTACTCCATGCACCCGATCATCTCCCGGGGCACCGGCACCGCCTGGGTGTCCGTGCCGCGCGGAGCCGACTTCCGCGTCGACGTGGACGCCGCCCTGGCCGCCATCGCCGAGCACCAGCCCAGCGTCGTCTTCCTCACCTCGCCCAACAACCCCACCGGCACCGCCCTGGAGCTGGCCGACACAGAGCGCGTCCTGGCGGCGGCCCCCGGTGTCGTGGTCGTGGACGAGGCCTACGCCGAGTTCCGCCGCGAGGGCACGCCCAGCGCGCTGAGCCTGCTGTCCGACCACCCCAGGCTCGTCGTCTCGCGCACCATGTCCAAGGCCTTCGCCCTGGCCGGGGCGCGCGTGGGCTACCTGGCCGCCCACCCGGCCGTGGTCGAGGCCCTCCAGCTGGTCCGCCTGCCCTACCACCTGTCCGCCGTCACCCAGACGGTCGCGCTCACCGCGCTCGACCACGCCGACGAACTCCTCGCCGCCGTCGCCGACCTGCGCGCCGAACGCGACTCCCTGGTCGCCTGGCTGCGCGGGCACGGCTTCTCGGTCGCCGAGTCCGACGCCAACTTCGTCCTGTTCGGCGAGTTCGAGGACCGCACCCGCGTCTGGCAGGACATGCTCGACCAGCAGGTCCTCATCCGTGAGACCGGCCCGCCCGGGTGGCTGCGCGTCAGCGTCGGAACCCCGGAGGAGATGGCCGCCTTCCGCCGGGCCCTGCTCAGCGCCACCGGACGCTGAGTCGTGCCCGCCGCCCCCGAGACCGCCGCCGGGCCCGGCCCGGACGGGCCCCGCACCCACCGCACCGAGCGAGGAAGTCCCACCACCATGAGCCGCACCGGACGCGTCGAGCGCACCACCAAGGAAACCAAGGTCCTGGTCGAGATCGACCTGGACGGAACCGGAGTCGCCGACGTCTCCACCGGCGTCGGCTTCTTCGACCACATGCTGGACCAGCTCGCCAAGCACGGCCTGTTCGACCTGACCGTGCGCACCGAGGGCGACCTGCACATCGACTCCCACCACACCATGGAGGACACCGCCCTGGCCCTGGGCGCGGCCTTCCGCGAGGCCCTGGGCGACAAGCGCGGCATCCGCCGCTTCGCCGACGCCAAGGTGCCCCTGGACGAGGCCCTGGCCGAGGTCACCGTCGACGTCTCCGGCCGCCCCTACCTCGTGCACAGCGAGCCCGAGGGCATGGCCCCGCTGATCGGCCGTGACTACGACACCACCATGACCCGCCACATCCTGGAGTCGTTCGTGGCCCAGGCCCGCGTCGCCCTGCACGTGCGCGTGCCCTACGGCCGCAACGCCCACCACATCGTCGAGTGCCAGTTCAAGGCGCTGGCCCGCGCCCTGCGCGCGGCCACCGAGGACGACCCGCGCGTCAGCGGCATCCCGTCCACCAAGGGCGCCCTGTAGATGGACGGATACCTGTGGGGGATCGCCCTCATCGTGCTCGGGGGCTTCCTCGCCGGGGGCGCGTACGCCCTGTGGAGGGTCAACCGGCCCCTCGCCGTCGTCCTGGCCGGATGCACGGCGCTCGCGCTGGCCTCCGGCGTACTGCGCCTGGACTACTTCTGAAGGGGAAGGGCAGCACCATGCCGTCACGAGTGGTCGTCTTCGACTACGGCTCCGGCAACCTGCGCTCGGCGCAGCGCGCGATGGAGCGCACCGGAGCCGACGTCACCGTCACCTCCGACCCGCACGCCGCCCTCGACGCGGACGGCCTCGTCGTCCCGGGCGTGGGCGCGTTCAGCGCCTGCATGTCCAGCCTCCGGGCCGCGGGCGGCGACCGGATCATCGGCAGGCGCGTGGCCGGGGGGCGCCCGGTCCTGGGCATCTGCGTGGGGATGCAGGTGCTCTTCGACCGGGGGGTGGAGCGCGCCGACTCCGACGCCGAGGCGGAGGAGGAGGTCACCGAGGGCTGCGGCGAGTGGCCCGGAACGGTGGACCGCCTGCGCGCACCGGTCGTTCCGCACATGGGCTGGAACACCGTCCGCCCACCCGAGGACACCCGGCTCTTCGCCGGGATCGGTCCCGAGGACCGCTTCTACTTCGTGCACTCCTACGCCGTGCGCGAGTGGGAGTTCACGCCCACCAACGAGCGCATCCCGGCGCCCGGGGTGACCTGGGCCGAGCACGGCGAGCCGTTCGTGGCCGCCGTCGAGAACGGACCCCTGTGGGCCACCCAGTTCCACCCGGAGAAGTCCGGCGACACGGGCGCCCGCATCCTGGCCAACTGGGTGGACACCCTCTGACCGGTGTCCGCCGGGGCCGCGCCCGGCCCGCCACCGCTCCCGAAGACCTTCCGACCGACGAGAACGAGATGACTCCATGACCGGCGAGACCACCACCCCCGTACTCGAACTGCTGCCCGCCGTGGACGTGGCGGGCGGCCAGGCCGTCCAGCTCGTCCAGGGCAAGGCGGGCTCCGGCGGGCAGTACGGCGACCCCTTCGAGGCGGCCCTGGCCTGGCAGTCCGCCGGTGCCGAGTGGATCCACCTGGTGGACCTGGACGCCGCGTTCGGCCGCGGCCACAACCGCGACCTGCTGCGCGACATCGTGGGCCGCCTCGACGTCAAGGTCGAGATGTCCGGCGGCATCCGCGACGACGAGTCGCTGGCCGCGGCCCTGTCCACCGGGTGCAGGCGGGTCAACATCGGCACCGCGGCCCTGGAGAACCCCGAGTGGTGCGCCAGGATCATCGCCGAGCACGGCGACCGGATCGCGATCGGCCTGGACGTGCGCGGCACCACCCTGGCCGCGCGCGGCTGGACCCGCGACGGCGGCGACCTCATGCAGACCCTGGAGCGCCTGGAGTCGGAGGGCTGCGCCCGCTACGTCGTCACCGACGTCCAGAAGGACGGCACCCTCAAGGGCCCCAACCTGGACCTGCTGCGCACCGTGTGCGAGCGCACCGACAAGCCGGTGGTGGCCAGCGGCGGCGTCTCCAGCCTGGAGGACCTGCGGGCGATCGCCACGCTGGTGCCGCTGGGCGTGGAGGGCGCCATCATGGGAACCGCGCTGTACGAGGGCGCCTTCACCCTGGAGGACGCCCTGGCCACGGTGCGCGAGGCGGGGAGCGTGCGGCCGTGAGCGTGTCGGTGCGCGTCATCCCCTGCCTGGACGTGGACGCCGGGCGGGTGGTCAAGGGCGTCAACTTCGAGAACCTGCGCGACGCGGGCGACCCGGTGGAGCTGGCGGGCACCTACGACGCCGACGGCGCCGACGAGCTCACCTTCCTCGACGTCACCGCCTCCAGCGGCGACCGCGAGACCACCTACGACGTGGTGCGCCGCACCGCCGACCAGGTGTTCATCCCGCTGACCGTGGGCGGCGGGGTGCGCACCCCCGACGACGTGGACCGGCTGCTGCGCGCGGGCGCGGACAAGGTGGGCGTCAACACCGCCGCCATCGCCCGGCCCGAACTCATCGGGGAGATCGCCGAGCGCTTCGGCCGCCAGGTGCTGGTGCTCTCCGCCGACGTGCGCCGGGTGCGCGAGGACGGGCGGCCGACCCCGAGCGGGTTCGAGGTCACCACGCACGGCGGGCGCCGCAGCGCCGGGGTCGACGCCCTGGAGTGGTGCGAGCGCGCGGCCGAGCTGGGGGCGGGGGAGATCCTGCTCAACTCGATGGACGCCGACGGCACCCGGTCGGGCTTCGACCTGGAGCTGATCCGGGCGGTGCGCTCGCGGGTGGAAGTGCCGCTGATCGCCTCCGGAGGCGCGGGCGCGGTGGAGCACTTCGCCCCGGCCGTGGAGGCGGGCGCGGACGCGGTGCTGGCCGCGACGGTCTTCCACTTCGGGCAGTTCACCATCGCCGACGTCAAGAAGAGCCTGCGCGAGGCGGGCCACCCCGTCCGCTGATCGGCGCGGGGCCCGGCCCCGGCCGCTTCCGGGTACACGGCCTCCGCGCGCACGCGAGCGCGCGGGGGCCTTTCGCGTGTCCGGCCCCTTGTGTGTCCGACCCTTGCGTGTCCGGCCCGCTCGTGTCCGAACCCCCGTGTTCCGCGGCCCCGCCTCCGGCCGGGACCCGGTCGCGCCCCGTGGCCCGGTACACGCGCACACCGTCGAATCGGTTGGCCCATGTGCTGAGAAAACGGGACAAGGACAGAGAACTATGTCCTTTTGGTGGCATTGGCGTGCATTTTGTGAACGTGATGCGTGTCTCACACATCGAACAGTGTGTAACACCGAACCACCGCGCAGCACCGACCACAGGGACCACAGGGGAAAGGAACCTCTCCATGTCCACCACCACCGGGCGGGCCGCCTCCCTCCTCGCGGCCGCCGCCCTCGCCGCGACCACCGCCCTCGCCACCGCGCCCGCCGCCCTGGCCGACGACCTCGACCAGACCTCCCCCGAGGTCCTCGCCGCCATCGAGTCCCAGGTCTGGCCCGAGTACACCCTCGGCGACTCCAGCATCGACGTCTACGCCGCCAAGATGCTGCTCTCCTCGGGTGAGATCAACCCCGGCGAGCTGAACCTGGAGTTCGACCAGGACCTGCACGACACCCTCGTCACCTACCAGGAGGCCTTCGGCCTGCACAACGACGGCGACCTCAACCCCGACACCTGGGAGCACTTCCAGGAGCTGGTCTTCGGCCAGCACCAGTTCCGCCGCGGAGACACCGGCCCGGTCGTCACCATGATCCAGCGCGAGCTCAACGCCAAGTTCAACGCCCACCTGGCCACCGACGGCGTCTACGGACCCGCCACCGAGCGGGCCGTCCGCGCCGCCCAGGAGCACTTCGGCATCGGCGTCGACGGGATCTTCGGGCCCGTCTCCTTCCACGCCGTGATCAGCTACCAGGACTACGCCCGCTGACCGGCCCCGCGACGTCCCGGCGACCGTGACCGGGACGCACCCCTCCCGGCGGCGCCCGGGCCCACCCTCTCGGGGCCCGGGCGCCGCCGCGCGCGACCGCCCCGCGCCCCCGCCCCCGCCCGCGACCGGAACCGGCCCCGCCACACCCCGAACCGGACGGAATAGCCCCGTCGCGCCGCGCGCTGAAACAATCCGGTGGAACCTTGTCGGTGCCGCTGGATAGGTTGACACGACACGCGCACGTCCGCGCCCTCCGGCATGCCCGGGGGCCGCCGCGCGCGTGTCGGGCTGCGCCGGGCCTGCCCGGCCACGGAGGAGAACGGGGGGCGTATGGCGCGGGGTACGAGCACGAGGGAACCGGAGAACGAGGAGGGAACGGCACCGCCCGGAGCCGCCGACGGACCGGGAGCGCGCCGGGGGACCGACGCCGCCGAGCACACCGGGGTCTTCTCCCGCGGCATGCGGGTGCTGTGGGTCGCCGCCCGCACCGAACCGTGGGTCTTCCTCGCCGCCGTCATCGGGGCCATGCTGCACGCCGCCGTCAACGTCGGCTCCGCCTCGGTCCTGGGCCACCTCACCGACGCCACCATCCTCCCCGCCTTCGAACAGGGCAGCACCACCACCGCCGCCCTCGTCGGCGCCGCCGCGCTCCTCATGGGCGTGGGACTGGGCAAGGCCACCGGCATCGCCATGCGCCGCATGCTCGCCGCGCTCATGCAGTTCCGCATGCAGGCCCGCTACCGCCGCGCCGTCGCCCGCAAGTACCTCGAACTGCCCCTGTCCTGGCACCACCGCCACCCCACCGGACAGCTGCTGTCCAACGCCAACGCCGACGTCGAGGCCGCCTGGCAGCCGCTCGCCCCGCTGCCCATGGCCGTCGGCAGCGTGTTCATGCTGGTCATCGCGGCCATCGCCATGCTCACCACCGACCCGGTCCTGGCCCTGGTCGCCTTCGTCGTCTTCCCGGTCCTGGCCGCCGCCAACGTCGTCTTCCAACGGCGCGTCTCACCCATGGCCTCGCGCGCCCAGGCGCTGCGCGCCGAGGTCAGCGGCGTCGCCCACGAGTCCTTCGACGGCGCCCTCGTCGTCAAGACCCTGGGCCGCGAGGACACCGAGACCGAGCGCTTCACCTCCGCCGCCCACCGCCTGCGCGACGCGCTCATCCAGGTCGGCCGGATGCGCTCGATGTTCGACCCGGTCATGGAGGCCCTGCCCAACTTCGGCGTGCTCGCCGTCCTGCTCCTGGGCATGTGGCGGCTGTCCACCGGCGCCATCGACGCCGGGGACCTGGTTCAGATCGCCTTCCTGTTCACCCTCCTGGCCCTGCCCATCCGCTCCTTCGGGTGGATCCTGGGCGACCTGCCCCGCAGCGTCGTGGGCTGGGACCGCGTCCAGTCCGTACTCAACTCCGGCGGCGCCATGGAGTACGGCACCCGCACCCTGGAGGACACCCCCACCGGCATCGCCCTGAGCGCCCGCGGCGTGACCTTCTCCTACGCCGACTCCTACGACGAGCGGGGCGGCGCGCGCGACCTCATGGACGGCGGCGCCGACACCGCGCCGCGCACCACCGTCCTCAACGGCGTGGACCTGGACATCGCCCCCGGACGCACCGTCGCACTGGTCGGCCCCACCGGGTCGGGCAAGTCCACGCTCACCACCGTCCTCATGCGCCTGGTCGACGCCGACACGGGCACCGTCACCCTCGACGGCGTCGACGTGCGCGACCTGGCCCGCGACCAGATCCCCCGGCACGCGGCCCTGGTGCCCCAGGGCACCTTCGTGTTCGAGGACAGCGTCCGCGACAACATCACCCTGGGCGCCGACGCCGACGCCGACGACGACCAGGTCTGGGCCGCCCTGCGCCTGGCCCGCGCCGACGGCTTCGTCCGCGAGCTGGAGGGCGGACTCGACGCCCGGCTCGGCGAGAAGGGCACCACCCTCTCCGGAGGCCAGCGCCAGCGCCTGGCCCTGGCCCGCGCGATCGTGCGCCGCCCGAGGCTGCTCATCATGGACGACGCCACCTCGGCGGTGGACCCCCAGATCGAGGCGCAGATCCTGGCGGGCCTGCGCGAACGCGACGACGCCGCCACCGTGGTCGTGGTCGCCTACCGCCGCGCCACCATCGAACTCGCCGACGAGGTCGTCTACATGGAACGCGGACGCGTGCTGGCCCGCGGCACCCACGAGGAACTGCTCACCACCTCGCCCGGCTACACCAGGCTCGTCACCGCCTACGAGCGCGCCTCCGCCGAGGGGCAGGCCGAGACGGACCCGCTGCCCGAGGAACCCGGCCCCCTCGAACCCTCCCGCCCCACCCGTGACGACGCCGCCGAGGAGGCCACCCGATGAGCGCGCCCACCCGCGACGAGCAGCGAGAGCGGGAGGGGGAGGAGCGGCCCGGCCGCGCCCCCGACGACCCGGCCGTGTCGCTGCACCGCTCCTCCGAGGGGGCGATGGACACGCTCAGGCGCGGCCTGCGGCTCTCCCCGGAGTTCGCCCGCGGCCTGTGGCTCACCCTGGCCTTCGCCGTCGTGGCCACCGCCGGCAAGGTCATCGTGCCCATCGCCGTCCAGCAGATCATCGACAACGGGCTGACCGGCGCGAACGGCCCCGACCTGGGCTTCGTCACCCGCATGGTGACCGTCTGCGCCGCCCTGCTCGTGGTCACCATGATCTGCTCCTACCTGATGAACGTGCGCCTGTACCGGGCCACCGAGTCCGGCCTGGCCACACTGCGCCGCAAGGCCTTCCGGCACGTGCACGACCTGTCCGTGCTCACCCAGAACAGCGAGCGCAAGGGCGCCCTGGTCTCGCGCGTCACCAGCGACGTCGACCAGATCAGCACCTTCATGCAGTGGGGCGGCCTGCTCCTGCTGGTCAGCAGCGGCCAGCTCCTGGTCGCCACCGTCCTGATGGCGGTCTACTCCTGGCAGCTCACCCTCGTGGTGTGGATCTGCTTCCTGCCGCTGCTGTTCGGCGTGCGCTGGCTCCAGAAACTGCTCTCCAAGGCCTACCTCACGGTCCGCGAGAACACCGGCGACATGCTCGGCGTCATCGGCGAGACCGTCATGGGCGCCTCCGTCATCCGCGCCCACGGCACCGAGGGGCGCACCGCCGAGCGCATCGACACCACCGTCCTGACCACGCGCCGCTCCCAGATCCGCGCCCAGCGGCTGTCCATGGCGGTCTCGCCCTTCGCCGAGATCATCGCGGCCCTGGGCAACACCGCCGTCGTCCTCATCGGCGTCTGGCTCGGCCTGGACGGCGGCCTGACCGCCGGGCAGCTCATCGCCTTCCTGTTCCTGATGACCCTGTTCATCCAGCCGATGATGATGGCCACCGAGATCTTCAACGAGGCCCAGAACGCCATCGCGGGCTGGCGCCGCGTCCTGGGCGTGCTCGACACCGTCCCCGACATCGCCGACCCCGGCGAGGCGGGCCGGGTGCTGCCGCGCGGACCGGTCCGGGTCTCCTTCGACGGGGTGACCTACTCCTACCCCGAGGGCCCCGTCGTCCTCGACGACGTCAGCGTCGAGATCACCCCCGGCACCCGCGTGGCCGTGGTGGGCGAGACCGGCTCTGGCAAGACCACCTTCGTCAAACTGCTCACCCGCCTCATGGACCCCGCCCAGGGCACCGTCCGGCTCGACGGCGTCGACCTGCGCGAGGTGGCCTTCTCCTCCCTGCGCAGCCGCGTGGTGATGGTCCCGCAGGAGGGCTTCCTCTTCGACAGCTCCCTGGGCGACAACATCCGCTTCGCCCGCCCCGAGAGCACCGACGCCGAACTGGAGGCCGCCGTCACCGAACTGGGGCTGGCCGAGTGGCTCGACAGCCTCGCCCACGGACTCGACACCCCCGTGGGCCAGCGCGGGGAGTCGCTCTCGGCGGGGGAGCGGCAGCTCGTCGCCCTGGTGCGCGCCTACATCGCCGACCCCGACCTGCTGGTACTGGACGAGGCCACCTCGGCGGTGGACCCGCACACCGAGGTGCGCATCCAGCGCGCCCTGGACCGGCTCACGCATGGACGCACCTCCGTGGCCATCGCGCACCGGCTCTCCACCGCCGAGGCCGCCGACCGGGTCCTCGTCTTCGACGACGGGCGCATCGTGCAGAGCGGCTCGCACACCGAACTGGTGGACAGGCCCGGCGTGTACGCCGACCTGTACGCCTCCTGGGTGCGCTCCTCGGCCTGACCGGGACCGTCCACAGGCCGGCGGAAGGGGGTGCGCCCGCACGTCCCCGCCGGGCTGGCGTCGATCCGGGGGCGCCGTGTCCGTCCCGACGGCGGGGCGGCCCCCCTGATCCATTCACCCCGGGCCGCCCGGACCCGGGCAACGCCCCGGCCGGGCCTGTGGACGCCCGCCGCTGACCGCCGAGAGCGCTACCGGCCGCGCCACCAGTGCGCCGCCAGCAGCTCCGCCACCAGCGGCTCCACCAGCAGGCTCACGTCCTGGTCGGTGTCGCCCGGGTAGCGCACGGTCAGCTCCGCCTCCGGCATCCGCTCCTGGCCGGGGGTGGGGCCCACCGCCACGAACGCCCCCCGCAACTGCCCCAGGTGCTGGGCGAAGCGCTCGTCGTAGGCCGAACCCGCGAACAGCAGCGCCCGGTAGTCCGTCACCGCCGCCAGGTGGCGGTCGGTGTGCGACCACTCCCCGGTCTCACACGCGTGCGCCACCCGCACCGGCCCCTGGCGCAGCACCCGCACCCCCTGCCAGGCCGACGCCATGCGCTCGGCCGGGGCCACCATGTGCACCCCGTGCGGCGAATCCAGGATCCGGGCGACCTCAGGCACCCACCCCGGCGCGCTCTCCAGCAGCGAAGCCGTCGCGTTCGCCGTGCGGCGCAGCAGCCCCGGCAGGGACTGGCTGTTGCCCGTCCGGGGAGCGCCCAGACGGTGCCCCAACAGCAGGAGCAGGGCCAGCGCGTGCTGGTAGGCGCGACAGCCCACACCGCTCGCCTCCTCACCCGCGTGCAGCGGCACCAGCAGATCCGCCTGCCGCCCCACCACCGAGTCCACCGACGGGGCCAGCACGATCACCGGCGACCGCGCCACGTAGCGGTCCAGCACCGTGTACAGCTCGCGCTGCCCACCGCCCAGGCTCACCGCGACCACGAGCGTCTCCGGACCCGCGGGCGGCTCCTCCGCCGACGAGGAGAAGTCCGCGCTCGCCGCGATCCCCGCCCGGCGCAGCCGCGTCGCCGCCACCTCGCACGCGTGCCGCGCCGCGCCCAGGCCCAGGAAGCGCACCGCGGCGGGCTCGTCGTCGAGCAGCGCGGGCAGCGCGGCGTAGGGATCCCACCGCGGAAAGCGCTCGGCGAGCCGGATCAGCGCCTCGGGCTTGCCCGCGAGGTCGCGGGACAGGGACTCGGCGGTCACGAAACCCCCCAGGGTACGAAGGCAGGGCGAGGGACGACGCACGAACTCTAGGACATCCGCGGCCCCCGGCTCCCCGCGCCCACCGCCCCCCGGCCCCGCGCCCCCCGCCGTCCCGTCCCGAACAGCCCCCGCACCGCCCCGACCCGCGCCCCCGACGCCAGGGGACACCCGGTGCGGGACGCTCCGGCGGCGGCCATAACCTGGAGTGCATGAGCGTCACCAGCCTCGACCCGGACATCGCCGCCCGACTCAAGCGCAACCCGGACGGCCTCGTCCCCGCCGTCGTGCAGCAGCACGACACCGGGGAGGTCCTCATGCTCGCCTGGATGGACGACGAGGCCCTGCACCGCACCCTCACCACCGGCTCCGCCACCTACTGGTCGCGCAGCCGCGGCGAGTACTGGGTCAAGGGAGCCACCTCCGGACACACCCAGCGTGTGGTGTCGGTCGCACTCGACTGTGACGGGGACACCCTTCTGGTCCGCGTCGACCAGGAGGGCGCCGCCTGCCACACCGGCGACCACACCTGCTTCGACGCCGGGAGACTCCTGTGAGTTCGGCCTCCTCGCCCCGCGTGCGCCGGGAGTACGGCCTGGCCATGCTCGCCCTGGCCGCCGGGGCCGGACTCCTGCTCGCCGCCGCCGGACGCCAGTGGGCGACCGGCGAACTCACCGCGCCCGGGCCGGTCGCCCCCGTCTCCGTGGAGCTCACCGGAACCGACCTCACCGGAGCCCTGAGCGGCTTCGGCTGGGCCGGCCTGGCCGGGATCGCCGGCCTGTACGCCACCAGGGGATGGGGCCGCCGGGCGGTCGGCCTCCTCGTCGCCCTGGGCGGAGCGGGCGCCCTCAACGCCGTCTGGGGCGCCACCCGCCCCGACGCGCTCCTGGCCGCGATGGCCGACAGCACCACCGACACCGCCGGGGCCGCCCAGGTGGCCGCCGACCCCCGCCTGCTGGCCCTGGGGCCCGCCATGGCCGTGGCCGGAGCCGTCCTCCTGGTCGCGGCGGGGCTGGTCGCGGTACTGCGAGCCCCTGCCTGGCCTGGTATGGGCACCCGGTACGATCGGGACGCCGCACCGCGCGCGACCCGGTCCGAGACGCCCTCCGACCTGTGGAGGTCGCTGGACGCCGGTGACGACCCCACACTCGACGCCGAGCCCGCGGGCGCCACGCCCGCGGACCCCGACGGCGCCGCCCACGCACCGCGGGCAGCACGCCCAGCCGAACCTAAGGAGAACACCTGATGGCCGACGAGCACCACGACGACCACGGCAACACCCTGTCCGCCTGGTTCCTCACCGTGTCCTGGATCGTGGCGTGGTCCGTGGCGGCCTTCGTCATCGTCTTCCTCGGCGGCGACCTGCTGCTGTGGACCGCAGTCGCCCTCGTCGCCAGCGTCGTGCTCGCCGCGATCGCCGGTGTCATGAAGAAGGCCGGCTACGGCCGCAAGGAGCCCCGCCCGGTTCCGCCCACGCGCGAGGAGTGGGAGGCCGGCCGCAAGTCCGCCGCCGCGCAGCCCGAGCCCGCCGCCGCGCAGCCCGGCCCCGCCCTGGACCCCGACGCGACCAAGGCCTGACGGACACCGGCGCACCAGGGAAGCCGCAGCTCACAACGAGTGAATAACGGAAATATGGACGAAGGTCCCACGGGGCGGGTAGATTCGGCTCACCGGCCACGACTCCCGCGTCGGTTCGGTTCGGTGGGAGTCTCACCGATCTGGCATCATTCCTTTCTGCCCGCGGTGTATGCGATCCGGTGATCCAACCCTGCCCCGTGTTGGGCCGGAGTGTTCCTCCGTGCGCCGCGTAAATCCCTTGTCCTCTTCCGGAAAGTTGTACCGAGCATGAGTTACGGTCCCCCTCCCCCCGGCAACCCCGGCCCGCCCCCCGGCGGCGGCTACGGTCCCCCCGGGGGCGGCGGCTACGGCCCGCCCTCCGGTGGCTACGGCGCCCAGCCCCCCTCGGGCCCGGCGCCGAAGAACTACCTGATCCACAACATCCTGGGGATCATCAGCTGCATCCCGCTGATCGGCATCATCGGCCTGGTCTTCGCCATCCAGGTCAACAGCAAGTGGTCCTCCGGTGACTACGCCGGTGCCGAGTCCTCGGCGAAGACCGCCAAGATCCTGGGCATCATCGGCCTGGTGCTGTTCATCCTCAGCGTGATCGGCACGATCCTCTACATCATCTTCATCGTGATCCTCGTGGGTAGCGCTCCCAGCTACGACACCAGCTACACCTACTAGTAGCGAGGCGCCGCCACGGCAGCGCCGCGTGCACCACATCCCTGCTCCGCCCTCGCGCTACCACGAGGGCGGAGCCGCTTTTTCCCCCGACGGCACACGTGATCGGTAGGCTGGCCCCGTGCACCTCCACGAGAACCCCGGCCCCGCTCCGGCGACCCCGCCGCCCGCGCCTCGCCCCAACCGCCTCCAGAACCTCGTCGAGCGCGTGCACCCGGTCGTCTGGCCGGTCTCCCTGGGCGCGGTGGGCCTGGCCGGCGCCCTGCTCCTCCACGTCCTGGACCCCAACGAGCCCGGCAACTACCCCACATGCCCCTGGCTCCTGCTCACCGGAACCTTCTGCCCCGGCTGCGGGACCATGCGCGCGGTCGCGCTCACCACCAACCTGGACATCCTCGGCGCCATCAGCATGAACCCCCTGCTGTTCGTCCTGGCCCCCTACCTGCTGCTGTCCTACGCGCGCTGGTTCGCCGACGCGCTCGGCTTCCGCCGCGGACCGCGCCGCCTCACCCCCACCTGGTTCATCTGGGGCCTGCTCGTCCTCATCCTCGTGTACTGGGTGGCCCGAAACCTGCCCTGGTTCTCCTTCCTCGCCCCCGGGACACCGCTGTTTCCCGGGTGGTGACACAGAACCGGAACGGGTGTCCCGCGATCTGAACCGACGAGCGGACCCGCTACCACACGCACCACAGACTCTGGAGAGTTCCCCCATGCACTACGGCCCCCCGCCCAACGGCGGTTACGGCCCTCCCGGCGGCTACGGCTACTACGCCCCGCCCCCCGGCGGACCCCCCAAGAACTACCTGGTGTTCAACATCCTGGGCATCGTCAGTTGCATGCCGGTGATCGGCATCATCGGCCTGATCTTCGCGCTCCAGGTCAGCAGCAAGTGGCAGACGGGCGACTACGCGGGAGCGCAGTCCGCCTCCGACACCGCCAAGGTCCTGGGCATCATCGGCCTGGTCTGCTTCATCCTCCTGGCCCTCTACGCCGTGTTCTGGCTCCTGTACTTCGTCTTCATGATCGGGATACTGGCGACCGTGTGACCGCCCACCGGCGCGCTGCGCCGACACACCGGTGCACGAGCCCCTTTCCGGCTTCCGCCACCGCCGCAGTGGTGGTCTCCGACGGGGTCGGCGGCCCCGCGGCGCCCACGGGTGGATACGATGACCAGCAACACGGTGCGGCGGTGTCCGATCCCGCCGCGCGAGGAGCCCGCACCCGGGCCACCGCCGTGCCGGCCCACTTTCACGAGGGAGCAGTAACTGGTGAGCGTGCTCGACGAGATCCTCGACGGAGTACGCGCTGACCTGGCGCAGCGGCAGGAGGACCTGCCCCTTGACCGCCTCAAGGCCCAGGCCGGGTCGGTGCCCACCCCGAAGGACGCCGAAGCCGCCCTGCGCCGACCGGGGGTGCACGTCATCGCCGAGGTCAAGCGGGCCAGCCCCTCCAAGGGCCCCCTCGCGGCCATCACCGACCCCGCGGCCCTGGCCCGCGACTACGAGGCCGGCGGCGCCGCCCTGATCAGCGTCCTCACCGAGCAGCGCCGCTTCCAGGGCAGCCTCGCCGACCTCCAGGCCGTCCACAAGGCGGTCGACACCCCGCTGCTGCGCAAGGACTTCGTGGTCAGCTCCTACCAGCTGTGGGAGGCCCGCGTCTTCGGCGCCTCCGCCGTGCTGCTCATCGTCGCGGCCCTGCCCCAGGAGGCCCTGGTCTCCCTGGTGGAGCGGGCCCGCTCGCTCGGCCTGATGCCGCTGGTGGAGGTCCACGACGAGGAGGAGGTCGCGCGCGCACTCGACGCCGGGGCCACCGTCGTCGGCGTCAACGCCCGCAACCTCAAGACCCTGGAGGTGGACCGGGACACCTTCTCCCGGCTCGCCCCCCTCATCCCCTCCGACGTCGTCAAGATCGCCGAGTCCGGTGTCCGCGGCCCGCACGACCTGCTGGCCTACGCCGGAGCCGGAGCCGGAGCCGTCCTCGTCGGCGAGAGCCTCGTCCGCGGCCGCAACCCGCGCGAGGCCGTCGCCGACCTGGTCACCGCCGGGGCCCACCCCGCCCTGCGGGACCGGAACTAGGGGCACAGACCGTGAGAGGGTTGACGCAGGCACCAGCGGACGCGGCGGCGACGCGCCCCGTCCGCAGATGGCGATGGCTCTAGGGAACCCGCGCCAGTGAGCCGCGGGTTCCCGCCGCCGCGTTGACCCACAGTCAGAACGCGCCGCCGGAGCCGGGCGGCGCACAGCCGGTCGGCGCGCGGACCCCGCGGCGCGAGGCCGGGGGAGCCCCGCGCTCGGCCCTTCCCAGGAGAGCGTGCAATGAGCCACGACCAACCCCTGCCCGACCAGCGCGGGCACTACGGCCGCTTCGGCGGCCGCTTCGCGCCCGAAGCCCTCGTCGCCGCCCTCGACGAGGTGGCCGCGGAGTGGGAGAAGGCCAAGCAGGACCCCCAGTACCAGGCCGAACTCGCCGAACTGCTCAAGGACTACACCGGGCGCCCCAGCGCCCTGAGCGAGGCCCGCAACTTCTCCGAGCACTGCGGCGGCGCGCGGATCCTGCTCAAGCGCGAGGACCTCAACCACACCGGATCCCACAAGATCAACAACGTCCTCGGCCAGGCCCTGCTCACCAGGCGCATGGGCAAGACCCGCGTCATCGCCGAGACCGGAGCCGGACAGCACGGCGTGGCCACCGCCACCGCCTGCGCCCTGCTCGGTCTGGAGTGCGTGATCTACATGGGCGAGGAGGACACCCGCCGCCAGGCGCTCAACGTCGCCCGCATGCGCATGCTCGGCGCCGAGGTCGTCCCCGTCACCATCGGCAGCCGCACCCTCAAGGACGCCATCAACGAGGCCTTCCGCGACTGGGTGGCCAACGTCGACCGCACCCACTACCTGTTCGGCACCGTCGCCGGACCGCACCCCTTCCCCAAGCTCGTGCGCGACCTGCACTTCGTCGTCGGCCAGGAGGCCCGCGAACAGGTCCTGGAGCGCGTCGGCAGGCTTCCCGACGCGGTCGCCGCGTGCGTGGGCGGCGGCTCCAACGCCATGGCCGTCTTCGCGGCCTTCATCCCCGACGAGGAGGTCGCCCTGTACGGCTTCGAGGCCGGGGGAGAGGGGGCGCAGACCACCCGCACCGCCGCCTCCATCACCGCGGGCAGCCCCGGCGTCTTCCACGGGGCGCGCACCTTCGTGC
Organism: Nocardiopsis sp. CNZ308; assembly: GCF_004217075.1. NCBI lineage: Bacteria > Bacillati > Actinomycetota > Actinomycetes > Streptosporangiales > Nocardiopsidaceae > Nocardiopsis > Nocardiopsis sp. CNZ308. Next base: position 477,637 of record NZ_SHKJ01000001.1, on the reverse strand, counting down.
TCCAGGACGAGTACGGCCAGACCCTGCCCAGCCACTCCATCTCCGCCGGACTCGACTACCCGGCGGTGGGCCCTGAGCACGCCTACCTCGCCGACACCGGCCGCGCCACCTACGAGCCGGTCACCGACGCCGAGGCCATGGAGGCCTTCCGGCTGCTGTGCCGCACCGAGGGCATCATCCCCGCCATAGAGAGCGCGCACGCCCTGGCCGGCGCCCGCAAGCTCGGCGAGCGCCTCGGCCCGGACGCCGTCATCCTGGTGAACCTCTCCGGGCGCGGCGACAAGGACGTTGACACCGCGGCCGCCTACTTCGGCCTCGTTGACCCGGAGGGACAGGCGTGAGCGCCACCGCACTGCAGACCAAGCTCGCCGAGGCCCGCGAGGCCGGACGCGCCGCCCTGATCGGCTACCTGCCCGCCGGGTTCCCCGACGTGGAGTCCTCCGTCCGGGTCATCCAGGCCATGGTCGAGGGGGGCTGCGACGTCATCGAGGTCGGCCTGCCCTACTCCGACCCCATGATGGACGGCCCCACCATCCAGCGTGCCGCCGACCGCGCCCTGGCCGCGGGCACCACCACCGACGACGTGTTCCGCGTGGTGGAGGCCACCGCCGCCACCGGCGCCGCCGCCGTGGTGATGTCCTACTGGAACCCCATCGAGCGCTACGGCGTCGAGCGCTTCGCCGCGAACCTGGCCAAGGCGGGCGGGGCCGGGGTGATCACCCCCGACCTCATCCCCGAGGAGTCCGAGGAGTGGGTGGCCGCCTCCGACTCCTGCGGCCTGGACCGGGTGTTCCTGGTCGCGCCCTCCTCCACCGACCGGCGCCTGGCCCTGACCACGCGCGAGTGCACCGGCTTCGTGTACGCCGCCTCGCTCATGGGCGTGACCGGCACCCGCACCCAGGTCGCCGACACCGCCGCCTCGCTGGTGCGGCGCACCCGCGAGGCGACCCGCGGCTCCGGCCTGCCCGTCTGCGTGGGCCTGGGCATCTCCACCGGCGCCCAGGCCGCCGAGGTGGCCGCCTACGCCGACGGCGTGATCGTCGGCGCCGGGTTCTGCCAGCGCGTTCTGGACGCGCCGGACCTGGACACCGGGCTCGTCGCGGTCCGCTCCTTCGCCCAGGAACTGGCGCGGGGCGTGCGCTCGGGCCGCACCTGACCCGAGGGGCCCGTGACCGGCGGGACGCGTGAACACCGGCGGGGGCCGTCCACGGGACGGCCCCCGCCTTCGTCATGCGGTTCCCGCCCCGGGGCCCGTCCGCCGCAGGGCGGGGCAGGGTGACGGTCGAGCCGGTGAGAACCGGGTGGGAGGACTCGCGCAGAACCCCCCGGCACCCCTTCGACAAGGTACTCATGACGGAGAGGGAGCACCCTCCGCCCCGGCGGACGCCGCTCGCTGCGCCCGAAATCCCGGACACAGCGTCACGCACTCAACACAAGCAGTAGGATCTGACCCGACGCGAAGGGCGACGGCGCGCCCACGCACCGTGGTCGCGAGGTCCCCCTCCCCCCACGCCCGCCCGCCCCCAGGGGCCGTGTCCGCACCGGACGCGCACGGGGACGGGCGGCGACGCGGTGGCGGTGGCCACATCCCCGCGTCCCGGGAACCCCGCACGGCCCGGCGACGACTCCATGGAAGGACCCGCGTCCGCTCCGGCGGGCGCCACGGCCACGGCCGCACCGAACGGAAGGAGGCAGGGGCTCCCGCTCCCGCCCGCAGACGGGGGCACCCGCCCCGCACATCCGATGACCCGCCCGCTCTCTCCCCGGAGGCCGCAGTGATGGACACGACCGACCAGACGCCCGCCACCGAACCCGCGCCCGGATCGCGCTGGGAGGCCGTCCAGCCCTGGCTCAGCCTCGCCTGCCGCGTCGGACTGGCCGCCGTCCTGGTCCTCGCCGCCGTCTCCAAGTTCCCCCCGGCCCTGTCCGTCCAGGCGGTCGAGGCCTACGACCTCTTCCCCGCCGAGGCCGCGCGGTTCATCGGCTACACCCTCCCCCTGTTCGAACTCGCCCTGGCCGCCCTGCTCCTGGTCGGGCTCGCCACCCGCTACGTCGGCGCCGTCAGCGCGCTGCTCATGGTCGTCTTCATCGCCGGGATCCTCTCCGCCATGGCCCGGGGCCTGAGCATCGACTGCGGCTGCTTCGGCGGCGGCGGACAGGTCGACCCGGAGGAGACCACCTACGGGCTCTCCATCGCCCGCGACATCGCCTTCGCGGCGATGGGCGCCTTCGTCGCGGTCTGGCCGCGTTCGCCCTTCGCCGTCGACCGCGCACTCGGCCTGTTCCGGTGACCCCGGACGGCCGACCGTATCCAGCAGTGAGGAACAGGGGAAGACATGGGCAGTGAAGCGCGCAGGCGCTCCCGCGAGAAGCTCAAGGAAGAGAGGGAGAAGGACAAGCGCAGGGCCAAGCGCAACAGAACCCTCATCGTGGTGGGCGTCGCCGCCGCGGCGGTGCTGCTCATCGTCGGCATCGGCTACGTCGCCCTCAACGCCGACCGCCGCAGCGGCGAGTACGAGGGGGCCCTGGCGCCCGCCACCCTCCAACAGGACGGCAGCGTCGTCATGGCCCAGGAGGGCGCCTCGGCCCCCGTCGTCGAGGTCTACGCCGACTACCAGTGCCCCGCCTGCCGCCAGTTCGAACTCCTCAACGGCGGCGTCCTCAAGGAGAACGCCGCCCAGGGCGAGGCCATCGTCCACTACCGGCCGGTCAGCATCTTCGCCCAGCAGCCGGTGCCCCTGAGCAGCAACTCGCTGCGCGCCGGGGCCGCCGCCCGCGCCGCAGCCGACCACGACCGGTTCGTGCGCTACAACGACATCCTCTTCGAGCACCAGCCCACCGAGCGCACCGAGGGCTTCACCGTCGACCAGCTCAAGGAGTGGTTCGCCGAGACCGACCCCACCCCGGAGCAGCAGGAGCGGTTCGACCAGCGGGTGGACGACGAGGCCGCCGTGGTCTCCCGGTTCACCGAGGAGTTCCTGCCCGCCCTGTCCGAGGACGCCATGGCGCAGATCGGCGAGGAGACCCTCGCCACCATGGTGCTGTCCGACCTGCTCGCCTGGGGTGCCGAGCACGGCCACGACCCCTCGTTCCTGGAGGGGACCTACACAGGCCAGATCATCGAAGCCACCGGGAACGCCTACACTCGCTACAGCGGAGACAACGCCTTCCGCGGAACGCCCTCCGTCTACATCAACGGTGAGTTGCTCGACAACGACACCGCCATGACCGCCCGGGGCCTCAACGAGGCGATCGCCTCAGCGGAACCCGGCGAGGTCGACACCCAACCCACAGGCGACGGGGGTGGCGCGGAGTAGCCATCCCCGAAGACACCCCCGCACGCGGGGCGAACCCGAGAGCAGACCAGTGACATTGTCGTCGACAGCCACGGAGGGCGCGGTCGAGTTCGGCCGGGCCCTCGCGGCCTTCCCCAGCCCGCAGGTCAACTCCATCCCCATCGGGCCGCTGCAGATCCACTTCTACGCCCTGTGCATCCTCGCCGGAGTCATCGTCGCGGTGCTGTGGAGCGAGCGGCGCTGGGCCGCCATGGGCGGTGAGAAGGGCACCATCATGGACATGGCCGTGTGGGCCGTGATCCTGGGCCTGGTCGGCGGACGCCTCTACCACGTCGTCAGCGACGCGCAGCTGTACTTCGCCGAGGGCCGCGAGCCCATCCGCGCCCTGTACATCTGGGAGGGCGGACTCGGCATCTGGGGAGCCATCCCCATGGGCGCCCTGGGCGTGTGGCTGGTGGCCCGCAAGCGCGGCCTGTCCATGTCCAAGCTCTCCTTCGCCATCGCCCCCACCCTCCCCCTGGCCCAGGCCCTGGGCCGCTGGGGCAACTACTTCAACCAGGAGCTGTTCGGCAGGCCCACCGACCTGCCCTGGGCCGTGGAGATCTCCCCCTACCCCAACGGCGCCCTGCGCCCGGGCATGGAACTGGGCGTGAGCACCTACCACCCCACCTTCCTCTACGAGTCCCTGTGGTGCCTGGGCCTGGCCGTCCTGCTGGCCTGGGCGGGCCGCCGCTACGAGCGCTCCCTCCAGGGCGGACGCCTGTTCGCCCTCTACGTCGCGGGCTACTGCGCGGGCCGGTTCTGGATCGAGTACCTGCGCGTGGACCCGGCCAACGACTTCCTGGGCCTGCGCCTGAACAACTGGACATCCCTCCTGGTCCTCCTCGCCGCCCTGGCCTACTTCGTGTGGGCGGGACGGCGCATCGACTCCTTCTCCAGCGCCGTCGTCCCCCACGGCCACGACGCCGGAACCCAGGTGTTCGGGCCCACAACCGAGGGTGAGACGCGCGACGACAGCACCGTCTACAGCGCCCTGGACAGCGAGGAATCGCGTGTCGGTTCGCAAAGCTCCAGCTCACAGGAGGCGGGGACGGAATACCACCCGAGCCCTGAACGATCTAGTAGCGAGGGCTCGACCGACAGGGACGCCGGGGACACGGGAACCGAACCCGGGACGAAGCCCGAGTAGACACAGGGAAGCCACGTGGACCGGCCGTGTCCGGACACGCGTCTGGGCCCCTGTACCTTTCGAGCAGACCACGGGTTGACGATTGAGAAAGACCGTGAGCAGAGCTGAGTCCGGGTACGGCCGCAGAGGCCGCCGCGCCCAAAGCGCCCGCACCGAGGACCGCACCGACGACCAGATCCTGGACCGGGACGAGGAGGGGTACGACCCCGAGGAGGACTTCTCCGCGGAGTACGGCCACACCCGTCCCGCCGACGACGGCTACGACGACGGACCCTATGACGACGGGTCCTACGACGAGGACGCCTACGACGAGGACGACGGCACCGGCGGCGCCGACGCGGACGACGCCGAGGAGACCGGCGGCCGCGCCTCGCGCCGCAGGAAGGGCCGGGGGGCCCGCACCTCCTCCCGCCGCAGGAGCCCGGGCGACCGGGCCGCCGGAGGCAGGCGGGCCGGAGCCACGGGAGTGAACAAGGTCTCGGCCTTCTCCGCCGCCGCGATCAAGAGGGTCTCGGTCCTGGGCGACCGGCCCAACCAGATCGTGTACACCCTCGCCGAGCAGAGCAAGCGCAAGCGCGGCACCGCCGTGCTCGGCCTCCTGCTCGGAGCGTTCAGCGTCGCGCTGATCGCCCTCCTCGGCCTGCTGTCCTACCAGCTCTTCGCCGGGAACGGCGGCGCCGTCGCGGGCGGGGACGACACGGTCGTGGCCCCGCCGGACGGGCACAGCACCCTCACCCCGGAGCTGTACCTGTCCGAGCCCAACCGCGAGGACGTCTTCGGCGCCATCAACGAGCGCCCCGAGGGCACCGAACCGATGACCGAGGAGAGCGTCTTCGACCCGGTCCGCGAGATCGGCCTGGACGACGTGAACCTGGAGCTGCGCCAGGGCTCGGTCACCGACTCCTGCACCTCCCTGGTGTGGGGCGAGGAACTCGGCCAGAGCCTGATCGACGCCAACTGCGTCCAGGCCGCCTCCGGCGTGTACACCGACGGCGACGAGCAGCACGTGGCCCAGTTCACCCTGTTCGATCTGGCCAACGCCGAGGCCGCCGCCGAGGTCGAGCGCGAGCTGGACCCGACCAACGCCGAGAGCGGCGCCGGGTTCCTGCTCACGCAGACCGGCGACGAGATCCCCGGCCTCCAGGACGGTTACAGCCAGGCCACGACCCAGGTCATGGGCCACTACCTGGCCGTGTTCTGGGTGGCCGACACCGACGGTTCCCCGCCCGGGGACAACGCCGACATGGCGACGCTGAGCGTGGCCTCCATGAACGCGGCGCGCTACGTCTACGAGGAGGTCGTGGCCGTGAACCAGGCGGCGGAGCAGGCCGAGGAGTAGTCTGTCCCGGCCTGTCGGAGGCCCCGATAGGATCTGCGACAGACCGACCCGAGGTCACACGAGGCGCGGCGAGGATTCCCGGCCTCACAACACCCCCGAACACACCGGTCCGGCCCGCGTACGCGCGGGCCGGACCGCATCCAGAGGAAAGGTCCATTGGGTGTCCCCTTCTGAACCGTCGGCGTCCGGACCCGCGGGGCGTCGGAGGAAGACCAGCGAGCCCGACACCGAGCCCGAGGGGCGCTCCTCCCTGGAGGGCGGGCGCCGACGGGCCGGGGGGCGCAGGAAGAAGGAGTCCAGGCGCCTGGGCCCCCTCATCGCCATCGTGGCCGGAGTGCTGGTCGTGGCGCTGATCGCCCTCGGCGTGGTCCTGTACCTCAACGCGGGGGAGGGCGGCGGCGAGGGGCAGGCCGCCCCCCAGACCCGCCCCGCCGTGTACCGGGTCGTCGACGCCGGCAGCATGAACGAGGTGCTCGCCACCCGCGAGGCCGACAGCCGCCCCCTCAACGAGAACGAGCTGTTCGGGGACCGCAACGCCGAGATCTCCAGCCAGAGCATCGACTTCACCCTGGGCGAATCGGTCCTGGCCGAGGACTGCGCCGCCGCGGTGTGGGGCGAGCCCGCCAAGGCCGCCCTGGCCGAGGCCGACTGCACCCAGGCCGGGCGCGCCACCTACGTGTCCGACACCTACTTCGGCGTCGTGGCCGTGTTCAACCTCGCCGACGTCGAGGGCAGCCGCGCGGTCGCCGCGGCCCTCGCCGAACCCGAGGGGGAGGGCGCCCAGGACCCCGGCTTCGTGCTCTCGCCGTCCGGCGCCGAGCCCTTCGACCGCCTGGGCAGCGGCTACAGCGCCAGCGACGCGGTCGTCAGCGGCCACTACCTGGTCCTGGTGTGGGTGCAGCCCACCGATTCGGAGTCGGTGGAGGACAGGGTCAGCCTCTCCGGGCCGCTCGTGGCGCTGGCCAACTTCCGCGACCCGCTCTACCGGCGCATGGTGCAGCAGGAGGGCACCACCGGCGGCGGCACCGAGGGGACGACGGAGGGCACCGAGGGCACCGACGGAACCGGAACCGAGGGAACCGGAACCGACGGAACGGGCACCGGGACCGAGGGCACGGGGACCGAGGGCGAGGGCGTGAACGGCGTCGAGGGCACCGGTACGACGAGCACCGAGGGCACGGGCACGGAACTGCCCGGAACCGGGACCACCGGCACCGGCTGATCCTCCCCCCCCCACACACACACGAAGGGGCCCGCGGCACCACCGCGGGCCCCTTCGCCGACGGCCCCGGCAACGGCGCGGGCCTCCACGGCGGAGCCGGGAAGAACGGGCCCGTTCCGGCGGCCGCGCCCGGCGTCACCGCGTCAGGCCGGGGAGGACCCCACCCGCTCCAGGAGGTCGGCGGCCACCCCGCGAAGCTCGCCGAAGCGGTGCTCGGGCAGATCGAGCAGGGTGTGCCCGGACACCCACTCCGGCGCCGCGGCCACCGCGTGGCGCGCCGTGCGCTTGTTGACCGGGCTCTCCCGCCACGCCGACACCTCCACCAGCCCCGCCCGCAGGGTCGCGGTGAGCGTGCCGTGCGCCCTCTCCTGCGCGTACACCAGCAGCCGGTCCACCGCCGAGTCCGCGTCCGGACGCCGGGTCAGCCGCACCGCCGTCAGGCCGTCCGCGCCGAACCCGCGCAGGAACCGCACCCCGAAGCGCGGTTCCACCAGGGCGCGCAGCCCCCGCTGGCCCGCCTCGTCGCGCACGCACGCCGCCGAGGACGGCACCAGCACGTACACGGTGTCCGCGGCGGCGGCCAGGGCCGCCCGCGCCGCCCAGCGGTCCCACCCGCCCGTGAGATTGACCACCGCGCGTCCGCCGCCCTGCCCGGGCGCCTCCAACCACGTGGACAGGCGCACCCGCCCCGACCCGGCGACCTCGCCCGGCCACGCGCCCACCAACGTCGGCGCGCGCTCACCACCGGTCTCCCCGGCCTCCCCGGCCTCCCCGGACCCACGGGTCCCGCCGGGTTGCCCGGCTCCACCGGGACCCGCGGCGCCCACGGCCTCCCCGGCCACCCGGTCCAGCACGGCACGGGCCCGGTCGGCGTCCAGACCGCCCCGGGCCTCCTTGGCGTTCACGCCCTGGCTGTACACGCGCGCCGCCTCGCCCGAGGGAGCGGGCAGCGTACGCGCCAGCGGCCGCAGCACGTACAGGTCGGAGGCCGCGCCGATCGACTCGGCCCCGTGGTAGCGGTTGAAGTCCGGCCACACCGCCTCCAGCAGCAGGTCCATCCGCACCAGCCGCGCCTGCGTGGCCGCGGCCAGCCGCGGGGTGGTCTCACTGGCCCCGTAGGCCACCAGCACCCGGCCCCGGCGGGGATCGGCCATCCCCTCCACACCGCGCCGCACGAACAGCTCCACCCCGTCGGGCGTGTAGGGGGGATCGGTGAACACCACGTCCGCGCCGCCGCGCACCGCGGGCGGCAACCCCAGGCGCAGGTCCGCGGCGTGCGTGCGCACCGCCAGCCCAAGCTCGGCCGCCAGGGCGTCGATGTGGGCCAGGACGCGTTCGTCGATGTCCACGACCTGCGCCCGGGCGCCCGGGCACACCAGGGTCAGCGCCACCGAGGTCAGGTCGTGGTCGCCCACGCACAGGAGCGTGCGGTCGCGCAGGTCGAACCGGGTGGACAGCAGCAGCGCCCGGCGCAGCGCGGTCTCGGCCGTCGCGGCCACGTGGTCCAGGTCCAGGTCCGAGGCGGGCCCCTCCTCCACGGCCCGCGCCAGCTCCGCCAGCGCCCGGGAGTAGCGGGGGAGCAGGTGGGCCACCGGGTCGGCGGGCTCCTCCCCGGCCGCGCCCGTGTAGCGCTCGGGCCGCACCAGGCGCACCCGGCCCCGCCCCTCCCCGGGCAACAGCTCACCGGCCTCCGCCAGAGCCCCCACCAGGGAGGACACCAGCGCGTACGCGACACCGCTGGCGCGCACCAGCGCGTTCGCCTCCCACTCGCGCCCGTCCGAGAGCAGCGCCAGCACACGGCGCAGCCGGGGCGCGTCCACGCCGTGGGCGCGCAGCAGCTCCGCGGCGGGCTCGGGAAGGGGCGGCGGGCCGTCGGGGGAGCGGTCGGCGCGGGCAGCGGAGCCGCCCGCGCCCGGTACCCGCCCGGAGGCAGCGGAAGGGGGGCCGTCCGGGCCCGGAGGAGTCGCGTGCATGCACCGATCGTCCCACGCGCGCCGGGGCGGCGCGCGGCCCACCGCCACCCAGGTCAGCGGCACCGCCCGGTGAGGGGGATATCACTCGCGGCCCCGCCCCCCGCCCTCTTGGGGACGCGGTTAACACCGGGGTAATGTGGGCGTGCGGCGCGTCGCGCCCGCACGCCCGAAGTGACGTTCCCGACCTCCAAGGTTGGTGTTTCGGCCTCTTTGGGAGGTTTAGCGGGGTTCCCTCGTGGAAAAATCCGCTAGGCCAGCCCGCACCGGGAACCTCTCCCGGACCGTGCCCGAGCCCGCACACACCCGGGCGCGGCCAGGGGCCACCGGCGCACCGCGGCGCCACATGGTCTAGACCTGCGATTAACGTCGCGGCTGGACCGGCATGTATAAGGGAACCTGCCCGTCACGGGCGACCCCACCCGCCACCGGCGACCACGAGGACGTGGCCGCACGACGGAGGCGGCCACGGCGCCCACACGACGGTCACCGCCGCACCACGCGGCGACACAACTCCATCCGCACGCAGCAGGGCCAACGTCGTCCCGGATGCGCTTTTCACGAAGCCAACGCAAGACGACAGGAGGGTAGATGCCTGCTGGCCAGGTGCGGCGTTCGTCCGTCCGAACGAACCCCGAGACCACTTCCCAGGGCCTGTACGACCCCGCTTTCGAGCACGACGCCTGCGGTGTGGGCTTCGTCGCCGACCTCACTGGACGTCGCAGCCACGACATCGTCGAGAAGGCGCTCACCGTACTCCGCAACCTCGACCACCGCGGAGCCTCCGGCGCCGACCCCGACGACGGCGACGGCGCGGGCATCCTCACCCAGATCCCGCACGAGCTCTACACCGAGGTCTGCGACTTCACCCTGCCCGAGGCGGGCGCCTACGCCACCGGCATCGGGTTCCTGCCCGCCGACGCCGCCGAGCGCGCCGCCGCCGTCGAACGCATCAACGCCATCGTCGCCGAGGAGGGCCTGACCCTGCTCGGCTGGCGCGAACTGCCCTTCGAGCCCCAGTACAGCGGCCCCGCCGCCCGCCAGGCCATGCCCTACTTCGGGCAGCTCTTCATCACGGGCACCCCCGGCACCGCCACCGAGGGCCTCACCGGCATCGAGCTGGAGCGCCACGCCTACTGCGTACGCAAGCGCGCCGAGCACGAGAGCGACGTCTACTTCCCGAGCCTGTCCCCGCGCACCATCGCCTACAAGGGCATGCTCACCACCCCGCAGCTGGAGCCGTTCTTCCCCGACCTGTCCGACCGGCGCTACGCCTCCGGCCTGGCACTGGTCCACTCCCGCTTCTCCACCAACACCTTCCCGTCCTGGCCGCTCGCCCACCCGTTCCGCTACGTCGCGCACAACGGCGAGATCAACACCGTCAAGGGCAACCGCAACATGATGCGGGCGCGCGAGGCCAAGCTCGCCAGCGACCTCATCCCCGGCCGCCTCGACCGGATCTTCCCCATCGTCGACCCCGACGACTCCGACACCGCGTCCTTCGACGACGCCCTGGAACTGCTCCACCTGGGCGGACGCTCCCTGCCGCACGCGGTGCTCATGATGATCCCCGAGCCCTGGGAGAACCACACCGAGATGGACCCGGCCGTCCGGGCCTTCTACGAGTACCACTCCACCCTCATGGAGCCCTGGGACGGCCCCGCCTCGGTGTCCTTCACCGACGGCACCCTCGTCGGCGCGGTCCTGGACCGCAACGGCCTGCGCCCCGGCCGCTACTGGGTCACCGAGGACGGCCTCGTCGTCCTCGCCAGCGAGGCCGGCGTCCTGGACATCGACCCCGCCGCCATCGTGCGCAAGGGACGCCTCCAGCCCGGCCGCATCTTCGTCGTCGACACCGCCCAGGGGCGCATCGTCGAGGACGAGGAGATCAAGGCCGAACTCGCCGCCGAGCACCCCTACCAGGAGTGGATCGACACCGGCGTCCTGCGCCTGGCCGACCTGCCCGACGCCCGGCCCGTCCCGGTCACCGAACTCCAGCGCGCCCAGCAGGTCTTCGGCTACACCGAGGAGGAACTGCGCGTCATCCTCACCCCCATGGCCCGCACCGGCGCCGAACCCATCGGATCCATGGGCACCGACACCCCGGTGGCCGCGCTCTCCGAGCGCTCCCGCCAGCTCTTCGACTACTTCTCGCAGAACTTCGCCCAGGTCACCAACCCGCCCCTGGACGCCATCCGCGAGGAGATGGTCACCAGCCTGGCCACCCTCCTGGGCGCCGAGCACAACATCCTCGACGCCGCACCCGGCAGCACCCAGCGCCTCGTCCTGCCCACCCCGGTCGTCGACCAGGCCGAACTGGCCGCCATCGTCGCCGCCGGACAGGGCAACCCCGCCCTGAAGAGCTTCACCGTCGACGGCACCTACCCCGTCGACGGCGGCGGCGACGCGCTCTCCGCACGCCTGGAGCAGATCAACACCGAGGTCTCCGCCGCCATCGCCGACGGCGCCCACATCCTCGTGCTCAGCGACCGCGGCGCCGACGCCGGCCGCGCGCCCATCCCCTCGCTGCTGCTCACCGGCTCGGTCCACCACCACCTCGTCCGCGAGAAGACCCGCACCGAGGTCGGACTCCTCATCGAGGCCGCCGACGTGCGCGAATGCCACCACGTCGCCCTGCTCATCGGCTACGGCGCCTCCGCGGTCAACCCCTACCTGGCGCTGGCCACCGTCCGCGACCTCGTCGAGCGCGGCACCATCGGCGGCGTCGACGCCGACCAGGCCGTCCGCAACACCGTCAAGGCGTACGGCAAGGGCGTCCTGAAGATCATGTCCAAGATCGGCGTGTCCACGGTCAGCTCCTACACCGGAGCCCAGATCTTCGAGGCCCTGGGCCTGGGCGCCGAGGTCATCGACCGCTGCTTCACCGGCACCACCTCCCGCCTGGGCGGCGTCGGCTTCGACGTCCTCGCCGAGGAGGTCGCCATCCGCCACCGCCGCGCCCACACCGCCAACCCCAGCGCCCACCGGCGCCTGGAGGTCGGCGGCGAGTACCAGTGGCGCCGCGAGGGCGAACCGCACCTGTTCAGCCCCGAGACCGTCTTCAAACTCCAGCACTCCACCCGCACCCGCCGGTACGAGATCTTCAAGGAGTACACCTCCCAGATCGACGACCAGTCCGAGAAGCTCATGACCCTGCGCGGTCTCCTGCGCTTCAAGGACGGCGTGCGCGAACCCGTGCCCGTCGACGAGGTCGAACCCGTCTCGGAGATCGTCAAGCGCTTCTCCACCGGAGCCATGTCCTACGGCTCCATCTCCGCCGAGGCCCACCAGACCCTCGCCATCGCCATGAACCGCCTCGGCGGCAAGTCCAACACCGGCGAGGGCGGCGAGGACCCCGACCGCTTCACCCCCGACGCCAACGGAGACCTGCGCCGCAGCTCCATCAAGCAGGTCGCCTCCGGCCGCTTCGGCGTCACCTCGCACTACCTCAGCAACGCCGACGACATCCAGATCAAGATGGCCCAGGGCGCCAAGCCCGGCGAGGGCGGCCAGCTGCCCGGCCACAAGGTCTACCCGTGGGTCGCCCAGACCCGCCACTCCACCCCCGGCGTCGGGCTCATCTCCCCGCCGCCCCACCACGACATCTACTCCATCGAGGACCTCGCCCAACTCATCCACGACCTCAAGAACGCCAACCCCTCCGCCCGGGTCCACGTCAAACTGGTCTCCGAGGCGGGCGTGGGCACCGTCGCCGCCGGCGTGTCCAAGGCACACGCCGACGTCGTCCTCATCTCCGGCCACGACGGAGGCACCGGCGCCTCGCCGCTGACCTCCCTCAAGCACGCGGGCACCCCCTGGGAACTCGGCCTCGCCGAAACCCAGCAGACCCTGCTGCTCAACGGCCTGCGCGACCGCATCGTCGTCCAGGCCGACGGCCAGATGAAGACCGGCCGCGACGTCGTCATCGCCGCCCTGCTCGGCGCCGAGGAGTACGGCTTCGCCACCGCACCCCTCGTCGTCTCCGGCTGCGTCATGATGCGCGTCTGCCACCTGGACACCTGCCCCGTCGGCGTCGCCACCCAGAACCCGCTCCTGCGCGAGCGCTTCTCCGGCAAGGCCGAATACGTCGTCAACTTCTTCGAGTTCATCGCCCAGGAGGTCCGCGAGTACCTCGCCCAGCTCGGCTTCCGCAGCCTGGACGAGGCCATCGGCTCCATCGACCTGCTCGACACCGACGACGCCGTCACCCACTGGAAGGCCCAGGGCCTGGACCTGTCGCCCATCCTGCACGAGGTCGAACCCCGCGCCGGCGACCACCGCGTCCAGCAGCGCCTCCAGGACCACGGCCTGGAGAAGGCCCTGGACAACACCCTCATCCAGCTCAGCGAGGGCGCCCTGGACTTCGGCCAGCCCGTACGCCTCGAACTGCCCGTACGCAACGTCAACCGCACCGTCGGCACCATGCTCGGACACGAGGTCACCAAGCGCCACGGCGCCAACGGCCTCCCCGACGACACCATCGACGTCTCCTTCACCGGATCCGCGGGCCAGTCCTTCGGCGCCTTCGTACCCAAGGGCGTCACCCTGCGCCTGTCCGGCGACGCCAACGACTACGTCGGCAAGGGCCTGTCCGGCGGCCGCGTCATCGTCCGCCCCGACAACGCCTCCCAGCTCGTCGCCGAGGACCACATCATCGCCGGCAACGTCATCGGCTACGGCGCCACCTCCGGAGAGATCCTCCTGCGCGGCGTCGTCGGCGAACGCTTCTGCGTCCGCAACTCCGGCGCCCTCGCCGTCGTCGAGGGCATCGGCGACCACGGCTGCGAGTACATGACCGGCGGCCGCGCCGTCGTCCTCGGCCGCACCGGACGCAACTTCGCCGCCGGCATGTCCGGAGGCATCGCCTACGTCCTGGACCTGGACCACGAACGCGTCAACACCGAGATGGTCGAGATCGAGGCCCTCACCGACGAGGACCGCGCGTTCCTCACCGACGTCCTCACCCGCCACCGCGCCGAGACCGGATCGGCCGTCGCCGACCGCATCCTCACCGACGGCGGCATCGACCGCATCGCCAAGATCATGCCGCGCGACTACAAGCGCGTCCTGCTCGCCCAGGCCGAGGCCGAACGCGAGGGCCGCGACGTCAACGAGGCCGTCATGGCCTCCGCACAGTCCTGACACGAGAGGAGGAAGGCACATGGCCGACCCCAAGGGCTTCCTGAAGACCACCGAGCGAGAGCTCCCCGAGCACCGACCCGTCGACGTGCGCATCCAGGACTGGCGCGAGGTCTACGAGGACTTCGACCGGGGCACCGTCACCAAGCAGGCCTCACGCTGCATGGACTGCGGCATCCCCTTCTGCCACAACGGCTGCCCCCTCGGCAACCTCATCCCCGAGTGGAACCACCTCGTCCACACCCACGACTGGGCCGAGGCGATCGAACGCCTGCACGCCACCAACAACTTCCCGGAGTTCACCGGCAGGCTCTGCCCCGCCCCGTGCGAATCCGCGTGCGTGCTCGGCATCAACCAGCCCGCCGTCACCATCAAGAACGTCGAGGTCTCCATCATCGACCGCGCGTGGGAGGAGGGCTGGGTCAAGCCCCTGCCCCCCACCACCCGCACCGGCAAGAAGGTCGCCGTCGTCGGCTCCGGCCCCGCCGGACTCGCCGCCGCACAGCAGCTCACCCGCGCCGGACACGACGTCACCGTCTACGAACGCGCCGACCGCATCGGCGGCCTCCTGCGCTACGGCATCCCCGAGTTCAAGATGGAGAAGCGGCACATCGACCGCCGCCTCGCCCAGATGAGCGCCGAGGGCACCACCTTCCGCGCCGGAGTCGACGTCGGCACCGACATCACCGCCGACCAGCTGCGCGCCGACCACGACGCCGTCGTCATCAGCGGCGGCGCCACCGCCTGGCGCGACCTGCCCGCCAAGGGCCGCGAACTCGGCGGCATCCACCAGGCCATGGAGTACCTGCCCCTGGCCAACCGGGTCCAGGAGGGCGACTACGACACGCCCGCCATCAGCGCCAGCGGCAAGCACGTCGTCGTCATCGGCGGCGGCGACACCGGCGCCGACTGCGTCGGCACCGCCCACCGCCAGGGCGCCGCCTCGGTCACCCAGCTGGAGATCATGCCCAAGCCGCCCGCCACGCGGCCCGACAACCAGCCCTGGCCGACCATGCCCATGCTCTACAAGGTCACCAGCGCCCACGAGGAGGGCGGCAAGCGGATCTACTCCGTCAACACCGTCGAGTTCCTCGGCGACGACAACGGCCAGGTCCGCGCCCTCAAGCTCGTCGAGGTCAAGCGCACCGACAAGGGCTTCGAACCCGTCGAGGGCACCGAGCGCGAGATCCCCGCCGAACTCGTCACGCTCGCCATGGGCTTCGTCGGACCCCAGAAGGAGGGCCTGCTCGACCAGCTCGGCGTCGAACTCGACGGACGCGGCAACGTCGTCCGCGACGCCGACTACCGCACCACCGTCGACGGCGTCTTCTGCGCCGGAGACATGGGCCGCGGCCAGTCGCTCATCGTCTGGGCCATCGCCGAGGGCCGCTCCGCCGCCGCCGGAGTCGACCGCTACCTCACCGACGACAGCGCACTGCCGGTCACCATCCCGCCGACCGCGCGACCGCTGGTCTGACCGGAACCCACACGCGCCGGGCGCGGAGGACACCCTCCGCACCCGGCGCGTCGCCGTGTCCCCCCACGCCACGAGCCATCCGGGATCCCACCAGAACCGTCCACAGCCGCCCACACCCCCTGGCCCGGACGCAAGACGGCGCCGATACTGGAGACAAGGAGGACCCGCCACACGCCCAGGAGGCCAGACGATGACCTACCGGCTCATCGCCGACACCGCCATGGTCGTGCACCTGGCCTTCCTCGCCTACCTCGCCCTCGGCGGATTCCTCGCCTGGAAGTGGCCCCGCACCCTGTGGATCCACCTCGGCTGCGCCCTCTACGGACTCGCCATCACCCTCATCGGCTGGCCCTGCCCCCTCACCCACGTCGAGAACTGGGCCCGCCGACGCGCCGGACAACAAGGACTGCCCCCCGAAGGCTTCATCGACCACTACCTCACCGGCATCGTCTATCCCGCCGAGCACCTGCTCACCGCACAGCTCACCGTCGCCCTCGCCGTCCTCGCCTCCTGGGCAGGACTCCTCATCCTCACCCGAAGACGCACACGCAACACCACCCCGGACCGTGCGTAAAGATCGCGAATGGATTGCCCCGCCAACCATTTCCCCGCCCCGCACACGGACGTACCGTCGAAGACATGACCGTTGTGACCTGGGACTCCCTTCGCGCCGCAGAACACTTCACCATGCGAAACGCCCGGCTCATCGACCGGCTCCGCTTCGCCCACCTCTTCCAGAACGGCCCCACCGAACCCGTCCGCTCCGCACTCTCCGCCTACCGCAACCTCGACGGCGGCTACGGCAACGGACTCGACCCCGACCTGCGCGGACACACCAGCCAACCCGCCGCCACCGAGATCGCCCTGCGCTACCTCGATGACCTCGGCCCCATCCCCACCACCCTGGGCACCGGCATCTGCCGCTACCTCACCACCGTCACCAACCCCGACGGCGGCCTGCCCTGCGTACGACCCAACGTCCGCCACACCGAAGCCGCCCCCTGGTGGCAGCAGCACCACGACTTCACCAGCGACCTCGGACTCACCGCACTCCTCGCCGGATACCTCCACAAACACAACATCAGCCACACCTGGCGCGACAACGCCACCGCCTACTGCTGGAAACGCATCAACGCCCTGCACTGGACCGACCCCCACCAGGCCATCGGCATCTGCACCTTCCTCCAACACGTCCCCGACCGCGACCGCGCCCTGCGCACCACCAGCCGACTCCACCCCATGATCCGCGCCGTCATCGACACCGACCCCAAACCCAGCCCGCGCCGACACGCCCACACCGCACTCGACATCGCCACCCACCCCGACCACATCGCCCGACCCCTGTTCACCGACGCCGAGATCCGACGCAACCTCGACTTCTTCGAACAGACCCAACGGCCCGACGGCGGCTGGGACGCCACCTGGCAGCACTGGGACACCGCCGCCACCCTCGAACGCGAAGGCATGCGCACCGTCCAACGCCTGCGCATCCTGTGCGCCTACGGCCGCCTCCAGGGCTTCCTCCCACCCCGCCGCCGTGACACCTGACACCCCCACCCGGCCCCACCGGCCCCGGCACGCACCGGGCCCGCCGAGGCCGGGCCCCACACCCCACACCCCCCGCCAGCCAAGACCCCCGCACCACCCAACGCCACCAATCCTCACCCAGGGTGCCCGAAGTTCGACTTCCCGCAGCCCCACATACGTCCATTCGCAACCTGGTTTAGACCACTCCATCCTCCAGACGCTCTAGAGTGTTATGCGTGACACGTCGAGCAAAAATCGTCGCGACCCTCGGTCCCGCCACCTCGAGCCCGGAAGTCCTCCGCAAGCTCGTCGAAGCCGGACTGGACGTCGCCCGACTCAACCTCAGCCACGGAACCCACGACGACCACAGCGCCAACCTCGCCAACCTGCGAGGCGCCGCTGAGGCCGCACAACGAGCAGTCGGCGTCCTCGCCGACCTCCAAGGGCCCAAGATCCGCGTCGGCACCTTCGCCGACGGCCCCGTCGACCTCAACGTCGGCGACGAGTTCACCATCACCACCGACGACGTCCCCGGAGACGCCCACCGCGTCTCCACCACCTACAAGGGACTCCCCGCGGACGTACGCCCCGGCGACCGCGTCCTCATCGACGACGGCCGCATCGCGCTGGAATGCACCAAGACCACCAGCACCGACGTCCACACCCGCGTCATCGTCGGCGGCACCGTCTCCAACCACAAGGGACTCAACCTCCCCGGCGTCGCCGTCAGCGTCCCCGCACTCACCGAAAAGGACGAGACGGACCTGCGCTGGGCCCTGCGACAGGGCGTCGACATGGTCGCCCTCTCCTTCGTCCGCAGCCCCGCCGACGCCGAGGAGTGCCACCGCATCATGGACGAGGAGGGCATCACCGTCCCCCTCATCGCCAAGGTCGAGAAACCCCAGGCCGTCGAACGGCTCCAGGACATCATCGAGGTCTTCGACGGAGTCATGGTCGCCCGCGGCGACCTCGGCGTCGAACTCCCCCTCGAAAACGTCCCCATGGTGCAAAAACGCGCCGTCGAACGCTGCCGCGACAAGGCCAAACCGGTCATCGTCGCCACCCAGATGCTCGAATCCATGATCGGATCACCCCGGCCCACCCGCGCCGAGGCCTCCGACGTCGCCAACGCCGTCCTCGACGGCGCCGACGCCGTCATGCTCTCCGGAGAGACCAGCGTCGGCAAGTACCCCGTCGAGACCGTCGAGACCATGGCCCGCATCGTCAGCGCCGCCGAGCAGGAATCCCTGCGCGCCTCGCACATCCTCAACCGGGTACCCGAGACCACCGGCGGAGCCATCGCCCGCGCCGCCGCCGAGATCGGCGCCACCGTCGGAGCCAAGGCACTGGTCGCCTTCACCATGTCCGGAGAGACCGCCCGACGCCTGGCCCGCTACCGCTCACCCATCCCGCTGATGGCCTTCACCACCGAGGAGACCACCCGCGGCGTGCTCTCCCTCACCTGGGGAGTCGAGAGCAACCTCGTGCCCTGGGTCGACAACACCGACGACATGGTCCGCCAGGTGGAGGCCGAACTCCTCCAACTCGGCGACTACCACAAGGGCGACAAGGTCGTCATCGTCGCCGGCAGCCCGCCCGGAACCACCGGTTCCACCAACTCCCTGCGCGTCCACCGCCTCGGAGACGCCGTCGCCCTCGCGGCGCGGTAGCAACACCCGGGCGCCCCACACCGGGCGCCCCCGACGTGCCGCATCAGGTCCGGCCCGGAGGACACGGCGTATGAGCCGCGCCGCCCACCGGGTCAGGACCAGGTGCGGCCCCGCCGCCGCGCCCTCAGGCCGCCGACTCCCCGCGCACGTCCCCGCGCGACTCCGGCCCCGCCGCCGCGCCGCCCTCGGGCAGCACACGCTCCAACGGCATGTCCCACGGCAACAGGTTCCACGGACTGCGCTCGTCCTCCGTCAACAGACCCAGCGCCGCCCACACCCGGTCCGTCCCGCCGTGGTCGCCCTCCACACCCTTCTCCGGCCACAACAGGTAACCCGCGTGGAAGGCCATCGACAACTGCTGCCACGACGCGTACCGCCGCTGGAGATCCGAGGCCACCCGACGCAACAGCGTCTGCGTCTCCACCGGACTCAACCAGTCCAACGACGCGCCCCCGCACACCAACCGGATCACGTGCACCGACTTCCACCACTGGTAGGCGCCGATGAGCACCGTCTCGTCCGCCTCGGCCACCCCCGTGACCGCGCGCAACCGCGCCACCTGCTCCCCACTCAGCCGCACGTGCGCGCCCGTCACCTGCCCGCCCCGCTCACGCGGCAGACGCGACCTGGCCACCCCCGCGCTCAGATCCACCACCAGGTCCAGCTTCGGACCCGTGCGCAGCTCCTCCAACAGGGCGTCCACCGCCTCCAGCAGCGACTCGCGGTCGGTCACCCCCCACTGGCGCTCCAGCATCCGCTGGTAGGGACGGCGCAGCGACGGCCGGGCCACCACGTCCCAGGGCTCGGCCAGCGCCACCCGGAACGGCGCCGCCACGGCCGCCGCCCAGCGCTCCGTGCTCAACGGCGCGTCGGGGTCCTTGGTGCGCAGGGTGGGGGACTCGCGCGAGCCCACCACCAGTTCGGCGAAGGAACCGGCGACCAGCGCCACGACGGGCACGAACGCCCAGCCCGGCTGGCCGACGGCCACGAGAAGGACGATGAGCAGCGCGACGGGGGTCAGCAGCCACGGCTGGCGGCGCTGGGAACCCCACGCCACCACCACCCAGGCGCCGATAACCAGTGCGCCGACGATCCCGGCCACCGCGGTCAGCACCCGCTGCTCCTCTCCTGAGAAATCGCTTCTGGACCTCCAGGATCAAGGACGCGAGCCCGCGGAGGCGACCGAACCCACGGGTTGTACTCAGGTTGTGGCCGTGATGTGACCGGTTCCGCCAGGTTGCCCCGGCATAAAGTGACAAAGGGCCTATTTGGGGCGGTACCGGCTGGGTAGTTACGCAGGTTCTGGCGCGTCTGTCCGGTCCCTCAGTACTTGGGTCCGACGAAGGCGTCCATGCGCGCCACGGCCTCCTTCTGTGCGACGGAGACGATGATGGCGTCCTTGTGCGGAGGTTTCGGCGCCACGCGGCTCCTCCAAGCGATCTCCAGGAGACCGAGAGAGTGGGTCAGGAGGTCGACGATGTCTCGTGAGGTGTTGCAGAAGAAGTAGCGCGGGTACTCGTAGTACTTCCACTGGTCCTTGACCCGCTTGCGCACCCGGTTGGAGACACGGCAGCCGTCCGAGTGGAACAGCCCTCGGATGAACTCTTCGGGGTGCTCGTCAACGATCTCCGACTGCCAGGGCTTCAGGGCTATCTTTCGGGAGTGCTTCAACCCCTTGCCATGTTGGGGGAAGATGCACCGCCAGTGCTTCGAGGTGGCCTTGACCTCGGTGCATCCCTGACGCTGGACGTGAAAGACGCCGACAGGGAAGACCTTGGGTATGGCTGCGGCACACTCCCTCTTGAGACCGGGCCATGCGTCGCAACAGACGATCGACAGGTAGTCGACACCGTTCCGTATGCCGCCGATGTAGCCGTCACCCAGGTACAGCCCAAGGAGATAGGCGTAGGCCTTCGGTTCGGGTGATCCCGTGCCGCAGACCGGGCAGTAGGCGCTTCGGTCTTTTGATCGGGAGGCTTGTCGGTTGGCAAGGAGCCGACCGCTGGTGGCCTCTACCGAGACGTTGCGCTGAGCCGTAGTGGCTTGGTAGATCAGGCCTTGATCCTTGATGCGGAAGGTGTCGGCGAGTATTTCATCAACGATGTCGTGTGAGTACATGACGTGCATACTTGCCCACGCCTGTGACATCCCGTTTAGGGCTTAACTACAGAGGGTTGGTGTGCCCTAAATGACGAGAGCCGCCCGGAGAGGGCGGCTCTGTGCGTGTGATGCTGTCGGTGCCGGAAGTGGGACTCGAACCCACACGCTCTTTCGAGCCGAGGTGTTTGAGACCTCTGCGTATACCTATTTCGCCATTCCGGCTGGTTTGTCCGGTTTGATTCCGGGTGTCCGGCCAGCGTGCTCCGCCAACAGTGGTGTCACGATTGACGCGCATGCCCGTCCCGACGTCCAGCATCCTAGCTGATCTCGGTAACCTCGTGTACGTGACGAGGACGCAGAGCCGTGTGGTGATCGCGGAAGACGAGGCCCTGATCCGCCTGGACCTCAAGGAGATGCTTGAGGAGGACGGCTACGCCGTCGTGGGGGAGGCCGGTGACGGTGAGACCGTGATCCGCCTTGCCCAGGAGCTCAAGCCCGATCTGGTGATCACCGACATCAAGATGCCCGTGCTCGACGGTCTCTCGGCCGCCGAGCGCATCGCCGCCGAGCGCATCGCCCCGGTGGTGATCCTGACCGCCTTCTCCCAGAGGGAGCTGGTCGAGAGGGCGCGCGAGGCCGGGGCCATGGCCTACCTGGTCAAGCCGTTCAACAAGGCCGACCTCGTGCCCGCCATCGAGATGGCCACCTCGCGCTACGCGGAGCTGTCGGCGCTGGAGTCGGAGGTCTCCAGCCTCCAGGAGCGGCTGGAGACCCGCAAGCTGGTCGAACAGGCCAAGGGCCTGCTCCAGAGCCGCCACGGGATGAGCGAGCCCGAGGCGTTCCGCTGGATCCAGAAGAACTCGATGGACCGGCGGCTGACCATGCGCAGGGTCGCCGAGACGGTCGTGGAGACCCTCGGCGGCAAGTAGCGAGCCGCCGCCCGTAAGCGGCGCTTACGCGTCCGCGCCAGCCGGGCTGAACCGGTCTGAGCGAAGGGGGCCGCACCCGACCGGGTGCGGCCCCCTTCGTCGTCCCCGCGCGCGGTCCTCTGCCCCCGGTTCCTGTGATCACTCCGGTACGCCGGGTGCGGAGAAAGTATGCATTTCAGGCACTTAACGCGGCAGAAACGAGACAGATGTTCAGGGTCAATGCGCCAGGTGTACCGGTTTGGTCTCGTTTGCGCACGATGGGGTGACGGTTGGGTCACGTGGCATTAGCGCATCTGAACAACTTGCCTAAATCGGGCTAAACTCACCGCACCGAACAGCAAAGGACAGCGGTGGCGCGTGCGCGCATTCGCCACCGCCACCCTCAGATGCGCAAGGAGCGCGCGTGCGCACACGTCTTGTGACCGTGTTGCTCGCCCTGATCACCGCCATCCTGGTGATCCCGGGGCCAGCGGCGACGGCAGACGAACAGGGCGGTGAAGCGCTGCACGGTCGGATCCTCAATCCGGAGAACCGGGACCAGGGTGTCGAAGGCATCGTGATCACGGTCTACGACGGCGAGGACGAGGTCGGGGCGGCGGAGACCGACTCTGAAGGAATGTGGGAAGTGGGCCTGCCCGGACCGGGCACCTACCGCGTGGTGGTGGACCAGGAGTCCGTCCCCGGGGAGTTCGCGGTGATCGAGGCCCTCTTCGTCGACGGAGAGACCGAGGTGGAGGTCGAGGCGGACGACCGGCGGCCGTTGATCGTCGCCCTGGAGGCGGCGGGCGCGGCCGAGGAGGAGTCGGCCTCGCCCTCGCAGGAGGAGACCGAGGGCTCCTCCGGCGGGGAGGCGGCCGACGAGGAGTCGTTGGCGCCCGACACCGGCTCCGGTGGCTCCTTCGGGGACCGGGTGCTCCAGCTCACCGCGGCGGGTCTGCTGTTCGGCCTGGTCATCGCGGTCTCGGCGATCGGGCTCTCGCTGATCTTCGGCACCACGAAGCTGATCAACTTCGCCCACGGTGACCTGGTGACCTTCGGTGCGATGATCGCGCTGCTCTTCAGCACGGGTGCCGCGGGTATGGGCAACGCGCTGCTGGCGCTCTTCCTGGGGTTGGGCGCGGCGGTCCTGATCGGCGCCTTCCTGGAGGCCAGGCTGTCGCGGACGGTGCTGATCATCGCGCAGTGGTCGTCGATCCTCGCGGGTATCGCGCTGGCGACGGTCCTGGGCGTGATGGGGGACGCGGTCGGTTGGAGCGTGCCGCTGTGGTTGGCCGCGGTGGTCGCGGTGCTGATGGGCGCGGTGCTGGGCGGGTCGATGGAGCGCTACATCTGGCGTCCGCTGCGGCACCGCAACGTGGCGATGATCCAGATGTTCATCGTCTCGATCGGTCTGGCGCTGGTGGTGCGGCACGTGATCCTGGTGCTCTTCGGGGCGGGCCGGGAGCGTTACGCGGGTTTCCAGCTCCAGGAGATGGTGCGTCTGGGGCCGGTGTCGATGCCGCCGCGTGACCTGGTGGTCATGGCGGTGGCGGTCGTGGTGCTGGTGGGGGTGGCCTGTCTGTTGCAGTTCACCCGGATCGGCAAGGCGATGCGCGCGGTGTCGGACAACCGGGACCTGGCGGAGTCGTCGGGTATCGACGTGGACCGGGTCACGCTGTACGTGTGGGGGCTCGGTGGCGGTCTGGCCGCTCTGGGCGGTGTGCTCTACGGGCTCAACCAGGTGGTGGAGTACGAGATGGGCTTCCGTCTGCTGCTGATGATGTTCGCCGCGGTGATCCTCGGCGGTCTCGGCACGGCCTACGGTGCGATGGTCGGCGGCCTGGCGGTCGGTCTGGTGGCGATGTTGTCCACCCTGTGGTTCCCGTCCCAGCTCATGCAGGCATGGGCTCTGGCGCTGATGATCCTCATGCTGCTGGTCAGGCCCCAGGGTCTGCTCGGTCGGCGTGAGCGGGTCGGCTAGGAGAGAAGACGATGGATATCCTTTCGATCCTCGCCGAGTCCACCCGGTCGGCGCTCGGCCCGATCGCGGCGATCTACGCGCTCGCGGCGATCGGCCTCAACTTCCACTTCGGTTACACCGGGCTGTTGAACTTCGGCCAGGTGGGTTTCATGCTGGTGGGCGCCTACGGCGTGGGCATCAGTGTGGCGGTGTTCGACCTGCCGTTGGTGGTGGGTTTCGGTGTCGGTCTGTTGTGCGCGTTCGTGATGGCCCTGTTGTTGGGCATTCCGACGCTGCGGTTGCGTGCGGACTACCTGTCGATCACGACGATCGCGGCGGCGGAGGTGATCCGTCTGGTGTACCGGGCGGGTTTCGCCGAGCCGCTGACCGGTGGTGTGTACGGGTTGCAGAACCTGGCGTCGGACTTCCGTGCGATCAACCCGTTCGACGGGGGTGAGCGTTACGGTTTCGGGGCGTTGTCCTACAACGGCAACCACCTGTGGGTTCTGGTGGTGACGTGGGGCCTGGTGCTGTTGATGGCCGGGTTGACGTGGGTGCTGATGCACAGTCCGTGGGGACGTGTCATCAAGGGCATCAGGGAGGACGAGGACGCGGTCCGCAGTCTGGGCAAGAACGTGTTCGCGTACAAGATGCAGGCGCTGGTCCTGGGCGGTCTGGTGGGTGCCCTGGCGGGGTGCATGCTGGCCGTGTACCAGGCGTCGATCCAGCCGGACCAGTTCAAGCCGCAGGTGACGTTCTTCCTGTGGGTGATCCTGCTGCTGGGTGGTGCCGGTCGGGTGTTCGGTCCGGTGCTGGGCGCGATGGTGTTCTGGTTCCTGATGAACTTCACCGACGGTGTGCTCCAGGGTTTCGGCTCGATGGGGTGGCTGCCGTTCCTGGACGGTCCGGACTACGGTGCGATCCAGCTGGCCTTCGTGGGCCTGTTGCTGGTGTTGCTGATCGTCTTCCGGCCGCAGGGTCTCATCGGCGACCGCAAGGAGATGCTGATCAATGTCAAGTGACAAGGTGGGCGGCGGCGTCGGGTCCGGGGTCGGGGTCGACCGTGTGGCCGGTGCGGAGCCTGTGCCGGGTTCGGCGAAGCCGGATCCGATCCTGGTGGCGGACGGTGTGCGCCGTTCCTTCGGCGGTCTGACCGCGGTGGACGTGGGTCACCTGGAGGTGCAGCGGGGGACGATCACGGCGTTGATCGGTCCGAACGGTGCGGGTAAGTCGACGCTGTTCAACCTGTTGACCGGTTTCGACCGGGTGGACGGGGGGCGTTGGACCTTCCAGGGCAAGCCGATCAACGGCAGGCGCGGCCACCAGGTGGCGCGTGCGGGGATGGTGCGGACCTTCCAGCTGACCAAGGCGCTGACCCGGATGACGGTGTTGGACAACATGCTGTTGGGCGCGCCGGGCCAGTTCGGTGAGCGGATGGCGGGTGCGTTCCTGCGGCCGGTGTGGCGGAGGCAGGAGAGGGAGAACACGCGTCGCGCGCTGGATCTGTTGGAGCGGTTCAAGCTCATCGACAAGCGCGACGACATGGCGGGTTCGCTCTCGGGCGGTCAGCGCAAGCTGTTGGAGATGGCGCGTTCGCTGATGACCGATCCGACCATGATCATGCTGGACGAGCCGATGGCGGGGGTGAACCCGGCGCTGGTGCAGTCGTTGCTGGGGCACATCACGTCGTTGCGCGACGAGGGCAAGACGGTGCTCTTCGTGGAGCACGACATGGACGTGATCATGGGTATCAGCGACTGGATCGTGGTGCTCGCCCAGGGCCAGGTGATCGCGGAGGGCCGTCCTTCGGACATCCGGTCCAACCAGCAGGTGATCGACGCCTACCTGGGTGCCCAGGAGGAGACGGCCGAGGCCCCGGGGAGTGGTGATGACTGAGAGCGCGAAGCCGAGTCCGGAGAAGGTGGCGAAGGTTTCGGACGAGGTCCCGGTGGAGGCCGAGGAGGCCGCCGCGGTGCAGGAGCACCGTGAGGAGGTGTTGGAGCAGGCCGGTGAGGCGGCGCCGGTGGGTGGTCCGGAGGACTACCTGTTGTTGGCCAGGGAGCTGGTGGCGGGGTACGTGCCGGGGGTGAACATCCTCAACGGGTGCACCCTGACGCTGTCCGAGGGCGAGGTCGTGGCGATCATCGGCCCGAACGGGGCGGGTAAGTCCACGCTGATCAAGACGGTGTTCGGGCTGATCCCGGTGCGTGAGGGCGCTCTGACGCTGCGGGGGGCCGACATCGCGGGTCTGCCGGCGCACAGTCTGGTGGAGCGGGGGGTGGGTTACGTTCCGCAGACGCAGAACGTGTTCCCGTCGCTGACCATCGAGGAGAACCTCCAGATGGGGGCGTTCCTGCGGCCGCGGACGTTCACGAAGCGGTTCGCGGCGGTGGCGGAGCTGTTCCCGCTGCTGGCGGATCGGCGCAAGGCCAAGGCGGGGTCCTTGTCGGGTGGTGAGCGCCAGATGGTGGCCATGGGGCGTGCGCTGATGATGGAGCCGTCGGTGCTGTTGTTGGACGAGCCGACCGCGGGCCTGTCGCCGATCTACCAGGAGGAGGTCTTCCAGCGGGTCAAGGAGGTCAACCGGACGGGTGTGTCGGTGATCATGGTGGAGCAGAACGCGCGTCGTTGCCTGCAGATCTGTGACCGCGGCTATGTGCTGGACCAGGGGCGCAACGCCTACACCGGTACGGGTGCGGACCTGTTGAACGATCCCAACGTGATCGAGCTGTACCTGGGGACGCTGGCCAAGGGCTGAGTCGCCGTGGGGGAGGGGCGGGGTCCGTGGCGGGCTCCGCCCCTCCCTGTTGTGTGCGGCGGGGGCGGCGCGTGTCGCGGTGGCCGGGTGGCTTCGTGCACAGGCCCGGCGGGGAGATGGCGTCCCGGGGCGGGACAAATTACCCTGGGAGGACGGGCACGTCCGTGCCCGTCCGCGGCCCCGCCCGCAGTGCGGGTCGGGGGCGGGGGAGAACACAGCGGCGCTGTCACGCCCGTGTCGGCCGGTGCGCGAGGAATGCGGTGCCGGTGTCGGGCGTTGAGAACCGTTGAAGAGGACGGGACCCGCCGCGGCGGGCCGGTCCAGACGCGACCAAGGGGGTCGCCGGCCAGCCGCTACCCCTTTCCAGAGGAGCTTTCCAGCATGACGGTTCAGAGCGAGACCACCGAGGGCATCATCCTCACCGACGAGGCGTCCAGCAAGGTCAGGGCGCTCCTTGAGCAGGAGGGGCGGGACGACCTGCGTCTTCGCGTGGCCGTTCAGCCCGGTGGTTGCTCGGGGCTGCGTTACCAGCTCTACTTCGACGAGCGCGAGCTCGACGGCGACGTGGTCAGCGACTTCGGCGGTGTGGAGGTGGTCACCGACCGGATGAGCTCCCCCTACCTGATCGGCGCCACGATCGACTTCGTCGACACCATCGAGAAGCAGGGTTTCACCATCGACAACCCCAACGCCACCGGTTCCTGCGCCTGCGGTGACTCCTTCAACTAGGGGGCGTCGTCCCGCTGGGGGCTGTGGGGCCGGTGGGCCCGAAGCCGTCCGGTGGTCGCGGTCGGGGGCGTGAGGCGTCCCGGGAGCGGTCGTCGGGCGGGTCGGGCCCCGGGGTCGCGGTCGGCGGGGACAGGGTTTTTCGGGGGGAGGGCGGTTCGTGCCGCCCTCCCCCTTTTTGCCGTGCGCGGGGTTCTCCGCGTGCGGGACGGGGGCGGGAGCGAGCGGGCGTTCTCTACGCCGCGGGCGCACTGCACTAACCTGGGGCAGTCCGAACCGGGCACGTCCTCTCCCATGCCCGCAGCCCCGTCCGGTCAGCAGACCGACACCTCCCGACCAAGGAGCCTTCGTCCCGTGCGTATCGCGGTTGCCGGATCCATCGCCACCGACCATCTGATGTCCTTCGAGGGTCGCTTCGCGGAACAGATCATCCCCGACCAGATCCAGCAGTTGTCGCTGTCCTTCCTGATCGACGAGCTGGACGTGCGGCGCGGCGGTGTCGCGGCCAACATCTGCTTCGGCATGGGCGGGTTCGGCCTCAACCCGGTGCTGGTGGGTGCGGCCGGGGCCGACTTCGAGGACTACCGCGCCTGGCTGGACCGCCACGGTGTGGACACCTCCGCGGTCTACATCTCCGAGCTGCGCCACACCGCCCGGTTCATCTGCACCACGGACCGGGACCAGAACCAGATCGCGTCCTTCTACGCCGGGGCCATGGCCGAGGCCCGCAACATCGAGCTCCAGCCGATCGCGGACCGCCTGGGCGGGCTGGACCTGGTGCTGGTCGGGGCGGACGACCCGGCCGCGATGGTGCGTCACAGCGAGGAGTGCCGCACCCGCGGTATCGCCTTCGCCGCCGACCCCTCCCAGCAGCTGGCGCGCATGGAGGGGCCCGAGGTGCGGGGCCTGATCGAGGGCGCGGCCTTCCTGTTCACGAACGAGTACGAGAAGGCGCTGGCCGAGCAGAAGACGGGCTGGTCCGACGCCGACGTCCTGGAGCGGGTGGGTACCCGTGTCACCACGCTGGGCGCCAAGGGGGCGCGTATCGACCGGGCGGGCGAGCCGAGCGTGCACGTCCCGGCCGCGGTGGTGAGGGATCTGGTGGACCCCACGGGTATGGGGGACGCGTTCCGCGCGGGTTTCCTGGCCGCGCACTCGTGGGGGCTGCCGCTGGAGCGGGCCGCGCAGGTGGGCAACGCGACCGCGGTGCACTGCCTGGAGGCGGACGGGCCGCAGGAGTACACCCTGACCGGGGCCTCGCTCCTGGCGCGTCTGGAGGAGTCCTACGGCGCCGAGGTCTCGGCCGAGGTCGCGCCGTTCGTGTAGCCGACGGGTCGGGGTGGTGCCTGCGAGCCCGTAGAGTGGGTAGCCGCGACCCGCACGACCCGTGTCCGCCTGCCGGACCGGGCCGCGCCCCGCACGGCCGCCGCTCCCTGGGAGCCGGTGTCCCGCACGGGGAGCCCCGTGCCCGCCGGTGCGCTGAAACGCGTGCCGGTTACCCAGCCCAAACCGTCCGCGCCGGGTCGCCGCGACGGTGGGGAACCTGTCCCGCTGTGCGCGCTCCGGCGCGCCCGCGCGGGCTCGGGCGCGTTGAGCGCCTCCCAGATCTAGGCCAGCCTTACCTGGGATTCCCCGGATTCATCCGGAAAGGACATTGCATGCGCTACACCGGACCGAAGGTGCGGTTGTCCCGGCGCGCCGGCACCCCGCTGACCCGTAAGGCGGTCAGCTACTTCGAGAAGCGTCCCTACCCGCCCGGTGAGCACGGCCGCCGCGTCCGCCGCAACAGCAGCGACTACGCGGTCCGCCAGGCGGAGAAGCAGAAGGTGCGCTGGTACTACGACCTGACCGAGAAGCAGATGCTGCGCGTCTACGAGAGCGCGAAGAAGCGCACGGGGCGCACCGGTGAGGAGATGCTCGCCGAGCTGGAGCTGCGTCTGGCCACGGTCGTGCTGCGCGCCGGTCTGGCCGCCTCGATCTACGCCGCGCGTCAGTTCGTCAACCACGGTCACATCACCGTGGACGGCAAGAAGGTCGACATCCCGTCGTACCAGGTCAAGCCGGGTCAGATCATCAGTGTTCGGGAGAAGTCCCGCAGCATGGTGCCGTTCGTCGAGGCCGCCGAGGGCGTCCACGCCGACGACAAGATCGCCGGATTCCTCGCCGTGAGCCACAAGGACCTGCGCGTCGCGGTCGTCGACCGCCCCAAGCGCGAGCAGATCCCGGTGCCCTTCGACGAGCAGCTGGTCGTGGAGTTCTACGCCCGCTAGTCACCCGCCTCGGCGTGTGCGCGGCCGTCTCCTCCCCGGGGGCGGCCGACGCGGAGCGGCAGGTCAGGCCGCGCGGACTCGGTCCGCGCGGCCTCGCTGTGTCCGGGGTGGTGTGAAGCGCGCCACGCCGAGGATTCGGCGGGGCGCGAATCGTTATCGCACCGGAACCGGAACTCCCGGGCCGTGTGGCGCGGGTTTTCGGTCCTCCTCTTGACCCCCTGCCCAGCCCCGCTCCCCGCCCCGCCCCCGGGCGCGGGTCAGTACATGCGCCGGATGTGGAACGCGCTGCCCCGCGCCAGGGGCTGCTCCGCGACGAACTCGTGCATCTTCATCCGGCACCAGGCGGGGATGTCCGCGCTGGCGGCGGGGTCGTCCGCGGTGACCGCGATGACCGCGCCTATGGGCACCTCGTGCAGCCTGGCGGCGAGCATGATGATCGGGATGGGGCACTTGCGGCCCACCGCCTCCACGGTGACCAGGGGAGGCCGGGGCGGGTACTCGGGCACGGAAAACCCCCGTGTGTCGTCGTCTGGTGGTGACCATCCTGACCTGGTCCCGCCCCTAAGGCGAACCCGGTTAAGGGCGTCGTAAATCCAGCGATACGCTCACCTTGTTCTCTCCCCCGTGAAACGTCCACGCCGCCCCCGAGAGGCGGAAGGGTCGCGATCGGGGAGGAGGGCCCGGGGGAACGCCGGGCCGCGCTCCGTAGCCAGCCGGGAGGGTCATCCTCCGCGGGCGAACGGGCCCGGCTCCACGTACCGCCGCCAGCTCCGCTCAGGGAGGTCGGCAACACGCTGACCAGGCAAGCCCCTGAACTGGGCGCTGGGCGGTTCGCGATAATGTTTCCCCCTGAAAAGCTTTGGATACTTAGGCCGCCCGTGGAGGTTCCACGGGCTACACCGCTGGGAAGGCAATCCGTGAGTCCGACCCGCCAAGAGAATCGGCGCCGCAACCTGCGCCGATGGGCACCACGCGGCGCCGCGCTCGCCGTGCTGGGGCTGGCCGCGACCGGCTGCGCGTCGAACGATCTCACTCGTTTGGGCATGCCGGAGCCGATCACCAACCAGGCCGAGCGTGTTCTCTCGCTCTGGCAGGGCTCCTGGGTGGCGGCTTTCGCGGTCGGCATTCTCGTGTGGGGGCTGATCGTCTGGTCGGTCATCTTCCACCGCAAGCGCTCTGAGCAGTTGCCGCCGCAGGTGCGGTACAACATGCCCATCGAAGCGCTCTACACCGTGCTGCCGATCGTCATCATCTCGGTGCTGTTCTTCTTCACCGCCCGGGACCAGGCGATCCTGCTCGACACCGACGAGCCGGCGGACGTCAACATCGAGGTCGTGGCCTTCCAATGGGCCTGGCAGTTCAACTACCTCGACGACAAGAAGGAGAACGGCGGGGAGGTGCTCTTCTCCGAGACGGGTATCCCCAACCCGGACGGCACCGCCGACCCCTCCACCCAGACGACCCTGGTGCTGCCCGAGGGCGCGACCGTCCACTTCGACCTGCACTCGCCGGACGTCATCCACTCGTTCTGGATCCCCGAGTTCGGTTTCAAGATGGACGTCATCCCCGGTCGGGACAACGCCTTCCAGGCCGACATCAACGAGGGCACCGCGGGCGAGTACGTCGGCCGCTGCGCCGAGCTGTGCGGTGTGGACCACGCCCGCATGCTCTTCAACGTCCAGGTCCTGCCCCAGGACGAGTACGACGCCTGGGCCGCCGAGCAGCAGCAGGCCGCCGAGGAGGCCGAGCTGGAGGCCGCCGACACCGGCGACACGCCGGACTCCGGTGAGGGCTCCGGTGCCGAGGGTGCGGGCGCCGAGGGCGCCGGCACCGACGAGGAGGGCACCGGCAGCGGCGGCTCCGAGGCCGAGGGCTCCGGTACCGACGAGCAGGACACCGGTTCCGGCGCGTCCGACGCCGAGGAGAATGAGCAGTCATGAGCACCACCACGCCAAGCCCCACTCTCGCGGGCGGTCAGGCACCGTCGCGCAAGGGGTCGATGATCGTCAAATGGATGACGTCCACCGACCACAAGGTCATCGGGTACATGTACCTGATCACCTCCTTCGTGTTCTTCCTCTTCGGTGGTCTGCTCGCGGTGCTCATGCGCGTCGAGCTGTTCTTCCCGGGCATGCAGGCGATGTCCAACGAGCAGTTCAACCAGCTGTTCACCATGCACGGCACGATCATGCTGCTGATGTTCGCGACCCCGCTGTTCGTCGGGTTC
Organism: Nocardiopsis sp. CNZ308; assembly: GCF_004217075.1. Taxonomy (NCBI): domain Bacteria; kingdom Bacillati; phylum Actinomycetota; class Actinomycetes; order Streptosporangiales; family Nocardiopsidaceae; genus Nocardiopsis; species Nocardiopsis sp. CNZ308. The sequence continues at coordinate 445,859 of NZ_SHKJ01000001.1, read as the reverse complement.
TCGAACGTGATCATGCCGTTGCAGATCGGTTCGCCCGACGTGGCGTTCCCGAGGATGAACCTGTTCAGCTACTACCTGTTCCTGTTCGGCAGCCTCATCGCCATCAGCGGGTTCCTGACCCCGGGCGGCGCGGCCAGCTTCGGCTGGTTCGCCTACACGCCGCTGTCGGACGCGGTGCGTTCGCCGGGTCTGGGCGGTGACCTGTGGATCCTGGGCCTGGTGGTCTCGGGTCTGGGCACCATCTTGGGCGCGGTCAACTTCATCACCACCGGCCTGTGCATGCGCGCGCCCGGTATGACGATGTTCCGCATGCCGATCTTCACCTGGAACACCCTGCTCACCAGCGTGCTGGTGCTCATCGCGTTCCCGGTCCTGACCGCGGCCCTGATCGCGCTGGGCGCGGACCGCATGGTCGGCACCCAGGTGTTCAACGCCGAGCACGGCGGCGCCATCCTGTGGCAGCACCTGTTCTGGTTCTTCGGCCACCCCGAGGTGTACATCATCGCGCTGCCGTTCTTCGGCATCGTGACCGAGATCATCCCGGTGTTCAGCCGCAAGCCGATCTTCGGCTACAAGAGCCTGGTCGCGGCGACCATCGCCATCACCGGCCTGTCGGTCACCGTGTGGGCCCACCACATGTTCCCGACCGGCGCGGTGCTGCTGCCGTTCTTCTCGTTCATGAGCTTCCTCATCGCGGTCCCGACCGGCGTGAAGTTCTTCAACTGGATCGGCACGATGTGGCGGGGCCAGATCACCTTCGAGACGCCGATGCTGTTCGTCATCGGCTTCCTGGTGACCTTCCTGTTCGGCGGTCTGACCGGTGTGCTGCTGGCCTCCCCGCCGATCGACTTCCACGTCACCGACTCCTACTTCGTGGTGGCCCACTTCCACTACGTGGTGTTCGGCACGGTGGTCTTCGCGATGTTCGCGGGCTTCTACTTCTGGTGGCCCAAGTTCACCGGCAAGATGCTCAACGAGAAGCTGGGCAAGTTCCACTTCTGGCTGCTCTTCCTGGGCTTCCACGGCACGTTCCTGGTGCAGCACTGGCTGGGCGCCGCCGGCTTCCCGCGCCGCTACGCCGACTACCTGCCCAGTGACGGCTTCACCGAGCTCAACCAGATCTCCTCGGTCTCCTCGTTCGTGCTGGCGGCCTCGACGCTGATCTTCTTCTGGAACATGTACGTCACCTCCAAGAAGGCGCCGCTGGTCACCGTGGACGACCCGTGGGGCTACGGCTGCTCGCTGGAGTGGGCCACGTCCTGCCCGCCGCCGCGGCACAACTTCACGTCGCTGCCGCGGATCCGTTCCGAGCGTCCCGCGTTCGACCTGAACCACCCGCACGCCGCCGCCCCGGGCGCCGTCCCGGTGGGCGCCACGAAGGAGTAGGGCGCAATGAAGACGCAGGCCTATCTGTTCATGGGCGTCTCGACCTTCTTCGGTCTGGCCGCCGCGCTGTACGTGTACTGGTCCTGGCAGGACACCGGCACGATCGAGTGGACGGGCACCACCGCCCTGGTGGTCTCCATCGGCTTCGGTTGGATGATCGGCTTCTGGCTCTGGCAGGCGGCCCGCCGCAGCGAGCACTTCCACGGGCTTCCCGCGGAGGAGCGGCTGGACGGGGAGATCTCCGAGAACTCCGGCGAGTACGGCTTCTTCAGCCCGCACAGCGCGTGGCCGCTGTGGGTGGCGCTGGCGGTGGCGTTCACCGCGGTGGGCGTGGCGATCGGCTGGTGGATGGTGTTCATCGGCGCCTTCGCCATCATCCTCACCGCCATCGGTTGGATCTTCGAGTACTACCGCAACGAGTTCCAGCACTAGGGGGACGGCCGCCGCACCGCGCGGCGGCCCCAGCCCGACGGCCGGACGCGTCCAGGGGACGCGTCCGGCCGTCTTCGTCTCCACGGCCCGGGACGCGGACCCGGTGTGACGCGGCCGTCGGCGCTGCCGCCCGGGTGCCGGCGTCATGACCTCGCGCACTCCCACCCGGGCACCCGGTGTCGTGACCCTTCGCCAGGGTAGGGTTTTCCTGCACTTGACCTGACAGGGCACCGCGGACACGGGTGCGCCCCGCGCGCCGAGGTCCCGTCGCAACGGACGCTGGAGGTCCTTGGCGTGAAGGGACGAGCCCGCACACCCCGCGGTCTGGCGGCGGCCGCCGTCGCGGTCGCGCTCGCCGCGACGGCCTGCACCGGTCCCGCCCGGCAGGAGCCCGCGGCGGCTCCCAGCGAGGAGGTCCCGACCGGGCCGCGGATCAGCGTCACCCCCGAGGAGGGGGCCTCCTCCGTCGCCCCCGACACCCCGGTGCGGGTGTCGGTGGAGGAGGGCTCGCTCACCGACGTCCGCGTCGAGCAGGCCCCCTCCGCGGAGGAGGGCGAGGACGCCGGAGCGGCCGGGGACGCCGAGCGGTGGGAGTTCACCGGCACCCTGAGCGAGGACGGCACCCGGTGGGTGAGCGACTGGAACCTGGACCCGGGTTCGACGGTCACCGTCCGCGCCACCGCCGAGGACGACGCCGGTGAGGCCTCCGAGACGGTCGTGGAGTTCTCCACGAAGGAGGCCGTGCCCGGCCAGCGCCTCGAACTGGCCTCGAACTTCCCCACCTCCGGCGACACCGTCGGCGTGGGCATGCCGGTCATCGTCAACTTCGACCTGCCGGTGACCAACAAGGCCCAGGTGGAGAACTCCATGGAGGTGACCTCCGAGCAGGAGGTGGAGGGCGCCTGGAACTGGGTCGGAGACACGACCGCGGTGTTTCGCCCCCGCGAGTACTGGGAGCCCCACCAGCAGGTCAGCGTGGACCTGCGCCTGTCGGGGGTGGAGGCCTCCGAGGGCGTCTACGGGATCGGGAACCACCGCCTGGAGTTCGAGGTCGGCCGCGAGATGGTCTCGACCATGCACGTGCCCGACCACGAGATGCTGGTGGAGATCGACGGCGAGCCCGCGCGCACCATCCCCGTGAGCAACGGCGAGGCCTCCAAGCGCTTCAACACCACCACCTCGGGGACGCACCTGACCATGGAGAAGTACGAGTCCCTGGTCATGGACGCGGCCACCCTGGGCATCCCCGAGGACTCGCCCGACTACTACAAGCTCGACGTGGACTGGGCGGTGCGCACCTCCAACAGCGGCGAGTTCGCCCACGCCGCCCCCTGGAACGACCGGATCGGGTCGGCCAACACCTCCAACGGCTGCACGAACATGTCGGTGGAGGACGCCCGCTGGTTCTACGAGAACTCCCTGATGGGCGACGTCCTGGAGACCACCGGGACCGACCGGGAGCTGGAGTGGGACAACGGCTGGGGTTTTTGGCAGCGGTCCTGGGAGGAGTGGCTGTCCCACAGCGCCACCGGTGAGCCGCAGGTGACCGACGGGTCGGGCACCCCCGGTTCCGTGCACGGCGAGGGCAACTAGGCGGGCAGGTCCGGGGAGCCCTCCAGGAGGGCGTCCAGGCGCCTGGCGGTGTGCTCCCAGGTCCACTCACGGCTCACCCACGCGCGGCCGCGTGCGCCCATCTGGGCGGCGCGCTCGGGGTCCTTCAGCAGGCCGATGAGGGCGCGCGCGGAGGGGCCGGGCAGGGATCCGTCCACGACCAGGCCGGTCTCGCCGTCCCGGACCGTGGCGGGCGCGCCCCCGGAGTCGCCCGCGACCACGGGCAGGCCGCAGGCCGAGGCCTCCAGGTAGACGATGCCCAGACCCTCGGCCTCCAGGCCGCCCTTGCGGCTGCGGCAGGGCATGGCGAACACGTCGGCGGCGTCGTAGTAGGGCGGCAGGTCCCGGTGGGGGACCGAGCCGGTGAAGACCACCGACTCCGTTCCGCGCGCGGCCGAGAGCAGGCTCCGGCGGTGGGGGCCGTCGCCGACGACGAGCAGGACCGCGTCGGGCACGTCGGCCAGGACGCGGGGCCAGGCGCGGATCAGGGTGTCCTGCCCCTTGCGCGGCACGAGCCGGGACACGCACAGCACCACGGGGCGGTCGCCCAGGCCCAGACGCGCGCGGACCTCCTCGCCGCCGACGCCGGGTCGGAAGGCCTCGGTGTCCACGCCGGGCGTCAGCTGGCGCATGCGGGCGGCCGCGTCGGGGGACAGGGCCCGGGCCAGGTGGCGCCGGGTGTACTCGCCCAGGTAGGTGACGGTGTCGGTGGTGTCGCCGATGCGGCGCAGCGCCCCGCGGGATCCGGGCATGGTGGCCCACCAGGTCTCGTGGCCGTGGCTGATGGCCACCTGGCGCTTGACGGGGGTGCCCTCGCCGAGTCCGGCGGCGAGCAGCCCCAGCGGTGCCGCGGCGCCGTAGAGCACCGTGTCGCAGCCCTCCAGGTCGGCGATGGCGCGTGCCCGCCGTGCCACCCGGGGCGTGGGCAGCAGGACGCGGGCGGCGTCGCGCACGACGGGGAAGGGCTGGCGCAGGTCGAAGTGCGGGTCGGCGGCGGCGTCGGCCCGGGCGGGGGAGGAGCAGTAGACCACGACCGATCCGCGGGGGCGGCGCAGGGCCATCTCGTGGACGAAGGCCTCGATGCCGCCGGCCTTGGGCGGGAAGTCGTTGGTGATGATCAGAGTTCGTGGCACAGGGGCGAGTCTAGGCGCGGCGGGGCTGGCGGGGGGTGTTCCACGCGGGTCCGGCCGCGGCGCGCGGCGGGCCCGGAGACGGCGGTGCCCCGCGACGCCGTGCGTCGCGGGGCACCGGGAGCCGTGCGCCGGTCAGGGGCGGACGGCGGTGACGAAGTTGGCGCGGTAGTAGTCGTTCAGGGTGACCGTGCCGATGGGGCGGGCCGAGGTGGAGGCGTGCACCATGACGTTGTCGCCCGCGTACAGGCCCACGTGCTCGGGGCCGCTGCCGCCGGGGTAGAAGAAGAGCAGGTCGCCGGGCTGCTTGTTCTCCCAGGAGACCCGCTGGCCCGCGTTGACCTGCTGGTAGGTGGTGCGGGGCAGGCTGACGCCGGCGGCGGCCCAGGCGGCCTGGGTCAGGCCGGAGCAGTCGTAGCCGCCGGGTCCGGTGCCGCCCCAGACGTAGGGCTTGCCGACCTGGGCGTAGGCGAAGTTCAGTGCCGTGGCGGCGCTGCCCGTGGCGGGGCCGGTGTAGCTGCCGCCCCCGCCGCCGCCTCCGCCTCCGCCTGCGCTGCTCCCGCCGCCGGTCTGGCCGACGTTCTGGGTGGCCGCCGCCTGCTCCTCCGCGGTCAGCTCCGAGAGAAGCCCCTCCTGCTCCTCGATGGCCTCCTCGGCGGCCTCGGTGGCCTCCTCGGCCTCCTTGAGGGCCTCGGCGGCCTCCTCCTCGGTCGCGCTGGCCTCGGCCTCCAGGACCTCCAGGTTCTCCAGCTCGGTGACGTACTGCGCGAGGTTGCCGTCGTTCTGGGTCGACAGGTAGTCCAGGTCGGCCTGGTGGGCCAGGGCGTCCTCGGGGCCGGTGGAGCTGAGCAGGTGGTGGAAGGAGGTGAAGTCGACGCCGGTGTAGGTGGAGCTGGCGAGCTGGCGGGCGCCCAGGCCGAGTTCGGCGACCTTCTCCTCGGCGGCCTCGACCTCCTCCAGGATGCCCTCCAGCTCCTCCTGGGCGGCCTCGTGCGTCTCCTTGGCCTCGTTGTAGGCCGCGTTGAGCTCGATGTACTCCTCTTCGAGGGCCTCGATCTCCTCGCGGACCTCCTCGGCGGTCGGATCGGCGTGGGCCACCGCGGTGGGCAGCAGCAGGGCGGCTGCGGTCAGGGAGGCGAGGGCCGCGGTGCGGCGCCTGCGGACGCGACGGGATGCCAACACGTGGTAGACCTTTCTCCCCTTGTCCCAATGCCGTGGGGAAGGGTCGGGGGATGTGCCGGGCGGGGGCTGGGGGCCTTCCGGGCGGGGCCGGAGGGTGCGGGAGGCCGTGACCCGCGGGGTGGGGTCGGCCCGACCGGGGCGCGGCCGTCACCGCCAGGGGGCGGTGAATGAGGTGGCAACCGCGCTCGGCGATGAACACTAGTGCATCCGCCGGGTCGCTCTCAACCTTTTCGTGATGTTCCACCGGTTGGCGCCGCGTGTCCGAAAACCGGGCTGTTGTCCGTTAAACGGCGCAGGGCCGTCACCCGGCGGGTGACGGCCCTGCGTGCTCCGAGGATGGTTCCCGTGTCCGGGCGCCCGGACACGGACCGAAGCGAAGCGAAGCTCCGAAGAAGGACCGCCTACGGGCGGACGGCGAACTGGAACTCGCTCGCCCAGTACGCGGCCAGGCCGACGACCTCGATGTTGCGGCCGCTGCTGGGCGCGTGCACCATCTGGCCGTTGCCGGCGTAGAGCCCGTCGTGGGTCAGGCCGCCGAAGAAGAACATGATGTCGCCGGGCTGGAGGGCGTTCATGTCGTAGATGCGCTGGCCCACCTCGGCCTGGGCGTAGGTGGTGCGGGGCAGGTCGACGCCGCCCGCGCGCCAGGCGGCCTGGACCAGCCCGGAGCAGTCGTAGCCGTTGGGGCCGGTACCGCCCCAGACGTAGGGCAGCCCGACCTTGGAGTAGGCGAAGTCCAGGGCCGCGCCCGCGCTGCCCGAGGCGGAGCCGGTGTAGGACTGGCCGCCGCTGCTGTCGGCGCCCTCGGCGGCCGGGTCGGAGTCGGGGAACTGGGCCAGGAGCGTCTCCTGCTCCTCCAGCTTCTCCTCGACGCTGGTCTTGGCCTCCTCGGCCTCCTCCAGCGCGGTCTCCGCCTCCTCCAGGGCCTCCTCGGCCTCGTCCTTGAGGGCGAACAGACGCTCGTGGGAGGCGCCGAACTCGTCGAGCTGGGCCTTCTGGGCCTCCGACAGGTAGTTCAGGTCGGCGTTCTGCTCCAGCAGGCTCTCGGGGCCCTCGGAGGAGAGGATGTTGGCCATGGAGTCCAGGTCGCCGGACTGGTAGGTGGCGCTGGCGAGCTCCTGCACCTTGCCGCGCAGCTCCTCGTAGCGCTCCTCCTCGTCGCCGACCTGCTCGTCGAGGTCCTCGTAGAGGGTCTCGGCGACGTCGTGGTCCTCCTTGGCCTGGTTGTACTCCTCGACCGCGGTGGAGACCTCTTCGCGCAGCTCCTCGATCTTGTCTTCGACCTCGTCCTGGGTCGGCTCCGCGTAGGCGGTGCCCGGGACGAGCATGGTGCCCGCGACGACCGCGCTGATTCCGGTCGTGGCGGCGAATCGGCGAGCCGTACGTCGTCCACCGGGGTTCTTCATGGCGGTCCACGCTCCTTGGGGTCGGGCAAGTCCGCATAGGGGTGCGGGGAGAACAGGGACGGGGCCCGCGCGGGGCGCGGGCGGGTGAGTGTGCGGGTCCCGACCGGCGGGCTCAGACGCGGCCTTGCTGTCCGGTGGAGCACTCACGTTCCGGGAAGAACCTAGCGGACCGCTCTGCACAGCTCAACCACGGGGCCCCGTACGTGCCGGTGTTCACAGTGCGCGCCGCGGTCCGCGGCGGGCGCGTCGTTCCTGGGAGCGAGCCGTGGACCGAGTGGGGTAACGAACGGGTAACGTCTGGGGCGGGTGTGTCCCCGTGACGCCCGGGCCGGGCCGCGCCCGCCCCCGCGGCGGGCGCCCGGCCCCGTCAGCCGTGCGTCTCCAGGCGGCGCAGGAAGATCGTCGAGGGCACCGCGCGGGCCCCGGCGCGGCGCACCGCCGTCACGATCTCGCGGTCGGAGGTGACCACCGCGATCGGCCGCCCCGGGGGTTCGGCGCTCACCAGCCGCACGATCAGCTCGTCCGCGGTCTCCCCGGGAGCGCTGAACAGCAGCCGCACGCGGCGCGCCGCCGCCATCACCGGCGGGGTGTCCACGTCCGCGCCGTCGAACACGCACGTGATCTCGGCCTTGGTCCGGCTGGCCAGCCCCTCCAGGGAGTTCATCAGCCGGGTGCGCTGGTCGGCCAGGGGGAGGGTCCCGTAGCCGGTCTTGGTGACGTTGTAGCCGTCCACCAGCAGGTGCACCCGGGGCGCGGTGAGCAGGTGCTCCAGCAGACCGGGGTCGTCGTCGGGCAGCCCGCCCAGGGACACCCGCCGCTGCTGCTCGGTCTCGGCCACCAGGTCGGCGGGGCTGTCCAGGACGGTGGGCAGCGCCAATTCGCGGCGCAGGCCGTGGGAGGCCTCCACCAGCACGTCCAGCAGCACGCGCAGCCGCGCCTCGTCGGCGTTGCGTCCGGCGCGCACCGCTCGCCGTGCGTTGTCCAGCTGGGCCTCGGCCGTGGCCAGCCTCGATCTCAGCCGCCGGTTCTGCGACTCCAGCGCGCTGACCCGCGCGGCGGACTCCGACTCGCGTCCGGCCGTCTCGGTCAGCGCCCGCGAGGCCCGCTCGGTGGCCTCCTTGGCCCGCTGCCGCTCGGTGTGCACCTTGCGGCGCAGCTCGGCGATCTCGGTGCGCTGGGCCTTGATCTGGGACCGCAGCCGCTCCAGCTCCTCCTGGTGGTCGTGCCGGGTCTCGTCCAGTTGGCGGCGGGCGGCGTCCAGGGCCTCCGCGGCCTGGTCCGCCTCCTTGGCGCTGGTCTGGCGCTCCAGCTCCCGGTGGACGTCCTCGACGATGCCGGGCCACCCCGGGGGCCGCAGCAGGTAGGCGCAGGCGGCCACGGCCACGGGGTCGGCCGCGGGGGGCACCACGCCCGAGCGCAGGCCCTCGGCCAGCTCGGGCCACACCTGGTCGACGCGGGCCGCGACCATGCCGCGGAAGGTTTCGTCGTTCTCCAGCTGGGCGGCGATCTGCGGTCCGGCGAGCCGGGCCCTGCGGCGCGGCTCGAACCTGGCGACCCTGCGCAGCAGCGGGGGCAGGTCGCTCGCGCGCATGCCGCCGAGCACGTCCGAGCCGTACTCGACGACCCGGGCGCGCACCTGCTCGGGCAGCGGCCGGGCCAGCCGTTCGCCGCCGTCACCGCCGTCACCGCCGTTGCCGTCACCGCCGCCGTCATCGCCGTCATCGCCGACGCCCTGGCCGCCGTCCTCCGCCGGGTGGACGCCGCCGTCCAGCGGATCGCCGCCGTCGGAGCCGTCGCCCGCGCCGGGGCGGGCGCTCATGCCCGACCCGTCGGGCTCTCCGCCGAGGAACCGGGGACCGACCGGTCGGCGTCGGGGCGGGCGATGATCTCGACGCTGTCGGTGGCGCCGCACCAGCGGCACCGCACCCGCTCGATGGTCTCGGAGAGCACGGTGCGCTCCTCGACCGCGCCCTCACCGGCCAGGTCCAGGTGGACGTAGTCCTGGGAGCGCACGGTCCGGGTCACGTCGAACCGCGTGAGATTGCCGCATCCGGTGCACCGCCACCGCTCACTGTCACCCGGCATCGCGATCCCCACGGTTCCTCCCTCGTCTGGTGCTCTGGAGGGGCGGCGGCCCCGCCGCCGCCCCGATGACCCACATCTTTGCATGTCGGGCAGGTCAGACCGTATTCCGCCAGGTTGTCCGCACGGCCGACTACCCTGGCCGGGTGGTACGACAAGCGGCGCCCGCCGGCGTCCAGACCAGCATCAGCGACCTCGGTACGCCGTTGGCCGCGGCGTCCTTCGTGGTGCTGGACCTGGAGACCACCGGCACCAGCGCGAGCGGCTCCCGGATCACGGAGGTCGGCGCGGTCAGGGTGCGCGGAGGCGAGGTCGTCGGCGAGTTCGCCACCCTGGTCAATCCCGGTACCCCCATACCGGCCAACATCACCCTCCTGACGGGGATCTCCCAGTCGATGGTGGCCTCGGCCCCGCCGATGGAGGAGGTCCTGCCCCGTCTGCTGGCCTTCCTGGACGCCGAACCCGACACCGTGCTGGTGGCCCACAACGCGCCCTTCGACACCGGCTTCCTCAAGGCCGCGTGCGAGCGCCACGGCACGGACTGGCCCGGCTACCCGGTCGTGGACACGCTGCGCCTGGCCCGCGCCGTGCTCGCGCGCGGCGAGACGCGCAACCACCGGCTGGCCACGCTGGCGGCCTACTTCGGGGTCCCGGTCGCGCCCAACCACCGCGCCCTGGAGGACGCCCGCGCCACCGTCGGCGTCCTGCACGGGCTCGTGGAGCGCCTGCGCCCCATGGGCGTGTCCAGCGTGGAGGAGCTGCGCGCGGTCACCAAGCCGCCCACCAAGGCCCAGCGCAGCAGGCGTCACCTGGCCGAGGACCTGCCGGAGGAGCCGGGCGTGTACGTGTTCACCGACGCCCGCGGGGAGAGCCTCTACGTCGGCAAGAGCAAGAACCTGCGCCGCCGGGTGCGCACCTACTTCACCGCGGCCGAGAGCCGCCAGCGCATCCGTGAGATGGCGGGCCTGGTGGCGGGCGTGACCCCCATCGTGTGCTCCAGCGAGCTGGAGGCCTCCGTCCGCGAGCTGCGCATCATCGCCGAACGCAAACCGCCCTACAATCGGCGTTCGCGCAACCCCGAGCGCGCCTCGTGGGTCCGGCTCACCGCCGACGCCTTCCCGCGCCTGTCGGTGGTGCGCACGGTCAGCGGCGACGGGGCGGCCCACATCGGGCCCTACGCCTCGCCCCGCGAGGCCGAGCGGGCCCGGGAGGCCCTGCTCCACGTCTTCCCGCTGCGCCAGTGCGCGCACACCTTCCGGCCCCCGGAGGAGGTCACGGGCGGAAGCGGCGGTGGAACCCGCGTCGCCCCGGAGGTGGTCACCTCGGGCGCCCGGTGGACGGGCCCGTGCGTGGTGGCCCAGCTGGGCCGCTGCGGCGCGCCCTGCGACGGCAGCGAGAGCCAGGCCGAGTACGCGGTGCACGCCGAGGCAGCACGCGTCGCGATGACCGGGGACCCCGCCGCCGTGGTGGACGCGCACACCGCGCGCATCGGCGAACTCGCCGCCGATCTGCGCTACGAGGAGGCCGCGCACCTGCGCGACCGGCTCACCGCGTTCCTGCGCGGCGCCAGGCGGGCCCAGCGCCTGTCGGCCATCGCCGAGGTCGCGCACCTGGTCGCCTCCCGCCGCACCGCCGCGGGCTGGGAGACCTGCGTGGTCCGCCACGGCCGCCTGGCCGCCAGCGCCGTGCTGCGCCCGGGCACCGATCCCGCCGCGTTCCTGGCCTCCCTCGTGGCCACCGCCGAGTACGTGCCCGCCGGGCACGGGCCCAGCCCCGGCGCGCTCCCGGGGGAGACCGAGCTGGTCCTGGACTGGCTCGCCGACCCCGCCACGCGGCTGGTCGAGATCGACGGGGAGTGGACATGCCCGTTGCGCAGCGCCGAGGCGCACACCGGGATGACACACTGGGCCCATGGCCGCGCTTCCGCTCAATGACGACTACCCCGTCCGCCGCGTCCCCGTCGTCTCGTACACGCTGGTCGCGGTCAACGTCCTCGTCTACCTGGTGTCGCCGCAGGCGCTGACCGCGGTGTGGTACCCGGCGGACATGTTCGAGCGCTTCTGCGCGATCCAGGACTACTTCATGTACTGGGGGGCGGTGCCCGCCGAGATCACGGGCCGGACCGACCTGGTCCCGCACGCGGTCCCCGAGTGCGGGCAGCTGGACGGCAAGCCGGTGTGGTTCTCGGTGTTCAGCTCGATGTTCCTGCACAGCGGGCCCGGGCACCTGATCGGCAACCTGGTGTACCTGTTCGTGTTCGGCCCCGTGGTGGAGGACCGGATCGGCAAGCTGCGCTTCACGGGGCTGTACCTGGCCACCGGGGTCGCCGCCGCCTACGGCTTCGCGCTGACCGACGTCGACGCCGCCATGCCGATGGTGGGCGCGTCCGGGGCCATCTCGGGCGTGCTGGGCGCCTACCTGGTCGTGCAGTTCCGCAGCCGGGTGACCACGCTGGTGTTCGGGGTGATCCCGATGCGCCTGCCCGGGTGGGCCGTGGTGGGCAGCTACTTCGCTCTTCAGTATCTTCTCTACGTCACCACACCGAGCGCCCCCGGCGCCGGAGGCGGCGTCGCCTACGCGGCGCACGTGTACGGGTTCGTCGCGGGGGTGGTCGTGGGACTGGTGGTCTACCGGCTGCGATGGCGCTCCGGGACGCGGCTGTCCGACGTCTACTAGGCATACGCCCTGGTGCGCCCCGGCGCGGTCGTCGCGCCCGTCCCGACATTTTCCGAGGAACCGCCCTGGAGGCACAGTGATCACCGCGATCGTCATGATCAAGGCCGACGTCCACCGCATCCCCGAGGTCGCCGGGGCGATCGCGGAGATCGAGGGGGTGAGCGAGGTCTACTCGGTCACCGGCGGAGTCGACCTCATCGCCATGGTGCGGGTGCGCAAGCACGAGGACCTGGCCGAGGTGATCCCCGGCCGGGTGAACAAGGTGCCCGGCGTGCTCTCCTCCGACACCCACATCTCCTTCCAGGCCTACTCCAGGCACGACCTGGAGTCGGCCTTCGCCCTGGGCTGGTAGCCGGTCGTGGCCGGTGCCTGGAGCGCGAGGGAGGCGGGGGTGCTCGCCCTGCCCTCGGGCAGGCTGGTGCGCGGCCGGGGCCTGAGGCGCCCGCTGCCGTCCGGACCCCCGCCCGACCTCGGGCTGTACCTGCTGGGCCGCGAACCGGCGCCCGTGCCCTGGGAGGGGCGCTGGCTGCGGTGGCGGGACTTCGGTCTGCCCTCCGACCCCGCGGCCGTGGGCGCGGCGCTGCGCGAGGCGTGGGAGCGCGCAGGGGCCGAACGCGTCGAGGTCGCCTGCGGCGGCGGCCAGGGGCGCACCGGCACGGCGCTGGCGTGCCTGGCGGTGCTGGACGGGGTCCCCGCGCGCGAGGCGGTCGCCTACGTCCGCGCGCACTACCTGCCGCGTGCGGTGGAGACCCCCTGGCAGCGCCGCTTCGTGGCCCGCTTCGAGGCCTGAGTCCCGCCGCGGGCGGACCACCGGCCCCGGCGGGCGGGCCGAACACCGGGGGCGCGGCACCGGGTCGCCCCGCCGCCGCGCCCCCGGCGCGTGTTCACAGGGCCTTGGCGTACTGCTGGCTGGCCTCCACCCAGCGCTCCAGCGCGCGCTCGGCGGCGCCGCTGTCCACCGCCGCTGCGGCCCGCTCGTACCCGTCGCGCACCGACTCCAGCAGGGGGCCCCGGATGCCGTCCACGGCGGCCAGCGCGGCGCCCGCGTTGAGCAGCACGGCGTCGCGCACCGGGCCGGTGCGGCCCGCCAGGAGGTCGCGCACGGCCTGGGCGTTGAACCCGACGTCGCCGCCGCGCAGGTCCTCCGGACGCGAGCGGGCGATGCCCAGGTCGGCGGGGTCGAGCGTCTCGCGCCGGGCCTCGCCGTCGCCCACCACCCACACCGTGGAGGTGGTCGTGGTGGTCAGCTCGTCCAGCCCGTCGTCGCCCCGGAACACCAGGGCCGAGGAGCCGCGGCGGGCGAACACCCCGGCGATCACCTCGCACATGCGCTCGTCGAACACCCCGATGGCCGAGGTGGTGGGCTGGGCAGGGTTGGTCAGCGGGCCCAGGAAGTTGAACACCGTGGGCACCGCCAGCTCGCGGCGGGGCTTGGCGGTGAAACGGAACGAGGGGTGGAAGACCGGGGCGAAGCAGAAGGCGATGCCCGCCTCCTCGGCCACCCGCACGGTCAGCTCCGGCGGCAGGTCCAGGACCACGCCCAGGCGCTCCAGGACGTCGGCGGTGCCGCAGGAGGAGGACGCCGCCCGGTTGCCGTGCTTGACCACGCGGGCGCCCGCGGCCGAGGCCACGATCGCCGCCATCGTGGACACGTTCACGGTGTGCGCGCGGTCGCCGCCGGTGCCGACGATGTCCAGGGTCGGTCCGGGGACGTGGATGCGCACGGCGTTGTCGAGCATGCCCCGGGCCAGGCCGGTCACCTCCGACACGCTCTCGCCCTTGGCGCGCAGCGCGATGGCGAACCCGGCGATCTGGGCGTCGGTCGCGGCCTCGGACATGATCTCGTTCATCGCCCACGCGGTGTCGTCGGCGCTCAGGGTCCGCCCGCCCAGCAGGGCGGTGATGAGGTTGGACCAGGTCCGCTCGGTCACGGCGGACCGTTCGTCGGAGTTCGCGGCTCCGGAGTCGGCGGCGGAGTTGGCGGCGGGGACGTTCATCTGGGTTGCTCCACGGTGAAGGAACGGGCACGGAAGGGGCCGGGGCGCGGCGCGCGGGCCGCCCCTCAGGCGCTGGGGGGAAGGGGCGTGGCGTGAGCGCGCCATCGCCCGATGTCGGCGCCGTGGTGCAGGGCCGCGCCCACCGCGCGGCGGCGGCGCGGCTCCGCGTCGCCGCGGTGGCCCGTTCCGAGACCGTCTCGCACGCGTGTCACCCGTTCAGGGCCGCCGCGACCCGCTGGCGCATGAGCTCGGCCAGGGCCTCGGCGAGCGCGACGGGGTCGATCGGGTGGCTGACGACCTGCTCGGCCTGGGACCAGGTGGCCAGCCAGCCGTCGTCGCGCCGTCCCACCAGCAGCAGGACCGGCGGGCAGCGGTAGATCTCGTCCTTGACCTGGCGGCACAGGCCCATCCCGCCGACGGGGGAGGCCTCGCCGTCGAAGATCGCCACGTCCACGCGCGCGGCGGGGTCGGTGTCCTCCAGCCTGCGCAGGACCATGGGCGCGGTCGCGCACTCGACGAACTCCACGAGGGGAACGTCGGCCGAGGGGCGCCGGCCGACCGCCAGCCGCACCTGCTCGCGGGTGTCGGCGTTGTCGCTGTAGACCAGCACGCGCATCCTGGCACCCGTGTCCGTACCGCTGACCACCATCGCGCAACCGTCCCATCGCTTCTGTCCGCGGCCGTCGCCGCGGGGGTGCGGCCGAGGCGCTCGTTGGCTGTATGCCCTCTGACTGTATTGCCTCACGGCTCCGCTGCACAGGAGAGGGGCCGGGGGCGTGCCAGGTACTGAGACCTGGGCCACCACATTCAGAGCACGGGTTAACCCGACCCCCAAGCCCTGTTATCAAAAGGTGATTTTCTTGATGTCTAGCCGTAGCCTGTCGTAGGCCGGGGGGTCACCTGGAAGGCGCTGGATCGCCGCAGCCGCAGGGGATCCCGAATTTCGGTCACTCTGGGTATGTTACTGGTGTGACTGGAGGGGCAAAGCCGATACAGTAACGCCCGAGTCACGATCAACCGGTGTCAGCAGGCCGTGCGGGGTCCCAGAGCGCCCCGTACCGGGTCTGACCCGCCCTGTTACGGAGAGTCGGGTACGGCCCTCTCTGAGATGCCGTAATAATGCTGGCGTGGCGACAGCAACCGCGAACCCAAAATCAGCACCGACACCAGCACATGGTGCGGCAAAGCGTCCTGACCTGGTGAGCGTTGGCACCATCGTTTGGTTGGCCAACGAGCTCATGTTCTTCGCTGCGCTGTTCGCGATGTACTTCACGATCCGATCGGTGACCAACGGAAACCCCGACCTGGGGCAGTGGCCCGACACCCACCTGAACGTGCCGTGGGCGTCGGCGATCACCGTGGTCCTGGTGGCTTCGAGCTTCACCGCGCAGGCCGGCGTTTGGGCCGCCGAGCGCGGTGATGTCAAGAAGCTGCGTATGTGGTTCTTCATCACGTTCTTCATGGGCCTGTTCTTCGTCCTTGGGCAGGCCTACGAGTACTACGAGCTCATCTTCCACGGGGGCCTGACTCTTCAGTCGAGCGCTTACGGGTCGATGTTCTACCTGACCACGGGCTTCCACGGACTCCACGTCATCGGTGGGCTGATCGCGTTCCTCATCATGTTGGGACGTACGTACGCCGCGAAGCGCTTCACCCACCAGCAGGCGACCAGCGCGATCGTCGTGTCCTACTACTGGCACTTCGTCGATGTGGTCTGGATCGCTTTGTTCTTCACCATCTACTTCATCCAGTAACCCGAAACGGGGAAACCGTGAAATGGATTACCGCGCGGCGGCGGCATCCCCTGGCGGGGTATGTCGTCGTCATCCTCGCGCTAGCCCTGTTCGGGGTGGGGTACGCCGCTTTGGCGCCCACCGCGGACCAGGCCCAGGCGCAGACTCTGGCCGCTGATGGTCCTCCCTCGGCGGACGAGGTCGATGTGGCCAACGGCGAGGACATCTTCAACCAGACGTGCGCGACCTGTCACAACTACGACGGCAGTGGTAGTTACGGCGAGGACGGGGAGTACACCCGGGGTCCGGACATCCGTGATTCGGGTGCCGCGGCCATCGACTTCCAGGTCAGCACGGGGCGTATGCCGTCGATGAACCCCGACGCGCAGATGCCGCGCAAGCCGATGGCGATGTCGGAGGAGGATCTGCAGGATCTGATCGCGTACTACGACGCGCAGATCAGGACCGGTGGTCCCGATATTCCCTATGACGTTCCGGGTGAGGCGCCCGAGCGTGGGGAGTTCGAGGACGAGGCTTCCTACGAGGCCGCGCTCGAGGAGTTCGAGGCCGAGTACGAGTCGTATGTTCAGGGCGCCGACGACACCGACATGGGTATGCGTCTGTATCTGACCAACTGTGCGCACTGCCATGGTTGGTCTGGTGGTGGCGGTGCGTTGACTGATGGTCGTTGGGCTCCGGAGATTCATGACGCGTCCGCGCGTCAGATCTATGAGGCGATGGTCAGTGGTCCGGGTGCGATGCCGATGTTCAGTGACACGGTGGTCGAGCCGGAGGAGAAGCAGGAGTTGATCTCCTATATCAAGACTCTCCAGGCCGAACCCAACGCCGGTGGCATTTTCGATCTGGACCGTGTCGGCCAGGTCGCCGAGGGTCTGATCGGGTGGGTCGTCGGCCTGTCCCTGATCATCGCCTGCGCGATCTGGATCACCGCGAAGCAGCGAGCTCATGACTGAGAACAACAGCAACGACAGCAGCGGGGGAGAGGCCACGCCCGAACGCGTGGTCGGCACCCCCAAGGCCGGAGACCCCGTGGTCTCCGGCGCTTCCACGACTTCGGAGGGGGTCCACGAAGGACCGTACAAGGCCTCCGAGACGCACGCGCGGCCGGAGGAGACGCAGCGCCGGGGTGAGAAGCTCGCCTCGGTGTGGTTCGTGATCGCCTTCCTGGGCGGGATCGGCTTCCTGGTCGCCTACTTCCTCTTCGGTCCGAGCCGGATCGCCGACCCGCAGATCGCCCAGTACTCGAACATGCTGCTGGGCGGCACGCTGACGCTGGCGATGTTCGGCATCGGTGCGGGTATGACGGTGTGGGCGCGTCAGGTGATGCCGCACTACGAGGTGGCCTCTCCCTACGACGAGCTGCCCTCGGACGAGAAGGAGAAGGGCTCGTTCAGCGCCTTCTTCATGCAGGGTGCCGACGAGAGCGGTTTCACCAAGCGTCCGCTGATGCGCCGCACGCTCATCCTGGCGATGCTGCCGCTGGGGCTGGCGCCGATCGTGCTGCTGCGCGACACCGGCCCGCTGCCCGGCGACAAGCTCAAGACCACGCCGTGGCGCAACGGCCGCCGGATGTACGTCGAGGGCACCCACCGCGCCATCCGCGCGGAGGACTTCGAGAACGACCCCAACGGGATGATCTCCGCCCTGCCCGCGATCGACGACGACCACTACCCGCACGGCATCAGCCTCAACGACCAGGCCAAGTCCGTCATCCTCCTGATCAAGGTCCCCGAGGAGGACTGGCAGGAGCGGATGACGGAGGAGGTCGAGGGCGCCGACGGCCAGACGCGTCTGAACTGGACGCACAACGGCATCGTCGCCTACTCCAAGATCTGCACCCACGTGGGCTGCCCCGCGGCCCTGTACGAACGCACGACGCACCGCATCCTGTGCCCGTGCCACCAGTCGACGTTCGACGCCTCCAACGCCGCCGAGGTCGTGTTCGGTCCGGCGCACCGGCCGCTGCCGCAGCTGCCGATCGGCGTCGACGACGAGGGCTACCTCATCGCGACCGGCGACTTCGTCGCGCCGCCCGGTCCGACGTTCTGGGATTACGCGAAGGACTAGCCGATGAGTAAGACCACGCAAGCACCCAAGGCGCTTCGCGGCGTCGGCAACTTCATCGACGACCGCTTCCACCTGGCCAAGACCGGCGAGAAGAACCTGCGCAAGGTCTTCCCGAACCACTGGTCGTTCATGCTGGGCGAGATCGCGCTGTACTCGTTCATCATCCTGCTGCTCACAGGTGTCTTCCTCACGCTCTGGTTCAAGCCGAGCATGGTGGAGGTCATCTACGACGGCTCCTACGAACGCCTCCAGGGCGTTCCCATGTCGGAGGCCTACGCCTCCACGCTCCACATCACCTTCGAGGTGCGCGGCGGGCTCCTGGTCCGCCAGATCCACCACTGGGCCGCGCTGATCTTCGTGGCCTCGCTCGTCGTGCACATGCTCCGGGTGTTCTTCACCGGCGCGTTCCGCAAGCCGCGCGAGATCAACTGGCTGATCGGCGTCGCGATCTTCGTCCTGGCGATGCTGGAGGGCCTCTTCGGCTACTCGCTGCCCGACGACCTGCCCTCGGGCATGGGCGTGCGCATCCTCCAGGGCGTGATGATGGCGCTGCCGCTCATCGGCCCGTACGTGTCGATGTTCCTCTTCGGCGGGGAGTTCCCCGGCGAGGACATCATCACGCGGCTGTACATGCTGCACGTGCTGGCGATCCCGGCCCTGCTGCTGGGTCTGATCGTCGCGCACTTCATGATCCTGTGGCACCAGAAGCACACCCAGTACCCCGGTACCGGGCGCACGGACAAGACCGTGGTCGGAACACCCATGTTCCCGGCCTTCGCGGTCAAGGCGGGCGGGTTCTTCTTCTTCACGTTCGCCGTGATCGCCATGCTGAGCGCGTTCGTGCAGATCAACCCGATCCACCTGTTCGGGCCCTTCACCCCGACGTCCATCACCTCCGGGCTCCAGCCGGACTGGTACATGGGCTTCATGGAGGGGTCGCTGCGCATCTTCCCGAACTGGTTCGACATCGCGCCCTTCGGGTACGCCATCCCGACCGGTGTGCTGGTGCCCGGCCTGGTCATCCCGGGTCTGATCTTCGGAGGCCTGGGCGCGTGGCCGTTCATCGAGCAGTGGATCACCGGCGACAAGCGCGCGCACAACGTCGCCGACCGTCCGCGCAACGCGCCGGTGCGCACGGCCGTGGGCGTCACGGGCATCACCTTCTACGGTCTGCTCTGGTTGGCCGGGTCCAACGACATCATCTCGGAGACCTTCTCGATCAGCCTGTACATGACCACGTACATCTTCCGCGTGCTGGTCATCGTGGGTCCGATCGCGGCCTTCTTCATCACCAAGCGCATCTGCCTGGGGCTGCAGCGCCGTGACCGGGAGACCCTGGAGCACGGCTACGAGAGCGGCACCATCCAGCAGCTGCCCAGCGGTGAGTTCGTGGAGGTGCACAAGCACAGCTCCCCGGAGACGGTGCACGTCCTGGAGAGCAAGCCGGTCATCACCTCGACGGCCCTGAAGGACGACGCCGACGTGGACGGCAAGGGCGTGGAGAACCCCGAGGCCCGCAAGGGCAGCGGCAGGCTCCGCAAGGCCCTGGCGCGTTGGTACACCAAGGACGACGTGTCCCTGGAGGGGGTGGAGGCGCACAACGGCCACCACTCCTCCGCGGAGGCGGAGAAGGAGGCGGCCCACCACTAGGGCTCCCTCCCCCCACCTCCTCGACGGACCCGGTCGCGGCGCGACCGGGTCCGTCGTGTTGTCGGCCGACGCGGGTGGAACCCCGGATCCGCCGGCCGGACGAGCGCTCCACGGGGTCCGTGTGACGTGGAACCCTTCCACCCTCGCGCCTGGGGTTCGCCGAGCCCGCGCCCCGGCGCCGAAGGGACACCCGGTAAAGCATGATGACCAGCCACGACGCTCTTTTCCCGCACATGCCTCACGCCTTTGGTCCGCACAATTATGTGATTTTTGGGGCGCCCGTGACACGTGTTTAGTAGGCGCACTGTTCGTGCCTAGAAGGTGTCGAATTTCCGTTTCTCTCTCCGGCTCGCGGAGCCGGGAAGCCCGTGTGCGTAGGCGGTCCCGCTCCCCCGAGGCGTCGCGGAGGGGCGATAACAGGGGGGCGGATTCGGGCCTTGCCGAGTTGCCGTAATAATGCTGGCGTGGCGACAGCAACCGCGAACCCAAAATCAGCACCGACACCAGCACATGGTGCGGCAAAGCGTCCTGACCTGGTGAGCGTTGGCACCATCGTTTGGTTGGCCAACGAGCTCATGTTCTTCGCTGCGCTGTTCGCGATGTACTTCACGATCCGATCGGTGACCAACGGAAACCCCGACCTGGGGCAGTGGCCCGACACCCACCTGAACGTGCCGTGGGCGTCGGCGATCACCGTGGTCCTGGTGGCTTCGAGCTTCACCGCGCAGGCCGGCGTTTGGGCCGCCGAGCGCGGTGATGTCAAGAAGCTGCGTATGTGGTTCTTCATCACGTTCTTCATGGGCCTGTTCTTCGTCCTTGGGCAGGCCTACGAGTACTACGAGCTCATCTTCCACGGGGGCCTGACTCTTCAGTCGAGCGCTTACGGGTCGATGTTCTACCTGACCACGGGCTTCCACGGACTCCACGTCATCGGTGGGCTGATCGCGTTCCTCATCATGTTGGGACGTACGTACGCCGCGAAGCGCTTCACCCACCAGCAGGCGACCAGCGCGATCGTCGTGTCCTACTACTGGCACTTCGTCGATGTGGTCTGGATCGCTTTGTTCTTCACCATCTACTTCATCCAGTAACCCGAAACGGGGAAACCGTGAAATGGATTACCGCGCGGCGGCGGCATCCCCTGGCGGGGTATGTCGTCGTCATCCTCGCGCTAGCCCTGTTCGGGGTGGGGTACGCCGCTTTGGCGCCCACCGCGGACCAGGCCCAGGCGCAGACTCTGGCCGCTGATGGTCCTCCCTCGGCGGACGAGGTCGATGTGGCCAACGGCGAGGACATCTTCAACCAGACGTGCGCGACCTGTCACAACTACGACGGCAGTGGTAGTTACGGCGAGGACGGGGAGTACACCCGGGGTCCGGACATCCGTGATTCGGGTGCCGCGGCCATCGACTTCCAGGTCAGCACGGGGCGTATGCCGTCGATGAACCCCGACGCGCAGATGCCGCGCAAGCCGATGGCGATGTCGGAGGAGGATCTGCAGGATCTGATCGCGTACTACGACGCGCAGATCAGGACCGGTGGTCCCGATATTCCCTATGACGTTCCGGGTGAGGCGCCCGAGCGTGGGGAGTTCGAGGACGAGGCTTCCTACGAGGCCGCGCTCGAGGAGTTCGAGGCCGAGTACGAGTCGTATGTTCAGGGCGCCGACGACACCGACATGGGTATGCGTCTGTATCTGACCAACTGTGCGCACTGCCATGGTTGGTCTGGTGGTGGCGGTGCGTTGACTGATGGTCGTTGGGCTCCGGAGATTCATGACGCGTCCGCGCGTCAGATCTATGAGGCGATGGTCAGTGGTCCGGGTGCGATGCCGATGTTCAGTGACACGGTGGTCGAGCCGGAGGAGAAGCAGGAGTTGATCTCCTATATCAAGACTCTCCAGGCCGAACCCAACGCCGGTGGCGTCTTCCACCTCAATCGCATCGGGCAGGTGGCCGAAGGCCTCATCAGCTGGGTCGTCGGACTCGCTTTGATCATTGCCTGCGCGATCTGGATCACCGCGAAGCAGCGAGCTCATGACTGAGAACAACAGCAACGACAGCAGCGGGGGAGAGGCCACGCCCGAACGCGTGGTCGGCACCCCCCAGACGAACGGGACACACTCCGAGCGCGTGAGCACGACCCCCACGGCCGGCGGGACCGAGCCCGAGCGCGTCGTCGGCACCCCCAAGACCGCGAACCCGCTGGTCTCCGATGCCCCCGAGGCCCCGGCGGACGAGCACACGGGTCCGTACAAGGCCTCCGAGACGCACACGCGCTCGGAGGAGACGCAGCGCCGGGGCGAGAAGGTGGCCTCGGTGTGGTTCGTGATCGCCTTCCTGGGCGGGATCGGCTTCCTGGTCGCCTACTTCCTGTTCCGTTCCAGTGAGATCGCGGATCCGCAGGTCGCCCAGTACTCGAACATGCTGCTGGGCGGCACGCTGACGCTGGCGATGTTCGGCATCGGTGCGGGTATGACGGTGTGGGCGCGTCAGGTGATGCCGCACTACGAGGTGGCCTCTCCCTATGACGAGCTGCCCTCGGACGAGAAGGAGAAGGGCTCGTTCAGCGCCTTCTTCATGCAGGGTGCCGACGAGAGCGGTTTCACCAAGCGTCCGCTGATGCGCCGCACGCTCATCCTGGCGATGCTGCCGCTGGGGCTGGCGCCGATCGTGCTGCTGCGCGACACCGGCCCGGTTCCGGGTGATCTGATGAAGAAGACGATGTGGGAACACGGTCGCCGCATCGTCGTGGAGGGGACCGGCCGTCCCCTCCGCCCCGAGGACTTCGAGAACGACCCCAACGCGATGGTCTCGGCCCTGCCCGCCGCCGATGACGACCACCACCACCTCTCACTGACCGACCAGGCCAAGACCGTCATCATCCTGATCAAGATCCCCGAGGAGGACTGGCAGGAGCGGATGACGGAGGAGATCGAGGGAACCGACGGCCAGACGCGTCTGAACTGGACGCACAACGGCATCGTCGCCTACTCCAAGATCTGCACCCACGTGGGCTGCCCCGCGGCCCTGTACGAACGCACGACACACCGCATCCTGTGCCCGTGCCACCAGTCGACGTTCGACGCCTCCAACGCCGCCGAGGTCGTGTTCGGTCCGGCGCACCGGCCGCTGCCGCAGCTGCCGATCGGCGTCGACGACGAGGGCTACCTCATCGCGACCGGCGACTTCGACGAACCCACGGGCCCCACGTTCTGGGAATACGCGAAGGACTAGCCGATGAGTAAGACCACGCAAGCACCCAAGGCGCTTCGCGGCGTCGGCAACTTCATCGACGACCGCTTCCACCTGGCCAAGACCGGCGAGAAGAACCTGCGCAAGGTCTTCCCGAACCACTGGTCGTTCATGCTGGGCGAGATCGCGCTGTACTCGTTCATCATCCTGCTGCTCACGGGCGTCTTCCTCACGCTCTGGTTCAAGCCGAGCATGACGGAGATCGTCTACGACGGCTCCTACGAACGCCTCCAGGGCGTCATGATGTCGGAGGCCTACGCCTCCACGCTCCACATCACCTTCGAGGTGCGCGGCGGGCTCCTGGTCCGCCAGATCCACCACTGGGCCGCGCTGATCTTCGTCGCGGCGTTGACCGCGCACATGCTCCGGGTGTTCTTCACCGGCGCGTTCCGCAAGCCGCGCGAGATCAACTGGCTGATCGGCGTCGCGATCTTCGCCATCGCCGTCATCGAGGGCCTGTTCGGCTACTCGCTGCCCGACGACCTGCCCTCGGGCATGGGCGTGCGGGTCCTCCAGGGCGTCGTCCTGGCGATCCCCCTGGTGGGTTCCTACCTGTCGATGTTCCTCTTCGGCGGGGAGTTCCCCGGCGAGGACATCATCTCCAGGCTGTACATGCTGCACGTGCTGGCGCTGCCAGCGCTGCTGCTGGGGCTGATCGTGGCGCACTTCATGATCCTGTGGCACCAGAAGCACACCCAGTACCCCGGTACCGGGCGCACGGACAAGACCGTGATCGGAACACCCATGTTCCCGGCCTTCGCGGTCAAGGCGGGCGGGTTCTTCTTCTTCACGTTCGCCGTGATCACGCTCCTGGGCGCGTTCGTGCAGATCAACCCGATCCACCTGTTCGGGCCCTTCAGTCCGACGTCCATCACCTCCGGGCTCCAGCCGGACTGGTACCTGGGCTTCATGGAGGGCGCGCTGCGCATCTTCCCGAACTGGTTCGACTTCTCCATCGGGGGCTACCCGTTCATCATCGGCGTGCTCGTCCCCGGTCTGGGGATCATGGGCCTGCTCTTCGGCGCCCTGGGCGCGTGGCCGTTCATCGAGCAGTGGATCACCGGCGACAAGCGCGCGCACAACGTCGCCGACCGTCCGCGCAACGCGCCGGTGCGCACCGGTGTGGGTGTGGCCGGGATCATCTTCTACGGTGTGCTGTGGATGTCCGGGTCCAACGACATCATCTCGGAGACCTTCTCGATCAGCCTGTACATGACCACGTACATCTTCCGTGTGCTGGTCATCGTCGGCCCGGTGGTGGGGTTCTTCGTCGCCAAGAGGATCTGTCTGGGGCTGCAGCGCCGTGACCGGGAGACCCTGGAGCACGGCTACGAGAGCGGCACCATCCAGCAGCTGCCCAGCGGTGAGTTCGTGGAGGTGCACAAGCACAGCTCCCCGGAGACGGTGCACGTCCTGGAGAGCAAGCCGGTCATCACCTCGACGGCCCTGGCCGACGGCGCCGACGTGAACGACAAGGGGGTGGAGAACCCCGAGGCCCGCAAGGGCAGCGGCAGGCTCCGCAAGGCCCTGGCGCGTTGGTACACCAAGGACGACGTGTCCCTGGAGGGGGCGGCCGCGCACAACGGCCACCACCCGCACCGCTCCTCCGCGGAGGCGGAGAAGGAGGCGGCCCACCACTAGCGCGCCCGCGCGTGGGTGACGGACCCGGTCGCGGTGCGGCCGGGTCCGTCGTGTTCCCGGAGCACGGGCCCGCACACGGCGGGAGCCGGCCGCCCCCGTGCGAGGGCGGCCGGCTCCCGTGTGCCTGGTGTGAGCGGCGGAGGGCTCAGCCGGCGTAGATGTCGTCGATCTCCTTGCTCCACTGCTTGCTGACCACGTGGCGCTTGACCTTCAGGGAGGCGGTCATCTGGCCGCTCTCCTCGGTGAAGTCGCTGGGCAGGATCTTGAACTTCTTGATCCCCTCGGCCTTGGACACCGCGTTGTTGGCGTTGTCCACGGCCTCCTGGATGGCGGCGTTCAGGTCCGCGTCCCCGGTCAGGTCGGCGATCTCGCCGCTCTTGCCGTTGGCCTCGCGCCACTGGGCGAACGACTCGGGGTCGATCGTGATCAGCGCGGCGATGAACTTGCGGTTGTCGCCGACCACCATGCACTGGCTGACCAGGGCGTGGGCGCGGATGCGGTCCTCCAGGACGGCCGGGGCGACGTTCTTGCCGCCCGCGGTCACGATGATCTCCTTCTTGCGTCCGGTGACGCTCAGGAAGCCGTCGTCGTCCAGCGCGCCGAGGTCGCCGGTGCGGTAGAAGCCGTCCTCGGTGAAGGCCTCCTTGGTGGCCTTCTCGTTCTTCCAGTAGCCGACCATGATGTGGTCGCCCTTGAGCAGGATCTCGCCGTCCTCGGCGATCCTGATGGTGGTGCCGGGCAGCGGCTGGCCCACGGTGCCGATCTTGTTGAACTCGGGGCTGTTCACCGAGGTGGGGGCGGTGGTCTCGGTGAGGCCGTAGCCCTCGATGATGGTGAAGCCGATGCCGCGGAAGAAGTGGCCCAGACGCGCGCCCAGCGCGGATCCGCCGGAGACGGCGTACTCGGCGTTGCCGCCCAGGGCGGCCAGGAGCTTGCCGTAGACCAGCTTGCTGAACAGCGTGTGCTTGAGCTTGAGGCTCAGGGGGATCCGGCCGGTGGCCAGGGCCTTGCTGTAGGCGACGGCGGTGTCGGCGGCGGCGTTGAAGATCTTGCCCTTGCCCTCGGCCGCGGCCTTCTGCTCGGCCTTGGTGTAGACCTTCTCGAACACGCGGGGGACCGCGAGCAGGAAGGTGGGCCTGAACGCCGAGAACTGCTCGATCAGCTCGGGGCCGGTGGAGGGGAAGTGGCCGAGGGTGGCTCTGGCCTCGATCACCATGACCTGGACGAAGCGGGCGAAGACGTGGGCCAGCGGCAGGAACAGCAGCGTGGAGGGGTTCTCCTTGCTGCGCAGGACCTGGCGGGCCGGGCCCTCCAGCGCGTTGCGGGAGATGAAGAGGAAGTTGCGGTGGGTGAGTTCGCAGCCCTTGGGGCGGCCGGTGGTGCCCGAGGTGTAGATGAGGGTGGCGAGGTCGTCGGCCTTGACCGCGGTGCGGCGCTTCTCCAGCGCCTCGTCGCTCACCGCCGAGCCCGCGGAGCGCAGCTCGGCGTACCCGGGGTCGTCGAACCGCCAGACGGGGCCGAGCTCGGGGGTCCGGGCGCGGACCGAATCGACGCGCTCGGCGTGGGCGTCGTTCTCCACGAACGCGGCCTTGGCACCGGAGTCGGTGAGGATCCACTCGATCTGCTCGGCGGAGGAGGTCTCGTAGATCGGGACGGTCACGCCGCCGACGGACCAGATGGCGTAGTCGACGACCGTCCACTCGTAGCGGGTGCGCGACATCAGGGCGACGCGGTCGCCGTGCTCGATGCCCGCGTCGATCAGGGCCTTGGCGTACGCGGCGATGTCGGCGTGCAGCTCCGCCACGGTGACGTCGTGCCACTGGCCGGACTCCTGGCGACGGGCGGTGACGGCGTTGGGCTCGCTGGCCGCGCGCGCGTAGAGCGTGTCGGTCAGTCGCGCGTCGTCGGAGATCTCAGCCTTCGCGGGAGAGCTGTATTCGCGCACGTGGTGCTCCTGGACGTGTACGGGTTCGGGTAGTACGGGACGTGATGACCGTAACAACACCACCCTACTCATGAGTAGAACACGTTGTCGTTCGGTATCCAACGGTGACCCTGGGTCGTGTCCGGCGCGGCGGACGCGGTGGTGCGCGGGCGGAGGAAAGAACGGATTCCTCCCTCGTACGCACGCGAGACTATACGCCCGACGTAGTGTTTGCGCACGTCGTGAGAACTATGTGCTGTATGTGAATTTTGTGTCCTTTGTAGGTTTTCACGGTCATTGCGGTTTCCCTCGGCCTCACTCCCCGTAGCCGAGCCCGCGCCCCTGATTCGCCCCTGAACCTGCCCTGAGAAACCTCCCCGGCGCCCGGAGGGCCGGTTACCGTGAAGCAGAACGCGGCGCGAAGGAGGAAGCTGACATGACGGAGAACACCGGTCGCAACGGCGGTCCGGGTGCGGGCAGGGGCGAGGACCCCGACCTCATCGACGACGCGCTGAAGCTGGTGACCACCCTTCAGCGCAGGCTGCTGACGGCCGGGGTCAAGCGCGGGGTGGGCGCCGTGACCTCACCGCCCCCGAGCAGGGGCGACGTGTGGGAGGAGGCCATCCGCCTGGAGACGGGCGACCGGCGCCCCCCGCTGGAGGAACTGCTCGACATCGTGCGCACGTCCGGCCCCGAGGTCGTCGGACACCTCGGCCGCGCCGGACTGGCCGCGGTCGGAGCCCTGGGCCGCACCTGGGGCGTGGTCGAGCGCTCCCTGGAACAGACCCGTGCCGACGACGCCGCGGGGCGCCGTCCGCAGGACCGGACGCAGGGTGGCGAAGGGGCGACGGAAGGCGAGGAACGCCAGGTCACGGCGGGGTGAACGGGAGGAGATCACGGTTCGACTCCGGGGGTGTCGGGGGTCGCCTCGCGCCTGGTTTAATCAGATGGCATACATCATCTGAAAACACTTTGCCATGAACCTTGAGACTTATGTCAGAGTTCGGGCGTAAGTACGAAGGAGCTGCCCCCATGCTGACCATCGGCGTAGACATCGGCGGGACCAAGGTCGCCGCCGGGGTCGTCGACCCCGAAGGGCAGATCCTCGACAAGGTCAAGTACCCCACCCCCTCCAACGACCCGCAGGCCCTGGCCGACGTCGTGGCCAGGGCCGTCGGGGAGCTGCGCGGCCGACAGGACGCCGACTCCGTCCGGGCCGTCGGGGTGGGGGTGGCGGGGTTCGTGGACGAGGACCGCGCCACCGTCCAGGTCGCCGTCAACCTCGGCCTGCGCGACGAGCCCCTCCGGGACCACGTCCAGGAGCGCGTCGGGCTGCCCGTGGTCATCGAGAACGACGCCAACGCCGCCGCCTGGGCCGAGGCCAGGTTCGGCGCCGGGCGCGGCAGCGACCACATCGTGTGCATCACCCTGGGCACCGGCATCGGCGGTGGCCTGGTCATCGGCGGCGCCCTGCACCGCGGCCGCTACGGCGTGGCCGCCGAGGTCGGGCACTACCGGATGGTCCCGCACGGGCGCCGCTGCGCCTGCGGCAACCACGGCTGCTGGGAGCAGTACGCCAGCGGCCGCGCCCTGGTCGCCGAGGCCCAGGACCTGGCGCTGACCGACCCCGTGGCCGCCGAGCGCATGCTCAAGCTCGCCGACGGCGTCATCGACCAGGTCGAGGGCCACGTCATCACCCAGGCGGCGCTGGAGGGGGACAGGGCCGCCCTGGAGTGCTTCGCCAAGGTCGGGGAGTGGGCCGGACACGGCCTGGCCGACCTCGCCGCCATCCTCGACCCCGAGTGCTTCGTCCTGGGCGGCGGTGTCTCCGACGCCGGGTCCATCCTGCTGGACCCGGTCCGCGCCGCCTTCGCGCGCAACGTCCCGGGCCGCCCCGGGCGCCGCATGGCCGAGGTGCGCCTGGCCGAACTCGGCGGAGAGGCGGGCATCGTCGGCGCCGGCGACCTCGCCCGGCACTGACCCGGACCCCGAGGAGCGGACGGCCCCCGCGACCCCCACGGCGGGGGTCGCGGGGGCCGTCCGCGTGTCGGGCCGCCGCGCGGGCTACTCCTGGGCGGAGGTCGGATCCGCGGCGTCCGCGTCCCCGCCCTCGCGCCTGTCCCTGCGCGCCGCCCGCTTCTCCTCGCGGCGGGTCCGCCGCTCCCCCTTGCGCCGCTCGCGCTCGGTCCTCCTGCGGTCCTTGTCGCTGGCGTGCTGCTCGCGCTTGGCCTCCTTGGCCTCCGCCTCCAGCTCGGCCTTGACCGACTGCGCGTAGCGGTCCACGTACTCCTGGCCGGACAGCTCCATCAGCGCGTACATGATCTCGTCGGTAACGGCCCGCAGCACGCGCGGGTCCTTCTCCATGCCGTGGTAGCGGGAGAAGTCCAGCGGCTTGCCGAACTTGACCTTGGGGCGCACGCCCAGCTTGGGCACCGTGCGGCCGGGGGGCATGATCTTCTCCAGATTGATCATCGCCATCGGCACCACCGGGGCCTTGGCCTCCAGCGCCAGCCGCGCCACACCCGTCCGGCCGCGGTAGAGCTTGCCGTCGGGGGAGCGGGTGCCCTCGGGGTAGATGCCCAGGAGGTCGCCGCGCTTGAGCACCCTCAGGCCCGTGCGCAGCGCCGCCTCGCTGGCCTTGCCGCCCGAGCGGTCGATGGGGATCTGACCCACGCCGGTGAAGAACGCCCGGCTCAGCAGCCCCTTGACGCCCGTGCCGGTGAAGTACTCGGCCTTGGCCAGGAAGGTGATCTTGCGCGGCAGCGGCAGCGGACCGAAGAAGTGGTCGGAGAAGGACAGGTGGTTGCTGACCATGATCGCCGGCCCGCGGCGCGGCACGTTCTCCACACCCTCGGCGCGCGGCTGCCACAGTACGGCCAGGACCGGCCCCAGGATCGCCTTGACCACCCAGTAGAACATCGCTCAGATCACCCCTGCACACGCGGGGAGCACTGGGCAGGGTCTGCCACGATTCACCGTCCCGCTCTGCCGACATTGTCAGGAGGGCTCGCGCCCGGAGAGTGGGGGAGGAGCCGCCGCCTGACGTGCGCCATCCTCCCACCGTGTGAGCGCGAGTGCCAAAGCGCCCCCGAACGGGCCGTCGGCCCGACGCAGAAGAGGATACTCAGTCGGCCCGCGTGGCGGGTGCCTGCCTCCGGTCGCCGGGGAGGGGAACGTTAGTGTGCACTCATGGCGAACGGACCGCCGAACGGTTAGCCTCACGGCAGGAGCCAGGGTTTCCCGTGCCTCCGCTCCGGTCGCCGCAGACCCCCGTTCCCCGCGCACCGCACGATTCCTGGAGCCGCTCCGTGAGACCGACCGACGCCCCTCCCCTGATCCCGGGCGCTGAGCCGTTCAGTCACCGCGGGTCGGACACGGGCGTCCTGCTCTGCCACGGTTTCACCGGCTCCCCGTACTCGATGCGCCCCTGGGCCGAGCACCTGGCCGCCGCCGGACTCAGCGTCGAGGCGCCCCTGCTGCCCGGGCACGGCACGGTCTGGCACGACATGAACCTCACCACCAGCGACGACTGGCTCGCCGAGGTCGAACGGGCCCTGCTGGACCTGGCCTCGCGCTGCGGGGAGGTGTTCGTCATGGGGCTGTCCATGGGCGGCGCCCTCAGCCTGCGCCTGGCCCAGAGGCACCCGGGCCTCGTGCGCGGGGTCGTGCTCGTCAACCCCTCCCTGGCGGTGGAGGACCGGCGCCTGCCCGTCATCGCCCCCGTCCGCCGCCTGGTCTCGCGGATCATGCCCTCCACGCCCGGCCTGGGCTGCGACGTCTCCAAGGACGACACCACCGAGGGCGGGTACGACCGCGTCCCCACCGCGGCCGCGGCGACACTCCCGAAGCTGTGGCGCGAGGTTCAGGAGGGCATGTCCGGTTTGCGAGCGCCGATCCTGGCCTACCGAAGCACCCAGGACCACGTCGTCGGACCGCGCAGTCTGCGTATCCTCGCTAGGAGAGCGGTCAACACCGGGCTGACGATCCACCTGCTCCACGACAGCTACCACGTGGCGACCCTCGACCATGACGCCGCCGTCGTCTTCGACGGGAGCCTCGCCTTCGTGCGAGAGCACAGTAGAAGCGGGGAAGGAGCCGACCGATGACGCAACGTCGGGGAAACGGCCTGCTCGCCGACGCCTACGTTCCGCTGATCCTGCTCGCGCCCTCGCACGCCGACCTCATGCTGGAGGCGCTCCGGCGCAGCGGTATCGCCGCCTACGCCGTGCCCCTGGACGAGGACGTCCTGGAGCCCGCGGGCAGCCAGGCCGACGACCCGCCCACCGACCACCTGTACGTGGACGCCGAGGAGCGGGCCGCGGCCGAGAGGGTCCTGGGCGCGGAGCTGCCCGACCTGGAGGGGCGGCCCGGGACGGCCCCCGACCTGCTGGCGTCGCGCGGCGAGCCCCGCTCCGACGCCGACGCCGAGGAGGGCGGGGAGGCCGCCGCGGCGCACGAGCCCCCCGACGCGACGGTCGGCGGCGACCTGCTGGACGGCCCGCCCGCCAACGTCGACCCCGACGCCGCGCCCGCCCGGCCCGAGGACGAGGACGAGGTCTGGAACGACCTGGTCGCCCGCTTCTACGACGACGCCGACACCCGGGGGCAGCGCCGCCGCGCCGCCTGGCCCGACGCCGAGAACCTCAGCGCCCCGGGAGGGGACGCCTCCTCCGGCGGCGACCTCCTGGCCGGAGGGGCCGCCGGCGCCGGGGACGGGCAGGAGCGCGAGACGGCGGAGGAGGAGGCCCGGCGCCGGGCCGAGGCCGACCTGGAGGGCCACTACGAGCCCCCGCCACCGCCGCCCCTGCTCCAGGGCGACCGGGTGGGCATCGCCGCCTGGCTGTGCCTGCTGGGCGCTCCGGTACTGGTGTTCGGGGCCGCGTTCGTCGGCGTCTCCCTGCCCAACTGGCTGATGTTCGCCGCGGTGCTGGCCTTCCTGGTCAGCTTCGTCGTGCTCATCCTGCGCATGACCGACTCCCGTCCGCCCGGAGACGGCGGGCCCGACAACGGGGCGGTGGTCTGACCCCTGGGCTTCGACTTCCCCCTCTGGCGCGCCTTCGCCGTCTTCCGCGCAGCGTCCCTGGTCTACGCCCTGTTCCTCCTCGTCCAGCACCACGAGCACCTGACCCGGCCCTGGCTGGCCTGGACGGTGCTGGCGGTCATGGTCGTGTGGACGGCGTTCACCACCCGCGCCTACGCCCGCCCGCACCTGCGCGACTGGCGCGTGCTCACCGCCGACCTCGCGGTGGCCTTCGCGTGCCTGTTCGCCACCGCCCTGGCGGCCACGCCGTTCTACCTCACCCAGGCCCCGCCGCTGAGCGGCTACTGGTTCGCGGGCACCGCGCTGGCGGCCAGCGTCATCTGGGGCGGGCGCGCCGCCGCGGCCGTCGCCGTGCTCTACGGTCTCGCCGACCTCACCCTGCGCACGGTCATGGACGCCGCCGTGACCGCCGCGACCGCCCGCGGCGTGGTCCTGCTGCTCCTGGCCGGGCTGGCGGTCGGATACATGTCCTGGATGTCGGAGCGGGCCGAACGGCGGTTCGCGCAGGCGGTCGCGCTGGAGGCGCGCACCCGCGAGCGCGAGCAGCTGGCCCGCTCGATCCACGACTCGGTGCTCCAGGTGCTGTCCCTGGTGAGCAGGCGCGGCGCCGAGGCCGGGGGAGAGGCCGCCGAACTGGGCCGGATGGCCGGTGAGCAGGAGGCGCGCCTGCGCGCGCTGGTCGCGATCGGATCGTCGGAGGACGCCTCCGGCCGGACGGACGGGCTGAACGGGACCGGCGGGGCGGCGCAGCCCCCCTCGGGGCGCGCGGCCGCGTCCGGAACCGGGAACGGGGTGGACCTGCGCGAGCCGCTGCGCCGCGCCGAGTCGGCCCGCGTGTCGGTGTCCGCGCCCGCCACGCCCGTCGTCCTGCCCGCGCACACCGCCGCCGAACTGGCCGCCGCGGTGCTCGCCGCCCTGGACAACGTGGAGCGGCACTGCCCCGAGGGCACGCGCGCCTGGGTCCTGGTGGAGGACGAGGACGACGCGGTGACCGTGTCCGTGCGCGATGAGGGCCCCGGCATCGAGCCCGGCCGCCTGGAGCGGGCCCGCTCCGAGGGCCGCATCGGCGTGGCCCAGTCCGTGCGGGGCCGCGTGCGCGACCTGGGCGGCACCGTCGAGTACGTGTCGGTCCCCGGCCAGGGCACCGAGGTGGAGATGCGGGTCCCGCGCAGCTGAGGGCCCCGCACGGCTCACCGCCGCGGAGCCCGGCCCGGCCCCCGCTCCCCCTCCTGGTGGGAGAACCGCTGCTCCCGCCACGGGTCGCCCCGGTTGTGGTAGCCGCGCTCCTCCCAGAAACCGCGGCGGTCCGCGGTCATGTACTCCACCGCGCGCAGCCACTTCACGCTCTTCCACCCGTACAGGTGCGGCACCACCAGGCGCAGCGGCGCGCCGTGGTCGGGGGCCAGGGGCTCGCCGTCGCGGTGGGTCGCCAGCAGCACCCCCTCCGCCAGGAAGTCGTCCATGCGCAGGTTCGCGCCGTACCCGTACTCGCCCCACGCCATCACGTGCGTGGCCTCCGGCGCGGGCGGGGCCGCGGCCACCAGGTCCGCGGCGAGCACCCCGCGCCAGGGCACGTCCGGGACGCTGAACCGCATCACGCAGTGGAAGTCGCTCACCGAGTCCGTGCGCGGCAGCCGCGCGAACTCCTCCCACGTCCAGCGGTACGCCCCCAGGTCCTCGGTCGCCCCCGTGACCCGCAGGTCCCACCGCTGCGGGCGGAAGGCGGGCACCGGGCCGTAGTGCAGCGGCTTGTGCTCGCGGCGCACCGCCTGCCCGGGAGGCATCCGGGGCCGGGCCCCGCCCGTAGCGTCCTCGTCCGTTCCCTCGGACACTTCCGTCCCCCTGCTCGTCTCTGGGCTCCCGCGGCGCGCCCGGCCGGTCGGCCGGAGCGGAACGCCTTCCCCGTGGGGAGAACGTGCGTGCGGCCATCCTGTCAGGCACCGACGAGAGACAGGTCACTCACCCCGGGTGTGCGGACGCGCGGCGACCGTGCGCTATAGTTCCAGCCATGCAGCGGAACTTCTGGCGCTTTTATGGCTACCGGCCCGACACCCCGGTCGCCTGTAAAGCGCTGCGCTGACACAGACGACTTGAGCCCCGGGCCGGTAGAGCCCGGGGCTTTTCTCGTTCCGGGCGCCGGTCGGCTCGTTCACCCAACCGACAAGCAGCTAGGGACAACGCACATGGTCATCGTGATGGCGCCGGACGCCACCCCCGAGAACATCGACGATCTGGTCGAGCTGGTCTCCTCCGCCGGAGGCGAGGCCTACGTGACGCGCGGGGTGAGCCGCACGATCATCGGCCTCGTCGGTGACGTCGAGCGCTTCCAGGACCTGGGCCTGGCCGCCAAGCCGGGCGTCAGCGACGTCCTGCGCATCTCCGCCCCCTACAAGCTCGTCAGCCGCGAGAACCACGACAGCCGCACCGTCGTCAGCGTGCGCGGAGTGCCGATCGGCGGCGACAACGTCACCGTCATCGCCGGCCCCTGCGCCGTCGAGACCCCCGAGCAGACCCTGGCCGCGGCCCGGATGGCGCTGGAGGCGGGGGCGTCCCTGCTGCGCGGCGGCGCCTACAAGCCCCGCACCTCCCCCTACGCCTTCCAGGGCCTGGGCGAGGAGGGCCTGAGGATCCTCGCCGACGTGCGCGAGGAGACGGGCCTTCCCATCGTCACCGAGGTCGTGGACGCCGCCGACGTGGAGCTGGTCGCCTCCTACGCCGACATGCTCCAGGTCGGCACCCGCAACATGCAGAACTTCGCCCTCCTCCAGGCGGTGGGGGACGCGGGCAAGCCGGTCCTGCTCAAGCGCGGCATGAGCGCCACCATCGAGGAGTGGCTGATGGCCGCCGAGTACATCGCCCAGCGCGGCAACCTCGACATCGTCCTGTGCGAGCGCGGCATCCGCACCTTCGAGAAGGCCACCCGCAACACCCTGGACATCAGCGCGGTCCCGGTCGCCCAGAACCTGTCCCATCTGCCGGTGATCGTCGACCCGTCCCACTCGGGCGGCAAGCGCGAGCTGGTGCTGCCGCTCTCGCGCGCGGCCGTGGCGGTCGGCGCGGACGGCGTCATCGTCGACGTGCACCCCCACCCGGAGAACGCCCTGTGCGACGGCCCGCAGGCCCTCCTGCACGAGGACCTGGCCGAGCTGCGCGACCTGGCGGGCACCCTGGCCGCCCTGACCGGCCGCACCCTGACCCCGGCGCCGGGCCGCGAACTGGCCGGTCTGTGAGACCTCGGGGCTGAACACGACGGCGCCCCGGCCGCTCCCCGCACGCGGGGCGGGGCCGGGGCGCCGCCGTTCCGGGCTAGGCGGTGGCGGCCACCGACGCGGAGGCGGGCGCCACGCGCTTGGGCGCGGCGTCGCCCAGGAAGCTGGGCTTGTGCACCTGCGCGGTGGTGACCAGGTGCTCGGCCAGCTCCTCGGCGTCCAGGCGCTTCTCGATCTGGCGCAGGTCCGGGATCTTGGCCGCGGTCTCCACCTGGCGCGGGGTCAGCATGGTGCAGCAGTCCTCGTCGGGCAGCTCCGAGATGGCCAGGGTCCCGATCCGGCGGGCCTGGTCCATGATCTCGGTCTTGTCCATGCCGATGAGCGGACGCAGGATCGGCAGGTCCACCGCGTCGTCCAGGGCGGTCAGGTTGGTCATGGTCTGGCTGGACACCTGGCCCAGCGCGTCCCCCGTGACCAGGCACTCCGCGCCCAGGTCGTCGGCCAGGGCCTCGGCGGTCTTGAGCATGAGGCGGCGCTGGGCGACGATCTGGAGCCGCTCGATCCCCGAGCTCTTCAGCTGCTGCTGGGCCTTGCCGAAGGGGATGACGAACAGCCGCGAGCCCACCTGGTAGCGGTCCAGCTGGCGGACGAGGCTGTAGGCCTTGTAGATCGACTCCGGGCCGGTGAACGGCATGCCGGAGAAGTGCAGGAAGTCGACCTTGAGCCCGCGCCGGATCATCCGGTGCGCGGCGACGGGGGAGTCGATCCCGCCCGACATCAGCACCAGGCCGCGGCCGCTCATCCCGGCGGGCAGGCCGCCCTGGCCGGGCACGCCGTCGGTGAACACGAACGCCTCGTCCTTGTCCACCTCGACGAACAGGGTGTTGTCGGGGCGCTTGAGGTTGACCTTGTAGCCGTGCGCCTCGATGATCTTCGAGCCCAGGTACCCGGCCAGCTCCGACGAGGTCATCTCGAAGCGCTTGTCGCGGCGCCGGGCGCGCACGGCGAAGGTGCCCTCGCGGCCCTGCATGACGCGCACGCCGATGTCGGTGACGGCGTCCAGGTCCTTGGGCACGCGGCGGACCAGGTGCACCCAGACCACACCCATGACGTTGGCCATGCGGTCGGCGATCTCGGCGACCTCCAGGTCGGAGGCGTCGGGCTTGCGCACGATGATCACGCCCGCGCCGCGCTGGGAGAGGCGGACCTCGCCCAGGTCGCGCACGGAGGCGCGGATGTTGTTGTGCAGCCGCCGCTCGAACAGCTTGCGGTTGGAGCCCTTGAGGACGATCTCGCCGAGCTTCATGAGCACGCAGAGCTCGCCGAGCCCGGCGTCGGACCCGGCCAGGGCTGCGGGGAGCGGCGCGGACTCAAGCGACGCGGACATGGTGCTACCTCCGGTGGATGCCTTCGTGTCCCGGTGTGAGGTGGGAGTGGCGGTGACGGGGCCGGGAGCGTCCATCGCCATCCTCCAGTATCGAACATCCCGTCCACCGCTCCGTCCGTTCCCGGACGGGACGGGAGGGAGGCGGCGGGCACACCGAGGCCGCCCGGGACGCGGCGCGCCCCCTCCCTGGGAGCTGGGAGGGGGCGCGGACCGTTCCGGAGGGGGCCGGCGCGCGTGGCCGGCGGCCGGTCCTTCCGGGGGGACCCCGGGACAATCCGGTTCCCGGGGCTCCGGGTCGCGGGGCGCGCGTGCCTAGCCGAAGAAGACCTCGGCCTCCTCGTAGCGCGAGGAGGGCACCGTCTTGAGGGTGTCGGTGGCCTCGGCCAGGTTCACGCGGACGATGTCCGTGCCCTGGAGGCCGACCATCTTGCCGAAGGCCTTGTCGTGCACGGCCTCGATGGCGTTCACGCCCAGACGGGTGGCCAGCACGCGGTCGAACGCGGTGGGCGTGCCGCCGCGCTGCACGTGGCCCAGGACCACCGAGCGGGCCTCCTTGCCGGTGCGCTGCTCGATCTCGTCGGCCAGCCGCTGGCCGATGCCGCCCAGGCGCACGTGGCCGAAGGAGTCGGTCTCCCCGGTGGCCAGCTCCATCTGGCCCTCCTTGGGGTGCGCGCCCTCGGCGACCACGATGATCGGCGCGTACTGGGTCTCGAAGCGGCTCTCGACGTGCTTGACGACCTCGTCGATGTCGAAGGGCCGCTCGGGGATGAGGATGACGTTGGCGCCCGCGGCCATGCCCGAGTGCAGCGCGATCCATCCGGCGTGGCGGCCCATGACCTCCACCACCAGCGCGCGGTGGTGCGACTCGGCGGTGGTGTGCAGGCGGTCGATCGCCTCCATCGCGATGTTCACGGCCGTGTCGAAACCGAAGGTGTAGTCGGTCGCGTTGAGGTCGTTGTCGATGGTCTTGGGCACGCCGACGACGTTGACGCCGCGGTCGTGCAGCTGGCGGGCCACGCCGAGGGTGTCCTCGCCGCCGATGGCGACCAGGGCGTCGACGCCCAGCCCGGCCATGTTGTCCTTGACCCGCTCGACACCGCCCTCGATCTTCATGAGGTTGGTGCGCGAGGAGCCCAGGATCGTGCCGCCCCGGGGCAGGATGCCGCGCACGGCGGTCACGTCCAGCGGCATGGTGTCGCCCTCCAGCGGACCGCGCCAACCGTCCCGGAAGCCGATGAACTCGTAGCCGTAGTCCTTGATGCCCTTGCGGACCACTGCGCGGATGACCGCGTTCAGACCAGGGCAGTCCCCACCGCCGGTCAGCACCCCGACTCGCATACGGATTCTCCTCGACGTTGTGTGTTTTACGACGCATGGCGCCATATGGTCTAGACCATAGTGGGAGCGGTGATCCGGGGCCAACCCGGGGAGGAGAATACGCGGTGAACGCGCCCGGCGCGTACGGGGCAGAGGGCGCGGACCGCGCGAAGCGGACGCGCGGGAGGGCGCGTCAGTCGTCCAGGCCCCGGTCGATGGCGTAGCGCACCAGCTCCACCCTGTTGTGCAGGTGCAGCTTGGTGAGGGTGTTCTGCACGTGGTTCTGCACGGTGCGGTGGGAGATGCCCAGCCGCTGCGCGATCTGCTTGTAGGCCAGCCCCTTGGCGACCAGGCGCAGCACCTCGGTCTCGCGGGGGGTCAGCTCGGGCGCCTCCGGCTCCCGGGAGCGGTCCGCCGACGAGAGCCTGCGGTACTCGCCCAGCACCAGCCCGGCCAGGCCCGGGGTGTACACGGCCTCGCCCGCGTGCACCCGGCGCACCGCGTCCAGCAGTTCCTCCCGACCCGCCGACTTGACCAGGTAGCCGGTGGCCCCGGCCTTCACCGCGGCCAGGACGTCGTCGCTGGCGCCGCTCGCCGACAGCACCAGCACCCGCGGCGGCGGGGACAGCGCCACCAGGCCCGCGGTCAGCTCGACCCCGCTCATGTCGGGCAGGTGCAGGTCCACGACGGCCAGGGTGGGACGCGCGGCCGGGGCGATGCGCAGCGCCTTGGCGCCGTCGCCCGCGGTGCCCACGACCTCGATGCCGGCCTCGCCGAGGTCGCGCGCGACCGCGTCGCGCCACATGGGGTGGTCGTCCACCACCAGTACCCGGATCGCCTCGCTCGCCATGCGGGTGACCCTATCCCGGGCGGGCGGCGCCCACGACACGGGCCGACGGCCGGGGCGGTGGAGCGGGCGGCGGGCCGTGCGCCTGGCCGGGTCGGCCGCACACGGCGAGGGGGCGGGACCGATCGGTCCCGCCCCCTCGCCTCCGGCTCAGGCCGCGCGCCCGTGCCGGTCAGTCGTCATCGTCGTCGCCGCCGCGGCCGCCGCCCTCGCCGAAGTCGCCCAGGTCGATGCCGCCCGGAGTCGCGGTGATCGTGATCTCGGTGTCCTCGGGCGCCCTGCCGGTGTGCGACTGGTGCGCCACCTCGCGGCCGCCGAAGACGCGCTCGACCTTGACCTTGAAACCGGCCTCCTCCAGCGCCTCACGCGCGTCGTTGACCCGCATGCCGACCACGTCGGGGATGTCCACGCCGGGCGGACCGGTGGAGACGGTCAGGGTGACGGTGCCGCCGGAGCCGATGCTGGAGCCGCTGTCGGGGCTCTGCTGGATGACCTTGCCCTCCTCGACGTCCGCGCTCTCCTCCTCGACCACCTCGACGGACAGGCCCTCGCCCTCCAGCATCTGGCGGGCGGTGTCCAGGTCCTCGCCGACCACCGGGGGCACCGGGATGCCCCGGCTGACGGTGAGGGTGACCGGCTCCTCCCGGTCGGCCTCCGCGCCCGCCTCGGGGGAGGTGGAGACCACCGCGCCGGGCTCGACCTCGGTGGAGTTCACGTCCTCCTGGACGATGCCCTCCGGGTCGAAGCCCAGGTCCTCCAGCTCCTTGAGCGCGTCGGCGGCGTCCAACTCGACCAGGTCGGGCATCTCCACCGTCTGCGGGCCCTTGGACAGGTACACGGTGACCACGTCGTCGGGGGACAGGCGGGCGCCCACCTCCGGGTCGGTCTCGCCGACCGTGCCCGGCTCGGCGTCGCTGTAGACGGCCTCGGAGGACAGGTCGTAGCGCAGGCCCTCGTCGCGGATGATCTGGCTCGCGGCCTCGGGATCGCGGCCCACCACGTCGGGGACGTTCTCGTACTGGCCGACCAGGAACCACCAGCCCGCGCCGAACAGGACGAGCGCCAGGACCGCCGCGCCGATCCCGATCAGCAGGTTGCGGCGGCGCCGGTCGGGGCCGTCCCGGTAGTCGTCGTACCCGTCGTCGCCGCCGTACCCGTCCTTGTCGCGGTCGTAGTCGTCGTAGCGGCCGTCGTCGAGGCCGGCGGAGGCCATGTCCACGATCATGGTCGCGTTCTCGGTGCCCGGACCGGCGCCCCCGGCGATGAGCTGGGGCGCGGTCACCGAGGCCGTGGCCGCCGCCGCCGGGGCGACGGGCGTCAGCGGGGCCTGGTCAGCGGCCGAGACGGGAGGAGTCGCGGGCAGGCCGTTGAGCACCGCCAGGACCTTGGCCAGGTACTGGCCCGCGTTGCTGGGACGGTACCTGGGGTCGCGCTCGGTGGCCTTGGTGACCAGCGCGTCGACCTCCGCGGGCAGGCCGGGCAGGAAGTGCGAGGGGCGCGGGACGTCCTCGTTGACGTGCTGGTAGGCGATCGCGATGGGCGTCTCGCCGGTGTGCGGCTGGCTGCCGGTGAGCAGCTCGTAGAGCATGATGCCCGCCGCGTACACGTCGCTGCGGGCGTCGGCGACGCCCTTCTCGATCTGCTCGGGGGCCAGGTAGGCCGCCGTGCCCATGAGGGTGCCCGTGCGGGTCAGCCCCTGGTTGGACTGCTCCACGGCGCGCGCCAGGCCGAAGTCGGCGACCTTGACCCGGCCGTCCTCGGTGATGAGGACGTTCTCGGGCTTGACGTCGCGGTGCACCATGCCCGCCTGGTGGGCGGCGCCGAGCGCGGCCAGCACCGGGGCCATGGCGTTCAGGGCGTCGTGGGCGCCGAGCCTGCCTCGGGACTTGAGCAGGTCGCGCAGGGTGCGCCCGGGTACGTACTCCATGGCCAGGAACACGTGCCCCTGGTCCTCACCCTGGTCGAAGACCTGCACGACGTTGGGGTGGGAGAGCTTGGCGACGGAGTGCGCCTCGTTGATGAAGCGCTGCACGAAGGTCGGGTCCTGGGCCAGCGAAGGGTGCATCACCTTCAGGGCCAGCCGTCGGTCCAACCTCAGGTCGTGGGCGACGTAGACGGTCGCCATCCCGCCTCCGGCGATCCTGGACTCCACGAAGTAACGTCGGTCCAGGGTGGCGCCTACGAGCGGGTCGGAAGTCGTCATGTCCACGGCGGAGTAGTGTCCTTGCTGCGGGGAGCGCGGGCTGTCGCGGCCGGTGGCGCGTACCCGACACCGGGTGTCGAACCGACACGATAGCGGAAGCCCACGCCAGGTCTGCCCCGCGGTTCGCGGTCGCGCCGTCCCGTTCGGGTGCCGGTGGGGCCGGTGGGTCGTCCGGGGGGCCTGCTCGGTCTCCCCGGACGACGGGTCCCGACCCCGGCCGGGGCTCTCCCGGTCCCGGTGGCGTGTGCTCCGCCGGTCGTCGGGTCGCCCCGTCCCCGGTGAGGCCCGCTCCGTGGGCGGTG
Organism: Nocardiopsis sp. CNZ308; assembly: GCF_004217075.1. Taxonomy (NCBI): domain Bacteria; kingdom Bacillati; phylum Actinomycetota; class Actinomycetes; order Streptosporangiales; family Nocardiopsidaceae; genus Nocardiopsis; species Nocardiopsis sp. CNZ308. Next base: position 405,361 of record NZ_SHKJ01000001.1, on the reverse strand, counting down.
GGGACGCTCGCGCCTGGGTGGTCGTGGTGTGCGGGATGCGCCCTTGCCGGACCGCACACTCGTTCCACGGTAGAGGACGCCGCCAAACTCCCCAGGTGGGACGCACCGGTCGGCGGCGGGCCGGGGACGGAGCGCGGGGCCGGGTGGCCTAACTCACGGACGGCGAGGAGGCCTGGGCGTAGCGCCGCACGGGGATGCGGCCCGCCAGGCGCGCGCCGCGGCCCGCGCGTACGGCGTCGCGCATCGCGGCGGCCATGCGCACCGGGTCCTGGGCGCGGGTCACGGCCGTGGCCAGCAGGACCGCGTCGCACCCCAGCTCCATGGCCAGGGCGGCGTCGCTGGCGGTGCCGATCCCCGCGTCCACGATGACGGGCACGCCGGCCTGCTCGACGATCAGCTCCAGGTTGTGCGGGTTGCGGATGCCCAGCCCCGAGCCGATCGGGGCGGCCAGGGGCATCACCGCGGCGCAGCCCACCTGCTCCAGGCGCCGGGCCAGCACGGGGTCGTCGTTGGTGTAGGGCAGCACGGTGAAGCCCTCGTCCACCAGCTGTTCGGCGGCCTCCAGCAGCTCGACGGGGTCGGGCAGCAGCGTGTGCTCGTCCGCCACCACCTCCAGCTTGACCCAGTCGGTCTCCAGCGCCTCGCGGCCCAGGCGGGCGGTGCGCACCGCGTCCACGGCGGTGAAGCACCCGGCGGTGTTGGGCAGCGCCCGGATCTTGTTGCGGGTCAGGACGTCCCACACCGACCCCCGGGTGCCGGGGGAGACACGGCGCATCGCCACGGTGGTCAGTTCGGTGCCGGAGGCGATCAGGGCCTGCTCCAGGACCTCCAGGGAGGGCGCTCCGCCGGTTCCGGTGATCAGCCGGGACCCGAAGGAGGTTCCCGCGATCACGAGGTCGTCGTTCATGCTCAGCCTCCCTGCACCGCGGTGAGGACGTCCACGCGGTCGCCCTGGTTGAGCGGGCTCGCGGCCCACGAGGTCCGGCGCACCACCTCGTCGTTGACGGCCACGGCGACACCGCCGGGGGCCTCGGTGCCGGTCAGGTCGCGCACGACGGCTTCCACGGTCGTGTCGTCGGCGAACTCGCGGCGGTCGCCGTTGATGATCAGTTCCACTGCTACTACCTACTTGCGCGTCGTGCCGTGAAACGGCGGGCGTACTCGGGCAGGTCTCCGTCGGTCAGGGCCCGGGCCATGGCCTCCCCGGTCACCGGGGTCAACAGGACCCCGTGCCGGAAGTGCCCGGCGGCCAGGTGCAGTCCCGGGACCCGGGTGGGCCCCAGGAGGGGTTCGTTGTCGGGGGAGCCGGGGCGCAGCCCGACGCAGGTCTCGGTGACCTCCAGCTCGCTCACCCCGGGGACGAGTTCGCGCGCGTCCCTCAGCACCTGCCAGAGCCCCCCGACGGTGAGCGAGGTGTCGTGGCCCAGCTCCTCCTGGGTGGCGCCGATGACGACCTCGCCGTCGGCGCGCGGCACCAGGTAGGTCGGGAAGCCCCGGACCAGGCCGCGGACGGTCCGGCTGACGAGCGGCGGCTCGCCGGCGGGCACCCGGGCGCGCAGCAGCTGCCCCTTGACCGGGCGCAGCGGCGGGACGACGGGTTCGGGGACCGCGACGCCGTTGCCCCAGCAACCCGCGGCCAGCACCACCTGGTGCGCGGGCAGGGTCCGCCCCGCCTCGGCCTCCCCGGCCAGGCGCACGCCCAGCCGCGCGCCCCCGGGGCCGGGGGAGAGGACCTCCCCGGCCCGCCCGCGGACCTCGGTGACGCCCGCGCGCTCTCCCGCCGCGGCCAGGGCGCGCAGCAGCCGCCGCGGGTCCACGGAGTGGTCGTCGGGGGCCAGGACGCCGCCGCGCACGGACGGGGCGAGCATGGGCTCCAGGCGGCGGCACTCGCGGCCGGTGAGGCGCTCGGCGGCGATGCCCAGCCTCCGCTGGAGCGCGTGCAGTTCGGTGAGGACGGCCAGGTCGTCGCGGTCGAAGGCGACCAGCAGCGTGCCGGTGGCGCGGTGTCCGACGTCCAGGCCGCTGGCCTCCTCCAGTTCGGCGACGAAGTCCGCGTACATGCGGGCCGAGCGGATGCCCAGCTCCATGAGGGGCTCCTCGCCGAACGCCGCCTCGGTGGCGGGGGTCAGCATGCCCGCGGCCACGGTGGAGGCGGCGCGGGCGGGGTCGGACTCGACCAGGGTGACGCCCAGTCCGCGTTGGGCGGCGCGCCAGGCGGTGACCCGGCCGACGAGGCCGCCGCCGACCACGACGACGCGGTCGCGGTGGGAATCGTTGGAGGTGCGCACGGCTGTGGCTTCCACTCCCTTCGCCGGCATGATCCGGATCAGGTTCGTGCGGTCGGAGGCTCACAGCCTCCCTCTCAGCCGGGTCCCACCCGGCTCCCGCGGGATGTAGGGGTCTGTCCCCATTCTAGGACCCGTGGTCGGCGCGCGCCGTGCCGGGGGGAAGGAGGTGCGCGGATGTGGCAGATTGGTGGTGTGACACAACGCGACATCGACACGCTCATCGGCGACTGGCTGACCCTCAAGGAGGCCGCCGCTCCGCTGGGCGTGAGCCCGAACCGGATCAAGACGCTGATCCGCGAGAACCGCATGATGGGTGTGGTCCGCGACGGCGAACTCTCCATTCCCGCCGCCTTCATCGACGGCGACGACCTGGTCAAGGGTCTGCCGGGGACGCTGCTGCTGCTCACCGACGCGGGCTTCTCCTCCGAGGAGGCCCTGCGCTGGCTGTTCACCCCCGACGACTCCCTGCCGGGCACGCCGATCCAGGCCATGCGCGAGAACCGGGGCACCGAGGTGCGCCGCCGGGCCCAGAGCCTGGCCTTCTAGTCCGCGCGGAAGGGGGAGGGGCGCGCCGCCGCGTCCCTCCCCCTTGGGTCCGAACGCGCCAGGGCCTAGGGTGGACCGTGTGAGGACCAGCCACGGAACCAGCCTGCGCAAGCGCCTGGACGCATCGCTTCTGTACCTGTGCACCGACGCCCGGACCGGTCGGGGCGACCTGGCCGAGTTCGCCGACGCGGCCCTGGCCGGGGGAGTGGACATCATCCAGCTCCGGGACAAGGGCCTGGAGGCACGCGAGGAGATCGCGGCCCTGGAGGTGATGAAGGAGGCGTGCGAGCGGTACGGCGCCCTGCTCGCGGTCAACGACCGCGCCGACATCGCCCGCGCCGTGCGCGCCGACGTCCTCCACCTGGGCCAGCGGGACCTGCCCGTGCCCATGGCCCGCGACATCATCGGTGCCGACCCCGTGATCGGCCGCTCCAACAACGACGTCGCCGCCGCGGCCGCCTCCGCCGAGGAGCCCGGCAGCGACTACTTCTGCGTCGGACCGACCTGGGCGACCCCCACCAAGCCGGGCCGCCCGGCCGCCGGGCTGGAGCTGGTGGAGGAGGCGGCCGCGCTGGGCACCGACCGCCCCTGGTTCGCCATCGGCGGGATCGACGCCGACAACATCGACCGCGTGCTGGACGCCGGGGCCCGCCGGGTCGTGGTCGTGCGCGCGATCACGGAGGCGGAGGACCCCCGGGCCGCCGCCGCCGCTCTGCGCCAGCGCCTGGCGGCCCGCGCCGCCCGGCCCTAGGGCACCAGCAGGGCCTTGCCGAGCACCGTGCGCCCCTCCAGCGCGGCGTGCGCCTCTGCGGCCCGCTCCAGCGGCAGGGTCAGCCCCACGTGCGGGGTGATCCTGCCCATGCGGGCCATCTCCAGCACCATCCGCAGGGCGTCCTGCCGGTCGCCGTCGGCCTGCTTGAGGTCGAACAGGCCCAGGACCTCGATCCCGCGGCGCCCGGCCTCCTCCGCGTCCACCTCCGTGAAGCTCCCGCCCGCGGAGCCGTAGCCGACGAACCGGCCGCCGTCGGCCAGGGTCCCGAAGGCCGCCGCGCCCAGCGCGCCCCCGGCGCCGTCCAGGACCACGTCGACCCCGGCGCCGCCGGTCAGCGCGCGCACCCGCTCCGGCCAGCCCGGCTCGGAGTAGTCCACGGTCTCCTGCGCGCCCAGTTCGCGGACCAGGGCCAGCTTGGCACCGCCCCTGGCCGCGCCGATGACCCGGGCCCCGGCCGTGCGGGCCAGTTGGACGGCGAGGGTGCCCGCCCCTCCGGCGGCCGCGGCGACCAGGACCGTGGTGCTGGGCCCGAAGCCCGCCGCCCGCTCCAGCGCCAGCGCGGTCGGTCCGTCGTGCAGCAGGGCCAGCGCCGCCCGGGGGTCCACCTCCTCGGGCACCCTGACCAGTGCCGACTCCGGGACCACGGCCCGTTCGGCGTAGCCGTCCACGGGTAGGGTGGGCCTTTCCGGCGTCCCGTCCGTGTGCCCGGTGTCGGCGACCACCGCGGCCCCCTCCCAGCCCGGGTCCACGCCCGGGCCGATCCGGACCACCCGCCCGGCCACGCCCGCGCCGGGGACGTAGGGGGGAGCCACGGGGAAGTAGTCCAGCCCCCAGCCGCCGCGGACCAGGGTGTCCAGGTACATCACGTTCGCCGCGGCGACCTCCACCAGCGCCTGGCCCGGTCCCACCTCGGGCTCGGGCACGTCCCGGACCACCAGGACCTCCGGGCCGCCGAACTCCTCGACCTGTACCGCTCGCATGCCGTTCTCCCTCGGTGCGCACCGCCTGCTTCCGACACCGCCCAGCCTCTTACCTCAATATTTGTTGAGGTCAAGGGCCGGGCGTCGGAGGGATCCACGGCACAGGGAGCACCCCGCACGGGGGCACGGCGCGCAGGGCGGGGGCCGAGGTCAGACCGCGACGTGCGACAGCGCGCTGGGATGGCGCCGCAGGAAGCCCTCGATGGACTGGGCGGGATGGCCGGTCAGGTCGGGGACGGCGGGCGAGACCACGTTGAGTTCCCCGGCGGCGATCGCGGCGTAGGAGGTCACCCAGCCCTCGACCGCCCAGTCGGGGGCGCCGCCGCGGCGGCGCGACTCCAGCGCCTCCTCCAGGGTCTGGGGCACGTAGCGCACCGAGCGTCCGGTGAGCACGCCCAGCCTCTCCGCCGTCGCGCCCAGGGACAGCGCCTCCGGGCCGGTGACGTCGTGGCTGGTGTCGTGCGAGGCGCGCGCGGCCACGGGGTCGGTCAGCACGGCGGTGGCCACGTCCGCCACGTCGTCGCGCGAGACCCACGCGATCCGGCCGTCACCGGCCGGGCCCCGCACCACGCCCCCGTCGTCCACCCAGTCGGGCAGCAGGTCCAGGTACAGGCTGGGTCTGAGGAAGGTGTACCGCACCCCTGTGGACCGGATGTGCGCCTCGGTGAAGAAGTGCGTGCGCGCGAACGTGAAGGTGGACGCCGGGCCCGCGCGCAGGAAGGACAGGTAGACGATCCAGGACACCCCCGCCTTGACCGCCGCGTCCACCGCGCTCACGTGGACGTCGATCCGGTCCTCGGACTCGGTGGCCGAGACCAGGAACAGCGTGTCCACCCCCCGGCAGGCCCGCTCGAAGGCCGTGGAGTCCTCGTAGGCCGCCATCGCCGCGCTGCTGCCGGGGTACTCGGGAGCGCGGTTGATGTCGCGTACGATGAGCCGCTGGGGCCTGCCCAGCCGCGCGATCCGCGCGGCGACCCGCCCGCCCAGCGCCCCGGTCGCCCCCGTGACCCCTATGGTGTGGTTTGTCGTGTGATCGTCGCCCATGACACCCCATCCTGCGTTACGAGGGCGTGCCGGACGCTGAGCGGCACGCGCCTTTTTGCGCCACGGGGGCGGGCGCGGTCGGCGCCCCGGGACGCCGAGGTCAGGGCGCGGGACGCTCGCCGTCCGCCGCTCCCCGCACCCGTCCGCGCCCGACCGTGCGACCCGACGCGTCGCCGGGCTCCTCCGCCTCCCGGGCGCCCCGCGCGACCGGGCGACGGTAGGCCAGGCGGCGCAGCAGCACCTCGGCCGGTCCGCGCCTGCCCGCGCGCTCCAGGGCGTAGGAGGCCGCCACCGTCACCAGCCACACGCCCACCGCGAACAGGGCCATCGACCACGAGGCGAGTTCGCCGCCCAGCCCCAGGCCCCAGGCCGACAGGAGGGGCGCGCACAGCACCGACTGGGCCAGGTAGGCCGACAGCGAGCGCTTGCCGGTCGCCGACAGCGCGCCGACCACCGCGCCCGGTGCGCGACCGCGCCCCTGGATCCGGTGCGCCGCCAGCGCGATCAGCGCCACGTAGCCCAGGCCGCAGGCCAGCCCGGTCACCATGTGCGGCATGGTCAGCATGGCCGCCTGCGCGGGGGACAGGTCCCAGACCCCGATCTGGGTCAGGGCCAGGGGCAGCCCGCCCAGCCACCCCACGCCGATGCCCAGGGCCGCGGTCCAGCGCAGCGGGCCCAGATGCCCGCCCGGCTCCTCCAGGAACCGGCGGCGCGCGGCCCAGTAGCCGAGCAGGATCGCCGCGGGCACGACCATGCCCAGCAGCCCCTGGCCCAGCGTGACCAGCGGCCAGTCCAGGACGCGGGCCAGCGCGGCGCCCAGGATCGAGGTGTCGCCGATGTTGTCGGCCATCAGGTCCGTGCTGAACGCGGCCGAGGAGGAGGGGGCGTCCGCGGGCATGAAGGCCAGGCCCAGCAGGCTGAACGCCGCCAGCAGGGCGGCCAGCCCGGTGAACACGCCCGACCACACCAGCAGCGTGGCGTCCCTGCGCCGCAGGAACAGCCAGCCCAGGAGCAGCCCTGCCAGGCCGTAGGCGCCCAGGACGTCGCCCATCCACAGCAGCAGGGCGTGGACGAAGCCGAACGCGAGCAGCCACAGGTTGCGGCGGCGCAGCAGCGCGTTCACCTCCCGCACGGAGGAGCCCGCCGCCTCCTGGCGCCGGGCCAGCTGCACCATGCCGTACCCGAACAGGAAGGCGAACATCGGATAGCTGCGCATGTCCACCGCCATGACGATGACGAACTGCGCGATCCGGTCCAGCACGCCGCCCGGCTCGGGGTGGACGCCGCCCCCGCTGGACGGGAGCGCCCACAGGTACCAGGCCGTGTTCGCGAGCGCGATGAACAGGAGCATGAACCCGCGCGCCAGGTCCGGTGCGAGGGCTCTCTCCCCCGTGCCGGTCGGACCGCGGGAAACGGTGTGTCCAGACATGGGAGACTCCCCGGTTTCGCGATATGTCGTGTTAGTGATTCAACCGGAGCGGGCAGGCGGACACAACAGGCCCCCGGTGGGCGCGGACCCGGGAAAGTCCCCTAGGGAAGGACCCTCAGAAGGAGCGCGAGGTGGCGGCCACGACCAGCTGGCGCAGCGGCTCGCGGGCGGACGCGTCCAGCTCGGGGCTCTCCAGGGCCGCGACGGCCCGGTCGGCGTACTCCGCGATCATCTCCTCGCACACGGCCAGCGCGCCCGAGCCCTCGATCAGGGAGCACATCCACTCCACCGAGGCCACCGACAGGTCCGGCGCCCCCAGCAGCGAGCGGAACCGCTCGGCGTCGGCCGCCCCAGCGCGCGCCAGGGTCTCGGCCACGACCAGCGTCCGCTTGCCCTCGCGCAGGTCGTCCCCGGCGGGCTTGCCCGTGGTGGACGGGTCGCCGAACACACCCAGCACGTCGTCGCGCAGCTGGAAGGCGATCCCCAGCGGGATGCCGTAGTCGGTGTAGACCCCGGCCAGCTCCTCGTGGCGGCCCGCCAGGGCCGCGCCCAGGTGCAGCGGGCGCTCCACCGTGTACTTGGCGGACTTGTAGCGCATCACGCGCAGCGCCGCCTCGCGTGTGCCGGTGCCCCGCACCTGCTCCAGGGTGTCCAGGTACTGCCCGGCCATGACCTCGGTGCGCATCGCGTCGAAGGGGGGCCGCCCCCGGCCCAGCACCTCCGGCGGAAAGCCGCTGGCCTGGTACATCTCGTCCGACCAGGCCAGGCACAGGTCGCCGATGAGGATGGCCGCGCCCTGGCCGAAGCCCTCGCTGTCGCCGCTCCACCCCTGGTCGGCGTGCAGCTTGGCCAGCCGCTTGTGCGTGGCGGGCAGACCGCGCCGGGTGTCGCTGTTGTCGATCACGTCGTCGTGGACGAGCGCGCACGCCTGGAGGAACTCCAGGGAGGCCGCGGCCCGCACCACCCGCTCGTCCTCGGCCGCGCCGCCCGCGCCCCGCCAGCCCCAGTAGCAGAAGGTCGGCCGCAGGCGCTTGCCGCCGGAGATCATCGCCTCCAGCGCGTCCATGGCCGGGGCCAGCTCCTGCCCGATCTCCAGCAGCTGGGCCCGGTGGCCGGCGCAGAACGAGGTCAGTTCGCGGTCCACACCGGAGCGGACCGCCATGACGGCGGAGGCGGGCGGGGAAGAGGAAGGCACCATGACCCGCAGATTATCGGCTGTCGGGCGCGGCCCGGTCCCGCTCCGCCCCGTCGGGCCGCTTCCAGCCGGCCGCCGACACGGACGGCACCGTCACCGGCGCCGCCCGCGCGGACGCGCGGACGCGCGGGGCACCGCGGCGGGTGCGGGGCCGAGCCGCGTCCCCGCACGTCGCACCGCTCGGGAGCGGCGTTCGGGAGTGGCGTGCGCCACGGGTCTCACAGGATGGGACGGGGCCTCCGCCGCGGGGGTGTCTGACCTAAGCTGGTGCGCATGCTGGCTGCACCGACACTCCCTGTGGCGCCCCGAGGCCCGGCCCCCAGGCCGCGTCACATCCGCGAACTCCTCGACGCGGGCGAGCCGATGTTCTCCTTCGAGTTCTTCCCGCCCCGCACGCCCCAGGCGCAGGAGCGCCTGTGGCGCGCGATCAGGGAGATCGAGGCCCTCGGCCCCGCCTTCGTCTCGGTCACCTACGGCGCGGGCGGCAGCACGCGCGGGCTGACCGTGGAGACCACCGAGCGCATCGCGACCGACACCACACTGCTGCCGGTCGCGCACATGACCCTGGTCGACCACTCCGTCGCCGAGCTGCGCCACCTCGTCGGCCGCCTCGCCGACGCGGGCGTGTCCAACATGCTCGCCGTGCGGGGGGACCCGCCCGGCGACCCGGACGGGGAGTGGATCCGCCACCCCCAGGGGCTGACCTACGCCGAGGAGCTGGTGCGCCTGATCAAGGACAGCGGCGACTTCTGCGTGGGCGTGGCCGCCTTCCCCTACAAGCACCCGCGCTCGGCCGACGTCGAGACCGACACCGACCACTTCGTGCGCAAGTGCGAGGCGGGCGCCGACTACGCCATCACCCAGATGTTCTTCGACCCCGAGGACTACCTGCGCCTGCGCGACCGGGTGGCCGCGCGCGGCTGCGAGGTGCCGATCATCCCCGAGGTCTTCCCGGTGGTGCGCACCTCGTTCATCCCGCGCTCGGAGCAGCTCTCCGGCGCTCCCTTCCCGGCCGACCTGGCCGAGAAGTTCGCCTCCTTCGGCGACGACGCCGAGTCCGTGCGGGCCTTCGGCATCGAGCACGCCCAGCGCATGTGCGAGCGGCTGCTGGCCGAGGGCGCGCCGGGCATCCACTTCATCACCTCGAACCGGTCCACGGCCACCAGGCAGATCTACCGGGAGATCTCCGGTCACCGGAGCCCGTGAGGGGGAGCCGGGCGGCCATGATCGAGAAGGGCTGACCGGGGCTGCCGGGGAAGCGGAAGTCCTCCAGCACCTCGGTGAACCCGCACGAGCGGTACAGGTGGCGCGCCGCGGAGGGTCCCGAACGGGTGGACAGCACCGCGGTGCGCTCCGGCCTGTCCCGGCACAGGGCGTGGAGCAGGGCGCGGCCCACGCCCCGGTTCTGCGCGTCCGGGTGGACGTGCACCTCGGCGACCTCCAGCGCGTCGGACAGGCAGCGGCGCGCCTGGCGGATCCCCGCGCCCGCGCGCAGCCCCTCCGCCACCGTGTCGTGCCACCACTGGCCGCCGTGCCCGTGGAAGCCGTAGGCGAAGCCGACCGGAAGGCCGCCGCGCACGGCCACCACCGCGCGAAAGCCCGGGTTGCGGGCGTGGCCCCTCATGACGGAGGCGCGCCCGGGCAACTGCTCCGGGGGCGGCCGCATGGCGGCCTCGTACACCTGGAGCAGCGCGGGGACGGCGTGCGTGAAGGCGGGCGGGGCCAGCTCGCGCAACTCGGTATCGGCTACCACGGGCCAAGGGTAGTTCCCCGGCCCCGCCGAGTCCCGGGATTCGCGCGAGGACGGGGTGCGCGCACCGCCGGGCGGGGTCCTTGACGGGTCCGGCGGCCTGGGGTTAACTGGATCGTGTCGAACATGAGTTCGACGCGCTCCGTCGGACCCCCCTCCGGCGGGAGGGCGGCGCGGTCGGGTTGGGGAGGGGAAGCCCCACGTCCGGCCGCGCCGCTCCGCCCCGTCCGCCGGCCAGTCCCCGGCCGGGCGGACACGACGAGAACCGGCGCCCCTGCGGGGTCGCCGGTTCTCGTCGAGCGGGTGTGGATCTGTTCGGTCGTCCCGGTGTCCGGGTACCGGTCAGAAGGCGTCGACCGCGCGGCGCGCCTCGGGGTCGAGGACGCCCCAGTTGATGAGCTCCTCGGTCAGGTCCCCGGGCGACTTGTCGTAGATGACCGCGAGTGAGCGCAGGTCCTCCTGGCGGATGGAGAGCACCCGCCCGTTGTAGTCACCCCGCTGGCTCTGGATCGTGGCGACGTAGCGGGACAGCGGCCCGGCCTTCTCCTGCGGCAGCTGCTGCATGCGCTCCAGGTCGATGACCAGCTTGGGCGTGGGGCCCAGCGGGGTGGGAGCCGCGCCGCCCGGCAGCAGCTCCGACATCGGCACGCCGTAGAAGTCCGCCAGCTCGGCGAGCTTCTGGACGGTGACGGCGCGGTCGCCGCGCTCGTAGGAGCCCACCACGACGGCCTTCCAGCGGCCGTGGGACTTCTCTTCCACCCCGTGCAGGGACAGGCCCTGCTGGGTGCGGATGGCACGCAGTCGCGCACCGAGGGACTTCGCGTATTCGGATGGCATCTTCTTGTCGCTCCCGGCCGTGACAGTGGCTGGCGTGGTGGGGGGACGTCCGCTCGTACTCGGCGGGCCGCCTGGGCGGTCCAGCGGATGGTCACGGGTTGCAACCCCACCCGGCAGTGGTTACAGACAGTGACGGTAGGGGGGTCTGCCTTCCAGGTCAAGCCGTTGGTGTGAAACGCGACTAATCGGTGGCCAAACCGTGCGTAAGTGAGACACCTCTCATGTCGGGACCGAGCGGGAGGAGTCGTGCGTCACGATGGCACGAAAAGCCCGTTCCTCCTGGGTATTTCAGGTTTCGGCCCCTTCGTTGCCGTATCCACTGGGTGATGACATGACCACATTTCAGGGGGTACGCGTGCGCTTGCGGTGTGACCAGAGTCACATTAGTGACCTCGGGTCATCGGCCGCCTCACGGGGGTCGCGAACGTCGCTGGTAGCGTGGATCCGATCGACATCCTTTAACGACCTGTTCAGTGAGGCAGGGAAGGGAGTCACTACTTTGCGTGCGCAAAAACCGACGACCGGTGACGCCGGTGGCGGTTCCCCCGCACCCGAGGTGCCCGAGGGCACCCGCGCCGTCCTCGACGGCAGCGAGATCAACCGGGCGCTGACCCGCATCGCCCACGAGGTGCTCGAACGCACCAAGGGGGGCCGGGACGTCACCCTCCTGGGCATCCCCTCGCGCGGGGTCCCGCTCGCCCACCGCCTGGCACGGCGCATCGAACGGGTGGAGGACCTCACCGTCCCCGCGGGCTCGCTCGACATCACCATGTACCGCGACGACCTGCGCTCCGCCCCCGTCCGCGCCCTCGGCCGGACCGAGATCCCCCCGGGCGGGCTCGACGACCGCGTCGTCGTCCTCGTCGACGACGTCCTCTTCTCCGGCCGCACCGTCCGCGCCGCCCTGGACGCCCTCGGCGACCTGGGGCGCCCCCGCGCCGTCCAGCTCGCCGTCCTGGTCGACCGAGGCCACCGCGAGCTGCCCATCCGCGCCGACTACGTGGGCAAGAACCTGCCCACCTCGCTGCGCGAGAGCGTCACCGTGCGCCTGGAGGAGACCGACGGACACGACGCGGTGCTGCTCGGCCCGTCCCGCCCCCGCACCCGCCCCGGCGCCACCGAGGGGAACGACTGATGCGCCACCTGCTCTCCACCGGCGACCTCTCCCGCGACGAGGCCACCCTCATCCTGGACACCGCCGCCGAACTCGCCCAGGTCGGCGACCGCTCCGTCAAGAAGCTGCCCACCCTGCGCGGGCGCACCGTGGTCAACCTCTTCTACGAGGACTCCACCCGCACCCGCACCTCCTTCGAGCTGGCCGCCAAGCGCCTGTCCGCGGACGTCATCAACTTCTCGGCCAAGGGCTCCAGCGTCTCCAAGGGCGAGAGCCTCAAGGACACCGCGCTGACCCTCCAGGCCATGGGCGCCGACGGCGTCGTCATCCGGCACAGCGCCTCCGGCGCCGCCCGCCGCCTCGCCAACTGGGTGGACGGGTCCGTCCTCAACGCGGGCGACGGCACCCACGAACACCCCACCCAGGCCCTGCTGGACGCCTTCACCATGCGCTCGCGCCTGGGGCGCCTGGAGGGGCTGCGGGTGGCCGTCGTCGGCGACATCCTGCACAGCCGGGTCGCCCGCTCCAACGTGCTGCTGCTCACCACCCTGGGCGCGCACGTCACCCTGGTCGCGCCGCCCACCCTGCTGCCGGTCTCGGTGCACACCTGGCCGTGCGAGGTCTCCTACGACCTCGACGACGTCCTGCCCAAGTCCGACGTCGTCATGATGCTGCGGGTACAGGCCGAGCGCATGCACGAGTCGTTCTTCCCGTCCACGCGCGAGTACAGCCGTAACTACGGCCTGGACGGCGAGCGCCTGTCCCGCATGCCCGAGGAGGCGATCGTCATGCACCCCGGCCCGATGGTCCGCGGCATGGAGATCTCCGCCGAGGTCGCCGACTCGCCCCGCTGCACCGTCACCGAGCAGGTCGCCAACGGCGTCAGCCTGCGCATGGCCGTGCTCTACCTGCTGCTCGGCGGCTCCTGACAGCCCGGCCGCGGGGCCCCTGTGCCCCGCGCCACCGCACCCGAGGGACGCGAGGCCCCGCCACGGGCCCGGGCGGCCCCGGCCCCCGCCGCGCCCGGCCCGCCGGCGCGCCCCGGGGCCCCGCGCCGCCCCTCCCCATCCCAGAACACGAGGAAGCCAACACCGCGATGCCCGACACCCACGGACCGCACCTGATCCGCGGCGCCCGCCCCCTCGGCGGCGACCCCGTCGACCTGCTCCTGGCCGACGGCCGGATCGCCGCGACCGGCCGGGACCTGGACGCCCCCGAGGGCGCCCGGACCGTCGACGCCACCGGCCTGATCGCCCTGCCCGGTCTGGTGGACCTGCACACCCACCTGCGCGAGCCCGGCCGCGAGGACGCCGAGACGGTCGCCACCGGCTCCCGATCCGCCGCCGTGGGCGGCTACACCGCCGTCCACGCCATGGCCAACACCGACCCCGTCGCCGACACCGCCGGGGTCGTCGAACAGGTCTGGCGCCTGGGCCGCGAGGCCGGGTACTGCGACGTGCGCCCCGTCGGCGCCGTCACCGTCGGCCTGGCCGGGGAGCGCCTCTCCGAGATCGGCGCCATGGCCGACTCCGCCGCGGGCGTGCGCGTCTTCTCCGACGACGGCATCTGCGTCTCCGACGCCCTGCTCATGCGCCGCGCCCTGGAGTACGTCAAGGCATTCGACGGCGTCATCGCCCAGCACGCCCAGGAGCCGCGCCTGACCCAGGGCGCCCAGATGAACGAGGGCTCCGTCTCCGACCGCCTCGGCCTGCCCGGCTGGCCCGCGGTCGCCGAGGAGGCGATCATCGCCCGCGACTGCCTGCTCGCCCAGCACGTGGGCTCGCGCCTGCACGTGTGCCACGTCTCGACCAAGGGCTCGGTCGACATCATCCGCTGGGCCAAGGCCCGCGGCTGCGACGTCACCGCCGAGGTCACACCCCACCACCTCCTGCTGACCGAGGAGCTGGTGGAGGGCTACGATCCCGTCTACAAGGTCAACCCGCCCCTGCGCACCGCCGAGGACGTCCAGGCGCTGCGCGAGGGCCTGGCCGACGGCACCATCGACATCGTCGCCACCGACCACGCCCCCCACCCCGCGGAGGCCAAGGAGACCGAGTGGTCCACCGCCGCCATGGGAATGGTCGGCCTGGAGACGGCGTTGGCGGTCGTGCAGCGCACGATGGTCGACACCGGTCTTCTGACCTGGGCCGACGTCGCCGACCGCATGTCCGCGGCACCGGCCCGCATCGGCCGGGTCCACGACCACGGGCGTGACCTGGCGGTCGGCCAGCCCGCCAACGTGGTCCTGTACGACCCGGCCGCCGCCGTCGACGTGGACGGCGCGGCCATGGTCAGCAAGAGCGGCAACACCCCCTTCCGGGGCATGACCCTGCCCGGCCAGGTGCGCGCCACGTTCCTGCGCGGCGCCCCGACCGTCCTGGAGGGGAAGATCCAGTGAGCACAGAACAGAACACCCGGGCCGCCCGCGGCCCGGCGGAGGAGGGGGCGAACGTGTCCGAGAGCGGACCCGCGATTCTGGTACTCGAGGACGGCCGTGTCTTCCACGGCCGCTCCTTCGGCGCCACCGGGGAGACCTTCGGCGAGGCGGTCTTCAACACCGGCATGACCGGCTACCAGGAGACCCTCACCGACCCCTCGTACCACCGCCAGATCGTGGTGATGACCGCCCCCCACATCGGCAACACCGGCGTCAACGACGACGACCCCGAGTCCGGCCGCGTCTGGGTCGCCGGGTACGTCGTGCGCGAGCCCGCCCGCATCACCTCCAACTGGCGGGCCGAGCGCACCCTGGACGAGGAGCTGCGCCGCCAGGGCGTGGTCGGCATCGCCCTCACCGGCACCCGCGCCCTCACCCGCCACCTGCGCGACAAGGGCGTCATGCGCGCCGCCATCAGCACCACCGAGACCGACCCGCGGGCCCTGCTGGAGCGCGTGCGCCAGCAGCCCACCATGGCCGGGGCCGACCTGGCCGCCGAGGTCAGCACCGGCGAGCCCTACGAGGTCCTGCCGCCCGAGGGCGTGCCCGCCCGCTTCCACGTCGCCGCCGTGGACCTGGGCATCAAGGCCATGACCCCCCAGCGCCTGGCCGAGCGGGGGTGCCGGGTCACCGTGCTGCCCTCCACCGCCACCGCGGAGGAGATCCTCGCCCTGGACCCGGACGGGGTGTTCTTCAGCAACGGCCCCGGCGACCCCGCCACCGCCGACGGACCCGTCACCGCCATGCGCGGAGTCCTGGACGCGGGCAGGCCGCTCTTCGGCATCTGCTTCGGCAACCAGATCCTGGGCCGCGCCCTGGACCTGGGCACCTACAAGCTGCCCTTCGGGCACCGGGGCGTCAACCAGCCGGTGATCGACACCCGCTCCGGCAGGGTCGCCATCACCAGCCAGAACCACGGCTTCGCCGTCGAGGCCCCCCTCGACGAGCCCTTCGACACCCCCTACGGCCGGGCCGAGGTCAGCCACATCGGCCTCAACGACCGCGTCGTCGAGGGCCTGCGGCTGCTGGACCGCCCCGCGTTCAGCGTCCAGTTCCACCCGGAGGCCGCCGCCGGCCCCCACGACGCCGCCGAACTCTTCGACGCGTTCGTCGACCTGATGTCCGCCCAGCCCGCTCCGGCTGCCAAGTAGCAAGAGGAAGCAGAGCATGCCGCGCCGTAGTGACCTTTCATCCGTCCTCGTGATCGGCTCCGGCCCGATCGTGATCGGGCAGGCGGCCGAGTTCGACTACTCGGGCACCCAGGCCTGCCGGGTTCTGCGGGCCGAGGGCCTGCGGGTCATCCTGGTCAACTCCAACCCGGCCACGATCATGACCGACCCGGAGATCGCCGACGCCACCTACGTGGAGCCGATCACCACCGAGATGATCGAGAAGATCATCGCCAAGGAGCGCCCCGACGCGCTCCTGCCCACCCTGGGCGGGCAGACCGCCCTCAACGCCGCCGTCGCCCTGGACGAGGCGGGCGTCCTCGCCAAGTACGGCGTCGAGCTCATCGGCGCCAACATCGAGGCCATCCAGTCCGGTGAGGACCGCGAGAGCTTCAAGGGCATCGTCGAGCGCATCGGCGGCGAGTCCGCCCGCTCGCGCATCTGCCACACCCTGGAGGAGTGCCTGGCCGCGGCCGAGGAGCTCTCCTACCCCGTCGTCGTGCGCCCCTCCTTCACCATGGGCGGCGCGGGCTCGGGCTTCGCCCACGACGAGGCCGAACTGCGCCGCATCGCCGGGCAGGGCCTGGCGCTCTCCCCGACCACCGAGGTGCTCCTGGAGGAGTCCATCCTCGGCTGGAAGGAGTACGAGCTGGAGCTGATGCGCGACACCAACGACAACGTCGTGGTCGTCTGCTCCATCGAGAACCTCGACCCCATGGGCGTGCACACCGGCGACTCCATCACCGTCGCCCCCGCCATGACCCTCACCGACCGCGAGTACCAGAAGCTGCGCGACATCGGCATCGCCGTCATCCGCGAGGTCGGCGTGGACACCGGCGGCTGCAACATCCAGTTCGCCGTCCACCCCACCACCGGCCGGGTCATCGTCATCGAGATGAACCCGCGCGTGTCGCGCTCCTCGGCGCTGGCCTCCAAGGCCACCGGCTTCCCGATCGCCAAGATCGCCGCCAAGCTCGCCGTCGGCTACACCCTGGACGAGATCCCCAACGACATCACCCGGGAGACCCCGGCCAGCTTCGAGCCCACGCTCGACTACGTCGTCGTCAAGGTGCCCCGCTTCGCCTTCGAGAAGTTCCCCGGCGCCGACCCCGGCCTGACCACCACCATGAAGTCGGTGGGCGAGGCCATGGCCATCGGCCGCTCCTTCCCCGAGGCCCTCCAGAAGGCCATGCGCTCCCTGGAGAAGAAGGGCGTCGGCCTGACCTGGGAGGGCGAGCCCGGCGACAAGGACGAGCTGCTGCGCCTGGCCGCCACCCCCACCGAGCACCGCCTGCGCCAGGTCCAGCAGGCCCTGCGCGCCGGGGCCACCGTCGAGGAGGTCCACGAGGCCACCCGCATCGACCCCTGGTTCGTGGACCAGATGCTGCGCCTGGAGGAGGCGGCCCGCGTCCTGGCCGACGCCCCCAAGCTCGACGCCGACCTGCTGCGCCAGGTCAAGGGGCTGGGCTTCTCCGACCTCCAGATCGGCCAGATCACCGGCCGCAGCGAGGACGTGGTCCGCGAGCTGCGCCACGCCCTGGGCGTCCACCCCGTCTACCTGACCGTGGACACCTGCGCCGCCGAGTTCGAGGCCAGCACGCCCTACCTGTACTCCAGCTACGACGAGGAGACCGAGGTCCCCACGGGCGACCGCCCCAAGATCATCATCCTGGGCTCGGGACCCAACCGGATCGGCCAGGGCGTGGAGTTCGACTACTCCTGCGTCCACGCCTCCTTCGCCCTCTCCGACGCCGGGTACGAGACCGTGATGGTCAACTGCAACCCCGAGACGGTCTCCACCGACTACGACACCAGCGACCGGCTCTACTTCGAGCCGCTCACCCTGGAGGACGTGCTGGAGGTCGTGCGCGCCGAGCAGGCCGCCGGACCGGTCGTCGGCGTCATCGTCCAGCTGGGCGGCCAGACCCCGCTCGGCCTGGCCCGCCGCCTCAAGGACGCCGGGGTGCCCATCATCGGCACCAGCCCCGAGGCGATCGACCTGGCCGAGGACCGCGGCGAGTTCGGCAAGGTCCTGGCCGACGCCGGGCTGCCCGCGCCCAAGTACGGCACCGCCTACTCCTTCGCCGAGGCCAAGGCCGCCGCGGACGAGATCGGCTACCCCGTCATGGTCCGCCCCTCCTACGTGCTGGGCGGCCGCGGCATGGAGATCGTCTACAGCGAGACGATGCTCGCCGACTACATCGAGCGCAACGCCGAGGTCAGCCCCGAGCACCCGGTGCTCATCGACCGCTTCCTCGACGACGCCATCGAGATCGACGTCGACGCCCTCTACGACGGCCGCGACCTGTACCTGGGCGGGGTCATGGAGCACATCGAGGAGGCCGGGATCCACTCCGGCGACTCGGCGTGCACCCTGCCCTCCATCACCCTGGGCCGCGAGGACATCGAGCGCATCCGCTACTCCACCGAGGCCATCGCCCGCGGCACGGGCGTGCGCGGTCTGATCAACGTCCAGTACGCGCTCGCCTCCGGCGTGCTCAACGTCCTGGAGGCCAACCCGCGCGCCTCGCGCACCGTGCCGTTCGTGTCCAAGGCCACCGCGGTGCCGCTGGCCAAGGCCGCCGCCCGCGTCATGGCCGGGGCCACCATCGCCGAATTGCGCGAGGAGGGCATGCTGCCCGCCCGCGGCGACGGCGGCGACCTGCCCGTGGACGCCCCGGTGTCGGTGAAGGAGGCCGTGCTGCCCTTCAACCGCTTCATCGACAAGAAGGGCGAGGGGGTCGACACCATCCTCGGCCCCGAGATGCGCTCCACCGGCGAGGTCATGGGCCTGGACACCGAGTTCGGCGCCGCGTACGCCAAGTCGCAGCTGGCCCTCAACGACTCCCTGCCCGAACGGGGCCGGGTGTTCGTCTCGGTGGCCAACCGAGACAAGCGCTCGATGATCTTCCCGGTCAAGCGCCTGGCCGACCTCGGCTTCGAGATCCTGGCCACCGAGGGCACCGCCGTGGTCCTGCGCCGCAACGGCGTGCACGCCACCGTGGTGCGCAAGCACAGCGAGGGCAGCGGCCCGGCGGGCGAGCCCACCATCGTGCAGCTCATCCACTCCGGGGGCGTCGACCTCATCGTCAACACGCCCTTCGGCAGCGCGGGGCAGGCCGGACCGCGCCTGGACGGCTACGAGATCCGCACCGCGGCCGTGGTGCGCGGCGTGCCCAGCGTGACCACCGTGCAGGGCCTGGCCGCCGCGGTCCAGGCCATCGAGGCGCGGGTGCGCGGGGACCTCGGCGTGCGCTCCCTCCAGGAGCACGCGAGCACCCTCACCGCCAGCCGGGCCTAGCAGCGTTTTTTGGACCTCCGCTTCGCTTCGGTCCGTGTTCGGGCGCCCGGAGGACGGGAGCCCTCGGCGCCCGGACCGACCCCCCACGAGCCGAGGCCGGTTCGAAGAACAGAACCCAGCGGCGTCTCCCCGGGCCCCGGTCCGCGCGGGCCCGGGGGCGGGGGCGCCGTGGACGGTGTGTCCACGGCGCCCCCGCCTATACGGTTGGCGCACAGGACGACGCAGGAAACCCAGAGGGGGGAGGGCGGCGCCGACGCCCCGGTGTCCGCGACACCGGGCCCGGGCGCCACGACCTGATGAGCGACAACGGACCGGTGCAGACCAGGTGCCCCGTGCTGAACGTACGCAGGGTGGACGCCTACTACGCCATCACCGTGGTCGCCCCGGGCATAGCCGAGCGGTTCCGCTCCGGGCAGTTCGTGTCGGTGGCGGTCGGCGGCGACCACTCCAGCACCCTGCTGCGCCGCCCCTTCGCCATCCACGACGTCAAGCCCGACTACGGCGGCACCGTCGAGTTCCTGTTCTCGGTGCGGGGCACCGGCACCGCCTGGCTCTCCGAGCGCCGCTCGCGCGACCTGCTGGACGTGGTCGGCCCCCTGGGCCGCCCCTTCCCGCTGCCCCGCGAGCCGGTCAACTGCGTGCTGGTGGGCGGGGGCTCGGGCAGCGCCCCGCTGTTCCCGCTCGCCCAGTCGCTGCGCAGGCGCGGCTGCCGGGTGGACTTCGTGCTGGGCGCCGCCTCCGCCGACCGGGTGTTCAGCGCCATCACCGCCCGCCGCATCGCCGAGACGGCCGCCTTCACCACCGACGACGGCTCCTTCGGCACCCGCGGCCGCGTCACCGACGTCCTGGGCCGGGTGATCGAGGACTGCCGGTCCGACGCCGTCTACGCCTGCGGCCCCATGCCGATGCTGCGCGCGGTCACCTCCGTGGCGGCCAGCCACGGCATCCCCGTCCAGGTGGCGGTGGAGGAGACCATGGCCTGCGGCACCGGGATCTGCATGACCTGCGTCATCCCGGTGGTGGGCGAGGACGGGATCACCCGCATGGTGCGCTCCTGCGTGGACGGCCCGGTCTTCCGGGGCGAGCAGGTGCGCTTCGACGACGTGGGCACGATCCCCTTCGACGCCCTGGGCGCCCCGGGCTGGAAGGGCTCCAGCGCGGCCCGCGCCGCGGAGACGGCCCGCGACATCGCCTGAGGGCCCCGGACCCGCCCCGGGGCCCGTCCACCACCAGACAGTGGGTGAGAGAGTTGAACGCAGACCTCAGGACCCGGCTGGGCGGCTGGGAGCTGCCCAACCCCGTGGTCACCGCCGCCGGGTGCGCCGGAGCGGGCCGCGAGCTGGCCCAGTTCTTCGACATCGCCTCGATCGGCGCCGTCACCACCAAGTCGGTGATGCTGGAGCCCCACGCCGGGCGCCCGTCCCCGCGCATGGCCGAGACGCCCAGCGGGATGCTCAGCACGACGGGCATGCAGGGCCCGGGCGTGGACGTGTTCCTCCAACGGGACCTGCCCTGGCTGCTCTCCCGCGGCGGACGGGCGATCGTCTCCGTCGCGGGCACCGGCATGGCCGAGTTCGGCGAACTCGCCAGACGCGTCTCCGCCGCCGACGGGGTCAGCGCGATCGAGGTCAACCTCTCCAGCCCGGACCCGTCCGACCCCGCCGGGCGCCGCTACGTGGACGACGCCGCCCAGGCCGCGGCCGTGGTGCGCACGGTACGCTCCCACACCCGTTCGGGGCTGCCGGTGCTGGCCAAGCTCGCCGCCGACGTGCCCGACGTGGTGGAGCTGGCCGCCGCGTGCGTGGAGGCGCGCGCGGACGGGCTGTCCATGGTCAACACCGTGCGCGGCATGGCCGTGGACACCCGCACGCTGCGCCCGGCGGTGGCCGGGGGGATGGGCGGGCTGTCGGGGCCCGCGATCCGCCCGCTGGCGGTGGGGTGCGTCTACCGGGTGCACGAGGCGCTCCCGGACGTGCCCATCATCGGGATGGGCGGGGTCCGCACGGGCGCCGACGTGATGGAGTTCATGGCGGCCGGGGCCTCCGCGGTGGCGGTCGGCACGGTCAACTTCTCCGACCCCTCGGCGTGCGCCCGCGTGCTCCGTGAGTTCACCGAGCTGCTGGAGGCCCGCGGGCTGAGGCGGGCCGCCGACCTGGTGGGCGCCGCGCACCGGACGGGTGTGGGGGCGTGACAGGCCGGGCGCGCGGCGCGCAAGGGCCCTGACCGGCCTGAACGGCGTTCAGATGGCGCTGTGCGACCAAACACGCGCAATTGGTCTCTACCACTGTCCTGACCGTTACGTCCCGTCTGCGGCCGTCTGGGAGGCCGTTACGGGGAAGTGACACGGGTGGGGCGCATGAAGCGGCTCATCCGGGGAACCGCACACTTGATGGTGTGCACATGACAGCGAACGTGCATTCTCAGGTGCCGCGGTAAGCACGTCCGCAAGTACGTCCGTGCCTTGCACGCGCCGACCCCGGTCGGCGGCACACGATGGGAGATACCGACATGACCGAGACCACCGCGCCCTCCGCGCCCATCGCCGTGGCGCTCGACGCCAGGGACCTGGAGACCGCGGCCACCTGGGCCTCCGCGGTCGCGCCGCACGTGAGCACGGTCAAGGTGGGACTGGAGCTGTACCTGCGCTACGGCCCCGACGTGGTCAGCGCGGTGCGCGGGGCCAGCCGGGTGGGGGTCTTCCTCGACCTGAAGCTGCACGACATCCCGGCCACGGTCGCCGGCGCCGCGCGCAGCGTCGCGGGCCTGCGGCCCTCGATCCTGACCGTCCACGCCGCAGGAGGGGCGGACATGGTCCGGGCCGCGGTGGAGGCCGCGCCGGAGACCAGGATCGCCGCCGTGACGGTGCTCACCTCGATGGACGAGGACGACCTGGAGCAGGTGGGGCTGCTCGGTCCGGCCCGCGACGCGGTGCGGCGCCTGGCGGTCCTGGCGGTGGGCGCCGGGGCCCGCGCGCTGGTCTGCTCGCCCCAGGAGGTGGCCCTGCTCCGCTCCGAGGTCGGGCCGGACGTCACCCTCATCACGCCGGGCGTGCGCCCGGCGGGGGCGGACAGGGGCGACCAGTCGCGCGTGGCGACCCCGGAGGAGGCCGTGGCGGCGGGCGCGGACCTGTTGGTCATCGGCCGTCCCATCACCCGCGCGCCGGACCCGGGGGCGGCGGCGGCCTCCCTCGCGGCGGCCGTGCGCCGGGCGGGTGTGCGCGTGTAGGGAGCGAAGGGGGAGGGGGCCGCGCGGGCGCCCTTCGACGGTGTCCGGAGGTGTTGGGCGAAGGGATCGACGGATCAGGGAGACGAACCGGTGCACGGGAGTCTGACACGACCGATTATGGGTCACTGTCAGTTACTGATTTGGCGTGTCCGAAACCCGCCGGGTACTGCCGAGAGTGACCCGCGTCACCCCTGTGTGACCTGCGCTGGTGGCACCCTTCGTGCCTCCTCCAATCGGGACTAAAGTCCTGGTTTTCGTCTCGCAGTGCAGTCGAATAACAACTCCCCGTAGTTAGTTCGACGAAATAGCCGCTGAAAGGGCACTTTGCGTTGCCTAACAGGGGTCAGACCTACTAACTTGCGCAGGCGTCCGCCCTCTACAAACGAGTAGAAATCCGAGGTGACCCGGCGTGGCCCTTCCTCCCCTGACACCCGAACAGCGCACCGCGGCTCTGGCCAAGGCCGCCAAGGCCAGAAAAGAGCGCGCGGAGGTCAAGAACAAGCTGAAGAACGGCGGCATCTCGCTGTCCGAGGTCCTTTCCAACGGCCTCAAGGACGACGTCATCGGCAAGATGAAGGTTTCGGCTCTGCTCGAATCCCTTCCCGGCGTCGGCAAGGTCCGGGCCAAGCAGATCATGGAGCGGCTCAACATCGCCGAGTCGCGCCGTGTCCGCGGTCTGGGAACCAACCAGCGCGCCGCCCTCGAGGCCGAGTTCGGCGACCTCACCAAGTAGCACCAGGCAGTACCCGCAGCACCCAGCAGTACCGAGCAGCACCTGAACGCAGTGCACCGGTCCGCCGCGTCCCCCACAGTCGCGGCGCACACCACGCCGCGACAGCGGCCGACCCCCGGTGAGCCAGGCCGGGCCGCGGTCGGCGGACGGGTGACCCCAGGTCACGACCGTCCGCCGCGCCGCGGCCCTTTGCTTACCCCGGGCGCGGCGTGTGTCGTGGCGGGTCAGGACTCTTTGCCGCAGCCCTTGGCTTACCCCGGGCGCGGCGTGTGTCGTGGCGGGTCAGGACTCTTTGCCGCAGCCCGGTGGTATAAAGGGAGCTTCCCGCGACCGTACGCGGACACCCCGCACACCAGACCGCCCGCACGGTGACGGCGCCCGGACCGGCTTCGGCCCGCCGGAGCGCGACGCGAGGGCCACGGCCCCGCCCGTGGCGGGCGGGCCCGAAGGGAAGCCTCGAACACACATGCCCGATCCCGGATCCCAGTCCCGCCCGGCGCAGAAGCGGCTGACCGTGCTGTCCGGACCCTCGGGTGTGGGCAAGAGCACGGTGGTGGCCCACCTGCGTCGTGAGAACCCCGACGTGTGGCTCTCGGTCTCGGTCACCACGCGCCGCCCCCGCCCGGGCGAACAGGACGGCGTCCAGTACCACTTCGTCACCGACGAGGAGTTCGACCGCCTCGTCGCCGAGGACCAGCTCCTGGAGTGGGCCCAGTTCGCGGGCAACCGCTACGGCACCCCGCGCCGACCCGTCGAGGAGCGCCTGCGCGCCGGAGTGCCCGTCCTGCTGGAGATCGAGCTCCAGGGCGCCCGCCAGGTGCGCGAGTCCATGCCCGACGCCCTGCACGTCTTCCTCGCCCCGCCCTCCTGGGAGGAGCTGGTGCGCCGCCTCACCGGACGCGGCACCGAGTCCGACGAGGTGATCCAGCGCCGCCTGGACGTGGCCAGGGTCGAGCTGGCCGCCGAGAAGGAGTTCGACACCACCCTCGTCAACACGTCCGTGCAGGAAGTGGGCGACGAGCTGCTAGCGTTGATCACCGCGCCCAAGGTGTGATAGCGGCCGGGCCCGGAGGGCCCGCGCCGTCCGCGCCGCGCCGGGAACCGTCCCGACGGCGCCCCAACGTCCGTCCACCGCGGCTCCACGACGAGCCGCGGAACATTCCTGGGGGTAATGAAGTGGCTGGTACCGAGCCCGTCGCCGAAGGCATCACCAACCCGCCGATCGACGATCTGCTGGAACTGGTGGACAGCAAGTACAGCCTGGTCACCATGGCCTCCAAGCGGGCCCGCCAGATCAACGCCTACTACGCCCAGCTGGGCGAGGGCCTGCTGGAGTACGTCGGCCCGCTGGTGGAGACCCAGGTCCAGGAGAAGTCGCTGTCCATCGCCCTGCGCGAGGTCAGGTCCGGCCTGCTCACCGCGGAGCCCTACGAGGGTTCCTGACCCACCTGTCTCCGCGTGCTCGCGAGCCCGCACGGGGCTCGGGGCGCGGAGAACCGGACCCTTCGTCCTCGTCAGCGCCTGGCTCGTTCCTCGCTGACGGCTCGACTCGTCCCGCGGACTCCCGCGCGACCCGCGCGTTCCGCGCGCCGCCCGCCGCGCCCCCTGGCGCGCGCGGGGCGGCCGGGGGCTGGTAGAACTCCTTTCTGTGAGTGACACAAACGTTCCCCGCGTGGTCCTCGGCGTCGGCGGCGGCATCGCCGCCTACAAGGTCTGCGAACTGCTGCGCCGCCTGACCGAGTCCGGCCACCGGGTCCGGGTCGTGCCCACCGCCGAGGCCCTGCGCTTCGTCGGTGAGCCCACCTGGGCCGCCCTGTCCGGCCAGCCCGTCGCCACCGGAGTGTGGGACGGGGTCCACGAGGTCCCGCACGTGCGCATCGGCCAGGAGGCCGACCTGGTGTTCGTGGCCCCGGCCACCGCCAACATCATGGCCAGGGCCGCCGCGGGCCTGGCCGATGACCTGCTCACCAACACCCTGCTCACCGCGCGCTGTCCGGTGGTGTTCGCGCCCGCGATGCACACCGAGATGTGGGAGCACCCCGCCACACAGGCCAACGTGGCCACCCTGCGCTCGCGCGGCGCCGTCGTCCTCGACCCGGCGGTGGGCCGCCTGACCGGCGCCGACACCGGACGCGGGCGCCTGCCCGAGCCCTCCGAGCTGTTCGAGGCCGCCCGCCTCGTGCTGCGCCGCGGCACCGCCGCCCCCGACCTGGCCGGACGGCGCGTGGTGGTCTCCGCGGGCGGTACCCGCGAGGCCGTCGACCCGGTCCGCTTCCTGGGCAACCACTCCTCGGGCAAGCAGGGGTACGCCCTGGCGCGCACCGCCGCCGCCCGCGGCGCCGACGTGACCCTGGTCGCCGCCAACGTCTCCCTGCCCGACCCGGCCGGGGTGCGCGTCGTGCGCGCGGGCTCGGCCGTGGAGCTGGCCGAGGCCATGGAGGCCGAGCGCGTCGGCGCGGACGCGATCGTGATGAGCGCCGCGGTGGCCGACTTCCGGCCGGTCGCCAGCGCCGCCTCCAAGATCAAGAAGAGCCCCGGCGCGACGCCCGCGCCCATCGAGCTGGCCGAGAACCCCGACATCCTCGCCGGGCTGGTCGCCTCGCGCGACGCCGAGGGGCTGGCGCAGACCGTCGTGGGCTTCGCCGCCGAGACCGACGACGTGATCGCCAACGGCCGCGCCAAACTGGCCCGCAAGGGCTGCGACCTGCTCGTGGTCAACCAGGTCGGCGGCGGGCGCGCGTTCGGCACCGAGGACAACCAGGCCGTCATCCTGGGCTCGGACGGCAGCGCGGTGGACGTGCCCACCGGGCCCAAGGAGGACCTCGCCGACCGTGTCTGGGACCTGGTCCTGCCGCGCCTGGGCTGAAGCGCCCGCCCGGCGCGGCCCGGCCGAACCAGCGGGTGTCCAGGACTGGATTCCCACCGCGGAGTACGTCAGACTTCAACGTGCACCCGTGGCGACCGGGGAGGTCGTCCGCGGGGTGCCCGCCCCCAGCAGTCCCGTTACAGTGGACCAATAACCAACCCCGTCGGTCGGTATTGGCCGCCCCGGCAGGCAGCCGGGGGCGCCCGTGCCGCACCGGCACATGTCAGCCAGCAGCCGCTGCAAGGAGTCACGCAACGTGTCCCGCCGCCTTTTCACCTCCGAGTCGGTCACCGAAGGCCATCCCGACAAGATGGCCGACCAGATCAGTGACGCGATCCTCGACGCGATGCTCACCCACGACCCGCGCAGCCGGGTCGCGGTCGAGACGCTGATCACCACCGGTCAGGTCCACATCGCGGGCGAGGTCACCACACAGACCTACGTCGACATCCCCGCCATCGTGCGCGGAAAGATCCTCGAGATCGGCTACGACTCCTCCGCCAAGGGGTTCGACGGTGACTCCTGCGGGGTCAACGTCTCCATCGACGCGCAGTCCCCCGACATCGCCCAGGGTGTCGACACCGCCTACGAGGCGCGCGTCGGCAACGAGGACGACGCCCTCAACCGGCAGGGCGCGGGCGACCAGGGCCTGATGTTCGGCTACGCCAACCGCGAGACCCCCGAGCTCATGCCGCTGCCGATCAAGCTGGCGCACTCCCTCTCCGAGCGCCTGGCCGGGGTCCGCCGCAACGGCACGGTGCCCTACCTGCGCCCGGACGGCAAGACCCAGGTCACGGTCGAGTACGACGGCCAGACCCCGGTCCGCCTGGACACCGTCGTGGTCTCCAGCCAGCACTCGGCCGACATCAACCTCGACGAGATGCTCGCCCCCGACATCCGCGAGCACGTGATCGAGCCGGTGGTGGCCGCCTACGGCCTGGAGTCCGACGACTACCGGCTCCTGGTCAACCCGACCGGCCGGTTCGAGATCGGCGGCCCCATGGGCGACGCCGGTCTCACGGGCCGCAAGATCATCGTGGACACCTACGGCGGCTACGCCCGCCACGGCGGCGGCGCCTTCTCCGGCAAGGACCCGTCGAAGGTGGACCGCTCGGCCGCCTACGCCACCCGCTGGGTCGCCAAGAACATCGTCGCGGCCGAGCTCGCCGAGCGCGCCGAGGTCCAGGTGGCCTACGCCATCGGCAAGGCGCACCCGGTCGGCGTGTTCATCGAGACCTTCGGCACCGAGAAGGTCGCCCCGGAGCTGATCGAGAAGGCCGTCAAGGAGGTCTTCGACCTGCGTCCGGCCGCCATCGTGCGCGACCTGGACCTGCTGCGCCCGATCTACTCCCGGACCGCCGCCTACGGCCACTTCGGCCGTGAGCTGCCCGAGTTCACGTGGGAGAGCACCGAGCGCGCCGCCGCGCTGCGCTCCTTCGTGGGCGCCTGAGCCGCACCCGCGGCACCGGTTCCCGCGAGGGGCCTCCAGGGCGCGCACGGCCCTCACCGGCCGTGCGCGCCCTCGCGCGTGTTCCGGGTTCCTCCGCATGGCGCACGATCGAAGTGACTACTCCGTGTTATTCCGTATAGACGTAATGTCATTTCTGTGCTCGTACGCGGAGGAGACCATGGCCGTAGCAACGGCGGTGTCTGCGGTGGGGCTGGTGGCCCTGCTCGCCCTGCCCGGCGCCCACCACGCACCCGGCAAGTCGGGAGGCGGCGGAGGGGAGGTCGTGCCCGGCGCGGACAGCCTGCACGTGGCCCTGGAGTCCCGCGCCGAAGCGCGGCGGCCGGGCCCGGGCGACCGGATCCACTACACGGTCAACGTGCGCAACGACGGCGGCGAGGCGGTGTCCGAGGCCGAGATCGTGCAGTTCCTCCCCCCGACCGTGCGCTACGTCTCGGGGACGTCCGGGGCCGAGCCGGGGGAGGGGCGGGTGACCTGGTCGCGGTCCCTGGAGCCCGGCGACCGCGCGAGCATGCGGTTCACGGGCGAGATCACCGCGGTCCGCGGCGGGGGGGAGCACCCGGTCGCCACGGTCTGCGCGCGTCCGGAGCCGGGAGCGGTGCTGGTCTCCTGTGACGCGGCCGTGCACCGCGTCCACGGAGCGGTGCCGCCGGTGTGGGTGGTCACGGGACTGGCCTTCGCGGCCTCGGTGGCGCTGTGCGTCGGCGGCCTGGTGCGCCACCGCGACACCCGGAACCGGCTGGAGGGGGAGCCCGAAGCGCAGACGGCGTCCGTCCGCGCGAACGCCGACGGAGCGGGGGAGGCCGCCGTGAGCGCGGCCCGGGAGCCCGCCGGGACCGTATCCGCCGCGGCGGAGGGGACCGCCGACCGGCCGCGGACCGCGCTGGAGACGCTGGTCGTCCACAGGGCGGCGCCCGACCCCGTCCCCGTCGCCGCGCGGAGCGCGCGGGCGCACGGCCCGGACGCGGGGGAGACCGAAGCGCGAGAGGCGCACGGGTCCGTACGCGTGCCCGACCCCGTGTCGGAGCCCGAGGCCGGTCCCCGGGCCGAGCCGGAGCCCGTACCCGCCGAGACCGCGCACGCGCCCGCGGAGGAGCCCGAACCGGTCGCCGGACCGCGCGGCTGATCCGGGGCCGCACAGGCGGACGGGCCGCGCCCCGGGGCGCGGCCCGTCCACGGGCTCAGCTCAGCTCGTCGAGGGCCTTCTCCGCCTCGGCCAGCCACGAGCGGCGGGCCTCCAGCGCGTCCTCGTACTCCCTGACCCGGCGCTCGTCGCCCCTGTCCCTGGCCTTGCCCAGCTTGGCCTCCAGGTCGGCGATCGCCGCCGCCAGCTGCGCGACCGTGTCCCTGGCGCGGGCCCGCGCCTCGGGGTTGCTGCGCTCCCACTCGGCGTCCTCGGCCCGGCGCACGCCGTCCTCGATCTGGCGGAAGGCGCCCTCCAGCTGGTCGCGCACGTCGCGCGGCAGCTCACCGGCCTCCTCCCAGGCGTCCTGGAAGTCGCGCAGCCGCGCACGCGCCCGGCGCGGGTCGGAGATCTTCGGGATCTCCGCCTGGGCCTCGGCCAGGATCCGCTCCTTGGCCTCGGCGTTGACCCGCAGTTCGGCGTCGCGCTCGGCGAAGGTGGCGTTGCGCGCGTCGAAGAAGGTGTCCTGCGCGGCCTTGAAGCGCGCCCACAGCTTGTCCTCGCTCGCCCGGTCCGCCCGGCCGCTGCGCTTCCAGCGCTGCATCAGGTCGCGGTAGGCGCGGGCCGTGGCCCCCCAGTCGGTGGAGCCCGACAGGGCCTCGGCCTCCACCACGATGCGCTCCTTCTCCACACGCACCGACTCGCGCTCCTGGTCCAGGCTGGCGAAGTAGGCCTTGCGCCGCTTGGAGAAGGAGTTGCGCGCCGCCGACATGCGCTTCCACAGCGCCTGCTCGGTGGGCCGGTCCGCCCGCGGCGCCTTCTTCCACTCCTCGATGAGCTGGAGCATCCGCTCGCCGCCGGACTTCCAGTGCGTCGTCTCCACCGCGACCCGCTCGGCCTCGGCGACGATGCGCTCCTTGACCTCCCGGGCCTGGCCGCGCGCCTGCTCCTGGGCCTGCTTCTGCTCGACCTTGCGCTCCTCGGCGCGGCCCGCCAGCGCGTCCAGGCGCCCCATCAGCGACTCCAGGTCGCCGACCGCGTTGGCCTCCCGGACCGAGTCGCGCAGCTTGTCGATGTTCGACATCGCGGCGGAGGCGGACAGGTCGGTGTTGCGGAGCCGGTTCTCCAGCAGCTCCACCTCGGTGACCAGGGAGTCGTACTTGCGCCGGAAGAAGGTCAGAGCCTCCTCGGGCGCCCCCGCCTGCCACGATCCGACGACCCGCTCGCCTTCGCTCGTGCGCACGTAGACCGTGCCTTCGTCGTCTACGCGGCCCCAAGGGTCCGTGGTCACCGTGTCCTCCTGCTGTCATGAACCCGGCCGTGGGGCGGGTTCGGGTCGTCGCGTCGCACTCCTGGCCGGTTCGCGATGGGAACCACCGTGCTGAGCACGATATCCCCGCGATCCGGTGGGAGGCGCCGCGCCGTGAATTCACGTCTGCGCAGATCACGCGGGTCCGCGCGCCCTCGGGTATGGGGCCGGGCCGCCCTCCCGCCCAGCGCTGGCGCAGGTCGGGGCCCCGGCGTGCACCAAGGACGGTGACCAATATGGCATTACCACGCGGTTTGGCAAAGAGGCCAGCCGCGCGCGGTGATCGAATGGTGATCAAACGCGTACCCGGGCACGACGACCGGGTCGCCGCCCCCGCCCCGCCTCGGTAGGCTGCACCAGGGGGACGCTGCGTCCGGACCGGGACCCGCCGCCCCGCGACCGCGCACCCGACCGAGGACAGGACGACATCCGCCGTGCTCATCGCCGCACTTCCCACCGGGCCCCTCGCCGCGAACTGCTACGTGCTCGCACCGGCCCCGGGCGGCGACTGCGTCATCGTCGATCCCGGCCAGGAGGCCACCGAGCAGGTCGACAAGGTCCTGTCCGAGCACGGGCTGACCCCCGTCGCGGTGCTGCTCACCCACGGCCACTTCGACCACGTGTGGTCGGCCGCCGACCTGTGCGCGCGCCACGGCGTCCCCGTCCACCTGCACGCCGCGGACCGCGGACTGCTCACCGAGCCCGCCGCGGGGGTGGACCCCGGCTTCGCCGCGCAGCTGTCCGCCCTGCTGGGCCCGGGCCCCCACCCCGAGCCCGACGACCTGGTCGAGGTCGGCGGCGGCGACACCCTCACCCTGGCCGGACTGGACTTCGGGGTCGAGCACACCCCCGGCCACACCCCCGGGTCGGTCGTGTACACGGTGACCACCGAGGACGGCGTCCCCGTGATGTTCGCCGGGGACCTGGTCTTCGCCGGTTCCATCGGCCGCACCGACTTCCCCGGCGGCGACCACGCCGCCATGCTGCGCAGCCTCGCCAGCGCCGTGCTGGGCCGCCCCGACACCACCCAGGTCCTGCCCGGCCACGGACCGGCCACCACCGTCGAGCGCGAGCGCGCCACCAACCCCTACCTGCGCGATATCGCCGGCTGACCCCGTGCCCCGGCCGCCCTCCTCCGTCCCGCAGGAACGACGTATGACCACCCCACACCACCGAGGCGCCCGCCGCCCGAGCGCGCCCGCGCGGTCGCACGGCGGACGAGATACCCGCACCGGCTCCGCCTGAGGGCGGATCGCCGGTGGCTTCGCACGCCCTTCCCCCGGCCCTCCCCCCACCGGGTGCCCGAAGGCCGTGTGCGCAGGATCTGGCCCGCACCCGAGCGCAGGTCGGGCACACTTGACACGAACAAAGACGCTGAAGGAGTAGTCCGTTGATACGCACGCATGAGGCAGGTGCGTTGCGCGCCGAGCACGCAGGCGCGACCGTCGTCCTCGCCGGGTGGGTGGCACGCCGCCGCGACCACGGCGGGGTGGTCTTCCTCGACCTGCGCGAGGCCTCCGGGGTGGTCCAGGTCGTCGTCCGCGAGGACGACCTCGCCCACGACCTGCGCGCCGAGTACTGCATCAAGGTCACCGGCTCGGTCCGGGTCCGCCCCGAGGGCAACGAGAACCCCGAGATCCCCACCGGCGCCGTCGAGGTCGTCGCCGACGAGATCGAGGTGCTCAGCGAGGCCGCGCCGCTGCCCTTCCAGCTCGACAGCGCCGCCGACGTGGCCGAGGAGACCCGGCTGCGCTACCGCTACCTGGACATCCGCCGCCAGGAGATGGCCGACAACCTGCGCCTGCGCTCCAAGGCGACCTACGTCGCCCACGAGGTCATGCGCGACCTGGGGTTCACCTACGTGGAGACCCCCTACATGACCCGCTCCACGCCCGAGGGCGCCCGCGACTTCCTCGTCCCGGTCCGCCTCCAGCCGGGCCACTGGTACGCGCTGCCGCAGTCCCCGCAGCTGTTCAAGCAGCTGCTCATGGTCGGCGGCATGGAGCGCTACTACCAGCTCACCCGCTGCTTCCGCGACGAGGACCTGCGCGCGGACCGCCAGCCGGAGTTCACCCAGATCGACCTGGAGATGAGCTTCGTCGACGAGGAGGACCTCTTCGCCGTCGGCGAGAAGCTGTTCACCCGCCTGCTGCGCGAGGTGCGCGGCGTCGAGCTGCCCGAGCGCTTCCCGCGGATGCGCTACGCCGAGGCCATGGACCGCTTCGGCTCCGACAAGCCCGACCTGCGCTTCGGCCAGGAGCTGGTCGAGGTCACCGCCTACTTCGCCGACACCCCCTTCCGGGTCTTCAAGGCCCCCTACGTGGGTGCCGTGGTCATGCCGGGCGGCGCCTCCCAGACCCGCAAGGAGCTGGACGCCTGGCAGGAGTGGGCGCGCTCGCGCGGCGCGAAGGGCCTGGCCTACGTGCTCGTCCAGGAGGACGGCTCCCTGGGCGGCCCGGTGGCCAAGAACCTCTCCGAGGCCGAGCGCGAGGGCCTGGCCGCCCAGGTCGGCGCCGCGCCGGGCGACGCGGTGTTCTTCGCCGCGGGCGCCCGGACCGCGAGCCAGGAGCTGCTGGGCGCGGCCCGCCTGGAGATCGGCAGGCGCTGCGGCCTGATCGACACCTCCCGGTGGGAGATCCTGTGGATCACCGACATGCCCCTGTTCGAGGAGGCCGACGAGGAGGGCTCCTGGAAGCCGGTGCACCACCCCTTCACCGCCCCGGCGGTGCAGGACGAGGCCGACTTCCAGGACCACCCGGGCACCACCGACTCCCGGGCCTTCGACCTGGTGCTCAACGGCTACGAGCTGGTCTCGGGCTCCATCCGTATCCACCGGGCCGAGATGCAGCAGCGGATCTTCGACGTCATCGGCCTGAGCAAGGCCGAGGCCGAGTCGAAGTTCGGGTTCCTGCTGGAGGCGTTCAAGTTCGGCCCGCCGCCGCACGGCGGCCTGGCCGTGGGCTGGGACCGCATCGTCATGCTGCTGGCCGGTCAGCCGACCATCCGCGAGGTCATCGCCTTCCCCAAGACCGCCTCGGGCGGCGACCCGCTGACGGGCGCGCCCACGCCGATCACCGCTGAGCAGCGGGCCGAGGCCGGGGTGGACGCCGACCCCGAGGCCGAGGAGCGCGAGAAGCGCAAGTAGGGGCCGTCGGCCCCGTCGGGGGCGGTGCGCGCACGGCGCGCGCCGCCCCCGACGCGTGTACCGGGGAGGGACCGCCGACCCCCGGGCCCGCGCCCCCGGACGCTCCGGGACCGAAGAATTTCGCGGTCCCCGTGAGGTGCCCGAATTCATCCCATTTTCAACCTGTCTCATTCGGTCACTCGGCGAAAACGGGTAGTTATCGGGCGTCATGGAGGGGTGTGTTCGTGGCCGGACACGGCCCCGGTGCCCCGGTACGGATGCGCGGACAGCCGTCATCCCCTACCGTTGAGGGCGAATCACCCCTTCCGAGCCGCGATGAGAACGTGTTGTGGAGTGGACACGTATCTCACGGGGACACCCCCGGTCACGGGCGGAAGTGGTGGCGGAGTGCATTCTGCGCTGTTGAGTCACACGGGCGTAACGATTTCCATCCTGTGGTCGCTCGGGTGCGACCCCGGGTGCGGAATCGACCGCCCTCCCGTCGCGCCGATGGAGCACGCGGGTCCGCGTCCAGCCAGGTCACACGGACGCCGGACGACGCGTGCATCGGCCCTGCCCCTGTTCCGGCACCAGATCCGGCCCAGCCCCGGACACTAGAATGAGCCGGTCGGAACGTTTCAAGGGTGACCGCGCCTGCGCGCGGGTGTGACGTCCGAGACGACATGAGGATGAGTCATACGTGAACGGAAAACGCGCTTCAGGCGATGGTTCCGAGAGCGCTCTCGCGGAGGCGTTCTCCCACGCCCCCGAGCCCATGGTGCTCACCCTGGCCGACGGCGCGATCGTGCACGCCAACCTGGCCTTCACCGAACTCTTCGGCCGCGACGCCTCCGACCTCGCCGGAGGGGCCTGGTTCGACCTCCTCGACGGTGACGACGCCCAGCGCGGCGCCCGAGCCCACCACGAGGCCCTGGACGGGCGCTGGGGCCGCCGGTCCCGCCTGCGCCTGAAGATCGCCGACAAGGCCGCCCACCTGGTGGAGGCCGAGCTGCGCCCCCTGCCGGGGGACGGCCCGGAGGGCGCCCGCGCGGTCGTCCTGCTGCACCCGCTCTCCACCGAGGAGGCCGACCTGCGCGTGATCGGCGAACTGCGCACCGACAACTCCGACTCCGTGCTGTGGAGTCTGGACCCGGTCAGCGGACGCCTGCGCGAGATGTTCGGCCCCACCCCGCTCGGCGCGCTGCTGGCCGGGAACGACCGCGAGCTCGAACGCATCCTGGAACGCGTCCACCCCGACGACATCGCCCGCGTGCGCGACGCCATCTCCGCATCCTTCGCCGGGCGCGACTACGAGCAGCGCTTCCGCGTCTTCGACCGCCTCGGCGACGAGCGCTCCCTGCACGTGCGCGCCCGCTACGTGCCCGGCGCCCCCGACCGCCTCGTGGGCATCGTCGACGACGTCACCGAGCACGTCCAGCTCGTGCGCCGCCTCGCCGACCGCCGCCGCACCGAGGCCGAGCACGGCCGCCTGGTCACCGAGCTGTCCTCCAAACTCGTCTCGGCCACCACCGTCGACAAGGTCATGGACCTGCTCAGCGAGGAGTTCCTGCCCATCTTCGGCGGAGTCCAGGCCGTCGCCCTCTACGTCGAGAACGGACTGCTGCGCAGCTCGCCCAGCGCCCACGCCAAGAGCGCCACCAGCAACATCGAGCGCATAGACGGCCGCCGCGCCGACGACACCGACTTCCCCATGGGCGCGGTCATCCAGGACCGCCAGCCCCGCTTCTTCGAGAGCCGCGCCGAGATCATCAGCCGCTTCCCCGCCGCCGTCGAACTCATGCGCCAGGTGCGCGGCCAGGCCTGGGCCACCGTGCCCATCTTCGGCGACGGCAAGGTCGCCCTGGGCGTGTGGCAGATGGTCTGGGACCGCCCCCACCACGCCAGCCGCGACGAGCGGGCGCTCATGCTCACCTTCGCCGGACTCGCCGGGCAGGCCCTCCAGCGCATCAAGGCGCAGCAGGCCGAGCTGGAACTGGCCGACGCGGTCCAGCGCCGCATGCTGCCCCGCCAGGTGGCCAGCTTCCCGGACATGGACATCGCCACCAAGTACCTGCCCTCCCGCGCCGACTGGCGCATCTGCGGCGACTTCTACGACGTCATCGAACTCCCCGAGAACAAGGTCGGCCTCCTGGTCGGCGACGTCCAGGGGCACGGCGTCGAGGCGGCGGCCGCCATGGGCCAGATCCGCGTGGCCTTCCGCGCCTACGCCACCAACCAGTCCGACCCCGGCGTCGTCCTGGGCGAGACCAACCGCCTGCTCACCGAGACCGGCGAGATCGTCTTCGCCACCTGCGGCTACCTCGTCGTGGACCGCGAGAGCGGCGTCATGCAGGCGGCCTGGGCCGGACAGCCGCCGGTCGTCCTGGCCACCCGGAGCGGCTACGAGCTCTGGGAGCCCGAGACCGGCCCGCCGCTGGGCGTGCTCTCCGACCCCGAGTACGCCGTCACCACCCGCATGCTCCCGCCCGGCACCGCCCTGCTGCTGTGCTCCGACGGACTCGTGGAGAGCTCCGAGGTGCCCATGGGCGAGGGGCTGGACCGGGTCGGCGCGGCGCTCTCCGAGCACCACGAGGACCCCGAGGCCGCCGCGCACGTCATCGCCGAGATGGCCCCGGCCGGGCGCGGCGACGACATCGCCCTGCTCATCACCCGCATGATCCCCTCCACCGAGCCCGCGCGGGACCGCGCCGCCGTGGCGACCACGACCTGACCGGTGCCCCCGGCCGCCTACCCTGGACAGGTGTCCGACACGCTCTTCGACGACGCCGGCGCGGAGGCCGCCAGGGGCCAGGAACCGCTCGCCGTGCGCATGCGCCCCCGCACCCTCGACGAGGTCGTGGGCCAACGCCACCTGCTCGGCGAGGGCAGCCCGCTGCGCCGCCTGGTCGAGGACGACGCGCCCATGTCCGTGTTCCTGTGGGGCCCGCCCGGTACCGGCAAGACCACCCTGGCCACTGTGGTCAGCCGCGTCACCAAGCGCCGCTTCGTGGAGCTGTCCGCCGTCAACGCCGGGGTCAAGGACGTGCGCGCCGTCGTCGACGACGCCCGGCGCCGCATGGGCATGCACGGCACCCGCACCCTGCTCTTCGTGGACGAGGTCCACCGCTTCAACAAGACCCAGCAGGACGCGCTGCTGCCCGCCGTGGAGAACCGCTGGGTCAGCTTCATCGGCGCCACCACCGAGAACCCCTTCTTCTCCGTGGTCAGCCCCCTGCTGTCGCGTTCGCTGCTGCTGTCCCTGGAGTCGCTGGAGGACGCCGACGTCCGCGCCCTGGTGGACCGGGCGCTGGCCGACGAGCGCGGGCTGGACGGGCGCTACACGCTCTCCGACGAGGGCGCGGACCACCTCGTACGCCTCGCGGGCGGCGACGGCCGCCGCTCCCTGACCTACCTGGAGGCCGCCGCGCTCGTCGCCGGCGCCCCCGGCGCGGAGCCGGTCACCATCACGGCCGAACACGTCGAACGCGCCGTGGACCGGCACGCCGTGCGCTACGACCGCTCCGGTGACCAGCACTACGACGTCGTCAGCGCCTTCATCAAGAGCATGCGCGGCTCCGACCCCGACGCCGCCCTGCACTACCTCGCCCGCATGATCGAGGCGGGGGAGGACCCCCGCTTCATCGCCCGCCGCGTGGTCGTGCACGCCAGCGAGGACGTCGGCATGGCCGACCCCACCGCCCTCCAGACCGCCGTGGCCGCCGCCCAGGCCGTGGAGCTCATCGGCATGCCCGAGGCCCGCATCAACCTCGCCCAGGCCGTCATCCACATCAGCCTGGCCCCCAAGTCCAACGCGGTCGTCTCCGCCATCGACGCCGCCGCGGCCGACGTGCGCGCGGGCCTGGCCGGGCCCGTCCCCGCCCACCTGCGCGACGGCCACTACCGGGGCGCCGCCGAACTCGGCCACGGCAAGGGCTACCGCTACGCCCACGACTTCCCCGGCGGCGTCGCCCCCCAGAGGCACGCCCCCGACGGCCTCGCCGACCGCGAGTACTACCGGCCCACCCAGCACGGCGCCGAACGGCGCTTCGGCGAGGTCCTCCAGCGCATCAAGGAGGTCCTGCGGGGCGGCGGCCAGCGCGGCTGAGCGCCGGGGCAGCGGCCCTCGGCGCCGGCGCGCGTGCGGCGGCCCGGCGCCGCCCGCCCCCCGTGGAGGCCCGGGCGGGCGCCCCTGCCGCGGCGGTCAGTCGGTGAACAGCTCCGTGACCCGCACGATCTCGCGGGGCCCCTCGTCCCCCTCCCCGGCGGATTCGGCGAAGGTCACCTCCACGATGACCACCGGGCCCCACGACAGGTAGTCGACGAAGTCGCTCCCGGTCAGCTCCCAGGTGCCGCGGCCCTCCTCGTCGATGAACAGGTGCTCGGGCGCGGCGCAGAACTTGGCGCAGAGGACCTCGGCGTCGGGGGCGATGACGGCCTCGCCGGGCTCCCCGGCCGCGTCCCACTGCTCGGCCCAGGCCGCGTGGCTGGGGATGCCCCGGCCGCGGACCGGCTCGTCCTCGCGGTCGACGGGGGTGTACACCCACGGCCCCGTCTCGGGGGACTCCTGCTCGGCGGGGTCGAACCGCACCACCAGGGTCAGCGGGTCCTCCTCGGCGACGGGGCTCGGCGACGCGGACCCCTCCCCGGCGGCGCCCGCGACCAGGGCGTCCCCCTGCTCGGGGGCGAGCAGCCGCGAGACGCCCCACACGCCGCCGCCGACCAGCGCCAGCGCTAGCACCGCGCTCGCGGCCAGGAACACGGCCCGTGTGGGGCGCCGGTTGGACATGCGCCCCTCCAGCCGGATGACCTCGGGCACCCGCGCGGGGGGCTCCACGGCGTGCCACTCGCGCTCCAGGATGCGCGCCAGCTCGTCGCGGTCCGGTGCGGCGGCCGCGCCCCCGGCCGGGGAGCCCGCAGCGCCCCCGCCGCCCTCCGCGGCGTTCTGCGCCTGCCACACAGCGATGACCGCGCCGATCACCTCGCGCAGGCTGGGGCGGCCGTCCGGGTCGGGGTCCAGCGAGCGCCCGACCACCGGTCGCAGCCCCTTGGCCAGACCGGTCAGGTCGAAGGAGCCCTGCGCTGCGCGCTCGGCGATCTCCTCGGGCTCACCGGGGCCGAAGGGCAGGCGCCCGGTCCCGGCGAAGGCGACCACGGCGCCCCAGGCGAACACGTCGGCGGCGGGCGTGGCCGCCCCGCCGCGGAAGCGCTCGGGACTCAGCCAGGTCGCCCCCGCCCCGCGCATGCGCTCGGGGGAGGCCACGACCGCGCACTCCATGATGTGCGGACCGCGCGACTCCAGCAGGATCTCGCTGGGGCGCAGCGACCCGTGCGCCACGCCGCGCGCGTGCAGCGCGGACAGCCCTTCGGCCAGGCCGGTGGCCAGCGCGATCAGCTTTCCGGTGCCCAGCCCGCCGCGCTTGGTGACGAAGTGGGACAGCCGCTCGCCCGCCATGTAGGGCATGGACAGCCACGGGGGGTTGGCGTCGCTGTCGAAGGCCAGGGGGACGACCACGCGCGCGGAGTCGACGTTGGACAGGGCCCGCAGCCGCCGCTCCAGCGCGGGGTAGGCGTCAGCGGACTCCAGTTCGGCGGATGTGAGGACCTTCACTGCCACCAGACGGTCGTCCGCGCTCGCGGAGGCGGTGTCCACGGCCGCGTAGACGGTGCCGCTGCCCCCCTGCCCCAGCCGTCCGAGGACGAGGTAGGGACCGATCCGTGAGGGGTCGTCCGGATAGAGGGGGGCCAGGTCCGGCGGTACCAGTACGGAGATCTCTCGGGGAGAACGAGGGCTCATGAGCGTCCTGTCGATGCTTCTGGGGCCGAGGGGCGGCTGAGTGTCCGCACATCGTAGTCAGCTTTTCGGAAGGACCGGGCTCGCGGTCGATTGTCCCCCGGTGCGGGCGGAGCGTCGATCCCCGTGGCCCGGAGCGGCCATCCCGCGGGGGTGCGGACGCGCCGTGGCGTCCTCGCCCACCCGGAGGCGGGACGCGATAGGGTCGGCCGAAACCGGCCCGTCCCGCGCGGACCACAGGGGAGGATCCGCCGAGCCCGGGAACGCCCGTTGGCGGCGCCCGGTCCGGCGCGGTCGCCGGCGTCCCCCGGCCCCCCGGTCCCGGCGCGTGCGCGAGGGGCCGCCGCACATCCTCGAAGTCACCCTCTATCTGTCCACGGAGCCCGCATGCTTACCGGAGGAGAGGTCGCCGCGCTCGTCGCCGCGGTGGTCTGGGCGGTGCTGGCCACGTTCATGTGCGTGGCGCTCGTCAAGCTCATCAAGCTCATCAACGAGGCGACCAAGGTCGTGTCGGAACTGGGGGACCGCACCCCGCCCCTGCTGGACGACGTCGCGTCCACGGTGGAGCGCACCAACACCTCGCTGGAACGGGTCGAGGAGATCACCGCCAACGTGCAGGCCAGTTCCGAGGACGTCTCCACGATGACCGCGCTGACCCGCTCGGTGATCACCGGACCGCTGGTGAAGGCGGCCTCGCTGTCCTACGGCGTGCGCCGCGTCCTCGGCCAGCGCAGGGCCCTGGCGGTCGTGCGCACCCGCAGGAGGAAGGCGAACCGGTGATCGGCAGACTGTTCTACCTCGCCGCGGGGGCCGCCATCGGCGGCTACGCGGTCCACCGCGTCCACCGCGCCCGGCGGGCCCTCACCCCGGGCGGTATCGCCGAGCGCGTGGAGGGCCAGGTCAGCGAGTACCGCGGCGCCCTGCGCGAACTCAACGAGGACCTCGCCGAGGCGGTCCGGCAGGAGGAGGCGGAGATGATGCGCCGCTACGCGCCCGGGCGCCGGGCGCTGCGCTCCGCGGACGGTACGCCCCGGGGGCTCTCCGACCACGAGTAGCCGCTGGTGGCCACCGGTGCGGGGGGGAAATCGGGCGATCATGGACTTTTGCGTCGAATTGGCGAATCGTCGCCCTGCGGCGTGCGTCTGTAGGGTTGGACGAACCAGTCGATGAGGTGAGGAAACGCCATGTACCCGCCCCAGCAGCCGCCTTACGGTCCCCAGGGGGGACACGACCCCTACCAGCAGGGTCCGCCCGGATACCCGGGCGCCCCCGGGCCGAAGTCGGAAAAGATGCCGGGCACCGCGATCACCGTCCGGGTGCTCATGTTCATCGGTGGTGTCTCCGGCCTGCTCCTCGGCGGCGTCATCCTGCTGATCGGCCTGCTGGCCGGTGGCGACAACGAGTTCAGCCAGGTATTCGCCGAGAGCGTCCAGGAGGCCGGCGTCAACGTCGGTACCGCCGAGATCGTCGCCGTCCTGGCGGTCACGGGCGGTGTCATGTTCGTGTACGGCCTCATCTCCACCGCCCTGGCCTCGTTCATGGGCCGACGCAGCGGCGGCATCCTCTGGTCGGTCGTGGTCTTCCAGACCCTGGCCGCCCTCCTGCTGCTCGTCAACATGTTCACCGGCGTCGTCGGATCGGTCGTTCCTCTGCTCTTCGCGATCGGGATGATCGTCCTGATGGTGGTTCCGGCGAGCCGGAACTACTACACGTCCGCGCCGACCAGCCCCTACACCGGGTACTGATCGGCAGCTCCTACCCTTCAGGCCCGCGCGAAGGTCGGGGTTCGTCGTCATCGGGTCACGCTCCGCGGAGTCTCCCTGCCGTCCACGTCACTTCCCCAGAGAGGACCACGGTGCATCCCTCACCTCCCTCCGGCCCCGGCCCCGGCCAGCCGCCGTACCCTCAGCAGCCGCAGCACCCCCACCAGGGCGGCTACGGCTACCCCCAGCCGCAGGGCCCTGGCGGTCACCCCTACGGCGCCCTGGGCGGCCCGCCTCCTCCTCCGCGCTTCGACGGTGCGCCCGGCAACCCCGACACGATGCCGGGAGCGGCCACCGCAGTCCGCGTCCTGATGTTCATCGGCGGCCCGATCGGCATCCTCTTCGGTGTGCTCCTGGGTGGGATGGTCCTGCTCGGTGTGGGCTTGGGCGCGGCCGCTGGTAGCTCGGCCGAGGTGTCCGACCCCGCGCTCACCACGGCCCTGGGCCTCCTCAGCGTCGTGGGCGGCTTCGTCGCCCTGATCCCGCTGGTCTACGGGATCGCTTCGACCTGGCTCGCCGCTATCATGGGGCGCCGCAAGTCCGGGGTCTACTGGGGTGTCGTCGCCTTCAACATCGTCGCGTCGCTGATCCTGGTGGCCGGCATCATCGGGTCGGTCTCCATGGAGGAACCGCCCACGGCGCTGCTCCAGCTGGCCTTCCACGGCACGATGACCGGCCTTATGTTCGCCCCGAAGGTGCGGGCGTTCTACGGCGTCTAGCTGCTTGGTCGCGGCCGGTCGGTCCGGCCGTGTACCGGTTCACCGGAGTGACGGACGAGGGCCCGGCGGGAGACCGCCGGGCCCTTCGCCGTTCCCACGGGGATGTGTCAGTGGCCAGCGGCGATAGCCTGGGAACAACCGCGCCGCCGCCGTTGTCCTGACCAGGACGGCCCCGGCGGCCACCCGCAAACCGCGCGCGCCGGCATCACGGTTCCCTCTACGATGGGCGCCTACCGACCACGCGTGACCACGGTCCCGGCAGGGACAGCCACGTCGCCCAGGGCGGCGGAGCCGAGCAGCAGGAGGGCATCAATGGAGACGGCAGAGATCGCGCGCCGCTTCCTCAGTTT
Organism: Nocardiopsis sp. CNZ308; assembly: GCF_004217075.1. NCBI lineage: Bacteria > Bacillati > Actinomycetota > Actinomycetes > Streptosporangiales > Nocardiopsidaceae > Nocardiopsis > Nocardiopsis sp. CNZ308. The sequence continues at coordinate 364,028 of NZ_SHKJ01000001.1, read as the reverse complement.
CTTCGAGAAGAACGGACACACCGTCGTGCCCTCGGCAAGCCTCATCGCCGAGGACCCCACGCTGCTGCTGGTGCCCGCAGGCATGGTTCCGTTCAAGCCCTACTTCCTGGGTCAGCGCACGCCCCCCCACGACACCGCCACCAGCGTGCAGAAGTGCATCCGCACCAAGGACATCGAGGAGGTCGGCAAGACCTCCCGGCACGCCACGTTCTTCCAGATGCTGGGCAACTTCTCCTTCGGCGACTACTTCAAGGAGCGGGCGATCCCGCTGGCCTGGGAGCTGGTCACCACGCCCGTGGAGGAGGGCGGCTTCGGCATCGACCCCGAGAGGCTGTGGGTCACCGTCTACCTCGACGACGACGAGGCCGAGGCGATCTGGCGCGACAAGGTGGGCGTGCGGCCCGAGCGCATCCAGCGCATGGGCAAGGAGGAGAACTACTGGGACATGGGCGTGCCCGGTCCCTGCGGCCCCTGCTCCGAGATCTTCTACGACCGCGGTCCCGAGTACGGCGTCGACGGCGGCCCCGAGGCCGACGAGGACCGCTACATCGAGATCTGGAACCTCGTCTTCATGCAGTACGAGCGGGGCGAGGGCAGCGGCAAGGAGTACCCCATCCTCGGGGAGCTGCCCAAGAAGAACATCGACACCGGCCTGGGCCTGGAGCGCCTCGCGGCGGTCCTGCAGGGCGTCGACAACATCTACGAGACCGACATCATCGGCCGCGTCCTGCACCGCGCCGCCGAGCTCACCGGCACCCGCTACGGCGACAGCCAGGAGCAGGACGTCATGCTCCGCGTGGTCGCCGACCACGTGCGCAGCGCCGTCATGCTCGTGGGCGACGGCGTGCGGCCCGGCAACGAGAAGGCCGGGTACGTCCTGCGCCGCATCCTGCGCCGCTCCATCCGCAACCTGCGCCTGCTCTCGGGCACCGAGACCGCCTTCCTGCACGAGCTGACCGAGGTCAGCATCGACGCGATGAAGGACATCTACCCCGACCTGCTGGACCGGGCCGACGTCATCCACGGTGTGATCGACACCGAAGAGCGCAACTTCGCCGAGACCCTGCGGGCGGGTACCGCGCTGTTCGGCCGCGCCGCCGAGCGCACGCGCGCCGGGGGCGGCACCGTCTTCTCCGGGACGGACGCCTTCCAGCTCCACGACACCTACGGCTTCCCCATCGACCTCACCCTGGAGATGGCGGCCGAGCAGGGCCTGTCCGTGGACGAGTCCTCCTTCCGCGAGCTCATGCAGCGCCAGAAGGACACCGCCAAGGCCGACGCCAGGTCCAAGAAGCTCGGCAACGCCGACATCTCCCTGTACGCGCGGATGCTGGAGGGCGCGGGGGAGACCGACTTCCTCGGCTACACCGAGTCCGAGAGCGAGTCGCGCGTCAAGGGCATCGTCGTGGACGGCGTCTCGGCACCTGCGGCCCGTGCGGGGGACAAGGTCGAGATCGTCCTGGACAGCACCCCGTTCTACGCCGAGAGCGGCGGCCAGCTCGCCGACACCGGCACGCTGACCGTGGACGGCCGCGGCGTGGTGGACGTGGAGGACGTGCAGAAGCCGCTGCCCGGCCTGTTCGTGCACCGCGGCACCGTCCGCTCCGGGGAGGTGGTCCTGGACGACACCGTGCACGCGGGCATCGACACCGGCCGCCGCCACGCCATCGAGCGCTCGCACTCGGCGACCCACCTCATCCACTCGGCGCTGCGCAACGCGCTGGGCCCGTCCGCGGGCCAGGCCGGTTCGGAGAACCGCCCCGGCCAGCTGCGCTTCGACTTCACCGCCGACAGCGCGCTGGGCGGCGAGCGCCTGGCCGAGGTCGAGGAGGAGGTCAACACCGTCCTGGCGGGCGACATCCCGGTCCAGACCGAGGAGAAGAGCCTGGACGAGGCGCTGAAGATGGGCGCCATGGCCATGTTCGGCGAGAAGTACGGCGACCGCGTACGCGTCGTGGAGATGAGCGACTACTCCGTCGAGCTGTGCGGCGGGACCCACGTGCCCTCCACCGCGAGGCTGGGCATCGTCAAGCTGCTCGGCGAGTCCTCCATCGGCTCGGGCGTGCGCCGCGTGGAGGCGGCGGTGGGCGTGGACGCCTTCCGGCGCCTGTCCAAGGAGTCGACACTGGTCGGGCAGCTGTCCGAACAGCTCAAGACCCCGCGCGAGGAACTGCCCGAGCGCATCGACTCCATGGTCTCCCGGCTGCGCGCCGCCGAGCGGGAGATCGAGAAGCTGCGCGCGGCCCAGGTGCTCCAGGCGGCCGGTTCGATCGCCGAGGGCGCCCGCCGCCACGGCGCCGCGCTGGTCGTGGCCGCCCCCGCGCCGGAGGGGGCCAGCGGCGACGACCTGCGCAAGCTGGTGCTGGACGTGCGCGGCCGCCTCGGCGAGGACGAGCCCGCGGTCGTGGCGATGACCGCCGTGCCCAAGGACCGCCCGGTCGTGGTGATCGCGACCAACAAGGCCGCGCAGAAGGCCGGGATCAAGGCGGGCGAGCTGGTGGGCATCGCGGCCCGCGCGCTCGGCGGCGGTGGCGGCGGCAAGCCCGACATCGCCCAGGGCGGCGGAAGCGACGCCACCAAGGTGGACGAGGCCCTGCGCGCCGTCGAGGAGCGCGTGGCCAGGGGTTAGACCGACGGCTTCGACGGGCGTGCGCGGCACCGGTGCCGCGCACGCCCGACGCGTGTGCGCGGACGTGTGTCCGGCGTGACGAGGACCACCCGGCCCGGCCGTTTCCCCGGGCGCGCCGACCGGACCCCGCATGGACACGAAATGAATATGTAACATAACCAAGCGTGACTGTGTGGAGGATTCCACGGTGCTCGGGCACGCTTGCCCCCACCGGGTCCGGACCCGCCGCCACCTGCGGGGGAACCGCCCCGGGCCCGGCGACCGCGTGCCGCGGCGGCGTTCGCCCGCGCAGCACCGGCTCCGGGGTGTTTTACACTCTGACGGAGCGCGTCCGACCCGGACCCCGCCGGAACCGCCCCGTAGGAGGCGGCCGACGCGGCCCGCGGCCCCGCACGGCGCCCAACACCGTTGAGGCTGCGTGCTGTCATCGAATCGGGCATACTGTGGCGCGTCACAGCCGATCACACGGCTGTCTGTGCGGACTTTCCCGCGATCCAGCTGACGAACAGGACCACCGTGTTGAGGATTTCCCAGCCGCGGTGCCGTGTCCGCAACGGCACGGCCCGCCCGAGCACCGCTTCCGGTTCCGGGAAGAGGTCCTCGTGAGGCACGGTGTGCGCCTGGCCGTCGACCCCGGCAACGCACGCATCGGAGTCGCCGCGAGCGACCCCAGCGGCATGCTCGCCAGCCCGGTCGAGACCATCCGGAGGGGAAAGGGCGACACGCAGCGCATCGCCCTGCTGGTCCTGGAACGGCAGGCACGGGAGGTCGTGGTGGGCTACCCCGCCTCGCTGTCGGGGGAGGAGGGCCCGGCGGCCCGCTCCGCCAGGGAGTTCGCGCGCACGCTCGCCGCCCTCCTGCACCCCGTCCCCGTCCGCCTGGTCGACGAACGCCTCACCACGGTGACCGCCCAGAGCCAGCTGCTCTCCGGTGCCTCCTTCGCCGCCAAGGGCGCCAAGGGCGGCCGGGCCCGCAGGTCGGTCATCGACCAGGCCGCCGCCACGGTGCTCCTCCAGAGCGCCTTGGACCAGGAACGGTCAACAGGCCATCCCCCGGGCGAGATCGTCCGCTCCAGCCAGGGAGAATGATGAACGACAGGGATGATTACCCCGACACTCCCTATCGTGGGCGAGCCGACCGCGAGCGCGGTTACGACTACGACCCGCTCAGCGGCCCCCCGCCCGCGCAGCCGCCCTCGCGCGGCCGCAGGGCGCGCCCCGAACCGGCGGACTGGAACGAGGACTCCGGCACGGGTGAGTTCCGCGCCTCCCGGCACGCGTCCCGCGGCGGCGGGTACGACCCGCTGAGCCCCGAAGGACAGCCGCCCGGGCGCCGCCACCGCGCCGAGCCGCCCGCGGAAGGCCCCTCCGGTCCCTCGGGCCCTTCCGGTCCTTCCGGCCACTCCGGTCCCTCGGGCCCCACCCGGCGCGGCGGTGCCGCCGACGCCCTGCGCGGTGGACGCGCCGCCCGCTCCAGTGCCCCCCGCCGTCAGACCGAGGAGACACCCCGGTCCCAGGAACCCCCATCGCCCCGCCCCCAGGGCCCCGCGCGCTCCCGCCAGGACGGCCCGGCGGGCGACCCGACCCAGGACGCCCTGGCCGCCCTGGCCAACCTGGGTGAGGCCGCCGCGCCCGTCCGGCCCGCGCAGGGCCCCGCGGCGGCTTCCTCCGGGGAGGAGGAGCCGCCCCGGCGCGGCCGCCGCGCCCGCCCCGGGCCCGAGCCCGAACCCGAGCCCCAGCCCGAGGAGCCCCGCCGCGGCGGAGGGCGCCGCAGGCGCGGCGCCCCGGCCGACGAGGCCCCCGCCGCCGCGGCTCCGCCCCCCGAGGAGGAGCCCCGCGGCCGCCGCGCGCGCCGCAGGCGCGGCAGGCGCGACGACGAGCCCACCGGCGGCTTCCTGGACGACGCCCCCGAGGACAGCGGCGTCTTCGACTCCGGGACCTTCCCCGGCGTCAGCGGCTCCGCCGACACCGGCGCGTTCGCCGCGGTCGAGGAGCCCCCGGCCCGTCGCAGCCGCCGCGCCCGCGCCGACCGCGACCCGTGGGACGAGCGTTCCGACGCCCCCGCCGACAGCGGTGCCTTCCCCGGCACCGACGCCTTCGCCGCTTCCCCGGAGCCCGACTCCGGCGCGTTCGAGGCCCAGGACCCGGACGAGGAGCCGCAGGAGGACCCCGAGCCGCGTTCGCGCCGCTCCCGCCGCAGGCAGGCGGAGGCGGATCGGGGAGGCCGCCGCCGCGGCGGGCGCCGCAGGCGCGGCGCCCCGGTGGAGGAGGAGGTCCCGCAGGAGGACGAGGCCCCCGAGGAGGAGCCCGACGAGCCCCTGGCCGAAGAGGCCCCAGAGGAGGCCCCCGAGGAGGAGCCCGAGCCCCGTCCCCGCCGTTCCCGCCGCGCGTCCGCGGCCGACGACGGCGGTCGGCGCGGAGGCCGCCGCAGGCGCGGCCGCCGCGAGGAGCCGGAGGAGGAGCCCGAGGAGGAGGACGAGTACGAGGAGCCCAACCTCGCCGACATCGCCGAGGCCTACGGGGGCGGACGCAGCAGCCGCAAGAAGGCCAAGGAGCTCAAGAGGGCCCGCGCCAACGCGGGCAAGGGCGGCAGGAAGCGCCGCCGCAGGAGCCGGGCCCTGACGATCGTGCTGGCCCTGGTCCTGCTCCTGGTCGTGGCGGGCGGCGGCTACGCCGTCATCCGCACCTACGTCCTGCCCGCCGACTTCGACGGCCAGGGCAGCGGCGAGACCGTGTTCGTCATCGAGCAGGGCGACGCGGGCTCGGTCGTGGGAGAGAACCTCGCCGAGGCCGGGATCGTGGCCAGCCCCCGCGCGTTCCTCAACGCGCTGGACGCCGTCCCCGAGGAGGAGCTCGGCTCCGGACTGGCCCCCGGCACCTACTCCCTGGCCCAGGGCATGAGCGGAGAGGCCGCCGTGGCCGCCCTGCTCGACCCGGCCAGCCGCGTCGGCGGGCGCGTCACCATCCCCGAGGGGCTGCGCACGGACGGGATCTTCGAGAGGATCTCCGAGGCCACCGACCTGAGTGTCGAGGAGCTGGACGCGGCCTACGCCCAGACCGACGAACTCGGCCTGCCCGACTACGCCACCGAGGGACCCGAGGGCTACCTGTTCCCGTCCACCTACCGTTTCGACCCGGGAGCCGACGCGCTCTCGGTGCTCAAGACGATGGTCACCCAGCACACCCAGGTCGCCGAGGAGATCGGTCTGGAGGGCAGGGCCGAGGCGCTGGGCTACGACGCCAACGAGATCATGGCGATCGCGGCCATCATCCAGGCCGAGACCGGCACCAAGGAGGACATGCCCCTCATCTCCGCGGTCGTGCACAACCGCCTGGAGGAGGGCATGCAGCTCCAGATGGACAGCACGTGCTTCTACGTCCTGGGTGAGGAGGGCACCTTCCTCAACGACGAGCAGCGCGCCTCCTGCGAGGCCGACCCGCGCGGCTACAGCACCTACGGCATGACCGGGCTGCCCGCCGGGCCGTTCGTGGCCCCCGGGCAGGACGCCATCGAGGCGGCCCTGGAGCCGGCGGAGGAGGACTACCTCTACTTCGCGCTCGTGGACCCCGAGAACGGTCACACCGGCTTCTCCACGACCCTGGAGGAGCACAACCAGATGGTGGCCGAGAACCAGGCCGAGTGGTAGGGAGACGCTGACATGGGAACGGTGCGCGCCGCCGTCCTGGGCTCGCCGGTGGCCCACTCTCTCTCACCGGTCCTGCACACCGCCGCCTACGCGGCGATGGGCCTGGACGAGTGGTCCTACGGCCTGCACGAGTGCGGTGAGGAGGGGCTCGCGCCCTTCCTCGCCGGACTCGGCGGGGAGTGGGCCGGGCTGTCCCTGACCATGCCGCTCAAGCGCCGCGCCCTGGAGCTGGCCGACACGGTCTCCGACCTGGCCCTCCATGCGGGCGGCGCCAACACCCTGGTCCGCCGCGGGCGTGAGTGGCACGCCCACAACACCGACGTGGCGGGGATCACCGCGGCCCTGGCCGAGGCCGGGGCCGACGCCCCCCGCAGCGCGGTCGTCCTGGGAGCCGGGGCCACGGCGGCCTCAGCCCTCGTCGCACTGCGCCTGCTCGGCCTGACCGCGCCGGTCACCGTGCTGGCCCGCGACCCGGCCCGGGCCGGGCAGGTGGCCGCCGCGGCCCGCCGCACGGGCCACCCGCTGGAGGTGGCGCCGCTCGCCGAGGTGGACAAGCACCTGGACGTGGACCTGGTCGTGTCCTCCCTGCCCTCGGGGGCGGCCGACCTCCACGCCGACCTGCTCGCCGCCTCGCGCGCGGACCTGTTCGACGTCGTCTACTCGCCCTGGCCCACCCGCGCCGCCGAGGCCGTCGCCGCGCGCGGCGGCCGCGTGGTCGGCGGCTTCCCCATGCTCCTGCACCAGGCCGTCGAGCAGGTCCGCCTGATGACCGGTGTGGGCGACGTGCCCGTGGAGGCCATGCGCGCGGCCGGTGAGGCGGAGCTGGCCCGCCGCTCCGTCTCCGCCTGAGCGGGGCCGGAGAGGGCGCCCGCCCGGGTGGGACGAACGGGCTCCGGACACTGGTACGATGAGGTATCGACTTGGTCTGGTGTGTCCCACACCAGAGCCGCAAGCGGAGATGATCCTCCCACCTGCCGGGTACCGCCCGCGCAGGTTCCGGCCCGGCGACCGATCGCGCCGCGTTCCGTCGACCGAGCACCCGTGTCCGGGGTGCCCGGTCCTCGCGCGCGATCTCGCTGGGAATATCCGGTCGGATCACCCCGCTTGCACACGCTGGCGGGGTTTTCGCTGTATGCGGACCCCGACTCGACCGGCGGCCCGACGGACGAGGGCGGCCCGGTCCACATGGCCGTCCACCACCAGGCGGGCGACCGGTCCCAGGTAATCGACATAGCTAGGGAGGGGTCTCATCAGCGCAGAGCCCCGCATCAATGACCGCATCCGGGTGCCCGAGGTCCGTCTCGTCGGACCCAACGGCGAGCAGGTCGGCATCGTCTCCGTGCAGGACGCCCTGCGTCTGGCCCAGGAGTCCGACCTCGACCTCGTCGAGGTCGCACCGACCGCGCGCCCGCCGGTCGCCAAGCTGATGGACTACGGCAAGTTCAAGTACGAGTCCGCGGTCAAGGCCCGTGAGTCGCGCAAGAACCAGTCGAACACGATCATCAAGGAGATCAAGCTCCGCCCGAAGATCGACCCGCACGACTACGAGACCAAGAAGGGTCACGTGGTGCGGTTCCTCAAGAGCGGTGACAAGGTCAAGGTGACGATCATGTTCCGCGGCCGTGAGCAGTCCCGGCCCGAGCTGGGCCGCCGACTGCTGGCGCGCCTGGCCGAGGACGTCCAGGACCTCGGCACCGTGGAGTCGCAGCCCAAGCAGGACGGTCGCAACATGGTCATGGTGATCGGCCCGCACAAGCGGCGGTCCGAGCACAAGGCCGAGGCCCGCGCGGCGGCGGGGGACAAGACCCGCCGCGAGCAGAGCACGGACGCCTAGCGACGCGGAGTCCTCCACCGCCCGGTCGCCGGTAGGGACCGGGTGGTGAGAAGGGCTGCGCGCGCACGGCCCGGATGCGGCGCCCCGACGCGCGGTGTCCCCGCCACAGCAGCGGAAGAACCGTGTCAGCCGCCCCCTCAGGGCGGGTGGCACTCCGACGGAGTAGGAGACGACGGCGACATGCCGAAGAACAAGACCCACAGTGGGGCCAAGGACCGCTTCAAGGTCACCGGCTCCGGCAAGATCATGCGCCGCCGTGCCAACAAGAACCACATCCTTGAGCACAAGACCTCCAAGCGCAAGCGCAAGCTGGGCAACGAGGCCGTGCTCTCCCCCGCGGACGCCAAGAACATGCGCAAGCTGCTCGGCAAGTAGTTCCGGGCCCTCCCCTCCGCGGAAGCGCCCGCCCACCGGCCACGGCCGGTGCGGTGACGGCCTCCGGGAGGGAACCACCGAAGCAACACGGTCGCCGGGTTCGACGCAGCCGGGCCGGTCGGCGCGCCGCGCGCGCCGGAAGAGACAACTAGGGAGTTCCAGTGGCACGCGTGAAGCGGGCTCTCAACGCCAAGAAGAAGCGCAAGGTCGTTCTCGACCGGGCCAGCGGCTACCGCGGGCAGCGCTCGCGCCTGTACCGCAAGGCCAAGGAGCAGATGCTCCACTCGATGACCTACTCCTACCGGGACCGCAAGGACCGCAAGGGGCAGTTCCGTCGCCTGTGGATCCAGCGCATCAACGCCGCCTCCCGCGCCCAGGGCCTGACCTACAACCGCTTCATGCAGGGTCTGAAGCTGGCCGGCATCGAGGTCGACCGCCGTATGCTCGCCGAGCTGGCGGTCAACGACCAGGCCGCCTTCGCCAGCCTGGTGGAGACGGCCAAGAAGGCCCTCCCCACCGAGGCCGCGGCCTAAGCGAGCGGTGATGGCGAGCCACGAGTTCACGAGCATCCGCTCACCCAGGATCAAGGGGGTTCGGCGGCTCGCCAAGCGCACCTTCCGCCAACGCGAGCGGCGCTTCCTCGCCGAGGGCCCGCAGGCTGTGCGCGAGGCCCTGGCCGCGGCGGTCGACGGTGCCCAGGGGCGGTCCCCCCACGGAGGGACCGCCCCCGGCGTGGTCGAGGTCTACGCCACCGCGGAGGCCATGCAGCGCCACATCGACCTGGTGGACGCCGCCCGCGCGGTGGACGTGCCCACCCACAGGGTCAGCCTGGACGTGATGTCGGAACTGGCCCAGACGGTCACCCCGCAGGGGGTCATCGCCGTCTGCGAGTTCGTCGACGTCCCCCTGGAGCGGGTCGGCGACGTCCGCCTCGCGGCCGTGCTCTCCCACGTCCGCGACCCGGGCAACGCGGGCACGGTGCTGCGCACCGCCGACGCGGCCGGGGCCGACGTCGTCATCTTCACCGACGCCTCCGTCGACCCCTACAACGGCAAGTGCGTGCGGGCCTCCGCCGGAAGCCTGTTCCACCTGCCCGTGGTCGTGGGCGTCCCCGTGGCGCGCGCCGCCGACTTCCTGCGCGGCGTGGGCGCGCGGGTGTGGGCCGCGGACGGCAGCGGCCAGCGCGACCTGCACGCCGTTGCCGACAGCGGCGACCTGGACGGCCCGGTCGGCTGGGTGTTCGGCAACGAGGCCTGGGGACTGCCCGAGGAGACCGTCGCCCTGACCGACGGCGCGGTCAGCGTCCCGATCTACGGCGGGGCCGAAAGCCTGAATCTGGCCACCGCGGCCGCGGTCTGCCTCTACACCACCGCGCGGCAGCAGCGGCGTTCCTGAGCCGGGTCGGAGGGGTTCGGATCGGCCCAGCTCACGACGTGGATGGTTACTGTGGGTAATGGTTCGGGCGCGTTCGCGGAACTCCCGCGTGCGGGCCCGGCCGCCGGTGCCCGTGCGGATTCCGGGTACCGGGTTCGCCCGAAGTGCACGTGCATCGGCACCGCGTGCCTATAGGGTCGGGGCCTGGGGATCGCGGGAGGGTCCATGCGCGTCGCGCGTGGGGTCCGACGGGCTACCCGTGTCGCGGGTGCGACGCCGTGTCCTTCCTGTCCCGGCAGGCAGGCTTGACGACATGGTGTGAGCACGCGCCGTGCGCTGAGGCCCGTGATCCCCGTTCCCGGGCGACGGGCCGTCGCAGGGGGGCTTGTACGCTCGTCTGTCGTCGGGCGCCCGTTCCCGGGTCGCGAGGCGTACCAGGTGGAAGTGCAGGGTAGACAACCTGCGGTGGTGTCCACGGGTGTTGCGGACACGACCGGTCAGCGGTTCTCGGCCCAGGAGCCTGTGGTCGTGGACCTTCAAGGGGGGCGGGGAGAGGCGTGGGCAGCGGCCGGCAGGTGGACCACCCGGCGGAGGACTCGGGCAGCGGGACCGCTCACTCCCCGCACGACCCCGGGCACGGAGCCGGACCGGTCGTGGACGTCCCCGCCGAGAACGCTCCCGGGCCCCGCGCGAACGACCGGGTCCCCGCGGCCCTGTGGGAGGTCGACGGCGGCTCGCCCGCCGGACCGGGCGGCACTCCTCTGCACGCCGACGACCTGCCCGACGGCGTCGTGGTGGCCGACTCCCGTGGTCGCGTCGTACTCTTCAACACCCAGGCCGCCCAGGTCCTGGGCATCCCCGCCGAGTCCGCCCTGGGCCGCGACTACCGTGCCGTCCTGCCCCTCGTGGGCGTCGACGGAAACGACTGGTGGCAGGCCAGCGACCCCTACGGCGGCGCGCGCGACCGCGTCCGCCAGGCCGAGCGCGCCCTCCTGCTGCCCGACGACCGCGAGGTGCTCGTCGCCGCGCGCTACGTGCGCGCCCGCCCCGGGGGAGAGCTGGTCCGCCTGGTCGTCACCCTGCGGGACGCCTCCGCGCACGCCGAGCGCTCCCGCGCCGACCTGGTCTCCGAGGTCGCCCACGAACTGCGCTCACCCCTGACCAGCGTCAAGGGCTTCACCTCGACCCTGCTCGCCAAGTGGGAACGGCTCACCGACAAGCAGAAGCTGTTCATGCTGGAGACGGTCAACGCCGACGCCGACCGCGTCACCCGCCTCATCCACGACCTGCTCGACGTCTCCCGCATAGAGTCGGGCCGGTTGGAGGTGCGCCGCCAGGTGGTGGACCTGCCCGACGCCGTGCGCCGGGTCGTCGCCGGCCGCGTCGCCTCCGGCGAACCGGAGGAGCGCTTCCGGGTCGAGACCCGGGGGAAGCTGCCGCGCATGTGGCTCGACGCCGACAAGATCGAGCAGATCCTGTCCAACCTCGTGGAAAACGGGGTGCGGCACGGCGCTGGTACTGTCAGTGTGGTGATCGAGCCCTGCGAGGGAGGAACAGCGGTGTCGGTGCGCGACGAGGGCCAGGGCATAGCGCCCGAGACCATTCCGCGCGTCTTCCGCCAGTTCTGGCGCAGCAAGCGCCGGGGCGGGACCGGCCTCGGACTGTTCATCGTCAAGGGCCTCGTCGAGGCCCACGGCGGCACGATCACCGTCGGACGCGCCCCCAGCGGCGGCGCGGAGTTCCGATTTACCATGCCCGCCGGGGCACCCGAGTTCGTCTGAGGCACTCAGACCCTCCAGCCTCCCCGGTGGGCGCAACGGCGTGCCCCGGGCCCGGCGACACACGTCCTCGGCCGGGCCCGCCCGAAATCCGCCTGTGCTCTTCCTGTCGGCTTCGTCCGCCCCGCCGCGGACCGTGACTGCCGCCCGTCCTCCAAGCCGGGGACGTCGGCGGCGAGGCAACCAACCATGTCTGCACCGAACAATTCCTTCGACCCCGTCGAGGTGACCTCCCTGCACCCCGACGAGGTCGCCCGCATGCGCGAGGAGGCGCTGGCCGCCGTCGAGGCGGCCGCCGACCTCGCCGAACTCAAGGAGGTCCGGCTCGCGCACGCCTCGGACCGCTCCCCGCTGGCCCTGGCCAACCGGGAGATCGGCGCCCTCCCCCCCGCGGCCAAGGCCGACGCGGGAAAGCGCGTGGGCGGCGCCCGCCGCGACGTCGGCCAGGCACTCAAGGCCCGCCAGGCCGTCCTGGAGGCCGAGCGCGACGAGCGCGTGCTCATCGAGGAGCGCGTCGACGTCACCCTGCCCTGGGACCGGGCGCCGCGCGGCTCCCGCCACCCGCTGACCACCGTCGCCGAGCGCGTGGCCGACATCTTCGTCGGCATGGGCTTCGAGATCGCCGAGGGCCCCGAGGTCGAGGCCGAGTGGTTCAACTTCGACGCCCTCAACTTCAAGCCCGACCACCCCGCCCGCACCATGCAGGACACCTTCTTCGTGCAGGGTCCGGACGGGGGCGAGTCCGGGCTGGTCATGCGCACGCACACCTCGCCGGTGCAGATCCGCGCCCTGCTCTCGCGGGAGCTGCCGGTGTACGTGGTCGCGCCCGGCAAGACCTTCCGCACCGACGAGCTCGACGCCACCCACAGCCCCGTCTTCCACCAGCTGGAGGGCCTGGTCGTGGACCGGGGCGTCACCCTGGCCCACCTGCGCGGGGCCATCGACGCCTACGTCGAGGGCGTGTTCGGCGAGGGGCTGCGCACGCGCTTCCGCGCCTCCTACTTCCCCTTCACCGAGCCCTCCGCCGAGGTCGACATGGAGTGCTTCGTGTGCCGGGGCGCCTCGGTGGGCGACCCGGACGCGCCCTGCCGCACCTGCTCCAGCGAGGGCTGGATCGAGATCGGCGGCTGCGGCGTGGTCAACCCCCGCGTGCTCACCGCCGCGGGCGTGGACCCCGAGGTCTACACGGGCTGGGCCTTCGGCCTGGGAATCGAACGGACACTGATGTTCGCGCACGGGGTGCGCGACATGCACGACATGGTCGAGGGCGACATCCGCTTCACCTCGGCGTTCGGGAGTGAGAACTGATGCGCGTCCCCCTGAGCTGGCTGCGGGAGTACGTCGACCTTCCGGTCGGCACCACCGCCCGCGAACTCGCCGGCCGCCTCACGCTGGCGGGCCTGGAGGTCGAGACCGTCGACGAGCTCGGCTCCGACATCACCGGCCCCATCGTGTACGGCCGCGTGCTGGAGATCGAGGAGCTGACCGGGTTCAAGAAGCCCATCCGCTACTGCCGGGTGGACGTGGGCGGGGCCAACGGCACCGGAGAGCCGCAGGAGATCGTCTGCGGCGCCCGCAACTTCTCCGAGGGCGACCTGGTCGTGGTCTGCCTGCCCGGCGCCGAACTGCCCGGCGGCTTCCGGATCGGCGCCCGCAAGACCTACGGCCGCATGTCGGCGGGCATGATCTGCTCGGCCAGCGAGCTGGGCCTGTGGGAGGACCACAGCGGCATCATCGTGCTGCCCGAGGGCTTCGGCGCGGTGGGCGAGGACGCCATCGGGCCGCTCGGCCTGCGCGAGGACGTCCTGGACATCGCCGTCACGCCCGACCGCGGCTACGCGCTGTCCCTGCGCGGCGTGGCCCGCGACGCCGCCGCGCTGTACGGGGTGGGCTTCCACGACCCGGCCGACGTCGCCGTCGCCGAGTCCGGCGGCGAGGGACACCCCGCCGAGATCGACCCGGCCCTGTGCGACCGCTACGTCCTGCGCGGCGCCACCGGGTTCGACCCCGACGCGCCCAGCCCGCTGTGGATGAAGCGCCGCCTGCACCAGTGCGGCGTGCGCCCCGTCTCCCTGGCCGTCGACGTCACCAACTACGTGATGCTCGAACTCGGTCAGCCGCTGCACGCCTGGGACCGCGCCCAACTGCGGGGCGCCCTGCGGGTGCGCGCCGCCGAGGCGGGGGAGAAGCTGGAGACCCTGGACCACGTCCAGCGCTCCCTGGACACCGACGACATCGTCATCGCCGACGACAGCGGCCCGGTCAACATCGCCGGGGTCATGGGCGGCCTGACCACGGAGATCTCCCTGACCAGCACCGAGGTGCTGGTCGAGGCCGCGCACTTCGACGCGATGCACATCGCCCGCGCCTCGCGGCGCCACCAGCTGTCCTCGGAGTCCTCCCGCCGCTTCGAGCGGGGCGTGGACTCGGCCGTGCAGCTGGCCGCCGCCACCCGCGCGGTCGAACTGCTCGCGGAGCTGGGCGGCGCCACCGTCGAGGCCGCCTACACCCACCTGGACCGCACCGCCGCGCGCGAGCCGGTCACGGTACGGGCCTCCCACGCGGGCGCCGTCGCCGGTGTGGACTACCCCGAGGGCACCACGCAGCGCTGGCTGCGCGCCGTCGGCTGCGAGGTGGAGGCCGACGGGGACCTGCTGAGGGTCGTTCCGCCCAGCTGGCGACCCGACATCACCGACCCCAACGACCTCGCCGAGGAGGTCATCCGCTTCGAGGGCTACGAGAACATCCCCTCGATCCGCCCGCGCGCCTCGGGCCGCGGCCTGACCGCGAGCCAGCGCCTGCGCCGCGCGGTCGGCCGCGCCCTGGCCGGGACCGGCTTCCACGAGGTGCTGAACTACCCCTTCGTCGGTGAACGCGACCTCGACGGCCTCCAGCTGGCGGCCGACGACGACCGCCGCGTCGCCCTGCGCCTGGCCAACCCGCTCAACGAGGGCGAGCCGCTGCTGCGCACCACGCTGCTGCCGGGGCTGTTCAAGGCGCTGGCCCGCAACACGGGCCGCGGGTTCACCGACGTGGCCCTGTACGAGACGGGCCTGGTCTACCGGCCCAGGCCCGGTGCCCCCCGCGCGCCCATGCTCGCGGTGGACCGCGGGCCCGACGCCGAGGAGCTGGCCCGGATCGAGGCGGCCCTGCCGGACCAGCCGCGCCGGGTGGGCGCGGTGATCTCCGGCCACGCCGAACGCGCCGGATGGTGGGGCCCGGGCCGGGAGGCCGGATGGGCCGACGCGATCCAGACCGCGCGCGACCTCGCCCGCGTGGCGGGGGTCGAGCTGGAGGTCGAGGCCGACCAGCACGCCCCGTGGCACCCGGGCCGCTGCGCCGCGCTGTACGTGCGCGTGGACGGCGAGCGCCTGCTCGTGGGCCACGCCGGAGAGCTGCACCCGCGCACCGTCCAGGCCTTCGGGCTGCCCGAGCGCACGGCCGCGGTGGAGGTCGAACTCGACCGGATCGAGCGGGCCCGCACCCCGGTCACCGCGCCGGAGATCTCCACGTACCCGGTGGCCACGCAGGACGTGGCCCTGGTCGTGGACTCCTCGGTGCCGGTCGGGCGGGTCAGCGCCGCGCTGGCCGAGGGCGCCGGTGAACTGCTGGAGAGCGTGCGCCTGTTCGACGTCTACACCGGCGACCAGGTCGGCGAGGGCAGCAAGTCGGTGGCCTTCGCCCTGCGCTTCCGGGCCGCCGACCGGACGCTGACGGCGGAGGAGGCCGGAGCGGCCCGCGACGCGGCCGTCGCCCTGGCGACCGAGCGCACGGGGGCCGTCCTGCGCGGCTGACGCGGAAGGGCTGTTCCGCGCGGCCGAGGCGCGGGTGTTTGGGCCAGGGCGGGGCCGGTCACTTCCCGAGTACGGGGGTGGTCGGCCCCGCCCTCGTGTGTACGCGGGGCCGCGCGTCGCGTGTGGCGCGGAGGTCGCACACCGTCACGCCACGCCAGCCGTGTCGGTGAAAGCTCCGGCGGCGGGCCCGGATTCCAGATTGTTTTTCGGCGAGTTTTTCCAGCCCAGCAAGGGTTTTGGCGCCGACCCCCGAGGGTAGCCGGCATGAAGTTTGTGTTTCGGGGCATGGATCTTCGTTTTGGCTCTTGCTGTGAGGCGGGTCCCACGCTTAGCCTGCAAGCACCTGCCACCAACGGGCGCCCGTGTGCAGGCTGGATCAACCTGAGTTTTCCACTGCGCTCTCGCGCATGACACGGCTCGGAGGTCGCCATATGACCGAAACGGTTGTCTCGTCCGCACTCACTCCCACGCAACAGCGGGAGCCCAGCCGCCTCTGGCACACCTTCTGCGATATGAACACGGTGGTCAGGGGTCCGGAGTTCATGGTGGCCCGCGCCGAGGGCGTGTGGCTCTGGGACAGCTCCGGCGACCGTTACCTGGACGGTACGGCCAGCCTCTGGTACTGCAACGTCGGCCACGGCCGTACCGAGATCGCGGACGCGGTCCACCGCCAAATCAGCACCCTGGACGCCTACACGGTCTACGGGGACTTCGCCAACGGGCCCGCCGTGGAACTGTGCGAACGCCTGGCCTCGCACGCCCCGGTGGCCGACCCGCGGGTGATCCTGACCTGCGGGGGAGGGGAGTCCATCGACACGGCCGCCAAGCTGGCGCGGCGGTACTGGGCGGTGACCGGCCAGCCCGGGCGCACCCACCTGATCAGCCGGACCGGCGGTTACCACGGTCTGCACGGGTTCGGCACGAGCATCTCGGGCATGGACCGGTTCCGCAGCGGCTACGGCAGGCTGGTCGAGGACACCTCCGTGGTGCCCCACGACTCGGCCGAGGCCCTGGAGGCCGAGATCCTCAGGGTCGGCCCCGAGCGGGTCGCGGCCTTCTTCGCCGAGCCGGTGGTCGGCGCGGGCGGGGTCTTCCTGCCGGAGGAGAACTACTTCGCCGAGGTGTCGCGGATCTGCCACAAGTACGGCGTGCTGTTCGTCGTGGACAGCGTCATCTGCGGTTTCGCCCGGCTGGGGAACTGGTTCGGCATCGAGCGCTTCGGTGTCGACCCGGACATGATCGTCTTCGCCAAGGGCGTCTCCAGCGGGTACCTGCCGCTGGGCGGCGTCGTGGTCAGCGGACGCGTGGCCGACCCCTTCTACAACGGCGAGGGCAACCCGTTCCTGCACGGGACCACCTACGCCGGGCACCCGACGGCGTGCGCGGCGGCGATGGCCAACCTGGACATCCTGGAGCGCGAGGACCTGTTCACGGTGTCGCTGGAGATCGAGCGCCAGCTGGACGGCGCCCTGCGCGGTCTGGCCGACCACCCGATGGTGGCGGAGGTCCGCTCGGGCCTGGGCGTCATGGGCGCGGTGGAACTCACCGAGGAGGCACTGAACGGCCGGGGGATCACCACCCAGGAGGTGTTCGCCGAGGCGCGGGCCCGCGGCGTGATCGTACGGCCGATCCCGACGGCGCTGCTCGTCTCGCCGCCGCTCATCATCACCTGGGAGCAGATCGACCACATGGTGTCCACCCTGGCGGCCGCGCTGGACGCGGTCGCGGCCCGGCACTGACCACGGGGCCCCGCCGTGTCCCCGGCGGGGCCCCGTGGAGGAAACCCCGTTACGCGACCTCCCTCCTCCGTCCCTTCCCACAGCCGCCTTCCCGACCCGGTGCGCGACTCCGCGCGCCGGGTGTGACGTGTTCGGGACGAATCCACTGGGCGAAACGTTCCGCGTCGAGTAAAATTTACTGGGAAGATATTTCTTGTGGGTGGGATGCGCGTCGGCGTCCGCCCCGGGGAGGGACAGGGAGCGGACATGACCACAGAGCCGATCGAGGCCGCGGGCAGCGCGAGCGGGGCGGGTGACGCGGGCGGCGCGACGAGCGACGACGACCTCATCACCGCATGGGGGCTGGTCCACGAGGCCATGAACGTCGTCGAGCCCAAGCTCCTGGGCGGCATCACCCCGGACGGCAAGGACATGGCCGGGCCGTGGTTCGAGGTGCTCATACGCCTCCAGCGCACCCCCGGCCACCGCTTGCCCATGAGCCGCCTGGCCCGTGAGGTCAGCCTGAGCACGGGCGGGTTCACCAAGCTCGCGGACCGCCTGGAGCGCGAGGGCTACCTGGCGCGGGAGAACTGCTCCTCGGACCGCCGGGTCGTCTACGCCGTCCTCACCGACAGCGGCCTGGACTTCATCGGCCAGGCGCGCACCAGACACGTCGAGCGGCTGCGCGAACACGTCCTGGGCCCGCTCGGCGAGGACGGGGTGCGCCAGCTCGCCGCCATCGCGCGTACGCTCCGTGACAGCTCCTGCTGCTGACGGCGCGTTCGCCTCGGAACTCTCGGTAGCCGAATCCACGCCCCGCCGGTGCCCCACCGGACCCGAAGGCGGGGAGGGCATCCCACCGGCCGCCGTTCCCGTGTAGGTTGGCGGAAGTTCGTGGGTCCCGCGGGGTGGACCGTGAGCGCACAGTTTTTCGGGGGGAAACATGGGACTGTTCACCACTGCCGCGCAGATGAGAGCGATTCCACGGTCCTCGCGCTTCGCCAACGGAGGCGTCTCCTTCTGGTTCCGCGAGACCGGGCTCCCCGAGCGCCGCGCACCCCTGCCCGGCACCGCTGACTACGACGTCTGCGTGGTCGGAGCCGGGTACACGGGCCTGTGGACCGCCTACTACCTCAAGAAGGAGCAGCCGGACCTGCGCGTGGCGGTGGTCGAACGTGAGTTCGCCGGGTTCGGCGCCTCGGGCCGCAACGGAGGGTGGCTGTCCGCGGAGTTCGCGGGCTCCCGCGAGCGTTACGCGCAGTCACACGGCAAGGCCGCGATGGTCGCCCTGCAACGGGCGATGATGGACACCGTCACCGAGGTGGCCTCGGTCGCCGAGGCCGAGGGCGTCGACGCCGACGTCGTCCGCGGCGGCATGCGCCTGGTGGCCACCAACGCCGCACAGCGCCAGCGCCTGGCCGAGGACATCGAGTACCTCCAGGAATGGGGCTACTGGCCCGACGACATCCACCTGCTCGACGGTGAGCACGAGCCCCGGCTGTCGGTGTCCGGGGCCGTCGCCTGCGCCTACTCGCCGCACGCCGCCCGCGTGCAGCCCGCCAAACTGGTCACGGGGCTGGCCCGGGTGGTGGAGGACCTGGGCGTGGCCCTCTTCGAGGGCACCGAGGTGGAGGAGATCCGCCCCCGCCAGGGCGCGTCCCGCCCGGCGGTCGTCACCGGGCACGGCACCGTCTACGCCGACCACGTCGTGCGCGCCACCGAGGGCTTCACCTCCACCCTGCGCGGCCAGCGCCGCGACTGGCAGCCGGTGAACTCCTCGATGATCGTCACCGAGCCCGTTCCCGCCGAACTGTGGGAGAAGATCGGCTGGGAGGGCCGGGAGCTGCTGGGCGACACCGCCCACTCCCACGTCTACGCCCAGCGCACGGCCGACGACCGCATCGCGATCGGCGGGCGCGGCGTCCCGCACCGCTTCGGCTCGGCCCAGGAGGAGGAGGGCGCCACCCAGCCGCAGGCCATCGCCGAACTGTGGCGGGCGCTCACCCGCATGTTCCCCGACGTGGCCGACGTGCCGGTCGAGCACGCCTGGTCCGGTGTGCTGGGGGTGCCGCGCGACTGGCGCCCCACGGTGCACCTGGACGCCGAGACCGGCCTGGGCTGGGCGGGCGGCTACGCGGGCAGCGGCGTGGCCGCCAGCAACCTGGCCGGGCGTACCCTGCGCGACCTGGTCCTGCGCCGCGAGACCGACCTGACCCGTCTGCCGTGGGTGGGCCACCGCGACCGCGGCTGGGAGCCCGAGCCCCTGCGCTGGGTGGGCACGCAGGTCATCCACGGGCTGTACCGGAGCGCCGACCGCCGCGAGTCGCGGACCGAGGACAGGGCGCACACCTCGCGTCTGGCCGGGATCGCCACCCGTATCTCGGGCCGCTGACGCGGGGGATCGGCGCGGCGAGGTCGTACGCCGGTCCCCGAGGGCCTTCCCGCCAGCCAGGTCTCTGCGGGTGCCTGGCTGAGGCCGCCCGAAAAGGGGCACTCCCCGGGACAGGGGGATCCGTACGCGCACGGACGCGTGGTGACGGCCGCCGGAGCGCTCTCCCCCGGCCCGGGAGGCGTTCCGAGCACACCGATCGGCCGCCATGAGACCCCGCGCACAGTGGTGGGGGCCTCGGCGAATCTGGTTGCATACATTTGCATGTGAGTGCATGATAGTTCAGTCGAACTGATCAGGGGGCACCACCATGGGACACACAGCGGCCATCGCCGGAGCCAGCGGCTACGCGGGAGGCGAGCTGCTGCGCCTGCTCCTGGGACACCCCGAGATCTCGATCGGCGCGGTCACCGCCGGAGGCAACGCCGGCACCCCCCTCATCCAGCACCAGCCGCACCTGCTGCCGCTGGCCGACCGGATCCTGGCGCCCACCACCGTCGAGGAGCTGCGCGGCCACGACGTCGTCTACCTGGCCCTCCCGCACGGCCAGTCCGCCGACATCGCCCAGCAGCTCGGCGACGACACCCTCGTGGTCGACTGCGGCGCCGACTTCCGCCTCAACGACGCCGCCGCCTGGGAACGCTTCTACGGCACCCCGCACGCCGGGACCTGGCCCTATGGTCTCCCCGAACTCCCCGGACAGCGCGAGCGGCTCACCGGCGCCCGCCGCGTCGCCGTCCCCGGCTGCCACGTCACCGTCGCCACGCTGGCCCTCTTCCCGGGGCTGGCCGAACAGCTCGTCGAGCCCGACCTGACCGTCGTCGCCGTCACCGGCACCTCCGGCGCGGGCAAGGCGCCCAAGCCCAACCTCGTCGGCAGCGAGGTCATGGGCGCGCTCAGCCCCTACGGGGTCGGCGGCACCCACCGGCACAACCCCGAGATCGTCCAGAACCTCACCGCGGTCACCGGCGAGCCGGTCAGGCTCTCCTTCACCCCGGTTCTGGCCCCGCTGCCCCGCGGCATCCTGGCCACCTGCACCGCGCCCCTGAAGCAGGGCGTCACCGCCGAGCGGGTCCGCGCGGCCTACCAGACCGCCTACGCCGACGAGCCCTTCGTCCACCTGCTCCCCGAGGGCACCTGGCCCAGCACCGCCATGACGCTCGCCGCCAACACCACCCTCGTGCAGGTCACCGTCGACCCCGACGCGGGCCGCATGGTCGCCGTCGCCGCCCTGGACAACCTCACCAAGGGCACCGCGGGCGGCGCCGTCCAGAGCACCAACCTCGCCCTCGGCCTGCCCGAGGACACCGGCCTCCCGCTCGCGGCGGTCGCCCCGTGAGCGTCACCGCGCCCCGGGGCTTCCGGGCGGCCGGGGTCGCCGCCGGGCTCAGGGACGGCGGCGCCCGGGACGTCGCCGTGGTCGTCAACGACGGCCCCTCCCGTGCCGCCGGAGCCGTCTTCACCGCCGCCGAGGACAGGGCCGCCCCCGTCCTGTGGTCCCAGCAGGTCCTCCTCGGCGAGCGCGTGCGCGCCGCCGTCATCGACTCCGGCGGGGGCGACGCGGGCTTCCAGGAGGTCCACGCCGCCGCCGAGCACACCGCGGACCTGCTCGACGACTCCGCCGCCGAGGTCGTGCTCTGCTCCGCCGGGCCCGTGGGCGGGCGCACCGGTCCCGACGCCCTGCTCCGGGGCGTCACCGCCGCCCTGGCCCAGGCCTCGCGCGGCGGCGGACTGGACGCCGCGGACGCGATCCGCACCACCGACACCGTCGCCAAGATCGCCTTCCGGCGCGGCGACGGCTACACCGTCGGCGCCATGGCCAAGGGCCCGGACGCCTCCCTGTCCACCGCGCTGTGCGTGCTCACCACCGACGCCGACGTCACCGCCGACCAGTGCCGGCGCCTGCTCGCCGACGCCGTCGCGGCCTCCCTCGCCCCCCTGACCGCCGCCAACGACACCGTGCTGCTCATGGCCAGCGGAGCCAGCGGCACGTCCCCCCGCGAGGACGACCTCGCCGCACTGCTCACCGAAGTGCTGGCCGAGCTGGCCACCCAGCTGCGCGCCGACACCCCCGCCACCGACCACGACCGGGCCCAGAACTCATGATCGCGCGCTCACCCCACACCACCGACGACCCGGCCAGGGCCCGCGCCCTGGACAAGGCGGCCCATCTCATCGAGGCGCTGCCCTGGCTCTCCCGCTTCCACGGCCGCACCGTCGTGGTCAAGTACGGCGGCAACGCCATGATCAGCGAGGAGCTGCGGGCCCGCTTCGCCGAGTCCGTCGTCTTCCTGCGCTACGCGGGCCTGCGCCCCGTCGTCGTGCACGGCGGCGGCCCCCAGATCAGCGCCCAGCTCGAACGCGCCGGAGTGGAGTCCACCTTCACCGCCGGGCTGCGCGTGACCACCGACGAGGCCATGGACATCGTCCGCATGGTCCTCACCGGCCAGGTCAACCGCGAGATCGTCGGCCTGGTCAACCAGCACGGCCCCTTCGCCGTCGGCATGTCCGGCGAGGACGCCAACCTGCTGTCCGCCGTGCGCAAGACCGTCGAGGTGGACGGAGAGACCGTCGACATCGGCCGCGTCGGCGAGATCACCGGGGTCGACCCCGGAGCCGTCGCCGCGCTCCTGGACGACGGCCGCATCCCCGTGGTCTCCAGCGTCGCCCGCGCCGACGACGGCGGCGTCTACAACGTCAACGCCGACACCGCCGCCTCCGCCCTCGCGGTGGCCCTGGGCGCCAGCAAGCTCATCGTGCTCACCGACGTCGAGGGCCTGTTCTCCGACTACCCCAGCAACACCGAGCTGATCAGCCGGCTGAACGCCGACGAGCTGCGCGCGCTGCTGCCCTCCCTGTCCTCGGGAATGCTCCCCAAGATGGAGGCCTGCCTGAACGCCGTGGAGGGCGGCGTCCCCCAGGCCCACATCATCGACGGCCGCGTGCCCCACTCCCTGCTCCTGGAGGTCTTCACCGACCAGGGCGTGGGCACCATGGTCGCCGACGAGGAACTGGAGGCCGCCCTGCTCGCGGGCAACGACCACACTCCGCGCCCCTGGCGCGGCAACCACACCACCGTCACCAACGCAGGAGGCGCACAGTGACCAACGGTTCCCACCTGCGCGAGCGCTTCGCCGCCTCGCTCATGCCCACCTACGGCGTCCCGCCCATCGCCCTCACCCTCGGGCGCGGCTGCGAGGTCTACGACGCCGACGGCCGCCAGTACCTCGACCTCATCGCCGGGATCGCCGTCTCCAGCCTCGGACACGGGCACCCCGCACTGGTCAAGGCGGTCGCCCACCAGGCGGCCACGCTCGCCCACACCAGCAACCTGTTCGTCCACGAACGCGAGGTCCAACTCGCCGAGCGCCTGATCGGCCTCGTGGGCGGCGACGCCAAGGTCTTCTTCACCAACTCCGGCACCGAGGCCAACGAGGCCGCGCTCAAGCTGGTCAAGCGCGCCGCAGGGCCCGGCCGCCACTACTTCGTCGCCGCGTCCCACGGCTTCCACGGCCGCACCTCCGGCGCCCTCGCCCTCACCGGCAAGGAGGCCATCCGCGAGCCCTTCGGCCCCTTCGGCATGGACGTGCGCTTCGTGCCCCACGGCGACCTGGACGCCCTCGCCGACGCCGTCGACGAGCACTGCGTCGCGGTGTTCACCGAACCCACCCAGGGCGAGGCCGGGGTCGTCCCCGCCCCCGAGGGATACCTCGCCGGGGTCCGGCGGATCTGCGACGACACCGGCGCCGCCTTCGTCCTCGACGAGATCCAGAGCGGCATCGGCCGCACCGGCCTCTGGTTCGCCCACCAGGCCGAGGACGTGCGCCCCGACGTGCTCACCCTCGCCAAGGGCCTGGGCGGCGGCCTGCCCATCGGCGCCTGCGTCGGCTTCGGCCGCTACGCCGACGCCTTCGCCAAGGGCGACCACGGCTCCACCTTCGGCGGCAACCCGGTGGCCTGCGCGGCGGCCCTCGCCGTCCTCGACACCATCGAGAGCGAGAACCTGCTCGCCCACACCGCCGTCATGGGCGACCTGCTCGCCGAGCAGCTCGACACCATCGACCACCCCCTGCTGGCCGGACAGCGCGGCAGCGGACTGTGGCGGGCCCTGGAGCTCACCGCGCCGCACGCCGCCCACGTGCAGGAACAGGCGGCCGTCCGCGGCTTCCTCGTCAACGCCGTGGCGCCGCACGCGATCCGGATCGCCCCGCCCCTGGTCATCACACCCGAACAGATCGGCCTGTTCATCGAGGCGCTGCCCACCATCCTGGACGCAGCCGAGGCCGCAGCGACGAAGGAGCAGCAGTAGCCGTGACCCGCCACTTCCTGCGCGACGACGACCTGACCCCGGACGAACAGGCCCGGGTCCTCGACCTCGCCGACGACATGAAGAAGGACCGCTTCGGCCACCGGCCGCTCGCCGGTCCGCGCACCGTCGCCCTGCTCTTCGACAAGCCCTCCACCCGGACCCGGCTGTCCTTCGCCGTGGGCGTGGCCGACCTGGGCGGCAGCGCCCTGGTCCTGGACACCGCGAGCACCCAGATGGGCCGCGGCGAGCCCCTGGAGGACACCGCCCGCGTCCTGGAACGCCAGGTCGCCGCCGTCGTGTGGCGCACCTTCGCCCAGAGCGACCTGGAGACCCTGGCCGCCCACATCTCCGTCCCGGTGGTCAACTCCCTCACCGACGAGTTCCACCCCTGCCAGATCCTGGCCGACCTGCAGACCGTCCGCGAGCACAAGGGCGACCTGGCCGGGCTCACCCTCGCCTACCTGGGCGACGGCGCCAACAACATGGCCCACTCCTACCTGCTCGGCGGCGCCACCGCCGGACTCCACGTGCGCGTCGGCGCACCCGAGGGACACCAGCCCGACCCCGCGGTGGTCGCGCGCGCCGCCGAGATCGCCGCCACCACCGGCGGGTCGGTCACGGTCACCGCCGACGCCCGCGAGGCAGCCCGGGGGGCCGACGTCCTGGCCACCGACACCTGGGTGTCCATGGGCCAGGAGGACGAGGCCGCCGACCGCGAGGCGCCCTTCCGCCCCTACGCGATCGACGCCGACCTGCTCGCCACCGCCCACCCCGAGGCGATCGTCCTGCACTGCCTGCCCGCCTACCGCGGCAAGGAGGTCTCCGCCGAGGTCATCGACGGGCCGCAGAGCGTGGTCTGGGACGAGGCCGAGAACCGCCGCCACGCCCAGAAGGCCCTGCTCGCCTTCCTGCTGGAGGCCAGCGACAACCCCGGAGCCGTCCGCCCATGACGGCGGAGAACGGCGGCACGGCGCCGATGACCAAGGCGGCCAGACACGCCCGGATCACCGACGTCCTCACCCGAGAGGACGTCAGGTCCCAGGGCGAGCTGGCCAGGCGCCTGTCCGAGGCGGGCGTCCAGGTCACCCAGGCCACCCTCTCCCGGGACCTGGACGAACTGGGCGCCGTCAAGCTCCGCACCGCCGACGGGCACCTGGTCTACGTACTGCCGGGGGAGGGGGGCGAACGCCTCCAGCGCACCCGCCCCGACAGTCTGGGCCTGGAGCAGGTCTCCGGCGCGCGCCTGACCCGGCTCGCCGAGGACCTGCTGGTCTCGGCCGAGGCCTCCGCCAACATGGTCATCGTCCGCACCCCGCCCGGCGCGGCCCAGTACCTGGCCTCGGCCATCGACCACACCGACTTCCACGCCATCCTGGGCACCATCGCGGGGGACGACACCATCCTGGTCATCTCCCGCGACCCCCAGGGCGGCGAGGACCTGGCCGCCGCCCTCCTGCGACTGGCCGACCGCAGACCGTAACCTCGTACGAGGACGTCCCGGACCCCCGCCGGAACCGCCGGGCCCCGCGACCGCGCACGTAGCACCCGGGCGGACGCGGGGCCCCGGCCCCGCACCGCCGCACCACACGTCAAGGAGAGACCACCATGGCCGACCAGCCCGAGGCGCTGCGCCTGTGGGGAGGCCGTTTCGAGGGCGGCCCCGACCAGGCCCTGGCGCGCCTGTCGCTGAGCACCCACTTCGACTGGCGCCTGGCCCGCCACGACATCGCCGGTTCGCGCGCCCACGCCCGCGCCCTGCACCGGGCGGGCCTGCTCACCGCCGACGAGCTGGACCGCATGATCGAGGGCCTGGACCGGCTGGAGGCCGACGTGGCCTCCGGGGCGTTCACCCCCGTCCTGGAGGACGAGGACGTGCACACCGCCCTGGAGCGCGGCTTCATCGAGCGGGTCGGCACCGAACTGGGCGGACGGCTGCGCGCCGGGCGCTCCCGCAACGACCAGATCGCCACCCTCGTGCGCATGTACCTGCGCGAGGAGGCCCGGCAGATCGCCGACCGGATCCTGGACCTGGTGCGGGCCCTGGCCGACCAGGCCGCGGCCCACCCGGACGCCGCCATGCCCGGCCGCACCCACCTCCAGCACGCCCAGCCCGTGCTGCTCGCCCACCAGCTCATGGCGCACGCCTGGCCCCTGGTGCGCGACGTCGAGCGGCTGCGCGACTGGGACCGCCGCGCCGCGGTGTCCGCCTACGGCTCCGGCGCGCTGGCCGGGTCCTCCCTGGGACTGGACCCCCGCGCGGTCGCCGCCGAGCTGGGCTTCCCCGACTCGGTGGACAACTCCATCGACGGCACCGCCGCCCGCGACGTCGTCGCCGAGTTCGCCTTCGTCACCGCCATGATCGGCGTGGACCTGTCCCGGCTCTCGGAGGAGGTCATCCTGTGGGCGACGAAGGAGTTCTCCTTCGTCACGCTCGACGACGCCTTCTCCACCGGCTCCTCGATCATGCCCCAGAAGAAGAACCCCGACGTCGCCGAACTCGCCCGCGGCAAGGCCGGGCGCCTCGTCGGTGACCTCACCGGGCTGCTCACCACCCTCAAGGGGCTCCCGCTGGCCTACAACCGGGACCTGCAGGAGGACAAGGAACCGGTCTTCGACGCGGTGGACACCCTCCACCTGCTGCTGCCCGCGATGACCGGCATGGTCGCCACCCTCACCTTCCACACCGACCGGATGGCCGAACTCGCCCCGCAGGGCTTCTCCCTGGCCACCGACATCGCCGAGTGGCTGGTGCGCGAGCGCGTGCCCTTCCGGGAGGCGCACGAGATCGCGGGCGCCTGCGTGCGCGTGTGCGAGGAGCGGGGCATCGACCTGCCCGACCTCGGCGACGACGACCTCGCCGCCGTCTCCGAGCACCTGACCCCGGCCGTGCGCGAGGTCCTCAGCGTGTCCGGCTCGCTGGCCTCGCGCTCCGACAAGGGCGGCACCGCCCCCGTGCGCGTGGCCGAGCAGCTGGAGAAGCTGCGCTCGGTCGTCGAGGAGCACCGCAAGGCCTTCACCGCCTGAGCCCCGCCGAAGCCGCGTACGGGCGCGCCGACCCCACCGGGGCCGGCGCGCCCGTACGCGTTCGCGGGGTCCCCTCCGGCGACCGCGTCCACGGTCCCCGCGCCCACGTCACACCCATTTTGGAATTCGCCCGGCACCCGCCGTGAGAGTGCGGTAGCGTCCTGAGTCTGCGGGCACCAGGCGTGGTCTGCCCTGTGCGAACCGTGACGAACCCCTCGGTGCACGGCACTTCCGGCGCATCCGCGCGTCGTGCGGTGCGACCCACGTCCGGCAGGCGCCCGCGACCAGTCCGTGGGAGGAACGCAATGGGGAACACGGGAGGCACCGGCCGCAGCGCCATCAGGGCTCAGATCAACAGGATCGTACTGATCCCCAGCATCACCTTCCTGGCGCTGTTCGTCGTCCTCAGCACGGCCACACTCGTCCAGGCCGTGTCGCTGCGCTCCTCGGTCGGCGACGGCCGCGCCGGGATCCGGCTCGCCGCGGCGCTCACCCTCCTCCAGGAGGAGCGCCGCCTGAGCGCCGCCTACCTCGCCGATCCCGCCGAGGACGGCCGCGCCGCCCTGTCCGACGCGGCCTCGCGCACCGACGAGGCGCTCGTCCCCGTCCACGACCTGCGCGGCACCATCGGCGACCGGGACGACCCGGCCACCGAACCCCTCGCCGAGGACTTCTTCACCTCCCTGACCGAGGTCACGGAACTGCGTGCCCAGAACCTCGCCGAGCCCGGTCCACCCGAGGACGCCCTCACCGTCTACACCACCGCGATCGGACAGGGCATCCGCCTCTACGCCGGCACCGCCCGCTCCCTCGACAACGGGCCCGCCACCGCCGAGGCCGCCGCCGTCACCGACCTGATGTGGGCCCAGGAGAGCTTCAGCCGGGCCGACGCCCTCATCGCGTCCGTGCTCGCCGAGGACTCCCTCGACCCCTTCCAGCAGGCACAGGTCACCGCGCTCACCGCCGACGCCCGCCACCGCGTCGACATGGCCCCTCCCGGCCCCGCCGCCGACGACGGCGAGCCCCCCGCCCTGACCGTCCTCGCCGGGAGCCGCCCCTGGCAGGACGCCCTGGCCATCGCGGACACCCTCGCCACCCACGAGGCCCCGGTCATCGTGGACGCCCTCAGCGGCGAGCAGACCCGCGACCCGACGCCGCCCGCGGGGCTCGGGGGCTGGCGCGAGGCCGCCGACCAGGTCAACGCCGAACTGGCCGACATCACCGCCACGCGCGCCGCCGCCGTCGTCACCGCCACCGAGCAGGCCAGCTCCTGGATGCTCACCCTCGCCCTGGGCGGCAGCATCACCTCCCTGTTCGCGGGCACTCTCGCCTACGGTGTGGCCGCCCGCTCCGCCGGACGCCTCACCCACCGGCTCGCCCAGCTGCGCGCCGACACCCTGGGCAGCGCGCGCAGCGACCTGCCCCGCATCGTGCGCCGCCTGGAGTCGGGGGAGCAGGTCGACCTCGACACCGAGATGAAGCAGCTCGACCACGGCGACGACGAGGTCGGACAGGTCGCCGACGCCTTCAACATCGCCCAGCGCACCGCCGTCGCCGCCGCCGTCAAACAGGCCGACATCCGCGCGGGCGTCAACCGGGTCTTCCTCGGCATCGCCCACCGCCACCAGTCCCTCCTCCAGCGCCAGCTCCAGCTGCTGGACCGCGTCGAGCGCGAGGAGGAGGACCCCGACCTGCTGGAAAGCCTCTTCCAGCTCGACCACCTCGCCACCCGGGGCCGCCGCCACGCCGAGAACCTCATCATCCTGGGCGGCGCCCAGCCCGGCCGCCGCTGGCGCCACCCCGTCCCGCTCGTGGACATCCTGCGCGGCGCGATCTCCGAGACCGAGGAGTACACCAGGGTCCGACTGACCTCCGTCCCCGACCTGTCGCTGTCCGGCGCCGCGGTGGCCGACGTCATCCACATGCTCGCCGAGCTGGTCGAGAACGCCACCGCCTACTCGCCGCCGCACACCCAGGTCACCATCGCCACCGAGTCCGTGCCCAAGGGCGTGGCCGTGGAGATCGAGGACCGTGGCCTGGGCATGACCGAGGAGGTCCTGACCAGCTCCAACCGCACCCTCAGCGAGGCTCCCGAGTTCGACGTCATGACCTCAGGCGGGGACTCGCGCCTGGGCCTGTTCGTCGTCGCCCGCCTCGCCGCCAAGCACGACATCCGGGTGCAGCTGCGGCACTCGCCCTACGGCGGTACCCGGGCCGTGGTGCTCGTCCCCGGAGCCCTGGTCGCCTCCTCCTCCAGCGCCCCGGAACGGCCACGCGCGGCCATCCGCCAGGGCGCCCACTCGGTACTGCGTGAGCCGTCGGGGCAGCACGGCGACGCGCTCACCACGCAGGACGCCCCCCACCGGAGCCGGCCGCTCCTGCGTCCGGTCCCCCGCGACGGCGACGGCGCGCTCCCGGCCCGGGGCACGCCCCTGCTGCGCCGGGTACCGGCGCCCGTGCCCGACTCCGAGGCCGCGGACACCGCCCCCGGGGCCGAACCCGGATCCGGCCGGGTCGGCGCCGCACCCGGCCGTCCCGGACTTCCCCGGCGCAGGCGCCAGGCCAGCCTCGCCCCCCAGCTCAGAGCCGCGGACCCGCCCGAGTGGGACGAAGCCGACCCCCCGGGCTCCTCACGGCGCACCCCCGAACAGGCGCGGCGGATGATGGACGCCTTCAGCGCCGGGACCCGGCGCGGCCGGGCCGCGGACATCGGGGCCGACGCCGACGAACGCGAACACAGCAGTGACGGTCAGGTCGGTGCGAGCGCCGACGATCACACGGGAGAAAGCGACTGACATGGTGGGCAAGAGCAAGGCCGCTGACAATCTGGACTGGCTCCTGGACGACCTGGTCGACCGCGTCGTCGGCGCCGAGAACGCGATCGTGCTGTCGGCCGACGGACTGCTGCTCGGAGGCTCGCGGGGGCTGGCCCCCGAGGACGCCGAGCACCTGTCGGCCCTGGCGTCGGCGTTCCAGAGCCTGGCGCGCGGGACGGGCCGGCACTTCGGCGGCGGCGACGTCCGCCAGACCGTGGTGGAGATGGAGCACTCCTACCTCTTCGTCACCGCCGCGGGCGCCGGAGCGTGCCTGGCGGTGCTGGCCACCGAGGACGCCGACGTCGGGCTGGTCGCCTACGAGATGAACCTGCGGGTCAAGCGGGTGGGCCAGTTCCTCACCGCCGCGCCGCGCCGGCCGGACCACCTCACCGTCACCGGGAGCGCCGGTTCATGAGCACGCCCGGAGAGCGGCGCGGAGCGCCGCCGGCCGTGCCCTCGGCCCCGGACGAGGCGGCGCAGCCGCTGTCCGGCCGCCGGGCACTGGCCTGGTACAGGGGCCGGGGGCACCCGACGTCGGAGGGGCCCTCGGCGGGTGTCGTGCTCGGCGACGCCCCCTCGGGACAGCTCGTGCGCCCGTACACCATGACCGGGGGCCGCACCCGGCCCCGCACCGGTCCGCGCCTGGACCTGGTCACCATCGTCGTCGCCGCCGCGGACCGCGGGGACCGGGAGGGAGAGCCCGAACAGCAGGCCATCCTGAGCCTGTGCCGCAGACCCATATCGGTGGCCGAGATCTCCGCCCGGCTCGACATCCCCCTGACCGTCGTCAGGGTGCTCCTGGGAGACCTCCTCGCCGACGGCGACGTGCGCACCCGGGCGCCCATGACCCAGCTTCCCGAGAAGAAAGTACTTCAGGCGGTACTCGATGGCATCCGCAGACTCTGACACCAGGCCGCAGGAAGCGATCCCCCAGGCGGTCAAGATCATCGTCGCGGGGGGATTCGGCGCGGGCAAGACCACACTGGTCGGCTCCGTCAGTGAGATCACCCCGCTCAGCACGGAGGAGGTGATGACCGAGGCCAGCTACGGCGTGGACGATCTCGGGGGAGTGGAGGACAAGACCACCACCACGGTCGCCCTGGACTTCGGCCGCATCACCATCAACCCCGACATCGTCCTGTACCTGTTCGGCACCCCCGGACAGGACAGGTTCTGGTTCATGTGGAACGAGCTCTCCCAGGGGGCGCTGGGCGCGGTCGTGCTGGCCGACACCCGCCGCCTGAACACCTGTTTCCACGCCGTGGACTTCTTCGAGCGCCGCGGGCTGCCCTTCGTGGTCGCGGTGAACCGCTTCGAGGGCTCCACCGTCTACCGCGACGAGGAGGTCCGCGAGGCGCTGGACATCTCCGCCGAGGTGCCGGTCATCATGGCCGACGCCCGCGAGCGCGCGTCCTGCAAGGAGGTGCTGGTGGAGCTGGTCACCCACGTGATCCAGGGCCGGAGCCCCGTCATGAGCGGGTGAGACGTGCGGGTCGCCGACCCGGACAATCCCTGCGGATTCGATCCGGTATACGTTCGGAGGACACGCCCATGCAACAAGGTGCCGAACGCTACAATGTCGCGGCAGTGACCACCGGCCCCACCGGGCACCCCATCCGCCTCTCATCTGAATCCTGGTATGCGAAACTCTGACCGACTTCCCCCACGCGAACTGCCCAAGCGGCGCTCCGGCCGCCACCGCAACCCGCTGTCCTTCGACAACTGGTTCGGCACCCCCGCCCTGATCATGGCGGTCCCGGGCACGGCCGACCGGGCCAGGGGCGCCGACGGTGAGTCGATCGGTGCCCGGATGGCCGACCTCGTGCGCGCCTACCGCCCCGAGGTCACCATCCGCTACGGCCACACCGAGGGCGACGAACAGAGCCTCACCGAGGCCCTCACCGACCTCAAGGACGACCAGGGCAGCCCCCTGTCCGCCGTCGTCGTCCCGCTGGTCACCGCACCGCACGCGGGCACGTCCGCGGCGATCGAGGAGGCCGTCGCCCGAACGGGCGCCGAAGCGCGCGTCACCGAGGGCCTGGGGCCGCACCCCATGCTCGCCGAGGTGCTGCACCTGCGGCTGGCCGAGTCCGGATACGTGCGCGCGGACCGCATGCGCCTGATCAGCGTCGTCGCCCGTGACACCACCATGGCGGACGGCATCATCGTCGGAGCCGTGGGCGGCGAGGCCGCGGCCGGGGCCGCGGGGGTGAGCGCCGTACTGCTCGCCGCGCGCCTGGGCCTGACCGTGCTGCCCGCCGACCTGGAGAACGAGGCCGCGGTCGAGCAGGTCGTGGGCCAGCTGCGCCAGGGCGGCTGCAGGCGCCCGGTGATCGCGCCCAGCGCCCTGGGGCCGGAGCTGCCCCGCGAGGAGCTGGAGGCGCTCGCCGCGCGCTTCGGCGCCAGACTCGGCGCGCCCCTGGGCGCGGACAGCCTGCTGGGCAAGATCGCCGCCCTGCGCTACGCCGAGGTCCTCAACTCCCTGGGCGTGGAGCAGCCGCCCACGGTCGAGGAGCTGCCCGCCCCGGTGGGGTCCCGGCACCGCCCGGAGTCCTGACCGCGCGCGGCCGCGACGAACGCAGCCTCCCCGACAGCGCCCCGAGGGCGCGACACGCCGTACCCCGGCACACGAGGGTGTGCCTCCCGGGGGCCGTCCGCACAGCGGGCGGCCCCCGTTGAGTGCGCCCGGCGCCCGGACCTGCGGTTTCTCGACCCGGGAGCGGCCGTTAACACATCCGGGGGAGAGAAGCGCACCAAGAAAAGGCAACTGATAGTGATCGTTTGACAGCATAAAGCAAGGATTCTTCGATAGCCTCGGCTTGACCGAAAGCCGCCGGGGCGCCCTCTCGCCGCCCGGCAACCGCACAGGCCGGAGGGGGCCATGCGCAGAACCCGCGACAACGCGCCCACGATCCGGAGACAGCTCACCCGCATCGTGCTGATCCCGAGCCTGTGCTTCCTCGCGCTCTGGCTCGTCGTGGCCGCCATCGGTACCATCCGCGCCGTCCAGTTCATGGGAGCCGTCGTCCAGGCGCGCGAGGGGACACAGGTCTTCTCCGCCGCGGCGGACGAGGTGCGGGCCGAACGCCGCCTCTCCCTGGTCCACCTGGGCCGCTTCGAGAGCACCGGAACCCGCGACGACGAGGTCGGCGCCGCCCTCGACGAGCAGCGCGAGGACACCGACACCGCCATGGCCGAGGCCGTCGCGTTCGCCGAGCGACTGCGCGGAACCCGCGACGACGAGGTCGAACGCAGCGCGACCGGCCTGGTGGACAGCGCCGGGATCCTCGACGAGGTCCGCGCGGACGTGGACGCGCACGACGTCGGGCAGGAGGAGACCATCCTGCGCTACGACGAGGTCCTGGCGGGCACCACCGGCGCCATCACCGCGCTCGTGCACACCACCGACGGCGGGGAGAACCTCACCGACGCCGTCCTGACCAGCGAGCTCATGGGCGCCTCTTCCGCCTACTCCACCGCCGACGCGCTGCTCGCGGGAGCCATCGCCCGGGGCGAGATGAGCTACGAGGAGACGGCGCACTTCACCTACCTCACCGCCGCCTACCGCGACACCCTGGAGCCGGCCAGCGCCGCCATGCACCCGAGCGTGGCCGCGCGCTACGAGGAGCTGGTGTCCCTGCCCGCCTGGTCCCGGGCGGAGGAGCTGAGCCGTCGGGTGGTCACCCGCCAGCCGCTCGCCGAACCGGCCGAACCCGGGCAGGGGGCCACGGGCTCGGGCTGGAACGCCGACGTCGACATCAGGGCGCAGGCGTGGGACGACTCCTCCGCCGAGGCCGCCCTGGCGCTACAGGACCTGGCCGGGCTCCAGGCCCGGCGCACCGTCGACCTGGCCTGGAGCGCCGCGCTGCTGCGCGTCTTCCTGGGCGTGGCGGCGGCCGCGCTCACCCTGGCGGGCGGCGCGGTGGCCATCGCCGTGGTCGGCCGCTCCTCGCGCCGCCTCACCGATCGCCTGACCCACCTGCGCGAACAGATCCTGGACCGCGACGGCGACCTGCCCGACATCGTCGACCGCGCCCAGCGCGGCGAGAAGGTCGACGTCCAGGAGGAGCTGCCGCCGCTGGACGAGTGGGGGAACGACGAGATCGGCCAGGTCGCCGAGGCCTTCGACGCCGCCCAGCTCACCGCCGTGGAGTCGGCCGTGCTCCAGGCCGAGATCCGTCGGGGGGCCAACCGCGCCTTCCTGGGCATCGCCTTCCGCAACCAGGCCCTGGTCCAGCGCCAGCTCCGCCTGCTCGACGAGATCGAGTACCACGAACAGGACCCCGAGGCGCTGCGCCGCCTGTTCCGCCTGGACCACCTGGCCACCCGCGCGCGCCGCTACTCCGACAACCTCATCATCCTCGGCGGGGGGCAGTCGGCCCGCCGCTGGCGCCAGCCCCGCCCGCTCGTGGACGTGCTGCGCGCAGCCATCGCCGAGACCGAGGACTTCGAACGCGTCCGCCTGACCTCGGCGCCCCGCGTGCTCATGCACGGGCAGGTGGTCGCCGACGTGGTGCACCTGCTCGCCGAGCTGGTCGAGAACGCCACGCAGTTCTCCCCGGCGGGAACGCCCGTGGACGTCGGCTGCACCCCGGCCGCGGAGGGGCTGGTGGTGGAGATCGAGGACCGGGGCCTGGGCATGTCCGAGCGCGGCTACGCGGAGGCCGAGCGCACGCTCACCCAGCCCCCCGAGTTCGACGTGATGGCCCTGCCCGAGGACCCCCGGCTGGGCCTGTTCGTGGTGTCCCGCCTGGCGGGGCGGCACGGGGTCCGGGTCTGGCTGCGGCCCTCGCCCTACGGTGGCACCCGGGCGACCGTGCTCATCCCCGCCTCGCTGCTGGAGCCGGTCGACAACCTCGTGACGGTCGCGGGCACGCCCACGGGCCGCCCGGCGGCGAACGGACGGGAGGCCCGCGTTCCGGCCGGGTGGGGGGCGCCCCCCGCGAGGGCCGCCCTCACCACGCGCGGTCACGGCGCGGGCGGCGCGGACGGCACCGTCCAGGGCCGGACCGGCCCGCAGGCTCCCGTCACACCTTCGGGGCAGACAGGTCCGCAGCTCTTCGTGCCGGGGCCGGACCGGACCGGTCCGCAGGTCCCCGTGCCGCCTTCCGGGCAGACCGGCCCGCAGCCCTTCTCCCCGCAGCCGGACCGGACCGGTCCGCAGGTCCCCGTGCCGCCTCTCGGGCAGAGCGGCCCGCAGCCCTCGGTGCCGCGGCCGGACCGGGTCGAACCGCGGATCCCCGTGCGCGCGGGCCAGACCGGTCCGCAGCCCTCCGGGGTCCCCGCCGGGCAGACCGGAGCGCAGGTCCCCGTGCCGCCTTCCGGGCAGACCGGCCCGCAGCCCTCGGTGCCGCGGCCGGACCGGGCCGAACCGCGGGTCCCTGCGCCGCCTTCCGGGCAGAGTGGTCCACAGCCCCTGGCGCAGCAGTACCGGACCGGTCCGCAGGTCCCCGTGCCGCCTCTCGGGCAGAGCGGCCCGCAGCCCTTCTCCCCGCAGCCGGACCGGACCGGCCCGCACGGCGCCGTCCTCGCGCACACCGGACCGCAGAGGTCCGTGCCCGCCTCCGGCGGTCCCGGCGGCACCGCTCCGCCGGGGGAGACGGGGGAGCACCTCCTCCCCGGCCCGCACGGCCACCCGCCCGCACGGCAAACCGTCCCCGGACCGTGGCACGACGGCGCGTTGCACGCACCCGCCCCCACACAGCAGAGGGGGAACGGTGAGAGCTGACGGCAGCCCCGGTCACAGAGCGGCCGCGCACGCCCGCGGAACCCGCCCCGACCCGCCCCCGTCGTCCCCGTCCCTCCCCGGCCCCGAGGAGGAACCCGGCCAGGAGCGCTTCCTGCGCCCCTTCGCCGTGGCCGCGGGCGATCCCGACGCCGACGCCTTCGGCGTCCCCCGTTGCGGCCCGGACGAGCCCGACCTGCTCAGCCTCGTCGTCGCCGCCCGCGTCCCGGGCCGCCACGAGCTGCTGCGGCCCGAACGCGAGGCCCTGCTCCGCCACGCCCTGCGCGCGCGTAGCGTCGTCGAGCTCGCCGCCGAGGTGCGCCTGCCGGTCGGCCAGGTCAGGGCCATCGTCTCCGACATGGTCGCCGACGGCTCGCTCCAGCGCTGCGGCCCCTCACGCCCGCTGGGCCGGGAGGACCTGCTGCACGCCGTCCTCGTCGGTCTGCGCTCGCTGTGACCGGTCCGCCCGCCTCCCGCCCGGACCCGTGTTGCTAGCGTGCCGCCCATGCGCAGCACCGAACACATCGGCGTCATCGGAGCGGGCATCGTCGGACTGGCCCTCGCCCGCCGCCTCACCCTCCACCGCCCCGGCACCCGCGTCACCGTCCTGGAGAAGGAGGACCGGGTCGCCGCGCACCAGACGGGCCACAACAGCGGCGTCGTCCACGCCGGGCTCTACTACAGGCCCGGCTCCCTCAAGGCCACGCTGTGCCGGCGCGGCGTCGGCCTGCTCAGGGACTACTGCGCCGAGCACGGGCTGCCCTACCACGAGGTCGGCAAGGTCCTCGTGGCCGCCGACGCCGAGGACGAGGCACGCCTGGACGACGTCGAACGCCGCGCGCGGGAGAACGGCGTCCCCGGCGTCACCCGGCTGGGCCCCGAGGGGCTGCGCGAGATCGAACCCCACGCGGCGGGCGTCGCCGCCCTGCACTCGCCGACCACCGCCGTCACCGACTTCGTCGCCGTCGCCGAGCAGTTCGCCGACGACGTGCGCCGGTCCGGCGGCCGGGTCCTGCTCAACACGCCCGTCCTGGACCTGCGCCAGGAACACGACGGCGTCCGCGTCCTCACCGGCGATCCCCGGGGCGAGCGGCTCGTCCACCGCTTCGACCGCCTGGTGGTCTGCGGCGGCCTGCACAGCGACCGCCTCGCCCGCATGGCGGGCGCCGCGGAGGACCCCCGGGTGGTGCCCTTCCGCGGCCAGTACCACGAACTCGTCCCCGAGCGCCGCCACCTGGTGAACGGCCTGCTCTACCCCGTCCCCGACCCGCGGTACCCCTTCCTCGGGGTGCACCTGACCCGCCACGTCCACGGCGAGGTCATGGCCGGGCCCAACGCCATCCTCGCCACCGCGCTGGAGGGCTACCGGGCACGCGACGTACGCACCCGCGAACTCGCGCGGACCCTGTCCTGGCCCGGGTTCTGGCGCCTGGCCCGCCGCCACTGGACCATGGGCGCCCGGGAGACCCTCGTGTCCGCCTCGCGGGCCGCGTTCGCCGCCCGGGCCCGGCGGCTGCTGCCCGAACTGGCCGCCGCCGACCTGCGCCCGGCCCCGTCCGGGGTGCGCGCCCAGGCACTGGCCCGGGACGGCTCCCTGCTCGACGACTTCCACGTGGACACCCACGGGCGGGTGGTGTGCGTGCGCAACGCGCCCTCGCCCGCGGCCACCTCGTCCCTGGCGATCGCGGAGTTCCTCACCGACACGTTCGTCCCCTGACCGCCGGGGTAGGGGGCTCCGACGCGGGCCCCGCGCGTGTCGGCGGGGGTTGTCCACAGGTTCGAGGACACTCTGGTACGGGCCTTCGCGGCGTCCCACCATGAGAAGTGGCGGCGGCGCGGGAGGGTCCCGTGACCGCCGCCGGAGGTGACCATGCGTGTTCTCCGGTGGGTCGCGGCGGTCCTCGCCGCCGTGCTCGCACTCGTCGCGGCCCCGGCCGCAGCCAGCCCACGAGGGGGAGAGTTGGACGGATTCACCATCGGGTACCTGCCCGACCAGATCGACGACCGGACCTCGGTCTCCGACTTCGACTACGAGTGGGGCGGAGTGTCCTTCTCCAGCCGGGTGTGGGAGACGACCCTGGAGGGGGGAGGGGCCAGGGTGGTCCTCCAGGTCCTGGTCATGCGCGGCGACAGGCTCACCGACCTGTCCGCCGTCCGCGACTTCCTGACCGAGTACCACGAGCGCTCACCCGACTGGGAGCTCACCGAGTTCGACAACAACGGCCTCACCGCCCTGCACGGCGAGGCCGAGGCGTTCTGGACGCCCTTCAGGGGGGCGGCGGTGGAGGTCCGCGACGCCTTCGGCCTCGTCGGTCAGGAGGAACTCCTGACCACCGCCCGGGGCGTCAGAGCCGCCAACCCCGCCTGAACCGGCCTCAGCAGCCCGAGAGCACCTCGCGCAGCGCCGCCTCCTCGTCCGGATCGACGGTCAGGTCCCACACGTGCTTGACCTCGATCCAAGAGACCACGTAGTCGCAGTGCGAGGACTCCAACGGCGGCAGCCAGTCCGCCGGGTCGGAGTCGCCCTTGGACCGGTTGGTCGAAGCGCTCACCGCCCACAGCTGGGAGGAGTCCAGGTCGTTGGCGAAGCGCCCGCGCTCCTCGGTCGTCCACGCGTGGGCGCCCGAGCGCCAGCCCTCCTTCAGGGCCACCATGTGGTCGATGTCCAGGTCCTCCGCCTCGGTCAGGGTCTCCCCGTCATAGGGGCTGTACCAGGACCCCGACACCGGCTGGCAGTCGTCGTCGACCCGCACGTCCTCGCCGTCGCGCAGCAGGACCACCTGACGGGTGGTGCAGTTGTCCTGCACACCGCTGTCCCAGTGGGGGAAGAGCGCCCGGTCGTACCCCGGCGGGTCGCTCTCCTCCTCCACCCGCAACTCCTCCATCCACTGCCGGGCCTGCTCCACCGACGAGGAGGCGCCGCCGTCCCCGGGCACGGACGAACCGTCGTCCCGGGGGTCGGCGGTGCGCTCGGGGTCCGGTTCGATCACTCCCAGCTGGTACAGCACGAACACGGCGACGGCGAGGACGCCGACCACGGCGGTCACCAGACCACCGATCTTCGACGCGGCCTTCTTGGGCATCAGGGGCTCCACAACGGGTCGGGCGCCGCGCGCGGACGGCGCGCGGTCGTCCCCACCAGCTTGGCCCATACCGGGTACGGCCGTAACACCGCTCGAAGCCAGGTGTTGCTCACCGGGAGCGCGCCGACGAGGGGAGACGAAAAACGTCAGGGCGCGAAGAGGTCGAACACGAAGGAACCCACCAGCAGCAGCCCCACACCCGCGCTGTAGAGCCGTGCCCGGCCCCGGTCCGGCTGGTCCCGGAGCGTGCGCCAGGCGTACAGGACCGTGCCCGCCAGCACCAGCGCGCCCTCCACCACGGCCGCAGCCACCGGCGCCTCCCACAACCCCAGGCCCAGCAGCGGCAGCCCGCCCGCGCCACCGGGCAGGAACGGCATGTCCGGCCGGTGCACGAGCAGGTCCAGGAGCCAGTGGCTGAACACCACCCCGCCCAGGACCGGACCGGCGCCCCGGCCCCACCGTCCACGGAGCGACACGTGCACCAGGGCGCCCACCGCCAGCGCGAGCAGCAGGTTGCCGACCAGGGCGTGGGAGTACTCCGCGCGGATGAGGAGGGACCCGTAACCGCTCAGGCCGGGTGAGGCCGGGCCCCCGCTCTCCACGCCCAGTGCCGCCAACGGAAGGAAGACCAGGTCCGGCAACTGCGTCGCGACCAGGAGCGCGCCCATGGGCAGCTCCGGGCGCCACGCCCTGACCAGGCCCGCGACCCCGAAGTGTCCTGCCAGCACCGCCTACCCCCTCCCCGTGTCCTCGTGTGCCCCAGCCGCGCCGGGCACCGTGGCCGGCCACTCCTGGAAGGCGCGGACGAACCCCTCCACCAGCAGCGCGTAGGACCGGTCCACGTCCTCGGGCAGGCCGAAGCCGCCGCGCGTCTCCAGGTCCACGAACCCGTGCAGCGAACTGCGCAGCGCCCGGATCGCGTGCACGGCCTGATCCTCGGCGATGCCGAACCCGCGCAGGACGGCGGCCAGGATCCGTACCGGGTCGGTGGCCAACTCGGCCCTGGCCCCGGCCAGCACCGGCAGCTGTTGCAGGGCCGCGTAGCGCCCCGGGTGGGCGTGCGCGTAGCGGCGGTAGGCGTCGGCCGTCGCGCGCAGCGCCTCCGGACCGGACCGGCCCACGGCGGCGCGCTGCACTTCCTCGCCGATCCCGTTCGCGCCCAGCAGCGCCACCTCCCGGCGCAGTCCCGCCAGCCCGTCCACGTGCTTGTACAGGCTGGGTGTGGCCACTCCGAGCCGCTTGGCGACCGAGGCCAGGGACAGGGAGTCGAACCCCTCCTCGTCGCTGAGCCGTGCAGCCTCCTCGGCCACCGCCGCCGGGGTCAGCCCCGCCCTAGGCACCGGTCACCACCTCCTGGAGCAGCGCCTCCACGGCGGGCACGACCACGTCGGGACGCTGCGCGTGGGCGTAGTGGCCGCACTCGGGCACCATCAGCACCGAACCCCCCACCACGGAGGCCACCCGCTCGGCCTGGGCACGCGGGTCCTTCCAGTCGGGGTCCAGTTCGCCCATGACCACCACGGCCCGGGCCCGCATCCCCCCGGCGTCGGAGACGGTCTCGTTGGGCGCGTAGACCGTCCGGTACACGGCGCGGTAGCGGTCGGCCGGACGCAGCATCTCCAGGACGAGCTCCAACTGGCGCCGGTGCCCCTCGGGCGTGCGGCCGGTGTGCAACTGGTCGTAGACGGCGGTCAGGGCGCGGGGGCCCCAGGGGCGCAGCAGGAGCAGACGCTGCCCGACACGGGTGAACAGGCCCTGGGAGGGCGGGCCCAGGAACGGGCCGAGCAGGGCGATGCCCGCGACGAGGTCGGGCCGGTCCTTGGCCGCGATGGCGGCGGCGCCCGCGCCCAGGGAGTTGCCCACGATGACCACGTCCTCCCCGCCCAGCTCCTCGGCGAGGGCGAGGGCGTCGGTGGCCGCCGCCCGGCTGGTGTGGTCGTCGAAGGTGGTGTCGCTGTCGCCGTGGCCGCGCAGGTCCATGGCGGCGACCCGGTATCCGGCCTCGGCCAGGCCCGCGCCGACGAAGCGGAAGGAGTGGCGGTGGTCGAACATGCCGGGCACGCAGACCACGAGCGGTCCGGTGTTCCCGGCTCCGTAGAGGTCGTAGGCGATCCGCCCCTGAGGGCGTGTGAGGTGGTGCATCGTGCTCTCCCTGCCGTTTGGCTTTCCCTGATAACCAGAAAGCTAATGCCATTAGCCAACCAGGTCAAGGGGTCCGGCCGGATTCTTCGTGAGACGGGACCGTCTCCGCGCCGGAGCGGGGCCGTGCCGGGACGGGGATGCGCCGGGGCGGGGCCGTGCGATCTGCGGCTCCACCACAGCCGATAGCGTGGAGAGGCGGGAGAACCGGATGGCGTTCCGCCGCGTCCGGCCTACACTTCAAGGCAGATCGGGCCCCAGGGGCCCGCCTACACAACAGAGAGCAACACAGTGACCGACATCATCGACGAACTCCAGTGGCGCGGCCTGCTCGCGCAGACGACCGACCTTGACGCACTGCGCAAGGCGCTCGCCGATGGTCCGATCACCCTGTATTGCGGATTCGACCCGACGGCGGGCAGCCTGCACGTGGGTCACCTCACCCAGATCCTGACCCTGGCCCGTTTCCAGCAGGCGGGCCACCGCCCGATCGCGCTGGTCGGCGGCGGTACCGGTCTCATCGGCGACCCCAAGCCCAACGCCGAGCGCCAGCTCAACTCGCTGGAGACCGTGCGGGGCTGGGTCGACAACCTGGGCGGGCAGCTGTCCGCGTTCCTGCGCTTCACCCCCGAGGGGGAGCAGCCGGAGCCGACCGACGCCGTTCTGGCCAACAACGCCGACTGGCTCGGCGAGATCAACGCCATCGAGCTGCTGCGCGACGTCGGCAAGCACTTCAGCGTCAACCAGATGCTCGCCCGGGAGACGGTGAGGAGCCGGCTCGACGGCGAGGGCATGAGCTACACCGAGTTCAGCTACGTGCTCCTGCAGTCCTACGACTACGTCCAGCTCTACCGCCGCTTCGGCTGCACGCTGCAGACCGGCGGCTCCGACCAGTGGGGCAACATCACCGCGGGCCTGGACCTGGTCCGCAGGATGGACGGAAACGAGCCGCACGGCCAGGCGCACGGGCTGACCACGAACCTGCTCACCAAGGCCGACGGCACCAAGTTCGGCAAGACGGAGTCCGGCAGCGTCTGGCTCGACCCCGAGCTGACCTCGCCGTACGCCTTCTACCAGTTCTGGTTCAACGCCGACGACCGCGACGTGGTCCGCTACCTGAAGACCTTCAGCTTCCGCGACCGCGACGAGATCGAGGAACTGGAGCGCCAGACCGAGGAGCGTCCGCAGGCCCGCGCCGCCCAGCGCGTCCTGGCCGAGGACCTCACCGTCCTCGTGCACGGCGAGGAGGAGTGCCGCAAGGTCAAGGAGGCCAGCCTGGCGCTGTTCGGCCGCGCGGACCTGTCCGACCTGGACGCCCGCACGCTGAAGGCCGCCCTGGCCGAGGTTCCCCGGGCCGAGGTCGAGGGTCCCGTCGACGGGCTGCTGGTGACCGACGCGTTCGCGCGGAGCGGCCTGACGCCGAGCAAGTCCGCGGCCCGCCGCGCCATCCAGGAGGGCGGGGCCTACGTGAACAACGTCAAGGTCACCGACGTGGAGGCCGTGCTCCGCCCCGAGGACGTGCTCCAGGGACGCTTCGTCGTGCTGCGCAAGGGCAAGCGCAACATCGGCGGCCTGGTCCTCAACGGCTGACGTGCCGCTCCGCGGGCCGGTGCCCGATACCGGCCCGCGGCCGTGCCCGCCGCTCCGGTGTCCGGCGCGGTCCGGCCGCCTCCCGCTTCCGCGTCCACGCTGCTCGCAGACCTGCTGTGAGCGCGGGGCGTG
The DNA here is from genome assembly GCF_004217075.1 of Nocardiopsis sp. CNZ308. NCBI lineage: Bacteria > Bacillati > Actinomycetota > Actinomycetes > Streptosporangiales > Nocardiopsidaceae > Nocardiopsis > Nocardiopsis sp. CNZ308. Next base: position 321,673 of record NZ_SHKJ01000001.1, on the reverse strand, counting down.
GAACAGGGGAGGGGGAGCCGGGCCACAACCGGGGCCGATGGGTTTCGAACGGGAACCTTCCGGGCAGGAAGCCCGTTGTCTGAACAAAAGCCGACGTAACAGCGCGGACCCGGTGTGAGGACCGCGCACGTCACAGGGGCCCGAACAAGCCGCCCGTCAGGGGCGACAGAGTCCCGGAGCGCGCGGTTGACGCGCGTACCGGGCTCCGGCTTGACGTCTGCCCCGGCCCTCCCTATACTCGGACGAGTCGCTGCGGGACGGCGAGCGGCCCTCGGGCCGACTCGGAACCGGACCGCGACCGCGAACTCTCTTCCTCCTCTCAACCGAACCGGTTCGAGCACCGCTCTGCATCGGCTAGGCTTCGGGAGGCGCTTCCAAGGAAACACGGAAGCGAAACAGGAAACGGGCTTTACCCCGATCAGAAACACCCCAAACCGCCGATTTGGCGGGGCGCGGAACACCTGATAAAGTAAAGACACAACAAAGCGGAAACGCACAACGCCTTCGGCGGAAAAGCTCACAGCAGCTTGTAAGCGAAGAGCGGTTGTTTCTTGAGAACTCAACAGCGCGTGTTTGATTTTCTTTAAGCCATGTTTGTTTTGGCCCCGTCACACAGAACCACTCGGTTCGTGTGCGGAGGTTCCTTTGATTAGCCGGGGTAACCCGGTTGGTCAGGATTACTTCTAGGTTTACCCGCCCAGACCTTCACGGTCGGGTCGGGTTGAGTGACCTTTATGGAGAGTTTGATCCTGGCTCAGGACGAACGCTGGCGGCGTGCTTAACACATGCAAGTCGAGCGGTAAGGCCCTTCGGGGTACACGAGCGGCGAACGGGTGAGTAACACGTGAGCAACCTGCCCCTGACTCTGGGATAAGCGGTGGAAACGCCGTCTAATACCGGATACGACCCGCCACCTCATGGTGGAGGGTGGAAAGTTTTTCGGTCAGGGATGGGCTCGCGGCCTATCAGCTTGTTGGTGGGGTAACGGCCTACCAAGGCGATTACGGGTAGCCGGCCTGAGAGGGCGACCGGCCACACTGGGACTGAGACACGGCCCAGACTCCTGCGGGAGGCAGCAGTGGGGAATATTGCGCAATGGGCGAAAGCCTGACGCAGCGACGCCGCGTGGGGGATGACGGCCTTCGGGTTGTAAACCTCTTTTACCACCAACGCAGGCTTCCAGTTCTCTGGAGGTTGACGGTAGGTGGGGAATAAGGACCGGCTAACTACGTGCCAGCAGCCGCGGTAATACGTAGGGTCCGAGCGTTGTCCGGAATTATTGGGCGTAAAGAGCTCGTAGGCGGCGTGTCGCGTCTGCTGTGAAAGACCGGGGCTTAACTCCGGTTCTGCAGTGGATACGGGCATGCTAGAGGTAGGTAGGGGAGACTGGAATTCCTGGTGTAGCGGTGAAATGCGCAGATATCAGGAGGAACACCGGTGGCGAAGGCGGGTCTCTGGGCCTTACCTGACGCTGAGGAGCGAAAGCATGGGGAGCGAACAGGATTAGATACCCTGGTAGTCCATGCCGTAAACGTTGGGCGCTAGGTGTGGGGACTTTCCACGGTTTCCGCGCCGTAGCTAACGCATTAAGCGCCCCGCCTGGGGAGTACGGCCGCAAGGCTAAAACTCAAAGGAATTGACGGGGGCCCGCACAAGCGGCGGAGCATGTTGCTTAATTCGACGCAACGCGAAGAACCTTACCAAGGTTTGACATCACCCGTGGACTCGCAGAGATGTGAGGTCATTTAGTTGGCGGGTGACAGGTGGTGCATGGCTGTCGTCAGCTCGTGTCGTGAGATGTTGGGTTAAGTCCCGCAACGAGCGCAACCCTTGTTCCATGTTGCCAGCACGTAATGGTGGGGACTCATGGGAGACTGCCGGGGTCAACTCGGAGGAAGGTGGGGATGACGTCAAGTCATCATGCCCCTTATGTCTTGGGCTGCAAACATGCTACAATGGCCGGTACAATGGGCGTGCGATACCGTAAGGTGGAGCGAATCCCTAAAAGCCGGTCTCAGTTCGGATTGGGGTCTGCAACTCGACCCCATGAAGGTGGAGTCGCTAGTAATCGCGGATCAGCAACGCCGCGGTGAATACGTTCCCGGGCCTTGTACACACCGCCCGTCACGTCATGAAAGTCGGCAACACCCGAAACTTGCGGCCTAACCCCTTGTGGGAGGGAGTGAGTGAAGGTGGGGCTGGCGATTGGGACGAAGTCGTAACAAGGTAGCCGTACCGGAAGGTGCGGCTGGATCACCTCCTTTCTAAGGAGTCTTTACAGGTCGGCATTACTTCTACAGCCGGCCGGGCTCGAAAGTGGACCTGGTGCTGCGTGCAGTATCCAGGATGGCTCAAAGACAAATCGGACTTGACCTCGGGCGACTAGAAGCGTCCGGGGGCGCGCTGTTGGGTGTCTGAGGAAGCAACCTCCGGCTGGGGCCTTTTCGGTTCTGGTCGGGTGTTGGTTCCCGCGGACCGCCTCTGAGAACTCTCAGTTGTCGTCAGGACGAGGATCCTGGTGGTGTGAGTGGTGTCGGGGTGTGCGGTTGGTGTTTTGATTTGTGAATAGTGTGCGCGAGCATCTTATTATCTGTAGTGGCCAAGTGATAGTGGCACACGGTGGATGCCTTGGCACCAGGCGCCGATGAAGGACGTGGGAGGCCGCGATAGGCCACGGGGAGCTGTCAACCGAGCTGTGATCCGTGGGTGTCCGAATGGGGAAACCTAGCCCGAGTTGTGTCGGGTTGCCGCCACCTGAATGTATAGGGTGGTTGGTGGTGACGCGGGGAAGTGAAACATCTCAGTACCCGCAGGAAGAGTAAACAACAGTGATTCTCCTAGTAGTGGTGAGCGAACGGGGAAGAGGCTAAACCGCAGGCGTGTGATAGACGGCAGTCGTTGCGTGTGCGGGGTTGTGGGATGCGTCTGTCTGGGTCTGCCGACTCAGAGCGCTGAGTGGTTCTTGTAGCTGAAACCGTTGGGAAGCGGTACCGGAGTGGGTGAGAGTCCCGTAGGTGTAGGAAGAACCTAGGTGTTGGACGTATTCCCGAGTAGCGCGGAGCCCGTGAAAGTCCGTGTGAATCTGGCAGGACCACCTGCTAAGCCAAAATACGTCCTGGTGACCGATAGTGCACTAGTACCGTGAGGGAAAGGTGAAAAGTGCCCCGGTGAGGGGTCGTGAAATAGTACCTGAAACCGTGTGCTGTCAAGCCGTCAGAGCTGAAGCTTGTCTTTGGTGATGGCGTGCCTTTTGAAGAATGAGCCTGCGAGTCATGGTGTGTGGCGAGGTTAACCCGGGTGGGGTAGCCGTAGGGAAACCGAGTCTGAATAGGGCGTTGGAGTCGCATGCTGTGGACCCGAAGCGGAGTGATCTACCCATGTCCAGGGTGAAGCGGGGGTAAGACCTCGTGGAGGCCCGAACCCACCAGGGTTGAAAACCTGGGGGATGAGGTGTGGGTAGGGGTGAAAGGCCAATCAAACTCCGTGATAGCTGGTTCTCCCCGAAATGCATTTAGGTGCAGCGTCGCGTGTTTCTTGCTGGAGGTAGAGCTACTGTTTGGCTGATGGGCCCGACAAGGTTACTGACGTCAGACAAACTCCGAATGCCGGTGAAGTGAAGCGCGGCAGTGAGACTGCGGGGGATAAGCTTCGTAGTCGAGAGGGAAACAGCCCAGATCATCAGCTAAGGCCCCTAAGCGTGTGCTAAGTGGGAAAGGTTGTGGAGTTGCTGAGACAACCAGGAGGTTGGCTTAGAAGCAGCCATCCTTTAAAGAGTGCGTAATAGCTCACTGGTCAAGTGGTTCTGCGCCGATAATGTAGCGGGGCTAAAGCACACCGCCGAAGCTGTGAAGCTCAGGACTAGATTCCTGGGTTGGTAGGGGAGCGTCGTGCGTCCGGTGAAGCTGCCGAGTGATCGTGTGGTGGAGGGCGTGCGAGTGAGAATGCAGGCATGAGTAGCGATAGCAACGTGAGAAACGTTGCCGCCGATTGACTAAGGGTTCCTGGGGCAGGTTAATCCGCCCAGGGTGAGTCTGGACCTAAGGCGAGGCCGACAGGCGTAGTCGATGGATAACGGGTTGATATTCCCGTACCCGTGCACGAGCGTCCAGTACTGAATCAGGTGATGCTAACCACGCTGGTGGTCTTGGGTCCCTTCGGGGAGCTTTGACTTACTGGTCTGGGAACCGAGCTTGTAGTAGGTAAGTGATGGGGTGACGCAGGAGGGTAGCTCTACCCGGCGGTGGTTGTCCGGGGGTAAGCGTGTAGGCCGGTGTGTTGGCAAATCCGCACACCATGAAGGTTGAGACGTGATGCCGAGCCGTTTTTGGTGAAGTGAGTGATCCCATGCTGTCGAGAAAAGCCTCTAGCGAGTTCGTGTGTGGCCAGTACCCTAAACCGACGCAGGTGGTCAGGTAGAGAATACCGAGGCGTTCGGGTGAACCATGGTTAAGGAACTCGGCAAATTGTCCCCGTAACTTTGGGAGAAGGGGAGCCCTGTCTGGTGACGGATCTTGCATCCTGAGCTGGGTGGGGTCGCAGATAGCGGGGGGAAGCGACTGTTTATTAAAAACACAGGTCCGTGCGAAGTCGTAAGACGCTGTATACGGACTGACGCCTGCCCGGTGCTGGAACGTTAAGAGGACTGGTTAGTGGGGGTTCGCCCTTGCGAAGCTGGGAATCTAAGCGCCAGTAAACGGCGGTGGTAACTATAACCATCCTAAGGTAGCGAAATTCCTTGTCGGGTAAGTTCCGACCTGCACGAATGGCGTAACGACTTCCCCACTGTCTCAACCATGGGCCCGGTGAAATTGCACTACGAGTAAAGATGCTCGTTTCGCGCAGCAGGACGGAAAGACCCCGGGACCTTCACTATAGCTTGACATTGGTGTTTGGGATGGTTTGTGTAGGATAGGTGGGAGCCGGTGAAGCTGTCACGCTAGTGGCGGTGGAGGCGTTGGTGAAATACCACTCTGACTGTTTCGGGCATCTAACTTTGGACCGTGATCCGGTTCGGGGACAGTGTCTGGTGGGTAGTTTAACTGGGGCGGTTGCCTCCCAAAGAGTAACGGAGGCGCCCAAAGGTTCCCTCAGCCTGGTTGGTAATCAGGTGTTGAGTGTAAGTGCACAAGGGAGCTTGACTGTGAGACGGACGTGTCGAGCAGGAGCGAAAGCTGGGACTAGTGATCCGGCACCGGCGTGTGGAAGCGGTGTCGCTCAACGGCTAAAAGGTACCCCGGGGATAACAGGCTGATCTTCCCCAAGAGTCCATATCGACGGGATGGTTTGGCACCTCGATGTCGGCTCGTCGCATCCTGGGGCTGGAGTTGGTCCCAAGGGTTGGGCTGTTCGCCCATTAAAGCGGCACGCGAGCTGGGTTTAGAACGTCGTGAGACAGTTCGGTCCCTATCCGCTGTGCGCGTTGGAGACTTGAGAAGGGCTGTCCCTAGTACGAGAGGACCGGGACGGACGAACCTCTGGTGTGCCAGTTGTCCTGCCAAGGGCATGGCTGGTTGGCTACGTTCGGGAGGGATAACCGCTGAAAGCATCTAAGCGGGAAGCTTGCTTTGAGATGAGGTCTCCTGCCTCCTTGAGGGGGTAAGGCTCCCTATAGACGATGGGGTTGATAGGCCGGGTGTGGAAGCCTTGTGAGGGGTGGAGCTGACCGGTACTAATAGGCCGAGGGCTTGTCCGCTGCAGATAATTGGATGTTCGCGCACACTTTTCACGGAGCTTGCTGCTCGCTGTGATTCCTTGCTCCTTTGTGGGGGTGGGTGGAGTCGGGTGGGTGGTGTGTGGTTTCCGTGGTGGTTATTGCTGGAGGGTCACACCCGGTCTCTTTCCGAACCCGGTCGTTAAGTCTCTTTGCGCTGATGGTACTGCCCTGTGGTGGGGTGGGAGAGTAGGTCGCTGCCACGGTTTTTTGTGAGGGAGGGGTCGCCTGTTGGGGCGGCCCCTCTTTTTTTGTGTGGGGGTGGGGTTGTCGGGGAGGCTTCCCCACCCCCTTTTTTTGTGGGGTTGTTTGTGCGTTTGTGAATGTGGGGGTGGGTGGGGGTGCGGGTCCTTGGGTGGGCCCCCTGTGTTCCAGTGAACCGGGTGCGGGGGTGGGGGTGCCAGGGCCTCTTGCGGGCTGTGGACAACCCGATCCGGTGTGCGCGGACGCTGTCGGGAAAGTAGGACGTTGGGCACCTGCGCTCTGGTGATGAGCGGCGACACCATGTCGTAAGCTGGAAGGCACGAGTACTATGACGCGCTGCTACTGCTCAAGGTGGCAGCGCTTTTGAGTGTTGACGGACGGGTTGGATGACTGAGGACAGCCGATCGGGAGACCGCGAGGACTCCGGAGCCAACGAGCGCGGCGGTTATCGCTCCGGTGGACCTGGTGGTCGGGGACGCGGTGACGGACCCCGCGCCCGGTCCGGCTACAGCGGTTCCAGAGATGACAGAGGTCGTGACGACCGGCGCGGAGGATACCGCCGTGACGACCGTGACCGCGGGGGCTACCAGGGTCGCGACGAGCGTCGCGGCGGTGGTGGTTTCCGGGGCCGTGACGAACGACGCGATGACCGCGGCGGCTTTCGCAGCGAAGGCGGCGGAGAGCGCCGTGACCGCCGTGACGACCGTGGTGGTTTCCGCGGTGGGGACCGCCGGGATGACAGGGGCGGCTTCCGTAGCGGAGAGCGCCGCGACGACCGCGGGAGTTTCCGCGGCCGCGATGACCGCGACCGCGGCGGGTTCCGTGGCGGGGACCGTCGCGACGACCGCGGCGGGTACCGCGGCCGGGACGACCGGGGAGGCTCCCGTGGCGGTGACGACCGCAGGGACGACCGCCGCGAGGACCGGCGGGATGATCGGGGCGGCTTCCGCGGCGGGGACCGCGACCGCGGCGGCTTCCGAGGCCGTGACGACCGTGGTGGTTTCCGCGGCGGGGACCGCCGTGACGACCGCGGCGGGTTCCGCGGTGGGGATCGCCGTGACGATCGCCGAGGCGGCGGGTTCCGCGGCCGCGACGACAACAGGGGCGGCGGCTTCCGAGGCCGGGACGACCGGCGTGACGACCGCCGTGCGCCGCGCGAGGACCGCGACCCGGCCGACGTCGCGCCCCAGCTCCCGGCGGAGGTCAGCTACTCCCAGCTGGACCCCGAGACCAGGCGTGACCTCCACTCGCTGCCCAAGTCGCTGGCCGAACTGGTCGGCAAGCACATCGTCGCCGCCGGCATGCTCCTGGACGAGGACCCCGAGCGGGCCTACGCCCACGCGGCCTACGCGCGCCGCAAGGCGTCGCGCGTTCCCGGCGTCCGCGAGGCCTCCGGTGTGGCGGCCTACACCGTGGGCAAGTGGCAGGAGGCCCTGTCCGACCTGCGCGCCGCACGCCGGATGAGCGGACGCGACAACTTCCTCGCGATCATGGCCGACAGCGAGCGCGGCCTGGGCCGTCCCGAACGGGCGCTGGAGATCACCAACGACCCGGCAGCCAAGGACCTGGACGCCGCCGACCGCATCGAGCTGCGCATCGTCGCCTCCGGGGCCCGCCGGGACATGGGCGACACCAAGGCCGCCCTGGCCGAACTCCAGGTACCCGAGCTCAAGGAGAGGCGCGCCCGTCCGTGGGTCGCCCGCCTCTTCTACGCCTACGCCGACGTCCTGGAGGAACTGGGCCGCGAGGACGACGCCCGCGAGTACTTCTCGCGCGCCTCGGCCGTGGACAGTGACAGCGTCACCGACGCCGACGAGCGGCTGGCCGCCCTGGAGGGGATGGAGCTGGTCGACTACGACGCCGAGGACGGCATCGTCTGGACCGACGCCGAGGAGCAGGAACCCCTGGAGGAGCCGCAGGAGGACGCGTCCCCGCGCGACCGCGACGAACGGCACCGCGACCGTGAGGACCGGGACTGAGCCCCTTCCACGGAACCGGTGGTACCGCACCGCCGGGCGGAGACGCTCCGCTCGGCGGTGCCGTCGTGCGCCTGGGGGTCCTCCCCGAGGTCCACGACTCCGTGGTGTGCCTGACCTACACCGGTGACCGGCCCCTGCTGGTGCGCAACCGGCGCCGGGCCTGGGAGTTCCCCGGCGGTCACGCCGAACCGGGGGAGACCCTCCAGGACACCGCGCGCCGCGAGGCCCGGGAGGAGGCCGGCGCCACCCTCGGCGACATCCGACCCGTCGGCCACTACGTGCTCTCCGGCGGTCACGTCACGGTGGTCACCCACGCGCAGGTGACCGCGCTGGCCCCGCTGACCGGGGAGTTCGAGACCGTGGAGGTGCGGGCCTTCGACGTCCTGCCCTCCGACGACCAGCTCTCCTGGGCGGACGGACTCTACGCCCACCTGCTCCGGGCGCTGGGGCTGCCCGGGGCCCCGCCGGAGCCGTCCGCTAACCCCTGAGCCGCCGGACGTAGACGGTCTCGGAACCGACCGGGGCGTAGCCGAGCCGCCGGTTCGCGGCCAGCATCGGCGCGTTGTCCTCGTGGTTGCCGGTGTAGGCGTAGCGCATGCCCCGTTCACGCGCCCGGTGCAGTGCCGCGGCCTTGGCGTACCCGGCCAGACCGCGCCCCCGGAACTCGCGCAGGGTGCCGGTCATGGACGACTCCATCCGGGTCTCCCCGTCGCTGACGTAACAGGTGATGGCGGCCGGTACGCCCTCGACCAGTGCCAACAGGGACAGGTCCGGTGCGCGGAGCGGGTGCTCCCACACGTCCTTGCGCCACCCCTCGTAGGAGGGGAACCAGGAGTCCGCGCCCGGCTCGTCCAGGCTGGCCAGCCTGTCGACCTCGTAGATCTCGCGCGGGTCGTCGGCGTAGTCGCTGAAGGGACGCAGCTCGACGCCCTCGGGAGCCTTCGGCAGGGCGGGTAGCGCGGCCAGGTCCAGGCCCAGGACGCGGTGGGTGTCCTCGGGCGTGTACCCCCGCTCCAGCACCGTCCGCCGGAAGGCCTCGCCCCCGGTCTGGACGCCCTCCTCGGCGGCCTCGGTCCGCAGCACCTCGGCTCCGCCCTCGACGAGGTGGCGCTCGGAGGCGTCCAGCAGGCGCGCGCCCACGTCCGTGTCCCGGTGGGAGGCGGCGACCGTGGCGAGGAGGGACCGGCCGCTGCGGGGGCCCTCACCGCCGCAGCGTAGCGCTGAGCGCAGGAAACCCACCGGGGTCCCGTCCTCCACCGCGAGCAGGGTGGTCTCACGCACGCCGGACAGGGGGTTCTCCGCCCGCCAGCGCATCGCTTCCTCGGTCAGCACGCGGCAGGGGTGGACGGCGCGCAGGAGGGGGAGGACCCGGGGGATGTCGGCCCGCTCCATGGGGCGGATCTGAGTCGTCATGGGGGTGAGACTAGGTCCGGGGTCCGGTGGGCGCACCCGGTTTTTCCGCGGGCCGCGCGCCGCGCCCGGCGGTCGCGCGGCCGCCGGGACCGGTCAGGAGCGCTCCTCCTCCGCCGCCGCCCGGGCCTCGGCCTGTTCCCGGGCGAGCCTGTCCAGCCAGTGCACGATGCCGGACACGTTGGCCTCCGCGCCGCTGAGGGTGTCCAGGATCGCGGCGGACTCCGCGGGCAGCCCCGGCGGCGTCGGCGCGTAGCGCGAGACCACCTTGTCGCGCACCATGGCGATCGCGTGGTCCAGGTCGCCGGTGCTGCCGTGGGACTCGCGCACCGTCTCCACCCACAGCCGGAGCTCGGACTCGGCCCGGTCGAGGGTCTCGGGGACCGAGGTGACCGCGCCGAAGTGGGAGAACATCAGCCGCTGGGCGTCGATGTCCCCGAACAGCCGCAGGGTGCGCAGGCACGCCTCCATGTCGAAGTCCGGCGGCGGCGTGGCCGGGCTGACCTCTCCGGTGAGCGGCTTGTACACGCCCAGCGCGTCGCCGACGTACAGGTCGCCGGTGAGGGTGTCGACCAGGCCCATGTGGTGCTTGGCGTGGCCGGGGGCGTAGTGCGTCACCAGGCGGCGTCCGCCGCCCAGGTCGATCTCGCCGGTCTCGGCCACCGACCGGATACGGGTCGCCTCGGTGGGGTTCATCCGTCCGAACAGGCTGTCCAGCCGGTCGCCCCACACCATCTCGGCGCTGCGCATCAGCCTGCTCGGGTCGGCCAGATGGCGGGCGCCGCGCTCGTGCACGACGATCTCGGCGTTGGGGAACAGGGCGGCCATGTCTCCGGTGCCGCCCGCGTGGTCCAGGTGGATGTGGGTGACCACGATGGTGGCCAGGTCCGCGGGCGCCAGCCCGAGACGGGTGACGGCCTCGTGCAGGACCCGCGCGGAACCGGCGGTGCCGACTTCGACGATGCAGGGCCGTTGGGAGCGGATGAGGTAGCTCGACACGATCCCCGGGTATCCGGCGAGCATCGTGTCGATGGCGAAGATGTCGTCGCCCAGCGGGGTGATCCCCTCGGGCAGACCGCTCACGTCCACGTCGTCGTGCACTGCAAGCACCCCTGTTCCTCGGTCGTCGTGGGGTTCGGCGGGACCGAACCGGACAGGATCCGACTCTAGGACAAGGGTGTCACGGCTGGTCGGGGCGGGGCTCGGCCCGGTCCTCGCCGGAGGGGGCGCGCGGAGCGCGGCCGGTGCCGGGACGGGTTGTCCACAGCCTCGCGCCGGGCCTTTCGCCCGGACCCTCGCCGGGGGATCCTGGTGGGAGAGCGCACGCCCCCGCCGCACGCGGATGGCCGGACCTTCGGTTCCCCGCCCCGCGCCCCTGCTCCGCGTCGCGCCCGTCTCCTCGCTCTTCACCCCATGGGAGGACGTCCACATGCAGCAGGAGTCCGCGGTCGCACCGAGCCGGACCGCCCCCGACACCCCGTCCCCGCGGCAGGACCCGTGTGAGTCCGAGCACCGCAACGAGATCCTCGTGGCCGGGCGGATCACCGCCCGGCCCCTCATCCGCGAGCTGCCCAGCGGCGACCGGTTGGCCACCTGGCGGATCTGTGTGGCCCGCCCCCGCGACAGCCGCTACCGCGGGCGCCGGTCCGACTCGATCACCTGCACCAGTTTCGACCGCGACCTGCACGAGGGGATACGCACCTGGCGGCTGGGCGACGTGGTCCGGATGACGGGGGAGCTGCGCCGCCGCACCTGGCGCGGCCGGGAGGGCGTACGCAGCGTGTGCGAGGTGGAGGCCAGGACCGCGACCCTGGTCCGTGCGGCCGAGGGCCCCGCGGCCGCCGGGGCGGTGCGGCGGTGAGGGCCCGCCGCGCGGGCTCACCAGCCCAGGCGGGACAGAGCCTCGCGTGCGGCCGGGCCGGACGGGTCCGCCGCCCGGTCCGCCCAGACCGCGGCGCACAGTGCGCGCAGCCCGTCCAGCCGGTCCCCGGCCCCCTCGACGCGTGGTGCGCCGCCGGTGACGGTCACCGTCCACCCCGCGCAGCGGGTGCGGTCGCCCTCGCGGACGACGGCCGGGTGCGTGTGGTTCATGCTCGACAGGTCCCACGCCAGGTAGCTGGGGCGCTGGTGCTCGGGTGCGGCGAGGGCGTCCATCGGGGTGGCCACCCCCGTCAGCACCAGCATCCCCGCCGCGCCGTGGGCGGTAGCGCCCTCGATGTCGGTGTCCAGCCGGTCGCCCACGATCAGCGGGTTGCGCGCTCCGGTGCGCAGGATGCCCTCCTCGTGCAGCGGACGCATGGGCTTTCCGGCGACGACGGGTTCGACCCCGGTGGCGTTGGCGATGACCCGGACGAAGGACCCGTTGCCGGGGGTCAGGCCCCACTCGCCGGGTGCGGTGGCGTCGTTGTTGCTGGCCACGTAGAACGCGCCGCGCCGGACCGCGACCGTGCCCTGGTCGAGCAGGTCGCGGGTCATGTGCCGGGAGTAGCCCTGCACCACGGCCACCACCGAGGGGCTGTCGACCGACACCGGGCGCAGTCCCATCCTGCGCACCGCCTGGCGCAGCGCGGTGTCGCCCACCACCAGTACGTCCGAACCCGCGGGGTGGTGTTCGCCGACCAGGCGGGCGGCGGCCTCCGCGGAGGTCACCACGTCCTCGGGTGCGGCGCCCACGCCCAGTTCGGTCAGGTGCTCGGCGATGCGCGCCGGGGTGCGCCCGGCGTTGTTGGTCACGAACGCCACCCGCGCTCCGGCGGCCCGCGCCTTGCCCACCGCCTCCGGCGCCGCCGGTACGGCCCGCGGGCCGATGTAGACGACCCCGTCCAGGTCCAGGAGCATCGCGTCGTGGATCTCGTTCAGGGGGCGGTCTGCGGCGAGCAGGGACATGGCGGGGAACCCGTTCCGTGTGATGGCGGTGGTCGTCTCCCAGGCTATGGCGCGGGTCCCCTCGGCCGGGACCGTCCGTCCGGGGCCGGGATGTGCGCTGTGTCGCTGCCCCACCGGCACCGCTGCGGGCACCGGATCCTCCGGGGCGGGGGTCACCTGTCCCGGTTCACGGTCATCCAGCTGGACGCGAAGGCCACCGCTCCAGGGAGGGAGAACAGCCGTGCGGTGGCCTCGCCCACCGGGCCCGAGGTCACGGCCCCGGTGCTCTCGAAGTCGGCGCCCAGCCGCGCGAAGTCCTCCTCGTCCAGGAGCACGTCGGTGAAGTCCACCCACGTCCGGCCGCCGTCCGGGGTCAGGACCGCGCACCCGGACCGCTCCAGGCGGGGCCGGGGGACGCGGTACTCGGCCAGGTGGAAGGCGGTGCAGGAGTCGAACCCCGTGCCCAGCAGCAGGACCTTGGCCCGGACGCGTTCCAGCGCGGCGAGCGGGGAGTCCTCGCCCAGGCGGCAGCCGACCGGGTGGTGTGCCATGAGGTCGCGGGCGCGGCGGCCCAGCGCGGCGAAGGAGGTCTGCGGGTTCGCGCTGCGGACCGCTCCCGGCCAGGTGCGCACCATCTCCGGGACACGGCCCATGTACCTGCTCGGTGTCAGGCGCGGGTCGAATCCGGGCGCCTGCGCGCGGATGACCGGCCACCAGTCCTCGGGGACCGGGGGGTCGCGCCATCCGGCGGGGTCGGTGTTGTCCATGGTCTGGGTGGGCACGACGAGCGTTCCCCCGGAGCCGACGGCGTCCATGAGGGCCTGCACGAGGGCCTGCTCACCGCCGCACACCCAGCCCAGCGCGCTGAGGGAGGTGTGTACGAGGAGGGTGTCGGCGGGTGCGACCCCCAGCGCGGTCAGGTCGCGGGCAAGGGAGGCCCGGGTCTGGGGTCGGCCGGGGTTCTTCGTCTCGGCGGGCACGTTGGGGACTCCTCGGCTGGAAGGGAACGGAGCAGATCACCATGGGTACAGCAGGCGGCCGGTGCCGGGCCAGTGGATATGGGGCGGCCGGGTCCGCGGGGAGGCGCGCAGGGGGGCGGGGGTGGGGAAAACCCCAGGATGCGCTTACGGTCGGCACCGTGGCCGCGGGCGGGCCGCGCCGAGCACGATGGTCCCCATGTCCCTGACCAGAATCGCGGCGGCGGGCCTGGCCGCCGCCCTCCTGCTGCTCACCGCCGCCCCCGCCCGGGCCGAGGTCCCCGACACGGACCCGGGTGCGCTGACCCCCGAGGCCGTGGACGCCTACGTGTCCGACTACCTGGACGCCTCGCCCTTGCCGGGGGCCGCCGTCGCCGTGACCCGGGGTACCGAGGTGGTGCGCGCGGCGGGCTACGGCACCGACTCGGCGGGCGGGGCGATCACCGCCGACACCCCCATGGGTGTGGCCTCGGTCAGCAAGGCCTTCACCGCGCTCGCCGTCATGCAGCTCGTGGAGGACGGCGCGCTCGCGCTCGACGACCGGGTGGCGCGGCACCTGCCGGGGTTCACCCTCGACGACCCGCGCGCCGACCGCGTCACCGTCCGCCAACTGCTCACCCACACCTCGGGGATGTCCGACACCGCCTTCCGGGAGAAGAGCGCCCCCGCGGCCGAGGACCTGGAGGGGGCGCTCGCCAGGATGGCCGACTCCGGGCTGGCCGCCGATCCGGGCACCGAGTTCCACTACCACAACCCCAACTACCACGTCGCGGCCCGGCTGGTGGAGGTCCTCAGCGGCCGGGCCTTCGGCGAGTACCTGGACGAGCGCGTGTTCACGCCGCTGGGCATGGACGACACCGTCACCGTGGACACCGCCGGGGAGGTCTTCGCGGCGGGGGTGGCCCCGGGGCACGTCGCCGTCCTGGGCGCGGCCGTCGCGGTGCCCGAGCCGCGGAGCTACTTCAACGGCGCGGGCGGCATGGTCACCACCGCGCACGACATGGCCCGCTGGCTGGTCGCGCAGAACAACGGGGGACGGGGAGCCGACGGCGCCCGCGTCCTGTCGGAGGAGGGGATCACCGCCACCCACACCCCGGTCGGCGGCGCGGGAGGCGACACCGCGCTGGGCTGGAACGCCGGGGAGAGCCCGGCGGGCGCCCCCATGGTCTCGCACGGGGGCATCCAGTTCACCTACACCGCCCACCAGGCGCTGCTGCCCGGGAGCGGGTACGGCGTCGCGGTGATGGCCAACACCGGGCTGGGCAGCGCCGACGCCTCCGCGCTGCTGCACGGGCTGGTGGCCCTGGCCGAGGGCGGGGAGCCCGCCGCGCCGACCGCTCCGGTGCTGTTGGCGCTCGACCTGGTCCTGGTCGCCCTGGTCGGGCTGACCGGCTACCTCGCCCATCGGGGTGTGCGGCGCGCCGGCGCCTGGGCGGAGGCCGCCCGTGCGCGCCCCCGGTGGCGCGGCGCCGTGCGCCTGCTGCCGGGGCTGGCCGTCATCGCCGCGGCCGTGTTCCCGAACCGGTTGGCGGCGCTGCTGGCCCAGGGCCGTGACATGACCTGGGGACAGACGTTCTACCTGGCCCCCACCGCCCTGGCCCTGCTGGTGGCCGCCGCGCTCGCCTTCGCCGTGGTGTACGCGGCCCGGGCGGCCCGCCTCGTCGGAGCGCGGCGGTCGGCCCGGGGCCGCTCCCTCAGTCCAGGAGACGCATGACCAGACCCGTGCGCGGTTTGGGGCCGAACGAGGTGGACTTGCGGGGGGTCAGCTCCCCGCGGTCGGCCACCGCGTACACCTGTTCCACGCGCAGCGCGGGCACGATGACGGCCGTGCCCTTCCCGTCGCGGGCGGCCGCGACCGCCTCGGCCGCGTCGTCGTGCACCATCCGCACCCGCTCCTCCGGCACCTCCCACAGCGGCAGCAGCACCTGGTGCAGGGCGGCCGTGGACAGGTGCCGCCACTGCGGGGAGCGGTCGGGCATGGCCCGCTCCAGCACCCGCTCGTCGAAGCCGTGCACCAGGTGGGCGTCGCCCTCGGCGGAGACCAGCAGCAGGGCGGGCGCCTCCGCCCGGTCCAGGGCGTGTGCGTGGGGGCCCGCGACCCGTTCCACGGAGGCCACCGTGCGGGCGGCCTCGACCGCGGCGTCGGTGTCCAGGCCGGGGAGCACCCGGTGGATGGCGCCCAGCCGGGGCGGGTGGGTGTCGCTGTCCACGAGCAGGGCCAGCCCGTAGCGCCAGCCCGGGGCGTCGTGGGCGGCGCGCAGGCGCCGGTAGGCGGCGTAGCGGTGGTGTCCGTCGGCGATCAGCGCGGACCGGCCCGCCAGGTCGGCGCTGATCCGGCGCAGCACGGCGGGGTCGGTGACCGCCCACAGCCGGTGCTCGGCTCCGTCTCGGGTGCGCGCGTGCGTGAGCGGGGCGCCCGCGACCGCCTCGGTGGCGGCCGACGCGTACCCGTCGCCGCCCCGGTAGACCAGGAAGATCGGTTCGAGGTTGGCCCGGGCCAGGCCCATCAGGTGGAACCGGTCGCGCACCGGCGGGTCGGCCACGTCCTCGTGCGGGCGTACGGCGGGTTCGGCGCCCTCCTCGGGCAGGCGCAGGTTGCCCACCAGTCCGCGCTGGCGCCGCCCGTCGGCGGTGACCTGCTCGTACACGTACAGCGCCGGTCGCGCGTCCAGCGCGAGCACACCGTCGTCGATCCAGCTGCGCAGCAGGTCGGCGGCCGTGCGGTAGCGGCGCGGCACGGACCTGCCCGTTCCGGCGGGGCTCTGGCGGCTCAGCTCGAAGGGCAGGGTGACCCGTGCGGCGTTGTGCGGGTCGGAGCGCTGGAGCGCACGCGCCTCGTCGGCGTCGGGGATGTCGTAGGGAGGGGCCAGGAGTCGTGCGAGGTCGAACTCCCCGTCGACGAAGCGGTCCGCGTCGGGGTCGGCGTAGCGCAGACCGCGGAAGGGCGCCAGTTCGAGAGGTTGGCGTGGCATCCCAGCACGGTACCCGTCGCCGTTCGCCGGTCGGGCGCCGCGCGGTCGGCTCAGAGGAGTTTCCGCACGCGCAGCAGGTCGCCGACGCTGGCGTCGATCCTGACCCGGCGGCCGAACACGGCCTTGGCCGCGTCCAGGCGGTCCTCGGCCAGGGCCACCAGGTCCTCGCTGGCCACGGTGATCCGCACCTGTGCGCGGGGCGCGGGCCGGTCCGCGGGGCGGTGGGTGATGTCGACCAGGCCGTCGAGGGTGAGCCGCATGTCGAAGACGGTCTCCAGGTCGGGGACCTCCACGCTCAGGGAGCGTTCACGGATGTACTTGCGGCGCTTCTCGTCGGATTGGGCGAGGATGCGCTGGTTCACCTTCTCGATGCCGGTGAGACACGTGTCGATGCTGCTCATGGCCACATCATGCCCCAGGCGCCGGGCGTTCGCGTCCTTGTGGTGCCATCGGGACGAATGGGGCGGTCTTGGGAGTTCGCGTGTCAACGCCGGTTCGGTCCCGGTAGCGTTGGCCACGGCCCCCCGTCGCGCAGCGGTTCGCCCTGCCCGCGCCCCCTTCCTCTTTCGCGGTCCCATCAAGGAGCACTTGTCATCATGGTCGTCGACGCGGTACGCACCTACCTCGATGCCGCCAGTGGCCTCACCGAACTCTCCCGCAAGCAGGCCGTCGCCGCGGCCAAGGCCCTGCTCAGGGCGAACGGTCCCGCCGCGCCGGTCGCGGCGGAGGGGGAGAGCCTGCCGCCGCGGGTGGGGCAGAGCATCCAGAACCTGGCCGGGGAGCTCATCGAGACCAGCCAGGCCAACCGCGCGGCCCTCGCCGACCTGGTCCGCTCCGAGGTCGGGCGCCAGTTGGAGCGGATGGACGTCGTGCCGCGCGCCGACCACGAGCGGCTGGTGCGCCGGGTCGCCGAGCTCGAACGCCGCCTGGCCGCCCGCCACGCGGTCGAGCGCGTTCTGGCCCCCGTCGAGGCGGGCGCGTCCTCGCCGGTGCGCCCCGCGGCCGCCGCGCAGACCGACGGTTCCCAGGCCGAGGTGTCCACCGGGGCCGGGGAGGGCGCCGCGGCCGAGTCCGAGGAGCGCGGCTCCGGGGCCCAGGCCGGATCCGGCGCAGCCGCGACCGAGGGGGAGGCGAAGGCCACCGGGGTCCGGGACACGCGGGAGGCGGCCGACGGCGGCGCGGAGGCCTCCGCGGACGCCGCGGGCACCGCGGCCGACGACGGGGCCGACGCCCAGGACGCCGACAGGGCCGCGGCCAGGAAGCCCCGTACCGCGGCCAAGACGGCCCGCGCGCGCACCGCCGCCAAGCGCACCACCAAGAGCAGGGGCACCACGAAGAAGTAGAGTCGGACCAGCGAGAACACCGGGAGAGGCATGGACCCCAACGAGCAGGCCCAGGCACTGGCCGAGCAGACCCTGCGCAGCACCAGGGAGCGGCTGGCGTCGCTGGAGTCCCTGCCCACCGCCGAGCACGTCGCGGTCTTCGACACCCTGCACCAGGAGCTGTCCGGGGTGCTCGGTGCGCTCGACCAGGGCGCCGGCGCCCCCGAACAGCCCCGGTATCCTCGGTAACCATGGCAAAACGCACCCGGCTCGACGCGGAACTGGTCCGCCGCGGGCACGCACGCTCCCGTGGACACGCCGCCGAGATCATCGAGGGCGGGTTCGTCAAGGTCGCGGGGATCGTGGCCTCCAAGGCCGCGACCCAGGTCGGCCAGGACCAGCCCATCGTGGTCCGTCCGCCCTCCGACGAGCCCCCCTACGTCTCCCGCGGCGCCCACAAGCTCATCGGGGCCCTCGACGCCTTCGAGTTCGACGTCACCGATCGGCGGGCGCTGGACGCGGGCGCCTCCACCGGCGGGTTCACCGACGTGCTGCTGCGCCGCAGGGCGGCCCACGTCACCGCGGTGGACGTGGGCTACGGCCAGCTCGCCTGGTCGCTGCGCAGCAACGACCGCGTGCGCGTGATGGAGCGGGTCAACGTCCGTGAGCTCACCCCCGAGCAGATCGGCGAGCCCCGCCCCGACCTGGTCGTGGGCGACCTGTCGTTCATCTCGCTGCGCCTGGTGCTGGGGGCGCTGCGGGACTGCGTGGCCGCCGACGCCGACTTCCTGCTCATGGTCAAGCCCCAGTTCGAGGTGGGCAAGGACAAGGTCGGCGCCGGGGGAGTGGTCCGCGAGCCCGCGCTGCGCGCCGAGGCGGTCTCCGACGTGGCCGCGCACGCCCTCACCCTGGGGCTGGGCACCGTCGGCGTCACCGCCAGCCCCCTGCCGGGCCCCTCCGGCAACGTCGAGTACTTCCTGTGGATGCGCGCGGGGGCCGCGCCCCTGGACCCGGACGCGTTGGCCCGGGCCGTGGAGGAGGGGCCGCGTTAGCGACCGTGGCGAGCGTGTCTCAGGAGTCCGGTAACGTGACCCGGCCGGGTCGGCGAACGCCCCGGCCAGCACTTCAGACTCCCCGCCGGGGAGTGAACGTAAGGGGACGGCGATGACCAGCGGACGCAGTGTTCTCCTGCTGGCCCACACCGGTCGGCCCGCCGCGGTACGCAGCGCCCAACTGGTCCACGAGAGCCTGAGCCGGGCCGGGCTGACCGTGCGCATGCTCAAGAACGAGATCGAGGAACTGGCCGCGGAGGACTGCGTGCTCTCCCCGGTCGAGGTCGTGGAACCGGCGGAGGCGGCCCGGGGCGTCGAGCTGGTCATGGTGCTCGGCGGCGACGGCACCCTGCTGCGCGCCGCGGAGATCGCGCGCCCGGCCGGGGCGCCCCTGCTGGGGGTGAACCTGGGCCACGTGGGGTTCCTGGCCGAGGCCGAGCGCGAGGACTTGGGCGCGACCGTGCGCAGCGTCGTCAACCGCGACTACGACGTCGAGGAGCGCATGACCCTGGACGTGGCGGTCTTCAACGGGGGCCGGGGCGACGGGAGTCCGCCCGTGCGCAACTGGGCGCTCAACGACGCGACCCTGGAGAAGGGCGAGGCACGCCGCATCCTGGAGACCGTCCTGGAGATCGACGGACGTCCGCTCTCGCGCTGGGCCTGCGACGGTGTGGTGTGCGCCACCCCCACGGGTTCCACCGCGCACGCCTTCTCCGCGGGCGGCCCGGTGGTGTGGCCGGACGTGGACGCCCTGATGGTCGTGCCGCTCAGCGCGCACGCCCTGTTCGCGCGGCCCCTGGTGGTGGGGCCGAACGCGACCGTGGCCCTGGAGGTGGTCCCGGCCACGGCGCCGGGCGTGCTCTGGTGCGACGGACGGCGTATGGTCGAATTGCCCGCGGGGGCACGAATCGAGATCACCCGTGCCGACACGCCGGTTCGGCTGGCCCGGCTGCACCGGGCGCCGTTCACCGACCGGCTGGTGGCCAAGTTCGGATTGTCGGTCGCCGGATGGCGGGGCCGTAGCGAGCACGGCCGCTGACCGGCCCGCGCGGCCGG
The DNA here is from genome assembly GCF_004217075.1 of Nocardiopsis sp. CNZ308. NCBI lineage: Bacteria > Bacillati > Actinomycetota > Actinomycetes > Streptosporangiales > Nocardiopsidaceae > Nocardiopsis > Nocardiopsis sp. CNZ308. The sequence goes on along the minus strand of NZ_SHKJ01000001.1, from coordinate 302,126 downwards.
GTGTGTCGTGCGCGCGTGTGGGCAGTGGCGTCAACTACAGGAGAGGGATCGGTGCTCGAAGAAGTCCGTATCCAGGGGCTCGGAGTCATTGACGACGCCGTTTTGGAGTTGTCACCGGGGCTGACCGTCGTCACCGGCGAGACCGGCGCGGGAAAGACCATGGTCGTCACCGGGCTCGGACTGCTCTTCGGCGGGCGGGCCGACCCCCAGCGCGTGCGTCCGGGCGCGGACCGGGCCGTGGTGGAGGGGCGCCTGACCGTCCCCTCGGGCGGCCGGGTGGCCGCCCGGGTGCTGGAGGCGGGGGGCGACATCGACGACGACGTCCTGATCCTCACCCGCGCGGTGTCGGCCGAGGGCCGCTCGCGCGCCACCATGGGCGGCCGGTCCGCCCCGGTGAGCCTGCTCGCCTACCTCGCCGACGACCTGGTCGCCGTGCACGGCCAGTCCGACCAGCAGCGCCTGCTGCGCTCGGACCGGCAGCGCTCCTCCCTGGACCGCTTCGCGGGCGAGCCGCTGACCAAGGCGCTCAAGCAGTACACCGTGGCCTACCGGCGCCACCGGGAGGTGTCGGCGGAGCTGGAGGAGCTGGTGGAGCAGGCGCGCGAGCGCGCCCAGGAGGCCGACATGCTCCGCTTCGGCGCGGAGGAGATCGCCGCCGCCGAGCCCCAGCCCGGTGAGGACGCCGAGCTGCTCGCGGAGGAGACGCGGCTGGCGCACGCCGACAGCCTGCGCGTGGCGGCCACCACCGCCCACGAGGCGCTGGCCGGGGATCCGGCCTCCGACGTGGAGGTGGACGTGGCCGCGCTGCTCTCGGCGGCCCGGCAGGCCGTGGCGGCGGTGCGTGAGCACGACGCCGAGCTGGCCGCGATCGGCGAGCGGTTGGACGAGGCCTCCTACATCCTCACCGACGCCGCCACCGAGCTGGCCTCCTACGCCGAGTCGGTGGACGCCGACCCCGCCCGTCTGGCCCTGGTGCAGGAGCGCCGCGCGCTGCTCACCTCGCTCTCGCGCAAGTACGGCGCGACCACGGACGAGGTGCTGGCCTGGGCCGAGAACGCGGCCAAGCGGCTGGCCGACCTGGAGGGCGACGACGAGCGCATCGACGCGCTGCGCGCCGAGGCCGACGAGCTGCACGAGCGCATGGAACTGTTCGCCGCCGAGCTGACCCGTGTGCGCACCGAGGCCGCCGACCGCTTCGGGGAGGCCGTGACCGAGGAGCTGACCGCGCTGGCCATGCCGCACGCCCGCGTGAGCGTGCGCATCACCACGGGTGAGGAGTTCGGCCAGCACGGCCGCGACGAGGTCGAGGTCCTGCTGGCCCCGCACCCCAGCTCTCCGCCCCTGGCCCTGCACAAGGGCGCCTCGGGCGGTGAGCTCTCGCGCGTGATGCTGGCCATCGAGGTGGTCTTCGCCGGTGCCGACCCGGTGCCCACGTTCGTCTTCGACGAGGTGGACGCGGGTGTGGGCGGCAAGGCCGCGGTGGAGATCGGCCGCCGGCTGGCCCGGCTGGCCCGGCGCGCGCAGGTCATCGTCGTCACGCACCTGCCGCAGGTCGCGGCGTTCGCCGACGCCCACCTGGTGGTGGAGAAGTCTACCGAGGGCCTGGTCACCGAGAGTGGTGTGGTGCGGTTGGACCGCGGGGGCCGGGTCCGGGAGCTGTCGCGGATGCTCGCGGGGCTGGAGGACTCCGAGCTGGGCCGTGCGCACGCCGAGGAGCTGCTCACCAACGCCGATCCGGAGCGCGCCTATCCGGCCGCCTGAGCTGGGCGCTGTGTACACGTTCGGAACGGATGTGTGACCTTCTGGCGTTTCGGGGTAGTGGGCGGGCAGGTCGCCGTGGTCGTCCCGGAACGGGGTGAGGTCGGCGGTCTCGACCAGAACACGCCGATCTCACAGCTGTGATGACTCTCCGTAGGGGAGTTCTGACAGTATGCCAGCGATGAAGGTATCGGATGCGCTCAGCGCCACAGTCATGCGGTTCCGCCGCACCCGGGCGGACGCTCCCACAGGGCTGATCGCGCCCGTCCGCTCGGACCGGCGCACCAAGAACCTGACCAAACGTCTGCGACCGGGCGACATCGCGGTCATCGACCACGTCGACCTGGACCGCGTCAGTGCCGAGGCCCTGGTGGGCTGCGGTGTGTCGGCGGTCCTCAACGTCGCCACGAGCATCAGCGGCCGCTATCCCAACCAGGGGCCGGAGATGATCGTGGACGCGGGGATCCCCCTGGTCGACGACGTCGATCCCGAGGTGTTCACCCGCGTCCGCGACGGCGAGCGGCTCCGCCTGGAGGGCGCCACCCTGTACCGCGGCGACGAGGTCGTCGCGCGCGGCACCCTCCAGGACCAGGGGACCGTCAGCGCGGCGATGGAGGAGGCCCGCGCGGGGCTGGCCACACAGTTGGAGGCCTTCGCGGCCAACACCATGGCCTACCTCCAGCACGAGCGCGACCTGCTCCTGGACGGCATCGGCATCCCCACCATCGAGACCGACATCGAGGGCCGCCACGTCCTCATCGTGGTCCGCGGCTACCACTACCGGGAGGACATCGCGGCGCTGCGGCCCTACATCCGCGAGTTCCGGCCGGTCATCATCGCCGTGGACGGCGGGGCGGACGCGGTCATGGAGGCGGGGTACAAGCCCGACATCATCGTCGGCGACTTCGACTCGGTCTCGGACCGGGCGCTGGCCAGCGGGGCCGAGCTGGTCGTGCACGCCTACCGCGACGGCAGGGCCCCGGGCCTGCCCAGGCTCACCGACCTGGGGCACGGCGCGGTGGTCTTCCCCGCCACGGGCACCAGCGAGGACGTGGCGATGATGCTCGCCGACGGCGCGGGCGCCGCGCTCATCGTGGCCGTGGGCACCCACGCCACCCTGGAGGAGTTCCTCGACAAGGGCCGGGCGGGGATGGCCAGCACCTTCCTGACCCGGCTGCGGGTGGGCGGCAAGCTCGTCGACGCCAAGGGCGTCAGCCGCCTGTACCGCTCACGCATCTCCCCCTGGGCCCTGCTCGGGCTGGTCGCGGCCTGCCTGCTCACCATCGTGGTCGCCGCCTACAGCTCACCGGCGGGCCAGGTCTACCTCACCTTTCTCGCGGCGCGCTGGGACGCGCTCTCCTACTGGTTGACAGGGCTGTTGACGTGATCGATTTCCGCTACCACCTGGTGTCCATCGTCGCGGTGTTCCTCGCGCTCACCGTGGGGCTCGTCCTGGGGACCACCATGCTCCAGGACCCGCTGCTCAACACGCTCCAGTCCGAGACCGCCGACCTGCGCAGCCAGAGCGAGGAGCTGCGCGCCGAGCGCGACGCCGCCGACCAGGTCAACGCCGGGGCCGACCGGATGGCCGAGGCCGTGTCCGACGACACGCTCGCCGGTCTGCTCACCGGCCTCGGTGTGGTGGTGGTGAGCGCTCCCGGAGCCGACACCGAGACGGCCGACGCCCTGGCCGGGCGCGTGGAGCAGGCGGGCGGCGAGGTCGTCGGCCGGGTCCAGATCAGCGACGCCTTCCTGGACGGCGGCAACGCCACCTTCGTCGACGAGTTGGCCCTGCAGATCACCCAGGACCCCCAGGACCTGTCCGGCAGCCCCCACGAGAAGGCGGGCGCCGAGATCGGCCGCGCCCTGGCCGCGGCGGAGGAGGACCCCTCAGGGGAGGGGGGCTCCGATGACGAGGAGGCGTCCCCGTCCGAGTCCCCGTCCGCCCGGGCGGGGGAGGGCGGTGACGGCGGCCACGACCCGGCGGCCGTCCTGGAGGCCTTCACCGAGGGCGGGCTCATCACGGTCGAGGGAGACCCCGCTGAGTCCTCCGACGCCGTGGTCGTCCTCGCGCCCTCGGGCGGGTCCTCGCCCGAGGGCCAGGACCCGCAGACCGCCAACGCGGTGCTGAACACGATCACCACGGCCCTGCACCAGGAGGTCGGCGCCACCGTCGTGGCCGGTGACGGGCCCTCCGCCCGGGGCGAGGGGATGCTCGCGCAGGCGCGCGCCGCGGAGGCGGCCTTCGCCACCGTGGACGTGGCCAGCCGCCCGATGGGCGAGGTCATCACGGTCCTGGCCCTGGCCGAGAACCTGAAGGAGGCCGGGGGGGCGTACGGCATCGGCGAGGGAGTGGCGGGCTTCCTCCCCGACCCGCTGCCCGAGCCGCGCGAGGCCTCCGAAGACTCCGAGGACTCCTCCGATGCCTCGCCGGAGCCCACCGGGAGCGACGGCGCGAGCGACGCGGGCGGCGGCACCGACGAGGTCCGCCGCACCGTTCGGGACGGGGAGTGACACCGTTGACCGCCCCCGTCCCCCTCGCGGACCCCGGGTCCGCCGCCGCGCGGTTCCTGGCCCAGGGCCTGACCGGCGCCCTGCTCGGAGCCGCCGCGGCCTCCACGGCCTACTCCCTGCTCACCCGGGGCCGTGCCACCGGGCACGGAGCCGTCCCTGCCGCCGGGCCCGGCGGCAGGGACGCGTTCGTCGCACCGGGCACGCCCGTCGCCCCGCAGGCACCTGACACATGCGATGTTTCCGGCATGTCAGCCGCACCGCGTACACCGGATGCGCCGGACGCGTTCGGCACGCCAGGCGTGTCCGGCATCCAGCGCGCACCTGAGGCCACGAGTCCGTCCGGCACGCCACGCGTGTCCAGCACACTCGTCACCACCGACGCACCACGCACCCCCGCCGTGTCGGGCGCACCCGGCGCCCCTCGCGCGTCCGTCGCTCCGCGCGCACCGGGCGCACCGGACCCGTCCGGCGGGGCAGAAGCGACGGACGTGTGGCTGCGCACCAACTTCCGCGGACGCAGCGTCACCCTGCGCCAGGGGCCCGCGCTGGCCTGCGGCGTGTGCGCGGCCGTCCTGCTCGTGCCCGGCCCCGGCCCGCGCGTGCGCGCCGCCTCCGTGCTGGCCGCGGCGGGCGCCGCCGCCTTCGGGGTCTACGACGACCTGGCGGGCTCCTCCCGGGCCCGCGGCCTGCGCGGGCACCTGGGCGCCCTGGCGAGCGGCCGGGTCACCACCGGCATGGTCAAGATGGCGGGCATCGGGGCCACCGGGGTCGCCGCCGCCCGCCTGCTGCGCCGCTCACCGCTGGACACCGTGCTGGACGGGGCGCTCATCGCCGCCAGCGCCAACCTGCTCAACCTGTTCGACCTGCGCCCCGGACGCGCGGCCAAGGTCGCGCTGTTCGCCGCCGCCCCCGCCCTGGCCTCCCCGGCCGCGCCGCTGCTGGGCCCCGTCGTGGGCGCCTCGGCCGCGCTGCTGCCCGACGAGCTCGCCGAGCGCTCCATGCTCGGCGACGCCGGGGCCAACGCCCTGGGCGCCGCCCTGGGCGCGGCCGTCGCGGCCCGGGCGCCCCGCCCCGTGCGCGCGGCCCTGCTCGCGGGGGTCGCCGCCCTGACCCTGGCCAGCGAGCGCGTCAGCTTCTCCCGCGTCATCGACCGCGTTCCGGCCCTGCGCCGCCTCGACCGCTGGGGCAGGCGCGAGTGAGACGGCCACGGTGTCCCGTACCATCCAGGGGGTGACGCGCGGAGTAGGCACGGCGGCGGCGCTCATCGCGGTGGTCACCGTGGGGGCCAGGCTGGCGGGGTTCGGACGCACCGTGGTCTTCTCCCAGACCGTCGGCGACACCTGTCTGGGCACCGCCTACGTCACCGCCAACCAGCTGCCCGCCGTCCTGTTCGAGATCGTCATCGGCGGGGCGCTCACCGCCGTGGTCGTCCCGGTGCTGGCCGCCGCCGCCGAGCGCGGCGACCGCGAGCAGGTGCGCCACACCGCCTCGGCGCTCATCACGTGGGTCCTGCTGCTGGCCGTGCCGCTGGCGGCGCTGCTCGCCCTGGTCTCGGTTCCGGCGATGTCGCTCATGCTGGGCGCGGGCCAGGGCTGCGACCGGGGCGCGCTGCTCGGGCTGTCCGCCCGCATGCTCGCGGTCTTCGCCCCGCAAATCGTCCTCTACGGCCTGGCCTCGGTGCTCTACGGCGTCCTGCAGTCCCACCGCCGCTTCCTGGCCCCGGCCCTGGCCCCGCTGGTGTCCAGTCTGGTGGTCATCGCCGCCTACGTGGCCTTCGTGCCGCTGGGAGCCGACCACCGCCAGGACGTGGCGGGCCTGCCGCTGGCGGCCGAGCTCGCCCTGTCCCTGGGCACCACCGCCGGGGCGGCGGCGCTCTTCCTCACGGTCGTGGGGCCCGCCCGGCGGCTGCGGGTGCGGCCCCGGCCGCGCCTGACCTTCCCGCCCGGGGTGGGCGGGCGCGTGCGCTCCCTGGCGCTGGCCTCCCTGCTGCCGCTGGCGGCCATGCAGCTGTGCCTGCTGCTGTTCGTGGCCCTGGCCAACCGGGGCGGCGGCGCGGGCGCGGCCGTGCTCCACACCTACGCCTGGGCCCTGTTCACCCTGCCCTACGGGGTGATCGCGGTGCCCATCGCCACCAGCGCGTTCACCGCCCTGGCGGTCGCGCACGCCGAAGACGACCGGCGGGGGTACGCCTCCCTGGTGGCGGGCGGCGCCCGCGCCTGCGTGGTGGTCACCGCGGGGGTGGGCGCCGCCCTGGCCGCCGCCGCGGCCCCGGTGGCCCTGGTCTTCGCCCAGCACGATCCGCTGACCCTGGAGCGCGCCCTGCTCGCCTACGCTCCCGGCGTGGCGGGCTTCGGGCTGGTGGCCCTGCTCAGCCGGGCCCTGTACGCCTCGCACCACGGGCGCCTGGCCGCCACGGCCCAGGTGGTGGGGTGGCTGGTGGTGATGTTGTGTGCTGTGGTGTTGGTGTGGATGTTGCCGCAGGGCTGGTCCATCGCCGGGCTGGGCGCGGCCAGCACGGTCGGCCTGAGCCTGGCCGCGGCCCTGCTGTGCGCGGCGGTGGCGCGCACGCACGGGCGCGCGGCCCTGACGGGTGTGGCGCGCTCGGTACTGGCCGCGGCGCTGGGCGGTGTGGTCGGGTGGACCGCGGGGCGCGCGGTGGCCGCGGCCCTGCCCGCGGACGGCGTGTGGCAGACGGTGGCGGCGGCCGCGGTGGCGGCGACGGCGGCGCTGGCCGCCTACGCGGCCGTCGCGGCGGTGGTGGACCGTCCGGCGGTGCGTGCCGTCGCCGACCGGGTCGGGACCGTACTCGAACGCAGGAGGGAGAGGCGTTGAACGCCAGGATCGCGCTGGTCATCGGTACCAGCAGTGGAGGGGTGGGCCGCCACGTGCGCTCGCTGGGCGCGGGCCTGGCCGCGCGCGGCCACCGGGTGGCGGTGCTGGGCCCGGCCTCCGCCGAGCGCGAGTTCGGCTTCACCTCGGAGGGCATGCGCTTCTCCCCGGTCGGCATCGGAGCGGCGCCCTCCGCGGGTGATCCCGGCGCGGTGCTGCGCCTGCGCGCCCTGACCCGGGGCGCGGACGTGGTCCACGCGCACGGGCTGCGGGCCGGGGCCCTGTGCGCGCTGGCCGGCGCCTCTCCGCTGGTGGTGACCGCGCACAACGCGCCGCCGCTGGTGCGGGGGGCCCTGTCGGCGGCCTACCCGGTGCTGGAGCGGATCGTGGCGCACCGCGCGGACGTGGTGCTGGGGGTGTCGGGCGACCTGGTGCGCAGGCTGCGCTCGGTCGGGGCGCGCGACGCGCGGCTGGCGGTGGTGGCCGCTCCCGAGACCGGCGCTCCGGTGAACGGGCGCGAGGCCACCCGGGCCGACCTGGCGGTGCTGCCGGAGCGGCCGCTGCTGCTGACCGTCGCCCGCCTGGCCGAGCAGAAGGGGTTGGACATGCTCCTGGCGGCGGCGCCGGCCATCGCCGACCGCCGCCCCGAACCGGTGGTGGCGATCGCCGGGGACGGGCCCCTGTGGGGGCAGCTGCACGACACGGCCGCGGAGATGCGCGCGGACGTGCGCATGCTGGGGCACCGCGCGGACGTGGCCGACCTGCTGGCGGCGGCGGACGTGTTCTGCCTGACCAGTCAGTGGGAGGGGCCCTCGCTGGTGATCATGGAGGCGCTGCGCGCGGGGCTGCCGGTGGTCTCCACGCGGGTCGGCGGCATCCCGGACCTGTACTCGGGGACGGTGCTGATGGTGCCGCCGGGGGATCCCGCGGCCTTCGCCGCCGCCGTGGGCCGGGTGCTGGACGACCCGGCGCTGGCCGAGGACCTGCGGGCGCGCTCGCGCGAGGCGGCCAAGGCGCTGCCGAGCGAGGAGGACGCGGTGGAGGCCGCCGCGTGCGTGTACAAGGCGGTGCTGCGGAGGTGAGGCGGGACGCGCGGGGGCCCGGGGGCGGGATGGCCCCGGGGTCGGGTGGACCTGTCCCCGGGGTGCGGTCGATGCTACCTCCACCGGGACTTCACCTCGCGGGGGTGGAGATGTCATCCTGGACTACGGTCCGGTGTGTGCCGCCCACGGTGCGGTACCGGTATCCTGGCCTGACACGTGAGGGGAGTATCCCTGTCGCGGCGGTGTCGTCATCACGGCGGACAATGTCGTCCTCCCGGTGCCGCCGGTTCGCAGCGCTCCGCTGCGAGCGGGAGAGACCTCCGGTGGTTCGACGTGCGTGCACACCGCTCGCGCGCACTGACCGGAGGAGAGACCGTCCGTGAACGTTCCCTTGTGGTTGTGGGCTGCCACCATCGGCGCCATGGTCGCCATCCTGGTGATCGACCTCATCATCGTCGACCATCCCTGGAGCAAGACGAAGGGCCCCCAGGAGTTCGGCATGAAGCAGGCCGCCTGGTGGGCGGCCTTCTACATCGGCATCGCCATCATCTTCGGCTTCGGTGTCTGGTACTTCGGCGGAGGCGCCGCGGGCGCCGAGTACTTCGCCGGGTTCGTCACCGAGAAGAGCCTGAGCATCGACAACCTCTTCGTGTTCTACCTTCTGATGGGCTCCTTCGCGGTGCCCAGGAAGTACCAGCACGAGGTCCTGCTCGTCGGCATCGTCATCGCGCTGGTCATGCGCGGTATCTTCATCGTCCTGGGCGCCCAGGTCATCAACGCCTGGAGCGAGGTCTTCTACCTCTTCGGCGCCTTCCTGATCTACACCGGTTACAAGATCGTCCGCGACCACATGAAGGGCGACGAGGAGGAGAAGGACTTCACCCAGACCCCGGTGGTCCGCCTCCTCAAGCGCTTCTGGCCGGTGACCGACGACTACCACGGCGCCAAGCTCACCGTGAAGCTCGACGGCCGCCGCCACATCACGCCGATGCTGATGGTCATCGTCGCGATCGGCATGATCGACCTGGTCTTCGCCGTCGACTCCATCCCGGCGATCTTCGGTCTGACCCAGGACGCCTACATCGTCTTCACCGCCAACGCCTTCGCCCTGCTGGGCCTGCGCCAGCTGTACTTCCTGCTGGCCGGTCTGATGGACCGCCTGGCCTACATCAGCTGGGGCCTGTCGGCGATCATGGTCTTCATCGGCGTCAAGATGATCCTGCACGCCCTGCACGAGAACGGCGTGCACGTGCCCGAGGTCGGCATCGGCCTGTCGCTGACCGTCATCCTGGGCATCATGACCATCACCATCGTCGGCAGCCTGGTCAAGTCCCGCGCCGACGAGCGCAAGAACCCCGAGCTCAAGACCGAGCGCGACCCCTCCGTCGACTCCCCGGCGGACCGCTCCTGAGCGGACGGCGGGCCCGCGGGCGCGTCGAGGACATTCCGGGAAACGGCCGGATTCGAACAGCCGTTCGTCTATAGTGGTGGCACCCTGAGCGCTCCGGCGCCGGGGTGCCGCCTTGTTTCGCGAGGTGGAAGAAACCGTCGTCGGCGGTCGTTAGGCTGGACGGGCGGGAGAGGCGAGCGTCCTCCCCCCTCTCCTCAGCGGCCCGCCTCCGGGGCCCGGGCGGTCTCCGGGAGGCCCCGACCGCCGCACGCGAAGTTCCACACGGGTCAGCCGACGTCACGCGACGGGGTCCGCGTCCTGTGCGCCAGAGCCGAAGGATGTCTCACTCGATGGTCGAACAACTGGTAGTCCGGGGAGCCCGGGAGCACAACCTCAAGGACGTCTCGCTGGACCTGCCGCGCGACTCCATGATCGTGTTCACCGGCCTGTCCGGTTCGGGCAAGTCGTCGCTGGCCTTCGACACGATCTTCGCCGAGGGCCAGCGGCGCTACGTGGAGTCGCTGTCGGCCTACGCCCGCCAGTTCCTGGGGCAGATGGACAAGCCGGACGTGGACTTCATCGAGGGCCTGTCCCCGGCGGTGTCCATCGACCAGAAGTCCACCAGCCGCAACCCCCGCTCCACCGTCGGCACCATCACCGAGGTCTACGACTACCTGCGGCTGCTGTGGGCGCGCATCGGCGTCCCGCACTGTCCCGAGTGCCGCCGCGAGATCGCCCGCCAGACCCCGCAGCAGATCGTGGACCGCGTCCTGGAGATGGAGGAGGGCACCCGCTTCCAGGTGCTCGCCCCCGTCGTGCGCGGACGCAAGGGCGAGTACGTCGAGCTGTTCAAGGACCTGCAGTCCAAGGGCTACACCCGCGCGGTGGTGGACGGGCAGGCCGTGCGCCTGGACGAGGCGCCCAAGCTGGGCCGCTACGACAAGCACGACATCGCCGTGGTCGTGGACCGCCTCAGCGTCAAGCCCTCCTCCCGCGGGCGCCTGACCGACTCGGTGGAGACGGCGCTCAAGCTGGCCGGGGGCACCATCATCCTGGACTTCGTGGACGTGGAGGCCGGGGACCCCGACCGCGAGAAGGTCTTCTCCGAGCACCTGTACTGCCCCTACGACGACCTGTCCTTCGAACAGCTCGAACCGCGCTCCTTCTCCTTCAACGCCCCCTACGGCGCCTGCGCCGAGTGCTCGGGCCTGGGCACCCGCATGGAGGTCGACCCCGAACTCCTGGTCCCCGACCCCGAGAGGACGCTGGCCGAGGGCGCCATCGGCCCCTGGTCGGGCGGGCCCAACAGCGGCTACTGGGAGCGCATCCTCAAGGCGGTGGGCGAGGCGATCGGCTTCGACCTGGACACCCCCTGGGAGCGGCTGCCGCGCCGCGCCCGCAAGGCCCTGCTGGAGGGGCACGACACCCAGGTCCACGTCAGCTACCGCAACAGGTACGGGCGCAACCGCTCCTACTACACCGAGTTCGAGGGCGTCATCCCCTGGGTCAAGCGCCGCCACTCCGAGACCGAGAGCGACTACGGCCGCGAACGGCTGGAGGGGTACATGCGCACCGTGCCCTGCCCGACCTGCGAGGGCACGCGCCTCAAGCCGGTCGTGCTCGCGGTGACCGTGGGCGGCAAGTCCATCGCCGAGGTCGCCCAGATGCCGCTCAGCGACAGCGCGGCCTTCCTGGCCGCGCTCACGCTCTCCGAGCGCGACGCGGTCATCGCCGCCCAGGTGCTCAAGGAGATCAACGCCCGGCTCGGCTTCCTGCTCGACGTCGGCCTGGACTACCTGAGCCTGGCGCGCTCCTCGGGCTCGCTCTCGGGCGGGGAGGCCCAGCGCATCCGTCTGGCCACCCAGATCGGCTCCGGTCTGGTGGGTGTGCTGTACGTGCTGGACGAGCCCTCCATCGGCCTGCACCAGCGCGACAACGCGCGCCTGCTGGAGACCCTCCAGCGCCTGCGCGACATCGGCAACACGCTCATCGTCGTCGAGCACGACGAGGACACCATCCGAGCCGCCGACTGGGTCGTGGACATCGGCCCCGGCGCGGGTGAGCACGGCGGCCACGTCGTGGTCTCGGGGATCGTGGACGAGCTGCTCACCTCCGAGGACTCCCTCACCGGCGAGTACCTGTCCGGCAAGCGCGGCATCGAGGTGCCCGTGGAGCGCCGCCCCCTCACCCGGGGCCACGAGCTGGTGGTCCGGGGAGCGCGCGAGAACAACCTCCACGGGGTCGACGTCGCCTTCCCGCTCGGCGTGTTCACCGCCGTCACCGGCGTGTCCGGCTCGGGCAAGTCCACCCTGGTCAACGAGATCCTCTACAAGGCGCTGGCCAAGGAGCTCAACGGGGCGCGCGACGTGCCCGGCCGCCACCTGCGGGTCAACGGCACGAACAAGGTGGACAAGGTCGTGCACGTGGACCAGAGCCCCATCGGGCGGACCCCGCGCTCCAACCCGGCCACCTACTCGGGGGTCTTCGACCACATCCGCAAGCTGTTCGCGCAGACCACCGACGCCAAGACGCGCGGTTACCAGCCGGGCCGGTTCTCCTTCAACGTCAAGGGCGGCCGCTGCGAGGCCTGCTCCGGAGACGGCACGCTCAAGATCGAGATGCAGTTCCTGCCCGACGTCTACGTGCCCTGCGAGGTGTGCCACGGCGCCCGGTACAACCGGGAGACCCTCCAGGTCCGCTACAAGGGCAAGAACATCTCCGAGGTCCTCAACATGCCGATCTCGGAGGCCCTGGAGTTCTTCGAGCCGATCAACGCCATCCGCCGCCACCTCCAGACCCTGGCCGACGTCGGCCTGGGCTACGTGCGGCTGGGCCAGCCCGCCACGACGCTGTCGGGCGGTGAGGCGCAGCGGGTCAAGCTCGCCGCCGAGCTCCAGCGCCGCTCCACCGGGCGGACGGTGTATGTGCTCGACGAGCCCACGACCGGCCTGCACTTCGAGGACATCCGCAAGCTGCTGGGCGTGCTCAACCGGCTGGCCGACACCGGCAACACGGTGATCGTCATCGAGCACAACCTCGACGTCATCAAGACGGCCGACCACGTCATCGACATGGGTCCCGAGGGCGGCTCCGGCGGCGGCACCGTGGTCGCGCAGGGAACCCCGGAGGAGGTGGCCGCGGTGGCCGAGTCCTACACCGGGCGTTTCCTGGCCAAGATGCTCTGATCCCGCGCCCGACGCCAGCGCGGCGCCCCGTCCCGGTCCCCGCGGGGCGGGGCGCCGCGCTGCCCGTGGCCGTCGGGTTGGCGGGTTCGCGACAGATGTCTCACCTGAGTAGAGTCGAGCGTGTCCGCGTCCCGCCCGGCCATCCCCGCCCCGGGCGCCGTGTCCGCGCCCGGCCCCCGCGCGACTCCGATGAACCGCCCTGGAGGTTGGCCAGCCCATGAACGTCCCTCCCCGACCGGACCGCGGCGGGCCGACGCCTCCGGAGACCCAGCCGCTCCCGTCCCACCCCGGGCCCGGGGAGCCCGTCGGCGCCCACGGCGGCCTCCACGAGGACGCCCGCTCCGGCGCGCAGGGCCCCGTGCCGGGCCCCGAACCCGTGGAGCCGCTCTATCCGCTGGCCGCCTGGCGTACGCGGGCGTACGCGCGCGGCATCGACCTGCTCCTGGTCGCCCTGCCCGCGCTGCTGCTGGCGCTCGTGCTCTCCCTGGCCTGGGTGGGCGTCCAGGCGGTCGGCTCCGGCGACACGACCGGTATCGGTGACCGGTACCCGCTCTTCCTGTCGGTGACCTTCTTCCTGCTCTACGCGGGCTATGAGACCCTCGCCCTCTCCCGCTGGCAGCAGACGCTGGGCAAGCGCCGCGTCGGACTCAGGGTCGCGCCCCAGGCCGGGAACGGCAGCCTGGGCACCCTGCCGATCGCCGCCCTGACGGTGCGCGCCGCGCTGCTGGCCCTGCCCTTCCTGCTGTTCTTCCTGTTCTTCAGCGCCGTCTGGTTCTGGTGGTTCCTGGTGGCCGTGACGGCGCTGCTCACCGGCGGGATGGCCGCCTGGAACCGGCCCAACCGGCAGGGGCTGCACGACCGGATCGCTGGCACCGTGGTGCTCGACGTGGCTGAGGTGAGCCCGCAACCCCCGAAGACGCACCCGTATCCGCCGCGGGCCTGAGGGTTCTCGCGCGCACCCCGGAACCCGGGCACACCGCCGCACCTACTACATTGTGTAGTGATATTTCGGTGCAGGTGAGGAGCGTTTCGTCGTGGCCGGTAAGAGGACGTGCGGGTGCGGGATGAGCAGGCGCCGACTGCTCGGGACGGCGGGGACGGCCGCGGCCGTCACGGCCGTGAGCGCCTGCGGCGGACAGGAGCCCAAGCCGCAGGAGGTCCGGTACGGCCAGGTGGTCGGTCAGACCACCGACGTCCCCGAGGGCGCGGGAGCGGTCTTCAGCAACAGCAAACTGGTCGTGACCCAGCCCGAGGCGGGCCAGTACCGGGCCTTCGGCGCCTCGTGCACGCACGCGGGCTGCACCGTCCAGGAGGTGGACGAGGTCATCCGGTGCCTGTGCCACGGCAGCGAGTTCGACATCTCCACCGGGGAGGCGCTGGTGGGTCCGGCCCAGGAGCCGCTGGAGCCGTTCGAGGTCACCGTCGAGGGCACCGACATCATCCTCCAGGGCCCCTCCTCCTGAAAGGGGCCGAAGGGCGGATCCGAGCGAGGACTCCACGGACCCGCCCGCCGCGACACCACGGCGCCCGGAGCGGATCTTCCGCTCCGGGCGCCGTCGCGTGTGTGGACCGGTCGGGCTCAGGCCTCGCCGGGGTCGCCCCCGGGCGGGCCGCTGACGCCGTTGGGCTCGTGGCGCCGGAAGGCCGAGGTGGGGAACTGGGCGGCGTAGGTGGCCTCGTCCGCGTCCTCGGAGGGCAGGAACTGGGCGCGGTGGCGCGGCAGCGACTCGGGGTAGTTCTCGACCAGCCAGCCGATGAGGTGCTCGCGGATCTCGCAGGCGATGTCCCACTGGTGTCCGGTGTCGGCGGCGGTGGCCACCACCCGCACCAGCACCTCGCCGCTCGGGGCGATGTCCACGACCTGGCAGGACCAGCTGCGCCCGTCCCAGTGCTCGCTGCGGGTGATCAGGCGCCCGGTCTCCTCGCGCATCTCCTCGATCGGCACCTCCCAGTCCAGCGGGAACACCACCTTGGCGGTGATCGCCGTGCCCTGCTTGGTCCAGTTCTCGAAGCTGGTCGTGGTGAAGTTGGCGACCGGGACCACCAGGCGGCGCTCGTCCCAGATCTTGATGGTGACGTTGACCAGGCTCAGCTCCTCGACCCGGCCCCACTCGCCCTCGACCACGACGACGTCGCCGATGCGCAGGGCGTCGCTGAAGGCCAGCTGGAGCCCGGCGAACAGGTTGGCCAGTGTGGACTGGGCCGCCACACCGGCCACGATGCCGATGATGCCCGCGGAGGCCAGCAGTCCGGCGCCGAGCGCGCGGACCTCGTCGAAGGTGAACAGGATGGCGGCGACCGCCAGCACCACGATGATCGAGGTGATCACCCGGCGCAGCAGCCGCACCTGGGTCTGGATGCGCCGCGCCTTGCGGTCGGCGTCGCCGTTGGCGACCGACAGCCGGGCCAGCACCATGTCCGTGACCGCGTAGGCCAGGCTGACGCCCAGGCCCGTCAGCGTCGCGATCATGAGGATGCTCATCGCGTGGTCGATGGCCTGGTACGTGCCCCAGTCCACGTTGGCGGGGCTGGGCAGCGACAGGTTCGCGCCGACCACCGCGGCCGCGCCGTAACTGGTGTAGGTCGTGCGGTGGACCACGTGCTGGGACACCCGCCAGGCTTTGCCCAGCTTGTGCTTGAGCACCCAGCGCACGGCGAAGACCAGCAGCACCGCGACCGTGACGGTGACGCCGACCGTGATCCATTGGGGCAGGCTCACGACGAAGGGCCCCCTCTTGTCGTCGATGTCGGGAAGTTCCTGTGTACCCGCCCAACCTAGAGCATGCGGATACCCAATCGTGACGTTTCGCTTACCTTCGCCCGAGGGACGCGGGCGCGTGCGTCTCCGGCGGGGCGGGTACGGCGCGCGGGGGAGGACGGCGGGGTGAGACGTGCCACGCGCGGAGCGTACGGGGCTCGGTTGGCCGTATGTCCCCCCGACCTACCACAATGGGACCATGGCTGCGACTCCTCACCTGCGCCCCGCGCCCGGATCCATCCCCACCGACCCGGGCGTGTACCGGTTCCGGGACTCCTCCGGACGCGTGATCTACGTGGGCAAGGCCAAGAACCTGCGGTCCCGGCTCTCCTCCTACTTCCGCGACTTCGCCGGACTGCACCCGCGCACGCAGCAGATGGTCTCCACCGCCGCCGACGTCGACTGGACGATCGTGGGCACCGAGGTGGAGGCCCTCCAGCTGGAGTACTCCTGGATCAAGCAGTACGACCCCCGGTTCAACGTCAAGTACCGCGACGACAAGAGCTACCCCTACCTGGCGGTCACCCTCAACGAGGAGTTCCCCCGGGTGCAGGTCATGCGCGGCGCCAAGCGCAAGGGGGTGCGCTACTTCGGCCCCTACTCCCACGCCTGGGCCATCCGCGAGACCGTGGACCTGCTGCTGCGGGTCTTCCCCGTGCGCACCTGCTCCCCGGGGGTGTTCCGCGGCGCCCGCAACAGCGGCCGCCCCTGCCTGCTCGGCTACATCGGCAAGTGCGTGGCCCCCTGCGTGGGCAAGGCCTCGCCCGAGGACCACCGGGCCCTGGCCGAGGACTTCTGCTCCTTCCTGGCGGGCGACACAGGCCGGTTCCTGCGCGAGCTGGAGGGGCGGATGCGCGAGGCCGCCGGGGAGATGGAGTACGAGCGGGCCGCCCGCATCCGCGACGACATCGAGGCCCTGCGCGCCGCCCTGGAGAAGCAGGCCGTCGTCCTGCCCGACTCCACCGACTGCGACGTCATCGCCGTGGCCGACGACCAGTTGGAGGCGGCCGTGCAGATCTTCCACGTGCGCGGCGGGCGCATCCGCGGACAGCGCGGCTACGTGGTGGACAAGGTGGCCGACGACGGCCCCGGCGAGCTGATCGCGACCTTCCTCGGCCAGATCTACGGTCCCACCCAGGGCGACGACGAGAGCGGGGGCACCGGCACCGCCGTCCCCCGCGAGGTCCTGGTCTCCCACGAGCCCGCCGACCCCGAGGCCATGGCCGCCTGGCTGTCGGAGCACCGCGGCTCCTCGGTGGACCTGCGGGTGCCGCGGCGGGGCGACAAGAAGTCCCTGATGGAGACCGTCGCCAAGAACGCGGCCGAGTCGCTGGCCCGGCACAAGACCCACCGAGCCGGGGACCTGAGCACCCGCGGCCGCGCCCTCCAGGAGATCCAGGAGGCACTGGAGCTGTCCGAGGCGCCGCTGCGCATCGAGTGCTTCGACATCTCCAACCTCCAGGGCGAGCACGTGGTGGCCTCCATGGTCGTCTTCGAGGACGGCCTGGCCCGCAAGTCCGAGTACCGCCGCTTCTCCGTCCGCGGCAGCGGCGAGGGCGGCCGCGAACAGCACGACGTCGCGGCCATGTACGAGGTCGTCCACCGGCGCTTCCGGCGCTACCTGGAGGAGAGCGCCCGCAGCGGCGAGGTCGCCCGCATGGGGGAGACCGGCGACCACGGTGGTCACCAAAGCGACGACGAGCCGTCACCCGGGAAGTTCGCCTATCCGCCTAACCTGGTGGTGGTGGACGGCGCCCGGCCCCAGGCCGAGGCGGCGCGCCGCGCCCTGGACGAACTCGGGATCGAGGACGTCGCCGTGTGCGGTCTGGCCAAGCGCCTGGAGGAGGTGTGGTTGCCCGGCGACGAGGACCCGGTGATCCTGCCCCGCGCGGGTGAGGGGCTCTACCTGCTCCAGCGGGTGCGCGACGAGGCCCACCGCTTCGCCATCCAGTACCACAGGCACAAGCGCGCGAAGGCGCTGACCGGCAGCAGCCTGGACGAGCTGCCCGGTCTGGGGCCGTCCCGCAGGACGGCCCTGATCAAGGCGTTCGGCTCGGTGCGCAGGCTCGCCTCGGCCACGGCCGAGGAGATCGCGGCGGTGCCCGGGATCGGCCCCAAGCTGGCCGAGGCCGTGCACGCGCACCTGTCCGGCGGCCCCGCCACGACGGAGGGGCGGGGCGACGGGGCACCAGCACAGCACATCACTGACGGGGGAGGAGACGCATGACGGTCGAACTGGGTGGGGAACTGCCACCCGAGGTGGTCATCGTCACCGGCATGTCCGGTGCGGGCCGCAGCACGGCGGCCAGGGCCCTGGAGGACCTGGACTGGTTCGTGGTGGACAACCTGCCGCCCGGCCTGCTGCCGACGATGATCGAGCTGGCCGGACGCACGCACGGGGCGGTGCCGCGGGTCGCCGTGGTCGTGGACGTGCGCTCGCTGGCCTTCACCGAGGACCTGCTGTCCACGGTGGAGGAACTGCGCAAGCGCGACATCACCGCGCGCGTGCTCTACCTGGAGGCCGGTGACGACGCCCTGGTCCGCCGGTTCGAGGGCGTGCGCAGGCCCCACCCCCTCCAGGGCGACGGGCGCCTGACCGACGGCATCGACCGCGAGCGCGAGACCCTGCGGGCGGTGCGCGGTGAGGCCGACCTGGTCATCGACACCTCCCAGCTCAACGTGCACCAGCTCAAGGCCCGGGTGATCGGCTTCTTCGGGGAGAGCGACGAGGCGCGCCCCCGCGCCAACGTGGTCTCCTTCGGGTTCAAGCACGGCCTGCCCGTGGACGCGGACCTGGTGCTGGACTGCCGTTTCCTGCCCAACCCCCACTGGGTGCCCGAACTGCGCCCGATGAACGGCCGTGACGACGCGGTGCGCGACTACGTCCTGGCCCAGGACGGGGCCAAGGAGATGCTGGAGGCCTACTCCGACGTCCTCAAGCTGACCATCGCCGGGTACCAGCGCGAGGGCAAGCACTACATGACGCTGGCGGTGGGCTGCACCGGGGGCAAGCACCGCAGCGTGGCCATGGCCGAGCAGTTCGCCGACCGGCTGCGCGGGCAGGGTGTGGACGTGCACGTGGTCCACCGGGACGTCGGCCGGGAGTGACCCGCGGGCGCCCGACACGCGCCCTGCCCGCGGTGCACCGTTCTCGGTGGTACGGTCCGATTCGTCCGGTGGACATGGGACGAGGGGCAGACCACAGCCATGGCGAAGAGCACAGCACCCGACGGTGACGGGCGGCGTCCGCCCCGGGTGGTCGCGTTGGGGGGCGGGCACGGCCTGCACGCCTCCCTGTCGGCCCTGCGCAGGGTGACGACCGACGTGACGGCGGTCGTCACCGTCGCCGACGACGGCGGCTCCAGCGGCCGCCTGCGCCGGGAGCTGGGCGTCCTGCCCCCCGGCGACCTGCGCATGGCGCTGGCCGCGCTGTGCGGCGACGACGAGTGGGGCCACACCTGGAGCGAGGTGATCCAGCACCGCTTCCGCTCCGAGGGCGAACTGCACGGCCACGCGGTCGGCAACCTGCTGATCGTGGCCCTGTGGGAGCTGCTCGGCGACTCCGTGGCGGGCCTGGACTGGGTGGGCCAGCTGCTGGGCGCGCACGGCAGGGTGCTGCCGATGTCGTCGGTGCCGCTGGACATCGCCGCCGAGGTGTCGGGGATCGACCCGGCGCGGCCCGAGGAGCTGACCACGGTGCGCGGCCAGGTGGCGTGCGCCAGCACCAGCGGCAAGGTGCGCTCCATCTCACTCATCCCCGAGGACCCGCCCGCCAGCCCGCAGGCGGTCAAGGCGGTGCGCGAGGCCGACTGGGTGGTGTTCGGCCCCGGATCGTGGTTCACCAGCGTGCTGCCCCACCTGCTGGTCCCGGACCTGGCGCACGCCCTGGTCACCACCCGCGCCAAGCGCATGGTGGCGCTGAACCTGTCCCCGCAGCGGGGCGAGACCGACGGCTTCCGCCCCGAGACCTACCTGGAGGTGCTGCGCGAGCACGCGCCCAAGCTGGGGGTGGACGTGGTGCTCGCCGACCGGGGGACCGTCGAGGAGCCCGAGCCCCTGGTGCGGGCGGTCGGCGAGCTGGGCGGGCGCCTGGAGCTGGCGGAGCTGTCCCGCGACGACGGCACACCGCGACACGACCCCGACCGGCTCGCGGCGGCCTTCGAGAGGATCCTGGAGGGCTGAGGGCCGCGGTCCTCGCAGGTCGAGGGCAATTGGCCGCACACCGGCACGAAGGCCCCCAGGGTGCGCGGCGCGGCTGGTCGGCGGATGGGCAACACGCCGTGCGGGGGTCGGCAGCCAGCGCCCGGTCACGTAGTCTGCCACGGAGTAAGCCGCTCGTGGCCGGGCCGCGGCGGCGCATCCCCGGTGCCGAGTGCGTGGTGCCGGGTCGGGTTGTGTGACGGGGAGGACCTCAGCGATGGCGATGACCGGCGTGGTGAAGGATGAGTTGAGCCGGCTGACCATTCTCAAGCCATGCTGCCGCAAAGCCGAGGTGTCCACGATCCTGCGGTTCACCGGGGGCCTGCACCTGGTGGGAGGGCGCATCGTGATCGAGGCCGAACTCGACACGGGCGCGGCCGCGCGCCGCCTGCGCAAGGACATCTCCGAGGTCTTCGGCCACGAGTCCGAGGTGGTCGTGCTGTCCCCGAGCGGCCTGCGCAAGGGCAACCGGTACGTGGTCCGGGTGATCAAGGACGGCGAGTCGCTGGCCCGGCAGACGGGGCTGGTGGACAACAACGGCCGCCCGGTGCGCGGCCTGCCCCGGCACGTGGTGGCCGGCGGAGCCTGCGACGCCGAGTCGGCCTGGCGGGGCGCGTTCATCGCGCACGGCTCCCTGACCGAGCCGGGCCGGTCGATGTCGCTGGAGGTGACCTGCCCCGGGCCGGAGGCCGCGCTGGCGCTGGTGGGTGCCGCACGCCGGCTCAAGGTGCACGCCAAGGCGCGCGAGGTGCGCGGCGTGGACCGGGTCGTGGTCCGCGACGGCGACTCCATCGGCGCGCTGCTGACCCTGCTGGGCGCGCACCAGAGCGTGCTGGCCTGGGAGGAGCGGCGGATGCGCCGGGAGGTGCGCGCCACCGCCAACCGGCTGGCCAACTTCGACGACGCGAACCTGCGGCGCAGCGCGCGGGCGGCGGTGGCCGCGGGCGCGCGCGTGGAGCGGGCCCTGGAGATCCTGGGCGAGGACGCGCCCAAGCACCTGGTGGCCGCGGGCCAGCTGCGCCTGGCGCACAAGCAGGCCTCCCTGGAGGAGCTGGGACAGCTGTCCGTGCCGCCGCTGACCAAGGACGCCATCGCCGGGCGTATCCGCAGGCTGCTGGCGATGGCCGACAAGCGCGCGAGCGACCTGGGCATCGAGGGCACCGAGGCCAACCTGACCCCGGACATGCTGGTCCCCTGACCCGGAGCCCTCCCGCGGCCCCGGGGCGTTGGCGCCGTAACACCGATGTTCGGCTTTGTTAACTGCGAAAACTCCGGGATAACTTCGGAAAATGGTATAGACCTCTCCGCCTCGCAGTGCCAGGATGGTCGCGAATCCACCGGGCCCGCAGGCTCGGCCGTGGCCCAGCAGCGGCTCTTCGCCGGTGCTCCGCTAGGCTCGTGGTGAACACCCTGTGTGCGTTGAACCTGCTCATGGCGGTCGACCGGTTGACCCCGGAGTACGGCGTTCCAGGCGGGGGTTAATGCCCGGGTGGAAATGATGTGCGATATATGAGGAGATTGGTTCCGTGACCATCCGTGTAGGCGTCAACGGCTTCGGCAGGATCGGCCGCAATTTCTGGCGCGCGGTCGCCGCTGGTGGTAGCGACATCGAAATCGTCGCGGTCAACGACCTCACCGACACCAAGACGCTCGCGCACCTGCTCAAGTACGACACCGTGCTCGGCACCCTGGAGGGCGACGTCGAGGTCGGCGACGACTTCATCCGCGTGGGCGACAAGACCATCAAGGTCCTGGCCCAGCGCGACCCGGCCCAGCTGCCCTGGTCGGACCTGAACGTGGACGTGGTGGTCGAGTCCACCGGCATCTTCACCAAGGCCGAGGACGCCAAGAAGCACATCGAGGCCGGCGCCAAGAAGGTCATCATCTCCGCCCCGGCCAAGGGCGAGGACATCACCGTCGTCATGGGCGTCAACGACGACAAGTACGACGCGGCCAACCACCACGTCATCTCCAACGCCTCCTGCACCACCAACTGCGTCGCGCCGATGGCCAAGGTCCTCCTGGACAACTTCGGCGTCAAGCAGGGCCTGATGACCACGGTCCACGCCTACACCAACGACCAGGTCATCCTGGACTTCCCGCACAAGGACCTGCGTCGCGCCCGCGCGGCCGCGCAGAACATCATCCCGACCACCACCGGTGCCGCCAAGGCCACCGCGCTGGTCATCCCGAGCTCCAGGGCAAGCTGGACGGCATGGCCATGCGCGTCCCCGTGCCCGACGGCTCCGTGACCGACCTGGTCGTCACCCTGGAGCGCGAGGTCACCAAGGACGAGGTCAACGCCGCGTTCAAGGCCGCCGCCGAGGGCCCGCTCAAGGACGTGCTCGTCTACACCGAGGACGAGATCGTCTCCTCCGACATCGTGGGCACCTCGCCCTCGTGCACCTTCGACTCCAAGCTGACCATGGCCTTCGGCAACCAGGTCAAGATCGTCGGCTGGTACGACAACGAGTGGGGCTACTCCAACCGCCTGGTCGACCTGGCCAAGCTGGTCGGCTCCGGCCTGTAGCGTCCACGGCCCTCATGGCCACCGGCGCGTGAGACGGCACCCCTTCGCCCGCAGTGCGCGCGGAGGGGTGCCGTCGTGCGAGCCCCTCCCGGCCCCACCGCCCGGGACCGCCACACCCCACATTCCAAGAGGAGACCCAGCATGCGGACGATCGACGACCTCGACGTCTCCGGCAGGCGCGTGTTCGTCCGGGCCGACCTGAACGTGCCCCTGGACGGCGACCGCATCACCGACGACGGGCGCATCCGCGCGGCCGTGCCCACCATCTCCGCGCTGCGCGAGCGCGGCGCCCGCGTCATCGTCGCCGCCCACCTGGGCCGCCCCAAGGGCGCCCCGGACCCCCGCTACTCGCTGCGTCCGGTGGCCGCCCGCCTGGGCGAACTGCTCGGCGCCGAGGTGGCCTTCGCCTCCGACACCGCCGGGGAGTCGGCCCGCGCCACCTCCGAGGCCCTCACGGACGGCCAGGTCGCCCTGCTGGAGAACGTGCGCTTCGAGCCGGGGGAGACCAGCAAGGACGACGCCGAGCGGGGGGAGCTCGCCGACCGCTTCGCTCAGCTCGCCGACCTGTACGTGGGCGACGCCTTCGGCGCCGTGCACCGCAAGCACGCCAGCGTCTACGACCTGCCCGGCAGGCTGCCGCACGCCGTCGGCGGCCTGGTGCTGAACGAGGTCGAGGTGCTGCGCAGGCTCACCGGCGACCCCCAGCGGCCCTACGCCGTGGTCCTGGGCGGTTCCAAGGTCTCCGACAAGCTCGGCGTCATCGACAACCTGCTGGGCACCGCGGACCGCCTGCTCATCGGCGGCGGCATGGTCTTCACCTTCCTCAAGGCCCAGGGCCACGAGGTCGGTTCCAGTCTGCTGGAGGCCGACCAGCTCGACACCGTCAGGGGCTACCTGGAGCGCGCCGAGCGCGAGGGCGTGGAGATCGTCCTGCCGGTGGACGTGGTGGCCGCCGAGAAGTTCTCCGCCGACGCCGCGCACGACGAGGTCGCCGTCGAGGCCATCCCGTCCGACCGGATGGGCCTGGACATCGGCCCCCGCAGCCGGGAGCTCTTCGCGCGGAAGCTGGCCGACGCCCGCACCGTGTTCTGGAACGGCCCGATGGGCGTGTTCGAGATGGCGCCCTACGCCGGGGGCACCCGCGCGCTGGCCCAGGCCCTGATCGACTCCGGCGCCTTCACCGTGGTCGGCGGCGGCGACTCCGCCGCGGCCGTGCGTGCGCTGGGCTTCGACGAGGCGGCCTTCGGCCACATCTCCACCGGCGGCGGCGCCAGCCTGGAGTACCTGGAGGGCAAGGACCTGCCCGGTATCGACGCCCTCAAGTAAGTCCGAAGTCCCCTTTCACAGACGAGGAAGTGCCGACATGTCCCAGCGCCTGCCGCTCATCGCGGGCAACTGGAAGATGAACAACAACCACCTGGAGGCGATCGCGCTCGTCCAGAAGCTGGCGTTCGCGCTCAACGACAAGGACTACGACAAGGCCGAGGTCGTCGTCCTGCCGCCGTTCACCGACCTGCGCAGCGTCCAGACCCTGGTCGACGGCGACAAGCTCAAGATCGTCTACGGCGCCCAGGACATCTCCGCGCACGAGAAGGGCGCCTACACGGGCGAGATCTCCGGGTCCATGCTGGCCAAGCTGGACTGCTCCTACGTGCTGGTGGGCCACTCCGAGCGCCGCGAGTACCACCGCGAGGACGACGCCCTGGTCAACACCAAGGTCAAGGCGGCGTTCGCCAACGGCATCGTCCCGATCCTGTGCGTGGGCGAGGGCCTGGAGGTCCGCAAGGCGGGCCAGCAGGTCGAGCACGTCCTGGCCCAGCTGGACGGCGCCCTCAAGGAGGTCCCGGCAGAGCAGGCCGAGAGGATCGTCGTCGCCTACGAGCCCGTGTGGGCCATCGGCACCGGCGAGGTCGCCACCCCCGAGGACGCCCAGGAGGTGTGCTCGGCCATCCGCGCGCGCCTGGCCGAGCTGTACTCGCCCGAGGTCGCGGGCGCGGTGCGCGTCCTCTACGGCGGTTCGGTCAAGGGCGACAACGCCCCCGGCATCATGGCCAAGGACGACGTCGACGGTGCCCTGGTCGGCGGCGCCTGCCTCAAGGCCGACGAGTTCGTGAAGATCATCCGCTTCGGCGACAACTAGCCGCGGCGCGGACCCCGCCCGTCACTCTTCGATGCCCGATGGTGACGGGCGGGGTGCCCGACAGGTCGCCGGGTCGGGCTAGACTTCGCTGTGGGGTTCTCCGTGCCTCGCGGTTTCCCCGCCCGTGCCGCCAAGGGCACGGTAAAATCCGAAATTGTCCCCGGTCCCCTGATTCCCAGGTGCCCGCGCCGGTCCGGTGTCACCGCTGGTGCGCACGGGAAACGAGGGTCGGTCCATAACCCCCCCGCTTCGGGGTCGAGCTACGGGTGAGCGTGTGATCCTCGGTCTGTCCATCCTCGTGATGCTTCTCAGCGTGCTGCTGGTCCTCCTGGTGCTCATGCACAAGGGCAAGGGCGGCGGTCTCTCCGACATGTTCGGCGGCGGCGTCACGTCCTCGCTCGGCGGATCGTCGGTGGTCGAGCGCAACCTCGACCGGATGACCATCGTGATCGGGGTCGTGTGGATCATCGCCATCGTCATCCTCGGCCTGCTGATCAACCGGGGCATGTAGCCCGCGACCCGCGGGCACACCCCGTCCACCGTCAAGCTCGCCCGAGAACCGGTGAGCGAGTTCGCCGAAGGAGTTTTTCGTGGGTAGTGGCAGTGCCATTCGTGGCAGCCGTGTCGGAGCCGGTCCCATGGGTGAGGCCGAGCGGGGCGAGGCCGCCCCGCGCGTCCGGGTTCCGTTCTACTGCGCGAACCTGCACGAGGTCGTGCCCAGCTTCGCGAGCGAGGCGCTGGTCCCCGACGAGTGGGACTGCCCGCGCTGCGGCTTCCCCGCGGGCAAGGACAAGGCGAACCCCCCGTCTCCGCCGCGCACCGAGCCGTACAAGACCCACCTGGCGTACGTGAAGGAGCGGCGCAGCGAGGAGGAGGGCAAGCTCATCCTCGATGAGGCCCTGGCCAAGCTGCGCGCCGACCGCGCCGCCGTCGAGGCCCACATGAGGGCCAGGCAGAACTAGCCGCTCCTTCCCCCGCAGGCTTTCCGTGGGGCCCGTCGCGGTCGCGACGGGCCCCACGCGTGTCCGGGTCCGGTGCCCCGGCCGTACGTGAATACGAGGACGAACTTCTCATTCTCGGGACTGGTGTGGTTCTTGGGAAATAGAGTGATCGGCACGCACCCCGACAGCCCCTGTGAGGAGATGGTGTCGATGTCTACGTGCCCCACCGGCGGGGACCACGACTGGATACTCGGCGACGACCGCAAGTTCCAGTGCGCCAAGTGCGGGGCTCAGAGCGCCCGGCGGTTCTGAGCCCCGGGACCGGGCTGGACCGTCCCGCGCCCGGCCAGCTGCCCGTTCTCCGCGGCACGCCAGGTCACCGGTTCCCCCAGGGTCTCGGCCACTCCCTTGGCCCAGCGCTCCAGGCAGGCGAACCTGTCCGGCCCCTCCGGAAGCACGGTGCGCCCCTGGTAGGGCACCCCGTCCAGGACGATCACCTCGCCGTTCAGCCTCAGCTCGGTGTCGTACTCGCTCGTGTTCGGCCTCATGGACCGGACTCTAGCGCTCCCCGGCCGCGTCCACCCGTGCTTTGGCCCATCATCCCCGCGTCCGCGCGGGGTCCGGCGCACGGAGCACCCGCCGGAGTGGGGACAATGGTGGGTATGGCCTCCCCCGAACCCGCGGACGCCCCCGCCGCCACCCGAGGTGTTCCCTCAGACCTGACCCGAACGCCCGAGAGCGTCTCCCACCTGCGCAGGTACGTCAGCCTGCGCGGCCCCAACACGCGCATGTGGATGGCCGTGGCCTACTTCTCCGCCGCCCTCACGGCGGGGTTCGTGGTGGTGCTGGGGTCGATGCTCTGGCACGTGCTGCGCGAGGAGACCACGGTCGGCTCGGTGACGCTGTGGGCCTTCGCGGGTCTGGTCATGCTCTTCGTGGGCCCGGGGAGCAACGTGTTCGTGCTGCGCGGGCTGCCCCAGCGCATCACCCGGCAGGGCATCAGCGCCGACAGCGACGGCGTCACCGTCCTGCAGGAGCGCAAGTGGTGGTTCCCCGGCGAGGGGACGTTCATCGCCTGGACGGAGATCCGGCGCATCCGCGAGGTGCACACCGGCGGGCGCAGGCTCACCTACTTCATCGAGTTCGTGCTGGACACCCACCGCACCGACGCCGAGCTGCCCAGCTGGGCCGAGACCGCCGAGAGCCTGGACCTGGAGGCGGTGGACGCGCCCACGCAGTTCTACGTGCAGGTGCCCGCCGACCTCAAGGAGAAGATCCTGCGGATGGTGGAGCGCACGGCCCCGCTGCCCTCGGTCGTGGAGCGGACCCCGCCGCTACGGTGAGGCGCGGCCGTCCAGACGACGGGTCAGGTCGGCCGCCGCGTCGCGCACCCGCCCGGCCAGGGCCTGCGGGGTGACCGGCCGCGCGCTGGGCACCGTCAGGCTGATCGCCGCCGCGGGGCGGCCGTTGTGGTCGCAGGCGGCCGCGGCCACCGACACGAAGCCCTCGGTGACCTGCCCGTCCTCGATGGACCAGCCCTGGCGCCGCTCCTCGGCCAGCACCCGGCGCAGCTCGCCGGGCGAGGCCGGGCCCCGGCCGGTGCGGGTGGTGAAGGCCGCCGCGTCCGGGTACAGGGCGCGCACCTGGGCGCGCGGCAGCCGGGCCAGCATGGCCCGCCCCGACGCGGTCAGGTGCGCGGGCAGGCGCACCCCCACCCCGGTGATCAGCGACGGGGCGTGCGGCGGCTGCTCCTTGAGCAGGTACAGGGTGTCGGCGCCGTGCAGCACGCCCAGGTGCGCGGTGGCGCCGGTGGCCTCGGTGAGCTGGTGCAGCAGCGGGCGGGCCAGGCGCTCGACGCCGTCGTGGCGCAGGTAGGCCGAGCCGATCTCGAAGGCCGCCACGCCCAGGCCCCAGCGGCGCTCCTCGGGCAGGTGGGTCACGAAGCCCTCCCGCGCCATGGCCTCCAGCAGCTGGTACACGCTGGAGCGGGGCATGCCCAGCTCGGCGGCGATCGCCGAGGCCGACACCGGCCCGGGGCGGGTCGCCAGGAAGCGCAGCAGCCGCAGCGCGCGGGTGGCCGCCGGAACGAGGCTCATGCCCTGATTGTCCCACGGTGCGGCTCCCCTGTTGTCTGAGATCCCAGACGGAACCCTCGTGTCAGCCCTTCACCAGGGGTCACGCGGGGGGTCAAATGGGAGGCATGTCCACAGCAGTTCCTTCCGTCGTCGTCGGCGATGCGCCGCTCACCCCGGCCCAGATCCTCGACGTGGCCCGCCACGGCGCCCGTGTCACCCTGTCCGAGCAGGCCCGCAAGGCCCTCCACCACGGCCGCGAACGGGTCGAGTCGCTCGCCCGCGGCGAGGTTCCCGCCTACGGGGTCAGCACCGGCTTCGGCGCGCTGGCCACCCGCCACATCGCCCCCGACCTGCGGGCCCGCCTCCAGCGTTCGCTCATCCGCTCGCACGCCGCCGGGACCGGGCCCGAGGTGGAGGACGAGGTCGTGCGCGCCCTCATGCTGCTGCGCCTGCGCACCCTGGCCTCGGGCAACACCGGCGTGGAGGTCGCCACCGCCGAGACCCTCGCCGCGCTGCTCAACGCCCGCATCACCCCGGTCGTGCACGAGTACGGCAGCCTGGGCTGCTCGGGGGACCTGGCGCCCCTGTCGCACGTGGCGCTGGCCCTGATGGGCGAGGGCCGGGTCCGCGACGCCGCCGGGCGGGACCTGCCCGCCTACACCGCCCTGCACGAGGCCGGGATCCGCCCGGTCGAGCTGGGCGCCAAGGAGGGCCTGGCGCTGATCAACGGCACCGACGGCATGCTCGGCATGCTCGTGCTGGCCTGCATGGACCTGGAGCGCCTGCTCAAGGTCGCCGACATCACCGCGGCCATGAGCGTCGAGGCGCTGCTGGGCACCGACCGCGTCTTCGCCGAGGAGCTCCAGCGCCTGCGCCCCCACCCCGGCCAGGCCGCCTCCGCGGCCAACCTGCGCGCCCTGCTCGACTCCTCGCCCATCGTCGCCTCCCACCGAGGCCCCGACTGCAACCGGGTCCAGGACGCCTACTCGCTGCGCTGCGCCCCGCAGGTGGCCGGAGCCGCCCGCGACACCCTCGCCCACGCGCTGCTGGTGGCCGGACGCGAACTCGACAGCGTCATCGACAACCCCGTGGTCCTGGACGACGGACGGGTGGAGTCCAACGGCAACTTCCACGGCGCGCCCGTGGCCTACGTGCTCGACTTCCTGGCCATCGCCGTCGCCGACACCGCCTCCATCGCCGAGCGGCGCACCGACCGCATGCTCGACGTGTCCCGCTCCCACGGCCTGCCCGCCTTCCTGGCCGACGACCCCGGAGTGGACTCCGGGCACATGATCGCCCAGTACACGCAGGCCGCCATCGTCTCCGAGCTCAAGCGCCTGGCCGTGCCCGCCAGCGTCGACTCCATCCCCAGCTCGGCCATGCAGGAGGACCACGTGTCCATGGGCTGGTCGGCCGCCCGCAAGCTGCGCCGCGCCGTGGACGGGCTGACCAGCGTGCTGGCGGTGGAGCTGCTCACCGCCGCCCGCGCCCTGGACCTGCGCTCGCCGCTGGAGCCCGGCCCCGCCACCGGCGCCGTGCTGCGCACCGTACGGGAGAAGGTCTCCGGACCCGGCCCCGACCGCCACCTGGCCCCCGAGATCGCCGCCGTCGCCGACCTGATCACCGACGGTTCCGTGGTCGCAGCCGCCGAGTCCGTCGTCCCCCTGGCCTGAACCGACCCGAACACCGCGAGGAGACCGCGTGAGCAGTCCACGTACCGTCCGCGCCGCGCGCGGCACCACCCTGTCCGCGAAGGGGTGGCAGCAGGAGGCCGCCCTGCGCATGTTCCACAACAACCTCGACCCCGAGGTCGCCGAACGCCCCGAGGAGCTGGTGGTCTACGGCGGCACGGGCAGGGCGGCGCGCGACTGGCGCAGCTTCGACCGCATCACCGCCTCCCTGCGCGACCTGGAGGGCGACGAGACCCTGCTCGTGCAGTCCGGCCGCCCGGTCGGGATCATGCGCACCCACGAGTGGGCGCCCCGCGTGCTCATCGCCAACAGCAACCTGGTGGGGGACTGGGCGAACTGGCCCGAGTTCCGCCGCCTGGAGGCCCAGGGCCTGACCATGTACGGGCAGATGACCGCCGGTTCGTGGATCTACATCGGCACCCAGGGCATCCTCCAGGGCACCTACGAGACCTTCGCCGCCGTGGCCGCCAAACGGTTCGGCGGGACCCTGGCCGGAACCATCACCCTCACCGCCGGACTCGGCGGCATGGGCGGCGCCCAGCCGCTGGCCGTGACCATGAACGACGGCGTCGCGATCGTGGTCGAGTGCGACCCCAGCCGCATCGAACGCCGCATCGAGCACCGCTATCTGGACGTGCGCGCCGACAGCCTCGACCACGCCCTGGAACTGGCCGTGCGGGCGCGCGACGAGCGCCGCCCGCTGTCGGTCGGAGTGCTCGGCAACGCCGCCGAGGTCCTGCCCGAGCTGTTCTCGCGCGGCGCGCCGATCGACGTGGTCACCGACCAGACCTCCGCCCACGACCCCCTCGCCTACCTGCCCGCCGGGGTGGCCTTCGAGGACTGGAGGGACCTGGCCGCCGCCGGGCCCGAGGAGTTCACCGACCGGGCCCGCGAGTCCATGGCCGCGCACGTGGAGGCCATGGTGGGCTTCCAGGACGCGGGCGCCGAGGTCTTCGACTACGGCAACTCCATCCGCGACGAGGCCCGCAGCGGCGGCTTCGCCCGCGCCTTCGACTTCCCCGGGTTCGTCCCCGCCTACATCCGGCCCCTGTTCTGCGAGGGGAAGGGGCCGTTCCGGTGGGCGGCGCTGTCGGGCGACCCCGCCGACATCGCCCGCACCGACCGGGCCGTCCTGGACCTGTTCCCCGACAACGAGCACCTGGCCCGGTGGATCCGCATGGCGGGGGAGCGGGTCGCCTTCCAGGGGCTGCCCGCCCGCATCTGCTGGCTCGGCCAGGGCGAGCGGGCCGCCGCCGGGGCGCGCTTCAACGAACTGGTGGCCTCCGGCGAGGTCCGCGCGCCGCTGGCCATCGGCCGCGACCACCTGGACACCGGCTCGGTGGCCTCCCCCTACCGCGAGACCGAGGGGATGCTGGACGGCTCCGACGCCATCGCGGACTGGCCGCTGCTCAACGCCCTGGTCAACACCTCCTCCGGCGCCTCGTGGGTGTCCATCCACCACGGCGGGGGAGTGGGGATGGGCCGCTCGCTGCACGCCGGGCAGGTCAGCGTCGCCGACGGCACCGACCTGGCCGCCGCCAAGCTGGAGCGGGTGCTCACCAACGACCCCGCCATGGGCGTCATCCGCCACGTGGACGCCGGGTACGAGGAGGCCGGGCGCGTCGCGCGCGAGCACGGCATCCGCGTCCCGATGCGCGAGGAGGACTGAACCGCGCCGGGGACGCCCTTCCGAGGGCGCCCCGGCGGGCTCCGGCCGCGCGCACGACCATCCGTTTCGACGTGGGGAAACACCCTGTGAGCGACCATCCCACCGCCCCCGACCCCGGGGCCTTCGACCGCCTGTGGGCCGACCTGGTACCCGTGGGCCGCGACCCGCGCAGCGGCGGCTACCGCCGCCACGCCTGGAACGGCGCCGACGCCGACGCCCGCGCCTGGTTCACCGAGGCCGCCGCCGCCCGGAACCTGGACGTGCGCACCGACCGCAACGGCAACCTGTGGGCCTGGTGGGGAGCACCCGGTCCGGGCGCGGTGGCCACCGGCTCCCACCTGGACTCGGTCCCCGACGGCGGGGCCTTCGACGGGCCCCTCGGGGTGGCCAGCGCCCTGGCCGCCGTGGACGAGCTGCGGCGGCGCGGACTGACCCCGGCCCGGCCGCTGGCCGTCACGGTGTTCGCCGAGGAGGAGGGCGGCCGGTTCGGCGTCCCCTGCCTGGGCAGCCGCCTGACGGCCGGGGAGATCTCCCCCGAGCGGGCGCGCGGCCTCACCGACGCCTCCGGAACGACCTGGGCCCAAGCCATGGAGGCCGCCGGGCACGACCCCGACGCGATCGGCGCCGACCCCGGGGCGCTGGCGGACCTGGACGTGTTCGTGGAACTGCACGTGGAGCAGGGCCGAGCCCTGGAGGAGACCGCCCACCCGGTGGGCGCGGCCAGCGCGATCTGGCCGCACGGGCGCTGGCGGATGGACTTCACCGGCCGCGCCGACCACGCGGGCACCACCCGCCTGGACGACCGCAGCGACCCCATGCTGCCGTTCGCGCACACGATCCTGGCGGCCCGCGCGCTGGCCGAGGAGCACGGCGCCCGCGCCACCGTGGCCAGGGCCCTGGTCAACCCCAACGGCACGAACGCGATCCCGTCCCTGGTCAGCGCCTGGCTGGACGCGCGCGCCGCCGACGAGGCCGCGCTCGGCGCGGTCGTGGCCGGGGTGCGCGAGGCCGCCGAGCGGGCCTCGCGCGAGCACGGCGTGGACTGCGCGACGGCCAACGAGTCCCTGACCCCGCTCGTGTCGTTCGCGCACGGCCTGCGCGACCGCCTGGCCGCCGTGGTCGCCGACCGCGCCCCCGACCCCCGGGTGCCGGTGCTGCCGACCGGGGCCGGACACGACGCCGGGGTGCTCGCCGCGCACGTGCCCACCGCGATGCTGTACGTGCGCAACCCGACCGGGGTGTCGCACTCCCCCGAGGAGTGGGCCCGCCCCGAGGACTGCCACGCCGGGGTGCTCGCCCTGGCCGACGTGCTCCAGGACCTGCTCGCCCGCCCCGTCCGGGAGGGGGACCGATGACGACCGGCGCGGACTCCGGGACCGGCCCCGCCGCCTCCGCCCCCGGCGGGAGCGCCGGTCCCGCGGCCCCCGGGACCGCCTCCGGGCGTTCCCGGGGGCCGCGCGACCACCGCCTGTGGTGCGAGTGGGCGTGGACCGGCGCCGAGGACGGTACGCCCGAGCGCGGCGTGCTCGTGGAGGTGGCCGACGGCCGGATCACGGCGGTGACGGCCGGAACGCGGCGCCCCGGGGACGCACGGACCCTCACCGGCCTCACCCTGCCCGGGCTCGCCAACGCCCACTCGCACGCCTTCCACCGGGCGCTGCGGGGACGCACCCACGCCGGCGGCGGATCCTTCTGGACCTGGCGCGAGACCATGTACCGCGTGGCGGAGCGGCTGGACCCCGACACCTACCGCCGCCTCGCCCGGGCGGTCTACGCCGAGATGGCCCTGGCCGGGATCACCTGCGTGGGCGAGTTCCACTACCTGCACCACGCCCCCGGCGGAGTCCGCTACGCCGACCCCAACGCCATGGGCCACGCCCTGGCGGCCGCGGCGGCCGACGCGGGGATCCGGATCACCCTGCTGGACGTGTGCTACCTGTCCGGCGGGCTGGACGCCCACGGCGTCCACCAGCCGCTGGCCGGCCCCCAGTCGCGCTTCGGCGACGGGGACGCGGCCGCCTGGGCCGGGCGCGCCGCCGCGTTCCGTCCCGGGGGCGGGCACGTGCGCACGGGAGCGGCCGCCCATTCGGTGCGCGCGGTCCCCGCCGCGCAGCTGCCCGAGGTGGCCGCGTTCGCCGCCGGGCGCGACGCCGTGCTGCACGCGCACGTCTCCGAGCAGCCCGCCGAGAACGCCGCCTGCCTGGCCGCGTACGGCCGCACCCCCACGGCCGTGCTCGCCGACGCGGGCGCGCTCACCCCGCGCACCAGCCTGGTGCACGCCACCCACCTGAGCGACGCCGACGTGGCGGCCGTCCGCGCGGCGGGGTCCACGGTGTGCCTGTGCCCCACGACCGAGCGCGACCTGGCCGACGGCCTGCCGCGCACCGGCGACCTGCTGCCCGCCCCGCTCAGCCTGGGCACCGACCAGCACGCCCTGACCGACATGTTCGAGGAGGCCAGGGCGGTCGAACTCCACGAGCGCCTGCGCACCCACCGGCGCGGCACCCTGGGCGCCGGGGAGCTGCTGCGCGCCGCCACCGCGCACGGGCACGCCAGCCTCGGTTGGACCCGCGTGCCGGGGGCGGCCCTCCCCGGGGCGTCCGAGGGACCGGCGCACGTCGGAGCAGGACCCCAGGAACCCCCGCGCGAGGCGCCCGACGCCGGTGTCCTGGCACCCGGGGCGCGGGCCGACCTGGTCAACGTCCCCCTGGACGGAACCCGCCTGGCCGGGGCCGACCCCGCCCGGGCCGCCGACGCCGTCGTCTTCGCAGCCACCGCCGCCGACGTGCGGCACGTGATGGCCGACGGGCACTGGATCGTCCGCGACGGCGTCCACACCCTGGTTCCCGACACCGCGCGCGAACTCGACACCGTCATCAAGGAGGTCCTCACGTGAGCGACGTGCCCCGCAGCATCGTCATCGACGACATCGCCACCCTGGTCACCAACGACCCCTCCCGGGGTCGGGGCGCGGTGGGCGAGGTCCAGGACGCGGCGCTGGTCGTCGAGGAGGGCCGGGTGGCCTGGTCGGGCCCGCGCGCCCAGGCGCCCGCCGCCGACGCGCGGATCGACGCCGCCGGGCGCTGCGTCATCCCCGGGTTCGTCGACAGCCACTCCCACGTCGTCTTCGCGGGCGACCGCAGCCGTGAGTTCGCCGCCCGGATGAGCGGACAGCCCTACTCGGCGGGCGGCATCCGCACCACCGTGGCCGCCACCCGCGAGGCCTCCGACGCCGAGCTGCTCGCGGGGGCCCGGCGC
Organism: Nocardiopsis sp. CNZ308; assembly: GCF_004217075.1. Taxonomy (NCBI): domain Bacteria; kingdom Bacillati; phylum Actinomycetota; class Actinomycetes; order Streptosporangiales; family Nocardiopsidaceae; genus Nocardiopsis; species Nocardiopsis sp. CNZ308. The sequence continues at coordinate 268,145 of NZ_SHKJ01000001.1, read as the reverse complement.
CTGCTCCGCGAGGCCCGCGCCCAGGGCACCACCACCCTGGAGGTCAAGTCCGGGTACGGTCTCACCGTCGCCGACGAGGAACGCTGCCTGGCCGTGGCCGCCCGCGTCACCGACGAGGTCACCTTCCTGGGCGCGCACGTGGTCGCCCCCGAGTACGCCGACGACCCCCAGGGCTACGTCGACCTGGTCACGGGGCCCATGCTGGAGGCCTGCGCGCCGCACGCCCGGTGGATCGACGTCTTCTGCGAGCGCGGCGCCTTCGACGAGGACGCCTCCCGACGGGTCCTGACCGCCGGGATGGAACGCGGACTGCTGCCCCGCGTGCACGGCAACCAGTTGGGCCCGGGGCCGGGCGTGCGCCTGGCGGTCGAACTGGGCGCCGCCTCGGTCGACCACTGCACCCACCTGGAACCCGCGGACGTGGACGCCCTGGCCCAGGCGGCCGCGCGCCCCGAGCCCACGGTCGCCACCCTGCTGCCCGGGGTGGACTTCTCCACCCGCCAGCCCTACCCGGACGCCCGCGCGCTCATCGACGCCGGGGCCCTGGTCGCCCTGGCCAGCGACTGCAACCCGGGCTCCTGCTTCACCTCCAGCCTGGCCTTCTGCGTCGCGGTCGCCGTCCGCGACATGGGCATGACCCCCGACGAGGCGGTGTGGGCGGCCACCGCGGGAGGGGCGCGGGCGCTGCGCCGCAGCGACGTCGGCCACCTGGCCCCAGGCGCGCGCGCCGACCTGCTCCTGCTGGACGCGCCCAACCACCTCTACCTCGCCTACCGGCCCGGGGTCCCCCAGGTCGCGGCGGTCTGGAAGGACGGGGAACTGGTCTCGGGGCGCCCCTGAGAACGGAGGGCGCGGTGTGACGAGCGGGTCATCCAATGTCCTCATGAACTCAACGAACGGCTAATCTCCCCGAAACCCGCGGCACCCAACCTGGATGCACGTCGGTGCGTGTCCGCCGCCGCGGTACAGCGTCGTTCCGCGGCGGTGGGGCACCGGCCCACGCTCCCTCCGAGGAGGTCCGCGGTGAACCCGGGGCGTGCCGGGACGGCGGCCCGGAGCGGCGCGACCCGCGCGGCTCACGGGCCGGGACCGGGCACGCGGCTCCCGCCCGGGGCCGCACACAGAACGCGGGGGCCGACGATCACTGGGGGGTGTCGTCGGCCCCCGCTCGCGGTTGACGCGATGAGGCCGTTCCCTGGGGCGCGGGTCCGCGCCCGGGGGCGCTGGCTAGTTCGACTCGTCGTCCGCGGAGTCGTCGGAGCCCTCGGCGGGCGCGGAGGAGGAGGACGCGGCCTTCTTGGTGACGCGGCGCTTCTTCACCGGACGCGAGTAGTCGACGAGGGGCTCCAGACGGGCCTCGTGCTCCTTGAAGCAGTCGGCGCACGCGTCGACCTCGCGGACGACACCCTCCCAGGCGAACTGGATGACCTCAGTCGCCTCGACCTTCTCCTCGCTGACGGCGTGGGGGTCGCAGTACTTGAGCGTGAAGACCTCGGTGACCACGGCGGGGATTTCCCTTCGGTATCGCGTGAACAGAGCGGACCCATTAATCATACACCTGTACGAAAGCGCAAACCGGCTGCACGCCGGATGTGCCGTCACGGGTTCGGGGTCGCCCCGAAGCCTAGCGAAGATTCGGGGGCGCGTGCGCCCGTGTCCGGCGGGCGTGCCGGGGGTGACCAGGGGGTCCGCGCGGGTGCGGCGTCCGCGGGCGGGGCGCCCGCGGACGCGCGTCCCGCCGTGCGGGCGGCGGGGCGGCGGCCGCGGCGGGGCGGACGTTATGGAACCGCGTGTTTGTCTTCCGGTTTTTTGTCCGTTTCTCGAAACGCGTGCGCGCCATTGCCGAACACCGATTTGTGCGTTTGGCGAACACGGCGCCGGGCGCATCGCTAGGGTATTGCCCCATCCGGGGGAAAGCGCCGTGTTCGGCCGTTCCCTCCGGGCGGACCCGTGGCGGCGCCCGCGCCGCGCACACGGGGAACGGCGGACGCCGTGGGGGAGCGGCGTCCGGAGAGAGGGAGCAGGGGGAGGGCCGTGGTCGAGTACATGGAGGGTGCCCACAGAGGGCGTGTCGGCGTGCGGGGGCAGGCGCCGCGACCGGGGGGAACCGTGTCCGCGGCGGAGCGGCGGCGCGCGCGGGCCGAACGCACGCGCGCCTGCGAGCGGGTGTCGGTCGATCCGCGTTTCGTGAAACTCCGAAGGCGGTCCGCGCTCCAGACAGGGCTGCTGGTATCGGCATTCCTGCTCGGTTACCTGTCCTATCTTCTGCTCTCCGCCTACGCGCGTGATTTCATGGGCAGGCCGCTCACGGATTCGGTGAACGTGGCACTGGTCATGGGAATCGGACAGTTCCTGTGGGTGTTCGCGCTCGCCTGGGCGTTCGGGCGTTTCTCCGAGCGCTCCCTGGACCCCCCCGCGCGGGAGATCCGCGAGGAGGCCCGCGGCGGGGAGGCCGCCGACGGGACGGCGGCGGACCGATGAGCGCCGCCGCGGCGGCCGCGGGCGGTGCCGTCACGGGGGACGGCGCCGCCGCGGAGGCCGCCGGAGTGGCAGCCGTCACCGAAACGCCCGCCGCCGAAGCACCGTCCGCGTCCACCGTCCCGTCCGCGACCGCCGACCACCTGGACGCCCTGGGCGGCGCGCTGGGGAGCGAGTTCGGCGTCGCGCACGCGTGGACGGTGGGCCTGTGCGCCCTGTTCGTCCTGGTCACCCTCGCCGTCACCGTCCGCGCCCGGCGCACCACCCGGGGCGCGGTCGACTTCTACGCGGGCGGGCGCGGCTTCTCCAGCACCCAGAACGGGCTCGCACTGACCGGCGACTACCTGTCCGCGGCCTCCTTCCTGGGCATCGCCGGGATGATCTCCCTCCAGGGCTACGACGGCTTCCTGTACTCCATCGGCTTCCTGGTGGCCTGGCTGCTGGTGCTGCCGATGGCCCAGCTGGTGCGCAACACCGGCCGCTTCACCATGGCCGACCTGCCGGCCTTCCGCATGGGCCGGATGCGGGTGCGCCTGGCCTGCACCGTCTCCACCGTCACCGTGTGCGTGTTCTACCTGGTCGCGCAGATGGTCGGCGCCGGAGCCCTGGTCGCGGTCCTGCTGGGCCTGCACGACGGCGGGACCTTCCTGGGGATGGGCGCCGAGCAGGCCCGCACGGGCGTGATCGTGCTCGTGGGCGTGCTCATGATCGTCTACGTCATGTACGGCGGCATGAAGGCGGCCACCTGGCTCCAGATCATCAAGGCGGTCGCGCTGCTGGCCGCCACCGGACTGCTCACCGCCCTGGTGCTGGCCCTGTTCGCCTTCGACCCGCGCGCCCTGCTCGGCGGGGCCGCCGAGGCCAGCGGGCACGGTCAGGCCTTCCTGGAACCGGGGCTGCGCTTCGGGGTGGAGGTCCCCGGCGACCCCGCCCAGACCCTGTTCAACAAGCTCGACCTCATCAGCCTCGGGCTGGCCCTGGTCCTGGGCACGGTCGCGCTGCCGCACATCCTCATCCGCTTCTACACCGTGCCCGACGGCCGGGCGGCGCGCTCTTCGGTCAACCGCACGATCGTCATGGTCGGGGCCTTCTACCTCATGACGCTGGCCCTGGGCTTCGGCGCCGCGGCGCTGGTCGGCTCCGAGCGCATCGCGGCCGCGGACCCCTCGGGCAACACCGCGGTGCCGATGCTCGCAGAGGAGGTGGGGCGGCTGACCGCCGGTCCCGCGGGCGCGGCCGTGCTGCTCGCGCTGGTCTCGGCGGTCGCGCTGGCCACCATCCTCGCCGTCGTCGCCAGCCTCACCCTGGCCTCGTCCTCCTCGATCGCGCACGACCTGTTCGGCCACGTCCTCATGTGGGGCAGGCCCCGGGAGTCGCAGGAGGTGGGTGTGGCGCGTCTCTCCGCCTGCGTGATCGGCGCCGTGGCCGTCGTGCTGGCCGTGCGGGTCCAGGACATGAACGCGGCCTTCCTCGTGGGGCTGGCCTTCGCCGTCGCGGCCGCGGCCAACCTGCCGGTCATCGTGCTCACCATGTTCTGGCGCCGCTTCAACACCAGGGGTGTGGAGTGGGGCGTCTACGGCGGCCTGTCCGCCACCCTGCTGCTCATGCTGCTGTCGCCGGTGATGTCGGGCAGGACCGACCCCGTCACGGGGGAGAACCTGTCGGTGCTGCCCGCCTGGATCGACGTCCAGCTCTTCCCGATGGAGAACCCGGCGCTGCTGGCGGTGCCGTTCGGCTTCGCGTGCGCGGTCCTGGGCAGCCTGCTCTCGCCGGAGCGCGACACCGCGCGCTTCACCGAGCTGCGGGTGCGCTCCCTGACCGGGTGGGGCGCCGAGCGGGACTGACCAGCGGGCTTCGGGGCGCAGGGTTTCCGGAGACGGGCGGGGGAGGCCGGGAGCGGCGGGGCCGCGGCGGGAGCGCCCGGAGGAGGGCGGGGGAGTCAGTCCCTGGCGGGCGCCTCGGCCATGGCCCGGGCCACCTCGTGCAGCAGCTCCGGGATCCGGGGCGCGTTGCGGGCGACGCGGTCCCAGGCGCGGGCGGTCTGGTCCAGGCGCTCCCGCGTGGTCGGCTCCCCGCCTCCCTGACGGGCCGTGCGCCTGTCCTCCCTGCGGAAGGAGGCGGTGACCGCCCAGAAGGCCGCCGCCACCACCGGGCGGAACACGCCCCGGCCGCGCACGTCGAGCACGGCCTCCACCGCCCAGCGGCCGTCGGCGCGGACCGAAGGGGACAGCCAGGCGCTGATCCGGGCCAGGGAGTGCGTGGCCCGCACCCGCACGGGAGGGGTGTCCCGGCCCCGCGCGACGGCCTCGTACCAGGCGCCCGTGTCCACCTCCAGGGTGCCCTCGGCCGACCGCAGCCAGGCACCGCGCCCGGGCAGCCGCACCCGCGCGTTCCAGGTGAGCAGTCCGGCGGCGGCGTCGTGGGTGACGGTCCCCCACGTCACGGGGTCCTCCTGCGTGCCGACGGTGTCGGGCATGGCGAACTCGGCCGAGGTGGTGCCCGCCTCGTCCCAGGAGGTGAGGGTCACGCCCGTGCCGCTCCAGCCCTTCTCCTCGTCGTCGGCGGGATCGACGGGGACGCCCTCGGGGACAGCTCGGCGATGAGGTAGTGGCTGCGGGGTTCGAGGTGGCGCCCCCGCTGCAACTGGAGGGAGGGCTCGCTGGCCGCCACCGCCAGCTCGTCGGCCTCGGCCGACGTGTCGGCGCCGCCCCCGCGCAGTTCCTCGGCGGCGCGGCGCTGCTCCTCCCGCAACCGCTCGGCCTCCTCACCGTCGAGCAGGCCGAGTTCGTCGGCCCGCCGGTCCAGACGGGCCCGGGTCGGCGCGTCGGGGGTCAGCAGCCAGCCCCGTCCGTCGAAACGGCAGCTGCGCGCGACCTCGTGCAGGGCGGCGACGATGCGCTCGACCACCTCCCTGTCCACTGCGGTGATGTCGAAGGTGTGGCTCAGGCGCGGCACGGCGTCTCCGGGGTCGTGGTGCGGTTCACGTCTGCGCGGCGGCCAGGGAGCCGCGCCTACGCGTGCCAGCGTACGCACCCGCGGCCCCCGCCGGGGTCCACGGGAGGGGTCGGAACCCGCGGGGACGCCGCGTTCGCGAGGCCGGGTGCGGACGGCCCCGCCGTCGGCCGCGTCGGGGAGGGTTGTCCACAGCCGGTGTCGAACACTTGTGCGCACCGTCGCCGTCTCGGCACAATGGTGGGCATGACCAGGTACGTCGCGCTGCTGCGCGGAATCAACCTCGGCGCGCACCGCCGCGTCGCCATGGCCGACCTGCGCTCCCTGCTCGCCGGGCTCGGCTACGGCGACGTGGCCACCCACCTCCGGAGCGGCAACGCGGTGTTCAGCGCCGAGGGGACGCGGCCCGAGGCCGTGGCCCGGCGGGTCCGGGAGGCCGTCGACGCCGAACTCGGGCTCGACGTGCCGACCGTGGTGCGCACCGCCGGGCAGCTGCGCGCCGCGGTGGAGGCCAATCCCCTTTCCGTCCCCGACCCCGCCGGGTTCCTCGTCCTGTTCTGCTCCGGCGCCGTGGACGCCGCGGGTCTGGCCGCGCTCGACCCGTCCGCCCACCCGCGCGAGCGCATGGCGGTGGTGGGCGACCAGGTCTACACCCGCCACGAGCTGGGTCTCAGACACGCCAGACTCCCCGACCTGGTGGCCCGGCACGTCGACGGGACCGTGACGGGCCGCAACTGGCGCACCGTGCTGCGCCTGCTGGAGATGGCCGAGGGCTGATCCGGGAACCCGCGGCCGTGCGCGCCCGAGGGCCCGGCGCACGCGGCGCCCGCCCGCGGGGACCGCGCACGCGGCCGGTGACCGGAAGCGTGCGCCCACGGGCGGCCCCGGCACGGAGGGCGGTGCCCGAGGGAACGCGAGGCCGTGGACAGGGCCCGGCACTGTCCGAGAGGAGTCCTCGGCGGCGTGCGCCCGCCGCCGCGACCGAGTGAAGGGGTGGTGCCCGTGCCGATGCGGTGGACCGTGATCCTGCGAGATCTGGCGGACACGGCGCGGCCGATCCGGCCCGAGGACTGCCACGGACTGCTCAACCGCTGGTGGCCCCAGTCCCCGGAGGAGCACGCGGCCGCCAAACGGTGGGCCATGAACGGGTGGCCCTCGCCCCTGGGCGACCGCCTGCACCACTGGACGCTCACCTGGCTGGACGACGACACCCCGCCCCCGCTCGCACCGGAGGAGCTGGTCGGCGACCCCCAGCGGATCGGCGACCACCTGCTGGTGCCCCTCTCGGTCACCCGCACCTTCGACCGCACCTACACCCAGATGCTCACCGAGCCGCGCGGCCCGTCCGCGGTGCGCTCGGCCTCGGTGCGCAGCCGGACCCCCATCGTCATGACCACCCGCGACGCCGCCGGTGAGCGCATTCCGCACATCTGGCCCACCCCGCGTCGCCTCTTCGGCGCCGTGCACCGTTCGGGCGGCGGGATCGTCGGCGGAAGCGGGGCAGTGGGCGCGGTGGCCCGGTTCGCGCCGTCCGACCTGGCCGAGCCCTGGCTGGAGCTGGTGTTCGGCGGGCTGGCCCGGGTGCGCCGCGAGCCCCTGCCCGGCGAGGAGGTGCGGCTGGCCGAGCACCAGCACGCCGACAACCGCACCGTGCTCGGCTGGCACGGCGGGCTGCGGCTGGACCTGGCCGGGGGCGAGCGCCGCCACGCCGACGCCTTCGCCACCCTCCTGGAACTGCTGGAGCTGGCCGGAGCGGGCAAGTACACCGCCCAGGGCTTCGGCTCCGTGCAGGTGGACACGGTGACCAGCGGCCAGCCGTCCGCCCGGGTGCCCGCCCAGCGCCCCCGGCGGACCCCGCACCGGGTGCCCCGGCGCGCCCCGCAGCGCGTGGGTGAGACCCGGGCGCACGCCGTCGCCGAGGAGGAGTTCGGGGGCGCCCTGTTCGACTGACCCCGCCGACCGGGACCGGTGGCCGCACCGGTGCCCGGCCCGGCCGTCGGCTCCCGCCCCGTGGACGGGGGCGGGAGCCGACGGCGTGCGCTCACGGTGAGGGGGCGCGCTCCCGCCCGGCCCGGTCCGCGCCCCGGTCGCGCAGGGCGCGGGCCAGGCCGCGCAGGTGCGGCACGAGGTCGTGGGGGGTGAGCGGAGCGCCGTTCGCGGCGGCGGGGACGGACGTGTCGCGCCCTGGCGGCGCGATCGTCTCGGACGTGTGCGGGGCCATCGGGGAACCTTCCGTACCGGGGCGGTGTGCGTGCACCCAGCTCTCTCGGACAGCGCCGCGCGCCCGTGCGGCGGGCCCGGGGGGAGGAGGCCGCCCGAGCCCCGGCCGGACGGCGCCGCGCCCCGGGAACGGGCGCGTCGTGCCGGGGCGGGGCTCGGCCCCGCGGACCCGGACTGGTATCGCTTGGTACCGGTGCGTCGTGCGGCACCGTCCGAGAGAGGTCAGCAGGCGCCGCACGGCGGCGCCGCGTTCCCGCACGTCCCGCCGATGGAGGAGCCCGACACGGTGACCTTCGCCCCCGAGCAGCACCGGCCCCCCGGTGCCCCGACGCGACCGGGGGCGACACCGTCCAGCGGTGTGGTGGTCGGTGTCGACCTGCGCGGCATCCAGGCCTACGTGTACAGCGGCCGGCGCATCCTGGACGCGGTGGGGCGCGCCGCCCTCGTCGCGGAGCTGACCGACACCTCCGACGCCGAGCACGGGATCGCCGACCTCGTGCCGCCGGACTGCGTGGTGCTGCGCGACGCCGGAGGGGCGTTCACCGCGGTCTTCCCCGACGCGGCCTCGGCGCGCGGGTTCACCGCCCGCTACACCCGCAGGCTGCGCGACCGCGCCGCGGACCTGACCCCCGTGGTGGCGCACGTGGCCTACGGTCCCGAGGCCGGACACGGGGCCGGGGCCGGGGGCCCGGGCGGCGCCGCCCCGGAGCACACGGGCACGCCCGGGGCCCCGGGGACCGACCGCGCGCCGGGGACCGACACGACGGCGGCCGCCGGGGTGGACGAGGCGCTGGCCCTGCTCCCGGCGCGGCTGCGCGAGGCGCGACGGCACATGTCGGCCCTGCACACCCCCGCCCACGGGTACGGGATCACCGCCGTGTGCTCGGTCAGCGGGGGCCCCGCCGAGTCGGTGGACAGCAGCCGCGCCCAGGACGACCACCCCGACGTGCACGAGAGGGTGGCCGCCGACGTCGCCCGGGCCCGGGGGATCGGCCGCCGCTGGCACCGCGCCCACAGCCGCGACTGGCTGTCCGGTGCCGTCACCGCCGCCGGAGCCCCCGCCCTGACCCTGCCGATGGAGGTGGACCGCCTGGGCCGCGACCACGGCGGCCTCAGCCGCGTCGCGGTCGTCCACATCGACGTCAACGGCCTGGGCGCCCTCCTGGGCGAGTACCGCGAACGCGCGGGGGACCCGGCCGTGCCGGGTTCGGGCGCCTTCGCCCAGCGCCGCCTGTCCACCCGCATCGCCGGACTCACCGAGGGGCTGGCCCGCGTCCTCGTGCGCGCGGTGGCGGCCACCGTCCACGCCGGACCCGGCCAGCGGCCCCTCATCCCCGGAACCGGCGCCGCCGCGCCGATCACCCTGCACCACGAGCCGCCCGGCCCCGTGTCCCTGCCGGTCCGCCCCGTCGTGGTCGCCGGAGACGACCTGACCGTGCTGTGCGACGCCCGGATCGCCCTCAGCCTGGTGCGCTACGCCCTCGACTGGCTGGACGCCGACCCCGAGCGCGTCGGCGACGACCGCGACCCCCGGGTGGGGCTGCACCGCGCGCTCGCCGAGGCCCACGGCGACCGCCCCGGCGGCGGGCGCACCGTCGTCGCGCCGGACGGCGCGGCGCACACCACGTTCGTGCCCACGGTGGGGGTGGGCGTGGCCGTGCAGCCGGTGGGCTCCCCGTTGTCACTGGGCTACGACCTGTGCGAGGCGATGTGCCGCCGCGCCAAGGAGCACCGCATCCAGACCGCCGGGGCCGACCCCGGAGCGGGCGACGAGCACGCCGTGGCCTGGACGACGCGCCTCGACGGCGTCGGACGGGTGCTGCGCCGCCTGGACCGGGCCCGCCGGGCGCCCGTACCGCGGACCGCCCTGCCCCTGACCGGAACCGGCTTCGCCCGCTTCCTGGACCGGTACCTGTCCGCGACCGCGCCGGGCAGCCTGCTCGCCGACGGGGACACCCGCCAGCGGGGCTGGCTGGTCTCCGCGCTGGTTCCCCTGCTGGAGTCGGGCGCCGACCCGGAGCCCGAACTCGCCCGCCGCGCCCACGCGACGGGCGGGCCCGTCGACCTGCCCCGAGGCTGGACGCCCGGCGGCCTGCTCGACGCGGTCGAGGTGCTGGACCTGCACCTGGACCCCGGGCTGGCGGCGGCCCTCGACCCCCACCGCCCCCAGCGGCGGGCGGGCAGCGGCGGTCCGCGTACCGGGGCGGCCCGTCCGCGGGGCGCGTTCCGGTGAGCCGCCCGGACCGCGTCACCGTGCACCTGGCCTCCCCCGCGCTGTTCGTCGGCGCCAGCGCGGACGGCACGGGCGCCGACACCGACGTGGTCACCGACGAGCACGGCCTGCCCTACCTGCCCCGCCACCGCCTCGCCGCGCGGCTGCGCGCCGGGGCGGTCAGCGCCCTGGCGGTGGCGCCCGGCCTGGCCGGGGCCTGCGACGAGGTCTTCGGCCGGGGGGGTTCGCACGGCGCGGACCGGATGCTGCGGGTGGGACACGCCGTCCTGGGCGACGGGGTGCGCGCCGCGGTCGCCCGCGCGCTCACCGGCCGGGCCGAACCGCTGCGCTCCACCCTGCGCCGCGCGGTCACCGACGCCTACACGACCCTGGAGTCGGGCATCGCGGTGGGTCCGGACGGCGCGCCCGAGCCGGGCCGCCTGCGCACGCACCGGACGCTCCTGCCGGGCCTGACCCTCACCGCCGCGCTGACCTGGGCCTCCCCGCCGGGGGAGGAGCACTGGCGGTTGCTGGCCCGCGCCTGCCTGGCCACCACCCGTATCGGGTCCAGGGGCACGCGCGGCCGGGGCCGGGTGGACGTGCGCCTGGCCGGGGCCGGGGGGAGCGACCCGCACGAGGTGACCCTGAGCCTGGCCGCGCCCGTGAACGGCGGCCGGGAACGGGAAGGTACACCCCCATGAGACTCCGTTCCCCCCGGCACGGCGCTCACGGAGGCGGGCACGTGAGCGGGTTCGCGGTGAGCGGCTACCTTCCGCTGCGCTACGTCCTGACCGACACCCTCGCCGTGCGCACCTCCTTCGACCCTCTGCGCGTGGACACCGAGCACTCCGTCAGCGGCCGCGCCCAGCGCGGCATGCTCGCCGCCGCGCTGCGCCGCGCCGGACGCGACCGCGAACTCCACGACTGGGTGGCCCGCGGCGAACAGGTCCGCTTCGCCCCCGCCCACCCCCTTCTGGAGGCCGGGGCCGCCCACCCCGCCCCCGCCCACCTGTACACGCCGGGCAAGGACGGCGACACCACCGTCGACGCCTTCGGCCCCACCGACCCGGCCACGCCCTACCGCGCGGTCCGCGACCCCCTCACCCCGGACCGCTCCCTGCGCGCCGCCGTGCGCACCACCACCGAGCAGTACCTCGGCCGCCCCCGCACCGGTGACGCGCCCCGGGGCGTGCCCTTCCTCACCACCAGCGTCGACCCCGGCCAGGTCTTCGAGGCCCGCTGGCAGCTGCGCGCCCGCGACCACGCCGCCCTGCGGGAACTCGCCGAACGCCTCACCGCCTTCCTGGCCCAGGCCGACGGCACCCTCACCCTCGGCTCCGGGGGCACCCGTGCCCACGGCGGCGTCCGCGTGGCCCCCGCCGACCCCGACCGCCTCCTGTCGCCCGACCGCGTCGAACCCTCGGGCCCCCGCTCCTGGGCCGCCGGGACCCCCTTCGACCTGCTCCTGCTCTCCCCGGCGCTGCTGGTGGGAGACGACGGCGAGTACCGCCCGGCGCACCTGGTGCCCGCCGTGCTCGACCTCCTGGCCCGACGCCTGCCCGGCGCCCGGGCACGCGTCCTCGCCAGCCACGCCGAGGCCGGGCTCGTCGGCGCCTACCACCGCGGCTACCACGGCCCCATGGCCCAGCGCTGGGCCGCCCGCCCCGGCGCGGTGGTCCGCCTGGTCCTGGACCGCGACCTGGACACCGGGCGGGTCCGCGACCTGGAGGCGCACCCCCTGGGCGAACGGGTCGTGGACGGCCACGGCCAGTTCACCCTGCTCTGCCCGCCCCCTCCCGGCCCCGAACCCCTCGCCCCGACGGCCGCCCCCCTCGCGGGCCGCCCGCCGGGTACCGTCGCCCTCCCCGACGGCCGCGCCGTCCCCGCCGCGGCGCCCCCGCCGGGGGAGGAGGACGACCAGCTGCGCGCCCTGTACGACGCGCTCCTGTGGAACGCCGCCGTCCAGCCCGTCCGCGACCACGCCCGCGCCCTGGTCCGCGGCTCCGCCCGCTGGCTCGCCCCGCTCACCCCCGGCCTGCTGGGGCGCCTGCGCGAGGTCGCCGCCCACCCCCACTCCACCCCCGAGGACGCCCTGGCCGCCCTCGGACGCACCGTCCGCGGCCACACGGGCACCCCCAAGGTCCCGCACGACCGGGCCGTGCGCACCCTGGACCGGGCCCGTCTGGCCCGCCCGGGCCACGACCGCCCCGTCAGCGTCCGGTCCTGGCTGGCGGACCTGTCCGGCGGAGCCGAGGCCTGGTGGCGGGACAACCGGCCCCACCCCGTGCACAGCCCCGCCTACGCCCGTGCCGTCGCCGCCGTGGACCTCTCCCTGCCCGACGGCCTGCCCCCCGAGGACCAGGGCATGTCCGCCCGCGCCCGCGACTGGGAGCGCCGTGCCGCCGCACGCCTCGCCCTGGTCCTGGTCTCCTCCTGGCTGGCCGAGGCCGCCCGCCTGCCGCGCGCCGAGCAGGACGGGGGACGCCCCGGCGGGGGAGGCCCCGGGTGAGCGGCGAGCCAGCCCCGCCCGGGCTGCTGTGGGAGGTCACCCTGCGGTTGTGCCTGCTCTCCGACACCCACGTCGGGGCGGCCCGGGCCAGGCCCCGCCACGCCGCCGGAAGCGACGCGGACCTGCACGTGGACCGCGACCCGGTCACCGGCGCGCCCCGCCTGCGCGCCACCACCCTGGCCGGGCTGCTGCGCCACGAACTCGCCGCACGCACGGGCGACCCCGAGGACGTCCGCGCCCTGATGGGCTCGGTGGAGTCCGAGGCCGCGCCGGGCGGGGAGGGGGCCGCCGCGAGCGCGTTGGACGTGGACGACGCCCGCGCCGAACTCCCCGAGGACACCGCGGTCGCGGTTCGCACCGGCATCCGGGTCGACCCGGCCGCGGGCACCGTCCAGCCGGGCCGCACGTGGCGGTGGGAGATCCTGCCCGCGGGCACCGTGTTCACCGTCCACCTGCGCCTGCACGTGCCCGCACCGGCCGACGAGGCCCGCCTGCTCACCCTGCTGCTCCTGGCCTGCGGCGGACTCTCCGGACCCGGCGAGTCCGGTCCCGGCGTCCGCGTGGGCGGGCGCACCGGCCGCGGCTACGGCGCCGTCCGCGCCACCCACTGGTCGGCGCGCCGCCACGACCTCACCGACGAGCGCGGCTGGTTCGCCTACCACGCGCGCTCCTGGGCCCGGCGCTGGGAGGAGGGCGCCGACGCGCTCGCCGACGCCCCCGCCGACCTGGCCACCGCCCTGACCGGGGCCCTGCGCGCCTGCGGGCGCGGGGCCACCGCCGCCCACGCGCTCGCCCGCGCCCACCGGCCCGACCGCCGCCACCGCGCCGAACTCCACCTGACCCTGGCCGTCGCCGAGCAGCCCGACCCCACCGCCCCGCCGCCGCGCGACCCCAGGCCCGGCCTGCTCATGGTCGGCGACGCCCCCGCCCCCGAACGCCTGGGCGAGGCGGACCGGGCGCACCGCCACCGCCCCGCCGTCACCGACCCGGACAAGGCGGCCGTCCACCCCGCCCCGGTCCTGGGCGACACCGCGCTGTTCGCCCTGTTCAAGAGGATCGGCGGCCGACTGGTCCGGGACGCGGCCGAACACCTGGGCGCCGGACCGGACCGGTGGCGCGACTGGCACGACCACTGGTGGGGCGCCGACACCGACCGGCGCGGCCTCCCGCGCCCCGCCCGGATCCGGCTGCGCACCGTCCCCGTGCTCACCGGCGGAGCGCCGCTGACCGCCACCCGGCTGACCGTGGACTCCCTCTTCGGCGACGCCGTGGACGGCCGCCTGTTCACCACCGACCTGCACTGCGGCGGCAGCGCTGAGGCGGTCCTGGACGTGCGCGGGCCCGACGACGCCGTCCGCGGCCTGCTCGCCCTCCTCGTGCGGGAGCTGGCCACGGTACCCTTCGACGCCCTCGGCGCGGGCGCCGGAACCGGGAACGGGCGCCTGACCGCCACCCGCGCCCTCCTGTCCACCCGCCCCCCGGGCGGAGGGCCACCGGACACGGTGGACCTGCTCACCGCCCTGTTCGCACCCGACAGCGCCGACGCGGCCACCGCCCGCGGCTGGCTGGCCGCCCTGCACGCCGCGCTCGCCCCCGCGCCCACCACGAAGGAGCCCAGGTGAACCACGAGCCCCCGCGCCCGCACGGCCTGGCCGTGCGCCGCCTGACCGCCGCGCAGGTCGACGGAGTCCTCGACGACGTCCTCGTCCACGGTGTCCGCTGCCGCCTGCTCGACACCGGAGTCCCGGGCGTGCCCGGCGCACCGGACCGGCCGCAGTGGCTGCTCGCCGAACTCGGCGACGGCCGCGTCACCGGCGCCTGCCCGGGACCGCGGTGGCGCCGCTCGGACCAGCCGCCCACCGCCCACCTGTCGGCCCCGCCCCCGGGGCCGGCCGACCGCTGGCGGGTCCTGGAGGTCCTGGTGTTCGGCCCGCACGCGCAGATCCGGCTCGGGGAGGGCGCCGAGGCCGGGTGGATCAGCGCGGACGCCCCCGGCGACCTCCCCGAGGAGCTGCGCCCGCGCGAGCGCTCCCTCCTCCTCCAGGGCTGGAACGGACCCTCCTCCAGCCGCACCCTGGACGGGGAGGTGCCCCTGTCGGTGACGCGCGAGCCCTCCGGCACACAGGCGGTGCTCCCGGTGGCGTGGACCGACTTCTCCGGCCGCCTCCGGCCCGTGCCCGGAGCCGGAACCGCCCTGGAGAGCACGGGCACCTGGCTGACGGTGCGCGAGTACTGGGCGCAGGACCCCGCCACCGGCGCGGTGGGCGTGGCCTTCCACCGGCTCACCGGGATGCGCCCGGGGGTCAAGCCGACCGGGCCGGAGTTCGACGTGGGCACCGGCGACGAGATCCGGCGGGGGGAACAGCCGTGGTGAGCCCCGGCGAGTGCGGCGGCGCCCCGCACCCGCGGGCGGGACGGTTCCACGCCACCGCGCCCTACGGCCTGGTCCGGATCGCCGACACCCCCATGCCCGCCGCCGACCTGCACGGCGACCACCCCACCGACGACCTGCTGCGCAGCCACGACCGCACCGTGGCGGGCACCCACTCGGGGTGGATCGACCTGACCCTGACCACCCTCACCCCCACCTTCGTCGGCCAGACCCTCGAACGCGGGCGCGTGAACGCCTCCACCCGCTTCCCGCACGGCGACCGCCACCTGCCCGCCGTCCCCGGCTCGACCCTGCGCGGCCTGGTCCGCAACACCGTGCGCATGCTCACCAGCGGCGAGACCGGCCCGGTCAACACCCCGATGCTGTTCTTCCGCGCGCCCGTGCGCATCGATCCCGACAGCGCCGACAGCGCCCTGTCCACGCGCGCCCGCAGGGTCATGGCCCACCAGCACTCCCACTACCGCAGACGCCGGTCCGGGCTGCGCACCAAGCAGGGGTTCCTGTTCCACTCGCCGCCCGACGGGCGCTGGTACGTGGTCGAGGTCCCCGCCACCGCCCTGTCCGGCGAGCCAGGCCAGGCGCTCAAGGTGCCCTTCACGGTCCTGCGCGAGAGCCTGCGCACCTGGGACTTCGGTATCGACGACTTTCCCGACCCGCCCAGGAGCAACACCTACGTCCCCACCACCCACGAACAGCACGGGCACCTCCAGTACCGGTGGGTGCACGCCGTCCACCTGCCCGGGGAACGGCGCGTGGCCGCCGTCGCACCCACCGAGGAGGAGGCCCGCGCCTACCTGGACGCCCGCGCCGTCGGCGCCCGCGACCTGGGCAGGGGAGGGGTGGTGCGGGCCCTGGTGGTCCTGACCGGGGTCGCCGCGGGCGAGCGCCGCAACGCCTACCTCTTCCCCCGGCCCGCCGACCTGGGCGGACGCCTGCGCGTCCCGGACGCCATGGTGGAGCTGTTCGAGTCGGCCGAGCAGGTCACCGGCTACCAGCGCGCCGCCTTCCCCGACACCCTGGGCACGGGCGCGGCCGATCCCGTGCGCGAACCGGTCGCCGGGGCCAGCGGCGGAGGGCTGCCCCGTCGCGGGCTCGAACCGGTCTGGTTCGACCTCGACGCGACCGGGGAGGTGGTCTCCTTCGGCCGCTCCGGCGGCTACCGCATCGCCGTCAGCGACGACAATCCGGTCCGCCGGGCCCTGCCCGCGCCCGTGCTGGGCCCCCAGCACGGCGACCCGGGCAGGGCCGCCCTGGCGGGGCGCACGGTGGACGTGTGCCGGGCCCTGTTCGGCGACACCGACACCTTCGCGGGCGAGTCGGGGGCGTCCAAGGGCCGGGTGTCCTTCGGCAGCGCGCTGAGCACCGACCCCGACCCGGACTACCCCGACGGCGCGGCCCTGCGCGTGCAGCTGCTCTCGCCCCAGCGCGGCTGCTTCGCCAACTACCTGCTCCAGGGGCCCGACGCCGCCTCGGGGGACCGGCCCGACATCATCACGTGGTCGCACGAGGGCCTGGTGCGGCTGGGCGGGTACAAGGTGTACCTGCACCGGCACCGCGCCGCCCCGGGCGGACCGGTGCGCTACGACGCCCGCACCCAGGAGGAGCTGGGGCTGACGGTGCTGGCTCCGGGATCCCGGCCCGAACCGCCCCGCGACACCCAACGCGACGTCGTCCCCCTCCGCGACGGTCTCACCTTTCGCTCACGCATCACCTTCACCAACCTCACCGACGGCGAACTCGGTGCGCTGCTGCGCGCCCTGCTGCTGGACAACCCCGTGGACGGGGGTGACCCCGCCGACCCCGAGCACGCGCACAAGATCGGCATGGGCAAGTCGCTGGGCATGGGCAGCGTCCACCTGCGTCCGGAGCTGTACCTGGTGGACCGGCGCGCCCGCGCGCTGTCCCTGGACCCGGGCGCCGGGGTCGTGCGCGCCGGGCAGGAGCGGGTCCGGGGGTTCCTGGACGCCTTCGGCGCCGCCCTGGCGGCCAGGCGCCTGCCGGGCGAGCCCGCCCCCGGGCGCTGGCGGGAGGTGGACCAGGCGGTGGACGTGTGCCTGGCCAGCCGGTGGCGGGGCCGCCTGCCCTGGGAGGCGACCGCGGTGATGTCCCTGCGCGAGTTCGCCGAGTACCCGGTGCTGCCCCCGCTCACCCGGCGGTTCCGCGACGCCGGGTGAGCGCGCCTCCTCACGGGCGTCCGTCGACGGCCTCGGCCAGCGCCTCCAGCAGGTCCGCGCGCAGGTCGGGGTCCTCCTGGGCTCCCGTCCACAGCGCCGGGGCGGGCTCCCGCTCCAGCAGCGCGCACAGCAGGGCGTCGAGCGCGCCCTGGGGGTCGGCCTCGAAGTCCTCCCGTGCCTCCTGGGCCCGTCCCGTCAGCTCCCGGGCGGTGCGCTCCAGCCAGGCGCGCTCCGACGCGTCCAGCACCTCGCGCCGCCGCGAGGACTCCTCCTCGGGTTCGGGGGCGTCGGGGACGGGGGAGTAGGGCGCGCTGCGCGCCCGCCCCCGCGCCTGCTGCACCAGCCGGAAGTGGACGGGCATGTCCACCGCCATCCGGCCCAGCACGCCGGTGAGCCTGCGGGCGACGTCCTCGCCGCTCATGCCGGGCAGCAGGCCGCGCAGCAGCAGGCGGCGCCGCTGGTCGGGGGTGCGGCCCGCGTCCGCGTCGCGCCCGGAGGCCAGTTCGGCCAGCTTGCGCAGCAGGTAGTCGCCGGTGGCGGTGGAGACCATGGGCGGTTCCCCGACCGCGGTCAGGGCCCGTCCGCGCAGGTCGGCGACGGGTACGGCGCTGCCGTCCTCGGTGAAGGAGACCGCCTCGCCCGGGTGCACGTCCTCGGGCAGGTCGGCGGCGGGGTTGCCCCAGCCCGCGGTGAGCACCAGCATGGCCAGCGCCTCCTGGTCGACCACGTCCGCGGCGACCCGGGACACGTCGCGGCGCTGCGCCCAGCGCCGCGGGCGCTCGGAGAACGCGCAGCGCACCCGGCCGTCGGAGGAGGCCTGCGGGTAGACCCGGCGCAGGTTCTTGTAGGAGCGGTCCCGGCGCACGTCGTCCAGGGCGTCGCGCAGCCGGTGCGCGGCGGTGCGGTCGACGGCGGTGCCGTCGGGCACGGCGCGGCGCATGCGTACGGCGATGACGCCCTCGGGGTCGCCTCCGTGCACCGGGCACGGGCAGTGCTCGGCGCACAGGTCGACATAGTCGCCGAACTGTTCGGAGTGACCCGAGCAGCCCTGCGCGGTTCCGTCCGCGGAGCACGGCCCGCACCCCAGAACGCGCGTGAAGGCGCGCAGGAAGGCGGCGGAGCCGAACAGCTCCCAGGCGGAGCAGTGGTGCGTGCTCACGAACTCTTCTCCCCGGTGGTCCGGGGCCGGGACGCTTCCCCAGCCCTCCGGGAAAGCGCGTGAGAGAACGCGAGACCTCAGGTGACACCCCCGCGTCAACGGGAGGTCGCCTACCAAATTAGGCCCGCGGAGGGGGAAATGTCAATTGTTGGACCCCTGTACCAAGCAGGATGAATTTCTATAAACAAGTGCAAAATGGATATCAGTAACAACGGCCTCAGTGTTTACGGGTTTTCCGGTCCGGCGCGTTCTCCGGGGGCGTGCCCTGTGTCCGAGAGACTGCGGTGAGGGCGCGCCGCCGCCGGACCCGGCGGTCAGCCCGGCCGGCGGTGAAGCGAGAGGAACGGAGGTCGCCGGATGCTGGTGGTCAACCTGACGCCGCATGTGGTGACAGTCGTGGACGAGAGGTCGCGCGTCATCCGGCGCTGGCCCGGATCCACCCGACCGGCCCGGGTGGAGGCCGTCCGCGTCCCCGTGGGCCTGGAGGTCGCCGGGGTCCCGCTGGTGGCCGAGGAGCGCACCCGGGCCGACCTCCCCGAACCGCAGGAGGGCGTGTGGTTCATCGTCTCCTCCGTGGTCGTCTCCGCCCATCCCGAACGCCGTGACCTGCTGGTCCCCTCCGACCTCGTGCGCGACGGCAGCGGCGTGGTCACCGCCTGCCGGTCCTTCGTCGTCAGCGGCGCCCTGGTGCGGCTCGGCCTCCGCCCCCGGGACGCGGAGGCGGTCCCCTAGCGGTGGACGCCCGCGCTGGAGAAACGGGGTCCCACCGCATAGCGTGGTCCTTCGACGCCCCCTCCCGGAGAACAGGACGCCGTGGACAGCCCCCGTGCCGCCGTCGTGCTCGTCGGACAGAACCCCACCCCCGCGCTGCTGTCCTCGCTCACCCTGCGCGCCGACCACCTGGCCCTGGTCGCCAGCGACGGGACCCGGCCGCTGGCACGGCGCGTCGCCGCCGCCGTGGAGCGCCTGGCCTCCCCGGAGTCGGTGAGCGTGGTGAGCGTGGGGCCCGACCCGCACGACTTCGGCCCGGTCACCGACACCCTGGCCGCCCTGCACCGCGCCAACGGCGGCGAACCCTGGTACCTGGACTACACCGGCGGCACCAAGGTGATGAGCGTGGCCGCGGCCCTGCTGCACGAGCGGGTCCTGCCGCAGGACCGGCACCCCGGCTCCCGCCGCTGGCGCCACTACCTGGACGCGGTCCACGACCGGCTGCGCACCGCCGACGGCTCCCACCCGGGGCGCCCCCTGGTCAGCGACGGCGTCGACCTGCGCACCCTCGCCGGAATCCACGGCGCCCACTGGCTGGAGGACCGCGACCCCGAACCCGTGCGCCTCTTCGTCCAGGGCGGGCGCCAGGCCCTCCAGGCGCGCTTCCCCGACCTGCCCCCGGCCGTGCGGCGCGGCGTCGTCGCCGAGGGCCGCGTCCTGTCCCACCTGCTGCGCCACACGCGCCGCCGGTCCGACACCGAGGTCGTCGGGGCACGCCAGGTCGCCGACCCCCGCCACCCCGGGGGTTCGGTCGCCGACTTCGACGCCGTCCTGCGCCACCGCCACCGCGTGCTGTGCGTGGAGGCCAAGACCCGCCCCGAGGACGTCGTCGCCCGGGCCGGGTGGACGGTGGCCAAGGCCCGCCGGGTCTTCGGCACCGCGGTCCAGGTGCTGTTCGTCCACTCCGGGCCCGCGGTCCCCGGGCTGCGCGAACGCGTCACCGCCTACAACCCCGCGCTGGCCGCCCGCAGCGTGCACGTGTGGAGCCTGGAGGACCTGCTGTCCCGGCTGACGTCGTTCGAGGACATCCGCGGGGCGTTCTTCCCGGGCCTGGCCTCCCCCGACACGAACGGAGCCCCGGACCCCGGCCCCCGCCCCGCGCCGCCGGAGGCCCCCGGGCCCCCGCCGCCCGGGCGCCACCCCGGACCGAAGGACGGACCCGTCCTGGTCACCTCCCTGGGCGGCAGCCGCCTGGGCACCCTCACCGCGCTGCACGCCCACCGGCCCGCCCGCGCCCTGGTCCTGCCCTCCAGGCAGAGCGTGCGCGACCGGATGCGCGAGTCCGCCGCCCGGACCCTGTACGCCGTCGAGCACCCCGGCGCCCCCTCCGCCGACGCCGCCCTGCTCAGGGAGGCCGGGTACCGCGACCGGGTCCGCTTCACCCCCGACCCCGTGGACGGCTTCGACGCCGACGCGGTCGCCGCCGTCGCCCAGGGCTGGATCGTCCGCGAACAGGGGGCCGACCCGACGCCCCCGGTCGTCGCCGACATCACGACCGGCACCAAGGCGATGAGCCTGGGGCTGGCCCTGGCCGCCCGCCGCACGGGCGCCTGCGCCACCTACCAGCTGGCGCGCAGGCGGACCGTGGTCTGCCTCACCCACGGCGAACTGCCCCTGCGTGGCCGCGCCAGCGTCGACTGGCACCTGGTCCTGCCCGGGTACACGCCGCTGCCCGGCACCGGGGCGGGGGACGGGGACGCCTCCCTGACCGGCAACGCCTGCCGCGCGGCCCGCACCCAGGTGGACACCGTCCTGCTCGACGCCGCCCGCGCCGCCCTCGTGCGCGCGGCCAGCGGTCCGGTCCGGGTGTGGATGGACGCCTCCCTCACCGACCCCGAGGAGTGCCTGACCGCCCAGGAGCGGCCCAGCCTGGTGCTCACCTTCGACGACCGCGCGGTGGGCCTGACCGCGCCCGGCTGGCGGCGGCGCCGCGACCCCGGCGGGGAGGCGCGCGAGGTGGGCCGGGGGGCGTGGGCGCAGAGCGTGTTCGCCGCCACCGCCCACCTCGGCACCCGCTGCGACGTGGCGGGAACGGTGGTCGCCCTGACCCGGCCGGGAGGCGACGTCAGCCGCGCGGTCGAACTCGTGGACTGGATCGCCCACGCCGACCCGTCACCGCAGGGCGGGCCGGGGCGGATCGCGTTCGGCGACCCCCTGCGCCCCCTCGTGGCCATCGCCTCCCCCGGTGCCCTGCCCGCGCTGCTCGACACCGACGTCAGCCTGCTCTGACCCGCCGCCGACGCCGCCCCGGGGGCTCGGCCTGACCGTCTTTTTGCACGTCGGCGGACCCGTCCCGGAGGTTGCGGGCGCCCTCGCCGGGCAGGATGGGAGGGCAGACGGGGCAGGACGCGGGAACGGAGTCAGCGGTGCGGTGCGGGGTGGGTGCCCCCGGGCTCGGCGGGCTCATGGCGGTGGTGCTGGCCGCCGCCTGCTCTCCTCCCGCCGACGACCCCTTCCTCGGCCAGGACGCGGCCTGGCGGCCCTGTCACGAGAGCGGGCGGACCACCGGCCCCGCCGACCGCGGAACCGATCCGGAGTGGCTGGAGAGCCTGGAGTGCGGCACGGTCACGGTCCCCCTGGACCACGACGAGCCCGGCGGCAGGACCCTCGACATCGCCCTGGTCCGCGCGCCCGCCAGCGGCCCGCCGGAGGAGCGCCTGGGCTCCCTGGTCGTCAACCCGGGCGGCCCCGGCGCCTCCGGGGTCCGGGCCCTGGACACGCCCCTGTTCGGCGACGACGTCCGCGCCGCCTTCGACCTCGTCTCCTTCGACCCGCGCGGCGTCGGGGACAGCGGCGGCTTCGCCTGCGGGGACCGGTACGCCCTGGTCGAGGCACGCCAGGGCGTGGCCGGCACCGACCCCGGCGACCTGGACGCCGTCGAGCTCCAACCCCTGGAGGACGCCGCCCGCAGGTACGCCGGGGCCTGCGCGCAGACCGTGGGGGAGGAGTTCCTGGCCCGCCTCGGCACCGTCCACGTCGCCCATGACCTCGACATCGTCCGCGACGCCCTGGGCGAGGAACGGCTGAACTTCGTCGGCCACTCCTACGGCGCCCACCTGGGCGCCCTCTACGCCCACCTGTACCCCGACCGCGTCCGGGCGGCGGTCCTGGACGGCGCCGCGGCGCCCGGCACCTCCAACGCGCGGGCCGCCGTCGAGCAGGTCGCCGCCCTCCAGGGCGCCTGGAACGCGTTCGTGGCCCACTGCGCCCGCGACGCGGCCTGCCCGTTCGCCGGAGCGGACCGCGCCCCCGGCTCCGGCGGCTCCGGAACCCTCAGCGAGGCCGACGTCCGGGCGGCCGCACTCCTGCGCGGCCTCGACCGCGTCCCCGCCGAGGCCGAGGGGATCCCGGTGGACGGGCGCGCGCTGACGGCCATGGTCGTCATGGAGCTGTACCGCGAGGACGGCTGGGACCTGCTCGCCGACCTGTTCACCGCCCTCGCCGGGGACGACGCCGAGGGGACCGCGCTCCACCTCGGGCGGCTCCACGACCGCACCTTCGGCGCGTACGCGCGGGCGGGCTCCGACGAGGCCGTACCGGGAACGGAGCACCAGGACCCGGGCGCGGTGTTCACCGCCGTGAACTGCGCGGACCGCGCCGACCCGGTGACCGTGGAGGCCTACCGCGACGCCGCCGACGAGGCGGCCGACCTCGCCCCGCTGTTCGGCCCCGACCCGGTGTGGGACCACCTGCCCTGCGCGTACTGGCCCGAGACGGGGCGGGTTCCCACGGCGACCGCGCCGGACGCGCCCCCGATCGTGGTCGTGGGCGCCGTCGGCGACCCCGCCACCCCCTACGCCTGGGCCGAGGACCTGGCCGAACGGATGGAGACCGCCACCCTGGTCACCTACGAGGGGGCGGGGCACACCGTCTACGGCACGGGCCGCAGCCCGTGCGTGGACGAGGCGGTGGACGCCTACCTGCTCACCGGAGAGGTCCCCGAGTCCGGGCTCACCTGCCCCGGCGCACTCGACTGAGGCCCTCGGCCCCGGCCCCACCCGCCCGCCGACCGGCGCCCGAGCCCGTGTACGCGGCCCGGCGCGTACACTCCAGTCATGGCCGATACGCACGAGGTGGAGCAGGGTCCGTCCCGGACCGCCCTCGTCCCGGGCCCGGCCACCGCGGCCCTCCCGGCCGTCAGCCTGTCGACCTCCGTCCTCCCGGCGACGCCCCGCACCGGTCTCACGGCCCTGCACGGCCACGGTTAGCGACCTCTCCACGTAGTTCCGGCCGCCCCGGAGGCGGCCGCGCCCGCGACCTCCCGCGCCCCGCGGCTCGTCACCCTCCGCGCGCACCGCGCGCCTCCTCGCCTCCGTCCGAGCCCATGGCGGGCCGGACCGGGGTCTCCCCAGTCCCGCACCACTCTCCACGCCAGCCGGCCCCGTCGGCTGCGCCCGCGGGTGCGGCCGTGCCCACGGCGTCGGCCGCACCACTCCCGAAGGGACCTCCCGTGAAGCTGAGCGAACTGCTGTACGGCCACGACCACCAGGTACTGCACGGAGACGAGGACACACCGATCACCTCGGGGCCGTGCCTGGACGCCGACCGCGTGACTCCCGGTTCGCTCTACGCCGCCCTGCCGGGACACCGCGAGGGCGGTCCCGAGGCACTGGGGGAGGCGCTCGCGCGCGGGGCCGCCGCCGTGCTCGTCGAGGGTCCGGACCCGGCCGGGCACCGGCCGGCGGACACCGGCGCGTGCGTGGTCCGGGTACCGGACGCGCGGATCGCGACGGCACTCGTCTCGGCGCGCTACCACGGCGAACCGGGGCGCGCCATGGACGTGGTCGCCGTCACCGGCACCAACGGCAAGACGTCGGTGTCGTCCATGTACGAGTCGCTGCTGACGCTCTCCGAGGGCGCCCGGGTGGGGGTCATCGGAACCTCCGGGGCCCGGGTCGCCGGCGCCCCCATCCCCATGCCGAGGTCCGTGCTGAGCACGCCGGAGTCACCGGACCTCCAGTACCTGCTGGCGTGTATGCGCGACCGGGGCGGCGACAGCGTCGTGCTGGAGGCGACGTCGATGGGACTGCTGAACCACAGGGTGGACGGCTCCTTCGTCGACGTCGGGGTCTTCACCAACCTGACCCAGGACCACCTGGACGACCACGGCACGATGGAGAGCTACACCAGGGCGAAGATGCTCCTGTTCCAGGGCATGTGCCGACGCGCCGTGGTCAACGCCGACGACCCCGTGGGCGCCGCGATCCCGGCCCTGATGCCCGGCGCCGTGACCACCTACGCCGTCGACGCCGACGCGGACTACCGGGCGACCGACCTGGTCGTCGACGCCTCGGGAACGCGGTTCGTCCTGCACCACGACGGCCACAAGTACCCGGCGGCGATCCCCGTCCCGGGCCGGTTCTCGGTGTCCAACGCGCTGGCCGCGGTGGCGGCCTGCCACGTCCTGGGCCACGACCTGGGCGCACTGGTGGACGCCCTCGACCGGATGCCGCAGATCCCGGGCCGGTTCGAGCACTTCGGCACACCCGAGGGGGTCTCCGTCATCGTGGACTACGCCCACTCGCCCGACTCGCTGGACAAGGTCCTGTGCACGATCCGCGGATTCGCCCCGCGACGGGTGCTCACCGTCTTCGGCTGCGGCGGCGACCGGGACACCACCAAGCGCGTTCGGATGGGCGAGATCGCGGCCACCTACTCCGACCTGTGCGTCCTCACCTCGGACAACCCCCGCTACGAGGACCCGGAGGCGATCATGGACCAGGTCGCCCCGGGCATCGCGGCGGTCGGCGCACCCTTCGCACGGGTCGGCGACCGGCGCGGGGCCATCGCCCTCGCACTGTCCTCGGCCGAGCCGGGCGACGTCGTCCTGGTCGCGGGCAAGGGCAGCGAGACCCACCAGAGCGTCGGCGGCGACCTCGTTCCCTTCGACGACATGACGGTCGTGCGCGAGCTCGCCCGCGCCTGAGGCCGCTCCTCCCCGGCACGGACATCCCGGAGGGGACGCCGCCCGGCGGGGGAAGGGGCGCCGCACGCACGACCGCCCCGGCCGGATCCGGCCGGGGCGGTCGTCGACGTCGAGACGGGCTACAGCTTCGAGGCCGCCGCCTCGTCCACCCAGAACACGGTCCGCTCCGCGCCGCGCGCACCGGCCACGGGGGCCTCGTCCACGCTGCCCCCGGCCAGGCCCAGCCGCACGGCCTCGGCCTTGCCCTCGCCCGAGGCCAGCACCCACACCTCGCGGGCCGTCCGGATCGACGGCAGCGTCAGGGTGATCCGCCGCGGCGGGGGCTTGGGCGAGTCGTGCACCGCGGCCACCGACGCCTCGTCCTCGCGCACCCCGGGCAGACCCGGGAAGAGCGAGGCCACGTGCGCGTCCGGGCCCACACCCAGCAGGCACACGTCGAACACGGGCACCGGCCCCCGGGCCCGCGCGGCCACCGCCAGCTCCCGGCCGTAGCGGGTGGCGGCGTGCTCGACGTGGTCGCCGTCCAGCCCGTCGGAGGCGGGCATCGGGTGCACGTTGTGCGCGGGCACCGGGACCGCGTCGATCAGCGCCGCGCACGCCTGGGTCTCGTTGCGCTCGGGGTCCTTGTCCGGCAGGAAGCGCTCGTCACCCCACCACAGGTGCACGTGCGACCAGCCGATCCCGGCCTCCAGGGCGTGGTCGCGCACCGCCTCCAGGGTGCGGATGCCGATCCCGCCCCCGGTCAGCACCAGGTGGAAGTCGCGCTTGTCGGCCTCGGCCTGGACGATCATGTTCACCAGCTTCAACGCGACGCTGTCGGCCAGCGCCCCCGCGTCGGAGTGGCGGACGATCTCCGGTTCGCTCATCCTCGTGCTCCGCTTCCGGACAGCAGCGGCTCCAGGTGCCGGGCCGCGCTCTCGTAGATCTCGTCGGGGTCCAGACGGCGCAGTTCCTCGGCCAGGGCTCCGGAGGCGGCGCGCCGCGCCAGGGCCACCGTCTGGTCGGGCTGACCGAACCGCGACAGCGTGGCCACCCGGCCGTCCACCCGGGAGATCGTGATGTCCCCCTGGTCGGTGGTCAGGCGGACCTCGGTCAGGCCGGGGCCGTGCGAGGTCTCGCGGGCCACCGGCACGTCCAGCCGGTCCGACAGCCACGCGGCCAGCAGCTCGGCGCTCGGGTAGTGCGACTCGGCCGTCACACTGGCCGAGGTCACCCACCCGCAGGGCTGGTCCATGGCGCTGGCCAGCAGCGAGCGCCACGGCGTCAGCCGGGTCCAGGTCAGGTCGGTGTCGCCCGGGCTGTAGTGGGACACCCGCTCCAGCAGGTCGCTCACCGGGTCCGGGGCGCGCAGCGCGTCGGTGATCCGGCGCTGGGCCAGGCGTCCGATCGGATCGGCGGCCGGGTTGGCCGGGCCCACGCCCGGCCACCACACCACCACCGGCGCCTCGGGCACCAGCAGCGGGGTGAGCACCGAGTCCGCGTGCTCGCCCAGCGGCCCGTACAGCCGCAGCAGCACCGCCTCGCCGGGCCCCGAGGTGCCCGGGCGGCGGATCTCGGCGTCGATGGCCGGTTCGGCGTCGGGGTCGCGCCGCACCAGCGCCACCACGCGCGAGGGGTGCTCGCGGCCCGCCTCGGTCGCGGCGCGCACCGCGTCGTAGTGGTCGGCCTCGTCGGTGACGATGACCAGGGTCAGGACCATGTTCATGGCACCGCCGCCCACGCTGAGCCGCTCGGCCATGAGCGCCTCGGCGATCTGCGAGGTGGTGGTGCGCGGCAGGTAGAGCGTCATCGGTTCCTCCCGGCGGGGTCGTGGCTGTTCACGGGCGCCGCCACTGGCGTCCGTCCCTGGAGAGCAGCTGCTCGGCCGACTCCGGGCCCCACGTGCCCGAGCCGTACTGCTCGGGCTGGCCCGCCTTGGACCAGTACTCCTCGACCGGGTCCAGGATCCGCCAGGACAGCTCGACCTCCTCCTGGCGCGGGAACAGCGGCGGGTCGCCGATGAGCACGTCCAGGATGAGCCGCTCGTAGGCCTCGGGGCTGGCCTCGGTGAAGGACTGCCCGTAGGCGAAGTCCATGCTCACGTCGCGGACCTCCATGCTGGCCCCGGGCACCTTGGAGCCGAAGCGCAGCGTCACGCCCTCGTCCGGCTGGATGCGCAGCACCAGGGCGTTCTGCCCCACCTCGCTGACGTCGGTGCGCGGGAACAGCTGCTGCGGAGCGGCCTGGAACACCAGCGCCACCTCCGTCACCCTGCGGCCCAGCCGCTTGCCGGTGCGCAGGTAGAAGGGCACGCCCGACCAGCGCCGGGTGTCCACCGACAGCTTCAGCGCCGCGTAGGTCTCGGTCACCGAGTCGGAGGGGATGCCCTCCTCCTCCAGGTAGCCGCGCACCGCCGCGCCGCCCTGCCAACCCGCCGCGTACTGGCCGCGCGCGGTGCCCGTGGACAGGTCCTCGGGCAGCGACACCGACGCCAGCACCTTCTCCTTCTCCGCGCGCAGCGCGTCCGCGCTGTAGGAGATGGGCTCCTCCATCGCCACCAGGGCCAGCAGCTGGAGGAGGTGGTTCTGGATGACGTCGCGGGCCGCGCCGATCCCGTCGTAGTAGCCCGCCCGGCCGCCCACGCCGATGTCCTCGGCCATGGTGATCTGCACGTGGTCCACGTAGCTGCGGTTCCACAGGGGTTCGAAGAGGGTGTTGGCGAAGCGCAGGGCCAGGATGTTCTGGACCGTCTCCTTGCCCAGGTAGTGGTCGATGCGGAACACCGACGAGGGCGGGAACACGTCGTCCACGACCGCGTTGAGGTCGCGGGCGCTCTCCAGGTCGTGGCCGAAGGGCTTCTCGATCACCACCCGCCGCCACGGCCGGATCCCGCCCTCCGGGACCTGGTCCTCCTCGGGTTCGGCCAGGCCGCTCCGCTTGAGCTGCTTGACCACGGTGGGGAACAGCTTGGGCGGCAGCGACAGGTAGAACGCGTAGTTGCCGCCGGTGCCGCGCTCGGTGTCCAGGGTGCGCACGCACTCGGCCAGGCGGTCGAACGCGTCGTCGTCGTGCAGCTCGCCCTGGACGAACCGGACGCCCTCGCTGAGCTGGCGCCACACGTCCTCGCGGAACGGGGTGCGCGCGTGCTCGCGCACCGCCTGGTAGGCCTCGTCGGCGAAGTCCTGGTCCTCCCAGTCCCGGCGGGCGAACCCCACCAGGCCGAAGCCCGGCGGCAGCAGCCCCCGGTTGGCCAGGTCGTAGATGGCCGGCAGGAGCTTCTTGCGGGCCAGGTCGCCCGTGACGCCGAAGAGCACCAGCACGCTGGGTCCGGCGATACGGGGCAGTCTGCGGTCCAAGGCGTTGCGGAGCGGGTTGGGTACCGCTCCCGGCATCACCGGTTCTTTCACAGTTCCCGTCTTTCCTGTCGAGAGTGGCCGGTGGGACGCTGGGCGCCGCCCCCGCCGGGGGGCAGGCGCGTGGGGACGGGCGGAAAGGGCACGGCCGTCCCGTCACCGGGACGGCCGCGCGGTTCAGGACAGCTTGTCGAGCTTGGCCGAGAGCGCGCTCAGCAGGCTCTCCCAGGACTTGACGAACTTGTCCACGCCCTCGTCCTCCAGCACGGCGAACACGTCGGTCAGGTTGATCCCGGCGTTCTCCAGCGCGGCGAAGTCGGCGCGGGCCTGCTCGTAGGTGCCCAGCACGGTGTTGCCGGTGATCTCGCCGTGGTCGGCGGTGGCCTCCAGCGTGGCCTCCGGCATCGTGTTGACGGTGTCGCGCGCCACCAGCTGCGCGACGTAGAGGGTGTCCTCGTAGGAGGGGTCCTTCACGCCGGTGGAGGCCCACAGCGGCCGCTGCGGCTTGGCGCCGTGCTCCTCCAGGGCCTTCCACTCGGGGGAGGCGAAGACCTCCTGGTGGGCCTCGTAGGCCAGGCGGGCGTTGGCCAGGGCGGCGCGGCCCAGCAGGGACAGCGCCTCGTCGGTGCCGATCTCCTTCAGGCGCTTGTCCACCTCGGTGTCCACGCGGCTGACGAAGAACGAGGCCACCGACTGGATGCGGGACAGGTCGTGGCCGTTGGCGCGGGCCAGCTCCATCCCCTCCAGGAAGGCGTCCATCACCTGGCGGTAGCGCTCCAGGGAGAAGATCAGCGTGACGTTGACGCTGATGCCCTCGCCCAGCACCCGCGTGATCGCGGGCAGGCCCGCGGCCGTGGCCGGGATCTTGACCATCAGGTTGGGCCGGTCCACCATCCACCACAGCGCCTTGGCCTCGGCGACCGTGCGCTCGGTCTCGTTGGCCAGGCGCGGGTCCACCTCCAGGGAGACGCGTCCGTCCACGCGGTCGGTGGAGTCGTAGACCGGGCGCAGGGTGTCCGCGGCCCAGCGGATGTCGTAGGTGGTGATCATGCGCACCGCCTCCTCCACCGTCACGCCCCGCACGGCCAGCTCGTGGACCTGCTGGTCGTAGGCGTCGCCCTCGGCGAGCGCCTTGTCGAAGATGGTGGGGTTGGAGGTGACGCCGACCACGTGGCGGGTCGACATCAGCTCGGTCAGGTTGCCGGAGCGCAGCCGCTCACGGCTGATGTCGTCGATCCAGACGGACACGCCCGCCTGGGAGAGGTCGCGGAGTGCGTTGCTCATGGGTTCTTCCGCCTTCCTGGGGGGGCGGAGCGCCGCCCCCGGTCACACACGTCAAAGGAGGACGGGCCCCGCCGGGATCCTCCGGCGGGGCCCGCCGGGGTCAGCTGCCTGCCCTGGCGATGCTCTTGCGGGCCGCCTCGACGACCGCCTCGGTCGTGAAGCCGAACTTCTCGTACAGGACCTGGTACGGGGCGGAGGCGCCGTAGTGCTCCAGGCTCACCGACTCGCCGGCGTCGCCGACGTACCCGCGCCAGCCCAGGGCGATCCCGGCCTCCACCGACACGCGGGCGCGCACGGAGGAGGGCAGCACCTGCTCGCGGTACTCCTCGCTCTGGCGCTCGAACCACTCCACGCACGTCATGGACACCACGCGGGTGGGCGTGCCCGCCTCCTGGAGCGCCTTGCGGGCGTCCAGGGCGATCTGCACCTCGCTGCCGGTGGCCATGATGATGACCTCGGGGGAGCCCCCGTCGGCCTCGGCCAGCACGTAGCCGCCCTTGACCGCGCCCTCGGCCGAGGCGTACTCCTCACGGTCCAGGACGGGCAGGTTCTGGCGGGTCAGCGCCAGCGCGGACGGGCGGTCGCCCCGCTCGATGACCTCGCGCCACACCACGGCGGTCTCGTTGGCGTCGGCGGGGCGGATCACGTCCAGGCCGTAGATGGCGCGCAGCGCCCACAGGTGCTCGACCGGCTGGTGGGTGGGGCCGTCCTCGCCCAGGCCGATGGAGTCGTGCGTCCACACGTAGGTGACCGGCAGCTGCATGATCGCGGCCAGCCGGACCGCGGGGCGCATGTAGTCGCTGAAGACGAGGAAGGTGCCGCCGTAGGGCCGGGTCGGGCCGTGCAGGGCCATGCCGTTGAGGATGGAGCCCATGCCGTGCTCGCGCACGCCGAAGTGCAGCACGCGCCCGTAGGGGCTGCCCGGGAACATCTCGCTGGCGCGGTCGAAGGGCAGGAAGGACGGCTCGCCCTTGGGCGTGGTGTTGTTGGACCCGGCCAGGTCGGCCGAGCCGCCCCACAGCTCGGGCAGCAGCGGCGCCAGGGCCGAGAGCACCTCGCCGCTGGCCTTGCGGGTGGCCATGCCCTTCTCGCTGGCCTCGAAGGTCGGCAGGGCCTTCTCCCAGCCCTCGGGCAGCCGCTTCTCGACCAGGCGGTCGAACAGTTCGGCGTGCTCCCCGGCGCTCTCGTGCCAGGCCCTGAACTCCACCTCCCAGGCGGCGCGGGCCTCGCGGCCCCGGTCCACGGCGCGGCGGGTGTGCTCGATCACCGCGTCCTCGACGGCGAAGGGCTCGTCGGGCAGGCCGAGGATCGCCTTGGTGGCGGAGATCTCGTCGGCGCCGATGGCCGCGCCGTGGATGGCGCCGGTGTTCTGTTTGTTGGGCGCGGGCCAGCCGATGACGGTGCGCAGGCGGATGAAGGTCGGGCGCTGGGTCTCGGCCTTGCCGCGCACGATCGCCTGGAACAGGGCCTCGACGTCCTCGACGTACTCGCCGGTGGCGCTCCAGTCGACCTCCTCCACGTGCCAGCCGTAGGCGCGGTAGCGCTCGGCCACGTCCTCGGAGTGCGCGATGCGGGTGTCGTCCTCGATGGAGATCCGGTTGTCGTCCCAGATCATGATGAGGTTGCCCAGCTGCTGGGTCCCGGCCAGGGCGCTGGCCTCGTGGCTCACGCCCTCCTGGACGTCGCCGTCGGAGCAGAACGCGTAGATGTGGTGGTCGAAGGGGCTGGCGCCCGGGCCGGCCTCGGGGTTGAACAGGCCGCGCTCGCGGCGGGCGGCCATGGCCATGCCGACCGCGTTGCCCACGCCCTGGCCCAGCGGGCCGGTGGTGGTCTCCACCCCCGGCGTGTGGCTGAACTCGGGGTGGCCGGGCGTGCGGCTGCCCCACTGGCGCAGGTTCTTGAGGTCGTCCAGTTCGAGCCCGTACCCGGCGAGGTAGAGCTGGATGTACAGGGTGAGGCTGGAGTGGCCGATCGACAGCACGAAGCGGTCCCGGCCCGTCCACTCGGGGTCCGAGGGGTCGTGGCGCATGATCTTCTGGAAGAGCAGGTAGGCGGCTGGCGCCAGGCTCATCGCGGTGCCGGGGTGTCCGTTACCCGACTTCTCGACCGCGTCCATCGCCAGGGCCCGGACCGTGTTGACGGCGCGGAGGTCGAGGTCCGACCACTCCAGGGTTTGCGGGGTGTGGGCGTTCACGGACTTTCGCTCTCCTTCTCGGGCACCCCCGCGCCCGTCGGCCGGAGCGCGGGGTGTGTCGGTTGCGTTCGTTCTCGAACCGCCGCCGGAACCCGGGCGGCCCGCCGTGCGGGCGGGGCCGAGCACTGCGGGAACGCGCACCCGCGGCTGTTCAGGGCGCGGACGCGGCGTCCCCGGGCGACGGCCGCCGCGGGCTGGAGACCACGACGGATTCGGCCACGATCGAGCCTATCGTCCGCTACCCGGGATGTCGTTGCCCGACACCTCTCATTACCGGCCGGTAGGGGTGTGGGGAGCGCCTCCCGGGCGGCCCTCGGCGGCGCGGCCACCGGCGGCCGCGCCGCGCGGCGGGGGCCGCGGGCGGTGCGTGGCGGGCTGGAAGCGCGTCGGGGCGTGTGCGACCCTTCAGTACACCCGGCGGAC
Organism: Nocardiopsis sp. CNZ308; assembly: GCF_004217075.1. NCBI lineage: Bacteria > Bacillati > Actinomycetota > Actinomycetes > Streptosporangiales > Nocardiopsidaceae > Nocardiopsis > Nocardiopsis sp. CNZ308. Next base: position 236,119 of record NZ_SHKJ01000001.1, on the reverse strand, counting down.
CACCGTACGCACCCAGGCCCGAGGACCAGCGGTTTTCCTTGTGAGGGGGCTGGTCTCAGGCGCGCGCGAGGAAGTACTACAGTATGTCGTTGACGGGGTTTCCGCCGATCCAGACGCTTTGTCGGTCCGCCGGCCCCCGCGTGGCGAGCAGTGTCGAAACCCCTAGAGTTGTCGAGGTATCCGCGTGTCTGAAACCGAGCCGGTGGCCCCCGGGGGGACGCGAGAGAACCGTCCGGCCGTGAGGACCGGGTACTGATGGCCCTCACCAACCGCGCCCCGCGGACGAACCCGCACGGCGACCAGCCCCAGGCCCCCCGCAGGGCCTCGCTGGGCGCCCATGTCCGCGCCTACGTCGCCCTTTCCAAGCCGCGCGTCATCGAGCTGCTGCTCATCACCACCATCCCGGTGATGTTCGTCGCGGCCGGGGGCGTGCCGCCGCTGTGGACCGCGGTCGCCACCCTGGTGTTCGGCACCATGTCGGCGGCCAGCGCGAACGCGATGAACTGCTACATCGACCGCGACATCGACCGTGAGATGCGTCGCACCCGCCAGCGCCCCGGTGCGATGGACCTGGTCACCCCGCGCGGAGCCCTCGTCTACGGCCTGGTGCTGGCCGTCGGCTCCACCGTCGGGTTCGCCCTCCTGGTGAACGTGCTCTCGGCCGTGCTGTCGGTCTTCGCGATCCTGTTCTACATCTTCGTGTACACGCTGCTGCTCAAGCGGCGCACCGCGCAGAACGTGGTGTGGGGCGGCATCGCCGGGTGCATGCCGGTGCTCATCGGCTGGGCCGCGGTGACCAACAGCCTGGACTGGGCCCCGTTCGTCCTGTTCCTGGTGGTGTTCTTCTGGACGCCGCCGCACACCTGGACGCTGGCCATGCGCTACAAGGAGGACTACGCGCAGGCCAAGGTCCCGATGCTGCCCGTGGTCGCCACCGACCGCCGGGTGCTGCTGGAGTGCGTGCTCTACAGCTGGGCCACCGCGATCGTGTCGGTGCTGTTCTGGCCGGTGGCGGGCACCACCTGGTTCTACGGCGCGGTCGCCGTCGCCCTGGGCGCGCTGCTGGTCGTCCAGGCGCACCGCCTGCTCAACCGCTCCCGCGCGGGCGTGACCGGCGCGCAGCTCAAGACGATGGGCTTCTTCCACCTGTCCAACGCCTACCTGGCGCTGCTGTTCGTGGCGGTCACCGTCGACCCCCTGATCGCGGGCCTCCTGGGCTGAGGCCGCCCCGCGCCCGCGGGCGGTGTCCCGCCGGGGGCCGCCCACGGGCGCCCGGGCCGCCACCGGTCGGGGCCCGCGCGGTCCTCCGGGCGGTCGGCCGGGGGCGAAAGCCGTGGTCGGCCCGGTTCCCGCTACGATCGGTGCCCATGCCCCGTCTCGACAGCAAGGCCATCCTCCAGGGCCGACGCTCGCGCCACTCGATGACCCTCATCCTGGGCACCACCGTCAGCGTGGTCTGCATGATCGGGATGCTGGTCTACCTGTGGCTGCTCGCCCTGGCCGGGGGAGCGGCCGCCGGGATCGACGGAGGGCTCGGCTTCGCCGTCAGCCTCGTCGCCGCGGTCATCCCCGTGTGCATCCTCGTGCCGCTCATCCTCATGCTCGACCGGATCGAGCCCGAGCCCGGATGGGTGCTGTTCTTCGCCTTCGCCTGGGGCGCGGGCGTGGCCGTGGTGGTCTCCCTGCTGCTCAACAGCTGGGGCCTGGCCCACGTCACGGTTCCGCTGTTCGGCCGCGACCTGGGCGACTTCCTGGGCACGGCGGCGGTCGCGCCGCTGGTGGAGGAGAGCGCCAAGGGCGTGGTGCTGCTCATCCTGCTCTGGCGGCGCCGCCACGAGCTGGACACCTTCACCGACGGGGTGATCTACGCGGGGATGGTCGCCACCGGCTTCGCCTTCACCGAGAACATCCTGTACTTCCTCAGCGCGTTCTTCGACGGGACCCTGGTGGCCACCTTCGCCATCCGGGGGCTGATCGCCCCGTTCGGGCACCCGGTCTACACCGCGATGATCGGCATCGGCGTGGCCTACGCCGCCATGCGCTCCGGAGCCCTGCGCCTGCTGGCCCCCGTCGCCGGGTGGGCCGCGGCGGTGCTGCTGCACGGCATGTGGAACGGGTCCACCCACTTCGGCTGGTCCGGCCTGGCCGTCGCCTACATGGTGCTCTTCGGCGTGCTCATGGCGATCCTGGCGCTGGCCGCCCGCGACCGCCACCGGCAGATCGGCGCGATCGCCCGGTACCTGCCGCCCTACGTCTCCACCGGCTTGGTCACCCCGGCCGACATCACCATGCTCAGCTCACTGCAGGGGCGCCGCAGGGCCAGGGAGTGGGCGGCGCGCAACGCCGGCCGCAGGGGCCGCGAGGCGATGCGCGAGTACCAGCTCGCCGCCACCGAGCTCGCGCTGCTGCACCGCAGGCTGGACGCCGGACTGCCCGCGCCCGACTGGAAGGTCCACCGGGACTCGTTCCTGGCGCTGATGCACGTGGCCCGGGACGCCTTCCTGGGGCGGATGCCCCAGCCGGTCGCCCCGGGCTGGGCGGAGAACCCCACCGACTCCGGCTTCCTGCGCCGGGCCGATTTCGCCCACGTCATCGCCCAGGCGCGGGCGCAACAGGACTACGTTCCCCGTCACGGTCAGCAGGATCCTCGCTGAGCTCCTGACCCGGCGGCACCAGGCGCGTGGTGGAGAAGTACAGACGGGAGATCGCGACCCAGGTCAGGGCCGAGCCCAGGACGTGCAGGACCACCAGGGCCTCGGGTAGCTCCAGGGCGTACTGGGTGTAGCCCACGACGCCCTGGAGGACGACGGTGACCAGCAGGAACACGCTGCTCATGCGGACCGGCCGCCGGGCGCCGCCGCGGAAGGCGATGACCGCGGCCAGCACGGCCCCGGCCGTGGTGAGCCAGGCCAGCGCGGAGTGCAGGCGGGTGACCGCCGCCAGGTCGAACCCCCAGCGGGGGGCCGCGGCGTCGCCGCCGTGCGGGCCGGTGCCGGTGACGACGGTCCCGGCGACCAGCAGGACGAAGCCGACCACGACCAGTCCGATGCTCAGGGCGTGCAGCATGGGCCCCGCGGACACCTGGGGCTTGCCCTCGGGCTCCTGGCAGCGCACGTACAGGGCGACCGTGATGAAGACCATCACCATGGACAGCAGGAAGTGCGCGGCCACCGAGGCGGGGTGCAGGTCGGTCCACACGGTGATGCCGCCGACCACGCCCTGGCCCAGGACGCCGAACGGCACGATGACGGCCAGCCGGACCAGGTCGGGGCGGCGCGGGCTCATCCGCATGACCGCGACGAAGGTGATGACGGCGACCGCCAGCACGACGAAGGTGAGCGTCCGGTTGCCGAACTCGATGGCCGCGTTGAGCGCGGCGTGCCCGGTGTCGATGGGCACGAAGCTCTCCGGTGTGCACTTGGGCCACTCCGAGCAGCCCAGGCCCGAGGAGGTGACGCGCACGGTGGCGCCGGTGACGGCGATTCCGGCGTTGACGACGATGTTGCCGAGCGCCCAGGCCCGCAGGGACCGCTGCGTGGGTGTCCAGATCGTGCGCGCGAGCAGCACCAGAGCGAGTACTCCCGCGGTCGCGACGGCGATCTGCCAGCCCCACAGGGGGAGTCCGAGAAGGGAGATGTCCTCCGCCGCGAGCGGGGGGACCGAGTTCGCGGCCAGCACCGCGGAGGCCGGGGAATCAGACATACGACAGACTGTAGTACATCGTCGCGGGAACCGGTGTCCACCCCCCGCGCAGTCTCCCACCTGGTCCGACGCCGCCGTTCGGCACAGGGGAAGGGGGCGCCCACGCGTGGGCGCCCCCTCCGTGGCGGCGGGATCCGTTCTCCCGATCGGCCCGGTCCCGGGGCTCGTCGGTTCGGGAGGGCCCGCCTCCGATGACCGGTCGGCGCGGTCCTAGCCGACGTGGTTGGAGATGCACTGGTTGAGCAGGTCCAGGTCCAGGTTGATCAGACCGAGAAAGCCCTGCTCCTGCACGCACGCCTGGTAGACGTCGGTGTCGTTCTCGCCCGCGGAGGCGGTCCCGAACCCCATGCCGAGCAGGCCGGCGGTGAACAGGGCGGTCATCATCATCTTGGCGGTGGTGCGCATGGCTTTCCCTTCGAGTGCGAGTGATCGTGCCGTTTGGCCGACCCACCAGGACAGATAACCATTTGTGTCCATTCGGAAACACGGAGTAGCGAAACTCCTGTGCGAGTCTTCCCGGACGGGCCGTCCCGACGGGCGCGTCACGGACACGGCGGCCGCGGGCCCGCCCGCCTACCGCTCCTCGGGGCCCTCCCGGGTCGGCCGGGCGGACGCGCCGTCGGACTCGGGGCCGTCCCCGCGGTCGCGGGCCGAGGTGCGGGTGGAACCGGCGCTGGCCACGATCACGCAGGCCACCGCGAACCACTGCCACACGGTCAGGAGCTCACCCAGCACCACCAGGCCCACCAGCGCCGCGGCGGCGGGCTGGAGGCTCATCAGCACCCCGAACACGCGCGGCGGCATCCGGCGCAGCGCGGTCAGCTCCAGCGTGTAGGGCACCACCGAGGACAGCACGCCGACCACCAGGCCGAACAGCAGCAGGCGCCAGTCCAGCAGGGCCGCGCCCCCCTCGTACACCCCGATCGGCGCCATGACGACCACGCCGACCACGCTGGCGATCGCCAGGCCGGAGGTCCCGCTGAACCGCTGGCCCGTCGACGCGCTGAGCAGGATGTAGCCCGCCCAGGCCACCGCCGCCAGCACGGCGAACAGGATGCCCAGCGGGTCCATCGAGCCCGACTCCAGTCCCAGCGCGACCACGCCCAGCCCGGCCAGGCCCGCCCACACCAGGTCGATCCGGCGCCGCGACCCCAGGATCGCGATGGCCAGCGGCCCCAGGTACTCGATGGTGACCGCGATCCCCAGCGGGATGCGCGCGAAGGCCTGGTAGATGAGGAAGTTCATCATCGCCAGCGCGACGCCGTAGCCGACCACCACCAGCCAGTCGCCTCGCGAGCGCGCCCTGAGCACCGGCCGCGCCACCAGGACCAGGAGCACTGCCGAGGTCAGCAGCCGCAGCCACACGACCGCGGCCGGGGGCAGCACGTCGAAGAGGTTCTTGGCCACCCCGGCGCCCGTCTGCACCGAGACGATGCCGACCATCACCAGCCAGACCGGGGGCACCGCCTCCACCGCTCGGAACAGGGAGAACGCTGCCTGGGGCCGGGTCGGAGTGCTCATGGCAAGTCATCCTACGTTTTCGGGGGTCCTCTCCGGCTCCCCGCCGTCCCCGGTCCGCGCCCGGCTCCGGTCCGCCCGGTCCGGGCCCCTCGCGGGCCGGGCGGGCCCGGCCCGGTCCGCTCCCGGGGGCCGGGCCACGACCGCGGCCAGCAGCAGTCCCCAGGCCGCCGTGGCCACCGCGGGCTGCGCCAGCGTCATGACCAGCCCGTGCACCGTCTGGTCCGCCCGGCCGGTCAGGAGCTGCACCCCGATCCACAGGAACGGCAGCGCCGCCGCGAGCAGGTTCACCAGCAGCGCGCCCCACACCAGTCCGGGCCGGGCGGGCCGCCGCCACAGCATCAGGGCGCCGCCCGCGGCGAGCAGGAACAACGGCGGGCCGAGGTAGCGGACCGCGATGAACCAGGGGACTCCGATCGCTTCCATGCCCGGACCCTATCGAGTCCCCATCGCCGACGGGCGAACGTGCACCAAACCGGCAAAGTGGTGTGAAATGGTCCGGGCCGTGGATCGACGCGGCCCCCGCCCGCACCCCGCTGGAGTGTCCTCGATGTCCCGACGCCGTGCCCGTTCCCCCCGCGCCCACGAAGGGTACGTCCCCCGCTGGCCGCTCCTGGCCGGAGCCCTGGCCCTGCTGTTGGTGGCCCTCGTCGGCGGCTACACCGGGGGCCTGCTCGTGTCCGGAGGCGATCGGCCCGAGGAGCCGGAGATGACCACGGCCTCGGGCATCCTGGTCCAGCCGCCCGGAGCCCCCGAGGTCGAGGAGCCCACCGAGGAGCCGTCGGAGGAGGAGGTCGTCCACCCCGCGGGCCTGGACCCCGCGCTCGTCTACGCGGTCCAGAGCGTCCACGGCGGCCGCGTCATGGACGTCGCGGGCACGTCCACCGCCAACGGCGCGCCCGTCCACCTGTGGGACCGACACGACCAGACCAACCAGCAGTGGCGCTTCATCCCCGTGGACGGGGGCTTCTACGAGATCGAGGGCGTGGGCAGCGGCAAGCTCCTGGAGATCCCCGCCGACCCGGCCGCGCAGCCCGGCGCGGCACTGCTCACCCGCACCGGCTCGCCCAACCAGCACTGGTCGCTCATCGAGGTGGGGCCGGGTGTGGTCCGCCTGGTCAACCGGGCTACCGGCCAGGCACTGGAGGCGCAGGGCGGCGCCCCCGACAACGGCACCAGGGTCGCCCAGGCGCCCGACGGCGGCCACGCCCACCAGCAGTGGCGCCTGCTGCCCCTGGGCTGACCCCGCCCGGGGTCACTCCCAGCGGAAGAGGCGGCTGGCCAGGACGCCGCAGACCAGCGCCCACACGGCCAGCACCGCGAACGCGCCCGGGCCCGGCAGGGAGCCGTCGGCCAGGACCGTGCGCAGTCCCGAGCTGAGCGCGGTGATCGGCAGGGCCGACGCCGCCTGCTCCAGCGGTCCGGGGAAGCTGCTGACCGGGAAGAGCACCCCGCCCAGGCCCAGCAGCAGCACGTACACCAGGTTGGCCCCGGCCAGGGTCGCCTCGGCCCGCAGCGTGCCCGCCATCAGCAGGGCCAGTGAGCTGAACGCGGCGGTGGCCAGCAGCACCAGCGCCACGGCCGCCAGCACGCCCGCCGGGCTCACCGCGGGCGACCAGCCCAGCGCCAGCGCCACCGCGCACAGCACCACCGTCTGGATCGCCTGCACGCCCAGCACGGCCAGGGTCTTGGCGGCCAGCAGGCCGAAGCGCGACAGCGGGGTCGCCCCCAGCCGCTTGAGCACCCCGTAGCGGCGTTCGAAGCCGGTGCCGATGGCCAGGCCCGTGAACGACGTGGACATCACCGCCAGCGCCAGCACGCCGGGCGTGAGCGCGTCCACCCGAGCCCCCTCGCCCACGTCCAGCACCGAGGTGAGGCTGAAGCCCACCAGCAGCAGCACGGGGATCACCATGGTGAGCAGGAACTGCTCGCCGTGGCGCAGCATGACCCGCAGCTCCATCCCGGCCTGCGCGGCGACCATCCGCCACATCGGCGCGGCCCCGGGCGCGGGGGTGAACAGCGAGGCGTCGTCGCCTCGGGGAGCGGGCGCGTCGGCGGTCGCCCGTGCGGAGGCGGTGGAGGTGTGCTCGTGCATCAGTCGCGCAGTTCCCTGCCGGTGAGTTCGAGGAAGACGTCTTCGAGGGTACGCCGTCGCACGCGCAGGTCCTCGGCCAGGACTCCGGCCGAGGCGCACCAGGCGGTGACCGTGGCCAGGAACTCCGGTCCCGGCGCGCCCGCGCCGCCGGGGAAGACCGCGTACTCGCGGCGGCCGTCGGCCGGGCCCTGGGCCTCCACCCGGCTGCCCTCGGGCAGGGCGGCCTCCAGCAGGGCGGTGTCCACCGGGGCCTCGGCGGAGAAGCAGACCTCCCTGCGCTCCCCGGTCAGCTCGGCCGGGGTGCCCTCGGCGACCACGGCGCCGCGGTCGATGATGACCACGTGGTCGGCCAGCCGCTCGGCCTCCTCCATGTAGTGCGTGGTCAGGATCACCGCCACGCCCGCCTCGCGCAGGGCAGCCACCAGGTCCCAGGTGGCCATGCGCGCCTGCGGGTCCAGGCCCGCGGTCGGCTCGTCCAGGAAGACCAGTTCGGGGCGGCCGACCACGGCGCAGGCCAGGGACAGGCGCTGCTGCTGGCCGCCGGACAGGCGGCGGAAGGGCGTGGCGGCCACCGAGGTCAGGCCCAGCCGCTCCAGCAGCAGGCGGGGCTCGATCGGCCGGGCGTGGAAGGAGGCCATCAGCCGCAGCCACTCGGCGGCGCGGGCGCCGGTGGGCACGCCCCCGGACTGGGGCATCACCCCGACGCGGGGTTTGAGGGCACCGGAGTCGGCCACGGGGTCCAGGCCCAGCACCCGCACCCGCCCGCCGTCGGCGCGGCGGAAGCCCTCGCAGATCTCGATGGTGCTCGTCTTGCCCGCTCCGTTGGGACCGAGCAGAGCCGTCACCGCGCCCCGGCGCGCGCTGAAGGTGAGGCCGGTGACTGCGGTGGTGGCGCCGTAGCGCTTGACCAGGTCGACGACCTCGACCGCGGCTGTGTCCATGGGCCCTGAGTCTACGTGCGGCCCGGCGGAGGGCTTCACCGCCCCGGCCGGGGCGCCCGGGACCCGGCGGCGCGCCGAACACCCCTGTCCGCATCCCGATACGGCTGTCTCGGAATATGGTCGTCGGGAAGGAACGCGGGCCCGTCCTTGTTCGTGTCCGGGAGGTTGCCGGTGCGTGAATCCCCTGTAAGGCAAGCCTGTCCTTGGTGACCAAGTCCATGAGGTCGGGTTTGCCTCGGCGGACTTATTTACGCCACACTGATGTTGTCAAAACCAGAGGGCCGCGTCAGAGAGGGAGGGGGAGACTGTGTCCGAGGCGTCCAGTGTGACCCGTCCCCTGGCCGGAACGGAGCGCGGGGCCGAGACCGGCACCCGCGCACGGGTCGCGCGGCTCATCCTGGAGAAGGGCCCGATCACCGCCTCCGCCCTGGGAGAGCGGCTCGGGCTCACCCCGGCGGCCATCCGCCGCCACCTCGACAACCTGACCAGCGAGGGCATGGTCGAGGCCCGCGACGCCCGGCCCCACGGCGGACGACGCCGCCGGGGCCGCCCGGCGCGCGTCTTCGCCATCACCGAGGCCGGACGCGACGCCTTCGTCCACGCCTACGACGACCTCGCCACCAGCGCGCTCCGCTTCCTGGCCGACACGGCCGGTCCCGGAGCCGTGGGCGAGTTCGCACGCAGTCAGGTCGCCGACCTGGAGCGGCGCTACAAGCCCCTGCTGGACGCGGTTCCCGCGAAGCAACGCGTCCGGCTGCTGGCCGAGGCCCTCTCCAACGACGGCTACGCCGCCACCGCGGGCCAGGCGCCCGCACCCGGCGGCGGCGACCAGTTGTGCCAGCACCACTGCCCCGTCGCGCACGTGGCCGCCGAGTTCCCGCAACTCTGTGAGGCCGAGATCGAGGCCTTCGCGCGGCTGCTGGGCACCCCGGTGCGCAGGCTGGCCACCATCGCCCACGGCGACGGTGTGTGCACCACCCACGTCACCCCCCGGGGCGACGCGGAGAGCGGGGCGGACGGCACCCCCGCTTCCAAGGCCATCCGCCAGGCGGCGGACGGCTCAGTTCACCACAAGGACGTCTGAGTCCAGGAGGAGTCCGCGCATGACGTCTATCGCGCATCCCGAGCTCGAGGGGATCGGAACATACGAGTACGGCTGGGCCGACTCCGACGCGGCCGGGTCCTCGGCCCGCCGCGGTCTCAACGAAGAGGTCGTCCGCGACATCTCCGCCAAGAAGGACGAGCCGGAGTGGATGACCAAGCTCCGCCTCAAGTCCCTGCGGCTCTTCGACAAGAAGCCCATGCCCAACTGGGGCGCGGACCTGTCCAAGATCGACTTCGACAACATCAAGTACTTCGTGCGGTCCACGGAGAAGCAGGCCACCTCCTGGGAGGACCTGCCCGAGGACATCAAGAACACCTACGACAGGCTGGGCATCCCCGAGGCGGAGAAGCAGCGCCTGGTCGCCGGTGTCGCCGCGCAGTACGAGTCCGAGGTCGTCTACCACCAGATCCGCGAGGACCTGGAGGAGCAGGGTGTCATCTTCCTGGACACCGACACCGCCCTCAAGGAGCACCCGGAGATCTTCGAGGAGTACTTCGGCTCCGTGATCCCGGCCGGCGACAACAAGTTCGCCGCGCTCAACACCGCCGTGTGGAGCGGCGGGTCGTTCATCTACGTGCCCAAGAACGTGCACGTGGAGATCCCGCTCCAGGCCTACTTCCGGATCAACACCGAGAACATGGGCCAGTTCGAGCGGACCCTGATCATCGTCGACGAGGGCGCCTACGTCCACTACGTCGAGGGCTGCACCGCGCCGATCTACAAGTCGGACTCGCTGCACTCCGCGGTCGTCGAGATCATCGTCAAGAAGAACGCCCGCTGCCGTTACACGACCATCCAGAACTGGTCCAACAACGTCTTCAACCTGGTCACCAAGCGCGCCGTGGCCGAAGAGGGCGCGACCATGGAGTGGATCGACGGCAACATCGGCTCCCAGGTCACCATGAAGTACCCGGCCGTCTACCTGATGGGCGAGCACGCCAAGGGCGAGACCCTGTCCATCGCCTTCGCGGGCGAGGGCCAGCACCAGGACACCGGGTCCAAGATGGTGCACTGCGCGCCCAACACCTCCTCCACCATCATCTCCAAGTCGGTGGCACGCGGCGGGGGCCGCGCCTCCTACCGGGGACTGGTGCAGGTGCAGGAGGGCGCCGACCACGCCAAGTCCTCGGTCAAGTGCGACGCGCTGCTGATCGACACCATCAGCCGTTCGGACACCTACCCCTACAACGACCTGCGCGAGGACGACGCCGAGCTCGCGCACGAGGCGACCGTCTCCAAGGTCAGTGAGGACCAGCTCTTCTACCTGATGAGCCGGGGCATGGACGAGGACGAGGCCATGGCCATGATCGTGCGCGGGTTCGTCGAGCCCATCGCGCGCGAGCTGCCCATGGAGTACGCGCTGGAACTGAACCGGCTGATCGAGCTTCAGATGGAAGGAGCGGTTGGTTAAGTTGACCAGCCCGAGCACCGAACCCAAGGCCCACAGCCACGGCCTGGGGGAGATCCCGTTCTCCAAGTTGGCCACCCACGGGTCCTTCGACGTGAACGACTTCCCCGTCCCTGGCGGCCGCGAGGAGGAGTGGCGCTTCACTCCGATCCGCCGCCTCAAGGGCCTGCACGACGGCAGCGCCGTCGCCGACGGCACCGACAAGCTCGACGTGGACGCCCCTGAGGGCGCCACCGTCGAGACGGTCGGCCGCGGCGACGCGCGGCTCGGCACCGCCGGGTTCCCCGCCGACCGCGTCACCGCCCAGGCCTACACCTCCTTCGAGGAGGCCACGGTCATCACGGTCGCGCAGGGCGCGGCCCTGGAGCGGCCGATCACCGTCAACCGCCAGGCCCAGGGCGGCACGCGCTACGACCAGTTCGTCCTGGACGTCAAGCCGCTGGCCGAGGCGGTCGTGGTCCTCAACCAGACCGGCACGGGCGTGCGCGCGGGCAGCGTGGACATCCACGTCGGCGAGGGCGCGCGCCTGACGCTGATCAGCGTCCAGGACTGGGACGGCGACGCCGTCGACGTCTCGCAGCACAACGCCCAGGTGGCCAAGGACGCCACGTTCAAGTCGATCGTGGTCACCCTGGGCGGCGACCTGGTCCGGCTCTCCCCGAAGGTGGCCTACAAGGGGCGCGGCGCCAACGCCGAGCTCCACGGGCTCTACTTCACCGGCGACGGCCAGCACCACGAGCACCGCTCGCTCATCGACCACAACATGTCCAACACCCGCTCGCGGGTGGAGTACAAGGGCGCGCTGAGCGGCAAGGACGCCCACGGTGTGTGGATCGGCGACGTGATCATCGGTGAGGGCACCACCGGCACCGACTCCTACGAGCACAACCGCAACCTCCAGCTCACCGACGACACCCGCGTGGACTCGGTGCCCAACCTGGAGATCTTCACCGGTGAGGTGGAGGGCGCCGGGCACGCCGCCGCCAGCGGCCGCCTCGACGACATCCACCTGTTCTACCTGCGCTCCCGGGGCATCCCGGAGGACGAGGCCCGGCGCCTGGTCATCCGCGGCTACTTCCTGGAGCTCATCAACCGGATCCCGGTCGAGGAGCTGCGTGAGGAGATCATGGCCAAGGTCGAGCGCAAGCTGGCCGCCCATGAGTGAGGCCGGACGCTGGGTGAAGGTCGCCGAGCTCTCCGAGATCCCCGAGGAGGGGGCCCTCGGGGTCGAGACCGACGACGAGACACCCATCGCCCTGGTCCGCAGCGAGGGCGAGGTGTACGCCGTGCGGGACGTGTGCTCGCACGCCGAGGTCCGCCTGTCCGAGGGCGAGGTCGAGGACGGCACCATCGAGTGCTGGCTGCACGGCTCCTGCTTCGACCTGCGCTCGGGGGCGCCGATCAACCCGCCCGCGACCCAGGCGGTCCCCACCTACGACGTGAAGATCGACGGCGAAGACGTGCTCGTCTCGCTGGATGAGAAGAATTCCTGAGGCCTGAAATGACCAAGTTCGAAATCCGCGGCCTGCGCGCCGACGTCCTCATCGGCGAGGACGAGCGGCAGGAGATCCTCAAGGGCGTTGACCTGACCGTCAACTCCGGTGAGACCCACGCCATCATGGGCCCCAACGGCTCGGGCAAGTCCACCCTCGCCTACGCGATCGCGGGCCACCCGCGCTACGAGATCACCGAGGGCGAGGTCCTCGTCGACGGCGAGAACATCCTGGAGATGAGCGTCGACGAGCGCGCCCGCGCCGGCGTGTTCCTGGCCATGCAGTACCCGGTCGAGGTCCCGGGCGTGTCCATGTCCAACTTCCTGCGCAGCTCCGTCACCGCGGTGCGCGGCGAGGCCCCCAAGCTCCGCCAGTTCTCCAAGGAGCTCCAGGGAGCGATGAAGGACCTGTCCATCGACCCGGCCTTCGCCGCCCGCGGCGTCAACGAGGGTTTCTCCGGCGGTGAGAAGAAGCGCCACGAGATCCTCCAGCTGGAGCTGCTCAAGCCCAAGGTCGCCATCCTGGACGAGACCGACTCCGGCCTGGACGTCGACGCGCTCAAGGTCGTCTCCGAGGGCGTCAACCGCGCCAAGGCCAGCGGTGAGATGGGCGTCATGCTCATCACGCACTACACCCGGATCCTCAACTACGTGAAGCCCGACTTCGTGCACGTGTTCGCGAGCGGCCGCGTCGCCGAGTCCGGCGGCCCGGAGCTGGCCGACGTGCTGGAGGCCGAGGGATACGAGCGTTTCGTGAAGGCGGGCGCGTAACCCATGACCACAGTCCGCGAGTTCGGTCGGGCCGGGGCGGCCCCGCTCGACGTCGCGGCGATCCGGGAGGACTTCCCGATCCTCTCCCGGACCGTCCGCGACGGGCGGCCGCTGGTGTACCTCGACTCCGGGGCCACCTCGCAGAAGCCCCGTCAGGTGCTCGACGCCGAACGTGAGTTCTACGAACGCCACAACGCGGCGGTGCACCGTGGCGCGCACCAGCTCGCGGAGGAGGCGACCGACGCCTACGAGGCGGCCCGGGAGACCATCGCCCGGTTCATCGGGGCCGACGCCGGGGAGGTGGTGTTCACCAAGAACGCCACCGAGGGCGTCAACCTGGTGGCCTACGCGCTGAGCAACTCCGCGACCGCCGACGAGGAGCTGCGCCGCTTCCAGGTGGGGCCCGGCGACGAGGTCGTGGTGACCGAGATGGAGCACCACGCCAACCTGGTGCCCTGGCAGCAGCTGTGCCAGCGCACCGGGGCGACCCTGCGCTGGTTCCCGGTGACCGACGAGGGGCGCCTGGACCTGTCGGGGATCGCCGACCTGGTCAACGAGCGCACCAAGGTGGTGGCGTTCAGCCACCAGTCCAACGTGCTGGGCACCGTCAACCCGGTCAGGGAGATCGTCGCCCGGGCCCGCGAGGTCGGCGCGCTGACCGTGCTGGACGCCTGCCAGTCGGTCCCGCACATGCCGGTCGACGTGGCCGCGCTGGGCGTGGACTTCCTGGTCTTCTCCGGCCACAAGATGCTCGGTCCCAACGGGATCGGGGTGCTGTGGGGGCGCCGGGAGCTGCTGGAGGCCATCCCGCCGTTCATCACCGGCGGCTCCATGATCGGCGTGGTCCACATGGAGTACTCCACCTGGGCCGACCCGCCCCAGCGCTTCGAGGCCGGTGTGCCGATGGCCCCGCAGGCCGTCGGCCTGGCCGCGGCCTGCGACTACCTGTCCCGCGTGGGCATGGACCGGGTCGCCGGGCACGAGCACGCGCTCACCGAGTACGCGCTGGAGCGGATCGGGGCCCTGGAGGGCGTGCGGATCGTCGGCCCCACCGAGGCGGTGGACCGCGGCGGCGCCGTGTCCTTCGCCGTGGACGACATCCACCCGCACGACGTGGGCCAGGTCCTGGACGACCGGGGCGTGGAGGTCCGGGTGGGCCACCACTGCGCCTGGCCGCTGCACCGCAGGCTGGGCGTCGTCGCGACTACGCGCGCGTCCTTCTACCTGTACAACACGCAGGAGGATGTGGACGCGCTCGTGGAGGCCATCAGGGCCGCGCAGAAGTTCTTCGGAACCCGGCCCTAGAGCGAGGAACAGCCTGACCATGCAGTTGGACGCGATGTACCAGGAGATCATCCTGGACCACTACCGCAACCCGCACCACAAGGGCCTGCGCGATCCGCACAACGCGGAGGCGCACCACATCAACCCCACCTGCGGGGACGAGGTGACGCTCCGGGTGGCGCTGACCCCCGCCGAGGGCTCCGGCGGCCTCGACCGCGAGGCCGTCGTCAGCGACGTCTCCTACGAGGGGATGGGCTGCTCGATCAGCCAGGCCAGCACCTCGGTGCTGACCGACCTGCTCATCGGCCGCACCGTCGCCGAGGGCATGACCACCCTGGACGCCTTCACCGAGCTGATGCAGTCCAAGGGCAAGGGCGAGCCCGACGAGGACGTGCTGGAGGACGCCGTGGCGTTCGTCGGCGTGTCCAAGTACCCCGCGCGGATCAAGTGCGCCCTGTTGGGGTGGATGGCCTGGAAGGACGCCGTGTCGCAGTCCCTGGAGAAGGAAGCCGTCTGATGAGCGAGAACGAGACGACAACGACCGAGGCCGTCGAGGGCGCCCCCCTCTCCCCGGAGGCGGAGGCGCTGGTCGAGGAGATCAGCGAGGCGCTCAAGGACGTGATCGACCCCGAGCTGGGCGTGAACGTCGTCGACCTGGGCCTGCTGTACGGGGTGAACGCCGACGACAGCACCATCACGCTGGACATGACCCTGACCAGCGCGGCGTGCCCCCTGACCGACGTGATCGAGGACCAGGCCACCAGCGCCCTGGACGAGTTCGAGCGCGACGTCAAGATCAACTGGGTCTGGATGCCGCCGTGGGGTCCGGACAAGATCACCGACGACGGGCGCGACCAGCTGCGCATGCTGGGCTTCAACGTCTGACACGCGCCGCACGCGCGAAACGGGCCGGTACCCCTCGGGGACCGGCCCGTTCGCGTGTGCGGGGCCGCCGCCGCGCGGCTCCGGGCGCCCGTCCGGCGCCGCGGCGGCCCGTGGCGGTCCGCGTCGCGGGGACGGGAGCGGCCCCCGCGCGGTCGTGCGCGGGGGCCGTGGGATCCTCAGGGCCTTCGGGCGCGGGCGCCCGGGGCCGTCAGTAGACGAGGGGGTTGAACTGGGGAGCGGCGAAGCTTCCGCCGGCGTGGAAGTCGACGCTGCGGCCGGCGGGGATCCGGTACTGGGTGGTGGTCTTGGACGGGGAGTTGGCCCAGGTGCCCCGGATCGTCACGGAGTAGGAGGTGCGGGAGGCGTTGAGACCGGTGCTGGTGCACTGGCCGGGGTTGACCACGAAGGTGGTGAAGCTGCCGAAGTCGGCGTAGGCCGTGTAGTCGGAGGACACGTTGCACAGGCGGAAGGTGCCCGCGGCCGCGGCGGGGGTGGCGGTGCCCACCGCGAGGCCGAGGGAGAGCAGGAGGCCCAGGGCCAGGGTGAGGGCGAGCGACTTGCCTCGTGAGAACGCGGCGGACATGGAACTCCTCAGTGTGGTCGTGCATCAGGGGGTGGGACCGCGCCCGGAAGGGGGCGGTGAGTAGTCAACCACACGCGCACGGCCACTTCTAGGGTTTGTGTGTTTTTGTTTCTGCCTTTGTGTGTGTTCATGCGGACTTCGTGTGTCTTCAGCGGGTCGTAACGCCCCGTTCGTCTGCGTTGGCCCCACCACTCGGCGGTCCTGGCACACCACGAGCGCCCGCCGCCGGGAGGGCTGCGGGCGCTCGTGGCGAGTCGTGCCTAGTGCGCGGCGAACATGCCCGCGCGCAGCTCCGCGGCGATGTCGTTGTCACCGCGCAGGGACAGCAGGTCCACCAGCGACTGGGGGTCGGCGAACGCCTCGTCGTCGCTGTCGGTGATCCGGCGGGAGAGGATCTTCAGGGCGTCCTCGGTGGAGGCGGGCGCGGTGTAGCCGCTCAGGTGCAGCGCCCGGGCCGTGGGGGAGTGGCCGCTCAGGTCGGTGGCGGGCAGCTTGCGCGCGTCCAGCCGGTCCCCGGCCACGGTGATGAACACGCGGTCGCCGGGCTGGGCGGCCTGGCGGCGCAGCAGGGGGCGCAGGGAGTCGAACGCCGGCTGGTCGCGCCAGACCAGCACCAGCAGGTCCGCGCCCGGGGCGGTCAGGCACAGCAGACGCCCGGGCTGGAGGCCCAGGTGGGTGGCGTACCCCGTGGGCACGGCCACGGGCGCGCCGTTGAGGTGGTCGGCGGTGATGTCGATGCGGTGCCACCAGCGCCCGTCGGGGGCGCGGAAGCAGCGGGCCGCCATGGCCGGGTCGCTCGCACCGGGCCGCGAGGGCGGTGCGGGCGGCGCGACCGGGGCCGTGGACGGCAGGCCGTGGGCCTGTCCGGGAGCCGGGCCCAGCGGCACGACGCGGTGCGGGTCCAGGGCGGCGGCGCCGAAGACCGCGGGAACCTGCTCGGGGCCGGGTCCGGGCTGGTGGGAGGGGGCGGGCTCGGCCGGGGCCGCGGACGGCTGCGCGTCCATGCGCCGCCGTATGGGCAGCCCGTTCTCGGTGGTGGCCCCCGAGTCCTCCGGGGCGGTGTGGCCCGGGTGGTTGGCGGGCATCTCCATGGGCACCGACGGGTCGGTGAACACGTGCCCGTCCCGCAGGCTCACCCCCGGGGTGCTCAACAGCCAGGCGCGCAGCTCCTGCTGGCGGATGCCGATCCGGCTGAGCCTGATCCCGGCCTCGGTCATGCTGGGGGCGTCGTCCAGCAGCTCGCGGGTCTGCCAGCGCAGCCGGTTGGGGTCGTCGGCGATCAGCCAGCCGTTGTGCATGCGCCGGTCGGTGAACAGGGTGATGATCACCCGCCACAGCGGCGTGTTGAGGGTGGGCACGTCCACCGGGTGGTCGGGGTGGGCGTTGATCAGGCGGTCGATGGTGGTCGCCGCGCCCAGCTGCTCGGACAGCTCGCGCAGGTGCTTGGTGATCGCGGCGCCCTCGGGCGCGTTGAGCCAGCGCAGCAGGCGCTCCTCCACCTTGCGCTGGGCGGAGCGGATCTCGGTGACGTCCACCGCGATCTGCTCCGAGAGCACGCGGATGCTGATGGGGTCGGTGGCGAACAGGCGCTCGGCGGCTACCGTGCGCTCCAGTTCGGGCCAGGAGCGGAACATCTCCTCGACCAGGTCCACCAGGGGGTGCTGGCCCAGCGCCGGGGCAGGGGGGCGCTCCTCGGTGTGGTCGGGCCGCATGGCCTTGGGCGGGCCGAAGCTGGGGCGGCGCAGGGTGCGCCCGGGGCCCAGCAGGGAGCTGCGGAACTGCGAGCGCAGGTCGCCCGCGCCTTCGCTGCGGGCGCCGTCACCGCCCACGGCCTCGGTGCGCAGGGCGGAGCCGGGGATCATCGCGGCCGAGCTGACCATGGCCGTGGCCGCCTGCTCCCGGACCGCGACGCCGGAGGGCTCGGCCTCCTCGCCGCGCTGGGCGCGCAGGGCCCGCAGGGTGCGGATCGCGCGCGTGGCCGGGGTCTGCGGCGGGGCCGCGTGCCCGGGGCTCTCGGTCCCCATCCCGGAGCCCGTGGCCGCGGTGAGGTACTCCAGCGCGCTGTGCACGTGCTCGGGCGCGGAGTCGGGCAGCCAGTGGGCGATGGTGCGCACGGCCTCCATCATCAGGGCGGGGGAGGGGATGGGGCCCCCGGGAAGCTCGCAGCAGGGCTGTAGCGCGCGCCAGGCCACCGTGCTCAGGATGTCCATGGGGTCGCAGTCGGCGAGTTCCCACGTGCCGATCTCCTGCGGACTCGTGGAGATGAGGCGTTCCCAGTCCCCGGCGGTGGCCACGACCGCGCCGCGCACGGGCTCGGAGAGGTCGGAGCAGTCCACCAGCTGGGTGCGCAGGCTCGGCAGGAACTCGGCCAGCGGCAGGTGCGACCACTGCTCCAGCGCCAGGCGGGCGATGCCGTGCGCGAGCCAGGGCGGTCCCGCGATGTCCAGGACGCGTGCGACGGGCAGCGAGTGCCACCAGCCGTCGATCAGACGGTCGTGGTGGAGCAGGGGAGCCACGTCCGGCGACCTCGACCACCGCAGTGCGGGTGCGAGGTCGACGAGGCAGATCGGAGAGACGGCGTTCATCCGCTGGGGACCTCGACCTCCTGGTGTCTGCACGTGAATTGGGGAGGAACCGCACGGGCCTTCGGTTCGATGCACCACAGTACGCGCCCCTCACCCGCGGGGAGGCCGGACGGGAGACCGGTCCGTGCGCCACGGGCGGGCACGGCCAGCCGGGGGACAGGGGTGCCGTGAGCACTTCCCCGAGATCGTACGTCCCCTGACGCCACATGGGTACCCCCGGGCGTGCCAGGTCCGCCGCGACCGGACCGTGACTGCCTTGTGTGATGACCGTGACGAGGGCGTTCCGGCCCCCGGGCCTGCGCGAACATGTGAGCTACCTCATAGCCGGTCGCGGGTTCTTCCCGGACCAGCCGGTCGTTGGTATTCACGGCGCCTTCACATGGGCGTCCCCCGCGCGCAACGGGCGCGCACGACCGGCCCGGGAAGTATGGAGGCTGGCGGGGTGTGCCGACACACTCCGTCCCAGGCACTCCGTCGTCGGCCGCGGGTATGCTGGAAGGGCACTTTCCTTCGCCCGGGCGACCTTTCCGGCCGGACGGCCGCGCCCGGTGGCCGACAGGGGTCGACGGTGTTCGGACACGGGTGGTGGCCGGACCGCGGCCCGACACCACGATCGCCGTACCCGCGCACCCTCGGCGCGCGCAGGCGTGGGACGGTCGAGCCGGATGATTGGTTGACGTGACAGACCTTGAGACGAATCCCCCAGCGGCCGCTCGCCTCCACAGACCGGATCCCATCCGGTCCTACGTGGCGATCGGCGACAGCATCACCGAGGGGATGGAAGACGACAGCGGCCCCGACGGAGAGTACCGGGGCTTCGCCGACCGACTGGCGGAGCACCTGGCCACGGTGACCCCCGACTTCCGCTACGCCAACCTGGGCGTGCGCGGACGCCGGATGCGCCACATCTTCGGCGAGCAGCTCGACCAGACGCTGGCCTGGAAGCCCGACCTGGTCACCGTCCTGGCCGGGGGCAACGACGTCCTGCGTCCGGGAGGGGACCTCGACCGGCTCGCCGAGCACTTCGAGTGGGGCATCCGCCAGCTGCGCGACGCCGGCATCCGCGTGGTGATCCTGTCCGGCCACGACACCGGGTGGATCCCGGTCCTGCGCTACTACCGCGGCCGCATCGCCGTGTTCAGCATGCACATGCGCGCCGTCGCCGAGCGCACCGGCACCGAGATCGTCGACCTGTGGGCGCTCAACGCTCTGACCGACTCCCGCGCCTGGAGCGAGGACCGCCTGCACCTCAACGGCGCGGGCCACCAGATCGTCGCCGCGCGCGTGGCCGACCTGCTCGGCTTCCCCATGGGCCCGCCCGAGTCCTGGACCGACCCGTGGACCACCCCGCCCCGGCAGCTGCCCCGCATCCTGCGCCGCCGCGAGAACCGCCGCTGGGCCCGCCAGTACCTGGTGCCGTGGCTGCGCCGCCGCGCCATGGGCCGCTCCTCCGGGGACGGCCGCCTGCCCAAGCGCCCCGAGCTGGACTACCTGCACGACGAGGACACCCGGTCCCGGATCGCCAGGAGCATCGAGGAGGGCAAGGCCTGGGAGGGCACCTACAACGGCTTCGACCCCGCCGAGAGCGCGCCCACGAGCAGCCCCTCGGGCACCAAGGGCCCCGACCCCGTGGACTGAGCCGTCCGCCCACGCGCGGCGGCGCCCGTACCGGACCCGGTGCGGGCGCCGTCCGTTCCGGCGCTCAGCTGCGCGACAGGGACTGGATGAGGTCGCTGATGTGCACCACGCCCAGGCACTGGCCGTAGGAGTTGGTGGCGATCAGGTCGTCGTAGACCCGCTCGGTGTCCTGGCCCGCCACCCGCAGCGCCGCCAGCGCCGACATCCACGCCGGAACCGTGCGCGGGGACTCGGCCAGCCGCAGCGCCGGACGCTTGGCGTGCAGGGCGTGCCCGTAGCGGCCCGTCACCGACAGCAGGAACCGCGTCCGGTCCACCACCCCGACCGGGCGGTCCCGGTGGTCGATGAGGATGACGCTGTTCAGCGCCGGGTCCCCGGTGAAGGACTCCAGCACCTGCTCCGCGGTGGCGTCGGAGTCCAGCCCCACGGGCGGCACCATGAACTCGGTGACCCGGGGGCCGGAGTCCTCCTCCCCGCCCTGCCCGGCGCTCGGCTCGGGCACCGGGGTCACCCGCTCGCCGGGCCGCCACGCGCTGTCGGCGAAGAACGGCCCCGTGCCCACGCGTATCCCGCAGCGGCGCAGCCGCACCACGTCCTCGACGCTGCCCACGCCCGAGGCCAGCGCGTACACGCCGCTGCCCCGGCCGATCCGCGCCAAGCCCTCCACCACGGTGGCGTGCCGCTGGTCCCCGGCCACACCGGAGACGATCGCCGGGTCGATCCGCATCAGGAACGGCGCGGCCTCCACCACCAGGTCCGGGCGCACCATCGCCGTCCCGAACCCGCACCGGAAACCCGCCGCGCGCAGCCGGGAGACCCCGGACACCACGGTCCTGCGCGCCAGCTCGGCCATGTCCGGGCTGAGCATGAAGGTGATGTCGCGCGGTCGGCGGCCCGCACGGCGCAACAGGCTCTCCACCAGGGGGGCGAACCCCTCCCCGGCCAGGATCCGCGCGGGCAGCGGCAGGACCATCGGCAGCAGGCTCTCGGACACGGCGGTCTCGCGGACCAGGGCCAGGAGCCACTCGGCCACGGCCGCCTCCTCCTGCGGGGTCACCTCCGCGTAGGAGCCCCGCACGGCGGGCGGCGGTGAGGCGGTGACCTCGACGGCCACGACGGTCCCCGAGTCCAGGTCGACGACGGGCTGGTAGCCGGGAGCGCCCGGGGAGCGGCGGGCGACCGCACCCGGCCCGTCCGGATGCGCCGTGGGAGTGTGTTGGGGATGCAGCGCAGTCACAGTTCTCATGGTGACCCCGAATCGGTCCCACCTGAAGACTTGTCCTCGGCTGTTCCCCTCACCTTCACCGGGGTGTAGGGAGGGCGGTTCGACGGCGTTCACGTCCGGAGGCAATCGCGTACCGACGGTGAGGGATGCTTTCCCGGAGGCGTTCGGGCCCGCCCGGCGCACACACGGCACCGCCCGCCGGGGTCGTCCCGGCGGGCGGTGCCGTGCGCGCCTGCGCGGAGGTGCCGCGTCCGGCGGGGGTCAGGCGCGGCGGAAGACCACCGCGATGTTGTGGCCGCCGAACCCGAAGGACTCGTTGATGGCCGCCACGTCGCCCGCGGGCATGTCCCGGGGCTTGTCGCGGACGATGTCCACGGCCACGCCCGGGTCGAGCTCCTCGATGTTGATGGTCGGCGGGATGCGCCCGTCGTGCAGCGCCAGGATGGTCGCGATCGACTCCACGGCGCCCGCGCCGCCCAGCAGGTGGCCGGTCATGGACTTGGTGGAGGTCACCGCGACGCGGTCGGCGACGGAGTCGCCCAGAGCGGTGCGGATCGCGCGCGTCTCGCCCACGTCCCCGGCCGGGGTGGAGGTGGCGTGCGCGTTGACGTGCACGATGTCCTCGGGGGTGAGGTCGGCGTCGGCCAGGGCCTGGGTGATGGCACGGGCCTGGCCGGTGCCCTCCGGCTCGGGCTGGACGATGTCGTAGGCGTCGTTGGTGTAGCCCACGCCCGAGGCGTGCGCGTACACGCGGGCGCCCCGGCGGGCGGCGTGCTCGGCCGACTCCAGGATGAGGATGCCCGCGCCCTCGCCCATGACGAAGCCGTCGCGGTCCTTGTCCCAGGGGCGGGAGGCGTGCTGCGGGTCGTCGTTGCGCGTGGACAGCGCGCGCATGGACGCGAACGAGGCGATGTTGAGCGGGTGGATCGCGGCCTCGGTGCCACCCGCGATCACCACGTCGGCGCGCCCGGAGCGGATCATGTCCACACCGTTGGCGATGGCCTCGGCGCTGGAGGCGCAGGCGCTCACCGGCACGTGCGAACCGGCCCGGGCGGTGTACTCCAGGCTGATCGCGGCGGCGGGGCTGTTGGGCATGAGCATGGGCACGGTGAAGGGGGAGACCCGCTTCCAGCCCTTCTCACGGAAGGTGTCGTACTGCTCCAGGATGGTGAGGATGCCACCGATCCCGCTGGAGACCACCACGCCCAGGCGGATCGGGTCCACCTCGGGGGAGCCGGCGTCCTGCCACGCCTCCTGCGCGGCGATCAGCGCGAACTGCTGGGTGCGGTCCAGGCGGCGCAGGCGCGGCCTGGGGAGCTTCTCGGAGGGTTCCTGCGCGATCTGTCCGGCGAAGTGCACCGGGAGCTTCTCGTGCCACTCCTCCGGCAGCATGCTGATACCGGAGCGGCCGTCGAGGAGCGCGGACCATGTGGTCGCGACGTCACCCCCGAGGGGGGTGGTGGCGCCGAGGCCGGTGACGACGACATCGGTCTTGGACATGATCCGATCGCCCTTCTCGTGGGTCGTTCCCGGCTGCGGGGCCGGGGGCGTTGGCGGATGTGAGGGGAAGCCGGTCGTGGCGGCGGGTCGGGCGGCGGGACGGGGTGGGTCCCGCCGCCCCGAACGGCCTACTTCTGGATGAAGTTGATGACGTCCTGGACCGTCTTGAGGTCCTTGAGCTGGTCGTCCGGGATCTCCACGCCGAACTTGTCCTGGGCGGCGACGGCGATCTCCACCATGGACAGCGAGTCGATGTCCAGGTCGTCGACGAAGCTCTTGTCCGGGGTGACCTCGGAGGCCTCGGTCCCGACGATCTCCTCGATGATCTCGCCGAGGCCCTTGAGGATCTCCTGCTCGGTCTGCTGGGCCATGTCGTCTTTCTCCTTGCTCGGTGATTCGTGTCGGCTCAGGGACACCACGTGAGCCGCGGGCTCGCGGACCCGACTGGCGTGGTGTGACCGCGGGTTCGGGCGGGTGCTCAGGGGATGCGGATCACCTGGGCGGCGTAGACCAGCCCCGCCCCGAAACCCAGGGTGAGTACGGTGCTCCCCGACGGCAGCTCCCCGCGTCCGATCATCCGCGACAGAGCGAGAGGGATGGACGCGGAGGAGGTGTTGCCAGCGGTGACGATATCGCGGGCCACGAGTGCCTGGGGCGCGCCCAGCTTCTTGGCGATGGCCTCCACGATGCGCAGGTTGGCCTGGTGCGGGACGAAGGCGGTCAGCTCCGAGGGCTCCACACCCGCCCTCTCCAGGGCCTCCAGGGCGACCTTGTACAGCTCGGTGGTGGTCCAGCGGAAGACCGCCTGGCCCTCCTGCCAGAGGTACTTGCCCTCGCGCAGGTGGATCTTGGCGGCCCGCTCACCGGAGGAGCCCCACACGACGGGACCGATGCCCTGCTCCTCGGAGGCGGAGACGATCGCGGCCCCGGCGCCGTCGGCGAAGATCACACAGGTGCCGCGGTCGTCCCAGTCCACCCAGTCGCTGAGCTTCTCCGAGCCGATCACCAGCACGTTGCGGGAGCTGCCGCCGCGGACCATGTCCGCGGCCACGCCCAGGGCGTAGCAGAAGCCCGCGCAGGCGGCGTTGAGGTCGAAGGCGCCCGGGGCGGTGATGCCCAGCTTGGCGGCGACCGTGGCGGCCGTGTTGGGGATCTGGTCCTGCACGGTGCAGGTGGCCACGATCACCAGGTCGATGTCCTCGGGGGACAGGCCGCCGGCGGCCAGGGCCTTGCCGCCCGCCGCCACCGCCATGCTGGTCACGGTGTCCTCGGAGCCCGCGATGCGCCGCTCCCGGATGCCCACGCGGCTCTGGATCCACTCGTCGCTGGTGTCGACGCGCTCCTCGAGGTCGGCGTTGGTCACGACCCGGGAGGGCTGGTACTCGCCGAAGGCGGTGATCGACGCGCCTCCGGGAGCTCTCGGGGAGCTGAACATGGTTAGCCTTCCTGGTCGGTGGCCGCGGGGTTCCCGGCGTGCTCCTTGACGAGGGCGCCGGCGCGGTCGAGGTCGTCGGGGGTCTTGACCGCGAGGAGCTCGATCCCGCGCAGGGCGCGCTTGGCCAGGCCGGTGAGCGTGCCCGCCGGGGTGAGCTCGATCATCGCGGTCACGCCCAGGTCGGCCAGGGTCTGCGTGCACGCGTCCCAGCGGACCGGGGAGGAGACCTGGGTGATGAGGCGCTCCAGGTACTCGGGTCCGCTCTCGACCACGGCGCCGTCGGCGTTGGAGAGCAGGCGCACCGTGGGGTCGGAGGGGGACAGGGGGGCCGCGGCCGCCCGCACCCGCTCCACGGCCGGGGCCATGTGCTCGGTGTGGAAGGCGCCCGCGACCGACAGGGAGCGCAGTCGCGCCCGCTCGGGCGGGTTCTCGGCGAAGGCCGCGAGCTGGGCGGTGGTGCCGGCGGCCACGATCTGGCCGGAACCGTTGTCGTTGGCCGCGGTCAGGCCGGCGGCGGCGATCGCCGCCAGCACCTGCTCGCGGTCGCCGCCGAGTACGGCGGTCATACCGGTCTCGGTCCGCGCCGCGGCGTCGGCCATGCCCCGGCCGCGTTCGGCCACCAGGGCCATCGCGTCCTTGGGGGACAGGACACCGGCGATGGCGGCGGCCGTGAACTCGCCGACGCTGTGGCCCGCGACGGCGTCCAGCAGGGAGCCCTCGGCGGGCAGCGCGGGGGAGGGGGCGGCCAGGGGGCCGAGCACGGCGGAGGCCGCGATGAGGCCGGCCCCGACCAGCAGGGGCTGGGCGACCGCTGTGTCACGGATCTCGTCCGCGTCCGCGGTGGTGCCGTAGCGCACCAGGTCCAGCCCGGCGACCTCGGACCACGCCTCGACCTGCGCGGAGACGCCGGGCAGTTCGAGCCACGGGGAGAGGAATCCGGGAACCTGGGCGCCTTGGCCGGGAGCAACGATTACAAGCACGACATCAACCTTGCCCTGTAGGAGATCACCGGTCAGAGGGGGAGGAGCACGAACTTACTCGACACCGTTTGTTGGGACTCCACAAAACGGTGCCGAACGTGCTCCCTCGGACCCGGAACCGGTGGGAGAGGTCACCCTCCGACGGTACGCTGCGCGCGCGCCCGGTCACGCCAGCGGTTCGCGCCCGCCGGGGACACGGGGCGGCCCGCCGGCCGGGTGCCGCGGGATGCGAACCTGGAGAGGTGAACACCGAACCCCACCAGACCCCGGACGACGAGGGCACCACGGCGGACCCGGAGGGCGCACCCGCCTCCGTGCCCACGGAGCAGGAACGCGTGCGCGCCGAGACCGTGCGCCGGCTGGAGCGCTCCATGGGCGCGCTCGGCACGGCCGCCGTGGCCCGCATGGAACAGCGCCTGGGCTGGTTCCGGCGGATGTCGGCCGAGGACCGCTCGTGGATCGGTCTGGTCGCCCAGTCCGGGGTGGCCGCCTTCGTCGACTGGTTCCGCAACCCGGTGCGCGGCCGCCCGGCCATCACCGTCGAGGTCTTCGGCACCGCGCCGCGCGAGCTCACGCGCTCGGTCTCCCTCCAGCAGACCGTCGACATGATCCGCGTGGTCATCGACGTGGTCGAGGGACAGGTGGAGGAGCTGGCCGCCCCCGGCGGAGCCCAGCAGCTGCGCGAGGCCGTGCTGCGCTACACGCGCGAGGTGGCCTTCAGCTCCGCGAAGGTCTACGCGCGCGCCGCCGAGGCTCGGGGCGCGTGGGACGCGCGCCTGGAGGCCCTGATCGTGGACGCCCTGCTGCACGGCGACCAGGAGGACGGCCTCCAGACGTGGGGTTCGGCGCTGAGCTGGTCGCACACCCCGGTCGTCGCGGTGGCAGGGGAGGTCGGAGACGACGACGGCGGCAAGGTCCTGGACGACCTGCGCTCGGCCGCGCGCCGCCTCGGCCACGACGTGCTGGCCGGGATGCAGGGACGCCGCGTGGTCGTGGTGATCGGCGTGGGGGACCGCTACCCGGCGCAGGACCTGCCCGCGGCAGCCGCCGAACCGCTGGCCGGGCTCTTCGGCTCGGGCCCGGTGGTGGTGGGGCCCGCCGTCCCCGACCTGCGGTCCGCGGGGGCCTCGCTGCGCGCCGCGGTCAACGGGCTGCGGGCCGCGGTGGCCTGGCCGGACGCGCCGCGCCCGGTGCTCGCCGACGACCTGCTGCCCGAGCGCGCGCTCCAGGGCGAGGCCGAGGCGCGCAGGCAGCTGGTCGAGGAGGTGTACGTGCCCCTGCTGGGCGCGGGGTCGCCGCTGCTGGACACCCTGTCGGTGTACCTGGAGCACGCCTCGTCGCTGGAGGCCACCGCGCGGATGCTGTTCGTGCACCCCAACACCGTCCGCTACCGGCTCAGCCGGATCGCCGAGCTCACCGGGCGCACGCCCTCCGACGGGCGCGGCTCCTTCGTCCTGCGGGTGGCGGTCGCCCTCGGGCGGCTCGCGCGGACCGACGGCGCCTGATCCCCCGAGGGGAGGCCGGTTCCGGTCACGGCCCCGGGGAGGGGAACCCGCCGCGTAACCTGATCGTTGCCTGCCATGTCAGTCCCCTTATGGAAGTTTCACCAGAGCCGGGTATGTCGGTAACTGGTTGTGTACGCCCGGGGACCACATGAAAAGGGATAGCTTTGTGGTGGGCGGGTTGCCGACGGGACCGTTGAGGCTGCGTCATCCTCGGGCGAAGGTCCCCGCACCGCCCCGTCACGACGTTCTTGGGGGGTCAACGCTGTGGTCGAGCGACCGAGGATAGGGTCCCGGCTCTTCCGTCCGATGATCGATTACGTTCTCGCGCCCACTCAGGAGGGCGAGCTGCGCAGACGGGCGCTGTTCTGGCTCCCCGCGCCGCTGCCCGTGCTGGGCGTGGTCTACCTGCTGGTCGGCGGCCAACTGGCTGCCGCGGGGTGGACGATACTGCTGGCCGCCAGCGTGGGCGTCGGAACGATGCTGCTCGCGCTGGTCGTGCAGCCCACGCCCCTCCCCGAGGGGCTGGTGCCGCAGGTCTCCGCGCGCCGCTCGCTGCACCGCTTCCGCCAGTTCACCGGGCTGCGCATCACGCTGGCCCTGGTCCCGGTGGTGATCGGCGCGGCCGCGTCGGTGATCGGCGGGGGCCTGTACCCGCTGTTCGCCGCGCTGGCGCTGGCCTGGCCGCAGCTGCTGCTGGCCCTGCCCACCTTCTTCACCATCACCAGGGCGCGCCGGGCCATGGAGGCGTGGGGCACCACCGCCTACCTGTGGCACGCGCTGTCGCGCCCGGCGCGGGTGACCTGGCCGGTCCTCACCCCCGCGGCGCGCAACTGGCGCGCCTGGCGGGCCGAGAACGCCCGGCAGGACCGGCGCAAGTCGGAGGAGGAGAAGGCCTGGAAGGAGGCCGTGCGCGAGGAGAGCGAGCAGGCGGGCGACACCGCCGCCGACCCGGCCGCCACGGAGCGCACCCGGCCCATCCGGCCGGTGGACCAGGAGGCCACCGACGTGCTCCCGCACCTGGAGTCCGGGCGCCCGAAGGCGTCTACCGACGCCGACGGGGAGAAGCCGACCGAGGTCCTGCCGCACCTGGGCGCCGCGTCGGGGGCCGGGGAGTCCGGCAGGGAGGTCCGGCCGACCCGGGCGATGCCCCACCTGGACGGGGACGCCGAGGCCGGGGACGACGGGGAGGACGGCGCCAGGGCGGAGGCCGCCCCCGCCCGCACGCCCCGCGGCACGGTGAACCGGGCCCGCCACATCCTGGAGCAGGGCAGCGGCGCCCTCGGGCTCTCGGTGCGCAGGCCGCGGCGCGGCGCCCAGTCCAGCCGGCGCCCGACGCCCAACAAGCCCTGACCTGACAGGCCCCGCCCCGCCCGGGGGCGCCGTCGGCCGGTCCCGGCCCGCGGCGCCCCCGGCGGCGTTTCGCGCCCGCTCCGCCGGCGGGGGCCGCGCGTCGGCGCGGGGTTCGTCAGAGCTCCGCGGTCATGCGCACGTCGGGCAGCGCGTCGCCCCCGCCCCGGGCGCAGTGGTACCAGGCGGCCCGGGCCGCGCGCCCGTCGAAGTCCACCTGGCCCAGGGTGTTGCCGAAGTAGGGGGCCGACCCCAGGTCCCAGCGCAGATCGGGCTCGGGTACCCCCGCCAGCCGCGTCAGCAGCCACCCGATCGCGCGCAGCGGGCGGCTCACCGACAGCCGGACCATGCGGCGCATGCTCGTCGGGGCCTGGTTGCACAGCGGGGACGAGACCAGCTGGGTCACCCGGCTCGCGCCGCCCCCGCGGTGGCGGGCGCGCGCCAGGTAGGAGAAGTGCACGTCCCCGCCCAGGAACAGCACGGTGGCCGGGGCCGGGCCCCGTTCGCCCCGCGAGAGTTCGCCCACGGAGTCCGACAGGCGGCGGAAGGAGTACTGGAAGGCGGCCCAGTGCTCCAGGTCGATGTCCTGGCGCAGCCGCTCGGCGGGCCCCGTCAGCCACCGCCCCCAGGCGCCCGCGCACACCGCCTCGTTCCAGGCCTCCAACCGGTGCACGGCCGGGGGCAGCAGCACGGGGACGGTCGAGGCGACCACGACGTGGTCCGGCCCGCCGGTCAGGTGGCCGTCCAGCCAGTCGTGGCCCTGGGGCCCCAGGATCGACCTGGACCCGTCGGAGGGGTCGCCCTCGCCCAGGGCGCGGGAGCAGCGGGTGTCGGCCATCACGAGCCGGACCCCGCCGAAGTCGTGGTGGTGCCCCCACTGGTAGCTCGACGGCTCGCTGTGGGCCTGCCAGGCGAAGGCGTCGACCAGCTCCTCGGCGTCGCCGTCGGCGTCGCGCACCCGCTTCCACAGCCGGTCGCCCTCCCTCTCCTGCTCGGAGAGGTTGCCCAGGTGCTGGTACACCCAGTAGGAGCCCAGGCCGCTGGTGATGCGCCTGCGCCACCAGGGCCGCCGGTCCATGGCGCGCCGCCAGGCGGCCGAGGTGTTCCAGTCGTCGCGGACGTCGTGGTCGTCGAAGACCATCAGGGTCGGCACGGTGGACAGCAGCCACCGCACCTGCGGGTCGCTCCAGGCCTGCCGGTACAGCTCGGCGTACTCGTCGTAGTACACGACCTCGTCGTCGGGGTCGTCGCGGGCGCCCCCGCGGGCGCGCCGCTCGCGCAGGAACGCGAGCATCGACTCCTGCACCTCGTCGGCGTAGACCTGGTCGCCGATGAGCAGCAGCGCCAGGTTGCCCCCGACCGGTTCGCGGGCCAGCCGCCGGGCCGTGGCGCGCAGCATGTCGGGGCCGTAGCGGACCACGCCCTCGGGGGAGTCGTGGGTGGGCGTGTGACAGGACCCGTACAGCAGCCGCGTGGGCGCCTCCGGGTCCACGGTGCGCACGGTGCTGGGCGGGAAGGAGCTGTCCGGCTCCGGCCAGACCCGGTCCTCGTCCAGGAACACCTCGTAGGGCAGGCGGGAGCCCGGGGCCAGCCCCGCGACCGTGCAGACGGCGTAGTGGTGGCCGTGCACGGTGAAGGTCCGGGCGGTCGCCTCGGCGGCGCCGTCGACCACGACACGCACCGCGCAGGGGGTGTCCGTCTCCACCCACACTGTGGCGGTGGTCTCCCCCGGGTGCCTGAGCAGGGGCCCCAGAAGTAAAGAAGCAGTCACCGTTTCGCCTCCTTTCGACCAGGTTCGCACATGTGGGGGACGAGTATGGCCCCTCGCGGGGCCGAGCGCCATCCACAGCCCGGAGCCGGATGGTTGCACGAGCGCCGCGCCTGCGCGAAGGTGGCGCTATGAGGACACAGATCCTGGAGCTGCACACCGGTGGATCGGAGAGCGTCACCGACATCACCCGCCAGTGCGGCGACTTCGTCGCCGAGGCCGGAGGGGACGGACTGCTCAACGTCTTCGTCCCGCACGCCACGGCGGGTGTGGCGATCATCGAACTCGGGGCGGGGTCCGACGACGACCTCCTCGCCTCCCTGGCCGACCTGCTGCCCGCCGACGACCGTTGGCGGCACAAGCACGGCTCGCGGGGTCACGGCAGGTCGCACGTGATGCCCGCCTTCGTCGCACCCCAGACCACCGTCCCCGTCGTCGGCGGCCGACTCGAACTCGGCACGTGGCAGTCCATCGCCGTGGTGGACCTCAACGTGGACAACCCCGACCGCAGGGTGCGCCTGTCCTACCTCTCGTCCTGACGGGCAAGGTTTGGCAGCGCGTTGACGGAACATGCCGCTAGCGTGTGAACTAGGCCATCAGCGATGGTCAGCGGACCCACGTGTCGGGCGCGCAAACAGCCCGGCGTCGTTGTGACAACTGCTTCGTGCAGGCAAGATTGAGAAAAACCATCTGTGGAGGAGAACTTTCGTGAGCGCGACCGCGGGCCAGGCACAGAGCGAACGCGGCTTGGCTGACCGACTCGGATTCAAGCCGGGTCAGGTGGTGCAGGAATTCGGCTTCGACGACGACGTCGACGAGAACCTGCGCGCATCCATCACCGAACTCACCGGTGAGGAGCTGGTCGACGAGGACTACGACGGCGACGTCGACGCGGCACTGCTGTGGTGGCGGTCCGACGAGGAGGAGGACCTCACCGACGCGCTGATGGACACGGTGACCACCATCGCCGACGGCGGGACCATCCTGGTGCTCACGCCCAAGGCGGGCCGTGACCTGCACGTGTCGCCCAATGAGGTCGCCGAGGCCGCGTCGACGTCGGGCCTCTCCCAGACCAGCGCAGTCAGCATCGGCGCGGACTGGTCGGGTACGCGGCTGGTCGTTCCCAAGCGGTGACGGACACCACCCGCCAAGGGTGAGGCATCCGGTGCCGCGCGTCCCAGAGGCGGGCGCGCGGCGCTGAGGAGTGCCCGCCGACGAAAGGGATCCATGACCGCCCCCGTGGGCGCCCCCGCGCCCGATTTCACCCTCCAGGACCAGTACGGCCAGGACACCTCCCCGGTGCCGGGCCGCCCCGTGCTGCTGGTCTTCTACCCGCTGGCCTTCTCGGGCGTGTGCTCGGGGGAGCTCGCCGAGCTGAGCGCGCGCCACCCCGAGTTCGCCGATCTCGGCGCCGAGGTCATGGCGGTGTCGGTGGACTCCGTCTTCGCCCTGCGCACGTGGTCCGACCGGGAGGGCTACCCGTTCCCCCTGCTGTCGGACTTCTGGCCGCACGGCGGCGTGGCCCGGGCCTACGGGGTGTTCGACCCCGAGCGGGGCACCGCGCGGCGGGGGACCTTCCTGATCGACGCCGGGGGAGTCGTGCGCTGGTCCACCCTCACCGGGTTCTCCGAGCCGCGTGACGTGGACGAGTACCTGCGGCGGCTGCGCGAGCTGGTCTGATGGCCCGTGCGCGGTGATTGCGGCGAAGCGGTATGATCTCGTCCGACGCACGGGCGCGTAGCTCAGTTGGTTAGAGCAATTGCCTTACAAGCAATAGGTCAGGGGTTCGAGTCCCTTCGCGCCCACTCGACTCTGAGACGACCCTGCTCGGGGGCCTTCGGCCGCCTCACCGGGTCGTCTCGTCGTTTCTCCCGGGGGAGACCCCCCGAGGTGCGCCCCTTTGGTCGGGGCCGCGCAGCTCGGCGGGCGGGCGGGGTGCTCTCTCACACCGATGATGAGCCGGACCCCACACGAACCGGGACTCCTGTCAGCGTTGCAGCGTCAGCACCGCGGGCCGGTAGGGCAGGAGGCCGTAGTCGCCTCCGGAATCGGGGGAGCGCCCCTGGTAGAGGAACCTCATGTCGCAGGCATCGACGGTCATGGTCTGGTCGGGGCCGGTGCGGATCAGCTCGCCGTGACTGATGTCGTTGGTCCAGGTGGCGCCGCTGTTGGCCCGGCCCGCGAAGGGGTTGCCCTCGGTCGCGGCCTGCGGCGTCCAGGTGCCGTCCAGACTGGTGGCCGTGAACGAGCGGAAGTAGCGGTGCCCCTGCGCGCCGATGGCCTCGACGATCATGAGGTACCGGTTCGCGCCCTCGACCCTGTAGACCTGAACCGCTTCGAACAGGTTGTTGGTGCTGTCGGACATGACGACCGTCGAGGTCGAGCCGAAGCTGCCCGGGAAGTCGCCGATGGGCATGTCCGCCCGGTAGACGCGGCCGTTGTCCCCGGCGAAGAACAGGTACATGTCCGTGCCGTCGCCGATGAGCGCCTGGTCGATCGGCCCCGTGGAGGAGTCACCGATACTTCCGGAGAAGAGCGTCTGCGGAGCCGACCAGCTGTTCACGTCGGCGGGGTTGGTCGAGGTCCGGTAGGAGAACGCGGGTCCGCCCCACTGGTAGGCGAGCACCCAGACGTTTTTGGGGGCGAAGTAGAAGAGTGTCGGCGCGACGGCCGAGAAGGGCATCGGGTTCTGGCTGGCCGAGCCCATCTGGGACCAGTCCGAGAAGAGGCCGAAGTTCATCGAGCCCCAGGACGTGCCGGTGTCGTGGGTCGTCGCGTAGACGAGGTGCTGGCCGTTGTACGGGGCGTGGGTGAAGTCCTTGAGCGAGGCCCATCCCGGCCTCGGCTGGGCCAGCGGCCCGGTCGACGTCCAGGTGTAACTCGACGGAAGAGCGCACGTTTCGCCTGGTCCCGAGCCGTCGACGCGGACGAGTCGCCACTGCTGGTTGCCGCCGCCCCAGTCGTCGTACTGCACGATGTCGGCACCGTCCGCGGCCGAGGCGCCCTGGACCTCCACGACCTTGGCGCTGTGCCGGTTGACCAGTCGGATGTGCCCGCCGGGTGAGTCCTCCAACCGGAACTGCTGGTTGGCCTGGTCGTGGTCGGTCCACTGGACGATACCGCCGCCGTTGGCGGTCGACCAGTTGTGGACGTCCAGCACCTTGCCCGAATGCCGTGACCGCAACCGGTAGTACCCGTCGCCGGAGTCGACGAACCGCCACTGCTGCTGGTACTGGTCGTTACGGGTCCACTGGGTGATCCGCGCGCCGTCACCGGTGGCCTGGTTGTACACGTCCAACGCCTTGCCGCTGTCGCGGTTCACCAGTACGTACCACGCGTCGGTGTCGACCGTGGCCGCCGCGGCGGGCGCTGGCGCCGCCACGGTGTCGGCGCCGCCGACCGCCATGACCATCACACCGGCGATGAGGACTCGCAGCAGCCATCCTCGCCGCCGTGAGGGCGGTGAGGCCAAAGACCTGCTCAACATAGACATCGTGCTTCCTCCAAGGACCCGGAGCCGCACGACCCGCCCGAGAGGGGCGCACCACGGGTCCCGGACCTTCGTCTCAGGATGTTAGCGCTAACATTTTTTCGGGTGTCCCGGTGTCGAACTCCGGTGCGCGGACTGTCCGAAGGCCGGGTCGCCGTTGTTTCTGCCGTTGAATCTGAGCGAGAACACTCCGGAAGTCAAGCCGTAAATTTCATTAATCTTCCGGAATTTGTCGGGTTCGCCAGTCGGCGCACGTCGAAGCTCCTGGTGGGTTCGCGGAAGCACTGACGCGAAGCGTCCGGATGTGAGCTCGCGGGGCCTGTGGGCTCTGTGCCTCCGCCTGCTCGTCTTGGGTTGGATCGAGCGGTTGTGTCCGTTTTTCCGTCCCGCCGTTTCCGGAAACCCCGGAGTGGTTCGAGCGAGCGCGGAGTCCTCCTCCCCCGCCTCGCGGGGTCGTCGGCGAGGGGCGCCAACCGGTTGCATACTTCGAGGGACTCGATCCCATTTTTTCCGCCGCTGCCATTAAACCCGCAGTTCACGAGCCTGTAATGCTGTAGCAACACTTGTCCCTCTTGCAAGCGTTTGCATTAACCCCCTTGACATGGAAAGCGCTTTCTCTAATGTGAGTTGGGACACCCCAGTGCTCATCCCTACTGGAAAGGCAAGCGGTGAGAAGAACAACCACCCGTCGGCTCCTGTCGACGTTGGCCGCCTCGGCGGTGGTGGCGGCCGGTCTGGCTCTGCCGATGTCCTCGGCGGCCGCGCAGACCGGTAGCGCCACGGGTTACGCGACCCAGAACGGCGGGACCACCGGCGGCGCGGGCGGACAGACGGTACGGGCCACGACCGGAACCCAGATCCACGAGGCCCTGTGCAACCGGGCCAGCTCCAGCACCCCGATCGTCATCGAGGTCCAGGGGACCATCAACCACGGCAACACCTCCAAGGTGTCGGGCGACAGCTGTGACACCGCCGACGACGTGATCGAGCTCAAGAAGATCAGCAACGTCACGATCGTCGGGACCGGCAGCGGAGCCGTGTTCGACCAGCTGGGCATCCACATCCGTGAGTCCAGCAACATCATCATCCAGAACGTCACCGTCCGGAACGTCAAGAAGTCCGGCTCTCCCACGTCCAACGGCGGCGACGCCATCGGCATGGAGAACGGCGTCCGCAACGTCTGGGTGGACCACGTCACCCTGGAGGCGTCGGGCGGGGAGTCGGAGGGCTACGACGGCCTCTTCGACATGAAGAACAACACCCAGTACGTCACCCTCTCCTACAGCATCCTGCGCAACTCCGGCCGCGGCGGTCTGGTCGGGTCCAGCGAGAGCGACCGCTCGAACGGCTACGTCACCTACCACCACAACCGGTTCGAGAACCTGGACTCGCGCGCGCCCCTGCTGCGCGGTGGCATAGGCCACATGTACAGCAACCACTACACCCGGATCCACGAGTCCGGCATCAACTCCCGTGCCGGCGCCAGAGCGAAGGTGGAGAACAACTACTTCGAGGACTCCAAGGACGTCCTGGGCACCTTCTACACCGATGAGAGGGGCACCTGGGAGGTCGGCGGCAACATCTTCGACAACGTCACCTGGTCCAGCCCGGGCGAGGACAGCTACCCCGCCGGGCCCAACCCCCAGTCCACCACGTCGGTGAGCATCCCCTACTCCTACCAACTCGACGACGCCGGGTGCGTGCCGGGGATGCTGGGCCAGATCGCGGGCGCGAACAAGGGCAACCAGGTCTCGGACGGCAACTGCGAGGCGGAGAACCCGCCGGACCCGGACCCGACCGACCCGCCGGACCCGGACCCCACTGACCCCCCGGACCCCGACCCGACCGACCCGCCCGAGGGCACCAACCTCAGCGCCGGGGCCGGAGCCGACGGCTCCAGCAAGGCCAGCGGGACCAGCTACGGCAACGTCGTCGACGGCGACATGGGCACCTACTGGTCGCCGAGCGGCTCGACCGGCCGCATCTCGGTCAAGTGGGGCTCCGACACCACCGTGTCCACGATCAACATCCGCGAGGCGGCCGGGGCCGAGGGCAACATCGGCTCCTGGCGGGTCGTCGACCACGACACCGGTGACGTCCTGGCCACCGGGAGCGGAGCGGGCGTCATCGACTTCGAACCGACGGCGCTGCGCAAGATCAACTTCGAGATCACCGGCTCGAACGGCACGCCGCGCGTCGCCGAGTTCGAGACCTACGCCGGATAGCGGCCCACCCGTGACCGATCCGGCCGGGACCCCCTGAGCCGACCGGACACCGGCCGGTCCGCCCGATCCGTTCGGGCGGACCGGCCGTCGCATGCCGGGGCGTGTGCCGCCGAACGGAGACGGGAAACCCGCTGACGCGGAGCCCGTGCGTGTGCGACCGTGGCCGATGGGCCGGACTCCACGCGGCACGGGCGCACCGGCCCGTCCGGCCGCCCGGAGGGGAGCGCGCATGCGCGTGTACTACGACACCGAGTTCGTCGACCGGGGGCCGGAGCACCCCCTGGTCCTGGTCAGCATCGGCATGGTGGCCGAGGACGGGCGCGAGCTGTACGCGGTCAGCTCCGAGTTCGACCAGGACCTCGTGCGCTCGGACCCGTGGCTGTCCGAGCACGTCTGGCCGCAGCTGCCCCTGCGCGGCGGACCGGAGGGCGCCGTCCTGGACACCGGCCATCCGCACGTGCGCACCCGCGGGGAGATCGCGCGCATGGTGCACGAGTTCCTGCGCGACACCCCCGAACCGCAGCTGTGGGCGTGGTACGGCTCCTACGACCACGTGCTGCTGTGCCAGCTGTGGGGAACGCCCAGGGAGATGCCGCGCGAGGTGCCCTTCCTCACCCACGACCTCAAACAGGAGGCGGTCCGGCTCGGGGACCCGAGGCTTCCGCCCCAGAAGTCGGGGCTGCACCACGCCCTCGCCGACGCCCGGCACCTGATGCGGCGCGCGCGGTGGCTGCGGGAGCACTCCTGACCCGCGCCTCTCCTGCCGAGGGCCCTCCCCGGGCCCGGCCAGCGCCAGGCCGGCCCCGGTGACCGTCCGAGCCCCGGGGCGGTCCGCGCCCGTGTCCGGATACCCGGGGCATCGGGATTTCCCCGTTATCCGGGTGCCCGGGGCATCCCACCGTAGGATGGGTGGACGCCGAAGCGAGGGGAAGCACGATGGTCCGGCTCACCAGGGCGCAGCGCCAGGCCCGCAACCGGGCGCGCGTGCTGTCCGCGGCCGGGGACGAGTTCGCCGAGCACGGTTTCCGCGACGCCAAGGTCGACCGTATCGCCGAACGGGTCGACCTCACCCGGGGCGCGGTCTACTCCAACTTCCCCGGCAAACGCGCCCTGTACCTGTCGGTGCTGGCCGACGCCGCCGAGCGCTCCGCCGACGCCGCCCGACCCGAACCCGGGCACAGCGCCCGCACGGCGCTGGGCGCGCTCGCCCGCGCCTGGGCCTCCCGGCTCCCCACCACCGGAGAGTCCTCGCTGACCGGGACCGCGCTTCCGCCCGAGGTCCTCTCCGACGAGCCCGTCCGGAGCGCCTTCGCCCAGCTCATGCGGTTGAACGCACTCCTGCTCGGCCTGTCCCTGGAGGCGTTGGCGCCCCCGTCCGACCCCGGCGGACGCCGGGTGCGCGTGGCCGGGACCGTGCTCACCACCCTGTACGGGACCGGCCAGCTGGTCGGTGTCGCGCCCGGCTTCGCGGACCCCTTCGCGGTGGTGCGCGCCTGCGAGCGCCTGGCCGACCTGGACCTGGAGGACGCCTGGCCGCCGCCCCACCTGGAGCACGTGCGCCAGGCGGTGCCCGCCGACGAGGAGTGGTCACCGCCGGAGGCCTTCGACGCGGTCCGCAGGCGCGCCGTGTCCCTGGCCGGGGACGGGATCGTGGCGGTCCTGGGCACGCACCGCCTCGAAGCGGCGGAGGAGGCGCTGCGCTCCGCGCCCGCGGGCTCCCCGGTGACCGCCGTGGTGGTCACCGGGGACCCCGACGAACTGACCCCGCTCGCGCGGCTGGCCGTGGCCGACCTGTGCGGCTGCCTGCGCCAGGCCTTCCCCGAGCGGGCCTGGCCGCGCCTGCGCGTGGTGTTCGACCCCTCCGGTGAGATCGCCGCGGCCGCGGGCGTGCCCGTGGTCGGCGACGCCACCGAGAGCGCCGTCCGCGTCGCCGGCGGCCGGATCACCGCCCGCTCCGACACCCGCGGCGCGGGCCACGCCGTCGCCGCGCTCCTCGGCGAGCGGGCGGGCCGCCGGTAGACGGCCCCCGGCCAGGAGGCCCGGTCGGCCGTCCCCGACCGGCACCCCGCGAACGGGGAGGCCCGCCTCGGGGCCTCGTCCCCAGGGGCCCGTCCAGCGGTTGCGGCCGCTCCGGCGGCTCCGGAGTTCACGGGAGCCGCGGCGGCCGACCGGTTCAGGAGGGCCCCGTCCCCGGTCCCTCCTCCGTGTCCGGGCCCGGCGCCGGAGACCGACCGCCCAGGGCGCGCAGCACCCGCGCCCCCTCCGGCCCCGCGCCCGAGGCGCGGGCCCGAGCCGCCTCGGCCGAGCCGAACCCCGCCACCGTCCAGGCCGCGACCTCCTCGCGGGGCACGCCCGCGTCCCACCACGCGCACATGAGCGCCAGCGCGTCGCGGCCGTCCCCGGCCAGCGCCGCGCCCTCCCGCGGGGAGAACCCGATCGCCCGGTACACCCTGGCCTGCGCGGGGTCCACTCCCGCGCGGGCCCACGGCACGGCGTCGGCGCCGTCCCAGCCCGTGTCCAGGTAGGCGCGCGCGGTCACCGCGGGCACCCCCGCCGACAGCAGTGCGTCCAGTGTCTGGGCCTGCTCCTCGCTCAGGTCCAGCCCGGGGGCCCGCCGTACCGGCAGCAGGGCCCGCAGCAGCCGCCGGGGCCGGGGGCGCTCGCCCGCCAGGTGTCGTTCGGCGGCCTCGGCGGGGGAGTAGCCCAGTTCGTGCCAGCGCACGGCCTCACCCGGGGTCATCCCCGCGCGGAGCATGGGCCGGACCGTGTACGGGGTCATCCCGGCCGCGCGCCACTCCAGGGCGGGGCCGGGCCGGTACACGCCGCTGCCGCGCCAGCGCTCTGCGGCGTCCAGCACGAACCCGGCGTCGATCCAGCGGCGGGCGTCCGCCACGGTGAAACCGCGCGCGGTCCACAGGTGCAGGTCCTCGGGTCCGGGTTCGTGGTCGTCGAACGCGACGTTCATGGTCTCCTCCGTTCGTCGGGGCCCTCAGCGGGGCCCGGGTTCGTGGGCGGCGCCGCGGCGTGGACACCGGCGCCCGTCCGTTCGTGTCGGGGGTCGGCGGGCAGGGGCACGACGTGGGCCCAGTCCGGCGGCGGTGGTGGCGCGGCCGGGCCGCCGACCAGCCCGACCGCGACCGGTACCGCCGGAGGCCGGTCCGGCCAGGGCGTGTGCCCGTCGGTGAGCACCAGCAGCAGGTCCGGACGGGGACGCGCAGCCACCGCCGCCGCGATCCCCTCGCGCAGGTCGGTGCCCCCGCCCCCGACCAGCCGGATCTCCTCGGCCCGGCGCACCGTCTGCACGGGGTGGGCGCGCAGGTCGCAGCAGACCACCCGCAGCCGTCGGCCGGGGCCGCAGACCCGGGCGAGCACGGCGGCGGTCTCGGCCAGGAACAGCTCCAGCACCGGGCCCGGAACGCTGCCGGAGGTGTCCACCACCACGGCCACCTCCGGCGCCGGGGCGACCATCGACGGCAGCACCGCGGTTCCGCCGCGGACCCGCGGTCCGGGACGGCGCGAGGGGCGCCGGTAGGAGAAGTCCGTCCGGCCCGCGGCCCGGTGCGCGCCCCGCCGCACGACCGCGCCCAGCCGGGCCCGCCAGTCCACCGACGGGCGCAGCCGCTCCCGCGCCCACCGCAGCCACCCGCCCGGGATCCCGGTCCGCGCGGCGGCCCGCGCGGTGATCTCCCGGGCCAGCGCCAGCTCCAGCAGGTCCCGCTCCAGGCTGTCCAGGCCGCCGGAGGCCGCCGCCGACGCCGTCGTTCCCCGCGTCCCGTGGACGGCTCCGCCGCAGTCCACCGGGTCGGCGACGCTCCGCCCGCCCCGGGAGTGGGCCTCCTCCAGCACCTCGATCAGCGACACGTACTCCTCGGCCAACCGACCCTCCGGCAGGCCCAGCGCCCGCGGCGAGAGCACCCCGTCCGGGGTGGTCAGCCCGTCGGCCTCCAGGTCGTCGTTGACCTCGGCGTCCGCGGCCCGGTTCCACAGGCGCGCGTCCCGCTCGGAGACCCCGCTCCCACCGGAGGCCGGACCGAAGGTCCGCCCGTACCCCGGCCCCGCCCTCCCCGGGACGGACCCCTCGGAGTCCGGGGAGCGTTCGGCGTGGCGGCGGACCAGGTGTCCGATCCCGTGCAGCAGCCACCAGCCCAGCTCCTCCACCGGGGTCGCGGCCACCGTGCCGGGGTCCAGGTGCACGTTCCACCGGGTGTCGGCGGGCAGTGCCCGAAAGTCCGGGTCGGCCACCGGCTCGCCGCCCTCCCCGTCCAGGCGCGGCTCCAGGACGACCGGGGTGAGCGCGAACAGCGCGTGCGCCAGGTACGGGGCGCGCGCTGCCGCCCACAGCCGCGCCGACGCGAACCGTTCCAGGGTCAGGGCCCGCCGGTCCCGCGCGCTCACGGCAGCATCCCCGCCGAACGCAGGGCCGGGGCCAGGTCGAGCAGGGCCCGGGGTGTGGCCGTGCCCTCCGGCCGTCCGGCGGCCAGGGTGCGTGCGGCGGTCGCCGCCACGTCCGGGACGGTCCGCGCCACCCGGGCCACGACCTCCCAGGACCGCTCCCAGACCTCGGCGCCCCCGTCGGCGACCACGTGCGCGGCCAGCGCGCCGAGCAGGGCGTACAACCGGTCCGCGCGGTCGGGCAGCGCGGCGGAGGGGTCGGCGAGCAGTTCCTCGGGGGAGGGCAGGTCCAGGGCGCGCAGCCACGACAGCGCCTCGAAACCCGCGGCCTCGCCCACCGCCCCGACCACCAGGGCGGCCACGGCCTCCCGCGTGCCGGGGTTGGCCCGGCCGGCCGCGAGGGCCACCGCCGCCATCTCCCAGCTGCGCGGGCTCGGCCAGCCGCGTCCGGAGCGCTCGGGGGAGTCGGGGACCGACAGCACGAGTTCGGGGCGCACCCGCAGGAACGCGCCCACGGTCGCCCGGGCGGCGGCCACGCGCGCGGGGCCCGGCGGTTCGGGTCGGTGCGGTTCGGAGGCGAAGCCGTGGACGAACCCCTCGGCCACGTCGGCGGCGCCGACCTCCCAGTCCAGGTGGACGAGCCGGTTGGCCAGGGGCGCGGACAGCTCCCAGCCGTCGGCGGCCAGCCCGGGCGGGTTGGCCGCGGCGACCACGCGCACCCCCTCGGGCAGGGCGAGGTCTCCCACGGCGCGTTCGAGCACCACGCGCAGCATGGCCGCCTGGACCGCCGGGGGCGCGGTGGTCAGCTCGTCGAGGAAGAGCAGGCCCGAGCCCCGCGCGGCCAGGCGCTCGGCCCAGCGAGGGGGAGCGAACCAGGTGCCGTCGTCGCGGACGACGGGCAGCCCGGAGAAGTCGCTGGGTTCGCGGATGGAGCCCACCACCACCTCCACGGGCAGCTCCAGCGCGCGGCCCAGCGCCGTCACCGCGGAGGTCTTGCCGGTCCCCGGCGCACCCCACAACAGGACGGGCAGGTCGGCGCGGACGGCGAGGGCGAGCGCCGTGCGGACGGTGGAGTGGGACGTCATCTGATCCTCCCGGGGTGTGCGGGCAGGGCGGAGCGGCGCGTGGTGCGCGTCCCCTCCGATGGCGAAGGTGCGCTCCCCCCGTGAGTCAACGTAGGTTGACCCACGGAAAAAGTCAATTGAAGTTGACGAGTGGGTGGTGCGAGGGGAGGGCGGCGCGCCCCTCCCCCGGGGTGCGGGTGCGAGGCGGTCCTGCTTTGCGGCCCGTCCCGGCAGGGGTTACCGTGAGAATCCGGATGTTGAGATCATCTGGCCTCGGGGGGCGACCCCGCCGAACCGCCCGGGCGCTGCCCGCGTGAGGAGAACGTTTCTAGTGACACGCACCGGTGCCAGTGGGCCCCTGCTCAAGTGCTCGTTCTGCGGCAAGGACCAGGGCCAGGTCCGCCGCCTCATCGCAGGGCCCGGTCACATCTGCATCTGCGACGAGTGCGTCGGCCTGTGCAACGAGATCATGGAAGAGGAGGAGGGAGTCCTCCCCTCGGAGGCCGACTGGGACTCGTTGCCCAAGCCCCGTGAGATCTACGAGTTCCTGGACTCGTATGTGATCGGTCAGGAGCAGGCCAAGAAGGCGTTGTCGGTGGCGGTGTACAACCACTACAAGCGGGTGCGTTCGGAGGGGGATCGTCCGGGCGAGGAGGATGTGGAGATCGCCAAGTCCAACATCTTGCTGCTCGGGCCCACGGGGTCGGGCAAGACGTTGTTGGCGCAGACTCTGGCGCGGATCCTGAACGTGCCGTTCGCGATCGCGGACGCGACGGCGCTGACGGAGGCGGGGTATGTGGGGGAGGATGTGGAGAACATCCTGCTCAAGTTGATCCAGGCGGCTGACTATGACGTGAAGAAGGCCGAGACGGGGATCATCTACATCGACGAGGTCGACAAGGTCGCGCGTAAGAGTGAGAATCCCTCGATCACTCGGGATGTGTCGGGTGAGGGGGTGCAGCAGGCGTTGTTGAAGATCTTGGAGGGGACGACGGCGAGTGTGCCTCCGCAGGGGGGTCGCAAGCATCCGCATCAGGAGTTCATTCAGATCGACACGACGAATGTGTTGTTCATCTGTGGTGGTGCGTTCGCGGGGTTGGAGAAGTTGATCGAGTCGCGGACGGGTCAGCAGGGGATGGGGTTCAACGCGGTGTTGCGTCCCAAGGGTGAGCTGGGTGGTTCGGCGTTGTTCGGTGAGGTGATGCCGGAGGATCTGTTGAAGTTCGGGATGATTCCGGAGTTCGTGGGTCGGTTGCCGGTGATCACGAGTGTGCATGATCTGGATCGTGAGGCGTTGATCCGGATTTTGACGGAGCCGCGGAACGCGTTGGTGAAGCAGTATCAGCGGTTGTTCGAGTTGGATGGTGTGGAGTTGGAGTTCACGCCGGATGCTTTGAACGCGATTGCTGAGCAGGGGATTATTCGGGGTACGGGTGCGCGTGGTTTGCGGGCGATTATCGAGGAGGTGTTGTTGTCGGTGATGTATGAGGTGCCTTCTCGTGAGGATGTGGGTCAGGTGATCATTACGCGGGAGACCGTGATCGACAACGTCAACCCCACCATCGTTCCCCGCATCCGCTCCGACCGGGACGG
This sequence comes from Nocardiopsis sp. CNZ308, assembly GCF_004217075.1. Lineage (NCBI taxonomy): Bacteria > Bacillati > Actinomycetota > Actinomycetes > Streptosporangiales > Nocardiopsidaceae > Nocardiopsis > Nocardiopsis sp. CNZ308. The sequence continues at coordinate 193,588 of NZ_SHKJ01000001.1, read as the reverse complement.
CGAACGCCGCGACCGCTCGGCCTGATCCCGGATCAGGACCGGCCCCTCGGCCCGGCCCCGGGTAAAGACCGGCCCCGCCACGGGACACGCGGCCGCCGCGACCCCCTCGCCCGAGCCCGCGGTGTGAGACTGCTGGGGGAGGTGGGCACATGGACGACGCGACCGTCCCAGCCGCCGAGGCCGCGCAGCTGTTCGAGGAGCTGGTCAGGTCCGTGCACGGGTGCGCCCCGATCGAGGTCCTCGAAGCCGCCGGCCGCTACGGCGAGCGGATCGGACTCAGCGGCATCTGCGTGTACCTGGTCGACCTGCAACAGCGCCTCCTCGTCCCGCTGCTCGGCGGCCCGGCGCTCAAGGTCGACTCCAGCGTGGCGGGGGAGGCCTACCGCTCCGAGACGCTGCGGCTGGTCGAGGGCGGCGACGGCGAACTGGGCCTGTGGCTGCCCCTGCGCGACGGCGCCGACCGCATGGGGGTCGTGCACATCAGCGCTCCCGTGCTCGACGAGTCCACCCTGCGCCGCTGCCACGCGCTCGCCTCGCTGCTGGCCCTGGTCGTCACCTCCAAACGCGCCTACAGCGACACCTACGTCCGCCACACCCGCACCCAGGCGATGGACCTGCGCACCGAGATGCTGCGGGCCTTCCTGCCGCCCCGCACCCTGGGCACCTCCCGGGGTGTGTCCACCGCCGTCCTCGAACCCGCCTACCACCTGGGCGGCGACGCCTTCGACCACTCGATCACCAAGGACACCCTGCACGCCGCCATCCTCGACGCGATGGGGCACGACCTGGCCTCCGGCCTGACCGCGTCCGTGGCCATGGCCGGGATCCGCAACGCCCGGCGCAACGGCGCCGACCTCGCCGAACTCACCGAGAGCGTGGAGGGCGCGCTCACCTCCTGGCTCCCCGAGCGCTTCTGCACCGCCGTCTTCACCTCCCTGAACCTGTCCACCGGGGAGTTCGCCTGGGTCAACTGCGCCCACCCCGCACCCCTGCTCCTGCGGCGCGGACTCCTGCTGGAGGACGCCCTGGAGCGGGCCCCCGAGGTGCCGCTCGGTCTCGGCGGTGTGCTCGGCGAGGCCGAACCGCGCACCGTGCACCGGGTCCGGCTCGAACCCGGCGACCGGATCCTGCTCTACACCGACGGGGTGACCGAGGCGCACGACAGCCGGGGGCGGATGTTCGGCCTCGAACGGTTCGCCGACTTCATCATCCGCGCCACCGCCGCCGACGAACCCGCCCCGGAGACGCTGCGGCGCCTGGTCCACGCCATCCACGACCACCAGCGCGGCAGCTTCACCGACGACGCCACCATCATGCTGCTGGAGTGGCGCCCCGACGGCGGGGCGATGCCCCGGGTCGAGGGCTGCTGACCTCCCCGACCCCGGGCCCCGCCCCGCGCCCGGGGCTCCGGGGGAATCCGGAGGACACGTCACCGCTCCGCGCCGGGGCCGGGTCGCCACAGCGCCGCTTCACCACATCCCTTCCGCATCCCCTCCCACCACGGCGCTCCTTCACCACGGTGCTTCCTCACCACATGGCCAGAACCCGGCTGGGCCCTCCGGAGGCGTCCAGGCCGGGCATGACCCCCACGCTGATCAGCGCACCGCTCGGCGGCAGCTGCTCCAGCCCGGTCAGCGACTCCAGCCCCCAGCGGTCGGCTCTGCCCACCACCTCGTGCGCGGGGAAGTCGGTGGAGTCGCCCGGATCGGTGCTCAGCGTGTCCACTCCGACCCCGACCACCCCGCGCCGCCCGATCAGGAACTCGCAGGCCTCGGGGCCGAACCCCGGGAAGTGCCAGGAGCCGTCCGCGGCCACCCCGCGCACCGCCTCGTCGCCCTGCGCCCACCGGGCGCTCCACCCCGAGTGCATCAGCACCGCCGCCCCCGCCGGGATCCGCCCGTGCTCGCGCTCGAAGGCCAGCACGTCGTCCACCGTCACCGTGGTGTCGGGGTCCTCGGCCGCCCGGGCGCGGATGTCGATCACCGCCGCCGGGGCGAGGAGTTCGTCCGGCCGGATGTCGGGGACCAGCCGCCCGCCGCCGATCACGTGCCCCGGCGCGTCCAGGTGCGTGCCCGAGTGCTCGCTCAGCGTCCACTGCTGCAGGTAGAAGCCGAACTCGCCCTCGGGAACCGGATCGCCCAGGCTCTCGCGCCGGGGCTTGTCCTCCCCCCAGGAGGGCATCGTCGGCGAGAGCACGTGGCTGAGGTCGGCCACCCTGCGAAAGCCCGTGGGCCACGGGCGCGGGCGGCCCGGCGAACCGGGTGGTCCGGCGGGCTCCGACCCGGCCTCGCCGCTCCGCGAGCGGACGGTCTCACCGGTTCCGTTCAGGCACATGGGCTCTCCCTCGTCGTGTGCGTCGCTTCCCGTATGCCCGTCCGACGGCGTCCGCCAACCTGTCCCCGGCCCCCTGTGGACGACTCCGCGGCGCGGCCCCGGTCCACGTGGGGGGCGGAGCCGCCCGTCCACGACCGGGCGACCGCCGGTGTCGGCCGCCCCCGCGCCGGGTACCGCCGATACCGGGGCCCCACACCCGGCGGCCGCCGGGGCCCGTCTCCCCGCCCCTACGCACCCGAGGACGCCCATGCCCCTGGAGAGCAGCCCCGCCTGGTGGAAGTCCAGCGTCGTGTACCAGATCTATCCGAGCAGCTTCAACGACAGCGACGGCGACGGCGTGGGCGACCTGCCCGGTGTCATCGACAGGCTCGACTACCTCAGGCTGCTGGGCGTGGACGTGGTGTGGCTGTCACCCGTCTATCCCTCGCCCTGGGACGACAACGGGTACGACGTCAGCGACTACCTGGACATCCACCCCCGGTTCGGCACCCTGGCCGACTGGGACCGCCTGCGCGACGAACTGCACGGGCGCGGCATGCGCCTGGTGATGGACCTGGTCGTCAACCACACCAGCGACGAGCACCCCTGGTTCACCGCCTCCCGCGCTGGGGACCCCGAACACCGCGACTTCTACTTCTGGCGGCCCGGGCGCGACGGCGGCCCGCCCAACAACTGGGGGTCGGTCTTCTCCGGACCCGCCTGGACCCGCGACGAGGCCAGCGGCGAGTACTACCTGCACCTGTTCACCCGCCGCCAGCCCGACCTGAACTGGGAGAACCCCAGGGTGCGCTCGGCGGTGCACGACGTGGCGCGCTGGTGGCTGGACCGCGGCGCCGACGGTTTCCGCATGGACGTCATCAACTTCGTCTCCAAGACCCCGGAGATGCCCGACGGGCCCCTGGCGGGGGACCACGGGATCTTCGCCGACCACGCCATCAACGGCCCCCGCCTGCACGAGTTCCTGCACGAGATGCACCGGGAGGTGTTCGAGGGCCGCGACGTGCTCACCGTGGGCGAGATGCCCGGAGTGGACGTGGAGCAGGCCCTGCTGCACACCATGCCCGAGCGGCGTGAGCTGTCCATGGTCTTCCAGTTCGAGCACATGGACCTGGACCACGGGCCCGGCGGCAAGTTCGACCCCCGGCCCCCGGACCTGCGCCGCCTCAGGGAGTCCCTCAACCGGTGGCAGACCGGCATGGGCGAGCACGGGTGGAACAGCCTGTACTGGAACAACCACGACCAGCCCCGGGTGGTGTCGCGCTTCGGCGACGAGGACCACCGGGTGGCGTCGGCCACGGCGCTGGCCACGACCCTGCACATGATGCGGGGCACGCCCTACGTCTACCAGGGCGAGGAACTGGGCATGACCAACGCCCACATGGGCGACATCGCCGACTACCGCGACGTGGAGACGCTCAACCACCACCGCGCGGTGGTGGACACGGGCAGGGCCGACCCGGAGGAGGCGATGGCGGCCATCGCCCGGATGAGCCGCGACAACGCGCGTACGCCCATGCAGTGGGACGCCTCGCCGGGCGCCGGTTTCACCACCGGCACCCCGTGGATCGCGATCAACCCCAACCACACCGAGATCAACGCCGAGGCCGCCGTGGCCGACCCGGACTCGGTCTTCCACTACTACCGGCGGCTCATCGCGCTGCGCCGGGAGCACCCGGTGGTCGTGCACGGCCGCTTCGAGCCGCTGCTGGAGGACGACCCGGCGGTCTACGCCTACCGGAGGGTCCTCGACGACCGGGTGCTGCTGGTGGTGGCCAACTGGAGCGCGCGGACGGTGCCGCTGGAGCTGGATCCCTCCGCCGCCGGGCGCGACCCGGTCCGCCTGATCGGCAACCACCCCGACGAGGGCGCCTTCGCGCCGCTGCGGCCCTGGGAGGCCCGCGTCCACCTGGGAGGCCGCTGAGCGGGGGCGGCGCCGGGCCCTCCCCGGGGCGCCGGAACCGGGCCCGGCCGCGCCGCACGGGGGTAGTGACAGGCGGACCGTCCCCACCGGCGCGGAGGCGCTCGGCGCTCCGGTCGGCGCCGCGCACGCGTCGCGCCCGGCCGGAGCGGCTCCGACCGGGCGCGCGACCCGTCCGCCCGCGGCGCGTCCGGTTCCCCGGACGCCGCGGCGCGGCCCTACTTCTTCGTGGACTCCTCCAGCCGAAGCGCGACGCCGATCGCGAAGAAGGTGGGCGCCCACTCACCGATGAAGATTCCCCACCGGTCGGCGCGGGCCAGCCCGGTGCCCTCCTCCTTCTTCAGGGAGGTGGCCCAGCTCAGGAAGCTGAGTCCGATGGAGGCGAGCCCGGCTCCGTAGGCCATCTCGGACGTGACACCCATCTGGGACAGTTTGGCGATCATGGTGCTCCTCGCGTTGGTGGTTGCCTCTAGAGGCACTTCCCGAGGAGGTCCCGGACAAGCTCCATGGCAGGTCAAGGCTGCGTCAGGTGGGGGCAGGGAGAGCCGGACGGGGCCCGCGTCCGGAGTTCAGAACTTTTGAAATCCGAGTCGAGTGAGGTTAGACTAACCTTGGTTTCGCCGGGATCCTCCCGTTCTGTCCTCCGTGTTTCCCCTCGGGACGCCCCATGCGCGGAAACGGCCCGCCCGAACACGGCGCGGCCACTCCCCATGACGAAGAAAGCAGTGTGAGCATGGCCTCCACCCTTCGCCGTGTCAGCGGCATCGCCTTCACCACCCTCCTCGCCGTCGGCCTCACCTCGTGCGGCAGCGCGGAGGAGAGCACCGGTGAGAGCGGCGGCGACACCGCCGGCGGCCAGTTCCCGGTCAGCATCGACAGCGCCCTGGGCACCGCCGAGATCCCCGAGCAGCCCGAGCGCGTGGTCACCCTCGGCCAGGGCTCCGCCGAGACCGCCATCGCCCTCGGCGTCGTGCCCGTCGGTGTCGAGAGCTACGAGTGGGGCAGCGACGACACCGGCTACCTGCCGTGGATCCACGAGGCGGTCACCGAGGCGGGCGAGGAGCTGCCCGCCCAGTTCACCGGTGCCGACGACATCGACTTCGAGGCCATCATCGAGCTGGAGCCCGACGTCATCCTCGCCCCCTGGTCCGGCGTCACCCAGGAGCAGTACGACATCCTGAGCGACATCGCGCCCACGGTCGCCTACCCCGAGCTGCCCTGGAGCACCGACTGGGACCAGCAGATCGAGATCATCGGCGAGGCGCTCGGCCAGCCCGAGGAGGCCCAGGGCCTCATCCAGGACATCGAGGCGCAGTTCGACGAGGCCGCGGCGGCCAACGAGCAGTTCGCCGACCTGACCTTCTCCTACGTCTACACCGACGGCCCCGGCACCCTCGGCGTGTTCCTGCCCGACGAGCAGCGCGTGGCCATGGTCCGCGGGCTGGGCCTGACCGTCGACCCGGTCGTGGAGACCTTCCCCGAGACCGAGGGCACCGACTCGGCCATCATCGGCCTGGAGAACGCCGACCAGCTCTCCGGGAGCGACCTGCTCTTCACGTTCTACAGCGACCCCGAGACCCGCGCCGAGATCGAGGCCCAGGAGCTGTACGCGGCCATCCCCGCCGTCGAGAGCGGCGCCGTGGTCGCCTCCGAGGACAACTCCTTCGTCACCGCCTCCTCGATCATCAACCCGCTGACCGTCCCCTGGGTCATCGACCGCTACGTGCCCATGATCGAAGAGGCCGTCCAGAACATCGAGAGCTAAGCACCTCCATGGTCAGGGCGAAGACACCCGCGGCCGCGCCCCGCACGCGTCCCGCCCGCACCGCGCTCATGCTCGGTGCGGGCGTCGCCGCGCTGGCGGGGGCGGTGCTGCTCAGCCTCGTCATGGGCAGCAGGCCCACACCGGTCGCCGACGTGTGGGCGGCGATCACCGGCGGGGCGGACTCCTTCACCACCACGGTGGTGGAGAGCCGCTACCCGCGCACCGTTCTGGGGGTGGTGGCCGGGGCCGCCCTGGCCCTGGCGGGCACCCTCATGCAGGGCATCACCCGCAACCCCCTCGCCGACCCCGGCCTGCTGGGCGTCAACGCCGGGGCCGCCGCCGCGGTGGTCACCGCCACCGCGCTGTTCGGCCCCACCTCGGTCACCGCGACGGTCTGGTGGGCGCTGCCCGGGGCCCTGGTCGCGGGGCTGGCCGCCTACACGGTGGGCAGCCGCGGCGGCGACGGCGGCATGGTCCGCCTGGTCCTGGCGGGCGCGGTGGTCTCCGCCGTGCTCACCGCCTACGTCCAGGCGGTGGCCCTGAGCCTGCCCGAGACCTTCGACAGCTACCGCTACTGGGTGGTCGGCTCCCTGGCCGGGCGCGGCTACGACGTCATCGTGTCCGTGCTGCCGGTCATCGGCGTCGGCGTCCTGCTCGCCCTCGTGGTCTGCGGCGGCCTCAACGCCCTGGCCCTGGGGGAGGAGGCCGCGATCGCCACCGGCGCCAACACGGTGTGGATCCGCTCGGCCGGGCTCGTCGCGGGAACCCTGCTCGCCGCCGGGGCCACCGCGGCCGCCGGGCCCATCGCCTTCGTCGGCCTGGCCGTGCCGCACGTGGTGCGCGCCCTGGTCGGCGTCGACTTCCGCGCGCAGGTGCCCTTCGCGCTGCTGGTGGGCCCGACCCTGCTGCTGCTCGCCGACGTCGTCGGCCGTACCATCGTGCGCCCCACCGAACTCATGGTCGGCGTCGTCACGGCGTTCGTCGGTGCGCCCGTCCTGTTGTACGCGGTCCGCAGGATGCGGAGTACCCCATGACCCGAACCACCCGCACGTCCCCGGCCCCGGCGGGCCCGGCCCGGCACGAGTACGGCCACACCCGGCCCCGGCAGGCATCCCCGCCCGTGCTGAGGCTGGGCCCGGTCGCGCTGCCTGTCCACCGGCGCTCGCTGCTGTGGGCGGCCGGACTCCTGCTCCTGCTGGTCGCCGCCGCGGCCGCCACGCTCGCCCTCGGACGGCTCGGCGTGCCCCTGACCCGGCTGCCCATCGTCCTGACGGGCGGGGGCGAGGCCACCGAGACCTTCGTGCTCGAACGGCTGCGCGGTCCCCGCCTGGTGGTGGCCGCGGGCACGGGCGCCGCCCTGGGACTGGCGGGCGCGCTCTTCCAGTCCGTCACCCGCAACCCCCTGGGCAGCCCCGACGTCATCGGCCTCGGCGCCGGTGCCGGGGCGGGCGCGGCCTTCGCCGCCCTCGTCCTGCCCGGCGTGCTCCCCGTGCCGCTGGGCGCCCTGGCCGGTGCCGCCCTGGCCATGGTCGTCGTGGCCACGGTGACCGGCACCGGATTGCGCCACCCCGGCCGCCTGATCGTGGCGGGCATCGGGGTGGCCGCCATGGCGCAGGCCTTCACCCACTTCGTCGTGTCCGTGATGGCCCGCGACCAGGCCAGCGTCCTGTCCGCCTACGTCAACGGCAGCCTGGGCGCCCGCTCCTGGGAGCACGCCACCACCATCTGGGTGATCCTGCTGCTGGCGCTGCCGTTCGTGGCGGCGCTGGCCGGACCGGTCTCCCTCAACGAGATGGGCGACGAGCTCGCCGACGCCCTCGGCGCGCGGGCCGCCTCCACGCGCACCGCCGCCGTCTGCCTGTCGGTGGTGCTGTCCGCGGCCGCGGTGAGCGTGGCCGGTCCGATCGCGTTCGTGTCCCTGACCGCGCCGCAGATCGCGCGCCGGCTCTCCGCCGTGCCGGGCCCCAACATGGTGCTGTCGGCTTTGGTCGGGGCCCTGCTGCTGGTGGCGGCGGATCTGGCCGTCCAGCAGTCCCCGGTCGGGGACGGGCTGCCGGTCGGCGTCTTCACCATGGGGCTCGGCGGCGTCTACCTGGGCTACCTGCTGATTCGTGAATGGCGAAAGGGTGTGCTGTGAGTCTGGTGCTGTCCGCGGAGGGCCTGACCCTGGGGTACGGGGCCGAACCGGTCGTGCGCGACCTCGACCTGGGGGTTGCCGAGGGCGAGTTCACCGTCATCGTCGGCCCCAACGGCTGCGGCAAGTCCACGCTGCTCAAGGCCCTGGGGCGGGTGAACAAGCCGATGTCGGGGCGGGTGCTGCTGCACGGCAGTGACGTGCGCGGCCAGCGCGCCAAGGCGGTCGCGCGCCAGATGGCGCTGCTGCCGCAGAGCCCGACCGCCCCCGAGGGCATCACCGTGCGGGCCCTGGCCGCCCGAGGCCGCTTCCCGTACCACACGCTGGTGCGCCAGTGGAGCCCCCAGGACGAGACGGCGATCGGCCGCGCGCTGGAGCTGACCGGGCTGACCGACCTGGCCGACACCCAGGTGGGCTCCCTCTCGGGCGGCCAGCGCCAGCGCGCCTGGGTGGCGATGGTCCTGGCCCAGGACACCGGCGTCCTGCTGCTGGACGAGCCCACCACCTACCTGGACATCGCCCACCAGTACGACCTGCTGGAGTTGTTCGCCGACCTGCACCGCCGGGGGCGCACGGTGGTCGCGGTCCTGCACGACCTGGCCCAGGCCGCCCGGTTCGCGACCCGCCTGGTGCTGATGGACGCGGGCAGGGTGGTCGCCGACGGCCCTCCGGAGGAGGTCGTGACCGCCCGCCTGGTGGAGGAGGTGTTCGGGCTGCCCTGCGACGTGGTGCCCGACCCGCGCACCCGCACGCCGCTGGTCATCCCGCACGAGCGCGTCTGAGCCCTCAGTCCCGCCGGGCCTTGTACTCCTCCCAGGAGGAGAGCAGGGTGTCGTGGTACTCGTCCAGCCAGGTCATGTAGTCGTGCATGTTGCGCAGCCGGGTGCGCGCGGACGGGCTCAGACCGGGCAGGCGCTCCAGCGCCGACGCCGCGAGCTCCCTCTGCCGCCGCAGGTAGGAGCGCTCGTTGCGCAGGAACCCGCCCCAGACGTCCTCGTCCATGGCCACCAGCCGCGAGCGGCTCCCGGGGGAGGGGACCAGCTCCACGAAGCCCATCTCGCGCAGGCGGCGCACCGACTGCGACACCGACCCCCGGCTGACCCGGGCGCCGTCGGCGATCTCCTCGGCGCTCACCGCCTCGCGGTCGGCGACGAGCAGGTAGCCCACGATGCGGCCCTCGGCGCGGGGGCGGCCCTGCGACTGCCAGTACTCGGAGAAGCGCCCGACGAAGTCGTCGCGGAACCGCGTGTCCTCGTCCGTCCGCCTGCTCTCCGCCATGGGGGCCACCATAGCGCCTGACACGGGGCGTTCCGGGCGCCGGCCGAGGGCTCCGCCCGCCCCCGCCCGCTCCGTCCGGTACCGGGCGGGGACGGACCCGGTTCAGGTGCGGCGCAGGGACTCCAGCATGCGCGACAGCGCCTCCCACACCCGCTCCAGGTCGTCGGGGTCGTCGCTGTCGGCCAGCCACAGCGCGGCCTCGTTCATCGCCCCCGAGAGCAGGCGGGCCACGGGCGCGACCGGCCGCGGCTCCAGGACGCCCGCCTCGACCAGCGCGCGGAGCGCCTCGGCCAGGTGGCGGGCCGAGGCGGCCTCGTCCAGGGCCCGCCAGGTGCTCCAGCCCAGGACGGCGGGCCCGTCCACCAGCATGATCCGCCGCACGTCCGGTGCGGTGCTGGCGGTGAGGAAGGCCCGGCACCCGGCGGTCAGCCGTTCCCACGGGTCGGCGTGCGCGTCCGCCGCCCGCGCCACGGCGTCGCCGACCTCGGTCTGCACCTCCTCCAGGACCGCGCGGAACAGGTCCGGCTTGCCCTCGAAGTGGTGGTACAGGGCGCCCTTGGTGACCGCGGAGTCCGCCACGATCCGGGCCAGTCCCACCCCGCCGTACCCGTGCGCGGCGAACAGCCTGCGGGCCTCGCCCAGCAGGACGCGTCTGGTGCGCTCGCGCTGCCGCGCGCGGCCGCCCGGTTCCGCGGTCATGTACCCGCCCTCCCCCTTGTTGACATACCGAAGGTATGCCAATAGCGTATCTTCACATACCGAAGGTACGTGAAAGGTGGAGTCCATGCGGCTCAGCAGCTTCTATCCGGTGCTCGGCACGCCCCGTCTGGCCGAGTGCCGCGACTTCTACGTCGGCCTGTTCGGCTTCGAGGAGACCTTCGCCGCCGACTGGTACGTGAGCCTGCGCAGGCCCGGCCCGCCCGAGTACGAGCTGGCCCTGCTCGACCCCGGGCACCCCACCGTCCCCGAGGGCTACCGCAGGCCCGTCCAGGGGCTGCTGCTCAACTTCGAGGTGGAGGACGTGGACGCCGAGTGGGAGCGCCTGGTGGTGCTCGGCGGTCTGCGGCCCGAACTGGCGATCCGCACCGAGGCGTTCGGTCAGCGGCACTTCATCGTGGCCGACCCCGGCGGGGTGCTGGTCGACGTCATCACGCCCGTGGCGCCCTCGGAGGAGTACGGCGACAACTTCGTGGGGGACTGAGACCGGCCCCGTCCCCGCGCGCCCGGTACGGTCGGCGTGACGGGGGGTGGAGGCGGTGGCGATGACGCTGGAACAGGCCTCGCGCCTGGCGGAGGAGGCCCACGCCGGGCAGGTCGACCGGGCCGGCCGGCCCTACACCGAGCACGTGTTCGCGGTGCGCGACCTGCTCGCCGGGCACGGTGAGCGCGCCCAGACGGCCGGGGTGCTGCACGACGTGCTGGAGGACACCCCGCTCACCGCCGGCGACCTGCGCGCGCGGGGGTGCCCGGAGGAGGTCGTGCGCGCGGTGGAGTCGGTGACCCGGCGCCCGGGGGAGCCCTACGAGGAGATGGTGCGACGCGCCGCCGCCGACCCGCTGGGCAGGCTGGTCAAGCTCGCCGACAACGCCCACAACTCCGACGAGCGCCGCCTGGCCCTGCTGCCCGACGAACGGGCGAGGCGGCTGCGCGCCAAGTACGCCCGCGCCCGGCGGATCCTGGAGGAGGACCCGCCGGAGGACGGGCTCCCCGAAGCGGCGCTCCCGCGCGCCACGCTCCTGGTCCTCTACACCGACCGGGTCCAGGAGTGCCGCGCCTTCTACACCGGGCTCGGTCTGCGCTTCGTCCGGGAGCGGCACGGCTCGGGGCCCGAACACCACGCGGCCGAACTGGCCGACGGCATGGTCGTCGAGATCTGCCCGGCCACCGCCGAGCGCTCCACGGGCGCGGTGCGCCTCGGGTTCACCGTGCGCGGGGACCGCGCCGTCCCGCCCCTGGAGCCGGGGCGCCGCGTGCTCACCGACCCCGACGGGCGCGAGGTCGACCTGCGGGTGGTGTGAGCGACGGCATCCGTGCGCGTGGCGTCGGGTACCAGCCGGTCGGTATGCTGTCCCGGCCGGTATTTCCGGGACTGACGGGGCACGAGGTGGGGCAGCACATGGCGCGAGGACAGCGGACGGCCGAGGCCGACACACCGACCGGATCGGTGCCAGAGCGTCTCCTGGGGGCGGCGACGCGCCTGTTCGCCTCCAACGGATACGAGGGCACCTCCGTGCAGGAGGTCGTGGCGGCGGCGGGCGTCACCAAGGGCGCCATGTACCACTACTTCGGCTCCAAGGACGACCTGCTCTACGAGGTCTACGCCCGCGTGCTGCGCATGCAGACCGAGCACCTGGTGCGGATCGCCTCGCGGGACGAGCCGGTGGCCGACCGCGTGCACGCCGCCGCGGCCGATGTCATCGTCACCAGCGTCGCCAACCTCGACGACACCGTCATCTTCTTCCGCTCCATGCACCAGCTGAGCGAGGACAAGCAGCGCGCCGTGCGCGCCGAGCGCCGCCGCTACCACGAGATCTTCCGGGACATGGTCGCCCAGGGGCAGGACGAGGGGGTCTTTCGCACCGACGTCTCCGCCGACCTGGTGGTGAACTACTTCTTCGGCTCGGTCCACCACCTGAGCACCTGGTACCACCCGGGCGGCGCGCTCAGCGGCGAGGACGTGGGGCGCCACTTCGCCGACCTGCTCGTGGCCGGGCTGCGCCCCGGGGCCTGAGCGCGGGGGACCCGACGGCGAGGGGCCAAGGGCGAGGGGGCCGGACGCGACGCGCCCGGCCCCCTCGTGCGCTCCCCGCGGAGCGCCTCTAGCGGTACTTGCGCAGCTCCGCGCGGCCCAGCGAGCGCAGGTGCACCTCGTCGGGCCCGTCGGCCAGCCGCAGCGACCGCACCCCCGCCAGCCATCCGGCCAGGGGCAGGTCCTGGCTGACCCCGGCCGCGCCGTGCGCCTGGATCGCCTTGTCCAGGATCCACTCCACCGTGCGCGGGGTGGCGATCTTGATCGCCTGGATCTCGGTGTGCGCGCCCCTGTTGCCCACCGTGTCCATCAGGTACGCGGTCTTGAGCACCAGCAGCCGCAGCTGCTCGATGGCCACGCGCGCCTCGGCGATCCACTCGCGGACCACGCCCTGTTCGGCCAGCGGCCTCCCGAAGGCCACGCGGTCCAGCACCCGGCGGCAGGTGAGCTCCAGGGCACGCTCGGCCATGCCGATACCGCGCATGCAGTGGTGGATGCGGCCCGGCCCCAGCCGGGCCTGGGCGATGGCGAACCCCTCGCCCTCGCCGCCGACCAGGTTCGAGGCTGGCACCCGCACGTCCTCGAACACCACCTCGGCGTGGCCGCCGTGGTCGCTGTCGTCGTAGCCGTACACCGTCATGCCCCGCCTGACCGTCAGCCCGGGGGTGTCGCGCGGCACCAGCACCATGCTCTGCTGCCTGTGCCGCTCGGCGTCGGGGTCGGTCTTGCCCATCACGATGAACACGGCGCACTCGGGGTTGAGGGCCCCGGTGATGTACCACTTGCGTCCGTTGACCACGTACTCGTCGCCGTCGCGGACGATGCTGGTGGTGATGTTGGTGGCGTCGGAGGAGGCCACCGCGGGCTCGGTCATCGCGAACGCCGACCGGATCCGGGCGTCGAGCAGGGGCTCCAACCAGCGCTCGCGCTGCTCCGGGGTGCCGAACATCGTCAGCACCTCCATGTTCCCGGTGTCGGGCGCGGCGCAGTTGAGCGCGATCGGCGCCAGGCGCGGACTGCGCCCGGTGATCTCCGCCAGCGGCGCGTACCGCAGGTTGGGCAGGCCGCCGTGCTCGGGGTGGCCCGCCAGGAACAGGTTCCACAGCCCGCGCTCGCGCGCCTCGGCCTGGAGCTCGCGCACCACCGGCGCGGTGGACCAGTGGTCCTCGCGCGCGGCCAGCTGCTCCTCCAGCACCGCCTCGGCCGGGTAGACGCGCTCGTCCATGAAGGCGAGCAGCCGTTCGCGCAGTTCCTCGGTCTCGCTGTCGTGGGCGAAGTCCATATTCAGTCCTCCTCGAGCATGGTGTGGGCGCGCTCCACCAGGGGCGCGACCACCTCGCCGATCCGGTCGAAGCCCGCCCCGACGGTCAGTCCCCGGCTGTGGCGGAAGTGGATGCCCTCGGCGATCACCGCGAGCTTGAAGCAGCCCAGGGCCACGTACCAGCCCAGCCGGGACACGTCGCGGCCGGTCGCGGCGGCGTACATGCCCACCAGCTCCTCGGGGGAGGGGTAGCCCTCGGCGGAGGTGGCGGGCACGGCGCCCACGCCCACGGGCTGCGCCTGGTAGACGAGCATCAGGCCCAGGTCCACGAGCGGGTCGCCGAGCGTGGCCATCTCCCAGTCCAGGACCGCGTTGATGCGACCCCCGGAGGTGACCAGCACGTTGTCCAGGCGGTAGTCGCCGTGCACGATCGCGGGCGCCGACTGCTCGGGCAGCGTCGCGGCGAGCCTCTCGTGCAGCTCGTCGATGCCGGGGATGTCCCGGCTGCGGGAGGCCTCCAGCTGCTTGCCCCAGCGGCGCACCTGGCGCTCCAGGAACCCCCGAGGGCGGCCGAAGTCGCCCAGCCCGACCTCCTCGGGCTCCACCGCGTGCAGCTCGCCCAGGGTGGCGATCAGCGCCTCGGCCAGGCCCCGGACGCCCTCCGCGCCCAGCGGGGCGATCTCGTCGCGGGTGCGGAAGGGGGTGCCCGCCACGTGTTCCATGACGTAGAACGGCGCGCCCAGCACCTCGGCGTCCTCGCACAGGACGTGCGTGCGGGGGACGGGCACGGCGGTGTCGCGCAGCGCGCTCATCACCCGGTACTCGCGGGGCATGTCGTGCGCGGTGGCCAGCACGTGGCCCAGCGGCGGGCGGCGCACCACCCAGCTGCCGGCGCCGTCGGTGACCACGTAGGTCAGGTTGGACTTGCCGCCCGCGACGACCCGGCCCTCCAGGGGGCCCGAGACCAGGCCGGGCACGGCCGCGTCCAGGTAGGCGCGCAGGCCGGCCAGGTCCAGGCCCGGGAGCGCGTCCGTGTGTTCGCCGCTCACGCCCGCTCCTCGAAGACCCTGGCCTGGAGGCGGCGCATCCCCGCGAGCCAGCGGTCGGTGTCGTCGGCCCGGGCCGCGTAGTGGTCGGCGACCTGGGGGTGCGGCAGGATCAGGAAGCGCCCGTCGGCCAGGCCGACCATCACCGCGTCGGCGACCTCCTCGGGGGTGATCGCCTCCGGGGACAGGATGGCCCTGCCGGTGTCGCCGCTGCTCTCCAGCAGGTTGGTGCGCACGCCCATCGGGCACACGCACTGCACGGTGATCCCGCGGTCGCCGTAGGTTGCCGACATCCACTCGCCGAAGGCCAGGGCGGCGTGCTTGGTCACCGAGTACGGCGCGCTGCCCAGCATCGTGAGCAGCCCCGCGGCCGACACCGTGGTCAGGAAGCGCCCCCGCCCGCGCTCCAGCCAGCCGGGCACCAGCTCGCGGGCGGCGCGCACGTGGGCCATCACGTTGACCTGCCAGGCCAGGTCCCAGTCGGCCTCGAGGGCCTCGGGGCCGCCGCCCACGCCCACGCCCGCGTTGGCCACGTACAGGTCGATGCCGCCCAGGTGCGCCCCGGCCTCGGCCACGAGCGCGGTGACGCCCGCCTCGCCGGCGGCGTCTCCGGGAACGGCCACACCGCCGATCTCGGCGGCCACGGCCTCGGCCGCGCCCGCGTCCAGGTCGTTGACCACCACGCGCGCCCCGGCTCCGGCGAGCCTGCGCGCGATCGCGGCGCCGATGCCGTTGCCCGCGCCGGTGACCACGGCCCCGGTGTCGGTCAGGTCCATGTCACACACCTCCGGTGAGGGTGAGGCCGCCGTCCAGGACGAGGGTGCGGCCGGTGATCCAGGAGGCGTCGTCGGAGAGCAGGAAGGCCACCGCGCCCGCCACGTCCTCGGGCTCGCCCAGGCGCCCCAGGGGGTACTGGGCGGCGACCTTCTCCTCGCGCCCCTCGTAGAGGGCGGCGGCGAACCGGGTCTTGACCACGGCCGGGGCGACGCCGTTCACGCGGACCCCCGGGCCCAGCTCGACGGCCAGCTCCTCGGTGACGTGGATGAGCGTCGCCTTGGTGGCGCCGTAGAAGCCGATGCCGGGGGCGGGCCTGGTCCCGGCCACGGAGGAGACGTTGACGACGGCTCCGCCGTGCTCGGCCATCCAGGCGTGGTAGGCCTTCTGCGTCCACGAGATCGCGGACATCACGTTGACCTCGAAGATCTTGCGGGCCGCGTCCAGGTTCAGGTCGATCATCCGCCCGTAGACCGGGTTGATGCCGGTGTTGTTGACGAACATGTCGATGCTGCCGAAGGCCTCCAGGGTGGCGGCCACGGCCGCGTCCTGGTGCTCGGGGTCGTCGGCCCGGCCGGGGACGCCGATGGCGTGCTCGGGTCCGCCCAGGGCATTGACGGCCTCCTCCAGGGGCTCGGGCCTGCGCGCCGTGACGCACACGCGCGCGCCCTCGTCGACGAGCCGCTGGGCGACGGCCAGGCCGATGCCCCGGCTCGCGCCGGTGACGATGGCGGTCCGCCCGCCGAACCGGGATGTCATTCCGCACTCCTTAGACCGACTGGTCGGTATGTCAGGGCGACTCTATGTCGGGGGAGGTGCGTGCCGCAAGGGGCGAAAGGGGCGCCGAGGCGGGACAATGGCGGCGCGGGCCGACGACGTCCCCCCGCGGACCGGAGAGTGAGGGCTTCCATGACGACCGACGTGGTCGACGTACGGGACAAGAAACGCTACGAGATCAGGGTCGACGGGGAGGTGGCCGGGTTCGCCGAGTACATCCTCACCGACGACATGGTGACCTTCACCCACACCGAGATCGACCCCGCCCACGAGGGGCAGGGCCTGGGCGGAACCCTGGTCAGAGGGGCCCTGGACGACGTGCGCCCGCGGGGCCTGGCGGTGCTGCCCCTGTGCCCCTTCGTCAAGGGGTGGATCCAGCGCCACCCCGACTACACCGACCTGGTCTACCGCAGCGCCTCCGAGTAGGGCCGACCGCGCGGAGGGCTCCCCCCGGGCTCCCCGTGGCGGTGTCCGTCCGGCGCGGCGGACCGGCGCGGCGCTCACTGGGCTCGCGCCGGTCCGCCTCCGGGCCGTCGGAATCCGACACGTCGGACATTTGGTGATCTACGTGGTAAAGGTGGCGCTTTCTCAGGCGGTGGTGTCGAGGGTGAGTTTGCCGACGGTTCCCCGGGACCGCAGCGCCTCGTGCGCCCGCGCGGCCTCGCCCAAGGGGTAGGAGCCGCCCAGGACGGGCCTCAGGTGCCCCTCCGCCACCAGCGTGAACAGCTCGGCCATCGCCCGGCTCATCACGTCCCCCGGCAGCGTCCACACGTGCGGCAGCCACATGCCGCTCACGCTGGTGGAGAAGCGCATGAGGTTGGCGGGCTGCACCGGGCTGGGCAGCTCGCGAGAGGCCATTCCGTAGAAGGCCAGGCGTCCGAACGGCGCCAGCGCCCGCACGCTCTGGTCGGTGACCCGGCCGCCCACCATGTCCAGGACGGCGTCCACGCGCTGGCCGCCGTTGGCCTCGATCAGCGCCTCGGTCATGTCGGGGGCCGCCGAGTCCACGACGGCGTCCGCGCCCAGCTCCACGGCCAGGGCGCGCTTGTCCTCGCTGCTGGCCACGGCGACGACCCGCCCGGCGCCGAACCGCTTGGCCAGCTGGACGGCGAGCGTGCCCACGCCGCCCGCCGCCGCGTGCACCACGACCGTCTCGCCCGGGTCCATCCGCACGGACCTGCGCAGCAGCACCCAGGCGGTGGCGCC
Organism: Nocardiopsis sp. CNZ308; assembly: GCF_004217075.1. Classification (NCBI taxonomy): domain Bacteria; kingdom Bacillati; phylum Actinomycetota; class Actinomycetes; order Streptosporangiales; family Nocardiopsidaceae; genus Nocardiopsis; species Nocardiopsis sp. CNZ308. Next base: position 176,346 of record NZ_SHKJ01000001.1, on the reverse strand, counting down.
CTGCACGATCAGGGCGAGCGCGTCCTCGTCCGAGACCCCGTCGGGGACGTCGAAGGCCGTGCCGGTGGCGGCGGTGGCCTTCTCCGCGTAGCCGCCGCTGGTGGTCAGGGCGACCACGCGGCGGCCGTCGGCGGTGCGTCCGGCGATCTCCATGCCCGGGACCAGCGGAAGCGTGGCGGGGGCCAAGTAGCTGTTCTCGGCCTGGTGGGTGTCGGCGAAGTTGACCCCGGCGCGGGTGACGTCGACGAGGACCTCGCCGGGGCCCGCCTCGGGATCGGGCAGTTCGGTGAGGTGCAGGACCTCGGGTCCGCCGAACTCGGTGATCTGGATGGCGCGCATGGGCGACCCCTCCTTCGTCTGTTCATACCGACCAGGTGGTATGTTACCGGTCGGTCAGGTTCGGGTGCCCGCCGCGTCCCGGCCATGCGGACGGGTGTCGCGGGCGGGGGCGTCGCGGCGGGGTCTTGCGCCGGTCTGCCTAACGTTGTTAGGTGTGGGGTGCCGCGCACCGATGGGGAGGACGCACGTGGACGCCGAGTACACAGTGACGACAGCAGCCGGACGGGTCCGGGGCACCGCCTCGCCGCGCTCCGAGAGCGGCGGGGTCGCCGTCTACCGGGGCGTGCCCTACGCGGCCGCCCCCTTCGGGGAACAGCGCTTCGCCGCCCCCGCGCCCGCCGCCCCCTGGGACGGCGTCCGCGACTGCACCTCCTTCGGCCCTCCGCCCCCGCAGGGGAACCAGCTCCTGGGCGCGGCGCCCTGGGCCCCGGGGACGTCCCTGGACTGCCTGTCGCTCAACGTGTGGACCGCCGCCCGCGAGGGCGACCGCGCCCCGGTGCTGGTGTGGATCCACGGGGGCGCCTACATCGTCGGAGCGGCCTCCGAGGTCACCTACGACGGCACCCGGCTCGCCGAGAGCGGCCTGGTCGTGGTGGGGATCAACTACCGGCTGGGCTTCGAGGGCTTCGGCCACGTGCCCGGCCGCCCCGACAACCGCGGTCTGCTCGACCAGACCGCCGCCCTGCGGTGGGTGCGGGAGAACGTCTCCGCCTTCGGGGGAGACCCCGACAACGTGACGGTGGCGGGGGAGTCCGCCGGGGCCGGTTCGGTCGCGTGCCTGATGGCCTCGCCGCGGGCCCGGGGCCTCTTCCGGCGCGCGATCGCGCACAGCGTGCCGGGGGACATGCTCACTGCGGACACCGCGCGGCTGGTCTCCGAGCGGATCGCCGCGGCCGCGGGCGTGCCGCTGGAGGCGCAGGCCCTGGCCGCGCTGGCGCCGGAGAAGCTGCTGGAGGCCACCGACGCGGTGCTCGACTCCGCCCCGTCCGGGGGCTCGGGGGGCGTGCGCACCAAGCCCTTCACCTGCTTCGCGCCCGTGGTCGGCGGGCCCGACCTGCCCGAGGCCCCGCTGGAGGCGGTCGCGCGCGGCGCCGCCTCGGGGGTGGACCTGCTGGTCGGCCACAACGCCCACGAGTACCGGCTGTTCACCGAGCTGGGGCAGAACGTGGAGATCGACGACGAGTCCGCCCTGGCGGTGACCGCCTCCCGCCTGGGGCTGGGGGAGGGCGCGGTGGCCGCCTACCGGTCGGTGCACCCCGGGGCCACGCCGCGCGAGCTGTTCGCCGCGATCCAGGGCGACGCACTGTTCTGCGAGTACACGGTGCGCTTCGCCGAGGCGCACGCCGCGGCCGGGGGCCGTGCCCACTTCTTCCGGCTGGCCGCGGAGAGCCCGGCCATGGAGGGGCGTCTGGGGGCCTGCCACGCCTTCGACCTGCCGTTCGCGTTCGGCAACCTGGACACCGACTTCGGGAGGTTCCTGCTCGACGGCGAGCCCAGCGAGGCCCACCGGGCGCTGTCGGGGCGGATGGTCGCTGCCTGGCGCGACTTCGCCGCCACGGGGGACCCGGGCTGGCCCGCGGTGTCGGCCGGGGCCACCGCGGTCAAGGTGTGGGACACCGACGACCTGCTGCACGCCAGCGACCCCTCGCCGGTGCGCGGGCTGTGGGCCGGGGTGGCCCTGGCTCCCCGGTAGGCGGGCTCCCCGCGCGGCGGCCGGGGCGCCGTCCCGCTTCGACCCGCGGCCGGTAAAGGTTGGGAAAACGCCTCGCGGTCCGGTCGGGGCGGGTGGGGAAGAGGGGCATCCTCACAGGTAGGAGTGGGTGGCGCCGGTGGCCGGGGCGCATCGGGTCTGCGGTGCGGGGGCGTGGCCGCCGGCTGGCACCACCCCGCCGGAGGTGCCCGATGACCACGAACGTCTTCGTCCTGGGGCTCGACGACCAGAACCGGGAGGTCCTGCGCTCGCTGCCCGCCGAACGCGGCTACCGCTTCCTCCAACTGCTCGACCTCGACGAGATCGGCCAGGACCGGCCGGTGGACCTGCCCGCGGTCCTGGCCCTGGCCGCCGGGAGGCTGGACTCCTTCGAGGCGGGGGTCGATGCGGTCATCGGGTTCTGGGACTTCCCGGTCAGCTCGCTGGTGCCGCTGCTGTGCCGGGACCGGGGGCTGTCGTGCGCGCCCCTGGAAGCCGTCGTCCGGTGCGAGCACAAGTACTGGAGCCGTCTGGAGCAGCGCGCCGTCATCCCCGAGGCGGTTCCCCGGTTCGCCGAGGTCGGCCTCGACGCCACGGTCAAACCGGAGGGGCTGTCCTATCCGCTGTGGGTCAAGCCGGTGAAGTCGTGCTCCTCCGAGCTGGCCTTCCACGCCGCCGACGACGCCGAGTTCCGTGCGGCGATGGACCGGATCAGGGCGGGCGCCGGGCGCTTCGGTACGCCCTTCCAGTGGGTGATGGACCTGCTGCGGCTGCCCCCGGAGGTCGCCGGGTGCGGGGGCACGGCCGCGCTGGCGGAGGAGGAGGCCACGGGCGACCAGCTCACCGTCGAGGGCTACGTCCGCCGGGGCGTTCCCCACGTCTACGGGATCGTCGACTCCCACCGCTACCCGGGCACGTCCAGTTTCCTGCGCTACGAGTACCCGTCCAGGGTGCCCGAAGAGGTCGGCGCGCGCCTGACCGAGCTGTCCGAACGGGTGATCTCCCGGATCGGCCTGGACGACGTGACCTTCAACATCGAGTACTTCCACGATCCGCGCAGCGGCGATGTCCGGCTCCTGGAGATCAACCCGCGCCACTCCCAGTCGCACGCCAGGCTGTTCGAGCTGGTGCGCGGGGTGTCCAACCACGAGATCTGCCTGAGGGTCGCGCTGGGGGAGGAGCCCGAGCTGGAGCGCGACGGGCGGTACGCGGTGGCCGCCAAGTGGTTCCTGCGCCGCTTCCGCGACGGCTTCGTCGCGGCGGTGCCCACCGCCGAGGACGTCGCGCGCGCGGAGAAGACGGCGCCGGGTACGAAGGTGGAGATCGTCGCGCGCCAGGGCCAGCGGCTCTCCGACCTGCCCCTCCAGGACAGCTACAGCTTCGAGCTGGCCCAGGTGTTCGTGGGCGGAGGGGACGGCGAGGAGTGCGAGCGCAGGTACCGGGCCTGCGTGGCGGAACTGCCCTTCACGATCCATGACACCGACGACGTCCGACAGGAGGGGGTCCGGTGATGAGGACCGTCAGCGACCTGCCCCACGAGGTCCGCGAGGACGAGTACGTCCTGATCCCGATCAGTGACGGGGTCCGGCTCGCCGCGCGGATCTGGCGTCCGGTGGGGAGCGAGGAGGCCCCGGTGCCGGCGGTCCTGGAGTTCATCCCGTACCGCAGGCGCGACCTGACCGCGCAGCGCGACTCGGTGCACCACCCCTACATGGCCGGGCACGGGTACGCGTGCGTCCGCGTGGACCTGCGCGGCAGCGGCGACTCTGAGGGGGTGCTCACCGACGAGTACCTGGAACGCGAGCTCCTGGACGCGGAGGAGGTGCTCGCCTGGCTCGCCGGGCAGCCCTGGTGCGACGGCCGCACCGGCATGATGGGTATCTCCTGGGGCGGGTTCAACGCCCTCCAGGTCGCCGCGCGGCGGCCGGAGAGCCTGCGGGCGATCGTGACCGCCTGCTCCACCGACGACCGCTACTCCGACGACGTGCACTACATGGGCGGATGCCTGCTGGGGGACAACCTGTCGTGGGCCTCCACGATGTTCGCCTACAACTCCTGCCCGCCCGATCCGGAGCTGGTCGGTGAGCGCTGGCGCGACATGTGGCACGAGCGGCTGGACCACAGCGGCCTGTGGCTCGACACCTGGCTGCGCCACCAGCACCGGGACGCGTACTGGAGGCACGGTTCGGTGATCGAGGACCTGGGCGCGATCCGGGTGCCCGTCATGGCCGTCAGCGGGTGGGCCGACGGTTACTCCAACTCGGTCTTCCGGCTGCTGGCGGGTCTGGGGGTTCCCTGCCTCGGGCTGCTGGGCCCCTGGTCGCACAAGTACCCGCACCTGGGCCAGCCCGGCCCCGCCATCGGTTTCCTCCAGGAGATGGTGCGCTGGTGGGACCGCTGGCTCAAGGGCGTGGACAACGACGTGATGGACGCACCCGCCCTGCGGGCCTGGATGCAGGAGAGCGTGGTCCCCTCCACCGCCTACGAGGATCGGCCCGGGCGCTGGGTCGGCGAGCGGGAGTGGCCGTCACCGAACATCGTGTTCGAGTCACGCTCGCTGGGGGCTGGCCGGGTGCTCGGAGAGGGGGAGCGGGAGAGGAGGGAGGACGCCCTGACCCTGTCCTCTCCGCTGTCCACCGGACAGCACGCGGGCAAGTGGTGTTCGTACAACGCCCCTCCGGACCTGCCCTACGACCAGCGCGAGGACGACGGCGGGTCCATCGTCTTCGACAGCGTGCCGCTTCCCCGGCGGTTGGAGATCCTGGGCTCCGCGGTGGTCGAACTCGAACTGGCGGTGGACCGGCCCGACGCGATGGTCGCGGTGCGGTTGTGCGACGTCACGCCCAAGGGGCAGGCGACGCGGGTGACCTACGGGCTGCTCAACCTGACCCACGCCGACGGCCACGAGAGGCCGCGCAAGCTCGTGCCCGGGCGCCGGTACCGCGTGTCGGTCCCCCTCAACGGTGTGGCCCAGGCCTTCCCGGCCGGGCACCGGGTGCGGGTCTCGGTCTCCACCTCCTACTGGCCGCTGGTGTGGCCCTCGCCCGAGCCGGTGACCCTCTCGGTGTTCCAGGGGGAGCACACGCGTGTGCTGCTGCCGGTGCGTCCGGTCGAGGGCGGCGGTGACGGGCGGGGCGTGGCGGCCTTTGGAGAGCCCGAGGGCACCGCCCCGATCGCGACGAGCCGGATCGCTCCGGGCGAGGAGCGGTGGGACCTGACCCAGGACCTGGTGCGCTACGGGGCCGCGCTGGAGGTGGTCAAGGACCTGGGGACGGTGCGCTTCGACGACATAGGCCTGGAGGTGACCCGTCGGGCGGAGGAGCGCTACAGCAGGGTCGGCGACGACCACGACTCGGTGCGTGGCGAGGCGGTGTGGACGATGGGCTTCGCCCGCGGCGACTGGTCCGTGCGGACCAGGACCCACACGGTGCTCACGTCCACGGCGACCGACTTCCACCTGCACGCGACGCTGGACGCCTACGAGGGCACGCGGCGCGTGGCCACCAAGATCTACACCTCGGTGATCCCGCGGGACCACGTCTGACCCGGTCGGGGCCGGTCGGGGGCGGTCGGCCTCCGCCACCGCAGAACCGGGGAGGAGCCGGCATCCGCGCGCCCGGCGTGCCGCGGGGCCCGGACGCCCGCGAGGCCGGGGGCTCGTGACGCCCGTGCCGCCGGGACGCGTCGGCCCCCGGTCGCGGCTCGGGCGCGGGGAGGGCGGTCGCCCCCTCCCCGCGCCCGTGGGCGGCGAGGGTGCTACTTGCCCAGACCGGCGCGGCGCAGCGCCTCGGCCATCGCGCCCTGCGGGGCGGCGCCCCCGCTGTTGTCGCGGCCGCGCCCGCCGCCGTTGTTGCGACGTCCGCCGCCACCTCCGCCGCCGTTGCCCCGGCGGCGGTCGTTGCCGCCGCGGTCACCGCGCTCCTCGCGGCCGCCCCGGCCGCCGCGGGCGGGCGCCTCGTCGTCCAGGCGCATGGTCAGGGAGATGCGCTTGCGCGGGATGTCGACGTCCTGGACCTTGACCTTCACGATGTCGCCCGGCTTGACCACGTCGCGCGGGTCCTCCACGAACTTGTACGACAGCGCCGACACGTGCACCAGGCCGTCCTGGTGCACGCCCACGTCCACGAACGCGCCGAAGGCCGCCACGTTGGTGACCACGCCCTCCAGGAGCATGCCCGGGGTCAGGTCCTGGAGCTTCTCCACGCCCTCCTTGAAGGTGGCGGTGGTGAAGGCCGGGCGCGGGTCCCGGCCGGGCTTGTCCAGCTCGGCGAGGATGTCGGTGACCGTGGGCAGACCGAAGGTGTCGTCCACGAAGTCCTCGGGGCGCACCCGCGACAGCAGGTCCTTGTTGCCGATGAGCGAGGGCAGGTCGGTCCCCACCCGGTCCAGGATGCGCCGCACCACCGGGTAGGCCTCGGGGTGCACCGCGGAGGCGTCCAGTGGGTCGTCGCCGCCGGGCACGCGCAGGAAGCCCGCGCACTGCTCGAAGGCCTTGGGGCCCAGGCGCGGCACCGAGCGCAGCGCCTCGCGGGTGCGGAAGGGGCCGTTGGCGTCGCGGTGCGCGACGATGTTGCGCGCCAGGGTGGAGGTCACGCCCGACACGCGGGTCAGCAGCGGCACCGACGCGGTGTTGACGTCCACGCCCACGCCGTTCACACAGTCCTCGACCACCGCGTCCAGGGAGCGCGACAGCTTGGTCTCGGCCAGGTCGTGCTGGTACTGGCCGACCCCGATCGACTTGGGGTCGATCTTGACCAGCTCGGCCAGCGGGTCCTGGAGGCGGCGGGCGATGGAGGCGGCGCCGCGCAGCGACACGTCCAGGTCCGGCAGCTCCTCGGAGGCGTAGGCCGAGGCCGAGTACACCGACGCGCCCGCCTCCGACACCATCACCTTGGTGAGGCCGAGTTCGGGGTGGCGCTTGATCAGGTCGGCGGCGAGCTTGTCGGTCTCGCGGGAGGCGGTGCCGTTGCCGATCGCGACCAGTTCCACGCCGTGGGCGGCGCACAGCCCGGCCAGGCTGTGGATGGCGCCGTCCCAGTCGCGGCGGGGCGCGTGCGGGAAGACCGTGTCGGTGGCCACGACCTTGCCGGTGGCGTCGGTGACCGCGACCTTGACCCCGGTGCGCAGGCCCGGGTCCAGGCCCAGGGTGGCGCGGCTTCCGGCGGGGGCCGCCAGCAGCAGGTCGCGCAGGTTGGCGGCGAACACGTTCACGCCGTCGTCCTCGGCCCGCTGCCACAGCCGCATGCGCACGTCGATGTCCAGCCGCACCAGGATGCGGGTGCGCCAGCCCCAGCGCACGGTGTCCTGGAGCCAGCGGTCGGCGGGGCGGCCCCGGTCCACGATCCCGAAGTGGTGGGCGATGGCGTTCTCGTAGGTGCTGCGGGGCGTGGTGCCGTCGGGGTTCTCGGCCGGGGCGTCCTCCGGCTCCAGGGTGAGGGTGAGGATCTCCTCCTTCTCGCCCCGGTACATGGCCAGCACGCGGTGGGAGGGCAGTTGGGTGAGCGGTTCGGAGAACGCGAAGTAGTCGGCGAACTTGGCGCCCGCCTCCTCCTTGCCCTCGCGCACGGCCGAGCCCAGCCGGCCCCTCTCCCACAGCCGCTCGCGCAGGACGCCGGTGAGGTCGGCGTCCTCGGCGAAGCGCTCCACCAGGATGGCGCGGGCCCCGTCCAGGGCGGCCTTGACGTCGGCCACCTCCTTGTCGGGGTCGACGTAGGCCGCGGCCGCCTCCCGGGGGTCCTGGTTGGGGTCGGCCAGCAGCCCCTCGGCCAGGGGTTCGAGCCCCGCCTCGCGGGCGATCTGGGCCTTGGTGCGCCGCTTGGGCTTGTAGGGGAGGTAGATGTCCTCCAGCCGGGCCTTGGAGTCGGCCGCGTGGATGCTGGCCTCCAGCGCCTCGTCCAGCTTGCCCTGGGAACGGATGGACTCCAGGATCGCGGTCCGGCGCTCGGCCAGCTCACGCAGGTAGCGCAGGCGCTCCTCCAGGGCGCGCAGCTGGGCGTCGTCCAGCGCTCCGGTGGCCTCCTTGCGGTAGCGGGCGATGAAGGGCACGGTCGATCCGCTGTCGAGCAGGTCGACGGCGGCGGTGACCTGGTGCGCGCCCACTCCGAGTTCCTCGGCGATGCGCTGGTCGATCGTGGGTGTCACAGGCGTCGTCACTGGTTAAACGTCCACTCTCTGGCTGTTCGGTGCGGGGACATTCTGGTGGCGGGGAGGGACATTGTCATCCCGTCGGCCCCGTGTCCCAGGTTCGCGCACTGTGGCGGTGGTCTCGCCCGGTTCCCGCGCGGGGAGCGCCGGACACGGCGCGGGGGCCCTCGCCGGGGCGGTTTCGCAAAGAACGGGGCGGAGCGGTCCCCGTGCGCGGGGCCGGTCCGTGCGGTCGGAGGCGGGGGAGGCGGTCGGGAGGGAGGGACCCGGGGCGGCGCCCAGCTTCCAGGAAAGCGGAAGGGGCCGGTCCGCGCCAGCCCCCGTCACCGCCTGTGGACAACCGCGCCGCACCCTCCCACCGGGGACGCGTCCGCTTCGGGTCAGCCGTCGGTCTCGTTGAGGTAGTCGGGGGCGTAGTACTCGTCGAGGGGGAGCGGGCCCCGGTAGCCCTGGCACATGCACTGGCGGTAGGTGGAGCTGGCCTGCCCGGTCCAGCGGCCGGGGATGACCACCTGGGTCTGGCACCTCTTGCTCTGCTGGTCGTGGAAGACCAGGTGGTGGCCGCACCCGCAGAGGGGCTGGGGGTTCTGCGGTGCGCCCAGGGCCCGGGCCTGTTCCCGCCTGCGCTGCTGGTCGAGCGCCTCCCGCGTCTGGCGTTTGGTCAGCAGGCGGCCGAACAGGAACCCGCCGAGAGCGATCGTGGCTCCGAAGACCATGGAGACCGGATCCATCCGGCGACACCTCATTCCTTGAGCCGGAACCCGCCCCGGAGCCCGGGGCGTACGTCCTCCATTGTCGCCCATAACGGGCTTCCGGTGGCGGGGAGGTTCCTCTCCCGTGCTCCTGGCGACGCGTGACGGCGGTGTCCCCGAAAGTAGTGCAGAGAAAACTTTGCATGTAGGTCTTTGCAAAGAAAACTTTGTCTTACGGTGGTGGCACCCCCGAACCCAGGAGGACCTCCATGGCCACCGAATTCCCCGCCACGCCGCCGCGCACCGAACGCCTCGGCGGGGTCTTCCACCGCTTCTGGGCGGCCGGAACCCTCACCAACCTCGGCGACGGGATGCTCACCACCGCCCTACCGCTGGTCGCCGCCACCCTCACCCACGACCCGCTCGCCGTCTCGGGGCTGGTGGTGGCGCGCTTCCTGCCCTGGCTGCTCGTCGGGCCGTTCGCGGGCGTGCTGCTGGACCGGGTCGACCGCCTCCGCGCCATGACGGTCTCCAGCACGGTCGCCGCGATCGCCGTCACGGCCCTGGCCGTGCTGATCGCCACCGGCGGCGCCACCCTGTGGGCCCTGTACGCCACGATCTTCGTGGTGATCTGCTGCGAGACGGTCACCGACCCCGTCACCCGGATCACCGTGGCGCGGATCGTGCCCGGCCGCCTGCTGGACCGTGCCAACAGCAGGCTGGAGGGCGGTCGCCTGGTGGCCCAGGACTGTGTGGCCACCCCCGTCGCCGGTGTGCTCTTCGCGGTCGCCGCCGCCCTGCCCGTGGCCGGGACGGCCCTGTCCTACGCCCTGTGCGCCGTGCTCGTGGTGACCGTCGCCCTCATGCTGCGGCGCGCTCCCGACCCGGCCGGGTCCACCGGGTCCACCGGGGCCGCGGAGAGCGGTGAGGGCGCGGGGTCCGGCCAGGGCGTCCTGCGCTCCTTGCGGGAGGGCTTCGCCCACGTCTTCGGCCAGCCGCTGACGCGGGGCCTGGCGTTCAACAACGCCGGGTCCATGATCGGCATCCAGATGGCCACCTCGGTGCTGGTCCTCTACGCCCAGGAGGTGCTGGGCGTTCCCGCGGCCCTGTACGGGCTCTTCCTGGCGTCGATCGCGGTCGGGGGCGTCCTGGGGGCGGTGCTGGCCTCCCGGCTCGTCGCGGGCCTTGGCCGCAGGGCGGTCATGATGGGCGGCTACCTGGGGATGGGGGCGTGCCTGCTGGCGGTGGGCCTGGTGCCCAACGCCTGGTCCGCCGCCCTCGCCTGGGGGCTGATGGGCCTGTGCCTGACGGTGACCAACGTGTCCGGTTCCCTGTTCTTCCAGGCCGTGGTCCCCTCCCACGTGCGCGGCCGGGCGGCCGCCGCCTTCCGCATGATCGGGTGGGGGCTGTCCCCGGTCGGCGCGCTGCTGGGCGGCCTGCTGGGCCGGATCGACCTCGCCCTGCCCTTCGTGGTCGGCGGACTGGTCATGGTGGCCACGCCGCTGGTCTTCCGCCGGGCCGTCGCCGAGTGCGCGCGGCTGTCCGACGAGGCCGTGGCCTCCGCCGCTGACGAGAGCTGACCCCGCCGCGCTCCAGGAGGGCGACACGTGTGCCAGCGGTACCAAGAAAGCTTTGCAGCGGGCTGTTTGCGGAAGGGTCCCCGCAGTACGGTGAGGGCCATGACCGACGACGTCCCCTCCGACCCCCACGAGCAGATGCGGGTCAGCGCCCAGGCCCTGCGGGGCCTGGCCCACCCGCTACGCGCCCGCCTGCTGGACGAGCTCAGGCTCAACGGCCCGGCCACCGCCACCATCCTGGGCCGGCGCCTGGGGGAGAGCAGCGGCGCCACCAGCTACCACCTGCGCCAACTGTCACGCTACGGGTTCATCGACAACGAACCGGGGCGCGAGGGCGGACGCGAGCGCTGGTGGCGGATGCGCCCCGGCGGCTGGAGCATGTCCGGGCACGAGTTCCTCAGCGACCCGCAGACCCGGGTCGTCGCCCAGGCCGTCCTCGACCGCCTCTACCAGCAAAAACGGAAACGGTTCGCGGACTGGACCGCGCTGGTCTCCGACAGTCCCGACCTGCCCGCGGTGCGCAGGTGGAAGGACGCCGCCACCGACTCCACGAGCCACGCCCGGATGACCCCGGAGGAGGCGGCCGAGTTCGCCGACGCGCTCAACGACTTCCTCGGCTCCTGGGGGAAACGCTTCCAGGGGCGGACCCCCGAGAGCCACCCCGACACCGACGTCGTCCAGGTGGACACCGCCCTCTTCCCGATCCTGCCCGAGGCCGAGGGCAGGTCGGACGGGACCGCCGCCGAGCGGGACTGACCGCCCGACGGCCGCCCCTCAGGCCTCGCGCAGCTTCTTGAGCGCGGCCACGTCGGCGGCGTGCGGACCGGCCGGGCCCGGGGTCTCCAGGATCAGCGGCACCCCGGCGCTCACCGGGTGGCGGAAGAGCTCACCGAACGGCTCCGCGCCGATGTGCCCGGCGCCGATGTTCTCGTGCCGGTCCCTGCAGCTGCCGCACGCGGCCTTGGAGTCGTTGCAGTGCACGACCCTCAGCCGGTCGGCGCCGACCACCGCGCCGAAGCGGTCCAGGGCCGCGCGCATGCCCTCCACCGTGGAGATGTCGTGCCCGGCGGCGAACATGTGCGCGGTGTCCAGGCACACACCCACGCGCGGGTGCCACTCCAGCACCTTCAGGTAGGCGGCCAGGTCGTCGATGGTCGCGCACAGCACCTGGCCCTGACCGGCCATCGGCTCCAGCAGCACCGGAGGGACGTCCTCGCCCAGCCCCTCCAGCAGCGGCATCAGCCGTTCGCGGGTGCGCGACAGGCCCACCTCGCGCCCGCCGGAGACCGCCGAACCGGTGTGCACGACCACCCCCAGCGCGTCGATCTGGGCCGAGCGGCGCAGCGCGTGCTCCAGGGAGCGCACCGACTTCTCGGCGGTCTCCTCGCTGGGGGTGCCCAGGTTGATCAGGTAGGGGGCGTGCACGAACACGGGCAGGTCGGTGCGCTCGCGCATCCGCGCGTCCTGCGCGGGGTCGCCCCCGTTGGTCGCCCACCCGCGCGGGTTGGACACGAAGACCTGGACCGCCTCCGCGCCGATCTCCGCGGCGTAGGCCAGGCCCTTGTCGGCCATGCCGCCCGCGACCGGGACGTGTGCGCCGACCGGGGACGGGGGCCGCTGCTGCTCGCTCTTCTCCATAGCCCGACAAGCCTAGAGGCCGGTCGGAGCCGTCGGTCCGTGCCGGTGCTCACACCACCCGACCGGGGAGGCGGGGGCGGGCGCCGTCCAGTCCGGTTACCGGAGCCGCCGGAAGCGGTGCGCGCTCCCGGCGGCGGGTCCGGTGCGGGCCGCGCCCCGGTCACCAGCCCCCGGCCGGGATCGGCCGGTTGGAGTGGAACACCCCGCGCGGGTCGTACGCGGCCTTGACGCGGGCGAGCCGCGCGTGGTCGTCCTCGTCGAAGACCTCGCGGACCTCGGCCTCCTCCATCGGCCCGAAGCCCAGCGTGGACGAGCGGCCCACCGCGTACGGCCCGAACAGCGCCGCGGCCCGCTCGCGCAGGTCGCGCATCGCCTCGGTGTCCTCGGTCTCGGCGAAGGTCAGCACCGTCAGCGCGTAGGCGGCGCCCCGGTGCCCGACGGCGTTGGCGACCCGCGGCTCCCGGGCCAGCGCCCCGCCCAGGTGGCGCAGCCAGACCACGCAGAAGAACGGCGCCTCGCCCGTCATCCGGATCAGCTCGGCCAGCGCCTCCCCGTCCAGCCGGTCCACCAGCACGCTGCGACCGCGGAACCCCGCCCGGTCCTGGTGTTCGTCGAAGACCGCGCCCGACTCGTCGTAGGGCATCTCGCGCAGAGTGTCCGCCAGCACCGGGGCGGCCGAGCGCAGCGGCTCCACCACCTTCGCCCCCTCCTCCAGCGGGCCCGACCAGGCCACCGACACCTGGGCCACCCGGCGGCCGCGCATCGGCTCGGGCACGCCCTCCATGTCCGGGTAGACCATCACGGAGGCCCCCGAGGTCATCTCCTCGGGCGCCGACTCGGCCCACCGCCGCCAGGCCTCCAGCACCCCCGGTTCGGCTCCGGCGTCCAGGAGCAGGCTCCCGCCGTAGATCCGCGGGACCGGGAACAGGTCGATCTCCATCCCGGTGACCACGCCGAACGCGCCCGCGCCGCCGCCGCGCACCGCCCAGAACAGGTCGGGGTCGTCGTCGCCGGTGACCTGCCGCAGGAGGCCGTCGGCGGTGACCAGGTCCACGCGCCGCACGTGGTCGGCGGCGAACCCGTACCGGCGGGCCAGCAGCCCCACGCCGCCGCCGAGCGTGTAGGAGACCGCGCCCACGGCGGGGGAACTGCCCGACAGAGGCGCCAACCCGTGCTCGGCGGCCGCGTCGGCCACCGTCTGCCAGGTGGCCCCGGCCTCCACCCACGCCGTGCCGCGGTCGGGGTCCACCCGCACCCCGTCCATGCGGTGGGTGGCGAGGAGGACGCCGCCCGCCATACCCGCGCCGAGCCCGTGCCCGGTGAGCTGGGCCGACACCCGCAGCCCCCGTTCCGAGGCCCAGGCCACGGCGGCGCGCACGTCCTGGGCGTCGACCGGCTCCACCACGGCGTCGGGCCGGTGCCGGTCCAGCAGCTGCATTCCCGTGCGCGCCCCGTCGTAGGCGTCGGTCCCGGGCGCGTGCACCGGTCCGCTCACCCGTCGGGTCAGGTCCCCCAGCGCGTCCGTGTCGCTCGTCGTGCTCTTGGTGCCCTTGGTGCCCGTGTTCTCGTTGTGCTCGCTCATGTCGGCCACCGTAGGAACCCATGCGGTCACAACATGACCGCGATCTCTGGCAGTCTGCGTTCATGGGCCGATCCGTACGCGGGGAGATGCCGCAGCGGCTGCTGCGGCTGCTGTCCCTGCTCCAGGTCCGGCGCGAGTGGAGCGGCGCGGAGCTCACCGAGCGGCTCGGCGTCAGCGCCCGCACCCTGCGCCGCGACGTCGAACGGCTGCGCGGGCTCGACTACCAGGTGGAGGGCACGCCCGGAGTGGCGGGCGGCTACCGCCTGGCCTCGGGACGCGACCTGCCCCCGCTGCTGCTGGAGGACGAGGAGGCCGTCGCGATCGCCCTGGGCCTGGCCACCGCCACCGGGTTCCAGGACAGCGCGCTGCGCGCCCTTGCCAAGCTCGAACGCGTCCTGCCCGCCCGTCTGCGCCCCCGGCTGGCCGCCGTGGGCGGCGCCACCAGCGCGGTGCCCCACCCCGACGCCCCCGGTGTGGACCCCGCCGTCCTGGGGTCGCTGGCCTCCTCCTGCCGCGACCTGGCCGTCACCGACTTCGACTACCGCGACCGGGAGGGCAACGCCCGCGGGCGCCGGGTGGAGCCGCACCACCTGGTCTCCCACGGCGGGCACTGGTACCTGATCGCGCACGACACCGACCGCGACGACTGGCGCACCTTCCGGGTGGACCGGGTCAGCGGCCCGCGGCCCACCCACCGGCGGTTCGAGCAGAGGCCGCTGCCCGCGCCCGACCCGGCGGCCTTCCTCACCCGCCTCTTCGCCGCGGGCGTCTACAGACACACCGCGCACCTGACCCTGGAGCTGTCCGCCGAGGACTTCCACAGCCGATTCCACGGCCCCCTGCCCGGCCGGGTCGAACCGCTGGACGACGACCGCTGCCGCATCCGGATCAGCGCCGACTCCCTCGACCTGGTGTGCCAGTACACGGCGGCGGCCCTGGCCCTGGGCGTCCCCTTCACGCTGGACGCCCCGCCCCGGGTCGCCGAGCGCCTGCGCGACGTCGGCGCGCGCCTGGCCCCTCCCTGAACCGCGACCGCCGGTGGACCGCGACCGGCCGCGGGAGCGCTAGGGTCGGGGCCGTGAACACCGATTCCGCGCACCTGACCCTGTCCGACGTGACCGCCGCCTTCGAGCGGGTCTACCCGCCAGCGTGGGCCGCCTCCTGGGACGCGGTCGGGCTGGTGGCGGGCGACCCCGCGCAACAGGTCGCGCGGGTGCTGTTCGCCGTCGACCCGGTCGACGCGGTCGTCGACGAGGCCCTGACCTGGGGCGCCGACCTGATCATCACCCACCACCCGCTGATGCTGCGCGGTGTCACCAGCGTGGCCGCCGACACCCCCAAGGGGCGGATCGTGCACCGGCTCATCCGGTCGGGGACCGCCCTGTACACCGCGCACACCAACGCCGACACCGCCTCGCCCGGCGTGTCCGACGCGCTGGCCCGCGCGGTCGGCCTCACCGGGCCGCTGCGGCCCCTGGACCCCGACGCCACCGACCCCGAGGGGCGCCGCGGCATCGGCCGGATCGGCGCCCTGGACCGGCCGGTGCTCCTGCGCGAGTTCGCCGAGCAGGTCGCCCGCGGGCTGCCCGCCACCGCGGCCGGGATCCGCGTCGCGGGGGACCCGGACCGCCTCGTGAACACCGTCGCGGTGTCCGGGGGAGCGGGGGACTCCCTGCTCGGCGCGGCCCGGGCCGCGGACGTGGACGTGTTCGTCACCTCCGACCTGCGCCACCACCCCGCCTCGGAGTTCGTGGAGAACCCGGGCGGCCCCGCCCTGGTCGACACCGCCCACTTCGCCAGCGAGTGGCCCTGGCTGGCCGACGGTGCGCGCCACCTGGTCGACGCACTCGGGCGCGCGGGCGGCCCGGATGGGGCTAACGTGGAGGTCCGCGTCTCGACGACGGTCACGGACGCCTGGTCACAGGCCGTCTCACACGTCTGAGAGAGACCACGGGCCCCGCGGGGTCGCCGACCAAACTGCACAGAGTAGAGCGCGGGCGGCGTACTCGCCCTCCCCAGCCATCACAGGAGACGTCACACGTGAAAGCCGAACCCGCCGCACAGGCCAGACTCCTCACCCTCCAGGACCTGGACACCGACCTCCAGCGCCTGGACCACCGGGCGCGCACCCTGCCCGAGGTCGCCGAGGCGGCCCGGCTCAAGGAGCGGGTCGACCAGATCGACAGCGAGCTGATCACCGCGCAGACCGGGGTCTCCGACGTCGAACGCCAGCAGCGCAAGGCCGAGAGCGACGTCGACCAGGTGCGCACGCGCGCCGACCGGGACGCCAAGCGCCTGGAGTCCGGGCAGATCACCAACGCCAAGGAACTCCAGAACCTCCAGTCGGAGATCACCTCGCTGGGCCGCCGCCAGGCCGAGCTGGAGGAGATCGTCCTGGAGGTCATGGAGCGCGCCGAGGAGCTCAACGCCACGGTGGCCCGCCTGACCGCCGAGCGCGAGCGCCTCGTGGCCGAGCACACCGAGATCGTGGCCCGCCGCGACACCGCCGCCGCCGAGATCCAGTGGGACCGCACCCGGACCACCCAGGACCGCGAGCGCGTGGCCGAGGAGATCCCCGCCGACCTGCTCGCCCTCTACGACAAGATGCGCGCCCAGTACGGCGGCGTGGGCGCGGCACCGCTGCGCTACGGCCGCTGCGGGGGCTGCAAGCTCGCGCTGAGCACCGTCGAGCTCAACGAGATCCGCGCCCAGGCCGCCGACGAGGTCGTGCGCTGCGAGGACTGCCGCCGCATCCTGGTCCGCACCGAGGAGTCGGGTCTGGGCGGCCGGACCGAGCAGTGAGCACCGGCTGGGGGGCACCGCCCGACACCGCGCCGACCCGGCTCGTCCTGCTGCGGCACGGGCAGACGCCGCTGTCGGTGGAGCGCCGTTTCGCGGGCCGGGGCGACATCCCGCTGACCGAGGACGGGCACGCGCAGGCCAGGGCGGCCGCGCGCCGCCTGGCCCCGCGGCCGTTCGACGCGGTGGTGTCCTCCCCGCTGCGCCGCACCAGGGACACCGCTGCCCACGCCGCCGAGGCGCTCGGGCTGCCGGTGGAGGTCGACGAGGGGTTCGTCGAGACCGACTTCGGCGACTGGGAGGGGATGACGTTCGCCGAGGCGCGGGCGCAGGCCCCGGCCGAGGTGGACCGGTGGCTGGCCGACCCGGAGACGGCGCCGCCCGGTGGAGAGAGCTTCGCCGCGGCCTCCCGCAGGGTGGCCGCCGCCCGCCGGGCCCTGGTCGAGCGGCACCGGGGGCGCACCGTCCTGGTGGTCACCCACGTGACCCCCATCAAGGCGCTGGTGCAGCAGGCCCTGCTCGCCCCGCTGGAGGCGCTGTACCGGATGCACCTGGACACCGCGTGCCTGACCGAGGTGGACGTGTTCGCCGACGGGCCCATGGTGGTGCGCTCCCTCAACGACACCGCCCACCTGGCGTGAGGGGCCGAGGGGGAGCGGGGCCGCGGCGGCGGGCGTAGAATGGGCGGCGAGGGGAGTCGGCCAGGCGGTCGCGGACCGCGCCTGGTGCGCGTGTTCGAGGAAAGTCCGGACTCCACAGGGCAGGGTGGTCGGCAACACCGACCCGGGGTGACCCGCGGGACAGTGCCACAGAAAGCAGACCGCCACCGCTCGCGGTGGTAAGGGTGAAACGGTGGTGTAAGAGACCACCAGCGGCCGGAGTGATCCGGTCGGCTCGGTAAACCCCACCCGGAGCAAGGTCAAAAAGGGAACCTTCGGGTTCCCGCGCGGATGTTCGAGGGCGGCCCGCCCGAGTCCGCGGGTAGACCGCACCGAGGCCGTCGGCAACGGCGGTCCCAGATGGATGGCCGCCCGGTTCCTCGGAACCGACAGAATCCGGCTTACCGGCCGACTCCCCTCACACACCCTTCTGACCAGGCGCTCCGCGCGGGGGAGACGGCCGTGTTCCGGTTCTGTCCCGGGCGGCGGACCAGCCGGAGAGCGGGAGCGGGCCGATCGCTCCGCGTCCGGATCCCTCCACGCGTGAGCCGGGCTGGCGCGGCCCCACCCGGGGTGTTCCGGCGGGCGCGGCCCCCGGGCGGCGGGTCGGAGGGGCCGAGAGACCACTCGCGGTGCACGGGTACAGTCCTACAGCCCTCCGGTGATGGCCCGGCGCCCGCGCGCACCGATAGATTGGCCCCTGCGCTCCCTACCCCGGGCGACCTCCGGAGCGCGTACGCCCGTGGGCCGACGTCCGGGGTCGGACCCAGCGGGCATCCGCGTTCACGGGAATGGGTGCATCTTGTTCGACTCCACCGCCTTCTGGGTGGCTCTCTTCGGTCTGCCTGTCGTGGCCATCGTGGTGATCGTCCTGCTCGCCTCCTACCAGGCCTCAGGCGTTCAGCAGGACGGACGCGACGACGCGCCCGACGAGGACTCCTCCACCAGCTGATCCCCGTGGTCCGCATCCGTCCTCGGGTGGGGCACGGGGTCGTTCACGTCCTGGACGCCCTGCACGGGGACGAACTCCCCCGTCTCGGCGTCCAGGAGGTGCACCCTCGCCGTCTCCAGGTCGTAGTACATCCCCGTCAGCGTCAGCTCGCCCGCCTCCACCCGTTCGCGGACCACCGGGTAGCTCGCGAGGTTGCCGATCTGCGCCTCCACGTTGGCCTGGGCCAGACGGCGCAGCGCCTCAGCCGTGGGCAGGCCCGACAGGGCGCCCGACTCCTCGCCCACCCGCGCCAGGCTCTCCGAGCCGTGGGACAGCCAGCGGCGCATGTGCGACGCCTGCTCGTCCGCCTCCAGGTGGGCCTTCTCCAACAGGGCCTGCATCGCCCCGCAGTGCGAGTGGCCGCACACCACGATCGAGGGCACCCGCAGCACGTTCACCGCGTACTCGATCGCCGCGCCCATCGAACCGTTGTCGGGGGCCTCCCGCGGCGGCACCAGGTTGCCGAGGTTGCGCACGGTGAACAGGTCGCCGGGCCCGCTCGCGGTGATGAGGTTGGGCACCACGCGCGAGTCGGCGCAGGTGACGAACAGGGCGGTCGGGTTCTGGCCGTGCGACAGGCGGCTCATCACCGACCGCATCCGGTCGGTGGTGCTGGCGTGGTACTCGCGGGCACCGGCCGCCAGCAGGCCCAGCGCGTTCACCTCGCGGTCGCCGTCGCCGCGCATCTCCCAGGGGGCCCACCAGCGGGCCAGGCCGCCGGGCGCGGTCTTGGCGGCGGGCGCCGACCGGGTGGAACTGCGCGTGTACCACTTCTCGTGCACCTCGTCGATGTCGACGCTGCCGCCGGTACGCTCGTGGTCCACCCGCCAGGCGTGGATGGCCTCGAAGGCGGCGTGGTCCATGAAGTCCACGTGCAGGTCCAGGTCGACCCGTGAGCCCGAGGGAACGGTGCGCAGCACGTGCGCGAGCCGGGGCACGCCCAGGAAGGTGAGCGAGCCGTGCACGGTGATGTGCACCCGCTCGTCGCGTTCCTCGGTGGTCACGGTCAGCTTGGTGAGCCTGCGCAGGGAGACGATCATGGCCAGTCCGAAGCCGATGAACACGCCCTCCAGGAGCCCCAGGAACACCACGCCGAACAGGGTCACCAGGTAGACGCTGGCCTCGTGGTGGCGGCGCAGGTCGCGCAGGTGGGCGATCGAGACCATCTGCACGCCGATGAACACCAGCAGCGCCGCGAGCGCGGGCATCGGGATCAGCTCGACCACGTGCGCGAACAGGGCGACGAACAGCAGGATCCACACGCCGTGCAGGATGGTCGAGAGCGGGCTGCGCGCCCCGGCGCGCACGTTGGTGGTGCTGCGCACGATCACACCGGCCACCGGCAGCCCGCCCAGGGCGCCGCTGATGGTGTTGGCCGCGCCCTGGCCGCACAGCTCGCGGTTGAGCATCACCCGGCGGCCGCTGTGCATGCGGTCCACGGCGATCGCGGCGAGCAGGGACTCGACGCTGGCGACCATGGCCACGGCGGCCACGCTCAGGGCGATGCCGTCCCACTGCCCGGCCTCGGGCAGCATCGGGCCGTTCCAGGCGTCGGCGAAGGAGCCGGGCAGGACGACGGTCTGCACCTGCCAGCCACTCGTGGTGGAGATGAGGGTCGCGGTGGCCACGGCGACCAGTGCGGCGGGCACCACGGCGGGCCGCAGCCGCCCGAGGGAGGGCAGCTTGTTCCAGGTGAACATGATCGCGATGGTGATGACGCCGACGGCGACGGCCGGGGTGTGGTTGTTGGCGATCTGGTGGGGCAGGTCGGCGATGTTGGCCACCGCCGAGCTCTGCGGCTCCCCGCCCAGGACCACGTGCAGCTGGGCCAGGGCGATGGTGACGCCGACCCCGGCGAGCATGCCGTGCACCACGGCGGGGGAGACGGCCAGGGCGGCCCGGGCGATGCGGAAGGCGCCGAGGGCGAGCTGGACCAGCCCGGCCAGCAGGGTGATCAGGCAGGTCACCCGCCAGCCGTAGGTCATGACCAGGTCGGCGACGATGATGGTCAGACCGGCGGCGGGGCCGCTGACCTGGACCACGGACCCGCCGACGAGTCCGGCGACGATCCCGCCGACCACGGCGGCGATGATCCCGGCGATGAGCGGGGCGCCGGAGGCGACGGCGATCCCCAGGGACAGGGGGACGGCGACCAGGAAGACCACCAGTGAGGCGCCGACGTCGGCGGCGATCCCCCTGTGGCGGTCGAAACGTTGCCCGGGTGAGGCCGTGGGCGGCCTCTCGGACGTGACTCCCTGGGCGTCGTTGCGCATGGTTACTCCATTCGGGTTGGACCAGGCAAGTGATGCGTGGGCGCACGGGGACTGCGGTGTTCGGATCGGGGGGCGCGCGTGGAGACACGGGATGAGAGAACGTCCCTGAGGGTGTCCTTCGCGCTACCAACTGTAGCCAGTATCCGCCACGGAGTGTTACGGTCTGTTGCTCCTTTGGTAACCATTTTCCTGTCTTCACATGTCCTGGGGACAAATCAGGACAGAGAAAACCCCGAGGTGGCGGGCTCGCCTACCGCCTCGGGGTGTGAAGTGATGTACCTCTCGTACGGCCCGGGGGCCGGAAAAGGGTCGTTACCGCGTGTTGCGGACGTCCGGAAGATCAGATGAAGCGGCCGTCCTCGTACCCGCCCTCGTAGCGGTTGCGGCCGTGCGGGTCGCGGGGGTCGGTCGGGTACGGTTCCGGCGCCTGCGGCCCGCCGGGGTGCCGCTCCTCCTCGCCAGACCGCCAGTCCGGCGCGGGCGGGAAGCCGCCGTAGCCGGGCTGCTGCGGCTGCTGGGGCTGTCCGCCGCCCGGGTAGCCCCCCGGGGAGCTCGGGTAGCCGCCGGTGCCCCCGGCCGGATAACCGAACGGGGCCTGTTCGCCGTAGCCCGCCGGGGCGTCCCCGCGCACCTGGTCCACCGGGTATCCCCCCGTCGGGTAACCGCCCTGCGGGTACCCGGGGGCCTCACCGGGGAACGCGGACGGATAGGCGGGCTGGCCGACCGGCCCCTGGTCGAACGGCGCCGGAGGCTCCGGGGCCCCGGTGACCGCGCTCCCGCCCGGGAAGCCCGCCGCGCCGGGACCGCCGTGGACGCCCGGGGCCCCGAAGGCGCCGCCGTCCTCCTGCGGACCCCACAGCGGGGGGTTGGGGTCCGGCTGGGCCGGGCGGCTGTGGGCGCCGGTGTCGTAGGGGGAGCGGTGGTGGGTTCCGGTGTCGTGGTCGTTGCGGTTGAAGGAGTCGGTGTCGTAGGAGGGGCGGGTGTGGTTGCCGGTGTCGTACTCGGGTCGTCCGGTGCCGGGCATGCCGTAGTCGGCGTGGCTGTGGGCGCCCGTGTCGTAGGAGGACCGCTGGTGTGCCCCGGTGTCGTAGGACGGACGCTGGTGGGACCCCGTGTCGTAGGGGGAGCGGTGGTGGGTTCCGGTGTCGTGGTCGTTGCGGTTGAAGGAGTCGGTGTCGTAGGAGGGGCGGGTGTGGTTGCCGGTGTCGTACTCGGGTCGTCCGGTGCCGGGCATGCCGTAGTCGGCGTGGCTGTGGGCGCCCGTGTCGTAGGAGGACCGCTGGTGCGCTCCGGTGTCGTAGGACGGACGCTGGTGGGACCCCGTGTCGTAGGCCGAGCGCTGGTGCGTCCCCGTGGTGTGGGACGTCTCCGGCCGCGACCGGTAACCACCGCTCAGGGGGTCGGCGGGATCGCCCGCGCCGCCCGGGGACGTGTGGCCCGTGCCCGCGCCGCCCTGCCCGCCGCCGAAGCCGAGCTCGGAGCGCTGGTGCGCGCCGGTGTCCATGCTGGACCATATCGGCGAACTCGTGCCGGTGCCCGGGGCCGGGGACTGGAAGGCCGGGCCGAGCGGGTCGGCGGGGGACGCGCTCCGCGCACCGGCCGTTCCCGGGTAGTCCGAGCGGCTCATCGACCCGCTGTCGTAGGACGAGCGGCCCTGGAACGGATCCCCCGAGGACGGGACGGAACCGGACCCGCCGAGCGGGTCGCGCCCGGAGGAGGCCCCCAGCGGGTCGTGCGTGCTGGAGGAGGTTCCCAGCGGGTCGTGCGTGCTGGCCGCAGCCCCCAGCGGGTCGTGCGCGCTGGTGGAGGAGCCCAGCGGATCGGTCGAGGAGGGTGAGTAGGAGGAACGGGGCGACCACGAACCGGTGCCCAGGGGGTCGTCTGAGACCGAGGCGGCCGGTGCGGCCGGTGCGGCGGGCTGGGAGGGCTGGGGGACGCCCCCCGGGGGCGTGGCCTCCCGGGCGGGGGGAAGCGCGGAACGCGGCGGAGCCCCCGGAGGCAGGGCGCGCTCGTCCTCGCCGACCGGTTCGGCCCCGCGCCGCCTGCGGCCCCGGCCCCGCGGCGGCTCCTCCCCGTCCTCCTCCACCGGATGGGGTACGCTGCCCTGTCCCAGGCTGGCCAGCACGGCCAGGTCGGCGGAGGGGTCGCCGCTCCCGCGGCCTCCCGCGGCGGGCATGACCGTGGTGGCTCCGGGGGGTCCGGAGGACTCCTCGTCCTCGTAGTCCCCGTACCCGTCGTCGTAGCCGTCGTCCTCGTACTCGTGGGCGGTCACGGTGACGGCGGAGTCCCGGTCCCCGCGCCCGTCCCGCGCACCGGCGGGCCGCTGCGCCGGGCCGTCCTCGCCCAGGCTCGACCAGAAGTCGTTGTCGGACAGGGAGTCGTCATCGTCGTCCCAGTCCGCGTCGAGCTTGCGCCTGCCCCGGGGCCGCCGCTCCGCCTTGGCGCCGCCGCCCTGACGGGACCTGCGGCTGCGGCCGCGCGGCTCCGGCTCCCCGTCGTCCTCGTCCTCGTCCTCGTCGAGGTCGCGACCCCGGCTCCCGCCGCGCCCCCGACCCCCGTCGCGGGCCCGTTCCCGGCCGCGTCCGCGACCGCGCGGCCGCTCCTCGTCGCGGTCGTCGCCCTCGGCGTCCTCGTGCTCGTACTCGTCGTCGTAGTCGTCCTCGCGGGAGCCGGAGCTCAGCGCGCGCATGCCCAGCAGCAGGAGCACGAGCACGGCGAGCACGACGATGACGGCGATGATGATGATGACGGTGACGGTCATGGTGTACGCACTACCTTGGGGAGGTCGGCCGCGCCCGGGTCGCACCGGTGACCGGCCGAGAGGAGGCCGGACGAGGGGAGGCGGTGACCTCCGGGGACCGCGGTGATCCGGTGGGTTCGGCCTGCGCTCGCGGGGGGACGCAGGCGGTCCGGTGCGGTATCGGGTCAGGGCGCCGCGCGGCGAGTGGACGAGTATCGGTCATCTGAAATGGGGCGGGGGCACAGACCCACTGTATGCGTTGTCGTGCTCCGTGTGCAGAGGGCTACGGGAGCTTCCTCCAGGAATCCCCGTGACCCCGGATCCGTCGGGTCGTCCGGGGTCGATCCGGAGGCGACGCCCGCGGTGAACTACGTCACTCGCTGCGCGTGACCAGCGAACCGCGTGCGACGGCCTGGTCCGCGATCGCCTCCAGCGAGGCGCTCAGCGGCGCTCCCTCGGGCAGGTCCAGCGGGCCCCGGAGGGCGTACACGGTGAACCGGTACTCGTAGGCCTCGTCGGGCTCGGGGCAGGGCGGGTCGTAGGCGGACCCGCCGATGCTGTTCTGCCCCTGCTTGGCGTCGGCCGGAACGGTGTTCTGGCGCAGCTCGACGAGTTGGGGGTCCAGGTCGTAGACCACCCAGAACACCTGCGCCACCTGCGGGTCGTCCACCACCAGGGCGATCGACCCGGCCTCGTCGGGAAGCCCCGACCAGCTCAGCGGCGGCGAGTACGCCTGCTGGGCCTCCTCGGGGTCCTCGGAGCCGCCCGTGTCGCCCTCGCCCTCCGCGGTGGTCTCGGCCGCGCCCTCGCAGGAGTAGGCCGCGGGAAGCGGTTCGCCCTCCTGCATCAGCGGGCTGGTGACGTTGATGTCGTCGGGCATGTCGCCGTTCTGCGCGGGCGAGAGGATCCCGCAGCCCGTGGTCAGGGCCACGACGGCCCCGGCCGCCACCGCGCCGGCGCGCGTACCGGGGGACGGGCGGGCCGCACTCGGCGCACCGGTGGTCCGGGGGAAGGGGAGGGCCGGGAACAATGGGACTCCTGCTTTTCGGGCCGTGGAGGCGAACATCTCGGTGACGCGGGTGCGGCGCTCGGAGGAGACCCGGCGCCGGACCGGCGGGGAACGGGCGGCTCCGCGGGCGGGCGCCGACGACACGTTCCCCAGCGAACCCTACTGCGGTCAGGCGGGCGTTCGGTCTCCCGTCCGCTCCCGCGCGGGACGCGGGGGCCCGCGACCCCGGCCGCGCCTCCGCCGGTCGCGGCCCGGCGGGAACGGGTTGGGGGCGGCTCCTCACGGAGAGCGTCCGTCCGCACGATCGGTGATCATGGGTCGGTGCGGTTCTCCATCCTCGGGCCCCTGGCGGTCCACGACGCGGCCGGGCGACCCGTCGCCATCGGCGGTGCGCGCCTGCGCACGCTGCTCACCCTCCTCCTGCTCCGGCCCGGCCAGCGGATCGCCAACGACGAGCTCACCGACGCCGTCTGGGCGGGGAGCCCGCCCGCCGCGGCGGGCAACGCCCTCCAGGCCCTGGTCTCCCGCCTGCGCCGCGCGCTGGGCGAGGGCGCGCGCATCGACGGGGACGCCTCGGGGTACCGGTTGGCGGTCGAGCCCGGCCAGGTGGACCTGGCCGAGTTCGAGTCCCTGGTCAGGCGGGGGCGGGCCGGGCTCGCTGCGGGCAGGGCCGCCGAGGCCGCCCGCGACCTGGGCGAGGCCCTCGCGCTGTGGCGCGGACCGGCCCTGTCGGACCTGACCGCGCACGGCCTGGCCGAGGACACGGCGCTGCGCCTGGCCGAGACCCGCCGAGCCGCCCTGGAGGACCGCCTGACCGCCCTGGCCGACCTGGGGCTGCACGCCGAGGTCCTGCCCGAGGCGGAGGCCCTGTGCCGAAGCGAGCCGCACCGCGAGGGCCCCCTCGCGCTCCTCGTGCGCGCGCTGGCCGCCACCGGCCGCACAGCCGACGCCCTGGCCGCCTACGAGCGCTTCCGCTCCCACCTGGCCGACGAGCTGGGCCTGGACCCCTCACCCCAACTGCGCGACCTGCACCTGAGGCTGCTGCGCGGCGAACTCGACGCGTCCCCCTCCGCCGAGCCCCCCGTTCCGCCCCCGGCTCCGGCCCCGCCCCTGCGCCTGCCCGCCTCCCTGACCAGCTTCGTGCCGCGTGACACCGAGGTGGACACCGCCGTGGACCTGCTCACCCGCGAACGCCTGGTCACCCTGCTGGGCCCCGGCGGAGCGGGCAAGACCCGCCTGGCGATCGAGAGCGCCTCCGCGCTGGCCGCGCGGGCGCCCTCCCTGCTCGCCCGCGGCGGCTGGTTCGTCGAACTCGCCTCCAGGACGGCAGCGGACGTCCCCCAGGCGCTGGCCTCCGCGCTGGAGCTGCGCGAGCACGCCGTGCTCCAGGCGCGCTCCGCGGCCCCCAAGGCCCCCGCCGCCATCGTTCCGCTCCTGGAACGGGTGGTCTCCTTCGTCGGCGACCGCCCCGTCCTCCTCGTCCTGGACAACTGCGAGCACATCGTCGAGGAGGCCGCCTCCGCCGTGGCGACGCTGCTGGCCCGCTGCCCCGGCCTGCGGATCCTGGCCACCTCCCGCGAACCCCTGGGCGTGCCCGGCGAACAGCTCCTGCCCGTCCCCTCCCTGGACATGCCGCCCGAGGGGGCCTCCGCCGACCGGGCCGCCGCCTGCTCCTCGGTCGTCCTGTTCACCGAACGCGCCGCCGCCGTGCGTCCGGGCTTTCGCGTCACCCCCGACAACGTCGCCCACGTCGTCCGCGTCGTCCGCGAGCTGGACGGCCTGCCGCTGGCACTGGAGCTGGCCGCCGCGCGCCTGCGCTCCATGACCACCGCCCAGCTCGCCGACCGGCTCCGCGACCGCTTCCGGCTCCTCACCGGGGGCGCCCGGTCGACGCTGCCGCGCCACCGCACCCTGCGCGCCGTCGTCGACTGGAGCTGGGACCTGCTCGACGAACCCGAGCGCCGCCTGCTGCGCCGCCTGTCGATCTTCGCCGGGGGAGCCACCCTGGAGGCCGTCGAACGGGTCTGCGCCGACCCCGGCACCGAGGGGGAGATCGGCGGCCACGACGCGTGGACCGTCCTGTTCGCCCTGGTCGACAAGTCCCTCGTGGTCGCCGAGAACCCCGACCGTGACGACACCCCGCCCCGCTACCGGCAGCTGGAGACCGTGCGGGCCTACGCCGCCGAACGCCTGGCGCGCAGCGGGGAGGAGGAGCGCGTGCGCGACGCGCACGCCCGCCACGTCCGCGACCTGTGGCGCTGGGCCGACCCGCTGCTGCGCGGCCCGCGCCAGGGGGAGCTGCTCGCCCGGCTGGCCGCGGAGGCCGACAACTGCGGCGCCGCCGTGCGCTGGGCCGTCGAGCGGCGCGACGCCGGACTGGCCCTGGACCTGGTCGAGTGCACCCAGTGGTACTGGACCCTGTGCGGCTCCTGGCGCCAGCTCCACCAGTGGGCCGTGGACGTCCTGGACATGGTCGGCGACCGGGTGCCCGAGGGGCGCGCCGTGGCCTACGCCAGCTGCCTGTTCCAGCGGGCCGACACGACCACCGACCACGAGTCGGTCCTGGAGCGCATACGCGAGGTCGAGGCCGTCCTGGAAGGGGCCGGACAGCGGGCCGAGGAGCACCCCATGCTCGTCTACGGCCTGGTGTACAGGGCGCTGCTGGAGGGGACGACCGGCGCCGCCCACGAACGCCTCGCCGCCGCGGCCGACCAGCCCGACCCGTGGATGCGCGCCCTCGTGGGAACGCTGCTGTCCCTGTTCGACGCGGTCAACGGGCGCACTGGTCGGTCCATGGAGCGCGCGAACGCCGCCCTGGAGCAGTTCCGCGCGTGCGGCGACACCTGGGGCGAGTGCCAGGCGCTGGTCCAGGTCGTTGACCTGTACCGGTTCGAGGACCTCGACCGCTGCCGCGACTTGCTCACCCTCGGCGTGCGCAGGGCCGAGGAGGCGGGGCTGGAGGCGCTGGACTGGATGTTCCGCGTCCGCCGGGCCCAGGTCCTCACCGACCTCGGTGACCTGGAGGCCGCGCGTGAGGACCTGTGGGGGCTCCTCGGCTCCGAGCGGCCCGTGGAGAAGGAGCAGATGGTGCTGCTGCGCCTGGCCGAGGGCCAGTGGCTGCGGGAGGCGGGGGAGCCGGACGCGGCCCGCCAGGTCCTGGACCGGGCGGGTGAGGACCTCAAGGGCCTGGGCGGGTTCTCGCCCGTCTACGTGGAGGCGGGCTGGCGGACCCTGTACACCACCGTCGCCTGGAGGGCCGGTGACACCGGGGAGGCCTGGGAGCACGCCCGGCGCGCCTGGCGGCTGGCCGACCACGGCCTGGGTCCGGTGTGCGCGGAGGTCCTGGACACCTTCGCCGTGATGGCCGTCGGACACGACCCGCGGCGCGGCGCCTGGCTGCTGGCCTGCGCCGAGGTGCTGCGCGGCATGCCCGACACCGCAACGCCCCTGGTGGTGCGGGCCCGCGAGAGCGCGCGCCGGGAGCTGGGCGGACGGGAGTACGACCTCGTCCTCGCCGGGGTCCGGGACATGAGCGCCGACCGGATCCACGGGCTCGTGGACGCCTGGCTGGCCGCGGACGCGCCCGGTGGCGCGGAGCGCCCCTGATCCCCGGCGCGCCGTGCCCGGGGCCGGCCCCGGCGGGGCGTGCGTGCTCCGGCGGGGCGGAGGCGGTGGCCCGGAGGCCGATCCCCTGCCCGGGGAGGCGCCGCCGAACGGCGCGCGGCCGCCCCGGAGGACCCGGGGCGGCCGCGCGACCTGTTCTGGTCGGGAACCGGTCAGGTGCGGCGCCGGTAGGCCCACACCGCCAGCGGGAAGAAGACCGCGGTGATGATCGCGGCCCACACCACGGTCCACAGCACCGGACCGGCGGCCTCGCCCGAACCCAGCATCAGGGCGCGCATGGCGTCCACGACGTGGGTGACCGGGTTGTTGGCGGCCACCACCCGCAGCCAGCTGGGCATGTCGTCGGGGCTGACGAACGCCGAGCTGCTGAAGGTCAGCGGGAACATCAGGATCATCCCGAACGCCTGCACCGCCATGGGGGTGCGCACGATCATGCCGATGAAGGCCGACATCCAGCACAGGGCGAACGCGAACAGCAGCACCAGGGCGGCCGCCACGACCACGCCCACCACGCCGCCCTCGGGGCGGAACCCGATGGCCATGCCCACCACCAGCACCATCACCACGGTGATCGAGTACCGGACCAGGTCGCCGAGGATGGCGCCCGTCAGCGGGGCCGAGCGGGCGATGGGCAGAGACCGGAACCGGTCGAAGATGCCCTTCTCCACGTCCTCGCTGAGGGAGAAGCCGGTGCCCAGCGTGGCGAAGATGACCGACTGGGCGATGATGCCGGGCATCAGGAAGTCGCGGTAGGACTGCCAGTCGCCCATCATCGCCTGTCCGAAGACGAAGACGAACAGGGTCACGAACATGACCGGCTGCAACATCAGCCCGAAGACCTCTTCGGGATTGGCCTTGATCTTCAGCACGCTGCGCCAGGCCAGTTGCAGGCCGTTGCGCACGGTGATCAGCGGACTGATCCGCTTCGGGGTGGTCGGCGCGTCCTCCGGCCGCGCCGACGGCGTCCGGGTCGTCACGGCGCTCATGCTCGTGTCCCTTCGTCAACGGCCCCCCGGGGGGCCTCCTCCTCGGCGGCGTGCCCGGTCAGGGCGAGGAAGACCTCGTCCAGGCTGGGCTTGCGCAGTGACAGCTCGGCGACGGCCACGCCCTGCTCGTCCAGGCGGCGCACCACCTCGGGCAGGACCGCCGAGTCGGTGACCGGGACGCTGGCGAGCAGCCCGTCGGAGGACACCGGAGTGCTGGTGACCGCCTCGATGATCCTGGTGGCCAGGGACAGCTGCCCGGTCTCGACGGTGCGCACCTCCAGCACCTGGTTGCCCGCCCGGCTCTTGAGCTCCTCGGGCGTGCCCTCGCTGATCACCCGGCCGTGGTCGAGCACCATGAGGTCGTCGGCCAGCTGGTCGGCCTCCTCCAGGTACTGGGTGGTGAGCAGGACGGTCACGCCGTCGTCGACCAGGCCGCGCACCACGTCCCACAACCCGTTGCGGCTGTGCGGGTCCAGGCCGGTGGTCGGCTCGTCCAGGTACAGCAGCGACGGGCGGCCGACCAGGCTCGCGGCCAGGTCCAGCCGTCGGCGCATGCCGCCCGAGTAGGTCTTGGCGGGGCGGCCGGCGGCGTCGGAGAGCTCGAAGCGCTCCATCAGCTCCGCCGAGCGCGCCCGCGCCCCGGCCCGGTCGAAGCCCAGCAGCCGGGCGATCAGCACGAGGTTCTGGGTTCCGGTCAGGTCGGCGTCGACCGCCGCGTACTGGCCGGTCAGCCCGATCAGGCGGCGCACCTCGTGGGGCTGGCGCGCCACGTCGAAGCCGCCCACCTCGGCGCGCCCCTCGTCGGGGCGCAGCAGGGTCGCCAGGATGCGCACCGTCGTGGTCTTCCCGGAGCCGTTGGGTCCCAGGACGCCCAGCACGGCCCCCGTCCTGGCCCTCAGGTCCACGCCGTCCAGGGCCCGTTTGCCCTTGAACTGCTTGACCAGGCCCTCCGCGCGGATGGCGTCAGTCATCGCTCCTCCAGATGTCAACGTCTGCTGTCAAGTCTGGCCAACCGGTCTGACAGAACGCTGACAGCGCCTGACGGAGAAACCTCCAGGAAACGGACGTCTCCGTCAGCGCGTGTCAGGGCGTGCGCCTTCGTCGGCGGCCCGCGGTGGAAGGGGCGGGCGCGGGGCGAGGCCCTAGACTCGTGCGCGTGATGGACACCCCCGCGACACCCGGTCCCCATGAGCCGCCGCGACCGTCCGGGCCCGAGGCGGCCGCGCGGCTGCGTCCGCCGCTGCGCCGCGTGAGCGGCCGGGCGATCGGTGTGTGGACCCTGCGCCTGATGTTCGCCAGCGTGGTCGTCCTGCTCATGCTGTCGGCGGTCGCCTGGGCGGCCTCGTCGCTGGGCTGGGCGTGGATCCCCCCGTGGGCGAGGGACAACGCCTGGCTGCTGCCGGGGGTCTACGCGCTCTACGCCCTGGGCAGGATCGCCGTCGTCCCCTCGTGGAGGTACCGGGTGCACCGCTGGGAGGTGGCCGGGGACGTCATCTACACCCGGGCGGGCTGGGTCAGCCGCTCCTGGCAGCTGGTCCCGGTCAACCGCCTGCAGACGGTGGACCACACGCAGGGGTGGCTGGAGCGCCTGTTCGGCGTGGCGACGCTGGAGGTGCAGACCGCCTCCTACGCCGGGTCGTCCACGATCGAGGGGCTGGACGCCGAGGAGGCGCGCCTGCTGAGCGAGGAACTGGCCGTGCGCGCCGGTACGCTGCGGGACGACGCGACCTGATGGACGGACACGGCGAACACCACGGCCCGCCGGACCCGGCCGAGCCCGACGACCACGGCGGCTGGGTCGCCCCCGGAAGCGGCCCCGCGCGCTCGGACCGGGGCACGGGGGAGGCCGCCGACCGCGGCCCGACCGCCGACCCCCGGGCGCCCTGGAGCCCCGGCGCCCACACGCCCGCGGGCTCCGGAGCCCACGCCTTCCAGGACCCGGACGCCCACGCGCTCCCCGGCCCCGGCCCCGAGACGCCCCCGGAGCCCGGGCGGGAGCGTTCCGACGGCCCCCGCGACTGGTGGGGCGGGCAGGACGGCGGGGGCGCGGAGGCCTTCGGAGCCGAGCGCGCCCGCCGCCTCAGCCCCCGCAGCGTGGTCGTGGGCCCCATCAACCAGCTCAGGGGCCTCCTGGTGCCGATCATCGCCGGGCTGGTGCTCGGCGGGTTCAACGCCTGGGTGCTCGCCGCCACGGGAGCGACCGTCGTGGCCCTGCTCGTGGGCGGGATCGTCACCTGGCGCACCACCCGTTACGAGGTCGCCGGGGACCGGCTGGAGATCCGCCGGGGCCTGCTCCGCCGCTCCCAGCGCACCATCCCGCTGGAGCGGGTGCGCGGCGTGGACGTCACCAGCACCCTGCTGCACCGGCTGCTGGGCGTGGCCGTGGTCCACGTCGAGGCCGCCGCGGGCTCCGCGGGCGCCACCGAGGACGGCAAGCTCGACGCCGTGTCGGCGGGCGAGGCCGACCGCCTGCGCCGGGTGCTGCTGCACCGCAGGGCGGTGCTCACCGGTCGCGGGGCCGGGGCAGTCGCGCCACCCGCCGCGCCGGGCGGGCCCGGCACGGGTGAGGGCGAGCCGGGACCCGGGGAGACGCCCGGGGCCGCCGGGGGCGACGACACCGTCACCCACTTCGCCATGCCCCGCTCGTGGTACCTGTACGGAGCGCTGAGCCTGGGGTACCTGCTCACCCCGTTCGCGGTCCTGGCCACCCTGTTCGGGATGGTCCAGCAGACCGCGGGGGACCTGGCCACCGACTACCTCGTGGACTGGGTGACCACCTCCGACCACAACCTGATCCTGCTGTCCGCGGCCCTCTTCGCCGGTGCGCTGGTGCTGTTGATGCCGGTGTTCGCCGTGGTCTCCTACGCGCTCACCCACTGGGGCTTCACCCTCAGGGAGCGCGACGGCTCCCTGGTCGCCGAGCGGGGACTGCTCACCCGGCGCAGCGTGACGCTGGAGAAGCGCCGCATCCGCGGGTACGAGCTCCTGGACAACCCCCTCGAACGCCTGCGCGGGGCGGTGCGCCTGCGCGCCATCGTCACCGGGCTGGGCGACGCCGCCAACCGCGCGGTGCTGCTGCCGATCGGGCCCCGCGCGGTGGTCGAGGACGTCGTGGACCGCGCACTGGTCCGGTACCGGGGCGGCCTGAACCGGCATCCGCGCGCCGCCCTGTACCGCCGCCTGACCCGCTCCTCGGGGCCGTTCGTGCTGCTCCTGGCGGTCGCCCTGGCCGTGGACGCCGCGTGGCTGGCCTGGACGGCCGGAGTCCTGGCGGTGCTGGGCGTGCTCCTGGGCGTGGACCGGTACCGCTCCCTGGGCCACGGCCACGACGGTGGGCGGGTGAGCGTGCGCTCGGGCTCGCTGCGCCGCTCCCAGGCGACGGTGGAGCACTCGGCGGTGATCGGCTGGACCTGGACCCAGACCCTCTTCCAGCGCCCGTCCTCGCTGGCCGACCTCCAGGTCACGGTCGGCGCGGGCGCGGGCGGCTACACCGCGCAGGACGCCTCGTTCGAGGAGTCGGTGGCCTTCGCCGCCCGGGTCACCCCCGAGATGGTGCGCCCCTTCCTCGTCGACCCGCGGGACGCGGGGCCGGACGGCGGGGGCGTGCGGCCGGACCCGCGCGGACCGGGGCGGACGTGAGGGAGGGGTCGGCCGCACCGTGCGGCCGACCCCTCCCCGCGGGCGCGGGAGCGCCCTACTCGTCCTTCTTGGAGCCGAACATGATCTCGTCCCACGACGGGACCGAGGCGCGTCGGCCGCGTCCCTTGCGCTTGGCCGCGGAGGGGCCGCCGCTGGCGGCGGCCGGGACCGCGGCCGCGGGCGGCTGCTCGGCGGCGCGGCGGGGGACGCCGTTGTCGTTGAGGTCGATGGTGGCGCGGCGGCGGCGCGGGGCCGGACGCTGCTGGGCGGGGCCCTCCCCGGCGGGCGGGGCGGCCTCGGGCTCGACCGGCCTGGCGGGACGGGCCTCCGGCCAGTCCGCCCGGCGTTCGGGGCGGCGCCGTTCCTCGACCGCGGGCTCGTCGTAGGCGGCCGGTTCGGTCCGCCGCTCGGGGCGGCGGCGCTCCTGTGCCGGGGGCTCGTCGCGGGCGGCGGTCTCGGGCCACCGCTCGGTCTCGGGCCAGCGCTCGGACTCGGGCCAGCGCTCGCTCCGCGTCCGCCGCTCGGGCTCGGCCCCGCGCTCGTACGCGGGCCACCGCTCGGGTTCCGCCCGCGCGGCGGGGCGCGCGACGGGCTGTTCCCCGCGCGGCCGCTCGTACCGCTCCGCCTGCGGCTCCGGGTAGCGGTCCCACTCCAGCGGTTGGCGTCCGGTGGCCCGCTCGCGCTCGGCGGGCCGCTCCGGGGCACGCTCCCGCTCGGCGGGACGGCGTTCGGCGGGGTGGCGCTCGGCGGCGGCCGGGCGCGGCGGCTCGTCCCGGTGCGCGGCGGAGGACGGGCGCGGGGGCGCGGGGCGTTCGCGCCCGGAGGACGGCTGGGACTCGGACCGGGGCAGGTCCGAGGCGGTCTCGGTGCGGCGCGGGGCGAAGGGCGTCACGGTCGCGCCGGGGGAGGACACGGGTTCGGGGTCGGGCGAGGAGAACCGTGCGGCCTCCTCGTCGGCCGGGGCCACGCTGTTGTGTCTGGGCTCGTACAGCCAGTGGGCGACGCGCTCCTCGCCGCCGTGCAGGAACACGAGCTTGAGCTGCCAGGAACGGTCCTCGCGCTTCCACGAGTCCCACGCCGCGTCACCGGTCTCCAGCTGGTGCGCGCCGATCCGCTTGGTGACCAACTCCTCCAGGGAGGGGCCCGGGGCGGCGTCGCCGTGCGCGCGCACGCTCGCGCGCTGGGCCTGCTGGGCGATGTACTCGCGTTCCTGGAGGACGGGGCCCTCGAACCAGCGGACCCTCTCGATGGGGATACCGGAGATCTCGGAGATGGCCTCCGCGGTCTCGCCGGACCGGATACGGGCCTGGATTTCCTTGGGGCGCAACGGATTCTCCACTTCGATCTCGTACTGGCCGAGCCGGGAGAACTGGCCGCGTACTGCGGCGCGGAGGCGGTCGTCGACGGGCAGCGTGAAACGGGTTCCACGGCCGGCGCTGGCGAGCACCAGGTAGGTGCCGTCCTCGCTCACGGCCACGAGGCGAAGCTCGTGCATCGCCCTCCCTTTCGCGTCCCGTCGAGGGCAGGTCCCGCGACCCGCCCCCGCGTTCTCCAAGTCTGGTCGGCCGACAACTGTTCGGCCAGTACCGCGCCCGGCATGTCCGAACTGTGTGCCCGCCTCCCGATCCGCGGCTGTCGCCGCGGTGGGAGCCGCCCCGGGGGTACCCGGGGCCCTCACGGTCGCTTCGGTGCCAATCTTGGCACGCTGACGCTTCCGCGACCGGGAGCGATCGCGGGGGAATGTCGCCGATCCCGCACGAGGGCTCAGCCGTGATGGTATCCCGCGTCTCCCGAATCACCCCAGGTCTGGGAAAAACTCCGATCCCGGACCGTTCCACGGGTACACGGACCCTCCGGGACGCAACTCGACACGCCGATGTGTGCCAGAGAGTGATGCTTCTTATTTCATGGCGTTATCGGAAACCTGTCGCCCTTAGCCTGAGTTATCAAGCTATGGGCGAAATGTGAAGTTCAGGGTCTGTGGGGCTGTATGCCCCACCACACGCCCATCCCGCGCTGAGAGTCCCGTCGCGCCCGCGCGCGGCCGACGAAGGGGGGACGACCGGATGGGTCGGACCGCACACCACGACGACCAGGAAGAAG
Source organism: Nocardiopsis sp. CNZ308 (assembly GCF_004217075.1). Taxonomy (NCBI): domain Bacteria; kingdom Bacillati; phylum Actinomycetota; class Actinomycetes; order Streptosporangiales; family Nocardiopsidaceae; genus Nocardiopsis; species Nocardiopsis sp. CNZ308. Next base: position 141,861 of record NZ_SHKJ01000001.1, on the reverse strand, counting down.
GGGAGGAGGACGCCAAGGGAGGGAAGAGGTTCGACCTGAGCGTCTCCCAGGTCGCCGGTGCCGGAGCCGCGACGCTGGCCGCGGCCACCGCGGCCTCCTACCTGAACGTGTACGGCACGGTCATCGGCGCCGCCGTCATGGCCGCGCTCAGCACACTCGTCAGCCCGCTGTTGCAGCACTGGTTCTCACGCGGCGGCGAGCAGGCCAGGCAGCTGGCCGGGCGGGCCTCCGGCCCCCGGGGCGCCGCGGCGGTACCCCACGCCCCGGGGGCCCCGGTGGCGCCGCCGCCCGAGGGCATCTCCGAGACCGCCCTGCTCCGGCAGGTCTCCGGAACCGGGACCGAGCCCCCGTCCCGGGGCGGGGAGGACGCCGACGCCACCCGCACCATGGCCCTGCCCGCCCTGGACGGCCGGACCCGGACACCGGCCGACCCCGGAGCCACCGCGCGGACGCCCGCCGTCGGTCCGTGGCCTCCGGGAGCGGACGGCTCCGGTGATCACGGCGGCTCCGACGACGAAGCCGGCGGCGCCGGCGAACGCGAGGGCGGTCGGCGGCGCGGCTGGCGCTCCCTGGTCATCCCGGCCGCCGCGGTCTTCGCCCTGGTCATGCTGGTCATCCTGGTGTTCGAGCTGTTCACCGGGCGCTCGCTGACCTCCTGGACCCAGGGCTCGGAGGAGCCCAGCGCGCCCACGCTGTTCGGCGGCTCCACCTCCGCGCCCCCGGCCGAGGAGGACGTACCAGAGGACCAGGGGACCGGGGAGGACGCCCCCGACCCCTCGTTCGGGGATCAGGAGCAGGAGCAGGTCCCGGGCACCGGCCAGCCGACCGAGCCCGCCCCAGAGACCGGAGCGCCCGAGGACGGCGGGACCGGCGAGGGCGGCGGCACGGAGGAGGAGGCCCCCGGCGGCACCGGCGGGACCACCGAGCCCACCGGACCGCCGGAGGACGGCGGCGGGACCCAGGACCCGGGCGGGCAGGTCCCCGGCCCCGGGACCGGCGGACAGGGCGGCGAGGAGGCCGTCCCCGCGCCCCCGCCCGCCGTGCCCCAGACCGGTTGAGCGCGCCTCGCGGCGGCCGGGGCCCTCAGCCGTCGGGAACGGCCGGGTCCAGCCGCCGCGAGGCGCCCGGGGCCGGCCGACACGTCGACGGCGGCCCCTGGCCGGTCGTGCCGCGCGGCTACTCCAGCACCCGCTCCAGGTAGGCGTTGCCGAACCGGCGCCCGGGGTCCACGCGGTCCCGCACCGCCAGGGCCCGGCCCAGCATCGGGTAGACGCCCTCCAGGTAGGAGCGGTCGCGCGTGTGCACCTTGCCCCAGTGGGGGCGCCCGCCCACGGAGGTGAACAGCGCCTCCAGGTCGGCGAAGTAGGCCTCGTAGGGGGTGCCCTGGTACATGTGCACCGCCACGTAGGCGGTGTCGCGCCCGTAGGCGGTGGACAGCCACACGTCGTCGGCCGGGGCGAAGCGCACCTCCACCGGGAAGCTCACCCGGTGGCCGCGCCGGTCCACGATCGACCCGGCCTCGCGCAGCACGTCGGCCAGGTGCTCGGCGGGGATCGCGTACTCCATCTCCACGAACCGCACGTCGCGCACCGAGGCGAACACCCGGTACGAGGCGTCGGTGTAGCTGCGCGCCGTCAGCGCGCGCGAGCTGACCCGGTTCACCGCGGGCACCGCGCGGGGGAAGCGGCGGCACACCCGGTTGACGCCCTCGAAGAGCGTGTTGGACAGGAACTCGTCGTCCAGCCAGGCGCGGAAGGGCGAGAGCGGCCGGGCCGGACCCGCGCTGATGTTGTTGCGCTTGGTGTTGGTGTTGCCGGTGTGCGGGAACCAGTAGAACTCGAAGTGGTCGTTGTCGGCGCGCAGCTCCGGCAGGCGCTCCAGCACCTCCTCCAACCGCATGGGCTCCTCGCGCGCGTGCAGCAGGAAGGCCGGGCGCACCGCCATGGTCAGCGCGGTGACCACGCCGAAGGCGCCCAGGCCCACCCGCGCCGCCTGGAACAGCTCCGGCTCCCGCCCGGCCGAGCACTCCACCACCGAACCGTCGGCGAGCACCATCTCCATGCCGACCACCTGCGCGGCCAGCCCGCCCGCGTCCCGGCCGGTGCCGTGGGTGCCGGTCTGCACCGCGCCCGCCATGGTCTGCACGGCGATGTCGCCCATGTTGGCCAGGGCCGCCCCGTGCCCGGCCAGCACGTCGTTGAAGTCGCACAGGGGCAGGCCCGCCTCGACGGTGGCCGTGCCCGCGGCGGGATCGACCGAGCGCACCCGGGTCAGGGAGGTGGGGGAGAGGAGGAGGCCGTCGGTGACGGCCACGTCGGTGAAGGAGTGACCCGTGCCGACCATGCGGACGCGCAGGTCCTCGGCGGCGGCCGAGGAGACCGCCGCGGCGACCTCCGCGGTGCTCCCCGGCGACGCCGTGCGCCTGGGCCGGGCCTGGTGGGTGCCCGCCCATGTGTGCCACATCACATCTGTCATGCGGCGACATTACCGACCGGTCACCCGCGCGGCCAGAGCCGGGTTCCCCCGGACGCGGCCCCGGGCGGGGAGGAGGCCAAGACCACAGGACACGCATCCGGGGGGTCGCGCGAGCCGGTCCGGCGGAGCTGGTTTCATAAGAGCTGTGAGCTACTACGACGCGTTTTTGCTGATCTCCTTCGGCGGCCCGGAGGGGGAGGACGAGGTCATCCCGTTCCTGGAGAACGTCACCCGGGGCCGCAACATCCCCCGTGAGCGGCTCGCCGAGGTCGGCGAGCACTACTTCCTCTTCGGCGGTGTCAGCCCGATCAACCAGCAGTGCCGCGACCTGCTCGCCGCGGTCACCGCCGACTTCGCCGCCAACGGGATCGACCTGCCCGTCTACTGGGGCAACCGGTTCTGGGCCCCGATGCTCACCGACACCCTCGCCCGGATGAAGGAGGACGGCGTGCGCCGCGTCCTGGCGCTGCCCACCTCCGCGTACTGCAACTGGTCCAGCCGCACCGCCTACGAGGAGGACATCGCCCGCGCCCGCGCCGCGCTGGGCGAGGACGCCCCCGAGGTGGACCTCATCCGGCCCTTCTACGACCACCCGGGGTTCGTCGAACCGCTGGTCGAGCACACCCGCGCCGCCCTGGACGCCCTGCCCGCGGAGCAGCGCGAGGGCGCGCGCCTGCTCTTCTCGGCGCACTCCATCCCCACGACGATGGCCGAGGCCAGCGGCGGCCCCGGACAGGCCTTCGGCCCCGAGGGGGCCTACGGCGCCCAGCTGGCCGAGGTGGCGCGCCTGGTGGCCGGGGGGCTCGACCGCGACTACCCGTACGAGGTCGTCTACCAGAGCCGCAGCGGCCCGCCCAGCCAGCCCTGGCTGGAGCCCGACGTCAACGACCGCATGGAGGAGCTGGCCGCCGAGGGCGTGCCCGCCGTGGTCGTGATTCCGCACGGCTTCGTCTCCGACCACATGGAGGTCAAGTTCGACCTCGACGTGGAGGCCCGCGACACCGCCAAGAAGCTCGGCATCGGCTACGAGCGCGCGCTCAGCCCCGGCACGCACCCCGCGTTCGTGTCCATGGTGACCGACCTGGTCCGCGAGTACGCCGAACGGGCCGAGCCCCGGCGCCTGAGCTCGCTCGCGCGCTGCACCGACTGCTCGTGCCCGGCCTGAGGCGCTGAACCGCGCGGCCGACGGATCCCCCGCCGTCGGCCGGCGGTCCCGGCGCGGCTCGACGCGGCTCGACACGGGGTCGTCCACAGACCGGCGAAAGGGCTTGGTGCGACGGCCCTGGCGGGTCATCCTGGAGTGGAGGGCCTCCCGCGGCCCCTCACGGGATGCGCGCCCCGACCCGACCCACCGCCCCGGACGTGTGGGAAGGTGAGTAAACGCTGCTGACACCGCCCGCGGGAGGGCGGGGGACCACAGTCGCCCCACGGCCCGCTCGACGGTGTCCGCCCCGACCCCACGCCGACGTTCAGGGAGTATGTGTCTTGGTCCGTTCCTGGTATGAACTGCCGGAGTACGTCCGACTCCGCCGCGTCAACGGACTGCGCCTCTCACCGGACGGGACCCGTCTGGTCGCGCCCGTCAGCGGCCTCGCCCCCGACGCCAAGTCCTTCCGCAGCGCCCTGTGGGAGATCGACACCGCCCCCGAGTCCGAGGGCGGGCGCGCGCCCAGACGCCTCACCCGCTCGGCCAAGGGCGAGAGCGGCGTCGGCTTCCTGCCCGACGGCTCGGTCCTGTTCACCACCGGCCGCCCCGACCCCGAGGCCGAGGCCGAGGCCAAGGCCCGCACCGCCCTGTGGCTCCTGCCCGCCGACGGCGGCGAGGCCCGCCAGGTGGCCTCCCGTCCCGGAGGCATCGGCTCCTTCACGGTCGCCCGCGACTCCGGACTGGTCGCCCTCACCGCCGACACCCTCCCCCTCAGCGAGGACGAGGAGGCCGACAGGGAGGCGCGCAAGGCCCGCGAGGAGGCCGGGGTCACCGCCATCCTGCACGAGGCGCTGCCCGTGCGCTCCTGGGACAGCGACATCGGCCCCGGACACCCCCGCTACCTGGTCGCCGAACCGCCCGCGGACGAGGACTCCAGGCTCGGCGACCCGCGCGACCTGACCCCCGACGCGGGGATGGCGCTCCTGGGCGCGAGCGGCGACCTCACCCCCGACGGCACCACCCTGGTCACCGAGTGGCAGGTCCCCGTCGGCCGGGGCGCCCGGCGCACCGACGTCGTCGCCATCGACACCGCCACGGGCCGGCGCCGCACCCTGGCCACCGACCCCGACCACGACTTCGACGGCCCGCTCGTCTCCCCCGACGGCCGCCACGTCCTGCTCGTGCGCAGCTCCCAGGGCGACTACGACGGCGAACCCCGGGACGAGACCGCCTGGCTGGTCGACCTGGCCACCGGACAGGGCCGCGACCTGCTCGCCGACCACGAGCTGTGGCCCCGCGAACTCGCCTGGGCCGCCGACTCCGGCGCGGTGTTCCTCGTCGCCGACCACGGCGGCCGCCGGCCCGTCTTCCGGATCGACCTGGACAGCGGCGCGCTCACCCGCGTCACCGGCGACCACGGCGCCTACAGCAACCTCAACCCGTCCCCCGACGGCCGCCACGTCTACGCCCTGCGCGACGCCTGGGACGCCCCGCCCGCGCCCGTGCGCCTGGCCGCCGACGCCGCCGACGGCCAGCCCGTGCACCTGCGCACCCCCGGCTCCGAGCTCACCATGCCCGGCACCCTCACCGAGATCGAGGCCACCGCCGACGACGGCACCCCGATCCGCTCCTGGCTGGTGCTGCCCGAGGAGGCCTCGGCCGACTCGCCCGCCCCGCTCATGCTCTGGGTCCACGGCGGCCCCTACATGAGCTTCAACGGCTGGTCCTGGCGCTGGAACCCGTGGCTGCTCGCCGCGCGCGGCTACGCCGTCCTGCTGCCCGACCCCGCCCTGTCCACCGGCTACGGCCAGGACATGCTCCGCCGCGCCTGGGGCCAGTGGGGGCCGCGCACCTTCGCCGACGTCATGGCCGTCACCGACGCCGCCGAGGCGCGCGAGGACATCGACGCCGAGCGCACCGCCATGATGGGCGGCTCCTTCGGCGGCTACATGGCCAACTGGATCGCCGGCCACACCGACCGGTTCAGGGCCATCGTCTCCCACGCCTCCCTGTGGGGCCTGGACGGCTTCAACGGCACCACCGACTACCCGCCGGTGTGGGAGCGCGAGTTCGGCACCCCGCTGGAGCGCCCCGAGCGCTACACCCTCAACTCCCCGCACCTGCACGCGGACCGCATCCGCACCCCGATGCTCGTCATCCACGGCGACAAGGACTACCGGGTGCCCATCTCCGAGGGCCTGCGCCTGTGGCGCGACCTGATGCTGCACGAGGTGGACGCCAAGTTCCTGTACTTCCCGGACGAGAACCACTGGATCCTCACCCCCGGGAACGCCCGGATCTGGTACGAGACCGTCTTCGCCTTCCTCGACCACCACGTGCACGGCAAGGAGTGGAGCAGGCCCGAACTGCTCTGAGCCGCCCACGCCCGGCCGGGGCCGCGGACCGCGGCCCCGGCCGGACCCGCGTCCGGGACGCACCCCGGCGCGCGACACCACGCCACGGAGGACAGCCAGTGAGTACCACCCACGCCGCACCCGACCGCGAGAGCCTGCGCGACCTCGCCGTGAGCGTGGCCGCGGAGGCGGGTGAGCTCGCCGCCAAGGGGCAGGCGGGCATCACCGTGCTCGACACCAAGTCCAGTCCCACCGACGTCGTCACCGAGATGGACCGGGCCACCGAGGAGCTCATCCGCACCCGCCTGCTCGCCGCGCGCCCCGAGGACGCCTTCCTGGGGGAGGAGGGCGGCGGCGAGGGCGGCACCAGCGGTGTGCGCTGGGTCGTGGACCCCATCGACGGCACCGTCAACTACCTGTACGGCCGGTCCGACTGGGCCGTGTCCGTCGCCGCGGAGGTCGACGGCGTGGTGGTGGCCGCGGCCGTGAACGTCCCCCGGCTCGGTGAGTCCTACGAGGCGGTCCTCGGCGGCGGCGCGCGCCTGAACGGCCGCGTCCTGGAGGCCCCGCCCGCCGTGCCGCTGGAGCAGGCCCTGGTGGCCACCGGCTTCGGGTACTTCCCCGAGCGCCGCGTCCAGCAGGCCAGGGTCCTGCTGGAGGTGATCCCGCGCATCCGCGACATCCGCCGCGGCGGGTCGGCCGCGGTGGACCTGACCGGACTCGCCGCGGGCCGCTGCAACGCCTACTACGAGCGCGGCCTCCACCCCTGGGACTGGTGCGCCCCCGGCCTGGTGGCGAGCGAGGCGGGCCTGCGGCTGGGAGGAGCGCGCTCGGGACCGCCCAGCAACGACCTGGTCATCGCGGCCCGCCCGGAGCTCTACGGAGCCCTGGAGGCCCTCCTGGCCCCGCTGGGCGCCGACACCGACGGCTGACGGGAGCCCGGCCCCGCGACCACCCGGCGGGGCCGGGCTCCCCCGGAACACACGAGGGGCGCGGCGGGCCGTGTGCCCACCGCGCCCCTCAGCGCTTTCAGGCGCAGGTGTCGACGCCGTTGCGAGCCGCGATGCGGTACAGGTCCTCCAGCTCCGACGCGTGAGTGTCGGCGAGGAAGTCGTCTCCAGCGGCCTGAGCAGCCTGGAACGACCGGTAGGTCTCGTTGATACGGACCTTGATCTCCGCGAGGAACTCGCCCATTGCACCTCTTCCAGGGGTAAGCACCGGGGCACGAGGGTGCTCCGGCGCGGAATCCGTTCGCGCACGCCACGGCGTCCGCACGGTCGAAGTGTCACGTCCCTGTGACATGCGTGCGCGTCGCGGTCCGGCCAGGGGCCGGTGTCCACGCGCGCGTCCTCCTCCTGTACCCCTGCCGGACCTTCGCCCAAACCACCGAATCCCGGTGTGATGCTTTCGTGATCCGCCCCGCGGCCGCCCCCCCCGTCTCCGGGCGGCCGACCCCGCCGCGCCGGGCCGGGGGAGCGCGCCGACGGGCCACCGGGGCCGGACGCCGGGTCCTCCGGTGCGGATTACACCATGTGTCGGACAAGGGTGTCCCATGACACATTTTCCCGGGAGGGCTGGTGCTTACTTGTTTCTTATTCTTGATGTGTCAGTTTTGAGATGTGCGGGGTTAAGTCGCTGCCGGCGGTTGGGGGATTCGCCGGCAGCGGCTCCCCGTGCCCAGGGGAGCGTGAAGCTCCCGGCCCAGCGCCCGCGTTCACGCGGGGCGAGGAAAGCGGGCGGTTCGCGAAACCGCCCCGACGGGTTTACCGTCTCCTTACCCCGACTGTGAAAGAACGGATGACGCGGCCGGGACCAAGAACGCCGCTGCCGGTGTGTTGGGGGATGCGCCGGCAGCGGCCCCCTTTCTTTGCGGACCAACGCTCGAGAAGGACAACGTGCGCGTACTCGTGGTCGAAGACGAACGGGTCCTGGCCGACACAGTGGCGGTCGGACTGCGGCGCGAGGCGATGGCCGTGGACGTGGTCTACGACGGCGACGCCGCCCTGGAGTACACCGCGGTCAACGACTACGACGTCGTCGTGCTGGACCGCGACCTGCCGGGCACCCACGGCGACGACGTGGCCCGCGCCCTGGTCCAGGAGAGCTACAACGGACGCATCCTGATGCTCACCGCCTCCGACGGCGTCCAGGACAAGGTCGAGGGCCTCACCATCGGCGCCGACGACTACCTGGCCAAGCCCTTCGCCTTCGCCGAGCTCATCGCCCGGGTCCACGCCCTCGGCCGCCGCTCGGCGCCCCCGCTTCCCCCGGTCCTGGAGCGCCACGGCATCACGCTCGACCCGGCCAACCACCGCGTCCACCGCGACGGCCGCGAGGTCACCCTCACCCCCAAGGAGTTCGCCGTCCTCCAGGTGCTCATGCGCGCCCAGGGGACCGTGGTCAGCGCCGAGGGGCTGCTGGAGAAGGCCTGGGACGAGAACGCCGACCCCTTCACCAACGTCGTCCGCGTCACCGTCATGACCCTGCGCAAGAAGCTCGGCGACCCACCCGTCATCCAGACCGTCCCCGGCGCCGGGTACCGGCTGTGAGACCGGCGGAGCGGACCGAACCGGGACAGGTCGAGCCCACCCGCCCCGGCGACACCGGTACGTGGCGGCGCCTCAACACCCTCACCCCCGAGGGCGCGGGGGCCGAGCGCTCCGCGGCCGCCGCCCGGGTGCACCACTTCACCGACAACCTCAGCCTGCGCGCGCGGCTCACCCTCATCTACGGGATGCTGTTCTTCGCCGCGGGCTCCGTGCTGGTCCTGGTCAACTACCTGATCGTCGCGGTCCTGCTCAACGCGCTCCTGGTCGAGCAGAGCTTCGCCGAGCTGCGGGCGCACAGGGACCTCATCGAGCAGGTGCTCACCCACGTCACCCGGTTCTCGCTGCTCGCGCTGTTCCTGGTGGGCCTGCTCGCGGTCGCCCTGGGCTACGCGGTGGCCGGAAGGGCGCTGTCCCCGCTCCAGAAGATCACCCGCATCGCCCGCCGCCTGTCGGAGCGCTCCCTGCACGAGCGCATCGCCCTGTCCGGGCCCGACGACGAGATCCGCGAGCTCGCCGACACCTTCGACGGCATGCTGGAGCGCCTGGACCGCGCCTTCGACGGCCAGCGCCGCTTCGTCGCCAACGCCTCGCACGAGCTGCGCACGCCGCTGGCGATCAACCGCACCCTGCTGGAGGTGGCGCTCAGCGCCCCCGACGTCTCGGCCGACCTCAAGAGCGTCGGACAGACCCTGCTGGAGACCAACGCCCGCCACGAACGCCTCATCGAGGGGCTGCTCCTGCTCGCCAAGAGCGACCGCGAGCTGGAGGTCCGCGCCAAGGTCGACCTGGGCGAGGTGGCCGGGACGGTGCTCAGCCAGCTCAGCGCACCGGTGGCCGACTCCGGCCTGAGCCTGCGCCAGGACCTGCGCCCCGCGACGGTGGTCGGCGACCCCGTGCTGCTGGAGCGGCTCGTGGGCAACCTGGTGGAGAACGCCCTCAAGTACAACGTCGAGGGGGGCGAGATCACCGTGCGCAGCGGCATGTACGAGGGCACGCCCGCCGTCCAGGTGGAGAACTCCGGCAAGGTCATCCCCGCCTACGAGATCGAGGGCCTGTTCGAGCCGTTCCGCCGGGGCTCCGGCGACCGGGTGGGCTCGGGACGCAGCGCGGGGCTGGGGCTGTCCATCGTCCGGTCCGTGGTGCGCGCGCACGAGGGCGCGGTGACCGCGTGGCCGCGCGCCGGGGGAGGACTGGTCGTCACCGTGCGCCTCCCCCTTCCTCCGGGAGAGGGCGCGGAGCGGCGCTGAACCCGTCCACCGGGCCGATCTGCGTTTGGCCGGTCTTCGTGGTATCTATACGTGTCCGATGACACGCCGACCCGTGTCACGGGTGCCGACCCCGGGTGGGTATGCTTCCCCGGGCGTGGACACGGAGGGAATCCCTCCTGACGTGGGCATGTCCTGCTTTTCGTCCGCCCCTGGGGGAGTGTCCCGCGCTTTGTCCGGAGTGGGCGAAAACGGATTTCCCAGGTCTACGAGGCAGCCGACGTTGGGTAGGACACAGGGGTGCGGCCCCGGCGCAGTCACACGTGGCCGCCTTCGGTCACGAGGCGGCGAAAGTGCTGCTGACCTGTGGACAGTGGCCCGGGAGGGGACACGGTCCGCCGACATCGGGAAAACTCATCGGCCGAACCGGGCACAACCAAGGTCTCTCAAGCGTTACACCCGCGCGACGAGGCACTGAACGAGGGGGATGGGAGTTAGCAGAGATGGCCACCGACTACGACAGCCCGCGCAAGACTGACGAGGACATCAACGAGGACAGCCTCCAGGAGCTGCAGGCGCGGCGCGTGGACAAGGGCACCGGCACGATCGACGTCGACCCCGACGAGGTGGCCGAGGGCATGGAACTGCCCGGTGCCGACCTGTCGGGGGAGGAACTCGCGGTGCGCGTGCTCCCGCGCCAGGCCGACGAGTTCACCTGCTCGCGCTGCTTCCTGGTGCACCACCGCAGCCAGCTCGCCGAGCAGCGCGCCGGCCAGCTGGTCTGCAAGGAGTGCGCCTGAGCGGACGGGACGGCCCCTGAACCGTCCCGTCCCGGGCGGCTCCCGCCCGCGCGGTCGCGAAACCACCCCGCCGCCGTTCGGAGGGAGCGTGTGAGGCCTTCCGGGCTCCTCGCGGGGAGCGCGGTGGAACACGACGGCGGACGGCCGACCACACTGCGGTGCGGTCGGCCGCCCGCCGTCGTCGCCTTCGCGGCGTCAGACCTCCAGCTCGCCGGGACCGGCGCCGAACATCCTGGCGCGGGCGGCGCGCACGGCCAGCACCCGGGCCACCTCGGTGCCGACACCGGCCATCACGGCCCAGCTCAGCGCCGTGCCCAGGCTGATGTCGGGGGAGTCCACGTCCGTGGGCGGCTCCTCGCCGGTCACGCGGGTCCAGGCAAAGTTCAGGGCCTTGCGCATGACGTACTGCGCGGCGAACCCGGCCGCGAAGCCCACGAGGGCGGGGCCGAGGTCACCGCCGTCCTTCTTAGCCATCGAATCCTTCACCGTTTTCCGTTGGGTGTACGGAGGATGCGCGGCCGGCGCACACCCTCCCGTGCGTACGGGGAGATCCTTTCACGTCCGTTCGCGGGAGTCAGGGGCCAACCCCGCGCCAGCGTGCCCGGGGGGTGCCGACCCCCCGCTGTGACGGCCCGAAACCCGGAGCGACCACGGCCCGGAGAGCACTACCATTGCCCCATGACCAACGGCTCTCATTCCTTCCGCATGCCCGACAAGCCCTCGCTGGACGGTATCGAGGCGAAGTGGGTCGACGTATGGGATGAGTCCGGCGTCTACCACTTCGACCGCACGGCCGAGCGCGCGGACGTCTACTCCATCGACACCCCGCCGCCCACGGTGTCCGGGTCGCTGCACATCGGCCACGTGTTCTCCTACACGCACACCGACACCGTCGCGCGCTTCCAGCGCATGAACGGCAAGGCCGTCTTCTACCCCATGGGCTGGGACGACAACGGCCTGCCCACCGAGCGGCGCGTCCAGAACTACTACGGCGTGCGCTGCGACCCGTCGATCCCCTACGACCCGGACTTCCAGCCGCCCGCCAAGCCCGACCCCAAGCGGCAGGTCCCCGTCTCCCGGCGCAACTTCATCGAGCTGTGCGACCGGCTCACCGCCGAGGACGAGAAGGTCTTCGAGTCCATCTGGCGCCGCCTCGGGCTGAGCGTCGACTGGCGCCACACCTACGCCACCATCGACGACAACTCCCGCGCCGCCGCCCAGCGCGCCTTCCTGCGCAACCTGGCCCGCGGCGAGGCCTACATGTCCGAGGCGCCCACCCTGTGGGACGTCACGTTCCGCACCGCGGTCGCCCAGGCCGAGCTGGAGGACCGCGAGCGCCCCAGCGCCTACCACAAGGTCGCCTTCCACAAGCCCGACGGCACCCCGGTCCACATCGAGACCACCCGACCCGAGCTGCTGGCCGCCTGCGTCGCCCTGGTCGCCCACCCCGACGACGAGCGCTACCAGGACCTGTTCGGCACCACCGTGCGCACCCCCGTCTTCGGCGTCGAGGTCCCGGTGCGGGCCCACCGCCTCGCCGACCCCGAGAAGGGGTCCGGCATCGCGATGATCTGCACCTTCGGCGACACCACCGACGTCACCTGGTGGCGCGAGCTCCAGCTGGAGACCCGGCCCATCATCGGCTGGGACGGCCGCATCATGGCCGACCCGCCCAAGGGTCTGGAGAGCGGCGCCGCCCGCGAGGCCTACGACACGCTCGTGGGCGCCACCGTCCACACCGCGCGCGAGCGCACCGTCGCCCTGCTGCGCGAGAGCGGCGACCTCGTCGGCGAGCCGACGCCCATCACCCACCCGGTGAAGTTCTACGAGAAGGGCGACAAGCCCCTGGAGATCGTCACCACCCGCCAGTGGTACATCCGCAACGGCGGGCGGGACGAGGACCTGCGCCAGCAGCTCCTGCGGCGCGGGCGCGAACTCACCTGGTACCCCGAGCACATGCGCGCCCGCTACGAGAACTGGGTCGAGGGCCTCAACGGCGACTGGCTGATCAGCCGCCAGCGCTTCTTCGGCGTGCCCTTCCCGGTCTGGTATCCGCTGGACGCCGACGGCAACCCGCGCTACGACGAGCCCATCGTGCCCGCCGAGGACCAGCTGCCCGTCGACCCCAGCTCGCAGGCGCCCGAGGGCTACACCGAGGACCAGCGCGGGCAGGCGGGCGGGTTCATGGGCGACCCCGACGTCATGGACACCTGGGCGACCTCCTCGCTGTCCCCGCAGATCGCCTCCGGCTGGGAGCGCGACCCGGACCTGTACCGGCGCGTCTTCCCCATGGACTACCGGCCCCAGGGCCAGGACATCATCCGCACCTGGCTCTTCTCCACCGTGGTCCGGGCCCACTTCGAGAACGGCACCCTGCCCTGGAGCACCACCGGCATCTCCGGCTGGATCCTGGACCCCGACCGCAAGAAGATGTCCAAGTCCAAGGGCAACGTCGTCACCCCGCTGGCGCTGCTGGAGAAGTACAGCTCCGACGCGGTCCGGTACTGGGCGGCCAGCGGCCGCCTGGGCACCGACACCGCCATGGACGAGGGCCAGATGAAGGTCGGCCGCAGGCTGTCCATCAAGATCCTCAACGCCAGCAAGTTCGTCATGTCCGTGGCCGGTGAGGGCGCCGTCGCCGACCCCGCGCAGGTGACGCAGCCGCTGGACCGGGCGATGCTGGCCGCGCTGGCCGACGTCGTGGAGGACGCCACCTCCGCCTTCCGCGCCTACGACCACACCCGGGCCCTGGAGCGCACCGAGCGCTTCTTCTGGGACTTCTGCGACGACTACCTGGAGCTGGTCAAGGCCCGCGCCTACGACACCGAGTCGGCCGAGGGCGCCTCCGCCCGCGCCGCGCTGCTGGTCGCCCTGGGCGCCCTGCACAGGCTCTTCGCCCCCTTCGTGCCCTTCGTGGCCGAGGAGGTCTGGAGCTGGTGGCAGGAGGGCTCGGTCCACGCCCAGCGCTGGCCCGACACCGCCGAGTACCGCGCCGCGGCGGCCGACGGCGACCCCGCCGTCCTGGCCGCCACCGCCGAGGTGCTGCGCGCCGTGCGCAAGGCCAAGTCCGAGGCCAAGCTGTCCATGCGGGCCGAGGTCGAGCACGTCAGCGTCTCGGGCAAGCGGGTCGAGGCCGCGCGCGCCGCCAGCGCCGACATCGCCGCCGCGGGCCGCGCCTCCGGGATCGACTTCCGCGCCACCGACGACGCCGAGCTCACCGTCGAGGTGACTCTGCCCGAGGCCCCCGCGGAGTAAAGCCTGTTCATCGGCTCCTGCTCAGCCCCTGGGGGTAGTTCGGGCGCCCGCGGGGTTCTGGAGGCGCCGGAGGCGGGTTTTCGCGGGAGGACTGCTCCGTAGGCGTCGTTTGAGGGCGGCGGCGGGCGACGGGTGGGAGAAGCGGAGCGGAGCCTCCGATAAGCACGGAAGCGGGGGCGGCCGACGCGGGCCGCCCCCGTTCGCGTACCGGCGGTGCTGGACACCGGTTCATCGCCCGGAGAGCGATAGGCTCGGCCGATGTGAGTACCACATCCCTGGAAGGCGGGCGGATCCCCGTCACGGTCCACCGACTGGACCCCGGCCTCCCCCTGCCCGAGTACGCCCATCCCGGCGACGCCGGCGCGGACCTGTACACCGCCGTCGACGTCACCCTGGAGCCCGGGCAGCGGGCCACGGTCCCCACCGGCCTGGCCATCGCCCTGCCCGACGGGTACGCGGCCTTCGTGCACCCGCGCTCGGGCCTCGCGGCGCGCTGCGGGGTCACGCTCGTCAACGCGCCCGGCACGGTCGACGCCGGGTACCGCGGCGAGATCAGGGTGACCCTGATCAACACCGACAGGGACACCCCGGTGAAGCTGACCCGGGGCGACCGGATCGCGCAGCTGGTGGTCCAGCGCGTGGAACGGGCGGTGTTCGTCGAGGCCGACTCCCTCCCGGAGTCGGCGCGGGGAACGGGTGGTTTCGGTTCGACCGGGGGGCACGCCGCACAGCGGTGACGGCGCCCCGAATCCCCGGAGTCATCCGGGACCGACGGAAGCGAAGAGGTGAAGGCGTGTTCGGACGCCGCCGCAAGAAGCGGGACGAAGAGACCGAGAGAACGGGGACGCAGGCCGCACCCGGGCGCGAGGGCGCCGCCGGGGCGGTCTCCTTCGGCAACGAGATCGAGCCGGAGCGCTCCCGGGAGCAGCAGCCCAAGGACGCGGACCGCCACCGCTCCTCCGGGCCGTGGGACTCCACCGAGGACGCTCCCGAGGCCGAGCGGATGGACCTGGGCAGCATGCGGCTGCCCATGGAGCAGGGCACCGAGATCCAGGTGAACGTCGCCCAGGACTCCCAGGGCAAGCAGAAGATCATCGGCGTCACCCTGGTGCGCGGCAAGAGCGCCCTCCAGGTGCAGCCCTTCGCCGCGCCCAAGTCCTCCGGGCTGTGGGACGAGATGCGCGAGGAGCTGCGCGAGCAGGTCGTCAAGCAGGGCGGCAAGGCCGAGGAGCACGACGGCACCTTCGGCCCCGAGCTCAAGGCCCTGGTCCCGGTCAAGGGCCGCACGACCGAGGACGGCAAGCAGCTCGCCCAGCGGGTGCGCTTCATCGGCGTGGACGGGCCGCGCTGGGTGCTGCGCGGAGTGATCCGCGGCGAGGGCGCCTCCAAGCCCGAGGTGATGGCCGAGGTCGAGCACCTCTTCGCCAACATCGTGGTGGTGCGCGGGGACCACCCGGTGCCGCCGAGCGAACTGCTGCCCATCACCGTGCCCAAGCAGATCCAGGAGAAGATGGCCGAGGCCGCCAAGGCGCGCGCCGCCCAGCAGGCGGCCCAGCGCGGCAACGCCGGCCGCTCTCCCAACGGCGCCGCGCCCGGCGCGCGGCCCGCGGGGAACGGCGGCCAGCCGGGCGGCGCCGCGGGCGGCTCGGGGGAGTAGCGGCCTCCCGGGGCGAAGCGGTGCCCCGCACCGCCGGGGAGGCGCCGGGCAGGGCGCGCCGTCTTCCGTAGTCTGTGGCACATGACGCAGACGACGGAGAACAGCGCGCCCCGGCCGATCCCCGAGGACTGGAACCGGGCCCTGGCTGTGGTGGCCCACCCCGACGACCTGGAGTTCGGCAGCTCCTCGGCGATCGCCCGCTGGACCGGCCAGGGCAAGGACGTGGTGGAGCTGCTGGTCACCCGGGGCGAGGCGGGCATCGACACCATCGCCCCCGAGGAGTGCGCGCCGCTGCGCATGGCCGAGCAGCGCGCCTCGGCGGCGGCGGTCGGCGCGGGCACCGTGGAGTTCCTCGACTTCCCCGACGGCACCCTGGAGTACGGGATCCCGCTGCGCGCCGCGCTGGCCGAGGCGATCCGGCGCCACCGCCCCGACGTGATCGTCTCCATCAACTTCCGCGACCACTTCGCGGGTTCGAGCGCCCTCAACCACGCCGACCACCGGGTGCTGGGCCCGGCCCTGCTGGACGCGGTCCGCGACGCGGCCAACCGGTGGGTGTTCCGCGAGCAGCTGGAGGAGGGCCTCCAGCCGTGGTCGGGCGTGCGCTTCGTGGCCTTCGGCGCCTCGCCCCTGGCCACCCACTACGTCGAACTGGGCGAGGCCGACCTGGCCGCGGGCGTGGCGTCGCTGGACGCCCACGCCCTCTACCTGGCCAACCTGGAGGGGTTCGACCAGAAGTCCTTCCTGCCGCGGGCCGCCGCCCAGGCGGGGGAGTGGGCCGGGGTCCCCCTCGCCACCGCCTTCGAGGTGTTCGAGGTCTGAACCGCCGCCCGCGAACGCGGGCGGCGGCGCGGCCCCGGCCGGGTCAGGAGGCGGGGCCCGGGTCCACGGGGTCGGTGACGCGGCCCAGGAACAGGACCGCCCCGCCGCGGCGCAGCACGAACACGAACGGCCGGTCCACGGTGAACGCGACCGGCCTCGGCGCCACCGCGGCCGCCCGGAGCATCATCACGGCGGTCGCGGCGGCGCCCTCGGCGCCCTTCTCGTCCACCCGCAGCACCGACTGGTGCAGGATCTCGTCGGCGCGCAGCGGTTCCGGGCTGATCCCGTCGAAGCGGGCCTCGTCCGTGGCCAGGTCGCGCACGCCCAGCGCCGCCAGCGGTTCGAGCAGGGAGGTGTCGGTCTCCACCTCGAAGCGCGGCAGGGCCAGGTCCACCTGCTGGGAGGAGCGGTGGCCGTACAGGTCCGCGAGCGCGTCGGCCGTCACCGGGGCGGGAGCGGCCGCGCGCTCGTCGGGCAGCAGCACGTCCAGGGTCAGGCCGTGGTCGCCCTCCAGGCTCACCATGCTCCACCCCCGGGCCCGCGCGTGCGGCAGACGGGCCGAACGGTGCATGGTGGGCACCTTCCGTCTGCCCGACGGTGCGTGGAAGGGCCTGTCCCGGGTCCGGGCGGGGTCGAAGGGGTCGGGCCAGGCCAGTTTCACCCACAGCGCGTTGACCAGCAGCAGACGCACGCCCGGGTGGACGCTGCCCGCGGGGAGCAGCTCCTCGATCAGGCCGCGGGTCACCTCCGCCACCCGGGCGTTGACCCGTGAGCGCACGCCCTCGGAGTCGTGCTCGAAGTCGGCGTTCTCCACCTCGGCCCCGGCGCGCTCGCGCACCCGGGACGCGAAACCCGGCAGGACCTCCAGGTCGGCGGGCACGTACAGGCCGTTGAGGCTGGCCAGGTCGAGTCCGGGCTCGGCGGCCACGGCCGCGTCCAGCTCCTCCAGCTGGCCCCGCGCGTCCGCGCCCAGCAGCGCCTCCAGTTCGGCCAGGGTGCGCTCCCGGGCGCCGGTGGCCAGCAGCGCCAGCACCGTGCCCACCGAGTGGGGGGACCACACGTGCGACTCCCCCGGCCGGGTCAGCACCCGGTCCAGCGCGGCGGCGAACTCCAGATGGTCCCGGCGCGGGGACGTGCTCGTCTGCATGGGCTCCTGCTCGCTCTCGGCTCCGGTGTCTGGTCGCCAGCGTACGGAACGGCCCTCCTCCACCGCCAGGGTGCGCCGCGGGGTGAGAAGCCGCACGCGACAAGCCCGGACCCAAGGGGGCAAAGGCGGGCGGAGCGCATCCGCGCGACCACCGCGCGTACCCCGCGACCGGTCGCACGTCACATAGGCTTGGGCCGACACGGCGCGCGGAACCGTGTTGGACGCCCCGCGCGGCGACGACCGCCCACGACCGAACCCGAGCAGGAGCAGGATGACTGAGCACCAGCGGGCCGCCGAGGAGGCCGCCCCGGCCGCCGGGGCGGACGACAGAGCCGCGGCGGACGCCCCGGACTCCGGGGACGCCTCCGCCCCGGAGCGCGACTCCGGCCGGGGCGCCACGGCGGCGGACCGCCCGGCGGTCACCGAGGACACGGTCGAGGCGCTCGTGCGCTCGCAGCTGGCCAAGGCGCTGGGCGGCAAGCGCGGCATGGTCGAGGCGGCGGTGCCGACCCTGACCTTCACCGTCTCCTACATCGTCAGCTCGGAGCTGCGGCTGTCGATCGTCCTGGGCGTGGTCGCGGCCCTGGTCCTGGGCGCGGTCCGGCTCGTGCAGCGCTCCTCGGTGCAGTACGTGCTCACCAGCCTGTTCGGCATCGGCATCGCCGCGGTCTTCGCCATGCGCAGCGGCAACGCCGCCGACGCCTTCCTGCCGGGCGTCATCTACAACGCCGTCTACGCCGTGGTGCTGAGCCTGTCGGTGCTGGTGCGCTGGCCCGCGATCGGGCTGATGATCGGCCCGTTCATCGGCGACAAGGAGGACTTCACCTCCTGGCGCGCCAACCCGGCCGTGGTCACCCTGGCCTCACGCCTGACCTGGCTGCTGGTCCTGCCCTGCGTGATCCGGGTGCTCGTGCAGTACCCGCTGTGGATGGCCGACCACTACGGCTGGGCCGACACCTTCGCCCTGCTGGGCTTCTCCAAGGTCGCCATGGGCTGGCCGCTCCAGGTCGCGGCGTTCGCGGCCATGGTCTGGGTGCTGGCCCGGGGCCGCACCCCGCTGGAGGAGCGGGAGCACCCGGCCCGGGACGAGACGGCGGACTGAGCGGGCGTCCCGGCGGACGCGCGCCCTAGAGGCCGGGGTCGTCCGCCGAGCCCAGCAGGGACTCCAGGGCGCCCAGGACCTCGGGCTCGGCCAGGAACACCACGGTGTCGCCCACCGACAGGGTCCGGCCCGGGTCCGGCGGGCGCACCCCGCCGGGGCCCACCACCGCCACCAGCGCCACCCCCTCGGGCAGCGACTCCGCCAGCGCGCCCTCCGGCCCGCCCGCGAACGGGCTCTCGGCGTGCAGCACCGACTCGGCGATCTCGGCCCCCGGCAGCGGCGGCAGGGAGTCCTCCCCGCCCGGCTCCTCCTCGGGGACCCCCTCGACCAGGTCGGCGATCAGCCGCGGCGGGGAGACCGCCAGGTCCACGCCCCAGGACTCGTTGAACAGCCACTCGTTGTCGGGGTCGTTGATGCGGGCGATCACCCGGTCCACCCCGAACTCGGTCTTGGACAGCAGGGACACCACCAGGTTGACCTTGTCGTCGCTGCTGGCCGCGACCACCACGTCGAAGTCCTCCAGACGGGCGTCCTCCAGCGTGGCCAGCTCGCAGGCGTCGGCCAGCAGCCACTCCACCTGGGGGAGGTCGTCCACGCCGATGGCGCGGGTGTCCCGGTCGATCAGCAGCACGTCGTGGCCGCTGCCCGCCAGCTCCGTGGCGATGGAGCGTCCCACGCTCCCGGCTCCCGCGATGGCGATCCGCATCTCACCCACGCCCCGTCTCGTCGTCGTCCAGCCGCAGCCCGTCCAGGTCGCGGCCGCGGGCGACCACGTGCAGGACGTCGCCCTCCTCCAGGAGCTCACCGGATCCGGCCAGGAGGATCCGGCCCGCACGGGTCAGGTAGACCACCCGCACCGGTGCCCGCTCCTCCAGGTCGGCGACGCGGCGACCGGCCCACCCCCGCGGCAGGTTCATCTCGTTCATGGCCAGGGTCCCGGACGCGTCCTGCCACTCCGGCCCGGCGGTGAGCCGCCCGTCGCCCGGCACCATCCGGCGCAGGACCGCGTCGGCCGTCCAGCGCACCGTCGCCACCGTGGGGATGCCCAGCCGCTGGTAGACCTCGGCCCGGCGGGGGTCGTAGATCCGCGCGACCACGTTGTCCACGCCGAACGCCTCGCGGGCCACCCGCGCCGAGATGATGTTGGAGTTGTCCCCGTTGCTGACCGCGGCGAAGGCCCCCGCGCGGTCGATCCCGGCGGCGAGCAGGACCTCCCGGTCGTGCCCCTGCCCCCGGACCGCGTGCTTGGCCACGGAGCCGCGCAGACGCCGGAACGCCTCGGGGTCCCGGTCGATCACCGCCACCGTGTGCCCCAGGTCAACCAGGGTGTGCGCGAGGGTGGACCCCACCCGCCCGCACCCCATGATCACGATGTGCACCTCGCCCGCACTCCCGTCGAGATAGCCGCCGCGCACGCCGCGGTCGCGCGTGCGCACAGTGACACCTTGGCACAGACGCGGCCGACACGCTCGGTCGCCCCGGCCGTCCACGGGCCCGTCCGGGAGGCGGGTTCCGGCAGGTAGATTGGGGACGGTTGGTGGCTGTGCGCGCAGGGTCACCCGTCACGTGACCCGACCATCTTTGAGGACGACCGCCATGAACCGTGTGGGACAGGATTTCGAGCTGACCGTGGACGACGTCGCGCACGGGGGCTGGTGCGTGGGGCGCCACGAGGACCAGGTGGTCTTCGTCCGCCACGCCCTGCCCGGCGAGCGGGTCCGCGTCCGCGTCACCGAGCAGACCTCCCGCTTCATGAGGGGCGACGCCGTCGAGGTCCTCCAGGCCTCCCCGGACCGCGTCCAGGCCCCCTGCCCGGCCGCCGGGCCCGGCAAGTGCGGAGGCTGCGACTGGCAGCACGCCGCCCCGGAGGCGCAGCGGGCGCTCAAGGGCAAGGTCGTCGCCGACCAGCTGCGGCGCATCGCCGGGATCGACCGCCGGGTCGAGGTGGAGGAGCTGCCCGGCACCCCCGACGGCCTGGGCTGGCGCACCCGCGTGCGCTTCGCCGTGGACTCCGGCGGCCGCGCCGGACTGCGCCGCCACCGCTCCCACGACATCGAGCCCGTCGAGCGCTGCCTCATCGCCCACCCCGGCGTGACCGAGCTCGGGGTGACCGACGTCACGTGGGAGGGCGTCCGCGACGTGGAGGCGGTCGCCTCGGCCGCCTGCGCCGACCGCGCCGTGGTCGTCACACCGACCGGGGCCAGGCTGGACTCCCTGCCCGAACTGGGTACCTCCAGCGCGGTGCTGCGCCGGTTCAAGGGCGGCCGCGTCCAGCAGGTGCGCGGACGCAGGGGCGTGCGCGAGAAGGTCGACGGCCGCGAGTACCGCGTCAGCGCGGGCGGCTTCTGGCAGGTGCACCCGGCCGCCGCCGAGGTGCTCACCGCCGCCGTCCTGGACGCTCTGGAGCCCAAGCCCGGCGAGACCGCCCTGGACCTGTACTGCGGGGCGGGGCTGTTCACCGGCGCGCTGGCCGCCGCCGTGGGCCCCGAGGGCCGCGCCATGGGCGTGGAGAGCGGCGCCGAGGCCGTGCGCGACGCCCGGTACAACCTCAAGGACATGGAGCAGGTCCGCGTCGAGCAGGGCGACGTGGCCGCCCAGCTGCGCGAGTGGGCGGACGTGCGCGCCGACGTCGTCGTGCTGGACCCGCCCCGGGCCGGTGCGGGCGCCGAGGTGGTGCGCTCCCTGACCGGGACGCGCCCCCGCAAGGTGGCCTACGTCTCGTGCGACCCCGCCACGCTCGCCCGCGACCTGGCCTCGTTCGAGCGGGCCGACTACCGTCTGGTGGACCTTCGCGCGTTCGACGCCTTCCCGATGACCCATCACGTGGAGTGCCTGGCGGTGCTGGAGCCGGTCCACCCGGCCCGCCGCCACCGGGAGGGCTGACCGCGACCCCCTCGGACCGCCGGGCACGGCGCGGCCCGGGACCGGCAGCCGCTCCCGGGTCGGTGCGGTGGCGGAGTCCGCGGGGGACCGCCGGGACGGGAGGCGAGGGCCTCACGCCCCGGCGGCACGGCCGGTCACAGGTGCGCGCACTGCCCCGCGGCCGAGCCCGTGACGTCGTTGGCGGCGCCGAAGTCGGCGATCGCCGGGCTGTTGCCGGTGCAGGACAGCGAGCCCCGGACGCTGTTGCCCGCCAGGACCGGTCCGTAGCCCCCGGGGTCCCCGGTCCAGGTCGGGGACGGGACCTGGGTGTTGCCGTGCAGGGCCAGCGAACCCGTCAGCTCCGAGCCCAGGACCATCACCTCCGAGGTGGTCCCGCTGACGCGCACCGCGCCGCGGACCTCGGTGCCGGTGAGCCGGACGGTGTGGGCGCCGTCGGCGTTCAGCCCGCCCCGCAGCGACCCGCCGTCCACGACGAGCGAGGCGCCCGCGGCCACGTCCACGCCGCCGTTCACCACGGCCCCGTCGAGGCAGACCACGCCCGAGTCCACGTCCAGGCCGCCCCGGACCGTTCCGGTGACGGTCTCGGTGCACTCGGGGTCGGCCGCCGGGACGACGGTCGCGCGGAAGGAGTCGGGGGAGCCGGTGTTGCCCGCCGCGTCGATGGCGCGGTGCTCCACCGTGTGCGTCCCCCAGCCCGGTTCGTGTCCGTCGACCTCGAACACCGCCGTGGACAGCCCGCCGCTGCCCAGGCTTCCGTAGACGAGGTCGTCGACGTTGGTGCCGTCCGGGGTGAACCTGAACGGCGCCCCGGGGTCGTCGGGCCAGCCGTAGTAGTGGTGCCAGCCGTCGCCGTCGACGCGGAACTCCCCGACGACGTGGCCCTCGCCGTCGTCGCGCGGCGAGAGCCGCATGGAGAACGCGTTGAGGTGGATGTGGTGGTCCTGCCCGGCGGTGGCGGCGGGCTCGGACAGCTCGCGCGGCGCGGTGGGAGCGGTGTTGTCCACCTTCCAGACCAGGGTCTGTGAGTCCCCGCCCGGGGCGGCCGGGTCGGTGACCGCGGCGGTCAGCGTGTGCGTGCCCGCCCCGGGGGCGACCGCGCCCAGGTCCAGGGTGCGCCCGTCGGCGGAGGTGGACACCTCACGCCCGTCCAGGGTCCAGGCCACGTCCAGCACCCGGTCGGTGGGGCGGGAGGTCTCGGCGTAGACCACCTCGTCGCCGCCGACGGCGCGCGCGGTGTCGCGGAAGCGGGTGAACTCCACGGTCCCCGCGTCCGCGGGCAGCGGTTCCCCGACGGTCCAGGAGCGCGTCTGCGTCAGGGCGGCGGACTCGCGGATGAGCGGATCGCGGACGAAGCCGGTGGGGTCCTGCACCCGGACGCTCACCTTCGCCCCCTCGTCGAGGCCGAGCCCGGACAGGTCCAGGGCGCGCGAGCCCGCCGCCTCGGGCAGTTCCTCGCCGTCGACCGACCAGGTGTACTCCAGTTCGTGGAAGACGGGGTGGGGGCCCTCCACCCACACGGCGTCCTCGGGCCCCACCTCGCCCTCGGGGGTGGAGGAGACCGGCATCTCGCCCCGGTCGCGCAGGCCGGAGATCCGCTGGACCATCACCTCCCGGGCGACCTGGTCGAAGTAGTAGCCCAGCGACTTGAGCATGGAGTGCCCGCTGGGGCGCCACACGCCCTCGGAGTGGTACAGACCGCCCTCGTGGCCGTCGGGGCCGGCGGCGCCGATGGTCCCGCCCGCCTCGCTCTCCTCACCGAGCCAGCGCCACCACTTCTCCCGCCGGTCGAGCATCTCCCGCGACGACATCAGGGTGTGGTGGGCCGAGTCGGGTTCCCCTCCCGTGTAGCGGCCCAGGCTCGTGTCGCGGAAGTAGTACGGGTACTCGTCCTGGAGCTCTCCCAGGGAGTGCCCGAGCTCGTGCGGGCTGATCAGCGCGGACAGGGCGTTGCCCGAGGAGGCGGTGGCGGTGGCGCCGCCGCGCCCCCCGTAGGTGCCGCTGTTGGCCAGGGCCAGGATCTGCCGGTTGTCCGCGCTCACCCCGGGCACCAGGTCGGCCGCGGCCTCGGCGGCCTCCTCGTCCACGGTCAGCAGCCGCTCCAGGGCTTCGGGGTCGCAGCCGTTGAAGAAGCCCATGCCCAGGGCGGTGTCGCGCTCCTGGTCCTCCCGGGCGGGGTCGCAGTCCACGCCCGACTCGGCTGAGGGGGTCTGCACCGCGTACACGTTGAGGTAGTTGCGGTAGGTGCGGAAGGGTTCGATGCTCCACTGCACGTTGAGGTGCTGGTCGAGCTGCTCGCGGAAGAGCGGCATCTCCTCCTCGGTGTAGCCGTCGCCGAGGATGACCAGGTTGAAGCGTTCGGAGGGGTCGCCGGTGACCTGGATCGGCACCACCCGCGCCTCGGAGGGGGAGGTCTCGGCCGCCGCGGGTGCGGCGGGGCTCAGGACCGCGGTCAGGAGGGGGAGGGCGGCGAGTGCCGCCGTGGTTCTGCGCACGGGGAGTGGCCTCGTTTCTGGTGCGGCGTGCCCGGAAGCCTAGGGAGGCGGGCGGGGCCGATCCAGAGCGCGGGGCATAGGTCATTCGATAACCCGGTCGCGGTTCAGCCGCACACGGGCCGGGCGTACCGCCTCGGGTCCTCCTCGGAGGTGTGGTACTGGTGCTCGGGGTAGAGCCGCCGCCAGTCCCCGGGCCCGGCGGGTTCGGTGGAGGACTCCCTCAGCGGCGTGTCCAGCAGCAGCGCCAGCTCCAGGCTGGTCGTGCGCGGGTCGGTCAGCCTCTCCCAGTTCCGCTCCAGGACCCGGCTCACCCGCTCCTCGGGCAGGTCGGCCATGGCCAGGGAGAGCTCCAGGTCCACCGGGGAGGGCTGGTAGGCGTACAGGTTCGCGGCCAGCGTGTCCAGGGTGTCGTAGCGGGACAGGCCCTCCACGCTGGCGGCCAGCCACGCCGCCAGCAGTACGCGCGCCTGCCCGGTGCCCAGGCATCCGGTCTCGTAGGGGTCGGACAGGCCCAGGACCACCCGGGCCGCCTCGCCCACCATCGCGGTCTGCCAGTAGTGGTCCCAGCCGCCTGTGTACGCGTGGACCACCACGTCCCGGTCCCGGGGCACGTCCAGCTCCCGGTGGTAGGAGAAGCTCTCCTGCCACACCACGGGCATGCGCTCGCGCGGGAGATCGGGCAGCAGGTCCAGGGCCGGGCCCAGGGCGCCGTGCCAGCGCTCCACCCACGGTTCGAAGCCGGGCAGGGGGCAGTAGGTGACGCCCTCCCTGGTCTGGCAGGGCGGCCCCTGCGCGCCGTACACCCGGCTGTCGGGGATGGGGGCGTACAGCGGCTGGGTCTGGCGGCCGTGGACGACGGTGCCGACGGCGGCGGCCAGCAGCACGGCGGCCGCGCCCAGGCAGGCCGCCCGGTGGGCGCGGCGGCCCCGCGCGGCCGAGGCCAGGACGGCCAGGAGGGCCACGACCAGCACGGAGTAGACCAGGTAGACGGTGGCCACGTCCGTGACGGAGGGGGCGCTCACGTTGAAGGGGTCCAGGGCGACGCGGGCCGCCCACTCCACCCGGAGCACGGCGCTCGACAGGTTGGCGTCCACCGCCGAGACGCCGTACAGCCAGTAGGCGGGCAGGGCCAGCAGGGTCACGACCAGCGGCAGGTAGGAGCGGGTCCACGCCACCAGGGCGATGGACAGCAGCGGGCCCGCGGCCGCCAACAGCAGGGGCGCCGGGTAGGCGGACGGGCTCAGTGTGCCCAGCAGGGGAGGGGACAGCCAGCGGTCCACCCCGGCCCACAGCACGACCAGTGCCGTGCCGACCAGCGAGGACGCCGCCATCAGGGACAGCAGTCGTCCCGTCCGGCCCAGCGGGGAGACCAGGCGCGGGCAGTAGCGGACCTCGCGCATGGCGGGGAAGGCGACCGCGGCGAAGAGCACCGCGCCCACGGCCGTCGCGGCGGCGTCGGCGTTGTCGTACCAGTGCTCCAGGGTGGCCGTCTCGCTCGCCCAGTCCGGGGTCACGAGCAGGTACACGCCCACCAGGGAGCCCGGGAGCACGAACGGGTTGCGGGCCAGGCGGAACGCGTTGAACCAGGTCAGGCGGGCGAACGTGGCCGCGCTCCGGGCGGCGTGCCTGCGTGCGGCGCGTGTCCGGGAGGCGCCGCGGTCCGGGGCCGCGGCCTCCTGACCGCTGGGCGCCCCTCGCGCGGGTCCGGCGCCGACCGCGTGTCGGGTGGGGCTCACCGGTCGCCCCGTTCCACGCCGGTGAGCAGCAGGTAGGCGTCCTCCAGGCTGGGTTCGACCGGCTCCAGACCCTCGGAGGGGCCGGGCGCGGCGCCGCCCGCGGGGGTGAGCACCCGGTAGCGCCCGTCGGCCAGGCGCCAGGCGGTGTACTCCCGGCCGGGGCGGCCGTCGCGCTCCCACACGTGCCCGCGCGCCCCGTCCACCAGCGCGCGGGGCGTCCCGTCGAAGATCACCCGGCCCGCGTCCAGGCACACCACGCGCTGGCACAGGGCGGCCACGTCCTCGATCTGGTGGGTGGACAGCACCACGGTGCTGCGCACGGCCAGCTCCGAGACCAGGCCGCGGAACCGGATGCGCTGCTCGGGGTCCAGGCCGATGGTCGGCTCGTCCAGCAGCAGCACCCGGGGGTCCCCGAGCAGGGCCGAGGCCAGGCCCAGCCGCTGGCGCATACCGCCGGACAGGCGCCGGACCCGGCTGTGGCGGCGGTCGTGGAGACCGACCCGTTCCAGGACCCGGCGCACCTCGTCGTGGCGGGCGCGGCGTCCGCCCAGCTCCTTGAGCACCGCCATGTAGTCCAGCAGGCCGAACGCGGTGAAGTACGGGTAGAACTCGGGGTTCTGCGGCAGGTAGCCCAGGTGGCGGCGGATCTCGGTGCGCTCGGCGGCCCGCGCGGGGTCGTGTCCGAGCACGCGCAGTTCGCCGTCGTCGGCCTCCAGGTCGGTGGCCAGGCAGCGCAGCAGGGTGGTCTTGCCCGCGCCGTTGCGCCCCAGCAGCCCGGTCACGCCGGGGCCCAGGTCCAGGTCGATCCCGGCCAGGGCGGTGCGGGTGCCGTAGCGGTGCCCCAGCCCGCGGACGCTGACGGCGGCCCGCGCGGTCGTCGCGCTCACGCCGTCCTCATCCGCAGCAGGAGTGCGCCGAGCAGGGCGGTGAGCGCGCCCGCCCACCACATCTGGGCCTGGGGCGCGAGCAGGTGCAGGGGCGTGGCGTCCTCGGAGGCGGTCAGGACGCCCAGGGCGGCCAGCCACAGCAGCCCCACCGCGGCGCTGGCCGCGCCCAGGTGCGTCCAGCGGCTGAGCACGAGGGACCCGGCGACCAGGGTGAGGGCGGGCAGCAGCCAGAACACCGCCTTCCAGGGGGTGTGCGCGTGGGGCAGCAGCAGCGCCGCCGACATGCACAGGGTCAGCGCGGGCACCAGCACCGCGCAGGTGCGCAGGAACAGCAGCCGCTGGCCCGCCAGCGGCGTGACCGAGGTCAGCGAGTGGGCCGGGTCCACCCCGCGCCCGTAGGCCAGGGCCACCCCGGCCAGGGGCACCACCGGGGCGGTGAAGGTGAACATCAGCGAGCCGTGCGGCAGGTGGTGGGCGGCCAGCAGGGCTGCCGTCAGCACCACGACCGTGGCCAGCAGCCAGGCCCGGTACAGGGAGGGGGTGGCGGCCAGCAGCTTGGCGGTGCCCTCGCCCAGCCCCAGTGAGGACAGCAGGGACTCGACGGGCCCGCGCCGGGGGCGGTCCACGACGTCGCGCAGGTCCTCCCAGCTCCGGGCCAGCCAGGGCTCGTCGGCGGGCAGCAGGTCGCGGCAGGGCGCGCAGTGGGTGATGTGTGCCTCCACGGACATGGCGGTGACGTCGTCGGAGCGGTGGTGGGCGTACTCGTGTGCCTGGGCAGGGGTCAGGTGCCAGCTCATGTCAGTGCCTCCCGTAGCCGCGCCTTGGCGCGCATGACCCGTGTCTTGACGGTTCCCTCGGGGATCTGGAGGATCTGCGCGGCCTCCCGGACGGTGAGCCCGTCGAGCACGGTGGCCTGGATGGCCGAGCGCAGTTCCGGGGAGAGGGAGTGCAGGGCGGCGCCCAACGGGCCGTGCTCGATGTTGAGCAGCACGGTGTCCTCGGCGGAGGCGTCGCCGATGGTCTCGTAGGGTTCGGTGTCGCTGTCGGCGATCCAGCGGTTGGCGCGTTTGCGCAGCTGGGAGATGAGCTGGCGGATCGCGATGGTCCACAGCCAGGCCCCGGCGTCGGTGTCGCCGGGGCGGGGGGTGAAGGAGCCCGCGTTCCTCCACACGGCCAGGAAGGTCTCCTGGAGGGCGGCGTCGAGCTGGTCGGGGTCGGAGCACCGGTAGCGCAGCCGGGCCCGCAGCCAGGTGGCGTGCCTGCGGTGCAGGAACTCCAGCGCGCGGGTCTCGCCCGCGGCGACGGCGGCCAGCAGCACCGGGTCGGTGCTGTCCGGGTCGTAGGAGGGCGCGCGGCGGCGCGCGCGGCGGAGCAGCTTCACAGGAGGGACTATCGCGGAGGACGGGCGTTTCGGTTCGGCGGACGGGCGGGGCGCGGAAGCGCCTTTTCCACGGTAACCGCGCGGCGGTTTCGGTCTGGTCCGCGACGTGGGAGAAAATGGGGCTTATGCGTCTGAGGATCTTCCTTGAGCCCCAACAGGGGGCCACCTACGAGGACCAGCTCACCGTCGCCAGGGCCGTCGAGGACCTGGGTTTCGACGCTCTGTTCCGGTCCGATCACTATCTGCACATGGGGGATCACGTCAGCGGCCTCCCCGGGCCCACCGACGCCTGGATCACTCTCGCCGGGCTCGCCCGGGACACCTCCCGCATCCGCCTGGGCACGCTGATGACCGCGGCGACCTTCCGCCACCCCGCGCCCCTGGCGATCTCCGTCGCCCAGGTCGACCGCATGAGCGACGGCCGGGTGGAGTTCGGTTTCGGCTCGGGCTGGTTCGAGGAGGAGCACGCGGTCTACGGGATCCCCTTCCCCGCCACCGCCCGCGAGCGCTTCGACCGCTACGAGGAGCAGCTGGACATCATCACCGGCCTGTGGTCGACCCCGGTGGGGGAGACCTTCCGCTACGAGGGCAAGCACTACCGCCTGGCGGAGGGGCCCGCGCTGCCCAAGCCGCAGCAGGGCCCGCGTCCTCCGGTGCTGATCGGCGGCACCGGCCCCAAGCGCACGCCGCGCCTGGCCGCCAAGTACGCCGACGAGTACAACGTGCCCTTCAGCTCGATCGAGGACACCTCGGCCGCCTTCGAGCGGACCCGGGCCGCGGTGCGGGCCTCGGGGCGCAGCGCGCCGATGGTCTACTCCGCCGCGCAGGTGCTCTGCGTGGGCAGGGACGAGGCCGAGGTGGCCCGGCGGGCCGAGCGGATCGGCCGCGAGGTCCCCGAGCTGCGGGAGAACGGCCTGGCGGGCACCCCCGACGAGCTGGTGGACAGGATCGGCCGCTTCGCCGAGGCGGGCGCCGAGCGCATGTACCTCCAGATGCTGGACATGTCCGACCTGGACCACCTGGAGCTGGTGGCCTCGCGGGTCGCGCCGCAGCTGGACTGATCCGGAGCCCCGAAAGGGGTTGGGCCGGGGGCGGTCGCACACCGTTGGCGGCCGCCCGATAACTTGATATCGAGATACAAGTTAGATACCTTGACATCAAGATAACAGCGGGGTTCCCCTCGGCCCGCTCCCGGTTCGGGTGTGTGAAGTTGACCGCTTGAGCGCACCCGGTCCGGACAACGTGGGCGCCCGCTACCAGTGGGCCGCCCGGCCGGTGGCGAGTGGTGTCGCCGCAGGCCACGGCGGGCCTGACGGAGGCCGGGAGGCAGGCGGAGGTCACCCCCGCGGCCCTTCGCCCCCGGCAATCGGTCAGGGCGGCCTCGACAGGTCCCGCGTCCCTCCCATGGGGGAGGATGCTGGGAACGCAAGTGGCGAGATCAGGAGGCAGACACCGTGTCCGCGAACAGCTTCGGCGCCCGTGACACGTTGCGCGTTGGCGACGAGTCGTACGAGATCTTCCGTCTGGAGACCGTGGAGGGCTCCAGGCGGCTTCCCTACAGCCTGAAGGTGCTGCTGGAGAACCTCCTGCGCACCGAGGACGGTGCGAACGTCACCGCCGACCACATCCGGGCCCTGGGCGGCTGGGACCCCAAGGCCCAGCCCAACCAGGAGATCCAGTTCACCCCCGCGCGGGTGATCATGCAGGACTTCACCGGCGTCCCCTGCGTCGTCGACCTCGCCACCATGCGCGAGGCCGTGCGCGAGCTGGGCGGCGACCCGGACAAGATCAACCCGCTCGCCCCCGCCGAGCTGGTGATCGACCACTCCGTCGTCGTCGACCTCTTCGGCCGCCCCGACGCCTTCGAGCGCAACGTCGAGATCGAGTACGAGCGCAACTACGAGCGCTACAAGTTCCTGCGCTGGGGCCAGACCGCCTTCGACGAGTTCAAGGTCGTCCCGCCCGGCACCGGCATCGTGCACCAGGCCAACATCGAGCACCTGGCGCGCGTCACCATGAGCCGGGGCGGCCAGGCCTACCCCGACACCTGCGTCGGCACCGACTCGCACACCACCATGCAGAACGGCCTGGGCATCCTGGGCTGGGGCGTGGGCGGCATCGAGGCCGAGGCCGCCATGCTCGGCCAGCCGATCTCCATGCTCATCCCGCGCGTGGTCGGCTTCAAGCTGACCGGTGAGCTCCAGCCCGGCACCACCGCCACCGACCTGGTGCTGACCATCACCGAGAAGCTGCGCCAGCACGGCGTGGTCGGCAAGTTCGTCGAGTTCTACGGCGAGGGCGTGGCCTCCGTGCCGCTGGCCAACCGCGCCACCATCGGCAACATGAGCCCGGAGTTCGGCTCCACCGCCGCGATCTTCCCGATCGACGACGAGACCATCCGGTACATGAAGCTGACCGGCCGCTCCGAGCAGCAGGTGGCCCTGACCGAGGCCTACGCCAAGGCCAACGGCTTCTGGCACGACCCGGCCAACGAGCCCGAGTTCTCCGAGTACCTGGAGCTCGACCTGGCCGAGGTGGTCCCCTCCATCGCCGGTCCCAAGCGCCCGCAGGACCGCATCGCGCTGTCGGAGGCCAAGAGCACCTGGCGCCACGACGTGCGCAACTACGTCGAGGACAGCACCGACGAGGCGGGCGAGGAGTCCTTCCCGGCCTCGGACGCCCCGTCCCAGACCGCCAACGGCGCCCGGCCGCACAAGGCCGTCAAGGTCACCATGGCCGACGGCACCGAGACCGAGATCGACCACGGCGCCGTGGTGATCGCCGCGATCACCTCCTGCACCAACACCTCCAACCCCTCGGTCATGCTGGGCGCCGCCCTGCTGGCCAAGAAGGCGGTGGAGAAGGGCCTGACCCGCAAGCCGTGGGTCAAGACCTCCATGGCCCCGGGCTCCAAGGTCGTCACCGACTACTACGAGCGCTCCGGCCTGACCCCGTACCTGGACAAGCTGGGCTTCAACCTGGTCGGCTACGGCTGCACCACCTGCATCGGCAACTCCGGCCCGCTGCCGGAGGAGATCTCCCAGGCCGTCCAGGACAACGACCTGGCCGTCACCGCGGTCCTGTCCGGCAACCGCAACTTCGAGGGCCGGATCAACCCGGACGTGAAGATGAACTACCTGGCCTCGCCGCCGCTGGTGGTCGCCTACGCGCTCGCCGGGTCGCTGGACGTGGACATCACCACGGAGCCGCTGGGCATCGACAAGGACGGCGAGCCCGTCTTCCTGGCCGACATCTGGCCCAGCGCCGAGGAGATCCAGCAGGTCATGGACTCCGCGATCGCCTCGGACATGTACGAGTCCGCGTACTCGGACGTGTTCGCCGGCGACGAGCGCTGGCGCTCGCTGCCCACCCCGACGGGCAACACCTTCGAGTGGGAGGGCGAGTCGACCTACGTCCGCAAGCCCCCCTACTTCGAGGGCATGGAGACCACCCCGGCCCCGGTCACCGACATCACCGGCGCCCGGGTGCTGGCCAAGCTGGGCGACTCGGTCACCACCGACCACATCTCCCCGGCCGGCGCCATCAAGCCGGGCACCCCCGCGGCCGAGTACCTCAAGGCCAACGGTGTGGAGCGCCGCGACTTCAACTCCTACGGTTCGCGCCGCGGCAACCACGAGGTGATGATCCGGGGCACGTTCGCCAACATCCGCCTGCGCAACCAGATCGCGCCGGGCACCGAGGGCGGCTACACCCGCGACTTCACCCAGCCCGAGGGCCCGGTGTCGTTCATCTACGACGCCGCGCGCAACTACGCCGAGCAGGGTACCCCGCTGGTCGTCCTGGGCGGCAAGGAGTACGGCTCCGGCTCCTCGCGCGACTGGGCGGCCAAGGGCACCAGCCTGCTGGGCGTGCGCGCGGTCATCACCGAGTCCTACGAGCGCATCCACCGCTCCAACCTGATCGGGATGGGCGTCCTGCCCCTCCAGTTCCCCGAGGGCCAGTCCGCCGACTCCCTCGGCCTGACCGGCGAGGAGACCTTCTCCATCACCGGCGTGACCGAGCTGAACGAGGGCGGCATCCCCGACACGGTGAAGGTCAGCACCGACACCGGCGTGGAGTTCGACGCCGTGGTGCGCATCGACACCCCCGGTGAGGCCGACTACTACCGCAACGGCGGCATCCTGCAGTACGTGCTGCGCCAGCTGATCGCCAAGTAGGCGGGTCCGCCCGCGGGCGGACCCGTGCGCGGGCGCCCCACGCGGCTTCGCGGGGCCGCCGCCGTCCGAGGGACGGCGGCGGCCCCGTTCGCGTTCTCCCCTCCTCCAGGTAACGAAAAGGTATAGCCGACGCGGTTTGCCCGCGTCGGCTCGGGTAGCGGCACGGGTGAGGAACGAACGCAACCTACGGCGAAGGAACCGGATCAATGTCAGAGATCATCGAGACGGTGGAGGTCGACGTCCCGGTCACCGCCGCCTACGCCCAGTGGACGCGGTTCGAGGAGTTCCCCTCCTTCATGGAGGGGGTCGACAAGGTCGTCCGCACCGGTGACGGGCACATGCTCTGGACCATCGAGATCGGTGGCCAGAAGAGGGAGTTCGAGGCCGTGGTCACCGAACAGGTCCCCGGGGAGCGGATCGCCTGGAAGACCACGGACGGCACGACCCACGCGGGGGTGGTGACCTTCCACCGCCTGTCCGACACCAGCAGCAGGATCACCCTCCAGCTCAAGACCGTCCCGGAGGGCGTGGTCGAGCAGCTCGGAGACAAGCTCGGACTGGTCAAGACCCGTGCCAAGGGCGACATGAAGCGCTTCAAGGCCTTCGTCGAGCCCGGCCGGGAGAACCCGACCGGCTGACGCCGGTCCCGGTCCGCGGTCCGGTCCCCCGTCGCCTCCCCGGCGGCGGGGGACCGGACCGTTTCCGGGTCGGACCGTCCCGGACGCCGAGTCCTTCCCGGTCCCGGACACGCGGACTCCCGGCGCCGCCGTGCGGCGCCGGGAGCCGTCCCTCGCGTCCGGTGCGTCAGTGGCTGCCGCTGCTGACGCTGGAGTGGTAGGCCCCGTGGGGGCCGGCGTGCGACCAGGAGTGGTAGTACCAGCTGTGGCCGTGGTGGTGGCCGTGGCCGCTGCCTGACTTGACCACGTAGCTGTACGCACCGTCTCCACCGGCCCCCGACCAGCTGGACGAGTAGTAGCTGTCCGCCGAGGCCAGGGCCGGAGCCCCGAGCGCCAGGACGGGTGCGGCGACGACGGTGAACGCGAAGCGGCGCAGGGTCTTCCTCTGCATGGTGGGTTCCCTTCGAAGCTCGGTGCGGGGAGCGGCCGTGCGCGTGCCCTCGCCTCCAGCCGCACCGTCGGCGCGGTCCTGGACGCGTGACACCGCCGGACTGCGTCCCTTTCGTCCCTTTTGTCTTCTTTATTCATCCTGACGCCGGGGCGGCCCAAGAGGGAACACAAGGGACCTGCGCAAACACCAAAATCGGGATGTCGCGCCCCGCGTGCCTTCGAGGCGCCGCCGGGGAGCCGGGTCGGCGGCGGCATCCGCGCGCTGGCGCGGGTTCTGCTCGGCGGGACGTGCGGGAGTGGCCTCGGGGGCGCCCGGAAGAGGGCTCGCGGCGGCGTCGTGGGGTAAACCCCGGACATCTCACCCCCACCGGGGTCCCACGCGGGCCCCGTGTGTCCGAGTCGGGCCTTCGGGCGCCGCGCGGGACCGGAGGCCACCGGTGCGCGGCCCCGCGCGTCAGGGTCGGACCGTCCCGGACGCCGAGTCCTTCCCGGTCCCGGACACGCGAACTCCCGGCGCCGCCGTGCGGCACCGGGAGCCGTCATCGTGGGCCTGCGACCCTAGCCGGCGCCGCTCTCCGTGCTGGAGGAGTAGGCACCGCCCTTGCCGGCGACGTTGAAGGACTCCTCGAACCAGGACTTGCCGTCACCGGCGAAGGCCTCAAGCTCGTAGTTGTACGCCCCGTGGGAGTTGGCTCCGCTGGACTCCACCTCGTAGTACGCGTCCGCCGAGGCCAGGGCCGGCGCTCCGAACGCCAGGGCGGGTGCGGCGACGGCCGTGATCGCGATGCGGCGCAGGGTCTTCTTCTGCATGACAGTGGGTTTCCCTTCGTGGCTTGGTGCGGGGAACTCCGACGCCGTGCGGGCGGTCGCGGGTCGGCGCTGTCCGCGAGGTGCGAAAGCGCGTGGAACCACCGGGCGTTTTCCCCGCTTCCCAGCCTGCGGCCGGACGGACCAAGGGGGAACACCAGAAAGCTGACTAAACTCCAAAATCGGGACATTCAGCAAAAAAGCGTGTGCGGAGCGTGCCGAAGCCGCCGGACGCGGCGTCCGGATCCCCTGCGGGGAGGGGCCTCCCGGCCTCCCCGGCCCGTCCGCGTCCGCCGCCGGGGGCCGGTCCCACCCCGGCTGATGTCCGTAAACCTCCGCTATGCTCACCGCATGCCCGGCCCCACCAGCCCCCTCCTCCGGCTCACGCCGGCCGTCGTCCTCCCGGCGCTGCTGATCCTCCTCCCGGTCCTCGGAGCCGCCCCCGCCTCGGCGCAGCCCGAGCCCGGAACCGGGACCCGCGAGGAGCGCGTGACCCCCGCGGAGCACTACGCCGCCCTGCTGGCCGAACAGCCCGAGGGCGCGGCCGTGGTCGTGGACGACGCCTTGGCCGGCCGCTACGACCTGGAGGAGCTGGAGGCCGACCTCCACGACTCCTTCGGCGCCCTGGACGTGCCCTACCACGTCGTCGCCAGCCCCTTCCCCGGCACCGAGCCGCGGTGGGGAGGGGACATGCTCCCCGCCCTGACCGACCGGGTCGGCGCGGACGGCCTCTACGTCCTGCTCCAGCCCGACAGCGTTCCCCTGGCCCGGGCCGCGGGCGCGGACCTGCCGGTGGACGCCGCCTCCGACGCGGTGCGCTACTCCCCCGAGCTGGACTACTACGGCGCCCCGCTCGACGAGGTCGCCGACGCCTTCACGGCGGCCCTGGCCGACCCGGACGCGCAGGCCACGGCCGACCGCCTCCGGCAGGAGTACTCCGCGGAGCAGGACGCCTACCGGAGCCCCACGGCCTGGGAGGAGTTCCTGGAGGACCTGGACCCGACCACGTCGGTCGGGCCCAGCAACCTGGGCTTCCTGGTCAGCACCGCGACCGGCGCGCTGCTCACCCTGTCCCTCCTCCACGTGTGGTGGACGCGCCGCAGGGGCGGCAGCACGGTCGCCGCGGTCGCCGTCGCCTCGGTGTTCGGTCTGGCACTGCCCGCCGCCGGTGTGGCCGGAGCCCTGTACTACCTGGACAGCGTGCCCCTGGGCGCGAACGAACGCCCCGACCCCCTGGAGCGGGTCCGGTCCCAGCCGCCCTACGTGCCCTCCACCGTGCGCGTGGAACGGGTGGTGGACGGGCTCGGCGACGGTTCCCTCTACGCGGACCCCCTGAGCCCGCTGTCCCGCGAAGGGCTCGCGGACGTCGCCGAGCGCGCGGAGCGCTCCTCCGTCCCGGTGTACGCGGTCCTCCTGCCGATGGCCGACACCGACGAGAGCGAGGGCGACCCGGGCCGGTTCGCGCACGCGATGCACCACGTCCTGGGCGAGGACGGCGTCTACGCGGTCATCACCCAGGAGTCCTACGAGGAGACGCCCGAGACGACCGTGCTCGCCTTCGGCACCGACCTGGACACCTACTACCTGGGCCGGGCCGTGGACGAGGGGACGGCCACGACCCCGGCGCGGGCGCTCGACCTGCTGCTGCGGGCGGTCGAGGAGGTTCCGCGCGACCCGGAGGCGGCGGACCCGCTGCCCCCCGACACCTCGACGGAGCCGCTCGAACCGCGGGAGGCGCGCTTCTGGGAGGACTTCTGGGCCGGGGCGCTGGTCCTGGGCCCGATCGTCGGCGCGCTCCTGCTGGGCACGGTGCTGGGAACGGTGGCCCTGGTACGGGCTTCGCGCGCGTGGCGCCGAGTCCAGCCCTCCCCGCGCGCCCTGCGCCGCACGGCCGAGCGCGAGCGGGCGCGGCTGGCCGCCCTGGTCTCCTCCGAGCGGGCCGGGCGCCTCCCCGTCTCGATGATGCCCCCTGTCGAGGCGGCGCTGATGGTCATGGACGCCGACCCCGACGACCTCGACCTGGTCGGCGTGGCGGTCGTCTCCCGCAGGGCGCACGCCGCCTTGGCGGACCCCGGCTCCGCCGAGACCTCCCCGTGCATGGTCAACCCCCTGCACGGCCCCGCCGAGGCGTTCAAGCGCGCCGGTCCACGGGACCGGAGGGGCCTGTTCCCCGTGTGCCGGGCGTGCGCCGACCTGACCGACCAGCAGCGTACGGCCGCCCTGCTGCGGCTGCGCGACGGCGCGGGGAGTCGGCGGGACCACCTGTCGATGAACGAGCGTGCGTGGGTCCAGTACCGCTTCGGGGCCAAGAACCCCGCGCGCATGGCCGAGAGGCTCCTGGAGGAGATCGATGCCCGCTGATTCCCCGCTGGCCCGGTACGCGGCGCGGGCGCTGGCCGCGACCTGCGCCGTGCTGCTCCTGTGCCCCGCGACCGGTGCCCTGGCCCAGGACCTGGACGCGCGGGACCCCGGCGCCCAGGGCCTACAGGACCGCACCCAGGCCATCGCCGACGCGCTGGAGGAGTCGCCGGTCTACGTCGACCCCGCCTACGAGTCCGCCTTCCCGGCCGAGGACCAGGAGCGCGTCGCCGGGGTCATCGAGTCCTCCGACCTGGACCTGTACGTGATCGCGGTGCCCCTGACGGCCGGCGACGCCTGGAACGGGGACGCGGCCACGCTCGTGTCGGTCGTGCACGACCGCAGGGGCGGCGGCGAGGCGCACTACCTGGCCTACGACGAGGCGTCGGGGTACCACGGGGAGGACTACGGTCCCGGTGTCCAGGAGGCGGCCCCCGCGCACTACGGGGCCCTGACCGCCTCCTACGGGACGGACTTCGACGGCTCCATGCTCCAGCAGGCCGACGCGGCCGTGGAGGCCGCGCTGTCCGACGACCCGCGCGCGGCCTACGAGGCGGCCCTCCAGGCCTACGAGGAGGCCAATCCCCACATCACCGGCACGGGCGGGGGCATCGGACAGGGGAGCGGCACGGGATCCGGCCCGCTGTTCGCGGTCGGGGCCGTCATCGCGGTCCTGCTCGCGATCATGTTGGCGCTGTTCGTGCGCGGCCGCCTCACCGCGCGCGTGGGCAGGCGCAGGGCGGCCTCCATCACCCAGCACGCGGCCTTCGACAACGCCGACCGCGCCCAGCTGGCCTCCCTGGTCGAACAGGGCGAGCGCGACCTCATCGAGATGGGCGAGCGCCTGAGCCGCATGGACGCGGACCCGGGGACCGACACCAGGTCGGGCCAGAGCCTCCAGCACGCCCTGGACGCCCGCTCCGCCGCCGCGGCGGTCCACGACCGGATGGCCGCGGAGGGGGCCGCCCTGCCCGACGCCGTGGGCGTGCTCGTGCTGCTCGACATCGCCGAGGACGCGCTGGAGAGTGCGGCCGGGGGCTCGCGCTCCGCCGTCCGGCGCCGCCACTGCTACGCCAACCCGCTGCACGGCACGAACACCAAAATGACGCCCTGGCGGGAGTTCGGCGGCACGCGCACCATCCGCGTCCCGCTGTGCGCCGACTGCGCCAAGGCCGTCCGCAACCGGGCGCGTCCCGTGGTCCTGCCCGCCGAGCACGAGGGCGCGCAGGTGCCCTACTACGAGGTGCCCGCGGAGGAGAGCGTGTGGGCCGCCACCGGCTACGGCACGCTCACCGACGACCTCGTCCAGCGCGTCCAGCGCGGCGACCACCGGCCCCGGGGGCGGGCCCGCTGACGGTCCGGCCGTGCCGCGGGAAGGTATTCGGACGGGCACGGAGAGAGAACGTTTCGCCTCCGCACGGCATCGGACCACACGGAACGGGACTTCGGTGCCCGCCCATGTCCCCGGGTCCGGGCCGACCGAAACGTGGCTATAGTTCCCACGGGCCCGTCACGGGTCCGCCGGGGGAAGCGATGACGACGGATACGGGGTGGCCTGGTGGAGGACCAGCACGTCCAGAAGGGTAGCGGCGGGGCGGGCCAGCCCTCCGGCCGCACGGCGGGGAAGTACCGGCTGGTGCGGTCGCTGGGGCGCGGCGGTTTCGGCGAGGTGTTCCTCGGAGAGGACTCCGACGGCGGTCGCGCCGCGGTCAAGATCCTGCACGCCAGCTGGGCGGGGGATCCGGAGATGCGCCGCCGCTTCAGCGCCGAGGTCGAGCAGGCCCGGCGGGTGAGCGGGTTCTGCATCGCCGCGATCCTGGACGCCGACCCCGGGGCCGCCGAGCCGTGGATCGCCACCGAGTTCATCGACGGTCCCACGCTCCAGCGCGCCGTGGCCACCGCGGGCCCGCGCGGCGGTGTCGAACTGCACCGCCTGGCCGTCTCCACGGCCACCGCGCTGGCCGCGATCCACGCGGCCGGGGTCGTGCACCGCGACCTCAAACCCGACAACATCATGCTGGCCGCGGACGGGCCGCGCGTGATCGACTTCGGCATCGCCCGCGCGGTCGAGACCACCTCGGTCACCGCCAGCGGTGTGGTGGGCACGATCGGGTACATGGCGCCCGAGCAGCTGGAGGGCATGCGGCTGACCTCGGCGGTGGACATCTTCTCCTGGGGGTCGGTGATGGTCTACGCCGCCACCGGACACGAGGCCTTCCCCGGACCGACCCAGGCCTCCCGCATCGCCCGCATCCTGGGCGGCGAGCCCGACCTCGGCCCCCTCACCGAGCCGCTGGCCGGGATCGTCCGCTCCTGCCTGGACAAGGACCCCGACCGCCGCCCCGACGCCACCACCCTGCTCAACCTGCTGATCTCCGCGCCCGCCGAGGGCACGGCCGCGCGCCCGGCGACGGGCGGCGGCACCCGGGTCCTGCCCCCGGCCCACGCGCGCGCCGGGTGGGAGAGCGACCCCACCCGCGTGGCCCCCAGTGAGCACCCGCGGGCCCATGCGACCCGCGTGGCCCCTCCGGTCCCGGTGGACCCGACCCGGGTCGCCCCCGCGGACGCCCCGAGGACGGACGCGACCCGCGCCTACACGCAGATGGCCCCGGGCGCCGCCGCGGCCGGTCTGGCACCGCCGTCCGCGCCGCCGTACTCCACCACCCCGCCGCCCCACACCCCGGCGTCCGGGGCGGGTGCGGTGAGCGGTCTCCACACCCCGCCGCCCTACTCCCGGGCGTTCGAGACGGGCGCGGTGAGCGGCCCCCACACCCCGCCGTACCGCTCGGGCGTGCCCCCGTACCACTTCCACGGCATCCGCTTCACCGACCCGGGCGAGCTGGCCGAGGCCATGCAGCAGAACTGGAGCGCGGCCGTCCAGGTCTTCAGCGACCCGGCCGAACGGGCGGCCCTGGGCGCCTGGCTCGTCAACGACCTCGGCGACACCACGGTGGACCGTTCCCTGTTCCGGGGACACGTCCACAACGACGCCAACCTGGCGCTGGCCTCGTTCGTCTCGCAGCTGCGCCCCGACCTGCCGCCGATCTTCCGCGGCCGGGGCGCCACCGTGGCCGAGCTGGGCGAGATGTTCGACGACCCGCGCCCGCTGCTCACCGGCGCGCCCAAGGCCAACGAGATGGTCCTGATGGCCCGCCCGAGCGTGCTCAGGACCATGGGCGCCCACCACGGCGCCGACTCCGCCGACCTGATGCGGCTCGCCGATCAGCTCGACGAGGCCGAACGGGCCGCCAACGCCTTCCAGGAGCAGCTCACCGGAGAGCTGGAGGGCTGGCGCGCGGCGCGCGTCAACGTGAGCGCCGCCCTCATCCTGGCCTTCCTGCTGCGCCCCGAGCGCCTGGTGCCGCCCGGCGACGGCGGCGACACGGGCCTGGGGGAGTGGGTGTCGATCCTCTGGAACCGCGTCGAGAGCGCGCCGACGCCCGTCAGCGCCGGGTACGCGGCCGTGGTCTACGGCTCCCTGCCGACCATGCGGTCGCTGGCCGAGCAGCGGCGGAGTTGGGAGACCCGGCACACCAAGGTCAGCGCCGACCACGCCGACCTGCGGCGCGGGGTCAGGCTCCAGGAGCGCCTGCTCCTGGGGCTGCGGCTCTGCCGGTTCGCCGTCTTCGGCATCCCCGCCGGTCTGCTCGTCGGGATGGCGACGGGCGACGGCCTGGAGGGGCCCGCCGGTCTGCTCATGTCGGTGGGTCTGCTCGGCCTGGTCGGGGCGATCGCCCTGGAGATGACCGTGCGGGTCGTCTCCGGCGGCGTGGCCCGGCGCAACCAGCGCTCCCAGGAGCTCAACGGCGCGGCGGCGCAGCTGCCGCAGCTGACGTCGGGCGTCGCCCGCATCCAGGGCGACCTGCGCAGGGCCAGGGAGATCTGCGGGCGGAGCTGACCCGCGCCGCGCGGATCGGACCCGGGTCCGGCGCGGCCTCCGCCGCCCCGCGGAGCGGCCGTGCCAGAGTGGGCACCGTGCGCAGAGCAGGAGGCGGTCCGGGGCGTCCCGTGCGCCTGGGGGTGTTCCTGGGGTTCGTGGTCCTGCTCCAGTTCGGGTACCCGGTCACCCTCCACGGACCCGTCTGGACGGGGCTCTACCTGGTCGCCTACGTGGGAGTGGTGCTCTCCGGCGTCGTGCTGGTGCGCGGGGCGCACGACCGGATCGCCCCCACCGCAGCCACGGGCGCGGCCCTGCTCTGCTGCGCGGCCTGGGTCGGCGCGACCGGCGGCGGGGGCGCGTCGCTGGTGTCGATGTTCGCGGCGGGGGCGGCCTTCCAGCTCGCGCTCATGTACTCCCTGCTGCGGTTCGTCTACCGCCGGAGCCGGACCCACGAGCTGGAGATCGTCCTGGCGGCGGTGTGCGTCTACCTCCTGCTCGGCGGCCTGTTCACCACCGTGTTCGGCGCCCTGGAGAGCCTGCGGCCCGGGAGCTTCGCCGACTCCGCGCACCCGGAGGGCCGGGTCACCTGGCAGCAGTTCGTCTACTTCTCCTACGTCACGCTGGCCACCACGGGCTACGGCGACGTCGTGCCGGTCTCGGCGTGGGCGCGCTCGCTGTCCGCGGCCGAGGGCGTGGTGGGCACGCTGTTCCTGACCACGGTCGTGGCCCGCCTCGTCGGCGCCTTCACCGGCCTGCGCCGGGAGGAGGGCGGCGCGGTCACCGGTTGACCGGTCCGGCGCCGGGGCGCGCCCTCCGCCGCGCACGCCCTGCGCGAGGGGGAGGCGCCGGGAGCGGTCGGGGCCCGACCGCACCCGGCGGCCGGTCACCGGGCGGGGTTGGCGACCACCGCGTCGGCGTGCTCCCGGGGGCGGTCGCGCCGGTGGAACGCCTCCTCCTGCTCCGCCCACGTCCGCCGGTGCGGCGCGTAGACGGACGCGTCCCACCGGCCGTCCAGCCGCCGCGCGCGCTCGTCGTCGGACGCCTCCACCCACACCAGCAGGTCCAGCAGGCCGCGCACGGCGGCGGCACCGGAACCGCCGCCCTCCACCACCAGGACCCCGCCCGCCGCCACGTCGCCGGGCAGCGCCGTCCACTCCCGCGCGAACGCCCCCCGCTCCCAGTCGTAGCGCCGCCAGGCCGCCCGCGCCCCGCGCGCGAGCGGGGCCAGGACCCACTCGCGCAGCAGCTCCGAGCCCTCCTCCAGGCCCCGCCATCCCGGGTAGAGGTCCTCCATGGTCAGCAGGGCGGCGGCCTCGCCCCGCCGGACCAGCGCCGCGCGCAGCGCGTCGGCCACCGTGCTCTTGCCCGCGCCCGAGCGGCCCTCGACCGCCACGGCGCGCGTTCGGCCCGGGGTCGGGGCGGGCGGCGGCACCGCCTCGGCCAGGAGGTCGGCCCACCCCGGCTCGGCGGTGCTGATGCGTACTCTGCTCACCTTCGGACCCTAACGCGGCGGATGCGAAGTTCCAGCTTGCGTTCATTGCTTGTAGCATTCCTCGCAACAGCGCCGAAACGCGGCCGCGAAAGCAGGGGGAGGGGCACCTGGTGACCAAGGCCGCCGCGACACCGGGATCACAGTCAGCCCTGCGCCGGGCCAACGAGCGGCGGGTCGTGGACGTGCTGCGCAGTGAGGGCACCCGCACCCAGGCCGAGCTGGCCCGGGCCACCGGCCTGTCCGCGGCCAGCGTCTCCAACATCGTCCGCGGCCTGCGCGCCGCCGGGACGGTCCTGGTGCGCGACACCTCCTCCAACGGCCGCCGGGCCAAGGCGATCACCCTCGTGCGCCAGCCCGGCGCGGTCGTGGCCGTGGACTTCACCGCCGACAGCGTCCGCGTCGCGGTGGGCGACAGCGACGGCAACATGCTGGCCCGCGAGGAGATCGGCTACGACGTGGCCTCCGACCCCGAGCGCGGGGTGCGCCGCGCCGCCTGGCTGGCCGAGACCATCCTGCTGCGCAGCCGGGTCGACCGGGGCACCGTGTCCTCGGTGGTGGCCTCCATCCCGGGGCCGATCGACCCCGGCACCGGCGAGGTCGGCGGTATCTCCTGCCTGCCCCGCTGGGCGGGCTTTCGCCCCGCCAGGGCGCTGACCGAGCGGCTGGGCCTGGAGGTGCTGGCCGAGAACGACGCCAACCTCGCGGTCCTGGCCGAACAGCACCGGGGCGCGGGCGTGGGCGCCGAGCACGTGGTCCACCTGGTCCTCAACGACGGCGTGGGCGCGGGCAT
Organism: Nocardiopsis sp. CNZ308; assembly: GCF_004217075.1. Taxonomy (NCBI): domain Bacteria; kingdom Bacillati; phylum Actinomycetota; class Actinomycetes; order Streptosporangiales; family Nocardiopsidaceae; genus Nocardiopsis; species Nocardiopsis sp. CNZ308. The sequence goes on along the minus strand of NZ_SHKJ01000001.1, from coordinate 99,397 downwards.
CATGATGTCGGGCCAGCTCTTCCGCGGAGCGGGCGGCACGGCCGGGGAGATCGGGCACATCGCGCTGGACCCGCGCGGGCACGTGTGCCGCTGCGGCAACCGGGGCTGCCTGGAGACCTTCGTCGGTGCGAGCTACCTGCTGGACATGCTGCCGCAGAACACCGACGTGGCCCGCGGCCCCGACCCCGTCCGGATCCCGGACATGGTGGCCGCGGCGCTGGAGGGCGACCCCGGCAGCCGCCGCATCATCGCCGAGGCGGGCACCGCGCTGGGCCAGGGCACCGCGATCGTGGCCAACCTGTTCAACCCGGACCGGGTCGTCGTGGGAGGGGAACTGGCCCAGGCCGGTGACCTGCTGCTGGATCCGATGCGCCGGTCGATGGAGCTGGGCTCGCTGAGCAGCGCCCTGGACCGGCTCGAACTGGTGCCGAGCGCACTGGGCAGGGACGCCTCGCTGTACGGGGCGCTGCGCATGGCCGCCCAGGCGAACTGAACAGTCCGAAACCTGATTTCCTGTACCACCGGTGGCGTTGAGGAGTCGTTCCGCGACTCCGCGTTCCCGTGGCGGGGGGAGTGCGGGACCTCGGCGGGACCCGAAGCAGGTCGGACGGCGGGCGGCCCCCGGGTCCGACGGGGTGCGCACGTAGGCTGACGAGGTGGTGAACACCGAGGTCAGTGCCGGAACGGGCCGTCTCTCGGTAAAAACCGAAACTCCTTCACGTGAGCTCACACGACCAGAACCCCGCTCTGGCCTGGGTTTTCCATGATTTCACACTCTGAACGCAAGGTCCGTGATGTTTCGGTTATGTGTTCAGGAGTTGACGGCAAGGTAGCGGCGGGGTTTGACTTCACTCCACCACTCGCGAGTTCCACCGCCCCATCCCCCGTCATGAGAGGTACCTAGCGTTGAACGCACGACGCTTCACACCGCGGCACACGGCTGCCGGCTTCGCCGCCGCAGGAGCCGCTCTCGCCCTCCTCGTCTCCGGTTGTGGCTCGCTCACGACCACCGGCGGCGAGGCCGAGCAGGAGACCCACACCGTGGAGGAGGGCTTCCACGTCGGACTGCTCCTGCCCGACCTGCACACGGCCCGCTACGAGGCCTTCGACCGCCCCTTCTTCGAGGAGGCGATGGCCGAACTGTGCCCCAACTGCGAGATCTCCTACGCCAACGCGGACCAGTCCGTGAGCGAGCAGCAGACCCAGGCCCAGGCCATGCTGACCGACGGTGTGGACGTGCTCGTCCTGGACCCGGTGGACGCCGCGGCCGCGGCCGGGACGGTCAACGAGGCCAAGTCCCAGGGCGTGCCCGTGATCGCCTACGACCGCCTCGCCGAGGGCGGCGCGGACATGTACGTCTCCTTCGACAACAACCGCGTCGGCCAGGTCCAGGCCGAGTCGCTGCTGGAGGCCCTGGAGGAGGAGGGCACCACCGGTGACGGCTCGATCGTGGTCATGCACGGCTCGCCCACCGACCCCAACGCCGCCAGCTTCAAGGCCGGGGCCATGGGGGTCTTCGAGGACCAGATCGACGTCGGCCAGGAGTTCGACACCCCCGAGTGGTCGCCGGACGAGGCCAACGCCCAGATGGAGGGCGCCATCACCTCCCTGGGCCTGGACGAGATCACCGGCGTCTACGCCGCCAACGACGGCATCGCCTCCGGTGTCATCTCCGCCCTGCGCAGCGCGGGCGTGAGCGTGGAGGACCTGCCCCCGGTGACCGGACAGGACGCCGAGCTCGCGGGTATCCAGCGCATCATCGCCGGTGAGCAGTACATGACCGTCTACAAGGCGATCCAGCCCGAGGCCCAGGTCGCCGCCGCCATGGCCGTCGGCCTGGCCACCGGCGAGGACCCCGAGCTGGGCGAGCACACGCTCACCGAGGTCGAGGACGGAGGCGGCGAGACCGTCCCCGCCGTCCTGCTGGAGCCGATCGCGGTCACCGCGGAGAACGTCGGCGACACGGTCGTCTCGGACGGGATCTACAGCATCGAGGAGATCTGCACCGACGACTACGCCGACACGGACTTCTGCCAGGAAGCCCTGTAGAGCCGGTGCGGACGTTCCGGGCCCGGAACGGCGGGGCGCCCCGCCGCCCCGCCGTCCCCGGCCAGGGCGAGAGAAGAGAAGCGAACGCATGAGCACACCAGTCCTGGAACTGTCCGGGATCTCCAAGACCTTCGGCGCCGTCCGCGCCCTGAGCGACGTCGACTTCCACGTCGGCGAGGGCGAGGTCGTCGCCCTGCTCGGCGACAACGGCGCCGGCAAGTCCACGCTGGTCAAGGTCATCTCCGGAGCGCACCCCGCCGACAGCGGCGGTGTCATCGCCTGGGACGGCAAGCCGGTCAGCATCAACGCCCCCTCCGACGCCCAGCGCCTGGGGATCGCCACCATCTACCAGGACCTCGCCCTGTGCGACAACCTGGACATCGTCGGCAACCTCTTCCTGGGCAACGAGAAACTGCACTTCCCCGGCACCCTCGACGAGGTCGAGATGGAGAGCCGGGCCATGGAGCTGCTGGACTCGCTGTCCGTGCGCATCCCCAGCCTGCGCGTCCCGGTGGCCTCCCTCTCCGGCGGCCAGCGCCAGATCATCGCCATCGCCCGCTCCCTGCTGGGCAAGCCGCGCGTGGTGATGCTCGACGAGCCCACCGCCGCCCTGGGCGTCGCCCAGACCGCCCAGGTCCTCGACCTCATCGAGCGCCTGCGGGACCAGGGCCTGGGCGTACTGCTGATCAGCCACAACATGGCCGACGTGCGCGCGGTGGCCGACCGCGCCGTGGTCCTGCGCCTGGGCCGCAACGCCGGGAACTTCCCCGTCGCGGAGACCAGCTACGAGGAGATCGTGGCCGCCATCACCGGTGCCGCCGACAACCCGGTCAGCCGCCGCTCCGAGCGCACCGGCGCCTCGGCCCTGGCCACGGAGGACAAGTGATGACCCAGCAGACCCCCGTCTCCAAGGCGCCCGCCACGGGTGCGGACGGTTCCGCCGAGTCCAAGCGCGACCCGCGCCTGCTGACCACGGCGGCCTCGCCCAAGGGCTGGCTCGACGCCCTGCGCCGCAACCTGCGCAGCGGTGAACTGGGCCCGATCCCCGTGGTCGTCGGCCTGATCCTCATCGCCGTCGTCTTCCAGTCGGCCAACGACCGGTTCCTGTCGCCGCAGAACCTGTCCAACCTGACCGTGCAGATCGCCGCCATCGGCCTGATGACCACCGGCGTGATCATGGTCCTGCTGCTCGGCGAGATCGACCTGTCCATCGGCTCGGTCGCCGGACTGGCCGCCGCGGTCCTGGGCGTGCTGGCCGTCAAACAGGGCGTCTCGGAATGGCTCGCGATCGGCGCGGCCCTGGCCGTCGGCCTCGTGGTGGGCCTGCTCCACGGCGTCGTCTTCGCCAAACTCGGGGTACCGGCCTTCGTGGTCACCCTCGCCGGACTGCTGGGCTGGCAGGGCCTGCACCTGTACCTGATGGGCGCCGACGGCACCATCAACACCAGCCCGAACGGGCCGATCTCGCTGCTGACGCAGACCTTCTTCGTCCCGGTGGTGGGCTGGGCGCTCGCCGTCCTGGCCGTCGTCCTGTACGTGGTCTCCGTGGCGGCGGTGGAGCGGCGCAGGCGCCAGGCCAACCTGCCCTACAAGCCCTGGACCGAGATCCTCTTCCGGGCGGCCCTGCTGTTCGTGCCGATCCTGGTCGCGGTGTGGGTGCTCAACCAGTACAAGGGCGTGCCGCTGGCCTTCCTGATCTTCGTGGGCTTCGTGGTCGTGCTCGACCTGGTCCTGCGCAAGACCCGCTACGGCCGCATGGTCTACGCCGTCGGCGGCAACGCCGAGGCGGCGCGCCGCGCCGGCATCAACGTGGACATGATCCGCATCTCGGTGTTCGGGATCGCCTCCGCCCTGGCCGCCCTGGGCGGGATCATGCTGACCTCGCGCAACTTCGCGGCGAGCGTGGCCACCGGTGGCGGCGAGGAGCTGATGATGGCCATCGCCGCCGCGGTCATCGGCGGCACCAGCCTCTTCGGCGGGCGCGGCAACGCCTACTCCGCCCTGCTGGGCGGCCTGGTCCTGGGCGCGATCACCTCCGGCCTGCTGCTGCTCCAGATGGACACCTCGGTCCGGTTCATGATCACCGCCGCCGTCCTGCTGATCGCGGTCATCCTGGACTCGGTCTCCCGCCGGGGACGCAAGACCCACGCCAGGGGAGGCGCCTGACCGGCGCGGCGACGCGAACCACCCCCGGGCGGCGGACGGCGCCCACTCCCCGCCGTCCCCGCCCCCTCCCGCCCGGTCCGGCGCCCCAGGCGCCGGGCCGGGCCCCGCGCCGTCCGCCGTGCCCGGTGCCGCCGCCCGCGACCGAGCGGGGCCGGGGGCGAGGGGCCCGGCACACGGGGCGAGCCGCCGCCGCGCAGGGCGCCGACCACTCTTCCAGGGCTCCCGCGCGCGGAGGGGAGGCCCCGAAACCGAGGGTGGTGAACGGCCTCCGGAAGGCGCTGCTAGCTTCGCGGGAGAGACCACCGGGCCGCGCCGCGGGGCGCGTCCGCCGCGCCGCGCGGCCGGTCCGCCACGCGCCCACGGCGCCGCGCCGCGGCGTACGGGGCGGGCACCATCCCGGGAGAGACATGCGCAGGATCCTCGTCGTCGGAGCCGGACAGTCCGGACTCCAGTTGGCCGTCGGCCTGCTGGACGAGGGATACGAGGTGACCCTGGCCACCGAGGCCGGGCCGGAGGAGGTCCGCGCCGGGCGGGTCACGTCCACGCAGTGCCTCTTCGGCCCCGCCCTGCGCCGCGAGCGCCGCCACGGCCTCGCCTTCTGGGACGACCGGGCGCCCGCCGTCCGCGGCGTCGGGTTCCGCGTGGCCGACCGCGCCGGGGCGGGCGCCCCCGCCCTGTCCTGGGTCGGCGCGCTGGACGAGCACGCCCAGTCGGTCGACCAGCGGCTCAAGATGTCGGCCTGGCTCGACCTGTTCGTCCGGCGCGGCGGCGCCCTCCTGCGCGGGCGCGTCCTGGTCGAGGACCTGGAACGGCTCGCCGCCGACCACGAGCTCACCGTCGTCGCCTCCGGGCGCGGCGCGCTCTCCGAGGTCTTCCCCCGCGACACCCGGCGCTCGCACTTCCGCTCCCCGCAGCGCTCCCTGGCGCTGGCCTACGTGACCGGCGCCGGACCCCACCCCGACGGGCCCGTGCTCAGCCGCACCGTCGTCCCCGGCGCGGGGGAGGTCACCACCCTGCCCACCTACTCCCTGGCCGGGATCTGCGAGGCCGTCATGGTCGAGGCGGTGCCCGGCGGCCCCCTGGACCGGCCGCTGCCCCCCGACGCCTCCGGCGAGGAGGTCCTCGCGGGCCTGCTGGACGCGCTGTACCGCGAGGCGCCCTGGGAGTACGAGCGCCTGGCCCACGCCCGCCTCGCCGACCCGGGGGCGGCCCTGCGCGGCGGCTACGCGCCGGTGGTGCGCGAACCCGTCGCCCGCCTGGCGAACGGTACCCCCGTCCTGGGCATGGCGGACTCCGTGGTCGCCAACGACCCCGTCACCGCGCAGGGGGCCAACATGGCCTCCTTCGGAGCCGAGGTCTACCGCCGTGCCGTCGTCGACCACGGCCGTCGGCCCTTCGACGAGGCCTTCATGCGCTCGGCGTTCGCCGCCTACTGGCGCCTGGCCAGCCAGGTGACCGCGTGGAGCAGGGTCCTGCTCACCGCCCCGCCGCACCTGGAGGAGCTGTACCGCCTCGCCGCGCGCCACCAGGAGACGGCCGACCGCTTCGCCAACTGCTTCAGCGACCCCGGCGACCTGATCGGCTGGTTCCTGCACCCCGAACGGGCCCTGGCCTACGTGGACGGCGTCCGGCGCGCCGAGCCCGCGCGGTCATCCCATCTCCCTACCTCCTGAACCCGGTCGGGACGGTGGGGTTGTAGCGTCGCACGCCGTGCCCGTAGAACTCTCCGCCGCCTCCTTCCTGGCCCCCAGCGGCCACGGTCTGCTCGCCCCCACCGACGTGGCGGCGTTCGTCGTCGCCGCGGCGGTCGCCGTCCTCGTCGGGGCCGCGGTGCAGAGCACCGTCGGCCTCGGCCTCGGGCTGGTCGCCGCGCCCGTCCTGTCCTTCCTGGACCCCACCCTCGTACCGGGGGCGCTCCTGGTCGCCGTGATCGTCCTGCCCGGACTCACACTCCTCCAGGAGTGGCGGCACGTGGACTGGCGCGGCCTCGCCTGGGGGCTGCCCGCGCGCCTGCCCGGAACCGCCCTGGGGGTGTGGGTGGTGGCCGCCCTGGAGCCCCGCGCCCTGGCGGGCGCGGTCGGGGCGATGGTGCTGGTGGCCGTCGCCCTCTCGCTCTGGTCCCTGAGGGTGCGCATCACCCCCGTCTCGCTCGTGGCGGCCGGAACCCTGTCCGGGCTGACGGGTACCGCCACCACGATCGGCGGCCCGCCCATGGCGCTGCTCTACCAGTACGAGGAGCCCGCCCGGGTCCGCGCCACCCTGGCCGCGTTCTTCCTGCTGGGCGGCGCGGTCTCGCTGGCGGCCCTGGCCCTGGGCGGCCAGATGGACGCCCGGACCGCCTCCGTCGGGGCCTGCGCGATCCCCCTCGTGGTCGCGGGCTTCTTCGCCGGGACCGCGCTGCGCCGCCGCGTCGACGCCGGACGGCTGCGCGCGGCCCTGCTGGCGGTGGTGGCGGCCTCCGCGCTGGGGCTGCTCGCCCGGGCCTTCCTGGGCTGACGCGCGGCCACCGCTCCGGGAACCGAGTAATGTACGCGAAAACCCGGCAACCGGACGGCACGGGCGTTCCACGGGCCGCTCTCGCGCGGGGTTGGGCAGGACCCGTGGACGTACGCCCATAAACTCGGGTATGGATACCTGCCGGTAGCCAGGACCGGCCCACGTCAGGGGCACGGGACGGCAAACTCAACGGACACGCGGGACGAGGGGACTGACGAGACAGTGGCACTGTTCGAGTCGATACACAATCCGGAAGCGCTCAAGAGGCTTCCGGCCGACCAGCTCCCTGCGCTGGCACAGGAGATCCGGGACTTCCTGGTCGACTCCTGCTCCCAGACCGGCGGGCACCTGGGCCCCAGCCTCGGCGTCGTCGAGCTGACCATCGCGCTGCACCGGGTCTTCGACTCCCCGAAGGACCCCATCATCTTCGACACCGGGCACCAGGCCTACGCGCACAAGGTGCTCACCGGCCGCCACGACTTCACCAACCTCAAGTCCGAGGGCGGCCTGTCCGGGTACCCCTCCCGCGCCGAGTCCGAGCACGACTTCGTCGAGAACTCCCACGCCTCCACCGCGCTGTCCTACGCCGACGGCATGGCCAAGGCCAACGAGGTGCAGGGCCGCACGGACCGCACCGTGGTCGCCGTCATCGGCGACGGCGCCCTCACCGGCGGCATGGCCTGGGAGGCGCTCAACAACATCGCCGAGCGCCGGGACCGGCGCCTGGTCATCGTGGTCAACGACAACGGCCGCTCCTACTCGCCCACCATGGGCGGTCTGGCCGACCACCTCGCCTCCCTGCGCATGGCCCCCGGCTACGAGCAGGCCCTGGACCTGGCCAAGACCACCCTCAACCGCACGCCCGTGGTCGGCCAGCCCCTCTACGAGGCGCTGCACGGCATCAAGAAGGGCCTCAAGGACGCCATCCAGCCGCAGATGATGTTCGAGGACCTGGGCCTGAAGTACCTCGGTCCCATCGACGGCCACGACGAGCAGGCCCTAGAGAAGGCGCTGCGCCGCGCCCGCGACTTCGGCGGCCCGGCGATCGTCCACTGCATCACCCAGAAGGGCAAGGGCTACGCCCCGGCCGAGAACCACGACGAGGACCAGTTCCACGCCCCCGGCCCCTTCGACGTGGCCACCGGCCAGGCCAAGCCCGGCTCCAAGGCCGTCAAGTGGACCTCGGTCTTCGCCGACACCATGGTGGAGATCGGCGCCGAGCGCCCCGACGTGGTGGCCATCACCGCCGCCATGCTCCACCCCACCGGCCTCAACAAGTTCGCCGAGGCCTACCCCGAGCGCACCTTCGACGTGGGTATCGCCGAGCAGCACGCCGCCACCGCGGCCACCGGCATGGCCATGAACGGCCTGCACCCGGTCGTGGCCGTCTACGCCACCTTCCTCAACCGCTGTTTCGACCAGGTGCTCATGGACGCCGCTCTGCACCGCCAGGGCGTCACCTTCTGCCTGGACCGCGCCGGGATCACCGGCAACGACGGCGCCAGCCACAACGGCATGTGGGACATGTCCATCCTCCAGGTGGTCCCGGGCCTGCGCCTGGCCGCGCCCCGCGACGCCGAGCGCCTGCGCGCCCTGGTGCGCGAGGCCGTCGCCGTCGAGGACGCGCCCACCGTCGTGCGCTACCCCAAGGGCGCGGTCGCCGAGCAGCTGGACGCCGTGGGCAGGGTCGGCTCCATGGACCTGCTCCGCCGCGCCGCCGACGGCGGCAACTCCAAGGACCTGCTCATCGTCGGTGTGGGCACCATGGCCCAGGTCGCCTGCGAGGTCGCCGACCGGATGGCCGCCCAGGGGCTGGGCGTCACCGTCGTCGACCCCCTGTGGGTCAAGCCGTTGGACGAGGCCCTGGTCGCCGAGGCCGCCGAGCACAGCGTCGTCGCGGTCATCGAGGACAACGGCCGCACCGGCGCGGTCGGCGACGCCGTGGCCCGCCTGCTGCGCGACCACGACGTGGACATGCCGGTGCGCACGTTCGGCATCGCGCAGGAGTTCCTGGACCACGCCAAGCGCGACGACATCCTGCGCGAGCAGGGCCTGACCCCCCAGGAGCTGTCCCGCAGCCTCACCGAGACGGTCTCCCGGCACACCGACGGCGCCAAGTCCGCCGGCGAACTGGCCGACGAGACCGCCTGACCGCACGTGTCCCAGGCAGCCCGGGGGACGCCCCCGGGCTGCCAGAATGGGCGCATGAGCTCCTCCGAACCTGAGCAGCACAGCACCGCCGCACCGCTCCGGGTGGCCGTGATCGGTTCCGGCCCGGCGGGCGTCTACGCCGCCGACGCCCTGACCCGGCAGCGGCGCGTGCCCGTGCGGGTCGATGTCATGGACCGCCTGCCCACGCCCTACGGGCTGGTGCGCTACGGGGTGGCCCCCGACCACACCAAGATCAAGGGTGTGGCCCGGGCGCTGCGCAGGGTTCTGGAACACCCCGACGTGCGCTTCGTCGGCGGGGTCGAGTTCGGCGCCGACCTCACCCGCGCCGACCTGGCCCGCACCCACCACGCCGTCGTCTACGCCACCGGCGCCAGCGTCGACCGCCGCATGGACGTGCCGGGGGAGGACCTGCCCGGCAGCGTCGCCGCCACCGACTTCGTCAACTGGTACTGCGGGCACCCCGACACCGCCCTGGAGCGGTTCGTGCTCGACGCCGAGGAGGCCGTCGTGGTCGGGGCGGGCAACGTCGCCCTGGACGTGGTGCGCATCCTCGCCAAGACCGCCGACGAGCTCCGCCACACCGACATCCCCCAGCCGGTCCTGGACGTGCTCGCCGCCAGCCGCGTGCGCACCGTCCACCTGCTGTCGCGGCGCGGCCCCCTCCAGGCCAAGTTCACCGCGCCGGAGCTGCGCGACCTGCTCGCGCTGCCCGGCGCCGACGTCGTCGTGCGCCCCGAACAGGTCGACATCGACCCCGCCGCCGTGGGCACCGGCGCCCCCGAAACGCGCGACGTCGCCCGGGCCGCCCGCACCAACCTGCGGCTCCTGGCCGAACACGCCGCCCGCGGGCCCCGCGGGCGGGACCGCACCGTGCGGCTGCACTTCTGGGCCCGGCCCGTGGAGGTCCTGGGCCGGGAGGAGGGGCGCGTGAGCGGTGTGCGGGTGGAGGAGACCCGCCTGGACGCCGACGGACGTCTGACCGGGACCGGCCGGACCACCGACCTGCCCGCCGGGATGGTGCTGCGCTCGGTGGGGTACGCGGGCGTCGCGCTGCCCGGGGTGCCCTTCGACACCGAGGGGCGCACCGTCCCCCAGGAGGGCGGTCGCGTCCTGGACGCCGAGGGCGGCGCGGTCCCGGGGGACTACGTGGCCGGATGGATCAAACGGGGCGCCACCGGGGTGATCGGCACCAACAAGTCCGACGCCGCCGCGACCGTGCGCGCCCTGCTGGAGGACGCCGGGGCGCTGCGCGCGGCGGCCCCGGAGCTGGTGCCGCTGGAGACCGTGCTGGACGAGCGCGGGGTGGCCCACAGCGACTACGAGGACTGGCTGCGCATCGACACCGCCGAGGCCGACCAGGCCGTGGAGCTGGACCGGGGCGAGCGGGTCAAGCTCCACGGCTGGGAGGCCTACCGCAGGGTCGTCGGCGGCTGACCGCCCCGCCCCGTCCTCCCCGGGCCCACGGCGGAGGCTCAGGCGACCTGGCCGGTGGCGGCGCCGTAGGTGTTGCAGCCCTCCACGGTCGCCTGCGACCAGCCCTGCTCCAGCCAGAACGCCCGGTTGCCCGCGCTGCCGTGCGTGTCGAGGTCGCCGCCGCCGTTGAAGTGCTCGTTGGCCGTGCGCAGCGCCTCCTCGTCGGCGCCGGTGATCCCGCGCAGGCCCACCCCGGCCATGCACTCGGCCTGGAGCTCGGTGCGGCGCAGCGCCTCCAGTTCGGCCTGCTCGTTCTCGGCCTTCCAGGTCATGCCGTGCGCGACGCCCAGGATGCCGGTGGCGTACTGCACGTGGTGGCCGTACTCGTGGCCCATCAGGGCGAGCCAGACCTCCTCGCGCTCGCCCGGGGGGAGCAGGGCGCCCAGGTGGCGCACGTTGGGCAGCACGACGGTGACGCGGCTCAGGTCGCTCTCGTAGTAGGCGAGCGTGTACCCGTCCTCCGGGCTGGCGTCGGGGGGGTCGGGCGAGGTCCGGGTGACGGCGAACTCGGGCAGCTCCACGGACACGCCCAGGTCCTCGAACACCGGCTCCCACAGCCTGTTCAGGCACTCCCCGGAGACGGTCGCGAACTCCTCCCAGGACTCGTCGGAGCCCATGTCCAGCTCGGGGACGTCGCAGTCGACCGGTTCGGGCATGGCGACGTCGTAGAGGGGGTGGTCGACGACGTCGACCTCCACCTGGTTGGGCCGCGCCCTGAGGCGGTCGTCGTAGTGGGCGGACAGGTCGACGCCGGTGGGCTGGGGCTCCTCCTGGGGGGTGGTGGCGACGATGAGGATGCTCGCGGCCAGCGCCACGAGGGCGATCGCGGCCGCGCTCGCCGAACCGAGCAGCACGCTCGCGCCGCCGCGGCGCGAGGGCCGTCCCGGCGGCTGCGTCCAGGGCGGCGCGGGCGGCTGCCAGCCCATCCCCGGGTGGGCGGTGGGGTGGCCGCCGGGCGGGAGGGCGAAGGGGTGGGGGTGCGTGTGGGCGGCCGGTGCCCGCCAGGGGTGCGGCGCGGGGACGGGGCCCGTGACGGGCGTGCCGTACCCGGCGCCCGGGTGGACGGGGTGGCCGTAGAGGGCGGCGGGGTAGACGGGGCCGTACGGCGCACCGGCCTGTGTCAGCCCCGGGGAGGGGGGAGCGGTGCGGTACGGCGGGGCGCCCGCGCCCGGCCCGGGGTAGGGGGGAGCGGGGTGTCGGGCGGTGCTCCCCGTCCGCTCCGCGTGCGGGACCGACGGGGCGGGGGGCGTGCTGTCCGCGGCCGGTCCGGGGCGCGGGGGAACGGGCGCGGAGGGGGCTCCGTCCCGCCCCTGCTCCGCCTCGCCGGGTTCCCGTCCGTCCGCTCGGGGTCCGGTGGCCTCCTCGGCGCCGGGTCCGTCGGCGGCGCCTCCGGTACCGGGCCGCTCGGATCTGGGGGTCTCGCCTCCGGGCCGCTCACCGCCGGATGGGTTCTCCACGGGGTCAGTCCTCGCTATCGTGCCGCAGCGTGCCGGGGTGTCGTCTCCGCCTGGGGGCGAATCCGGCAAGAGTCGCAGAACTCCAGTATGGGGCTTAACCGGGCGTACCCATGGTCGTGGGGGCGCCGCTCTCCGGCGGCCGGTAGCGAACCCCCAGGCCTGTCAGCATGTTCTGGAGCTCGGACTCGAAGAGCGGTTCCATGTCGCGCATCACGAAGTCGAGGTGCTCGAACACCTCCATGCACACCACCCCGTACAGGCGTACCCAGCACGTGCTGAGCACCATGACCGCCTCCACCGGGATGTGCGGCGCCGAGAAGCCGCAGGTGTCGGCGAAGGCGCGCAGATCGCGGGCCAGCTCCGGGGTGATGCGGTCCCCGTCGGGCAGCACGAACCGCTCCTCCGACAGAAGCCGGTCGAAGAGGGTGTAGAAGGTCGCCCCGAAGCGCCGCCCGGCCTCCACCGCCGGTGTGACGTCGGTCTCGGGGGCCAGTCGCACGCGCGGGCCGAACATCGTGGCGAACTCGGCCCGGTGCCCGACCGCCCAGGCCCGGAAGGCCCGCAGCGAGGTGAGGATGCGCAGGTCGGTGTCCTCGGCGGGCACGCTGGCGTCCGCCGAGGCCACCGCGTCGCCCAGTTCCTGGAACATGTCCGCGGTGATGAGCACCAGCAGCGCGTCGATCCCCGTCACGTAGCGGTACAGCCCCGGCGCGGTCATCCCCATCTCCCGCGCGATGGCGCGCAGGGACACCCCGCCGGACCCGTGCTCGACCAGGTGCCGGCGGGCGATCCCCTTGATCTCCGCCAGTGTGGCCTCGCGCACACGCTCGCGACGGCTCGGCCTCCCTGCCACCCGGTCCAGCTGCGGTTTCGCCATCTGCTGCGCTACACCCCGTCTCGGGCGCCCGGTCGGGGCGCCGTGGTCCTCGTCGCCGACGTTGACAGCGTAACGCCCGCACGCTTTAGTGAACACCGTTAGCAAACACCGTTAACGGACATGGGGTCTGTTTCCTGAAAGGGCGGCGTATGCCGACACAAACGGGGCTTTTCGGTCGGCTGGGGCGGGGAGTCCACCGCTGGCGCTGGGCGGTCCTCGCCGCCACCGCGGTCTTCGCCGTCTTCTCCGGGATCTGGGGCTCGGGACTCTTCTCCGACGTCAGCGAGAGCGGGTTCGAGGACCCCGACGCCGAGTCCGCGCGGGCCACGCGCGTCCTGGAGGAGGAGCTGGGCCACGACGGCGTCGACCTCGTCGCGGTCTACCGCAGCGACGAGATCCGGGTGGACAACCCCACCTTCGCCGCGGCGATCCAGCGTATCGCCGATGACATGCCCGAGGACGCGGTCGCCGACTTCGACACCTACCTCGACGAGGACCTCGGCGAGACCGAGCGCGGCATGCTCGTGGCCGAGGACATGGACGCCACCTACATCCCCGTGACCCTCAGCGGGGAGTCCCACGCCGACCGCCTCCACCAGTACGAGGAGGTGGCCGAGTACCTGTCCTCCAGCAACCTGGAGGTCCACCTGGGCGGCTCGGTGGCGATCGAGCACGAGCTGGCCGAGAGCGCCGAGAGCGACGTCGTCCGCGCCGAGCTCATCACCCTGCCGATCCTGCTGTTCCTGCTCGTCCTCATCTTCGGCGGCCTCGTCGCGGGCCTGGTCCCGCTCGCCGTCGGCGGCCTGGCCATCCTGGGCTCGCTGACCCTCCTGCGCGCGCTGACCCACGTCACCGAGGTGTCGGTGTTCGCGATCAACGTCGCCACCATCCTGGGCCTGGGGCTGGCGATCGACTACGGACTGTTCATGGTCAGCCGCTTCCGGGAGGAGCTGCGCCGGGGCCGGGGCATCGCCGACGCGGTGAGCCGTACCGTCGACACCGCCGGACGCACCGTGGCCTTCTCCGGCATCACCGTCGGCATCGCCTTCGCGGGCCTGCTCTTCTTCCCCCAACCCATCCTCAAGTCGATCGGCTGGGGCGGCATCGCCGTCGTGGTCTTCGACCTGCTGGCCGCGCTGGTCTTCCTGCCCGCGCTGATGGCCGCGGTCGGGCACCGGATCAACCGCCTCCGGCTGCCGCTGCCCCGCCGCACCGTCACCGGCGCCGTGCACGAGGGGGCCTGGTCGCGCCTGGCCCGCGTCGTCATGCGCGGCCCCGCCGTGTCCCTGGTAGCGGTCGGCGGCGTCCTGCTGGTCTTCAGCTCCGGCCTGGCCTCCACCGAACTCGGCTCCACCGACCAGCGCTACCTGCCCGCCGACTCCGGGAGCCGGATCGCCACCGAGACGCTCTCCGACGACTTCCCCGCGGGCGGCCTGGGCACGCTCGACGTCGCCGTGGTCGGCGGGGCCGACGACGGGGCCCTGGAGGAGTACACCGAGCGCCTGGGGGACCTGGAGGAGGCCGCGTCCGCCACGGTGGAGCGCACCGGTGACGGAATCGCCCACGTCGTGGTCGCCTACCAGGGCGCGTCCGACTCCCCGGAGATCGCCGACCTGGTGCGCGACGTGCGTGCCGAACCGGTTCCGCGGGGGGCGGAGCAGACCCTGGTCGGCGGCGTGGCCGCCATGCAGCAGGACAACGTGGCGGCGATCGTCGACGCGGCGCCCATGACGGTGGGCTTCGTCGCCGCGGCCACCCTGCTCCTGCTCTTCCTCGCCTTCGGGTCGATCATCCTGCCGATCAAGGCGGTGCTCATGGGGGCGCTGTCCCTGGGCGCCTCCCTGGGCGTGGTGGTCTGGGGCTTCCAGGAGGGCGCCTTCTCCGGACTGCTCGGGTTCGAGGCGGTGGGCACCATCGACCCCACCTACCTGGTGCTGATCATCGTCGTGGCCTTCGGCCTGGCGATGGACTACGAGCTGTTCCTGCTCAGCCGGGTGCGCGAGGAGTACCTGCGCACCGGGGACAACACCCGCTCGGTCGCGGCGGGGCTCCAGCACACGGGCCAGATCATCACCAGCGCCGCGATCCTGCTGATGGTGGTGCTCCTGGCCATGGGCACCTCGGACCTGCTCTTCCTGAAGGTCATCGGCATCGGCCTGGCCATCGCGGTCCTGGTGGACGCCACCCTGGTGCGCGCGGTCATGGTGCCCGCCACGATGCGCCTGCTGGGCGGGGCCAACTGGTGGCTGCCCCGGCCGCTGCGCTGGCTGCACGACCGGATCGGGATCTCCGAGGGCGGTTACGGGGACGGGCCCGAACCCGCCGTGGAGCGGGACGGGCGCAGGAGGGTGCACGCGGGGGTGTGACCGATCGTCGCGCGACCCCGTCCGGGAGTTCCCGGACGGGGTCGTTCGCTGTCGGCGGCGCCGTGACGAGGCCGTCCGCGGCCGGAGCGCGTCGGGTGCGTGTCGCGGGATCCGGGGTGGGCCGTCGGTGCGCCCCGCGCAGGGCGGGCTGGCGCGTGACGCGGTGGGCTGGGCGAGTGGGCCGTCCACACGCGCCCTGACGCCGTGGCGGCGGTGGTGGCCGACCCGTCCGTCTCCGCCCGGCGGGCCGAGGACTCCGCGGGCGCGTCGTCGCTTCCCGGGATCCAGCGGCCCCTCGCGTAAACGATATGTGAATCATATTATTAGGAGTGGCGATCGTCTAAGTTTTTTACTGTAATGTGGCGGCGAGGGAACGCGCGGTGGCGACCGGGGGACTCCGGCCGCCACCGGCGTCCCCTCGCACCCACGACGTCCTGCGCCTGGAAGGCGAGACCACCATGGCCACGTCCCCGACGACCACCTCACCCCCCGGCCGCCAGGGGGCGCCACCGGCAAGGCCCCCGTTCCTGGTCCGGCTCGGCGACGGGCTGGCCCGCCGCCCGGGCCGGGTGATCCTGGCTGGCGTCGCGCTGGTGCTGGTCGCCCTGGCCCTGGCGGCGGGCACCATGGACCGGCTGCTGCTCAGCCGCTTCGAGAGCCCCGGATCGGAGTCGCTGCGCGTCGAACAGCAGCTGGAGGAGGGCTTCGGCACCGGCAAGCACCACTTCCTCCTGCTCGTCACCGCCCAGCGGGGCACCGTGGACGACCCCGGGGTCGTCGAGGCCGCCACCGCCCTGGAACGGGACCTGGCCTCACGCGAGGGCGTCGCCGAGACCGCCTCCTACTGGGGGCGCGGCGAGTCCCCGGCGATGCGCTCCGAGGACGGCACCCAGGCGCTGATCACCGTGCGCATGGAGGGCACGGTCACCGAGGCGCGCACCGCGCTCGGCGAGATCTCGCCGGACTTCACCCGCGACGGCGAGGTCATCCGGGTCGAGGTCGGCGGCGGCGACGAGGTCTTCCGCCAGGCCGCCGAGCAGGCGCAGGCCGACTTCCTGCTCGCCGAGGCCATCATCTTCCCGCTGGTGTTCGTGCTCCTGCTCGTCCTCTACCGCAGGATCTCGGTGGCGGCGCTGACCCTGGGCATGGGCCTGTTCTCCGTGGTCACCACGCTCGCCCTCCTGCGCGGGGTCACCTACCTCACCGACGTGTCCACCTTCGCCGCCAACCTCACCCTGGTCATGGGCGTGGGCCTGGGCGTGGACTACAGCCTGTTCGTCATCAACCGCTTCCGCGAGGAGCTGGCCCGGGGCAGGCAGGTCCCCGAGGCGGTCTCCCTGGCCGTCTCCAAGGCCGGGCGCACCGTCCTGTTCAGCGGACTGACGGTCGCGGTGGCCCTGTCCTGCCTGATGCTCTTCCCGTTCCCCTTCCTGCGGTCCTTCGCCTACGCGGGTGTGGGAACCGTGCTGACCTCCGTGTTCGCCGCGCTGGTCATCCTGCCCGCGGCGCTGGCCAAGGTCGGGCACCGGGTCCGCCCCAAGCGCGAGCCCGGCCCCGACAGCGGCTGGTGGCACTCCACCGCGCTGCGGATGATGCGCCGTCCGCTGCTGTGGGGCCTGCCCGCGCTCGCGGTGGTCCTGGTGCTGGCCGCGCCTGCGGTGGGGCTGAACTTCGGCCTGCCCGACGCGCGCGTGCTGCCGCAGGGGGTCTCCAGCCGCGACGTGCAGGACCAGATCGGCGCGAACTTCGTCCAGGAGGAGATGGACGCCGTCCAGGTGCTGGTGGACGTGCCGGGCCAGGAGGCCAGCGCCGACGCCGTCAGCGCCTACGCCGCCGACCTGTCCCGGGTGGAGGGCGTCTACCAGGTGGACGCCCTCACCGGGCGCTTCAGCGGCGGGGAGCGGACCGACGGGGCCGAACCGCGGGCACGGGAGCGGTTCGGGTCGGCGGAGCGGACGTGGCTGTCCGTGGTGCCCACCGCCGGGGCCCTGGAGGACGTCGAGGACCTCATCGACCGGGTCCGGGACGTGCCCGCGCCCGGTGAGACCCGGATCGGCGGCTACCCGGCCGACCTGACCGACTTCCGCGAGGCCCTGCTGGGACAGGTTCCGCTGGTGTTCGGCCTGATCCTCGCCATCACCTTCGGCATCCTGTTCCTCATGACCGGGAGCATCCTGCTGCCCGCCAAGGCGATCGTGCTCAACGTGCTCAGCCTCGCGGTGATGTTCGGCGTGATGGTGTGGATCTTCCAGGAGGGGAACCTGTCCGGGCTGCTGGGCTTCACCGCCGACGGCACCCTGGAGACGACGTTCCCCATCCTGATGTTCTGCATCGCCTTCGGGCTGTCCATGGACTACGAGGTGTTCATGATGTCCCGGATCAAGGAGGAGTACGACCTGACCGGGGACAACACCCGCGCGGTCGCGGCCGGGCTCCAGCGCAGCGGCCCCCTGGTCACGGCGGCGGCCGTCATCCTGGCCGCCTCCTTCGCCGCCTACGCCGTCTCCGACGTGCTGTACCTGATGATGCTGGCGGTCGGCATGGCGGTGGTGATCCTGGTGGACGCCACCCTCATCCGCGGCGTGCTGGTGCCGGTGTTCATGCGGCTGGCCGGACGTGCCAACTGGTGGGCCCCGGCGCCGCTCAAGCGCGTGCACGCCCGCTTTGGCGTCTCCGAGTGACCGGGGGCCCGGTGCCGGGGAGCGCGGCCCCGGCACCGGAACCTCACTCGTACTTGGTCACCCGGGGGTGCTCGGTGAGCAGGCGGCCCGACAGCTCGTGCAGGAGGGCCACTTCGTGCTCGGACAGGGTGGCGAAGAACTCCGACTCCGCCCGGGCCACCGCGTCGCGGGCCTCCTCCAGCAGCGTCCTCGCCTTGTCTGTGGGCGTCACGATGTAGCGCCTGCGGTCCCTGGGGTTGCGCTCGCGTCTGGCCAGCCCTTGCTCCTCCAGGTCGTCGATCAGCCCCACCATCACGTTCGGATCCACACCCAGCACACAGCTCAGCTCCTTCTGCGAGAGATGGGGCATCGCCTCCGTGGCGGAGAGCACGTGGAACTGCCGGGAGGTGATCTGCTGGGGCCCGAAGACCGCCGCGGTGGTCGCCTGGACCAGTTCGCCCAGCTTGATCAGTCGAAAACCGGTCGTGTGCCACATGGGGGTGTCCCATCCGGGTGCGTTCTCCATGCCTCGGCCCCCTCTCCAACGCCTCTGTTCACCAGATGATCATAGAACTCTATGGTTGGGACGTGAAACGATACGCAAGTCCACGCCACACCGCTCCCCGGGCGGAGCAGGTCCGTGGTGACCGGAGCGATCGGCCTCCTCGGCAGCGGCATCGTTCGCCTGCTGCCCGGCCTGGACCAGGAGGGCGTCGCCCTGGTCCGCGACACCGACCGAGCCCGACGCCTGCTGCCCGACGACCCCGCCGACGAGTCCCCCCCGCCCCCGGACCGCTTCGTGGGCCTGTCGGCCTGCCGGTGCTACCCCTCCAGCAAGGTCCGCGCCGAGCGGGCGGTGGAGGACCTGATCCGCTCCGGCCGCGCCGGGCCCACCCGGGTCGCGGTCGTGCTGCCCGGGTGGATGCGGGGGCACGGGGACGCCGGGCCCGCCTCCGCCGGGCGTCCCTTCCTGGGCGTGGCCCAGGGGGCGGTCAAGGCGGTGCCCCGGCTGTCCGACTACGTGGTGGACGCGCGGGACGTGGCCTCGCTGGTGGAGTTCCAGGCGCGACTGGGCGGAGGGGAGCCGACCGCCACCCGCGCCGGGGCGCGCGTCCCGCGCGAGGGCGAGGGCGAGGGCCGCGACATCACCTCCGGCCTGGCCGGGCGGGACCTGGGGGCGCGGTTCCGCTCCGCGGCCGAGACCGTGTCCGCGACGGGGACGTGGTACCGGCGGCACGGCATGCTCCCGGCGGGCGCGGTGCGCGCCTCCGCGCGCCGCTGAGCGCGGGGGACGGGTCCGGCGTCCGGGGGACGCCGGACCCGTCACGGTTCCCCGGTCACTCGTCGAAGAGTTCGTCGATGTGGTCGACGACCGCGGAGCGACGGACCCAGGTACTGAGCTGGTCGTGGTCGCGGCATGCGCTGATGCGCTCGCGCGCCTCGGCGGAAACCTCGATGCCGCGTGCGTCCAGGAAGAGCAGGATGTCCTCGGCCCGTCCTTCGGCCTTGAGGCTCTCGGTCCAGGCACTGCTGTACTCGTACGTGTCCGTCATCATGAGTTCCTCCAGGGCGGCCTGGCCTTCGGTCTTCGCCAGCAGGTTCAACGTGAATCCAATGTACTTCGTAGCCTTTTCCCGGTCGATCGCGTCGAGGCCGGTGTGCAGGGCTTTCAGCACGTCCATGTCCTGACCGCCGTGCGCGGCGGCGGACAGCACGCCCAGGGACGGGTACCGCTCCACCTCCCCGGGATCGGTGATGACCGGAATCCTGGACGGCCCCACCACCAGGGGACGCAGGACGAAACCGGGATGGCCGAGGTGGATCGGTTCGGCGTACCAGTCCGCCACGGACTGCTTCGGACAGATGGTCAGCAGGACGACCGGGCACTCGTGCCGTGAGCGCAGCGCGGCCACGTACTCGGGCCAGGTGAAGCGTTTGCGCTCCTTCTCGTCGCGCTGGACCTCCACGACGATGCCCATCAGCTTGTCGAAGGGGTCCTTCGGCCCGGGGCCGCGCAGCATGATCGCGACGTCCGACCGGCGCTCGACGGGATCGACGTGGCCGAGGTCGCACGAGGTGACCTCGCTGCGGTCGTAGTCGGGTACGTCCACGCCGAGGCCGCGCAGGAAGCCGACGGCCGTGTCCGGCGCGTCGGCGAACAACTCGGAGTAGATCTGGTGTTCAGCGGATACTGCCACGAGGCAGACGTTACACAGGGTTACCGGTAAGTATGTACGAGTAGTCGTTATGTGGTGACTTTTCGTTTCCGCCCACTTCGGGCAGGGGAAGACGCGGTGCCGAGACGACCCCCCGGGGAGGGCCGGACATGTCCGAGAAGCAGAGCAGACCGCTGGTCCTGCACGTGGGGCACGACGAACTCGTCGTCCGGCGCCGCTACGAGACCGCGAGCATCGTCAACGACATCCTCATCGCCCTGTGGTTCATCGCCGGAAGCATCATGTTCTTCTCCGAGGCCTGGACCACCGCGGGCACCTGGTGCTTCCTCGTCGGCAGCGTCGAACTGCTGATCCGCCCGGTGATCCGGCTGGGCAGGCAGCTGCACATCCGGCGCGTCCGCTCCTCCAGCCCCGGCTCGACCGGGGAGGAGTCCTCCCAGGACTTCTGACCAGGACACGAAACGGCGGGCCCGGCATCCGCTGCCGGGCCCGCCGCGGGGTCTCGCGAAGGCTAGAACGCCTTCGGGTCGCCCTCGTGGAACCGCTTGCCGTTCACGGCCTCCGACACCCCGACCTTGTCCAGGTAGGGGGTGATGCCGCCGGTGTGGAACGGCCAGCCCGCGCCGGTGATCAGGCACAGGTCGATGTCGGCGGCCTCGGCCACGACGCCCTCGTCCAGCATGATCCGGATCTCCCGGGCCAGCGCCCGCAGCGCCCGGTCCAGGATCTCGCTCTCCTCGGACGGCTCGTCGCCGCCCACGAGCAGCGCGCGGACCTCGGGGTCGATGCTGAAGTCGGGGGCGTAGATCGCCGTCTTGCCCGCCTTCACGATCTCGGCCAGCTCGGCCGAGACCGCGAAGCGCTCGGGGAAGGCCTCGTGCAGGGTCTCGGACACGTGCAGCGCGACCGCCGGGCCCACCAGCTGGAGCAGCAGCAGCGGCGACATCGGCAGGCCCAGGGGCGCCACCGCGCGGTCGGCCGTCTCGGGCTCGGTGCCCTCGCCGACGGCGCCCAGGACCTCGCCCATGAACAGGGTGAGCAGGCGGTTGACCACGAACGCCGGGGCGTCCTTGCACAGCACCGCGGTCTTCTTCAGCTTCTTGGCGGTGGCGAAGGCCGTGGCCAGGGCGGCCTCGTCGGTCGCCTCGCCGCGGACGATCTCCAGCAGCGGCAGGACCGCGACCGGGTTGAAGAAGTGGAAGCCCACGACCCGCTCGGGGTGCCGGAGCTTGGACGCCATCTCGGTGATCGACAGCGAGGAGGTGTTGGTGGCCAGGATGGCCTCGGGGGAGACCACGGCCTCCACCTCGGCGAACACCTGCTGCTTGACCTCCATCTTCTCGAACACGGCCTCGATGACGAAGTCGGCGTCGGAGAAGGCGTCCTTGGTCAGCGAGCCGGTCACCAGGGCCTTGAGGTGGTTGGCCTTGTCGTTGTTGACCCGGCCCTTCTTCAGGAGCTTGTCCACCTCGCCGTGCACGTAGGCCACGCCCTTGTCCAGGCGCTCCTGGTCCAGGTCGGTCATGACGACCGGCACGTCCAGGCGGCGGGCGAACAGCAGCGCCAGCTGCCCGGCCATCAGACCGGCGCCGACGACGCCGACCTTGGTGACCTTGCGGGCCAGCGACTTGTCGGGCGCTCCCGCGGGGCGCTTGGCGCGCTTTTGCACCAGGTCGAACGCGTACAGGCCCGCCCTGAGCTCGTCGCTCATGATCAGGTCGGCCAGCGCGTCGTCCTCGGCCGCGAAGCCCTCGTCGCGCGTGCGGGTCTTCGCCTGGGCGACCAGCTCGACCGCGCGGGCCGGGGCCGGGGCGGCGCCGTGCAGCTTGCCCTCGACGGTGAACCGGGCCATGTTGACCGCGTTGTCCCAGGCCTCGCCCTTGTCGACCTCGGGGCGCTCGACCACGACGTCGCCCTTGAGGACCCTGGCGGCCCAGCGCAGCGACTCCTCGACGAAGTCGGCGGGCTCGAACATCGCGTCGGCGATGCCCATCTCGAAGGCCTGCGTGCCCTTGAGCACCTTGTTCTGGGCGAGCGGGTTGTCGATGATGACCTTGAGGGCCTTCTCGGCGCCGATCAGGTTCGGCAGCAGGTAGGTGCCGCCCCAGCCGGGCACCAGGCCCAGGAAGGTCTCCGGCAGCGACAGCGCCGGGACGCCCGAGGAGATGGTGCGGTAGGTGCAGTGCAGCGCCACCTCGACGCCGCCGCCCATGGCCGCGCCGTTGACCAGCGCGAAGGTGGGCACGTCCAGCTCGCCGAGCTTGCGGAACACGTCGTGGCCCAGCTTGCCGATGGCGTGCGCCTGCTCGCGGTTCTGGAGGGCGGGGACGCCGGTCAGGTCCGCGCCCACGGCGAAGATGAACGGCTTGCCGGTGACCGCCACGGCCACGATGTCGGTGCGCGCCCTGGCGGCCTCGATCGCCGCGTCCAGGCTGAGCAGCCCGCCGGGGCCGAAGGTGTTGGGCTTGGTGTGGTCGTGCCCGTTGTCCAGGGTGATCAGGACCGCGGTGCCCGCGCCGTAGGGGAGTTCGACGTCGCGGGAGAGGGCGTTGGTGACGACCTCGTCGCTGAACAGTTCCCGTGCCTGGTCGATGACGGTGCTCACTTGCCCCCCTCGTAGTTGGTGTTCTCCCACAGGACGGTTCCGCCCATGCCCATGCCGACGCACATGGTGGTCAGGCCGTAGCGGACGTCGGGGCGCTCGGCGAACTGGCGCGCGAGCTGCATCATCAGGCGCACACCCGAGGAGGCCAGCGGGTGGCCGAGGGCGATGGCGCCGCCCCAGGGGTTGACGCGGGCGTCGTCGTCGGCGAGGCCGAAGTGCTCCAGGAAGGCCAGCACCTGCACGGCGAAGGCCTCGTTGATCTCGATCAGGCCGATGTCGTCCATCGAGATGCCCTGGCGGGCGA
Source organism: Nocardiopsis sp. CNZ308 (assembly GCF_004217075.1). Classification (NCBI taxonomy): domain Bacteria; kingdom Bacillati; phylum Actinomycetota; class Actinomycetes; order Streptosporangiales; family Nocardiopsidaceae; genus Nocardiopsis; species Nocardiopsis sp. CNZ308. The sequence continues at coordinate 76,595 of NZ_SHKJ01000001.1, read as the reverse complement.
ACAGCTTCTCGGTGGCCGGGACCGGGCCCACGCCCATGACCTCGGGCTCCACGCCGGCGAAGGAGAAGTCGACCAGGCGCATCCTGGCGCCCAGCCCCAGCTCCTCGGCCACGTCCTCGGCGGCCAGGATCGCGCCGGTGGCGCCGTCGTTGAGGCCGGCGGCGTTGCCGGGCGTCACGTTGCCGTGCGCGCGGAACGGGGTCTTGAGGGAGGCCAGCGTCTCCATGGTGGTGCCGGGCCGGGGCGGCTCGTCCTGGGTGGCCAGGCCGTAGCCCTTCTCCAGGGAGCGGACCAGGACCTCGACCAGGTCGGGCTGGATCCGGCCGTCGGCGTAGGCCTTGGCGACCTTCTCCTGGCTGCGCACCGCGTAGGCGTCGGCCCGCTCCTTGGTGATGGAGGGGTAGCGGTCGTGCAGGTTCTCGGCCGTGTTGCCCATGACCAGCGCGGACGGGTCCACGAGCTTCTCGGAGAGGAAGCGCGGGTTGGGGTCGACGCCCTCGCCCATGGGGTGGCGGCCCATGTGCTCGACTCCGCCCGCGATGACCACGTCGTAGGCGCCGAAGGCGATGCCCGCGCCGGAGGTGGTGACGGCCGTGAGCGCACCGGCGCACATGCGGTCGATGGCGTAGCCGGGGACGCTGCGGGGCAGTCCGGCGAGGATCGCGGCGCTGCGCCCGATCGTCAGGCCCTGGTCGCCGATCTGGGTGGTGGCGGCGATGGCGACCTCGTCGACGCGCTCGGGGGGCAGCCCCGGGTTGCGGCGCATCAGTTCGCGGATCACGCGTACGACGAGGTCGTCGGCGCGCGTCTCGGCGTAGAGGCCCTTGCCTGACTTGCCGAACGGGGTGCGGACCCCGTCGACAAACACGACATCGCGGGCAGTTCGCGGCACGATGGCCCCTCCTTCTCCAAGGGTGGATGGACTCGTCGACCCCCATGCTACTCGTCAGTAACAACTTCTGCGAGCAGTGGAGCCCCCCGACTTCGGTCAGGGGCGGAAGTCAGGGGCGATCTCCGACTTTCGGCGGTGGCACCGCCCGTCCCGCGCGCGGTTTGCTGATCGGACGTTCCACCACGGAACACAGCGAACCACAGCGGGCGGCGCGAAGACGCCGTGCGACGACATCGGGGGCCCACGTGTCAGATCCGGGCGTGCGCGACGCCGACCACGCCGCGGCACCGGGCGCCGCGCCCAAGGCGTCCCCGCGCCGCCTGTGGGAGCACGCCCGCCCCCACTGGCGGGTGCTCGTCCTGGGCGGGGCCCTCACCTTCCTGGGCGGCCTCACCAGCCTGTCCCAGCCCCTCCTGGCCAAGTACGTCATCGATGCCCTCGGCGCGGGGGAGCCCGTCCTCGGGCCGGTCCTGGCCCTGACCGCCGTCATCCTCGGCGGCGCCCTCGTCGGCTCCCTGGGCGCCTTCCTGCTGGAGCGCACCGGCCAGAGCGTCGTGCTCGGCGTGCGCCGGGGCCTGATGGGCCGACTGGTCCGGCTGCGCGTGGCCGAGGTCGACCGCCTCAAGCCCGGAGACCTGGTGGCCCGCCTGACCGCGGACACCACCCTGCTGCGCACGGTCGCCACCAGCGGCATCACCAACCTGTTCACCGGCTCGGTGCTCCTGGTGGGCGGCGTCGTGGTCATGGCCGTCCTCGACGGCCTCCTGTTCCTGCTGGCCGCCGCGATGATCGTCATGGTCGGCCTGGTCATGGGCGTGATCCTGCCCCGGATCGGCACCGCCACCCAGGCGGCCCAGGCCGCTCTCGGCGAGATGGGTTCGCGCCTGGAGCGGATCTTCGGCGCCTTCCGCACCGTCAAGGCCTCCTCGGCGGAGGAGGCGGAGACCGCCCGCCTGGACGCCGCCGCGGTCGAGTCCTGGCGCAGGGGCGTGGCGGTGGCCGTGTGGACGGCCGTGTCGGGCACCACCGCCTCGCTGGCGGTCAACGTCGCCTTCCTGGCCATCCTCGCCGTCGGCGGGGGACGCGTGGCCGCGGGGGAGCTGCCCGTCTCCTCCCTCATCGCCTTCCTGCTCCTGCTCTTCTACCTCATGGAGCCGATCAGCACCCTGGTCAGCTCGGCCACCGAGCTCCAGACCGGCCTGGCGGCCGTGCGGCGCGTGGACGAGGTCGCCGAACTGGACCAGGAGGACCTGCGGGAGGGTGCCGCCCCCGCGGCGGACCCCGGCCGCCCCGCCTCGGTCGTCTTCGAGGACGTGGCCTTCCGCTACCACCCCGACCTGGCGCCGGTGCACCACGGCGTGGGCTTCGAGGCCTCCGGAGCCGGTCTGACCGCCCTGGTCGGACCCTCCGGAGCGGGCAAGACCACCGTGTTCTCCCTGGTGGAGCGGTTCTACGACACCACCTCCGGCCGGGTGCTCCTGGACGGGACCGACGTGCGCGCCTGGCCGCTGACGGCGCTGCGCGCCCAGATCGGCTACGTGGAGCAGGACGCCCCGGTCCTGGACGGCACCCTGCGCGAGAACCTGCTCATGGCCGCCCCGGAGGCCACCGAGGAGGAGCTGGCCCGGACCGTGCTGCGCGCCCGCCTGGGGGACCTGGTGGCCCGTCTGCCCGACGGACTGGACAGCGCGATCGGCCACCGGGGCGTGACGATCTCCGGAGGGGAGCGCCAGCGGGTGGCCATCGCCCGCGCCCTGCTGCGCGGCCCCCGGCTGCTGCTCATGGACGAGGCGACCTCCCAACTGGACGCCGCCAACGAGAGGGCCCTCAAGGAGGTCATGCTGGACGCGGCCCGCCACACCAACGTCATCGTCGTGGCGCACCGGCTGTCCACGGTCACCAGCGCCGACCGGATCGTGGTCATGGACGCCGGACGGGTGCGCGCCGTGGGCACCCACGAGGAGCTGGTGGCCGCCGACGACCTCTACCGCGACCTCGCCGCCGGGCAGCTGCTCACCGCCGAGGCCCCCTGAACACGCCGAGGGGCCGGGGTCGCGCGACCCCGGCCCCTCGAAGGCCGTCTCGCCGGGCCAGGCGCCCTGCGCGCGCCGCCCTCCCGCCATCGCCCGCGGGCCGATCGACGGGGACGGCGGTCGTCTCCGGCGCGCCGTCCCCTCCCGGCGGCGGCCGCGCCCGGGAGGGCGCGGCCGCTCACAGCAGCGCGTTGGCCTCGCGGTACCGGCCCGCGGCGTTGTAGGCGCCCGCCAGGTCGCGGCGCAGCCGCAGCGTCAGCCGCCGCACCTCCGGGTCGCCGGAGGAGTTCAGCGCCACCCGGTAGGCGTCGCGCAGCACCTCCACCGCCTCGTCGGAGCGCCCCGCCTGCGTGTAGGCGCGGCCCAGGCGGTGGTGCACCGTCAGGGTGTCCAGGTGCCCCTTGCCCAGGCGGCGCCGACGCCCGGCCAGCACCATCCGCAGCTGCCCGATCGCGTCCTCGTAGCGCCCGGACATGCTCTGCGCCGCGCTCAGACCCAGCCGCAGCTCCTCACGGCGCTCGGTCGAGGCCACGTCCTCGATGGCCCGCTCGTAGTGCACCACGGCCGCGTCCAGGCGGCCGCTGCGCCGGTAGCAGACCGCCAGGCGCATGCGCGCCTCCACGGTGTCCTCGTCGGCCGAGCCGAACTGGCGCTCGCGCTCGCGCAGCAGCATCTCCCACTGCCCCGCGGCGTCCGCCGGACGACCGGCGTCCTCGTAGGCCCAGGCCAGGTTCTCGCGGATGATCTCGGTGCGCGGGTGCTCCTCGCCGAAGACCGCCACCGCCTCGGCCAGGGTCAGCTCGAACTGCTGCACCGCGGCCTGGCGGCGCCCCATCTGCGCGTACTTGGTCGCCAGGTTGTTGCGCGCGGTGATCGTGTCCGGGTGCTCGGTACCCAGCCGCTCCACCAGCGAACGCAGCGTCCGCTCCAGGGAGGCGGCCCGCATCCCGGCGGTGGGGGCGGGGGCCTGGACCACCCCGGAGGCCGTCCGCGCCGCCTCCTCGCGCGCCCCGGTCAGGGCCAGCGGCTCGGTGGGCGCACCGCTCGCCGGCGCGGGGCTCGGCACGGAGACCCCGGACGGCCGTTCCGCCGGCCTCTCCACGGGTTGCTCCGCTTGCTCCGCGCGCGCAGGCACGGTGGTATCGGCGGACCGGGTCCTGGTCGCGCCCTTGAGTCCGGTCTCGCGCAGCAACGCACGCCAGAACGACAGCACAATCACCACATTCCCCTGATCGCGCACCGAGGCCCCAGGCCTGCGGCGTAACACCCGTTGGACAACCCGTACCCAGAAAGCGCCAGGGCACGTTTCTATAACTTAATCGGACACCGGGCTACGGAACAGGCACCAAACGCCCTGAGGGCACGGTGAGTTCGCTCACTCCTGGGTTGATCGTGACAGAACGGGGTAAAACGCTACGCCTGATCGGCCGTCCGCAACGCTGTGGCCAGGGGTTCCGCGGTCAGGGTGACCTGCCACTCACGGGCTCCGCGCTCACGCAGGAACGCGCCCACCGCGTCGGGGTCCACCGCCCGCGGCGGCGCCCACGCCAGGCGGCGCACCGTGTCCGGCAGCAGCAGGTTCTCGGTCGGCATGACGACGTCCTCGGCGATCCCCGTGACCGTGGCCCGGGCCGCCTCCAGCCGCCGCGCCGCCTCCGGCGCACGGTCGCCCCACCGGTTCACCGGCGGCGGGCCGTCGCCCGGCGCGTTGGGCCGGGGCAGCTCCGCCTGCGGCATGTCGCGCGCCCGGTTGACCGCCTTGATCCACGTGGTCAGGTAGCGCCGCGCCAGCTTGATGCCGAACTGCCGGATCTTGGCCAGCTCGGTGGTGGTGCGCGGCATGGCGGTGGCCGCCTCCACGATCGCCGCGTCCGGCAGCACCCGGCCGGGCGAGATGTCCCGCTCCTGAGCGATGCGGTCGCGCTCGTACCAGAGCTCGCGCACGGCGGCCAGGGCGCGCTGGTTGCGCACCCGGTGGATGCCCGAGGTGCGCCGCCAGGGGTCGGTACGCGGTTCCTTGGGCGGCGCGGACAGGACCGCGGCGAACTCCTCGCGCGCCCATGCGAGCTTGCCGGTCTCCTCCAGCTCGACCTCCAGGGAGTCCCGCAGGTCGATGAGGATCTCCACGTCCAGCGCCGCGTAGCGCAGCCAGTCCTCCGGCAGCGGGCGCTGGGACCAGTCCACGGCCGAGTGCTCCTTGGCCAGCCGCAGGTGGAGCAGCCGCTCCACCATGAACCCCAGGCCGACCCGCTGGTAGCCCAGCAGCCGCCCGGCCAGTTCGGTGTCGAACAGGCTCCGGGGGCGCAGGTTGATCTCGCTCAGGCAGGGCAGGTCCTGGTGCGCGGCGTGCAGCACCACCTCGGCCTCGCCCACGGCGTCGTTGAGCGCGCTCAGGTCCGGGCAGGCGATGGGGTCGATCAGCGCCGACCCCGCTCCCTCGCGGCGCAGCTGGACCAGGTAGGCGCGCTGCCCGTACCGGTAGCCGGAGGCGCGTTCGGCGTCCACCGCGACGGGGCCGGTCCCGGCGGAGAGCGCGGCGACCACACCGGCCAGCGCGTCGGCGTCGGAGGTGACCTCGGGCAGGCCCTCGCGAGGTTCCCGCAGAAGGGGGGCCCTCTCGGCGTCGTCGTCGTTGCCTGGTTCGCGGGGTTCTGTCTTGGAGTTCAACGCGTTCGCCACACCACTACGGTATGCGCTGTCGCCACCGGACGCGGATCCGGACCGGCCGCGGGCCCCGGGGACGCGGGGGCCCGCGGTCAGGGCCGGGAGCGCTTTCCGGTGATGTCGGTGACGTCCAGCGGCGGCAGCCCCGCGGCCGAGGCCAGCAGCGCCGACCACGCCCGGACGTGCCCGGTCAGGTCGTCGGACTCCGGTGTCCAGGAGGCGCGCATCTCCACCTCGGTGGTGGCGCCCTGGTCCGCCTTGGTGCCGAAGCCCTCGGTGGTGGCACGGGTGACCGTGCCGCTCAGCGTGTGGTGCGTGGCGCCGCACGCGTCCAGGGCGTCGGTCAGCCAGCTCCAGGCGACCGGCCCGAGCAGGGGGTCGGTCGCGATCTCCGACTCCAGTTCGGAGTTGGCCTGGCAGACCACCCGGAAGGGACCCGGCCAGTCGCGGGTGCCCTCGGGGTCGTACAGGACGATGAGTCTGCCCCAGGCGACCTCCTCTCCGTGGACGGTCACCTCGGCCGAGACCGCGGCGGAGTGGGGGGCCAGCCGCTGGGGGGCGGGGATCTCCCGGACGGTGATCTCGGGTCGCGGGAGGGGTGAGCGCAGGGCCTCGACCGCTCGCCGGAACGTCTCGTGTGCGTCCTCGGCGCTACCGACATCGGGCATGGTGGGAACGTCAGCCTTCATTCTGGGGTGATCACGTCTGGGCGGGGGCGTGCGGACGTGCTCCGCCTCCCCGCCGGGGGCGGAAAGGTGGGCACGTCAAAGACCGTGGCATGAGTCACGGGCCGCGAGTCGGAGTTCGCCCGGCGTGTCGGCGTTTTGTGATGATCTTGGAACCGGCCGGTCGCCGACGGTGCCGGTTCGCGCCCCTCCCGGCCCCGCCGGGGGTGCGCGCACGGGCGCGTCCGGGTTCGGCGATCCGAGTGGGAGCACCGGGCGGGGCATGGCACGATCGAGGGGTGACCCTGCAAGATTCTCCTTTCCTCCGCGCCTGCCGGCGCCTTCCCGTGTCCCACACCCCGGTGTGGTTCATGCGCCAGGCGGGGCGCTCCCTGCCCGAGTACCGACGGGTCCGCGCCGACGTGCCGATGCTTGAGGCCTGCGCGCGCCCCGACATGATCACCGAGATCACGATGCAGCCGGTGCGCCGCTACGACGTCGACGCCGCGATCTTCTTCAGCGACATCGTCGTGCCGCTCAAGGCCATCGGCATCGACCTCGACATCAAGCCCGGCGTCGGCCCCGTGGTCGCCGACCCCATCCGCGACGCGACCGGCGTCAAGCGGCTGCGCGAGATCGAGCCCGGCGACGTGCCCTACATCACCGAGGCCGTGGGCCAGCTGGTCGGCGAGCTGGGCGACAAGCCCCTCATCGGCTTCGCGGGCGCCCCGTTCACCCTGGCCTCGTACCTCATCGAGGGCGGCCCCTCCAAGAACCACGAGCACACCAAGGCGCTCATGTACGGCGAGCCCGAGCTGTGGGACGAGCTGATGCGCCGCCTGGCCACCATCTCCCTGGGCTTCCTGCGCACCCAGATCGAGGCGGGCGCCAGCGCCGTCCAGCTCTTCGACTCCTGGGTGGGCGCCCTGAGCGCCGAGGACTACCGCGCCTCGGTGCTGCCCTACACCTCGTGGATCTTCGGCCAGCTCGCCCGGCACGAGGTGCCGCGCATCCACTTCGGCGTGGGCACCGGCGAACTGCTCAGCCTGCTCAGCGAGGCCGGGGCCGACGTCGTGGGCGTGGACTGGCGCGTGCCGCTGGACAAGGCGGTCCAGCGCGTCCAGCCCGGTACCGCCCTCCAGGGCAACCTCGACCCGGCCACCCTGTTCGCGCCCTGGGAGGTGGTCGCCGAGCGCACCCGCGACATCCTGGCCCGGGGCCGCGCCGCCGACGGCCACGTCTTCAACCTGGGCCACGGCGTGCTGCCCAGCACCGACCCGGACATGCTCCAGCGGCTCACCGCGTTCGTGCACGAGGAGACCGCCGTCTAGGCGGTGTTTTTTGGGGACCTCCGCTTCGCTTTGGTCCGTGTTCGGGTGCCCGAAGAACGGGAACCTCCGGTGTCTCCGGTGAGACGGCTCGTTCCTCGCAGTCTCACCTCCGACACCTCCAGAACCCCGTGGGCACCCGAACCAACCCCCCCCCACAAGCCGAGGCCGGTCCGAAAACAGCCCCCAGGCCCGCCTGTCCCCGACACGCGGGGCCGGGCGCCGTCGGCGCGGGTTCACTCCCCGTCCCCGGGCGGCCTTCCGCCGGACCCGGAGGACGCGCCGGGGCCCCGGTCCTTCGCGGTGCCCTCGGCGTCGCCCGCGGCGCGGCCCGAGGCCGGACGGTCGGACGCGGCGCGCACCGGGGCGGCGCCCTTCGCGGAGCCCGCCCTGCCGCCGCCCGCGGAGGCGGCGCCCTTCGCGGACGCGCGCCGACGCGAGCGGTACCACCACAGCGGTCCCGCGCCCAGCACGGCGGCCACCACCAGGAACGGCAGCAGCCAGCCCGCGGCCACGGCCACGCCCTGGCCGAAGGTCACCAGCGAGCGCCAGCCGCGCTCCAGGCCGCCGAGGAAGCCGATGGAGTCCTCCGAGGGCTCCTCCAGGTAGGTCTCCGGGGGCAGCAGGGTCAGGTTCACCGTCGAGTACGCCGTCTGGTTGCGCAGCGTCTCCAGCCGCGCCTGGAAGGCCTCCAGCTCCGCCTGGCGGTTCTGGATCTCGCCCTCCACCCGCAGCAGCTCGTCGACGTTCTCGGCCTCCTCCAGGTAGCCGCGCAGCGTCTCCAGGGCGGTCTCGGAGGACTCGATGCGGCTCTCGACGTCGGCCACCTCCTCGGTGACGTCCTGCACCGACCGCTCCAGGTGGGAGCGGTCGCCCAACCGCGACAGCTCCTCCAGGGCGCCCTCGTAGCCGTCACCCGGGACGCGCAGCGTCAGCGACCCCTCGGGGGAGCCGCCCTGGGGGGTCGACACCCGCTCCGAGGCGACGTAGCCGCCCGCGTCGAGGGTCAGCTCCTTGGCGAGCCCGACCGCCTCGGACACGTCCTCGACCCGTACCGACAGATCGGCGGTGTGCACCAGCTCCCGTTCACCGATCTCCACCTCGGAGCCGACGGCCGAGCCGCCGCCCTCCTCGGCCGACTCCGGGCCCGCCTGCTCCTCGGACAGGGCCCGGTCACCGGACTCGGGGGCCACGGCCGCGGACTCGGCGGCGCTCCCGGCGCCGCTGTCGGACATGGGGGAGGAGCAGGACGTGGCCAGGAGGGCCGCCAGGCCCACGGAGAGCACGGTCCCGGCGACACGCCGGGTCGGGAGGAGGGCTGAGGTAACCATGCCCGCTTCGACGTCCTCCGGGGCGGGCCCGTTGCGGCGCCGTGGTAACGACCGGGCAACGGCGGCGCGCGGCGGCGGGACCGCCCCGGTCCGCCCGGAGCGCCGCGCGCGGATCCGCCGCGGGCGCGACGCGAATCACGGGGTGTCGCGGGGGAAGGCGGATCACGGTGACCCAGGTCATCTGGGAAGCTGGGGGTATGCCTGAAGCACCGCACGTCGTCGTGGTCGGGGGCGGGGTCTCCGGACTCACCGCCGCGCACCGCCTCCGTGGTCTGGGCGCCGCCGTCACCGTGGTGGAGGCCTCCGACGCCCCCGGGGGCAAGCTGCGCGCCTCACCGGTGGCGGGGGTGTCCGTGGACGCGGGCGCCGAGGCGGTGCTCGCCCGCCGCCCCGAGGCGCTGGACCTGTTCTCCGAGCTGGGCCTGGACGACCGGGTGGTGCACCCCGGACCCGGCGCCGCCGCCGTCTACAGCCGCGGACGGGTGCGCCCCCTGCCCAAGGGCCAGCTCATGGGCGTGCCCGGCGACCTGCGCGCGCTCGCCCGCAGCGGGGTGCTCTCCGCGACCGGAACCCTGCGGGCCGGACTCGACCTCGTGCTCCCGCGCACGCCGGTGCGCGGCGACGTGTCCGTCGCCGACTACGTCGGGGCCCGCATGGGCCCGGAGGTCGTCGACCGCCTCGTCGAGCCCCTCCTGGGCGGCGTGTACGCGGGCCGCGCCGACCGGCTCTCCCTGGAGTCCACGCTGCCGCAGATCGCGCCCATGGCCCGCCGGAACCGCTCCCTGATGCACGCCGTGCGCACCAGCCTGCGCGGCAGGGGAGCGGCGCCCACCAAGCCCGGGCCGGTGTTCGCCTCCCTGCGCGGAGGCGTGGCCGGACTCGTCGGCGCGCTCGCCGAACGCCACGCCGACAGCCTGCGTGTGGGCTCGCGGGTGCGCGCCCTGGAGCGCCTGCCCGAGGGCTGGCGGGTGCGCCTGGACAGCAACGAACGCATCACCTGCGACGGCGTCCTGCTCGCCTGCCCCGCCCCCGAGGCGGCCCGCCTGCTCGCCGAGCACGCCCCCGGCGCCTCCCGCGACCTCGGCGGAGTCGAGTACGCCAGCATGGCCCTGGTGACCCTGGCCCTGCCCGCGTCCGCCTTCCCCGAGCCGCTCACCGGCACGGGCTTCCTCGTCCCGGCGGGGGAGGGGCTGACCGTCAAGGCCGCCACCTTCTCCAGCAACAAGTGGCCCTGGATCGCCGAGGAGCTGGCCGCGGCCAACCCCGGCGACGACCTGGTCGTGCTGCGCTGCTCCATCGGGCGCTTCGGCGAGGAGCGGGTCCTGGAGCGCTCCGACGAGGAGCTGGCCGCGGCCGCCGTGCGCGACCTGTCCACGGTCACCGGCATGGCCGGGGCGCCGGTGCAGACCCGGGTCACCCGGTGGACCGACGGTCTGCCCCAGTACGCCGTCGGCCACGCCTCCCTCGTCGAGCGCGTGCGCGCCGACGTCGCCCGCAGCCCCGGCCTGGGGGTGTGCGGCGCGGTCTACGGCGGCGTGGGCGTCCCCGCCTGCGTCGCCGACGCCCTCCAGCAGGCCGACCTCCTGGCGGGCGCCCTCACGACGAACAGTCCCGCCGGCGGCGACGAGGCCGCCGGAACGAACCAGCAAGGAGTCAACCCGTGACGGGCCAGCACAACGAAGCCGTCGAGCAGGACGGCAGCGACCTCAACTCCCTCATCCGCTACACCATGTGGTCGGTCTTCAAGGTCGGGGCCCTGGACGGGATCGACCGCGCCGCCGCGGCCGACGAACTGGCCACGCTCCTGGACAAGGCCGCCGAGCAGGGTGTGACCACCCGAGGCAGCTACGACGTCCAGGGCTTCCGCGCCGACGCCGACATCATGTTCTGGTGGGTGGCCGACTCCCCCGAGCAGGTCCAGGACGTCTACACGGCCTTCCGCCGCACGCGGATCGGCCGGGTGAGCACCCCGGTGTGGTCGGTCGTGGGCCTGCACCGCCCCGCCGAGTTCAACCGCGGCCACGTGCCCGCGTTCCTGGCCGGGGAGGAGCCGCGCGAGCACCTGTGCGTGTACCCGTTCGTGCGCTCCTACGAGTGGTACCTGCTGCCCGACGACGAGCGCCGCGCGCTGCTCGCCGAGCACGGCCGCATGGCCGCCCCCTACCCGGACGTGCGCGCCAACACGGTGTCCTCGTTCGGGCTCAACGACTACGAGTGGCTGCTCGCCTTCGAGGCCGACGACCTGCACCGCATCGTGGACCTGATGCGCCACCTGCGCGGAGCCAAGGCCCGCCTGCACACCCGCGAGGAGGTGCCGTTCTACACCGGTCGCCGCAAGAGCGTCGCCGAGCTGGTCGAGTCCCTGCCGTAGACGGCCGCAACGCGAACGGGGGCGCCCCGGGGAAGGTACTCCTTCCCCGGGGCGCCCCCGCGCGTGTGCGTCAGTCCTGCGCCGCGGCGGCCCGCCGGACGGCCAGGACGTAGAACGGGATGGTGACGATGAAGCCCAGCACGGCGGCGCTCATCAGGTAGATGAGCGTCTGGCCCGCGGGCAGGCCCATGCCCCACGCGGCCATGAGGGCGACCCCGACGGCCAGGATGCCCAGCACCGCGTGGGCCTTGCGCCCGCGCGGCTTGGGGTACTCCATCCGGCTCACCATCAGCCAGGAGATGAGCAGCACCGCCGTCACCCCCGCCATCAGCGGCGGGTCCAGCAGGACCACCGTCACCACGGCCATGGCGCCGAACGGGCACGGCAGCCCGGTGAAGTAGCTGGCGCCCGGTGCCTGGCAGGAGAACCGGGCCAGGCGCACGATGACCGCGAGCAGCACGGCCCCGCCCGCCGCGACCGGCAGCAGGTCCGGGCCCTCGGTCCGCATGCCCCACACGACGAAGAAGAACGCGGGCGCGAACCCGAAGCTGATCACGTCGGCCAGGTTGTCCAGCTCCGCGCCCATGCCGCTGCCGCCCAGCTTGCGGGCGACCCGGCCGTCGAGCACGTCCAGGGCGGCCGCGACCAGCATCAGGCCCACGACCGTGGCCATGGCCGTGCGCGGCAGCGGTCCGGCGATCCCTGCCGCCTCCTGCGCGGACTGGGCCACCACCAGCGCCCACACCGCCAGGAAGCCGCACAGGGCGTTGCCGAGCGTCAGGTAGTCGGCCACCCCCAGGCGCAGCCTGGGAGCCTCCTGCGCAACGGTGGAGGCGGCCCCGTCGGCCGCCACGGCGTTCTCAGTCGGCGTCAAGGCGGGTTTCTCCGGCACGGACCTTCTGGCCGACCTCCACCGCCGGGGTGATCCCGGACGGAAGGTAGACGTCGACCCTGGACCCGAACCGGATGAGACCGATCCTCTCCCCTTGCTCGACCTTCTGCCCCGCAGCGAGATACGGGACGATACGCCTGACCATCGCGCCGGCGATTTGAACGACCGTGATCGCACCGATCTCGGTTTCAAGGGTCCAGATGACGCGCTCATTACGCTCGCTGTCCTTGTCGAATGCGGGGCGGAAGCCGCCGGGTCGGTGCTCGACGCCTGTCACCACGCCGGCGAGGGGGGCACGGTTGACGTGCACGTTGAGGGGGTTCATGAACACCGCGACCCTGGTCCGCCCGTCGGGCTGGGGGTCGAGGCTCTGCACGACGCCGTCCGCCGCGGACAGCACCCGTCCGGTCGCCGGGCCGCGCTCGGGGTCCCGGAAGAACCAGGTCATCCCCGCCGCGAGCGCGACCACCGGGACGGCGAGCGCCGTGCGGGCCCGCGAGCCCCGGGCGGTCAGGACGGCGGCTCCGGCGGCTCCCAGCGCGGGCAGCAGCCACGGGGCCGAACCCTGTGCCATGCCCAGGCGCGGACGCGCCGCGGGGCGGTGGGAGGCGGATGAGAATGGTGAGTCGTCGGTCATCGAGCGCTTTCGTCGCGGGTCTGTCGGTTCGCCCGCACATGGGTTGCCGCTGCGGGGGTCGGCCCGGGTTTCCCGGGCCTGCTGGCGGAGGGGCCGGATGTGACCGGCCCCGCGCGCCGCGCCCCGCGGGCCGGTGGGGGACCGGCCGTTGGTGCGCTGAATGCGATTATTCCTGATTCCGCCGAGAACGGGCCGCGGGTGCGCGCCGCCGTCCCCGGGCGGTCCCGGTCCCGCCGTCCGGCACCAGGATCGTACGGCAACCTACTCCGTCGGCTCCAGGGTGAGGGCGACGGAGTTGATGCAGTACCGGTCGTCGGTGGGGGTGGCGTACCCCTCGCCGTGGAAGACGTGGCCCAGGTGCGAGTCGCACGTGGCGCACCGCACCTCGGTGCGCACCATGCCCAGGGAGCGGTCCTCGTGCAGGACCACCGCGTCGGAGTCGGCCGGGTCGTAGAAGCTGGGCCATCCGCAGTGGGACTCGAACTTCTCGCCGGAACGGAACAGTTCGGCGCCGCAGCCGCGGCAGCGGTAGACCCCCGCGGTCGTGGTGTCCACGTACTCCCCGGTCCACGGGCGCTCGGTGGCGGCCTCGCGCAGTACCGCGTACTCCTGGGAGTTGAGCCGTTCGCGCCATTCCTGGTCGGTCCTGGGGATGTCCTTGGGCCCGCTGCCGTTGTCCTGGGCCTGGTCCGCTGAGTCAGCCATGGGACGACGCTACCCCGAATCGGCTCCGGATGCCGCCTCAGCACCCTTCGTGCCGCAAACACTCACATATGACATTCGGGACAGGAAAACCGTCCCAAACGGCCAGACCCTCCTAACTTCGGCCTATGCGACGTTCGGTAGCCGAAGGCGAGGGTACGGCTGTAGCCAGGGTCAGTGGTCGAACAGTGCACTTGAGGCAGGTGACATGACCGTTACAACGCATCAGGCACTCGGAGTGAACAGGCGACCGCTGCGCGTGGGCAGGATCCGGTACGGACTGTGGTGGCTCGACCAGAACACCACGGGCGCGCGGTCCCTTCTGAGGACCGTCGCCGACGGAGCGGCCGCCACCGGCCGTGAGCTGCGCTGGGCCGCCGAGCTCAGCGTCCGCTCCGCGGTCGTGCGGGCGGACCGCGCCCGGCCCCAACCCTGGAGCGAACGCACGCTGCTGCTCGCCGCCGCGGCCGTCGCCGTGGGCGCGCTGGCGGTCGCGCTCCTCCTGGGGTTCGGCATGGCGCGGTGGGCCATGACCGCGTCGGACTCCCTGCCCTTCGCCGCCGCCGGTGCGCTGGCGGTGGGACTCGTCCTCCTGCCGTTGGCGTACCTGGTGTTCGCCTCCAAGCGAGGCGGTCGCTGAAGTCGGTCCGAGAAGCGGGGAGGGGCGCCGGGGCGGCGCCCCTCCCCCCGCTTTCGGGGGCTCGGGGCTTTCGGGGGCGCGCGGTGCCGCCCCGGGAACGGGCGGGACGCGCGGGCGGGGACCAGGACCCGGCTCAGGCGTCGAAGTCGTACCGCAGCACGTAGGCCGAGCCGTCCATGGTGATCTCGTTGAACTCCACCGGCCGGTGGTCGGCGGTCAGCGCGGTGCGCGCCACCTCCAGCACCGGGGTTCCGGGGGCGAGTTCCAGCACCTCGCTCTCCTCGGGGGTGGGCATGCGCACCCGGATCTCCTCGGTGAAGTGCGCCGGGGCGTGCCCCAGTTCGGCCAGGCGCGCGTAGATGCCCCCCGGCCCGCTGTCGTGGTCCCGCACCCGCCGGGCCGACGGCTCCCCGCCGTCCCCCAGCACGGCCAGGGGCAGGTGCGAGACGGCCTGCTGCACCGGACGCCCGTCCACGAGGTAGCGGCGCGAGCGCCGCACCACCCCGGCCCCCTCGGCCAGGCCCAGCGCGCGCGCCACGTGCGCGGCGGGCGCCGGCTCGTCCACGCGCAGGCTGTCCACCTCGTACCCGCGGTCCTCGCTGTCCACCTGCCAGATCGCGCGCCCGCTGCCCCACAGGTCCTGGGACAGCCGCCGGGCGCCGTGTCTTCGCAGGGGCCGGAACAGGCGGACGTAGATGCCCGAGCCGCGCACGGCCACGGCCAGGCCCTCGTTGATCAGTACGGAGAGCGCCTGCCTCGCGGTGGCCCGTGCGACGCCGTGGCGTTCCATGAGGGTGTTCTCCCCGGGCAGGCGGTCGCCGTCGGCGTACCGTCCGGAGCGGATCTGTTCGCGTAGTTCCTCGGCTATTCCGCGATAGACCGGAGGGGATCCGTTTTCGGACGTCGGCACCACGTTCATCCTCTCGGCCGGGGGGCCAAGCCGGTAAGCCCCGTCAATGCGGTGTGTCCTGTGTCCAGCAGCGGTGTTTCCAGTGGAGGGCACACCTCGGGTATGTCCGGTTGCGGGATGGTTCATGCGTGGTTGTGAGGTGGCCGAAACCGAGCGGTTACCCGTGTGTCCTCCGCAGACGCCCTATTCCCTGACGTAACGCGCGAACAGGCTCCCCTCCGCCTCCAGCAGGTGCGCCATCCGCACGGGCGTGCTCCGCGCGCCGGTGGCGTGTTCCGGCGCTCCGGGAGCGTCCGGTCCCCCCGCCACGATGCGCGGCGGACCCGACCCCAGCAGGTGCGGGCTCAGGGTCAGGCACAGCTCGTCCAAAAGCCCCGCCGCCACGAACTCCGCCAACAGGTGCGGGCCGCCCTCGGTCAGCACGCGGTGCAGTCCGCGCTCGGCCAGGGCGTCCACGATGTGCGCGGGCGCCACCGAGTCCCCCTCGACCACCACGAGGTCGGCGCGTGCGGCCACCTCGCGGCGCCTGTCCGCGGGGGCGCCGCTCGTGGTGAACACCAGGGTGCGCGCGTGCGGCGGCGCTTCGGTGAGCAGGTCGGCGGGCAGGTCGAGGGAGCGGGAGACCACCGCCACGGCCGGTGTCCGCGCCCGTCCCTCGCGCAGCCCCTCCCACGCCCTGCGGACGCGGACCGGCCCGTACCCCTCCACGCGCGCCGTGGCCGCGCCCACCAGCACCACGTCGCACAGGGCGCGCAGCGCGCCCATGATCCTGCGGTCGGGCGCCGAGGACAGGTCCCTGCTGCGCCCCGAGGGGCCCACGGCGCCGCCGTCGGCGCTGGCCACCATGTTGGCGCGCACCCAGGGGCGGTCCAGGTCGGCGGGGTAGGCGTAGGCGGCGGCCGGGTCCGCGTCCGCGCCGCCGGGGACGGGCAGCAGCTGCCGGAACGCGATGGGGGAGGCGGGGGCGTCCGCGCCGGTGTGTGTACTCGACATGGTCACCCAGAGTAGGCGCTGGCCCCGGGGCACCCCGAGGAGGGGGGCGCGAGCCCCCCTGCCCAGCCTTTTTCACCCAGCGTCTCCCACGCGCCGTGCCACCACCAGAGCGGATCTTTTCCTGTGGACAACCGGGACGCCGCGTGCGCGGCGTCGGGCCCCGGCCGAAACGGCTTCTCCGTCGCCCCCGTTGGTGCCCTCCTGCGTCCATCGCGTTCCACCGGTCGTCCACGCCGACGGGCCCCGGCCGCTCCCGCCGGGGAGCTTCCGGGGCCCGTGTGCCCGGTCCCTCAGGACCGGGGGGACGGCGTGTGCTTGTGCGACACCCGGCGCAGCAGCAGCAGCGCCCGGTCGATCACCCGCACCGGACCGGAGGCCGCCACGAACGGCCGTCCCTCCACGTCCGGCTCGGCGGTGTCCAGCACGGTCTCCCAGGCCATGCCGTACTCGGTGCCCGGAACGGTGAAGTCCACCGTCTCCGGGCCGCTGTTGAGCAGCAGCAGGAACGAACTGTCCCGGATCCGCCGACCGCGCGGGTCGGGTTCGGTGATGGCGTCCCCGTTGAGGAACACGCCCAGGGCCTGGCCGGCGGAGTTCCAGTCGTCACCGGTCATCTTCTTTCCGTTCGGGCGCAGCCACACGATGTCGGGCAGCCCCCTCTTCCCGGCCTTGGCGCCGCCCACCGGGCTGCCCCGGAAGAACCGGCGGCGCCGGAACACCGGGTGGTCGCGGCGCAGCCGCGCCAGCCCGCGCACGTAGTCCAGCAGGTCGTTGTCGGGCTCCTCGTCCTCGCCGAGCCCGGCGCCCTTCCAGTCGATCCAGGCGATCTCGTTGTCCTGGCAGTAGGCGTTGTTGTTGCCGTTCTGGGTGCGTCCCACCTCGTCACCGTGGGAGAGCATCACCACCCCCTGCGACAGGTACAGGGTGGTGAGGAAGTTGCGCACCTGGCGGCGGCGCAGCGTGATGATCGCGGGGTCCTCGGTGGGCCCCTCCACGCCGTGGTTCCAGGACCGGTTGTCGTCGGTGCCGTCCCGGTTGTCCTCGCCGTTGGCCTCGTTGTGCTTGCGGTCGTAGGACACCAGGTCGGCCATGGTGAAGCCGTCGTGGCAGGTGATGAAGTTGATGGAGGCCACCGGTCGGCGGCCGTCGTCCTGGTACAGGTCGCTGGACCCGGCCAGGCGCGAGGCCAGCTCGCCCACCACGGGCTCGCCCCGCCAGTAGTCGCGCACGGTGTCGCGGTACTTGCCGTTCCACTCGGTCCACAGCGGCGGGAAGTTGCCCACCTGGTAGCCGCCCGGGCCCACGTCCCAGGGCTCGGCGATCAGCTTGACCTGCGAGATCACCGGGTCCTGCTGCACGATGTCGAAGAACGTGCTCAGCCGGTCCACGTCGTGGAACTCGCGGGCCAGGGCCGAGGCGAGGTCGAAGCGGAACCCGTCCACGTGCATCTCCAGGACCCAGTACCGCAGCGAGTCCATGATCAGCTGCAACGAGTGCGGATGGCGCACGTTCAGGCTGTTGCCGCAGCCGGTGTAGTCCAGGTAGTAGCGCTGGTCCTCGTCGCTGACCCGGTAGTAGCTGAGGTTGTCGATGCCGCGCAGCGACAGCGTGGGCCCCATGTGGTCGCCCTCGGCGGTGTGGTTGTACACCACGTCGAGTAGCACCTCGATGCCCGCCTCGTGCAGCGACTTGACCATCGCCTTGAACTCCTGGACCTGCTGCCCGCGCGAGCCGCGTGCCGCGTACCCGCTGTGCGGGGCCAGGAAGGCCAGGGTGTTGTACCCCCAGTAGTTGGTCAGCCCCCGGGCCACCATGGCGTGCTCGGGCACGAAGTGGTGCACGGGCATGAGCTCGACCGCGGTCACCCCCAGCGAGGTGAGGTAGTCGATCATCACCGGGTGTGCCAGCCCCGAGTAGGTGCCCCGCTGGTGTTCGGGGATGCCCGGGTGGCGCATGGTGAGCCCGCGTACGTGCGCCTCGTAGATCACCGTGCGGTGGTAGGGCGTACGGGGCCTGGACTCGTTTCCCCAGTCGAAGAACGGGCTGACCACCACGCACTTGGGCACGTAGGGCGCGCTGTCCTTGGTGTTCCTGCGCTCCGGCGCGGCGAAGTGGTAGCTGAACAGGGATTCGTGCCAGGTGAGGTTGCCGTTCAGCGCCTTCGCGTAGGGGTCGGTGAGCAGTTTGTTCGGATTGCACCGCAGCCCCTGCTCCGGGGCGTAGGGCCCGTGGACGCGGTACCCGTACTGCTGTCCCGGCCCGACGCCGGGAAGGTAACCGTGCCAGACGAAACCGTCGTACTCGGTCAGTGGTATACGCGTCTCCTCGCCGTCGTCGTCGAACAGACACAGGTCCACCTGTTCGGCGGCCTCGGAGAAGAGGGAGAAATTGGTGCCGGACCCGTCGTAGGTCGCACCGAGCGGATAGGAACTACCTGGCCAGACTTCCACCATAGGCGTCGTCAGTCTCTTGGATTCGGGCCTTCGGAAGGGGCTGTTCGGGCCCGCGCGCCTCCGGCCGTTCCTGCAGGGTCTGCGCGGGCCCGCTCCCCGTCCGAAAGCAGGCGGTCGTGGTTTGTGACGACTTCTTTGTTCCGCTCCGGACGCCGAAGTATGCCGACCTGGCCGATGATCATTCATCGGCCGTCCCTCTTGCGGGTTTTTGTGGGAATTATCAGGGTTAAGAGTGGTAATCGGGATTTATGAGGTTAAGAAAGGGTGTCCGCGTGCTCTCGGTGCGCCTCTGGTTCCCCTCGCGTCCAGCGCGCTCCGGGAGGGATGCGACCGGGGCCGTACGGGGGCGCGCCCCGGCCCTCTCCGCACGGCAGGGGCGCACCCCCGGCCTCACCGGCTCGGGCGGGCCCGGTCCAGGATGAGCCCGGTGTCCACCCCTCTGGGCAGGGTGCCGAACACGTGCCCCCACTCGCCCCCCAGCCGCGAGGCGGTGAACGCCTCGGCGACCGGGGTGGGCGCGTGGCGCAGCAGCACCGACGCCTGCAGGACCAGCGCCATCAGCTCCACCACCGACCGCGCCCGGTACTGCGCCTCCTCCGGGTCGCCCAGGACCTGCTCCAACCGCTTGACCGCCGCGTCGTAGTGGTCGTCCACGCCCGCGGCGGTGCGCAGCTCGGCCAGGAAGGCCTCCAACGACTGGGGACTGCGGCCCATCGCGCGCAGCACGTCCAGCGCCGCCACGTTGCCCGAGCCCTCCCAGACGGAGTTGAGCGGGGAGTCCCGGAACAGCCGCGGCATCCCCGACTCCTCCACGTACCCGTTGCCGCCCAGGCACTCCAACGCCTCGGCGGCGTGCGCGGGCTGGCGCTTGGTCACCCAGAACTTGCCCACGGCCACCCCCAGACGGCGGAAGGCCGCCTCGGCCGCGTCCCCGCGCGCCGCGCGGTCCACGGCACCGGCCAGACGCGTCATCAGCGCCGTCGCCGCCTCCGACTCCAGCGCCAGGTCGGCGAGCACGTTGCGCATCAGCGGCTGCTCGACCAGCACCCCGCCGAAGGCGCTGCGGTGCTCGGCGTGGTGCAGGGCGTGCACCACCGCGGCGCGCATGCCCGCGGCCGAGCCGATCACGCAGTCCAGCCGGGTGCTGTTGACCATCTCGATGATGGTGGGCACGCCCCTGCCGGGCTCGCCGACCAGATGGGCCACGGCGCCGTCGTACTCCAGCTCCGCCGACGCGTTGGAGCGGTTGCCCAGCTTGTCCTTGAGCCGCTGGATGTGCAGCGCGTTGCGCCCGCCGTCCTCCAGCACCCGGGGCACGAGGAAGCAGCTCAGCCCCTCGGGCGCCTGCGCCAGCGTGAGGAAGAAGTCGCTCATCGGCGCCGAGGTGAACCACTTGTGCCCGGTCAGCACGTGGTGCCCCTCGGCGGTGGGGACCGCGCGGGTGGTGTTGGCGCGCACGTCCGAGCCGCCCTGCTTCTCGGTCATCGACATGCCCGCGAGGAGCCCGCGCTTGGTGTGCGGCGCCCGCAGCCCGAAGTCGTAGACGGGTGCGGTGAGCAGGGGCTCGTACCGCCGTGCCAGCTCGGGGGAGTGGCGCAGGGCCGGGACCGCCGCGTAGGTCATCGACACCGGGCACCCGTGGCCCGCCTCGGGCTGGGACCACAGGAAGAACTTGGCGGCGCGGGCCACGTGCGCGCCCGGGCGCCCGTCCGCCCACGGCGCGGCGTGCATGCCGTGCTCCACCGCCTGGTCCATGAGCACGTGGTAGGCGGGCTGGTAGTCGACCTCGTCCACCCGGTGGCCGTAGCGGTCGTGGGTGCGCAGCACCGGCGGGTAGGCGTTGGCGGACTCGCCCCAGGCGCGGACCCGCTCCGACCCGGCCGCGTCGCCGACCTCGCGCACCTCGGCCTCGGCCCATCCGGCGCCCTCGCGCCGCAGGCCCTCCACGAGCGCGGGGTCCTCCGCCGCCGCGTAGTCGCCGAGCGGGGGCGCCTGGTTGAACACCTCGTGTGTGGGGGGCACGGCGGCCACCTCTTTTCGTTGCTGGTCGCGGGTGGTCGGAGTGCGGGAATCCTATCCCCGGAGGGGACACCGAACAGAACCGGGTTCGGTCACGCTTGTGTCCCGGGCCGATGACCGCTCTCGGGGACAGCGGGTTCGGCTATGCGGGCTCTGGGCCCGTGACCGCTCTCGGGACAGTTCCCGGGGGCGGGGCTGTGGACATGGCGGGCCGTGGGTCCGCGCCCGCCCGTGTGACCGTCGGACGCGGCCGTGGCCGGGACCCGGGTCGCTGTCCGCCCCGGCGACCACCGGGCGCGGCCGTCAGGAGGGCTCCGACCGCGGATGTCCTGCGAGACGAAGGGCGGAGCTGTGGCGGGGCCTCGGCCCGACCGAGGCGGGTCCGGCCGTGACGGGGCCTCCGACCACGGCTGTGGCGGGAAGCGGCACGGCGAGCCCTTCCGCGCCCCGTCCTTCCGGGCGGCGCCGCGGTGGCGGCGAGTGCGACTGCGGCGCAAGCCAGCTCGGCGGTCCCCTCCGGAATCCGGCCTCCCGGGCGGCTCCGCCGTGCGGTCCCCCTTCCCTCCCGCCGCGGCGCTCGCGCCCGGTCACGGCCAGAGCAGGCCGCGTTCCCAGGACGCGTCGACGCCCGGACGGGTGTAGCGCAGCCGCGTGTGGCGTCGGTCCCGGTCGGCCTGCCAGAACTCCACCTCGGTCGGACGGACCAGGTACAGGCCCCAGTCCTCGGGGACCAGCTCCGGGTCGCGCTCCAGCCGCTCCCGGCTCTCCCGCGCCACGCGGTCGACGTCCGCGAGGTCGTCCAGGGGCTCGCTCTGTCTGCCGTGCAGACCGGCCACCCGCGACTCCAGCGGCCGCGCCAGGTAGTCCGCCGCGCACCGCTCCGGGGCGGCCAGCTCCGCCCGCCCGCGCACCCGCACCTGGCGGCCCTGCCCGATCCAGTGGAACAGCAGCGCCACCGCCGGGTTCCGGGCCAGCTCCCGCCCCTTGCGCGAGCCGGTCGTGGTGGCGAACCACCAGCCCTCGGGCGTGAAGTCCTTCATGATGACCACGCGGGCCGACGGAGCCCCCTCTCCGTCCACGGTCGTGACCGTCATCGCGTGCGGCTCGGCCACACCGCTCTCGACCGCCTCGGAGAACCACTCCAGGAACAGCTCCGCCGGATCCTCGGGCGCCGCTCCGGGGTCGAACCCCGGCAGCACCCCCGAGAACACCGGCAGCCCCCGCAGCAGGTCCCGGACACCGCTGCGCACCGCACTCCGTTCCTCCGACACGGACACCCCCACGATTCCTCGGTCGGTCGGCGCGCGTTCGCGGCGCCCACCTTCGATTCTTCTGGGTCGCGGTCGCGCGGACAAGCCGCCTCCCGCGGCTGTGGACAACCGCGCGGGGCCCTCTCGGGGGCGCGGCGGGGGAGGGGCCGGAAGGCGGCCGGAGCGGTTCGTCGGGCCGGTTCCCGCGTTCGCCCCTCCTGGCGGCGATCCCGCCCGCGACAGCGCGAACGGGCGGCCCGCCCGGCGGACCGCCCGTTCGCCCCTCCGTCCCATGCGCCCTGTCCCGCGTCGTCTGCCCTGCGCCGCCTCGTCCGGCCGCGCGTTCCCGCCGAGCGGACGCCGGGCACCGCGGCCGTCAGCGCTCCCGCCGCGACCGGACGGCGCCCCGCTCCTCAGCGGAAGCTGGTCGCGTGCCGCGACGCCACCGCGGCGTCGTAGCGGTCCAGCACCACCCTGGCCATCTCGGGCGCGTCCCCCAGCGCCTCGGACACCGCGTACGCGCCCGCCTCCGACGACCGGGCGCGCACCCGGTCGGCGAAGAACCCCGGCGCCAGCAGGTAGGTGGCCACGGCCACCCGCGACGCCCCCCGCTCGCGCAGGGCGGCCACCGCCTCCCCCGGGCCGGGGGAGGCCGCGGACGCGTAGGCCGCCACGACCTCCCGCCAGGGGCCGCGCCGGGCCAGCTCGGCGGCCATCGCCGCCACGGTCGCGTTCGCCCCGGGGTCGCTGGAACCGGCCGAGGCCAGCACCAGGGCCGTGCCGGGGCCGGGACGCACCCCCGCCTCGTCCAGGCGCCGCTCCACCGCCTCCGTCAGCAGCGGGTGCGGGCCCAGGGTGTCGGCGTAGCGCACCCGCAGCCACGGGCTGCGCTCGCGCGCGTCCGCCAGCACCTTCGGCAGGTCCACCTTGCTGTGGTAGGCCGCCGTCAGCAGCGTCGGCAGCACCACCGCCTCACCCGCCCCGCGCGCGGCCAGCTCCTCCAGCGCGTCCCGCGCGGAGGGCGCCACGTGGTCCAGGTAGGACACGCGCACGTCCAGTCCCGGCCGCAGCGCCCGTACCCGGTCGAACACCGCCGACACGGCCCGCGCCGACCTCGGGTCCGCGCTGCCGTGCGCCACCGCCAGCAGGGGCACGCCCCCGTCCCGGTCTCCGCCGCTGTGCGCCCCGGCTCCGCCCACCGTCATGGCCGTCCTCCTCGTCGCTTCCGAGCACCGCCGCCGCCCTCGGCCCCGCCCAACCCCGGCGGAGCCGCGGCCGGGCCACACCGCCCGGCCGCCGAGGGCGCACTCAAACGTGGATTCCGCACTCGGTCTTGCCCGTGCCGGACCACCGGCCGCTGCGCGGGTCCTCGCCCGGCGCCACCCGCCGCGTGCACGGCTCGCAGCCGATCGAGGGGTAGCCGTCGTACTGGAGCGGGTTCACGATGACCCCGTTCTCGGTCATGTAGGCGTCCACCTGGTCCTGGGTCCACCGGGCGATCGGGTTGACCTTGGTCATCCGCCGGCGCCGGTCCCACTGCACGACGGGGGTGTCGCGGCGGGTCGCCGAGTCCTCCCGGCGCAGGCCGGTCAGCCACGCGGCGTAGGGCTCCAGGGCCCGCTGGAGGGGCTCCACCTTGCGCAAGTGGCAGCAGATGCCGGGATCGCGCCCGTGCAGGCGCGGGCCCAGGGCCAGGTCCTGCTCGGCCACCGTGCGGGTGGGCTCGACGTTGATGAGGTTGATGTCGTACACGGAGGCCACGGCGTCACGCGTGCCGATGGTCTCGGGGAAGTGGTAGCCGGTGTCCAGGAAGATGACGTCGATCCCCGGCACCGTCCTGGAGACCAGGTCCACCATGAGCGCGTCGGCCATGGACGAGGTCATGCACAGCTGGTCGCCGAAGGTCTCGGCGGCCCAGGAGATGACCTCCGGAGCGGAGGCCTCCTCCAGTTCGCGCGAGGCCCGCTCGGCGAGCTCGGGACCGCCCAGGGGGGTGATGGTGGTGGAGTTCATGAGTTCCCTTCCGTCGGTCTGGAGGGGGCGCCTCCCGCGGAGAAGGACGCGGAGCGCAACCCGACGTACTTGACCCGAAACACCCGGGCACAGGACAGGCAGGCCCAGGGATAGCCCTCCCCCTTGACGGCGGCGCCCTCCTCCGGCACGAGGTCCTCGTCGCCGCAGTAGGGGCAGTAGTGGGGCGCGGCCCTCTCGGACATGGCGCACCTCTTCCTCTCGCTCGGGTCTTCCAGGTCGTTTCGCGGCCGTGGGCCGGGCCGGTCCGCACGCGGACCGGCCCCGGTGCCGCGGCCGGGAGGCCGCGGCGGTCCCGACCGCCCGGACGAACTACTTCAGGTCGGCGTCCTCGGCCCGGCCGACCCAGGAGGCGAACGACTCGCCGTCCTCCTTCTGGTCCTGGAACCGGCGCACCACCCGCTCGACGTAGTCGGGCAGCTCGTCGGCGGTGGCCTTGAGTCCGCGGATCTTCTTGCCGAAGGACTGGGTCAGCCCCATGCCGCCGCCCAGGTGGATCTGGTAGCCCTCGACCTGCTCGCCCTCGGAGTTCATGACGAGCTGGCCCTTGAGGCCGATGTCGGCGACCTGGATGCGCGCGCACGAGTTCGGGCAGCCGTTGACGTTGATGGTCAGCGGCTCCTCGAAGTCGGGCAGCCGCTTCTCCAGCTCGTCGATCAGGGTGGCCGCGCGGTCCTTGGTCTCCACGATCGCCAGCTTGCAGAACTCGATGCCGGTGCAGGCCATCGTCTGGCGGCGGAACACGCTCGGGTTGACCTGGAGCCCCTCCGTCTCCAGGGCGGAGGTGATCGAGGCGATCCGGTCCTCCTCCACGTCGAGGATGACCAGCTTCTGGTCGGCGGTGGTGCGGACGCGGTCCGAACCGTGCTCCTCGGCGATGTCGGCGACGCGCAGCAGCGCGGTGCCCGAAACCCGGCCCACCTTGGGCGCGAAGCCCACGTAGAACCTGCCGTCCTTCTGGCGGTGCACGCCCACGTGGTCGCGGCGCAGGCCCGAGTCCAGTTCGACGGCGGGGCCGTCGGGCAGGGCGTAGCCCAGGTACTCCTTCTCCAGGACGTCGCGGAACTTCTCCGCGCCCCAGTCCTTGATGAGGAACTTGATCCGGGCGCGGGTGCGCAGGCGCCGGTAGCCGTAGTCGCGGAAGATCCCGCAGACCCCGGCCCACACCTCGCTCACCTGGTCCGGGCGCACGAACGTGCCCAGGCGCTGGGCGAACATCGGGTTCGTGGACAGGCCGCCGCCGACGAACAGGTCGTAGCCCGCCTCGCCCGCCTCGTTGCGCACGCCCGCGAACGCCACGTCGTTGATCTCGTGGTTGACGCAGTGCACCGTGCACCCCGACACCGAGGTCTTGAACTTGCGCGGCAGGTTGGAGTACAGCTCGCTGCCGATGTGGTCCTCGTAGATCTCGCGGATCGCGGGACCGGCGTCGATGACCTCCTCCTCGGCGACCCCGGCCAGCGGACAGCCCAGGATGACGCGCGGGGTGTCGCCGCAGGCCTCCATGGTGGACAGGCCCACCGACTCCAGCTTCTCCCAGATCGCCGGGACGTCCTCCACCCGGATCCAGTGGTACTGGACGTTCTGGCGGTCGGTGATGTCGGCGGTGTCGCGCCCGTAGTCGCGGGAGATCTCGGCGACCGCGCGCAGCTGGGCGACCGTCAGCTGTCCCCCGTCGATGCGCACCCGCAGCATGAAGTAGCGGTCGTCGAGCTCCTCGGGCTCCAGGACGGCCGTCTTGCCGCCGTCGATGCCCGGCGCGCGCTGGGTGTACAGGCCGAACCAGCGGAACCGTCCGCGCAGGTCGGCGGGGTCGATCGAGTCGAACCCGCCCTTGGAGTAGATGTTGATGATCCGATCGCGGACGTTGAGCCCGTCGTCGTTCTTCTTGTTCTCCTCGTTCTTGTTCAGCGGCTCGTGGTAGCCGAGGGCCCACTGGCCCTCACCACGGCGGCGGCGCGGTTTGGCCGCGGTCGCTGTCCTGCCGGGCTGCGCGGAAGAGGGAGGCATCGCGGGTGTCTCCGATGAGGTGTCGCGGGGTGCTCACAGCCCCGGCGTCCACACCGCACGCCCGCGTCGCCGCACATCGTCGTGCTGGCGATCGGGAGGGATCCGCGTGTGGGATAAGGAGAAGAGGCAGGGCGCCGGTGCCGCGCGCACCCCTGGGGTGCGTCAAAGGGCGGTGAGATTAACCGACGCTGCAACAGATGGCGCTGCCGACCCGCAGGAAGTCCACGTGACGGCGCACGTAGAGCATGGGGTCCAGAGCAGCGATCATGTAATGAGAATGTCACGGGCGTCGACGCTTTGTCCAGACGGGGTCTGACCGCCCCCGAGTGAGTCACGTCACTAGATCCGTGCGCCTGCGGCGCGGGACGGCTCCCGAGGAGCGCTAACGTTCTCTCCGTGGCGGGTTTCTGGGAGCGGCTGTGGTACGCCGTGGACGGGTGGCTGAGACGTCATGCCCGCCTGCGCAGCGGGATGCTCCTCGTCCTGCGCACGGTCCGGGCCTTCGCCCGCGACCGGGTCGTCGGGCTGGCCGCCGAGTCGGCCTTCTTCACCCTCATCTCGCTGCCCGCGCTCATGCTGGGCCTCCTGGGCGCCCTGGGCCCGTTGACCGTCGTGCTCGGCGAGGACTTCGTCGAGGAGATCCGGTTGTGGATCCTGGACCTGACCGCGCGGGTGCTGACCCCGGACACCGTGGACAGCGTGGTCGAGCCGCTCGTGGACGACTTCCTCGGGGGAGTCCCGGGCGGGGTCCTGTCGGTGACGTTCCTGGTGTCGCTGTGGTCGGGGTCGCGGGCGATGAACGTCTTCATCCGCTCGATCACGATCTCCTACGGCCTCGACGAACTGCGCGGCTGGGTGCGCCAGCGGGTCCTGGCCTTCGTCGCCTACCTGGGCGGGCTGCTGTTCGCCATCCTCCTGCTGCCGGTCCTGGTGGCGGGGCCGGACCTGGTCAACCGGCTGCTGCCCATGACCGTGGGGCGGCTCAACCTGTTCTACTGGCCGACCGTCGCGCTGCTCGCCATCGCCGCGGTCACCCTGCTCTACGCCCTGAGCGTGCCGGTGCGCACCCCGCTGTGGCGCCACCTGCCGGGGGCGCTGCTGGCCGCCCTGGTGCTGATCACGGGCTCGGTGGCCCTGCGCGTCTACCTGGACGCCTCCTTCGGGCAGGTGACCATCTACGGTTCCCTGGCCGCGCCGATCGCCATCCTGGCCTGGCTGTTCGTGATGGCGATCGCCGTGCTGGTGGGGTCGTCCTTCAACGCCGAGATCGACGCGATGTGGCCCATGCCGCGCACCGCCGCCGCCCGGGCCGAGATCGCCAACCGGGACTTCGAGCGGGCCAACCGGCTCGTCCAGCGCCGGGAGAAGGCGTTCATCGACACGATCGTGGAGAGCAACGGGCACTGACCGGTTCCGGTCGCGCTTCGGCGTCCGAAAAGCCCGGAAAGTCCTGTGTCGCCGGTAGTTTTGTCGTGCCGACGGGCGGGAGGCCGCGATCCCGCCGCACCCGAGCCCGGACGGCGCCGCCCGTGAGAGGCCGTCCCCCATGACCGTTCCCCCGCCGGACGAGGGCGATCAGGACTCCGTGCCCGTCACCGTCGAGACCGTGCTCGGCGGATCGAAGACCATGTTCTACGCCTCGTTCGGCCTGCCCGTACTGATGCTCACGCACACCCTGCACATGTATCTGAGGGGCGGCAGCGAGATCTACTTCGGGCTCTTCGTCATGCTGCTGTCGGCCCTGGTCCTGATGCCCCTCCTCTACCTGCGCTTCCTCCCGGGGATGATCGAACGGCGGCGGCATCCGACCAGGTCGCCGCTGATGGAGATCGTCATGCTGAGCATGTTGTGGGTCGCTGGCGCGGTCTACCTCCTCGTCGGAGCCTGGAGCCTCCGCGCCGGGGCCCTTCCGTTGCCGCTGCTGGCGCTCCACCTAATCGCCCTCGCTCCGCCGGCCCTCGGCACGGAGGCCTTCGTGCGCGAACGGAGGTGGCGGTCGTGAGGGTGTCCTTCCTGCTGCTCCAGGAGGCAGCGTTCGGCCTGATCGCGTGCGGCCTGATCGCCGGATGGGTGGGGATCACCGGCGACCCCGTTCCGGTGGCCGCCGGGATCTTCCTCGCGTTCCTGCTGCTCTACCCGGTCGCGCTCTGGGCGGATGCCCACCCGGAACTGACCTCCGGCGAACTCCACCGGATGCACGACTCGCGGCACCCCTTCCGCGTGACGCGTCTGTGGTGGCTCCTGGTCGCCTTCCACACGCTGTTCGCGCTGTTCTCGGTCGTCTCCAACGCCGCGTGGACACTGGTGCCGCTGTTGGTGGTGGCCTGCACGGCGGGCGTGCTCTCCCTCTCCGCCGGCAGACGCGAACGCCAACAGCTGCGCGAGGTGCTCGCCCGGCCCGAACTCACCGGCCCCAAGGTCATCGGTATCCGGAGCCCGGAGCAGGTGCCGCCGGGCTGGAGCCCGGTGCTGGTCCACCGCATCGACCGCGGCAGGTTCGACATGCTCGTCGACTACCGGATCCTCGTGGACGGCGACCGGGTCGGCACGCTCGGCCCCGGCCAGACCCTCGTGCTCGGCCTCCCCCCGGGCCCGCACAGCGTCCAGGGAGCCCTCGGCAGACTCACCAACACCCCCGTCCCCTTCACGGCCGAACCCGACGCCGCGGTCCACTTCACGGTCGAACCGGCCAGTCCGGACCGCCAGGCCAACGCCGACCGGCGCTCGCGCCCCGGCGAGTACTTCCGCCTCGTCCGGGTCCCGCCCTGGTGAGGCCCTGACCTGCTACGCGTGCGACCGGTGGGAACCAGGTGGCCAGATCCGGCCATTTTCGGTGTGAACTAAATATCTTCCCCAGGTGTCCACTCCATAGTGACGGCGGTGCCCACGGCACCAGTCACATCCCATGTTCGGGTGAGTCTCCAGGTCACGGAGGGGAGGGCGGGACAACTGCCCCAGGTACACCGGTCCGTGCGCGCTGCTTCGGCGCATGGCCGGAATAGGCGTGACGAGCGACGATCAGTATGATCGCGTGCAGCACTGACTACGCGTGCGTCGGCACCGTCTCCAGGTAGTCCCCGGCCGCGAACCACCGTCATCGCTGACCTAGGTCCCCGTACCCCCGTACACGAACAGGTCCACGTTTCCCATGCCTTCGGAGGCACCATGAGCCGGGAGTCCCGCCCGGGGCAGTCCCGGCCCACCGCCGTCATCGTCATCGCACCCGACGAACGCAGCGCCGAGATCCTCGTCGAGGGGCGCCGCCAGGTCGTCACGGGCCAGGCGCCCAAGGAGACGCGCCGCGCCGCCCTGGACGTCGCCACCGGCTACGCCGCCAGGATCGGCCAGCCGGTCCTCATCGACGCCCGGGACGCCAACGGCTACTGGCGTCTGGTCGCCACGCCCACGGGCGTGGTGCAGGCCGCCGACCAGGTCGTGGCCAGCCACGAGCCGACGCCGCCGCCTCCTCCCGCTCCGGCCGACCCTCCCGCCAGCGGTGCCGAGACCGGCCCCCAGCCCGGCGCCCGGCCCGAGGCCAAGGCCAAGAGGAAGGGCGGCCGGGCCCTCGTCATCGTGGGCGCCGCCGTGCTCGCCCTGGTGCTGCTCGCCGGTGCGGGCGCCGCCGCCTGGCGCTTCCTGCCCGGCCTCGGCGGGGGGCCCGGGGGCGATGTCGCCACGGACCTGACCACCCTCAACCACCCCGCGCCGCCCCACTTCTCCACGACCGTCGACTTCAGCGCGCAGGTCGCCCCGGGCAGCCAGCCGGGGGTCAGCCGCGTGGGCGACCTGCTCGCCTACGTCGACCCCGAGCAGCGGCTCAACCTGCTCGACGCCGACGGTGAGCGCCTGTGGTCGGCCGACCTGCCCGTGGAGTCCAGCGAGGCCCTCGGCGAACTCCGGATCCTGGAGTACGACGGTGAGGACGCCGTCGTCATGGAGACCGCCGGAACCCTCTGGTTCTGGCCCGTCGCGGGCGGCGATCCCACCGGCGTGGACCTCCCCGAGAACGCCTCCGTCCAGTACGTGGGCCGCTCCGTGCTCGTGCGCACCGAGAGCGAGGCCTTCGTGCCCATCGGCGCCGAACTCCAGCCGGTCCCGGTTCCCGAGGGCTCCGCGCCCATGCTGGCCGACGGGCACAACGTCCTCGCCGCCGTGGTCAACGGACCCTGGACCTGGGTCAGCCCCGACGACAACCCCGTGCAGGTCACCGCCCAGCGGCCCGACGCCGCCGGTGACATGGAGGCCGTGCTCACCGCGCTGCGCGAGTACGTCATCATCCGCTGGGAGCCCCTGAGGGGCGAGGGCACGGTCCTGGCCTTCCACGACACCCAGGACGGCAGCGTCGTCGGCAGTGCCCAGATCGACCCCGCCGACCTGGAGGACGTGCGCCACCGCTCGGAGGCCGTCGGCCCCCGCCTGGTCGCCTACGGACCCGCGGTGATGAACCCCGAGAACGGCCGGACCGCCGTGGTCCCCGGTCTCAAGCCCCAGATCGCGGTCGGCTCCCTCGTCTTCGGCCAGATCGACGGCGCCCCGGTGGCCGTCGACGCCGAGGGCAGGGTCGAGGAGGCCGCGGCGGAGTCCGTCCCACCCATCGGCCTGCTCGGCGAGCGGGCCGTCGTGGTCCATGAGGACCACCTCTATGCCATCCCCTCTGAATAGATCAGTACACGAGAAGAAGAAAGGAGTGGGATGACCCCCAAGAAGCGTGTTTTCACCGTGACCGCGGCCGGCCTGTTCATGGCCGGTTTCTCCGCGGGTCCGGCGTTCGCCGACACCCTGGACGCGACCGCGCTCGAGGCTGCCCCCCAGGCCGCTGAGACCACGGTCGTCAACCTCACTGCCGAGGACATCGAGCCCCAGCTCGACGGGCCCGTCTTCCCCGGCCCCGGTGACGGCGGTGAAGGCGGCACCCCCGGTCCCGGCGACCCGGGCCCGGGTGACCCCGGCCCCGGTGACCCCGGTGACGGTGGTGGTGACGACGGCGGCGACCCCGGTCCCGGCCCCGGTGACCCGGGTGACGGTGGTGGTGACGACGGCGGCGACCCCGGTCCCGGCCCCGGTGACCCGGGTGACGGCGGTGGTGACGACGGCGGCGACGACGGCAACCCCCCCGGTGGCGGTGACGACGGCGGTGGCGACCCCGGTGACGGCGGTGGCGACGACGGCGGCGGTGACCCCGGTGACGGTGGTGGCGACCCCGGTGACGGCGGTGGCGACCCCGGTGACGGTGGCGGCGACGACGGCGGCAACCCCCCCGGTGGCGGTGACGGCGGCGGCAACCCCCCGGGTGACGGCGACGGCGGCACCGCCCCTGGTGACGGCGACGAGATCCAGGCCCCCGGTACCACCGCCCCCGGTGGTAGCGCCCCCGAGGCCGCCGCTCCGGTGAGCGAGGGCAACGGCGGCAGCGACGACGACGGTGACGAGACCCTCGCCACCACCGGCGTCGACATGCAGGGCTTCGTGCTCGGCGGCGCCGTGGTGACGGGCATCGGCGCTCTGGCCCTGTGGGCCGGGGCCCGCCGTCCGGCTCCGATCGCCTAACGGCATCACCCCGCCGCACGGTCCCCGTGACCACGCGGCGACGAGGGCCCCCGACCGTCGGGTCGGGGGCCCTCTCACGTGCGCGGGAGGAAAACCGCGCCGCCCCGGCGGGGGCGGCGCGACGGTGCTTCGGACCTCACGTGCGCGGACGCAGGGCGAAGGCGAGCAGGAAGGCGCCCACGCCCGCACCCGCGATCACCCACAGCGCGTTCCCCAGGCTGGAGGAGTCGGCGAGGAAGCCCACCAGCGGCGGGAAGGCCAGGAAGCCCGCGCGGCCCAGCCACCCGACGACGGTGATCCCGTCCCCGGTGCGCACGCCCGGCACGTTCCCCGCCGCAGCCAGGGTCAGCGGGAAGAGCGTGGACACGCCCAGTCCCATCACCCCGAAGCCGATGACCGTGGCCACCGGGTTCGGTACCAGCAGGGCGAACGCGATTCCGCCGCCCGCCAGCAGTCCGCACGCGCGTCCCACGGCGGCGGCGCCGAACCGGTCGGTCACCCGGTCGCCGACCAGGCGACCCAGCGTCATCATCGCCTGGCAGGCCACGAAGGGCATCGCCGCCAGGAACAGCGACGCCTCCAGTTCCGAGGTCATGTACACCGCGCCCCAGGTGGCGGCGGAGTCCTCGATGCCTCCGGCGAACATCAGCAGCACGCTGAGCGCCAGCAGGAGCAGCACGGCCCGCCCGGGCACGCGCAGGCGTCGCCCGCTCCCGGCGTCCGTGCCGTCCTCGCGCTCGCTGCTCTCCGGGCCGGGCAGCAGCATCCGGCTCACCGCCAGGTTCACGCACACCAGCACCGCGGTCACGCCGCCCAGGTGCCACAGGATGGGCACGCCGGTACCGGCCATGGCCGCGCCCAGGAGGCCTCCGGCCACCGCGGCCATGCTCCACAGCGCGTGGAAGGTGTTGATGATGCTGCGTCTGTAGCGCCGTTGGACGCGCAGGCCGTGCGAGTTCTGCGCCGAGTCGGTCCAGGCGTCCGCGCTGCCCAGCACGAACAGCGCCGCCGCCAGCATCCACCAGTTCTGCGCCAGCGCGATGAATGGGAGCGCTCCCAAAGAGATGAGGCTGGTCCCCACCGCCGTCCGGCCGCTGCCGAACCAGTGGATCAGCGGGCCCGCCAGCATGCCGGTCAGGATCGCACCGGTCGGCATCGCCGCGATCGCCAGGCCCAGTTCCGCGTTGCTCAGCCCCAGCTGGGCCTTGAGCACCGGCAGCCACGGGACGGCGTTGGTGTAGGTGAAGCCGTTGACGAAGAAGAGGGTGGAGACCGCGACTCTGGCCCTGCGGGCCTCCGGCGGAGGGGACTCGGTTCTGGTCTGGACGTTCACTGCGGCTCCCAGGACGGCTTTCGGTGCGTGCAGATGCTATCGAGTCCGGTCATGGGATGGCAGGCCTTGTGAACGGCCCCGGACAGGTCCGGCCCCGGGGCGCTCCCGATCCACCGCCCGTGCGGGACGGCCTCCGCCGCGGAGCTGTCGTCCGCGGTGGGACCACCCCGGCGGGTCCCGCCGGACCCTTCTTGCCTTCGGATGGAAGAGGAAGTCAAATAGAGGTCCTGCTCCGTCACCGGACAGACCCCTGAGCGCCCCCGACACGACCCGCGTCCCACACGCCCCGCCCCCGACACGCTCCGCCCCCGATACGACCCGCGCGACAGGACCCGCCTCCACTCCGCCCGAGACCCTCCGCCCCGGCCCCCGTCCGCCACCCTCCCCGGGTCCCCGACCCGAGCCCCCGCCCAGCGGCCCGCTCCCGCGCAGGGCGTCCAGCCCGCTGTCCGCCGCCTCCCCACGCCGGGAACCGTGTCCGCACGGCCCGGACGGAACCGGAAGAGCCCATGATCAACACGAGCGCGCTGCGAGAGAAGCCCACACTCACCGGGAGGAGCGTACGCCTGACGCCCCTGGCGGCCGAACACACCGACGCCTACTTCGCCGCCAGCCTCGACGAGGAGGTCCGCAGACTCACCGGCACCCACCGGCGCATCACCTACGCGCAGGCCAGGGAGTGGTGCGAGACCCGCGCGGACCGCACCGACCGCCTGGACCTGGCCATCACCGCGCCCAAGGACGGGCGCTACCTGGGCGAGCTGTCGCTCTACGCCGTCGCGCCCGACAACGAGAGCGCCGGGTACCGCATCGCCCTGTCCGCGATCGAGTTCACCGGCCGGGGCCTGGGCAGGGAGGCCACCCAGCTCGTGCTCGAGTACGCCTTCGAGCACATCGGCCTGCACCGCGTCTGGCTGTACGTCTACGCCTTCAACATGCGGGCGATCGCCGTCTACCGCTCCTGCGGCTTCGCCGTGGAGGGGCGCATGCGCGACTCCCTGCTGTGGGACGGGCGCCGCTACGACGCGCTGCTGATGGCCGTGTTCCGGAACGGCTTCCGTCGCACCTGAGGGACGGTTTTGCTCGGGCGCGGGGTTGGAACCGCCGTGTCGGGGGGTATCTCGGTACCACTTTCCAGCGGCTCATCCACACAGCCGAGAGGAGCGGTACCGGGGCCCGGTCCCCGGCGCCGGTGAGGCCATGAACCCAGTACCCGTTTCACTGCCCTTCGCCGACCGGTCGGAGGCGGGGCGCCGACTCGCGGAGCGGGTGCGCCCCTTCGCGGTCGACGAACCCCTCGTGCTGGCCCTGCCCCGCGGGGGCGTTCCGGTCGGCGCGGAACTCGCCCTGCGTCTGGGCGCCGACTTCGACGTGCTCATGGTTCGCAAGATCGGTCTGCCGGGACACCCCGAGATGGGGGTCGGCGCCGTCGCCGAGGACGGGCGCGTCCTCTACGACGACCGCGCCCTGGCCCGGCTGCACGTGCCCCGCCAGGCCCTGTCCGACACCGTCGCCGCCGAACGCGACGAACTCGACCGCAGGCGCCGCGTCTACCGGGGAGAGCGCCCGCCCCCGCGGATCGCCGGGCGCGACTGCGTGGTCGTGGACGACGGCGTCGCCACCGGGGGCACCGCCCGCGCCGCGCTGCGCATGGTCCGCCAGGCCGGTCCGGCGCGGCTGGTCCTGGCCGTGCCGGTCGCCTCGCCGGAGGCGGTCGCGCTGCTGCGCGAGGAGGCCGACGCCCTGGTGGTGCTCAGCGCGCCGGACAACTTCCGCGCGGTGGGGGAGTGGTACCGCGACTTCGGCCAGCTCTCCGACGACCACGTCACCGCCATCCTCGCCGAGAACGAGCACACCCGGCCGCGGTCGGGCCGGACACGGCGCGTGCGGGTGCCCGCGGGAGGGGTCCACCTCGACGGCGACCTCACCGTGCCCGCCGAGACGCGCGGCGCGGTGGTGATGGCCGCGGGGGAGGGGCGCGCGGACGAGCGGTGGCGGTCGGTCGCCTCGGTCCTGCGGCAGGCCGGGTACGCCACCCTCCTCATGGACCTGCTGACCGAGGGGGAAAGCCCGCCCGGCTCCTCCGGAACCGCTCCCGAGGCCGCCTCCGGTGTCGGCGCCGACGAGCTCGGCGAACGGTTGGGCGCCGCGGCCGCCTGGCTGCGCCGGACCCCGGAGACCGCCGACGAGCCCCTGGGCGTGCTGGCCTCGGGCGACGCCGCGGCCGCGGCCCTGGTCGCCGCGGCCCGGTACCCGCGGGACGTGGCCGCGGTGGTGGCGCACGGTGGGCGGATCGACGTGGCCGAGGCGAGCCTGCCGGACGTGCGGGCGTCGGTCCTGGTGCTGCTGGAGGGGGACGACTCCTTCCTGCGCGAGCTCGGCGAGTGGACGCGCGCCCGGATCGGCGGTTCCACGGACCTGCGGGTGGTGTCGGGGGCCGAGCGGCTGCTCCGCGACTCCCGCGAGTGGCGCCGTGTGGCGGCCGAGGCCCTGGACTGGTTCGACCGGCACCTGGAGGCGGGTCGAAGGTGAGGCGCCGGCGGGCCGGGCGCGGCCGTTCCACGGGCGGGAGCGGCGCCTTTCACCGGACACGGGAGAACACCGGGCATGAGAAAACCCGCGGCGCCCTCGACGTTGTTCGTCGGGGCGCCGCGGGTTGTTC
Organism: Nocardiopsis sp. CNZ308; assembly: GCF_004217075.1. Classification (NCBI taxonomy): domain Bacteria; kingdom Bacillati; phylum Actinomycetota; class Actinomycetes; order Streptosporangiales; family Nocardiopsidaceae; genus Nocardiopsis; species Nocardiopsis sp. CNZ308. Next base: position 41,232 of record NZ_SHKJ01000001.1, on the reverse strand, counting down.
GGGGGCCGGGGCCACCGGGGGAGATCCGCCTGCGGGAATTTCCGGACTACGCGGCGTTCGCGCGGCGCATGCGGCGACGGCGCTCGGAGGCGCGCTCGTCCTCGTTCAGCCCGCCCCAGGTGCCGTACTTCTCCGGACGCGAGATCGCATAGTCCAGGCAGTCGTTTCGAACCGGGCAGGCCGCACAGATCTCCTTGGCCTTGCGCTCACGGATCTCCCGCTCCGGCTGGCGTTCGCCGTCCGGACCGAAGAAGAGCACAAGGTCCTCGCCCCGGCACGCGGCGGCATCCTGCCACCCCCAGTGCGGGCGGGGGCGCAGCGCGGCCTGCCGACGTACCTGAGACATGCTTGAACCACCTCTACTGAAATCACTAGTAAGCTGTCGGAAAAAGCTTCAGTCACCAAAATTGGTCATGCGGCGCGAGTCACCCCGCACGACGCAAACGCCGAGCGGTGCGAGTGATGTTCCCCGGTGTGGCTGAGACCACGAGAAGCACAGGTACTGCGGCACCGATCCGCCGAGGGGCGGAGTGCTCTCACGCGAACGGCTGCGGAGGCGGTGACGGCCTCCGTCCGAGCCGGTACGTAATCATGCCATCCCTCGTCCCGATCATGCACGGGGGGTAGGGAAATTACTCGCACAACCGTTACCGAAACCAGATGACAACTGACCGGTGTGCGGTCTTTTGTCTGAGTTTGTTGTGCATCGCAAGATCTGGGGCCTTGCGAAGGACACAGCACATCGTATGGTGCGATGTCCCTCCTGCCTAGGGGGTCCTCCTGATGTGCGGGTCACATTGCGGTCTGCGCGGAGTTCCCGGTTCGGGCCTGACCGTATGTCCTCACCCTCCGTCGATGCCGGTGAGGGGGGTGAGCGGTCCCTCCCGCGTCCGTTTCCGGGTGTTCTCCCTCGCGTCCCGTGCCCCTACCCCGTCGGTCCGCGATCCCCACACGACACGCCGTCCGGCGGCTCCCGCGCCAACCCCTCCCGCATGCCTGAAGGCCTCCCCTAGGGGAAGTACCAGGGTGGGGCGCCCGAACGGGTCGTGGTGCGCGGACGTCCCAGACGGTAGAAACAACGGACACGGCCGCTTCGCGGCCGCGTGTCCCCGTAGCGGGACACCAACACGAGGGAGGACGAGAACACCGTGGGCCTCTTGCGGTTCATCCTGAACGTCATCTGGATCTTCGTCGCGGGGTTCTGGCTGGCCGTCGGCTACGTCTTCGCGGGCGTCATCTGCTGCGTCCTCATCGTCACGATCCCCTTCGGCGTCGCCTCGTTCCGCATGGCCAGGTACGCGATCTGGCCCTTCGGACGCGATCTCGTGCGCAGGCCCGGCGCGGGCGGGGGCAGCACCTTCCTCAACGTCATCTGGGTGATCGTCGCCGGCTGGTGGCTGGCCCTCGGCCACATCGCCACCGCGATCGGCCTCGCCGTCACTATCATCGGTATCCCCATGGCCTGGGCCTCGCTGAAGATGATCCCCGTGGCCCTCGCGCCCTTCGGCAACGAGATCGTCGAGAGCGGCCGCCCGCGGGAACCCTGGCAGTTCTGACAGCGTTGACCTCCCACCGGGCCCGTGGGGAACACGGGCCCCACACGTTCGCCCCCCGCGAGACCACCCCCATGCGGCCGTCGGTCCCCCGACCTCCACCGCGCAACGTCCAGAGAATGGAGTCCATGTGCAAGCCCAGCGGCCGGGAGTGTGGGCGCTCCTGAACAAGTGGCTCTCCGCCCGCAGAGCCCGCGCCGAGCGCCTCGCCAGACTGGAGGGGGAGAACGACCGCTCCCGTGCCGAACCCCAGGCCGCGGACGAGGGGTCGGCCGAGCAGTACCACGGACACGACAACCTTCTGCGCTCCATCAGCGACGTGGCCTGGCGGGTACTGCTCATCGGCGTGGTGGCGGGCCTGCTCGTCTACGTGCTCGTCTACCTGTCGGTCGTCACGCTGCCGGTGATCCTGGCGGTGTTCATCACCGCTCTGCTCATGCCGATCGCCAACGGGCTGCGCCGCAGGGGGATGGGCCGTGGGCTGTCGACCACCATCGCGCTGCTGGTCGGGCTCGTCGTCTTCGGCGGCGTGATCTCGCTGATCGTCACACCCGCGGTCCAGGGCTTCGGCCCGTTGGTGGACAGCGTCACCAGCGCGATCACCGAACTCCAGGACATCCGGCTGCCCTTCGTCGACCCGGCCCTGTTCACCGACATGATCGACGACGCCTGGGCGCAGATCCAGGGCATGATCACCGAGAACCAGGACCAGCTGCTCAGCGGCGCCTGGACCGCCACCTCGGCCGTGATCTCGGTCCTGGTCGGCATCGTCCTGATCATCGCCCTGACCGTGTACTTCGTGCACTCGGGCGACCAGCTCATGGACTGGCTCCTGAGCCTGCTGCCGCCCGGCTCGCGCCCGGGTCTGCGTCACGGGGGCGAGGTCGCCTACGGGGTCATGGGCCGCTACGTGCGCGGCGTGGCCGCGGTCGGCTTCTTCGACGCCGTCGGCATCGGTATCGCGCTGGTCATCTTCCTCGACATCAACCTGGCCATCCCGCTGATCGTGCTGACCTTCGTCGGTGCCTTCCTGCCGATCATCGGCGCCTTCCTCACCGGTCTGCTCGCCGCCCTGGTGGCCTTCGTGACCGAGGGCTGGGTCGTGGCCCTGATCATCGTCGGCGCGGTGCTCCTGGTGCAGCAGCTGGAGAGCAACGTCTTCGCGCCGCGCATCTACGGCGCCTCGCTCGATCTGCCCTCGCCCGTCGTGCTCATCGCGATCTCCGTCGGCGCGGTCCTGGGCAACATCCCCGGCATGTTCCTGGCCACCCCGGTGGTCGCGGTGCTGGCCGCGCTGCTGCGCAACCGCCCGCCCTCCAGCGGTGACGACTCCGGCGGAGGGGACGCGGACGTGGCCGAGGTCAAGGCGGACACCGTCGTGGTCAGGGCTGACCAGGGGACCGGTCAGGACGCCTCCGGCGGAGCCACCCCGGTCGATCCCCCCGAACAGAAGTAGGTCCGGGGCGGCGCCGCCAGGTCCGCGCCGCCCCGGGAATGCCCGGCGCCCCCGCCCCGTTGACCGGGCGGGGGCGCCCGCGTTCCGGTCACATCCTCGCGCCGCCCCCCACCGGTGCCGTTAGTCTGGGTCGGTAGGCCCCGAGTCGCCCCTCCCGCCGCCGCGCGAGGGAGATCATGTCTCCCCGCGGCGCACACGCGTGCCCGGCCGCCCCGACCAGCCACACCGGTCGCACCCAAACGTCCCACCACCCCGTAGGAAGCCCCACCATGCTGATCGCCACCGACCTCGAACTGCGCGTCGGTCCTCGACTCCTGTTGGAGCCGACCACCTTCCGCGTCGCCGCCGGGGACCGGATCGGACTGGTCGGCCGCAACGGTGCGGGCAAGACCACCATGACCAAGGTGCTGGCGGGCGAGGGCCTGCCCACCGGCGGTACGGTCACCTCCTCCGGCAGCATCGGCTACCTGCCCCAGGACCCGCGCACCGGCGACCTGGACGTGATCGCCAGGGACAGGATCCTGTCGGCGCGCGGCATCGACGAGGCCCTGCGCGGGATGCGCGAGGCCGAGAAGAAGATGGCCAGCACCGACACCAAGACCCGCAACAAGGGCGTGCGCGCCTACTCGCGCTGGGAGGAGCGGCTGCACGTGCTGGGCGGCTACTCCGCCGAGTCCGAGGCCGCCGCCATCTCCTCCAGCCTGGGGCTGCCGGACAAGGTGCTCGGCCAGCCGCTGCACACGCTCTCGGGCGGTCAGCGCCGCCGGATCGAGCTGGCGCGCATCCTGTTCAGCGGGGCCGACACCCTGCTCCTGGACGAGCCCACCAACCACCTGGACGCCGACTCCATCGCCTGGCTGCGCGACTTCCTCAAGTCCCACCAGGGCGGGCTCATCGTGATCAGCCACGACGTGGAACTGGTCGAGCACGTGGTGAACAAGGTGTTCTACCTCGACGCCAACCGCAGCGTCATCGACGTCTACAACATGGGCTGGAAGCTGTACCTGGAGCAGCGCGAGGCCGACGAGCGCCGCCGCAGGCGCGAGCTGGCCAACGCCGAGAAGCAGGCCGACACCCTGCGCAAGCAGGCCGACCGGTTCCGGGCCAAGGCGTCCAAGGCGCGCGCCGCGCAGCAGATGCTCAACCGGGCCGACCGCCTCCTGGACGGCGTGCAGGGCGTGCGCAAGTCCGACAAGGTGGCCAAGCTGCGCTTCCCCGACCCGGCGCCCAGCGGCCGCACGCCGCTCATGGCCGAGGGCCTGTCCAAGTCCTACGGGTCCCTGGAGATCTTCGCCGGGGTGGACCTGGCCATCGACCGGGGCAGCCGCGTGGTGATCCTGGGCCTCAACGGCGCGGGCAAGACCACCCTGCTGCGCCTGCTCGGCGGTGTCGAGACACCCGACACGGGCCGGGTCGTGCCCGGTCACGGGCTCAAGCTCGGCTACTACGCCCAGGAGCACGAGACCCTGGACGTGGACCGGTCCGTGCTGGAGAACATGATGAGCGCGGCCCCGGACCTGCCGGAGGTCGAGGCGCGGCGCACGCTGGGCTCGTTCCTGTTCACCGGCGACGACGTGGACAAGCCCGCGGGCGTGCTCTCCGGCGGTGAGAAGACCCGGCTGGCGCTGGCCACGCTGGTCGTCTCCAGCGCCAACGTGCTGCTGCTGGACGAGCCCACCAACAACCTCGACCCGGCCAGCCGCGAGGAGATCCTGGCGGCGCTGCGCAACTACAAGGGCGCGATCGTGCTCGTCACCCACGACGAGGGCGCGGTCGAGGCACTCCAGCCCGAACGGGTCATCCTCCTGCCCGACGGCGTCGAGGACGTGTGGAACGCCGAGTTCGAGGACCTCATCGCGCTGGCCTGACGCCGCTCGCGGCGGACGCGAGGTGTGGGGGAGGTGGACGCCCGGCGGGCCCGGGAGGTTCACCTCCCCTCTTTTCGGTCAGTGTTCGCCCCGTGCCGAAAACGGTGTTCTCGGCGGGGCGCCCGCGTGGTGTGGCGGTCCGCGGGTCCGATACCGGATCATGAGGGTGTCCCACGACGGGTGATCCGACGACTCTGAGGAGCGAGTGAGTGAACGACGCGCCGATCAAGCGCCCACGGCTGGCGGGGGAGGACCGTTCCGCGCTCGCCGCCCAGCTCAAGAGCCGCTACGACGCGGGGGAGAGCATCCGCATGCTGGCGGCCGCCACCGGACGGTCCTACGGTTTCGTCCACCGGCTCCTGAGCGAGGCCGGTGTGGAGCTGCGCGGTCGAGGGGGCCCCACGCGCAAGGCGTGAGGCATCACGGCCCGGCCCGCTGGCCGCCCTGTGTTACTGATGGGTAATATCCGGGGTGACCCCGAACACGACGGAGGAACCCATGGCACAGGCGACGAACGGGTCCGGACCGGCGCCCACCGAGGAGGAGCTCTCCCGGGCCAGGCTCAGGCTGGTGGTGCGGGGGCCGGTCGCCCACGTCACCATCAGCCGCCCCGACCGCCGCAACGCGATGACCGGGCGCACCTGGACCACGCTGGCCCGCATCGGCCAGACCCTCCCCGAGGACGTCCGGATCGTCGTCATCGACGGGGACGGCGACATCTTCTCCGCCGGGATCGACCTCGGCATGTTCGGTCCCGAGGGCGTCGACGGCGAGCGCTCCATGGTCGCGGGCCTGGCCGAGGGCACCGCCTCCGACGCCGAGGTGCGGGACTACATCGCCGGCCTGCAGGAGGGCTTCCTCTGGCTGCGCCGCCCCGACCTGGTCACCGTCGCCGCCGTGCGCGGCCACGCCATCGGCGCGGGCTTCCAGCTGGCCCTGTCCTGCGACCTGCGCATCCTGGCCGACGACGCCCAGCTGTGCATGAAGGAGCCCGCCCTGGGGCTGGTCCCCGACCTCACCGGCACCAAGCCCCTGGTCGACATCGTCGGCGTCAACCGCGCGATCGAGATCTGCCTGACCGCCCGCCGGGTGGGCGCCCAGGAGGCGCGTGAGCTGGGCCTGGCCGAGCTCGTGGTCCCCGCGGACGAACTCTCCGCCGCGGTGGACGACGTCGTGGCCGCCCTGCTCGCCACCGACCGCGCGGCCGCCACCGCCACCAAGGCCCTGCTCCAGCAGGCCGCGGGCAACACCCTCCAGCAGCAGGCCGAGGCCGAGCGCGCGGCGCAGGCCGCCCGGCTCGCCGCCCTGGCCCGGGCCGCGGCCGACGGATCCCGCTAGCGCTCCGCCTCCCGTCCTCCTGCCCCGGACCAGGGGCGACGCCGCGTACCCAGCGGTCGCGCGAAGATGTGGACGGGAGGGGGAGACCCTTGTCACCGGTCGAAAACCCCCACCCGGTCCCCGTCGTGGGGGGATCTCTAGTAGTCTTCTACGAGCGGTCGTGACATGCCGCGCGCATCCGAGCGCGCCGAGGCCGCGCAAGACGCGGAGAGCGTGCCGACCCGGTCGGCGCCACTCTTGACCCGAAGAGTCGCTCGTCCCCCCACGCCAGTGAGGATCTCACGAGCTCAGGAGCCCCACGCACATGATGGGGCCCGCTTCCGCGTGTGATCAGGCGCGTTTGTGTGATTTCTTCGCTGGGTCGGTCATGGCCGTGTGAAGCCTTCCTCGAAACGCTGCCAAACGATGAGGAAGGTACACGTCACTTGACGACGGACACTGCCGTAACGCCTGCCTTCGACAGCCTGGGACTGCCCCAGGACATCGTCGAGGAGCTGGCCAAGAACGGTGTGACCACCCCGTTCCCGATCCAGGCCGCCACCATTCCCGACGCCATCGAGGGCCGCGACGTCCTCGGCTGCGGCCGCACCGGATCGGGCAAGACCCTGGCCTTCGGCCTGCCGGTCCTGATGCGCGCCGCCGAGCGCCGCGCCGCCGCCAACCGGCCCCGGGCCCTGATCCTGGTGCCCACCCGCGAGCTGGCCCACCAGGTCCGCGACGCCCTGCGCACCTACGCCCGCATCGTGGGCGTGCGCGTGGGCGACGTCGTCGGCGGCAGCTCCTACACCCGCCAGATCAACGAGCTGCGCCGCGGCGTCGAGGTCCTGGTCGCCACCCCGGGCCGTCTGTCCGACCTGATCGACCAGGGCGCCTGCGACCTGGGCGACGTGGAGGTCTCGGTGCTGGACGAGGCCGACCAGATGTGCGACATGGGCTTCATGCCGCAGGTCAGCGAGCTCCTGGACCAGGTCCGCCCCGACGGCCAGACCCTGCTGTTCTCGGCCACGCTCGACGGCGACGTCGACAAGCTGGTCCGCAAGTACATGAACGAGCCGCGCACCCACTCCGTGGACCCGCCGGTCTCGCAGGTCACCAAGATGGAGCACCACCTGCTCAAGGTGCTGCCCCGCGACAAGAACACGATCGTCACCCAGATCGCCGCGCGCGAGGGCCGCACGATCCTGTTCGTGCGCAGCAAGTACCGCGCCGACACCATCAGCGAGCAGCTGGCCCAGGCCGGTGTCCCCTGCGCCTCCCTGCACGGCGGCAAGACCCAGAGCGTGCGCACCCGCACCCTGGCCAAGTTCCGTGAGGGCCGCATCCAGGCCCTGGTCGCCACCGACGTCGCCGCCCGCGGCATCCACGTCGACGGCATCGACATGGTGGTCAACGTCGACCTGCCCACCGGCCACAAGGACTACCTGCACCGCGGCGGCCGCACCGCCCGCGCGGGCGCCTCCGGCCTGGTGGTCTCCCTGGTGGCGCCCAACCAGCGCCGCATGGCCCGCCGCCTGCTCAGCGACGCCGGTGTCGAGGCCAAGCAGCACCTGGTCAACCCGGGCGACGAGCTGCTCAGCGAGGTGACCGGAGCCAAGGAGCCCTCCTGGGAGCCGTGGATCGAGCCGCCGGAGCCCGTGCGCGAGCGCCGCGGCCGCGGCGGCCCCCGTCGGGGCGGCCCCCGCGGTGGCGGTGGCGGCTACCGGGGTGGCGGCGGCTACCGCGGCGGTGACCGCCGCGGCGGCGGTGGCGGCTACCGGGGCGACCGTCCCGACGGTGAGCGCCGTGACTTCGCCCCGCGCGGCGAGGGCGGTTACCGCGGCGGCGAGCGCCGCGGGGCCGAGGGCGGCGGCGGTTACCGGGGCGACCGTCCCGGTGGCGAGCGCCGTGACTTCGCCCCGCGCGGTGAGGGCGGTTACCGCGGCGGCGAGCGCCGTGGCGGCGGTGGCGGTTACCGGGGCGGCGGTGGTGGTTACCGTGGCGGCGACAACCGCGGCGGCTACCGAGGCGACCGTCGTGGCCCGCGCCGCGAGGAGCGCTTCGACTCCGCTCCGCAGTACTGATCCCGTCACCGCTCCCGTGCTCGGAGCGGTACCGGTGCGATGACAGACCCGGGCCCGGCAGGTGGCACCTGCCGGGCCCGGGCCCTTTTTCCGGGGTCACCCACTTCTCTCGGACACTGCCACATCCCGCAGGTCGCGGCCCCTGGTCTCGCGGGCGGCCGCGACGGCGACCGGGGTGAACGCGGCGACGACGTAGTAGGACACGTTCTCGGCCACGCGCACGCCCATGGCCACCGGGGCCTCGCGCCAGTGGTCGCGCAGCACGCCCGGGATCGGGGCGCGCCCGGGCCGGGCCGAGCACGCCGCCCGCTCGTGCGCGACGAACCCCACCGCACAGGTGGTGAACGCCAGCATGGTGCCCACCAGCGGGTCGGACTCGGGGAAGAAGACGTGGTTGAACACGAGCGCGGCGGCCGACCCGTAGAGGAAGAAGTCGTACCACTCGATCGTCGTGCCGATGAGGCTGGCGGTGACCACCCGCCCGAAGCAGGCTTTCTGTCTCATGTCCGGCAACCGCAGGGAGCGCGGGCACGGCTGACCACGGGCGCCCCCACCACGGGCCGGGGGCCGATCACGTGCCCGCGGCGGGTTGTTGACCCGTTACGGTCCTTTACCGCCCCTTCGCGTGTCCGCACGGGCTCCCACCTCCGGTGACGTGGACACTTGCCGAAGACCGGACCGCTTGAAGGGGAGCGCGTGAACAACGCAGTCGTCGCCGTCAACGACTTCTTCTGGAGCTACTTCCTCATCCCGCTCCTGATCGTCCTCGCCGTCTACTTCACGGTGCGCTCGGGGATCGTGCAGCTGCGCCTGCTGCCGGAGATGTTCCGCGTCCTGGGCAGCGCCCCGGGCGTGGCACCCGACGGCCGACGGGAGATCTCCTCCTTCCAGGCCTTCTCCATCTCGGCCGCCTCACGGGTGGGGACGGGCAACATCGTCGGCGTGTCCACCGCGATCATCCTGGGCGGACCGGGCGCGGTGTTCTGGATGTGGACGATGGCCGCGGTGCTGGGCGCCGCGGCGTTCGTGGAGTCCACCCTCGCCCAGCTGTACAAGGTGCGCACCGACACCGGCTTCCGGGGCGGCCCGGCCTACTACATGGAGAAGGGGCTGGGCAGGCGGTGGATGGGCGTGCTGTTCGCGGTGATCATCACCGTGACCTTCAGCCTGGTGTTCAACACGGTGCAGGCCAACAGCATCGCCGCCGCCGTGTCCACCTCCGTGGGCGACCTCGGCGGGACGCCCGGCCTGCTGCTGTCGGCCGTGATCGGGCTGGTGCTGGTGGGCCTGACCGCGCTGGTGATCTTCGGCGGGGTCAGGCGCATCGCGCACGCCGCCCAGGCGCTGGTCCCGCTCATGGCCGTCCTGTACATCCTCATCGGCCTGTGGGTGGTCGCCCTCAACATAGGGGAGCTGCCCCGGATCGTCGGCGACATCTTCGCGTCGGCGTTCGGCGCGCGCGAGTTCGTCGCCGGGGGCGTGGGCACGGCCATCGTCCAGGGCATGCGGCGCGGCATGTTCTCCAACGAGGCGGGTCTGGGGTCGGCACCCAACGCCGGAGCCACCGCCTCGGTCTCCCACCCGGTCAAACAGGGGCTCGTGCAGACGCTGGGCGTGTACTTCGACACCTGGCTGGTGTGCTCGGTGACGGCCTTCATCGTGCTCGTCAGCGGCCCCGAGTACGGCGGCGACCGGGGCATCCAGGTCACGCAGGGCGCGCTGGAGGCCAGCCTGGGCGGGTGGTCGGTCCACGCGCTCACGGTCATCCTCTTCCTGCTGGCCTTCACCTCCGTGCTGGGCAACTACTACTACGGGGAGACCAACCTCCAGTTCCTCGACAGCAGCCCCCAGCACATGACCTACTTCCGCTACGCGGTCCTGGCGGCGGTCTTCCTCGGCTCCGTGGCGCCCCTGACCCTGGTGTGGAGCCTGGCCGACATCTCCATGGGCGTGATGGCCACCGTGAACCTGCTGGCCCTGGCGCCGCTGTCGGGGGTCGCCTTCCGGCTGCTGGCCGACTACAGCCGCCAGCTGCGCAACGGCCTGGACCCCCAGTTCACGCTCGCCAAGATGCCCGGCCTGCGCAACGTGGAGTGCTGGGGCCCGGCCTCCGGGCCCCAGCCCGAGGACGTCCCCCGCGACGAGGGCGAGGCGCCCCCGGACCCGGGCGCGGTCGCGGAGGAGCGGGGGCGGGACGGCGAGCGGTCCGGCCCGGGGGAGGCGGAGTCGCACGGCGCGACGGCCGTGGACGAGGCCGGTGACGCGGACCGCTCCGACGGTGACGACGGTCCCGACGAGGGCGACCGGGGCTCCGACACGGAGCGATAGCCGTGGTGTGCCGGGAACACCCCCTCCGCCGGCTGAACCCGGTGCCCGGTTGTCCACAGGTCGGAGTGGGACGCTGACGGGCGAAAACGATTTTCGGTACGATGCGTGGAGTTCCCACCCGACCACCGCGGAGTACCACCGTGTCCGACCGGACGACGCCCGCCGCCGCACCCGACCCCGCCGTGCCCGGCTCCGCCCCGCCCAGCGCCTCCGCCTCGCTCGGCGACACCCTCGCCGGAGGGTGGAACGACCGCGGCGACGAACTGCCCCCCGAGGACTGGGGGCGCAGGGGCGGCCAGCGCAGGACCGGCACGGTCTGGCTGTTCGCCCTGTTCATCACCGCCATGGCGATGGGGCACGCCTGGGTCACCGACCGGCTGACCAGCGACGCCTTCCTGGCCTGGGCCACCATCTTCACCGCGATCAGCTTCCAGGCGCTGCCCTTCCTGGTCTTCGGCGTCGCGCTGTCGGCGGCGCTCACCGCGTTCGTCCCGACCTCGGTCTACCAGCGCCTCATCCCCTCCAACCCCGCGCGGGCGGTGCCGGTGGCCGGGGCCTCCGGCGCCCTGCTGCCCGGGTGCGAGTGCGCCTCGGTCCCCATCGCCGGAAGCCTGATCAAGGGCGGGGTCGCGCCCGCCGCCGCTCTGACCTTCCTGCTGGCCGCGCCCGCCATCAACCCGATCGTGATGATCGCCACCGCGGTGGCCTTCGCCGGGCAGCCCGAGATGGTGCTCGCCCGGTTCGTCGCCTCGCTGCTGGCCGCCGTGGTCATCGGGTGGATCTGGGTGCGCTTCGGCCGCACCGACTGGCTGCGCCTGCCCGCGCGCACGCACGCCCCCGGCGAGTCCCGGTGGACCGTCTTCCGCGAGTCCATGCTGCACGACATGATGCACGCGGGCGGCTACCTCGTGGTCGGCGGCCTCGCCGCGGCCTCCCTCAACGTCCTGGTCCCGCGCGAGTGGCTGGTGACGGTGGCCGGACTCCCGGTCGTCTCGGTCCTCGTACTCGCCCTGCTCGCCATCCTGCTGTCCATCTGCTCCGAGGCCGACGCGTTCGTCGCGGTCAGCCTCACCGAGTTCTCGCCCACCGCCAAGCTCGCGTTCATGGTGATCGGCCCGATGGTCGACCTCAAGCTCATCGCGATGCAGGCGGGTGTGTTCGGCTGGCGCTTCGTGGTGCGCTTCGCGCCGATGTGCCTGCTGGTCGGGCTGCTCAGCACCTTCCTGATCGGAGGCCTCTTCCTGTGAACCGCATCGCCCAGGGGCTCACCCTCGTCCTGCTCGGCGCCGCCGCGCTGACCAGCACGGTGGCCACCGACCTCTACCTCAACTGGGTCAAGGCGGGCTTCGGCCCCTTCCTCATCGCCGCGGGCGTGGTCATGGCCGTGCTCGGCGTGCTCATCATCGTGACCGAGCTGCGCGGTGAGAGGGCGGCCGCGACCGCCCCGGAGGAGCACTCCGACCACTCCGCCGACGGCCACGACCACGGGCACGACCACTCCCGCGCGCCCAGAGTGGCCTGGCTGCTCCTGCTGCCGGTGGTCGCGGTCTTCGTCGTCGCCCCGCCCGCGCTGGGCGCCTACACCGTGGAGTCCACCGCAGCCTCCTCCGCCCCGCCGCCCGAGCAGGCGCGCCCCGGCCGCTTCGACGACGGCCTGGCCGAGGCCGGACCGGGTGAGGCCGTCGCGATGGACATCCGCCAGTTCGTGATGCGCGCCTGGGTGGACGAGGAGCGTCAGCTGGCGGGGCGCGAGGTCGAGCTGACCGGTTTCGCGGTGCCCGACCCCGAGGGGGAGGGCTGGTTCCTGGCCCGCCTCCAGATGTCCTGCTGCGCGGCCGACGCCATCGTCAACAAGGTGCACATCTCCAACGAGCCCTCGCCGGAGACCGACAGCTGGTGGACGGTGCGCGGCACCTGGGTCGAGCCCGAGGGCGACATCGCCGACGTCAGCCAGCACGAGTTCGAGGTGCTGGAGATGGAGGAGGTCAGCAACCCGCCCTCCCCCTACGAGCAGTAACCGCCGGTCCGTTCGCCAACCGCCGCCACACCGCCGTCGCTTCGACGGATGTCCGGTCCCCTGGGTGACAATGGGTCGGTGCCAGGTTGGGATGACGGGCCCATGAGGGTGTGGGAGCGGATACGTCCCCGGTCGATTCGGGCCCGGGTCACGTTCGGCGCGGTCGCGGCACTGGCCGTGGTCACCGGACTGGGCCTGGCCCTGACCATCTTCCTCGTCCGTGAGGCGATCGTGGAGCAGGTCCGCGACCTGGCGGCGGAGGAGGCCCGCGACGTCGCCGCCCACATCGCGGTCCAGCGCTACCCGGAGCTGATCCCCGACGGGGAGTCCGTCCTGCGGATCCAGGTCGTCGAGCGCGACTCCGGTGCGGTGCTCGCCTCCAGCGACGCCATGGAGGGCCAGCCGCAGCTGACCGCCGAGCGCCCCACCGCCTCCGACCCCCGGGTGGACACCACGGTCTGCGGGCCGGTCGCGGGCGTGGACCCCCGGACCTGCCTGTTGGTGGCGGGCTACGCCGCCGACGACACGGCCTACGGCGACGTCGTCGTGCTGGCGGCCGTGGGCACGCCCCAGCTCGTGGCCACCCACGTGCTGGAGGACGCGCTGGTGGTGATGTCCTGCGTCCTGCTCGCCATCACCGGGTTCGTCATCTGGCACGGGGTCGGCCGGGCGCTGCGCCCGGTGGAGGAGATCAGGGCCCAGCTCGACACCCTCTCCGCCAGCGACCTGCACCGCAGGCTCCCGGTGCCCAACAGCGACGACGAGATCGCCTACCTGGCCCGTACCGCCAACCTCAGCCTGGAACGGATGGAGGAGGGGATGGCCCGGCAGCGGCGGTTCGTCTCGGACGCCTCCCACGAGCTGCGCAACCCCATCGCCGGGATGCGGACCAAGCTGGAGGTGGAGCTCTCCGATCCCGATCCCGACGCCCGCGCGCGTGAACGGCTGCTCACCGGCCTGCTCTCGGACACCGAGCGGTTGGAGAACATCGTCACCGACCTGCTCGAACTCGCCCGCCTGGACGCCGGTACCGCGCCCGTCCAGGAACGGTTGGACCTGTCCGCGCTGGTCGCGGAGGAGTTCCCGTTCGAGCGCCGTATCCCCGAACTGCGACTGCACTCCTCCGGGCCGGTCCACGTCGTCGCCAACCGCCTGCGGCTCGTGCGGGTCCTGACGAACCTGATCGCCAACGCCGACCGGCACGCCGTATCCCGCGTCGACGTCATCGTCGGGCGGGAGGACGGTTTCGCCGTGGTGGAGGTGCACGACGACGGGTCGGGGATTCCGCCCGGGGAGCGGGAGCGGATCTTCGAGCGCTTCGCGCGGTTGAGCGAGTCGCGGGAGCGCGATCCCGGCGGCAGCGGTCTGGGGCTGGCCATCTCCCGCGAGATCGCCCGGGCCCACGGCGGCAGTCTGCTGGCCGGGCACAGCGAACTCCTGGGCGGGGCGGCGTTCGTCCTGCGCCTCCCCGAGGCACCCGAGGACCCCGAACACCACGGGCACCACGACCGTCCCGAGTAACGCGGACGGTCCCGTTCGTCCCGGGTGCCGCGGTCATCCCGGCTGTTCCGAACAGCGCGGACCTCACCGTCCGCCCCGGACCGCACCGGCGTTCGGAGCGTCCCGAACGACACTGGACGCACCGTTCGCCCCACCTGCGCCGAACGGTGCGTATCCGCCGGTTCCGTGGGAGTCCGGCGCCGGGCGTACGCTGTGGCCATGGGTGAGGACACGCGCGGCGTGCGAGCCGCGGACGTGTCGCGGCTCGCCCTGCTGCTGCTCTGGGTGGCGCTGCTGGTGTCGGCTCTGTTGTGGGGCCCCGACCTGGAGACCCTCCAGGCCTGGGTGGAGGACGCCGGAGCGGCCGCTCCGCTGGCCTACCTGGGCGTGTACCTGCTGGGAGTGTTCGCCTTCCTGCCCCGGCCCGCCCTCAACGCCGCCGCCGGGCTGCTCTTCGGAATGTCCCTGGGCCTGTTCCTGGCCGTGGCGGGCGGGGTGTGCGCCGCCCTGGCCCAGTTCTGGGTCGCCCGCCACGTGGCGGGCGACGCGGTGGCCCGGCGGCTGCCCGAGGGGGCCCGCGCCCGGTTGGAGACCCTGGCGGGCGGACGCGCCCTCCTGGCGGTGCTCCAGCTGCGCCTGGTTCCGGCCATCCCCTACCAGGTGGTCAACTACGGCTTCGGGCTGACCCGGATGCGGATGTGGCCCTTCGCGCTGGGCACGCTCCTGGGCGGGGCGCCCGGCACGGCGGCGCTGGTGATGGTCGGCGTCGGCGGCACGGACCTGGGCCTGCCGGTGGCCGTGGGCGGGGCGGTGCTCGCGGTGGTGATCGGCGCGGTCTGGTGGGCGCGCTCGCGCCGTCGGCGGACACGGTCCTGAGACCCGCCCCGAACACGCGCGTTCGCGCACGCCCTCCTGCCCACGGGCCGGGCCGTCCGCCGTACCCGGACCGGCGGCGGCACCGTTCCGGGGCCGCCGCCGGTTCACCGGTCTACCCGCCGGACCCCCCGAAGAGGGTCACCTCGTCGGGCGCGGGCCGGTCCAGCGCGAAGGGCAGGACCTCACCGCCTCCGCTGTCGGTGACCATGGGCTCCTGGAGGACCTCGGGCTCCTCACCCGCCTGGTGCCGCACCACCATCACCCCGGCGTAGCCGCTGTGGTCGTTCCCGGTGGCGTTGAACGGCACCAGGCCGGGCCCCGTCCACTCGTGGGAGTTGAGGGTGGCGAGCAGGCTCTCCCGCGTCAGGTCGGGGCCGGTCTCCATCAGCACCTGGGCGAACAGGACCGCCTGCACCATGCCGTAGACGGTGGTGTCGGTGAAGGGCGTGCCCTCGTTGTACCTCTCGTGGATCTCCAGGAAGAACTCGGTCCACGGGTCCTCGCGCTGGGCGGCCATCGGCAGGAACGCGGTGATGATCAGACCGTCCAGGAAGGCCTCGGGCGGGACGTCCTCGGCCGCCGTGCCCTGCGCGTACTCCTCGATCAGCCCGGTGGCCACCGCCACGTCGCCGCCGAAGCTGGGCGCCACCCACTGCGGGGTGTAGCCGATCGCGGTGGCCTCCAGGACGGCCAGGGCCAGGAAGGCGGGGATGCAGTGGCAGACGGCGACCTCGGCGCCCGAGCGCTTGAGCTCCGCGACCTGCCCGGCGAGCTCGGGGACGCCGGGGTCGTAGGACTCCCAGGCCACGATCTCCTCGGTGAGGTACTGCTCGATCCCCGCGTGCGAGGAGGGGCCCACGTCGTCGTTCTGGTAGAGCAGGCCGACCTTGTCACCGGGGAAGTTCTCGGCGATGTACTGGCCCTGGATCTTGGCCTCGCGGGTGTAGTCGACCTGGAAGCCGTAGCTGTAGGGGTAGACCTCGGGCTGGTCCCAGGCCAGGGCGCCGGATGAGACGAACAGGTCGGGGACGCCCGCCTCGTTGAGCTCCTCGATCACGGCCTCGTGGGTGGGGGTGCCCAGGCCGCCGAGCATGGCGAAGATCTCCTGGTCGTCGATGAGGCTGCGGGTGGCCTCCTGGGTCTGCGCGGGGTCGAACGCGTCGTCCTGGACCTGGTACTCGATCCGGCGGCCGTGGACGCCGCCGTTGTCGTTGATGTAGTCGAACACGGCGCGGGCGCCGGTGGAGACGTGGCGGAAACCGGGGGAGGCCGCTCCGGTGAGCGGTTGGTGCGTCCCGATGACGACGGCGTCGTCCGTCACCCCGGGGGTGACCGCCCGGTCGGAGCCGTCCGTGCCGCTGGAGCAGGAGGTGAGGAGAACCGTGACGGCCAGCGTCGAGGAGATGATGCTCAGTGGTCGCATGATGGTGTCCTGGACTCGGTCGTGCCTTCGCGGAACGGGCGGGGCGGGGCCCGTGGGGGAGAGGTACGTGTCTGCGGAGCGGACGGTGGGGGGATGTCTACTCACGAGTACGTTACTTGCGAGTAAACACTCTACGCGTGCCGCCCCACCTCGCAAACCGACCGGTCGCTATGTGGCGTGTGTCCAGGTGGGAGGGGGTGGAGCGCGGTCGGCTCAGCCGTTGAGCGCCCCCGGCGCACGCCCGTTGCACCGCTCGTCCGGCGTCCGGCCGAGAGCGGACGCGGCGGCGCCCGGGGGCGGGGGGTCCGGTGTGCGGGACGGGCCGCCCAGGATCTCGCGGGCCAACCGGGCGATCGTGTCGGAGGCCTGCTGGATCGGACTGTCGCGCCGCCAGACCAGCAGGTGGCGCAGCTGTATGGGCTCACCCTCCAGGGGGCGTACCACCACGTCCGGGCCGGTGTCGAAGTCCGGCTGGCACGGCGCGACCGCCCGGCGGTCGGCGATGAGGTCGCGGATCTCGGAGCGGTCGTAGAGCCGGTAGGGCACCTCGGGGGTGAATCCGGCCCGCTGGCAGGCCAGGTAGAAGCACTCGGGCCAGCCGGTGCCGTCCGGCGGGGTCAGCGCCCACGGCGACCTCGCGAGGTCGCCCAGCCGGACCAGCGGCCGCTTCGCCTGGGGGTGGTCGGCCCACAGCGCCACGTGCAGCGGCTCCACCGAGAGCATCGCCCAGGACAGGGGGCCGTCGGTGGACAGGTCGCGGTCCACGTAGTCGATCGTGGTCCCCAGGTCCAGGCGGCCCGCGCGCACCAGGTCGGTGACCAGCTTGGGGGAGTACTCCGTGCGCACGTGGACCGGCACGTTCGGGAAGACCTCGGGCATGCGGGCCGACAGCTCCAGCGTCAGCGGCCCGACCCCGCCCACGCGCAGGGTGGTGGGGGAGGCCCCGCGCGCGGTGATGTCGTGCAGCAGGTCGTCCATGGACAGCAGGACCGAACGGGCGCGCACCAGCACGAACTCGCCCAGCTCGGTGGGGCGGACCCCCGAGCGCCCGCGGTGGAACAGCGGCCCGCCGACCTCGCGCTCGATCCGCTGGAGCTGGGTGGTCAGCGCGGGCTGGGAGGTGGAGAGCGCGGCGGCCGCCTTGGTCACGCTGCCGGTGTCGGCCAGGAGGCAGATGGTGCGCAGGTGGCGGAGTTCGAGGTCCATGCGTGGAATCTAGGACGAGGAGGGGGCTCGTGTACAGGCGTGCTGTCGTCGCGGGCGCGGCGGGCCGCCCCGTCTAACGCGACGGCCGCCGGAGCGGTGCGCCGTCCAAGGGACCGGAGCGCCCGGCCCCGTCGGCTTGTGGAGCGGGGGTGCCGTACGTCACCATATAGTTGGACGTCCTACTAGGTGTCCACATGTCGGACAGGCGCGGGAGAGGTTCATGACGGTCGCACGTACTCTGCACACCCCCGAGGCGGAGCAGCTCCTGGAACTGACCCGGGAGATCGTGGACAAGGAGCTGACCCCGCGAGCCGCCGGGGACGAGGAGGGCGGCCTGTTCCCGCGCGAGGTCTTCCGCGTGCTCGGCGGCGCCGGACTGCTCGGCCTGCCCTACCCCGGCCGGTACGGCGGCGGGGACCAGCCCTACGAGGTCTACCTCCAGGTGGTGGAGGAGCTGGCCCGGGGCTGGCTCGCGGTCGGCCTGGGCGTGAGCGTCCACACCCTGTCCTGCTACCCCCTGGCCACCTTCGGCTCCGACGCGCAGAGGGACGCCCACCTGCCCGGCATGCTCGGCGGCGACCTCCTGGGCGCCTACTGCCTGTCCGAGGCCGCCTCGGGCTCGGACGCCTCCGCGCTGGCCACCCGGGCCGAGGCCGACGGGGACGGCTACCGCGTCAACGGCGCCAAGGCCTGGATCACCCACGGCGGCCAGGCCGACTACTACACGCTCTTCGCCCGCACCGGCGCCCCCGACTCCGGTGCCCGCGGCATCAGCTGCTTCCACGTCCCCGCGGACACCCCCGGCCTGGGATCGGCGGCCCCCGAGCGCAAGATGGGCATGAACTCCTCGACCACCGCCGGGGTCCTCCTCGACGACGTCCGCCTCGGCGCCGACGCCCTGGTGGGCGAGCGGGACAAGGGCTTCGGCATCGCCCTGTCCGCGCTGGACTCCGGACGCCTGGGCATCGCCGCCTGCGCGGTCGGCCTCGCCCAGGCCGCCCTCGACGCCGCCGTGGACTACTCCCGCGAACGCCACCAGTTCGGCACCGCCATCGGCGACTTCCAGGGCGTGGGCTTCATGCTCGCCGACATGGCCACCCAGGTCGCGGCCTCCCGCGAGCTCTACCTGTCGGCCGCCCGCCTGCGCGATGCCGGGCTCCCCTTCGGCAAGCAGGCCGCGATGGCCAAGCTCCTGGCCACCGACACCGCCATGAGGGTCACCACCGACGCCGTGCAGGTCTTCGGCGGCTACGGCTACACCCGCGACTTCCCCGTCGAGCGCTACATGCGCGAGGCCAAGGTGCTCCAGATCGTGGAGGGCACCAACCAGGTGCAGCGCATGGTCATCAGCCGCCACCTGGCCAGGGAGGGAGCCTGACCGCCTCCCCCCGGGGACGACCCGCGCCGCCGTCCGGCCCGCGGGGACGCCTGCGCTGTCCCCCCGCGCGGAAGGACGCCGCCGCCCGGTCCGCGAGAGCGCGGGACCCGGGGGCGGTCCGCTCCGGGAGGCCCGCCCTCCCCGAGGAACGCGGTCTTCCCCGAGGGGCCCTGCCGCCCCTCGGGGGCTCAGCCTCCGCCCGGCCGGGAGCGCAGCAGCCGGACGGTCTCCTCGTGGGTGCGCGGCTCCAGCTCCAGCGGCCGGTCGGTCAGCACCGCCAGCGCGGAGCGGTACTCCTCCCCGCCCCGGTCCGGGACCGCCCCGACGTCCAGGTCCGCCAGCGCCACCGCCCCCGGCGCCCCGCCGCCCTCCCAGGACAGCAGTTCCGGGGCGGCGTCCGCCGGGCTCACCAGCACCCGCCGCATCCCGCCGGACAGGCCCAGGCCGGTCGCCTTCAGCAGCGCCTCCTTGCGGGCCCAGTAGCGGAAGAAGGCGCCGACCCGGTCGGCGGGGGAGAGGCGCTCCCAGGCCCGCTGCTCGGGTTCGCCCAGCGTGTAGCCCGCCAGGCCCTCCAGGTCGCGGGCCGGGGACACGCGTTCCACGTCCACGCCCACGGGCACCTCGCGGGCCAGGGCCAGCACCACCCACTCACCCGAGTGGCTGACGGAGAGCTCCCACCCCTCGGCGGGGCCGGAGGGGTGGGGCTTGCCGTGCGGGCCCTGCGCGGAGTCCTCGCCCCGGCTGGCGCCCGCCCGCTCCTTCTCCTCACAGGAACGGCAGCGCAAAGCGAAGGTCACCTTCTCGGGCGGGCAGTCGGCCCGCTCGGCCAGCAGCAGCCGGGACACCGCCCGGCCCAGCAGGTGCCGGTCGCGGTCGGCCTGGAGCCGGAAGCGGGCGTTGCGTGACCGTTCCTCCTCGTCCAACAGGCGCAGCAGGCGGTCGTCGGCGGCTGAGGTGCGTACCCACCACACCTCGATGGACAGGGGTGCCGGATCGAGCTTCATGCCCCCCATTGTGTCCCGATCTCCCCCGCGTTCGGTGGTGTGAGGTCAACCCAAACCGGGAATTCGGTTATTGGCAGGTCAGCCCGTCCCCTGGGAGGCCCAGATGTCTGTCGTGGTACTGCTCGGCGCGGGAGCGCTCGTCGGTCTGGTGGCGCTCACGGCGATCGTCGTGGTCACCCTCCTGAGAGAGGGGGGCCAGACCACCGAGGAGGAGGCCGCCGCGGAGGCCGGGGAGCCCGGGACCGCCTCCGGGAGGGTTCCGGAGCAGGCGGCGCCCGAGGACGCCGTCCGGCCCGGACGGATCACCACCGCCGACGGGTCCGTAGTCTAGGGAGTCGCGCGGGACCGTGGCCCGTGCCCGAGCAGAGCACGGAAGTGGGTCCATGGCCGAGGAGAACCGTCCGGCGTTCGCCGCCGAGCGCCGGGAGCGCATTCTCGAACTCGTGCGCGCCAACGGCACCATGTCCCTGCGCGACATCGCCGTCAGGGTCCGCGCCTCGGAGGTCACCATCCGCCGCGACGTGCGCGCGCTGGAGACCGAGGGGCTGGTGGACCGCCGCCGGGGCGGGGTCGCCCTGCCCGGCAGGATCGGCCACGAGCAGAGCTACTCCGGCAAGAGCGGCCAGTGCGCCGCCGAGAAGGCCGCCATCGCCACCGCCGCGGCCCGACTCGTGCGCCCCGGCGACGCCGTCACCATCGGCCCCGGCAGCACCGCCGAGGCCTTCGCCCGCGCGCTCCTGACCCGCACCGACCTGACCGTGGTCACCAACTCCCTGCGCGTCGCCGACGTCCTGGCCGGGGCCGCCGGCGTCGAGGTGGTCGTGACCGGCGGCACCCTGCACGGCCCCATCCGGGCCCTGGTCGGGGCGGCGGCGGAGGAGAGCCTGGCCGGGCTGCGCGTCAACCGGGCCTTCCTCTCCGGCAACGGGGTCAGCGCCGACCGCGGCCTGAGCACACCCAACCCGGCCGTGGCCAGCGTGGACCGCGCCCTGGCCGCGTGCGCCGAGGAGACCATCGTCCTGGCCGACCACACCAAGATCGGCGCCGACACCATGGTGCCCACCGTCGCCCCCGAGGAGATCGCCCACCTGGTCACCGACAGCAGCGCCGACCCCGAGGTGCTGATGACCCTGGAGGAGACGGGCGCCCTCGTCCACGTCGCGGTGGTCGCCCAAGAGCGGGGGCAGTGAGGGGGAGGGAAAAGGGGACTTCTCCTCTGCGAACGGAGGAAAGGACCGCGTACCCTACCGTTCACACGCGTATCCCGCGTACGCTCCGCCCGTCCCGCGCCACCCGTCCGATCCGCAGGAGCCGCCGCGCATGTCCTCCCAGCCGTCCCCCCAGCAGCCGCCCTCCCCGCCCGTGCGCGTCACCCCCGAACCCGTGCCGCTCCCCGCGCCGTGGGCCGACTCCCGGGTGACGGTGGTCGTGCCCACCTACAACGAGGCGGACAACCTCCCGGTGCTGGTGGGCCAGCTCATGGCCCTGGACCTGCCGCGGCTGCGGGTGGTGGTCGTGGACGACGGCTCCCCCGACGGCACCGGTGAGGTCGCCGACAAGCTCGCGGTCGAGTTCGCCGGACGCGTCGGTGTCGTCCACCGCACCGCCAAGGACGGCCTGGGCCGCGCCTACGTCGCGGGCATGACCCGCGCCCTGGAGGAGGGCGCCGACCACGTGGTGCAGATGGACGCCGACCTCAGCCACCCCGTGGGCTACGTGCCCCAGCTGCTCGGCACCCTGCACGCCACCAACGCGGGTGTGGTGATCGGCAGCCGCTACGTCCCCGGCGGCAGCCTGTCCGAGCGGTGGAACCTCAGCCGCCGCCTGCTGAGCGGCTGGGCCAACGCCTACGTCAAGACGGTGCTGTCCATCCCCATCCGCGACGTCACCGCGGGCTTCAAGATCTGGCGGGCCTCGGCGCTGCGCGTCCTGGACCTGCCCGGCATCGAGAGCACCGGCTACGCCTTCCAGGTGGAGATGCACTACCGGGCCTACCGGCGCGGGCAGAAGATGGTGGAGATCCCCATCCACTTCGAGGACCGCGTCGTGGGCCAGAGCAAGCTCGACGGCTCCGTCGCGCTGGAGGCCGCCCTGCGCCCGCTGCTGCTGCGCCGCGCCGAGCGCGCCCGCCGGCGGTAGCGGGGCGTTCGGCGGGACCGCCCCCGGTCCGCCCCGCCGTCCCGTGCGCCCGCCGGTGACATAGGTGCGCCGGTTTGGGGCACGGGACTAACGAGGGAAAGGGGGCGAACATGACTGAAGAGCCCTATGACGTGGACACCGACATGGGGGACGACCCCGAGCTGAGCAAGGCCGTCGCCCGGGAGCGGCGGATCGAGGCCGACTACGACATCCAGGAGTACGACTTCGAGGACCCCGACATGCCGGGGACCGACAGCTCGTCCGAGCCGCGGGGGATCGACGAGGCGGTGCGCTCCGAGCGCAGCGACCTCTACCCGCGCGAGAGCTGGGGAGGGGAGACCCGCAGCGCCGAGCAGGAGGCCATGCACGAGGAGAGCGACGACGTCACGCCCGACGTCGACGAGGGCGCGGCCGTGCGGAGCGAGCACCCCGACAGGCCCTACGAGCATCCGGCGGACACGCCCCACGGCGACCGGGACGACGAGCGCGACCGGACCACCGACACGGCGGGCTACGTTCCGGACGCCGAGGACCCCAGGGACACCGGCGCCCCGGACACCTGAGGGCCACGCCGTCTGAGGTGTACCGCCCGGGGCACGGCGCCCGGGACACGGCGTCCACGGTCGTGGCGCGGGGTGCGGCCTCCGGCGGAGCGACCCCCGTTCGGCGGGGGAGAACGCCGAGAGCGCGGGCCCCCTTCCGCCCGGAGGCGGAAGGGGGCCCGCGCGTTTCCCGTCGCGGCGACGCGTGCGCCCGCGGAGGCGTGGCCGCCTACTCGCTGGCCAGCGCCCCCGTGATCGAGGTGGCCGCCGCCCGGCGGGCGGGCAGCACCGAGGCCAGCAGCCCGGCCAGGACGGCGATTACGATGAACACCGCGATCTGGCCGAAGGGCACGGTGAAGACCATGTCCGGCAGGACCGAGGCCCCGGCCGCCCAGCCGAACACCACGCCAAGCACGATGCCGATACCGGCGCCGATCAGGCACAGCAGCACGGCCTCCACGCTCAGCATCCGGCGCAGCTGCCCCCTGGCCAGCCCCAGCGCCCGCAGCAGCGCGGACTCGCGGGTGCGCTCCAGCACCGACAGCGCCATGGTGTTGGAGATGCCGAACACCGCGATGATGATCGCCAGGCCCAGCATCGCCGCGATGGTGTAGAAGGCGATGTCCAGGATCTGGGAGAACTGGTTCTTCATCTCGGCGGCCGACCCGACCTGCATGGTCGGGTGGTCCTCGACCGCGGTGTTGACCGCGTCGCGCACCTCGGCGGCGTCGGCTCCCTCGGCGGCGCGGATGAGCAGCATCTCGTCCCCGTCCACCGAGGGGAAGGCCGCGGCGAAGTCCTCCGGGTGCAGGGTCACGCCCGTCAGGGACTGCATGTCCTCCACGACCGCGACGATCTCCACGGACAGGTCCTGGCCGTCCTCGGCCGGAAGGGTGAGGGTGTCGCCCACCCCGGCGCCCTCGGCGTAGCCCTCCGTCACCGTAGCCCTGCCCGGTCCGATGTCGGTCAGGTCGCCCTCGACGGTGTCGCTGGTGAGGTCGACGCCGATCTCGGCGCCCGGGTAGGTGTAGACGGGAACCGACTGGTCGCCGTCCGTCTCGACGTAGACGCTGCGCTGGCTGAAGACCTTGCCCAGGGCGGACTGGCCCTCCAGCGCCGCCCGGACCTCGTCCGGGACGGTGGGGGACTCCGGTTCCTGGGCGGCCCCGGCGGAGGCGGCCTCCGTGCCGGCGCCCTCACCGGAGGACGCGTCCCCGGTCGGCCCCGCGGGCTCGACGGGACCCTCGGCGCCGTCGGCGGGAGCCTCTCCGGCCGCGGCCTCGTCACCGGCGGGAGCCTGCTCGGCGCCTGCGGGCTGTTCCGAGCTCTCCGAACCCTCCGGGGCCCCGGCTGTCTCGGTGCCGGTCCCCGGCTCCCGCATGGAGAACTGCGGGGTGATCTGGTAGTCCACCGGGAACTGCTCCTCCAGCTGCCGGGTCATGGTCGTCTCGGTGGAGGCGCTGATCACCGAGTAGCCGGTGATGAGGGTGGCGCCCACGGTCAGGGCGATCATCGCGGTGGCCGCGCGGCGCGGGCTGCGGGTGGAGTTGTCCACCGCCAGCATGCTCGGCACACCCACCTTCCGCAGGGGGACGCCGACCACGCGCACGATGCCGCGCACCAGCAGCGGACCCAGCACGACCACGCCCACGAAAGCGACGAGGGCGGCGGCGGTCACCACCACCATGCCCACCTGGGCCATGTCCGCGTTCAGGACCAGAGCGACCAGGGCGGCCGAGACCGCGAAGGCCAGCAGGCCGACGACGACGCGTACCCAGCCGGTGCCCTTCTCCAGACCGGCGGCGGTGGCGCTGGTGCGCAGGGCCGCCAGCGGCGCCACCCGGGTGGCGCGCGTGGCCGGGACCAGGGCGGAGAACACGGTCACCACTGTGCCCACGGCCAGGCCGACCAGGACCGCCGTCGGAGTGACCACCACGGGCACCGCCTCCCCTGTGCCCAACAGCGGGCCGCCGTAGGCCGCACCGGCCATGCCGACGCCCACACCGGCCAGCACTCCCAGGGCGGAGGAGACCAGGCCCACGACCACCGACTCGGTCAGCACCGACCGGAAGACCTGGCCGCGCTTGGCGCCCACGCACCGCAGCAGGGCCAGCTCGCGCTGGCGCTGGGCGATGAGGATGGCGAAGGTGTTGTAGATGACGATCCCGGCGACGAACATCGCGACGAAGGCGAACAGCAGCAGCGCGGTGCGGATCAGCTCCGTCTGGCCGCCCGAGCTCTCGGCTATCTCCAGACCGGCCTCCTCACCGGTGCGTACGTCGGCCGCCGCCCCGAGTTCGGCGGCGACGGCGTCGGCCGCCTCCTGCGGGGTGTGGCCCTCGGCGGCGAGCACGTCGATCTCGGCGTAGTCCGTCACGCCGGTCATCTCCCGGGTGGTGTCCGGGTCGAAGACGACGGCGCCCGCGGCGCTGTAGGTCCTGTCCACACCGAACTCGACCAGTCCGGTGACGGTGAAGTCGCGCTTGTCCCCCTCGAGGTCGAGCACGGTCACCGTGTCGCCGATCGTGAACCCGAGCTGCTCCGAGGTGGAGGTGGCCAGGGCGATCTCGTCCCCGTTCGCGGGCAGCGCTCCCTCGTCGGCGGTGAACCGGCTGACCCCGTTCAGCCCGAGCGCCCTGGGCGGCAGGAAGCCGGTCGCCCGGCCCTCGTCGTCCAGGAGCACGGCCTCGCCCCGGAGGGTCCCGCCCGCCTCGGCGACCTCGGGCAGTGCCCGGACCCCGTCCAGCTGCTCGTCGGTGAAGGGAACCCGCTCCTCGGGCGGTTCCGTGCTCTCGGGGTCGAACTCGGGCTCGGAGGGCATGGCGATGGCGTCCACGCTGGTGGCCGAGCCCATGACGGACTTCTCGTAGCTGGCGTTGAGGGTGTCGGCGAAGACCATGGTCCCCGACACGAACATGACCCCCAGGAGGATCGCCAGCACGGTGGTGACGTACCGGGACTTGTGCAGACGCAGCCCGGCGAGTGTGGTGCGCAGCATGTCCCTCAGGCCTCTTCCAGCTTCAGCAGCCGCGCGGAGACCAGCTCGGCGGTGGGTTCGACGACCTCGTCCACCAGGCGGCCGTCGCGCAGGAAGACCACGCGGTCGGCGTAGGAGGCGGCCACGGGGTCGTGGGTGACCATGACGATGGTCTGGTTCAGGTCGCGGGCCGAGTCGCGCAGGAACTCCAGCACCTCGGCGCCCGAGCGCGAGTCGAGGTTGCCGGTGGGCTCGTCGGCGTAGACGACCTCGGGCGCGTTGAGCAGGGCCCGGGCCACGGCCACGCGCTGCTGCTGGCCGCCGGAGAGCTTGGCGGGCAGGTGGCTGAGCCGGTCGCGCAGGCCCACCACGTCGATGATGTGGTCGAAGCGCTGCTTGTCGACCCCGCGCTTGGCGATCTGCGACGGCAGCAGGATGTTCTGCTCGGCGGTCAGCATCGGCAGCAGGTTGAAGGACTGGAAGATGAACCCGATCCGGTCGCGGCGCAGCAGGGTCAGCTCGGCGTCGCGCAGGCCGGTGATCTGGGTGCGGCCCAGGTGCACGGTGCCCGAGGTGGGCACGTCCAGCCCGGCCAGGCAGTGCATGAGGGTGGACTTGCCCGACCCCGAGGGGCCCATGATGGCGGTGAACGCGCCCCGGTGGAACTCCACGTCCACCCCGGCCAGGGCGTGGACCTGGCTGTCGCCGGTGTCGTAGGTCTTGGTGAGGCCCCGGGCGACCACCACCGGCGGTGAGGTGACCGTCGGGTCGGGCTTCACGGTGAACTCGGTCACGGCAGACAGCTCCAGGAATCGGGGATGGTGTGCGGGCCGGACGGGCTCTCCGTCGCGGCTGTCCACAACGCTAGGTCCGCCCGCCCGGCCCGGGCGTCCCCCGCTGGGCCGATTCGCGACTCGGCCAAAGGAACGGTGACGGGCGGGTTCGCGACTCCTTCGTCTGGTCGGCGCACCGACTTTCGTCGGGGTCCGAGAGGTCACCCGGAGTCACGGGGGCGCCACGCGCCCCTGCCCGCCTGGGCTTTCGCGCGTGGACCGACGATCGGACCGCGCGGGACCGGGCGCGGCGCGCGCACGGGCCGACCTGGGGCGCCGCCGTAGACTCCCCAGCATGAGGAGCTGGGTGAGCGACCGGGGCAGGGACGCCGGCGCCCTGTGGAACAAGAACCGGGAGTGGTGGTGGGCCCGCCGCCTGACCATCGCCGACTGGCTCTACGCCGTGCTGCCGCTGCCGTTCAGCTGGGTACTGCAACTGGTGGGCAGCACGCAGCTCGGCCTGTTCGGCGGGCTCGTCCCCGCGCTCCTGGCGGTCCTGTCCAACGTGAACATCGCGTTCGCCCTGGCCGCCGGGGTGGTCCTCTACGTGATCCCGGTCGTGTTCGCCGGTGCCACGGTCCTGCTGCGGCGGAGCTTCCCGCAGTGGATGCTCGTCACCGCGCTCGTGCTGCTGCTGTGCTTCGCCAACTTCGTCCCGGCCGTGATCGCCCTGTACTCGTACTCGGTGTACCAGGCCAACCGGCGCCTGCTGGTGGGCTGGTTCGCCGTGTACAGCCTGGCCATGGTCGTCGCCTACGAGGCCAACCCCCTCGGGCAGGTCTTCCTCATCGGCATGCTGCTGGTCGTGCCGATGGTCTTCGGCCTGTGGGTGGGCACCCGCCGCCAGCTCATCGACCGCCTCCACGAGCGCGCCGAGCGCCTCGAACGCGAACAGCACATGATGGCCGAGCAGGCCATCACCGCCGAGCGCACCCGCATCGCCCGGGAGATGCACGACGTGGTCGCCCACCGGGTCAGCCTCATGGTGCTGCACGCGGGCGGGTTGGAGGTCTCCGCCGAGGACCCGCGCACCGTCGAGGCGGCCGGGCTCATCCGCACCACCGGCCGCGAGGCCCTCACCGAACTGCGCGGCATCCTCGGGGTGCTGCGCGACGACACCGACGCCGCGCCCACCGCTCCCCAGCCGGTCCTGTCCGACCTGGACCGCCTGGTGGAGGAGTGGCGCGCCGCCGGGATGCCGATCGACCGGGAGGAGAGCGGCCGGGTCCGCACGCTGCCGACGGGCGCCCAGCGCACCGCCTACCGGATCGTCCAGGAGGGGCTGACCAACGCCGCCAAGCACGCGCCCGGCGCCGCCGTCACCCTGCGCCTGCACTACGCCGACCGCCAGCTGGAGGTGGAGGTGGCCAACGCGCCCGCGCGGGGCCCGGCCTCGCCCATGCCCCGCAGCGGCTTCGGTCTGACGGGGCTGCAGGAGCGCGTCGTGCTCTCCGGCGGAAGCCTCAGCGCGGGGCCGTGCCCCGACGGCGGGTGGCGTCTGCGCGCTATCGTGCGAACCGACGATCCATCCGGTACGGAGGAAGAGGTTTCCGAAGGTGATCCGCGCGCTCCTGGTCGATGACGAACTCCTGGTCAGGTCCGGCCTGCGGATGATCCTGGACTCGGCCCCCGACATCGAGGTGGTGGGAGAGGGCGGCGACGGCGCCGAGGCCGTGCGCCTGGCCGAGGAACTCGCCCCCGACGTGGTGCTGCTCGACATCCGCATGCCGGGCACCGACGGGATCACCGCCGCCGCCCGCCTGACCGCCCTGCCCCGGCCGCCCCGCGTGGTCCTGCTGACCACCTTCGACCTGGACGAGTACGTGCACAGCGCCCTGCGGGCCGGGGCGGTGGGCTTCCTGCTCAAGGACACCCCGCCCCGCGACCTCATCGGCGCGGTGCGCACCGTCCACGAGGGCAACGCGATGCTCGCGCCCAGCGTGACCAAGCGCATGCTCGAACGCTTCGCCGCGCCCGCCCCCGCCGACTCCGCGGCGGGCCGCGCCGAGGCCGTGCGCCGCCTGTCGGTGCTCAGCGAGCGCGAGCGGTCGGTGCTCCTCGCGGTGGCCCGGGGCCGGTCCAACGCCGAGGCGGGCCGCGACCTGGGCATGCGCGAGGCCACGGTGAAGGCCCACGTCAGCCGGATCCTGGCCAAGCTGGGCATGTCCAACCGGGTGCAGGCCGCCATCCTGGCCCACGACGCGGGCTGGGCCTGAGGAAATCCCTGCGGGGTGTTACCGCTGCGCGCTCAGGGGGTGCGTGGCCGCGCTTCGCCGAGGACCCGGTTCCCTGCGGCCACGCTCTGTCGCACCCCCTGGAGCGGGCCGCCAGGACCGGCTCCCCGGTTCCGGCGCGGCGGTGACACACCTCACCAACACCCGCCGGGCTCGGGACGTCCCCCCAGCGTGTCCGGAATCCCCACGCATGGGCGGATCGTCGCCCCTGCCCGCCTCGGTTGCGTCTACCGCCGGGTAGCTCGGTACGCTGCAATGCGATCCCACCCCCCGCAACACCACGTCGTGGCTGATCACAGCAGCCGCAGGAGAAGAGGAGCCCCTATGTCGCGCTCGGTACTGGTCACCGGCGGCAGCCGCGGAATCGGCCTGGCCATCGCCCGTGAGCTGGCCGCGGGCGGAGACGACGTCGCGGTGACCTACCGCTCCGGCGAGCCCCCGGAGGGTCTGCTGGGCGTCCGCTGCGACATCACCGACTCCGCCCAGGTCGACGCCGCCTTCAAGGAGGTCGAGGAGGCGCAGGGCCCCGTCGAGGTGCTCGTGGCCAACGCCGGCATCACCAAGGACCAGCTGCTGGCCCTGATGAGCGAGGACGAGTTCTCCTCCGTGCTGGACACCAACCTCACCGGCGCCTTCCGCGTGTCCAAGCGCGCCGTGCGCGGCATGATGCGCAAGCGCTCGGGCCGCATCATCCTCATCTCCTCCGTCGTGGGCCTCCTCGGCTCCGGCGGCCAGGTCAACTACGCCGCCTCCAAAGCCGGGCTCGTCGGCTTCGGCCGCTCCCTGGCCCGCGAGCTGGGCTCGCGCAACATCACGGTCAACATCGTCGCCCCCGGCTTCATCGAGACCGACATGACCGCGGCCCTGTCCGAGGAGCGCCAGGCCGACATCAAGAAGAACGTCCCGCTGGGCCGCCTCGGCTCCTCCGAGGACATCGCCAGGACGGTGGGCTTCCTCGCCGGGCCCGGCGGCGCCTACATCTCCGGCGCCGTGATCCCCGTCGACGGCGGCCTGGGCATGGGCCACTGACCGGGTCCGGCCCCCTCTTTTTCCTCCAGCCACCGGAAGGGCTCCCCTTCCGCAACGGACCACAGACAGGACGGACGACCCGAACATGGGAATCCTCGAAGGCAAGCGCATCCTCGTCACCGGGGTGCTCACCGACTCCTCCATCGGCTTCCACGTGGCCCGCCTGGCCCAGGAACAGGGCGCCACGGTCGTGCTCACCGGCTACGGCCGCCTGAGCCTGGTGGAGCGCATCGCCAAGCGCCTGCCCGAGACGCCCCCGATCCTGGAGCTGGACGTCACCGACGACGAGCAGCTCTCCACCCTGGCCGCCCGCGTCGGCGAGCACGTGGACGGCCTCGACGGCGTCGTGCACTCCATCGGCTTCACCCCGCAGGACGCCCTGGGCGGCAACTTCCTCAACACCGAGTGGTCGGACGTGGCCACGGCCATGCACACCTCGACCTTCTCCCTGAAGTCGCTGACCACCTCGCTGCTGCCGCTGATGAAGGACGGCGGCTCGGTCGTGGCCCTGGACTTCGACAACAGCGTCTCCTACCCCATCTACGACTGGATGGGCGTGGCCAAGTCCGCGCTGACCTCCACCGCCCGCTACCTGGCCCGCTACGTCGGCGACCAGAACATCCGGGTCAACCTCGTCTCCGCCGGACCGCTGAGCACCATGGCCGCCCGCAGCATCCCCGGGTTCTCCGAGCTGGCCAAGCACTGGCCCGAGCGCGCCCCGCTGGGCTGGGACGTCACCAACCCCGAGCCCGCGGCCAAGGCGGTCGTGGCGCTGCTGTCGGACTGGTTCCCCGCCACCACCGGCGAGATCGTCCACGTCGACGGCGGATTCCACTCCACCGGGGCCTGACCGCCCCGAACGCACCGGCTCCGGCTCCTCCGGAACCGGTGTCCCGGCACACGCGTGCGATAGGTTGACGCGGGCGGGCCACCCCCAGGGGCGGCCCGCCCGTCTGCCGTCGCGGGGCGGGTGCGGCGAGCGCCCGCCGTGTGCCCGAAGCGGTGCGCGCGACCCCGGCAGGCGGCCGTGCGAGCCGAGAGCGAAGGGGACGGGGCAATGGATCTGGGACTGAAGGGGGCACGGGTCGCCGTGACCGGCGCCAGCAGGGGGATCGGCCGGGCCATCGCCCAGCTGTTCGCCGCCGAGGGCGCCGACCTCGCGATCTGCGCGCGCACCCCCGAACCGCTGTCCGAGGCGGCCCGGCAGCTGGAGGAGACCGGCGCCCGCGTGTTCTCGCGCGCCCTGGACGTCACCGACCACGACGCGCTGCCCTCCTTCGTCGAGGACGCGGTGGCCGGACTCGGCGGCCTGGACGTGCTGGTGTCCAACGTCTCCGGCGGCAGCGCGCCCACCCCCGACCAGTGGGAGCGCGGCTTCGCGGCCGACCTGATGCCCTTCGTGCGCCTGACCGAGGCGGCCAGGCCCCACCTGCTGGCCTCCGAGCGCGGCGGCTCGGTGGTGCTGATCTCCAGCACCTCGGCGCTGCACACCACCGTGCCCGCCGGACCGCGCTCCTACGGCGCGGTCAAGGCCGCGCTCAACCACCACGCGTCCTCGCTGGCCCGCGCCTGGGCGGGGGAGGGGGTGCGGGTCAACACCGTCTCGCCCGGCCCGATCGAGTTCCCGGGCGGGGGCTGGGCGCGCCGCCGTGAGAGCGACCCGGGGTTCTACGAGTCCGTCCGCGAGCGCATCCCCTACGGCCGCCTCGGCCACCCCGACGAGGTCGCCCGCGCGGTGGCCTTCCTGGCCAGCCCGGCCGCGGCCTACGTCACCGGACAGAACCTGATGGTGGACGGCGGTTTCCTCGACCGGATCTGAGCGCGTCCCGCCGCGGCCGGGCCCGCCGGTCGGGCCGCGGCGGGGCCGCCCCGTGCGCCGGTGGTCAGGTCCGGGACCGGGTGTCGCGCCGGTGCGCCAGAGGGTGCGGGGCCATGACGGTGGCGTCGCCTCGTACGCCGGGGGTCAGGTCCGGGACCGGGCGTCGCGCCGGTGCGCCAGCGGGCGCAGGACCACCACCGCCGCACCGAGCACACCCGCCGCCAGCGTCGCCGCCGTCACGTCGGGCACCCAGGTCAGGGCCGGGCGCAGACCGTGGCTCGCCGCCACCCCCACCGCGGCGGCCACCGCGACCAGCCCCAGGGCCGACCACAGCGCGCTCGCCCACCTGCGGGGCCGCCGGACCCGCACGGCCGCGACGGCGCCCGCGCCCAGCGCCGCCGCGGCGGCCGTGGGCGTCCACACCGACGCCAGGTACAGCGGGTCGGTGCCGGGGGAGGAGGGGGAGTCGCCGCCCGCGAGCATGTGGGCCAGCCCGAAGGCGACCGCCTGGATCCCGTTGTCGCGCAGCATGTCGTAGGTGTTCTGGAGGACCACCACCGCCCTCTCCCGTTCGGGCAGCACCACCACGATCGCCGCGTACCCCGGGGTCGAACCGCCGTGGAAGACGATCGGCTCACCGAGATCGGACAGGGCGGTGTCGCGCCAGCCCAGGCCGTACTCCTGCGCCGAACCGGGGACCGGGACCAGCCCTG
Source organism: Nocardiopsis sp. CNZ308 (assembly GCF_004217075.1). Lineage (NCBI taxonomy): Bacteria > Bacillati > Actinomycetota > Actinomycetes > Streptosporangiales > Nocardiopsidaceae > Nocardiopsis > Nocardiopsis sp. CNZ308. The sequence continues at coordinate 8,939 of NZ_SHKJ01000001.1, read as the reverse complement.
TGCGGGCCCGCTCCAGCGCGGCGGCGTCCAGCACGGGCGGTTCCGCCGCCACCTGCGCCCGCGCGAACGCGGCCAGGTCGGTGACGTCCCCGCCCAGGTAGCCGTAGGCCGCTCCCGCGTCGTCCACACCGTCGGCGTCGGCCACCGGCACGCCCCACAGTGTGCGGTGCCCCGGGCTCAGCCCGGCCTCGCGCGCCTGGGCCGCGCTGGCGAAGACGCCGTCCATCCCCGTCGGCTCCAGGACGCTCTCGCGCAGGTACCCGCGAAAGTCGCCGGTCACCTCCTCCAGGACGGCGCCCAGCACGAGGTAGTTCGCGCTGCTGTACTCGTGCGTGCCCGGGGTCCCCGGCTCCGAGGCGGCGACGCGCGCCACCCGCGCGTCCAGGTCCGGGGCCCGCTCGCCGTACAGGTCGCTGGTGGCGGCGGCGGTGCGCCCGGTGAGCCCCGAGGTCTGGGTGAGCAGGTCGCGCACGGTGGGGTCGGCGCCGAACTCCGCGAAGACCGGCAGGTAGTCCCGGACCGGGGCGTCCAGGTCCAGGCGCCCCTCCATAGCCAGGACCAGCGCGGCGGTGGCGGTCACGGGCTTGGCCACCGACCCCCACAGGAACGGGGTGTGCTCGTCCACCGGGGCGCCGTCGCCGTCCACGCCGAAGGTTCCCTGGTGCTCGACGCCCTCGGGGCCGACCACGGCGTAGGCCAGCCCGGGGGTGTTGGTGGCCGCCATCCGCTCCCGGACGTAGGCGTCCATCACGGAGGGGGTGGGGGGAGACGCGTCGTCCGGTGGGGTCGTGACCACGGGGGACAGGGCGAGCAGCAGGGCGAGGGGGACGTGCGCGAGGGGGAGCGGCATGAGGGGCCTTCCGATAACCGTATGTCCATACGATTATGACCGTACCATGATACGGTTATCCGGTGCCGAGAACCGCAGACCACGCCCAGAGGCGCACGCAGATCACCGGTGCCGTGTGCGAGCTGATCGCCGAACGGGGGCTGGACGCCGTGACCGTGGCCCGCACGGCCGCGCGCGCGGGGATCTCCGTCGGGCTCGTGCAGCACTACTTCCCGTCCAAGGACGACATGCTGCTGCACGCGTTCGAGCGGGTCAGTACGGCCGTCGCCACCCGCGTCGCGGACGTCGTCGGTGAGGGGACCCGGCACGAGAGGACCATTTCCGAGATCCTGCTGGCCGCGCTGGCCGAGCACCTGCCCCTGGACGAACCCCGCCGGGCGGAGTTCCGGGTGATCCGCGTCTTCGCCGGACGGGCCCTGGAGAACCCGGCCCTGGCCGAGGTGGACGCGCGCACGGCGGACGCGCTGCACGCCGAGATCGCCCGGGCGGTGCGCAACGGCGTGGAGTGCGGTGAGGTGGAGGCGGACGTGGACGCCGCCGCGTCCGCCGCCCGCGTCGCCGCCGTGGCCGAGGGGCTGGCCACCCAGGTCTACCGGGGCGGGCCGGGAGCCGCCGAGCGCGCCCGGGAGGCGTTGCGCGCGGAACTGGGTTCGGTGTTCACGGGAGAGTGCCGCCAGTACGCGCGCTGAACCGCTGACTTTCTCGGCTGCGGTGGCGGTGCCGCCTCCGGGAGGGCCGGAGTGGCCCGAGTGCCCCGGTCGTGTGGCGGGTTGCCTCCCCGCAGACGCGCTGTCGATGCCCTCGCGTGGGCTCTGGAGGTGTTCGCGCGGGTTCAGGGGCAGGTCGGGGGGTCTGGCTGGTTGAGGAGGGTGGCGATGTGTTCTTTGGGGTAGCGGCGTGCTCCGCCGGGGGTGCGGAAGGGTTTGAGGACGTTGTCCCATTCGCCTCGGTGGAGGCTGCGGGGGCGGATGTTGAACAGGGCGGCGACTTCGCTGGGTGTGAGGACGTCGGGGCGTCCGTCGAGGAGGTAGCTGTAGTCGGGCATGAGGGGCTTTCCGTGTCTTCGGGGGTTCGGTACTCGGCGCTGGGTGTTGTGCGGGTGGTTGGTGGGGTGGCCCCGCCCTCCCGGGGAAGGGGAGGGCGGGGCTTTGGGCCGGTGCACTCCGCATCGGCCCATCCGCACCGGCCCGGGGGACAGGTGGGTGGTGCGGAGTCTGGAAGGGCTGGTCCGCCCGGGGAGCGGGTTACCAGGGGAAGACGGCGCGGACGGTGATCGCGCCGCAGGAGTGTTGCTTCCAGTCCCAGTAGGAGCACACGGCCTCGACCAGGCGTAGGCCGTTGCCGCCGACCCGGAGGGGTTCGGCCGCAGGCACGGCCGGGAACGTGGGTTGTTCTCCGGGGCGGGGTCCGTTGTCGGTGACGCGGAGTTCGAGGTGGCGCGGGGTGCGTTCGATCTCGACGCGGATGGTGCCTCCGGGGAGCCCGGACGCCGAGTGGCGCAGGGCGTTGGTGGTCATCTCGGAGACGGCGATGCCGACGGGTTCGGCCAGGCTGGGCCGGGAGCGGGTGGCTTGGGCGGCCCAGCGGCGGGCGATCTTGACGTGGCCGAGTTCGGGGCCGAGCAGAATGCCTGATTTGGTGGCGGTTCCGCACAGTCGGCGTGGAAGCGGGATGGGCGGAACGGTAGACTTTTGCATGTTTCACCTCGGGGCTTTCGGGGTGGAGCGCCTTGCCTCGGGGGCCGCCTTCGACTTCGGTCTCCGGGGCTTCTTGCTGCCATCACATACTTGTGCGCCTTGGCTACCTCGCGGTTGCACCGGGCCTTCGAGCCCTAACCTTGGTGTTTCTTGCTCTCCTCACGCCACTACCTGAAGAACTTGCGAAAAGGCCGGACAGGCCTCGGAAGCTCGGCGTAATATTCCGAGCATGAGCGACCCTCCGTTTCGTGAACTCATTAAGACCTTCCGCGATTTGCAAGGCCTCACTCAGGAGCAGTTGGCTGCTCGGGTGGGCTGTTCTGCCGCTTCCGTATCCCGGTGGGTGAACGGACAATCCCTTCCCCACCTCCCTCTTGCGGAGAAAATGGACAAGGTACTCCGCGCGGATGGGAAGCTGATCGCTGCGTGGCGTCAGGCTACGAGTGGACATGCCCTGCCCGAGTGGGCACGAGATTTGGAAGCCATAGAGCGTGCCGCAAGGCAGCTCAGCATTGTGGCGCCTGCTCTTATTCCTGGGTTGTTGCAGTGTCCGGAGGTCGCCCGTGGTGTGTTTCGGACAGCGCAGCCGCTTGCCACCGCGAAGGAGCTTGATCGCTTGGTGGCTCTGCGCACAGGCAGATTGGAAGAGTTGCCTGACCTCGAAGTGACTGCTGTCTTTCCTGTTGCGGCTGTATCTGGCCTCCCTGAGCCCCTTCGTCGGGCGCAGGTGCCGTACCTCATCGAGTGGGCTGAAACAGGGCGGGTCGCGGTGCACCTTGTGCCTGAGGGAACGACGCTCCTCGGCCCTTCGGCTCCGTTGATGCTCTTCCGTCTGGAGTCAGGGGAACTCGCGGTCGTCAGTGATCACGCTGACGGTAACGTGATCCACGAGGACAGCACGCACGACAGACTGTCCGCTCAAGCCACCACCGCGCTGGCAGCATCCCTGCCACTTGCACTCTCGCTCGATGTACTGAGGAAGCTCACATGAACACCACCACCGAATGGCATAAGTCCAGCTACAGCGCCAACGGGGGCAACTGCGTTGAGATCCGCGAGCACAAGGCTGGTTCGGACGTGCGTGACACTCAGAATCGGAACCAGGGGCATCTGACGTTCGCTCGTCAGGAGTGGGCCGCCGTTCTCGCTGTCACGAAGGGATGAGCCGTGAAGTCTGACTGGCACAAGTCCAGCTACAGCGGTGGTGACGGCGGGAACTGTGTGGAGGTCGCGGAAGGGCCTACCACCCACGTTCGTGACACCCAGAACCGGGAGCTGGGCCATCTGTCGGCCGAGGCTTCCGAGTGGACGGCGCTACTGGCTGTGGTGCGTGGCCAGTAGCGGTGGCGCTGTCTTCACGACGGTTCCTCGAAACCCTCCATGCGAGCTTGAAAGGTCTGTGATGAGCAGCGAGAACGCTTCCTGGCACACGTCCAGCTACAGCAGCGGTAGCGGAAGTTGCGTCGAGGTTAGTGAGGGCTCTGAGACACTGGTTCGGGACACCCAGAACCGGGAGCTGGGCTACCTGTCGGCCGAGGCCTCGGAGTGGACAGCACTACTGGCTGCGATGCGCGTCCGGTAGCGAAGTACTCGATCCGGCCCTGCCCACGCCTGGGCAGGGCCGGTTTCTGTTTCCCACCCGTCACCCGCTCCGCACCAGCCACGCATACACCGCCAAACCGGGCCCACAACCGGCCACACCTGGCTACGGTGTCCACCATGGCTACTCACGAGGAGCTGTCCTCCCGCTATCCCGACGTCCTCTTCACCAACCTGCCGCCCGGCACCCACGGCACGGGGGCGGTCTGGGAGGTCCGGTCCCGCGGCTCCGACACGATCATCATGTACGCGCACACCGACGAGCAGGCCGACAGGTACGCGAAAGTCGTCGCCCGAGCGGTCAAGTACCCCGGCCAGATGGGATGACGACGCCCGCGCCTGGTCCTCCAGGCGCGGACCGCCGTCGTACGGCCCCCGAGCAGACGGTAGGGGACCTCTTTCCCTGGCCCTGACCGCTACAGCACCGATCCCTCACACCGGCAGCTTCCACGACGGCCCTCCCGGCGACCCCAGCCACACCCGCTGTTCCCTTGGAGACACGGTGAGGCCGAACTCGGACACCGAGGGCTCACCCAGCGCCCTCCACCACCGAACGCTGCTCTCGACGCGGCCCCAGAGGTTGACCGGCCGTGCTGGCTCACCCCGGTCCCGTCTGCGTCCTCGTCGACCAACGCCCACGATCCGGTTCGATATCGCGCACACCGCGGCTCGGCCCCACCACCATCGGTACGGCCTCGGGAACGGTGAGCTGGACCACGAACCGCCCCGTCCAGTCATCGAGTACTTCGGCCCCCACATCCGTGGGACGCTGGGGCACGTTCGGCCCAGTACGAGCGGCGCCTCCGCCGGTGCCCGCATCGACCGTGCCATCATGAACGACCTCTGCACGGGCAGGAACCGGCCCCGCATGGTTCCGTCCTCCTCGGCTTCCAGCAGCACCTGTGCGTTGGCGCCCAGCCATCCCGCCAAGGTCACGAGGACCTTCGCCGATGCCCGCCACCCCGTCGACCCCACGCCGCAAGAGTAGCCCACGCCGCCGCGTCCTGGTCCATAACGGCGTCAAGCCGCACAACAACGCGTGGAGTACCCGGTTCCGGTCGCGACCTCAAGAACCCTCTGGCCGTCCCGCACGTCCAGGTCTTCGAGCATCCCACCACCAGGCTCGGCAGGGACGAGGACGATGTCGGCGCTCCCACCGACGGCGGGTGCGGGTCGGCGGCGTTGACTCCCTCCACCTGCGTGACCCACGTGTCGTCCTGGTAGACCATCGTCAGCCAGTCCGCCTCCGGCAGGTCCGAGCGGCGGACCACCCGCCACAGGCCTTCCCGGTCGAGCTGGTACACGGCCTCGCCCACGAACACCTCGCGCGGGACCGTTTCGACCGCCTCTTTCCACCCGCTTCCGCGCAGTACCCCGTTGGCGTGCAGCTCCTGCGCCAGCGCGAGGCGCAACCGCTGCCCCGTCACGTCCTCACTCATGCAGGGATCTTCTCCAGTAGGTCGGCAAGCGCCATTGTGATGCCCCGGACGGTGTCGGGGTCCAGGAAGGCCCACTGGCCGTTCGGGTTGCACTCCAGCATCGCCCAACCGCCGTTCGCGCGCAGGGCGAACGGGTCGGGACCGGAGCCCGGCGGTACCAACTCCACTCCGGTCGACCGGGAGAGTCCGTGCGCGGGGCGCGTGCTTCCTGGGCTGCGGGTCTATCCCTCGCGCAGGATTCTCACCAGGCGGGTCGTCCGCTCCTTCGCCGCGTTCTCACGCACCCCGGTCTCCAGCCCGCCGCCGGTCGCGTCCACCAGCGACACGTGTCGCGTCGCGCGGGTCAGCGCCGTGTACACCTGCGGCCGCGACACCGGCACCTCGGGCGGGAACACCGCCACCACGGCGGGCCACCGGCCCCGTGCGCGGCGGCCACCGTCACCGCCCAGCCCGGGCGCAGCGCCGCCGGGTCGGTCACCTTGACGCGACCGCCGCCGACCAGCTCCACCACGGCACCGCCGTCCACCTCGCGCAGATGACCGGTGTCACCGGGCCCGTAGCCGGGGCCCTCCGCCGTGAACAGCACCCGGTCGCCCACGTCGAACCCGCCGTGCGCGCCCGGCCCCGGGTTCAGTCTCTCCTTGCACGCGGCGTTGACCGCCGCGCACCGGCCGGGCCGTCCTCCGCGCGGTCACCACCTGCACGTGCTCGGCCCGATGCCCAACGCGCGCGGAATCGAGTCCGTCACCAACTGCACCACCCGGTGCACGCCTCCTCGGCCGACGCCGCCGGAACCCGCACCACCTCGCGCCCGGGCGCCTCCACCTCGGGAACCCCGCCTCGGCCACGGCCGCCGCCAGCTCCGCGATCGGCCCCGGAGCGTCGTCGTCGGACACCTCGGCCACGTGCGCGGTCCGCGAAGCGGCGATGTCCACCACCACCTGGCCCGGTGTCGCCGAGGGCGCCTGGTTCGGGTCGGCCAGCAGCACCAGGTGCGCGTCGTCCGCGCACACCGACGCCAGCTCGGCGGCTCGGGCCGCGCCCACCGACATCGCCTCGCACAGCACCACGAGACCGGCCTTCAACGGGGCCTGCGCCAGGAGCGCGGCAGCGACACCGCCCGCACGGGGGCCTGAACCGCCTCCCCGGGACCCTGCTGGCCCTGCTGTCCCTCGTGGCGCTGTTGACCCTCCTGGCCCTGCTGTACCCGCTGGCTCCGCTGTTCCGGCTGCTCCCGGACCTCCCGCGCTTCGCCAGCCTCTTCGGACTCTTCGGACCCCTGCGTGTCCGGAGCCTCCTGTGTCGCCGGGGTCTGCTGCGCGTCCGCAGTGTCCTGTACCTCCGAAGTCCCCTGGGCCTCCGAAGCTCCCTGCTCGCCCGAGGCAGCCTCAGCTCCCTCGGTCCCTGCGCCGCTTCGTCCTCCTCGGCCCCCCGGGTCTCCTCGGCGGCCTCGTCTCCGGCCCCGGTCTCCGGCGCCCCTCCGGCATCCCCGGAAGTCCGCGCCCCCTCGGAAGCTCCGGCAGCGGCCCGCTCCCGGCGGACCCGCGCCAGGTCGGCGTTGACGGCCGCCGCGGCCTGCGCGGTCGGCGCCGCCACCGCGATCCCCACCTGGCTGTCGGTGGCGATCGCGTCCAGGCACACCAGTGCCCGCGCGATCTCCGCCGCGTCGCCGGGGCCGTGCGCAGCACCGTCACCGGGCGCAGGGTCGCCGTCACCAGGGCCTCGCGTGTGCGGTCCGAGACGGTGAACCCGCCCCGCTCCTCGGCCGCGTCCACCGTCTCGCCCGCGGTCATCGAGTCCATGATCGGCTCGTTGCCGCCGATCAGCCGCAGCAGCTGTTCGCCCAGCCGCTGCTCGGCGTGCCCCACCTCGGGCAGGGCGTAGAACAGCTCGGTGTCGGGCAGGTCCGGGACCCCGCCCCGCTGAAGTCGAAGTCCTCGTCGTCGTCCTCGTCGGTGCTCTCCAGCACCACCGCGCTCCGTCGGCCACGGCCGCCTCCAGCGCGGCGGCCGGGTCGGCCACCCCGAGCTTGCCCACGACCGAAGCCAGCTTCTTCTCCTCCACCACGGTGTGCCCGCGCGCGGCGGACATGCGCAGCACGTGCTCGGTGAAGGCCGCCAGCCGCCGGGGGTCGTCGGGCCGCGCGCCCTCGCCCAGGTGCCTGCGGGCGCAGAAGTCGGCCTGCTCCGCGGTCACCTGCGGCAGGCGCAGCAGCAGCCACGGGTTCGCGTCCAGCGCGGCGGCGGCCCCCGGCCCCAGTACGCCCAGCAGCCGGGGCGCCAGGGCGCCCGGCGCGCCCATCCGGTCAAGGACGGCACTGACCTGTTCTGCCTCGGACACCTCGGGCGGTTCCCCTCGTCATACGGTTCACGGACTCTGGGGGAGCCTATCGACTGGCGACGACGCTCAGTTCCCGCTTCCGGCCGTCCAGCCGTTGCCACGTACCCCGGCCGCCTGCTGTGGCCCGCCGCCACATACCCCGTCTGCCCGCAGCCGCCCGCCACCACGCACCCCGACGCCCGCCGTGGCCCGCTCCGGTTGCCCGCCACCACGTACCCCGGTCGTCTGTTACCGCCCGCCCCGGTCGCCCGCCGAAGCCCGCCGCACCCCGCACGCCTCCCGTACGCGTTCCGGAGCCCGGGAACGCCCCCGGTCCGCCCGTTACTCCCGCTTCGCCCGGTTGCCGCGCCCGCGCGCCCCTCCCGCTTTCCCGGCTTCCCGTCCGGTCCGTCCGGGCCGACGACCTGGCGCACGGCCGCGCACGGGTCGGTCGTGGGGAGGACTCCTGGATGGCGACGGCCGCGCGCTGGGCGATCTGGCGGAACAGCTCGCGCGCGGGCGCGTCGAGTCCCGTCAGGACCTCCTCCTCCACCCCGCGCACGCGTTCGCTGATCGAGGCCAGGACCTCGCGGCCGTGCGCGGTGGCGCACACCCGCCGCCCGCCGGTCACCGGGTCCCCGCCGCACGAGGTCGGCCTCCTCCAGGTCGTCGAGGAGGTAGGTCATCACGCTGCGGTCGATCAGCAGCCGCTCGGCCAGGGCCGCCTGCGTGGGGGGCTCGTCGAGTGAGACCGCGGTGAGCACGTGGTAGCCGCGGCTGCCGTGCGGGACGCCGTCCAGGACCGCCTCCACCCGCTCGTGCCACCGGCGCAGGACCACGGCCAGCGACCACCCCAGGTCGGTGCCTTGTCCCGGAGTCGCGTCCGCGCCCGAGGCCGGGCCCGCGTCCCGGCCGGGGACCGGCCGGGCTTCGGAGTGGGGAGTGCCATGCCCCGAGGCTACCAGGAATAGGTGGCACACAAGATAAGTTGTTGCCAACATCGTTGATTCGACAAACTAGTTCCGGCTTCCTCCC